>NZ_CP138916.1:0-4359145 GCF_047122665.1 Marinobacter sp. MIT930201
GAAGTTCGTGGTTGGAAATGCCCATTACCTCGTCTCCTTCTTTTCGCAGAGTGGTTAGTCAGGATGCCATTCATCATCGGGAGTTGTGAACCGTTAAAACGGTATAAAGCAGCTCCCTATAAATCCGAATCAAGCCGCTCCAATCCGAGAGTAGCTTTAAACTCAAGATACTCGTCACGATAGACAATGGCACCGAGAGCCATCGCAGCCTTGGTGGCCATGCGATCAAAGCTCTCCCGGATCAGTCGTGGGATCCTGGCTTTTGGTCTCACGCTGGCCGTTTCAATCAGCACGGCGCCCATAACGAGCAGTGCATCAATTCGACGGTTATCACGGTCGCCATCCATTATGTGGCGGGCGACCGATTGCGCATCATTCAATATCACCTTCTCGTCGTCGTTCAGTGTGGCGCCGTCGAACGCCATAAAGCTTTGAAAACGACGTGCCCGCTTCAGCATGAAGGCCTCGCGCACTGCAGGGTCCGGTTTGCCGGAATCCGGTTTGGTGTTGAGAAGTCCGTGAAGACGGAAATCCACCTCCCCCGCTTCCCGTTTTTGTTCGAAGACGTGCTTGATATCTGCTCGCGCGATATCGGACGTGGTTTCCAGGGCCTCGGCGATCACGGCATCGAACGTGGTTTTCTCGACCACATCCAGGACGCGCCGAATGGTATGGATAGATTTCATAAGCTCCGGCCACAGGCGCGGGTCCGCCTGGCCAGGTTCGTCCGGCATCCTGCTTTCGAGGGCCCGGGCACAGAAAAACGCCTTTTCAACGTCACGAATCGCAATGCCCGGTTCGTTCGCAATCCATTTGACGCCATAGTCATTGAGGTCTTCAATCAGGCTTGAGGTGAGAATAAGCAGGTAATACTTCATACCAAGGGGAAGGTCTGTCATCAGCAGCACTCCTTCACAACAAGAGTTCCTGTCTACAGGTATAGCTGATTACAGGCTGAGTACCAGCTTTTCCGGGGTATCTCCCGCTCATCTTTGACAAAACGCTAATAGCTGGGGGCGATCAATACGGTATAGGATGATTGAAAGAATCTGAGTATTGATCCGTTCACCTGAGGAAACTAGCACATGACGTACGCGCGAATTGTCGGCACGGGCTCCTATCTGCCTGAGAATGTCATGACAAACGAAGACATGGAGAAAATCGTCGACACCAGCGACCAGTGGATTCGTGAGCGTACCGGCATTGAGCAGCGACACATCGCTGTAGAAGGTGAAACCACCGTCGATCTTGCTGAAAAAGCATCCCGCAGGGCCATTGAAGCCGCCGGACTTCAGCCTGCCGACATCGACCTGATTGTGTTCGCCACATCCACCCCTGACAAGATCTTTCCCAGCTCGGCGTGCATTCTACAGGCGAGACTCGATATCCATGGCTGCCCGGCTTTCGATATCCAGGCTGTTTGCAGCGGGTTTGTCTATGCGCTATCGGTTGCTGACAAGTTCATCAAAACCGGCAGCAGCAAGAAGGTTCTGGTGGTTGGCGCAGAGCTGTTCTCCCGCATTCTGGACTGGGAAGACCGAGGCACCTGTGTGCTGTTCGGTGACGGTGCCGGCGCCGTAGTGTTGGAGGCCAGCGAGGAAACCGGCATTCTCTCGACCCACATCCATGCTGACGGCAAATACGAAGACCTGCTCCACGTACCCTTTGGTATTGGCGATGGCTTCGACCAGGTTCGGGCCGGCAAAGGCCATGTTCACATGAAGGGCAATGAAGTGTTCAAGATTGCCGTGAACACCCTGGGCAGAATTGTGGACGAAACCCTTGAAGCCAACCAGATGAAGAAATCCGATGTGGACTGGCTGGTACCGCACCAGGCGAATTTGAGGATTATCGCGGCCACGGCTCGCAAGCTGAACATGTCCATGGACCAGGTGGTGGTGACCGTCAACAAGCACGGTAACACCTCTGCTGCGTCAATTCCGCTGGCGCTGGACGTTGCCGTTCGCGATGGTCGCATCCAGAAAAATGAGGTGCTTCTGTTGGAAGCCTTTGGCGGCGGGTTTACATGGGGTTCTGCGTTAATCCGGTTCTGACCATCTACCGCAAGTCGCGTCAGACGTATACTCTACCCGGTATCCGAATTCCCATAATAACGTCAAAGGGAAGATTCCGTGAACGAGAGTGTCCGCAGTACCACACCGTCTGTGATCATCATTGGCACCGGTTTTGGCGGCCTGTGCATGGCCATCCAGCTCCGGAATGCCGGAATAGAAACCTTTACCCTCCTGGAAAAGGCGTCCGGGGTTGGAGGCACCTGGCGAGATAATACCTACCCCGGTGCGGCCTGTGATGTTCAGTCTCACTTGTACTCCTTCTCCTTTGAGCCCAAACACGACTGGTCAAGAAAGTTCGGATTGCAGCCGGAAATTCTTGATTATATGCAGCACTGCGTTGAGAAATATGATTTGGCGGGGCATATTCAGTTTAATAACGAAGTCGCCAGCGCGGTTTTCAACGAAGCCACCAACACCTGGACCGTCACCACTACCGACGGAGAGTCTCAGACAGCCGATATCATTGTTACCGCTACCGGCCAGTTGAATCAGCCAGCATGGCCAAATATTCCCGGCCTGGATACCTTTGCAGGCACGACGTTCCATTCCGCCCGTTGGGACCATAACTACGACCTGAGTGGCAAGAATGTTGGCGTGATTGGCACCGGTGCCAGCGCCATTCAATTCGTGCCGGAAATAGTGCCAAAGGTAAGAGCTCTCAGCCTTTTCCAGCGCTCCGCTGCCTGGGTGCTGCCGAAACCCGACCGACCGTTCTATAAATGGGAGCAGGCACTGTTCCAGAAGGTTCCGGCCTGGGACCGCATCTACCGCTCTCTGATCTATTGGAAGAATGAAAGCCGCGCCCTGGCGTTCACCCGCTTTAACAGCTTGCTCGAGCTTTTTGCCTGGCAGGCAAAGCGCTTTGCCAAACATCAGGTTCGCGATCCCGAGAAGTTCAGGCATCTGATTCCGGACTACAAGATCGGCTGCAAGCGGATACTGATTTCCAACGACTGGTATTCAGCCGTTGATCAGTCTCACGTCGAGCTCGTCACCACTGGTATAGAACGTGTCGTGGAGGAAGGCCTGATTACCACCGACGGCGCTCTGCACCGGTTGGACACGATAATCCTGGGGACCGGATTTGCGGCTTCGGATTTCCTGTCACCGATGGAGATCAGCGGCCGCGACGGCGTGTCGCTCAACCAGGCTTGGGCCACTGGGTCGGAGGCCTACAAAGGCATCACGGTGTCCGGGTTCCCCAACCTTTTCATGCTCTACGGGCCCAACACAAACCTCGCCCACAACAGCATTGTGTACATGCTGGAGTCCCAGGTCCGGTATGTGCTCGGTTGCATCAATACATTGAGCGCAACACCCGGCACGGCTATGGATGTAAAACCAGATCGGCTTCGAGCGTTCTCTGAGGGCGTTCAGACAAAACTTAAAGACAGCGTTTGGGAATCCGGTTGCCATTCCTGGTACCTGGACAGCGATGGCAAGAACACGGTGAACTGGCCCGGTTTCACCTTCACTTACCGCAAGGCCACGGGAGAGGTGAACCCGGACGACTACGAGTTCCTGCAACCTTCCGTTTAGCCTTTATTTGCTCCCTCCAGGCTCGTCCATTTGACAGCCCGGACATATTCATAGGATGATTGGGTCATCATTTATCAGGATCTTAAACATGCACCTTGCCAGAATCTCCAAGGGCTCTCTCGTCGAAACCGCCATCGAAAGCCTGCGCCAGGCCATTGAAAAAGGCCACTGGGCGATTGGCGAACGGCTGCCCGTTGAAGCGCAACTGTCGGAGTCCCTCGGCGTCAGCCGTAACACCGTTCGTGAAGCGGTCAGGGTCCTGGTGCATGTCGGCATGCTGGAGACACGTCAGGGGGATGGCACCTACGTTCGAGCCACAAAGGATGCGGGAGAAACCCTGCGGAGAATCAACCGGGCCCAGTTAAGAGACAAGCTCGAAGTACGGATCATGCTTGAAACCGAGGCTGCAAAGCTCGCTGCAGAGCGTCGGGACGCACAGGACCTGGAGAGAATGACGCTCGCCCTGGATGAACGGGCGAAGGCCGGTGACGATGTTGAAAGCCGAATCCGTCACGATCATGCCTTTCATACGGCGCTGGTTGCAGCGTCACACAACCCTGCCCTGTCAGAGCTGTACGACTATTTTGCCCATGCGGTAACACAAACCATTGAACTGACCGAACTCGATTCAGAACTTCCTGAACCTTCCCAGGAGGACCATGAACTGCTACTGGCAGCGATTCGACGACAGGACACCGTGAGGGCGGAAACGCTGTCGAGGGCTTTACTGCAGCCAAGCCTTAAAGCCCTGGGGAAAAGTCGTCCATGAAATTCAGGCTCGATACCTTCACGCTATTGCTTTTGGGGGCGATTGTCCTTGCCACGTTCCTGCCGGTGCGTGGTGATGCCGCCAACGCCCTGGCAACTGCAGGCACTGTGGCCGTGGCACTCCTGTTTTTTCTGCATGGCGCGGCGCTTTCACGTGAACAGATCGTGGCCGGGGCCACCCATTGGCGCCTGCACATCATCATTACCGCTTTCACCTTTGTTTTCTTTCCCCTGGTGGCATTACCCATCAATGAAATCAGTCGCTTTGCGCCTCAGTGGATGCCGCCTGATCTGGGGCTGGGATTCCTCTATCTCGGTGTGCTGCCGTCGGCCGTTTCTTCCTCGATTGCCTATACCGCCATGGCCAAGGGCAATGTGCCTGCCGCCATCTGCAGCGCTGCCGCTTCCAACGTGTTTGGCATGATGCTGACACCGTTCCTGCTGTTGCTGCTGGTGAGCACATCGGGAGACGGCGGCTTTTCCGTGGCCGAGGCGCTCAAAGACATCGTGCTGCAACTGCTTCTTCCGTTTGCGGTTGGCCACGGCCTGCGTCCCTTGTTGGGTGGTTTCCTGGCACGGCACGAAATGCTTGCTTCCCGCTACGACAAATTCGTGATCTGGCTGATCGTGTATTCCGCTTTTTCCCATTCCGTTGCAAGCGGCCTGTGGCAAAACCTGCCGTTGAAGGCGATTCTGCTGGCCATTGGATTGTGCTTCGCGCTGCTGGGATTTTTTATGGTACTGGCGATGTTTGTGGTTCGCCGGCTTGGGTTCAGCCTGGAGGACGAGGCCGCCGTGGTATTCTGCGGCTCAAAGAAGAGTCTGGCGTCCGGCCTGCCCATGGCCAAGGTGCTGTTCTCCGGGCACCCCGGGTTTGGCATGATCGTGCTGCCGATCATGTGCTACAACCAGATTCAGGTCATTGTGGGAGCCATGCTGGCTCAGGCCTATCGCCGCAGGATTGAGGCCGCGTCAGCCGCCGCCCCCCATACCACTGAATAAGGTTGCCAATACAGCCAGGCCGACGATCCAGCCAATGACCGCTGGCCAGAAGTTAACCATCTGGGGTGGCAGCTCTTCCTGTGGCTGTTGCTCACCCACTGGTTTTTCCGCCTCCATGTCGTCCTCGTCGGCGTCGCGCAAGCTATACCAGTCGAACCACCCTGACAGAAACTGCACAACCGGCGCCGGGAAGCTGCCGTTTTCTGCCATCGGCCGAACCTGAGGCTCCAGCGCGTCGGCAATTTCCTTGCGAACATGAGGCTGATCCGCAGGAGGCTCCCCGAGTATGGCTTTCCAGATCTGCTCATCCTTGCTGCGGCTGGAATCATTCAGCAGGGCTCGAACCTGAATCACCACCTCTCGCACCACCTGTCGTTCCGAGGCATCCAACCCCTCGGCCTCCTGGCTTACCGTCGCAGGGGCATCAGAAACCTGAGGCAGTCCTTCATTGCTGACATCGGATGGACCGTTGTCTATTTGCGGCTCGTCGCCCGTCGCTTCCTTGAAAGCCTGCCGCAGCCGTTCCAGTTCCTCGCCAGAGGCAAACTTTTCCTGCCGCTCATAAGCCGCCCTGATACGGGCATGATCACCGGTGGGCTCGATACCCAATACTTCCCAACAATTCATAGAGTTGTAACTCATTCATCAGACTTTCATTAAATTTTAGAGAGACAAATGTAATCTGGTCACCTAGGATATGAAAAAAGCGTTCACCATAAAAAATCCCACACTCGGCAAAGTATAAAACGACACTCATGCCCGTTACGACCTATCTCATTAAAATTCCGGGGCTTGTTCGCCCTGATACTTATCGCAGTCGCCTGATGTCGGTGTTTGCGGGCACGTTCATTGCCGTTGTTCCGGTGGTAGCGGAGGAAAGCAACGACCAAATCTTCCAGCTGGCAGCGTTTGGTGATTCACCGGAAGCCTTTGAAATGGATTCCAGAATTCCAGAGGTGCTTACCACAACCCGCCTCAGGCAACCGAAGTCACGTGTGCCCGGCACGACCACCATCATCACCGGCGAAATGATCCGGGATCTCGGCATCATGAACCTGGTGGAGGTGTTTCGCCTGGTCCCCGGCATGACCGTCGCGGAGGTCGGCAGCAACAACCCGGTGACCAGTTACCACGGTACTGTACATTATGAGCAGCGCCGATTGCAGGTTCAGGTCGATGGCCGTACGTCATACCGCCCTAACCTGTCCGACATGGACTGGAATACCATGCCGGTTCCCCTGGAGCTGATAGAACGAATCGAGGTCAGCCGCGGCCCAAACAGCGCCGCGTATGGCATCAATGCCTTCCTCGGAACCATCAATATCATCACCCGCGCGCCCGAGGATACGGCCGGCGTTGAAACCCGCGCCATTACCGGTTCCAGAGGCTATAAACGGGTGTTTGGTTCCGTCGGCAACGTCTCAGGTGACTATAACTGGCGACTGGCCTACGAGAAACGCAAATCTGACGGTTTTGACGAGCAAGTAGACGACGACATCTACTACCCTTTCCATGATGGCTATGACATCAACACCTTTAACTACGACAGCAGTTTGTTCCTGAACAGCCAATACAGTTTGGACCTGCGCGGCGGTGTGGTGGATGGCGTCAATGAGGAGGACCAGATCAAGAACGGTAAGCTCGGCGCCGATGACCATCCTGACATCATCGTCGACGACTACTATCTACAAACCCGCCTGAACGTGACGACCTCCGAAAACCATTTCTATCATGTTCAGGCCAGCTTCCAGAACTATGATCGGCGGCAGCGCTGGAGCATATGCATTCCCGGGGATACCTTTAACAATATTCTTCAGGGAAACAGCTTTGATCTCGAACCCTGCACTGCCAACGAAGTAGACCCTTTCAGGGCAAATTTGAATGAAGACATTGAGGAATCCCGCCTGGAGTTCGAAATCCAGGATACCCTGTTGTTCAACCGGGATCTGAAGCTGGTATCGGGTCTTGGTTATCGTAAGGATACCTATCGATCAGAGACCTATTTCAATGGGCGAGGTAACAACTATCAGTCACAGGTTTTTGCGAACCTTGAGTACTCGCCTTTACGTTGGCTCACCCTGAACGCCGGCGGCAACTGGGAAAAAACCACCACCACGGACGAAGGCTACTTCTCGCCCAGGGTAGCCGCCAACTTTATCCTGGCCAACAACCACACGCTCCGATTTGTCTACTCCGAGGCAGTACGCACACCGGATGCGTTCGAACAGAATCCGGACTGGTCCTATCGTCCCAGGAATGTTCAGCCACCATACGCCTTTCTTGAAGGGCAACGATTCCTGGTCGCGAATCTGGTCGACCCCGCCACGTCGACGTATGGTAAAACACTTGAAGAAGAGCACATAATTTCCCGGGAAATAAGCTATTTTGGCCAGTACTACCTGGGCAGTTCCACCTTGTCACTGGAAGTTCGCTATTTCAACGACAAGCTTCGGGACATGATCAGCGGTATCATCAATGAAGAAGACTGGACCATCGACAACAATGTCGCACTCGATCAGAAAGGCTTTGAAGTAGAGGCGTCACTGGACTTTCCCGGTACAAAACTGAGGATGAGCTATGCTTATCTGGATCAGGACGGCCGCTATACCGGCGCCAATGATCGTGATGCCGGTGACAAACAATATGCCATTGACCTGTTGGGGCGTTTGTCAGTCAGGCATTCAGGAAGTTTTGCGTGGATACAGGATCTGCCTTTCAACCTGACCTCATCGGCGGCATTCTATTTTGCGGATGAATTCCGGCGTTCACAGTTCGAACGTCTGGACCTGAGGCTGGCAAGGCACATTTTCAAAACCGGCTACAGCTATGAGTTTGCCGTTACCATGCAACACTATCTGGATAAGGACACGACGGATCTGAGTCCTGATAACATCATCAGGGATCATAACCAATTCTTCGCTGAAGTCGGCGTAAGATTCTAAAGGCATCACACGGACGATACCCGACCCTGGACGGTATGAAACCAACGTACAACACCAAAATGGGGAAAGAATCAGGCGACCATGCCAGTCGGCGCGCCCTGGGCAGTGCCGTACTGTTCCTGCTTTTCGTGTTGTCTGTGCCTTTTCAGCCTGTTTACGCGCAATCCTCGTCAGGTTCCCAGGTCTATCTGGCCGGTTCCGAGAACTCCGCTCTGAACCGCCGCATGCTCACCCTTCTTAGGGAGGCGCTGGGCAGCACCGTCAACATTCGCTCCTTCAGCAGCGGCCAGACGTCTCAGGACGAAACCACACCCGTTATTACGCTCGGGCCAGAAGCCTTTACTCGAGTCCGGCAAGAGAATCGTGATGTGCCTATCCTGGCTTTGCTTGTGGATCAATCGTTTATCGGTGGATATGCGGGACGCTCTGAAGGTTCGGTTTCAGGCATATTGTACAACCCCCCTTTAATCAGGCAGGCCGTCGCTGGAAAGGAGATCCTGCCTCATGCCACCCGGGTGGCGATGCTTGCCCGTCCCGAGACCGTCGAACTCTACGAGTCCCTGGTTGATAAACTTCCAGCTTATGGGCTCCGGGCGCGAGTATTTGTCGTCAGTTCCGACAACGACCTGATACCAACACTCATTCACGCGCTGAACTACGGTGACTTTATTCTGGCCGCGCCGGACAGCGGTATATACAACCCCCGAACCATCAAGCACATCCTGTTGACGGCCTACCGTCGCAACCGGATTGTCATCGGCCCGAGTCAGGCTTATGTCAAAGCGGGATCGCTGGCATCCACCTACACACCTTTAACCGAGATCTCCAAACTCGCAGCAAAATACATAGAACAATACCGCAGTGATGGTCAGTTTCCCCCGCCCGCCTATCCCGATGTCTTCAGAATTGAGCTAAACGACCAGGTTGCGCGTTCCCTGAACATTCCGCTGCCCGAACGTCAGGAGATTATTAACTCTATTAGCGAGCGGTTGGCTGGGTCCGAGGAGGCGTCTGATGAGTAAGCGTATGGGCAGGCCAGTCCCCCTCACGCGGAAGCTGCTGCTATTGGGTGCCGCTCCAGCAATCGTCATGTTCATCGTATTGATGGTGTTCTTTACGTCTGCTCGGCTTGATGACGCCCGCAAGGACCTGGCTGACAGCAGTCAGATGCTGGCTGACAGCCTTGCGCCGGCGGTTGAATACGCCGTCGTTTCGGGGAACACGGCGTCCCTTGAACAGATACTGTCGCAATCGTTGCGGCGCAGCCGCGCCCAATGGATACGCGTCTCCAACGTGGTCGGCGACGAGGTTGGATTTGTCTCCACGGACGACCCGGGCAATATCAGTGCTGAGGAGACCTTCGACGTCTTCGAATCTGAGATACTGCAGCAACCGCTTGATCTGGGCGAAGATCGCCAGACCGAATGGTTCGAACCCAACTACGGGTTCGGGTCAGGAGCGCTTCGCGTCGGTACTGTTCAGGTGGGCGTCAACAAAGCCCAACTCGCAGCACGCCGGCAGGACATCCTCTGGACATCACTGGCAGTTGGGTTTTCGTTGCTACTGTTTACGCTACTAATCGTCAAACACTCGCTGAACAGTATCGTCTCACCGATCCATGGCCTGTCCCGTCGGGTTGCAAAACTGATTAATCGGGAATACGAGGAAGTTGAGGTAGGCCTTGCCGGCGCTACCCGCGAAACTCGGGAGCTGGAGGAAAGCCTCAATGCTCTCTCCAGGCACCTGAGGAACCTTAAGGCATCCCGGGACGAGACCCTGGCCTCTTCTGAAAAAGCCCGGGAACGGGCGGAAATGGCGAATCGAGCCAAATCCGAGTTTCTTGCCACCATGAGCCATGAGTTACGGACACCGCTCAATGGTGTTCTGGGGATGATTGAACTCGTGACCGATGAGGCCCTGAGCGCTCGGCAAAAGGACTATCTCCAGACGGCGCGGCAGTCCACTGAGGACTTGCTGACGGTCATCAATGACATCCTGGACTATTCCCATATTGACCGGGGTACGCTGGAACTGGATAACCGCGAGTTTGACCTGAAAGAGCTCATCACCAACTGCACCGCCAGCTACCGTCATGTCGCCGAGCAGCAGGGTTTGGCGCTGTCCACCAAGTTTATCGGAGACTGGCCGGATCGTCTGCTTGTGCTGGGAGACTCCCCGCGCCTGCGCCAGATCCTGGCGGGCCTTATCGATAATGCAATCAAGTTCACGGGCGACGGCTTCATCAAAGTACAGGCCAGCTTTTTCTCTCTTGAGGATAACTGCCTGGTGCTCAACTGCACTGTCAGTGATTCCGGCTGCGGCATTCCTGTTGAACGAATTCACGATATCTTTAACTCATTTGAGCAGCTTGATACGGGTGATTCACGCAGTTATGGCGGAACCGGCATGGGGCTTTCGCTGGTCCAGAGGCTGGTTGAGCTGATGGGCGGTCACGTCAAAGTCGAGACCGACATTGGGAAAGGGTCGCAGTTCCGCTTCGAGCTGCCCTTTGAATTGGCAAACCGGGTCGATCATGTTGAGGCCGCGGAACAGGGCCCTGTCAAAACCGGCGGCGAGCAAGCCCGTGCTCTTGTGGTGGAGGACAACATGGTGAACCAGAGGGTCGCCACTGCCCTGCTCCGGCGGCTGGGCTTTGAGACAGACGCAGCGGCCAATGGTGAGGAGGCACTGGACCTGGTTCGAACCAATCACTCTGGCTACGACGTTATCCTGATGGATTGCCAGATGCCGGTGATGGACGGCTACGAAACCACCCGCTGCATCCGGGAATGGGAAAAGAGCAACGGCCAGGGCGGAACCCCGATTATCGCGCTGACAGCGGACGCCCTTCCGGGAACCGAGACCAGCTGTCGAGAGGCGGGCATGAACGATTACCTCGCCAAGCCTGTGAGAAAAGAACACCTGAGAACGGTACTCAGCCGCTGGATACGGGTGTAACCAGCGACTTTTAGCAAGATTACGCGACGGGCTCGCGCATGGTGACGAACTCTTCAGCGGAGGTCGGATGAATACCAATCGTGCTGTCGAACTGCGCTTTGGTCGCGCCAGCTTTCAGGGCAACCGCTATCCCCTGGGTTATTTCTCCGGCATCGGGACCAACCATATGAGCACCCAGCACCCTGTCAGTGTCAGCGTCCACCACCAGTTTCATCAGTGACCGCTCATCCCGCCCACTCAGGGTATGTTTCATCGGTTTGAACTCCGACCGGTAGATACGGAGCTTATGCCCTGCTTCCCGCGCCTCTGCTTCCGTCAGGCCGACCGTTCCGATATTGGGCTGGCAGAAGACTGCCGTAGGAATGCAGGTATAGTCCATCTCGCCCTGGCCGTCTCCGAACAGTCGGCGGGACAGTACCATGCCCTGGGCAAGCGCCACCGGCGTCAGTTGCGGGGTGCCGATAACATCGCCAAGAGCTGTAATCGAGGGCACGGCGGACTGAAAGTGATCGTCCACAACCACATGGCCCGAGGCACTGAGCTGAACCCCAAGCGCCTCAAGTCCGAGGCCATCCACCAACGCACGGCGCCCGGTCGCCGCCATCACAAGACCGGTATTCAGCCGGGAGCCATCGGTCAGGTTGACGTTGTAGTGAGTGTCCTCGCTCTCGATGGATTCGATATTGACGCCAAAGCGCAGGTCCACGCCCTTTTTCCGCATTTCCTGAGCGGTAAACTCACGAACGTCGTCATCGAAGCCCCGGAGGAACAGATCACCGCGATAGAGAAGTGTTGTCTCAACGCCAAGCCCGGCAAGAATACCGGCAAACTCCACCGCGATGTAGCCACCGCCCCAGACCACTGCCTGCCGCGGCAGTTGCGGCAGATAGAACATCTCGTTCGAGGTAAGAACACATTCCTTGCCTGGCACATCCGGGACCACGGGCCAACTGCCGGTGGCAATAGTGATATGCTTCGCGGTATAGGACCGCTCTCCCACTACCACCGTATGGGCATCGCTCAATGTCGCGGTGCCTTCGATAACCGTGACGCCGGCATTGGCCAGCATGCGCCCATAGATACCGTTAAGACGTTCGATTTCGGCGTTTTTGTTGGCAACCAGCCTGGTCCAGTCAAAACTGACCTGATCCCCTGGCACGTTCCAGCCATAGCCCGCAGCGTCCTCGATGTCTTCACCCGCGTGAGAACCATAGACAAACAGTTTCTTCGGCACGCAGCCCACATTCACGCAGGTTCCACCGAGATAGCGCGATTCCACCACAGCCACACGAGCGCCCTTGGCAGCGGACATGCGTGCCAGCCTGACACCACCGGAACCGGCACCCACAATAATAAGATCAAAATCCTGTCTGTCAGACACAGCGTCTCCTGTCTTTTTCGACAATCTGTTCGTTCAACCGGAAACCGCCGCCTGTTCGTCGGGGCGGACCTCACGGAATAGTATGTGGTCCTCAAAGCTTCCCAGGCGAATGGTGCCAAGGCTTCGAAACCCTTCGGACTCGTAGAACGGAAGGTAACGGCTGTTGCCTGTATCCAGGACAAGCCCGCTTCCCCGGGGATTTTCCGCACAGAGCTTCTCAACCGTGGATAACAGCAGTCGCCCATACCCCTTGTTCTGATAGTTCGGGTTCACTCCCATCAATGGCAACTGGTGAGCCAGAGGCTGGGGGAGCATTTCCCGAATTTTCTCATGGTAATCCAGGTAACGACGGGTAGAGGCAAACCCGGCTGTCAGGACCATGCGAATACGCCAGCTAAGCTGCTCCGCGAGGTTCAGCCGGAGCTCCGGCTCGCCAATGAAGGCAACGGCAACAAGTGTATCGTTCACCAGCACACCCACCGCATCCTGATTCAGACCAAAATAGAGGTCAATCAGCTCCCGCACCGTAGCCCGCACACGCTGCTGATAGCCAGGCCGACGATGATCAAACAGGTGCTGGAACGTCGGTTCATCCCGGTACGCATGGACTAGTATGGAAATTGCCTCATTTCGGGCACTTCCGTCGAGTCGAACAATGACTGGCTCCTGGCTATTCTTGTTCTGTGTGCCGTCACTCATCACATATTCTCCAGTGTCTGCCTCAAATCGTTAACGTCAGACGTACGGATACGATCCCTGGATCGTTCTGTCGGTCCATGGACGCTTGATCTATCTGAACACCGTGGCTGGTGTTCAGACGTTCCAGCCAGCTGGCCACCTCAGTGAACGGTGCACCCTCGAGCCAGACGCGAATGGCGTTCTCACCGCTGGGCTCGAAGCGCTGAAGCGAAAGGCCCGATTCGCTGGCACTGCGCGTCACCAGCGCCATAAGTGCTCTACCGTCTACCGGCGTATCAGAACCAGCGCCCCCCTGAGGCGAACTGGCACTGGACAGACGCTCCAATGACTGACGATTAGCCTCAAGCCACGCCAACAGTTCAGTGGCACGCTCCCTAGACTCGACAGCTTCGTTGTGGAAACCCGTAGCGGGGCGCCAGACTCCAAAGTAGAGAATGCCGAGGAGAACGGCCACCGCAAGAACAGACAGAGCCTGCTGGTCCCTGCGAGGCAACTGGTCATACTGGGCGATGAGCTTTCCGACGGCTGGCTGCTCCTTGATCCTGTTTAACATGCCATTATCCTCCGGAAACCGTCAGGCGTCCGCGGGCGCCATTGGATTCATTTACCACCGAGCCGATCTTCGCTTCCAATCCGCGACTGGTCAGGCCGTTTCTCAGGGTGCTGAGCTTGTCATAGCTGTCTGCGCGCACATCGACCACAAGTTCCCCGCGATTCTGGCTGTAATTCACCGAATTGAAGGTGACAGCGCGTGAATCGGGAATCTTCGAGTACTGTTCACCCGTGTACTTCATCAACGTGAGAAAACCGGCGTTTGGCCCTTCCGCCTGAAGTTGACGCAACTGCCCTTCAACAACCCGGCGCACGTTACCGGAATGGGTCCTGGTATCCCCCGGGAAGGCTTCACGATAAACCGCCATCGCCTGCTCCCGGATCTCGTCGGCTTGCTGCTGATAGTAGAATCCCATGCCCACTTCCACGCCAATCTGGATCACAAACCATACGCAGGCCACGGCAACCAGCGGCTTCCATGCGCCCAACGCACTCGATTTGCCCGTGCGGATGCTGTAGGTCCCCTGGCACAGGTTGATCGGCTGGCAAAGGTGATGATGGTGGGAATGTGCCAGCAGTTCCAGCGGCATCAGTTCCAGCGTTTCCTCGCGAACCACCAGGCGCCCTGACGATTTCAGCTCGCTCAGGTCCGCCTGCTGGTGTTCAAATTCCTGCTCAGTTCCATAAATCGTCACCGGCACCTCGGCAACGACTTCATCAGAGGGCGGAAGCGCCAGCGTCTGTGCAAACATCGCGAGATTTCGCGCATGAACACTGAGCCACTCCCCCTGATCACTGGAGAGCATGGCGGAATCGCCATCCAGGCACACCGACCAGCCGCCCTCAGTCAACGGTAGCAAGCTTGAATCCGGGTAGATCGCATCCAGCTTAAGGTGATTCCAACCACTGAACATCATCACCCATTCGGCCATTTGCCCGTGATCTATGGCCGCCACCCGAAAACCTTTCTCCGTGCGGTTACCCAGGGCGAGATGAACACTTTCGATGTCCTGGGCAACCTGCTCCTCAACCGCGTAAGGGAGCGCCTGATGAACAAATCGCGTCTGTTTGGCGGGAATGTCCGCTACGCAGAAAAGCGCCTCATCGCCGGGAATGAGCCCCACCAACAACACGTTATCGAGATCGTTCTGGGTCAGAGTCTGCTCGATGGTGTCTCGTGAATCCGCGGTTCCCCGGGCCTGGGCATCTCCACTGGCATCCACCAGCACCCAATTGTATAACTGGGCTTCCGGGTTGGCGTCGGGGTCCGCGAACGGTGGCCGCGGCCTGACGTAGAGGCGATATGACATTCTGAACAGTTTCCTTTTTCGAAACCCTCTGGGGGTTATCGGTTCTTTTTGTAACGGTTTTCCGGCTCCGGACTTCCCTATTCCCCGGAGATCGTGAACGGTTCCTTGGTTATACGATTCTTTTGCCCGGTGTCACGAGACACGGTCTGCATCTCGCCTTCCGGGCTTCGATAAACCGTGCTGACCAGGTTGGCAACCCGGTTATCGTAGGTAATCCGCGATACTACTTCAAAAAAACGGGTTTGCAGACCGAGGCCCGTGGGTTTCATCCCCCTCCCCGCAAATTCATCCAGTGCCAGGAAGTCCTGTACATTCTCGAAGCGCTCTTCCGTGCGTCTTTCCAGAATAGCGTCTGCCTGAGCCTGTGTCAGTTCCTCATGGAGAGACCTGAGCACTGGTGCCGTCGCAGTGTTGACGTTGACGCCCAACCCCGTCACCGGTAACGCCGTTACGTGTGGTCTCAGTGCCCGATAAGCTTCCTCGGTCATACCATCAATCATGCGAAGCTCGGAAACATCAACAAAGGGTTGATTGCCGGCCCGGTAGGCCGGATCCGCGGAAAGGTACTGACCGTCCTCGGCCCCATACGCGCTGACGGTCTGGTCGTTCGGGTCGATCCAATCCACCAGCGCATCGACATTGACCGTGGTGATTTCGAGCACCTGGAGCAAACGGGCGATTCGATCACGAACAATGGGGTCGACCTGCCCGTTGGCGCTTACCAGGTCGTTGAGATTGATCCTGCCACCGAGATCATCAATCTGGACCTCCGCCACGCCGTTGTCGTCCAGCGGGAGGATGGCGGCATTCTTTGCCCAGAATTCGTCCAGGCTGTCGACCATGAGGTTGTTCTCCTTGTCGTCCTCAAAGTCGCGCACCAGAATCTGGCGGGCAAAGGCTTCCGCACCCAGGGCCACGCTGTGCCCCTGCTGCTGGGCAAGGTAGTGGCTGGCTCGGAATACCCGCACGCTTTGCTGCTGGGTCATGCCTGTTGCCAGCATGACCACAAGCGCCATGGCGAGGAGCACCATGATCAGTGCAACGCCACTCTGGCGACCACCGTGCCTACCAATGAATGGATGCTTAGCCACCCGTCACTCCTGTCCCCGATGAGTCCTGGCCAGGGTTTGGATTCTGATCCTGATCCTGTTGTTGATCATCGTCCTGATCGTCTGCGGCATCGTTGACGCTATTCACCACACCCTGGGCAACGTCGTTGTCAAAATCAGGAAGCGTGAAGGTTCTTACCAGCTCTCCAAAACGTTCATGCTCAATGGTGACCTCAATACCCAGCGGTAAGGGAATATCGGGGCGCGTACCCGGTGTCATATTGGCCATACTCTCTTCATCAGGCCATTCATCCCGCCAGTTTCGCTGATCATCGAGAAAGCGAACCGTGAATTCAGTGACGTTGGACAGCAGAAGAAGGTCCTGGCTGTTGTCTTCCTGCCCCCTGTCGACGGTTACCCAGTACCGCCGGCGCAATTCATCCCCGGTGTATTCCCAGCCCACCCGCTGCAGACTGCTGCGGCGAGTGCCCAGTGGGTTGCGCCAGCCCTGGCGGGTAAGAATCAATGAAAACTCTTCTTCACGGCTGGTCAGCGCTGGACGGAAATCGCCGTAGATGTCCCGGGCGGACCGGTTCACCACCTGGGTAATGTCTCGCTCCAGCAAGAGCATGGTGCGTTGAATATCATCAAACTGTTCCGCGACTTCGTTGACCCGGTCCCTGGACGAGACCACATTGCCCAACACCTGCCATACCCCGAGGCCGATAACTGCGGTGATGGTAACCGCGATAAGCACTTCCATCAGGGTAAAGCCAGCTTGAGCGGAGGGACGAGACCTGTGTTGGGCAATGATCATGGGGGCCGACATCAGTTCTCACCAATAAACGCAGACAGCGTGTGGATCGGGGCGGGCTCAGTTCTGTTGCCGCGATATTGAGCCACGGTCACCTCAACACGAAGAATGGAGGGGTCTTCGGTGGCAAGGACAGCGGTGGTTACCTGCCATTGATACGAGCCGTATTCGATGTCGTCCGAGTTCTCTGAAATAGAAGGCAGATCTTCCTGAAGCCGGATTTCGTTGATGCGATTGTCCGCCACCCAGCCCGCCAGGGTTTTGTCGCGAATTCGCTCATAGCTGGAAATATACTGACTACCCACCTCAGCCGCTGCGGTGGCAATGAGGCCGAAAACCAGCAGAGCCACCAGGACCTCAATCAGTGTGAAACCGCGCTGGCCTTTCATTCTTCTTCGGCCTCCTCGCTCCCGGGATGGCGCCATTCCAGGGGAGAAACGCCATCAGACGCAATGGTGTGCATCCGGGAATCGTCGCGGCCAACAAGGAACTCAATCTCAAAGGGCGTGGTTTCACCGCTGGAGAAAAACACCACATCCGGCCTCAGTTCATCTTCGTCAGACGCCAGGCGTGGGGTATCGCTTTCGATGTATTCAGTCACCGTGATCCATTCCGGAAAGCTCCGTGTCCGGAACATCCGCTCGGCTGGTTGCTTCCATTCGCCACTCACCTCTTCCCAGGCGACGAAACGATAGCTGTCTTCCTCGAGGATCAGGCCCAGCTCAGTATTGTTCAGTATCGCCTGCTCCGAGGCAGTCTGCATCAGCAGGTAGAGCTCGCGGACTTCATTTTCCATCTCGCGATCACGCGAGCTACCACCCATCGACATAACCGCAAGCGCCGCGAGCAGTCCAACCACCACCAGGACAACGAGTATTTCGATCAGTGTGAAGCCCGACTGTCGCGTCCTGGAGAGCACAATCAGTCCCTGACCTTCCATACACTGATGTCGGCGTTATCACCGTCGCCGCCCTCACGGCCATCGGCACCGTACGAGTACAGATCATAAGGGCCTTCCCTGCCTGGGTTCACATACTGGTATGGCGCACCCCAGGGATCTTCGGGAACGCTGTTCAGGTACCCCTCCGGATTCCAGTTCTTCGGCTCGGGGCTGCCACTGGGTTTGGACACCAGTGCCTCAAGGCCCTGCTGGGTTGACGGGTAATGGCTGTTATCAAGGCGGTAAAGGTCCAGCGCGTTCGCGATGTTGCTCATCTGGGTTTCGGCGACGGTCACTCGGGCCTGGTCACTTCGTCCCATGATGTTGGGTGCCACAATGGCTACCAGCAAGCCCAGAATAACCATGACCACCATGATTTCGATCAGGGTAAAACCCCGTTGTGCCACTTGATGTTTCATTGTTTCGCTCTTCATCTGTCCCTATCTCTGGGTTTGGAAATGGGGTTGGCCTGCCGGTCCTGGCCTAGCCAACCAGGTTGCTCATATTCAGGATCGGAAGCATGATTGCCAGCACGATAATCAACACAACCACGCCCATTAACAGCAGCATCATCGGCTCGAACAGGCCCACGATGGCAGCAATCTTGGATTGCAGGGTGTTCTCCTGCATCGTCGCTGTCCGCTCCAGCATGCTGTCCAGCTCGCCGCTGGCTTCACCGCTGGCGATCATGTGCAGCATCATCGGTGGGAAGTACCCCGTCTGGTCGAGTGAGCGATGCAGGGAGCCGCCTTCACTCACCTTTCTTGCTGCATCCCGCAGTTCCTGACGCAGGTGGTCATTTGAGAGCACCTCACCGGCAATACGCATGGCTTCCACCAACGGCACACCGCTGGTGGTCAGAATGCTCAGTGTACTGGCATAGCGTGCGGTGTTGACACCGCGAACCATGCCTGAAAACAGCGGCATATTCAGTAGGCTTTTATGGAAGCGGAGCCGGAACGAGGGTTTCTTCAATGACCACCGGAAAACAACCAGTGCCATAATGATCAGTATCAGCAGATAAATACCGTAGTTGCCCAGAAAATCAGAGACTGCCAGCATGGCGGCCGTCAACGCCGGAAGCTCCTGCCCCTGCTTTACAAACACCTCGATGATGTCCGGCACAACATAGGTCAACAGGAACACCACAATGGCGATGGCCACAACGCTGAGAATGATTGGGTAAATGGCCGCCAACTGGATTTTCTGACGGGCCTCCTGCCGGGCTTCGGTATAGTCCGCCAGCCGGTTGAGCACCAAATCCAGATGGCCGGCGTGCTCTCCCGCCGCAACGGTGGAGCGATAGAGCCGTGGAAATGCCCGTGGGAACTCACCCAGGCTGTCCGCCAGGCTGTAACCCTCCATAACTTTTGCACGTATGGCGATCAGCATGCTGCGAATGCGCGGCCTGGAAGACTGCTGGGCGGCCGCCGAAAGCGCCTGTTCAATGGGGATGCCGGACTGGATAAGCGTCGCCAACTGACGGGTCACCAGAGCCAGGTCCGCCGTTGCCAGGCTGCCCCGGCTGCTCAGTGGGTTGCTCCGCGCCTGTTTCTCCGAGGCCGGCTCCACCGCCAGGGGCGTCAGGCCCCGTTCCCGTAATTGCTGGCGAACCGCCCTTGGTGCATCGGCCTCGACAACGCCCTGTTTCTGTTTGCCGCGACTGTCGAGTGCCTTGTAATCGAATGCTGGCATGGAGTTACCTGCTCCGGTGGGTCACGCGAAGGACCTCTTCAACCGTGGTCACCCCATCCAGGATTTTCTGGACGCCATCGGCATGGATGCTCGGCCCATGAAGTCTGGCTTCGTGTTCGAGATCCAGCTCCCCTGCCCGCTTATGGATCAATGAGCTGATCTCCTCGTTGACCTCAACGACTTCGTAGATACCAATACGGCCCCGATACCCCAACTGGTTGCAGTGTTCGCAGCCCTTGGCGCGATGAATCGTCGGCGGATTGGCCGGGTCCTGCTGCAGGAATTCGCAATGCTCTTCGCTCGGTGTGTAGGGTTCACAACAGTCCTTGCAGAGCACGCGCACCAATCGCTGGGCCACGATGCCCACCAGACTGGAAGAAATCAGGAACGGCTCAATGCCCATGTCCATCAAGCGGGTAATCGCGCCCACGGCGGTGTTGGTGTGGAGAGTCGACAACACCAGGTGCCCGGTCAAACTGGCCTGAACAGCGATTTCCGCCGTTTCCAGGTCACGGATTTCACCGATCATGACCACATCCGGGTCCTGACGCAGAATGGCCCGGAGCCCTCGGGCGAAGGTCATATCCACCTTGGTGTTGACCTGGGTCTGGCCGATACCGGGCAGGTTGTACTCGATCGGGTCCTCAACGGTCAGTATGTTCCGGCTACGATCGTTGATTTCCTGCAGCGACGCATACAATGTTGTGGATTTGCCGGAACCGGTGGGACCGGTTACCAGCAGGATGCCATAGGGCCGATAGATCAGCCGGCGCAGTATTTTAAGATCGCCGCCCGCCATACCAAGGGATTCCAGGCGAATGCTCCCGGCCTGTTTGTCCAGAAGACGCAATACCACCCGTTCACCGCTGGATGAGGGCATGGTGGACACACGAATGTCGACTTCACGTCCGGCAACCCGCAGGGCGATACGACCATCCTGTGGCACCCGTTTCTCCGCGATGTCCAGCTTGGCCATAACCTTGATCCGCGACACCAGCAAGGGCGCCAGCGCTCGCTTGGGCTGTACCACTTCCCGCAGAACACCATCCACCCGGAAGCGAACCACAAGTCGTGTTTCGTAGGTTTCAATATGAACATCAGAGGCGCTGGTTTTGACCGCCTCGGTAAGAATGGCGTTGATAAGCCGAATGATCGGGGCGTCGTCTTCCTGCTCCAGCAGATCTTCGGTTTCGGGCACCGAATCCGCCAGCGACGCCAGGTCCATATCATCGCCAATACCTTCCACCATCTGCATGGCTTCGGCGGAATCATTCTGGTAAGCGGCGTTCAGCGCGGCGTCGAACCGGGCCGGATCAATGGGAGAAAACCTTGCACGCCCCCCGCTGATGCGGTTGGCTTCCGCCAGCGCTGAGTGACCCGCCCCGGGCCGTACCAGGATTACAGGGTCGCCATCGTCGTCACGGGTCAGAATCACACCGTTGCGTTTGGCGAACGTGAAAGGTAGACGGCCCAGCGGAGCATCCTGCGGCTGAAGTTCTGTGTCTGTGTCCACGGTCGTCCTCGTTTTGTTGCCGGGGCGGGAAGAAAAAAGTTCCGGAATCCCTTTCTATTCAATTAATTCAGAAAGGCTACCATAGGATATGGAACCGCTGAATAACTCTATACACTATACTGCCAATAAATCGTTGCAGTCTGATAACCTGTGAGCCTTTTGCCGGCCCACACCTGCTCTTTTCGGGACATTCAATGCTTTTTACCAGTTCAAGGTTACCACTGATACTCACCATCGTCGCAGGCATCGCCATGATCACTGTGACAGCGTGGCAGGGCGTTCGTTTCTGGCAGAATGAAACCAGTGCCGGCGACACCACTTCCACTGCTGACATGACAACGGCGGAAACCGACACCCGGAAGGTGCCAGAGGTAAACCTGGCCTCTTTTGCCTTGTTTGGAGAACCCGGTAAAGAGGCGCCCCAAACGGAACCCGATACTGAAAACCTGCCGGAAACCAATCTGCGGCTGTTTCTTCGCGGTGTGCTGGCCGCCTCGGGCGACTTTCCTGGTAGCGCGTTGATTGAAGACGACAAGCGAAACACCGAAGCCTATCTGGTGGGTGATGAGTTGCCTGGCAATGCGACCCTTCGTTCTGTTCGCCCCAATCGCATCATCATTGAGCGCAGCGGCAAACTCGAGAACCTCTATTTTCCCGAAGATGAAGACAGAACGGGGCTCTCCATGGCTTCCACGCAAACCTCCAACGAACAGGAGGAACCCAGTGGCACGCAAATTCGTTCAACTGGTGTGGACAGACGATCTACCTCCACCAACACAGACACCAGCGACCAACGCCGCGAGGAAATCCGGCAGCGCCTGGAACAACTTCGCGAACGCCTGAGAACCAACAACTGAGGACAGCCATGGAGACGGCCGCATCGAATCCTCGCCGCAGCGGCTCCCTGCTTTCCATGCTACTCATGGTCATCACGTTAACGGTGGCCGCCTTCGAACTCAGCGAACGGCTCATGACCTACGTGCGTTCGGAATTCGGCCAGGAGGCCCAGGACCGGCTGGAAACCTGGCAAAACCTTCACGATATGGCTTCCCGGGCAGCGGTCGACCGCCAGCTCCGGCTCGTGAATTCCTTCTTTAACCGGGTCCGGTTTGTCAGCGACATTGCCCACTGGGGCGAGGAAGACTACTGGGCGACACCTGTTGAACTGCTGACCACCAATGGCGGCGATTGCGAGGACTTCTCCATCGCAAAATACCTCACCCTTAAATCCATGGGCGTTCCCGACGAGCAACTCCGCATCGTTTATGTCAAAGCCCTCAAGCTGAACCAGGCGCATATGGTACTGGCGTGGTATCCCGAGCCCGACGCTGATCCACTGATCCTCGACAACCTTATCAACGAGATCAAACCCGCGTCCCAGAGGCAGGACCTGGAACCGGTCTACAGTTTTAACGGCGACGGTCTGTGGCTGAACCGTTCCAGTGGTGACTCCGAACGAATCGGAGAAGCGAGAAAACTGGAGCAATGGCAGAGCCTCAATGATCGCATGGTGGACAGCCTTCGCTAGACTCACCGCTGTCGGCATAAGACACAAGACTTGTCGCCAGGCGACACTGCGTTAACAGTACCCGGCGGTACAATCTGCCCCACGAGTATTCACACGCACACACATTTACCAACAAGGAACAGCCAACATGCGACGCTGGAACGGCTGGGGAGATGACCAGTTCAATCTTGAATTACCCAAAGAGGGGCGGCGGTTTCTGGACGAGCGCATAGGAAGCGCCTCTCCGTTGGCGGATGTATCTCTGGAACGGGTTTGTGCCCAGGTGCCAGACAGTAGGCTGCCGCCAAATCCGGCCTGTATCGACACGGCCGAAGATCGGGTGCGTCACGCCCGCGGCCAAAGCCTCGCAGACTGGCTCGCCATGCGCAGCGGCGACTTTGGCGTATTTCCCGATGGTGTTGCCTATCCGGAGTCGTCCCTGGATGTTCAGGCTCTGCTTCAGTATGCCGAAGAGAACGATGTTGCCCTCATTCCCTATGGCGGCGGCACCAGCGTGGCCGGCCACATCAACCCCGTGGCCAGTGATCAGCCGGTGCTGACCGTTGATATGGGGCGGATGAACCGCCTGACAGACCTGGACAGGGAAAGCCAGATCGCCACCTTTGGGGCTGGCACCCCGGGCCCCTTGGTGGAGTCACAGTTACGGGCGCTGGGTTATACCCTGGGGCACTTTCCGCAGTCTTTCGAACTGTCCACCATTGGCGGCTGGGTCGCCAGCCGATCCAGTGGTCAACAATCACTCCGTTACGGTCGTATTGAGCAGCTGTTTGCCGGGGGCCGCATCGAAACCCTGAAAGGCACGCTGGACATCCCCACGATTCCCGCCTCCAGTGCCGGCCCGGACATCCGCGAGATGATCCTGGGCTCCGAGGGTAGGATCGGCCTTATCACCGAAGTGAAAGTGCGCGTCACGCCACTGCCTGCCCATGAAAGCTTCCATGTCATGTTCTTCCCGTCGTGGGACAAGGCTCGAACAGCGTGTCGCAAGCTAGTGCAGAACCGCACCCAGCTCTCGATGCTGCGCCTGAGCAACGCCACCGAAACTGAAACCCAGCTCGCCCTGGCGGGTCACCCCGGGATGATTGGCCTGCTGGAGTCCTATCTGGGCCTGCGGGGCGCCAAAGACGGCAAATGCATGATGACGTTTGGCGTCACAGGCAGCAAACGCCAATGCCGGAACGCCCTCACGGAAACCCGGGAACTCTGCCGCGAGTTTGGTGGGATCTACACCGGTAAAAAACTGGGCGAGAAATGGGCCGCCAAACGCTTCACCATGCCCTACCTGCGAGAAGCCCTCTGGAAACTCGGGTATGCCGTCGACACCCTGGAAACCGCCACCGACTGGGACAACGTCGACAAACTCTTAAACCAGATTGAAGAAAACCTCCGTAACCAGCTGAATGAAAAGAAGGAGCTGGTTCACGTTTTCACCCATCTTTCGCATTTCTATACCCAGGGCTGCAGCCTCTACACCACCTATGTGTTCCGGGTGGCCGACAGTTACGAGGAAACCCTGGCCCGCTGGCAAACGCTGAAAACCAGCACGTCGGGCATTATCGTTAACAACCGGGGCACCATTAGCCATCAGCATGGCGTTGGCAAGGATCACGCGCCCTTCCTGCCGGTCGAAAAAGGCGAGTTGGGCATGCTGGCCATCGGATCTCTTTGCCAGACATTCGATCCCGCCGGCTTGATGAATCCACAAACACTGGTTCAGAAGTAATGCCTCTAACGCGCGAACAAAAGCTTGACCAGCTGGCCCGTGGCGACGCCGCCTTCGATGTGGTTGTGGTCGGCGGGGGCATCACCGGAGCGGGCATCGCTCGCGAAGCCGCCGGCAGCGGCTTGAGCACCTTACTGGTGGAGCAACGGGACTTCTCCTGGGGGACCTCCAGCCGTTCTTCGAAAATGATCCACGGTGGTCTGCGCTACCTCGGCAGCGGGCACTTTCGCCTGACACGGGACGCGGTGCGGGAACGGGAGCGCCTGCTGGCAGAGGCGCCGGGGCTAATCGACCCCCTGCGCTTCATAATGCCTCACTACCAGAAACAGTTCCCCGGCCCTAAGCTGTTCCAGCTGCTGCTGCGTCTGTACGACCGACTTGCGGGCAAGCCGTCCAGGCAGCGACTCAGCCCGGCAGACACATTGCAGTGGGTGCCGGGCCTCTCCACCAGCCATCTGACCGGTGCCAGCGGCTTCACCGATGCCGTTACCGACGATGCGCGTCTGGTGCAACGTGTACTCGAAGAAGCCGAGGCCGATGGTGCGATCTGCCTGAACTATATGCAGGCGCAGGCAGTTCTCCGCAACAGTGAGACCAACGCCGTCACAGGCGTTCACCTTCTGGACACCAGCACGGATTCCCAAACGCTGGAAATGACCGTCAACACCCCACTGGTTATTAACGCCACGGGTGCCTGGGCGGACCAGCTGAAGCAGACCGACAGTACTGACACCCGAATACGTCCCCTGAGGGGAAGCCACTTGGTTGTTCCCTATTCGCGGCTTCCGGTGTCCTGTTCGGTGTCGCTGTTTCATCCGGAGGACCGTCGGCCGGTATTCGCCTTCCCATGGCAAGGCACGACGGTGCTGGGGACCACGGACCTCGACCACACAGAGTCGCTGTCCCGTGAGCCGGCCATCAATCGGGAGGAGCTGGACTACCTGCTGCAGATTTCCTCAAGGCTGTTTCCCGCCAGTGCCATCACCGAGCGTGACGTGATCGCAACCTGGGCGGGAGTACGCCCCGTCGTCACCCAATCACCCGTGGTCACTCAAAATAAGGAAACACGAAAACCCTCAAAGGAAAATCGGGAGCATGTAATCTGGTCCGACAATGGTCTGATCAGTGTCTCCGGTGGCAAGTTAACCACCTTCCGGTTGATTGCCCGGGAAGTACTCGAACGGGGGCAAATGCCGAGTTTTCGTCTCAGAAACGATGCGCTGCCGGTATTTGCATCGCCCCCGGACCTCGAACGTCCTGACGCCATCAGCCATCAGAACTGGCATCGTTTACAGGGCTTCTACGGCCCTGCTCTGCCAGAGGTCCTGCGTGCCGGCACTCATGAAACCGTTGCCGGCACCGACACCCTGTGGGCGGAGTTGGCCTGGGCGGCCGCCAATACCGGCGTGATCCACCTGGATGACCTGATGTTGCGCCGCACCCGGCTCGGGCTGGTGCTTCCAGAAGGCGGTAAAGGCCTGCTCCCGGACATACGTTGCCTGTGCAAAGCCATCCTGGCCTGGGACGACAACACCTGGGAACGAGAAGAGACACGGTATCTGGAACTCTGGCGCGCCAGCTATTCGCTACCGGCCACATCTCCGGCCAAACCGGGGGCCAACGGATGAACACGACCGAACCTCTCATCCTGGCTTTCGACAACGGCACACAGAGCGTGCGGGCCCTGCTATTCGACACTCACGGCAACCTCGTCGGCAAGGGCAAACAGGAGATTGAACCCTACTTCTCCGAGCAGCCGGGCTGGGCGGAACAACATCCGGAGTACTTTTGGGAAAACCTCGGTAAAGCGTGCGAACTGCTTTGGAAAAACACCGAAGCCAGGCCGGATCAAGTGGCCGGGGTAACGCTGACCACCCAGCGGGGCACCGTCGTTAATCTGGACGAACACGGAACGCCACTCCGACCAGCCATCATCTGGCTGGACCAGCGACACGCCCGGGTTGAAGGCCCTGTGCCCGGCTTATGGGGCTGGCTGTTCAAGCTGCTTCGGCTGGAGCCTACGGTTGACCGCTTTCGAGAGAAAACCCAGGCCAACTGGATTGCCCAGAACCAGCCCGAGATATGGGCGGCCACCCGGCATTTCCTGTTGCTGTCGGGCTATCTGAACTATCGGCTGACCGGCCAGTTCAGAGACTCCGTGGGCAGTCAGGTGGGGTATATCCCGTTCGATTACAAACGCCACCAGTGGGCCGGTCAGCGGGATTTCAAATGGCGCACCATGCCCGTTCGCCGTGAAATGTTGCCGGAACTGGTCAAGCCCGGCGACAAAATTGGCAATCTCACCGACGACGCAGCCCGGCACCTTGGCCTGCCGGGGCCACTCCCGGTGATTGCGGCGGCATCGGATAAGGCCTGCGAAATCCTTGGGTCCGGCGGCCTGACTCCGGAGGTTGGCTGCATGAGCTATGGCACCACCGCTACTATCAACACCACCAGCAAGCGTTACCTGGAACCGGTGCGAATGATGCCACCCTATCCGTCCGCCCTGCCCGGCCACTATTCCACCGAGGTGATGATTTATCGGGGCTTCTGGATGGTGAGCTGGTTCAAGCGCGAATTCGGCCTGCGGGAACAGAAACTGGCGGAGCAAAAGGGCGTGGAGCCGGAGGCTCTGTTCGACGAACTGGTTCGGGCTGTCCCTGCCGGTTCCATGGGGTTAATGCTGCAACCCTACTGGTCACCCGGGGTTCGCCAACCCGGGCCGGAAGCCAAGGGCTCCATCATCGGTTTTGGCGACGTGCACACCCGCTCCCACATCTACCGCGCCATACTGGAAGGCCTTGCCTACGCCCTACGCGAGGGCAAGGAACGGATCGAGAAACGCAGCGGCGTCCCTATCCGCAGACTTCGTGTGGCCGGTGGGGGTTCCCAGAGTGACGCCGCCATGCAATTGACCGCGGATGTCTTCGGGCTGCCCGCGGAACGGCCCCACACCTACGAAACCTCCGGTCTTGGTGCTGCCATCGACGCCGCTGTTGGCCTGGGGCTCCATCCGGATTTTGAAACGGCGGTGAACGCAATGACCCGAGTTGGTGATGTCTTCCATCCGCAGGCTGACACTCAGAAACTCTATGAGCGCCTGTATCGTGAGGTGTACCTGAAAATGTACTCTCAGCTTCAGCCGCTGTACCGAAAAATCCGCGATATCACCGGCTATCCGGATTAACACAACAAACCGAACAATCTCTTGAATTTAGCCGTCACTCCGGTAAAACTCTGGATCAGCCAAAAAAACAATCACCCGGTTCAGCCCCCAGAGCACAAAGGCAAGCCCGATGTCGGCCTTAGACTACCTTGTACCCTATGACTTCTCGCCGCTCACCATATTGAGTTTCGTGCTCGTTCTGGCGTTCTACGGCTACGGACTGGTCAGGATGCCTGCCGAAGACCGCCCGGGAAGCGGCCGGATACTGGTTTTTGTGGTGGGCGTCATGCTTTGTTACGGCGTGATGCAAACCCGTTTTGATTACTACTCCCAGTACATGTTTTTCGTTCACCGGGGCCAGCACCTGATTCTGCACCACCTGGGGCCGATCCTGATTGCATTGTCCAATCCCCTTCCGGTAATGCGCTTCCTCTACAGCCTGATCACTCCCGGCGTACGACGGGCATTGACGCCGCTGGGATGGGGGTACCGTTTTCTCCAGCACCCGGCGATTGCCTCATTCCTGTTTGTGGGGCTCATCTACTTCTGGCTGTGGCCGCCAATCCACTTCGACGCCATGCTCAGCCGGGATCTTTACTGGATCATGAACTGGAGCATGTTTCTGGACGGCATGCTGTTCTGGTGGCTGATCTTTGACCCGCGATCTCCTGTTATCAGCGACGCCCTGGGCTACGGCAAACGTATCCTGCTACTGGCCCTGGTTGCCATCCCCCAGATGATCCTGGGCGCCTATATCGTGTTTGCGCGAGGTATGGTGTACGACGTTTATGAGGTATGCGGGCGGGCCTGGCCAATGCCGCCAGAAACGGACCAGCTGCTGGGAGGAATGCTCACCTGGATTCCACCCGCGATGATGAGCATCCTCGGCATACTGATTATCCTTCGACGTGCCATGCGTGAAGACGGCAAAGTGTCCCCCAATTCCGAAAACCTGAAGGCCAGCCATTCATGAAAAACCGGTTCTGCTTCCTCAGTCGTAAAACGATGTCCGCCCTGGCTCTCGTCGGGGCCGTAGTGATACTCAGCGGGTGTTTTGGTGGCGATAAGAACTGGAACGGCAAGGACATCAGCGGCCTGATGCCGGAGCTGGCCTTCGAACTGACAGGTACTTCCGGCGAAACGGTGACAGCTTCGCAAACCGACGGCAATATCCGGCTGCTGTTCTTCGGCTTCACGTCCTGCCCCGATATCTGCCCCGCCACACTCCAGAAACTGTCCAGGGCGGTGAAGGATTTGCCGGAGGCGTTGCGAGCGGACACTCGGATTGTCTTTGTCAGTGTTGACCCACAACGAGACACTCCCGAACGTATCGACAGCTACGTAAGCTTTTTCAGCGACCGCGCCATCGGCCTGACCGGCAAGGAACCGGCGCTCAGGGAGCTCAGTAAGCGTTACCGCACGACCTTTGGTTACGACGAGCCAGATGCGGAAGGCAACTACAACGTCTCACACAGTGGCGCCGTGTATGTGTTCGACCGCGAAGGAAAGGCCCGCCTGTTGATCCGTCCAGAGCTAAGTGTGGAGGATATCCGCACGGATCTGGTGGCGTTGGCTGAGGAAAGCTAACGCCACCGGATCACGAGATTACACCGCGTTTCCTCAGACCCTCTATTTCAACGTTAGAAAGGCCGGCAATCTTCTCCAGGACCTGTTTTGACTGTTCCCCCAACAGCGGAGGCGCCGTCCGGTAACTTACCGGCGTCAGCTTCAGCCTGATTGGATTGCCAACCGTCGGGACATCGCCCAGCGATGGATGTTGAACAGACTGTTTCATTCCCCGCGCAAGAACCTGTGGATCCTCAAAGACCTGATCCAGGGTATTCACCGGTCCACAGGGCACTCCTGAACGCTCCAGAACTTGCACCCATTCCTGCGTTGGCCGCATCACCGTGGCCTGCCGCAGCCTTGGAATCAATTCCTTGCGATTCGCCACGCGAGCCCGGTTTGTCGCAAAACGCTCATCGCTTGCCCACTCCGCATGCCCGAGCACATCGCACAACCGGGCGAACTGCTCATCGTTACCGACCGTCAACACCATGTTGCCGTCTGCTGTAGGGAAATCCTGATACGGGACAATATTGGGATGGGCGTTACCCATCCGCCCTGGCGCCTGCCCTGTGGCCAGGTAATTCATCGCCTGATTGGCCAGGCAGGCCACCTGCACATCCAGCAGCGCGGCCTCCACATACTGCCCCTCTCCCGTACGGTCACGGTGACTGAGCGCGGCGAGCACACCGATCGTGGCATACAGCCCGGTCATAATGTCCGTCAGTGCTACGCCGACCTTCATCGGCCCGGCGCCGGGCTCGCCGTCCGGTTGCCCGGTGATACTCATCAGCCCGCCCATGGCCTGTATCAAAAAATCATAACCGGGCCGGTTCGCGTACGGGCCATCCTGGCCAAATCCGGTGATAGAACAGTAAATGAGTTTCGGGTTGATTTGCTTCAGGCTGTCGTAATCTAGGCCATAGCGCTTGAGGCCACCCACTTTGAAGTTTTCAAGAATGACATCCGATTCTGCGACCAGCTTTCGGATCAGTTCCTGCCCTTCGGGATGGGCGATATCGACTGCGAGGGACTGCTTGTTGCGATTAGCGGTCAGGAAGTAGGCGGATAGATCTGCATTGCCATCAGCCCCCTGAAGATAAGGAGGCCCCCAGGAGCGGGTGTCGTCCCCGGATTTTGGACGCTCAATCTTGATGACCTCCGCGCCGAGATCGCCCAGGAGTTGGCCCGCCCAAGGGCCGGCCAGCACCCTGGAGAGATCCAGGACACGCAAGTGAGATAGGGCACCGGACATTTAATTCTCCTTGAATACGGGGCTTAGCGCATACCACCAAGGCAGAGGTATTTGAGTTCCATGAACTCGTCCAGGCCATACCGTGACCCCTCACGACCCAAGCCGCTTTCCTTGACCCCGCCGAAGGGGGCGGCCTCGGTTGAAATTATGCCATCGTTGATGCCGATCATGCCGGTTTCCAGGGCCTCGGCCACATGCCAGATGCGCCGGATATCATTGCTGTAGAAGTATGCCGCCAGACCAAATTCCGAATCGTTGGCCATGGTGATTGCCTGTTCTTCAGTCTCAAACCGGAAAAGCGGCGCCACCGGGCCAAAGGTCTCCTCACTGGCCACCAGCATGTCCTGGGTGACGTCGGTGAGGATGGTGGGCTCGAAGAAAGTGCCGCCGAGAGCGTGTGCCTGGCCTCCCATCACCACTTTTGCGCCCCGTTCTGTGGCATCGGCGATGTGCCGCCTGACTTTGTCCAGCGCAGCCTGATTGATCAGTGGACCTTGGTGGGTTTCGCCTTCCAGGCCTGGCCCCACGACCAGCTTGCCAACCGCCGTCTTGAGCTTTTCAACAAACTCGTCATACACGCCGGATTGCACATAAATGCGGTTGGCGCACACACACGTTTGCCCGGTATTACGGTACTTGGAGGCCATTAATCCGGCTACCGCGGCATCAAGGTCGGCATCGTCAAACACGAGAAATGGCGCATTGCCGCCCAACTCCAGGCTCACTTTCTTGACCGTTCCACTGGCCTGGCGCATGAGAAGTTTGCCCACGGGCGTGGACCCCGTAAAAGACACCTTGCGAACCACGGGGCTGGTGGTCATTTCCTCGCCCACCTGTGGCGCCCGGTTTTTCGAGCAGGTAACGATGTTGAGGATCCCCGGCGGTACCCCGGCCTCCTCGGCCAACACCGCGAGCGCAAGTGCACACAACGGCGTGTCTTCCGCCGGTTTAACCACCACAGGGCAACCGGCAGCCAGTGCCGGAGCAACCTTGCGGGTGATCATGGCCACCGGAAAGTTCCAGGGCGTGATGGCCGCCACAACCCCGATCGGCTGTTTGATGACCATAATTCTTTTGTCACGACCATGACCAGGAACAACGTCGCCATAGGCTCGCTTGGCTTCCTCGGCAAACCACTCGATAAAGCTAGCGCCGTACGCAACCTCACCGCGCGCCTCGGCCAACGGCTTGCCCTGCTCTGCCGTCATCAAACAGGCCAGGTCCTCCTGATGCTGCATCACCAGATCGAACCACCGACGCAGAACACCCGCTCGCTCCTTGGCAGGACGGGCACGCCACTCCAACCATGCGGCCTCAGCTGCCTGAATGGCCTGCCGGGTATCTTCGGCGTCCATATCCGGCACATAGGCAAGGTGCTCTCCATTGGCGGGATTGGTTACCGCGAGCCGCTTGCCCGACCGCGCCTGGGCCCATTCACCGTTGATATAGGCGCTTTCGCGCAAAAGTGCCGGGTTTGTCAGTCTGATAGTCATCACATTCCTCACAGAATAGAGTCAGCGCTCTCCGAGCAGATAGCCTTCAATTACATCCCTGACAAACGCGGCATAATCGTCAACAGCGACATCCTGATCACGGTATTTCCGGCGTTTCAGGTACCAGTCCTGTAACAAGGCTTTGATCATTGAAGCAACAAGGCGGGCATTTCTCGAGCGATAGACCTTCGCCTCTATGCCACCCTCAATGAGCCGCAGAAAGATCTCCTCGATCTCCAATTCAATAGCGACAGCATCGCGTTTTTCCTCAGCCGGCAAGCTCTTCGCTTCCATGTAGGAAAAGTAGAACCAGGCCCGCATCAGCTCGCTCAGATACAGATGTGCCTTGATCGCAGAGAACATTCTGTCCCGGACATCTTCGACGTCTTCCGTGTAACGGATAAGAGTCCGACGCGTGATAATAAAACCGTGGCTCTGGATCAGGTGGATCAGGTCATCCTTGTTGCGGATATACGCATACAGCCCACCCATGCTCATGCCGGAGTCTCCGCAAAGGTCCCTCAACGTCATGGCATGGAATCCCTTGGAGTTGGCCAGCCGCAGGGTCGAGTCGATGATGCGGGTCAGGTTTTTGACCGCCGTCGCCTCCTTTTTGATACTGATGCGTTCCTTGTTCTGGCGGTACACATCGCGGATCACATCCTCCTTGGACATGCGGAGTTCACCGCGGAATGCTTCGTAATTTTCGATCATAACTGCCACGTCCGTTTGCCTCTGCGGCGGGGATTATAAGCCACGCTATGCCACGGACAAGAATCGGTCCTGGGTAGCCTGGTCCGCCTTCAGGTCCTGACTGCTCGCCTCGTGCACAACCTGGCCCTTTTCCAGAATGTAGGCTCTTTGAGCATGCTTTAGTGCGAATCGCACGCTTTGGTCGGTAAACAGGATGGTGGTGGTCTGGCTGAGATCGTCAATCAGCTCACCGATCTGCTGCACGATAACCGGGGCCAGTCCCTCGTTGGGCTCATCCAGTAACAACAGTCGTGGCTGAATCATCAGGGACCTTGCCACCGCCAGCATCTGTTGCTGACCACCGGACAGGGTCGCGCCGTCCTGGTCCGCCCGTTCGCCCAGCATCTCGTATTTCTTGAGGATGCCATCCACCGTCCAACGCGCGGCACTGCCCTTGCGTTGATAGGCGGCCACATCCAGGTTATCCCGCACCGTCAGCCCGGGAAAAATCCGGCGGTCTTCCGGTACATACCCGATGCCAGAGCGGGCAATCCTGTGTGCCGGCCTACCCTGGATCGGATTGCCCTCATAAAACACCTCACCGGATCTCGGAGGTGTCAGACCCATGATACTTTTCAGGGTGGTGCTCTTTCCCGCTCCGTTCCGGCCCAGAATGCAAACCGTCTCACCGGCTTCGAGCTGAAGAGTAACACCCTGGAGCGCCTGACTCTCGCCATAGAACGTTTGAATGTTGCGAACATCAAGAATCATGGGTTGGCCTCCTCGACCGCTTCGTCGTCTTCTTCACCCAGGTAGGCAACACGCACCTCAGGGTGGTTCTTGACCTCCTCGGGCGTACCGGCAAAAAGCTTCTCGCCACGGTGCATGACCAGAATCCGGTCCGCCAGATTGAAGACCACATCCATATCGTGCTCGGTGATCATGAAGGTGTAGTCACCGCTACCGGCAAGTTGTTTGATCAGTTGGGTGGTGCGCCGGGTTTCATCCGGAGTCATCCCGGCAGTTGGCTCGTCCAGAAGCACCAGCTTCGGTTGCGTTGCCAGCACCATGGCGATCTCCAGCAATCGCTTGTCGCCGTAGCTGATCACTTCGGCACGCTGTGCTTTCAGGCTGTCGATGCCCAGACGCTTCAGGAACCCAACCGCCTCGTGCTGGATTGCGGTATTGCGGGACGCAATATTGAACAGCTTGCGGCTGTGGCCATGATAGGCCGACAGCACCACTTCCACGTTCTCCTGCACCGTCATCTCCGGGAAGATATTATTGATCTGGAACGATCGCGATACGCCCAGTCGGCTGATCTTGTGGGGAGGCAGGCCGGTGATATCCTTGCCGTCCAGCGTGATCGTGCCTTCCGTCGGCTGCATCCGGCCGGACACCATGTTGTAGAAGGTGGTCTTGCCGGCACCGTTGGGGCCGATAATCGCGATGGTTTCCTTGGGCATGACGTCCAGGTTGATATCGGAAACCGCGGTGACGCCGCCAAAACGCTTGGTCAGGTTAGCAATGGTAAGGACTGGGTTAGTCATTTCTTCACCTCCATCCACCAGTCAATGGCGGTGCCCAACAGCCCCTTGCGGAAGAAGATGACCATCAGCGCCAGGATGATACCCAGAACCAACATCCAGGACTCTGTGTAAGTGGTGATCCAGGTTTCCAGCAATACGAACGCCGCAGAGCCGATGAACGGTCCCAGGAAAAACCCGGTACCCCCCAGGATGGCCATCAGTATGGGTTCGGCGGACATCGACCAGTGCAGAAGCTCGGGGCTCGCCACACGCAGGAATGGAGCGATCAGACCACCGGCCAGGCCCGCAAAGGTTCCGGCGATAACGAAAGCCACAAGACGATACGTCCGCACGTTCAGCCCGGCGAAGGATACCCGCTCGGGATTCTGACGGATTGCCTTGAGGATCATGCCAAACGAACTGCGGCAGATCAGATAAAGCACTATCGCGGCAATGGCCACAATACCCAGCACCACATGGTAATAGACCGAGGGATTCGCCAGAGTGAGGTCAAGCCCCAGCCCGAAGGAGCCCAGGGTAAACCCGGCGAGGCCGTCACTGCCGTTGGTCACCGAGCGCCACTGGTAGGCGATAGCAAAGACCATCATGCCAAAAGCCAGGGTCAGCATGGCAAAGTACACCTCATTGAGGCGGACGCTCAGGAAGCCGATCATCAAAGCCAGTAGTGCAGAGGCCCCCATGGAAACCATCAGACAGACCAGGAACGGCCACTCCAGGTGGATCAGCACTAGGGCCGTGGCGTAAGCGCCAATACCGAAGAACGCCGCATGCCCGAAGCTCAGCATGCCGGTATAACCGAAAATCAGGTTGAAGCTGGCCGCGAACAGACCCAGGATCAGGATTTCGGTAAAAATAAACACATAGAAATAGGAAGCAATCCAGGGCACCGCAATCAGCCCGGCAATCACCACAGCCAGAATGGCCATCAGAACCTTGGTTTTCATGCATTTGCCCCTTTGCCCATAATGCCGTGTGGTTTGAACAACAGAACCAGCGCCATGCCGACGAACGGCAACAGCAGGTTCACTTCCGGCAGGTAGCGGCCACCGAAGCCATGAATCAGGCCCAGGATGATGGCTCCAAGCAAGGCGCCCGGAAAGCTGCCCAGCCCTCCGATCACCACCACAATGAACGACTCGATAATGATCTTGTCCCCCATGCCGGGGTCCAGTGCTCGCATGGGTGCCGCCATGACGCCACCGACAGCGGCCAGCCAGGCGCCAAAGGCAAACACGCCGGTCACCACCAGCCGGGTGTTGATGCACAGCGCCTCGGCCATATCGCGATCCAGTGCCGCAGCTCGCATGATGCGGCCGACGCGGGTGCGGTTGAATAGGTACCAGAGACCAGCCAGCAATAGTAGGCCGATGACGATCACGAACAGGCTGTAGGTGGCAACGGAACTGCCCAACAGCCGCACCGAACCTGACAGCAGATCCGGCGGCTGGACCACATGGATACCACTGCCCCAGATCATCCTCACACTCTCGTTGATGATCAGCAGGATAGCGAAAGTCAGAAGCAGGCTGTCTGCCACGTCACGGGAATAGATAAAGCGCAACAGCAACCGGTCGATGATGACGGCCAGGATAGCGACGCCAATGGGCGCCAGGATCAGGGCTGCCCAGAAAGGCATGCCCGCGATATTGATCAGTGTGAAGGCCAGATAGGCCCCCAGCATGTAAAGTGCCCCGTGGGCAAAGTTGATGATGTTCAGCACACCGAACACGATATTGAGGCCCACTGCGATAATGAACAGCAGCAATCCTATATCGAGACTATTCAGCAACGCCGCTCCGATGCCAGACATGTATTACCTCATTACGTTAGGGCCGGATTCGTGGCGCCCCTGAGGGCGCCACGGCAAGCAAAAGAACAACAGTCAGATCAGAGCTTGCAACCGGTCTCTTCGACGGTGCGGGCTACTTTCTCGCCGTCAAATATCTGCAGGTTGTTCAGCGTGCGGATGCCATGCTCTGGATGCATGGAGCCGGAAACACCCCAGTTCGGGCTGACCATGGCCTGGTTATCGCCTTTGCGGAACGTCACCGTGCCGTTCGGGGCGTCCATGCTCATGCCGCTGAGCGCCTTGGCAACAGCCGGCCCCTCGGTGCTGCCGGCCGCTTCCATCGCCTGCTTGTAGGCGTAGATGGCGGCATACGCACCCTCAGCGTTATAGCTGGGAGGGTTGCCGTAGGCATCAAGGTAGGCTTTCACGAAGCGGTCATTCATGTCGTTGTCGTAGGCCTCGTACCAGTAACGTGTAGACAGGTGCACTCCCTCAGGCATTTCCTCGCCCAGTGCGGTCAGTACTTCGGTCGCGGCGCCCACGGTAAACATCACCTCCAGGTCCTCTTCGAAGAACCCGCGGGTGTTTGCCTGGCGGACAAAGTTGACCAGGTCACCGCCCCAGACAGAGATCAGAACGCCCTCGGCGTCAGAGTCCATGACCCTGTCAATGAACGGGGTGAAATCCTCGGCGCCGAAGCGCGGGAAGTTGGTCTCCGACATCAGGTTGACGTCCGGATTGATCTCTTTGAGGTAGTTTCCGAAGAATTCCCAGGACTGATGGCCGAAGGCATAGTCCGGACCGATGGTGGTCCAGTTGGTGGCATCGGTTTCTGCAGCCACCAGCGCGGCGGCCTTCATATTCTGGGCCACGTTGACACTGATACGGTAGGTGAACGAATTACACAACTTGCCGGTGACATCCGGCGTGGCAGCGTGGGTAATGATCAGGGGTTTCTGTAACTCCGGCATGGTTGGAACCATACCCTGGGCCACGCCAGAGCTGTCCAGGCCCACGAGGGCGTCCACACCCTCCGAGTAGACCAGTTTGCGAGCGGCCTGGATGGCTACTGAAGCCTTCCCCTGGGTGTCCTCATAGACCATTTCGACCTGACGACCCAGAATGCCGCCGGAGCTGTTGATTTCATCCACTGCCAGGTTGATGCCCTTCTGGGCAAACTCACCATAGGTGGCAGCACTGCCAGAGAGGATGTAGAGGCCCCCGAGCCGGATGGGCTCCTCAGCATAACTGATACCTGCGGTACCAAGCGTAGCGGTTGCGGTCATCGCAACCAGAAGTTTCTTGATGCTTGATGTTTTCATGGTAGTGCTCCTGTGTTCTTGTCTTTTTTGTCACTGGAACTTTCAGGCCTGTTAAATCAAGCCACGATTTCATTGTCATATGTTCGTCGTTCGCGTTATCGCAACCTCCTGCTGACCATGGCCAGCGCAGTCATCAGGACAACGTGTCCCTTAAAATGTTTTTGCGGATCTTGCCAGTGGCGGTCTTGGGCAACTCACCCAGCACCACCTTCCGGGGCGCTTTAAAGTGCGCCATTTGCTCCCGACAAAAGGCGATGATCTCCTCGGGCGTGAGTTCCTCACCATCATCGATCGGATTAATAAAGGCGCAGGGAACCTCGCCCCATTTTTCGTCGGCCATGGCCACCACTGCAGCCTCAGACACTTTCGGGTGCCGGTATAGCACCTCCTCCACTTCCAGGCTGGAGATGTTTTCGCCGCCGGAGATAATCACATCCTTGGCCCGGTCGCGGATTTCGACATAATGATCCGGGTGCATGACGGCCAGGTCACCGGTGTGGAACCAGCCGTCGCTGAAGGCCTTTTCAGTGGCTTCCTCATTTTTCAGGTAGCCCTTCATCACCGTGTTGCCACGAATACAGATTTCGCCCATGGCTTTTCCGTCTGCAGGTACCGCCTCCCCGCTGACCATATCCAGCACCGCAACTTCATCCAGGCCTTGCGTGGAAACACCCTGGCGGGACATTTTTAACGCCCGTTCTTCCAGCGGCAATTGCTGCCATTCCGGCTGAGGCACACAGAGCGTCGAGGGGCCAAACGTTTCGGTCAGGCCATACAGGTGCTTGATCTGGAAGCCAATTTCCTCTGCCTTGCGAATCACGCTACTGGGAGGCGCTGCGCCGCCCAGAGCAAACTGGGCCGGCCGGGAGAGTGTCAGGCTCGCGCGCCCCAGCTCCTGTATCAGCAGGTTCACCACCACGGGCGCTCCGCACATGTGGGTCACACCGTAGTCTTCGATGCGGCGGTAGATCTCCTGGCTGTCCACCTCCCGAAGACACACATGAGTGCCGCCAACGGCGGTGATTGCCCAGGTATAGGCCCAGCCATTGCAGTGGAACATTGGCAGGGTCCATAGGTAGACGGTCTCGGCCGTCATGTCGAAAGCCATGGCGTTGGTCATGGCCGCCAGGTAGGCGCCGCGATGGTGGTAAACCACGCCTTTGGGATTGCCGGTGGTTCCAGAGGTGTAGTTCAGGGAAATGGCATCCCACTCGTCTGTGGCATGCTGCCAGCCTGCGTCCGCATCGCCTTCCTGCAACAAGGCTTCGTAATCAAGCTCTGCCAGACCCTGGCTCTTCCCTGCCTTGCTATCGATGGCCACCAGCAAGGGATTAACTTCAAGCTCGGCTACCGCGGCCCGGACCTGCTCTTCCCACTGGGTGTCGTAAAACAGAACCCGGGCCTCACCATGGGCCAGAATAAATGACAGGGCCCCGGCATCCAGACGGATGTTGATGGCGTTCAGTACCGCACCCGACATAGGCACGGAGTAATGGGCCTCAAGCATTTCGTGGGAGTTGGGACACAGAATGGCTACCGTATCGCCCGTCTCGATACCGCGGCGACTCAGGGCACTGGCCATCTGGCGGCAGCGGGCGTAAAGCTCCCGGTAGGACAGGTTAATGTCATCATCAATCACCGCCAGTTTGTTCGGGTACACCCGAGCGGACCGCTGCAGCAGCGTAAGCGGGGTGAGTGGCGAATAGTTTGCGGTGGTCTTGTTCAGGTTCTTGTACTTGTTCATGTCGCACCTATGTCACACCCAGGTCACACCCGAATCACACCATCCGGGATTGTTCGGGTTATTTCAGGTAGCCCGGATTGTTTACTTTCAGCCGTGTCTCCGTCATTGCGCGAAGGACCGCCCGCAACTCACGGTCGCTGCCGTCGACAACGCGTTCACGAAGCGCCCTGGCCAGGGTCTGTTCACCCTGCTCCGACTCCTCCGGCAACGCGTGACCGGCCAGAAAACGGGAGAGCATGACGTCGGTTGATTCAGGCTCTCCCGCCTCTTGCTGTTCCTGTTCGCGGATGGCCATGCCCATGGCATTGGCGATCATTAATGCCTCGTATTTGCGCTCCCCGCCAAGTTCAGGGACCAGCGAATCGAGCAACACCTGGCGAGCCTCGGCAAGCAGGTCACGAGTCTCAGGTCGATTGATCATTGCCATCCTCCAGTTCCTGAACCTGGTTCAACAGGTCATATTCCATCTGAGCGACCATGCGGCCGGTCAACGCCAGCTCGAGCGAGCGCTGCTCACCCGACATGTGACGACGCGCCTGTTGCAAGGCGATGGCGGCCCAGCGCACCAGTGCCATGACCTCCCAGTAGTTGACGATTGCCGGACTGATACTGATTCCGGTTACCTCCTGGTAGCCGTCCAGAAGATCCTGTTTATCTCCAATTCCGCCCACTTCCCGCTCATCAGCACCGAAACGCCAACTACGACTACAGAGCCACCCCAGGTCCTCGCATGGGTCGCTCCAGGCGGCGAACTCCCAATCCAGGATAGCGGTCAGTCTGTCGCCGGTTACCATGTAGTTGCCGGTTCGAAAATCGCAGTGACATAGAACAGTCGGCCCTGGTTCCGGTGCATTGTCCTCAAGCCAGTTCAATGCCCACTCCAGCACCGGATGTGGCTCACCAATCGACTCCAGATAGCGACGGTAAAGGGCGACCCGGCTAAGAGCAGGATTGTCCGGGTTGGGCATCGCCAGGAAATCCAGCGAATCGTCCTGCGGCCGCACGCTGTGGAGCCTGGCAAGCTCAGCACCGAACCGTTGAACCAGGGCGCGGCGCTGCTCGTCAGTGAAGTCCGACTTGACCAGCTTGCGTGGTGACGCACTCCCTGCGGCACGGCTCATGACGTAGAACACCTGCCCGGTGAGCGCCGTATCCTCACACAGCCAGAGAGGTTCAGGAGTGGTCACTCCAGCACCAAATGCTGCCTGCAGCACTCGAAACTCCTGTGGCCGGCTCAAACTCTCGGCCACGCCAGACGGGGCGTCCTGACGCACGACAAATTCGTGTCGCCCGGGACGGTTACCGCCCTCCAAATCCAGCGTCAACCCGAAGTTATCCTGGATCGCCCCTCCGGACAGCTTGTCGAAAGAGACGACCTTTGCGTCGGAGGCGCCAGTCTGACGCGATATGAACGTGGCAAAGGTATCCTCAAGAACAGACATCAGGCTTCGACTCCCCAGTGCCAGAAATCTGTACGTTCAGCCAACAGCGTTTTCGAAAACACCATTTTGTGCACCTCAGACGCACCATCCACGAGCCTCGCCTGGCGGGCATAGCGGTAGATCCATTCAAGCGGGGTATCTTTGGAATAGCCACGAGCTCCACAGAGCTGAATCGCAGTATCCACTGCCTTATGAAGCGTATCGGCCACAGCAACCTTCGCCATGGACACTTCCTTGCGTGCAAAATCACCCTGGTCCAGTTTCCACGCGGCATGCATGGTCAGCAGACGGCCAATCTGTATCTCCATTGCAGCTTCGCCCAATAACCACTGAACACCTTCTCGCTGCGCCAGCGGCTGACCGAAGGACTCCCGGTTATCAACGTACTCGGTAGCAATTTCCAGGGAACGTCGGGCCAGGCCCAGCCAGCGCATGCAGTGAGTGAGGCGCGCGGTGCCCAAACGAATTTGAGTCAGCTTCAGACCATCGCCGACTTCCATCAGGCGATTCTCATCCGGAATTTCCAAACCATTGAACTTCAATTCGCAATGGCCGCCATGTTCCTCCGGCCCCATGATCGGTATCCGGCGAACGATCTCCCAGCCCGGATCATCCTTGTGGAAAAGAAAGGCGCTCAGGCCTTTGCGCGTGTCGTCAGACGTCCGTGCAATCAGAATGAAATGAGAAGCTTCGGCGGCCCCGGTAATAAAATGTTTGTGACCCTGGATCACCCACCGGTCACCTTTGCGCGTGGCAGTAGTCTGCATCATCCCGGGATCAGATCCGCAGCCAGGAGCCGGTTCAGTCATGACAAATGAAGAGCGTACCCTGCCCTCTACCATGGGTTTGAGCCAACGTTCCTGCTGTGCTTTCGTCGCCACCTTCGCCAGAACCGTCATGTTGCCGTCGTCCGGAGCTGCGGCATTGAAGACCACCGGCCCGAAAATCGAGCGGTTCATTTCCTCGTAGCACGCCGCCATACCGACGATATCGAGCCCCTGGCCTCCCAGATCCTCCGGAATCTGTAAGCACCACACGCCCTGCTGCTTTGCCTTGGCACGCATCTTCTCGAGATAGTCCGGTGCAATGTTTTCGTGCTCGTCGTAGGCCTCCGCGTTTCTTTCCAGCGGTAACAGCTCCTGTTCGACAAAATCCCGGATGCGTTTCCGGTACGACTCGTTCCTGGGGTTCAGATTGAAATCCACAGCCCGCTCCTTAAAGGGAGGATTGAAGATGACCGCCATCCACCACGAGGGTGCTGCCAGTCATGTAGTCCGAAAGTTCTGAAGCCAGAAGCAGTAAAGGGCCGCTCAAGTCACACGCCTGCCCCAGACGGCGCTGGGGAATGCGGCGAATCATCTTCTGGCCAGGTTCACTGGCGAAAAAATCACGGTTCAGATCGGTTTCGATATAACCTGGTGCCAATGCGTTAACACGGATACCGTAACGGGCCCATTCCAGCGCAAGGGCACGGGTCAGTTGCTCGACACCAGCCTTGGCGGCGGCATAGGGTGCCACGTTGCCAGCCACGCGATGACCAAGGATGGAGGAAATCATGATGATGCTGCCGCCCCGATTGATTGCCGACAGACGACGGGCGGCTTCGTTGCCAACCAGCCAGCATCCCTTGAGGTTGGTGTCGATAACCCGGTCCCAATCTTCACCGTTAAGATCCATAGCCTTCTTGCTCGTCGCGACACCGGCATTGGAAACGACGACATCCGGAATGGCGATCTCATCAGCCATGGTATTGAAGGCGTCAGCGACACTGGACTCGGTGGTGACATCCATCGTGACCACATGGATACGATCAGCATGGTCCGGAAATTCGGCCTTGAGGGACTCAAGTGCCTCTCGCCGACGGCCACTGACAATAACGCTGGCGCCGGCTTCAACGAGACAGCGGGTAAAGCTCTGACCCAAGCCGCCAGCAGCACCCGTTACCAGAGCAGTCTTGCCGTCTATTCGCAAAGACCCGTTTGCGTTGTCTGAATTCGTTTTATTGGAATTGTTCATATCGCGACCTCCGCCAACAAAATAGAACGAGCGCTCGATTTAATCAACCCTTAAATTCAAGTGTTAATAAATTGGAGGCGAAAGTGCGGCCAAAAGAAGAGGCTCTGGCTGAGACCAGCTTGCGTCTGGTGTGGGCTAAAAGCCGGATCAACGGCGCCAGTGAATTCAGGCAACAATGTACGATAGGCTTCACCACGGCCACCTTCCCCTTTTGGGAGGTCTGGCATCAAACAATAGGAATTCATTATGACGAAACTCGCCCTGGTAACCGGTGCCAGCGCTGGAATCGGCCGCGAGACCTGCGCCCTCTTTGCCCGGAAGGGCTACAGGGTTGTCGCCCTGCCCCGGCAGCCAAGTGGCGTTGAGTCCGCAGATCTGGAGATGACGCTGGATCTTGAGTCCTTTGAGCAGATTGAGGGGCTTGCGGACACGCTGGAAACCGAAATCGCAGTAGCCGAGCGGGTTGTTTTGGTCAACAACTCCGGTTACGGGCAGTTTGGGGCGCTTCGTGATCTGTCTGAAGCCATGTGGCAAAAGCAATTCAGCACCCACGTATTTGGCCCGATCAAGCTGGCTGCTGTCTGCTGCATATTCCGGCGAACGTGAACGCCCATTCTGGCTGAACGTGAACACCCTTTTTCTTAACGCATCACCCACCGGAGTTTGTACTCCGGGTGTTCACGTTCAGTCAATTTCCTGAAGTCTTTTTCTCATTGATTCTCCTTTCAGAGCCCAGCGGTGGGCGTTGTGCATGAGTCTGTCCAGGATGGCGTCAGCCAGGGTGTTGTCACCGATAGCGGCGTACCATTGATCGGTAGGCAACTGGCTGATGATCATGGTTGAGTGAGTGCCGTGACGGTCATCCATGATTTCCATCAGGTCGTTTCGCTGTGCCGGTTTCAGAGCTTCCAGCCCCCAGTCGTCCAGGATCAGCAGCTTTACTTTGGCCAACTGGCTGAGAGCTTTCTGGTAGGTGCCATCGGCTTTGGCCTGGGTCAGTTCCAGCAGTAATCGGGAGATCCGGTAATACCGGGTGCTGAGGCCGTTCAGGCAGGCCTGGTGCCCCACGGCGCAACCGAGGTAGGTCTTGCCGCTGCCGCAAGGGCCGGTGATCAACAGGTTCTGGCCCCGTTCGAGCCAGTCGGCCTGGGCCAGTTGAGCTACCTGGGCCTTTTTGAGGTTGCGCGGGTGCTGGTAGTCGATGTCCTGAACGGACGCCCGGAGCTTGAAGCGAGCCTGGCGCACCAGACGATCCTGCTTCCGGTGGTCCCGGCTTTGGAACTCCCGATCAAGTAACAGTTCCAGGCGTTCGGTGAACGATAGCTCGTCATAAGTCCCCGGCTGATTTTGTTGATGCTCCAGGGCGGCAGCCATGCCGCCGAGCTTCAGGTCTCTCAGTCGTGTCAGGGTTTGTAAGGTGTTCATACGGGGGTCCTAGTGGAAGCTCTTTGGGCCACGGATGTTCTCGTGATGCTGGGGCAGTTCGGTGTGTAAGGGCAGCTGTTCCGGCAGCTTGTCCCGGTTGCTCCGGAGGATGGCCTTGATGTGTTTCAGCCGGTCCAGGCCTTCGCGGTTGGCAATGCGGCAACTGGCATTCAGGCGCTCGGCGGGGTACGCCTTGCTCAGGTTGAGTAACCCGAGACAGACCCGATAGGCCTGCTCCGGATGTTCCCGCTCATCCATCCGGCCACTGACCCAGACCAGGGTGTCCGGTCCGATATCCCGGGCCCAGCTCTTGAGGCGTCCGGGCGTCCACTGCTGTTGTTTTTGATGGCGGGTGGGCATGTGCCCTGGCTCGGTGGTGATGCCGTACTGATGGCTGCGTGGGTGACTGGTGATCAGTTGCTGCCGGAAGTAGATCTGCACCAGTCGCTCACCGGCATGGAGGTCTACCTGCTCGCCGACATACTGGTGCGGCACCGAGTAATAATGGCGCTGGAACTCAATGTGGTAGTCGATGTTGACCCGGCAACGCCGGATCTCGACGTACTCATAGGGGTGTTTGGGTAACGCTTTCAGGGCGGGCTGATCGAGTGTCTTGAAGGCTTCCTGCCGGTTGCCCGGCAGCGCTCGGAAGGGGCGGCTGTTCAGGTCGTCCAACAAGGCCCGGATACACTGGTTCAGGTCGGCCAGAGTGAAGAAAGTGTGGTGGCGCAATCGCGCCAGGATCCAGCGTTCAACGATCTGTACGCCCACCTCCGCCTTGGCTTTATCCTTGGGCTTGTAGGGCCGCGCAGGCAGTACCGCGACCTGATAGTGCGCGGCCAGTTGCTGGTAGCTGGGGTTCAGGTCCGGATCGTACCGACAGGCCTTGTTGACACCGCTCCGGAGATTATCGGGAATGATCATCTCCGGAACGCCGCCAAAAAATTCAAAGGTGCGCACGTGGCTCATCAGCCAGTCCTGCAATACCTGGCTCCAGGTCGCCTCCGCGTAGGTGTAATTGGACGCCCCCAGCACGGCGACAAACACCTGGGCCGTGCGGATTTCGCCGGTTTGCGGGTTAATGATCGGAACGGTGGGGCCACAGTAGTCAATAAAGCACTTTTCACCGGCCTTGTGGATCTGGCGCATGGAGCGCCTTTGCTGCTTTTGCCAGTGCCGGAAGCGGTCACAGTATTGAGAATAGCTGTAACACCGGTTGGGGTATTGGGCGGTGTATTCCTCCCACAGCAACTGCTTGGTAACGCCCTTCTGTTTGAGGTTCTGATGGACGGTCAACCAGTCCGGTACCTGGTAACGGCTGGAGCTGGTGGGGTCAGCACCGGGATAGAGCATGGCCGCCAGGCGGCCATCGTCCAGATTCTCGGGTAAGGGCCAGGTGATTTCTAAAGCCTGGGCTCGGGTCAGGAGCTTCTGGATAGCCCCGACACTGGTTTTGGTACTGGCGCTGATCTGCCGGATCGAAAGCCCGGCTTCCAGCCTCAGACGAAGCACTTCTCTGATTTTGCGCATTGGATTTCTCTTTGCTGCCATGACCCTGATTCCCAAAAAAAGAACCAGAGTAGCAAGCGGTTGAATAAACAATGCGTTAAGAAGGATTCTGGTGGAACGTGAACACCGATTCCGGGAACGTGAACGCCAATTCCGGCATGGTGAACACCGATTCCGGAAATTCTTGAAAAGTGTTCATCTTCGACCAGAATGACTGTTCACGTTGAACCAGAATAGGTGTTCACGTTCGTCCGGAATGGGCGTTCATGATGGGCCGGAATATGCATCTGCCTGAGGCTCTGCGAGCAACATGGAGTACCCTTACGGGTCATCGCGGTGAGTTCCGTCTTGTCCATCGCGCCCCAGAAAATGAAAGGCGCTTATTGTGCTGCAAAGTCCGCGATGAACGCGGCTCATGACAGCTTCTGGTTTGATGAACAGGGCAGTAAAAGCCTGGAAAGTGTGTCGCTTGTGCTTCCGGGGCCCGTAGCAACCCGGTTCCGGGAGCATGCCTTGGCCGCTTTGCAGCCCCTGATTGGCTGGGCAAGTGCGGTGCACCGGGAAAAGTACAAAGCAATGGAAGCAGCGCTCGCGCCGGGCGCCAGAATCAAGCCCTTTACGGCGAGTGCGCTGGATGTCGCCGAAAAGATTTACCGGGCTGCGGAAGTGGGACGTCCTAAGCCACGTTATCTGGTTACCCCGCAGACATACATTGCCGAGTTTGTCACGCGGTTTATGCCGCACTCTGTCCAGCGGAGAATATTGAGGTAGTTGTGTATTTTGCGGTTACTTTTTGCGACTGCTCCTGTAATAACCTACGAGTCATTTCGAACTCAATCCGTGGAACTAAGCCTAAACGTCACGCTCATTGGACCGCTCCCCTCATAGCTTTGATACTCAACGGTGCCGAAATAAGTGAAGGGAGACGCTTTTCCGTTACGCTGCTTATTTTCACGAACAAATAAGTGTACTGAGAGCCCGAGCATTTTGTGGTTAATCAACTCCCGGCCCCGCTTACTTTGGGGCGTAGCCGAATTCTGACTCTGCCAGTGGAATGTATGTTCATCAATCCAGTGATCAACATAGCGGTGTTGAACCCCTTTGCCCTGCTTGTTTAACGTCACCAACAAAATATGCGCATTGGCATCTTTCAGAAAGACGTGACCACTTTGCCAATTGCCAGGATTGAAAGTCGCACCGAATAACTCCGGAATCTGCTCTCTCGGAATTTCCTGTCCGAGAGCCATTTCCAATGGATCGATAACCTCACAGAAGCGTGCGAACGTTCGAAACTGTTCTAGAAGCTCTGGAGTGACAAGAATGTCTTCATAGTCTGGATTGGCAGCCTCGAGCCGATATTCACCTACGGGGGATTTACGAACCGTCCGAAGAAGGTATTGTGTGTCACCTGCTTCATCCATCCGTTCGATCGCGAGCATTTTCCCAGTGATCGATCCAGCTTGATTCGGGTTGATCTGTTCAAGCAACAGATAATCACCGTCCTGAATCGGCTGCTTCCCGCCGTTCATTGAGCTACCGGATGCTCTGGCAATGAAATGACGACTTGGCTCGATTCGCCCGTGTCCCAATCCGATGTTCCTGTACTCCGGCTCTTCAGCGTGACTACTTCTGAAGTGACCACAAGCGATCTTCAACGATGGGAAGTAAGGTAACTCGGTTCCGGAACGCGTGAGCGGGACGATATTTCCAGACGACCACTGCTCTTGCTGGGCAGACTGCCGTGCTTCATAAGAGGCCAGGCGATAATCGATTAGCTCCTGAACCATTTCCTCGAAGGGCGATATTTGACCATCTTCCAGCTCAACAACTGGCTTGAATTGATCGTTCTCAATCTCAAAGACTGCTGGTGACTTGTTGGTCCAATGATCGACAGGGTTTTTCTTCCAGTATTGCTGCCATTGCGCCGAGGAGCCATCAACGCCCCTCACTGAAGCCGCAATTTCTTGATATAACTTGGGGCGGCGTTTCAGTGTCTCCCACGATTCTTGGGCAAGTTTCGAGAGTTTAGGCGGGCTACTCCATCCGCCTAACTGCTGGAAAGCGTCGAGCAATATCATTTTGAATGATTTGCTCATGGCCGTCGTTTCAACTTCCAGCAAAAACGTTTCGTAGCGGGACAAGAGCTCCGTCTCAAGCTCGCTGAGATCTTCCATATCCCGAACCAATCCAAACCAACTTCCGTGTAACTTGCGAGTCTTAGCGATACTGGCACCGAAACGATAGTACTCGGTGAGTGTTGGACGACGACCCAACGTATCCTTCATTACCAGATAGTCTTTTTCAGCGCCCTGGTGATCAAGACCTTTCAGGAAGTCGATTATCTGCAGATCGTAATTGATAAAGCATCCGTCTGGCAGATTCAACTGATTCTTTTCAGCTTTCCTGGCGAACTCGGCTAACTGCCGGTGATTCATCGCCTCGCCAATCAGCGCCTGGGGTTTGTGTAGGAAGCTTTGATGGTTACCCACGAAATCCAGAATCACAAGATTGTTTTTACCGGTGGCCACACTTTTACGCAGGCCCCGGCCAATTTGCTGAAGGAATAGGATCTTGGACTCCGTTGGACGCAACAGCAAAACGGTATCAATGGCGGGCAAATCGACACCCTCATTGAATAGGTCAACAGAAAAAATCACGTCGAGCTGACCATTTTCCAAATTCTCCAAGGCCTCGCCACGAGATATCTCAGATTCACCGTGAACGGCTGCCGCCTTGATCCCTTTTTTCACAAACTGGTTCGCCATAAAATCGGCATGGGTCCGTGAAACGCAAAAGGCCAAGGTCCGGCTTTGCTTCTCTTCACTCCATACTTTGAGCACATGTTTGGCACGTCCATAGGTAGCGAGCTTATTGGCAAGCAGGTTGGGATCGAACTTTCCGTTGCGCCAGGGAATCTCGGTGTAATCGACCGTCTCGTCATATATGCCGTAATAATGAAACGGCACCAGGAATTGGCCCCTAATGCCCTCAAACAACGGGTATTCGAAAACCAAGTTGTCGTCACACAAAGACAGGATATCCGAGCGGTCTGTCCGGTCTGGGGTTGCCGTTAATCCCAGGAGAAACTGCGGTGCAAAGTAACTCAAAAGCCGATGATAGACGGGCGCTGCCGCATGATGAAATTCATCGACAACAATATAATCAAAATGCCGGGGGTCAAATCGATCGAGATGCGTTTCTTTGCCGAGCGTTTGCACCGATGCACAAAGGATGTCCACTGTTCGATCACGCTGCTTCCCCATGTAGAAGCCGACGCGGCTATTTGGCTTGATCCGCAGATAGGTCTCGGCCGCTTGATAAAGAATTTCTTCACGGTGGGCGACAAAAAGAATCCGACGGGCGCCCATTTGAACCGCATCAAAGGCAGATAGCCAGGTTTTACCTAACCCCGTTGCCAACACGACCAAACCCCTTCGGTAGCCTTCTACGCGAGTCAGATCCAGGGCCTCTAGCGCTTCCTGTTGCACTTCATTAGGTGTTGGGGCTTCCTGCTTCTCATCACTGCCCGGTTCCAGTGACTGTTCTGGTGGTTTCCTCCGTTGCTCGTACTCATCGATCCAGTTGTCAGTGAGAGGCACAACATTGGGGTGCTGAAACAGTTCATCGAACCTGCTGGCGGCCTCGAGGTACCCAGAGTCGGGCGGGAAATCCACCTGATAGTTCCATTCCAACCCGTCCTGCAGCGCTTGTCGGCTGATATTGCTAGAGCCGATAAACGCCCTGCCCCACGTTTGCTGATTCTCACCATGGCCAGCGAAAAGGTAAGCTTTCAAATGAAAGCTACTCCCTTTGCTCTGATAGACACGCACCTGAGCGCCATGGTCATGCAACAGGACAAGCTTCCTTAACGCCTCCGAATCGGTAATATCCAGATAATCGCTGGTTAGAATGCGAATTTGGGCGGGATAAGATTTTCGCTGCAGGGCACCCACTAAATCCGGGAACAAGAGATTCAAGCCCGTCGTTTTCACAAACGCTACGGCCATATCTATTCGATCGGCTGCGTTAATTGCCTTGCACAATTTCGGCAGGAAATGATGTTCTTTACCGCCGGTCGTTAACTTATCCGGTAACGCCGGTACCTTGTTCAGAATTATGTTCAACCATTGCTGCTGCCTATCAGGACGTTGATCATTAGTGCGCCACATCCGACAGGACTCGGTTCCAGACAGGTCTTGGATCCACTGCTCGGCAATTGATTCATCAGCATCAGTAAAGTGCCGGCCATTGTGTTGGCGCTCTCCCTTCCCAATCTTGAAACTCATGTAAAGAGCGCCATCCGGCTTCAGAGCATTCCACAAACGGCCAATGGCTTCGGGTACCTCGACAAGGGGCAAGTGCAGAAGGCTTGCACAGGCCCATATACCATCGTAAGTACTAGATTCGTGGATATCCGAGAAATACCGGTGCTGAACCAATAAGCCGGTCTTTTCACGGGCTAGGGAGGCTATGGCGTCTGAACCATCGAACGCAGAAACACGGTATCCCTGCTGCTGGAAAAACGCTGCATCCCGCCCAGAGCCGCAGCCTGCATCAAGAATGTGTCCGTGTTTGATAACGTGCGGCAGGAACTCCTGGTAAAGCTCTTCCATGCTGACTTGAAACGTTGATTCCACAAACCCATCGGCATTTTTGTTGTAATAAGCCAGCGTATCCTTCATTCAATGTTTCCCTTACGACTAATTAGCCTGAAGTCTATCTAGACCAGGCTACCAGGCGGACAAGACGCGGCCAACATACGTTTCGGTGTTATCCACAACAAGCAGGGTTCAGGGTCTAGGCTCCCAACTCCTTCGATGCCTGAATACCTACAGGCGGCACCTCCATGTCCTGCCACTTCTCAGGATGACAGCTAAACAACCGCATCTGATGCTTACTGGCTACAAACAAAAGGATGCGCGTCATTCTAGATTGCCCGCGATTAGTTTACTGATGCGATGCGACAAACCAATTCGTGAAGGTCACGGGAAAACGACTCAGGATCGAACCAAGCGCCGACGGACGCAAGCAAATGAAGGTGTGCTTCGGTGTTGGAAGTAACCAAGGGAAATAATGGAGGCGCGGGTCGGAATCGAACCGGCGTACACGGAGTTGCAGTCCGCTGCATAACCACTCTGCCACCGCGCCGGTAAAAGTTCGAAGGGGATTCGATACTTTTATGCTCTCAGGTGGGCATTGAGAGACTGTGTTAATTGGAGCGGGAAACGAGATTCGAACTCGCGACCCCAACCTTGGCAAGGTTGTGCTCTACCAACTGAGCTATTCCCGCTTGATCAACGAGGGCGTATTCTACGGATTAGGCCGTTTGCGTCAACCATTTTTTCAACTTTCTGTTTTCGTTCAGATTCTGATCGATTGCGCTCGAACACAACAACCCCCAACACGGGAATTTGAGCTAGTATCAAGGAACACCAATTGCCAATTCTCAACAAAGGACACCGGATTACCAGATGCCCTCCCCTGGCAAGCTTGAATTCCAGAACGGCGAACTGACCGTCTCGGGCGACTGGACGCTTCCGAATTACGGCAGCTTGAAGCGGGATGTCCAAAAAGCCGCCGCAAAGGAGGTACCGAGTGGGCATTCGGTCAATCTGGCAACGATCAACGCTCTCGACACCGCTGGCGCGTCCCTGCTGGCAGACCTTCTCGGGGCGCGTCAGCTTCGTAATCTGGTTGACCAGACCACCGGGCTCTCTAGTGAACGGCAGGAACTGCTGCGGCTGGTTGCAGACGCGATGGCCAATCCTGATGGTGAAATGCCCCCTCGGCCCAACCCCATCAAAGAATTCCTGGCGCGTATTGGCGAACAGATTGAGGGGTTCTGGCATCAACAACGACTGCTGATTGGCTTTACCGGCCAGATACTCGCCACCCTGGCCAGCATTCTGGCGAAGCCCTGGAGATGGCGAATCACGTCACTGGTGGCCCATGTCCATCAGACCGGGCTGAATGCCCTTCCCATCGTGGCGCTGCTGACGTTTCTGGTGGGCGCGGTGGTCGCGTTTCTGGGCGCCACCATTCTCGATGATTTCGGCGCCACCATTTATACCGTTAATCTGGTGGCCTTCTCTTTCCTGAGGGAATTCGGTGTTCTGCTGGCCGCTATTCTTCTGGCCGGCCGCACCGCCAGCGCCTTTACCGCGCAACTTGGCTCGATGAAAGCCAATGAAGAAATCGACGCCCTTCGCACATTTGGCATGAGCCCGATTGAGTTACTGGTTATCCCACGGGTGCTGGCGATGGTGATTTCACTGCCGATACTGACCTTCGTGGGCATGATCAGCGGCATTATAGGTGGTTCGCTGGTGTGCGTCCTGGCGCTGGATATCTCCGTGCCGCAAATCCTGAATATCCTCGAAACCAAGGTAAAAGTCGTCCACCTTCTGGTTGGGCTGGGCAAGGCTCCCATCTTTGCGTTTGTGATTGCCGTGATCGGTTGCCTCGAAGGCTTCAAGGCCAGCGGAAGTGCCCAGTCCGTTGGTGAGCACACCACTTCCGCCGTGGTACAGTCGATCTTCATGGTGATTCTGCTGGATTCGATCGCAGCGATATTCTTTATGGAGATGGGTTGGTGAAGGAAGAGGCTGCACACCGGGATGTCGTGATCAGCGTGAGAGGCCTGTGCAACCGCTTCGGCCATCATGAGGTCCACACAGACCTCAATCTCGATCTCTATCACCGGGAAATACTGGGGGTGGTTGGCGGTTCGGGAACCGGCAAGTCGGTACTGCTGCGAAGCATTGTCGGGCTTCATGCGCCGGACTCAGGGGCCATTGAAGTCTTTGGCGAGCAGTTGCAGGCTCTGTCTCAACAACAACGCTCCCGGATAGAACGGCGCTTTGGTGTACTGTTTCAGAGCGGTGCGTTGTTCAGCTCCCTGACACTTCAGGAAAACGTTGCCCTGCCGCTGATTGAGCATGCCAAACTGTCCCGCACTGACGCGGAACATCTCGCCCGGATGAAGCTCGCATTGGTCGGCTTGCCAGCCAACGCGGCCGAAAAATACCCTGCCCAGCTGTCAGGTGGCATGGTCAAAAGAGCCTCGCTCGCAAGGGCGCTGGCGCTGGATCCGGAGGTGTTGTTTCTGGACGAGCCCACGGCCGGGCTCGATCCTATCGGAGCGGCCGCCTTTGACCGTTTGATTGTTACGCTCCGGGACGCCCTTGGCTTCAGCGTGTTTCTGGTGACCCACGATCTGGACACGCTTTACACCACCTGTGACCGGGTTGCCGTGTTAGCTTCGCGGAGCGTACTGGTGGCGGACCGGCTGGCGGTGGTTGAGGCCACCGACGACCCCTGGATCCGCGATTACTTCCATGGGCCGCGGGGCCGGACAGCAGCAACGACGCGAGGAGAGGCACGCTGATATGGAACCCAGAGCACATCACGTCCTGATTGGGCTGTTCACACTGGTCGCGCTTGCCGGCACCCTCGCGTTCGCCTTGTGGCTGGGCCAGGCGGGCAACGACCGCGACTATGCCTGGTACGAAATCATTTTCGACCGGGGCGTCAGCGGGCTCTCTGAAGGCAGTCCGGTCAAATACAGCGGCATTGAGGTGGGCGATGTGGCCGAACTGAGCCTCGACCCGAGTGACCCTCGCAACGTCAGGGCGCTCATTCGGGTCTACGACGATGTGCCCATCAAGGAAGACACCCGGGCAGGCCTGGCGTTGACGAACATTACCGGCAGCATGAACGTTGAACTGAAGGGCGGCACCCCTGGAAGCCGAAAGCTAACGGGAAACCGCGAATCCCCACCGACCATTCCGGCCGAGCCATCGGCCTTTACTACCCTGATGGCTTCCAGTGAGGAGCTGTTTGCCAAGCTCGATCAATTCCTTTCCAACGCAAATGCCATGGTGTCTGAGGAAAACTCCCGAAACCTCACCCGTAGCCTCAAGAACATCGAGGCCGTGTCGTCAGGATTGATGGATCAACGCAGCGAACTGAGCAATCTGGTAACGAGTTTCGATCAACTCAGCGTACAAACCAGGGCCACGCTGGAGACCTTCCGTCGATTTGGCAACACAGCAAACAATCTGCTCGATAAGGAAGGCCGCCAGTTGATGACCACTGCGCAAAGCGCCATGGACTCACTGGAAACCGCTACTGCGCGGCTGGAAGCGCTCACCGCCCGAAACGAGGGCTCCCTCGACCAGGGAATGCAGGGCATCGGTGAACTGGCGCCAGCCATGCGGGAACTGAGATCAACTCTGCAAAACATGGATAGCCTTATCCACCGCCTGGAAGACGACCCGGCCGGCCTTCTGCTGGGCCGCGAACCGATACAGGAGTTCAATCCATGACACTGATAGCATTACGGGCACTGCTCTGTGTAACCGTCGCAGCCATGTTATCCGCTTGCACCCTGTTCCCGGATCGACCGGCCAATCGGTTATTCCAGTTACCCGCTTCCACGGTTGAGGAATCCATCACTGGCGACAAACCGTTCAGCACGACCCTCCGGTTCGTAACGCCCCTTGCCGAAGGCCCTGTTGATAGCTCGCGAATCCTGGTGAAACCGGAGGGCAACGAAATAAAGGCCTATCAGGGCGCGCGCTGGAGCAACAAGTCCCCTATTCTGGTTCGGGACCAACTGATCGACGCCTTTCGACGGGATGGCCGCTTCGCTGGCATTATTACCGGGACCAGCCCTGCCCGTAGTGATCTGACCATGGCCGGTGAACTCAGTGCGTTCCAGAGTGAGTATCAGGACGGCATGCCAGTAGCGCTAATAAGACTGGACCTGCATCTCATCGACGAGCGCACCCGCAATACCCTTGCCAGCAAACGCTTTGAGTACCGGCATCCGGCGAGAGGGGAGCAAGTGGAGGCAATCGTGGAGGCGTTTGGCGAGGCCAGCAACGCGCTGGCCCAAGAGGTAATCCGATGGACGGCTGAGCAGCGCCCTTAGCCCGTCAACCCTGGTGCTTGTCCGGGAAAAGGTCCGGCCAGGCGGCCTTGAGATAGAGAATCATTGACCAGAATGTCAGTACCGCCGCCACGTACAACAGCACCGTGCCGGCCTGGGCCCAGACGACACCGGGAGGGAACGCCAGCAGCATGATAATGGCCACCATCTGCGCCGTTGTCTTGATCTTGCCAATGTAGGAAACCGCCACACTTGCGCGGCTGCCAATTTCCGCCATCCACTCCCTCAGCGCTGAAATCACGATTTCCCGCCCAATAATTACCGTGGCGGGAATTGTCAGAATGAAACTCGCGTGGGCTTCAATCAGCACAGTCAGTGCTACAGCCACCATGAGTTTGTCAGCAACAGGGTCCAGAAAGGCGCCGAAAGGTGTGCTCTGGTTCAGTTTCCGGGCCAGGTAACCATCCAGCCAGTCCGTTGCCGCCGCCAGCGCAAACAGGCCGGCGCTGACAAGATAGCTCCACTGCGCCGGCAGGTAGTAGATAATCACGAAAACCGGGATCATCAGAATCCGGGAAAGGGTGAGAATGTTCGGTAAATTCATGCTATCCCTACTCGTCATGCAGTACTGCGTAGATGGTTTCTGCCAGGTTCCTGCTGATTCCCTGAACCTTGGACATTTCGTCGATACTGGCCTTGCGTAGCTCCTGGATTCCGCCAAAATAACGTATCAGATCGCGGCGGCGCTTGGGCCCTACACCCTCGATTCCTTCAAGGGTGGATTGCCGGCGTTTCTTGTCACGTCGAGCGCGATGGCCTGTGATGGCGAAACGGTGCGATTCGTCACGAATATGCTGGATCAGGTGCAGTGCCGGTGAGTCCGCGGGAACCCGATAGAGATCACCGGTCATGGCATCAATCAACTGTTCCATGCCCGCACGCCGGGTGACACCCTTGGCAACACCAATCAGCGGAATGTCCGTAACACCAAGCTCATCAAACACTTCCCGGGCAATGTTCAACTGGCCCTTACCACCGTCGATGAACACCAGGTCCGGGCGTTTGCCCTCACCTGCCACCATGCGTTTATATCGGCGCGTCAGAACCTGGCGCATGGCTCCGTAGTCATCGCCGCCAGTGACACCCTCGATATTGTAGAGCCGGTAGTCGCTTTTCAGCGGCCCATTCTCGTCGAAAACCACGCAGGATGCGACTGTGTTTTCACCATGGCTATGACTGATGTCAAAGCACTCCATGCGTGACGGCGTTTCCGTCAGATCCAGCAGGTCACGCAGGGCCAGCAGGCGGCGATAGACCGTTTCCTTGCTGGCCAGGTGGGTCAGCAGTGTCTGGCGGGCATTGGTCATTGCCAGATCCAGCCAGCGCCGACGCTCCCCGCGCACGTTCTTGCGTACCCGGGTGTCACGACCGGCGGATTCTGTCAGCGCCTGGGACAGCAGTTCCTGGCCGTCGACGTCCACCGGCACCAGGATGTCCGGTGGAATTTCCCGGCGGGTGCTACCGCCGAAATAATACTGCCCCAGAAAAGCACTTAACAACTCAGCTTCTGACTGCTCAATACTGTATCGCGGAAAATAGTCCTTGGTACCGAGCACGCGCCCACCGCGTACGATGATCACCACGATGCACACCACACCGGCATCTTGAGCAATGGCAACCACATCAGCATCACCCCCTTCGCCGTCCACGCTTTGCTGCTCCTGAACGTGCCGCAGGTGATTTATCTGGTCGCGGTAGGCACCGGCTTTCTCAAATTCCAGATTCTTCGCCGCGGTTTCCATGGCCGCCATCAGATCCTGCAGGATCGCGGGGTTCTTGCCTTCGAGGAACATGGTGGCGTGGCGCATGTCCTCCCGATAATCCTCGGGGGAAATATAGTCGACACAGGGTGCCGTGCAACGGTTGATCTGATACTGCAGGCAAGGTCGGGTTCTGTTTCTGAAATAGCTTTCACTACAGGATCTTATACGGAAAATCTTTTGTAGAATGTTAAGACTTTCCTTGACCGCTCCAGAGCTCGGAAATGGTCCATACCAGGTACCACCGCCTTTCTTCGTGCGCCCCCTGCGAAACGTCAGGGAGGGATAATCGTCGTGTGAGGAAAGGTAGATATAGGGATAGGATTTATCATCCCGCAGCAGGATATTGTAAGGCGGCCGCAGGGATTTGATCAGGTTCTGTTCAAGCAGCAGCGCTTCGGTTTCACTGCTGGTGATGGTGACTTCGATGGAGTCAATTCGGGAGACCAGGGCTTCGGTCTTGGGCGCCAGGCCGGACTTGCGGAAGTAGCTGGTCACCCGTTTCTTGAGGTTCCGGGCCTTACCCACATACAGCACATTGCCAGCGGCGTCGTACATGCGGTAAACGCCGGGCCGCTCGGTCAACTGTTTCAGGAAGCTATTGGTGTCGAACTCCCTGTTGTTCCCTGCCTCGGCAGAATCAGCCGGTGCGTCAGACCTTGTCGGCATCGAGCAACCCGAGCCTGACCGCCATCAGCGCCAACTCAACGTCACTGGAAATTTCCAGCTTCTCGAAAATGCGGTAGCGGTAACTGTTTACAGTTTTTGGGCTGAGGCAAAGCTTGTCGGAAATGTCCTGCACTTTCTGGCAGTCCACCACCATCATGGCAATCTGCATTTCGCGCTCGGACAAACGGTCAAACAGGGATAGCTCGCCGTCTTCGTCCCTCGCATCGCCGCCTCCAAGCTGCTTGAGCGCCATTTTCTGGGCAATTTCCGGGCTGATGTAACGCTGCCCGGAATGCGCCATGCGGATGGCACGCACCATTTCCTTGATGTCGGCGCCCTTGGTGATATAAGCCGATGCGCCGGCCTGCATCACCCTCGTTGGATAGGGGTCATCAGCACAGGCAGTCACCACGATCACCCGCACAGCGTCGTCAATGCGCAGGATTCGCCGTGTCGCTTCCAGCCCCCCGATACCAGGCATGCGGATGTCCATCAACACGATATCCGGGCTGTCTTTACGCACAGAATCAATAGCATCCTCGCCTGAAGATGCTTCGCCGATGACTTCAATATCGGGGTTGTCCGCCAGCATCCGGGTAATACCGGACCTGACCAGTTCATGGTCGTCTACAACCAATACCCTGATCAAAACTCACCTCGCACGCGGCTTTTATGGGAATTTACGAATTGTACCGGTTAAGGGTTCCCGACGGTAGATGCATCCATCAATACCGGGACCCACTGCTCAGGACACAATCATCAGCGGGGCACGCCCAGGCTTGCGGTATTCTCTACCGGATCGAACCAGACCACCAGATCCCCCCGCCGAGCCGCCGATTTTACCCGCTCACGCTCTGCCATGGGGTTCTCAGTGTCGTTCAGGCCGTGGTACCGAGTGCAGTATTCGTCAACCAGCCCGTCAAGCTGGTCCTCTGAAAGCAGCCCCACATCCACTACGAATTTCTCTTCACGTGGGTCCGGCTGGGGCTCGTGGCCTGCTTCGTCGGTCATTTTCAACTCCACCTCAAAGCAGCCATGGTAATGGGTTTGGCGAGGCTGTAGAAGACCGATTATCAGGCTTTTTTTCACCACTTGGCGTTGACCGCTCGGTCAGGCTGCCTTAAACCGGGAAATCAGTTGACGCATGGTGACCGATTCCTGTCTCAGGTATTCACTGATCTGGCGGGTGTTATCAACACTGGTGATCAGGGAACCCGAACTGTCATCAAGCGCCCTTGACCGCCGCCCGACACGGTCAATCTCTTCCCTCTGAACCGCAACCGCATCCCCAATTTCAGCACTGCGAAGCTCCAGCTCCGTGAACTGACTCGCAAGACGCTCCAGGTGGTCTTTCAGGGCATCAAGGTTCCGCCGGTTCATGCCACCGGCATCGCGCATTTCGTCCAGCAGGTCCTCAACGCCGGAAACCCCGGTTACCAGGTCGGTCACCCATTGGCGAATTTCCCTGGTGGAGTCCGACGTACGCTTCGACAGGGTGCGCACTTCGTCTGCCACCACGGCAAATCCCCGACCGTGTTCGCCGGCACGGGCCGCTTCAATCGCTGCATTCAATGCCAGCAAATTGGTCTGCTCCGCGATATCGGCAATGACGCCGATCACGCTCTCGATTTTGCCCGAGGATTCACTCAATGCCTGGATAGATAGGGACACCCGGCCAATTACCTCCACCGTGTGTTCAGCTGCCTGCTCACTGTTTCTGAGCCCTTCCTGAACCACCGCATTGGCCGCCACGGCATCTCGAACCGTAGTGGCTGAGTTCTCGGTGGCTAAATCAATGGCCGACGCCTGGTTCGCAATGGCCGCCATTGACTGGCTGACATCATGAATCTGCCGGCGGGTAGTATCAGTGGACGCCTGGACGTCCTCTGCCTGAGAGTCCAACGATGTGGACCGGTCATTGATGCTGTGGGCAGCCGTTCTCACTTCTCCGATAAAGAGCTCAAACCGGCTAACCAACCCTACCAGCGCGCGCGTCACACCAGCCACTTCATCGTGTCCGGTAATAACCGGGCGCCGGGAAAGATCTGAGGTCTCGTCCATTTCCCGGAGGCCGGACTCCAGCAACTGCAGGCGGCCAATCACTGAGCGCCGAAGCCAGAGCGTCATCAAGACCACAGACATCAGGAATACAGCAGAGCCCGCCAACAGCCAGATTTTCTGGGCATCCAGAAAGGCCAGCAGGTCCTGACTACGAACTTCAATGATGTTGCGGCTGGCTTCCTTACGGTTGTTGATCGCCGTGAGCATCGGGCCGAGGGCCGGGAACAAGTCAAAATCCACCACTTGCCCTACTCGATAGTAGCTCCGTCCTTCGATACCCGGTCTCATGGATTCGATGAGCGCCAGCACGCTCTCGAACAACGCTCGATTATCCGTCGCCCACTCGCTCAGCCCGGCATTGTCCTCGATAGCACGCCAGTGCTCCGGCAGCACCTCGGTCAATGCCTGGAATTCCGCATCGATTTCATCCCAGAGCATCAGCTGCGCCTTGATCTTGTAGGCGAGGTCCTGCAGCCGGCGATGGTCCTGTTCAAGATCTTCCAGCAGCCACGACTCCATAAGACTTTCCCGAACCAATGCCTCTGAAGCGGACTCCGCACGGGTCATAATGCTCGATGACAGGGCCGCCAATGCGGCCAAAGCAAACACCGATAGAAAGGAAAAGAACAGAATACGGCTGCGGACAGTTCTGAGCATGGTATCTCCACTGGGGGTATCGTCCAATGGAGCTTATGCCTGTTTTGTGACACTTTTATGTCGCGAATGGCGCCATTTTCCAGTCGGAAAGCCTCCGATAGACCATCATCGAATGTCGAATACGCGGGAAATCCCCTACGCTCATTCTTTTACCCATTGCGCCCAGCGCGATATTCTTTAGGTTGGCACTGATTCCGAATAGGCGTAAACGATGGTCCACAGCAAGCCTTTCTCACAGGCCTGTGTAAATAACAGGCAACCAATACTGGAATGCATCAAAACGGTGTTCACCGAGCCGGCCACCATATTGGAAATTGGAACGGGAACGGGGCAACACGCTGTTTATTTTGCAGCAGAGCTCCCCCACCTGACGTGGCAGCCCAGTGATCGGCCTGGAGGCGCCGATCATTCCCTCGGCTGGATCCAGGAGGCTGACCTTGCCAATATTCGCCCACCTCTAGAACTGGACGTTTCCCTGGGAAGCTGGCCGGTAGACACCATTGATGGCGCCTATTCCGCCAACACGGCTCACATCATGTCGTGGGAAGAGGTAGAGGCAATGTTCGCCGGGCTGGCTAAACGCCTCATTGCCGGCGGCCTGTTCTGCCTCTATGGGCCGTTTAATTATGAGGGGCAATTTACCAGCGACAGCAATCGACAGTTCGATCACCACCTGCGGAGTCAGGCCCCGCACATGGGCATCAGGAACATGGATGACATGCTGGAACTGGCGGGCCGAGTTCGGTTCGGGCTTGAAAGCGATTTCGAAATGCCTGCCAACAATCGACTGCTGGTATGGCGCAAACTGTAAAAAGCCACTCTATGTCAGGAGGGATCACGCAATGAGCCACCAGAGACTCACAATGCTGATCAGCGGCAAGGTCCAGGGCGTCTGCTATCGCGCCTCCGCGGCCGACATGGCCAACAGCCTGGGTGTTACCGGCTACGCCAGAAACCTGCCGGATGGCCGCGTAGAAATTGTTGCAGAGGGCTCACCGGCGTCACTGGTTTCGCTCAGACAGTGGTGCCGGGACGGCCCTCCCTCGGCAATCGTCGACAAAATCAACACCACCGAAGACTCTGCAACCGGTGAGTTCACTAACTTTGGAGTTCGGTAACCACCGGCTGGATGACACTACTCGGAACATTTCTTCACACCCTTGAGACCACGCTGCCGGTATTCGCCATGGTGTTTATCGGCCTTGGTCTCAGGCGGCTCGGCTGGATCGATACCAACTTTATTAACACGGCGTCGGCACTGGTCTTCCGCGCGACTCTGCCAACCCTGGTATTCCTCAGTATTGTACGCGCGGACCTGGATACCACCCTCAACCCCGCACTGCTTGGATTCTTCGTAGCCGCCACCCTCGCCAGCTTCCTCTTCTGCTGGCTTTGGGCCATACGTGCCGCACCAGCGATTGACCGGGGTGTGTATGTGCAGGGCGCTTTCAGGGGCAACTGCGGTATTGTGGGCCTCGCCCTGGCGGCCAGCCTCTATGGCGACTTTGGGCTTTCCGCCGGGGGTCTTCTCCTGGGCGTGGTCATTATTTCCTACAATGCGCTCTCTGTGGTTGTCCTGACAGCCTACCAGCCGGGCCAGACGGCCAGCTGGGGGCGCATTCTCGGTGATATCGGGCGCAACCCGCTCATTCTGGCGGTGGTCATCGCCGTTCCCTTCGCCTGGTCCGGGTTACAACTGCCGAACTGGCTGATGACCAGCGGTGACTATTTCGCCTCACTTACCTTGCCCCTGGCGCTGATGTGCATTGGCGGCACGCTCTCCTTGAGCGCCATGCGTACCGATCGCAAGCTGGCGATCAGTGCCAGTGTGATGAAGATGGTGACGTTACCGGTATTGTGTACGTTCGCTGCCTGGCTGGCCGGGTTTGAAGGGCGCGAACTTGGGCTGATGTTCCTGTTCTTCGCCAGCCCGACAGCCGCCGCCAGTTTTGTCATGGTCAAGGCGCTGGGCGGCAACGACCGCCTGGCAGCCAATATCGTGGCTTTGACCACGTTAATGGCCAGTGTAACGGTTACGGCGGGGGTGTTTGTGTTGCGGACGGCAGGGGTGGCTTAAGTGACATGCAATAAAAAACCCCAGCATCTCTGCTGGGGTTTTGTATTGGCGGAGAGGGAGGGATTCGAACCCTCGATACGCTATTAACGTATACACACTTTCCAGGCGTGCGCCTTCAGCCACTCGGCCACCTCTCCAATACTCTTTAAATAATCCGTTCCAAATCAGCAACGTTGTCGCTCATTTGAGGGCGCAAACTCTAATGGTTTTATCCCGGTTTGGCAACTCCAATTTTCAAATCCTTTTCCGACCAACCTCGATGCCCACAGAAACATGATGGCCGTCTATGCGATAATGGCCAAGATAGCCGATTCCCTAGACACTGTCCGGAGGCGACCCGTTATGATGATGAAAGCCGACGAATCCACGCTGGTACTGATTGACCTCCAGAAAAAACTCATGCCTGTCATCAGCCACGGAAATTTAATGCTGGCAGAGAGCGTTAGACTTGCGCAGATTGCCAAGCTGCTTGATGTGCCGGTGATTGCCACGGAACAGATCCCGGAGAAGCTTGGACACAACGACGAACAGATCAGTGCTCTCGCTGATCAAACCTTGTCCAAGACTCACTTTGATGCCTGCGGTGGAGGGCTGGTGGAGGCCATTGCCGATAACCGGAAACAGGTGGTTATTGGCGGTTGCGAAGCGCATGTATGCCTGTTGCAAACCGCCCTATCCCTCCTCGCTGCGGGTTTTCGTGTATGGGTGGTGGAAAACGCGACCGGCTCACGCCATGACAACGACCGGGATGCTGCCCTGGAACGAATGCAGCAGGCCGGGGCCGTTATCGTAACGCTTGAGATGGTGGCTTTTGAGTGGATGCGGGACTGCGAGCACCCACGTTTCCGGGAAGTTCAGAAACTGATCAAGTGACGAAGCGAATATCACCAATGCTGTCACTGGAATTACATCAGGGTTCCAGTGAGACACATTAGGGAAACTCTTGCTGAATTGGGGCGCCCCAAATATTTACGTTTACGTAAAGTAGATGTATCTGCCTGTTACCGCTGGAATTTTCAAAATCACCAAAAAATGCATGAATTTCAACCATTGACGACGATGTAAAAGCTATCTAGTCTTCTCTCGTTGAGCCCCAAAAGGGTATCAACACATGAAATCATGCCAACCGGCCTATCTGCCGGGGCACAACAACAATATTGACCACGGAAGCCGTGATCCGGCCTGGTGGAAGAGGATTTCAGCATGTCACTGGTAAAACAGTCCCTGAGCATGGGCCCATGCGCCCACACCCTGCAACACCCTACAGCTCCTTTCCTTTCTCTGACGTTTTGTGCATCCCGATCGCTCCGGCCGGATCTTTTACGACTTCCCACATTCGTGCAATCACCAAATCCGACCGGCAGCTAATCGCGTCCAACACCCGATAGCGATTGAGTTTCGGTAGCGCCCGCAATCTACCCGCCGGCCTCCGTAACTAAGGGCGACCCCCTGTGCAAGAACAACCCGGAGCAAAAGGAATCCAAACAATGACTGTATTTACCCATCCTGAATTCGACCACCACGAACATCTGACGTTTTGCTGCGATCCGGAGACCGGGCTGCGCGCCATTATCGCCGTACACAATACCTCTCGTGGACCCGCTCTAGGCGGATGCCGCATGTATCCCTACGCCAGCGACGACGAGGCTCTGACAGACGTGCTCCGCCTGTCACGAGGAATGACCTACAAGTCGGCACTGGCCAACCTTGATCTCGGCGGCGGCAAGTCCGTCATCATCGGCGATCCACGCCAGCACAAAACCGAAGCCTTGCTCGAATCCATGGGCCGCTTCCTGGAACAGCTCGGCGGACTTTATATCGCTGCCGAGGATTCGGGCACCAGCGTAGCCGACCTCCAGGTTATGGGCCGCAAAACATCCAATGTGGCTGGTATCAGCGAACGCCCGGGTTTTGATGGCAGGCCCAGCAACGGCGACCCCTCTCCCGCTACCGCCTGGGGCACCTTCGTGGGCATTAATGCTGCCGTTAAACACAAGCTCGGCCGCAGCGACCTGGAGGGGTTGAATGTGGCGGTACAGGGCATTGGCAACGTTGGTTACCGCCTGGCCCGACACCTCAAAGAAGCAGGCGCGAAGCTTTGGGTCTACGACGTCCACCAGGATCAGATGGATCGCGCAGTGGCAGAGTTGGGCGCCACCCCGGCTACCGCCGACGAAATCCTCTACCTGCCGGTAGACGTGGTTGCGCCCTGCGCCATGGGCGCCGTCCTGAATGATCACTCCATTCGTAAGCTACAGGCCACCATCGTGGCCGGCGCCGCTAACAATCAGTTGGCTACCCCGGCTCATGACCAGGCCCTGTTCGAACGTGGAGTGCTCTATGCCCCAGACTTTGTAATCAACGCTGGCGGCATTATCGACGTGTGTTACGAGCGCAAGGGCCCCGACCCCCAGGCCGTCCGCAAACACGTTGATTCCATAGCCAATACCCTGGAGGAGATCTTCCAGCGCTCGGATCGCGATGGCCTGCCCACCGGGCAGATCGCCGATCAACTCGCAGAGGAGCGATTCCGGCATAAATCCCGTTGATGGCGGCTAAACCGCCGCCACTCACTCCCCCGAAAACAAAAACAGTAAGCAGGAGAATACAATGAGTAATGCTTCTTCATCCGCTGAAGGCGGTGCCATGGGCCAGGCGACAGCGAAGCGTGGGCTGTGGTCTTCGCGCCTGGCATTCATACTTGCCGCAACAGGCTCAGCGGTGGGCCTGGGTAATATCTGGAAATTCCCCTACATCACCGGTGAAAACGGCGGTGGTGCCTTTGTTCTGGTTTATCTGCTGTGCATTGCGGCGGTGGGTCTTCCGATCATGATGGCTGAAGTACTAGTCGGTCGCCGTGGTGGTCTCAGCCCCGTCAACAGCATGCGGGCCATAACCAGCCAGGAAGGCCTGAAACCCGCCTGGCGCTGGGTGGCTGCCGTCGGGGTTCTGGCGGGGTTCCTGATTCTATCGTTCTATTCTGTGATCGGCGGATGGGCGATTTCCTATGTGGGCACCGCCGCCACGGGCCAGTTGGCTGGCCAGTCGGCAGAGTCCATAGGTGCCATCTTCTCCGGCCTGTTGGGCGACCCGATGAAGCTGCTTCTGTGGCACACCCTGTTCATGGCGTTGGTCATGATTGTGGTTGCACGAGGCGTACGTTCCGGGCTTGAACGCGCTGTCAGTATTCTGATGCCAGCCCTGTTCGTGCTCCTGCTGATTGTCGTGGGCTATGCGATGACCACTGGCCACTTTGGTCAGGCCGTCGCCTTCCTGTTCCAGCCTGACTTCTCAAAGCTCACCACTTCGGGCGTTTTGGTTGCCCTGGGCCACGCGTTTTTCACGCTCAGCCTCGGCATGGGTGTCATGATGGCCTACGGCTCCTATCTGCCCAAAAACATCTCCATCGCCAAAACCTCCGTGACCGTCTCGATCATGGATACCGCCGTGGCCTTGTTGGCCGGGCTGGCTATCTTCCCGATCGTATTCGCCAACGGCCTTGAGCCAGGCGCCGGCCCCGGCCTGATTTTCCAAACCCTGCCACTGGCGTTCGGCCAAATGCCCATGGGCAGCCTCTTCGGTACCCTGTTCTTCGTGTTGCTGATCTTTGCCGCCTGGACATCCGGCATTTCCCTGCTGGAGCCGATTGTTGAATGGCTTGAGGAACAGAAAGGTATGAACCGCACGGTGAGTACCGTCGGGGCAGGCATCGTGTGCTGGTTATTGGGTGTGGCCTCCGTGCTTTCGCTAAACCTGTGGTCGGACGTGACACCGCTGGGCATGTTTGCGATGTTCGAAGGCAAAACCATCTTCGACCTTCTGGACTTCCTGACCGCTAATATCCTGTTGCCCCTGGGCGGACTGCTGGTCGCCGTGTTTGTCGGCTGGACAATGTCTCGACAGGCGCTGGAAAGCGAACTGGGCATGTCAGCGGGCACATTCTCGCTCTGGTATCGCGTACTGCGTTACTTCACACCCGTTGCTGTAGCCATCGTCTTCGTCTACAACCTGGTATAAACATTCAAGCGGGATGCCGGCCCCTATTCTGGGGCCGGCTCATCAGCCAAACGGCCATCAAGACACCGTGTAACACCAGGAACGGTATGGCAATCAGCAACAATCCATTCCAGTCAAACGCCGCCAATACCGCACCAGCACTCAGTGCAGCTGTCGCCTGCGAGCCGAATACCATCAGGTCGTTGAGCCCCTGAACACGGAACCGCTCCTCATCGCGATATCCCTGCGGTAATAGCGTGGTGCCGCCGACGAACAGGAAGTTCCAGCCTACCCCCAACAGGATGAGTGCAAACAGGTAGTGGTGAAAGCTGATACCGCTGAACGCCAGGGCCACACACCCCAGATAGGCCAGCAATCCCAGGCCCATCATCCTTGGAATACCCACCACACGAATGAACCAGCCACTGATCAGCGACGGCAAATACATGGCCATGATGTGAATCTGAATGACCCACTTGGCATCTTCAAGCGGGTGGTCGGCCACTTCCGTCATACTCAGTGGTGTTGCCGTCATGATAAAGCTCATGAGGGCATAACCGATGGCCGCGGAACTGATCGCCGCCCAAATGACCGGTTGCCTCAGGATGTCAGACATCGGGCGACCGCCCTCCCCCAAGGCTTCCCGTACTCGCTCCCCGCTGGCGCGGTACCCGAAAACCAATACGACCATGGCAACCACCTGCACGACACTCAGTGCAAGCCATCCCCCCATGAAAGGGTACTCGGCTTGACCTCCACCGCCCAAAAGCGCAATTTCCGGCCCCAGCCACGCCGCTACTAGGCCGCCTAGAAGCACCCTGGCTGCTGCGGAGCCAGCCATCTCGGGCGCTACCGACTCCATGGCCGCAAAGCGGTATTGGTGAACCACCGCCAGCCCGGTTCCGCCCACAACCGCCGCAGCGCACAAGAACGGGAAACTCGCACTCCAGGCTGCCAGCGCACCGAACAACCCGGACACCACACCCGCCAGCGTGCCAAGCAACATAACCGGCTTGCGCCCCAGGCGTTCCATCAGCCACGTAGCAGGCTTTATAGCCAGGACCGTTCCAACTACCACAAGGCCCACGGGCAAGGTTGCCCACTCAGGTGATGGCGCCAGAAGACGTCCGTGAATGCTTCCGATAAAGACGATGAAAGGCGCTGTACACATGGCAAGCGCCTGGGCGGCGACCAGTATCCATACATTGATCGGCATTGGGTGGGCCTATTTCTTGCGGTAGATGATCCCAGGGTGGCACTGCACCATTTCGTAGAGATGAGGCAACCCGTTCAGCGATTCCGATGCTCCCAGTATCAGGTAACCACCGGGATTGAGAGTGGCATGGATACGGGTCAGGATGTCCTTTTTAAGCTCTGCCGAAAAGTAGATCAGTACGTTCCGGCACATAACAATGTCAAACTTCCCGAGCATGTAGCGTTCAAGCAGGTTCAGCTCCCTGAATTCCACCATGCTCTTGATTTGCGGTCGGATCTGCCAACTGCCATTCATGGCGGGAGTGAAAAACTGCTTTTGCCGCTCGGGTGACAGGCCCCGGCCAATGGCGATCATTTCGTACTCGCCACGGCGCGCAACCTCTAGAACGCTTTTGGAGATGTCGGTGGCGGTGATCTTCACATCCCGCAGCCTACCCGGCCGCTGGCGACGAAATTCTTCAATAATCATCGCTACCGAATAGGGCTCCTGGCCTGTCGAACAGGCTGCAGACCAGATACGAAGTGACTGCGCTGATTTTCTGTCGCCGAATTCCGGCAGCAGCTTTTCCTGCAGGATGCGGAACGGGTGATTGTCCCGAAACCAGAGGGTTTCATTCGTCGTCATCGCGTCGATCACGACTTCCTTCAAACTGCTACGTCCGGTTCGCTTCACGCGATCCAGCAGATCACCCAGGGTACTTAGCTTGTTCTCTTCCATGATCCGCCGTAAACGGCTTTTTACCAGATACTGCTTGTTCTCCCCGAGCAAAATGCCACACGCATCCTGCAGGAATGATTTAAAGGCCTCGTATTCCTGTGGCGTTATTTCAGCTTTCATTGGATCTCATTATCGAGTGAGTCGGGAGTAACGGAGGAGCGTCACTGCTCGCGGTCAACAATCTCCATGACCCTTTCAGCCAACTCATCGGGGCTGAACTTAGCCATAAAATCGTCAGCGCCTACCTTCTGCACCATCGCCTTGTTGAACACGCCACTCAGGGACGTGTGCAGCATGATAAATACATCCTTGATTGCAGGCTCATTTTTACACTTGGTGACCAGAGTGTACCCGTCCATTTCCGGCATTTCGACATCGGATATGATCAAACACAGGTGATCGATGGCGCGAGAGCCATCTGCCGTAACTTCTTTTAGGTAATCCAAGGCCTGCTTGCCATCATTTTTTGTCACCACTTCCATACCGATAGCCGTGAGGCAACGCTCGATCTGACGTCGGGCCACTGCGGAATCATCCACGACAAGCACTGGCAGATGACCGGGCACCCGCTCTGAACTGCGGTTGCGAACGTCTTCGGTGACATCTTCCTCAAACGGCGACACTTCAGACAGGATCTTTTCAACATCGATAATCTCAATCAGCTTGTCTTCAAAGTGCGTTACCGCTGTCAGGTAAACGTCTTTGCCCGCCCCCTTGGGTGGCGGCAGGATGTCTTCCCAGTTCATATTCACGATGCGGTCGACACCAGCCACCAGGAAACCCTGGGTTTTTCGGTTGTACTCAGTAATGATCACGAAGCTGGTGGCCATCTCTTCCTTGGGAATACCGGGAAGCCGGATTGACATACCAAGGTCAATGATAGGGATGGTCTCGCCACGAATATGGGCCACGCCCCGAACCATAGGGCGACTGTTCGGCAACGACGACAGCCTGGGGCACTGCAACACTTCCTTGACCTTGAAGACGTTGATGCCGTACATCTGCCGGCCACGAAGGCGAAATAACAGAAGCTCCAGACGATTCTGGCCCACCAGCTGGGTGCGCTGATTTACACTGTCCAATACCCCTGCCATCGTTTATATCTCCCACTCGAAACGTCTTGCTGCCGGCACGCATCTTGCTGCGTTATTCTAGAAAGTCGCGTGGAACCGGCTATGTGCCGGTTTATTGACTCACTCGATAGGCTTAACGGCCGAATCCGGAAATCATTAGGATATTCCTGAACTCGGGGCTTTACCCGGTTAATGACAGCATAGGACAAACTGCCGCGTATGCGCATTACCAATTTCGCCATCATATTGTTATTCGCCGTAACAGCCGGCCCGGCAATGGCCTCCACGACCACGGCCGAACAAATTCAAAGCAGCGCGGAACAATTTCTGGAGGCATTTTCAGAGGCTCAGGCAAACGAAGGCTTTACGGTTTCCCACGATACTGGCCAACTCGACGCACGCCTCTCGCTCGCAACCTGTGATACCCCACTCAGCGTATCGTTCAGCGGCGACCCCTGGAGAACCACCCAACCCTCGCTACTGGTTTCCTGCGAGGGCGAGCGCCCCTGGCGCATGTTCCTTCCGGTATCCGTCACGATAACCGGTGAAGCCATGGTCGCCGCCCGCCCCCTGGGGCGCGGCGAACGACTGACAAAAGCGGCAATACAGTCGGATAACGTGGTGGTGAATTCGATTCGACGGGGCGCAATAACCAATGTCGACCAGTTAATGGGCATGGAAATGCGCCGCGGCGTGAACGCCGGTACCGTATTTACACCGGATTTGGTGCTGGCTCCGGCAGCGATCGAACGCGGAGACCATGTTATCATCAGCGCCCGCAGCGGAAATTTTTCGGTAAACTCAAGGGGTAAGGCCCTGGCTAGTGCCGGGATTGGAGAACAGGTTCTGGTTGAGAACCTCTCGTCCTCCCGCACCGTGCGTGCCCGTGTGACTGCTCCCGGGCATGTCGAGATTCCCATGTAACCTCGTTCCCGGCATTGATTCACCGGAAACGGCAATCTGTTGCCGGTTTTTTGGAAAGATGACAAGAGTGTCATTTAACTCTTGCAAAAATCGCTAAAGAAACGTCAGGCCATGCCGATAGACAGGTATGAAATTTTGGAGCCGCCCAACGCGGCCGACCAGTTAAGCAGGTAACGTTATGTCAGTTGACTTTAATGGAATAGGCCCAGGCCAGGTCAACACCCAGAAAACCACGGCCGATAAATCTTCCGCTACCCAGAGCACTCAGCCCTCTACAGCTGAGCAGGCAAAGACCCAGGCGCAAGGCGCCCGTGGTGAAAATGTCAATTTGAGCAGCCAGGCGAAGAACCTGAAACAGCTCGAACAAAAGCTCGGCAGTTATCCGGAAATGGACGATGACCGTATCGAGCAGATCCGCTCTGCCCTTGAAAGCGGCTCCTACAAGGTTGATGCAGAGAAACTGGCCCAGAAAATGCTTGAGATGGATGAAAGCATTTTCGGGTGAGTAGATCATGGCCGCAATTGATGAACTGAAAGACCTTTTATCTCAGGATATCCGTCAACTCGAATCCCTGGCGGATGTCCTGCAGCAGGAAAAAGCCTGCCTTTCCACATCTGATATCCGTAAACTCGAATCACTGACTGGCGAGAAAAACACTCTGTTGGGTCAGATTCGTGAACGGGCCAAACTCAAAATCCGCCTTCTGGTGTCGATGGGGTTTCGACCTGAAAACGGAGCACCCTCACGGTTTATTCTCAGCGCCGGCCTGTCAGATGTTTACGACTTGTGGCGGGAGGCCGACGAACGCCTTAAGACCTGTCACCAGTTGAATAGCAATAATGGGCGGGTTGTCAGTCACCTTCAGAAGCGCCTTTCACGTCTTACTGATATATTCCGCGGCGTTTCCGGGCACCAGACCCTCTACGGTGCTCAGGGCGAGCAAAAGGCCGTATCACACCGTACCGTTCTGGCGAGCGCCTGACGGCTTCTGGGCTCCGCAAACGTCGGAGCCCAACGCATCCCATCAGCGAGTATAGATCGTCATCTGTGAATCGGGATGGAAGCGGATATTGTCGAGTGCAATGTTCCCCATGGACGGTCCCTGACTGCCGCTGACCCGTATATTGTCCATGCGGATCTGTTCGATCCTTTCCGGGAACGCCAGGGTGAGTCCGCCATCGTCACGAACCGTGTAACGGGGAACATCATCCCGATAATGCACACCGGATATCGTAAGATCAGAATCCAGGAAGTTCAGCACCGGCACGAAAATGTTCGCTGTTAGTTTCAGGCCTTCGATGACATCCGGATCAACCTCTCCTGTCCCGTCGTTACTTCCGGTCATGGCAGATACCGTGGCGATACGATCCAACAAGGATTGATCACCCTGCCCCGACACGCCGGCCATCTCGTCATCATTAAGCGGCGCCAAACCGGCACGCTCGTACAATTGCGCGGCGTCCGTAACGTCTCGTGAATCATTCGTGGTGCTGCCAGCGGCAAAACTGACCAATGGCTGAAAAGGCAATACCGCCATGGTGACCAGTGCAGCCGCGTTGCGGTAACGGGATTGGTGCTTGAGAACCCGATGCAACTCGCGCTCGGTAATCCAGCCGGACTGTATAAACACCTCGCCGAGCCGCTGACCGGTCTCATGCTGTAGGCGCAAGCCCTCTTCCAACTGAATTTCGGAAAGGTATCCCCGGTTTATCAGCAACCGACCGAGACGGGATTTTTCTTCGAAGCCCTGACGGATTTTCAAGGTATGCCTCCAATAGCTTCACAGTGATTGCCGTACAACCTGGCCCGGTCAGAGTGCATCAATGCCACTGATGCGATAAAAGGTTAGCTGATAGTCATGAACTCCGCAGGGAATATGCCCGACTTGACAAGTATTATCTGCTAACATCCTGCAACAGACTGGATTCATGGGAACAGTATCGCAGCAAACATTCCCGAAGCTACCTACTATTCCCTGAACTAACTACGTGAGCCATTATAGAATGACAAATTTCGTAAAACCGTTTCGTTATGTGATGCAAATCGCTCTATCTGTAACCTTCATGCTGGGTATCGGCAACTGCCTGGCGGCAGAAGGGCAACAGAATGAGCTGCCCCAGGTGATTATTGAAACCAGCGAAGGTGCCATTGAGGTGACTCTGCGCCCGGACATCGCTCCCGAGACCGTTGAGAATTTTATTACCTATGCCAAAAACGGGTTCTACGAGGGAACGCTGTTCCATAGGGTCATTCCAGGTTTCATGATCCAGGGCGGCGGTTTTGATCAGGATCTAAACCAGAAGCAGACCCGTAGCCCCATCCGGAACGAAGCCAGGCCAACCGCCAAAAACCTTCGCGGAACCATCGCCATGGCCCGCACAAGCTCACCGGACTCCGCCACGTCCCAGTTTTTTATCAACCTGACCGACAACGATTTCCTGAACGCAGGTGTCCGCGGCCCGGGCTACGCGGTATTTGGTAAGGTAACAGGGGGAATGGGTGTCGTGGATGCCATCGCCAGCAAGAAAACGGTGAGATCCCGAGGCATGGCGGATGTACCCCAGGAACCCGTCATTATTCGTAGCGTTTCGGTTCGGCAAACCGATACCGCGACAGAGTAGCCCGTTAAGCCTACTGACCGGATACAACGATCGTGACTGACCTCAGCCTCCCCTCCATTGAAACCGCCGACATTGATTGGAGCAATGGCGCGCCCCGCTGTCGCCGCTTTGGCGATGTTTACTTCTGCAGCGAGAATGGTCTTGAAGAAGCGCGATACGTGTTTATCGGCCAGAACCGGCTTCGCGAACGTTTTTCCTTATTGCCCGCAGCCTCCTCCTTCGTCATCGCGGAAACGGGGTTTGGCACTGGCCTGAATTTCCTCGCAGCCTGGCAAGCCTGGAATGAAACAGCCACACCACGCCACGGTTGCCTGCATTTCGTCTCCGCCGAACGCCACCCGTTGACTCCGGAGGACCTTGCCCGAGCACTTACGATGTGGCCGGAGCTCAAGGTTTACGCTGACCAACTGCTTGAACAATATCCTGCCCCCATCACCGGCACCCATCGCCTGGTACTCGCCGGCGGTCACGTCAGGCTGACCCTGTTTTTCGGCGACGTAGCCGATGCCTGGCGTGAGCTGGATTTTCAGGCGGATGCCTGGTTCCTGGACGGTTTCGCGCCCGCTAAAAATCCGGGCATGTGGACGAGTGAAGTCATCGACGCGATGCCGGGCCACAGCAAGCCCGGCGCGACGGTCGCCACCTTTACATCCGTTGGCGAGGTGCGGAGACGGCTGATTGCTGCTGGCTTCGCCATGCGAAAAGCACCCGGATTTGGCCAGAAATGGGACATGTTGACCGGCACACTGGGTGATGCCACCAGCCCCGGAACACCACCAGCCGCGAATGATGTTGAATCCATTGCCATCATCGGCGCCGGGGTTGCCGGCAGCCTGCTCGCCCGGAATCTGGCGGAGCGGGGATTGCATGTCACGGTGATTGACCAGGCTCAAGAGGCTGGAACAGCCGCCTCTGGCAATATCCAGGGTGCGCTGTATGTCAAACTGGGCATTGAGTTCAACGATCAGGCAAAGCTCGGTCTCTCATCGTTGCTGTTCAGTCAACGTTACTATCAACAGTTCGGCGGGGAGCACTGGCATCCTTCCGGGCTTGTTCAACTGGCGCACAGTGATAGCGAGCAAGACCGTCAGAACCGCTTCATCGCCCGCAACGACTATCCAAGCGCCGTATTGCAGCAGATCAGCCCGGAACAGGCGTCTGAGCTTGCCGGCATTCCGCTGACTCGGGGAGGCCTCTGGTTTCCTCGCAGTGGATGGCTTGAGCCCGGCGGCCTTTGCCGGGCATTGATAGAGCACGAGCGGATCTTTCAATGTTTTGGGTTTGACGTCCACCGACTTACTCCCTGCAACGGCAAATGGCATATCGCAGGTAACGGCGAGCAGGATGTTGTGGTCGACCGGGTGGTGATATGCGCCGGCCATCAGACACCGGACCTGATTCCGTTGAAGGGCGGCTTCCGTTTTCGTGCGATTAGAGGGCAAGTAACCCACTTGCCTGCGAAGGCGGTCAATTGCCCTGATGTAGTGGTATGTGGATCAGGGTATCTCAATCCCGCCCACGGTGGCATGACACTGGCGGGTGCCACCTTCGATCTTCATGACTCATCGCCAACCCTTTCCACCGAAAGCCACCGGGATAACCTTTCAATGCTGGATGCGATGGTTCCAGGCTCGGTAAACAGGGATTCAGGCGACGTTGATCCGGCGAAACTCGATGGCAAAGTCGGGTTTCGATGCACAACCCATGATTATCAGCCGGTCGCTGGTCCACTAGTGGACGCTTATGGGCAACCATTGGAAGGCATCAACCTGTTTACCGGCTTGGGCAGCAAGGGGTTGAGTTACGCTCCCCTGCTCGCAGAGTACCTTGCCGACCGGCTCTCCGGGCAGCCTGTCTGCCTCCCCGGATCCCTGGCAAAACGGGTCGCGACGGGCCGCTGCCACCGCGTGGAAATAACAGAGCAGGAAACTATTAGCGCCTGAAGAAATCAAATTGTCTGCCGATAACCGGAGAAGGCCCTGTTGTAACCGGAGCAGATCATTATGTCCATTCATGTCAGTGAACCCGGCAGACCCGTTGGGACACGCCTGCCGGAGATATTCCGGGGCCGCCGCGTAGGTGACGTTACAGAACTGAGCGAATCCCACAATATCGATGTTCAGCACAGTGAGGCAACCGACGCCGAGTTCCAGCTTGCCGCCCGCTCCGGACGGCAGCGTGCCATTGAGGAATACAGTGCCGCAGCGTCCGGTGAACCCAAAGAGCGGCGGGCCTACCTGCCGGTATCCCAGATCTGCACCCCCGCCCTGCACTCTCTGCCAGCCACCGCAAGCGTTGCTGACGCGATGGAAGCCATGGATGAAAACGGCGTCAACCATCTCGTGATTACCGCGGACGGTAACGTAGCAGGGCTTGTGGATCTACGCTGGTTGCTAGCCTGGCTCCACGAAACCGATGCAAACGCCATGAGCGCGAGCTTCGTGAATATCGAACTACCCGCCTTCCTGACCTCGTCGCCCGAGACCGATGCCCACCAGTTGGCAAGGCTGATGCTCGCTCACCAACTGAATGCGGCCCTGGTGGTTGATGAGAGGGGCCAGTCAGCAGGTATCGTCACCAGCACCGATTACCTGAAGTTGTACGCCAACGCCAGCCGGCACGAGGGTAGCGTATAGCAGTGGGCACATCGCCCGCATTCGATTAATGCAACGGCAGCCCCTCTCCAGTAAACAGCCGAACCTCCCAGGTCTCAGAGGCACCACTGACGATTTTGACCAGGGCTGTTATTTCGTCATCGCGGTAGTTTTCAAGCCGTTCTATTTCACCCTCAGCACCCACCAGTGGCAACTGAGTTCTCCATTCCCGGCTGCTGTCAGTGTCATCATCGCTGTTTTCTTCCAGTGAAATTCTCGCCAGGATCGGCTGAGTCTGGCTGTTTCCCTCGCTTTCGCTGAAATTACCGTTGGTACTTCCTGCAACCAGAATGTCCCGGTCGTAAGTGCGCACCGCACGTAAAGACTCAGTGGATGCATCATCCAAGTCATTGAACGTAAAGGCGCGAGTGACATCTCCCAACGCCGTATAGGACAATGCAAACCCGGCCTGGCTGTTGATCTGACGGCGCTTCAGTGAGCGGTTCCCATCGCCAGACTCGACGCTATAGTTGCCGGTACTCTGGCCCACCAACCAGACATTGTTGGTCCCGTAGATGCCGCCGGAGAGATCTTCGTTGCCAGCGGTTCCACGCTGCCTGACGTTAATTGTACTGTCTGCGCTGGAGGCAATATAAAAGAACGCGTCTTTTCCGCCAAGTTGGGGTTGGCCACTCACCGCGCCTGAGGAATCCCCGATCAGCAGCGGACTGCTGGTGGACGTACTGCCTCCTACAACCGACTCATCATGCCCTGCCGACCCGACCTGTCGTATCCAGGCAACCACCGGCACAACCGAGTTGCCGTCAACGGTAGTGTCAATTCTCTGGAGAAAACTGTCCACACCACCAGCAGCGTTTTCGTTCGTCCACTGGCCATTGGTTTCGCCGGCGTTTACAACGTAACCACCGTCTTCATCAATCCCGGTCCACCGGGGAAAATCATCACCGGATGTGCCGGTCACGATGCCCCAAACCGGTACATAACTGTCCGGATCCTGAGCGGTGTCAAAAAAGTACAGCAAGGTATGAACATCCACACCATTGCCGCCAGGGGCACCGTCCGGTGTCTGTTCACTGCCGAACGACACGACGAATTCGTAGCGGGTAACGTCGTCATCTCCTTCCTTAAAGTTACGTTCGACAAAACCGATAACCGGTTCCCCACCCTGGGCAATAGCGGCCTCTGACAACGGCTGCTCCGTTACTTCCCCTTTCTGCGTGACGATACGCACCCAGGGACGGTCACCATCATCGATACGATAGCCTGCAATGAAAAGACGACCGTTGTGCCCGAAGGCCGTGTCGGTGGGAACAAAGGCCGCACTGTTGCCCACCTCAATCGGTGAAGTCAGTTCGTTGATGTTCACCCGCAGTTTGTCCGCATCCGCCGAGGCCGCGAAATTCTCCCTTCCGGACTGATAACGTTCGTCCAGACCCAAAAGAAGGAAACGATCGTTTTCCAGCTGGCCGTTGGTGTAGTCGTCGGGAATGCGGATACGAAAGCGCATTTCCTCAACGCCCTCGGCAAAGGTCAGGAGATCCCCTTCCACCCACTCGCCATTCCCGTCCCGGACTTCCACAAGGAAATCCTCGCCCAGAATCACATCGGAGTCATCATCCTCTCCAAGTTTCACGCTATAAGCACCGGCTCGTTCACCGCTGATTAAAGCAACATACTCGCGAACTTCGCCGACATTAAGCGCATCGCGGGTACCGCCGGCCTCGGTTTCCAGGCGCACTGTTGGCTCATTGTCCGCAATCCGCAGTAATTCCCTGACACCGGAATTGGAACTGCCAAGCCCGGCGAGGCCGGACCGCACCTCGGTCAGTCGGATGTTCAGGGTTTCCAGGGGTTCGGCCTCGGTGTCCTCGATAACTTCCAGGCGGATGTAACATTCGGTGATTCCGGGCTCCAGAGTAATCACCCCCTTGGACAGGAACCCATCATCGTCTGGCTGATACTGAAGATAGGAAGGCACTGGTAAGGTCGGTTCGCTCTGCGTCCCCAAACCAACAATGTCCTTGCCGATGATCGCCTCGTTGTCGTTGGCGGCGCCATTTTCACAACGCTGATGAGGGGGATCAATATCCTCGTCACAGCGTTGTGGATTAAAGCTGGAGTCCAGCTCAAAGGCCACCGACACACGGGTGACAGAAGGCTGATCAAGCAGTACCCGCACAAGAACGGGATAGGTGGCGCTGGTGCGTTGAACGGTTTTAACGACGGCGCCATCATCGTCGTACTCGTTCACCTCATATGTCTGTCGACCGATTTCTCCGATCTCCGGAGCCTCACACCGATTATCCCGTTCCTCCGGCGCCTCGAACGCCTCTCCCTCGGTAAAATCGTCGATGGCCAGGCTGAGCACGTTTTCCCGGACCTCAATGTCAAATGGCTGTGTACCGGCCGCACGGCCATCATTGCCAACCAGAGTGATGTTCTCCGTAGTGCCGAGGTCATCACGGCCTCTCGAGCCACCGGTCAGCCCCGGAACGCCCCGCATGATGACGCCCTGGCGTGCCTTGTTGCTGGTGTCTTCCAGCGCCAGCCAGGACGGTGCATTGGTGAGTGAATAATCGAGAATATCGTCGCTGTCGAAAGCGCCAAAATTGTAGGCGTAGTCAACGCCCAGATAAGCTTCGTCCGGCGGTGTTCCCAGAATGTAGGGGTCTTCGGCGTCCTGTTCGGTCTTGCAACCGCCAATGACAACCAGGATCAGTGACAGCAGGGCAAGACAGCCCCCGCGAGGAAAACAGCGAAGAGCACAGGAGAGGCAAGAGAGCGAATCGGCGCGCATGAAAAAGTCCGTTTCAGAGCATTGTTTTTATAGGTGCTTTACACACCGTTACAGAACAAGCTCATGGTAATCAATTTCACGGAGGCAGGATCTGCGCGAGTTCTCAGATTCTGGCCACGGACGAACCATAGTGTGCGCCGTGGCCAGAGGTTTATTCCAGGCCGTGGGTACCAAGAAAATCGACGAAGGCGGACTCGTCCATTACCGGGACTCCCAAATTCTCGGCCTTCGTCAGCTTCGAACCGGCGGCTTCGCCGGCAACAACACAGGAGGTCTTGCCGGAGACGCTTCCCGCTACTTTGGCCCCAAGGGACTCCAATTTTGCCTTGGCGTCATCCCTCGTCATGTCGGACAGTGACCCCGTCAGTACCCAGGTCTCTCCCTTCAGCGGCTTTTCACTGGCGGTGATCTCTTCGGTCTGCCATTGAACCCCAGCGTCTTTCAGGGCCTGAATGGTTTCCTGGTTGTGGGTCTGGTCGAAGAAACTACGAATGTGGCCGGCGACAATGGGCCCAACGTCAGACACCGACTGCAGGGCATCCTCGTCAGCCTCACCAATGGCTTCCAGGGTGCCAAAGTGGCTGGCCAGGGCCTTGGCGGTTGCCTCGCCCACCTCCCGAATACCAAGGGCATACAGGAATTTCCAAAGGACCGGGTGGCGGGAGCGATCAATGGCATCGATCAGATTACCCGCGGATTTATCACCCATACGTTCAAGACCCGTCAAATCGGCTTTCTTTAACAGGTACAGATCCGCAACCGTGGTGACCAGTTCCCTGTCCACCAGAATATCAATCCACTTGTCCCCCAGCCCTTCTATGTCAAGCGCCTTTCGGGATGCATAGTGCCGGATGGCCTCCTTGCGCTGTGCCGGACAGAACAGCCCGCCAGAACAGCGGGCCACTACCTCGCCCTCGATCTGCACAATGTCAGACTGGCATACCGGGCAGGCGTCCGGAAGCTGGACTTCACGGGTATTGTCAGGGCGACGTTCGGCCACAACCTTGACCACCTGGGGAATCACATCCCCCGCCCGTCGAACGAACACGGTGTCTCCGATACGGACACCCAGTCGCTGGATTTCGTCCATATTATGCAAAGTGGCATTGCTTACGGTGACGCCTCCCACAAATACCGGCTTGAGCCGGGCGACTGGCGTAATCGCGCCGGTACGGCCGACCTGAAATTCCACGTCTTCAATGACCGTCAGCTCTTCCTGCGCCGGAAATTTCTGGGCAATGGCCCATCGGGGGGCTCGGGAGACAAACCCCAACTGCCGCTGCAATGCCAGGCTGTTTACCTTGAAGACAATGCCATCGATTTCATAAGGTAGGCTGGCACGCTTATCCATCAGCTCATTGTAAGCCTGCAGACAGTCCTCCGCGCCGGTCGCCCGACGCATCTCAGGGTTGATCCGGAAACCCCAGGCACCAACCTGTTGCAGCCCTTCCCAATGGGTGGCGGGCAGCCGGCTTTCGTCCTCAAGCGCGACACTGTAGGCGCACAATTCGAGTGGACGTCGGGCCGTCACGGTGGGCTTTTTCTGTCTCAGACTGCCGGCGGCAGCATTACGGGGGTTAACAAACGTCTTCTCTCCTTTGTCCGCCAGACGTTTGTTCAGGGTTTCGAACCCTTCCCGGGGCATATAGACCTCTCCCCGGACCTCCACCAGCTCAGGGATGTTGTCACCACGAAGTCTCAGGGGCACCGACGGGATGGTACGGATGTTGGCGGTGATATCCTCACCTGTATAGCCATCACCGCGTGTAGCGGCCCGGGTCAGCACGCCAGATTCGTAATGAAGACTAACCGCCAGCCCATCCAGCTTGGGCTCGCAGACATACTCAATGTCTTCTTCGGTCTTGAGCCGATCTCTCACCCGGCGGTCAAAGTCCCTCAGTTCTTCATCACTGAACGCATTGTCCAGGGAAAGCATGGGGATACGATGGACAACTTCCTCAAAGGTGGTTTCCACCGATGCCCCCACCCGGCGAGTGGGGGTATCAGGCGTCACAATATCGGGGTATTGCGCTTCGAGGCCCTGTAATTCCCGAAACAGGCGGTCGTACTCGGCATCCGGAACCCGGGGATCGTCCAGAACATAGTACTGATAGTTATGCTCAGTGATGATATCCCGGAGTTCTCCGGCCCGGCTGATAACGTCGGGAGAGGCTTTGGTCATTGTCTGGGGGATCGTTGTTTACGTTCAAATTCGCGGATGCGTTGGCGGCAGTGTTCAATGGTTTGCGGGGTCATCACGCTGCGGCGCTCGTCCTTCAGTTCACCGCCAAGATTGCGCACCACGCACTGCGCGGTTTCCAGCATGAACTCGAAGGCCTGCATGGAATTGGTGGGCCCGGGCATGCTCATGAAGAAGCTGATACCCGGTGTGGACAACGCCGGCATATCTTCCGGCTTGAAGGTTCCTGGCTCAACGGCACTGGCAACACTGAACTGGACGGGGCTGGTGGTGTCCGACTGTTCGTGGCGATGGTAGATATCCATGTCGCCATGTTCCAGGCCACAAGCTTCGAACAGCGCCTTGAGTTTGGTGCCCTCGAAATTCTGCTCACTTTTCGCCAACACATTGATAACCACCACTTCCCGGGCCTCCGGCCGGTTGGCTCCGGCGAGGGGCTGCCCGGATTGCCGTGCTGTGGCTTCCCGCCTTGCCGTGTCTTCCTCGACCTCGGTGGTTACCGTAGGGGGAACCTCTTCGTGGTCCGGGCCAGAATCCGCTATGTCGGTTTCCGGCTCCTCGTCTACGGCCCCCCAACCGATGTCAGAATCGTAGTCAACGTCACTGGGTTCACTGGCGGCCAGATTTTCCGGCTCCGGTTCACGCTCTGCAGTCAGCTCTTGGGAGTCATCCTTACCCGTCGCGCTCGCGCTGCTGACCACCGGCCTGGTCGGTTTGGGCTCGGGCTTGGCGAAACGGCTCTTTTCCGGTTTGACGTAGCCGCGCTCTTCCAGCGTGTCACGTGAAATGGTTCGCGCCCCACCATTTGGGAGCTCAGGGTTGTAGTCCTGGTCCAACGGGGAATCGTCGAGATCGTCCGCGCCCATGCCAGAGGATATCGCGATTGATTCCTTACGGGCGCGCCTCATCCGGCGCAGGCCATCAATCACAATACCGAGTATAACCAGGGTACCGATGGCAATTAACCATTCCCTAAGAGACATAGTGGTGCTGTCCTGTTTGCAGATCAGATATCGTTGCTACTCTAAGAAAAGCCTGTAATGAATACAACGCAAACACAGGCCAGATGGCAGTTTTGTCATTTTTGCACGAACCTTGACCGCCTGTCCGCCAGCGACATGTCATCATGCTTCAGCCAACGCGGCAGCCTCGTCAACATCTACCGATACCAGCCGTGAGCATCCTGGCTCATGCATCGTGACCCCCATCAGTTGGTCGGCCATTTCCATGGCGATCTTGTTGTGGGTAATGTAGATGAACTGTACCTGTTTTGACATTTCCTTGACCATGTTGGCGTACCGCCCCACGTTGGCGTCGTCCAACGGAGCATCCACCTCATCCAGCATACAGAACGGGGCCGGATTAAGCTGGAAGATGGAGAACACTAACGCAATAGCCGTCAGTGCTTTCTCCCCGCCGGAGAGCAAATGAATGGTGCTGTTTTTCTTGCCCGGCGGCCTTGCCATGATGGCAACCCCTGTTTCCAGCAGGTCCTCACCCGTAAGTTCAAGGTACGCATTGCCGCCGCCGAACACTTTCGGGAACAGCGCCTGGAGCCCCCCATTGACCTGATCGAACGTCTCCTTGAAGCGCTGCCGGGTTTCGCGATCGATCTTGCGTATGGCGTTGTCCAGGGTCTCCAGCGCTTCCATCAGATCTTCATGCTGACTGTCCAGATAGGTCTTACGCTCACTCTGAACCTGATACTCCTGGATGGCCGCAAGGTTGATGGCACCCAGACGCTGGATCCTTGAGCCGATCTTTTCCAGGTCCTCGGCCCAGGCCTTCTCACTGGCCTCTTCGGGCAATGCGGAGAGCACTTCCTGCAGGCGGACATCCAGTTCCTCGAGCTGCTCCAGGTGATTGCCTGCACGAATCTCCAGGGCCTGGGATTCCATTTTCAGCTTCTCGAGGCTGGCACGGACGTCCTGGATGGTATGTTCTATGCGGCTGCGACTTTGCTCCCGATCACGCACCTCCTGATCAATTTCTTCAAGCGCGTCTCGGGCAGCACCCAACTTTTCCTCTTCAGCCAAGCGCCTGTCCAGCAGGCCTTCCAGCTGCATTTTCAGATCTTCAATGGGCTCTTCGGCGTTTTCGCGGCTTTCACGGAGAATGTCGAGTCGCTCGTCCAGACGCTCTTTCTGCAATTGCATTCGATCAATGGTCTGACGCAAGCCATCGCGCTGGCTGTTCAAAGACTGAAGCTGGAGTTGTAACTGGTGGGCGTGATCGCGATCGTGCCGAGCCTCCTGGCGAAGCCGGTCAAGGTTTTCACGCAGCACGTCCCGACGCTCAAGCAGCCGCTCCTTCTCTTCATCGCTGTCTTCCGTCGATGCCAGGGCCTGCTGCCACTCCTCGCGGGTTTCCAGCAGTTGTCCCTGCTGCTCCTCGAGATTCATGGACACGTCAGCAAGATCGTCACGAATGCGTTGAAGCCTCGCATCAATCTGTTCCGCACGCGCCTTGAGACCACTGATCTTGGATGACAGGGTGGCGAGTTCCCGATCAGCATCCGCCAGCCGGCCCTGGGCATCGTCCCTGGCAGCTTCCGCCCGTTCTGACTGTTCCAGCAACCGGTCCAGATTATCGGTGGCGGCTTCCAGGGAGGCTTCCGCCTGCTCTAACTCTGCTGTCAGTGCGGTGACTTTCTTCTGGCGTTCGATTACGCCAATCTGGGCTGCGTCGGAATCGGGCATCAACACCCAGTCAACGGACAACCAGGCACCCTCGGGGGTAATGACACTCCTGCCCGGCGCCAAACCTTTCTGCCGTTCCAGCGCGTCCTCCATGGACTCCGCGGTATCAACAAGCGCCAGCAAGGATGCCATGCCCCCGGCACCGGATACTTTGCTTGCGAGCCCCGTTGATGGACCATTGGCGCTGGAGTCACTATTCACCAGGGCCAAACCTCGGGGAGCATCAGCCATGTTGGCATGCATTGCTCCCAGCCCCGGTACGCTCAGCCCCTGGCTGAAGCGCCCAATTACCTGCTCTACCGCAAATTCCCAGCCATCGTCGATACGAAGTTGCGTGGCCAGTCGTGGGCTGTCGCTAAGGCTGTGTTCATTAAGCCAGGCCTGCAGGGTGTCGTCCTGGCTGCCCATCTGTTCATCCAACAAGGCCTGCTGGGATTCAAGCGATGCCCTCAGACTCTGGACCTGCTGGCGCGCCTCGGTGGCAGCCTGATCTGCATCCCGCTGGTGGTGGCGTGCCTCCTGGAGTTCGTCCTGGACAACGTTGATTCGCTCCGCGGCTTCCTCCCTCTGCAGCTCCAGGGATTCCTGCTGCTCCAGAAGGTCGTCCAGTTCCGCCCGATCAACCTGTCCTTCAAGCAGATCCTGTTCTTCACGAAGCCGTTGTTGACGGGTGCGCAGTTGCTCAATGGCATTTTCCTGGGAACGGATACTGGACTGGGCCAGTTCCGCCTGTCGGCGCGCATCCGCTGAACGGGAACTGAAATCCTCCCAGTTGTGCTGCCATTCGCTCATGGCATCCTCGGCACTCTGGAGCTTTTCTCCGGATTCCTCCGATTTCAGGACCAGCGCCTCCTGTTCGGGCTCCAACATATCCAGTTCTTCCTGGATGCCCGCCAGTTTCTCTTCATCCTGTTCCAGTTCCCGAGCCAGTTCGCGCTGATTGGCCATGGCCTGGTCCAGTTCCGCGGCCGTCTGGCGGCTGCGCTCTCGTTGGTGCTCAAGGCTCTGCTCAATGCGGGCAATATCGGCACCGGCTTCGTAGTAACGCGCCTGCGCCCGATTGAAATGTTCGTTACGTTCCTGATGGCCGTCCCGCAGGGATTCAAGAGCTGTTTCCAGGCTGACACGTTCAGACAGCTGCTTCTCGAGCTCGAGCTCGGTATCCCGGATGCGAGTGCGCCAAGTCTGAAGATCGGTGTCCAGGGACTGCCAGCGCAACACCGTCAGCTCGGCCTTTTTCTGGCGCTCTTCCTGTTTGTAGGCTTTGTACTTTTCCGCCGACTGAGCCTGACGCTCAAGGTGTTGCAGCTGCCTGCCAAGTTCGTCCCGAAGATCCGTCAGGCGTTCCAGGTTCTCCTGGGTCCGGCGGATGCGGCTTTCGGTTTCCTTGCGGCGCTCCTTGTACTTGGAGATACCCGCCGCTTCCTCGATATACACCCGCAACTCTTCCGGCTTGGCCTCGATCAACCGCGAGATCATCCCCTGCTCGATGATGGCGTAGCTGCGGGGGCCTAGCCCGGTCCCGAGGAAAAGATCGGTAATATCACGCCGACGGCATTTGGAGCCGTTCAGGAAGTATTCCGACTGCCCCTCGCGGGAAACACGGCGGCGTACCGAAATTTCATTGAAACGTACGAACTCGCCGGGCGCCGAACCGTCGCTGTTGTCGAACACCAGTTCTATGGAGGCCTGGCCGACCGGTTTACGCGCACTGGAACCGTTGAAGATAACGTCCGACATGGACTCGCCACGCAGATATTTGGCCGAGCTTTCGCCCATCACCCAGCGCACCGCATCGATGATATTGGACTTGCCACAACCGTTGGGGCCCACGACCGCTGTCATGTTGGACGGAAACGGCACCGTGGTCGGGTCAACGAAAGATTTGAAACCGGATAACTTGATGGACTTCAGGCGCATATCAGGCGCTCACCTCTTCCCTGAGAATACTCAGTACCTGTTCACGCTGATGTTCGCCAAACTCACAGATGGCGGTTTCAAGGCCGGCGGCGTCGTCACGCACCGCTGCGTCCGCAAGTTGCCGGAAAAACCGCCCGGTTTCCGCCAGTTCATCGCGGAAATTCTCAAGCGCGACGAAATAGGTCCGGCTGATCGCAGGCCGGAAGTTTTCCAGGGTTTCCTCAAGGAACGGGTTTTCCACCAACCCATAGGCGTAGCGCATTACCCCGAATCCGGCATCAATGACCTGCTCGGCAGCATCTCCGCCGGAGGAATTGAGTGCATCAATGACCGCCTGGAGCTCCCGCACCTGACCCATAACGCCAGACAGTTCACTGCCGGACCAACGCTCAAGCACCTTACGCCCCAGCATGCACAGCAAATCAATGTAGATATCATAGAGGCTGTTGACCAGTTCCGGCGTCAAACGGGACACCACGGCACCACGGCGAGGAAAAATATCCACCAGATGGCGGCGCTGGAGAATCAACAGCGCCTCGCGCACGGAACCGCGACTGACATTCAGTTCACCGGCAACCTTGAGCTCCTGGATTCGCTCGCCCGGCCTCAGGTCGCCGGTCACAATGCGCTGCCCCAGGTGCTGGGCTATCTGTTCGGAAAGACTTTCGGGGGCCTGAAACCTCATAAAGTTGGTCGCTCACTCGCTACTGGCAGCAAAGAATAAGCGCAGAAGTTTACCACAGGCACCCGTGAGCCCAATCCCCTTGTCGGACATTTTAACGATCTGGTCATGCCGGCAAACCCGTGCCGGAAATTTGGCGTGCTCGCCACCAGGTCTGTTCTAATTCTTGAGAAATCGAGTAGGAAATAACTGTATATAATTGTTATTGAACGTTAATTAAATAATGGCCCCAAACATGCATGTTTATAAAAAAATACCTTAACAGGCAGTTTTAAGTGAAACAGATTCCGTCGATCAATAAGTCTGGACCACAACCTCAGAAACTCGCGGCCCTGAGACAGGCGCACCGCGACTGGAATGAATCCCCGGATGTGCTGACAAGGCTGACCCGAAGACTGTCCACGACACTCAGCCTGGAAACACAACTGGCAATTCTGGCTGAAGAGATCGCCAGCGTGGTTCCTTACGATTGCCTGACTTACCGGCATACCATAGCGTCAAGGGATTTTGTCTATGTAACCGGTAAGGGCGGCCCCCATAGCTGCGATTATCGGCTCAACCTCGAAGGCGGCTTCTATGGCACGCTTTCTCTCAGCCGTCGACAGAAATTCACGGAACAGGAGCTCGAAGGCATAGAGTTGATGCTTGCAGCCGCCATCTGCCCCATTCGCAATGCCTGCCAGTTTTTTACCATCGAACAGGCGTCTCTGACGGATTGCCTGACCGGTGTTCCCAACAAGCGTGCTATGGACGAGGCGCTGTCCCGTGCCAGTTGTCTTGGCGACAGGCATGGAGAGCAGTATTCACTGATCCTGTGCGATCTGGACCATTTCAAGCAGGTGAATGACCAACACGGCCATGTCGTGGGTGATCACATGCTGAAACTGGCGGCCGCCGAACTCGAAAAGGCCGTCAGAAATTCCGACAGCGTGTACCGCTTTGGCGGGGAAGAGTTTGCCATTCTGCTGGCCCATACCGACGAGGCGAACGCCCGCGAGGTTGGCGACCGTATTCGCGACTTCATCAATACCATTGTCGTGGACTGCGGGGATACCGATGTCACAGTAACCGCCAGCTGCGGCGTGGCCATGAGGCTGGCAGACGAGACCGCCGACCAGTGGCTTGCCCGCGCCGACGAAGCGTTGTACCAGGCGAAAGCCCATGGCCGCAATTGCACACGGGTTTTCGCCGCTATCAGCAACTGATCAGCGTTTTCCAGACTTTGCCGGTGGCTTGCCTGATGACTTCCGGCCCGTCGACGGGCCAGCACTGTCGACCTGCCATCGCGCGCCGCCTGATTTACGCGGACCTGCCCCGGCCTGTTTACGACGCTTACGATCAAGGGTCTTTTGCTCGGACGGCGTCTTGGCCGGAATGTCCACAGGCTTCAAATCGACGGCTTTGCTCAGCGAATCCACGGCTTTCTGATCCAGCTCTTCCCACTTACCAACCGTCAGGCGGCTTGGCAGGAAAATCGGCCCGTAGCGCACACGCTTCAAGCGGCTGACCCTCACACCCTGGGATTCCCAAAGCCTGCGCACTTCACGGTTACGGCCTTCCAGAAGCGTCACATGGAACCATTGGTTGATCCCCTTTCCCCCGGCCTCGCTGATGTCCGAAAACTTCGCCATACCGTCGTCGAGCAGCACGCCCTCAGACAATCTTTTGATCATAGCCTCATCCACTTCACCAAATACCCGGACCGCGTATTCGCGGTCAATCTGGCGTGACGGATGCATCAGCCGGTTGGCGAGTTCCCCATCGGTGGTGAACAGCACCAGGCCGGTGGTATTGATGTCCAGCCGCCCAATGGCAATCCAGCGATGGTCACGGAGCCGGGGAAGGCTGTCGAATACCGTCGGTCGTCCTTCCGGGTCGCGGCGTGTGGTGACCTCGCCTTCCGGTTTGTTGTAGATGAGTACACGCCTGACCACCTCGGCCCCGGCCGCAATGTCGAGGCGCTTGCCATCCAGCTCAATGCGATCATCAACCGTGACTTTCTGCCCCGGCTCAACCGGATTCCCATTGATGCTCAGGCGACCGGCTTCGATCCAGGATTCAACTTCCCGACGCGATCCCACACCGGCTCGTGCCAGTAGCTTCTGTATGCGCTCCGGGCCGGAAACGGTGGTTTCATCCGGCTGCCGCTGTTCGGGTTTCTTGGGGCGATTGGCCGCCATGGATCTATCCTTAAAGAGTGACTGACGCCGGTGGCATCAGTGAAGTGTTTGTCCTGGCGCGTTATCGGGATTGGAGTCATCCCCATCGTCACCAGTATTTCGGGCCGGAGATTCAAATTCGATCTCGGCCTGCATGTTCTTTTCGATTTCCCGACCGATCTCTTCCAGATCCCGGATTTCTGACAAGGGCGGCATCTGGTCCAGACCTTCCAGATTGAAATAGTCCAGAAACTGACGGGTGGTGGCATACATAGCAGGCCTGCCCGGCACGTCGCGGTGCCCAACTACCCTCACCCATTCCCGCTCAAGCAGCGTACGGACAATGTTGCTGCTGACGGTGACGCCCCGAATATCCTCAATTTCACCGCGGGTTATGGGCTGGCGATAGGCAACCAGTGCCAACGTCTCCAGCAGTGCTCGGGAGTACCTCTGGGGCTTTTCTTCGAATAAACGCCCCACCCACGGAGCAAACTCTTCCCGCACCTGCAGCCGGTAACCACTGGCGATTTTCTTCAGTTCGAATCCCCGCCCCTGGCAGGACTGTTCCAGCAAGACCAGCACATGCTCCATTACCTGGCGGGCCGGGCGCTCACCTTCTTCGAAAAGATCCCGTAACTGGTCGACCGTTAAGGGTTTGCCGGCGGCCAGCAATGCAGCTTCGGTAATGGCCTGTATTTTCCGGAGATTTTCCTCGTTCATACCGCTCTCGCCCTGACATGGATCGGGCCCAGCACCTCGGCCTGGACCACTTCGATCAATTGCTCCTTGACCAGTTCCAGGGTCGCCAGGAAACTCACCACGACCCCCAATCGCCCTTCCTCTGGAGTGAACAGACTTTCGAACGTCACGAACTGATCATCCCGCAAGACCGACAGTATTGCCGACATACGTTCACGGGTGGATAAACGCTCCCTCTCCACGTGGTGGCTGGTAAACAGATCTGCACGTTTGAGCATGCCCTGTAGGGCAAACAGTATTTCCCGCAGGTCCACGTCCGGATGGGGCTGACTGGAAGGCATCCGGGGCAACGCTGCAGAGGCAACGAAATTGTCCCGTTCAAGCCGTGGCAAGTCGTCAATATCTTCGGCGGCCTGCTTGAAGCGCTCATACTGCTGGAGCCTGCGTATCAGCTCCGCTCGCGGATCGATGTCCTCTTCGTCCTCGGATTCCTGTCGCGGCAACAGCATCCTGGATTTTATCTCCGCCAGGGTCGCTGCCATAACCAGATACTCCGCAGCCAGTTCGAAGCGCATGGCTTCAACGGCGCCGATGTAATCCATGTATTGCTTGGTAATCTCACTGACATCGATGTCGAGGATGTCCATGTTCTGACGTCGGATCAGATACAGCAACAGATCCAATGGCCCCTCAAAGGCCTCAAGGAAGACCGCCAGGGCATCGGGAGGTATATACAGGTCACGAGGCAGATCAACCACCGGCTTACCGGAGACACGGGCAAGTGGCGCCTGCTCAACGGGCACCTCAGCCCCCTCATCCGCCGTCGTATTGCCTGTGGTGTCCTCTGTCATGGTCTCTCCGGAATTGTCAGCGTCGGGGCTCAGCGGTAGTTCAGGCCCATGGCTGTCCGAACTTCCTCAAGGGTATCCCTCGCGGCATCCCTGGCATGCTCGCAGCCTTCTTCAATAATGGCGTGAACCAGGTCCGGATTGCCTTCATATTCACGAGCACGTTCATGCAGGGGCCGCTGCTCTTCAATAATCGAGTCAATCAGCGGCTTCTTGCATTCCAGGCAACCAATGCCCGCCGAGCGGCAGCCGGTTTGCACCCATTCCTGGGTATCCGCATCGGAATAAACCTGATGAAGCCCCCAAACCGGACACTTCTCCGGTTCGCCCGGATCGGTACGCCGTACCCGCTGGGGGTCGGTCTGCATGGTGCGGATTTTCTGGGCGACGCTGTCAGGCTCTTCGCGCAAACCGATATAGTTGTTGTAGGACTTGGACATTTTCTGGCCGTCCAGTCCTGGCATCTTCGATTCCGGTGTCAGCAGGGGCTGGGGCTCTGGAAGGATCACCTTACCGCCACCTTCGATATAACCGTACAGCCGCTCACGATCGCCCAGGGAGATGTTCTGCTGCTCCTTGAGCAATGCCCGCGCCGTTTCCAGGGCTTCCATATCGCCCTCTTCCTGATAACGCTTCTTCAGGGTGCGGTAAAGCTTGGCGTTTTTCTTGCCCATCTTGACGATGGCGCCCTCTGCCTGCTCTTCAAATCCCGGCTCACGGCCGTAGATGTGATTGAAGCGGCGAGCGACTTCGCGCGTGATTTCCACGTGGGACACCTGGTCTGCACCCACGGGTACCCGACCGGCCCGATACATCAGAATGTCCGCGCTCTGCAGCAGCGGATAGCCGAGAAAACCGTAGGTGGCCAGGTCTTTCTCGCGGAGCTTTTCCTGCTGATCCTTGTAGGTGGGTACACGCTCGAGCCAGCCCAATGGGGTAATCATCGACAACAGAAGGTGAAGCTCCGCGTGTTCCGGCACCTTGGACTGGATGAACATCGTTGAGGACCCGGGATTGACGCCTGCCGCGAGCCAGTCGATCACCATATCCCAGACGCTATCCTCAATGCCGCTGGGATCATCATAGTTAGTGGTCAACGCATGCCAGTCGGCAACGAAGAAGAAGCATTCGAATTCATGCTGGAGTTTCACCCAGTTCTTCAGAACACCGTGATAATGGCCGAGGTGCAACTTGCCGGTGGGACGCATGCCGGACAAAATCCGTTGCTGGGAATCGACAGAACTCAAAGCATGAACTCCTTTTATTTATAGGGAACAGCCATCATATTGCAGGCTGACCGGGCATTATAGTCTTATGTGTGGCCCGCGTTAAGAAGGCATTGAAAAACCTGCGCTGACGCCAGAAAACAAAAAGCCCCCGGCAGTCCACAAAACAGACCCGGGGGCTTTCATTCACCGGCGGTAGTTTACCAGCCAGTCACTTCCTTCAGCGCCTTGCCGATTTCAGCCAGGCTGCGCACAGTTTTGACACCGGCGTCGTTCAGAGCCGCGAATTTCTCATCCGCCGTACCCTTACCACCGGAGATAATCGCACCGGCGTGGCCCATACGCTTACCAGGAGGCGCCGTCACACCCGCGATGTAAGACACCACCGGCTTGCTGACGTTGTCCTTGATGAACGCAGCCGCTTCTTCCTCAGCGGTTCCGCCGATCTCGCCGATCATCACGATGGCTTCTGTCTGCGGATCGTCCTGTAGCAGCTGCAGGATATCGATGAAGTTGGAGCCCGGAATCGGGTCACCACCGATGCCAACGCAGGTAGACTGGCCGTAACCGAAGTCGGTGGTTTGCTTGACCGCTTCGTACGTCAGGGTACCAGAGCGGGACACGATGCCCACTTTGCCCGGCTTGTGGATGTGGCCCGGCATGATACCGATCTTGCTCTCGCCTGGCGTGATCACACCCGGGCAGTTCGGCCCGATCATGCGAACACCCTTGCGATCAACGTACTCTTTTGCGTAGAGCATGTCGATGGTCGGGATGCCTTCGGTGATGCAGACGATCAGCTGGATGCCAGCGTCAGCGGCTTCAACGATGGCGTCTTTACAGAACGGCGCCGGAACGTAGATAACCGTGGCTTCGGCGCCCGTCTTCTCGACCGCTTCACGCACGGTGTTGAACACCGGCAGGCCCAGGTGTTCGGTGCCACCCTTACCGGGGCTTACGCCACCAACCATTTTGGTGCCATATTCGATGGCCTGCTCAGAGTGGAACGTACCCTGTGCGCCGGTAAAGCCCTGGCAGATAACCTTGGTGTCTTTGTTGATCAGGATGCTCATTATTTACCCCCCGCGGCTTTAACGACTTGCTCTGCCGCATTCGACAGACTGGTGGCGGCAATGATGTTCAGGCCACTGTCAGCGAGTACTTTAGTGCCCTTCTCGGCGTTGTTGCCTTCCAGACGCACAACCACAGGAACCTTGACGCCAACATCTTTTACGGCGCCGATGATGCCTTCGGCAATCATGTCACAGCGAACAATGCCGCCGAAGATATTGACCAGTACCGCTTTCACGTTGTCGTCAGACAGGATGATCTTGAACGCTTCGGAAACACGTTCCTTGGTGGCACCGCCGCCAACGTCCAGAAAGTTCGCAGGCTGGCCGCCAGACAGCTTGATGATGTCCATGGTACCCATGGCCAATCCAGCGCCGTTAACCATGCAGCCGATGTTGCCATCCAGCGCCACGTAGTTGAGTTCCCACTTGGCAGCTTCCGCTTCCCGGGAATCTTCCTGGGAGGGATCGTGCATCTCGTGGATCTTCTTCTGACGGTACAGCGCGTTACCATCAACGCCAATCTTGGCGTCCAGGCAGTGCAGGTCACCGGCTGGAGTGATAACCAGTGGGTTAATCTCAACCAGCGCCAGATCGCACTCCTCGAACAGTTTCGCCAGGCCCAGGAAAATCTTGGTGAACTGACCAATTTGCTTGCCTTCCAGGCCTAGCTTGAACGCCAGTTCGCGCCCCTGGAATGGCTGTGCTCCGACCAGTGGGTCAACTTCGGCCTTCAGGATCTTTTCCGGGGTTTCTTCGGCAACCTTTTCGATTTCAACACCACCTTCGGTGGAAGCCATGAACACGATACGACGGGTACCGCGATCAACAACCGCGCCCAGGTAGAGTTCCTGGTCGATATCGGTAAGGGACTCAACAAGAATCTTGCTGACTGGCTGGCCGTTTTCGTCGGTCTGGTAGGTCACCAGATTCTTGCCAAGCCAGTTCTCAGCGAAGGCGCGGATATCGTCCTTGCTCTTGACCAGTTTTACACCGCCGGCCTTGCCGCGGCCACCAGCGTGAACCTGAGCTTTTACTACCCAGGCGTCGCCGCCGATTTCGTCAGCAGCGGCCACTGCGTCTTTGGGGGTATCGCAGGCAATGCCCTTGGATACTGGCAGGCCATATTCAGCGAAAAGCTGTTTGCCCTGATATTCATGCAAATTCATAGTTAATGTCCCGCTTTCTGATGGAGGATAACCACATACGGAAATTGAACCCGCGCAGTGCGAATTCGGTTTGATGCGCCGGGGATCACCTCAGCGCATCCTTAACGCGACCGAAAACCAGCCGTTTTAATAGCAGCGGGGCGCCGTCATTGGCGCCCCTGTTTCCTGGCTCGCGTTACTTCTTTTTGCGACGGTTGGCGATGTGAATCGCTCCGCCGGCAACACCCAGAGCCGCTTCATGCACGGACTCGGACAGAGTCGGATGTGCAAAACAGGTCAGGGCGAGATCTTCGGCACTGGAACCAAACTCCATGGCGATAACGCCCTGAGCAACGATTTCAGAGGCCTGGGGACCCACCACGTGGAAACCGACAATACGATCGGTTTTCGCGTCGGCGATGATCTTGACCATGCCGGACGCCGCATTCGCTGCCATGGCTCGACCATTGGCGGCGAATGGGAAAGTACCCACATTGTACTCCTCACCTTCCGCTTTCATCTCCTGCTCGGTCTTCCCGACCCAGGCAACTTCCGGCGACGTGTAGATCACGTTCGGGATGCAGTCGTAGTTAACCTGCGGCTTGTGCCCGGCAATACGCTCAGCAACCATAACGCCTTCTTCGGATGCCTTGTGGGCCAGCATCGGACCACGAACCACGTCACCAACCGCCCAGACACCGGGCGCTTCGGTTTTACAGTTGTCATCCACGAAGATGAAACCGCGTTCGTCCAACTTAACACCGGAGTCTTCAGACAGCAGGTTATCGGTATATGGGCGACGGCCAACGGCGACGATCAGCTTGTCAAACTTGGCTTCCTGCTTACCCTTCGAATCTTCATAGGTCACATTAACCAGTTTGCGCTTGACTTCCGCACCGGTCATACGTGCGCCCAGCACAACGTTAAGCCCCTGCTTCTGGAACTGTTTCAGTGCATCCTTGGCAACCTGCTGGTCAACGACTGGCAGGAAGGTGTCAACCGCTTCAAGTACGGTTACCTCTGCCCCCAGGCGAGCCCATACGCTGCCCAGCTCGAGACCGATAACACCTGCCCCGATAACGCCGAGACGCTTGGGAACCTCAGTGAATTCCAGAGCGCCCTCAGAGTCCACGATGTGCGTGCCATCGAACGGCGCAGGTGGAATCTGGATGGGACGTGAACCCGTGGCGATAATCACGTTCTCCGCCTCGTAGGTTTTTTTCTTGCCATCCTTGTCGGTCACTTCCACGTTACGGTTGGCCAACAGTTTCCCGTGGCCATAGATCGGTGTAACGCCGTTGGACTTGAACAGGCCGCCGATGCCACCGGTCAACTGGTCCACGATGCCTTCTTTGCGCTTCATCATCTTGGCGATGTCGAAGCCGACTTCCTTGGCGATAATGCCCTGCTCGGCAAAATCGTGGCTGGCTTCCTCATATTTATGGGAAATCTCCAGCAACGCCTTGGATGGAATGCAGCCCACATTCAGGCAGGTACCGCCTAGACGGTTCTTGCCTTCTTTATCGGTCCAGGACTCGATGCACGCGGTTTTCAGGCCCAGCTGAGCCGCTTTGATGGCGGCAACATAGCCGCCCGGGCCAGCGCCAATGACGATTACGTCGTACTTGTCAGACATGTTTTATCCCGTTTTCCAATTCGTTAAGTGTCAGCTCAGACGTCCAGCAGAATACGCGCTGGGTCTTCAAGCATTTCCTTGATAGCCACCAGGAACTGCACTGCTTCCTTGCCATCGATCATGCGGTGGTCGTAGGAAAGCGCCAGATACATCATCGGCTGAATCTCGACCTTGCCGTTCACTGCCATCGGACGCTCCTGGATCTTGTGCATACCCAGAATGGCCGTCTGTGGCGGGTTGAGGATCGGCGTGGAGATCAGTGAACCGAAGATACCACCGTTGGTGATGGTAAAGGTGCCACCGGTCATATCCTCGATACCGAGCTTGCCGTCTTTGGCCTTGGTTCCGTACTCGACGATTTTCTTCTCAATGTCGGCCAGGCCGAGCGCGTCGGTGTCACGAACCACAGGCACAACGAGGCCGCGATCACTTGACACAGCAATACCGATATCCTGGTAACCATGGTAAACCATGTCGTTACCGTCGATGGAGGCGTTAACCGCAGGGAAGCGTTTCAGCGCTTCGGTCGCTGCCTTGGTAAAGAAGGACATGAAACCGAGCTTGACCCCATGGCGCTTCTCGAAGCTTTCCTTGTATTGCTTGCGCAGCTCCATGACCGGCCCCATGTTCACTTCGTTGAACGTGGTGAGCATGGCCGCGGTCTGCTGAGCATTGACCAGTCGTTTCGCGATACTGGCACGCAGACGCGTCATGGGAACCCGCTTCTCCGGACGCTCGCCGGAACCAACATCCACCTGCGGCATATCGCCGGCCGGCTTCGATGCAGGAGTTGAAGAAGACCCTGAAGATTTACCAGCATCTATATGATTTTGAACATCTTCTTTTGTTACACGACCGTCTTTTCCGGTACCTTCGACGGCGTCCGGATCAACGCTATTCTCTTCCGCCAGCTTCCGCGCTGCCGGGCTGAGGATGGCTTCGCCAGATGACCTGGCTGGTGCTTCGGAGGACTTTTCCGAAGTCGCTTCGGGCTTACTTTCTTCTTTCTTGCTGTCATCTTTGGCTGCAGGCTTGGAATCACCAGCCGCGCCTTCCTTGAACTTACCGACGACTTCACCACTTTCTACTGTGTCGCCTTCGCCCTTGAGTACTTCCTCGATAACACCATCCGCCGGAGCTACCACCTCGAGTACGACCTTGTCGGTTTCAATATCGACAATCAGTTCGTCACGTGAACAGGCTTCGCCAGGCTGCTTATGCCAGGTCGCGACTGTCCCTTCTGCGACCGACTCTGGGAATACGGGGGCTTTTATTTCAGTTGACATCTCGGATCCTTAGTTCGGTAGCTCGTCAGATTTCAAACGCGTCGTTAACCAGTTTTTTCTGCTCTTCAATGTGAACCGACATATGGCCACAAGCCGGAGCAGCGGAGGCGTCACGACCGGCATACTGAAGATACAGCTTGGGATTATGACGATGCAGCGCATTACGCATATGATGCTGGCTGCAATACCAGGCCCCCTGGTTCATGGGCTCTTCCTGGCACCAGACCACGTGCTTGAGCTTGCTGTGCTGGCTCAGGAGCTCGTCCAGATCGTCACCCGGGAATGGGTATAGCTGTTCGATACGAACAATAGCAACGTCATCCCGCTCGTCCGCTTTCTTGCGCTCCAACAGGTCGAAGTAGACCTTACCGCTGCACAGAATCAGACGAGTGACCTTTTTCGGGTCGGAGGGTTCTTTCTCCGGCAGTACCGTCTTGAAGGTACCCGATGTCAGGTCGTCCAGTTCCGAGGTAGCTTCCTTATGACGCAACAGGCTCTTTGGCGTAATCGCAACCAAAGGTTTACGCAGCGGACGTTTGACCTGACGACGCAGCATGTGGAACACCTGGGATGGCGTGGTTGGCACGCAAACCTGGATGTTGTGTTCCGCGGACAACTGCAGGAAACGCTCCAGCCTTGCCGAACTGTGCTCCGGACCCTGGCCTTCATAGCCATGTGGCAACAGCAGCGTGAGGCCGCACAGACGCCCCCACTTGTGCTCACCACTGGTCAGGAACTGGTCAATCACCACCTGGGCGCCATTGGCGAAGTCACCAAACTGGGCTTCCCAGACCACAAGACCATTGGGTGCCGTGGTGGAATAACCATACTCGAACGCCATCACCGCCTCTTCTGAGAGCAGTGAGTCGTAGATTTCAAACTTCGGCTGGTTCTCGGCAATGTGCTCCAGCGCAATATGGTGGGCACCGTCCTTCTGGTTGTGCAGTACCGCATGGCGGTGAGAGAAGGTGCCGCGACCAACGTCCTGGCCGGTAATCCGGATGGGATGCCCTTCGTTCAGAAGCGTGGCGTAGGCCATCACTTCACCGTAGCCCCAGTTGATTGGTAGCGCGCCGGCGGTCATTTTTTCCCGGTCGCTGACAATCTTGGACACCTGGCGCTGAACACTGAAGCCTTCCGGCACGTGAGTCAGTTTCTTACCCAGTTTCTGGATCGTCTTGAGGGCGACACTGGATTTGCACTTGGCAGTCCACTCATGCCCCAGGTACGGCGTCCAGTCGACATACAGATCCTTGTTGGGCTCCTTGACCAGGGACTTGACCACGTGGTCGCCCTTATCCAACTCGTCCCGGTAGTCCAGTTCGATCTGTTTGGCTTCGTCCTCAGTGATCACACCGTCAGCAACAAGTTTTTCCGCATAGAGGTTGCGGGTGGTTGTCAGCTTGCGAATCTTTTCGTACATCACCGGCTGTGTTGCGGCCGGCTCATCTGCCTCATTGTGTCCGCGGCGGCGATAGCACACCAGATCGATCACCACATCGTTCTTGAACTCGTGGCGGTAATCCATGGCCATCTGGGTCACGAACATGACCGCCTCGGGATCGTCCGCGTTCACGTGCAGGATCGGGGCCTGAATCATCTTGGCCACATCGGTGCAGTATTCCGTGGAACGGGCATCTTCCTGCTTGCTGGTGGTAAAACCGACCTGGTTGTTGATGACGATATGAATAGTACCGCCAACACCATAGCCCCGGGTCTGGGACATCTGGAAGGTTTCCATAACCACACCCTGCCCGGCGAACGCTGCGTCACCGTGCATGATGATGGGCACACACTGGGTGCCGTTAGGGTCGTTGCGCCGGGTCTGGCGGGCACGGACTGAGCCTTCAACCACCGGAGACACGATCTCAAGGTGCGACGGGTTAAACGCCAGCGCAAGGTGGATTTCGCCACCTTCGGTCATCACGTTGGAAGAGAAACCCTGATGGTATTTAACGTCACCAGAACCGGAATCAGCGAGTTTCTTGCCTTCAAACTCGTCAAACAGTTCTTTCGGGTTCTTGCCGAGTGTATTAACCAGAACATTCAACCTGCCCCGGTGGGCCATGCCCAACACAATTTCCTTCGCGCCGTAGCTGCCTGCCCGCTGGATCAGCTCATCCAGACAGGGAATCAGGCTCTCGCCACCTTCAAGCCCAAACCGTTTTACGCCCGGATAGCGGGAACCCAGATACTTTTCGAGGCCTTCCGCTGCGGTTAACCGTTCCAGCAAATGCTTACGGGTTCCAGACTCGTAGTTGGGACGCGAGCGTACCGGCTCCATGCGTTGCTGGAACCAGCGTTTGATACGAGTGTCCACAACGTGCATATATTCCGCACCGATGCTTTCACAGTACGTCTGCCGAAGACCACCAACGATGTCCCGAAGCTTCATTGTCTCGGAGCCAAAGTTCAGCGAGCCGGTCTGAAACTCGAGGTCGTAGTCCGCTTCCGATAGTTCGTGAAAGGATGGATCGAGATCTTCAACCTGTGGACGGTTCCATACACCGAGGGGATCCAGCTTTGCTTCCTGGTGGCCACGAAAACGGAAGGCATTGATCAACTGGAGGACACGGATCTGCTTTTTGTCGGCATCAACCGTTGCACTGGCAGGCACGCCGCTGCTGGCTAGAAAGCGCTGGTTACGGGATATGTGTTCAAACTGCTGGCGGATGGACGAATGATCTATATCACGGCCTTTGTAGCCATCCACACTGGGAAGTTTATCGAAATAGCTGCGCCATTCTTCGGGAACGGCATTGGGGTCTGTCAGGTAGGTTTCGAAAAGCTGTTCAACATAGGCGAGATTCCCTCCTTGTAGGTGGGAAGTCTGCCACAACTGCTCCATTATGCTTTCGTGCATTTTGAATAGCTCACCTTGGGCTGGTGCGGGGAGCTGGCTATGGTCGGCCAGGGGTATATCTGAGTCAATACGGGTTTTTACGGGATCGACTTTGGCCACCACATCCAACAAGGATGTTTTCCGTTCCCCGGTGGTTATTATACTCAGCAATCCGTCAGGAACCTTTTAAGCTCCCGTGACGGCCTGCGTAGTGTGCACCCTGCTAAGACTTTTGACTATAAGCCTTTGGTTGAAGGGCCCGCGTCGTTGCGGGCCCTTCCGGGTGCGAGCCTTGTCAGCACAGTATAGCGTTTGTTTCAGATTCTGCTTACGTCGCCCGCTGAAGCAGAAGGTTCCGAATGTGGCCGATCGCCCGTGTTGGGTTAAGGCCTTTCGGACAAACGCTGACACAGTTCATGATGCCCCGACAGCGGAATACGCTGAACGGATCATCCAGATTGGCAAGACGCTCCTCCTGTGCAGTATCCCGGCTGTCGGCCAGGAACCGGTAGGCTTGCAGCAATCCGGCCGGGCCAACGAACTTGTCCGGATTCCACCAGAATGAGGGGCAAGCCGTGGAACAGCAGGCACAGAGAATACACTCGTACAGGCCGTCCAGCTTTTCCCGGTCTTCCGGTGACTGGTAACGCTCAATGGCGGGCGCCGGATTGTCGTTGACCAGGTACGGCATAACCTTCTCGTACTGCTTGTAGAACAGGCTCATGTCCACAACCAGGTCACGAATCACCGGCAGGCCCGGAAGTGGGCGAACAACCAGCTTGTTGTTCTTGAGCACTTCCGACAGCGGCGTGATGCAGGCAAGACCGTTCTTGCCATTCATGTTCATACCATCGGACCCACAGACGCCTTCCCGACAGGAACGGCGATAGGCCATTGAGGGGTCTTGCTCCTTGACCAGGTTAAGGACATCCAGAACCATCAGGTCCTTTCCTTCCGGTATATCCAGCTCTACGTCCTGCATATAGGGCGCATTGTCGGTTTCCGGGTTGTAGCGGTACAGGCTTACTAACATTGCACAATCCCCCTTAGTAAGTCCGGATCTTCGGCTGGAATGTATCCACCGTTTTCGGAGCGAAGTTTACATCACGCTTTCCAACACGCTTGTCCAGCGGGAAGTACAGCGAATGCTTCAGCCAGTTTTCATCATCACGCTCGGTAAAATCGTTACGGGCATGAGCACCGCGACTTTCCTTGCGCTCGTAGGCTGAAACAGCCGTTGCAAGTGCAACTTCATAAAGGTTATCAAGCTCAAGGGCTTCGATACGCGCGGTGTTGAAGGCATTGCTGGTATCCGCGAGCCTGGTATTGCGTACGCGCTTACCAATCGCTTCCAGCTTCTCAAGACCTTCTTCCATGCTCTTGCCGTCACGGAACACACCGAAGTAAAGCTGCATGCAGTTCTGCAGATCCTTGCGCACTTCGGCAACGCTCTCGCCTTCCGAGGCGCTGTTCAGGCGATCAAGGCGCGCCATCGCGTTCTTGATGTCTTCCTCACTGGCGCCGTCCACCTCAAAGCCGCCGCGAAGCTGCTCTTCAATGTGCAAGCCAGCGGCACGGCCGAAGACGACCAGATCCAGCAGGGAGTTACCGCCAAGACGGTTGGCACCATGAACGGACACACAAGCTGCTTCACCGCAGGCAAACAACCCGGGAATGGGCGTGTCGTTACCGCTCTCATCCTGAGTCAGGGCCTGACCACCTACGTTGGTGGGAATCCCGCCCATCATGTAGTGACAGGTTGGCACAACCGGCACCGGCTCTTTAACCGGGTCCACGTGCGCAAAGGTGCGTGAAAGCTCACAAATACCCGGCAGGCGCAGGTTCAGTGTTTCTTCACCAAGGTGGTCCAGCTTCAATAGAACGTGATCCTTGTCCGGACCGCATCCACGGCCTTCCAGGATCTCAATCACCATGGAGCGGGCAACCACGTCGCGACCAGCCAGGTCTTTGGCGTTCGGAGCGTAACGCTCCATGAAACGTTCACCCTCGGAATTGATCAGATAACCGCCCTCACCTCGACAACCTTCTGTTACCAGAGTACCGGCGCCATGAATGCCCGTGGGGTGGAACTGCCACATCTCCATGTCCTGCATCGGGAAACCGGCACGGAGCGCCATACCAATACCGTCGCCGGTATTGATCAGGGCGTTGGTGGTGGAGGCGTAGATACGACCTGCACCGCCAGTGGCAAGAACGGTTGCCTTGGACTTGATGTAAGCCACTTCGCCAGTCTCGATTTCGATGGCGACGACACCAACCACTTCGTTTTTACTGTTCTTCACCAGATCAACGGCGTACCACTCGTTCAGGAAGGTGGTTCCGCCCTTGAGGTTCGCCTGATAGAGCGTGTGCAGGAGCGCGTGACCGGTACGGTCCGCAGCAGCACAGGTACGCGCCGCCTGGGCAGGATTGTCCGGCCCCTTGGACTGACCACCAAACGGACGCTGATAAATACGGCCCTGCTCGGTACGGGAGAACGGCAGCCCCATGTGTTCCAGCTCGAACACAGCCTGCGGGCCCACGGAACACATGTACTCAATCGCGTCCTGGTCACCGATATAGTCGGAACCCTTGACGGTGTCGTACATGTGCCAGCGCCAGTCATCATTGGGGTCGGCACTGGCGATGGCGCAGGTAATACCGCCCTGGGCAGATACAGTGTGGGAACGGGTCGGAAATACCTTGGTGATACATGCGGTATTGACGCCGGATTCTGTCAACTGAAGGGCGGCACGCATACCGGCACCGCCGCCACCGATAACAATCGCGTCATAAGACATGGTCTTGATATTAGCCATTAATTAAAGCCCCCAAAGAATCTGAATGCCCCAGACCAAATACACGAACATGGCCAGACCGCAAAGTGCCTGTACCAGGAAGCGCGGCAGGGTCGCCTTGATGTAATCCGTTGTCACTGTCCAGAGCCCAACCCAGGCGTGCGCGCCGATTGAGAGCAGTGCAAGCAGGGTGAAGATGCGGAACCAGGTCTGGTCGAAAAGCGCCGACCAGCTGTCGTAATTAACGTCAGTGGTCAGGATGAACCCGAAAAGAAAAACTGTATACAGAGCAAGCACGTAGGCGGTAACACGCTGGATCATCCAGTCGAAAACACCGCTACGCCCGAGATTCGTGACGCTGTTTACCATACCCAGACTCCTGCCAGAAGGATGAGAATAACGGAGATGACGACTGTGGCTTTCGCCGCGAGCCGGCCACTTTCCAGCTCTTCGCCGATGCCCATATCCATCAGCAGGTGCTTGATACCCGCAACCAGGTGGTACAGCAAGGCAGACAGAATGCCCCAGGTAATCAGCTTCGCAAGGAAGCTGTCCAGCAAGCCACTAACCCGACTGAAGCCTTCTTCCCCGGAAAGGGAAAGCTGAAGCCCGTACAACATGAAAGCAACACCCACAAAAATGATGATGCCACTGACGCGATGCAGTATGGACGTGATGGCTGGCAGCGGAAAATGAAACTTGCCGAGATCGAGATTTACTGGTCGTTTGCTATTCACAGCGCTCTCACACTCTCTCTTGGTTCCGCGGGGCCGGAAAAAACCGGATGCGGATGGTTGGTATGTAAGGATCGGTATGCTGAACGGATCCGGCACACGATATGTTCAGGAGGGAGAAAAACCGGCATGCGCTCTTTTGATATCTGACGCTGCGGCCTGTTATATCCCCGATTCCGGGCTACGGATTATAAGGAGTACCCTTTTCAATTACAAACGCGCAACTCTGTCAGGGCCCGTTAAATCAGGCCCTGGGACTCGCTATAAAGAGGATTGACAAAATCAATTAAACCTCGAAAGCAGCCGTATTCCGGATTTCCCTGATTTACAGCAGGCGTCAAATAATGGGTTTTATTGCCTCTTCCATTGACAAAAAAAGCCAACGCCCTATATTTTGCCGCCAGTTTTGCGATAATACGCGCCTTCTAGCGCTTCCAAATGCTGATAAATAGGAGAGCACCATGACCGACAGGAAAGCCACGCTTTCGGTGGGTGACAAGTCCATTGAGCTACCGGTTTACTCAGGCACCGTCGGCCCTGACGTCATTGACGTGAGAAGCCTCGTCCAGGAAGGCGTCTTTACGTACGACCCTGGATTTGTATCCACCGCAGCCTGCGAATCCCAGATCACCTACATCGACGGAGCCAAGGGCGTTCTCCTGCACCGAGGCTACCCAATCGAGGAATTGGCAGAAAACTCCGACTACCTGGAAGTCTGCTACCTCCTGCTTAACGGCGAGCTTCCGACAGCGGAAGAGAACAAGCGCTTCCACGACACCATCAAAAACCACACGATGTTGCACGACCAGATGCGCAACTTCTTCCAGGGTTTCCGCCGTGATGCGCATCCGATGGCCATTATGTGCGGCGTCGTTGGAGCCCTGTCGGCTTTCTATCACGACCAGATGGATGTCACCAACGTCGAGCAGCGTGAAATCACTGCTCACCGACTGATCGCCAAAATGCCGACCATTGCGGCCTGGTGTTACAAGTACAGCATTGGTCAGCCGTTCATGTATCCCCGCAACGACCTGACCTATTCTGAGAATTTCCTGCAGATGATGTTTGGTGTTCCCTGTGAGGAATACAAGCCAAACCCGATCCTCGCCAAGGCGATGGACAAGATTTTCATCCTGCATGCCGATCACGAACAAAACGCGTCCACCTCAACCGTTCGCCTGGCCGGCTCAACCGGCGCCAACCCCTACGCGTGTATTGCCTCCGGTATTGCAGCGCTGTGGGGCCCTGCACACGGCGGCGCCAACGAAGCAGTTCTGGACATGCTCGCGGAAATCGGGGACGAGTCCAACATCGAGAAATTCATCGCCAAGGCGAAGGACAAGGACGACCCATTCCGCCTGATGGGCTTTGGTCACCGGGTCTACAAGAACTTTGACCCGCGCGCCAAGGTAATGGCCGAAACTGCGCATGAAGTTCTGACTGAGCTCGGCCTGGAGAACGACCCTCTCCTGAAGATCGCACAGCGTCTCGAGAAGATTGCCCTTGAAGACGAGTATTTCGTCCAGCGCAAACTCTACCCGAACGTGGACTTCTACTCCGGCCTGATCCTCAAGGCCATCGGCATTCCGACGTCCATGTTTACGGTTATATTCGCCCTTTCGCGGACCATTGGCTGGTTCTCACACTGGAACGAAATGGTCAGCGGCGACTACCGCATTGGCCGGCCGCGACAGCTCTACACAGGCTCCGAAGCAAGAAGCTACCCCAAGAAGTAGCTCCCGGATAGCCGAAATCGAAAGGCCGCTGCATCAGCGGCCTTTTTTGTGCCCTCACATTCTGCAATGATTGATGCCTACTTCGCGCTAACACCAACCACGTCTGGAGAAACAGTGATGAACGTAACTGCCGCATTTATCGGTCTCGGCGTAATGGGCTATCCAATGGCCGGCCACCTGGCAAACGCCGGCCTTACAGTCCAGGTATGGAACCGCACTCACGCCAAAGCAGAGAGCTGGGCGAGCCAGTATAAAGGCAAGGCCTGCGACTCTATCGCCGCCGCCGTTGCTGACGCAGACTTCGTATTTACCTGTGTGGGTGCCGATGTAGATCTGGAAAAAGTCTATGAAGGCCCTGAGGGCATCATTGCCAACGCCAAGCCCGGCGCCGTGCTGGTCGACCATACAACTGCTTCGGCAGGCATTGCAGAGCAACTGGGCCAGCTTGCCAGCGCCCGCAACCTTGAGTTCATTGACGCCCCGGTATCCGGTGGCCAGCAGGGTGCGGAAAACGGCCAGCTTACCATTATGTGTGGTGGGGAGGCCGACCCTTTTTCGCAAGCGAAACCGCTGATGGAGCATTACGCCAAAGCCCTGAACCACATGGGACCGATCGGCAGCGGCCAGAAGACGAAGATGGTCAACCAGATCGCCATCGCCGGACTGGTTCAGGGCCTCTCGGAAGCCCTTCACTTTGCCGAACAGGCGGAACTGGATGTCCGCAAGGTCGTCGACGTGATCTCAAAAGGAGCAGCTCAATCGTGGCAGATGGAAAATCGCTCAGGCACCATGATTGATGGGGAGTTCGAGCACGGCTTCGCTGTCAACTGGATGCGCAAGGATCTGGCAATCTGCCTCGAAGAGGCGCGAAAAAACGGCTCAAGGATTCCGGTCGCCGCACTCGTTGACCAGTTCTATGGAGATGTTCAGCAGATGGGGGGAAGCCGCTGGGATACGTCTTCACTGATACAACGGCTGCGCAAGAAACCCTGAGGTTCGCTTTCAAACAACTGGCAGGATAGGTGTCGAGCCCAACCTGCCAGTCATCCTATAGTCACTTCTCTTTCGGCTGCCATTTGCCGTTCACAAACCACGCAGACCAGCCTGTCGCTTTGCCGTCCTTTTCCGACATCACATACTGCTCCTTGCTCTTCCGGCTGTAACGGATAACCGTCGGATTACCTTCCGGGTCACGCTCCGGAGCATCCATCAAGTAACCGTACTTGGGATCAATTTCCTTGCGGTGAGGTTTGATCTCCATAACCAGCGGCGGACGCGTCTCCCGATTCTTGGGAAACTTGCTGGCAGCCAGGAACAATCCGGAAGCGCCATCACGCAGCACATAGGTGTCTTCAACCTTCTGGCACTGCAGCTCAGGCATCGGCACCGGATCCATCTTGGGAGGCGCAGGCTCGCCGCTTTTCAGCAGCTTGCGTGTGTTCTTGCATTCGGTGTTGGTACAGCCGAAGTATTTCCCAAAACGCCCGGTTTTAAGCTGCATTTCGGAGCCGCACTTGTCGCACTCCAGGGTTGGACCTTCATAACCCTTGATTCGGAACGTACCCTTCTCCACTTCATAGCCGGAACAATCCGGGTTGTTACCGCACACATGGAGTTTGCGACCTTCGTCCACCAGGTAACTGTCCATGGCCGTTCCGCATTTCGGGCAACGCCGCTTCTTTCGGAGCAGACGGGTTTCACCTTCGCCATCGACATCTTCGTCCGCGCTGACAACCTCGTCACCGGACACCAGGTTGATGGTCGTTTTGCACCGTTCTTTAGGCGGCAGGGAGTACCCTGAGCATCCCAGGAAAACGCCGGTACTGGCCACGCGAATCTGCATGGGGCGACTGCAAGTCGGGCACGGAATGTCGGTCTCGGTCGGGGTATTCGCCCGCATGCTTCCGTCTTCGCCACTCTCGGCGGTTTCCAGTTGCTGACGGAAACGACCATAGAAATCATTGAGCACCTTTTTCCAGTCCACCTCGCCACCGGCGATGTCATCCAGCTCACCTTCCATTTTGGCGGTGAAGTCAAAGTCCATCAGGTTCGGAAAGGATTCCGACAACCGTTCGGTGACGATCTCGCCCATTTTTTCAGCGTAGAAGCGGCGATTCTGCAAACGGACGTAGCCGCGATCCTGAATGGTGGAGATAATCGATGCGTAGGTGGATGGCCGCCCAATACCCTGCTTCTCCAGCTCCTTGACCAGGCTCGCCTCGGTATAGCGCGGCGACGGCTTGGTGAAATGCTGGCTGGGATCGAGCTTCTTCAGTGTCAGGGTTTCGTCAACCTTGATGTCAGGAAGCGCGATATCTTCATCTTTCTTGGCCGACTGGGGCGCCACTTTGAGGAAACCCTCGAACTTGATGATCCGCCCCCGCGTACGAAGCTCGTAATCACCGTTGGCAACCACAATGGACGTGCTCAGAAATTCAGCATCAGCCATCTGGCAGGCAATAAACTGGCGCCAGATCAGGTCGTAGAGCTTCTCAGCATCTTTCTCCAGGCCGCTTATATCGGCCGGCCTACGACTAACATCGGTCGGACGGATGGCCTCGTGGGCCTCCTGGGCGCCCTCTTTGCTACCGTATACCCTTGGCTTCTCCGGCAGGAATTTATCACCGAACTGCTTTTTGACAAATTCGCGGCAACCGCTCACGGCGTCCTGGCTCAGGTTGGTCGAGTCGGTACGCATGTAGGTAATGAAGCCGGCTTCATAGAGGCGCTGGGCCAGCATCATGGTTTTCTTGACGCTGAACCCCATCCGGTTGCTGGCCGCCTGCTGCAGCGTGGACGTAATAAAGGGGGCGGAGGGACGTGAGCGTGTCGGCTTGTCCTCTCGTTTGGCCACCTTGAACGTGCCATCTTTCAGGCGGTCAACATGTTCGACACTCTGTTTCTCACTGACTGGACGATAGGCTTTATCGTCGTACCGGGTCACTTCAAAACGAACGGGCTGCTCGGCCTGCTTCGAAGCCAGGTCAGCATGCAACTGCCAAAACTCTTCGGGAATGAACTTGCGGATTTCCCGTTCGCGTTCGACGATAAGCCGGACCGCAACCGACTGAACCCGACCGGCCGAAAGGCCGCGTGCTATCTTTGCCCACAGCAATGGCGATACCATATAGCCGACGACCCGGTCGAGGAATCGACGCGCCTGCTGCGCGTTAACGCGGTTGTTATCGAGATTCCCCGGATCCTTGAAGGCCTCCTGGATGGCACGCTTGGTGATCTCATTGAACACCACGCGGCGATACTTTTCCGGCTCACCACCAATGGTTTGCTGGAGGTGCCAGGCGATCGCCTCCCCTTCACGGTCCAAATCCGTCGCGAGATAGATATGATCGGCGGACTTTGCCAACCGTTTGAGTTCGCTGACAACCTTTTCCTTGCCGGGCAGTATCTCGTATCGGGCGCTCCAGTCCTGGTCAGGATCCACCCCCATGCGGGCAACCAGTTGCTCCCTGGACTTCCGTTTCTTGTGAACCACCTTCTCTTCCGGGCTCATCTTGCGGGTCAACGCGGCCTGCCTGGCACGTTCTTTCGGATCTGACGTTGAGCCGCTACCGCTGACCGGAAGGTCGCGAATGTGCCCGACGCTGGACTTCACAATGAAGTCGGACCCCAGGTATTTGTTGATGGTCTTCGCTTTCGCTGGCGACTCGACAATAACGAGGCTTTTACCCATATCGGAGATCTGTGTCCTTGGCGATAATCGGTTAAAAAATCAGCAAACCGGAAACTCGCTGTAAAATCAGTCGGCTAGAAAACAGTCCATAGCCGCCACAAGTGTATAGGTGCATTGTTTTACAGGGTCAAGAAAAGCAAGACAACCCATTCTTTTATTTCCAGGCGCCTTTTTCTCCAGTCAGAGACAGGAAAGCCCGGCGTTTGCCGGGCCTCCTGAGACAGCGTTACTGATTCTGCTCAATGAATCAGAGACGCTCCCATACCGTTGCAATGCCCTGCCCCAGGCCGATACACATGGTGGAAACACCAAGCTTACCGCCTTTGGCCTGCATGACATTCAGCAGGGTTGTAGAGATACGTGCACCGGAACAACCCAGCGGATGCCCAAGGGCAATCGCGCCACCATTCAGGTTTACTTTCTCTTCCATTACACCCAACAGCTTCAGGTCTTTCAGGACCGGCAGGGACTGACCCGCAAAGGCTTCGTTCAGTTCCCAGAAGTCGATATCTTCGACTTTCAGGCCTGCGCGCTTCAACGCCTTCTTGGTGGCCGGAACCGGGCCGTAACCCATGATCGCGGGATCACAACCGGCAACAGCCATGCTGCGAATCCTGGCAACCGGCTTCAGGCCCAAAGCTTCAGCACGCTCTGCGGACATCAGCACCATGGCTGCGGCACCGTCAGTCAGCTGCGAGGACGTACCTGCAGTCACTGTACCGTTTTTCGGATCGAACGCTGGCTTCAGCTGACCCAGCGATTCAGCGGTGGTTTCGGGACGAATGGTCTCGTCTTCCTCGATCAGCACTTTAAAGCCGTTCTCGTCATGACCTTCAATCGGAACGATTTCGTTCTTGAAGCGGCCTTCCTGAGTGGCTTCATGCGCCAGGCGATGTGAACGTGCGCCAAACTCGTCCTGCTGCTCACGGGTGATGCCGTGCATCTTGGCGAGCATTTCTGCGGTCAGGCCCATCATATTGGACGCTTTGGCAGAGTACTTGGACGCAGCCGGGTTGTGGTCAAAACCGTCGGTCATGGGAATGTGACCCATGTGCTCAACACCACCCACGAAGAACACATCGCCGTTGCCAGTCTGGATCGCCTGGGCGGCGGTGTGGATCGCGCTCATGGCAGAACCACACAGACGGTTCACGGTCTGCGCAGCAGACTCATGAGGGATGCGGGTCAGCAATGAAATCTGACGCGCCACGTTGAAGCCCTGCTCTTTGGTCTGGTTTACACAGCCCCAGATCACATCTTCAACTTCTTTCGGGTCGAGCTTCGGGTTGCGCTCAAACAGTGCTTCGATAAGCGCAGCCGACAGGGTCTCCGCACGAACATTGCGGAAGCAGCCGTTTTTGGCACGCCCCATCGGAGTCCGCACGCAATCGACGACGACAACGTCTCTCGGATTAAGGCTCATAGATCTTTCTCCGTTCGGAAATCTCGTTCAGGGTTAGCCAAAGAACTTTTCGCCAGTCTTGGCCATTTCACGCAGCTTCTCGGTCGGATGGTACAGGGGACCAAGATCTGCAAACTTGTCTGCCAGCTCGACGAACTTGTCGACACCCATGTCGTCGATATAACGCAGGGCGCCACCACGGAACGGCGGGAAGCCGATACCGAAAATCAGGCCCATATCGGCGTCTGCCGGGTCTTCAACAATGCCGTCTTCCAGGCAGCGAACGGTTTCGAGGCACAGAGGCAGCATCATACGTGCGATGATGTCCTCGTCGCTGAAATCGTTCTTACCCTGAACAACCGGCTCAAGCAGCTTGTAGGTTTCTTCGTCGACAACCTTCTTCTGCTTGCCCTTGCGGTCCAGTTCGTACTTATAGAAGCCCTTGTCGTTCTTCTGTCCGTAACGGCTGTTATCGAACATCACGTCAATGGCGGTAGTACCTTCGTGCTTCATGCGGTCCGGGAAGCCGTCAGCCATGACTTCGCCAGCGTGCTTGCCGGTGTCCATGCCAACCACGTCCAGCAGATAGGCAGGGCCCATCGGCCAACCGAACTTCTCCATGACCTTGTCGACGTGCTGGAAATCCGCGCCGTCACGTACCAGGTTCACAAAACCACCGAAGTACGGGAACAGCACACGGTTGACCAAGAAGCCTGGGCAATCGTTGACCACAATCGGGGTCTTACCCATGGCCTTGGCGTAGGCCACTGTGGTGGCAATAGCCTTGTCACTGGTCTTCTCACCACGGATAACCTCAACCAGGGGCATCATGTGCACCGGGTTAAAGAAGTGCATGCCGCAGAAGTTTTCCGGACGCTTCAGGTTCTTGGCCAGAAGATCGATGGAAATGGTGGAGGTATTGGACGTCAGGATCGCGTCTTCACGAACATTGTCTTCGGTCTCACGCAGAACAGCGTCTTTAACCTTCGGGTTCTCAACAACGGCCTCAACAACCAAATCGACGTTCTTGAAGTCGCCGTAGTTGAGTGTCGGCGTGATGCTGTTCAGAACGTCAGCCATCTTGCTGGCGTCCATTTTACCCTTGTCAACGCGCTTGGAAAGAAGCTTCTTGGCCTCTTTAAGACCCAGAGCGATGCCTTCCTGGGCGATGTCCTTCATGATGATGGGCGTACCCTTCAATGCGGACTGGTAAGCCACACCGCCACCCATGATGCCAGCGCCCAGAACGGCCGCCAGTTTCACGTCATTGGCTTCCTTCTCCCAGGCCTTGGCCTTTTTCTTCAGCTCCTGGTCGTTCAGGAACAGGCCAACCAGGCAGGCTGCCACGTTGGTTTTGGCCATCTTGGCGAAGCCTTTAGCCTCAACCTCGATCGCTTTGTCACGGGTAAGGCCGGCATGCTTCTGCATGACCTTGATCGCCTCGACCGGTGCCGGATAGTTCTTGCCAGCCTGGCCGGCAACGTACGCCTTGGAGATCTCGAAAGCCATCATGCTTTCCATGGCGTTCAGCTTGATCTTGCCCTTCTTCTCTTCACGACGCGCCTGGTAATCCAGCTTGCCGTCGTTGCACTGGTTGATAATGCTGATGGCCGCATCTACCAGCTTCTCACCCTCAAGTACGGCATCAACTGCACCGACTTTAAGGGCTTTGTCGGCACGGTTCTCAGTGCCGCCGCAGATCCATTCAACCGCGTAGTCAACACCGACCAGACGGGACAGACGCACAGTGCCACCGAAACCTGGGAAAATGCCCAGCTTTACTTCCGGAAGACCTACTTTGGCCTTCTTGTCCATCACCCGGTAGTCCGTGGCAAGACACATTTCAAAGCCGCCACCCAACGCCATACCGTTGATCGCCGTTACGGTGGGGAAAGGCAGATCTTCAATCGCGCTGAATACTTCATTGGCCTTGAGGTTGTTGGCAACGAGGTCTTCTTCCGGCCCGGCAAACAGGTCGGTGAATTCCGTAATGTCGGCGCCAACAATAAAGCTGTCCTTGGAACTGGTCACAACCAGGCCTTTCAGGCCCTTCTGCGCTTCCAGTTTGTCAGTCGCGGCGCGGAGCTCTTCAATCGTGAGACGGTTGAACTTGTTCACTGACTCGCCCTGCAAGTCAAAGTTCAACTGAGCGATCCCGCCTTCGATCTCTTTAACCGTGATGGCTTTACCTTCGTAAATCATCAACTGATCTCCAGTCTGTGTTTGGAACTGCTGAAACAGCCGCACAAGCGCTTCGCAAGACGACCGCTGATGCAGCGAGATTTCGGTCACTGTTTTCAATCAATACCCGATCAAGCGATCCAAAAATTCATACAGTCGTTTGAATCGTGGTGTGACACGATGAAAAAAAACGGCTCGTTTGTCAATTTGTTTCTGGAAGAATCAACCCGACCAGCCTCGAAATGGACAGCCGAACGGCATCAGGAGGCGAATGGAATTGTTGTTTATCAAGTATGTAGTTCGAGGTATTGATGCGAAACGGTAGGTTTATCACGTAAATTTTAAATTTGTTTACATTTACTCCCGTAGCGCCCCCCAAAACAACTTGATTGGTCGGCGGAGTTACTTTACCTTCAGCCTAAGACTTTAGTCCACAATAATAAAACAGCCTTAACGGAGACCCATCCGATGAAAGACGCTCGCTTGCGGGTACGTTCCCTGGTAACGGCGCTCGCGCTGTTACTGATCACCTCCTTTACGGTCCGCGCCCAGGAAGGCGACGGCTTTCTTTCGGACCTGCATAATTTCCGGGTCAATAACTACATGGCACTCGACGCCTACTATCGGTTCAGCGCAAGCGGCGATACCGAAACCCTGAACGAGATTGTCGCCAGTATCAATGCCGCCAACGAATCCATGAATTCGGTCGCCGACAGCACCGCCGGCGTATTGTCCGGAGAACAGGTTGAAAGCCTCAACGTGGAGTTCGACAAATTCAAGGATCTGATGCGGAGCAACATCAACGACGTGCGCAACACCGGTTATCCCGACCTGCGCCTGGTGTCCGATATGGCGAACCAGGCGTTATCGATGAACCAGGTGGCTTCAGAGATGTACGCGGTTGCCCGGGAAAGCGCCGAAGTCGCAACTGCCCAGAGAGTTGAAGCCGCACGCTCGGCGGCAGTCACTATGGCACAGATGATGGCCAAGTACTCCGCCCGCACCCATTCCTCGGTATCGCAAACCTTCCAGGGCTCCTCCAACGACATCCCTCTTGACGAGCAGGCAAAGCAGTTTGACGCCTTCCTGTCACAGATCACCAAAGGCGGTGCCCAAGGCCCACTAAAAGCCGCTCTGGACGACCTGACCTCCAAGTGGGAGTTCATTCGGGGCTCCTATATTAACTATAACGACAACAACGTTGCGTTTGTGATCGACCGCTATTCCAAAGGCATTCTCCGGGGCCTGGAAACAACCATTGGCCTGTTGCGCGAAAACGCCTGACGTCCACTCCGGCTGGGGCAGATTGTAGCCCCAGCCAACTCTCCTTTTGTCACCTTTCCAGTCAGTCATTGATACCTGTCAGTGTTGGTTTACACTTATGGGACAAGGTACTGCTTTGGCACACCAAGAGTTTGACCCCATCCGCGAAGGAGCGATGCGATGTCGATCTATAAGAAGATACTGGTGGCAATCGATCTGACCGAAGAGGCCCCCCAGGTACTCAATAAGGCCGTCGAAATAAGCAAAGCCCATAGTGCTGAGTTGATGCTTGTGCACGTAGTGGAGCCTGTTGGCTACGCCTATGGGGGCGACATTCCGATGGACCTGACGGAACTTCAGGATCAACTGGACAAGGCGGCAAAGGAACAGCTTGCCGGGTACGGTGAAAAGTACAATGTTGGCAAAGACAATCAGATAGTGACGGTGGGGCGCCCTGAATCCGAAATCCATCGGCTGTCTGAAGAGCAGAGTGTGGACCTGGTCATCGTGGGAAGCCACGGCCGCAAAGGGTTCCAGTTGCTTCTCGGATCAACCGCCAACGGTGTGTTGCATGGCACCGTCTGCGATGTCCTTGCGATCCGCATCCAGTAGCCGGACGATGGCCGCGGCGCCCTAGTCGGCGCCGTCGCCCTTCATTTTTGCTTCCAGTTTTCGAAGCTGACTTTCCAGGGAAAAGCTCACACTGGAGGCCATTGAGAAGAAGTTCAGCAATGCCTTCAGGTTACTGTCCCCCTCGCACACCGAATGAATCCGCTGCCATAACGCCTGGTTGACCAACTGCAGGCGTTGATTTCTCTCCACCAGCCCTTTCAGTTCCCAGTCTGGCTCCTTGTGGTTACGTTTCGCCAGGTACTGCTGCAAAAGGTAGTGAGACACACTCCTCATGATGAATTCATCGTTGCTGGCAAACGGCAAGTGATGCACGGCCATCGACTTCAGTTCGGACAACACCGGACACCCGCTTGTCGCCATTTTCAGCCCCAGCAATGACCTCAGGGACTCCTCAAGCGTGGTGTCCTTGGAATAACGTCTGCGGTCGTCTGTAACCTCCACAGTCACCTTCTGGTAGGCGTCCTCTGCCTGAAAGGCGTTCACAACCGGAAGCATTTCAACGGCGGCGGGACATCGTGGCGACTCCGATGCTTTCAGCGGGCAGTTGGCGCATTGGCAGTGCTCCAACCTTGTCCAGCTCGGCAGGTTGCCCACCGGCTCAGCTGGCCGGTCCGTTACTTTAAACGTCTCGGAACGCTTGTCTTCAAATTTGAAGTGGTACGTTACATTCATTGATTCGCCTGTTCTTCCAGCTCCATCCAGCGCTCGATGACCTTCTCCAGGTGGGCTTCCTTGTCCCCGAGGTCCGCCAGGGTCGTGGAGACGCTCTCAGCGGGCCCGGAGTAGAATTCCGGATCGGAAATCTGTGCCCGAAGCTTTTCCAGTTCCGCCTCCAGCTCTTCAATCTGGCCCGGAAGTTTTTCCAGTTCAAGCTTCAGTTTGTAGCTGAGTTTTACGGGTTTTGTTTTTTTGGTGTCTGCCACTGCGGGCGCTTCCGGCTTCTTTTCCGGCACTGGGTTCTGGTTCTTTGGCGGCTTGGTGGCCTTTCGCCTTACCCCCTCAGAAGGGAACCGGCCACCCTGCCTCCGCCAATCGGTATACCCACCGACAAACTCCGCGACTCTGCCAGAGCCGTCCAGGAACACCGTATCAGTAGCGACGTTATCGAGGAACTCGCGGTCGTGGCTGATAACGATCACAGTACCGGCAAATTCCACCAGCCGGGATTCAAGTAACTCCAGGGTCTCCACGTCCAGATCATTGGTCGGCTCATCCAGCACCAGGATATTGGCAGGCTTGCTGAAGAGCTTGGCAAGAAGAAGACGCGCACGCTCACCCCCGGAAAAGACACGCACAGGGGACCGCGCCCGTTCCGGGCTGAACAAAAATTCCTGCAGATATCCCAGTACGTGCTTGCTTTGGCCGTTAATTTCGATGAACTCCCGCCCCTCGGACAGGTTATCCAGCGCATTGCGTTCAAGATCGAGCTCACCCCGGAGCTGGTCGAAGTAGGCGATCTGCAAATTGGTGCCGAGGCGAATTCGGCCATCTGTGGGCTTCAGGTCTCCCAGCATTAGCCGGACCAGGGTGGTCTTCCCAGTGCCATTTTCACCAACGAGGCCAATCTTATCGCCCCTTAGGACCGTCATGTTCATGTCGCGAATGACCACGGTACCATCAGGATAGGCAAATCCGGCATCACTGGCTTCCACCACCAGTTTTCCGGAACGGGCGGCGTCTTCCACCGAAAAGCTCGCAGTTCCACCGCGTTCGCGACGTTGCTGGCGTTCTTCACGCATGGCCTTTAGCGCCCTCACCCGGCCCATATTGCGGGTCCTACGAGCCTTGATCCCCTGGCGTATCCACGCCTCTTCCTGTTTTAGCCGCTTGTCGAACAACGCATTCTGGCGATCTTCCTCCTCCAGAGCCTTTTCCTTTAGGTCCAGATAGCGGTCGTACGTAGCGGCAAAACTCACCAGGTGCCCGCGGTCCAGTTCCACGATCCGCGTGGCCATGCGGCGTATAAATGCGCGGTCGTGGCTGACAAACAGAATCGCGCCACGGAATTGACCAAGGGCCTCTTCCAGCCAGGCAATGGCGGGCACATCCAGGTGGTTGGTAGGCTCATCCAGCAACAGGATATCCGGCTCGGTCACCAGGGCACGCGCCAACAGGACACGTCGCTGCCAACCGCCGGAAAGCGTGTTCAGACGCTGCTCCGGGTCGATGCCATATTGCTCGAGGATGGCGCCGACTTTCTGGTCCAGACGCCAGCCATCCAGCGCCTCAAGGCGCTCCTGTACTTTCATCAGCCGGTCCAGGCTGGCTTCATCCGCAGTCTGGGACAACCGATGAAATTCCGCGAGCAATTCCCCGGTCTCCGGGAAAGCACCGGAAACGGCCTCATACGCGGTTCGAGTATCATTGACGGGGAGATTCTGGGGCAGCACTGACAACACCGCACCGTCGTCCAGCCGGACAACACCGCCGTCCGCCGTTACCTCACCGCTGACGATCTTCAGTAGTGTGGATTTTCCCTCGCCATTCCTGCCAAGAAGACACACACGTTCACCTGCCTCGATGGTCATAGAGGCTTGGTCGAGCAATGGCTGCATGCCAAAAGCAAGGGATACGGCATCCAGCGTTAACAATGGCACGTTACTGATTCTCCGTTGTGGCAGTCGTTTGCAGAGTAATCGGATCACCGACCCGGATGGTCCCGTCCGATTCATGAATGGCGTTCATTCCGAAAATGACGCCGTCAGAGGTTCGCCGATAGGTTCCAAGCATCCTTAAAGGCTGCAGATCTACGGACTTTACGCCTTGGTCCGGATCCACGGTGGTCATAACACAGCGGGAACAGGGCTTTACCAGCGTGAATGCCGTTTCCCCGATGCGTGCAGATGTCCAGTTGTCCTCATCCCAGGCCCCCGCGCCCTCAACAACAATGTTCGGCCGGAACCTTCGCATATCGATGGCCGAATCAAGGCGCGTGTTCAGCTCTTCAAGGGACGCAAGGTTGGTGATCAGGAATGGAAAACCATCGGCAAAGCTGACCCGACGATACTCGGTAACCCGGCTCGCCTCAACGCGGCGGAAGGTTTCCTCGGGCATATACACAAAGCGAAATGTCTGGCCACAGTAGCGGGACAGCGCAGCAGATGCCTTGTCCTCTCCGTACACCGCTTTCGCCCAGTCCCGCCAGACCCTGACACGACACTCCTCAGTGTCCGGCAACAATGGAAACTCGCCCTCCCCCGGTATATCGACAAAGACCTGACCTGAGTCCAACCGGGTTTTGATCATGGCGAGTTCCGGATTGCTTCGCTGGGTAACGAACTCGCGCTCGGAATCAACGATCATCCAGCGACGGTCATCGGCCGGACCGAACTCGTCCAGAAGGAATGAAGAAACCTGGATTCCGGCCAGGGATTTGACCGGATAGACATACAACGAATGTACCTGCATGGGCGCTCCCGAAACACTGACGACAAGGCATCCAATATGACCTGGCAGTATAACCGAGAACAGGGTGTGAAGACTGTGGCTTGCAGGCTAAAAATGAAAAACCCGGCCTTTCCTTTCGAAAAGACCGGGTTTTTGGAATCTGGAGCGGGAAACGAGATTCGAACTCGCGACCCCAACCTTGGCAAGGTTGTGCTCTACCAACTGAGCTATTCCCGCTTGATCAACGGACGCGTATTCTACGGATTCATCCTGGTTCGTCAACTCTTTTTTCAGGACCTTTTTCATCCCCATATTCAGACCGGTACGATCTTCTGTTCGCCTAACGCCAACCCGATCACGCGCGCAACGGTCTCAGACAGTGCGGCGTAATCCACACGCTGATCGTTGAGTAAAGAATCGTATCCCATACCCAGAGTGACATTCACCAGCAGCGTTGCGTCTCTCTCCGGTGATGGCGAATCCAGCCGCTTCAGTATCTGCCGCAGGCCTGCGGTCCAGGCTTCACGATAGCTTCTTGCCAGGCCCGCAAGACGGTCATCCCTTAACGCTTCCATAAGGAACACCTGCTCCGCCAGCATCTGCTGCCTTCGCTTTGTAAACTGCTCATGGAGATAGGCCGTCGATATTACCGACAAACGCGCAGCCAATTCCTTGCGTTGGGGACCATTGCGCCGAAGGGTTTCTGCAGGGGTGGTATCCAGCACCAGATTGATGGTGTCATAAAAGCCATCAAGATTGTCCCGGGCTTTTTCAGCGAAAAGCATGAATGAGTCACTGATCAATTCATGAATATCGCGAAAGTAATAGGTGGTGGCGGCCAGAGGCACTTTCGCTTCCCTCGCAACAGCTCGATGCTTGATGCCTCGCAAACCGTCACGAGCTGCAATTCGAAGGGTCGCCTCCAGGATTTTAAGACGCCGTAGCTCGCTTTTTACACGTAAGGTCTTGCGCCCCCTGTAGCGAATCGACTGCCGAAGTAATCGGTTCTCCGGCAGTTCACTGTTCGCCTGGAGTGCGGGGTTCTGTAACTGCCCCATGGCTGGTTTTCCTTGTTTCGATCGCCGGCCGCCTGCAATGGCCCTGAGACCTGTGCAGCGAAGCCTGATTCTTGTTAGTTTTTGTAAATTCTGCCGCATAAGGCGCCATGAAACCTTGATGGGCTTGGCAGTTCCGGCCTGTTGAACGGATTTGAAGGCATTTATTGGCCGAAGCGCTTACCGTTGGTCAGGTAGGCTTGCTCCTCCGGGCTTGAGGAGCGTTTCAGTGCCTGGTTGCGGTGTGGAAAACGGCCAAATTGGTGGATGATATCCCGATGGTCACGGGCGGATTGTAGAAAACTCTCCATAAAATCTCCGACAATGCCATCGGTGGCGGCGGCCAATTGCGAGTAACACTCCACAGACAGATCCTGATCCTCACGTTTTTCCGAGTGCTGCAGCGGCATATAGAGGAAGCCCCGCTTTACCGGGGGCAATTCCATGTCCTGTCCATCACGCATCGCTGCCTTACAGAGCTTTACAGACAACCGGTCATTGGAAAACGCCAGCGCTCCGCCCCGATGTATATTCCGTGTGAACTGATCCAGCAGGATGATCTCTGCAAGAGCCCCACCGGCCGTCTTGCGCCAGTGCCGCAGACCGTCCTCTGACGCAAAAAGGACCATCGACAGGAAGCGTCGCCGGATTTCCTGGTCGAAGGCACGCGTGGAACGGAACCAGCGATTCCTGTGAAAGCTGTCCGGCAGGCCGTGCTCATCAAGTTCACCAAACCAGAAATCCAGAATCTCTTTCCAATCGAACATATACCCATCCTATCGTCATCGAGCAGCACAGTGGCAGGCCTGCGGCTGCTACACTTTAGATTACTATCCCAGCTTTTATTCATACCAGGAGATACTATGAACGGAGAAGCTCCCCGAATAATCCTACTTGCCCATGGAAGCAGCGATGAGCGCTGGTGCCGGACGTTCGAAGCATTGGCAACCCCGACACTTGAATCTGTACCCGGGTCCCGCATTGCCTATATGGAACTGGCAGAGCCCTCCCTGGATACGGTTATCAGCGAGGGAGCAAGTGAAGGCGTCCGACAGTATACCGTCGTGCCGCTATTCCTGGCGGCGGGCCGTCATCTCAGAAAAGACGTTCCCGCGATGATCGAGGGGCTACAAAGCCAACACGAGGTCAGCATTACGCTTGCACCACCCATCGGTGAGAATCCCGAACTGGGGAAAGCCATTCGTGACGTTGTGATCCACGAACTCGACAGCCACAAACAGCCGGCATAACCCATCACCGACAACTATCAATAGCCGACCATTAACCGACCCAGGAGCGAGCAGCAATGGATAATCGGATTCTGATCACCGGAGGCACCGGATTCATCGGCCAATCATTGTGCCAACAACTGATCAGCAAAGGCTACGCCCCAACCGTCTTCAGCAGACAGTCCACGGCAAACGTTCAGGCTCTTTGTGGACGTGTAGAGGCGTTGGGAGATCTCGAGCTGCTACGAGGCCACCCGGGGTTCGGTGCGGTTATCAACCTGGCTGGCGAAGGCATCGCCGATAAACGATGGTCCGATCGCCGCAAACAGGAACTGCGGGACAGCCGTATCGGCCTTACTAGCCTCCTGGCGAACGTGATAAGGAGCTGGGAATCACTCCCGCGCGTGCTGGTGTCCGGTTCTGCTGTGGGTTTCTACGGCGACCAGGGCCGTGAACGCGTGACTGAGCAAACGTTGCCCCATGACGAATTCACTCATCGCATGTGCCGTGACTGGGAACAGGAAGCTCTGAGCCTGGAGGCTGACGGCGTTCGCGTATGCCTGTCGCGGACGGGGATTGTTGCCGGCCCCGGTGGCGGTTTCCTGCAGCGCATGCTTCTACCCTTCCGCCTGGGTCTTGGGGGGCGACTTGGCGACGGCGAACAGTTCATGCCATGGGTTCACCGGGACGACGTGGTCGCAGCGCTTGTCTGGATGCTCGAATCCGACAAGGCCAACGGCCCCTACAACGTCGTGAGCCCCAACCCGGTCACCAACCGGCAGTTTACAAAGTGTCTTGCCGGCGTTTTGGGCCGGCCGGCCATTTTCCCGGCACCAAGTCCGGTCCTTAAGTTGGCGCTGGGCGAAATGTCCCGGTTGTTACTGACCGGCCAAATGGCCATACCCGAAAGACTCGAAGCCGAAGGGTTCCATTTCCAGTATCCTGAATTGGGTCCAGCCCTGGCGGATTCGGTAAGGTACTGAGGCGGTCCTCGGAAAGGCTCAGGGCAGCTTCCTCGACCAACCTGCTGTGCTCGCGAAAGCTATTATTTTTTTAAAAACCGTTTGACAGCTCGTATCGCCTTACTTAATATACGCGCCACCTCGACGAGGCAAGCTTTTGAAGCGATGCGTCCCCTTCGTCTAGTGGCCTAGGACTCCGCCCTTTCACGGCGGCAACAGGGGTTCGAACCCCCTAGGGGACGCCATTTTTTCAGCTTCTTTTTCGTTGCAGGTCCACTCTGCACTCCCAATCGATCAGCCCTGCATGCGCAGGCGTTCAACACCCCCGATCATCGCCCGCTCCCAAGACATTAACAAATCCTGAACAGTGACACATTTCTCCCGATTTTTCCTGTATTTGCGAGGCATTTGCAAGAAACTGCTGCTATAGTCCTGAGAACACCGTCTGACCATGCTCATTGAAACCTGCCAGGGTGGCCGAAGTATAGGACATGCAAAAACTGTTGACTCGCCTGCAACGATTTCGAACCGGGTCTCCCCTGTCCTTCAGGCTGCTCGCATACATCCTGTTGTTCAGCTCGTTGTTCACGCTCATCTCTTCAGCTATCCAGATATACTCGGATTACCGGAAGGACCTGTCGCAGATCGACAGGCGCATGATGGTTGTCGAAACCGGCTATACCTCCAGTCTGGCCCGCAGCCTATGGGCGCTGGATCAGAAACTCCTACAGACCCAGCTCGAAGGCATACTCAGCCTGCCAGACATCGTTCACCTACGCCTCAAAATTGAACCGGATTCCGAACTGGTCATGGGCGAAATCCCTCGCAACGCCCAGACAATCAGCCATACGTTCAAGCTCACCCACCAGGGTGATGAAATGTTCAGTTTGGGTCAGTTGACCATCACCGCCGATCTGAAGCGGGTGTTCTCGGACATGCGCCAAAAAGTCGTAGTGGTGCTGACCACCCAGTTCCTGAAGACCTTTTTCGTTTCGATCCTGATCATCTGGATTTTCCAGCACTTCATTGCGCGGCACCTGACCACCATGGCCAACTACGCCCGCAATTTCTCACTCAACAACCTGTCAGACCCGCTTGAACTGGACCGACCGGACACCCAACTGAATCGAAATGACGAACTGGCCCAGGTCACCGTTGCCATCAACCAGATGCGGGAACGTCTCAACGATGACCTCGAGCGACAGGAGCGCGATGCCCAGGAAATCCGAAAATTCTCCAAGGCGATTGAGCAAAGCCCGTCATCGGTGCTGATTTGTGATCGCCAGTGGCGTATCGAATACGCCAACCAGAAATTCAGCCAGCTCACCGGCTACGACGCTGCCACCATCGCCGGAAAACACCCGGGCGTGCTATCCGAGGATGCACAGGCCCATCGAGAAAACCGCCAACTGTGGCAATCCATCCGACTTCAGGTCCAACGCGTGGGGGTCTGGCAGGGGGAAATCAACAGCGTTCGCAAGAACGGTGAGCGCTTCTGGGAACAACTGATCGTAACCCCCATCAAGAATTCCAAGGGCGAAGCCACCGGCTACCTGATTCTTGGCGAAGATATCAGCATTCGCAAGCGCTACGAGCAACAACTGCTCAGACAGGCTAACTACGACATCCTGACCGGGCTTCCCAACCGGATGCTCGCCCTGGATCGCCTGAAACTGGCCCTGGCCCAGGCAAGACGCGAAAGCTCCCTGGTTGGCGTGATGTTTCTCGACCTGGACAACTTCAAGCACATTAACGATACCCTTGGGCACGACGCCGGTGACAACCTCCTGATAGAGGCCGCACGACGGATTTCCAGCTGCCTTCGGGGTACCAGCACCGTCGCCAGGCTTGGTGGTGATGAGTTTCTGGTGATATTGCCCGGCCTGACGGGCCCCGAGGCGACGTCACAGGTGGCAGAGCGTATCCTCAAGACCTTTGCCCCTCCTTATTTGCTGAATGGCCAGGAAGTGTTCGTAACCACCAGTATCGGTATCTCCGTTTTCCCGAACGACTCCGATAACAGCGGCACCCTGCTTCAACACGCCGATGCCGCCATGTACCAGGCCAAACACAAGGGTAAAAGTGCCTATGCTCTCTTTGCTCCGGAAATGACGGAAGTCTCCCATGAACGGCTGCAGATGGAATCGCTGATGCGCCGGGCCCTGGAGCAAAAAGAGTTTGAGCTCTACTACCAGCCCATTGTTCGCACTGAGTCCGGACAACTGTGCTCTGCCGAAGCCCTGCTGCGCTGGAATAACCCCGGTATGGGTATGGTCATGCCCGACCGGTTTATACCCCTGGCGGAAGAAACCGGCCTGATAACGCCGATTGGTGAATGGGTGTTACGGGAAGCCTGCCTGGCGGCCATACGCTGGAAAGAGTCCACTGGTACGGACATCGGCATTTCAGTCAACGTATCTCCCAGGCAATTCAGGGATCCGGGCTTTGTCGACACGGTCATGAATGCTCTCAAAGCCAGCGGCTTGCCCCCCCAGCAACTGGAACTGGAAATCACTGAGCGACTGATCCTTGATAACACCATAGAAACCGCCGATATCCTGCGGCAACTCGATCAATCCGGCATTCGCCTGTCAGTTGATGACTTCGGTACCGGCTATTCGGCGCTCAGCTACCTCAAGAGCTACCCTTTCGATACCCTGAAAATCGACAAATCCTTTGTCCAGGACGTGATGAAGGAGCGGGAGGACGCCTCGCTGGTGAAGGCCATTATCAACATGGCCCACAGTCTTGGCTTGAGTGTAATTGCAGAAGGCGTGGAAGAAGAAGCCCAGACACACTTCCTGCAACAGGAAGGCTGTGACTATTCACAAGGCTATTTCTACAGCAGGCCGATGCCCGAAAACGAGTTTCAGGAGTGGCTAAAGACCAACCATCGCGCCCTTTGATGCAGCACCGACTGCCTGGCGCTGCCCCGACGGTCGGATCGTTTCAGCGTTTCTTGCTCTTCATTCGCGCTTTCTTCCGCACCGGCCGCCCTTTCTTCAGGTCATTGTCCTGTTTGACCTTCTGACGCGGCGTCAGCCGGCTAACCTTATTAGCGAACGGGTTTTCACTGGAACGGAACTCGAAGCGAATGGGAGAACCATTGACCTTCAGCACTTTACGGAAGGTATTCTCCAGATAGCGTTTGTAAGCCCCTGGCAACGCGTCAGTCTGATTGCCATGCACCACAATCACTGGAGGGTTGGACCCACCCTGGTGGGCGTACCGCAGCTTTATTCGACGCCCCTGCACAAGCGGCGGCTGGTGTTGGGCGGTAGCATCCTGGAGGATGGCCGTCAGGCGATTGGTCGGCCACTTGGCCATCGCTGACTCATAGCAGGCGTGAACCGAATCGTACATGACGCCCACACCGGAGCCGTGAAGGGCAGATATGTAGTGCTTGTCAGCATAATCAAGAAAGTCCAGGCGGCGCTGAACCTGCTCTTTTACCTTGGCCCGGTCGTCCGGGTCCATGCCGTCCCATTTGTTGACCGCAATCACCAGGGAACGGCCGGCATCCAGAACAAAGCCAATCAGATGAAGATCCTGGTCCACCAGACCTTCCCGGGCGTCGATAACCAGGATGACCACATGGGCGTCATCGATAGCCTGGAGGGTCTTGATGATGGAAAACTTCTCCACCACCTCACTGACATTCTTGCGCCGGCGAACACCGGCCGTATCGATTAGTGTGTACTGGTTATCCATGCGTTCAAACGGGATGTAAACGCTATCCCGGGTGGTGCCGGGCATGTCATAGACGATCACCCGGTCCTCTCCGAGCATGCGGTTGACCAATGTTGACTTGCCCACGTTCGGTCGCCCGACAATACCAATGCGTATGCCCGGATAACGATCGGCACGGTCCTGCCCTTCGCGCTCTTCCTCGGACGGCAGCAACTCTTCCAGCATGGAGCGAATGCCCCGGTTGTGAGAGGCAGCAATCAGATAGGTAGATTCAAAGCCCAGGCCGTAGAAATCGGACGCGGCGATGTCGGGGTCCTGGCCATCCGTCTTGTTGACCACCAGATGCGCCCGCTTGCCGGTTTTCCGAAGATGGGCAGCAATCAGTTCGTCGCCGCCATTGAGGCCGGCCTTGCCATCTACCAGAAACAGGACAATGTCAGCTTCCTCGACAGCCTGCATGGACTGGCGGGCCATTTCAGCGTCCAGGCCTTCCTCACCCCCGGTCAGGCCACCGGTATCAATCACGATAAAGCGCTGCCCTTCGTAATTGCCCTCACCGTATTTACGATCACGGGTTAAGCCGGGGAAATCCGCTACAAGCGCATCCCGGGACCGCGTCATTTGATTAAACAGTGTCGATTTGCCCACGTTGGGGCGCCCGACAAGAGCAATTACAGGGGTCATAGTCTTTCGCTACACATTAAACAGGGCCCGCGCTTCACAGCGATAGGGCCGGAAAGGAGCACTCAGTCGAGCGTCCGGAGTTTCAATACCGACAGTTTACCGCTATTGCCATACACAAGAAGGTTACCGTTCTGCAGGCGCTGGAAAGGCACCCGCAGGCCCTCGTCGTCAAATTCAAGCTGACCCACCAAGCTGCCGTCTTCCAACGACAACATATGAATATACCCCTCGAAATCACCTATCAACAGGTAATCCTCATAGACAACCGGCTGCGTTGGCTGCCGCCAGGATAACCGGTCCTGAACCCACAGCTCGCGACGGTCGGAACCGCGGTAGGCCGTGATATCGCCGTTGGCACCCGCGACAAAAATATTACCGTTGCCGATCATTGGTGACTGCAGGCTGGAGGCGGGACGACTCCAGATTTCCTGTCCGGTTTGCAGGTCAACCAGCGCAAGCTTGCCCTGATAGCCCACAATCATCGCCGCGCTCTCTAGAATCAGCGGCTCACCGGCCACATCAACAAGCCGTTCAAGCTCGGTACGGCCCTGCGGCTGGCCCACTTCATACTGCCAAACGGGCTGGCCGGTCTCAGTGGAGATCGCCATGAGCTTGCCGTTGGCCAGTGAAGCCAGCACAAGGTCTGCCCCGACAAGCGGCGACGCCGCTGCACGTATTGACAGGACCGGGACATCACTGTCGTATTGCCATGCCTGCTCCCCGGAGGCGGTATCAAACGCCAGCACCTTGCCATCAATGGTCTGTGTCACCACCAGGCGCCCATTGGACTGGGGGGATGCCAACACTTCGTTGGGCAAAGGCTGCCGCCAAAGCGCAGAACCATCTTCGCGCGACAGGGCCATCAGCTCAGCATCACGGGTGACCAGGTACAGGTTTCCCTGATCGCCACCAACGCCGGCACTGATTTCCTCGTCAAGATCCCGGAACCAGAATACCTCGCCGTTTTCGGAGCCGACGGCATAAACCTCGCCATCGGCTGATGCCGCATACAAACGGTCTCCGGTGTTCAGAGGGGCGAGGTACAGGAAGTTGTCATCATGCCCGTCCCCAACACCCATACTCCAGACAGGCTCAAGCCCGACACTGGATGAAATCTCCGGAACCGGTGCAGGTTGCTCAAAGGTGTCGCTGGTACTACATCCTGCAAGGACAGCCAGTGTCAGCATACCCGCAAGCGAAAGGAGTCTGGTATGCCCGTTAACCAACCAGGGCATCAGGCTCCCTCCTCAACACCAAGGTCGGATAGCTTGAGCTCAAGAATGCCGCTACGACCCTGCTGGTTCATTTCACGGGCCGCCAGATACGCTTCTCGAGCCCCCTCACGATTACCCTGGGCTAGCAGGATATCGCCTTTAAGCTCGGTAAAAATAGCGCCGAAACTGCCGGTATTGTCCGTACCCTCAATGGTTGCCAAAGCATCTTCGTACTGTTTCGCCGAGAACTGGGCGCGGGCCAGGCGGTTGCGAATAACCAGCGCCAACGCTCCGCTTTCGCCGGCTTTTTCCTGTGCCCAGGTCAGGGACTCGATCGCCCCTTCCGGATCGCCCTGGTCCATAACCTGCTGGCGAGCAAGCATCAACATGCCATAGATAGCGAAAGCGCTGTCGCTGTATTCTTCTCGCAGGTTCTCGGCCACGTAAGCAACGGTATCTGCGCGATTTTCATCGCTCTCATCGCTGTAGGCATTGATCAGCTCGGCAAACTGGGAAGCCGCTTCCGTACGCTGCTGCATTTGATGGTTCTGCCAGGCCTGCCACCCGAAAACAATAGCCAGCGCCGCACCGACACCGATCAGAAGCGAGCTGCCATTCTTTTTCCACCAGTCCTTGATTGCCTGGACCGTTTCTTCCTCAGTACGCATTTCAGCCATGATGACTCCTGCAATAGATGTTTATTATGCTGTAGCTCGTCGGCGCGCCATCAGCGGCCAAGCAATTCTTTCAGTGCCACTGCCAGGTCGCCCTGGGCAACGTCTTGCTGCGCCTCATCCGAACGTAACGGCTTAAGGCCGGCGGTCCCGCTGGCAACCTCATTCTCACCCAGAATGACTGCGTAACGGGCGCCACTGCGATCAGCCTTCTTCATCTGACTCTTAAAACTACCGCCACCGCAGTGCCCCATCACCGTCACACCCGGCAAGGCATCGCGAAGGGATTCACACAACGCCAATGCTGGGGCCACGGTGGATTCACCCATAGCCGCAACATACACGTCTGCATTGCCATTGGCACTGTCTGGCACAAGATTGAGCGTTTCCAGCAGCAAAATCAGTCGTTCGAGCCCCATGGCGAAACCGACCGCCACCGTTGGCTTGCCTCCCAACTGCTCCACCAGCCCATCGTAGCGACCACCGGCGCAGATCGTCCCCTGGGAGCCCAGGCTGTCGGTAATCCACTCGAATACGGTTTTGCCATAATAATCGAGCCCGCGAACCAGCTTTGGATTCACCGTATACTCAATGCCAGCCGCGTCCAGCAACGAACGCAATTGGCGGAAATGATCCCGTGATTCATCATCGAGGTAGTCATCCAGGCGAGGCGCGTCCACCAGAAGCTTCTGTGTGACCGGGTTCTTGCTGTCCAGAATGCGTAGCGGGTTCGAGCCAAGACGCCTTTGGCTGTCTTCGTCCAATTGATCCCGGTAGTCCGAGAGGTACGCGACCAGCGCCTCGCGGTATTCCCGACGGGCAGCAGACGTACCTATGGAATTGATTTCCAGGCGGGTGTGTTCACTCAGTCCTAGCGCGCGCCAGAGCCTGGCCGTCAACACGAGGAGCTCAGCATCAATATCCGGGCCGGTCATGCCAAAACATTCCACGCCGATCTGGTGGAACTGACGGTAACGGCCTTTTTGGGGGCGCTCATGACGAAACATGGGGCCGGTGTACCAAAGCCGGCGGGTCTGATTAAAAAGCAGACCGTGTTCTTCGGCGGCGCGCACGCAGCCGGCCGTACCTTCGGGGCGCAGGGTCAGGCTGTCACCGTTGCGATCCTCAAAGGTGTACATCTCTTTCTCAACGATATCCGTCACTTCGCCAATAGAGCGCTTGAACAGGTCCGTCTGCTCAACCACCGGCATGCGAATTTCCTGATAACCGTACTGGGAAAGCACTTTCCTGACCGTGTCTTCCACAAACTGCCACACCGGCGTCTGCTCTGGCAGGATATCGTTCATCCCGCGGATTGCCTGGATCTTAGCCAAGTTACTACCTTATCTGTGTCGGTGATTTGACGATCTGCTCTCAGTCGGCCGAGCGGGTAATGATCGCTTCTTCCTTTTCCTTGCGACGCGCCACTTCCTCACGGATCAGCCGTTCCAGGTCGTCGGTCAGGTTGGCATTGTCGAGCTTCTGATTAGGCTTGCCCGACGCGTAGAACAGGTTCTTGGGGCTGCCGCCGGTCAAGCCCAGGTCAGCAACCTTTGCCTCGCCCGGCCCGTTTACAATACAGCCAATGATGGCAACATCCAGGGACTCGTTGACATCTTCCAGACGAGCCTCAAGGTCATTCATGGTCTGGATGACATCGAAATTCTGGCGTGAGCAGCTTGGGCACGCGACGAAGTTGATACCCCGGCTGCGCAGGCGCAAGCTTTTGAGAATATCGTAGCCGACCTTGATTTCCTGCACCGGGTCTGCCGCGAGCGATACTCTGATGGTATCCCCAATGCCGTCCATCAGCAGCATGCCCAGGCCAACAGAGGACTTCACTGTCCCGGAGCGAAAGCCACCAGCCTCGGTAATACCCAGATGCAGGGGTTGTTCTATCTGTGCAGCAATCTGACGATATGCCGCCACCGTCATGAAGACCTCTGAGGCCTTCAGGCTCACCTTGAAGTCCTGAAAATCATGACGGTCGAGAATGTCGATATGGCGCATGGCCGACTCAACCAGAGCCTCGGGTGTCGGTTCCCCGTACTTACGTTGCAGTGCCTTTTCCAGCGAGCCCGCGTTGACGCCAATACGAATCGGGATATTGCCATCCCGCGCGGCGCTGATCACGGCGCTGACACGGTCATCCCGACCGATATTACCCGGGTTGATACGAAGACAATCAACACCCAGTTCCGCCACCCGCAGAGCAATTCGGTGATCGAAATGGATGTCAGCCACCAATGGTACCGACACCATTGAGCGAATCTTGCCGAACGCTTCCGCAGCATCCATTGTAGGCACGGATACCCGCACAATGTCCGCTCCAGCTTCCTGCAGGGCGCGGATCTGGCCAACGGTTGCATCCACGTCACAGGTGTTGGTGTTGGTCATGCTCTGGACAGCAATAGGCGCATCGCCACCCACGGGAACATCGCCTACCATTATCTGGCGTGATTTGCGTCTTTTGATCGGAGATTCGTGATTCATATAGCCTGCTAACCGCAAAAGAGGGTTCGAAACGTTCAGATATCCAGCGAGAATTCTGCTCGGTTGTTGACGACCCGATAACCGGAAAGGTCAATCGGTTGGCCATCAAATCTTATAGATTCGATGGCATCGACTGCGCCGACAACAACGTCGATGGGCAGCCTGCCTGATACATTAATCCTGTCACCATCCCGTTGCAGGGATCCCACCAGGCGATTGCCCGCCGAATCGGTTACCTGAACCCAGCACTCATCGCTGAATGTCATTTCCAGGCGAGCGCTGCCGACGGCAGCCGTTGGCTGGGCGCTCTCCTGAAACGCTGGCTCCGGCTCACTGGTCACCACCGGAACCTGGCTCTCATCAATCTCATCGACAGCAGGTTGCGCAGCGGGAGCGGAATCGTCTTCAACCGTCGGGGCCGGAGAGCCAGAGACCTGCTCATTCACCTGAGGGTCCTCAGGCAGCTCTGCCAACTCGCTATTGTCCTCAACGATCGACGCTTCATCAACCGGCGCGGATAGCCTATCGGCCTCTTCCTCGGTTTCAGGCTCGGCTAACTCGGTATCGACAGTGTCGTCCACCGACACCGTCTCTTCGGACGGTTCAGGCTGCGCGGGAGCAGCCGTTTCCGAGGACACAGCCGGTTCCGTCGTGTCGCCTGTTATACCGTCCAATTCGCCCATAAAGCGCAATGCGAGAAAGGCAATTACTGCTATGGCCAGCAGGAGAAGCAGAAACTTTGCAACGCGTCGCTTGCGACGCCTGCGACGCTCGATATCAATCAGCGGATTCGCTTCTTCTGCCTGCACTTTTTGCTGTCGTAGCGGTTCGAGCTCCTCATCCAGCGTCGCGATCACCGCATCCGGATCAAGGTCAACCTGTCGTGCGTAGGTTCTGACATAGCCTTTAAGGAACAGTTCACTGTCGATCTGTTCATAATGCCCGTCCTCTATCGCCTGTATTATCGCCGGGCGAAGGTGCTGGGCATCGGCCACGGCGGAAACACTGAGCCCCTTCTGCTCACGCGCACGTTTGAGCAACTGGCCCGTAGGCTCACTCAGGCCCGACGGTTGTTGTGCGTCATCACTGTCCATTGGATGTCATCACCCTGTATTGTTGGTATTCGACAGAGTTTGGAAAATTGTTCTTCAGTTGGAGCGCAAGACTCGATTCCCGGTTCCTGTCGCCCTGATGCCGGGCAATGCGGATGCCGGTAAAAAGACTTTCAGGAGAATGGCGGAGATTCTGGTTCCGTTGCATCAACGTCATCAGGCGGCTGTAGTGACGAGAGGCGGCCTGGAGCTCTCCGGATTCGACCAACGTCCGTGACAGCGCAAGCAGTGACTTTGCATCACCACGGGATAATTCAACGGCGCGCCGGTACGCCGTCGTGGCGCCCTCAAGGTTGCCAATTCTCTCTTCCGTCAATCCTAGGTTAAAAAACACGGATGCCCTGTCGTTGTAGGACGTATCCCTCGACGCGGCCAGAAACTGTTCACGGGAGTCCTCGAATCGGCCCGCACCGTACAGGAAGGCACCGTAATAAACCCGCCCGCGGGTATAGCCCTGATCACTATCGAGTGACTCCCGGAACGACCGCTCAGCCAGTTCCGGTTCGCCCTCGGCGTTATAGATCAGCCCCATGGCTGCCAGCGCCCCGGGGTCATCGGGAGACAATTCTAGTGCTCGTTCAAGGTGATGCCGGGCCCTTTCGAGATTATCCTGGCCGATGTAGGCGGTACCCAACTGGACATAATTCCTGACGGCCTTGTCGCGATCTGCCTCGCGGGCAAACCGGCTATCGGTATTGGTCACACACCCTGCGACAAACATCGCCAGCAATACCACGACAAGCGCGGCTCGCATCCTTTTCACTGGAATAAATGTCACAGTCGGCAATTCCTCTTGAATTGGAAGGTGCATATCGGCACCGGGTTTACGGACTGACCTGCTGCACCTGGATATAACGCTGACTACGCTTGGTGCGGTCTTCCACCATCCCTACCAGCTGACCACAGGCTGCATCGATATCATCACCGCGAGTGGTTCTCACCGTGGCGATAAAGCCGGCCTCGTTCAGGACTGCCTGGAAACGGCGGGTCGCGTTGTTACTGGGACGGCGAAAATCGCTCTCGGGAAACGGATTGAACGGGATCAGGTTAATCTTGCACGGCAGGCCGCGAAGAACAACAGCGAGTTCCCTGGCGTGCTCAGGCTGATCATTAACGCCTTCGATGACCGTGTACTCAATGGTTGCCTTCCGCTTGTCAGGCAGACGTGCAAGATAACGACGCGTCGCTGCCAGCAACTCCGCAATAGGGTACTTTTTATTCAACGGCACCAACTGGTTACGCAACTCATCATTGGGCGCATGGAGCGAAATGGCCAGTGAAACATCGGTAACTTCACCCAATTTGTCCAGTGCCGGAACCACCCCAGAGGTGCTGACGGTGACACGTCGCTTGGAAATGCCGTACGCCAGGTCCTCCATCATCAGGTTCATGGCATCGACAACGTTGTCGAAGTTCAGCAACGGTTCACCCATCCCCATCATTACCACATTGGTAATCGGGCGGTCCGGGCCGGGTTCAAATGGCATGAACGCCTTACGCGCAACCCAGACCTGCCCGATGATTTCGGCAGCGGTAAGATTGCGGTTAAATCCACGCTTGCCCGTTGAACAAAACGTGCAATCGAGGCTGCAGCCAATCTGCGACGATACGCACAGCGTGCCGCGCTCGCCGTCAGGTATGAGCACGGTTTCAACACTGTTGCCGTTGTCCATGCGCATGACCCATTTGCGGGTACCGTCTTTGGAGGACTCGTCGTACACCACCTCCGGCCCACGAATTTCCGCAACGGCCTTCAGCTTTTCCCGCAGCACCCGACTCATATTGGTCATTTGATCGAAGTCATCGGCCCCGCGCTGGTGAATCCATTGCAGCACCTGTGTTGCGCGGAAACGTTTCTCCCCCAGGGATTCAAAAAAGGCCTCCATTTTGGCCTTGGGCATTCCCAGAAGGTTGGTTTTCTCAGCAACAGCTGTCATTTCATAACCTCAATCAAATAACCAATACGGGCCGGACGTATGTCCGGCCCGATACAGCCTGATCAGCCGCGCGGGCAGATCTCACTGTCATTAAAGAAATACGCAATTTCGCGCTCAGCTGACGCGGCGGAATCTGAACCATGAACAGCGTTTGCGTCAATTGAAGATGCAAAGTCGGCACGAATGGTGCCTGCTTCCGCTTCCTTGGGGTTGGTTGCTCCCATCAGGTCACGATTCTTCAGGATAGCACCATTGCCTTCCAGAACCTGAACAACCACAGGGCCGGAGGTCATGAACGCAACCAGATCATTGAAAAACGGGCGCTCCTTGTGCTCGGCGTAGAACCCTTCTGCCTGCTCCTGGGTCAGGTGCATCATTTTCGCAGCGACGATGGTCAGGTCCGCTTTTTCGAAGCGTGTGTAGATTTCGCCGATCACATTTTTTGCGACTGCATCGGGCTTGATAATCGAGAGCGTGCGCTCATTTGACATGATCTATCTCCATTCAGGTTCAGAAAAATTTCAGGGTTGGGATTATACGCAGTCCGGAGGCAACTGCCTACCGCACTGAACGGAGACGGGTTACAACGTCAACGATTTGCGCCGCTGCGAAGTCTGCCTCCTCTTCCGTCGAAAAGCGTCCAAAGGAAAACCGGAGAGCTCGATGCGCCTGCTCATCATCCAGCCCAATGCCCTTGAGTACAAACGAAGGCTCAATAGTGGCCGAAGAACAGGCCGAACCAGACGAAACCGCCAATTCACGCAATCCCAGCATCAGGGATTCCGCATCGACACCGGCAAACGAGAGGTTGATGATACCCGGCACCCGATGTTCGGCACTGCCGTTAAGCGTCACGCCCTCAAGACCTTCAAGGCCCGACATGAAACGCTTCCGCAGGGATTCCAGCCGCGCCTTCTCCTGCTCGAGTTTTTCGCCGGCCAGATCAAAGGCTTTGCCCATGCCGACGATTTGGTGCGTAGGTAGTGTGCCGGAACGCATGCCCCGCTCATGACCACCGCCATGAATCTGCGATTCAATTCGCACGTCCGGAGAACGCCGCACATAGAGGGCGCCAATACCCTTGGGCCCGTATACCTTGTGCCCCGACAAGGACAACAGATCCACTGGCATGGCTCCCACATCCACCTCGGTCTTGCCAGCCGCCTGCGCCGCGTCCACATGAAACAGCACACCGCGTTCGCGAAGCATGGTACCGATGGCGGCGATATCCGTTTGGCTACCCAGTTCATTGTTGACCATCATCAGGCTGACCAAAGCGGTATTGTCCCGGAGCGCATCTTCAACCTGTTGACAGGACACCCGCCCGTCCGCGCCCGGTTTCAGCCAGGTCACCTCAACACCCTGCCCTTCAAGCCACTTGCAGGTATCAAGCACCGCCTTGTGTTCAATCATCGATGTCACAATGTGCGGATTGTTCTTGCCTGTAACAGCACCCTTGATGGCGAGGTTGTCGGACTCGGTAGCGCCGGACGTCCACACAATCTCACGTGGGTCTGCATGGATCAGACTGGCCACCTGACGGCGAGCACCTTCAACGGCGGCTTCGGCCTGCCAGCCAAAGCCATGGGAGCGTGAGGCAGGGTTGCCAAACACACCATCAGGCGTCAGGTATTTGACCATTTCTTCGGCAACGGCAGGGTCTACGGGCGTGGTGGCCGCATAATCCAGATAGACGGGCTTTTTCATAGAAGTTTCAGGATAGTCGTTCAGGCCGGCGCCTGATCCGTAAGGCGCTCGGTGTTAATCGTCTGTGAGTCGCCGTCTGAATGGCGCCTGTTCTGCCGATCGGCAACCACCTGAATCTCCCGTTTGCGCATCAGGTCCCCAAGACTGATATCACTGAGGAACTGATGAATCTGATCACTGAGATCAGACCACAGGTGGTGGGTCAGGCATTTCTCGCCATTCTGGCAATCACCCTTGTTGCCGCAACGGGTGGTATCCAGGGATTCGCTGACCGCGTCGACAACTTCCGCAATAAAGACGGAGTCTGCCTCACGGCTCAGGCGATAACCACCGCCAGGGCCCCGGATACTCGTCACCAGTTTGTGACGGCGAAGGCGGGAAAACAACTGCTCGAGATACGAGAGGGAAATCTCCTGCCGGGCAGATATGTCAGCCAGACTCACCGGCCCCTGATCCCCATGAAGGGCGAGATCCAGCATTGCCGTCACCGCATAGCGGCCTTTGGTGGTCAGTCTCATAACGTCAGCCCCGGTCAGGGATTGATTCGGCTTTAACAACGCCGAGTATGAATTGACCAACCAAAACAGTCAAGTATTCACCGTTGCGACGGCTCGTCGTCCCGCACACAGTCGAAATCCTCTTCCTGCAGCGGCGGCAACTCGCCATTCTGGTACTCACTGTTCACTTTGCGAAGCGCTTTGCACATGTTCTCAATGCGATCATCCACAACGTGCATATGATCCAGCAGGCTGCGCATCGCCCGGGCTACCGGGTCCGGCATCTCCTCGGTCACGCCATAGGCATCAAAGCCCATGCGCTCTTCCATTTCCTTACGCCGGGCGTCATCTTCCCCTTTGCGCTTCACCACCACCCGGCCAGGAATACCGACAACCGTCGCACCCGGCGGAACCTCTTTGGTCACCACGGAGTTGGAGCCAATCTTGGCGCCTTCGCCTACCGTAAACGGCCCGAGGATCTTGGCACCGGCACCCACCACAACACCGTCACCCAGCGTCGGATGGCGCTTACCCTTGTTCCAACTGGTACCACCCAGGGTAACGCCCTGATATAAAGTGACATCGTCACCGATCACCGTGGTCTCACCAATCACGACACCCATGCCGTGATCGATAAAGAAACGCCGCCCGATCGTGGCGCCGGGATGAATTTCAATGCCGGTCAGCCAGCGGGCAATCGAGGAAAACGTTCGTGCTACCCACATCAGACCGAGGCCCCAAAGCCAATGCGAGAACCGGTGGCACATCAGTGCGTGCAAACCCGGGTAATTGGTCAGCACTTCGAAAGTATTGCGAGCGGCGGGATCACGATGAAACACACTGTTCACATCTTCCCTAAGACGTTCAAACATAACCCTATTCCTGTTCACCGGCCGTTGAACCAGCCTTTGACGTATTTTTTGCGGTATCCGCAGTACCTGCCGACTTCTGCACGGCGGTCAGTATCCCCCGCAGGATGTTGATTTCCATCTGATCCAGTCCAGCACGCTGGAACAGCCGCCGCAACCGCGTCATCAACTGGCGGGGGTTGTCCCGGCGGTGAAAGTCCACATCCACAAGCACCTGCTCCAGATGACTGAAAAAACCCTCTACATCGCGGACGGGCGCGGGCGGCACATCCCAGCCTTCATCCCCAGGCGCCATCATAGGCCTGAGATATGGGCTGCTGCCTCCACCTTCAAGGCCTCTTAGATAATGCATGCGCAATTCATAGCACATTACCTGAACCGCCATGGCCAGATTCAAGGAGCTGTAATCCGGATTTGAGGGAATATGAATGTGGAAATGACAGCGCTGCAACTCGTCATTGCTCAGCCCATGGTTCTCACGCCCGAAGACCAATGCCACCTGCCCCGCTTCCGACTGTTGGGAGGCCTTGGCCGCCGCGTCTGGTGGAGCGATAACCGGCCACGGGACCTTTCGCCCCCTGGCGCTGGTACCCATGACGCACACACAATCGGCAATGGCGTCATCCAGAGTAGAGACAACCGTGGCTTTGTCGAGTATATCGGAGGCGCCCGCCGCACGGGCGTAGGAGGCCTCATCGGGAAAGGACACAGGGTTCACCAGCCACAAATTTCCCATACCCATGTTTTTCATGGCCCTGGCGACCGCACCGATGTTGCCGGAATGGGAGGTCTCAACCAGGACAATCCTGATCTGGTCGTTGTAGGTGTCAGGACCCTCCAGGGGCTTAGCTGGCTTGTGCATGGCGGTAGAATCTCTGTAAAAACTGGAAAGGTACGCATGATAACAGATCCACCCCCTTCCCCGCCTCTCCGGATATGCTCTGATACAGCGCCATCCGTGACATTGCGGATTGGAAAAACATACAAGGCGGGTCAGTTTTTGATATGCTATGCGGCCTTCACACACCCGGATAATGAACACTCAGATGCAACCAGCAATCAAAATGGCCCTGCGCGTCGCGCGTCAGGGGTCCGACTATCTGAAAGCACACTTCGAACGCCAGGAACCCAACGGCGACAGCGAAGACCGCCGCAAGCAACTGGAGCGGGTCGAACAGTCCATTTACGACAATTTTTCCGAACAGCTCGATAAAGCATACAAGGACCACGCCATCGCTCCTTTGAACGAGGCGGACGCCGACGGCAATGACAAGAGCTGGCATATTTTCCCGGTACTCGGGCGTGAGAATTTTTTGCGCGGCATTCCTGACTTCGCCGTTGCGTTGCTGCAAAAGAAGAACAACCGCACCGAGAACCTGCTGCTGATCAACCCGGTTACCGGTGAAGAATACTCCGCCAGCCGTGGCCATGGGGCCGCGCTCAACAGCCGGCGAGTGCGTACCAGCGACGTCAAGCATGCCGACCGAGCAGCCGTGGTCAGCAACCTTCTCGACCAGACCCGCTCTTCTGACGACCCACTGATGTGGGGCGAGATGGCATCCTTGCTTGCACGTGACAGCAGCCTGTTTCGAACCGCTGGTTGTGTAGCCCTTGATATCGCCCGGGTGGCATCCGGCCATCTGGACGCCGCAGTCATTTTCCGCCCTGAGCCGGCTGACCTGGCCATCGGCGTCACGTTGGCACTGGAGTCCGGCGCCCTGACCGGCGACTTCTCCGGAAATCCTTCGACGGAAAAAGCAAAGCAGTTGATCGTCGCAAACCCCAAGCTGTTCCGGGAAGTGCTCAAAACACTTCACCCGTTCCGGGGCCGACTGCCTCGCTAGGCATAAAGGCCAAAAGCCGGGCACAAAAAAGCCGCAACACCCAATGGGGGTTGCGGCTTTTTTATGGCTGACCGACGGCTTACATCCGATTCAGCCACTCGGGCGGCTGCTCTTCTTCCTCTTCCTGCCCCGCAAGACCTTCCTTCGGCGGAACGATCAGGTCTTCCCGTGCAACACCCAGGGCAACCAGCAGGTTTGCTGACACATAGATGGATGAGTAGGTACCCACCACCACACCGATGATCAGAGCAAGCGCAAAGTTGTTGATCGCTTCACCACCCAGGAAATACAAGGCGAACAGAACCACCAATGTCGTACCTGAAGTGTTGATGGTCCGGCTGATGGTTTGATGAATGGACTCGTTGATGATGTGCTCGGAGCCCCCTTCACGCATCTTGCGAAAGTTCTCGCGAATCCGGTCTGCCACCACGATGGTGTCGTTGAGGGAATAACCGATAACCGCCAGCAACGCCGCCAGGACACTGAGATCAAACGTCCACTGGAACAGCGCAAACACACCCAACACGATGATGACGTCGTGGGCCAGGGGCACAACAGAGGCAATGCCAAATTTGAACTGGAACCGCATGCCAACGTAAATCAGCACAACTGCCAGCGCGATGAGCATACCCAGGCCACTGTCTTCCTTCAGCTCGTCGCCAACCTGGGAGCCGACAAATTCGGAGCTCACCAGCTCAAGCTCGTTACCACCGGCCGACAGCGCGGCCGTGACTTCAGCGGCCAACTGGTCGTTCTCGGACTCTGCCATTCGCACCAGCACCGTGGTATCCGAACCAAAGTTCTGGACCACGAACTGCTCGTATCCCGCGCTCTCCAGGGTTTGGCGAACATTGTCCAAGGCGGGTGCCTGCTGGTATTCCAGCTCAACGGAGGTACCACCGGTAAAATCCAGCCCGAGGTTCAGGCCGCGCACTGCCAGCAACGCAATGGCCGCAACAACCAGCGCAATGGACACAACGGAAGCTATCTTCCGAAAGCCCATAAAATCGATAGGTTTCTTCTCTACTTCAGACATTGGCCAGCTTCCCCCCAATCGACAGCTTTTCAACCTGTCGACCGCCGTATACAAGATTTACGATGCTGCGACTGACCATCAGCCCGGAGAACATCGACGTAAGAATACCGATCGACAGTGTCACCGCGAACCCTTTCACGGGGCCGGACCCCATGGCGAACAGGATCACCGCCACCAACAGGGTGGTGATGTTGGCATCGAAAATCGAAACGAAGGCCCGGGAGTAACCGGAGTTTATCGCCGACTGCGGCGGTATGCCCGATTTCAACTCTTCCTTTATGCGCTCGAAAATAAGCACATTGGCGTCAACCGCCATACCCACTGTCAGCACGATACCGGCAATACCCGGCAACGTCAGGGTTGCGGAGAGAATCGACATACATGCGATCAGCAGCATCAGGTTAAGCGTCAGCGCAATGTTGGCGATAACGCCAAAGCCACGGTAGTACACCACCATGTAGCAGAGGACCAACACAAAGCCGAGCAGGACCGACATCATGCCGGCATCAATGTTCTTCTGCCCAAGGCTGGGACCAATCGTCCGCTCCTGGACAAAGTACATTGGCGCGGCCAACGAACCGGCCCGCAGCAGCAAGGCCAACTCCGCTGCTTCAGGGATGGAATCCAGTCCGGTAATCCGGAAACTGCTTCCCAGCGCAGACTGGATCGTCGCCAGGCTGATGATACCCTTCTCGACAACGCGGTTGTCGACCGTGCGGGTTTCACCATCCACAACCACTTCTTCCGTTTCTGTCCGGTATTCGATAAAGAGGACCGCCATGCGACGCCCAATGGCGTTGCGGGTTGAGCGGTTCATCAAGTCGCCGCCCACCGAGTCCATGGTGATGTTGACCTGTGGCTGGCCGTTCTCGTCGAACGCCTGTTGTGCGTTAGAGACATTGTCACCGGTGACGATCACCTCCCGCTCGAGACGGGCTTCACGGTTGGGGTTGTCACGGAACGGGAACGTCTCGATATCAGCGGATGAGGCATCCTGACGGGCCTCAAGACGGAATTCCAGGTTGGCCGTAGCACCCAGTACACGCTTGGCCGCAGCGGTATCCTGCACACCGGGCAATTCCACAATAATGCGGTCCGCTCCCTGGCGCTGCACCAAAGGCTCCGCCACACCAAGCTCGTTCACCCGGTTGCGGATGGTGGTCAGGTTTTGCTCCAGCGCGTAGTCCTGTATGGACTTCACCTCGGCTTCCGACATCGACAGAACCAGAAGATACTCACCTTCCTCAGTCCGCTCGTCTAACAGGAACTGGTTGTACTGGTCGCGGATCAGGTCAAACGCTTCGCTGCGGGAACTTTCGTCGCGGAAACTCAGAACAATGGAACGGTTGCCTTCCACATCGCCACCACGGTAGCGAACACGCTCTTCACGTAACTCACGCTTGATCTGACCAGACATGGCCTCAAGGCGCTGGTCGACGGCTGTTTCCATATCCACTTCCAGCAGGAAATGAACACCACCCCGAAGGTCAAGGCCAAGCTTCATCGGGCCGGCACCAACGCTTTCCAGCCATTCCGGCGTGGAAGGGGCCATATTCAGCGCCACCAGATAGTCCCTGCCAAGCGCCTCTTGCACAATCGGCCGGGCTCTCAGTTGGGATTCGGCATCGTTCAGGCGGATCAGTGCGTCGCGCTCCTGCAACTCGGATTCCTTAACCTGGATTCCGTCGGCTTCGAGCGCATCAACAGCCCTGTCGAGAATCCGCTGATCGACTTCGGTACTGCTCCGGGCACCAGTGATCTGTACGGCGAAATCGTCGGGAAAGACGTTAGGCAAGGCATAGACGAACCCGATCACCAGCGCGATCACGATAACCAGGTTTTTCCAGAGCGGATACTTGTTCAGCATGAGGTCCCTTTAAGCCGGCCAATGGACCGGCGGTGATGTTTCAGCGTGGCAAATTCAGACCTGAGTCGAAAACCGGTCGATCAGATGTCCTTCAGAGTTCCTTTCGGAAGTGCCGCTGCAACAGCAACTTTCTGAACCTTGACTTCAACGTTGTCGGCGATTTCAACCACGATAAAATCATCGGCAACCTTGGTGATCTTGCCAGCTACGCCGCCAGAGGTAACCACTTCATCGCCTTTGTCCAGGCCGGCCATCAGCGCCTTGTGCTCCTTTGCTCGCTTGGACTGAGGGCGCCAGATCAGGAAATAGAAAATCAGGATAAAGCCGGCAAAGAAGATCACCTGCCCCATCACTCCCATGCCCTGGGCACCCGCGTCCTGTGCCATGGCCAGTGCCGGCATCGCAGCAAAGAGTGCAGCAACAAGTAACTTGATCGATTTCATTGATTATCTCCGTTTTTAAGAAAAGTTCAGGTAGCGGTTCAGAATCGGCTTATCCCGCAGTCACTGCGCCATTGGCGGCACGGTTTCACCCCGGCGGGCATAGAAGTCGCTAATAAAGTCCGACAATGTACCTGCTTCAATTGCGCCACGCAATCCAGCCATCACGTTCTGGTAGTAACGCAGATTGTGGATCGTATTGAGTTGCGAGCCGAGCATTTCTCCACATTTATCGAGATGATGCAGGTAACTTCTCGAAAAATTCTCACAGGTGTAGCAGTCACACTGGTCGTCCAGCGGCGCGGTATCGTGCCGATGCCTGGCATTGCGGATCTTGATGATGCCGGTGGAGGTAAACAGGTAACCGTTGCGGGCGTTTCTCGTGGGCATTACGCAGTCAAACATGTCTACGCCACGGCGCACAGCTTCCACAAGATCCTCGGGCCGGCCTACGCCCATCAGGTAGCGCGGGCGGTCTTCCGGCATTCTTGGTGGCAGGTAGTCGAGGATACGGATCATATCCTCTTTGGGTTCGCCCACCGACAATCCGCCAATGGCGTAGCCGTCAAATCCAATCTCCGTTAACCCTTCCAGTGATCGGTCCCGCAGCGATTCGTACATCCCACCCTGAACGATGCCGAACAGCGCGGCCGGGTTATCAGCATGTGCCTGCTTGCTCCGCGCCGCCCAACGCAGCGACAGCTCCATGGACTCACTCGCCTGCTTCTCGGTGGCCGGGTACGGCGTACACTCATCAAAAATCATCACGATGTCCGACCCGAGATCCCGCTGCACCTGCATGGCAATCTCCGGTGACAGCTCTACCGGAGAGCCGTCTATTGGCGACCGGAACGTCACGCCCGCTTCGGTGATCTTTCGCATCTCACCAAGGCTGAAGACCTGAAAGCCACCGGAGTCGGTGAGGATCGGGCCTTGCCACTGGGTAAAGTCATGCAAATCGCCATGGGCCTTCACTACTTCCGTACCCGGCCGCAGCATCAGGTGGAAGGTGTTGCCAAGAATGATCTCGGCCCCGATATCCTTGATGTCCCTCGGCAGCATACCCTTGACGGTGCCGTAGGTGCCCACCGGCATGAAAGCCGGGGTTTCCACCGTGCCCCGGGGAAACGTCAGGCGTCCGCGTCGCGCACGGCCATCGTCCCCGAGTTTTTCAAAGGACATATAACACTGGTCACTCATCATTGTTCTCCGGATTCCGGCTGCCCTTGCCTGAACAGGATGAAAGGGCGCCCAGGCTTGGCTCCTGCGCGGTGATAAACATCGCATCACCGTAACTGAAAAAGCGATAACGCTCGGCGACAGCCGCTTGATAGGCCGACATCACGTTCTGATAGCCGGCAAAGGCGCTGACCAGCATGATCAACGTCGACTCCGGCAGGTGAAAGTTCGTCACCATGACGTCCACGGCCTGGAAACGGTAGCCGGGGTAAATAAAAATGTCGGTTTCGCCCTGAAAAGGTCGAACCATCCCGCCACGACTGGCCGATTCCAGGGATCGCACCGAGGTGGTACCAACGGCAATGACACGACCGCCCCGGGCACGAGCCGCATTCACCGCATCAACCGTGGCTTGCGGTACATGGGCCACCTCGCTGTGCATGACATGGTCTTCAATACCTTCCACCCGCACCGGCTGAAATGTACCAGCGCCTACGTGCAAGGTCACAAACGCGGTTTCAACGCCCATGGATTCAAGCTCAGTCAGAATCCGGTCATCAAAATGCAGACCTGCGGTCGGAGCCGCCACAGCACCCGCTTCCCGGGCGTACACCGTCTGGTAGCGTTCGCGGTCCGAGGATTCATCCGGGCGGTCAACATAAGGAGGCAGCGGCATGTGGCCAATGCGCTCAAGAACATCAAGGACCGGCTCGTCGCTGTCACAGTGCAGATGAAACAACGCATCATCCCGACCGTTCATGCGTAACGACGTGCCATCTTCAAGCAGCACTTTCTGGCCTTCTTTTAGAGCTTTGGAGGCCCGTACGTGAGCGAGAATATCCTGCTCTCCAAGGACACGCTCAACCAGAACTTCCACCTGGCCACCGGTTTCCTTGCGGCCAAAAAGGCGAGCGGGAATCACCCGTGTGTCGTTGAAGACCAGTAGGTCGCCCGGCTGAAGCAGGCCTGGAAGATCGGTAAACCGTAAGTGCCTGATGTCACCGGACAGCCCATCGAGACTGAGCAAACGGGACGCACTGCGCTCTTTGAGGGGATACCGGGCAATAAGTTCATCCGGTAGATCAAAGTGAAAATCAGAGACGTTCATTGGATGGACTGTTTACACCGCGTTGAGCGGATCTTAAATGGTAGCGGCGGGCGGACTCGAACCGCCACGGGTTTTACCCCAACGGATTTTGAATCCGTCGTGTCTACCAATTTCACCACGCCGCCATCGGAGAGTGCTGGGGATTATACTGAGGTTGAATCTGAAAGCAATAACAAGTGCCGGACTTCCTTGTTCCGGCAGGCTTTTTACAGGCGATCGAACAACGACAACTGGGAAACCTGGGCAAACGACTGCTGCGCAGCCTGCAGCACAAAGCTCTGGAAGCTCAGATTGCTGATAGCCTCGGCGTAGTCCACGTCACGCAGTTGCGAACGGATGTCCTCACTGTACACAGACGAGTCTTCCAGGAACGATTTAGTGGAGTCCACCGCGTTCAGACGTCCGCCAAGCTCGGTTTGCTTCTGGACAATGCTTTCCTGCGCACTGTCCAGGTTCTGCAGAGAGGCCGCGATCAGGTCGTCATAGGCGGCCTGCCCTGCCGGTGAACTCTTGTCGATGTTGTCGAGGCCGTCAATCAGGTTCTCGATGGTAGCGAATACCGACTGTTTTTCACCAGCGCGAAGAGTGAATTCATCACCATTGCCCGCGTCAGTGATTGTCGCCTGTACCCCGGCAACTTCAAATGGCTCACCACTGGTGTACGCTGCTGGTGTAACCGTCAGCGACGCCCCCGTGCGGCTATTTACCGCGCTGACCGTTCCGGTCCCGGTGTCTACGGTAATGGTAATATCATCAGGCGAGACAGTGGAAAGCCCCCCTTCGTCAACCACCTCGATGCCGTCTATTCGCGCCGCTGCCGCGTTACCGGGGTCACTCTCTGCAAACACCGCCGCGGGAATGGATGAATAGATGCCTTTACCATGGTCGCTGATAGGCACCGTGACGCCGTCATCAATCTCCAGCACGCGCTGGCCCTCATCACCCTGATACACCCAACTACCGGACGCATCTTTCCCAAAGGCGGCCGTGGAACCCTGGAAGCCACTGAAAATGTATTCGCCGGACGCATCACGGGTATTGGCGATGTTGGCCAACTGCCCGATGCGCTCTTTCATTTCCGAGGAGATGGATTTGCGATCATTCGGTGACAGCGAGCCGTTACCAGCCTGGACGGTCAGCTCCCGGATCCGCTGGATAACATCCACCGAACTGGCCAGAGCGCTCTCCTCCTGCTGCAACCGGTTTTCTGCGAGCCCTGCGTTGCGCTGGTAGGTCTCGATCCGGGACAGCTCCTGATCAAGCTTCAGGATACGCGCCGCCGCAACCGGGTCGTCCGACGGCTTATTGACCCGCTTGCCGGTCGAAATCTGCTCCTGGGTCTGGTTCAGGCTGCTATTCAGCTCCTGCAGCCGGTTTATACCGCCGGAGAATATCTGTTGTGATGAAATTCTGATCATGTCACATCACCTCGCACTGCTACCGGAAACTCTGTAACAGGGTATTGAACAAATCCTGGGCCACGCTCACCACCTGGGCGGACGCGTTGTAGGCCGCCTGATACTGGATCAGTTTGCCGGCCTCTTCGTCCAGGTTGACGCCTGAGACGGATTCCCGCTGATTGGTCGACTGCTCCAGCAGCGTGCTGCCAGCGTCTTTATCCAGCTGGCTCTGCCGGGTTTTCACACCAATATCTTCCACCAACCCTGCGTAGCCCTCGGCGAAACTCTGGCTGCCGTTGTTAAGGGTATTCTCGGTTCCCAACGCCGCCAGGAACTCAGCATTGCGGTTGTCCGACACACCGTTGGTGTTGTAATCGATGCTGAACGAATCCCCGGGCCTTGGGTTGCCGGAGATCTCGAACTGAAAGCCCAGATAATCCGGCGAGCGCGGATCCTCAGTGAACAGCTTATTGGACTGGCCGGCCTGGAACACATTGACCGGAGGCACTGCCGCGGCATCACCGGCCTGCAGCACTGTGTTCGTGTTGGCATCGACAATGTCATAGACCAGCTGGCCGCCATCGTCACGGAACTGGATGTCCAGCGGCGGGTCCAGTTGCCCGTCCTGCCGGAAATTGCTCAGCAACGAATTGGTAAACGGGTCTCTGACATCCAGCATCTTGCCCTGGTTGATAGTGGCATCACCGGTATTATTGGCGGAACCTTCCGCCCTTACCGGGCTCGCAAAGGCCAGATCCTCTTCACGATTGACTTCCAGTCCGATACTGGCGGCCGCGTTTCGGGTCGGCTCGATCAGGAAACTGTCACCGGCATTGAAGGTGCCCCCTTCAATACGAATATTGAACCCCGGCATGGATATTTCGGACTGAACCGGGTCCGGCAGGCGACCTTGGTTAACCACCTCACCCGTGGCACGATCCACCAACTCGAAATTCCGACCGTCGCCGCCAAACCGCAACGACCAACTGCCCGCAGGCAACTGGGAGCTGTCGATAATCTCGACCGCAAGTTGCGCGTCCCGCGGCGCTCCGTTATTGGTATTGGCGATTACCCGGCCACGCTGGGCTGCCTGGGAATTGATGTCGCTGAAAAACAGACCACCCAGGTCGCCCTCAAGGTCCATGCCAATTTCATGCTGCTGGTTGAGGGTTTCGGACAAGGCAATTGCAACCCTGCCAAGTTCGGCGAAGGCCGGCTGCAGAGCCTCTGACTCAAAGCGTTGCAAGCCGCCGAGTTTGCCGCCGTTGACCTGGCTGTCCACATTCAGGGTCCGGCCACCGGTCGTCAGGGTGAATTCCAATCTGGTCGGGTCTTCCGCGTTATCGCGGGTTCCCAGTTGTGCCGCCCTGTCACCAACCACCAACGCCTGCCCATTGCGCAGCGACACATTGACCTGGCTGCCTTCCGCCTGCACCACACTGATGTTGACCAGTTCAGACAACTCACGCAGCTTTTCGTCGCGCTTGTCCAGCAGCTCATTGGGTTCACGGCCCTGGGCCAAACCGGGCGATTCGGAGATCGCCAGATTCAGTTCAGCAATGCTTTTCAAAAGCGTATTGGCATCCTTGACGCCCTGCTCCATTTGCGTCTTCACGGATTCCCGCTGTTGAATGAATTCCTGATTCAGGGCTTCAAACCGGTTCACCACCTGCTGCGCTTCGCTCAACACCAATTGCCGCTGGGGCAACGATGCCGGATCTTCAGCAGCATTCTGCAGGCTGGCAAAGAAATTGTTCAGCGCATTGCTCAGGCCGGTGGATTCGCCACCAAGCAGGTTGTCCAGGCGCGACAATTCCGAGTTCAGTGCTTCCTGCTCACCAAACAGCGAGCTGTCTTCACGCACCTGTTGCGTCAGGTATTCGTTCGCCAGGCGACGGATGTCGGTGATGCTGACACCGGTACCGATAGAGCCCGCGCCGGTGCGTTGCGCCGACTGGGTTTCAAACTGCACTTCCTGCCGGCTGTAGCCAGGCGTGTTGGCATTGGTGATGTTGTTACCGGTGGTGTTCAAAGCCGCCTGGTTTCCGAGGATGCCGGTCAGACCAATATTGATAAGCCCTGCCATAATGCTTACTCCTCAGCCCCACGCGTACCCATGGACAAGGTTGTCATGGAGTCATTGTTCATAATACGGCGAATCTTCGCACCGTAGTTCGGATCGGTGGCGTACCCCGCTTCCTGAAGCCGGTTTGCAAACAACTCTGGATCATCCGCCGCCGCCAGTACATCCCGATAGCGAGGATTGGATTCGAGGAATGAAACATAATCCCGGAAGCTGGATTCATAGTCCGGGTAGGCCCGGAATGCGGCCCGTTCGTTCATCGGCACACCTTCGCGGAATTCTGTGGTGGCAATGTTCACCGACTCACCCTGCCAGCGGGTGTCTGCCTTGATGCCGAACAGGTTAAAGCTGGGCGAGCCACCATCACCTTCAATCATGTGCCTGCCCCAACCGGTTTCCAGTGCCGCCTGTGCAATCATTACTCGTGGGTTGATACCGCTTTGCGCCGCTACCTTTTCCGCGACGGGCAAGAGTTCACGGACAAACTGTTCCGGCGAGTCGAACCGGCTTGGCATGACGGTATTGGCTTCCGGCGCCGGCTCTCGGCTGGCGGTGACATCAGCCACCTGATTTACCTTGTCCATCTGCTCAGGCAGGCGCGGCGACAGTACCGGCACACTACGGTCATAATCCGCCAGCGCGGTCTTATGGGCCGCCATCGGTTCACCCTTCTCATCCATGCCAGGAATCTGCCGGCTTAGCTGGCGCACCAGGGCATCGGAAATCCCCGTACCCTGCTTTTGCGACAGCGTCAGGCTCAACTGGCTATCGAACATTTCGCGATAGAACTCCGACTGCTGGCTGTTGAGATAGTTACCCTCCGCAAATACATCACCGGCCTTACGCATAGCCTTGACCATTTCCGACAGGAACAGGCCCTCAAACTGCTTGGCCACTTCCTCAAGCGCCGCTTCTTTGTCGGTCCTGGCCTGGGCCTTCAACGCGTTCAGACCGCCAAAATCGGTATAAACCTGAGCTTTCTGGAGACTGGAATCCTGCATCACGCCCCCCCCTAAATCACAATCAGCTCGGCGCGCAAGGCGCCAGCCTGTTTGAGGGCTTCCAGCACCGCCATCACGTCACCGGGCGCGGCACCTACCTGGTTCACAGCCTGGACAATTTCGTTCAGGGTGACCGCCGGGCCAAACTGGAACATCCGGGCCGGGTCTTCGGTGATGGCTATCTGGGAATTGGGTTCTATAACCGTTTCACCATCGGTGAACGGGTTTGGCTGATTGGCTTCGGGGTTCTCTTCGATGGTGACGGTCAGGTTGCCGTGGGTCACCGCCGCCGGGCTGACCTTGACGTTCTGCCCGACCACAATGGTGCCGGTGCGGCTGTTAATCACCACCTTGGCGGCATCTTCAGCCGGGTTAACCTCAATGTTTTCCAGAATCGACAGGAAGCTCACCCGCTGGGATGGATCCCGTGGCGCCTTGACGGAGACCGAGGTGGCATCGTGGGCGTACGCCATGTCCGGGCCCAATTGACCATTAATCGCCTCCACAACCCGGCGAGCCGTTGTGAAATCAGCCCGCAACAGGTTGAACGTAATGGTATCGCCACGGGTAAAGGGCGACATCACTTCCCGCTCAATGGTGGCACCATTGGGAATCCGGCCAACACTGGGAACGTTTACGGTAATCCGCGAACCGTCGGCGCCCTGGGCACCGAAGCCACCCACCACCAGGCTACCCTGGGCCATGGCATAAACCTGGTCGTCGGCCCCCTTTAACGGCGACATCAACAGGGTACCGCCACGCAGGCTGTCGGCGTTGCCGATGGACGATACCGTAATGTCCAGCTCCTGACCCGGCTTGGCGAAGGGCGGCAGAGTCGCAGTAATGGTCACCGCAGCTACGTTGGCAAGCTTGGGATTTACGCCCGGCGGCAGGGTAATGCCGAACTGGGTCATCATGTTACGAAAGGTCTGGTTGGTAAACGGCGCTTTATCACCAGTACCATCCAGGCCAACCACCAGTCCGTAACCGACCAGCTGGTTGTTACGCACGCCCTTGATGCGCGCCAGGTCCTTCAGGCGGTCCGCCAGCACAGGCGCTGCGATCACGGAGAGCGCAATCATCAGTATCCCAAACCTCAGCATTTTCATAGCGGGAACCACTCACTGTTGAAGAACCTCGCCAGCCAGCCCATCTGGTTGGCCTGGTCGAAATCACCGGTACCGCCGTAGGCGATACGGGCATCAGCAATACGATTGGACGCCACGGTGTTGTCCGGCGAGATGTCCTCTGGACGAACAAGACCGGTCAGGCGTATATACTCGTCACCATTGGTCAGCGACAGCCACTTCTCGCCTCTTACTCTCAGCACGCCGTTAGGCAGCACCTCAGTCACCGAGACTGTAATGCTGCCAGCAAGACTGTTGCTCTGATCAGCATCGGCTCTGGTTTTAAAATCACGCTCTTTGTTAAGTGAAGTACCGATCCCGAAGTTATTCTTGCCCAGAATGTTTGGCTCGGGCAATGTGATTTCATTGTCTTTGATAATACGGGTGTCGGCATTCTTGCTAGCGCGGGTAGACTCCTCCAGATTAACTGTGAGCACATCACCAATGTTCAGAGCCACAGTATCTCCGTAAAGACTGTAGTTGCGGGCCGACTGATAGATGGCGCCAGAGTTGGGGTCACGCTGCATCATTTTATCCGCTCGAACCGGTGTATAGGCGGGGTCGTCCGGCACAGGACGTTCTCGGCTCAGCGCCGTACATCCCTGAAGTATCACCAGTCCAGCGACCATCAATACCGAGCTGATCTGGCTCAATCTGCTGTTTTCATGACGTGCACGCATCATAACTCTTCTCCCAGCGCCCTCTCATGGTTAGCCTATATTATTCGTAATAAACTGGAGCATCTGGTCAGTCGCGGAGACCACTTTTGAGTTCATCTCATAAGCTCTTTGGGTGGTAATCATGTTAACCAATTCTTCCACAACTTCCACATTGGAGGACTCCACCATGCCCTGCTCCAGAGACCCTAGGCCTAAGAGACCTGGCACACCTTCCGCCGGATCACCACTGGCGTTGGTCGCTTTGAAAAGGTTATGACCAATTGCCTGCAAGCCCTGGGGGTTAATGAAATCCACCAGGGTAATTTCGCCCAGGTTCACCGGAGCCGCCTGGTCATCGGTAACAGCCGTTACTGTGCCGTCCTTGCCAATGGTGATGTTAGTGGCGTTTTCAGGAACGTTGATGTTCGGCTCCAGGGTGTAGCCATCGGGGTTGACGATGTCGCCGTTGGAGTTCAACTGGAACTGGCCATCGCGGGTATAGGCAATCTGCCCGTCCGGGAGCAGGATCTGCATGAATCCGCGGCCGTTCACTGCCATGTCCAGGGGCTGCTCGGTGACTTCCAGGTTGCCCTGGGAAAACTGCTTGGCCGTGCCGACGATGCGAACACCGGTACCCAGTTGGAGACCGGACGGCAGCTCCGAGTTCTGGGTATTCAGACCACCGGGTTGCCGGTCAATCTGGTACAGCAGATCCTGGAACACTGCGCGGTCGCGTTTGAAACCGGTGGTGTTCACGTTAGCCAGGTTGTTGGAGATCGTGGACATATTGGTGTCCTGCGCGCTCAACCCGGTTTTGCTGACCCAAAGTGCTGGATGCATGTCGTCTACTCCTTGCCGGGGGCGTTTTCAATGCGGTCGATTTTTGCCGCTTCTGCGCTCACCCGGTCGATGTTCATAGGGTTTATCAGAGGTTCTGCAACAGTCGTGCCGACGCTTCGGCATTCTCGTTGGCGGTGGTCATTATCTTCACCTGCATTTCGTACTGACGGGACAATTGCAGATTGGAGATCATCTCTTCCACCGCGTTCACGTTGGAGCTTTCCAGAAACCCCGACGCAACGCGCATAGTGGCATCGGGCGGCTCAGGGCCATTCAGCGCCTGATCTGCCTTGCGACGAATAAAGCCATCTACGCCTTTTTCCAGCGCGTCCCGTGGTGGGTTCACCAGCTTCAGTCGATCCACCTCAACCAGCTGATCCGGCGGGCCGCCGACGGGTACCACGGAAATGGTTCCGTCCGCGCCAATCTGCACGTTATCGAATGGCGGCAGCGCTACCGGCCCGCCATTGCCCATCACCATCTCTCCGCTGGAGAGACGCATCAGGCCGTTGACGTCGATCTGCATGCCGCCGGACCGGGTGAACACTTCCTCGCCCTGCTGATTCTGCACGGCCAGCCAACCATCGCCCTCAACGGCGACGTCCAGTTTGCGGCCAGTGTCCATCAACGCACCGGCGGAAAGGTCTGTTCCAGGCCTCTCGGCCATGGCATAGGCACGTGTGGGATGGTGCTCACCAAACACCGGCATGCTGCGGGCCTGGGCGAAATCCGCCTTGAAACCGGTGGTACTGACGTTTGCCAGGTTATTGGCGTGGGCGCGCTGGGAAAGCATGTTCTGCTTGGCGCCGGACATTCCTAGATAGAGGGCTTTGTCCATGGGAAAACTCCTGCCGGAATATTGACTGTTTCCAGTCTTTCCTATGTTCAAGCAGGAGTTGTGCCATGTTCACATTTTAGAACTAGCGGAGGTTGATGATGGTCTGGGTAACCGCATCGGAAGTCTCAATCGTCTTGGCGTTGGCCTGGTAGTTCCGCTGGGCAATGATCAGGTTTACCAGTTCCGCCGACAGGTCCACGTTGGACTCCTCAATGGAGCTGGCCTTGATCGCCCCCAGGGTTCCGGTATCAGGCGCACCAATAATCGGCTGGCCGGACTCGAAGGTTTCAACCCAAGAGGTTTCGCCCACCGGCGACAGACCGTTGGTATTGTTGAACGAAGCCAACGCGACCTGGCCCAGGGACTGGGATTGACCATTGGTGTACCGGGCAAACAGAACACCCTGGTCCGACACATCCAGACCCGACAGCCTACCGGTGGCATAGCCGTTCTGACGCTGGTCGTTTACCCCAAAGTTGCTGCCGTACTGGGTGGTATTGCCAAGGTCCAGCACAAAGGCCGAGGTGGTCGGAGGCTCTGGAATGGGCGTGGTGATATTTTCACCCGGCCCCGGAGGGCCATCTGCGCCGTTCGGAGTGCCGTCGGCATCCTTCGGCGTCCAGTCGCTGATCAGAATCTCGCCATTGGGGTCACCGTTCACCGATTGCAACTCCCCGTCCTGGTCAAAACGAGCCTGGTAGGGGTTCTGATCGGTTCCGGCCACGAATTCACCGTCGATCTGCAGGTATACGGACCATTCACTCACACCCACACCATTACCTGGGGCCGGTTGCTTCACGTAGAACTGGGTCATCTCGTGAGAGTTACCCAGGCTGTCGTAAACGGTGGTCGATGTTGCGTGGTTGTAAGTACGCTGATCCAGTGGATTGAACTGGTTGGTAATCTCAATGTTGCGTGCGTTCCATGAATCCGTGAGGTTCGTGGCGCCGCTGGTTGACGCAATATCGGTAATCTCCCGATCGGCCTGCGGCCTCACCGTGCCAACGGTTGTCTCCGGTGCCGGGTTCGGGCCGTCGCTGGTAAAACCGGCGGTGACGTTGTTGCCACGGTTGTCGATCAGCCTCAGGTTACCGCCTGTGAGCGACGCCGAGATCGTCGGCGCCTGGGCGTTGTTAATTGCAGTGACCAGCGAAGCCGCATCGGTCACACCTGTCGTATCAACGGGCACAGTGACCCCGCCTACCGCAAGGTCAAAGCTGAAGTTGCCAGCCGCAATGGCGGCGTTCAAGTCCGCCTCGGACATCCCCTCATAGGTGGTGGTCGCGGAGGCAGAGAGACCGTCCTGCCCATTGAGCACATCCACAACGTCAGCCGCTGAGAAATCAGTCGATCCCGCCGCGTTGATGGGCACGCTAACCACGCTGCCATCTGCGTAGGTGATTTCGAAGGTTTCAGACGGAAAACCGGTGGAGCCGGCGGGCGCCGTGTAATCACCCATATCGGCAACTCGGCGTTCCAACACGGTTTCCCGGGAATCCAGGTTCAGGTCCGAGCGTAGATTCGTGGTCCGACGAGGCGCCAGATTATCGGTTTCAACCTGCAGGTCACCACGAATACCGGAAAGGTTACCGTCTTCATCGGCAACGAAGCCCTGAACCCGCATGTTCTGGTTATTGGTGACAAACCCGTCTTTGTCGACACCGAACTGGCCGGCACGGGAATACCGCACCTCACCGCCATTATTCAGCACAAAGAAACCGTCACCGTTGATGGCAAGGTCCAGGCCGTTGTCGGTGAAACTGATATTGCCCTGCCCAAAATTCTGCTTCACGTCCTGCACCCGCACACCGTCCCCAATCGGATTGGTGCCGGCACTCAGGAAACCACTAGCGTACAGGTCGCCAAACTGCGCCTGACTGCTCTTGAAACCTACTGTGCTCGCATTGGCAATGTTGTTACCGGTGACATCCAGATCAACCGATGACGCCCTTAAACCGCTAAGACCTGTGTTAAAACCCATACTCCACCTCTTACTGTTTCACCGGTATCAATTAATCTGCTGAACATCTTGCAGCGCGATGGAGCCCATGCCGGCCAGGTTCAGAGTAATGCTGCCACCCTGCCCCAGCGACACACTGTCGACATTGGCGCTGACCATGGTGCCGAGTTGCTCAAGCCCGCCGGGGTACGAGGCTTCTGCGACCACCTTGTAGCGTCCGGGTGGCAAACTGTTGCCGTTGCCATCCTTGCCGTCCCAGCTGAACGCTGTCTGGCCAGGCTGCTGCTCACCCATATCAATCTGCCGGACCTGCTCACCGGACTCATTCTCAATGGTGATTCTCAGCCCGGATGTGGTTGCCGGAACGGAAACGTTGCCGGATATTTCACCGTCCGCGCCAAGCACGCCAATGGATGAAGGTGCCAAGACCGTACGCCCGACCATTGCAGAGGCCTGCAGTGCCTGGGTGGAGCGGAACTGGCTGGCCATATCGTCGACACTGCCGGACAGGCTCTGCATTTCCTCCAGGGAGCTGAACTGCGCCAGCTGAGAGATGAATTCGCCGTTGTCCTGAGGTTCGAGAGGGTTCTGGTTTTTGAGCTGAGCGATCATCAATTCCATGAACTCGTTCTTGCCCAGCTCACTTCCGCTCTTGGCCTGATCCTGCTGCACTCGATACTGGCTCAGCACATCCGAAGCGTCTGTCGTGTTATTCACTACGCTCATGATTCAATCCTCGCTCGGTTACTGCTGACCCAGGGTCAGGATACGCTGCATCATGGATTTGGCGCTGTTCATAATGTCCACATTCATCTGGAAGCTGCGCGACGACGACATCATGTCCGCCATTTCTTCAACCACGTTGACGTTGGGGTAGAACACGTACCCATCCTCGTTCGCGGCGGGATGATCAGGCTCGTAGCGCATCTGCAACTCGGCGTCACTCTCGACGATGCCTTCAACCCGAACGCCTGCCCCCGGGCCGTTGTCGCTGCCAAACGCCATGCTCTGCTGAGACGGATTCAGCATGGACTGCTGTATCGCCGCGAAAACAGGCTTGCGGGCGCGATAGGTCTGATCCGTACTGGAACTGGCCGTCTCGGCATTGGCGATGTTGGACGCAGTGGTGTTCAGCCGCAGCGACTGGGCTGTCATACCGGAACCGGCGATGTCGAAAATGTTACCCAGAGACATGATGGTGCTCCTCAATTAATGGCTGCGCCCAGTTTTACTGGCCAGAGAGTGCCTTTTTGATGCCTGAAACCTTTCCGTCCAGGAACTGGAAACTGGCCTGGTAATCCATGGCATTACGCATGAAACGGGTTTGCTCCTGCTGGGCATCCACCGTGTTGCCGTCCACGGACGGCTGGTGCGGTACCCGATAGAGCAATTCGCTGTCCGCGCCCATGGGCGAGGTGTCCATATGGGACTCGTGGGTACGGGTCATGCCGAAACCACTCATGCTGTCCTGGGCCTTCTGCATCATCGCCTGAAAGTCCACATCCCGCGCCTTGTAGCCCGGGGTATCTGCGTTGGCGAGGTTGTTGGCCAACACCTCCGCACGCTTTACCCTGCCTTCCAGGGCGTGCTGATGAATGCCTAATGCTTTGTCCAGGGAAATTGCCATAGTGCCTCCGATTCCTGCACACGGCGTTGGTCGTTTTGCCGTTTGTGCGTTCTTGCAGAGGTAAAAGCAATCGCGATGCCAGTTTTCAGGAGGTGTTGCGGTGTGCGGGCTGAGGCAGGTATCGGCTTATCCGAATCGTAAATTGAGGGCGGAAAGCGGCAAGGGATTTCCCCCGCGCCGGGGGCGGGGGCAACGGGGCGGCAACTAGTGGGGCCAGCGCCTGACAAACTCTTTGGGTTCAGGCCTGGGTATGCTGGGCTTGTGCGCACTGACACTGCCGGTATACAGGAACCCGGTTATGATCTCATTGTCCTGCAGCCCCAAGCCTCGCTTGATAGCTGGATCGTGCGCCATGGCACCGGTACGCCACATGCCTCCAAACCCGGCGGACTCCAGAGCCAACAACAAATACCCCATCCCCACCGCGGCCGACATGGACTGCTCGATCTCCGGCACTTTGGGATGGGACTGGTAAGACGCAACGCCAACGATCACCATAGGCGCCCGCAGTGCCTTCTTGCAGCGTTTTTCCCGCTCCTTTTCCGAGGCGCCGTCGCCACAGGTGGCGGCAAACAATTCACCCAGGGCGTTCAATGCCTCGTCTCCCTCAATAATCAGGTACCGCCAGGGCCTCAGCAACGCATGGTCCGGCGCCCTCGCGGCGCAGGCAAAGGCATTTTCAAGCGTTGCCGGGTCCGGTGCTGGCGCCTCCAGGCGTGGCTCTGAAGATCGTTTTAACAGGGCTTCCATTACTGCTGTCATATCGCCTCGCTGTGGTTGATTTCAATACGTCAGTTCGGGCCAAACGACCGTATGAATTGTGGGACAGATGGTTTACTGTTAGTCTTTAGTCTAAGTACTTTCCACTATCAGACAGTACTATCTACCTTAAAAACGATAAGCGAGCCGGTAGACGCCCTATGAGCCAACAGCAAACATTCCGCAATTTCGCGGACTTCTATCCGTACTACCTTGAAGAACATAGCGATGTAAACTGCCGCAGGCTTCACTTCGTCGGCAGCCTACTGGTTATCCTCGTTACACTCTACGCCATTGTAACGGCCAAGTTCCTCTATCTGTTGCTCCTGCCCGTCATCGGCTACGGGTTTGCCTGGGTTGGCCACTATGGCTTCGAGAAAAACCGACCTGCCACCTTCAAACACCCACTGTACAGCCTGATGGGCGATTGGGTGATGTTCAGAGATATGCTCGTCGGGCGGATCCGTTTCTGAATGATGAGCGCACCGATTGACCTGCGTAACGCCAGTACCAGTGCCAGCAAGGCCGCCGTGCTTGACGCGCAGAACCATCCGATTGCCATCCCGCCCATGCCGGATTACAACGGCAGGATACTGGCGTATACGGCGACTGCCGGCATTATTGTGTCAGGCGTACTGCAAGACGTCTTCGGCCTGTGGATGCTGTGGCTGCTTTCAGGCGCCCTGACCTGGCCACACATTGCCCATCAACTTACCCGGCGAACGTTTCTCCGTAACTCATCCCGTATTCGCCAGAAAATGCTGTTAACGGATTGCGCCATCGGGGGTGGATTCGTCGGCTGCATTGGATTGATTGCGATACCCTCGGTCGCCGTGGCACTGATGCTGATGTTTAGTTGCCTGATTGTGGGCGGCATCCGCCAGTGGCTGCTAGGCACCATGATCATGGCCGCCTGCGGCGCCATCGGCGTTGCCATCGTGGGCCCCGCCGAGTCACTGCAGTCGCCGATGATCACCAGCATTATCGCGATCAGTGCCACCGGCCTTTATATCTGTGTGACTGCGTTCTATTCCCACCAGCAGGCCCGCGCGCTGATGATGGCAAAAACCCAGATCCAGAATCAGCGGGAACAATCCATTGCCCTGTCCCACAAACTCTCCAAGTATCTGTCACCGCAGGTGTGGCAGTCCATCTTTACCGGTGAAAGAGACGTGCGGCTGGAAACACAACGCAAGAAATTGGCCGTCTTCTTCTCCGACATCAAGGGTTTTACAGAACTGTCCGAAGAGATGGAGCCGGAAGCACTGACGGAACTGCTGAACCACTACTTCAACGAAATGTCGGAAGTGGCCCTCAAATACGGCGGCACCATCGATAAGTTCGTTGGCGATTCCATCATGATTTTCTTCGGTGACCCCACCAGCCGGGGCCAGAAAGAAGACGCCTTCGCCTGCGTGTCCATGGCGGTGGAAATGCGTAAACACATGAAAATCATGCGGCAGAAATGGCGCAGCCAGGGTATCAAGACACCGCTGGAAATCCGCATGGGCATCAGCACAGGCTACACCACCGTTGGCAACTTCGGCGCCGAGAACCGCATGGACTACACCATCATCGGCAAGGAAGTGAACCTGGCCAGCCGCCTGGAATCCCTGGCTGAACCCGGTGAAATCCTGATCTCCTACGAAACCTTCTCGCTGATCAAGGACCGCATCATGTGCCGCGACAAGGGCGAGATCACGGTTAAAGGCTTCGGCCGCCCGGTCTCCATCTACGAAGTGGTGGATTTCCGCCGCGACATGGGCCCCAACCGCAGTTTCCTTGAGCACGAACGCAGCGGCTTTGCCATGTACCTGGATTCGGAAAAAATCACCGAACGGGAACGGGAGTCCATCCTGTCTGCGCTCGAGGATGCCGCTGAGCGACTGCGCCAGGAAGAGGATTCCTGACCGTTCCCGCCTTTACACCTACTGCCTGATCAACCGTGGCCCTACCGCCTCTTCCGGGTCGGTACTGCGCCAGGGGTTGATATCCAGACCACCCCTTCGCGTATAACGGGCGCACACCGACAGCTTCTGCGGCTGACAACGGGCCATCAGGTCGGTAAACATCGTTTCCACACAATGCTCATGAAAGTCCTGCTTCTGGCGAAAACTCACGATGTATTGCAGCAGCCCTGCCCGGTCCATCGCCGGGCCGGTGTAATCGATCAGCACCGTTGCCCAGTCCGGTTGGCCGGTGACGGGGCAATTGCTTTTCAGCAGGTGCGAACACAGTTTCTCCGACACCACATCACCCGTCGCCTGTAGGCTGTCCGGGTTGTAGTCGTAGCCCACGGATTCCACATCCTCGTCGTCGATCAGCACGAAGCCTTCCGGCCGACCGACCGCTCTCGCTCCCTGATCAACACTGTGCAGGTCTACATTGACCGCCGCACCGCTTGCGCTCGACAGGTCACGAGCAATCACATCCCGAACCTGATCGGCGGAGGAAAACACCGTCTGGTTCAGGGAATTCAGGTACAGCTTGAGAGACTTGGACTCAATAATCGACGGCGACGCCGAAGGCACCCGAATTTCCGCCCAGGCGACTGCGGGCACGCCCCCGGTGCGCAACCAGGAAATTTCCCAGGCCTGCCACAAGTCTTCCCCGAACCAGGGCCAGCGGCCATCCTCCAGGCCGATGCGGCGACGGTTTTCCTCCCGTGCCACGGGAAACAACAATTGCGGATCGTAGGCATCCGGGTAGTCGCTGGATTTGCCCAGCGGGGCATCATTAAGGGCCATGATCAATCCTGGGAAACGTTCATCAGTGACGTATGCCCTTACCGCGCGCCAACATGCGCAGGGAAATGGCAGACAGAATGGCAATAAACAGCAGAATCATACCAAGGGCGACGTAGGGATTAACATCCGACACGCCCAGAATACCGTAGCGGAAGGCATTCACCATGTAGAGTATCGGGTTGATCATCGACACCCCTTGCCAGAACCCCGGCAGCATGTCGATCGAGTAGAACACCCCGCCCAGGTAAGTCAGCGGTGTCAGAACAAAGGTCGGCACAATGGAAATATCATCAAACTTGGTCGCCAGCATGGCATTGATGAAACCACCTAACGAAAACAGCGCCGATGTCAGGAACACCGTCAGGATCACCATCGGCAGATGATGGATCGACAACTGCGTAAAGCCCAGTGACAGCAGCGTTACGATCAACCCAATGCCCAATCCCCGGGACATACCACCTGTTACATAGCCGGCGAGGATCACCCAGTTGGGCACAGGTGACACCAGCAACTCCTCAATGCTGCGCTGGAACTTCATGGAGAAAAACGACGACACCACGTTGGCGTAGGAACTGGTGATCACCGACATCATGATCAGCCCTGGAACAATGAACGCCATATAATCGAAGCCGCCCATCACCCCGATGCGCGAGCCAATGAGGTTGCCGAAAATAATAAAGTACAGCGTCATGGTGACCGCCGGTGGCAACAGGGTTTGTGGCCATATCCGCATGAAGCGACGGATTTCACGGGTGACGATGGTTTTATACGCGGTCAGCATCGCATCCGTTCTCATGCGGTTTCTCCCTGGGTGGCGTTACGGGGGTTGTTGTCCTCAACCATGCGGATAAACAGCTCTTCGAGTCGGTTGGCTTTGGTGCGCATGCTGACCACGCGAACGCCCTGCTCTTCCAGCTGGATGAACATGCCGTTCAGACTCTGGCCCTTTTCCACATCCACCACCAGGGCACCCTCGTCATCCATGTGACTGAAGAAACCGTCGAGCACCGGTGCTTCCGTCAACGGCTCGGCGGTGTCCAGCACAAAGGTTTCAGAGCTCAACTGCTGCAACAACGCTCGCTTGCTGGTGTGACGCAGGATCTTGCCGTGGTCGATGATGGCAATATTGCGGCACAGGGCTTCCGCTTCCTCCAGGTAGTGGGTGGTCAGGATGATGGTGGTGCCCTGTCGGTTCATCTCTTCCAGGAACGTCCACATGGAGCGGCGCAACTCGATATCCACCCCGGCCGTGGGCTCATCCAGAATTAGCAGCTTGGGTTCATGCACCAGCGCCCGGGCAATCATCAGCCGCCGCTTCATGCCCCCCGACAGCATCATGGCCGGCGTATTGCGCTTATCCCAGAGCCCAAGCTGGCGCAGGTACTTTTCTGCGGACTCCGATGCCTTCTTCAGAGGAATACCGTAATAGCCCGCCTGGGTGGTCACAATGTCGAACACCTTCTCAAACTGGTTAAAGTTGAACTCCTGGGGCACAACACCCAGGTTCAGTTTGGCGTCCGATAGATGGGTGTCGATGTCAGATCCGAATACGCGAACCTTGCCCGCGCTTTTATTCACCAGTGAGCAAACAATGCCAAGGGTGGTGGACTTCCCCGCCCCGTTGGGTCCTAGCAAGGCAAAAAAGTCACCTTCGGCGACATGCAGGTCAATCCCTTTCAGGGCCTGGAAGCCGTCGCCATAGGTCTTGACCAGACCTTCGATTTCAAGTGCGTTGGTCATAGTGAATCCAGAGCTGCAGGGGCCACCGACAATGCTGCTGCCGCGCCCAATAGTGGAATAGAAAAAACAAAAGCTATAACTGGAGGCCCGGAAAGTGAAATTCAAGTAGTTCGGCGCAATCCCGCTACACCGACTAAAACCCCAAACTGCGACAGGTTTCCCGATATGGCACCAGTGCCGTCCTTATAATGCCGGTTACAACAACTTACAAAAGGTCTTGCACCACCGACCGAACGCCAGGGAATGTACGCGCCACCATGAGATCCGTTCACTTCACATCTGCATTACCGTCTCTGATTTGCCCGCTCGCATTAACGGTCCTACTGGCCGGGTGCTTCGGTGGCGACGGCAGCGGCGGAGATGACGGTTCACGCACGGGGCAGCTCATGCCGGCGGGTATCACCGGGCTTACCTATTCCACAGCCAGCCGCAACGGCACCACTGACGCCAACGGACGCTTCAACTACTACCCCGGCGAACGGATCAGCCTTCGCGTCGGCAACCTGCAACTGGCGGATGGGATTCCCGCGCGGTCCATTGTCACCCCTCTGGAATTCTTCCCGGACCTGCGAACTGCGCTGGAGATACCAGGCACCACCGACGAAGGACTGCAGAACCACCGACTGACAGAACAGCAACTGATCCAGGATGAAGTTACCCTGATCAACATGACGCGGTTTCTACTGGCGCTCAACTGGAGCCTGAACCTCTCCAATGGCCAGGGCATCGACATACGGGAGCGGGTTATTACGCAACTGAATGCCGCGCTACCCGACCTGGACGCGCCGATCGACTTCAATGTTCCTGAAAGCGACTTCGCCGAAGGCGGCAACTCGCCGTCTCCCGCCAACCAGTTGCTGCAAAGCATCTGCTTCTACCCAGCCGACGATGAGCTTTGTGAAGACCCACCCACCGAAGAGGAAATCGCCAACGCGGACCCTCGCCCGGACGAAGAAGAGGACCGTGACGAAGACGTCGAGTATCGGGAGGACCTGCAAAGCAAGCGCGATCGCATCCTCAACGCCGTTCGCAGCCTGGAGGATGTGGATGTCGAGGACGCCGAGGGTTATCTCACGCGGGAACTGGACACCATCAGCACCCAACTGTCCAACCGTTATTACCTGGACGATTATGTGGCGGAATTCCCCGCTTCGGACACCGCCATCAAAACCGTGCGGGTACGCAAGATAGCCGATCAGCCGCAACTGGATACCATCGAAGCCATCAGCACCCGCGATCAGGATGTGGTGGTGCACTCTTTCGATTGGCAGTCAGCGTCTGTGGAGTATTTTGTTGCGGGTGAATCCGGAGGAGAATCCGAGCTGTTGGTGAACTTCCGCCCCGAAGGTACCTACCGATGGGTGAAGAAACAGCTCAGGGTACTTATTCAATAATTGCTCGATAACCCGAGCCGTATCAGGCGCCGACAATGCGTGACAGGTTCCAGCGGGACTCCGCACCAGTCACGTCGTAGTGCTCCGGGTTCAACCCTTCCGTGCCATGGGGCAGGCACTCGGCCACTGTCAGAGTGTCATGCGCGCCACGCCCTTCATTGTATTTTGCAAGGTCCACGATCCGGGCGGACTTCAACGGCCGGTGATAGCAGTCCGTCATCACCATAACCTTCGGCCACAACCGACGCTCCGGCGCATGGGAAACCACAATACCGCGCTGGCCATCGTTAAGCTCAACCAGGCTGCCGGTGGGGTAAATGCCAATGGCCTGGATAAACTGCTCTACCAGGTCCTCCTGGAATTCAATGTTGCGCATTTCATACAACAGCGTCACCGCGCGGGCCGGCGTCATGGGCTCCGCCGAAGTCCGCGGGCCAATCAGTGTCTCGAAATATTCCGACAGCCCCGCCACCTTGGCCAGCAGTGGAATCCGGTCGCCTCGGACACCTTCCGGGAAACCGGATCCGTTATGCCGTTCGCGGTGGCCCTGCACAACACTGAGAACCGCACGAGATAAACCGCTGTCCGCAAGCTTCGCAACACCGCGCTCTACGTAAGTGCGGTACACGGAGAAGTCCTCGGAATCCAGCTTGCCCTCATTGGCAAGAATGCGGGCTGGAAGGTCCAGCTTGCCAACCTGAGACAGCAGGCAGCCCAGCCCAAGGTGATTGAGAAGGCCTTCATTCAGGCCCAACTGACGGCCACAGACCAGTGCCCATACTGCCGTATTCAGGGAGTGCCGATACGTATAGTTGTCATGGTGACGGGTGCGGCTGAGCCACAGCATGGCATCGGGATTGCGAACAACGCTGGAAACCATTTTCTGGGTGACGACAGCCACCCCCCTAAGGTCCGGCGTTTCATGCTGACGAATGGCCTCGAAAACCTGATTCAGCGACGCTTCCGCATCGATCATCAGCTTCTTGGACACCTTCAGTTCTCTGCGCATGGTCGTTACGGAGTCGTACTTGACCGGCTCCTTGATATTGAGAGGCGGCAACTGTACCGAATCTCGCTCATGCCCTGAGCGTTTGCTCGGGCGCCTGAAGATGCGTTTTCCGGGTTTGCTCTGATCGATGGCCTCGCGAACCTCGGCCTCATCGATAATCACCCACTTGCAGTGAGTAACCAGCGAACGCACATCGTTCTGGGAGCGGATGTGAAAGCCCTGGATGGGGAAAGGCGTCTGATGCCACGGGCGATCGAGATCGGACACAAACATGCCAATCTCCAGATCGTGTACAGCAATTTTCTTTTGACGGACTCCCACGGGACACCTCTAACACGTGCACGAATCGATAATCACTATTGTGACGCCCGCTCAGAAAGAGTCCATTACATTTATGTAGTGTGAAGTAACCGGAACGCGACAGGGAGTAACCGAAACTATCATCAGGAAACAAAATGTAGCAACGTGACACCATTCACATTACTGACAGGTCGCTGCCCTTCTATTCGTCGTCACAAACCGAATCATCCAGTTCCGGCGGCCGGGCGTGAAGTGATCCACGGGGGGATTTGCGGCTATAGATAGTGTAAGGCACCGTTGAAGCCCGGATATAGTCGATGTTGTCGGCATCATCGCCACTACCCCGAACGGTCTTGACCGGCTCACAGGACACCAGCAGATCCAGTGACGAACCAATATCGGTGACGCGTGCCGCCGGATCGTCCGCATTTATCGTCATGCAGCGCTTGCCAGCTGCCGACGCGCCCGTGCGGGCAACACGGTCCAGCCCTTCGTTACCGCAGGCCCGGATACCCTCCCCGCAGGATTGGTTGGCGGAGTCTTCATGGCTGTCATCCACCAGACGCCATTCACGGGCGCTGCATTGGGTTTCGACGGTAATGGGTGTGGACCGGTTATCCGCCACCCACCAGCCGGGGTATTCGGCAGTCTGCCACGTCAATTTTACCTGGCGATCTTCGCCAGCCGAATTCTCAGCGGGAAACACCGCGTAGTGGGTGTAATAGGATGCGCACCCACTCAGGACAAATGGCAGAACGGCGACGATAAGCCGCATAGGGAAGAAAGATCTGTTGAATATCATTCAGGTGAGCACCGTCTATTGATCCGCAAACTGTAGACCAAAACCGTCGTTGGTCTTACGTACCACCACCATATCCAGCACGGGAGCAGGCACCGGAAGGCCCTGCACCTGAACCTGAACACTGTCACCGATCGACGGTGCGAAGGGTTCGGTGTCGACAACAATAAAAACGCCGCCATCGGAAATGTCCCTGGTTGAGAACACGAATTCACCAAGTTCTTCATGGGTAACCCGAACCTTCGCACTCATTGCTGTGCGACCGTGCACTCTTCGATCATTCCCAACCATAGTCTGTATGCCCACCACTTTTTACATAGTTTTTATAGTCTTCCGAAGCATAACACCATTTCCGAGATAAGTTGGCAACGGTGTATTGACACTCAGCGCAACACAAATAAGAATAGTTGGCATTGTTAACTACCATTACGTCTCACTACACGTATAAAGATCACCCCTTACCCAAAACCATAAAGGAATACCTACCATGAAAATGAAACTTGCGGCGACTGCCATCGCAGCAGCCTGCGCGCTGCCCCTGCAGGCCAGCGCTGACGGCGAGGTCAACATCTACTCCTACCGCCAGGCTTACCTGCTGGAACCGCTGCTGAATGCATTCCAGGAAGAAACCGGGATCGAAACCAACGTCGTCTTCGCCAAGAAAGGCCTGGCAGAGCGACTGGAGCGTGAAGGACGCAACAGCCCCGCGGACCTGGTGATGACGGTGGATATCTCCCGCATCAACGAGCTGGTTGAGCGCGACCTCGTTGAAGGCATTGAAAACGAAACTCTGCAGAGCAACATCCCGCAGAACCTTCGTCATCCTGACGGCAAGTGGTTCGCCCTCACCACCCGCGGCCGGCTGATCTATGCCTCAAAGGAACGTGTTGAAGAAGGCGAGATCACGACCTACGAGCAACTGGCGGATGAAAAGTGGGATGACCGCATCTGTACCCGCAGCGGCAAGCACCCTTACAACATTGCCCTGTTCTCCTCCATGATCGCCCACCATGGCGAAGAAGCCACTGAAGAGTGGCTGGAAGGCCTGAAAGACAACCTGGCACGCAAGCCCCAGGGCGGTGACCGTGACCAGATCAAGGCCATCCATGCCGGCGAGTGCGACATTGCCATCGGTAACAGTTATTACTACGGCAACATGCTGAACGACGAGAACCAGCGCGAGGCCGCCGAGTCCGTACGTCTGGTATTCCCCAACGCGGCTGGCCGTGGCACTCACATCAACATCAGCGGTATCGCCCTGACCAAAAGTGCGCCCAACCGTGACAACGCCATCCGCCTGATGGAGTTCCTGTCAGAGCCCAAGGCACAGCAGATTTACGCCGAGGCCAACACCGAATACCCGGCCAACCCCGACGTAAAGCCCTCCGGCATGGTGGCCGAATGGGGTGAGATTAACCCGGACGACCTGTCTCTCCAGGAAATCGCGGAAAACCGCAGCGCAGCGGTGAAGATGGTTGATCGCGTCGATTACGACAACTAAACCAGCCATGTATTGAAAAAGCCGGGACTCAGGTCCCGGCTTTTTTGTACAATCCGCACCCTATTCCCAATTCACCCAAAGGAAACCTATGTCCGAGGCCATTGAACAGACCGGGGCGAGATACCCCCTGCTGGCAAAACGGACCTCGAAACGCTGGCTGATCACCGCCGCAGTGACCACCGCCATCGTGGCGCTTCCGGTACTGTCGGTGCTTATCCTGGCGCTGTTTCCGGAAGAGAATATCTGGCCTCACCTGCTGGACACCACGCTTCCCCGCTATCTGGTTACCACACTCCAACTCATGGCCGGCGTGGCTTTCATCACGCTGGTTATCGGCCTCGCCAGCGCCTGGGCGGTCACTATGTGCGACTTTCCCGGTCGCAAGTTTTTTGAATGGGCCATGCTGCTACCCTTTGCGGTGCCTGCCTATGTCATTGCTTATGTCTATACCAGCCTTCTGGATTACGCCGGGCCGGTTCAGACCGCCATGCGGGACTGGTTTGGCTGGCACAACGCCGCCGACTACTGGTTCCCCGAAATCCGCAGCCTGGAAGGCGCCACCCTGATGATCGGCCTGGTGCTCTATCCCTATGTATACCTGCTGGCACGGGCCGCGTTCCTGGAGCAATCCCCTTCCCTGTTTGCGGTCAGCCGTAGCCTGGGGCATTCCGCCATCAGCACCTTCTTCCGGGTGGTGCTGCCGATTGCCCGGCCTGCCGTAGCGGTTGGCCTGTCGCTGGTATTGATGGAAACCCTGAACGACTTCGGTACGGTGGATTTCTTTGCGGTACAAACCCTGACCGCCGGCCTGTTCGACACCTGGATGAACCTGGGGAATCTGGGAGGCGCCGCGCAGATTGCCACCACCATGCTGGCCTTCGTCGTTATCCTGGTGACCCTGGAGCGCTATTCCCGGCGCAAACAGCAACAATTCGCAGCGCGGGACAACCGCGAGCCAATCCGCCGCTTTACCCTGTCACGCCCGCGCCAGTGGGTGTGCGTGGCCGTGTGCGCCGTACCAGTGATCTTCGGTTTCCTGCTGCCAGCCGCCACCCTTGGTCACTATGCCTGGGAGTACTTCGACGAAAGCTGGAACCCGGACTTCGTTCGCAACACGCTCAACAGCCTGTTTCTCTCGGGAACCGCCGCGCTGACCACGCTGATCATTGGCGTCACCCTCGCCTACAGCCGCCGCCTGCACGATACCCGGGGCATGCGCGTGATGATGCGGCTTTCCAGCCTGGGCTACGCCATGCCCGGGGCCGTGCTCGCAGTGGGCGTGATTGTGCCGCTAGCCGGTTTTGACAACTGGGTGGATGGCATCCTGAGGGACAACTTCGGGGTCAGCAGTGGGCTGCTGCTTAGTGGTACCGCCTTTGCGTTGGTGTTCGCCTATACCGTTCGCTTCCTGGCGGTCTCCGCTGGCAGTGTGGAAAGTGCCCTGCAGAAAATTACACCCAGTATGGACATGGCCTCCCGGTCCCTGGGCCATACACCGGGCAATACACTGCTGAAGGTTCACCTGCCGATGTTGCGGGGCACCCTGATTACAGCGGCGTTGGTGGTGTTCGTGGACTGTATGAAGGAGCTGCCGGCGACGTTAATCCTGCGGCCCTTTAATTTTGAAACCCTGGCCACCTACGTGTACCAGTTTGCCTCGGACGAGAAGCTCGCCCACAGCGCCCTGCCGGCATTGATTATCGTGCTGGCCGGCATCATTCCGATCATCCTCATGAGCAAGTCCATTTCCGACACCCGGGCCATTAGCTGACGTTCGCAGCCTTCAAGCGGCAGCCGGGAAGTCCGCTTAGATCACCGAACGGGAATGCGCGCCCTGAACCACAAAACGGCCCTGGAAAACCGCAACGGGTTCTCTGACGGGTTCCGTGGTGGGTTCGCCGCAGTACACTTCAGCAATCAGGGAAAGCCGGCCCTTGCCATGGCGGGCCAGGCTTTTTCGGAATCGGTCAGGGACTTCACCGCCGGGGAGGCGGCACAGGGCGAAGAAGTTCGTGTCTACCGGTTCAATGTGCTCAATTTCACCTACCTGGATCACCACCTTTCCGGCCAATCCCAAGTCGGTCAATACCAGCTCAACCAACCCCCAGGCGGAAATCACTGCAACCGAGTAGACACTCCCCCCGAAGCCGGTCCCCTGGTGGTTGTGGTTGGAGGCCAGCGGAGCACTGACCAACAACGCATGGCCGTCATAGGAAACCAGCTCCACACCCAATGCTTCCGAGAGCGGAATCATGTCATAAATGCGTTTCTGAAACCGGGCTAACTGAGTCATATTCCCTCCTGAATATGTCTTCAGTTTATGCCCGTTTCAGTGCTTTCCCTATGCGACTTACGTCGGTTTTCTCTACTGCCAGATGACCGGCTCACGTTTTGCGTACCAGGAGTCCACATTTTCCTGATACGCATCCTCCACCACATTACGCTTCAGCTTCAGTGTCGGGGTCAGGAAGCTGTTCTCGATGGACCATTCATCGCTGACCACGGTAATGAACGCCAGTTGCTCGTGAGGGTCCACGGTCTTGTTGACGTCCGTAATCAACTGCTTGAAGCTGGCCTCGATGTCCTTGCGGAATGCTTCATCAGCCATCTTCGGACGAATCTCCTCGCCCAGCATCACCAGCGCGTGGGGTTGCGTCTGGTTGGCCCCGGAGACACACACCATTTCGATGGCCTCGTGAGACATCAGGCGGTTCTCGATCGGTGCTGGGGCGATGTACTTACCCTTGCTGGTCTTGAAGATTTCCTTGATGCGGCCGGTCAACTTCAGGCGTCCCATCTCGTCGATTTCGCCTTTGTCGCCGGTTTTCAGGAAACCGTCCTCTGAGAACGTTTCGCGGGTTTTCTCTTCGTCCTTGTAGTACCCCATCATGGTGGCCGGGCTTTTCACCAGCACTTCGCCCTCGTCGCTGATCTTCATTTCCACGCCGGGCAGTGCTTCACCCACGTAGCCGGTGCGGGAACGGCCAGGCTTGTTCATGTGGGAATAGGCAAAGTTCTCGGACATGCCGTAGCCTTCCAGCAGTTCCAGCCCCAGGTTGCGGTACCAGTCCAGCACATCGTTGGAAAGAGGTGCGGAGCCACTGCCAGCCAGTTTGACCTTGTTCAGGCCCAGCCCTTTGAGCACCTTCTTCTTGATCACCTTGTTCAGCAGCGGAACCTTCAGCAACTTTTCCAGCTTCTCCTTGGGCAACTTCTGAAGAACGCCGTGCTGGAACTTCACCCACAGGCGGGGGACTGACAGGAACAGCGTCGGCTGTGCCCGCTGCAGATCCTGGACAAAGGTATCCAGCGACTCGGCAAAGAACAGCTGGAAACCGGAGTACAGCGAGCCCAGCTCCACAAACGTGCGCTCGAAAACGTGCGCCAGCGGCAGGTAGGACAGCATGCGCTCTTCCGCGCCAACGCCCAGCACCTGGGTGCCACCGGCGGCCGCAAATGCCATATTACGGAAGCTCAGCATAACGCCCTTCGGCCGACCGGTGCTGCCAGAGGTGTACACAATGGTGGCCAGTTCATCCGCATCCCGCTGGGTGTTCTCTTCCAGTGGCGGGTACTTGCCCACAAGGTCGTCCCAGGTTTCAAAATCGTTGGGCGGGCTCAGTGGGTAGGAAATACAACGCACGGACTCCGGCACGCCGGACTTCATCTGATCCCAGTCGTCCAGCTTACCGACAAACAGAACGTCGCATTCGCTGTGGTTAAGGATGTAGTTCACCGTATCCGCGTTCAAGGTCGGGTACAGCGGCACGGAGATGTGGCCCGCCATCCAGATGGCCCAGTCCGACATGATCCACTGCGCGCAGTTCTTGGATATGATCCCGACCCGGCTCTTCTCCGGCAGGTTCAGGGATTTCAGGTACGAGGCCATCCGGCGGGCTTCATCCACCGCACGCTTCCAGGTGTATTCGACAACCTTGCCGTCGCCAATGGGCTGAGTCATGTACAGGGAATCCGCCTTGGCGTGTTCCCAGTGATAAACCATATCCAGGGGGAGTTTGTCAGTAGTGTCCATGGACCTTCCTTGCGTTGTGTTATTTTTGAGTTATCGGTGTTTTTATTATGTAAGGGCTGCACTGCATTAGACTTTAGTAGCCTATTTCACCACAGCCGTCACCGTCAAAACGTGACGGAACTAAAACTATTCCACTTCACATGTACTTTTGGCCGGCATACTGCCGCGCAAATCCCTGTAAAAGGTACCTTCCCTTACCCATCAATCCAATAGCCTGTGATAAACTCCCGCCCCATTATAAAACGCGCGTTCGATCTCCCGGCGCGCCCAAACAGTCTGAACAGACCCGGAGACCGGTTTATGGCCAACAAGATTCTGCGTACGCTGATCGGCACCGCCCTACTGGCAATGGCGGCCATTGCACCCGCCATGGCACAGAGCGACGAACAGCGAGTAGTCGCCATCACCCAGATTGTGGAGCATCCGGCACTGGATGCTGTCTACCAGGGCATCAGGGACGAACTGGAAGCACAGGGATATAACGACGGCGAACAGGTTCGTATCATGCACGAAAGCGCCCAGGGCAACGCCGCCATCGCGTCACAGATTGCCCGCAAATTCGTGGGTGAAGGCCCGGATGTGATCGTCGCCATCGCCACGCCGTCGGCCCAGACCATGGCCGCCGCCGCTCGCCAGACCCCAGTCGTCTTCTCAGCGGTAACCGACCCAGTCGGCGCCAAGCTGGTGAAAAGCCTGAAGGCTCCGGGTGCCAACATCACCGGCGTGACCGACATGCTGCCCATCGAACGCCATCTTGATCTGCTCGAGCGGGTGGTGCCAGACGCCAAACGCATCGGCACCGTCTACAACCCCGGCGAAGCCAACGCCGTGGCTCTGGTGGAGCTGCTTGAAGAGCGACTGCAGGCCCGTGACATGGAACTGGTTAAAGCCGCCGCCACCAAGACCTCGGAAGTGCTCGGTGCTGCCCGCTCCCTGGTGGGCAAAGCAGACGCCATCTACCTGACCACCGATAACACCGTGATCAGCGCCGTGGAAGCCGTCATCTCCGTGGGCGAGCGTGCCAGCATTCCGGTCTTCGCCGCTGACACCGCCACCGTCGGCCGTGGCGCCGTTGCTGCCCTTGGCTTCGACTACTACGACCACGGCCGCCAGACCGGCGCCATGGTGGCCCGCATCCTGGAAGGTGCCAACCCCGGTGACATGGATGTGGAATCCGTGGACACCCTGGAACTGTTCGTGAACCCCGCTGCCGCAGAGCGCATGGGCATTACCCTGTCCGACGACCTGATCAGCGACGCGAAAAAAGTCGTAAACAGCGACAAGTAACCCACTGTTAGCGGGCGGCCTCACAAGGGCTGCCCGTTTTCATTTACGGTGACCCTATCCCATGCTTAGTAACATTGCCTTTTATGGCGCCATCGAAACCGGCCTGATCTACGGGCTGGTCGCCTTCGGTATCTACCTTTCGTTTCGCGTACTGGACTTCCCGGACCTGACCGTGGACGGCAGTTTTCCCCTGGGCGCCGCCGTGGCAGCCGTCCTTATCATTGAAGGCGTTAACCCCTGGCTGGCCACCGGCGCCGCCGTTATCGCCGGCATGGGTGCCGGTGCGGTAACCGCCCTGCTGAACGTCAAACTCAACATTCTCAACCTGCTGGCGTCCATCCTCACGATGATCGCGCTGTATTCCGTGAACCTGCGCATCATGGGCCGGCCCAACATTGCCCTGCTCACCGAGGAAACCGTGCTCACACCCTGGTACGACCTTGGCCTGGCCTACCATCAGGTGCCGGTACTGTTGTTTATCATCGTGGTGATGGTAAGCCTGTTGCTGCTGTGGCGTTTCATGAAATCCGAAACCGGGCTGGCCATGCGCGCCACCGGCGCCAACCCGCGAATGGCCCGTGCACAAGGTATCGCCACCGGTGCCATGATTGTGCTGGGGGTTGCCGTCTCTAACGGCTTGGTAGGCCTCGCCGGTGCCCTGTTCGCCCAGAGCCAGGGCGCTGCAGACGTGACCATGGGTGTGGGCGTGATCGTGATCGGCCTGGCCTCACTGATCGGTGGTGAAGCCGTGCTTACGCCGTCTACGGTTCTCCGAGCCCTGATTGCCTGTGTGATCGGCGCCATCGTCTACCGCCTGGCCATTGCCCTGGCACTGAACGCTGACTTCCTGGGGCTACAGGCCCAGGACCTGAACCTGATCACCGCCGTGCTGGTCACCCTGGCCATTGTGCTGCCCGGTGTTCGCACGTCCGTTGCCGCGCGGCTTACCCGCAAAAAGGCCTGAGGAGGAAGCATGATTACAGCAACCGACCTGACCCTCACCTTCGGCAAGGGCACGCCGCTGGAAAACCCGGCCCTTCGAGGCATGAGCCTGACCGTCAACCAGGGCGAATTCGTCACCGTGATTGGCAGCAACGGCGCCGGCAAATCCACCTTCCTCAACGCCCTCGCCGGTGAGGTGATGGTGGACAGCGGCAACATCATCGTCGACAACCAGGACGTAACAAAGCTGCCCACCCACAAACGCGCCGGCCGGGTAGCCCGCGTATTCCAGGACCCGCTGGCGGGCACCTGTGAAGGCCTGACCATCGAGGAAAACCTGGCCCTGGCCATCAAACGTGGCCAGCGCCGTGGGCTGAGCGCAGCCGTAAAAGCCCGCTACATGGACCAGTTCAAATCCAGCCTGGCCTCCCTCAACCTGGGCCTGGAAAATCGTCTGGGCGACAAGATGGGCCTGCTTTCCGGCGGCCAACGCCAGGCCGTCAGCCTGTTGATGGCCAGCCTGACACCCTCCGCCATCCTGTTGCTGGACGAACACACCGCCGCGCTGGACCCGAAAACCGCCTCCTTCGTGCTGGACCTGACCACACAGATCATTGAAGAACAGAAGCTCACCGCGCTGATGGTCACCCACAGCATGAAACAGGCGCTGGAAGTGGGCGACCGCACAGTGATGCTGCATCAGGGCCAGGTGGTGTTCGACATCGCCGGCCAGGACCGGGAAGGACTGGAAGTGAAAGACCTGCTGGAACTGTTCGAGAAGCAGCGCGGGCTGGAAGTGGACGACGACAGTTTGTTGTTGGGCTGATCACGCTTGCCGGCAAACTCGTCTACGGGGCACCTTGCATGCCCCGTAGACAGTTTGGTCACTAGTGACCGCACACCCGCATCTGGGTATTGGTGATCGCCAGATCATCAATGAAGATCTGGCCGATCGAGGCCTGCCCCACAATCACCTCCTGCATACCGATGTCCGCCGCAAAGCTGGGCATATCGATCGCCAGGGAGGAACCACCGTCTGCACGCTGGCCGTTGTAGATATACAGGTCCACTTCCGCGAACAGGTCCAACACGCTCGGGAAGGTCTGATCGTAGTCCGCACCGGTCAGTGAAAGGCCACGAATGCCCACGGCCGCAAACGGCACATCGAAATCCATCACTTCAATAGCGAACGCCGAACGTAGCCGCATGATGTCGGTGTCTGTATCAATGTGGATAGAACCACGCCCCAGCACACCCTCGATGAACAGGTTGTCCATCAGTGCCGTGTTCTGGGCGCCCTGCCCCCACAATTCCCACGCACCGGAGGTCACACGGAAATCTATGGCATTGAAGAATTGCGGGCGGATATTGATGGCCGCATCGCCGTCGGCGAGCACATCAATATCGATACGGATGTTGTCCAGAAGATCATTGGAATCCGGCCCACCCAGGCCATTGAAACCAAAGAAGTCTGTCCGTTCCGCACCGCCAATACTGATATCACTGACCGTTAGCGACCCTTCATCGGTATAGATAAAGCGGTCCATATTGATCTTGGTTTCCAGCTCAATGGACACACCGGCCTGGCCGGTAATGTTTCCCATTGCGCTGTCTTCCAGCATCACAATGTCTGCCATTGCGGCAGCAGGCAACCCTGCGACGCCCAGCGCAAGCAGTGTTCGTTTCAGGCCTTTCATTATTATGTTCCTTTTATAGTAGTTTTCACTTCCTGTGGGCCACTACCTCTTACGACTCCACATCACTACTTTAGCGACAGGTACAAAACGGGTACGTGCATCGGTCACATTTAACTGACTTTATGAACCTTTTTTCAGATTTTTCGCTGCGCAGTTTTTGACCACAACATCTAGTGGTTTCAAGTAAAATGCCTCAACGCGGCGTTTCTGCGGGCATTTCAGGATATTCAAGCATTCATCCATTGATTTTCTTTCGCTATGAGCCGCAATCTATAGTTGTCTTCTTATTCACAGACCACTATATCCTGTTATACTCATCTCATATTCACCCATATATAGGGTTTGCTCGGCCCGACCACCACAAACGGCGCTCCAGTAAGCCACGCGGGTGACCATCTTTCCTGAAAACCCGCTGTTACGCCCTTTCCAGAGCGGACAGCAGGTTAGAAAAACACCAGATCTAGTGTTTCACCGGATCTGAAGCATAACGGCCTTCCAGGCTGAGACATCTTAACGACACATGGGGTATGGCCGGCTGCGGTTTGCAACGGCCATCAAAAGACATACCGGACATCCGAGGGTGGCAATGAACGCTAAAGCACAGGCAGTGATAACAACAATTCCAATGCAGGAAGCTTCGCTGGACATCTGGAACAGCAAGTACCAACTCAAAACCAAGACCGGCGAACCCGTCGATAAGGACATCGAAGCAACCTACGAGCGTGTTGCCACTGCCCTTGCCGAAGTGGAAAACAAAGCCAACCGCGCCAAGCACAAGAAAGAATTCGTCTGGGCCCTGCGCCACGGTGCCATCCCCGCTGGCCGCATTACCTCCAACGCCGGTGCGGAAGCCCACAAACCAGCCACATCCACCATCAACTGCACCGTGTCTGGCTCCGTTCAGGACTCCATGAACGACATCCTGGAGAAAAACCACGAAGCCGGCCTCACCCTCAAAGCCGGTTGTGGTATTGGTTATGAATTCTCCACCCTGCGCCCCCGTGGTGCCTACGTTGCCGGTGCGGGTGCCACCACCTCCGGCCCGCTGTCGTTCATGGATATCTTCGACCGCATGTGCTTCACCGTGTCCTCCGCCGGTGGCCGCCGTGGCGCGCAGATGGCCACCTTCGACGTACACCACCCGGACGTGATCGACTTCATCCAGGCCAAGCGTGAAGACGGCCGCCTGCGCCAGTTCAACCTGTCGCTGCTGATCACCGAAGACTTCATTGAAGCCGTGCGCAATGGCGACGACTGGCACCTGTCGTTCCCCGTCACTGAAAAAGAAGTGGAAGACGAAGGCCTGGACCTGTCCGACACCACCCAGTTCGTGTACCGCGACTTCCCGATCCTGAAAGGTTACGTGGTCAATGGCGAAGGCAAGGTTGCGTGCCGCATCTACCGCACCCTGAAAGCCCAGTTTATCTGGGACACCATCATGACCAGCACCTACGACTACGCCGAGCCAGGGTTCATCCTGATCGACAAGGTCAACCAGATGAACAACAACTGGTTCTGCGAAGACATCCGCGCCACCAATCCCTGTGGCGAACAGCCCCTGCCCCCGTACGGCAGCTGTCTGCTGGGTTCTGTGAACCTGACCATGTTCGTGGACTACCCGTTCACCGACAAGGCCAGCTTCAACTATGAGAAGTACCGTAAAGTCGTTGGCATCTTCACACGCATGCTGGACAACGTAGTGGAAATCAATGGCCTGCCGCTGGAAGAGCAGCGCCACGAAATCACCTACAAGCGCCGCCACGGCATGGGCATTCTCGGCCTGGGCTCCACCCTCGCCATGCTGCGTATGCCGTACGGCTCGTCCGAATCCGTGCAGTTTACCGAGGAAGTCGTACGTGAAATGGCCGTGGAAGGCTGGCGCCAGTCCCTGGCCCTGGCCGACGAGAAAGGCCCGGCGCCGATCATGAACGACGAGTTTGAAGTCACCCCCAAGATGCTAACCAAGTGCCCGCAGCTGTCCCAGGACGGCTACAAGCTGGGCGACAAGCTCAAGGGCAAGGTACTGCACGCCAAGTACAGCAAGTACATGCAGCAGATCGCCGGCGTAGAGCCGGAGCTGATCGAGCAGCTGGCCGAGAAAGGTGGCCGCTTCACGCACCACACCTCCATCGCGCCCACCGGCACCATCAGCCTGTCACTGGCCAACAACGCCAGTAACGGCATCGAGCCGAGCTTCTCGCACCACTACGCGCGCAACATCATCCGCGAAGGTCGCAAGACCAAGGAAAAAGTCGACGTATTCTCCTTCGAGCTGCTGGCGTACCGCCACCTGGTCAACCCCGGTGCCATGCCCTTCTCTGAAGAAGAAGACAAGCGCCTGCCCCACTACTTCACCACGTCTGAAGACGTGACGCCGGCGCAGCACGTGGACATCCAGGCCGCAGCCCAACTGTGGGTGGACTCGTCCATCTCCAAGACCGCCAACGTGCCCCAGGACTTCGCGTATCCGGACTTCAAAGACATCTACATGTACGCCTACGACAAAGGCCTGAAGGGTTGCACCACCTTCCGCTTTAACCCGGAAGCCTTCCAGGGCGTGCTGGTTCAGGAGAAAGACCTGGAAAACACACTGTACGAATTCACCCTGGACGACGGCAGCAAGGTGACCCTCAAGGGCAACGAACAGGTGGAGTACGACGGCGAGCTCCATAACGCCGCCAACCTGTTTGATGCGCTTAAAGAAGGCACCTACGGCAAATACTGATCCCGGGAACCGACACAGGACAACGAACATGACCGTTAAAATCAGCAACAAAATCGTCGGCTACCGCGTAAAGAAAGCCGACCCAGAATCAGCACAGCCAGCCGCGCAGCCGGAAAACAAACCGGTTGAGATGAACGAATACATCGAACGGCCGGACTTCCTGCTGGGCACCACCTACAAGATCAAGCCGCCGGTGGCCGAGCACGCGATGTACATCACCATTAATGACATCCTGCTCAACGAAGGCACCGACCACGAAAGCCGGCAGCCGTATGAAGTGTTCATCAACTCCAAGTCGATGGAACACTTCCAGTGGGTAATCGCCCTCACCCGCGTTGTCTCCGCCGTGTTCCGCAAAGGCGGCGACGTCACCTTCCTGGTGGAAGAACTGCGCAGCGTGTACGACCCCAACGGCGGCTACTTCAAGAAAGGCGGCGTGTTCATGCCCTCTCTCGTCGCCGAAATCGGCGCCGTGATCGAGAAGCACCTCAAGGCCATTGGCCTGATTGAGAGTGAGGAAATGAGCGAAGTCACCAAGCGCATCCTCGCCGAAAAACGCGCCGAATTCGAAGCCAGCCACACCACGGCCACGAACGACGACAAAGCCGGCGACTACCCACCCAACGCCACCATGTGCGGCAAGTGCAGCACCAAGGCGGTGATCGTGATGGATGGGTGTGCGACTTGCCTGTCTTGCGGCGATAGTAAGTGCGGTTGAGGTGATTGACTGCGACGAGTGATGAGAAGGCCTGAAGTGTTAAAGCTTCGGGCCTTTTCTTTTTTTGGGGTCTCCGGAATCATTGGACCGTTTTATGATTGCGGAAATGCGACCGCTTCATGATTGCGCAGTATAGAACCTGCGATCTGGGCTGTTTCGCTTGGTAGGTTACTGTATTTACGGCTATTTTTAGCGAGTATTTTAGGGAATCGGTTAGATCGTGAAACGTAATAACGAAGCCGTCAAGTTTTGGCAATCACTGAGACGTCGGTTTAACTGCTGTTAGGCGGCGTCGATAGTGTGATCCAGGTGTCGGAAAGGTTGTTTAGAAGTCAGAAAATAGACGTACTTGGGAATGTTCAAGTCGGGCGTGATCATTCCGTCAACACTCTCATGTGTGTAGTAGACTTCAGGGAGTTTGACTGTAGGATAGGGGAATATCGATGGACGAAGCTTTGATTCAGATAACAACCGGCGTGATAAACCATCAGATTGACGGTGTAACTTCGCGTTTGTCAGGCGAAGTAAAGTCATTATGGACAAAACACGTTGCTTCTTTTAAGAAATACTTACTGGCTTCAAACAAGAGGTACGAAGCCACTAAGACTCTGCTGTACAAAGATCAAGCGGTACCTCTTCGTGACATATATGTAGGGACACGATTGAGGCTTGACAGGCAAGAAGTTTCGGAGCTTGACTTTATAAAGCAACTGTTGGAGGGGAACCGGTGTCTGGTTAGCGCAACGGCGGGAGCGGGTAAGTCGTTTTTCTCGAAATGGGTGTTTTTAAAAATCCTTTCCGGGAAAGAGTCGATTCCGCTGTTCGTGGAACTGCGTAATCTGAATGGTACGAACTTCGGCGTAATCGAATATTTGCTCAATGATTTAAAAAATAATTTCAACGTCACAATGACGCGAGATCTACTTATTGAGCTTATTTCTCGCGGCAAGTTTACATTAATTCTTGATGGCTACGACGAGTTAACCAAGGATAAGGTCAAAAAGATAAATGCAGAACTTCGGTCTTTAGAGGTTCCTTTTGCTGAGTCTTCAGTCCTAATTACGACACGCCCAGGCGGGGAAGAGTTGGAGTATTTATCGGGATTTACTACCTATCAAGTTCAGAGTCTTAAACTTTCTGATGCCATATCACTGGTAAAAAAGCTCAAGTATGACGATACAGTCAAGAGGTCGTTCTTACGTAGTCTCGAAGACCAGCTTTTCGAAGAGCATAAAGATTTCTTGTCAAACCCTCTCCTGCTCACGATTATGTTGATGACGTATCGTGATTTGGCGGAAATACCATCTAAAATGCACATTTTTTACGAACAGGCATTCGATACTTTGTACTATCGACATGATTCATCGAAAGGTATGTATCGCAGAGAAGTCGAATGCCAGCTAGCCATAGATGACTTTCGAGATATATTAGCGTGCGTGTCTGCGTCTAGTTATATTCGTGGTCAGATTACCTTGACGAATACGGATCTTATTGCCTTTATAAGGAAAGCTAAACAAACAGCCAATATTCCGAAGCTCACTCCGAGTAAATACGTCGATGATTTGGTGCAGTCAGTCTGTATATTCCTACAAGATGGGACTCGATATACTTACAATCATCGTAGTTTTCAGGAATATTTCGCTGCTCTCTTTCTTGTACAAATTCCTACCGAGAAAAAAATCGAGGTCTATAAAAGATTTCTGAGTCGGGAAGGAACCGACAAGGCATTGACGCTTGCATTCGAGATGAATCAAGCAATGGTGGAGCGAGAGTTCATAAAACCAATGTTGAAAGAAATACTCGCACTGGCGAAGAAACCAGAAGATTTATTGATATCTTGGATGAAGTCGATAAAGTTGGAGAGAATGAGCATTCATCGAGTTGTGAACGGTAAACAAAAAATGACACTTAGTAGACCACGCTACAGTTTGGTGGAGGCGACCAATTACTGGCATTTCCAGTTATACATTGAACAAATGTACAAAAAGAGTGCAAAAAAATACTTGAAATTTGGATTGATGACACAGAAAGCTTTTGTAGAAGAGTTTGGAAGTGGAGAACACTCTGAAGTCATAGAGCTAGGTGCGAACATGACAGCGGAATCAAGTTCAATACTTGGGCGCCTCGGTATCATAGAGATTAGTAAAAGGCGGTTCGAATTTCTAAAGTGGCTAATCGCTGATATCGATTTGCGAGACAAACGAACTGGGAGTTCTGAGCTTGAGGCTTGGCTTTGACTGAAGATGAAAGAAGGGTTTGTTTGCATTTCCATTGCCCGAGTGTAACCGACGCGGTTCGGCTAAGAGGAAAACCGCACCGCCTAACAAGACGGTCAACCGGACGCTGGACTTCCCGCTCTTCAGTCCCCTGAATCACGATGTGATGAATGGCTGCCCTATCAAACACATACAGATACCCTGACCTGTGTTGTTTGCTGTAGGTACCGAGCAACTCGAATTCACCAATCTTCTGGCCGATCACTTCCCCTTCCGGCAAGCCGAACTCCCTGCCCTGCTCTTCCGCAAGCAGTTGCAGCCAGTTCGGTAGTACGGAGCGCTTTTCAGGAATGAATATGGACTGAATAAACTCGCCGGTAACACCGGTGAGGCCTACCTGCGAATACATGGATTCCCCATCGACAACCTGGTGAGACAGCACCCAATCTGCGTATTTAAGGATGAGCATATTGCTCGAATGGGAGATCAATTCAGGCTCTGGATATTCCAAGGCCAGATCTTGCGAGACTACCAACGTGCCGGAATAGCCCAAGACGGGGGGAGAAATTAGCAACGCACAGGCTAACGCTCAGAATCCTTTCATATTCGCCTCCATGTGAATTGCTGATAGCCTAGCGAAAGGGAAGCGATATTGAAATATCCATTGGGGCATTGCCCTCATTCCGAAACCGAGCACGATGCAGGCTCTATAGCTTTCAGTAGGCGATCTTATGACAATTGAATCCTGGTTTACGTTTGTCCTCGCGTCAGCGGTTCTACTGGTTATTCCCGGCCCTACGATTCTGGCCGTCATCAGTTATTCCGTTGCTCATGGTCGCCGTGCCAATATTCCTCTGGTGGCTGCGGTCGCGCTCGGTGACTCTACGGCATTGTTTGCTTCACTTGTGGGGTTGGGGGCGTTGCTTGCGGTATCTGCGTTCTGGTTCACAGTTGTAAAAATAGCGGGTGCTTTATACCTGCTTTACCTTGGTATCAAGTTGTTTCGGGCAGGCTTCTCTCCCACTGACATATCGGAGCCGGCGCCTGACTCCTCCCATTTGAAGTTGTTCACCAACACGTATTTAGTAACGGCGCTCAACCCAAAGGGCATCGTTTTCTTCATGGCTTTTTTACCGCAATTCATCACGCCGGGTGGAAACGGGGTGTTCCAAATGTGGTTGCTTGCAGTCACTTTTGTTGCCTTGGCGACCATCAATGCCACGCTTTACACAGTTTTCGCATCCTCGGCACGTCGGCTACTTGTCTCGCCCAAAGCACAGCGTAGATTTAACTTTGCAGGTGGTGCGTTACTTTCAACAGCAGGTGTTTGGGCATTGTTTGCCAAACGTCCGGCGATATAGAAGCGAACGAATGAGCGAATTCGTCGAAAACCTCAACGATGTATTTTGCCAGTTCGGCCCGGTTTCCGTTCGGCGTATGTTCGGTGGCTATGGCGTGTACCACGATGGCCTAATGTTTGGCCTTGTTGCGGATGATGTTCTGTATTTGAAGGTCGATGGGGAATCGATGGGGCGGTTTACAGAGCTGGATTTGGAGCCGTTCGAATACGAGAAAAATGGCGCTAAGATTAAGATGTCTTACTACATGGCACCGGAGAGCATTTTCGAGGATTCTGAAGAGGCAAGAGAATGGGCAGAGCTGGCATTCAATGCGGCGCTCCGGGCCAGGAAACCAGCAGCAAGAACCAAGGCAAACAAGAAATGACAGCCTACGTAATCGGCCATGGACTTACCCCGGTACAGTAGGCGCTCCTAGCCTTTGATCGGAGCATAAGAGGAGTTTTCATGAGAGTAGGCTTGCTGATCATCGTGGCATTCTGGTGCCTTCCAGTTTCTTCTCAAACGCTCGAGATTATGGGGTCGGACGAGGGTTTTCTGCCGTTTTATTACGGTGACAACCTTAACAAGGGCATTCTGGTCGAGGTGATCAATGAGTTCAGCCTGGAAGCCGGTATTACAGCCGGTTTTCGCCCGATGCCGCGCAAGCGCCAGGCCTGGGCCCTGGAAAAAGGACAAGCCAACGCGGTTTTTGCCAACCCGTTGTGGATGCCGCTACCAAGCCGGATGCACGCCGTCGGACCGGTGTTAACCTGGCGTGATCGTCTGTTCGCACAACCTGGCCGGCAACCGGCCTCCTTCGATGATCTTGATGGCAGCATCTGTCTGCGAAAATGGTTTGTCTACAGTGATCAACTTGAGCGGCGGATTGGTACCAACCTGGCCCGCCATGACTCTTACAATGCCCAACAGATGCTGGGCATGTTTCTGAACAAACGCTGCGATTACGCCGTCATGAACGAAATGGAGTTCCGGTTTCTGGCAAAGTTGGTGGAAGTCGATCCGAATTTTTACAGCACGGAACTGATCGACGCCGAATGGCCGGTCTATCTTGGTATCCTCAAAACCGAGGCGGCTCTGATTGAAGCGGCGGAAGCTTTTTTCGCTACCCGCACGGTTGATGCGGAAGCCATGCTACCCAAACTGCCGCCGCCGGACCGGCACATCTCGATTCAGCCGGACAAGTAAGGCAACTGATTACTATGACCGCTACCCTCACCATGGATCATTTGCGCCGCTACGCCATCTCGCGCAGTCTCTTCAAGCCGACCACTTTGGCACGTGCGATTAATAAACTGGGTTTTGTCCAGCTCGACCCAATACGAGCGCCGGCACGGGCGCAGGATTTGACGCTCCGCCATCGTGTTATCGACTACCAGGCGGGTGACCTGGAGGCTCGCTACCCGCGCCTGGCGGTCGAGGAAGATTTCTTTATCAACTACGGGGTTCTTCCCCGTACCACGCAGCGCCTTATGCACCCGCGCACGGCGCGCACCGAGTGGCCACGCTCACGCTGGGAACAGGCGCAGGCGGTGCAGGAATTTGTGCAAAGCCGTGGTGTCGTTCACCCGCGCGAGGTGGACTCAGCCTTCGAGCATGGCACCACCAAGAATTGGTTCGGCGGTAATAGCCGTGCCAGTACGCAGCTCTTGGACGGCATGCATTATCGTGGGCTGCTGCGTGTGGCAAAGCGCGAAGCCGGGGTACGCCTGTATGCGCCGCCGCTCGCTGATGAGCTCGACGCGGTGAACCCGGATACCACACTGGACGCATTGGTCGACGTAGCAGTCGCAAAGTATGCCCCGCTGCCTGCGGCTACGCTCAGCCGCCTGGTAACGAGCGTGAGTTCTTCAGCGGTCCCGCAGTGGCGCGAGCGTCGTCGTGAAGCACTCGCGCGTGCAAAGGCTCGCCTGCCCCAGGCGACAGTCGATGGCTGTCGCTGGTTTTGGCCCATCGGCGAGAATCCTGGCAGTCGCCGCTTTGCGAGTGACAATGTGCTGGATGACCGCCTGCGCCTACTGGCGCCCTTCGATCCTTTAGTTTGGGACCGCGATCGCTTTGAGCGTTTCTGGGGCTGGGCCTACCGTTTTGAGGCCTACACTCCGGCACCAAAACGGGTGCGTGGTTACTATGCACTACCTATGCTGTGGCGCGGTCATGTCATAGGCTGGGCTAATGCCGCCGTACGTGATGGGCAACTGGAGCTAGAGCCAGGGTACGTGCGCGGACATGCCCCAGACGACACCGCGTTCAATCCAGCGTTGCAGGACGAGCGGGTACGCCTCGAGCGCTTTCTTTCGCTGTGAGGCTCGGTGTGCGTGCGTCAAATGAGAGCAGTGTACTTGAAGTGACACCCTCCACCAGGGAGAAGCCCGATGGGTCTGAAAGAACATTTCCAATTATTGGCCGCTTACAATCAGTGGATGAACGCAAAGGTCTACGAAGCGGCCGGTCGCCTCTCCGCCTCGGAGCTAACCAAGGACCGTGGGGCCTTCTTCGGCTCCATTCTGGGAACGCTCAATCACATCGTTGTGGCTGACACCCTATGGTTCAAACGTTTCGTGACCCACCCATCCTGCCTGGACTCATTTCAGGCTGTCGTTGATCTTGAAAACCCTAAGAGCCTGGATCAGATTGTCTTTGACGATCTGGACGGCTTGAAGGAACACCGGATCTGGCTGGATCGCCAGATAATCGAATGGACATCCCTGCTTTCAGAAGAGGACCTGGATTTTGTTCTCACCTACCACAACATGAAAGGTATTCCTGCCAGTAAGCGGTATTCAATCCTGGTTCTTCATTTCTTCAACCATCAAACCCACCACCGCGGGCAAGTTTCAACGTTGCTGTCGCAGATGGGTGTGGATGTTGGCGTTACCGACCTGTTGGAACGGATTCCGGATGAAACGCAGGTATAACCAAAGCCGGTCTTGAGGTGACTCCGGACTGGCGAACAGCCACGCTGGCCTCAGGATAGAAAATCACGTCTACACTCAAAGTGGTGAAGGGTTAGCTGCGCCCCAATGTAGGAGCAAGAAGTGCAGCACCATTCGTACTGGGAATAATCACGATTGGTAATGATTAAGGAAGAAAACAATGTCTGCCCAACTACTCAAGATTTGTCTGCCTGCCCTGCTTCTCCTAAGTGCCTGTGCTGTGAAAACCGGCGGCTTACCCGGAGATCCCGCCCATCTAAAAGTTGAGCCCAAGCTGTTCTGCCCGGGCGATGAAGTAACCGTCAGCTGGGATGTCGGCAATATCCCGCGTGATCGATCTCATTGCGTTGTTCTGGGCGAGGATTACACGTCCGACGCTAGCTGCGGCACCACGGCTGAATGCCCTACGGATGGCAGTTGCATTGATGGGTTTTGCTGTCCTTCCTCGTTTCCGACCGGCATTGCGCAATCCTGCCCGAACCATAATGGATGCTACCCGCCGTTCGAACTGACCGTTACCGCAGACACGCTCACGCTTACCCCACCGGTGAACAACGAGAACGAGGAATTAGCCGGCTCGCGGACCGTTATGCCCACCGCCACCACTACGTTCAACGGCCAGGTCAGCTTTGAAGGCGAAAACTACACCATGGCGGGAACCACAGAAGTAGTGCAGCTCACCCCGCCATCCACCCCGGTCTATGAGTTTCCGTTTGTGTGCACCGGTGCAAATCCGGGATGGCTACCGCTCGATCTTGATGAGGAATTTGGCTGGAGAGAGCGTCGATATGCCAGCGACAACGTGCGGGTTGTCAATGTGCGTAACACAACGGGCCACACCATCCAGCTACGTACGAACAACCCGGCAGTCGGCCCGGTCACGCTGGAACCGGGGCAACGCACTGACGCCTTTAATGGCCACCCGCAAGGAGAATGGTCTGCGAGCCTGTCTCCCAGTGACCCTGCTTCTCTTGTACCTCCGCGCTGCGGAGCCACTGACATTTCCGATCCTTGGCCCGACCTGCAGGTCGAAGCGACCTTGGAATGCGCGAATCCCGATATGGATTAGATTCATCACTCCGTAGGCATACTGAATGAATGTAGAAGTCTCGATCACAGAAGGAAGAACTGAGCACCTATCAGAGATACGCGGCCTGATCCTGGAATGGGGTTACTCCGTCAACGAATCCCAGGCTCGGGAATGGCTCATGGCATTACTGGAATCCCCGAGCCATCAGATATGGGTAGCTATTTCAGATGCCGCAGTGGTTGGGTGGGCGGTCGCCGAGAGGCGTATTTCTATCCGTGAGCTGTTTACCTCTGAGATCACTGGGCTGGTTGTGAGCGCCAATGTTCGACGGGCGGGTGTTGGGCGCTTGCTCGTTCAGGCTGTTGAAGACTGGTCCCGCGCCAAAGGGCTGTCACGGGTTGTGGTACGATCCAATGTGAGTCGTTCGGAGTCCCATGGGTTTTACCCGTCTATCGGTTTCGAGCATACAAAGACGACTCATGTTTATGTGAAAGATCTGGATGGGTCCACGCTATGAAGTGCATTTTCACCATACTTTTGGGCATAGGCCTTATTGGTTGTGCATCGCAGCAATCAGCCGTCGATCTGAAGAACTCGGATTCTGCCATCATTGGTGAAAAGCCCGAAGGTTATCCAAAAACCTTTATCAAACGCCTGCCTGATTTGCCCGGCTTTTGTATTGAGGTGACAGAAGACTGGAGAAAACATCCGTATCAGGGTGAGACGATCTGGCTGAAGGAAAAAACGATAAAGAGTCTGAACTGCCCTGGGGAACCCTTGCCGGGCTCTACCAATGTATTGAAGAGATAAAGAATGATTGACCGCAAATATCACAGAATCGTATTTTCGTTTTTCATGTCACTGTTGATGTCCTGCATCATGTCGCTGGTGATCAGCGTTTTTAACGTGGGGTGGACCAGCAATATCGTTTCAATCTGGCTGAATGCCTGGCTTTTTGCGTTTGTCGTCGCCTTTCCCACCATCATGCTGGTGTCGCCCGTGGTTCACAAGCTGGTCAGCCTGGCGTTGAAGGACGAGGCTTGATTTCTATTTCTATTTCTATGCCTCTGCTCGGAGCAACCTCGGCCGCTTGCGCTTCATCTGCCAGCGCCAGAGCCATTCCAGGGGCCCTTGGGTGAACAGCCGCAGCCAGACAGCGCTGAAGATCATCTGGGCGATGAAAAATACCGTTGAATACAGCATCAGCGCTGCGAGCGAGAGTGAGGCGAAGCGGTCGCCCCACATGCCATAGAACACGCAGATGCAGACGGCGGACTGCAGAATGTAGTTGGTGAGTGCCATACGACCGGTTGGCGCAAGGGCCGAGCGAACCGCCCCGGTCAAGTGCCCCCTGCCCCGCCACCAAAGCAGCAGAACGGCACCATAGCCCATGGCAAGCAACGGTGGAGCGCCTACACCGCCCAGCAAATTGACAACCCTGTGGGCCAGGCTCTCTTCACCCAGTTTGACCTCGGCCATGGCCAGGGCGGTGCCGACCACCAGGCCAACCAGTGCCACCACAATCAATAGCCGGACATGGCCCGAATTGCGCTCCGCCAGGTGCAGGCGGGCAGCAGCGGCGCCAAATAGAAACATCGCCATCACCCGTAGGGGGCGCAGGTGTTCAATCCGATCCAGAAACACGCTGACGCTGAGGTAGGCATTGGCTTCGACCACCTCCAGGTAACTCCCCCCACTCAGGGCTGGCACATTGTCCTGCAGCAGGCGCAGTGAAAGGCCGCTTCCGAGATCCGCCAACCCCAACTGGGGCTCGAACCAGAGTGCTACACCCGTGACTACCAGCAGGGCAACGCCGCAGGCAGCCAGCGTTGGAGCGCGAACGTTCAGGAAGGCCCCCAGGAAAAGCCCCATTACCCCGTACAGCATGAGGATGTCCCACGGGGATAGGAACAGAGAATGGGCGGTGCCAATAACCAGCAGCCCCAGCATTCGCCGCAAGTGATAGCGGACGGGGCTTTGCTGTACCCGCTGGGCCAGCATCATGAAGCTGTAACCAAACAGCAGGGAGAACAGGCTGTAGAACTTGGCCCGCACCAGGATGTCCAGCCAGGTGGCAATGGGTTCGTCCCATTCCGACCAGGTTAACGCTTGCCTTGTGTCAGCGGAGACGAACCCCCAGCCCGAGAACACCTGAATATTAATCAGCAGGATACCGAAGATGGCAAAGCCCCGAAGGGCATCCAGACCGTCAATACGTTCGCCTTTGCTCGCCATTTCGGATACTCCCTGCGCCGCAGTTGGGTTCTTTCCGTATAAACGCAACCTTCGCATATCAGGTTTAGCGGTAATAGATGAAGATCGCTTGAAGGCTACCGGATCGTAACTGGCGGTTCGTTGACAGCCGTCGGACTGTGCACGCAGCATTGGAACCCTTAGCATTTGTAACCCGGCGCAAACAGGGAGCCCCATGAATCTGCAACCTATCTTCTCGCAGGCCGGTGCGGCACTGTTGGCCCTCTTCGTTCTCAGCCTGGGTTCTGTGGCCCAGGCCGATGACTGGTCCCCGACTCTGCAGAAAGAAATCGAACGCATTGACCGAACCTTCTCTGGCGATCTCGGGGTCTACATCCGTCATCTGGGTACGGGCCAGAAGGTTTCTCATAACATCGACCAGGACTGGTATCTGGCCTCTACCGTCAAAATTCCGCTAGCCATCGTATTGATGCAACGTGCCGAGAACGAAGGCCTGGATCTGGAGCAGAAACTCACTCTCCGGGCTGCAGATTATGTGGATGGCACTGGAGATCTGCTCTGGGTGGACCCCGGTGCCCGTTACAGCCTGGAAGAGCTCAACAGACGCTCTATTGTCGACAGTGACAGCACAGCAACCGACATGTTGATACGTTTTCTTGGCGAGAAATCATTCGGAGAGGATGTGGCACGGCTGGTTCCCGAAGGGCTGGGGCCGATTACCACGATCCTCCAGGTGCGCTACGACGCATACAGGGAAGTTCACCCCAGTGTTTCGGTGCTGACCAATCGTGATTTCATCGATCTGAAAACCGCCCGCACCTACCAGGCGCGGTACGATATGTTGCTGGAAAAACTCAACATTACTGCAAGAGAGGCGGATGCCAAAGGCGTGCGTGAAGCCTTTGAGCGCTATTACCAGCGGGGAATCAACTCAGGCAGTCTCGAAGCCTTCGGGGCATTGCTGGAGCAACTGGTCAGGGGCGAACTGTTGAATGACGCCCACACGGACCAATTGCTGGGGTATCTATCCGAAATAACCACGGGTGATCACCGGATTGCAGGGGGCTTGCCAGCGGGCACCCATTTCGCCCACAAAACCGGCACCCAGGTGGCCCGCTCCTGCGATATCGGCCTGCTCAACCCCCAGGCACCCGATGAAGCGGTTATCGTCGCGGTTTGCGCACGCGATTATGCAGCCCTGTCGGAAGCGGAAAGAGCCTATCAGGCGATTGGCAATGCGCTGCATGAGTCGGGGCTAACGGGAACCGTAGATTAAGGCGCGTCACCCAATTCCAAACTCACCCAATCATGCTAGGCTGATCTCAAACAACTCGAACCAGCCAAGGCACAACCAATGAGAAAGAACATTCTGATTACCGGTGCCAGCACCGGCCTCGGTGAAGGCATGGCCCGCGAATGGGCCGCCAAGGGCTGCAATCTTGCGCTCTGTGCGCGGCGGGCGGATAAGCTGGAAGCATTACAGCGGGAATTACAGCAGGCCTACCCCGATATTCGGGTGCTGGTCCGCGGCCTGGACGTGTGCGACTACGAGCAGGTGTTCGAGGTATTCCGGGGCTTTCGGGAAGAGCTGGGCGGCCTTGACCGCGTGGTGGTGAATGCAGGTATTGGCAGCTCCCAGCCGATTGGGCGCGGGCACTTTGCCGCCAACCGGCAGACGGCGGAAACCAACTTCATCGCCGCCATTGCCCAGAGCGAGGCGGCGATGGAGATTTTCCGGGAACAGAACAGTGGGCATCTGGTACTGATGTCGTCAGTCAGCGGTGTTCGCGGCTTCCGTGGCCCTATCAACGTCTACGCAGCCACCAAGGCCGCCGTAGCGTCACTGGCTGAAGGCCTGCAACTGGACACCAAGGGCAAGCCCATCAACGTCAGCAACATCATGCCGGGCTACATCCTCACCGACATCAACCGCGATACCAAGAACGCCCCCTTCCGGGTGGATCTGGAAACCGGCGTAAAAGCTCTGGTGAAAGCGATCGATTCCGAGGTACGCCGCGCCTATGTGCCCTGGTGGCCCTGGACACCGCTCAGTTACGTGTTAAAGGCCCTGCCCTTTGGGTTATTTGCGAGGGCGATGTAACCAGTCAATTACCCATCCCGCAACAGAACCGCCGGATTCAGCCGCATCGCCCTCAACGTAGGCAGCAATCCTCCCAGCAACGCCAGCGCGCTGACGACGCCGGCCACCAGTGCGCCGATCCACCACAGATCTCCCGCTGGCAGTTTGAGCGCCAGGTCTGCCACCGGCAGCGCGATCAGCGAACCCAGCGCCGTGGCAAACACCGTTGCGAGAAAGGTCAGCAAGCCGGTTTCCAGCAGCATGGAGTTCCGGATGGCCTGGTGCCTGGCACCGAGACAATGCAGCAGGTTGGCCTCGTAGAGTTGGCGCCTGCGGCTGACGCTGACCACGCTGGACAACACCAACAGGCTTGCCAGCAGGCTGACGGACGCAACCGCCGCAAGGCCAGCGGCTGCCTTGTTGAGCAGGTCTCCCGCCGTTTCAAGCCAGTCCGCCGTGCGCAGCGTGATGACGTTGGGAATGTTGCCGGCCAGCCATTGCTGCGATTCCTTGGCGGCGGTGTCGCTCTGGTAGACCGCGCCGACGTACAGGCTGATCAGTCCATCCAGGGCGCCTTGCTGCAGAACGCCTTCAAACCAGAATCGGGTCTGTAGGCCTTTCTGGCGGTAGATGGCCCGGATTTCGACGATAATCGGCTGGTCCTGGGCCGTGAACTCAATCCGGTCGCCCACCGTTAGCCCGAGTGCGTTGGCTTCACGGTCTTCCATCGCCATGTAGGCCGGCTCCCCTTCCGGGGCCGGAGTGCTCCACCAATTGCCTTTTACCAGCTCAAGGCCTTCCGGATTTCGCGCCAGGTAGGTGAGCTTGTATTCGTCACCCATGGCTTCGCGCCTGGCTCGGGGGTCGTCAGCGAGCGCGTCTGCGATGGGCTCTTCATTGATGGCGGCCATTCGGGCGCGAACCAGTGGCAGAAGCTCCGTTCTGCTGGACGGGTCCAGCGATTCAAGGCCGGACGTGAGCGGCTCCATCTGGTCCGGGAACACTTCATAGAGGATGAGCGCGGGGGATTCCGCCGGGATCGTGGTTTCCAGCGCTCTCAAAAGTGTGGTGACCATCAGGGTACAGGCCACCACCAGGGTCAACGCGGTGCCGAGCGACAACAACGTTGCCCTCAGTGGCGAATCCGGCCGGTGGAGGTTGGCGAGCGCCAGCCGCCGGGCGAACTTGCGGTCAGCAAAGCCACTGTTTTCCAGCGCTTTGGCTCCTCGCCGCAGCCCTTTGATGATGCCCTCCAGCAAGGCCCAGAGTACGACCACCGCCAGCAGGAACAGGAATCCCAGTTGCGGCGACGGCAACCAGAACAAGGTGGCGCTGATATAGATCGCCAGCAGCACGTAGCTCGCGATCCGCCATGTGCGGGGTTCGTTACGGGCGGCCTGTACCTGCCCCCGGAACAGCCCAGCCGGTGACGCGGCAAGGGCCCTGGCCAGGGCCGGCAGCGCGAACACGTAGGCTGTGAGTACTGCAAACAGCCAGCTCAGCAGCAAGGGAACAAACCACAGGGATAACCAGCCCCCTGCCCCTTCGGGCCCGGACAGCGCGTAGGCGTCGCCCGCGAGGGATATCGCCACCGCGGAAAACCCCAATCCGATTCCGCCACCGATCAGGCCAGCCAGGCTGCCCAGCAGTCCGATCTGCAACAGGTAAATGGCCACCAAGGGTTTTCGGCGCAGGCCCAGCGTCTGCAGGGTGGCGATGGTACCCAGTTTTTCATCCAGGTAGGCGTGTATGCTGTTGGCGACACCGACGCCGCCAATAAACAGCGTGGTGAAGGCAATCAGGATGAGCGCTGTGGCAATCTGGTCCAGCCGTTCGGCGATGCGTTGGCTGCGCTCGGCGAAGGTGGTGGTATCCCAGTTTGGTTCCGGGAATGCCTGTTCGAAGTCCGCCAGCCACGTATCCAGGTTCTGGTCGGTCTTCACCCGGTATTCGTAGTCCACGCGGCTGCCTGGCCGGATCAGTTCCGTCGCCTCGACCGCCTGTTCGGAAATCATGATGGGCAGGCCACGCCAGTTGGCATTCAGGCGACGGTCCGGCTGTTTCTGGATCAGGCCGCTGATGCGAAAGGTGGCCGCGCCGATCTCGATCTGGTCCCCGATGGTCTGGCCCAGGCGCTCGGCCAGCAAGGGGTCGATCACGGCGCCCCATCGGCCATCCTTGCGTGCGGTTAGCTCGGCACGCGACTGATCCGGCGTTAGCTGCAACTCACCGTAGAGCGGATAGGCCTCATCCGGAATCAGGATCTCGGCGCGAAAGAAGCCGTCACCGCTTTCGCCACTGACAATCGTGTCGAACTCCCGAACCAGCGAAAGAGTCCCGGTGCGCCCTACCCAATCGATCACGTCACTTGGTAACGGCTCACTGGCATCGAGCTCCACATCGCCACCCAATAACATGCGGGTATCCGCCAGCAGGCTCTGCTCGATCACCCGGTAGAGGCTGGCCGTAGCGGCCACCAGGGTAACGCCGAGGATAAGGCAGGCGAGAAAGACCTTGAGCGCAGAGATGCGCGATCGCAGATCGGTGATCGCGAATTTGAGCATCCACAGCGGCTTTGTCTGAGCGTTACGCTTCATAAAGGCGCCCACCATCCATCCGGACCCGGTGCTGGCAGCGCTCCGCGACACGTTCGTCGTGGGTCACCAGCACCAGGGTGGATTTGCTTTCCTTGTGGAGGTCGAACAGCAGCGAGAGTACTTTTTCTCCTGTGGCATGGTCCAGGTTGCCGGTGGGCTCATCGCCCAGCAGCAGACTTGGCTGGTGCACCAGTGCCCTTGCGATCGCGACACGCTGTTGCTCACCCCCGGAAAGCTGTCCTGGATAATGCTGCAGCCGGTGGGTAAGGCCGACCGCCTCCAGCATCGAAAGGGCCTGCTCGCGGGCATCCGACTGCCCGGCGATTTCCAGCGGCAGACTAACGTTCCCAAGTGCCGTCAGGCCCGGCAACAAATGAAAGGACTGAAAGATGATGCCCAGGTGTTCGCTTCGCCAGTCGGCCAATGCGTTGGCATCCATCTCGCCCAGGCGCTGGTTGCCTACGAGGATCTCTCCACTGGTCGGGCGCTGGAGCCCGGATAGCAACAGAAGCAGCGAGGTTTTCCCACTTCCGGAGGGGCCAGTAATCGCCAGTGTGTCGCCGGGCGGGATCGTGAGTGAAGCGTTGTTGAGCACCGCGACGGTGCCTGACTCAGTTGGGTAGGTAAGGTTAATGTCGCTTATCTGGACGCTGGTGGACACAAAGGCACCTTTCTTTTTAAATAACAGAATGTAGCTTGCACGGCGATTATGACGATAGCGGGCAGCCGCACAGAAGCTGAAAAATGATTGACAGTGATTCAACGTCATTGAGAGTACGAGCAGTTTTCCAGACTAGCGCACCGTACGAAACGGGTCAGACGCAGTTTTACACGACTTTTGCAAAGATGGGAGAGCGCTATGGCAGGTGGTTGGTCCCGGGATGGCGCCGTTCAGGATCAGATCGACGCGAGCGTAGACGACGAGGTGCAGCGCGCACGCAGCCAACTGGTGAGCGGCGAGAGTGCCACCCATTGCGAGGAGTGTGACAGTGCGATTCCGGAAGCGCGCCGCAAAGCGATTCCCGGGGTTCAACTTTGCGTTGCGTGTCAGTCTAGTCTTGAAAAACACGAAACGTCTCATGGTGGTATCAATCGCCGTGGCAGCAAGGACAGTCAGCTGCGCTGGTTCAAGAAATACGGCATCCGTAAACGTGAAGCTGGCGTGCTTTTCCCGCTTGAAAGGAACTCTTCAAAGTACCCGCATAGTGATGAAAAGTGAGCCTGTCCTCAGACAACGTGGTTACAGCACCAACGAGGTTGCAAGGAACAGCATCAGGCCCATACCGATAATGTCGGTGAACGTTGTCAAAAAGATGCTGCTCGCAGTGGCTGGGTCGGCGCCGAACCGTTTGAGCACCAACGGCACCGCCACCCCGAAGATACCGCTGCCCATGCAGGCGCCGACCATGGCGATGAAGATAACGAGGCCGAGCATGGCCGGGTTAGCGGAATCGGTGGACAAGGCATAAGCAAACATCGCAATACCGGCAATGACGCCAACGGCAGCGCCATTGAGTGCGCCCAGTAGAACTTCCTTGCGCAGCAATCGCCGGATTGGATAGTCATTGATCTGCCCCAGGGTGATGCCCCTCAGGGTAATGGCCAGCGCCTGACAGCCGGTGTTGCCGCTTTGCCCGGCAAGAACCGGCAGGAAGGCCGCTAAGGCAACAATCTGGGCGATGGTGCTCTCGAACATGCCGACTACGAAGGCAGCAGCGAACGCGGTAATCAGATTCACCTGCAGCCAGGGGTGGCGCATGCGAAACGCCGCCAGCACCGGTGTGTTGATCTGTTCTTCCTTTGCCACACCGTATTGGGAACCGGCCTGGGCACTGAGTTCCGATGCGATGCGTTCGTAGAGCTTCCAACCCCGCACCTCGCCCACCACGTGCTGCTGCTCGTCCACCACCGGGTACATGCGGTAGTGTCGGTAGAGCACTTCACTGACTGCATCCTTCACCAGCGTGCCTTCCTGGAACGCAAACGGCTCTCGCACCATAATGGTAGCCAGCGCCTCAGAGGGTTTGGCCAGAATCAGGTCCCGCATGCCGACCACACCCACCAGGCAGTCATTATCCGTCACGAAAATGTAGCTAATCTCCGAAACATCGGCGCTTTTCACCATGAAGGTCAGCGCCTCCGCCACGGTGTAGCTGTCCGGTAATGTTGCTGTTACCGGCGTCATCAGTTCGCCGACGGTTTCTTCCATGCCGGAAAGCACTGCGCGGGTCGCCGCTTCTTCCGGTGCGGACAGATCTCCGAGATGTGAAGCGATGACCTGTGCCTGTTCCGCAGGCAATCGCGAAAGGATGAACTGAATATCGTCCACGGGTGACTGCATCAGCTCTTCAGCGGCATCCAGCGGATTGAGATCGCGCATACGCTCAATCCGCTCGATCAATTCCATATTCTGGGTCATTTCGCGCTCCGACATCAGTGCCTGTTATATGACTATAGCAACACTGACCGATCAGCACCGGTTGGCGTGCCGCAGCCGGAGCGTTCTTCTAGTGCAGACGTAGCAGCCGGTTCAGGCCCCGGATCATCGCCCGCATGAGGTCTCGACGCGCCCTGCGCTGATCCCGCTTCACTTGCTCAAGATTGACGCCTCCCATCCCATCGCGATATCTGAGCGGTATGCTGCTCCGGTGCAACTCTTTTGCATTACCGTCTGCCGGCTCGCGGAAAGCCAGCGAATTGCCACCGCTAAGGTAGGTCTTTTCTGCTGAGATCAACATGTCTCTATCCTCCCTGGCGCCGCACCTTGTGGCGGATCGCACTGGTTGTCGTATGAGTTCAGGTACATGCTAAACTTGTTCTAAACTGCAAACTATTCCCTAGAACCGAGAACAGACTTTGCAAAAACGAACAGATAAACAACCCAAAAAATCGCCCACCGCCTCCGCGAGAACACGGAGCAATCTGGCGTGGAATGACTTTGAACTGGTGCTCGCCATTGCTACTTCTGGCTCGCTCTCTGGCGCGTCTCGGGCGTTGGGCGTGAGCCACGCTACGGTGTTCCGGCGGCTGGGCGATGTTGAGCAGCGCCTTGGGGTGATTCTCTTTGAGAGAGGCCGCACAGGTTATCGGCCCACACTGGCAGGGGAAGAACTCGCAGACACGGCAAAGGTCATGGACGAGGCCGCCCTGGCCGCCGAACGCAAGGTGGCCGGCCGTGACCTGGAGCCCAGTGGCGAGATCTGGACCACCACAACGGACTCTCTTCTGATGGGCGTGCTGGCACCGTTGTTCACGCAGTTCCGGCACAAATACCCAGGCATTGTGTTGGATGTTGCGGTGTCCAATCAGTTGTTCAATCTCACACGTCGGGAGGCGGACGTGGCTATACGCCCCTCCAACCGTCCACCGGAAAACCTGATTGGCCGGCCACTGACCACCCTCGGCCAGGCTGTCTATGCTCACAAAGACCTCGGCCTGACGCCGGGAACCTCCATAGAGGCCCTTGCCAGTGAGCCCTGGATTGGCGCCGGGCCGAGGCTTCAGGATTCCTCCGTGGACCAGTGGATGGATAACCACGCGCTGAAGCAGGCCTGTGTTTACCGTGTGGATACCCTGGTGAGCATCCTCAGCGCCATTCGCTCCCGCATGGGGCTGGCCGTGATGCCCTGCTATCTCGCGGACGAGGACCCGGACATCGTTCAACTCACCGACCCCATTCCAGAGCTGGAATACGGCCTGTGGTTTCTGATGCATCCGGACCTGCGAGGCGTGGTGAGGATTCATGCGCTGATGGATTTTCTGACAGAGGCCGTCCGCGCCCAGAAAAATCGCCTGGCCGGGCGTCGTTTGTAATAACCGGCTACGCTGATGTCATCCATGGAAAGAAGGCACAAAGACAATGCAATGCGCTCTGATCTATGACTTCGACGGCACCCTTGCCAAAGGCAACTGCGCCGAACACGGCCTGATGCCGGCCTTGGGTTTGAACGAGCATTCCGACTTCTGGCCGGAAGTGAATCGCAAGAACCGTGAGCGGGACGGCGATGAGATACTCACCTACCTCGGCGAACTGGCCAAGCGCGCCCGCGATGAGGGCAAGCAGGATGAGCTGAAACCGGAGAGACTACAGGCCTACGGAAAGTCCATCCCCCTGTTCCCCGGGGTCGTGGACTGGTTTGACGCCATCAACTGCTTCGCCAGCGACCAGGGTATTGCCCTGAGCCATTACATTGTCTCCAGTGGGCTGGAAGAGATGATTCGCGGCACGCCGGTGGCGAAGCATTTTAAGAAGATTTTTGGGTGCCGCTATCACTATGATGAAGCCACAGGGCATGCCAAGTGGCCCGCTGTAGCCATCGATTACACCACAAAAACCCAGTACCTTTTCCGCATTAACAAAGGCATCGAAAACAGCTGGGACAACGTCACCATTAACGAATACATTGAACCCGGTGAACGCCCCGTGCCCTTCGACCACATGATCTATTTCGGCGACGGTGACACCGATATCCCGGCAATGAAAATGGTGAAGGCGCAGGGCGGGTGCAGTCTAGCGGTGTTCGACGGTGACAAATGGGGCGACGGCAATACCCAGAATAAGATCGAAAAGCTTATCTCCGAAGAGCGGGCCAACTACGTGGTACGGGGTGATTACACATCCGGCAGCCAGCTGGATGTAACGGTTCGAGGTATACTCAGGCTGTACAAGCGGAAGCATGGCTAAATGAACGCGGAGAAAGCCGCCGACTGATACTGAACGGGAAACAGCAGCGTGATGCCAGAATTGAAAACCGTCGGCCTCTTTTTAGTGACCGCCCTGGCCGAGATCGTCGGCTGCTACCTGCCCTATCTGTGGCTGCGGGAAGGCAAGACCATCTGGCTGCTGATCCCCGGCGCCCTGAGCCTGGCCGCGTTCGCCTGGTTGTTATCGCTGCACCCGACGGCCGCTGGCCGGGTGTACGCAGCCTATGGTGGTGTTTATATCTTTATGGCGATACTTTGGTTATGGGCCGTGGATGGCGTTCGGCCAACGGTCTGGGATCTGGTGGGCACGGCTGTGGCTTTAACGGGCATGGCCATCATTATGTTTGCGCCCAGGAGCACGTAACGCACTGAGGATATGATGGCGGGCATGACCAACACCACCGTGAGTAAACCCATTTTCTGGCGCGATGCCCGACTGCCCCATGTGGAATTACGCAAGGTCAGCGACGGACGCCAAGTCTGTTATGCCCCTCACAGCCATACGCAATGGTCCATTGGCGCTATTACCGGCGGCGAAAGCACCTATCAGTATCGGGAGGATCTTTTCCATGTTCGCGCTGGTGATCTGGTACTGATGAACCCGGAGTGGGTTCATTCATGCAACCCCATCGACAACCAGCCCTGGGCCTACCTGATGCTGTATGTGGATACCGGATGGCTGACGGATCTGCGGTTTCGGGCCGGGCTGCTGCCAACCCCACACTGGCAGGACATTGCCACTGCAACCCTCTCGGAGCCCATCTGGTATGAACGCTACTGCCGCATGGCAGAGTGCCTTCTGGATGCTCAGCGTGCCCTTCTCGAAAAGCAGACCGAGGTGGTGGAGTTCCTGTCAGACCTGATGCATGAATTGGCCCGGCAACCGGTGGTGCAGCAACCAAAGGCGCCGGATGCCCTGACTGAGCTGGCACGCTATCTGGACAACCACATGGCAGAAGACGTATCGCTGGATACGCTCTGTGAAATTTCCGGTTACAGCGCCGGCCACCTGATCCGGGCGTTCAGGCAATATTTCGGGCTTACGCCCCATGCCTATCTTCTCAACCGCCGCATCCAGCTAGGGCGCCTTGAGCTCGCCAACGGCACCCCTATCGCCGAGGCCGCACTGAACGCAGGCTTCGCCGACCAGCCTCATTTCCAGCGCACGTTCAAACGGCTGATGGCGGCAACGCCGAATCAGTATCGACAGTCCTCAACCAGTCACCAGATACAGGCAGCTGATCGCAAGCAATAAAGCCAGGGTCCGGTTGATGGTCACCAGCACCGCAGGCCGCTGCACGTATCGCCGCAGGAAAGCCCCCGCATACACCCAGCACGCCAGGGACAACCAACAAATCGGCAGGTAGAGCGACGCAAACAGCAGGATCTGCTTCAGGTCGTGGGCGCTGGTATAGGCGCCGATGCCAGACGCCGAGGCCAGCCAGGCTTTGGGGTTCAGCCACTGCATGATTGCCCCGGTGCCGAAGCCCGGCGCCTTATCAACACCTGTTTCCGGTAGCTGGCCGCTGTCCATGGCCAGCTTTATACTCAGATAAAGCAGGAATGCGACACCGCCCCATCGCAACAACGTCTCCAGCATCGGCACCATGGTCAGCAGCGAATAGAGCCCCAGCCCTACGGCAACGAACAGTGCGATGAAGCCCAGGGTTGCACCGGTTACGAAGATCAGCCCCCGGGAAACCGGATAGCGGATGCCACTGCTCAGACAAACAAGGTTGACCGGCCCCGGGGAAATGGACGCCGCCAACGCAAACGCGGACATGGGCAGAATCAGGGAAAGGCTCATGGATGGTATTCTCCGTTCAGGTTATGAGCGGAGTTTGCCCCGAACACTGAAGCCGGTATTGAACAAAATTGCGGTTCGCGAAAAGGTTCCAGGCGATATTTCCCCTGGAACCTCATGCACCGAGTTCAGGCGCGCGCTTCCAGAACAATGTTGAACGGAGTTTCCGCCGCTCTGCGGACCTTGCGGAAACCGCCTTCTTTGATTACTTCTGTCAGCTTTCGCTCTCCCGCCTGAGCGCCGAGCGCGAGACCAGTCTTCTGTGCCAGGGCTGTGGGCACACAGATACTGGTGGATGCTGCGTAGAAAAGCCGCCCTACCGGGTTGAAGTTATCACTGAGTTCGTCGGCGGCCATTGGTTCAACCACCATCCAGGTGCCATCCGGTTTGAGTTTTTCGAACACATGGGCGGCCGTACCCGCTGGGTCTCCCATGTCGTGCAGGGCATCAAAACAGGTTACCAGATCGAAATCGCCTTCCTCGAAATCACTCGCCGTCGCCTGTTCAAAGCGCACTCGGCCGGGGTCAAGGCCCTGTTCTTCACGGTGTGCATTGGCAGCGTCAATGGAGCCCCCATGGAAGTCGAACCCCACAAACGTCGAGTTGGGAAACGCCGCTGCCATCAACAGAGTGGAGTGGCCATGGCCGCAGCCAAGATCGGCAACCCGAGCTCCGCGCTGCAATTTCTCTACCACACCATCCAGGGCGGGCAACCAGCTCTGAACCAGGTTGTGCACGTAGCCTGGACGAAAGAACTTGGCAACGGCACAGAACATACATTGAGCCTGGTCACCCCAGGCAACGCCTTCACCTGTGCGGAACGCAGCACGCACCTTTGGTTCGTTCTCAAATGTAGTAAAGGCATTTTCGAAGCCCCCAATCATGTAAACCGGGCTGTTTTCATCTGCGAATACCATCGCCTGCTCCGGAGGCAATCGGAAACGCCTGGTTGCCTGGTTGTAGTCCAGGTAAGTCGAGGCCGCCTGATGGGCCAGCCATTCCCGTAGATAGCGCTCGGAATAGCCGGTTCTCTCGGCGAGCTCAGACGAGGTTGCCGGCCCGCCACTTTGTAGCTCCCGATACAGGCCTAGCCGATCACCCATCTTGACCAGGGCGGCGCTGTAGGCGCCACCAAGGTCTCCAAGAACCTGCCCGACAAAGGCATTGAGTTTGTTTTCATCAAAAACTTGAGTTGCTTCCATGATCGTTCTCCCGGATTTCGTGGAGGTATGAGGTTGTCGTGGCGACGAACCTACTCTCTTCCCTGAGGAAAACCGGGCACGCAGCTCACATGACCATAGTGGAGGTATTCCGGTTCGGGCAAAATGATCATCCGCCCGGCAAGCATGACTGATCTACCGGAGTTCATGGAACGACCTCTCCCGGCGCCAGGTCGCCGGGGCTTGTCCAACGGCACGCTTGAACGAGCGACTGAACGCTTCTTCCGACTCGTAACCCACTTTATGGGCGATGGTGGCCAGCTTGGCGTTACTTTCAACCAATAGGTTGGACGCCACCTGCATCCGCCAGCATCGAAGATACTGCATGGGTGGCCGCCCAATCAGTTCAACGAAACGCTCCTGCAGCGCCGAGCGCGAAAGGCCGGCATGACTCGAGAGCTTTTCCAGGGTCCAGGCTTCCGCCGGCTGGCTGTGCATCAGGCTGAGAACCCGGCTCAGGTGCCGATCCTTCAAGGCCGCGAGCCATCCGGTCTGCGTTTTCGGCATCGTGCTCAGGTAAAGCCGGATAAGATCCACAAACATCATTTCACTCATCCGTTCCAGAACGGCTTCACCACCGGGCCGTCTCGCGCCAGATTCGGCTTGCGCAAGCCTGGCCAACTGGCCGGTCCAGCTGTTTTCAGACAACTCGCTGGCCCGAGCATGGATAATCCGTGGTAATGACGTGAGCAAAGGATTGAAGGGGCCGAGATCGCATCCCAGAAAGCCGCACAACAGCGTGGCAACTGGCTGGGACATGTCGGTTCCGTCATGAGGAGTGGCCGGACGCACGCGTTTGTTGTCCTGCTGGTGCACCATAAACGGTAAGCCGGCACGCCGTTTGAGATTTGCAATCAGGAATGGAAGGTCGGGCTCCGCCCTGAGTCCGGGAGCACAGGACATCACATGGGCATCACCATGGGGAAAGAGAATGACATCCCCGGCGTTCATTTCAAACGATGGCTCCCCCGTTATGCCTGCCCAACAGGTGCCATGCAGCACAACATGGTATTCCATCAGGTGCTCAGAGGCCGGCAGGACGGTGCCAGAAATCAAGACCGAGGCGGGCGCCTCAATCACCCAGGTACCTGCACATTCAACGTGAAAGAACAGTGCTCCGCGCAGGCGAATACGACGAAGCAATCCGGAAAGCACATCCTCGCTCATGACAGTTGCTCCGACCGCAATCCTGTTTCACAGACACGCGACTGCCTATCTGATCAAATTCCATTCAACCATAACCCGAACAGGAAAGCGCTTTATTCGTAAGGAATGAACTCCGCCTCATCCCCAACCACCTTATCGAACCGCCCTGCCCGCCAATCGTCCTTGGCCTGCTCGATTCGTTCTTTCCGGGACGATACAAAGTTCCATTCGATAAACCGGCGGCCTACCGGTTCACCGCCGATCACCGCGATGCGGGTGTCTTCCGTAGCGGTGACGGATACACCCGGTTCACGAGCAAACACAGTCATACTGTGCGCTGGCAATTCGGAGCCGTGGGCCGTCAGGCCGCCCTGGGCCACGTAAACAGCACGTTCGGGGGCGTCGGGCAGCTCGAGTGTCTGCCCGGCCTTGAGGGAGGCTTCCAGATATAGGGTGTCGCTGAATTGTCGCACCGGCGAAACCACACCATAGGCGCTACCGATCATAACCCGTACCGGGACATCCTGGATGGTGATCGCCGGGATGTCGTCACTTGGATAATGATGGAAAGCTGGCTCTGTCTCCTCGTGGTCTTCCGGCAGCGCCAGCCAGAGCTGCAGGCCATGCAGCCGGTGATCCTCTACTGTGATGCTCGGGCGTTCACGTTCAGAATGGGTGATGCCACGGCCGGCCACCATCAGGTTAATGTCGCCGGGGCGGATGGGCTGGAGGCTGCCGATGGAATCCCGATGGAGAATCTCGCCCTCGAACAGGTAGGTCACGGTTGCTATGCCAATGTGCGGATGCGGGCGCACATTGATGCCCTGCCCCGCCGAAAAATCCGCCGGCCCCATTTCATCAAAAAAGATCCAGGGGCCAACCATTTTCTGTTTTGCAGTCGGTAGCAGGCGGCGCACGGAGAAACCACCGAGATCCGTGATGCGAGGGCTCAGTATGGTTTGAATTGCACTGCAGGGTGCCTCGATAGCGTCGCAACGTTGTTCGGCAGACTCCAATACATTACTCACGGCACCGCTCCTATGCGTATGTTCAGGAAGTTCCACATTGCCCCGAATAATTGAGATGTTCAACTATCCAATACAGCGACGGACGTATTTGTTAGTCTCATCGTGTCTACCATTGTTAGAACAGGGAGCGTTTTATGAAAACCATTGGCCTTCTTGGCGGCATGAGTTGGGAATCCACTCAAACCTATTACCGGCTGATCAATGAGGGCGTGAAATCACGTCTGGGCGGATTGCATTCCGCAAAGCTGGTGCTCTATAGCGTGGACTTCGCGGAAATTGAAGCGCTTCAACACCAGGGAGACTGGCCGGCAACCGCCAGGATTCTTTCCGGCGCAGCGCTTTCCCTGGAGAACGCGGGAGCGGATTTTCTGATGATCGGCACCAACACCATGCACAAAGTAGCGCCGGAGATTGAAGAGGCTATCAACATCCCCCTGCTTCACATTGCCGATGCCACAGCGAAGGTGCTGACACAGGACAACATCCAGCGCGTGGGGCTCTTGGGTACACGGTTTACCATGGAGCAGGCCTTCTACCGCGAGCGCCTGGAAGCGGCTGGCATTGAGGTGGTCACACCGGATGCTCCCCAGCGGGCGGAGGTTCATCGGGTCATCTACGAAGAACTCTGCCAGGGCGAGATCCAGGCGCCTTCCCGGGAGGCGTATCTGGCCGTCATCAACTCACTGGCCGAGCAAGGTGCGCAAGCGGTCATCCTGGGATGCACGGAAATCGGCCTGCTGATCAAGCAGACCGATACCCCCGTCCCGCTGTATGACACAACGGCGATCCATGCAGCGCAGGCCGTGAATCAGGCCCTCACGGAGGACTGATTTCAGCAGGGGCCATGCTAGCGCTCGGTCAGCAAGGCAGCACGCTCAATCATTGGGCGCCAGTCCGGTTGCACCGGCAGTTGGAATGTATCCGCCAGCACCCGCTCTATACCATCTGCCTCCAGGACCTCCCGGTGAGTACGGCCATCGGAGTAACGGACCGTATAGCGGCCGTTCAGCAGTGTGTAGCGGGCCTCCGTGCTGGTGCGAGCCACCATCAGGTTTTTCCGGAAGTGTGAATCCGGGTGCTCAGAGGTGTACCAGTTGGCAACCTCGTAGTCACCTTCCAGACGGGGTTCGCTAGACAACTCGTAGACGGGCTTCCATTGCTCGTCTATCCACATCTGTAGCAGCATTCCCGGCCCGAACGGGATCAGCCGGAAAGTCTCGTGGGAAGTGGCCTGGGGTTCTATCGTGTCCATGCGGAGCGGCGTCGTGAGTACGCAGCCTCCAAAACCCACGTCCACCAGCCACGGCACGTTGTCCACAACAACCCTTAGCGCCATGTGAGAGTATGGCTGCGGGGCGGTCCCGGGCGCTGCATTCCAGCGTACACGGGCGGAAAGGCCTTCCACGTGGAAACCGATGGCCTCAAGCACTCTTTTGAACAGGCCATTGTGCTCAAAGCAGTAACCACCGCGCCTGCCATGGACCAGCTTGTCTTCTACGGCATCCGGGGCGATATCCACACCGCGCTCCAGCAGTACATCAATGGCCTCGAACGGGATGGCGTCCGGATGGCGCTGATGGAGTTCTTTGAGAGTCTCCAGGGTCGGTGCCACGGGCCCCTCACTACCGATGCGTGCCAGGTAAGGCTCCAGGTCCACATTCGGTGGGTACGAGCACTCCAGAGCCGTGGCAATCTCATAGACCGCAAAGGGGGCGTAGGTATCCAGGAAGCGCACATCGGCGTTGCGCTCCCGGAACTGTGCTTTGAGGGACTGGCCGGCTTCACCAAGAAGACCCCGCCCAAGAGCGATGAGATCATAATTCCGGGCGTCGTAACGCTCCGTTGCCTTCTCAGGCTCAGCCGTGCCCTGGGCATCGATACCCAGGGCCGTGAGTTCACCCAGCACCGCTTCCAGGACCGCCTCGGAACGCCCCAACACCAGAACACGTGCTCCGTTCAGGGAAATAGAGTCCTCCTTAACTGCTGTATTCATGCCGTTACCTCCCCATAAGGATTGTTAAGCCGGGCCTCACGGATGCTGCCATAGATAACGCCCACCTCAATGTCCTGGCTCATGATATTGGTCTCCTCGCTGTATTGTGGATGTGGTTATGGACGATAAGACCTAAACCTTAGTTTAGGTCAAGCCCCCGATTCACCGATACCCGCGGCCGCATCGGTAATTACTGAACCGTATAGGAAACTCGGGGCTTTCCGCTGGCAGAATTCCGGATAAGAGCGCATCGTTAGGAATCTCGATTACCGCGAGGCCTTTACTTCACCACTCTCTTACTGAGTTACCTATGACCACTGCTACCTGGTTTCTATTACTGGGCGCCCTTCTTCTGTTAGTGGGCTTTACGGCGTCCTACATCAAAAACGGGCCTGCCACGTCAGCCATTGTGTACCTGCTCGTCGGTTTTGTTGTCGGCCCGATGGGCTTTGGACTGTTCCACTTCAACCCACTTGAAGAATCCGCACTGCTGGAACTACTGACCGAAATAGCCGTGTTGATTTCGCTGTATTGCGCTGGCGTTAAAATGCCCGCCCCGGTGACCTTCAGGCGGTGGCGCAACCCCCTGAGACTGGCGGTTGTGTCGATGTCGCTGACCGTGGGTATTGTGGCGCTGTTTGGATACTTCTGGCTGGCCCTGCCCCTAGGCGCAGCCGTACTGCTTGGTGCCGTAGTGGCGCCCACCGATCCGGTGCTTGCCACCGAAGTACAGGTTCGGCATGCCGATGATCCTGACCGGCTGCGGTTTGCGCTAACCAGTGAAGCAGGAATGAACGACGGCAGCGCCTTTCCTTTCGTGATGCTGGGGCTCGGACTGTTAGGTTTGCATGATCTGGGAGATGTCGGGTGGCGATGGTTCGCGGTTGATGTTGTCTGGGCCAGCGGCGCGGGAATCGTCATCGGTATTGTGGCCGGCTGTCTGGTCGGCTGGCTGGTTCAGAAACTGCGCACCACGTTCACCCACTCCGAGTTTCTGGAAAGTTTCCTTGGGCTGGGCCTGATTGCGTTTGCCTATGGCATCAGTCTGCTGGTCAATGCCTGGGGATTTCTGGCGGTATTCAGCGCGGCAGTGGCATTGCGGCATACCGAACTGAAGCTGGCCGGTCTTAAGCAGTCCTATTCAGATGCAACGTCCGGAGAAACCTATCCGGGCGAGGCGCCGCTGGCCATCGCCCATGTGCATCAGAGCTCTCTGATATTCAACGAACATCTGGAGAGGCTGGCAGAAATCGTTCTGGTCCTGCTGATTGGCGGTTCCCTGTTCTGGGATTCATGGAGCTGGCGCGCGGTTGGTTTCGCCGCCTTTCTGTTCTTCGTCGCCCGCCCCATCAGTGTTCACCTTGGCCTGCTCGGCAGCAAGGCGCCGATCCGGTTGCGAAATCTCGCGGGTTGGTTCGGTGTGCGGGGCATTGGTTCTCTCTACTATCTGATGTACGCCATCCAACATGGGCTGCCGGAAAACATTGCCCTGGAGTTGATTCACCTGACCCTGGTGGTGGTCGCCCTGTCGATCCTGGTTCATGGCGTAAGCGTTAAACCGGCCATCGCTCGATTCTGGCGGGCGCGAAAATCGGCGCACTGAAGCGCCCGCCATAGTGAACATTCTGCTCGATCAACGAAGCAGTGGCAGCAACGTGTTTTGCCAGATCGACGTTTCATATTGCTCGCGGAACCACCCAAGATGGCCAATGCGACTTTCGCCAACCTCCTTCGGATGAACTCGGTGCATCGTGACAGCCGCGTGAGTGTAGAAACTGTGCAGTGAATCAACATTCCGCCGGGACATCATTTCGTCATCAGAGAAGGCGACGGCGGAAATGGGTACCTTTACCGCAGCGAACTGCTCGCGCAGTGCCCGGCCTTCTTTCCCCACCGCGTATTCGGGGTCGAGGCACCATTGCCGCCACTGGCGTATCACATTGGGCGGTAAGTCACCCACGATGTTCAGGCGCTTTCCGGGAAAATAGCCAAACATCCGCACACTGACAGGTGCCATGAAGTACCACAAAAACCAGGCAATGCGTTTGGTGGGTGGTGAATTCTCACGCCAATAGCCGCTGCCACAGGCGACGGTAACCGCGTGATCCAGATCGTTTACGTTCAGCGTCATACCCAGCAACTGGCCGCCGACGCTGTGCCCAATCCATTGAAGACGCTGCCCCGGGTAATGCTGACGGGCGAAGTCGATAACCGCCCGGCAGTCTTCACTCCCCCACTCCGTCACCTTGACCGGGCAATCCCGAAGATGGCTGTTCAGGGAGGCGCCCATACCGAAATAATCGAAGGTTATCGCGGTAAAGCCCTGGCTGCTCAGATAGCGTGCGAATTTCTCGTAGCAATGCTGCCCCACACCCATAGCGCCAGCTACGATGACGACCGAACTGGACTGAGCCGCAGGAAATACCCGAAGCTGGATTCGATGACCACCCGGTGTTGTGACGGGCACATCCTTTCTATTGGTTGGGGGTAATGAAGACTCCCTGGCACTCATGATAGTTCTCCTGATACTTGCCGAATACCTTGCCCTGGTGTCAGAAATCGTTGGCGAGATGATTGAGGAACTTAAGGATGACGGTCACTTCTTCGTCACTGAAACCCTCGGTCATACGATTGTTCAATTCCGTGATCAGCGGTTTGGCGCTCTCGATTTTCTCGCGCCCGACATCGGTGAGATACAGGCGGGATGCACGGCCATCCCTGTCACAGGTGCGTCTCTCCAACAGGCTCTTGTTCTCCATCCGCCCGGCCAGCCCCGTCAGCGCGGAACTGTTCAGGTGCAGGCTGTGGGCCAGGTCCTTCAGCAGACACCCCTCGTCACCCGCAACCAGCAACAGAGCCCCCACCTGGGTGACCGAAATACCCAGCGCTTCTTCGCTGCGCTGGTCAGCGTGTTTGTATACTCGATGGCGGGCCTTGTTCAGGAGATAGAAAAACCGTTTATCCATTAGTCACCCAGTTACTTCACATGTGAATCAAATATACTACACGTGTGAAATATCTGACAAGCCCGTCAACGCAGCGTTGGACATCCGGCGCAGTCAATTCCTATACTCGAAGTCCATTCCGCTGGAAGACTTTCTTTATGCGCGTTTTCGCCAACCCCGTCGGTTCCGGCTCTCTCTGGTTTGATAATCTTGCTACGGCTGACGGTACGCCGGTGGCCTACGACCCCCAGGCGCGAGCATTTCTACCGATGCCACCCTTCTGCGCCAACCGGGACGTGATTGGCTGCAACTGGATCGCACCGGAGCAAGGCGCTTTCTGTCGCGCCTGTGCAATGACGGCGCTGGCACCAGACCCATCGATTGCCAACGCCATCCCCAACTGGGCCCAAACCGAGGCCTCCAAACGCTGGGTGATCGATAATCTGGGTCGCTGGCACTGGTTTCGCCCGGAAGACCCCGGCGCAAGGCCGGTGTTCCATATGCTCGCCGAGGGCCCTACTCCGGTGCCAATGGGCCACGCCCAAGGCGTCGTCACCATCAGTGTCGCAGAAGCAGACCCGGTGCTGCGCACCACCCGCAGGGAGGCGCTGGAAGAGCCCTACAGAACGATGATTGGCCACATGCGCCATGAGATTGCCCACATGCTCTGGTGGCGTCTGAGCCTGCGTGAGGACTTCCTGGATGCCTTCCGCGCAATGTTTGGTGACGAGCGCATCAGCTACCCGGGCGCGCTTCAGCACCACTATGAGAACGGCCCGCCGCAGGACTGGAAAAAGTTCTACCTCACCAGCTATGCCTCGGCCCATCCCCATGAAGACTGGGCGGAAACCGCGGCGCATCTGTTACACCTGACGGACCTGACCGACAGCTTTGTGGCCTCCGGTTTAACCTCTCCGGAAGTGCCAGGTCCGAACTGGGATCCCTATTCAGAACCAGACGCCCAGCGTTTGATCCATATCGCCGCGTCCATCGCCATGGGCGTGAACCATGTAAACCGGTCAATGGGTCTGTCTGACCTGTACCCCTTTGTTCTGTCGGATTTCGCGCGCCACAAGCTGGCGTTTGTGCATGACTGGCTTCGCAGGGGTGCCCAGGGGCTCTGAATAGCAGAACTTGCATAAAAAAACGGCGTTTCAACTTTCATTGAAACGCCGTTTTACTATCGAAATGCCCGCACTTTGGTGCGGGCATTCAATCACGACAGATCGAAACGATCCGCGTTCATCACCTTGTTCCAGGCGGTGACGAAGTCCTTGACGAACTTCTCCTTCGCGTCTGCCTGGGCATACACCTCAGACACCGCGCGAAGCTGCGAGTTGGAACCGAAGATCAGGTCCACACGCGTACCGGTCCACTTCACGTCGCCGGTTTTGCGATCGCGCCCTTCAAACACGTCCGCGTCAGCCGATGTTGGCTTCCACTCGGTGTTAAGGTCGGTCAGGTTCACGAAGAAATCGTTCGTGAGTTTGCCCGGCGAGTTGGTCAATACACCGTGCTTCGATTGCTTGTAATTGGCACCCAGTACCCGCAAGCCACCTACCAGTACCGTCATCTGCGGTGCGCTCAGGTTCAGCAACTGCGCCTTGTCGATCAACATTTCCTCGTCGGAAACGGTGAACGCCGCGCGGCGATAGTTGCGGAAGCCGTCCGCTTCGGGCTTGAGCCAGTCAAAGGCTTCAACGTCCGTCTGGTCATCGGTTGCATCGGTGCGTCCCGGTGAGAACGGCACGTCGATGCTGTGGCCTGCATCCTTGGCGGCCTTCTCAACCGCGGCATTACCGCCGAGCACGATCAGGTCAGCCAGGGAAACCTTCTTGTTGCCCGACTGGGCATCGTTAAAGGACTTCTGGATGCCTTCAAGCGCCTGTAGCACCTTCGCCAGTTGCTGTGGCTCGTTTACTTCCCAGTCTTTCTGGGGAGCCAGGCGGATGCGGGCGCCGTTGGCCCCACCGCGCAGATCGGAGCCACGGAACGTCGACGCGGCAGACCATGCGGTGTAAACCAGCTCGGAGACCGACAGGCCCGCTCCCAGGATCTTGCTCTTGAGGTCAGCAATGTCCTGGGCATTGATCAGCTCGTGATCGACCGCTGGCACCGGGTCCTGCCAGATCAGGTCTTCTGCCGGCACTTCAGGGCCGAGATAGCGGGCTTTCGGGCCCATATCGCGGTGCGTCAGCTTGAACCAGGCGCGAGCAAAGGCGTCCGCAAACTCTTCCGGGTTCTTATGGAAGTGCTCGCAGATCTTGCGGTATTCCGGGTCCTGCTTCATCGCCATATCGGCGGTGGACATCATGATTCCCACGCGCTTGGACGGATCTTCCGCATCAGGCGCCATGTCTTTCTCGGTCAATCCTTTCGGCCGCCACTGCTGGGCGCCGGCCGGGCTCTTGGTCAGTTCCCACTCGTAGCCAAACAGCACGTCAAAATAGCTCATGTCCCATTTGGTCGGGCTGGGTGTCCAAGCGCCCTCGAGACCACTGGTAATGGCATCACGGCCCTTGCCGCTGCCATGGCTGCTCTTCCAGCCCAGGCCCATTTCTTCGATCGGCGCTGCCTCCGGCTCTGCGCCAACCTTGTCCGGATCACCAGCGCCATGGGTCTTACCAAACGTATGGCCGCCAGCGGTCAGGGCTGCTGTTTCATAGTCATTCATCGCCATTCGGGCAAAGGTTTCGCGAATGTCGCGAGCCGATGCCAACGGGTCCGGGTTTCCATCCGGGCCTTCCGGATTCACGTAGATCAAACCCATCTGAACCGCGGCCAGAGGATTTTCCAGGTCGCGATCACCGGAATACCGGCTGTTCGGCCTGTCACTGGTGGCCAGCCATTCCCTTTCCGCACCCCAGTAAATGTCTTCCTCGGGCTGGAAAATGTCCTCACGGCCGCCGGCGAAACCAAAGGTCTTGAAGCCCATGGACTCAAGGGACACGTTGCCAGTGAGGATAAACAGGTCGGCCCAGGACAGCTTATTGCCGTACTTCTGCTTGACGGGCCACAGCAGACGGCGGGCCTTGTCCAGGTTGCCATTGTCAGGCCAGCTGTTGATAGGCGCGAAACGCTGGTTGCCGGTGCCGGCACCACCGCGTCCATCACCGGTTCGATAGGTACCGGCGCTGTGCCATGCCATACGGATCATGAACGGACCGTAATGGCCGTAGTCTGCGGGCCACCAGTCCTGCGAATCTTTCAGTACGGTTTCTATGTCCTTCTTGACCGCAGGCAGGTCAAGTTTCTTGAATTCTTCAGCGTAGTTAAAGTCTTCCCCCAACGGGTTCGACTTGGGGTTGTGCTGGTGCAAAATACCCAGGTTCAGTTGGTTCGGCCACCAGTCGTTGACACCCGGACCCTCGTCCTGCAGCTTTGTGCGGGCCCCGTGCATAACCGGGCATTTACCTTCGTTTCCGCTCATATCACTCTCTCCGTGGGTTGCTACCATCTCTTTCGTTGTTTCATTGATCGTTGTTGCACTGACAAACGGAACCAATCAGCTACCAATCTAGTCAATGTACTCGCATTTTTCACTATTAGTTCAGGTTGTTTTTTCGTACCAATGCAATAGTTTTTGTTTATCAATATGTCCCCCCGCGAGTTACCGGTTGATAACTGTGATCTGGTTGCTGAAGATCTATACTGAACACTCAGAGATTTGAAACGTTCACTGGCATAGCGACGGGAGTTTTGGATGAACACTCAGGAACAGCTTGAAAGCACCATCCGTGAACTGGTCTGCGAAGGTAAGGGCATTCTGGCGGCGGACGAGAGCAATCCAACCATCGCCAAACGGTTCAAGGCGGTTGGTGTGGAGTCCACCGAAGAAAACCGACGACACTATCGCAACCTGATTCTCGCTGCGCCGGGGCTGGGAGAGTACGTCAGTGGTGTGATCCTGTTCGAGGAAACCCTGCGACAGCACGCGGACGATGGCGCCAGCCTACCCTCTGTGGCGGCAAAACAGGGCATTGTGCCCGGCATTAAGGTAGATAAGGGCAAGGGCCCGATGGTTAATGCCCCCGGGGATGAGATTACCGAGGGCCTGGATGGATTGGCCCAGCGGCTTGAAGACTACAAGGAACTCGGTGCGCGGTTTGCCAAGTGGCGGAACGTTTACCACATCACCGATACCAACCCCAGTCGCGCCGCCATTGAGGCAAATGCAGAGGTCTTGGCACGCTATGCCGCCATCTGCCAGTCCTGTGGTGTGGTACCCATCGTGGAACCGGAAGTGCTGATCGATGGCGACCATAGCATCGAGCGAAGCGCGGAGGTGAATGAGGCCGTTATCAACGAAGTATTTCAGGCCCTGCGGCGCCATCACGTTGAGCTTGAGACCATGATTCTCAAACCCAGCATGGTCACTCCTGGCAACGCCAATGGCCAGAAGGCAAGCCCAGAGGACGTGGCAAAACACACCTTGAGAGTGTTCCGGCGTGTGGTGCCGGCAGCGGTACCCGGCATCAACTTCCTGTCTGGTGGTCAGACACCGGCAGAAGCGACCCTGAACCTGAACGCTATGAACAGTGGCCCGGCGCTGCCCTGGACACTCAGCTTTTCCTACGGGCGGGCACTGCAGGAGCCAGCCCAGAAAGCCTGGGCGGGCATTTCCTCCAACCGCGAAGCCGCCCAGGCGGCGATGGTTAAGCGTGCCAAGCTGAACAGCCTGGCCACCCTCGGGCAGTATGCTTCGGAAATGGAGGGCTGACCTCTACGGCCAGCCTTCGTATCAACAACCACCGGTGCAATTCGCGGAGCCATCAAAGCTCATGGTTTTTCCGCTCAGCGGAACGTGAACGGGCACTGAGGACAGGCTTATAAACTGCTTGGTGCGCGTTCCGTCCCGGACCATGCCATCCTGTGTGGCGGCCTCGTTGGCGTGGGACGCGATCACCGCGTTTGGCTTTATCAGGTCATTTACCACGTAGGCCGCCTCTTCGGGGCCAGTGGTGTAGGTGTCACCGATGTTGAGAACGACAAGACCGGCACCGTAGTGGTCTTTGACAACCAGTTTCTGCTCAGCGGTGATACCGGTGTCACCGGACAGGTACACCACCAGGCCGTTGGTGAACGTGAGCACGTAGCCGGTGGGCGGTCCGACACTGGCGCCAACGCCCGCCGCTTTCAGGTATTCCGCCAGCGGGCCGGTGAGAAAGCTCGGCGACAGGCCGTTACTGTGCACGGCAGGCACGGTCGTGATGGCCACACCGCCCACCACCCGTTCAGCACCGAACCTCACCAGCAGGGAATCCTCTGGATTACCCTCCACGCTTTTGAGCTTGCTGGCAAAAAAGGCCGGCATTTCGCTACCCGTTACGATCTTTGCCTTCTTGGCAGCGGTGATTTTCACGGAATTGGACTCGGGAAGCACCACCACCGGAACCTCCGGCCCACCACAGCTACCCTGATTAACCTCGCGAATATGGCGATCCCCCACATGGTCGCCATGAACGTGGGATACCAGCACCACGTCAATGTTGCCTAATCGCGGATCATCGGCACCCGCAACGGTTCGACCGGCGTCATAAAGAATACGGGTGCCATTGGGGTCCTCAAAGATCAGCGCCCGGTCCATGGCGCAGAATTCGCCGTCATGGCTCCCAAGCGGGGTAACGTTAACTGTGTCGGCAGCGGCCGACAGCGATACGGCGCTTGCCAGAAAGGCAGCAACCAGGCTCTTGCAGGCGTTATTCATATCTCCCTCTCCACGGTTTTTGGCGGTACCATAACCAATACGATGGATGCGTCACTTCATAGCAGTGTAGCTGGAGAATGGAATTCCGGAGTGGTAAACGTGAACAGATCTATGCAGCTTCAGTAACCGGGACGGGCTGTCGAAGGCAAGCCAGCATGGGGGCCACGTCACGGATTTTTCTGGCTTCGGGCCACAGCCACTGGGCCTCCGCGTAGCCGCCACGCAGATAGTTCAGCCATTGTTTGATTCGGCCGGTCACAAACCTGTCTTCAAGGCGGTCCTGCAGCGCAACGGCGTAGCCTTCTACCAGCCTGACCACCTCGGGCCAGGTCATATCCGCCACCGATTCCTTGAGCTGGCTTGCACGAATCCGCCGTGCCAGATCCGGCCGGGCGATCAGCCCACGACCGATCATCACATCGTCACAGCCAGAGACCTCACGGCAGCGCCAGTAATCCGCCACGGTCCAGATCTCGCCGTTGGCGATCACATGGGCATTAACCGCTTCCCTGACCCGGGCCACATCTTCCCAGTAAGCCGGCGGCTTGTAGCCGTCCACCTTGCTGCGGGCATGAACCACGATTTCGGACGCGCCGGCCGCTTCCAGCGCCTGGCCACAGGCAACGCCCATGGAACGGTCATCGTACCCCAGACGCATTTTCGCGGTCACCGGCACATGAGCAGGCACGGCGGCACGAACCGCTTCCGTAATCTGTTGCATCAATTCGGGCTCGCGCATGAGCACGCAGCCACCCTTGTGCTTGTTCACGGTCTTGGCGGGGCAACCGAAATTGATATCAACCTGTGTGGCGCCCAACTCCACCGCCTTGGCGCCATGCCGGCCCATCTGGACGGGGTCTGAGCCCAGCAGTTGAACGGCCACCGGTACGCCAACCTGGGTTTCGCAGCCATTGTGCAGTTCCGGGGCGTATTTGTAGAAAATACGGGGCGGCAACATGCCCTGAGTCACGCGAACAAATTCCGTTACGCACCGGTCGATGCCACCAACGGCTGTCAGTGTCTCTCGAATGGGTGCATCAACCAGCCCTTCCATTGGGGCAAGGATTATTCGCATCAGGGCTCCACGAATTGATCAAGGAATAAACGGGTGGGAATTGTAGAGAAGTTTTAGGGACGTTGGTAGGCCGGAATTACAAGCGTTCCACGCTGACGAACTTACCCTGGTCATCAAACAGGATACGGAAACTGCCCTGTACGCCGTCGCGAAGGTAAAAGCGGGAGAGAATACGGGCCGGGAAGCGGACGGATCGCCCGTCCCGGGCCGTGGTGTGGACATCCGTCGCCGAGCCCTGATAGAGCTTGATCCACTCATCAGGGCTGATATCGACGTCCACGATAATCTGCTGCATCAGGCGGCCTTAGTTGGCAAGCTCAAGCAGCAGGCGGTTCAGGCGGCTCACGTACGCGCCCGGGTCCTGCAGTTGCTCACCACTGGCCAATGTGGCCTGGTCCAACAATACGGCAGACAGCTCCTTGAAGCGGTCCTCGCCCTGCTCGTTCTCAAGGCGCTGAACCAGCGGATGCTCAACGTTGATCTCGAAAATCGGCTTGCTGTCGGGCACTTTCTGGCCCGCCGCTTCCATGATTTTCTTCATCTGCGCGCCCATATCGAAGTCGCCAACCACCAGGCAGGCCGGTGAATCAGTCAGGCGGTTGGTTACCCGCACTTCCTGCACCCGGTCATCCAGTGCGGTCTTGATGCGCTCCAGCAGGTTCTTGTGTTCCTCGGCAGCCTCTTCCTTGTGCTTCTTGTCTTCCTCAGTTTCCACTTCGCCAAGGTCGAGATCACCACGGGCAACGTCCTGGAACTGTTTGCCGTCGTACTCGTTCAGATAGCCCATCATCCACTCATCGATGCGGTCAGAGAGGATCAGCACCTCGATGCCTTTCTTGCGGAACACTTCCAGGTGCGGACTGCTCTTGGCGGCCATGAAGTTGTCGGCGGTGATGTAGTAAATCTTGCTCTGGCCTTCCTTCATACGGCCGATGTACTCATCCAGAGACACGGTCTGCGCCTGCTCACCGGTATGGGTGGACGCAAAGCGCAGCAGGCCGCCGATTTTCTCGCGGTTACTGAAGTCTTCCGCCGGGCCTTCCTTCAGCACAGTGCCAAATTCATTCCAGAACTTCTGGTACTGCTCCGGCTCTTTCTTGGACAGCTTGGACAGCATATCCAAAACCCGCTTGGTCACCGCTGTACGGATGCTTTCAACGGTGCTGTCGTTCTGCAGGATCTCACGGGAGACGTTCAGTGACAGGTCGTTGGAATCGATCACACCCTTGGTGAAGCGCAGGTACAACGGCAGGAACTGCTCTGCGTCGTCCATGATGAACACGCGCTGCACGTACAGCTTCAGGCCGCGGGGCGCTTCCCGGTTATACAGGTCAAACGGCGCACGTCCAGGTACATACAGCAGGCTGGTGTAATCGAGCTTGCCTTCCACCTTGTTGTGCGACCAGGTCAGCGGGTCTTCGAAATCGTGGGCAATGTGCTTGTAAAACTCTTTGTACTCCTCATCCTTGATCTCACTGCGAGACAGCGTCCACAGGGCGGTGGCGTCGTTGACCGTCTCATACTCGCCCTTTTCACCCTCTTCTTCAGATTCGGACTTCATCACCACCGGGAAAGAAATGTGGTCGGAGTACTTCTTCACCAGGTTGCGCAGACGGAAACCGTCGGCAAATTCCTTGGCGTCATCCTTCAGGTGCAGGACGATCTGCGTGCCGCGCTCGTTCAGGTCCACATTCTCAATGGTGAACTGGCCATCACCCGCAGACTGCCAATGAACGCCCTCTTCCACCGGTGCACCGGCGCGGCGGGTAAACACTTCCACGGAATCGGCCACGATGAATGAGGAATAGAAGCCGACACCAAACTGACCGATCAGCTTGCTGTCCTTCTTCTCATCACCGGAAAGCTGCTTGAGAAACTCCGCAGTGCCGGACTTGGCGATGGTGCCCAGGTTCTGGATAACATCGTCCCGGTTCATGCCGATACCGTTGTCGCTCAGCGTGACGGTGTTCTTTTCTGCATCGAAGTCGAGGCGGATTTTCAGTTCCGGGTCGCCCTCGAACAGGCTGTCGTCTTTCAATGCAGCGAAACGCAGTTTGTCTTCCGCATCCGACGCGTTGGAAATCAACTCACGAAGGAAAATTTCCTGGTTGGAGTACAGGGAGTGGATCATCAGGTTAAGCAGCTGCTTAACTTCGGTCTGAAAACCCAGGGTCTCTTTTTGCGATTCAACCGTCATGGCTTGTTTTGTCTCCTGCTGTGTTTGCTTCGGTGGAGCGGCGCGGGTTCGAAGCCCTGTCCAAAACACGCTGTGAATACGTCCATGTACGCTCGGCTCCGCCATCCATGGCTCCACACGGTTTTGGACAGGGCTTCAAACCCACGCCACCCGACTATTGAGTAATACTGATTCTGGCACGGAGCCCGGGCGAGCAGTTGAGGATGGGCTTACGAAACCGTGCGGAGCCATGGATGGCGGAGCCCGAGCCGCACAGGGACGTCTCGAGGCGTGTTTCGTAAGCCCATCCTCAACTGCTTGCCTGCACCAGTGCCTGAGTTGTTAGAACCAGAAATGGGGCTAGACCGGGGCATTTCAACCCCGATCAAACGAATTCAGTCTTCCAGAAGGAAGTGCGCCCGTGCGGTCGCGATGGGCTGGGAGCGGGACTTCTGCCAGGCGGTGATCATCACATTGGCTACGCGGTTACCCTGGCGGGTAAGCTGACATTCCGCAAAGGTCTCGCGGTCGAGGCCGGCACGCAGGTAATCCAGGGAAAAATCCACAATGCGGGGCATGCGCAGGGCTTCCTGGGACATCATCAGGTAAATCAACGCAGAAAGCTCCATGAAGCCACCAATCACCCCGCCATGAATGGCCGGCAGTATCGGATTGCCCAGGTTTTCTTCCTTCTTCGGCAGGCGGAAGATCAGGTCATCGCCATAGCGATCACACTCCAGGCCGATAAACCGGGCGTAAGGGATACTTTCCAGCATGCGGGAGAAGTCACCGGTTTCCTGGGTATAGCGGAGGATTTCCGGGTTGGTCATTCTTCGCCTCCGGTAATCAGATCGCGGAAGGATTTCGGGGTTGCTTCCCTGCCGATCCGCATGAAGGTGCCCACGCAGTTCGCGATGGTCTCACCGGGGTCCTGGAAGGCCTCGCAACGGGTAAAAATAATATTGCGGGTAACCTTGTAGGCTTCCGCCCGAGCATATACCGGTTTACGGGGCTCGGCCGGGCGCATGTAGTCCACTCGCAGGTCCAGAGTCGGGCATAGCTCGAATTCGTCCAGGGCGCACAGGGTCGCGGAGCCAGACGCCGTATCCATCAACGTCGTGATGGCGCCACCGTGGATCACTCCCGTGTCCGGGTTACCGATGATACGGTCACTGTACGGCAGGCACAGCGTCAACTGCCCATTTTTTACCGCGGTTACCGTCAAACCCAGTTCTCGCCCCTGGTTCAGGGTGTCGATAAACCGGCGCACCCGATCCATCCCAATGGAGTCTTTCATAACGTTCGGCTCATCACGTCAGTGTTGGGTTTCTTTATCCGATTCTTTACCGGAGTCTTTCTCAGTGTCCGACTTTGGCAGCGGCTCCTCGAACACCTTGCCGTCTCGCAGCGCCCTCAGCGCGGTAGAACGGAACTCCCGACGGTACAAAACGATGACGATCAAGGTAGAAGCACCCATGAATACCAACGGGTGGATAAACCAGGAAACCACGGCCAATGCATAATAGTAAGAGCGCAACCCAAGGTTGAAGGCATCGCCCGCAAGATTGCAAACCCTTCCGGCGCTCTTTGCAAAGGCTTCCCGGGCAGCAGGACTTGCCTTGGTATCGGTTGTGAGCGGTGCACTGCCAATCAGCACGGAGACGAAATTGTACATCCGCATGGACCAGGTGAACTTGAAGAACGCGTAGATGAAAATCACCATCAACACGACCATCCGCATTTCCCAGATTTCCCGGCTGGGCAAGGTGCCAAACGGCATGGTACTGAACACTTCCATGACCTCTTGGGTGTATCCCAGCGCAGTAATGATACCGGCCAGGATCAACAGGCAGCTGGACGCGAAAAAGGCACCGTTGCGCTCAAGGTTACCCACCACGGAGGCGTCGGATATACGGTTATCCCGGCGAAGCATCACGCGCATCCAGTCTTCACGATAAAGGTCGAGAGTGTTGGAGAGGCAGGGTCGATCGTTGGCCTTGCGCCTGGAATACTCGGAATAGCCCAGCCAGCAGATCAAAAACCAGATCAGGGCAATGAGTTCCAGATAGTTGCTCATGAAGTCGTTCCGGATGCGGTATAAAACGGGAATTGGAGTCTTTGATCATACCGCAAAGCCGACAAAGCCTCCACACAACAAGCTCTTACGGGTAGTATCACAGGCGCTCACAGGGATATGGTATAAACATCCCAATGCCCAGCAATGGCGACCGCGGATATCTGCCAGGGTCTGCCCAGGTATTCAAACAAGGAGTTTATCGTGAACGTTCACAAAGGCTTTCGACATCTTTCCGTTTTTGTGCTGGTGGCCTTCCTCGCCGGTTGTTCAGTCAACCCGGTAACCGGCGAAAAGCAGCTGTCATTGATTCCCGAGAGCCAGGAACTCTCCATTGGCAGTGAGCAGTACAAGCCCACTCAGCAAACCCAGGGCGGTCAGTTCTATCTCGACCCGGAATTGAATCTGTACGTCAGCCAGGTAGGCCAGAAGCTGGCAAAGGTCAGTGATCGGCCCGACCTGCCCTACGAGTTCGTGGTATTGAACAGCAGTGTGCCCAATGCCTGGGCGCTCCCGGGTGGCAAGATTGCCATCAACCGTGGCTTGCTGATGGAGTTGGAAGATGAAGCTCAGCTGGCATCAGTCCTTGGCCATGAAATTGTTCACGCCGCCGCTCGCCACAGCGTCCAGCGCATGCAGCAAGGCATGCTGATCAGCGCAGGCGTGGCGGGGTTGGGTTTTGCCCTCTCTGATAACGAATGGGCCGGCCTGATCATGGGCGGCGCGGCCATGGGGGCGCAACTCGCACTCGCCCAGTACAGCCAGGGAGATGAGTTGGAGTCCGACCACTACGGCATTCGTTACATGAAAGCCGCCGGATACGACCCGCAGGCAGCGGTGGAGCTGCAGGAAGTGTTTGTGCGGCTCTCTGAGGACCGTGACACAAGCTTCATTGAAGGCATGTTCGCCACTCACCCGCCGTCACAGAAACGCGTTCGTGAGAACCAGGAACTGGTCAATAAAATTGGCGCGGGCGGCTATCGCGGCGAAGAAACCTACGAGAAGAAGCTGTCGTTCCTGCGCAGCCGCCAGCCTGCTTACGATGCCTATGACGAAGCCATGAAACTGGCCAGCAACGACAAGCTGGACGAAGCTCTCGCCAAAGTGAATGAGGCCATCAAGGTAGAACCGGAAGAAGCCGCTTTCTACTCACTTCGTGGGCGCATCTACCGGGCCAAAGAAAACCTTGATAAAGCCGCCGCAGACTTCGACAAGGCCACGTCGTTGTATCCGGAGATGTTCACTTACCAGCTTCACAGCGGCCTGAATGCCCTGGAGCTGAACAATTATGACAAAGCCCGCGAACACCTGAGCCAGGCCAATCAGGTTGTGCCGACATCAATCGCCTACCTGCGGCTGGGTGATGTTGCTGTCAAGCAGGGTAAACGCCAGGAAGCCATCCAGTATTACAGCACCGCAGCAGAGGCCGGCGGTGAGGTGGCCGAGGAAGCAAAACGCAAGCTGGCCCAACTGACGCAGAACTGACGTCATCGTCCGCATTGACTTTTAGAGCAATAACTCTAAAAATCGATGTACTTAAACAACAATCGGACGATTGCCATGCTTGCGAAACGTATCCAGCCGATGGTGTTCCAGGCCCGGCGGCTTTATGTGGAGCTGATGTTCCAGGTGATGGGGCGCGCGCTCCAGGCTGTCAGTGAAATTGATTCCGCGGTGCAAAAGGAAGCCCGGGCCCTGCCCGATGGCTTCCTGTTTGAAATGATGGTGATGCCAGACGGGTCACGACTCATTGTTGAACACACCGGGAATGGCCGCTTTCATTACCATGGGGACTCCGCACCTCGCCCGGTGGACCTGTCCATTCAGTTCAAGCACATCGCTCACGCCTTCCTGGTGCTCTCGTTCCAGGAGAAAACCTCGGTGGCGTTCGCCAACGACCGCATGCTGGTGGATGGCGATATCAGTTATGCCATTCGCATGACCCGCGTCCTCAATCGGCTTGAAACCTTCATCCTGCCCAAGCTGGTGGCGAAACGTGCGGTAAAGGAATACCCCTCAAACCTTCACCTGCCTGAGAAACTCCTCAGCGCAGCCCGTATCTACCTCAAGGTTGCAACCCATTTTGTCGAGACGGTGAGAGCATAATGACGAACCAATATTACGAGTTTTTCTGCCCGGTCAAAGTCATCGCCGGCAAAGCGGCTCTTGAGCATATTCCTTACGAGCTCACCGGCCTCGCCGCCAAGCGCCCGATGATCGTAACCGACAAAGGTGTCAGGGCCGCCGGCCTTCTGGACCCGGTAGTCGCGGCCTGCGAGGAAAGCGGGCTGGAAATTATCAGCATCTACGACGATGTACCGCCGGATTCGTCCACCGACGTGGTCAGGGACATTGCCGGCATCTATCGTAGCGAGAAATGCGACTCCATCATTGCGGTGGGTGGTGGCTCTGCCATCGATACCGCCAAGGCCGTGAACATTCTGGTGTCAGAAGGCGGAGATGACATTGCCGCCTACAGTGGCGCGGGGGTGATCAAACATCCCCTGAAACCGTTCCTGGTGGTTCCTACCACCGCCGGTACAGGCTCGGAGGTAACGTCGGTAGCCGTCATCACTGACACAACCAAATCGGTGAAACTCCCCTTCACTTCGTCATTCCTGCTGCCCAATGCGGCCGTGATCGACCCCAGGATGACACTGACACTGCCTCCCCACATCACGGCTGCCACCGCCATGGACGCCATGACCCATGCCACGGAAGCCTTTACCTGCATGGCCAAGAACCCGCTTAGTGATGCCTATGCCACAGCGGCGGTTAAAAAGATCAGCACCTCGCTGTTGCAGGTCATGGATAACCCGAAAGACAGCGATGGCCGACTGGAGCTGGCGCAGGCCTCGACCATGGCCGGGATCGCCTTCTCGAACTCCATGGTGGGACTGGTTCACGCCCTCGGGCACGCCACCGGCGCCATCTGCCACCTGCCCCATGGTTTGTGTATGAGCCTGTACCTGCCTTACGTACTGGAGTACAACCTCGAGTCGATCCGGGCACCGCTGGGCGAGTTACTGCTCTACCTCGAGGGGCCTGATGTCTATTCCGCCACACCGGCCAGCCGCCGCGCGGAAGCCAGCATATCAGCCCTGCGCAAGCTGCGAGACGAGCTCCACAAACGCTGCAAACTGCCCCGCACTCTCAAGGAAACAGGCAGCGTTGAGGAACACCAGCTTGATACCATCGCCGAAATGGCCATGGACGACGGCGCCATGATGTTCAATCCGAAAGAGGTTAGCCTCGAAGATGCTCGCGCGGTTCTGAAGCGCGCCTGGGCCTGATCGGGTAACGCCCGGCACCCGGCTCAGGCCGGGTGTTTCAAGCCCTTCAGGGAATACAGGCCGACACTCAACGCTACAAAAACATTCAAATCATGTCATTGAAATTGACAGGAGAAACAGTGACAATTCCGCAGTAGCTGGCAGGGATGTAGCCGGATTAGAATATCTCCTTGAAACAGAGCCTCGCATCTATGCGCAAAGACTCATCCAGTCGGCACATCCTGATCTCTATTGCGTCACTGGCACTCCTGTTTACGTCCCTCTGCGGCGCAACCGCATTCGCTAACGAGGAAGCTCCCTCACAGGACGCAGAGCGCGTATTCCGATTTAACGTCTCGCCGAATGGCTACCCCCCTTACCTGATCACAGAAGGCGACAAACAGTCCGGCATCATGTGGGACGTGGTTGTCCTGGTGGCTAAGCAGTTGGATTATCGCGTTGTCGCCGAAAAAATTCCCCGCAAACGGGTCGATCAGATGCTGATGGACGGCTACATAGACGGCACCACCCGGGCGAAGGAATGGACTGACAACCCCGAGGATTTTGTCTTCACAGATCCCGTGGTGAATATTGAAGAAGTCCTGTTTGTGCCGAAAGACTCAGCGTTTCAGTTTGAAGTGCCTGAGGATCTGCTTTCGAAAACCCTGGTAACCCACCTCGGTTACCATTACCCCGCATTGGAACCGTACTTTGAGTCAGGAGACATCAGGCGCTTTGACGTCTCCAAGGACCGGGACATGTTCCTGTACGTTCTCCATGGCGAAGATCTCGACGCCGCGATCGCAGATCGCCTGGTTGGCAAGTGGATCCTGAGGAACGAGGGGCTCCAGAGAGAGTTCACCACTACCTCGACCAAGCTCAGCGAATACGGTTTCCGACTGATGCTCCGGAAGGAGTGGGCACCTTTTGCCAACGCGTTTAACCGGGAACTCCAAGCCCTCCGGGAAAACGGCAGACTGGATGAAATTCTCTCCAACTACCGTTAATTCCGGAATCGCCTCTGTTATTCAAGTCGCCTGAGCAGGAGCATCGGCGATACGCTCAATACGGGCTTCAGTTGCCAGCGACCGAACAGCGCCAACACCAGGGCACTGAACAGTGGGATGGGCAGTATGGTCTGCCAGTGCCAACGGAACTCGCCTTCAAACATGCGGAACTGCAACGCCCAAACGGCGCCTTCCGCAGCCGCAACGCCGAGAATACCGGCAAAGAATCCCAGCAACGCGAATTCCAGCATGGTACTCCTTACCAGCAGTGTCTGTCGGCCGCCCAGAGTCCGCAGCAGCGCACCTTCCCGTTGCCGATCCTGCATGGTGGCACTGACTACCGCAGCCATCACAACCAGAGCGGCGGCCAGGATCAACGCCAATATCGCTTCGATAGCCTGGGTAACCTGCCGTACGATTTCCTGAATACGCTCAATCACATGGTCGATTTCAAGTACGGAAACCGTGGGAAACCGGCGTGAAAAATCGTTGAGCTGGGATTTCAGGTCCGCCGGCAGATAGAACGCCGTAATCCACGTGGCGGGCATGTCTTCCAGCCCACCTCCCGGAGGAAACGCCATGTAGAAATTGGGTTTCATGCTGTCCCACTGGACCGTACGAACACTGGTCACGGTTTCCGTGATCTTCTCTGAGCCAATGGTGAAGCCAAGCTCATCCCCCACCTCAACACCGAGCTTTCCAGCCAGCTCCGCTTCAATGGAGACACCGTCGGTCTGCCCGTTCGTGAACCATTGGCCAGCAACAATGCCGTTGTCCTCCGGCAATTCTTCCATCCAGGTCAGGTTTAACTCGCGGTTAAGGGCACCGACCCGCTCGTCCTTGGTCACGGCTTCCTTCACCGGCTTCCCATTCAACTCGGTAAGCCGGCCACGGACCATGGGATACAGCTTCTCCAGTGGGTGCCCGCGTTCGGCCCAGAATGCATCCACCTCATCCACCGCCTCCGGGGCGATGTTGATCAGGAAGTGATTGGGCGTGTCTTCAGGCAATTGCGACTGCCAGTCGTCCAGCAGGGACGTTCTGACAAGGATCAGCGTAGCCGCCAGCATCAACGTCATGGCGAAGACCGCAATCTGGGACAGGCTGGCTCGGCGATGCCGGTACAGACCCACAAGTGCCAGCCGCCAGGCGTTCCCACCACCACTGATGCGACGCAGTGTAGTGACCATCAACCACCCAAGCAGGCCCAGAGTACCGAGCAGCAAGGCAAGCCCGCCAAGCAGGGACAACACCAGGGACACTTCCCTGGCGTACATCCATACCAAGCCAAAGATTGCGACGACTGCAATCACCAGGTCGGGAATCGCTTCGCGGCCGGATTCGCCGGGCTGGCTTCGCAACACCCGCATCGCCGGTACATTCCGCAGCCTTCGGATGGGCGGATACGCAAAGGCAAACAGCGACACCAGCGCTGTCAACAACGCCGGCGCCAACGCATTGGGATCAATCTGGTAGTCTATCTGCCGCTCCAGCACATCCCCCAACACGCTGGACAGCAGCCAATACAGAGGTAAGGCCACCAACAGGCCGCCAACGGCACCAACAATACCCCACAGAGCCAATCGACGCAGGTACAGGCGGCCTATTCCCTGGCTGCGAACCCCCAGGGTTTTCAACAGCGCGACGGTATCCCGTTGCGATAACGCGTACTGACGGCTGGCGACCGCCACGGCGACCGCCGCCAACATCACCGCCAGGCTGCCACCCAGCAACAGAAAACGCTCAGCCCGTTCCAGGGAGCGGGAGAAGGTCTCGCCGTCTCGCACACCCTCCCACTCGTGGCTGGGCTCCAGACGTGGCTGCAGCCAACCGTAGTAATCGTCGAGCAGCGCTTCTTCACCGGCAAACAGGTACACGTATTCAACCCGACTGCCCTCCTGAATCACACCGGTTGCGCCAACGTCATCCACGTGCATCATTACCCGCGGCGCCAGAGCAGACATATTGAAGCCGCCGTCCGGCTCACGCACCAGCAGGCCGGAAATGATCAGCCCCTGATTACCAACCTCCAGGGTGTCTCCCAATTCAAGCTCCAGGAGTCGCAGCAAACGCGGGTTGATCCAGACCTCGCCCGGCGCAGGTCCATGGGCAACCGTTTGCCTCGGCGCCTCCGCACCCTCCTGGTATTCCACTTCGCCCCGCAGCGGGTATGCGTTGTTCACCGCTTTGACCGACACCAGCTGGAAATTCCCGGCACCAAAGACCATCGTGGAGAATTCGACCATACGGGCCGTTTCCAGCCCTCTTTGCTCGGCTTCCTGCATCCAACCCTCAGGAATCGGGCGGCCGTTTTCCGCTTCCAGTTGGCGATCCGCGGCAAGAAAAGAGCTGGCTGACGACACCAGGGTACGCTGCAACTGGCTGGCGAACAGGGCAATGGTTGCTACCGTGGCAACCGCGATGATCAGTGCCGAGAGCACCACACGAACATCCCGTTCCCGCCAGTCACGTTTGACAGACATGAGTTTCTTTGAAGCCGCCATCAGTTCACCGCTTCTGGCTGAGGGGCCGTCGAGGGCTCGGTCAATACACCGGCCTCAATATTGAATTGTCGGCCACAGCGTGCGGCAAGCCGTTCGTCGTGGGTCACCATGACCAATGTTGTGCCCTGCTCCCGATTCAGGGTCATCAACAGGTCGGATACGTCAGCGCCAGTGCGGTTGTCGAGATTGCCCGTGGGTTCGTCGGCAAACAGGATGGCCGGCTCGGAGGCAAAGGCGCGAGCAATGGCCACCCGCTGCTGTTCGCCACCGGAAAGCTGCCTCGGGGTGTGAGAGAGCCGTTCGCCAAGCCCGACCCGTTCCAGTAACTCCTTTGCTTTGGCTTTTGGAGAATCGAAACCGCCCAGCTCCAGCGGCAGCATAACGTTCTCCAGCGCGGTCAGGGCCGGCAATAACTGGAATGACTGGAACACGAAGCCAACACGGCGGGACCGGAGTTTCGCGCGTTCATCCTCACTGAGCTTGCTGATCACCGAACCATCAAGTTCAACAGTGCCATCAGATGGGGTATCCAATCCGGCCAACAGCCCCAACAACGTGGTTTTGCCGGAGCCGGAGCGCCCGACAATGGCGACGGATTCACCCCGGTTGATTTCCAGGCTGACCCCCTGCAAGATCGTCAACGTATCTGTCTCCAGGCTGACCTTGTGCGTCAGGTTACTGACTTTCAGCATGGGGCTAACGTTATCCGGTTTGTGATCACTTAAGTCGCTCACGAGCTCTCCACAACGGTTGTCTTGAACACAGGACCTCTATGCATACGGTATTTTTACGCCTGAGATCAATAGTTTTTCTCGCTTTAATGTGTGTTGGTGCCCAGGCTCAGGCCAGCCAGAGCACACTGATGATCGTTGGCGACAGCCTCAGCGCAGCCTACGGCGTGCAAACCGGGGAATCCTGGGTGGCTCTGCTTCAGGAACGGCTCGAGGGCGAGGGCCTGGACCACTGGCAGGTGGTGAACGCTAGCATCAGCGGCGAAACCACCGACGGCGGTCTACGCCGCCTGCCGGATCTTCTGGATAAGAACGAACCCGCCGTTGTTGTCATCGAGCTCGGCGGTAACGATGGCTTGCGGGGATTTCCGCCCAACGTTATCCGCCAGAACCTGGCCCGGATGATTGAGCAGGTAAAGGAGGCGGGCGCCGAAACCCTGCTGGTGGGCATGCAGATTCCGCCCAATTACGGTCAGCGATATACCCGCGCCTTCGCGGACATTTACCCCGAACTTGCCGACAAATACGAGACCGAACTACTCCCCTTTTTCCTGGAAGGTATCTATGACCAGGAAGGCATGATGCAGGGCGATAGCATCCATCCAACGGCAGAAGCGCAGGGTCAATTGCTCGATAACATCTGGCCAGTACTGGAACCCATGCTCAGGGAATAGCCCTGCTTTAAGCCACCAGCGTGCGGGCATGTGCCACAGCCCGCCGCTCCGACCAGTAATAGCCATCCTGAACGTGCTCAACAAAGCCGACATGGCCGCCCCAACGGGGCGCTTCCAGCCGCACGTAAGAGCCCAGTTGCGCACGGGACTCCGGAAAACATTGCCGGGACAGGAACGGGTCATCGGCAGCGTTAACCATCAGCGCCGGCACACGGATGTCCTTTAAAGTCCACAAGGCAGAACAGTTTTCCCAATAGTCCCTGGCATCTCGGAAACCGTGTAACGGGGCGGTGTAGCGATCATCAAACTCATGGAAACTGCGAATCTTTTCGAACCCGGTAATATCGATCAGCCCCGGGAATCGTTTCGACTTCTCTTCCATCTTCGCGTGAAGGTCACGCAGAAAACGTTGCATATAGATACGCCGGCTGGGCCGGGCCAGCGTATCGGCACTGCCGGCCAGGTCACAGGGTACGGAGTAGGTGATAGCGCCGCAGATACGGCTATCCACCTGCTCTGACTTCTGCCCGAGGTATAGCAGAGTGAGGTTACCGCCCATGCTGAAGCCCGAGAGCATCACTTTTCCATACCCCTGAGCAAGTCCATGCTGCACGACCCTGTCCAGGTCGCCGGTTGCGCCGCTGTGGTAAAAGCGGGGCTGGTGGTTCATCACACCGCCGCACGAACGAAAGTTCCAGGCCAATACATCCCAGCCGTCGTTCAACAGCGCCCGCGCCAATCCCTGCATGTAAGGACGCTGACTGTGCCCTTCCAGGCCGTGGGATAACACTGCCAACCGGTCGTTCCCCTGGCGATACCAATCCAGATGTAACTCGTCATCGTCCTCTGTTGGCAGCGATTCCCTGACCGGCTCTGTCAGTGACACCTTGCGAAACAGAGTCGGCCAGACAGACTGGACGTGGCCATTGCGCAACCACAGCGGTGGCTTGTAATACAGATTGTGGTCGTACAAAATTTAACCTTTCAATTCATGGGGTTGACGCCGCCGGGCAAAGTCCCTATTATGCGCGCCATTCCGACTTTGTTCCCCGATAGCTCAGTTGGTAGAGCAACGGACTGTTAATCCGTTTGTCGCTGGTTCGAGCCCAGCTCGGGGAGCCATTTACAGCACCTCCTCTCGCTGCATGAACTCCCGCAGCACCCGAAACAACGTCACCCCATCTCTGGTTCCTGCCATTTCCCGGATTGAGTGCATGCCAAACTGTGGCACACCGATATCCAGCGTTGTCACCCCAAGATTACCGGCGGTGAGCGGGCCAATCGTGCTTCCACACCCCATGTCACTGCGCACCACAAAAGTTTGATATGGCAGGTCAAGCTCATCACTGATGTGGCGGTACAACGCTGCTGAGCGGCTATTGGTGGCGTAACGCTGGTTATGGTTGACCTTGATCACTGGCCCCTGGTTCAGAAGCGGGCCGTGGTTCTCGTCGTGCCTGTCCATGTAGTTGGGGTGGATACCATGAGCGTTGTCCGCCGAGATCATCATCGAGCGGGCAATCGCGCGCGCCCGACCCTTACCGCACCAACGATCCAGAACCGCTGACAGGAACGGCCCCTGAGCCCCTTCCGCCGACATGCTGCCCACTTCCTCGTGGTCGTTGCATACCAGCAGCGCCGGTTCGTCTCCGGAAGATTCGATCAAAGCCTGCAGCCCTATGTAACAGCTCAGCAGGTTATCCAGCCGTGCCGATGCAATGAAGTCCTCGCGCAGCCCCACCAGCGATGCTGGCTGGGCGTCGTAGAAGCCAAGCTCATAGCCCAGAATTTTACGAACGCGGACACCCGGGGCCTCCGTGGCCAATTGGTCGGTCAGCAGATCGGTGAAGCGGGTGGTGTCGTCCTCCGGCACTTGCATCAATACCGGCGGAAGATCGGTTTGTGGATTAACCGTGCGATTGCTGTTGGCTTCCCGGTCCAGATGAATGGCGAGGCTGGGTATATACGCCACGGCCTTGCGAAAATCGATCAGTGTGTCTTTCACCGACCCGGACTCATCCACGTAAGTGACCCGACCCGCCAGGGACAGGTCACGATCAAACCAGGGATTCAGCAACACGCCGCCGTACACTTCCACACCCAACTGGAAAAACCCCTTGCGGCGCAGTTCCGGGTTGGGTTTCACCTTCAGACAGGGGCTGTCGGTGTGGGCACCCACCATACGAATACCGGCTTCCTCGGGGTCGCGGCGACCAGTGCGGAACGCCACGATGGATGAGCCGTTACGGATGGCGTAATAGCCCTGCCCCGCTTCCAGTTCCCAGTCTTCTTTCTCATCCAGGGCCCTGAAACCCGCCTGATCAAGACGATGCTTCATACTGGCTACAGCGTGCCAGGGGGTCGGTGATGCGTTCAGAAATTCGAGCAGATTGGTGTTAAATTCAGCGTGTTCCATGATGTCCCTGATAAACTGATAATTGCGGCGCCAGTATGGCATGATGGCGCCCGACGTCATATCCGTACAAAACGGCTGCCCGCGCAGCCCGGCTACCCGGAGAGTGTACCTTGCCCGCACCGCGTTTTCTTGATATCGAATACTGCCAGACCGACGACGTTCTGTTCCCCGTGGCCATGGCCTGGTCACTGGAAGACGGTCAGATGAAAACCGTCGTCATCGCCCCGGCCGACGAATGGATACCGGAAGACGCCGACCTGGGCGATATCGACCTGCTCTACCTGGAAGAACAGGGCGTACCCCTGATCGAACTGGCCCAGGAGCTTCATCAGGACCTGCCCGACCAGACGGTTTACGTGGACGGCATGGACCCGGACGAAATCCTGGTGGATCTGATCTTCACCGCCGTCGCCATGGACGCGCCCTTCGAAATCGCGGGCATGGAAGAACTGGTCACGTCCCTGCCCCGGGAAGCACTGGACGACCGACGCAGGCAACTGCTGTCCGACGAAGGCCTGGAACCTCAACTGCCCGAAAACGGGGTCTATGCATTATTATTGATTGCACGTGAGGAAGGCTTCTTCGACTGAACCCCATCCTACAACGTCGCTGGCAATGCGAACTGTGACTTGTGTCGACGTAACAAACAGTTACAGAAGGCAGAATCTGTCGGAATCCGACAACGCCAGGAAGCCCAATAACAATGAACACGCTGTTGCGACACCTCTTCACGGCCGCCACGCTTTCCGCAGCATTGCTCACACCGGGCATGGCCAGCGCACAGGATAAAGTTCCCCGCGAAGGCATGACCTACGTCGGCATTCTGGCCACCGGCCTCAACCACCGGTCTGTAGGCCAGAACACCCTCGAAACAGCCTGGTCAACCACAGGATCCATGGTGCTTGGAACACATATTTCCGAGTATTTTCACGTGGAGATCCGCGCAGGTGCGGGTACCACCACCGCCGAAATCGACAACGAACTGGAATTGGACATCGAGTACTTCGCCAGTTGGTACATCGGCGGCCATTACCCGATCACCGATTACGCCAACGCCTATGCCCAGTTCGGGTTTTCCCACGTTCAGGGGGTAGCCACTCTGACTCAGCTGGGCAAGGCCCGGGAAGCCGATCCTGACGATGACTCGCCCTACGCCTCAATCGCGGACGAATATCCGGACAGTTCCTTCAGCGTGAGCTGGCTGCTTGGCCTGGATTTCGAGGTTATCGATAATGGTTTCATCGTCCTGGAAGGTGGCCGGTTATTTGAAGACACCGAAACCGGCGCGAACACCTTCCAGTTCTCAACCGGTTTTAAATACGAGTTCTGACCTGCCAGCACCGGTGAATTCGAGCATTGCGCTGAAAATCCCGGTCCAGGGTGTCCCGGGTCACTTCTTCAATGGCGAACTCCTCTTCCAGGCTCTCATCCAGCTTGAAGCGCCGGAAGTTGGTCGAGAAAATCAGCAGGCCCTCTGAGGTCAGCCGCTGCATCGCCTGGCGTATCAACCTGCCATGGTCTTTCTGAATATCCAGTACCCCGGCCATGCGGGCGGAATTCGAGAAGGTGGGCGGGTCCATAAAAATCAGGTCAAAACGCTGATCGCTGGTTGGCTTGCCCGCCAGCCACGCCAGGCAATCCGCCTGCTCCACCCGGTGATGGGATGCATCGGCACCGTTAAGCGCGAGATTCTCCTGAGCCCAGTTCACATAGGTTTTCGACATGTCCAGGCTCAGTGAACGGGTCGCGCCGCCGACCGCTGCGTGCACGGTGGCCGCTCCGGTATAACAGAAAAGATTCAGGAACCGCTTGCCCGCAGCATTCTGCTGAATCCAGTTGCGTACTGGTCGATGGTCCAGGAACAGGCCCGTATCCAGATAATCCTTGAGGTTCACCTTCAGAACACAACCATGTTCGTGAACGTTGAAAAACTCTCCGCTGGCTGCCTGCTTTTCGTACTGGCTGGTACCTGTCTGCCGCTGTCGTTGCTTGCAGACCATGTCTTCCCGCTCGACACCGATGGCGTCAGGAATCACCGCCAGAGCCTCGGTCAACCGTTCCCGTGCGGAACGCTCGTCGACTGACTTGGGAGCAGCGTACTCCTGAACGTGGACACGACCCTCGTAGACATCAATAGCGAGTGCAAACTCGGGCATATCGGCGTCATACAGGCGGTAACAGCCGATACCCTGCTTGCGGGCCCACTGGCCGACGGTCTTCATATTTTTCTTCAGGCGATTGCGCAGCATCGCAGCGCGCTCTTCATTGGCGATGCGAAGCGTCACCTCGCCAGGTACATCGGGCTCCCGCGGTGTCATGGCGCTGGCGTCATCCACGTTGAACAACAGCAACTGCGCCGGCAACTTGCCGTTGTAGAGTCGGTACTGCTTGTAGCTGCGAAGGCCTATGGATTTGCCGTACTCGGGCGCACCGGTGAATACGCCAAACCGCCAGCCCGGCAACGCTTCCTTAACGGCTTCACCCAGGCTGCGATAAAGACCACCCAGCTCCTTGCGTTCGCTCAGGCGCTCGCCGTAGGGAGGGTTAACCAGCACCAGGCCAGTCTCAGCCCAGGCCTCTTCGCGGCTGAACTGGTCAACTCCTTGCTGCTTGATGGTTACGATGCCTTCCAGGCCAGCCCGTTGCAGGTTGTTCCCTGCGGTTTGTATCACCCCTCGATCCTGGTCAAAGCCCAGGAAGGCAGGAACGCGCCCCTCAATGCCCTGCTTGCCTGTATAGGCGCGCTTCTCGGCTTCCTGGCGCAGTGACAACCACAGGTCCGGCTGGTGGCCCAGCCAACGCTCAAAACCGAAACGTTCGCGCTTGCGGCCGGGCGCCAGATCCAGAGCCATCATGGCAGCCTCAATCACCAGCGTGCCGGAACCACACATAGGGTCGATGAAATCGCCGCCGGCTTTCGCCAGTTCCGGCCAACCGCATCTCGTCAGCAGAGCCGCCGCCAGATTTTCCTTCAGTGGCGCTGCCCCCTTTTCCGTGCGGTAGCCCCGCTTATGGAGGCTGTCGCCGCTCAGGTCGATGCCTACCGACAGTTTGCCGCGATTCAGGCGTGCGGATACCGTTACATCCGGGTTTTTGGCGTCCACGGAAGGCCGCTGACCACTGGCACTGCGCAGACGGTCCACAATGCCATCCTTCACTCGCTGGGCACCATATTGCGTGTTTCGGATGGCTTCGTTCTGACCGACAAAGTTGACGCGAAAACTGCCATTCATCGGAATATGCTGCTGCCACTCCAGATCCGTCACACCCCCCAGCATCTGGTCACCGGAGGTGGCATCCACGTCCGCCAGATGAAGGATGACCCGGTTTGCGAGCCTCGACCACAGGCAGGCACGATAGCCACTTTCAAGGGTGCCGTTGGCCCAGACACCTGCCGGTGCGTTCCGGACCGGGTCCATGCCGAAGGTACGCAGTTCGTCCTCCAGCAAATACTCCAGGCCCTTGGGGCAGGTTACGAAAAAGTTAAGGTCTGACACGTTCGACTCCTGAGTCGTTTCTACGATGGCTAAGGTCGTGGGATTAGCGCATTTTCCGAGGTTTTCACTGGCTTGTTATGTCACACAACTATAAGAGAAGCTTCATATAGATGAAATAAATAGTGTACAAGGGCGCTGGCTTAGTCTTACCTTGTAGGTGACGCGTCGTTCCGGGGAGCCAACAAAGGGCTCTCTGTTAACAGGATCCTGACTGCTCTGGCCATACCTGACAATAGTGGGTTACCCCGGAAGGGTTGCCCCAAGTCTCGGCCACGGCAGATGTGTACACGCTTGTTCTGTTAATCCATCAGTGAGGAACGGCATGAAAAGACAGAAAAGAGATATGTACGCTCGTGCATTCAAACGGGGTTACCTGGCCGGCGTGTCCGGTAAAGCAAAAGACAGTTGCCCGTTGGAACAGCCGGAAGTTCGCCAGGAATGGCTCAACGGGTGGCGAGAAGGCCGCACAGATCAATGGGAGGGCATGACCGGCGTATCCGGCATCCACAGACTGGCAAACGTAACGGCATAACGTTGTTTGTCAGCACCCCGAATCTTTAATCTGATCTTTCAACAACACACAATTTGGCGCAGTACCCAGAGCAACCCAAACGGGTCCTCCCGACCCGTACCATGCGATGAAACGCCACGGGGTTTATTCCCCGCACGGGCCCGCTAAGCGGGCCCACTTTATTTCTGGCCTCACTTCCTGGCACACCTCATGGCACACCGTTCTCACCACCGCATCAAGTCAGACGCCGAATCGCGTCGACCGACTCCCGGATCAGCGCCGGACCGCGATAGATAAAACCGGTATAAATCTGCACTAACTTTGCGCCGGCACGAATTTTCTCAGCCGCGCTGTCACCGTCGGTAATGCCGCCTACCCCGATAATCGGTAACGACTCTCCCAGTTCCGCATACAGAGCCTGAATCACCCGGGTGGAAGACGCCTTTACCGGCGCCCCGCTGAGCCCCCCAGCTTCTTCCGCGTACCGATGCCCGGCAACGGCCTCGCGGCTGATGGTGGTATTGGTGGCTATGACACCGTCCAGCCCCGACTCTTTCAGAGCGTTGGCCACAAAGCGCACTCCGTCGTCGTCCATATCCGGGGCAATCTTCACCGCCAACGGCACGTAGCGCCCATGTTCCTTCTCACAACGTGCCTGCTCCTCCTTGATGGCGTGCATCAGGCCCTTTAGAGAGTCGCCAAACTGAAGATCCCGCAGGCCGGGCGTATTGGGGGATGATACGTTCACCGTGATGTAGTCAGCGCGGGAATACACCGCCGCGATACCTTTGCGATAATCTGACTCGGATTCCTCGTTGGGTGTGGCCTTGTTCTTGCCGACATTGATACCCAGTACGCCGGCGTAACGACGCTTGTCCACCTGATCCAGCAGGTGCTCAAGGCCATGATTGTTAAAACCCATCCGATTGATAATGGCGCTGTGCTCAGGGAGCCGGAACATTCTCGGCTTCGGGTTGCCGGGCTGAGCCAGAGGCGTGACAGTGCCTACTTCGATAAACCCAAATCCCAATGCGCCCAGGGCATCCAGATGATCAGCGTTCTTGTCGAGCCCTGCAGCCAGCCCAACGGGATTGGGAAACTCCAGGCCCATCACCTTGGTTGGCAGCGGCTCCGGCTTGCTGACGAGCGCCTGGAGCAACCCGAGCTTTCCTGCCATATCGAGCCCCGACAACGTCAGGTTATGAGCAGTCTCCGGTGGCAGCCGGAACAGCAGTTCGCGCATAATGCCATACATACACAATCTCCCTGATCGAGAACGATGCGGAGTATACCGGAAGTTTTCCACAGCATCGCCCTACACCTTAAATATGACGGCTAAATGTCTGTAGCGTTAAGCTCTTGTGACCTTTTCCACGGAATCTGTGGATAACCCTGTTGAAAATCGCGGGGCAACGCGGCCGAACCCTTGATATTCGCGCCAGCCTACAGATTGATCATTTTTTGATCAGTTTATTTATTTATAAATATCAAATAGTTACGGAGCCTTTTCTGTCACGGCAGGCAGTTCGGTCACAGAATGTTACGTCATTCAGCGATTACGCCCATGTGCATAAAACATACAGTGGCAGGTTCGTTATACTGACGATCAGGCCCACGGAGAACCTCAATGACGGACCAGCAGACCTTTTCCTCCCAAGAACACAAGGGACTTCCCCAGGAGCGCAGGGCAGCATCGCGTGTAACCGTTATCGGAATGCTACTGGATGGTGTACTGGGCATTCTCAAGGTCATCGCCGGAACGCTGTTTCATTCCCAGGCGCTGTTGGTGGATGGCATTCATTCCTTTACGGATGTCGCATCGGACCTGGTCGTACTGGGCGTCATGCGGGTGTCCCGTCAAGCGCCAGACCAGGACCATCCTTATGGCCACCAACGCATAGAAACCATGGGCACCATGGTGCTCGGCAGCATCCTCATTGCCGTTGGCGCGGCCCTGGCCTGGGATAACACCCTGCGACTGCTTGATGGCGGCGCTGTGAACATTCCCGAATGGCCGGTGTTGGTGGCAGCCGTCATCTCCATTGCCAGCAAGGAATGGATCTATCGCTACACGCGTCGGGTTGGCATAGCGATCCGTTCTGACCTGATCATCGCCAATGCCTGGCACAGCCGCACTGATGCCCTCTCCTCCGTGGTGGTGCTCTTCTCGACCATCGGCGCCATGCTGGGCTATCTGTGGCTGGACATTCTCGCGGCAGTGATTATCTCCGGGATCATCATTCACATCGGTTGGCGCTTCACCCGCGACAGCGTGAAAGAACTCGTCGATACAGGCCTGTCCCCGGAAGATACCGAAGCACTGAAACACATCGCCAGTAAGACCGACGGCGTGCGCAACGTGCATGAACTTCGCAGCCGACGCATGGGGCATGACATCCTGCTGGATGTGCACCTTGTGGTGTCGCCGGAGATCAGTGTCTCCGAAGGGCATCAGATAGGAATGCAGGTGGTAAAAGCCATGCGCAATGCCCTGGACAACATTCTCGACATCAATTTCCACATTGATGCCGAGAACGACGAAATCCACCCCCAGACCTCCGAGCAACTGCCCGCCCGAGCGGAAATCCGCGAGGTACTTCACCAACACATAGAAAACCTGCCGTCCAACAACCGGCTACGGCTTCATTACCTCCGCAACCGGGTCCATATGGAACTGTTTATGGAGATTCCTGAGTCTGAGGCACTTCCCGACGCCCGTCAGATCAGCGAGGACCTTGGCCGCTACGCGTGGTTCGGCAGCCTCAGGATATGGCACGCCCATACCGAGAACTGACAGGGCGTCTAGCGACGCCGCTTTTCCTCCATGCGGGACAGGAACTCCTGCATGATCAGGGTGTATAACTCCCCTCCCAGGAAGCGATCCTCAACCCCGGCATCAATGCTGGGGTTGTCGTTTACCTCAATGACTGCCACTCGGTTACCAGACTGTTTGATGTCCACACCGTAAAGGCCATTGCCGATCAGACGTGTGGCGTTGAGCGCTGCCTGGATGACGTTCCGGGGCACCTCGTACGTCGGCATGGTATCGAAACCACCGCTGTCCACTTCCGCGCCACCGTGCTGGTAGATTTGCCAGTGTCCCTCCACCATGTAGTATTTACAGGCATAGATGGCCCGGCCGCCAAGCACCCCGATACGCCAGTCATAATCGGTGTAAAGGTACTCCTGGGCCAGTACCAATGCCGACTGTTTGAACAGCTCTTTCAGGCCCGCCCGCAGCGTTTTTTCATCCTCCGCCTTGGTGACTCCCCGTGAAAAGGCGCCGTCAGGAATCTTGATAACGGCAGGAAAGCCCAGATCACGAATCACCTGTTCAGCGCTGTCTTTCTGATCTTTCGACAGAATCAGGGTTTTTGGTGTCGGGATCTTGTTGTTCTTCAACAGATCCGCCAGATAGACCTTGTTGGTACAACGCAGGATCGACACCGGGTCGTCGATCACCACCATGCCCTCGGCCTCGGCCTTGCGGGCGAAACGATAGGTGTGATGATCGATGGCAGTAGTCTCGCGAATAAACAGGCCGTCGTATTCCGGCAGCCGCATATAATCACGGCGGCCGATCTGCTCCACGTTAATCCCCAGCTTACGGCCAGCCTTCTCGAATTTCTCCAGCGCCTCTTTGTCGCTGGGAGGCATTTCCTCGTCCTCGTTGACCAGCATCGCAAGATCAAACCGATAACGACGGCGGGTACGGGGTTTGCGCCAGACCATGCTGCTGAAACGGTCAAACGCCGCCGCGAATGCATCCTGTTCTTTCCCTTTCAGGTCGGCGGGACAGCCTGGCTTCATGGACGCTATCTGCCAGGTTTTGCCACGGCGGAACACCACGTCCAGAACCGGGCACGGGAAACGATCAAACAACGCGCGTGCAACCGGCTTCAAATCCCCATGTTCCGCCTGCCCGAAGTACGTGCGGACACGCACTTCCCGCGTGGCGTGGTTATTGTCACCGGCGGGCTCGATCTCAGCCCCGGCTTCCTCAAGCCAATTGATCACGCTCGCATCCAGTTCATCCAACTGCAGCGAGAACAGCCCTTTGCGGCTGAGGTCGTTGAGCGTCATCACAGACGGCACCACATGATGGCCACGAGCCTCAGCCAGTAGTGAACAGTAATAGCCACGACTGAGGTACCGGGCGCTCTGGCACAGGTTGATCACCCGCACCCGACTGGAAGTGGGCGCGGAGAACTGTAGATACTGATCAAAAGTCAGCACGTCTTCACTGGGGTAATACGGTGCCCAGTCCTTGGCGCGGTCAACAACAATCAACAATCGTGACATCAGTGGCATTCCTCCATGAAGGCAGTGCCGGAAGCTTGGGGAACACAGGCCCACCATGCGTCGACGGTGCCTGTACAATCTCGCAACAATACGCCGGAACGCTTTAGCCTACAATTAGCACGAAATGCGTGCTTTTACGCATGATTGCATGCTATCGGCAACGTCAGCACTCACTCATAATAGCCGTCAAAGCTGAATCCGGCGAAGCCGCCACATTTGAGTTATCCAGAGTTCTTTCACTATGACATCACTCGCTTTTCGTCACGCCACAAGCGATGACCTGGACGCACTGGTAAAGCTGGAGAACCGCTGCTTCGCTGAAGACCGGATCTCACGGCGCAGCTTCCGGCGCTTCCTGGATATGCCGCGGGATCGCCTGATTGTCGCGTTGGCCGGCGACGAACTTGTGGGCTACTGCCTGGTGTTGATGAGCGCGGCCACCCGGCTGGCGAGAATCTATTCCATCGCGGTGTCGCCAGCCGAACGCGGCCGCAATATCGGCGAGCAATTGGTGCGTGAGGCAGAAGCTGCGGCGGTCGACGCCGGCCGCATTGTGATGAGACTCGAAGTGCGGGAAGACAATTCCCCGGCGATACGGCTCTACCAACGCCTGGGCTATCGCCAGTTCGGCACCTATCGGGACTACTACGAAGACCACGGCACCGCACTGCGCTTCGAGCGTCGTATCCTGTTCTACGAACCTTCGCGGGAATTTCCGGCGGTACCCTATTACCCCCAGACCACAGAATTCTCCTGCGGCCCGGCAGCCCTGATCATGGCCATGGCGGCCCTGGATGAACAGCAGCCAATGACCACCCTGGAAGAACTGAAACTCTGGCGTGAGGCCACCACCATCTTTATGCTCGCCGGCCACGGCGGCTGCGGCCCCCACGGCCTGGCACTGGCGGCCTGGCACCGCGGGTTCCACGCCAGCGCCTACATCAGCAAAGAAGGCGCCCTATTCAAGGATACGGTTCGCAACGACGACAAAAAGCGGGTTCTGGAGCTGGTGCACGAAGGCTTTCTCTACGACATCGGCCAGACCGGCATCGAACTCCATCACGACCCGCTCACCCTGGATGGCATGGAGGCTGCGCTCCACGATGGCCGCGTGCCGGTGATCCTGATCAGCACCTGGCAACTGAATCGCAGCCGCGTGCCCCACTGGGTGACGGTGTGTGCGATGGATGATCAGTTTGTATACCTGCACGACCCGGAAATTGACACGGACGTTGGTGAGACCGTCGCTGACAAGCAATACCTGCCGGTAGACCGCCGGGTGTTCGACCGCATGTCCCGTTACGGCAAGAACCAACCGTTGCAGGCAGCGGTCATAGTAGGACCAAGACGTTAGCCAGTCCGCAAGGCAGCCTCTTTAAGCTCGGAAATATCATCCCGTAACCGCGCAGCCGTCTCGAAGTCCAGATCCGCAGCGGCCTTGTACATATCGTCCTCCAGGCGGGTGATCTCCTTGAGAACCTCTTCCGGAGAGCGGTTACCCGCCTTGGCACGGTACTTCTCTGCCTCCTCGGCGGCCTTCTCGCCCGGACGCTCGGCCTTACGGCGACCGCGACCACCGCCACCACCGGCGCCTTCCATGATATCCGCGATCTTCTTGTTCAGACCCTGCGGCGTGATGCCATGCTCCTCGTTATGGGCCGCCTGCTTCGTTCGGCGGCGTTCGGTTTCGTCGATCGCCCGCTGCATGGAACCGGTGATCCGATCGCCATAGAGAATCGCCTTGCCGTGGAGGTTACGCGCAGCCCGCCCAATGGTCTGGATCAGCGAACGTTCCGAACGCAGGAAACCTTCCTTGTCGGCATCCAGGATAGCCACCAACGATACTTCTGGCATATCCAGACCTTCCCGCAGCAGGTTGATGCCTACCAGTACGTCAAACTCGCCCCGGCGCAGGTCACGGATGATCTCAACACGCTCTACGGTATCGATGTCCGAATGCAGGTAACGCACACGGATATCATGCTCCATCAGGAAGTCTGTCAGATCTTCGGCCATACGCTTGGTGAGCGTGGTCACCAGAACCCGCTCGTTGACGTCAGTGCGCAAGCGGATTTCCGAGAGCAGATCGTCCACCTGGGTAGAGGCCGGGCGAACTTCGATTTCCGGGTCCAGCAGGCCGGTTGGCCGCACCACCTGTTCAACCACCTGCCCTGCATGCTCGGCTTCGTAGTTGCCGGGGGTGGCGGAGACGAACAGCATCTGCGGCGCAATCCGTTCCCATTCATCAAAGCGCATGGGCCGGTTATCCAGCGCAGAAGGCAGTCGGAAGCCGTACTCCACGAGAGTTTCCTTACGGGACCGGTCGCCCTTGTACATGGCGCCGATCTGGGGAATGGTGACATGGGATTCGTCCACCACCAGCATCGCATTGGCTGGCAGATAATCGAACAGCGTCGGAGGCGCCTCGCCCGGCTGGCGACCAGACAAGTACCGGGAGTAGTTCTCGATGCCGTTGCAGTAGCCCAACTCCAACATCATTTCGATGTCGTAGCGGGTGCGCTCTTCCAGACGCTGCGCTTCCACCAGGCGATTGTTGTCCCTGAGTTGCTGCAGGCGCTCATCCAGCTCGACCTTAATGCGCTCAACGGCATCCAGCACTTTCTGCCTTGGCGTGACATAGTGGGATTTCGGATAAATGGTGACACGGGGCACACGCCGGAGAACCTCACCGGTCAAGGGATCAAAGTAACTGAGGTTTTCCACCTCGTCATCGAACAACTCAATGCGGATGGCTTCTTTCTCGGATTCTGCCGGAAACACATCGATCACATCTCCCCGCACCCGATAATTGGCCCGGTGGAATTCGACATCGTTGCGGGTGTACTGCAGCTCGGCGAGGCGCCGGAGGATGTGACGCTGGTCGATCTGGTCACCCCGGTCCAGGTGCAACATCATTTTCAGGTAGGACTGGGGATCACCCAGGCCGTAAATGGAGGATACGGTGGCAACGATGATGGCATCCGGCCGCTCCAGCAGGGCCTTGGTCGCCGACAGACGCATCTGCTCTATATGTTCGTTGATGGAGGCGTCTTTCTCGATAAAAGTATCGGAAGATGGCACATAGGCTTCCGGCTGATAGTAGTCGTAATAGGAAACGAAATACTCCACCGCGTTGTCCGGGAAGAACTCACGAAACTCGCCGTACAACTGGGCTGCCAGGGTTTTGTTGTGGGCCATGATGATAGTCGGCCGCTGCACCTGCTGAATGACGTTGGCAATGGTAAAGGTCTTGCCCGAGCCGGTCACACCCAGGAGCGTCTGGTGGGCCAGGCCGGAGTGGATACCGTCCACCAGCCCATCAATGGCTTTGGGCTGATCCCCAGCTGGCTGAAACGGGGAATCCACCTTGAAGGCGCCGTCTTTCATGAGCGCGCCGGTTTCTGAAGTGGCCATAGTCTGGAGACATCCTTCGTTCAATCAAAAGTGATCTGGGCAACGCATTGCACCGCGAATATCAAAAGGTGCAATCTGCAGAGAAACTTATCGTCACGCGGGCTTCATGATACCATCTGAATCGTCAAAGGCGGCCTGAACATGGTGGAAACCACTACCCCGACGCCGCCGGAGCCCTATCAGACGCAGCTTTAAGGAGCGCAAGTTTGGACCTTCAACTTTCCAGCCGAGTACAGGCAATCAAGCCCTCTCCCACCCTCGCAGTCACCAACAAGGCAGCGGAACTTCGCGCTGCTGGCCAGGACATTATCGGCCTGGGTGCCGGCGAGCCGGACTTCGATACCCCGGATCACATCAAACAGGCGGCCATCGAAGCCATCAACAACGGCCAGACCAAGTACACCGCCGTGGATGGTACGCCCGCACTGAAAAAGGCGATCATTGCGAAGTTCAAACGGGACAACGGCCTGGAATACGAAGCCAACCAGATCTTGGTAAGTGGTGGTGGCAAGCAGAGCTTTTTCAACCTCGCGCTGGCCACACTGAACAAGGGCGACGAAGCCATTATTCCAGCGCCGTACTGGGTATCTTACCCGGATATGGTACTGGTGGCTGAAGGCAAACCGGTTATCATCGAAACCAGCGCCGACACCCGCTTCAAGATCACCCCGGAGCAGCTGGAAAACGCCATCACCGAGCGCACCCGCCTGTTCGTGATCAACAGCCCGTCCAACCCAAGTGGCATGGCTTACAGCCTGGACGAGCTGAAGGCCATTGGCGAAGTGCTGAAGAAGCACCCGCAGATCATGATCGCCACAGACGACATGTACGAGCCGATCCTGTGGACCGGTCAGCCGTTCTGCAACATCCTGAACGCCACGCCGGAGCTGTACGATCGCACTTTCGTGCTCAATGGCGTGTCCAAGGCCTACTCGATGACCGGCTGGCGCATCGGCTACGCCGCTGGCCCGGCAAAAATCATCGGCGCGATGAAGAAGATCCAGTCCCAAAGCACGTCCAACCCGGCATCGATTTCCCAGGCGGCCGCAACGGCAGCGCTGGACGGTCCTCAGGCCTGCGTGCAGGAAATGGTCACGGCGTTCAAAGAACGTCACGACTACCTGGTAGAAGCCCTGAATGCCCTGCCGGGCGTTGAATGCCTGCACGGTGACGGGACCTTCTATGTCTTCCCGAGTTTCCAGGCGGCCATTGACGCAGACTCGGGTGTCAGTAACGACGTAGAGTTTGCCGAGAAGCTGTTGAAGGAAGCCGGCGTGGCTCTGGTGCCGGGCTCCGCTTTCGGTGCACCGGGCCATATGCGCCTGAGCTTCGCCACTAGCCTGGATACGCTGAAGCAGGCCATTGAGCGTTTGCAGAAAGCGCTGGGCTAAAAATCCTGGCAAGGGGTTGACGAGGCGTTGGGGTAACCTTAATATACGCGCCTCGTCACACGACGACGTTCCCCGATAGCTCAGTTGGTAGAGCAACGGACTGTTAATCCGTTTGTCGCTGGTTCGAGCCCAGCTCGGGGAGCCACTATTCCGAAAAGCCGCTAGTCCTCTGGATTAGCGGCTTTTTTCGTTTTGGTTCTTTGGGTTTAGGTTTGGCCCTAGCCTGTTGGTATGGTGCACCCTAGCCGGCTAGTAGCGGTGCCACGGCGAGGTAGGACTTCCTTCCCGAAAAACGCTACAAGCACGTCCGTGTGCGCTTGGGCTCCGCCATCCATGGCTCCGCACATTTTCGGGAAGGAAGTCCTACCCCGCCTGATTCAGCCTCTGGAGTTATCGAAACAGATTACGCTGCGCCAGTGCACCCTATGCTTACAACTCCAACATCGATAACCACAGCTATCAATAAAAATCGCCTAACAGCGATATCTGAAAGTTCAAACCGGTGCGGTGGTGGCTCCCTCCCAAAAATGTGCGGAGCCATGGATGGCGGAGCCCAAGCGTACATGGATGTACTAGAAGCGTTTTTTGGGAGGGAGCCACCACCGCACCGAAGCACCATACTATCAGGCTAGAAAAGAATCAGACCAAGAACCAAAGTTAAAGGCCAACCACCTCAGAGTGAATAGCCTCCAACGCAGCCAGAGGATCAGCAGCCTGCGTAATCGGACGGCCGATGACCAGGTAGTCGGAACCGGCTTTGAGGGCATCTGTAGGCGTCATGATGCGTTGCTGGTCGCCCTTGTCGGCAGACAGCGGACGGATGCCCGGGGTGACCAACTTGAAATCCTTGCCTTGCTCCGCTTTCAACGCCGGCGCTTCCTGTGCGGAGCAGACGACGCCGTCCAGGCCGCAGTTGCGGGTCAGAGTTGCCAGGCGGGATACCTGGGCTTCCGGGGAATCCGTGATACCGATACCGGCAAGATCCTCCGGCCCCATGCTGGTCAGCACAGTAACGGCAATCAGCAGTGGCCGATCCTTGCCGAAGCTTTCCAGGCGGTCGCGGCAAGCGGTCATCATTTTCTCACCGCCGGAGGCATGTACGTTCACCATCCAGACACCCAGATCCGCCGCGGCCGCTACGGCTGCGGACGTTGTGTTCGGGATATCGTGAAACTTCAGATCCAGGAAAACGTCGAAGCCGCGGTTCTGCAGGTCACGAACCAGAGCCGGCCCTGAACGGGTAAACAGCTCCTTGCCGACTTTAAGGCGACACTTCGCAGGGTCCAGTTGATCAACCATAGCCAACGCGGGCTGATCGGAGGGGAAATCCAGGGCAACGATGATTCGGGGATTATCGGGGGTTTGCACGGTCAGTTTCCTGCAGAATGTCGTGTTTTCGGGTTACTCAGCTTCCACGCCCTGTATTGGGCGAACGGTTTCCCACTGCTTGCAGCTGGGGCACAGCCAATGCAATTGCTGACCGGAGAAACCGCAGTTTACACATCGGTATACCGGGCGGTTGGCGAGTATCAAGTGGCCGATGCGGCTGACCAGACGGCCTTCGTCCGTCGTCATGCCTTTTTCATAGCCCGCCAGTTCCACCAGGCGCAGCAGACCGCGGACGCTGGGGCGGACTTCCAGTTCCCGGCGCAGTAACTCGATTGCAGCCATGCGGCCGGAGGTTCGCTCTACGGCTTCAACCAGCGCCAGCAGCAAGCTCGTGCTCGGCCAGGCTTCGTAGAACTTGCCAAGTTTTTTGACCAGACGCCCAACATCGCCGTGTTCGCGCTCAAGCTTCATCAGCCGGTCCACAGCTTCTGAGCCGAATTCAGGGTTCTGATCGAAGACTTTCAGGCTCTGGCTGGCCGCGTCCCGGTAGCTGCCCTGGCGAATGAGCAACTTCATCATGATAAACGTGGCCCGGACACAGGAACGATCGTACTCCAGTGCTTCCTTGGACAGCTTCTGAGCCATCCAGCGGTCGTCGTGCTTGAGGGCATCCTCAGCCTGCTCGCAGGTTATATAGGCCAGCATTTTGTACATGCGGGCATCGTGGTCGCCGGTCGTCAATGTACGGGCGACCTGCCCTGCTTTACCCCATTCCTTTTCCTGCTGGTACAGCTCGATCAATTGCAATGAAGACTTACGGCCGTACTCCCTGTCGCCCATCAGTTGATGAAGCAACGCTTCTGCCCTGTCCAGAAGGCCTGCGTTCAGGTAATCAATGGCCAGTTCGTAGGTGACCTGTTGAGAGTAACGCGGCGGCAGTTCCGGACGGGCAAGGAGGTTCTGGTGAATCAGAATGGCCCGGTCGGTCTCGCCCTTGTGGCGGAAATGGGCGCCGATAGAGAGGTGCAGGCCCACCGTTTCCTTATTCACAGCCAGAGACTGAACGAAGTTCTCAACCGCCTGATCGGAATAGTTGGTGAACAGAAATTGCAGACGATCCTTAACGGATTCCTCATCGGAGATCGGCGTTTTGGAGCGCTCCCTAGTGCTGCCCATTCGCCCCACAAACCAGCCAGCGGCCACCGCAACCGTTAACAGCAGCCATTGAAGCACTATATCCATTAAAGCGTCCGGTCGTTCTGGGCCCTGGATTTCTCCAATGCCTGCTCGGTACGAGCAAGTCGTTTTTCGAGGTTACGGCGGGAAACCGATGTGCGAACGGTTGCAAGCATGGTAATCAGAACTCCGATCAAAGCGCCGATCACAAAAGACAGGATAATCCAGACGGCAACACCGTGAGGCTGAGTCTCAAAGAGCAGGAAATTAAGGGAGACTGCCATCTGATTATTCAGGGAGAAAACAAGTGCTACCAGAACCAGAAACAATACCAGCAGAATGAGAAGGACCTTCTGAAATCCGGCCATAGTCGCAATGCTCCACACGGACCTGGTTGTTTACCTCAGGACCTGGTTAACGTCTTTCCCCAAGAGGGTAATCAGAAGCCTTTTTTAAGGCTATCGTTTACCTGCTCACGCAACTCCTTGCCTGGCTTGAAGTGCGGAACAAATTTGGCCGGTAATTGCACGGCTTCGCCGGTTTTCGGGTTACGCCCGGTTCTGGCTGCGCGATGGTGTAATGAAAAGCTACCAAAACCCCGGATCTCGATTCGCTGGCCATCCGCCAGTGATTGGGACATGTGTTCAATAATCGTTTTCACAGCCAGTTCCACATCCTTCACTGAAAGCTGCGTCTGCTTGGACGCAATCAGCTCTACCAGTTCAGACTTCGTCATTGGGCTCATCCCTCTTCACATTATTATCGGATAGCCGGTTACCAGCTCCTTGCCTCTAGTTTAGCCAAACCAGAAAAAAACACAAAAAAAACGGGCTCTTAGAGCCCGTTTTTTTCATACCAACCGGAAATGTTATTCCTTGTTGGCGTTTTGCTGCTGCATCTGCTCCTTGATGAGATCACCGATGGTCGTCGCACCAGAGGAAGATTCAGCCGCTTTGGCGCGAACACCTTCCAGCGCCTGCTTGTCATCTTCAACGTCCTTGGACTTCACAGACAGGTTGATAACGCGGTTCTTGCGGTCGATGCTGATGATCTTCGCTTCAACTTCGTCGCCTTCGTTCAGCGCGTTGCGTGCGTCTTCAACACGGTCACGGCTGATTTCAGAGGCTTTCAGTACAGCTTCAACTTCGTCGTTCAGGGTGATGGTAGCGGCTTTTGCGTCAACCGCAGATACCGTGCCCTTCACGATGGAGCCCTTGTCGTTCAGCTGTACAAACTCGGCGAACGGATCGCTTTCCAGCTGCTTGATGCCCAGGGAGATGCGCTCACGCTCGGGATCAACAGACAGGATAACGGTTTCAACTTCGTCGCCCTTCTTGTATTCACGGACGGCTTCTTCGCCAGTCTCGTTCCAGCTGATGTCTGACAGGTGAACCAGACCATCGATGCCGCCGTCCAGGCCGATGAAGATACCAAAGTCAGTGATTGACTTGATCTTGCCGGAGATACGGTCGCCTTTGTTGAACTTGCTGGAGAAATCTTCCCACGGGTTAGCAACACACTGCTTGATACCCAGGGAGATACGACGACGCTCTTCGTCGATGTCCAGAATCATCACGCCCACTTCGTCGCCAACCTGAACGACTTTGGACGGATGGATGTTCTTGTTGGTCCAGTCCATTTCGGACACGTGAACCAGGCCTTCAACGCCTTCTTCCAGCTCAGCGAAGCAGCCGTAGTCGGTCAGGTTGGTTACACGTGCAGTAACCTTGGTACCTTCCGGATAACGACCCTTGATATCGACCCAGGGATCTTCGCCCAGCTGCTTCAGACCCAGTGATACGCGGTTGCGCTCACGGTCAAACTTCAGAACCTTGACGTTGATCTCGTCACCGACATTGACGATTTCGCTCGGATGCTTGATGCGCTTCCAGGCCATATCGGTAATGTGCAGCAGGCCGTCAACACCGCCCAGATCTACGAACGCGCCGTAGTCGGTCAGGTTCTTGACGATACCCTTGATTTCCAGACCTTCGGTCAGGGTTTCGAGCAGAGCTTCACGCTCAGCACTGTTTTCAGCTTCCAGAACGGCGCGGCGGGAAACAACCACGTTATTACGCTTCTGGTCGAGCTTGATAACCTTGAATTCGAGTTCTTTGTTCTCCAGGTGCGCGGTATCGCGAACCGGGCGAACATCTACCAGCGAACCAGGCAGGAAGGCACGGATGCCGGCCAGATCGACGGTGAAACCACCCTTGACCTTACCATTGATAACACCCTTAACCACTTCCTCAGCTTCGAAGGACTTCTCAAGTACCTTCCAGGCTTCTGCGCGCTTGGCTTTCTCACGGGACAGACGGGTTTCACCGAAGCCGTCTTCCACAGCGTCGAGAGCTACGTCAACAACGTCGCCGATAGCAACTTCCAACTCGCCTTTTTCATTGAGGAACTGGGAGGCGGGGATAACACCTTCGGACTTCAGTCCGGCGTTAACGGTGACCCAGTCGTTATCGACGTCTACAACGGTTCCCTGGACGATGGAACCTGGTTGCATGTCAATTTCTTTTAGGCTTTCTTCAAAAAGATCCGCAAAGCTCTCGCTCATTATGTGTCCTATGTGATCAACGCAAGTTTACTCCGTGCTACCAGCAACACGGTCTGTTAGTTTCAATCCGGATCCAGCCAGTGGCTGGCCGATAACGCCGAATCCGGAATTTCAACAACAAAAAGGTGTAGTCAGGCCTGACCTGCTGCGGCCATAACCCTGACTAGCACCTCTTCTATACTCAACCCCGTCGAATCAATGACTTGCGCATCGTCTGCAGGCTTGAGCGGGGCGGCGGCGCGGTTCATATCCCGCTCATCGCGCACCCGTATCTCCTTTAAAAGGGCGTCAATATTAACATCGACCCCTGCGTCCTTCAACTGGCTGTAGCGTCTTTGCGCACGCTCTTCGGCACTGGCTGTCAGGAAGATCTTCACTGGCGCGTCCGGGAACACCACCGTTCCCATGTCACGACCGTCCGCGACCAGCCCGGGAGGCTTCTGGAAATCACGCTGGCGCTGCAGTAGCGCGTCGCGCACAGGCTGCATGACAGCCACCTTCGAGGCATTGTCGCCACAGGTCTCTGTACGTATATCTGCGGTGACGTCAACACCGGCCATCAGTACCTTTGCCGGCTCACCTGGTGGGGTTGGCTCAAACGCCACATCGAGGCTGGCGGCGACTTTTACCAGAGACGGCTCATCATCCAGGGACACGCCCTGCCGCTCCGCAGCCAATGCCGTGAGGCGATACAGCGCGCCACTGTCCAACAGGTGCCACCCCAACCGGCGGGCGAGCATCTGGGTAATGGTGCCTTTACCGGAACCGCCAGGGCCGTCCACGGTAATAACCGGTGCCTTGCTTTCAGCCATTACTCAGCCCCTTCGGCGGCGATATTGATGCCAGTCTGCTTTGCCAACTCCACAAAGCCCGGGAATGAGGTGGACACGTTGGCGCAATCGGTCACCTCGATATCCCCTTCAGCCCGCAGGGAGGCGACGGAGAACGCCATAGCTATGCGGTGATCCCCGTGGCTATTCACGGTTCCAGCGGTCATCGTCTGACCACCATCAATGACAATACCGTCTGGAGTCACGGTGGTTTCCACTCCAAGCGCGGTCAGGCCGTCTGCCATCACCTGGATGCGATCACTTTCCTTGACGCGAAGCTCTTCGGCGCCGCGCAGAACCGTTCTGCCCTCAGCGCAGACTGCGGCAATAAACAGCACGGGGAATTCGTCGATTGCCAGCGGAACCTGATCCTCAGGGATATCGATACCCTTGAGTTCGGCGGAACGAACGCGAAGATCAGCGACCGGCTCCCCGCCAATCACACGCTCTTCGAGGACTTCTATATTAGCCCCCATCATGCGCAGGATGTTAATCACGCCGACTCTCGTCGGGTTCATGCCAACGTGGCGGATGGTCAAGTCGGAATCCGGGGCAATACTCGCCGCAACGAGGAAAAACGCTGACGAAGAGATATCCGCCGGTACGTCTATGGCGGTGGCGGTCAACGAACCGCCACCGGTCACGCTGGCCGTCGCGGTATCGCGATGCACGTGATAGCCAAAGCCTTCCAACATGCGCTCAGTATGATCCCGGGTAGGAGCTGGCTCGGTAACGGAGGTTACGCCCTCGGCATAGAGACCGGCGAGTAACAGGCAGGATTTAACCTGGGCGCTGGCCACCGGCATCTCATAATGAATGCCGGTTAGCGCGTGCCCACCCCGGATTTTCAAAGGCGGCCGCCCGCCCTCGGCAGTGTCAATCACCGCACCCATTGCTCGCAACGGATCTGCCACACGCCCCATGGGACGCTTGGAGAGGCTTTCGTCGCCGGTGAGCTCGGAGTCAAACGGCTGCGCGGCCAGCAAGCCCGAGAACAGGCGCATGGCAGTACCGGAATTGCCCAGGTACAAAGGGCCGCGCGGCGCCTGGAGACCATTGATACCGACGCCGTGAATGCGGACAAACCCCGCGTCCGGCCCTTCAATGGTCACCCCCATGTCGCGGAACGCCTGCAAGGTTGCCAGGCTGTCCTCGCCTTCAAGGAAGCCTTTCACTTCCGTGATACCGTCGGCAAGAGCACCCAGCATGATGGATCGGTGGGAAATGGATTTGTCGCCCGGCACGCGTATCTCGCCGGAAATCCGGCCGCCGGGTTGAAGACGGAACGTTACCTGTTTCTGACTGTTGTTTGTCACGTAAGCCTGTCCTGAAAGCATCTTGGAAAAATGTTCCCGCGCCGCCTTGGCGCGACTGAAAACCCGCAACAGAGTTGCACTGTCCTGATCGGCGATGGCGGTACGAAGCTGATCCAGATCGTGGGTAAAATGATCAATGACCCGCAACACCGCATCCCGGTTGGAAAGAAAGATATCGTGCCACATCACCGGGTCGCTGGCTGCAATTCGGGTGAAGTCCCGGAAACCGCCCGCTGCGTAGCGGAAAATATCCAGATTTTCGTCCTCGCCTGCCAGGGTATCCACCAGTGAGAAAGCAATAAGATGAGGAAGATGACTGGTGGCTGCCAGCACCTCGTCGTGATAGGCCACAGACATGGTCAGAACCGTCGCACCACAGCCTTCCCACAATGCCCTGAGCTTCTCCAGGTCGGGCTGACCAACGTTCTCCGCCGGCGTGAGTATAACCTTGTGATTGGCAAACAACTCAGGGTTGGCCGCGCGGATGCCGCTTTTTTCAGAACCGGCGATGGGGTGGCCGGGTATCACTTTCGCGGGCAGGTCGCCAAACACCTCTCGCACATCGTTGACGAAACTCGACTTGGTGCTGCCGACGTCCGTCAACACGGCGTTTTCGCCAAGATGGGGCCTGATTTCCGCCAGCACTGCCCGCGTTGCCTTAACCGGTACCGCCAGCACCACAAGGTCGCTGCCGGCCACAGCCTCAGCAACCGACCCGGCAGCTTCATCAATAACGCCTAATTCCGTGCCAAGCGCCAATTCGTCCGCGCGCTTGTCAGCGCCCACAACGGTAACCGCGAGGCCATTGTCGCGGATCGCTTTGGCCAGAGAACCACCAATCAGCCCAAGACCAATAACAGCAACACGCTGGAACAGTGGCTGAATCTCGGACACGTTACTCTCCCCGTCCGCTGGACGTATCCAGTGCACGGGCCAAAGCTTCGATAAACCGTGCATTTTCTTCGGGCAAGCCAATCGACACCCGCAGATGCCTGGGTAGGCCGTAGCCGCCGATCGGCCTGACAATCACACCCTGCTCCAGTAGCGACTGATTGATGTCAGCCGCCTGATCGCCCACATCCACAGCAATAAAGTTGCCGGCAGACGGAATGTATTCCAGCCCCATGTCGTTAAAAGCGGACTCGAGCTGTTTCATCCCGGCTGCATTCACTTCACAGGAGCGCCGCAGATAGTCTTCATCGCTCAACACAGCCGTCGCCGCTACCAGAGCCAGAGAGTCTACATTAAAAGGCTTACGTACACGATTGATAACATTGGCAATGTCCGGCGAGCTAACACTGTAGCCAGCTCGCAGCGATGCCAACCCCCAAGCCTTGGAGAATGTCCTGGTAACGATCAGGTTCGGATAGCGCTTGAGCAACGACAGGCCATCCACATAGCCCTCCCCCTGAAGGTATTCACAGTAGGCTTCATCCAGAACCACCAGAACCCTGGGGGGAATACGGGCCAGAAACGACTCGATCGCCTCAGCGCCATGAACCGTGCCCGTGGGGTTGTTGGGGTTGGCCACAAACACCAGCGCGGTGCGATCTGTTATCGCCTCCACCATGGCGTCGAGGTCATGGCCATAGTCCCTGGCGGGCACCGACACACCTTTGGCGCCGATCGCCTGGGTAACAAGCGGGTATACCGCAAAAGCATATTGGGAAAACACGACTTCCGAAGAGGCATCTGCAAAGCACCGTGTGATCACCTCCAGGACATCGTTGGAACCGTTGCCAAGGGTAATCTGAGCGGGCGCCACGCCGTATCGGGCCGACAATGCCTGCTTGAGATCAAACCCATTGCCATCGGGATAGCGACAGAGCTCGTCCAGGGCTCCCTTCACCGCCGCCAGCGCCTTTGGGCTGGGCCCAAGAGGGTTTTCGTTGCTGGCCAGCTTGATGATGTTGTCGGGCTTCAGGCCCAACTCCCTGGCCAGCTCATCAATGGGCTTGCCCGGCTGGTAGGGGGATAGCGCCTGCACGCCTTTGACCGCCAGACTTTGGTAATCAATCGACATTTCGACCTTCCTCAGTCATTTGCGTTTCTGTCACAGGACCCCAATAGGATAGGACCCCAGGCGCTTCAACTCGACCGCCTCTTCATCGATCTCTGACAGCACCTTGCTGACCTGCGCATCTTCCACATGGCCCTCAAAATCGATGTAGAACACGTAGGCCCAGGTGCCGCTGGGCGATGGGCGGGTTTCGATACGGGTCAGGCTCAGACCATGTTTGTGGAACGGCTCAAGCAATTGATACAACGCACCAGGCTTGTTGCGCATGGACACCAGAATGGACGACTTATCGTTACCACTGGCCGGCACTTCCTCACGGCCGATGATCAGGAAACGGGTGGTGTTGTCCGGACGGTCTTCGATACTGGTCGCCAGCATTTCCAGGCCGTAAAGTTCCGCTGCCATGTCTCCTGCGATCGCGGCTGTGCCCGGCTCTTCCGCTGCGCGCCTCGCGGCTTCGGCATTACTACTGACCGTGACCCGCTCAATACCGTAACGATGGGTATCCAGCCACTGCCGGCACTGGGCGAACGACTGCTGATGGGAATAAATGCGGACAATGTCCTGCCCCTGGTGCTTTGGCGACACCATCAGGTGGTGGTGTATCCGCAACTGCACTTCGCCGCAGATCTTCAGCGGCGAGGACATGAACATATCAAGGGTATGGTTGATCATACCTTCCGTGGAATTTTCCACCGGGACCACACCATAGTGGGCCGCGCCGGATTCCACTTCACGGAACACTGCATCGATGGCGGGCAAAGGCACGCTGACCACGGAGTGCCCAAAATGCTTGAGCGCCGCCGCCTGGGTAAAGGTGCCAATCGGCCCGAGGAAAGCGATGTGCATCGGCTTTTCCAGTGCCAGGCACGCGGACATGATCTCCCGGAACAGTCGGGCCATCTCCTCGCCGGACAGCGGGCCGGGATTGCTCTCCTTTATACGCCTCAAAACCTGGGCTTCACGTTCCGGACGGTAGAAGAATACATCCTCACCCGGGTTGGCTTCCATCTTCACGCGAGCCACTTCCTGGGCGCATTCCGCGCGTTTGCTGATCAGGTCCATGATTTCCTGATCCAGGCGATCAATATCGACCCTCAACTGCCCGAGACGGGCCTGCTCATCGCTCATGATCAGCCCCGCTCCTTCGCAAACACGGTCATGTAATCAATCAACGCATCGACACCGGCTTCTGGCATGGCGTTGTAGACGCTGGCCCGCATGCCACCCACGGAGCGATGGCCCTTGAGGTTCAGCAACCCTCTCTCATTCGCACCTTTCAGGAAAGTACTGTTGAGCGCGTCATCTGCAAGGGTGAACGGTATATTCATCCAGGATCGGAAGCGCGGGGATATCGGGTTGGCGTAGAAGTCGTTCTCATCAATAAAACCATACAGTTTGCTGGCTTTACGACGATTGACCTCACCCATAGCCGTAACACCGCCCTGCTCTTTCAGCCATTTGAATACCAGGCCTGCGAGGTACCAGGAGTATGTCGCCGGCGTGTTGTACATGGAGTCATTATCCGCAATGACCTGATAGTTCATCATCGTCGGCGTGATCTTGAGCGCCTTGCCCAACAGATCCTTGCGAATGATCACGACCACCAGGCCGGATGGACCGATGTTCTTCTGGGCCCCGGCGTAGATCAGGCCAAATTTCGAGATGTCCAGCGGGCGTGACAGCATGGTGGACGACATATCCGCCACCAACGGCACGGAACCGCTCTCCGGCACGAAGTTGAACTCCAATCCGCCGATGGTTTCATTAGGCGTGTAATGCAGGTAAGCCGCATCGGTGCTCGTAGTCCAGCTATCCTGATCGGGAATGCTGGCAAAGCCACTCGATTCGCTGCTTGCCACGACATTAACCTGACCATAACGGCTGGCCTCGGCGATGGCTTTCTTCGACCAGATACCCGTGTTCACGTAGTCCGCAGACGTCTTGTCGCCCAACAGGTTCAGTGGAATGGTCGAGAACTGGCTGGACGCACCACCCTGCATGAAGAGTACGGCGTAATCATCTGAAACGCCGGCCAATTCCCGAAGGTCTTTCTCGGCAGTTTCGGCGATTTCCACGAACTCGTCACTGCGATGGCTCATCTCCATCACGGACATGCCGGTGCCGCGCCAATCCAGCATCTCTTCCCGTGCCTGTCGCAAAACAGGCTCCGGCAAGGTTGCCGGGCCTGCACAAAAATTATACGCCCTGCTCATCACTTCCTTCCTCACCGTCGACCTCTTCGGCATCGGTTTCGGCAATACGCTCAACACCCACGAGGCGTTCGTCTTCCTGGCTCAGTTTGATCAGGCGAACACCCTGGGTGTTCCGGCTCAGAACCGATACTTCGTCGGTGCGGGTACGCACAAGCGTGCCTTTGTCCGAGATCAGCATCATTTCGTCGCCTTCAAACAGCTGCAACGCCGTGACCAGGTTGCCGTTACGCTCGGAACACTGCATGGCGATAACGCCCTGGCTGCCCCGGCTGTAGGTCGGGAACTCGTCGAAGGTGGTGCGCTTACCGTAGCCGTTCTCACTGGCCGTCAGCAGAACCGCGTTTTCCTGCGGAATGATCAGTGACACAACATGATGTCCTTCCGGCATTCTGATACCGCGCACACCGCGAGCCGTACGGCTCATCGGACGTACCGCTTCCTCGTTGAAGCGAACGGCCTTGCCCGCCGAGGAGAACAGCATGACTTCCGCATCACCCTTGGTGATGGCCGTACCAATCAGGGTGTCACCCTCGTCAAGCGACAGAGCAATCAGACCATTGCTGCGCGGACGGGAGAAATTCGGCAACGGCGTTTTCTTGACCACACCCGCCGAAGTGGCCATCAGCACGTACTGGTCTTCCGGATAGTCACGAACCGGCAGGAAGGTGGTAATACGCTCCCCTTCTTCCAACGGCAGGATGTTGACCATCGGACGACCGCGGGACGCGCGGCTGGCCCGGGGAATCTCGAACACCCGCAACCAGTACACCTTGCCCCGGTTGGAGAAGCACAGAATGGTGTCGTGGGAGTTCGCTACCAGCAGTTTCTCGACGAAATCTTCGTCTTTCATGGACGTAGCGGCCTTGCCGCGACCACCACGGCGCTGGGCCTGATAATCTTCGACGGCCTGAGTCTTGGCATAACCACCGTGAGAGATGGTGACCACCAGATCTTCCTCGTCGATCAGATCGGCGATGGTCAGGTCACGCTTGGAGCTGGTGATTTCGGTCAGACGGGTATCGCCAAACTCGGTCACCACCGCTTCCAGTTCTTCACGGATAACCTGCATCAGGCGGTCCGGATCGCCCAGAATTTCCAGCAGGTCGGCAATCTTCTCGAGAATGTCCTTGTACTCATTCTGGAGCTTTTCGGTCTCAAGACCGGTCAGGCGGTGCAGGCGCAGGTCCAGGATCGCCTGAGCCTGTTCTGGCGACAGGTGATAAAGGCCGTTGCGCAGGCCAAAGATCTCCGGCAGATCATCGGGGCGGCATGCGTCTTCGCCCGCCCGCTCAAGCATCGCCAGAACGTCACCCGGTGCCCAGCCCTGAGCCATCAGCTTCTCTTTCGCCTCGGCCGCAGCCGGAGACGCCTTGATCAGCGCGATGATTTCATCGATGTTCGCCAGAGCAACCGTGAGGCCTTCCAGGATATGGCCACGTTCGCGGGCTTTACGCAGTTCGTAAATGGTACGACGGGTAACCACTTCGCGGCGATGCCGGACAAATGCGTCCAGCATTTCCTTGAGGTTGAGGATTTTCGGCTCGCCGTTGATCAGGGCGACCATGTTGATGCCGAAAACCGTCTGCAACTGAGTGTGGGCAAAGAGGTTATTAATGACCACGTCCGGGTTTTCACCGCGACGCAGCTCAATCACTACCCGGATACCTTCCTTGTTGGACTCGTCCCGCAGCTCGGAGATGCCTTCCAGTCGCTTCTCTTTTACCAGCTCTGCAATTTTCTCGATCAGCCGCGCTTTGTTCAGCTGGTACGGCAGCTCGGTAATAATGATGGCGTCGCGGTTGGTTTTCTTGTCGTGCTCGATTTCATGGCGGGCACGGATGTAGATGCGCCCACGGCCGGTGCGGTAGGCCTCAACAATGCCGGCGCGACCATTAATGATGCCCTGGGTGGGAAAGTCCGGCCCCGGAATATGCTCCATCAGGTCGTCGATGGTCATATCCGGATTATCAATCAATGCCAGGCAGCCGTTCACAATTTCCGTCAGGTTATGGGGCGGAATATTGGTGGCCATACCCACGGCAATGCCTGAGGAACCGTTTACCAGCAGGTTGGGAATCCGAGTGGGCAGTACGTCCGGAATCTGTTCGGTGCCATCATAGTTGGCCACGAAATCCACAGTTTCCTTGTCCAGATCCGCCAGCAGGGAGTGGGCAATCTTCTCCATGCGGATCTCGGTGTAACGCATGGCAGCCGCGTTGTCGCCGTCGATGGAACCAAAGTTACCCTGACCATCCACCAGCGGGTAGCGCAGGGAAAACGGCTGGGCCATACGAACAATGGTGTCGTAAACGGCCGAGTCACCATGGGGGTGATACTTACCGATGACGTCACCCACCACACGGGCGGATTTCTTGTAGGCCTTGTTCCAGTCGTTGTTGAGTTCGGACATGGCAAACAGTACGCGGCGATGCACCGGCTTGAGGCCGTCGCGCACGTCTGGAAGTGCCCGCCCCACGATGACGCTCATGGCGTAATCGAGATAGGACTGTTTGAGCTCGTCTTCAATATTTACCGGCAGGATCTCTTTGGCTAACTCACCCATCGAGAAAGGTTCCTTTGCATTTGCTGGAAGTCGTTTCAGGGCCGTTCAGAGCGCCCCATAGTTATTCTTTAACAAGCGGCCAATACTACCACATTCAACCCCTTAGCGGGGGATATGGCGGTGGCCGTCAGTCAAAAACCACAGTCTTGTTTTCGTAGGTAATCACACGGTCTTCAATGTGTGCCCGCAAGCCCCGTGACAGCACGTTTTTCTCCACATCCTTGCCCAGCCGAACCATGTCTTCAATGGAATCGCTGTGGCTGATGCGGACCACGTCCTGCTCGATGATGGGGCCTTCGTCCAGATCCTGGGTCACGTAGTGGCAGGTGGCGCCAATCAGCTTCACACCCCGGCTGTAGGCCTGGTGGTATGGGCGGGCACCCGCAAACGACGGCAGGAAGCTGTGATGAATGTTGATCACCTTGCCCGGGTACTTCTCGCACAGACTACCGGGCAGGATCTGCATATACCGGGCCAAAACAACCACATCGGCTTCATAGCCTTCTATCAGGCCATCCACTTCACCGAAAGCCTCGTCGCGGTTGTTCTGGTTCACCGGAATATGGTGATAGGGTATCTCATGCCACTCCACCATGCGCCGGAGGTCTTCATGATTGGAAATAACCGCCACGATTTCGGCATTGATCTCGCGGCTGTGCCAGCGATGGAGCAGATCCGCCACGCAATGGGATTCCTTGCTGCACATCAGGATCACTTTCTTGGGCTGGGCCGAATCAGCAATGTGCCAGTTCATATTGAACTCGCGGGCAATCGGCTCAAAGGCCGTGCGGAACTGGTCCAGGCCGAAAGGGATCGAGCTGGCCTTGATCTCATGCCGCATGAAGAACCACCCGGTCTGGGTGTCGGAGTGGTGGCTCGCCTCTGTAATCCAGCCATTATAGGTCGACAGAAAGTTACTGACCTTGGCAACAATCCCCACCCGATCCGGGCAGGAAATCACAAGACGATAGGTATGCTCCATGGAAGCCTTTCCTTAATCTGATCCGGGATCACGGGCGCGCAATTTCACACCCTTAAAAATGACCGGCTATGATAGCTTATCTGAGCACCAGAAACGAGGCACAGAAACATGGATAGACACCCCCTACAGGCAGGTGCCCGAAAAGCCGTCGCAGGCCGCTCACTGGCCGCGAGAATGATGATCGCCCTGGCGCTACTCTTACCTCTACAGCCGGTAACTGCAGAGGCCATTCTAGAGGGAGAGCGCCACCACCCGGTGCAGGCCAGGAACGGCATGGTGGCTACCAGCCACACCCTGGCCACCGAAGTTGCGTTGAACGTGCTGAAGAACGGCGGCAATGCGATGGATGCCGCCGTTACTGCCGGATTCGCCCTGGCGGTCACCCAGCCGCGCTCCGGCAACATCGGTGGCGGCGGGTTTATGCTCTACGCACCGGGCAACGGTGAAGCGGTGGAGGCCATCGACTATCGGGAGAAAGCACCGGCCGCTGCCACCGAAACCATGTTCCAGGACGACGATGGTAACGTGGTCGAGAATCGCAGCCGTTTCACCCACAAGGCATCCGGTGTGCCCGGCACCGTCGCCGGCCTGGCGATGGCCCTTGAACGCCACGGCACGCTGTCGCTGGAACAGGCCCTGGCCCCGGCGATCAAGCTCGCGCGGGAAGGCTTTATTGTACCCGCACGCTTCACCGAGGGCCTGGAACAGGCGCGGGAACGACTGCAGCGCTGGCCGGCAACTCTCGCAACCTTCTATAAAGAGGATGGCTCTCCGTGGCAGCCAGGCGAGCGATTTCGGCAACCGGAGCTTGCCGACACCCTTCAGCGCATTGCCGATCAAGGCATCGATGGCTTCTATCAGGGCAAAACCGCGCAACTCATCGTAGAGGAAATGGAACGAAACGACGGCCTGATCACACTTCAGGACCTGAAGAACTACCAGCCCCGGGTCCGCCAGCCGGTTCATGGCACCTACCGCGGCCACGACATTTATTCCATGTCACCACCCTCTTCCGGCGGCACCCACATCGTGCAGATCCTTAACCTTCTTGAGGGATACCCGCTCGGCGACTTTGGCCACAATTCCGCCGCCAGCATTCACCACATGGCCGAAGCCATGAAGCTCGCCTACGCTGACCGCGCGGAATACCTCGGAGATACTGACTTTGTGGAGGTGCCGCTAAAGGGCCTGACCAGCAAGGCCTATGCCGAAACGTTGCGTAAAACCATTGATCCGGCCAAAGCCAGGCCGTCGACCGAGATCAGTGCCGGTAACCCTGGGGCCTATGAAAGCCCGGAAACCACCCACTTCTCCGTTGTCGACCGCTGGGGCAACGCGGTTTCCAATACTTACACCATTAATTTCAGCTACGGGTCCGGCATCACCGTTGGCGGGGCGGGTTTCCTGTTGAACAATGAAATGGACGACTTCAGTGCCAAACCCGGCGAACCCAACGCCTATGGACTGATCGGTGGCGAAGCCAACAAGGTGGAGCCCGGCAAGCGTATGCTGAGTTCCATGTCGCCGACGATTGTCAGGCGTGATGGTCGTAACTATCTGGTTACGGGAAGCCCCGGCGGCTCCCGAATTATCACGACAACCTTGCAGGTGCTGCTGAATGTGATTGATCATGGCATGAACATTCAGTCTGCGGTGAGTGCCCCAAGGATTCACCACCAATGGTTGCCAGACGAGATCCGCATTGAACAGGGCATCAGCCCGGATACCGTGAGGCTGCTGGAGGAAAAGGGGCACAAGGTGGTGACAAAAAGTGCCATGGGCGCCATCCAGAGCATACTGATCGATACTGAAGGAACCCTCTACGGCGGTGCAGACCCGCGCCGCAGCACATCTTCAGCCATGGGCTATTGAGGGGCACACAGCCCCGGGAGGCATTATGTTTTTATCCGTTCAACTGAGCTGCTACCCACTCACCGATGACTACAAGCCGCCCATTCGTGCCGTTATCGAGCGGCTTGAAAAAACAGGGCTGGAGATCTTTCCGGGCCGCATGAGCACCGAAATGTTCGGTGAGTACGACGAGGTAATGCGCGTGCTCTCAGACACCATGAAATGGTCGTTCGAGGAGTACGGTAAAGCGGTGTTTGTGGCCAAGATCATGGAAGGTGATCGCCGGCCACGCTAGGGCGCTTTTGAGCCAGGCCCAGACACTCGCTCTAGTCTGGTGTAACTTTCAAAACACGTCCGTCAGCATTATCCGTTAACAGATAAACCGAACCGTCAGGGCCCGTTACGACGGCCCTGATGCGTTCGCCCAGCTCACCGAACAGGGTTTCCACGTCCGTTGCCTTGCCGTCCGCCAACCGAACACGATGCACCTGCCGGGTCACCAGTCCGCCAACCAACAGATCACCCTGCCACTGAGGAAACAGATCGCCGGTGTAAACGGTCATGCCCGATGGGGCGATGGATGGCGTCCAGTGCAGCAGCGGCGCCTCAACGCCCTCACGCTCCTCGAACGGGGTTACCCGCGCACCGGTATAGTCCAGCCCATGGGTGGTGACCGGCCAACCGTAGTTGGCGCCCGGGCGAATGACGTTGATCTCATCACCACCCCGGGGCCCGTGTTCATGAGCAATCAGCCGGCCCTGTTCGCTGTCGTAGGCCAGCCCCTGCACATTGCGATGACCATAGCTGTAGATTTCACCCTGGTAGGTGTCGTGCCCTGCAAAAGGGTTGTCGTCCGGCACGCTGCCATCCGGGTTAAGGCGCACAATACTGCCAATGTGGTTTTGACGGCGCTGGGCCTGCTCGCGGTAGTCGAAACCGTCTCCGAGGGTTAACACCAGCGTATCATCCGGCAGCCATACCATCCGCCCTCCATAATGAGCGCTGCCCTTCTTGGCCGGTTGTACCCGGAATAGTTCGCTCACATTCTCCAGGCCCTGCTCTCCCAGTTGCCCCCTGGCCAAGCAGGTGTGATTGGCATCCATGGTGCCACAGGCATAACTCAGGTAAATCTGTCGGCTCTCCTCGAAGTCCCTGGCGGGAAGCACATCAAACAGCCCTGCCTGGCCGGATGCGAAAACCTCCGGCACACCATCCAGCGGTTCCGGCATCAGGTCGCCGTTAGCCGTCAGCATTCGCAAACGTCCCGGCCTTTCAGTAACCAGCATTCGCCCATCGGGCAGGAACGCCATTGACCAGGGATGTTCCAGGCCGCTGGCCACAGTTTCAATCGTATAGTCTGTCGCCTCATCCGCTATGGCATCAGATTCAGGCAGAACCGCCCCGGCAACCATCAGAAGCATCGCAACAGGCACTGCCGAGGCATTGCCATTTTTACGGGGCAACCGGGAAACCAGAACGGCAAACAACAAACCAGAGAGAGCAGCCGTTACCAGCATGGCCAACAGTCCACCCATATCTCGCGTGGCAGCGATCAACGTAGGCATGGGCGCCAATGCATCCACAATCCGCAAGGTCGCCCACAATCCCACAGCCGAGGCAAGCGGGCACAGCCACAAACGGCCTGATTGACCAGCCAGCCGGGCCACAAGAGACGCAGCACCCTGAGAGAACAGGAAACTGAGCCCGAAGAGGATGGCGTACAAAGGGGCAAAGTTCAGAAGATCCTGAACTGTGGTTTGCAAACGGGTCGCCATACTGATTTCAACCCCCAGGCCTTCCAGCGCCTGGAGATTGAACTGGGTTTGCACAAGGCTGCCCAGCACGGAGCCCACGATCAACGCGACGATGAATGCCAGCACCACTCTCCTCCAGCCAACCAATGCTGCCATTACTTCTCTCCGGAAGGCTCCAGCTTGTCCTGAGTGCGCAGTTCGAAGTCACTGGCGTCGTGCCGTTCATGCAACTGCCTGCTCTCCTCGCCCCAGGTGCGGTTTACCATCAATCCACGCTTGACCGCCGGGCGTTCTGCGATCTCATCGGCCCAACGCACCACGTTCTTGTAGGTATGCGCTTCCAGGAATTCCGCCGCTTCATACACCTTGTTTTTCACCAGTGCGCCGTACCAGGGCCAGATCGCCATATCTGCGATGGTGTATTCGTCGCCCGCAATGTAGCGATTGTCGGCCAGTTGCCGATCCAGCACGTCCAACTGGCGCTTCACTTCCATGGTGTAGCGGTTGATCGGGTACTCGTATTTTTCCGGTGCGTAGGCGTAGAAATGGCCAAACCCACCGCCCAGGAACGGCGCACTGCCCATTTGCCAGAACAACCAGTTCATGGTTTCCGTGCGCGCCACAATGTCCGTCGGCAGGAACTCGCCAAACTTCTCAGCGAGGTAAAGCAGGATGGAGCCGGATTCAAACACGCGGACGGCCGGCGTGTGGGTGTGGTCCATCATTGCCGGTATCTTGGAATTCGGGTTCGCGTTCACGAAACCACTGCCAAACTGTTCCCCCTCGGTGATGCGGATCAGCCAGGCATCGTATTCCGCTTCCTTGATGCCCTTGGCCAACAGTTCCTCGAACATGATTGTGGCCTTCACGCCATTCGGGGTTGCCAGTGAGTAGACCTGGAACGGGTGCTCCCCTACCGGCAATTCTTTCTCGTGAGTGGGTCCGGCGATGGGGCGATTGATTTGCGAAAAGGCTCCGCCGCTCTCGGCATCCCATTTCCAGACTCTCGGTGGCGTGTAGGTGTCATCGGTCATTCATTCTTCCTCAGTTTAGTGGATCTGTTGGTAACAAGGCCTCACGCGGCCAGTTCCTGGCGCATCATGTTCAGCAGTCCGCCTTCGATAACCATACGGACCTGGCGCTCGCTAAGTTCATGCGTCAGTTCATAACGTTCGCCGTTCCGGGTATTTTTCGCAACAATCCTGTCCCCGGCTTTTAATGTTTCAACCAGCCCCTCAATCGATAACTCATCGCCCTGCTCGATGCTATCGAAGTTCTCCGGAGTGACAAAGCTCAAAGGCAACACACCAAAACTGGACAGATTCTGCCAGTGTATGCGCGAATAACTCTTGGCAATCACTGCCCGCACGCCCAGATAACGGGGCGCCAGCGCCGCATGTTCACGGCTTGACCCCTGGCCGTAATTGTCACCGCCAACGATCAGAGACCCGGTGTCCTGATACTCTTTTGCCCGTTCCGGATAGGTTGGGTCCAGCCGGGTATAAGTAAACTCGCTGATGGCCGGAATGTTACTGCGAAACGGCAGTATCCGGGAGCCGGCAGGCAGGATGTCGTCGGTGGAAACATCGTCACCAACCTTGAGCAGAACCGGCGCCTTCAACGAGTCAGGCAGTGCCTCAAACGTCGGCAGGGTGCTGATGTTCGGCCCCTTCTCAACCACCGTTAATTCCGGGTGCTTCGCCGGCGGGCGGATATTGCGATCATCCACATAAAAGGTGCTGTGCTCGTCGAACACAGGATAGTTCATATCGAGATCACGAGGGTCTGTAATCACGCCGGTCAACGCAGACGCCGTGGCTGTTTCGGGGCTGCAGAGACAGACTTTGTCTTCATCAGTACCCGACCGACCCGCAAAGTTCCGTGGAACGGTGCGCAGGCTGATCTGATCCGTTGCCGGTGCCTGCCCCATGCCAATGCAGCCATTGCAGCCGGTCTGATGCAGGCGCGCCCCAGCGCTGAGCAGATCGGTAAGATGGCCCAGTTCTACCAGGTTTTCCAGAACCTGACGCGACGTGGGGTTGATATCGAAAGATACTCCTTCGCAAACCTGACGGCCCTTCACCATCATCGCAGGAACTGCGAAATCCCTCAGGCCAGGATTCGCGGAGGACCCAATGTAGGCTTGGTAGATGGGCTCGCCAGCCACTTCCCGCACCGGGAACACCTTCCCTGGACTGCTGGGAAGTGCAATCAACGGCTCCAGCTTGCCCAGATCGATCTCGTCATGCAGATCGTAGGTGGCGCCGCGGTCGGCTTCCAGCCTCTGGAAGTCACCTTCCCGCTGTTGCTGCTTGAGAAAATCCCGCACCGCATCATCCGCCGGGAACACCGTAGCGGTGTGTCCCATCTCCTGCCCCATGTTCGCGATCACATGGCGGTCCATCGCGGACAGCCCTTTCAGGCCCGGCCCATAGTACTCGATGATGTTCCCGGCACCGCCCTTCACTCCGTGGCGGCGAAGCATTTCCAGGATGACATCCTTGGCACTCACCCAATCCGGCAGTTTCCCGGTCAGCTTCACGCCCATGACCTTTGGCATGTTGAGATAGAACGGCTCTCCACACATGGCCATGGCCACAGCCAGACCGCCAGCCCCCATTGCCAGCATTCCCAGGGAACCGGCAGCGCAGGTATGGCTGTCGGAGCCAAGAAGGGTCTTACCAGGTTTTCCAAAGCGTTCCATGTGCACTGGATGGCTGACGCCGGACCCGGCCGGGCTGAACCACAGGCCGAACCTCTCGCAGGCACTGCGCAGGAACAGGTGATCATCGGGGTTGCGGTTGTCAGTCTGCAGCAGGTTGTGGTCAACGTACTGCGCGGACAACTCGGTTTTGACCTGGCCAAGCCCCATGGCCTCCAGCTCGAGCATAACCAGTGTACCGGTTGCGTCCTGGGTCAGCGTTTGATCGATCTTCAACCCGATTTCCTCGCCGGCCTTCATCGTTCCCGACACCAGGTGTGACTCGATCAGCTTCGTGGCAACATTGCGCGGTTGATTCTTCGTCTGTTTCGTCATCGGATGACCTCCATGCGAGCCAGATTTCAGACCTTCATACCGTTAACTATAGATCCCGCTGGCCAACCCTGTCGTCAGGACTGGGGAAAACACAGCTCCTTGCTTCGGGACGTCAGGCTGCTCCACTTCGGTTTGCTGGTGTTGCGTACTTTTTTCAGATAGGTGTTCACGTCGCTGAAGTGCTTTTCGGTGGCCCCCATCCCGGTTGCCTCGTCCCGGTGAACACCGGACATAAACATCAATGCCTTATATTCATCACCGCCATCATCAATCGTGCCGCTGAGTAACTTCAGATGTGAGGCGCAAAAGATGTGCAGGTTGCGTTTATCGTAATCAACCTCTTGGGCCCAGGCCCAGCTGTTAAAGCTGAGCGCCACCAGAAAGACAGAAGTGCACAGGGTTGGCTTCATGAGGTTTTACTCCCGAAAACACCAAGCGCTGTTGGTGCGTGAATTGCGTGGTCGTCCCGGACGGACTGGGCGTAAACAGCAGCCCAGATGGGACATGTCAGAAATCGGTGCAGCCTTGTTCACTGGAAAGGTTAACTCCAATCAACAAGGCTAACCAGTAGATCAGGCAAGTGTCTTGCGATTGCGGAATTTCAATGTGGCCAATGGAAGCAGTAACAACAGCCAACTGGCTGCGCCACCGCCACCGCTACCGCCACTGCTACCGCTTGGCGCCACCTCTTGTTCCAGAAACTCCAACTCATTTTCAGCCATGGTCATCAATGCTTCGATTTCATTCAACCGAATCTGTTGCGCCTGGAACAGTCCCTGATCCAGCTGCTCTTTGATTAACACATCGCTATTCGAAATCGCTCTGGCCACATGAGCCAGTCGACGCTTGAGCTCGGCGTTACCCAAGCGCACTTCACCATCCGCAATTTCCGCCCCTATACCCAGAGAAACTCCGCCGTTCAAGTTACCATTCATGGCCAGTACGTTTAGCTGTAAAAACTCACGATACGGCAAGCACTGTGATGGGTCTTCGGCAGGATCACCTTCTGGAATGGTTCCGATAACAGGCTTCGGGTCAGCAAAAGGATCAGAGCAGTCATAGTCAGGTGCACTCCCATCGCTGTAAACCGGGTAATCCACAACGCTCATCTGACTGATGTAAAGCCCGTTATCGCTCCCATTCGAAGACTGATTTGCGTCCAAACGCCAGGATTCGCCAACTTCACCGTCTACATAGGTGCCGTCGAAAGCTTGCCTAACCGGCCCGCCAGCCGTTGCTGTTGAATCGTGCCAGCGTATACGGAGGTTGTTTTCCTTGAGTACCAGAGCGCCATTGGAAAAGTCCTCGTCGCTAACAATACAATCCGTGCCGATGCACAGATTCCCCTGCACGACCGTTTCATCCGCCCTAATCTGATCAGCATTAGACGATGAAGCCGCAGCGGCACACACTACAAAAAGACTGCATTTAAACAATTTCATGATTGATGGTTCCCAGCTGAGCAAGTGTTGTTAGTCAATCTGGGCCGCAACAGCCTCAAGCCGATCAACCAGGTCAGTCAGGCGGGATTCCAGGCCAGCCAGACGAACATCCAGGGCATCCACTTCATCAGACACCGAGGCCGTCGCCGTCGTTTTGAATGTGTTGAACTGCGCGAGTGTTATCGCATCGCTATCGTCGACAGCGTCCGCCACGAACGTTACCCGACGCTCGGAGCCCAAATCGCCGACCGAGATCGCATCCGCCACCACTTCCGCGCCGGCGCCCAAGGCTACGTCGCCTTCCGCAGAGATCACCACAGAATCAAGCTGGCTGGTTAAATTCCTGATAAAGAAGGTCGACGGCAATGCCGATCCACCATCCGTGATGCCCAGCAACCAGTCCTCGGTCGGGAAACTTGCAGAGACGCTAGTATCCCGCAACAGGATCTGCGGTGTTGGTGAATGCAGTCGGAGTGTGTCGAAACCAAATTCAGCATCAACCACACAGTGTTCGCCGGCACACAAAGACCCCTTCACGATCAGATCATCCTGAACGACCTCATCCGCGTGACTCAAGACAGGTAACGATACTGCAAGTGTAGACGCCAAAACGAAGGACTTTCGCATTCCATAATCCCTATTTGATGATACGCAGCCAATTGTGCGTAATTAGTCGCATTCCAAACTCAGGCGTCCGCCTCGCAACGAAGACCTATCCAATAAATAGACAAACAGCTGAAGCTTATGTCAGAAAATTAATAAATCAATGAAATACTTGCGACACGATAGATTTATGGCCGCTCAATTAGAGCTAGTATGGTGTGATTGCCTGTCACGTTTCTTGGGCCAGGCCAAACCCGAACGGAAATCGGGGCCATAATAAACAAGGGGAACAGCCATGAAACAAATTGTTCTCGTGTCTTCCATTGGTGTCCTCGCTGTAACGGCCAGTATTTCTTTTTGGCTGAGCCAGACTGACTCCTCTGTTGACACCGAAAAATCGATCAGCAACCCGCAAGCTACCCAGGCACTGACTCAAGAGCCGCAATCGACCAGCCAAAGCCAGAACAGAGGGCTTACAGCCGAACAACAGGCTTTGCTGGACAACCCGCAAACGCTGGAACTGGCCAACCGGCTCGACTTTGAGGAAGAACTGCACACCTTCTTTGCGAACGCCAAGAGCCTGTCTTCGGAAGAGCGCGCTGCGGAGGCAGCAATACTGGAACAGCGCCTGGCTGAGTACGAACGCCTGGGACAGGTCAGCGCAGCAGAGAGCCTGATGGTTCGCATTGCCATGACAAAACTCACCATCGAAGACGAAGCCGCGCAGAAACGGGCGTTGCAAGGCCTGATTGACCGGCAGAATGCCGCTGCGCAGGCACGCAAAGAAGAATGGCTGGCCAAACCCAGGCCGGAGTTTGAAGCCTATAAGCAGCAGGAAAAACAGATCGTGAAAGAGGTAATGGCAATGGACAAAGTGCCTGCAGGAATGACCCGCAACGAGTACTTACGCCAGCGATTGCTGGAAGCCCGTGTGGCCGCCAACAATAATGGCGATGCGCCTCAATAACGCATCGCCATCCCTACTATCGGCGGGTTCCCCGATTCCGGAGAACCTGATACCCAATGTTCTACAGAAGCTGATCAAGTGCCCAATAGAGCGGATTGAACGGCTTGTTGTAGTCAGCCTGCTGATCGGTTTCAGAGGCCTGCATCACAGCACCGCTTCCGTTCAACACGTTGGCCACAAAGTCATCCAGCTCCAGCCCGGCTTCCTGAATGTCTGAGTTGGCAAACTCAATAATTGTGGTGCAGTGGCTCTCGTTCACATCGCGGAACCATGGCAGGTAATACCCAAAATTATTCAGGTTGGACAGGGTACCCTTCAGGCGCTCTGTATCCGTATACCAGCGTTCGTGGATCAACGCCTCTTTGGTAGCCTGATCCGGCGCATTCTCGATTTCCGGATAGAAACGCTCGTAAGAATAGGAGGAGTAATTCAGATCCTGCCAGAAATGCGTATGCCCCATCCGATCATTCGGTAGCTCCGCAGAAAGGGCCGTATACAGTGAGCCGAGATCGTTCAGGTTCATCAGTGGAAGCCCGTCACTGAGGTATTCCAGCGGACCATTGGGCTGATCCAACCCCCAGGCATCACGGATAAACGACTGCAACAACACCGAAGGATAAGCTTCTGGATCCGCTCCGGAAGGCGCACTGAAGGCAGGTCCAGAGTCGTTGATCATGTACCCCCGGTTGGGCTCCATATCTCGGCGAGTCGGGTGATAATTGGTCAAACTGCCCAGGCCGCCGGCACTGCATCCGGTCGTCAGCAATTGCTTCGGCCGCTGCAGATTATCCTTCACCCACGAAATCGCGGCGCGGGTGTTGCGAAGGCCATTGTGATGCCAGATCAAAGGCTCCGCTTCCCCTTCCGGATCTTCGTACACGGCCACCTTGTCACCGGAGTAGACGTCTCCCGTGCAGTACGGGATATAAACCATGTTCCAGTTCTGGGTCTTGACCGATGTCAGTGGATTCAGGCGCACCACAAACGGACTGACCAAGCTGGCACTGGGGTTTGTCAGGTTCATGTAGTCATCGGGAATACCGTCCGGGTTGCGGGCTCCCCGAATGCCCGTCTGGCCAGAGCAGCTCTCGTAATCCCAGCAAGCGCCGCCCCCTTCCAGGTAGATAATCGTATTACTGGTGTTCGGCACGCGGTTCACAAAGAACTTGTACTCAGAGCCGTTACCACAGACAGCGCCGGTTTCGGGTGCCAGGGGAATGGTTTGCCAGGCGTAATAGTTGCCTGGCGAAAAACCATCGTTGAACCCCGGCGGGTTGGCAAGTAAGGGGTAGTCACCCTGACGCTGAGCTGCAGTAACCGGGTTATCCGCTGCCGGTGGGTTAACCAGATTCCCGAGTGTTCGCCAGAAACCATAGTCACCCAGCTCAGCCATCGCCGGGCCTGTTACGCCCAGTAGAATAAGAACAACTAGCAGTTGGTTCTTGATGCTCGTTTTCACAGGCATCCCTCCTTGATTGTTGTTATTGGGGCGTAGTCAATCATTGAGCTCACCCCTGAATCGAAACTAGACGTGACACTCTGTCATTTCAATGAATACCCCTAGAACAATTGGTCCTAAAAAATGATAGGTAATAGCGTTATTGAAAAATGTAAAGGAAATGACTGAATTGGAGAGAACTACCTCATCTACTGCCTACTTAATATTGGAACATGGCCAGCCGTGTCTCCAGCGCATCGGGCCGCTCTGCGGTTCTATGGCTGATTGGCAGTTCCATCGCCATGGGCTTTGGCATCTGGTCCATGCACTTTATCGGCATGCTCGCCTTTAGCCTTCCCATCGAACTAGGCTACGACGTCCCCCTCACCCTGCTGTCATTAGTCATCGCCATAGCGTGTTCTGCGTTCGCCCTTTATCTGGTGTGTCAGGACACGCTGCCCTGGGGGCGGCTGCTATCGGGTGGTTTACTGATGGGCCTGGGTGTAGCCAGCATGCACTACATCGGTATGGAAGCATTGCTCATGCATCCGTACATTTTCTATGTACCCTGGCTGGTTGGGCTATCCATTGTTATCGCCATTGTCGCGGCCACTGCCGCCCTTTGGCTGGCGTTTCGACTGCGAGAGAAAGCAAGCGCGCCACCTTCGGCCGCATTGGCGCGTCCCTGGTTATGGGGTGCGCCATTATCGGCATGCACTATACCGGAATGGCGGCCTCCAAATTCCCGATCGACAGCTTTTGCGGCGCGGCCAACAGCGGGATCGATACAAAGTGGCTGGCTGTGCTGGTCATCATTGTCAGCCTTGCGGTGTTCGCCATTGCTCTAATTGTGTCAATGCTTGATGTACGCACCAGCCAACTGTCCAACTCACTCGATGACGCCAAGAAACAGGGCCGCAACGGCTACTGCTTTTTCGAACACGGCATGAACGCCAATGTGCACCTGCAGATGCAAATGCAGCAAAATCTGCGGCAGGCCGTCAGCCGCAACGAGCTGGTACTGCATTATCAGCCCAAGTTTGTTGCACCTGACGGCCCCATGACTGGCCTCGAAGCCCTACTGCGATGGCTGCATATTCCGGCGAACGTGAACGCCCATTCTGGCTGAACGTGAACACCCTTTTTCTTAACGCATCACCCACCGGAGTTTGTACTCCGGGTGTTCACGTTCAGTCAATTTCCTGAAGTCTTTTTCTCATTGATTCTCCTTTCAGAGCCCAGCGGTGGGCGTTGTGCATGAGTCTGTCCAGGATGGCGTCAGCCAGGGTGTTGTCACCGATAGCGGCGTACCATTGATCGGTAGGCAACTGGCTGATGATCATGGTTGAGTGAGTGCCGTGACGGTCATCCATGATTTCCATCAGGTCGTTTCGCTGTGCCGGTTTCAGAGCTTCCAGCCCCCAGTCGTCCAGGATCAGCAGCTTTACTTTGGCCAACTGGCTGAGAGCTTTCTGGTAGGTGCCATCGGCTTTGGCCTGGGTCAGTTCCAGCAGTAATCGGGAGATCCGGTAATACCGGGTGCTGAGGCCGTTCAGGCAGGCCTGGTGCCCCACGGCGCAACCGAGGTAGGTCTTGCCGCTGCCGCAAGGGCCGGTGATCAACAGGTTCTGGCCCCGTTCGAGCCAGTCGGCCTGGGCCAGTTGAGCTACCTGGGCCTTTTTGAGGTTGCGCGGGTGCTGGTAGTCGATGTCCTGAACGGACGCCCGGAGCTTGAAGCGAGCCTGGCGCACCAGACGATCCTGCTTCCGGTGGTCCCGGCTTTGGAACTCCCGATCAAGTAACAGTTCCAGGCGTTCGGTGAACGATAGCTCGTCATAAGTCCCCGGCTGATTTTGTTGATGCTCCAGGGCGGCAGCCATGCCGCCGAGCTTCAGGTCTCTCAGTCGTGTCAGGGTTTGTAAGGTGTTCATACGGGGGTCCTAGTGGAAGCTCTTTGGGCCACGGATGTTCTCGTGATGCTGGGGCAGTTCGGTGTGTAAGGGCAGCTGTTCCGGCAGCTTGTCCCGGTTGCTCCGGAGGATGGCCTTGATGTGTTTCAGCCGGTCCAGGCCTTCGCGGTTGGCAATGCGGCAACTGGCATTCAGGCGCTCGGCGGGGTACGCCTTGCTCAGGTTGAGTAACCCGAGACAGACCCGATAGGCCTGCTCCGGATGTTCCCGCTCATCCATCCGGCCACTGACCCAGACCAGGGTGTCCGGTCCGATATCCCGGGCCCAGCTCTTGAGGCGTCCGGGCGTCCACTGCTGTTGTTTTTGATGGCGGGTGGGCATGTGCCCTGGCTCGGTGGTGATGCCGTACTGATGGCTGCGTGGGTGACTGGTGATCAGTTGCTGCCGGAAGTAGATCTGCACCAGTCGCTCACCGGCATGGAGGTCTACCTGCTCGCCGACATACTGGTGCGGCACCGAGTAATAATGGCGCTGGAACTCAATGTGGTAGTCGATGTTGACCCGGCAACGCCGGATCTCGACGTACTCATAGGGGTGTTTGGGTAACGCTTTCAGGGCGGGCTGATCGAGTGTCTTGAAGGCTTCCTGCCGGTTGCCCGGCAGCGCTCGGAAGGGGCGGCTGTTCAGGTCGTCCAACAAGGCCCGGATACACTGGTTCAGGTCGGCCAGAGTGAAGAAAGTGTGGTGGCGCAATCGCGCCAGGATCCAGCGTTCAACGATCTGTACGCCCACCTCCGCCTTGGCTTTATCCTTGGGCTTGTAGGGCCGCGCAGGCAGTACCGCGACCTGATAGTGCGCGGCCAGTTGCTGGTAGCTGGGGTTCAGGTCCGGATCGTACCGACAGGCCTTGTTGACACCGCTCCGGAGATTATCGGGAATGATCATCTCCGGAACGCCGCCAAAAAATTCAAAGGTGCGCACGTGGCTCATCAGCCAGTCCTGCAATACCTGGCTCCAGGTCGCCTCCGCGTAGGTGTAATTGGACGCCCCCAGCACGGCGACAAACACCTGGGCCGTGCGGATTTCGCCGGTTTGCGGGTTAATGATCGGAACGGTGGGGCCACAGTAGTCAATAAAGCACTTTTCACCGGCCTTGTGGATCTGGCGCATGGAGCGCCTTTGCTGCTTTTGCCAGTGCCGGAAGCGGTCACAGTATTGAGAATAGCTGTAACACCGGTTGGGGTATTGGGCGGTGTATTCCTCCCACAGCAACTGCTTGGTAACGCCCTTCTGTTTGAGGTTCTGATGGACGGTCAACCAGTCCGGTACCTGGTAACGGCTGGAGCTGGTGGGGTCAGCACCGGGATAGAGCATGGCCGCCAGGCGGCCATCGTCCAGATTCTCGGGTAAGGGCCAGGTGATTTCTAAAGCCTGGGCTCGGGTCAGGAGCTTCTGGATAGCCCCGACACTGGTTTTGGTACTGGCGCTGATCTGCCGGATCGAAAGCCCGGCTTCCAGCCTCAGACGAAGCACTTCTCTGATTTTGCGCATTGGATTTCTCTTTGCTGCCATGACCCTGATTCCCAAAAAAAGAACCAGAGTAGCAAGCGGTTGAATAAACAATGCGTTAAGAAGGATTCTGGTGGAACGTGAACACCGATTCCGGGAACGTGAACGCCAATTCCGGCATGGTGAACACCGATTCCGGAAATTCTTGAAAAGTGTTCATCTTCGACCAGAATGACTGTTCACGTTGAACCAGAATAGGTGTTCACGTTCGTCCGGAATGGGCGTTCATGATGGGCCGGAATATGCAATGGCAAAGCCCCGATCACGGATTCCTGTCACCCGATCGTTTTCTCCCGCTGGCAGAGAGCTCCGGGCTGATCGTGCCCATTGGCAACTGGGTCATCGAGGAAGCCTGCCGGCAAATGAAGGTCTGGTACGATCAGGGGCATCAGTAGTGGAGTGTAGCGGTAAACCTTTCAGCGGTTCAGCTGGAGCATCATAGCCTGGTTGACGTGGTTCGCGAGGCATTGAGAAAGCACTCCCTGGATCCCTCACACCTGGTGCTTGAAATCACCGAAACAACGGCCATGTGCAACGCAGAGACAAGCCTCACCGTATTGAACAAACTATCGGATCTCGGCGTGTCCATTTCCATCGATGACTTTGGCACCGGCTACTCAAGCCTGCTCTACCTCAAACGTTTGCCAGCCAACGAACTGAAAATAGACCGCGGCTTTATTACCGAACTGGCCCAGGATAACGATGATGAAGCAATCATCCAGGCGATCATCGCTCTGGGCAAAACGCTGGATATGAGGATTGTCGCAGAAGGTGTTGAAACAGCCGAACAACAGGCACTGCTGACCCAGCTTGGCTGCAATACCCTGCAAGGGTATCTGTTGGCGAGGCCTGCCCCGCCCGAAGCGTTGCTCGAGAAGATTGCTCACATGACCAAACGTTCGGAATCGGCTCTGGTTACTTAGGTGAGCGAAGCTGCGTGACGACTGTTGGCATCGCTGACAGAAGAATGCTGCTGCCAACTATGTTGAACTATGAAAACGACGGTGCAGATCACGCACCTGTTCGGCAAGACCGGGAACCGGACCTTCAACTGCCACGTTTGGAACGACTTCTCGGATTGGTAACGCTCGTACGGGAGGTGCTGGAACTCCAAGATCGGTAAGCCATACCGCCAATTGCTCGGAGGAGCTCACGTACACGATACGTCCCAGCCCCACCCAGCCATGGGCGGCGGCACACATCGGACAATGCTCACCAGACGTATAGACCGTTGCTTCTGCTCTGGCCTCCGGGGTCATATTCGCCGCAGCCCACCGCGCAATCTCAAACTCCGGATGGCGGGTTCGATCACCTGAGGCAACGTGGTTGTGATCTTCAAAAAGTACCTGCCCGTCCGCTGCTACAAGCACAGAGCCGAATGGCTCGTCACCCAGCTCTAGAGCCTCAGTTGCAAGTTCTATGCACCGACGCAGGTGCTGTATCTCTCCATCGTTCACCATGACGTGCTCCTCGAATCCTGTGGCCAATATCGACGCAGAAATGCGGGTGCCGTCCATCGGCCGCGTACTGATGCGGTTGATTATATTTTGCTGGCTTCGGCTTCAGGCTCACGCCCACCGCGCAACACCAAATATAGCAGCGGGCCGGCAGACACAAATACTGCTGTAAGAACAAAAAACGGGATGAGATAGCCCAACCCTTTTCCGCGACTTTTGCCATCCCGGTACATCCAGACACAGGCCAAAGCAGCGAGAATGTAGAGATCAATAACAACCTGGGCTGTGTCCGGGCTGGACATGAGCTGAACGCCAAAAGCTAAAAGCGACTGCTCTGCTCCGGCCATTACCCAAAAGGTAAAACCCATGAACAGACAGAGAATGATTAGGGGTAAAGTCGATACTCTCATGATCTTCCTTGATTGAAGTTTAAGAAATATAACGCCTTGGCTTTGCGGCGTACCGGAGCACCAGCATAGGTGCGTTCGACAACAGCCCCTGGCTAAGCTGCTTCGAAGTCCAAGCGATGAATACCATCCAGATTGACTGTACCGCGAGCCACCCATAGGTCATACATATCTTGCATCGCCAACCAGCTCTCAGGAGTACGCCCGAGAACCTTGGACAGCCGCAACGACATTTCTGGGCTAATACCACTATCCCCTTTGAGCAGCCGAGACAAAGTAGAAGGTGAAACGCCCAGACTGGAAGCAAGCTGACGAGAACTGATACCGAAAGGCTCCAGGTACACCTCGCGAATGAATTCACCAGGATGAGGCGGATTATGCATAGTCATTAGTGATAATCCTCGTAATCAAGAATGTAGGCGTTGCCGTCCTGGAACTCGAACGTCATGCGCCAATTTCCGTTAACCCTAATCGACCAGCGGCCTTTGTCTTTGCCCTTCAATGGATGAAGCCGAAAACCAGGGATATCCATGTCTTCCATTGAAGTGGCCGTATCCAGAGCAGCCAGCTGCATACGCAGCCTCTTGGCATGGTCGGGTTGTATGCCAGACGTGTGGCCGGTCGAGTAGAACCGCTTCAGTCCTTTGTGACGGAATGATTTAATCATAATAGAATGCCAGCATGTTGCGCACCACGCAACAATAGAGCTTAACGCCAGCAATAAACGGCGCCCTGACAAGGGCGTCCGGTGGAGGCAAAAGGCCGGAACGAATTTAATTGCCTTGTTAGAGCTCTCGGATACTTTTACGGCCCACAATCCAGCCACCTGAACTAACCGCAAGCGAAAAGTAAGCGATCATCAAGGTCAGAACAGCATCCCTCGAGACAACCCCAGTTACTACTGCTGGTACCAGGGCCAAGGCCGAGAGACTCGGATAGTTAAGCCTTTTGAACCGCAACAGAACCAAACATGCAGGCAAACCGAAAATTAGCGCAGAAACATAAGCGATGAACACTCCCCAGAAACCAACAAAGAGGGTCGATAAGAACACATCGGTCAGGCTGCCATAGTCGATGCCGATAAGCGCCGCGCCAAGCGGAAGCAATAAAACCGCGGGAAAAACGGCCAACGGCCCAAGCAATGCGCCCTTCACGATCCCAATTTGAGGTTCTGAGAATGTTTTCATATCGCTCTAACGCCGAGGTAAGCCGCCGGAACGAAGCGCAGCGTAGTGCCGGTCGGCTTCACCCACTGGTTAGAAGCTGGTTTGACTCCCAGTCTCATGATTGATCTTCTATCTCTACAATATCGAATCCAAAAAAACCTTTCCTCACCACGCCCTTTAAGGCATCCCCCGCCCGTGGCTTTGATTCCTTATCGAATCCCGTAAAGGTGAATGAGACGTTTCCATCAGTAAGCACGACGTATTCAATCAAATCGTATCGTATTGCCCTCTCACCCGAACCTTTGACGATAAAATCCTTTTTCTGATCGTGCGATGAGGCCAATTGGTAGTTGAGCAAGGCAATGCCTGTGGTTGACAGGAACACCAAAACGAAAGCCGCTATAGGCCAATTGAAAGCAACCTTTCTTTTACTGAAGACCACTTTGAGCCCTGTTGCTAACAGCAAACCGAGAGTTATGCTCGCTATCGACAAAACCCCATGATCAAGAGTAGTGCTGAATACCGTTCGGATCAGCTGAATCGAGGCTACTATCCAGCCTACTACGATTATCGATATCAGGATTCTTCTCGTCATAGGCTTCTAACGCCAGCAATAAACGGCGCCCTGACAAGGGCGTCCGGTGGAGGCCCATCGGGCCGGAACAAACTTAATGGTATTGTTAGGCATTGGACTTAGAAATTGCTGCTTGTGCATAAAATAGAAGCCCTTTTTCCGCAGGCCTTTCAACGTAGTCCCTTACCTGCTCTATTGGAAAATATTGCCTACCAGCGACTTCCAAACAGTACTGGGTAGTTTGATTTGAGTATGTCCAGTCACCGCCCACTTCTGTGCGTATGATCTCTCCAAGATAGACTCCACACATGAATACAGCGCCACTTAAAGGCCCTGCCTCGTCTAATTCGGATAGTCCTAAAACGATGCTTTCCAATGCATCACAAGACGAAACTCTCGGCTGAAGCTCGAAGCCAATCATCTCTGCGGTAGACTCTAAATGTGCGCAGATCTCTCTTACTTTTTCACTATCCACTCTGACTCTCTTAGTAGTGCCTAACGCCGAAGCGCACCGGTGACTTTGGCGCAGCGTAGCGGAGACAAAGGCATCCGAGTGACGCGCCTGGTTATGTTTTTTTGCTGCGCACGACCTTACATGGTCGAAGCACTATCTCTGTCTTTTCGCCGCAGTCCTCACACTCTGCTGTCAGGAGCTGATCTATCCTGAGCCCCTCAGCTAGTTTTGCAGGAAGCGCTATCGTTTTGCCGCACCCATCACAAGGGAACAATTTTTGCCGCCGGCCGAACTCAACACCTGATTCACTTATTGTCAGAATGTAGCTTTCCTTGCATGCTTCTGAACTACAACTTGCCACCATCCCATCGTAAACAAGCTCAACTTTTCGCTTGATCGTGGCTCCGCAATCATCACACTTGTAAGAGACTTCAGGGCCTGGACTAGATGTTAAAAGGTTACCCTCCGCAACCTTTCTAAATAGATCGAGCGCTTTCTCCACTTTGGTTCTGATTTTTACGGGATCACCATAGACCGACAGATCACTGTCCTTACTTCTCGGTGTCTGCACATGGAGTGCCGCGCCGGAAAGAGAATTCCAAAGTCTCCCAATCTCTTTAACATCGAAGCCTGTCTGAGTGCCAACTTCAACATATTCGAAGTTCTCGTAGTCGGTAACTGATTGCGGCGGATTGTTGGGATCTACAGGTGTCGCGGATATTGAAAATTTGAGAGACGTCGCTGCTAACTCATTGGCTTCCTGTACAACTTGTTGAACAACATCCTTTGGTTGCCATTTTCGAAGATCGGAATAGGACGTGTAGCCATAAGCAGTCATCAACCGCTCGTAGCAGATGAGCTCAATGGTGAACCGAGATTCGAGCGCGGCATAGGTGAGACTGCTGACTGCGCCCTCCTCGAGTAGTGCCTCAATTTTCTCAATTCGACTCCCAATATCCTTCATAGAATCCGTTTCATGCTAGGGCACCAAAACATAACGCTTGCAGCACGCGCGCCCTTGGAATGGAGCCGAAGGCGCAATGTAATGGGCGTCGCCGTGCCTGCACTGGTTATGGGCTTTTGAGTGTCAGTAGCAATCAAATTCAGGAAACTAAAGATGGCTTGAGAATATATCCTTGATTCTTTCTTTGCTCAAAAAATTTGATTCTATTTTGTATGTTCTACTATCAGCGCCTTTTTCTGTCATAAATACCGTGGACTTATCTGATCCGATAAAATAGAAAAATTCCTTATCGCCACCTGACCATATTCCTGAATCTCTGTTTTTCATGAAGACATATCGAAAAGATTCAACAGCAGCTCCATCACACTCAGCCTCACTTTCACTTAAAACAGATCTAAAGAAAGCTTCCGGGCTACAGCCACCTGTATTTACCTCCTTATCTAGACTAAAGCCAACGATATCCTTCCCGGGCTCGTCGCTGTATTTTGCGATTAGAATTTCGCTATCTGTTCCAAGGTATCCCACTACCACGGGATTATTAGGGATATAAAAATCAAGCTCGCCATAAATTATACGCAAATCACTTTCACTTGCTGACAATGAGAAAGGAAAAAATGAAATAAGCGCTAAAATAAAAAACTTATTCATATTAAAGGCCCCATAATGCTGCGCGAATATGAGTTTTATAATTTGCAGCGACTTGGTCTCGACACATATTATAAAGCGAGGTATCTCCAGACATTATTCTCTGGCCAATTTTTGCTATTTCTTTGATGATGTAATTAATGCTTGGCGTGTAAGTCGGTCTTGGTACTAAATCTATTGACGCAGTACATCCCTGAGCTTCTGTGAGGGCTTCATACATTACTTTTGCGGCGTTTTCGTTCACTGAGTGAGGCTGCGCCAAGCCTTGCCAGAAAAAATTGATTACAGCAGCTACATATTCCCTGTCATCTGATCTCATTCCCTTCTCCTTTTTGTCGATGACTCTTCGGCACCGTCCTGATGCCGAGAAAATTCTAACAATATCGCTTAGTTAACTCCAGAGATGAAACCCCTGATCTTCCTGATGACTGGGCCCATAACGCCGCCAGCACAGGCCGGAGCACGCAGTGCGGAGGTCCAGCCCCGAAGGGGCGATTGTGCCTGGCCTTGTATGGATAATTTCTGCCGTGTTTGGGTAAATTGAGGCCCACCCCCAGTGGCCGCTGGGGGCCTTCATGCAGCAGCTCGATGATGGCAGGCTCCTCATTCGAGAGACCGGTAACAAGTGCGTAGCGCTGCATGACTCTCAAGCGATAACTCGAACAGTCATCGGGGCCTCGAGCCCGTATAGCAAGGCAGAGTCAGCTTATTATGAACAGCAGCCAAATCCAAACCTCCGTTAATATCGGTGTCGACGTCGGTAAAGCCAACCTTGATATCGCTCTCCATCCTTCCGGACAGTTTTATTCAATTCCCAACAGCGAAGCTCACATTCGCCGGTTCATAAAAATCCTCAAGAATTATGACATTGAACGCATTGTAGTGGAGGCCACAGGGAGACATGAGCACGCCTTGGTTCAGGCCAGCAATCAGGCCGGCTTGCCCATCATTGTCGTCAACCCAATCAGTGTCAGGCGCTACGCCCAAGCCATCGGCGTGCTCGCCAAAACCGACCGGATTGATGCCCAGGTGATTGCCAAATATGCCGCCACACTCAAGCCGGAATTCAGACCCATCCCGGACAAAACATCACAAAAGATCAGAGGCTTATTAGCCAGGCGGGCTCAGCTTATGGAGATGTCCACCATGGAGAAAAACCGCCTCCAGATCATGCCAAAGCCTCTTCATCGATCCATTAAAAGCCTGCTCAGGATGCTTCAGAATCAGATTGAAGCCGTAACCCGACAGATCGAGCAGGAAGTGGCTAAAGTGGGCCATTGGCGTACCAAAATGGAGGTCATGACCAGCATGCCCGGTGTTGGGAAGGTGCTCGCCTACACCCTCCTCAGTGAGCTCCCGGAACTAGGATCATTGAACCGAAAAGAGATCGCCGCACTAGTCGGTGTCGCACCCATAAACCGGGACAGCGGCAAGCTGAATGGCAAGCGGAGAATACGCGGTGGCCGCCACAGAGTTCGCACTGTCATGTTCATGGCCATGCTCTCATCCATCCAATGCAACCCCGTATTCAAGCGCTTTTATGAGCGCCTGAAAGCCCAGGGAAAGATCCCAAAAGTAGCCCTCATCGCCTGCATGAGAAAAATGATTGTGGTGCTCAATACCATGGTCAAAAACCAGGAATCCTGGCGGAGCGAAATGGCTTAATTTATGGAATTGACACCACAGTCACTTGTTAGGTGCATTCGCTAGCTCTCCATTTCAATGTCTTCGATCTTTCCATCTTCATCGAAAGACACACTTACTACATAGTCTGTAACGTCGTCGGGTAGCGTAAAGTCATAGACCTCTTCGTTTTCCCATTTCGAGCGTAAAACTAATAGACCTATGACTTGCTCACTCGATGGAATTTCAGTGCTCAAATGCTTTTCCCAGTATGTTCCAGGAAGTTCATCTATATGATGCGAAACAAACTCATCAATACTGTACTCACCCCGCTCTGTACCAGATGCCTTTCTGATACCTTCGAGAGCTTTAGCTTCGTTACTCATTCAGTCACCTAATCGGGATAGGGAGGCACCTCACGGTGCCCCTCCTCCCACATCACCGGGCATACGGATCACGTACCACGGCGATTCAGTGACTTGATTCAACCCGTTACCGCACTGCCAATTCCGGCAGTCCATAGCTCCGGAACAATCGGGCCGGTAAGGCGTGCCGCAGGGCCGGCGAATGACTCAGCCGCCACGGTCCATGGGCCGATTTGGCGGTGTTCCAGGCCAGCTCGACCGAGACACCCCTCTTTCTCAGCTCACGATACCCTTTTCGGTCCCATTGCTTCCACACGTAACTTCTCATTCTCCGCCGTATCCACTTGTCCAGGTCCCGCAGCGGGCTCAGTACTTCGGCTGCGTCGAAGTACGCTTTCCAACCAAGCAGGGTCTCTTTCAGATCTGTGATCACCTGGGCCAGTGAGTGGCCCCGTGTTCGGCGGCTCAGTGTCCGGATCTGGGCTTTCAGCTTGCTGATGGCTTTGTCAGCCACCTTCAAGCGTTGCCCTTTCCGGCTGAGGGTGAAGCCCAGGAAACTTCGCTTCCAGGGCCGGTCTACCGCGCTCTTTCGTGTATTCACTGTGAGCCTCAGCGAGTCCTCGATAAAGCGCGTCAGACTCACCATTACCCGCTCACCAGCTCGGCGACTGCTAACATGGATCTGACAGTCGTCCGCGTAGCGGGCAAATTTCAGGTTGCGCCGTTCCAGCTCCCAGTCCAGTTCGTCCAGCACCACATTGGCCAACACCGGAGACAGTGGCCCGCCTTGCGGCACGCCTTCTCGTGTCGGGGCTTTGTGGTGCTCGATCTGGACCCCTGCCTTCAGATACCGGTTGATCAGCCTGAGCAGCGGCTTGTCCGGCGTGTGCCGTTTCAACCGTGTCATCAGGCGATCATGGTTCACCCGGTCAAAGAAGGCCTCCAGGTCCAGATCCACCACCCAGTCACGGCCTTCCCGGGCACAGTGTTGTCCGTATCGGACCCCTTGATGAGCAGAGCGTCCCGGTCGGAAGCCATAGCTGTGTGGGTGGAAGCGCGGTTCCCAGTCTTGCTGGATAACCTGGGCAATCGCTTGTTGGATGAAGCGATCCAGCACTGTCGGTATGCCCAATGGGCGGGAACCGCCATTGGCTTTGGGAATGGTGACCCGCCGTACCGGCTTTGGTCGGTAGGTCTGCTGGAGCAGTTGTTGCCGGATCTCTGGCCAGTGTTGGCGTAGATAATCCGGCAGTTCATCCACGGTCATGCCGTCGATGCCCGGCGCTCCCTTGTTACGTCGAACCTGTTTCAGGGCGCGATTGAGGTTGTCCCTGCTCAATACACGCGCCATCCACGGTGAGGGTTGATCGGAGTGCGAGTCTTCCCGATTTCCGGAAACAGGTTCATCCCCTGGCTTTACCAGGGGCAGCGCAAGCTGCTTTGCGGATGCCATCCCGTTTCCCTGCACGGAACCTCGACTCCTGTCTCTGTTCGGGCCTTCGGTTCACGGGCGAACCTACTATGCCCTCGGCTGATTTCTGCCACGCGATCAGAGGCGATCGCTCGTCTCTCAGTGGGTCCGTCCACACGCAGCAGACCTCCCGGGGTAAGGCACAGAGCTTTCACGGCGTGAACGCCCGATTTATAAAGCACATCCCGGTCGCAGAAGGAGGGCTTCGCGGTCACGTGCCCGCTCGCCCCGGATGTACCACACCTCGTATCGGGTTCCTGTTCGTCGCCCCGCCGCTTTGGATTGGGCTTCCTCCAGACCCCACCTCGCGATGACGCCCTTGCCCTTCTCCTAGCCTTCGGCTCTGCGAACACCTGGCAGGAGGACTTTCACCTCCCTAGTTCTGTGCCATGCCCGGCACACACGCGAAGCTAAGCGGCGCCCTGACAAGGGCGTCCGGTGGAGGCCGAAGGCCGGAACGTACTTAAGCGACTGGTTAGCTGGGGGTAACGAGGAAGACCAATCCCTGGCTAACAACATGACGGCATGCTCCGCTGCCCTGGCACCGCCATACGCCGATGCATCGTGATTAAAACCACCGCCTTTGATGCGGTGAATGAACCTGAACTTCAGGGTAGCAGACCAGGATCGAGTTTTCGGCGGATTGCCCCACAAAGGCAAACACAGATTTCTATACCAACACCTGCGACCGATTGAGCTGCCAGCAACACTGCGAATTCTGACGGCCTTGGCGGAACACCGAAACTGACGATTTTGCTGCCTGCTTACGGCCAAGGCCCCATGGCACCCAACCACCAAAAAACGAACAGGGCACTACCAGCTAACGCTTTTGTTCAGCGGCGACCTTTTTGCAGCGAAGCGGAGAAAAGGGCGTCCGGTGGAGGGCCGCCAGGGCCGGAACGAACTGCAACTACTGGTTAGATTGTGATTCCGCGATTGACTTCATGTTCTCGTTGAACTGCGAATAGTTCTTTTGGTAAAGCGCTGACAGCTTCTTGCGAAACAAGGGGCTGACTAAGCCAAAAAATGATTCTTTTTGTGTGAACCTGCAAGATCCTTTGGAAGTTTCTTCCAAGATGAGCTTTCTCTTTCCATGCAGCAGCGACCTACTTAATGGCAAAGCACCTGTCCATTCGATTGATTTCCCATCAACGACTTTCACGCCGAAAAGGTTAATGGTGACAGGTAGCGGCCCGGCGCGAAATATCAATTTCTCAGGCCGTTCATCATTCTTCTTTATTTCGATTCCGGGACCGTGCCAATCATCCCAGTGCTCAAAATCTGAAAGAATTTTCCAAACGACCTCAGCGCCCGCATCGATATCTATTCCTACCTCAACATCCGGTGTGCTCATGGCTCCTCCTTCTGTCAATCTAACGCGAAGCTTAGCGGCGCCCTTGTAATGGAGGCGAAGCCGCAATGTAAAGGGCGTCCGGCGGCCATCGGCCGCGTACTACAGCGACTGGTTAGTGGCAGGTAATGACACTGCCTGTTCCCTGGCACTGACCGTGACGGCCTACTCCGTAACCCGGCACCGACATCAGCCGATGCACTATGTTTGAATCACCGCCAACGATGCGGTGAATGAACCTGAACTCAAAGGTAGCAGATCCAGACAAAGTTTTCGGCTGACGGCCCCACACGGTGAACACTGAATTTCCCGCCACCGATTCTGCTTGCTGGAGCAACCAAACTGGACGCGCATTATGACGGCCTTGGTGCTCACCAAATTATGCGGGTTTGGCAACCAGGCCCGGCACCAAGGCCACTGGCACACAGCAACCTAAAAGGACCGAAGCCACAGCCACTAACGCCAAGCTAAGCGGCGGCCCGACAGGGCCGTCCGGTGGAGGCCGAAGGCCGCAACAAACTTAAGCGATTTGTTAGTGGTTTTCTTGATCATGGGTACCAGCGCTTGTGCGCCTCGGGGTCATGACCGAAACCGGCTGACATCAGCAAATCGCGATAATCTGTGTTTGCTAATGCAACAGCCTTCCGAAGATCCTCCATACGTCCCTCGCTGATCTTGAGAACAGATAACCAGACTCGCTCCAAGCTCTCTTCGGACCAATCCCGGCAGCCAGGTACAGTATTGGAACAGCTCTTTATCAGAATCTGCTCGACTTCGCCCACTTCATCACTGCCAAACATTAGCTTGACGACCTTTTCGGTTTTTCTCGATAGCTCCATCTTTGACACCATGGTCCTACCCACGAAAAGTAGACACTCGGTTATGCGCATCTGCGCTCGTATTCCACCGGGCTGAGATAGCCCAAAGCGGAGTGTCTTCTCTTTCGATTATAAAACACTTCGATGTACTCGAAGATAGCGGATTTGGCCGCCGCGATCGACTCGAAACACTCGGCATAGACCAGCTCCACCTTCAATCGACTGAAAAACGATTCCATCGGGGCGTTGTCCCAACAGTTCCCTTTCCGACTCATGCTGGGCACACAGTCTTTGGAGCGCAGGTATTCCTGATAGCCCACTGAGCGGTATTGCACACCCCGATCCGAGTGCACAATCAGCCCTGGACTAATCTCTCGGCGGCCATACGCCATGCTCAGGGCATCGGTAATCAACGTCTCGGTCATGCTCATATCCAGTGACCACCCAACGATGTAGCGGGAGTGCAGGTCCATCACGGTGGCGAGATACAGCCAGCGATCTTTCACCCAGATATACGTGATGTCGGTGGTCCACTTCTGGTTCGGCCGTTCAGCGGCAAACTGACGCCACAACAGGTTGTCTGCGACGTTGGTCATTGCCTCGGACGAGCGGCTGTACTTGAACGCTTTGCCATTGCGGGCGCGAATGTCCTTTGCCCGCATGATCCCGGCCACGTAGTTGACCGAGCAGGGTGTGCCACTGGCCGTTAATTCCTGGGCGATCCGTGGGGCACCATAGCGCGCTTTGAAGCACTCGTAGGTCTCCATGATGGCCGCTTCGGTTTCCGCCCTGCGTTGTTCCCTCAAACTGACTGGGCGCTGTTTCCAGCGATAATAGCCACTCGCTGACACTTCCATCACCCGGCACATCAGGCGCACCGCGTAGCACTGACAGAATTCACTGATCAGCGCGTACTTCACTCTTGGGACTTCGCGAAGTACGCAGACACCTTTTTTAGAAATTCGTTTTCCTTCTTCAAGGTCTCGTTCTCGCGCCGCAGCTTGCGCATGGCTTCGCTCTCGGCCTTGGAATAATCGACGCCATCAACGCTGTTAAACTGCTTGTCCGACAGGCGGGTGAACTGACGACGCCAGTTGTAGATCTGGCCCGGATGAATGCCTAGCTCACGGGCAACCGAAGCGGCTGTATTACCTGGCTGATCGGATCTGCGAACGGCTTCCCGACGGAACTCTTCGGTGTAGGCCTGGGTCTTCTTGCGGCTCATGGAGCACCTCCGTGCTAGGGGCAACCCTAACTATAGAAGGTGTCTACTATTCATGGGTAACTCGGACCACTAACGCCCAGCGCAGGCGCAGCCAGCGCGGAGCGCATTTTGTGTTAATGTTTGAGCGCCAGCGAGTAACACAAAAGGTGCGTAGCGTTGGCTGTCGCTCTGCCGCTGATTGTTATGCATTTATCCCTAGGGCCTCATATAAGACTCAAAATTCTCAATGTAGTCGTCAAGATTTTCCATTAACATCTTTCGATACTCCGCTACGAAGTACTCCAATGTTTCATCTTTGGCTGCAGCCATTTCTTCCGAGGAATTCCACCCGCAAGCACTAACCCAAGCATTAAAGCGCGCAGTGGCATACATATTTGACGCGCTCACTTTCCCTATACCCACTTCCGTGGTGATCTGATCATTTGAAAGGTGGATATGAGCATCCGCCCTTTCATAAAATTCGTTATCTACTTCTTGCACGGACTCTCCTTCAGTGCATAACGCCAATATTCAGCGGCGGCCTTTGCGTAGCGAAGCGGAGAAAAGGCCGTCCGGTGGAGGCCCATCAGGGCCGGAACGAACTGGAATGACTTGTTAACTGATTCAGATCCAAACGTCATTCTCTGCCGTTTTGCTGCCAACCTCGTCGCCAGTATTCACAACGCCACGTGGCTCGATAAGCAAAACTTTTGCTTCGTGTTCCGCATAAGGTTTGTGTTCGATGCCTTTCGGGACAACGTACAATTCTCCCTCAGACAGATTCACAGACCCATCTCTGAAATCAATTCTCAGACTGCCCTCAAGCACGATAAACGTCTCGTCTGTATCCGTGTGGTCATGCCAAACGAACTCACCCTGGATTTTGACGACTTTGAACTGGTAGTCATTCATCTCGGCGATGACCTTTGGTGACCATTGCTCATCGAAGAGGCCGAGCTTGTTTTTGAAATTTACCGCCTGATAGCTCATGTGAACTCCTTTTCAGTAACAGTTAACGCCTTGCTCATTTGCGCAGCGGTTGTAGCGGATTTTTGTGCAACAATGAGCGCAGCGAATGCACAAAAAGGAGCGTAGACCGCTGCGTCAAATGGAGCAACTTGTTAGGCACTTGGTACCCTAAGTTCATAGCTCGTATATTTTTGACCAAACATTACGCTTTCGTATACCCGCGATGCCATTTTTGTCAGAAACTTGTATTCAGGGCGAGTGTTAAACAAATGCAATACCACATGACTGTGACCCAACTCTGAAGCCCACACCATCATGTCTTTGAACACGCCAATACCAACACCCCAGTAGGTTTCATTCAAAACTATTGCGAGCTCATAGGATTCATTTTCAAACTGGATTCCACACCAACCAGCAACAGCCCCATTTACACGGATTCCTCTTACTTTACATCCATTAGTTGAATCCACGCTAACCTTGCTTGCAACCCATTCTGCCAATGATTGTTCGTTAAACAGGCCGTGTGCTACTAAATGCTCACGGATCTTGTCTTTATTTAAGATTGAAAGCAATTCACCCCGATCAAGATCTTGTAAATATGTATATTCTATTTTTGCCATAGGTAGTCTTATTATTGCCTAACGCCAGAGTTTAGCGGCGCCCATGCAGCGCAGCGAAATGGGCGTCCGGTGTAGGGCCGTAGGCCCGGAACGTACTACAACGACTTGTTAACCATACTTGATGGCCAGCAAAATTGCCGACACCGTCGTCGCAACTAGAAACGGGGCCAGAAGTATGGGCAAAGAGACTCGATACTCCTTTACCGACTGGTAAATCCAATAGGCAGCAATAAAGAAGGAAGCTACCCCTACCCCGTGGGCCCACTTACCCGAAAACTCAGCAAGGCCCGTGCGCCCGGGTAGCGTCACATTGTCGAAGTAGAATGCCACCGTTCCGGCAACCAGGAATACGAAACTGAACAAACCATTAATGAATGACCAACGCCGACGATAGTAGCCAGCATCTCTGAGGATTGGGTCAAACTTCCACAATGCTCGACTCTCCAGGTTGCCAATGTGGTTAACGCGAAAACGAAGCGGCGCGTCTCACGCGTCCGCCTTACGTGACTGGTTAGAGCTTTTCTCACATTTCTCAGCTCGTTCCTCAAGGCTCCTGAGTTGCGCTTTTGCAGCTCTAAAGTCTTGCTCTGCAGTTTCCAGCCTCGTGCGCCATTTTTTTGTAAGACGACTACTTTTTTGGGCCAGATAAGCTATTAGCAATATGCAGACAACCAACGCGATGAACATTACAGCCTGCATATCATCAATGGAAATTCCGAAAAATTGATTGAGGAAGAAAATCGCCAAGCCGGACGCAAGGGTTTGAGAGAATAGCCTGATAAATCTCTTTGGATTGAATAACTCTTGTTTCATTAAGCTATACCTCTAACGCTTAGCGCACCGGTGACTTTGACGTAGCGAAGCGGAGACAAAGGCATCCGAGTGCCGCGCCTGGTTATGTTTGATATTCGATTTCTACGGCCGACTCGTCTCCACAATGAATGAAGAGTTCCCCTTTCGCTGAATTTGAAGATGAAAACTGAAACCAACCACGGCCAGACTTTTCACGACCATCATCATTTCCAGACCAAGAAAACTCGACTCGCCCTCCATCATCTGGAATGCGGTAGTCGATTTGGCCCTCAACTGCTCCGAATACAAAAAAGCCGAGGCCATCTTCATCGAACTGGAAGTATCCGGGCTCGATAAGATCAACAAAGTCTTGATCCCACATTTCCATCCACTTAATTCGCCAGCGTCCAACGACTTTACTCAAACTACCTCCTTAAAACATAACGCTTGCAGCAGGGGCGCGACGTCAGGAGCGTCCCTTGCCTGCATTGGTTAGGTTTTTTTCGGTGCAAATAGCAACTGCCAAGGATAAAAACAGAAAAGCCGCTGCCCATAGCCCAAAAATGTAAAACTTCTCAACGTCTGTGAACAAAGCCATAGCTGACCACACCAAGCTGTAAACTGTACAGGTGTAGAAACCGATTCTGAAGACAGAAAATCGTGAGCGACCAGTCTCCCAAAACCTTGTCAGCGCAACGAGGAAAAGAATGTTGTAGAAAGGCATAAGCACGGCAATTAGGCCGAAAGCAGCTGCAGGATCGCTGGGGATTCGAGAAACCGCCTCAGGAAATATCAAAACTGACCCGATAACAGACAAAACTAGCATTACCACTCCCGCGAAGAAGTAACCATCGACCGGCAGAACCAACGAGGCAACGTAGAATAAAATGGCTAGTCGGAAAAGCACGCGCTCAACCTGTGAACGTTTTCGTTTGGCGGTCGGTGCCGGCGAGGTTTCACCTTGCTTGATCTGTGCCGGCGGAGTTTCACTTTGCTCGATTCGGTCAAGCGCTACTGCGGCCATCGTAGAGTCAAGCGAATAATCATGCTCATTGATTATTTGCTCATAGATTTCTATGGCTCGATGGAGTGTGGCCGGATCTCGTTCATTTGCCTCCGCAAGTTCGATGAGCTGCTTTAGGTCTCTCAATTGAAATCCTTTTGAAACGGGCAAACCTAACGCCAGCGCACAACGGCGCCCTTGCAATGGAGGCGCAGCCGCAATGTAAAGGGTGTCCGGCGGCCACCGGCCGCGAATTGATGCGCCTTGTTAGGCGATGCCTGCTCAGAGTGCATCGGTCATCCTCCGCGTCGTTACATCTGTAAGACCCGAAGACTCATCAAAAGCCCAGAAAGAATCCAAGTCTGTTCTGAATATATTGCGGTAACCACCGAGGTAAATCCAAACCACCTTGTCTCCTTCTACGCCCCCCCAATTCGAATGTGACGTACCTCCGTCCCACTTGGAATTGATTCGCCAGCCTCGCAATTGGGCAATCCTTTCCAGATCATCGATGCTTGAACCAATAGGCACTGCTTCAAGTAACCAGGCTTGCACCGCTTCATCGGAACTGCGCAGCGGATTCGACGCCAGCGCGACCATGATTGCTACCAAAACCACTACTAATGCTGCTGCAGCTATCAGTCCAACTTTATTCATCTGCAACGCCTAACGCCGCTCAGCACGCGCGGCTACGGAATGGAGGCGAAGCCGCAATGTAGTAGACGTCGCCGTGACTGGCATTGTTAGCTTCCGTACCGGTACGTCTGGATATCGATGTCATTGCTCTCAATATAATCGACTAATCTACGGTATGCGTTTAGAAGCATCGGCCTGTTTCCCCAGTTGTTTTCCTCATCTGCGACACCAGGATTTATAAATGTGCCGGAGCTCGATATGAAGGAATCTGGGTTTTCAAGACACAACTTCGTGTGCTCCCAGTCTATTTCAAAAATTACGTAGTACGCTGATAGAAAATCTGAGATGAGGCCGAACAGCTCCTTGTATGCTTTGAAGCCTCCAGATTTCTGGATTGCTAGGGCTCTCGAAAGGTCCAACACTTCCTCAAGAAGCTCTCGGTCTGACCGAAGATCGGTGGCAGCGCCATTTTCATCCCCACTCGCTTCGACTATGCCCTTAACTTTGGCCTCAAGCTCCGGCCAAAATTTCTCGAAAACTGTGTTGAGAACGCCTTCCTCCAAAACATTGGATTTGTTGGCCTTGTTCAAATCTGAGACAAGTCGACGAAAGTCAGATTTCTCAAATAACGTCGTTTGAAATTGAGTTAGTGGACCGTTGATGTCTGAATTATCCAGCCCAATCAGAATCGGACAAACCAGAGATTGATCTACCTTCTTTGAAATCGCTCCCGCCTCAAACATAAGCCATTGGCTATTGAGATTTTGGCTCGTGACACAAAAAATGCCCGCCATGGAATCGTCAAGTTCCTGCGCAATATCGGATGACCAGCGTGTACCCTTCTCGATATCACTGGGAGTGAAGTAAGGTTTGACCGTTTGCAGCACAGTCGGTAGCCATTCGCGAACTGCCTCTGCAACCTTTCTGCTGGTTTCCCCCGACCAACTGATAAAAATTTTCATACTTTTCCTTCTTTCTGAGAGCTTCTTCTCGATAGCTAAAGCTTAGCTAACTAACCAGCGCCATCACGCCAAAGACAACAATCGCCGATGTAAGTAAAACATTCATAAACATCTGTTGATTCTCTAAGCGATCAAGCCGGCGATTAATCTGATCGGGAATCTCATAATATTTTTCTGTGAAGCCGCGCCTGTAGGTAGCATCAGTCATGTAATTTGCAGCAATGCTCAAACCGAAAAATATGACCATGAGGTTTAAAATACTGACAAATTGCTCCAAATCCCCCGCATCATCAGCCGTCTTTCTTGCTGACTCCAGCACACTTATAAGCCTGTCTCTTTCAGGCCCAGGGGCAGTATTCTCAACGTTGTTTTCTAGAGCAAAAACTTCAGCTTTTGCCTGATCTTTCATCAAGCTCGACTTTTCTTGGAGTTCCGTAAATAGATAGGAAAGCGAAGCCGCAACGAAGAATAGCACTACCGCGGCACCCGCCAGGAAAGCTGCGTTCTTGCTCTTAACTCCAGAAAAGACCCTCAAAAGCCAAGGTACAATCAAAGCGAAGATGCTCAGGAGAACCGATATTACGATTTTCTGATCAAAGTAAATTTTGCATACCTCGTTTCAAGCTAATCGGGATAGGGAGGCACCTCACGGTGCCCCTCCTCCCACATCACCGGGCATACGGATCACGTACCACGGCGATTCAGTGACTTGATTCAACCCGTTACCGCACTGCCAATTCCGGCAGTCCATAGCTCCGGAACAATCGGGCCGGTAAGGCGTGCCGCAGGGCCGGCGAATGACTCAGCCGCCACGGTCCATGGGCCGATTTGGCGGTGTTCCAGGCCAGCTCGACCGAGACACCCCTCTTTCTCAGCTCACGATACCCTTTTCGGTCCCATTGCTTCCACACGTAACTTCTCATTCTCCGCCGTATCCACTTGTCCAGGTCCCGCAGCGGGCTCAGTACTTCGGCTGCGTCGAAGTACGCTTTCCAACCAAGCAGGGTCTCTTTCAGATCTGTGATCACCTGGGCCAGTGAGTGGCCCCGTGTTCGGCGGCTCAGTGTCCGGATCTGGGCTTTCAGCTTGCTGATGGCTTTGTCAGCCACCTTCAAGCGTTGCCCTTTCCGGCTGAGGGTGAAGCCCAGGAAACTTCGCTTCCAGGGCCGGTCTACCGCGCTCTTTCGTGTATTCACTGTGAGCCTCAGCGAGTCCTCGATAAAGCGCGTCAGACTCACCATTACCCGCTCACCAGCTCGGCGACTGCTAACATGGATCTGACAGTCGTCCGCGTAGCGGGCAAATTTCAGGTTGCGCCGTTCCAGCTCCCAGTCCAGTTCGTCCAGCACCACATTGGCCAACACCGGAGACAGTGGCCCGCCTTGCGGCACGCCTTCTCGTGTCGGGGCTTTGTGGTGCTCGATCTGGACCCCTGCCTTCAGATACCGGTTGATCAGCCTGAGCAGCGGCTTGTCCGGCGTGTGCCGTTTCAACCGTGTCATCAGGCGATCATGGTTCACCCGGTCAAAGAAGGCCTCCAGGTCCAGATCCACCACCCAGTCACGGCCTTCCCGGGCACAGTGTTGTCCGTATCGGACCCCTTGATGAGCAGAGCGTCCCGGTCGGAAGCCATAGCTGTGTGGGTGGAAGCGCGGTTCCCAGTCTTGCTGGATAACCTGGGCAATCGCTTGTTGGATGAAGCGATCCAGCACTGTCGGTATGCCCAATGGGCGGGAACCGCCATTGGCTTTGGGAATGGTGACCCGCCGTACCGGCTTTGGTCGGTAGGTCTGCTGGAGCAGTTGTTGCCGGATCTCTGGCCAGTGTTGGCGTAGATAATCCGGCAGTTCATCCACGGTCATGCCGTCGATGCCCGGCGCTCCCTTGTTACGTCGAACCTGTTTCAGGGCGCGATTGAGGTTGTCCCTGCTCAATACACGCGCCATCCACGGTGAGGGTTGATCGGAGTGCGAGTCTTCCCGATTTCCGGAAACAGGTTCATCCCCTGGCTTTACCAGGGGCAGCGCAAGCTGCTTTGCGGATGCCATCCCGTTTCCCTGCACGGAACCTCGACTCCTGTCTCTGTTCGGGCCTTCGGTTCACGGGCGAACCTACTATGCCCTCGGCTGATTTCTGCCACGCGATCAGAGGCGATCGCTCGTCTCTCAGTGGGTCCGTCCACACGCAGCAGACCTCCCGGGGTAAGGCACAGAGCTTTCACGGCGTGAACGCCCGATTTATAAAGCACATCCCGGTCGCAGAAGGAGGGCTTCGCGGTCACGTGCCCGCTCGCCCCGGATGTACCACACCTCGTATCGGGTTCCTGTTCGTCGCCCCGCCGCTTTGGATTGGGCTTCCTCCAGACCCCACCTCGCGATGACGCCCTTGCCCTTCTCCTAGCCTTCGGCTCTGCGAACACCTGGCAGGAGGACTTTCACCTCCCTAGTTCTGTGCCATGCCCGGCACACACGCTGAAGCACAGCGGCGCCCTGACAAGGGCGTCCGGTGGCCGTAGGCCACGAACTGCTGCGACTGGTTAGATGCCGGAGCTGCCCGGCAATTTATTGCGGCACCCAATGCTGAATGCCTACTCCCGATACTTTGCACCAGCGCAACCCATGGCGCTAGGAACCAGAACACTGAACAAGCGGAAACAGCCCGATGTTTACGCCGGATGGCCCCGCGACCCAAACACCGAATTGGCCGCGAAAACCGTCGCCAAACCGAGGGCTGTGTTCTGCCCGAAGACAACTGACAGCCAGTGACCAAACACCAAACCCAAGAACGCCGGAGCCAGGCATTTAATCGGGATAGGGAGGCACCTCACGGTGCCCCTCCTCCCACATCACCGGGCATACGGATCACGTACCACGGCGATTCAGTGACTTGATTCAACCCGTTACCGCACTGCCAATTCCGGCAGTCCATAGCTCCGGAACAATCGGGCCGGTAAGGCGTGCCGCAGGGCCGGCGAATGACTCAGCCGCCACGGTCCATGGGCCGATTTGGCGGTGTTCCAGGCCAGCTCGACCGAGACACCCCTCTTTCTCAGCTCACGATACCCTTTTCGGTCCCATTGCTTCCACACGTAACTTCTCATTCTCCGCCGTATCCACTTGTCCAGGTCCCGCAGCGGGCTCAGTACTTCGGCTGCGTCGAAGTACGCTTTCCAACCAAGCAGGGTCTCTTTCAGATCTGTGATCACCTGGGCCAGTGAGTGGCCCCGTGTTCGGCGGCTCAGTGTCCGGATCTGGGCTTTCAGCTTGCTGATGGCTTTGTCAGCCACCTTCAAGCGTTGCCCTTTCCGGCTGAGGGTGAAGCCCAGGAAACTTCGCTTCCAGGGCCGGTCTACCGCGCTCTTTCGTGTATTCACTGTGAGCCTCAGCGAGTCCTCGATAAAGCGCGTCAGACTCACCATTACCCGCTCACCAGCTCGGCGACTGCTAACATGGATCTGACAGTCGTCCGCGTAGCGGGCAAATTTCAGGTTGCGCCGTTCCAGCTCCCAGTCCAGTTCGTCCAGCACCACATTGGCCAACACCGGAGACAGTGGCCCGCCTTGCGGCACGCCTTCTCGTGTCGGGGCTTTGTGGTGCTCGATCTGGACCCCTGCCTTCAGATACCGGTTGATCAGCCTGAGCAGCGGCTTGTCCGGCGTGTGCCGTTTCAACCGTGTCATCAGGCGATCATGGTTCACCCGGTCAAAGAAGGCCTCCAGGTCCAGATCCACCACCCAGTCACGGCCTTCCCGGGCACAGTGTTGTCCGTATCGGACCCCTTGATGAGCAGAGCGTCCCGGTCGGAAGCCATAGCTGTGTGGGTGGAAGCGCGGTTCCCAGTCTTGCTGGATAACCTGGGCAATCGCTTGTTGGATGAAGCGATCCAGCACTGTCGGTATGCCCAATGGGCGGGAACCGCCATTGGCTTTGGGAATGGTGACCCGCCGTACCGGCTTTGGTCGGTAGGTCTGCTGGAGCAGTTGTTGCCGGATCTCTGGCCAGTGTTGGCGTAGATAATCCGGCAGTTCATCCACGGTCATGCCGTCGATGCCCGGCGCTCCCTTGTTACGTCGAACCTGTTTCAGGGCGCGATTGAGGTTGTCCCTGCTCAATACACGCGCCATCCACGGTGAGGGTTGATCGGAGTGCGAGTCTTCCCGATTTCCGGAAACAGGTTCATCCCCTGGCTTTACCAGGGGCAGCGCAAGCTGCTTTGCGGATGCCATCCCGTTTCCCTGCACGGAACCTCGACTCCTGTCTCTGTTCGGGCCTTCGGTTCACGGGCGAACCTACTATGCCCTCGGCTGATTTCTGCCACGCGATCAGAGGCGATCGCTCGTCTCTCAGTGGGTCCGTCCACACGCAGCAGACCTCCCGGGGTAAGGCACAGAGCTTTCACGGCGTGAACGCCCGATTTATAAAGCACATCCCGGTCGCAGAAGGAGGGCTTCGCGGTCACGTGCCCGCTCGCCCCGGATGTACCACACCTCGTATCGGGTTCCTGTTCGTCGCCCCGCCGCTTTGGATTGGGCTTCCTCCAGACCCCACCTCGCGATGACGCCCTTGCCCTTCTCCTAGCCTTCGGCTCTGCGAACACCTGGCAGGAGGACTTTCACCTCCCTAGTTCTGTGCCATGCCCGGCACACACGCCAGCAATAAACGGCGCCCTGACAAGGGCGTCCGGTGGAGGCCGTAGGCCGGAACGAATTTAATTGCCTTGTTAGCTGTGGGTAACGAGAAAGACCATACCCTGGCTGACAATTTGACGGCATGCTCCGCTGCCCTGGCACCGCCGTACGCCGATGCATTGTGATTGAAAACTCCGCCGTCGATGCGGTGAACGAACCTGAACTTCAGAGTAGCAGGCAAGCAAGGAATCGGGCTTCGGCGGACGGCCCCGCAACGCAAACACCTACCTTTATACCAACACCATAATCCGCTGAGCTACCAGCAAGACGACGAACTTTGACGGCCTTGGCAGAACGCCGTTGATTCGGGTTTTACTGCCAGATTTCGGCCAAGGCCCGATGGCACCAAACCACCCCAAAAGACCCAAGGCACTACCAGCTAACGCCAGCAATAAACGGCGCCCTGACAAGGGCGTCCGGTGGAGGCCGAAGGCCGGAACGAATTTAATTGCATTGTTAGCTGATGAAGACTCTCGGCTATGGATCCGCTTTTCTGAGCACTCCATCTGAAACTAGTTTTTTCACGCTCTCACTCGTAGCCGACTCTATTAAATCATCCCACCCCGCGTAGGCATTCCCGCGTGATTGCCCCGTCGCATACCATGCGACTCGACCATCCACAATTGCTATTAACGAAACCTCATATTTGGCCCAAGGCTTGTTTAAAGTGTAGCCACCATAGGTGTAAGTTGTGCTTGAACCGGAAATCATGTTGCCGGTAACGGTAGCATTGCTTTGCGTCTCATAGCTTGGAGGAACATAGCTAGATGACGTTCCGCTGTCACTGGGCTGCAAAATTAAAACCGCGTCAATTTCCTGCTCCTTCACTCGAGCATCTATTTGTTCTGCGGACTGGGACTCACCAACAAAAAATACCTCAGAAGATTTTATGCACTCACTATTTGTCAAACGACCCAAGTTCGAGCAAAACTCGCTCTCTGCGACTTCACGATGATTTAGGTTTTGAAACTTTCCGAACACCAGTACCTTATCGAATGCACGGCCCTCAAGCTCTGGATTTGCTCTAGATGTCATCTCTGTGCTTGCACAAGCTGATACCAACACAATGAGAACGACAGGACCTGCAAGGCGCAGAATTTTTTGGAAATATTTCATATATCCTCCAGCGGACTTTTACTCTGCCCAAGATTAAGCCCCAGTGACGAGGACTATTTTTTATCTGTTAACATTTGTTTAGCAATCATGCCAGACCTAGATCCTTGAGCGTAAGGTCTGCGTTTGCTTTTGCACGAAAAGTGTCCACTGATACCCAATCGCCCTTTGCACTATCAAAGTATTTCCAGAAATCCCAACCGTTAGTGCTTGCCGCATTACCAACAGCACCAACGGATTCTTTGGCTGCAATCCCTGCAGACGAAAGGTTGTCATATAGCTCACCCTGAAACTTGATGCCTTCAGGGATTACTTCAGCAAAAAGTTCGTGCTTCTTTTGGCCTCGCAGCCCATATATCGCTCGAAGCTTTCCCAACGGTATCCTAGAGCCGCGCGGCATAACAAAAAAACGGATTGGGGCGTCCGGCCGCTCGCCATGATTACCAGCATTCTTTGTTGCGGTTTCAGTAGCTTTGCCGGTTTGAGCATCCTGAAAATCTAACAGGCGAGTTATGACGGAATCTGGGGTATCTACAAGCGGCTTAGCCAAGGCCTGGAGGCGATCAAACACTTTTTGGCTGATTTCAATCTGGATAGACTGGCTCATGACAAGACTCCAAAGTAACTATGGAGAAACTATAGTTACTCCATAGTTACTTTGCAAGCTTTGTGTGCACTGCTAACGCCAGGCTTTGCGGCGGTTTTGGAGGAGCAAAGCGACGGAAAAACCGTCCGACAACAGCCCCTTGTTAGCTGATGAACTGAGCCATGGCACGGTTTTGAGCTCCTGCTCCAGCCTCAAGACCCGCTTTGACACCAGCCCGGTTCTTTTCTGGTTGGTTCTGACTTGCTTTCAGCTTACCTATCAGAGTTTCAATTTCGATCTCTACACCGACGATCGCCTGTACCAAGCGTTCGGTGAAATCCGTTGGCGCATCATCAACGGACCAGGGATTGCCCATGTCCGACTCATGTTGATCTGTAAGTCGATGGAGATGATGTTTCAGCCAGGTCGAATCCTCAATAACGCGAGCAGTCCCTTCTGCATGGACAGCCAAATAGTTCCATGTTGGAACGACCCGACCTGTTTCTGCCTTGGTCTCATACCATGAGGGTGACACGTAGGCATCAGGCCCCTGAAAAACTGCAAGAATCCGAGCGCCATCACGCAGACGCTGCCAGACAGGATTGCTTCGAGCCAGATGACACTGAAGCTGCCCAAGGGAGCCATCTTTTCCAGAAATCAGATGAAAGGGGACATGGTTGGCCTCAATTCCACCCTCATCCGCGACTACCAGCAGACCAAACCCGTAGTCCCGAATATATTGCTGTAGCTTGCTTATGTCGTCTTCCTTGAAGTGGCTAGGTACATACATTCCTTGAGACTCCTTGGTACAGGTCTTGCCCAGCTAACGCCGATGATAAGCGGTGGCCCGACAGGGGCATCCGGTGGAGGCCGCAGGCCGGAACGAACTTAATTGCCTTGTTAAAGCGAGGCCACCCCATTGTGAATTTCTGACACTCAAGTTCGAATACCCACACCCAACAGCTTGTACAAACCTGAAGCATTGCGCTAGGAACCAGAGCTCCATTTACGCGACTTTACTAGCTGATGCGCCGGATTACCCCGCAACCGAGACACTTAATTATGACAAAGCACTCCGCTCGGCTAAGCAGCCAAACCCGATAACAAACTGACCGATTTTCACCAAACCCAGCAATAAAACCTACCGAAGCCACAGCCTTTAACGCTTAGCGCACCGGTGACTTTGACGTAGCGAAGCGGAGACAAAGGCATCCGAGTGCCGCGCCTGGTTATGTTTGATATTCGATTTCTACGGCCGACTCGTCTCCACAATGAATGAAGAGTTCCCCTTTCGCTGAATTTGAAGATGAAAACTGAAACCAACCACGGCCAGACTTTTCACGACCATCATCATTTCCAGACCAAGAAAACTCGACTCGCCCTCCATCATCTGGAATGCGGTAGTCGATTTGGCCCTCAACTGCTCCGAATACAAAAAAGCCGAGGCCATCTTCATCGAACTGGAAGTATCCGGGCTCGATAAGATCAACAAAGTCTTGATCCCACATTTCCATCCACTTAATTCGCCAGCGTCCAACGACTTTACTCAAACTACCTCCTTAAAACATAACGCTGAGCACAGCGGCGACCTTGGAATGGCGACGAAGGAGCCATGGAAAGGGCGTCCGGCGGCCATCGGCCGCGTACTGCTGCGACTTGTTAAGGGCCTGTTCACCCTTGGTTTTTATTGGGCACCCAATGCTGAATGCCAACTCCCGATACTGTGTGCCATCTTGACCCATTGCGCCAGGAACCAGGCCACCGAATGAGCGGAAATTACCCGACGATTACGCCGGATTGCCCCGCGACCTGAACTCCAAATTACGCGCCGAAGCCGTTGCCAAACTTAGGGCTGCTTTCTGCCTGCCGGCAACCTGCCAAGCGGCGGTAAAACACCAAACCAAAGAACACCGGAGCAAGGCCTTTAACGCCCGCCATAAACGGCGCGAGGAACGAGCGTCCGGCGACCGCAGGGAGCGAATTTAATGGCCTTGTTATGCGTTGACAGCATCTATTCTGACTTTGGTTCTGGTGTAGTTGATTGGCGGATACTCACCGTGATTCTGAAAGTACCACCACAAGAATTGCCCTTCAGCACCAAGTAAGGTGTCGCCAAATTTCCGGTAATCACAAAAAGCTATCTCAATCGGCCCGTAATTTTTTATTATCATGCCAAATTTCAGCTTGTTCGCTCTCGACGTGGCATGCAGGTTTGCATGGCGAAAGTATCTAGTTTTGAAGCTGCTTTTTGTTTGGCCTATATAGAGAATCCTACTTTCTCCATTGAGACGAGGCACTGGTTTTGAAGACAAGAAAAAATAGATTATGTTTTTTTCCTGTGCAGCAGCTTGTGAGCCATAGACATTTTCAAAGGCGGTCTTTGAAAGCTCGTTAATTTGACCCGGTAGACGATCAAAACCGTACACCAGAGATGGCAGCTCATGCTTTGTAATCAAACCTACTACTCCGCACCAAGATGGGTTGAGCCGTCAGGCAACCATTCTATATTTAAGCCACCATCACCAAAACGCACAACACCTTCCCTTTTCGGTAGTTCATTACATTGGGCTCGATACTCAATAAAGTTATCAAGCAATTCGATCAGGTGCACTTTGAATCCTGACTCAGTAGCCTGCTCAAAAATATCGTCTTCAACCGTCCAACGAGTACCGCTCAAGCGAGCCTCATTATCTTCCGCACAGAAAACCACTTCGCCATTTGCTTTCACAACCTCAGGGTATTGCTTGGCAAGCATAGCAAGGCGAGTAGCTTCGAAGTCTTGATCAAAATTTGGCATATTTTTTCCTTTGGCTCGTTATTCTTTCAGCTTGCGCCATCTGGGCGACAGGTTGCGTCGTAGAGCCGCATAACGCCTGCATAAACGGCGGCTTTTACGCAGCGAAGCGGAGAAAAAGCCGTCCGGTGGAGGGCCTTCAGGCCCGGAACGTATTTGATGCACTGGTTAGCTGGGGGTAACGATGAAGACCAATCCCTGGCTAACAACTCGACGGCATGCTCCGCTGCCCTGGCACCAACACCTGCCGATGCTCTGTAATTTGAAACCACCACCAATGATGCGGTGAATGAACCTGAACTTCAGAGTAGCAGAGCCAGACAGAATTTTTGGCGGACTGCCCCGCAAGGCGAACACCTACCTTAATACCAACGCAAAAACTCTGACTGAACTACCAGCAAGACCGCGAGCTTTGACGGCCTTGGCTAATCCGCCGGATCTCCGGTTTTGCTACCAGCTTTCGGCCAAGGCCCGATGGCACACAACCACCCAAAACGACCAAGGGCCACGCCAGCTAACGCCGGGCGGCAGGGGCGCGACGTCAGGAGCGTCCCCTGACCGCCTTTGTTAAGTTTTACCATTCCATCGCGTGATCAATACAAAACACTATCCCATTTAAAGCATTTTTCTCACAACCAGACTGAATGCAGCGTTCCGCTGATAAACCGCCGTAGAACTGAGTCAATAAATCTTTTCGATATGGAATGTCATCGAACGCAGCGAATGCAGATTTTGATTGAACCTTTACTGCCAAAGGCCCACGAGAGTGAATATCGATAATCCATAGCTGCTGGCAGCTAGGACACCTGAAAAGCCCATAATCGCCACTCTCTTCAAGCTTGATGAGAACTTCTATGAATTGCGGAAGCTCCTCATCCGGATGAAGCTCAAAGTGCTGTTTTCTTGATGCGCAGATACAGGTCATAGTTTGTAAACTTAACGCTGAGTGCAGGGGCGCGCGCAAGCGCGTCCGCTGGCACGACTGGTTAGCTGGGGGCAACTGGAGGCATAGCCGCTGGCAACCAACATGACGGCCTACTCCGTTGCCCTGGCACCAACCACCTGCTGATGCACCGTGATGAAAACCACCGCCAATGATGCGGCGAATGAACCTGAACTTTAGAGTAGCAGGGCTGAACCCGGTTTTCGGCGAACGGCCCCGCAAGGCAAGTACCGATTTCTATACCAGCGCCAACAACTGATTGGGCTGCTAGCAAGACGCGAATGCTGACGGCCTTGGCGAACACCCGACATTACCGGTTTTGCTACCTGCTTACGGCCAAGGCCATTGGCACAGAGTCGCTAAAAAAGAAGCAAGGCCTTACCAGCTAACGCCCGCAGCATGCGCGGCTTTGGAATGGAGGCGAAGCCGCAATGGAAAAGCCGTCGCCGTGCCTGCGATGGTTATGTGGTCGTCTCGCCATTGACCTGAATTCCGATCCAGATTTTGGGTTGCCGTCACTCACTCTTGCCAGACCTCCCCAATTTACCGTACACCAAGCCTAGGTACACCGCTGGCCAGACGAAGGGGCCGAAAATGTATGCCCTCAAGATAAGCCAATAGCCGGTCTTTTCCTTTACCCAGTCGCCAAACAAAGCAAAGAACGCCGCTATAGCGACAAAACTTACGACGCACATCAGGAAAGCTTTTACGATCGGATGGATAGCCTTAGTTCGCATCAACGATGCCTATACACATAACGCCTGCATAAACGGCGGCTTTTACGTAGCAAAGCGGAGAAAAAGCCGTCCGGTGGAGGCCCATCGGGCCGGAACGAATTTAATGCAATTGTTAGGTTTTAAGACCCACGCTCAGCCTCGGCTTTTATCGCGGCGGTGCTTTTGATAAAGCCTGCAACATAGGCCTGACCCACAATACTCCAAGCCACACGAGCACCAATACCGGTAAAGTATTCACCGTGGAGCAAGCGGGTTCTCGTTGGCCCCAACTTCTCTAGACGATGGTAGTGGTTTCCGCGAACAAGGCCGCGCAATCCCCGAGGATAACCCTGCCACTCAAGGTATGTGCCGTTTTCAACCCGAGTTAATTCTATCGGCATGGTGGTCAACTTTTCCCCCCTGAGGGGGAAACGGATAATGCCTTGTGTCCCCGGCTTTAATGCACCATCAATCTGGATTTGCCGTATACCTGGGCTCCATTTCGAGTAACCCGGAAAATCAGTGATGACATGCCAAACAGCATCAATGCCTGCCTCAACGATGCATTCCTCGACAGTTTGATACTTAGAACCTTCCATAGTGAAACCTAACGCTGAGCGCAGCGGTGGCCTTTACATAGCGAAGCGGCGTAAAGGCCATCCGACTGACGCGCCTGGTTATGCAAATTTAGTCCCGTAACTCTGCAATAACTTTCCACTGCTTTCTTCCTGGAAGCAAACACTCCCAAAACCTCCAGCCGTTGACAGGATTCCCTGTTATTGCAACGGCAGCAGACGAGGGAGAAGTGAACCGCTTGCCCTGAACTACAAGGGCACCTTCGGCTACAACTCCAGAATACAGCTGCCCCTTATAGGTTGCGCGAAATTCGGTCCCATGGGGAAAGGTAACCCCCTTACATACCCATGGATTTCCGCCTGTGGTTTCGTCACCTGCTGTAGGTTTAGATGCTGGATCGTCAAGCCCAAGGAGCGACCGAATCACGTCATTTTCGGTCATCGATTCGGACTTACGGCGAACTGTGAGCTCTTTGAAAACTTCAAAATCAACTTCGATAGCTGCCATGACTAGGCACTCCTGTTTAGTTATTACAGGAGTAATAGTAGCGTTTATAGCATTTATAGCAAGAACTTTTTGAGTCTATAGCGGAACCTTTTTATGCATAACAGCTAATTCAACGACAAATGACATCTACCAAAAACGCGCCTATTTCATACACCCTAGATGTCACTGACCATAATTTTCTTTTATTTTCAATAAATTAAAATATTCAACAACTGACCAGTCTGAAAAATAAGCGTCAATTGTCAAGTTTCACCCAGTACACCTGTTCGCTTATCTGAAATAGATCCTCAACGACTATTCCATATCTTTCATAGAGTTGTCAGCTCATTGGTACGAAATTTACGAAGTTTTGCGACAATTGTCGTATATCTCCGTTTTTCACCGTGAAATAACCCAAAAGCAGGCCTAAAATGCTGTATAAATAAACAGCATGGAGGCTGAGCCGATGATTTTGGATGTCCCACCAAAGTTGCCAGACAACCCTACCCGCTTTATGGATCAGCTGCGCACACTGATTCGTAGCCGAAATATGGCCTACAAGACTGAACAGACGTACTGCCACTGGATCAAGCGCTTCATCCGTTTTCATGGTATGCAGCATCCTTCCGCTTGTTCGGCAAAAGAGGTGGAACAATTTCTATCGCACCTTGCGGTGCAGCGTAACAACAGTGTCAGTACCCAGCGGACTGCGCTGAATGCCCTCGTGTTTCTGTTCCGCGAGTTTCTGGAGCAGCCCCTGGATGAACTATCGTTTGAAATGGCACGAAAACCCAGACGCTTACCCACCGTTTTTACCCATGATGAAGCCAAAGCCGTTATCAACGGCCTGGAAGGCGCTCCTCAGTTGGTTGCGCGCCTGATGTATGGCTCCGGCCTGCGAATCAACGAAGCCTTAAGACTTAGAGTAAAAGATGTGGATTTCGGGATGCAGCAAATCATCGTGCGCAGTGGAAAAGGCAATAAGGACAGAACAACCTTGCTCCCGGACTCATTGGCAGAGCCATTAACCCTGCAAATTGACGCTTGCCTGGTTCAGCACAAGAAAGACCTGGCCGGCGGTCATGGCGAAGTCTATATGCCCTTTTCTCTGAATCAAAAATACCCCAGCGGAGGCAAAGAACCTGCCTGGCAATATCTGTTTCCAGCCGCCAAGTTATCCATGGATCCGCGTAGCGGCGTCTTACGCCGGCACCATCTTCTGGATCGCGGTGTTCAACGGGCCATCGGTTTAGCTATTCGTGAGGCGGGAGTATACAAGCAGGCAAACAGCCACGCGTTTCGCCATAGCTTTGCCACTCGCCTACTGGAAAACGGATACGATATTCGCACTATTCAGAAGCTGCTGGGTCACGCCGACGTGCGCACCACTGAAATCTACACACATGTGGTTCGTAAAGGAGGCTTTGGAGTTCGCAGCCCGATAGACGACGCTTTCTAACTTTCCCAGCGGCTTTCCGGAATGCGCTGTACGTGGATATGCCCGATCAGGCGAATGGTGGGGCGAATCAGGAATTGGAAACTGCCAATAATGAACAGCCAGATGGCCGCCTTCTCGTGTTCGGGAAACAGAAACAGGACGCTGCCCACCAGAAACCAGATGGCGATCAGGAAATCATTAATGATGCTGAGCACTTCGTAACGGCGCCGTATAACCAGTTCTTCATGGCCTAACCGAAGGGTTAGTGGGTTATCTGTACGGTCTTCAGCCATTACACATCCTGTTTCCGGTGGGTTTGGTGAATTATTGCATGTCTTTGTAGGCTGCGTCGGTGCGCGCCGCCATGATGTAATCGTTTTTGTGCAAGCCACCGATTTTATGAGTCCACCATCGTACGGTCACTTTACCGTATTCCAGAAGGATGGCGGGGTGGTGCCCTTCCTCTTCGGCCAGGTCTCCCACTTTGTTGGTAAACGCTTGGGCCTGGGCAAAATTCTTGAGCTTGAACACTCGCTGTAACTGCTCTTCCCCGTCCAGCTCAATCTCCTGCCAGTCGGGTACGTCTTTCCCCAGGGCTTGCTTCTGGTCAGCAGTGACTTTGGGTGCATCTGCGCTGCAGGCTTCGCAGCTTTCTTTCGTCAGTTCACTCATTTCAACCTCCATGGTTGATGGCTGTACTACAAGCGTGGGTTCGTTCCGCCACATTATCAACCCACTGCTTGAAATCCTGTCTTTTTCAGAATACTGTATATTTAAACAGTATATTGAGAACTTTCCATGAGCGAGATTCTGAACACGCTGATGCAAGACGCCCGTGTATGGCAGGGTCAGCAGCATATCCGTACCAGCCGGCCATCGGAGCCAACCGGTTACCAGGTGCTGGACAACCAGCTCGGTGGTGTTGGCTGGCCTCGTGGGGCGTTGAGTGAATGTCTGCTGGATGAGCCCGGCATCGGTGAGTTGCACTTGCTACTGCCTCTGATGCAACGGCTTTCTCAGGCGGGTAAAACCGTATTCTGGCTGAACCCGCCCCATACACCCTACGCCCCTGCCCTGGCCCGTGAAGGGGTCAATCTGGACCAGGTCATACTGATCAATACTGAAGACGAAGGCGACTTCCTGTGGACACTGGAAAACTGTCTGCGTTCACCGGTCACCGGCCTGGTGATGGCCTGGCCCGGAAAACTGGCCGCCCGTGACATACGGCGCTTACAACTGGCCGCGGAGGCCGGCAGCAATGTGTGCGTGCTGTTCCGCGAACGGCGCCATGCCGAACAGAACTCCCCGGCGTCGCTACGCCTGGATCTGACGGCAGGAAGCCAACAGGCGCTCAAGGTCAATGTTCTGAAACGTCGCGGCAGCTGGCCCGGCCAATGTTGCTCAGTAGCCATGGAGCACCGGGCGGATCTGGCCTTCCGGGAAGCGCCCCGGGTGGTCCAAGGCCCCTGGGCCGGCAAGACCGGGTAAGGCGTATCATGCTCTGGCTGTACCTGCACTTTCCTCACCTGTTGCTCGACCATATTCGCCGCTCCCGCGAAAACCAGGGAGCGCTGGCTGTTGTGGAAGGCTCCGGCCAGAAGATTATCCAGGCCTGCCCGGAAGCCTATGCCCAGGGAGTACGCGCTGGCATGCGTCTGAAAACCGCCATCAGCCTGGTACCGGAACTGGGTATGCTCAGGGCGGACCACCAACAGGAAGCCCGGATACTGGAAGACCAGGCGCGCTGGCTATACCGGTACGCGGCTCACATCGTATTGGTACCCCCGAATGGCCTGTTGGCGGAAGTGGGCAGCCTGCAGCGGCTTTATGGTGGACTGGCCGCCGTCTGGCAGACTGTGGAACAGGGGCTGGATGAACGCCAGCTTAACGCCTGGATAGCCATCGGCCACACACCACTGGCCGCCCGGCTGATTGCCCATGCCGGCAAGGGTGAATGCACGGCAGACAAAGGCCATATCCTGCGCACATTGGGGCAGATGTCCCTGCTGACTGCAGAGTTCGATGACAAAACCTGTACCCGCCTGCAACGACTCGGCCTGAACACCCTGGATGAGGTCTTCGCACTGCCTGCCGCTGAACTGGCCCGCCGTCTGTCGCCGGAAACCCTCGCGTATGTGCAGAAAATCCAGGGTAACCGCGCGGACCCACAAACACCCTGGCAACCGCCCCACACCTTTCGTCAGCAGGCGGATTTTGTACAGGAGATTGAGCAGTCCCAGGGCCTGCTGTTCCCTCTGCAGCGCATTCTGTCAGAGCTGGAAGAAGACCTGTGCTGGCGACAGCAGGATACTGACAGCCTGCTGCTGGTCCTGCGGCACCGGCATCAAGAGCCTACCCGCATTCGGGTTCGCACCTCCGGCCCCGAGCATCGGGCCGAAGCATTTCTGAATCTTATCCGCCTACGGTTTGAGCAGCACCCGTTAAGGGCTCCGGTGATCTCATTAGTGCTGTCGGTTAAACGCTTCCTGGGGCGGGAAGCGGCCTCTGGCCAGGACCTCCTGGGTGAAACGCAGGATCTGAACGAAGCCTGGCATACCCTGATCAGCCGCCTGCAGGCACGGCTTGGCGGACATTCATTACGGCAGTTATCGCCGCAAGCAGATCACCGGCCCGAACGGGCCTGGTCGGCCTCCGAGGTGCAGCAAAAAAATCATACCCGCCTTCCTTCTCCCGACCCGTTACCCCGTCGTCCTTTATGGTTACTCAAAGGGCCACAACCGCTGGCCGAAGCTCCGACCATGTGGTTTTCGGGCCCGGAACGGATCAGTGGGGGCTGGTGGGACGGCCAGCGGGTTCACCGGGATTATTACATTGCCGAACTGTCCAACGGCCAGCTTGCCTGGGTGTTCCGGGATGTGCGGGATGGCTGGTTTGTGCATGGCTGGTTTGGCTGATGAGCGACTTCAGCTATGCCGAACTCTTCTGCTTCAGCAATTTCACCTTCCTGACCGGGGCTTCACACCCCCATGAACTGGCCGAGCAAGCACTGGAGCTGGGCTACTCTGCACTGGCCATCACAGATGCCTGCTCAGTGGCTGGCATTCCTCGGGCCTGGGCTGCACTGAAAGACAGCCCGGTAAAGCTGATCACCGGCAGCTGGTTTGAACTTGAGGACGCTCCGCCCGGAGCGGTTACTCCCCGCTTCATCCTGCTGGCCCGCACCCGCAAGGGTTATGGTCAGCTTTGCCAGTTGATCACCACTGGTCGCCGGCAAGCGGAGAAAGGCCAGTACCGGTTGTTCTTCCGGGATATCGAAACCCATTCACTGGACGATTGTGTGTGCCTGTGGCTGCCACCCTCACCCACGGTTGCGGATGCAGACCAGGCCCTGGCCTGTGGTGAATGGCTTCAGCGCCTGTTCGAGCCGAATCTCTGGATAGCCGCAGCCCGCACTCTTGAATCCGGGGAGGAGCAGCAACTGGCACGGGTACGCTGGCTGTCAGGCCACCTGCGTTGTCCGATAGCCGCCACCGGAGAGGTGCACATGCACAGCCGCGAGCGGCAACCGTTGCAGGATGTGCTCACGGCCCTGCGCAACCACACCAACCTGGAGAACGCCGGCCATTGCCTGTTCCAGAACGGGGAGCGCTACCTTCGACCATTACCGGTTCTTGATCGCCTGTTTCCGGAAGCCTGGCTCAGGGAAACCCTGGTGATTGCAGAGCAATGTACTTTCGAACCGGGTAGCTTGCGGTACGAATACCCACCGGACCTGGTGCCGGGCGGAACATCACCGGCGGCCTACCTGAAACAACTGACCCAAGACGGTGAACGCCGGCGATACCCAAACGGCACGCCATCGAACGTTCAGAGGCTGATACGCAAGGAACTGAGCCTGATATCAGAGATGAAGTACGAGCACTACTTCCTCACTATCCAGGACATAGTCGCCTTCGCCCGCAGCAAAGGCATTCTGTGCCAGGGCCGCGGGTCGGCTGCCAACTCTGCCGTGTGTTACTGCCTTGGCATCACCGAGGTCAACCCGGCTCACGTGGAGTTGCTGTTCGAACGCTTCATCTCCAAGGATCGCGGAGAGCCACCCGATATTGATGTGGATTTCGAGCATGAACGGCGGGAAGAGGTTATCCAGTACATCTACCGGCGCTACAGCCGGGAACGCGCAGCCCTGGCCGCCACGGTGATCCGCTACCGGCCACGCAGTGCCATCCGGGATGTGGGCAAGGCCCTGGGCTTTGATCCCGCCATGGTGGAACAGCTTTTGGAAGGCATCGATTGGCGGGACAAGGCCAGCAACTGGCGCCAGCAGATTCTCGACAAACACCTCACCCGCAACCCGAAAGTGGCCGACCAATTCTTTACCCTGGTGAATACCCTGTTGGGCTTCCCCCGCCACCTGTCCCAGCATGTCGGTGGTTTTGTCATCAGTGCCGGACCATTGGCCGAATTGGTACCAGTGGAGAACGCGGCCATGGCGGACCGTACCGTCATACAGTGGGACAAGGACGATCTGGAAAGCCTGGGCCTGATGAAAGTGGACGTGCTTGCCCTGGGCATGCTCACGGCCATCCGCAAGGCCTTGGACCTGATCAGTGAGGAAAAGGGTGCCCCTTTTTCCATGCAGGATATTCCGCAGGAAGATCCTGCCACCTATGCCATGTTGCAAAAAGGCGACAGCATCGGCGTCTTCCAGGTGGAATCCCGCGCGCAGATCAATATGCTGCCGCGCCTGAAACCGGAAACCTATTACGACCTGGTGATCGAGGTGGCCATTGTTCGCCCCGGCCCTATCCAGGGTGACATGGTTCACCCCTATCTGCGTCGCAAGCATGGCCTGGAGCCGGTGGACTATCCCAACGACGCTGTACGGAACGTTCTGGAGCGCACCCTGGGTGTGCCTATCTTCCAGGAGCAGGTGATCAAGCTGGCCATGGTGGCCGCGGGCTTCTCTGCCGGTGAAGCCGACCAGCTCCGCCGTGCGATGGCTGCCTGGAAGTCCCACGGCGACCTGACACCGTTTAGGGACAAGTTGATCAACGGCATGCTGGAACGCGGCCACGATGCCGATTTCGCCGAACGGTTATACCTGCAGATCTGCGGGTTCGGCGGTTACGGTTTTCCGGAATCCCATGCCGCCAGTTTTGCGCTGCTGGTGTATGTGTCCTCCTGGATTAAACGCCACTATCCAGCTGCCTTTTACTGCGCCCTGCTCAACAGCCAGCCCATGGGGTTCTACTCACCGTCCCAACTGGTCCAGGACGCCCGTCGTCATGACGTCACCGTGCTACCACCGGATGTAAACCACAGCCAATGGAATCACACCCTGGAGCCGCCCAATCGTCATTTACGTCTGGGGCTCAGGCTCATACAGGGCCTCTCTGCCAGCGGCGCCGAGCGCCTTTACAACAATCGCCCGGCTGAAGGTTACCGGTCCACCGCCGAACTACGTCACCTGGCCGGCCTGAACCAACGCGACATGGAACTGCTCGCAGGCGCTAACGCCATGCCAACGTTTACCACTAATCGCCATCAGGCTTACTGGCAACTGCTTGAGCACGAACAGCCCGCGGAGCTCTTTGCCAAAGAGACAGCGGCTCATTACCAGCCAGAACACTGTTACCAGTTGCCCGAACCCACGGAAGGCCAGAATGTACTGGCCGACTACGCCAGCCAGGGCCTGACCTTGCAGCGCCATCCCCTGGCCCTGCTCCGGGAACAGGGGCACCTGAAGTTCTGTCTCAACGCTGAACAACTCAAGAATATCCAGCCTGGCCGACCGGTTCAGGTTGCTGGCCTTGTCACAGGCCGCCAACGCCCCGGCTCCGCCTCCGGCGTCACCTTCGTTACCCTGGAAGACGAAACTGGAAACGTAAACGTGGTGGTCTGGCTGGAAACCGCACGGCGGCAGCGCAAGCCGTTGATAACGGCCCGGTTGTTACATGTGAAAGGGATCCTGGAAAGAGAAGGCGATATTGTTCACGTGATGGCAGGAAGGCTGTCGGATTTGAGCCATCTGATTCAGACGTTACCGGTTAATTCCCGGGATTTTCATTGATGAAGCACCATTGCGGAGGCGACTAAATCGAGTAGGAGGGGGAGTTATCTCCCCCGTCCTCTCACACCACCGGGCATACGGTTCCGTACCACGGCGGTTCATGGTCGGCTCTGAAGCCGAGTCATCGTATCCAGCAAGCTTACCAGAGACAGACGGTCGAATACCCTCTTAGGCAGGGCCGCGTTCATATGAGACGCACCGCTGTTCCACCAGGGTCCACGACCATTGGTCGCGCTCCTCCAAGCCCTTATCTCAGTCAAGCCTAGCCGTACCAGGTTGCGGGCCCGCGTGCGGGTCCGCTTCCACTGCTGCCACAGGATCAGGCGAAGCCGCCGTCTTATCCAGCCATCCAGGGCTTCGACCGAACGCTTCGAGGCGGTCAGGCGATAGTAATTTGCCCAGCCTCTCAGCACCGGGTTCAGGTTCCGGATGGTGGTCGTCAACGACTGTCCCCGTGACCGTTTCAGCAGGGGGCGAAGCTTGGCCATGAAGGCCTTCAGGCTTTTGGGCGCGACTCTCAACCGGACCTGACGTTTATGCCAGCTCACGCTGTAACCCAGAAAGCTCCGGCGCCAGGGGCGATCCACGGCACTCTTCGCCGTATTCACCGTCAGGCGCAGGTGCGTTTCCAGGTAGTGGGTAATGCTGGTCATGGTCCGTTCACCGGCTCGTCGGCTGCGAACGTAGAGGTTGCAATCATCCGCATAACGACAGAACCGGTGCCCCCGGCGTTCCAACTCCCGATCCAGTTCGGTCAGAAGCACATTGGACAGCAGAGGAGATAAGGGACCGCCTTGTGGCGTCCCTTCCCCCCTCGGGCTGACCAGCCCGCCTGACAGCATGCCTGCTCGCAGGTAACGCCGGATCAGGGTGAGTATCCGCCGGTCAGTGATGTGACGAGCCAGCAGGCTCATCAGCACATCGTGATTGACCCGGTCGAAGAACTGGGCCAGATCCAGATCGACCACCCAGCGGTGGCCGTCGTTGATATGCCGTTGCATCGCCTTGACCGCCTGATGGGCACTTCGACCAGGACGGAACCCGTAGCTGTGATCCGAGAAGGTCGGCTCCAGCATCGGGCTCAGTGTTTGGTGAAGTGCTTGCTGGATCAGGCGATCCTGCACCGTCGGAATACCCAGTATCCGTTCCCCGCCTTGCGGCTTGGGGATGCTGACCCGGCGTACCGGTTGAGGATGGTAGTCTCCGGCCAACAGCCGCTCGCGCAGTGTTGGCCAATGCTGTTGCAGGTGGCCCTTCAGGGCTGTTACCGGCATCTGATCGACGCCAGCCGCCCCTTTGTTGGACACCACCCGCTGATACGCACGCATCAGGTTCGGGCGCTCAAGCACCTGCTCCATCAGCGCGTTCGGCTCCGCGTTCGTCCACGGGTGAGCCCCCGCGCCTGCCTCGACACGGGCCTCAGTACCTGCCGGGTTCCGCCCAACCCCTTCCTGAATGCCCTGACCCATCCGGGTCGCTTCTGTCTTCATAAGCACATCACGAGAACTCACCGTCTACTAACGGCCAACCATGTTCGGTCCTTCAGTACGCGGTAACGCACCTACTATGACCTCGGCTGAGTTCTGGCTCCCCATCCCCACCTCTCGCGAAGTGAGTAGCACAGCGGCAGAGAACCAGACTTCCCAGGGTAAGACGCGTGACCTTCACACTTATGCCCGCCGCATTTACGTCCACACCTTCCGTGCAAGTACAGGGCTTTGACGATAGTTGACGCCTTACCCGGTGTGACCGCCTCATATGCGATTTCTGTTCGTCAGGCCAGTGCTTTGCCTGCGGCTTCCTTCAGATTCCATCTCACGATGGACACCCTTGCCGTCCGGCTAGTGGTTCCCCTTGCCGGGTCCACAGGGGACTTGCACCCCCAAGTCATCCGGCCAGCACCACCTGAACCGGAACAGCGCCCGTCAAGGCGCTACGCGCCATGCCTGGCGCACAACAAGAAAGCCCCGCAAAAACGGGGCCTTCTCTCAGGTGCTGAAGTGAAACAATCAGCTAAGCAGCTTGATCATCACACCTGCAGCCACCGCAGAGCCGATAACACCGGCCACGTTTGGCCCCATAGCGTGCATCAGCAGGAAGTTCTGCGGGTTGGCCTCAAGGCCGACCTTGTTGGATACCCTTGCAGCCATCGGCACCGCAGACACACCAGCGGAACCAATCAGCGGGTTGATAGCTTCCTTGGTGAAGCGGTTCATCAGCTTCGCCATCAGAACACCACACGCAGTACCCACAGCAAAGGCCACAATACCCAGGCCCAGGATACCCAGCGTCTGCGCATCCAGGAACTTGTCAGCCATCAGCTTGGAGCCAACCGACAGGCCCAGGAAAATCGTTGTGATATTGATCAGTGCGTTCTGGGCAGTATCGCTCAGGCGCTCGACCACGCCACACTCGCGCATCAGGTTACCAAAGCAGAACATACCCAGAAGCGGCGCAGCGTCCGGCAGGAACAGAACCACCGCAATCAGTACCACCAGCGGGAACACGATTTTCTCTTTTTTGCTCACCGGGCGGAGCTGGGACATCTTGATGGCCCGCTCTTTCTGGCTGGTCAGCGCCTTCATGATCGGCGGCTGAATCATCGGCACCATCGCCATATAAGCGTAAGCCGAAACTGCAATCGCCCCGAGCAGGTGCGGCGCCAGAACACTGGACACATAGATGGAGGTAGGACCATCCGCACCACCGATAATACCGACTGCGGCGGCTTCAAGGATGGTGAAGTCCAGGATACCCAGCCAATCGAGCAACGCAGCACCCAAAACGGTTCCGAAGATACCAAACTGGGCTGCAGCGCCAAGCAGCATTGTCTTGGGGTTTGCCAATAGCGGGCCAAAGTCCGTCATTGCGCCGACACCCATGAAAATCACCAGCGGACCAATGGTGCTACCGATAACCACAGAATAGAAGTTATACAGCATGCCATTGCCATAGCCGAAGTCCTGGGCAATGGCATTTGCCATCGCCATGTCGGAGTAGCTGGCCTCTTTGACCGCCACCTTGAAGGCTTCTTTCAGCTCAGGGGTAATAGCCTGGCCGGCCTGATAAGCAACATCCAGCGGCGCAGCCAGTGCGGCCAGCACCTGCGTAGTGTCGCTCTTCAGGGCGAAATGAATCGCATTCTCCGCCGCAGTCAGGGCAAGCCCTGCCTCCGGAATATTCGCCAGAATACCGCCGAACCCGATGGGTACCAGCAGCAGCGGCTCGAACCCCTTGCGAATCGCAAGGAACAGAAGAAGAAGGCCGATGGCGATCATGATCACCTGGCCAAGTTCCATATTGAACAGGCCACTACCTGTCCAGAGTGTCATTAATTTATCCATGGAATGCTGGCCCTTATGCGATTGTCAGCATTTCATCATCAGGGGAGACGGCATCACCGACCTTGATGAAGACTTCGCCGATGGTACCGGCTTTCGGTGCCCGAACCTCGGTTTCCATTTTCATGGCTTCGAGAATGATCAGCACATCGCCCTCTTCCACGGCGTCGCCGGGAGATACCAGAACCTTGAAGATATTGCCGCCCAGAGGCGCGACCAGAGGCTCGCCTTCACCCGCAGCCGGTGCAGGCGCGGAAGAGGAAGCAGCAGGTGCGGATGCAGCACCACCTTCACCCTGAATCTGGCTGATTTCACCGCCTTCGGACACCGCAACAACATACTTCTTGCCATTAACATCGACAGTGTAGGTTTCCGGGCCTTCAGCTTTCTTGCCAGGTGCTGCGTCTTCAGCGGTCGGAACCGGCTCAAATGCATCCGGGTTGTTACGGTTTTCCAGGAACTTCAGGCCGATCTGCGGGAACAGTGCGTAGGTCAGAACGTCGTCCTCAACATTGTCGGCCAGCTTGATGCCCTTCTCTTCCGCCAGCTTCTTCAGCTCGTCGGTCAGCTTGTCCATTTCCGGCTCAAGCACATCGGCCGGACGACAGGTCATCACTTCCTTGCCATCCAGAACGCGCTCCTGCAGCTCCTTATTCATGGCCGCCGGCGCAGCGCCGTACTCGCCCTTGAGGATGGCGGAGGTTTCCTTGGAGATGGACTTGTAACGCTCACCGGTCAGAACGTTCAGTACCGCCTGGGTGCCCACGATCTGGGAAGTCGGAGTGACCAGCGGAATGAAGCCCAGGTCTTCGCGAACCTTGGGGATTTCATCCAGAACTTCGTCGAACTTGTCGCTCGCGTTCTGCTCTCGCAGCTGGTTTTCCATGTTGGTCAGCATGCCGCCCGGTACCTGGGCAATCAGGATGCGGGAATCGGTGCCACGCAGGCTGCCTTCAAATTTCGCGTACTTCTTACGCACCTGGCGGAAATAGCTGGCGATTTCCTCAAGCAGGGTCAAGTCCAGGCCGGTGTCACGATCTGTGCCTTCCAGAATGGCAACAACCGCCTCGGTGGGCGAGTGGCCGTAGGTCATGCTCATGGAGGAAATGGCGGTGTCCACGTTATCGATACCGGCTTCCGCGGCCTTGATGGCGGTGGCGGTAGACATGCCGGTGGTGGCGTGGCACTGCATATGGATGGGAATATCCAGCTCTTTCTTCAGACGGCTGACCAGATCAAAAGCTACGTAAGGCTTAAGGATACCGGCCATGTCCTTGATGGCGATGGAGTCCGCGCCCATGTCCGCCACTTCTTTCGCCATTTCAACCCACATTTCGATGGTGTGCACGGGGCTGGTGGTGTAGGCGATGGTGCCCTGGGCATGCTTGCCAGTCTTACGAACGGCCTTGATCGCACGATCCAGGTTACGCGGATCGTTCATGGCGTCGAAAATCCGGAACACGTCTACGCCGTTCTCGGCGGCACGCTCACAGAAACGGTCGACCACATCATCGGCGTAATGACGGTAACCCAGCAGGTTCTGGCCACGCAGCAGCATTTGCTGTTGGGTGTTGGGCATAGCCTTTTTCAGTTCACGGATGCGCTCCCAGGGATCTTCGCCCAGGTAACGGATGCAGGAGTCGAAGGTAGCTCCGCCCCAGGATTCCAAAGACCAGAAACCAACCTTGTCGAGTTTCTCGGCAATGGGCAGCATGTCGTCAAGCCGCATGCGGGTGGCAAGCAGGGACTGGTGGGCGTCACGCAGGATAACGTCCGTAATCCCCAGCGGTTTCTTTGTGTCAGTCATCGTGTCAGCCTTCTGTTTAAAGGTTCTAATCTATCTGCCAGGTCACTTCTTGTGGCGTGACCGGTATTGTGCAATCGCTTTTTTAATCGCTTCAGCGGTGTCAGGATCAACCGACGATGGTGCCGAAGGCCTTGCACGTGGAGTACGGGCCGGAGCAACGGGTTCAGGCGGGCCGAACCGATGGACCAGTTTTGACATGAGCAGGGTTGCAAACACCAATATGATCAGGAATACGAAGACAAACCCCATGCCTGCGACCATCAGATCGATGGCTTGTGACATTAGCTCACTCATAACAAATAGCTACCTGTATTGAGTTGTTGATTTTCCCGAGCCCTTGGCCAAGCCTCGCCAGGAGCGTGGTTTTACCAGCCATTCGGACAGTTCGGGGGGCAAAATCCCGCGTAATTTACCGTTTTCCGACTCACTGAGCAACCTAATTGGCGGTTTCAATAGGTGGTTTCCGAGCTCTCTGGCCCGTACTGACGGGCCTGGAGTGGGCAAAAATCATTCTCATTCATGCATACCGCACACGCATTTTCCGGCCCTTTATACGTCCTTGCTCCAACCTTTTCAGGGCCGTGGCGGCTGATGCCTTCTCCACTGCCACAAAACACTGAAAATCGAATAGATCGATCTTGCCTACAACGGCCCCGGGCAGCCCAGCCTCACCGGTCAGCGCACCAAGCACATCTCCTGGCCGGACTTTGTCTTTGCGCCCACCCGCTATACACAGGGTTCTCATCGCCGGCTCCAGCGGCTGCAACGCAGTTTTCAGCAGCTTGTCTGTATCCCCCCAGGTCACGGCTTGCTTACGCCCGGATTCCAGCCGGTTAATCTTATGGGCCTGCGACGGGGTGCAGAAGGTGACCGCCAGCCCCTGCTCCCCGGCCCGGCCGGTTCGACCGACTCGGTGAGTATGTACTTCCGGGTCCCTGGCCGGCTCCACATTAACCACTAACGGCAAAGATTTTATATCCAGACCGCGGGCCGCCACATCGGTCGCCACGAGCACGGAACAGCTCTGGTTGCCGAAACGAACCAGAACACTGTCACGATCCCTCTGCTCCAGATCACCGTGAAGCGGGAGCGCCGCAAACCCGAAGCCGTTCAGCTCATTGGCGACATCATCACATTGCTGTTTCGTGGTGCAGAAGGCAATGCAGGACGCTGGTTGGTGTAACGACAATAGCGCCGCGACGGCCTGGACCTGCTGCCCGGGCGCGATCTCGTAGAATCGCTCGGTAATATCGGATTCAACAGCCTGACTCTCAATCCGGACGTCAGCCGGCGTATGCTGATATTGCTCGCTCAACTTGCGGATATTCTCGGGCCACGTCGCCGAGAACATCAGGGTCTGCCGTTTTGCGGGCGCCTGGCTGATGATGTCTTCCACCGCGTCCTGGAATCCCATATCCAGCATCCGGTCCGCCTCATCCAGGATGAGGGTTGTGAGCTGGTCCAGCTTCAGAGTGCCCTTTCGTAAATGATCCTGAATGCGCCCTGGAGTACCCACCACAATATGAGCGCCGTGGCTGAGGGAGCCAATCTGGGGGCCGATAGCCACGCCACCACACAGTGACAGAATCTTTACGTTGTCACGGGCCCTTGCCAGCTCACGCAGCGACTTCGACACCTGGTCCGCCAGTTCACGTGTGGGACAAAGTACCAGCCCCTGCACCGAAAAGCGTCGCGGATTCAGCCTTTCCACCAGGCCAATGCCAAACGCCGCCGTCTTGCCGCTTCCGGTCTGCGCCATGGCGATCAAGTCCTTACCTGCCATAGCATGAGGCAAGGCGCCGGACTGAATCGGTGTCGGATTTTCAAAGCCAAGCCTCGACAGGTTCGCGAGCATTGGCTCGGAAAGGCCCAACTGACTGAATGACGGCATAAAAGAAATTCCCGGGGGCAAATGGATAAATAAAGGATGGGTTCGACCAGCAGCGCTGCGGGCGTATACTTGGGGCCAAGTTTACCAGAAATTGCAGACACTCACGGAGCCGTTCATGCCATCACTACAGGATCAGTTGTTGAAAGCCGGCCTGGCCGACGAGAAAAAGGCCAAAGCCATTCGCAACGAGAAACATAAAAAACGCAAACAACAGCCCAAGGGAGCGGTTGAGGTCAATGAAGCGGAAATTCGTGCCCGCCAGGCACGGGAAGAGAAAGCAGAACGGGATCGGCAATTAAACCTTGAGCGCCAGAAGCAGGCTGAGAAAAAGGCCATCCAGGCCCAGATTCGGCAACTGGTGGAAACCAATCGTCTTGATCGCTCGCGAGGTGAGACCTCTTATCAGTTTGTCCACGACAAGAAAATCAAGAAGCTCTTTGTGGACGACACCATGGTGGATCAACTGTCACGGGGAAGGCTGGCTATTGTCTTCGTGAACGACGCCTACGAAGTGGTAGCTGAGGGCGTAGCCCGCAAGATCATGGAGCGGGACGAAAGTGCCGTGGTGGTGTTGCATGACCGCAAGAGTGACGATCAGGGGGATGATGACCCTTATGCCGGATATGAGATCCCCGACGATCTAATGTGGTAAGGCAACAAAAAGCCCCGCTCTCGGCGGGGCTTTTTGTTTAATATGGCGCGGCTGGGAGGATTCGAACCTCCGACCGCCTGGTTCGTAGCCAGGTACTCTATCCAGCTGAGCTACAGCCGCTAAAAACAGTGCCTACTGAAAATGGCGAACTTGGTATAAGTGGCGCGGCTGGGAGGATTCGAACCTCCGACCGCCTGGTTCGTAGCCAGGTACTCTATCCAGCTGAGCTACAGCCGCGCATTCATACTTCCAGATTCAGCAATGTTCTCTTTCTTCTCCGAAAAGAAATGGCGGAGAGGGAGGGATTCGAACCCTCGATACGCGCAATGCGTATGGCTCCTTAGCAGGGAGCTGGTTTCAGCCACTCACCCACCTCTCCTTGAGAACGGGGCGTATACTACCATAATTTTTCTGATTTCATAGGGTTGACACGAGTTTTTTCGAACCGCGCTCCCATAGGTTCAGAAAAGCCGTTCGGGAGACACAAAAAAGCCGTTCGGGTTTCCCTCGAACGGCTTTTTGTCACTCTCAGCTGTTGCCGGGCTCCGGCTCTTCAGAGCCTTTCTCGCTCTGAATTCGCTGATAGATTTCTTCGCGGTGAACCGCCACTTCTTTGGGGGCGTTTACACCAATGCGAACCTGGTTCCCCTTCACCCCAAGGACGGTTACGGTGATTTCATCACCGACCATCAGGGTTTCGCCAACACGGCGGGTCAATATCAACATGTCCTTTACTCCCTTATCCAGAGCTACCTGTTCCGACAAATGTATACTGCTTACTTTTATAGTGGGATCACTTGCCAATCAAAAGCCGCACAATCACTTATACGTACTTATAAAAGCAAAAGCCTGCAAATGATGCCCTTTTTTCGGAAAACCAATGCGAACCGGCTTTTATGTTCGCGTATTTTCAGGCTTCCTCTACCCCGGGCTTGTCCAGTTCGAACGCACTATGCAGTGCCCGAACGGCCAGCTCAAGATATTTTTCGTCAATCACCACGGAGATTTTAATCTCAGACGTGGAGATCATCAGGATATTGATTCCTTCATTAGACAGTGCTGCAAACATTTTAGTTGCAACGCCGGCATGAGACCGCATACCCACACCCACAATACTGACCTTCGCAATCTTGCTGTCGCCGCTAACTTCACGGGCACCCAGTTCGTCGGACACCCGCTGCAGAATGGCCTGGCCACGCTTGAAGTCGTTGCGATGCACGGTGAAGGTGAAATCCGTGCGGTTATCCGCACCCACGTTCTGTACGATCATGTCGACTTCAATGTTGGCATCGCTGATCGGCTGAAGTATACGCAGGGCGCTGCCCGGGGTATCCGGCACACCGGCGATCGTCAGTTTGGCTTCATCACGGTTAAAGGCTATGCCGGAGACAACCGGTTGTTCCATGGCGTTTTCATCCTCAAGTGTAATCAGGGTACCCTCGCCTTCCTCAAAGCTGGAGAGCACCCTTAAAGGAACATTGTATTTGCCTGCAAATTCCACCGAGCGAATCTGAAGAATCTTGGAGCCCAGGCTGGCCATCTCAATCATTTCTTCAAACGTAATTCGCTCCAGCCGGCGCGCGCTGTCCACTACCCGTGGGTCAGTGGTATAGACACCGTCTACATCAGTGTAGATCTGACACTCGTCAGCCTTCAATGCCGCAGCAAGAGCAACAGCAGTAGTATCGGACCCGCCACGACCAAGGGTGGTGATGCTGCCGTTCTCGTCAATGCCCTGGAAACCGGCAACCACAACCACACGACCGGCGTTGAGGTCTTCCCGCATGCGCTGCTCGTCAATCTGCTTGATGCGCGCCTTGGTATGGCTGCTGTCGGTCAGAATTCGAACCTGGGCACCGGTATAAGAGCGCGCATCACAACCGCGCTTTTGCAACGCCATGGACAACAGAGCAATGGTCACCTGCTCCCCGGTCGAGACCAGCACGTCCATTTCCCGGGGCGTGGGTTCTTCCATGATGTCGTTGGCCAGACCAATAAGACGGTTGGTTTCCCCACTCATGGCAGATACCACAACCACCACGTCATGACCTTCCTTGCGGAAGCGGCATACCTTTTCTGCAACCGCTTCAATCCGTTCTGTGGTGCCCACCGAAGTGCCACCGAATTTTTGAACCAAGAGCGCCATTTCTTTCCCGATACCAAACGTGGACAGACAGCGGGGCAGCGCCCCACCTCAGACGACCAAATGGGCGAGATTATATACACCTGCCCATTTTGGATACAGTTATCTATGCAATATTTTTCTCAACCCAGGCAGGAACACCTGCCAGGGCATCCGCCAGTTTTGATGGGTCGTTTCCGCCACCCTGGGCCATATCTGGACGACCGCCACCTTTACCGTCAACCTGAGCCGCCAGATGCTTCATCAAATCTCCGGCCTTGATCCTGCCAGTCGCCGATTTGGTGACACCGGCCACCAGTGTCACTTTGCCGTCTTCAACACTGGCCAGCACCACAACACCCTCGCCCAGCTTGTTCTTGAGTTGGTCGGCGGTTTCCATCAGCGCTTTGCGATCCGCGCCTTCCATTTCAGAGGCCACCACTTTAAGGCCAGCCACATCCACGGCAGAACTGGCCAGATCGCTACCAGCAGAGCTTGCCAGCTTCGCCTGGAGAGCATTGATGTCCTTCTCCAGCTGTCGATTGCGATCCAGCGTCTGCTGAACTTTCTCGACCAGGGACTCACGCGAGCCTTTGACCAGCTTTGCAGCTTCCCGCAGGGTTTGCTCGGTTTCCTCAACCCATTCCAGAGCGCCAAACCCAGTGACGGCTTCGATACGGCGAACGCCCGATGAAATACCGCTCTCCGATGTGATACGGAACAGCCCGATGTCGCCGGTACGCGCCACATGGGTGCCACCGCACAGTTCCACGGAGTATGCGTCAGAGCCCATGCTCAGGACTCGGACGGTATCGCCATACTTTTCACCGAACAGCGCCATGGCACCTTTGGCCTGGGCCTGTTCCATATCGGTAATTTCGGTCTCAACCGGGGTGTTACCCAATATTTGTTCATTAACCTGACGCTCGATTTCCCGCAACTGTTCCGGTGTTACCGACTCAAAGTGGGAGAAGTCGAACCGCAGTTTGTCAGGATCTACCAACGAGCCTTTCTGTGTAACGTGCTCGCCCAGCACATTACGGAGCGCGGCATGCATCAGGTGGGTTGCGGAGTGGTTCTTCTTGGTCCGTTCACGACGAGCGTGGTCGATGCGGGCATCCACTTCCAGCCCCGGGAACAATTCGCCTTCAATCACGGTACCGATATGCAGGTGATTGCTGCCCTCTTTCTGGGTGTCGGTCACCTTGAAGCGGCCACCGCTCCAGGTCAGCAGGCCGGTATCGCCCACCTGACCGCCTGACTCCGCGTAAAACGGCGTGCGTTCCAGCACCAGAATCGCTTCATCGCCGGCTTGGGCCGCTTTCTCTTCACCACCCACTATCACGGTGCGAATGGTTTCGTGGCCGTCGATATGTTCGTAACCGGTAAACTCGGTAGACCCTTCAATGTTCAAACCGGCTGCATTGTAATCCATGCCGAATTTGCTCGCCGCGCGGGCACGCTCGCGCTGGCGCTCCATGGCTTTCTCGTAGCCATCGTAGTCCAGGGTCAGGCCACGCTCACGGGCAATGTCGTTGGTCAGGTCAACCGGGAAACCGTAGGTGTCGTACAGGGTAAAGATGGTTTCGCCCGGAATTTCGGAACTCTTGAGCGCCGCAATGTCCTGTTCAAGCAGGCGCAGGCCTTTGTCCAGAGTCTTGGCAAACTGTTCCTCTTCCTGCAGCAGCACCTTTTCAATCTGCTTGCGGCTGCTGACCAGTTGCGGGAAGGCACCGCCCATCAGCTCAACCAAAGCGCCAGTCAGCTTGTGGAAGAAAGGCTGCGTGGCACCCAGTTTGTTGCCATGGCGCGCAGCCCGGCGAATGATACGGCGCAGTACGAAACCACGCCCTTCGTTGGACGGCATGACACCGTCAGAGATCAGGAAGGCACAGGAGCGGATGTGATCCGCCACTACGCGTAGCGACGCTTCTGTGGTTTCAACGCCGCCAAGGATGTCGGAGGCTGCATTGAGCAGGTCCTGCATCAGGTCAATTTCGTAGTTGCTGTGAACGCCCTGCAGCACCGCGGTGATGCGTTCCAGACCCATACCGGTATCCACGGAGGGCTTGGGCAGGGGCAGCATCTCACCGTCCGCCTGGCGGTTGTACTGCATGAACACCACGTTCCAGATTTCGATGTAGCGGTCACCGTCTTCTTCCGGGCTACCGGGAGGACCACCATCCACATCAGGACCGTGGTCGTAAAAGATTTCGGTACAGGGACCACAGGGACCGGTATCGCCCATTTGCCAGAAGTTGTCAGATGCGTATGGGGCGCCCTTGTTGTCGCCAATCCGCACGATTCGATCTGCCGGAACACCAACTTCCTGATTCCAGATATCAAAGGCTTCGTCGTCGGACGCGTAAACGGTGACCCACAGTTTTTCCTTTGGCAGCTTCAGCCAGTCGTCGCCGGTCAGGAAGGTCCAGGCAAAATTGATGGCTTCACGCTTGAAGTAGTCGCCAAAGCTAAAGTTACCCAACATTTCGAAAAAGGTATGGTGGCGCGCTGTATAGCCTACGTTCTCAAGGTCATTGTGTTTACCACCTGCACGCACGCACTTCTGCGTGGTTGTCGCCCGGCTGTAATCGCGTGCTTCGCGCCCCAGGAACACGTCTTTGAACTGGTTCATTCCCGCGTTGGTAAACAACAGGGTCGGGTCGTCCGCCGGCACCAGTGAACTGCTCGGCACAATAGTGTGGCCCTGCTGTTTGAAGTAATCGAGAAACGCCTGTCGCAACTCTGCGGTTTTCATAGCCCTTTGATACCCTTCTATAAACCCGTGCGGGTCCGCGTTTAAAGACACATACTTACATGCGCTTGCAAATCCGCTACTCTAGCACACGCCGAGAACAGGAAAAACGTGAAACATCACAGGAGAAGCCATGCCCCGCCGCTTTCATACCGCCGAGGAACTCCTTCCTCCCGCTGCATTCATCAAGCGACTGATGGCGGTGATTTACGATTCGTTGATCAGCATAGCGGTGCTACTGGTAACTACCTGGATGTACACCCTTGTAGCGGGCTGGGTCACCGGGTGGGACCAATATGAAGCCATGGCGGAAGCGGGGACTCTGAAGGCAGACCCACTGCTCACATTTGTGCTGTTCCTGGCGCTGTATCTGTTCTTTGGATACTTCTGGACCAAAAACGGCCAGACACTCGGCATGCAGGTGTGGCGTATTCGCATTGAAAACCTGGACGGCACGTCCGTGTCCTGGACACAGGCCCTGAAGCGATACGTGGCCGCGGCGGCTATCCTGTTCGTCGCGCTGCTGGGTGCCTATTACCTGAACGCAGCGACTCTCTTCGTGACTATCCCGGCGATCCTGGCGCTGTTCTACCCGATCAATGGGTTGTCGCTGACCGACCGCGCTTCTGGCAGTATCGTTGCCACTGTCCCCAAAGAGACTAAAAAGAAGTAGCTATCCGGCCCTTTTCATCAGTACCGCACCAACCACCGCATTAATCGCGATTGGCAGGACGATTGCCAGCACCGGGTTGAAGCCAAACACCAGGCTCATGGGGCCCAGCAGATCCTGCATGTACTTGAACAACAGCCCCACAATCAGGCCTGTAAAAACCCGGAACCCCATGGTAACGGACCGGAGCGGACCGAAAACGAAAGAGATCGCGACCAGCACCATGACTGCGGTGCCCAGTGGCATAAGCACTTTTTTCCAGAATGCCAGCCAGTAGTTGGCGGCATTCAGGCCCTGCTCTCCCAGATAGCTCGCGTAGGTATAGAGACCGGAGATCGCAAGGTCCTCCGGCTTTACAATCAGCACACTAAGAACGCTGGGCGACAGACCAGTTTCCCATCGCAGGGCCCGATGGGTTTCCTGGGTGGTTTTTTCATCGCTTAGCCTGGTAGTGGCCACGTTTTCCAACAGCCAGTGATCGCCCTGATAGATCCCTCTTTCAGCGAAACTGGCGGACACCAGCCAACGTTCCTCATCAAATCTGAACAGCGACACCCCGTGCAAGACGCCGTTGGGCTGAACCGCATTCAGATGCATGAACACATCACCCTCCCGGTGCCAGATGCCCGAGGCAGAAGCAATATTCTCACCCGCGCCCTGGGCCACGGTCTTCTGGCTCTGGGCCATCCGCTCAGCCGGTGGCGCGATGTACTCGCCAATCAGCACACCAAGGACGACCACCACCAGGGTCGGCTTCATGGCAGACCAGACAATACGTTTGAGAGAAACGCCCGCGGCCCGGATAACCGTGAGCTCCGACGAACTCGCCATGGTGCCGAGGCCGACCAGGCATCCCATAAAGGCGCCAAGCGGGAGGTAGTCATAGATGCGCCGCGGCAATGTCATCAGCACATAGAGCAACGCCTGGAGGGTCTGGTAATCGTTTTCCGCGTCGTCCAACTCGGCGATAAATGCGAAGATCAGGTCCAGGGACAGCACCACCAGCATCACCAGGAACATGGCACCACCCACCGTGCTCATCACATAGCGATCAATCTTACGCATGTTGCCGCGCCTCCTTCAGCAGGCGCCGGCGGTAGAGCCAGGCAGGCCCGAACTGCAGCCATAACCCGAGGGCCAGAAACAGGGCATGCACCCATAGCAACCCGATCCATTCGGGCACCTTGCCGCCTTCAAGGGCATCACGGGCCACGATGAGCAAACCAAGGTAAGTGATATAGACCAGCATGGCCGGCAACAAGTGGAAGAATCGCCCCTGCCGGGGATTCACCCGGCTAAGGCGCACAGCCAGCAGGGTGACAATCGGCACGATGAGCGGCAGTGTGAACCGCCAGTGCAGCATGGCTCGGTGCTCCGGATCATCCGACGCCATCAAGGCGGAGGTCGCAAGCCCTTCCTCCAGCTCTTTCTCACCCGCACTGCCACTGCGGATCTTGAGCCCGTAGGCTTCGAACCCGGTGACGTCGTACGCCAGTTGCCCCGGCAAGCCTTCAAAACGGGCACCATCTTCGAGCACCAGGAAGCGGCTGCCGGTTTGCTCGTCAATAAACTGGGACCCTTCCCGGGCGGTAATGATGGTAAGCCCCTTGCCGTCTTCACTGTGCTCGGCAATGAACACACCCTCAAGCCGACGCTTGTCTTCACTCAACGCTTCCGTGTAAGTCACACGTTCGCCAGACGACAACGACTGGAAGCGTCCCGGCGCCAACATCTCAAATTCCGTCGCCTGGCGTTGCTCGTTGAATATCCCCTCGACTTTCTTCATGCCCCAGGGAGACACATAGAGGCTCATGGCCCCCACCACCAACATCACCGGAATACTGCCAAGAAGTGTTTTCATCAACAGCTGCTTGTCGCTCACACCACAGGCAAACAGCACCGTCATTTCACTTTCCAGGTACATGCGCCCGTACGCCAGCAGGATGCCAATGAAAAAGCCCAGGGGCAGGATCAGCTCCAGGAAACCGGGAAAACGGTAAGCCATAATCTGGAACAACACATCGCCCGCCAGCTCACCGGCAGCGGCTTCCGCCAGATACTTGATAAACCGGCCGCTCATGAACACCAGCAACAGAATGCCGGATACGGCAAGCATGCTGATGATCACCTGGCGGGTTAGGTATCGGAAAACGATGCTCAAATCGGTCTCTCAGAGCCGGATGCGACCGGAGTCGATGGAAATCGGGATTCGCCGTATTCTAAGTAACCTTGGTGCCGAATGACAGAGCACAGTCGTTAACAACCTGTCAGCGCTTGATAATTTACCCCCAAACCCCAATGCTATAGGCATTCGGACATTCAAGCCCGAGGCCGGGCCTGTCCTCCATCAGAATAACCAACGGGAGTTGCTATGAATTTTACTCTGAGCAGTAAGCCCATTTCGGATACCAAAGCGGATTGCCTGGTTGTTGCCCTGCCGGAAAAAGGTGACTGGCCTGCTTCCACGACCCAAGCAAACGAAGCCCTGGGCGGACTGATCAAGACCCTGCAGAAGAACGGGGATGCTACCGGTAAAAATGCAACCACCCTGCTCGTTCCACTCGAAGGCCAGCCCTGGGCTCGCCTGCTGGTCGTTGGCACCGGCGCCGACAAGGATCGCTCCCCCGCCAACTACCGCAAATCGCTGATCGCCATGGCCAGCCAGATCAAGGATGGCCCGTCCAAACACGTACTGGTCGGCCTGAGCGACACCCTTGTCACTGGTGACGACGCCACCAGTTCGGAAACGGCACGCCTGAACCTGATCGGCCGCACCCTGGAAGAGCAGTTCTACCGGTTCAGCGAATTCAAGAGCGAGAAACCATCACAACGCAAACTGACGAAGGTGACCGTTGCTGCCTCCTCCGCCGGAAAGGCCCTGAAGGACGCCTTCAATCTTGGTCTGGCAACCGGCCGTGGTATGAATTTCACCCGGGATTTGGGCAACACACCGCCGAATATCTGCCATCCCACCTGGCTGGCTGAGCAGGCTGAGAAACTGGCCAAAGACAACGACGTCATCAAGACCGACGTGCTGGACGAAAAGCAGATGCAAAAGCTGGGCATGCACAGCTTACTGTCCGTGTCTGCCGGCAGCGCCCAACCCGCCAAACTGATCGTAATGGAATACCGTGGCGGCAAGGCGAAAGACAAGCCTTACGTCCTCGTGGGCAAAGGCATTACCTTTGACACCGGCGGCATCAGCCTCAAGCCCGGCGAAGGCATGGATGAAATGAAGTACGACATGGGTGGCGCCGCCGCCGTGTTCGGCGCCATGAAAACCATTGCCGAGACCAAACCGAAAATCAACGTGGTTGCCGTAATCGCCGCCGCCGAGAACATGCCCAGCGGCACTGCGACACGCCCGGGTGACATTGTTACTTCCATGTCTGGCCAGACCATCGAAATCCTGAACACCGACGCAGAAGGCCGACTCGTACTGTGCGACGCCCTCACCTACGTCAAGAAATTCGACCCGGAAGTGGTCGTCGACATGGCCACACTGACTGGCGCCTGCATCATCGCCCTGGGCAGCCATGCCACCGGCCTGCTGAGCAACAACGACACCCTGGCCAACGAACTGCTGGCCGCTGGTGAACGCGCTGGCGACCGCGCCTGGCGCCTACCTCTGTGGGACGAATACCAGAGCCAGCTCGACAGCAACTTTGCTGACATGCAGAACATTGGTGGTCGCCCGGCCGGCACCATCACCGCTGCCTGCTTCCTGTCCCGGTTCACCAAGGACTACCCCTGGGCCCACCTGGATATTGCAGGTACTGCCTGGCTCTCCGGCAAAGCCAAAGGCTCGACTGGCCGCCCGGTACCCATGCTGGTCGACTACCTGATGTCCCATGCCGGAAAGTAATCCGGGCTCACAGGATGAACGGAACCAGTCCTACTGGTTCCACATCCTCGCCCAGAACACCCCTGCGGCTCGCAATCTCCATACCGCCAAACTGGTGGACAAGGCGCGCCAGCAGGGAGACCGCGTGGGCGTCGTCTGTGACACCATGCAACAGGCTCAGGAACTGGACGACCTGCTCTGGAACTTCAGCCCCGAGGCTTTTATACCCCACAGCATCGTGCCGGACTCCGCCACGACCTGCACTGATCCCGTTGGGATATTGCTTTGCCAACCGGTAGCGGAAGACTGGGACACGGTGATCATCCTCTCATCCACCCTGCCTGCGGACGCAGACCGGTTTAAACGATTGGCGCTGGTTGCCCATAACGACGAAACGGTGTTGAGTCAGGCACGATCGCATTTCAAGCAGTTACGGGCATTGGGAATTGAGCCTCGAGTGCATGACCAAAGGAAGCGGTGAGACGTAAAACAGGCTCACAATCATACCCAGGCAAAACCATTGAACACAGCCGAGACAACTCGAACTCCATAAGGGTATGGGGGTGGTTTGAATTTCAGGCGAGAAAAGGTGTCTGAGCGAAGCGAGTTCTTTTCCCGCCTGAAATTCAAACCACCCCCGTACCCCTCCCCCCATGGTTCGCCGAGAACCCAAGGAGCATGTATAATCGAGCGTCTCAATTTTCCCTTGTGAATCAACCAAACGGTCACCAGCAGAAACCCATGGAAAAAACCTACCAGCCAGAAAACATCGAGCGCCAGTGGTACGAAAACTGGGAATCCAAAGGGTACTTCCGCCCCCGTTCAGAAAAGGCGGAGGGGGGCGAAGGCGAATCCTTCAGCATCGCCATCCCACCGCCCAACGTCACCGGCAGCCTCCACATGGGCCATGCTTTCCAGCACACCATTATGGACACGCTCACCCGCTTCAAACGTATGCAGGGCCGCAATGCCCTTTGGCAGGTAGGCACCGACCACGCCGGTATCGCCACCCAGATGGTGGTTGAACGCAAGCTCGCGGCGGAAGAAGACAAAACCCGTCATGACCTTGGCCGGGAAGAATTCATCAAGCGCATCTGGGACTGGAAGGCACATTCCGGTGGCACTATCACCGGCCAAATCCGCCGTCTGGGTAACTCGGTGGACTGGGACCACGAACGTTTCACCATGGACGACGGTTTCTACAAAGCCGTGCAGGAAGTGTTCATCCGCCTGTACGACGAAGGCCTGGTCTACCGTGGCAAGCGCCTGGTCAACTGGGACCCGAAGCTGCATACAGCCATTTCCGACCTTGAGGTCGAGAACAAGGAAGAGAAAGGCTTTTTCTGGCACCTTCGCTACCCGCTGGCCGACGGCGAAAAGACGCAGGATGGCAAGAGCTATCTAGTGGTGGCGACCACTCGCCCGGAAACCATGCTTGGCGATACTGCCGTGGCCGTGCACCCGGACGATGAGCGCTACCAGCACCTGATTGGCAAATTCGTTGACCTCCCGCTGGTAGGCCGACGCATTCCCATTCTCGCCGACACCCACGCCGACCCTGAAAAAGGCAGTGGCTGCGTCAAGATCACCCCCGCCCACGACTTTAACGACTACGCCGTGGGCAAGCGCAACAACCTGGTAATGATCAACGTCATGACCCAGGACGCCTGCATCCGCGATGTAGCCGAAGTGGTCAACGCCGATGGCACTGAAAACACCGATGTGGACGGCAGCCTGCCGGCTGCGTACGCCGGCCTTACCCGCGAACAGGCCCGCAAGCAGATCGTGGCGGATATGGACGCCGAAGGCCTGGTACAGGAAGTGGAAGACCACGTGCTGAGCGTGCCCCGGGGCGACCGCTCCGGCCTGATCATCGAACCCATGCTGACCGACCAATGGTTTGCCGATGCCAAAACCCTGGCAAAGCCGGCGATCGAAGCGGTCGAAGACGGTCGTATCCAGTTCGTGCCCAAGCAGTACGAAAACATGTACTTCGCCTGGATGCGGGATATCCAGGACTGGTGCATCTCCCGCCAACTGTGGTGGGGCCACCGTATTCCCGCCTGGTACGACGCCGAGGGCAATATCTACGTCGGTCGTAGTGAAGAGGAAGTGCGCCAGAAACACAACCTTGCCGCCGACCTGCAGCTAAACCAGGACGACGACGTGCTCGACACCTGGTTCAGCTCCGCCCTGTGGACCTTCGGCACCCTGGGCTGGCCGGAAATCACCGAGCGGCTGAAAACCTTCCACCCCACCAACGTTCTCGTGACCGGTTTTGACATCATTTTCTTCTGGGTGGCCCGGATGATCATGATGACCATGCACTTCATGAAAAACGAGGACGGCACCCCACAGGTACCGTTCAAGACCGTGTATGTGACCGGCCTGATCCGCGACGAGCACGGCGACAAGATGTCCAAGTCCAAGGGCAACGTGATTGACCCTCTGGACATGATCGACGGCATCGAGCTCGATGACCTGCTGGAGAAACGCACTGGCAACCTGATGCAGCCCAAACTGGCCGAGAAGATCGGGAAGCGCACCCGGAAGGAGTTCCCGGAAGGCATTACCGCTCATGGTACGGATGCCCTGCGTTTCACTCTCTCCGCTATGGCGACCACCGGCCGCGACATCAACTGGGACATGAAGCGCCTTGAAGGCTATCGTAACTTCTGCAACAAGCTGTGGAACGCTGCCCGTTACGTGCTGATGAACACCGAGGGCGAGGATTGCGGCGTCAACGGTGAGGCCGTGGAATTGTCGCTGGCAGACCGCTGGATCATCAGCGAGCTGCAAACCTGCGAGCAGGACGTGATCCGCCATCTTGACCAGTACCGGTTCGACCTGGCCGCGTACGCCCTGTATGAGTTCATCTGGAACGAATACTGCGACTGGTACCTGGAACTCTCCAAGCCGGCGTTGAACGACGACAACGCCAGTGCGGAAGCCAAACGTGGCACCCGCCGCACCCTGGTACGGGTGCTGGAAGCGGTCCTTCGCCTGGCGCACCCGATGATGCCGTTCATCACCGAAGAAATCTGGCAGCGCATCGCACCTCTGGCCGGTAAGAGTGGTGACAGCATTATGCTGCAACCCTTCCCCCAGCCAGATGCCAACAAGCAGGACTCTGCGGTTGCCGCCGATATTGAATGGCTGAAAGGCGTGATTGTCGCTGTTCGGAATATCCGCGGCGAGATGAACATCTCCCCGGCAAAAGCCATCCCGGTGCTTCTGCGTGGTAAAAACCCAGACGACAAACGCCGCTTGGACGAGAACCGACAGTTCCTATCATCACTGGCGCGCCTGGACAGCCTGGAATGGTTTACCGAAGGCGAAGCCCCCATGTCAGCCACCCAGTTGGTTGGCGAGATGGAAGTGCTGGTGCCCATGGCCGGTCTGATTGACAAGGATGCCGAACTCAAGCGACTGGACAAGGAATTGGAGCGACTGCAGAAAGAAGTTGGCCGACTGGAAGGAAAACTTGGCAACGAGAAATTCACTGCCAAGGCGCCCGCAGAGGTGGTAGAAAAAGAGAAGGAAAAGCTCAGCGATGCCCAGGGCAGCATGAGCCGGCTCAGCGAGCAACGGGCCGCCATCGAGGCCATGTAACCCATGGCCACGCCAGGGAATAATCAGGGGCTGTCCGGGAATGGCCGCATCGCCATTCTCGGAGCAGGCTCCATGGGCCAACTCTGGGCGGGCTACCTGCCCACCGGGACGGTAACGTTTATCCCTCGTCGCAAGGTTACCCCGGAAACAGGTAACCCCGCACTGACTTACACGTTCCGGCGGTTCGAAGGCCCGGAGGAAGTTGTCACAGTTCCCTACCTGCTCGCCACCGAGGCCCCCCCCTCACTGTTGATGGTCACCACGAAGGCGGGCGATACGCTCGATGCCATTGAGTCCAACCTCCATTATGTTTCTCCGGACACCCCCATTGTCCTGTTCCAGAACGGCATGGGCTGCCAGCAAGCCGTCGCCGAGCGTTGGCCACAACGACCGATCCTGGCCGCCAGCACCACCGAAGGGGCGAACCGCCCAGCACCAGGCTGCACAGTCCACGCCGGCAAAGGCGAAACCTGGGTTGGCCCATTAACCAAGAGTGCGACGACGCATCTGACGCAGGTAGTAACGGCGCTTGGCACCAGCGGGTTGACGGTTCACGCAGAGCAAGACATTCAGAGGCGGCTGTGGGACAAACTGATCATCAATGCGGGTATCAATGCCTTTACGGCAATCCTCGACTGCCCGAACGGTGACATCCTCACGGACCCGTTCTACCGGGAACACATCGATGAGTTGTGCGACGAAATCTCGAAGGTGATGAAGGAGGATATCGGAAAAGCCCTGCCATCAATCACAATTCGCGAACGCATCGAAACGGTTGCCCGCAACACGGCGCGGAATACCTCATCCATGCGCAGCGACAGGCGGCGGGGCCGCCCTACCGAAATTGACTTTATCAATGGGTATATGGTCGGGCGCGGGCATGCGCTGGGCGTTGATGTTCCGACAAACCAGATGCTGACAAACCGTATTAAACAGCTATCGCCATAGATGTCAGGAGCATACCATTCAGATCCCGAATGTCAGACCCTGAACGCTTCCACGAGACGCTGCAGGGATGCAGTCAGTTGTGACATTTCCCGTGACGATGCCAGGGTTTCCTCGGCGTTATCTGCCGTTTTCTCACCCAGGACACTGATCTGTTCAACGTTGGTATTGACGTTCTTCGCCACGGCAGACTGCTCCTCGGCCGCCTGTGCGATCTGGTGGCTCATATCAACAATGGTCGAAATCCCCTGGGCAATCCGGTCCAGCGCTTCCGTCACTTCCGCCGATTTCTTCACCGTGGTTTCAGTCACGTCATGGCTGTTGGTCATGGCCGCAACGGCTTCCTTCACGCCGCTCTGCAACCGGGTGATCATACCCTCGATTTCTTCAGTCGATTTGTGGGTACGCTGTGACAGTGAACGTACTTCGTCTGCCACAACCGCAAAACCACGGCCCTGCTCACCGGCGCGCGCAGCCTCGATGGCCGCATTCAATGCCAGGAGATTGGTCTGCTCCGCAATCGCCTTGATTTCGACCAGAACCTGGCTGATGTTATCGCTGTCGGCGTTTACCCGGTTGATGACATCAACCGCGCCGGATATTTCGGTGGCAAGACGGTTGATGGTGGCGACGGTATCCGCAACCACTCCGCGGCCTCTCTCGGTATCCTCTTCAGCCGCGCCAGCGCTATCAGACACGCGATGAGCACTCTCAGTGACCTCATTGACCGCTTCCACCATCTGGTTCATGGCTTCGTTGATCTGGCCTGACTCCTCCATCTGCCGCGCAACGGCCTCACTGTTCGCAGCCGCGGTATCGTTGACACGAGTGGCCTGCCGATCGACGTCCGATGTAGTGCTGCTCACTGAGCGGATCAATTCGGCAATCCGGTCCGTCATGTTGTTGAACTCGGTAGTCAGTTCACCCAATTCATCACGATTATCCAATTGGATGTGAGTCGTCATATCGCCCTCAGCCACGGACCTTGCTGCCGTGCTGAAACGATTAATAGCCGTGCGTACCGACATAAAGAAGCCGACGTAGAGGTAAACCACCACCAACAGGACAATTACCAATGCGGCAATAATCAACTGCCGTTGCTGCAGCTCGCCCTCCAGACGTGAGTTCAGGTTTGCGCCAACGACGTCAAAAATTCCAGCCTTGAGCGCATCGTAATGAGCAAGCTGGTTTTCGATGGTGCGGTTGAAATCCCGCCAGGGTAACTCGAGGCGCATGGGCGTGATGATGTTGGCATCCAGCTCGTCACGCACAACCACCAGACTCTCGAGAATGCCCTCGACAGCATCACCTGTCGTTTTCTCCAGGGTCGGCGATGCGTCCATCGATACGGTCAGTGCAGGCCCGAGCAGTGATGCGCGGTTGGTCAGTTCGTCATAGATTTCATTAAGAGCGTCACTGAGGTTGTAACCCACCTGCCCGTCGATGAGCGCAAAGGTCCCGAACGTCCTGGCCCGGCCAATGATGCTGCGGGCATCCGGCAGCGACTCACGCAAAAGCCCCAGAAGCAGCAGGTTTTCCCGGGATGCGTCCTGCCCCAGGCCGGAAATTTCAATGGTCGCGGACAAGAGCGCCCGCACTTTCTGGACAAACTCCTGATAATACTTGAACTGGGGGTCGATATTGCCCTGATAACTGTCAGTCGACTTGAGTGTTTGCCACTCTTCCACCAGCATCGCCACCTGCTGGGACCAGTTACCGGACTCATCAAAACGAGCCTCTGTGTTAACCAGTTCCTCAAGAATTCTATCAATCGTTTCTGACGACTCTGCGGACTGTGAGAGCAGTTCATTGTCATCCTTGATCTTGCCGGGGGCACGAAAATCCCGGTATGCCATGGACTCTGCCAGCAGCGTATCCACCTTTTCGAGCTGCTCCAATCCCTCCACGCCCCGGGTCATGGTATCAACCGACCGGTTCAGTTCACTGATAACCAACCAGGAAAGGGCAATAATGGGAAGCAGGAACAACACACTGATCAGGCTGAATTTGTAGAACATCGGCAGCCGATTCATCAGCGCTACTGCAGGCTTGATAAGCTGGTTCACGTGTACCCCCACAGAAAGCATCGAAAGGATGGAACTTTATTCTATTTGCTTATATTGTCGACTAAAGTACTACAAACTTGAGTGTTTTTCGGCGTAAAAATGTAATTTTTTCAAAATGTCGTGATCAGCGCACACCGGCAATAACCAGCAGCGCAAGGATGCAGATCCAGACCAGCATGCTTCGGTTCAGCAAATCCCGGATGGCCTCCAGGCTGCGGCCACCAAAGCCCGCCCATTCGTCCGGATGGATCTTTGAGAACCGTTCCGGGTCCAGTGCATAGCCCGTCAATGCCGCGCTCGCGGCGCCCATCAATAGCTGGTTGGTTCTGAGGCTAAAATCAAACAGTCTTCGTTTTCCTTCTTTCATCCAGCCGGCAAGATCACCTGCGACTCCAAACGTGAAGGACAGTAGTCGTGAGGGAAGCCAATTGAGTATCTCCGCCAGCGCGGCAAACCCTGGTCTCGCTGCCACCTGCGGCCAGTGATCCCTTAACGCGACAACTCCCCTCGCAAAGAAGGCAGCCGCAATACCGCCAACGGCATACCAGAAAGCGACCAGAAAAAAACGCTCGAAGACGCTGACCATCAGCGTTCGTGACAAAGCCAGATGCATCTCATCGGGCGACGTTGCCGCGCCCCGTTCCTCAGCCGGTAAAATATCCATAACGTGATGCCAAGCGGACTGCATGTCGCCCCTGGCCCAGGATTCGCTGTAAACCTCCAGGCGCGCCCGCCAACCCGGCGCACCCATCAACAACACCATCAACAAAAACTCCAATGGATACGCGGCCATGCGCCAGCCAATGGTGTGCAGATAGTACTCCCCGGCGGCCAGAATCAGCGAGGGCACAAGAATAATAACCAGCCCCTTCCATAGACCTGCCTCGTTACCAGACCTTTCAGCGCCTCCCCGGTTAAACGCGGAACGCCACAACGGCTCAGAAGACCAGGCGTTGGCCGCATCCAGCTTGCGTCTCACCAGGTAAGCGAGCAGAAACACCACCAATACCATCAGTTATCCGCTCCGTTGCCATGCCCTGTACCAAGCAGTTGCCGATATCGGGGCCAGTCAAAAGCCGGGCCTGGATCGGTTTTGCGACCGGGTGCGATATCGCTGTGCCCGGTGATCCTCTCTGGCGTGATGGCCGGCCACGATTTCATGATCAGTGCTGACACGTCAGCAAGCACCTCATACTGAGCTGCGGTGTATGGAATGTCATCCGCACCCTCCAGCTCAATGCCGATTGAATAATCGTTGCACTCTTCCAGGCCCTGAAAGCAGGACCGCCCGGCATGCCACGCGCGCTCCAACAAGCTGACGAACTGAAGGCATTCGCCATCCCGGCGGATCAGCAGGTGTGACGAAACCTTCATATCGGCGATGGTCTCGAAATAGGGGTGCTCTGAGGGGGACAGTTGGTTGCAGAAAAACCGTTCGATGGCATCGCCTCCGAACTGCCCGGGAGGAAGGCTGATGTTATGAACAACCAACAGGGATATTGCCGCCCCTTCGGGGCGTTTGCCAAAATTTGGAGACGGGCACCAACGGGCGCCGGCTACCCGACCGGTCGTCCGTAATCCGGCGACAGCCGGTGGCGACAGGTCAATGGTGTTGCGCGAAGGGATGGTTTCAGACAATGTGGTTCCAACAGGCCGGGGCGAACAGACCGGACCACCGATGCGTTCGCCGTTGTTGCTTTGATGCCCCTGATTGAAGCACAAAGTCTCCGGTCTTGCTATACGATCAGTCCTTGCGGCTACTGCGAAGGTTGTCGATGATGGATTCCAGCGCCCGGTCGAATATCAGGCCGTCGTCCAACATGGAGATCTCATCCGCAGCGAGCGCCAGTGCGAGGTTTTCACGCTGATATTCCGCCACCTTGGCACCACTGCGATTAACGAAGATGTACTTGCCCGTCGCCTTGATAAACGCGGCCAGCTTGCAGCGTGTTTTGTTGCCATCACGGGTCAGCTCAACCCAGGAGCCAACACGAAGGCCATCAGCCCGCTCCAGCCATTGAAGCTCGACATTTGCGCCGGAGCTCCCGGCCAATTCCTCTGCGGCCGGCTCTTCAGGGCTTGGCACGGGGCTAGCAGATACAGACGTGGTGGCATCCGAGGGCTCGGAGGCGCCTGCCATTACGCCCTCAGTCGTTCGCTCCACTTTCTCTGGAGGTTTGGACTCGGTATCCGACATATCCCTGGAGACCACAGACGGTTCCGCCTCCACCTTTTGGGGCGCAGCCTGAGGTTCAGGTTCGGGCGCCACAGCAGGGCGGGTTGTGGTGACAAGGCGCTGGAACACGTCCACGTGGGCCAGTTCAAGGTCTCTTATGGCGGCGTCGGTGGCAAACGGGTCCCACGAAATTTCCTGTAGGGCGTTTCTCAGACCGTCCACGATTCCCGGAATCGACCGCAGCAGCTCGCTGCGAGTGTTGTCGTTGATGGGCCTGGGATCAACACTCCATACGAGCTGCCGGGTAAGGTCACATGCCTCATCCCAGCGCTCACTGTCTTCACCCTCACGCAGCACGATCCACTGTAGATACTTTGCCCACGCCTCATTCAACAGTGTGACGACCGGAGGAGACAGATCCCGACCGGTAATCTGTTCGTTCAGCAGGTTCTCAGACGCTTTGGATGCCCGCTCCTGCTTGGCCCTGCCTTCCTCAGCATCACGCAGGCGCTGCTCCACGAGCTCCCTGCGACGCCGGTCCAAATCCATGAAATGGCCGAAATCGCTGAGCAGCTCACTGAAAATATCGACGTTGTCGGTAAATTCGTTAAGCACGCGATCAACCACCGACTCGATCTTGTCTCGTAGCGGATCACGCTGGCCGGCCTTTTTCTCGGTCCAACCGATAGCAGACATGGCCAGCTCATTCAGCAGCTTCCGTACCGGATGTCCGCCCCGGTTAAAGAAATTGTTGTCGCTCAGCGCCACCTTGAGTACAGGAATCTGAAGGCGCCCGATCACGGACTTCATCACCGGATGGAGCTGACGGTCTTCCAGGATAAAATCAAACAACATCGACACGAGATTGATGACGTCGCTGTCCACTTGGCCGACATCATGTTTCTTCCCGGTTTCCGACCGGAACACCTGCTGTAGTTGCTCTGACAGAGGCACAACCTCACCCTGCCCCCAATGGACTGACTGAGACTGGATTTCGTGAAGCCGTGTCATCAGTGTACGGGTATCGAGCGCGCCGGCGCTGGGCACACCACTGTTTTCTGTGCCGTACTCGCTCGAACTCTGCCCCTGGTGCAACAGAGCACTCAGTTCAGAAAACGTTGCCCGCACATCGTCGGACGGCGTCGTGAGCGGCCCCGACGCATCTGACTCCGAGCTCGCTGACAGCGTCCCAGCAGTCCGCCCCCCAGCCGGGGCGGATTTGCCAGACGCGCCCTGGCCACCGACCGGCGGGCGACGCATGTCGGGCAGCACCCCTTCGGCGATCAGGGTTTTGTTGGCATCCTTGTAGAAATCACCCAGAACCCCCACCAGCAAGCGGTCGAACAGTTTAAGCACCACCAGCTTGGCACGGATATCGATATCCAGATCGGAACAGGCTTCCGCAACCCCTCCGCAGATCACCTCCGGGCTCAGGGGCATCTGGCTATCTTCCAGACGCACCGAGGGCAGCAGGTGAGCAACCCGCACATTCAGCAGGCGTATAACCTCCGCGTGTTGGTTGCGCAGTTTGTTGATCAGGTTGTCGATGGCGACCTGCTGCTCCAGATCGGAATGGTCCAGCAACGCCAGCGAGTCCTGGTCCACCTCATCCAGGGTGCCACTGCCACCACCCGGCTTGAACGAGCCGATGTCATTGAACGCGCGGCTGACGTACTGCAGCACCGACACGGTCATGTTCTTGCGCCGCAGCCTCAACTCACGCATGGCGTCAAAGTACGCGGTCTGATCCTGGTTGGTTCCAGCCTTGTCCGCCAGCTCAAAAAGCGCGTCGTCCGCCTTGTCGAAAAAACCAGACAGTACAGACTTCAGTGACTGACCCGATACGTCACGCAGGCGCACCAGAGAGCCCGGCAGGGAAAACCTGTCAGGAAGCTTCTGGCCTTTGAGACTTACAACCTTGTTATCCTGCGCCATTCGGCTGCTCCGGGTGATAGCTGGAGAAATGTGTTATTGCACATCTTAGGCCTTACCCACGTCACCTTGTGTCAGAATTTGTCACCTTTTGTGTCTAAGTGATGGTTGTCACAGTTTAGCACCCCCACCTTTCCACGTTTGGCGAATCTGGCTGTGGCCTATAGAATCACAACCGCACACCCAACGTGCCTCCAAACCGCCACTGAACAACCGGAAATTCTGCCATGATTCCAGCCGAACTGCTCCGCCAGTCCCGCATTGAAACCGTTGCACAAAGCCTGCGTGAAGACATTGGAGATGGCGACATTACTGCCATGCTGATTCCACAAGCGCGCATCAGTCGCGGACATGTCATTACCCGGGATGCCGCAACCATTGCCGGACGCGCATGGGTTGAGGAGGTGTTCCGGCAGGTGGACCCGGGGGTCACCCTGAGCTGGCAGGTGCAGGACGGAGACGAGGCAAGCCCCGGCCAATCGCTGTTTTCCATGGAAGGCCCGGCTCGCAGCCTGCTCACCGCCGAGCGCTCAGCCCTGAACTGGCTGCAGTTGCTGTCCGGCGTTGCCACCACATGTGCCGGCCATGCCCGCCGTGTCGCCCATACCGGTGTTCAGCTACTGGATACCCGCAAGACCTTGCCTGGCCTGCGACTGGCGCAGAAATACGCGGTTACCTGCGGTGGCTGCCATAACCATCGCATTGGTCTGTGGGATGCCTTCCTGATCAAGGAAAACCACATTGCCGCCTGTGGCTCCATTGCGGATGCCGTCAGAGAGGCCCGCCGACTTGCCCCTGGCCGGCCGGTGGAAGTGGAAACCGAAGATCTGGAAGAACTGGATCAGGCCCTGGCCGCAGGCGCGGACATCATTATGCTGGATGAGTTCTCACTGGAGGATATGCGCCAGGCGGTTATTCACACGGCGGGCGCCGCAAAGCTGGAAGCGTCCGGCGGCGTCAACAGCGAGACACTGGTGCCGATTGCCGAGACCGGTGTTGACTATATCTCTATCGGAGCACTGACCAAGGATGTCAGGGCGGTGGATCTGTCCATGCGCCTGGACACCCACGACTGATTCGGCCGGAGGCCCGGTTCACACGCTCAGGGTTGATTATACGCTCAGGGCTAATTACACGCTCAGGGCTGTCCGGACAGCAGGCGGTCCATTTCTTCCAGCTTGCTAATCAGGGCGGCCCCGGATTCTTCCCTGCCCCGGAAGTGCTCTTCCGCCATCGGTGCCATACCTGACACCTGAGGCAGGGGCTGACCGCCCTCAATCAACACTTTCATGCGGCTGACAAAGACGAACTGCAACCACTGGGTAAACTCCAGCGTGTCCACGGCAAATGGCTGGGCACTCTGCAGCGCCTCTGGCGATGGCGGCTCACTCTCCCAAGCATCAATTCGCCGCAACTCAATCTCTATCTGAAGCAGGCTGTCCGCGACACGGGTGGTATGGTCGGACGAATTCGCCATAGATACGCTCACTCTCAATCTGCCAGGGGTTCCAGTTCAACGGTTTCGCCATGAAGCACTCGGTACAGGTCTTCATACTGCCGAGTCAGCGGATGTTTCGGTGCCATATGAATCAACGGTTGCCGGCTCTGGTGCGACTCCTTCATCTTCACCGAGCTGGACAACCTCACCGGCAATACGGGCAGGCCCTCGTCCATCAGCTCACGCACCAGCTTCTTTGGCAGGCTGGCGCGGGGCTGGAACTGGTTTGCGACAATACCTTCGACCACGAGGTCTTCGTTGTGGTCTTCCTGCAGCTCCTGAATCTCGTGAAGGATGCTGTAGAGAGCCTGACGGGAAAAATCATCGCAATCGAAAGGGATCAGGCATCGCTGCGCCGCAATCAATGCGGATCGAGTGTAGAAATTGAGCGCCGGCGCCGTATCAATGTAGATTTCGTCAAACGACTCACCGAGCTTCTTCAGTGCTTCTCTCAGCTTGTAAATCTTGTGCTTGGCTTCCAGTTTGCGCTCCAGAAAATCCAGTTCCGGGCTGGAAGGCATAACAAACAGGTTGTCGAAGGGAGAGGCGTGGACAAACTCGTCCGCGCGCCGATTAAACACGGTAAACGCTACCGTCTGCTCAAGGTAGTCGGCAATGGTATCCTTGAGCTCGCCCGCGGGCCTACCCAGCAGGTAGTGGGTGGAATTACCCTGGGGATCAAGATCGACAACCAGTGTTCGTTTGCCCCGGGCGGCGCTGATCGCGGCCAGGTTACAGGTGATACTGGACTTGCCGACGCCACCTTTCTGGTTAAACACTACTCGTCTCATGCTGCTTCCTCTGACAGTTTCCCTGCGAATATAACGCCTTACCAGCCCAACACCGACTTAACGAACGGGATCGTCAGTCGTCGCTGGGCGCGTAATGAGTTTTCATCCAGGCGATCCAGAATGGCCAGCAGATCGGCCAGTTTCCGGGGTGCTCGCCTGAGTATGAATACGGCCACATCATCACTGAGGACAAGGCCGCGCTGCTCCGCCCTCGCCATCAGTATCCTCAGGCGATCATCGTCGCGATAGATGCCCAATTGAATGGTCAGGCCATGACTCAACCGGGACACCAGATCCTGCAACCCGAATGGCAACGACGCCGGCAGTTCCGACAGGCTGACGACCATCAGGTGCCCATGGTCATTCACCCGATTGTACAGATGGAAGATGGCCTCTTCCCAGTTTTCCTGGCCCGCAATGAGATCCAGGTCATCCAGGCAGATCACTGACTGGCCTTCCAGCCCTGAGAGCGAGTCGGGACCCAGAGGAAACAACTCCTCCATGCTGACACAAACCGCACTCTGTTGGTTTTGCTCCGCCAGATGACAGACCGCCTGCAACAGATGGCTTTTGCCAGTGTCTGCGTCGCCACAAACGGCGATGACGGGTACAACACCAACCTGCTCGCAGGCAGACTTAAGTCTTGCCGCGGCATCGGCATTCCGGCCACCATGAAAATTATCAAAACGGGCGTCGTCTCGAAGCTTGACCCCCAACACCAGCTGTGACGCACTCACTGCCTCTTTGCCCTCCATGCCCTCAGACTCCATACGCCGATATAGTGCGCACCGCTGAAAATGGCTGAGGCCGCCACCAGCAGAATGCCAACGTCCATAACCCACGGTTGCATCGGCAAATCCGCCAGCAGAATGATGATCGCGAGGGCGACCAGAATCTGGATCAGGGTGTTAAGTTTACCGGGCAGGCTCGGCTGCATTTCAAAGCGACCGACACCGTAATGAAACGCCAGCCCACCACACACGATCAGGAGATCCCGGCCCAGCACCAACCAGAACAGCCAGGCCGGGAGTACGCCAGTTATAGCCAGCATCAGATAGGTGGTGATCAGCAGTGCCTTGTCCGCCAATGGGTCGGCAATGGCGCCAAGCCGGGTTCGCCAGTTGTAGTGACGAGCCAGGAAACCATCAAAGGCATCCGTTGCGGATGCCAGAAAAAATATCACCAGGGCAAAACGATATTCCTTGGCCATAAGGGCTGCCGCAAAAGGAGCAATCAGCAAAATGCGCAAAAACGTCAGCGCATTTGGAATCCAGCGCCAGCGGTGCGTCATGACATGACTCCCCTAATACCGAACACCGCGATATTATTCCCCGTCTTCCGACTCGACGATGGAGGCAGGCTGCCAGCGGTAATGAAGCACCTGATAGAGTGACTCGAACGCCTGTTCTGACTCTTCCTCGTTTGCCAGTAGAGGCTGGTAAACGAACAGCGGGTTGGCGGAGGCCGCAGCGCTCTCCGTGCTCTGTTCCGCCAGTGCAATACCGCCTTGCGGGGCCTGCTGCACCGATTGGGCCTGCGCCTGACCACCGGGTTGACGCTCATCACCTGTGGGCATGCGTGAGACCTCGGCGTCTGAAAGCGGAACCAGCCGCGGATCCAGGGCAATGTACTGCTTCAGCTGCTCCATCTCCCCTGAAAAGGCAACCCTGAGCGTCAGTTGGTCCTTCCGCGCTCTGGTGGCACCCGCATCGACCACGGGCGACAGGTTTTTGAGAACCCCATTCACACGGGCGTAATCCTTCAGATTGCTGACTCCATGCACAACGATATCCACCTGTGGAGACTCGCCGACATCACTGCCAGCAACCGCATAACGATCGGCAAACATTTCCGCCCAGCGCCCGACAACGGCAGCAGCCAGAGCTTGCGGCGTGTCGGCGGTCACCGATTGCTCCGTACTATCCAGCCCCATACCGTCAAACACCCATCCGGCACGCCACTGTGATCCGGAACGGCTGACCCGTACCAACGACATCAGGTCATGCTCCATATCCTCGGACGATCTGCGAACACTGGATGAAAACTGTCCCCATATGTCCGACAACAGTTCACGGTCGTCCCGGTATCTTGCGGGAGGAAGCCCCACCGGCAAACCCCGGTCAACCGCCGCGTCCTGAAAAACGCGACGCCACTGTTCATCGGCGCCCGTCCCGGTACTGTCGTTTCCCTGATGGACCAGGGTACGGCGCCCGCCTTCTTCGACCGCGATCCAGGCCAGCGTCAGCGGCCTATTCGCGCCCCACACCGGTGCATCCGCGGACGCCAGCGCACGGTTGACGCCGACCGCGCCGAAGCTCATCCGTAGCCTGTGATTTCCCGTATCGGAGCGTAAGAACTGGTAGGACTGAAGCAGCGATTCGGCGTTCGCCAGGAGTTCTTCAACGCCTTCGTTGCGCAGCACGTCGCGGGTGCCGGAAACGCGTACAAACACCCGGCTCAGGCCGTCCGCATAGCCCTGCTCAAGTTCCTGTGGCTGCGAGCCAGCGACGGGCACTTCCACCGAGTAAAGGCCGGTAACGGTAACAGCTGCCGCTGGCGCGGCCATCAGCGCCAGTACGCCAAACAACCGGAGTGACTGACGGACTATCCGCGCTGCCTGCATCGAGATTTTTCCTGAGTCTGGCATGAAACACCCTGCGATTCGTCTTAATGGCGCATAGGATACACCAAGCCCCCTGGTGTGAGTAGCTAACCGGGATTGCAGAAAGTCAATCCGGCGCCACACTGCCTAAAGGATGACAAACGGGGCAATTGCATTTGGAGCGCCGTTCCGCACCTGTTAAAATCCGCCGCCTGTCCCACTGTCCAAACGGTTAAGCACACCATGAGCGAACAGAAGCCCTCTCTCACCTATCGTGATGCCGGCGTTGATATTGATGCCGGTAACGAACTCGTCGACCGCATCAAGAATACCGCGGCGCGCACACGTCGCCCGGAAGTCCTTGGCGGCCTCGGTGGCTTTGGCGCCATGGTGGCTATTCCCCCTGGCTACAATGAGCCGGTGCTGGTATCAGGCACCGACGGCGTCGGCACCAAGCTTCGACTCGCCATGCAACTCCAGAAGCACGACACCATTGGCATTGACCTTGTGGCCATGTGTGTCAACGACCTGGTAGTAGGCGGCGCGGAACCCCTGTTCTTCCTGGACTACTACGCTACCGGCAAGCTGAATGTCGACGTGGCCGCCCAGGTTGTCGACGGCATTGGCGCTGGCTGTGAACAGGCCGGCTGCTCCCTGGTGGGTGGCGAGACGGCGGAAATGCCGGGTATGTACGAAGGGGACGACTACGATCTGGCCGGTTTCTGTGTGGGTGTGGCAGAGCGCAGCGAGATCATTGATGGCAGCCGCGTGCAGGCTGGCGACGTTCTGCTCGCCCTGGGTTCTTCCGGCCCGCATTCCAATGGTTACTCCCTGATCCGCAAGATCCTGGAAGTCAGTAACGCTGACCTGAACCAGATGGTTGCCGACGTCACCCTCGCGGATGCCCTGATGGCGCCCACCCGCATTTATGTGAAAAACCTGCTCCAGCTCGTCCGCGAAGTGGACGTTCGTGCACTTTCCCACATCACCGGCGGCGGCCTTCCGGAGAACATTCCCCGGGTTCTGCCTGACGGCATGGTAGCAGCCATCGATACGGACAGCTGGCAGCTACCCCCGGTGTTCCAATGGCTGAAGGATGCCGGCGGCGTTGCCAGCGAAGAAATGTACCGCACCTTCAACTGTGGCGTCGGTATGGTTGTATGCATCCCCGCCAACCAGCGCGAACTGGCCCTTGATACGCTGAACGCTCTGGGTGAAAAAGTCTGGCAGGTCGGCATCATTGAAGCCTCTGACGACGCCACGGCCTCTGCATCAGTACGTTATGCGCCAGGGCTGTTGTCGGCATGAAGGCAGATTCCGTAACCGCCCCACGCATCCTGGTCCTGGCTTCCGGCAGCGGCACCAACCTCCAGGCCCTCATCAACGCCAGCCGGGAGCGGGACTTTCCCGGCCAGATCGTTGCGGTAGGGTGCAACCGCCCTGGCGCCTTCGCTCTGGAGAGGGCAGCCCAGGCCAACATCGACACCTTCACCGTGGATCACACCCATTACGGTTCCCGCGAGGAGTTCGACGGCGCACTGATGGCGGAGATTCGCCGTCACAACCCGGACCTGATCGTCCTGGCGGGCTTCATGCGCATCCTGACCACGGATTTCGTGCGGGCACTGCGTGGCACCATGCTGAACGTGCACCCTTCCCTTCTGCCCAAGTACACCGGGCTGAAGACCCATCAGCGTGCACTGGACGCTGGCGAAACAACCCACGGCGTGTCCATTCATTTTGTCACCGAAGAACTGGATGGCGGGCCGGTGATTGCCCAGGCAGAAGTGAGCATATCCCCGGACGACACCCCGGAATCCCTCGCCGAGAAAGTCCAGGAGAAAGAACACGTGCTTTACCCGATCGTAGTGCGCTGGTTCTGTGAGGGACGCATTCAACTGGGCACCGACTATGTAGTGTTCGACGGTCAGCCACTGAATCGACCGGTGGTACTTCCGGACGAGAACTCAGCAGCCTCGGCCTGAGTAAACTTATCGTCATCTCCGGAAGCAACCAGTCACGCTAGACTGTTCAGTGACAGATCTGCCATTGCAACCGGAGGAGTCGCATGCCCCTGAAATTCAGCCTCACAGCGTTGCCCGCCCTGTTAACCGGGGCGCTGCTTCTCGGAGCCTCGCTCGCACACGCCTCGGACGAGCAGGAGGACGTTACCCTCCAACCCATGAAGCTCAGCTACAACGCCTCCCTGGACAAGGGCATCTCCCTCAATGGTGACGCCCGCCGCATCCTGGAACAACGGGACGATGGCACCTGGCATTTCAGAACCGACGTGGATTCCTTTGTTGCAGACATTGACGAATCGCTGATCTTCCGCTGGGAAGACAATCAGGTGGTTCCCCTGCGTTACCGCTACAAGCTCTCCGGCCTCTTCATCCGGGACCGTGAGGAAGCGATCGATTTTGACTGGGAAAATAACGTGGTCAGTGGGCATCACGAAGGCGATAAGTTTTCGATGAAGCTGGAGAAAGGCGCCATGGACCCCATGGGCTATCAGCTGCAGCTAAGCCAGGACATCAAGGCCGGCAAGCGCGAGATGGAATACCGCGTCATCGACAAGGGCGACTACGACACCGACAAATTCGCCGTCGTTGACGAGGAAACCGTGCGCATCAACGGCGACGACATCCGCACACTTAAGGCCGAGAAAGTTCGCGACAGCGACAGCAAACGCGAATCCCTGATGTGGTTCGCGCCGGAGCGTGACTATCTGCTGATTCGCTTCCTCCAGGTAGAACCTGACGGCAGCGAGTACGAACTGACCATCAGCGACGCCAGGGTGGGCCACTAGAGCGGTGAGTTAAGGGCTGGCCGTCGCCCAGACAGTCTTCACCTCATCCGCGATGATTCGCAGCCCCTCCGCCACGCGCTCATCGTCCTGTGAGTAGGTCACCCGCAGGCATTCGTGGCGGTGCTTCCAGCCGTCTTCCGGCAAACCGGGGAAGAAGTAGTGCCCCGAGACCACCAGCACGCCCCGCGCTTTCAGCCGCTGATACAGCTCCAGACTGCTGATCGGCAGCCCCGGAAACCAGAGCCAGAGAAACATGGCGCCTTCGGGTTTATGGACATACCAGCGACAGCTGTCCTCGCCCATGGCATCCCGGAACACCGCCACCGCCCGCTCCATTTTCGCCTTGTAGAACGGGCAGACCACGTCCCGGCTGAGAGACAGGATTTCTCCTGAGCGCACCAGAGGCTCCGCCAGCATGGCGCCAAAGCTACCAGTGGCAAGGTTCATGATGGCATTGATGCCCGACAAGGCCTTGATCACCGGCTCCGCCGCAATAACGATGCCCGTACGCACGGCCGGCAGGCCGAACTTGGACAGGCTCAGACACAGGATCACCTGGTCGTTCCAGTGGGGTTTCGCATCCACAAACAGCAGGCTTGGAAACGGTGTACCGTAGGCTCCATCCACAATCAGCGGGATGTCGTGCTGGCGGGCCATGGCTTCCAACCGGGACAGCTCTTCGTCGGTGACCACATTTCCAGTGGGGTTCGTGGGCCGGGAAACGCAGATGGCGCCGGTTTCAGCCGTTACCTCAACCGCATCGAAATCCACCCGGTATTTGAACTCATGGGCGTCGGTGAATGAGATATCCGGCTGCACGGCGTGGAACAGCCCGGGCTCAATACCGGCATCGGCATAGCCTATGTACTCTGGCGCCAGTGGCAACAGGACATGCTTGTGCACCCCATCACCATAGTCACCACCAAACATATTGAACAGCATGAAAAACGCGGCCTGACTGCCATTGGTCAGGGCAATATTTTCCGGCTTCAATCCCCAGCCATACTCACGATTCAGAAGCTCGGCCAAGGAGGCAATGAACTGCTTCTCACCCTGGGGCGGGTCATAAATACCAACCAGCCTGCGCGTATCACCATCACTTTGGGCCATGTCGGCCAGTATCTGCTGGACCCGAGCCTGGATCTCGGGAATATGACCGGGATTGCCCCCACCCATCATGATCATGTCGTCGCCGGACGCCAGGGCGTTGCCAAGGTCATCCATCAGGGAGGTGATTCCCGCATCCGCGGTAAATTTCCGACCAAAGGAAGAGAGTTTCATGATGCTTTTCGGTACCGGATTAGAACGGATTGTCACCCAAGTGTAGGCCAGAGCCAGCAGCGCTGCCGGTCAGTCGCTCAGCGAGATGCCCAGGTTGCTCACACCGTCGTTGGCGGCATCGCCGTGGATGCGTTCAACAAACTGGCTGGTGGGCGTGCGCTGGCGTTTGAGGGCCAGGATCAGGTCGCGCTGGAATACCTTGTCTTCTTTCATCAGCGGGTGCTGGTCCAATAGCCTGACCAGCTCATCTTCTTCCAGATCTTCACCTTCAGAAAGCTCAACAAAGTTCATGACGGTCGCGGTGGCCATCTGGGAGGCGTCGGTTGCACGGTGCTTGCCCGGATTGAGCCGGTTCAGCAACGCCTGTTCCAGCAACTGGCAAAAATCAAAGGCGGGATAGACACCGTAAGCGTCATAGGCGCTCACATCTGGCGACAGCGATTCGAGTTTCGCCAGCAATTGGGGAATGGCCGCTTCGGAAACGTCCTTTTGCAGCATTTCCCAGCCAAGATCGAGCAAGTGGCGCATTTTCGCACCGGTTTTGAGCCCAACGGCGTCCGCAAACAGGGCGTAATTGGGGAAGGAGCGCTCAGCGAGGGCCATCAGGAAGGTAAATTCCCGCCAGCCCTGCAGTTGTGAGACAGCTTTCAGAAACTGATTGGCGTTCACTGTGGCTCTCTCCTGACGATGTCGCTTACCGGAATCGCCCCTGCGGCACTGCCACTCATGTTCGCGGCAGGGTCACGCCTGTTTGCCCCAGGTACTTTCCGCCCCGGTCTTTGTAGCTGGTGTCGCAGATTTCATCGGACTCAAAGAACAGCATCTGGGCGACGCCTTCGTTGGCGTAGATTTTGGCCGGCAAATTGGTGGTGTTGGAAAATTCCAGGGTGACCTGCCCTTCCCACTCGGGTTCCAGTGGTGTGACGTTGACGATGATGCCACACCGCGCGTAGGTGGATTTGCCCAGGCAGATGGTCAGCACACTGCGGGGGATACGGAAGTATTCCACGGTGCGCGCCAGGGCAAAGGAGTTGGGCGGGATGATGCAGACGTCGCCGGTGTAGTTGACGAAGCTGTTGTCGTCGAAGTTCTTCGGGTCCACGGTGGCGGAGTGGACGTTGGTGAAGATTTTGAATTCGTTGCTGCAACGGACATCGTAGCCGTAGCTGGATGTGCCGTAGGAGATTACGCGGCCTTTTCCGGTTTCGCGGACCTGATCGTATTCAAAGGGTTCGATCATACCGTGATCCCGGGACATCCGGCGAATCCAGTGGTCGGATTTGATGCTCATGGGTGACGTCTCGTATCCATAAAAAAGAGAGGCGGTAGTTTACCTGTTCACTTAATGACTGTCGAAGGCTTGCCCGCTAATTTTGACAGTGCACAGGATTGCTACAACGGGGGCTGCGGCCACAGAGAGGACCGGCTTGAAACACGCCGTTAATACGTCCATGTAGGCTTGAGAAAAACATCCATGTTTTTCACAGTTTCAAACCGGTCCTCTCCGCAGCCGCGACTCAGCTTTTGTCGTGTCCGCTCAATGCTCCGTAACGGAAACGCTAGAAATGGAACCGGTGAGGTTTCTCTCCCGAGTAGAGAGCTCCGCCCCTACCCGCCTTGCGATGTCCTTGTAGCGCCTTGCAACTTCCGAGTCCGGCTCTGCCACTACCGAGGGGATGCCGCCGTCGGTCTGTTCGCGGATGGTCAGGTGCAGCGGGAGTTGGCCCAGCAGCGTGGTGTCGTATTCTTCGGCGATGCGTTCGCCGCCGCCGTGGCCGAAGAGGGGTTCTTCATGGCCGCAGTTGCTGCAGATGTGCACACTCATGTTTTCCACCACGCCCAGCACAGATATGTCCACCTTGCGGAACATTTCGATGCCTTTTTTGCCGTCCAGCAGGGCGATGTCCTGAGGCGTCGTGACGATAACGGCGCCGTTTACCGGGACTTTCTGGGCGATGGTGAGCTGGATGTCGCCCGTGCCCGGGGGCATGTCGAGGATGAGGTAGTCCAGTTCGTTCCACAGGGTCTGCTGCAGCAGTTGCATGACGGCGCCACTGACCATGGGGCCGCGCCAGACCATGGGGGTTTTATCGGTGACGACGAAGGCCATGGAGTTGGCCTGCAGGCCGTGAGCTTCCATGGGGACGAAGTACTTGTTTTCCCGGGTGTCGGGGCGTTTGCCTTCGGGGACGCCCAGCATCATGCCGATGCTGGGGCCGTAGATGTCCGCATCGAGAATGCCGACACGGGCGCCTTCGGCTTGTAGCGCCAGGGCGAGGTTGACGGCGGTGGTGGATTTGCCAACGCCGCCCTTGCCGGAGGCCACTGCGATGATGTTCTTGACGCCGGGAACGGACTGGATGTCTTTCTGGCCTTTGTGGGAGTGGATTTTCTGTCCCACGTGGACATCCACGCCTTCAACGCCATCGACGTTATCGAGGGCGTTGGTGAGCAGCTCTTTCAGGGCGCCGGCGATGCCTTTGGACGGGTATGGCAATTCGATCATCACGGTGACCTTGCCGCTGTCGTCCGCGGTCAGGGATTTCACCGCACCCAATTCATACAGGTCCTTGCCCAGGTAGGGGTCGCGGTACTGTTGTACGGCGGTTTCCAGTGCCTGCTGTGAAATCTGTGCCATCGGAATCTCCGGTCTAACGTCACGCGCATTTATTAGCGCGGAAACAGGTGTTTCGGGTGAAAATTATCTGCTCGGAAGGTATCATTTGTGCCCGTTTCTGGCCATAAGGGTTCTTTACCCGGAGCAAGGCCGGTAAACGCGAACGCCCAACTCCTGACGAATGAAGGTTCGGACCACAACATGACGCAAGCGAGTTCAAAGCAACAGCGCGATATTCTGGTAACCAGCGCCCTGCCGTACGCCAATGGCCCCATCCACCTGGGCCACCTGCTGGAATACATTCAGACGGATATCTGGGTGCGCTATCAGAAAATGCGTGGCCAGAACTGCTACTACGTTTGCGCGGACGATGCTCATGGTACTGCCATTATGCTCCGTGCCGAGCGGGAAGGCATCTCTTCCGAAAACCTGATTGATCGTATCCGGGACGAGCACCAGCAGGATTTCGGTGGTTTTCACATCCGCTTCGACAACTATTACACCACCCACTCCGAAGAGAACCGCCAGTTCTCGGAATACATCTATCGCCAGTTGCAGGAAAACGGCCACATCGCCACCCGCAAGATTACCCAGGCGTTCGATCCTGAAAAGAACATGTTCCTGGCGGACCGGTTCATCAAGGGCACCTGCCCCAAGTGCAAGACCGAGGACCAGTACGGCGACAACTGCGAAGCCTGCGGCGCCACCTATACCCCAGCCGAGCTGATCAATCCCCGCTCGGCGGTTTCCGGTGCCACGCCGGTGGAAAAGGAATCCGAGCACTACTTCTTCCGTCTGCCGGAATTTGCGGACTTCCTCGCGAACTGGACTCGTAGCGGTACGCTGCAGCCCCAGGTGGCCAACAAGTTGGCCGAGTGGCTGGATGCGGGCCTGCAGGAATGGGACATCAGCCGCGATGCCCCCTATTTCGGCTTCGAGATTCCCGATGCACCGGGCAAGTACTTCTACGTCTGGCTCGACGCGCCCATTGGTTACCTCGCCAGTTTCAAGAACCTGTGCAACCGGGAAGGCATTGATTTCGAGCATTTCTGGAAGGCGGATTCCACCGCCGAGGTGTACCACTTTATCGGCAAGGACATTATCAATTTCCACGCCCTGTTCTGGCCGTCCATGCTGCACAGCGCCGGGTTCCGCACACCCAGTGCCGTCTGGGCCCATGGTTTCGTGACGGTAAATGGTAAGAAAATGTCCAAGTCCCGGGGCACGTTCATCATGGCCCGGACCTATCTGGACCATCTGAATCCGGAATACCTGCGCTACTACTTCGCCGCCAAACTCACCGGCAGCGTCGACGATATGGACCTGAACCTGGAAGACTTCGCCGCGCGGGTGAACTCGGACCTGGTGGGCAAGGTCGTCAACATTGCCAGTCGCAGCGCCGGGTTCATCACCAAGCGCTTTGATGGCCAGCTCGGTACCGTCACCGAACATGAAAAGCTGAAAGAGTTTATCGAGGCCGGCGATGAGATCGCGGACTTTTTCGAGGCCCGGGAGTTCGGCCGCGCCATGCGTCGAATCATGGAACTGGCTGACATCGCCAACCAGTACGTGAATGACGAGCAGCCCTGGGTCATTGCCAAGCAGGACGGCCAGGACGACAACCTGCAGGCCATCTGCACCAACGCCATCAACATGTTCCACCTGCTGATGACTTACCTGGCGCCGGTTCTGCCGGAAACCGCCAAGGCTTCCGAGGCGTTCCTGAATGCGCCGCTGGACTGGAACAAGCGCGAGCAACGGCTTGAGAATCACGGCATCAACAAGTTCAAGCCGCTGATGAACCGCGTGGATATGGCTCAGATCGAAAAAATGCTGGACGCGTCCAAGGAAGAAATGCCCGCAGCGACAGGACAGAAGGCCCCGGAAGCCAATCGCGAGCCGATTGCGGATGAAATAGAATTCGGGGATTTCGCGAAGGTGGATCTTCGGGTCGTCAGAATTGTCAAAGCCGAACACGTGGACGGCGCCGACAAGCTGCTTCGCCTTACCCTTGACGTTGGAGAGGGCGAGCGCAACGTCTTTGCCGGCATCAAATCGGCGTACAAACCTGAGGACCTCGAAGGACGCCTGACGGTGATGGTGGCCAACCTCAAGCCCCGAAAGATGAAATTCGGGATGTCAGAGGGCATGGTGCTGGCGGCCGGCCCCGGCGGAAAAGACATTTTCATCTTGTCACCGGATTCGGGTGCCACGCCCGGCATGCGGATTATGTAATGGCGCGCTCTGATGACTGAGTATCTGCTGATCCTGGTCAGCACCATACTGGTGAACAATTTTGTGCTGGTTCAGTTTCTTGGACTGTGCCCGTTCATGGGCGTATCCGGGAAGCTGGAAACCGCCATGGGCATGTCATTGGCCACCACGTTTGTGCTGACCCTGGCCTCGGTGTGCAGCTACCTGGCGTATACCTACCTGCTGGAGCCGCTGGACCTGGCGTTCCTGAAAACCATCACGTTCATCCTGGTCATCGCCGTTGTGGTGCAGTTCACGGAGATGGTGGTGCGCAAGACCAGCCCCCTGCTCTATCGGGTATTGGGCATTTTCCTGCCGTTGATCACCACCAACTGTGCGGTTCTGGGTGTTGCCCTGCTTAACCTCAACAAGAACAATAACTTCGTGGAGTCTGTCCTGTACGGATTCGGAGCCGCCGCCGGCTTTTCGCTGGTGCTGGTGCTGTTTGCTGCCATGCGTGAACGCATCGCCGTGGCCGATGTTCCGGTTGCCTTCCGGGGCGCCGCCATTGGCATGGTCACCGCCGGGTTGATGTCTCTGGCTTTCCTGGGCTTTACTGGTCTGGTCAGCGTCTGACGGAGCGTTTGTATTATGTGGACGAGCATACTGATTGCCGTACTGGTTCTGCTCGCGCTGGCGGTTGTGTTCGGCGGCCTGCTGGGCTTTGCCGCAGAGCGCTTTCGGGTGGAAGGCAACCCGTTGGTGGACCAGATTGACTCCATGCTTCCCCAAACCCAGTGCGGCCAGTGTGGTTTTCCCGGCTGCCGTCCCTACGCCGAATCCATTGCCAACGGCGATGCCATCAACAAATGCCCTCCGGGCGGTGAAACCACCATCAAGGCACTGGCGGACCTGCTGGACGTGGAGCCACAACCGCTGGACGCGGAACACGGGGTGGAACAGGCCAAGCGTGTTGCGGTGATTCGCGAGGACGAGTGCATTGGTTGCACCAAGTGTATCCAGGCCTGCCCGGTGGACGCCATCCTCGGCGCCGCAAAACACATGCATACCGTAATCGAGAGCGAATGCACCGGCTGTGATCTGTGTGTGGAACCCTGCCCGGTGGACTGTATCGACATGATTACGGTAGAGCCCGACATTCGCTCCTGGACCTGGACACCGCCCAAATCCGGTGTGATTGCCACCGATCGTCAGGGGGCCAACGCCTGATGACACAGCTCTGGGACTTTTCCGGCGGCATCCATCCTGCCGAAAACAAACACCAGTCCACATCACGCCCTATCACTGGCGCCGGCCTGCCAGAGGTTCTGGTATTGCCGTTGCAGCAGCACATAGGCGAGCCGGCCGAAGCCTGTGTTGCAGTCGGCGATCGAGTTCTCAAAGGCCAGAAAGTTGCCGACGTGACCGGCGGCATGGGCGTACCCGTTCACGCGCCGACGTCCGGCACCATTGAATCCGTCAGCCTTCAGCCCGTTCCCCACCCCTCCGGAATGAGCGACTGGTGCATTACCCTCAAGCCCGACGGAAAAGATGAGTGGGCACCTCTCAACCCGATAACGAACTACCGGGATCTGGACCGGGAAACGGTGCTCGAACAAATCCGCGACGCCGGCATTTCCGGCATGGGAGGCGCCGGCTTCCCCACAAACATCAAGCTACGCCCGCCGAGGGACCGGAAGGTAAACACGCTGATCCTGAACGGCGCGGAGTGTGAGCCCTACATCACGGCCGACGATATGTCGATGCGGGAGAACGCGGGCGAGATCATTGCCGGGTTGCGCATCATGGCGTGGATACTGCGCCCGGAGCGGGTTGTGATCGGCATTGAGGACAACAAGCCAGAGGCCATCTCAGCGCTCAGGAAAGCCGCGGAGGGCACCCAGACAGAGATCGCGGTCATCCCCACAAAATATCCCTCTGGCGGTGAAAAACAGCTGATACAGATCCTGACAGGCATGGAAGTGCCCAGTGGCGGGATTCCAGCGGATATTGGAGTGATGTGCCAGAACGTGGGCACAGCCATCGCCGTATCCGCCGCCATTCATCGGGGCGAGCCGTTGATTTCCCGCGTCACAACGGTCACTGGGTATGCAGTTACCGATCCCGGTAATTTCGAGGTCCTGATCGGCACACCTATCGACTACCTGCTCGCGCAGGCCGGGCAGGAAAACAGCAAGCTCCACCGCCTTGTTCTGGGTGGGCCGATGATGGGCTATACCCTGGAAACGCCAGCCGTACCGGTGGTCAAGACCACCAACTGCGTCATTGCCGCCACTGCCACGGAATTACCGGACCCGGCTCCGGAACAACCCTGTATTCGCTGCAGCATGTGCGCCGAAGCCTGCCCAATGGAGTTGCTGCCCCAGCAACTGTTCTGGTACTCCAAAGCCGGGGAGTTCGACAAAGCCGAGCACCTGAACCTGTTCGACTGCATCGAATGTGGTGCCTGTTCTTACGTCTGCCCCAGCTCCATTCCGCTGGTGCAGTATTACCGGGCGGCCAAAGGCGAGATACGGGTACAACAGGCTGAACAGCTGAAAGCGGATCGCGCCCGTGAACGTTTTGAAGCCCGTCAGGCGAGACTCGAACGGGAACAGCAGGAGAAAGAACAGCGCCGCAAAGAACGAGCGAAGGCGGCTGCCGAAGCCCAGGCCAGGAAGCAGGCCGAGGCTGAAAAGGCGGACGCAGAAGGCCAGCCCGCCGATGACCGTGCCGCCAAAGCCGCCCTGGTGCAGGAAGCCCTTGCCCGTAAAAAGGCCAAGGGCCAACAACAGGCCGAAACGAAAGCTGAGACATCTGAAACCAAAGCCGCCAGCGAACCGGCGCCCGATATTGACGCCCTGGAGAAGCAGCTTGCCCAGGCCACCGCAAAGCTGAACACCATGCAAAGCATGCTGGAGGACGCCAGGGCCGAGAATGCGGACAATGTCGAAAAACTCGAGAGAGCCGTCACCAAGAACCACGACCGGGTGAAGCGGGCGGAAGAGGCTCTGGCAGAGGCCCGGCAATCTGTGGCGGCCACCGATACCCAAACGACAGACTCATGATGAACAGGCTCCAACGCTAATGGCACTTGCGCAACAGTCCTCGCCCCACGCCCGTAACGCCCGCTCCACGTCACAGGTCATGCTGTGGGTGATTCTGGCGGCCCTGCCCGGCCTGCTGGCGCTGACCCTGTTCTTTGGCTGGGGCAATCTGATCAACGTGGTCTGGTGCATCACGGTGGCACTCGCGGCCGAGGCTTCTATCCTCAAGCTTCGCAAGCGCCCGGTGGCTTTCTTCCTGAAAGACAACACTGCTGCGGTCACTGGCCTTTTGCTGGGCCTTTCCCTGCCACAGTTTGCGCCCTGGTGGGTGTCGGCGGTTGCCGTCATCGCCGCCATCGTCATGGCCAAGCAGCTCTATGGTGGTTTGGGCTCCAACCCGTTCAATCCTGCCATGGTGGGTTACGCTCTGGTGTTGATCTCGTTCCCCGTGGCCATGACCACGAATTGGGCGCAGCCCGGCCTCCTATGGGAGACCGCTCCGGGGTTTGGTGACACCCTGAGCATGATCGCCTCTGGCCAACAGACAGCGGTAGACGCCTTCACCATGGCCACGCCGCTGGATGAGTACAAACACAAGATTACCACCCACACCGCAGCGGAAGTGCTTGCTCACCCCACCTTCGGTGACGGTGTTGCCCGGGGCTGGGAATGGGTCAACGCCGCGTTCCTAGTGGGTGGTCTGGTTCTTGTCGGCCTGAAGATCATCACCTGGCACATTCCAGTCAGCATGCTGGCGGGCCTCGCACTTATGAGCCTTGCCTTTGGCAGCAACGCGGACCTGTATGCGCCGCTGTCCATGCACCTGCTGGCCGGGGGCACCATGTTGGGCGCGTTCTTCATTGCCACGGATCCGGTGTCCGCCGCGTCCAGTCATCAGGGCAAGCTTATCTACGGAGCGGGTATTGGTATCCTGATCTACCTGATCCGCACCTGGGGCGCCTACCCCGATGCGGTGGCCTTCAGCGTTCTGCTGATGAACTTCGCGGTGCCGTTTATCGACCATTACACGCCGCCCCGTACCTACGGGCATCATAAGCCCCGGCGCGGCATTCCCGGCAAGGGTCAGGGGTAAACCATGGCAGCACTCGCGAAGTCCATCCGTCGCAACGCCATTGGCCTGGGCCTGTTCGCCATCATTACAGGCGGCACCATCGCCATCACCCAGGTCATGACGGCCGAGCGCATACAGGAACAGGCCGCCAGGGCGGAAGCACAGGCGCTGTTTGAGATCATTCCGGAGAACCGGCACGACAATCATCTGCTGACCGACACGGTGCAGCTTCCGGCGGATAACGGAATGAATGCTAACGACCCCGTCACGGCCTGGGTGGCACGTCGCAATGGCCGCCCTACCGGATTGATCATGCCGGTGGTGGCCCCTGACGGTTATTCTGGCAACATTCACCTATTGGTGGGTCTGGATATGAAAGGCACGGTGCTGGGAGTTCGGGTGACCAGCCACCGGGAAACCCCTGGCCTGGGCGACCGCATTGAAACCAAGAAGTCAGACTGGATCCACTCGTTCACCGGCCGCTCTCTTGGCAACCCGGAACCAGAACGCTGGACTGTCAGGAAGAATGGCGGGGTATTTGACCAGTTCACCGGTGCGACCATCACCCCGAAAGCCGTGGTTAATGCGGTGCAAAAAACACTCATCTATTTCCGTGAGCATCGCAGCGACATTCGCGACATCCTCAATGAACCCGCGTCACCCCGAAGCACGCCTCTGACGCCCGAGGAAATCGCTGGCCAGACACCAGAACGGGAGCATTCGTAGCATGGCGACCAAATCCAGCTCAGAGATCATCCGTGACGGGCTTTGGACCAACAACCCTGCCCTGGTTCAGGTGTTGGGGCTTTGCCCCCTGCTAGCGGTGACCAGTACCGTCGTTAATGCCATCGGCCTGGGCCTGGCAACGCTGATGGTGCTGATGGGCTCGAACCTGGCAGTGTCACTGATCCGCAACTTTGTTAGCGAGTCGGTGCGCCTGCCTGCCTTCGTGATGATCATCGCCTCTTTCGTCACCTGCGCTGAACTGTTGATGCAGGCCTATACCTATGAGCTCTACCAGATCCTGGGCATTTTCATTCCGTTGATTGTGACCAACTGTGCCATTCTGGGCCGTGCGGACGCGTTTGCCTCCAAGAACCCGCCCCTACCCGCCCTGCTGGACGGTGTCATGATGGGTATCGGTTTTCTGGTAGTGCTGATTGCACTCGGCGCCATGCGGGAACTCGTGGGACAGGGCACCCTGTTTACCGATATGGATCTCCTGCTGGGCCCCATGGCGGCAGACTGGGGAATCCGTCCGCTGGAGCAATACCCGGACGTGCTCTTCATGGTGCTGCCGCCAGGCGCCTTTGTGGGGCTGGGGCTGCTTATCGCGCTGAAGAATGGCATCGACAATCATCTCAAGGCCCGCCGTACGGCGGCGGAGCCCATCGTGGCCGGTAGCAAGCGTGTGCGGGTAACAGGCCATGTATCCTGAACATCCAATGACCATTACTTTCTCAGCCAGCGGATAACCCATGAACAAGGCAAAACGTACGGAAATCTTTACCCGTTTGCGGGAAGCCAATCCGACACCCACAACCGAGTTGAACTATACCAACCCGTTCGAACTTCTGATCGCGGTGATCCTCTCGGCCCAGGCCACGGACGTCGGTGTGAACAAGGCAACAGCAAAACTATACCCCGTAGCCAACACACCCGAAAAAATCCTCGCGCTGGGAGTGGATGGCCTGAAGGAATACATCAAGACCATCGGGCTGTTTAACAGCAAGGCCGAGAACGTGATCAAGACCTGTCGTGCGCTGATTGAAAAACACGGCGGGGAGGTTCCGGACAACCGGGAAGACCTGGAAGCCCTTCCGGGTGTGGGCCGCAAGACCGCCAACGTGGTTCTGAACACCGCGTTCGGGCAACCGGCAATGGCGGTGGATACCCACATCTTCCGGGTATCGAACAGAACGGGGATTGCGCCGGGCAAGAACGTGCTGGAAGTGGAGAAGCGCCTGATGCGGCTGGTGCCCAGGGAGTTCCTGCTGGATGCCCATCACTGGCTGATCCTTCACGGGCGCTACACCTGTACCGCCAGGAAGCCCAAATGCGGCGCCTGCATCATCGAAGATCTGTGCGAATTCAAGCAGAAACGGGATTACATGGACTGACACCGGCCCCGGACAACCGGAACCGGTGCCCTTACCGGGCGCTTACCGCTGGCCCAGCATCTTCTCTTTCAGATCTTCCTGGGCAGGCTCGTCTGACAACCAGATGCCGAACAGGGCCTTCTTGAACTCCAGGTCGCCAATGGTAGCGCGTTCCTTGCCATTCTTAAGGACGCGCACGCCTTCACCCGGCAGGTAAACAAGATCAAAAACGTCACCGTCCTTGATCTCTTCTGAAAACACATCCAGGAACGCATCCACATCGTCCTTGATCGCGGCCAGGTCTCCCCCTGTGGAATTCTCAAACCCTTCCATTGTGGCGGATTTCATTTTGTCGCTGGTGATCATCCCGGAAATAATGTGCAGGGTGATGGCCTGGGGCTCGTCCGCGTTGATAATGGCCTGGCCATCGTCGATGGTCTCGGGCACATACAGACCGCCGATATAAAGGTCCATGAACCACTTGGAACGGGTACCCGCACCATTGAGCTTAAGCTCGATATCCATCGCCGAGTAGGTATCCGGCACATCAACGCCCTCCACCGTCAGAGCGGCGGCTGGTGTTGTAAGGGCTGCTGTCAGCAGCAGTGATGCAAATCCTGTTGATAGGGCCTTCTTCATCGTCCTTTCCTTATTGATCGTTATTATTGAATGTCTGATTGCACCGGAGTTCGACACCCATATCCCCCTCCGGCCATCCAAGTTTAACAGGGAGCAAACGAACGCTTACGCCGGCTGGTTCTCATTTGGCAACGCAAAAAAAACCGGCCTGCAGACAGCGGGCCGGTTTTTGGTGGTACAGAACCGATTACTTGAACAGCATGGTTCCCGACAGGCCTTCCTTCTCCAAGATTTCGCGAAGGCGACGTAGCGCCTCCACCTGGATCTGGCGAACCCTCTCACGGGTCAGTCCAATCTCCTGGCCCACTTCCTCAAGCGTGCTGATGGGGTAACCCCTCAAGCCAAAGCGGCGGGACAACACTTCCTGCTGTTTGTCACTGAGCTGATCGATCCACTTTTCGACACAGGAGCACATGTTGTTGTCCTGCAGCAGGTCGGCGGGATCAGAGGCGCCTTCGTCTGCGACGGTATCCAGAAGGGATTTTTCACCGCCGGTACCAATGGGGGTGTCCATGGACGCAACGCGCTCGTTCAGGCCCAGCATCCGCTTAACGTCTGCTACCGGCTTGTCGACCATGCGCGCGATTTCTTCCGCCGACGGCTCGTGGTCCAGCTTCTGGGTAAGCTCCCGTGCCGCGCGCAGGTACAGGTTGAGTTCCTTAACGACGTGGATGGGAAGGCGGATGGTGCGGGTCTGGTTCATGATGGCCCGCTCAATGGTCTGGCGGATCCACCAGGTCGCGTAGGTGGAGAAACGGAAGCCCCTCTCGGGGTCAAATTTCTCTACCGCACGGATAAGCCCAAGGTTACCCTCTTCTATCAGGTCCAACAGTGTCAGACCACGGTTCACGTAACGCCGGGCAATCTTGACCACCAGGCGTAGATTGCTCTCGATCATACGTTTGCGACCGGACTCCTCTCCCTTACGGGCGAGCCGTGCAAAGTACACTTCTTCTTCGGGTGTTAAGAGAGGAGAGAAACCGATTTCGTTGAGATAAAGCTGGGTGGCGTCCAGTTGTTTCTGGCTGGTGAAGTATCGACCCTGGGCCGGGATGTCTTCTTCTGTTTCAACGGCTTCCACTTCGGCCGTTTCTTTTTCTTCTACTTTGTCCTCTGCTAACAGCTGATCGTCTGCGTCTTCAACATCTGATACACGATCAATGATGAGTTCTTCATGCTCTGCTGACATAACTCTTTGCCCCGCCTTTCAATGATCCTGGAAATTCGCTCACGTCTTTTTGTTATTGCGAGCGCCTGCTTTCTTCGTGTTCTTGTTCAGGACATTTATTGCTAGCTGTTGACGGTTGCCGGAACCGTCGTTTTTTTATTGTTTGTCTCGACTATTATCTTTCGTTGCCTCTGATTTTCGGTGCCGGACGCCAGGTTTTGTTCTGCCAATCCGTTTCATCGGCCCGGGAGGTAGTGGGCGGGGTCGACCGGGTTGCCATTTTTCCGGATTTCAAAATGCAACTTGGGCCTGTCCGTGCCGCTGTTTCCCAGTTCAGCGATGACCTGTCCGGCTTTAACGTCCTCCCCTTCCTGCACCAGAATCTTCCGGTTGTGAGCATAAGCACTCAAATAGTGCTCGTTGTGGTTCACTATGATCAAGTTGCCATAACCGAGCAACCCACTTCCAGCATAAACGACATTACCACTTGCCGCTGCCCTCACAGAGTCACCTGCTTTTCCAGCAATATCAATACCTTTATTGACTTTCCCGGATGTAGAATAACCTGCAATTACGGTGCCAACGTGGGGCCAGCGCCAGTTGACATTGGATACTGTCTGGCTTTGACCCGTTAATGGTGACGACTTATCGGGCCGCCGCGAAACCGTCGGCTTTGGCTCCGGTTTGGGAGCAGGCTGTCGCGATGCGGTGCGGGTTGGTGGTCGCGAGACCGACGTTTTACTACTTCCGCCAGTCTGCGCTGTGGATGTTACATTTCCGCGAAGGTCCAGCCTGAGAACCTGCCCTGCCTTGATGTGGTAAGGCGGGCTTATACCATTGGCATTACCTAATTCCCGGTAGTCACGGCCGTACCGCCAGGCGATGCTATAGAGCGTTTCCCCGGATTTGACAACGTGGCGGCCCCAGTACACTGGCGGGTTGTAGAGGTCATCACGGTAGATTGCCTGCGTGTTGCAGCCAGTCAGCAGCATGGCGCCAAAAAGCACAAGCAGAAAGGTGTAGAGGCGCGTCCGTTTTTTTGAACACGGAGAGACAGGGGCACCGGAGGGGAGCCGCGGGAAGACTGCCGTCGCAGCAATGATGGACCCACGCACTAATCTCAAAAGAATAAAAATACGCCCGTTATTAGTAATTCGTATAAAAAATTCGGCGGTTTATAAAGTGTTTTAAGTAACTTGCTAATTTATTGCACATTTTGGGCATGAAACCAAGTTACCCATCTGTTGCGTTTGTTACTGCCCGAAACAACCGTACGGATCAAAAAGTAACACTTAGTCTCGATACGCCCGTGAACGCCGTCACAACAGCGAGCAGAAAACCAGGCTAGCGGGCGGCGCCAGGCTGTTTTTTCCTGCCCACCCATTCCACCAGCAAAACCAGCAACAGACCGGCGAACGCACAGGTTATCGCCAGCAGTAACTGTGACTCGTCACCGGTCAACTCAGCATAGCCCATCGGACTGACGCTTGCTTCATTCAGGGGCACCTGCTGGCCGGCACTGTTGGTGCGCCAGCTTAGTGTCTCTTTCCAGGGCCAGATCTTGTTCAGCGCCCCCACCATGAAGCCAGTCAACAACGCCAGCACAAGGTCATGGTAGCGATGGAACGCCCAGGTAATGAGCCGGGCAACCGACAGTAAACCGACCAGACAACCAACAGCGAAAATCCCGAGGATGCCCAGATCCAGGGAACGTATGGCGTCCAGCACCGGGACGTACATACCCAGAATCACCAGGATAAAACTGCCGGAAATTCCTGGCAGGATCATGGCGCAGATGGCCAGGGCCCCGGCACCGAAGAACACCGGCATCGAGGGCGACAACGGGCTGCCAGACAAAGTCGTTACCCACCAGGCAAAAACGGTTCCCACCGAAAATGGCAACAGCAACATTGGCTCATAACGACGAACCTGACGGCCGACGTGCCACACTGACGCGACGATCAGGCCGAAGAAAAAACTCCAGATAAGGATCGGATAAGTGGCAAGGGCATGACTGATCACGGACGCGAGTGTGGCAATACTACCCAGGATCCCCGCCAGCAGACACAGTAGGAAGGTGCCGTCACACGCCGCCCAGAATTGCCTCACCTGACCACGGATCAGATGCTGAAAGAAGGCTTGTGGAACGGCATTGATGGCTTCCAGCAACCGGAAGTAAATGCCGGTAATGAATGCAATGGTGCCACCCGACACGCCGGGTACGATATCAGCCGCCCCCATGGCCATGCCCCTCAGGAATACCGCAAAGGGATGATGGGAGTGAGGTACGTCGGCAGAAGACTCAGAGGGGCGTTCTGCGGTCACCGTACAACCCCACCCAACAGGGGCACAAAACGCACCGGTTCAATATCCCTGGTCTCGAAACGGTCGCCCTGGCGTACCATTTCCACCAACATCTGTGTGCCCTCGCCGATCGGCGCCACAATAACGCCTCCATCCGCCAGTTGGTCTTTCAGTTCCGGCGGGATCTCACGGGGTGCCGCGGTGACGATGATGCCGTCAAACGGCCCCTGTTCTGGCCACCCCATACCTCCGTCTGCGTGCTTGAGCATCGTATTACGGTAGCCGAGCTGGCGAAGCCGGTCACGGGCCCGGTCCTGGAGCGGCTTGATGCGCTCAACGCTGAAAACCTGATCCACCAACCCGGCAAGGATCGCGGTCTGGTAGCCCGACCCGGTTCCCAGTTCCAGCACTTTCCGGGGTTTGTGGTGCATCAGGGATTCTGTCATTCGCGCGACAATGTAAGGCTGAGACAGGGTCTGACTGTAGCCAATGGGCAGCGCAGTATCTTCGTAGGCCCTATGGGAAAGCGCTTCATCAAGGAATATGTGACGCGGCACGTCCGCCATGGCCGTAAGCACCTGCTCATCGGCTATACCAGCCTCTCTGAGCCTTTGTATCAGTCGCATACGGGTTCGGCGGGACGTCATTCCAATACCGTCAATCGCTGCCACCATTAACGTCCCTCCCGTCCTGACAGCAACTCAACCCACTCTCGCAGTGGCGACAGTACCTCATGGCGCGTCATATCCACGTGGACGGGAGTGATCGAAACGTAATTCTCGCGCACTGCGTTGAAATCGGTCCCCGGTCCGGCGTCGCTGCCCTTGCCAGCGGCACCGATCCAGTAACGGGACTTGCCCCGGGGGCAGGTCATCGGCACCGCGCCTTCAGCCCGGTCGCGATGGCCAAGCCGGGTCACGCGGAAGCCGGCAATCTCTTCCCATGGCACATCGGGAACGTTCACATTGAGAATGCATCGAGGACCAAGAGTTAACGGCTGATCGCTTTCCAGCAACGCGCGAACAACCCTGGCCGCCGTTTCGTAGTGGAAACGGCCTTCGTTCACCAGCGATACCGCTATTGCTGGCAACCCCAGGTTTCTGCCCTCGGTGGCAGCGGCCACCGTACCCGAATAGATAATATCGTCGCCAAGGTTGGCGTGGGTATTGATGCCCGAGACCACTCGATCAAACGGCTCTTCAAACAGCCCGTTAACCGCAAGGTGAACGCAATCTGTCGGGGTCCCGTCCACGGACCGGAAGCCATTGGGATGGTCTTCCACCGTTAGCGGGCGGCTCAGCGTCAAGGCATTGCTGGCACCGCTATGGTCCCTATCCGGCGCCACAACTTCAAGATGGCCCAGCCCCTGGAGCCCGTCGTGTAGGGCCTGAAGACCAGGCGAATGAACGCCATCATCATTGGACAACAGAATTCGCACAATTTTCTCCAATAAACGTGGTTGCGTCCGTTATATCAAACACATCGTCCAGCAACGTTGTTGCGTATTGCCCCGGCGCAAGCCGGAACGACAACCGCAACTGGTCATTGCCGTCCCAATGCCACTCCAGACCTTCCGGTTTCAGGCTCAGCGGCCGACGCTCAGGCTTCATGCGGGTGGTTGAAAACACCGCTGCCAGTTGCGGGTGCTCCGCAACCACGGAACGCTCGATTTCGCCCTGGACCGACACTGCCTCGGTGCCACCGTCGCCCCAGAGAGGACCTGTCACCATCAGGTTCTGATTTTCACATGCGCCAGGCTCTCCCTCCAGAGGTTCCAGCCAGGTGCCTGTCTCAACACGATGGGCGAGCACCTCGTTGAATAACCACGAACGTGCCGCCGAAAAGTACAATACGTTCTTACTGTCGCGACTGCCAGAGGTTGACCGCCCTCGCCCACGCTTTTTGACATTGCGACCACTCCGACGGTTCAGTGTTGTCGGGTCCATGGTCAGCGCCCTATCCAGATTGGCACCGCCATGGCCAAACCGTTGCGAACCGAAATAATTCGGGCATCCGAGGTCCCGCAACCGGGCCAGAGCCGCATCGATAGCAGATGTGTCGCCGACCACGTCCTTTAGCACCAGCTCAAACCGGTTGCCCTGATGATCGCCCCGCCTCAGTTTTCGAGCCTGGCGGTACTGAGCCAATACCGGCCAGTGTTCCTCCACCGCCTGGATGAACGCCCCATCGTCGTCTTCCTGTCCCGGCCGATAAAGGCTAAACCACTGACGCGTGACCGCATGACGGTCCTTCAGCCCGCAAAAACCCACGTCGAAATGCCGACAGCCGCAGATATTAGCAAGCTGCCGCGCCACGTAGTCGGTGTTGTCCCCGACTTTTTCCAGACGCAGGCACAGGTGCTCTCCCCCGCCGCCACTGTCATCGGGCATAGACAGCTCTTCATCCACGAAAAAGTCGCCGGGGAGCGATTTGATACGCGCCGAAGCCACCCGAGAGCCCGAGGAGGTTGGCCAGTCGAGTCGCCAGCCGTTGGAAGCGTGCTGAGCATCCGTCATGATGAAACCGGCTCCAGCAGGCAAACCGCCTGGCACGCAATGCCCTCACCGCGGCCGGCAAAGCCCAGCTTTTCGGTGGTGGTCGCCTTGACGCTGACCCGGCTCGCCGGGATGGCAAGATCCTCGGCAATGGTCAACCGCATGGCCTCAATATGGGGCGCCATTTTCGGGGCCTGGGCAATAATGGTGGCATCCACGTTACCGACACCAAACCCTTCACCGGCAACACGCTCCATCACGCGGCGCAGCAAGTCCCGGCTGTCCGCTCCCGCCCACTCATCACTGGTATCGGGAAACAGATGACCGATGTCGCCCAGGGCCACGGCACCCAACAGGGCATCTGCAAGGGCGTGCAAAAGCACGTCCCCGTCGGAATGGGCCTTGAGGGCATGGGTGTGCGGAATGGTCACACCGCCAATAACGACTTGATTTCCCTCACAGAAAGCATGGACATCAAAGCCCTGCCCGATTCGCATAGTGCTGTTTCCTTTTCAATCAGTAACGATGCAGGCTTGCCGCTAGAGACGGCTGAGGATAAAACCGGCCAGTGCCAGATCAGCGGGTACCGTAATCTTTATATTATCCGGTCGCCCCTCAACGATACAGGGAACATTGCCTGCGTATTCCATGGCCGAGGCTTCATCGGTCACCGGGTAACCTGACGCAATGGCAGCTTTCAGAGCCATCCTCAAGGCGCCACAACGGAACATTTGAGGAGTCAGGGCGCGCCACAGATGACGACGGTCGATGGTTGTCTCCACCTGATTGCTGTCACTTGCCACAAGTTTGAGCGTATCGGCCACCGGCGTCGCCAGCAAGCCACCCACAGGGTGATCCTGAAGTTGGGTCAGCAATCGTTCGAGGTCATTGGGATGCAGGCAAGGCCGGGCGGCATCGTGTACCAGCACCCAATCGTCGTCATCCGCCCGAGAGGCCAGTGCCTCAAGTGCAGACAATACCGAATCCGCACGCTCAGCGCCCCCGGCACAGGACTCTATACGTGCGTTAGAACTGGCTGCAGTTTCCGGCCACCAGGGATCGTCCGCGCGAATAGCGACCACACAACCTGAAAAATCAGCATTGTCCAATAACCTGGAGAGAGTGATATCAAGGATATATTGATGGTCCAGCCTGAGATACTGCTTCGGGCAGTCTGCCTTCATTCGCTGGCCGGAACCGGCGGCGGGAACAATCAACCAATAGCGGGGTTTACTCATGGACGTGGTCAGCTTTGATCGGCCTGGCTTGCGGCTGGGTTACTGCTCGACCACCAGGAAGAAGGTTTCATCGTTGCGGATCAGCCCCAGGTTCATGCGGGCACGTTCTTCAACCGCCCCTTTCTCGCCGCGGAGGTTACGAACTTCCGCATAGAGACGCTCATTGCGGGCTGAAAGCTCGGCGTTTTCCTCGCGCTGCTCGGCAATGGCGTTCTCCAGTCCCCATACCTGGGCAAAACTACCTTCCCCAACCCACAGGCGCACCTGCAGCAGGAGAATAAGAATAATCATGATGGACCAGAGTAACTTCATTGCGAATTCCGTTTACGATGCATCAACCGGACAGTAAGTATAGACCTTAGTGTAGTTTAGCAACAAGTTCTGCTAACCAGTTGTACAAAAAGGCCATCATGCCTCACATCTTGAGGATCACGATGGCCTTTCCGGATCGGTTACCTGTCAGCATCCCGCCGACAGGGTATCCTTCACAGGCGATTAGCCCTGGCCTTTGATCTCGCTCAGGCCACGATAGGGAGCCTTTCCATCCAACGCTTCCTCAATGCGAAGCAACTGGTTGTACTTGGCAACCCGGTCAGAGCGGCACAGGGAGCCGGTCTTGATCTGACCCGCACAGGTGGCCACGGCCAGATCGGCGATGGTGGTGTCTTCAGTTTCACCGGAACGGTGGGAAATCACCGCCGTGTAACCCGCATCCTGAGCCATCTTGATGGCGTCCAGAGTTTCGCTCAGGCTACCAATCTGGTTGAACTTGATCAGGATGGAGTTACCAATGCTCTTGTCGATACCCTGCTTGAGGATTTTGGTATTGGTCACGAACAGGTCGTCACCTACTAGCTGAACCTTGTCACCCAACTTCTCAGTCAGCACTTTCCAGCCGTCCCAGTCGCTCTCATCCATACCGTCTTCGATAGACACAATCGGATAACGCTCGCACAGGCCAGCGAGATAGTCGGCGAAACCGGCGGAATCAAAGGACTTGCCCTCACCGGAAAGCTGGTACTGACCATCCTTATAGAACTCGGAAGAGGCACAGTCCAGCGCCAGGGTCACATCAGTACCCAGCTTGTAGCCAGCCTTCTCCACCGCTTCCTGGATCACCCCCAGAGCGCCTTCGTTGGAAGGCAGATCCGGTGCAAAACCACCTTCGTCACCCACGGCGGTGTTAAGGCCTTTGCTGTTCAGCACTTTCTTCAGCGCGTGGAAAATTTCCGCACCAATGCGCAGCGCTTCGGCAAATGACTTCGCAGCCACCGGCTGGACCATAAATTCCTGGATATCAACGTTGTTGTCTGCGTGCTCGCCACCGTTGAGGATATTCATCATCGGCACCGGCATGCTGTACTTGCCGGAGGTGCCGTTCAGGTCCGCAATGTGAGCATACAGCGGCTTGCCCAGTGAAGCGGCAGCGGCTTTGGCAGCGGCCAGGGAGACAGCCAGAATAGCGTTGGCGCCCAGGTTGGCTTTGTTCTCCGTGCCATCCAACTCAAGCATGATGTTGTCGAGAGCACGCTGATCAGCTGCGTCTTTACCAATCAGGGCATCGCGAATCTTGGCGTTTACCGCCTCAACAGCTTTCAGAACGCCCTTACCCAGATAGCGGCTCGTATCCTTGTCACGAAGCTCCAGAGCTTCGCGTGAACCCGTCGACGCACCAGAGGGGGCGCAAGCACTGCCGATGGTGCCGTCCTCAAGAATCACGTCCGCTTCAACCGTGGGGTTCCCGCGAGAATCCAGTACTTCACGGCCTTTAATGTTGGCAATCTTGGTCATTCTTCTCTGTCTCCAAGTTTGATTTCAAAATTGGGAGTAAGAGCGAGCGGGAACGGCCCTACGAAAAACGCTACAAGCACATCCCTGTGCGCTTGGGCTCCGCCATCCATGGCTCCGCACATTTTCGTAGGGCCGTTCCCGCTCACTCCCATAGTCCTTCTGGAACGCAAAAAAACCGCCAATCAGGCGGTATCAATAGGTTTGAAACTCTTCACAAGGTCATCAACGGCCTTCACCCGGGCAAGGAACGGCTCAAGCTGGCTCAGGCGGAGAGCACAGGGCCCGTCGCACTTGGCTTGATCCGGGTCGGGGTGAGCCTCAAGGAACAGACCCGCAAGCCCCTGGGACATGCCCGCCAGGGCCAGGTCGGTTACTTGGGCTCGGCGGCCACCGGCTGAATCCGCGCGACCACCGGGCATCTGCAAGGCGTGAGTGACGTCAAACATCACCGGCACATTCATGGACTTCATGATACCGAAGCCCAACATATCCACCACAAGGTTGTTGTACCCGAAGCTGGTGCCGCGCTCACACAGGATCACCTTGTCGTTACCGGCTTCCCCGCACTTCGCAATGATGTGCTTCATTTCCTGTGGCGCCAGGAACTGGGCCTTCTTGATGTTGATGACCGCCCCGGTTTCTGCCATGGCAACAACAAGATCCGTCTGTCGGCTCAGGAAAGCCGGCAATTGGATGATATCGCAAACTTCTGCGGCAGGTGCAGCCTGCTCAGGCTCGTGAACATCGGAAATGATAGGGACACCGAACTTGCTCTTGATGTCCGCCAGAATCTGCAGCCCCTTCTCAAGACCGGGGCCGCGGAAGGAATGCACGGAAGAGCGGTTGGCCTTGTCGAACGACGCTTTGAATACGTAGGGAATCCCGAGCTTTCTGGAGGCCTCGACGTACGCCTCGGCCACTTCCATCGCCATTTCGGCAGATTCCAGCACGTTCATGCCACCGAACAACACGAACGGCTTATCGTTGGCAACCTCGATTCCCGAGACGTTCACCGTACTCTGCGCCATGATCAGGATTCCTTTTTACGGGCCAGAGCTGCCTCAACAAAACCCTTGAACAGCGGATGGCCGTCCCGCGGCGTGGAGGTAAATTCCGGGTGGAACTGGCAAGCCACAAACCAGGGGTGATCAGGCACTTCCACAACCTCAACCAGTTTGCCGTCGGTGGAGCGACCGGAAATTCTCAGGCCGGCGCCTTCCAGCTGTGGCAGGAAATGATTGTTCACTTCGAAACGATGACGGTGGCGCTCACGGATGGTCTTACGACCGTAACAGTTGGCGATGGTGGAACCTTCAGCGACCACGCAGTCCTGAGCGCCCAGGCGCATGGTGCCGCCCAGATCAGACTCTTCGGTGCGCTCCTCTTTCTCGCCGCTGGCATCCAGCCACTCCGTGATCAGCCCCACAACCGGCTCCGGGGTGTGTTCGCGGAATTCGGTGCTGTGGGCATCTTTCAGGCCCGCCACGTTGCGGGCGTATTCAATAACGGCCACCTGCATACCCAGGCAGATACCCAGGTACGGAACCTTGTTTTCGCGGGCGTACTGCACCGTGCGGATCTTGCCTTCGACACCGCGTTCACCAAAGCCACCTGGAACTAGAATGGCATCGGCACTGGCCAGCGCACCGGTACCATCGCGCTCGATGTCTTCCGAGTCAATGTAGTTCATACGGACTTTGGTGCGGGTCTTGATACCGGCATGCAGGAGCGACTCGATCAACGATTTGTAGGCGTCCAGCAACTCCATGTACTTGCCGACCATGGCGATAGTAACTTCACCTTCCGGATTCATCAGGGACTCAACGACCGCATCCCATTCGCCCAGGTTGGCCGGGCTGGCATCCAGACTGAAACGCTCAATAACCAGCTGGTCCAGACCAAATTCGTGCAGCATGCGCGGAATGGCGTAGATGGACTTGGCATCCTGCAACGGAATGACCGCCCGCTCTTCCACGTTGGTGAACAGTGCGATCTTGCGACGGGAACTGGCGTCCACTTCGTGCTCCGAACGACACAGCAGAATATCCGGCTGCAGGCCGATGGAACGCATTTCCTTTACCGAGTGCTGGGTAGGTTTGGTCTTGATCTCACCGGCCGTGGCGATGTAGGGAACCAGGGTCAGGTGCATGAACAACGCACGCTGCGGGCCAACTTCCACCTTCAACTGGCGGCAGGCCTCAAGGAATGGCAGCGATTCAATATCGCCCACCGTGCCGCCGATTTCGATCAGTGCCACATCGGCGCCGGAAGCGCCTTCAACCACACGACGCTTGATCTCGTCCGTGATGTGGGGAATCACCTGAACCGTACCACCGAGGTAATCACCCCGGCGCTCCTTACGAATCACTTCCTCGTAGACGCGACCGGTGGTGAAATTGTTCCGGCGTGACATCGGCGTGCGAATAAATCGCTCGTAGTGCCCCAGGTCCAGATCGGTTTCCGCGCCATCTTCGGTGACAAAAACTTCACCGTGCTGGAACGGACTCATGGTGCCGGGGTCCACGTTGATGTACGGGTCCAGCTTGAGAATAGTGACCTTCAGGCCGCGTGCCTCTAGGATCGCAGCCAGAGAGGCCGATGCGATACCTTTCCCCAAGGAGGACACGACACCGCCGGTGACGAAAATATAACGCGTCATGCAGATTCCGTGATTTGTCTGGTTCGGTGAAGGAGGGAGATTGTCATCTCAAGATGGGACGCCAGACTACCAGAAAGGCGCCACCTTCTCAATTACATTCCCGCTCCACAACAATCCGCCAGCCACTGGCCGGGGCCTCTCCACAGTATTTGCCGGAAACCCACAAGTCGCCAGCTCCGACCACTTCTTCATGGCCGTCCACCACCTCAAGAAGCAGCGGTAGCCGGGCTCTTTCCCAGGGTGGAACATTTTTTTCCTGAAGCCAGTTCTTCAATAATTTCGACGGGCCGCCAGGGGCTGGGCGGATGCGTTCGCCCCCTGCCCTCGTAGATACCCTTATTTCCGGCGCCGGTGTTTTAGGCTTACCTGACGCCGCCAGCGTCAATCGCCATCCACCCCACGATAGCGCCTGATCCGGAACCAGGACAGGCTTTCCGGCAGGCAATTTCGTGAACTCGGGAACCAGGTACAGGCACCCCCGAAAACGTCGAATCACGAACCCCGTTCCCCGAAGCTCCGGCTCCCTGTCCGCCGGCGAGCTCAGAAAATCTTCCAGAACCTGCGGCCAGTCTGCAATGGCGGGGGGCTGATAACGAAAATACCTTGCCCACCAGCGCAGCAGGTTTTTCTGCTCCGCCAGAGACAGTGCACCGAGCGCACTCAAACAAAGCTCACCAGAAGGCCCGGCACATTGTTTAAAGTGGATTTCCGCCAGCTTTGCAGCCAACTCGTCCCCCTCTCGACACGAATGGGCGGTATGCCCCATACGACTGATCAGCGACGGCCAGCGTGACTTGAGGAGAGGAAAAATCGACGTACGGAGAAAGTTGCGATCAAAGCGCTCATCGATATTACTGGGATCTTCCATCCACTCGATACCGTGCTGAACTGCCCATCCGTGAAGCTCTGCGCGACTGAAATCAAGCAGTGGTCGATACAGCCGACCAGCACCCAGAGGGCGTGTCACCGGCATACCACCCAGCCCCGCCATGCCAGTCCCGCGCAACAACCGAAACAGCACTGTTTCAGCCTGATCATCACCATGATGGGCCATCAACAGTAACTCTCCCGGCGCCAGAATCTCCTCAAACACCTGGTAACGCGCATTCCGGGCGGCCTCCTCAATACCGCCACCGCTAGCGCCAATATCCGAAGATTCGCGACCGCTGACGGTGACACGGTGACTGTCGAGTGGCACACCAAGCTGCCGGCAAATCGATCGACAGAAACGCTCGGTTTGATCGGCGTTAGGCTGCAACTGATGGTTGATATGAACCGCAGAAATCTGGCCGCTATGGGCGTACAGCCAGGTGGCAACATGAAGAAGCAGAACGGAGTCCATGCCACCGCTGAGGGCAATGCGAAGGTGTGAATGATCAGGCAGGTGCCTGACCGGAGTACATAGCGCCTCCGGCCAGTCTCTTCCGGAGCCGGGGTTACCGGCCGGTGTCATATCGGGTCAACCGCTCGTAGCGGCGGGACACCAGTTCGTCGGCCGGCAGGCGACCGAGTTCGGCAATGCCCTTACTCAGGGTCTCACGCAGGGATTCTGCCATTTCTTCCGGGCTGCGATGCGCCCCGCCCAGCGGTTCTGTAATAACGTTGTCCGCCAGCCCAAGATCCTTCAGTCGGTCGGCGGTCACGCCCATCGCTTCTGCCGCCTGGGAAGCGTATTCCGCACTCTTCCACAGGATTGACGCACAGCCTTCGGGTGAAATGACTGCATAGGTGGAATACTGAAGCATATTCAACTGATCGCACACGCCGATGGCCAAAGCACCGCCAGAGCCACCCTCGCCTACCACCGTGGAAATAATCGGCGTCTTCAGGCGGGACATGACGGCCAGGTTGAAGGCGATCGCTTCACTCTGGCCACGCTCTTCGGCTCCGATACCTGGATAGGCACCCGGGGTATCAATAAAGGTCAGGATCGGCATGCGAAAACGCTCAGCCATCTCCATCAGCCGCAAAGCCTTACGGTACCCTTCCGGGCGCGGCATACCGAAATTCCGCTTTACCTTGTCGCGTACTTCCCGGCCTTTCTGGTGACCAATCACCATGACTGGCTTGCCATCCAGGCGGGCAGTGCCACCGACGATGGCCTGATCATCCGCATAACGACGGTCACCGTGCAACTCGTCGAAGTCGTCAAAGATCATGTCAACGTAGTCGAGGGTATAGGGCCGGCGGGGATGACGAGCCAGGCGGGCTACGTCCCAGGGTTTGAGGTTCGAGAAGATGCTTTCAGTCAGGCTGACACTCTTCTTGCGCAGCCGGCTGATCTCATCGGTGATGTTGATATCGGTATCATTTCCCACCATGCGAAGCTCTTCAATCTTGGCTTCAAGGTCGGCAATCGGTTGTTCGAAATCCAGATAATTAGGGTTCATGATGTTCCATCATTTGCTTGCAAGGCGAGAATGTAAGTCGCCAAACCAGAATTTTGGACAAAGATAGCAGCGCCTGAGCATTGGCTAAAGCGGACCTTCGTATGAGTCCGCTTTCTGACAAAAACGTAATTATTCAACGTGTCCGCCATACCCGGGATGAACCTTGCCGGATAGTATCAATCATAGACCAGTTCTACCGACTGGTCGCCTACGAGGTATTTCAACTCCAATAACAGGTCGTCATCGGGCTGTACGCGCCACGATTCACCCAGTTCGATACGGGTACTGGCATTATCGCTACTGTATTCAATCCATACCGGGCTGCCCTCACAACGGAAGGGCCTGAGCGTGGAGTCCAGTTTATCCAGCAGGCCGTTCTGAAGCTGATCCGCGTGAATAGCGAGCTTGAGACCACGACTGAACTGTTGCCGGGCCGTACCAACATCCATCACCGAGCTGACGCGCATCTTCATCTGGCCAGAATAATCATCATGGCTGACCTGGCCTTCCACCACAATGACCTGGTCGGACTGAAGCAACTCCCGATTCTCGAAAAAAGCCTCTGAAAACAAAGTGGCCTCAATGCGGGCACTGCGATCATCCAGGGTGATAAACGCCATGGTCGACCCTGTACGGGTCTTCATGGAACGTTGCGCAACGACAAGGCCGGCAACACGCTGGGGCTGGCGAGCCGGTTTGAGATCAGCAATGGATGAACGCACGAACCGACGCACTTCTTTCTCATATTCATCGAACGGATGGCCCGTCAGGTAAAGGCCCAAGGTGTCTTTTTCCCCCTTGAGGCGCTCTTTCTTGGGCCATTCCCGCACATTCGCCACGTCGGAATAAGGATCGCCATCTTCCCCGCCCATCAGCATGTCGCCAAACATGTCGGTCATGCCCACGGACTCGTTGCGGGATTGCTGGCCGGCCTGCTGAATGGCCTTATCTATGCTGGCCATCAACTGGGCGCGCCCTGCCCCCAGCTTATCCATGGCACCGGAGCGGATCAGGGCCTCCATGGCCCTCTTGTTTACTTTTTTCAGATCCACCCGGCGGCAGAAATCGAAAATATCCTGGTAGGGCTCGCCGTCGGCGCGGCCGGCCTGAATACTGCCAATCGGTCCCTCACCAAGCCCCTTGATGGCGCCGAGACCGTACACAATGGCGCCGTCATCGTTGACGGTAAAAGTGTATTCAGAGCGGCTGACGTCGGGCACCAGCAGCTCCAACCCCATGCTGCGGCACTCCTCCACCAGCGTGACCACCTTGTCGGTGTTCTGCATATCCGCCGTGAGTACCGCGGCCATAAACTCAGCGGGATAATGAGCCTTCAGCCACAGGGTCTGGTAGGAAACCAGCGCGTAGGCCGCCGAGTGGGATTTGTTGAAGCCATAGCCAGCAAACTTTTCAACCAGGTCGAAAATGTTCTCCGCCAGGGTTTTGTTGATGTCATTGTTTTCACAGCCGTCGAGAAAGAACTGCTTCTGCTTGGCCATTTCCTCGGGCTTTTTCTTACCCATAGCCCGGCGCAGCATGTCGGCGTTACCAAGACTGTAGCCGGCCATCACCTGGGCAATCTGCATAACCTGTTCCTGATACAGGATAACGCCATAGGTGGGCTCGAGAACGGGCTTCAACCCCTCATACTGATAATCAGGATGCGGGAATGACATGGGCTGCCTGCCATGCTTCCGGTCGATGAAGTCATCCACCATGCCCGACTGCAGTGGCCCCGGACGGAACAAGGCGACCAGGGCGATCATATCCTCCAGGGAGTCCGGTTGCAGGCGACGAATCAGGTCTTTCATGCCACGGGATTCAAGCTGGAACACCGCTGTGGTTTCCGCCTTCTTGAGCATGTCGAACGATGGCACGTCGTCCAGCGGAATCTCGTTAATGTCCAGCGCCGGCTTGCCCTGTTTCTCCAGGCGCGGGTTAATCATCTTCAGGGCCCAGTCGATGATGGTCAGGGTCCGCAGCCCCAGGAAGTCAAACTTCACCAGGCCGGCATCTTCCACATCGCCCTTGTCGAACTGGGTCACCAGGCTGCCGCCCTCGTCATCACAGTACAGCGGCGAGAAATCGGTAATCTTGGTGGGTGCAATCACCACGCCGCCGGCGTGCTTACCGGCGTTTCGACACACACCCTCGAGTTTCAGGGCCATTTCCCAGATTTCCTGGGCTTCCTCGTCATTTTCCAGGAACTCGACCAGTTGTGGTTCCTGCTCCAGGGCCTTCTCCAGGGTCATACCCGGCTCAAAGGGAATCATCTTTGAGAGTTTGTCCGCCAGCCCGTACGACTTGCCCTGAACCCGGGCAACGTCCCGCACAACCGCCTTGGCAGCCATGGTGCCGAAGGTAATGATCTGGGACACCGCCTCGCGGCCGTATTTTTCCGCCACGTAGGCGATAACACGATCACGGCCTTCCATGCAGAAGTCGACGTCGAAGTCGGGCATCGAAACCCGTTCGGGGTTCAGGAAGCGCTCGAACAGCAGGTCGTATTCCAGAGGATCAAGATCGGTAATCAACTGGGCGTAGGCCACCAGGGAGCCAGCACCGGAACCCCGGCCAGGGCCTACCGGCACGCCGTTATTCTTGGCCCACTTGATGAAGTCCATAACGATCAGGAAGTACCCCGGGAACCCCATCTGGATAATGATGTCCAGCTCGAAGTTCAGGCGCTTGTAGTAGGCCTCGCGCTTGGCATCGTATTCGGGGTCGTTCTTGCTGAGGGTTTTCGCCAGCCGCTCTTCCAGTCCCTCTTCCGACACCTTTCGGAAGTAGTCATCCATGGTCATGCCATCGGGAATGGGGTAGTTCGGCAGAAAATACTCTCCCATACGCACCGGGACTGAGCAGCGCCGGGCAATTTCCACCGTGTTCTCGACCGCCTCGGGGATATCAGAGAACAGCTCAATCATTTCATCGGCGCTGCGCAGATACTGCTGGTCGCTGAAACGACGCTCCCGCCTGGGGTCGTCCAGGGTCCGGCTCTCGCCAATGCAGACCCTTGCCTCATGGGCTTCGAAATCCTCGGCATGGAGGAAGTGGACATCGTTTGTCGCCACCACCGGGCAGCCCAGCGCCTCCGCCAGCTCAACATTCAGGTGCAGGCAATCTTCATCCCCGGGGCGCCCGGTGCGTTGCAACTCCAGGTAAAACGACCCCGGGTAAAGGTTCATCCAGTATTCGGCACGCTGCCTGGCAAGGTCCAGCTTGCCCGACATCAGCGCCTTGCCCACGTCCCCCAGTCGGGCTCCAGACAGGGCAATCAGCCCTTCGGTGCGGCTTTCCAGCCACTTTCGCTGGATAATTGGCTTACCGAAACGCTGCCCCTCTGTGTACCCCAGCGAGACCACTTCGGTCAGATTCAGGTAGCCATCGTTGTTACGGGCCAGCAGAGTGATGCGAAACGGGTTGTCGGGCTCGTCCGGGTTTTCGACCCACAGGTCTGCGCCGATAATGGGCTTCACCCCAGCACCCATGGCCGCCTTGTAGAAGCGCACCAGGGAGCACATATTGGACTGCTCCGTAAGCCCGACAGCGGGCATGCCCAGTTCTGCAACACGACCGATCAGGGGTTTCACGCGCACCAGGCCATCGACCATGGAATATTCGGAATGCACGCGGAGGTGGACAAAGGTCTGTGACATAGCGTCGGAAATTTCCTGCAGGTTAACGGCGGTTCGGGGCCAGGTCAGCGACCAATCAATTCTTTGATGTCTTCTTCAGTTTGCGGGCCGAAGCGGGCCTCGACGAGGTCTCCATCCGGATCCACAATAAACGTTGCGGGCAGGGCCACGGGTGTTTCCCAGCCAAATTGCGGCCCTGGATCCTCTGCCAGCATGCTGTACTCAATACCCATTCTTCGCCCCAGGTCGATCAGTTCCTGGCCACGAACATCATCAAAATTCACACCGAGGACCACCACGGCACTGGCGGTGTCGATACTGTTCAGCTCCGGAATTTCCTCCAGGCAGGGTTTGCACCACTCGGCCCAATAATTGACCAGCACCCAGTGGCCCCTCAGGCTCTCCCACTGCAGTACGGTTCCGTCCGACTTTTCAAACTCGTGGTTCTGGCAGCCTGCCAGCGGCAACAAGGCCAATAGTATACCGATCCTGCACAACCTGGTGGAATAACGCACCAGTGCAGAGTACTTTGCAGGATATCGCGCAGGGTATTGCAAAGGGTGGCCTCCTGTTAGACTACGGCGCTCAGACAAACTTGCGGTTAACCTGACCTGGGAAGAGGGAGAACCATGACAGAACCAACCCGAATTTTCCACAATCCGCGCTGTTCAAAATCCCGGCAAACCCTTGAACTCCTTCGCGAACAAGGTGTTGAACCGGACATTATACGTTACCTGGAAACGCCACCGACAGAGCAAATCCTGGAACAGATCCTTGCAGCCCTGGACATCACTCCCAGAGAGCTGATGAGAACCGGGGAAAAGGAATACAAGGAACAGGGCCTGGACGACCCCGAGCTTGGCCGTGAGACGCTGATCAAAGCGATGGTCGACACTCCGAAGCTGATCGAGCGGCCCATCGTAATCAGGGGTAACAAGGTAGCCCTGGGCCGACCGCCTGAAAATGTCCTGAATATTCTCTAACCGGAGATCTCCAATGGCGACCACCTCGCCCTATATCCTGGTGCTGTATTACAGCCGCACTGGGCAAACGGCCGAATTGGCCGCCCAGATTGCCCGGGGCGTATCCCGGGTGCAGGGTATGGATGCCAGAATTCGCACCGTGCCCAGTGTGTCGCCGGACACCGAGGCGTCCCTGCCTGCGGTACCGGACGACGGCGCGCCCTTTGCCAGCAAGGATGATCTTGCGAACTGTGCGGGCCTGGCCATCGGCAGCCCGACCCGGTTCGGCAACATGGCAGCACCGCTGAAGTATTTCCTCGACAGCACCGGCGACCTGTGGCTGAACGGAACCCTCAGCGGAAAGCCCGCCGGCGCGTTTACGTCCACTGGCAGCCTGCATGGCGGTCAGGAGAGCACCCTGCTGACGATGATGGTGCCACTACTGCATCATGGAATGGTGCTGTGCGGTGTGCCCTATTCGGAAAGCGCGCTCAACGAGACCTCCGCCGGGGGTACGCCCTACGGCCCTTCCCACTGGGCTGGCACCGGAGAGCCACAGTCCGTGAACGACCACGAAAAAGCCATATGCCAGACATTTGGCGAGCGCCTTGCGCGGCTTGCCATGAAATTGCGCTAACCCCGGCGCCACTCAACGACAACGGATCACCGAATGCTTCACAACCCCAAAGCCCGAATAACCGCCCGGCTGACCATTCTGCTTTATCTGGCCACACTGGCGGCCCTGCTTGTCAGCACCTTTTACCCCACGCAGGTCGAGGGCGTATCCGTCACGCTGATGCTCAGCGTAAAGCTGGTCCCGCTGCTGGCGTTTGCCGTACCAGTGTTCCGGGGCCACAACCGCGGTTACATCTGGCTCAGTTTCGTGGTGATTTTCTATTTTACCCAGTACGTCGTATCGTCCTGGCTCAGCGAAGGCGCTATCACCCCCCTGATCATCGCGGTGCTGACCTTCCTGCTGTTTACTGTGGCCATGGTCCACCTTAAGGTGAACCGTCCGCAGCCCGTTACCGAAACCTGACAGGGAACGCATCATGGCCGACAGCACTCATCCACCCGCGCCACATAGAAGTACCTTGACCCTGAGGGATATCTGCACGGCGCTGGTCACCGGTGGTGAGATTACCCAGGAGGATGCCGAACGGGTTCTCTCGGCCAACATTGGTATCCAGACAAGGGGCAGCGGGCCCGCTAGCCAGCGCCATCCACTGGAACTGGTCGCCAAGGCCGGGTTGGAGAGCCAGAAAACCGGCCACACCCTGGATCTGGACAGACTGACCCAGTGGCTCGCGGAGTGGGCGGAACAGCCCTACTACCACATCGACCCCCTGAAGATAGATACACCCGCGATTGCCCGGGTGATGTCCTATGCCTTTGCCCAGCGACACGGCATTCTCGCGGTTGAAATAGGCGAGGATGAAGTTCTCATCGCCAGCACCGAACCCTTCAAGAATGACTGGGAAGGCAACCTGCGCCAGGCGGTGAGAAAAGACATCCGCCGCGTGGTCGCCAACCCCGAGGATATCCGCCGTTACACCGTTGAGTTCTATCAACTGGCGAGCTCCGTCAGCAAGGCAGGCGGCAACAACGCAGCCAACCCCGCCGGTACCCAGAATTTCGAGCAACTGCTGGACCTCGGGGCCAGCGAACACCCGGATGCCAACGACCAGCACGTGGTCAAGATTGTTGACTGGCTGCTGCAGTACGCCTTCGACCAACGCGCATCGGATATCCACATAGAACCACGGCGCAATGTCACCCAGGTGCGCTTTCGCATCGATGGGGTGCTGCACAACGTCTACGAATTCCCGGACCAGGTCGGCGTGGCCGTGACCAGCCGCCTGAAGATTCTCGGCAGGCTGAACGTGGCGGAAAAGCGCCGCCCCCAGGACGGCCGCATAAAAACCCGAAAGCCGGACAACAGCGAAGTGGAGTTGCGGCTGGCCACCATGCCAACCGCGTTTGGCGAGAAAATGGTGTTGCGGATATTTGATCCGGAAGTGCTGTTGAAGTCCTACGAACAACTGGGGTTTTCCAAGGAAGACCGGGAACGCTGGCAGGCTATTACCGATCACCCCCACGGCATTGTTCTGGTCACCGGCCCTACCGGCTCTGGCAAGACCACCACCCTGTACTCAACCCTCAAGCAACTGGCCACTCCCGAGGTGAACATCTGCACCATCGAGGACCCGATTGAGATGGTGGAGCCGGCCTTCAACCAGATGCAGGTTCAGACCAACATCGAACTGACGTTTGCCTCGGGCGTGCGGGCGCTGCTGCGACAGGATCCGGACATCATCATGATTGGTGAGATCCGTGACCTGGAAACTGCAGAAATGGCGGTTCAGGCCGCTCTGACCGGACACCTTGTGCTGTCCACCCTGCACACCAACGATGCCCCCAGCGCCATCACCCGCTTGATGGAACTGGGCATCCCCCCCTACCTGATTCGTGCCACGGTGCTGGGCGTAATGGCACAACGGCTAACCAGAACCCTGTGCCCCCACTGCAAGGCGCCAGGGCCGGTGGACGCGCAGGCCTGGCAAAGCCTGACCCGACCCTGGAAAGCCACCATGCCCAAGCAAGTCTACCACCCGGTTGGCTGCCTGGAGTGCCGAAACACCGGTTACTATGGTCGGGCCGGCGTGTATGAAATCATGCAACTGTCCGGCAACCTGATCCGGCAGATTACCGAGCAGTGCGAACTGGACCAACTGAGAGTGGATGCGTACAAGGATGGCATGAAATCCCTGCGGCTTAGCGGCGCGCAGAAAGTGGCCGCCGGCTCCACCACGGTCGAGGAAATCCTGCGGGTAACCCCCGAAAGCCAGCGTTGATGCGCTCCCGGTTATCATGCCAGACATGGTTGAGCGCTACTGGGGAAACGCTCCGCACTGGGTGAGCAACTGCTGCCAACGCTCTTTATGGGCCGTAATGGCGCGGGCCAGTTGTCCCCAGACACTGTCGGTATTGCCCGTTTCCAGATAGAGCCGATACCAATCGCGGAACGCAGACGGCATAGTCTCTGACTGCTGGGCGGCGAGCGTATCCAGCGGTTTGATCAGTGCCTCCCTCGCCTGCTCAATGCGGCCGAGATAGTCCTCAATATCATCGCCGTAACCGTCGGTATAGATATCCACGAGCTCGTCGGGCGGCACTTCAGGCTCCGCCCCCGAGCAAAGTGGTGCCCCTTCCACTCTCCTGGTCAACAGAGCCGTTGCGTCCTCAAGCCGCGCTGTGATCAGCCGAGCGCTGTTTAATAGCTGACCCGCACGATGTTCTGCCTGCCAGAGCTGATGCACACCACCCACATAATCCAACGGCTCATCTGTGTTGCCATCCAGCAGGCCTCTGACCGTCTGGTTGACTCGCTTTACGCCCGAGGACAACTCCGCCAGAACCTTGTCATCGCCGCTCCCGGGATAATATCCCTGCGACAGGGTAAACAGACGCTCAATCTCTTCCACCCCCCAGGTGGCGTTCCATATCGCAATGGGGAGCGATTCGGTTTTATGGGCGATGGCCTCTTCCAGTTCTTCCTGTATATCCTCGCCATCGGTCTCCGAAATACAGGTCTCAGCGGCACGGATAAACCGTGTTTCATAACGCAATCGATTCAACGGTTGCATTACCCGCCCCATGATCGAATTCCTTTCGCCGACCACGTATTGCAACTCACACCCGTAAAGAGACAGGAAATCGAGCATTCCCATGTCCAGATCCGGCATGTCGAGAACGCGCTCCCGTCGGCGCGGGATCTGGGGAACAGGGGCTATATCGGAGAGTTCGGGGCGCAGTTCCAGAGCATCGGCTACGCTCACAACGTACCCATCCATCATATCTGGAACACCGGAATCCGGCGCGCAGCCGGCAAGGTATAGGCACACCAAAGGCATTATCAGGCATCGAACGTCAGGCACCATGGAGGGTCAACCCTGCTGCAGAAACCTGTCGACCCCTGCAAAGTCCGTAGCCACCGCCCGCTTCGTGTCCGGCAGATCTCCCTCACGCACAAGCCAGACCGTGCGCATGCCAGCGTCCTCAGCGGCCTTCAGTTCGGCCTCAACATCGGAGAGGAACAGCACCGTTCTGGGTTCGACACCCAATTCGTCGATGATGTTGCTGTAGGAAGTTGATTCCTTCTTACCGCCGATACGGGTATCAAAGTAACCGGAAAAGAATGGCGTTAAATCCCCGGCTTCGCTGAAACCGAAAATCAGCTTCTGCGCCTTCACAGAACCGGAAGAATATACGAACAGCCGCAAACCTCGATCATGCCAGCGCTGCAGATACTCGGCGGCATCGTCGTAGATGTGCCCCCGGAAAGCACCCTGCTGGTAACCCTGCTCCCAGAGCATTCCCTGCAAGGCCTTCAACGGTGTTTCCTTGCGATCTTCCCGAATCCAGGTATCCAGCACCTCAACAAGCCCGTCGATATCCTCCCTGGCGACACCTGATGTTTGGGCAACGGCATCCAACTGCTCACGGATTTCCGTGCTGTCCGCCGCACCTTCCCGTACAAACTCAGCCATATGCTTCGCCGAGTAGGGAAACAAAACCTCATGCACAAAGGAGATCGAACTGGTGGTTCCCTCGATATCCGTCAGGATCACGCGGATCATCCAGCCACTCCCGCCAGGCGCTCATAGCGCGGCAGCCGGCTGGCGATGTCTTCACCAGTGAAGTCTGCCACCCAGCCTTCCGGGTTGGTAAACAGACGGATGCAGGTAAACGCAGGCTCCGGCCCCATATCAAACCAGTGGCGTGTGCCATCCGGCACGCTGATAAGGTCATTTTTCTGGCACAGAACAGCGTACACCTGGTCACCAAAATGCAGGTAAAACAGGCCCTGCCCGCGAACAAAGAAACGCACCTCGTCTTCGCTGTGCACATGCTCATCCAGAAATTTCTGGCGGAAGGCCTCTTTCTGGGGGTTGTCCGGGTTCAGGCTGATGACATCCGCTGCCTGGAAGCCACATTCCTCCTTCAGCGCCTGGATCTCACCGGAATAGGCCTCAAGAATGTCATCAGATGACGCGTCTGCAGGCAGATCCCGGGTAGCCCATTGCTCAAAACGAACGCCGTGCTCTGCCAGCAGGTTAGCGATTTTGCCCGCGTCTTCGGTCACGATGCGGGGGGATTCGGGCACACTCTGGTCAAAAATACTCAAGGTTGTCATCGGCGGACCCTCATGGTTTCAAGCTCACATTCGAAAAGGAATTCAAAGGCTTCGACGTGGCGCAGGCAGTCTGACATGGTCCTGCCCCAGGTATAAAGGCCGTGCCCACGAATCAGGTAACCCGGTTGTTCAGGATGCTGACGAAACCAATCTCTGGTTTGGTCCGCCAGCGCCGGAATATCCTGAGTATTGTCGAACACCGGCACGGTCAGTTGCGACTCGTGGGTATCAACCCCGGAAAACGCTTTCTGTAACTCGTACCCCTGTAACTTCAGCGGTTCTCCGGCGGGCAGCAGCCGGCTCAACACCGTTGCCTTGACAGAGTGGGTATGCAACACCGCACCAACGTCCGGAAAGGTCTGGTAAAGCACCGTATGCAAACGTGTTTCCGCCGACGATCGGGCATTGCTCTGGACGGGGGTGCCAGCAAGGTCCACCACCATGACATCACCTGCCACCAGCTGGCCTTTGTGTCGGCCGGACACCGTGACGGCGATATGCTCATCATCGATCCGCGCAGAATAGTTGCTGCTGGTAGCCGGCGACCAGCCCTGGCCGTAGAGAAACCGGCCGGCATCAATGATGGACTGCGCGGCAATGGCGTAGCGGGTTACGTCAAACAAAAATCACCTCGGGACAGACACGCCGGATCAGCGTTTGATGATTACCATTATAAGGATGAGCGTGCCGCCCGCAAAGGCCGACGAACGCCCACCGGTCGGCTTGGAAAGCCATGGATCATACCGTGGCTTTCAGCGGAAGGCTGCGCTGGCGCTTCCCGCTCAGGGCAAATAACGCGTTACCCAAAGCGGGTATCACCGGAGGTACACCGGGCTCCCCCACACCGGTGGGCGATTCATCGCTATCGATGATATCCACCACCACCTCGGGCCGCTGATCATGACGCATGAGCGGGTAATCGTGGAAATTGCTTTGCTGGACCTGTCCGCCTTCCAGGGTAATGTTGCCGTAGAGCGCTGCCGTGAGGCCAAAGATAATACCGCCCTCGATCTGGTCGCGAACAATGTCCGGATTGACCACCTGGCCGCAATCCACAGCACAGTACACCCTGTGCACCCGGATTTCCCCGAACTCAACGCTGGCCTCAACCACCTGGGCCACGTAGGTGCCAAAACTGCGGAACAGGGCAACGCCACGGGCCCGCCCTTCGGGTGCGGCGCTATCCCATTGGGCAAGTTGGGCAACCCTGTCCAGCACGCCCAGGTGTCTAGGTTCGTGATCAATCAATGAGCGCCGGAACCGGTACGGGTCCTGGCCTTGCTCATGAGCCAGCTCATCCATAAAGGTTTCAACAGCAAAGCCGTTGTGAGAGAAACCCACAGACCGCCACCAGGACACCGGCACCCCCGGATCTGTGTGGGTATGGCGTATGTCGATATTCGGCACCCGATACGGATATTCTATGGCACCTTCGATGGCGGAATGATCCTTCGGAGTCGCGACACCCTCGGCGAGCAGCCCAACGCGCCCCAGAGTGCCGTACAGGAATTTCGGAGCCCAGGGGTACTGGGCTGGTGCCGCATTGCGTACGTACCAGTCCAGTATCTGCGGGCCAACAATCTGATGGTGCCAGCCAGTGACATTATCGCCGCTGACACTGGCCCGCATCCGGTGCAGCATGGCCGGTCGATAAACATCGTGACGGGTATCTTCTTCCCGCGACCAGATCAGCTTGACCGGTTTGCGTACCCGGTAGGCGACAGACGCCGCTTCCTCAATGTAATCATTGGTCAGCCGGCGCCCAAAGCCACCGCCGAGGAAGGTGGTATGGATGGTCACCTCATCGGGCGAGAGGTCCGTCACCCTCGCAGCCGCGATCCGACCAAGATCGGGTGCCTGGGTCGGTGCCCAGACTTCAATGGCGCCGTCCCGATACCACGCCGTAGCGTTCATCGGTTCCAACGTCGCATGGGCAAGGTAAGGCTGCTTATAACTGGCCTCCACCACGCGCTCCGCACCTTGTTGTGCGTCGTCATAATCACCTTCGCTGCGCTCGCTTTCCCCCGGGTCTTCATCGGCGGCTTTGTGGTACGAGGAGAACACCAGTTCGGAGGACACATCCAACGCGCCGTCGTTGTCCCATTCGATCGTCAGGGCGTCCTGGGCCTTACGGGCCCGCCAGTATTTATCTGCCACAACTGCCACGCCACGCTCGATCTCGAACACATCCAGAACGCCCGGCAACCGGCGAGCGGCGGTATCATCGTATGATTTTACCCGGGCGCCATAGCGCGCAGGGCGGGACACCACCGCGTAAACCATGCCCTCAAGTTCGACATCAATGCCGTAGATTGGCGCGCCGGTGGACTTGGCTTCGGCATCCAGGCGTCCCCGTTCCTTACCTATGTACTTCCACTCCTCACGGGGTTTGAGTGACGGAGCCTCCGGCACCGGCTGCTTCGCCGCCAGTTCTACCAGCCGACCGTAAGCCAGGCTGTCGCGCCCGTTCGGATGAATGACCCTGCCTTCGACCGCCCGGCACTCAGCGGGGCTGACTTCCCAGACATTGGCTGCGGCAGCAACCAGCATCATACGGGCAGAGGCTCCCGCCACCCGTAACGGCTGCCAACTGGTCGCCAGACTGGTGCTGCCGCCGGTCAATTGCAGGTTGTAGAGGGGATTACGGTATTCCGGGGCCGCAGGGGCAAATCGCGGTTTGATGGAGGCTGGCGCCACCCCGAGCTCTTCCGCAATGAGGGTGGTCAGGCCAGTGTAAGTTCCCTGCCCCATCTCAACACGCGCCAAGGTGAAGTAGACCTGATCATCGGTCGTCAGCTCCAGCCAGGCATCCGGTTTCCAGCTACCATCCTGCTCATCATAACCATTCTGGATGCCAGCGCAGCCCGGAAGCGACAGGGACAAGACCAGCCCGCCGGAGGAGCCGGCGGTTACCTTCAGGAAATCGCGTCGATTCATGGACATATTACGCTTCCCCCCGATCAGGTCGGGCAGCGTCGTCAACAACCACAGACTCAACCGCCGCGATGATGCGGGAATAGGTACCGCAACGGCAAAGGTTTCCGCTCAAGGCCGCGACGATATCATCGTGAGAGGGAGCGTCGTTGTGCTGCAAAAGGTGGGCGGCGCTCATGATCTGGCCGGACTGGCAGTAACCGCATTGGGGCACGCCATGTTCGACCCATGCCTTTTGCAAAGGATGCAGGTTTCCATCTTGCGACAGACCTTCGATGGTCGTCACATCCCCACCGTCGGCCAATTCTACCGGGGTGGAACAGGAACGCACCGGATGCCCGTTCAGGTGCACGGTACAGGCGCCGCAGAGCCCCATGCCGCATCCAAATTTGGTACCTTTCAGTCCGAGTTCATCGCGGATCACCCACAACAGCGGAGTATCGCTGTCTATGTCGAGCATCCGTTCCCGGCCATTAACGGTAAGGCTCACGGCCATGGTTGTTCTCTCCCCTGCTGCCCAGAGCACTGGCCCCGGCTGAGTTTTATTATTATGAACGCTGAGCGTTCTTATTTGATGACTTCGTTGCCGTCCTTATCCGTCCAGATCTTCCGTTCGCCGGTTTCCATTTTACCCTGGGAGTCCCAGACCTCGCGGTCGGTTGTTGCCTCTTCCACCTTGCCGTTGTCATTCCACATAACCCGGTCTTTACATCCGGCCAGTGCCGCTACCACGAAAAGTACCAACATCAGTTGCTTCACACTTACCTCCAGACCGATCTTATCGGCGTTGGGTGAATAGTCAGGATCCGTGAATCTCACGGTTACGCTGTTTGTCGCGGTCGCCCTTGCGGACCATGACATAGACGGCGCCGGTGCCGCCATGGCGCTTCTGGGCCGAATGAAACGCCAGCACATCTTCCAACTCTGGCAGCCATTTGGCCAGATGGCTCTTGAGCTGGGCGATACCGTCGGGGTTACGCTCTCCCTTGCCGTGGAGAATAATGACGGATCGAAGTCCATAGCGCACGCAATCATTAATGAAGCCGAATACATCCCGACGCGCTTCTTCAACGGTCATCCGGTGCAGGTCCAGGCGCGCTTCGATCGGGTATTGCCCAAGACGGAGCTTACGGAATACGCCATGCTGAACTCCGGGCCGTTGCCAACAGAGAACATCGTGCGCTGTCAGAGGCTCAACCATATCCGCCGTCAGTGGATTGCAGTCTCTGTGCGGCTGATCTATGGCGGACCGCTGACGCTCAAGGTGCCCTGGGGTCAGATCCTTTGGGGCTTTAACATCGGCTTTGTTCGGCTTCCGGATACGGCGGACATCCTTCATTTCCTCCAGGAAGCTCAGGCGCTCATCTTTGGTTGTCATGGCGATATCATTTACGGTCGAAGTTGCATGGACTTTACCACCCGGCTCACCCATCATAAAGGAGGCCCCTCGCCCTACCCACTGCCGGGCCGGGGCTGGCCCGCGCTCAGACAACCATCGTAGGGCCGGTAGATAGACCGTTGGTCTACACTTCAGGCTCATAAGCACGACAACGGACCGCGATTATGACTGCCGCATCGCAAGACAGTGCACGCCCCCAGAATACCCGTGCCATCATGGCATTTCTGCGGGAGCATTCGCCTTTTTCAAACATGGACGATGCACATCTGGCCCATTATGCCGAGCATGCCTCGCTGAGATTCTACGCCGATGGCGATGTAGTGCTGTCACCGGACGATGGCCCGGTACAACGGTTCTACGTGGTCAAACAGGGCCGTATTCGCGGCGAACGGGAGCGAGACCGGGACGGAGAAACCGAAACCACCTTTGAGATCAGCCAGGGCGAATGTTTTCCATTGGCCGCGCTGATTGGAGAACGCCCCACCCGCACACTGCATCGCGCCTCCGGAGACACCTTCTGTCTGAGCATTGAACACGACACCTTTGTCATGCTGTTCTCGCAGAGTGATCCCTTTCGTGATTTCTGCCTTCGCGGCGTCAGCAGCCTGCTTGATCAGGTGAATCAGCGCATACAGACCGGCGCCATGGCTTCCATTGGTTCCAGTAACTCGCTGGACACCCCGCTGGAACGCTACGCTATTCGCAATCCCATCGTCTGCTCGCCGGACCTCCCGGTCCGAAAAGCGGTCGCGCGCATGCACGAAAACAGTGTCGGGAGCATCGTGATCACCGATGACGAACGGCATCCTACGGGTATATTCACCCTCAGGGACCTGCGCACCATGGTGGCAGAGGAGAAGGGCCCTCTGGACACGCCTATCGGCCAGGTCATGACCCGGAACCCCTGCTGCCTCACAGCCAACGCAGATGCTTTTGAAGCCGCCATGCTGATGGCAGAGCATCACTTTGCTCACATTTGCGTGGTGGATGACGAGCACCGACTGATTGGCATGGTATCCGAGCGTGATCTGTTCTCGCTTCAGCGGGTCGATCTGGTCAACCTTGCCAGGACCATTGGCACTGCCAGCCATCTCCGCACCCTGGTCAGCCTCCGTAAGGATGTGTCCCGGCTGGTGGACGCGATGCTCGCTCACGGGGCCGATTCCGGTCAGGTGGTAAAAATCATTACCACCTTGAACGATGTCACTGTAAGACGGGTCCTGGAACTGAACATCAAGAAGAACGACCCCGGCATCCCTTTCACCTGGCTGACATTCGGAAGCGAAGGTCGGCAGGAACAAACCCTGTTAACAGATCAGGACAACGGCATCCTGTTCCAGACACCGGAGGGGATGACCGAGGCACAGGTCAGGGAAAAACTGCTGCCCTTCGCGGAAACCGTCAACAAGGAGCTGGCGGAATGCGGCTTTACCCTGTGCAAGGGTAATATCATGGCCAGCAATCCCAAACTGTGCCTTAGCGGCAGGGAGTGGGATGACTGGTTTGCCCGTTTCATTGACGCCTCAACCCCGCAGAATCTGGTGTATTCGTCCATTTTTCTCGACATGCGGGCGGTATTCGGGCCAATGGAACCACTGGAACGATTGCTGGATAAAGTGCTCACGCGCATACGCAAGAACGACCTGTTTCAGAAGATGCTGGCGGGCAACGCCATTACCCGCAAACCTCCCCTGACCATGTTCCGCAACTTCCGTTATGCCCCGGATGGCAAGAAAAACACACTTGATCTGAAGCGCCAGGGGCTTGCTCCTTTCGTGGAAGCCGTTCGGGTATTTGCCCTCGCCAATAGCGTCGGCTCGGCCAACACATTGGAGCGCATGCAACAGCTCGCCATAAAAGGTGTCTTTGACACCAAAGACGCCAACGCATGGCAGGAGGCCTACAGCCTGATCCAGGCTATCCGGATGAGGGCACACCAGGAAATGCTGGACCGGGGCGAGCCCCTGTCCAATTATATAAACCCGGATGACCTTAACCCGCTGGACCGCCGGATTCTTCGCGAATCCTTCCGCCAGGCACAACGCCTGCAACAGAAACTGGAAATCACCTACCAACTCTGAAAACCGGGTCAACAGTTATGCTGGAGCAGATCAAAGACTGGATCGAACGGCGCAGGGCCGGCAGCACCGGTGGTCACGACCGAGAACACTTGCCAACGCCAAAAACCGCCGGAGACCAGCGCCTGTCAGACTGCCGGCTGATCGTACTTGATCTGGAAACGACCGGCCTCAACCCGGCAAAAGACAATGTCATCGCCATTGGCGCGGTGGCCATCCGGCACAACGCCATTGACCTGGGTGACCAGTTTGATCTGATCCTGCGTCGCCCGGAGCTGGACATCAGCGAGACGGTACTCATCCACGGCATTGGGCCGGAAGCCCTGACTCAGGGACATGAGACAGAAGACGCACTGCTCCATCTGCTGGAATGGATGAATGGCGACCCTATCCTTGCCTACCATTCCGCCTTTGACCAGAAATTCCTTGAAAAGGCGCTCAAGCAAACACTGGGCTACACCCAGCCCCACACCTGGCTCGATGTCGCCGAGATGCTTCCCGCCTACTTCCCCAACTCCAAAACCGGGGGCAAAGGACTGGACAACTGGGCCGATTTTTTCGACCTGGAAGTCAGCGCCCGACACCATGCCGCTGCCGACGCCATGGTGACGGCTGAGTTAACCCTCGCTGTTATCAATAAAGCACAAAAAAGCGGTGTCACCAGCCTGCGTGACTTCAATGGCAAACTGAAGTACTACCGACAACTGAAGAATATCCATCGACAAGGCTAGAGCCCCGGAACTGTGTCGCGTTTGCAGACCTTTTGTCCCTCAAATAACTGAGAATTAGACCTTTTGCCAATATCTATCTATCGCTTGACGGGTAAAGTCGAATAGGACATCACGTCGGAGAAGAACTATATGAATAATAATTTCTCTACAACCAACACTTCACAGAAAACCCACCCAACCTCCACAACAACAATACAGGAGTGATCCTATGTCAGGTCATGACTACGATGCTGTGAACTACTGGAAGGCGAACCTACGCCTTATATTCGGGAGCCTTATTGTCTGGGCCCTCGTGTCTTATGGGTTTGCGATACTGCTTCGCCCCATGCTCGCCGGAATCCCCATTGGCGGAACCGACCTCGGCTTCTGGTTCGCCCAACAGGGTTCGATTCTTACTTTCATCGCGTTGATCTTCCATTACGCCTGGCGGATGAACAAGCTCGATGAAAAATTCGACGTGCATGAGGAGTAAGTTCGAATGAGTCAATTTGCCATTAACCTATTATTTGTGGGCGGCTCATTCGCCCTCTATATCGGTATCGCCATCTGGGCGAAGGCCGGTAGTACGAGTGATTTCTACGTTGCCGGCGGCGGCGTTCACCCGATCACCAACGGTGCGGCGATCGGTGCTGACTGGATGTCCGCAGCATCCTTTATCTCCATGGCGGGCCTGATTGCCGCTGGTGGTTATGCAAACTCGACGTTCCTGATGGGCTGGACAGGCGGCTACGTTCTGCTGGCCATGCTTCTGGCGCCTTACCTGCGTAAGTTTGGTAAGTTTACGGTTCCCGAGTTCATTGGTGACCGCTTCTACAGCAAAAATGCTCGCTTGGTGGCAGTTATCTGTCTGATCGTAGCTTCTGTAACCTACGTCATCGGCCAGATGGCGGGTGCCGGCGTAGCCTTCTCCCGCTTCCTTGAAGTCGAATCAACCATGGGTCTGATCATTGCGGCTGTGGTGGTATTTGTCTACGCCGTACTTGGCGGCATGAAGGGCATCACCTATACGCAGGTGGCTCAATACTGCGTACTGATCGTCGCCTATACCATCCCTGCGGTCTTCATCTCCCTGCAGTTGACCGGTAACGCCCTGCCCCCGCTGGGTCTGTTCTCGACTCACGTGGATTCTGGCATGCCGATCCTGGACAAGCTGAACCAGGTCATCACGGATCTCGGCTTCAACGAGTACACCGCTGATGTAGACAACAAACTGAACATGGTTCTGTTTACCCTGTCCCTGATGATCGGTACCGCTGGTCTGCCTCACGTCATTATCCGGTTCTTCACTGTGCCAAAAGTAGCGGATGCTCGCTGGTCTGCAGGCTGGGCGCTTGTTTTCATCGCCCTGCTCTACCTCACAGCGCCGGCTGTTGCTTCCATGGCTCGCTTGAACCTGATGACCACCATCTACCCGGAAGGCACCCAAGCAGAGCCGATCCAGTATGATGAGCGTCCAAACTGGATCAAGGACTGGGAAGTCACTGGGCTGATCCAGTTCGAGGACAAAAACCAAGACGGCCGTATTCAGCTGTACAACGACTCACCTGAGTTTGAAAGCACAGCTCAGTCCCGTGGCTGGGAAGGAAACGAGCTGGTCGTTAACCGGGACATCCTGGTACTGGCCAACCCGGAAATCGCCAACCTGCCAGGATGGGTTATCGGCCTTATCGCCGCTGGTGGTCTGGCGGCAGCCCTGTCGACGGCAGCCGGTCTGTTGCTGGCAATATCGTCGGCGGTCAGTCACGACCTGATCAAAGGCTCGATAAATCCCAACATCACGGAGAAAGGCGAGCTGCTCGCAGCCCGAATATCGATGGCAGTCGCAATCTGTGTTGCCACCTATCTGGGCGCAAACCCACCGGGCTTCGCGGCACAAGTTGTTGCACTAGCCTTCGGCATCGCAGCAGCGTCCCTGTTCCCGGCACTGATGATGGGTATTTTCTCCAAGCGGGTTAACAATGTCGGTGCAATCGCCGGTATGCTGACCGGTCTGGGCTTCACCCTGGCGTACATCTTTGTGTACAAGGGCTGGCTGTTCATTCCGGGTACCAACAACCTGGCAGACACCCCAGAAAACTGGGTACTGGGCATTTCGCCCCTGTCTATCGGTGCAGTTGGTGCTGTCGTCAACTTTGCGGTAGCCTTCATTGTGTCCAACGCAACTGAAGAACCGCCCGTTGAGATTCAGGAACTGGTTGAAAGCGTCCGCTACCCACGTGGTGCGAGTCAGGCTCACGACCACTAAGCAACGAATCAGCCTAATTCACTGAATGAATTAGAAGGTTGATGACGAACGGGCTTCCTCTGTGAGGGAGCCCGTTCTTTTTTAAGGAAACCCGTTTTATGTTCTGGACGTTTGTCGCTACCGTTGTTTGCGGCCTGGGAGCCGCAGGTATTGCGCTCGGAATTCGGGCGATTACCCGAAACCTCGCTCCGAAGTGGATCATTCCAGTCTTTGCCGGGGCTGGTATGCTCGGGTACCTCATCTACACCGAATACACCTGGTTTGAACAAAAGCAGTCCCTGATGCCCGAAGAGGCTGTCATTGTGGACACGGAGAGCAACGGCATTTTATGGCGCCCATGGACGTTTTTCTTCCCTTACGTCAATGCTTTCTCGACAGTCGATACCAAAAGCATCAGCGAAACCCCGTCAAACCCGGACGTTTTGCGCTTCACCCTGTATCGCTTTGAGCAGAAAATGGTCGATGCTGTTTCTCATCGGATTCATATTCTTAACTGCAATACCCGCGAACTTGTACCACTGGGTTCAGACGGCGCCCCACGGCTTGATAACATGAAAAAACTGGACCCGCATGACAAACTGTTGATGACCGTTTGCGGCGAATGAAGATAACCCCAACCGCTCCCGAGAACCCCGGGTAGAATAAAAAGAGCGAACTATGATTAGTGCCTGGTTGCTGGTCTTAATTTCCATCACCTACATTTCGATTCTTTTTGTTATTGCCTGGGCCGGCGACAAGCATCCTGGTCTCTACCGTCGCCGACTGGCACGTACCCATATCTATGCTCTGTCACTGGCGGTCTACTTCACCTCCTGGACGTTTTACGGTGCCGTAGGCCGAGCCACTCAGGAGGGGCTCGGCTTTTTGCCAATCTATCTCGGCCCGTTACTCGTTTTTGTCTTTGGCGCTCCCCTGTTGCGCCGTATCATCTTCATCAGCAAGCGCAACAACACCACCTCGATTGCGGACTTCATAGCATCCCGTTATGGCAAATCCCAGTCACTCGCCGCTATGGTGGCAATCTTCGCACTGATCGGCAGTGTTCCTTACATTGCCCTGCAGCTTAAAGCCATCTCCATGGGCTTTAGCGTCCTCTCGGACACTGGCGTGGAACCCAATGAACTCAGTACCGCTGCGTGGAACGATTCGGCCTGGTATATCACGCTGGTACTCGCAGTATTTACCGTTCTGTTCGGTACCCGACACCTCGAGTCAACCGAGCACCACCGGGGCATGATACAGGCAGTGGCCTTTGAGTCGTTGATAAAGCTCGTGGCCTTCGTGGCCGTTGGCCTGTTCGTTATCTATGGTCTTTATGGCGGCTTCGGTGATCTCTGGGGCAACGTCCGCAGCGCCGGGCTCGTCGGCACACTGACCACCGACAGCGTAGAGGCTCCGGCTTTTATTACCCAAACGCTGGTGGCCATGCTGGCAATCATCTGCCTACCCCGACAGTTCCATGTCATGGTGGTGGAAAACACCGACCACCGGGATTTTGAAACCGCCCGCTGGGCGATGCCGATTTACCTGATTATTGCCAGCGCCTTTGTTCTACCTATTGCGGCAGCAGGCTTGTTATCCCCGGAAGCCAGCGCGTCCGATCCGGACATTCTGATTCTGAACCTGCCAATTCTGGCCGGAGAACAATGGCTCGCTATCCTGGCATTCCTGGGCGGTGGATCAGCTGCGGCAGCAATGGTCATCGTCTGTTCGGTCGCCATCGCAACCATGGTCAGCAATGAAATCATCATGCCGGCGCTACTTAAGTTCTTCCGCCCCGGCATGAACAAACGTTCCGATCTCAGCTACCTGCTACTCAGCATTCGACGGGTTGCTATCTTCGTGGTGTTGCTCACTGCCTACGGGTTCTATCGCATGGCAGGCGCGGATTACAGCCTGACAGCCTTTGGGCTGCTCTCATTCGCCGCAGCGGCCCAGTTCGGACCCGCACTTGTCGGTGGTATTCTCTGGCGCAAGGGCAACCATACCGGCGCTGTCTGGGGCCTCGGTCTCGGCTTCCTGATGTGGTGCTATACCCTGCTGTTACCCGCTCTGGCATCCACTGGCTGGTTAAGCGATACCCTTATTGATCATGGGGTTTGGGGCATTAACTGGACAAGGCCCACGGCTCTTTTTGGTTCTGAACTTGATCAGACCAGCCACGGCATTATCTGGAGCCTGGGCATCAACACCGTTACCTACATCGTTCTCTCGATGCTGACCCGCCAACGGGTGCGGGAAAAGATCCAGATCGCCTCGTTCTTCCACGATCCCCAACCGAGAGCTGAGACGCCGCAGCAACAGAGCTGGCAGGGTGAAATCTTGACCTCTGATCTGCAGGCAATCTCCGACCGTTTCATGGGGGAAGAGCGAGCCGAAGCCATCTTCCGCAACTACGAGCGGCGCAACGCCATTCGCCTGCACCCTCATAGGCCAGCTTCGTCACACCTGATGAAGTTCATTGAGCGGCAACTGGCATCGGTTATCGGGGCGTCCACGGCACGCGTGGTACTGGAGTCCACGCTCACCGGGCGGGACATGCAGATCGAGGACGTCGTGAGCATCGTCGATGAAGCCTCGCAGGCCATGACCTTCAGCCGGGAATTACTGCAATCGGCAATTGAAAACATCAGCCTGGGTGTTTCCGTCGTGAACCACCAACAACAGCTGGTGGTATGGAACCACCGCTACCTGGAGCAATTCAGCTACCCGAAGGGCTTCGTCCGGGTCGGCCGTCCGGTGGAAGACCTGATGCGGTACAACCTGACCAGTGCCAACCTGCCAGCGAGACGAATCGACGAGGTCATTGCTGATCGCTGCGCCAGCATGCGCGAGGGTCGGCCGATGTCCTACGAGCGACAACGACCGGACGGCACCGTACTGAGGATTGATGGTAGCCCGATTCCCGGAGGTGGTTACGTAACCACCTTCCAGGACATCACCGCTATGCGAAGGACCGAGCAAGCGCTGAAGGAAACCAATATCTACCTGGAGCAGCGCGTCAAAGAACGCACCCAGGAACTCCAGGTGATCAATGAGCAGATGCTCAAGGCGAAATCCGTGGCTGAACAGGCCAACCAGAGCAAAACCCGCTTCCTGGCGTCAGCAAGTCATGACCTTCTCCAACCCCTGAATGCCGCGCGCCTGTTCACCTCGGCTCTGGCGGGTAAAGCCAGGGATCCTGAAATGACCGAACTGGTGGACCACATTGACAGCTCGCTGGGCGCCGCCGAAGAAATCATCAGCACCCTATTGGACATCTCAAAGCTGGACGCCGGTGCACTGGAACCGGATATCGGTGTGTTTCCGGTTAACGAGATCATGCGGCACCTGGCAACCGATTTCTCTGCCATCGCAAAAGACCAGGGCCTGGATCTTCATGTTGTCCCCAGCAGCGCCTGGGTGCGATCAGACTCAAAACTGCTGCGGCGCGTTATCCAGAATTTTCTTTCCAACGCCATTCGTTACACCCCAAGTGGGAAAATCCTGCTGGGCTGTCGGCGTCTGAAAGGGTATATCCGCATTGAGGTATGGGATACCGGGCCGGGTATTCCGGAAGACCAGCTTACTCACATCTTCGAGGAATTCCGTCGTTTTCAGCAGGGCCGAGACAAAAAAGGCCTTGGTCTGGGGCTCGCGATTGTCGACCGCATCTGCGGCATGCTGAATCACCCGGTGAACGTACAGTCAGTTCAGGGACTCGGCAGCGTATTCAGCATCACCGTGCCAGTTGCGCCGGCCGAGCAAAGTGACCAGAGCACCACCAAATCTGCACCCGCGTCGCGGCGTGTATCGAGCCTGGGAGGCCTTCACGTGGTCTGTATCGATAATGACCCTGCTATCCTCCATGGCATGAGTGCCTTGCTGGATAACTGGCACTGTGACGTGACAACAGCCGAAAGTCTGGAGGATGCTCGGGACAAACTGAACGGCACGAAACCGGACATCATATTGGCCGACTACCAATTGGACGATAACCGGAATGGGCTCGACGCCATGGACTCATTGAGGGACGAGATCAGCAATGATATACCTGGCATACTCATTACCGGCTATATGGCTCCGGACGTGAGGGAGGATGCGATCAACAGGGGCTACCAGATCCTTTATAAACCGGTGAAACCAGCCGCATTGCGAGCACTGGTTAACAAGTTGCTGAAACAGAAACGGTCATGACCGAACCCACTAGCAATGCCATCGGCGCCAACTTCGGGAAACTCAGTTACCTGGTCGTCGACGACTTTGAGAACTTTCGATTGTCCATGCGGCAAATCTTGCGGAATTGCGGCGCCGACAAGATCGAGTCGGTCGCCAACGCATCCGCTGCCGTCCAGTATTGTGCCTATAACCACGTAGACGTGGTGCTTTGCGACTACAACCTGGGTGAGGGCAAGAACGGCCAGCATATACTCGAGGAGCTCCGGCACAAGAAACTCCTGAAACGCTCTTCGCTGTTTCTGATGGTGACCGCCGAAACCTCCAAGGAGATGGTGATGGGCGCCCGGGAATACCAACCTGACGGCTACCTCACCAAGCCCATCAACCGTGCCATGCTTGAAAAGCGACTGGGCGGCCTTATCGCGCAACGCAATGCCCTGCTTCCGATCAACCGGGAGATCGATCGGGAAAACTTCCCCGAGGCCATTTCTCTATGCCTGCAGACGCTACCCTCGCAACCTCGCTACAAGACCTGGCTAATGAAAACGCTGGCCGACCTCTATTATCAGGTTGGAGACTTCAGCCATGCCCTGAAAATCCATGACGATGTACTGAGCCAGCGCGATCTGTCCTGGGCACGGCTTGGTCGTGGCAAAATTCTGATTGCCAACCAGAATTACGATGAAGCGGCGGCAACCTTGAAAGCACTGGTGTCTCAGCATCCGGATTACATGGAAGCGTATGATCTTCTTGCCGAGGCTCTCGAAAAACAGGGCCGGCCCACCCAAGCCCAACAGATTCTTGAGAAGGCGGCAGAGCACTCCCCTAACGCGCTGTTGCGACACAGGCACCTGGCCGTACTTGCCTCGTCCAATCAAGACATGCCGACAGCGTCCAAAGCCTGGCGGCAGACCGTCAGCCTTGGCACCTACTCGATACACGACAACTCAGAACACTATCTTGCATTGGGCCAGTCACTGTCAGACCTCAGTGAAGGGGACTCGTCAAATGAGGGCACAGCCCATGCGGACGAAGCTCTGACCATACTCCGACGTATGGAAAAGCGGTTTGCCGGACAGGAAAACATTAAGCTGCGTAGCCGAATTGTCCAGTCCCGGGTTCATGCCGGCCAAGACCGAATGAATGAAGCCCAAAATGCTCTAGACAGCGTTGCGGACGAACTCGACCCTGATCTAATGCCTCCCGAAGCCTGCCTTGACTACGCCAAGACGCTGTTCCGTCTGGGCCGGGAGGCCGATGCCAAGGGCCTGCTCAATGCCCTTGCCCTTCGTTGCAGCGATAACCCTCCGCTATTGCAGAAAATCGAGAGCTTACTCGATGAACCGGTGGGCTTCCGACAAAAACTTCAAGCCCGGTCTCTGAATCGTGATGGCATCAAGGCGTTCGAGGCAGGCAATCTGGAAGAGGCCGTGACCACATTCAACCGGGCACTGGATATCGTGCCCTCCCACGCCTCTCTCAATTTGAACCTGGTACAGGTATTGATGAAGCAATATCAGGGTACAGCAGGTGATCGAGAGCTTTTGAAGCGCTGTGAAAAATGCCTGGAAAAACTCGCTGATCTGCCAGAACAACATCGCCAGCACCGACGCCTGATCTCTTTGCGCAAGAAACTGGAGGGAATGATGTCATGACCACCAATGATCATGATGAGTTGACTCACCCCCGAGGTACACAGAGCATCGACTTTTCAATGGTGCTGGCCTCAGCCGTCCATGACATGAAGAATTCGCTGGGCATGTTGCTGAACTCCCTGGATGAGCTTCGCCAGGAGCAGACAGACACCATCAGCGATTCTCCCCGCTTCAACACCCTGCAGTATGAAGCCGAACGCATGCACAACGATCTGGTGCAGTTGCTGGGCATCTACAGGCTCGGCGAAAACAACCTGTCCGCACATGTTGAGGAGCACTTCGTTCCGGACTTCCTGGCCCAGCAAATGGCACGCCATACGCCGCTTCTTGAGGGCATGGGGATCAAGCTGGCGATCGAATCCGATGATATCAACGGCTTCTTCGATGAGGACCTGCTGACCGGCGTACTCAATAACACCATCAACAACGCCATCCGATACACCAAGAGTATGATCAAGCTGACAGCGGCGATACATGATGATTTTCTGGTTATTGGCGTGGAAGATGACGGCGACGGATACCCGGAAAACATGCAGCACAATGGAACGCCCAGCTTCAAATCCCTGAACTTCAACAGTGGAAGTACCAGCCTTGGGTTGTTCTTCGCATCATCGGTTGCCCAGCTTCATAGCAATGGTGACCGCCATGGATATATCAAGCTGCACAATGATGGCCGCCTGGGCGGTGGCGTATTCGAGATCTGGCTGCCATGATGGAACACAGCCAATACTTCAGGAAGGGAACCAATGGCTCGAGGTCACGCTTTAATTGTCGATGATTCGTCGACGGCACGCATCATCCTGGCCCGCCTGCTGGAACGCGCCGACCTGACGACAAAAGGCGTCGTCAGCGCTGAGGAAGGCCTCACACAGTTACGTGAAGAGGCTTTCGACCTGGTTTTCCTGGACCACCTCTTGCCCGGAATGAACGGCTTGGAAGCCCTGGATGTGATCAAGGCGGACTCTGAGCTACGGCACATCCCGGTTTTCATGTACACATCGCAAAGCGCGGAGCGTTATCGTCAGGATGCCAAGGCCCGTGGTGCCGCTGGTGTGATTGGCAAACAGGTTGATCGGGAACAACTCCTTACCACTATCGAGGCTATCCTGACAGATGCCTCCACCTTGCCTAGTCTGTCGCCAATCGACAATAACACTGGCGAACTCATTGAACAAAGCTACACAAGACGACTGACAGGACGGCTCGCCACCCTGGAGATCGCCTATGAGGAAACGCACGACGAACTCAGGCAGCTGCGCAAAAGTGTTGCCCTATTGGAAGCCATGCATCAGGAAGGTCTTGACGGGCAGCGCAACCGACTGAAGTGGCTGGCGATTGGCAGTGTCGCCGGCCTCGCAGGTATCGTTCTCTTCTTCGGTCTGGAATTGAGAGACCTGTCGATCTTGCTTGAAAGCCTGAACGGACAACTGGCCGTTATGCAGGAAATTGTAGGTAGCCTGGTTGAACTCGAGGAAGTGAGCAGGCAATAAAAAAGCCCCGGCAGCATACGCTGTCGGGGCTGTTTTATATTAAGAGCCTGACGATGACCTACTCTCACATGGGCAGAAGCCACACTACCATCGGCGCTGGTCTGTTTCACGGCTGAGTTCGGGATGGGATCAGGTGGTTCCAGACCGCTATGGTCGTCAGGCAAAACGGTTGATCACTGGGTGGACGAGGTAGAACGATGTGATGTCGATTTCGATTGAGCACAATGGCTCTTGCGTTATCCGCAATTGTCTTGGGTGTTATATAGTCAAGCCTCACGAGCAATTAGTATCGGTTAGCTCAACGCCTCGCAGCGCTTACACACCCGACCTATCAACGTCCTGGTCTTGAACGGCTCTTCAGGGACCTCAAGGGTCCAGGGAGATCTCATCTTGGAAGGGGCTTCCCGCTTAGATGCTTTCAGCGGTTATCCTATCCGAACATAGCTACCGGGCAATGCGTCTGGCGACACAACCCGAACACCAGCGGTTCGTCCACTCCGGTCCTCTCGTACTAGGAGCAGCTTTCCTCAAATCTCCAACGTCCACGGCAGATAGGGACCGAACTGTCTCACGACGTTCTAAACCCAGCTCGCGTACCACTTTAAATGGCGAACAGCCATACCCTTGGGACCGGCTTCAGCCCCAGGATGTGATGAGCCGACATCGAGGTGCCAAACACCGCCGTCGATGTGAACTCTTGGGCGGTATCAGCCTGTTATCCCCGGAGTACCTTTTATCCGTTGAGCGATGGCCCTTCCATACAGAACCACCGGATCACTATGACCTACTTTCGTACCTGCTCGACGTGTCTGTCTCGCAGTTAAGCGGGCTTGTGCCATTACACTAACCGCATGATGTCCGACCATGCTTAGCCCACCTTTGTGCTCCTCCGTTACGCTTTGGGAGGAGACCGCCCCAGTCAAACTACCCACCACACAGTGTCCTTAACCCCGATAAGGGGTCGAAGTTAGAACCTCAAACAGGTCAGGCTGGTATTTCAAGGTTGGCTCCACCAGAACTGGCGTCCTGGTTTCAAAGCCTCCCAGCTATCCTACACAAACATGCTCAAAGTTCACTGTGAAGCTATAGTAAAGGTTCACGGGGTCTTTCCGTCTAGCCGCGGATACACCGCATCTTCACGGCGATTTCAATTTCACTGAGTCTCGGGTAGAGACAGCGCCCCCATCGTTACGCCATTCGTGCAGGTCGGAACTTACCCGACAAGGAATTTCGCTACCTTAGGACCGTTATAGTTACGGCCGCCGTTTACCGGGGCTTCGATCAAGAGCTTCGCGCAAGCGCTAACCCCATCAATTAACCTTCCGGCACCGGGCAGGCGTCACACCGTATACGTCCACTTTCGTGTTTGCACAGTGCTGTGTTTTTAATAAACAGTCGCAGGGGCCTGGTATCTTCGACCGGCTTCTGCTCAACCCGCGAAGGGCGTCACATACCACCGGCGTGCCTTCTCCCGAAGTTACGGCACCATTTTGCCTAGTTCCTTTACCCGAGTTCTCTCAAGCGCCTTGGTATTCTCTACCTGACCACCTGTGTCGGTTTGGGGTACGGTCTCGAATAGCCTGAAGCTTAGAAGATTTTCCTGGAAGCAGGGCATCAATGACTTCCCGCCCTAAAAGGGCAGTCGTCGTCGCGTCTCGGCATTGTGGGACCGGATTTGCCTAATCCCACTGCCTACATGCTTAAACCGGGACAACCGTCGCCCGGCTCACCTAGCCTTCTCCGTCTCTCCATCGCAGCTATCCAAGGTACGGAAATATTAATCCGTTTCCCATCGACTACACCTTTCGGTCTCGCCTTAGGGGCCGACTCACCCTGCGCCGATTAGCGTTGCGCAGGAACCCTTGGTCTTCCGGCGTGGGGGTTTTTCACCCCCATTGTCGTTACTCATGTCAGCATTCGCACTTCTGATACCTCCAGCATGCCTCTCGACACACCTTCGCAGGCTTACAGAACGCTCCCCTACCCCGTGCACTTGCGTGCACAGCCGCAGCTTCGGTAACCAGTTTGAGCCCCGTTACATCTTCCGCGCAGGCCGACTCGACTAGTGAGCTATTACGCTTTCTTTAAAGGATGGCTGCTTCTAAGCCAACCTCCTAGCTGTCTGAGCCTTCCCACATCGTTTCCCACTTAACTGGTATTTGGGGACCTTAGCTGGCGGTCTGGGTTGTTTCCCTCTTCACGATGGACGTTAGCACCCACCGTGTGTCTCCCGGATAGTACTCACAGGTATTCGGAGTTTGCATCGGGTTGGTAAGTCGGGATGACCCCCTAGCCGAAACAGTGCTCTACCCCCTGTGGTATTCGTCCGAGGCGCTACCTAAATAGCTTTCGGGGAGAACCAGCTATCTCCGGGCTTGATTAGCCTTTCACTCCGATCCACAAGTCATCCCCTGGCTTTTCAACGACAGTGGGTTCGGTCCTCCAGTTGATGTTACTCAACCTTCAACCTGCTCATGGATAGATCGCCCGGTTTCGGGTCTATGCCCAGCGACTAAATCGCCCTATTCAGACTCGGTTTCCCTACGGCTCCCCTAAACGGTTAACCTCGCCACTGAACATAAGTCGCTGACCCATTATACAAAAGGTACGCCGTCACGGAACAAGTCCGCTCCGACTGCTTGTACGCATACGGTTTCAGGATCTATTTCACTCCCCTCACAGGGGTTCTTTTCGCCTTTCCCTCACGGTACTGGTTCACTATCGGTCAGTCAGGAGTATTTAGCCTTGGAGGATGGTCCCCCCATGTTCAGACAGGATGTCTCGTGTCCCGTCCTACTCGATTTCACTGGACTCAGGTTTCGGATACGGGGCTATCACCCACTATGGCGGCTCTTTCCAGGGCCTTCTCCTACCAGTTGTCCAGCTTAAGGGCTGGTCCCCGTTCGCTCGCCGCTACTGAGGGAATCTCGGTTGATTTCTTTTCCTTCGGGTACTTAGATGTTTCAGTTCCCCGAGTTCGCCCCGTACAGCTATGTATTCACCGTACGGTACCGGTCCGAAGACCGGTGGGTTTCCCCATTCAGAGATGCCCGGATCACAGCTTGTTTGCCAGCTCCCCGAGCCTTATCGCAGGCTTCCACGTCTTTCATCGCCTCTGACTGCCAAGGCATCCACCGTATGCGCTTAGTTGCTTGACTATATAACCCCAAGACAACTGATCCGTTTCTCACACCCAACCAGAACATCGCACCCACCGAAGTGAACACAACCTTCTCATTCAGAGATGAGATTCAGAGACAGTCACTCGAAGTCATATACAACCACTTCAACGACAACACCGGATAACGCTTGAAATCGCTATCACATTGAACACTTTCTCTCGGAGATAATGAGAAAAAGTATTCGTGTTCTATCTCGTCCAATTTGTTAAAGAGCAAATCTGACCCAGTGATCAGAAAGAAGAACTTCCGCTTAACAACTCTTGTCATTAAACCGAAACGCTTGTTTCTGCACACTGACCGAAGCCAGGCATTCATCGATCTGTCCAGGTATTGGTGGAGCTGAGCGGGATCGAACCGCTGACCTCCTGCGTGCAAGGCAGGCGCTCTCCCAACTGAGCTACAGCCCCTAAAAGCTATTTACAAGAATTGTGTAGATCTAGGCGTGTTCGGGCGCCGCATAGCCTGCTATGCAAGTCCGGACACAACGACGAGCTACGCAATTCTGGTGGGTCTGGGTGGACTTGAACCACCGACCTCACCCTTATCAGGGGTGCGCTCTAACCACCTGAGCTACAGACCCGGTTTTGCTTGTCCTGAAACAAGCCAAGTCGGGCCTGCATAGACCCTTTGCTCTCTTCTTAAGCTAACCAAGTAATTCGTGTGGACTCTGACCGAAGCATTCGGCTTCGTTTAAGGAGGTGATCCAGCCGCAGGTTCCCCTACGGCTACCTTGTTACGACTTCACCCCAGTCATGAACCACACCGTGGTGATCGTCCTCCCGAAGGTTAGACTAACCACTTCTGGTGCAATCCACTCCCATGGTGTGACGGGCGGTGTGTACAAGGCCCGGGAACGTATTCACCGCGACATTCTGATTCGCGATTACTAGCGATTCCGACTTCACGGAGTCGAGTTGCAGACTCCGATCCGGACTACGATGCGTTTTGTGAGATTAGCTCCCCCTCGCGGGTTTGCAGCCCTCTGTACGCACCATTGTAGCACGTGTGTAGCCCTGGCCGTAAGGGCCATGATGACCTGACGTCATCCCCACCTTCCTCCGGTTTGTCACCGGCAGTCTCCCTAGAGTTCTCAGCCGAACTGCTAGCAACTAGGGATAGGGGTTGCGCTCGTTACGGGACTTAACCCAACATCTCACGACACGAGCTGACGACGGCCATGCAGCACCTGTGTCAGAGTTCCCGAAGGCACCAATCCATCTCTGGAAAGTTCTCTGCATGTCAAGGCCAGGTAAGGTTCTTCGCGTTGCGTCGAATTAAACCACATGCTCCACCGCTTGTGCGGGCCCCCGTCAATTCATTTGAGTTTTAACCTTGCGGCCGTACTCCCCAGGCGGTCAACTTAGTGCGTTAGCTGCGCCACTAAGACTTCAAGAGTCCCAACGGCTAGTTGACATCGTTTACAGCGTGGACTACCAGGGTATCTAATCCTGTTTGCTCCCCACGCTTTCGCACCTCAGTGTCAGTATTGGTCCAGAGTGCCGCCTTCGCCACTGGTGTTCCTTCCTATATCTACGCATTTCACCGCTACACAGGAAATTCCACACTCCTCTACCATACTCTAGCCTGACAGTTCGAAATGCCGTTCCCAGGTTGAGCCCGGGGCTTTCACATCTCGCTTATCAAACCACCTACGCGCGCTTTACGCCCAGTAATTCCGATTAACGCTTGCACCCTCCGTATTACCGCGGCTGCTGGCACGGAGTTAGCCGGTGCTTCTTCTGTGAGTAACGTCAAGCCTCACGAGTATTAGTCGTAAGGTTTTCCTCCTCACTGAAAGTGCTTTACAACCCGAAAGCCTTCTTCACACACGCGGCATGGCTGGATCAGGGTTGCCCCCATTGTCCAATATTCCCCACTGCTGCCTCCCGTAGGAGTTCGGGCCGTGTCTCAGTCCCGATGTGGCTGATCATCCTCTCAGACCAGCTACGGATCGTCGCCTTGGTAGGCTCTTACCCCACCAACTAGCTAATCCGACATAGGCACATCCAATAGCGCAAGGTCCGAAGATCCCCTGCTTTCCCCCGAAGGGCGTATGCGGTATTAATCCGGGTTTCCCCGGGCTATCCCCCACTACTGGGCAGTTTCCTATGCATTACTCACCCGTCCGCCGCTCGTCAGCGGGGAGCAAGCTCCCCCTGTTACCGCTCGACTTGCATGTGTTAAGCCTGCCGCCAGCGTTCAATCTGAGCCATGATCAAACTCTTCAGTTTAAATCATACAAGAATCCGAAGATTCTCTATTCTTGCTCAAGACAAAACTCAATTTCGACGAGTCACTGTCCTGATATTTCGTATCCGAAATACCTCGGCCAGCGCCCACACGAATTACTTGGTTAACTTTTTAAAGAGCGTTCGGGGCTTGCCCGATCAAGGTGGCGTATTCTACATCGAATCGCTGCCTTGTCAACCGCTTTCTGAAGAATTTTGAAACTCGAAATCTTCAATTAATTCAAACGGTTGTCTTTCAATTTCTGGCCCGCCTCAGTGGCGTGCCCCTCGAAAGAGATGCGTATTCTACAGAGCTCACTCCGACTGTCAACGGTTCGTTATAACTTTTTCAGGAAACCTGACGATTTATCGTCAAAGCTCGGTTTTCACAGCGGCCGCAGCCTGGGTTGCTTTCTCCCTGGCCTCGTCAATCGAGCTACCGGTCGCAAGCGCGACCCCCATTCTCCGCCGCCCCTTCAGTTCAGGTTTCCCAAAGAGCCTGATAAAGATGTCAGGTTGAGCCAACGCTTTTTCAAGCCCGGTATAGGCAACCGCATCCGAATCACCCTCCGGCAATATCACTGCGGAGGCTGAGGGGCCCTGTTGACGGATCGCCGGTATCGGCAACCCGAGGATGGCGCGGGCGTGCAAGGCAAACTCGGACAGATCCTGGGAAACCAGAGTCACCAACCCCGTGTCATGAGGGCGTGGCGACACTTCTGAAAACCATACGTCATCGCCCTTCACAAACAATTCCACACCGTAGACACCATAGCCACCCAGATTGCTGGCAACCGCTTCCGCGATTTCCCGGGAACGGGCCAGCGCCTTGTCACTCATTGGTTGCGGCTGCCAGGATTCACGGTAATCGCCGTCTTCCTGATGGTGCCCAATAGGATCACAGAATGAAATACCGTCGCGGTGCTTCACGGTCAGCAAGGTAATTTCGTAGTCAAAATCCACAAACCCTTCGACAATCACCCTTCCCTTGCCGGCTCGACCACCGGTCTGGGCATAATCCCAAGCGGTCTCAATATCATCGGCGGACTTGACCGTGCTCTGCCCTTTTCCTGAAGAACTCATAACGGGCTTCACCACCAGAGGCATTCCGATGGCTTCGACGGCCGCAAGATACTCCTCTTTCGACTCGGCAAATCGATAGGGCGACGTTGCAAGCCCGAGTTCTTCGGCGGCCAGGCGACGGATACCTTCCCGGTTCATGGTGAGATTGACGGCTCTTGCGGTGGGAATCACCCGATAGCCTTCCTGCTCAAGCTTTACCAGCTCCGGCGTGGCAATCGCCTCAATTTCCGGCACGATGAGGTTTGGCTTTTCCGCCTCAATAATGCTGCGTAAGGCAGCGCCATCGAGCATATCGACAACGTGACTCCGATGGGCCACCTGCATGGCCGGGGCGTTGGCGTAACGGTCAACTGCGATAACTTCCACGCCAAAGCGCTGGAGTTCAATCACAACTTCCTTGCCCAGCTCTCCCGAGCCACAGAAGAGAACCCTGAAAGCATTTCCTTTCAGCGGAGTACCAATACGAACTGTGTCAGTCATGAAAGTTTCTGCCTTTCCTGATATCGGGGGTCAAAGACCTAGATCAAAAATTTGCTTTCACGCTCGGCCACTTTGCGCAGCACTTCCTGGCGCTCTTCATTGCTCATCTGGGACCATCGCGTGATCTCATCACCACTGCGATGGCACCCAACACACATATCGTTGTCATCAAGGGCGCAAATACTCACACAGGGCGAGCGCACCTTATCAGCCACTTTCATTCCGCAACCTCACCTAACGTCTTGACCACTACTTTAACCTTTCCTGATCTCTGCTTCTAACGCCGGTTCCGTCAACGACTCACCCCAGGTGCTTCCATGCACAAGATCAGCCAGAGGCAACCGCGAGCGCCATCCCTTTTTCTGTAGTTCAGGCTGTTCAAGAAACTCGCTGACATAGCCAAGGCACAGATAGGCCAACGGGTAAACGTGTTCGGGGAGCTTCAGTGTCTTCGCCAGCTTTTCCTGATCCAGAATACTGACCCAGCCCACACCGATCCCTTCAGCCCTTGCTGCCAGCCAAAAGTTCTGTACCGCCAGGCACGTGCTGAAAAGATCCGTTTCGACGATCGAGTTACGTCCCAGCACATGGCTACCACCACGACTTCGGTCACAGGTGATGCATAGATTAATCGGGCTCTCCAGGATGCCCTGGAGCTTCAGACTCTTATACTGTGTATTGCGATCGCCTTCATAATTTTCCGCGGCTTTCCGGTTTTCTTCCTCGAAAATGGAAAGCACTGCGCTGCGCACTGACTTGCTATCGATCACGAGAAAGTCCCACGGCTGCATAAAACCGACGGAGGGTGCGTGGTGGGCCGCGTCGAGCAGTCGGGCAAGGACATCCGGGGGAATCGGATCAGGAAGAAACTGCGAGCGCACATCCCGGCGTTCATGGATCGCACGATAAAGCCCGCTCGTTTCTTCATCACTAAAGGGGCGATTCTGGTTTGGCCGGTGGGTTCTGTTGTCTGTCATTCTTTGCCTCTAATGCCGTCGGTTGAGTCCCAGCAAATGCTTCAGAAACCCCGTGTCCAGACACTCCTCAACGAGATCCGCCAGGCGATCCAGCTGTTCCAGGCGATGTGCCTTGTAGTCTACGGCCTGATGCTGAGCTCCCAAGCCCGCCCATTCGAGTATCTCACGGGTCGCTTCAGGCTGATCGAAAATGCCGTGAACATAGGTTCCAATTATCTGACCGTCCTCACTCACTGCGCCTTCAGGCTGTCCATTCAGCGTCGCCATGGGGCGTTCAAGCGCGGGGCCACAGGAAATACCGTTATGCATCTCATAACCTGTGAACCCCGGCCTTCCACTGCCAAGCGTTAACTCTCCGGAAACATCCTTCAGCGTTTTGCCGGCAACCATCCGTGTGGTCATGTTGAGCAACTCAAGGCCAGGCGTGGTACCGGCATCCCCTTCCAGGCCGTCCGGGTCGGATACCTCCCGCCCCATCATCTGAAAGCCACCGCAAATGCCTAACACCTTGCCGCCATAACGGAGGTGTTTCTGAATAGCCTCAGGCCAGCCCTGGCATCTCAGCCACTGCAGATCATGCCGGGTGCTTTTGCTGCCCGGTAACAGGATCAGGTCAGCCGGGGGAATCCGCTGGTCGGGGCCGATGAATTGGAGGTTGACGCCCGGGTGCAGACGAAGGGGGTCAAAGTCATTGTGATTGCTGATGCGAGGTAACACCGGGACGATCACATTCAGTGCATCGGGTTCATTGGTGCCACTGGTGCCAACGCTGTCTTCAGCGTCAATCACCAAGCCATGCAGATACGGCAATACGCCAGCTACGGCTTTATCAGTGCGTTCGGCCAGCCAATCCAGGCCTGGCTTCAACAAGGCAATATCGCCCCGAAAACGGTTGATAACGAAGCCTTTCGTGCGCGCTCGTTCGCTCTCGGTGATGAGTTCAAGCGTGCCCACCAGTTGGGCAAATACACCACCCTTGTCAATATCGCCGACGAGGAGCACTGGGCAATCGGCCGCTTCGGCGAAGCCCATGTTGGCAATATCATTCGCACGCAAATTGATCTCGGCGGGGCTACCAGCCCCTTCGGCAATGATTACCTCATAGCGGGCACTCAGGTCACGCCATGCCTCCATCACAGAGGCCATCGCCTCGGCCTTGTAGGCATGGTAATCCAGAGCGTTCATATTGCCGTGAACCTTGCCTCGCAGGATTACCTGGGCACCGCAGTCACTCTGGGGCTTGAGCAACACCGGATTCATATCGCTATGCGGGGCGAGCCCGCAGGCCAGTGCCTGAAGTGCCGTGGAACGGCCTATTTCACCGCCGTCTACGGTAACCGCACTGTTCAGGGCCATGTTCTGAGGTTTGAAAGGCGCCACGGAAACACCCTGCCGCGCCAGCCACCGACACAGGGCGGCGACGACCGTCGTTTTGCCGGCATCGGAAGTCGTTCCCTGTATCATCAACGTGGTCATGGGTAGCAGCCTCTGTTACAGCTCGACACCTTTCTGGGCTTTCACACCCTGGTCCTTGAAGGCATGCTTCACCACGCCCATTTCCGTGACAGTGTCCGCCAGGTCCACCAGCTCCTGTGGTGCCGACCGACCGGTCACTACCACATGCTGCATCTCCGGGCGGCCCTGGAGGTCGTCCAGAACACGGTCGAGATCAATATAGTCGTACTTCAGGGCGATGTTGAGTTCGTCCAGCAGGACCAGGTCGTAGCTGTCGTCTTTCAACATGTTGGCGGCCACATCCCAGGCGGCATTGGCTGCCTCCACGTCCTGCTCCCGGTTCTTGGTATCCCAGGTATAGCCCTGGCCCATCACGTGATAACTCACGTTGGGCAATTCGCGGAAGAACGCTTCTTCACCGGTGCTGAATGCGCCTTTGATGAACTGGACAATACCCACTTTCATGCCATGGCCGAGCGCCCGGGCCACCATGCCAAAACCGGAACTGCTCTTGCCTTTACCCGGGCCGGTCAGCACCAGCAGCACACCCTGTTCTTTCTGGGCACGGGCGATGCGCTCCTGCATGATCTTCTGCTTTGCGTCCATGCGGCGGGCATGGCGTTCGGGGTCTTTGGCGCGTTCACGCATAGTCAGGCTCCTTATCGATAAGCGGGCGAATGGCCTGCCCGCGAAAAATTCCGGCCACCAGTTCTGGGGCGGAGGGAAAATAGCCGTGGAAATAGCTGGCCACCAGCCCCTTCCGGCAATACACCGGTTCAGCCTCGGTGCCCGCAACCTTGCGGGTTCGGGCCAGGGGTTGCCAGTCAGTTTCCAGTCGCGAGTGATGATAGGTATGCCCCCGCAACTGCCCCTTCTCGGTATTCAGGCTCTGCAGACCCAGCGCCTGCAGGCGGCCGGCCATACTGGCTCGACCCGGGATAATTCCGAGCAGGTTGTGGATCTCTCCGTCGTGGTCCGCCAGTTCCTCCACACAGGCCATTAACCCGCCACACTCGGCCAGCATGGGTTTACCGGCGCTGTAGTGGTTGCGAATCGCCTCCAACATCGGACGGTTACCGGCCAGAGTGGCACCATGAAGTTCCGGGTACCCGCCTGGTAACCAGAGGGCGTCGGCGTCTGGCAATGCTGAATCTATCAGCGGGGAGAAAAAAGACAGTTCTGCCCCCATCGCCTGCAACAGGTCCAGATTGGCGCGGTAAATAAAACTCAGCGCTGCGTCCCGGGCAATGGCGATGCGAACGCCCTCAAGCAACGGTGGCGGGGACTCCGGGGGTTCAGCTTCCAACGTCACGGGAAGCGGCAGGCCATCCAGCCCTGCTTCCGCAAGAACGTCAGCGGCGGCGTCCAGACGCTGCTCCAGATCGCCCAACTCGCCGGCCTGAACCAGCCCAAGATGCCGGTTTGGAAGACTCATGGCCTCGTTTCGGGGAATGGTCCCTAGCAGACTGATGCCCTCAGGCAGGCTCTCCCGCAGCATAGCCCCATGTCGGGGACTGCCGATGCGGTTGGCAATCACCTGATAAACCGGAAGCGCGGAGTCGAATTTTGATAACCCCAGAGCCACCGCTCCAAAGGTCTGAGCCATGCCGCGGGCATCAATGACCGGCAGAGCGGGAATACCCATCAGCTTGGCGAGGTCCGCACTGGAAGGGTCACCGTCAAACAATCCCATTGATCCTTCCACCAGAATAAGGTCGGCATCCTGCGCGGCTTCCGCCAGACGCCAGCGACACTCGTCCTCGCCCGTCATCCACGGATGCAACTGGTACACCGGCTGTCCGGATGCGACTTCCAGCACCATCGGGTCCAGGTAATCCGGGCCGTGCTTGAACACCCGTACCTTTCGTCCGGCATTCCTATGCAATCTCGCCAGTGCTGCGGTCACCATGGACTTCCCCTGGCCAGAACCTGGTGCGGTAATCATTGCGGCTGGTACGGTTGCTTTCATATAGCTCCTACGTTCAATACTTAACAGGGACAAATAGCGGCGCACCATCCACGTCCACTGTCAGAAGTTCCTGATCATAAAGCCGTTCAAGCGCAGCCGGCACGAGCATTCGTTCTGCAGGCCCCCAGCACGCTTCGCCGTTGGGGTACAGCAACAACAGATGGTCACACCATCGTGCCGCGAGATTCAGATCGTGCAAACACATGAAGACGGAACGCCCACTACGCGCCTGCTCGGTCAGTAACTGGAGTACCGACACCTGATGGTGCAGATCAAGGTGGTTGGTGGGTTCATCCAGAAGCCAGTTATCAGGCGCCTGGGTCAGCACTGTGGCAATGGCTACTCTCTGGCGTTCACCGCCGGAAAGTGTGTTCACCAGCCGATCACTGAGATGGCCCACATCCAGCTGTTCCAGAGCGCCTCTCGCAAGACGTTCATCGGCGCCGGACTCCATCTGCCAGGGTGACAACCAGGGGTGGCGCCCGATCAGCGCCGTTTCCAGTACCGTCGCGGGAAAACCGTCCTGCCGTTCCTGGAAAACCATCCCCAGTTGTTGCGATATTGTCCTGCGCTTCAGGTCTGCCAAAGGATGCTCTCCCAGGCAAACCGATCCGTGACGTGGTGCTCGCAACCCCGCCAGTGTGTGCAAGAGCGTCGTCTTGCCGGCACCATTTGGCCCCAAAACGCCCCAGATCTGCCCGGGTTCCACGGCAAAGTTCAGCGCTTCCCCATCGCCCCGCCCGGGAATGTCGATGACCAACTGTCTAGCCTGCAACGGATTCATCAGCGGCTCCGATACAACAGGTAAAGGAAGGTGGGTACACCCAGCAAGGCCGTAATCACACCTACCGGCAACTGCTCGGGCGCAATCACCACCCGTGCCAGGGTATCCGCCAGCACCAGCAGCGTGCCGCCAGCCAGTGCACAGGCAGGGAGGATCAGGCGCTGGTCGTTACCAAGCACCAGCCGCAACATGTGGGGCACCACCAAGCCGACAAAACCAATACTGCCAGCCATGGTGACCGCGGTGGCCGTGAGCAGGCTGGCAAGGATATAGATCGTCCATTCCAGCGGTCGCACCGCCACTCCAAGGGCTGCCGCCTGCATGGGACCGCGTGCCAGTACGTTAAGACTCCGCCCCAGGGGTACCACCAAAAGACACACCAGCACCAGGAAAGCCAGGGCGGGCCAGGGCGTTCTAGCGTAGGACACATCGCCCATCAACCAGTACAACATTCCCGGTAAGCGCTGGGCCGGGCTGATCGCTAACATCAGGGTAATCACCGCGCCCCAGCCTGCGGCGACCACCACACCGGTGAGCAACAAACGCGACGGCGTCCAGCTTCCGGTGCCATGGGCCAGACCGAACACCATCAGTGTGGCCAACAACGCACCGGCAAAAGCCGATCCCGAAATCATCAAACCACCCAGGCCCGCCAGCATCGCAAACAAGGCCCCGACGGCAGCACCGCCAGACAGCCCCAGAACGTAGGGGTCCGCCAACGGATTGCGTAACAGCACCTGCATCAGAGCCCCGGCCACGGCCAGCAAACCGCCCGTTGCGAAAGCAGACAGTGTCCGTGGCAGGCGCAATTCCAGCACCAGGGTTTGCTGCAGGTTGCTGCCCTCACCCAGAATGACGGCGACAACATCTCCCGGTGCCACGCTGACACTGCCCACACCCACCGACAACATCATGGCGACGAGGCTGGCCAGAGCCAACAACACAAGTGGCATGGTCAGAGGCCTGCTCAAAAGGTCTGTCTCCCACTAACGTTTGGCACGGGCATCATCCAGTTTCTCGCAAAACAGTTGTGAACCTTTCAGAATACGCGGCGTCGGGCGCTGGATCAGCGACGGTGGAACGAAGTACAGGTTCTCCTTCGCGGTGGCATCGATACTCTGGAAAGCCTCCCAGCGGGTCAGCCAGTGCCGGTTCTCTTCACCCATGCCACCGGCCAGAATGGCCTCAGGGTTGGCGCCGATAACCGCCTCGGCACTGATCCTCGGCACCAGGCGATCAAGATCACCGAATACGTTCACGCCTCCGCATAGCGTGATCACCTTACCAATCAGGTGCTCGTCGTTCACGGTCATCAGAGGCTCATCCCACACCTGATAGAACACCGAGACCGGCTCCGCACCCTGATATTGTTTTTCCAGTGAAGCCATTCCCTTGCGGAAACGATCTGCTTCGGCAAAGCCTTCATCTTCGGTACCCGCCAGAATCGACAGCCGTTCGATGGTGCTTGAAACGCCCTCAAAACTCCGGGGCTCAATGGAAAACACCGGCAACCCCAGGTCCTTCAGGGCCGCAATCTGTTCCGGCGGGTTGCCCGTCACCCAACCAATGACCAGGTCAGGTTTCAGTGCCATCAGGCGCTCAAGGTCCATTCGAGTGTGGCTACCCACAGAGGTGACCTGCTTCGCCTGCTCGGGGTAATCACTGTACGAAACCACCGCGATGACCTGATCACCGGCGCCTGCAGCCCAGACAAGTTCGGTTGCTCCGGGAGACAAGGCCGCGATCCGGCTGGCCGGTTGTTCAAGGCAGACTTCCTGGCCGGTATCGTCGGTTGCACATCGCTCAGTACCGGCCACAGCCCCCGGTGACATGGCCAGAGCTAACGACATCAACGCAGCGGTATGCCGGAACGATTTCAACATGAGGCCCTCTGGTTTCCGGGAGTCTGACAATCATCGTTGGCAGCGCCTAACGGGGGAAAGTCGGCCGACCCACCTTTTCGCGCGGACTCGAAGGCTTCCCGCTGCCGGGGGTCCAACTGGTCCGCGACCCAATCCATCAGGGGGTGATCCGGACGGGTGTGGCCACTGCCGGGAAGGCCATGGTCGATGATGTTTCCGGCGAAGTCACGTGCCAGGGCCTGACGGGTGAAGACGTCCGCCTCCCAGAAGCCCCGTTTCGCGGCCAGGAGCGCAATCGCCTGCATGTGGGTTTTGACATACACGTTGTGGCCCTCTGCCAGGAAGTCATCCAGGCCAAGGCCGTGGCGATCCTGAAAGTACACTTCATTGACCTCGTCCCACACACTGGAACGAAGCACTTGTGGGCTTGTGATTTGCCAGCCCCATAGGTTGTCGAGAAAATCACTGCCCATGGTGCGGGCACCGGCATAGCCGTGCTCCATCAGTGGGGCCAACCATTGCGGATTCAGATTACGGGCTCTCAGCTCTACCTGCAGCGCTCGCTGAAGCGAATCCACCCGGGGATTTCGCGGGTCTGCGTACTGGAGCACCCGGTTCTGCGGTGGCTCGCCGCGCAAGTGCTCCACGGCGTTGGACAGCCCGCCCTGGAAATCAAAACCGTCATCGTTGTCCAGCAGGCCATAGAGGTGGCTGGCCCGCCCAAGATAGGTATGGTTCACCGACCGCAATTGTCGGTCGAAAGCATCGTGAGCCGGTTCACCCTGGCTGCCCTTGCCATAGACGTGCCCCATGCGCCGGCGATAAGCGTCACCCAGTTGCTCCCGGTCCTGCCAGGCGCCCGTGCGGGTAGCAAGCCGGTTAACCCCCGCACCGTATGCGCCCGGAGCCGTACCGAAGACCCGGTATGCGGCCTTTGCCCCCGCATCCCGAGCCGACGAACCTGCGGCCAGCAGTACTCGTGTATCAGCAACCCAGTGGGCGGCAACACCGTTGGTGGACAGGGATTCCTCACCCGGCTTACGCATGTCGACCGGCAGAACCGATAGCGCCTGATCCAGTGCCTCTTCTAGCTCGGGGTGCTCGGCCCTGATGGATCCCGCCGCGCCTGCCAAGGCGTAACGCGATGCCATATCCAGCCATTCCAGTTGGCTTTCATAGAGATCCCGGAACAAGCCGGACGTGGTGAAAACCACATTGCGGCGAATGGGTGTATCGGTTCCCGGGCCGGCGGGCAAACGCTCCAGGCCTTTCACGATGCCCCGACTGTTCCACACCGGGCGCACACCCAATAGCTTCATGCCAAACGCAATCATGACCCCTTCGTCTCGCACCGTATCCGAGGCCCAGAGCACCAGTGCATCGCTTTGTTCTGAGGTGCTGTCTTTTGTGGCCCTGGCCTCCTCGGCCAGTTCTTCAGCCAGCGACCAGGCCACACGGGTTGGAATCAGGTCATCCGACAAGGCATGAAAATTGCGCCCCGTTGGCAATACCGCCGGCGTTCGCAATGGATCGTTGCCCTGCCCCGGAGCAACAAACCGGCCATTCAACGCGTTGAGAAAGCTGGTGCGCTCAGAAGCAGGAGACGCTTCAAGATCAATGCGCCAGGCCGGTTCTGGCTTGCCGGCCTTACCCGCCATGGAGTCGAGCATGGTGTCCACCATGTCTGTGCTCCAGTCCCGGCCAAACACGTGCAGGCCCAAGGGCATAAAGTGTTCCTGCATATCAGTGACATAGTGGCCGGCTTCATGAACCAGCAGGTCGGGTGAAAGTTCATCGAGGGAAACCTCTTCCACCGACAAACCCATCTCGCCAGCGATTTCCTGTTCGAGATCGTCGGAGATATCCAGCACCTGGATTTTCTCCCGCAGCATCTTCAGCGCCCGCTCCCTGGTAGGGCTGTCGGGCTCATTGGCGGACTCCCAGGTTTCCACGAGCTGTCGGAGCTCCAGCAGTTCGTCATAAAGCTCCGTTGCGGCCAGCGGCGGCGTCAAGTGACTGATCATGACTCCCAGCGCCCGGCGCTTGGCCTGGATGCCCTCGCCCACACCGTCGACGATGTAAGGGTAGATCAATGGCAGGTCGCCCCCCAGCAGGTCCGGGTAGTCATCCCCCGTCAAACCAGCACGGCGGCGTGGCAGGAACTCCCTGGTTGAGTGTCGCCCAACGTAGACCAGCGCATCAGCCTGGTAGTGATGCCGTAACCAGTGGTAGAAACCCACGTATTGATGGGTCGGGGGGAAGGTGGTGTTGGCGTGCAACAATTCCTCGTCCACTTCCCAGCCCCGGGGCGGTTGCGGACCGATGTAAATATTGCCGAATCGAAGCCCAGGGAAAATCAGCCTGTCATCCACCACCATGGACTGGCCCGGCGCTTCTCCCCACCCCTTGAGTCCGGGAATGCCCGTATCGGCCAGCGCAACCCGGCTGTCATCCAGTTCCCCACTGTGACCACCTTCATCGAGACGTGCTTGCCAGAGCGCTTCGTACTCGTCCAGTCGGCTCAGGGCCGCCTTTCGGTTCGGGTGCTGGAGGTGTTCAATCAGGTGCCGCAAGTCACGAATGCCCCGACTCAACAGACCGGTTGCCAATTCTTTCTCGCCCAACCTATGTGCCTGCTCAAGTCGCTCATGCAAATAACCCAGGGGGCCATGGACCATTTCCTGCTGGACAACCCTGGGCAAGGTTTCGAGATACTGACGATAGGTACTGCCCGCCATTGAGGCAACGTCACCGGCCATTTCCCTCAGCGCGCGAGGATCATCCGGCAGGCTCACGCCTCGTTGCTGGAGGAGGTCGGTGAGGGCTTCCGGACTCTCCGGCAGTGGGCCGGTTTCGTAGCCCTCGGCTTTAAGCCAGTGCAGCATTTCATATAGGGAAGCTGGCACATCGAGATTGTCCGCCCCAATATTCTGCCGGCCCGGTGGATGATTGTAGTAGATGATGGCCACGCGCTTGTCGGCGTTGCCCTTGGCTTGCAGCGTCTGCCAGCGTTTCAGGCGGTCCGCAACGGCGTCCACCCGCTCCGGCACCGGCTGGGTAAGCGTCAGAGCCACACCGGTGTTTTCGTCAATCACTTCCGGCTCCGCCGTAGCCAGCACCATAGGCTGACTGACCCCCTGGAGCTCGGGCATCGCCAATTTGTAGTGCACCTTGTCAGACGGAATACCATCGATCGACAATTGCCATTGGTTGGTGGTGCGGGAGGCCAGGCGCAAGCCCTTGATCACCGGCACATTCAACCGGACCAACGCTTCCGTGACCTGACGCCGACCCTCGCCGCCTCCAATAATAAAGTCCTGAAGACTGACAATACCGGACAGGGTCGCCGGGCCTACCGTTTCATTCAGGGCACGGACAGCCTCCAGGCTGGCACCACCCCATCGGGACAGGATTGCAAAGCATTGCATTCCTCTGGATTCCAGGGCTGCACAGGTTGCGTCCAGCAGCGCCCGATCGCCGGGGCGATCACCGCTATCCAGGTCCAGAAGCGCGACCACAGGGCCAGATTGCAGGTTAAGGTTCGCCGCGCTATCTGTGGATTCACCATTACGGTAATAGCGGATCAGCGACCGGGGCGGCAGATCCGGCACGTCAAGCTCTTCGCCCGCCTGAACAAGCAACCAACGCAATAAGGCATCCAGGTGTTGCGGGGTGCGTCCCTGGTATAGGGCCCGGCCTTCAAGCCAGGGTTCCTGTTCGGGGAAACGGGCCTTAAGCTCTGCCAGATGGGCTTTCAAGTCCGTGCCGGGGTCCGGCGCTTTCATCAGGTTGTTCAGGGTCGTGGCATCCAGCCCTTCCAGGGGCTTGCGCCCCTGTAACCGTGACAGCACAGTCAGCGCCCTGTCGCCATTCACCCCCAGAATCGGAAACTCGCGAACGGCGGCCTGCTCGCCCACAGCACGCTCAATCCGGCCCACCTGCTCTCCGAAAACCGCCGCCATCAACAAGGCATCGGCCTGGCTCACCAGATCGTCGAGAGCGCTGTTGTCCAGGTTTGCCAATTGCTCCGGTGTTCGCAGAATAATGCGGTGATCTGGCTGGGCTGCTAGAAAGCGTTCCGCACCAGCAGCCATCTCCGCAGCGGAACGCTCAGACACTACCCCAAATACCGTGGCGCCGGACACTGGTTGGGACAGCATCAACAGAAGCCCGGAAAGGCAGCCGAACAACGGGCGTCTCAGAGTCCTATACAGGCGCTCAATCATGCCCTTACCTCTCCATGGTTGATCATAGGTCGTAGCGAATCGTCAGCATTGCGGTGCGGCCAGCGGCTATGTAAGCACTTCCATCAAAGCGCTGCGCCGTGGCGTATTCTCTGTCCAGCACGTTGTCGACCGTCAGATTGGTGGTCCAATGGCTGTCGATTTCCCACTTTGCCCGCAGGTCCCAAGTGACAAAGCCGGCAATGCGCTCTTCATTCTCTGCGTCGTCGTAGCGATACCCCTGGCCCTTAACGGTGGTTCCCAACGACACTCGGCCGAAGTCCCGATCCAGATCCACCCGGAACTGTTTCGCGCTACGGCGACGAATTCGATTGTCGGTCTCACGGTCGCGGGGGTCGGTTACCGAGGCCCCAGCCTGCACGGTCCATTCGTCCAATTCCAGGCCAGCACTCAGCTCAACCCCCCTGATGCGTGCTTCGTTAACATTGAATGGTGCGAACCGACCGTCCCTAAAGACAAATACAATCAGATCATCAGCGTCTGTCTGATAGATCGCGGCATCCCAGAACCAACGGGCGTAATTTCCGCCAATACCAAGCTCCACGCTACCTGCGGTTTCCGGTTGAAGATCCGCATTGCCGAAGTTCGGGAAGTAGAGGTCATTGAACGTGGGCGCCCGGAAAGATGTGCTGTAGCTCACCCTTACTCTATGGTTGCGATCCATATCGACACCCATGGCGATCGCACCGGTTTCCTCACGACCAAAAGCCTCGTTATCGTCGGCGCGCAAACTCAACTGAAAGTCCGTCGGACCAAAATTCAAAAGGGCCTGACCAAAAACAGCGGCGTTGGTGCGGCTGGTTTCGTCAAAGTCGGTGGTGCTGTCTACCTCATCCATCAAGAGTTCACCGCCCAAGATGTACTCATGGCGGCCGATGCTGATCTGGTTCTCCCAACGGGCACTGCGGGTTTTGGTGTCGAAGGTGCTGTCACCAAATTCGTCCCGTGTATCCTGCTCATCAATGGATTCGGCTAACAGGATACGGCTCCGCCAATAGTCGCTGATCGGCGCGTCCAGACGAACACCAACGGTTTGGATAGCAAAATCTGTATCACCGCCCTCGAACTCGGTATTGCCCTGGGCACGCATGAGGACAACGCCGGCTTCCCCACCGGAGTCGAACTGGTGAGCAACGGACGCCAGGGCTGAGGTGTTACGAAAGCCCTTGTCTTCGCCCCCTTCAACAATGGCCGTGCCGTCAGTTTCCAGATGGCTTGCGCTCAGGCTGTATGTCATCCGGCCTTCAGTACCGGCCGTCCCGGCCACATACTCCTGGGTATTGAAGTTGCCACCGCCGGCCTGAACCCATCCCTCGCGGCCCTTTTCGGCGCTGTGGGTAAAGGCCTGGATAACGCCGCCCACGGCATCGGCTCCGTACAGGTTACTGCGGGAACCCCGAACAATTTCTACCCTTTCCACCATTTGCGGCGGGAAATACTGCCAGGCAGCACTACCACTGGTGGCCGAGCGCAAACGAATGCCGTCCACCAGGAAAACCGTGGATTCGCTGCCGGTACCCCGGGTGTAGACACTGGTGTTCTTACCGAACGAGCCGTTGCTGGTGATATCAATGCCGGGTTGGCCCATCAGCAGCTCGTCGAACGTTTGAGGTTGCAAGCGTTCAATCGCCTCTTCATCGATCACCGTGACCGATGAGTCACTTTCGCCCCGGGTCTTCGGACCAAGCGTGGCCGTCACGACAATGGGGTCAAGTGCCGAGACCATTACCTCTTCGTCGGCTAGCGCACTGGAAACTGGGAGGAACACAAGGGGGAGGCCGGAAAACAGGACCGGCAAAGACTTCGGACAACTCATAATCAACACTCGCTGGCAAACCACGCGCACCCGCGTGATGGTTATTGTGTTGCGGAGTTTGAGTATGAGATTGGGGAGGCAGGATACGAGTCAAAGTACGGGTGTGAGACCGACGCAACTCTCCCACCGCCGTCGCCCTCCGCAACTTCCGGTGTGCATTCAGGCCGGTCTCCGGGCTTGCGAGTGGATCAGCCTGTTGGACTGGTCCGGGGCAATCACCTTCCCATGCATGATGCACAGTGGCTTTTTCGATTGCCTTTAGCTCGCTTACCGTTGCGGGGGCAGCGTCGGACTTTAACCGACTTCCCGTTTTACGCTTTCCGGCGGGGATACCGCAAAAAAGCGTTACCTGAACACGGTGTTCATCGAATCGGGCGCCAAACTAGCAGCCCTTATGTGCTAAATCAATACAGACGGCTTAAATACAGTGCCTGCTCTAACCGCGTCCATTCCGGTTCTGAGCCGGGCAATCCAAACCGCAGTGCAGCAGGATTCTCGAACCCCCGCACGAGGATTCCCCGCCGTGCGAGTTCGCCTGCAATGTCCGCCGCCCGGCCATGCCGAACGTATCTAAAAAGCGCCGTTCCAGTAGCGCCTTCAAAGCCGTGCCGCGACAAGCAGTCCGCCAACCGCTGGCTTTCACTGTGCAGCCGCTCCATCGTCGCCGCCTGCCACTGGGTGTCCGCCAGCGCCTGGCCCATGATAAATCGCGCAGGGCCACTGATTGACCAGGGCCCGATCACTGCGCTCAATCGGCGAACAATATCCGGGTCTCCCACCGCAGCTCCGGCCCGCAGGCCCGCCAGGCCGAAAAACTTACCCAGGGATCTCATGACGATAAGACCGGGTCTGTCGGTCGCATACCCGACACTGAGTTCCGGAGTGGCATCGACGAACGCCTCGTCTACAATCAGCCACCCACCACGACGTTGAAGCCGCTGATGCCAGTTCAGCAACCGGTCCGGATCAACAACCTGGCCAGTGGGATTATTTGGATTGATCCACACCAGCACGTCCAGCTCGTCCAGCCAGCTTTCATTATCATCCTCTAGCTGATCATTGCCAATCTCGATCACCCGATGACCGGCAGCAGCCCAGTTATGACCATGCTCCTGGTACCCCGGAGAGGGCACACCTACCCGGCACGGCTTTCGTAAACGGGGCAAGTGCATGATTGCCGCCTGGCTACCAGCCAGGGCCATACATGCGGCGCCATCCGGTGCACCTACCCATTGCCTGATGAGTTGCTCCAGGCCATCGTCAGGGTCCGGCAGGCGGCGCCAGACCTCTTCCGGGATCGCCGGAACCGGCCACCCACTCGGATTGATACCGGTGGACAGGTCCAGCCATTGATCCAGAGGGATGCCCCACGTCTTCGCGGCGGCCCGTAGCCGGCCACCATGTTCCAGCGGCGACAAATTCACGCTTCAATACCCTGGTCTCGGGCCAGCATTATTTTCCCGGCACCCAAAGCACATCGTCCTTACCCTGGTTGTTGGCGTGTCTGGCAAGGACGAACAGCAAATCAGACAGCCGATTCATGTATTCCAGAACCAACGGGCTGATGTCCTGCTCTTCCTGTAGCTGAGCAATGATGCGCTCAGCACGCCGCGTTACCGTGCGGGCATGGTGGAGATGCGTAGCCGCAGCATTGCCTGCGGGCAGGATAAAGGAGCGAAGCGACGGAATATCCGCGTTGAACCGGTCGATCTCCTGCTCAAGCTCAACGGTCTTGCCCTCGGCGAGCCTCAGTGGCGGGTACTTCGGGTTCTCCACGATCGGGGTACACAGATCCGCCCCGACATCAAACAGGTCGTTCTGGATGCGTGCCAGTATCACGTCCAGTTCGTCGTCCACATGCAGCCGCGCGAGACCAATCACTGCGTTGGCCTCATCCACCGTACCGTAGGCTTCCACACGCAGGTCATGCTTGGCGACGCGGCTGCCGTCGCCAAGACCGGTATCGCCCTTGTCTCCGGTTTTCGTATAGATCTTGGTGAGCCTGACCATTCATGTCTCCCGTGAACCGGTTCTGTCAGTATTCAAAGCCGGTCAGATTACAGGTTTTTCGCGATAGGTTCCCCATATCCCTTTCAGGGTTTCAACAATATCGCCCATCGAGGCGCCCTCTTTCACCAGTTCGATGGTGATGGGCATGAGATTGGCCGATTCGTCCTCGGCCTGCTCTTTCAGTTGCTTGAGCATGCCTTGAACTTTCTCCTCGTCGCGATTGTCCTTGACCCTATTCAGGCGTTCAATCTGCCGGCGTTCGGTTTCCGGATCGTGGGGATGGGTTTCGATTTCAACATCCTCTTCGTCCTGCACGAACATGTTGACGCCGATAACCGGACGCTCACCGCTGGCCTTGCGCAGCGCGAAATCGTAGGCGGAATCGGAGATGCCCCTCTGGAAGTAGCCGTCGTCGATGCACTGCAGCGTGCCACCGAGCTCTTCCACTTCGTCGAGAATCTTCCAGACTTCCTTCTCGATCTCATCGGTAAGATTCTCGACATAGTAGGAACCGCCCAATGGGTCCACCACCTGGGTGATGTTGGTCTCGTAGGCGATGATCTGCTGGGTTCGCAGGGCAATACGCATCGCCTCTTCCGTTGGAATGGCGAACGCTTCATCCATGCCGTTGGTGTGCAGGGATTGGGCGCCACCCAGTACCGCAGACAGTGCCTGAAGCGCGGTACGGATCGGGTTGATGGTGTATTGCGGCTTGGTCAGGGTGGCCGCGGCAGTCTGGGCGTGAAAACGAAGCCGGCTGGCCTCGGGTTTGGTGGCGTTGAATTTTTCGCGCATGATCTTGGCATAGACCCGCCGGGCTGCGCGGAACTTGGCAATTTCCTCGAAGAAGTCGGCCTGGCTGACGAAGAAAAAGGACAGGCGCGGCCCGAACTCATTCACATCCACACCCGCATCGATGGCGGTCCTGACATACTCCATGGTGGTTGCCATGGTGTACGCCACTTCCTGGACCGCTGTCGAACCGGCTTCAGAAATGTGATACCCGGAGATATTGATAGGGTTGTACCGCCTCATGTTTTCGGAGCCGTACTGGATGCAGTCCCGCACCAGGCGAACCGACGGCCGAACCGGAAATATCCACTCTTTCTGGGCAATGTATTCCTTGAGAATGTCGTTCTGGATGGTGCCCGACAGGTCATTGAGATCGTATCCCCGTTTCTGCGCCAGGGCGATGTACATGGCGTAGAGAATCCAGGCTGACGGATTGATGGTCATGGATACCGAGATCTTGGTCAGATCAATATCGTCGAACAACTCCTCCATGTCGGCAAGGGTGTCGATGGCAACGCCTTCGCGGCCTACCTCACCCTGGCTCATGGCATGGCTGGAGTCGTAACCCATCAGCGTCGGCATATCGAAGTCGATGGACAGACCGGTCTGGCCCTGGGCGATCAGGTACTTGAAGCGACCATTGGTTTCCCTCGCTGTACCAAAGCCGGCAATCTGGCGCATGGTCCAGTTCCTGCCCCGGTACATGGTGGGGTATGGCCCCCGCGTAAACGGATATTGCCCAGGAAAACCAATATCCTCAAAGGGCGTATTCTTCAGGTCCAGTGGCGTGTAGGTACGTTTCGTCGGCATTCCCGAGGCGGTGGTGTATTCCGTCTTGCTCTCCGGCGCCCGCTTGATAAAGGACGACACCTCGTTCTGTTCCCACTGGTCGAACTCTTTTTCCATGTGCTTGAGTGCAGCGGGGTCATACTGGTCAGTGCGCTTCATGAATGGTCTCCTTCATGGCTTTTAACAAGGTTACTGCGGCTCCATGGGGGTCCAGTTCGCGCTGGGTAACCTTCTTGAGCAGCTCTTCGGTCTGCGACCTGCTGTCACGTGCAAAATTATCCCGGACAATCTCTTCAGCAACCTTTACCACCCGGGTTAATGCAATCTGGTGCCGCCGCTGGGTGATTTCGCCGCTTTTTTCCAGGTGCTCAGCGTGACGATCAATGGCGGCCATCAGGTCGTCAAAACCGGTATGCTTTTCGGAACTGGTAGGCACCACGGGCACCCGCCAGATTCCCTCGCCCGGCTCCAGGCTCATCATCAGCATGGCCTTGAGTTCCTGAATGGTTTTGTTGGAGTCCGGCCGGTCCGCCTTGCTCACCACATGGACATCGGCGATCTCCAGAACGCCGGCCTTGATGGCCTGGATGTCGTCGCCCAGGCCGGGCGCGTTGACGACCACGGTCGTGTGGGCGGCACGGACAATATCGACCTCGTCCTGCCCCACCCCGACCGTCTCGATCAGGACCACGTCGAAGCCGCCTGCATCCAGAAGATCAACCGCATCCAGGGCTGGCCTGGCGAGGCCGCCCAGGGTTCCCCGGGTGGCCATGCTGCGGATGAAAACGCCGGGGTCGGACACCAGGTCGCCCATGCGGATACGGTCACCGAGGATCGCACCGCCGGAGTACGGGCTGGAGGGATCAATTGCAACAACGCCGACCTTGCGACCGCTGGCCCGGTACTCATGGACCAGTTGCGTGACAAGGGTGGACTTCCCGGCTCCTGGCACACCGGTAATACCCACCACATGGGCGTTGCCGGTCGCTTTGTAAAGCTCGGCCAGGGCTTCGCGCACCTCAGCATCACCGCCGCTTTCAACGCGGGTAATAAGTCTGGCGATGGCGCGAAGATGCCCTTCCCGCACACGTTCAGCGAGCTTCATCGAGGGTATGCGGTTAATCATTTAACCTCCTCGCTTCTGGTTGAGGCTCTGGTAAAGGTCCCGGTCATCAACGACACGCTGGGCTTTGAAGTCCGTGCGAGGAAAGGTATCCGGGTCAACCATGACAACCCGTGCCCGCACGCCCAGAACCCGGCTCAGTTCAGCCTCTGCCTTCTCACCGAGGGATCTGACCGCATCCGGCCCCTTGCCTGCGACCTCCTGGTTAAACTCCGCTTTTACCGCCAGCTCGTCCATAGAGCCACCGCGCGAAATGATGATCCGGTGCTCGCCGCCATAACCAGCCAGGCCTTCCAGAACTTCCGCAATGGCGCTGGGATACACGTTTTCACCCCGGATCTGGAACATGTCATCAATCCGGCCGTAGATGCCTTTTGGCAGCCTGGGATAGGTGCGACCACAGGGATTGTCTTCCATCACCCAATGGGTCAGATCGCCGGAAACCATCCGGATCATCGGCTGGGACGTTCTCTCGAGGTGCGTGTAGATAGGCGTTCCCTGTTCGCCGTATGGCACCCGGCGATTGGTTTTTGGGTCTGCCACTTCGGTGTAGACAATGTCCTGCCAAAGCAGCATGCCCTCGGTGTCTGCGCTGCCGGAGGCATGCATCCAGGGGGTCAACTCTGCCATCGTTCCGCAGTCAACTACCTTGGCACCGTAGATCTCCTGGATCTTGTCGCGGATGGACGGAATCGAGCCTCCCGGTTCGCCGGAGAAGAACAGCACTTTGATGCCGAATTCTCTCGGGTCTACCCCTTCCTCGCGGGCCACTTCCGCCAGTCTTAACGCGTAAGACGGCGTTGAATAGAGCCCGGCTGGCTTCATCATTCCGAGCCAGGTTACCGCTCGCGCAGTCATCCCGGGCGCACCAGCGCCGAAGGGGAAGGCTTTGCAACCCAGTCTTTCAGCTCCGATCAACGCCCCCCATGACCCCATGTAGAGGCTCAGGATCGCCGCCACAAATACCGTATCACCGGGGCGCAACCCCATACCCCACATGATCCGGGCATGGTTGTTGGCAATGGTTTCCCAGTCACGCCTGGAAATGCCAAATGCGGTCGGCCGGCCGGTGGTACCAGAAGTGCCGTGAATATGATGGATGTCGCTTTCGGGGCAGCAGAGGTAATCCCCGAAAGGTGGATTTTTCGCCTGGGAATCGCGCAGCTCCTGCTTGGTGACGACGGGCACTTCCTCGAAGTCTGCGAGGGTACGGATGTCATTGGCCTTTATACCGGCCTCATCCCATTTGCGCTGGTAAAATGGCGAGTGGTCGTAGGCATAGGCCATCACCTCGCGGATGCGCGCAACAATCAACTCATCGCGTTTTTCCGGGTCCATCGTCTCCCGGTCCCGGAACCAGTAGGGACTGTTCGCGTCCGGAAAATAGTCGTTGCGATAACTGGGGGGAAAATTCCACTCTTCCATCGGAGACTCCTGATATTGTTATTGGTTGTCGTCTGAGGAAATCTGCGGCCAGGGCCCTGACTAACGGGCACCTCGATCTGCGACCATCTGCCGGAACGAATCAATGATTTCTTGTGGCGGAGTGTCCTGAAGAAGAATCTTGTGGACGCCCATCTTGTAGAGTTCTTTGACATCGTCGTCGGGGATAACACCGCCACCGGCAACGATCATGTCTTCGGCTTCCTTGTCTTTCAGGAGCTCCAGTACCTTGGGGAAAATGTGCATGTGCGCGCCGGACAGCAGGCTGATGCCGAGGATGTCCACGTCTTCCTGAATGGCAGCGTCCACGACTTCCTCAGGCGTGCGATGCAGTCCGGTATAGACCACATCCATGCCGGCATCACGCAGTGCACGAGCGACCACTTTAATGCCGCGATCGTGACCGTCCAGACCGATTTTTGCCAACATTACCCGAATCACAGCTGCATTTTTGTCATTGTTTTGCATCGCGTTCTCCTTGGATTAACTAATCGTGCTCCCGCTTCTTTTCAGGGGTTCACGGCAGACTTGAATCTCTTTCTGAAGCCATTTTGATGCGGTTTCCACATGCTCTCTGGCAAGTGTTTCAGCTGTCCGTGCATCACCGGCCAATACCGCGTTCAGTATTGCCTCGTGCTCTTCCCAGATCTGTTTCTGGTTTTTCTCGACAATGAGAATGTCACTCATGACGCGCCTTACGTGGTTCCAGTGCGCCTCCATTGAATCAAGGATAAAGGTGTTACCCGCCAGCTCGTAGATGAAGCCATGAAAGCGCATGTCAGCATCGATCAGAGCGGGGAGATCATGCGCTTTCCCTGCCGCGAAACCTTCGGCAATGATGTCCTCACCTCGTTTTCGCGCCCCGGCATCCACTCGCTGGGCGGCAAGCCCGGCACTCACCAGATCGATCCCACACCGGAATTCGTACAGCTGCGCCACAAAACTCTCATCAAGCACCGACACCATCAGGCCCCGACGCCCTACCGCTGACAGAAACCCGTCATCACGCAGACGCTGCATAGCCTGGCTTACCGGCAACCGCGACACATCAAGCCTCTCGGCCAGCGTCTCCTGTGTGACCCGCTCACCCGGCTTAAGCAAACCTTCAACGATCGCATTGACCACAGAGTCGTAGATCAACTCCGGCAAGTTTTTTTCGGTCTGAATTTTTTTCATTGATCGCACCCCACGACGCAACTCCTTTTTGTCGTTTGCATACAGTATTCAACATGTAATACCTGATCGATTTATAATCATATTAGACCTTTGTCTAATGCTTGATCATTCAGGGGGCACATAAAACGTCAGCGGGCCCAAGAAATGGGCCCGCTGATAAAAGGAGAACTCGAAAGGAGGGATCAGGAGACGCTGTTCAGCGTTTCGGCGGTGGCTCCAGCAAATCAATACCGGCGTCGTAAACCGCATTGAGAAAATCCACCAGAACGACCGCAGACAGGCCCCATATCTGATAGCGTTCCCAGCGATAACAGGGCACATAGAAGGTATTGTTGAGGAAGTTGAGCGGATCTGTGCGCTCTCGATTATCGTCCAGGAAAAACTCAATGGGCACCCGGAAAATACTATCGATTTCCGCCGGATTGGCTTGAAGAGGGTGATCGCCGGGTATCACCCCTACGTAAGGCGTTACGAGAATCTGATGCAGCGACATGACCTGGCTCAGCGGCGCAATCAGTTCCACCTGGTCGGGTGGCAGCCCGATTTCTTCGTGGGTCTCGCGCAGCGCGGTATCGGCCAGGGAATGGTCTTCCGGATCGCGCCGGCCGCCTGGGAAAGACACCTGCCCCCGGTGGGTACTCAGGTTTTCCGACCTCAGGGTAAACACGATTTCAGGGTTTCCATGGTCATTAGTGACCGGGACGAGTACGGCTGCTTCGGGGTAATCCAATGTCAACAAACGGGGTACATAGCCTGACAGGCGTTTGGTGAGAAGGTCGCGCAAAACACGGCTCCGTTAAGACTTCTGACTGTTGAATGAGACACCGGCAGCGCAGATAGTTACACTTGCTACCAACACACATTTGTCCAGTATATGGTGAAACAGATGAAATACTGCAGCACATGCGGCCACCCTGTCGAACAGCGCATCCCCCAAGGCGACAATCGCCACCGCTACGTGTGCATCAGTTGTGAAACCATACACTACCAGAATCCCCGCATCGTCGCCGGTACGGTTCCCGTCTGGAAAGGGCGGGTTCTGCTATGCCGCCGTGCTATCGAGCCCCGCTATGGTTACTGGACACTGCCTGCAGGGTTTATGGAAAACTCGGAAACCACCCTCGAAGCGGCCACCCGGGAAACCCGGGAAGAGGCGCTTGCCGAAGTGACAGTGGACAACCTCTACACCATCATTCATGTGCCACACATTGATCAGGTGCACATGTTCTATCGCGCCACCCTCACCAGCGAAGATTTTGGCGCCGGCGAAGAGTCGCTGGAAACCCAGCTGTTTGCGCTGGAAGACATTCCCTGGGATGAACTGTCGTTCCCCACTGTCCGTCGCACCCTTGAGCTTTATGTGGAAGACGTTCGCAATGAGCACTTCCCAGTGCATGTGGACGACATTCGGTACCGGATGGGGCCTCGTGCCTAAATATCCACGCCCGGCCGCCGCTACAGCGCTTCCATCCGAAACACCTCGTAGGCGGGCTCTTCGTATGGATGCGCCTGTTTCAACGCTCGAACTGCCGCCTCAATAAGGTCGTCCTTGCACACCAACTCAACGCGGAATTCGTCCACCCGCTCAATTTCCCCTGCCTGGCCCAAAAAAGGCTGGCTGCCATCAAGCGGACGAAACTGCCCCTGACCTTTACATTGCCAGGCACAGCAATCGTAATCTCCAATACGCCCGGCACCCACTTCAAAAAGGGCGCTTTTGGTCGTTTCAAGATGACTCTCAGGCACGAAATAACACATCTTGTACATTCGTCAGATCCTCCCTTGAACACCGTTGTGTCAGAACAGAATCGGGCCATTCCGACACCCTTCCAACGGATAATTTTTGTACAGATTAAGCATTTAGCCACTTACCCACAGAATCTGTGGATAACTCTGGGGAAAGTTTTGGGGAACATGCCCCCATCCCCCGGAATTACTGCACTTTTGTTAAATTGGCGACAAATTCACCTACTTAATTAAGTTCTTATATTTCATATAGTTATAGTTGTCGAACAAAAAATGAACCTAAACCCAGTGCTTTGTGCACATTGCACACAGCATGGCACCGGGAATGTGCATAAACCGTTTGAGTCAAGGGGATTTTCGCACTTATAAACAAAAATTTCCCTTGAAAATTCTTGAAACTCCCGTCGCCAGAAACAAAAAAGCCGGCCCTGGAGGAGTCACCTTTATGGTGCGTCCGGGGCCGGCTTTTTTAGCTCAGGCTATGGCTTTAGCTGAACCAACGCCTCGCATTACGGAACATTCGGATCCATGGCGCGTCTTCACCCCAATCGGCAGGGTGCCACGAAAGCTGGGAGGTTCTGAATACCCGTTCGGGATGGGGCATCAAGATGGTGACCCGTCCATCCCTTGTGGTCACACCGGTTATGCCCGCCTCAGATCCGTTAGGGTTCCATGGGTAACGTGTGGTGACCTCGCCGCGGTTATCCACGTAGCGCAGCGCAATCAGCTCGCTATCACTCAATTGGCCTGCAGACGTTCCAGCCGGGAACTCAACCCTGCCCTCACCATGGGCAACCGCTATCGGCATCCTGGAGCCGGCCATGCCTTCCATGAACGCCGACGGAGAAGCGGGCACCTCCGCCATCACCAACCGGGCTTCGAACTGCTCCGACTGGTTACGTACGAAACGCGGCCAGCCTTCACTGCCGGGAATCAGTTCGTGCAGGTTGGACAGCATCTGACAACCGTTACAAACGCCAAGTGCCAAGGTGTCCTGGCGGTTGAAGAATGCGGCAAACTGATCACGAACCCGATCATTGAACAGGATGGACTTGGCCCAGCCCTCACCTGCACCCAGAACATCCCCATAAGAGAAGCCACCACAGGCTACCATGCTGTTAAACCCTTCCAGGGAAACACGGCCGGAGAGCAGGTCACTCATGTGAACATCCACGGACTCGAACCCGGCACGGTCAAAGGCGGCGGCCATTTCAACCTGTCCATTAACACCCTGCTCCCGCAGCACCGCCACCCGAGGCCTGGCCCCTGTGTTGATGTATGGCGCGGAAACATCGTCGCTGAGGTCGAACGTCAGTTCCGCGTGAAGCCCCGGGTCACTGCTGTCCAGCAGGTTGTCGAACTCCTCCTGAGCGCAATCGGCGTTGTCACGGAGCGACTGCACGCGATAGCTGGTTTCCGCCCAAAGACGCTGCAGGTCCGCCCGCGGTCGGGATATGACCGACTGTCCCTCAAAGGTATAGCGGATGTGGTCGTCCTGATTGACGGTACCGATCACTGAGGTGTGGTCACCAAGACCCGCTGCCGAAAACTGCTGTAGTACAAACCCGGTATCCTCCCGACGAACCTGGATCACGGCGCCAAGTTCCTCATTGAAGAGCTCACGAGCGAACTGGGACGCATCCTCCGCAAGACCATCGAGTTTGATGTCGATACCGGTGTGCCCGGCAAAGCTCATCTCAGCCAGGGTGACGAACAGGCCACCATCCGAACGGTCATGATACGCCAGCAGCTTGCTGTCTGCGTTCAGGCCCTGGATAACCGCGAAAAACGCCTTGATGTCTTCCGGGTCGTCCAGATCCGGTGCTACCGCACCCACCTGCCGGTAGACCTGCGCCAGTGCCGAGCCACCGAGGCGGTTCTGTCCCGCCGCAAGATCAACCAGAATCAGATCCGTATCCCCCGCATCTGTCGCCAGCTGAGGGGTCAATGTTCTGTCCACATCCGTCACCGGTGCGAAACCGCTGGTGATCAGCGACAACGGTGCCGTAACACTTTTTTGCTCGCCGCCATCCTCTTCCCAGACCGTTTTCATGGACATGGAATCCTTGCCCACCGGAATGGTGATACCCAGTGCAGGACAAAGCTCCATACCAACCGCACGAACGGTTTCATAGAGGTTTTCATCCTCACCCGGGTGCCCTGCCGCGGCCATCCAGTTGGCGGACAGCCGAATATCTGACAGTTTGGCGACAGGGGCGGCCGCCAGGTTGGTAATCACTTCGCCCACTGCCATGCGCCCGGATGCGGGCGCATCGATAACCGCAACCGGTGTGCGCTCACCCATGGCCATGGCTTCGCCTGTTTTCACATCAAAAGACGACGAGGTAACTGCCACATCACTGACAGGCACCTGCCAGGGGCCCACCATCTGGTCCCGCGCGACAAGCCCGGTGATGGTCCGGTCACCAATGGTGATCAGAAAACTCTTGGAACCCACGGACGGCAGCCTCAGAACACGGCTTACCGCATCCTTCAGATCAATCTTTGTGGAATCAAAAATAGGCTTGGTGAATGAGGAGCGTGACACGCTGCGGTGCATGCGGGGCGGCTTTCCGAACAGCACGTCCATCGGCAAATCAACAGGGCGATCGTCGAAATAGGAATCCCCGAGTTCCAGATGGTGCGCCTCGGTGGCTTCGCCGATCACCGCATAGGGGCAACGCTCACGGCGGCAAAGGGCATCAAACTGTTCAAGGTTCTCCGGCGCCACCGCCATCACGTAACGTTCCTGGGATTCGTTACACCAGATCTCCAGGGGCGACATGCCCGGCTCGTCGCTGGGAATGTCACGCAGTTCGAAACGGCCACCGCGACCACCGTCCTTGACCAGTTCCGGCATGGCGTTGGACAGGCCGCCGGCCCCTACGTCATGAATAAAGCATATGGGATTGTCGTCGCCCATTTGCCAGCAACGATCAATCACTTCCTGGCAGCGACGTTCCATTTCCGGGTTATCCCGCTGGACCGACGCAAAGTCCAGGTTCTCGTTGCTGGATCCGGAATCCATGGACGATGCAGCGCCGCCGCCCAGACCAATCAGCATGGACGGGCCCCCGAGGACGATCAACTTGGCCCCCACAGGAATATTGCCTTTCTCCACATGGTTCGCCCGGATATTACCCAGGCCGCCAGCGATCATGATGGGCTTGTGATAACCGCGTACCTCTTCGCCACCGGCACCGGGCGCCACTTCCTCAAAGGTCCGGAAATACCCGGCGAGATTGGGACGGCCGAACTCGTTGTTGAAGGCAGCACCGCCAATGGGACCTTCAATCATGATATCCAGAGGCGAGGCAATTCGTTCCGGCTTCCCGTAACCAAGTTCCCAGGGCTGCGGGTCATTCGGGATGTTAAGGTTGGATACCGTGAACCCGCTGAGGCCCGCCTTCGGCTTGGAACCACGCCCGGTTGCCCCTTCATCACGGATCTCACCACCAGAACCGGTTGCAGCACCAGCCGCCGGCGCTATCGCGGTCGGATGGTTGTGGGTTTCCACTTTCATCAGGATATGGATATCTTCCTCATGATAGCGATACACACCGGTTTCGGGCTCCGGGAAGAAACGCCCCCCACGGCTGCCGGCGATGACCGACGCGTTGTCCTTATAAGCGGAAAGTACGCCCTCGCTGTTCATCTCAAAGGTATTGCGAATCATCGCAAACAGGGATTTCTCCTGCCCTTCGCCGTCGATATCCCAGGAGGCGTTGAAAATTTTGTGGCGGCAATGTTCCGAGTTGGCCTGCGCGAACATCATCAACTCAACATCGGTGGGATCACGTTCCAGGTCCGAGAAGGCCTTCACCAGGTAATCGATCTCGTCTTCCGCCAGCGCCAGGCCCAGTGAGCGATTGGCATCTACCAGTGCCTGACGCCCGCCAGAAAGCACCGGAACACGGTTAAGGGTGCGCGGCTCGTCGGTATGGAACAACAATTCCGCACCGCCCATCTCGTGGAAGACTTTCTGGGTCATGCGGTCGTGAAGCAACGCCGCAATCTTCTCCCGCTGCTCGAGGCTCAGCTTGCGATTGGCTTTCACGTAATAGGCGATACCCCGCTCAATCCGCCGAATCTGCCGCAGGCCACAGTTGCGGGCGATGTCCGTCGCTTTGCTTGACCAGGGTGAAAGGGTGCCCGGACGCGGAACCACCAGGAAAAGTACGCCATCAGGCTCTTCGGCGGAAACACTGGGACCGTATGTCAGCAGGCGATCAAGTACCGCCTGATCGGATTCGGACAGCGGGAATTCAAGATCCGTGAAGTGCATGAACTCGGCATACACATGTTCCACCGCAGGCACGATGTCCTGGAGGCGAGTATGCAGCTTGCGGGAACGAAAGGGCGAGAGCGCGGGAGCGCCGCGAAGTTCAAGCATGATCAAAACCTGTACGCGCGAGACTGGGAGCCGGTGCAGCATCCTGTGTTCCGTATCGACGGAGTACAAGGCAAACAGGAAAAGGCCGGCCATCTGAAAGGCCGCAATGATACTTGAAACACGCACCGGGATACAGCGTCAAAAGGTTATAAACCGGCCGCTATAATTTACATTGTTTTGCACATTAACTGAGCAGATTCATTGACCACCCCAGTACGACCGGGGATCATTACAGATGAGCCAGGGAGGCTCCGTATTGAGTGAACATCGGTTAAACTCCCCAAAGCTGTGCTGGCATGCCACTTGCTGCTTTTTAGTAACGCAAGAAGTGCGAGCGAGGTAGCAGGGAGTGATCGGACATCAGGGGAAACACCGTAACACTCAGCGTCCTGCATCAAGGGAGTTCAGGAATTTGCCTAAGAACCGTCGTCAGCCGTACACGGCCATCGCGAAATACACCTGCCTACTGTCAATAATCCTGACAGTTGCAGGATGCTCAAGGCCAAGCACTCTTCAGGAGATCCGTTCCGAGGGTGTGCTCCACGTTATCACCCGGAATGCGCCATCGGTTTATTTTGAAGGCCGTGATGGCCCCACTGGTTATGACTACGAACTGGCGCGCCTGTTCGCAGAGGACCTGGGCGTTGAGCTCAAGGTTCGCGTTGCGAAGGACAACACCAGCGTGCTGTCGATACTCGATCAGGACTACGCCCACATCGGTCTGGCAGGACTGTCCTCGCGCCCCGATTTTCAGCAGCGCTACCAGAAGGTTGCCAACGGCATCGAAGCCGAATCCGTGGTGGTCTATAACCGCGAAGTTGACCGCCCGGAATCCCTGGAGGATCTTGAGGGGCAGACTATTCATCTGGTGGCGGACAGCAATCACGAACACCAACTGGAACAGTTCAGCGCCAACAACAGCGGCCTGCAGTGGACCATGCACGCCGGCCTGGACGCGGCTGGCATCCTCTCACGCGTGGAGTCCGGCGAGTTCCCGCTGGCCATCGTATCCTCCAACGAACTCGAGCTGAACCATGTGTTCTTCCCGAAGGTCAAGAGCGCGTTCAGCCTCGGAGAGCCCGAACCATTACTGTGGCTCTTTCCCAGCGAGCAGGACCAGAGTCTGGCCAATGCCGCAGAACAGTTTATTCAGGAGCTGCGGGACGACGGCACACTGGCGCATATTTCCGAGCGATTCTACGGTCATCTCGACCGCCTGGACTATGTTGGCGCGCGGACCTTTGTTCATCACGTGGAAAACCGCCTGCCCAAGTACGAAAGCCTGTTTCGCGATTACGCCAAGACCTACGAACTGGACTGGCGACTGCTGGCCGCCATGGGCTACCAGGAGTCCCACTGGCGCCCTAATGCAGTCTCGCCGACCGGTGTTCGCGGCCTGATGATGTTAACGCGGAACACAGCCAGCCATATCGGCATCAATAATCGTCTCGATGCCGAGGAAAGCATCCAGGGTGGCGCAAAGTATTTCACCATCGTGCATAGCCGGGTCCCCGATCGCATTCCCGAACCGGACCGGACCTGGTTTGCCCTCGCCTCCTATAACGTTGGCTGGGGGCACGTGGAGGATGCCCGCAGACTGACCGAGGGGGCCGGCAGAAACCCTGACCGCTGGATGGACGTCAAGGAATTCCTGCCTCTGCTGGCCCAGAAGGAATGGTATTCCAAAACGCGGTTTGGCTACGCCAGGGGGCATGAACCGGTGATTTACGTTCAGAACATACGCCGCTACTACGATTTCCTGGCCTGGCTGACGGAGCCAACAAAGGTAGCGGAAACTGAGGAAAAGCCCTGGTTCAAAGAGCTGGAGGGTATGGAAAAGATTGTCGGGCCCGTCGATGGCAAGGAAAACAACAGCGACATCAGGGCGTCGCTGCCAGAGGAATTCGGTTTCGTCCCACCAACGCTATAGCCGTTGCTCAAGCGCGTTTTCCACGTGCTCGGAGGAAAACCCCCGACGGGCAAGAAAGCGGGCCTGGCGAGCTTTTTCATCCCAGTCATCGCGGATATCGCTGAGCCCGAACCGCTTCTCCCGAAGCAGCGTCGCCCGGTCGGACCAGTCCGTGTCGTTCATTTCCCGGACGCAGGACGGCGTCTCCTGGATACCCCTTTGCTGGAGTTCAGCCTGGATTCTCAGCGGCCCGTAGCCCAGATCCATCCGCTGCCGGGCATAGACCTCCGCGAATCGCTCATCACTCAACCAACCTTCGGTTTCATAGTCGTCCAGAACCTGCTCAATAACATCCGATTCGATCTTCCTCTGCTTGAGCTTAAGCGCGAGTTCCAAACGGCTGTGCTCCCGTCTGGCGAGCAGTCGCAACGCGGCGGAACGCGCCTTGTGGTCCTGATCTTCCGGATTTGATGCTTTTCCCATTCAGACTCTTCCCGCAAATGCCGACAAAACGCTAGACTAGCCCCCACCTGATACAGCTGACCGTTCAATTCCATGGATCGATCAGCTGACGTACCCGGCACCCGGAACTCCGGACAACGCCGATGGCTGGTGCCTGCTTACTTTGCCGGCACCGGGAACTGGTTTCAATATCAAAGGATAACCCCATGGCCGCATTCATCCAGAAACTGTTTGGAAATCGCAAAGCAACCGCGACTGCCGTTACCCCTCGCAAGGAAGCTACGAAGGAAGAGGCCGACAAGACAAGCAGGCAGGATGACCAACGAGAGCTGCAGGCAGAAGCACTGAAAGCCAACCCGTCCGAAGGCGAACTCGAGGAACTGGCCATTGGCGGCCTGACAGCTGGTATACGCAGCGAGGCGGCGGAAGCACTGACAGAAAAAGCCACCCTGCAGCGCGTCCAGAAGCTTGCCAAAGGCAAGGACAAAGGGGTCTATCAAATCGTTCGCCAGAAGCTGCAACGTATTCGCGACGACGAAGATCGACAACGAAAACTGGCCGAAACCATTCAAACCATCGTGCGTCATGCGGTTGAGCAGGCCCGCAGCGACGACACGAAGTTATTTGAGGCGCGTCTGGACGCACTCCTCCAAAAGTGGGCTGATGTTGAAGCTCAGGCCTCACAGGAACAAACCACGGAGTTCCTGCAGGCTGTTCACCAATGCCGCGAACGGCTGCGCGAGATGCAGGCCGAAAAGGATCAGCTGAGGCATCAGCAAGAGCAAAAGAGCCAACGGGCGGAAACGTTGTCCTTACTGGAAGACACCCTTGACGAACTGAAACATCAGGATCCGGACCTGGAACCCTCCCTGGCCTCCCTGGATGCCTTGCAGAAAACCCAGGAGAACCGCTGGCTGGAAGCCACCCGGGACACCCAGGTGGAGAAACAGGAACAGAAAACCTACGAGAACCTGATGCAGTCGCTGCGGAGTTATATATCCGCAGTCAAGCGCCTCGGCCAGCACCGCGACGAGATCATGGCGTTGCAAGCCACCGACAGCAGTGACACCGATGATAGCAAGCAGACCGATCAAGCCAGGGTGATACTGGAAACCGTCGACTGGCCCCGCGATTTCAGGCGCCCCACCTTGCTGGACGCTCTGAATCGCCTTGCGGGAAAACCCCGCCCTGCAAAAACCAACAAGCCAGACTCGGAAGAACAGAAGGCCTTGGCTGATTCGCTTCGGCAGGTGTTGGATAAGCTGGAGGAAGCTCTCGAAGCCAAGCAGTTGAAGGAGTCCCGCCAGCACTTCAAGGCCGCACAACAACTCGCAAAAGGCCTTGATCATCGCCACGGCAAATCACTGCAACCACGAATGCACCTGCTCGGAGGCCAGCTTCGCGAACTGACAGACTGGCAGGGCTTTGCAACGCGCCCGAAACAGGAGTCGCTCTGCGAACAGATGGAATACCTGGCAAACCAGCCCATGGAACCGGAAGCCAAGGCTGAGCGAATCAAGGAACTGCAGAATGAGTGGCGGGGTTTGGGAGGTTCTTCCGATCGCGACTTGTGGTCACGGTTCAAGCAGGCCTCGGATCAGGCTTATGAGCCCTGCAAGGCCTATTTCTCTGCCAAGTCCGGGCTGAAACAGGCAAACCTGGAAACCCGCAAGACGATTTGCGATCAGCTGGGCACATTCCTCGACAACGCCGACTGGAATAACATTGACTGGAAAGCGGCCGAACGCATACACCAGACCGCACGTGAAGAGTGGAAAGCGGCCTGGCCCGTGGAATTTCGCGACAATCGCCCGGTTCAGAAACGGTTCGACGACCTGCTGAAACAGCTCGAGGCGCCGCTGGATACCGAGCGTAAGAAGAACGAAGCTCTTAAACAGGGCATTGTTGAGCGAGCGGAAGCCCTGATTGAACACGAGCCCCTGGGCGATGCCATGAGCCAGGCGAAAGCCCTGCAAACAGAGTGGATGAGCATTGGCATTACCCGACACCGCGAAGACCGAAAACTGTGGCAAGCGTTCCGCAAAGCCTGCGACCAGATCTTCGCGCGAAGGGATGCCCGCAAGAATGAGCAGGAACAGCTTTCCCGTGAGGCGGATGAAAAAGCGGGGCCGGTGCTTGAAGCCTGCCAATCGGCGGGCTCCGATAGCAGCCTTGATGTGCTCAAAGCGACACTGGCTGAACTTGACTCGCTCAGAAACGAGCCATTGTCTGCGGGCAGCAAAGAGCGAGTCAGCCAGGAACGCAGTCGCCTTTCAGGGCTGGTTTCGACCCGCCAGCTGCAGGATCAGATAGATACCTGGAAAACTTGGATCAACGCCCGGAGTTCAAGCACCCTGGACAGCGAGGCACTGCCACAGCATTGGGCCGGTCTGGCTGCCGATGTGGGCCAGCCAGACCCGGTAGAACTGGTGATTCGGGCGGAGATACTGGCGGAAGTGCCGTCACCGGCGGAAGACCAGGGCCGTCGCATGGAAATTCAGGTACAGCGACTTGCCAAAGGCATGGGCAACGCTTCTTCGGACAGCGACAAATCAAGGCAACTGGAAATGCTGGTTGCCAACTGGTGTGTGGTTCAACCAGTGGATGTTGTCAGTGAGCCCCTGGCTGAACGGCTTGGCAAGGCGTTGGAGGCTGTACTGCGCGAGAGTTAATCGTCCCGCTGATGGCTCTTTATTCGCGCTGATGGCTCTCTATTCACGCTGATGGCTCCTCACAAACTCCCTGGCCTCCCGAACGGCGGTCAGGGCCTGTTTTTTCATGGTCTCGAGTTCGCCGTCGGCGAGGTAGAACATCATATCGATGCTGTGGCGGTAGTATTTGGCTGGTAGCCGATTCAGCGCCACACACATCACGTCGGTCAGGTAGTCCTGGCTGTCACCATCCCCTCTCGTTTCATCAATGGCTTCCGCAACCAGCGGCTCGTAAAAGTTATCGATGGCATCTCTCAGGGACATCGCCTTGCTCCTGCTTGTTGGGTACCTGTCTACACCATAGAACCCTACCCTGAAATTGTCATGACCGGAGTGAGCAGTTTCGCCAATTCGATTGGCAGTGCTCGTCATTACGCTTACCCGTCAGGACCCGCTATGGTTAACCTTCGCGATGCTATTACTGAGTCAACGACCAACAGAGGACAGGAAATGACCACCGAAGCCTATATCTTCGATGCGGTTCGTACGCCCCGGGGGCGCGGCAAGAAAGACGGTGCCCTGCACAGCGTTAAACCCATTACCCTGCTGACCACCGTTCTCAAGGCGCTACAGGAGAGAAACAGCCTGGACACCGCCCAGGTGGACGACATCGTTATGGGCTGCGTGACCGCGGTTGGCGACCAGGGTGCGGATATTGCCAAAACCGCCGCCCTGGCCGCGGACTGGGACGAAGTTGTAGCCGGTGTCACCCTGAACCGATTCTGTGCATCCGGCCTTGAGGCCGTCAACCTGGCGGCGATGAAGGTTCGTTCCGGGTGGGAAGACCTGGTGGTTGCCGGCGGTGTTGAAGGCATGTCTCGCGTTCCCATGGGTTCCGATGGCGGTGCCTGGGCCACGGACCCGGCCACCAACCTGCACACTGGCTTCATGCCACAGGGCATCGGCGCGGACCTGATTGCAACACTGGAAGGCTTTAGCCGGGAGGATGTAGACGGGTTTGCGGTGAAGTCACAACAAAAGGCCGCCAACGCCTGGGAAAAAGGCTATTTTTCAAAGTCCATCGTTCCGGTTACCGACCAGAATGGCGTGATGATCCTGGATCGTGACGAGCATGTACGCGGCAACACCACGGTGGAATCCCTGTCCAGCCTCAAGCCCTCGTTCCAGATGATGGGTGAAATGGGCTTCGACGGCGTCGCCCGGGAAAAATACCACTACGTGGAGAAAATCAATCACGTACATCATGCCGGCAACTCCTCCGGCATTGTGGATGGCGCCACGGCGCTCCTTATTGGCAGCGAAGCCAAGGGCAAGGCCATGGGGCTCAAACCCCGAGCACGTATCCTGGCCACAGCGGTCACCAGCACCGACCCCACTATCATGCTGACCGGCCCTGCCCCGGCGGCTCGCAAGGCGCTGGAAAAAGCTGGCATGACAGTCGACCAGATCGACTTGTTCGAAGTAAACGAAGCGTTTGCCTCCGTGGTGATGCGCTTCCAGAAGGAGTTGTCGGTTCCGGACGAAAAAGTGAACGTGAACGGCGGTGCTATCGCCATGGGCCACCCACTGGGGGCCACTGGCGCTATGATCCTGGGCACCCTGCTCGACGAACTGGAGCGGAGAGAACTGCGCTACGGCCTGGCCACCCTGTGTGTGGGTGGTGGAATGGGTATTGCCACCATCATTGAGCGCGTCTGAGCCGACGACTGATTCTGAGAGGAGAACCAACTATGAGCGCCATTCACTACGACCTGGGTTCAGACCAGATCCTGACCCTGACCATCGACATGCCCGGCCAGTCCGCCAACACCATGAACGCCGATTTTCGAGCGGCACTGACGGAGACAGTGGGCAAGGTTAAAAGCGATCTCGACAATATCCGCGGCATTATTGTCACCTCCGCCAAGAAAACCTTCTTTGCCGGCGGTGACCTGAAAGAGCTGTACAAAGTAACCCGGGAAGACGCCGGTGCCTTTGAAGACATGGTCAACGGCATGAAAGCCGAGATGCGCGTCCTCGAAACCAGCGGCAAACCCATCGTGGCAGCCATCAATGGCTCTGCCCTCGGTGGTGGTCTGGAAATCTGCCTGGCGTGCCATCACCGGGTTGTTCTGGACGAAGACAAGATTCAACTGGGCCTTCCGGAAGTCACCCTTGGACTGTTGCCCGGTGGCGGCGGCACTCAACGCCTGCCCCGTATGATCGGTTTGGAAGCGGCCTTCCCCTTCCTGATGGAAGGCAAAAAGGTAAACCCAAAAGCGGCGCTTAAGGCCGGCATTGTTAATGAACTGGCCTCGTCCACCGACGACATGATGGCCAAGGCACGGGCCTTTATCGACGCCAATCCAAAGAGCCAGCAGCCTTGGGACCAGAAAGGCTTCAAGTTTCCTGGCGGCGCGCCTCACCACCCCGCCATGGCCCAGAAACTGGCTATTGCGCCGGCAATGCTCAAGCAGAAAACCAAAGGCTGCTACCCCGCCCCGGAGCGTATCCTGTCCGCCGCCGTGGAAGGTGCCCAAGTGGACTTCGACAATGGCAGCCTGATCGAAACCCGCTATTTCGCGGAACTGGTTATTGGTCAGGTCGCCAAGAACATGACCGGCACTTTCTGGTTTCAGCTTAACGCGGTCAACGCCGGCGAAAGCCGCCCGCAGGGTGTTGAGAAGGAAACCTTCCGCAAAGTGGGCGTCCTTGGCGCCGGCATGATGGGCGCGGGCATCGCCTACTCCACCGCAACCCGAGGCCTGGATGTGGTCCTCAAGGACGTTTCCACGGAAAACGCGGAAAAAGGCAAGGCCTATTCCGAGAAACTGCTGGCGAAAAAAGTCAGCCGTGGGCGCATGACGGAAGAACAGAAAGCCGAGATATTGAACCGCATTAAGGCCACTGGTTCCGCGGACGACCTGGAAGGATGCGATCTGGTCATCGAGGCCGTTTTTGAAGACAGCAACCTGAAAGCAAAAGTCACCCAGGAAGCGGAAGCGAAACTGGCCGGGAACGGTCTCTTTGCGTCCAACACCTCCACCATTCCCATTACCCAATTGGCCAAGGCCTCGGCTCGGCCCGAAAAATTCATTGGGCTGCACTTCTTTTCGCCGGTGGACAAGATGCAACTGGTGGAAATCATCGTGGGTGAGAAAACATCTGACGACACCCTCGCCCGCGCCTTTGATTACGTCCAGCAGATCGGCAAGATCCCCATTGTGGTCAACGACAGCCGCGGGTTCTTCACCTCACGGGTGTTTGGCACCTTCGTCAATGAAGGCATCGCCATGCTGGGTGAAGGTATCCATCCGTCCAGCATCGAAAACGCAGGCGTATTGGCCGGCATGCCGGTCGGCCCGCTGGCGATTTCTGATGAAGTCAGCATGACCCTTATGCAACATATCCGCGACCAGAGCAAAAAAGACACGGAAGCGGCCGGTCAAACCTGGAACGCGCACCCGGCGGAAGCCGTCATCGACCAGATGGTCGGCAGCCACGACCGCAAGGGCAAGGCCGCCGGTGCCGGCTTCTACGAGTATCCGCAATCCGGGAAAAAGCACCTCTGGCCGGAACTGGACACACTGTTTGTCGATCGGGAAAAAGCCCGGAACACGGACCTCCAGGAGCTGAAAGACCGCATCCTGTTCATCCAGGCCATCGAAACCGTACGCTGCCTGGAAGAAGGCGTACTCCGGACCGTTGAAGACGCCAACATCGGCAGTATATTCGGTATTGGCTTTGCCCCCTGGACCGGCGGTGCCATCCAGTTCATCAACCAATACGGTGTCAGAGCCTTTGCAGAACGGGCAAAAGTCCTGGCCAAGCGCTTTGGTGAGCGATTCAACCCACCCCGTCTGTTGCTGGACAAGGCAGAACGCAACGCGGTCTTCGAGTAATCAACCCCTTCCCTTGCCGGAGCTGCACCTGCGCGCTCCGGCAAGGGGGTCACCAAAGGTTTCTCGCTGGCTTTCCGCCGGCCCCCGCGTTCACAAATCTGACGACTTCATGGACAGATTGTCACGTATCGAAACTTCCCCACTATGGCAACCGGTTCTGTGCTTGCCTACAATAAAACCATGAGCCAATCCAGCGATACCCAAAAAGCGCTTAATCAACTGCCAGCGGCCGCTCATCATGGGTCCCTCTCCGCAGCGCAGGGTATCGTCCACACCGTCAGGTAACAAAGCTTATGAGCATCGCGGAACGATTTGTCACCCGTTACAGCACGACCATGGGTGGAGTCATGCCCGGCAAAAAAACCTTTGCCCTGGCTCTCACGCTCGCACTCGCTGTGCCTGTATCGGCCAATCTGGATACCGACAAGGTCTACCAGCCGGTGTCTCCAACGGTGGAGCAGGCTCGCGCCAACATATTGATTGCCCGCCAATTGCAGTTCACCCACTTCCGCGATTTGAGCATTAACGACTCGCTGTCTGGGGATGTGTTTGACGCTTATCTTGACTACCTGGATGGCCAGCGCGTCTACCTGACACAGAAAGACATCGACAAGCTCAGTGCGATTCGGCTTGGGCTCGGATCGGCGCTCAAAACCGGTCAACTGCAACCGGGTTTTGATATCTACAACCTGGTTCAGCAACGCATCATTGAACGCCTCGAGTTCGCTCTCGACCTGATCGACAACGGCATCGACAAGCTCGACTTCAGTGCCGACGAACGCATCCTGCTGGACCGCTCCGACGCCGATTGGGCCGCCGACAGGGAAGCACTGGACGACCTGTGGGTAAAAAGGATCAAGAACGCCGTCCTGGCACAACGCCTCAACGATTCCGATGACGAATCCATCAAGGAGGCTCTGCAGCGGCGCTATGAAGGCCAGTTGAAGCGCGCCTACCAGGCACGTAGCGAGGACGCGTTCCAGGCTTACATGAACGCCTTCGCGGGCATGTGGGACCCGCATACCTCCTACTTTTCACCGCGCACGTCCGAGAATTTCAATATCAACATGAGCCTGTCCCTCGAGGGCATCGGCGCAGTGCTGCAATCAGACAACGAATACACCAAGGTGGTTCGCCTGGTACCGGGTGGGCCTGCCTCAAAGCAAGGCCAGCTTGAGCCGGCAGACCGTATCGTGTCGGTCAAACAGGACGACGAGGAAAAGCCCGTCAACGTCATCGGCTGGCGCCTCGACGAGGTTGTGGATCTGATTCGCGGCCCCCGCGAATCCACGGTGACCCTGGAAGTCATCCCCGCCGATGCCCCGGATGAAACCGTCACTGAAACCATCGCCATTGAGCGGGACAAAGTGAAGCTGGAGGAACAAAGCGCCAGCAAGGAAGTCATCGAGTTCGAACGCGGCAATACCACTTACAGCATCGGCGTCATTAACATTCCCACCTTCTACGCCGACTTCAAGGCGATGCAGGATGGCGATCCCAACTACAAAAGCACCACCCGGGATGTTCGCAAACTGATCGACGAGTTGAAGGCAGATGGCGTCGATGGCGTGGTGATGGACCTCCGCAATAACGGCGGCGGCGCACTTCATGAAGCCAACGACCTGGTCGGCCTGTTCATCGAGGAAGGCCCAACGGTACAGATTCGCAACTCCAACAACGACGTACAGGTACTCAACGACGAGGACCCATCCGTTGCCTATGACGGGCCGCTGGTGGTGCTGGTCAACCGAATGAGTGCCTCCGCCTCGGAGATTTTTGCCGGTGCCATCCAGGATTACGGCCGGGGCCTTGTGGTTGGCTCCCAGACCTTCGGAAAAGGCACGGTACAGGCTGTTCGGCCGCTGAATCACGGCCAGCTGAAAATCACCCAGAGCAAGTTCTACCGCGTGTCCGGCGGCTCGACCCAGCACAAAGGCGTGATTCCGGACATAGAAATTCCGTCGCGCGTGGACAAGACCCGTATCGGCGAGGATGCGCTGGACCACGCCCTGCCCTGGGACCAGATTGAAGCCGTGCCACATGCGCGCTACTTCGACTTCAGCGGTGTTATCGATGAACTCCGGAAGCGCCACGATACCCGGTTTGAGGAAAACCCGGAGTTCAGCTTGCTGCAGAAGGAAATCGAATTCCTGAAGCAACAACGCGAACAGGAATACGTCAGCCTGAACCTTGAAAAGCGCAAGGAATATCAGTCACAGATTGAGAGCACCCGGTTGACCATCGCCAACGCACGCCGCGCCATACACGGTGAAGAAGCCTTCGAAAGCCTGGACGCGCTGGACGACTGGCAGGACGAGCAGGCGGCGGAACCAGACGGCGCAGACGACGAACTGGATTTCATTATCCGCGAAGGCGGTAACATCATGGCGGATATGCTTGAGCTGGATCAGCGCATGGCGTCCATCCTGGCTCCCAAGCAGATCACCGCCCAGGCGAACACGCTGAGCGGCAAGTCAGGCCAGTAAAGGGTTTCAGCTAAACAATCCCGCCATACCGGTCAGGTTCGGGGTGCTGACCACACCCTTCTCAGTGACGATGACGTCGATCAGACTGGCCGGCGTCACATCGAACACCGGGTTAAACGCCTTCACGCCGGCGGGGGCGATCTGAACGCCCCGAACCTGCCTGAGCTCCTCCCCCTCGCGTTCTTCAATCGGGATGTCCTTCCCCGATGCGAGGGCCATATCCACCGTACTGGACGGTGCCACCACCATAAAACCGACTTTATGATGCCGGGCCAGGACCGCCAGGCTATAGGTGCCAATCTTGTTGGCCACATCACCGTTGGCCGTAATTCGGTCCGCGCCGACAATCACCCAACGCACATGACCCGCCGCTAGTATCGACGCCGCCGCCCCATCTGCGTTGAGCGTCACCGGAATTCCATCCCTTGCCAGTTCCCAGGCGGTCAATCGGCTACCCTGAAGCCAAGGCCGGGTCTCATCGGCAAACACATCCTTCAACAGCTTTTTCTCATGCAGACGCCGGATCACTCCCAGCGCTGTGCCGTAGCCGCCGGTGGCAAGCGCCCCGGTATTGCAGTGGGTCAGAACCGAAAACGGTTTGCTGGCATCCATGTGGGCCAGTGCATAATCCGCCATTGCCAGATTGGCAGACAGGTCGTCCTTATGGATTTGAACCGCCGTTTCGGAGAGGCGCTTTACCGCCTCCTCCAGGGAGTGACATTCTGAGAACACCTGCTCCATTTTCTGCAGCGCCCAGAACAGGTTCACCGCCGTTGGCCGGGAGGCCGCCAGTTCGCGAATGGCCTGCTTGATCTCCGCTTTCCAGTCACCGCCACCAGCGTGCCGGGCTGCAAGAGCAACACCGTACGCGGCGCTGATTCCGATCGCCGGCGCCCCACGCACCACCATATTGCGGATACTCTGAGCCACCCCGGCGGAGCCCTCCAGCGTAATCCAGTGTTCCTGGTCCGGCAGCAGCCGCTGATCCAGCAATTCAAGACTTCCGCCATGCCAGCGAATGGCTACGGTGCCGATAGCACGGTCACCAGATGAAACAGGGGCGCGACTCATTCATTAACTCCTGAGGGTTACAAAACGGCAGTATACCTGTGTTAATACGGTAAACTCAGCCCCCAGGGTAGTTCTCAACCGGGCCGGTCGCTATACTTTCGGGCTACATTTCAAGACAGCGTGGCTCCGTTCCAGGCTGCACGCACAAAGGTAGGGTTAATGACGGCAGACACCATTACCGCAGCGGACATTCGCATCAACGCACGCTGGCTGATTCCCATCGAGCCCGCCGATGTGGTTCTGGAACATCAGGCGGTTCTCGTCCAGGGTGACAGGATTGCCGCCATCGTATCGCAGGACGAAGCGGATGCCCGCTTCCGTGCCAAGGAAGTGATCGACCTTCCCAGCCATGTGGTGCTGCCCGGCCTCATCAATATGCACGGCCACGCCGCCATGTCACTGTTCCGTGGCTTGGCCGATGACCTACCCCTGATGACCTGGCTTAACGACCATATCTGGCCCGCCGAAGGCGCGTTTGTCAGCGAAGCATTCATTGCCGATGGCACCCAGCTTGCCATGGCGGAAATGCTGCGCACCGGCACCACCACGTTTTCCGATATGTACTTCTTCCCGGAAATCGTTGCCCAGCTTGCGCATGACGCCGGCATGCGCGCGCAGATCTGCTTTCCGCTGCTGGACTTCCCCACACCCTGGGGGAGCGGGCCGGATGAATACCTGTCCAAAGGCGAAGCGTTCATAAAACAGTGGCAGGACAACGCCTTCATCATGCCGGCCATTGGCCCCCATGCGCCCTACACCGTATCCGACGAGCCACTGAGAAAAGCCGTAGCGCTATCGGAGGCGACGGGTGCCCCGATCCAGATTCACCTGCATGAAACCGCCTTCGAAGTTGCGGACGCCATGGAAAAGTCCGGCAAGCGCCCTACTGCCCGCCTGGCGGAGCTGAAAGTACTCGGGACCAACACCCAGTGCGTGCACATGACGCAGATTGATGAGTCAGACATAGCGCTGCTCCAGGCGACCGGTGCCCACGTTATCCACTGCCCGGAATCCAACCTGAAACTGGCCAGCGGCCTGAGCCCGGTGCAAACATTCCGCAAGGCCGGCGTCAATGTCGCCATTGGCACGGATGGCGCGGCCAGTAACAATGACCTGGACCTGTTCGGCGAGCTTAACACCGCCGCCATGCTGGCCAAGGTGGTCGCAGACGACGCCTCGGCACTGTCCGCCCACGAGGCACTGGCTATGGCGACCATCCAGGGCGCCAGAGCTCTTGGGCGCGATCATGAGCTGGGATCGTTGGCCGCTGGCAAACTGGCGGACATTATCGCCGTGGATCTCGGCGACCCGTTCCTGCAGCCAGTGTATGATCCCGCCTCCCATCTGGTTTACAGCAACCATGGCCGCCAGGTAAGCCATAGCTGGATCAACGGCGTACCCCAGGTGCAGGAAGGCAAACTCACCCGCATTGACGTCCCGGACCTGATGCTACGCGTCCAGGGCTGGGCCGACCGTATTCGCGAACAGCAAACCAGTTGACGCTCACTCTCTCAGCGACCAGGCAGAACGGCACATGAGTAACCACAACGTAGACCAGAACGAAATCGCCAAGTTCGAGGCACTGGCCAGCCGCTGGTGGGACCCCACCAGCGAATTCCGGCCTCTGCACGACATCAACCCCCTGCGACTCAACTACATCGATGAACGCGCGCCCCTGGCCGGTAAGCGCGCGCTGGATGTCGGTTGCGGTGGTGGCCTGCTCTCCGAGGGCATGGCATTGCGTGGCGCCCATGTCACCGGCATTGATATGGGAGAAGCACCGCTATCCGTCGCCAGACTCCATGGTATGGAAAGCGGCATTGAGGTGGACTACCGTCAGATCACTGTGGAAGAGCTGGCGCAAGACCCGGAACACGCGGGCCAATACGATGTGGTGACTTGCCTGGAGATGCTTGAGCATGTACCCGACCCGGCGTCGGTGATCAGCGCCTGCGCCACCATGCTCAAACCGGGCGGGCATCTGTTCGTGTCTACCATCAACCGCAATCCAAAATCGTTCCTGTTCGCCATCGTCGGCGCGGAATATATGCTCCGCCTGTTGCCCAAGGGCACCCATGAGTGGCGCAAGTTTATCCGGCCGTCCGAGATGTCCGACCATCTCCGCCACGCTGGCCTGGACATCCGCGACCTGACCGGCATGACCTATAATCCGATTACCAAAGCCTACCGCCTGGGGCGGGATGTGGACGTGAACTACATGATGCACGCCATGGACACACGAGAGGACGGTACGCCGTCGTGAACGCCACACCCCCAGAGTCAGCCATGCCAGCAACCCCGTCGACCGTCCTGTTTGACCTGGACGGTACGTTGATCGATACCGCACCGGACTTTATTCGTTGCCTGAATGAGCTGCGACTCTCTCACGGTTTACCAGGCCTGCCCGCACCGCATATCCGGCGCTCTGTCTCCAACGGGGCCCGGGCCATGATCAAGATTGGCTTCGGGCTCGACCCGGACCATCCCGACTACCTGGAAAAACACACCGCGTTTCTCGACCTTTACGAGGCCGGCGTCGCCGTGGAAACCACTCTGTTCGAGGGCATGGACAACGTGCTGAAAAGCCTCGAAGCACGGGGTATCCCCTGGGGCATTGTCACCAACAAGCCGGTTCGCTTCGCCGTTCCGCTGGTGGAAGCCCTGGGACTTGCAAACCGCTGTGCAGCAGTGGTCTGCCCCGACCATGTCACCCACCGCAAGCCGCATCCAGAAGCTCTGTTTCTTGCCTGCAAGGAAGTGGGCGTCGAACCGACAACGGGCGTATACGTGGGCGACCATGAGCGCGATATCGAGGCCGGGCGCAACGCCGGGATGACAACCATTGCGGTTCGGTACGGTTATATCGAGCAGCCGGAAACCGTTGACCTGTGGCAAGCCGACCTTATTGCGGACACCGTCAGCAACCTGGCAAAACTGTTACAATAGCGCCGATGGCAGCACTATTTCAGCATTTCCCAAATGGAGACTCAGAATGCAGGACTATCAAGCACCGGCCGACCTACTGAAAGAACGCATCATCATGGTGACCGGTGCCGGCAGCGGGATAGGAAGGGCTGCAGCAAAGGCCTATGCGGCTCACGGCGCTACCGTCATTCTCGTCGGCCGCACCGTCTCCAAACTGGAATCCGTCTACGATGAGATCGAAGCGGCCGGTCATCCCAAACCAGCCATCGTACCGCTGAATTTTGAAGGCGCCGCGGTGAAGGAGTATGAAGAGCTGGCCATGACCATTGAAGACAACTTCGACCGGATCGACGGGCTTCTCCACAACGCAGCCATTCTGGGCACTCGCAGCCCGATCGAACTGTACGATCCGGAAATCTGGAACAAGGTCATGCATGTCAATGCCACCGCGCCTTTCCTGCTGAGCCGGGCAATGATTCCGTTACTGCGCAAATCCGACGATGCGTCGGTGATTTTCACCGCCTCCGGCGTCGGACGCCGGGCCAAACCCTACTGGGGCGCCTACGCCGTTTCCAAATTCGCCATCGAAGGCCTGAGCCAGATGCTGGCAGAGGAGCTGGATGACGACCGCCACAACGTCCGCGTGAACAGTCTTAACCCCGGCGCCACCCGTACCAATATGAGAGCCACCGCGTACCCGGCTGAGAACCCGGACCAGAATCCAGCACCGGAGGAATTGATGCCGGTGTATCTGTACCTGATGGGTAAGGACAGCCACGACGTGAATGGCCAACAAATAGACGCACAGCCGAAATAATGGAACTGATTTTCTACACCACGTCCCAATGCCACTTGTGCGAACTGGCGGAAGCCCTATTGGTCAGAACGCCCATGCCGGAGCCGGTGCCCGTGGACGCCGTGGACATTGCCCAGTCCGAAAAACTGGTTGAACGCTATGGCACCCGGATTCCGGTGTTGCGCCGTAACGATACCGGTGAAGAACTGGACTGGCCGTTCACCAGTGACCAGTTAATGAATTTTCTTCGATGAGGACAGCCCGACATGTTGATGGTGATATCCCCCGCCAAGACACTGGACTACGAGAGCCCGCTGGCGACCCAAAAGACAACCCAGCCGGACTTTCTCGAGGATGCCTGTGAACTGATAGACCAGCTTAAAGACCTGGAACCCCATGACATCAGTAACCTGATGGGGATCAGCGACAAGCTCGGCCAGCTCAATGCTGAACGCTTTCGCACCTGGCACACCCCCTTCACACCGGATAACGCCCGCCAGGCGGTGCTTGCCTTCAAGGGTGATGTATACACCGGCCTGGATGCGGAACGCTTCAGCGAGAAAGAATTCGAGATTGCCCAGAAGCGGCTGAGAATTCTGTCCGGCCTCTACGGTGTGCTCAAGCCGCTGGACCTGATGCAACCCTATCGTCTGGAGATGGGCACCAAGTTCGAGAACCGCCGGGGCAAGGATCTGTACGCATTCTGGGGCAGCAAGGTCACCGATGAGCTTAACCGCTTGTTGAAGGCTGATGATGGCGTGCTGGTAAACCTGGCCTCTAACGAATACTTCAAGAGCGTTCGCAAAAAGGACCTTGAAGGTCGCCTGGTTACACCGCAGTTCAAGGACTGGAAAAACGGCCAGTACAAGATGATCAGTTTTTACGCCAAAAAGGCCCGGGGCCTGATGTGTCGCTACGCCATCCAGAACAACATCACCCAGGCCAGTGACCTGAAAGGCTTTGACCTGGAAGGTTACCGGTTCAGCGAAGAGCAGTCCGATGCGGACAGCTGGGTATTCCTACGGGATAAGCCGTAAACCGTTCACTGAATCCGGAGACATTAATGAGTGAAGCCGTTTTTTCCCAGCTCGCCATGCTGGTCTTTCTCACAGGCCTGATCGTCTGGATGGGATTCATCGTGTGGGATCTGGCCAAAAAGTCCCAGGCCGGGCGGTTTGGCACCATCATTTTGTTCACCATACTCGGTGCTGGCGTGGTGGGGTTCATCATCAAGACCGTGATGGTGGAGATTATGAATCTCTAACTGCCCAAGATGAGGTTTTCAGCATTGTCACTTTACGGCCACGGACCCGTGGCCGTATCATCCCCACCCTTTTCAGACTCTCACCATCATCGAATAACCAACAAGGATCCGGACCATGTGGTTTCGTAATGCCCGCGTATTCCGTTTTACCAAGCCATTCGAAATAACCGCCGAAGCCCTGGAAGAAAAACTCCAGGAAGACGCCTTCAAACCCTGTGGTCCCCAGGAAACCTCACGCCAGGGCTGGGTATCGCCCATGGGTAAGCACAGCGATCTGCTGGTTCATAGCGCCGGCGGCTATCACCTGATTGCCCTGCGCAAGGAAGAGAAGCTGCTGCCCGCCTCCGTCATCAAGGAACTGGTGGACGAGAAGGCTGAAATGATTGAAGCGGAACAACACCGAAAGGTGCGACGCAAGGAAAAGGACGAACTGAAAGAAGAAGTGACGCTGGAAATGCTGCCCCGGGCATTTTCCAAGAACCGTCGCTGCTACGCCTATCTGGCACCGGCAGACGGTGTACTGGTTGTTGACGCGGGCTCCTCCAAACAGGCGGAAGATCTCGCCTCAACACTTCGCAAAAGCCTGGGTTCCCTGCCCGTTCGCCCGCCAGCCGTGGAGCAGGCACCCGCCTTCACCTTCACCGGCTGGTTGAACGAGTCCATTGATCTACCCGTGAGCATCGAGCTGGGCACCGAGTGCGAACTGAAAGACACATCCGAAGACGGTGGCGTGGTGCGCTGCAAAGGCCTGGATCTTCAGGGTGATGAAATCCGCAGTCATCTGGACGCCGGCATGCAGGTGACCAAGCTGTCTGTCACCTGGGACGACAACCTGTCATTCGTGCTGGACGAGGAACTGGGCATCCGTCGCCTGAAATTCGGCGACACCCTGCAGGAAAAGCTGGACGATGTGGATGCGGATGACGCCGCAGCACGCTTCGACGCCGCATTTTCACTGATGACCCTGGAGTTGGCCAGGCTGATTCCTGGCCTGCTGGAAGCCCTGGGCGGCGAAGACCGTTCCGCGATTGTGGAAGAAAGCTGAACCTGGATATTCAGTGGGACGTCTGTTCCAGGCGTTCCCGCTGCCAATCCTTCTCCGGCTCGTTCAGTACCAGCGTCAGGTCCATTACTTCCTCTTCCGTGTTGTAGTGGATCTCGAAGCCCAGATGCTCAGCCAGTTGCAGCATCGGACGATTGTCCGGTAACACATCACCCACCATCTCCACCGTGCCCTTGGCACGGCAATAGTCGATCATCTTCTGCATCAGGGCCACACCCAGTCCCTCGCCTTTCATCCTGTCGTGCACCATCACCGCGAACTCACAGCGCAGGTTGTCGGCATCGGTCCAGGTTCGCACCGTTCCCAGGGTCTCCTCCCCCTCGCCGTCCTCCCTTGGCGCATTGGCAATAAAGACCATTTCCCGGTCGTAGTCGATTTGCACCATTTGGGCCACGTCTTCACGGGAGAAGTGCTTGCGGTACTGGAAAAAACGGTAACGGATGGACTCCGGGGACTGGAGTTCATGAAACGCACGGTGCGCCGGTTCGTCTTCCGCCAGCACCGGGCGAATGATGACACGGCGCCCGGACTTCGGCAGCACGATCCACTCCTCCAGCTCCCTTGGGTACGGCTGGATAATCGGCCGCCCCGGCTTGTCCGCCAGGTCGATCGCCACGTTCACCGCAACCGTGCCCTGGTCGTTGAACAACAGCGGTGAGATCTCCAGCCCGCGAATCTCCGGAATATCGATCACAATCTGGGACAGAGTCACCAGGGTTTCCGAGACCGCGCGAATGTCCTCCTCGGGCTTCAGGCTGTGTTCTTTCAGCAACTTGTACATGTAGGTACGCCGCAATAGCTCCCTGGCCAGCACCATATTCAACGGCGGCAACGCAATCTGTCGATCCGTCATTACGTTGATATGCGCCCCCGAGGCGCCGCAGACTACCAGCGGCCCAAACAACTTGTCCCGGGTGATCCCCACACTGAACTCGATGCCACCGACGTGCTGGTAGGAACGTTGCACCGCAAAACCCAGAAAACCGCTGTCAGGGTAATGTTTCTGGTATTCGTCCATCAGGAAGCGACAGGAATCCATAATCGCCCCCTCACTGTTCAGTTTCTGAACCGTGCCCTTGTAACGGCGCTGTCCGGGGCTGAGCTCCACAAGCGGATGACAGGCCTGTTCATGGATCAGCGTGATGTCCACCGGACGACGTTCCACGGCGAAGACCTCCAGCACTTCCTCCATATCGTCGCAATACATGGTCTCGACGGCATTAATGCCGTAATTCCGGATCACGTCGCGGGCTTCCTGGTTGGACAGATGCGCCCGACCAGAGCGAATGGCATTCACGACGATACGCCGTGTTTGGGTATGGTCGGCCAGGTGGTCGGTAAAGGACTCCGGCGTTTCGGTCAGCAACCGTTGCACACGTTGGTGTCGCACGTGCTGCATGAACGCCATAACGGCCTTCTCAGGGTTGAAGAACGACGGTAAGCCCGCCCGATAAAACTCATCGCGGGCATCCAGCACCGTACTTTGCCCCAACCAGCAGGTGAAGACGTTCAAGCGCGTGCCCTTGGTAGCCTGCACCACCGCATCGGCAATCCGCAGGCTGTCCTCGGTCAGGCTGGGCGCGTACATCACGAGAACATTGGCCACTTCCGGGTCTTTGGCAAGAATCTTGATTGCTTTGGCGTAGAGCTCCGGTGAGGCGGCGTAACCGAGGTCGATAGGATTCTTTCGGGTCCAGTACGGTGGCAGCAGTTCCGCCAGTGAATCAATCGACTTGCCCGACAGCTTTGCCAGTTCACCACCCAGATACGCCAACCGGTCTACCGCCAGTACGCCAGGGCCAACGCCGTTGGCCATAATGGCCAGTGTTTCCCGCCGCAGGGGACGCATTCGTGTCAGCGTTTCCAGCGCATCAAACATCTGCCCCAACCCATCCACTCGCAGCACACCGGCACGCTGCAACATAGCATCGTATATGGGGTCACTCTGGGTCAGCCCGGCGGGCAGCTCGTGGGGGAACCATTCCGATTCCGGCACACGGCCGCTTTTCACGGCAATCACCGGCTTGGTGCGGGAAGCCACACGTACGGCGGACATGAAGCGGCGTGGATTGGGAATATTCTCAATGTGCAGCAATATTGCTCGGGTCTGGCTGTCCTGGGCCAGATAATCAATCAGGTCGTCGTGATCGATATCCATCCCATCGCCCAGTGTCAGGAAGTATGAGAAACCCACACCCCGGGCGAACGCCCAGTCGATTACCGAACTGGCGATGGTGCCGGACTGGCCCACGAACGCCACCTTGCCGGGAATGGCGCCCATGTGGGCGTAGGTGGCGTTCAGGCTGCGGGCTGGCACCATCAGCCCAATAGTATTGGGGCCAAGCACGCGTATGCCGGTCTCCCGCGCAGCATCGCGAACCGAATACATTAATGGCTGACCGGTTTTACTGTGGCTCCTGGACATGCCGCCGGTCATCACAATAGCCGTGCGGACGCCTGCCTCGCCCAGTCGCTTGATCATCTTCGGCACGGTATCCGGAGGGGTACAGATAATCGCCAGATCGGGGCTGAACCCCATGCGGGATACTTTCTTGACGCAGGGTACGCCGTGGACGTTGTCGTAATCGTTCTGGTTAACCACCATCAACTGGCCGGGATAACCACCACCGAGTAGGTTCCGCAGAACCATGCCACCGAGGTTGTCTGCCCGTTCCGAGGCGCCGATCACCACAATAGAAGACGGGTTGAAAAGGCTTTCCAGATAACGGGTGCTCAAGTTTCACTCCTTGATTCGAGTCGACCGGGCGTGTGTACACCTTATCTTAGGCGCTTGCCTGACGATGTAAAACGGCTATCTCCGCCATAAGACCAAAGAAACGCAGAAAGCCCGGTCTATCCCTGATAATATCGGACAAAATACAAGCACAACCAGAGTGTTCGGGACCAGTATGACAACGGGATTCTTCTCTCACGACGACTGCATGAAACACAATATGGGGGCGGAGCACCCTGAGTGCCCCGAGCGACTGGCAGCCATCACCAGTTACCTGGCCGACACCGGCCTGGGGCAAGATCTCGACTGGGTGCGACCTGACGAAGCCACCCGGGACCAGTTGCAGACCGTGCACCCCGAACGCTATCTGAACCAACTTGATCTGATGCAGCCCACCAGGGGACGGGTGTATACCGACCCCGATACCGCCATGATGCCGGACACCCTGAGAGCCGCCCGACTTGCCGCTGGCGCCAGCATTGAAGCGGTCGATATGGTGCTCAGCAGCCAGCTCACCAACGCGTTTGTGTGCGCCAGGCCACCCGGGCACCATGCCGAACGCAGTAAATCCATGGGCTTCTGCTTCTACAACAACATCGCGCTGGCCGCCATGCGGGCGTTGAACTTTCACCAGTTGGAGCGGGTAGCGATTATTGATTTTGACGTACACCAGGGCAACGGCACGGTGGATATCGTGGGCGGTGATGAACGCATCCTGATGTGTTCCAGTTTCCAGCATCCGTTCTACCCACATTCCCACGTGCATCGCCAGGCGGAAAACATCATCAATACGCCCATCCAGGCAGGCACTCCGGCAGACGAGTACCGGAAGATCGTGGAAGCAGCGTGGCTGAAACGGCTGCAGGACTTCCGCCCGCAACTGGTGCTAGTCTCCGCCGGCTTTGACGGCCACCGACTGGACCCGATGGCGGAGCTGAACCTGGAAGTAGAGGATTACCGCTGGTTGACGGAAATGATCACCAGCGTGGCCAGCGACCATGCCAACGACCGTATTGTCTCAACCCTGGAGGGTGGCTATCATTTGAGGGCGCTGGCCGAGAGTGTCAACGCTCACCTTGAGGTGCTCAACGCCATCCACTGAGATTGCCGCGCGCAATGTCAGGTATTTGGCGTTGCGGCCTCGTAGCCATTGGCTTGCTGCAGGTCCGGCCGTTCGCCTTCCCGCTGAAGGCGAATTGTGGTGCGCCGGTTGTCTGCCGCGCGGCGTGATACCGGGTATTGGTCCGCATGGGCCCTGGTGGTCACGAGATCAGCATCAATGCCCTGCCCGATCAGGTAATCCGCCACCGCATTGGCCCGCTCTTCGGACAACGCGCGATTGTCGATACGGCTACCGCTGCTGTCGGTATGCCCATCCACGAACACCCTTTCCACCGTGGAATCTGCCTGGATGTACATCACAATGTTGTCGAGAAACCGACGGTCAGCTTCAGACAGGCTGGTGCTGCCTGACGCAAAGGAAATGCGGGACCGCTTGATCTGATCGTAGTTGACCGGCAACAGGCCGGCGGTGCAGCTTCGATAACCAGAGAACTGGCCCGCAAAGTTAATGTTGGACACTTTCACCCGAACCAGGCTGCCGTCGTACCAGGACTCACGCGTAACCGTTGGGTCCATCCCCTCCAGCAGGCTCTGGACAAGCACCATGGCGAGGCGTGACTCGAGCATCAGCGGCCGACGACTGTCGTCCACGTTAACCCGACCAAGGGGACGGGGGGCGGTTCCCGGGCGCCATGACGGCGCTTCCATCACCAACTGAGCCTGACCAGGACGCATGAGCGGCGTTTCCGACTCCAGAAAGAAGGACAGCGACTCACCCGCCTTGTGGCGGAATACGGCACGGCCGTAGCCCGGAACCTGATGCACTAAAGTACACTCGAATACGGACTCCGACAGGTACCACTGGCTGTTCTCGATACCCGCGCCAAAGGTGGCGGCCTGCACCGCAACAGAGCCTGCCGTCAGTGCACCAATCGCACTGGAAACCACTGCACCACGCAGGAAGGCGGAAATTCGTGCCATACCATCCATCCGTCAGAAAAGATTCACTACCCTCGTAACGGCCGAAGTCAGTCTTTCTTTAGGACGCCCGCCAAAACAATCGCTGTCGGCTTCTGATATAATTTCGCCAGATTTTTTCTTTCAGGGGTTCACGTTTGACGGGCCCCAGCAGATCCCGGAACCGTAAATGACCGAACAACTGATCATCACCCGTCCTGACGACTGGCACCTCCACGTGCGGGACGGCGACATTCTCAAGGACGTCGTACCCGCCACCGCCCGTTGCTTTGGCCGCGCCATCATCATGCCAAACCTGGCGCCACCGGTGACGGAAGCCGAACAGGCCATGGCTTACCGTAGCAGGATACTGGCCGCAGCCGGCGACACCGGGTTCGACCCGCTGATGACGCTGTACCTCACAGAAACCACTACGCCTGCGCAAATCAGGGATGCCAAGGCTGCGGGCGTGATTGCCGCCAAACTGTACCCGGCTGGCGCCACCACCAACTCCGCATCCGGTGTGACCGACATCCGCAACATTTATCCGGTACTGGAGGCCATGAGTGACTGCGGCATGCTGTTGCTGGTCCACGGCGAAGTCACCGACGCAGAGATCGACATCTTCGACCGGGAAAAGATCTTCCTCAAGCGCGTACTGGCGCCGACCATGGAGGCGTTTCCGGATTTGCGGGTGGTTCTGGAGCACATCACCACCGCCGATTCAGCCGAATTCGTGCGTGACCATGACGGTGACAATCTGGGTGCCACCATCACGCCGCAACATCTGATGTACAACCGCAACCACATGCTGGTCGGCGGCATTCGCCCTCACCTGTATTGTCTGCCCATCCTCAAACGCAACCGGCACCAACAGGCGTTAAGGGATGCAGTGGTCAGCGGAGACCGCCGCTTCTTCCTGGGAACGGATTCTGCGCCGCACTCGAAAGACAAGAAAGAAACCGCCTGTGGCTGCGCCGGCTGCTATTCAGCGTTCAGCGCCATGCCCCTGTATGCGGAGATTTTCGAAGACCTGGGTGTGCTGGACAAACTGGAGGCCTTTGCCAGCTTTAATGGCGCCGATTTCTATGGCCTGCCCAGAAACAGCGATACCATCACGCTAGTGAAAGAATCCTGGGAGATGCCCGACGAACTGCCCCTGGCTGACGGTACCATCGTGCCTTTGAAGGCCGGCGAAAGCCTGAGATGGCGGCTTGTCTGAACATCAGCCGACCAACCGTTCCCTGTTAATCGTTCCTTATCAATCATTTGTGTACCAGGCCGGCAACCCTGGCCAGAGACTCCAGGAGTTTAAGTGACTGAAGAACATAAAGAACCGCATCCCATGTCCCGCCGCTTCCGTGGTTTCCTGCCGGTTGTGGTGGATGTGGAAACCGGCGGCTTCAATCCTGAGAAGGACGCCCTGCTGGAGATCGCTGCGGTCATACTGACAATGGATGAGGACGGCTGGTTGAAGCGGGCTGAAACCCACGTTCAGCAGATCGACCCCTTCGAGGGCGCCAACCTGGAGCAGTCTGCGCTGGACTTCACCGGTATCGACCCGTGGAACCCGGAGCGGGAAGCCGTTCCGGAACGAGAAGGCATGAGCGAGATTTTCGGGCCCATCCGCAAGGCGGTCAAAGCCCACGATTGCAAACGAGCCGTGCTCGTTGGCCACAACGCAACCTTCGACCACAACTTTGTGTTCGCCGCTGCCCTGCGTTCAGACATCCGCCGCAACCCGTTTCATCCGTTTTCCACCTTCGACACGGCAACGCTAGCTGGCCTGGCCTACGGCCATACCGTACTGGCGCAAGCCTGCAAGCTGGCGGGCATTCCGTTCAGCAACAAGGAAGCGCACTCGGCCGCCTATGACGCAGAGAAAACCGCAGATCTGTTCTGTGGCATCGTCAACCGCTGGCGCGAAATCGGTGGCTTCCCACCGCCGCCCATACCGGACGACACAGAAGAGGCACCTTGATAGACAGCCACAAAAAACCCCGCGCGAAGCGGGGTTTTTTTGATCTCCAAGGGCAATACTACCAGTAAATACCCCGCATGATCGCCGCAAAGGCCACCTGCTCGGAGGACACCTTCGGCTTCTCGCCGGAACGGCTGCCGGCAGCGGCCGGAGAGTCCGGGAACATGCGGTAACCCGTGTTCATCACGATCTCGCCCATCTTCGGCGCCAGCGCCTGCATGACCTGGGCAAAAATGCCCAGACGCGTGGCGATGCGCTTGGGACGGTACACGATGGCGTCTGCCACCATTTCCGCCGCTTCGTCCGGTGTCAGCGTGGGCACCGAGTCGTAGATTTTGGTGGGCGCGATCATCGGCGTTTTCACCAACGGCATGTTGATGGTGGTGAAGGTCACGTTGCGATCCGACCACTCCGCCGCCGCACAACGGCTGAAGGTATCCAGCGCTGACTTGGACGCGACATAGGCCGAGAAACGGGGCGCGTTGGTCAACACACCGATGGATGAGATATTGACCACGTGCCCGCGACGACGCTCCAACATAGCCGGAGCAAAACCCATGATCAGGCGAACGGAGCCGAAGTAGTTCAGCTGCATGGTACGCTCGAAATCGTGGAAACGGTCGAACGAGAGCGCCAGTGAGCGACGGATGGAACGGCCTGCGTTATTGACCAATACGTCCACATGGCCGTGATTGTCCAGCACCGTTTTCACGAACCGGTCGCAGTCATCCATGTCGGCAAAGTCACATTGGTAGGCATGAACGTTGCCGCCTCGGGCTTCCAGTTCAGCAGCCACCTCCATCAGGCGTTCTTTCTTGCGCGCGCCAATCACCAGGATAGCGCCGGCATCCGCCAGTTTTTCGGCTGTCGCCAGACCGATACCGGAGGTACCACCGGTGATCACACAGACCTTTCCTTCCACGGTGCCACGTAGGGTGCGGTCCTTGAACAGGTCAGGGTCCAGGTTACGCTCCCAGAAGTCCCACAGAACCGCTGCATAGCTTTCCAGGCGCGGCACGACGATACCGGTGTCCTTGAGGACTCTCTCTGTCTCACGGGCGTCAAACCGTGTGGGATAATTGATAAACGACAACACCGAAGGCGGAATGCCCATGTCGTCCAGCAATGCGGTAGTCAGACGCTTAACGGGCGGCAGATTCTTCAGGCTCTGGCGGATAAACGGCGGCACAAACCCGAACATGCGCGAGTCGATCCGCATCGCCATACGGGGAGCATGACCGGCTTCGGAGAAAATATTGAGAATCTCGCCCACTTTGTACGGATCGGAATCCACCAGATGGAAGCAGTTACCGTCCTCCCCTTTCAGGTGCGCGATGTGGTCCATGGCGTTCACCACGAAATCCACCGGCACGATGTTCAGGCGCCCGCCCTCGATGCCGATCGTCGGCACCCACTGGGGCAGTGCGTGGCGGATTTTCTGGATCATCTTGAAGAAGTAATAGGGCCCGTCGACCTTGTCCATCTCACCGGTCTTTGAGTGACCAACCACCATACCAGGGCGGTAAATCCGGAACGGAACGGTGCAACTCTCGCGAACCACCTTTTCAGATTCGTGCTTGGTCAGCAGGTAGGGATGGTCGAGCTTTTCCGCCTCCTCGAACATATCCTCGCGGAAGGTGCCCTTGAACAGGCCAGCCGCCGCGATGGAGGAAACATGATGGAAGCAACCGGCTTCCATAGCGGCTGCCGCATTGACGGCACTGTGGGTGCCCTCGATGTTCGTGGCCTGCTGGGACTTTTCGTCCGCCCCCATGTCATACACCGCAGCAAGGTGGAAGAAATGATCAACGTTACCCTTGAGCGATTTCATCGTCTTGGCATCGATGCCCAGGTTCGGGCTGGTAAGGTCGCCGATCACTGCTTTCACCCTGGACTCATCCGCGCCCCAGCGCTCCCTCAACGTGTCCAGTTTTTCCTGTGATTGCTCGCGCACCAGAACATGCACTGTGCCACCGCGAGCCAGCAGTTTTTCAACGAGAAAACGGCCGATAAATCCGGTGCCACCCGTCAGAAAGTAATTCATTGATAGTCCACCCTGCTTGTTGCTCAGTTGTTGTCTTTTTCCTTTGTTGTCATCGAGAGTATTAGACCAAAGTCTTATACCGCCGATGCACGCCGGCATTGTACTTAATTGCAACACTCATGTATCGATTTTTTTTAGAGTATTTACTCTGTAAGTTCTTGTTTTAATTAGAGCGTTTACTCTAGTTCATGCATGCAATACACGCCGGAACCTGTTCGGTTAACCGACACGCTGAAATTGAGACTAGCACAAGGTGGGCAGGCTGCCCGCAAATCCTTACCATTACCGGAAGGAAATGAAACCTGACGGTGGCGGTGACATAATCGGAACCTTCAACGGCAGTTTCTGTCTCTATACTCTTTACACACTTTCTACATTTCCCGCACTTCGGAATCCGGAACATGCACAAAGACGATCCCAACGCTGAACGCTACATTGCCATTGCACGTGCCTGTCTGAAGGCCATCAACGACACAGCCGCCGACGCCGGCACCCGGGAACAGAAAATCCAGGCGGTGTATCAGGCCATTGATCACGCCTTTCAGGCCGAATTTGCGGATTATCGCCAGTCCGTTGCGGTGATGGGGACAGTTCTTGAGCGCATCGCCTCTGGCCAACTCGATGCCGATGCAGCCGCCAGCCTGGCGAAGAAAACCCTGGATCAACAACCGGAAAGTACCCGTAACGCCCTGATTCATTAACGTTTCAACGTAAAGAGAGACTGTATGCACCCTGGCATCCATGGATTTGCCCAAGGTTTCCTTGGCCTGAAGCAAGGATTTCTCCTGGCGCTGGTACTGGCCTTCAGTTCGGTTGCCCTGGCGAGCCAGTCGCCCGTAAAAAGCCCGAACGACGACAACCTGTACCGTTATGTGCAGTTGGACAACCAACTGCGGGTGCTTCTGATTTCCGCGCCGGGCTCCGACAAAGCCGCAGCATCCATGAACGTTGCCGTCGGCAGTGGCGATGACCCCGCCAACCGCGAAGGCCTCTCTCACTTCCTTGAACACATGTTGTTCCTGGGCACGGAAAAATACCCTGACCCTGGCGAGTACCAGAAGTTCATCAAAAGCCATGGTGGCAGTCACAACGCATTCACCGCATTCCAGGACACCAACTACTTCTTCGACGTACAGGCCGAGCATCTGAAGGAAGCCCTGGATCGCTTCGCCGAGCAATTTTCAGCGCCACTGTTCACGCCAGAACTGGTGGATCGCGAACGCCGCGCCGTGCACTCGGAGTACAGCTCGAAACAGAAAGACGACAGCCGTCGCTTCTACTCCGTTAAAAAGGCCGTCAGCAATCCCGACCACGCGTTCCATCAGTTTGCCGTCGGTAACCTGACTACCCTGGAAAACACCGAAGAGCGCCCCCTGCGCCCGGACCTGATCGACTTCTGGAAAGCCCATTACTCGTCCAACCTGATGACGCTTGCCGTCTACGGCCCGCAATCGCTGGATCAGCTCGAGGCCATGGTACGAGGCCGCTTCGACCGCATCGAAAACCGCAACCTGAACGCGAAGGTCCACGACGAGCCACTGTTCAGCCCAGGCACCCTACCCGCCCGCGTGCATGCGGATGCGCTGAAGGATATCCGCAACCTGACGCTCACCTTCCCCATCCCGTCTCAGGAAGACCACTACCGCGACAAGCCGGCCAACTACGTTGCCAGCCTGCTTGGCCACGAAGGCCCGGGCAGCCTGTTTGACGTGCTGAAGAAGGCTGGCCTGGTGGAAAGCCTGTCCGCAGGTAGCGGCATGGATACCGGCCAGGAAGCCACCCTGGAACTGAACATGGCGCTGACCCCGGAGGGCCTTGATAATCAGGAAACCATTCTGGAACTGACCTTTGCCTACATCGACAAGGTGCGCGAGGAAGGCATTTCCCGCTCTCGTTTCGAAGAAATGAAACAACTGGCACAGATCGATTTCCGTTTCCGTGAGAAGAGCCAGCCAGTGCAGGAAGTGATGCATCTGTCGCGACAGATGCGGCATGTGGCGCCAGAGGACGTACTCCAGGCGCCATGGATGATGGAAAGCTATGCACCCGATAAATACCGGAACATTCTGAACCGGCTTACTCCGGATAACGTGCTGGTGTCCGTCCTGGAAACAGAACCGAACCTTGAAGACCCCAACCTGACCCAGTGGTACGACGCCGCCTGGAAACTGAAGCCCCTCGCCATCCGGGACATTCGGCAACGGGACGACAACCCCATGGTGTCCAGGCTGGCCCTGCCGCTCGACAACCCTTTTATTCCCGAAGAACTCGACATGATCGACGGCGCAACCATGGAGCAGCCCGTTTCCATGGGGACCGTCAGTGGCATGGAGGTCTGGTACGCCCGGGACACCCGGTTCGAGACGCCGAAGGCCAATGTGTACCTAAGCCTGCGAACCCCGGCGACACGGGCATCCGCTCGCAGCAATGTGCTGTCGTCGCTGTTGGTGGATGCCATCAACACCAACGTGAACGCATGGGCCTATCCCGCCCAGCTGGCGGGACTCGACTACAGCATCTACCCCCACCTTCGGGGCATAACCGTCCGCGTCGGCGGTTACAGTGACAAACTCCACACCCTGATGGCCCGCATCCTGACCCAGGTAGCGGACCCCACACTCACCGAGCAACGCTTCCGCATTGCCCGGCAAAACATGATCGATGGACTGCTAAACAAGGCCAAGGAACGGCCTGTGCAGCAGACCTCTGAACGCATTCAGAGCCTGCTGATCGAGGGCGCCTGGAGTACAGAAGAGAAGCTTAAGGCCGCCCGGGAAGTCACGCTGGATGAACTCAAATCCTTCGCCGAGGCGTTCCTGGCCCAGGTCGACCCGGTGATGCTGGCACACGGCAATATGACACAAGCGTCCGCCCTTAACCTCACCAATCGTATCCATGCCATGGTGCTGGACGACAGTGAGCTGACAACGGTCGAGCGCAGCCGCGTTCGGGCCTTACCGGAAGGTGAAACCCTGTTACCGCTGGAGGTAGACCATCCGGACACCGGCTATACCCTCTATGTACAGGGCGATAACACCGGCTTTGAGGAACGCGCCGTATTCCGCCTGCTGGGGCAGATTATCAGCAGCCCGTTCTATGAAGAGCTCCGCACCAATCGCCAGCTTGGCTATATCGTTTACGCTACCCCGTTCGAAATGCTGGAAACCCCGGCGCTGGGCTTCGTGGTGCAATCCCCGGAAGCCAGTGGCGACCAGATCGACCAAGCGGTGCGGGAATTTTCCAAGGCTTTCAAGGACACGTTATCCAACCTCTCGGAGCAGGACCTGGCGCGAGAGAAACAGGCTGTCATCAGCCAACTGATGGAACAGGATCGGCAACTTGGTGAGATTTCGGAGCGTTACTGGCGTGAAATCGACCGCGGCGCGACCGACTTCAAATCAAGGGAGAAACTGGCCAAGGCGATACAACGCGTGAGCCGGGAAGCCCTGGTTAATACTTTGCAAAAGCAGGTCATTGACCGTAAACAGGCACTGCAGGTGTTCACTACAGCCGAGGCAAAAAACAACGCCAGCGCGGTTGAGCTGTTGCTGCAACGCAGCGCTGTTCCCGACGCCTGATCAGCTCTCAACCTGAGGACTGGCCCGTGAACCGGTGCCAGTCTTCGGGTTCATCCACGTCCCATCGTTGCGGAAGCAACCTGAATGACAAACCCGCTTGCGTAAGGCGGTCACAGGTTTGCGACAACGCCTTTTCCGTTCCCCAGGCCACGTCGGCCAGCATGCCCGGGAGGACCCGGCGAGCACCGATGAGTACATAGCCGCCGTCCTCCGACGGCCCCAGTACCACGTCCACCTCGTCCAGCGCAGCCACGGCTGTTCGCACGTAGTCCGCATCCACGGAGGGGCAATCACTGCCCACAATCATCGCCTTGCCAAAGCCACGCAACCCTGCGTCCAGTGCCTGTGACATGCGTTCCCCAAGGATGTCGCCCTCCTGTACAGCCTGAGCAACGCCGTGAACGTCAAGCCGTTCCAGTACAGGAGCAGCACCCGTGGGCGCATTCTCCAGCGCCCGGTCCCACAGGAACTGGACGGTATAACCACTGGCCACCAGATTATCGAGCACGGCCAGACTGAGCCTGACGTGTGCCGCCATAGCGCCCTCGGCGCCCAGTGCCGGCATCAGACGGGTTTTCACCCTGCCCGCCTCCGGCCACTTGGAAAACTGCATAACCAGCACTGAAGCATCAGGATTGACGGGCATTACGAACATCCGACCGGTAGAGGGTAACAAGGGTTTCCGGCGAGTCGCCGCGCCAATAGCGCCAGCGCAATCGCCACATCAGCAGGATGGTACGCCAGGCACCTTGCTGTTCCCAGCGCCGGCTATCCGTGACCACGGGATCGGTAATACGGAAAGGTCGTGACACCAGTCTCAGACGAGACGATAGTTCCACATCCTCCATCAACGGCATCTCTTCAAAGCCACGCAAGGCCTCGAACACCGGCCGACGCACGAACAGAGCCTGGTCGCCAGTGGCGATACCCGTCAGCCAGGAGCGTTGATTCATGAACCAGGCGATCACCCGGTACAGCACTCTCTTGCCGCTGAGACGCACATCAAACCGCCCCCATGCCTTACGGCTGGCATTAAATTGCTCCAGTGCCGCCAGCGTAGAATCCGGTAAACGGGTATCAGCGTGCAGGAACAGAAGGACATCGCCACGGGCTGCTTGTGCGCCGGCGTTCATTTGCGGCGCCCTTCCACGGCCACACTGGATGACACGGTCACAATGACCCTGCGCCAGCCTGGCTGTTCCATCATCACTGCCACCGTCCACCACAATGACTTCATGGCCCGCCGCTCTGAGCGGCTGCAGATGATCCAGGGTGTCGCGAATGGTGGCGGCTTCCTGCCAAACAGGCACAATAACGCTTAAACGCAACGGCTGGGGCGGTGTCTTGGAAGTGTGCTGTGCTGCTGTCTTCAATGCGCCTGGTATCCCCTGTGCCCGATCAAACCGGTAGCTCGCTCGCCTCAATAAACTGTTTCAACGCTACCGCATTATTATGATCTGTATCTTTGGCTGCAAATACCAGCGTGATTCGTTCGTGCTTATCAACGTAGGATGCCAGAGTGCGCAGGTCCGCACGATCGGACGATGCCAGTTCCTGCAGGTACTTTTCACGAAACCCGTCCCATCGGGCCGGGTCATGGCCAAACCACTTACGCAATTCAGTGGATGGGGCCAAATCCTTCAACCACTCGGCCAGACTGCCCTTTTCCTTGGCAACGCCTCTCGGCCAAACCCGGTCAACCAACAGCCTCGGACCATCAGAACCGGCCGGTTCATCATAGGCACGCTTCAACCGAATTTCTGTCATAGCGATCTCCTTCTATTCCGGAAGTATTCCCGCAAGCCCTTGAGACACATCACTCAGCCCGCTATCATACCCGCCTTCTGACGATCAGCCCCCGTAGCTCATCTGGATAGAGCGTCCCCCTCCTAAGGGGAAGGTAGCAGGTTCGAGTCCTGCCGGGGGTACCATGCCAGCAATAAAATCATATGGTTAGAGATCTGCCTCTGGGACTTTGCTGATTCCGGTGTGCAATGACGCAATGAGAGGGCACGCGATGTCCCCTTTTTGCTCATGACATCGAGCGACCATATCGCTCAGAACACTCTCAATCCTCACCAGCTTTTTGATCTTTCCACGCACAGACTGCAGTTTGTGCTCGGCCAGGACACTGGCCTCCTGGCAGTGTGCACCATCTTCCAGCCGAAGCAGGTCGATAATCTCATCGAGACTGAAGCCCAGGTTCTGCGCCGATTTCACGAACGTCAATCGATCGATATCGGCAGAACCATAGCGTCTGATCCCACCGGGAGGACGCTGGGGTTCCGACAACAGGCCCCGCCGCTGGTAATAGCGAATGGTCTCGACATGGACACCGGCCGCCTTGGCCAGCCCACCGATGGTCAGTGGATTTACTTTATTCACCATGCGGGCTTACTCCGTAGTTGACTACGGCATCAGTTTACGTCATCAAACAAGGTCACTAATAGAGCATTTGCCCATGCTATCCAAGAGTTGCCTTGCCTTATCCCGCGCAGCAGGATAGTTGCTTGACATCCTTGGTAAACGTTTGAGCGCACAGCTTCAAACCTTCTACCATCGTCAGGTACGGGAACAGCTCATCGGCAATCTCGTTGACGGTCATGCGCGCACGAAGCGCCATCACCGCGGTCTGGATCAGTTCGCCGGCCTCACCCGCCACGGACTGCACACCCAGTAACCGCCCGCTTTCACGTTCCGCGACCATTTTGATGAAGCCCCCGGTATCAAAGTTGACCAGTGCCCTTGGCACGTTGTCGAGGGTCAGGGTGCGGTTGTCAGTGACGAAGCCTCTTGCCTCAGCGTCGGCTTCAGACAAACCGACGGTCGCAATCTGCGGATCGGTAAAGACCACTTCGGGCATGGCGCTGAGATCGAGCCGTGCATCACCACCGGTCATATTGACTGCTGCCCGACTGCCGCCCGCGGCCGCCACATAGACAAACTGCGGCTGGTCGGTGCAGTCCCCAGCAGCATAGATGTCGGGCACGGTGGTACGCAGACAGTCATCGACTAAAATCGCCCTGCGGGCAGTCTCGACGCCGATAGCCTCCAGGTTCAGCCTGTCTGTGTTCGGTGTACGTCCCACGGCCACCAGCAGTTGATCGGCCAGCAGTTCCCCAGCATTCGTGTCGAGCACGAACTCCTCGTTGGTATAACGGATCTGGCTCGCCTGTGTGTCATTCAGAACCTTGATACCCTCGGCTTTGAACGCGGTTTCGATGGCCTCGCCCACGGCCGGGTCCTCCCGGGAAAACAGCCGGCTGCGCGCCAGAATGGTCACTTCGCTGCCCAGCCGGGAAAACGCCTGCGCCAATTCCACCGCCACGACGGACGCCCCGATGACTACCAGTCGGTCCGGAATGGTGTTGCTGTCCAGTGCCGTGATGGACGTCCAGTACGGCGTATCGGACAGGCCCGGAACCGGGGGAATGGTAGGCCCCGCACCGGTACCAATGAACGCTCTGTCAAAGCGTACCTCGCGTTCCGTGCCGTCGGTTCCAGTCACTGTCAGCGTATTGGCGTCGGTAAAACGGGCCTCACCCTGCAGGACAGTGATCGCCGGATTGTCTTCGAGAATCCCCTCATATTTCGCGTGACGAAGCTCATCGACCCGGGCCTGTTGCTGGGCCAGTAACCGGGGCCGGTGAATAGAAGGCTCGACCGCGGCAATGCCCTCGTCGAACGGACTGGCGCGACGCATGTGGGCCACGTGAGCGGCGCGGATCATGATCTTCGAGGGCACGCAGCCGACATTGACGCAAGTGCCACCGATGGTGCCACGCTCGATCAGCGTGACCCGGGCTCCGCGTTCCGCCGACTTCAAGGCGGCGGCCATGGCAGCGCCGCCACTGCCAATCACGGCAATGTGCAGATCGTTATCACTCATAAACACTACTCCTGTTTCGCCCCGGACTGTTTCAGTGTGGACGGGTAGCCCGCGTTGGTCGTGGCTTGAGTTATTGCGTCGACAGAGGTTTTGTCATCGTCGAAAGTAACCGTCGCATCACGCTCCTCATAACGGACCTGCACAGAACTCACCCCATCGACCCTCTTGAGAGCGGCTTTGACGGTGATCGGGCAAGCCGAACAAGTCATTCCGGGAACCGACAAGGTCACCGTCTTTTGCGACGCCAAGGCAGGCATGCTGAACAGCGTGAACAGTACGGCAGTGATCAGGGACTTTTTCATGATGTATGGCCTCTCAGTAAAATAGCGGTAAGACGAAAGGGAATGCCAACGCGATCAGTACGAGCAACGCGACGATCCAGAAGGTGATCTTGTAAGCGGAGCGCACTTGCGGTACTGCGCAGACCTCGCCCGGCTCGCAATCCTGTGCAGGCCGGTATATCCGACGCCAGGCAAAGACCATCGCCACCAGAGCAGCACCAATGAACCACGGCCGGTAAGGCTCCAGAGCGGCCAGGTTGCCGATCCAGGCACCGGAAACACCAAGGGCGATCAGGACCAGGGGGCCAAGACAGCAGGCCGATGCGAGCACTGCTGCGACCCCGCCTGCGACTAAAGACCCGCGACCGGTTCTGGACTCTGATTTCAACTCTGACATTACGACGGTTCCTTTCATGACTTTGCTGGCTATCTTCAAAATACTTCCGTAGTCGGCTACGGAGTCAAGCCCTGCACTCCTATGGAATGTTCAGCACTCTTGACCCCGTACCGTGGTACGGGCACTAATGTGAGCTGAGAATTCGCGAGGTGAGGATGCCGTCATGACTGACATGACCATTGGCAAAGTGGCTAACGTGGTGGGTGTCGGTGTCGAGACAGTTCGTTTTTACGAGCGACGCAAGCTCATCAAACAGCCGCCACGCCCCAGAGAGGGTGGTTACCGTATCTACTCGGACACCACGGTAAAGCGATTGCATTTTATTCGTCGAGCGCAAGAGCTGGGCTTCTCACTGCGTGAGATCGCTGAGCTGCTCGCGCTGCGTGATGCCGAAAGCAACCAGGCAGACGCAAGTGATGTACGCCAGCGGGCGATGGCAAAGCTGCACGACGTAGACCAGAAAATTGACCAGTTACGGCGAATCCGCCAGGGGCTGGCGGCACTTGTGGACTGTTGTCCCGGACAGGGGCCGTTGCAGTGTTGTTCCATATTTGACGCCCTGGAGCAGAATGCGGGGCCTACAGGCGGGCCGATCATAAGTGAGGAGACAGACATGCAGACAATCAGGCTTTCAATCGGCGGCATGCACTGCGGTGGGTGCGAGGAAATTGTTCGTCATGTTCTCGAACAGCAAACCGGCGTCAAGGGGTGTTCCGTCTCCCATGAAAGCGGTGAAGCCCGGGTGGCAGTTGACGAATCAAGGATTTCGGACGAACAACTTGCGGAGGCTGTGCGTGGTGCGGGGTACTCCGCAAACATCATGAACACGACAGAATAACCCCTTGGAATTCTCGGCGGCCTTGCCTCTGGCCGCCGGCCTCGGGTTACTGGCCTTCGTTGAGCCTTGGTCTGCGGGTAGGGGCCGGGCCGAAAGTTTCGGGAATAAATCCCGGCCCGGTGACGCCTTTGGCTTCAGAGATCGTTTTCGACCGGTGCTTTGTTGGCAAGAGGTCTTGCCAGCACATGAGTCCGGCCGAACTTCTTTTAGCCTTTGGAGTTTGTAATATGCGTCCACCGATCCCCCATGCCATCACATCATTCGTCGCCGCAACCCTGCTCAGTGTCAGTGTGCCCGTGAGCGCGGCGGAAAACACCCGCTTTGAGCGCGGCAGCGAGGTGTACAACCAGCAGTGCGCTGCCTGCCATCAGGCTCAGGGTCAAGGCATACCGGGGTCGTTTCCCCCGCAAAAAAACCACACCGCTCAAATGTACAATGCCACTGACGGTATCGGTGGCCGCCGCTATCTGGGGCATGTGCTGCAGTACGGCCTGACCGGCCCCATCAAAGTCGACGGCACAAGCTACAACGGCAACATGCCGGCCTGGGGCGGTGCGCTCACTAGCCAGCAAATGGCGGATGTGCTGAATTACGTGCTGACGGCGTTCGGCAATGAAAAGCGGATTGCTGGTGAGTTTCAGCCCTACACTCCTGAAGACATCGAAGCGATTGCGGGTAAGGACCTGTCCGGCAAGGATGTTTACCAGCTGCGGCAGACCCTGCTGGGCCAATCGCCTGAGCAGTCGCGGAACAAAGCCACTCCCGTGCGGTCGGCGCCCGAACTAAGCCTGGAAAAGTCCATTCGCGACCCTCTGTATGTGGCGGTCCAGAACAGCGGCATCGTGAAAGTCCTACCCTCAAAACAGGCCTGGCCCGGCGTCGCGGGCGCTCACTACGATGCCCTGAGTCCTGATGGTTCCCGGCTGATGGTGTCCGGCTTCAAAACCGGCAATGTCTACGTTTTGAATACCGCCAGCGGTGAGGTGATGGCCAGCGTGCCGATCGGTGAGGTGGCCCAGGGCGTAAAAATCTCACCGGATGGCCGTTACGGCCTCGCCGTGGCGCCGACCCAGGGCGACGTTGCGGTGATCGATATGAATACCCTTGAACTGGTCAGGAAAATTCCAGTGGGCAAGGTACCCCACAACCTCGTTTACAGCGCCGACGGCACACTCGCCTACGTCACGCTGCAGGGCGAAGGCGCGCTGGCGGTAGTGGATATGCGGGCTCTGGAAAAACAGCGTCAGATCCCCACTCCGGGTCTCAAGACGCCTCACAACATTGACATCAGCGCCAACGGTCAACGGCTATGGCTGCGCGACTTTACCGGCAACGTGGGGGTACTGGACCTGGCTAGCGAAACCATGCTGAAAACTTTTAAAGTGGGTAGTGGCCATGGCGGCATCGACGTGGTGCCTGGCGAGCAATACGTCGCAACCGGTGCGATTTCTGCGTCCGTGGTCACTATAATCGACTCCGAGAGCCTTAAAATTGTCAAAAATGTCGACGTGGGCGTTGGCCCCCACGGCGTTCGGGCAAGCCGCGATGGCCAGTTCATTTACGCGTCGGTCACGGCGGATAACCACATTGCCGTTATTGATACCCAGTCCCTCGAGGTGGTCCGCCGGGAGCCAGTTGGAGGCCAGTTCCCCTTCTGGCTCGCAGTACCGGGCAATCCATAAAAAAGTCGGGAATAAAAGGCGATCCGGTGACGCCCTCCAGTAAAGTAACCATAAATAGGTAGCGGGCAGCCCCATGCGCAGCACTGGAAGCAGGCAGCAATTCGACACCCTGGTACGGCCCTGGCGCTACCGCCTGTACGGTGTTGCGCAACGCCAGGCCCCCTCACAGGAAATGGCGGAGGACTGGACCCAGGAGACCTTGCTCCGGGCCTGGCGGGACTTTGACCAACTGGACGATCACGTGGCGGCCTACGCCTGGCTGCTAAGGATTCTCAACCGGGTGGTCGCCGATGACTATCGGCGGGATGGGCGCCGGCAGCAACTGGCTCCGGTGCTGACCACCGGTGACGCGGTGTTGAATGGGTATCCCTGCAGTGCCCCAGGCCCCTTCGATCAGGTCCTGAAAAACCAGAGCGATGCGCAGGTCATGGCTGCGGTTCACGCCCTGCCGGACAGCTTTCGGCAGGTCATTCTGTTGCGGGACTTTGAGGAGCTGAGCTATCAGGACATCGCACAAATTTTGGATCTGGCACCGGGGACGGTCATGAGTCGCCTGTCACGCGCGCGGCGCCTGCTCGCTAAGCGACTGATCAAGGCAAACCCGAGCGCCTTGGCTACCAGCCACACAAAATACACATCGGTGAATCCTCATGAGTGATCTCAAAAACACAAACACCCACGAATGGTCCGACCTGCACGCCGAAATCCAGGATTGGCTGGCGGGCTATGCGGATGGTGAGTTGGATGAGCATCACACCGCCCTGGTCGAGGCCCATCTTGCTGGATGCAAGACCTGCCAACACGATGTCGAACGTCAGCGGATTCTTTCCGAACGACTGCAGATGATACCCACTCCGGGACTGTCCGCCGATTTTGACGGGCGGCTCGATATCGCCCTTGCGAACGCCCCCGCTGGTGGCAAGCGCCCATCCGGTCGTCGCCGCATGACGAATCTGAAACGCTGGCTGAGCAGCCTTCGCCCGTCGGTTGTAATTGGCAGTGGCGGTTGGGCCGTTGCCCTGGTACTGGCAGCGGTACTGCTGATGCCCAGCGTGACGCCGGATAATATCAACAGGATTCCCATGGTCAGTGACGTGCTGAACGATTATCAGCGTGTCGCCCTTGAGGAGCTGCCTACCCAGGCCGGCAACTCGGAAGTGTCTCCGCCATTGCCGTGGGCAAACAGCCGGGTGCTGGCAACCTGGATGACCCGAGTGGGGGGCGAGCCTGCCCAGGCGTACGCCATACGCCAGGGCAACAGCCTAGTCATCCAGTATCGTATCTCGGAGCGCGTGTTCTTCCGGAATCCGGATGTGCGACAGGCGGTGGCCCGAGCCGGCGACTTTCGTACCCGGGCCGATCAGTTGGAGGTGCTCGGGCTACCCATGGAGGACTCGGGATTGCTGGTGGTTGCGCCAGCCGGGAATATGCCGGCGGTGAGCGAATCCACGACGGGGGCCTCCTGACACGCTGTCAACGGCGATTATTTGACCATGAAATACACTGAATCAAAATCAGGTTTGTCACGAATTCACGGCACCGATGACCACCGTCGGCAAGTGTTCTGAACAAACATCAACGAGGGAAAACCATGTCTGTTTTCGATGCGTCTTCAACGTCCCGCCGTGCACCCGAAAGTTCTTTACCGATAAGTCGCCGGCGCCTGCTGCTGGGCTCTGCCGGCGCCATGGCCTCCGTCAGTCTGCTGGGGCTAAGCCCCCTTGCCAGGTCGGAGGAACCCAAAACGCTGCCCGATTACGTGCGCTGGAAAAACGCCAATGACGTGATCGTGCACAGCGCCAACACCATCGAAACCGAGCGCGGCGCCATTGGCAGTGGTGTGGTGACGAACAGTGACAAACTGTATGTCCGTAACAACCTGCCAGCCCCCAATGCTGATATTGTGGCGGACCGGAACGCTTGGAAAATCACGTTGGAAGGCGTCAATTCGCCCCAGACCCTGACCCTGGGTGAGCTGAAAAAAATGGGTGTTGAGACGGTAACCACCGTTCTGCAATGCTCGGGCAACGGGCGAGCCTACTTTGAGCACGGCCCGGGCGGTACCCAATGGGGCACCGGCGCGGCAGGCTGCCTGGTGTGGACCGGCGTACCGCTGCGTGACGTTGTGGCCCGGCTCGGCGGAGTAAAGCCGGACATGAACTACATCACCAGCACCGGCGGCGAGACCCTGCCTGCAGGGTTGGACCCGAAAACCATTATGGTGGAGCGCTCCGTTCCGGTGAGGGCGCTGGATCAGGCGCTGCTGGCCTGGCAAATGAATGATGAGCCCGTGCCGCTGGCTCATGGCGGCCCACTGCGCATGGTCTTTCCGGGTTATTTCGGGGTCAATAACGTGAAATACGTGGACCGAGTCGCGTTTACCGAGGGGCAGTCAGACGCCAAGATCCAGGCCTCAGGCTACCGCATTCGTCCCATTGGCGAAAAAGGCGCGCCCGGTCAGCCGTCGATGTGGGAGATGCCGGTCAAATCCTGGGTCACCGCCCCGCTGACAACGGCCAGCAAGGGCAGGAATCTGATTTACGGCGTCGCATTCGGCGGCATCAATGCCGTTAACCAGGTGGAGGTGTCGGCCGACGGTGGCGAGACCTGGAAGAGTGCCCGTTTCCTGGGTCCGGACATGGGGCGCTACGCCTGGCGGCCGTTTGTGGTGGCGATGGATCTGAGCGCCGGCGACCATCGGATCGTTAGCCGCGCGACGGACACCGAGGGCAACACCCAGCCGCCCACCCGCACCGAGAATGAGCGCGGTTACGGCAACGCCAGTTGGAAAGACCATGGCGTGACCGTCACCGTTTCCTGAGTGTATTAACCCTGTGGTGGTCCGTTGGTCGGGCCGCCTGTTCCCTTGACTGAATCAGGATTTTCCATGTTATTACGCACACTGTTGTTGACGATCTTTGCCCTCGCCACTGGCCCTGTATTGGCGGATGAGCAGCTCGAACTGGGTAAGAAAGTGTTCCTGGAGCAGGCACAACCATCCTGCACGGTTTGCCATACGCTGAACGATGCCGGTTCCGCCGGTGAGATCGGCCCCAATCTTGACCAGCTCAAGCCCTCGGCGGAGCAGGTCAGCAACGCGGTGAAGAGTGGTGTTGGCATCATGCCGGCCTTCGGTGACTCACTGTCAGAGCGGCAGATCAGTGCCGTGGCGAAGTACATTGAATCGGTCACCCGAAAATAGTCCTCCCGCATGCCGGATGACTCACCGCTATGGGTCAGGGTTCATTCTGTGCCACTCAGCTGAGAACCCTTGACCCTGTATCGGGGTACGGGTGTTAATCTGTGGCTTAATTCACGGACGACAGAGTAGTTCCTTGGAATTTTCAGTTGCTTTGCCTCTGGCCGCCGGCCTCGGGCTACTGGCCTTTATTGAGCCCTGCTCCGTAGGCAGTCACTTATTGTTCATCCGTTACCTCAAGGGGTTATCACAGCGGATGAAGATTGCCCACACACTGCTTTTTGCCCTGACGCGGGCCTCTTTGATGGCCGTGCTTGGCGTGATTGCCGTCTTCGTTGGAACCGCCTTCACCGGGCTGCAGCAGGGCCTCTGGGCTGTGCTCGGGAGTCTTTATGTGGTGGTTGGGCTGCTTTACCTGAGTGGTGGCACCTCGTGGTTTATTGCGCTGGTGAACCGGTTTCTGCCACGCATTACCCGCATCCCTGGGGGGCCCGCATTAGGCGTGGTGTTTGGCTTGAACGTGCCGGCCTGCGCGGCCCCCTTGCTTGCGGTGCTGCTCGGCGACGCCGCTACCCGGGGTGCAACGGATGGCGCTGTTATCTTCGGCGCTTCGACCCTGATGGTGTTTGGACTGGCGTTTTCAGCCCCACTGCTATTCATTGTTTTTACCGCCCGCGGCCGTCGCTGGCTTGAACACCTCACGCGGCTCGCGGGACGCATGCCACGATGGACCGGTGCCATAATGGTCGTGCTGGGCCTCTGGACCTTTTGGCTGGCGCTGGCTTAGGCCTTAAGACCAAGTACATCCTCCCTGTTTTGACAGCTTTCCCTGTTTGACCTGTTTGATATTCCTCAATCACTTGACTCCGTATCTTGGTACGGGGCCTACCCTTGAAACATGACCTCATTTCATCAAGGGGACGCATCATGAACACGGCAGTGACAACCGCTGACGACGATACCCAGCCCTGGAGTCTGGAATCCACGGCGGACCCCGACATTCAACGGGTCAAGGCCCATATCGGTGGACTGCACTGCTCGCTGTGTACCGGCACGATTGAAAGCGCGCTGGGCAAGAAATCCGGCGTGCGTCGGGTTGCGGTGAGTCTGACTCACGAGCAGGCGCTGGTGGAGTTCGACTCTCGGGAGAACAGCGCCGAGGTTCTGATGGGTACCTTGCAGCAGATCGGCTACACCCTGAGCGACCCGCGCAAGGTGGAACCGTTCGAACGCCAGGAGCAAGCGCTGGCGATTGAACGCAATCGGTTTGTCGTCGCCCTGGCCATGAGCCTGGCAGCGGTCGGACTGATCGTGGATTTTACCTCGGCCTGGACCTTCGGGCTTTCCGCGCTGGTGTACGTCAGCCTGGTTCTGTTCGGCTTCGCGGTGCTGCGCGGCCAGGGTAGGTCAGCCGCGCTCACGGGCACGGCCTTGTTGGCGGCTGGCGGACTGGCCTTCCTTGCGCTACGCACCGCCGGCGTTTTGGGCGGCCATGAGCCATTGGCCGTCGGTGCGCTGGCACTGGGTATGGTGTTTGGCGTGGCACGGCAAATGTTGAACATGGCCTTTCAGGCGTTACGCCGTGGCATCCTCAACCAGCACGTACTGGTGGAAATCGGTGCCTTCGCAGGGCTGACCGGGGGCGCCATCGGCCTGATCGTATCGCCCGAAGGTTATCCCACGGCGGCGTTTTTCGCCGTCTCCGTCATGGTACTGACCTATCATCTGTTCTCCGAATGGCTGTCGCTGATCGTCAAGACCCGCAGCTCGCAATCGGTCAAGCGGTTGCTGGACCTGCAGCCGGAGACGGCGCGCGTCGTCACCGAGGACGGTGAGCGTGACATGCTCGCAGACCAGGTTGAGGTTGGTATGCGGGTACGTATTAGGCCCGGAGAACGCATTCCCCTGGACGGCGAGGTGGTTGAAGGCGGTTCGGCCGTGGACGAGTCCCTGATCACGGGCGAGCCGCTACCGGTGGAGAAAACCACTGGCGATACCGTCGTGGGCGGCGCCATCAACGGCTCCGGCACCCTTCTTCTGCAGGTAACGGCCATCGGCAGCGAAAGCTTTCTCCAGCAAGTGATCAGCAGCATTGAGGATGCGCGTGCACTCAAGCCGGGATTGCTGCACCTGGTGGATCGCGTGCTGCGGATCTATACGCCGGCCGTGCTGATCATATCGGCGCTCGCCTTTGGCTTCTGGTCGGTCGGCCCTGTACTGATTGGCGGCGAGCCGGCCCTCGAACGAGCCGTTTTTGCCGCCCTGACAGTGCTGGTCATGGGTTATCCCTGCGCCGTGGGCATCTCAGCACCCCTATCCATCGTACGTGGCGCAGGAGAAGCTGCGGACAAGGGCGTACTGATGCGCACCGGCGAGGCTTTTCAGGCCCTGCGCAAAGTGAACAAGGTGGTGTTCGACAAGACCGGCACTCTCACCGAGGGCCGTCCCGCTGTACGCTCTCTGTACAGTGTGGATGGCAACGACGATGCGCTGCTGGCGCTGGCTGCAGCCGTGGAGGCGGTCTCGGAGCACCCGCTGGGGCGGGCCGTCGTTGAAGCGGCACTTGAAAGAAATGTGGACTTCCCCGAGATCGCCGATTTTCAGGCCGAATCCGGTCGTGGTGTCACCGCGCAGGTGAATGGCAAGCAGGTACTGGTGGGCAGCCCGCGTTTTGCCGAAGCGGCTGGCGTGGAAATGACATCCGTTGCCGATGCAGTGGAAGCGGACGAGGCCCAGGGCCGTACGGTAATCGTGGTGGCCCGCGATGGCACTTTGTTGGGCACCATCGCACTCGGTGACGCTCTGCGACCCGATGCCGCCGGCACCATAGCCAGCTTGCAGTCGATGGGCATCCGCACCGCCCTGTTGACGGGCGATAACGAACGCACTGCCCGCCACATCGCGCAACAGGCCGGTATTGATGAGGTGCATGCTGGCGTGCTGCCTGAACAGAAAGCGGACCGGCTGCGAACCATGCAGCAAAGCCAGCGGGTCGCCATGGTCGGCGACGGCATCAATGACGCCCCCGCCCTGATGCAGGCGGATGTGGGTATTGCCATGGGTAGCGGCACGGACATCGCCATTGACGCCGCCGACATTATCATCCTCAACAGCCGGGTGGACGCCGTGGTGACGGCAATAGACATCAGCCGTTGGGGCTATCGCAAAATGCTCCAGAACGTCAGCCTGGCCTTTTTGTTCAACGGTATCGGCATTCCGCTGGCCAGTACGGGGCTGATTTACCCGGTCTGGGCGATGGTGGCCATGGCAGCCAGCGTGACAGCCATTTTCATTAATTCATTGTGGCAACGCCCGGCATTGTTTTTCGATACGGTCGCGAGCGTGAATAATTGACCAACTCGTTTGTAAGCTACCCCCTGAAAAGAGGATTCGTCATGTTTAAAAAATGGTTCCTGATGTTAGCGGCGTTGGTGTTCAGCGTTGCCGCGCTGGCCGCCGACAAAAGCTACGTATTGGGCGTGGACGGCCTGGCCTGCCCCTTCTGTGCCTATGGCATCGAGAAACGTCTGAATAAAGTCGATGGCGTCACCGATGTGCAGGTCGATGTGGGTGAGAGCCTGGTGCGTGTCACCCTTGAAGAGGGCAAGACGCTCTCGGAGGAGCGGGCGCGTCAGGCCGTTGATGAGGCCGGTTTCACGCTGCGCTCCTACTCAGAAACCGAAGGTGAAACAGGAGACAGCGATGCGAAATAACAACCAGTCAATAGGCTTGCCCCTGCTGGTCGGTGCCCTGGTACTGACCGGTGTGCCTTCGGCGCAAGCCGCACCCAACACCTTCAACACGGCTCTGCCCGTGCCGCAGGGTGAAACCATCTGGCGGGAGCAACTGGTCTTAAGAGAGCGTTCCGATGGTGGGCCCATGGATCGCGAGGTCTCGGTCCAGGCTCTGGGCAGCGTGTTGGGTTATGGCATTACTCCGAAACTCGCGGTGTTCGGCGTTGTCCCTTACTTTTTCAACAAGGCACTGGACGTCACCACGCCCATGGGCCGGATTGAGCGCGATACCGGCGGCATAGGCGACGTCTCGCTGTTCGGGCGTTACACGGTTTACCAGGACGACTTCACCGGTGGCACCTTCCGAGTCGCGCCGATTTTCGGGCTCACTGCACCAACCGGGGACAGTGACGACCGCGATCGTTTCGGCGAACTGCCACGCCCATTGCAGGTTGGTGACGGAGCCTGGGATGGGTTTGGCGGCGTGGTGGCCACCTATCAGACTTTGCAGTACCAAATGGACGCGCAGTTACTATATCGCGAAAACGGGCGCCACGACGGTTTCGCCCACGGCGACGAGACCCGTCTCGACGCCTCAATGCAATACCGGATCTGGCCGCCTAGCCTTGAAGGCATTTCCGGCACACCAGGCTTTACCTATGCACTACTCGAATCCAGTTTCGTTCACCGCGAACGCAACGAGATTGGCAGTGGTACCGATGCCAATTCCGGCGGTACCCAATGGCTGCTGGCGCCGGGCGTGCAATACATCACCCGGCGTTGGGTCGTCGAGGGCACGGTACAACTGCCGGTGGCCGAAGATCCCAATGGTGATGCCATTCAGGACGATTACATTGTACGCGTTGGCTTTCGCCGCAATTTCTAGGGGTTGAGGGCATCATGAGAAACGTTGGTAAATGGCTCACCTACAGTACGCTCGGGCTGGTGGCAGCACTCACCCTGCTTGGCTGCGCGGGCGGAGCCATCAACTGGAACCAGGAACCGCCCTACTCGCTGACGCTTGCCTGGGGCGAAAAAGGCAGTGCCCCGGGGCAATTTAATGACCCCACTGGGATTGCGGTCACAGACACCGAAGTGTTCATCTCCGATGCCCGTAACGGACGCATCCAGGTTTTCGATCACCAGGGGCACTTCAAGCGTGAATTCGGTGCACCCGGCGACGGGATCGGTGAGCTCGGGCGACCCATGAACCTGACCATTCACAACGACAAACTTTACGTGCCGGAGTACATGAACGACCGGATTCAGGTGTTCAGCCTGACTGGCGAGCCGCTGAGGATCATTGGCAGCCCCGGCAAGGGGCCTGGCCAGTTTAACGCGCCCGCAGGTGTTGCAGTGGCCAATGACGGTGATCTGTTTGTGGCGGACTTTTACAATCACCGTGTGCAACATTTAAACGCGGATGGCTCATTCGTCAAACAGTGGGGAACAACCGGGAAGACTGGCAGGAGTGCCGGCGAGTTTACCTATCCCACCGACGTGGCGCTGGGAAAGGATGGGGCTCTCTACGTGGCCGATGGCTACGGAAATCGTGTCCAGGTTTTTGACGCCGGCGGCGATTTCCTGCACAAGTGGGGAGGGCCGTTTGCCCTGGGCCTTTACGGGCCTTTCAAGGGCTGGTTCACCACCGCGACGTCCATCGCGATTGGCCCCGAAGACAATGCCTTTGTGGCGGATTTCTATAATGATCGTATACAGAAGTTCGCGGCGGATGGGGGTTACCTCACCGCATTTGGCAGCGAGCCGGAGAACCCCGGCCACACGGCGATGGCGGTTGCCGTTGGCAATGATGGAGCGGTGTGGAGCGTGAATTTTACCGACAACCGGGTCGGGAGGTGGCAGCCGGATTAAGTGGTCTGATGCTCAGCCATCCCGTGGATCAGACCGTGATGGTTCGGTGTCCCGCTGTCCCGGAAAGACTCGGCAAATCCGGAACAGAATGGTCGGCCGTCCCGCCCCGTTGTGACGTGTGTATGCACCCGAAAGACCCGGTTGATCAGGGGCTCGGTAATAACCTCTCCGGGGCTGCCGATGGTTTCGAGCCGGCCGTCCGCCAGAACTGCAATCCGGTCGGCAAATTGTGCGGCCTGGTTCAGGTCATGCAATGACATCACCACCGTCAGCCCGTGTTCACGATTCAGCTTGGACAGCAATTCCAGTACTTCCAGCTGGTAGCCCCAGTCCAGAAACGTGGTGGGTTCGTCCAGCAGCAGAATGTCGGTTTCCTGGGCCAGGGCCATGGCGATCCATACCCGCTGCTGTTGCCCTCCGGACAGCGCTTCCACCGGCCGCTCCGCCAAATCCGAAACCCCCGTCATTGCCATGGCATCGAGGGTAGCGTTGTCGTCGGTGGTGAGGTTGCGCTGCCACCATTTGCGGTGTGGGAAACGCCCCAACGCCACCAGATCCTGAACCCGAATGCCATCGGGAACGATCGGTTTCTGGGGCAGCATGGCGAGCCTGAGGGCCAGTTTGCCCCGGTGCCATTGGTCAACCGGCTGGTCGTCCAGGTAGACCTGACCGGTCCGGGCCGGCAGCAGGCCCGCGAAGCTTTTCAGCAAGGTACTTTTACCAGAACCGTTGGGGCCCAGCAGGCAGGTAATCCCACCCTCGGGAATGGCCAGCGAGACGTTGTCCACGACCGGCTTGGAGCCATAGGCAAGAGAGAGCTGCTCGGTTCGTAGCATGGAGAATCCCGGCCTCAGGGTTGACGCGATAACAGATAAAGAAAGAACGGTACACCAATGACGGCGGAAACCACACCCACGGGCACTTCGTAGGGCGTAAACAGCGTCCGGCCGAGTAAATCCGCCAATACCGCCAGCACCGCTCCCAATAGTACACACAACACCAGTTGGACCGGAAGGTTGGCCCCCGCCAGCCGTCGGCTGATGTGTGGAATCAGCAAACCAATGAAGCCAACCGGCCCCACCACTCCCACGGCACTGGCCGCCAGCAAGGTGGCAATCAGCAGCGCAAAGGCGCGCCAGCGGTTCAGGCCCAGGCCCAGAGTGCGAACGTGTTGATCGTCAAGCTGCATGACTTCCAGGGGACGCACTAGCACGCCGACACCGACCAGACCAATAACCGTCCATGGCAGCAACGTGCGGAGGTGCTGCCATTCGGCGCCGTACAGTGAGCCAGCCAGCCACTGGGCCACCAGTTCAGTATGGGCGTGGCCCCAGAACGCCAGCGCACCGGTGGTCAGTGCATGCAACATACCGGCAATGACCGCACCGGTCAGCGTCATTTTGACCGGCGACAGCTGGCCATGCCGCATGCCCAGGAAGTACACCGCAAGCGCCGTTACCAGCCCGCCTGCCATGGCAAACAGGGGCAAATATTGAAGGGCAAACGACGTATTGTTGTAAGGATCGGCACTGGACACCAACCAGTCTCCGATAATAAAAGCGACGACCGCCACCAGGCTGGCGCCGGCGGAGATGCCGAGAATGCCGGCTTCTGCCAACGGATTGCGGCTAAGCAACTGTAACAGCCACCCTGACAGGGCAAAGTGAATACCAATGAGGGCGCCGGTCAGCGTGCGGGGCAACCGTAATTCGAAGACCACTCGCTGCACGTGTTGAGTGCTGTCACCGGTCAGCCCGGCCCACACCTGGGACCACGTCAGGTCCACCGCCCCCAGTTGGACGCCCGCGACGATGACAACAACCAGGCTGAGCCCGCCAGCCAGAAGCAGCCGGGCAACGGGGCCGGCGCCTGGAATCTGCATTCCACGGCGGTCTGCCCGAGGCGTTGTCGTAGCCGGATGGTTCACGTTATGCGCTCCGGGGTGAGGTTCGCGAGTTAAGCAGATAGATCAGCCAAGGGGCCCCAATAAGGGCCGTCAGCATACCGACGGGTAGCTCCTGGGGAAAGGCCAGTTGCCGAGCCAGGATATCCGCTGCCAGCAACAACAACCCTCCAAACAGAGCGCTCAGGGGCAGCCAGTGCTGGATCTGGTTGCCGGCCAGCCGCCTGGCAATGTGCGGCGCTACTAGTCCAATAAACACGATCGGGCCGGTGAAGGCGACCAGCGCGGCGGCAAGCAGCAAAGCCAGCAGCAGAAAAATCAGTCGCCAGCGGCCGACCGACAGTCCCATGGCAAGCGCCAGATCATCATCAAGTTGCAGTAGGCGGAGGGGTCTCTGCATCGCAATCAGGGCACCGAGCGGAAGCAGCAGCCAGGGCAGCACCATCTGGAGCTGAAGCCAGCCCCGCCCCATCAGGCTACCCGCCAGCCAGTAATACAGTTCCGCCGCCTCCGCCCCGGAAACCAGTAAAAGGCCCGTGGTCAGTGCCGTGGCCAGCGACGTGACGGCGATGCCGGCGAGTACCACACGCTCGGGCTGAAGCTGACGGCGGCCAGCAATGGCAAACGTCAGAGCACCACCGAGCAGCCCCCCGGCAAGAGCCATCAGCGGCAGCCACAGTGCGCCCGGCGAACTCAGGGTTCGAAGCGACACCACCGCCAGGGCAGCAGAGGCAATCACGCCGGTGAGGCCGGGGGATGCCAGCGAATTCCGGGTAACGCCCTGCATGACAGCACCCGCAACCCCGAGGGCCGCCCCACCGAGAATACCGAGCAGATTGCGCGGCAGCCGCAGCTCCAGCACGGTGATGCGCGTCAGCAAGTCGCTGCTGCCGTCGATGGCTGACAGCAACAAGGTCGGCGACACCCATCGGGAGCCCGCCATCAGGCCAGCGAAGAACAGCAGCACGAGGAGAAATACCGTTGCCCCGTAGAGGCCCATCGGGCGTATGGCTGAATCGGAACCCGTCATTTGTCGGGTTCCGATGTCAGCAGCAGGCGCTGTATGTCATCCAGGATACGCTCACGGGCAATCGGACCGGCCCCTTCTTTCCAATAGTGCGGTACTTCGTAGACCTGGCCCGTGCGCACGGCCTTGAGATAGGGCCAGATGGGGTTCATCGTGAACGCGCGCTGACGGCTGGTGGGCAACAGCAGAATGGTATCCGGGTTAAGTTCCAGCAAGGCTTCAAGACTGATCCGGTAGCCCAGTGGGATGCCGCTGTCAGGATTCGGCGGCTGGCCCCCGACATTGTCGAAGCCCAGACGCTCCAGCAGCGCCGTCGGCAGAAAATGGTCGTAATAGACGAAGGGAGTTTCACTACCGCTGGTCAGCAGCGCCACTGTCTCGGCAGGCTTTGGTTTGTTGCGGTCCGCGAGTAATTGAACGCGATCAAGAAAGCGGGTGTTGAGTGCACTGGCTTTCGCCGGTGCACCCAGTGCCTGCCCCGCCAACTCAACCCCCCGCAGGCTGTCCTGGACGGTGATCAGGTCCAGGGCCAGCATCGGGGCGATGGCTTCGATCTGGTCACCGTCTTTCTCGGTATAACGGCGAATGGCGATGACAAGATCCGGCCGGACCGACGACAGTACCTCCAGGTTAGGCTGATGTCGGGGGCCGAGCCCCGTAACACCGTCTAACCGTGACGCCAGGTAGTCGGGCACGCCCTGAAGTCCGTAATCGGTGACGGCAACCGGCGGTATTTCCAGTGCCAGTGCGACATCGGCCCCAAAGGTCGAAATCGCAGCGGGCCGGGCCGCCGGTTCGGACAACCGCAGGGTTTCCCCGCGGTCATCCGTCAACCGGATAGTCTCATCCTGCGCCCATCCTGACGCAGGCGACAGCAAAACAACGAGCAGGATCGTTGCGATCCGGTTACGTAAGCAGGCCATCAGAAGTCGAGCTGTGCCTCAAGGATAAAGCTTCGACCCGGCTGGGGCACACGGCCGACCGGGCTGACGTCCACGCCCCGGAAGTAGTAATCTTCATCCAGCAGGTTGTTGACCGCCAGGCCAAGGTTCAGCACACGATCACCGCCAACCGCGAAATCGCGACCGACCCGGGCCGTAACCAGATGGTAATCCGGCAACTCACCGGCACTGCCATTGCTGGTTTCTTCTTCGGTGTTGTCCGCATCGCTGTAGCTTTCGCTGACGTACACCCAGTTCAGGCTGGTGTCCCAGGCCTGGTAGCTGTATGTCGCGTCAGCACTGACCTTATGGGTGGGCGCGTTGGGCAGCTCGTTGCCTTCGTTGTCACCGGACAGCTGTTCGGTGTCGAGGAAGGTATAGCCAAGGCCCAGTTCCCACTGGCTGTTGAGGTTCCAGCGGTTTGCCAGCTCGATACCCTGGTGGCGGGTTTCTCCCAGGTTCTCGAAACGACTGGTCGAACGGTTAAACTGAATCTGATCCTCGTAATCGATGCGGAACAGGGTTGCTGAAGACAGCAGGTCGGGTGTGACTTGCAGGCGGGCGCCCAGCTCGTGGTTCCACGAGGTTTCATTGGCAACCGCACCCTCTCGGGTGGTCTGGGCAATCTGTACCGGCACCAGAGAGCGCTGGCTGTTGGCAAAGACAAACAGATCATCAGACGCCTGGTAGCCTACGGTCAGGCCCGGCAACAACTCCTCAGCGCTGTTTTCCTCGGTGTTGCCACTGAGGTTGTCACGAAAGTCCATGTCGACATCTTCATAGCGCAGGCCCGGTGTCACCGTCAGGCGGTCATCCAGGAATGACACGGTATCACTGATGTAAAATGCCATGGCCCGGGTGTCCAGGTGCCAGTCGCGCGCCACGGAACGGTTACCGGAGGAAAATTCCAGGCGATTAACGTCGAACTCCACATCCTCGCTGACAAATCGTGCACCCAGGGTAATGTCGTGGCGGCCATGGCGAATAGCAAGTCGGGGCTCCGTGCCCAATACCGTGAACAAACGCGGTGAATCCGCAACATGGGTCGAATCCAGCCCCGGGTCCGCCCAGTGGCCAGTGCCGCTGAGGTTCTGGCCGAAGAAGAAGGTGCGGTCGGCATCGTGCACAAAGTTGCGCCACTGGAATTCCATGTTGTCGGCCGGCGTGTACGTCCAGGTGAAGGTGGCGCGGCTCATGTCCGCTTCGTAGCCGTCATGTGGGCGCTGGCTCTGGGTACGGTCCTGCTCATAGGCTTGCGGTGTCAGGGCGCCAGGCAGTTCGGCATCGACGCGGTAGTATTGCAATTGCGTGGCCAGTTCATGCTGGTCGTTCAGGTAATAGCGGGCGTCCAGAATCAGGTTATCCACTTCGGTATCGGAGTGATCGCGAAATCCGTCGCCACGCTGGACGTTGGCCTGGAACTGCAGGTCGAGCTTGTCGGTCGCCCGGCCGCCGACACGGTAATAGGTATCGGTAAAGACATTGCCGGTCTCTTCCGCAATGGTCACCCGCTCACGAAGGGTCTGGGAGGTTTCCGCCGGAATCGGTTTGGTGACGAAATTCACCACGCCGCCCACGTTGTTGGGGCCGTAATGAACGGAGGCGCCGCCCCGGACAATATCCACGACTTCCAGGCTCGGAAGTGTAACCGGGAAAAGCGACACGCCGACGTTGCTGTAGGGGCCGATGGCAATCGGGTAACCGTCCAGCAGAATCTGAAGCCGTTCACTGCGCAGCGGGTTCAGACCACGCACACCGATGTTGGGAAGGATGCCCGTGCCAGTTTCATCAAGCACCGTGAGCCCCGGAACCGGGCGCAAGGCGTCGTTCAGATTCAGCGCTCCGGTCGCCTGGAGCTGATCTTCCTCCACCACCGTTCGGGCCCCGGTATAGGTCTTCTCGGACTCTTCGGTCGGTGGACCAAGCCAGTCAGCGGTAACATTGAGGCCGGGTAGCTGAGTGGGCGCATCAGCCTGCTCCTGTGCCAAAGCGGACGCCGAGCCAGCCGCCAGAAACGACACGGGGAGCGTGGCTATAGCAACAGACAGTCGATGGCGGCGCAGTGGCGTTGAAACTTCGGACTTCGACATTGGATTCTCCAGCACGTATTATTAAATTTGATTGCGCATTTTACTGATAATAATTCGCATTTCAATTAAATTAGAATATTCCTTCCTCAAAATCTGCTTCCCGGACTACTCGATGAAATGTTCTTTTGGGTGGGGATGCATCAGAAACGCCTGATGGGAAATATTCCAGGCGTAGGCACCGGCGTAACGGAATACCACCAGATCGCCAACCCCGAGCGACTCGACATCAACCCGGCGGGCGAACACATCCTTGGGAGTACAAAGCTGGCCGACCAGGGTAACGGAATGATTGGCAACGACTGGGGCTGCAGCCTCCCTGTCGTGGGTGGGCAAAATGTCAAACGGATGATCGTGGGCCTGGGCCGCCGGAGTCCGGAAGTGGTGGGTGCCGCCCCTGCAGATGGCAAACCATTCCTCGCCGCATCGCTTAACGTCCAGAACTTCGCCAACATAAAAACCACAGGGAGCGGTTATGAAACGACCACACTCGAACCGGATTTTCCAGGCACGATCCGAGTAAGCCTGAAGCAATTCATCAAGGCCGGAACAAAACCCCGACCAGTCAAACTGCTGGTCGGGCCGGGTGTAATTTATCCCGATTCCGCCCCCGACATTTATCTCGGTAATGGTCAGGCCGTACCTGGCTTCCCACGCACGGACGGTTTCCAGATAGTGTGTTATTAACCCGAGGTGGCGTTTTTCATCCAGTTGATGCGACATCAGATGAAAGTGAAAGCCGCGCAGCCTGACTCTGTCCTGCCGCCCGAGCAACGCAAGTGCGTCTGGTATACAGGCTTCTTCCATGCCAAATGGAGTAGGCACACCGCCCATGGTAAGACGTGTAGAGGGTGTGTCTGCCAGTTCGAGATTGATCCTCAGAAGAATGTCCTGGTTAGCCTGCCTGCGGCCGGCAATGTCGCACAGACGCTGCAGTTCCAGCAGGCTTTCCACATGGATCAGTTCAACGTTCTGATCGATGGCCTTTTCCAGATCAGATGCCAGTTTGCCGGGACCACCATAAATCACAGGCGTGTCTGGAAAATGTCGGCGCACCCAGTCCAGCTCACCGCCAGACGCCACTTCGAAGCCATGTACAAAGGGCGCCAAAGCGCCGAGCACCGGTAAGGCGGGGTTCGCTTTGGCGGCATAGAACATCTCACAACCGGGCGGCAAACACTCGACGATGCCCTGCGCCCGGTGACGGAGCTCAGGCAGGTCATACACGTAGGCGCACAGCGGGTCACTGTCCTGGCCTTTCAGTTCCTTGATGGCTCGCTGAACGGAAACAGGTACTTCAGGCATTGCACTGCCCTCCCCTGCCGTCTACGGCTCGGGGCAGAGTCATCGCCAGCGGGTTTGGTACCCAGGTGTACTGCGACTCACGATCCGGACGCTTGAAAAGGCGGGTCATCAGGTTGCTTTTGTTCGGAATGGGCTCGCCGGCCAACAGCCTGCCCAGAACATCGGCCGCCCAGGGATCGTCGGTGCCTGCGAGCCAGTTGCGCACTTCACTGGCAAGCGCGTTCCACAACCGGAGTTCGATGTGGTTCTCCCCCCGGGAGAGGCAGGCCACGGCCTGGAACAGGTGGTTCACCAACAGACAGTACGCGATCCGCTTCCAGGCCTTGTCCTGGCTGTAATGAACGGACGCCAGCGTTTGTTCATCAAGGGTATCAGGCAGCCCTCCTGACCAGCGGCCCGGTACCAGTTTTGTTCCCTCCAGGTCACGAACAAAGACCTGAACGGGGTATCCCTCCCGAATACCAACCACCACGTTCTGAAGGTGTGGTTCGAAAACCACACCATGATGGAACAGCGACTCAAAGAGCGGAGGGATGAGTAAGGCGAGATACTGTTCAAACCATCGTATTCTGGCGTCCTGTTCGTTGACGCCGGTGGCGGCAGCCAGTGTTCCGGCGGCCTCCGTGGCCGGGCAGCGACCGAAGCGGTCGTCGCTGAACAGCGCGGCGGCCAGCACGGGTGTTACACCTGCGTCCAGATACTGTTCGAGGTTGTCCCGTAGAATAACGCCAAAACCCTCCGCGATGCTCCGGCGGTCAGGCTCGGGGTGATCGGCAAAATCAAGGGTCTGGTAGGCTGGCTCATACAGTAGACGGAATCCGCGCCACCGCGCCAGTGAAGGCGCAAGGTGAGCCTTGAGGGCTGCAGAGAGGGCAACGGCGCTTTCCAGTTCATAGACGGCATTTTTCCGAATGCAGTTGGTCAGCCGGACATGGGTTGAGAATTTCAGGAAATAGGGGCTGCCCGGTTGGTAAAGCGTTCGAACCGACGCTGTTGGGTAGAACCGTGGGCCGGCCTGCCCCAGTGGTAAGATCCGCCCTGAGCGGATAGCGCTGCAGACGATGGGCAGGCGCATGAGGTAGCGTGCCTGCCAGGGGTGCACAGGAATCGTGACCCATCCGTCGGGCAGGTCAAGCCCTACGCTCGCGTCTGACCCGAAGGCCGGCCCGGCAATGTCACCGCGGGTGCGAAGATCGCCCGGATGAACCGCGAAGTAACAGAGGGCAAACCCCGCGCCCATTTCCGGGGAGTATTGCAGGATATCCTCCGGGTCGAACCCTTCCCTGGATTTTGGTGCCGGGTGGTAACGGTGCCCGAAACTCAGGGATTGCTCAGACCAGCGGAAGGCGTCCAGCCCCTGCCCCCAATCGGCGGGAACGCGGGTGTATTCGAGAATGCTCCGCATGACGTTCCGGCTGAGAAGAATCTGCCGGTAGAGCTCGCTGTTGAAAGGCTCTTCGAAACGCTGCGACATTTTATGAAGCAGTATCCGGCCCAGTTCCTCGAGCCCCAGCACCCGCCATCCCCTGAGCGCAGACTTGTAGTATGGCGCAGACAGGTAGCGGTAGTTGCACGTTCGTGAGCCTCCTGCAACCAGAACCAGCAGGGAATCTTCGGAATCAGGGAAGCCGATGTGCAGCACACTGGCAGGCTCCAGCGCCAGGCGAACCCGAAGCCCCTGTGGCCAGGACCGGCTCCTTTCGCCGCCCTGAACAGACAGCTCCCCGGAGGGCTCGGCAATATCCCGGCAATAACAATTCAGCAGGGCCTCCATGCTGGCCTGATCCGCCTGATAGTCGCAGTGCTGATCCCTGAAATAATGATGTGAAGCTGTCAATGACATGACTCTATTCCTCCTTCAAGCGTTCATGATGGTCGATGGCGGGGGTGTTGGCCCGGTAGGAGCTCAGGGTGATGGTAAGAAGGGTCACCGCGGCGCCCAGCCAGAGTGGCGCGGTCTGGTTGCTCATACCCGCGGCGACACCCGCGAGTACACCGGCCGCGACACCGGCCCATTTACCGGCGCTGTCAAGGGCGCCAAAGCTTTGGCCCGCGTTTTCCGTTCGTGTGAGACGTGCGGTTTCGGCGTTGAGGGCAAAAAGACAGGTCGTCATGCCCAGCCCCATGACCAATCGTCCGGCGAGAATGGCGGCCGTTGTTCCGGCCGTCGCCTGAATAACGTAGGACAGTGCGAACAGTGTCAGGCCCGCGGGCAAGGTCCACGGGTTACCGAAAAACACGCTTCGTCGCAGCGGGCTGACCAGAATAATCAGGTAGATGGCATGAGGGAGGCTGTAGAGAACTCCGGCCATAGCGGCGGTACTACCCGTTCGTTCCTGGGTCCAGGGAATGAAGTAGGGAAAACTGGCCACCAGCGCGAAATTGAAACCGAAGTAAAGCAATCTCAACCGCAGCCAACTGGCGGATGCCGAAACCCTTTCACGGGAATGTTTCTGGTCACGAGGCCCACCCGAAACCGGGTCCGGGGGAGCGAGTTTCCATACCAGTAGTGCCGACAGAAGAGGCAGGATGGCCATATAGAGGTACAGACGCTGGGCTGGGACCCAGGTCATGAAGAAACCGAAAAGGATGGGCGCCAGTATCATGGCCGACCTGGCCGAGCCCTGCATCCAGTTCAGTGACTGGGTCAGGTTTTGACCGCGAGCAACGGTGGAAAGGTATGCGCTCGATGCGGCAAAGGTTCCACCCAGAAAGCCCTGAACCATCAGTGCCATGGCAAAGGTGACCACGCCCGGCGCCAATCCGGCGATTACGAAGGCCACGGCCAGACCAATCTGGGCCCGCAGCAGCGACCAGCGGCGGCCGAAACGGTCCGCTATTCTTCCCCAGAACGGCGCCGCCAACGCCGTGCAAACCGTCGGGATAATATAGAACCAGCCCACCCAAACGGTGTGTTCAACCGCAAATGTGTCGGTCAGGATCAGCCCAAAAAATGGTGGCATCCCCAGCGCCACCAAGGCCGCGGTAAAGTGGCTGAGCAGGATCACCGGCAGAACAGACTGGCTCATGACTCCTGCCCGAGAAAGTTTGGAGCCAGCTTGCCATAGAATTTATTGATGTCAGCGGCGCCGGTGCGGGACTTGCTTTCCAGGCTGCCTGCCCTGAGAAGATACTTGGTATAAAGCTGGCGATCCTCCAGCAGCACCTTGCGCGCTGGCTGAGTATTGACGCCCTCTTCGTCAAGCTGATCGAGGACGCTGATCACCTCCTCACGAAGCACCTTATACCAGTGGCCCCTTGATCCGAGCCCCCGTGCGGCCAGACCCTCAAGGATAACCGCCAGGTTCAGTTGCAGGGTTATGGTGGTAAACATCTGCGCCAGAGGTGTTTCATTATTGACCAGGATGCGTTGATCCCGGAGTTGCGCGACTTTTGACTCCATCGACGGCATCTGGCCGCATAGCCTGTCTGGCCACAGCCTGGGGGCGTCGTTGTCCTTGAAAAGCAGCTGCGGTGGCCGCCCCGGCGTGAGCAGCACCATGGAGTTCTGCTGGTTGGATTCCAGTGCAACGCCGTAGACAAGCCACAGTCGCAGGTGCACCGTCAGCGTTAAGGCAACGTACTGACGCACCCACTCCGTCAGGTTGCCACTATTGAACTCGTCCGCCATCATCTGTGCAACGCAGCGACCGTCCGGGCTGTCGGCTAACAGGGAGGCAACGGGCACAATCTGCTGCTGGTCAGAAAACCCGCAAAACCGGCGTACAATGCAGCCCAGCCAGGGCAGATCGCCAACGTGCAGGCCTGAGGATTCGTCGGTTACAGAAAAGGTCCCTTTAAGGACCGGGTCCTTGCCGGCTATCTCCTGCAGGATTTGCTGAACCGTATGACCATCATAAAGCGTGCTCGGTTTGACCGTTCGAATGTTCCGGTTGCCCAGTGTGCGAATGGTCAAAGGGACTTTCACGTGGACCTCCGGCGCTGCCTCAAGCTGGAGGGTTCGTACCGACAGTGTTGGCTGAACCCAAAGCGCAGGCGTTGGCGCACGGAGGACGCTGGCACCGATTTCTGTGTTCGACAGATAGTCACTCAGCGCGGTGTCCCAGAGATGAGGGTGCACCGGCAACAAGTGGTGGCTGTCAGCAAGCCGGTTATCCAGCCCTACCTCGCTGAAATCCGGCCAGCAACCCGGGAGCTCGCCCACCGCAGTGACTTCCGAGCCGGGGACGGCAAGCCACCGTAACCGGAAACGCGGGGCAAATTCAGGCGCGTACGCCGCCAGTGCCGCCTCATCAAAACCACTCTTGGCGCGGGCACTGGGGTAAAACGGATGATCGAGAAAAGCCGCGAGGCGATCGAAGTGGAGCAAGCGTTCGGATAGCCGGGGAAAATCCTTCCAGCTTTGCCCCTGATGGCGGATTTCGTCAAACCACCTGGACCGCTCCTCGTGGCAGAAGGAGGCGTGAGACTCCGCCGTTCTGCACTCATCGGCATAGACCTCCAACTGCCCCCCGGAGTCATCGTGTTCGTCCGCAGTGAGGCACGCCAAAACCTGTTCGTAGTGATTCACTTCTGACACGCTTCCGGCCTGGTCTGCGGACTGCCAGATGAGCGGGTCGCCACTCCACTGCCAACGCTGCATGAAGGTTGCGGGATTGACCGGCAACCACAGGATGCCCTGCGCCAGCGTCCACCGTAACCAGGTCGCCGGCGCTCCCGGTGAGCCAGGCACGCTGTCCACCCCAACTGCCTGAGAATCACTCTGGCAGCCGGCCACGTCCTCGCGGATCAGCGCATCGACCAGCCTCTGGGTCAGATACTGCCCGGGGTCTGTTGAAGACAGAGCGGTGTTCCTGGTCATCAGCCTATCTCCCACTCTGCTTCAAGGTCGGTGGCCCATTCGGCCAACGTATTCTTCACCCGGGAGGGATCGCTCGAAAACAACCGCAACACACCCAGGTAGTCCTTGTTTGAGTGGGTCAACCGGACGTCATCACCCACTTCCCTCAACGGCTCAAACTCGGCAATGCCGTCACCGCACGGCTCCCTGCGCTCAGGAGCTGAACGGCGAACCCGCCCGCTGGTAGAAGCACTGAGGTAGCGTATCTGCGCCGCCTGCGTGGGCGGGGATAATTCAAGAGGGTTGCCAACATGGGCCTGAAGGATGGCATGGAACAGTCCATGATTCGTCATGCGGTCAAGCAGGAATTCGCGGCCATCCCCCACCGTTCGGTAATTGATCTCGATAAGTCTTGGCCCATTGTCTGTTATCACAAATTCGGAATGGCAGGAGCCAAGGCCCACACCGAAGCGCCGTACCTGCCTGAACATCTCCTGAAGGTGAGGCCTTTCAGGCTGGTAAGGCACCCACGCCGCTTCAAGTTCGACAAAATGGGGAGGCTCGGAAAGCCGCACTTCAAATCCTCCGAGCGCAATCAGGCTGTTTCCGTCCCCAATGGTTTCCAGAGTGTGAACAGGGCCTGACAGAAACTCTTCCAGCAGCAGGGGTTGCCCGGGTTGTTCCTGCCAGAACTGATCACAGAACGATTGCAGTTGCGCAGCATTGTCCAGGCGCCTGACGTTGAGGCTGGCAACCCCCTCCCGGGGCTTGGCAATACACGGGAATGGAACGTCGTCGATCACCTTCCCCAGGGAGGTCTGATCATTCACAGCCCTGAACCAGCATGCGCCATCATCGAGCGCTTTCAGGTACTGGCGCATGGCTGCCTTGTTTTTTGCCCGGTAACAGGTTTGCCAGTCTTTGCCCGGCAGATTCAGGTAGGCTGCGGCCAGGGCAGTCACCGTCTGCAGGTGATCGCTGTTGGAAAACACGCCCACGGGGGCCGGGAGTTCTGAGAGAAGATCGAGAACAGACAGCGGATTAAATACATCACACTGGAGAATCTGTTCCGGATAGGCGGGAAGGCCCGGTTGACTGAAATAGTGGTGGTGAGTCGCCGCCTGGTCTGTCAGCAGGATCACTTTCAGCCCCATCGACCGGGCAGCTGGCAGGAATCCCCGATTCAGGGCTTCCGTTGGAACATGAGCAAGAAAAAGTACGGTATCGCGCATAGGAAAACTCTTGTCAGGCTTGAAGGAGAATGGTTGCCTCAGGGAGACGGCGGGCTCGACTCGGCACGGCAGGTCGCGAGGTGGGACTTGAGGTATTTAAAGAGCAGACTGCGGTCTTCTCCCAGGAGAAAGGCTCTTGCTCCCCACTCCTGCCATTCCGTTAATTGGTCAGGACTTCGGGGCAAAGCGCAAAATTCCACTGGACGCCCGCGGCAACTCGCTGCCAGTTCCGCGATGGCGTGATTGACAGACGAATGGAACGGATCACCCGGGCAGCCCAGTGATTGCGACAGATCGACCGCTCCCGGAAGCACCCAGTCAACACCGGGAACACCCAGGATGGCTTCGCGGTTGTCGATGCCTTCCTGATCCTCAATCATGAGCACAATGAGGACTTCCTGGTTGGCCTGCCTGAGGTAGTCTTTCAGCGGGAGGGTTCCGAAACCTGTTGTCCGGCCGCCGGTAATACCACGTTGCCCTGCCGGCGCGTAACGTGCCATCTGAACAACGTCACGCGCATCTTCGGCATTGCGGATACGGGGAACAACGATCCCCTGTGCACCACTGTCCAGAGCCCGGGCAATCGCAGCACGATCAACCCCCGGCACGCGCACCAGAGGTGTGACGGAGGCACACTCGGCGGCGCGAATCATGTGTTCGAGGGACTCCGGGTTCGTGGACATGTGCTCGGTGTCCAGTACGACAAAGTCATAGCCGGCATGGCCGATCATCTCTACCATCCATGGTGTTGGCACAGCGTTAAGTAGTCCATACGCCGAGCGGCCCTGGGCGACCTTCTGGCGCGTCTGGTTAACTGTCAGCACATAAACTCCGCAATCAATATAATTTAAATGTTAATCATTTTCATTCGTATTTAAAGATATATCGATTCTAAAATCAAGCGCTACGCGGATGACATCGGGGTAATGTGAAGGACTGCCATGTCGCCCAGAACCTGGCCTCAGGGGCCGCTAGCCCAACTCCGGGTAACAGGATCAGTGAATAGCATTGCCAGTAATCGTTTCATGGTGACCCCCTAAAGGTTCTATAGGTCACTGAATCCGACAAGTGAAAGGCCAGTTGTTCATAGCTGAAACCCAATTTCTGCCTTAATACCAGGCAGCACAGAACACTCCCTACGTTCAGACCGGTTCGCCCTGCGACCGATACCGAGGAATCGATCAGATCCGCTGCTGGGAATCGTCACAAGATTAACCGCAAGAGCGTGATCGTGCTGGGTGAGGATGGCAGGAGGAGCGCTTACGTATCAGGAGCCATATGCCCGTTCAAACGATTCGAGTATTGGGCAACCATCAGTACTTGCTCCACAAAGGTTGGTCAGCAAACGCAACTCATCTCGCAATGCTTCCAGCTCGGACAGGTGATGTTCAATCTCGGCCAACTTAAGACGAGCCAGTTTCTGTACATTGGGTCTCGCATTTTTGGAATTGTCCCGAAAGCTGAGAAGGCCAGCGATCTCATCCAGGCTGAAACCCATCTTTTGTGCCCGCTTAATAAATCGCAAACGGGAAAGATCCTTGTCGCTGTATAAGCGCGCACCACCGTTGTTGCGGTGAACCCCGGGCATCAGCCCGATTTTTTCATAGTAACGCAGGGTATCGGCGCTTATGGCCAACGCCTGCACGACCTGGCCAATTTTCATCATCTTTCAAATCCGGACTTAATCTTCGTTGAGTAAACAGAAGCGTACCACTATCAAGGGGTTCCCCCGCAGCGCTTCAATATTGAGGATGCTTGAATGACCATACTGCTTCAAATGCATTCGTGAGTGTCACTCTCACTACGAGGGTAAAAGCCAGCCCAACTAGCGGTTCGACGTTGGATACCTCAGCATCTGTAGAATAAAGGTACCAAGCAGTAAAAGCACTGTCATCACCAAGGTCAGGTCAAATTTAACCTCCAGAAAACTCATGAGCCCTTCGGCGCTGAGGCGTGGTGGAATCCAGCCAAGTTTGCTGAACAAAAGCTCCATGAGTACCGCGCTGCTTACCATCGTTACGAAAAAGACGATAAAGATGTAGATGGCGGCTTTCCAGCCAAAGAACTTCCTCCACAGATTCATGATCGGCACGGTGATCAGATCCGCGTAGATACAGGCGATCACCCCGGCGAACGACACCCCCGAGGCCCACAGGGCGGCGGCGAAGGGCACGTTGCCAATCGAGCCTATGAAGCTTGCCACGCCTGCCAGCACACCCATGACGGCGTTCTCACCGATGCCGACCAACCCGGTTGGTTCCAGGAACAATGTGGTCCAAAACGCCGGCGGTACGAGCGCGACGATGAACCCCGCGATCAGGAAACCGAACAGAGCGCTCTTGTAAATTTTGCCCAGAGTATGGAAATAATTGTGGGCGATGCGTCGCCAGCCATCGGTTGTCGTCAATTGCTTGCGCCAGTCGCCCTTCGCCGTGACATTCCGGGTGAAGGCCACCGGCGCTGGGTCTTCCCGGAATTGTTCACGAAGGCGGGTGCGTGCCTCTTCAAATAGCTGCTCGGGCAAGGTCAGTCGTACCAATACGTACATGATGCTGATCAGTAGAAAGCCACCCAGCAGCTCGGCCACCAAAAACGGCCAGCCCAATATGGCATAGATCAGAATGCCCAACTCGATGACCAGGTTGGTTGAAGCAAAGCTGAAGGCGAACGAGGCCTCTGCGGAGGCGCCCTTTTTGAACAGCGTCTGTGTGATGCTCAGAGCCCCGAAAGTGCAGGCGGAACTGGCCACACCGGCGGCCGTGGCCTTCCCCGTGCTCAACAGGTCGCGACCGCCCAGAATGCCCGCCAGTCGCTCCTGATCAATCAGAGTCTCAATCAGGGCGGTTATCAGTACGCCCAGCAGGATCGGCCACAGCGCCTTATAGAACAGGCCCAGACCAATCAATAAACCTTGCGTTAGTGAATCCAGTATAGACATTGCTCCTCCCTGGTCGCTGTCGGAACAGTTGAAGTGCGTTGAATTTCAAATCAGTAGCTGAATTTCACAAAAAATAGCTATCGGTGCGCTGCCACATGAGGTGTATAACAAGCCAGAATAGCCGCATGGAACATGGCGCTAAAATCCTGGAGCCTGGAGTCCGCTCAAGGTCAATGCCCGATCTATGCCAGCGAGCTATTTAGTCAGCGCCGTATTTTTGCTTCGCCCGGCATTTCGGAACGAAACAACCGGATCGAACCCAGGGCGAGTATCAATTCAATCGCCGCAAACAGCGCCAATGCGGTCCCGAAGCCAAAGCGCAGAACTTCGCCGAAAATCAGGCTGCCCAGGCCAAAACCCACGAACAGGGTAAACACGTTCAAACCCATCGCCTGGCCGGGCCGTTTGCCGCCGAGCGAGGTGACGATGCCGGCAAACAACGGCTGTGTCGCGTCATAGCCCAGCGATAGCAGCATCGCGATGATCGGCGCGAGAATCACCGGAAAATCGAACAGCAGGCCCGCTGCGGCCAACGCACTCAAGCCGAGCCCGATTGGCAACAATCGCGCGCGACCCCATCGGTCTGCAGCGCGGCCAATCAGCGGGCCAAACAACAAACCGGGCACCCCGTAGCCAAGCAATGCCAGACCGATGCCGACCGGCCCGAGACTGTAGCGTTGTTCAAGGTAAACACCCAGCCAGGTGAACACGCCGGAATGAAACATCGAGTTCACAAAAACATAGCCATAGGTGCGCTGGCCGCGTGCGGTGCTCAAAAGGCCCAAATAGCCGCGCATCAGGTCACCGAGTGTGCCGCCTACCGGCTGCATTGCGCCGGCGATCAGGCGCCGATAGGGTAAAAGCAGGAGCAGAACTATCCCCCCGGTTGCGCCGACAGCCAGGAAAAGCCCTCGCCAGCCGATAATGGGCACCAATATCGAGCCAAGCGGTGAGCCAAACGCCATACCGCCGGCCATAGCCGCAAATAACCAGCCTAGTGGCCGCCCGCGCTGCTCGTAAGGAAACAGCTGTCCGACAAGCACGAGCGCAAGCGGTACCACGCCGCTGGCCCCCAGTCCGGTCAGCACGCGCCATAGCGCCATCTGTTCGACGGATACGGCAGTGGCCGTGAGCGCTGTGAGGAGCGAGAACATCGCCAGGGACGCGAACATGACGCGCTGAACACCGAGCCGATCGGCCAGCAGGCCGAACACCAGGGTGGCGATGCCATAAGGAATCAAATACGCCGGCACTACAAAGCCCACGGTGTGTGCCGAAGTTGCGAATGCATCCGCGAGCGCCGGTATGATCGGCGCCACCATGTATGCCTGGAAAAAAATGAAGAATGTGGCGAGCGCGAGCATCCGCAGCAAACGCTCCCGTTCGTGATGAATGGTTACGCTCGCGAGGGAGTCATGTGACATGTAATTTCCTTTGAGAGTTCGATTGACGCTAGCGGACCAGGCCGGAAACCTATACCGACTCCGCCGGCGTCGTGACACCTCGCCCGAGCAGCCAGCGCACCATCGGGTAGGCGGTCATGAAACCCAGAAGCAACCCACCCCACATGACGAACCAGAACGCGATGGTGGTGGGCGGATAGCCCAGCACAAAGGCCACAATCAGCATCGTGACACCCATGCCGATATCGAACGCAATGATCGCTAGCGCGGATATTTTCAGCGCCACCCGCAGCCGCAGGCCAGCCGAACGGATCTGGCCCATCCGCGTCAGCGACCGGTATTCGAAGGCAATCAGCAACGGCAGTGCGAACGCGGCGATAAGCAGAATCATCGGCCAAACGCCTTTGCCAGCGATCGTGATTCCGGTACCCACCACGATCGGCACGGCGATCAGATGGCCGATGAACGATGCCGCGCCTCCGGGGATGGTTTCCAGGGCGGCCATCACGGCCAAGCCCTGGTCGGGCGCGGCGCCATGACGGTTTTGCCATCGCGCCGTGGCCGGGCGGCCCCAACGGTAATAGGCGACAAGCGCCAGCGGACCGGCGTAGATCGCAGTAATGGGCCACACCGCTTCCCAGCTGGTCATCGGCTGCCGGTAGCCGCCAAGATAAATGTCGGCGAGAATTATCAGCGCGCATAGCAACCCGATGCCGGTAACCGACCAGGCGAGTATCGTCAACCATAGGGGTATCATCACTGGAATCTCCTTTGTAACCGGTTCATTTGCCCAATTTGAGATGGTTCGCAGCCGCGACTGTCCATGCCGCGCTAGCGTTCATATCAAGGTCATTGGCCCGATGGCTGGGGGATTGCGCCCATCGACAGCCCACCAACCGGTATGATCAGATGTGCGTACGGGGTATTCGCCTTCATGACCCAGGGCGCTCCACTTTGCGGCGCAGTGGGAAATTGCTTTAGATCGGTCGGGTCGGGAACGATCACCATGACGTGCGGGGGCATCTGCATGCCGGTGTCTGTCGTCATGCCATGCAGCATGTAGGTGAGGCCGATACGATCAACCTGTGGTGTTTTACCCTGGAAGCGGGCTTTGAAATAGGCTCGGGACTGCGAATCCAGACAGGTTGGTGTGTCACCGGCCAGGCCTGCGAAGCGGCACACCCACTCGCCGCTGCCCTGTTGTAGAACCTTGCCCGCCCGGGAAAGCACGGTGGCATGTTTGGTAACCGATTCGGGGCCGGCGCTTAAAAGCGTCTGGATGACGGCTTCATCCGAATCTGCCTTGGGCTTTTTTTTGGGCTGGTCAGCCTCGTTCTGATTGGCAAGCGCGGGGGCTACAAGGCCCAGTCCTGAAAAGATGGCCACGGCAGCCACCAATAAACTTTGGTTTACAATATTGCGTTTCATAGCGCCTCTCCTGACCTGATCCGGACGGATCCTTTGCTGGTTGGATATCAACAATGTCACAGAAGCGTATTACTTGGAGCCAGCTCCAGGTCAAGCCTTTGTTTATTCGCGGGAACAGCAGGCCGTATTCACCGGCGATGTGTTGTTGATCCGCGGCAGCGGCCGGACTGACTTTCAGGGCGGCGACCCGCACAAAAGTTACGATTCGATCGTCAACAAACTGTTCCGTTTGCCTGACTAGACGCTGGTATATCCGGCCCATGAAAAACAACCGTGACACGGGCCCGCCCCAAGGCGGGCTGCATTAGAGGAGAATTTAAATGGATATCAAACAGCTTGATCAGAACTACAGCGTGACGGCGCAACCTGCCATTGCTGACATCGAAGAACTGGCAAGCGCGCCGTTCACTTATGGGCCCTTGCCAATGCAACTTTCTACCCTATCCCGGACCTGATCGGTAAAGCCGGGGCTGCAGGTTTTGATCTGGAACCCATGCGAAACAGTCTCGAAACCCTCAGGAATCGCAGTGATCGGCAATGACGACAAATACGCCGGGGATACGGGCACATGGCAGTTGATCTACTTTTTCTGTGCGGATAGCAACGCCCACAATACTTTCATGGTGAATCCCCTTCTAGTTTGAAAGGCCGGTGGCTTGCGTTGTTTGCAAGGCTTCGTATCGCGCCCTGGCACTGAACAGGTCGCGGATGACCGTTTCCCGGGTGAGTTTTACGCCAGTAAGCTTCCGTGCACTGTCTATGGCATCTTCCAGTGCACCGGTACCGCTGGCCAATTCATTCAGGCTGGCTTCCCAGTGAGCGCGTTGATTCGGAAGATGGCGTTCGTCAAGGATTTCAAGGCGGCTGTAGCCTGCCTGAATGGCTGCCTTTACGTCGCCGATTGACGCTCGCAGATCGCGATGGGCCTGAGTGGTCTGCCACTGTCGTTGGGATACTTCCGCAGTCGCCCTGCGAACGGCACTGTTCTGTCGCTGTCCCGTAAACGGAATCTGAATCCCAACGCCTACCGTCCAGCGCTTTTTTTCGTCAGCCAACAAGCTATTGTAGCCCGCATTGGCCGTAAACACGGGCCTTCGGTTGGCTTCCGCGACGTCCAGTCGGGCCCGGGCCTCCGCGGTCCGCGCCTCTGCGGCCTGAACCAACGGGTGCTCGGTTCCGGTCAGGGTGTCCGCTGCCATTGGCATACGAGGAGGCAGGGATAGCATCAATTCGGAGGGTTGCGGACGGCGCCCCAATAATGGGATCAGGTTGGCGGAGAGCTTGGCCTGGTCCGCCCGCAGCTCAACCAGTTGCGCGTCCAGCGTATCCAGTTCCGTCTCTACCCTGAACAATTCACTCTGTGTGGCCTCGCCGTATTCCAGTCGTTGCCGGGTAATCTCGGCTAGCTGTTCCACCAGCGCACGAGTCTCGTAGTGCAACTCGATGGCCCGGTGCGAATACCACAAACGGGCATAGGCCTCCTTGACCGAGGCCGTCAGTTTTCTGGTCTGCCAGAGGGTGTCCTGGGTTGCGGCACGCACACCCGCCTCCTCGGCTCCGCGGGACGCGGATAACTGGTCCGGCCAGGGCAGCTTCTGACTGACCTCAAACCGGTGCCCGACCACATTAGGGCCCTCCAGAGTTTCGGGTGCAATACCGTACTTTACGACAGGATCCGCCCAGGCATCCGAGCCTTCCACTTCGGCCCTTGCTGCCTCGATGGCGGCTCGCTGCGCACTCAGGGTGGCGTTGCTATCCAGGGCCTCCGCAATCCACTGGTCCACCGTTTCCAGCGATTCAGCCATTGCGGGGGCAGAAAGGGAAACGAATACCGCCAGAACGGCGTAAATTCCACTGCGTCGAATCATTGGTTCGCTCCTTTTTGGGCGAGCTTCTTCAACCGCGCACGCTGCCAGAGGTAGAAAATCACCGGAATCAGCAGCAGCGTCAGCACTAGAGTAGTAACCATGCCGCCAATCATCGGCCCGGCGATCCGCTGCATCACTTCCGAACCAGTGCCGCCGCCCAGCATGATGGGTACAAGGCCAGCCACGATGGCGGCAAAGGTCATCATGATCGGGCGCACCCGCTGCGCAGCCCCGTGGCTGATCGCCTGGCGCAGGGCATCCGCCGACAGTTTCCCGGGCTGATGATCGACGGCCTCCAGGGCGTTGTGCAGGGACTGGTTGAGGTACACCAGCATCAGCACACCGATTTCCACGGCGACTCCGGCCAGGGCGATAAAACCAACGGCAACAGCCACGGACAGATTGTAGCCCAGCAGGTACATCAGCCAGATGCCGCCAATCATACCGAACGGCAGGGTGCCCATTATAATACCCACCTCGGTCATGTTGCGGAAATTCAGGTACAGCAGGATCACGATAATCGCCAGCGTCAGCGGTACCACCAGTGTCAGGCGCTCCTTGGCACGCTGCATGTACTCATACTGGCCGGACCAGGTCAGGGAGTAGCCGGCAGGCAGGTCCACCTGCTCCCGCACCACCGACTGAGCCTCTTTGACCCAACTACCAAGATCCCGGCCTGCAATGTCCACCAGGGTCCAGCCATTGAGGCGGGCATTTTCCGATTTGATCATGGGCGGCCCCCTGTCGACCCGGATATCCGCCACGTCGGCCAGCGCGATACGCTGTCCACCGGGCGTCACTATGGGCAGTAAGCGCATCTGCTCCACCGAATCCCGGTAGCCCTGGGGATAACGCAGATTGATGGGATAGCGCTCCAGGCCCTCCACCGTACTGGCCACGTTCATGCCGCCAATCGCAGTGCGTACCACGGATTGAATATCTGCGATATTCAATCCGAAACGGGCGGCAGCCTCCCGCTGGATATCCACCTTGATGTAACGTCCGCCGGCCACCCTCTCGGAAAACGCAGAGGCTGTGCCCGGTATGTCAGTCAACACCCGCTCTAGCTTTTCCCCTATGCCCTGGATCACTTTCAGGTCCGGGCCGGCCACCTTGATGCCCACCGGGGTCTTAATGCCCGTTGAGAGCATGTCAATACGGGTTTTGATCGGCATGACCCAGGCGTTAGTGAGACCGGGAAGCCTGACGGTCCTGTCCAGCTCGCGGCGCAGGGATTCCGGCGTTACGCCGGGGCGCCACTGGTCCCGGGGTTTAAACTGGATAAAGGTTTCAATCATGGTCAGCGGGGCCGGATCGGTGGCCGTGTCAGCGCGGCCGATTTTGCCGAACACAGTTTTAACCTCTGGAATACTGGCAATCAGCTTATCGGTCTGTTGCAGGATCTGCCGGGCCTTGCCAATGGAGATGCCGGGATAGGTGGTGGGCATGTACATCAGGTCCCCCTCATCCAGGGGGGGCATGAACTCACTGCCCAGCTTGTTGGCGGGCCAGAAGCCGATGATCAGCACAATCAGGCCACCGGCAAGCATCAGGGCGGGCCGCCGCAAAGCCCAGTCAATGGCTGGGCTGTACAGGAAGATCAGCAGCCGGTTAATGGGATTGCGGTGCTCCGGCAATACCTTGCCACGAATGAAGTAGCCCATCAGCACCGGTACCAGTGTAATGGCAAGCCCGGCAGCCGCAGCCATGGCATAGGTTTTGGTGAACGCCAGGGGTGCGAAGAGCTTGCCCTCCTGAGCCTCCAGCGTGAACACCGGCAGAAAGCTCACGGTGATGATCATCAACGAGAAAAACAGCGCGGGCCCCACTTCACCGGCGGCCCTATACATCACGGCCCATCGGTTTTCCGGTGTCAACGGGGTCCGCTCCATGTGTTTATGGACATTTTCAATCATCACAATGGCACCGTCGACCATCGCACCGATGGCGATGGCAATGCCGCCGAGGGACATAATGTTGGCGTTGATACCCTGAGCGTGCATCACCACGAACGCAGCAAGAATGCCCACCGGCAGGCTCACGATCACCACCAGGGAAGAGCGCAGGTGAAACAGGAATACCGCGCAGATCAGGATCACCACCAGAAACTCTTTCAGCAGCTTGCTGTAGAGATTGTCCACCGCATTGTTGATCAGTGTGGAACGATCATAGGTGGGCACCATTTCAACGCCATCCGGCAGGCTGCCCTTGATCTCCTCCAGGCGTTGTTTAACACCCTCGATGGTAGCCAGAGCGTTTTCGCCAAAACGCATCACCACGATACCGCCGGCCACTTCGCCTTCTCCATTCAGTTCAGCGATACCCCGGCGCATTTGTGGCCCCAGCCGGATATCCGCCACATCCTTGAGCAACAAGGGCTTGCCATTATCGTTGACACCCAGCGGCACCTGGCGCAGGTCGTCCTCGTTCTGCAGGTAACCGGTGACCCGCACCATGTATTCCGCCTCGGCCATTTCCACGACGGATGCCCCGGTTTCCTGGTTGGCGCTGTTGATGGCGGCATGAATACGCTGCAGCGTGATGTTATGGGCGCGCAGCCGGTCCGGGTCCACCACCACCTGATACTGCTTGACCATGCCGCCAACACTGGCGACCTCGGATACCCCGGACACGGTTTGCAGTTCAAACTTCAGGAACCAGTCCTGAATGGCCCGAAGCTCCGAAAGGTCATGCTGGCCGGTGCGGTCCACCAGGGCGTAGGAGTATACCCAGCCAACGCCGGTGGCATCCGGCCCCAGCTCTGGTTTGGCGGCATCGGGCAATTGCCCGGCTACCTGGCTCAGGTATTCCAGTACCCGGGAACGAGCCCAGTACAGGTCGGTGTCGTCATCGAAGATCACATACACATAGGAGTCGCCAAAGAAGGAATACCCCCGAACCGTTTTGGCGCCCGGCACCGACAGCATGGCGGTGGTGAGCGGGTAGGTCACCTGGTCTTCCACCACCTGGGGCGCCTGGCCAGGATACGGGGTCTTGACGATCACCTGTACATCCGACAGGTCCGGTATGGCGTCAATGGGCGTTTCCCTGACGGAATAGAATCCCCACCCAATCAGTATGAGGGTGGCGAGCAATACAAAAAATCGGTTATGAAGCGACCACTGGATAATGCGGTTAATCATGAGCTGAGTCCGGTCTGGTGATGGCCGGGGGCAGCCCGATGGCGCACCCCCGGGCTATCACTACTGTTTCCTGATAGAGGTCACCTGCTGGCCCTTGCCAGCGGGTGCCAGAGTGAAGACAACCTTGTCACCCTTATCCAGGGCATCCAGGTCCACCTCCGGGGCTACGGGAAATCCCATGGTCATGCCCGGCCAGTTCAGCGCCGGAATAGGCTCATGCTTCAGCGTTACTTTGCGATTTTCGGTGTTGATCATGGTGATTACGCCCCGGCTCTGGACCGGGCCAGCGGACTCTTTGGTGTCCATGCCGGACATCGAGCCCATGTTGTTATCGGCCGCTGCCAGAACAGGTCCCAGGGATAATCCGAACACAACAGCCGTCATCAGGTTTTTCAGTTTCATGGTTTTCTCCAGTGGTTACTGCGCGTCTTGCGCGGGCTCAATACGTTCAACAAGATAGCCGTCCGGCGTCTCCCGGAACCCGAAATTGACGGTCTCACCCGGGGCCAGTTCCACCAGATCGACGGATTCGGCAATACCAAAGGTCATGGTCATGGCCGGCCAGCCAAGACCGGGTACCGGGCCATGGTCGAGCGTGACTGAAGAACTCTCAGCATCAAGCTCCGTAATCCGGCCAGCGGCTTCAAACAGTTCGGGCGCAGAGCTGTCTGCACCGGCCATGCCGGCGCTGTTCTGCTCCTCGGGCTCCAGGCGCAGCATGGCGGCCTCGAGGCTGGTTTCTGAATCAATCAGGAACTGGGCGGACACCACCACCTGCTGCCCTTCTTTCAGACCTTCGTGAATGACCACCCTGTCGCCGGCTTCCCGGCCCGTCTTGACGGGCACCGGACGAAAATAGCCGTCATCCTCAGCCAGCAGCACATGCTGGCTGTCGCTTCGCCGGATCAGCGCCGGGCGCGGGATAGTGAGCAGGTCCTCACCGATGGGGGCATCCATGGTGAGATTGACGAACATTCCGGGGCGCAACCGGCCATCCGGGTTCGGAACGCGTACCCGGGCCCGAAGAGTCCGCATTTTGGGATCCAGTTCCGGGTAAACGTAGTCAATGTCACCATTCCAGTTTGTATCCGGCATGGACGGCGTGGTGAATTCAACGGCCTGACCCGCTTCAACCAGCCCGGCCTGACGTTCAAAAAACTCGGCGATCACCCACACCGAATCGCGACTGCCAATGGCCATGATTTCAGTATCCGGGCGCACGTACATGCCGGCACGAACAGGCAATGCGGCCACATAGCCGGAGCCAGGGGCAAATACGGTGATGCGTTCTCGGATTTTTCCTGTTTTTTTCAGGTTGGCAATCTGTCTATCCGTCATGCCCAGCGCGCGCAGCTTTCCGCCGGTCGCTGTTGCCTCTGAGCCCCGCCCAAGGCGCTCGGACATCAGAAACTCCTGCTGGGCATTCACCAACTCCGGTGAATAGATCTCATACAGTGGTTCACCACGGTCAACGATTTCTCCTTCTGACCGAACATGCAACACCTCGACCCATCCGGCAATGCGGCTGTGCACCTGAATCAGTTGATCTTCATTGTCAGTGACATAACCCACGGTTCGGACCGGAACAGACACTGCCCCACGGGAAACTGCCCGGGTTTTAACCCCCAGATTGTTTCTGACTGCAGGATTGATCTGAACCCCGCCGTCGTCCCGGCCGCTACTGCTTTCTTCGTACACCGGCACCAGGTCCATTCCCATGGGGGACTTGCCAGGCTTGTCACGGCGGTAGTTGGCATCCATGGGAGCAACCCAGTACAAGGGCTTTTCATCCGCCGATTCACCGGCAGGATTACCAGAACCGGCGGATTCTGACATCGGCATGATTTGCAGGCTGGCCAGCCAGCCCAGACCAAAAGCGACAGCGATCACCATCGCCATCAGGGAAATGCGCATTGATGTTTCCTTATTTGAAGCTTATAGACGCTCGCCCGAGTGGCCTATCGGCCCAGGTGTAAACGTGCGAACTTAGATAAAGACTAAGATCAGACTACTGAGAAATCAGGGGGAGGTGTAAGGGTATCAAGGATAACGCTGAGATAGACTTCTCGGGGACGAAGAGAGGTAGGGTCGGAAGAACATTGCACTGGCAAAACCGCCTTCTCAGAAACCAGTGCGGATAGCATCGCACCGCAACTGCCCTGGTTGGCGGCGATAGCACAATCGGTAGACGCCATATCACCACAGGCCATATCCTGTTCCGAATGCCCGTCAGTGCTGGCACTCCAACAGTCCACCATGGCCATGTGGCCGAAACGGGCAGGAGGTTCTGCTGTGTCTGCCGTGAATTGCCCGAACGCCAGCACCGGCTGTATTGCCATGATCAGCAACAGCAGGTTAAGAAGGGCTTTAGGCGTTATCAAGCGTGGCAAATGGAGCGACCCAGGTAATTGAGTTTTCACGAATTCTCGTAATATTACGGCTTGCACGCCACAGGCGTCAAGCGATTAATTATCCCGGCTGGCATCAGCTCCACTGCCGTATTAGCTGCTGGACAGAATACCCATCAGGAGCGGCTTCAGGCAGGCGTTTCCACACGTCAACGCTTGTTCTCATATCGTCACGAAGCCGCTCCAGCTCACTTAAGTGCTGTTCGAGCCGGAAAAGACGATCTGTAAACAGTTTCTTCAGTTCGTTGCTGGACAAACCATCTTCCGTCGTTTGGGTGAGTATGGTTTTGACTTCCTCCAGCCCCAGGCCCAGTTTATGGGCTTCGCGAATAAAACGTAGTCGTCTCAGGTCTTCCGAACCATACACGTAGTAGCCATTTCGCGGGTTTTGCCGTGGACGGAGCAAACCTTCGCGACTATAAAAACGAACAGTATCAGCGGAGACGTTCGCACATCTCGCAATTTCTTTAACTCGCATAGTAACCGCCTTCCCAACAAATCGGCGCTTGGCCATTTATGCTCTGAGCCACATCTTGGGGAAAAGTTCCTTCCCATCAAATCCGAGCCTGCGATCAGATTGTTGTCGCCTTTAGCGCCTGGCAACCATGGTTCGCAAATGCCACAAGTGCCAGACGGCAAACGCGATAATTAACAGCGTTGCCACGGTGCGTGGCCGGATTCTCAGTTCAGGCAAGCACTCCCCAGTATGATTATGCCAACTCGTGCCCAACCACCACGAAGAATAAACGATCAATAAATCGAATCTGATTCCCGTCCAACTGATCATCGATTTCCAGAATACCTTTCTCAATTTCATCAGAAGTAAAACCTGCCAGATTTGACATAAAACGCGCCCGCAGCATCGCATACCAGCGATCCTTCGGGATTTCGACGCGGTACTCTTCCCTGCTTGTCACCGCACCAAGGCCGGAGGCGGCAATTTCACCGAGAAGAATGTCAAGCTCCGGTTGACTCTCTGAAAAGGCAGTCATCGCCCGGCTGAAAAGGGGAAACTCGGGCAAACTGGGCCGGGTGACCACCAGAACACGACCATTCGGTCGCAAACATGAGCGCATTTTCTTCCAGAATCTCTCACGATTGCGGATGTGATGAATGGACTCCTTGATGAGCACCCGGTCCAGTTGCACCCCGCTGTCAATGAACGCTTCAGCGGATGCACAACGGGTCTGGATGCCGCTGTATTGTTCAGCATTCAGGAGCATGGCGCCTGAGGGGTCCACGCATATCGCTTCAGATTCCAGCGGCACAGCCTGGCTGAGCAGATGTGTGAAGATACCGGTCCCACCACCAAGGTCTGCAAACCGGCTGTCAGCCTGCATATTTAAATGATTAAGAAGCTTTTTCAGCATCCAGCCCCGGTAATCCCTGGTCAAAAGCCACAGATCATCATAGTCCCGGGAGACTTCGGTAAAAGCCGTCGTCATTGCGTGTGCCCCATAAAACGCTGGTAACGCTCTGCGTTACCCTGTGTGTCAACCCAACCCCGAGCGGGACTTGCCAACGAGTTTTGCAAGCCGGCCCATTCGTGGAACAAACCTTGGCACTTCCTGCTGATAGGTCCGGTACTCCTCACCGAACCGCTCAATGACCTGTCGCTCTTCATGCCGTGCGAGCAAGCTGTAGGCAAGGACAATGATGGGGAACAGACTAACGGAGAACAGCGTCGGCCAGTGCACAATCCCCTCCCCGAACAGGATGAGAAAAAGGCCCGTATACTGCGGGTGCCTCACCAAACCGTAGAGCCCATCCGTTGCAAGACGCCCTTGTTGGTGTGCACGATGAAGTTCGCGCCATCCCTGCAGAAAAATACCGATGCCAGTCACAGCCAGAGTATAACCAAGCAACATTGAGATAAGCATGCCCACCTCGCCGACACCAAGCAGCGAGGACCAGAGATTCGCGCTGAGGTCGCTACCGTCCAGATCAAAGAACCGCACGAGCAAATAGACAGTGAGAGGGAAGCCGTACATCTCCGCATACAATGCGATTATAAACGCCTGCACCACCCCGGCACTGCCCCACTCCCGCCATGTTCTGGGAGCGAGCCAACGATACATGACCCAGGAGATCAGCACGATCATGATCGCCGCTATACCCCAGGCTCCCGAATGACCAATAGTTTCTGTCATGTTAAGTTTTCCTCGTAAGTCAACGAACAAACAAGCTAAGACAGCTTTTATCTGGCTGTCGCCGCCTCCGTTTTATTGATCGGTTGACGTCTTGACCAGGCAATTAATGCAAGGCCGCCAAGGATCATCGGCAGGGTCAGCAGTTGCCCCATGGTCACCCAGCCGAGGGCGATGAACCCCAGTTGCGGGTCGGGGAGGCGAACAAACTCGACCGCAAAACGGAAAATTCCGTAGAGCAACAGGAACAGGCCGGACGTTGCGCCCATCCGACGTGGGTTGCGTGAGAACCACCACAGCACCACAAACAGCACAACACCTTCCAGGGCAAACTCATACAGTGACGACGGGTGACGTGGCGCCGACCCCATATTCGGGAACACCATGGCCCAGGGCACGTCGCTGACCCGCCCCGGGAGCTCGTAGTTAATAAAGTTGCCAAGGCGCCCAGCCCCCAGGCCAATTGGCACCAATGGCGCTATAAAATCCGTGAGTTGGAAAAACCGCAGGTTCTGCTTGCGGGCGAAGACCAAGGCTGCAATCAGGACGCCGGTCAAGCCGCCGTGAAAACTCATACCCCCTTCCCAGATCTTGAGCAGCCAGAGCGGGTTGTCTGCCAGCTTGTCAAAACCGTAGAAGAGCGCGTAACCGACGCGGCCACCCAGAATGACGCCCATCGCACAGTAGAAAATCAATGTTTCAACAGCGTCTGCATTCAACCCGAGTCGATGAGCCCGACGACGCCCCAGCCACCAGGCCGCAAGAAAACCGACAAGGTACATCAGGCCGTACCAATGAATTTTTAGCGGGCCCAGTGCAATGACTACCGGGTCTATTTGAGGATACTGGAGCATAAGCTTTCCTGATTTCGTGATTGAAAGTGCGTTAGGGTTTTAATCAGTAACACGTTCCGCTCCATTGGCTGTCTCCTCCAATCTTTGCCTGGCAACAGCGATACCGTTGCGAATGGCCTGTGCGGAGTCGTTATCGCCGAAGCCCGCCAATGCCCGGCGCCAGTAATTGATCGCCTGTTCATAGCGGCCGTCGTCAAAGGCCTCGACCCCCAGTATGCCCAGCACCGTTGGCTCACGTGGATCCTTGTCAAGTATTTCGTCGATCAGCGCCTGCACTTCAGTGGTCAGGCTGCGCCCGGCCACAAAGAATTTGATCTGGGCCAGTTGGGCCAGTAGGTCAACTCTGCGGCCTTCCAGTTCGATCAGTCGTTCCAGGGCGCCAATCGCTTGCCCCGGTTGGCCGATCTTCTGGTAAAGCGGAAACAGCAACGACCAGACCTTGGGATTATCCGGCTGAGTCCCGGCCTCCTCTTCGAGCCGGCCAACCAGGGTTTTCATTGAGGCGCCGGGCGTATTGAGCGCATTCTGTTGGGCGGCATACAGGGCCAGATCGCCATCGGCACCCTGCCATCGATAGCCGATGATGCTGGCACCTATTACTGCCGTTATCACCAACGGAATCATCAAACGTCCTGACACGGGGCGCCTGAGAGGCATTCGGCGGCGGGCCTCGGTGTCCTCCAGCAGATTGCGGTCCAGCTCGTGACGGCTTTCTTCAAAACGGGCGACGTCAATCTCGCCGCGATCGCGGGCTCTTTCCAGTGCTGAAAGCCGGCGCTCATAGACGGCCAGGTTTTGCGCCTCTGCATGATCATCGGCCTCAAACCGCTGCTGCCAGTCATGGATCGCCCTTGCTCTCCGCAACGGTAGACTCAGGAACCACAGCGCAAGAAGCAGCAGTGTACCAATACTTAACCAGAGCATAGTCATTCCGATCCCTCACGGTGACGATGAATCAGGGAGGACAGGCGGGTACGTTCCTCCTCGGAGAGCGGCCGCACTCGCCGGTGTCTGCGTGCCCGGACAAACGCAATCACAATCATGGCGCCCCCTGCCACCAGCGCTGCCGGCAACGCCCAAAGCAACCACGTGCGCCCGTCAAGGCGCGGGTTGTAAAGAACGAACTCGCCAAAACGATTAGCCATGAAATCAAGAATTTCCTTATCCGCACGCCCATCACGAAGCATCATTGCTACCCGCTCCCGCATGTCCGCCGCCACCGGCGAATCGGAACTGTCGATGGCTTGAGCATCACATTTAGGGCACCGCAACGACGCCGTAAGGTCGCGATAACGCTCCGCCATCACCGGATCCTCGAAATGACGCGCATCGATTGCCGTGTCCGCCACCGACTGGAACGAAGCCAGCAAAAACACGATGACCACACAGCAACGGCTCTTTCGGTTTAGCGCCATTTCTCTACCTCCGCCATGACTTCATCCACCTGAGCTGGCGTTATGTACCCGACGTGCTTATATCGAACGATACCGTTTGCGTCGACCAGGAAGGTTTCGGGCACGCCATACACGCCGAGCTCGAAACCCAGGTCACCGGCAGGATCAAAGATGTTGACCTCGAAAGGTTTTCCAAACTCTTCAAGAAACTGTCGCCCCAGGTCACGTGTGTCTTTGTAGTTGATGCCCACCATCTGAATGCCGCGTTCGGAGAGCGCCAGTAGCTGGGGCATTTCCTCCTTGCAGGTCGGGCACCAGGACGCCCAGACATTGACCAGAGACATCTGCCCGCGAAGCAGGGATTCATCCACCTCGGTGTCAGGGTCCTCTAGCGTCGGAAGCGTGAACGCGGGAAACGCCTGGCCTATCAGGGCCGACTCGCGAGCACTGGGGTCCAGCGAAAGCCCCCGGTACAAAAAGAAGGCCAGGCCAAGGAACACCACAAAAGGAAGCATCAGCAACAGGCGGCGCATCATGCGCGAACCTCGCGCGCCGGCCTCATCGATTCCCGGTCAGCTGCAGCGGCACGGCGGCGACGATAGCGACGATCCGCCACAGCCAGCACGCCCCCGGAGGCCATCAGCAGCGCACCCAGCCAAAGCCAGCGTACAAATGGCTTGACCTGTAGGCGCATTGCCCAGCTGCCGTCGTCCAGTTCCTCCCCCATGGCCACGTAAAGGTCCCGCAACAGGCCGGGGTCGAGTGCGACATCGGTCATCGGCTGCCCACGGGCAATGTACAGGCGCTTCTCCGGGTACAGGGTGGTGACAATCCGGCCTTCACGGGCAACCTCGATGGTCGCCGTATCGGCGAGGAAGTTGGGCCCCCGACGCTCGCCCAGTTCGGTCAGCGTAAAATCGTACCCGCCCAGATCCACCTGCTCACCGATATCAAGCCGCACATTACGCTCCATGGCGTAGTTCGACACCATCACCACGCCCACGATGGTGACGGCCAGGCCCACGTGGCCGACCACCATGCCCCAGTATGAAGGGGTCAACTTACGCAATCCGGCCAGCGCAGAGGACGCATTGCGGACTTTATCAAACAGGTCGCGCACCAACGCCAGTACTACCCACAGGGCCGCCACCATCCCCAGCGCCACGGCGACATTCCACTGGCCGTTGTAAAGAAACGGTATCGATACCGCAATCGCCAGTGCGGCCAGACCCGCCCCCAGTAGTCGCCGGAACAGCTCGCGACCGGGCATCTGCTTCCAGCGTGCGACCGGCCCCAGCCCCATAAAGGCACAAAGCATGACGGTCAGTGGCACGAACAGGCTATTAAAGTAAGGCGCGCCGATACTGATTTTGCCCAGCCCGAGTGCATCCAGGATCAAGGGGTACAGGGTGCCCATCAGGACCGTGATCGTCATGATGACCAGCAAAATATTGTTGATCAGTAACAGTGCATCCCTGGAAAGCCAGCTAAAGCCCGCATTGGCGCTCATTCGCGGCGCCCGTAGCGCAAAGATCAACAGCGAGACGCCGACCGTTATTCCCAGCAACGCCAGAATGAAGAGCCCCCGTGACGGATCATTGGCAAAGGCATGAACCGAGGTCAGTACCCCTGAGCGCACCAGGAAGGTGCCCAGCAACGAGAGTGAGAACGTGAAAATCGCCAGCAGCGCCGTCCAACTCTTGAACGTGCCACGCTTTTCCGTGACCGCCAGTGAATGTATCAGCGCTGTCCCGCTCAGCCAGGGCAGGAGCGATGCATTTTCCACCGGATCCCAGAACCACCAGCCTCCCCAGCCCAGCTCATAGTAGGCCCACCAGCTACCCAGAGCGATGCCGAGGGTCAGAAAGGCCCAGGCAATGTTGGTCCACGGCCGAACCCAGCGCGTCCAGGCCGCATCCAGACGCCCTTCGATCAGCGCAGCGATGGCAAAAGCAAAGACCACTGAAAAACCCACATAGCCCATGTAAAGCATCGGCGGATGGATGATCAGGCCAACATCCTGCAACAACGGATTCAGATCGGCACCGTCGGCTGGCATGCCCGGCAACAGGCGATCAAAGGGACTGGACGTAACGACGATGAAAAGCAGGAACCCTGCGCTGACGACACCCAGAACTCCCAGAACCCGTGCCAGCATATCCTGTGGCAACTGGCGGGAAAACAGACTGACGGCAAAGCCCCAGCCACTGAGAATCAGACTCCATAACAGCACCGAGCCTTCATGAGAGCCCCAGACGGCGGTGAACTTGTAGTACCAGGGCAGCATCGAGTTCGAATTACGGGCCACATAGTCCACGCTGAAATCATCCAGAAGAAAACTGGCGGTCAGGCTGGCATAAGAAACCAGTAGAAAGGCAAATTGCCCCCATGCCATGGGCTCAGCAAATGCCATCCACAACGGGCGCCGGGTGGCGGCTCCCAGCAAGGGCACGGTCGCCTGAAGCAGCGACAGGCAAAGTGCAATCAATAACGCGAAGAGACCAACTTCGGGAACTGTCAGCGTAAGCATTTCGAGGCCGTGTTCGGTTAAGGGTTCGGCGATGACCGAACCTATCGGTAAGGGGTTCTCAGGTATTGCTTCGTCAGCCAGCCGCATGGCCGGCTGACGAATTCCCTATTACTTCCGACCAGGTTGGCGGGTAACGCGCAGATACGGTGTCTGCTCATCCCATCCGTCGGGGAAACGCTCTTTGGCCTCTTCGTTGGAGAGCGACGGAACGATGATCACATCCTCGCCATTCTTCCAGTCCACCGGCGTGGCCACTTTGTGGTTGTCGGTCAGCTGGAGCGAATCAATGACGCGCAGGATCTCGTCCAGATTGCGCCCGGTGCTGGGGGGATACGTCAGCATCAGACGGATTTTCTTCGCGGAATCGATAATGAATACCGTTCGAACAGTCACCTTGGGGTCGGCTTTTGGATGGATCATTCCGTACAGGTCGGCAACCACCTGATCCTTGTCTGCCAGCAGGGGAAAATTGAGGTTCATCGCGGGTTAGCGTGAAAAAGTAGGAGACGGCGGTAAAACCGGTTAGTTTTGAGTTCGCCAAAACAACAAAATTAGCCAATCCACCGCCGCCTCTATGAATGCTAATCTTCTTGATCTGTTCTGGGAAGGATTCACGATGGAATCCTACGTCCAGATTGACGCCCACTCCGTGCTCATCCGACTGCAACCTGCCGCTGATCATCTACCCTGCTGCAGTGGTTGTAACCAGCACACGCTTGCCATCCACGACACTAGTACCCGACGAGTTCGAGAGCGCGACCTGTTTCATTATCGAGTTTGGCTGGATGTGCCTGTCCGTCGAGTTCGCTGTGTATCCTGTGGTCCCAGACTTGAACAGATTCGCTGGTTACCAGGGCGACAGCGCCTGACAGCGGGCATGATCAATTGGATTGAGTCCTTGGTGCGCCTGATGCCAGTTCAGCATGTAGCAACCCTGTTGGGGTTGCACTGGCATACGGTCAAAGCCGTCGACCATCAACGTCTCAAGCGGGAAGTGACTGAGCCTGACAGGCATCGAATTCGCCGATTGATCATGGATGAGTTCGCCTTGTTCAAGGGGCACCGGTACGCCACCGTGGCGATTGATGCAGACACGCAGCAAGTGCTCTGGGTTGGAGAGGGGCGTAGCCGAGCCGCTGTGCGTCCCTTCTTTGAATGGTTAGGAGCTGAGGCGTGCACGCGGATCGAAGCTGTGGCGATGGACATGAATACCGCCATGGATCTGGAAGTTCAGCATCATTGCCCTAACGCTCGCGTGGTTTACGACCTGTTCCATGTTGTCGCCAAGTTCGGACGGGAAGTGATTGATCGGGTTCGGGTCGACCAGGCCAATCAGCTTCGACACGACAAGCCCGCTCGAAAGGTAGTGAAGCGAAGTCGCTGGCTATTGCTCAGAAATCGGACCAACCTCAAAGATGATCAAGCTCTGAAGCTCGAAGAGTTGCTGCAGGCTAACCAGCCTCTGATGACAGTGTATGTGCTGAAAGACCAGCTCAAAGAGCTCTGGTACGCCCCTTCAGAGGACGAAGCCAAGCAACGCTGGCAGGACTGGTTGAATCTGGCAATGAGCAGTGGGCTGGCACCAGTTCAGCAATTTGCCAGACGCCTCAAAGGCTATGTCGAAGGTATTATCGCCAGTGCTGTCTACCGGATGAATACCAGCGTCCTGGAAGGGATGAACAACAAGATTAAGGTCATCAAACGGATGGCCTATGGCTACCGGGACAACGACTACTTCTTCCTTAAGATAAAAGCAGCGTTTCCCGGTAAAGTGCGATGAACCAAAATTGAGCCCCGTGCCCTGGGTTTTCTCGATATCCTTCGCCCAGTCGTTATGGGAGTCGAGCGGGTCGACGGAGACCCCGATCAGCTTCACACCGCGACTGGCGAACTCGTCCTTACGCTTCGCGAAGGCACCGAGCTCTGTGGTACAGACGGGGGTGTAGTCGGCGGGGTGTGAAAACAGCACGGCCCAGTCGTCTCCCAGCCACTCATGAAACTGAATGTTTCCCTCGGTGGATGCGACGGTGAAATCGGGAGCGGTTTCTCCAAGTTGCAATGTCATCGTTTCATTCTCCTTTGCTTTGGCTGTCGTTCTTGGTTCGTCAGAATAGACGGTATCCTTAAAGTCAACTTTAAGGTCAAGACGTTTGTCAGATGTTTTTTAGCCTGATCCATCGAGCTCGACGTTCGTGCCCGATTTTTCGGGTATGAAACTGACATAGAGGAAAAGCACAGTGCCCAGCACAATGGCGATATCGGCAAGGTTAAAGGCCGGCCAGTGCCAGGATTGCCAATAGACATCAAAGGAATCCACAACATAGCCACGAAATATCCGGTCAATCAGGTTGCCCACGGCACCGCCAAGAATAAGGCTGTACGCGATGGCTTCTCCCCTGCGGCGGCACTGAAGAATCAGCCCGATCAGTACAATCGAGACAACTACCGCGACTGTGATAAGAAAGTATCGCTGCCAACCTCCGCCATCGGCAAACAGGCTGAATGCGGCGCCGGTGTTCCAGACATGCACCCAGTTAAAGAACGGGGTCACCGGAATCGACTCGCCATACGCCATTGACTGCTGGACCGACCATTTTACAACCTGATCAGACGCCGCAATCAGGCCCGAAATCGCCAGCAGGCCATACGGCAAGTGTTTTTTGGCAACGATGGACATTATTTAACCCTTAAGCGCAAGGATGCGCCTGGCCCCGTTGAGTACGATAATCCCCGCAATGCTGCCGATGATCAGGTCCGGGTAATTGGAGCCAGTCCATGCCACCAGGGCGCCAGCGGTAATGACCCCCAGATTGATGACCACATCGTTGGCTGAGAAAATCCAGCTCGCCTTCATGTGGGCACCGCCCTCCCGATGTTTGGATATCAGCAGCAGACACGTGGTGTTAGCGATCAATGCGATGAACGCAATCCCCATCATTACCAGCGACTCCGGCTCACTGCCGAAGACAAAGCGCCTCACCACCTCTGCAAGTACGCCCACAGCCAGTATCAGTTGGAGTACGCCCGCGAGATGCGCAGCACGCACCTGCATTTTTACGCTGTGCCCAACCGCATACAGGGCGAGCCCGTACACGGCCGCGTCGGCGAAATTGTCCAGGGATTCTGCAATCAAACCGGTGGAGTGCGCGATCAGGCCGGCCGTCATTTCCACCACAAACAGGACAGCATTGATACCGAGCAACCAACGCAGGGTGCCGGACTCCTGCTCGGCAGAGATAGCCGTATCCCCGACCGCCTTGATTGACTCAGGGTCGGCAGCGGCCGTTTCCTGAAGCGAAGCGCCCAGCCCGAGGGTCGCCAGCTTCGCGGTGATAGGCTCAGCCTCGCCATCGTGCACAACCTTCAACCGCCGATCAGACAGGTCGAAGGACAGCCCGCGAATGTCTTCAAAACCGTTCAGGGCCAGTCGAATCATCCGTTCCTCCGAAGGACAATCCATCTTCGGTACGGTATACACACTGATCCAGTTGCCGGACGCTTCAGAGGCCTCCGACCCGGTATTACCCTCGGCGGGTGTTGCGTCGCAGCCACAGGCGTCTTCACAGGATTTACTCATGATACGGCTCCACTTGAGTATTGTCGGATTATGATTTAAAACCATATAGTCACTATAAGGTCAATAGAACAGATACCATCTGTTGAGGAGAAACCCGATGCGCATTGGTCAGTTGGCACGGTCCGTAGGAGTCGATACTCAAACTGTCCGCTTCTATGAACGGGAGGGCTTGTTACCACCGCCGGATCGGCAGGACAACGGTTACCGTGTTTACACCGAACGGCATGTTGAGCGGCTGGCCTTTATCAGGCGCTGCAGAATACTCGAGCTGTCACTCGCTGAAATCCACGAGTTACAGAGGTATCAGACCGCCCCCCATCAGCCTTGCAGGGCCATCAACACCTTGCTTGATGATCACATCACTCATGTGCGGTCTCGGATAACCGATCTGCAGGTACTGGAGCAACAACTCACGTCGTTAAGAGCGAGTTGCAACGATGATCGGGAAATTAAGGCCTGTGGGGTTCTCGAAGGGCTCAGTGAAGAAAGCATGCGGCAGTAGCCTGAAGCATTTATGCCAAGTATTGGGGTAACCATTGTGGGCGAATCAATATACTTGCGCAGATGTTGAAAATCCGCTTCCTGGCAGATCTTTTCGACAACACGGAGCCTGAGTAGCCGGCAGATGGAGCAAGCACCTCATCATCTCCTGTTTCGTTAAAAAGGCTGCATCAACTTTTGCCAGTAGTTCGTTGGGTAATTCGGCTCTGAAGCAATACCGAGATCCTTAGTGCCGATCGTTCGCTCGGAATCGAAGTAAGCCGTGCCGTGCAAGGATCTTAGCGGCAATGGGTGAAGTGATCATTTGTATCACTGCAAAGAATGCGGCAGGAATCGCAATTTCTGAAGGTAAGCCAGATGCGGCGACAAAAGCAGCAGCAATGCTAAATTCTTTTTTGCTCACGGTGAAGAGATAGGTAATCACTTCTTTCCGGTCAGAGGTTAGCAACCGTGAGGACATTCCTATCAGGTAGCCAATCAGATTAAGACTCAGGGCTGCTCCAGCAATCAAAAAAGCGTACCAGCCATAACCAATGATAGTTTCTGCGTTTGGGCCTACTACAGCCAGTAGTATCAGAAGATATATGATTGATCCAATTCCCGCGTACGTTGAATCATGGCGTGCAAAAAAATCTGGAAATCCTGTGCGTAAGCTCACTCCAACAACAGTGGGAACGAGAACGATCAAGGCTAATTCAAAGATGATTGCCCCGAGAGGAACTTCCAGTTGTATTCCAGTCAGCCATAAAAAAAGGAATGGAACAATGAATGGCGATAGTGCTGTATTGACCGCATTAAAAACGGCTGCTAAGGCAACATTCCCCCGCGCCATTAATACCAGCAGCGGAGACGAAACATCTGTCGGCAATGTGCCAAGCAACGTTTGACCTGCTGCAAGAGGTCCGTTCCCGAAAAATAAACGGCCAGTCAGAAAACCGGCAATCGACATCGGACCATAGACCAGACCTAGTGCTAAAAGTTGCCTTGAAGGTTTGCGAAAGACCACTCCAACGGCATGTGCGTCGAAGGTAAGACTGATGACAAGCATCAGCAGCGCGAGCAGTGGACCGATAAAGGGCTCTAGGTGCGTTCCTAACCCTGGGAATACTAAGACCAAACCAGCTAAAGTGATAACAAACCAAACAAGATTAGACTCCACAAAATAGATGAATCTGATCATATCTTGGAGTCCACCGTGCCCGGTGAGGTTGGGCGACCTTCACACTGCGCGAACAACTCGATGGCTTTGTTGCAATAAGCACAGTGCCCATCGCAGCAGTCGTGCATCAGAAACGCTACGAGATCAGCAAGTACAGGAAAAATAGCACTGTAAACTATTGAACGACCCTGGCGTCGTGTTTCTTGAGACATCGCCCCAAACGCCCTAACAGCTTCTGCTTCTTTCATTTCAATATCTCAATACCTATTGCTATATTGAAAAATTAGGTGACCCCTGGTCCAGTCGGCGTGGCCCGCGGTCAGTCCGGAACCTCGGAGATCGCACGGGTCATCAAATCCGCCATGGCCGGGCTGTCCCATTCCGCGGCACCGACCAGGCGGCCAATTTCGCGACCGTCATGATCAATCAGCAGCGTTGTAGGAACACCTTCTATGCCTAGCGTTGAGGTCGCCAGTGTGGACGGATCAATATACTGGCGAAGATGCTGAATGCTTGTTTCCTGATAGAATTTTTCAACAACGCTGATGCCTGCGTGGTCAACGGACAGCGCGACCACTTCAAATTGCTCGCCGCCCAGTTGAGCCTGGAGTGAGTCAAGCGTCGGCATTTCCTCACGGCAAGGCAGGCACCAGGTGGCCCAGATATTGAGCAAAATCGCCTTACCCTTAAAGTCAGCCAGTGTCAGCGGCCTGCCGTCTTCGTCTTCAAAAGCCAGCTCGGGCAGAGTGCGAGGGGACTCCCAGATCAGGAAACCCTGGGGCCCCACCGACTTCGGAACCTTCCCTGCAGCCATAACTGGGGCGGTCATGGAAATAGCAAGCGCGAAAAGGACTACGGCGATTCCCCGGGCGGCGGATATGCGCTGTTGACTCATTGGACATTTCTCCTGATTAAAGTGGTCGGCTTTCTGCCCGCATGGCGCCCCACGCGTTACTCGCTCTGTAGCAACGCTTCAATGCGCCCATGCAGCCGGCCCCAGAACCCATCATCAGCTGCCGCGTTGGGGCCTTTGGCAATGGCCGTCAGGTAGGTCACCAGATGTTCAGGCTTGAATTTCAATCCATGGAACCGGGCCCGCATCTGCCCTTCCGGGTCAATCACGTGGGTTACCACACCATGGACCTGTACACCCTCACCTGTATCCCTGAACTGAACGCCGTACGCTTTGGCAAGTTCGGGCGTCAGTTCAGGTGGTTCCGTCCTGGCTCGGTAGAGGAAGTGCCAGTTGCGGGGATTCAGATCGAAATTCTCGCCGTAGGCACGCATGTTTCTCCGGGTGCCTGCAACATCTTCCCGGTCCGTGGCAATGGTGATGAACACCACCTCTTCACTCAGTCCTTCTTCTTCAACCCCGGTTTGCAACTGCCGGATCAGGTTCATATGCAAAGGGCAGGCCTCGGTACAGCGCGTGTAGAGAAAGTTAAGCACAACGGTTTTGCCGTTTAAGTCGGCAAGGGAAAGGGTATTGCCATCAACGCCTGTAAGATCAAATTCAGGGGCCGGCTGATCCACAAACTGGGCATACCGCTCTTTCTCGTTCAACGAGGCCTCCACATCCTCCATGGAATGGGCCATGGCATTGGTGCTGACCTGGGCAACCATGGCAATCAGCAATACTCTGAATACACTGTTCACAGTCATTCTCCATTTGAGTTGTTTTCCGAAGGGCGTCCCGGTTTATTGTGGCTTGGTATCGTCCAGATTCAGCGCAACGGGCAGGTCAGCTGGTGCCAGGCAAACGCCCTCGTCACTGCAGGCCTGTACCCGTACCGTCATGTCTAGCTTGCCTGCCTCTTTCAGCGCGGCGGTCTGTTTTTCATCTGGCAGCAGCCGGATACTCGCACCGTCGTCATACACCTCCAGGGCGGTGTCACCCAGTGTGATGTCACTGACCCTGCCGCGGGGGTACTGGGTCGGGATGTCAAGCGACTGGCCGCCAGCCGAAGACTTGGCGACGGTGGGGATCAGAAACTCCATGGAGGCTGGATTCGCATTCACGTGCCAGCCCGGTTCAATGTCCAGTGTCAGAACGATTTCACCGGTCTCCCCTATCAGGGCTTTGCCGCCTTCCGCAAGATTGAGGCGGACCTTATCGGAAGAATCTGCCAACCCCGTGCGGGCAACTGGTGCCTGAGGGTCAGAACTGGCTTGTTCAGTCTGGGCTGAGCCAGGAGCCTTTCCGGAATTGGTGCCGATCAACATGAACGCCGCGATCGCGATCAGAAAAACCGCTACGCCGGTCAGCAATACCTTGGTTCGGGTTGTCATGGTTCATCTCCAGTATCTAGCGTTGTGAATTCTCGGTACGGTTGATCGCCTCGACCAGGCTGTCGGTATCAAAGAGCCCCGTGAAACGGGCGACAGCGGTGCCGTCAGCGTCAAAAATCGCCGCAAAAGGTAAAGCCTGCCCTCCCGTTGCGGTTAACAATGCGTCTTTTTCGGGATCGCTTGCTGTCACATCAACCTGAATCGGCACCATGCCGGCCCGCGCTACGGCTTCAGCCACAGCGGGCTCTTTATACACGGTGCGCTCCAGGACCTTGCAGTTGATGCACCAATCGGCAGTGAACTCCAGCAAATACGGTGTGTCCCGGGCTTTTGTGTCCGCCAGGAGTTCTGCGGAGTAGGGCTGCCAGACAAGTTCGTCTTCGCCGCTGCCCAACGGAGATGCGAATACCACTGTCACCGCAAGGGCAAGGCCTGTCGCCGTTGCAGTGATCACGCGAACGGCACCGCTCCCCTGAACGAAACGACGGAGACCCCAGACCAGCACCAGCGCCAGCCAGGCCCACCACAGCAAGGGGTATACCGCTTTGGGCACCAGGCTCGCGCTGAAAAACACGGCGGCGGCCAGCAATATCAGCGCGAGCACTTCACGAATGGCTACGCTCCAGGGGCCCGCCTTGGGCAAACGGCTCAGCCACTCGGGCCTGAGCATCAGTACCGCGTAGGGTAGTGACAGCCCCAGCCCGATACTGCCGAATATCCCCATGATGACCGGCGCCGGCTGGGTAACGGCAAAGGCCAGTACGCCCCCCAGGAAAGGGCCTGCGCAGGGCGCGGCCAGGATCGCACTCAACAGCCCGGATACATAGGCTTCAAAGTAACGCCGGCCATGCGCCGAGGCGGCGAATGTCGGGACGGGGATGGGCAGATCGAGCCAGGTAATCACCGCAAACCCGACCATTAACGCAACCAGGACGGCCACGAATAGCGTTGACTGGAACAACGTGCCCCAGTTCCACTGCAGCAGTGCGGTCAGGCCGCCCAGCGTCAGGAAAAAGGTGAGTGTTCCGGCCGTGAATGCCAGCGCGGCCAGCACCCGATGGGACCTCTGGCCGCCCGCCTCCCGAAGGATGGTCCGGACCTTGATGGGGATGGCGGGCAGCACGCAGGGCGTCAGGTTCAGCAGTAGACCTGCCATAACCGCCATCATGATCTGGCCGGCAATGAGCAAAGAAGGCAACTGATCCATCACTCAGCTATCCCCAGCGCCCTTCCCAGCGCTTCCTGCCCAGGCACGCCGGTCTGGCCTTGCCATTGACCACTCGTGTCTTTGAACAGCAGCCCTGGCGTTCCACTGAAACCCAGTTCGGCCATCCACTTGCTGTGCTGCTCAAGCGCCGCCTTGAGGTTCGCCGGTACGGGCGTGAGCTCGGAAATGCCCTCCCCGCTACCATTGTTACCAAAGTTCTCCTCGAACGCCTGGAGCGCTCCGGCCCGATCCTCTGCATTCATGATTGCGGCGGAGAAGCCCAGGCTGGAGGGCTTGAGAAAACCAACCATGACCCAGTGCAACCTGACTTTCCCCTGCGCTACCCAATCTCGGGTTTGCTGCCAGAATTTGTGACAAAAGATGCAATTGGGATCCGCGAACACATAGATTTCCGGGGCATTCTTTCCGCCCTCGCTGACTAAGTGAGTATCCCGGGAAAGCTTCTCGGCAACGGAGGCATACATTGGCTCTGATATATAGCGTGTCGTGTACTGACGAGTCAGATCGGTGCCGTCGCTCTCCAGAAGCGCACCGGAAAAAGTGTAGTCACCGACACCATAGATGATTCCGGCTTTTCCATCCCCGGTCTTTACAACATAACCGGTCACGCCCCCAACTGGTGTGGAGAAGCGTTCAATTACCGTAAAACCGACTTTTTTCTGAAGCGCCTCGATTCCCGGGTCCATCGTTGGTGACGCATACGCGAGAGCCGCAAACAAACTCAAAAAAAGTGCTATCGAAAGCTTACGGAATAGCACGGTCATACCCCGCGCCGGGTGTTCCATACAGAGTGACATCACAGGGACGCTCCCATCTTTATGTATTCATCATTCAACAAGAAGCCACCAGGTGTAGCTGACTACGTGGTGGCATACCGCTAGATCGAACGGCAGGCGCTCGAAGCGAGCCCCCCATGCGATCAAAGGTTCAGGAAATTGCTGAATATTTGGGAGGAAAGGGGTCTGGCCCTGAAAGTACACGGCCAGAATGTGAAGAATGGTCCCAGGGAAAAAGAGAGGACGATAATATCGGCAAATCCAGAATTGCAGATTTGCCGACATGGGAAGAGATACACGTGCTGCTACAGCTACCCTGAGCCAGGAGCCTCGAGCAGTCAGGCATTTCCTGAGCATCCGGCAAAAGGACACAAGCTTCACCCATGGGCTCCACTCCATGAGAAGTCGCAGCACCCACCTGTGAAACAAGGAAATAAGCTGCGAGCAGCATGGCTGTCAGTCCCAAAAGCCGCTTGGTCATTGCATCGAAATCCCGATTACAGAACAGTTACTGCCTTTCACGTGTGGAAAAGCAAGATCCACTGTAACCCACATTGATGGAGGCGCCAAGCACACAGAAACTACTCATCCTCGCGCCTCCATTCTCTTCCATTGACAAAATATGACTAAGCCTACACTCACAAGCTCCTCCGGATTTTACTGCTGGAACACGCTCTTTCGCCCCCGACGTCGGGCCAAAAGCAGCTTGGCAACAATCGGTAACAGGGTAATGCCACTGACCAGGATCAGAAGCCCGGTCACCACCCCGGACTCAGATGCCATGAGCAAGCCACCAAACGCTGTGATCAAATACGCTGTCGGAATAACACCGGCCAGAGTTGCGACCACGAATCGCCAGAACGCGATCGGTGTCAGGCCGGCTGCATAGCTGACGGCATCGAAGGAGATAAAGGGCACCAATCGCGACGCAAAAATGACAAGCATCAACCCGCCCTGGGAGCGGTCCTTGCCCAGCCAATTCAATACCGGACGTACCCGCCTCCAGCGATGGATAACGTCGTACCCCAAGGATCGAGCAATGGCGAAAGCGATCAGTGCGCCGGCCTCAGCACCGATAACCACGATCACTGTTCCCCATAGCGATCCATACACCGCACCGGCAACCATGGCGATCGGGGCGCTGGGGATCGGGCTCAGGACAATGGCCGTGATCATCAGGCCAATGATACCCACCGGCCCCCAATACCCCAGTTGGTCAATCCATTCCGACAAGGCCGCCTTGTTGGTCACGGCGGTCAATGCTCCGGTCTCCAGCATGACCCAATAGATCGCAGCCAGTGCAGCCAGCAAGAGCAGAACCCCGGCTACTTTTGCTTTTGCGTTCGGTCTAACTCCCATGCCTGCCATGGGTACCCGATGAAATTCATGCTTCAGGGTGGTAGTCATAATCTCCTCTGGCGTTCTTACTCGCGCGTCCAGAATCGTCCCTGTTTGTCGAAAACAGGTACTTGCCGAGGGCTGCGACGCCAAGTACCAGGGCGACGATGAGCAAAAGGGATATCAACCCCATTCCCGCCATTCCAAACATGCATGCCTCATTTGTCATCATGTCAATCTCCTGATTCTGTGTGCCAGGCCTCTTAGGAGACGCTGGCCTGTGCGGCTCCGCTTTCGCTGATATTGCTCGCCGCGGAGCCTCCGCTATTGGATTTGAACCGGCCCAGCCGGAGGGAATTGGTCACCACAAATACACTGGAAAGGCTCATAGCACCCGCAGCCAGCATGGGGTTGAGCAGGTAACCGGTAAACGGGAACAGAACACCTGCGGCTACGGGGATCAGTGCCAGATTGTATCCGTAGGCCCAGACAAAATTGCCGAGGATCGTTTTGCGGGTGCGCCGGGAGAGCGCTGCAGCATCCACGATGCCCCGGAGGTCGCCGCGCATCAGAACCACGTCGCCGGCCTCGATGGCAATGTCGGTACCGGTGCCGATGGCGATACCCACATCGGCTTGCGCCAGGGCCGGTGCGTCATTGATACCGTCACCCACAAAAGCAACCCGGGCACCTTCCTCTTGCAGGCGCTTCACTTCGGCCGCTTTCTGGTCCGGCAATACCTCCGCAAGTACCCGTTCGATGCCGGCTTGCCGCGCAATCGCCTCGGCGGTGGCGCGATTGTCACCGGTGAGCATGGCCACGCTGAGCCCTGATGACTTGAGCGCAGCAATCGCTTCCACCGAGCCGTTCTTGAGCGGATCGGCCACGGCAATCAGCGCGGCGAGGCGTCCGTCGACGGCAACATACAGCGGGGATTTGGCTTTTTCAGCAAGTGACACCGCATCGTCGGCGACGCTGGCCAGGTCGATACCGAGGCGGCGCATATAACGGTCCGCGCCCACATTGATCCGGCGTCCGGCCACCTGTGCCTGGATGCCGTAGCCCGGCTCCGCCTGGAATTCACTGATCGCGGGTAACGTGAGGCCCCGATCCCTTGCGCCCTTGACGATGGCTTCCCCGATGGGATGTTCACTTTCGGTCTCTACAGCCGCAACCCAGGCCAGGACCTCATCCTCGCGGCCTTCCACCAGTATGAAATCTGTCAGCTCAGGCTGGCCCCGAGTCAGGGTGCCGGTTTTATCGAGGACGATGGTGTCCATCCGAGACAGTGTCTCCAGGGCCGCGCCTTTGCGGAACAGCACGCCCATTTCGGCGCCCTTACCGGTTCCGACCATAATAGCTGTTGGCGTGGCCAGGCCCATCGCGCAGGGACAAGCAATCAGCAGCACACTGACCGTTGTCACGAAGGCAAAAGACAGTGCCGGGGCAGGCCCGAAGCTGAACCAGGTGATGAACGTCAGAATCGCGAGCACAATCACAATGGGAACGAAAATTCCCGCTATCTTGTCGGCCAGCGCCTGAATCGGGGGTTTATCAGCCTGAGCCGATTCCACCATTCTGATGATCTGTGCCAGAACGGTGTCCGCACCCACCCGGGTCGCCCGGAACGTCAGGGAACCGTTCTTGTTAATGGTTCCACCCACCAGCTCGGCGTCTTTCTGCTTGGCCACGGGAACGGGCTCGCCGCTGATCATGGACTCGTCCACGTAGGATTGGCCTTCTTCCACCACGCCATCAACAGGAACCCGTTCTCCCGGGCGCACCTGGATACGGTCACCAGGTACTACGGCTTCGATGGGCACTTCGACGACGTCCCCGTCCCGAATGACACGGGCGGTCTTCGCCTGCAGTTGCAGAAGTTTTTTGATTGCCTCCGACGTCCGGCCTTTGGCGACGTGCTCGAAGTAGCGTCCCAGCAGAATGAGCGTCACGATCACCGCCGCCGCCTCAAAATAGCTCTGAGCCGTGCCTGCAGGAAAGAAACCCGGAACGAATAATGCCGCCACCGAGTAGAAATACGCGGCACTGGTTCCGATCATGACCAGGCTGTTCATGCCGGGGCTGGCATGACGCAGTTCAACGTAACCGGAGCGGAAAAATCTAGCCCCAGCGTAAAACATTACGGGCGTGGTCAGCAGCCATTCCACGGCCATCCAACCGCGATGGGGCAGGAGGCTTGCATATAGAGCCTCCAGAGCAGGAATTATCTTGCCCATGGCAATCAGAACTACCGGGATAGTCAGAGCTGCAGCGAAGAGCACTTTCCGGCGGAGGTCGATGCCCTCCCTGTCCTGCTCTTCCGTTTCGCTACTGGCGTCCGGCTCCTGAGGCTCATATCCCGCATCGCGGATCGCCTGATGAATTTGCGGCACTGACAGGGTGTCAGACAGGAACTCCACAAACGCTTTCCGGGTAGTCAGATTGACACTGGCCTTAACCATGCCGGGTTGCTTGTTCAATGACTGCTCAATCCGGGATACGCAGGAGCCGCAGCTCATGCCGACGACCGGAATCTCAGCCGACTGTAGCCGTGGCTGGTAACCCGCCTCCTTAATCGAGTCGATTAGCATGGCCGGCGTGGTAGGCTGGTCAAATTCCACGGTGGCTTTTCCGGTCGCCAGATTCACCTGGGCTTCCGCAACGCCGGGCTCACCCATGAGCGCCTTTTCAATCCGCCCGACGCACGAAGCGCAAGACATTCCATCAACACGAATCTCTATTCGTTGCATACCCGTTTGGCTCCTCGGCACAGCTAACTCCGTGCCTTTAATCAGTTCATTCGCAGGCAACTGGCAGCGTCACCCTCGCTGGGCTATGGCTTCGACAATCGGGCAGCCGTCCATGGGTCCTTCACCGGAGCATTCCTCCAGGGTTTCCGACAGGACGGCCTCAATGCGGGACAGGCTCTGAATCTGATGCCGGATTTTTTCCAGTTGCTTCTTTGCAATTCGCTTGGCCTCGGCGCGGTCGCCATTGGCGTCCTGAAGCATCAGGAGTTCGCGAATCTCATCAAGGGTGAAACCCCATTGCTTGGCGTGGATGATGAATTGCAGCCTGGCGATCGCATCCTCGGGGTAACGACGATAATTCGATTGGGTTCGGGCAGGCTCTGGCATGAGATTTTCCCGCTCGTAAAAGCGAATGGCATGGCTGGCCACGCCGCTTTTTTCAGAGAGTTCGCCGATATTGAACGTTTTCATTCCTGCACCTCAAAACGAGTGGTCAATGACTTATCCTAACCATAACCTTAAAGTAAACTTTAAGGTCAAGGTATTTTTCATGCATTGTCAGATCGGGGGCGATGCACCAAACTGGGCCAAGGCCCCGCTTTAAATCAAGTGGGGCAAAAAGACGGAGACACTGTAATGAAGGTTTTTGAAAGGCTGGTTACGCTGATGATAGGACTTTTCCTGCCCCTTTTCGCATTCGCTGATGGGCCCGGGCGCATGGGAGAAGGCATGATGGGTGGCAACATGATGCAGGGCATGGGCGGTATGGGGCTATTCATGATGATGATAATGATTCTTCTGGTTGTGCTATTGATACTGGCGATTCTGGCACTGATCAAATACCTGAGGAACAAGTGATGAGCAGGGAAAAAAGTGTCCATAGGCGCACGGTCCTTCGGGCTGCGGCGGGCACCGGCGTCCTTCTCACGTTGTCGCCGGGACTTCTGCTTACCGGGTGTGATGGAGGGGTAAAAGCGGTTGAATCGGAAACGCTCGGCCTTGATTCCGATGAATACGATGTTGAACTGAATCTTCACGCCATGCCCGATTCGGTGCCCATTCTTCCGGGCGCCCCCAGTGAAGTGTGGCGCTATAGGGCGGAATTGCTGAAAGGCCCGCAAAACACAGTCACCGAAAACCCGGACAGTTACCTCGGCCCAACGATCCGGCTGCGCCACGGCCAGACCGTCAAAATCCATATTCACAATGAGCTGCCAGAGGACACCACCGTCCACTGGCACGGGCTTCATGTGCCTTCCGACGTAGACGGACAACCAAGACTTCCGATCCGCCCAGGCGAGACAATGACTGTAGGCTTTGAGGTACTGGACCGGGCCGGACTGTTCTGGTACCACTCCCATGCCCATGGCAAGCAGGGCGGTCGCGTGGGATTTCAGAGTTACGCGGGCCTGGCCGGGCTCCTGATCGTTGAAGATGAAGAGGAAGCGGGCCTCAAATTGCCGTCGGGCGATAACGAGCTGTTACTGGTGCTTCAGGACCGCACCTTTGCTGGTAACAATGAACTGGTTTACATGGGCGGTGGCATGGGGTCCATGATGGATCGTATGCACGGTTTTATCGGGGATAGAGTGCTGGCTAACGGGGCACCTCCAACCACCCGTAAGGTTGCCACCCGCCCATACAGAATTCGGGTTCTCAATGGGTCCAACGCCCGCATCTACAAACTGGCCTGGAGCGACGGGCGACCTGTCACCGTTATCGGTGCAGACGGCGGCCTTCTTCAGGAACCGGAAGACAGGCCTTACGCCGTGCTGGCTCCGGCTCAGCGGCTTGATATCTGGGTCGACCTTTCCGAGTTCCAGCCGGGTGATGCGCTGGAGCTTATCAGTGACCGTTTCCGGGCAGGCATGATGGGCGGAATGGGAATGATGGGCAGCAACGCCCTGCCCCTCGGCAGCCGATTCCCCCTGGCCAGGCTGGAGGTGGCCGAGTCAGTAGAGGCCAGCGAACCTTTACCGGCACAGCTAGGTGTGCAGCGGCAAAAAATACCGGTAAACCGCAATACGCGAATCCGGTCGTTCGAGTTAAGCCCGGTGATGATGCGGGGATTTGCCATAAATGGCCGGCGGTTTGACGGAACGAATGTCGCGGATGACGAAAAAGTCCGCCTTGGTGACACGGAAATCTGGGAATTCCACAACAGCACACCGATGCCTCACCCGATGCATATTCATGGCTTGCAGTTCAACGTTGTAGGGCGACGAGGCGGCAACTCGGACAGTCTACAGCAGGGCCTGGTAGACAGTGGCTGGCACGACACGGTTCTGGTCATGCCCCGTGAAACGGTTCAGGTGGCGATGAAATTCGAGCGCTTTGACGGCCTTTACATCTACCACTGTCATAACATGGAACATGAAGATGCAGGAATGATGCGCTATTTTCAGGTGCAAGGCTAAACGCCACGACATCCCTCTTAGCGCACACTCATTGTCAGAATGCTTTCGTCGAGCGTGAAGCATCCGAGACCCTGGACTGAGAAGCCACCGACTGGACATCACCAGCCTCGCCCGCCTGTTCAACTGCGGTCACCGAGCCTTTCTTGTCCTTGGATTTGTTCATGCACAACCCCAGGCCACACATGATCAGACATGGCAGGAGGAAGATCAATATAGGCGCGACCCCGAGCAGCACAAGCGTATCCCAGCCAAAAACCAGTCCGGCGGTGACACCAATGGCACCTAACACCCACCAGCGCCGTGGCCCTGTCAGCAATCCCATAAGCCCTCGTGAGCCGGTATCCTGGTTCGTCTTGCCCTTTTCGTCACAGTTCGATTTGTTACAGCAACTCATTGTAATTCCTCCCATTTTCCAGAACCGATCTCTGTCACTTAGGTTCACCGCTGTAGCGGCGAACAGCCTTGCAACCAGCGATTTCAAAAATAACGTTGAAGTAAAGTTTAAGGTCAAGCGTTTTGTAAAAAAACGGATAGGCCTTACTACGCGACTTTGAATTTCCAGAAAGTAATGGCATTGGCATAAAAAACTGCTAGGATCTGGTGAACGATGTGGCGAAGATTGTGTCACAGCGTTCAAGATCGATAACTTGGTGCCCGACATTAAATGACCATAACGACACGCCAGATTTTCTCGTTGTTGCTATCACTCATAATGGTGACAAGCACTCCGGCGTTGGCTGTTTCTGAAATGGCCGACGGTCAGATGGATGCGTCCATGATGAACTGCGGTTCCATGATGGCCGATGTGACCGGAACCAACGGATCTGCTTCTGATGACGTGGCCAGTTGTTTCACAGGTTCAGATATGGCCTGTGCGGCCGCCAGCGGGCTGAACAGCTGTGGCGTCAGTATCGGTCTTTTGCCAACAGGCCTTAGCGGCCTGATCGATACCGGCTCCCAGCCGGTATTCAGTGCCCGTGAGGGCAGCTACCAATCCCCTTACCTGGCCTTTATCACCCCCCCTCCAGAACCCCGCTCCTGAGTCTTAACCCGAATTTTTGCCCATTGCGGCAATGTCATTAATGTTAATTCTTACAAGTAAGCCTCGTGTTCACCGCTATTCGTCACGAGTCTTTAACTGGAGCAAATCAAATGCGCAATTCAAATATCAAGCTTTCGATTACAGCCGCCATTTTCGCCGGCAGTGTCGCGTTCTTCTCTGTTTTCGCCCACGCCGAAGGTAAAGTTGACAGCATAATGAACTCTGATTCCGGCGACAGCGGAATGATGTCCTCGAAAGATATGAAGGGAATGGATGGCATGAAGGGAATGAAGGGAATGAAGGGCATGGAAGGCATGGAAGGCATGGAAGGCATGGAAGGCATGGAAGGCATGATGTCCAACATGTCTGAAGAAGAACGCAAAGCCATGAAAAACATGAAAAAGGCCTGTATGAAGATGATGCAGAGCCATGGCAGCGATCACATGGACCGTGGCGAGAAGGATAAGGACGCTTAAGCCAACCAACACCCATTGCCCGGGGCAGCCAAGGCGACCCCGGGCCTTGCGCTGCCTGCTACCGAATCAAACCGAGGATTACCATGAAGATGAAAAAATCCGCCCTGTATACGGGTGTCGCCGCCATCGTTCTCGTTGCCGGCGCAACCACGCTGGCAATGCTGGCCGATGAGTCTGCCGAGCCGTCAGCCGCAGTCGCGTCCACTGCAGAGGCTGGCACAGACATCACCGTCTACAAGAGCCCCAATTGCAGTTGCTGTCAGTCCTGGGCTGAGCATCTTGCGGCCAATGGCTTTGACACCAACATTGTTGAAACCGACAACCTTAGTGAGGTCAAACAAAAGTATGGGGTGCCCCGTGAAATGGCGTCCTGCCACACCGCGTTGATCGGTGATGTGGTGATCGAGGGGCATGTACCGGCGGATGATATTGTCGCCTACCTTGAAAAACCACAGTTCAATACCGTAGGACTTTCTGTGCCCGGGATGGTCCAGGGCAGTCCCGGTATGGAAACTGGCCGCAAGCAGGACTACAAGGTCATAGCCTTCAGTGCCAACGGACAGCAGAGTGTGTTCCGCGAATATACGGATTACTGAGGTTAGCGCCATGAATGCGTTCATTTATCGCCTGAAGTCCGCGCTCTCGTGTTTTGTCCTGGTCGCTCTGGCTGCTGTCATACCGGCACTGGCTCAAGCCCAGCCTGAGCTTGGTGGCCAGCCAGTGAAGGCATTGACGAGCAACTCATCAGGCGCCCTTCTCGTACTGCGGGATAGCGGCCTGTTCGCCATTGATGGCCACGCTGCCACCGAGATTCCCCTGCCGCCATCTGATTCGGGTGCTCAGCCCACGTCTCTGGCAAAGGGAGCGGACGGCACCACCTACCTCGCCGGTCCGGGCCTGGGCGTATGGCGTTACAACAGCGCCAATGAAAGCTGGCAATCCCTCAACAACACATTGCCAGATCTCGAAGTTACTGCCATTGCGGCTCACGCCACCCAGCCGGAAACCGTTTACGCCTACCTTGGCGAGAAGGGTATGTTCCGGTCCAGGGACGGCGGCGCCGAATGGGCCAAAGTCGATGCGGGTCCGCAAGAGCCGGTGCAGGCATTCCTGCACTCGGACATGCCCGGCAGCATGGAGAGTGGCTGGCTTTTCGCCGGCACGACGCGCGGCGTTGCCCGCTCCATGGACTGTTTCTGCTTCTGGGGCGATGCGGGAGATCTGCGAGGTACCGTGTCTGCCATCAGCTATGATCCCGCCGCTCCGGAAAACGTCTATGCAGTCGTCGAGGGACAACTCCATCACAGTACTGATGGCGGCGAAACCTGGGCAAGCGTCAAGACACCCGGAACCGTGACGGCGCTGACTTTCTCACCAGCTCATGGTTTCTTAACAGCCGTTGGGGGCGGCAACCTGTTTGCCTATGACGACGGCGGCGAATGGACGCCGGTGTATGAATAAGTGGATCGGCTTGCTGATTCTGCTCGTTGTGCCGACCGTTGCGATTGCTTCCGGCCAACCGGCGAGTACCGACCCTGCGCCCGCGAATGTGGCGCAGGGTCAACAAATTTATCAACAATACTGCGCCGCCTGCCATGGGCAGCAGGCTGAGGGCGCTGCCAACTGGAAAAAGCCGGATGAGAAGGGCGAAATGCCGGCACCGCCTCACGATGAAACCGGCCATACCTGGCGCCACAGCGACGCCATGCTGTTCAAGATGATCGCGAAGGGCTGGCGGCACCCCTTCAACAAAACCGATCGGCTGACCATGCCAGCGTTCGAAGACGCTCTCACTGAACAGGAAATTCAGTCAGTCATTGAGTACCTGAAAACGCTCTGGACCGATGAACAAAGAACGTACCAGGCGACAGAGAGCCAATAGCAGGAAAACTGGCCTCCATGCGTTAACAAGAGGCTCCTTCGTTCTGCACCATTTTGAACTTGCTTCAGGATAGACAGAGTGTTTTCCAGGCGTCATACGTGCTCAGGAAAACCTGCCCCGTGAGTTCCTCACAGAAATGAGTCCGCCGCAGACCGTCCATCACAGGGCCTTTCACCTCACACATGTGCAGGCGTATATCCATAGCCTTGAGCCGGCCATTTATTGCCTCCAGGCTCTCAAGTGCTGAAGCGTCAATGGCATTTACCGCCTGACAAGCCAGAACCAGATTCTTCATCTTCGGTTGTTGAGACGTCAGCGCCATGACGGTCTCTTCCAGATAGCGTGCGTTGGCGAAATAAAGACTTTCATCAACTCGCAGGACGACGGATTTCTCATCCGTTTCAACCGTGTGGCGCTCTACGTTTCTGAAATGCTCGGTACCCGGCACCCGGCCAACAATTGCACTGTGTGGACGACTGGTGCGATACAGATAAATCCCTATCGATAGACCCACACCGACCAGGATTCCGGCTTCGACGCCCTGAATCAGCGTAAGCACAATGGTTGCCAGCATCGCGGCGAAGTCCGCTTTTGAGTAATGAAAGGTGCGGCCAATGGCTTTTACGTCAATCAGAGTGCTCACTGCGATCATGATTGTGGCGGCCAGTGTCGCCTTTGGAAGAAAGGCGAGTATGCCGGTGAGTGAGAGCGTGGCAAGTGCAATCCCGACTGCGGTAAACATACCCGCAAGTGGCGTCCGGGCTCCGGCTTCAAAATTCACAACAGAGCGCGAAAAACCACCTGAGACCGGAGAGCCCCCGCTTACGCCTGAACCTATGTTCGCCAACCCCATCGCTATTAATTCAGAATTGGGGTCAATCCTCTGGCGCCTTTTAGCTGCAAGGGTCTGGGCAACGGACACTGATTCTACAAATCCAACCAAGCTGATCAGAACGGCTGCGGGGACCAGAGCTGCCCATATGCCGGGGTCCATGGAAGGTAAACGGATCTCCGGAAGCCCGCCTGGAACTTGCCCCACCAGATTGACTCCGGCACTCCCCAAGTTAAAGTGCCAGGCCGCTGCTGTTGTCACAATAACCGCTGACACGGGGGCGGCTTTCGCAACGATATCTGCCCCCCGGGGCGCCAGACCGAGCCCGACCAGTGCATTTTTCAGATATTGGCGACACAGAAACAGGTACAGGAGAGTGCCGGCTCCAATAGCAAACGTGATCAGGTTGAAAGAGCCAAACTGGCTGATCAGGTTTGCGCCCATTTCGATCAAATTGTGACCACCACCCTGTATACCGAGAATATGGCCAAGCTGACTGCCCGCAATAAGAATTCCGGAAGCGGTGACAAACCCAGAGATCACGGGGTGGCTCAGAAAATTTGCGATAAAACCAAGCCGCAAGACGCCCATGGCGAACAGAATCAGCCCCGACAGCGTAGCCAGTACAAGAGCGGCACCAACGTATTCGGGCGATCCTGTAACAGCAACGCCTCCTAACGCAGAGGCTGTCATCAGTGACGCCACTGCGACAGGACCAACAGCCAGCGTCGCACTGGTGCCGAATAAAGCGTAGACCACCAGCGGGATCATACTTGCATACAACCCAACTTCAGGCGGAAGCCCTGCCAACAGGGCGTAGGCCAGGGCCTGAGGAACAAGCATGAGTGTGACGATAACCGCCGCAAGGCCATCGCTTAGCAATGTATCTCCACGATAACCTTTCAGCCAATCAACAATTGGCAAATACGCCGCGATTCGCTTCACCGTCAACCTTCCACGGTCGTCAGAGTCTTCGCTCTAGTGGTTTCTCCAAACATTTGCGCCCTTCCAGACCTTTGTTTAAAACCGGTTTAGCGGAATTTTCAGGTACACCTGTCCGTTATCCTCGGAGGGGGGAAGGTGCCCCGCCCTCATGTTGACCTGAACGGCCGGTAGTATCAGTCGGGGCATTCCGAGCTTGGCGTCACGCTCTGAGCGAAAAACAACAAACTCGTCTTCACTGATATCGTTGCCCACATGGATGTTGCTGGAACGTTGCTCGGCGACGGTCGTCTCATGAATAAACTCATCGCGCCCCGCCGCTTTGTAGTCATGGCATAGGAAAACGCGGGTTTCTCCGGGAAGCGCCAGGACTTTCTGAATGGAGTGGTAAAGGGTATGGGCGTCGCCCCCTGGAAAATCGCAACGGGCGGTCCCGGCATCCGGCGCAAAGAGTGTGTCGCCGACGAAGGCTGCATCTCCGATGACGTACGTCAGGCAAGCCGGAGTATGTCCCGGCGTGTGAAGAACGCTCGCCTCAAGATTTCCGATCATGAACGTGTCGCCCTCCTTGAACAGACGGTCGAACTGGCTGCCATCCCGAGCGAAATCTGTTCCGGCATTGAAAGCTTTGCCAAACACCTCCTGAACGACAGCGATCTTTTCACCAATGCCTGTTTTTCCGCCGAGACGCTCATGGAGGTAGGGTGCAGCAGAGAGGTGGTCAGCGTGCACGTGGGTTTCCAAAACCCATTCCACACTCAGGTCATTGCTTTGAACGTACTCAATAATCTTGTCAGCGGAACGGACATCGGTCCGGCCCGCGGCATAGTCGAAATCCAGCACAGAATCGATGATCGCGCAGACCGAGCTATCAGGATCCTGAACGATGTAGCTGAATGTGTTTGTAGGCTCGTCAAAGAAATGCGTGACCAGCGGATGTTGCATGGCGTCACCCTCGTCGCAAAGAGAATTGATCAGATTTCAACGTATCAGGTTTTATGTTATAACGATAGCGTTAACAGCTATATTAAATAACTGAGATTATAGGTTGCAACAATCTCGTGGTATGTCTCCGTTAGGTGGAGACGACACACTGTCCACCGGGCAAATCGTGGCATTTGAAGAGGTATAGAAATGGACTGGAGCTCTTTTACTCAAGGTGCCTTCGGAGGTCTTTTAATAGGCTTGTCCGCAGTGATGCTTATGGTCACGTTGGGACGTATTGCAGGCATCAGTGGGATGGTATCAGGTCTGATCTTTGATCGGTTTACTGCGGAGTCTGCCTGGCGACTGGCGTTTGTGCTGGGCCTTGTCAGCGGGCCTCTGTTGTTGGTTGTCCTGAATGGCTCGCTTGGAAACGTGGCGGGCAATCCTGAGGCCGTGGTCGGCAACCCCATCGGTGGCGTGCCGCTGATGGTCTTGGCTGGCTTACTGGTGGGCGTGGGGTCTGGTATCGGCAACGGTTGCACCAGCGGACATGGTGTTTGTGGTATCGCCAGGCTATCCCCGAGATCCATACTGGCAACGTTGGTTTTCCTTTTAACGGGTGTTGTAACCGTTTACGTCGTCAGACTCATGACAGGACACTCTTTATGAAACTGATTTTTGGTTACCTGGCTGGTTTGTTGTTTGGCCTGGGTCTGGCTATTGGCGGTATGACTGACCCCCATCGTGTTCAGGGCTTTCTCGACGTCTTCGGTAACTGGGACCCAACGCTCATATTTGTGATGGGCGGAGCCGTGGTAACAACGTTTGTCGGCTACCAATTGGTGTTCCGTCGCCAGGGCCCTCTGTTCGCGGAAACGTTTATCGTGCCCACACGTCGTGATATTGATACCCGTTTATTGATTGGTGCGGCTGTGTTTGGGATAGGCTGGGGTCTATCAGGTTATTGTCCGGGCCCGGCCTTTGCGTCAATAAGTGGTATAACCTGGCCTCTCGTGGCGTTGTTGCTGTCGATGGTCGCTGGTTGGTGGCTGGCTCGCCGGGTCTGAGGTAGCGCAGCATAGTTTGTCTGCTGGGGTAAGATGGCGATTTCTTGACCACGTCAGCGTTCGGCGGCTTTCTCGCATGGATGCCGAACACAACACTAGGCACATCATACGATGTCGCGAACAATCATAAACTGGGCACCCAGTCCGATGATGAATGTGGCTGCAACCGTCGCAAACACCACGAATCCCAGCCATGCATCAAGCTCAACGGATGCAGAATCCCCTCCCCTGTACATCGGCACAACAATGCGCAGATACACTGCCAGCGACAGTGCACTATTGATGATCGCCACCACCGCCAGCCATGTGAACTGGACGTCAATGGCTGCCGCAAACAGAAGGAACTTGCCGACGAAACCTGCCAGTGGCGGAATGCCCACCAATGACAGCAGGAAGACTACCATTGCGATGGCAATCAAAGGCCGCGACCGGCCCAGCCCGCTAAAATCGTTCAGAGTGCGCCCGGCTATGGCGGCAACCGCGAAAGCGCCCAGGTTCATAGCCGCATAGGCGGCGGCGAACAGAATGATCGATGGTAAGGCCAGCTCACTGGAGCCCACCGCGAGGATGCCCAGCAGGAAATAGCCGGACTGGGCAATCGACGAATAGGCCAGCAGCCGGATGACGTTATCCTGCACCAGTGCCGCAAGATAGCCATAGGTCATGCTCAGCACGGCCAGCCCCGCCATGACCGCAGCCCAGCCGGTTTCCGGTGGCAGGTGACGAACCACCTGAGTGAGCGCAAACAGGGCGCCAATCTTGGGCACGACGGATAGGTAGGCGGCAATCGACAGTGGCGCGCCCTCGTAGGCGTCGGGTGCCCAGAAGTGGAACGGAACCAGTGATGCCTTGTAGCCCAGGCCCACTACCACAGCCACGAACCCGAGAATAACGGCCAGCGGCATGGTATCCATGGACGGCAGATCGGCGATCAGCGTAGAGCCGGAGGCACCGAACCAGTAGCTCAAACCGAAAATCATGATGGCAGTGGTGACGGAAGCGAACACAAAGAATTTCATCGCCGCTTCGGTCGCCGGGTCCGTATCCGGGTAGGCAACCAGGGCGAAGGTGGCCAGGCCAGTCAGCAACGCACCCAGCACCAGAAACATGGTGTCCCCTGCCCCCGCCAGTACCAGGGCACCCAGCGTTGAAAAAATCAGCAGACTGTAAACCGTACCCTCGCGGGCGCTGCCCCGGACATCCACCCGCGCCAACAGCATCGAGAGCACCGTAGCTGGTAGCAGGATAAGCTTGGCCCAGATGCTTAACGTATCGATGCGGAAACTGCCGCCAAATACCGTTGTGTCTGTGCCGAGCAGGCGCAGGGTCAGCCCGGTGCCAACGACCAGGCCGATGACGGCAATGATCAGCGAAATCCGGGGCTGTCGCAGCATTTCCGCAATCAGGGCACCAACAGCCGTCAGCAGAACGGCAATTTCTGGAATGATTAATGCGAGATCTCGACCCATTACAGCACCAGTGCCGAAGTAGTCCGGTGAATGACGTCCAACACCCAGGACGGCGCCACGCCGGTAGCGACGGTCAGCGCCAGCAAGGGCGCAACCGCGAGAATTTCCCTTGGGCTCAAGTCCGGCATTCTATTCCAGCGATCCCGGGGTTCACCCAGAAAGATTTCGCGCAGGGCCTTGAGAAAGGTCCCGGCGATAATGGCAATCCCCAGAATCACCACAACCGCGACAGGAGTGGTGCCCAGAGTCGCGAGGAATATCTGGAACTCCGCCGGGAAGTGCGCGAGGCCTGGAAGCCCCAGAGACGCAAAAGCCGCCAGCACAAAGAACCAGCCAAGCAGTGGAACCGTTTTGAGCAGGCCGCCAAACTCGTTCATTTCCCGGGTATGGGCGCGCTCCTGAATCATGCCTACCAGCAGGAACAGGGCCCCCGTGACCAGGCCGTGGCTGAACATCTGCAGCACGGCTCCATCCAGCGCGACGGCACGCACCGACGGGTCCAGAGTCAGTGCGGCAACGGCGACGCCGACAATGACGTAGCCCATGTGGTTGATTGAGGTATAGGCCACCAGGCGCTTGAGATCAGTTTGTGCCAGGGCGGCAAAGGCACCGTAGATTGCGCTGACGACACCGAAAAACAAAACAACGATGCCGGCATCGCGGAGGGCGTCAGGGGTCATTTGCAGGGCGAACCGCACCAGCCCGTATGTGCCGAACTTCAGCATGATACCCGCCAGGATGACGCTACCAACGGTCGGTGCCTGAACGTGGGCCGCAGGCAACCAGGTATGCAACGGTATCGCAGGAATCTTGACCGCGAAGGTAATCAGCATGGCGATCAACGCCCACATGGCCGCCGCCCCCTCCAGAGGAGGATTGGCAATCCACGCCCGCATATCGAAGGTGGGGTCGGGACTGCCGAGGTAAAGCCCCAGAATTGCGAGCAACAGTGGCAGGCTGCCCAGCAGGGTGTAGATAAAGAACATCAGGGCGGCCCGCTGCCGGTCTTCATGTCCCCATCCGGCAATCATGAAATACATCGACACCAGGGAAACTTCGAAGAAGACGTAGAACAGAATGCCGTCCAGGGCGGTAAAGGTACCGATTGCCGCGGTTTCCAGAAGCAGGATCAGAGCTACGTAGGCACGCGGACGGTCGCGAAGCGACGACGCATAGATCAGAGAAACCAGGAAAAGCACGGCACTCAGCAGCACCAGCGGCAGGCTGATGCCATCAACCCCGACCCGGTAGGCGGCGCCAATGGCCGGCATCCATACCAGCTCTTCGACCTGGGAAAAGCCGTCACCACTCACGCCCTGAAGCCACATGGCCAGAGCGCCGACCAGGGTCAGGGCGGCACTGGCGATCGCTATGCTGTGCACCGTCCGTGCCGTCGGCTTCGGCAAACACAGAATCAGCACAGCGCCGACGAGTGGCAAAAACAGGGTCAGGGATACAAGTGGTAACATGAGTACAGGGTTCCTTTAGACACTCAGTGAAGCTGAAAACAGGATGGCCAGGAGCACAGCGGTGGCTACGGCGCTGATCGCCAGGCTGTGATGGATCAGGCCGCTTTGCAGGGTTCTCGCCCGCGCGCCGAGGTCCCGCACACCGGCCACGAGGGCAAAGATCAGGCCGTCGATACCACGCTCATCCCCGCTGCGAACCCAGCGACCCACCGCCAGATTGGCGCGGCCGACGCCAAGTACGGCCAGATACAAACGTTGTTCCAGTCGCTCGCCCCCACGGGCAATGCTGAGAGCTGTATGACCAATGGCAAGCGCGGCCGCGTACAGATGATCCTCCAGACGGTCACAGCCCCGGGCAACAGCCATTGCGGGCCGGCCTATCCAGGCGGTAAGCCCGCCCGCGACCTCCAAACCCGATTCTGCCCATTGATGGGCAGGTCCAAGCAGGCGCTGGACCGGCACCAGCCAGCCCAAGGCCAGCCCGACCAATGCGGCGACGAGCCCCAGCACTATGGCGACGGTACCTGCGGTTTCCGGAGCGGGCAGATCAAGTATTGTTTCCAGGGGACCAAAGGCCAGACCCAGGCCAGCGGCGGGGATCGCCAGACCCCAGATGCCAGCGCGCATCCAGCCAGTACCTTCTACCGGCCGGCTGTCGCCCGAGCCCTGCCAGAGCACCCGTAAAGCCCGGCCCATATAGGCGCCGGTAAGCAGAGTGCCCGCCAGAGCCAGGGGGCCGAGCCAGGCGGCGCCTTGCCCCGACAGCGCGGCAGCAATTACCGCATCCTTGGAAAAGAACCCGCTCAGCGGTGGAATGCCCGCCAGTGCCAGCGCTGCCAGCGCAAAGCCGGCAAAGGCCCAGGGCCTGGCGCGGCCAACGCCTTTCAACTGATCAAAAGCGGTACCCTCGCGGGCATGTTGAAAGTCACCGGCAGCAAGAAACAGGGTGCTTTTAATGGCAGCATGGGCGAGAAGGTGCAACAGCGCGGCTGTCGGAACCCCGGCGCCCACTGCAATCAGCATCAGGCCGTACTGACTGGCCGTGGAAGCCGCCAGCAGGCGTTTGAGATCACGTTCGGCAAGCGCAATCACCCCGGCCGCCACCGTGGTGATACCACCCACAAGCCCTATAGCGAAAAGCGCTTCAGGACTCAGCAGCGTCGCAGACCGGATCAGCAGAATGGCGCCCGCCGCCACCAGCGTGGCCGAGTGCAGCAGCGCCGAGACCGGTGTCGGGCCGGCCATGGCGCGCATCAGCCAGTCCTGCAGGGGAACCTGGGCCGACTTACCCATGGCCGCCAGCAATAACAGCAGGCCGGCGGCGGTCGAGGCACTACCGCCAACTTCCAGAGAGGCGGCGATCTCACTGGTACCTGACGACCCGATGAGTATGAATATCGCCACATAAAGCCCGAGATCGGCGCTGCGGGTATAGAGAAAAGCACGGCTGGCTGCGTTTGCGGCTTCCGGCCGCTGGAACCAGAAGCCGATCAGCAGGTAACTGCAGAGGCCGATGAGTTCCCAGGCCGCCAACAACAGAACCCAGTCGCCAGCCAGCACCAACGCCTGCATCGCCGCCAGGAACAGCGACATTACGGCATAAAAGCGCGCCTGGCCGGACTCCCGCTTCATATAGCCGATGGCATAAACCAGAACGAAGGTTCCGACCGTGGCCACTGCCACACTCAGCAGTGCCGTCATCGGACCCGAAACCAGGCGCAAGGGCATGTCCGGCAGCCCGGGTAGAAGCAGGGTTTCGGCCTGGCCGTCAAGGGCTCCGGCCAGCAGCCGGACACCGCCTGCCAGGCTGAGCGTCGCGCCAGCCAGGGCCAGCGCAGCGCTGCCACGGCGCAGTATCAACACCGCCAGGGCGGCTATCAGCGGTGGCAATATCGGCAGAAGCACTGCACTCATCCTTTCAGGTCCTCCGCTTCTTCCATCTCGACTGAGCCCTTGGCCCGGAAGCGCGCAATAGCAACGCCAAAGCCGACCGCCATCTCCAGTGCCATAACCGTCATCACCACCAGCACAAACATCTGGCCGGAATAGGCTTCCGGATGCAGAAAGCGCCAGAAAGCCACCAGATTCACCATGGCGCCTGCCAGCATCAGCTCCACGCCCATCATGATCATCACCAGATTGGTCTGTGACAGAGCTCCATAGACTCCGATACCGAACAGGATGGCGCCGGTCACAAGCGCCAATATCAGAATCATGGTCATTCCGATGCCTCCTTGCCGTCTTTACTCGCCAGCTTTTTCACCGGTATTGACACCGCAGTGGCCGCGATCATTGCGGTCAGGATGGTGATGCCGGCGGTTTCGAAGATCATCATTGAGCGTCCCAGCAGTTCCATGCCCAACGCCCGTGTCTGCGCTTGCGCGTCCACCACCTGCTCCGCTGCGGGGCCCCAGTCGGACAGCAGCGCAACGGCGATGGCGACAACGGCGGCACTCACCCCGGCACCTATCGAGAAGCGCTTCTGGTGGCTCATATCCATACCGCCAAGCCCGCCGGGATCCATCATGAACATCACCATGAAGATGGCCATGATGCTCATCTCGGTGGCCATCATCATGATCTGCAGCACGCCCAGGAATTCGGTTTGCATCGCCAGGAACAGGCAGCCGACGGCGGTCATCGAAAACAGCAGTGCCAGTGCGGAACGCATCATGGACGAGGTGCGAAACACCACCACGCCGAAGCCAATGGCAGCCAGCCCGAAAACGGCAACGAAAAAAGCCTGTGCATACATCAGGGAACCACCAGAATCAGTAAGCCGACAATAATGATATTGAGCAGTGCGAGGGGAATACCCAGGACCCAGCACCACCGCATCAGATTCGCCTCGCGGATGCGTGGCAGATAGTGGCCGACGAGCAGCATCGACACGGCCACGGCCAGGGTCTTGATCAGGCTCCAGGCCGAGGGCGGCAGCAGCGGCCCATGCCAGCCGCCGAGATAGAACACCGTGGTCGCGGAGGCCAGCGTAACCACCAGCGTCAGCCGGGCAAGGCGAAGCACCGCCAGGCGTACCCCGGTATACTCAGCGTCGACACCGCCGCCAAGCTCCCCCTCTGCAGAAGGCAGGTCGAAAGGGGCGCGGAATGCCAGTGCCATGGCCGCAATATAAAACAGCACGAAGCCCAGGGGCTGGTAGACGATGTTCCATAGACCCGCTTGGGAGCCAACGATCGCAGTGTTTACCAGGGATTCGGCACGCATGGCCACGGCCGTGATCGGCATGACAATCAGCATGGAATAGGCAATAAGCTGGCCCAGAAAGCGCCAGCCACCGATCATCGCGTAGGCTCCATCCGGCCCCCAACCCGCCATGATCACCGCGACGAGCACGTAGGCCAGGGCCGCGTTCACAAACAGTGCGCCAGTGCCAAGGTCCGCAATGATCAGGTCCGGCGCCAGCGGCAGGACTGCCATACCGAGCACGGCGACAACCAAAAGAAGCACGGGCGCGGCCTCGAAGAAGACCCGGTCTGGTGAGCGCGGTACTATGGACTCACGGCCGAGGTGAGCCAGGCCGCGAAACAGAGGCGCGGCCGGGCTCAGGCGACCAGTCGCCATCCAGCCCTCAACCACAGCCAGCAGCCAGGCGCTGCCAAGCAGCGCGAGCAAAACAATAGCGACGGTCACGAAGTCACCTCCCAGGGCGAAAGGTCCAGTGACCCGACTGCCAGCAGCGCATCGCCCAGTTCCTGGCCCTCGACAAGCTTAGGGACCAGGCCGATATGCTGACTACAGGCGGTGTCCAGCTTGTATGACTTAACATGGCCGCGCTCCAGTTTCAGACTTAGCCGGGCCTCGCCGCGCGGAGTGTCAACGGTGGCCTCACCGGTTCCTGACACATCGCCAACGTCGCGCAGAACCGGCAGCGCCGGTTCCCCGCCCGACTTTATAAGGCCAAGGCTGGCGGAAATTTCGGCCAGGCGTTGCCTCAGGCGCGCCCAGGCATCTCCACCTTCATCCGCAGCACGCGCTACGGGCCCGCGCAGGTCAGAAGATTCCGTTGGCAGCAGGCCGATACCCTTAAGCCGTGATTTGAGTAAAGGCGTTCGCTCAAGGCGGGTTCCCAATGTGCGCAGCGCTGGCTCCAGGGCAGCAAGACTGTCCCTGTTAGCCTCTCTGACTTGCAGTTGCAGAGTTGCGGCCCGTTGCGTCAGCCAGGCAAAGCCGAGCTGGCGCCCTAACTGAGCCAGCCAGCCAAGGTGACTGGCGATGCGCTCACGCTCAAGGGCGCCGGTGCGAGCACCGGCGTTTGCCGAATCGCCCTCCAGCCCTGCCGCTTGCTCTATTGCCAGACAGACTAAAAGACGGTAGCTCACCGGTGCCAGTGGAATTGCGGCTGACAGATACCCAATGAAGGTCTCAGCATCCATCTCTTCACTTTCTTCAATATTCTCACCTTCGTTGGTCACCCCCACCAGGGAGGTCGCCTGCCCTTCGGTCACACCGTCGCCGTCGAGCGTGAGCGTCAACTTCAGTCCGCCGGGCAAGCCGGGGAAGACCGGACCGAACGGCACCTCAAGCCAGTCCATCTGCAGGCCATCGGCACTGCGTGGCAGATCCTTGGTGACTTCAATCATCGACATGAATCCCGAGGCGCCATGATCGTGGCCACCGTGATCGTGGCCACCGTGATCGTGCCCTCCATGCTCATGCCCACTGTGATCATGCTCACCGTGATCATGGCTGGAATGTTCATGTTCTGAGTGTGCCTCATCTTCCCCGTCCTCGCGGACTACCAGGTCCATACCGCACTTGGGGCAACTGCCAGGCTCGTCCCGAACAATTTCGGGGTGCATGGGGCAGGTATATTCGGTCGCGGCATTTTCGTGAGCGTGTTCCTGTTGGTGTTCGTTACTGTCGTCGTGGTCGTGGTCTTGGCACTGCTGTTCGTGATCATGGCGATGTTCATGATCGTGGCCGCCTTCAGGAGTCTGCTCCCCCGCTTCGCGTGCTACCAGATCCATGCCACATTTGGGGCAACTGCCCGGCTCGTCTTCGACAACTTCCGGGTGCATAGGGCAGACGTACTCGATTTTGACGTGCAGGACGGAGGCATCAAAATCCTCCGCTGAAGTAGCGAAGGCACCTTCCGCCAGTGCCCGCTTCAGCCGCCCAACCGCGTCGGCCAGTGCCTTTTGCGACAGACCCGCTGATACATCAGCATCCGGAAAAGACGATGGCGTCTTGCCGCCAAGCATGAGAATAGTGCGGGGCCGGGGCATCTGCGCATAAAGCACCGTTGCAACCTCGCCCATTTTTTCTGAAAGCCCGCCGACGATCAGAAGCACATTCGCATCACGGGGTGAGGCGCTGACACGCATGCCGGTGGCACTCACATTCAAGCCATGCGCCAGAGCGACATCCTGTCCCGGGACGATGAGACAACTCAGGTCACGCGCAAATGCACGGGAAACCCACTTCTGAAGAGCGGCAAACCGTGTCTGCCTCTGACGCGAACCTGTGGTGTTAATGGGATGATCAGAAGTCATTGACGCCTCAATGCCCCCTGACTCCAGCCATAAAGCAGGCCCAGAAAGAGGATGGCAAGAAATACGCCCATATCATACAAAGCAACCAGCCCTACTTCTTTGTACACGACGGCCCATGGGTACATGAACGCCATTTCCATATCGAAGGCCAGGAACAACAATGCGTAACCGTAGTAACGCGCGTGATAGCGCCCCCACACCGGATCCCGCGACAGCACACCGGAGCTTGCCGGCACATCCTTGCCCGGCTCCCCGCGCGCAGAGCCCATCACGCGCACAAACCCGTAAAGGCCCAGGATGGTAGCCACGATGCCGACCACCAGGGCAAGTAAAAGACTATACAGTTCCAAAAAACTCATTATCCAATCCTCGGATCGAGCAACCAAATAGCCCCTCACTCTCTTGCCAGGATGCCCGATGAAAATAATTCCCGGGTACCCTACTCCAGTCCGTGATGCTTCCCTTCGTATAATTTAACATTCCTGATCTCGCCTCCCTCATTGACCAATTCGAAATTATTGCCAGACAAAGGCTTTATCTTGTTACAGGAATAGTTGCGACCGTAGACAGATGTGCAAAATTTACCGTCTTTCACCTCCCATCTTCCAATATAATGGGTAAGGTTTCCCTGTTGTTCACGATACTTGGTCATTCCATAGATCGACCCATCGGGATCATAGTACTCATGAAAGGTTCGAGTGCGAAAATTGTCTTGGGCATCCCGAAATACCATTTGCACCGTGTTTCCGACGACGACATTGGCAACATCTTCGCCCGAGAGAATCTCATCAGCCTGTAAATATGGCGCTTGTAAAAACAACAAAAACACGAATAGTCTAAAGCTATTTGCTTTCATCCTGATCCCTCCCGCTTTCGTTCAACAATTGGTGTCACATCAACGCTGGCGTCTAGTCCTATCACAGGGTTACAAAAAGCTCAACGATCCAGTTATCGCCGATTAGTGGTGATCACGGACATGCGATTCTTCATGTTCCGAGCGCAGAAACTTCTTCAGAAAAATATGCTCTGCTGCGACGATAACAATCATCGTAATTACCGCCACGCCAATAACAAACGGATCACTATTCAGTTTGACCCAGACGAAACCCACGAGTACGAGCAAATCCAGGACGATAGCAATCGCTGGCACCCACGCCTTTGCCTTCACATCGTCGCGCAAATGACAAAGAACTCCCCAGTGAATGGCAATATCCATTACCAAATAGAACACAATGCCCAGAGCGGCAATCCGTGAGAGGTCAAAAAACGCCGTCAGAACGAGCCCGAGAACCACCGTGTAAACCAACGTGTGCTTCTGGATACTGCCAGGCATACCGAAATGACGGTGAGGAACCAGCTTCATTTCAGTCAGCATGGCCAACATACGCGAGACGGCGAAAATGCTGGCCAGAATGCCACCGGCGGTGGCCGTCATAGCAATCGCCACCGTGAACCAGACCGCATACTCGCCCAACGCCGGACGCGCTGCGGCCGCAAGCGAATAGTTCTGCGTTTCAATGATTTCACCCAGCGACAGATTGCTGGCAACCGCAAAACCCACCAGGGTATAAATCACTACGCAGGCCGCGATGGAAATAATGATCGCCCGCCCCACATTCCGTTTGGGGTCGATTACCTCGGAGCCACTGTTGGTAATCGTGGTAAAACCCTTGAAGGCCAGTATTCCCAGCGCCGTCGCACCCAGAAAATTACCCGTTGCTCCGGCTTCGCCCGTGCCTGAAAAGTCTACTGCGAGGTTATCAGTAATCCAGATACCCACAATTCCGAAAATCAGTATGCCTCCAATCTTTAACACGCCTATGAAAGACGCTACGCTCTGAATCATCCGGTTGCCGAGTAGATTGATCAGAAACGCTGCCATAATGAGGGCTACGCCAAGAATCGGCACCATTCGGCCGCTTTCATCGCCACCGAACAGTTGCATGGTGTAAGATCCAAAGGTTCGGGCCAGGAAGCTCTGGGCAATTACCATCGAGAAGTACATCAGCAACGCGTTGAAAGCCGTCGGCAACCGATCACCGTATGCTTTGTGCAAGTACATACCGATACCGCCGGCGGAGGGGTATGCATTTGAAATCTTGATGTAGGAATAGGAGCTGAAACTGACGATTATCGCCGCGGCCAGAAACGCCAATGGAAACAGAGTGCCCGTCATCTGTGCCATCTGCCCGGTCAAAGCGAAGATACCGGCACCAATCATCACCCCGGTACCCAGCATAACGGTTCCCGTGAGTGTGAGACTCCCCTCCTGATAGCGAGTGGTTCGGTCCTGCTCCCTGCTCATTCGCTCTCCTGATACTCTTATTCAAAAACCTGACATGCCACCGAAATCTGACGGGGCATTTCGAACATTTGACCTACATCAAATCCTGAAAAAAAAGCCAGGGGAAGACCCTGGCCCAAGACACCACGGTCAGAACACGATACGAGCACCAATCACGGCAAACCAGTCTTCTCTACCACCGCCGTCTGCCTGCGCAAAGTCCGCCGTATCACCATACTTACGCTCATGCACCACGCCCAAGTATGGCGAGAATGCCCGGTCAACCAGATCATAACGCACCCTGAGGCCGGTTTCCGTGGAAACCAGCCCTTTACCAACGCCAATTTCACGATCCTCACTGAATGCGACCGTCGCATCCAGTGTCGCCCCGAGGATCCAATAATTGGTGAGTAATAATTCATACTCCGCATCCAGCTCAGCGGACGTCTCACCTTCATTGCTCACATACAGATTTGCATCGATCTCAAACCATTGGGGTGCCAGCCCGGCGACACCGAGAACGGCATACGTACGGTCCGGCCCTTCGGGCGTATCGAAACGCACACCCGCTTTGGCGTCGAAAAACCTGGAGATGGGGATCTGGCCGACCAACTGGTTTTCCAGTGTTTCGTAGGCCTGCTCCTCGATCTCGTACTCCCCGGTTGTGAGCAAGCGGACTTTAAACTCGTCGGTGCCATAAAAAGCATCCGCGTTCCAGACGCCCAGTTCCTCGTTATCGTCGCTGTAGCGGTATTCAAACTCCTCGAATTGAACACCCCAGGTTGTGAGCGGCTGTTTACGAGCGGTGGTGTCGGAGATCATTTCCTGAGCTGTCACCGCCGTTGAGAATCCGATAGAGGCAAAGAAACTGACCGCAACAAGTGATCGAATACAACTCATGCCTCACCTCCTTCTTCAGCAGCCGCGTCTGTTTTGGCCTGCGTCGACTCTGGCCCACCTTCAACAATCACCTTACGGAACATACCAGCGGCCGCGTGGTAAGAGAGGTGGCAGTGGAACGCCCATTGGCCTGGCTCGTCGACTTCGGTTTCCATGTAAACGGTGGTGCCGGGCTGCACACTGACCGTGTGCTTGATCGGATTCCACTGGCCTGCGCCAACATCAAGGATGGACCACATACCGTGCAGGTGCATGGGGTGAGTCATCATGGTTTCGTTGACAAATTTGAAGCGGACCCGCTCACCGTATTTGAGACGAATCGGATCGGCGTCTTCATACTTGACGCCATTAATGCTCCAGGTGTAACGCTCCATATTGCCGGTCAGGCGAAGCTCGATCTCCCGGGTCGGTTCGCGGTCTTCATACAAAGGATCCTGAGCCTTGAGGTCAGCGTAAGACAGGAATTTACCGCCATTAGCAGCTTTGGGCATGAGGCCACTGCCCTTGGCGTAGAAAGGATCGTTTGCTTCTTCTTTCCCCATCGCCATGGAACCATGGTCCATGCCAGACATGCCGGACATGCCAGACATGCCCGAATGATCCATATCTTTCATGCTGGAATGATCCATACCTTCCATATTGGAATGATCCATGCTGTCCATGTTGGAGTGGTCCATCCCCTCCATCGAGGAATGATCCATCCCGGACATGTCACCCGAGTCACCCATATCCATGTTTCCGTGATCCATGCCTGCCATGCTGCCATGGTCCATGCCAGGCATGCCCCCCATATCAGCCATGGTCAGGCGCGCTGGTTCACGCATTGGTGGCACGGACCCTTCCATACCCATTTCGGGGGCCAGCGTAGCCCTTGCATAGCCTGACCGTCCCATGGATTCAGCAAAAATGGTATAAGCCTGCTCATCTTTCGGGCGCACGATCACATCGTAGGTTTCCGCTACACCGATCCGGAACTCGTCCACACTGACCGGCTGAACATTGTTGCCGTCAGCCTGGACAACCGTCATGTCCAGACCGGGAATCCGGATGTCGAAGTAGGTCATCGCAGAGGAGTTGATGAATCGCAGCCGGATCCGCTCACCCGGCTCAAAGAGTCCGGTCCAGTTCTGGTCCGGCCCTTTGCCATTGATCAGGCCCGTAAAGCCATGCACGTCTTCGACGTCTGCTTTCATCATGCGCATGCCACCCCAGGCCATGCGATCCCGAACTGTGTTCATAAAACCGTTCTCGGACACATCCGAGAAAAACTCGCCCACGGTCTGCTGATCGCGGTTGTAATAATCAGTCATCATTTTCAGGTTGCGCATGATGCGATCACCGGAATGCGGGTGTTTGTCGGTCAATTGGACGACGTATTCGCGGTCGTAACGGAACGGTTCACGCCCCTCGGGTTCGATAACGATGGAACCGTAGGCGCCATCCGGCTCCTGAAAACCAGAGTGGCTGTGGAACCAGTAGGTGCCCGCTTGCTGGATGGGAAATTCGTAAGTAAAGGTTTCACCCGGCTTGATGCCCGGGAAACTGATACCTGGTACTCCGTCCTGATCGAAAGGAAGGATCAGACCGTGCCAGTGAATGGACGTCATCTCATCCAGATTGTTGGTCACGTTGATCCTGACGTTTTCGCCTTCCTTGAAGCGCATCACCGGTCCCGGAGATGCGCCGTTGTATCCAATACCTTCCTTCACGAAATCGCCGGTATCAATTTTTACCCGGTCGACCGTAAGGTCGTACTCACCGGCCAAAACCATGGCTGGCATCAGCAGGCTCAAAAATCCTGTCAAAAAGCGTGTTTTCATCTGTTTTGCTCCAAACTGCATTTCGTTGGAGCTGGGCTGGGAAGCCATCACCAGCCCCTGCATTCGTTCGGTACTCAGCGCACTGTATTATTCGAAATTTACGTCACCGTACATTCCTGACTCGTAATGGCCTGGCACGTTACAGGCAAACTCAATGTCACCTTTTTCCGTAAACTTCCACACAACTTCCTTGCTCTGCCCGGGCTCAAGCAACACGCTGTTGGGGTCATCATGCTTCATGGTCTTACCATTGCCCATGTCCATGCTCATCATGTCCTGGTTGAGCTTGCCGCCCTGAATCACACCATGCTCGACCATCATCATCATTTCTTTCTGATGGCCTTCGTGCATGGAGGGGGTGCCAATATTGAACTCGTGAACGAGACTACCTTCGTTCTTCACCACAAAGCGCACGGTTTCGCCGGGCTCAACAGTGATTTCTTCCGGCTCGTAGTAATTATCGTACATTTCCACCGTGATAGTGCGACTGGCTTCGGAGGCTTTACCCAGTTCGCCGCTGCTGGCGCCATGGCCACCGCCATGAGCACCACCGGCGAGGGTCACTGCCGACATCGACATGGCGGCGGCTGCAACAATCAACTTGGATGCGTTCATCTTGTCTTCTCCTTTGTCATACTGACCGGCAAAGCCGGCGCTGGTTAGCCCTGAACATAGAGCAATGCCAAAATAGGAAGAACACCATCGCGCACTAACCTGAATTCTTACTGAAAATATCCAACTATTTTGTCGTTCAGGATGAATTCAGGTTGATCGGCGACACTCGATACACTCTTGACTCAGAGAAAGGGCACCGCGATGCGATTACTACTCGTTGAAGACGACCGATTGCTGGCAGACGGTTTAGGTCGTCAGCTTGAAAAGGCGGGATTCAGCGTTGATACAACCCATACGGCCAGAGAAGCCGCGATTCTGGGCGAGCAGGAAGATTATCGCGCGGTTGTTCTTGATCTTGGTCTGCCAGACGGCAATGGGTTGAACGTTTTAAGGACGTGGAGAAAACACCAGATCGGCTTTCCGGTGCTAATCCTTACGGCAAGGGGCGACTGGCACGACAAAGTAGAAGGACTGAAAGCGGGAGCAGACGATTACCTGGCAAAACCTTTCCAGACTGAGGAGTTGATCGCCCGGCTTAACGCCATTGTGCGTCGAAGCGAAGGGCGCATTCATTCCGTGGTAAAAGCCGGACGCTACGAACTGGATGAGAATCGCCAGAGCCTGAAATCCGACGATGGCAAAGAATACAGCCTCACGGGTACGGAATTCCGCCTGCTGCGCTGTCTGATGAGCCGTCCCGGTCATGTATTTTCAAAAGAGCAGTTAATGGACCAGCTATACAACCTGAACGACACCCCGAATGAGAACGTAATCGAAGCCTACATCCGCAGATTGCGAAAACTGGTAGGCAACGACACCATTTCTACCCGTCGCGGCCAGGGGTATCTGTTCAATGACACTGTTTAGCAAGCCCAAATCCGTCAAAGGAACTTTGCTTTTATTACTACTGCCTGCCGGCATTGCGTTAATGGGGCTTGCATGGCTGGTTCACGGCTTGTTACTGGACCGGATGTCCCGGGAATTCGTTGCGACACGACTTAAGGATGAGGTCGCCTTTCTGGAACACCAGATTCGCGACTCTGGCGGTCAATTGGATGATCTCCAGACCGGCGACTACTTTCAGGAGGTGTTTCACCACGCCTTTGCCATACATTCTCCTTCTTCAACCGTTATTTCCCCGGATTCCTGGGCGCCGGTGTTAACGTCCTTAATTGAATCAGCAGAAGATGGAACCCGTCGTGTGCAGGATGCGGATACCGTCGATGGGCCAAAGGACATTCTCGCGTATCGAAAGTCGTTCCTGGTGGGCGACACCCCTATTATAGTAATCGTGTCCGAGGATCTAGGCGCCCTGAAACGCAGCCAGGCAGAATTGCACGCGTGGACAGCCATCGTCTCTATTCTGCTGATTCTGCTTTTGGTCGTTGTAATCTGGTTCGGTATCAATCTGTCCATGCGCCCCGTTGTCGAGCTAAGAGCCACGCTTAAGCGACTTCAGGATGGCAAGGTCTCGCGGATTCATGTTCAGGCGCCTGAGGAGTTTCGACCGCTGGTCCAGCAGCTCAACCAGTTGCTCGACTCGCTGGATCAACGCCTGGAACGCTCAAGGGATGCGCTGGCAAACCTCTCTCACAGCGTGAAAACACCCATTGCGGCCGTCCGGCAGATTCTTGAGGACACCAGTCGTCCGCTCTCCAACGATCTCCGCCTTCAAATGACCGCGAGACTCAATGACATCGACAAACAGCTTGAAGCCGAGATGCGCCGAAGTCGCTTTGCAGGGCCGCAAGTTGGAAAAAGCGCTTACCCGCTGAAACAGGCGCGGGACCTACTCTGGATGCTGGGGCGGCTATACCCGGAAAAGTCTTTTGAACTGTCGAGCTCCCTGCCGGAGGACGCTCGCTGGCCGATTGAGGAACACGACCTGAATGAAATCATGGGCAATCTCCTGGACAACGCAGGCAAATGGTCAGAACGATGCGTGGAACTGTCACTCGTTCAACACTCCGGAAATCTGCAGATCGGCGTTTCAGACGATGGGCCAGGCGTCATTGAGACTGAAATCGGCAAGCTGGGTCAACGGGGATTGCGGCTGGATGAGCAAACGCCCGGCCATGGCCTTGGGCTGGCGATTGTTCGGGAAATTGTGGAACGTTATGGTGGAAGCCTCCATTTCTCACGCGCCAAAGAACACGGACTTTGCGTGACAGTCGACGTCCCCAGGGCTTCGAGTACGATCAGCTAAAACCGAATATCTGCACCGGAGCCCCCGTTCCGCCAGGCCCGTACAGTACTTCTGATCCCAGAATCCGTCCTCGCGGAGCTTACTGAGGAATCTCTGATCCTGGCTGGCCCACTCACCCAGATATCCAAAGCCCGGAGGTGTGCCAGAATCTTTCACAAGAGACTCACAAGTAATCGCCGCAGGAATTGCCGTTGCCCGATAAAGATCCCGGCGGCCAATTGATACCGAAAGCTTCGGCCCAGCAGCTAATACAGGGTCAAGTGGTGACACTTGAACGTGCGCTGGTTAAGGGGCCCATATCCAAGCATAGGCTAAACATTGACTCTATAGTTACTACAGAGTTTTAAATAGCGTTATTCGAACGAGCACCAGAAACGTGAATATGAGTATCGACCGGAATGAATAGTGTGGCAAATCACCCTATTTTTTAACAGGGTGCATCTTTGAAATAGGGCCGCGGCCTTCAGTCTCTTTGCCGATGGCGGGGGCTGGCACTGGCCGGCGTTCAATCTTGCCGACGTCTTCATAGTCCTGGGTGTGACCATGATTTTTGTCACGGGCTTCAGGGCCGAAAAAAGTGCCGGAAACAACACGAAATGAACAACTACCGAACAAGGAGAAAATAATGGGCCACGAGCATGCTCACATGTCACCGGATACCAAGGACAAGCGAGTTGCAGTAGCCATCTGGGCGAATGGCATCCTGACTGTCGCCCAGATCGCGGGCGGGATCTTCGCCGGTAGCCTGGCGTTGATCGCCGACGCTATACATAACTTTTCAGACATGGCATCGCTGGTTATCGCTTTTGCTGCCCGGAAAATTGCACGCCGCCCGGCCGACTCAAAGATGACCTTTGGCTATGGGAGAATTGAGATCGTTGCGGCACTCATAAACTACACCACCCTGATCATGATAGGCCTCTACCTGATCTACGAAGGTACCATGCGATTCATTGAGCCGACGGAAATCAAGGGATGGTGGGTAATCTGGCTTGGCATTGTCGCACTGGTGGTGGACGCGCTGACCGCGCTGCTGACCTACTCTATGCAGAAGGGCAGCGTTAATATTCGTGCGTTGTTTTTACACAACTTGTCTGATGCGTTTGCATCAATCGCAGTCGTTGTAGGCGGTGCCCTGATTCTCCTGTACGACATGCGCTGGGTTGATCCCGCAATCACAATTGGTATCGCCAGCTACATTCTCTACCTGGGCCTGACGGAAATCGGCGGAACCATCCGAACACTCATGCTGGGAAGTCCTGTGGATATTGACACAGATTCGGTCATTGAGGCTGTATCAAACGTAGAAGGCGTTATCGACCTTCACCACGTACATTTCTGGCAGATGGGTGAGCATGATGCCTCCCTCGACGCCCATGTGGTGGTCGAGATAAGTGCCTGGAATGAACTTGAGAAAGTCAAGGACGGGATAAAACGAACTTTGGAAAACGAATTCAGCATCACTCATTCAACATTGGAGTTTGAGCACCCTGATCACAGTCACAAAGATGCCCATACTTATGGCCATGGCTAGCAGGGCTGCTGAAAAGGGTGCCGTGTGGCAGATCGGCTGCGAATGGCCGACATGCCACACGGTTACGAACACCTTATGCGAGACGTAATTGAACGCCATCAGGTCTGGGCCTACCTCATCGCTGTTTTTTCCGGCCTCATTGCCGGATAGACCTCTTCCCTCGGCGACAGGGTGGAGGAGTGCCAGAGCACCCGAGCCATTGCGGCAACGCCGGTTCTGTTGATTGCTCAACTGTCTCTTCTGCCACTCTACCTCTGGCTTTTTGTGGGCAGTCAATTCGATTTAAATCTGGAGCTTGGGCGACACCTCCTGCCGGCCTTTGTCGGGCTGATTGTTGTCCCGATTATCTTGGCATTTCTGACTGAAAAATGGGCCGAAAACTCCAGAAAAGCCACCGGGTTCATTCGCTTCATGGGCCTGATGCCGGTCCCTCTGCTTACAGTCGTACTTTTTATCATCACGATGACACAGGTCAGCCAGATCGACAGTACCGGCCCTCTCATATGGCCCTTGATGATACTGTTCCCGGCTTATCTGCTAGCGGCGGCTCTGGTCGGAAAAGCTCTGCGCCGGGTCTTCCGATTACCGGCAGCAACCGGCCGTACCGTCATCTTCAGCCTTGGAACACGCAACTCCTTCGTGGTTTTACCTTTGGCACTTTCAATACCAGAAGCCTGGGCTGCGGCCGTCGTGGTGATTGTCGTCCAGTCTTTGGTGGAACTGTTTGGAATGATGCTTTATCTGCGGTAGGTGCCTGGTCGGCTGCTACCGGACACCTGAAAAATCTGACACCCATTGAGCTCATCTAAAAATAGATCTTATGTGCGTACCCGAACAAAGTGCGCCTGATCCTGCGCTAACTATTGTTTCACGAAAGCTCGGAAGGGACCGTCAAGAACTGGCAACGCTATGTCACTGCTTGACCACCTTCTACCCTACGATTTCTCGCCGCTGACCGTGCTGAGCGCTGAAGAGATTCGACGTAACCTCGTTACTCTTATCCAGGAGGATTCCTGAATCGAGTTGGAGTTGATCTTAGGGCACATTTCATCAGCTTGACGTCGAAAGGCGACGAAGTCATTTAACCCGGCCACCGCGGATGCAGCTCATCAATCACATACCGGTGGGAATGCTCCGCTCCCGATTCCGTTCTGTGCGGGTGGTCGCGTGGCAGGTCATGATGGCTATGGGCAATCACCAATGGATCATCGGCGGGCCACAGTCGGCTGGCAACAACCAGGAAGACTAGCCCAAGAACCGCCAACACAATCAGCGTTGGCTGAATGCCGACAGATGAACCAAGCCATCCCGCCAGCGGATAGGCTATCAGCCAGCCGGCGTGAGACAGCGAAAACTGGGCTGCAAACAGTGCTGAGCGGTCTTCGCCATGAGAAGACTGTGTGAGCAAACGACCTATGGGTGTCTGAACCGTTGAGAATCCGACACCAAGCAGCGCCCAGACTGGCATCAGCATGTAGATGCTGTCGGCAAACCAAGCCGCGCCCAAACCGCCGAGCAACACCCAAGCCCCTGCCAGCATCACCGGACGGTCCTTCCAGCTTCTGAGCAGCGCGGGCAGCGCCAGTGCCGCCAGTATGGAACCCGCGCCGAATGCCACAAAGGCCATGGCCGTGTGCTGATCGGTCAGGCCAAAACTACCCTGCACGATCACTACGGTGTTCACGATCACCATGGAGCCGGCCATGCTGACCACCACATTCAGCGCGATCAGCCCCCGAAGGCGCGGTGTGGCCATAAAAATACGAAACCCACGGCGGGCACGCTCGTAGATACCCCGATGCTTCTGCGGTGCAGAGCCAGAAGGCAGAGCCACCGATACGACGAGCAACGCGGATGCGATGAAGCCAACCACCGTGCCCGAAAACAGCCCCTGCCAACTGGTAACCAACAACAGCATGCCGGCCAGAGCCGGGCTGATCAGGTTTTCAAGATCGTAAGCCAGACGGGAAAGGGACAGTGCCCGCGTATAGTCGTCCTCGTTGGGTAAGGTGTCCGGGATGGTGGACTGGAACGTCGGCGTAAAGGCCGCAGATGCCGATTGCAGCACGGCGATCAGTACATACACCTCCCAGACCTCAGTCACAAAAGGCAAGGCAAGTGCAACGGCAGCTCGCACCAGATCCAGAGAAACCAGCATCACACGACGAGGTATGTTCTCCGCCAGTGCTGCAGCAATGGGGGCAATGAAGACATAGGCGACCATTTTGATTGCCATGGCTGTGCCAACCACCTGCCCCGCCTTATCACCAGCAAGATCAAAGGCCAGAAGGCTCAGGGCAACCGTTGCCAACCCCGTTCCCAGCAGGGCAACGACCTGGGCTAAAAACAGATGCCGGTAGGTGCGATTTTTCAGAATCTCAAGCATGGTTCTCCTGACTAAAGACCCGCAACCGGGCGGTTAGCGGGCCTTTGCTCCATCTCCAGCTTTACATTTTGCCGGAGTGGTTAGCTCCAACGGGGTTGCCGTACTCATCCACAAAGACATACAGGTTCGCTTTGTCTTCGCTGGCAGAGTCAGGATTAGCAAACTGGACGACCCATAGTTTACCCGCCGAGGTAGACCGCTGCTCGGCCTTGCCTCTGGAGGCTTCCGCCCAGCTAGAAGCAATCTGTTCTGAATTGACGAGTTGCTGCTTGACGGCGGCTGCTCGCTCGGTCACCTGTTCTTTCGAAACAGGCTCCGAAGCACCATGGCTATGGCCAGCCCCGGCAAATGCGTAGCCGGAAACCGACAAAACAATGACCGCTGCAAATACGTGAATCATTTTTTTCATGAGATAACTCCTAAGGATCAATAATTGAATTACTTCTTGCTAATGCCGCTGTAAAACCCGCTGGTGTCAAGAACCACAGTGACAGCTGTTTCTCCGCGATTTTCCCAGTACCATCCATGCGTACCGTCAAACGGTGCCTCAAATGCTCCGCTCGCAGACGGCTGGTCGCGCCCCTGCCAGTAGCTGGTGAAATTGTCGCCGTCATTGAACCGTTCACCGTGCATATCGAAGTTCACCGAACCTCCCTCCGTGGTCCAGTTAAAGACCATTCGATCACCCTCGGCCATTGTGGCTTTGACTTCCAGACCCTCGTTTGGTCCCAAAGTGACGGTTGTGGAATCAGAACTCAACCCTTCTGGCGTTTTCCAGACCGGGCCAGCCGACAATGCCAGCAGGTTACCTGACGAGGCCGGTGCTGACTCAGGCTGCGCGGACTCAGCGGCGTTAGCCTGACTGAGTACAGTCAACCCCATGGTCTGGCCGAGTCCCGTGGGATCGATGCCATATTCGGCCGGGAGGATGGTTGTGACCAGAACCACTCCGCCGATAACAGCAGCCACTCCGGTCGCCTTGAACAAGCTTTTTGAGGAAGGAAGTCCCTCACGATTCATATTGGAAATGTCTTGCATGGTCTAGCTCCTCAGGAAACGGTGTACAGGCCAGTCAACTGATAACCCATCAGCATAAAACCGGCACTCATCAACAGAACGTTGGCTGCAAGTGCTTGCCGGGGGAAAACATCCGTCCGGCGCCAGAAGTTCATCGCAATCAGAATGATGCCCAGAGCCATCAACTGGCCAATCTCAACTCCAACATTAAACGCCAGAATGTTCGCCACCAGGCCATCCTCTGCAAGCGTGAAATCCTGGAGCTTTGTGGCCAGGCCGAACCCATGGAAAAACCCGAAAATCAGGACAGCGGCCTTGGTATTGGGCTGAAATCCAAACCAACGGCGAAACGCGCCAAGGTTATCCAGAGCCTTGTAAACCACGGAAAAGCCAATAATGGCATCCACCATATAGGCGTTGACGTTGGTCTCGCTGAGCACGCCGTAAAGAAGCGTGACGCTGTGTCCAACTGCAAAAAGCGTGACGTAGATACCCACGTCTTTCATGCGGTAAAGAAAGAAGATGACACCTGCCAGGAACAGGAGGTGGTCATAGCCGGTGACCATGTGTTTGGCCCCCAGATAGATAAAGGGCAGCAATTGTGCCCCGCTGGCCTGCTCAATGAACGTGGCATCGCCTGCTTCAACACCATGGGCAAATAGCAGAGGAGAAAACATCAGGCCTACGAGCGCTGCCCCTAAAAGGTACAGCCAACGCACGCCAACGCCCACGCCTGTTCGGCGCGGAAACGGCATATGATTCATTCGGTGATCTCCGAAATATCGACAGAAATTTAGATAAAGACGCTGACGCGTCAGTTCTTAATGACGTTTTCAGGCTTTCGGAGGCCGATAAAGTGCGGATGTCTGCTCCGGCAGAGGAGACGGCGTTCTTTGAAGCACAGGCTTGTCCTGCCTGTGGAAAAGCGGCACTGCATCCAGCTTCAGGGGCACGTGCTTTTCGACTGCGCCAATCGCATGGAGTAGCAGGTGGTCCTGGTCCGTCATTTCAACTGTCGAAACATGGAGATGATCGAGAGAGGACGGATGGATATGCCCATGGTTCTGGACAAATTCTGCAAGAGATAGACTCTGTGATGCATCGTGAACGTTCTGATCTGAAGCCCAGGCAAGACGAAAAAGCATCATGAGTGACAGCATGGTCACCACAAAAATACGTCTGCCGGTGGAAAATTGGGCCTGGTTAATGAACACTTCGTATCTCGTTAGCGTCGATCTTTGGACAGGAAGACTATCCAAGTACGATCTGCTTTGCAAAGGTGCGCATTTAAAGCGCCTGGTTCCAGGCAGGGGGCAACCTCTAACCATCCACTACTCAATTTCAGGAGCGCGTCTATGCATCACGAACGACTGGACCAATGGCAACACGATCACGTCTTCGGGCAGAACCACAAGCGCTCCGGCGAAACTCGCACGCTCATCGTTGTGGCCTTGACCCTGGCGATGATGGGTTGGGAAATTTTCGCAGGGATCATTTATGGCTCAATGGCGTTGCTTGCCGACGGCCTGCATATGGGATCACACGCCGTAGCTCTTGGCATTGCCGCTTTTGCCTATACGTACGCACGCAAAAACGCAGGTAGCGCACGGTTTTCTTTTGGCACAGGGAAAGTCAACGCCTTGGGAGGCTTTACCGGGGCGATTCTATTGGCTGTCTTTGCCCTCTACATGGTCATCGAAAGTGTTGGGCGCTTTATCCAGCCGGTCGGAATTTCATTTGATGGCGCAATATTTGTGGCCTTTATCGGCCTGGTGGTCAATGGGATTTCCGCCTGGATACTGGGTGAGAAAGGACATGACCATGGCCATGATCACAGCCACGGGCACGACCATCACAGCCATCACAGCCATCACAGCCATCACAGCCACGATGATCATAACCGCAGGGCGGCATATCTTCATGTGCTCGCCGATGCCCTGACGTCGGTATTGGCAATCGTCGCCCTTCTGGCCGGGAAATACGCAGGATGGAACTGGATGGACCCGATGATGGGCATTATCGGTGCCACGCTGGTGACGCGCTGGTCCTGGCTTCTGGTCAAAGACACCTCAAGGGTCCTCCTCGACGAGCAGCATCAGGACATGGAGGAAGCGGTAAAACAGGCAATAGAGGACGGCGATGCCAAAGTCAGTGATCTGCATGTTTGGGCGATTGGGCCAAACATTCATGCGGCCATTGTCTCGGTTGTTTCCCACCAGCCTGAGTCAGCCACCGCTTACAAAAACCGCATTCAGAACCAGTGCCGGTCACTGGTACATGTAACAGTTGAACCGCTAAGGTGTGACTGAATCCGGGGGCTGACTACTGACAGGCGGCGCAGTCATCCTGGCCACTCAAGGTGCCCCTCAACAATAAGTCGCGATGGCCCGCTTTGTGCATCCACCTCCCCTAGACACCAAAACCGTCAACATTTCCCCAGTGACCATAGGAGGGGACCAATGCCATGTCGCTGCTCACATCGCTGATCAAAGCCAGCACCCAGTTCCAGCAAGCCATGGAAAAGAAACAGCCGGCGGGGTCGGGCAATGCGTTGCCAAAGCCCGCTGCACCAGAGGCACCGGTCTCCGCAACCGATGACCGGTTTACCCTGTCGGAACGAGCGGGCTTCGATACCGGCCACCCCAAATCCACCCGCTTGCAGATGGCGGAGTACAAGCAAACCGTCGGGCAGGACCTTGCCTATATGCGGGAAACGCTGCGGCATAAACTTGCCGAATACAAACTGAGCCCCGCAACCAGCGTGGAAGTGTCAAAGAGCGACGAAGGCAAGATCAGCATTGGCGGTGGTATACCGGAGGAAACCCGCAGCCGCATCGAACACGACCTGAACAATAGCAAACCCTTCCGGGAGGCATTCAGCCGGCTCAGCGCCAGCGAACCCACCCTGCATTTTGTGGACAACGCGCTCAAGTTGAACAAGGCATACGGCGTGAACAATTCACTGCTGGACACCCTGGTCAGCGACAACCAGCAATTCAACGGCCTGCAGGACCTTGCGCACCGCTACGACAGCCTGCGCAGGACTATCAGTACCGATCAGGCCACCAACTACGCAGACCGCAAAAATTTCGCCCTGAGCCTGAACACCCGGGCCTGACTCCGTTAAATCCGGAAGGGCTCTGGGTCCCCTTTGCCGACGCGAGTCACCTCCGGCGCATCCCCGGTCATATTCACCACGGTGGTCGCCTCCAGGCCGCAAAAACCGCCATCGATGATCAGGTCCAGCTCGTGTTCCAGAGTTTCCCGGATGTCATATGGGTCGGTCATCGGGTCCTCGTCGCCCGGCAATATCAACGTACTGCTCATGATAGGTTCGCCCAGTTCCGCCAACAGCGCCTGCACAATTGCATTGTCCGGCACCCGCATGCCAATGGTTTTACGCTTGGGGTGTAACAGACGGCGTGGTACTTCACTGGTGGCGTCCAGAATGAATGTGTAAGCCCCCGGCGTGAAGTTCTTGAGCAGCCGATACTGGGTGTTGTCGACCTTCGCGAACACACCGATGTCCGAAAGGTCCCGGCACATCAGGGTGAAGTTGTGCTTGTCATCCAGGCGGCGAATGCGCTTTATCCGGTCCGCTGCCTGCTTGTCACCGAGGTGGCAGCCAATGGCGTAGGCGGAATCCGTCGGATACACAATAACGCCTCCCTTGCGGAGAATATCCACGGCCTGGTTGATCAGCCGCTTCTGGGGCGTTTCCGGGTGAATCTGGAAGAACTGGCTCACTGGCCACCTCCGGATGCAAAGGCCGGATCATTCTTGGAGCCGCCCATGCAATTAGGAGAATCAGGCGCAGCCTGGCCGGAACTCTCCCACTCCTGTGGTGAATACACATGCAGCGCCAGGGCGTGGACGCCACCGGCCATTTCGTCCGCCAGTATTTTGTAGATGGCTTGGTGCCGCTTGACCTTACCCTGCCCCTCGAACTCTGAAGACACCAGAGTCACCTTGAAATGGGTTTCAGAGTTCGGCGGTACGTTATGTTTGTGGCTCTCGTTTTCAACCATGAGGTGTTGGCTGTCGAAAGCGCTTGTCAGCTTTTGCTCAATGGCTTGTTGTGTGGACATAAACAGGCCTGCTCCTGATTGAATGTGTTACGGAACAGTCTACTACACCAAACGCTATGTTACCTTGACAGGATACAGACAAAGCGCCATCTTCCATCCCCACCCGAAAACTGCTTCCGACTTATGCGCCTGTACATTGCTGAAAAACCAAGCCTGGGCCGGGCAATTGCTGCTGCCCTCCCCGCTCCCCATCAGAAGGGGAACGGATGGATTCGTTGCGGCGAAGGAAGCAACGCCAGCACCGTTAGCTGGTGTATCGGCCATCTATTGGAACCGGCGGAACCCGGCCAGTACGACCCGCGCTGGAAAAAATGGCGACAGGAAGATCTGCCTCTATTTCCCGGGCGCTGGGAGGTGATGCCTAAAGACAGCGTACGCCAGCAGCTCAAGGTATTGGAGTCTCTGGTCCGCAGGGCGGAGACCATTGTCCATGCCGGCGATCCGGACCGGGAAGGCCAACTGCTGGTGGACGAAGTCATCCGCTACACCGGTGCCACCTGTCCGGTGCAGAGAATCCTGATCAACGACCTGACTCCGGCGGCCGTGGCAAAGGCCATCCAGGCTCCCAAGGACAATCGTGAGTTTCGCCGCCTGTCGCATTCCGCCCTCGCCCGCCAGCGGGCGGACTGGCTCTACGGCATTAATCTTACCCGTTTTTATACCCTGTCCTACCAGCAGCAGGGCCAGCAGGGCGTGTATTCCGTCGGCCGTGTACAAACCCCGGTGCTGGGGTTGGTGGTGGAGCGGGACAACACCATTGAGAACTTCCAGCCGAAACCTTTTTTCCGCGTTCAGGCGACGTGCCACGCGGTGGATGAGGAATCGGACCAGCAATCGTTTACGGCACGCTGGCAGCCCTCGGAAGCCTACCGGGAATACCTGGATGAAGAAGACCGTTTGTTGGACAGCGATGTCGCCAGGCAGATTGCCGAGGCCGTAGAAGGACGGCCCGGCAAAGTTACGGAATCCCGTTTCCGCGACAGGAACGAAACGCCGCCCCTGCCATTCTCACTTTCTGCCCTGCAGATCGAGGCGGGGCGACTGTTCCGCATGGGCGCGAAAGACGTATTGGACACCGCCCAAAACCTGTACGAACGCCACCAGTTGATTACCTATCCCCGTTCGGACTGCCGTTATCTGCCGGAAGGTCATTTTGACCAGCGTCAGAGTGTGGTGCAGGCCATTGGCAATGTCGCCGGCGAACTGGCGACAGCCTGCGAGGCAACGGACCTCAACCGCCGCACCGAAGCCTGGAACGACAAGAAGGTAGATGCCCACCACGCTATCATCCCTACGGCCAGAAAGGCGCCCAATGGACGTCTGAGCGAAGCTGAGAGGAACATTTACGAACTGATCAGCCGGTATTACCTGATGCAGTTCAGCGCCGACGCCATTCACCGGGAAGGCAAGTTAACTGTCGGGATTGGCGAACACGCGTTCAGGGCGACAGAAACCGCTGTTCTTCAGCCGGGTTGGAAAACCCTGGAAATTCGCCAGCGGGAAAGCCGACAGGAGGCCGCCAAAGCGCCCCTCCCCCGCCTGGAGAACGGTGACCCCATACTCTGTGACTCAGTGGACATCGCCGAGCGTAAAACCCAGCCACCCCAATATTTCACCGACGCCACGCTGCTGTCAGCGATGACCAACATCGCTCGCTTTGTCAGCGATCCAGAACTTCGCAAAACTCTGCGTGAGACCGATGGGCTGGGTACTGAGGCCACACGAGCGGCGATTATTGATACCCTGTTCCGGCGCGACTATCTATACCGGGACAAGCGCCACATCCGGTCAACGCCGAAGGGAAAGGCGTTGATCGATTCATTGCCGGAATCCGTCAGCAAGCCGGATATGACGGCCATTTGGGAAGCCACCCTGGAAAGTATTCGCCGCGGCGAAGGCAATCCCAAGCAGTTTATTGCAGACCTGAAAGAACAGATACGCGGGTTCATCAACACCCCCGAGCAGGAAGCCACGACTTCTCCACCAGGCGAGGGACAGCCGCACTGCCCCAAGTGCCGCGCTCCCATGCGCCAGCGCGAGGGCAAGTTTGGTGCCTTCCACGCCTGCACCCGCTTTCCGGACTGCAAAGGCACGCGGCCCATTGAGGACCAGTCGCCGGCGGATGGCACGGGAGAAAAACCCATTCCCTGCCCGCACTGCTTTTCGCCCCTGGTGCGCAGAAAAGGTAAAAAAGGCTGGTTCTGGGGTTGCAGTAGTTTCCCCGGCTGCCGACAAACACTGGATGACGACAACGGAAAGCCTGCGATCCGTTTACGCAACACTACATAACGACACTGAAGCGGAATTGCGGATTTGTAATAATGTGAAGCGGAATTCAATACCCATTCCCCGCCGTCGGCCGGGAAGCCTGAATATGACAAATTTGATGTCGGGAGACGTTTGATGCGAATTGCCCTGCTTGAGGACGAACATGAACAGGCTCAGCACATTCAGTCTGTGTTGTCCGAGCGCGGGCACCACTGCGACAGTTTTCCGTCAGGCCAGGCATTTCTGAGCGCGGTCCTTCACCGCAGCTATGATCTGCTGGTGATGGATTGGCAAATACCCGACATGACCGGGATTGAGGTTCTGGAAAGCGTACGTGCGCAGTTGAACTGGCAGATTCCGGTGGTGTTTCTCACCCAGCGCGACAGCGAGACGGACATCGTACGTGCGCTGGATGCTGGTGCTGACGACTACCTCGCCAAACCCGCTCGCGAGGCAGAACTGGTGGCGCGCATCAATGCATTGGCACGTCGCACCAGCCCCGATACCGAAAAAGAATCGTTGCAGTACGGCCCTTTCGAGATCAATACCCAGCTTCGGACCATTGCGCTTCACGGCAACGTGCTGACGCTGACCGACAAGGATTTTGACCTGACCCTGTTCCTGTTCCAGAACCAGGGCCGGCTACTGACCCGCGAGATGCTGCTTGAGCGGGTATGGGGACTGGCGAAAGACATCAATACCCGTACCGTGGACACGCACATGAGCCGGCTTCGCCGCAGACTGGGCCTTAATCCCGAAAACGGCTTCCGCATCAAGACCATTTACCAGCGCGGCTATCGTCTTGAGGCCATGAAAGCCTCTGGCCCGGATGAGAACGTACCGGTCATGGAACAAGCCTGACATGAGTCAATGCGTCACCCTGCGAACGTTCACCGGTTTGCTGCTCCTAATCAGCTCCCTGGCGGCGTTGCCAGTACAGGCGGAACTTTCGGTCACCCGGGGCTCCCAGGCGGCCACTGCTACCCCTGAATCCAATGCGACGCCGGAGTGGATCTATACGGTACGACCCGGTGAACATTTTGCGGAGATCGCTGACGCATTGTTGTCCAAGGATATTCCCGCCATTCGCCTGCTACAGCATAACGGCATCGATAACCCCGCCAAGGTGGGCAGTGGAGACAACCTGAGAATTCCCCTTGCCTGGCTTCAGCGCCAACCCAACCCTGCGCGGGTCAACTCGGTGACCGGGTCGGTGCAACTGATTTCCGGTAGTGACGGCACCAAACGCCCCCTGACCAGCGATTCCCTGATTCGGGTGGGTGATGAAATCCGGTCACAGGCTGGCACGGCAACCATCGAACTTGCTGACGGCTCTGTAGTGCGGATATCACCGCATTCCCGCCTCGCCTTCAATCGCCTGACGCAGTATGGGAAGTCCGGCATGGTGGACACCCGCCTGCGCCTCAATCAGGGCGAAATTGAAACCCAGGTGAAACCCGTGATCGAGGGCGGTTCACGTTTTGAGATCGAAACGCCCTCCGCGGTGGCGGCAGTCAGGGGCACCATGTTTACCCTCAGGACTGCGCCCGGCATGACCGATCTACGGGTTACCGAGGGCGAGGTATCGTTTGGCCCGCCGGGGCAAACACGCCGGATTCCAGCTGGTTATAGCGCCAGCGTTTCAACCGCAGGTGTGGGCAGAATGAGCATCCGTCGCCTGCCCCCAGCCCCGGAGATTAACCCCCTGCCGCAGCAGTTGAAGCAACTTCCTGCACAGTTGAGCTGGACGCCCAACGGAGCCAACAGCCATCGCGTGGATATCTTTGATGCCGAGTCCGGCCGCTGGATTAACAGCAGCGAAGTCAGCGACAATGATTTCGATATTAACCTGCTGGACAATGGCCGCTACGAGATTCACCTTGCCGCCATCGACAATCGTGGCATGGCAGGCATGCCCGGCGTCATGTCTTTCGAAGTCGACCTACAGGCCCGGACTGCCGCACTGGAACAACCGGAACCAGGCGCGACCGTTAACGACGACATGCCCGAGTTCCGATGGCAATTGCGCGGCGAAAACGAAGTCGCCCGGGTGGAAATTGCGGAGGACAAAGACTTTGGAAACACGATTGCCACCAGCGAGTGGGCGCCTGATGAAAGCGCACTGCCTTCTCGACCACTGACACCGGGACAATACTACTGGCGGGTGGTCACCGAGGCCGGCGGCAATTCTGTGGCCACGAGTGAGGCACGCTCGCTGGTCGTGAACGGGACCCTGCCACCGGTTCGCATCATCAGTGTCAACTACGTCGATAGCCAGGTAAGGGTATTCTGGCAGAGGGTGGATACTGCAACCGATTATCGCCTGCAGCTGTCTGAAGAACCGGGATTTAACAACATCATCAAAGAGGCTACGCTGTCGGATACCACTGCGGCCTTGCGCCTCATTCCCGGAAGACGGTATTTTGTTCGCCTGAAAGCCCTCTCTGACGGTCCGCTCGAAAGCCGGTGGGGACCAGGGAGGGAATTGTTTCTGGAATAACCCACAATTTCCTGATACCCGACAGCAGGCCCCATGACCCGGAACTGGTTTCCCATTAAAACAACACCTTGGACGCTGGGCCTGCCACTACTGACATTTTTGCTACTGTTCCAGACGACCTCTGCTCCGGAGCGCCTGGACTTCTGGCTTTACGACACCCTTATCACCGCAACACCCGCAGAACCGGCCGATGACGTCGTTGTTATCGCCATTGACGAACTGAGCATGGATCGCCTGGGGCGCTGGCCCTGGCCACGGACAACCCATGCACAGCTCATTGAGAAACTCCATCAGGCCGGCGCCAAAACGATTGTCTTCGACATCCTGTTCCCCGAACCATCGCCGGCAGACCAAGCAATGGCCAACGCCATGCAGAAACACGGCAACGTCATCCTGCCGCTTCATCTGTCACCGCCCTCCCGGCACTACCTGATCAGCGAACAACTTCCCGCCCCTGCGTTGGCGTCCGCAGCTGCAACGCTTGGGCACGCCCACGTGGAGCTTGACGAAGACGGCTTGGCGCGAGGACTTTATCTGTTCAATGGCCTGGGCGATCAGCTATGGCCCAGCCTGGCACTGGCGGCCTCTGATACACCGTCACCGGGCCCGGAAATATCCAGTGTGCCGCCCTACACAAACGTCAGACAGCACTACCGCGCCATTCCAATGGCTGGTGGTGCCGGGACGCTGCCTTCCCACTCCTATACCAAGGTGCTTGATGGGCAATTCCCAAAGGATGCTTTCAAAGGGCAAACCGTGTTTGTGGGTGCAACCGCACCGGGTTTTGGCGACATCCTGCCCACCCCGTTTTCGGGCCTCAATCAGCCCATGTCCGGCGTTGAGTTCCACGCCAACAGTTATTCCGCATTGGTGAAAGACGAACTGATATCACGGGTATCGAAGCCTATTGCGATTGGTCTCGCCGTTTTTATCATCGCTCTATTGTCGTTCACCCTACCCCGCATGCGACCGGCACGTAGCATTTTGCTCTGTTTGACGAGCCTCGGCTTATTGGCTCTCCTGCATGCGCTACTGTTGGTCGGAGCCAAGCTCTGGCTACCGATCTCCCACGCCATCGTAATTCCCCTGCTGGCGCTGCCCGTATCCAGCGCACTACGGCTGGCCATGACCAACAGCTTCCTCAACCGGCAGCTTGACGAGCTTGCCCGCGGGCCCACCATGACCCTCGAAGAGCCGTCACTGAGGCACCCACCGCAACTGCTCAGCCATTTCCAGGCCCTGCTTCAACCAGAGGGCTGGCTGTTAGCTGAAGGTGATGACGTGATGACGTCTTCTGGTCTGGCCGCCGATGATATCCCGCCACTGGACACCCCGGGCCAATGGCATCACATTGATGGCCAAAGCTGGGTCAGCCTGATACGCAATGGCGTTACCTACAAAATCGGGCTCAAGCTGCCCAACGACCTGAGCCGGGAGGCCATCCAGCGCTACCTCCGCCGTTTGCCGCTGTCCAGCACCCAGGAGCCGGTGCGTAAAACGGGGCCAAGGGAAAACATCTCCGCTCGAATCGAGCGAGTACGCGTGGCGACCGAGCGCATGAGTCAGATGCAGAGGTTTATCAGGCGCAGCTTCGAACGCATGCCGGACGGCATTATCGTAACCGACGAGTTAGGCGTTATCCGCTTTGCCAACGGCCACATTGAAGAATGGTTTCGTGAACCCATGCCAAGCCTTAGCGGCCTGCCCCTGGCCAGACTTCTGGAGGGACATGACCCACGGGACAATCCGCCCTGGCATGAAACCGTCTCGGAAACCCTCACGCTGGCTCAGAGCCGCACAGTGGACCTACGGATTCGCGATATGGATTTCCTGATTCACTTCGCGCCGTTTTCACTGCCTGACAGCGATCAGAACGGCATTATCGCCAACATATCGGATATCTCGGAACTCAGGGAACAACAGCGCCAGCACCGGGAGGCCATCGACTTCATTTCTCACGATGTTCGCTCGCCCCTGGTTTCACAACTTGCACTGATCGAACAGCTCAAGCGGAATCGTGGCCATATCGAGCCGGAACAGCTCGACCAATTGGGTCGGCTAGCGAAGCGCAGTTATCATCTTGCTGAAGAATTCGTGCAGCTTGCCAGGGCCGAACAGTTAACCGAAACCCGCTTTTACGAGTGCGAGTTTTTAGCCATTGTTGAGAACGCCCGCGACAGCGTCAGCGAGCAGGCTGCCGAGAAAGGCATTCAGCTGTTACTTCAGGGAACAGAGGATTTATGGCTGAAAGGAAATGCGGAACTGCTTGAACGTGCCGTGATCAACCTTCTGACCAACGCCGTGCAGTACAGCCCATCCGGATCGATCGTCAACATTCAGGTTTTTCAGGCCGGCCATCAGGCGTGCCTGACTGTAAGCGACGAGGGGGAAGGCATTGCTCCGGAAGAAATCCCCTACCTGTTTGATCGCTATCAGCGCCAGAAAAGCAGCGAGCTGTCTGGCAATCATGGCACCGGGCTCGGGCTGTCGTTCGTGAACGTTGTGGTCGAAAAGCATCGCGGTGAAATAACCCTTCGCTCCCGACCCGGGGAAGGGTCGGCCTTTACCCTCAAACTGCCGATTGCGCATCCATTGGGGTAACAGCAAGGCCGAGCATACACTTCATGTCAGAGATCCGTTGTCTGAACTAGATGGTTTTGCTGACCGGCGCCGATGGCGCGCTCATCAAGCCATCAACATCTTCCACCTGAATCGTGAAGTACCAGGTGCCCGCCGACAAGTTCTCAACGTCATAGCTCATCGTTTCCAAGCCTCCGACATTGTCGACTTGAACTTGTTTGTCGAGGTTATTCCTATCCGTTCCGTACCTGATAACGTAGCGCTCCAAATCGTACGGACTTAGATCATCGCCGTTTTCACGATCGGTGGGCGCATTCCAGCTGAGCGACGCCGAGCGGTCAACCACTCCCTCGCCACCACCGCTCGGTGGTGGATTGCCCTCGGAACCACCTGAGCCAACCCCCGTGCTATCGCCTGTACCTGCAGTGCTCTCTGAGCTACCAGAAGAACCGCCCCCACAGCCTGTGAGGACCAATCCTAAAAACAACGCGGCAATCCATGCCTGTGACACTTTGATGACGCGTTTCATATGTATTTCACACCAATAAATTGCCGAATTTGTTAAATTGTATAAAACGTGGGCAAGTATCGATGTGAATGGTGTCATTTCCCAAGTTACGATTTTGTCAATTTTTCGACAGATAACCGTAATGAAGCAACTGAGGATACTGATTAACCGGGCAATTTTTTGCCCGAAAGGCGATAAATGGCGGTTATTTTTGGTACGAAAGTATTAGATTTAAGGAAAGCCGACTGGATAGGAGTTGCAAAAGGGTCGAAAAATATGCAGGGCGGAACTAAATCCTGAAGTAGACCGAACAGGCACAAAAAAGATCCGGACAGTGGCTATATGGTTCGGGAAGGTAAGCCCAAGGGGTTCTTCTACCTGGACCACCGAACCGTTGATGGTCGCAACGCCATCATCACGGACAGTTACGCCACGCCAGCCAACCTGCATGACAGCCGCCCTTATCTGGACAGACTGGATCGCCAATGTGAGCGCTTTGGCTTCGATGTCTGGGGCGTGGGGTTGGATGCGGGCTACTACACCGCCGGCATCTGTAAGGGGCTGGAAGACCGGGGCCTTTACGGGGTGATGGGCTACCGGCGGCCGAACAAGCCCAAGGGCTACCTTCCAAAACGGGCCTTCACTTACGACCCCGAGACCAACAGCTATCGCTGTCCGCAAGGCCAGCAACTGATCTACGCCACCACCAATCGCCTTGGCTACCGGGAGTACAAATCCAACCCCACGAACTGCAAAGACTGCCCGCTGCTGAGTCAATGCACGCGCAGCGCCAACCACGTCAAAGTACTGACCCGGCATGTCTGGCAGGACAGCAAGGACCGAACGGACAGCTACCGGTTAACCCCGTGGGGCAAGGCACTCTACAAACGACGACAGGAAACCGTGGAGCGGTCGTTCGCCGATGCCAAGCAGTTGCATGGTCACCGTTACGCTCGCTTGCGAGGGCTCTCGAAGGTGCGTGAGCAATGCCTGTTGGCCGCTGCTGCCCAGAATATGAAGAAGATCGCGCAGATCCTGGCGCGTCTTTTATGGCTCAAATCCTTTGGGATGCCGGACTTGCAGGGCCAAATTCGGAAATGGGCCCGGAAAATGGCTTGTCTGGCGTATTGGCAATCCGATCGGGAATATTGGGCTCAATCCATCGCCAATTGAATTTAAAACACCCAAATGCAACGAACCCCGGAAAACCGGGGTTCGTCAGCAATCTGAGCCGGTCAAAGACCGGCTTTTTATAAGTGGTAGCGGGGGCAGGATTCGAACCTACGACGGTTATGAGACTGAAAATTATCACCCACTTTTTTTGTGCCAAATTGTATTAAAATGTCTTAAATTGATGTATGAATTAAAGTTTCAGGAGCAAGAGGCTTTGGAGACTAGGTACATTAATGGGGAAAGACGACCATCAGAATTGGCACAGGATTGAGGAATCAAACGACAGCAATTCGACCGTAAGGCTCGCTGGACGTCATTTTAAAACGCTCAAAACCTGGGCGGAGCAACACGACGTATCCGAGATTTTTGAGGCCATTGCTCTCACCTTTGGCTTTACCGAGAACTTCACGATTATCGGTAACCTTTCGCGCGCACTGTCCGATTCAGATTCCCAGGCCATACTTACACAGTGGGCTGATAACCCATACATCTATCAGCTGAACAAGCTGATCACGGCCTACAACCAAGACATAAAAGTCTCTTCAGACTTCGCAGGCATTCCTCAAGGCGTATCTCGAGCCAATACCAAAAGTACTCTCCGCGCTGCCGGGGCCGATATCAAGCACCAGCACTTCCTGCTCGAAATGATCGTGCAACCGTTGGCACTATCCGGTTCTGAATCATTGGGCCGCCTCCGCAAAACCCTGAGAATCTGGCTCGTCGTGCAGGCCCTTGAACGGTCGGTCGAGCATTCCTGTTACCACGACAACGAAATACGACAGGTCGCCAGCGCACTCTGTTTATCCGGCCAGGACGATAAATGGGGAGCTATTGACTCAGTCCTTGCGATGTCTTTGCAGACTTGCCCGTCGGATCGTTATTTCTACGGGCAGTTCACCCTTGCGATCCGACACTCTGCCATACAATTGCTACCTCTTCATTCAGAGCCAACCCAACGCAAACAACGTCTGTTACTAAATTCCCTTCAAAGGGTAGCCGAAGGTCAACGAAATCCAATCGTAACTCACCGAACAGAACGCTTGTCCGCATCGTCTTTCAGCGGACCATTCAAGAGTAAAGCCCCATCCCTCATCCTCGATAAGCAAACTGGAGCACCCCAAGTTCTGGCTCTTTCAGACAGAGAGAGCAGCTCTGGCGATGAAGAAGGGCTTGAACAGCTGATCCTGTTCGACGTCAACCCGCAAGAGACTCCAGAACAGCAACAACTGTCCGGCCGAAGCATTCTGCTGCAAACGTCAGAGCTATCGCATTACCTGCCATGGTCATGGGACAAGCCGCTTCCCCCGGAAACGCACCTTCTTGAGCAGTGGCTAACAAGCACCCTTGCTAACGATGAACTTCCGGAACAACTCGGCGCAGCCCTGGTATGGCTGGCGCTTCACTTTGGGCGATCTTTGGAGTTTGTATTGGAATTCCAGATTACCGATGGCGCTCAGGCGGAGTGGAGCCTCTCCAGTGACTTTGAGTCAGCACATCGCCAAACACCCAGGCGCCATAGTTCCTGGACTCCCGGCAAGGCAGATGAGTCACTCATTGAGTCATTTGAGAAATCTTTATGCACTGCTCTGCCCGAACGGATCCAGGAAGTACTTCGGAAAGCGAGTCAGTCATATCAAGAGAGCTCGTCACTGCGACAACTATGGGGGCAGGCTTGCCCGGATACCCTGCAAACCTGGTTCAGACAACATGCGCGCCAGCACTTTCCCAGGCTCTCCAGCGCCAAACTCGCCAATGCCCAACCTCAACGGGTTTTTAACGAACAAGGCGACCACTCTCTCGCAAGACTGATCTCAGCCCACCCCCGCAGTGCCCTTCCAGCAGCCTGCGGCTACGCCAATTGGAATATTCGGCAAGTGCAGAATGGGTTTGCGCTGCCGCTTAAGCACTCATCTGTTAGCGATGAACGGGTTAACCTGCTCGGCAGCCTCCTAGCGCCGCTCGAATCGTTACTGGTTGAGGGAGTTCGAAAAGGCACCAGAAGACTATTAGACAGCGCCAAGGGAGATCCAGTCTCATTCCACAACACTCTGGTGCAATACACGGTCACCGCGCTCTATGCCGCTACGGGATGCCGTCACCTTTCCGAGCCCTTTGAATCTCTCGACCATTTTTGTGATGAGCCTCCTGCGGTCTTCATTAATGACAAAACCGAAGACGGTCTTCACAACGGCCGAATGGTGCCTCTGGCCGATGGTGCCAGAGCACTTGTTAGCGCGTATTGCGAACATCTTCGTCGTCTCCAGAAGGGTCTGGCAAATCAAGACGCGGAGCTTTCTGGTCGTATCGACCACGTACTGCAAGGCACATCCAGTTCGCTACCATTGTTTTTCTTACTGGACTCTTCTGGCTCATGGCATCCACTGAATGACGGAACCGTGCAGGGCGCCGGGCTATTCCAATGGTCTCTTCCCCAAAACCTGTTCCGGCACCGATTTGCCCAGCAGTTAGCACGATGTGGTGTCAATCCTGAAGTCATTGACGGCTGGATGGGACACGGTGAACGAGGGGCAACCACCTACAGCGATCATTCAGCACGGTGCTGGAAGGAGGATGCTGAGCGATATCACCAGACATTGAATGACTGCTTTGACCGATTAGGTTTCTTGATTCAACTACCCGAGACAACATACGACGAGATCCAGGTTCAACCCCGGAGCCAAACAGACGACTACCGTGAGCCGACGCATTTCGGTCAAGCGAAACGTCACATGGAGCGGTTGCAGGCCCGGGATCAGGCTCGCGCATTGGCCCGCAAGGATCTCGATTTGATTCTTAAAGCTAATCCACCCAACGGGGATGAGCAGCTCACCCAAACGTATGTTGATGGTGTGGTGAAAGGCATGATCTTACGCGAGAACGGGCTACCCCATCCCCGCGCTGCCATCCGTATGGAAGTGCTGATTCAATGGTTGGAGAGTTCGGGGCCACAGGCACGGCAATTTGTCCGCCACCGGCTGGCCCGTCTGGGGACGGAGCGTTCACTGTTCCGCAGCTCCTGTCCCCGGGCACTGCAAGTAATGCCTGAACTCCAGCGCTGGGCGAGCCAAACCAGACAAGCCCTCCGCCAGAGGCGACTGTCAAAATCCGATGGGCTGGCGCTGGCTGTCGCCTTCCTCGCCATCGAAAAAAGAATATCCTACCCGCAGCTACTGTCAGACCTGGTTCAGGGACTGAATTACCGGGTGATCCAGCACAAACGGCGTGTGTACCTCGAGTACAGTGAGGCACTGGAGCCTGACGACTTCGATCAGCCCGTTCAACGCCATGAGATCGACCATACCACTGCCCGACTGTTGGCAAGAGGATCGGGCATAAAGGACACAAAGGATCTCACTCGAACGCCCTCCCCCAAGCCACTGCGATCACTTCAACCTATCCTGAAAACGTCTGGACCTGAACACTGGAAGAGACAAGCAGACCTGACGCTTGCCGAGGTACTCAAGTCGTTACACCGACTTGTGGAGCAGGCTAACCTGGTCGATTTTCCCGGCATAGTCGCCGGCGCCCTGAGCGAACGAAACCCTCCGACAAGCGTCTGTTTGTACGATTACCTGAGGCTTACCGAAGGCCTCCGTTATCAAATACCGGGAATTGATACACGCGCCCCAATTTCGGCGCCGGAAGCTTTTCCAAACATCCCGGCAATGGCCTCCGCCAGCTACCCCAACGCCTTCTACGATTCATCAAAGGCATTTTTCCGGGCATTGCATGACATCCTGAATCGCTACACAAAAAGCTCCTCACAGGAAATTGCCAAGGAAATCGAGCGGCACTGTAAGTCCAATGCCCACGGGGTCAGCAGTGCCGTTTTAATGCTCGGCTACTGGATCGCCCATCTGGTCCGCAGAGGCAAAGGAAGGCCCAATCGTGCCCACAACCCCTATGCCGCCAACTCAATAAAACGTTACCTGAGTGCGCTGTCCCCGTCTTTCGGTGGCCTGGCCTATAACGCCGATCTAATGATTATGACAGAGGAGGATGTCACCGAACTGGGCGCGAGAATGCTCTCCCGGCATGCGGAAAGACAGAAGGACCTGAACTACTTCTCGGCCCGTCTCATCGAGTTTTTTGACTGGGCTGGGGAGCGTGGTGTTTCAACTCCGGACTGGGATGAGCTCGATCTGGGCGGATCACGCCGATCCGTTCGCCCCCGGCTTTTTTCAGAAGATGAATATCTGGACGCGCTTCGGATACTGCTCCGCGCTAACTCGGAAGATCCGGACCGTGGCAGGCAAGCTGCCTTTGTGCTTTTTCTTGCCTTCCGATTCGGCCTTCGGGCCCAGGAGGCCCTGGGCTTGCTGCGCTCCGATTGGTGCCAATCCGGAGAACTGACCTGGGTACTGATTCAGAGCAATGCCATTCGGTCCTTAAAGAACACCACAAACAGCCGGCGTGCGATACCCTTGCTTTTCCAGTTGGACGCCATCGAACAGACACTGATTGAAACGACACTGACTCGTTTTACAACCCGGTTTGCAGATGCCACCAATAAGCCAATATTAGGAGCTAACGACGGGACGCTCACACCCTTTGCTCGCACAATTCCCACCGACATTGCGAAGGCGCTCAAACTGGCCACTGGCAATCCGAGAACGAGCCTGCATCAGGCAAGGCATGCATTCTGTAACGTATTGACCACCGCGTTGTTTGGGATTCATACACCACTGGCTGCCAATTTGTGCAAATCCATTGATCGAGAAGCCATCATTCATATCATGCTGGGGCAACATGAGCAGCCATCTCGTCGCGGTGCAATGGCAATCGGCCGGGCACTGGGACATCAGAGCCCACGCACGCAGTTCCGCTCCTACAATCACCTCCTCACAGAGTGGGCCGATACGCTCACCCCGGTCAGATCCCACTATGCCAGCTCCATTGCAAAGGCAATTGATACCAACGAGTGGGCTGTTGAATCTCTGCCGGATCACGATGCTTTGCCAACGATCTTCTCCCAAAAGGCAGAACTGACGCCTTCGATCGTGATCGAGGCTTTACGACTTATGGCACTTGGATATCCTACAAACCGGATTGAGCACCTGTTGCGTCTTGAGCCCGGGGAATTGACAGATGTTGAAACCCTGGTCGACCGAATCAATGCGGGCATTCGATTCAAGGTATTCGATCCTGAAAAGGGGAAGAAGGCGTATGTCTATGGTCAGTCTCTACCGCGTTTTCTTCTTAAATCCCGACCCTCTGGCGTCTGGCCACGACTGCTGGAACTGGCTGAAAAACTGCCGCCCAGAAACCAACTGGCCAACTGTCGGCCTCTACCCTCATTGGATCAGGCCTCAAACCTGGTGGGCAGAAATGGCCATTTGCTCATGAACCTTCCGGAGGAGTCATACCTCCTGCGCCTTGTTGTCGACAGCTTCGAGCTACCGGAAACCTCTTTCATGGTGATGATAAAAAGTCCGCCCAGCGCTGTGCCACGCGCTCAGAATTTACTGCTCGAAGCGCAATTTGCGCCGGCAGTTGGTGTTACGACTCAATTGGATACGTTCAATGAAGACCACAGCAAAACCTTCGGACGGGCGCGATCCTACGCTGGTCTGGTTCTGGCAAAACCGGCTAGTGGCCCTCTTCACGACAGTCTTGAATTGGTGCTGGCTTACATCGCTATCGCCGCCGCCTACTGCCCGCGGACGGGCCCAATGCAGCCTTTAGCCGACTCCCAGCCAATTTACTCAAGCTTAAACTGATCCTGATCATTTGCCGCGACCTCCCTTAACTCCAGCAGCGTGATAACCGGTTTCTTTTTTTTCGGCTCGGGCTGGCTGAGCGCCTTAAACTCGAGCAGGTTTCGATTCGCAAACGCTCGCGCGACCGTGCGCAGGAAATCCAGGTTATGACAGACAATCTCGAGGCGCCCTTCATAGGGCACTTTACCGCCATCATTTGCCGCCTTTGAAAACCAAAATATTGCCGTACTTTTTTGTTCATCAAACCCCAGCGGTCTGCCCACGCCCTCAATAGTGCCGTGCGCACTTTGCTCCAACGCCAATGGCGGCATTACGCCCTGCACGGTTATCCCATGAAGATCGGTGGCACCGAACCTCACCACAAAACCCTGGGTAATCGATTTACTCGCAAACTTCGCGGCAACGTCGCCTCCGAGCTCGTTCAAAAACAGTTTTTCCTCTTCCGTGAGAACATGGTCGGTCTCCTGCTCACCAAATGATCGCTGTGAAATCAATGCCGTGAGAATGACCTGTGCAGCCGCTCGAAAGACCATGACCTCGGCTGGAGTCGTTCCAGACCCAACGAGCCGGATGACATGGGTCGCGGGATATTCAGTTCCATCCTGAGGTTCAACCCGCAACCGGGACTCGACTGCGATTGCAGGTGTTTTTCGGAAGCTCACAAAATCATTGAGAACCCGAACCATGGTGTCTTTCAATTGTTTCTGCGACGGCAAAACCAGCGCACCCTCCTCTTCAAACTCTAATGCACCGCCTGAATGAACCACGTTGGGCGCGCTTAATGGGTGTAGCACCAAGATGGCAGCATTGAGAGTCTCGCAGGATTTCTGGTTGGTCATAACTGTTAGCCCTTTACAATTTTCTGATCCCAGCCCGACCGCCACCTGTCTGTGCACAGTTGGCGTTAAGCTAACGCCTGAATTTCCATCAGAGCTTTTTACACAGCTCAGACCGGAATTTTGGCGAGAAGCCTAAAACAGTTGAAAAGTCAGGCCATTTCGGCGACACCTGTGATCTACCGAGGTAAACCAAGGGCACCCTCAGACATATTGTTTCAGAGTTGAATGGGGCAGATTTGCAGTAAAGCGGGGTTTTTTGCGCACTTTTCGGTAACTATGACGAGATTTGCCAGGAATTAGTTGACTTACACACATTTCAGAAGAGCGATCGGCTGTGGACGTACGAGTCACATATGTCAGCTCAGCTGAAATCACCCTGCTCAATTTTGTAAAGCACTTCCGTGAGCCACCGCCTACCCTCAAAGGTATCCAGCAGGCTCATGGGAATCTGATCTGCTAACGCATGGACCGGATGACTCAGCCATTCCACGGCCTGGTCATGGGATTCCCACACGGATACGCAGTACGATAGTAACCTTGCCAGATCGAGCACGTTTTCTGACGTTCTGGCATCCAGAGCATCCGCCTGACAGGCTGCTCGCAGTTGGGATGAAGTCATGCCAAGTGCTATCGCAATCTCATGTTCCAGGCCAGTCTCACCCACTAAAGAGGCCAGCCAGTCACCGGGTATACCCCTGCGAACCCACTGAACAAAAGTCACAGGGTTCGAGAGCACATCTTCAAGCATGCCGCGAGAAAAGAGAGTTTCTTGCGGGCGCTCAGGTACGAGGGCAAAGTAAGGCGTGTGACTGATGTACTTGGGCCTGACTTCACCGTGTGGACGGGATGACTCACACAACCCTTAGCCTACAATATTCAGTACCACTTCTCATGAGGATAAATCATGGACCTCGAGACCGGTATACTCACCGCGATGACTATCGGCGTTGCTGGTGCCGGGCTGCTGACCGCTTGGTGCCTCTGGTCACGCCGCAAGGAACTCAAGGATCACGAAATGAACAAAAAGTGACAGTGCTTCCGAAGGAGGGGATATGGCCAAAAAACCCACGACTGAAAACCAACTCCTACAAGACCTCAATGCCCACACGGCCCACACCGACGAGCTAGCGCAACCGCTTCCTCAGGAGCTGACACCACTTGAGCGTTTGAAAGGCTCCGTCAAACGCTACGAGCGGCCCCTGGATCCGGTCTGGGAGGAATGGTTTGAGTCCGAGGAACGTGTGACCGAGGATTTCATGGACGACCGGGATCAGCCACCGAAAGATCGGAAGGAGTGACCGCGCCCGACAGCGATTAGATGGTGAGTTTACTTAGCCAATACTCGGCACAACAACGCCTGGACTGGGGGTCAGGCTTAACTGGCCAAGCCGCTCCAGGAGTCCGGGCACAGCATCCTATAATATGTTGACAGCTGGACTTGGGGCTGACTCAAAGATCGCACCGGAAGGAGGGGGGGAAACGTGGTATCAGACGAAGATATGCGGAGCCAACTAGCAGCGAGCGTGGGCAGGGATTATCTGAAATACATGCTGTCCGGTGACACTATTAGAAACGCCCCGACAATCCCGGAAACAAATACTGCGCCGCGCGCCGCGCGCCAGCCACTGACACCTGAAGAGAGGGACATCCTTGAGAGCGGTGGCGCCCGGTTCGGCGACACTCTCGGGCACACTCGTGACGAACTCATCCACCATCAAGTTCAACGAATTCAGGACGAACTTCGTGCCATGATTCAGCAGGCGCTCACCCTCAACGAGGTCGCGCAACGGCTTTCCGTGTCAAAAGAGGCTGCCCTCCAGCTTCTCACGAAGAAGCACCCAGGCCTACACGCATTTAAAGCACCCAATGGCGTTCTGCTATTTCCAGGCTGGCAATTCACAGAACAAGGTCTCATGCCGGTTCTTCAGAGTATCCTGAAGCACATTGATCCAAAAGTAAGCGCACTCACCATCAACCGTTTTATGACCAGCAAACACTGCGATCTACCACTCGGCAATCGCTGCCTAAGCCCTCAGGAATGGCTTGCCTCAGGGCATGATCCAGTAGAAGTGGAGAGGCTCGCCAGGGATATCTCGGGACAGATATAATTCTCTTAAAGTTCATAAAAATTCCGGAGGCGATATGAACATGATGGCAGCCCTTATCGGCTATGGAGGCTTTGCTTTATCCCTCTTTACAATTGGCATCATTGGTTACTGGAAAGCCGATGCGCTGGAGGCTTGGGCAAAAAGGAAACTGAAATCCTGACGTTATCAGGCTCAGCCACCACTTCAATAACGCCCAGGCGGCTCCAAAGGCTTCAACCACCGCTGAGGTAAGACGCGGGTTCCGAGTAGATCGCACAAGCAAGAATACCCGGGGCCACACTGGCGGCTGTGCGCCTTTAGCTGCTTTAACAGCCATACGACTTTAACCGCCGCATGATCATTGCGATAGCTCCTTAAGGGGCTGCAATTGGAAGCCCCACCCATTCAGCCAGCGTAGCGAGAGATCGTGAGCCCGGCACGGCCGAAAATGCGTTCCTGATGGTACAGCGAGAGATGGTCGGCGTACTTGGCCACCAGCACCTGAGCCAGCAGGCAGGGCGCCTTTAGTAGCATTTAGTAATTTACTATACTAAAATAGTTTTTTATTTACTAATCTCGACTACTGGCCGCCGAGGCGCTTTATGAACGCACATGTGGACTGGCACTTTCCTCGCCGCGAGCTGACGGATCAGTTTCTGTCGACTTTCGCCAGTGGTGTCTCCAACACCCTGACGCTCTTTGCACCTCGGCGCATGGGCAAGACGGAATTCATCCTCTTTGACCTTATCCCGGAAGCACATGAGCAGGGCTATCGGCCCATCTATGTAAGTTTCTGGGACAACCCCCGGAACCCGGTTACCTGCCTCAAAAAAGGCCTTGAAAGGAGCATCGGGGAAATGACCTGGCTAGAACGCCGGCGCTGGGCTAACTCCCACCTCGGAGCTCTGAAGCTGGGTGGCGAGGTCGGCATAGACGGGACGGTGAAGGCCTCGGCCGAGGTCTCTGGACGAAACATCCCGCCACAGGAGGATGACCTGAGCCAGCTTCGCAGCCGATTCGAGACGTTGCTGAGCGGAAAGAGGAAGATATTGCTGTGCCTAGATGAAGTCCAGCATCTGGCCACCGACCGGGCTTTCGAGCCCCTGGTGTTTTTCCTCCGGACCCTGCTCGATGAAAACAGGGACAAGCTCTATGTTGTCTATACTGGTTCGTCCAGAGACGGTCTGTACCGCCTGTTCAATCGCCGAAAGGCACCGCTGTTTCGCTCATCGTCCCAGATCGACCTGCCAGAGCTAGGGTCAGGCTTCGTCAAACACATGCTTGATGCTTTTGATCAGGCCACGGCCAGGACTCTATGCTACACCCGCGCTTTGAACGCATTCCATACCCTGAACCGGGTTCCGCGGGATTTTCGAGCCGTCATCGAAGGTATGGTGCTCTCCGGCGAGACGGACATAACCTCCGCGACGGAGCGCTACCGGCAGTTCACCAATGATGCCAATGAGTACGAGAAAATCTGGTCCCAGCTCAAGCCCATCGAGCAGGCCATCCTCGCTGTCATCGCCCAGAACATTGCCGGCCCCTACCACGAGGATGCTCGCCGATTCATTGCCACCTGGCTGGGTGTGACAGAGCCCGATGTGGCAACGCATACGATCCAAAATGCGCTGAATCGGCTTCGGGGAGAGTTCCTGGCGCCGGTTGAGAAAGGCGTCTGGGTATTTGAGGACTTAGATTTTAAAATCTGGGTTGCTGAGGCTTTTGCAAAGGATCCGACTGAGCGCTAGGTTTACGGTCGTCGATATTCGACGCCTCAACGTTGCGCCGGGCCAAGAAGGCTACCAGGCAAGGCGCAACGATGACGTAAAAAGCTACAGCAACCTTTCTTGCCCAGACGAGGTAAACTGATAACCCATCGCCTTGTAGCCTTTCTCCCGTTTTCGGAACATGCGCTCAAGCATGGGTAGGCCAGCGTCCAGATAATCATAGACAGTGACTTCCTGTTTGCCATGGGCATCCCTGTGGATCCTGCCAGCGTACTGCGAGAGCGTTCCTTTCCAGGCGATCGGCAAGGCTAGAAACAATGTGTCCAGTCGAGGCAAATCAAAACCTTCCCCGATGTATTTCCCGGTTGCAACGATAACCTGAGCTTCTTGTAACTGTGCTTCCGCCGCCCGGCGTTCTCTGATGCGCATCCCTCCCCGCAACACCACCGATGATATGGATTCTGCGTCCAGCAGCGTTGCCAGCCTCTCAGCATGCTCTCGTCGTTCCGTAAGCAGAAGACAATTTGCTTGGTTTTGTACACACCGTACGACATCCTGAACAATATCCTGATTCCGGGCGCTACTCTCAGCAAGCCAGCGGTAAACTGAAGCTATGTGAGGCCGTTCACCACCCTGAGAGAGGTCAGTGGGTGGCGTTTCGTGACGCTCCCGAACGATCACGCGTTGGACAAACCTGGAACTATGATCAGCCCGAACTTTATGACGAACAGGTCCCGCAACCATAAACATGATTCTCTGGTGACCATCTTGGCGGTCAGGCGTTGCAGTAAGGCCTACGACGTATCGGGCGCTGACTTCGTTAAGCAGCATCTCGTAGCGGGGCGCTGAGACATGGTGACACTCATCGATGATGATCTGGCCATACTCCCGGACCAGGCTTGAGACCGTATTATCTTTCTTGTTGATCAGGCTTTGATAAGTCGCGACGTCGATCTGACCGGTAGGTTTCTTCTTGCCACCGCCAATCACACCCACCGATGCACCCTCCATGAAGGTTTCCAGACGCTCCTTCCATTGATCGAGTAACTGGCGACTGTGAGTGAGGATCAGCGTGTTAACCTGCCGCTTGGCCACAATGCCAATGGCGGTTACGGTTTTGCCGAAAGCGGTTGGAGCATGGAGTATTCCGGTATCGTGGTTGGCAAGCGCCTTCACAGCCTTCTTCTGATCACTACGCAACGTTGCTTTCAGGCTGATAGCGTCCAGAAGTTCGCCCCGGGTTCTGCGGTCATCGATTTCTACCGCTATTCCCTGTTCCAGCAACAATGCCTGGAGCTCATCAAAGCAGCCCCTCGGAACCGATAGATAACCTTGCTCAATCCTCGCACAAGAAATGTAACGAGGGATGCCATGAGTTGAGAAGCGAAGTGCCTGGGATTTGAAAAACAACGGGTTGGCAAAACTCGCCATACGCTTTATGCGTGCAGCCAGTGGTCCCGGTATGTCTGACAACTTCATATAAATGTGATTGACCAGAGTGAGCGTTATGCGCTCGGGACATCCTTCAATCATCCCAGTCTCGACTGGCGAGGATTGCTCCCACGGTAACGCAACTGGCGCTGCAGCATCGGAATCAGGCTCCTTACCAACCATCTCTCGAAGCGCGTCCGGCGAAACGGTCTCTTGCCGACTGAGCAGCCCCCACTGATCGGGATGCGGATTCAGCTCATCATCGACAAACACCGTACACCCACGACTTCGTGCCTGGTGCTGAAGCGGCAGAGCAATCAAATTGCCAAACCCACCATCGGGCATCGTATCCTGATTGGGGAATAAACGGTCATAGGAATCAAAAGACAAGCCAGGGTGGCGCTCCATAGCTTTATCCAGCAGATTGAACCCCAAAGCTCTCGCGGACCATGCCGGAACTGCGTCGGAAAAGAAAACCCATAGATGAGCACCAGCTCCTGATTGGGAGATCTCTACAAGATAAGGAATGCCTTCATCACGACAAGCCTGGGCCAGCGCTCGAATGTCTGCCCGCCAGTCCTCCTTATCAAAATCGACGGCCAGAAGATAACAGGAGTTGTCCGGCAACAAAGGATATAACCCAGCCACATGCTTGCCAGACAGGTGGTCATACACCGCATTGAAATCCAGGGGCTTAAATTTTTTGTGCGGACACTCCCCGCATTTGATTCGAGGTTTCTGACAGATCCCCGGAACCCACTCATTCTCACAGGCGACCGCATAGCCGGAACGGCCGCCGGATCCCTGCCAGCGGACCGCATAAACATCCTGTCTGCCGCCAAAGAGGTTCCGGAACAGTTCTGCCTTTTGGTCGGGAGTCAGTTGCGTTGCTGCGGGTCGTTTCGCGGAGGCATGAAGCTCGTTCTTCCTAGAAAGAAGGGCAGCCTTTTCCCTCTCAAGCTCGGATAACTTTCGTGCAATGGCCGCGAGCTCGTCTTCTATTCGGATACCTGCCTCCTAGCCAGTGACATCAGTTAATTCGCTGATAGTACCCTGGCGATCTTTACTCCACCGAACCTTTCAGCGTGCGGCACTAGCTGAACTGGCCACCCTCGATTTTTCGGAGGACCTCAATGATCCAACGCCGGCCTTCATGGGTGTCCAATAGGCTGACGGGACTCTCACCGCCAAGAGCCGGCACCCCACTCTTCAACCATTGATTTGCTAATACCGGAGACTCCCAGGTGGCTGCGCATGAATAAAGCACTCTCGCGATTTCCAAAACTGCTTCCGAGGTTCTGGTATCCAGGACATCCATATCGCACAAAACCTCAAGCTGCTTTTGCGGCGCGCCAAGCGCCTTAGCAATACTCTCATCTAACCCGGACGACCGGATGATCGAAGACAGCCAATGTCCTGGAATACCTTCCCGAACTGCACGAATGAAGGCCGGAGGGTCAGCGAACAAGTTCTCGGGCACACACCCAACAACCATCTCAGGACATTGTTGTGAATTATTCTGCTTCATAAAGTTGCCCAGCATCGTTGATAGGGTCGAAGTTGATTCGTATTCGCCAAAATTTCACTGACTAAATTATAATCGTATAGTAAACACGCCACTCACGCATGAGGCAGCAATGGATTTTGAAACGGGTATTCTGATGGCTATGGCGATCGGAATTGCGGGGTCAGCTGTACTGACTGCCTGGTGCCTTTGGTCTAGATATCGAGAAGTCAAAGATCTCGACAATAGGTAGCTACCTTAATTCCCCCCCCCCTCAAAGGCCGGCCCGGAAAATCAATGCGGATAGTGATGCGCCGGATATCAAGCATGCCAGTGCACTATGGCAGTTGGCCGAAAGACTCACGGTGGCGAATCGCCCCATTTTTCAAACCTATTGCGCGAGGTCATCGGGCTCGCCGATTCAACTCAAAACTATGCTGACATTGAAATCATTGTCCAAAGAAACTCAGGATTTGTGCAGTTTGCAGAGTAGGGTCGAAGAACCGCAACGGAGAAAACAGTGACATGGCTCATTCAAACGCCCCCAACAATGACGTTTCCGAGGTAATGATTCGCCTAGGTATTTCTGAGACAGATCTTTCGAAATTGCTGAAAGTCGCAGACATTGATTATCCTGTTCACGCTTCGCCAGAACGATCTACGGACACTCATCCATTGTCCGAGAAAGAGGTTGAGGTTTTAAGGTCCGGAGGAGCCAAAGGGTTAGATGCAGGCCCAAACCTCCATATAGCCCGAGTTAATTCGTTACGACGATTGATTGAAGAGTGCCAAACGCTCATTGAACACGCACTCTATTCAGAATCAGTCGCAAAACTACTACAGATCTCAGTGGCTGAAGTCGAACGGAATGCGCAGCGCTCACCTCCCTATCTGCATGGATTCGAGCTGGAACCGGGAGTATGGCGTTTTCCAGCCTGGCAGTTCACCGATGCAGGGGAGATTCCGCACCTGGCCACTATTCTCCCTATCTTAGCGCATCGAGAACCAATGTTTTTAGATCGATTCATGCGTCTTCCACATTGCGATCTAGAAATTGATCACAAACCTGTGAGCCCCAGAGACTGGCTCATCGCCAAACACGATCCAGATCAGATCTTTCAGTTGGTTCGACTTCTGGAGTCAGATTAATTGCCTCTTCTCTTCAATCAAAATCCCTCACTCATCTTCAGGATTAACCCAAAGCCCGTTCTTGATCTGGCGAGGTTCATGACGTCGTATTGACGGCTGCATTTTCCGACTTCCGATGAAAAACAGTCCGAAGGCTCGGCGAGCAAGATTTGGAGGACTTCAGAAATCCGATATTCTGGTCATCAGATTTCTTTACTCGGAGGGAACGATGGATATGCTCGCAGGATTGATTGGCTTTGGCGGATTTTTTCTAACACTGGCACTGCTGGGTCTGGTTGGCTACTGGCGGGCCGATCAATTAGAAGCGTGGGCGAAAAAGCGCTACTCGAAAGGAAATGATTGCCATGGCTAGCAGCTTTCCCGATCATAGAGGCACTGAGGACCTGCGCGTATATCTCGATTGCGCAGCAATTGCGATGCTTATGCTGAGTACTCTCACTCTAGTTGGAGCATACGGGCCATACGCCTGGATAAGTCCCGAGGACATTGAGGGCGTAAGCGGCAAATCGGGATTGATGTTTGTCGCCCCCTTATCGGGAGCATTAATAATCAGCGGCTTTCAGATCACGTCGAATCGCGCTGGCCGAAACCTGCCAACTGCCGCGGAGATGGCGCTGTTTTGTACTCTCCATTTGGTAGCGTTTTTGGCCAGCTATCTGGCAATCGCATTTTTCCAGATCTTAATGACTTCCATGGTCATTTTATTGATCGGCACTGCATTTACCTTTTTTCTTCCTGCAGCTGGCTTCATTCATATCAGAAGAAAGCGTCATCGATCATCTCACTAAAGGAGATGAATGCAAGAAGGCCAATCCGAATATCGACTGGTCCAGCATTGTTTGAGAGAGCTTCTACTTCTCGAATGGCTAAAGAAAAGCCATTTAGCCGCCGGCGAAAGCTACCCCGTCTTGTCGTCTGGCAGGCCCCAGTTCTTTTTTCGCACAACGCCAGGCTTTGCCCTGACTCTACTTCCGGTCAATTGGGTTCGCGTGTGGCTATCAGTCCTCACGCGACGGCTGATCCCGGTCTTCCATGAAATCCTCGGAACCCCCCTCGCTGGAGTCAAAGTACTCATCCCAAACGGGATCGGTAGGTCGCTCATAGCGTTTGACAGAACCTTTTAGCCGCTCAAGTGGCGAAAGCTCCTGCGGGAGAGGCACGGCTAACGCGTCAGCATGGGCCGAATCCACATCCAGATCTTCCAACGGTTCCTGTTCAGTAAAGCGTTTCTTTTTCACCATGGCCATCCTCCGAGTGAGCATCAATGCCACACAGGGCAGTTTAACAGGGCGTCAGCCGCGGCAGCGAGGAGCCGTTCCGAAGAGCCTCTCCGATTCAGTTCATAGATAAGGGGCCAAAGGCGCACCTCACGTTAGAACTCCAGCAATTTGAAGCTCTGGCCCAATAACTTGCAGGGGTCTTTGACTACTCGAAGACAGGTATCACTTGCAGAGTTATTTCCCCATCATTCTCTCGTATCTGATTAATAGACGCCTCGGAACTGAGGAACTCACTCGCGTTGATTATTATCTCAGCATCAGAAGAATGGCAGGTAATACAGATCTCCTTGCTCTCACCGAAGTCCACATCGAGATCCTCGTAAGGGTAACCTGGCGCAAGAGCCAACTTCATGGATGTCCCGTCCGGGCTATCGGTCATCTCCAATAGGGTTTTAGGGACTACTCTCACGCGGATGCTTTCTGAATCCTCATCCACATCCGCCTGGGTGATTAGATCTATACCATGGGATTTCCTCTTCCCCATGTTCTCAATCTGGCCCATGAAGTGATCGTTGATTCGGGCCGCCTGATTCCCCAAATTGCTTGAAATAAGTATCTCATCAGCGACTGCAATCACAGAAACTTCCGCATCCCATCCTTCCTCCTCGATCTCAAAATCTGAGCGCTCAACCATGGTCTTCTCGAAGCGCCTTTTGGCCTCCTCCAGCGGGATATTCAGATAGATAGCGTGGTTCTGATTGTCCGCATAGGTGATGACAACAGCCTGCATTAACGACTTGTCGGTGCGCGGATCGATTCCTTCAGCATCGCTCGACACAGCGACAGACTTAGTCCTAAAAAGAACTTGTGGGGTGGTATTTTCGGTCATGAATTCTCCTTTTCTGACCTGAGTATACAAGACAGGCCTCCGATTCCAGAACAAGCCGCGTGCGATTCTCAGCCAGCCAAAGCAAGTTACTGCTCACAGCTATTCCAAATCCATCAACGCTTTGGTCAGATACGTCTGAAGAGCGTTGGACAAGGTGCTAATATCAACATCTTCACGGTTCCTCTGCCGCTTCCATACCTCATTCCGAAGCCATAGTGCGACGGCATCGAAATTGTCTCGCGCCCTTTGCTGTTTTAGCAGCCAGACCAGGTCTCGCCCTTGCGAAATATTGTTCAAACGAATTAAAACTTCCGCCACTTCGGCGATATCTCTCTGAGTCTCGAAGCTAAGAGATGATTTAGGCATTTTCAGATTCCTCCAAGTCTTCTGAACGCGAGTCAATCAGGCGCTCGAAGGCGCTGCCGTCCATACGGGTCACATTCGGAATAAAACGCGAGTAAACCTTGAACAACATTTCAGTAGAGGAATGGCCCAACACTCGAGCCACCCATTCAGGGTTCTCTCCGGATGCCAACAACAACGTGGCTGCGGTATGCCGTGTCTGATAAGGCCGCCGCTTTTTCAAGTTCAGAGCTTGAAGTAAGGGGTACCAGACGCGCTTGGTCACGTTGTTGTGATCAAGCGGCTCACCGAGACGATTGCAAAATACGAACTTGCTCAGTTTGCCGGTTGCCGCGTGCTGTGCCTTGAGTGCGTCATAAACCGGGCCAAACATAGGGATTTCCCGCTGGGAGCCATCGGTTTTGGTGTATTCGGTCTTACCATTGATCAGCGTCTCGCGAACAAGAATCTCGCGCTTCTCAAAATCCACGTGCTCCCACTTCAAGCCATCGATTTCGCCGGTGCGCATGCCCGTGAAGAAGCGGACTTGATAGTAGTTGCGGTAGTCCTCCCGCACGTACTTGGTGATCTTATCTACCTCATCCATCGAGAAGGGTTCGATCTGGACCTTTTTCAGCTTCAGCGGCTTGATGTTGCGATAGGGATTGGCAAAGTCGTAGCGCTCGGCCCCCTCTGTCAGAATCATCCGTAGGATCGCCATGTGGCTATTAATGCTTTTGGGGGCCATTTGGGCATTGCCTCCCCTGCCCTTACGGGCCCCCAGCTTGTTGCGCGCGGCCAAGATGTGCGATTTGGTGATCTCGGTCAGGCGCTTGTTTTTGAACGCCGGCTTAAGGGAGCTTTCAAGAATGGACTCAACATTGCGCAGATGAGAAGCGCGCCATTGGATCTTGTTCTCTTGGAGCCACAGATCGGCGAAATCAGGGAACAGCGGCGACTGATCGGTTTCCTGATCCGGATCAGCCATTACATTTGAAGCCCGGCTGCTTCCAGAAAGCGCCCCTGCCTTGGCCAGTTTTTTCAGGTTCTTGCTGCCCGGGAAGAATTCAGCGTAATCGAATTCACCCAGGAGAATTTTGGCCTCAACTTTCTGAAGAAGTGCTTCGCACTTTTTACGGTTGGCCGGCGTATCCGGCAGCGCGGTCTGTTCCCTGCACCGCAGCCCCTCGAACATAAAATCCAGATAAAGCTTGCCGGTCTCCTTACGCTCTCTCACCTTACCCATGACATACCGCTCCGCTTGCCATGGGAATTGACAGGTGTTCGTGCTCACGAGCACTGACCAGCATTTCCTTTTCAACTTCTTCCCAGAGAAAGAGAATTTTCCGTCGGCCAAAAGGCTTGATGTAATGCTTGCCCTCCAGCAGTACCGTGTCTTTAAGACATTGACGGATTGTCCGGCAGTCATATTTGATGCGATCAGCCAGCTCTTCAGTGGTCAGATAGGTGTAGGAATTTTCCATCGAAATGTTCCTTCTGTTGCGTTACCCTAGATCAACAAAAGACATTCTCCGTATCAGAATGTCATCCTAAATGACATATTAAGCAACAAAAGTACATTTGCAAGCACTTTTTGCTATTCAGGATGGCATTTTTTAATTAAGGATGGTTGCGAATGATTCGATGTCACCTGGCGCGCCTAATGGGCGAGCGCAAAATGAAGATCGTGGATGTGGCGAGAGAGACGGGGCTGAACCGGAACACCATCACCCTGCTGTATAAAGAAACGGCCCAGAGAATTGATCTCGATGCGTTGGACAAACTGTGCAAGCTGTTCGATTGCGAGGTGGGTGAGCTTCTGGAATTTCAGAGAGATAAATGAAAATCAATCAAAGTTTTCGGGTGCCTACGTCGAAAACTGAGTGAGTCAAAGCAGTGACCCAGTGGACTTTCAGGCACATCGGAAACAATTAAGCTGGCGCTATTCTCAATGGGTGACGCCAGCTATTCCCATTTTCCCCTTTTTCTAAGAGCTCCACTCATCCAGCGTTCGATTACTGGAAACCAGCTTCTTAAGCAAAGGAGCGGGCGCCCAATGAGATTCTCCTGTGTCAGCATAAAGAGTCTCAATACACTCTAATATATGTTCAAGCCCGCGCTGACTGGCATAGAACATGGGACCACCACGGTATGCTGGGAAGCCGTATCCATTTACATAGACCACATCGATATCGCCTGGCCGCAGTGCAATCCCCTCTTCGAGTAGTCGGAACCCCTCATTAATCAAGGCCATCAGGTGTCGGTTTAGAATTTTCTCATCGGACAAGCTGCAGCGCCTGACGCCGTGCTTTTCGGCTTGCGCCCTGATAACTTCTAGGACGACCGGATCGGCTGAACGAGCACGAGTTTCCGGATCATACGCGTAATACCCTGCCCCGGTTTTTTGGCCGAGTCGTCCCAGTTCGACCAGAGCATCGGCGATACAGTAACTTTTGGGATCCCCTTTCTGCTCGTCTGTAAGGGCCTGACGCGCCTTGTACCCGATATCCAGGCCAGCGAGATCACCAACCGCCAGCGGCCCCATGGCCATACCAAAACCTGTCAGCACACCATCTATCTGGGCCGGCTCTGCACCTTCAATCAGGCATAGCTGGGCTTCCCTGGCATATTGTCTGAGCATTCTGTTACCAATGAAGCCGAAACAGACACCGGCCAACACCGGAACCTTGCCTATACGCTTACCCAATGCCATTGCAGTGGCAATTACATCATCTGCCGTATTCTCTGCCCTTACGACCTCTAATAAGCGCATCAGATTGGCGGGGCTGAAGAAGTGCAAGCCAACGACGTCCCGCGGGCGCGAAGTTGACGCCGCAATCTCGTTCACATCCAAGTAGGAGGTGTTGGTTGCCAGAATCGTTCCTCTCCTGCATACCTCGTCCAAGCGACCGAACACTTGCTTTTTCACAGCCATGCTCTCAAAGACCGCCTCAATGACGAGATCAACATTGGCAAGCTCTTGGTAACTGGTGGTGCCGCTGATGAGCGCCTCTCTTTCTGTCGCCTCGGCTTCCGACAGCTTTCCCTTGCTTACACTCATACCGTAATTCTTGCCAATGAGCGCAAGTCCCCTGTCCAACCCATCCTCACTAATTTCGAGCAAGGTCACAGGGATGCCAGCGCTGGCAAATGACATGGCAATACCACCACCCATAGTCCCAGCGCCAATAATGCCGACCCTCTGGACGGCACGGGGAGTAGCAGACTTGTCAATTCCGGGGACCTTTGGTGCCTGCCGTTCCGCAAAGAAAATATGCCTTAACGCAGCCGACTGCTCAGATTTGACACATGCCATGAAGCGGGAACGCTCAAAAGCCAGCCCTTCTTTAAACGGCATTTCCATGGCCGCCTCAACGCAACTCACTATTTTCTGTGGTGCTTCCTGGCCTCTCTTACGCTTATTCAGTTGGCCTCGATAACTCTCAAAGGAGTCTTTGTCGAAGCTGCCTTTCGGGATGGAGAGATCGCGGATCTGTCTCGGGCGCGCCCCGTCAGTGATGAGTTCGCGGGCATATTCCATGGCGCAACGAGCAAGATCGCCGTCAAAAACCCGATCAACAACACCAAGATCCCGAGCTTCCGTCGCACTGATTTTTTTACCGGTTGTCATGATATCCAGAGCAGCTTTTACCCCTGCCAGGCGAGGTAAACGCTGGGTTCCACCCGCGCCGGGCAGTAGCCCCAAGGTAACTTCCGGGAGACCGACGGAAGCTGATGTTAATGCACACCGGTAGTGACAGCTCAAAGCCAGCTCAAACCCGCCCCCCAACGCGGATCCATGTATAGCGGCGATAACAGGCTTGGCTGAAGATTCAAGAGCCGCATTCACCTGAGGCAGCGTCGGCTCCTGCATTGGTTTGCCAAACTCATTGATATCCGCACCGGCGCTAAATGTTCGCCCCTCGCACAAGACAACAATTGCTTTGGTGCCGTCGTCCTGCGCCAACTTTACCGCGTCGCAAATGCCCTCGCGCACACCCCGGGACAATGCATTTACAGGGGGGTTGTCGATGCTGATAATACCGAGATCATCAAGTTGTTGATAAGAGACCAACATATGTGAATCGTTCCTCTATTGAAAGATGGAGTCGAAATCTGAACACGTAACTTAAGTGGGATTGAGGTCAACGGACGGAAGTCAGACGACTCCCCGGGCCTGAAGATTCCGGATTTCTTCAGCTGATTTGCCGAGATCTCTCTCAAGAATTGCGACCGTATCCTCCCCAAGTGAGGGAGGTGCCTTTTCGTATCGCTGCGGGGTTTTGGAAAACTTGATTGGATTCGCAACTCCCGGAACCTTACCAAGAACAGGATGTTCCAATTCCAGCTTCATGTTCCGGGCCTTGACCTGCGGATCTTCAAAAACCTCTGCAATATTCTGAATGGGGCCGCACGGCACTTGTACTTTACCGAGGCAATCCATCCACTCCCGACTAGTCCTCAAGCGGGTGTACTCGCACAGCTTTCCGACAAGCTCCTGTCGATGAACAACTCGCTCCGGATTTGTTGCAAACCGCGGATCCCTCGGCAGTTCTTCGCATCCCATGACGCCACAAAGACGATGGAACTGGGCATCATTACCAACGGCAATGATTACCTGGCCGTCTTTAGTGGGAAACGGCTGGTAGGGTGCAAGATTGGGATGATATTCACCTGTTCGGCCGGGGACCCTGCCGCTACAAAAGTAATTCAGAGCCTGGTTCGCCAGCCAACTGACCTGCACGTCCAGTAGGGCCATATCAATATGCTGCCCCTCGCCTGTTTTCGTGCGGTGATGAATAGCGGCAAGAACGGCGATCGCCGCATTCATCCCGGTGGTCAAATCAGCCACCGCCATACCCACGCGTTGCGGCCCCGCCCCGGGTTTTCCATCCGCCACACCGGTGATACTCATCAATCCCGACTGAGCCTGAATCAGGTAATCGTAGCCTGCGTTATGGGCCATGGGGCCGGTGTGTCCAAACCCTGTGATCGAACAGTAAACAATACCGGGATTCAGCGCTGAGAGGTCTCCATAACCTAGCCCCTTTTTCTCCAACCCACCGGTTTTGAAGTTCTCTACCAGAACATCGCAACCTGCGGCTAATTCACGGATCAGCGCCTGGCCCTCTGGTTTACCAATATCGATGGTCACAGAGTACTTGCCACGATTGGCAGAGAGGTAATAAGCCGACTGCTTGGTAGGATTACCTGCCTTATCCCTAAGCCAAGGAGGGCCCCAATGACGGGTATCATCTCCCTGTTCGGGGCGCTCGACCTTGATGACCTCAGCCCCCAAATCAGCCATGATCTGGGTACACCAGGGGCCAGCCATAACGCGGGACAAATCAAGTACTCGAATTCCTGATAATGGACCAGACATACCAGACTCCTGGGTCAGAGTGAGCTTTCAGCGTTGCGAATCATTTGCTTGGCAATAACCAACTGTTGGATTTGAGAAGTGCCTTCGTAAAGCCGAAACAGACGCACATCCCGATAGAATCGCTCGACACAATATTCACTGATATAACCGGCGCCACCATGGATCTGCACTGCGCGATCCGCGACACGGCCTACCATTTCGGTGCAGTAGAGCTTGCAGCTGGAAGCATTCATGGACACCGCGGCACCGGAATCATAGGCTCGCGCGGTTTCCTCCACCATGCATTTGCCGGCGTAGTACTCGGTCTGACTGTCAGCCAACATTGCCTGGACCAACTGAAAGTTGGCGACTTCAGTGCCGAATTGTTTTCTCTGGGTCGAGTAGGCGAGGCTCTCGTCTATTAGCCTTTTGGCTGTACCAACGCTCAGTGCACTTATGTGCAACCGCCCCCTGTCCAGAACTTTCATCGCTGTCTTAAAACCCTGCCCTTCCTTTCCTCCGATCATGGCAGATACCGGCACTCGAACATCTTCGAAAATCACGTCGCAGGTATGAGAGCCTTTCTGGCCCATTTTCTTATCGGGCTGCCCCAACGAGATGCCCGGTAAATCCGCGTCCACCAGAAAAGCGGATACACCCCGACTGCCTTCCTCCCGACTTCCAGTTCTGGCCATCACCGTGAAAACACCCGCCCGAGGCGCGTTGGTTATATAACGTTTGCTGCCATTGATGACGTATTCGTCGCCGTCTCGCTTTGCCGTCGTCACGACCGAACCCGCATCGGAACCGGCGTCCGCTTCCGTCAGTGCAAATGAACCAATCAGTTCGCCGGAGGCGAGTTTCGGAAGGTACTTTGCTTTCTGTTCGGGAGTGCCGTCGATGATAATGCCTTGGGAACCAATGCCTACGTTGGTACCAAACATCGACCTAAACACCGGTGACGTGTACCCCATCTCCTGAATGATGGCTACTTCCTCACTCATGGTGAGCCCAAGACCACCGAACTCTTCCGGGATTGATAGCCCGAAGAGTCCCATTTCTTTCATTTCCTCGATGACCCCTTCGGGTATGTGATCCTCTTCCGCGACCTGCATTTCCAGCGGAACCAGGCGATCCCGGACATATCGCCGGATGCTGTCAATAAATTGGTTCAAAGTCTCTTTATCAAGTGCCATTCCGTTCTCCAGAACTTATTAAGTTGTGAACTAAATTACTAACTTCTAAACGAAGTAGCTATTATATGATCAACATATCTCCTATAACTTCTACTTATACATTTAACTGTTACCAAAAAATTAATTACCAACCGGTATAACGGCTATTTATCTTTTTGATTATTTTAAAGTTTCATAAAAAAGCCTCGGTAAAACCCAACCGAGGCAAAGGTAGAAATATACTGAAGATTCACGCCTTAATTAAAAGCTTGGTCAACGGTTAGCATTGACCTCAAGTAGCAAGTCTATGCTCAATTAGTTCTTGAGAATTATTCGTCCGGAAACCTTTCCATCGGACAGGTCTTCCACGGCAGATTCAGCCCTCTCAAGGGCCCGAATTTCTACAGGAATGTCTAGAAGATCATGTTGATTGGCAAACGTTACCAGCTCTTTCATTTCGGCCAGTGTTCCTGTGTAGGAGCCGATAATTGTAACTGCCTTCGTGACCAGGAAAGGAATCGGATAGCGCAGTTCGCCGCCATGTAAACCGACAACGACCAGCTTTCCTCCCTTCCTCAGAACCTTAAGGCCAAACTCAACAGTTTGTTCGTTGCCGACGAAGTCCAGAACAGCCATGCAATTCCCGTCTGCCTCCCGAGCCAACGCATCAGTCGCATCTACGCTACGGGGATCGAGTACGACTTTTGCGCCGGCCTTCTTGGCAATCTCTCGTTTATCCTCGGAAACATCCACGGCAACAATGTTACTGATTCCGGCGGATCTCAGCGTTCTGATTGCCAATTGGCCAAGCCCACCGCAGCCAATAACAATCACATACTCTTCTTCGTGCAACGGCTGAATTTTCTTGATCGCTGAAAAGGTTGTCAGGCCGGAACAGGCCAACAGAGATGCATTTGCAGGGTTGAGATTGCCAAGATCTAACAGGTAACGCGGATGGGGAACCGTAATGTATTCCGAGTAACCACCGGGTTTAAAAATGCCGAGTGAAGCAGGCTTACCGCACAGATTTTCTTCGCCCCGCTGACACACAGAACATTCGCCACAACCAATCCATGGATAGATTAACCTACGCTCGCCGATCGATGCATCGCTGGCATCCTCGCCCACGGCCACAATGGTTCCCACAACTTCGTGGCCAAGTGTTACCGGCAGCTTTATTCCACGGTCTCCGAGATTCAGCTTTTTACCGTTGCCAAGGCCGTAATAGCCGTCATGCACATGAACATCACTATGGCAAACACCGCAGTAATCGACTTTCAGCAAAACCTCATTTCCTTGCGGAACGGGTATCTCGTACTTTACCGGTTCCAATTTGCCCGCGAACTCCGAAAACTCATAACGGATGTATGCTCCGTCAGTCTCAGCCTGATTCGACATTATTATTACTCCCATGGTTCAGATAGATACCGGATCGAATAGCACTGTTTATTAAACTTGCCCGTACCCGGTACGAATATCTGGATTATCGGTTTTCGAATGATTCAACTAATAGAACTTCCTAATTATCATCCCGTTATTTTGCCTTTCTGGATTGAATAGAGTTATTTTTCTTTTGTACAAACCTTTGAAACGAAACCTCCTCATTAACATCAAGCCATCCTCGAAATAAAAACAACAACCGGGTTATTCAGAAAAAGCAGGATACTCCAATATCTGAACAGGAATCTTCAATACTCAGACTTGGCCGGGATTTAATCTGCAGTTGAAAGTCTTCAGCACCAGCGTAATCCGCAAGTCGCAATCTTTTATGTAAGGGGCTGAAAGACGTTGTATTCATCAGCAAAAAACCAAGAGGAAAAACAATGACAATTAGCAACGAATCCAATGTCTTGCGCGACCTTTATCAGGATTGGACCAATCGAATGACTGCCAATCCTGATCTTTCCATTGAAAACCTGCGCAGCATGTTTGATGAATGGGGCCAGCCTGCTCTGGAACCGGAAAACGTTCGCTATAAGAGCGACCATATTGGCGGCGTGGAAGCCATCTGGGCATTGCCAGACGGTGCGGATAGCTCACGCGCCATCATTTACACACATGGTGGCGGCTTCGCTGTGGGGTCCGCAGACAGCCATCGTAAAATGGCCGGCCACCTTGCCAAGGCCCTTAAAGTTCAGGCCGTAATTCTCCACTACCGCCGAGCACCGGAACATCCGTTTCCTGCCCAGATTGAGGACGCTGTATCCGCTTACAAAGCGTTGCTGGACCAAGGCTACAAAGCAGACAACCTGATCAACGCAGGCGATAGCGCCGGAGGCAATCTGGCCATTGCCAGCGTGCTCAAGTTCCGTGATCTGGGGCTTTCCCTACCAGGGGCGGTGATCGCCTATTCTCCGTGGCTCGACATGGCGCTGCGCGGCGCCACTCTGGAATCCAATGCTTCAACCGATGCACTCGTTGGAAAGCCAATCCTGGAGGGCATGGCGGGCATGTTTCTCGGCGACAAAACCGATCCACTCGATCCATTAGCCAATCCGTTGGAAAACGATTTCGCCGGTTTCCCGCCGCTTTATATCACCGCTGGAGGCGCCGAAACGCTGCTTAGCGATTCAGAAACCCTTTACGCCAAGGCCAAAGACCAGGGTGTAAAAGCTGTGCTTTCTGTGGTGCCTGGCATGCAGCACGTGTTTCCCGCTCTCTCGGGCCGTGCACCGGAAGCAAACGAGGAGCTGGATCGTATCGCCGATTGGTATCGGAACCTCTGATACCTCTTAACCCGCGCCGGTAATTGCCGGCGCGGGCATACCCTGAATTAACAACAAACGAAGCAACGGGGCGCTTCTTGCTCCGTGGATGAATTGTGTTCGAAGAGGAAACTCACATGAACGAGAAAACCACAAACACAAGAACCGAGACCCCTGATTTTGACGCCGTTGTAGTCGGCGCAGGATTCGGAGGGCTCTATGCCGTTCACAAACTGCGGGATGAACAAGGGCTGAAAGTTCAGGCCTACGACAACGCCAGCGACGTTGGTGGCACCTGGTACTGGAATCGCTATCCTGGTGCGTTATCAGATACCGAGAGCTTCTGCTATCGATTCTCCTTCGACAAGGAGGGATTGAAAAACGCCCGGTGGAAGAACCGCTATCTGACGCAGCCCGAAGTTCTGGACTATCTGAACGATGTGGCTGACCGTTACGACCTTCGGCGCAGCTACCAGTTCCACACCAAGGTAACCGCTGCCCATTTCGACGAATCTACCCAACTCTGGCGAGTCTGGACAGACAAAGATCAGGTGGTTACCGCAAAATATCTGGTAACCGGCCTGGGCCTTCTGTCAGCAACCAACAAACCGCTTTTCGATGGAATGGACACGTTCAAAGGCGAAATCATTCACACCGGTGCATGGCCTGAAGGAACGGATCTCTCCGGACAGCGAGTGGGCGTTGTCGGCACAGGTTCTACCGGGGTCCAGGTTATCATTGCGATGGCCGAAACTGCAGAACACCTGACCGTATTTCAACGGTCTCCACAGTACGTGGTACCGATTGGAAACTGGCCCGAAAGTGAGGAGAAAATTCAGGAATACAAAGCAAACTATGACGCTATCTGGGATCAGGTGAAGTCGTCTGCTGTTGCCTTCGGCTTTGAAGAGAGCACTGTGCCTGCCACCTCAGTCTCGGAAGAAGAACGTGAACGCGTCTTCGAGGAAATCTGGAACAAAGGCGGTGGCTTCCGGTTCATGTTCGAAACATTTTCGGATATTGCAACAGACCAGGAGGCTAACGACGCTGCAGCAAACTTTATAAAGCGGAAAATTGCTCAGATCGTAAAGGATCCCGATACCGCCAAAAAACTGATGCCCAGTGATCTCTACGCCAAGCGTCCCCTGTGTGGCAATCACTACTACGAGGTGTATAACCGCGATAACGTATCCCTGGAAGATGTTAAAGCCGATCCAATTTCAAAGTTCACGGAAAACGGCATTCTCCTTGAAAGCGGCAAGGAGATTGAGCTGGACGCAGTGATCTTTGCCACAGGCTTCGATGCCGTAGAGGGAAACTACACTCGAATCGATCTTAAGGGCCGCAATGACGTCACCATTCAGGATAAATGGAAAGACGGCCCCTTGGGCTATTTGGGGGTAATGGAAGCAGATTTCCCCAACTTCTTCATGATTCTGGGGCCGAACGGTCCCTTCACCAACCTTGTCCCAAGCATTGAGACCCAGGTTGAGTGGATTTCCGATACGATTGCACTGACTGAACGGAACGGCCATAAGACCATCGAACCGAAACCCGAGGCACAGGAAGCCTGGGTACACACCTGCCAATCGATTGCCAATATGACACTTTTTCCCAAAGCCCAATCATGGATCTTCGGGGCGAATATCCCGGGCAAGAAAAATACCGTCCGTTTCTACATGGCCGGGCTTGGCGCCTACCGGCAAGAGCTTCAGGCCGTCGTTGAAGACAACTATTCGACGCTCGAATTCGACAGCTGAGCAACGCATATCAACTACGGAAGGGGGTGGTTAACAAAACTACCGCCCTTCTGTCACCTGAGCAGACTCAAGGAAAAAATGATGAAACGAGTAACTGGAAAGGTTGCCTTGGTTACCGGTGGTGCCATGGGGATGGGGAAATCACACTCGGAACTACTGGCTGCTGAGGGAGCAAAAGTATTCGTCTGTGACATTGACGTGGAAAACGGCAATCAGGTCGTGGAAGCAATTCGCGGCCAAGGAGGAGATGCTGAGTTTTTGCGACTGGACGTGTCCAGTGAAGCTGACTGGAAGGCTGCGATCAAATCAATCAAAGAAAAGGCCGACAGGCTGGACATCCTTGTCAACAACGCAGGAACACTCATTCTCAAACCAGTCCATGAGACCAGTAACGAAGAATGGGATCGCACGTTCGATATAAACGTACGTGGAACCTTTCTCGGCATTCGGGAAGCCGTGCCTCTCATGCAGGAAAGTACCGGCGGCTCAATTATCAATATTTCATCCATTTATGGCATCGTCGGCGCGCCAAGCGCTGGCGCGTACATCGCATCAAAGGGCGCTGTACGCCTGATGACCAAGTCCTGCGCCGTGGACCTCGCAGACTTTAATATCCGCGTCAATTCCGTGCACCCCGGGGTGATCGATACGCCCATGACCAAGGATTTGCTACACGCGGATGAAGAAACCCGTAAAGCACTTCTTGGCCCCACGCTCATGAACCGACCCAGCACACCTGACGAGGTATCAAAAGCGGTGCTGTTTCTCGCATCCGACGAATCATCCTTCGTACATGGCGCAGAAATCGTTGTGGATGGAGGATATACCGCGAATTGATTGAACTTCCATCAGAGCCTGCTTCTACCCGAAGCAGGCCCCTTCCGGCCGTATATCAATCTTCAAATAGGGGCCGGTCATAGAAATGAGTACAATAGTAAGTAGGGCAAGAAGTGGCAACAAGTTGCGGGAGAACTTCGAAGTACTAATATTAAAGATCAATAAGATAGTTACTTTTCTGAGCGGGCTCGCCATGGCCCTAATGATGATACATCTCAGCCTGGATATTCTAGTCCGATTTCTGTTCAACACCCCCTGCCCGAAACTATCACCATAGTTGCTTACTACTGCATGCTCATCGCCAGCTTCCCGCCACTGGCGTACGCCGAGCAGATCAACTCGTCGATCGCCGTGGAAATACTGGCCACGAAGTTCTCTCGGAAAACTCAAAACCGCGTGAACGAATGGATCTACATGTTGATCAGTACAACCGTATTTATGATGACCATCTGAGCCCTCAAAGGAGCCTTGAGTAACCACCGGTCCAACACGTCGTGCTACAAAGTAAAGTATCCGGTAAAAAGAGCTACGCTTATTCCCGGGCCATTCTTGAGCATGTAATGCTCAACCGCCCGGAATGTCAGAAAGAATTCGCGTCAAACAACCAGGTTTTTACCTCGGCTGTATCTAAAACCGCTTATGTAATGTTCTGTAATGGTCCAGTAAATACGGTTGAAGAATTAAACGGCAAGGGCTTGCGAATATCTGGCGCTTCCTAGCGCTCGCTGGGCGAACAACTTCGGGGGATCACCGATGGCAATCCTGGTAAATGAAGTTTATGCAACACTCGAGCAAGGTGTTGTGGATTAAGGATTGCACCTTCCGATCACCCATAGAACTGAACAATTTCAATCTCCATGATGTTGTCGAAAATATTACTATCGACGCGCCAGGCGGTCTATATGCCGCAGGGAGGGGGAGGGGGCAGCAACTTTTCGTGACACGTGGAATCGTTTCAACACCAAAGAAAAGGAAGGTCTGCTGAAAGACGGATCGATTATGGCTGTCTATGTTACCTTCCTCTATCAACAACAAGCCGATAGCGACATTATTAAAGCAAAATAAAAGGCATTAACATGCTGAGGCCAGAAGGTGATCTCCTCTAAAAATCAATATTTTATGAAATTAAATCTGAAGTTCACTCCGGAATTCTACGAAGATGAGTAGAACATTGATGGGGCGAGAACTAAGAAGCTTGCAGGCAAGATGTCCGAACTGGTAGAAAAATAGAACGGACTTGTTGGGAATATCGAGACAGCAAATTAATTGGCTGAGCTTTATTATGATGAAGCTAATTCGAGATTTTATCCTGCTACTTATGGGAAAAGAAAGATGCCACTGATCCATACAGAAAAAAGCCCCGACATAGAGTCGGGGCAACTAGGGGCACAACAACGCTTAAATCAATGTTCAGAAAGTGTATTTAGCCATCGCCTGAAGACGTGTCGCCTTCCCTTCACGCCCCCCCACCAACTCTCGGGTATGGTGGCTAACTTCAATACCGTAATCGACATTCTCAACGGGCGACCACAGGTAGTTCAAATAAAGGCTCGTGTTTTGTTCGCCCTCATTGCTAACGTCAACATTTTTTATGTCGTCCAGATCAGCTTCGGACACACCATAGGCCAGGTTTGCTAAACCAGGACCAACAGCCACGGATATTCCAAGAGTACCGCCAACGGCTTCGATAGCTTCGAGTTTGGCAGTAACAGGGTCGTAGTAGGCCGGCGCAGCCGGGTTTAACCACAGGTAACCACCAACACCTTCACCGTAGACTACTGCACCTTGCAGGCTCACCCTTGATGAAACAGGCATTTTTCCCGAGAAGGTGACACCATAACCGAATTCGTCTTCTTCCCGATCAGCAGCGGCATCATAAGCAGTTAACTTCCGCAACACGGCTCCTAAGGAATAGTTCATACTGCCCAGAGCATCGTCATATCTGAGAGTCAGATCTGGAAGGCTACTCTTGATTTCGACGGTCTCTTCCATTTCATAGGCTCGGCCTCCTTGCTTGTCAGCCTCCTCTAAAGCTATCGAGAGCCCCCCTGTTGAGTAACGAATCTGCGCCTGACGGTCCAGGTTTGTTTGTCCTACCTGACCGGTGAAATCAATGCTCGGCGTGTAACCAAGAAACGTCGAAAAGTTCGTTTCGGTTTGACCTGCAAGAATGCCATTCCATGTACCGTACCCCTGCCGGAGTCGAAAGGTCCCGCCAGGCCCATAAAAATCACCTTCAACCCGGGTCTCGATATTTCCGAGCTCGCTAGGAGTAATGGTTGAAATGCCGATCCTGGACTCTAAGGCGTGTGCGTCAAAATGACCATCGGGGCCATTTGTATCGTCAAGCCTGATATTCTGGTGGATAATCGAAATACCCAGAGGCGAATCGAAATCATAGATGAGGTCAAGCTTTGCGTAACCATACAGCGTAAGGTTTGTGTCGCCCACTGTGATACTTTCAGAAAATGCCGGGAGGGATACTGTCGCCAATAAAATTACACCCGGCAGTTTCAATTTCGCCATCTTAAAATAGCTACGATTCGTTTTGTTACTGAATTTATCAGCAGTACTATTGTTTATATTTTCCTGGATCATCTGGCTTTTCCTTTGTTGATTTTTTATAAAACCAACTCAAATGATCCTGATATATACCTTTGAAATATTGAATGTATTTATTGTTTTTTTGAACCATAAGATAAATAAACCAATTAAATTAAATGGCATTTAAAAAATTTTTAAATTTTTGACAATGATTACAACCAAAATATAAACCGAAATTACTGCATAGCAATTCCACATGAAAATACATGCAACCACGGGATCGGGGAAGTTCATATGGGAGTGAGGTGGTTCCGGAAAATCAGCCAGGCATAAAAACGATGCGCGACTCACTCTTCAAGCAGAGAGTCGGGCATCTAAGGTAAATATATTGATCGGCAATTCAACAAAATTCAGTTAGTTTCGTCTTATTCCTGTATCTGTTAGGCGTTGTAGAAAATTTGTTCTTGAACAGACGCGTCAGATGGCTCTGATCGGAAAAACCACACTCCATTGCAATTACCTTGATCGGTATATCCATCGGCGACTCTAGCATCGCCTTCGCCATTTCCAGCCTCCGCTGAAGAATATAGGCGTGTGGAGGCATACCAAACGCATTTCTGAACAGGCGAATAAAGTACGAATTACTAAATCCCGAGATTTCCGCCAAATCATCGATACTTATACATTGGTCAAGGTTTTCAACAATATATTCTTCAATCGTTTTTTGCTTTGAAACAGGCATACTTCGATCAACCTGAATTTCACGAAGCTTGCATTGAGAATATTCCCTGATCAGATGGATACATATCTGAGTCTCAATGGTTTCCGCATATAGTTGACCACCGAGACTTTCACCCAGGCACTCCCGTTCGTATGACTTCATCAACTCAGCCAGTGTGGCATCCTGAGAAACCGCTCTATGATCGATATTCAAGCTGTCAATATCTTTCTCAAAGAGATCATTAGCGACTTTTTTAATAGCAAACTCGGAGACATAAACGTGTGAGACCTGAATATCATTTGTCCAGAACCATCGAGATGGCTCTCCACGCGCCAGAATTGTCACGCTATCGGTACGAGCGTCCTGATTTGCCCACTTACCCGAATGGAAGAAACCAAGATTCTCAGGCGGAGACTCCCACCTGACCAGCATGTAATCTCGCATTTCAGGAATATAAACTTCAGTTTTATCGAACCGATAGTTTCTCATCGAAAGCCGATTTTTCAGCGAACTTTCTACAGTACCGTCACAGATTACCTGCCCAGGTATAACATTAAGAATGTCATTTGGTGCTAACAAGTTGCTGGTCATTAACGGTCTCCTTTTTGTTTTTGATCGAAAGACCCGAAGATAAAATTAAGTTTATAACCATTTAACTCAAAGAAAACTCATACTCTTGGCTCTCAACCGAAATCAGCTCATCTGAGTCACAAACTTGGTAGCCAGATAACTATCAAAGGTCTCACTGCCACCTTCCCTACCATAGCCGCTTTCCTTGACGCCTCCAAAGGGAGTTTCCGCCAACGCCAGCCCTATGTGGTTCACAGAGACCATACCGACTTCCAGGCCATTGGTAATACGATGGGCATTGCTAACAGATGAGGTGTACGCATAGGCAGCCAACCCGAAGGACAACCGGTTAGCTCGTTCCAGCACTTCGGTGATGCTGTCGAACGGCACAAAACCTGCAATTGGGCCAAAGGGTTCATCATTCATGAACATCGCATCATCAGGAACATCTTTGAGAACCGTTGGTGGATAAAAGTTCCCCGCGCCAGACGGCGTCTCACCGCCCGTCACCAACACGCCGCCCTTCTGGCAAGCGTCGTCAACTAACTTTTGCATCTCCCCTACCCTACGGGATTGGGCCAGAGGCCCCATCGTTGTGGAGTCATCGGACCCACATCCCACTTTGATTTTCTTTGCCTCTTCGGAAAACCTGGAGACAAAATCGTTGTAGATATTCCGCTGAACGAAGAACCGGGTCGGACAGATACAAATCTGCCCCGCGTTCCGAAACTTGAATCCGGCCAAGTCTTTAACGGCTTTGTCGATATCTGCGTCGTCACAAACAATGACCGGCGCGTGACCGCCAAGCTCCATGGTGCAACGTTTCATGTTGGCTCCGGCAAGTGACGCCAGCTTCCGACCGACCGGCGTAGAGCCAGTAAAGCTGATCTTCTGGACGATCGGCGACCTGATCAAGTACTCGGAAATCATGCCAGAGTCACCAGATACGACGTTAAAAACGCCCTTTGGCAAACCTGCATCATGGAATATTTGTGCCATCAGCATCACGGAGGCAGGGGTGTCGCTTGACCCTTTAAGAATAACCGTACAGCCCGCGCCAATGGCAGCGACAACTTTGCGGAAAGCCTGACTGAAAGGAAAATTCCACGGCGAGAAAGCAACGCACACTCCTATCGGTTCCTTAAGTGCGGTTTGTTGTACATTCGATTTTCGTGAAGGAATGATACGACCATATATTCTGCGGCATTCCTCCGCGTGCCATTCAGCATGCTCAGCACAGGACAAGACCTCGCCAATGGCTTCGCGAACCGGCTTCCCTTGTTCCAACGTGAGTACCCGACCCGTGTTCTCTGCTCTTTCTCGAATAAGTTCTGCCACCTTCCGTAAAATCCGGGAACGCCCCACGGCGGGTTCCTTCTTCCACAAACGAAAGGCTTGTTCCGACGATTCCAGCGCCCGGTCCAGGTCACTTTCACTTGCATAAGGTAGCGTGGCCAAAACCTCATTATTGGAGGGATTCATGACCGACTGGCTGGATTCACCATTCCCGTCCACAAACTGACCACCGATGTACATCTTGAGATTGGGATACATATTGCTTCTCCGTCTTTTTTTGGCTCTTCTCCCGCCCCACAAGCGCTTGTCTCGCGCCAGCAACAACGTGCTTCAGCAGACCAAAGCACTCACATTCGTGATTTGCTTTCTTCACGTCGATGGGGAGTACGTTTGAAAAGGGGTAGCGCAACCCTCAAAGAAATCCGCGCGGGCTGATTCGAACGATTTCTACGGCCCTAACCTTTCTTCCTCACAATACTGCACATGATGCAAGGGTTACCTGATAGCGTCTTGAAGCAATTTGTCCGCTAATTGAATAAAAATGACAAAGATCAAAAAAGCCAAACGCCGCGACTAAGACCAAAGCAAAACAGAGAACGCATAAACCAATGTTTCTATTATCGTTTTTAATGACCTTGTTTGAAACGCGATCAGTATCGTTTTTTTCTATATTTCCTAGTGATCGTTGGTATAGCTTAAAGAACGGCTCGCAATCAGCGAGATACGGGATCTAACAATAAGTGATCAACACTGTATGGCTTCCAACCTCAAGATTGATCTTCGCCAACTGAACAGCTTTCTTACCATTGCCGAGAGAGGTAGTTTCAGTCGCGCCTCGGAGGCGCTATTCATTGCACAACCGGCTTTAAGCCGCCAAATTAGATTGCTTGAAGAAGCCCTGGATGCTGAGCTGTTTGTTCGCCATGGGCGGGGTGTTCTGCTAACGACCGCAGGAGAAGTTCTTTATGAACGCGCCAAAGGCCTGCTTCAGGATACAGAACAGCTTCAAGCAGATGTGGCGGCAGTCTCTGGAACCGTAACCGGTCAGGTGAAGCTCGGATTGCTACCAACTATCTCCAACGAATTGGCAACGATGATCGTCAAACAGTTCCGCACACTTTATCCACGTGTAAATCTCGCGGTGAGATCAGCCATGAGCGGCACGCTGCAGCAAATGGTTTCTCAGCAAAAGCTGGATCTGGTGATCACCTATGATCAAAGCAAGCATAAGAACTCGCGCCATACCCCACTTATTGACGAGCGTTTTTTCCTGATTGCTCCACCGAACACTGAAATCTCGAAACGGGACACTGTGAATCTTGACGAAGTTCTCAATCTACCGCTGATCCTACCCGAAGAAAAACATGGCTTGAGAGCGCGAATGGAAAAGGAAGCGATGCAAAGGGGCAAAAAGATCAACCTGGCCTTTGAGGTCAGTGCGTGGCCGCTTCTAAGCGAGATGATCAAGCAGCAGCTTGGTTATACCATTTTGTCCTCTGCCACTGTCAATGAAATGGTGGAACGTGGAGAGGTTGTTGCCGTCCCTATCGTTAAACCTGAACTATACCGTTCTCTGGCGATAGCTACTCCAGGCAACCGGCCCACTTCAATCGCTGTCAGAAAGTTGATTGAGGTGATTTTCTATCAAGTCACACAACACGTCGAATCCGGGCGATGGAGCGGCAAGCTGCTATTTGAAAAACGCCGTTGATTACCAATCCTCTCTCAACCAATGACATATACATTTTTTAGATGCCTTTTATGCCAATCATATAATTGTGACACCCACTTGCAACCTGTAAGTTGGGCGGCCAGAAATGATTACATAGGTCCCCACTTGATCTGCTTCCGGCGGAATGAGGTTTCCAACTGATGAATGTTTTTATTTGCCATCCCCGCCGCTCGGCTATCGGCCGCTTCGGCGGCACCCTGGCCAGCGTTCGCCCTGATGACCTGGCGGCCCACATCTTCAAAGCCGTGCTTGAGCAGGCTCCGGAACTGGACCCGGTCGCCATTGACGAAGTGATGATGGGCTCCGCCAACCAGGCAGGTGAAGACAACCGCAACGTGGCAAGGATGTCTGCCCTGCTGGCCGGCTTGCCTACGTCGGTTCCCGGCACCACTCTCAATCGTCTGTGCGGCTCCGGCATGGATGCCGTGGGCTCGGCTTTTCGCGCCATCCGCGCCGGTGAAATGGATTTGGTACTGGCCGGCGGCGTGGAATCCATGTCTCGCGCGCCCTACGTGATGGGCAAGGCCGACAGCGCCTTTTCCCGTAGCCAGAAGATTGAGGACACCACCATTGGCTGGCGATTTGTGAACCCGCTGATGAAAAAGCAATACGGCATCGACTCCATGCCGGAAACGGCAGAGAACGTGGCCGAGCAATACAAAGTGTCACGTGAAGATCAGGACCTGTTCGCCTTCCGTTCCCAGGAGAAGACGGCCCGAGCCCAGAAGGAAGGACGCTTCGCCGAAGAAATCGTGCCGGTGTCCATTCCGCGCCGGAAACAGGACCCACTGGTATTCGACACCGACGAGCATCCCCGCGAAAGCACGCTCGAGAAACTTGCTGCCCTGCCCACGCCCTTCCGTGAGAATGGCAGCGTGACCGCTGGTAATGCCTCCGGCGTCAACGACGGCGCCGCCGCCATGCTGGTTGCCAGCGAAACCGCGGTAAAACAGCAGGGCCTCAAGCCCATGGCAAAAATCCTCGGTATGGCCACTGCCGGCGTGGAACCGCGCATCATGGGCATCGGCCCGGTACCCGCCGTCCGCAAATTGCTGGAAAAGCAGAACATCAGTATCGACGACATCGACGTAATCGAACTTAACGAGGCCTTTGCCGCCCAGGGCCTCGCGGTCCTGCGTGAGCTCGGCATTGCTGATGACGATACCCGGGTGAACCCAAACGGCGGCGCCATTGCCCTTGGCCACCCGCTGGGCATGTCTGGCGCCCGCCTGCTGATGACCGCCGCCCACCAACTGCAGCGCACCGGTGGCCGTTACGCCCTGTGCACCATGTGTGTGGGTGTGGGCCAGGGTATTGCTACACTGATTGAACGGGTTTGAAATTTAGCTAATGGGCCTGCCGTTGAGGACTGGCCCATTTCCACCCTGACCCATTCAACGACTTGCCTTTCCATCAGCCATTATTAGATGGAGGCATCATCAGAAAAACGCCTGAATCCCGGTCTGGGCTGGACCCAGAATCAAGGCGTGAACATCGTGGGTGCCTTCATAGGTATTCACCACTTCCAGATTCACCAGGTGTCGCGCCACCCCAAATTCATTAATGATGCCGTTACCCCCGAGCACCACTGAAAATGATTGCCGACTTCCTAGAGAAGCAGCGCAATCGACCAAAGTCGGAATAAAACTGACCGAAAAGTGGGGGCGCGAATTTTCGCTTTTGTTTAGCTGAGTCCGGAGTGTGCCCTGGTCGCAACGCGAACATTCAGATTGGACAGGTAACGCGGAGCGAAGCGACGGCCCAATAGGGATCTCCCGTCTTGCGCTCCTTGTTACGTTTTCTCTCCCTCAGGAAAGAGCTGATTAATAAAGTCCGCACAAACTGCAATGTGATGAATACAGTCCCCGATCAACATCGATGAGCCGTGAGCTTGAGAGTTTCGCAGATGAGGAATGCCTTTCAGCATCGCTGTGCACCACTCGTTGGCCGGCGACGGATTTTCAATGTGGCGGAATCCCGCGTCAGAGATCCAACCATTCTGAAGCGCGATACGGAGAAGTTTGCCCAACATCATATGCTTTTCAGGTTTCGCTTTAAGTTTCAGAGCATGCTCGATCACGGTATAGGTTTTCAAATGCACTTCTGGAGCCAGTGCATAAAAATAGTAGCTATAAAGTGCCATGTTTCTTGCGACATTAAATTGACCCTTAATCTCATCCGGGACTTCGTGGTTCAGATGCTCTTGCGACAACAAATCGTGCATTTTTTCCAGGCTAGGAACACCACCACAGACAGCACCCATTAAACGATGCTTTTCGTCCATTTCGGTTAGCTCGTCGAGGCTTTTGAGTTGCTCCATAACCCATTATTCCTTACAAATAACATCGCCTATAAAAAATGTTCTTGGCGCCAGAGTATAACGGACGACGTGATTCACTTGTTGAACACTGTTTCAGTCCCAAACCTTGTGACGGATATTCCCGACAACTTCGCGCAACCATTGGGGCGCTTCCTCGCTTGCGTATAAGCAGCACGCGATCTGACCTTTCACAAACGGTACAGACCTACACCCAAAATCTTGGATCTCGGAAACATCCGTGTAGGGCTCTTCATAAACTCCAAAGACATGTTTCAAGTTCACATAAAACAGGAGATCCATCGACTTACGATCTCTGTGCGCGTATTTGGAATTAGCTTTTGGCTTCTGCCCAGCAGCGTTTGATTATACGGACGCCCCTGTAGCCACCTAGATCTTCGCCGGTTTGAGTTGCTGGAAGAAAACCAAAAGTCTCTCCAAAGAGTTCACCAAGTTTTGCTCCTCAGCCTCAACATCTTCCCAGGTTCGACCAAAACTAGCATACAAGTGGATATCATTTCGCTTTCCGTGAATACGCTTTAAATCAGGCAAGATCGCAGTAATTTCTGGACCGTGGACTCCATGATTCTCCCAAGCATAAATAACCGAGCCAAAGGTTCGGTGCTTCGGGTCTTTTTTCATCAATTTCTTCAAATTGCGGTTTTCTGCGTGGGCCCTCATTGCGCATTCGACGATGGATGCCCCAACGACAATGCTACTCGACACAGCGCCAGCTCTAGTCGAAAGGCTTAAAGGGGTGGGCGTATGCCAATGTGGACGTTCTGCTGGTACCTCCGACCAGCTTTGGAGGCGCCCAATTATCATGTCTTTCAAAAAACTGTAGTACTGATGCGCTTCCGCTATGGCATTAACAGCTTCTTGATCCGGCACGTCACGCCAGAGCATTCGTAGACGACCCAATTCCTGAAGCTGATATTCCGGTTGTGAAAAATCAAACCATCGAGACATAGATAAAGCTCACAACATTCTGGTCAAATAAAACGTTAGCTGGTCGTATAACGCATCGGCTCTTCGGAGTGCCGGAGCGCCAGCACAGGCGCGTCCGGCAATAGGCACTTGTTATGCCTCCCGAGGTCACAACTTAAAGTTCCGCAAGTAGCATCAATTAACCCTAGAGGAAACCTTTCCGACCATCATTTGGGTTGCCGGTGAACACTGTCATGCTTAGTCGGTCCAATACAGAATCGGGCGGATGCTGGTTTTCAACGATCACGATCTGGCTATCGCTACTGTGGTGGTCGACAAGATAAGCATAAAAGCTCTCTTTCAAATTTGTGCCCTGTAGTTGCCGATCTTCATCGCCTTCCGGCTTGAAATACGCAAGAAGCGGCGAGTCCAGCACAACAAAGCCAGGATGCGGCAGGTCGTTTTCGAGGCAATACTCCAGTAATGCGATACTTACCGCTGCGTGCGTAATAGCACGAAGCCCTTTGCCCCGACTACCTCGCGGCTTTCCATCGATGACAAAATCGGTCGTTTCCTTGTCGAAATGAACGAAGCAGTCACCTGGGAAATCCCATGCTTTCAGCAACTTGGCAATCCTGAGTGAAAAGTCATGCGCAACAGAGTCAGGTAGGCCGGAGACGACGGCGCCAGAGGAACCTGCTTCGCCTTCATCTTGCTCTAAAGCTATCCTACGCTCTTCGAGCTTCGCCGCTCTGGCGTATAGGTCGATCCCCCTCTGGACCTCTGCCCGCTTTTCAATAAGCTCCGAGAAAGATGCCCTTTCTTCACTCACAGTCGGCGCTACGGTTTCTTGAATCTGGGCGCTAACATTCTCGTACTCTCGATTTTTATCTAACAACTCTTGTTCTTGAGAGACTGCCTCGGACTTTAATTTAGCGACAGTCGCTTGGAGTTCGCCCTTTAGTCGCACTATCTTTGCAATTTCTGCGGTAGCTGCCTGAACGATCGCCTCAACGTCCCCATCGCAGGCAGCATCATGTTGCTGTGCTTGCGGTGATGCTCCGCAGAGTGGACAAGGAACCGATTCCACATGAGCGAACATCGCTCCGCTTTCCTGTATTGCCGTCAAACGTTCAATATCGACAGCATAGTGCTCAAGGAGAAGATCAAATCTAGCCAACAGATCGACAATTTCGTCTAATCGGTCCCGAATCGCCGTTCGAACATCCACCAATTCTCGTCGTTGCTCCAAAAGGGAATCAAGCTGGGATTGAATAGCCTTCAGATTTTCCCGGCGATGCTCGATAGTCTCGTCGAGGCGACCAATCTGTTCCTTAAGGTCGGCATCTTCTTCACCAAGGTCTGCAATTTCCTGTCTAATTTCGGCCAGCAGTTCATCAATCAGCTCGATTTGTTTTGCACTATCTGTTCCCCTCTGCGTTGTCTCAACAACATCGGAATCATCTACACCCGATAGAAGAAGCTTTATTGTCGCCAACTCGGCAGTTTTCAAAGTGTATTGACCACCCCAGAAGGGCGAGCCGATTTGCTGAATCTCGCCTTCTTGGACGATCACAAGTCTTGCCAGATTCCTGAAACTTAAACTCTGCGTTGTACCCTTCTTCTTGCTGCGCAATATGCGTTTTCCAAGAAGCCCGATTTTATCGAGAAGGAATCCCGAAACGTTGTCGGTTTTTCCGTGACTATGATCTTTTTTGAGGACTTCAACTGCGGCATCCTCATCGAGAAGGTTCCGAGCCTTGAAGTTTCCCCCAGAACTCGCGCGATAGAAGCGCCATTGCTCCCCTGAGGTCATATCAAGGTCGAATTGGATTTCACCGAATGGAGTTCGCTCTGGAATGCCTCTTAATTCGGATCCTCCAAGCATGAAATCAATCGATTCCGCGAGGAACGACTTCCCCGTATCCGATGCGCCGCAAATCACATTCACACCGTTCGAGAACGTCAACTCGGCCATTTTGTTGGGGCCGGAAAATGCGATCCGACGCAGTTGGAGGTACCTGTTGCTCATTGGTTACCTCGCGGTCTATCTATGATTTGGAACTGGGTGGACCAATTCTCAAACAACCGATGCATCGTTTGTCGAATCTCCGATGTTTCCACACCCGCGAACTGCTCGACCGCCCAATGCGCGCGCTCTTTTAGCCTCTGAGAATAGCTGGATGTTAGCGAGGCGAGAAAAGGCGCAGCGGCGTCTCCAGCGATGTAGTCGAAACCTTCCTCTGCGGGTATTTGCTGTATGAGGTTTCGGCTCATCATCAATAAAATGCCCTTTTCAATTAGCCCACGTCGGACTAGCAATTCTCCTGCTCTCATAGGCAGAGCTGCGTGAAGACTTTCAGGCCCATCGGCATCTTCGGAATGGACGACGAGATAATCCATTTCGACCAGTCTTTCGAGGTCGAAAGCTTCCGGATAGGCAGCGACCAGAATCTCTAGAGAGCGGATACCAGTTTCCAGTGGGCTGTTGAATGGTGCCGGGTGAGAGTGGTTAGTCATCGTCCATCATCCATTTGAGACGATCCTCATTCGCTAGCTGGTGGCAGATGCCCTGCCGATCCTGCGACTTGGTTGCTGACGCAAGTGGATTTGCCGTCAAAGCGACAGATGATGCCTGTGCCACTGTTGCTTTCATCCTTTCGTACCCGTTGGGATGGGTTGAGTCGGCAACATCTACGACGCCGTGAAAAATCTCGTCCTGAAGATTGTCGAATGTCCCTTCTGGCACAGTGTCTCTGGCAAAGTTTCTTAATGCTTCAGCATGATAGAAGCGCTCACGTTGCCTCCAGAAATTCTGTTCCAACGTGCTGTGTGCGGCGAGCGCGTTTATATCCTGGAGTGGGCTTCCCAAATGATCTCCATAAGCGTCAAGGAGCTGGCGGATATACCGGCTCTCGGATGTCGCAGGGACAGCGGGCGGCTCTTCGGGATCTGGCCTTGAAGGCAAACCACCGCCAAATCGGACTGCGTGAAACCCGGTATGACTATGCGCTTCAATCAGCTCAACATGTGATTTCGATGAAAATATCCTGAAATCAAAAGCGTCCACATATGACAGTAGTCTTCCGCTGAGCTCGATTTCCTTGGTTGAGGTGATTCCGCTTTTACAGTGCCCCTCCCAATTTTCTTTGAATTTTTCACGAAGCTCGGTCGGTTTATTTAGAAGTTTTTCTAATGTTGTTCCAACACCGAGGGATGCCACGAAATAATGCTTTCGTGGTGGTGTATATTCGCCGATATACGAGTAATAAATGATCTTCCCCAGTTCGACCCAAACATCGCTTGGTCGCAGTGGATTCGCGTAACGTTTACACTGATAATTGTCCCACATATCTTCAAATCCCTTATCAGTGCAAAAACCTGCGATATCGACGCCACAGTCGCCCGAGCCACCGAAGCGACGAACCTTGACATACGAGCCTTCAAGACTCGTTGCCCATTCCTCGATAAAGTCTTCCCAATCATCAGGACTAAAATTTTTGACGCGGATCGCCTTGGGAACGGGAATACCTGATTGCACATGAGCAGACGAAGGTGCAGCTGTTGGCAGCTTAGGCCTTATCTCCTTTAAATCGGTCTCGGCAATCATCCTATATGGCCCTTTTCCTCATAAGGTTCATGAACTTTCTGAGAACACAACAAACGATTAGCCCGGCGCTTCATTCTCCTTCGTGCATAACGTTTGCAGCATGCGCGCCCACGTAGTGAAGCCGAAAGCGCAATATAGTGGGCATCGCCGTACCTGCACTTTTTAGGGCTTAGCCTATGACGCTCTCCATTGTGGTAATTCCCCTAGCATCACGGTAGAAAGGTTTGCCAGCGTCATCGCACTTATCGATAAACTCTTGTACACAAGCGTTGTTCGAAAACAGCAAAATCACGTCGGATGTCTTGAAATTCAGCGCGTTCGGAATCCGCCACTCCCTCTCATGGGACCAATCTCGAATATTCTCTCTATCACTTAAATCAAAGTTGACAATGCGCCACCATTGGTCCCCGGGCAGATAAATTTTCGCTTCTGAAGTCCTGTCATAGACAACCGGTCTTCCGCCCTTTTCAAAAACGTACGTCTTTGAAAACATGACTCCGGTAGGATCATACCGTTTTTTTGCCCAAGTATTCTCTTCCCGAAAAGTTTGCTCGAACCAGCAATTCTGTCCAACCGCGCTGAGCGGCGCATCTTGAAAACAAACTGCGGGCGTGTCGCCAACGATAAAGCCTGAAAAGGTTGTACTGCCAATCAACTTCCCTGACTCAAGTATTTCAAATAGGGAATCGAGGGCCACCTGATCATCGCCCTTAGAGCGTGTTAGGTGAACTAATTCCGTGGTGAGATCACTTCTCTCAACGTGGCGCTTTCTCCATAACTCGAAATCGTATGCCATAGATTCCCTTTATTTACCACTTACAATAATTAGGCTGCGGGCTTGATCATTGCAGAAAGTTGACTGCGTCATGATTACTGACTTTGAACTATCAATGGCGCTGCGCATAAATTTATAAAACAACAGCTTAGCCGAGCATGACCGTCTCTGCCATGTAATCATTCAGCGTCTGCAACTTGCTCCCATCGTACTGGATGAAATGGCTGTGATCGGCTTTAAGGCTCTGGAGGAAAGACCTGAATCGAATGTTCGCTTTTGTTTAGGTGTCGCGTGGGATGCGTGACGGTCGCAAAGCGAGCCTTTCGCAGGGCCGCGCGAGCCCGTTACCTCCCACTCCGATTCACTGGAAGACCTGACGCCATGGGAATATTTGGGCAAACACCAAAGGGTGGAAAACTCTGATCAGCGGTGCAACTGAAATAGGGATGGTTACACAGCCATAGCCAGTCCCAGCACCGCCCACTGAACTGCAAATTCTGTTGTTTACAAAAAAGAACGCGAGTTGTCGCGACTCGTTTCGACAGTCAATTCACGTCTCTGTCATAGTTAGAGATTAAAGACTCGGGGTTGGAGATTTAGATGGGATTCTTTGGAGCGATCATAGTGGTCATGGTGCTTATTATGATCTACAACATATTCACAAAAAATGATTCAGAGACAGAAGAAACCAAGAGGCCTGGTAGCTTCTACTTAAACGAGCATCAGGCTGCCAGAGACGGGAAGATTCACCAGATCGATGACGATGACGGTGGTCCTGGCCACTACATGTGATCCTTCGGCCTGATGAAGAAAAGCCGGGGCGCTCTATGCTCCCGGCTCTGGCTCTAAGGGGACTAAGGCTGTCTTAGTTCTCGGCAGTGAGGAATAACAGCGCCTGGCCGTGATCATACACAACGGGCGGGATCGTTTGGTCTGCAAGCTCCAGCTGGCGCGTGTAAAAGTACACCGTATCGGGGAGATGCTTGCTGATAGCACTCACAAATTCCACGTACTGATCCAAAGAGGTATCACTCAGGCAGTAAGCAGAAAAACGGGGATACTCCATTTCATCGCCGGCGAAGACCTGGTAACCCTTTTTGTTTGGAGCAATGAAATCAGGAATTGTTTTAAGCTCCGACACTTGCTCGGGATACACCTTGAAATACGCGCCACATTCAGTGCCATCGGCCTTCACACCTGAAATCTTCGTTTCAGTGAAGGTTCCGTTGAAAAAGTTATCCGTCAGCTCGTTGTGAAACTCAGGCTCTCCTTCAATCCCCAATTCGTTCATCGCCGTCATCGTGGCGTCTTTAATCTCGTTACCAAGCCAAATGTTGACAGTTTCGGGACCTTCTACCTGGTCTTGCGGTACCCATGCGATGACACTGCTTCGCTCAGCGTGACTCTTATTCGTCGTAGTCAGCGCCCCAAGCAATCCCAGACCGAATGCGTCGCCGAATGACATTGCAAGGGTAGAACTATTCATGAAGTAAGCCACATCGATGGCCAGACCTGTCGCCGTACCCAGACCGCTCGGGATTTGGTCCTTGGGCACCTCTGCATCTTCGAGATCGGTCATTCCAACACTGTGGGTCAGGTTCCATGCCCGACTGTGATCAGGCTCGGCTTCCGTGATTCCGGTAGACGCGCAACCACTGATCAATCCAATGGCCAGCGTGGAGACTATGAGAGGGAACATCTTGGTCTGAAAAGGCATGCATTCTCCTGCGTTAGTGATACGTCGAAGGGCAGGATACAACGACACATGTAGAGGTAAGCTACAAACATTATGTTACTTTATGTTTTAGGAGGCGATGCAAAGTGGACTTATCCCAGTTGCTAAATCGAGCCACGTACTCTTTGGACGACTACCCAGAATCCTTCAGTAGGCAATCTCGTCGTGGCAGAAAAAGGTCTGCTTTCCCAATGGAAGCGTGGATCTTTAAAAAGCGATTACTAATGTCCGCTTTTGTTTAAAAGCTTGGACTTATGCTGGTGCCCTTGTCACTCCTAACCCATGAGTGAACCTACCCCGGTTCAGCCTCTCTTCACTAGCTCATCTCGTCGCGGTAAAAGGTCCGCTTTCCAATGAGAAAGCGTGGCCAGAACCCCGGCCTATGTCGCCATAATGTGGCAGCTTGGGCTAGACTGGAACGTCAAGAACACACTCAGACTTGCAGCGTAGACGACTACTGTCACAGGAAGAACAAAAACTGACTGACGGTCATTTTCCACCTGGCCGCAGATCGAACCGTCACAAGCCATGGCACATATTTGTCACATATACGTCACATGGAATTTCTGCTAGCCCAAACGCAAAAAAGGCAGACCAGTAACTAACTGATCTGCCTTTCTTTAATATGGTAGCGGGGGCTGGATTCGAACCAACGACCTTCGGGTTATGAGCCCGACGAGCTACCAGACTGCTCCACCCCGCATCAAACTGGTTGTTTACCGGGGCTTCCCCCGATCAACGTGCGCGTATACTAAGGATTCGACCGGAACCTGTCAATCGATATTTTCAAACAAGTCGCCAGGATATTGCAGTTCCTGATCCGCGGCGCGGCTGTACAAACCCACGGCATCAATCGCTTCCTGAACCGGGCGGAATGAGCGACGATGGTGAGCGGTTGCACCCAATCTACCAAGCGCTTCGAGGTGTACGGGCGTCGGATAACCCTTGTGGCCTGCAAAGCCGTACTCAGGGAATTCCTCATGGAGCACAGCCATCTCCCTGTCACGAGTCACCTTGGCGACAATGGACGCCGCACTGATGGCCTCCACCCGGCTGTCGCCCTTCACCACTGGCTCAGAGGTCCAACGCCATTTGGGGCAGCGGTTACCGTCCACCAGTACATATTCCGGCTCGACATGCAGGCCCGCCACGGCACGCTCCATAGCCACCATGGTTGCCTGGAAGATGTTCAGCCTGTCAATCTCATCGGCCTCACAGCGCCCCAGGCTCCAGGATACTGCACGCTCAATGATCTGTTCGTAAAGAGCCTCACGGCGCTTGTCCGTCAGCTTTTTCGAATCCGCCAGGCCCGGTATTGGCTTTTCCGGGTTCAGGATAACCGCGGCCGTCACCACAGCCCCAACCAGCGGCCCGCGTCCCACTTCGTCCACACCGGCCAATAGTCGCCCCTGATATTGGCACTCAAACGGCGGTAAGGGGCGCTTACTCATACTGCTCCGCCTTCTATCAATGCGGAGATGGCTGCAGCAGACTGCTCGTCAGCCCCCTGTCGCAACTGTTCATGCAATTGTGAAAAAGCGGCTGTCAACCGGGCGCGTTCGGATTCATTTTCAAGGCGCTCAAGCACGGCTTCTCCGAGAGACTCGGGCGAAGCATCATCCTGCAATAGTTCCGGAACCAGTTGTTCCTTGGCCAGCAGGTTTGGCAAGGCCACATAAGGCACCTTGACCAGCCTTGAGACCAATGCATAGCTGACACGACTCAACCGGTAACCCACCACCATGGGCTTCTTCAGCAACATGGCTTCCAGAGTGGCGGTTCCGGACGCAAGCAATACCACGTCGGACGATGCCATCACCTCTCTCGAACGACCTCGCACAATGGTCACCGCCAGTTTCACGTCCAGGGCTTCCACCAGTGCCCGAACCTGCTTTTCCCGATCCCGGTTTACGCAAGGAATCACCAGTTGCAAATCCGGACGCCTGCCCTGGATCCAACGGGCGGCCTCCAGAAAAAGAGTACCCAGACGCTCCACTTCCCCGCCCCGGCTCCCCGGAAGAATGGCCAGCACCGGCGCATCTTCCAGAAGCCCCAGGGACTGACGGGCACCAGCTGTATCAGGCATCATTGGAATGCGGTCCGCCAGGGGGTGCCCTACAAAGGCCACGGGCACGCCGTGCTCTTCGTAGAAACGGGCCTCAAACGGGAACAGGGTAAGCATAAGGTTGACAGATTTGGCGATCGTGAAGATCCGCTTTTGCCGCCAGGCCCAGACGGACGGGCTAACATAATGGGCGGTCGGAATACCGGCATCACGACACCTGCGCTCAATACCCAGGGTAAAGTCCGGGGAGTCGATACCAATGACGACGTCCGGCGGTGTCGCCAGCAGGTAGTTCATCAGCCGTGCGCGAATATCGAACAGCTCCCGTATTCGCCCGAGCACTTCGACGAGCCCCATCACTGACAGCCGTTCCATAGGAACGAGAGAGTGGAAGCCTTCCGCGATCATTTCATCGCCACCAATGCCGACAAACCGCGCGTTCGGATACCTGAGCCGCAGGGAACGGATCAGCCCGGCGCCGAGGATATCTCCTGACGCCTCTCCGGCCACGATGGCGAAAGTCACTTTGCGGGTGCTGGCTACAGAGTTTTCGTGATGGTCCGTCACCGGGGCATTCACTCCCTGGTTAGCGGATGATGCCGCGGTGTGCACCACGAAGGGAATCGATCAGGGGCGTAACTTCGGGAATATCGGAGTAGGCTTTTTCGAGCTCTTCAACGGCTTGTTCCGTAGTCAGGCCCTGACGATAGATAACCTTGTAAGCACGACGGAGTGCCAACAACACCTCCTTGCTGAAACCACGGCGGCGCAAGCCTTCCACGTTCATACCAAACGGCTGTGCAGATTGCCCGCTTGCCATGATGTACGCAGGGATGTCTTTCAGCACAATACTTCCACCAGCACTCATGCTGTGGGTTCCAATATGACAGAACTGATGAACCATGGTGCCGCCACCCAGTATCGCGAAGTCACCAACGGACACATGGCCGGCCAATGTCGCACAATTGGCCAGGATGGTGTTATTGCCAATAATGCAGTCATGCGCCACATGCACGTAGGCCATGAGCAGATTGCCATTGCCGATACAGGTTTCACCACGATCCTGAACCGTGCCCCGATGAATGGTGCAGTTCTCACGGATGATATTGTCATCACCGATAACCAGCGTGGTTGGCTCACCCGCGTATTTTTTGTCCTGGCATTCTTCCCCGACACTGGAAAACTGAAATATGCGGTTATTGCGGCCGATTCTCGTTGGGCCCTTGATGACCACGTGGGACATCACTTCAGTCCCCTCTCCGATCTCAACGTTCGGGCCGATGTAGCTCCATGGGCCAACCGTTACGTTGTCGGCAAGCTTGGCAGAGGGGTCCACAATCGCCTGAGGATGGACTCCCGACCATTCTTTTGTCGCCATCAAACTTCTCTCTCAGCGGTCAATATTTCTGCCACACAGACGACTTCATCATCAACCAGTGCGCGGCACTCGAATTTATAGATTCCACGCTTTCCGGAAATAACCTGTGACTCCATGCACAGCCTGTCCCCCGGCACCACGGGGCGCTTGAAACGCGCTTTACTGGAACCAGCCAGGTATTGTACCACGCCGTCTGAGGGTTTCCGGCCAACCGTCACAAAGCCGAGAATACCTGAAAGCTGCGCCATGGCTTCGATGATCAGCACGCCCGGCATAATGGGGTTATTGGGAAAGTGGCCGGTAAAAAAAGGCTCATTAAGGGAGATATTCTTATAGCCCTTGATGAATTGTCCTTTTTCCAGCTCTGTTACCCGATCAACCAGCAAAAACGGGTAGCGATGGGGCAGGTATTCCATGATCTCGTCGATATACATCATCAGTAGCGGCCTCAGCCTTCCATTTTCTTTTCCAGTTCTTTAAGCCGACGCGCCAAGGCATCAAGCTGACGGAAACGCACAGCATTTTTACGCCATTGCCGGTTGCTGTCGGCGCTGGTTCCAGACGAATACACGCCGGGCTCCCGAATGTCACCAGAAACCAGCGTCATGCCGGTCAGGTGGACCTGATCCGCAATCGTAAGGTGCCCTGCCACACCCGATTGGCCGCCAAAAACACAGTGGCTGCCAATACGTGTGCTACCCGCGATACCCACCATCGCCGCCATGGCACTGTGATCACCAATACTGACGTTGTGCGCAATCTGAATCAGGTTATCGAGCTTCACGCCATCGCCAATGATCGTGTCGTCCAAGGCTCCCCGATCAATTGTGGTGTTCGCACCCACTTCAACATCGTCCCCCAGAATGACCCGGCCAAGCTGGGCTATTCGATGCCAGGCTCCTTTCTCATTAGCAAACCCGAAACCGTCGGAACCGATGACCGCACCACTGAGGATATGGCAACGTTTACCCATAACGATATCGTGGGCCAGGGTTACCCGTGGACGCAGTATAGTCTGCTCGCCAATCTGACACCGGGCTCCAATAACACAGCCGGCGCCCACGACAACGTTTTCGCCCACGACAGCCTCAGCCTCAATAACAGCCTGAGGGCCGATGCAGGCCGTATCCGAGACCCTCGCGGAAGACGCCACAACGGCCGACGGGTGAATACCAGGCTCTGGAACTGGCGCCGGGTCAAACCAATGGCTCAGGCGAGCATAGCCGAGGTAGGGGTTATCCAGTAACAGGACGTTGGTAGGACACTGGTCCGCAGTCGATTGCGAGAGTATAACCGCTGAAGCGCTGGTCTCCGTCAGGTAGCGACCGTACGACGGGTTGGCCAGGAAGGCTATCTGGCCCGGAGAAGCCGCCTGAAGCGTCGCAAGCCCGTTGATTTCCGTATCGGGATTGCCCTTGAGCTCCGCGCCAAGCTCAGAAGCAATGTCGCCCAGCCGGTACGAACGCTTTGTCATTGTCAGCTCCACAAGGTTTATCCGGGCGGGCCATTATCCGGCCCTCCGTATCAGCGGTCCAGTTTCTCTAGCAACTCTTCTGTCAGATTCATTTCAGGCTTGACATACACCACCGCCTCGCTGGGCAGGATCATGTCCAGATTGTTCTCTTCCAGGAGCTCCTTAACCGCTGCGTCTACCTCCGGGCGGGCTTCTTCGAGGAACTGTTGCTTGCGATTGGCCACAGTGGAGTCCAGGCGCTGCTTGAGGAAATTGAATTCCTTAACTTTCTCCTGGAACTCAGCAGCCATCTGTTGGCGCTCGGACTCATTCATCATGGCACCGTCTTTCTCAAGCCGTTCCTTGAGCTTGCGGGCGGCCTCCTGGGCTTCACGAACCTTGGCTTCCTCTCCAGCGAAATCTTTCTGCAGTGTCTCGCTGAACGCGCGCGCATCGCTGGACGAGAACAAGGCCTGGCGAAGGTCAACCACACCTATTCTGGTTTCGGCAGCAGCCGGGAATGCGATCAGCAGCATTGACAGAATCGCTGCAACGGAATATCGGAACATGTTGTTTCTCCTGTTTATCATTGTCTTTCGCACCCCCTCCGGCCCTGACGATCAGAAGGTCTGGCCGAGGGAGAACTGGAACACCTGAGTGTCATCACCGCTCTTGTCGTTCAAAGGTTTGGCAAGACTGAACGCCAGCGGTCCTACTGCCGTGATCCACTGGAATCCTACACCGGCCGACAGGCGAATTTCATCCAGGGCCGGATCAAAATTCCTATCGGCATCAAAAACCTGACCCGCATCCACGAAGAACGCGGTTCTCATGGAACGGGTATCCCCAGCAAACGGTGTGGGGAAAATCAGTTCCAGGCTGCCTTCCGTCAACAAGCTACCACCGAAGGGGTCCGGATCGGAGAAGTCGTTCGGCGCATTGGTAGCAAGCGGGCCGAGAGAGTTTGCCTCATATCCGCGCACCGAACCATATCCACCGGCGTAGAAGTGCTCGTAGAACGGCATCACGCTTCGGCCGTTGTAACCGTCCCCGTAACCAATCTCCGAACGCGCCCTGAATACCCAGGTCTGATTATCATTCAGTGGCTGGTAGAACTCGGTTTTCTGATTCAGCTTATAGAATGTCAGGTCGCTGCCGGGCACCGCTACATCAGCGGATAACGACAGGCTATAGCCGTCCGTTGGAAGCACACCCCTATTTAGTGTGCTGCGCCGCCACGAACCGAACAGGAAATAATTGTTGAAATCGTTGCCTTCTTCATCAATGAAGGTTTTGACCTCTTCTGAGGTGAATGCACCCTCCTTCACCTTGGACAACGTATAACCAAGCCCGAAATTAAGGCGGGTAATGTTGTCCGTAGGATAACCGAAGGTGAGGCGGCCGCCGTACTCATCCAGCAGGTAAGAGGAAATATCCTGTTCTTCAAAGTCGGTTTCACGGGCAAACACGCTGAAACCACGGCTGACGCCATCCACGGTGTAGTATGGGTCCTGGTAGGAAAAATTGGCACTCTTGATGGAGTCACTGACGTTGACGCCAAAGGAGACACGCTTGCCGCTGCCAAAGAAGTTGTTCTCGGACACGTTAGCGCCCAGGATTACCCCGGAGGCCTGCGAGAAGCCGACAGACGCCGACAGACTGCCGGTTGCCTGTTCCGCCACGGAATAGTTAACGTCCACCAAATCATCCGTACCGGGCACAGGAACCGTCTCCACATCGACGGTTTCGAAGAAGCCAAGTCGCTCCAGCTTTGTTTTCGAGAATTCGATCCGGTCGGTGGAGGCGACGCCACCTTCCATCTGGGTCATTTCCTGGCGCAACACATCGTCCCGGGTGGAGACGTTGCCATCAAAATTGATGCGCCGGACATACGCCCGCTTACCAGGCTCCACGAAGAAGGTTACTGACGCTGTATTGTCATCGGCAGGCTCCGGCACCGCATTCACGTTTGCAAACGCATAACCTTCGCGGCCAAGACGACGGGAAAGCGCTTCCGAAATCGCCGTCATCCGGGAACGAGAGAACACGTCGCCCTCTTCAATGGGAATAAGCTCCCGCAGCTCTTCCTCAGGTACGATCAGCTCACCGCGCAGGTTGACGTCTGACACCGTGTATTGAGGCCCCTCGTTCAACGAGATGGCAATAAAAACCTGTTTCTTGTCGGGAGAAATCGAGACCTGGCTGGACTCAACCGTAAAGTCGATGTAGCCGCGGTCAAGGTAGAAGGACCGCAGTGACTCCAGGTCGCCGCTCAGGCGCTCCCGGGCATACTTGTCAGCACTGGTGATGGAATTCCACCAACTGGTGGTCTGGAGCTCAAACAGATCCAGCAGCCGCTCGTCGTCAAACGCGTCGTTACCCACAATATTGATGTGCTGGATAGCCGCAACCGTACCTTCGTTAATGTCCAGCTTGATGGCAACGCGATTGCGGGGAAGGTCCTCGGCGGTGGCTTTCACCCGCGCATTGTAACGACCCTGACTGATGTAGGACCGGAGAATCTCAAGCTCCAGTCGCTCAAGGGTCGCCCTGCGAAATACCTGCCCCTCCTGGAGACCCGCTCCGGATAGCGCATCCATCAGCATGGGGGTTTCGATGTTCTTGTTGCCTTCAATGTCTATGGACGTGATTGAAGGTCGCTCCTGAACCGTAAGGATCAGCACACCACCATCACGGCTGGCTTTGATATCGGTAAACAGGCCGGTGCGAAACAGGTCTTTGATCGCATCGGACAGCTCCACCTCATCGACCGGCTCCCCGATCGAAACGGGAAATGCGGAAAATACCGTCCCTGCGGATACCCGCTGAAGGCCTTCTACCTCGATATCGGATACGGTGAATTCATCAGCCAGTGCCGGTTTTATGGTTGAGGTGGCGACTACCAAGCCTACAGCTATACCCAGAAGAGAACGTCTCATTCAATAATTTCGCCTGTTGATGCGCGTAAGGAGTTCGCAATTCTCACAACCGCATCAGGTCGTTGTAAAGTGCGAACACCATTAATGTAAGGATCATTGCCATTCCAATACGCAGTCCGAACGCCTGGGCCTGCTCTGATAGAGGCTTCCGGCGGATGGCTTCAATGGTGTAATAGACAATATGCCCACCATCAAGAACCGGTATTGGCAGAAGGTTCAGCACCCCAAGACTGACACTGAGGTAGGCAAGAAAACGAATAAAGTCTTCGAAACCGGAACTTACACTGGCTTCCGCTATCCTGGCAATGGTAATCGGGCCACTAAGGTTAGTGGGAGAAAGCAATCCGGTCACCATTTTTTTGATCGCGACCAGGGTCAATCGAGTGTCACCCCAGGTTTCGGAAACCGCGTTGGGAATCGCTGCCAGGGGACCATAACTGACATCCCTGAGTACGTGATCAGGCCAGGTCACCTCGCTGACACCCGCACCCACAAAACCGGTAACACTGCCATCGTCTGCCGTTCTTTCCGCGGGCGTCACACGGATTTGTTCCATGCGGCCATCGCGTTCGACCGTTAGCTCCAGGGGCTTTTCGGGCGCCTCGCGTATGAACGCCACCAGTTCGAACCAATCCGCTACTGGCTTGCCGTCCACCTCAACCACTCGGTCGCCGGATTTCAACCCGCCGGCCTCAGCCCGGCCACCCGGTGATATCTCCCCCAGCACTGCCGGTACGTCGGGCCGCCAGGGCGTCACACCAAACTCATTCAACGGGTTCGGCGTGTCCTTACTTAGACTCCAGCCATCCAGAGCTCCCCGCAGAGTCCCGCGGTTACCGTTCTGCGAGACATCGATGGTTACCTCACCAAACTCACCCGTGCGCTCAAGCAAGCGCATGTTCACGTCGCGCCAGGATGTCACACGACGGCCGTCGACCTGGTGGATTTCCATGCCGCTGGTGAGCCCGACCCGTTCCGCGACACTGCCCTGACTGACGTCGCCTACAATGGGCGCAACCGTGGTGAAACCAACCACGCTGAGCAGCCAGTAGGCAGCAATGGCAAACAGGAAATTCGCTATGGGCCCAGCGGCAGCAATAGCGATACGTTTCGATGGGGGCTTGGCATTGAACGCCTGATCCTTGAGCTCTTCGGGCACCGGCCCTTCCCGCTCATCCAGCATTTTCACGTAGCCACCGAGAGGGATCGCCGCAACCGCAAACTCGGTGCCCTGCCGGTCGTACCACGAAAACAGAGGCTTCCCGAAACCAACAGAAAACCGCAAAACCTTGACACCGCAGCGGCGAGCCACCCAAAAGTGACCAGCTTCATGGAGCGTCACCAGAATGCCCAGCGTGAGTATCAACGCCAATACGGTTTCAACGATCTGCATAATGCTCTCTGTTGGTGATGATAGAACCGCCTCTCAGGACTCGCATGGTTCAGACAGCCAGCGCCTGTATCTGTTCCCGTGCGACAGCCCTGCCCTCGGCATCCTTCGCGAAGATGGTATCGAAACTGTCTGCCGGTACAACCTCGGTGGCTGCCAACGTACGCTCTATGATAAGGGGGATATCCGCAAAACACAGGTTACCGGAAAGAAAGGCCGACACAGCCTCTTCGTTCGCAGCATTCATTACCGCTGGTGCCGTTCCACCCTCGTGGAACGCCTCCGCTGCTAACCTCAGGCACGGAAAGCGCTCCAGGTCCGGGCGCTCAAAGTGAAACTGCCCGATGCGAAACAGATCCAGCGGAGCAACACCGGCTTCAATTCTTTCGGGCCACGCGAGACCGTTAGCAATGGGTGTGCGCATGTCGGGACTACCAAGCTGCGCCAGAACGGACCCATCGGCGTACTCAACCATCGAATGAATGATGCTCTCCGGGTGGACATGCACTTCAATCATTTCCGGCGTGGTATTGAACAGCCAGCATGCTTCTATCAGCTCCAGCCCCTTGTTCATCAAGGTCGCGGAATCGACTGAGATCTTCTGCCCCATCGACCAGTTGGGGTGATTGCAGGCCTCGGCAGGCAGCACATTGCGCAGGGATTCGGCCGAGTGAGTTCGAAACGGCCCACCGGAGGCAGTAAGCAGAATGCGAGTAATACCCGCACCACGGGTATCCCGGATCTTGTCCGGCGGCATACATTGGAAGATGGCGTTATGTTCACTGTCGATCGGCAGAACGTCTGCACCCGACGCCAGAACGGCATCCATAAACAGCTTGCCCGACATAACCAGTGCTTCCTTGTTGGCAAGCAAAACGCGCTTACCCGCCCTCACTGCAGCAAGCGTAGGCGGTAATCCCACGGCTCCAACGATCGCCGCCATAACCGTATCGGAATCATCATCGCCCGCAACCTGGCATAACGCTTCCGAGCCGCCGAGAACCAGGACGGCAGGCAAATCACTTAACGCACGGGACAACGCTTCAGCCGCATTTTCATCGGCCATGACGGCATACCTCGGACGAAACTCATGGCAGAGTTCCACCATGCTGTCGACACTGGTACTGGCGGTTAGCGCTGAAACCGAAAACCGGTCCGGGTGGCGACGAATCACATCGAGTGTACTCAGGCCAATGGAGCCCGTCGCACCAAGTATCGAAACACGACGTTTCACAATAGTCACCATTGCCCCGTCGTCAACCAACCCATCAGCGTGATGATCAGGGCGAACACCGGGATGGCAGCCGTCAGGCTGTCGATTCTGTCCATGATACCGCCATGGCCCGGCAATAGCTGACTGCTATCCTTAATACCCCTGAAACGTTTCAGCATGCTTTCCAGCAGATCGCCAAGCACGGAAACGGCACCGGTAATCAGGCTGGCAACAACCAGAAGCAGCAACTGCATGGTGGTGGCTGAGGCCAGCACACTGATCACAATTGCGAAGATCGCGACCGCCACCAGACCACCCCAGACACCCGCCCAGGATTTTCCCGGACTGACCCTGGGTGCAAGCTTCGCTTTGCCAAACGCACGGCCGGCAAAATAGGCGCCGATATCCGCGACCCAGACCACGCAGAAAACATAAAGAATCAGTAGGAGGTTATTGGCACTGTCGCCGAACTGAAAGCCGCCAGTGCGAAGATGGTTAAGCCCTACCCACGCGGGAACCAGCACCAACAGGCCCATCAGGGCACGGGCAGGCACGCCGCCCCAGCGCTCTGAACCGCCGGGGTAGTTTCTTACCAGCAGGAAACTCAGTACCCACCAGAACAATGCCAGCCAAAGCACCGCAACTGCCGGAACGTTCAGCAGTCCGTACAGCACCGCCGCGACCACAAGGGCATATACAACACGGGCCGCGGGCGCAGTCAGGCCGGACATGTTGGCCCACTCCCAGGCACCAACGGTAATAATGGCCCCGGTAAACAGGGCGAACCCCAGGGGCGGCAGGAAGAAAATTCCGCCAATCGCGATGGGGGCCAGGATAAGCGCGGTAATAATACGGGTTTTAAGCACGATATCGTTCGCTATCTTGTCGTTATTGTTCTGACGAAACGCTGGCTATCTGGTCGTCTGTCTGACCAAAACGGCGTTTCCGACCCGCATATGCCTGCAACGCCTGCCCCATTTCCTGCGCCTGGAAATCGGGCCAGTAAACGGGAGAAAAATACAGTTCGGTATAGGCCAGGTGCCAGAGCATGAAGTTGCTGATGCGTTGCTCGCCAGCCGTACGAATCATCAGGTCCGGCATGGGCAAGTCACCAATAGACAGATGTTGCTGAATAAGGTCATCGGTGATGTCGGAGGGCGCCAGCTCTCCAGAACGGACCTTCTCAGCCACTTTACGACTGGCTTGGGTGATATCCCAATGCCCGCCATAATTAGCGGCGATAACCAGCGTCATCCGGGTATTGTCGCGAGTAAGCGCCTCGGCGCGCTCCATATGTTCCTGCAGGTTTGTACTAAACGCGGAGCGATCGCCGATAATGCGCAGGCAGATGTCGTTGCGGTGCAACTTTTTGACTTCCCGCTCCAACGCAAACAGGAACAGGCGCATCAGGGCCGACACTTCATCCTCGGGACGGCGCCAGTTCTCGCTGGAAAACGCAAACAGGGTAAGTACCTCCACCCCTTCCCGGGCACAGGTTTCAACCACTGATCTCACTGCTTTTACGCCGGCCTTGTGGCCGGCGACACCTTTCAGTCGCCGGGCTTTTGCCCAGCGATTGTTACCATCCATGATAATGGCCACATGCCGGGGCCGGCTACCAGCCGAAACCGGAATCTCTGCGGATACACTTTCCGTCATGCAATCCCCTGTTCAGCCGATACCGGACAACTGCAATGGCACCGGCTGATCATTGTGCTGAATTGGACCGGCTGATCAGACAGCCATCAGGTCCTCTTCCTTGGCCTTGAGCTGCTTCTCGATCTCAGCGATATAACGGTCGGTCAACTTCTGGATCTCTTCCTCACCGAAGCGCTCTTCGTCTTCATTGATGTCTTTTTCCTTCAGCAGCTCCTTCAGCGTGCTGTTGGCATCACGACGCGCGTTGCGGACGGAAACCTTGCCGTGCTCCGCATCAGCCCTGGCCTGCTTGACCATTTCCTTACGGGTTTCCTCGGTCAGCATCGGCATGGGAATTCGAATAACCTCACCGTTGTTGGAAGGGTTCAGACCCAGATCCGACATCATGATCGCTTTTTCGATCTTCGGTAACAGCGGCTTTTCCCAGGGCGACACAGCCAACGTACGGTTATCCTCAACGTTCACGCTCGCCACCTGCTTGAGCGGTGTCTCCTGGCCGTAGTAATCCACGGTTACGCTGTCCAGGATGGACGGATGTGCTCTCCCGGTACGGATCTTGTTGAAAGCCCAGCTCAGGGATTCAAGGCTTTTCTTCATCTTCTTTTCAGCATCAGCTTTAATATCGTCAATCACTGCAGCGTCCTCGGATTCGTTGTACAAAATGTCTCAATCAGATTATTCAATCAGTGTGCCTTCCGACTCTCCGGTCACGATACGGGTCAGCGCGCCAGAGCGGTTCATGTCGAAGACCCGGAGAGGCATGCCATGATCTCGCGCAAGGCATATAGCGGTCAGATCCATCACGCCCAGCTTTTTGTCCAGCACTTCGTCATAGGTGAGACGATCGTATTTTTCCGCAGTCGGATCCTTGTAGGGATCGGCGGAATAAACGCCATCAACCTTGGTTGCCTTCAGCACGGCATCCGCTTCAATTTCGATTCCCCGCAAGCAAGCGGCTGAGTCGGTCGTAAAGAACGGGTTACCGGTGCCTGCACAGAAAATCACCACATCGCCGTCTTTCAGGTCGCGTACCGCCCGGCGGCGATCATAATGCTCAACAATACCACTCATAGGGATGGCGGACATAACCCGGGTACGGATATTGGATCGCTCCAGGGCGTCACGCATAGCCAGTCCATTCATGACCGTTGCCAGCATGCCCATATGGTCGCCGGTCACCCTGTCCATGCCAGCGGCGTTCAACGCCGCACCGCGAAACAGATTGCCGCCGCCAACGACCAGGCCTACCTGAACACCAATGCCAATGAGCGAACCAATATCCAATGCCATCCGATCAAGCACTTTTGGATCAATGCCAAAATCGTGCTCGCCCATCAAGGCTTCACCACTGAGTTTGAGCAGGACGCGTTTGTATCTGGGCTGGGTATTGGACGACTTCGGCATGAGGATCCCCTTCTATGTGTCTGGCTTGGTGCCTGGCAGGACAAGCTTCTCAGGCTTGTATCTGACATACTCCTCAATAAAAAGGGGTATCTCAGATACAAGCCCGCCACGAGAACCGGAAAATTCCGGCTAACGTGGCAGACTTGGAAGGTGCCCCGGACATCGCCCTGGCACCTGTCAGAAGGATCAGGACTTGCCGGTACCTGCCGCAGCAGCGACCTCTGCCGCAAAATCCACTTCTTCCTTCTCGATACCTTCACCGACTTCCAGGCGAACAAAGCTAACCAGCTCACCGCCGTTGTCCTTAATCAGCTGACCCACGCTTTGGTCAGGATTCTTGACGAACGGCTGCTCGACCAGGCTGTTCTCCGCCAGGAATTTCTTGATCCGGCCACCCATCATCTTTTCGACGATTTCAGCAGGCTTGCCTTCCATATCAGGCTGGGCCTTGATGACCGCTTTTTCTTTCTCAAGCTCGTCGGCCGGCATGTCTTCCGGCTTGCCAACCCGCGGGTTAACAGCGGCAACGTGCATGGCAACGTCCCGAGCAACTTCAGCGCTGCCTGCGGTGAGGGCCACAACAGACGCAATCTTGTTGGTGCTGTGAACGTAAGCACCCACAACCGGGCCTTCCACCCGTACGATACGACGAACGGTGATGTTCTCGCCGATCTTCTGAACCAGCGCTTCACGCTTGGCTTCCAGATCGCCTTCCATCAGTTCGGCAACGTCTGTTCTGCTGTTCTCAAACGCAACATTCAGAACGTCGTTGGCGAAATTCATGAAGTTGTCATCACGAGCAACAAAATCAGTCTCGGAGTTCACTTCCAGGATGTAAGCGACAGTGTTGTCGTCAGACACCTTGATCAGGGAAACACCTTCAGCAGCGGTACGACCCGCCTTCTTGGCAGCCTTCAGGCCGGAAGACTTACGCAGCTCTTCAATTGCGGCATCAACGCTTCCGCCAGCTTCCACCAATGCCTTTTTGCATTCCATCATGCCAAGGCCGGTGCGCTCACGAAGCTCTTTGACCATTGCAGCAGTAATTGCAGCCATGTTCATTCCTCTTAACTGTTCCGAATTCTGGACCGGTGTGCCCGGAGGTAAACTACGGGCACACCCTACAACCTGTTCGCGAAGGAACTATTACTCCGCAGCGGGAGCAGCACCTTCCGCGTCTTCGCTGACTTCTACAAACTCGTCAGCGCCGGCACCGGCAGACTGGGCCGCTTCGATGCAGGTTTCAGCAACGGCCTGCACGTAAATCTGGATCGCGCGGATGGCATCGTCGTTGCCCGGAATCACGTAATCAACGCCGTCAGGGTCGCTGTTGGTATCAACAACGCCGATCACAGGAATGCCCAGCTTGTTGGCTTCCTTGATGGCGATACGCTCGTGGTCAACATCGATCACGAACATGGCGTCCGGCAGGCCACCCATGTCCTTGATACCGCCGATTGAACGCTCAAGACGGTCCATTTCGCGGGTACGATCCAGAGCTTCTTTCTTGGTCAGCTTGTCGAACGTACCGTCCTGGCTCTGTGCTTCCAGGTCGCGATAGCGACGGATTGACTGGCGAATGGTCTTGTAGTTGGTCAGCATGCCGCCCAACCAGCGATGGTTCACGTATGGCTGACTGGAGCGCAGTGCTTCTTCCTTGATGATCTTGGCCGCCGCACGCTTGGTGCCAACGAACAGGATCTTGTTCTTGTTGCCCGCGAGGTTATGAACGAAGTTCAACGCATCGTTCATGGCAGGAACAGTCTGCTCAAGGTTGATGATATGAATCTTGTTGCGAGCGCCGAAGATGAACTTCGACATTTTCGGGTTCCAGTAACGAGTCTGGTGACCGAAGTGGGCGCCTGCTTTCAGCAGGTCACGCATATTTACCTGAGCCATGATATTTACCTTTTTAGCTTCGGGTTAGTCCTCCACACGTCCGATTGCCCCAACCTGGCTCCGTCGCCTTTATATAGAGACAACATGAGCAGGCACCCTGGGACAACGTGCCGACGTGTGTGCGAATTTGCCGGATTTGTTTCCAGCGGGCGCGTTTATACCATAAATCGCCCGCCGGATTCCATTAATTTGTGTCCCGTAAAGCACGGCAAAACCGCCTCTTCCTTGTACCGGGCAACACTCCCCCTTAAAATGCGTGTTTGATCCAAATCAACGGGAACCCCAATGCAGGTATCGATCAAGACTCCGGAAGAAATCGAGAAGATGCGTGTCGCTGGCCGCCTGGCGGCCGAAGTTCTTGAGATGATTGGCGAACACGTCAAACCGGGCGTAACAACCGAGAAGCTCGACAGTATTTGCCACGCTTATATGGTGGACGAGCAAAAGACCATTCCGGCGCCGCTGAACTACAAGGGTTTCCCGAAATCGGTATGCACCTCAGTGAATCATGTGGTCTGCCACGGCATCCCGAACGAGAAAAAGGTGCTGAAGGACGGTGACATCGTCAATATCGACGTCACGGTAATCAAAGACGGATGGCACGGTGATACCAGCAAGATGTTCATCGTCGGCAAGCCCAAGCCCGGCAGCGAACGCCTGATCCAGATCACCCAGGAGTGTCTGTATAAAGGTATTGAACTGGTGAAGCCTGGCGCCCGGCTGGGCGACATTGGTCACGTGATCCAGCAGCATGCTGAGAAGCATCGCTATTCTGTGGTCCGGGACTATTGCGGCCACGGCATTGGAAAGGTGTTTCACGAAGACCCTCAGGTGATGCACTACGGCAAGCCCGGCACCGGGATGGAGCTGCAGGAAGGCATGACCTTTACCATCGAACCGATGATTAACCAGGGAAAGTACCACACCAAGCTGCTGCCGGATGGCTGGACCGTGGTGACCAAGGATCATAAGCTCTCCGCGCAATGGGAGCACACTATCCTGGTGACGTCGGACGGCTACGAAGTACTGACCAAGCGCACGGAAGAGTCATTCTAGGTGGACCTCAGCGAACTGGAATCCAGGATAAGCAACGACATCTCACCTGTTGTAGCAGCCCGGGAGCTGTTGAAGGAACGCTACAACGCAGACGCAGAAGCGTTCCGGCAGGGAGCTGATGTTCGCGCACTGGTCCATTCCCGGTCCGGAACCCTGGATACCGTTCTTGTCCTGATCTGGAACCGCTACGCCTTTGCCGCCTCTGCCGATATCTCTCTCGTTGCAGTCGGCGGCTATGGCCGGGGAGAGCTTCACCCTCACTCCGATATTGATCTGTTGATCCTCACCCGGAGCGGTATAGAAGAGAACTGGCAGGAAGACCTTGGCGCCTTCATAACACTCCTGTGGGACCTGAAGCTGGATATCGGCCACAGCGTCCGCAGCATTCAGGAAAGCATGGATGCCGCCAGAGAAGACGTCACGATTCTCACCAACCTGTTGGAAACCCGCACCATCGCCGGCCCGGATGACTTACGCGACGAACTCAGTCATCAGGTTTATTCAGACGCCATCAGCTCTGACCGCGATTACTTCATCGCCAAACGGGAAGAGCAAAAGCAGCGCCACGCGAAATACGGGGACACGGAGTACAACCTTGAGCCCAATGTAAAAGGCTCTCCAGGCGCGCTGCGGGATATACAGACCATCGGCTGGATTACCAAGCGACACTTCGGCCTGCAGAATATCGCGGATCTGACACGCTTCAGCATCCTGACCGAAGAAGAGCACCGGATACTATTGCAGGGCGAAACCTTCCTGTGGCGACTTCGCTTCGGCCTGCAGCTGATTGCCGACCGCAACGAGAATCGCCTCCTGTTTGACCATCAACGGGCACTCGCCCAGATGTTGGGTTACAAGGATGAGGGCAAGCGGCTGGGCGTCGAGTTGATGATGCAGTCCTACTACCGCACCGTGCTGGCCCTGGCGGAGCTGACCGACGTTATTCTTCAGTACTACGACGAGGCCATCCTCGGCGCCGGAAGTGACGACGACATCCTGCCCCTGAACAAGCGCTTCCAGATTCGCAACTACTACATTGAAGCCGTCAACAATCAGGTCTTCGCCTACGCGCCCTATGCCATCATGGAAATATTCGTTCTGATGGCGCAGCATCCGGAGATCAAGGGCATCCGCGCCACCACCATCCGCTCACTGCGGGCGCACCGCCACCTGATTGATGACGCTTTCCGCTCGGATCTGGCCGTTACATCCCTGTTCATGGAACTGCTGCGGACGCCCCACGCCCTCGACCAGACCCTGTCGGCTATGAAGAAATACAACGTGCTGGGCCGCTACCTCCCCGAATTTGGCCAGATCATCGGCCAGATGCAGCACGACCTGTTCCACATCTACACCGTGGACGCCCACACCATGCGGGTGATCCGCAACATGGTGCGGCTGGACAGCGCCGACGCCCGCAATGAATACCCGTTGGCATCCCGACTGATTCACAGGCTACCAAAACTCGAAACCCTGTATATTGCGGGCCTCTATCATGATGTGGCCAAAGGCCGGGGTGGCGATCACTCAGAGCTGGGCGCAATTGATGTCGAGAGCTTCTGCGAACGCCATCACCTCAGCGAGCGGGACACCCAACTGGCCTCCTGGCTGGTGGAAAATCATTTGCTGATGTCGATGACCGCCCAGCGCAAGGACATCTCCGACCCGGACATCATTCACGGCTTTGCCCGCGCCGTGCCCAGCCAGGTGCACCTGGACTACCTTTACGTGCTGACGGTGTGCGATATCAGCGCCACCAACCCAAAGCTTTGGAACACCTGGCGCGCCTCGCTGTTGCGTCAGCTTTACATCGAGACCAAGCGGGCACTCAGACGCGGCTCGGAAACGCCGGTAGACCGTCAGGAATGGGTGCGCGCCACTCAGTCCGAGGCACGGGAGATTCTCCACGCCCAGAATATGACGGACGAACAGATCGACGGAATCTGGGAAACTCTGGACGAAGACTACTTCCTGCAGGATTCCACGGTAGACATTGCCTGGCAGACCGCTGCCATCATCCGCCATGGCGATGATCCCGACCCGCTGGTGCTGATTCGTGACACCCGGGGCGGCCCTACTGACGGCTACTCCCAGATCATCATTTATATGAGTGACCGTATTGACCTGTTCGCGGCCACCACGGCGGTGCTGGAACAACTTAACCTCAACATCGTCGATGCTCGCATCAGCTCAAGCGAAGGCCCCTTCTCCATCAGTTCCTACATTGTTCTGGACGAGAAAGGCAAACCCCTGGGCATTGACCCGGCCCGCAAGGATCGGGTTCGCATGCGCCTGATTGAGGAACTGGATGACCCGGAAGATTACCCTGACATCATCCACCGCCGCACTCCCAGACAGCTGAAGCACTTTGCCTTCCCCACGGAAGTGACCTTCTCCAATGACACCATCAACCAGCGCACGGTGATGGAAGTGATCACACCGGACCGCCCGGGGTTGCTGGCCCGCGTTGGACAGGTATTGTTGGAGCATCGCGTGCGGCTAACCAACGCCAAGATTGCGACGCTGGGTGAACGGGTGGAAGACGTATTCTTTGTAACCGACGAGCACGGCGAGCAGATCAGCGACCCCGCAGTCTGCCAGGCCCTGCAGCAGGATCTTTGCCAAATGCTGGATGACACCCAATGAACCCCGACCTGGACAGGCTACACCCCTACCCGTTCGAGAAATTGACCAAACTCAAGTCCGGCATCAGCGTTCCCAAGGACCTGACGTCGATTTCCCTGGGCATTGGTGAGCCCAAGCATCCGTCTCCGGAATTCGTCAAACAGGTGATCTCGGATAATCTGGACAAACTCGCCAATTACCCTACAACGAAAGGCACCGACGAACTGCGTCAGGCCATCGCGCGCTGGGCCACCCGCCGCTTTGAACTGACACCCGGATCACTGACGCCTGAGCACCATATCGTTCCGGTGAATGGCACTCGCGAAGGCATCTTCTCGCTGGTGCAATCGGTGGTGGAATCCAGCCAGAGCGCCACCGTGGTCAGCCCCAACCCGTTTTACCAGGTCTACGAAGGCGCTGCGTTCCTCGCCGGCGCAACGCCCCATTACCTTGCCTGCGACGCAGACAGCCATTTTATACCGGACTTTGACAAGGTTCCGAAATCCGTATGGAAAGACTGCCAGGTGCTGTTCCTGTGCTCACCGGGCAACCCCAGCGGTTCGGTGATTCCCCGGGAGACATTGGCGCGGGTCATCGAACTGGCGGACGAGCATGACTTCATCGTCGCGTCCGATGAATGCTATTCCGAGCTCTACCCGGACGAACGTCAGCCGCCGGAAGGATTACTGCAAACCTGTGCCGCTATTGGCCGCAACGATTTCGCCCGCTGCGTCGTGTTCCACAGCCTGTCGAAGCGGAGCAACTTGCCGGGCCTGCGGTCCGGTTTCGTGGCCGGCGATGCCGATATCCTCAAAGGCTATCTCAAATACCGCACCTACCATGGCTGCGCCATGCCCATACACAACCAGCTGGCGAGCATTGCCGCCTGGAGCGATGAAGACCACGTGCGGGAGAACCGGGCGGCCTACCGCGCCAAGTTTGAGGCGGTGGTACCCATCCTGCGGGAAGTGATGAACGTGGACTTTCCCGATGCCGGGTTCTACCTCTGGCCGGAAACCCCGATGGACGACGAAACGTTCGCGCGGGAACTGTCGGCCCAGCAGAATGTGCACGTGCTCCCCGGGCGCTACCTCTCTCGCACTGTCGATGGCCATAATCCTGGCAAAAACCGGGTAAGAATGGCCCTGGTGGCGCCGGTTGAAGAATGCGTGGAAGCGGCCAAACGCATTGTGACTTTTGTAAAGGCAAACAGGACATGAAACTCTACGGCATCCGAAATTGCGACACCGTCAAGAAAGCCCGAAAATGGCTGGACGACGCCGGCATCGACTACGAATTCCACGACTTCAAGAAGGACGGGCTGGACACTGACCGGCTCAGCCAATGGGAGCAGGCGGCCGGCTGGGAGGTGTTACTGAACCGTCGCGGCACCACGTGGCGCAAACTTCCGGACGAGGTTCGTGATAATATTAGCGCCCAATCCGCCCACGACCTGATGCTCGACAATCCGTCCATCATCAAGCGGCCCGTGGTTGAGCACGGCAACACGGTCAGCGTCGGCTTTAGTGCCGATGAGTGGGCCGAACGATTCAAACACTGAGAACCAGGAGCACATCAATGAGTTTTGCATTCGGAATTGGTATCGGCACCCAGAACAATCAGGGCGAGTGGCTGGAAGTGTTTTACCAGCAGCCGGTCATCACCCCCGATAACGGCCTCATCGAAGTGGCTCAAAACGTTCTGGATTACCAGGGAGGCAATCAGGCGGTATCGGTGACGCCCGATCAGCTCAAGGCGCTCTCGGACGGATTACGACAGCTGGGCCAGATGGAACAATCCGCCCTGGCGGGCAAAGCTGCCGAGAGCCGGCGCCCGGTCGTGGTGACCCTACTGGACACCGACGACACTGCCTCCAGCACGCCAGAGGTCTACCTCAAGCTACACCTGATCTCCAGCCGCCAGGCCAGACCCCATGAGCTGAAACTGGACGGCATTTTCGGCCTGCTACCAAACCTGGCCTGGACCAGCGAAGGCGCCATCGACCTGAACGAACTGCCAGAGCGCCAGCTCAAGGCGCGCCTCGAAGGCCGCACCCTGGAAGTGAAGTCCGTCGACAAGTTCCCACAGATGACGGATTACGTGGTACCAAAAGGCGTGCGCATCGCCGACACTGCCCGTGTTCGCCTGGGCGCCTATGTGGGTGAAGGCACCACCGTGATGCATGAAGGCTTTATCAACTTCAATGCCGGCACCGAAGGCACCAGCATGATCGAAGGCCGCATCTCCGCCGGCGTGATGATCGGCCAGGGCTCGGACCTCGGCGGCGGCTGCTCCACCATGGGCACCCTGTCTGGCGGTGGCAACATCATCATTTCCGTTGGTGAGAACTGCCTGATCGGCGCCAATGCCGGAATCGGCATTCCCCTGGGTGACCGCTGCAAAGTCGAAGCGGGCCTGTACCTTACCGCCGGCACCAAGGTAGCCCTGCTGGACGACAACAACGAACTGGTTGAAGTCATCAAGGCACGGGATTTGGCCAACAAGCCGGATCTTCTGTTCCGCCGTAACAGCCAGACTGGCGCGGTTGAATGCAAGACCAACAAGTCCGCCATCGAGCTGAACGAAGAACTGCATGCAAACAACTAATTCCGCAGAGCTTTCCCCGACCCTCAAGCTCGCCGTTGACCTGATCCGCCGGCCATCCGTTACCCCGGACGACGCCGGCTGTCAGGAACTGATGATGTCGCGGCTCTCTGCCCTTGGCTTCAAGGGCGAGGCCCTGCGCTTTGGCGAAACCGACAACCTTTGGGCCCGCAAGGGTTCGGAAGGCCCCCTGCTGGCGTTTGCAGGCCATACAGATGTTGTGCCCACCGGTCCGGAGAAAAACTGGCGTCATCCGCCGTTCGAGGCGGTGATTGACGATGGCTTTCTTCATGGCCGGGGCGCAGCTGACATGAAAGGCAGCCTGGCGGCCTTTGTCACAGCCTGCGAGCGGTTTGTGACAAACCATCCCGATCATCGGGGCTCTATTGCCTTGCTGATCACCAGTGACGAGGAAGGTCCGGCCCAGGACGGCACCGTGAAAGTGGTGGAAACCCTGGAAGCCCGGAATGAAAAAATCGACTGGTGCCTGATTGGTGAACCGTCCAGCACCCGTGAGGTGGGCGATGTCATCAAGAACGGCCGCCGGGGCTCGCTCCATGGCTATCTCACAGTACAGGGCACACAGGGGCACGTGGCCTACCCGCACCTGGCGGAAAACCCGGTTCATACCGTTGCCCCGGCTCTGGACGCCCTCGCGAAGGAATTCTGGGACAGTGGCAATGATTTCTTCCCGCCAACCACCTTCCAGATCACCAGGATCGAAGCTGGCACCGGGAGCAACATCATCCCCGGCGAGTGCCTGGTTCACTTCAATTTCCGCTACTGCACGGAAAACACAGCGGAAAGCCTGGAAGAAAGAGTGGTTGCCATTCTCGACCGCCACGAGTTGAAGTATGACCTGCAATGGCATCTGAGCGGCCGGCCATTCCTGACCGATAGTGGATCGTTGGTTTCGGCGGCACAAAGTGCCATCCGCTCCGTTACCGGCAGGGAAACCGAGCTGTCTACCTCGGGCGGTACGTCGGATGGACGCTTTATCGCTCCGACCGGCGCCCAGGTTCTGGAACTTGGCCCCATCAACGCCACCATCCACAAAGTCAATGAGTGCGTGAAAGCCGCAGACCTGGACACCCTGTCAGAGATTTACGAGCAGGTACTTGTGGAACTGCTGGCCTGATCAGTAGTGGGGAGGAGGCGTTTCGTCCTCCTCCTTTCTGATGTTCGATGACGACACTTCCTTGAGCTGAGTGTTCAGCTGCTTCTTCGCCTCCCAGAGTTCCCGGATATCCAGCTCCTGACGGGCCACCTGCTCGCTCAGGATATGAATGATGTCGTCCTGGAATGCCAGACGCGTTTCCAGTTCGTCCAGCCGGGCTTGCAGATCTTTGTCGCTCATAAGGTTTTTGGTTCTCCGGGAAGGATTCCCATCAAGGTATTGTGTGATCAATTTGGTGTCGGCGGACACGCCGCTTGGTCAGCGCTCCCCGTTATCTGGTATCATCCCGCTTTTGCCCGCCGGGGAACCTGCAAGACCCGTTTATGTCCTGCTGGCCCCAGCGGTTTTCACCGCCGGAGACCCGATTTTACCCGATATCCGGCTCTTTATCGTTAGCGTTAGATGAATGGAGAAACTTCAGTCCATGCAAAACCCAGCAAAAGCGATCGTCCTTGCTCTCCTGGTCGCGATTCCGTCACCTTTTATCCTCGGTTTTCTGTTGGTGACTTTCACCCCGGAACTCTTCCAGATTCTGTCTCAGGCCGGCACTAGCGAGGAAGCAACCAGTACCACGTTTGTATTGGGCAGCGCCCAGGGCATCGCAGCCTATATTATTGCGGTTGTCCTTTTCGGCCTGGCAGGCTTCGTTACCGTCGCTCTGGCAGCCAAGAAACCCTCAGCCGTGAAGCAGCAAGCGCCTCGCGCCAGCACGGCACCTCGCCAGCCGGCCCCGCGCAAGCAGCAATCCCAACCGGATTACGAGGATGACGATGACTACGACGACAGCACCCCTGAAGGCAATGAGGAAGGCACCGTCAAGTGGTTCAACGTCAAGAAAGGCTTCGGGTTTATCGTTCGCGATAGCGGCGATGAAGTCTTTGTACACTTCCGCGCCATTCGTGGCCGTGGCCGCCGGGTATTGCGCCAGGGCCAACTGGTCCGGTTCAGCGTTGTCGAAGCGGACAAGGGCCTTCAGGCGGACAACGTGTCCATTCTGAGCGACTGATCCACGAGAACGTGCATCACAAAAAAGGGGGCAGCCAACCGGCTGCCCCCTTTTTTATTGCTGTGAAAAACTCAGTTCCAGACCGCCAGTTGCTCTCCGCGCTGATCCAGCCGCCACCATTTCTCATCCTCCACGGGCTCCCCTTCTTTCCAGTCACCGGGGCTGCAGCGAATCTCGGTATCCATGGCGCGCCAGGCACTCCGGGCGCAATCGAGGTCGGACACCCAGGGCAGATCCTCACCCTCCAGGATCACAGAGGTGTATCGCTTGCCACCTGCACCGGGGTACAGATTAATGCGGACTCTATGCGCCCGATAATGAGCTGATCCTTTCACCGCCCTGTCACCCAGCGCGTCATCCCTGAGCTCAATGTCGTCCAGATGACTGGCAAGCCAGCTCGATACCGCTGACGACTCCAAGTCACGAATGTAGATTTCGAGATCCCGCACCTTCTGTTTCTCCTGCCGGTTGATCACAATGGACCACATAGTGAACCGGCCCGGGGCGGGCTGCAACCCAGCGTTCGAGTTCATGGCGAAGGTCATCCATTTTCAGGGTCCTGAGCGTACCCTCTGCTTTTCGCTCATGCCACGCCACCTCCGCCGCCGCACGCTCAACGGCCAGGCTTTCAAGGGATCGCTCCAGTGCCTCTGTCGGTTGTTGCCTGGCCATTGCCACCAGTGACTGTCGCCGCAGCGTATCGGTCCTGCCAGCGAGCGCCATACCCTCAATAGGGCCTCGTTCGGCAAACAGGTTCAATCGGGCGGCTGCGCGCTCCACCCACTGGATCATACCGCCAGGAGACCCGACCAGCCGACTCCGGCTTGAGGCGGCATAGCGGATAAGCGCCTGGGACAACTCTATGTTCCAGCGCTTTTCAATCGCTGGTTGATGAGCCGTCAGGATGGCAACCTTCTGGCCAGTACTCGTGCCGGGCATGTCAAAGATATCGAAATCCCGCCCCAGGCAACGCTCCAATTGCCCAACGGCAGCCTCTGCTTCCGGTGAGTCTGGCCCCAGCATGACCACGGGGCCCGGATATCCGGTAACCAGACTGCGGGCCACGCTGAGCTCGGGCGCCATCATTGCAGCCAGGTCCACCGGAGAAACGTTATCCAGAACCAGCGCGGGATAATCCTTGCAGTGGATGCCTTTGGACGGAATGGCGGGATTCTCGCTGGCCATGATTTCCGCCTCATTGCGAAGGTCCAACCTTATAAAACCACAATACAGGAACGGCAATAGTGCCTGTAGCCAACTGGTTTTACCGGTACCCCTTGCCCCTCTCACCCACACCAGCGCTCTTGGAACCGAGACCAGGGTAATCGATACATCTTCCGCCAGCTCCAGCCAGTCCAGGTCGGTAATCACAACGGGCGTATCGCCTTTGTCGGAGGTTTCGGCGACTTGCTGCTGTTCGTCCGCAGCGGGCCACCGGTCGACCAGTTCCAACACCGCAACGTAGGCTTTCTCCTGCAGGCGTTCGGCGTTACGAGTCAGCACCGACAACAGGATGGGCCAGTCCAGCCAGGGGGCATTGCTCAGTTCGCGGGCAGAAGAAAACCAGTACATGAGCTGTGAGGACAACTGGCCCTCTCCGCCCACTTCGGTCACGATGGGTTGCTCACATTGGATAGTGCGGGTCAGTTCGTCAAGATCAACACTGCGGCTGCGCAGGAATCCGCAGATGGCAGGTTCACCATCCAGCAGCGCCAACAGGAAATCCTCAACGGTGATGGCATAACCACCTCGCTGGGCAACGCTGTCACGTGCCCGTTGCAGTGCGGTTTGACAGAGGGGGCTCAGGCATCCTTGCCAGTCTTCCATTCACTTCTCCTTGTGTTGTCGGGCATCATCCTGATGCCGTTTCATGTAGATCAATCAGACCCGGTTGTAGGTGTCCTCGAAACGCACAATGTCGTCTTCACCCAGGTAGCTACCCGTCTGCACTTCAATCAGTTCCAGGGGAATAACGCCAGGGTTGGTCAGCCGGTGGGTCACACCCAACGGAATGTAGGTGGACTGGTCCTCGGTCAGCAACAACACATCGTCGCCGCGGTTGACCGTGGCCGTTCCCTTCACCACCACCCAGTGCTCGGCACGATGATGATGTTTCTGCAGCGACAGCGACGCGCCCGGCTTAACCGTAATGCGCTTGACCTGGAAACGTTCCCCCATGGCGATACCTTCATAGGTACCCCAGGGGCGGTGGACCTTCTTATGGAAGCGGTGTTCATGGCGGCCCTGAGCCTTGACCTGGGCAACCAGCTTCTTCACATCCTGAACCCGACCACGATCGGCCACCAATACCACATCATCCGTTTCAACGATAACGTGATCCGTAATACCCAGCGCCGCAATCAGACGGCCCTCTGAGTGAATGTAGGAGCCGGAAACGTCTTCGGTAATCACATCTCCCCGGCACACGTTGTTGTTCTCATCGTGGGGCTGGATATCCCAAAGCGCGGACCAGGAGCCTACATCCGACCACCCGGCATCCAGGGGCACCACCACCGCATCGTGAGTCTTTTCCATCACCGCATAGTCGATGGAATCATCCGGGCAAGCCCTGAAGTTCTCGGCACCCACGCGAGTGAAATCCATGTCAGCGTTGCGCTCCTTCCAGGCAGCTCGGCAGGCTTTCATCATCTCGGGCTGCTGGCTTTCCAGTTCTTCAAGGTAGCGATCAGCGCGAAACAGGAACATGCCGCTGTTCCAGAAATAATCACCCTCTTTCAGATACTGGCGGGCGGTGTCTTCGTCCGGTTTTTCCACAAAGGCCGCTACATCGTTGTACCCTTCGTGGGCCGCGCCGGCCTTGATGTAGCCGTAGCCTGTGTGAGGCGCGCTGGGCACAATACCGAAGGTAACCAGTTTGCCGGAACGGGCGGCTTCAGCGCCCTGACTCACCGCCTGGCGGAAAACATCCTGATTCTTCAATACGTGGTCCGAAGGCATCACCAGAAGCAGCTCTTCCGGGTTTTCTTCAGCAGCCGCGAGGGCCGCGAGGGCAATGGCCGGGGCCGTATTGCGACCGACCGGCTCGAGGATGATCCCGGCGGTACGCTCCGGTGCCTGAGCCTGCAAATGGGCCGCGACCACAAACCGGTGCTCTTCATTGGTGATGGCCAACACCCGGGCTTTGTCATCCAGTGCCAGGCCACGATCGATCGTTTCCGCCAGCAGGGAATCGTCAGACACCACCGGCAGAAACTGCTTGGGATAGGCTTCACGGGACAACGGCCAGAGACGGGTGCCGGAACCACCAGAAAGAATCACTGCGAGCATGGGTCGTCCTTGTCTTGAATTTTCGCGAATTTTACCCCAAAAACCGCCAACCTGTCCTGCCAGTGACGATTAAACCGGTTCTAACGTGCAAACCTTCACACCTTCTTACCAGGCGCCGGCTTACCAGGTGCCGGTGTTTTCCATACTGGCCCAGGGCTCCTTCGCCGGTAGTGACTCGCCCTTCTGGAGCAGTTCAATGGAGATGCCGTCCGGCGACCGGATAAACGCCATGCGGCCGTCGCGCGGGGGTCGATTGATGGTAACGCCGTTGGCCTGAAGGTGACTACATAATGCATAGATGTCGTCCACCCGATACGCCAGATGCCCGAAATTGCGACCACCAGTGTATTCTTCCGGGTCCCAGTTATAGGTGAGTTCTATCATCGGAGCCCGCTCTTCCCTGGCCCGCGCCTCATCCTCGGCAGCCGCAAGGAAAACCAACGTAAAGCGCCCCTTTTCACTGCTCTTGCGACTGATTTCCACCATGCCCAGTAGCTCGCAGAAAAAGTGCAGGGTTTTTTCCAGGTTGCTGACCCGGATCATTGTGTGAAGGTACTGCATATCGCCTCTCCTGATACGTTGCCCCGAGGCCTATGACGGGGACTGATCAAATCAATGGTTTAGGGTATCCTGCCAGAATGAACCGACGCCCTGAAACCACAGCCCATCTCCAATACCGAGTTCCAGCCGTGCGCCACTTGGCGTGGATGTGTCATGCTCCCCAGCTTATCAGTTCTCCCATGGGTTTTGCCCCGGAAACTTACCTGCCGGATGATGCTGAAGAGCGCCTGAAGGTATGGGACAGTGCGCCCGAACTTGGCCCGGAGGTACTCACGGAACCACCGGCGCGACGGCTTGGGCACTATTTCGAGCGCCTGTACGAATGCCTGATGCAGGACCTCCTGGGCTGGGAGGTTATGCTCAAGAACCAGCCGGTCCGCAGCAACGGCATTACACTGGGCGAACTCGATTTCCTGGTCCGCAACCCTGCCGATAACGTGGTCGAACACCACGAAATTGCCGTGAAGTTTTACCTCGGCCATCAGGATGACGGTCAGGCGAGGCCACTCTGGTACGGGCCTAATACTCGGGACCGTCTGGATCTCAAAACCCAACGTCTGACCGACCACCAGAGCCAACTCACAGCAAGACCCGAGACCCGCAACCTTCTGGCGTCTCTGGACATCCAAACACCCGTTCGTCCACGAATTTTCATGCCGGGGTATCTGTTCTATCCCCTGGATACGCCCCTATCGCCACCGGAGTGCATCCCGGTGGGACACCTGCGTGGTGACTGGCTCTATATCAGCGATCTGGACGAAATGAATGCGACGGGAAACCTAACGGCCGCCGACGGGAAACGATGGATTCCGCTGGTTAAACCTCACTGGCTCGGCCCCTGGCGCCAACAAGAGACCCCCGATCCACAGAGCACCGAAGACGCATTGGCCGTCGTTCGATCGGCCGGTGTCCCCCGCCTGTTTGCAGTGCTGGAGCGGTCGCCAGAGGACGGTTACTGGAGTGAGACCTCCCGGGTGTTTGTGGTTCCGAGTACCTGGCCTGACTCATAAACAGCAACGTCCAAAGCAGTTGCCATCATGTTATTCCGAAAATGACAAACCTGCTCACCACGTGAAGCTTCCTGCAACCAGACCCCTGTTTCAGTAACCGGTTTGTGGCAGAATATTCCCCATCAACAACGAGATGATGGATCACTATCATGGACGACCACAGCCAGTTCCGGCTGCTTTCAGAGCGACGCTTCCTGCCGTTCTTCCTGACCCAGTTCTCAGGCGCCTTTAACGACAACCTGTTCCGCAACATCCTGCTGTTGCTGATTACTTACACGGCTGGTGGCCTGCTGGGCCTGCCCATTGATATGGTGGTCAACATCGCAGCGTTGCTGTTCATCCTGCCCTTTTTCCTGTTTTCGGGTATCGCTGGCCAACTGGCGGACAAGTATGAAAAGTCCCGTGTGATTCGCTGGGTAAAACTCGCGGAGATCGCCATTATGGCGCTGGCCGCCGCCGGGCTCTGGGTCGGCTGGTACGAATCACTGCTGCTGTTGTTGTTCCTGATGGGCGTGCAATCCACCTTCTTCGGCCCGGTGAAGTACGCCATCCTGCCCCAGGTGCTTCGGGACGATGAGCTGGTGGGCGGAAACGCGCTGGTGGAAATGGGCACCTTCGTGGCGATTCTTGTGGGCACACTTGCCGCTGGCCTGCTTATGGGCAGCGACCAACCGGAGAAACTCGCAGCAATCGGGGTCCTCGCCCTGGCCGTCATCGGCTACCTGGCAGCGCGGCAAGTCCCGGTGACCGGCACCACCAATCCCGACATGACCATACGCCTGAACCCACTGCGGGAAACCTGGCATCTGATGCGCCTGGCCGCAGACAACCACTCGGTGTTGCTGTGCATCATGGCCATTTCCTGGTTCTGGTTCCTCGGCGCCGCCTACCTCACCCAGTTCCCCAGCTTTGCCCAGACCGACCTTATGGGTGATGAAACCGTGGTCACCCTGCTGCTGGCCATCTTCACCATCGGCATTGCGTTAGGCTCTGTCGCCTGCGAACGGCTTTCCGGCCATCGGATAGAACTGGGTATTGTGCCCATTGGCTCCCTGGGCATCAGCCTGTTCGGGCTCGACCTCTACTTCAACATGCCCGCCAACCCGGTACCAACCGACTGGTGGATGATGATCAGCGACAGCCAGCACCGGCAAGTGGCCATCGACCTGCTGGGGATCGGCTTTTTTGGTGGCCTGTTTATCGTGCCCCTTTACGCATTTGTGCAACGGGAAACCCCGGAGGAACGGCGCGCCCGTGTTATTGCGGCACTGAACGTGTTCAACGCCCTGTTCATGGTGGTCAGCGCCATCATGGGCGTAATGATGCTGGGCGTGATCGGCCTCAGCATCCCCGAGTTCTTCCTGGTACTGGCCATCATGAACCTGATTGTGGCGGGCTTTGTGTACCAGCAGGTGCCCGAATTCGCCCTTCGGTTTATTGTCTGGGTGCTTTCCCACACTATTTATCGGGTACACCACGAAGGCCTGAATCGCATTCCCGAGGAAGGACCGGCACTGCTGGTCTGCAACCACGTCACCTACATGGACGCCCTCGTGATTGCCGGCGCGATCAGGCGGCCTGTCCGATTCGTGATGGACTACCAGATCTTTAAAACGCCGGTACTCGGCGCGATTTTCAGGCTTGCCAAAACCATTCCCATTGGCTCCCGCAATCGGGTACCGGAGATCTACGACGCCGCCTTCGAGCGCATTGACGAAGAACTGGACGCCGGCCATGTCGTCTGCATCTTTCCCGAGGGCCGCCTGACCTCCGACGGTGAGGTAGCCACCTTCCGCGGCGGCGTGGATATCATCCTGGAGCGACGCCCGGTACCGGTCGTTCCCATGGCACTGCGAGGCCTGTGGGGCAGCTTCTTCAGCCACTGCGGCGGGCCTGCGTTGAAACATCTTCCCAAGCGCTTCTGGTCGCGGATTGAACTCATTGCCGGTGAGCCAGTAACCGCGCAGGAGGCCAATGCGGAAATGCTGGAAAAAAAGGTCAAAGCGCTGAGGGGCAATCACCGCTAGGCATCCCCAAAACCGACTGGTTGTAATGATCTGAGCGACTGCTACTCTTTGACTATCATCAACTTTTAGTGCGACCGATCGATGGCGGTGTTGTGAACCACCCCCGCCATCCGGCCAGCACCTGCCTTGGTGGATGGACAGATGTTTAAGCAGGGATCGCCCAAAGACGATCGACGACTCATTCGGTTGATCAGGCAGCTATTGAGTCACCTCTACACTACCCTTACCAGTGCGCTGATTGCCTGTGCCCTCGCCTTGCCGCTTCAAGCCAACGAAGCGGCTCCGACCATCAGGCTCACCAATGGGCACTGGCCTCCCTACATGGAAAACACACCACCTCATTACGGGGTCATTTCCCAAATCGTCACCCTGGCCTTCGCCAAGAAAGACATTCCCGTATCCTATGGCTTTTTCCCTTGGTCCCGCGCTCGCCTTCTGGCGGAAAAAGGCCGGTGGGACGGATCAGTCGCCTGGACCTGCCGAAGGAAATTACTCAAGCATTTCCACTTCAGCGACCCTATCGTCGCCCATAACTACGCCCTGTTTCATCGCACCAGCATGGATTTCGACTGGGAAGACGTAAAAGACCTGGAGAGCTATCGCATAGGCCTGACCCAGGACTACAACTACGGCGAGGAATTCGAGGAAGCCGTCGCCGCCGGCACCATCAGTGCCGATGTCACCACCTCCGACGATTCCAACTTCCGCAAACTTGCGGCTGGCCGAATCGACCTGTTTCCAATGGAGCCCGCCGTGGGCATGGGCATGCTGAAAGAGCTCGGCCTCAGCGACAAGATCACCTTCCACACCACACCGCTGCAATCGGATTACTTGTACCTGATCCTGTCCAAACTGGTGCCAGAAAGTGAACGGTATCTGGAGAAATTCAACGAAGGGCTCAGTGAGTTGCGGGCGTCTGGCAGGCTGGAGGAGTTGATTACAACCTCACTGCCGGATTTGCCGGCTCGGTATCTGGTGGTGGAGGATGAGGTGCAGTGTGTGGAGTGAGGTCGACTACAATGCCTTTCCAGTTTGGTCGAACACGAACGATCGTTCACAAGCCGGTACAGAATTTTCTGATATCGCTACTTAGCCGCAGATGCAATTTGCCAGCCCGACGCCACTTTGACAATGTCACCCGATGCAATGAGAGCATCAACACAAACCAGAATTTCGTCATCCGTTGGGCTCTCAAATTCAGCCCACTGAATAAACTCCGCAATGGTTCTGAGGTTTATCCAACTTGGCGCGTGGTATCTAAACGCATCTAAAACCAACTGTTTTGCTTCCTGTATACTCATCATGAAGAGCCGCCAATTGATCATAGATTAAAGTATTCACATCTCTAACAGAAACCTTGGATTCATCTAAGATAGATACCTCCTTCCTTGTCCAAAACACAAACGGAAAATTTTCACTCCCGTTATTTTCTGATAAATATGCCCACTCTTTCTCACAGCACGCTAGCTTTATTAAAAATATTCTAAAAAGGCATTTGATCAGCCTTTGCACTTCCGGCAAACGGGGCCTGCCTCCGTTGAGCAGCCCAATCTATCTTGGCCAAACTGCTGGTCGAATTTCTCTACAAGTATAATTCTGTGGATTTTTATTAATTTTATTAACGAGCCGATCGATATAGTCTGGTTCAGTTTTTAACTTATTCACCTCTGCCTCCAGTAGCTTAACACTCATGTCATTTTCTGCTGCCCCATACCTGATCATTACCGTCAGTATCCAAGCGTCTCTATCCTCAATAAGTACATAGACCCAAGGCTTTTCAGCAATTACGTTCACTATTTCCCTATAATAGAATCTTAAATTTACACTTGTTATACACACAAAACCTAATTATTAATATTCACCAGATCATTTATAAAAATCTTTTTTATAATCTTCCCGTTATTGCTATCTATTTCACACTCAAAAGATGAAAAAGAACAAGCCTTAAGAGGATTTTTCTGGGAAATTTTCCAGTAAACATCGGATTTTTTGTTTGTAGGCAACTCCGCTTCCCACAACATGTGCCCATTCATTTTTAGTCCTATGAGGTTTCGAAACTGGGCCACTGTACCCATATCAGAATCTGGATCAAGGAGAACAACTATGACTCCGTACAACTCATACGCTTCCACAATGTCATGAGATAACTGAACAGACTTTCCATCAATATTTATGATAGACCCTGAAAAACTTATCGAAGTCATTGTAGTGGCTCCCCTGGCCGGAAATTCACTATCGGAATCCGGTCTAACAGTTCAAATTACTCGGCTCCACCCCGCCTATCGGGAAAGGTGTCATCTGCTTGTATTGGTGCGGCTCTTGATCTCCGCAACCTTGTCCCTGCCGGAACCAATACTTCCTGAATCATATCCGCATTATTCATTCGGAGTATCGCTTTCCGCTCATCATCAACACCTGTAGATTCAGCGTTTATTGTAACGCCATCAGGCGTCTACTGTATCGGGGGCTTGCCACACTACTGCTCCGCCAATTTCAGGGTGATTAGACAAATAGTAGAACTGGAAACCGTCAGGAGGGGACAGCTCACGTAACATCCGGCCTTCATCATCTAGAATCATCAGACTGTTTGGAGGCTCACCTGAGCCAGTAAGAACAAGTATGTTCCATTTTTTAGGCTCAATAATAGCTTGGTCTAGCCCGGGTATAGTTATATTCTTAGTCTGGCCAAAACGAAACCAACTAATAGATTCATTCTTCTTATCTACTACTAACCTCTCAATGGTTTCCATAAAGTTGCAACGTTCGTTATAACTCGACGCGGGCAGATGTATTTTTAGAAGTAAATTTAGGACACTACCCTCTGAGACTTGGTTCTGCTTTTCAATTTCCTAGTTAGAGATCTTACATCTTCACTAATTACACCCCCTTAAAAACTATAACCTAATAATCTTCAATTAAATATTCAGATGGACTCTTCCATGCAATAGTTTTATATGAGCCTTTCACTAATCCAACTTCATGATAGTACTCTATAAGTTCAGAAGGGCTCCAATCACCTCCCTTTGAAAAAAGTGCTCCCCTCTCAGTGAGATCTTCAATTAATTTCACTCTATCCTTATCGTCAGATATGGGTCTACGAAAACAATAGCCGTCCTTTTTAAAACCGAGTCTCACCAACCCTTTCCCGATAGACTCATCTTCAACGTGAAGAACCGCTGTATTTCCCGCAATATCCTTAACAATAATTTTGTCACTTGGAACGAGCATTTAATCTCCTGCTCCAACGGATCAACCCACCCCGTCGGATTGGGCACATACTGGTAGTTGTTCAACCCGCCCGCAAGCCCAATCGGGCCAGGGGTCAGGAAGCCCACGATGTTGGGATTGTAGTACCGGTGGCGGTTGCTGTGCAGGCCGGTTTCTGGTTCGTGGTATTGGCCCTCGAAACGGATCGGGTTGTCGATTTCCCGAACAGGGCGCGGACGACGTTGCCGTAGGCGCGGCTACCGGCTTGCGGACTTCAACTCTGATACCTATACGGTTCTCAATTGCATCGACGAATTTGTGGCCGCCAATCAAAAACCTAAATCTTTCGACCTTTCCGCATTTCATCTACGATAAATTGGAGCTCTTTCAGAATACGCGATAACTCAGGATCTGACTCTTCAAACTCGCGCACTCCATATAGCCCTAGATTGATTTCTTTTAGCCGGTTTTTATCTTTCTCCTTTCCCTCTCGCAATCCTTTTATATAATCCAACTGAGCCTCTATTGACTGAAATATAGTATGGTCGGGAGCTGATAGAATTCGATTTCTTACTATTTTTTCAGCCTCACTGATGGTTTTTTTGGGATCTATCATAAAACCTTACCTCCAGTACCATGCCTACCTTCACGTAAACCTGATACACGTCAAAAACCTAGAAATCCAAGCTCTTTATCTAGCTTCTTCTCCTTTTCGTCCTCCCCCATTGAATTCCAGGCAACGTGCGTCACTTTCGGAATATCTTCGATATGAGGCTCCAGAGGATCCGTTGCTTCCCAAGAAGCCATTCTCTGACTACCACATTTAGGACATATCGGAGATAACCCAATTCCGAATGCATTCCCATATTGATCCGGATCACACACCACTGGCCCATATACTTTTCTAAAAACATTAGCTTGCTGTATTGGTTTATGATTTGTCATTCTTGGATTCAACTTCAGGAGATTGTTCAACTCGCTATACGTCGAGTCCTCAAATGCATTAAGGTAGCGTTCAATACCCTGTTTTTTACTCCTGAGTAGAAATTCACCATATGAAAAAGAAGGAACCTCAGGTGCCTTGAAATGACAACTACAATTTTCGCAGTGGTATATATACAGATGGAGTTTCATTGGTCTACCGGTGTCACCATGACTGGTTTCAAGATCACATTGAAGTCGTCCAATATAGCATTGTTGACTCCTTCCTCATGGCGCTCCGAGTAGAAACGAACAACGTTAAAACCAGAACCCTGCGCCCTTTCTCCAATCGATTGCGTTCCTGAGCTAATGGGGCCACCATTGTACCCCCATTTTTTTGCAACTTTAGGATCTGTAAGATCCAACACTTTCATCGCTTCTCGATTAACTTCGAATCGTATTCCATGTGATGCAACTACACCATGATGTGAAAGCTCAGCAAGAGTCGTTGAAGGATTTTCTGCCACATAGAAGGCTGGCCCAAATCGACTATTGGGATTCAGGAACGCAGGGTCGATGCCTCCTAATACTCCCTCTGTCGCCCTGCTGTTTGTAGTTGCATGCCAAACTGAACTTGACTGTTCTCCAACATCATTTTCTGGCGTATTTTTTTGAGCTGACACCAACCCCAACGGATCCACCCACCCCGTCGGATTAGGCACATACTGGTAGTTATTCAAACCGCCCGCAAGCCCAATCGGGTCCGGGGTCAGGAAGCGCCCGGTGCTGGGGTTGTAGTACCGGTGGCGGTTGTAATGCAGGCCGGTTTCCGGGTCGTGGTATTGGCCCTGGAAGCGGATCGGGTTGTCGATTTCGTTGACCAGGGCGCGGACGACGTTGCCGTAGGCGCGGTAAGTCACCGACCAGACGAGGTCACCCTCGGCGTTGGTGAGTTCCTGGGGTGTGCCCAGGTGGTAGTAGTAAATGCTGGCCTGTTCGGGGCCGCAGCCTTCTACCAGTGCCAGGGGCTTGAAGGTATCTGGCTCGTAGACGTAAGTGCGGTACTGGTCGCCGGTTTCCTCGGCGATCAGGCGGTCGCCCTGTTCTGCCCCACTTCCCTCTTGATTATGCAGTCATTGAGGACTTGCCTGAAAACTCTTCACTAACCTGAGCAAAGATTTCAGTAACCGGCTGTCGCGGATCCGCTTTCTGCAGTTCCAGTACGCGCTGACTTTGGCGCTTCAGCTCTTCACTGGGTTTTGTCCATTGGTCTTCCGGCAACGATTCAGACCACTCCACCATGGCCTTGGGCAATGCCTTTCGGTTCATGCGTTTGATCTTCCTGACTTCCCACTCCACCAACCGGTTCGGCAAAGTCCAAAAAGTCATCAGGTGATAGAGGTACCAGCCGAGGGTATGGAACCAGCCCACCTCGCCAGCCCGGCGGCGTTGATGCAGGCGAGCCTTGGCGTTGCGGAACACGTGTACACCCTCCCAGGGAGGGTCGTCCGGGCCCTGCAGGTCCAGCGGGTCCTGGATTTCCTTCAGGGTATGCACCTCGTACTCCATATAGGCCCGGATGGCCTCCCAGTTACTGATAGCCTGGGGCAAACCGTAAGTCTGGAATTCCAGCGTGTATTTCTCGCCAGTTTGCGGGTGGAGGAAGCCCACCCCGAAGCCGTACTGGCGCTGTACACCGTATTCGGTCACCCCCTGGGCCTCAGTCACCCAGGCCACCAATTCTTCCCAGGGCACGAAGATGGGCTCACTGTGGCCCTTGGGTACGAAGCACACCTCGCGGCGCTGGCGGTTAAAGCGGGTGGGCATAACGGTTTTGTACTTGAGGTGTTGGTGGTACCAAATACCCAGGCTGAGCAGGAGGAAAAATGCCCACGCCCATAAGCCAATCCAGAACCCGGCATCAAAAATTTGCCAGAACACACGGAAGGCATCGTACTTGGTGCCAAAATGAAAACCGGCGGCCAAAGCAATCAATGGACCTACAACTGCAGACAACAAAAACAACCCAAAAGGGCCGCCAAGAGTGATCTGCCAGCCAAACACCGGTGGTAGCCCCACCCCGAAGTCCAGGTAACGATCATTTATAGTCCCCACCGCACGGCCGTGGTCTGTCGACGGCAGGCCGGTGGGCAGGGGTTTGGGGGATAAAAAGGTCAGCCGGCCACTCGGGAAGGGCTCGGAACGCCCCGCGCGGGGTGGCTGTTCTGACAGGGCATTCTTGGGGTCCATTAAAGTCCATCCGTCACTATGAGTGGCTAGCGGGAGAACATCCCCCCTTCGCCCCGGCTGGATAAGCCATGCGACCGACACCCAATCAAGCAGTCATCGAGGCCTTACCTGCAAACTCTTCACTAACCTGAGCAAAGATTTCAGTAACCGGCCTTTGCGGGTTCGCTTTTTGCAGCTCCAGTACCCGCTTGCTTTGGCGCTTTAATTCCTCGCTGGGTTTGGCCCACTGGTCTTCCGGTAACGCTTCAGACCACTCCGCCATGGTCTTGGGCAGTGTTTTCCGGCTCATGCGTTTGATCTTTTTGACCTCCCACTCCACCAGCCGGTTCGGCAGGGTCCAGAAGGTCATCAGGTGGTACAGGTACCAGCCAGTCAGGTAGAGCACTCCCCGCTTGCCCTCCCGGTATTCCTCATGAAGGCGTTTGCGAGCATTGCGGAAAACATGGACGCCCTCCCAGGGCGGGTCGTCCGGGCCCTGAAGTTCCAATGGATCCTGGATCTCTTTCAAGGTATGGACTTCGTATTCCATGTACGCCCGGATGGCCTCCCAGGTGCTGATGGCCTGGGGTTGGCCGTAGGTTTCAAACTCCAGGGTGTATTTCTCGCCCGTGTCCGGGTGATAGAAGCCAATGCCAAAGCCATATTGGCGTTGCACGCCATATTCGGTAACGCCCTGTGCTTCCGTGACCCAGGCGACCAGTTCTTCCCAGGGGACAAAGATCGGCCCTTTCTGCCCCTCCGGCACGAAACACACTTCTCGGCGTTGGCGGTTGAAGCGAGTGGGGATTACGTTTTTTAATTTGGCATAAGCCTGCCAGCGAGGAAGGGAGAGTATGAAGAAGGCAAAGAGCCCTCCCCACCCAGCTATCGAGAACCCATAATCAAACATCTCCTGGAATACTTCGACTGCATTCTCCAGTTCTCTACCGTGAGCGATAGCAAGACCCGATAAAATAAGTGGGAAACCAAAAGCGCCAAGCAAGAACAAGCCAAAAGGGCCACCTAGTGTCATTTGCCAACCGAACACTGATGTCGCCCCCGCTCCAAAATCCAGGTAGCTATTATTCACTTCCCCCACCGCATGGCCATGATCCACCGGCGGCAGGCCGGTTGGCAGGGGTTTGGGGGATAGAAAGGACAGCCGGCCACTCGGGAAAGGCTCGGAACGACCCGCGCGGGGTGGCTGTTCTGACTGGGCATTCTTGGGGTCCATTAAAGTCCATCCGTCACAATGAGTGGCTGGCGGAGTCGCCACCAGGTAATCTCTGCTTTCGGAGTCTCCTGCACGGGTGTCAGGGGATACTGACTATCCGGAGTGACCTTCAGCATATAAACGGCACCGGTATAGGCTCCATCTTCCTGCAATGTTTCCAGCTTGACCATCAAGCCCAGATCCCGGGTGCGGATGCCATGCTGGGTCTTCTCATGGGCCGGTGGCCTGAAGGCCAGTTGCAGGTGACCGGTATCGGCCGACTGCTCCAGGCTACCCAGGATGGCACCGGTACAGGGTACCCAGGTTTCCGGTTTGAGGGAGAACATCCCCCGCCGCCCCGGCTGGATGCGCCATGCGGCGACTGATAGCCGATGGGGTGCTTTGCCTTCCAGGGGCTCTATCAGGCCGTCCGCCGGCAAACCGTGGCAGTTTAACCGTAACCTGGAAGGCTCTTCGTCCTCGCCGGGCACTTCGTCCAGGGAGACACTGTTGCCAAGCCGGGCAAAGGCCTCTACATAGTCGTCAAGCGTGCCATTGTGGACCTGCTCGGGCTCCTGTGACCAGGGCGTGGTTTGCAGCCATTTATCCCGCTCGCTCAGGTTGTAACGGTTATACAGCCAGGTACCGCCCAACTCAAAAACCGTAAACACCAGCCCCGCCACGTTCAGGCGGGCAAACAGACCGGACAAGGTACGGCCTGTAGTAGCCCACGCCACGGCTTTTTTTTCAGCCCCTCGTGCGGCAACTGCCTGAATAAACGATTGACCAGTCCGGTACAGCCCGTAGGTATTAGTAGCCGCCAGACCACCACTACCAATCATACCCAGCACGGCACCAGTCTGAGCTTCGGCATTGCCGGTCTGAACCGCTCTCAGCCAGTTTTCCCGATGTTTGTACGCGCCAAGGACAGAGCTGAAAGCTCCCGCTCCATAAGCAAAAATACCCAGCCCCACATGCAGTTTACCCATCCGTACATAAACATTTCCAAGAGCGCTACGCTGCCACGCCCCAGCCAATGCCCGAGCCCTGGCACCATAGGCCGTATCCATGATTCCTTGAGAGGCCAAAAAACCCGCCGCTGCGGTCGCCCACGCGCTCTCATAAATGCGCTGGTTAGCATCCGGGTTCTCTGAATTCGAACCAATCTCGTTAGAAACATTCCATAGGATGGCTAACTGAACCCCAAACACCAAGTAACCAAGCCCATCCCCCATAAGGTTCACCCGGGGAGCCGAGGAGAGGCCCTGCCGGAAATGCCCAACCAGTCGCCCAACTTCCTGCTGGGCCAATGGCGGCGGAACCAACGTTATGCCGGCACGGCCGGTGGTGGCCGGTTCCAGTTTCAGGCCGGTGTCGGTTTCCTCAACCGGGCTGAGGGCGGCGGCCACGCGTTTACCGATCTTACGGTGCTCTTCGCGGGTGGCCTTGAATTCAGTCACCAATCCCTGGGCTTTTTCGGAAAGATGGCCATGGGTGGATTTGGCAACATCGTGCTGGTTCTGAAGCTGTTTCATCCGTTGATCCAGCTGCAGCATCTGCCTGAGGTTGTCCCGGAAGGTCGCCAACTCGCTTGCCGAGGCAAAGCGGAATTCCGCCTTGCCCTGGTCTATGGCGTCCAGCATGCGCCGCTTGAAAAAATACGGCAGGTCCCGGAACAGATCATCCAGTTCCGGCAGGGCCTGGCTGTCGATGGCCTTGTAGAGCTCACCAACAGCACGCCCCTTGGCCCGGGCAATAGCCGGGGCGAGGGTGTCCCCCACCCCCTCTGCTTTTTGTTGGATTTGCTGCGAGTAGTGGGAATAATCCGGAAGCTTGCCCTGCTCTGCCGCTTTTACCCGCTGGATCCACTCCGCCGCCTTGGTAACCACGGCGTAGCCAGCGGAGCCAACCGCCACGTAGGTCTTGGCCAGCTCACCGTCTTCGGAGCGGTCGTTCTTTGGCAGGGTCTGGAACAGTGGGAGACTGTATTGGGGGTTCTGTTCCAGCCACTCCAGCACGCGATCACTCGCTTCGTCGGAACGGCAGATGTCTTTCCGGCAGGCGTATTCCAGGTCCAGGGCCGCTTCAATCTGCGCTTCGTCTTCCGGATCAAAATACCACGCGGCCTGGTGATAGCGGTTGTCTGTCAGCAGTTGAATACGATCACCGGTTATATCCGTCAGCAGTGACTGCCAGCGGGCCAGCTTCGCACGCTGCCCAGCCATGTACTGGTCCATGGCCTCACGGTCGATCAGGTCGTTGACTCCGCGGTGGCCGAAACCACGCCCCTCCAGAATCGCCTTCAGGTTATCGCGATGCGCCTTCTCCAGGGCGACAATGCCTTCTATGTGTGAGTCCACAAAGTCCGGCCTGGCCCCTTCCATGGCTTGTCGCAGGTACCACTCGTCCACCGCTCTCTGCATTTTAGGAAGGATGCCGTAGGCGTTGGTCCGGTTAGCTGTACTCCGGATCTCTTCAACCCTTGATTTAACGTCAGGAGGAAGCGACGCATCATTGGGGCCGGGTCTCGTTTCATCCTCGAGTTGTCTCAATGCTGCCAGTAATGCCGACTGGGTGTTTGAACGGTCGCTTTCCGGCATGGCTTCCAGGTCCTGCCGCATGGAGACAATGGCAGGGTGGTCCGAATTGGCCACCATGGCATCCAGGCCCTGTTCGTCCAGCAGGGTCATGGACTCAATTAGTGTGCCAAGAAAATAGTCTCGCTCGTCGTCTCCCTCATTTGTCCAGCTTTCGATCCAGCCCACCACATCATCCTGGTGCTGGGCCAGGTCCAGCATCACACCCACGTCGTCCCTCAGGACAAGGCAGAGGCAATTGGAAACATCGTCGATGGACTGCTGCTTGATCAACTTGCCGAACCGGCTCTTGTGGTAATAGGGCTGGTTCTCCCAGTGGTAGGGTTCACCTTCCTGCGGGTGGGCGCCTTCGGGAGCATCCGGCGTATAGTCCTCGGCAAATTCAGCCACCCATTGTTTGGCCTGGTCCGGGGTAAGCAGGTATTCACCACCACTCAGGGGCGAGGCATTGGACAGGCCGACTTTCTGCAGCAGCGCATCACGCTCTTGTGAGTCGCCCAGTACCTGTGCTTTCTTGCGGGCCGTCCATGCCAGTTCTGAGAAGGCGACGTACAGGGTGTGGGAGACCGGGTATTCCAGCTTGCCGCCGTTGTGGCCCGTCAGTTCACCGTTTTCATGCAGGTACTCGTGGAGCTCCCCGGTATCCGCGTCCAGTACATAGAGGTAGCCATGCCTCAGGAGGCGATAGCCAAGGGGGCGGGAAGTCAGTGAGTAAGGGTACCCGGGATCTGTATCAGCGGGTGCAACTTCCACCCGGCCATACCGAATGGGCAGCAGGTGCACCGTTTGCAGTAGTGGGCATGAAGCGGGTTCGTCAATGGGGGTGCCTGGCTGTTCCCAGCACAAAAGATCGTTGCTTGTCCGGTCGTCAGTGGGGCGTTTTATCCGTGTCATGGTTCATCCTTGATCCAATGGGGGTTCCGCTTCCATCACGGCGTTTCTGTCGGCTTGTGGTGGCAATGTTGCGAACAGAAATTGCATCACCTCACGCAAATTATTGCACCCGCTGCCAAGTGCTTCTTCCAGTATTCTTCCGAGTGCCGGGTAGGCATCCCTCAAATCAGGGCCACCTAACTGGTTGCGCGCCGACTCATCCAGGTTGTCCCATATCTGCAGTGCGCCCTTGCGCCGATTGAAGGCTTCAAAAGCCCCCTGCAAATCCGGCGAGACTATCATTTTTGCGGGCTGGTCACCTGCGCTGCCCGCCTGAACAGCCGGAGGCTCGACAAGGTGCCACTGTTCGCTGATGCGGTCCGGAACAATCAGCCGATCCACAGCCCTGGTGGGAAAGCGGGGCAGGTTCCCCCCGATTACCGTCCTGGCCAGCGCCGGATGGGCAATGCGCACCAGTTCATCACAGCCCGGCACCATTTCCACCTGCAGGTGGGACCGCATCCAGCGGGTGCAGGTAGCACGGTCTGTGGCGGAAACCAGCAGATACCCCAGCTCTTGCACGGCTCCCCGCTCCAGGAACCCTTGCAGCACCGGGTCTTCCGGGCCACTGAGCCATACCAGCCAGGGGGAGAGCTCCGAAACGGCCTCCCAGCGGGTTGCAGCGTACAGGCACTCCGCATTAAAGGGCTGCCCACCGGACCACTGGTATATCCGTTCGCCGAGCCCTGGGATAGAGACACCGTCCAGGACAAGCCCAACAGGGTGACGTTCAGGCCAGCGAACACGGGTAAACGGCGACTCCGACACGGGCCAGCAATCCTGATTCATGAGTTGTGATTCTCACAAACCGGGCAGGTTGCATTCCCCTTCCTGAGTGCAGCGATCTGGGACTCTACGTTGATGGCCGGGGCGTTTTCCCGTTGTTCAACCTCCGCCAGTGCCTCCCGCTCTGGCTCGTGGGGCTGGTCACCCTCAAGAACCTGAGGCATTTCCGCCATCACCACACCCTGCCCGGAACCACTGCCCGGTGACCCACCAGAGTTGATCTTGATACCGGGCCCTGCCAGGGTCACGCCGCTCGGGTCCAGTTTCAGCAGGCTGCCACCGGCGGAGATGGTGAGTTCTGCACCCGCGTCCAGCACCACTTTGGCGCCCGCCTTGTGGTGAACTTCGGTGCCCGCTTCACTTAGCGTGCCCTGGGCGGATTTCTGGTGGAAAGTGCCACCGATGTTCTGACTGCAGTCGCCGCCGACAGTCAGTCGCTTCTCACCATCCACAGTGCAGTGGTCGCTGCCCTTGATATTGCTGAACTCGTTGTTGTCCACCGTTCGGTGGCTTTCGTTCTTAACCACCTCGGTGCGGTTGTTCTCCGTCAGCAGGTCCAGGTCTTTCTGAGCGTGGACGTAGATCTGTTCCTTGTCCGCTTCGTCTTCGAATCGCAGTTCGTTGCTGCCCTCACCCTTGTGGGTCTGGGTTTTGAGGGTGGTGCGGGTTTTGTGCTCCGGCAGCGCGTACGGCGGCGTGTTGGTGGCGTGGTAGGTTCTTCCGGTAATGATCGGCTGGTCCGGGTCGCCGTCCAGGAAGCTGACGATGACTTCGTTGCCAATTCGCGGTAAGGCCATGAAACCATACTGGCCCCCGGCCCAGCCCTGGCTGACCCTGAGCCAGGCGCTGCTGTGTTCGTCGTTCTTTGAGTATCGGTCCCACGGGAATCGCACTTTGACGCGTCCGTGTTCGTCGCAGTGGATCTCTTCGCCTTTGGGGCCGGTGACAAGGGCAATCTGGGGGCCGTCCATCAACGGGCGATGCTCGACCTGGGGCCGCCAGGTGCGGTCCGCGGGGATGGCGTTGAAGGCGTTGTGGTAGGTGGTGGCGCCGTTGTTGCCATCCTCTTCCAGGGCCTGGGGTTGTTCTCCGGTGTGGGTGATGCTGGTGAACAGCCATTCCCGGTTCAGGCGTGGGTTGTCGTGGTCGGTGAGTTCGACTTTGGCACCTACGGTGAAGTCGGGGCGGTTGCTCTGGCCATCGGCGATGGCGGCGTCGTTCCTGAGGGCATCGAGACGGCTTTCGGTAAAGGGCTGGCCGCTGGCATCCTGCTTGAAACGGCCGGGGTAGTCGTAATGCTGGTAGTCTTCCCGCTGGGCATCGAGTTTGTCGGCCTGGTGTTCGTGCATCAGGGCGTAGGCGGGGTTCTTGAAGGTGTAGTCCTTCATGGCCACAGAGGCGGCTTTGACCCGTTCCCGGTAGCGGAACTGGAAGACGGTACTCTGGCGGGTGCTGCCGCCAGCCTTGGCGTTGTATTCCACCGGCTCGAGCCGGGGGGCGTCGCCGTGATGGTCGGCGATGATCAGGGCCGGTTGGTCGTTGCCTTCCACATCGCCGTGGTAATAGCGGTAATGCCAGCCTTCTTCGGCGGCCAGCCGTTCGACAAAGGCCAGGTCGCTTTCCCGGTGCTGGACGCAGTATTCCCGTTCTTCGGGGGTGCGTTTGAGATCGAAGACGGTGTCGATAAGGCCCCGCTCTTCCAGCAGGGTACGCACGATGGCGTCGGTGGCCTGGGTCTGGAAGATGCGGCTGTTGTGCATCAGGTCGAGGCGCCACAGGGGTGGCTGAACGATGACGTCGTAACGGGTGCGGCGATGGCCGGAATCACCCCGGACAAATTCGTTGATCACGCCGGTAAAGCGCCGCAGCGGAACGCCATCCTGCCACATCACCAGTTCCACGGGCTGTTCCAGCACGTCTTCGGGGGCGATGTCGGGGGAGGTACTGGCCAGTTCCAGCTTGCAATGGCAGAGCCTGGAAAGGTACTCGGTCAGCTCGAAACGGGCGACCACGAACAGGTCTTTGGGGAGTTGGCCAAGGGTGGCCGTGAACTGCAGTCCGGTTGCCTGGGGCATGTCTTCGGTCCCTGAAGATGTCTGAAATTGGCGTCGTTCAACAAACAGCTCGTCCTGAGCTTGGGTGATTATAACGATCAGGCAGGAGAATGTAACCCCGGTTTCGCAAAGCCGGGATGTTGACCTCAAAACGAATCTGCTGCACCCTAATCTGGTTTCATTATGCAACCGGAGATGATTTGTGACCAACCATACCAATCGAGCGGTGATTCTCAAGCAGCGCCCGCAGGGCGAAATTCAGGAGGGTGACCTGGCCCTTGAAGAGCGGCCAGTCCGCGAACTGAAAGAAGGTGAGGTCCTGGCCAAAGTGCTATGGCTGTCGCTGGACCCTTACATGCGCCCCCGCATGAACGATGCCAAGGGCTACATGGATCCTATTGGCCTTGACGAGGTCATCGTTGGCGAAAGCGTCGCACGGATCGTCGAGTCCCGGTCAGACGAGCTCAAAGTGGGTGACCTGGTGACCTGCTACTCGGGCTGGCAGGAGTATGTAGTGTTCCCTGCCAATGCGGAGATGGTCTACAAGATTGAACCGAAGGACAACGTGCCCCTGCAGGCCTACCTTGGCGTTGCCGGGATGCCCGGACGCACCGGCTATTGCGGCCTGATGTACGTGGGCAAGCCGACATCCGGCGAGACCGTTGTGGTGTCCGCCGCGTCTGGCCCGGTGGGCACGGTGGTTGGGCAAACCGCCAAGAAAGAAGGTTGCCGTACTGTCGGCGTGGCCGGAGGCCCGGAGAAATGCCGGTATGTGGTGGAAGAGTTGGGTTTTGATGCCTGCGTGGATTATAAGGCCGGCAACCTCGAAGCCGACCTCAAGGCCGCCTGCCCCGACGGCATCGACATCTACTTCGAAAACGTGGGCGGTGCCGTGACCCGTGCCGTGGCGCCGTTACTCAACCCTGGCGCTCGGGTACCTATCTGCGGCTTCGTGTCCGCTTACAATGCCGAGGATATGGGGGCAGTGGAAACACCTTTCCACGTACTCAAGGCGCTGGACCCGGTGCCGGAGCACCGCTTCTTCCTGGTCACAGAGTGGCAGGACAAACATCAGGAAATCACCAATATCCTGGCGGACCGTGTTGCTTCTGGCGAACTCAAATACCGTGAGACCATCGCGGAAGGCCTGGAAAACGCACCGGAAGCCTTCAAGGGTATGCTGAAAGGGAAAAACTTCGGCAAGCAGTTGGTACACATCGCCGATTGATCCGGAAAACCTCCAGGGAAGGAGGTTTACCCGGCAACCTGCAACAAGACTTTCCCGATGTTTCGATTCTCCGCCACATAGGCCATGGCTTCCCCGGCCTTCTCGATAGGCCAGGCACTATCAATCACCGGATCAATCTGCCGGGCACTGAGCAGTGGCCAGACATGCTTATACAGGGCACTCATGACATCACCCTTGTCCGCCACGGGCCGGGACCGAAGGGTTGAACCGATCAGGCGATGGCGTTTCATCAACATCAACCCCAGATCGACTTCCGCCATACGACCGCCCATCAGGCCAATGAGTATGATTCGGCCATCCATATTCAATACTTTCTGGTCTTCGGCGATGTAGTTTCCGCCAACGGGGTCCAGCACCATGTCCACCCCGCCCCAGGATTTGATGGCATCGACGAACGAACCGTCCTTGCGATTCCAGACACCGCTGGCGCCCAGCCTTCTGCAGATCTCGAGTTTGTCGTTGTCGCCGGCCGTGGCAAACACCGGATTGCCGAGAGCCGTTGCCAATTGAATCACGGCCGTACCAAGGCCACTGGCCGCTGCGTGGACCAGCACTTTCTCCCCAGGCTTGAGTGCAGCTTCGTGATAGAGATTCAGCCAGGCGGTCGCAAACACTTCAGGAATGGCCGCTGCCTCTTTCAGGCTGTAACCCTTTGGAACGGGCAACACCTGAACCGCAGGCACCACCACATGGGTCGCATAACCACCGCCCGTAAGCAGTGCGCAGACTTCATCACCGGGTTTGAGGTTATGAACACCCTCTCCCACCCTGGAAATAGTCCCGCTGACTTCGAGGCCCAGGATGTCCGACGCCCCGGGCGGTGGCGGATACACACCGGCTTTCTGCATCAGATCCGCACGGTTGATGGCGGTCCACGCAATATCAATAGCCACATGATTTTCGGGCACCTCGGAAGGCGCTTCATACGCTTCCCAGCTCAGTGTGTCGCCACTGACTTTGATGGCTCTCATCATCTGCGCTTACTCCGTGTTTTGGGTCAGGCTCAGGATACCGTCTGCTGGCCCAGGGTTGCACTGATCACTTTGTAATATTTCATTTGCAGTTCACTGAGCCGCCAATCTCCGGGTCTACAAATCTCCGGTGGTTGATGTATTAAGCGGCTTAGTAGACCGGCTGCGGCGTCAGCCTCCGCCGCTGGATTATCCGCGTGACTGGCATAGCGTTGCGCCGCTGGTACATATTCCGGGTAGGCCAGCCGGTCCGGCGCCAATGCCAGGCAGCCAGATGCCATCGCCTCCAATACCGACAGCCCCTGGAAATCATGAAGAGCGGTGGAGATAGCCACATCGACTTCGCCCAGCAACCGGTCGTAATCCGCCCTGCTCTGCAGGTATCCCCAGTTCACTATGCGCTCCCGGTGTCGCTCACGTATACCACCGAATGCCTCGGGCTCCTTGCGAAACTGCTCCCCTACCACACTCAACCGGAAGTCCTGGCCGGCGCCGGCAAGCGAATCCAGCAACAGAGACAGCCGGTCTGGCGCCTTGTCGTATTCCCAGCGGTGATTCCATAGGAGGTGGGGGCACTGTGCGTTGATCGGCTTCTCTCTTTCAACAAACAGGCGGTCTTCGATCGGCACGGGAACGACCTGGGATTTCCTGCCGATACCCTCCAGCAGGCCATCGGGGAGCCCGTCCGGCATCATTTCCAGGAAACGTCGGGCGCCATCCAGAAAGCTGTCCCGGTTCCACGCGCTGTTGAACAGCACTTTATCCGCGGCAACGGCGCTGTAGAGATTAACGATTTTGGGCTCGGCACTGGAATGCTGCCGGCCGGAATCCGGGTAGGCAAACTGGTTCTCATGCATGTAGAGAATCGTAGGCGTACGCGCCAGATGAGGATGGAATCCCTTCAGGGACGCCAGATCCACCATGGAGGTCACCACCAGGAGATCATAGTGGGCCTTTAGCGCCGGCTCCTGTAGCCAGGTCAGTGCATTGCCGCGAATCCGCCAGCGAAAAAAGCGGGGCGGGAGCGCCAGCACCTCCCAATCGAAATCGGGCTGGCTGGCCACCAGTTGTTCACGCCAGCGTTGATGGCTGCCGGCGTCGTAGGCGGACAATAATAGAATGCGGGGCTGGGCTGTCGATGGCATCCGCGCATTCTGCCATCATTCCCGGTTCGACAACCACACACTTTGATAGGGCTTGAGAGTCAGGCTGCCAGACAGGTCGTCAATCTTCAGGCCAGAGATCAGGTCCTGCCATTGGTCGGTTCCTATCAGGTTAATGTCGCCAAGGGACACCTGCTGGACCTCATCGGTGATGTTGTGAATGCAGAAGATCGACTGGTCACGGCGCATGCTCTGGCGCCAGAAGCCGAACAGCTGCAAACCGAGATGGAGGGTGAACTGGGTAGCATTGGGGTGGAAGGCGGGCTGCTTGCGGCGAATGGCAATCAGGCGCTTGAGCTCGGTGAACACGTTGTGATGATGGCTCAGCGGGTCCGCCAGCTCAGCTTCCAAAGTGTCCAGGTTCCACTGCCCGCGGTTGATGGAACGCAGGCGACCGGTGTTCTTAACCCGCTCATGGTCGTTCTCAGTGCCCAGCAGGCTGTGGATGTAGAACGCAGGAATCCCTTCCAGGGCCAGCATAACGGTATGAGCGCAGATAAAGCGGTGCAACTGCCAATGGTCAGAGCCTCTCTCCGCTGTTCCCTTTAAGGCATCAAACAACGCCACGTTCATTTCATAGGGCTGATCCTTGCCATCTGGCGTACGCCGATAGGAGACTTTACCGCCGAAGGATTCCATGGTGTTGATCAGTCGCAGCTTCTCTTCTTCCGTCAACAGGCCGTCTGTTGGGCGCAGGCCCACGCCATCATGGGAGGCAATGAAGTTGAGATAGGTGGTGCCCATCTGCGCCGGCGGCATGCTCATCAGCCAGGTTTTCAGGTGGCGGCAGTTGCCAGTGACCAGAGTGTTGATCAGCAGCGGCGGCAACGAAAAGTTGTAGATCACATGGGCTTCGTTGGCGTTGCCGAAGTAGGTCAGATTCTCGCGGTTGGGAACGTTGGTTTCCGTAATGACAACGCTCTCGGGGGTGTGGTGTTCGATCAACAGGCGCAGAATCTTGATCAGTTCGTGGGTTTGCTGCAGGTGGATGGACGGCGTACCAACCTCTTTCCATAGAAAAGCCACCGCGTCGAGCCGGAAAATGGTCACGCCCCGCTCGAGATAGTAGCGGATGATGCCCACAAATTCGTTCAGCACCTGGGGGTTTGCAAAATTCAGGTCCACCTGGTCTTCACTGAAGGTGCACCAGACGTAACGCTCGCCATCCTCTGTCTGTACGGCGTTAAGCAACGGGGATGTGCGGGGCCGGACCACAGCGCTCAGGTCGTCTGTTGGCCTGGCCTCGAAGAAGTAATCCTTGCCAGGATCGACCCGTTTCCGGAAATTCTCGAACCAGCGGCTGCGGGCCGACATGTGGTTGATCACCAGGTCCGCCATCAGTTTGTAGTCGTCAGCTATTCGCTCGATGTCTGTCCAGTCGCCATGGGATTCATTGACCGCCAGATAATCCATAACGGAAAAACCGTCGTCCGAGCTGTAGGGGAAAAACGGCAGGATATGCACGGCGGACATGGTGTCATTCAGGCAGTCGTCGAGAAACCGGTTCAGGGTCTGAAGTGGCTTCTCACCCTTGCGCTGGACGGTGTCCGCGTAGGTAATCAACATGACATCAGATTCGTCCCAGTTATTCTGGTGGGCCGGGGGCGCCGACGTATCCCACGCCAGCCCCATGGTTTCGAGCAGTTGATCCGCGAGGACGCCCGTATCCGCTTCCGGGTATACCACATCCAGCATCGTGGCGAGCTTGTGATGCAGGGTATTGCTCATGCTACCGATACTCCTCGTTGTCCAGCTCTACGGCCTCGAGAAGCTGTTGCTTGATATCCGGAATGGCACTGGTGACGCGATTCCAGCTCGGAATAAACGGTGTGTCCATGGGGTTGTCCAGAAAGTAGGCCCCTGCCCGCATGACATTCTGGGCAAACAACTCCACCGCTTTCTCTTCCTTATGTCGGTCAAAGCTCAATCCGTTGATCACCGCATCGCTCTGGTAGGTTTCGACAAAGTCCAGGGCAATGCGGAAGTAGGCCGCCTTGATGGTGCGAAACTTTTCGTTGGAGAAGATTTCGCCATTGGTGGCCAGCTTGCGGAACAGGGCCTTGCTGATGTCGGTGCTCATTTTGGACAGGCCGCGGCTGGCGTCCTCCGGCGATAATTCCTGATGCTTATGATCGTAGGTATCCGCGATGTCCACCTGGCAAAGGCGGTTGGTGGCATAGTTGCGCTTCATCTCCGAGAGCACGCCCACTTCCAGCCCCCAGTCGCTGGGTATGCGCAAGTCGTTAATGACGTCGGTCCGGAACGAGAATTCCCCCGCCAGCGGATACCGGTAGCTGTCGAGATAGTCCAGGAAGTCGCTGGGGCCGCAGACCTTCTTCAGCGCGCGGATCAGCGGTGTGACCAGCAGCCGGCTAACACGGCCATTCATTGTTCCATCCGCTACCCGGGCGTAATAGCCCTTGCAGAACATGTAATTGAAACCGGGATTGGCCACCGGGTAGATCAGCCTTGCCACCAGGTCACGGGAATAGGTCAGGATGTCACAGTCGTGAAGAGCAACGGACTTACTGTTCCCTGCGGCAAGAACATAACCAAAGCAGTACCAGACGTTCCGCCCCTTGCCCATTTCCGTAGGCGCCAGGTTTTGTTCCCGCAGTTGCATATCCAGCGCCTTAAGTCGGGGCCCATCATTCCAGAGCACGCGCACATGCTGGGGCAGTTCGGAGAAATACGCCAGAGCGTGCCGATATTCCTCCTCGTTGGCGCGATCAAGGCCGATGACGATCTGCTCGAGGTACGGCACTTTGGCGAGCTCTTTCACAATGTTCTTAAGGGCCGGGCCTTCAAGCTCTGAGTACAGGGATGGCAGCACCAGCGACATCGGTCGCTCTTTGCGGAACCCCATAAGTTCCCGCTCCAGCTCTTCCACCGGCCGTCGGCACAGGTTATGAAGGGTTGTGATGATGCCGTTCTGGTAAAAGTCGCCCATGGCGGCTCTCCTGTGGTTAGTACCCGGTTTCAGTAACCGTACTCAATCAGAAGATTCAGCACGCATTCGTTCCACCCCGCCGGACCGGCCCTAATGGACCGTATTGCCCGGCTCTGGGATGGCAGGGATACGCTCTCTGAGTGGACGCCCCGAACGATAACCGCGATATCGGCTTCCTCCAGCATGTGTTGGTCGTTGGGACTGTCGCCCAGTGCAATGGCAATCAGCCGGTCCTGCTCAAAGTGTTCCCTGTATTTACCCAGCAAAAAACGGACCCCATCGGCTTTATCAAAGGTGCCCATGGCATGGAGAAAGCGCCCGCCCTGCACCAGACGGCAGTCGTGTTCATCCAATTTCTCGCGAAATCTGGCCAGCGAATCCTCGTCTCCTTCCCACAGCAATGGCTCTGTGCCGGCGCGGTCTTTCGCCAGTTTTGCTTCCGGTTCAGAGAGTTTGGCGTGCCCGGCCAGCTCCGCCGGGCTCATATCCGCAAAACTGCGGAACTGAAAACCCTCAGCCCGACATTCCTTCAGCAGGGTTAACACCTCATCCCGGGATGCCCCAAAACTCTGCACTTGCTCAGGGCCCGGTCCAAAACAGTTCGCGGGGACAATAACGGCAGCGCCATTTTCAACAATGAAAGGCGCCGTGTTTCCCAGTTGCTCCCGCACGGCGTGTATCTCTCCTGCGGTTTTACTGGAATTGAGCACCACCGGGATGTCCGCCGCCGCCAGCCGCTCAAGCGCTGGCTTCGCGGGCGACCAGTCGTAACTGTCGTGGTCCAGAAGTGTGCCGTCCAGGTCGGAAAACAGGAGCAGTCTGGGTTTGGCCATGGCAATGTCCTCTATTGGCGCTGACGGATCAGCGGTTCACCGAAACTGTGGTCTTCACCGACATTGATCACGCAATCGGCGCGGGCGGGCATTTCTTGCAGGCTGGCGCGGGTGATCCGTTCGTAGTGCATGATGAATCGGGCAATTTCCTCATTGCTCATGATGCGTAACTCATTCCCGGTCTTTTGATCAGACGCGCTCTCTTTTGGTGCAGCCCGAGAACGATCCCTTAACTTCTGCTCCTGTAGGGTGCGCCATGTCAGCACGCACTCCATGGAGGGAGCACGCAGCATGATCAGGCTGTCGAGCTGGCTGAAAAACCGGCCATACTCCCCTTTCAGGCAGCTATTGACGTTTCGACGCCACAGGCCCTCAGGGTCCTCGGACCGCTCCAGTTCGTTGACTGGCTCCATCAATTCCTCTTCGCTACCCGCTGGAACGGCTCCCACGCACCAGCCCTCCACCAGGATGATGTCGGCCCTGCCCTGGAAAACAGGCCACTGTGCTTTCGGGTAACGGTCATCCCGGGACTTATCAAACGCTGGAATGTCGGTTTCCGTGTCTTGGTGGGCGGCTTTCAGTTGGTCAATAACGTGCTGCCCCAATGCCAGGTCATGGGTGCCGGGAACGCCCCGGGTAATGAACAGCGGGTGGATTTCTTTTGCTCGCTGCTCCCGCTCTGCACGGGTGAGATAGAGGTCGTCGAGGGAAAAACTGGCCGTGGGGATTCGATAATGATTAGTCAGCAGTTCCCGGAGGAACAGGGTCAGCGTGGATTTTCCAGTACCCTGGGCGCCGTGGATGCCAATGACGATGGGCTCGTTTCGGGCCTGTTTGAGGCTGTGCAGGTGCTGGGCCAGGGGTAGGATGGTCTTTTTGACGGTGTCGGCGTAGGAATCGGGAAGGGATTCCTGCTTGATCAATGTACGGATGGTATTGGTCAATTCGGGTGAGGACACGGTTGACGGCTTCCCTGTTGGTTTGTTTTGAGTTTTGCAGGTTTTGTACCAATTGGAGTATAGGCGGTGGTTATTTGGTTTGTGGGAGATTGGAGTTATCTGGGACACTGACGCTATGAGCAGCAACCCGTTTAAAGTCGAACATCGTTATCTTGAGCTTCCGGACAGTTTTTACACCCGGGTGCCGCCCACGCCGTTGAAGGATGCCCGGATGGTGTGTTTTAACCACGACCTGGCCGGGGAGATGGGTTTTCACACGCAGAACCCCGAGGACTGGACCGGCATTGGCGCCGGGACGGAATTGCTGGAAGGAATGGACCCGGTGGCGATGAAATACACCGGGCACCAGTTCGGAATGTATAACCCGGACCTGGGCGACGGCCGTGGGCTACTGTTATGGGAGACAGTGGGCCCTGACGGCCGACGTTGGGACTGGCACCTGAAAGGAGCAGGAATGACGCCCTATTCCCGGTTCGGCGACGGCAAGGCGGTGCTGCGCTCCACGATCCGCGAGTACCTGTGCAGCGAGGCGATGGCAGCGCTGGGAATTCCCACCACGCGGGCGTTGTTCATGGTGAGCGCGAAAGACCCGGTGCGTCGTGAATCGATTGAGACGGCGGCAGCGTTGGTGCGGGTGGCGCAGACGCACATCCGATTCGGGCATTTTGAGTTTGCGGCGCATCATGAGGGCGAACAGGCCCTGAAAACGCTGATTGAGCATGTGATTGCCCTGCACTTCCCTCATCTGATCAACCTCCCGGAGGACGAACGCTATCAACGCTGGTATGTCGAGGTAGTTGAGCGCACGGCGCGGATGATTGCCGACTGGCAGGCCGTGGGGTTCTGCCATGGGGTGATGAATAGCGACAACATGTCGATTATCGGGGATACCTTTGACTACGGCCCCTATGCCTTCCTGGACGATTTCGACGCCGGTTACATCTGCAATCATACCGACCAGGGCGGACGCTACGCCTACAATCGCCAACCCAATACCGGGTTTGTGAACTGTCAGTACCTTGCGAACGCGCTGCTTCCGATCATGAACGAGGACGACGTAAGGCGGGGACTACGGCGTTACGAGCTCGCCTACAACGAACGCTTCCTGCAGAACATGCGGGATAAGTTGGGGCTGGCCCAGGAAGACGAATCCGACCTGGGCCTGATTATGGATACCTTCAGCATGCTGCACGAGCACCATGTGGACTACACACTGTTTTTCCGAGGGCTATCCAACCTCACATCGAAAGGCTCTTCGCCGATCCGCGACCTGTTTGTAGACCGCAGTGTGGCGGATGGATGGCTCGAGCGGTATGAACAGCGCCTGCAGTCCGAAACCCGCGCCCACGACGAGCGGGAATACCGGATGCGGAAGGTGAACCCGAAGTACATTCTGAGGAACTATCTGGCCCAGCAGGTGATCCTGGAAGCCCAGAACGGCGACTACGAGCCGATGAAGGAATTACTGGAGGTCTTGAAGAAGCCGTTCGACGAACAGCCGGGGTTCGAACAATACTCAGCGCCTCCCCCGGACTGGGGGAAGCACCTGAGTATCAGTTGTTCTTCCTGAGTTCGAGTGAGGATCACACCGCCTTGGCGGTGATGATCTTCTCGTGCCATTCGGCGGGGCCGGTCTGGTGAACAGAGGAGCCCTTGGAATCCACCGCGACCGTAACGGGCATGTCTTCCACCTCAAACTCGTAGATGGCTTCCATGCCCAGCTCTTCGAAGGCAACCACTTCCGCGTGTTTGATGGCCTTGGACACCAGATAGGCAGAACCACCAACCGCCATCAGGTAGACAGCACCGAACTCGCGGATGGCATCAATGGCCACCTGGCCGCGCTCGGCCTTGCCGATCATGCCGGTAAGGCCGGTCTTCTCCAGCATGGTACGGGTGAACTTGTCCATGCGGGTGGCGGTAGTGGGGCCCGCGGGACCAACCACTTCCTCGCGCACCGGGTCGACCGGGCCGACGTAATAGATGAAGCGACCTTTCAGGTCCACCGGCAGCTCCTCACCGCGCTCGATCATGTCCACCATCTTCTTGTGGGCAGCATCGCGGCCAGTCAGCATCTTGCCGGAGAGCAGCACGGTTTCGCCCGGCTTCCAGTCTTTCACGTCTTCCGGTGTGACCGTATCCAGGTTGACACGCCGCACGCTGTCACCCACTTCCCAGGTAATTTCCGGCCAGTCGTCCAGGCTCGGCGGGGTTTGCAGTGAAGGGCCCGAGCCATCCAGTACAAAATGTGCATGGCGGGTGGCCGCGCAGTTGGGAATGATCGCCACCGGCTTGTTGGCGGCATGGGTCGGGTAGTCCTTCACTTTCACATCCAGAACCGTGGTCAGGCCGCCGAGGCCCTGGGCGCCAATACCCAGCTCATTCACCTTGTCGAACAGTTCCAGGCGCAGCTCCTCGGAACGGTTGGAGGCACCACGGGCTTGCAGGTCATGGATATCGATCGGGTCCAGCAGCGACTCCTTGGCCAACTCCATTGCTTTTTCAGCGGTGCCGCCAACGCCAATGCCTAACATGCCCGGCGGACACCAGCCAGCGCCCATCTGCGGCACCATTTTCAGCACCCAATCCACCACGGAATCCGATGGATTCAGCATGGCGAATTTTGACTTGGCCTCGGAACCGCCGCCTTTCGCAGCCACATGCACATCCACGGTATTACCCGGCACAATCTTGTAGTGGATGATGGCAGGTGTGTTGTCCTTGGTATTGGTGCGCTTGCCGTCCGGATCGGCCAGGATAGAGGCACGCAGCACGTTGTCCGGGTGCATGTAAGCCCGGCGAACGCCCTCATTGATAATATCGTCCAGCGCCATGTCGGCATCCCATTGCACATCCATACCGACCGTCACAAACACCGTAACGATGCCAGTGTCCTGGCACAGTGGCCGCTTGCCCTGAGCGCACATGCGGGAGTTAATCAGAATCTGCGCCATGGCATCCTTGGCCGCCTGGGACTCTTCCTTCTTGTAGGCCTCGTGCACAGCCTGAATAAAGTCTTTCGGATGGTAATAGGAGATGAACTGCAGCGCGTCCGCTACGCTCTCGATCAGGTCGTCCTGGCGGATTACGGTGGTCATAGGCGTCTCATCAGGTCTGGTTTGTCTAGTAGGGGTTATAAACTTGTCTAATAAAGGAAGGGCGAAGTTTACCAGAAAATCCAAAACCGAGGGACCAAACCCGGCGCGAAGGTTTTCAACGACAAACTTGCCTAAACGGGCACGAAAAAATGTAACATTGCTGATATCTTCGACATAAAAACAGCAGGAGACACCGTGACCGACCTCGTCCTAACTGAAAAAAAGAACCATATCCTAACCGTCCGGATTAACCGCCTGGATCGCAAAAACGCCCTCACCCATGATATGTACACCGCCCTCGGTGATGCGATTGAACAGGCCCGCGACGACAGCGACATTCGCTGTATTCTGTACACCGGAAGTGATGAGTGCTTCACAGCCGGGAACGACTTGAGCGATTTTTCTGCGGGCATGCCCGGCGAGTTTGAAGACACCCCTGTAGGCCGGTTCCTGTTCCTGATGGCCTCCACTAGCAAACCGATCATAGCCTCCGTGAATGGCCCCGCCGTGGGCATCGGCACCACCATGCTGCTGCATTGCGATTTGGTGTTTGCCGGCAACAACACCCGCTTCCAGATGCCTTTTGCCAACCTAGGCCTGTGCCCGGAAGGCGGCTCCAGCCTATTGCTGCCCTCCTGGCTCGGCCGGGTACGCGCTGCGGAGTTGTTGATGCTGGGCGGCGCATTCACAGCCGAAGACGCTCTGCGCCTGGGGCTGATCAACCAGGTGTGCGAACCGTCACAAACTGAAACTAAGGCTCTGGAAGCCTGCGCACGGCTTGCAGCCCAGCCCCCGGCGGCCGTCCGTGCCACCCGTGAATTGCTGAACCGGGCCAGCGGAGATGCGCTGAAAACCACCATGCTGGCCGAAGGCAAACTCTTCTCAGAACGCCTGAAGTCACCGGAAAATGCCGAAGCCATCAAGGCCTTCACTGAAAAGCGGAAACCGGATTTCTCAAGCTTCAGCTAGGCTGGCTACCCCTGCCCCGAAAGACTCGACAAAAGTCTCGGGGCCAACTATTTTTCAATGAAGCCGAACTCCGACCGTGCGGGTAGGCTCCCAATGATCAGAATCACACTTTAGAGCGATCAACTGTTGCTTTACTGCCGCTATAGTCAGAGTTACAGAAATCAGGCACAGAGCGCTGGCCAGAATTTCAGACAACAGCTAAGCAAACCAGGCCACTGACAACGGGTTTACCGGGCCAGACCGGCCCCGTCAGCTGCCGAACATAACGACACAACAACAGGAAAAGGTTCCACCCATGTTCAAGAAAACTCTAATAAGTCTTGCCGTGGCTTCTTCCGTTGGACTGACAGGCTGCTTTGACAGCGCTGGTTCCGGGTCCAGTAACGCGAATCCCGATTATAAGATCGAAGACACCACCATCGACAGAAGTCTGGTTCGTCCTATTTACGACCCAAACCCACTATCGGCAGACCCACAGTTCCCGATTAACTCGGACCTGATCCTGCTGCTTGGCGCTACTCAAAGCGCAAACTATGACTTCACTGGACTTTCAACCGGCGACACGCCCGCTGATGATGCCGTAAACCGGCTTTCCGGCTTCTCCACTTCCGGTGCTTTCAGCCTCAAGTTTGATGGTGAGCTGAACCCCGCATCGGTCATGGCGAACGCGACCGTTTTCCTGGTACCTCTTAAAGTTCCGCCAGCGGTTGCGTCTGCTCCGGAAGCATTGCCGAACACAAACCCAAGCGGCATTAATCCTGCGGATCCATTTGTGCTCGACCCCAGTTTGCAGCCCAGTTTCCGGGCCGACGTTGTAAGCCTGGATGGTGGTGCCAACAACGCTATCCGCATCGTACCGCTTGAACCCCTTGTGGAAGGTCAAAAATACCTTGTCGTTGTCAGCGATGATGTCAGGGGTGCTAACGGCAAACCTATCGCTCGGGCAGTACAGGACGTTGCGTTGGCCGACGGCACGCTAGGCAACCCGGCACTGGGCAACGTGAAATCACTGCTCCAAAGCCTTGATGCCCTTGGCAACGGTTTCCTGACAGCAATGAGCACAGGATCCGAGTCCGCGCTGTCATACTCGTTCACCACAAATTCGGATACCGATGTATTGCGGGCCATGATGGCGCCTGCGGCGTTCGGGACGGCGCTGGGGCAAAAAGTCGGGTTTACAGCTCTGCTGAAGGCCGTCCGTGACAACTATCCGACCCTGAACTTTTCCCAGTTGACCTCCAAGCTTCTTGAGCTTCAGGAACTGGCCGCTGGTTTGCAGGGCGGAACGGTTGATCCGAGTGATCTTACCGCTCAGGAGTTAGCCGCCATTACTGCCCTTGGCAACGCTCAGCAGGAAACAACGCCAACCGACATCGGCAATGCGATTGCTGGTGAAATCGGCGACACCTTGCATTTGCCGGTTCCCCGCCCCTCTTTCTTTTATCAGAAAACAGAGGCCGCTGACCTTGCCACTATTCAGGGTTTAGACGCCAGCAACCAGATAGCCCAGGCTGCCGCTCAGGTTCAGGTTCATCAGGGTGCTATTACTCTGCCTTACTTCCAGAGCCTGCCGGGTGAAACCGGTGCGGGCATCGTTACAGGTAGTTGGACAGGCAGCACCAGCCTGGAGGCCGACCTGAACGAGAGCCTCACGCCAGGCGACACAATTTTCAGTTTCCTGAGGGATATTGATGGTACCCTGAACGTCAACGGATACTTCCCATTTCCCCAAAAGAACGCCGACACAACAGTGCCGGTGGTTATCTTCAACCCGTCAACCGACTCTCGTCCGGCAGCATGTGCTGACCCGGCCAAGCCCAACGGCGTGACCATCTTCCAGCATGGCATTACCGTGGATCGCAGCGTTGCGATGCTACCGGCCATCCTGTTGGCGCAAAGCGCCTGTCAGACAGTGGTTGCTATCGACCAGCCGTTGCACGGTCTCGCGGGCGCTACGGCCGGAACCGTTCCTGGACTGAGCAAACTGGACCCTCAGACGCTCACCGGGACCGTACAGGCAACAATCCAGGCCCTTGAAGCTCAGAACAATCCAGCATTGGCTCCGCTGATCGCGCAATTGAACGCTCTGATTTCAGCGGACTACCTCGGTGAAAGGCACTTTGGTTATACGGCCAATGCGCAACTTCAGCCAGTGGAAGCCGAACTGGCTAACATTTCCTCCGGCAGCCTGTTCATCAATCCGCTGAACATGATGAATAGCGGAGATAACCTGCGCCAGGGTGTGGTGGATCTGCTTAACGTAGCGGCCTCCATCCAGACCTTCGACATTGACGGGGATTACAGTACTCAGGGAGACCTGGCCGGCGTACCGGTGAACTTCATCGGTCACTCGCTTGGCGGCATCTCCGGAACCGTGTTTGCGTCACTTGCAAACGATCCAACACTGAACGCCACGCTGAACGGTACTTATGCTCAAGCAGGGCCTCCGCTTAGCAACTTCAGCTTCCCGACTTTGAATTCCGTGGTGTTGCACAACACTGGTGGACAGGTCACCCGCCTGATCGAGAACTCTCCGAGCATCTCCGGTCGCATTCTGCCAGGGCTGGCCGCTGCGGGTGTTACACAAGGGTCGGCTGACTTTGAAAGCTTCTTCTACGTGTTCCAGTCAGTCTCCGATGCGGGCGATCCTGTCAACTTCGCAAAAGGCCTGGGTGCGTCAACAAGCAACCTGCTGGTCTCCGAAGTAGTTGGAGACACCACCGTGCCGAACGAAGCCAACGTCAATCCGCTCGGCAACGCTCTTTCGTCTCCGCTAGCGGGCACAGAGCCCCTGATGGCGCTGATCGATCTCGGTGCCGGTGGAACTCTGCTGTCTGATGGAACTGAGGGTCTTGGCATTATTGACACCGACACCCCGACAGGCAGCGCAATGCCAGTTGCAAGCTTCTTTGACGGCACGAACCCCTGCTCTGATGCAAACCACGGCACCTTTGTGGCTCCAATCGCACCTCAGCAGGGCTGCCCGAATGGAGCTGCAGACACCAGCGTAGCATTCAGTGCCATGGTCACCCAGACAGCCCAAGCAGTCAGCGCGCAGCCAGTTCCAGGCTCGTCTGTTCCCGCCATTGGCGCCTCACTGGGAAGCAGCACTACCCTTGAGAGTGCATTGGATCAAGACCAGTAACTTGATCTGAAACCTGAAAGCCCCGGACCTTCCGGGGCTTTTTTTTGGCAGCTGGTACAGTAGATACAAAAAGGCCGGCGAGTCAGTCTCGCCGGCCTTTGCTTTACTGATAGTGAATAGGTTGTCTATCTAATCTTAACGACTACTGAGATATCACCGTCTCCCCCTGAGGAAGCAGGTTTGCTTCAATCTCATCCTCCGTGAACAAGAGCTTGCGAGACTCCTTATTGGAATACTGCACACTCTGATCACTGAAGTAGTCGGACATGGCATCCGTGGACTGGGAATAACTAACCAGGCCATACGCCTCCGGGCCGTTATCCGTGAACTCCAGGCCAAAGTGCCAGCTCGTACCCCTTGCCATTAACCAACCGTCTATACCGTTGCTTCCGTCGGAAAGGCCGGCTGTATTGGGAATAGTGGGCGGAGCAATTCGGGGGAAGCGGGTATCCTCCGCAAATGGCTCACTCACAACACCAATTGCGTTAAATGCACCGTCAATACTGCCGTCGCCCCCATGCCAGGGAATTTCAACGGTCTGGAACACCGGCATATTGCCGGAGCCCGGTACGACACCCCCTGATGCACGGTAGTACTGCAGGTCACCCAGGGCAGTTGTGGGAGCAATACCCTGAGACACAAGCGCGTCAACACCTGCCGAGAGTGCCAGAAGCATAGTATCGTCTGGTGTGCCCGCATTGGCTTCTGACGGACTAGAGGGAGTACCGACCGGATCGGAAGGGCTGAACGGCTGGGTTAGATCCGTGTCCACGTCTTCAAGGTAATTCGCCATGAAAACCCTGAAGATATGGGCGCCAACGCTATCGCGGTTGTAGAGGCCATCCCAGCTTTCCAGCGACTGACACCAGGATGACAGGTCCTGCCCACCCACCGCTGTGGCGCCTATCGCATCACAACGTTCCAGAAGCTCAGGCAGGAACTGCTCCGCGTACCAGGAACGGTTGTTCCAGATCACACCCAAAAGCTCTTCAGCATTGAACTTACCGTCCTGCCCCGCAGGGAGCGGAGCTGATGGAACGCCCGGCTCAAGGGGGTTTTGAAGCATCTTGATACCCAAACGGGTACGGGCATTGATCTCTGCTTTTTCCTGACCAAACAGTGGGGAGTAACCTGTCAGGAACTCATCAGGGTTTGTCGCCCAATAGCTGCTGTTCGAGTTCTGAACCCAGTCGGAGCGAACCAGCTTGGGTTTATCGCTGTACGGGACCAATGGGCCGCACGAGGTTTCAACCCAATCCTCAATGGACTTGCTGCCATCAAGAAGCGTGACACCCTGATCAAACAACCCGGCGTAAGAAGCACTGCCAAACCGCCTGAAATTGACAAGGGCAATTGCCTTGTCAGAAAGGTTGGGCACAGAGCTGCTATCGATGTAGAACGCGTTGCCCTGGTCATCGGCATAGGTGGTGTTCGTCCAGAGTGTAGACCCACAGTTCCTGAATACATCCTGAAATTCAGAAAGGTTGCTCGCCCGGCTCATTTGCAGCCAGGTATCCAACAAACCGCCGGTGTTTGCGTTGGCATCGCGGTACGTCATCGCTACCGATCCGGTCGAATTCAACGCGCCATTGCCACCCCAGGCCGGCAACTGGTTGTTGACAGCATTGGCGGCGATCATGGGTCCGTACTCAGAGAAATAGAAATCCCGCTCAATAACCATTGGCTCCGGCAGGCCGGGCATTTTTACTTCGATCTGGTAAGTCTCAACGTCAATGGGTTTTTCCACACCATCTTTTACATAGGTAAGGTTATCCCCCGTTTTCAGGGTGAGCTCATACCAGGTGAATCGCCGGCTCGTGGTAACGGTGTGCGACCACGCCAGGTTTTCATTGAAGTTGATAAGCGGTATTGCGGTACCGAGCAACCCCGCTCCATGAACATTCAGGTACCCCGGAACGGTCATCTGCACTTCGTAGAGGCGCCGGTGCCCGGTGTAGGGGAAGTGAGGATTGGCGAGGAGCGCACCGCGGCCCTGCTCGGTCATTGTGCTCCCAATACCCCAGGCGTTGCTGGCGAGCCCCATGTCGGTGAAATCCTGCACGGCCCCGGCATTGGCTTTTGCCGTTGCAACGACGTCCTTGCGCAATTGCTCAACCTGTTCAGCGTTGGCAACCGCTGAAACCGCCACCGGGGCAGCACTTTCCCCAGGGGGAACAGCCAGGAAAACCGCGCCCGTTGCGAATTGGGCACCACTGGCATACTGCCCAACCACTCGATAATGGGCCAGGAGATCAACCGGGGTAATCGCCTGCACCCACTCCTGATCCCTGCATTCCTCAGGCAGGTCGCCCGGATCAGTTTCGGCGACGTAGCGATTATAACCCTCAGTGAAGCCTTCAATCAGTGCGCGGCTCTCATCCGTTAGCGTCGGGAGCTCTCGTTCAGCGCCACTGTATATTTTTTGGGCTTTGTAGCTGAAATCATTAACTATATTGAGCCCTACACCGAAAGCCGTATTGGGTCCCGGGCCAAAATACTTGGCCCTCTCACTTCTGGCTTTAACAATAGCCTCGGCCAACACACATACGTTGTCCTGGGCCTGGGCATAACCATGACCAAACGCCGCAGAGGCCAAGTCATCCGCCTTCACATGCGGAACCCCGCCGGCTGTCCTCCTTATAGTTGCCTCAAATGTACCGTCCGCCGGGAAAAGCTGTTCGTTCACCGAGCTATCGGAGTCGGAAGAAGAACTGCTTCCGTCGAAACATCCTGCAATCAGAAAGCTGCTGGCCAGCGCTACCCCGGCCGCTTTCAACGCGCTTTTGTCTGCGCTCCTGAAAGGTTTGCGAAGCGATTTCATAGTGATTCGTCCATTGTGATTGTTATGGGTAAGCCAAAGATGACTCACTCTCACAAATTAGCAGACACCCCGTTATTTAGCTAAGGACTGACGAACGATTCAGTTTTTGTCTGGGTGCCTCAGAAATCGCCGTTGTCGGCCCCCAGTGTCCGGCCGATATAACGGCTCTCACAGGGCGTTGCACTGAATTTTATCGGGTGGCCAATCTGCTTTTGGACCCCCCCGTTACCTTTTGCCACATCAATAACCATGCCGCGCGCTTTCAGCTGAGGATGTTCGGCTGCCTCGGTAATGGTCAGCACCGGCTCCACGCACGCATCAACGTTCGCAAATACGTCCTGCCAATGTGCCAACGTTTTTTGTGCAATGTTGGACTTCAACGCCTCCCGGATGGCCTGCTGGTGCTCAGGGTTCTGGCTCAAGGCAAAGCTCTTCATGTCGGGGATACCCAGGGCATCACAAAGCCGGTCGGAAAACTGGGGCTCCAGGCTACCCACAGACAACCATCGGCCGTCGCTGGTCTGGTAGTAGTCGTAGAAGGTGCCGCCGTTGAGCATGGAGCTTTCCGGCTTCTGTTCCTGCCCTCCCGCCAAGGCTGCAGCACCGGCCATCGTATTGAGGGCAAAGGCGGCGTCGGTCATGCTGATATCGATAAACTGCCCCTCTCCTGTTTGCTGGCGATGAATCACAGCCGCCAGTATCCCCATAACGGCATGGTGTGAGCCGCCTGCCACATCGGCAACCTGGATACCCATCGGTGGTGGCCCAGTTTCCCGGCGACCGCAATGGCTGGAAACTCCGGCCAGTGAAAGGTAGTTGATATCATGCCCTGCCCGATCCTTGTAGGGGCCAGTCTGACCGTAACCGGTAATCGCGCAGTAAATAAGATTGGGGTTGATGGCCTTGAGGGTTTCATAACCAATCCCAAGCCGGTCCATAACGCCGGGTCGAAACTGTTCAACCACCACGTCGTACTCTGTCACCAGCTGCTTGACCAGGTCGGCACTGCCCTCTTGCTTCAAATCCAGCCCAAGGGATCGCTTACCCCGATTGAGGAAGGTGTGGGATGTACTGACGCCATCTTCCAGCGGCGGCATCACTCGGGTCAGGTCCAGGCGGCCAGGGGCCTCCACCCGCAATACATCCGCGCCCATATCCGCCAGCAGCATGGTAGCGTAGGGGCCTGGCAGCAATGTACTGAAATCCAGAACCTTCAGGTTGCTCAGTGGGCCGGGCATGCAAACCTCCTTCTCTATTTTTGGACAACCCTGATGCTGCCCTGTTTTCCCCGCGGGGCCAACTGCCGGTTCCATCATTCCAATTGACCATTTCTTCCAGTGCGGCGCGAGAGTGATGGTTGCATTGTACCCAAGGGGTTTTATGATGGGCTTCGTTCAATAAGGATAAAGGATGATATGTCGGAACTCACCGTTTCCAGGCACTTCGTGGAAGCCGCATTGGTTGGGGCCGAAAGAGCGGGGATTGATACCCATACAATGCTGCGCGAGGCCGGAATTTCACCGGACCTGCTGAAGATCGAAATGGCCCGGGTGAGCAGCACCCAGTACAGCCGGCTGATGCAGGCTGCCTGGAACGCAATGGACGATGAGTTCATGGGGTTGGGGCCACGCCGCTGCCGCACCGGCACGTTCGCCACCATGTGCGCGCTGGTTAGCGACTGCCCCAATCTTGAGGCGGTCTATCGCCAGGCGTTTGATTTTTGCCGCCTGTTCGAGCCCATGGTCACCATGAAACTGGAAGTGGACGACAGGACTGCCCGGCTGGTAACGGTGATCGAAGGGGATATCCACGACCCGATGCATTTTTTCCGGGAAAGCATACTGGTCATCTGGCATCGTCTTGGCAGTTGGTTGATCGGGCAACCGGTGGAGCTGCTTAAGGCGGAATTCAGTTACCCCAGGCCGCCCCATGGCGACGAATACCGGCATATCTTCCATTGCCCACTGTCGTTCGAAGCCAGTGAAACCGCCCTGACGTTCGACAAGCGTTTTCTGCAGGCTCCGGTGATACGCGACAAGCCGGAAATGCGGCAGTTCCTGAAAACCTCACCGGCCGACCTGCTGTCGCGCCCGGACGAGAGCAACACCTTCACCGGACGTATCCGCGCACTGATTGGCCGGGATTTTGCGAGATCCCTGCCCGACTTCGAATGGATTGCCACAGAGCTTCACACCAGCCCCCAGACTCTTCGCCGACGGCTGAAGCAGGAAAACACCTCCTTCCAGGAGATCAAGGACCTACTACGCCGGGACATGGCCATCTATTACCTGTCCCGGCCAGACCTGCCGATCAATGACATTGCGTTTCGGGTCGGATTCACCGAACCCTCAACGTTTCACCGCGCCTTCAAGAAGTGGACAGGAGTCACTCCCGGTGCTTACCGCGAAGGCGAACGGGGTCAGCTTCAGGATTGACTGGGGCTCTGCATGGTGCGAATCAGCCGGCCAAGGGTGCGGGCAATTTCCTCGGCCCGTTCGCGATCCGGGCTGAGTTTAATCAACCGCGAGCCATCTCGTGGGTCGTAAATCCAGCAACTGGCGGTTGAACTCTCGCAATTCCATTCAATCTGAGGATTGACTCCGAAAACGCCCATGGACTCGGTCGTTTTGACAACACGACCACCGGACTCACGTCGGGACTCCTGGATACTGATAGTGTCGTTCAGCCTCTCAATCCTGTACGACACATCGGCAGGACGGTCCAGCCTTACGATCCTCTGATCTTCACGCCAACCAGCAACGTCCAGGAGCGTATTGGCATGAATCACCAGCGCGTCGGCGTTCGAATCCGCCAGATAGAGTTCCCGGAGTTTCCCCAGCGACTGCTCGCTTGCAGGCTCGATAATGGCCACTGGCTCCGGATCAATAGAGCCATTGTTCTTGGCACTTGCGCCCTCTTGCTGGCGGGCTTTTTCGACATTGGTTATCAGTTTGAGCGCATCGGTGTAGTGCTCGCCTTCACTGCCCGCCAGACTGACGTACTTTTCCAACGCTGCTTGTGCCTCATTGTAGTGATCAGATTCCAGCATCACGCGGCCGCGAAAATAGAAATAGTTCGCCGGTTTCTCCCCCTCCAGTTGCTGGAGACGGTTCAGGTACTCACCCGCTTCACCCCAGCTCTCTGAGGAAACGGCCTCTTCAGTGGCAAGCATTAATCGACGGGTCTCGTGTTCAGGCTCAAGGGCACTAACCTGACCGGCCATCAGTAGGGATGCCAACATAAAACCACTGACTGAACGACGCCCGACTCGGGTTATCTTCACCATCTTGTTTACTCCTGCTGATTATCCCGGGCGGCGTCTTCGTCCACCGTGGGCCCGACCGGATCGCTGGTGTCATCCACACCATCGGCGTCCACTTCGGCTTGATCCAAAATCGCTTTCGGGAGTTCTTTTTTAACACGAACGCCCAACTCCACAAAGCGATTGGCTTGCGAGATAAGGTTGCCGCGACCACGGGTGAGCGTATTCATCGCCGAATCATAGGTTCCCTGCGCGGTGTGCAACTGGCTGCCCAGCTTTTCCATCGCTTCTACAAAAACCCGAAGCTTGTCGTACACTGCACTGGCACGATCGGCAATCCTACGCGCATTCTGGCTTTGGCGCTCGTATCGCCAGATATTTTCGATGGTTCGCAAGGTCGCAAGCAATGTCGTCGGTGTAACCACAATAATCTTTCGCTCGAATGCTTCTGCGAATAAGTTCTCGTCCTGCTGAAATGCAGCCACAAAGGCCGGCTCAATGGGCATGAAAAGGAACACAAAGTCCGGTGAGTGCAGTCCGTGAAGCTGGCTGTAATCTTTCTCGCTCAGGGCGCGAATATGATTACGCACCGCCTCAACGTGCTGGCGAAGGGCTTCTTCCCTGGCAGTCTCATCCTCTTCCGTTGCCCACTGCTGGTAGGCCAGCAGGGACACCTTCGAATCCACCACCAGGTTTCGGCTGTCCGGCAAATGAACGATGACATCGGGGCGCAGCAACTGGTTGTCATCATCTCGGTAGCTGCCCTGGGTTTCATACTCAATACCCTTGCGCAAACCGGAGCGCTCGAGGACGCGCTCCAGAATCAGCTCGCCCCAGTTGCCCTGGATTTTCTTGTCTCCTTTAAGCGCCTTCGTGAGGTTGGAAGCTTCTTCGGTGATCTGGCGGTTCAGTTCCTGCAGGGATTTGATCTCACTCCTTAATGCCTGTCGATCCCGAGTTTCGGTGGTATAGACATCCTCTACCCGTTTACGGAAATCCTGGAGTTGATCCCGGAATGGGTTCAGCAGGGTGTCGATGCTGGTGCGGGTCTGCTGGCTGAAGCGCTCGCTCTTCTGCTCGAAAATACGATTCGCAAGATTCTCGAACTCCTGTTTCAACGCATCACGATTTCGTTCCAGTAACTCCAGTTTCTCCGTGGTTGTACGGCGCTCCTTGTCCAGCGTTACTTCCTGCTCGCGCTGGGCAACCCTGGCGTCGCCAAGCTCGCGGGAGAGCTCATCGGCTCGCTGCTGCTGGGACTTCCTCTCGGTTTCGAGTTGTTCTATGCGATCCAGCCGCGCCTTACTTTCGGATTCCAGCCCGGCCACCCGATTTTCCAGCGTTGCCGCACGCTGTCGCCAATGTTCGGTGTCCCGGCTCGCCTGCTCTGCCTCGGTTTTGCCGCTTTCGAGAGCCGCTTCAAGCTGATGGAGGCGCTGTTCGTCCATCGCCCGCGTGTACTCAAGCTCCCGAAGTGCGGATCTGGCACGGCCCCCCTTAACCATTGAAAACACCAGACAGCACAGCGCTAGCACCAACAAAATCAGCAAAGTGACGGTTTCCGGCCTACGCCCCACTATATCGATGATTGCCTCGGGCACCCCGATCTCCTCTAAATGACTGACTCAAACATTACGATAGAACAACAGTTTACCGTATTCGTGGAACCTTTTTGTTCGGACTCACGTCAAAGGTTTGCCATTCACTGGTTCTAGTGGACCAATTGGCAAATTTCCCGACCCAAGGCATCCGGCTCTGGACTCGGAACGTAATATCATCTAAAACGGTGAATGTGGCCTGTTTGCCGACAGAATGGCTGGTTTGCTGCCGGGTGCCAAGGTCCAGGAGCAGTATAAGGGACAGGAATTCAACATGCTCAAAGAGCTATGGAGAAAATTGGGATCTGAATTCTCCCATTCCGGGTGTTCGGACGTGGAAGGCCGTGAATACCGCAGGCCTGGCGCTCAAGCCAGCCACGGTGGTTTTCGCATTCTTCCCCATATGACCCACACCGGGGAATTCCACCTGGAAAGACTGACTGGCATCCTGAAGGGGCGCTACGGCAGAACCTTTCAGAACAATGGGGACGAATCCATCCGCGATCTGATTCACTTCGCTTCCCGCATTCAGGATCAGGATGTCCAGAGAGAACTGCTGCTGTTTTACCTGAACTGCTCCCCTGTGGTGCAGGAATACCTTCGTTCCGAAGAAGTTCTTGCACAAAACCACTTCCTTTCCCGGACATCCGGGAAAAAATAATACCCGCCGTTAATGATCTGTAAACCGACTCAACAGTTATGTTGTTGTATACTGCCGGCCTGTGATTACAAGTGGCTGTTCTAGCACACCCGAATTATCCTTGCAGCACTCTGTAATTAAAGTATCAAAGTCGTGGATTCAGGGGTTTCGGATCTTGTCTATACGTTCAGAGTTTGGAAAGTTGGCCGCGGCCGGCCTTGTGGTATCACTCATCACCGGCTGCACTGCGGATCGTTACTTTATGGTGCCGAAGCAGGATCTTGACGCGCTGAATACCTCCGTTATTAATCAGGGTGAACAGGTCGTTCGCCTTGAGAACCGGACGGATGAGAATTTCCAGGCGCTGACCCGGCTGAATGAGGAATCCACGAAAACCATCCTCGACGCCATCACCGAACAGGTCGAAAAACCCGCCTGCCCTCCCACCCCCAAACAGCAGGCCTGCACAGCGGGGCAGTCTGGTTCCAAAAGCGATGGAAGGGCCGACCGACTCAAGGGCAAGGTTGTTGTTGGAGAGTTGGAGAAATTCTACCTTGCTGGCCCCGGCCTGATTTACGATGCTCGCATTGACAGCGGGGCCGAAACCTCTTCATTGGATGCCCGAAACATCACGCGGTTTGAACGGGATGGGAACAACTGGGTAAGGTTTGACGTGCCGGTACCTGACTCCGAAGACATGGTAACGCTGGAACGGGAAATCTCACGCCGGGTCAGGATTATCCAGTCCAGCACCGATGAATCGGAACGCCGTGTGGTGGTGGAGTTGCAGTTCATGATTGGCAACCACCGGCAACAGGCTGAGTTTACACTGACCAACCGAGAGCACCTCTCACACACGGTGCTGGTTGGCCGCAACATTTTGAGGGACGTCATGTTGATTGATGTGGGCAAGGAGTTCGCCACCGAACTGCCCGACAAACTGCCAGCCGAAGAAAATGGGGACCAACCTTGAGTAGCCGCTCACGCATTCCGTTTTTTTTCGCCATCCTCCTTCTTATTGCGGCTGGAATTTCGATAGCCACTTGGCGGCACGTCGAGCTCGGCATTCCCTGGTTTACGGGGGAGCAAAAGCCGGTCTGGATGGTTGAGGCCCGAGTGGACTTCGATGGCACCGGAGAACCCGTACTCGCCAGCCTGAACATCCCCGATCAGCCACCCCAATTCCGCATTATTTCGGAGCAGGCTGCATCTCCCGGTTACGGTTTTTCCATCGTGGATGACTCCGGTGAACGCCGGGCTGAGTGGTCAAAGCGCAACGTTAGCGGCCCCCAGACGCTCTACTTCAAGGTTCAACTGATACCTGATGACAGAGCCCTGGGCAGCCAGCCCAAACGACCGCCCAAACCTGAACCGGTCTTCTGGGAAGAACCTCAGGCAACAGCCGTGGAAGAGTTGTTGCAACAGGCCGCTGAACGCTCCAGCACGCCTGAGAGCATGACCCGGGAACTGATTAAACTGCTCCAACCGGACCAGGGCGCCCAGAACACCACCCTGCTCGTGTCCGAAGCAAACTACATTGATCTGCTGACCCGGATGCTCAATCATGCAGGCATTCCCGCTCGAACGGCAGACGGCCTGGCCCTGGAAGATGCCAGGCGACGCCAGCAACTTCGTCCATTCCTGCAGATCTATGACGGTTCCCGATGGCTGACCTTCAACCCCCGCACAGCGGAACAGGGGCTTCCGGAACATGTCTTGCTGTGGCGACAGGCTGCAGCTTCCCTGCTGGATATTGTCGGCGGTGACAATTCAGACGTTAGCTTTTCCATGCTTCGGCAAACCATCCCGGCACTGCAATTGGCGCAGGCTCAGTCCAGCGAGAATGGCCTCGGCTTCCTGAGTCTTTACCAGCTCCCCATTGAAGAGCAAAGCATGTTCAGAATGCTTCTGCTGCTTCCCCTTGGGGCGCTCGTGGTGGCCTTTATGCGAATTGTCGTCGGCATACGAACGTCCGGCACGTTCATGCCGATACTGATCGCCGTGGCCTTTGTGCAGACGACACTGATTCCGGGGCTGATAGCCTTTATTTCCGTGGTGGCCATTGGCCTGCTCATGCGTGGCTACCTGTCGAGCCTTAACCTGCTGCTGGTCTCGCGAATATCCGCGCTGATCATTCTCGTGATCTTTATCACGGCCGGGCTGAGCATTGCGGGTTATCAAATGGGCTTCAACACGGGGATGACGGTTACCTTCTTCCCCATGGTGATTATCGCCTGGACGATAGAGCGCATGTCCATACTCTGGGAAGAGGAAGGCGCCCGGGAGGTGTTTGTTCAGGGAGCCGGTAGTTTGTTTGTGGCAGTCTGCGCATTTCTGATTATGAGCGCGCCCCTGGCGAGCCACCTGACGTTTAATTTCCCGGAACTTCATTTCGTGGTTTTGGGGCTGATCCTGCTGATGGGACAGTACACGGGCTACAAGCTCACAGAGCTCCGTCGTTTTTATCCGATGAAGGCGTATAACTGATGGGCTGGATTTCGCCCTTCAAGCTGAACCAACTGGGCATGCTGAACATGAACCGGCGCAATGTGGACTACATTGCGCGGTACAATAGCCGTTCTTCATACCCCTTGGTGGACAACAAACTCAAAACCAAGCTGGTGGTTGCCGAATACGATGTTCGCACCCCCAGGCTGCTGCAGGTGGTGCGTCAGCAACACGAAATCTCCCATTTCCGGGAAATGGCAGAGGACCTGGACGGCTTTGCCATCAAACCGGCCAAGGGTTCCGGAGGTAAAGGGATTACCGTGATTACCGGCCGGGACGATAACGATTACGTCAAGGCCTCGGGCTCGCGGGTATCCTCGAGCCACCTTGAGCGCCACCTGTCCAACATTCTTGCCGGGCTCTACTCGCTGGCCGGCACGCCCGACGTCGCCATTGTCGAGAACCTGGTGGAATCGATTCCATCACTCGCCAAGTATTCCTTCCAGGGTGTACCGGATATCCGCATCGTCGTTTTTCAGGGCTACCCCGTGATGGCAATGCTTCGGCTGGCTACAACCGCTTCAGATGGCAAGGCTAATCTACACCAGGGTGCCGTAGGTGTTGGACTCAATATCGCCAATGGCCACAGCCTGAATGCGGTACAGTTCAATCGACCGATCACCCTGCATCCCGATACAGGCCTCGCCCTGGAGAACCTGGTGATTGATGACTGGCAGGAAATGCTGGTAATGGCATCACGATGCTACGAGGCAACCGGGCTGGGATATATGGGTGTCGATCTGGTCGTGGACGCAAACGAAGGGCCTTTGCTGCTTGAGCTGAACGCCCGCCCCGGCCTGGCCATCCAGATGGCTAATGGTCGCGGTCTGTTGCCGCGCCTGAGGCAGATCGAAGCCCTCCGAAGGACGCACTTCACCCCGGAAGAAAGAGCCGCATTCGCCATGGATACCTTCACGTCCAAAACCTGACCTTCAAATAGCAGGCACAAAAAAACCGGGGCGAACCCCGGTTTTTTTACTTTCTCACACTTCTCAGAGCTTACCTTCGGCAATCAGCAGCTTGCGCTCATGGGTGAGGCCTTTCAGCAGCCCCCAGGTCATGACCAGCAATACTGCTGTAAACGGCAGTCCTGCCGTAATGGCAGCCGCCTGGATAGCGCCCAGTGCGTCTTCACCGCCACCGAAAATCAGTGCTGCGGCAATGGCACCTTCCATTACCACCCAGAACACACGCTGAGCTGTCGGCGCGTCGGTTTTACCACCCGCGGTAATGCTGTCGACGACCAACGAACCGGAATCAGAAGATGTCACGAAGAACACCAGCACCAGCACGATACCCACGAAGGATGAGATGGCAACGAACGGTAGGTTAGCGAACATCTGGAACATTGCCAGGGACACATCCGTCAAGCCATTCTCAGCCAGAGCACCAACACCGTCCTGGATCTGCTCCAGTGCGGAACCACCAAATGCGCTCATCCAGACCACGGTAATAACGGTTGGTACGATCAGCACCGCTGTCACGAACTCACGAACCGTACGACCCTTGGACACGCGGGCGATAAACATACCAACGAACGGTGACCAGGAAATCCACCAGGCCCAGTAGAAGACTGTCCAGCCGTGGAACCAGGCCTGGTCTTCGCGACCAAACGGATTGCTCAGTGTCAGGGCGTTACCAACGTAACTCGATGAGGTTACCCAGATGGTTTCAAAGATGGTCATGGTCGGACCGGCGAAGATGATGAAAAACAACAAAATACCGGCCAGCGACATGTTGAGGTTACTCAGAATCTTTACACCACCGTCGAGACCACGCAGCACCGAAATCAGGGCTACGGCCGTCACGCCGGTAATGATCGCCATCTGCACATTGATACCTGACGAAATCCCGAACAGGTAATCCAGGCCGGAAGCAGCCTGTTGCGCACCAAAACCAAGAGACGTGGCGAGACCAAAAATGGTTGCCACCACCGCCAGGATATCAATGATATGACCGGGCCAGCCCCAAACCCTATCACGGAGCAGTGGGAAGAACGCAGAGCGAATGGTCAGCGGCATGTTCTTGTTGTAGGCGAAAAACGCCAGAGACAGAGCCACAATCGCGTAGATTGCCCAGGGATGCAGACCCCAGTGATACATGGTCGCACCCATGGCCAACCGCGCGCCCTCGGCCGTATTGGCCTCAACGCCGAGCGGCGTTTCATACCAGCCTGTGTAGTAGGCGACTGGCTCGGCGACGGCCCAGAACATGAGACCGATACCCATACCTGCTGCAAAGAGCATGGCAAACCACGACATCGTCGAAAATTCTGGCTTGGCGTCCATCCCGCCGATGCGGATTTTGCCAACGGGCATGAATATAAGAGCAAGGGAGACAACGACAAAAATGTTGGCACTGATCAGGAAAAACCAGTCAAATTGTGCGATGGTCCACCATTTGGCGCCGTCGAGGAGCTCCTTCGCCTCTCCCGGGAAAATCAGCGTCCCGATTACAAACGCAACAACGATTATTGCCGTAATCGGAAAAACTGGCGCGTGTAGGTCCAGGCCAAACGGATTAATATTATCCTGGCCTGCGACGTAATCCGTTTGGTACTCGTCTTTTACAACGTCGCCCACGTTTTGAGCCTCCTGTTGGTGAAAATCTTTTCAATATTCGGATGCAAACGTTACAAGCTCGCCATCTTATTGCTTTGAGTTCAAAACATCAAAGAACGGACAACTTACGCCCTGAAAACAATCTTAGACCAATATTTCAGTGTTCGTACAAATTACTCCTTGATCCGTCTTGCCATACGGGAACGTATCTCCCGCACTTATACTGTTAATATTCTGCAAACATACTACACATCCACTCAGAGGAGTTTATGGCTAAAACCGAAACCTTCCCCTTCCGATATACGCTTTATGCGCTGAGCCTGACCGGCTTTATCGTTTCTCTACTGGCCAGTACCATCTGGGGGGGCTGGTTTTATGTCGTCCCCGTCCTGCTCGGGGGATTGGCGGCAACCGGCACATGGGATCTGCTTCAGCGTAAACGCACTGTTAGCCGAAATTACCCCATCCTCGCCCATTTTCGATATTTTCTTGAATCGATTGGCCCGGAAATACGCCAGTACTTCATCCAGTCCGACACCGACGAACGCCCCTTTTCACGTGAACAGCGCACCATCGTTTACCAGCGAGCCAAGAACGTACTCGACAAGCGCCCTTTCGGCTCACAGTTAGGTATGTATGACGAGGGTTTTGAGTGGATCAACCATTCCCTCCAGCCTTCTGCACTGAAAGACGCTGACTTCCGGATCGTGATTGGCAAACAGTGCGCCAAGCCCTATAACGCCAGCGTCTTCAACATCTCGGCGATGAGTTTTGGCTCGTTGTCGGCCAATGCCATCCTGAGCCTCAATGCTGGCGCAAAAATGGGGAACTTCTATCACGATACCGGCGAAGGCTCCATATCCCGCTATCACCGGGAACCGGGCGGAGATCTGGTCTGGGAAATTGGTTCCGGATACTTCGGATGTCGCAACGAAGACGGCACTTTCAACGAAGAGAGGTTCGCCCGCAATGCCACTCTCGACCAGGTAAAAATGATAGAGGTCAAACTATCCCAGGGTGCCAAACCTGGACATGGGGGCATTCTTCCCGGCGAGAAAGTGACACCGGAAATTGCCGAGGCCCGCGGCGTCGAAGCTGGCAAGGATGTCGTTTCCCCGGCAAGCCATTCAGCGTTCTCTACACCCAGGGAATTTCTCGAGTTTCTGGAGAAACTCCGTGAGCTATCGGGCGGCAAACCGGTGGGCTTCAAACTGGCTATAGGCCATCCCTGGGAGTGGTTCGCCATCGTCAAGGCCATGCTGGAGACAGGAAAAACACCCGATTTCATCGTTGTGGATGGCGGTGAAGGCGGCACCGGCGCGGCTCCTCTGGAGTTCATCAACCGTATTGGAACACCCATGACGGAGGCCCTGTTGCTGGTACACAACACACTCGTGGGCACCAACCTGCGCGAACACATTGCCATTGGCGCTGCGGGCAAGATCACCTCAGCATTCAACATAGCCCGGACCCTGGCCCTGGGGGCAGACTGGTGTAACGCGGCAAGGGGCTACATGTTCTCTCTCGGCTGCATACAGGCGCTCAGTTGCCATACAGGAAAATGCCCCAGCGGTGTTGCAACCCAAGACCCAAGGCGAAGCCAAAAGCTTGATGTTCAGGATAAGAGCCAGCGTGTTTACAACTATCACAAGAACACCCTGGAAGCCTTGATGAACCTGCTTGAGGCGTCAGGACTCAAGCACCCCTCCGAACTTGGGCCGGAACACATCATCCGCCGCACCTCCAAGACGGAAACCCATTCCTATATGGACCTGTTTCCTTTTCTGGAGCCGGGTGCCCTTCTGGAAGGAGAGACCGGTGAAAGAGTGTTTGATACCTACTGGCCGAACGCTACCCCGGACAGCTTCGATCCGCCGGAGTTTATTCGTCAGCTTCGAGAAACCAAACTGCGATAGAAATGCCCGAAGAATTCGGCGATTGGATGTTTATTTTTATCCGAGGCTGGTGTAGACTTCGCTCCCGCTAAGCCACTGAGATATCTCTCAAGTTTCTCTCTGGCCACTGGCAATTTCGGGGCGTAGCGCAGCTTGGTAGCGCACTTGCATGGGGTGCAAGGGGTCGTAGGTTCAAATCCTACCGTCCCGACCAAATTCCCTACACAAAGCCCGGGCCGAAAGGCCCGGGCTTTGTTGTTTTCACAGACGACTGCTAGCCAAAGTGGAAGAAGGCCAGCTTGTTACCGTCCAGGTCTCTCACGTAGGCGCCATAGAACTGATCAGGGATCCGCTGGCCAGGCTCGCCGTCACAGCTCGCACCCAAATCCAACGCTCGCTTGTAGTGGGCATCTACCGCCTCCTTGGACCCTGGGTGAATGGCGACCATATTGCCATTGCCCGGTTGATTGGGTTCGCCATCGTAGGGAGTGCACACGGCCAGCATCGGCGCCTTCATACTCTCCCCAATAAACGCAATGCGGCCCATATCCAGAAGGACCCTAGCGCCGATATCCCCTAACAGTTCCGAATAGAAAGCCTTGGCTCGGGACATATCACTGACGCCAATCGTTACGTATCCAATCATGCTGTTGTTCTCCGGTGTGAGTGTCGGTCAACTATACGACCTATTTGTTCATTTCGGCGACTGCCACCAACAAAAAAGCCGAAGGCGAACCTTCGGCTTTCAGCTTCAAAACGTCTCACTTCACCGGCGTATTGAGCACGTCGAGAACATCTTCCAGTTCGGTAATCATCTGCCGGATCAGCTGCTTGTACTGGGAGGTATCGTCTTTCACCTCGTGGCTGCTGAGTTTCTGCTTGGCCCCGCCAATGGTGTAGCCCTGATCATACAACAGGCTGCGGATCTGGCGGATGGTAATGACATCGGCACGCTGATAGTAGCGGCGGTTGCCACGGCGCTTGACCGGAGAAAGCTGAGGGAACTCTTGCTCCCAGTATCTGAGCACGTGCGCTTTTACAGCACAAAGTTCGGCAACTTCACCAATGGTGAAATAACGCTTCCCCGGTATCGTGGGTAATTCGTTGTTATGACTGGGTTCCAGCATACGCTTCTACTTTCTGTTTTAGTTTTTGTCCCGGGCGGAACGTAACAACACGCCGTGCACTGATCGGAATTTCCTCACCGGTCTTCGGGTTCCGTCCCGGCCGCTGTTTCTTGTCACGCAGATCAAAGTTACCAAATCCCGACAACTTCACCTGTTCGTTGTGGCTGAGAGCGCCTCTGATCTCGTCGAAAAAAGCTTCCACCATTTCCTTGGCTTCACGTTTGTTGAGACCCAACTCCTCGTACAACCGCTCTGCCATCTCCGCTTTCGTCAAAGCCGCCATCTGCTAACTCCTCAGTGTTGCCCCCAACTCTTCGCGCAGTGCGTCAATCACACCGTTGAAGAGCGAATGCACCTCTTCTTCATTTAGTGTGCGCTCGGGATGCTGCCAGAACAGGCTGAGAGCGAGGCTTCGGTTGCCTTCACCCAGGCTTTCACCTTCATAAACATCAAACGCACGCAAAGCCGTGAGGTGCTCCCCGGCGTGCTTTTTCGCTACACGCTCGACGTCTGCAAACCCCACGTCGCTTCCGATAATAATAGCCAAATCCCGCCGAACTTCTGGGAATTTTGAAATATCTTTGAAATTAGGCACATATCCAGAAACGACCGAATTCAAGAATAGCTCAAACATCAGAATCGTGCCATTAAGTTCCAGTTTTTTCTGCACTTGTGGGTGTAATGTGCCCAGCCAGCCTACATGTTCTCCGTCCCGCATCAACTCCGCCGTCTGGCCCGGGTGCAATGCGGGATGCTGACTGGCAAGGAACTGAACCTCGATGCCAAGGAGCTGGAACAGACTCTCCAGCTCTCCTTTTACGTCAAAGAAATCGGCGTTTCTGCGACCGTTTGCCCAATTCTCTGGCAATTGCCCACCTGCGATCACCCCCGCGAGCATGGGCTGCTGATCAATCCGGTCGCCGTCTTTCACGAAGCGGAGCCCGGTTTCGAACAGGCGAATTCGAGGTTGCTGACGGTTCTGATTGTAAGCCACGGTTTTCAGCAGTCCGCTCCAGAGACTCGTGCGCATGACAGACAGATCCGACGAAATCGGGTTTGCCAGCGCAATGCCTTCCCGCTCTGGATCAATCAGGCCCTGAACCTTCGGGTCTACAAAGCTGTAGGTAATCGCTTCCTGGTATCCACACGCCACGAAATAGCTCTGGATAGCCGATACCGGGCGGACGGCCTCTTCCTGGGGGCGAAGGCCGAGTGATCCCGTGGGTTCCGTGACCGGCAGGTTGTTGTAACCGTATATCCGTCCAATTTCTTCGATCAGGTCCTCTTCGATACTGATATCCGGGCGGAAACTCGGCACGTGTACCCGCCAGCCATCCTTCAGCAGCTTATCGATATGAAGGCCCAGACGGGTCAGAATTTCTTCCACCGTAGTGCGGTCGATCTCCAGCCCCAACACGTCGGCAACACGTGTCTCCCGAAGGTCCACCGTGCGGTCTTCAGGCAAGTCCTGCTTGCTGACAACCTCGACAATATCCCCAGGCTCGCCACCCACGATGGACATCAACAATGCCGTTGCACGCTCCATGGCATCGCGGGCAAGCTCGTAGTCCACGCCACGCTCGAACCTATGTGAAGCGTCCGTGTGAAGGCCATAGTGGCGCGCCTTACCCGCCAGAGTAATCGGATCAAAATAGGCAGCCTCAAGGATCAGGTCGCGGGTTCGCTCACTCACTCCGGAATGCTCGCCACCCATCACACCGGCAATCGCTATCGGCTTGGCGTGATCCGCGATAACCAGGGTATCCGGGGTCAGTTCCACTTCCTGTCCATCCAGCAATACCAACTTTTCACCCTGCATTGCCCGGCGCACAACAATGCCACCCTCTATTTCCTCACGGTCAAAGGCGTGTAGGGGCTGACCCAGTTCAAGCATCACATAGTTGGTAACATCCACCGCAGCGTCGATAGAGCGGATCCCGGAGCGGCGAAGCTTTTCCTGCATCCACAGTGGGGATTCAATGCTAAGGTCCACGTTGCGCAGGATTCTCCCCAGATACCGGGGGCAGCCTTCGGGGTCTTTCACGGCGATGTCAGGCACCTCTGAGTGCACTGCTTCCACGGGGAGAATTTCCGGCCCCTCAACCACAAGGCTGTTCAGTACCCCGACTTCCCGGGCGATCCCTTTGATCGACAGGCAATCACTGCGATTCGGCGTCAGATCCACATCGATGGTGACGTCGTTCAACTTGAGAAACTCACTCAGCTCCTGGCCTACCGGCGCATCGTCCGGCAACTCCATCAGGCCGTCATGGCTGTCCGAAAGGCCAAGCTCTGACTCTGAGCACAGCATTCCTTCCGAAGGTTGCCCACGCAGCTTGGCCTTCTTGATCTTGAAGTCGCCCGGCAACACCGCTCCGACGACGGCAAACGGCACCTTCAGGCCGTCGCGCACGTTGGGCGCACCGCAAACCACCTGTACCGTTTGAGCACCATCACTGACCTGACAAACCCGAAGCTTATCCGCATCGGGATGAGGCGATACCGACACAACCTCACCCACAACAATGCCACTGAACTTGCCGGCTACCGGCTCAAATCCGTCAACTTCCAGACCCGCCATGGTGATCTGATCCATCAATGCCTGGGTATCATTCGCCGGATTGACCCATTCGCGTAGCCACTGTTCACTGAATTTCATGGTATCTGCCTTGTCCTGATGCGGTGTTGCCTGTTAGTTCGTTTACCTTGATGGCGTGTTCAACGGAACTGCCGCAGAAAGCGGAGGTCGTTCTCAAAGAACATGCGCAGGTCATTCACGCCATAGCGAAGCATGGCAAGGCGCTCTACGCCCAGACCAAACGCAAAGCCACGATATTCCTCGGCATCGATACCGCAATGCTCGAATACTTTGGGGTGAACCATGCCGCAGCCCATCACTTCCAGCCATTTGATGCTGCCATCCTCTTCGCGCCCCCATTCGATATCCACCTCGGCGGACGGCTCCGTGAACGGGAAATAGGACGGGCGGAATCGCACTTCCAGGTCGCGCTCGAAGAATACCCGCAGGAATTCCTCAACGGTGCTCTTCAAGTCCGCAAAGCTCACGTCTTTCTCGACCAACAACCCTTCCACCTGGTGAAACATGGGAGTGTGGGTCATATCCGAGTCGCAGCGGTAGACGCGGCCGGGGCAAATCATCCGAAAAGGTGGCTTGCCATCTTCCATGGTGCGAATCTGAACCGGTGAGGTGTGGGTTCGCAGCAATGTGCCGGGATTGAAGTAAAACGTGTCATGCATGGCACGGGCCGGATGGTGGCCGGGAATGTTGAGAGCTTCGAAGTTGTGATAGTCGTCTTCGATTTCCGGCCCCTGCTCCACGGTATAGCCCGCGCGGGAGAAAAATTGCTCAATACGCTGAAGGGTGCGGGTAACCGGATGCAAACCACCCAGATCCTGGCCTCGCCCGGGAAGCGTCACATCAATGGATTCACTGGCGAGTTTTTGCTCGATGGCGGCGCGCTCAAGGTCTGTACGGCGGGCGTTGATAGCCTGCTCCACCTGCCCCTTGGCGTCGTTGATCTTCTGGCCGGCGGCGGGACGTTCTTCCGCAGACAGCTTACCCAGTGTCTTCGCCTGCTGGGTGATCACACCCTTCTTGCCAAGGTATTCAACACGAATCTGATCCAGTGCCTGCAAACTGTCGGCACTTTCAACCGCCGCCAGGCCGTCCTGAACGAGTTGATCCAGGTTTTCCATTGACCCTGCTCCAATCCAGAAATGGAATCACTCTAAACAAAAATAGGGGAAGAGCGCGCCCTTCCCCTATCAGAAGGCGTCTTCATGAACCCATGGAGACGCCTGAATCGATCGGTTAACCGATGAAAGAGCTAAGCGATCACAGAGACGCTTTGGCCTTCTCAACAACAGCGGTAAACGCCTGCTGCTCGTTCATGGCCAGGTCGGCCAGAACTTTACGGTCGATCTCAACATTGGCCTTCTTCAGGCCAGCAATCAGACGGCTGTAAGACAGGCCGTTGGCACGGGCGCCAGCATTGATACGGGCAATCCACAGTGCGCGGAACGAGCGCTTACGGTTACGACGGTCACGGTAAGCGTACTGACCGGCCTTGATAACCGCCTGTTTGGCTACGCGGAAGACGCGGCTACGCGCTCCGTAATAACCCTTGGCCTGACTGAGAATCTTTTTATGACGACGGCGTGCAACCACACCACGTTTTACGCGAGGCATACGTTAATCCTTCTACCTTTAAACCTAAAAAGAAATGGCTAGCGGCTGAATCAGCACGCCGTCATACGTTTGATTGAAGCCACATCGGACTTGGCAATCAACTTGGTACCACGGAGCTGACGCTTACGCTTCGGGCTCTTCTTGGTCAAGATATGACTGGTGAAGGACTGCTTATGCTTAAAGCCAGTAGCGGTCTTCTTGAACCGCTTGGTGGCCCCGCTTTTGGTTTTCATCTTGGGCATTTTTAAAACTCCGCATTCTGTTTTTAAGTGATATCAATGTGCCCCTGAACGACAAATCCCCCGCGACCGCGGGGGATCAGCACCGGATCAGGTTCACTTCTTTTTACGGGGGGCCACTACCATGGTCATCTGGCGGCCTTCCATTTTCGGCCGCTGTTCTACCTGGGCAAGCTCTTCAATATCCACTTCGATCCTGTTCATGAGCTTCATACCAATTTCCTGGTGTGCCATCTCACGCCCACGGAAGCGGATAGTGATTTTGCCGCGGTCCCCGTTTTCAAGGAAACGTACCAGGTTGCGTAGTTTGACCTGATAATCCCCTTCTTCAGTTCCTGGCCGGAACTTAAGCTCTTTGACCTGCGTCTGCTTCTGCTTTTTCTTGGCAGCCGCTTTGGCCTTCTTCTCATCGAAGATTTTCTTGCCGTAGTCCATTATCTTACAGACGATCGGATCGGAATCCGTAACCTGAACCAGGTCAAGAGACGCTTCTTCAGCCTGCTTGAGTGCATCTTCAATCGGTACGACACCGACCTGATTGCCTTCGGCATCGATCAGACGGACTTCAGTTGCGTCAATGTTCTCGTTGATCGGCGCTTTTGGAGTGCGCCCCCGATTCGCTCGCTGTTTAATAATCAGATCTCCGTTTTGGTTCTGCCTTTGCGATTGATTTCGTCAGCCATCAGCTGCTCAAACGCTTCCAGCGATAAAGTTCCCAGATCCTCACCCTTGCGGGTTCTCACCGCAACGGCGTTGTTTTCAACTTCTTTGTCGCCGATAACAACAAGGAAGGGAACTTTGTTAATAGTATGCTCGCGGATTTTAAAGCCGATCTTCTCGTTTCTCAAGTCAGCATTAACCCTATAGCCAAGGGAATCCCACTTTTTCGCAAGATTCTGGCAATAATCCCGCTGATTGTCGGTAATATTCAGCACCGCGATCTGCGTTGGCGCAAGCCATGTCGGGAAAGCACCCTCGTATTCCTCGATGAGGATACCAATAAAGCGCTCGAACGAACCAAGAACCGCCCTGTGCAACATCACCGGCGTCTTGCGCTCGGAGTTATCTGCCACATATTGGGCACCCAGCCGTCCCGGCATGGAAAAATCGACCTGAATGGTACCACATTGCCACACCCGTCCGATGCAGTCTTTCAGCGAAAACTCGATTTTCGGGCCATAAAAGGCGCCCTCACCCGGCAAAAGCTCCCAATCAACGCCTTCCCGGTTCAATGCTTCTTCCAGCGCGGCTTCCGCTTTGTCCCAGACTTCGTCCGAGCCAACCCGCTTTTCCGGACGGGTTGAGAGCTTGTAAAGAATCTCCGTAAACCCGAAATCCGCATAAATCTCGTGGAGCATGCCGATAAAGTCAGACACTTCCTGCTGAATGGCATCCTCTTCGCAGAATATGTGGGCATCGTCCTGAGTAAATCCGCGAACCCGCATCAAACCATGCAAGGCACCAGACGCTTCGTTACGGTGACAGGAACCGAACTCGGCCAGACGCAGAGGCAGGTCCTTGTAGCTTTTCAGGCCCTGGTTGAAAACCTGCACATGGCAAGGACAGTTCATCGGTTTGATGGCGTAATCGTGCTTCTCGGACTCCGTGGTAAACATGTCGTCCTTGAACTTGTCCCAGTGCCCTGACTTTTCCCAAAGCGCCCTGGAAACCACCTGCGGCGTCTTGATCTCCTGGTAACCATGCTCATGCTGCTTGCGGCGCATGTACTGCTCGATCTCCTGATACAGGGACCAGCCGTCCGGATGCCAGAACACCATACCCGGGGCCTCTTCCTGCATGTGGAACAGGCTCAGTTTCTTGCCGATCTTGCGGTGGTCGCGCTTCTCGGCCTCTTCCAGGCGATGCAGATAGGCCTTCAGGTCTTTCTTGTTGCCCCAGGCAGTGCCATACACCCTCTGTAACTGCTCGTTGCTGGTATCGCCGCGCCAGTAGGCGCCGGCAACCTTGGTCAGCTTGAAGGCCTTGAGCTTGCCGGTGTTGGGCACATGAGGGCCCCGACACAGATCGATAAAGTCACCCTGGCGGTAGAAGGACAGATCTTCCTCACCGGGAATATCCTCAATGATTCGAACCTTGTATTCCTCGCCCATCTCATCAAACAGACGGACAGCTTCGTCACGGGACATGACCGATCGGGACACTGGAATATCCTGCTTGGCCAGCTCTTCCATGCGCTTTTCGATCCGGCTCAGATCTTCATTGGTGAACGGCCGATCGAATTTGAAATCGTAATAGAACCCGTTGTCCACAACCGGACCAATAGTCACCTGAGCGGAAGGAAACAGTTCCTTGACCGCCATGGCCAGGAGATGTGCGGTGGAGTGGCGGATAATGTCGACGCCGTCTTCATCACGCTCGGTGACAATGGCAAGCTCAGCGTCTTCTTCAATCGGGAAGCTGGTATCGACCAGCTGGCCATTTACACGGCCGGCAATGGCGGCCTTGGCAAGCCCGGCACCGATGTCTGCGGCGACATCGTGAACGGTAACAGATTCGGCAAAACTACGGTGACTGCCATCCGGCAGGGTAACAACAGGCATAGTAGGCTCCTAGGGACTCAGAGGTGATCCGTACCAAAGACCACATGTTGACGGTTGGCCGCGATACAAACCGCGGACCGTTGCGCGCAGGAGTTTAACAGAAAAAAGCCCGGCAGGTTAATGCCGGGCTTTTAAGGGGAAAAGGGTCAGCCGTAGGCGCTGGCCTCTTCGGGTGTGCGTCGCCGCAATTGGCCGAACGCGACAAGACCAAGCAGTATAAGCGCGGGAATGAACATAAGCTCCTTCGGCGGGCGCTCATTCTCAACCTGCACGGCATCAATGGTCCAGCCGAAGCTGACGCCGGCGTTCTCTGCCTGGCTACCATAGCCAACGAAATCCACCACCATCGTGTCGTCCTGACGCGACAGCTCAAGGCCAGCGCTCGCCAGTCTCGCCTCCGGGGATTCCGCTGCGGGTAGCTCCAGACTGAGATAGGTGGAAACCTCGTCACCACTCAGGGACATGCCCGATGCCTGCACTACCAGGGACTCGCCTGCGGGCACATTTTCAATATGCTCCATCACCTCGGTACCCGGCCTGTCCTGCGTTGCCGGGTAGACCATGTCCCACCAATAACCTGGACGGAACAGGGTAAACGTGATCAGCAGCAGCAGAGCCGACTCCCACTTGTAGCTCTTGGTAAACCAGTAACCCTGAGTGGCCGCCGAGAAGACCAGCATGGCCGTCACCGCACTGGCAACCGTCACCAGCAAATCCACCCAACCCGTCAAGCCAATCAACAACAACTGGGTGTTGAAGATGAACATGAAGGGCAGAATCGCTGTCCGAATATCGTACGTGAAGCCCTGCACACCCGTTCGTATCGGGTCCGCCCCTGATATAGCCGCCGCCGCGTAGGCGGCCAGCCCCACGGGCGGCGTATCATCCGCCAGTATGCCGAAATAGAACACGAACAGGTGGACAGCAATCAAAGGCACCAACAAGCCGTTCTGGGCACCCAGTGTCACGATAACCGGGGCCATCAGGGTGGAAACCACGATGTAGTTGGCGGTCGTAGGAAGCCCCATACCCAGAATCAGACTGATAATCGCTGTGAAAACCAGCATCAGCAACAGGTTGCCGCCGGAGATGAACTCCACAAACTGGGTCATCACCAGGCCAATGCCTGTCAGCGTCACCGTGCCCACCACAATGCCGGCGGTGGCTGTCGCCACACCGATACCAACCATATTCCTCGCGCCAGTTACCAGCGAGAGGGTGAGGTCAACGAGGCCGGTTTTTGTTTCCGCAAGGAAGTGACCTTTTTTGCGGAAAAACGCTTTCAGTGGCTGCTGAGTGATCACGATGAAAATCATAAACACCGTGGCCCAGAATGCTGATAGCTGGGGCGAAAACCGCTCAACAGTCAGGCACCAGACCAGGACCACCACTGGCAACAGGAAGTACAGGCCGGTCTTAACCGTTGGCCCCACGTCAGGCAGTGTATCCATTGAGGATTCAGGATCGTCCTGAGCCAGTTCCGGAAAGCGGGTGGAGTACCAGACCAGCCCGATGTAAATGAACAGCAGAAGCGGCCCGAGAACCCACACAGCGGCTTCGCCCAGAACCACCTTCAACCATCCAATGCCGTAATACACGATGAACGTGAGAGCACTCAGGCCAATCAGAATCACAACCCAGTTCAGCATACGCTGCGCGAGAGTCGGGCGATTCGGACGTTCAATACCCTTCATCTTGAGCTTACAGGCCTCAAGGTGAACGATGTAGATCAACGCCACGTAGGAGATCAGCGCTGGCAGGATGGCGTGTTTGATCACTTCCAGGTAGGAAATGCCCACGTACTCAACCATCAGGAAGGCTGCCGCGCCCATAATGGGAGGCGTCAACTGACCGTTAGTGGATGCAGCTACCTCAACAGCACCCGCCTTGGTAGCGGGGAAACCAACCCGCTTCATCAGGGGGATGGTAAAGGTGCCGGTTGTCACCACGTTAGCGATGGACGAACCTGAAATCACACCGCTCAGACCACTGGATACCACCGCAGCCTTGGCGGGACCGCCGCGCATGTGCCCGAGCATGGCGTAGGCAACCTGGATAAAGTAGTTGCCCGCCCCTGCCCGTTCCAGCAGCGCACCGAATAACACGAACAGGAAAACAAAACTGGTGGAAACGCCGAGAGCGACGCCAAACACACCTTCCGTACCCAGCCACATATGGGAAGACAGCTTGCTCAGACTGGCCCCTTTGTGGGAAATCACATCCGGCATATAGGGGCCGGCCAGCGCGTAGATAAGGAACACACCAGCAACGATGGTCAGCGGCAGCCCCAGTGCGCGGCGAGTTGCTTCCAGAAGCAGTACCAGACCACCAAGTGCAATGATCAGGTCCTGGGTAATCGGCGAGCCCGGACGCGTCGCAAGCTGGTCATAAAACAGATACAGATAAGAGGCTGCAAAAGCGGCAGCCAGGGCAAGAATCCAGTCGTAAACCGGTACGTGGTCAACATTCCTGCCACGAATCATGGGATAAGCCGCAAACGCGAGGAACGCAGCAAAGGCGAGATGAATGGATCTTGCTTCCGTCGAGTTAAAAACACCGAACTCAACAATGTAGGGGAGCGGTGACGCTATCCATAGCTGAAAGAGGGACCAGAGCAGAGGGACGACAAAAAGAATCTTTGCAGCCGTACCGGTCGCAGCCCTGCCACCGGTCTCGGTTTGGAGAACCTCTGCAACCTTCTTGCTGTCGATGGTATCCCCGGCTCTCGGTTCGCTATTGGTCATAGCTGGGTCCTGTAAGAATATAGCGGGTCGGAGATCAGAACACCGCGGGCAGGCCTGCCCGCGGTGTCGTTGTACCGGTTACAGGATCAGTCGATCAGGCCGGCTTCTTTGTAGTACTTCGCCGCGCCCGGGTGCAGAGGTGCACTCAACGCGTCGGATACCATTTCTTCTTTCTTCAGGTTGGCAAACGCAGGGTGCAGGCGCTTGAAGCTGTCAAAGTTCTCGAATACAGCCTTGACCACTTCGTACACTACGTCCTCAGATACCTCGGTAGATGAGACAAACGTTGCCGCCACACCAAACGTGGTCACGTCATCGTCAGAACCACGATACATACCACCCGGGATCACCGCTTCACGGTAGTATGGGTTATCTGCAACCAGCTTCTTGGTCGCTTCGTTATTGACGCTGACGATCACACTGTCACAGGACGTGGTCGCTTCCTTGATCGCACCGGAGGGGTGCCCAACGGTGTAGAAGAATGCATCAATATTGCCATCACACAGAGCCTGGGATTGCTCCGCAGCCTTCAGTTCCGCCGGAAGCGAGAACTTGTCCATGGTCCAGCCCATTTCGTCCATCAGCACTTCTGCTGTGGCGCGCTGGCCGGAACCGGGGTTACCGACGGACACGCGCTTGCCTGCAAGATCTTCAAACGTCTTGATACCAGACCCCTTGCTGGCAACCACCGTGAATGGCTCGGGGTGCAGCGAGAATACAGCACGCAGCTTCTCGTTCTTTCCGTCTTCCTCGAACTGACTGGTGCCGTTGTAGGCGTGGTACTGCCAGTCAGACTGGGCTACCGCCAGGTCCAGCTCACCCTGGCGAATCGCGTTCAGGTTATAGACCGAACCACCGGTGCTCTCTACAGAGCAGCGAATACCATGTTCCTTACGATCCATGTTAACCAGGCGACAAATCGCACCACCAGCCGGATAGTACACACCGGTTACGCCCCCGGTACCGATGGTGACAAATTTCTGCTCCTGCGCGGTAACCGCTGTCGAAGCGGTCCCAAGGCTGACCGCTGCTGCAACTGCAAGTGCGGAAAATTTCTGTTTCAGTGCCATGACTTTTCCCTTATCTGTTCATTATTGCTTTTTTGGGCCCGCGTAACGAAACGGACACTCCTCACTTTCGCCTTAAAACATAGACCACTTTGCGATATAAATAAAGCAAGGGTTAGCTCGCTAACCACTTGAGCAAAAAAACAAAAAAGCCCGCAGAGCGGGCTTTTTTGATCAAGCGGTCGCGAATCTTATTTGTTCGCGCGGGCCTTGGCAACCATTCGATCCGGGCGCAGGAGGAAACGCGCCAGGGCCGGCAGCAGCCAGATAGAGCCCACCATGTTCCAGATGAACATGAAGAACAGCAACAGCCCCATATCCGCCTGGAACTTGATCGGTGAGAAGATCCAGGTAACCACACCGATACCCAGCGTGACACCGGTAAAGATAACCGCCTTACCAGTAGACCTCAGGGTCTCGAAGTATGCTTCCTGGAGTGTCTTGCCCTCCAACAGGAACTTCTCGAGCTTGCTGTAGATATAGATACCGTAGTCGACACCAATACCCACGCCCAGCGCAATAACCGGCAACGTCGCTACCTTGATACCAATGCCTGATACCGCCATGATCGCCTCGGCCAGGATCGACGTCAGGCCCAGTGGGATCAGAATACACAGAACCGCACGGATAGAACGGAACGTCAGCAGGCACAATGACGCGACCACACCGTAGACGAAGATCAACATCATGTTCTTCGCACTTGAGATGACATCGTTCGTGGCAGCTTCGACGCCCGCATTACCGGCGGCCAGCATGAACGTGTATTCGTCGTTGTTATTGTTGCTGGCGAACTCCTCAACGCGTTCGGTGACTGTTTCCAGCGTTTCTGCCTTGTGATCCTCAAGGAAAACAAGCACCGGTGTCAGATCACAATTGGTATTGATCAGGCCTGCCGGCGCCTCACGGATCGAGGCATTGATAATGGTCTGGTTGCGGGAAATCTCATACCACTTCCAGTTACCCTCGTTCAGTGCCTTGGTAACAATCTTGGACACATCGGCCAAAGACGCCGAGGACTGCACGCCAGGCGTGTTCTGAAGCTCCCACTGAAGGTTGTCCATGGCGCGGAGAACGTTGTACTGGGTACACTGCTCTTCCTCGGTTTTCACCATCACGACCAACACATCGGCACTCGTTGAGTAGTTGTCGATGATGTAGGCATTGTCCTTGTTGTAGCGGGAATCGGCCCGCAGCTCCGGCGCACCCTGATCAAGGTCACCGACTTTCAGGCCTTGCTTGTAATAAAGGCCAAGACCCAGGCCAATAACCGCTATCAACAGAGAAATCGGTGCCACACCGGGATGTGCGAAGTAAGACATGACGCGCCACTTGCGGTCCTGCTTTTCACCATGATTCTGCACATGACGAACACCGCCCTTGGAGATACCAAGGTACGACATGATCAATACGTGTAATACCAGGTTGGTCAGAATGACGAACGCCACACCGATGCCGGCGGCAACGGCCAGATCCCGGATAACATCGATCTCGATGAAGAACAGAGTCAGGAAGCCGAAGGCATCTGAAATCAGAGCCAGCATGCCCGGGATATAGAGCGCCCGGAACGCAAGGCGGGCCGCGGTAACGGAATCAAACCCTTTCGCCGCTTCCACCGCCATGGCATTCACAATCTGAACGCCGTGACTGATGCCGATGGCAAATACGAGGAACGGGACCAGGACCGAGTATGGGTCCAGGCCGTACCCCAACAGTCTCAATGTGCCCAGTTGCAGGAACACCGCGATGATGGAGGTGAACACCGGAACCAGTGTTCCGGTAATGCAACGTGAGTACCCGAACAGCAACAGGGTCGTCAGGATAATGGTGATGCCCGCAAACCAGGCGATGGAACCAATACCCTCAATGAGGTCGCCCACTTTCTTGGCGAAACCGACAATGTGAATTTCAATGTTCGGGTTTTGCGCCTCGTACTTGTCCCGGATCTTTTCTTCCAACTGGCGCGAGAACTCACCGTAGTCCAGCGGTTCGCCAGTTTCAGGGTTGTTCTCATAAAGCGGCGCGTACACGATGGTAGAGCGGAAGTTGTCGGAAATCAGGCGCCCTACTTCGTTCGAACGGAGTACGTTCTGACGCAGCTGTTCAAGGGTGGCCCGGGAGCCATCGTAACCGTCCGGGATCACGGTGCCGCCCTGGAACCCTTGCTCAGTCACCTCAACCCAGCGAACGTTGGAGGTCCAGAGTGATTTCAATCCGGAACGGTCCACCCCGTTGAGATAGAACACCTCATCGGTGATCTGCTTCAGGGTTTCCATATACTCGGCTGTGAAGATATCGCCCTCTTCCACTTCCACGGCGATACGCACAAAGTTACCCAGGTTCTCCAGATCGTCCCGGTGCTCAAGCATATTGACGATGTAGGGATGCTCCAACGGAATCATCCGCTCGAAACTGGCATCCGGCTCAATCTTGACCGCGTTGTAGCCAAGGAACAGCGTCAGGAAGAAAAAGGCAATCAGGATGATGGCCCGATTGTTGAAGATCAGCCGTTCCAGGAACGGTTCTGCCTTCGGTGTAGTCAGGTAATGCTCGCCCTTGTCGTGCTTCGGGTTCGACATTCAAAAGCCCCTCTAATTTTCTATCTGTTGGTGCCGCATCAGGGCGTTATTGAAGATTCTTGCCGCGGGCGTCGGTGTGCTTCACGCCACCCTCGCCCACAATCAGCAGATTGGTTCCCGATACGGGGACAACATCCATCACCCCTTCCCGATCATCCCGGAAGTAGGGACGGAAGGTATCTCCACCGTTGGTGCTCATTAGCACTGCGCCACCATTGCCAACCAACGTGATACGGCCGTCTTCGGACACCGTGCCATCATTGAGGGTTGCGTCCGACTCACTGGGCACCACTTTCCAGCTTCTGCCCAGGTCGGATGAAAAGAAGATGTTCCCACGCAAACCGAATGCGAGTATCTCATTCACATTACCGGTTCCGATTGCTCCGAACAGGGAGCCTTCATAGGGGCTCTCACGTCTCTCCCAGCTGTCACCGCCATCGACGGACACGAAAATGTGCCCAGCCTCACCGACGATCACCAGGCCACCGCCAGTGATCTGGCCAATACTGTTCAGGTGAAAACTGCTGGGGTTTTCAAGCTTCGGCGCCCAGTCTTTCCAGGTCTTTCCGCCGTCCGTCGTGCGCAAAAACATGCCATAGGCACCAACAACGAAACCGTGGTTCTCATTTTCGAACCAAACATCCAGAAACGGGTTCACCGGGCCGATTTCAAGATCCGCCTGCAGGTTTTCCAGCGAGAAATACAGATCACCCAACGCCCAATCGAGGTCGTCTTTCTCGTCCTCCGGGGCTTCTTCCAGTTTCTGCTCCATTTCGTCGATCTGCTCCTGGCGACTTTCAATCGCCAATTCAGCAGCCCGGACACCGGTGAGCTGGAGCTCCCAGTTTTCGCCCGCATCGTCTGAATGGAGAACAACACCACTGTGCCCAACGGCCCAGCCATGCTGTTCAGTGCCAAAATCCACGCCGGTCAATGTGACGGATACCGGAACTTCACCCTGCACCCAACTTTCACCATCATCATCGGAAAAAATGATATGACCACGCACACCGGCTGCCACGATTCGTTCGCCCGCCGTGTCGACATCATTGAGCAGATGCTCTGGCGCAAGCGCAGTTGGCCGGGATGGGGTTTCGATGATATCTGCAAGCGCAAACACCGTGGGCGCGGACAATGCCATGGATAGTCCAAGACAGGCCGCTCCCAGAGTCTTGCACATCAACCTTGTAGCCATTCAGATTGCCTATATGTTGTGTTGAACTGTGTCACTCTGATTTTGCCGGTCGCACCGGCCAATACTATGAATATACCGGTGACCTTCCGACCACCGGTATATCCGTCGCCATCCGTCTCTGGCGAAAATCGTGTTCCAACAGCGAGTCAAGACGTTAACGCACACTCCTGCGACGCAGGGAAGCCGGCGAGAAATACCGTCGGTTGGGCACGTCGTTGGTAAACTTACGGGTGGAACCCTCTTCGGTATCCAGGCCCAGCACGTGATAACGACGGGCCTGAAGGTCATGGTACACATCCAGCACTGTCCATACGCCAGGCAATTCATAATAGTTTTTCGCCAGGCCCATGGTTACGCGCCAGAGCTCACCGCGGCCATCGTACTGGTCCAGCAGCAAGGTGTTCCAGCTATCGGCATCCACATAGAAGCGACGCTTGCCGTAAATATGGCGCTCCCCTTCCTTCAGGGTCGCTTCCACAACATGCACCCGATGGAGCTCCCAACGGGTGAGGTCCGGATTCAGGTGGGAAATACCCAGGATTTCGGAGTAAGGCGTGCCCTGCTCACCGATGCGGTAATTGTTGTAGGGAACGTAGATCTCCCGCATGCCCTCATATTCCCAATTGTAGCGGTCCAGGGCACCGTTAAAGATATCGGTGTCATCGGCTGTTCGCAGATTGTCTGCGGCTGCAATCGGAGAGTCATAGCCCAGGTTGGGTGCACGGCGAACACGGCGCTGGCCGGCGTTGTAACCCCAACCATTACGCGGGTTGATAATCTGGTTCAGAGTTTCATGAATCAGGATCGCACCACCGGCGAGACGAGGTGGCGACTGGGTAAACGACAAATAATAGAAAATAACGTTATCGAGTTCTTCTTCACTACCCTCAGGGTTGTAGTAATTGAAGAAGGCTTCCTGCTGAGAGGTCACAAGGGAGTAATCGCCATCCGGCTGCACTGCCACTTCGCTTGAACGGCGGGTTACGGAAACGCCACGCCAGCGAGTCAGGTGATTCCAGATTACCTGCCAGGCTTTTTGCTCATTATTACCGTGCAGGATGGGGAAAGGATAACCGGCAAAGGCGCCATCGATACCCTCGCCTTTACCCACTACCTCAGCATCTACGGCATTTTCCCTGGTGTTTTCAGCAACCCAATCCGGCACCGCGTGTGTGCGACGGCTTTTGTAGACCGGAATACGGAAGGTCGTCGGATAGGTGTCGAGCATGGCGCGGAGGCCGTCGGTCAGGTACTCGTCATACTGATCCATGTTGGACGCGCTGATGGTGAATAACACCTCATCGTCCGGGAAAGGGTTGATATGGTGCTGGCCACTACCCTCATATCCGGTAGGGGCTTCGGTGAGGCCACCCGTCCACGCGGGAATGGTGCCTGCCTCGTTGCCGGCTTTCACGGAGCCAAACGGGGTAAGATCCTGACCCAGTCGAGCGGCTTCACTACTGGAAACGGCGGAACTGGCTGGCATGGCAAAAACCGAAAGAGCAAACAGACTGCCCAAAATCACATTGTTCTTGTATGTCATTTTTTAACCTTAAACCTGTCTGAAAGCCCTGTAGAAGGCTTTTCTTATTGTGTTGTCATGGAATATCGGCTCCTGACAGAGTAGCCGATTGGCCGATATTGTCTATCGACCGAAAGTGCGATTTTGTATCCGCCTGTGACAGGCCCCGCGTTGCGGCAGACGGATACCCCAGCGATCTCGCTTCCCTATTGGCCGGCAAGGCTCTTGTGAACCACCTCGTAGACATCCCGCGACAATCCAGACTTGTCACGAACGGTCTCCAGCGCCGATTTCATCTGCTCGCCGTGAACCGGCGCGAATTTGCGCCAGCGGGTCAGCGGAGACACCAGCCTGGCCGCAATCTGTGGGTTGCTGTCATCCAGTTTTCGCACCTGCTCCGCCAGGAACTGATAACCGGCTCCATCCTCCGCGTGGAAGGCAGGGAGATTCTGGCCGGCGAACACCCCGATCACCGAGCGGATCTTGTTGGGATTCTTCCAGTCGAACGCCGGGTGCTCCATCAGTTCATGGACTTTGCGCAAGCCTCCGGTGCGGGTACTGCCCGACTGCACCGCGAACCATTGCTCAACCACCTGGGGGTCGTCCTTCCACTGCTGGTAGAAGTCTGCGAGTGCCTGCTCCTGCTCTTTTTCGTAACCGGAGTTCACCAGGGCACGAAGGGCTCCCATACGATCCGTCATGTTATCGGCCTCGTTAAACTGGCTTGTCGCCAGCGTCCGGCCCTCTTCATCATCGATGTGCAGGAGCCAGGCCAGGGCGGTATTCCGCAAGCTTCGACGCGCTACGGCCTCCGGCGTCACCTCGTAGTGACCGCTCAGGGTGTTGCGGTGATAGCAGGCCAGAAGCTCGTCCCTTAGCGATCTCGCCAGATGCGCAAGCACGCGTTCACGGGCTCTGTGGATGGCAGGTACGTTGGGCTGATCAGCCAGTTCGATCAGATAGGCTTCGGATGGCAGTTGCAGCATTTTGGCAACCAGCGCCTGATCCAGAGACGAGTCCGCCAACAGGCTGCGATACGCCTCAACCAGGCCGGCGTCCACGTTCCCATCGGTGGACGACACCAGTGAGTTGATGACGTCCACCGCCAGGCGCTGTCCCGCGTCCCAGCGATTGAAACCGTCCGAGTCATGGCTCATCAGGAAGGTGAGCTGCTCCCGTGTCCACGGGTAGAACACCCGCACCGGCGCCGAGAACCCCCGCAACAATGAAGGCACTGGCCGCTCCGACAAGCCGTGGAACTCGAAGGTATGACTGGCGTCGGTCAACTCCAGGACCCGGTCCGTTGGCGCATCGGCATCATCTGCAGCCAGCTTCAGTGGCAACGACTCACCCTCGGCACCCAGAAGGCCGATGGCAAATGGGATGTGCTGCGGCTTCTTATCGGTCTGTCCCGGTGTATCCGGAATCGACTGTTTGATGGTCAGGCGATAGATGCCAGCAGCGTCATCAAACTCATCCCGCACTGTCAGCTCTGGCGTGCCAGACTGCTCGTACCAGAGACGGAACTGCGACAGGTCACGACCACTGGCATCCTCCATGGCGCGGACAAAGTCGTCTGTTGTCACCGCCTGACCGTCATGCCGCTCAAAGTACAGGTCACTGCCCTTGCGGAACAGATCGGGCCCCAGCAGCGTATGGATCATGCCCACCACTTCCGAACCTTTCTCGTAGATGGTCAGCGTGTAGAAGTTCGTGATCTCCATATAGGATTCCGGACGAACCGGGTGCGCCATTGGCCCCGCATCCTCGGCGAACTGAGCGGTACGAAGCATGGTCGCATCCTCAATCCGCTTCACAGTGGGCGAACCCACATCGGCAGAAAAACAGGAATCCCGAAACACCGTGAAGCCTTCTTTCAGGCTAAGCTGGAACCAGTCGCGACAGGTCACGCGATTACCGGACCAGTTGTGGAAATACTCGTGGGCCACGATCGACTCGATGCGCTGGAACGCCATGTCCGTCGCGGTTTCCTGGCTGGCCAGTACGCACGAGGAGTTGAAAATGTTCAGCCCCTTGTTCTCCATGGCGCCCATGTTGAAGTCGTCCACTGCGACGATCATGAAAATATCCAGATCATACTCGCGGCCATACACCTCCTCGTCCCAGCGCATGGCGCGTTTCAGGGAGTCCATGGCGTGGTCGCACTTCTCGGCGTTGCGGGGTTCAACGTACATGCGCAGGTCAATGTCACGACCTGACATTGTCTTAAAGGTGTCCCGCTTCTCCAGGAGGTCACCGGCCACCAGAGCAAACAGGTAGCAAGGCTTCGGGAATGGGTCTTCCCAGGTGACAAAATGCCTGCCGTCGGCCAGATCGCCCTTTTCAACATCGTTGCCGTTGGACAGCAGGATGGGATAACGGGTTTTACCCGCCTCAACACGGGTGCGGAAACGGGCCATCACATCGGGCCGGTCAGGAAAGTATGTAATGCAGCGGAAGCCTTCGGCTTCACACTGAGTACAGAACATACCCGACGATTTGTACAGGCCTTCCAGGCGCGTGTTGTTCTGGGGTTCGATCCAGGTCACGACCCCCAGATTAAACTGATCCGGCACTTCATGAAGGGTGAGTTTGTCGTCACGGTCCTCGTAGGCGCTGCCCTCCAGGGGGTTGCCATCCAGGCTCACCGATTCAAGTGTGGTCAGGCTGTCGCCGTCAAGTTCAAGGCTCTTGTCCGAGGAATCGCTGTCGGGATTCCGGCGCATGGCCAGGGTACAGTGAACCCTGGCCCCATCTTCAAACAGTTCAAAACGCAGATCCACATGGTCCACCAGAAAGGCGGGCACGCGGTAATCCTTGAGGAAAATGGTCTGTGGCTGACTGGTACGCATTCACTTTCTCCAGAATTCGTTGGGCCGGGCTCAGTGGTTTGGGAAGACCCGGAAGCGGACTTCATAACCGGTGTATTTACGGATATTGATAACACCGGTATCCAGGATCAGGTATTGGCCCTTGATCCCCTGGAGCACGCCGTCCGCCGAGGGCGACTTGTCCAGATTATGAGTTTTTACCGTCCGGGGCCATACCTCGACCGGATATCTCAGAGCCACCCCGTCTTCATCGACAGCCCGGATACTGTTCTCACCGTGGGCGGCGCGCAATTCCGACAAATCGTCGGCGACCAGCTCCAGCATGCGGCGACGCTCTTCAACCAGATCCAGCTCCGGCACGTCGCCTTTAAGCATGGCCCGCCAGTTGGTTCGGTCCGCAACGTATTTCTTGCAAGCGACTTCCACAAAGCCCGCTAACTGGCGGGTAGCCACCCTGACCATCGGGATGGCATCGACGGCACCCTGGTCTATCCAGCGAGTTGGCACCTGAGAACCACGGGTTATGCCCACCTTGAGACCGGACGAATTAGCCAGATACACCACATGCTCAATCATGCAGTGAGTCTCTCCCCACTCCGGCTCACGGCAGGTGCCCTCATGGTAATGGCATTTTTCCGGGCTCATGATGCAGCTGTCACAGGCGGCCAACTTGCGAAAACAGGGATAGCAGTAACCCTGGCTGAAACTCTTGTTGGTCTTACGATCACAGTTGATGCAGCGTATCACGCCATCGAAATCAAACTGCAACGTGTACCCGACCATCTCATTAAGGGGGATGAGGGTATCGCCCACCCGGATGGTATAGCTGACCGGATCACCGGCCTCTGCAGGCATCTTGCGCAGGCGACCGGTCACATCAACCAATGCGGTCAAGACTTCACCTCAAAGTACTGATCTGAGCCAGCGGTACCGTTTGACGATTTCCCTGCTGTGCGCGACACGCTGGGATCGCACGCAGTCCCCGCCTTTTCGCCGCGGTCAAGGTAACCAACCCGCTCTTCCATCGGTGTGTTGTGGTGGTCTTCGTAATAAATAACGGCCTCCATGCAGATCGACCGCTGCTCGTCACTCAGTTTACGACCATCCGGCCACTTGCCCAGCTCAAGGGCGCGCTTGAGGCTCTGATAAACAGCGGGGTCCAGCCGTTTGATCAGCTCTTCGTAGGTCATTTCGTTCTCCAATCATTTGCTAGCAAAAAATGTGAGGAAACCCGTTGACAACAATAAACGATAATGATTATCATTAACTCACCAAATGACGAAGGTCGTATTCATTTGGTCTCTCTCATCAGGAGCTATACGCTCTTTTCATGCCCCGCGGTTTCGCGGGGCTTTTTTTGGTACCGGCAAAATGGCCGCCAGGGCAAGGCCAGCCACAAAGCCTCCCAGGTGGGCTTCATTTGCCATCTGCCCCAACCCCACCATTTCGGTAAATGGCGTAAAGCCAATCACCATCCAGGCCACGGCAAACGTCACCAGTGCAGGCGGGAACTGGAAACGGGGCACGCGTCGCTGGCTCAACCAGCAATAACCCAGAATGCCGTACACAACGCCAGACAGACCGCCAAACAGAGGCCCACTCACGATGTACTGCAATCCGTTGGACAGCAGGCTGGTCACTACGAACAGGGCAAGTAACCGCGCACGGCCATCGAACCACTCAACCTGACTGCCCAGGAACCACAACATGACGGAATTAAAGATGATATGGGTCCAGCTGAAATGCAGGAAATCCGGCGTGATCAGGCGCCAGACCTGCCCACCAGCCAAGGTAGAAGACAGCGCCTGGATTCGATCCGCCATGGTACCAACATCATAGAAACGCGGATCGACGAACATCAACAGGGTGGATAGCTGATTCTGTCCCATGGCCGTCACCCAAGCCATCAATACGGCCAGGGCAATCATGGCGAGCACCATGGGTGCGTGGCGTGGCGACGGCTGCCAACGCCCCCCGACAAACACCGGCGATTGCGCTGTCGTATTGACAGCGTCCTGCACCTCGGGTTCCTTCAGGAAGCGCTCAAGGGCCTGTAACACCGGCTCCGTATGCTCAGGGTTCTCCAGCCACAGCACCTGTGACCCACCCTCCTCGGTGATCCGGTGCTCCACCCCCTGCTCTTTCAGCCAACGACTGAAACCAGCCAGGTTTGTGTCGGTATCAATTTGTTTCACGCGATACACAGGTTACCTCGCCACGCTGTCTTCGCTGGTGGGATAGTCCGGCTGCTCCGGCCTCTCCACATCCACCCAAACGAACTTGTCACGGGACAGGGTACGTTCGCCATCCAGGCGATAGGCCACTAGCTTGCCGTATTTGACCGCACTGAAGTCGATGCAGGCCACATTGTGTTTCAGTGGTGCCGGCTCGCCTTCCATCCAGTAATGGCCCACGAACACCGGTGGCGCTGAAGCGGGATAGCTGATCAGCTGGCCTCGCTCAGCGTCCGTCAGCTCACGGCAGGCGACGTCCTCCGGCAAGGGGTCGGGCTGGAACACCACGTCGGCGTAGGTTTTCGGGTTATCAGCCCAGAACTTGGTGCGGAAAAACTCCCTGACGTAGCCGTCTTTACCGGTAATCTTCACGCCCGGCGGCAAGCGAAGATCCGTGCCGCGCAGCAAGGTATCCATGACCTGGCCGGCGAAGGACTCAATCGCCGCCGACGCATGGAGGAACTCGTCATCGATACAGGCACCTCCCTGATTTTCCTTGAATTTGGTGATCAGGTCGCTGTCCCAACACGCATGTACTGCCCGGAAATCCGGCTCATCGATAAACAGGGGAATGGTGTAGAACCACTCCAGAAACTCGTTCCATTCGTGGGGGTAATGCTCGAACTGTTCGAGGGTTTCTCGGATCAACCGGTCGTGCCGGGCATTGTGCTCCCGCAGGAACGTCTTGCCACTGCCGGGGCGGGCACGGGTGCAGTAGCCCAGGGCGTTGTACTCGTGATTTCCCATTACGATGCGGGCGGAACCGTGCTCGACCATGTCCCTGACCAGATGCAGTGCCTCACGGATACGAGGTCCGCGGTCAATGATGTCACCAATGAATATGGCCTGGCGCCGGGGGTGTTCATAGACACCGTTAACCTTGCGATAGCCCATCTGGTCCAGTAGCCGCACCAGGGTATGAGCGCATCCGTGAATATCGCCGATAATGTCGTAACCGCGGCTCGCGGATCTTTCCTGTCCTGGCATGTTGTTAGCTCGCTGCAATCTCACTGGCCCAGCCCAGCTTGTCCCGGCATGTGGCGTAAAAATTATGATCCGCGGGGTGAATCAGGCGAATCTTGAAGGGTTTCTTGGTGATTCGGATGATGTCGCCGGGGGCACAGGCAATGTTCATCTGCCCGTCGAAACTGATCTGCGGATAGGTTTCGTTTGTTTCACCGATCACCAGCTTGATCTCGCTCTTGCCGTCCACCACGATCGGGCGACTGCTCAACGTGTGCGGGAACATGGGCACCAGCACGACGGCATCGAGTTTCGGATGCATGATCGGCCCGCCCGCCGATAACGAATAGGCGGTCGACCCGGTCGGCGTAGCCACGATAAGCCCATCCGAGCGTTGGCTGTATACGAAATGTCCGTCGATGTAGAGGTCGAACCCGATCATCCGGGTCGATTTGCCGGGATGCAGCACCACGTCATTCAGGGCGGTTCCAAAGCCCAGCGGCTGGCCATTGCGCTCCACGTGCCCATCCAGCAGGAAACGGGTCTCTTCGATGTATTTCCCCTGCAGGACCTTGCCCAGCCGTTCCTCCAGGTCAGACGGAGAAATATCGGTCAGGAAACCAAGACGACCACGGTTCACACCCAGCAGCGGAATCTTGGATTTGGCCAGTTCCCGGGCAGCGCCCAGCAGACTGCCATCACCACCCACCACAATAACCAGGTCACAAATTTCACCCAGCAGCTTCTTGCTGGCCACCTGAAGACCATGACCAGGCAGCATGCTGGCGGTGTCTTCCTCAATGATCACGTGATAGTTATTGCTCACCAGATACTGTTTGAGCTGACGCAGCGATTCGACCACCTTTACGCTGCCCATGCGGCCAATCACGCCAATGTTTCTGAATTGATCCATGTAGCTTCCTGTGGGTGTCTGGGTTGGGCCGGGGCGGAGCTGATTCATCACCCGGGGGCGTATCAGCACCCATAGTAACGAAATACGGCCCGATTCTGAAAAAAGATCCCGCAGGAAATCGCTAGAGGCAGGTTAGTTGGAGTCCTTCGGCCGGTGCTGTTCGCAGCGATCATCCACCTCTGCCCGAAACTCAGCCGGCTGACTGATGCGCATGACGGGCTCACCACAGGGTTTACCGTTGGTAAGCTTATGATGGCAGACCGGGTGTTCATAGTGATCAAGCCATTGCCGATAGGCCGGCTCATTGAGCCCGCAACGCTCAGCAGCGTAGGCCACAGGGTTGCGGAAATAGCTCTCGATATCATCGTAAGGCAGGGTAATATGACCTACCCCGGCGTGGTAGGCCACCAGGAAGACCGAATGGTTTTGCAGATGATCCATGACTGAATTTTCGGTTGGCGGCTGGTGTCGCAAGTCATAGTTTTCCTGCTCCAGCACCACGATCTTTTCGTCCCTCAATTCCAGTTCGCGCTGACGGCGCTCCAGTTGCTCTCGCAGCAACACCACCTCGGCATCCGCCGTAGCACCCTCGCGCTCATTACGGGCCTCACCACTGGCGATCTGCTCCTGCATCATCAGGTACTGCTCATTGCGCTCAGCAAGGCGTTTTTTCAGCTGTTCATTGCTGAGTTTCTGGCGCTCATACTTCTGCTGGAGTTCGGCGGTTTCATTACGCAGGGCCTGCATCTCATGGCGGTTTTCACGCTGCAGATCAGACAGCGCATCGCGATGAACACTTTGCAGGGTTTTGATGCGAAGCCGCTGTTCCCGGATAACACGGGCAAGCCGCACCCGGTCTGCGGAAACCTCAGGTTCTTCCTGGGAACGGGACTCGGCACCCAACACAGGAATATCCTCTTCCGGCGTGGGCTCCACCTTGCGGAACCTCAGTGTGTTCGCATCCACGGCGCGCCGAATGGCCTGGAAGTGGTTGCTTCCCGGGGTCATATCAGGATCCCAGAAATCCTCGGCACTGGCAGACTTCGGGCATTGACTGCGACACACCAATCGAATCGGACCAGCACCCATATCCGGGCCCTTGGCACCTTTGCGGGCCAGTTTTTCTACGGGCAAGTTCCAATGGCTGTCAGCCCTGCCTTCCTCATCAAAATAGATTCGGAAGAAAACCAGCGAACGCACCAGAAGGTCGCTGCCAAGCAATACGTAAACGGCCTTTACATCGGTATCTGCCAGGTCGGACAGGCCAACGTAGCCATCAAGAAAGGCTCCGAACTCAGACGCACGCATCTGGCGCGACACGTCGCTGCCGTCCATGAAAAACACCGCCGAATAACCATCGCTTGCCTGGTCGGCAGACCCCATTGCTAACTCCCCACTCTCCAAAAACCCGACCGCTACACGACAAACACACCAAAAGTGTTCCGTTTTTTCGTCAGACACCAGAAACCGGCCCTGCACAGTGCGCGGGGCCGGCTTCAAACTGACAGACTTCCGGATAATAGTCTAGCGGGTCAAACCTCTGAAGGTAGAGTAAAACTGCAACGTTTTGTGATCAGGGCCCGCACGCCCGTGGCACTCAGAGCTCCGCTGCCAGGCGGCTGCCCTGATTGATCGCGCGCTTGGCATCCAGTTCCGCGGCCACGTCGGCGCCACCGATCAAGTGCACCTTCATTCCAGCGGCTTCAAGCCCACTCTGTAACTCACGCAAAGGCTCCTGGCCGGCACACACAACAATGGTATCCACCGGTAATACCCTATCCTCTCCCTGCTCGGCACCTTTCGGGGTCACCGTTATGTGCAGCCCGTCATCATCAATCTTGCGGTAGCTCACGCCCGGAACCATCTGCACCTGGCGATTCTTCAGTGAAGTGCGGTGAATCCAGCCTGTGGTCTTGCCCAGGTTTTTACCGACTTTCGATGCCTTGCGCTGCAACAGGTACACCTCGCGGGCCGGCTCCGGCACCTCCGGCTCCATGCCCTGAATACCGCCACGATGACCAACGCTCAGGTCCACTCCCCATTCACGCATGAAGTGCTCGGGGTCCAGTGCCGCCGAGGTGCCCTTGTGGACGATGAATTCCGAGACGTCGAAACCGATGCCACCGGCACCAATCACCGCCACTTTCTGCCCTACGGGCTTGCGACCCAACAGCGCATCCAGGTAACCAATGACACTGGGGTGATCCACTCCCTCAATCTCTGGCGTGCGCGGGCTGACGCCGCTGGCCAGCACCACATGGTCGTATCCACCAGCCTTGAGGGCATCGACATCCACACGGGTGTTCAGGCGTACGTCCACCCCGTGTTTGTCCAGCATGACCCGGAAATAACGCAGGGTTTCGTAGAACTCCTCCTTACCCGGTATCCGCTTGGCCACGTTGAACTGACCACCCACTTCGCTACCGGCGTCAAACAGCGTTACTTTATGACCACGCTCCGCCGCTACCGTCGCAAACGCCAGGCCTGCGGGGCCGGCCCCAACCACCGCGATCGTTTTGGGCTCGGCGGTTTTGACGTAGGTCAGCTCAGTTTCGTGACAGGCACGGGGGTTGACCAGACAAGAGGTCAGCTTGCCGCTGAAGGTATGATCCAGGCAGGCCTGGTTGCAACCGATGCAGGTGTTGATTTCATCCGCGCGGTCTTCGGCAGCCTTCAGAACAAGGTCCGCATCCGCCAGGAACGGACGGGCCATGGACACCATATCAGCATCGCCTTCCGCGAGGATCTTCTCGGCAACATCCGGCATGTTGATGCGGTTGGTGGTCACCAGGGGAATGCTGACCTCGTCTTTCAGGCGCGCCGTTACCTTGGTAAACGCGCCTCGAGGCACAGAGGTAGCAATGGTCGGTACACGGGCTTCATGCCAGCCGATGCCGGTGTTGATAATGGTTGCGCCGGCTTTCTCGATTTCTTTCGCCAATTGCACCACTTCATCCCAGGTACTGCCATCTTCGATAAGATCCAGCATCGACAAACGGTAAATAAGGATGAAATCGCTGCCCACGCGCTCGCGAACCCGGCGAACAATCTCGATCGGCAGTCGAATGCGGTTCTCGTAGCCGCCACCCCACTGATCAGTACGATGGTTTGTATGTGCCACGATGAACTGGTTGATGAAGTAACCTTCCGAACCCATGATCTCCACGCCGTCGTACCCGGCTTCCCGCGCGAGCGCCGCGCAGTTGACGTAATCCTCAATCTGCTTTTCGATACCCGCTTCGTCCAGCTCTCTAGGCTTCATCGGGTTGATGGGCGCCTGAATCGCGGACGGGGCCACCAGCTCCGGATGATAAGCGTAGCGACCGGCATGGAGAATCTGCATACAGATCTTGCCGTCGGCCTCATGCACCGCGCGGGTGATCACCTGATGCTTGTCCGCTTCTTCCTGGGTGTTCATCTTGGCCGCGTGCTGGAACACCGCACCTTCCACATTCGGGGAAATACCACCAGTCACAATCAAACCCGCACCGCCACGGGCACGTTCGGCGTAGAAAGCGGCAAGCCGATCAAAACCATTCTTCGCCTCTTCCAGGCCAGTATGCATGGACCCCATCAGTGTACGATTGCGAAGACGCGTGAACCCGAGATCCAACGGCTCCAGCAAATTGGGGTAACGTTTAACGCCCGGTGTCGATTCGGTCATGATCTCTCTCCTGTTATTGGATCGGCAATGCAGTGATATGGGCTCTAAATTAGCCATCCGACCCTTCCCAAACAATATCCCGAAACAACAGTTTGATATCCTGTAACGACTTGTCGGACAATACCTGCATCATGAAAGCGAGCACCAGACACAAAAACCCCCTCGGCGATATCAGCGTGCTGTACGTCGCCGTCATGGCCCGCGCACTTCTGGCCGAAGGCCGGGACCCCACAGACCTGCTGAGCCGGTTTGGGCTGGACGAACAGGCACTGGGAGCGCCTGCGGCCCGGATCAGCATCCCCCGGTTCATGAGAATGGGTCAGGCGGCTATCGCCCTCACCGGCAACCCCGCGCTCGGCCTGACGATGGGCCAGCTGTCTCGCCCCGTGGACGCGGGTATCGCAGGGCTTGCCGCCCAATCTGCCGCCACAGCTGGCGAAGCCATCAGCACGCTGATTCATTATTCCCTACTCAACAGCCGCAACAGCAGGGGTGTTCCCTGGACAGCCGGCAAGGGCCGTGAAGCGCATTTTTACTCCATCAAACCCTACAACGTGTTTAATTACTTCGTGGTGGATTCGGTCCTTGCAGCCTGGGCCCAATTCCTGAGGCTCATTACCGGCCACGACCGGGTCGTTGAACGGGTCTGCATTGAGTACCCTTCCCAGGGTTACGACGATGTGTTTGAACAGTGGTTCGGGTGCCCGGTGAAGTTCGGTGCCGAAGGCAACAGCCTCAGACTGGCCCCGGGAATAGCGGAAGCCGCTTCGCTACAGGCGCAGGCCGCCATGTTCGAGTCACTGTCAGGGCAGTGCGCACTGGAACTGTCACGTATCCGCGCCGGGTGGAGCACGGCTGACCGGGTGAAAGACCAGCTCCCACCCCTGCTACAGGGCGGCACTCCGACCCTGATGACCGTCGCCCATAAGCTCGGCGTCGCGCCCTGGACACTTCAAAGACAATTGGCAGAGGAGAACACCGGATTTCGGGAACTGGTGGACGACACCCGCAAGGAGCTGGCTATCGAGTACATACGGGAAACACGGGTATCGCTGTCAGAAATTGCGTGGCTATTGGGCTTTGCCAATCCGGCAGCATTTCATAAGGCGTGGCGTCGCTGGTTCAACACCAGCCCGGGGGAACATCGAAAACAGTACCTGGCGGAGCAGGCTGCCAAAGGTATTCTCTAAAAACCTGAAAGCACCACTACAACTCAGTGGCATCGTCCAGAGTATCGTCATCATCATAGTCTTCAAACTGACAATCCATCAGCTCTTCTTCGTAATCGGACATTGTTCGTCTCCCAAGTTTCAAACAGGAGAACGATAGCATGGACAATATTACAGAGAGATGAATCGGGAATGACAACAAAAAGAGGTAATCAAAGAAGGGAAAATGGCGGAGCGGACGGGACTCGAACCCGCGACCCCCGGCGTGACAGGCCGGTATTCTAACCAGCTGAACTACCGCTCCGCGTGAGCCGCCACCTCGGGCGCAATCAAGGGTGTGACTGCTCGGTGACAACGAGGGCGCATTATAAAGAGGCCGCCCTGCATGTCAACGTTTTTCATGAAAAAAGTTCGGTTTTCAGAAGGCTCTTACATGGCATCAACCATGGCATCCTTTCCCTGTGCGGTCTTTCGGTATTCGATAGGCGTCATGCTCGACCAACGCTTGAACGCCCGGTAGAAAGTACTGGGTTCCGAGAAGCCGGTGAGATAAACGATTTCGTCAATGGATTCGTCGGTGGTTGCCAGCAACTGCCGCGCCAGGCGATAACGGAAATCCGCCAGCACCTGGTTGAAGCTGGTTTCTGCTTCAGTCAGGCGGGTACGCAGGGTTCGGGGCTTAATGCCAAGACGCTCGGCCACGGCATCCAGAGTAACCTCGCCGCTGTCCAGCAGTTCCGCAACAATCCGCTCGACCTGTCCGACGATGTCTTTCTTCTCAAGACGGGCCACCTGCTCACTGGCAAACCGCTCATGGAGGTCCAGCAACTCCGGTTCCGCATGGGGTGAAGCATGGGACAGCAGGGTGGCAGGGAAATACAGCCGGTTTTCCTTGGCGCCAAATATGACATCGCAGCCAAGCACGTCGATCACATGCTCCTGGCCATGCTCACGCTGATGCTCAAACTCGATGCGCGACGGGTAGAAGCGGTCATCGGTGATCGATTTGAAAAAGGTAATCAGGCCCTGCACGAAGCATTCGTTGAAGTGCCGCAGACGGCTGACTTCGCTGGAAGCGGCATCCAGAACCATGCAAGCCTCGTCGCCCTCGATGAAGAAGTCGGTATTGGCAGCATCGCTCAACAGGCGCTGATAGTTCTGAGCCCGCCGCAGACCCTCCCCAAACGTCGGGCTACTCAGAAACAGATATTCCAGTACCTGCCCCTTGTAGGCCGGTAACAACTGACCCAGGTGGAGGCCGGCGTCGGAGTCACCCGACACATCCTCAACCACCTGCCAGAAATACAACTGGGCACTGTGAGGTGTTCTTAGCTGCTCGGTGTAGACATAGTCTTCATCCACTCCCAGCCGGGCAAAAATGGCATCTGTATCAATCCCTTTGCGTTTCATGGCCTGATAAATCAGGCGCAACATCACACCCGCATCGCGAAGTTCCTGCATAAAATCCCGCTTTATAGTTGTTTATTAATCGGCTTGGCCGGCCGGACAACCTTGCTGGCAAGCCAGGTCAATGCTCATACTGGCCGGGTTTGCCAGACTCTGAGACCTTAGTCTTATATTAGAGCATATCAGGCCACAGACGCACAGGTGTACCAGGAGAGATAGCAATATGACAGATACTTCAATCTACCACCGTCACCCGCCCGGCCTATGGTCGCTTTACAGCAAGGCCCTACTCCCGAAAACCAAGCCATCCGGCGACGAACTCAGAATCCCCGGCCTGTCCACCCGATTAATCGGTGTCAGTACGGCCAACGATAACCTGAAACGCTACCGGAAGGTATGTGGCTTCGATACACAGGCTAACGTGCCCATCACCTGGCCCCACATCCTGGCGTTTCCGTTGCATCTGAAATTGCTGACCGAGAAAGACTTCCCACTGCCCCTGCTTGGGCTCGTTCACCTTCGCAACAACATCACGCAGCACCGAGCCATCGGCACCGGGGAAACACTGGACATCACCGCACGGCTGCACGGTCAGAACAATACGTCGAGGGGCCTGGAGTTCGATCTGGTCACCGAAGCCTGGTCCGCAGGGAGGCTGGTGTGGGAAGAGACGAGCACCAACCTGTTCCGGCAGCCGGATAAAAGCAAAAAGGCCTCGGGCGATAAACCTCCCGAACTGCCCCACTACCCTGAGACCACCGACATCAGTGCCGCGGAATCCATTGGCCGGCAATACGCGGGGGTATCCGGTGACAGAAACCCGATACACCTTCACGCGCTGACCGCAAAGGCCTTCGGTTTCCCCCGGGCGATTGCCCACGGCATGTGGAGCAAGGCCCGAGTGCTGGCACTACTGGAACAGCAAAGCGGCTGGCGCCCGGACGCGATATCCGTCTCCTGCCAGTTCAAGAAGCCGCTGTTCCTTCCCGGAACCGCACAACTCAACTGGCAGGTGGGGCAAGACGGCTGGGTTTATCAGCTACTGAATGCGTCCGGAAACGCACCCCACCTGAGCGGCCAGATACATTGGGAAAGTTAAGTGGGGAGAGAGGTTACTCTGTCGGCTCTCCGGAGCCGTCAGTGGACGCACAGGGCGAACCCACGGCACCGGCGACCGGCAGGGTAAAGAAGAAACACGCACCACCGTGCTCGGGCCGCTCAAACCCGATATCACCGCCCTGGGCCTGGATCAGGGATCGACACATGGGCAAGCCAATCCCCATGCCTTCTTCCTTGGTGGTATAAAACGGCAGGAACAGCTTTTCTTCCGCATCGTCCTGCAGGCCAACACCATGATCGGTGACCGCCACACGGACACAGCCAGTGCCTGACATCGCCACGGTTACCTCCACAGGCTTTTCCGATTGGGCGCTGCGAGTGGACTCCAAGGCATTACGAATCAGGTTCAACGCAACCTGCTGTACCTGAATCGGGTCCGCAAGGACATCCGGCACGTCATTGGCCACCGAAATCTCGACGCCGCCCTCGTTGTTGCGGATATCCACTTCTGCGAACTGGCGGGTATCTTCCAACAGCGCCGCAATCGACAACACATCCTTTCCGGCAGCCGGCTTCTTCATAAACCGCCGGATGCGTCGGATCACCTCACTGGCGCGGTGTGACTGGGCTTCGATCTTCTCCAGCGTTTCCTCAAGCAACTCGTGGTCCGGCGCTTCCTTGGCTAACACGCGCTTGGCAACGCGGGCATAGTTGGTGATAGCCGTCAGTGGCTGGTTAACCTCATGTGCCACACCGGCCGCCATCTCCCCCATGGTGGTCAGGCGGGAGAAGTGGGCCAACTGCTCACGCTGCTCCTGAACCATGTGCCGGGCGTCGTCCAGCGCCCGCTCACTTTCAAGCTCAGCAGTGATGTCACGGAAGACCACAACCGCGCCATGCAGTTCATCACCATCCAGTTTCGGTGTCGCACGATACTCCACCGGAAACGGTGAACCATCTGCGCGTAACATCTCAATATCGCGCTGGTTCTCCGCAACACCCTTGGTACAGGTGGCATAGATAGGGAGTGACTCACATCCGTGGCCGGCGGTGCGGAAATGGAGATCGAAAAAACCCTCACCAATCAACTCTTCAACAGGCCTGCGCATGATCAGCGCCGCCGCCGGATTGGCGAACACGATGGTACCCCTGGCGTCGAGACCGTAAATACCTTCGCTGATGGAATTGAGTATGCGGGCCTGATCGTTTTCAAGCTGGCGATTACGGGCCTGAAGCGCCCGCTCAAGGCGGATTACCCTGGCATGGGTTTTCACCCGGGCAATCACCTCCTGGGCCTGGAACGGCTTGGAGATGTAGTCAGCGCCTCCCAGGGAAAATCCCCGGACTTTCGCCTGCAGATCATCCAGAGCGGAGAGAAACACCACGGCGCTGTCTGACGTAACCGGGTCTGCCTTGAGGCGTTCACACACCTGATAGCCGTCAAGTTCCGGCATCATGATGTCGAGAAGGATCACTTCCGGCTGATGGCGATGAGCAAGGTCCAGCGCCTTTTCACCATCGTTGGCAATGAGCAGGCGATAACCCTTGTCTTTCAGGGTCTCATAGAGAACCTTGAGGTTCTGCGGGTTGTCGTCAACGAGCAGAACCGTTACGTCTGTTGTCTCAAGGACAGCATCTGTCATAGAAGTACGGCCGGTTACGATGATGAATGCATGATGCCGGCCAAATCAGCGCGCGTCGATAAGGTCCTTTACGGACAGAACCATACGGACCAGGTGTGCCAGTGAATGCGTGCCCATCTTATGCATCACCCGTGAGCGATGAATTTCCACGGTACGCTGGCTGATCTCCAGTTCGATGGCAATGACCTTGTTCGCCTGCCCGGCAATCATCCGGTCCATGATTTCATGTTCCCGGGGCGTCAGGCTTTTCACGCGGCGCAGGATTTCCTGCTTCTCACCGAGAGTTTTGCGCTGCTCCTTGTCCTGTTCCAGGGCGGCTTCGATTTTCTGGAGCAGGGCCTCTTCACGATAGGGTTTCTGAATGAAATCGACCGCGCCCTCTTTCATGGCATCCACGGCCATGGGGACATCACCGTGCCCGGTGACGAAGATAATTGGCAGGATGGAGTGCTTTTCATTCAGTTTCTTCTGGAGTTCCATACCATCCATGCCCGGCATGCGGATATCCAGTACGATACAGCCGGCCATTTTTTCGGAGTAATCCTTGAGGAATGCGTTGGCATTGTCATAAGTCTTGACCGGCTTGCCATCGGATTTCAGCAGCAGTTCAAGAGAATCACGAACCGCCTCATCGTCCTCAACTACGTAGACCGTTTGCTGGGTATCAGTCATGTGCCTTGTCTCTCCTTTCAATGACCGCCGATCACACTTGTGAAACCGGCTGATGGCTCTCAGTGAATCGACGGATCTTTGTGGTCGTCCCGGGCATGCTCCTGACGCTCATGCTCGCGCATTTTTTCCAGACGTTGCTGGATAATGCCAAAAACGCTCTGCTTAGGGTACCTGCCTTTGTCATCAGCCTTGCCTGCCGGTTTACCGAGCAACAGCGTAATTGCTTCCTCGGCACGGCTGACCGCATGCACGGCAAACTGTCCATTGCGAACAGCCTGGACAACCTCCTGCTCAAGCATCAGGTTCTGGACGTTGGTGGAGGGTACGATCACCCCCTGGGTGCCAGTGAGTTCCCCGGTCAGCCTGCAAGTGCTGAAAAAGCCTTCAACCTTCTCGTTCACGCCACCAATGGGCTGAACCTCTCCGAACTGGTTCACCGACCCGGTGATCGCCAGGTCCTGCCTGACAGGCAGGCCGGACAACGCAGACACCAGGGCACAGAGTTCCGCCAGCGAAGCACTGTCACCGTCCACTTCGCCGTAGTTCTGTTCGAAGGTCAGGCTGGCCGACAGATGCATGGGATCCGTAACGGCAAAATGGGCAGACAGCCAGGAACTGAGGATCATCACCCCTTTCGAGTGAATATTACCTCCCAGCTTGACGTCCCGTTCGATATCCATCACACCGCCATCTCCATAATAGCAGGTAGCGGTGATACGGTTGGACAAACCAAACTCGAATCCGCCGGTAGAGAGCACTGACAACGCGTTCACCTGCCCAACACAGGTGCCCGTTGTGGACACCAGCGTGGTGCCATCGCGGATGGAGTCGTAAAACTGATCACGGATACGGCTGCTGCGATATTGGGCGCTCTCCAATGCCTGATCCACATGGGAGTTCTGGATCAGCTTTGCCCCCGCCTGTCTCGCCCAGTAATCAGACTCCCTCAGCAGATTGGCGATATCCGCTGCGTGCAGCGACAGCCGATCCTGATGTTCTGCCATGCGCGAACTGTGCTCAATCACACGTGCCACGGCTTTGTTGCTGCAATGCAGCAGCTTCTTTTCGTTCACCAGGCTGGCGATGAACTTGGCGTACAGGAGCTGGCTCTCGTCGGTACGCATCATCTCGTTTTCAAAGTCTGCGGTGACCCGAAACAGCTCAGCGAACTCGGGGTCGTATTCCTGCAACAGCATCCAGGTTTCCCGATCGCCAAACAGTACGATCTTTACGTCCAGCGGAATGGCTTCGGGTTCCAATGAAATCGTGCCTGACAGGGTCAGCTCCCGTTCCAGCGAGTTGATCTGGATGGACTTGGATCGCAAGGCACGCTTCAGCCCGTCCCAGACAAATGGCTGCTCAAGCACCTTGATCGCATCCATCAGCAGATACCCCCCGTTGGCACGGTGAATACTGCCAGGGCGTATGAGCGAGAAGTCGGTAAACACCGAACCCTTGAAGGTTACGCTTTCCACGTAGCCAAACAGGTTGTGGTAGGTGGGATTGTCCTCGACCACAACCGGCACTTCGTCGGTTTTCTGGTGAACCAGCACATTGACCAGATAGCGCCGGGGCATTTTTTTATCCAGCGACGCATAGGCGATGGCCGCCTGCTCTTCATTGTCTTCCAGAAAAATTTCCAGGCTCTCGGACAGATCCTTACGCACTTCCTCGAAGTACGAAACCACCTCCGGCATATCCCTGTATTTCTCGATCAACTCGTCGATCTGGTGGCCGGAGATGCTTTCCAGTGTTTCCTCGTTGAGCGCCTGCTGGCTTTCGGCGTATTCCTGCTCCCAATCCGCCAGTTTGCGTAGGGCCTGACGCAGCTTTTTCTCGAGCTTGTTGATGTCATTCTCGAACTTGTCCCGCTGAGCTTCTGTCAACGCCTGGAAGGATTCAGCGGTATGGGGTTCCTCGCCATTCATCGCCACCAGCCGATAGCCGCCGGGTGTCGTAATATTCAGGCTGACCTTCTTTCGCTTGGCCTGGGCTGCCACCTTCTCCAGTTCATCTTCCTGCTTCTTGGCATACCCGTTTTTCAGCTGCTCAGCACGCTCAAGGAAACTGTCGCTGTCGAACGTCTGGGGGATCATCTTCATCAGACGCCCCATCAACTTTTCCATATCCTGTTTGAGCTCGGTGCCCTTACCGGCGGGCAACTGAAGAACACGGGGAATTCGTGGTTCCTCGAAGTTGGCGACATAACACCAGTCGTGGCTCTGATTCTCAGTGTCCACGTGATGCTCCAGATAACGGAGCATCATCGTGCGCTTGCCTAAGCCGTTACGGCCCACGGCATAGACGTTGTAACCGCCATGAGGCATGGCAAGCGCAAAACGCACCGCTGCCTGGGCCCGATTCTGGCCAACAATTTCCGCCAGGGGCTCGAGCTGTCGCGTGGTCTTGAACGGTAGATCTTTTAAAACACAGGCTTTGTAGAGCTGGTTCAGGGACAGTGACTTCAAGGTTCGGTCCTGTAACGGTATGAAAGCATTTTGGTTATGGCCGCTCATTGTAGAATCTGGGGCCGGCCCTGTCGCGCTCTCGCTAAAGATTTAGCCCAACTTGTCGATAAATTGATCAATCGGGCATAATGACAGAGGCCTCAACCTAAGGGCAGGACACTCATTCAATGGATATTTATCGGAATCAGTCACAACCGTTGACGGTGCTGGAGTCACTGCGAAAACGCAAACCCTTTACCGCACCGCAGCCGCAACAGGCGTCACCGTCGCCGGAAAAACCGCAGGGCGACCGACGTGTACAGCCCGACCGACGCCGGGCACAGGTGGCTTTTGAGGGGCCAGACCGCCGCAAGAAGCGGTCCAGGCGCAGCCCGCGATTACTGAACCCGAAAACCGGCAAGGCCGCTCCCACCGAAGACCGCAGGGGGCGACTGGTCAGCACCCAGGCCTGAACACCATGTCATTAGGGGCATGATTTTGCTGTCGGCACACTGCAGCCCCATTTTGATAACCCGGTCACAGTTCTTCGCTTGGTCATTTTTCAGTCACCATCGTGGGCACTAGACTTCAACGTCCCGGTGGAAGAACGGGCCAATAATAATCACAAGATACGCAACGGATGCCAACGTATGATGAGTGATTCCGCAGACCGCAGAATCAAGGACCGCTACCCTGCCATGTGCCTGAAGGTACAGCTGCAGGAGCGTGGCTTCTTTGGTCGAGGGAAGAATTCAACCGCTGTCACCTGCCTGGACCTGAATCGCTATGGCATGGCGGTGCTTTGCCCAAGGCCAGTAGAGTCTGGCGCCCGTCTCTATATGGACTTTCATGGCAAGTACATCTGCGAATCCCGTGTCGCCGCCCGGGTGATCAGTTGCCAGCCCTATCAGACCGGCTACCGGGTAAGCATCCAGTTCAGCTACTGTTTCGACAAAAAGGGGTATTCACGAACCGTGGACAATGCCCTTTCCCGCATTGAAGGCCTGTACAACCGCTACGCCAGCTAAAGCTTCCTAGAACAGCCCGGCATCCAGGCTGGCGGCCATGTAGAGCCCCAGTTCCCGGCACTGATCCTCGAATTCGTCCCGATAGTCGCCATGACAGAGCAATGGCTCCTGCACCAGCCGCCAACGCAGGCCCGTGGTGATGGAATCGATAGCGCGATGGGTGCCGGTACCGTCGAGACCGGCGCGGATGTAGAAGGTGAAGGGCAAACCCTGGGTTTTCTCAAGGCAGGGGTAGTAACTGCGGTCAAAAAAATCCTTTAACGCACCACTCATGTAACCAAGGTTTTCAGTGGTACCGAGGATGATGGCATCACAGGCCAGAATATCTTCCGGGCCTGCTTCCAGCGGAGGGAGCACCGTGACCTCGACATTTTCGATGTCTTCGTGTTTTGCGCCCTGCTCTACGGCTTGCCTTAGTTTAAGGGTATTCGGGGAGGGTGCATGGGCGACAACCAGTAGTTTTTTCTTCGCATCCATACTATCTCCCCGATAACGCAGGAACTAATAACAGAGCTTAGAGAAGCTCACCGTTCGCGTCTGCTGTTGCCTCTTCCTTTGCCGCTTCTTCTTTCTTGGCCGGCTTGGGCATCAGCTTGTCACGCACCGCCGCTTCGATCTCATTGGCGATCTCAAGGTTCTCTTCCAAAAACTTGCAGGCATTGGCCTTGCCCTGGCCGATCTTGTCGCCCTTGTAGGCGTACCAGGCGCCGGACTTGTCCACGAAGCCTTCCTTCACACCCATATCGAGCACTTCGGCCATGTGGTAGATGCCCTTGCCGTACATGATCTGGAACTCGGCCTGCTTGAACGGCGGAGATACCTTGTTCTTGACCACTTTCACTCGGGTTTCGTTGCCCACCACTTCATCGCCATCTTTAACAGCACCGATGCGGCGAATGTCCAGGCGAACGGATGAGTAGAATTTCAGGGCGTTGCCGCCGGTGGTGGTTTCGGGGCTGCCGAACATCACACCAATTTTCATGCGGATCTGGTTGATAAAGATCAGCAGGCAGTTGGCATGCTTGACGTTACCCGTCAGCTTACGCAGCGCCTGGGACATCAGGCGGGCCTGGAGACCAACATGGCTGTCCCCCATCTCACCTTCAATTTCGGCCTTGGGCGTCAGCGCTGCCACGGAGTCCACGATGATGACGTCAACAGCGTTGGAGCGTACCAGCATGTCAGAGATTTCCAGCGCCTGCTCACCGGTGTCCGGCTGGGATACCAGGAGTTCATCCACGTTCACGCCCAGTTTTTCGGCATAGACCGGGTCCAGGGCATGCTCCGCATCCACAAACGCACAGGTTTTTCCAGCCTTCTGGGCCTCGGCAATCACCTGCAGGGTCAGCGTGGTTTTACCAGAGCTTTCCGGGCCGTAGATCTCACAGATACGACCATAAGGCAGACCGCCTATTCCCAGCGCCACATCCAGGCCCAGGGAACCGGTGGATACCGCAGGGATCGCTTCCCTGGGCTGGTCGCCCATCTTCATGACAGCGCCCTTGCCGAACTGGCGTTCGATCTGGCTCAGTGCTGCGCCCAGTGCTTTCTTGCGGTTGTCTTCCATCGTTGCAAACCCTCTGTCGCCAATGCCGTTATCGGGACGGGAGCCCGGCGGCCAAAATCATGGACTGCGGAACCCGGAAAACCAGACTCCTGTATATTTGAACAGTATTAAAACACAACACGAAGGCAAGACCAACCCCTCCGTTTCAGGCCTTTTCCAGAAAGCCCCTAACTCCCTGTAACACATAAAGAACCGCCTGGCGCCGAACCTGATCACGGTCGCCCTGGAACTGCTCAACCACCGCTTCGGTGTCAGCCGGAGAGCGCCCCCAGGCAAACCACACCGTGCCTACCGGCTTGTCGTCACTGCCGCCACCAGGGCCCGCCACGCCACTGATCGCAACAGCCACATCCGCACCCGTGGCCGCCAGGGCACCAGCAACCATTTCCCGTACCACCGGTTCGCTAACTGCGCCGTGCTCCCCCAGCGACGGTTCAGTCACACCCAGCAAGCCCCTTTTTGCATCGTTGCTGTAGGTCACCAGTCCCGCCAGAACGTAGGAAGAAGAGCCCGCGCGGTCGGTCAGCACCTTGGCAACCCAGCCGCCAGTGCAACTTTCGGCAGTGGCTATCGTAAGCTCGCGTTGCATTAATACGTCAGCCAATTGCGTGCCGGCTTCCGCCAATGCCTCGTCAGTCAGTGGCATAATGATCTCCTTCGTTTCATCATGGCGGTTATTTTCTTACAATCCCTGCCTTCACATAAAGCCAATGGATCCGGAACCGTTCATGTCAGCAGCCCAGACCGATCTGTCCCACCACACCCCGATGATGAGGCAATACCTCAAGATCAAGGGTGAACACCCCAATGAACTGGTGTTCTACCGCATGGGGGACTTTTACGAGCTGTTCTACGAGGATGCCAAGAAAGCTGCCGAGCTGATGGATATCACCCTGACAGCCCGGGGGCAGTCGGGGGGCAGCCCGATTCCCATGGCGGGCATTCCTTACCATTCCGCTGAAGGCTACATTGCACGTCTGGTTCGTGCTGGTCAATCCATCGCCATTTGCGAGCAGATTGGCGACCCGGCGACCAGCAAGGGGCCGGTAGAGCGCAAGGTGGTTCGCATTGTGACGCCGGGCACGCTGAGCGACGATGCGTTCCTTGAGGACCGCCGGGATAACCTTCTGGTCGCCATCTACAGCCACCGGGAGCAGTTTGGTTTTGCCTCCCTCGACATCTCCAGCGGACGGTTTACCGTGTCTGAACTGGACGATCTCGAGGGCCTGCAAGGGGAGCTCCAGCGCCTGCGCCCAGCGGAGATCCTGATCAGTGAGGACTTTCCTTATCAGGACGTACTGGACGGCTATACCGGTATCCGTCGCCAGGGCCCATGGCTGTTTGAGTCCGACACCGCCCGCCGCGTGATTACCCAGCAACTGCAGGTCCGCGACCTGACCGGTTTTGGCTGCGAAGACCTCACGCTGGCCATCTGTGCCGCCGGATGCCTGCTGCAGTACGCCAAAGAAACCCAGCGCACCGCCCTGCCCCACATTCGCAAACTCAGCCGTGAACGGCGCGAGGAAGCGGTAATCCTGGACGCCACCAGCCGCCGTAACCTGGAAATCGACACTAACCTCATGGGCGGCACCCAGCACACCCTGGCCTGGGTGATGGACCGGACGGCGACCGCCATGGGTGGGCGCCAGCTAAGACGATGGCTTAACCGGCCCTTACGGGACATTACCGTGGTGGAACAACGCCAGCAGGCGGTTTCAGCACTTCTGGACGGCTTTCACTATGAGCCGGTTCATGACCTGTTGAAAAGCATCGGTGATATCGAGCGGATTTTGGCCCGCGTGGCGCTGCGTTCAGCGCGCCCAAGGGATCTGGCACGGCTGCGGGATGCTTTTCTAAGCCTGCCGGATTTACAGAACGCACTGACACCGGTCAATTCCCACCACGTCGTCAGACTCGCCACAACGATCAGCGAGTACCCCGAACTATCGGACCTGCTGGAACGAGCCATCATCGACAACCCGCCGGTGGTCATCCGGGATGGTGGTGTTATCCGCGAAGGCTTTGACGAAGAGCTCGACGAGCTGCGTAACATCAGCGAGAACGCAGGCCAGTTCCTCCTGGACGTTGAGACTCGTGAGCGCGAGCGTACCGGGATCAGCACGCTGAAAGTGGGTTATAACCGGGTACACGGCTACTACATCGAAATTACCCGCGCCCAGTCCGGGCAGGCGCCAGTGGATTACATCCGCCGCCAGACCCTGAAAAACGCCGAACGCTTTATCACCCCGGAACTGAAAGAATTCGAAGACAAGGCCCTTAGCGCCAAGAGCCGCTCGCTGGCACGGGAGAAAGCCCTGTACGACGAGGTGCTGGAAACTGTCGCCGCCGAACTCGCGCCCCTGCAGGACGCGGCTCAGGCCCTGGCGGAGCTGGATGTGCTCAGCAACTTTGCCGAGCGGGCCACCAGCCTTCGCTTCAATGCCCCGGAATTCAGTGACACGCCCGGCTTCGATATCGAAGAAGGCCGCCACCCGGTGGTGGAACAACTGCTGAGCGATCCCTACGTGCCCAATGATCTGCTGATGGACCAGCAACGGCGCATGCTGGTGATCACCGGCCCCAACATGGGCGGTAAGTCCACCTACATGCGCCAGGCAGCACTGATTGCCCTGCTGGCTTACACCGGCAGCTATGTGCCCGCCAACCGCGTGGTCATCGGGCCACTGGATCGTATTTTCACCCGCATGGGGTCGTCAGACGACATCGCCGGCGGCCGCTCAACCTTTATGGTGGAAATGACTGAGACCGCCAATATCCTTCACAACGCCACGGAATACAGCCTGGTGCTGATGGACGAGGTTGGGCGCGGCACCAGCACCTTCGACGGCCTGTCCCTGGCGTGGGCGACAGCGGAACACCTGGCCAAACACATTCGCTGCTACACCCTGTTTGCCACTCACTATTTCGAGCTCACGCAACTGGCCGACGATCTTGAGCACGCCGTTAATGTTCACCTGACAGCCACCGAGCACGACGACACCATCGTGTTCCTGCACAACGTTCATGACGGCCCGGCGAGCCAGAGCTATGGTTTGCAGGTGGCGAAGCTGGCTGGCGTGCCCCAGGACGTGATTCGCAATGCCAAGGAGCAGTTGTCCCACCTTGAAGGCGGTGCGGCACCAGCCAGGCCGGCAGCCGATCATACCGCCGTGGCGCCGGCTGAACCTGAAAAACAGCCACGCACCGCCCGCGTTAGCGAGCCGGTTATGCAGGCAGACATGTTCGCCAGCCTGGAGCCCAGCAAAGTGGAAGAATGCCTGGCCGACCTGGACGTGGACGGACTGACTCCGCGGGATGCCCTTAACCGACTGTACGAATTGAAAGAACTGCTGGGGAAATAGCGGAACTCAGCGGCAGAATTGATCTGTGTAATAACGATAGTGCGCCTCAGCGCTTGCGACAGGGCAGGCCGCTCAATACAATATCGCGCAATTATTATTACACTGATGAGATTGACTACTGGACCAGGAAACTGACTATGACGTTTGTCGTTACTGATAACTGCATCAAGTGCAAATACACGGACTGCGTGGAAGTATGCCCGGTTGACTGCTTCTACGAAGGCCCGAACTTTCTGGTAATCGATCCGGACGAATGCATCGATTGCGCCCTGTGTGAGCCGGAGTGCCCCGCTGAGGCCATTTTCTCGGAAGACGAGCTGCCGGCGGATCAGGTCCAGTTTGTGGAGCTCAACGCCGACCTGGCAGGCAAGTGGCCCAACATCACCGAAAAGAAAGACCCGCTGCCAGAAGCCGAAGAGTGGGACGGCAAGCCGGACAAGCTGCAGTACCTCGAAAAGTAATAGCTGCGTTCAGCGTATTACCATCAAAAAGGGGAGCCTCGGCTCCCCTTTTTCATACATCACCACTTCACTGCGTCGCCAGTTTTGCCCCGATAGCGACGAAGAAGCCACCAGTCAGCGCGTTCAGCATGCGCTTTACGCCCTGCCCCACGCCAAGCCTTCTTGATTTGACCACCACCAACGCCAGCCCACATTGCCAGGCCATCGCCAGCACAAAGTGAACCGCCGCAAGGAACAGCGATTGCTGGAATGCATTCCCGGCGGGATCGATAAACTGAGGAAGCAACGCCATATAGAACAGCGCCGTTTTCGGATTCAGCACGTTGGACAGCAGGCCTTCTCGAAACGCCACCCAGATTGATACCGGTTTCATCAATGGCGGTTCGGCGCTCGATATCGAGGATTCATCGGCGTTTGCGGGGCCCCGGGCCATGGCCTGACGCAACGAACTCAGCCCCAGCCAGATCAGGTAGCAGGCACCTGCCCATTTGACCGCGGTAAACGCCCAGGCCGTCTCTACCAGCAGCACCGAAATACCCAGAGCGGACAGGGTGGCGTGAATAAACAACCCACAGCAGATGCCCACGCTGGTGACACAGCCATCCCGCAAACCATGTTTCAATCCACCGCGCCCGGCGTTCCGCATCACCAGCAGGGTGTCCACCCCTGGCGTGACAGTCAGTAGCGAGATGGCCACCAGATAGGCCCAGAACAGCTCCGTTGGTACCAGCATTGCCAAACATCCCACGCGAACGCAGGAGTGCTCAGCTCTCCTGCTGCAGAAGTTTTTTCGCCGCGGCCGACTTATAGAATGGCGCAAGACGACGACGGGTCAGGGCCTCAAGATACCCCTCCTCCCGCAGCACGTCTATCACAGGAAGTGCGTAGGCATCCACCTCCGCCATGACTACATCGCGATCGACCCCAACGGCAGCCAACAGCTCAATTACCGGCTTGTCGCCATACAGGGTAAACAGGTGCTCCACCACGGCCCTGGCACACCCCTCAAAATAGGCCGTCTGTCGGAACTGCAGCCAGAACTCATACCCCAGAACCACAAACTCCTGGAGCTGTATGTCTCCAAGCCCCTCGTGCAACTCTTCGATGGTGCGGTCTTCCAGTGACACCCATACGGCCATCACGCTGTCGCGCAGCTCCTCGTCGCTCAGCGCCTTGTTCAGGAACTGTTCACTCCGGCTGATCAACCCCGGCAGGCTGTCGGACAACCAGGCCTTGAAACGGCGCTCAAAGGTCTCGTCCAGGCCCGGAACCGCCCTGTTGGCCATGCGCTTGCCAAACTTCATCATCGAACCGACACCAGGAACACTCTTGGTAATCAGGTTGTCCTCATAGAGGTAGTTCACCACGCCCTGATACACCACGTTTGAAACCAGCTCCTGATAGACCGGGTGAGCCATGATCTCGCTGATCACCCGCTCACGCTGCTGACGTAGTTCAAGGGCCTCTTCGAGGAACCCGGTGGCCTGCTCTCGGGTGATAATATCCCGTAACCGGGACGTGCGCTGGACCGGCGCGTTCAATACCTCCGTAGCCATTTCGGCCGCCAGTTCCGGGATACCGGCATCCAGTTCCATGTTGATCACAATGCGCTGGATCACGCCCATAACCTGTTCCGCCGAGGTCAGCCGGTTCAGGGTGATGGCCCCGGCGTAGTCAAACAGTTCATCCACTTCGGTTTCGAGAAAGCGCCGCAACTTGGCCCCTTTCAGGGAAGCCAGTTCGTGTTTTACGTGTTGCTCGAGCAACGCATTGGCGAGATCCGTTTTACCTTTGGTCATAATCGGGGTCCGGTGCTGTCTGGAAGTGGGCTTCTGAATTGAGAACGATATGAGGCTAACACGAAGCCCGACCGGCTGCGTTTGCCGAAGATACAGCCTTTGGTGTGCGAGTGAGCCAAGAAACGGGAGGTGGTGCCTGGGCGCCCGATAGTCCCGGCTACTGGAAATCGCTGAATTCGTGGGGTTCTGCGGCAAGCGCCAGGCACAGGCTGCCGGGGCCGATGTAGATGCTGCTGGTAATGCCCATCTGGGAGAGCAACAGCTCAACACCGTTTTTCTCACAGGCGTCACGCAGGCGATTCAATCCTGGAAGGTCCTCGATTTCAGTCCAGGTCAGGCCGCAGGAAAGGCTGACATAGGGCGTCAACAGTCCTGCCTCGACCCTCGCGGTGGCATAGTTCATCACTTTTTCCACTGCCACGTCGAAACTCCGGGTTTTGGCAACCGGTTGTCCTTCAGCGCCCTGACCAAAAATGACCGGGGTGATGTTCAGTGCCTTGCCGAGAAACGCCACCAGTGCCGACACGCTCTTGTCTCCACGCCGACGGGCCCGTTCGCGGATATAGTGCAAATCCCGGGGAATCACGCAGGTGTAGATTCTGTCGGTGAACGTGTCGACTTCATTGCGTAAGGCGTTTTTCGAAAGCTTCTGCTCAATCAGGCGAAGGGTGTGAGCCGCCAGCAGCCCCTGGCCGGCAAAGATCTGTTTGCTGTCGATCACCCGCATGGAGAATTTGCCCTCCCGCCCGGCGGCGTGGCGGGCCTCATGATAGTGCCCCATCACACTGTTCATGGCTTCCGTGGCATTCTGGAAAATCAGGCTGCGAGACCGGGTGACCGTTTCGCAGATGGCAACGTCAAATTCCGTGACAATTTTTTCCATGAACAGGTCGTGGATCTGTTCGGCGGAGAAGGCGTGCGTTTCGGCGTGGTGGCCCTTCTGTAATAGGCCGCTCTGGTAGAATTCCTGGGTCCTGACCGGGTCGTGCTCGTCGATGTAGGTCTGGCCATCAATAACGGCCGTGACCGGCAGAACAAACAGATCGTGCTTGCGACTGAACTCATAGGGCAGATCGCAGGCGGAATCAACGATAAGACCAACGCGCATGGGGCCTCCAGCTATGGGAAGCTATTCCAGCCGGTTGCTTCCCTTTATTGTCATTGTTTTTGGCAGGCCCAGTCTTACACAAAGCGGTCAATATTTCAGCACCCTGCTAGCGAGCGGATGGCTTCAGTTCAAGTTCATTGAGGTTTTTCTCGATCAGTTCACGGTTATCCTGTTGCCACGGATGAAACCCCTTGCGGAAATAGGCCAGGAAGTCCGGCATGCACTTGCGCAACACCCCCGGTTTACCCCATAGAAAGTTAATACCACCGATCCACGTGCCGAGGCTCCACAACTTGCCGTCGGTTTTCAACAGACTGCAGGTGTTCAGGAAGGTGTACTTGAAGAAATTCCAGGTCACAAACAGGAATACAATCCGGCGAAGACGCTCATTGCCAACGCAGTGTCGATAGACGTCGAAAGCCACCGATTTGTGCTCAGTTTCCTCGATGGCGTGCCAGCGCCACAGCTTTTCCATGTCCGGTGTGGCCCCTTCCATCCATTCCGGGTGACGGAGAATGGCATTCGCCAGCACCGCGGTATAATGCTCGGCGCCGCAGGTTCCGGCCAGTTGGCGACTGGGCGGCAGGTTGCCTACCCACGCCATATGCCTGCGGAATCGCTCATCAATGGCATCGATGTTGTACCCACGAGCCTTCAACGCTTCGTTGTAGTGCTTGTGCTCCCGGCTATGCAGCGCCTCCTGGCCAATAAACCCGCGAATCTCTTCCTTAAGCTTGGGATCGTCCACCTTGTCCCGGTAGAGCCGAACCGCATTGATAAACTGCTGCTCGCCATCGGGGAACTGGAGCGAAAGCGCATTGAAGAACGCCGTGCGGAAGGTGTCATTGCCGTGCCACAGGGTTTTGAGGTCGTCGGCAATATCGAAGTGCATGTGTCGGGGTGCAACCGAAACGCCTTCGGGCGTGGAGCTGATGGTCATGACTGCCTCCGGGTTATTGTGATTATGAAGCGGCATTCACCGTACAGCGGCAACGTCGCGTACGAAAATTGATCAGAAACTTCAGTTTAAACCCGAATTCAACACGGAAGGAAGGCGACAACTACAAAAAAGCGACAAGTTGTCACTATATGACAACTTGTCAATCGAGTAGGAGGGGGAGTTATCTCCCCCGTCCTCTCACACCACCGGGCATACGGTTCCGTACCACGGCGGTTCATGGTCGGCTCTGAAGCCGAGTCATCGTATCCAGCAAGCTTACCAGAGACAGACGGTCGAATACCCTCTTAGGCAGGGCCGCGTTCATATGAGACGCACCGCTGTTCCACCAGGGTCCACGACCATTGGTCGCGCTCCTCCAAGCCCTTATCTCAGTCAAGCCTAGCCGTACCAGGTTGCGGGCCCGCGTGCGGGTCCGCTTCCACTGCTGCCACAGGATCAGGCGAAGCCGCCGTCTTATCCAGCCATCCAGGGCTTCGACCGAACGCTTCGAGGCGGTCAGGCGATAGTAATTTGCCCAGCCTCTCAGCACCGGGTTCAGGTTCCGGATGGTGGTCGTCAACGACTGTCCCCGTGACCGTTTCAGCAGGGGGCGAAGCTTGGCCATGAAGGCCTTCAGGCTTTTGGGCGCGACTCTCAACCGGACCTGACGTTTATGCCAGCTCACGCTGTAACCCAGAAAGCTCCGGCGCCAGGGGCGATCCACGGCACTCTTCGCCGTATTCACCGTCAGGCGCAGGTGCGTTTCCAGGTAGTGGGTAATGCTGGTCATGGTCCGTTCACCGGCTCGTCGGCTGCGAACGTAGAGGTTGCAATCATCCGCATAACGACAGAACCGGTGCCCCCGGCGTTCCAACTCCCGATCCAGTTCGGTCAGAAGCACATTGGACAGCAGAGGAGATAAGGGACCGCCTTGTGGCGTCCCTTCCCCCCTCGGGCTGACCAGCCCGCCTGACAGCATGCCTGCTCGCAGGTAACGCCGGATCAGGGTGAGTATCCGCCGGTCAGTGATGTGACGAGCCAGCAGGCTCATCAGCACATCGTGATTGACCCGGTCGAAGAACTGGGCCAGATCCAGATCGACCACCCAGCGGTGGCCGTCGTTGATATGCCGTTGCATCGCCTTGACCGCCTGATGGGCACTTCGACCAGGACGGAACCCGTAGCTGTGATCCGAGAAGGTCGGCTCCAGCATCGGGCTCAGTGTTTGGTGAAGTGCTTGCTGGATCAGGCGATCCTGCACCGTCGGAATACCCAGTATCCGTTCCCCGCCTTGCGGCTTGGGGATGCTGACCCGGCGTACCGGTTGAGGATGGTAGTCTCCGGCCAACAGCCGCTCGCGCAGTGTTGGCCAATGCTGTTGCAGGTGGCCCTTCAGGGCTGTTACCGGCATCTGATCGACGCCAGCCGCCCCTTTGTTGGACACCACCCGCTGATACGCACGCATCAGGTTCGGGCGCTCAAGCACCTGCTCCATCAGCGCGTTCGGCTCCGCGTTCGTCCACGGGTGAGCCCCCGCGCCTGCCTCGACACGGGCCTCAGTACCTGCCGGGTTCCGCCCAACCCCTTCCTGAATGCCCTGACCCATCCGGGTCGCTTCTGTCTTCATAAGCACATCACGAGAACTCACCGTCTACTAACGGCCAACCATGTTCGGTCCTTCAGTACGCGGTAACGCACCTACTATGACCTCGGCTGAGTTCTGGCTCCCCATCCCCACCTCTCGCGAAGTGAGTAGCACAGCGGCAGAGAACCAGACTTCCCAGGGTAAGACGCGTGACCTTCACACTTATGCCCGCCGCATTTACGTCCACACCTTCCGTGCAAGTACAGGGCTTTGACGATAGTTGACGCCTTACCCGGTGTGACCGCCTCATATGCGATTTCTGTTCGTCAGGCCAGTGCTTTGCCTGCGGCTTCCTTCAGATTCCATCTCACGATGGACACCCTTGCCGTCCGGCTAGTGGTTCCCCTTGCCGGGTCCACAGGGGACTTGCACCCCCAAGTCATCCGGCCAGCACCACCTGAACCGGAACAGCGCCCGTCAAGGCGCTACGCGCCATGCCTGGCGCACAACAAAAAAGGAGGCATGGCCAAGCCGATGCCTCCAAGGACACATAAGGGTAAAGTGCGTTCAAGCAGATCAGACGCTGCTGGCTTAATGTTCTTCAGTTGCCTTAACACCCGGCGCTTCCGGGTCGGCGGTAAATCCAAGCAGCTTGGTGCGCTCGATAAGAAAATACAGCACGGCACCGGTGGCCAGTCCCCAACCCGCTCCATAGACTGCCAGAACCACCCCCATGGTACCGGCGATACCACGTTCAGTGTTGTTCTCCAATTGCTCAAGCCCCACCATTAGGCAGATGTAGCCAGTCAGAAGCAGAGTCAACGACAAGGCAATCGGCAATACTGGCTGGAAGAAGCTCACCAACGGCAACACAAACAAGGCAATGAAACCAGTAACCCAGAACGTACCACCACCGCTGTAGATGGAATCCATGGCGTTACGGCCATATTTATAACGCTCAGCCATGGTAGCGGTAACCGCCGTCCAGATAGGGCCGGCAAGACCGGGGTATGGCGCAAAGAAAGCGTGCCCACCGTTGCGGATAGCCGTCACGAGATGTACACGATCAATGCTGTTATCAATCTCCTCATCCTTTCGCAGGTGATCCACCCGGTTCATCAACGACTGCCCAACTACGATGTCACCAAAGGCAATGACATAGGCGATCACCGCTGTCGGAATGGCGTACATGAACACTTCGGCATCGGGAAACCCGACAGCAAACGGCAGATAGTTCCACAGCTCGTCAAACGCCGGCTTGGTAATGCCCCACTCCACGTCTGGAACGGCATACTCACCAGTGGCAAAACCCACCAGGATGGCGACGACCATTCCCGGGACCATTCCGTAGTTCGCAATCTTGCGGGCAATGTTGCTGGTGTCGACGAACCCTTTGAAAGATACCGAAAACATCAGATACAGACAGACCAGACCGCCCACAATCAGGGAAATGGGGGTTTCAGCCAGTCGTCCACCTGCTTCGATTTCGCCCATCAATGCGGCAATACCGGCACCAATAATAATGCCGCCCTTCATGGAACGGGGAATCAGCTCCACCAGCTTGCTCCCCAAGCGGGTAACCCCCAGCACCAGGAAAATAATGAACACCAGGAACTGTAGCGCAAACAACGCTTTAATTGCCTCCGGACCCGGCTCGTAGTCACCCAGGAAGAGAAGCACCACAGGGATGCCCGGCGTGATCCAGCCCGGTATCAGTGGAACACCGAGTAACGCTGGCAACATGAAACCGATGCCGCAAATCACCACGTAGGCAAGCGCAACGTCGTAGGGCACACCGAGGTACTTCTCCAGAAGCGGAATCATCGCAAGGCTGACCACGAACATGATCAGCGCCTGCACCATTTCGGCAAACTCCCAACGGTAGTGAACAAACGGCAGTCGAATCTTGAATGGACCAGCCGGCCAATATGGCTGCTCTTCCCCATTTTTACGGTGGTAAACTTGCATAAAAAGTCTCCTGGTGCGGAATCATCCGCACCTCATGTTGTTTTTGTGTTAACGGTTTCCAAACCCGGTCGCCGGGCTATAACACCACCAGATCAATCCAGTTCTTTTGCCTGGTCTCGCAGCACGAATTTCTGGATCTTGCCGGTTGAGGTTTTTGGCAGGTCACTAAATACGATCGTCTTGGGCACCTTGAAGCGAGCCAATCGTTCACGGCAGAAGTCGATCAGATCCTCCTCGCTCACTTCGCTGGCTTCCGGCTTCAAGGTGATAAACGCACAAGGGGTCTCGCCCCATTTGGCGTCTGGACGCGCAACCACCGCTGCCTCCAATACCGACGGATGGCGATACAGAGCGTCTTCCACCTCAATGGTAGAAATATTTTCGCCCCCCGAAATGATGATGTCCTTCAGACGATCCTTGATCTCCATATAACCGTCCTCGTGCCACACAGCCAGATCGCCGGTGTGGAACCAACCGCCGCGAAAGGCTTCCTCAGTGGCCTTGGGGTTTTTCAGATAGCCCTTCATTACGGTGTTACCGCGCAGGAATATCTCGCCAATGGTTTTACCGTCTTTAGGTACTGGCTCCATGGTGCTTGGCTCGCCCACCATCGTGCCTGCCAGCGTCTGATAACGAACGCCCTGACGTGCTTTGATCGTGGCCCGTTCATCCAGCGTTTTCTCATCCCACTCGGATTTCCACGCACACACTGTCACTGGGCCGTATACCTCGGTGAGACCATATACATGGGTAATCGCAATCCCCATTTCCTCAATGGCACCGATAACCTGTGCAGGAGGGGCTGCACCGGCTGTCATCGCCTTCACCTCGTGATCAATTCCGGCTTTTGCAGACTCTGGCACATTCAACAGAGCGTTGAGCACAATTGGCGCACCGCACATGTGAGTCACCTGATGATCGCGAATCAGCTGGAGGATTTTCTCCGGGTCCACCCGCCGTAGACACACATGGGTGCCTGCCATCGCCGTGACGGTCCAGGGGAAACACCAGCCGTTGCAGTGGAACATGGGAAGCGTCCACAGGTAGACGGGGTGCTGGCCCATTGACCACACGGCCTGATTGCCAAGACTGTTCAGATAAGCGCCACGATGGTGGTAAACCACACCTTTCGGGTTCCCGGTGGTACCTGATGTATAGTTCAGTGAAATTGCATCCCATTCGTTTTCAGGCAGGTTCCACTGGAACTCCGGGTCGCCTTCCTGAAGGAACGCTTCGTAATCCAGATCGCTCACCTGGATACCCTCACCGTATTCGGGATCGTCAATGTCAATGACCAATGGCTTTGAGTCCAGACGACTGATTGCATCGCGAACCACACTACCGAACTCCCGATCGGCCACCACCACTTTGGCTTCAGCGTGCTCAAGCATAAAAGCAATGGCCTCAGCATCCAGTCGCACGTTAAGAGTGTTGAGCACAGCCCCAATCATCGGAACGCCAAAGTGACATTCCACCATCGCCGGAATATTGGGCAGTATCGCCGCCACCGTGTCGCCACGACCGATGCCCCTGCTGGAAAGCGCAGAGGCCAGTCGGCGACACCGTTCATAGGTCTGTCCCCAGGTATAGCGAATGGCTCCGTGTATGACTGCCGGATAGTCCGGGTAGACACTGGCGGTACGCTCAATAAAGTCGATGGGGGAAAGGACAGAGTGATTGGCGCTGACTGGCTCGAGGCCCTGATCAAAAATTGATGTCATTGTATGGTCCTGTAAGCGTCATTATTCTTATGGTGCATTAAAGAAGTCTACCAAAAGGGCTACAATATCTGGTATAGAGATACTATTTTATAGCAACACTACTAGAAATTACACCAATGTATTATAGTGTATTTACTATATTAAAATGAAAAATAACCAAGGAAGCACTATCACAACCTTCCAGCTGCCAAGTTCCGACCCTGAAGCAGGGCTTATACTCGATTCCGACGGCCAGCTGCTAGGCTTGAATCAGGCAGCGAAAGATCTGTGTGCGGAGACCGGAACCGACAACCCGATCAGACTGCTACCAGTCAATTTCTCAGCTCTGATCAATGCCTGCCTTACCCAGGGGCGCGCTATTGAAGGCGTGGAGAGTCGTCTGCATTCGGCCACCCTGTCGTGGACGTTCATTCCCGACCAGGACTCTCGCCAGATTCTGGCACGGGGACGGGATGTCACAGACAACATTCGGAAACTGGACGAGGCAACCCGATCCAGCCGGCTTTACCGATTGATTACCGAAAACACTACAGACCTTATTTCCCGGCATGCACCGGATGGCAGGTTCATTGATGCCACGCCGGCATCCTGGAGGCTGCTGGGGTACTGGCCTGAGGAACTTAGGGGCAAACCTCTTGAAGAGGTATTCCGAAGCAATGCCTTCAGCGCCGAAATGGAGGAAGCCCGTAACCGGCTTCGGGACGAAGGCTACGCCACCATGACCATAGAGATCACCCACCGGGACGGCAGCAAGCGATGGTTTGAAATCGCCAGCCGGGCGATCAGGGAAACCTACACCGGAGCAGTGATCGAGGCCGTCAGCGTCTCACGAGACATTACCGCAAGGGTAAAGTCGGAAGAAAACAACCGCCGACTGGCCGAAGAACTCGCCCACACTGCCCGCTTGGCGACACTGGGCGAACTGGCATCCAGTATCGCCCACGAGATGAACCAGCCACTGGCGTCGATCGTTAACTTTGCCAGTGCAAGCCAGCGTTATCTGAAACTGGCCCTGGAGTACCCGGAGAACCTCGAGCGGGTGGACGATGGTCTGCAGCGAATCACTCATCACGCCAACCGCGCCTCGGAAGTCATCAAGCGACTGCGGGCCTTTCTACGTAAGGGGCAGCAACGCACAGCGCCGGTTAACATCAATGACGCGGTAACCAACGTCAAGCGACTATGCCAATGGGATGCAGACAAACATAATGTTGTCATCCAGGAGAACCTAACGCCGCTCAACCCCGTACTCACTGCCGACCCGGTCTTACTCGAGCAGGTGTTGATCAACCTGATTCGCAACGGTATCGACGCCAATACCGAAGCCCGGCAGGATAACAACGCCCCATCTCACATTAAGATTGAAACCTGCATAACACCGGCGCAGGAGACCCTGATCAAGGTGACTGACCACGGAACGGGCCTTGACGAGGAAGGCCTGCGACACATGTTCACGCCCTTCTATACCAGCAAACCTCAAGGACTTGGCCTTGGACTTTCCATGAGCCGCTCCATTATTGAGGGATATGGCGGCTTTCTGGACGCACAACCAGCCGACGGTGGCGGCCTGACACTGATATGCCGCTTCCCTCCTCCCCACTGCAAAAAGAATGAATCCGGCAACCCTAGGGAGACAGACCAGGATGAGTGATTCAGCCCATACCGTTTATGTTGTAGACGATGATGCCGGCATGCTGGAGTCCACCCAGTGGCTGCTGGAGTCCGTTGGCCTACACGTGCAGCCTTATGCAGATGGCCGGCAATTTCTGAACGCCGTTAATCCGGAGCATACCGGCTGCGTGGTCCTCGACATACGGATGCCTGGCCTCGGCGGCCTGAACGTTCAGGAAGAGCTTCAAAAACGGGGCTCGCAACTTCCCATCATCTTTCTCTCTGGACACGCGGATGTGCCCATCGTGGTCCGCGCCTTCAAATCCGGGGCTTTTGATTTCATCGAGAAGCCATTCAACGAACAACTTCTTCTGGATAGCGTCCAGCAGGCCCTTCAGGAACATCAGAAAACCAATAGTCAACAACGTGGAGACCAGCACACTGACACGCTTGTCGCTTCTCTCACACGGCGGGAACGGGATGTATTCATGCCATTGGCACAAGGATACACCAGCAGGGAAATAGCGGAGCAACTGGGCATCGGCGTGAAGACAATTGACTTGTACAGGGCGCGCGTAATGAAACGGCTAGGTGTGGAGCGCGTGCCGGATGTTACGGGCATTGCGGTTGCCATCGGCCTGCTGGATCCGATGAGCCTGCGGAAAAAATAGGCCCGAGTCAGGCCCGGGACTCAGCCGCCACAGCCGTTACGATGGCACCGAGGCGCGCAATGGCCTGCTCAACCCGCTCACTCCAGGGATTGGCACCATTCAATCGCAGGCAGTTTTCGTACTTGTCGGTGGTGGAGAACATCAGGCCCGGAGCCACGTTGATATTCTCCTCCCGCGCCCGGCGAAACACCTCTGTACCGGACACTGTGCCCGGAAGCTGAACCCACAGCACGAAACCGCCCTGGGGACGGCTGACAGCCGTACCTTCCGGGAAGGAGCGTCCTACTGCCGCACGCATACGGTCCGTTGCCTCGCGGTAACGCTGCCGGGCTGAACGCAGGTATCGGTCGTAACCGCCCTGCTCCAGGAAATGCGCTACGGCAATCTGGGGCACACTCGCCGTACCCAGATTACTGAAATACTTCTGCTGCCGTGCTTCGGCGAGGTATTTTCCCGGCATCATCCATCCCAGCCGTAAACCCGGAGAAATGGTCTTGGAGAAGGAGTTGCAATAGATAACATTGCCGGTGCGATCAAAGACCTTTGCCGGTCTGGGTCGATTCATGCCGTAATAGAGATCGCCGTAGATGTCGTCCTCAATCAAAGGAACGCCCACCGCTTCCAGCATCCTTACCATCTGCTGCTTGCGAAGATCAGACATCGTCGCGCCCATGGGATTGCTGTGATTGGGGACCACCACGCATGCCTTCACCGGCCACTGTTCCAGCGCCAGCTCCAATCCCTCCAGGCTCAGCCCTTCCGAAGGATGCGTCGGCACTTCAATGACCCGGAGCCCAACCACGTCCAGCGCCTGGAGGATGCCCGGGAACGATGGTGACTCGACAACCACGATATCCCCAGGCGAAGTGACCGCCTGCAGGGCAAGAATAATGGCTTCCTGGGCGCCGTTGGTGGCAAGAATGTCGTCGGGCGTGGTAATAATCCCCAACGCGGCCATTCGCTGGGCCACCTGACGGCGATACTCGATCTTGCCGGGAAAGGCATAGTCTAATGTTTCCAGCCCACGCCGCGCAGCCCAGAGGGTGGCATGCTGGATCTGCCGCACGGGCAAAAAATCGGGATGTGGCACAGCAGCGGCCAGAGGCACCATGCGCTTCTCTTCGTCAGCACAAAGATCAAGCGCCATGTCACGGGCACTCACCGGCACCGGCTTGGCTTTGTGCTTCTGCATCACCGGTTCTGGTGTATCCCGCCTGGGCAGATGCACAAAATAGCCGCTGCGCTCTCGCGCTTCGAGGTAGCCTCGGGCCTCCAGCGTCTGGTGTGCTTGAAGCACCGTTGACACGCTCACGCCAAACTGGCGACTGAGCGCCCGAACACCAGGCAACCGCTCACCTTCGCGATAAACCCCATCACGAATCAATGCGTGTAACTGGTCTGCTACCTGATTATAGAGAATGCCCATCGCTTCATCCTGCCAGATCAATCCAGAATGGCTGCAGTACAGATCGAACAGATTCTCACCAGTACAGATGTCACATAGAAAGGCCTGTACCGGTCCAAAATCACAATATCTGAATCTGTTATGGTTGTCTGCATAAACGGAGAATGGTGACTCTGGCTATCATCCATCGAATCTCGCGAAAGGAAAGGGAATGAAAACACTACCGATATATCAGGTCGACGCCTTCGCCAGTCAGGTTTTTAGCGGCAATCCCGCGGCCGTCATGCCGCTTGAAGAGTGGCTGCCGGACGACGCCATGCAGAAACTGGCACTGGAAAATAACCTCTCGGAAACAGCCTTTCTGGTGCCCTTACCCAAGGAAGCGGACGAAGACTTCCACATACGCTGGTTCACCCCAGGCATTGAAGTGCCGCTATGCGGTCACGCCACCCTCGCCAGCGCCTGGGTCCTATTCAACAAGCTCGACTGGAAAAAGGGGCAAATCCGATTCCAGTCCAAAAGCGGGCCCCTGGGAGTGAAACAGACCGACGACGGCTGGCTGGAGCTGGATTTCCCCAATCTGGGCTTTGAGGAACGCCCGACACCCAGCCTGATTCTGGAAGCCCTGGAAGGCTGCCCGAACACTTCGTTCTTTGTCCCCAAAGACACCAATTACCTCATCGTCCTCGGAGACGAAGCGGCAGTAAAAACTGCGCAGCCGGACATCCGCAAGCTCAAGGAACTTGGTAATCTGGGCGTCATCATCACTGCGCCTGGCAATGACTGCGACTTCGTCAGCCGTTACTTCGCCCCCGGCGGCGGCATTGATGAAGACCCGGTCACCGGCTCAATCCACAGTATTCTGGTGCCCTATTGGGCCGAAAAACTCGGCAAGAATCATCTGTTGGCACACCAGGTGTCTGCAAGGGGCGGCGTTCTGCGATGTGAACTGAAGGGCGACCGCGTCGCCATTGCGGGCCAGGCGGCGTTTTATATGGAAGGTTCCGTGCAACTGCCCTAACGTCTCCGCAAAAATGTATACTGCGCCCAACTAATACATGCGGGGCGGTACAAGCACAGATGTTTGGCAAGGCGCGGGTTGAGAGCTGTCAGGGATCGTCAAAAACAGGGATGTTTTTGTCGAGCGTACAGGGACGCATTCACCGCGTATCCCTGACCGCCCTCAACCCGTGCCGGAACTCCGTAGGCCTGCAGCGGGACAACATCAGATGAACACGGCGAGCTACGACGTCATCATCATAGGCGCCGGCGCCGCAGGCCTGATGTGCGCTCTAACTGCAGGCTACCGCGGCCGTAGCGTGCTGGTGATCGACCACGCCAACAAACCCGGCAAGAAGATCCTTATGTCCGGCGGTGGCCGTTGCAACTTCACCAACCTCAACAGCACGCCGGCGAACTTCCTCTCGGACAATCCCCACTACTGCATCTCCGCCCTGAAACGCTACACCCCCCAGCATTTCCTGGATCTGGTGGAACGCCACGGCATCGAGCACGAGGAGAAGGCCGCCGGGCAGCTATTCTGCAAGGACAGCAGCAAGGAAATACTCAATATGCTGCTCACCGAATGCGAATGGGCTGGCGCGGAAGTGCGGCTCAAGACAAGCGTTAAAACAATCAGCGGTGTCGATCACGGCTATCAGCTACAAACCAGCAGCGGTACCCTGACCTGCGAATCCCTGGTCATCGCCTGCGGTGGGCTGTCCATCCCCACCATGGGCGCAACCGGCTTTGGCTACGATATTGCGAAACAGTTCGGGCTTGCCGTACTGCCCACCCGGGCAGGGTTGGTGCCCTTCACCCTGCACCCGGAGCTGAAGGAACAGTTGGCGCCCCTATCCGGCGTCAGTTGCCCTGTGGATGTGCATTGCAACAACGAACATTTCCGCGAACCGATGCTGGTCACCCACCGCGGGCTCAGTGGCCCTTCGATGCTGCAGATTTCCAGCTTCTGGCACCCCGGCGACAGCCTGAGCGTCAACATGCTGCCCGCCACCAACGTAGAACAGGACCTGCACGACCTACGGAAATCAAAACCGCAATCCACGGTGGCCCAGTACCTTGCGCAACACCTGCCCAAACGCTTCGCCCAGGCCCTGAACGACGTTCACGGCTGGGCCGGCCCACTGCAGGGCTATAAGAACAGCGACATAGAACAGGTGGCCCGCGCCCTGGATCAATGGACCATCAAACCTGCCGGCACCGAAGGCTATCGAACGGCCGAAGTAACCCTGGGTGGCGTGGATACCCGCCAGCTGTCATCAAAAACCATGGCGGTAATGGACAGACCAGACCTGTATTTTATTGGCGAAGTGGTGGATGTGACGGGCCATCTTGGTGGGCATAATTTTCAATGGGCCTGGGCGTCGGGCGTGGCAGCAGGGAGCGCTGCCTGACACCCCGGGCAAAGCCCAGACTAAAGGTACTTCTCGATAGGCAACCACGACAAGAACCCGGACTTCGCCCGGCGCCACCAATGGACGGTCGGCTCACTGCCATATACCGCCTCACCGCTGCGCCACTGGAGATCTCCGTCCTCGTCCAGAGCCACCTCCCAGCTATTGCCGGGCGCCATGGTCAGCCGTACATCCTCCGCCACACGCTCTGCCAGGTCGGCACTGTGGATAATCAATACGGTTTCACCGTTGAGGTAGATGGAGCGGAGGTTAACGTTGAAGGACCCCACCACCAGGGTGCTGCGATCAAAAACCACTGATTTGGAGTGCAGGCTGACCTCGCCCGTGGCGCAGAAGGCGTCGTCACTCAGCCATTGCCGGCAGGCCTCGGCATCGGGCTTGAGTTCGTAGATGTCTATGCCCTGCTCCAGCATGTAGGGACGCCAGCGGGCATAACCGGCATGGTTGGTGACCAGATCATTGGAAGCCAGTGAGTTGGTCAGCGCGGCAACCTCCAGTTGCGGGCGCTCGCTGGCCCCCAGGGCCTGCAACTGTTCCCTGGCAAGAATGAGGTAGGCGGACTCGATCAGGATTTCCCGGGTGGCTGTCTGCGCCAGGCGTTGCAACGCCAGTGCGCTGCGTTTGGGTGTCTCGGATGGCGCGTCCATATGTTCAGGGGGAGGGTCAAACACCAGTTCCCCCTGAGCAATCGTCATTCGGCTGAACACGCTGGTCAGTTCAGACCTGCCCTGTTCCGCCCCGGTGGGGGCAGAGATGGGAAGTCGGGGTTGTGCGATGGCCTGCTGCCGAAGCCCCTCCAGCGTCTCGGCCAACTCCGCGCCAGTAGGCATGGATGTGTATAGATCGGATGCGGGGTAAGCCCAGGGGCTGCTCCAGTACGCCTGGAAATTATCCGCCATACCCTCAACCACCGGCCCCAGGGCAAGGACATCGCGATCCCTGAAATAGCGGCTCTCATCGAAGCCGAAATATTCATCACCAATGTTGCGACCACCGACAATGCCCGCAGTCCCGTCCACCACAAATGTCTTGTTGTGCATTCGGCGGTTTATTCGCTGGAAATCCATCAGGAACGATACCCATCGGCCCCAGCCACTGCGGTTTCTGGCTGGGTTGAAGATGCGAATATGAATATTCGGGTGGGTATCCAGGGAAGCAAACAATTCGCCGATCCCCTCGGCGTTAAAGTCATCCAGCAGCAGCCGGACCTGAACACCACGGTCCGCTGCGAGTAACAGCCGGCCGGCCAGGTGCAGTCCGGAGTCATCACGATTCCAGATGTAGTACTGGGCATCAATACGGTGTTCAGCCGCCTCAATCATAGCGGCTCGGTACAGGAAGGCGTCCTGACCAGAATCCAGCAGGTAATAACCGGATTGACCGTTCGCATCAGCCAGCCGTTGCCGGGACTGGCTGGAAAGGAAACTGTCGTCAGTCAGCACGGCGGTTTCGGCTCCGGAATGAGTGGCCGGCGGTAAACTGCCGGCACAGCCTGTCAGCAACACTAGCAGCACTAGCAGCACTAGCAGCCCTGACAGAGAGTAGCGTGCCGACATCAGCCCGGCAACAGAGCGCCGCTGGTTCAGCATTAGCGCAGGATCACCAGCGGCTTTTTCGCGGTTTTCAGCATGGTGGTTGTGGTGCTTCCCACCAGGAACTGCCGAATTCGTGAATGACCATAGGCACCCATTACCAGGATGTCGATGTCGTGTTCTTCCTGGTAGGCGTGAAGGGTTGGCTCTACATCCCCGCCACGGATCGCGATGGTGATGTCGGAGCCAAGGTCACCCAGCATCTTCTCTGCTTTCTTGAGCTGTTCCCAGCGGTCATTGGTGTCCGCTCCAATCATCACCAGATGAATCGGCATGCTTTTCAGTACCGGGCTACCCGCCAGAAGTTCCACGCCCTTGAACGCCGTGGCGCTGCCGTCAAAAGCCAGCATGGCGCTCTTTGGCTGCTCGTACTCGTCCGGAACCAGAAGAATCGGGCGGTGGACACTACGAATCACCGTTTCCAGTTGGCTGCCCACATGTACGTCACGGTCTGAACTGCTCTCACCGTGCAGCCCCATGACCAGCAGACGGGTCTGGTTTTCCAGGGCCAGCAGGGATTCCGTCAGATCCCCATGGCGCTGGCGCTTGATCACGTCGTCAATGCCCTGTTCCTTCACCCGGTGTTCAGCCTCATCGAGCATGTGATGGCCGTGTTCCAGGGCCAGCTTGGAACGCTTGCGGTCAAGCTCGGCAAGCTCATCCATCAGCTGTTCACGGCTTCCCAAGCCGATGCTGCCAGCCAGGTCCGGCTCTGTTGGATAGCGTTCCTCATCGAGGACGTGCAGCAGAGTCATCGGGGTTTCCATGTGCTTGCTGGCCCAGGCAGCGTAATCACACACCGCCGGTGCAGCCCGGGAGCCGTCGATACAGGCAACTACTCGTAGCATTTCAACCTCGCCTTGGTGATCCTTGTGGTTGTTATTCTGACCGGTTACGTCGTTGAATTCCTTGGCTTGTGTCATATCAGTGCGCCATCAACTGGTCAACGGCGTCGGGTTTATCGTGCACTCCAAAGCGGTCAACAATGGTGGCACTGGCTTCATTCAGGCCGATGATCTCCACCTCCGCACCTTCGCGACGGAACTTGATAACGGCCTTGTCCAGAGCGCCCACTGCCGTAATGTCCCAGAAGTGCGCCCGGGTCAGGTCAATCACCACATTATCCACTGCTTCCTTGAAATCAAAGGATTCCGTGAATTTTTCCGAGGAACTGAAGAACACCTGTCCGACAACGTTGTAGGTGCGGGTGTCAGTCGCTTCGTCAAAGTCGGACGTCACCAGCATGTAATGGCCCACCTTGTTGGCGAAGAACAGGGCCGCCAGAAGCACGCCTGCCAGCACGCCGAAGGCCAGGTTGTGCGTGGCGACGACGACAATAACGGTCACCACCATCACAATGTTGGTGGACAGGGGATGCTCTTTCAGGTTCTTGATCGACGCCCAACTGAAGGTACCGATGGACACCATGATCATCACGGCTACGAGGGCCGCCATTGGAATCTGTACCAGCCACTGGTCCAGCACCAGCACGAGAACCAGCAGGAATACACCCGCTGTCAGCGTGGAAAGCCGGGTTCGGCCGCCGGATTTGATGTTGATAATGGACTGGCCAATCATCGCGCAACCAGCCATGCCACCCAGCAGGCCAGAGCCAATATTGGCAACGCCCTGCCCTTTGCACTCCCGGTTACGGTCACTGGTTGTGTCCGTGAGGTCGTCCACAATGGTGGCGGTCATCATGGATTCCAGAAGGCCAACAATGGCCAGACCGACGGAGTAAGGCAGGATGATCATCAGGGTTTCAAGGTTCAGCGGCACGTCTGGCCACAGGAAAATCGGAAGCGTATCCGGCAGTTGCCCCATATCACCGACCGTGCGGATATCGATGTTGTAGACCATCGCGACGATGGTCAGCGAGACAATACAGATCAACGGCGATGGCAGTATGCGGCCGACGACCGGCACCAGTGGAAACAGGTAAATGATACCCAGTCCGGCAGCGGTCATCGCATAAACGTGCCAGGTGACATTAGTCAGTTCTGGCAACTGCGCCATAAAGATCAGGATAGCCAGCGCGTTCACAAACCCGGTCACCACGGAACGGGACACAAAGCGCATCAGGCCGCCGAGTTTCAGATAGCCAGCGCCGATCTGCAGCAACCCGGTCAGCAGCGTAGCTGCAAGCAGATACTCCAGGCCGTGCTCCTTTACAAGAGTCACCATCAACAGCGCCATAGCGCCTGTCGCGGCGGAGATCATACCGGGGCGGCCACCGACGAAGGCAATCACCACAGCAATACAGAACGAGGCATACAGACCCACTTTCGGGTCCACACCGGCGATAATGGAAAAAGCGATGGCTTCGGGAATCAACGCCAGCGCCACCACAATGCCGGCAAGCAAATCGCCGCGTATATTGGAAAGCCAGTCGGCCTTAAGCTTGTTCACCATATCGTTGGTATCCAGTCAGAGAGGACAAATTCGGGACGTAAAAACCGGTTGTAGTCCTCATGATGTGACTACCGGAGTTCAATCAGGACGTAAACCTGGGAGCACAGGACGCTAGGGCGGAGTGATCGTCGTAACTGTCGTGGGGACGTTCATTAAGGTACGTTCATAAGCTGCGAATTAAAGGCGGCGAAGCATACCAGAACGGTGCTGGAAAAGTAACCGGCGGGCCCGGAGACCGGGCCCTGTTTACGCCACCGGTCCGGACAGGCCGTTGCTGGCGAGGTGAAAGGCAATGATCGCCATCATGGAACCAATGGCGCCATCAATGAACCGCCAGGACATAGGGCTCGACAACCAGGGGGAAAGCGCCGCCCCGCCGAACGCCAGCAGGCAGAACCACATGACAGACGCACTGCTGGCGCCGGCCACAAACACCAGCGGGCTGGCCTGTTGCGCGCCGATGGCAGGGATCAGCAACAAGGTATCCAGATACACCTGGGGATTCAGCAGCGTTACCGCCAGGGTGGTCAACACCACGGTCCGCAGGCTCGAAACATCCGCTTTCCTGGCATCCAGGGCATCACGTCCTTTCGCAGCACGAGCGAAGGCCAGCAACGCCAGCCAGCTGAGGAACGCCACACCCAACCAGCGCATCACGTCCAGCGCTTCAGGCACGGCCATCAACGCGGCGTTAACGCCGAACATGCCTGCCGTGAACAGCAAGATATCCGCCGTCATGCAAATGCCGGCGCAATACCAGTGATGTTCCCGGCGAATCGCCTGCCCCAGGATGTAGGCGTTTTGAGCGCCAATCGCAATGATGATGCCGCCGCACACCAGCAGCCCTGTCAGATAACTTGTCAGCATATTTCCCTCCGAATTTGCTGGAAGCTTAAGGGGTAAGGGCTATACTTAAAAATCATAAACCTTATATCCCATGAATATTTCTTATGTTGGATTACAAGCTTCTGCAGGCACTTGCCGCGGTGATCGAGAACGGTGGGTTTGAGCGTGCCGGGGAGAACCTCGGGCTTACGCAATCCGCCGTATCACAACGCATCAAGTCACTTGAAGTACGCCTGGGCCAGCCGGTTCTGGTCCGGCACCCGGAACTGCAGGCAACGCCGGCCGGAAACAAGCTGCTGAACCACTTCCAGCAGGTACAGCTTCTGGAAAGGGACCTGCGCAAAACCATCCCCGCCCTTGCCGAGGACACCACCCGCCTGCGTATCGCTATCAACGCCGACAGCCTGGCCACCTGGTGGGCCGCTGTGGTTGGGGAGTTCTGCAGCCGGGAGGGTTTATTGCTCGATCTGGTGATTGAGGACCAGGACGTAGGCCTGAAGCGAATGCGCGATGGCGATGTAGCCGCCTGTCTGTGCAGCAGCAGCCAGCCCATTGCTGGCGGGCGTTGCGTGGCACTGGGGGAAATGACCTACATGCCGCTGGCGACCCCACAGTATGTTCGCCAGTTTTTTCCGGATGGCATCACACCAGAAGCTTTCGCCACCTCTCCGGCTATTGTATTTGGCCCCAACGACCAGCTACAGCACCGATTCATGGCCGGCTGTGGCTACCACGGCCGTTTCCCCTACCATTTGTGCCCCTCCTCCGAAGGTTTCGTCCAGCTTGCCAGGGCCGGCATGGGCTACGGCATGATTCCGCAAATCCAGGCCAGTCATTGGCTGGACAATGGGGGCCTGGTCAACCTTGCACCGGGTCATGAGCTGAAAGTGCCACTCTACTGGCACTTCTGGCGACACAGCGGGGAGTTGCTACAGCGTTTAACCACCACGCTTGAGGGTGCCATCACCCACCATTACCGCGCACGGCGAAACGTCAGGTTGTAACGGCAGGCGCCCGTCAGCGAATGCTGTGCCTGCTTGAGCGTTAGCACACCATGGTAGCGGAGCCTCGCCGGGCCGCCCCAGACCACAACATCACCATGCTCAAGGGGCACTCGCTGTGGCCGGTCACTGCGCCGGGCGCCTCCGAACTGAAACATCGCCGGCGTGCCCAGGGACACAGAAACGATCGGCTGACCGAAGTCGTCCTCGTCTTTGTCCTGGTGGAGCCCCATTTTGGCGCCAGGTGCATAGCGGTTCACCAGGCAGGCGTCCGGTTCGAACCCCGAGTAGCCCCCCGCGCTTGCTGCCTTCACCGCCAGGGACCGAAACACGGCCGGCATCAACGGCCAGGGTTCCCCCGAAAGCGGATCGGTTCGCTGATACCGGTAGCCCTGCGCATCCGTCACCCAGCCCCAGTCTCCGCAACAAGTCATCGCCACCGACATGGTGTGGCCACCGGGTGTCTGCATTTGCCGAAACTGAGCCTGTTCCGCCACGCCTGAAATCGCTTCCAGCAATCCGCTGGCCTCGGCCCGGGCAAAACGGCGAAGGACAACTGCCCCGTCGCAGAGCGGCTCAACCCAAGGCTCTGATGAAGATGACTCGAACAAATCCATGGTCATTACGCATTCACCGTATGATCAGGAAAACCGGGAGTTTAACGTCTACCCTTAGGGCAGTGCAGTCCCATGCTCTTCGCTACGCCAGACCACCGTTTAAGGATGAACCATGCGTCGGAACCGCCAGACAGCACAGGTATCGCTTGCCTTTCTGATTGCCTCTACAATCACCCTCGGCATGCTGGCACTCACCATTGTACTGGTCGGGCAAAGCTTTCGCGGCATGGAAAGTGCCAAGATAACCGCCGCCAGTGCCACGGCCCGCCAGCTTGCCGTCAGTGTGGATGACCGTATCCGCACCATCACTGGCCCGCCGTCAACCGCCCTCGCGGTCCTCAGCCATGACCCTTTGGCCGTCGCCGATACATTGCAACAACGCCTGGTCAGGCTGCCGGTTATCGCCGACATTCTAGATAGCAGCGACATCGTCAGTGCCGTTTACGCTGGCTATGACAACGGCGATTTTTTCCTGCTACGCAAGATACGCAGCTCCGGTGCCATGCAGTTTCCTGACGCACCCACCAATGCGCAATACCTGCTCCAGTCCATCACCAGGGCCGAGGATGGAAGGCCGCAACCCATGTGGCACTTCTACGATGCCAACCGCACCCTTCTTGAGCGCCGCACACCATCCGACTACCGCTTTGATCCCAGAGATCGTGGCTGGTACGAGCTCGCTAATGCCTCCGGTACGACGGAACTGACCGCGCCCTATGTTTTCTTTACCACGGGTGAAACCGGTTTGACCCTTTCCCGGCGGCAAGCCATTGCGAAGGGCATGGACAGCAACACCGTGTTTGGCATCGACGTAACTGTCACCGACCTGAGCACGCAGCTAGCCGAACTGCGGCAGACGCCCGGCACCCGCATTGCCATCGTCAATGCCGAGGGTTCCCCCCTGGCCTACACAGGGCCTGATACCACCAACAGCGGGACAACATCCACCACAGCAAAGCCACAGGGGCTGAGTGACGGAGCCATCAACGCCGTCCTGGAACGCGATGGCATGCAAGCCACGAGTGAATTGGTAAACCGCTTTACCACCGAAAACCGCGACTGGTACGGCATGACCGAGCCCCTTGATTCCCTGAATCAGGAGAATCTGAAAATTGCCGTGGCCATTCCCGCCGACGAACTATTGGCCGATGTCTGGGCGGCCCTGACCCGTCAGACTATCCTTGCAAGTGCCATTGCACTTTTATTGCTGATCATCGGCTGGTTCCTGGGCCGTCGTGTGGGCAGGCCGCTGGAATTACTGACACGCCGGGTGGGGGCACTCTCCCGTTTTCGTTTCGATACGCCCATTTCCGTTGATTCCCATATTCGCGAAGCGCGTCAACTCAGCGTCGCCCTGGACGATATGGCCAGTACGATCCGCAGCTTCCAAAGTATTGCCACCGCACTCAATCGGGGCCAGGACCTGGATAGTCTTTTGCAGGATATCCTCCAACAGATCGTGCACATTCTCGGACAGACCCGGGGCGCCATCTACCTGATGAGCCGCCAAAACAGCGAGCTCTCGCTAGCCGTGGACTGTGGCATACACCCGCCGGAGACCATCACCGGCGTCAACGCCAAGGACGACGACAACGACGTGATAAGGGCGCTCCGTAACGCCCTTTCCGGCCATCCGGTATTCGCCATTCTCAGAAACCGGCGCAAACAGTTGATTGGGGCCCTCGTTATCGAAATGGAGCATGGTGAGCACACCCACCTTAGCGACGACCTGATCGTATTCGTCGATGAGATCGCCGGCTCCGCCGCCGTTGCGATCGAAACCCGTGAACTGATTGAAAGCCAGCAGGCGTTGCTTGAGGGCATCATTCGCCTGGTTGCCAACGCCATTGATGCCAAGTCACCGTATACGGGTGGCCACTGCGACCGCGTACCAAAACTCGCCCAGATGATGGTCGATGAAGCTATCCAGAGCCCCGCAGAACCCTTTGCCAACTTCACCATGAACGACGACGAGCGCTACGAGTTCCACCTGGCAGCGTGGCTTCACGACTGTGGAAAGATCACCAGCCCCGAGCATGTGGTGGACAAGGCCGTCAAACTGGAAACGATCTACAACCGCATCCATGAGATTCGCACCCGCTTTGAAGTTCTGCATCGGGATGCGGAGATTCGGTGCCTGAAAAGGCAACTGGCTGGCGAGAGTTCTCAGCAGGCGGAAACCGACCGGGATCGGGAACAGGAAGAGCTGCAGGAAGCCTTTCGCGCAGTCGCCAACGCCAACACTGGTGGCGAATTCATGTCGGAGGACGACATAGAGCACATCCGACAGATCGGCCAACGCACCTGGGTGCGTCATTTCAGTGACAGGCTGGGATTGTCCGGCGACGAAAAGCAGGTTTTGACTGGCACACCGGAGCAGACGCCACCTGCTACAGAACCTCTGCTGGCAGACAAACCCGGCCACCTTCGTCCCTGGGGTGCGCACAAACCGCCCGTCACCAAAGACGACCCACGGAACCGGTGGGGATTCGACATGACACTTCCAGAACATGCCGTTAATCAGGGTGAGCTCCACAACCTGACCGTGGCAAAAGGAACCCTGACCCCCGAGGAACGCTTCCGGATCAACGACCACATCGTACAGACCATCTGCATGCTGGACGCCCTGCCCCTACCTGACAGACTTGCGAACGTGCCCCACCTGGCAGGCACCCACCATGAACGCATGGATGGACAAGGTTACCCCTGCCGGCTGAACGCAGACGACATGGGCATTCCCGAGCGGATCATGGCGGTGGCGGATATTTTCGAGGCGCTGACCGCCGTGGACCGCCCCTACAAGGAGGGCAAGACACTGACCGAATCCCTGACCATCATGCAGAGAATGGTGAATGACGGACACATCGACCGGGCGGTGTTCCAGTTGTTCGTCCAGACAGGTATCTACCGCCGATACGCAGAGCAACACCTGCGTCCGGAACAAATCGACGCCGTGAATGAAGAACGCTTTCTGACATGAACATTCCTCCATCGCGACGGGTTATTTTCGAATTCTTCGCCGAAACCCGTATACTTTGCGCAGTTTTAAACACTTGAAAAGGACACTGACATGTTCGGCCTGTTTATCGGCGGTTTGATCGGCTACCTGTTTGGCCGCTTTCCCGGCCTTCTGATTGGCGCTGTGGCAGGCGTACTGTTGACCCGATACATCAAGAGCCGTCTGTGGCAAAAACTGCGCAATGTGCAGACGGACTTCCTGGAATCCGTGTTTGCGGTGATGGGCGCCCTGTGTAAAGCCGATGGCGTTGTCACTCGCGATGAGATCCAGGTGGCGGAACGCCTGTTCGATCGGTTTCGTCTCTCCGGCGAACACCGGGAGCGCGCCAAGGCTGCCTTCAACCGTGGCAAGGCCAATGACTTCGACCTGGATGCGGAACTGCAACACTTCCTGCGGGTGAGTGGCCGCCAGCCCGCATTACTGCAGATGTTCCTTCAGGTACAGGTGTCTGCCGTTGCCGCCGATGGTGTGGTCCACCCGGCCGAACATGAGATGCTGGTGCGTATTGCCCGGGGGCTGGGACTGCCCGAGGCCCAGGTAGACCAGTTGGAAGCCATGTTGAGGGGCGCTCACGCCGGCCAGGCAGGTGCGTCTGGCCAACCATCGTCCGCCAGCCAGATCGACGATGCCTATAAGGTTCTCGGGGTGTCGCCCTCCGCCAGCGACGCCGAGATCAAGAAAGCCTACCGCAAACTGATGAGCGAGAATCATCCGGACAAACTGGCTGGGCGCGGCCTGCCGGAAAGCATGCGGGAAATGGCAGAAGAGCGCACCCGTGAGATCAGCCACGCCTACGACGTAATAAAGGACGCCCGCAACTAACGAAAGGCCCGGCGAGGGCCTTTACTTACATCCCCTCTACTTGTCGTGCGCCGCGATGCAATTTCCTGATATGACATATCGTCACGTTTAGGTTTTATATACAGTGGATACAGTCCCGAAAACAACACGGAGTATCTGCTTTGACCGCCCAACATCCGTTGCAACCCCACCCGCAATCAATGCACACGTTCAGTGACGATCTGCTGGGCCGGCACGACGCCACCGGGCTGGCCGAACTGATTCACAACGGCGACGTATCAGCCGGCGAAGTCCTCCAGGCTACCCTGGCCCGGGCGCGAATAGCCGAACCCTTTATCCATGGCCTGGTTACCCCCATTCCGGACGACGGTGCCGGCATGATCGCAAATAAAACTCCGGCTGCAAAAACGGTGCCTGGCATCTTTGCGGGCGTTCCCACGGTGATCAAAGACAACACCGAGGTGAAGGGATTCCCCACCTCCCATGGCACTGCGGCCATCCATTCCCACCCGGCCGACGAAACCAGCCCTTTCGCCCGTCAGTTGCTGGCCCAGGGCCTGGTGTGTTTTGGCAAAAGCACCCTGCCTGAGTTCGGCTTCAATGCAACCACCGAACCCGCCCATGACACCCCAAGCCGCAACCCCTGGCACCTTCAATATTCCACCGGTGCTTCATCAGGAGGTTCCGCGGCGCTGGTTGCCGCAGGTGTCATCCCCATCGCACACGCCAACGATGGCGGTGGCTCCATCCGCATTCCAGCCGCCTGTTGTGGGCTGGTGGGGTTGAAACCTACCCGGGGACGGCTGATCGACAACGATGCGGCTAAAACACTCCCCATCAATATCGTCAGTGATGGTGTGGTAACGCGCACGGTCAGGGATACCGCCAACTTCTATCACGGAGCGGAACGCTTTTTCCGAAACCCGAAACTCCCGGCCATAGGAAAGGTAGAGCGCCCCGCCACACGCTCACTCCGTATTGGCCTGGTGACCGACTCCATCAACGGTCACGCCACCGACAGTCAGACCCGCGCAGCCGTTGAAAATACAGCACAACTACTCGAAAAGCTTGGCCACAAGGTGGAACCGGTAGGAGTTCCCGTTGCCTCATCTTTCCCTGATGATTTTGCGCTCTATTGGGGAATGCTGGCCTTTGGTGTGCGCGCAAATGGCAAGCGGTTGATTCACCCTAGTTTTGACAAGTCACAGCTGGACGGGCTAACCCTTGGGCTGGACAAAGCCTTCCGGAGGCAGTTCTACAAATTACCGGCGGCACTCTGGCGCCTGCACCGGTCGTATCAGGACTACGCTCGCACCATGGCCAGTTACGATGCCATTCTCACTCCGGTACTGGGTCACACCACGCCCGAAATCGGCTACCTGAGCCCCACGGTCGACTTTGATACCCTGTTCGACCGCCTGACCCAATACGTCAGCTTTACGCCACTGGCCAACGCCACCGGCGCACCCGCCATTTCGCTGCCAGCCAGCCTCACTGAGCAGGGTCTGCCGGTTTCTATTCAGCTGATGGGTAAGCACGGGGGTGAGCAGACACTGCTGGAACTGGCGTTTTTGCTGGAGGAGACGATGAACTGGCCCAGGATAGACAGCCAGCCCATCAGGTCATGACAGGTTCCGCTCCCTGAACGGAGGGGGGCTCGCAGACGACGACCTGATTCCGCCCACGCCCCTTGGCCTCGTAGAGGGCCCCATCGGCCCAACTGAAGATGTCTTTGGTGGCATCCGCCTGGCTGGGACAGACGGCACACAAACCAATACTCACCGTCAGGTGCAAGACTTCATCCGACACCCGGAACCCGGTTTCCTCAATCCGGCTCCGGATTTTCTCGGCCACTCTCAGCGCCCCCTCTTTCGGGGTATCCGGCAACAGAACCACAAACTCTTCGCCGCCGTAGCGGGCAGCCAAATCCTGTGGGCGCGTGACATAGTCGCGGATACAGTTGGCCACCATCTGCAGGCAATCGTCGCCGACCAGATGACCATGTGTGTCGTTGAACTTCTTGAAATGATCGATATCCAGAAGCAGCAGTGACAATGGCTGACTAAATCGATACGCCTTCACCACCGCCGAGCTGAAGGTACGGTCAAAGTGACCACGGTTCTTGAGCCCGGTGAGCGCGTCGGTGGCACTGAGTTCGCGCAACTGATCGTTGAGCGACTCGAGGTCCCGGGTGCGCTCCTGTACTCTCTGTTCAAGTAACGTATTGGCTTCCTGTTGAATACGAAGGGACTTTTCCTGAGCCATCCTGGCTTTGCGTTCTTCAAGCAACAGGCGCTGCTGGGCCTCGAAAGCACGCTTCTTTTCCCTGTTGAGCCGGTCTGACAGCGCCATCGATAACAGAATGACGCCCATGGCGGAGCCCACCTGGGTTGCGTTCTCCGTCAGCAGGTTGCGTGGCAACACGGTGAACTTGCTCAGCGCCAGGACAATCCCTCCGAAAAGCATAAACACCCAGGCCAACGCGTAGTACCTCGCTGCGGGGTCCTTTTTCAGCCAGCGCACAATGCTGAGCACCAGCATGGTCGTGCAGCCCAGGAAAGCAAGCAGAATGGTCGGCAGGATCAAGAGTCGATACGGAACCAGCAATCCCGCCGTTGCCATCACACCAGCCATAACGACAATCCCCACCGTCAGTCTGTTGAGAAACGGGTGGTTGGCTGACGTCACATTGAGAAAGTGAAGGCTAAAGGTGCCGCCAAACAGCACGACCAGATTGAGGAACACGGTGATCGCCTGGTCATTCCACCAGGTAGCCTCCGGCCAGAGATACTGGAAAGCAACGCCATGCAGGCTCGCCAGGAACAGGGGCATGGCCGAAATGTACCCCACATAATGCAGGAAGCTCCGCTCGCCAACCGCCATATACACAAACAAGTTGTAGAGGATCATCACCAGCACAATGCCGTAGTAAATGCCCTCGAACAGGCTGCGGGCCTGCTCGGCCACGTAGAAAGCATCCTGATCCCAAAGGGTCAGGGGCACCTGCATGGAACTGGTGGTGTCCACTCGAAGATAGATGGAGAGCTCGTCGTCACGTGAAAGGGAGAGCGGGACAAGAAAATTGCGGTGGTAGATTGGGCGCTGGTAGAACGGCTGCTTATCACCCAATAACTGTCGTTTTACAAGCTCGCCATCTTCGAGCAGATAGACCTCGATATGGTCCAACACCGGATACCCGATTTCCAGGAACAGGGGAGCCGTGGCGGCCCCTGGGTTGCGAACATTTACCCGGAACCAGTAAACCTTATCACCGTATCCCAGGCTAACGCTGTCTTTTCCGTTTGACTGCCACTCCCTTTCGGGAAGCTGTCTCACGGAATCCAGGGGAACGGCGCCGGCGGGTTCCTGCCAATACTCCACATACCTGAGAAGCTCCAACCGCTTGGCATAACTGTCCCAAACCGCCGGCTCCGCTGAAACCAGAGCAGGCAGCGCAAACAGCATAATGGCGAACAGAATCTGCGTCAGACCCTTTTGCAAAGATATTCCCAGTTCAAGAGAGACAATAAATTTGTTGTTTTTTCGCTACCAGCATAAACCAGAAACCGGCATTTCGCCGCAGGCGCCTTTAAAATGACTCAATCAGACAATAAAGCCTAACTAACTGCGGTACTTCCGAACGCTGGTGACGACCCATGTCCTACTCTTATGACTTCAAAGTGGACAGTATCGGGGCCGGGTGCCAGTATGAGAAAGTCGAAAAATGAAAAATGCTGGCGCAAAGCGACCAAACGCCGCTCCTTGTCGTACACCTACTATCGTCCTCGAAACTGACAGCCAGAGACTATGCACGATACGGACACCTTCGTGACCTTTCACAAGGCACTGACGGAACTCAGCCACAGTCCGGCGTTTATCGACAAGAAGCGCCCGCAAAAACTCGCAGACCTGACGGCGCTCTGCGCGAGGCTGCTCAACGTTGACCGGGTCAGTGTCTGGCAGTTTCCGGAGGAACGTGACCGCATTGAGTCCGAGTGGCTTCATACTACGGACGCTGCCACCGGTGACAAATCCAGCCTGTACCAGTCCGGCAACCCGGAGTACTTCTCGGCCTTGGAAACCGAACGCGTGCTGTCTGTCCGGGACGCCCAGAACGATCCCCGCACCCGGGCATTCGCGCCGGGCTACCTTATACCCTTGAAGATCCTATCGATGCTTGATGCACCGGTATTTGATGGTGCCCGGCTCAGTGGCGTCATTTGCCTGGAATCAACCCATCAACGGGACTGGACCCTGCCGGAAATATCCTTCGTTATCGCTATTGCCGATACCATCAGCCTGATCAATACCCACGAAGCCTGGCTCCACTCACAACGCGCACTTGAATACGTTACCCGTTACGACTCACTGACCGGGCTATCAAACATCGAATCCCTGCGAGACCGTATCGGCCATCTCGCCGACAAAATAGAACGACGAGGGCTTGGTAGCCTGGCGCTGATATGGATTGACGTGGACCGCCTGAAATCCATCAACGATGGGCTTGGGCCTCAGGTGGGTGACAACGTTATTGCCGAAGTCGGCCGCCGCCTGAAAAAGCTCTCTGTTCCAGGCAAGGATCTACTGGCCAGGATTGGAGGCGATGAGTACGCCCTCATGGTGCGCAACCACACCATGCGGGACTCTCTGGAACTGACCGCCTCGCGTATAAGGCAGGAAATCAACAGGCCCATCCGCCTCACTGGCCACTCCATCACCGTTGGCGCAAGCCTGGGCATCTGCCACTTGCCCGGAGACTGTCAAACCACCGAAGAGCTGTTGCGTGGCGCCGAAGCCGCCATGTACAACGCCAAGCAGCGGGGCCGGGACCAGGCGTGCTTCTTTGATTCGAGCATCCAGGTAACGGCCCGTTCGCGATTCGTTCTGGAAAACGAGTTGCGGGCAGCCATCAGCAACCACACCCTGGAGGTGTTCTATCAACCCATCATGAGCGCCGCCGGGATGAAACTGGAGTCGCTGGAAGCCCTGGTACGCTGGCAACACCCGCAACGGGGTTGGCTGTCACCCATTGAATTTCTGGGGATAGCCAGAAGCGGTGGCCTGATGTATGCGTTGGGGGAGTGCGTGCTTCGCCGCGTATGCGAACACTGGCAACAGGCCCACAACCAGGGCATTACGCTGCCAGAGATTTCCGTCAACCTGGCGGCAGAGCAGGTATCGATACCGGAACTGCCCAGCCTGATCAGGGAAACCTGCCATGAATATGGCGTGCCGGTCAGCGCGTTGCATTTCGAGGTAACCGAGGATTCCATTCAAGGGGATTTCAACTCACTGAACAGTATTCTGGAAGAGCTGGTCGCCGACGGTGCAAGCCTGTCCATAGACGACTTCGGAACCGGCTATTCTTCACTGTCCCGCCTCAAGAGTCTGCCCTTCTCGCGGATCAAGATTGACCGTTCCTTCATCAGCCAACTGCCAGACGACGAGGACGACTGCGCCATTACCCTCTCGATCATTGGCCTGGCGCGAGGGCTTGGGCTCTCAGTCGTCGCTGAGGGCGTCGAAACCGAAGCCCATGAACAATGGCTTTTCCAGCGGGGCTGTGATTACCTGCAGGGTTATCGATACAGCAGGCCTCTGCCCTTTGAAGCTCTGTTGGAACAGTATTTCACTCCCTTCTAAATCACCAGTTGCTGTTCCTGATCGATAATATGAAACTTTTGTGACACCCGCCGTATCCTAGTGCATATAACAAAGAATCACGCTTTACTACGCCTGAACGAAAGCTCTAGCTAGAAACAGGCCCCCTACGTTATGAATTGGTATTCCCGAAGCATTCTCAATCGTGTGCTGAGCGTTGTCATTGCCGCAAACTTGGTCGTCATACTGGTTGCCGGCTACTACTTCAACTACTCCCTCCAGGCTAAGAACGACTATCACCGGCTGGCCAGCCAACAAATGGTCAGGGCACTGGAGGCGCAGGACATCCTCAGTGATTTCAAGACCCAGGTCCAGGAATGGAAAAACGTATTGATTCGCGGCTCGGATGCCGGTCAGCGTAAAAAGTACTGGACCCAGTTCCAGGAACAGGAAGCCCTCATCCAGAAAAAGCTGGATAGTCTTATCCCAAGGCTGGAAGATGATCAGGCCCGCGCACTGATGAGTCAGTTCCAGCGCTCCCACCAGAAGATGGGTGAAGCTTACCGGACCGGGTTCGCCGACTTTGTGGCATCAGGCTACCAGCACGGCGAAGGCGATCGGGCCGTCAGCGGCATCGATCGGGAACCATCAAGGCTGATTGAAGAAGCTTCCGCACTCATTCGTAAACAGGGTGTGGCCGAGGCCGCGGCCCTGAACGACTCCGTCACCACGAGCACCTGGCGCGTCGGTGGCCTGATGCTACTCGCAGTGTTTCTGGGAACGATCGCTTGCGTCATTGTCCTGGTTCGTTCCGTCGTCCGACCGACGCAAACACTGATTGGCCAAATGCACAAACTGGGGGAAGGTGACCTGTCTGATCCCGCGACTCTAATCCGTCAGGATGAATTGGGTCGACTGGCTGATAGCGCCCGCAAGCTACACGGCTTTCTCTCAGAAACCGGCGAATTGATGGAAGAAAATGCTCGCGAACTCGAACTCACGGGCTCAATGATCCGGGACAATGCCGGCAAAGTCTCATCCCAATCCGAACTTGCCCATCAACGGATTGACCAGATCGCAACGGCCATGAACGAGATGTCGGCAACCGCTCAGGATGTCGCACAACACGCCGCGGCAGTTGCGAACCAAGTGCAGGAAACATCCGGCCAGACGGGCGAAGCTGACAAGCAGATCCACGCCGCAGTGGACAGCATGAATCGACTCGCTGACCAGATTCAGACCTCGTCGCGAACCGTCAATCAGCTCACTTCCGACGGCAAGAAGGTTGGCGACGTAATGAAAGTCATCCGCGAAATCGCGGACCAGACCAACCTGCTGGCACTAAACGCCGCCATAGAGGCAGCCCGCGCTGGAGAGGCGGGCCGAGGGTTCGCCGTAGTCGCGGACGAAGTCAGGAATCTGGCAGCCAAGACCCAGGAAGCCACCGTGGAGATCGACCGAATCATCGACACCATAGCCACCGGGTCCAGAGACGCCTCTGAATATATGCAGGCAAGCGAGATTGTCACTCAGGAGAGCGGGCAGTCGGTGGAGGCGGTCAGGCAGACATTGGGCGAGATCAATCGCCGCATGGGCAGCGTGAATGACGCAACCACTCAAGTGGCAACGGCAGCCGAAGAGCAAACCAGCGTCAGCGAGGAAATTAATCGTAACGTGACCGAAGTTGCAGAGATATCCGAAACGATGAACCGCGCTGCGGAGGAAAACCTCACCATGGTTCCAAAGCTTGAAAGCATGGCGAAGGCGGCACGGGACTTATCAAGCCGCATTCGACGCTAATCTCCCTCCACCCGGCCCACCCGGCCAACGCGGTTTGTAAACCACACCGCTATCGGTTTACAAACCCACGTACCCGTTGGCCGGTCTTGTCACCCAAAACCAGCAGCGCCGGGGTCAGCAACAGCGTGAGCACCGTTGCAAACGCCAACCCGCCGGCAATAGCACTGGATAGCTGGGTCCACCACTGCGTGGACGGAGCACCGATGCCCAAAGACGGGGTCAGGAGATCCACATTTACCCCGAGCACCATTGGCATCAGCCCGAGTATGGTGGTGATGGCCGTCAGCAATACCGGTCGCAGGCGCAGGCATCCGGTCTCCAATGCGGCCTCGAATGCCGCCATACCGCTTTTTCGCATCTGGTTGTAGGTGTCGATCAGAATGATGTTGTTGTTCACCACGATGCCCGCCAGGGCAATGATGCCCATGCCCACCATTACGATTCCGAACGACTGCCCGTTAAGCAGCAGGCCAAGCAATACGCCCGCTGTGGAAAGCACAATGGCCGATAGAATGAGCATGGTCTGGTAGAGCGAATTGAACTGGGTCACCAGGATCAACAGCATCAGGGCAATCGCGACCAGAAACGCCGATGCCAGGAAATTCGAGGCTTGTTCCTGGTCCTCATTCTCGCCGGCAAATCGGACGGAAACACCCTCGGGCGTTTCAGGCATTTGCTGCTGCAACTCCATCAGCAGTTCGTCCGCACGGCGACCCGGCTCTATCTCGGACTTGATCGTAATGGTGCGCTGTCCGTCAACACGGGTAATGCTGCCAGTCTTGTCTCCGGGAGCCAGCTCAACAAACTCTGAGAGCGGCACCTGCCCGCGGCTGGTGTTAATCGTCTGGCGCTGGAACTGGTCCAGCTCCCGCCAATTATTAGGCACTCTCACGGCGATATCGACTTCGTCCCGCACGTCCTCAGGCCGATAGGTAGCAAGCACCAGGCCGTTGGTAATCAGTCGCACCGCACTGCCCACACTGAGCACGTCTGAGCCAAATCGGGCAGCGGCTGAGCGGTCGACGTTCAGGCGCCATTCGATGCCCGGAAGGCTGCGGTCGTCTTCGACATCCACAAAGCCATCGATGCCAGACATCCGTTCCCGGATAAGAGCCACGTGCCGCTCCAGTTGGTCGCTATTCATACTGCTGACCATAAGTTCAATGGGCTTGCCGTCCGCTGGACCGCCTTCCTGCTTACGAAACTCCAGTTCAATGCCGGGAATGTCCGCAGTGAGTGAACGGAAATCTTCCAGTATCTGTGTCGCTGGCCGGCGCTCAAACCAGTCCGTGAACTGAAACTGCAGCACACCGATGACGTCCGGCGCCATCTGGTTTCCGGGACTGACCATTGAGCGAGCATAGAGGGCTTTCACCTCCGGCATTCCCTGTAAACGTTGCTCGACCTGTCGAACGATGGCATCGCGCTCCTGCACAGACAGATCGCCTCTGGCCCTGACATGTACCTGCGCTGAATCCGGCTCCACGCTTGGGAAAAATTCAACACCATGGTTGAACTTGCCATAAGCCGCATAGATGACCACAACGACGCCAAGCACTCCAAGAAGTGTAAAACCGGGCTTTGCCAACAATCGCCCGAGAACGCCACGATAGACGTCCGTCATGCGGCCACTGATTGCTGACTGGGGAAGGCGTTTTCCGCCACTGATGCTGCCAAGGACCGGCAAAAATACGAGAGCCATGGCCAACGAGGCGGTCAGACAGATGATAACGGTGGTGGGCAAAAAGCTCATGAACTCGCCGACCACGCCCGGCCAGAACAACAGGGGGATGAATACCGCCAGCGTGGTGGCGGTTGACGCGATGATGGGCCAGGCCATGCGGCTGGCCGCCTCGCCCCATGCAGACTTTACGTTCTGGCCCTCGGAGAGGTTCCTGTCGGCAAGCTCCGATACCACGATGGCCCCATCCACCAGCATGCCAGCCACCAGTATGAGGCTAAACAGAACCACAATATTAAGGGTAAAACCCATTCCCCAGATCACCAGGATACCGGTCAGGAACGCACCGGGAATGGTAAGCCCCACCAAAAGCGCAGAACGGGGACCCATGGCGGCAATGATCAGGACGATCACCAGCACGATGGCCGTCAGCACATTGTTGAGCAGATCACTAAGGATGTCCCGGACTTCACCAGACTGGTCCATGATGTAGCGAACCTCGAGCTCGTCTGGCAGTTGCGGCCCGGCACGTTCAATCAGCGCCTTCACCTTTTCCACGGTTTCGATGATGTTGGCACCGGTCCTCTTGGAGATTTCCAGCACCAGCGCCGGCTCACCGTTGATCCTGGCGAACCCTCGCGGGTCTTTGAAGGTTCGCTGAAGCATAGCCACGTCGCCAAAGGTCACTACGGTGTCGCCGCCTACCTTGACCGGCATGGCCATAACATCCTCCACGGATTCAATAACGCCCGGAACCTTCATGGTCATGCGACCGGCACCGGTATCCAGGCTTCCGGCAGCAACCAATTGATTGTTGCGAGTGACCAACGTCGCCAACTGATCAAAGTCGACGCCATAGCTTTCAAGCACCTGGGGATCGACAACGATCTCCAGGAGGTCTTCCCTGTCACCACCAATGTCCACTTCCAGCACTTCCGGAATGCCTTCGATGGCATCCTGCAAACGCCGGGCAATAGTGACCAGCTCGCGTTCGGAAAGAGGCCCGGAGAGGCCAACCGACATGACCGGAAACAGCGCCACGTTAATTTCATTGACCCTTGGTTCGTCAGCTTCCTGAGGCAGCCTGCTGCGGGCGGTATCAACCTTTTCCCTCACATCCTGAAGCGCGATGTCCGGATCAAACCCGGCGTCGAATTCCAGCATCACCGAGGCGTGACCCTCGGAAGCCGTACCACGCATTTCCTTGACGCCCTCGAGGGAACGCAATTCCTGCTCCATGGGCCGGATAAGCAAGCGCTCACCGTCTTCCGGGCTGATTCCCTCCAGTGTCATTGACACATAGATCATGGGAATGGTGATGTCCGGGTTCGCTTCTTTGGGGATGGTCTGAAAAGCCGCAACACCACCCAGGATCAGGAAAGCCAGTGTCAGCAGTGTGGTCCGGCTGCGGTCGAGAGCGGCGAAAATCAAGGTTCGCATATCGGTTAGCCCCGGTCCGAATCACGATCAACCGGGCGTACCTGCTGCCCGATGGATACAAAACCCGCGCCCCGGGTAATCAACCGAATTTCATCCGGCAGGCCAGTGACCCAGGCGCCATCCGTGGTGACGTTCAGGAGTTTGACCGTGGTAAACACCACTTCGTTATTGTCGCCCACATAGCGAACACCGGGCCGGCCATCATCCCCAAGACTGAGATAGGCCGGCGAAATGAACATCGCCTCCACTTCCGGCAGCGCAATGCGCAGCGTGGCACTACCGCCGGCAACCCGCTTACGTTCCGGGTTGTCTATGGACACCTCCACCGGGAAGCTACGGGTGTCCGGGTCTGCGGCACTGGCCACGAAATTCACCACGCCTTCCAGGCTGTCGCCATCCAACGTGCGAATGGTTACGGCCTGCCCTTCTTCGACGGCGCTCACTGACTGCTGCGGGATTTGCCCCGTCGCTTTCAGCCGATCAACGCGCACCAGCTCCAACAGTGGTGACCCGACCTGGACCAGATCACCAAGGTCGACATCCCGTCGATTCACCGTTCCATCAAAAGGCGCTCGTGGCTCCAGGTTGTCAACAGCAAGACGTGCCTGAGTGAGCTCAGCTCCCGCCGCAGACAGATCACTTTGCAGGGTCAACACTTCGGATTCGGAGGTGAGATTCCGGGATCGGAGCTTCTGGGCAGCCGATAAATCGGCTTCCAATTTGCGAATGCGCGACTGCCATTGTTCTACCGAGGTACGTCGCCCATCCTCGGAGAGTCGAAGCAGGACATCCCCCGCCTCAACCTGGTCACCCTGCTCCACCATCAGCTCTTCTACCGTGCCGGCTACCCGAGCGCCAACTGACACGGTTCGCCAGGGCTCCAACTGCCCCTGCAGCATTAACCCGGGCTCGTAAAGCCTTGTACGCAACACATCCACCTGGACGGAGGGCGCGCTGACCGACTCCTCAGGTGTGTCCTCTGGCGCCTCGTCCCGCGCTTCCTTGACGTCACCGGTTGCCATCCATACCACCAATAAAGCCAGTACCAGAAAGGACAATCCGATAGATCCCAGTTTTGCTTTGGTCATTGATCGCTCGCAGTTAAATTCGGGTGATGTCGGTTTACAGTCCAGGCAGTCGTTTTAGAAACTGTCAGAAAACGGTTGCATCCGGTTGTTTTCGTGGGGTAGATTCTACACATAAACTTCTCTCAGATTCAGAGCAGATACTGATTTTATGAATCTCAACGCAGTGGTTGTCCTTGTGAAGCTAGTCCTGGTGGTCGTGGTACCGTCCGGGGGCTTCTGCGTGGACAAGCGGGTGAGATAGAAACAGACTCGACAAACACACGAAAGCCCCCGGCACCGAAAGGTCCCGGGGGCTTTTTTTTGCATCAGGAAAAAGGAATAACAACCATGAACGGCGCACAGCACATTCTTGACGCGTTCCACCGCCACAGCATCAGCACGGTTTTCGGGTATCCGGGCGGCTGCATCATGCCGCTATACGATGCGCTGGTGGACGATGTCGGTGTGGAACACGTGCTGTGCCGCCACGAACAGGCCTGCGCCCTGGCCGCCGACGGTTACGCCCGCGCAAGCGGTAAGCTCGGTGTATGTATTGCCACCTCAGGCCCCGGCGCCACCAACCTGATCACCGGCGTTGCCAACGCTCACCGGGACTCCATCCCCATGCTGGTCATCACCGGCCAGGTGCCCTCGGGATTGATCGGTACCGACGCCTTCCAGGAAACCGACGTATTGGGCATGACGCTGGGCATCGTTAAACACAGCTATCTGGTTGACGACGCAGACAGCCTGCCCGCGATCATGGAAGAGGCGATGGAACTGGCTCAAAGTGGGCGGCCGGGGCCGGTGTGGATTGATATACCCAAGGACCTGCTGCTGGCTGATGTCAGCGATGCTCCCTTCCCCCGGTCCGAGCCACGGGAGATCAGCTTCCCAGACCTGGCCGAAGCGCTCACGATGCTGCGGGCGGCCCGCAAACCCATACTCTACAGCGGTGGTGGCATCAGCCTGGCACACGCTGAAGATCGCTTTCGCACGTTTGCTGAATCCGCCGCTCTGCCAGCGGTGGTAACGCTCAAAGGTATCGGCAACCCGGGAAAACACAACCCTTACAACCTGGGCATGCTGGGCATGCACGGCTCCCGGGCGGCCAATAAAGCCGTGGATGAATGCGACCTGTTGCTGGTTATCGGTGCCCGCCTGGATGACCGCGCCACCGGCAGCCTGGATGGCTTCGCCCCCAATGCAAAGATGATTCACATTGACGCCGACGCCGCCGAGATCAACAAACTGCGCCCGACCGAGCTGGCTATTCGGGGGGACCTGAATGACATTCTCGAAACACTGACCAACGCCTTACAGGACAAGCCGCTGGACATTGGCGACTGGCAGAAACAGTGCCGAACCTGGTACACCACCGGCGGCTTCCATGCCGCCGACAACGAAGAACCTTTGGCGCCGATCACCGGCCCGGCCTTTGTTCGCCAGCTCTCCCGAATTGCCCCGGATGATACCGTTATCGCCTGTGACGTCGGCCAGCACCAGATGTGGGTAGCCCAGCACTACGACTTTGACCACCCTCGCCACCACCTCACCAGTGGCGGCCTGGGCACCATGGGCTTTGGCCTGCCCGCTGCCATCGGTGCCCAGTTTTCCGACCGCAATAGTACGGTGATCAACGTGACGGGCGATGGCTCGTTCATGATGAACGCCCAGGAACTGGCCACTATCCGCCGCTATAACCTGCCGGTAAAACTGATCGTCATGGACAACCAGTGCCTGGGCATGGTGCGCCAGCAACAGGAACTGTTCTACGGCAATCGTGAAAGCCAGATCAACCTGGACGACAACCCGGACTTCGTCGCCATGGCCCGCGCCTTCGACATCCCGGCGTTGCACATCAGCCGCACTGACCAGATCCGCCGTGGCATCGAAACCATCCTGGCCTACAACGGCCCGATGCTGCTGCATGTGGCCATCAGCCGTGAGGAGAACGTCTGGCCCATCGTCAAACCCGGCGCCAGCAACCGCGAAATGATCGACGAAACCCGACGCACCAACAAAAAGGAACACGTTGCATGAAACCGCAAAGCCAGTCCTCAACACCGAGCTATAAGATCAACTGCCGCATGTCGCAGGAAGCGGCCGCCCTGGAGCGCCTTTGCCAGGTGGTCCGTATTCGCGGTTTCCGGATTGCAACAATGGCGGTGGAATCCGCCGGGGAGCATTTCGATATCACCCTGACCCTGGAGGGAACCCGGCCGATTGCCATGCTCCAGTCGCAATTGGAGAAGTTGCATACAGTGGCGGAGGTTGCCCTTGGTCAGGTTTCGGGGGTTCGGGTTCAGACTGCCTGACGCTTTGGGAGTTGCTTTTTCTTTCGTAGCCTGATGGTTTTGGGGGCGGGCTTGCGGGGTGGCATCTGTATTTTTCTTGAAAAAGAACTCGCTTCGCTCGGACATCTTTTTCTGGCGAAAAATCCAGATACCACCCCGCGCCGAGCTGACCACGGAGGGTTCGCGAAGGCCTTCTCGACCTGGATATTCCTGAGCTGCACGTCGATAGGGGGTTGGGGGTATTTTTTCTGGCAAGGAAAAAGATGTCTGAGCAAAGCGAGTTCTTTTTCCAGAAGAAAAAATACCCCCATCCCCCGTATCCGCCCGCCCCCCCTCAGGCTACAAAAGAATGTGAGTAAGCCCCCCACAGTCCACCATCGGATCATCGCAGTTCACGATGATATCCGCCCGGTTAAGAACGTAGCTCTTGCCGGTGATGGTATTCTCAACCACCTGATGTTCCCCTTCCTGGCGCACGCCTGTGAACTCACCGATAAACCCGGTTTCACGCAGGGAGACGGTTTCCAGGCGGTCGCCCGGGCTGATTTTGCCCTCGTAGTTCATTAACGCAAGCCGTGCTGAAGTACCCGTGCCGGTGGTGCTGCGGCAGATAACGCCGGGATGCACATAGGTGGCCGACCGGGAGCGATACGAATGATCCGACAATTGTTCAACCGGCCCCATGAAATGGAGGAAGGGCAAGGGCCCGACATCACCCAGCGTGTAGTGGGAGAAACCGCGCTCAGCCTGGATAGCCTCTACTATATGATAGGCGCATTCGCTGAGTTTGCGTTCTTCATCCAGGGTCAGGGAAAACCCAAGGCTCGTCGCGTCCACCAGGGCGTAGAAACCACCACTGTAGGCCACGCTGTAGGATACGTCACCGATCGAGGGCACGTGGATGCTGGCCTGGTAGGTGTCGATGTAACTGGGCAGCCCGCCGCAGGTAATGGCTTCTACAACACCGTCCCGAACAAGGGCGTCAATGTGGACCAGGCCCGCTGGCGCTTCCAGAGCGAAACTCTGCCACCCTTCCCGCTTGGCGACAATGCCACTCTCCAGAACGGCCGTGGCGGTACAGATGGTGTTGGAACCGGAGTAAATCGGATATCCCATCACTTCCATGATGATATAACCGGCGACTGCCTCGGGGTCTGTGGGCGGCACCAGCAGGTCCACGGACATTTCCGGGATGCCGTAGGGCTCTTCCAGTAGTAGAGTGCGAAGGCCATCTGCCTTGTCCCGCAGGTATTCCATCTGGGCGCGCACGGTGTCCCCCGGAAGCGGGCAGATCCCGCCAGTTACTATCCGGCTCACATCCCCGCCGGCGTGGGTGTCCATCAGTTGCAGTTTGAGTTCGGGACGCATTAGGACTTCTCCAGGGCAAACGGGGCGCCATGCTCGGCCCATTGGGCATCCGGGACGATTACGATTTTGCCCAGGTAGTTGCTGTTGCGGTTGACGAAGTAGCGTTCGGCTTCGTGCAACTCTGACAGTCTGAAAGCGGCGTGCAGCACCGGCTTCAGTTGGCCGCTGCGAATCCAGGCCACCAGTTGTTCGGCTTCCTCCCGGGTGCCGTGTGACACGCCGAACACCTGCACCTGATACAGGTAAATCCGTGTCCACATGATTTCACTGACGTTTCCGGCGCTGGCGCCAGCGATGCTGAGCCTTGGGTAATCATTGCGGCTGTTCATGTCGAAGATCATGGTGTCGATAAACTGATCGGTCATCTCGCCACCGGCCAGGTCCATCACGGCGTCTATCGGCCGCCCCCCAGTGACGGACCGCACCTGATCCGTGAAGTTGTCCATGTCGGAACGGTCCAGCACGGCTTCGGCGCCCAGCTTGAGCAGAGGGTCGGCCTTATCACGCTGGCTCAGCGCATAGGGAATCGCCCCCATGATGCGGCAAAGCTGGATAAGGGCGGTGCCAACACCACCACTGGCACCGGTCACAAGGATGTGCTCGCCCGCTTTTACCCGTGCGGATGTGAGCATGTGCAAGGCGGTCTGATAGGAGCACATGCCCATAGCGGCAAGTTCGGCATCGGCCAGGCCGGCATTCTCGACATGGTGAAACTGGTCGGAAGGCACAGCAATATATTCCGCGAACCCACCATCGGCGCCGTGGCCGTAGTAGTCCGGGGTCAGGTTGATATCCCGGCGCTCGTCCGCGTAGAGGTTAAAGTCCAGCAGGCCTCGTTGGCCGATCCGCGTATCCTCAACACCCTGCCCCACGGCGACGATACGCCCAACAACGTCCGCGCCTTGAACTCTTGGGAACGTCAGCGTGGCTGAGCCTCCCATCTGGAAGGAGGTTACGTCGCCTTTATCCTTGGTGGGGTAAAGACCCTCCCGGGCTTTGCGGTCGGTGTTGTTCTTGGCGGTGGCGGTGACCTGGACGAGCACCTCTCCCGCACCAGGGGTGGGGATGGGCACGTCTTCGGTGTATTCCAGTTTCTCGACGCCACCGTGGCCGGTGAGCAGCATGGCTTTCATGGTCTTCTGGATCATGGGCGTTCTGCTCCTGCTTTGCTGGATATCAGGTCAGGATAGGCCAGATTCCCAGCAGTGTCAGGGCCCCCTGGCCGCTTTTACCGGGCAATAACCTTGTAAATCGGCCGCAGTTTCGGGATTTGTTTGAGGACCACCTGAATGATGGTCATCAGGGGGACCGCCAGCAACACGCCAACCGGGCCCCACAACCAGCCCCAGAAGAAGATGGACACGAAGATGACGACGGGATTGATCGCCATGCGGAAACCGTGGATCCAGGGCTCTATGAAAAACCCGACGGTAGAGGTAAGAGCCAAATAGCCGAGCGGGGCAATGGCCATCATCCAGAGCGTGTCGAGGCTGGTGGCGGACACGACTGCCAGCAGGATGATGGTCAGAATGACACCAAGGTACGGGATGAATCTGGCCAAGCCGGCAACGAGCCCCCAGACGGCTGGGTCCGGAAGACCCACTGCCCAGCAGATGAGCCCGGTGGTGATGCCAACCAGCAGGTTACTGAGACTGAGTACCGCCAGATACTGGGCGATCTGTTGCTGGGAATCGCGGGCAATCTGGAGCACGTTGCGGCGCTGTCGCTTCGGGAGTTGTCGCACAAAGTTGAGGATGATGCGGTCACCACCCACGAGCAGGAAATAGGTCAGGGCCAGCGCAAGTGCGAGGCCGGCTGCACCGTTGCGCGCCTTGGTTAATAGCTGGTTGCGCCACGAGTCGGTTTTAAGCACGACAGTGTTGGTTGTGGTCTTCTCGTCTTTGGATAGTTCGTCCATCGACTCTTCCACTTTCTTTGCCGATTCGTTGACCTTATCAATCTGGCTTTTTATGCCGCTCTCACCCATGAGCAGTCGAGAGATACCCTGTGGTGCCTGCTGTGCCCACTCCAGCGCAGGCGTTGCAACGGCTGCCCCAACACCCGCCAGACCAGCGATCACCACGATCATCAATACCAGAGAGCTCAACACCCTTGGAATCCCGGCTTTGTCATAGGCTTTTTTGACAAGGGGAAACAGCAAAAGGCTGGTCAGGACCGCCAGGACAATTGGCAGGACAATCTGGTGGGCGACGTAGAGGGTATAGAGTATCCCGAGCGCAAAGATGCCATTCAGTGGTGTCGCGAGATCTGAGCGTGCGGGTTGTTCGTTATCGTTGTTCATGCGGGTCCATGCACCTTGTCGGGCTGTATTGGGGGTATGATAACTGATGCACCACGAGGCTCAGTGTACCTGTCGCTCGGCTGTCATTCAGCCCTTTTGGGCCAACGCTCGGTCATTGCCACCACGTCACTTTTGTTGTAACACATAACCGGATACCCTGATGAAAACCGTCTCTGAAGAGTTCATACATGGCGAACTACAAGATTGAAATTGACGAAACCTTTGATGTGCCGCGCAACCGTGTGTTTGCACTGTTTGCGGATCATGAGCGCTTCGGGAAGCTGTTGGGAGCACCAGTGAAGCGCATTCGCGACAGCGACCAGGCCGACCCCAACGGCCTTGGGTCCATCCGCAAGATCGGCATCGGCCCCATCGGCCTTGAAGAGACCGTCATTACCTTCGAGCCGGGGTTGCTTATTGAGTACACCATTTCCAGCATGAGCCCCATCCGCAACCATATCGGTCGCATCCGCTTCGACGATGCCGCCAATGGCAGGACTCGCGTCCAGTACACCATTTCCTTTGACGACATCGTGCCGTTCACCGGCAAACTGGTCAGCTCCGCTCTTGATCAGGGGATCCGTAAGGGCATCCGCAGGGTGCCCAAGTTGGCGTAAGCAACTGAAGAACTCGTTGCTGGGCGGGGGTATTGTGGCAGGTTGATAATGATCAATCTTCGGTTGCGGCACGCTCCCGCCAGTGGCGGGCCAGTTGCGGATCTGCCCTGGTACCAATGCCCGCTTCATAGGCCTTTGCCACTTCGGACATGCTCAGCTTGTCGCCAGCCTCCGCTGCCCTCAGATACCACTCGAAAGCCTTCGAATCGCTCTGTGCCGTGCCTTGCCCGGCTGCGTGCATATTGCCCAGGTTATACATACCCTGCCGACTCCCCGCTTCGGCAAGCGCCTGGTAACGTTCGAACGCCAGATCGTACTGGCCCATCTTGTAGACGGCATAGGCCTCCAGGACCTGGATCATCTCCCGAGCCACGCCCATCTGCTGATCCGGCTCGGCACTGTTTGCCACTGTCGGAGCTCCGGTGAACAGCAGCAAACTCACGGCTGCAATGAGCGATGTTCGAACGGACCTCATGGCAATCTCCGCGTTCGGTGATAATGGCGATGTTCCGACCGTAACACGAACACATTCTGCGGTACCTGACCGGAAAGTTCTGAAACCCTGGCACTTTGGTACCATGGAAGAGCCGTCGACAACCTCGATAAATAAGGCTGTCACCGGCCTGTGTAGTCGAGTAAAATCCGCACTTTTGAAAATGAAATTGAGGCAGCGTAATGGGCAGAGCCTATCAAAACCGCAAAGACTCCATGGCCAAAACGGCCGCCGCCAAAACCAAGGTCTACAGTAAGTACGGCCGCGAAATCTATGTGTGCGCCAAGTCCGGCGGCCCGGACCCGGATGCAAACCTCAGCCTGCGTGGCCTGATCGACCGTGCCAAGAAAGATCAGGTGCCCGCGCACGTCATTGAGAAGGCCATCGAGAAAGCCCGGGGTGGCGCTGGTGAGGATTTCTCCCCTGCTCGCTATGAAGGATTCGGCCCCGGCAACTGCATGGCCATCGTGGATTGCCTGACCGACAACCCCAACCGTACCTTCGGCGACGTACGCCTGGCGTTTACCAAGACCAAATGCAAGATCGGCACCCAGGGCAGCGTCAGCCATATGTTCGATCACTGCGCCATTCTCGGCTTCAAGGGCGACGACGAGGAAGCGGCTCTGGAAGCACTGATGATGGCGGATGTGGATGTCACTGACATTGAGCACGAAGAGGGTATGATTACTGTGTTCGCGCCCCACACCGAATACGCCAAGGCGCGACAGGCACTGCAGGAAGCGTTTGAAGGCCTGGAGTTTGACGTAGACGAGATCCAGTTCCTGCCCCAGACCACCACCACTGTCGAAGGCGACGACATTGAGCTGTTCGAGAAGTTTATGGACATGCTGAACGACCTCGATGACGTCCAGAATGTTTACCACAACGCAGTCATCGCAGACTGACGGGAGCAACACCTTGGCCAGGGTCGTCATACTCAAAACAGGTAATACCTACCCGTCCCTTCTGGAGTCGTTCGGGGATTTCGATAACTGGTTTTTGGCCGGGCTGGATCCGGAGCTCGACCTTCACGTAGTCGATGTTACGGTTGACGACCTACCGGGCAAACCCGGGAATTGGGACGGGATCGTGGTGACGGGATCACCGGCCATGGTCAGCGACCGGGCGCCCTGGAGTGAGTGCACTGCCGCGTGGCTGGCTGAGGCAGTGACGGAAGAGGTGCCAGTTCTGGGGGTCTGCTATGGCCATCAGCTGCTGGCCCACGCTCTGGGTGGTGAAGCGGGTTATCATCCACGTGGCCGGGAAACCGGCACCCATCAGGTAGAGTTGCTGGACGCTGCGATGGATGACCCTCTGTTTAAGGGGTTGCCCCAAACATTTCCGGCGCAATTGACGCATCGGCAATCCGTACTCAGGTTGCCGGAGAATGCCGTTCTCCTGGGCCGAAACGAGTTCGAACCGCACCAGGCCTTTCGTGTGGGCCGCTGCGCCTGGGGTATCCAGTTCCACCCGGAATTCTCAGCAGAGGTGATGCGGGCCTACCTCAAGGTGCAGGCACCCGATCTGGAAAAGGAAGGGCTCGATGCCAAGGCTCTGATTGAGAATGTGATCGACGCGCCCAACGCCACGTCCCTGCTCGGTCGGTTCTCCCGACTCGTGCTCAACGGCCTGCCAGTGGACCACTAATCCAGTATGTAGGCGGTTTTCTCCAGCGCATTTTCCTCTTCGTCAATGAAGCGGAATTCGTTCCAGCCAATGCGAACCAGGTCGTTACTGTTCAGGCGCTGGCGTCGGTCAATCCGCAGTTCGTTCACAAACGTTCCGTTGGTGCTGTTCTGGTCGGTGATGTAATAGTCCACCGTACCCTCCAGATAGGCATTGGGCACCGCCTCGATCAGCGCATGATGGCCACTGACCGAAATCTCGTCGATGCGAATATCGTTATCGCCACGCCTGCCGACATGAATCTCCGGCTGCTCCAGCTCAAAAGTGGTCACCACAACGTTGTCCACCAGTTGGGAAAGTGACGCCATACAGGCCTCCTCCATTAATTAAGAATCAACAGTACAACGGACACATTGTCGGCCGCCTCGTTATCCAGGCTCGCATCCACCAGCGCCCGGACCTTATCGTCGGGTGTTTCGCACGTAGACATCAGCGACAGCCATTGGTCCTCCGGCAAAGCCCCCGTAAGGCCATCGGAACAGAGCAGTAAGGAATCTCCAGCTGCCATCCGCACGCGGCGGAAGCTGGCAATGGCCGTTGAGGCGCCAAGCGCCCGTGTCAGCACATTACGAAAAGGCACATGGGGCACGTCATCAGGGCGGATGCTGCCGTCATCCAGCATGTTCTGTACCACGGTGTCATCCCGGGTCTGGCATGCCAGCTCTCGCCCTTGAACGAGATAGCAGCGGGAATCCCCCAGGTGGGCAAGGTGAGCCTCACCGTCAATCACCCACGCCATCACCAGCGTGGTCCCCATTTTTGCCAGGTCTGCATCGGCAGCCCTTTGATCGGCAATTCGCTCACTGGCCAGGTTGATCGCAAACTGTATGGCGTCGTCCGGCTCCTCCGGCACACCTTCATCCGGCGACAACCAGGGCACCAGCACTTCCATCACCGTGTCTACGGCTATACGGCTGGCCACTTCCCCGCCGTGGTAACCGCCCATGCCATCGGCAACCACAAGCAGCACCTGCCGGTTATCCTCGCTGACCCGCCAGTCAATAGCGTCCTGGTTGGCTGTACGCAACGCCCCTACATCCGTTATGCCAGCCACCTGGGGATTCATCACGATGCTTCCTCCCTTGCCTCACGGCTCGCCTGTCTTCGCAACGCTTCCGCCATGGTGGCGGCACTCAGGAAGCGCTTGTCAGGCTCCCGTTGTATGGCTTTATTAATCAGACGGACAACACCGTTGGGGAGTTCCGGGTTGAACTCGCGGACACTCCGTGGGCGCTTGTTCAGAATCTGGTAGGTCAGGTTGGCCAGGGTATCACCCTGATAGGGTGTTTCCCCGCACACCAGTTTGTACAGCGTGATTCCCAGGCTGTAGGTATCGGTGGCGCCAGTCACTTTCTGGCCCTTGAGCTGCTCAGGGGACATATACAGTGGGCTGCCCATGACACTGCCGGTGCGAGTCCGGGAGTCGTCGGAGATCTTGGCTATGCCAAAATCGGTAATCTTGATCTCACCGTTGTCCGGGTTGAAGATGATGTTACCCGGTTTGATATCGCGATGAATGATCTTCTGGCGATGCGCGTAATCGAGGGCATCCGCCACCCGGGCGACGATATCCAGCACCTTCGCCAACGGCAGTAACCGCCCCGGCTTGCCAAATTCACTAAGCGGCCTGCCCTTGGCATAATCCATGGCGATAAACGCAAGGTCGGCCTCTTCCCCGACATCATACACGGTGACAATTGCCGGATGGCTGAGGCGGCCCGCCGCCTCGGCTTCCCGAAAGAAGCGTGATTTCAGGTCCCGCAGCTCGTTGTCCTCAAACGCCTGGTAACTGAGCGTCTTGATAGCCACGGTACGGGCAATCTTGGGGTCCTTGCCGAGATAGACCACGCCCATGGCGCCCCGCCCTATCTCGCGCTCGATCTCGTAGCGGCCCAGGGTGGGCCGGCTGACACTTTGCTCGGGCATGACCAGGGTTCGGGTACTGTCAAAGCCACCGGGAGAAACAACGGTTGCCTCGGTGGTCAGGCTCCCGAGTGCCGCCAGGCGTTTTTCCACGTCCCGATACTTTCGCTTCTGCTGAAGAATCTGCTGGTAGGTGGCTGACGCGCGGTCATACTGCCGCTTGCGCTCCTGCTGAATGGCGATGTCGTATTGCAATGCCAAGGTATCTTCGGTGGGCGGGCATTCAGCCAGCACCTCCAGCGCCTCTTCGGGCTGTCCCTGTTGCAGCAGCAGACGACCAAGCCGCGTGCGGGCTACGCGGACATTCTCCGACAAGGCGACGATATCCCGCCTCGGTTGCAGCCAGAACAGCATGATGACATAGCCGACCATCAGCAGGGTCACCACTTCACCCAATGGCAGCCAGGCGCTCTGATAGAACATGAACGCTGCTTGCAGAACCACCAGTGCCCCGGCAATCAGTAACAGCACCGGCAGCGCGACCGCTCCACCCATTCTGGGAACTGCAAGTACCAGGATGAGTGTCGACACCATCAACCCGGCACGAATCGCCAGCGCCGACCACTCTGGCTCGACGAGCCCCCGGGCCTGCAGCGCTATTGCGAAGGCGTCCGGTGTCATATCCACAACCCGAACAGCATCCCCAATACCCTCAGGGTTGCCAAGAGCGCTGAACAGCACCCGATCCAACCAGCCCAGCAGTGGCAGCGCGTCACCCACAAACACACAAGCCAACGCCAGCACAACAATGAGCAGGCGCAGACTGAACAGACGGGAACCAATAAAAGCCAGTGAATTCACAGGAATCGTTATCGTAAATGATTGATCCAGCAAGTTTAGAAAGTGAACGCCGGCAGCGATAGTTCCAGAAGAACGTTTTTTGTAAGTGTTTGTTTACCTGGGACCACGATCACGTCGCGACCATTATTAACCCAGGATGACAAGGGTGTAAGGACGGCACAGGTTCCGGTGCAGTATAGTTTCGTCTTTGGACCTTTTCCGTCAGGAAGTACGACGATGACAGTGAAGTTACTGATCGGCCTGGTTATTCTGACCATCACAACAACCGGTTTTTACCACACATTGAAGCCCCTGCCGCCGGGGATAGGTTACGAGGGCACAGTCCATCCTCTGACGAATGCCAGGCTTCTCACCGACAGGACCCTGCATTTCGGCAACGAGGAACCGCGGCTGGACCAGGAAATTTTCGACGAGGCCCTCAACATGATTTCGGCGGCTCGCCGTTTTGTTCTGGTGGATATGTTCCTCTTCAACGGCACCCGCGAGGAAGGCAGCCGTCAGCGGCCATTGGCAAGGGAGTTGACTGACGCCCTGCTCAAGCAACGCAAGGCGAATCCGGATGTGCGTATTGTCGTTATTTCCGATCCCATAAACACCGTATACGGTGGTACGGTCTCGCCCTACTTCCAGCAACTAAGGCAAGCAGGCATTCCGGTAATAGAAACCAGGTTGGAGCGCCTTCGTGACAGCAACCCCACCTGGTCCGGCCTGTGGCGCTTCTGTTGTCAGTGGATGGGCAACTCCGCGACCGGGGGCTGGCTGCCGAACGCACTCGGTGAGCAGCCGGTCACCCTGCGCAGTTACCTGGCCCTCCCCAACTTCAAGGCCAACCACCGCAAGGTTCTGATCACCGACAACGCAGAGGGCTTTAACGCCCTGGTGACCTCTGCCAACCCCCACGATGGCAGTAGCCGGCACAGCAACATCGGCCTGCGATTCGGAGGGCCAGCCGTGGCCGATTTGCTGCTCAGTGAGCGTGCCGTTCTGGCGATGTCCGGTGCAGACACCGAGGTGGTGGACGAAATGATCAGCAGCCTGCCTCAAGCCGCAGCCGGCATCGCTTCGCTCGATACCATCCAGGTCGTCACAGAATCGGCCATAAGGACAACCGCGAGAGACATCATTGGCACCGCAAAGGCAGGCGACAGGCTGGATCTGGCCATGTTCTATCTGTCGCACCGAACGTTACTGGAAGAACTGAAAGAAGCCCACGAACGCGGTGTCGAAGTGCGGATACTGTTAGACGCCAACAACGATGCTTTTGGCATGGAAAAAAGCGGCATACCCAACCGGCAGTCGGCCATGGAGCTTAATGGCGCCGGCATTACCGTACGTTGGTGCAACACCGAAGGTGAGCAGTGCCACAGTAAATTACTGATCAGGCGCGACAGCCACGGCAACGCTCAACTGCTGCTCGGCTCGGCCAACTTCACCCGCCGCAACCTTGACGACCTGAACCTTGAAACCAGCGTACTCGTGCGCTCCAACGTGCACTCAGAGATCGTGCGCAAAGCGGCCGGCTTCTTCGATGAGCAATGGAACCACGGCCCGGGCGAAACACCGGTAATGAGCCTGCCTTACAATGCCTGGGCCGATGAATCCCGGATACGGTATTGGCAATACAGGCTGATGGAGGCAACGGGACTGTCCACATTTTAAGTTTCCGTCACCATTAGGAACCTGGGACGCCGAAAACGCGTGCTACTATTAGGTCAGCTTGAATGTCGGATGTAGCCGTCGGCTACATCGCAGGCAGCAACCGGAAAGACCGCTTCTTGAACGAAAATAACAGGAGAGTGTAATGCAAACCCTGAGAAACCATCTGCGGTACGTATCGTTTGTCATGGCCATCATGATGGCTTTCGGCTCCGTTTGGGCATCGTCCGCCTCGGCGGGCATGGTTGGAACCGGTGAACTGCTGACCGAGCAACGCACGGATCTGGACCGCCAGTCACTGCTCAACATGCTTGAGCGGGATGAGGTAAAGGAGAAACTGGCGGAAATGGGCGTTAGTCAGGAGCAGGTTGAACAGCGCATACAGAACCTGACGCCGGAGGAGTTGTCGTCGTTTGAGCAACAGTTGGCGGAGGCTCCCGTTGGCGAGGGCGTTGTCGGGATCATCGTTCTGTTCCTGCTGGTGTTCATCATCACCGACATGCTGTGCGCCACCAATATCTTCCCGTTCATCAACTGCATCCGGTAGCGCAATAGCTCCGTGATCCGTCCTACCCAGTTGCACCTGCTGCGAGTCGTTGTCAGTCTCTTACTGGCAACGATTCTGGCGGGCTGCGCCAGCCGCCCCCAATGGCCCGATACCCCTGCCCTGAACACGGCCGGTGTTGACCAGCGGAAAGTGCTGGACCATGTTCCCTTCCACGCTCAGGAACTGTACCAGTGCGGCCCGGCGTCCCTGGCCATGATGCTCAACAGCCAGGGCCTGAACACCAACCCCGCCGTACTGAAGGAGTTGGTATACCTGCCTGCCCGCCAGGGCAGCCTGAAAGTTGAAATGGTGTCCGCCGCCCGATCCCATGGCTTACTGGTCTACCCGCTGGACGGTTCGCTCAAGAGCCTGTTGGAGGAGATAGCCTCTGGCCACCCGGTGCTGGTGATGCAGAATCTGCGATTCGATTGGTGGCCACAATGGCATTTTGCCGTGGCGATTGGTTACGACGCCAGCGACCGCTCCATCATCCTTCACACCGGCACCCAGGAGCGGCACGAGCAGGCACTGGAAGTGTTCATGGCCACATGGGACCGCGCAGACAATTGGGCCGCGGTCATCCTGCCGCCCGACCGACTACCTGCAACGGCGCAGCCCCTGCGCTATCTGACATCCGCCAACGACCTGGAAACCACCGGCAGGACCATCGCTGCCACTGAAGCCTATCGAACGGCCGAACAGGCCTGGCCAGACCAGCCGGCTGCCATCATGGGGCAGGGAAACATTGCCTGGCAACAGGGCCAGGTGGACCTGGCCGCGCAACATTTCCTGAGACTGACCGCCAAATTCCCGAACCTGGCCGCAGGCTGGAACAACCTGGCCCACGCACTGGCCACCCAAGGCTGTGCCACGGCATCAAGGACCGCAGCGAGCTGTGCCAGCGCCATCGATCCAGAGCGTTTCGACGGCAATGTCCAGAACGACAGCGACAGACCCCGTCCCGTCGAGTGCCCTGCACTGGACTGCCCTACCCCGATTCACTGAATCTTCTGGAACAGCGCGACGTCCTTGGCCGGAACCTCCAGGCGCCACCCATACCTCCGGGCCAACCAGGCCATAGTGAACTCCCGATAAAACACAACGTGGGTTGGGTCCCGCCGGTAATGCCAGTTGGCAAATAACTGGTCGTCTGTCTGGAAGCAGGTCATCACACCCAACCAGCCACCCGGTTTCAGCAGCCTGTCCAGCCGACGGAACGTATCCGCCGGGCGATGAAGGTGTTCCACCACCTCCGTGCAGGATACGAAATCATACTGGCGGTCCAGAACAGACGTTTCCGGATGAAAGAAGGGATCATAGAGCGACATGTCCATGCCCGCTTCCCGCAGTATCCCGGCCAGCGCCGGGCCGGGGCCACAGCCAAAGTCCAGGCCGCGTGCACCCGCTTCCAGCCTTTCGAGTAACGGCCTGGTCATCTTCGAAAGAAAGCGGCGATAGCCCTCATCTTCCGGATGATTGTCGTGAAGGTTGTAGATATCCCTTTCCCGGCGCTCGTCCAGCCAGCAAGACGAGTCCATGACTGTGGCCTCACAGGTTTCACAACGATAATACGGTATGCCTTTGATGGTCTGGAACGGCACCAGTGAGCGTGTTTCACACACCGGACAGGGCACTTTCAATGGGCGATCTCCTGCAAAATCTAACGAATGTTTCATTGTCATTTCCGGCCATCACACCAGAACCGTGACCGGTGAGCAAAATCGACCCGAGCAACCCTGCCTATACTGGGCCAAGACAGAGTAAACAACTGTGCGCTGAACGCGACAGTTCCAGTTCAATAAGGCTACCTCTCATGGAACGAACGGTGGAAACGTCCAGCCCGATGGCGCTCGAAGTGCCGCTGATCTCGGCACGCTACGCCCGACAGTTTATTCGGTTTATGGAGCGCAAGGGCGTTCGGCGCCACGCCATCCTTGGAGATACCGACATTTCCAGCGATATGCTGGACGATCCCGATGCGAGTCTTTCCATGGGGCAGGTCCGGCAACTGCTGGGCAAGGCGGAGTGGCTGATGGGCGACGAGAGGGCGGCCTTCCAGTTCGGCCAGCAACTGGACCTCCCGGCCCACGGATTACTTGGCTTCGCCGTGCTCGGCCAGGAAAACCCCCGGCGACTGATCAGCATGATTGTACAGTACTTGCGCGTGGGCCTGCCGCTGATGGACATGGACCTCAGTTCAACTGGATCCACTTTCAGGATACAACTGATCGACAATTGGGGCCTTGGCGACTTACGCCCCTGCCTCACCAAAATATATATGGGCAGCATCCATCGAATTTCATCCCAGGTGTGCAATCACTTCTGTTTTGAGTTCGATTTCGACTCGTCCCTGGAACCCGAGCAGTGGCGCAGCATTGCTGCCGACTGCGAATTTCGCTTCAACGCTCCGGCGAGCCAGGTCACCATGCCTTTGTCCGGCCGACCTGTTCGCAACGACGATACCGGCCTGGAATTCATCCTGGCCAACGCCCGCTCACGAGAGCGGGAACCGTCAGAACAGGCCGATGAAACCGTCATGCAGGTGCGGGAGATGATCATGAGCCAACCGGGCCGCCCCTGCACCATGGACAATCTTGCACGTCGGCTCGACATGAGTCCCCGCACCCTGCGACAGCACCTGTCGACCGCAGGCACCTCATTCAGAGTGCTCAGAAACGAGATACGTCAGAACTTTGCCACTCTGTACCTCACCGATACAGTCATCCCACTCGATTCCATTGCTGAGAAGCTGGGGTTCAGCGACCAGGCCGGTTTTACCAAAGCCTACCGCTCCTGGACGGGCCAGACGCCCGGTGATGTCCGCCGGCAGGCCCGCGACCGTAAATAGCTCTCATCCTCAAAGTGCTCTCGCTCCTGATAGCCCGCACTGAATGATTTTCGGGATTTGAAGGGCGTCACGAAATTGGAATTTCCCCGGCTCTCTCTCCGCTTTGAACAAAAACCTTGCCGGCCTTAGCAATGACCCGAACCGCTCGGCGACGGCCTAATGGCACTGCGTGGAGATAGTAACCTCCGCGCAGTCATAAAGGGACACATTGCAAGACCGATACAGCAGTCCTCATCGGTGATTTCTGCATACCCACACAACAAAGATTGAAACCCTAGAGGACGAACTCATGAAACTCAGGAATCCCAACAAAAGCGTCCGCACGCTCGGTACTGCGATAGCAGCCGCGGCGCTTATGACCGGTGGTGGCAATGCCTTTGCCGAACCGGTGTCACTGGAACTGGAATTCACCTGCCCGTTCCCGTTGATTGGCGAACAGCCCATTCGAGCGCAAATCAGTGCCGATGTACCCACCCAGGCAACCGTGGGGCAACCCACACCAGAGTTCACGGTGGATGCCCTGACAACGGTGAATGAAGATTCCAGGCTGGGCCTCAAGCTGGTGGGTTCCGCCACCATTGAAGGCACCGCCACCAATGAAACCATTGTTGTCACGCCGAGCCGTGAGATTGACCTGACGGTACCGCTGACCATTCCCCAGTCGCCCATTCCCGATGAAACCGGCGAATTTACCGTTCCGGCTCAGGGCACTTCCCCGGCCATCACCTTCACCGAGGATGATGTTGGCGAGGCGGTCATTAGCATCGGTGGCCTTACACTCGACATGATCGCCCGTGTTGAGAACGGCGATATTGCGCCTGCGCCCATCGGCGAATTTACCTCCGAGTGTGTTCAGAACGCCGGCCAGGACAACATTCTGCAGACCGTGCAGGTGGTTCCCGACGAGCAGTTTGAACCCCGTATCGCGGTCAGCCCGGAAAACATCGACTTCGGCAACGTGCAGGCCGGCACCACCGCGGAAGAGGTGGTTACCATTTCCAACACCGGCCAGGCAGAACTTGGCATTAACAACATCAGCCTTGGTGGTGCGGACGCAGCAGCGTTCACCCAGACCAACAGCTGTACCACTGTTGCTGCCGGCGAAAGCTGCGACGTCAACGTCACCTATATCCCCGATGGCGAAGGTGACCAGAGCGCTACTCTGAGCATTGAATCCGGCGACGCCGAGAACCCTGTGGTGGACGTACCGCTGACAGGTACCAGCGTGCTCGCGCCCGTTCCGGAAATCAGCGTTACGCCTGCTGACGTCAGCTTTGGCTCGGTGATGCTCGGTGAAACTGCCACCGCACAGGTCACCATTGCCAACGAAGGCAACGCATCGCTGATGATCAACGCCATTGAGATCGCCGGTACCAACAGCAGCGATTTCACCCAAACCAACGACTGCACAACCGTGGCACAGGATGGAAGCTGTACCGTTGAAATCAGCTTCATGCCGTCTGCCGCCGGTGGACGCAGTGCGACGCTCAACATTGCCTCTGACGACCCTGAAACCCCGGACGTCTCCGTGGCCCTGAGTGGTCAGGGTAACGATGGCAGCGACGACGTGCTCGAGGTGCTTCTGGATCTGGAAGGACAGACCGACATCAACGCTTCCGGAAGCTCTCTGCCTCTCTCAGGCAGCATTGCAACGCAACTGGAGCTGGCAACCGGTATGTTCGAAGCAGATCTTGCGCTTGACCCCACCCAAGGACAATTCAAGATCCCGCTGCTGTTCAAGAGCTTGACGGCCAACGCGAAAGTGACGTTCGAACAGGCTGACATGACAACGGGCACGCTGATAGACGGCAACCTGACGGCCAACTCCTCGCTGTATGTGGAAGTACCGAAGGTAACCGTACGCCTGTTCGGCCTGGAAATTCCGGTAGGTGGTGGCAAGGATTGCCGCACGGCGGATCCGGTCAACATCGAGCTGGCTTCGGTAGAAGGCACCAACTTCTCGCTGTCCGAGGGCGGCGATGTGACTGGCAACTACACACTGCCTCCCCTGCAGAACTGCGGTCCGCTGACCGACGTTCTCAACCAGTTCCTCGCCGGTCCGGACAATGGCATTGATCTGACATTGACCCCGAACCTCTGAGGGAAGTAAGGGAGGCCCCCAGAGGCCTCCCGGTTTGCCGGTAGCCGCACTTTCGGGTGCCGGCAAACCACCATAACAACACCAGGAAGGATGATAACAATGAAAAGCCTGAAGCAATCAGCGTTAGTGTTAGCCATCGCGGGCCTACCCCTGAGCGGGTATGCCGAACTCAAACCACTGCACGACGCCGACATGGGCCAGATTACCGGCCAGGCCGGCGTTACCATTGAACTCGAAACCCAGGTCACCATGGACGAGTTCACCTACACCGATGAAGGCACGCTGGGCATCAGCGACATCTTCATTGGCGGTGCGGATCGCATCGACATGTTCGAGGAATTCACCTCCGGGCGCGATGCCATTTTCGGCACCAGCAGTACGGATCTGATCGACAACATCAAAATTGAACTGGATGTCGCCGACGATGGCGATGCCATTATCAACGTATTCCCCATCACCGCACGGCCCGTGGACTTCGCCGTACGTACCGGCGCCTGGGAACTGCGGGGCAACGGCGGCGAGAGCACGTTGTTGGCGGACAACTTCTCTGCGGAGGGTCTTATACTCCAGGCCCAGGCAACCGTGGATACCGACACGGACACCCTCAACCTGACCACCCGGTTCGCCATCGATGAGCTGGAACTGGATGTGCCCTTCATGGCAGTGGGGATTCGTGACATGCGGATTACCGGCGCTGGTTACGATCCGGACAACCCTTCACTTCTGCCACTGTTCACACTGGTGGACATGGACATCTACAAGGATGCAAATGCGGCGGGTACCGACAGCCTGGCGATCGACATCAACACCTTTGAAGCCGATATGTCCATCGGCCAGGTGCTGGTGGGAGGCACCTCCATTGGTTCGGTGGGATTGGATGATCTTGCTATCCGCAACACCTCCATGCGGGTGTACGGGCACTGACACCCGGCATCGCTCTCCGGGCGCAAGCCCGGGGAGCCCCCAATCTCCGACCGGTCGCTACAACGCGCCAAAGAGCACCACCATCACGACCGCCAGGAACAGCAGAAACCAGGTGGCGTAACGGTTGGCCCGATCCTCTCCATGGGCAGACGCACTCTCCGGGGCATTTGCCGATTCGTATTCAGCGACCAGGGTACGAGCCAGGACGTAATCTTCATCCTCGACATGGACATTGGTAAATCCCGCGGCACCTATCTCGCCCATGGCCCCTTGCAGGTAATGACCGCCAACATGACACTCGATGCCTCTGGACTGCAGGAGGCCGGCGACGATATGGGCTTCGGCCAGATCTCGGGCGCGATACGCTATTTGCATTGGCAGGCTCCGGTCACTTCCAGGAATGTCTTAATTGAACCCTAGCCTGCTTCACGACATTCGTCGATTCTCGCGGGTTATTTTGGCAGTCGACCGGTCCTCTCCAGCCGTTCACCCACCCAGCGGTGATAAAGCTTTGCGAGTGCCGGGCGAATCACCGGTAAGCCAATCAGCCATGCCAGTGGCTTCAGCAACCACACCCGCAACATCAGCAAAATGTAGGCATCCAGTTCCCGATGAATGTTGCCCCGGCCATCTTCAACATGCAGTTCCTGAAGTGCTGCAACCGGGTCAATACCCAGCTGTTTCAACTCTTCGTCACGACCGGTGATATCAACCCACTCGACAGCGTCACCGGTTCGGCCCGCCAGCCGTTCATAAAATTTGCGATCCCTCACACAGCTTGGACAGGCGCCATCATAAAATACCCGAAGCCGATCTTCTGATGCGGTCATAGCCCTCTCCATTTGTTGCATCGCATTCACTTGATTACACGATAAAACAATGATTACTGTTATCAAAACAAACAGAAAATCGCCGCAAGGGACCAGGTGTAGCGACTATGACCATAGCCAGCCGTATCAACGCGCTTTACCAAACCGAGTCACGCCGGGTGCAGGCCACGCTCATTCGCCTGCTTGGCGACTTTGACTTGGCCGAGGAGTCCATGCAGGAGGCCTTCGCCGCTGCGGTGAAACAGTGGCCTGAACAGGGCATTCCTGACAATCCTGCGGCTTGGCTGATCAAAACCGGCCATCGACGCGGCATTGACCACATTCGCCGGCGACAGACCGCCCGGGATAACCTTTCCCGCGTCGCCGAGGACGAGCCCTACGCCCCAGAGCCGGACACCGACCACATTGATGACGACCTGCTGCGGCTGATTTTCACCTGTTGCCACCCAAGCCTTGCCATCGAGGCCCAACTGGCACTGACGTTGCGCGAGATATGCAGCCTTACCACCGAACAGGTCGCCAGCGCCCTGCTGCAGAAACCCACCACCACAGCGCAACGAATTGTCCGCGCCAAGCGCAAGATACGTGAAGCGAATATTCCCTACGAAGTTCCGGAACGAAAGGAGCTCCCTCAGCGCCTGCAGAGCGTCCTGAAGGTCGTCTACCTGATCTTCAACGAGGGTTATTCCTCCAGCGAAGGCAACACCGTCGTCAACATCAGCCTCGCTGGCGAGGCCATTCGCCTGGCCAAACTACTGGCCGAACTGTTGCCGGATGGGGAAGTCTTCGGCCTGTTGGCGCTGTTGCTCCTGCACGATTCACGGCAGCATGCGCGCCAGGACGCGAATGGCGAACTGATAACCCTGGAGGACCAGAACCGTACCCTCTGGGACCAGGAGCAGATTCGCTCCGGACTGGCCTGGCTCGCCCGAGCCCTGGAACTGACACCAGCGGCACCCTATACCCTTCAGGCTTCCATCGCCGCCGCCCACGCCAAGGCCGCCACCGCTTCGGATACCGACTGGGCCCGTATCGCCAGGCTATATCAGGCTCTCTATCAACGTCAGCCATCCCCGGTCATTGCCCTGAACCACGCCGTGGCGGTGGCCATGCGAGACACACCGGAGGAAGGCCTGAAGCTGCTCGACCAGTTGGCCGGCCACAAAGCCATCCAGAGTTACTACCTCTATCACGCCGCACGCGCCGATCTCTTTCGCCGTTCAGGCGACCTCGCAGGCGCCCGCACTGCTTATCAGAGAGCATTGACCCTCACGCAACAGGGGCCGGAACAACGCTACCTGAGCCGACGGCTGACGGCTCTCGACAGCGCGTGATAAAAAATTTTCCCGGGCTGTCGATTCAGCCACCTTCCGTACGACATACAGATAACCACACGCAAAAAGGGAGATTCACATGAAGTACGTGGCTCTGGTGTACTACCAGGAAAGCATCATCAACAACATGACGGAACAGGAGTGGCACGACCTCAACCAGGAGTGTATTGCCGGCGTGGAGAAGCTCACCAGTCAGGGCAAGTTTGTAACCGGCCAACCTCTGCAGCCCATCGACACGGCTACAACGGTGAGAGTCAGGGACGACGAGGTGCTGATCTCAGACGGCCCGTTTGCCGAAACCAAGGAACAACTGGCGGGCTTCTACCTGCTGGATGCCAACGACCTGAACGAGGCTCTGCAACTCGCGAGCCGTATCCCCCCTGCGCGCTTTGGCAGCATTGAAGTCAGGCCCGCGCGCGAACTTCCTCCCAAGGACTGATACCAGGAGATTCAACATGACGTATGTCGACGGATTTGTAGCGGCGGTCCCCACCGCCAACAAAGAGCAATACATCAAACACGCCAGCGATGCGGCCGTGGTGTTCAAGGATCACGGCGCCCTCAAACTGGTGGAATGCTGGGGTGACGATGTGCCCGACGGCGAGGTCACATCGTTCCCCATGGCGGTGAAGTGCAAGCCCGATGAGACGGTGGTGTTTTCCTGGATACTCTGGCCCTCACGCGAGGCCCGGAACAGGGGCATGCCAAAAGTGATGGAAGACCCCCGTATCCAGGCGGATGTAAATCCCATGCCCTTCGATGGGAAACGCCTCATTTATGGCGGATTTGAAACGGTTGTGGACGAGTAGTCTACCCCAGCCGTTTCAACGCGTTCTCGATGGGCGACACCACCAAGCCAGGTTCGACAGCAGCTTAAAACCTGAAGTAAACTTGAGGTCAACAAGTCCAGCGATTGGAGTTGGCTATGGTGAGCATAGAAAACGGAGAAATTAAAACCGCTCTGAGCGTCGGCGAGGTTGCTGAGCGCAGTGGAGTCGCAGTCTCAGCCATACACTTCTATGAGAAGAAAGGACTGATCGACAGCTGGCGCAATGCCGGAAACCAGCGACGTTTCCATCGGGGCGTGTTGCGTCGGATCGCCGTTATCAAAGTAGCGCAACGGCTTGGCATTCCGTTGTCGGAGATCGGCGAAACCCTGGCAACCCTGCCAACCGACCGCACCGTGACATCCCAAGACTGGCAGCGGCTCTCCGAGCAATGGAAGTCCGATCTGAATCACCGCATAGAGTTACTGGTCGGACTTCGGGATCAACTCACAAGCTGCATCGGCTGCGGCTGCCTGTCCATCGACGCCTGCCGGCTACGCAATCCCTGGGACGAGCTTGGCGATGAAGGCCCCGGCGCGAGATTGCTCGATAGCGACGCTCCCGAGAAATAGACGTTATCAAGGCTGCTTTCCGCTCTCTGTAGCAGGTTTTTCCGATTCATGTCCCACACAGCACTCCTCCTTGAGAAACCCGGTCAGTGCTTCCAGTAGTTCGAAATTTGGCAAGCAGGTAATAACACGGCTGTGCTTCACCTGCTTGATAAGACCCGCGTTGGCCATGCGCGACAGATGGTGAGAAAGAGTTGACCCGGGAATTCCAAGCTGGCGCTGCACATCGCCGACGGACGCGCCGTCGTGGCCCGCCTTCACCAGATACCTGAAAATCGACAGCCTGTGAGTATTTCCAAGCTCTGCGAGACACATAGCCGCTTCTTCATTTGTCATAGCCATCACTCTTAATTCGATAATTCTAGAAACTTACTTGACAGCAAAGCCAAGCGCAATTTAGATTTATATTTCCATATATCTAGAAATATAGAGGTTACCATGTCACAGGAAATGCAAGACACCCTGGGGATGTTCGCTTTTCTCGCCCTGGAATTATCAGCCCTGTTCCTATTGATCAGCTATCTCGTTGGAGTGCTGCAACGTTATGTGCCGCAAGAGAAGATCGCAGCCGCGCTCAGCGCCCGGCGCGGCAAAAGCTATTTGTATGCCGCTCTGCTGGGAGCGATCACCCCCTTCTGCAGCTGTTCCACAATTCCCTTACTGAAAGGGCTTATCCGTGCCCGTGCCGGGTTTGGGCCGATGATGGTTTTCCTCTTCGCGTCCCCCTTATTGAATCCGGTCATCGTGGTGCTGCTGTCCGTCACGTTTGGCCTGAAGCTAACCGGTATTTTCGTTACCTTCGGCCTGCTGGTCTCCGTTATTGCCGGATGGGTACTGCAACGCCTGGGATTCGAGCGATATCTGCTCAACGTCGATACCGTTAAGGGTGGTTGCTCAGCGGCATCCGGCAACGCCGGGTCCACGAATACGGAACCCTCCTGTTCCGGCGGCAGCTCCGGGGCAAGCAGTTCCATTACATACAGCAGCCAGGGGTACGCTATTCCCGTCGTGTCCTACTACGAATCACTTCTCGGGGATATCCGTGCCGGGAAATTCAACGGTTTATGGAACGAAACCTGGTCGGATTTCAGAAAGGTGCTGCCATACCTGATAGTGGGTATCGCGGTCGGAAGTGTTATCTACGGTTTTGTTCCAGCAGACCTGCTCGCTGCGTATACAGGCGACGACAACCCCTTTGCCATACCGATTGCAGCGGTTATTGGCGCGCCCCTCTACATCCGTGCCGAGGCGGTCATCCCATTGGCAGCGGCCCTATTGGGTAAAGGTGTCAGCGCTGGCGCGGTGATGGCTTTGATCATTGGCAGTGCAGGCGCCAGCCTGACAGAACTGATCCTGTTGAAGTCTCTGTTCCGCTGGCCGCTCGTGGCTGTCTTCCTGGCGGTGGTAATAGGCATGGCAATCAGTGCCGGCTATGCAACCTTTTTGCTGTACTGAACACGCCCGATACTTACAACGGGACCTTCCCCCGCAAGGCCTTGGTTTTCCCCTTGCGGGTCTTTTTGTCCACGCGCCGTCGCTGTGATCCCTTGGTGGGGCGCGTGGGTCGGCGGGCTTTCTGCTGCTTTACCGCGTCCTGAATCAAGGCTTTCAGGCGTTCAAGGGCGTCTTCCTTGTTCAGCTCCAGGGTGCGAAATTTCTGCGCCTTGATGACAATCACACCTTCCTTGCTAATGCGCTGATCGGACAGTCGCATCAACCGCTCTTTATAGAACGGTGGCAAACTGGAGTTGAGGACGTCGAAGCGCAGGTGAACGGCGGAGGCTACCTTGTTGACGTTTTGGCCACCGGCGCCCTGGGCCCGGATCTGGGTAAGCTCGATCTCCCAGTCCCCCAGTTCCACCGCATTGGAAATTTTCAGCATGACAGGCCCGTTTTCTCGATAGATTCACGCAGGCTGGCATCCAGCTCATCAACGTCCAGGCTTTGCTCGCTAATGACTTCGAGACGGGACAGTTCTCGTGGTTCGCACTCAGATACCGACAGCGCGCCGTCCGCCATATTGATCGTCCGCCAGCCATCACTGGTTTGAGCCACAGCCTTGAACCGGACAAAACGGCTATCGAGCGATAATGCCAGCAGAGCGGTTTCTGAAAAGACCGTGTCTGGATGGACACGCCAGCCCACGCTGAAATGCCCCTGCCCACGGTTGCTGACCCGCTGCCACGGTTCGTCCTGGATATCGGGAACCGGCGAGGCTTCCGAAGAGGCATGGTGATGATGCGCGTGGGGCGTACTGACCTCGGAGAGCGCGGTCTCCCCGTCGAGCCAGGCGGATTCCAACCGGCCTTTCCGGGTGTGGAAAACAGCCGTCTTTTCCGGCTGCAGCTCGGCCACCCAATGATCAAACCGGTCAACCTGCTCCGGTGTGCAAAGGTCAGTTTTATTGGCGATCACAATATCAGCTGCCGCAACCTGATCCTGAAACTGTACGTTTTCCAGAACCTTTTGCTCCTCAAGCCTTCTCGGGTCGACCAGGCAAAGCACGGGGCCCAGTTGAAGCACATCCTGATAATGCTCTCCCGTCAGGGTTTCAATAATCTGGGAGGGATGCCCAAGGCCCGTGGGTTCAATCAGCAACCGGTCTGGGCGGGCTTTATGAATCAACTGGTTGAGTCCGATTTGCATCGGTAACCCGGCCACGCAACACATGCAGCCTCCTGGCACTTCCCGCACGAAAGCACCTTCGGTTTCCAGCAAGGCGCCATCAATGCCCACTTCGCCAAACTCATTCACCAGAACCGCCCACACCTCCCCTTCCGGCTTTTTTTTCAGCAGGTCCAGTATGGCGGTGGTCTTTCCCACGCCCAGAAAGCCGAGCACCAGATTGGTGGGTATTGGTGAAGTCATAGATCGCCCGTGTCGTTCATTGAAAAGGTCGGCAGAACATAGTGTTATAACATAACACTGTAGTATTCCCCTAATACCCGCTGCGATTCGCCCGCTGATACTGTATTCAGGCTACCACCAACAAGCACAAGGAGACGGGTATGAACGGTAAAAAAATACTGATGATCACAGGTGATTTCACCGAGGACTACGAAACCATGGTGCCCTTTCAGGCACTTCAGGCCGTTGGCCACACGGTGCATGCGGTCTGCCCTGACAAAAAGTCAGGAGACACCGTGGCCACGGCCATCCACGACTTCGAAGGCGACCAGACCTACACCGAAAAGCCGGGCCATCGTTTCGCCCTGAACGCCGATTTCGCCGGACTCAACCCCGCGGATTATGACGCGCTTGTCGTACCCGGTGGTCGCGCCCCGGAATACCTACGCCTGAACGACGACGTCAAGAAACTGGTCCGCCACTTCTTTGAAACCGAAAAACCGGTGGCGGCCATTTGTCACGGCGCACAACTGCTGGCCGCGGCCGGTGTGCTCGAAGGCCGCGAATGCTCTGCCTACCCGGCGTGCCAACCGGAAGTGGAGCTGGCGGGAGGCCGCTTCGCCGCCATCGACGTTGACGCCGCGGTCACCGATGGTAATCTGGTGACAGCACCGGCATGGCCAGCGCATCCGCAGTGGCTGGCACAGTTTTTCAAACTGCTGGACAAGTGACGGAAACGGGGCTGCCAATGCAGCCCCGGATTCACGAGGACCACACCATGTGTAAACTCTTCGTCCACGCGGATTCCGAACTCTGGATCAGCCGCACCCATTCCCTGCGCATCGACGGCATGGTCACCAGTATTCGCATGGAGAACGCGTTCTGGAACGCACTCACAGAAATCGCCGCCCGGGACGGCATGAACCTGCCCCAGATGATCACCAGGCTTTATCACGAATCCATCGATGCCGGGCATGACCTGGGCAACTTCACCTCCTTTCTGCGGGTCTGTGCCATGCGATACGTCGCCCTGCAACTCAGCGGCGATATTCCCCGCGACACCCAGATACCCATCGCCTCCCTGGATGCCGACAAGATCCTCGCCAGGAACATGGACCAGAAGCCCCCCAGCGAAGCCACGCACTAAATCCGCGAATATGAGGGGTCTTTTACCAATTTCAGGTAAGATGCCCCCATACACGCCGGTCGACATCCGATGACCCGCCAGGCCCAACCAGCCGACCGAAAGGATCTATGAAGATACCCAAACGATTGCAGCCCCTTGTCGATGACGGCATGGTGGACGAAGTGCTCTACCAGTTGATGAGCGGCAAGGAGGCCCAGGTGTTCGTAGTGCGCTGCGGTGACAGTGTTCGCTGCGCCAAGGTGTACAAGGAGGCTCAGAAACGTAGCTTCAAACAGGCCGTTCAATACCAGGAAGGCCGTAAGGTTCGTAACAGCCGTCGCGCCCGCGCCATGGGCAAGAAAACCCGCTACGGGCAAAAGGAACAGGAAGACGCTTGGCTGAACGCCGAGGTGGACGCCCTTTATCGTTTGGCAGGCGCTGGCGTGCGAGTACCGGAACCGTTTGGGTTCGTGGATGGCGTGCTGCTGATGGAGATGATTGCCGACGAAGACGGCAAAGCAGCGCCACGGCTGGACGATGTCACACTCACGCCGGAGCAGGCCCGGGATTATCACAGCAAAGTCATTGCTGACGTGGTGCGCATGCTCAGCGCCGGCCTGATCCATGGCGACCTGTCAGAGTTCAATGTACTGGTCGATGCCACTGGCCCGGTCATCATCGACCTGCCGCAGGCGGTTAATGCTTCTGGCAACAACAGCGCGGAAAGAATGCTGGAACGGGACGTGGACAACATGCGCCGTTATTTTGGCCGCTTCGCCCCTGAACTGTTGAACACGGATTATGGCAAGGAAATCTGGGCGCTCTATGAGTCCGGCGACCTGCACCCCGACAGCCGGCTGACCGGGTGTTTCGAGCACGACACGGAAAGCGCGGATGTGGACGAGCTGATGGCGGTTATTGATGCCGCGAAAGAGGAAGAGCGCGAACGCCTGGAACGCCTGAGGGATGCCGAGGCCGGCGACGACTAACCGGCCTTCCCCACGAACCGGGCTGCCATACGGTCTGACAACATCAGGTGGGCTAGCGCCGGGTACGGCAGGTAGTGACTAAGCAGGAACAGTACTCCCGAGGAATCCAGCCCGGCAGACAGGCCCACATAGGCACCCCAGGCCACGAACAGTGCGCCGAGAAAGCCGCCATAGGCCCACAGCACGCGCCCGCGCTCTTCACTGGTCGGCACCCGTTTCAATACCCGGGCCACCGACCAGCCGATGTAGGCCGCAATCAATGCTGCGATCACCACGGAAACCACCACCCCTGTCAACCCGAACAGGAAGCGCGCCAGATAGTTGGTGAGAAAAAACAGAACAACGGCGCTGACGGCGACAATAGTTACCCGCGAACGCTTCAGATCTTCCATACACAGAATCCCGGTCGGTTACATCACAAGGTCTGCACTGTTTTAACATTCCGGGCGCGCAGAAGCGACTTTGCTTCCTGAATCTGTTGTGTGCTTTCTGCATGAATGGCCAATACGTAATGGCCCTTGCGCAATGCTGACTGTGCCTTCATCAGATAAGGTGTATGGTCCGGGCGGATTGTTATGCCCCCTGCGAGCAATAGCCCGAGCATCAAACCAAGCGCGGTGAGCGCAGACGCTGAAACCACCGTATTCTGCGAAATAAAGCCAATGCCAAGGGCATTCAGTATCACATAGACGACAAAACCCGACACGGCACCGCCGACACTTAGGCCCACATGGGAACGCACAAGCGTCTGCCAGATACCCTGGTCTTCAGGTTCAAGTTCTTTTCCCTGGCGCCGGTCCGCGGGGCTCAACACGGATACCTGATCATTGGTCAGGCTGGTCTCGTTGCACAATGCTTTTGCCGTTCCATTGGCATCTGACTCTGTCTCGAAAACGGCAGCCACTTTGTGGCTTTCGTGCTCACCGGTCAAACTCATTGAGGGTTTCATGACAATACCTCCTGAGTCTTTCAGCGAATGGATGGGGCGTTTGCTGTGGAGCATCGCCCCTCTATCCACAAACATACAACACACATACCTGTATTTCGAATGACCATCCAGCAATAAGGCCCTCGGAGGGCCCGCTCTACCAGGCCAGCCAGATCACGTGGCGTGCGCCCTTGCCCGGTCGCAAAGCCCTGACCGTAACCGGCTCTACGGAGAAGCCCGCGCGGCGCAGCCTTTCGGTGAATGCATGCTCCGGGCCGGCGGACCAATAGGCCAGTACGCCGTCGGGGCTAAGGGACTTCTGGGCAGCTGCAATACCGTCCGGGGAGTAAATCCAGTTATTCTCCTTGCGGGTGAGCCCTTCCGGGCCGTTGTCCACATCCAGCAGGATGGCATCCCAGTTGCCATCGCCTTCTCTCAGCAACTCCGCCACATCGCCCACATGAACACTGGCACGAGCATCGTTCAGTGGATACCCGGCGGCAGCGCCCAGCGGTCCCCGGTTCCAGTCCTCGACCTCGGGTACGAGCTCCGCCACGGTTACCCTGGCATCCTCTGCCAGAGCCGACAACGCCGCAGCCAACGTGAACCCCATGCCCAGCCCACCAATCAATACCCGGGGCCCAGCCACGCCGCCGATACGCTCGCAGGCGAGCGTGGCCAGCGCGTCCTCCGAGCCATGCAGGCGGCTGTTCATCAGCTCACCGGTGGTACCGGCAATCTTGATAGAGAACTCATCATTGCGTTGCAGCAGTCGCAACCGGGTCCCGTTACCGGGAATCGTCGCTGTACCGATTTCCTGGAATCGGCCCATCTATTTTTTAACCCACTGGCCATCCTTCAGGATGTACTGCCCCGATGGTGTTCTTTCCAGTGCTTTCTGGCCAGCCACCGTTTCCACCTGGGTGACAGGAATATCGTGTTTCTCCGCAATGCGGGCGTATTCATCCCGACGTGCCTGGTTGATGGCGTCGACAATTCCCTGGGCGTTTCCGCTTGCCTTGACCACGTCCAGATAACCCGTTGGGGTTTCTCCTACCAGCCCTTGCTGTTTGGCGGTATCCAGCTGGTTTTTGGCCTCTTGCAGCCCCATGGCCGCGGCAGGTAGTGCCAGGCAAAGCACGAGGAAAAACGCACCGAGTTTGGAAAACCGTTTCATGAGTGACTCCCTGGATTCAGAATTGACCATCAGAACAACCCCTTCTCGCCGAAGAGTTCATCCACCTCTTCATCCACCTTCACGTAGATTTCATGCTGGATCTTGACGTTCAGGTTCACGGTGATGGGCTCCTTGGGCGCCTCCATTCTGACCGTAGGCGTGCAGGCTGCCATACCCAGGGTCAGTGCCAGCAGCACCAGCGTGTAACCACCTTTTCCGGACAAACCGCCCGGCCCAAATGCGACCATATTCCTTACTCCTGATTGTTTCCCGCCCCGGTGGATTGACGTTGCGCGTCCCGCTCCCGTATCAGGTTGCGCACTTTTTCTGTCACGGCTTCATTGACCCGGCCACTCAGTTGCAGGCTGGTCAGCAACGCTGGAATGTCCTCTTCCAGATTGATATTCAGGACAATGGGATGACCATCTCGTACTTCAGGGCTGCTGCCTTCCAACCGCAATCCCAGCATAAGGGTACCATCCTGAGCGTAGTCTATCGTGCTGTTGAGAACCGAGTAGTGAAAGTTTTCCATGGCCTGAACCACCAGTGCCATCGCCTGGTTACCCTGGGCCATCCCCTTCAATCGATCGGCTGGCAGTTTTAGCGTGCCGCCAGGGGCCACCGCCTGGACCTGCCCGGCATCAATGCTCACACCCTCCGGACCAACCCGGACCGGAATGGCGCCCTGAAGCAAACCACTGCCCGCCAACCCCTCGGCGGGGTATACCTGCATCAGTTTCGCCAGCTCAATGCCGCTGAGTTCAAGGGAAATCCGCAGCGGCATGTCAGCGAGTTGCCATTCTCCGGGTGTGACCCGAACCTCACCACCCAGAAGTTCGGAAGAGGCCTGGTCCAGAACCAGGGTACCGTTGGCAATCTGATCCCGCGGCGAGCGATAGAGGCCGGCGACCCGGGCATCGCGCAAGGCGATGCCAGGATTGAGGGCATCCAATACCAGGTCGGAGGTCCGAACATTTACGTGGTCATTGTCCAGGTTCAGATTCACCCTGCCGTCGAGACCGGTCCAGGCCGTCCGGTCGTACAATCCATCAAGATTATCGAAAACAAGATCTCCCTGAACGCGGAAGCCCTGGGATGGGAAGCGCGCACTCAGGGCCGTCTCGACGCGGCCGTCACTCACCTCGAGCGCCGCTGGCCACGCGGTGAACGTATCCGCCAGCGCGCGACCGCCACTTGCTCCGGCAGCGTTCATGCTCACCTCAAGCGCCGGTATCCCTTCGAACGGATAGTTCATGTCCATGTCAGCATCGACGCCGGCGTCCGACGAAAGCCTGCCGTCGATCTTCAATTCGCTGAGGGTGCCGTCCAGCTGCCCATCGAATCGCCAGGGCTGGGGAAGCAACTGGGGGTGGTGAATGGTGGCGACGGTCGCCTCAAACGGCCCCTCGACCGCAAGACGCTCCAATGCCATGAGGGCAAGCTGATACTCCCCGACCAGAGTCACACCGGCCAGGTTGACCCACAGGCCATCCAACCGGGAATCCTTGCCCGGCGCGGCAATATCGTCGAACTCGACGCGGCTTTGTTCACCGAGGGTCAGTGTTGCAGACCGCTCGCTGGCTGTACCGCTGACCGTCAGGTTTATCCGGCCCTCACCTATGGTCCAGCCAGCAAGGCCCCGTTCAGCCAGACGCCCTTCGATCTTCATGGCGTTGGTGGTGAGTAGCCGTTCACCGGGTTCCAGGGGCCTTGAGATTGTCAGATCGCCCTCGGCATGGACACCTTGCGGCAGAGTCAGTGCCAGTTGTTCGATCACAATGGCCTCGGGCATGGGGCCATACCAGTGCCAGCGCCAGGCCAGCGACAGTTGCTTCCCCACCAGGTGATAGCGCTGCCCTTCCCGGCTCTGGGTCGCAGACAATCGGTCCAGCCGCAGGCCCGCCAGCGAGACGTCACCCCATCGCCATTCAAGGTTGCTGATGCCGTTGGCCTTCCGCCAGGTCTCCCACGCCACAAGGGCGTACAGGCCTCCCGCCATCGACAACATGACAATCAGGCTCAGAAGCAGTAGCAGGCATCGGCGTAATGTCATGAAAGCAGCCATCAATGGGTCAGTGTCCGCGCCAGTTCACCGTGTACAGGTCGTGGCGGCGATCCTTGAGGTTCTTCACGGTGCCGCTGTTGCGGGCGGTAAGCAGTGTTTCCGGCCGTAGATCGGCAAAGGCGACGGTCTCCACATTCGGCGTGGTATCCGCGGCGATGCCATCACGGGCAAAGGGAAAATCACAGGGTGTCAGGATGCAACTCTGGCCGTACTGCAACTCCATGTTGGGCACTTTGGGCAGGTTGCCGACATTGCCGGACATGACCACGAACAGCTGGTTTTCCACCGCACGGGCCTGACAACAGTACCGTACCCTCAGATAACTCTGGCGCTCATCGGTACAGAATGGCACGAACAGGATCTGGATGCCCTGGTCCACCAGATGACGCGTCAGCTCGGGAAACTCCGCATCGTAGCAAACCAGGACACCAATGGGGCCGCAATCGGTTTCAATGGCAGTGACACGGCTGCCACCGGTGATATTCCACCAATAGGCTTCGTTCGGCGTGGGGTGAATCTTGGGCTGCGAGAACACCTGTCCGTCTCTCAGGAAGACATAGGCAACATTGCGAACCCGGCCGTCCTCTTCCTTGACCGGCGTGGAGCCACCGATAATGTTGATGTTGTGCCTCAGGGCCAGATCCCGCATCAGGTTGCGGAAAGGTTCGGCATATTCCGTCACCGCTTCGATGGCTTCCGCCGGGGTCCCTTCACGGCTTTCAATGGACAGCAATTGCAGCGTGAACAACTCCGGGAACACTACGAAATCACCTTTGTAGGTGGACACCACATCCACAAAGTACCGGACGATGTCGCTGAATTCTTCAAACGATGCCACCCGGCGCTGCTGGTACTGGACCGTGCCGATCCGAACGGTGTCGGGCATTCGCCGGCCGTATCGCTTGCGCTTGCCGTTGTCGCCGTTGCGGGCCACCTTGGGATTCCGCCAGGTCAGGTGGATACCGTAACCCAGGGAAGCGTGGTCAGCATCCAGGTAGTGCGGAATAATGCCGTGGATTTCAAAACCGTTGTGTAATTGGAACGACAGTACCGGGTCCCGCTGCTTTTTCGATTTCACCGCCTCCACGTACTCTTCCACCGATTCAAACTTCTTCAGGCGTTTGGCCAGTGTCGGTAACCTGCCCGCGAACACAACGCCCTGCAATTCCAGCGCCTGGCAGAGCGTTTTACGTTCGTTGTACAGGCGCTCACCAATCCGGTAGCCACGGCAGTCGGGGTCTACACACACCTCCATGCCGTACAGCCACTCCCCTTCCGGGTCGTGGCGCGATGCATAACCATTACCGGTAATTTCTGTCCAGTCATGGGGCGCCAATGCAACGTCTTCACCAATACGAAACGTGGCGCAATACCCCACCACGCGGTCACCCAGCATGGCGACAAACTGGCCCTCAGGAAAGGTGTTGATCTGCCCTGTCAGGGGGCCAGCGGTGTAGCCATACATCCCTGTGCCCGCGTACACCCGGCGGCTCAGGGCGATGATTCCCGGTATATCGCCAAGGGTGGCGTTTCTTACGTACAGGCGCTGTGTCTTGTCTGAAAAGGGAGGACTCATGGAAACCTCGGAAGCTGGAAGCCTAAAGGCATAGTTCGCGAAATGTCCTCGAGCCGTCAAGTGGCCTCTGCAGAAAACAAATCGAAGCAAACTTTAACCTGACAAACCGGCGCCAGGCCTTTTAGAGTAGGCCCATGTAAAACGATTAGAGGCTTTCCCATGAATCGGCGCCCAGTGCTTCCGATGCTCGCAATCCTGATGGCCGTCGGCCTCGCAGGCTGCGCCAGTAACCAGAACCTGCCTCCAACGAATGGCACCACCTGGCAGCCCCCTCACAACGCCACACCCGAGGATGCGGCGACAGCAGATCGGTTATGGCAGGTATTCGAGCGTTACGAAGGCACGCCCTATCGCTACGGTGGCACCTCAGCCAATGGCTTCGATTGCTCTGGCTTCATCGCCACTGCCTTCGATGAAGCCCTCGGCCGTCAGTTACCCCGTACAACCTCACAGATGCTGGCATCCGGTGACGTGGTCGGGCGTGACCAGCTGCGTGCTGGCGACCTGGTGTTTTTCCGTATCAAAGGCAAGGACCAGCATGCTGGCATCTACATGGGTGGTGACAGCTTCATTCATTCCTCGACCTCCATCGGCGTTACCCGCTCGTCCCTCAACGGATACTACTGGCGGGATCGTTTCAGCCAGGCTAGACGGTTTGACTAGCCAGCCAGTAACAACACCACGCCCAGCAGATAGAGAACCATGATAACCACGCTTTCTGTACCAATCTGACCGATACCGTGGCGCTCACGGCGGATTAATCCCATCATCAGCACGCCGGACATCAAGAGGGTGAGCGCCGCCCAGAATACGGAATCCTCCGGCATGGCATGGTAGATCGACCCGTCCCGGTAGGCGATATCGGAGGCTGCAGTAAACAGCGTGTCGAACGCGTTGCCGCCAATGATACCGCTTACAGCCAAGGTCAGAGCACCTCGGCGAACTGCGGCTATGGACGTCACCAACTCGGGTATTGACGTACTGATCGCCGTCAACATCACGCCAACAATGGTCTGGCTCAGGTTAGCCCTGTCTGCAATCACCGTTGCCGCCGGCTCCAGCATCCAGCCTGCAATTCCGAGCACCAGCATCAGCGCCAGAAATTCGATCCAAAGCCGCAGCAGCGGCGGCATGGCTGTAACGTCGTCAGGCTCGTCTTGCCGCGTGTCCCTGGTTATTGAGGGCCGCCACATGGGCGATTCCGATGCGTCCCGCACCAGGTAAATTCCGTAGATGTAGGCGCCCAGAAGAACCGGTGTGACCGGATGAACACCGAAGAACGTCACGTCCGGCAGGTGGGGCGCGAACAGGATCAACGCCAGAAGGCAAATCAGCAAGCCGTTCTGCATCATGTTCGGCACAGACGCAGCCGCATGCTCAAGATTGGCGCGACGATAAACCATATCCGCCACCGCAAGGAAAAACGTCTGGACAGCAATGCCACCCAAAGCGTTGCTCACGGCCAGTTCCGCGTTGCCGTGCCACGCTGCAGTCACCGACAGCACCGACCCACCCAGGGATGTCGATGCCCCCAGAAGCACCGCGCCCGCAGCGGCCTCTCCTATTCCAGTGCGGTCAGCGAGTTGGTCCACAACCCGTGTGATACGCGTGCCGGCCAGCGCGATAATGGCGGCACACACGAAAAACACGAGACTACCCTGAAGAAGGGTCCAGCTTCCGGGAGACGATAGCTCCACGTTAAAAATCTCCTTGGAAAAGAGAGAATGGCACCTATCTGCGCGAGCGAGGCGGAAACCACCACCAGGTAGCGACGACCACAAGCCCGAATACCGTATAGGCGGCAATGAATACCCAGGCAGGCGCATCGTAATAGAGAATCTGCTGCAGCCAATGCTCGATAAAGCTGCCGGTATAGCCATCAATACCGGCCTTTGACCGCAGCCATATTTCCAGTGTGGTCAACGGGCAGACAATGCCAAGCCAGGCCTCTGCAACCACGATGGCAATCGCACCCAGGTGAGCCAGCCGGAACCACAAATTGTTCACCCAGCGCCAACCCAGGCCGTTGCCCGCCAGCACCAGAACCAACCCGAACAGAACGAAGGCCACCACCAGCAGATGAATGGTCAGGACGGTATCGGCGAGAATCTGATAAACGTTGCCCATGACGACTGTCTACTCTATCAAATTGCCAGGTCCCCATGATCCCGCCAGACAACATCGGTTGGCAAACGTGGACTCGCGCACGGAATGCACGATAATATCTGTAGCAAATATCTACAATCTTCTGTGGTTATGTCGGCGCCCCAAGCGCGCCCGCGATAAACGGAATTACAAACGCTATGGACCCAGCACCCGGAAATCATCTCCAAGCCGTCAAAATAGAACTTAACCGCCTTGAGACCTACCGGCGGCGCACCTATCTTGGCGTTTTGGCCCTGACCGTGGCTATCATGATGCTCAGTTGGGCCTTCCGGGAACAGGGCGACCCGTTCATTACCATCGCCTACCCTGTTTTTTCTGTCATTCTCACCATTCTTGGCTTCGCATTCTGGCGCCGATCCTTGCAGCTCAGAACCATGGAAATCACCCTCGTTGCCGTGGTCGGTACGATGATACTCAGCCGCCTCGCATGGCATTTTGCGGTTGGCGACCCGCTCGGCGAACACCTTCTTTTGCTCACGGGCGGGCACTACTGGGCAGTGGGTATCATGATCGTTGGCGGTTTTATTGCGCTTGGTTTTCGGGGCGGCATGGTGACAGGTGTCGCGACCTTGCTGTTTTCGGGCGCGCTGACCACTCAGGAAGTCTCTCAATGCTTCCTGGCAGCAGGCGATCACTGTCAAAACTGGGTATACCTGCTGCGCATCCATCTGTTCCTCACCGTTCTGTTGGTGCTTACCAGCGCCGGAACGCTGCTGCGTGAACGCTCCTGGAGTGCCTTTGCGCGAGCCGAGACCCTGCACCATTGGGCGAACACAGATCCGCTATGCGGCCTGGCAAACCGCCGGGGTGCTGACCGTTTCCTGTCTGCCGAAGCCGCCCAGGCAGACCGATACCAGCGCCCTCTGACCATCATTCTGATTGATATTGACGAATTCAAGAGCATCAACGATGACTACGGCCACGAAGTTGGTGATGCGGTGATTCGCGAATTTGCCGCTATCCTTTCCAAAACCGTTCGTGAAGTGGACCTCGCCGCTCGCTGGGGCGGAGACGAATTCCTCGTCGCCACACCGGGCGTGGACCTTCGCAGCGCCCGCCACGCCGCACAACGCTGCCGCCGCGCCATTGAAAGGGCACCCATCGCGGGTGTCTCCGTGACTGCCACCGTCGGTATTGCCGAGTACCTGCCTGGACAGGGCATCGAGGATGCCATCAGCCGGGCCGACGCCATGCTATACCGCGCCAAGGCCGCTGGCCGAAACCGGGTGATTACGGAGGCCTGCGAACTGGCCTGAACGCTACGCGAGCATCCCTGCCGTTTTTGGACGACTTGATGTCGTATTGGATTTACCACCCGTGACCGATCCGGGCCACATTGAATCAAGGCCGCGCACGCGGCTGCCATTGTGGGTAAAGGGGGATCGAGATGGCACAACTACCGAAACGTGCAAAAGTCGTCATCATTGGCCAGGGCGGTATCGTTGGCTCATCGGTCGCCCACCACCTGATCGAACAGGGCTGGGATGACATCGTCGGGCTGGAAAAATCCGCCATTCCCTCGGACATCGGCTCTACCTCCCATGCCTCGGACTTCTGTTTCACTACCTCCCACGACAAGCTGAACATCTATACCACCAAGTACAGCCAGGCGTTCTATGAGAAACGCGGCAACTATGTGAAATGCGGTGGCATGGAAGTGGCCCGCGTTGATGACGACGAGCGCATGGACGAACTGCGCCGCAAGGTCGGTTCCGGCAAGGCGTTCGGCACCAACGTCAGCATGATTTCACCGCAACAGGCGAAAGAACTGTTTCCCCTGCTGAACGAAGACTGTATCCAGGGTGCCATGTGGGACCCGGACGCCGGATTGGTGGTGCCCCGCTCCCAGAGTGTCGCGGGCGATCTGGTTGAAGAGGCGATCGCTACCGGAAAATTGCAGGCCTTTGCCTACACACCGGCCATCCGCATCGACGTACAGGATGGCCAGGTACGGGGCGTTGAAACCCACAAGGGCTATATCGAAACCGAGTACGTGGTGCTGTCCATGGGCATTTGGGGGCCCCTGATGGCCAATACCGCGAACTCGCCCCTGCCACTGATGCCACTGGAACACCCGCTGCTGTTCTTCGGCCCCTATGAGGAATTGGCCGGCACCGGTAAGCAGATTGTCTATCCCTTGTTCCGCGACCAGGGCAACTCCGCCTACGTGCGGGATACTGGCGACCCTACCACCACTGAGGGTGGCCGCATTGAGTGGGGCTATTACGAAGCGGAAGATCCTCGACTGGTCTACCCCGGGGCCATTTCCGAGCCCGGCGAGGCACGGATGTCGCCATCCATGAGAGACCTGACGCTGGATCAGGTCATGGATGCCTATGAGAAAGCCATCGAAATGACGCCGATCCTCGGCGAACTGGGCTGGGAGGAAAAGCACTCCTTCAACGGCCTGCTGTCGGTCACACCCGACGGCGGATCACTGATGGGGGAATCCCCGGAAGTGCGCAACCTCTGGTTCTGTGAAGCGGTCTGGGTCAAGGACGGCCCCGGTGCAGGCAAAATCCTGGCGGACTGGATGACCCATGGCTCTCCGGAAATGGACCCCCACAGCATCGACATCGCCCGCCACTATCCGCTACAGAAAACCCCGGACTACGTGTACAACCGCTGCTACGAAACCGCCAAGAAAATCTACACCCCGGCGGTGCATCCCCGCGAGCCCTACATGACCGGTCGCAGGATGCGAACCAGCCCCTTCTATCTGCGGGAAGTCGAGCTGGGTGCCTACTTCATGGAAGCCGCCGGCTGGGAGCGGGCTCACGGCTACGCCGCCAACGAGTCCACTTTGCTGGCGAAATACCGCGACCGCATTCCAGTACGGGAACATGAATGGGACGCCCGGCATTTCTGGGAAGTGTCCAACGCCGAGCAACTGGAAATGAGCGAATCGGTGGGCATGATCAACCTTTCCCACTTCGCTATTTTCGACATCTCCGGTGACGACGCCGAAACTCTGCTGGAGTACCTGTCCGTCGCCAAGGTGGGCGGCACCATCTCTCATGGCAAGGGTGTTTATACTCACTTTCTGGATGCCCGTGGCGGCATCCGCTCAGACCTGACCATCATCCGGCGGGGCGACAACGATTATCGGGTGGTCTGCGGCGGCGACACTGGCCATCGGGACCATTGCTGGATCAAACGCATCGCACGGGAAAAAGGCCTGAACAATATCCGCCTGCAGGACCGCACCGATGAGCTGGCCACCCTGGGGCTTTGGGGGCCGAAGGCGCGGGAAACGCTGGCACAGTTCGTCACCAACCCTGACGAGCTGTCGGCAGAGAATTTCCCATTTGCCACCGCCCGGGAACTGAATGTCCAGGGCGTGCCGGTGTGGGCGTTCCGGATATCCTATGTGGGCGAACAGGGCTGGGAGCTCTACTTCCCGTTCAGCTATGGCCTGCGAATCTGGGATCTGCTGTACGACGCTGGCGTTACGCCGGTTGGCATCGAAACCTACGCCAACACGCGCCGTCTGGAGAAGAGCCTGCGGCTGCAGAACGTAGACCTCGAAACGGAGTACAACCTTTACGAAGCCGGACTCCAGCGACCCAAGGTCAAGGAGGCAGACTTCCACGGCAAGGCCGCCTACCTGGAACAACGTAGCTGGTCGCAACAGGCCGCGTACCTGTGCACCATGACCATGACGGAACATCGGGATGCCAACGGGGTATTGCGCTACCCGGTTGGCCAGTGGCCGATCCTCGACCCGCAAACCGGAGAAGTGCTGGTGGACAGTCACGGCCGCCGCTCCTGCAACACCAGCGTGGTGTGGGGGCCGTCAGTGGGCAAGATCATCCTGCTGGGGTACATTCCCGTGGAGTATGCTCAGGAGGGCCGGGAACTGACCCTGGAATACTTCCAGGAGCACTACCCCATCCGTATCGAAGCCGTCGGCTACCGGGCGCTGTTTGATCCGGACAACGAGCGGGTCAAGTCCTGAACGCTGTCGTTCAGCCAACACTGGCGGTCAGCACTCGATGATGTTGACCGCCAGCCCGCCTCTTGAAGTTTCCTTGTACTTGTCCAGCATATCGCGACCGGTTTCCCGCATGGTGTGCAGCACCTTGTCGAGGGACACAAAATGCTTGCCGTCTCCTCGCAAAGCCATAATGGCTGCGTCGATGGCTTTCACCGATGCCATGGCATTACGCTCGATACAGGGAATTTGCACCAACCCACCAATGGGGTCACAGGTCATCCCCAAATGGTGCTCCATACCAATCTCGGCCGCGTTCTCAACCTGTTCTGGTGAGCCGCCTGTCGCTGCAGCCAGGCCGGCAGCAGCCATCGCACAGGCCGATCCCACTTCGCCCTGACAACCCACTTCCGCCCCTGAAATGGACGCGTTTTCTTTGAACAGAACGCCAATTGCCGCCGCTGTCAGCATAAAGCGGACAACGCCGTCTTCATCCGCCTGGGGGCAGAACTCCCAGTAGTAGTGCAGCACCGCAGGAATAATGCCGGCGGCGCCGTTGGTCGGTGCAGTCACAATCCGACCGCCGGCCGCGTTCTCTTCATTGACGGCGAGGGCATAGAGATTCACCCAGTCGAGCGCGCTCAACGACGGCGATATCAGGTCCACTCGCGTTTTATCCATCAGCGAGCGATACAGCGACGCAGCCCTGCGCCGAACCTTGAGGCCTCCGGGCAACTCCCCTTCATGGCGGATACCGTTTTGCACACACTCACGCATCACCCGCCAGAGCTCGAGAATGCCCGCTCGAATGTCATCGGCTGTACGCCAGGCCTGCTCATTGGCCAACATTATGTCGGCGATGGTGAGCTCGTGTTCCTGGCAAAGGGCCAACAGGGTTTTCCCGCTGTTGAAGGGATAAGGCAAGGGCGTGTCGTCTGCGCGGATTTCCAGGCTGCCATCGGCGTTCGCCGCCACCACAAAACCACCGCCGACCGAGTAATAGGTATGCTCACACAGGCACTGCCCGTGCTCGTCAAATGCCTGACAGACCATGCCGTTGGGGTGTTCTGGCAGGGCTTTCCGTCGGTAATACACGATATCGGTACTCTCGCGGAAACGAATCTGATGTTGACCAGCGAGGCTGAGTGTTCCTGTGCTTCGAATACGCTCAAGCCGCCCCGGCATTTGCTCCGGATCAATCCGGGCCGGTTGCTCGCCTTCCAGCCCCATCATCACAGCCGGTCCAGTACCATGCCCCTTGCCGGTAGCACCTAAAGAGCCATACAGGGATACCTTCAGTCGATGCACGGAAGCCAGCAGACATTCATCGTCCAGGCCACCTGCAAACCGGCGCGCGGCCTCCATGGGCCCGACGGTATGGGAACTGGACGGGCCAATGCCTGCCTTGAACAGCTCAAACAGACTGACAGCCACTTTTCAGCCTCCTACCTTGGGGTGTGTTTCAAGGATAGCGCCTTCAACGATCCGCCGCCTGCTTGCTGACGACATTCGAACGATGGTTTACGACAGCTCTGATCAACCAGAATAGTGGCATAAACGTCGCTTCTGGATCATTCCGCAAACTCCCGTGTCGGTTGTGGACCATTCGCTACCGGGCCGCCAGCATAGAATGAGATCACATTGGAACTGATCACTTATTGCACTATCAGAAGGCAACAACTAGTGTTCAGGTTGAGGTAATACAATTGGTGTGACAGCCAGACATTGCCGCGACAGGCCCAGGCGGGGCAAGGGGGTTTACCATGACCGCTGACACAGGCTCACACACAGACAGGCCCGCCCAAGAGCCCTATCGGGTCGGCTTCCTGCTGATCGATAATTTCACCCTGATTGCCCTCGCCACGGCCGTTGAGCCACTGCGCATGGCCAACCAATTGGCCGGTACTGAACTCTATTCCTGGAAGCTGCTTACCGCCGAAGGCGAACCTGCCCGTGCCAGCGATGGCATTACCATGCTGCCCGACGGGTCGATCCAGGAAGAGCACCGGTTTGACCTGGTGATCGTGGTGGCCGGTATTGATGTTACCCGGAGTTTTTCCCGCAAAGAGGTCGTCTGGTTGAAGCAGATGGCGCGTCGCCACGTCCTCCTTGGGGCGGTCTGCACTGGCCCCTATGTCCTGGCCAGCGCAGGCCTTCTCGACGGTCATGCCTGTAGCGCCCATTGGGAATGCCTGGAGGCCATGCAGGAGGGTTTCCCACGGGTACAGACCAACAACCGCCTGTTCACCGTCGAGCGGGAACGCATGACCTGTACCGGTGGTACCGTCCCCATGCACATGATGCTCAGCTTTCTAGCAAGGCGTCACGGCCAGGAGCTCAGTAATGCAATATCCCACATGTTTGTGTGCGACCGGGTGCGCGAGGAAAGTGAACAGCAACCGATGCCCATGCACCCGCGACTGGCGTGCGCCCAACCCAAACTGGCGGAGGCGGCCCAGTTGATGGAGGCCAATATCGAAGAGCCCATCGAACTGAAGGAGCTGGCAACACTGGCCGGCATTTCGCGGCGGCAACTGGAACGGTTGTTCCTCAAGCACACGGGCTGCACGCCTTCGCGCTATTACCTGCGGGTGCGCCTTAACCGGGCACGCCGATTGCTCAAGCAGACATCCTGCTCGATTGTGGAAATCGCCTCCATGTGTGGGTTCGTGTCCGCCACCCACTTCAGCCGATGCTATCGCAAGACCATGGGGCGAGCGCCCAAACACGAGCGAATGGAAATTTATTCCCAGGGCTCTTCCAGCGCGGTTTTTACCGATTCCATGGCCAGCCTGCCGTCTTCCTCTCTGCAGGCATTGAGGCGCGCCCGGTCTGAGCCGACCTATGGCATTTTCGAGAACACCGGGTCAGGTTAACCCCACCACCAGGCCGTTTTCATCCAGAGCAATGTCCAGTGCCGCGGGATGGCGTGGCAAACCGGGCATGGTCATGATGTCACCACACACCGCCACCACAAAGCCGGCGCCAGCTGCCAGGCGCACTTCCCTTACCGGAAGCATATGGCCGGACGGCGCTCCCTTCACCGACGAGTCCGCCGAAAAGCTGTACTGAGTCTTGGCAATACATACTGGCAGGTGGCCAAACCCCAGGCTTTCGTATTCCTCCAGCTGCCGCTTCGCCACCGTGGTGAATTCCACGCTACCGGCGTGGTAGATACGCGTGGCGATGGTGCGGATTTTATCCGCCAGCGGCAGGCTGTCTTCATAGAGAAAGTTCACCTCAGGTGTGCCTTCGTCCATCTGATCAAGCACCGCCTGGGCCAGTTCGGTGGCACCCTCACCACCCATGGCCCAGTGGTCGGCAGGCACAGCTCGCACACCCAGCGACTCACTGATGGACTGCACCAGCGACATTTCCTCCTCGGTATCGTCTGGGAAACGGTTGATGCACACCACTGGCGTCAGTCCGAACTGCTGCAGATTACGAACGTGTCGCTCCAGGTTGGCGGCACCGGCCCTCAAAGCAGCAAGGTCGGGAACGGAGAGCTGGCTGCGAGGGACCCCACCCTGCATCTTGAGTGCTCTAATGGTACAGACAACCACGGCGGCGTCTGGCCGCAAGCCTGTTTGCCGGCACTTGATATCTATGAACTTTTCCGCCCCCAGGTCGGCGCCAAATCCCGCCTCGGTGACGACCACATCGTTCAGTGCCAGAGCCGCACGGGTGGCGGTCACGGAGTTGCAGCCATGGGCGATATTGGCAAACGGCCCACCGTGGATAAACACCGGGTTGTGCTCCAAACTCTGGACCAGATTAGGCTGCAGCGCTTCTTTCAGAAGCACGGTTAACGACCCTTCCACACCCAGGTCACGAACGGTCACCGGAGTCATATCAGAGCGCCTGCCGATAATGATATTGCCCAGCCGCTGCTTGAGGTCCGCCCGACCGTCCGCCAGGCACAGGATCGCCATGATCTCGGAGGACACCGTAATATCGAACCCGGTTTCCCGGGGCACGCCATGGGCCGCACCACCAAGTCCGCACACCATGTTGCGCAGGGATCGGTCGGTAAGATCCATCACCCTCCGCCAGCTCACATAACGAGGGTCCAGGCCAGTTTCATTACCCCAGTGAATGTGGTTGTCGATCAACGACGCCAGCAGATTATGGGCCGTGGTGATGGCGTGGAAGTCACCGTTGAAATGCAGATTGATGTCTTCCATCGGAATCACCTGCGCGCGGCCACCGCCGGCTGCGCCCCCTTTCATGCCGAAACAGGGGCCCAGGGAGGGCTCCCGCAGGCACACGGACGAACGCACGCCCAGGCGATTGAAACCGTCGTTCAATCCCACACTGGTGGTGGTCTTGCCCTCCCCCGCTGGCGTGGGCGTTATGGCGGTCACCAGTACCAGCTTGCCCCGGGGCGCACTATCTGAGGTATCCACATAGGCCATATCCAGTTTGGCCTTGTAGTGGCCGAACGGCACCAGACTCTCCCCTGGCAGACCGAAACGCTGCTGGGCCAGCAGCAGAATAGACTGAGGCTGGACCGAGCGAGCGATCTCAATGTCAGGAGTGCCCGGCGGCGGAAAGTCAGCTTCCGGTGGTGTTGCGGGTGTCAGCTTACTGTACTGAAGACTCATGGAACTGACCTCTCTGGTCCTCAATGGACCCACTGTGTTCTTGAATCCATTGCGCCGATTGGCGCAGGCCACCGAATGGGAAAAGATGAATGCCCCGTAGCAAAGTATCCGGGTTGTCCAGGCAATACTGGACAAGCGCGCGCACCATTCCGTCCGGCGACCACGCACGCAACAGTTTGGCGCTGCCAGGGCGTCGCAGCATCAGGCGGGCCGATGCTCCCACTCCGCATTGAGCCGCATAGGCAATGAGCGTTTTCACCCGTGTCGGGCCGGCCATGCCAATGTATACCGGCACCTCTTCCAGGATGCTGCCGAGGCTTTGCAGCCAGTCGATGACCACGTTGGCGTCAAAGGTGAACTGGGTGACCACCCAGAGCCGCGTGGACGTCGTGCGCGCGTATTCGCGTTTGATACCAAGGGCCTGGATGAGTGTTGCCCGGTCCGCCATGGGATGCCCGTCCGGATGGGCTGCCACACCGATACCATGGAATTGGAACTGGGCCAGCAAGCCAGATTCCAGAACGGCCAGGGTATCTGGAAAAGGGCCGGCGATCGCATCGCTGTCGCCGGCAATCAGCAGTAAACGGTCAACGCCGCTTTCATTCAGTTGCGAGAGCCAGTCCCGAAGTTGCCCGCGGCTCTCGGCCATACGTGCGGGTACGTGAGGAATCGGCTGCATGCCAACGCTCAGCAGATGTCGGCATGCCCGCAGGGTATCGCTGAACTGGCCTTTTGGCAGAAAAGGCACGTAGACACAGGTGCCCCGCGGCAGCAAATCCGGCAAATGCTCCTGTGCCAGTATCTGGCGGGGTGTTGCCTCAATGGACGCCCAACGTACCAGGGCCTGCATCCGTGCGGTGGCTTCCGCGTCATGGGCACTGAACGGCTGTTTATCACTCACCAGTTTCATGAATCACGCACCCCATTGATACCTGCTTGCATCGGGCAGGCGACGGCCACCGCCGTCTGCCCCACTGCATTGCTAGTCCGCGAAGTCGATTCCCTTCGCCCGTGCCCTCTCGCGGGCGTTGGGGTTCACCGAAGGCCGGAACGGAACTTCCACCACTTCCGCCTCGACAGCCGTTGAGCCATCCGTAGCGGCGTATTCCACCGGCAGGTGGACCGTCAGGCGGGTGCCAACAGCACGCAGGTCAAACGGCACATAGGCCAAGCCAATATTGGTTTCCAGCTCGGGCGAATACCAGGGCGAGGTAACATAGCCCTCTGGCTCGCCGCCTTCTGGTCCGCTGACCAGCCAGAAGTCGTTGGCATAGTCGGTTACCTGGCCACCGCCAAAACGGATACCCACCATGATGTGACTGAAAGGCGGTCGGCCAGCGTCCAGTTGCTCGCGGACTTTCTCGAGCTTCTGCTTACCGATGTAATCCGCGTCCTTGTTGCGAGGCACCTGATACGCCAGGTTGCACTGGAATGGCAGGGTTTCCTGATCCACATCCTGGCCCCAGGAAAGGATACCGGCAGCAATTCGGCGGTGATGCGCCGGCGCAATCACTCTCAGATTGTGGGCCTCACCGGCGGCAAGCACGGTGTACCAGAGGTCTTCGGCGTATTTGGTGGCTTCCTTGAGGTAAATCTCGTAACCCTTCTCACCGGTAAAACCGGTTTGGGAGATAATCACGTCATGACCGGCCACCTGGCCCTCCATCAAGCCATAGTACGGAATCTCCTTCACGCGCTCACCGAACAGGTCAGCCATGAGCGCCTCAGATTTGGGACCCTGGATCTGCACCGGTGCTACATCGATTTCCGCGATGGTGACGTTGAAGCCCATCCCGATGTTGACGCCCCGCAACCAGAATTCCAGGTCGCTATCGGAAAGGGAGAACCAGAACTCGTCCTCGGCAACACGAAGCAGAACCGGGTCATTGAGAATGCCGCCCTCTTCATTGCACAAGATGACGTACTTGCCACGCATAGGTTTTATCTTGGTGGCATCTCGAGTAATCACATAGTTCACGAAGCGTTCCGCGTCCGGCCCCTTTACCTGAATCTGGCGCTCTACGGCGACATTCCACATGGTGACGTCATGTATCAGCGACTCGTATTCCACCATGGCGCCGCCATCTTCCGGACGGACATAGCCCCGGGGGTGATACATACGGTTGTAAACGGTCGCCCGCCAGCATCCAGCTTCGTACGCCAGGTGCCAGTATGGCGACTTGCGTACACGGGTGGAGATCAACATCTCCACCGGCGTGGGGCCGGACTGGCGCAGGTTAATGGGAACCCGACGGTCGGACTGGTCAACACTGTCAGGCTGGCGGGCGGCGCCCGCCCGTTGCTGCGGATAATCCAGAAGTGCTTGCTCAAATTTAACGGCCATTGCTATCTCCCCCTACCGGGTTGTCGATAGCTCTAATGTGACCCTGTTTTCAGTTATCAGGTTGAACCAATACGACACTGGCACAACCAAAAACGTCAACACCACCGTGATGAATCCTGGAAGCCGCGCCAAAGTGCCAAGCATGAGATGGGGCTACAGCAACCGACAAAGCCTGCTATATTGGTCAAACCTGTCCGTGCAGATCAAGGAGTCGACGTTGACACTGACCACCCCCGCCCTTCTGTTTCCCGCCATTTCACTGTTGCTGCTGGCCTACACCAATCGCTTTCTTGTTCTAGCGCAATTGATACGCCAGCTTAAGCAAATGGATACGGAAGAAGACCATGCCCTTATCGCCCGCCAGATCAGCATGCTGCGCAAACGCATTTTGCTGACTAAACGGATGCAGGCTTACGGTGTACTCAGCTTTTTTGTCTGCACCATGTCCATGTTTGTTCTGTTTGTGGGAGCTCAGCTTGCAGGGGCCATCGCGTTCGGCATCAGCCTGATATTACTGTCGGTCTCATTGTTGTATTCGCTGTACGAAATCGTGATTTCGACCAACGCCATCAACGTTGAGCTTGAAAACTTCGAAGCCAGGAAACGAGCCGGGGAGTAACACGCAAACGTTCAGGAAACCGGATCCGGTCTTCCTTTTTTCATCCGGTACATGGCGCTGTCTGCGTAGCGAATCAGTGCTTCATGGTTGTCCCCGTGTTCGGGATAGACAGCCACACCAATACTTGGAATCAATGTCAGGGATGCCATCGGCAACTCGTAGGGTTCACTGAGAGTTGCCCGCAATTTTTCAGCAACACTGTCCGCGTCACTTGGCTGTTCAATTCCATCAAGCAGCACGATGAACTCATCGCCACCCAGCCGACCAACCGTATCTGCGGCCCGAACCCCCTGCACCAATCGGCGAGCCATTTCCTGCAAGACCTGATCTCCGACGGCGTGTCCGTAGGTATCGTTGACCTGCTTGAAGTCATCCAGATCGAGGTACAGTATCGCCAGAAAGCCGACTTCCCTGGCTGCACGCGCAAGCGCTGTCTGAATCCGGTCCAGGACCAGGCTACGGTTCGGCAATTCCGTCAGCTGGTCGTACCTGGCCATATGCTCCAATTGCGCTTGCATTTGCTTACGCTCCACCGCGGCGGCAACCTGTATGCCGACAAACTCCAACAGCTCTCTGTCTTCGTCCGTGTAACACGCACTCTTTGATTGCCTTTGTACGGCAATCGCGCCGAACACACCCTGGGATGATTTCAGAGGCACACCCAGCCAGTGGTGACGTACCTCAACGTGCGAGGTATCGATCGCCTGAGGCGAAAAAGCCACGCTGCTTCCGGGCGTCAGCAACAGAGCCCTGGCGGAACGGATGACCTGTTCACAGAGAGAACCGATATCCTGAGAGAAACCGGGGGTTCCCGTCTCATGACGGTCGGCATTATAGGGAAAGTACAACTCACCGCCCTGCGTATCCACGAGCGCCACCATAAAAGCAGGCGCTGACATCAGGCCTTCCACAACCTGGTGAATTCGCCGGAACATGGCAGGCAGGCTATCCGAACTGTTCGCTGCGTCCGATATGGCATACATGGCGGCCTGCATAGCCTCGGCCCGCTTGCGCTGGGTCACGTCACGGGCGACCGCCACGCGGATCTGTTCCTTTTCAGACCAACGGGCAGACCACATGATATGGGCTGTTGAGCCATCCTTGCGGATGTAACGGTTCTCAAAGTACGGCTTCAGCTCTCCCCGCAGGATTTCTTTGACAGCCTGGCGCGTTTTCTCAAGGTCCTCCGGATGAACAAAATCCAGGATTCGCCGTCCAATCATTTCCTCCGGCAGATAACCAAATACCCGCTCACTGGCTGCGCTGACGTAGCGAACGTAGCCATCGCGATCTACAACGCAGAGTGCGTCCAGCAGCAGGTCGATAAAGCTTTCCGGCGGAATGGTGGGGCCCATGGCCTATCGGGTGCCCCAGATCCGGGCTACAGCACTATCGCTGCCCAGCAGTCCTACCACGAAACAGACGAGACTGATCACGAAAAACAGCACAATAGGTAACAAAGCGCTGAAGGTTTCCGCGAAGATTGAAAAGAAAAGCGACACCCCGGACAGAACCAGGAACAGGAAACCGACCACCAGCAGTATTTTACGATGCGACTGACGATAACCCTCGACGCTTCCACCTTTCTCGAAAAAACAGAGAATGGGCCAGAACAGCTTTCGAAAAATGTCTTTCACTGCACGCCACCTCACCTGTTTTTGGGGCTGACAATGGCCAGTGTCACCGTTGCCTTGGAGACAAGCCTCATGTCGCCGGCCTTGCCACAGTACACCTCAGACTCTACCACGGTTAACGTGGAGCCTGCCTTGAGCACAGTGGCGACACACTCGATATGTGTCCCGCTGGCTGACCGCAGCAGCTTCAGCGAGAAATCCGATGTCAGGACCATCTGCCCGGATTTAACAGCGGAGGCACCGGCAGCACCGGCCGTATGATCCGCCACCGTAGCCTGCACCCCGAAGTGCACGAAACCGTCCTGCTGCAGATGCCGTTCCGCCAGTACCAGACGGGAGCGACATTCACCGGTTTTGATAGACACCAGTTCCAGACCAATATCTGCAACAAACGGTGCCGATGAAAAAATCCGTTCCACTTCGTTATTGTTAAGCGTGTCCACGTTGTCTCCGGAACTGTGGTTGGCAATCCAGCGGTTTATGCCTCAAAAGTATGCACTGCAAGCTCGCTACGAACCGCTTCAGGGATGGGGACCGACTTTTGAGTCTCGTAGTCGAAATGAATCAGCACGGTAACGCCACGCGCAACCAAAACACCATTTTGCCAAGCTTCCTGGATTACCTCGAAGGAAGAGTTGCCGACTTTGCCAATTCCGGACCGCACCTTAACAGGCGTGGCCCAGTAACACTGGGCTTTGAGATCAATTTCCATGCGGGCGAGAATCAGTGGCCAGCCTTTCGGCTCCAGGGAAGGATGGAATATACGGAACACCGGTGTTCTCGCCTGCTCAAACCAGACCGGGTAAACCGTGTTATTGATATGGCCAAGTGCGTCGGTGTCGCTGAATCTTGGTTCGGTTTCGTAGTGGAACATTTGACTCCCCTTACATCGTGTTAGCGGCAAAGTCTCTCGGGATTTCCGGCGAGGGGAAACCGTTCAATGATCTGATAGACAGACCCATGAGCCCCCTGTGTGCTTTCAAACAACGCGATCCCGCCCACCGAAAAGGTCCCTATAGGTTGTCGTTCCTGAGACTCAAGCAATTCGGCGACTGACCCACGCTGCCTCTTGAAACGAGCCAACGTGATATGTGGGCAGAACGGGCGTTTTTCCTGCTCAAACCCAGGCATGCACAGACTCTGGTTAAGCACCTCGTGAAGCTCAGCCAGTTTATCCGCTGGCTGAACTCCGGCCCACAGATTTTTTGGAAAGTCCGGTCGGCCGAAGCAGCCCAGGCCGCAAACGGTGAGATCAAATTGTCCAACTGGCAGGTTTCGGGCAGCATCACATACATCTGGCAACCGCTGCCTGGCCACACTACCGAGAAATACCAGCGTAAGATGCAACTGATCCGGTCGCTGCCAGCGCGCCCCTGCAACCGGTTGCTGAATTGACACCAGACGCTGCTTCACCGAATCGGGGATTTCCAACCCGAAGAACAGACGATGTGTTTCTGGTTTATCCAACCCGCACCCCAAACCATTCCGGAAACCGACGCAGACAGTACAGCGCAATCATGTCGTAAACACCATGCCAGACCATTACCAGCAGCAGGCTGTCCGTCAGTGCATACGCTACTCCCAACACCACTCCCAACCCGGTCGCCAATAGAAAGTAGGTGAACGAAAGATAATGCACCATGCCAAACAGCACCGACGCAGCGACTATCGCAACCGCATCGTGGGTGTGTTGGGCCAGCCAACCCTGGATCGCCCCGCGGAACAGCAATTCTTCACCGACTCCTGCGAAGACTGCCAAGGCTACCAGCACCGACCAGGAATACTCGCAGGCGAAACGATGCAACTGCTCCAGTTGGGATTCCAGAGAGTCACGAAGCCGGCCCGGAAGCCAGGTCAGCATCATGATCACGACGTACGTTGCCACACTGCCGGCCACTCCCCATAGAACGACCGAGCCAAAGCTCAAACCATCGTACTGAACCGGTATACCGAACAGAAAAATCGCCAGCAGCCCCACCACACCAATGCCGGCCTGGAATCCCAATGCGGCCGTGGATGGGATCTGCGGGCGTTTTCGAGCCATGGCCACTCATCTACCTCGCTTGCCAGGCGGCATAACTACCCACTCAGGGTCCTCGAATTCGCCAAGCGGCGTAATTTCGCAAAATGGCGCGGCGCTGCGGATGATTCGGGCCACTTCCGGGTTATGCTGCCCTTCCATGGCATCCCGCTGCTCTTTGCTGTCCCAACTGGCGATGGCAATCAGCACATTCGGGTCACCAATTTTCCGGTGCAGCTCTGTTCCGCGCGCGCCCGGCGCCTGCTGGATGATCTCGCTGGCACGAACCCAGGCATCGGCGTATTCCTCTGCCGTGTGCCCTTCTCGTATGCGAACCTCGAAGATGTATTTCATGAGTTCACCCTCGTTCCAAACGGCAATTTCCCAAATAACGGGCCTCTGACTCTCAGAGTAATTGTTTTGATTTTGGATCGCATCGGTAAATGCCTACAAATAAACTTGGCAATTCCGGGGACATAGGAGTAAAGTTCGTTTCGTAGGAAAGATTTAGCACAGCATTTCACGAATAAGACGCATCTCTGTTGTTTTGGTAGTTGTCCGTCCTGTTTTTGATTCCGCGCGTTTTTTGTTTCCGCACAACGCTGATCAGTCATCGTTCAAGATGGTCTGGCGGCACATTAAATTATCGATTTCAGGATTATGATTATGTCGACTACTACCGGTACTGTTAAGTTTTTCAACGAAGCAAAAGGCTTTGGTTTCATCACTCGTGAAAGCGGCCCTGACGTATTCGTTCACTACAGCGCTATTCAAGGCGGCGGATTCAAGACCCTGGCAGAAGGCCAGCAGGTTGAGTTCACCGTAACTGACGGCCAGAAAGGCCCTCAGGCAGAGAACGTTGTTGCTGTTTAAATAACAGTCAGCACGTTTGAAAAAGGCAGCTTCGGCTGCCTTTTTTTATTGCCCCTTCATAATTTCGTCATTGACCTGTCACCTACCTGACACTGTTTTGTCACCCTCAAGGATTACCGTTGCATTGTAACTCGCAATAAAGCGAGCTTATGTATTGCAAAAGGTGATTCCATGCCGTCTGTGCATTCCCCCGATATGATGCTCCGCATCGAGGACATGGGAGTAACATACCCCGGCAACGTCCTGGCGCTGCGACCTACCACCGTCGAGTTCCACAAAGGTGAGTTTACGGTACTACTCGGCCTTTCGGGCGCGGGCAAATCGACCCTTCTGCGTTCACTCAATCATCTGGTGCAACCCACCACCGGCACGGTGATCTCGGCTGAGTTCGGCACCCTGAAGACCAGCAGGACGGTCCGCCGGCACCGATGTAGAACTGCCATGGTCTTTCAGCACCACCAACTCATCGAACGACATACCGCGCTCCAGAATGTACTCACAGGCCGGCTTGCCTACCACAGTACGTGGCGCAGCCTGTTTCCCCTACCGAGGGCGGAACTGGAGTACGCCTTGCGTTGCCTGGAGCGTGTTGGTCTTGGTGAAAAGGCCCTTGCGCGGGTGGATCAACTGTCTGGCGGCCAACAACAACGGGTGGGTATCGCCCGCGCCCTGGCGCAACAGCCGTCCATGATCCTCGCGGATGAGCCTGTCGCCAGTCTGGACCCCGCAACGTCCGAACGGGTACTCACACTCTTGCGCGATATCTGCCGGGAGGACGGTATCACCGCCGTAATGTCACTGCACCAGCTGGAGTACGCCCGGCGGTTTGCCGATCGCATCATCGGCCTGGCAAACGCCCGGATCGTATTCGATGCGGAACCGGCAAAGCTGGAGCAACACCATCTTGATGAGATCTACCACAGCGCGAGCGTTGCAGTTTCCGACCCCGGCAAGACCGCCGCGCAGCCCTCCCACCCTCAACCATCGAACCATCCCACCAAGCAACTGGAGATCGCCCAATGAAACCGTTATTCAACCTCGTGTTAGTGCTCTGCCTGATGATGGGAATGAACATGCAGGCCTCCGCAGCAGACCCCAACCCGGATCTGCTGAAGGTCGCCCTGCTCCCCGATGAAAATGCCTCTGAACTGATCAAGCGCAACCAGCCTCTGAAAGACTACCTGGAAAGCACCCTCGGGAAAGAAGTGGAACTGATCGTCACAACGGACTATTCGTCCATGATCGAAGCCATGCGCTTCGGCCGTATCGACCTTGGCTATTTCGGCCCACTGTCCTACGTGATGGCGAAGAGTAAAAGCGACATCGAGCCTTTCGCCGCCATGATTGTAGACGGCAAACCCACGTACCGTTCCATCCTCATCGCCAATGCGGACTCGGGCGTGAAGTCCTATGACGATATCAAGGGCAAGAAAATGGCCTATGGCGATCGCGCCTCCACCTCAAGCCACCTCATCCCCAAAACGGTGCTGCTTGAATCTGCCGGACTGGAAGCAGACAGGGACTATGAAGCCCACTTCGTCGGCAGCCACGATTCCGTTGCGGTGAACGTGGCCAACGGCAACGCTGAGGCCGGCGGCCTGTCGGAAGTCATCTTCCAGCATGTCATGGACCGCGGCCTGATTGATCGCGATAACGTCCGGATTCTTGGCTACAGCGGCGAGTTCCCACAGTATCCGTGGGCCATGCGGTCAAACCTGAACCCGGACCTCAAGGCAAAGATACGCGACGCCTTCATCAGCATTAATGACAAAGAAATCCTGAACAACCTTAAGGCCGAGGGGTTTGCCGCTATCGAGGATTCCGACTACGACGTGATCCGCAAGATGGGCGGCCTGCTCAACCTTGATTTCGCGAAGATGTAAGAGGCTTTATGACTCACACGACGACGGAACCGGCGGCCCTGTCGCCGGCTCCGTCGGCTTCCGTGCTGGACGAACACGCACGGGGCTGGCGGAGCAAGCTTTGGCAGGCAGGCCTGGTACTGGCGGTGGTCTTTTTCGCCAGCTGGTACGTGAACCTGCTCGACTTCCGCACCCTTGCTAACGGCGTCCCCGCGATCGCCACCCTGTTGCGAGAGTCACTACCACCTGATTTCACCAATGTGATGGACTGGATGTCGCCCCTGCTGGACACACTGGCGATGAGCATCGCCGGCACCGCGATTGCGGTTTCGGCCTCTGTGCCCCTGGCTTTTCTGGCGGCCCGAAACACCACGCCCCACCCTGCTGTGTTTCACCTGACCCGCACCCTGCTGAACGGCCTGCGTTCCGTACCGGAACTCATCATGGGCATTATTTTCGTCGCGGCCGTGGGTTTTGGCGCACTGCCAGGGGTACTGGCCCTTGGCCTGCATTCAATCGGTATGGTCGGCAAGTTCTTCGCAGAAGCCATAGAGCATGTGGATGAAGCCCCCGTTGAGGCCGCTGATGCCTCCGGAGCTACGCGTTTGCAAGTACTCTGGCACGCGGTTCTGCCGCAGGTGCTACCACAGTTTGCCGATGTGTCTATCTATCGCTGGGAATACAACTTTCGCGCCTCCACCGTCATGGGCATGGTCGGTGCCGGCGGTATCGGCTTCGAGCTCATGGGGTCGTTGCGCATCATGCAGTATCAGGAAGTCAGTGCCATCCTCATTGTCATACTGCTGATGGTAACGATGGTGGACAGCCTGAGCGGCCACCTCCGTAAGACATTCAAATAAGGACAGCGAATGAAACCAAGAGTTGTCATCACTCACCGGGTCCACGACAGTATACTTGCCAGCCTGGAGCCCCACTGCGAGCTGATCACTAACCAGTCTGCCGTCACCCTGCCACCGGATTCGGTGAGAGCTCGCGCGGCTACGGCCGATGCCATGATGGCGTTTATGCCAGATCGCGTTAGCGAGGAATTTCTGGTGGCCTGCCCCGACCTGAAAGTGATCGGCGCTGCCCTGAAGGGATTCGATAACTTTGACGTGGACGCCTGCACCCGTCACGGAGTCTGGCTGACCTTCGTGCCCGATTTGCTGACCGTGCCCACCGCCGAACTCACCGTTGGATTAACCATAGGCCTGATTCGCCAGATCCGGCCAGCAGACCAGTTCGTCCGTTCCGGAGAATTCCAGGGCTGGCAGCCTCAATTCTATGGCCTCGGCATTGAAGGCTCGACCATTGGTATTGTGGGCATGGGAGCCATCGGCAAAGCCGTGGCTACACGGCTCCAGGGCTGGGGCGCACGAATACTGTACTCACAACCGGAAAGCCTACCGGCTGCCGAAGAAGACGCCCTGGGCCTTTCCAGATCAGAGCTTGATGACCTGCTGGCCGAATCCGACATCGTCATACTGGCCCTGGCGCTTAATGAACATACCCTGCACACGCTCAACGCTGACCGCCTGCGCCAGATGAAACGCGGTAGTTTTCTAATCAATCCCTGCCGGGGTTCCGTCGTGGACGAGGCAGCCGTTCTGCAATCGCTGACGTACGGACATCTGGGTGGCTACGCGGCGGACGTGTTTGAAATGGAAGACTGGGCCAGACCGGACCGCCCGCAGCGGATTGATCCGGCACTGCTGGCCCACCCGAACACCCTGTTCACCGCACACACGGGCTCGGCCGTCAGGGACGTGAGATTTGCCATCGAACAGCGGGCAGCCGACAACATCCTTCAGGCGCTCAGAGGCCATCAGCCCCAGGACGCGGTCAACTCACCGCTCGAACCCAAGGGAACAGTATGCTGAACCTGGTCTGGCTCAAGAGTTTTATCACCCTCGTTCAGCACCGCAGTTTCCAGGCCGCCGCCAATCACCTCGGCATCGCCCAGCCCACCCTATCCCAGCACATTCAGAAACTGGAGGAGCAGCTGGACGTATTATTGATCCAACGCGGCAAGTCCGGTTGCGAACCCACCAGGGCGGCCCAGGCGCTGATGCCGTTCGCCCTAAGCATGTTACGCCTGGACCAACGCGCGCGGGAGGCGGTCACGGGAACAAGTCTGCGGGTAGGTGCCAGCTCCAACATCGGTATCTACATGCTGCAGCCTCACGTTCGCTCCTTCATGGACCGGAAGACCTCTCCGCACGTGGATCTGGTGATCGACAATAACCCCGCCATCGCACGACAGCTCACCAGCGGCGAATTGGATATCGCAGTCATGGAGTGGTGGCACCCCAAGCCCGGCTTCCAGGCCCGTGACTGGAAACAGGAGCCAGTGGTGTTGATTGTGCCGCCTGGCCACCCCTGTGCCGATATGACGCAGATCAACCGGGAAGCCCTGGCAGGAATGACGCTGCTGGGCGGCGAGCCAGGGACCGGCACTGGCCGTTTATTGGCTAATTTCTTTGGCGACGACGGGCCTTTTCCGGAGGTATCGATGCAACTGGGCAGTACCGAAGCTGTAAAGCAGGCGGTCAAGGCGGGGGTGGGTATTTCGCTGGTGTTGGCGGCTTCGGTCACTGACGAAGTGCGAGCAGGCACCCTGCGAGCCATCCCCGTCAGCGATCCCGGGCTTGCCAAGGAACTGGTGGTTATCTGCCCCGAGACGATTGCCCGGCATCCACCGGTCTCCAGCTTTGTCAGCCACCTATGCCACTGAGCGAGGCCCCCTGGCAAGTTATTACCAGGGCAGTTCCTCACCATTGCTGTGCCAGAAGGAGCCCGTGTTTTCCAGGTTAAGGCCCTCGATTCTCGCCGCCAAGCCCTTTGCTGACTCCTCGGGCGTAATCAGTCCGCCGAAATTCACCATACGGGTTTGCACATAACCGGGATGGAGCTGGGCCACCGCAATGCCCTTTGGCTTAAGGTCCATCGCCAGGGACTTGCCAAAGGCGTTCAGCGCCGCCTTGGACGCACGATAGCCATAGCGGCCGCCAGAGTCGTTGTCCGCGATGGAGCCCATCCGGCTGGTGATGTTGGCAATCTTACCGCCGTAAGGTATCTGGGACACCAGCGCTTCCGCCACCCTCAATGGCGCGTAAGCGTTGATTTCCATCTGGGTACGAATGGAATCGAAATCAATGCTGCCCAGTTTTTCATCCTGCAGCAGGCCGGCATTATTGATCAGCAGGTCGATCGACTGGCCCTTCACGCCGTCAATCAATGACTGAAGTCCACTTGCCGTGGTGACGTCAACAGATTCAATGACTCGAGTCGCCACCTCCTTGAGCTCGGGAGACGCTTCCCGACATACGCCAATCACGTCACAGCCTTCACCTGCATAGTGACGGGCCAACTCAAGCCCGATGCCGCGATTGGCCCCGGTAATCACAACGGTTCTTTGTTCAGGCATGACAGCCTCCTGTTATTGGGATAAAGGTCCGTTATACGGACTCACCACTGCAGTGTTCAACCCTCAAGTTGAGAGAAAAATCGCCGGGCACTGTCGTTAGCGGGAAAGATCATCTCGACCCGTAGCTCCGCCTGATAGTTGACTCTCGCGGGCAGCCCTTCCACTATTTGGGAAAACAATAAGGCAAAGCCCGTGACGCAGAGTTCTTTCAAGGTCGTTATATTTGGCGCTGGCAGTATCGGCTGTTACCTCGGAGGCAGGCTGCTTTCTTCCGGTGTGAACGTGGTCATGGTGGGCCGAAAGACCATGCAGGAGCGCCTTCGAACCTCCCCACTGACGGTCACTGACTATGAAGGGTTTCGCTTCCACAGCCAGTTGGCCGAGCATCAGTATGTGACCTCTGCCGAGGCGGCAGGCAACGCCGATCTTGTGCTGGTAACGGTCAAATCCGCCGCCACCTCCGAAGCCGGCAAACAGCTCGCGCCCTGGGTGAGCAAGGGCATACCGGTGGTCAGCCTGCAAAACGGAATCTCCAACGCAGAGCACCTCCAGGCCGCTATGCCCAACGCCAACGTATTGGCCGGGATGGTTCCATTCAACGTGCTGCAACAGGAGCCGGGGCATTTCCATCAAGGCACTCAGGGCCACCTGATGGCCGACCGGCACCCGTCACTGCAACCGGCCCTGCCCTGGTTTGAGCATGCCGGGCTCCCCCTGGAACTGCGGCGCGATATCGAATCGGTGATGTGGTCCAAGCTGTTACTCAATCTGAATAACCCGGTCAACGCCCTTTCTGGCGTTCCGCTGCTGGAAGAGCTCTCGCAAAGGGACTATCGCCGCTGCCTGGCAATGGCTCAGAGAGAGACGCTAGAGCTCCTTAAATCGGCAGGCATACCCACGGTAAAACTCACAGGCCTGCCTACCAAACTGATTCCTTCCGTGATGTCACTACCAGATTGGCTGTTTACCCGACTAGCCAAACGGATGCTCACCATCGATCCTGTTGCACGTTCCTCCATGTGGGAAGACCTCCAGGCCGGGCGCCCAACCGAAATTGACTGGATCAATGGCGAAGTGGTGAAACTGGCGGAAAAGCTGGGTACGGACGCACCGGTCAACCGCAAACTCGTGCGACTGATGCATCAACGGGAGGAAACGGAAAAAACCTGGGGTGCTTCTGAATTGCTGAATGAGCTCACCGATCACTCCAGACCATAACCTGCCGGTCAAAAGCGAACACATCGTTTCGAGAGGCCAGTCACACTCCAGCTCATCCCGCCGAAAAAGACAAAAAAACAGCCACTTCCGACCTGTTGCGCTGATCACAATTTGTGCAAGTTGCGAATGAATGGTGCCTCGCCAGGCACCATTCATCCCCAACAACGGAGACACAATAATGAACAAGATCCGACACTGTGACGAAAGAGACACCTCCTCCAAAGGCCATTCCCTGTTTCGACTCCTGGCGGTCACTGCGATGGCCATGGCTATGACAGGCTGCGGCCAGCTGGGACAACTGCTCAGCAATCCCCAGGTCTCTGATGCGGACAACGACCAGGTGATATTCCTGGGCGACTCAATCTTCGCCCTGTCCGGCAAGATCCAGGACGAACTGGAAGCCAAAGCCGGGGAAACCTTCCGCCGCTACACGGTCTCCGGCGCCGAACTCACCGGTGGGTTCCTCGCGCCCTCTGTTGTCGAGCAGTTCGCCACCGCACAGGAGGACAATCCCGACATCCGCACCATGGTTGGTAATGGCGGCGGTAACGACATCCTTATTCCGGCGATTGCCCTTGACCCATACAACTGCAAAACCCAGTGGTATCAGTTCGGCCGCCTCAGCAGCAAGTGCAAGGATCTGATCGATGATCTGTATGTGGACGGCGTGAACTATCTGAACGAATTGTCCGATGCGGGCGTGGAGAACGGCGTGCTGGTGGGTTACTACTACACCAAGAACGGCCTTTTCCGTCTTAAAAGCATGAAACAGGCGGTCGACTACGGCAACAAAATCCTCGCCAGGGCCTGCGAATATTCCACTCTCGACTGTACCTTCGTGGACCCAAGACAGGTGGTGACGGAGAGCGACATCATCTTCGATGGCATACACCCGGCCGATAGTGGCTCCCAAAAGATCGCAGAGTTGATCTGGCCGAAACTCCAGCCTTTGCTGTAACTCAACCAGGGGGCCGTCAACGACGTTGAAAGGCTCCCTGACAACCGGTGAACAGGAAAATACTTTGTGAAAACATCCCTTTGGCTTGCAGGGCTGGCCGTGGTGATTCTGGGCACGGCCGGCTTTATCCTTAGCCTGTCGACGACGCCCGTACAGCCTTTGACGTCCGAGACCTCGTCCACTCCGGTGCTGCCCGGCCAACCAGCTACATCACCGCCGGCCCAATCCCAGGGGCCATCAGCCCTGAGCAATGAAGACCTTGCAAAGCTCTCCGCGTACGAGCAATGGCTGGAAGACAACCGGCTGCTGTTGCAGGGCATGCCCATGCTCGAACGCCAGACAGCGCTCTGGGAAAAACGGGAGGCACTGTTCGGTGACGAGGCCAGCCGTATATGGGGCGAGCGGGAGTCTCCCATGCATGCGAATCAGGACGCCTTTCAGGCGGAACTGCAGCGACTGGACCAAGCCCACGAAATCACCCCGGAAGAAACCGCGCACCAGCTTAAAACCTCCGTAGAACAACTTTACAACAACGATATGGCCCGACGGCTTATTGGCCCGGACGTGATGGCTCGCACCCTGTTCAGCCTCGACGCTGTTCAGAGCCACCTCCACACCTTATCGGCAGACGCTCGCCAGGAACGCATCAACAGCCTGCGCCGCCAGATGGGCTATCCGGAAGAAGCCATCAGCCGCCTTTCAAAGCAGGACCAGCAACGCAACGAACGCTGGCAAAATGGCAAAGCCTACATGGCCGAACGAAACCAACTTGCCCGGCGCTATTCCGGAGATCAACTGGATAAAGCGCTGGACGATTTGCGTGCAGAACACTTCGGGCGCTCTGCCAAAACCATTGCCCTTGAGGAACGGGACGGATTCTTCCGGTTTGAGCGAGAGCGGCGATTTGGGGTTAACTGAAATCCGCAATCACAATCGGTGAACGTTTCGTGACGGATCATAACGAGTCGGCTTCTCAGCCACTTTTCCATTCAACGATGCTTTGAAGAAATCCAGAACTTTCGCGTTCTTTAACGGCGACTCCTCAAAGTAGGCGTGGGAATCCCCGACATGAGGCTGGCTGGTAACGTCGATATAGGTCGCCACCCTGGAATCCAGCCGGCGCAGGTAATGGCCAAGCCGGGCTTTCTGCTGTTCGCCCATTTTCAGGCGTGAGGCCTTTAGTGCTCCGTCGTTTTCGTTGATGGTGATATAGAGACGATTGCGGTAGGGAATTCGGTCCACCCACTCGGCGTGGTTCTCATTATTGGTGTCCGCGGCCACCATCACAACGTTATCGAACAACAGCCGATCTCCGCTGTACACCGAACTCCCGAGCAAATGCTTGTAGAGATAGTTCCCCATGCTGTGCAACATCAGATTCACAGTGAACGGGCAGTGCTTCTCGACTTCCTTCGCAAAGTAGCGGTCCCACGCGGCGGCGTTGTCTGCAAACCGGGCTTCCGCACGCGCCTCCAGATCCATCACGTACTGCGCATGAAAGTCGCTCACCAGGGCTTCCAGCTTCTCCAGCACGCGATTGAATGCCCCTACCGAGGCGAGGGCGTCCCGCTTGTCGCTCTTGTAGCTGAGCACGCCGTGCAACCCTCCACCATTGGCGGGCCAACTGAACACAATGACTTCAACGCCGAAGTTCTGCTCCAGCCTTTCGGCACGATCAAGCACATCAGTCATATCGTTGTTGTAACCATGAACAAACAACAGCAGGTTTCTTCCGTTCGGGCGCGCACCAGCGCCGTGGCCGGATCTCTCGATCAGTTTGCGGGCCACGTAGGCGCTCGCCGGGTAGGTATTGTCGGGATTAAGATCGACACTCTTCGCCATTTGCGGTGTGATCTGGTCAGGCAGGATATCAATATGCCAGCGGTTTCGCCGGCGGGATGCCTCCGCCAGCCGCAACTCGTTGGGGCCTTCAATGGGTTTACTGCCAAAGGCCTCACTCTCTGTGTGTTTGCTTTCATCGACGGTTCTATTGGTTACGATATACATGGAGCAGATTCCTTTATGCTTCCATGCCACGGAACGACTTGGTGGCCACTACTGATAGGAAGTAACGAAAAGTTCCCTGACGGCCGCCCTACAACCCCCTATGATGAACGGCATCAGAATTCAATCGCACGGTGGGAATGTTGCTACCCAACACCTAATTAATTAGCAAACTGAACTAAAATGTCAAATCACCACACGGCCCCGGAATCTTGCCCATGCTGATCTACACTCTCTGCGCGATTTCCGTGATTGCCGCCTCGGTTTTCTATCTGTTTTTCTACCGCAACTGGCGTCGCGAGAGACAGCTTCAAACTCCCTTTCCGGAGAACTGGCGCGCGACGCTCGAGTCCCAGGTGCCCCTATTCCCCGGGTTGCCGGCCAAGCTGAAACGACAACTGGAACAGCATGTACAGTTGTTCCTGGCGGAGAAATCCTTTTACGGCTGCGATGGGTTCGAGGCGGACGACACCGTACGCCTGACCATCGCGGGACATGCCTGCCTGCTCATCATGAACCGCAGCTATTCCGACTTCGACGACATCCGCAGTATCCTGGTCTATCCGGATGCCTATCGTGTCAGGGATATTGAGCATGATGGCCTGGTGGTGAGCGAGAGTAACGAGATTCGCGCCGGCGAAGCCTCAAGTTATGGACAGGTGGTTCTGGCCTGGACACAGTGCGAGGAAGGTGCCGTCAATCCTGCTGGGCACCACAACGTCATTCTTCACGAATTCGCCCACCAGCTGGACTATCTGGACGGCACTGCGGACGGCGCTCCGCCACTTAGCGGCGAACAGGCAAGACATTGGCAGGAAACGATGACTCAGGCCTATGAACACTTGAGACAGTCGCTTCAACATCACCAGAAGCCCTGGCTGGACCCATACGGCGCCACCGAACCCGCCGAGTTTTTTGCAGTGCTGACGGAAGCCTTTTACCAACAACCGGAGCACCTGAAAGCGGAACAGCCGGAAGTCTACGAAGCGCTGCAACGGTTTTACCGATTAGACACGGAGGCAATATCCCATGGAGAACGGCGATAAGACAAAGCGTGAGGAGTCGGGAGCAGACAACAACTCCCAGAACAGTCAGGCGCTGATTGACGCCATCAACATGCGCAGCATGTCGCTTATCACACTCACAAGTATCGCAACCCTTTATTTTATTGACTGGGCCCAGGCGGTTCTTTTGCCACTGGTGGTGGCGGTGTTAATCAGCTACGCCCTCGAACCCCTTGTCGCCACAATCAATCGGTTGAGAGTACCCCGCCCCCTGGCGGCGGCTGTGGTGTTGATTCTGCTTATCGGTATCATTGCCGGAGCCAGTATTCCCCTGAAGCAGGAAGCCATGGCTATGCTGGACAAGATACCGGTGGCCATCGAACAGTTTCAGCAGAATGAAGCCAGCCGCCCCAAGGACGGGGAAAGCATGATGGAAAAAGCGCAATCCGCCGCAAAGAAAATTGAAGCCACCGCCAGCCCCGATCAGGGCAACGAAGACGCCTCCCGATCGGGTGCAACGCCCGTGCGCGTGGTGGACGAACCCCTCGAGATCAAAGATTACGTACTTCAGGGTTCCCCGGCAGCGCTGGTGCTGATTTCCCAGTGCTTCTCGGCGTTGTTGCTGGTGTATTTCGTGCTCGCCATTGGCTCGCTGTACAGACGCAAGATCGTCAAAATATCCGGGCCATCCTTCGCACGAATGCGTAAAGCCGCCCGAATCATGAACGAGTTCCATCGCAGCGTACGACAGTTCCTGTTTGTGATGTTTGTAGGTGCCGTATTTGTGGGCGTGCTGACCTGGCTGGCGTTTTTGGCACTGGGCGTTGAACAGGCCGGCTTTTGGGGTGTTTTGGCAGGCGTCGCCAGTGCCGTGCCGTACCTGGGTCCGTTCCTGGTGCTTATGGGTACAGGTGTGGCCGCCTTTATCCAGTTTGGCGAATTGGAGATGTCGATCATTGTTGCCGGCACGTCGCTGGCCATCACCAGCGTTCAGGGCTATCTGCTGACGCCCTGGCTCACCAGCCATATCTCCAGCCTCAACGCGGTTGCCATCTTTATCGGCCTGCTGTTCTGGGGCTGGCTCTGGGGACCCGTAGGCCTCGTGGTTGCCACTCCAATCCTGATGATCGTCAAGTCATTGTGCGACCATGTCGTTAATTTACGCCCGGTCGGTGAACTGCTAGGAAAATAGACGCCCCATTCACTCATTCATCGCTTAATAACAACAAAGGAGACACACGATGTTCGACAGTGAAATCCCCCTGATGGATATGTTGTTCCGACTTTTGGCCGCGGCTGGGCTGGCCCTGTTACTGGGGCTGGAAAGGGAATTGAGAGGCAAAGCCGCAGGCCTGCGCTCCCACATGCTAGTGTCATTGGGGGCCTCGGCCTTCATTATGATGGGGATTCATATCCTGTTCGCCACTGCCGAAGGCGACCCCTCGGCACGAATCGATCCCACGCGGATCGTTGAGGGCGTCATCGGCGGCATCGGTTTTCTGGGTGCTGGCAGCATTATTCAGAGCCGTGGCAGTATTCAGGGTATTACCACTGGTGCATCCATCTGGACAGCGGGCGCAGTTGGCGTTGCGTGCGGCATCGGCAACCTCGCCCTGGCCGGCATGGTCACGGCGCTGGCGCTGATCATCATGGTGGTTCTTGGCCGGTTCGAGCACGAAGTCATTAACGATAATTAGGTCATTAACGATAATTAGGCCATTGACGATCACTGATCCGGCCAAAACCGGAGGTCAGAACGCAGCTGTCGACAGCCCGGCCACCCACTGGATCATTGGCGAGGGATAAACACCCAGCACCAGGATCAACACGGCCACGACCAGCAGCGTCAGCCCACCAATGCGGTTACCCCAGTCGTTGGTGGCGTCCATCCGGCGCATGCCGGGTTCCGGCAGGTACAGGGTCACCATCACTCTCAGGTAGTAGAACAGGCCAATGGCACTGCCTGCGACGATACCGCCCACCAGCCACCAGCGGTTTTCAGCAACCCCCAGTGCCAATACATAGAACTTGCCGATAAACCCCGCCGTGAGCGGGATGCCAGCCAGGGACAGGAAGCTCACGGTCATCACGGCTGCCAGCCATGGACGGCGCCAGAACAGCCCACGGTAATAGTGCAGTCCGGCGGCATCTTCACCACTGAATGGGCTGGACAGCTGGGTAACCACGCCGAAGGCTGCCAGTGTGGTGACAAGGTAGGTCACCAGATAAACCCCCACGGTTTCTACTGCCAGTGCCCCACCTGCAACGATAGCCACCATCAGGTAGCCAAAATGGGCAATGGAGGAATAGCCAAGCAGTCGCTTCAGGTTGGATTGGAACAACGCCAACAGGTTGCCCCACAACATGGTGATCAGGGCCAGCAGTGTTATCAGCGTGTTCAACCAGTCGCTGTTAAACACCGGCGCAACGGTCACCAGACGCAGTAACAGCACGAACACCGCCAACTTGCTGACCGTGGCGAGGAAAATGGTGGCCGGCGCAGGCCCACCCTGGTATACGTCCGGCGTCCAGAGATGAAAGGGAACAATGGAGAGCTTGAAACCAAGCCCCACCAGCATCAACACAGCCCCAGCCAGCGTCCACGCATCGGAGGTGTTTGCCAGCCCCGTCGCCAGGCCCGCCAGGTCGAGATGCCCGGTACGGGCATAGATCAACGCCATGCCAAACAACAGGAACGCCGTCGCGGCCGCAGACAGAACCAGGTACTTGATGCCGGCTTCCAGAGACCGTTCTGCCCGAAAGCTATAGGCCAACATGCCGTAGAGGGGCATCGACAGCAGCTCCAGGCTGATGAACAGGGTCGCCAGATGGTCGCTGGCCACCAGCCCCAGTGCCCCGGTCACCGCACACAAGAGCAACAGGTAAAACTCTTCCTTGGGGCCGATGTAACCGGTGAGGTAATGATGACTCAGGGCGACCGTGACCAGCGCACACAGGAGCACCAGCACGCTGCCCATTAACGCCAGCCCATCCATAGTCATCAGTGGCGGCGATGACAATGCTGTGGAGGCCACAGGCACGCAGGCCAGAGCCAATACCAGCCCAACGGCCGAAACCAACGCCGTGGCACCATGGTGCCGCTGCCAGGCTACGCCAAGCATGACGATCACCGCGGTGGCACCAACGACGATCAGTGGTATGAGTGCAACCAGATTTGCCAGGGTCAGCATCAGTTCACCTCCCCTGCGCGGCTGGCCAGTTCTGCCCCGGCTTGCTCAAACAGCTCGGCAGCCGGGCCCGCTATCGGGGCGGTAATGTCGAGTATTGGCTGAGGATAGAGCCCCACCATCACCGTCAGCACAAGCAGCACCAACATCATGCCGTATTCTCTCGCGTCCGGCCCTCTCAGGGCGCCCTGGCGGTATTCCGGGCCATAATGCACCCGCTGCATCAGCAGCAGGGAGTATATCGCCGCCAGCACCAGCCCCAAGCTGGCAATCACCACCACGACCGGCGCGCTGGGGAAGGTGCCAAACAGCACCATGAATTCACCCACGAAATTGGCGGTGGCAGGCATACCCAGGGAGGCGGCAACGAAACACAGGGTAAAACCGGGCAGCACCGGGATTCGACCCCATAAGCCGCCCATGATCCGCATGTCACGGGTGTGAATGCGCTCATACAGTTGGCCGCTGAGAATAAACAGCCCGGCACTGGAGAAGGCATGGGCCACCATGAGGATGATCGCACCCTGAATCGCCAGTTCCGAGCCTGAATACAAGGCAATCAGCACGAAGCCCATGTGGGAGATACTGGTATAGGCGATCAGGCGCTTGATGTCCTGCTGTCCACACGCCAGTACAGCACCATAGATAATGCCCACCAGCCCGAGTGTCATGGCGACAGGCGCAAACGCCTGGGACTCTTCCGGGAACAGCGGCAGCGCAAACCGCAGGATGCCGTAGGCGGCGGTTTTCAACAGGATACCGGCCAGATCGACACTGCCGGCGGTCGGCGCCTGGGCATGGGCATCCGGAAGCCAGCCATGGAATGGGACCACCGGCAGCTTCACGGCAAAGGCCACAAAGAAGCCCAGCATCAGCCACGGCGCCAGCGCCTCCGGGACCTCGGTATCCAGCAAGGTGTCGTAGCTGAAGGACAGTTCGCCGGTGTTGGCGTAATGCACGAACACCAGTGAGAGTATCGCCACCAGCATGAGCAGGCCACTGGCCTGGGTGTAGATGAAGAATCGGGTAGCGGCTCGAATCCGGGTCTGCCCCGCCGAGCCGCTGTGCCCCCAGAGCGCAATCAGGAAGTACATCGGCACCAGCATCATTTCCCAGAACAGGAAGAACAGGAACAGGTCCAGCGCCAGGAATACGCCCACAACACCACCGAGGATGAACAGCAGGTTCAGGTGGAAAAAGCCCACACGGTGGTCAATCTCGTGCCAGGAACAGAGCACGGCCAATGCACCGAGGAACCCGGTCAACGCCACCAGGATCAGCGACAGGCCGTCCATCGCCAGATGAATCTCAATACCAAAACGCGGGATCCAGGACGTTCTCCATTCCAGCAGCCAATGCCTGGTGACCTCACCCGGCAACGCAAAATCACCGGTTACCCAGAGCACCAGGCTGATAACCAGTACAAACAACATGGTGGCCAGCGCTATCCAGCGAGGCGCCCTGTCGCCCCAACGGTCCGCCTGCCAGCACAGCAGCCCACCCACAAACGGGATCAGGATCAACCACACCAGGATCATGCTAGCCCTCCCGGCAACACCGCCAGAGCCAGCAGAATGATTGTGGCGCCCAACACCATGACCAGGGCGTAGCTGCGCACGCGACCGTTCTGGCTTTTCACCAGCCCGGCGTTAAGCGCACGCGCCAATAGCGCTGGCAGATTCATCACCAGGTTCACCAGATCCACCCTCAGAACCTTCACCATCCACTGCCAAGGCTGCACCAGCACCCGGTCAAACAGGGCGTCAAAACCCCACGCATGGTGCCAGAGTGTCCACAGGCGGGCGCCTATGCCCTGCCCGACCTGTTTTGCAAGCCAGTCACGCCGCCAAAGGAACAGCCATGCTGCCAACAGCAAACCCGCAATAGCGGCACCCATGGCAAGTACCTGCAGCAGGGTATGGCCGGTTTCCGCTGCTTCTCCGGGTGCGTCCGGGAAGAGTCCGCCAAGGCCCGGATAGAGCCAGGCGCCGATAAAGGTGGACAGCACCGCCAGCACCATCAACGGCAGGTGATGAGTCAGTGGGTTGGTGCCGGGTTCCGGATGGCGGGCGTGGTCGCTTCCGGGCTCGCCATGGAAGGTGCCGAGGATCAGCCGAACCGTATAGATGCCGGTCAACACCGCACCCAGCAATCCAACAATCAGCAGTCCGGTCTGGTCAGCCGCCATTGCCTGCCACAGGATTTCGTCCTTGCTGAAAAAGCCAGCCGACACCAGTGGCAATGCCACCAGCGCCGCACCGCCCACGAGGAAGCCACCATAAGCCACGGGCAGCTTGCGCCAAAGCCCGCCAAGCCGCCGCATGTCCTGTTCGTGGTGGCAACTGATGATCACTGCCCCGGCTGACAGGAACAGCAGTGCCTTGAAGAAGGCGTGGGTCACCAGATGGAAGATCGCGGCATCGAACGCGCCTACCCCCAACGCCACGAACATGTAGCCAATCTGGCTCATGGTGGAGTAGGCCAGCACGCGCTTGATATCGGTCTGGGCCAGAGCCGCAAAAGCCGCCAGCAGCAGAGACACTGCCCCGATCACGCCGACCAGCAGGAGCACATCCGGGGCCAGCAGGAACAGGCCATTGAGCCGGGCAATCAGGTACACGCCCGCCGTAACCATGGTCGCCGCGTGGATCAGCGCAGACACCGGCGTGGGGCCAGCCATGGCGTCGGGCAACCAGGTATGCAGTGGCACCTGAGCCGACTTGCCGAGGGCACCAACAAGTACCAGTAACGTCGCCAGGTTGGCGGTGGTACTGCCTTCCTGCCACTGCTGCGGAGCCAGGGCCAGCAATTGTTGGATATCGAGTGTGCCCAGTTCCATGAAGATCAGGAACAGCCCCAGCGCCAGAAACACGTCGCCAATGCGTGTCACCACGAACGCCTTGAAAGCCGCCCAGCCATTGGCGCTGCCCCGGTAGTAATAGCCGATCAGGCCATAGCTGCAGAAACCGACACCCTCCCAGCCGAGGAACAACAACAGCAGGTTGTCTCCCAGCACCAGCAGCATCATGCTGAACACAAACAGGTTCATCCAGGCGTAGAAGCGGGTAATGCCTTCCTCACCGGTCATGTACCAGGCGGCGAACAGATGAATCAGGAAACCCACACCGGTAATCACTGACATCATCACCAGCGCCAGGCCATCCACTGCCAGGCCGATGGTGGGCTGGAAATCCCCGACGGCAATCCAGGTCCAAAGGGTTATCCCTTCACTGCCGCCTGAGTGAGCCATTGTCGCCCAGGCCGTGGCCAGCGCCGCCAGCCCCACACTACCGACGCCCACGACGGAACTGGCCAACGCGCCCATGCGTCCGCCGCTGAACGCCAGGATCAGTGTGCCCGCCAGAGGCAACAGAAACGAAAGAATCACTGCCATCGCCATCATCCACGCATCCTGCTAACGGCATCCAGATTCAGGGAGCGGAACCGCTGGTAAAGCTGGATCATCAGCGCCAGCCCAACACTGGCTTCCGCCGCCGCCAGTGTAATGACCAGCAGGAACATGGCCTGGCCGTCCGGCTGGTTCCAGGCCGTGGCCCCCACCACGAACGCCAGCGCCGCCGAGTTGAGCATGACTTCCAGGCTCATCAGCACAAACAACATGCTGCGACGCAGCATCAGCCCCAGCAACCCCAGGCTGAACAGAATGGCGGCCAGGATCAGCCCATGCTCCATGGGAACTCCCGTCATGAGTTGCCTCCCTGGTTGCGGTTGTCCAATGTCGTCTGCTTTCGCAAAGGATTTGATCGCCGGCCCACATGGGACGCTGTCACCAGGGCCGCCAGCAGGAGAATGGCGGCCAGCTCCACCACCATCAACCAGGGCCCGAACAGGGTCAGGGCCACGGCTCGTGCGGTCAGCAGCTCACCATCGATCATCTGCTCCATGCCACCCTGACCGATCAGGGCCGCCAGGGCACCCAGAAGCAGCAACGTTAGCAACGACGGCCCTGCCCAATGGCGAGGATTCCGCCAGGACGGTTCCCGCTCTGCATCCGACCGCAGGTTCAGCATCATCACCACGAACACAAACAACACCATGATCGCCCCGGCATACACGATGATTTCCAGGGCACCGGCAAACGGTGCTCCCAGAGCGAAGAACACCAGTGCCACGGCGATCAGCGACACGATCAGATACACCACCGCATGAACCGGGCTGGTGCCGGTGATCACGCCAATGGTCGCCAGCACCGCCACCAGTCCGCTGACATAGAAGGCCAGCTCCATCAGATTGCCTCCTCCGGCTTACGGTCGCTATTGCGGTGACTATCAGGGTAACAACGTGCGCACATCCTCCGGCGCCTCCTCGTTCTGGGCCTGCCCCTTGTCCTTACCACCGATGGCCATGCCCGCTACCTTGTAGAAGTGGTAGTCATGGTCTTTACCGGGACCATTGATCAGCAGATCCTCTTTCTCGTACACCAGTTGCTGGCGATCATACTCGCCCATCTCGAAGTCCGGCGTCAGCTGGATGGCCGACGTCGGGCAGGCTTCCTCGCACATGCCACAAAAGATGCAGCGGGAGAAGTTGATGCGGAAGAACTCCGGGTACCAGCGGCCGTCTTCCTGCTCCCCCTTCTGCAGCGAGATGCAATCCACCGGGCAGGCCACCGCACACAGGTTACAAGCCACGCAACGCTCTTCGCCGTCCGGATCGCGGGTCAGCACAATGCGGCCGCGGTAGCGCGGTGGCAGATAGACCTGTTGTTCCGGGTAGTTCACTGTCTCCCGCTTGCGAAAACTGTGCATGAACACCATGCCCAGGGTGCGCAATTGCGACCAGGTGGCCGGCAACAGCCAGAGCATGTGTTTGATGATCGGGACCTTTTCTCTTTCCATAAGTCCTCCCTTATTCAGCCACCAGGAGCATCACCGCCCCCGTCGCCAGTAAGTTGATTAGTGTTAGCGGTAAGCACACCTTCCAGCCAAAACTCATCACCCGGTCATAGCGGGGCCGGGGCAACGATGCCCGCAGCAGGATAAACAGCATCAGGAAGAAGCCGGTCTTGAGCGCGAACCACAGGATTGGTGGCAGCCACGGGCCGTGCCAGCCGCCAAAGAACAGCGTGACGATCAGCGCCGACACCAGCACCATGCCGACGTATTCGCCGATGAAAAACAGGCCGAATTTCATGCCGGAGTATTCAATGTGGTACCCGTCGGCCAGTTCCTGTTCCGCTTCCGGCTGGTCGAACGGGTGGCGGTGCGTGACGGCTATACCGGCGATCAGGAAGGTGGCAAAACCGAAGAACTGGGGAATGATGAACCAGAAACCTTCCTGGGCGTTGACAATGTCCCGCAGTTTGAACGACCCGGCCAGGGCCACTACCCCCATCAGCGACAGCCCCATGAACACTTCGTAGGACAGCGTCTGGGCCGTGGCGCGCATGGCGCCCAGCAGCGCGTATTTGTTGCCGCTGGACCAGCCCCCGAGCAACACCGCGTATACGTTGACCCCAGCCATGGCCAGGAAAAACAGCAGGCCAATGTGCATGTCCGCCACGCCCCAACCGGGGGTGATCGGGATAATGACAAACGACAGCAGCAATGAGGCAAAGGCAATCACCGGCGCCAGGACGAACAGCGGCCGGTCGGCGAATGGCGGTATCCAGTCCTCCTTGAAGAAGATCTTGATCATGTCCGCCACCAATTGCAGCGTGCCAAACGGCCCGACCCGATTGGGCCCGTAACGGTCCTGCCAGAGCCCCAGCAGGCGACGCTCCACTACCGTGAGCACTGCACCCAGCAGCACAGCACCCAGCAGGATCACCAGGGCCTGGAACATCCCCCAAGCAATGGCAGCCAGTTGCGGAGTCCACCAGGTCATGGTTCACCTCCGACGGAGTTATCCAGTGCGACTGGCTCTCCCGGAAGCAGTCCGGCAAACAGCCCGGCCGGAAGACCGATCCAGCCTTTGGGCCAGCCATCCTTCTGAACCACCAATAGCGTTTCCCCAAAGAGGGTCACCGTGTCACCGCCCCGGATCGACAAGTGTTCAGCGTCATCCATGCTCAGGGTGACACTGGGCGTTTGCGTACGCTCCTGAATGGGCACGGCCAATGAGGACGTCTCTTCGCCACCAAACAGCCGCGGCAGAATCAGGGCCCGTAAAGCTGGCGAGCGTTCTCCACTTTCGACGCTTTCGACGCCCTCGGCACGTTGAGGCGGTCGGCTGTAATGGCCCTGCCCCGGGACCGGACACATCAAACGCACGCCGGGGTCACCGCCGCGCAAATGCCCGCCTACTTCGTCGGTAAACTTGTTCCAGGCCTGAGGCGAGTTCCAGCCGGGCGCCCAGGCAAAGGGCACCTGCTGCCGGGGTTCGTGATAACCGCTGTAGCCCTCCATGGAATAGGCAAACGCGGAATCCGGGTCCTGCGGCACCCGTGGTTCGCTGACGCTCTGGTTCGCCCGCATGGAGGTACGGCCACTGTACCGGTGGGGCTCCCGCGCCAGCTGCAGGCCATCAATGCGGTAGTGTGAGGCGGGAGCGGCTTCCTCCATACCGCCCAGCTCTGGATGAGCCTCGACACACGCCGCAATGACGGTATCCAGGGTGATATCACCGGCCTTCTCGCCTTGCAGGTTCACCGCCAGTGCGTGCAACCAGCGCCAGCTTTCATGAATACGGCTTTCCGGCCGCATGTAACTTGGGTCATATACCTGGAAGAAGCGTTGTGCCCGGCCCTCCAGGTTAACCAGCGTACCGTCCGCCTCCGCGAAACTGGCCGCGGACAGCAGGAAGTTGGCGCGCTCGGCCGTTGCCGTGCGTTGATGATCAAGCACCACGCAGATCTCTGCCGGCGCCAGCGCTGCATCCACCGTTTTCCGGGGCACTCGTTGGTACAGGTCGTTTTCCAGCACCACCACGGCATCCGCGTGGCCATTGGTCAGTTCCTCCAGCGCCCAGTCCAGTGGTTGGCCGCCCATCAGGGACAAGCCCGTGCTGTTGGCCTCGCGCCGTATCAGTGCCAGCCCGCCCCGTTTGGCACGCCGGGACAATGCTCGGGCCACATTACCGGCCGCTTCCAGTACCGGTTCGGAGGCCAGCGATCCACCACTCACCACCAAAGGGCGCTCCGCCGCCATTAAAGCAGTGGCAATGGTTTCAGCAGCCTCAGCCATGGCCTCAGAAAGCCCTTCCACTGGCGGGGCTGCCGGGTCGATCCGATGGGCCACCGCAAAGCCAAGGTTGGCAATCTCATCGGGACTCATGGCATAGCGAGCCGCAGCCACATCGTCCAGCTCCGTTGTCGTAGGCCAGGCGATAAACAGCGGGTGGTAACGATCCTGCGCCAGGGTTTTGAGGGCTTCGGCATTCCAGGCGGGCACACCAATGGTCTCGCCCAGTGCCTCACGACGCGACAGCGCGGCCTGACGAAGGCTCAAACTCAGACGACCGGCGCTCTGGACCGGGTCTTCGCCCAGAACCAGCACGGCGTCGTGATCTTCCATCTCGCGGGGCGTGGGCGTTGGCAGGCCGGTATGGCGTTGCAGATGATTCATCAGGTCAAGGCAGGCCTGTTCCCGCGCCTCAATGCCGGTGGAGAAATTTTCCACGCCGACCAATGCCTGCAACTGGTGATTACTCTCCAGGCTGGCCCGTGGCGAGCCGATGCCGATCACCCGGCGGGAATGGCGCAGAGCGTCGCTGATACGGGCCAGAGCGGTGTCCACTTCGAGGCTGACCGGCTCACTGTCTGACGATTCCCGACATTCCGGCAGTCGCGGCCGATCTGCCCGGTTGACGTAACCATAGCCGAACCGGCCCCGGTCACAGAGGAAATACCCGTTCAACTCACCGTGGTAGCGATTTTCAATACGGCGCAACTCTCCGTACCGCTCCCCCGGGCTGATGTTGCAGCCCATTGAACACTGGTGGCAGATGCCGGGCGCAAACTGCAAATCCCACTTGCGGGTGTAACGTTCGGAATGGCTCTGATCCGTGAACACGCCGGTGGGGCATACTTCCGTAAGATTGCCGGCGAAGGGGCTTTCCAGAATGCCTTCTTCGTAGCGACCGAAATAGACATTATCCTTGGCACCAAAGGCCCCCAGGTCGGTACCACCAGCGTAGTCGTTGTAAAAACGCACACAGCGGTAACAGGTAATGCACCGGTTCATCTCATGGGCAATGAACGGCCCCAGATACTGGTTCCGGCGCGTGCGCTTGCGGAACCGGTAACGGCGGCGATCATGGCCGGTCATCACCGTCATGTCCTGCAGGTGACAATGCCCGCCCTCCTCGCACACCGGGCAGTCATGGGGATGGTTGATCATCAGCCACTCCACCACACTGGCGCGGAAGGCTTTGGCTTCCTCATCGTCGATATCAATGCGGGTCTGGTCCGCGGCGGGCGTCATGCAGGACATCACCACCATGCCCTTGTCGTCGTCCTTGTCCTTATACTGTTTGACCGCGCACTGGCGACAGGCACCCACACTGCCCATGGCCGGGTGCCAGCAGAAATAGGGAATATCCAGGCCGAGGGACAGACACGCCTGGAGCAGGTTGTGGGCTCCATTGACCGTATAGCGTTGTCCATCCACGTGAATCGTCGCCATGTTGCCTGCCTATCCTTCGATGACTTTTGCTCAGACTTCTCCCACCGGAATCGGGTCCTGATGGGCCTTACCCCTGGGTTTGCTGACGCCCTGCTCAAACTCCTGCCGGAAGTGTTTGAGGGCCGTCTGTAACGGCATGGCGGCGCCGGGCGCATGGGCGCAGAAGGTCAGCCCTGGGCCGCAGTCCGCCGCCAGCTTGTCCAGTAGTTCGATATCGCCAGTTTCACCCTGCCCCAGTTCCAGTGCCCACAGCAGTTTGACCGTCCACGGCAGCCCGTCCCGACAGGGGGTGCACCAGCCACAGGATTCCCGCGCAAAAAACTCCTCCAGGTTGCGCATCAGCGCCACCATGCTCTGTTCCTGAGGCACCACCGTCAGCAATCCCGTCCCCAGACGACTGCCTTCTTTGCCCACGGTGTCGAAATCCAGCGGCAGCTCGAGATGCTCCGGCAACAGAAACCCGGTGCTGGCGCCGCCTGGCAGCCAGGCCTTGAGTGATCGGTTGCCACGCATACCCCCAGCCCGCTCAAGGATTTCTGCGCCGGTTGTCCCCATGGGCAATTCCCACAGGCCGGGCTTCTCCACCGGGCCGGACACGCCATAGAGTTTGCTGCCACCGTCGTCAGTGCGATCACCGGATAGTGCCTGATACCAGTCCGCACCCTTGAGGATCACCGCCGGCACGTTGCACAGGGTTTCCACATTGTTCACCACAGAGGGTTTGCCCCAGGCCCCGGACTGGCCCGGGAACGGCGGCTTGGCACGGGGGTTGGCCCGTTTGCCTTCCAGCGAATTGATCAGTGCGGTTTCCTCGCCACAGATGTACCGCCCTGCGCCGGTATGCACGGCAATGTCGAAATCAAAGCCGCTGCCATTAATGCTGGCGCCCAGCCAACCGGCCTCCCTGGCTTCGTCCAGAGCTCGGTTCAGAACTCGAGCTGCCTCCACGTATTCACCGCGTAGGAAGATGTAGCCGTAAAAGGAATTGTTGGCCAAAGCCCCCAGAATCATGCCTTCGATCAGCAGGTGAGGCTGTTGCTCCATCAGCAGGCGGTCCTTGAAGGTGCCTGGTTCCATTTCGTCCGCATTGCAGATCAGGTAGCCCCGGGGCATGTCGCCGCCCTGCAGGGTCAGGCTCCACTTGAGCCCGGCGGAAAAGCCTGCACCGCCGCGACCTCGTACATTGGCGTCTTTCATGGTGGCGATGATGGCCTGAGGGTCGCCATTGTCCAGCGCATTGCGAATCGACTGGTAGCCTTCCTTGCGCAGGTATTCGTCAAGCCAGATCACTTCGCCGTCGTCCCGCAGCCGCCAGGTCAGCGGATGGGTATCCGGATGACGGTCCGCCTCCGGTTGCAACAGCCGGCTGCGATAACGCACGGATGTTCGCTGGCTGGAAATGGACTCGCTCATGGGTAACCCTCCAGCAGGCCCGGCAGGTCGTCCGGCGACACCGGGCCATAGGTATCATCGTCAATCATCAGCGCCGGAGCGCCATCGCAGGCACCCAGGCAGCAGACCGGCAGCAGGGTGAACCGGCCGTCTTCTGTGGTCTGGCCATAGTCGATTCCAAGATGGCTCGCCAACGCCTGTTTCAATTCGTCGAAACCGCTCAGAAAACAGGAACTGCTGTCACAGACCAGCACCACATGCCGGCCCACCGGCTGACGGAAGATCAGGCTGTAGAAGGTCGCCACGCCCTCTACCGACGCGGGGCCGATACCAAGCACCTTTGCAATAGCGCCAATGGCACCGTCCGGCACCCAACCATAACGGCGCTGGACAATTTTCAGAGCCTCAATGCACGCGGCCTGGGGCTGCTCGTAGTGCCCTACTTCTTCCAGCATCGCGGCCTCATCCGCGGGATCAAGTTCGAATCCGTCGGTGCCGATAACCCGAGGTGTCTGCGGTGTTGTTGCCATCATCAACGGTCCACGTCTGCCATCACGAAGTCGATACTGCCCAGGTGGGCGATCAGGTCCGGTACGAAGCCTCCGCGCATCACCGCCGGTATCTGCTGCAGGTGCGGAAAACTCGGGGTGCGGATGCGGGTACGGTAGCTCATGGTGTTGCCGTCACTCGTCAGGTAATAACTGTTGATGCCCTTGGTGGCCTCAATCATCTGCAGGGATTCATTGGGTTCCAGCACCGGCCCCCAGGACACCTGCAGGAAGTGGGTAATGAGGGTTTCAATGTGCTGGAGCATGCGTTCCCGGGGTGGTGGCGTCGTCAGCGGATGATCTGCCTTGTAGTCACCCGCGGGCATGTTGTTGACGCACTGCTGGATGATTCGAAGGCTCTGGCGCATTTCATCGATACGCAACTGACCCCGGTCGAACACATCCCCGTTGTCGCCCAGCGGCACCTCAAAATCGAACTGTTCATAACCGGAGTAAGGCCGCTGCTTACGCAAATCAAAATCGCAGCCGGTGGCCCGCAGGTTAGGCCCGGTCACTCCCCACTCCAGTGCCTCGGCTGTATTGAAGGCTGCCACATGGCGAGTCCGCTCGCGCACGATGGCGTTTTCCATCATCGCCCGTTCGTATTCCTTCAGGCGTGCGGGCATCCAGTCCAGAAAGCCCTGCACCAGTTTTTCCCAACCCTGTGGCAGGTCCTGCATCACACCGCCAATGCGGTACCAGGCCGGGTGCATGCGAAACCCGGTAATGCCTTCAATCACCTCGTAGCCCCGCTGCCGGTCGCTGAACGTGTAGAACACCGGCGTCATGGCCCCCAGATCCTGCAGGTACGTCCCGAGGAACAACAGATGGCTGGTGATGCGGAACATCTCGGCCATCATCACCCGAATCACCTTCACCCTGTCCGGCACCTCAATACCGGCCAGTTTTTCTGCGGCCAGCACATAAGGCAGGTTGTTCATCACGCCACCGGTGTAGTCAATGCGATCGGTGTAGGGAATAAAACTGTGCCAGGACTGGCGCTCTGCCATTTTCTCGGCGCCCCGGTGGTGGTAGCCAATGTCTGGCACGCAATCGACGATTTCCTCACCGTCCAGTTGCAGCACGATGCGGAAAGCCCCATGGGCGGATGGGTGGTTGGGCCCCAGGTTGAGGAACATGAACTCCGCCCCGTCGCGTTCACGCTGCATGCCCCAGGCTTCCGGGTCGAACCGCATGGCTTCCTGTTCGGCATCTTGGCCTTCCACGGTCAAGGTGTAGGGATCAAACTCGGTGGCCCGGGCGGGGTAATCCTTCCGCAGCGGGTGGCCTGTCCAGGTCGGCGGCATCAGTATCCGCTCCGGATGCGGGTGTCCGGCGACGGCGATGCCAAACATGTCCAGAATTTCCCGCTCGTACCAGTTGGCATTGGCGAAGACGTTGCTAACGGTGGGCACCCGCAAATCGCTCTCTGGCAGCCCAACCTTCAGGATCAGGTCTTCATTACGCTCCACCGACAGCAAGTGGTAGAACACGGTGAAGTCAGCCTCTGGCAGACCGCTCCTGTGACCACGCAAGCGCTCATCCACGGCCGACAGGTCATAGAGCATGGAAAATGGCGCTGGTTGCCGCTTCAAGTGGGTCAGGATATCCACGATGCTCTCACGAGATACCCAGAATACGGGCATGCCCGTCAGCGTGGGCTGTACATGCAGTACATCCTCTCTAAAATCGCCCAGCAGGCTCTCGAAGTCAGCGGTGCCTGTCGTCATCGTTGCGTTTGTCACAGTTTGTCCGGCGTTCTCAGTTCGGTGGCCTGGATGCGCTGGTCCCGCCATTTTTCACGCTGGGACGGCATCTCCGCCCGATAGACCCCCTGATCGCCCACCACCCAGGACAGCGGGCGGCGTTCTTCCTGGATGGAGTCCTGCAGCAACTGCAACCCCTGCAGAAAGGCCTCTGGCCGGGGCGGGCAACCGGGCACATACACATCCACTGGCAGGAACTTGTCGACGCCCTGCACCACCGAGTAGATGTCGTACATACCGCCGGAGTTTGCGCAGGAGCCCATGGAGATTACCCACTTGGGTTCCAGCATCTGGTCGTACAGTTGCTGGATCACCGGTGCCATCTTGATAAAGCAGGTGCCGGCAATCACCATGAAATCCGCCTGTCGGGGCGATGCGCGGATAACTTCGGAGCCGAAACGGGCAATGTCGTGGGGCGCGGTGAAGGCCGTGGTCATTTCCACGTAGCAGCAGGACAGCCCGAAGTTGTAGGGCCAAAGGGAATTCTTGCGGCCCCAGTTGACCGCGGAATTGAGAACGTCGCTCAGCTTGCCGGTGAACACATTGCGTTCAAGCTGGCGTTTCACCGGATCTTCCGACGGTTCCTGTTGCCTTACCGGGTATCGCGTGTCACCTTCCGGCGAAGGTTCCGCTCTGGTCAGTGTGTAGGACATGCTGCGCCTCCATGGGCGCTGGTCCCAACAGCGAAATCACCGTTGGCCCGCGCCGTAATCGGGTGCGTTGAATCAGCCTGCCGGACTACGAGGTCTACCGCTGGATGATTCCGGGGCCCAGTCCAGGGCACCGGTACGACTGTCATAGAGCAGACCGGCCAGCAGAATCAGGATAAAAACCGCCGCGCCCCAGAATCCTGTCCAGCCCACGTCGGGAATGACAATGGCCCAGGCAAACAGGAACACGGCTTCGATATCGAAGATCACGAACAGCATCGCGACCAGATAAAACTTGACGGAAAAGCGTTGTCTGGCATCACCGGTGCCGACGATGCCGGACTCGAAAGGGAGGGATTTGCTGACACCCCGGCTACGCCCTCCAAGCAAGCTGGAGGCACCCACCATAAAGGCACAAAGGCCCAATGTGGCAACGATGAAGAAGCCGGTGGCCCAGTAGCGGACCAGCAAGTCAGTGACGGTGTCTGCCATGCGCTCTCCCTATGAATTCAGGATGAAGCCCTGACTAGAAACCTAACAGTGGATTAGCGTTTGCGCAAATAATGAACGGCGAAAATCAATGACCTGGGGCAACTCAGCCGCCCCTCACACCCAACCTGTCCAGATAGACATGGAGCTCCGCTTCGCTGATGTTGACGTATTCCACCACCCGGCCATAGAGCATAACCGTTGGCACGTTACGACCTTTTAACTCACGCTGGGTTTCGTGTAACACATAGAGAATGATCCGCTCCGTGCGGGTGAGACCGTCACGGGCGTCGGGGATGGTTTCCAGCAGGGTATCGATTTGTTCCGGCGTCAATGAACTTTCTACCTCACCTCTGAAGCGCTGTTCTCAACAGCGCACGAATTCACACCACAGACGGATCGGATGGGCCCCTTTAATTCAAGCGAGACCATCACTACAGTATTTCCGCACAACCCCACAAACTTATACGGACATCCAGACTAGCGGACAAGCGGGGACGGACGATTGATGCGGCAAACCATCATCAGCCTGACGTCAATGATCCTGAGCATCATTCTGCTCATCGCGGGTAACGCTTTCCTCATGACCCTGCTGGGGCTCAGGCTCAGCATCGAAGACTTCAGCGCCAGTGTGATCGGTTGGATCCTGGCGTTCTACTCCATCGGCTTTGTGGCCGGCACGCTCTATGCCGGGCGAATCATTGAAAAGGTGGGACACATCCGCGCGTTCGCGGTTTTCGCTGCGGTGCTTTCTGCCTCAATACTGATTTATCCAATGGCCGTCCAGGCCGGACTCTGGGGTGGCCTACGGGCCGTTGGCGGCTTCGTAATGGCCGGCCTGATGATCGTGATGGAAAGCTGGTTCAGCAGCAAGGCCGACAACCGTAACCGGGCCAGCCTGTTTGCCATTTACCAGGTCATCTTCTTCCTATCCACCGCCGGAGGTCAGGTGCTGATACGCGTTGCCGACCCGGCGGGCTTTATTCCCTTCTCCCTGGCAACCATCCTGGTGGTTCTCGCCCTCACGCCCCTGACAATGACCCGCCGGGAGTCACCGTCGGTTTCGCAGGGTGAACGCCTGTCATTACGTAAACTCTATAACAAGTCACCAACGGGCACGCTCGGCGCACTGATCGCCGGGCTGCTCATCAGTGCCTTCTATGCCATGGGGCCAGTGTACGCCAATCAGATTGGCCTGAACCTCGGGCAGCTCTCCAACTTCATGGCTTCGGCCATCGTGGCTGCCATGCTGATGGCCTGGCCCATCGGGCAACTGTGCGACCGCTTCGACCGATACCGGGTCATGCTGGTGGCCGCCATCGTCGCTGCCGTGTGCAGCCTGGCTGCCGCTGCTATTGGCAACATCAGCATGGTGGCCCTGGTGCTGTTTGTCGGGTTGTACATGGGTATCAGCGCTGCCATCTACCCCATCGCTGTGGCCATCACCAATGACCTGATGGAAACCCACCAGATCACCGCAGCAAGCACAGCGCTGTTACTGAGTTATGGCATTGGCAGCATCATCGGCCCGCTGATCAGTTCCCTGTTCATGGACTTTCTGGGGCCGCGGGGCCTTTTCGTCAGCAATGCCCTGATGCTGGGAGGGCTGATCCTGTTCATGGTGGCGGGGCCGAAGCGCCAACACCCGACTGTGGAGCAGCAGGAGCAGTACTACACCGTCACTCCGGAAGCAGGATTGGGGGTTGAGGAACTTGATCCGCGCAATACGGAGTTTGAATCACGAGACATCTAGGATGCGTAGGATGCGCCTGCAACAACCCCACTGCGCCACCTGTCCATGGATGGTTTTGGCAGTTAATCCGGACAACGAACAACCCTCAATTTTCCACTCTTCCCGCCTCCGCAGAAGAAGCGACTACGGCCATCTGCCTCAAGCCCCGATATGCCAACGCCGGACGGCATTGCAATGCTTTTCAGAACGTCCCCGGTCTGAGGGTCGATCTGCCTGATCTCATTGTCGTCACCGTCCCAGGTGGCGTGCCAAAGTTCGCTGTCGATCCAGGTAACACCGGTCACATGTCGGTTGGATTCGATGCTACGAAGAACCTTCCCTGTTTGCGGGTCCAGCTGATGAATCTTGCACGCCTGATACTGCCCCACCCAGAGAGACCCTTCCGCCCATGCCAGCCCCGAGCAGCCGTCTGGCGCAGGGATGGTTCCAAGTACCTCGCCGGTTTTTGGATCAACCTTTTGAATCTGGCTGTCCGCAATCTGAAAGATATGGTGCCCGTCGAAAGCGGTCCCAGCTTGTGCTGGCACACTAAGGGAATCGACCGGCTTGCCGCTATCCGGATCGATTGCATTCAGTTTGTCACCGGATGCAAACCAGACGCGCTCCCCATCGAATGTAACCCCATGGATCTGCTCAGCTCCGTGGAAGGGGCCGTACTCGTTGAGAATCTCTGCACTAAACTGTTTCATGGTCGTCTCCTGGTTGACTGAATCACGTCCCCATATTAGCCAAGGGCCAGTGAACCAGGGAGTAACAAGATTGTCGCGAATCCGGCAATGGGTGGCGTTGTCCAGCGGCGGTTGCGGCCCCGGCCAAACGAGTAAACCTTGCCTTCTGTCGCTAACGTATCGAGTGCCCGCTGCACGCTGCGCTGGCCGATATTCAACGCCAGAGCCAAGGCGGAACTCGACCAGGACTCACCATCGGAAAGCAGTGCCAGTATAGGCGCGTACTTTTCCTCCACTGGCTGTGCCAGGACGGCCACCTCGCACGCCTCGTGGGGTACCAGTGCAAAACCCCGTGACGTGGCATCCACGGTTGCCAACGGCTTCAATAACTCACGAAGGCGCCCGATCTCCACCCGCAGGCGTGCACGATGGGAATCATCAGCCTGTTTCATGCGAAATGCCCGTGCAATCAGCTCGTCTCTGGATGCTTCTTTGGGCCAGGCTTCAGCCATGATGCGAAGCAACACGAACAGCACTGGGCGCGTCGCGAGTAACACAACGGCTTCCTTGTGCTTCACGGTATAACGGCACCCGTCGACCACAAACGCCTGGGACGCCATTAACGCTTCTACTTCATTCAGAAGCAGCAACCGCTCACTACCCATCCTGGTCAGGCGAGCGGCGGGCAAGCCCAGGAGTTCAACTTTAATGGCGACTTCAGCCACAAGAGCCGGAATACCGGCGTGCTGTGAGGCGCGTTCGGCCTGCAGGAGCGCATCGCGTGCCACCTGGGTTTCCAGGCGCCGCATAGCGATCCCGGCAACAATGAGTTCGTGGATGGTTCTCAACGCCGGCGGCAACGAGGCAACGTCCGTACCCCCTAGTTCGAACTCAGCTTCATTGAGTCGACCAATCAGCAGCCGGCGCCGGATATCGATATAGCGCGCATGCGTTGCGTTCACCCGGTCGCCATGCTGTTCCAGCACCTCGCGCGCTGCGTCAAGCTTGCGGGATGGCCAGCCGAGATCACGGGAAGCAAGCGCAATTTCCGCCTCGGCCACAATGCACTTTGCGCGTGCCAACGGTTCCTGCGAACCAAAAGCACGGGTAGCGTTGCCTATCAACACCCTGGCCCGGTCCAGTTCTCCGAGCTGGGCCATGGCGATGCCACGCAGCGCAAGCGACGGCGCGTCGTCGCGCAAGGCAACGCAGTTCAGCGCGGCCAACGGGTCGCCCATCGCAAGCGCTCGGCCAGCGGCTGTGATCATCGGGTCCATCGCGAGCTCGTCACGGTGTTTTAGCTTTCTAAGGTGCAGACTGAGGCATCTGGCTCAACCACTCTCGCAGGTTCTCACCCACGTGCGACTGGGGATAGGACCAATTCGATTCCTCCATACCAATCTCTTCTTCCCAGGTTCGGATCTGCTGGTTGATGTCCTCGAACATGACATAAGGGGCGGCCAATGACAGCCCCACACTCTGATAAACCGCCTTGGTGAACCAAGTCATTTCCGAGTCATCACCGCAGCCGAAAGAGGTACGATCTGCCCGGGCGGAGGTCATGATCAGTGTGTCTGCGTCCTTGAGTGGCTCTATCCACTGGCCGGAGTAGCATGCGGAAATCACCAGCAGTTTTCGGCGTATGTTCAGTGGTTCCAGCATTTCCGCAAAATCCTGCGGCGAGAGGTTCGGCAACTCGATACCGGGTTGCTGCAACAGCAGTTGTCCGTTTTGCATACCGTGGCTGACCAGGTGAACCACAAGCAGGTCTTCCTCAGGATTCATCTGCGCATCCAATGCCTCCAGAGCTGAGGCAATGGATGGCCGGGTAGCCAGAGGAAACGTTTCATAGTCCCGGTGATTGAGCAGCATGATGGCGCGGTTTTCCACATCGAACTGCGCCTGAAGGCCAGTCTTAGCAACCTGGATATCGCGCATGAACACCGACTCGGTGCCGTCGCCACCCACGGCCAGGAAGTAGGCATCTGCCACCCCCGCCTGTTCCGGGGCGAGACTCTCGATCTGGTTGCTCAGGCGCTGACGGTCTTCGACGAGAATAGTCTCAGTCAAAAGCGCTGGTTCTTCCGGGACAGATGCTTCCGCGACGTACTCTTCCTGATCGACGAACTCACCAAACTCCCAGGTTCCTGTGAGGCTGCCCAGATCCTCCGATTCGCCGGTAAAGGCGTAGCTGCCTTCCCCGTGGTAATACCAGTCACGGAACTCCCCTTCGTAGGTGCCGTAATCCGTAACGTGTTTTCCCTCCACGGGCTCGCCATCTTCAAACTCAGCGATATAGACACTGCCACCGGCTTCGTAACGCCCCTCACCGTGAAACTCACCGTTCCGGAATTCCCCCTCGTAGCGACTGCCGTCGTCTTCGATTACGCCCTGTCCCGACATCGTCCCTTTCTGGAACTCGCCCTCGTAATGCCAACCCGCCGGAGATTCGAGCTCACCATGGCCGTGCCAGTAGCCTTCCTGAAACTGGCCGGTGTAGACCATGCCACTGGCAAATTCCTGAACGCCTTCACCGTGAAAGTAACCATCCTGAATATCACCGGAATAGGTACTGCCGTCCGGAAGGCGGGCGTCAGGCGGAAGAAGTTGTGGCGCATCGCAGGCGGTGAGCAAAAGGATTGCGACAAGCGGGAAAGCTCGCCGCAGGGGGCTTGAAACAACGGGCTTGCTCATCCAATCTCCTGTGTGTCCGCCGCCTTGGGCGCACTGAGTGCTTTGCTGTAATACCCTGAAGGATCAAAGCAGCAAACGCGCCGCTTTCCCGAGGCCAGCATGTCGCACGCATCGCTAATCCGCTTCGTCCGGGTTTTTGCCTGCTTGGCTGAGACAATCCAATGAATCCAGTCCAGACGCGCGATGGTGGTTGTCTCATTCCAAACCACCCGAGCCTCAGGAGCCGCTTCCAACGCCTCTTGCAGGTCCGAGGGAACTTCTGGTTCAGGTTCCTGGTCCACCGGCCTGATGCCCAAATCAACAACATCACCGACGCTCACACCTGCAGCTTCGAGATGTTCCTTGCTCACCTTTAGCCAATGGCTCAATTGACCATCGGGCTCGAGCGTTACCTGAAAATGATGACCGTTGAGGCTGGCCTCTACCGTTGTTCTTCCCCGCCTGGGAAGCTTTTCGCTTGCCTCCCGGGGCAGAACGATAAAGGCCCAGGGAGCGCCTTCGCCGGGCTTCGCCGGACAAAGTAATTCCGCGTTGAACTGAGAGTTTGTTTCACTTTGCTCCATGCTTTTCCTCCCCTCGACATGCACTAGGCATTACCACTTTCTTTGACTTTATCGCCGACATGTTTGGGAAATCTAACCGATGGCTACACCACAGACAATGGAGCAGTTTCCAACGACTGAAGCACCCATACAAGCGCTGGAAGTGATTCGCCGCTACCTGCTCGCCGTTGCCAGCCCCACCCCAAAACCAACAAACGTCGCCCCACCCAGTTTATTGACTAACTGCCCACCTTTCTCGGAAGAAAGCCAGCCACGGGCTGATCTGGCGAGGCGCGCATACAGCAAGTGGATGGCGACAACCAAAGCGCTGTAAGTGACGACCAAAAGGGCAAACTGGCCGACAAATTCAGTCGAGTAATCAATAAATTGAGGAAAAACAGACAGGAAGAAGAATACGGCTTTCGGGTTTGTGAGTTGCAATGTCAGCCCCTCAAGAAACTGGAGTTTCCTGCTCCGAGCTGCCGCCGCCGCTTCCTCCATTTCCGCAACAGGAGACCGCCACAGTTTTACCCCCAGATAAATCAGGTAGGCGGCACCAATAAACTTCATGATGCTAAACGCCGTCGCCGACGTCGCCAGTACAATGCCCAGGCTTGTGGCTGAAATACCCGCAACAATGAACGTACCAAAGGCAATCCCCAGAATTCCGCCGAAGGCACCGGACACACCGAACCGAATGGCGTTGGTCAGTGTCAACATAACGCCTGGCCCCGGGCTGAGGACAGTCGCTATAGCGATAACTACGAACAGCAGATAACTACCCATCTAGACTCCTACGGATTGCAATCGACGATCCCAGAATCGTTCAAGTGCTTCAAACAGGCTATCCGTTGTCAGCGCAAGCAACCCGATCAGAATCGCCCCTTGCAGCACATACGCGGTATTGCCGTTCACCAGCCCGGCAATCACCGGATCGCCCAGGGTGCGGGCTCCAATGGTTGAGCCGATAGCGGCGGTCGCGATATTGATAGTAACAGAGGTTCGAATACCCGCGAGAATGACCCTTCCGGCCAGGGGCAGTTCTACTCGCACAAGGACCTGCACTGGCGACATGCCCATACCCAGTGCGGCCTCCCGCACAGCCGGATTGATACCTTCCAGACCCGCCAGGGTATTACGCAGAATGGGAAGCAAGCCATAAAGGACCAACGCGAGAAGAATCGGTGCCTCGCCGAAACCAAGCACCGGTACCGCCAACGCAAGTACAGCCACTGGAGGAAAGGTCTGGCCAATAGAAGCCACCTGGCCGACCAGAGGCAGGAAATCGCGGCCAAAAGGACGGGTAACAAAGATGCCGCCAGCCACCGCAACGAACGTACCCACGGCCGCCGATACGACGACCAGCATCAGGTGATTCTGAAGCAGGAATAAAAAGCTCTCCCGGTCATAGATCACCTGCTGCTTGCCCGGCTGCACCCAGTTAAACAATGGCTCCAGCACCGGCATGCCGGCACTCAGCGCGAGCAGCAGCGAGGCCAAAAGAGTGGCAGGTAACCAGACACGCATTACACGCCTTCCTGGATAATGCGTTCACGGGTAATCACACCCGTCTCCTGCCCTTGCGCATTGAACACCGCAACCTGTCGCAGGTCCTGCCAGAGCATCACGGACAGGGCCAGGCGAATACTGTCCTCCTCCCTGAGCACATGCTCCCCAGGTTCGGACTGCCGCGGCTCGGTGTGATTGGCCATCAGGTCTCGCACAGGCCGCAGGCTCATCAGTTTCAGACCGCGGTCCTGCTTGCCAATCAGGTTTTCAACAAAGTCAGATGCTGGATGTCGGAGGATATTCTCCGGCGTGTCATGCTGGATGATGCGCCCCTGATCCATCACGGCAATGCGGGTGGCCAGCTTCAGTGCTTCATCAATATCGTGGGTCACGAAAACAGTGGTTTTACGGACCTGCTTCTGGATCCGCAGCATTTCCAGTTGGAGGTTTTCCCGCGTTATCGCATCCAATGCACCGAAAGGTTCGTCCATCAACAAAATGTTGGGGTCCGCCGCCAGTGCCCGCGCAACACCGACCCGTTGCGCCTGGCCGCCAGACAATTGCTGGGGGTATTTGTTGGCGTGGGCGCTGGGGTCGAGATCCAGCAAGGTCATCAACTCGTCGACGCGTGCGTCGATCCGCTCCCTCGGCCAGTTCAATAGCCTGGGCACCATGGCGATGTTGCGCGCCACCGTCCAGTGAGGAAACAGCCCCGTACCCTGGATCACATACCCCATGTTCAGCCGCAGCTGTTCCGGATTCATGGTGGTGATGTCCTCACCATCCACCAATATCTCGCCAACGCTGTGGGGCAAAAGACGGTTGATCATGCGCAGCGTGGTCGATTTACCGCAGCCGGAACTGCCCACCAGCACGCAGACTTCACCGGTTTCGATGGTCAGGTTAACCCCATCCACTGCGATAGTATCGCCGAAACGCCGGGAGACATTTTTCAGTTCAATCATCCGACCAGTTCCTTCCCCTATCAGGCCGTTGCCGGTGTCGGCTTGAGACTGGCCGCCAGCATCGTGAGTAACGCGTCGGCAAGCAGCGCCAACGCAATCGTAGGCAAGGCGCCGAGCAACACCAGGTCCATAGCCGCCTGCCCCAGCCCCTGAAAGATAAAACCACCGAAACCACCCGCTCCGATGAGGGCGGCTACCGCGGTAAGGCCGATTGCCTGAATGGTTGTGATACGTACACCCTCAATCATCACCGGCAGCGCCAACGGCAGCTTGAGCTGATAAAACACCTGGTGTTCATTCATACCCATACCCCGCGCCGCATCGGCCAGGCTTTCGGGAACTTCGGTAATGGCCACAAAGGTGTTGCGCACCATCGGCAGCAAACTATAAGCGATCAACGCCAGTAGCGCTGGCGCCCAACCAATCCCGCGGATGCCAAGATCCCGCAGAAACGGGAGCGCTGACGAGAGAGCACTGAGTGGCGCAATCAGCAAACCAAATACCGCAAGGCTTGGAATGGTTTGCAGAAAACTCACGGCGCCCAGAAGAGGGCGCTGCCAGGCGGGGCTGCGGATCATTTTAAGCGCCAGGGCGAACGCCAAGCCGGCACTGATGGTAACCGCGCCCAAAGCCAAGGCCAGATGCGTCCAGAGCGCCTGCTGAAACTTGTCCGGGCGAGCGTTGAACTCCCGCACCAGCGACAGACTCTCAAGGCCCTCGCCACGCAGAAAGACAAGCCAGCTTCCACCGACAAACACCAGCAGCATCAACTGCAACCAACGCCGGGCTTCGAGCCGGCCAAGGGTCTCAATCAACATCAGCGAAAGCAGAAACAGAAGAGACCAGAACCCTGCCCCGACCGACGAGCGGGCGTAGGGCGAACTCTCGGGAAGATGGAGGGCGGCAAACACCTCCAGCAACAGCGGCATCGTTGCCAGTGAAAGTCCGATCAGACCGAGCAGGAACTCATAGCGACGACGCAACGGCAATGTGGACAGCACAATGGTCGCCAGCAGAATCCCCGTAACCAGCCCTGCCCCTGTCCATCCCACGGCCGAAAGCAGGCCATGGCCGGTGCCCGGAACAATACGGTTGGGCTGGATAGTACCAAGGTCCAGCAACCAGACCAGTGCCAGGGCCAACACCCCAAGCACCGGAATGACTCGGTTTGGGCGCAAAGTCTCAGTGATCGCCAAATCTTAGTCCTGAGCCAGGGAATCCAGATAGTCCCGGGCAACGGCTTCTGCAGGCACACCATTCACCGCAACCTGGCCATTCAGGCGCTGAAGAGTCTCCAGGTCCAGTGACTCAAAGACCGGCTCAAGAACCTCGCGAATGTTCGGATACGTTTCCAACACATCGGCGCGCACGAGAGGCGCTGGTTGATAGACCGGTTGGACGCCCAGGGTGTCTTCCATCACCTTCAGGTCAAGCGCGTTTAGCCCACCATCAGTGCCGTAGGTCATGGCGCCATTCACATCGTTGTCGGTCAGGGCCGCAGCCCGGAGCGTCGCAGCAGTGTTGCCGCCGGACAGGATCAGCAACTGGTCAGACCCCAGTTTGAAACCGTACGCTTCCTGGAACGCCGGCAAGGCACTGGCGGATTCAACAAACTCGGCACTGGCCGCAAACTTGAAGGCGCCGCCGCCATTGATATAGGAAGCCAGATCTTCAAGCGTGTTCAAGCCGTTCTCACGCGCCAGATCGCCCCGCACACTCATGGCCCAGGTATTGTTGGCTTTCGCCGGCTTTAGCCAGACAATGTTATGGGCCTTCTTATCAAGGCTGGCAGCCTGTTCGTAAGCCTTGGCGGCATCTTTCCAGATGTCCCGGTCTGCCTGATCATGGAAGAAAGCGGCATTGCCGGTGTACTCCGGGTACAGATCTATCTCGCCGGCCTTGATAGCATTGCGAACGATGCTGGTCGCGCCGAGCTGCAGGCGGTTCTCAACCGGAATGTCGGCTTCTTCAAGGGTTTGCAGGATCATCTGGCCCAACACAGCACCTTCCGTATCGATCTTGGACGACACCACCACCGGATCAGCCGCCAGAGCCGGCCCGGAGATCAGAACAAGGGTAAAAGCCGCTGCGCGGTAAAAAGGAAAGATAGAGGGCACGATTATTCCTCTCATTGGTTGGCCTTTCTTTGATTATCAGATTATCAAGCCGCCACAACACCCTGAGACGGGCTTCCGGCTGCTGTTATCAGTCTATTGCAGGCAACTACGAAGACAAGGTTAATTTGGTCTTTCGCCGCATAATAGCGGCGGCTAGCCCTCTAATATCGCCGGCTCCGGCTTCTTATTTCGAAGAAGTCCCGATCTCCCGTGTAAGACTTGAAGCAGAAACTTCCTTGCAGCCACCAACATTCTGCCCCGCCCACAAAGGGGAAAAGTCACCGCTCCCATCAGCTTCGGCTTTTGCACGCAATGGCGCAATGGCGGATGACGCCAGGGGGAAAGCTGGAGCGCTGGAACTCATCGGCCCCAGTTCACGCATTATTCGGTTCACAATACCCCGGGCGGCGCCACCGCTGAACAGGTTTGTCAGTGCAGTAACACGGCTGGTCTCTGATTTCAGGGCGGCGCGATGCACTGCTTTGGTTTGAGCTTCGGGGCACAACAAATACGCGGTGCCAATCTGCGCTCCGGCCGCCCCAAGCGCCATTGCAGCCTGTACGCCTTTGGAGTCTGCAATGCCGCCAGCGGCGATAACGGGGATTTCCACCGCGTCTACCATTTGTGGAATCAGGGCAAAGGTGCCGACCTGAGTGCTGATATCCCGCGATAGAAAAAACCCGCGATGGCCACCTGCTTCAAGCCCTTGCGCGATAATGGCATCGACGCCCTGCGCCTCCAGCCAGAGCGCTTCGTCCACGGTTGTAGCGGTCGACAGTATCTTCCCGCCCCACCCTCTTATACGCGCCATCAACTCTTGTGCTGGCAAGCCAAAATGAAAACTCACCACCGGCGGCTTGAAGTCCGCCAGCACATCCGCTGCCTCTGAGCTGAAAGGGGCCCTTCCTGCTTGTGCGGATACATCATTGGAATCAATACCCAGCTCGTCAAAATATGGCGAGAGGGCCTTGCGCCAATGACGCTCTGCTTCGGCGTCGGGCTCTGGCGGGGTGTGACAGAAGAAGTTGACGTTGTAGGGCTTGCTGGTCTGGCTTGTCAGCGCCTCCAACTCTTTTCGCAGTGCTTCAGAGCTGAGCATGGCGCAGGGCAACGAGCCCAGCCCTCCCGCATTGGACACTGCCACAGCCAGTTCATGCCCCTGCACACCGGCCATCGGCGCCTGGATGACGGGTAAATCAATTCCCAGCAGATTCTGGATGATCATTTTTACCTCTAGGTTCTTAATTGGTGGAGAGTCGCTCCCAAAGCTCATGGGCAACCACCCCCAGAGCGCCTTCCCGACGACGCACCAGGTGAAGCTGTGAACGGCGGATCGGGTAACCTTTCAGGTCAAGCGTTACCAGTTCGCCGGCCTCCAATTCACGGGCAATCAAGTGCTCCGGCAGACCGCCCCATCCCATCCTGGCCAGCACAATCTCTTTTTTAGCGGCAAAATCCGACACCGTCCACCGTAGGCTCTCCGGAACCACGTCCCGGCTCTGGTCATATCGCCCCTGCCCGGTACCCGCCACCACAACCTGAACGTACGGGCGCATTTCAGCATTGCTCAGCCGCTTGCGACTGCTTGCCGGACCATAGCCGGGATGGGCTACCGGGATGATATTCACGGCGGTGTAGGGCGAAGCATGAACTGCCTCTGTGGAAAGACCATCCATTGTGGCGATGATAAAATCAACCTCGCCCGCCATGAGTCGTTCTGCACTGCCACCCATGGCATCCGACATCAGCCGGATATCCGTGGCTGGGTATGCCTCCTTGAGCTCACCAATCACTGACAGGAGATTACCCAACGGACAAGTGACGGATACCGACAGCCGCACCTCCGCTTCCTGGCTGGCCGACAACTTGCCGGCCAACTCCTTCAGGGCCTGTACCTGGTCCAGTACACCCCGTGCCTGGCGGTAATAGGCCTTACCGGCTGGGGTAAGCACCGGGCGGTAACTCTCCCGGGACAGCAGGGTTAGCCCGGTTTCCTCTTCCAGGCTTTTAATAGCCTGGCTCAAAGCGGGCTGGGATTTGTAGAGCACCTCAGACGCTTTGCGAAAGCTGCCTTGCGTCACGATGGCATCCAGTACACGCAATTGCTCCAGCTTCATCGACGCCTCTTGTTTCTTCACCCAAAGATGATTCTATTAAATTATCATTATCATAATAACTCAATATTATTCTATTCTTATTGCAGGCAGTAATCTCCTCTGTGTCCAAGCCTAGTGCTTATCACACAGAGGAGATCTACCGATGAAACTGTATTTCAAACCCGGCGCCTGCTCACTGGCGACACACATTGTACTTAGAGAACTGGGTATTGATTTCACCCTTGAGCCCGTTGATACCCAAACCCAGCGCACCGAGTCCGGTATCGACTATAAAACCGTCAACCCCAAAGGTTATGTGCCGGCGCTGGATACCGGCAGAGCGGTACTGACCGAAGGCGCTGCGATCCTCCAATACCTGGCGGAATCAACTACATTGATACCCGACGTAGGCACCCTTGAGCGAGCCCGTTTGCAGGAGCACCTGAACTACATCGCATCAGAGCTGCACAAGGCCTTTGGTCCCTTCTTCAAAGCCAGCGCAACGGACGAACAGCGTGCCCAGGCACTGGAGACCATCCCCCGCCATTTCGACTACCTGGAGTCTCTGCTCGACGATGGTCGAGCCTATCTGGTGGGCGACACCTTCACCGTTGCTGACGCCTACCTTTTTGTAGTGTGCAGTTGGGCCGCCGTGCCCGGGATCAATCTCAAGGATTGGCCGTTCCTGAACACCCTCTGGAATCGCATTGCGGCCCGGCCGAGCGTTAAAGCCGCAATGTCGTCGGAAGGACTGGTCGCACAATGAACTCGCCCAAGCCTTACGAAACCATCCCGGTCCTGCTCGAAACCTATTTTGAAGGACTGCACAAGGCCGACAGCGCCATGCTCTCTGGCGTGTTCCATCCGCACGCCCAGTATGTGAGTGCGACACCAGAGGATTACCGGGTACTGTCGTTCGACGAATACCGGAAGGTGCTGGATCAACGGGTGCCGCCAGCAAGCAATGGAGAAACCCGCAACGAGCGCATCATTTCGATCGAAACGGGAGGCCCGACTCTCGCGTTCGCGCGAGTGGAAATGACCATGATGGGGCGCGACTACACCGATTTCCTGACCCTGATCTACGATCAAGGCCGCTGGGCCATCATGGCCAAAATCTTTCACTATGAAATCACAAGCCAGGGAGACTGACCATGCCGTACGTCAATATCAAAATTACCCGCGAAGGCGGCCCGGAGGGCAAGGGACCCTCTGCGCAACAGAAAGCGGAACTGATCGCGGGCGTTACCGACTTGCTCGTCCGAATTCTGGACAAGAAACCGGCCTCAACCATGGTCGTGATTGATGAAGTGGCGCTTGAGGACTGGGGAATCGGGGGATTGCCGGTGCCAGAATATCGGGCGCAAGTGACAAAGCACAAGACAGCGGCAAGGGAATGAATCACTCCTTGCGATCATTCAGCAGTTGAGTCATGACACTCTGGTTGACCTGTATAAGACCGCGTTTTGGTCGATCCAGATCAATTATTATAAAGACGATCAAGGTAATCAGTATGGAAACCAACACTATCGGCGCGAACATACGTTTTCCACTCAACCCTGCGGAATACCCCATTATTCCCCCGGAGGAGACGAACACTATAAACAGTAAAACCAGTACAACTTCTGGAACTTGCATTTGAAGCAATGCATTTCTTTTACCTTGACTATCAATAACGTCATTGAGTGATTTTACAAATGCGCCAGTTGTTACCGGGCGAGGGTCCACCTCGGTAGCTGATATTGCCAATGCCCATAACCGATTCTGCAAGTCGGCGATTTTATCATTGTAGGAAGTACGCTCTTCCGTTTTGGTAAGGTCCAACTGGCCAATTTCTACACGCAAACCAACATATTGCCGGAATAGATTGCCAGCTTCGTCTCTGTATTCCTCTGGCAGCAATTGAACCCTCAGTATTGCGGTTCCTATGGCATTCGCCTCATCTATTAAGGCCATACTTCGATTATCATATCGTTGCATGGACATGCTGAATGTAAACCCGAGCAACAATGCCAATAAACCCAGTACGCTGGCCTGAATGGAACTCGTAAGCGCTTTAACTTCATCGTCCGTATGGGACTGTACGAAGCGCCCTACTCTAAATCCCACTTCATTAAGCGCAACTATCGCCATGAAGAGAATTACAACGATAACGACACTGCTGAATCCGTAAAGCAGATCAAGTTGGTTCATAGGTAATCCTTGGGGAGGCCGCGAAGCGTAGCGGTGCTCTATTTACCATGGACCCACGACATAACCAAGCTTTTCCGGTAACCACAACGCAATCCCCGGCACCAACATCACCAGCACCAGGCTGACAGCCATCGCAGCCACAAACACCATGGCCCAACCGATGGTGTGTTCCAGGCGGATGTTGGCGATGCGGGTGGTGACCATCAGGTTCACGGCGACCGGTGGTGTGAACTGGCCAATGGCGATGTTCATGGCCAGCAATATGCCAAACCAGATCGGGTTCCAGCCAAAGTGATTCATCAGCGGCAGAACAATCGGAATCAGGATCAGGTAGATCGAGATGGCATCCAGCAGCATCCCGGCAATCAGCACCAGGACCATCACCAGACCCAACAGCACCCAGCCGTTTTCCGAGAGCGACAACAAGGCATCCGCAAGGTGCTGGAAAGTACCCAGCGTCGTCCCCGCCCAGGCGAAGATGCCCGCCAGCGCAATGATAAACATCACCACGCCGGAGGTAACGGCGGCGTCTGTCATCAGGCCCCAGAGGTTCCGCAGGCTGAGATTGCGATACAACACGCAACCGACCAGCACGCCGTATGCCACCGCCACCACGGCCGCCTCAGTGGGCGTAAACAGGCCTGAGCGCAGGCCCCCAAGGATGATCACCGGTGCAAACAGCGCGGGCAAGGCCGCCTTGAGGCTGGGCCAGAAAGGCGGGCGTTCGACCGCTTCGGGGTCTTCCCAACGGTACTTCTTCGCAAAATACAACGCTGGCGCCAGCAAGGACGCGCCCGCCAGAATGCCCGGAAAAATACCAGCGGCGAACAGCGCCCGCAGATCAACACCAGGCACCACGATGGAATAAAGAATCAATGCAATGGACGGCGGAATCAGGATTGCTGTGGACGACGAAGCCGCAATCAATGACGCCGAAAACGGCTTCGGATAACCGGCCTTCTGCATGCTTGGCAGCATCACCATGGCAACAGCGGCCGCATCAGCTGGACCAGAACCGCTCATGCCACCCATGATCAGGCACACCAGCACCGCGACAACGGTCAGCCCACCATGGCGGGGGCCGATGATCGACTGGGCAAACCGCACCAGCGCGGCGGCAACGCCCGCACGCTCGAAGATCAGGCCGGTCAGGATAAACAGGGGAATCGCAATCAGCGGGTATTTGGCCACGCTGTTATACGTGTTGGTACCAAACGTGCCCAGCATCGCGGGCGGCAGTCCCGCGACGATACCCACCAGCCCGCCCAGGCCCAGGGCAATTGCGACCGGCATGCCCAACAGCAACGCCAGCAGGAAACTGCCAATCATCAGCAGATCAGGACTCATGGATCACCTCTGGGGCTTCCCGGCCGCGAAGGCGATCAACAAGGTTCTGGGTCAGGCGGATAATGATGGCTGCAGATAGTAGCGGCAGCCAGATCACGTAAATCCAGTTAGGTAATCCCAGGCCTGGTGACAATGACTCCCACTGGTATTCCTGCATGGCGAAGGTACTGCCATACCACGTCATGATCCCCAGGACTGTCACCCCGCCCAGCCATTGCAGGACAAACACCACCTTTCGTGCCCAGGGCGGCAGATAGTGCTCGATCAACTCAATGCGAATGTGCTGGTTGTGTCGCGCAGCCACCGCAGCGCCTGCGAAGGTAAGCACCACCAAAAGGAACACCGAGAATTCCTCGGTAAAGGCAAAGGAGGCATCTGTCGCGTAGCGCACGATCACATTGCCGAGGCTGATCAAGCAGATCGCAACCAGGGCAATGGTGGCCAGCCAGGCATCGAGCCGGAATTTGGGAGGACGGGACGGCATGGTAACTCCGGTTCGGAAAGAGCGCCCACCGGCAACGGTGGGCGCCTGAACAGATCGCGCTTACTGGTTACGGTTGGCGACCGCTTCCTGCGCTTGCTTGACCAGATCCTCGCCAATGCGCGGAGTCCAAGTTTCATAAACCGACTGGGTGGCCTTCATGAAGGCATCACGCTGCTCATCAGTCAGTTCGGTGACCTCTACGCCACGTTCCTTGATGGCGGCCAGGGTCGCGTCGATTTCGCTACGGGATTTCTCGATTTCCCACTGGCCGGCATCAATCGCCGCCTGCTTCAGCAGCGCCTGATCTTCCTCGCTGAATTGGTCCCAGATGCTGTTGCTGACTGCAAACACCAGCGGGTCCGCCATGTAGTGCCAGCGGGTCAGGTACTTCTGGCCAACCTGATCGATACGCGCCACGTCAAAGACCGATAGCGGGTTCTCCTGGCCGTCGACGGCACCGGTGGTCAGCGCCGGCTTGGCATCGGCCCAGCTCATCTGGGTGGGGTTAGCGCCCAGGGCCGTAAAGGTATCCTGGAACAGCGGCGAACCGACTACGCGTATTTTCAGGCCATCCAGGTCGGCCGGCTCATCGATGGTCAGCTTGGAGTTGGAGAGCTCGCGGAAGCCATTCTCGCCCCAGGCCAGCGGTGTAACACCACGCTTCTTGATCGCGGCAAAGACAGCTTCGCCAGCCTCGCCTTGGGTGATCGCATCGATGGCGGCATAATCCGGCATCAGGAAAGGCAGGGAAAACAGGTTCAGCTCAGGCACCTGAGGCGACCAGTTGATGGTGGACCCCACCGACATATCGATCAGCCCGGAGCGCATCGCCGAGAACTCTTTGGTCTGGTCACCGGAAACCAGTTGGGAGTTGCTGTAGATTTTCATGTTGATACGCCCATCGGAGCGCTCTTTCACCAGCTCCACCCATTTGTCGGCAGCCTGGCCCCAGGGAAACGCAGACGGCAGTACGGTGGAAACGGTGTATTCATCCTTGTAATCGGCTTGAGCAACGGCACTGAACAGCAGGGTAGCCGCCGCGGCAGCAAGAAGAGAGCGACGTTTCAACATGTGGTTTTCCTTTTTATTGGGATTGTGAAGATCGCTGTGCCGCTATCAGGCAGCGGACCAACGATTGATTATAGAAATCGGGCTATCTGGGAGCAATAGACGATGGTGGGAGTACCCCCTCCCCCAATGAATGAGTAATGCAATACGGCGAAAGGATAGTTGGTGCTACCCCAGGCTTTTAGTTTAGCTTGCCAGCAACAAAACAAGCTGAAAAAAATATTGGGGGACAATGTGTTAGACAGAGCAGCCAAACCTATGGTCAGTCTGGTAGACAAATACCTACCGGACCCCTACCTATTCGTCATCATACTGACACTGCTGTCATTCGTTGCCGCTATGGTGTTCCAGGGGCATAGCCCCATGGCGGTAGTAGAGATGTGGGGGGACGGTTTCTGGAACCTGCTGACCTTCTCAATGCAAATGCTGCTGGTACTGGTCACCGGCTTCATGATGGCGAGCACCCCACTGGTGCGTGGCATCCTGAACCGGATTGCAGGCCTTGCCAGAACACCGGGCCAGGCAATTGTACTGGTTACCTTCATCGCGCTGATCGCCAGTTGGATCAACTGGGGCTTTGGCCTGGTGGTCGGCGCGCTGTTTGCCAAAGCCCTCGCCCGGCAAATCCGCGTACACTATCCGTTGCTGATCGCCAGTGCCTATTCCGGGTTCATTGTCTGGCACGGCGGGCTTGCAGGCTCCATCCCACTGACGATTGCCACAGAGAACCACTTCACTGCAGATGTGATCGGCGTTATCGGCACCAGTGAAACCATCTTCGCCTTCTTCAACCTGGCCATCGTCGCCGCACTTTTTATTATTGTGCCCCTGGTTAACCGACTCATGCTGCCAGACGAAAGAGACAGCGTGTACGCGGACCCTAAAATCCTGGACGATGAGCCCGACACCTCGGTTGTTATCAATCGCCCGGCCGACTACCTGGAGAACAGCAGAATACTTGCCTGGTTGATCGGATTCAGTGGTATCGCATTCATCTTCCAATACTTTATCGAGGGTGGCGGGCTGAACCTGAACATCGTGAACTTCATGTTCCTGTTCGTTGCCATCATCCTGCACCAGACCCCAAAGCGCCTGCTTGCCAGCCTGAATGAAGCCGTGAAAGGCGGCGCCGGCATCGTTATCCAGTTTCCGTTCTACGCCGGCATCATGAGCGTAATGACAGCTTCCGGACTGGCAGCAAGCATCTCAACAGGGTTTGTGTCCATTGCGAGCGCCGAGAGCTTGCCATTCTGGAGCTTTATCAGCGCCGGGGTGGTCAACATATTCGTGCCATCCGGCGGCGGCCAGTGGGCCGTTCAGGCGCCGGTTATGCTGCCTGCTGCACAGGAGCTTGGCGCTGACATATCCAGAGTGGCCATGGGGGTTGCGTGGGGCGACGCCTGGACCAATCTCTTACAACCTTTCTGGGCTCTGCCTGTGCTTGCCATCGCTGGGCTGAAAGCCAAGGACATCATGGGCTACTGCCTGATGCTGCTGATCGTCACCGGCATCATTATCAGCGCGGGCCTGACCTGGCTTTAACTGCCATCCAAATATAAAGGCCGGAGAGTAGCGCTACTCTCCGGCCTTTGACACGGATAAAAGCTATCTAGACACGCGTTCAGGACACGCCTCTAGCGCTTCCTCAGAATGGCGCGGTCGTGCTCAACAAAATCACATGCTTTTACCTTGGGCCATATGCCGCTCATGGAGCTCATTGTTATACTCACCAAGGCGCTCACGAGCGTTCTCAAGCTCTTTCCAGGCTTCCTGTAGCTCCGATAGATCTTCCTCGGCGGGCGCCTGGTCCTTGGTGCCACTATCGAGGCTTTCGTATTTGGCATCTATCCGCTCAGCCACGTTCTGGTACTTGGCCCAGGCCGCCTGATACTGTTCCCGCTCGCGTTTCCAGTTTTGTGCGTTTGCCATTGCTTACCTCCCACTGGTGCAATTGAGTGATGGGGGATCTTTCGCCTCACTCATCATGACGTTACGGCGGGAAGGGGCTTTTTCAACCAGAGACAAATTACGGAATAGACAGTTGGAAGCCGCCTGGGTTGAGCAGCCCCTCAAACATTTGTGCTGCTCATAACGACCCACGTTAGTTGCAGAATCATGACTGTCCTTCCCTACGGGTTCACCAGCACGTAGTCGATCGCCGCACACACGGCAGTAGCCTGCGCTGCATTGCATTGCTCGGGGGTCACTCGTGCGCTGTCGGGATAGACTTCAGTGGTGGTCCTGTATGGAGCACTGGTGATACTGGCGCACAGGCCCAGCTGTTTGAGCGGGTACTGAATGACGCCTCGAGCGGCGACCGGTGAGCCAAAGATCTCACCGTTACCATCAGCCGGTGCGATGTGTGTGACCTGCTCCACCGCCTCAATCAACGCCTGTTGAAACTCGGGCTCTGGGCTTTCGCTGTCATCGACCAGATAGAAGCCGTCAGGAATTTCCCCCGGCTCGAACGGCTTGCCGTCTCGGGCCGCGAGCGCGGGACGAAACTCGGTTTCATCCGTATCAGTGGTCTCGTGCAGATCGATATGCATCAATGCATGATCGCGAACGGGGGCCACCAGTCGCATAAGCGCCGCCGCCTCATCCGCCAAACCGTCATCTCGGAACGAACGGTTCGGGTCGACCGCGTTCGGGTTCCAGCGATGGATGCGCTCGTATGCCCAAGGGCTGACGCACGGCGCGACCAACAGATTGACACGGCCCGCGTAATCCGCCGCATGCTGATCAAGAAACTGCAGTGCGCCGTGTACACCGCTGGTTTCATAGCCGTGTACCCCGCCTGTTATCAGCACGACTGGCAAATCCTCACGCCAGTCGCGGCTGCGAATCGCCATCAGCGGATAACGGTTGGCGCCATAATCCAGACGGCCATACTCTTCCACATCAAAACGTGGGCGCAGACGCTCGATCACGCTCAACACATCAGACTCATAGCTCCGTTGACGGGTCTGCTGTGACAACCACTCAGCACGTTCCACCTCACCCCAGGGAGTGCCAGGCTTACCGATGGGATAGGGTGCGGGAGCCGTGTTCATATCATCTTTCCTCCATATGAGTTGTCAGACGTCGTACTCATCGTGGCGGCGATTCCATACGTAGGGCTCCGTCTGAGGCCAGCCTTCCGGTGAGTCTTCCCAAGTTTCCTGGCGACCAAAGGGGGTCAAATCCAGGTATGTCCAGAGAGTGCCGAGATATTCGACGCCACGCGCACCCGTATAGTAGGTGCGGTAGATATCATCTCCGTCGCGAATAAAAACACTGGCACCGTGTCGTTCACCGTTATCCGTGGTTGCGCCGAAATCGACGTTAAAGTCGCTCTCGTAAGACGAATACCATGGAACAGGCGCCGTCCATCCCATCCGCGACCTGTACTGCATGAGTTTTTCCCTTGGTGCGCGTGACACCATAACCAACGACGTATCGCGAGCATGCAGGTGGGCCGGGTGTGTCATGGCATCTACCAACCAGGAGCAACCGTCGCAGCCAGCGTTCCAATCCGGGGCAAACATGAAGTGATAAACAATGAGCTGACGGCGCCCTTCGAACAAATCGAGCAGGGACACTGCGCCATTTTCCCCCTGGAGCGTATAGTGCTTGGCCACCTTGACCATCGGTAACTTCCTACGCTCTGCGTTCAGTGCATCCCGTGCCCGGGTTAACTCTTTCTCTTTTACAAGAAGCTGATCCAGCGCCGCTTTCCACTGTTCCGAAGAAACGACCTCCGGTAGTGGCTGTTTATCTGTCGCCATTGTCTGAGTCTCCTATGCGTTCAATGTAGGGCCTCCGGCAACCGCGGAAACTACGTAACACTGCGCACGGTTTTGGGCTGGAGTTGTCGCCACACTAGTTCGACAGGTTTAGCTGCCAAGACACACCATACCTATCATTCAACCACCCGAATTTCTGGCTAAAACCATAATTATCCAGCGGCATTAGCTCTGAGCCACCTTCTGCCAGGGCTTTAAATACTTCCTCAATTTCGCTCGCCGATTCGCACTCAACATACAGCGACATGGAGGGCGTAAACGTAAATTGGTGATCAAGGTGGCTGTCGAGCGCCATAAACTCTCGACCGTTTATCTTAAACTTCGCCATTTTCACAGAACCTTCTGGTTCATGCTCGCCGGCCTGGTAACGTTGAATATCGACGATCTCTGAACCAACGAATAGCGAGGTATAAAACCTGATGGCCTCCTCGGCTTTCCCAGCCTGCTCTCCAACAAACATGAGTGATGTTGCAATAGATCTCATCTGTGCCTCCATTCCAATCAGATAACATTCCGCTGCGGGCCACACACGCGCGCATCCGCCCCTGGTGCTTAACGAGGTTGTAGAGAAACCGCTTCCAAGCGTTCCCACCACCAGTCTTGATTATGTTTTTTTACACGCCACGAACTCACCTTTGCCTACCGGCACAGTAGTGGTGGTAAACCCGCCAGTGCTGTCGACAAAATCAATGAATTCCCTCAGTTCCTCAGCGTGCGAAACCGCATTGTCACACACCAGAATGCCCCCGGGCCGAATGAGGGAAACGATTTGGCCAGCAACTTGAACGTAGCTCGCGCGGTCGGCGTCAAGAAAAACCAGATCAAACAAACGGCTAGCTTGCCCGAGATAATCGACGGCGCCCATTTGTACCACAGTGATCTTATGATCGAGATTGGCACGTTTGAAGTTGCTTTTGGCCTGACTAATCTTGAACGGAGACACTTCCAGAGTGGTCACATGTCCATCCTCTGGTAGCGCGGACGCTATCCACAAAGTGGAATAACCGTTAGACGTTCCGATCTCCAGAACCTGTCTCACTGCGCCAGCTTTTATCAGTACCGACAAGAACTCCCCGGTATCCCTGGTGATGTTGAGATACTTGCGATCTTTCTGCTCTACCGACGCATCGTTCTCTTTCCCTAGCGTCTCGAGTTCTTCTAAAAGTTCCTTGAGTTTCACGTCGCTACTCCAGAAGCAACATTCAGCTCAGCCAGCCGAATCTATCTTCAGTTCTACCAGATTGCAGTGCCCGCAGTGCGTCGCTCAGTTTTCGAGTGTTAGGGCCGGTGCTACCATCGCCTACCTTGTATGTAGCGCCTTTGTGCACAAACGACCCCACACCAGAAAGAACAGCCGCTGTTCCGGATAACGCGGCTTCTCCGGTCTGAATCCAATCCATGACCTCAGCAACGGTAAAATCTCGTTCGATGACGTCATAGTTCAAGTCTCGAGCAAGGGTTATTACCGAATCCCGGGTGACGCCATGCAGAAACGACGCATCCAAAGGCTTCGTGAGCAGCTGAGAATCATTGATCAGGAAGAAGTTCGACGCCCCTGTTTCCTGCACATCGCCGTTCGGGCAGAACAACACCTGATCTGCTCCATGTTCTTTCCTGGCTTTAACGACATGGCGAAGCGCTGAGGCATAATTACCTCCGGCTTTCGCCTGACCGAAGCCGGGAGTACTCCGCAACTCCTGATCTTCGATCAGGATAGTCAAACCATGACCACCTCTCGAGAAATAATCTCCGACGGGCGACGCCAACACATAGAGCATGGCCTGTGCAGAGGGCGCACCCGCCGAACCGATGTTCTCCTCCGTGCCAATCAGCGCCGGCCGTAGGTAGAGCGCACCAGGTGCTTCCGGTATATCGTCAAAACATAAATCAACGAGTTGGCGGATCATTGCTTCGACAATGTCGGCGGGCGGCAGAGGCAAGCAAAGCAACTCGGCGCTGCGCTGGAAGCGTTCAACATGGCGGTCGAGGCGAAAAATACGAACGCCGCCATTCTGCATCCGAAAAGCTTTCATGCCCTCGAAACACGAACTGCCATAATGCAACACATGAGATGCTGGGTGTAGCGGCAAAGGTCCTACCGGCAGTGTCTCCACCTCAGACCAACGCCCATCGGCAAAACGGACGAGTGTCATATGATCGCAAAACTGAGTGCCAAATGGCGAGGCGGTATGATTAGCTGACGATACAAGCTTTGCTGACGGGGTTTCTTTCACGATTGAATGCCTCCGCAGAGACAGCGACCCATTTGCTTCATCTGTACACCTCCTTGTCTGCTTGTTTGATCCCGTCAGAACCTGGACTGAATCGACTGTTCCATACCTAACATTCAGTTTGAATTTTGGCTCCCTTTTGAACCAAACCCATGAACCGGTGCAGGCCACCACTGCTGTGGCCTATTCGCTTTATATCTCAATGTACCACTTGGGTTTCGTGCGCCCGAAATCCCGGCGGACATTTGCTTTCAGTGCCTTCCTGGAATCCAACACCTTTGCATCACCACGCTCTCTGACCAAAGCGCCGTATCGTCGGCGTAAATACCCAGCGCGTTTGCAGTCCGTTTAGCCTCGGCATAACTGATGCCTGCTAAAGCTGCACTTGCGGCTATACCACAACCAGTGGTTTCTTCCTGAACAACGGGTTCCATATTTTTACCATCTGACACGGAACGAACCGTTAGAGCAATCCCCAACGGTTACTCATGCTGTAAAACATTGATGAGCTTCCCGAACGGATCACGAACATAGAACCGACGAACACCCCAGGGCTCACTTACCGGGCCATACTCAATCTCAATATTTCCATTCTTCACTCTCTCCAAAGCGATCTCCAGGTTATCAACCTCGATAGACAGATCAGGAACTGGCGTTCCGGAGCCACCTTCCGATGCCACGCTTACCTGAGTGGTCATTTCCTCGCCCGAGCTATAGGTTCTTATCCATCCATGATCCATCACAATCTTAAGCCCAAAAATAGCCGAGTAGAATTTCTCTGCTTCGGAGGGGGTTGCCGCCGCTATGTTGGTAACTATTCGTTTTACCTTCATTTTGTCTCCCACAGATTGAGGTTCATTTAGCTCTAACCGGTGACCGCTGAACCGCTAAGCGTCTGAAAGCTGAACGAAACTGTCGAGGCAAATGTTCTCGCTCATGAGTTCAGTTTGCCGCTGGCGCGGCCAACAAAATGCCTATTCTCTGTTGGTTCCAAGAAGGCTCATATGCGTTATGTGGTAGTTGCATCTACACAGAATTTTCACTTTTTTCGCTCATTTCGACATCGAGATCTTGGATTTGCTGAATGATTTTGATGAGCCTCTGACCAGACTTGGTCAGCGAATACTCGGTACGCGGTGGGACCTCCGGGAAGCTCTCCTTGTGCATCAGGCCATATGCCGTAAGTTTTCGAAGTCGTTCAGAGAGGACTTTTGCCGAGATTCCTTCAATATGTCGCTCAAGGGCCCCAGGCCGGTTAACCCCCTTCTCCACGGCGAGAAGGACGGAAACCGACCATTTGCAGCCCACTATGTCCTCCAACTTGCGATAGGTGCTGCGAGTCTGCAAGAATTTTTCTCCTTTCATTTCGACAAATTACACCAAAAGGTGCCCAGCCCACTCATTTGTGCCCACTAGTCAACGCACTCTGCCAACTCTATCGTTTAGTCGTGCGCACGCCAATCAACCAACAGATATTAGGAGTTCAATAATGAGTGGCAAAGCTATTTTCTACCACGCAGGATGCCCTGTATGTGTCGCTGCTGAGGACCATGTTGCCGAGGCGATTGATCGCTCTCGCTACGATGTTGAAGTGGTCCATCTTGGCAATGACAAGGCGAGAATCGCCGAAGCCGAGGCAGCCGGAGTCAAGTCAGTCCCGGCTCTTGTCTTGGAAGGGGCTCCGTTCCATATCAACTTTGGGGCAAGCATCTCAGATCTGAAGTAATCGTTGCCTCCACTCGCGGCGCCTCTGATTGCTGAGGCGCCGTACTTTCGCTGTCTAACGTCCTGTCGAGTTCAACTCCTCCGCTAACAACTCCACCGATTGGGTTATCTCAGCTTTACTTAACGCTCCAAACCCAAATCGCAGGTGAGTCGGCGCCACCTGATCGTCCGTATAAGCAGTACTAAGGGTCGAATCCTTACCTGGCAGGCTATCCAGCTCCCGGCTTTTGGCCAGCTTGGAAATATCAACCCAGATAGCCATTCCGCCGGTAGGCAAGGTAAAAGATACCTTGTCACCAAATACCCGGGCGAACTCGGCTGCAGCAAAATTACGCCGGGCCTCATACTCCTTGCGCGTCTTACGAATGTGACGCCGGACCTCACCAGACTCCATCAGGTTAGACAAAACCTGCTCTGTGACTGTATTGCCCTGACGGTCAATGAGTATGATTTCCTGTGCAGCACGTTCAATGAACCGGATATCCGCTGCGATGTAGCCAAGCCTTAAACCCGGCGCAAACACTTTGGACATCGAGCCGATATGCACCACGTTCTCGGCATTGGGCAAGCTCGCAAGTGGGGGAACAGGGTTCGTCTCATAGTGGAATTCATGGTCATAATCATCCTCCAACACCGCGAACCTGTGTGCTTTGGAAAGTTCTAGCAGTGTTAGCCGCCGATCCATGGGCAGGCAAACGGTGGTGGGATACTGGTGATGCGGTGTGACATAAATGGCGGCAACCGAATGCTCGGCGAGTAATGCCTGTAGGTGTTCGATATCCAGCCCCTGGCCATCCAGCCTGCATTTCAGCACCTTGAAACCATTCGACTCGAAGGCTGCCCGGGCGGGCAGATAGCAGAGATCTTCCATCACGATGGCCCCCTTACTCGGGTCTAGAATACGGGAAGCGAGATAGATACCCATCTGGCTACCCCTGACAATGCACACCTGCTCGGCTGAGCAATTCATAAAGCGGTCACCAGACAGCATCTTCGCAACCGACTTGCGCAGGTCAACACTGCCTTTGGGATCGCCATAGCCCAGCCTGGAGTTGCGGCTCAGCTCAATACAGACCCGTCGATAAGTGCGCGCCAGCAGTTGATAGGGGATCAACCGGGAATCCGGGGTGCCGTCATTGGTGACCGGCATTGCGTTGTAGGCGCTAAGCGCGTCCTGATAGAGGATTTCCACCAGCTCCGAGGCGGATCGAGTCCTGTTGGTACTGTTAACCAGTTGATGGTCAGAGGACGACAGCCCCTGCTCGGGCAGGGTCTCGGACACAAAGGTTCCCGACCGCGGGCGCGTAACCAGCCAGCCCTGGGCCTCCAGCTCCTCATACACCTGTTGCACGGTTTTGCGATTTACACCCAACTGCTCGGCCAGTGAGCGGGAGCCCGGCAGCATGCTCCCCGGCGACAGCCGGCCTTCCTTGATATCCACCGTCAACGTATTCAGCAATCTTGCATGCAGGGTTTTGCCGGGGCTGTCCTCCAGCCACAGCTGCGTTTTCCAGGGTCTTAACATGCCCGCCTCTCCACTGGACCAGAAAACCTAACAAAACTGGCTCTTATTGCCGGTCCAGAATAGCGATATCGTTCTCCCCACGTCAAAGCTGACACCAAGGAGAACGCGTATGAAGACCGCCACCACAAGCAAGCAGGCACTGATGCAGAGCACCGAACGCGATATGCAAAGCCTGATTCAGGATATGGAACTGACCGACCATGAGAAGCTCGCGCTCACCTGTCGCATTCTGTTCGACAAGGGCCATGACTCCGGCCTGGCGGGCCAGATCACCTGTCGTACCGAGCACCGCGACACCTTCCTGACCCAGCGACTGGGGCTGGGGTTCGACGAGATTACGGCCGACAACCTGATCACTGTCGACCATGATCTCAAGCCGCTGGCAGGGGAAGGCATGCCCAACCCCGCCAACCGCTTCCATACCTGGATCTACAAAGAGCATCCGGAGGTTAACTGCATTATTCACACCCACCCGACCCACGTGGCTGCGCTGGCCATGCTGGAGGTACCACTGCAGATCTCCCAGATGGACGTCTGCGCTCTGTACGACGACTGCTCGTTCGTCGCGGACTGGCCTGGTGTCCCCGTAGGCAATGAGGAAGGCGTGCTGATCTCAAACGCCCTGGGCAACAACCGCGCCGTATTCCTCTCCCACCACGGCCAACTGGTCACCGGCAAGACGATCGAAGAGGCCTGCAACCTGGCCGTGCTGATAGAGCGCGCGGCACAGCTGCAGCTGCTTGCGATGGCTGCAGGAGAGATCAAGCCGCTGCCACACGAGCTGGCCCGGGAAGCACACGACTGGGTATCCACCGACAAGCGCAACAAAGTGAATTTTGCCTACTACGCACGGCAGGCGCTTAAACACCACGCGGACTGCATTTAACAACCTTTTTTCGAGGAACAGGACATGAACCTATCAGGCATCATTGGCTATCCGGTAACCCCTTTTAGCCAGGACAATAAACAGGTTGACCTCAATAAGCTCGGCGACGTCATCGATGTGCTGCTTGAAGCCAAAGTGGACGCCATAGCGGCCTTGGGCAGTGCCGGTGAAGCCGCCTATTTGAGTGAAGCGGAATGGAAGCAGGTCGCCGAGTACACGGTGCGGCATATTGCGGGTAAGGTGCCGGTGGTCATCGGCATCGCCGAGCTGACCACCGAACAGGCTATGCGAAAAGCGCAGCATGTCTATCAAATTGGTGCGGACGCGATCATGCTCTCGCCATTCTCGTACTACAAGTTGAGCGAGGCGGAAACCTTCCAGCACTATGAAACAGTCGCAAGCGCCAGCCCACTGCCCATCATGATCTACAACAACCCCGCCACCTGCGGCGTGGATATGTCCCCAGAATTCATGCTGGAAATGGTTGAGCGCATCCCGAACGCCAGCATGATCAAGGAAAGCACCGGCGACATTCAGCGTATGCATAAAATCTACACGCTATCGGATGGCAAAGTGCCATTCTTTAATGGCTGCAACCACATGGCCCTCGAAGCCCTCAATGCGGGTGCCACCGGCTGGTGTACGGCGGCACCCTGCCTGATCGGTGACAAGCCGAAGCAGCTGTATGATGCCGTTAAGCAAGGTGAAAACGAGAAAGCCAAAGAGCTGTTTTACCGGCAGTACGCGTTTCTGGAGTTTATCGTTTCATCGGGCTTGGCGGCAGCGGTGAAATCCGGCCTGGCCCTGCAAGGCAACGATGTCGGCAACCCGAGAAAGCCTCTTCTGCCTTTGAATGAGCAGGCACAGCAGCGCCTTCAGGGAATGTTGGAGGGGCTTGCTTAAGAGCAGGTGATAACAAAGGCTATTGCGGAGTTATCGATGCCTGTCTATTGAAGTGAGGGAAGTCCACGGTTTTGTGGTGAAGGCGCCGCCGCAACGAAAAAGCCGTGGACTTAAAGGCTCTTAACTATGCTCTTCGGCCCGGAGTGTCAGTACCTCATAACCATCGGAGGTAACGGCCACTGTATGCTCCCACTGAGCCGACAGCTTCTTGTCACTGGTGACAACGGTCCACCCATCCTTCTTCAACTTAACCTTGGCCTTACCCTGGTTAAACATGGGCTCTATTGTAAACACCATGCCTTCCTGGAGGACCAACCCTTTTCCACGCTGGCCATAGTGCAGAACCTGTGGCTCTTCATGCATTTCTCGACCAATCCCATGCCCACAATACTCGCGAACAACTGAATAGCCGTTCTTCTGGGCGTGGCTTTGAATGGCATGGCCGACATCTCCAAGTGTGGCACCAGGCTTTACGCTTCGAATCCCTTCCCACATGGCTTCATAGGTTTTATCGACCAAACGCCTGGCGACCGGAGTCACGTCGCCGATCATGTACATTTTGCTGGAATCAGCGATAAATCCGCCCTGCTCTAACGTGATATCTACGTTGATGATATCCCCGGATTTCAGCTTCTGAGCGGTTGAAGGAACGCCGTGGCATACAACCCGGTTTACAGAGCTATTCAGAACATACTGATACCCATACTGACCTTTACTCGCTGGGCGAGCGTTCAGCTGATCGACAATGTACCTCTCCGCAAGATTGTTGATATCCATTGTAGATACGCCGATCTCCATATGGCCATCAAGGTAGTCGAAAACCGTTGCGAGAAGCCGACCGGACTCCCGCATTGCACTCAGTTCCTCGGTGCTTTTCCGTTTTACACTAGCCACCGACAGCCTTCCTTATGTCTACCTCGGCCAGCTTCATTTGGTCGCGCATGATTTCGGAGAACGACATGCTGGGATTCGCCTCGGCAAGCATGCCAACTTTTATCCAATATTCAGCCTGAGCATTGATAGAGCGAACCATCACGGCACTTGCCTTGCGGATCTCCCCGTGTAATTCATCGTCAATCTTAACAATTCCCATAGCAGCCCCTTAATATACGATTTATATACGGATCATATATCGACAGTGGCAGCCATTCAAGATGAGTAATGAACTGTTTAACGTGTGGCTGCACTGCGCAGAAAAGCGCAGCATAGGTAGGTCTGACATCCCATTGCCGAAGTATCAATCGTTCAGTTCTAAGTCATGGTTCAGGTGGTGCCTTGGAAAAGGACCATCAAGCGCTTGTCGCGTGGATGGCGTTATTAGCTTCTGCTATCTCATATTGGCTAAATACCTGGATATTATGCCGACGTAACAACGCAGCCGTAACACCCATGCCTGGAGTTCGGTTACCTGAAAAGCGACCGTCATAGATAAATGAACTTCCACAAGAAGGACTGGACTCGGCCAGTATCGCTATCTCAATACTGAACTTTTTGCACAATTCCAGAGCAATAGAAGCACCTGCAATAAAATCGTCGGTGACAATATTTCCGCCCTTTTCAATAACGTCGGATTCGCCGTCTAATACATTGTTCCCGCTTCCTCCGTAAATCTCCGCAGGCATCCTTGGGATATTCATTCCGGCTTCAACTTCGGGACACACTGAAACAACCCGACCTTCTGTTATCCAGGTCTCTACAAGCTGATCATTCATCGAAAGGCTCCCACCATCGTATCGAACCCGTTTCCCTAGAAGGCAGGCGCTCATTAATACTCTTCTCAACTTACTAGACCTCAATATTGCTGTGTTTATGCAGCATTCTCAAAATGCCATTGCCGATGATATCGCCACGATCAGCAGCCCAACCCACCCCGGGTGCATTCCTTTAGTTGCGAAAAGTACCAATGCGCTGGACACGCCCATTGAAATTGCCACCGCTCGGAGAAACAAGCCTCGGACATCGGTGACCGGATAAAGAGACATGAAAACAAGTACCCCCGCAATGGCCAGACCGAATACAGAAACGATGTGCCATGTGGCCCACAAAATTCTAACGTAACGCTCTCTGAGGACCGGCTGCCCCTGCGTTGGGACAATTGTCTCTTTACGCATTCGCTGGAAAATCAGAACTTCGCCAAGCGCTGAATGGACAACCGCTACAACGATGGCGACCAGTCCACCAACTAACAACCAGCTTTCACTCGCCATCCGATTCATTCCTTTGATGCAGGGTCAGGGTGTAGTGGCTTACTTTAGCGCGTCCACCGACACGTATAGAGAATTACCATTGCAGCTTGCTATTTGCTACTGGCAGCAAGGTGAGATGGCCTTTATTTGAGGCTTGGGGGTCGAAACCATAGTCTCTGGTGATGTGCTTGACCTATGAGGCACACGGTTGGAGTGAAAAAATGAAAAGCCCAAACCACACATTACCAAGAAGTATCAGTAACTTGATGCCGCCCCGCGCAAAGGCCGGAATATTTTGATATCGGTGCATATTCCGGCGAACGTGAACGCCCATTCTGGCTGAACGTGAACACCCTTTTTCTTAACGCATCACCCACCGGAGTTTGTACTCCGGGTGTTCACGTTCAGTCAATTTCCTGAAGTCTTTTTCTCATTGATTCTCCTTTCAGAGCCCAGCGGTGGGCGTTGTGCATGAGTCTGTCCAGGATGGCGTCAGCCAGGGTGTTGTCACCGATAGCGGCGTACCATTGATCGGTAGGCAACTGGCTGATGATCATGGTTGAGTGAGTGCCGTGACGGTCATCCATGATTTCCATCAGGTCGTTTCGCTGTGCCGGTTTCAGAGCTTCCAGCCCCCAGTCGTCCAGGATCAGCAGCTTTACTTTGGCCAACTGGCTGAGAGCTTTCTGGTAGGTGCCATCGGCTTTGGCCTGGGTCAGTTCCAGCAGTAATCGGGAGATCCGGTAATACCGGGTGCTGAGGCCGTTCAGGCAGGCCTGGTGCCCCACGGCGCAACCGAGGTAGGTCTTGCCGCTGCCGCAAGGGCCGGTGATCAACAGGTTCTGGCCCCGTTCGAGCCAGTCGGCCTGGGCCAGTTGAGCTACCTGGGCCTTTTTGAGGTTGCGCGGGTGCTGGTAGTCGATGTCCTGAACGGACGCCCGGAGCTTGAAGCGAGCCTGGCGCACCAGACGATCCTGCTTCCGGTGGTCCCGGCTTTGGAACTCCCGATCAAGTAACAGTTCCAGGCGTTCGGTGAACGATAGCTCGTCATAAGTCCCCGGCTGATTTTGTTGATGCTCCAGGGCGGCAGCCATGCCGCCGAGCTTCAGGTCTCTCAGTCGTGTCAGGGTTTGTAAGGTGTTCATACGGGGGTCCTAGTGGAAGCTCTTTGGGCCACGGATGTTCTCGTGATGCTGGGGCAGTTCGGTGTGTAAGGGCAGCTGTTCCGGCAGCTTGTCCCGGTTGCTCCGGAGGATGGCCTTGATGTGTTTCAGCCGGTCCAGGCCTTCGCGGTTGGCAATGCGGCAACTGGCATTCAGGCGCTCGGCGGGGTACGCCTTGCTCAGGTTGAGTAACCCGAGACAGACCCGATAGGCCTGCTCCGGATGTTCCCGCTCATCCATCCGGCCACTGACCCAGACCAGGGTGTCCGGTCCGATATCCCGGGCCCAGCTCTTGAGGCGTCCGGGCGTCCACTGCTGTTGTTTTTGATGGCGGGTGGGCATGTGCCCTGGCTCGGTGGTGATGCCGTACTGATGGCTGCGTGGGTGACTGGTGATCAGTTGCTGCCGGAAGTAGATCTGCACCAGTCGCTCACCGGCATGGAGGTCTACCTGCTCGCCGACATACTGGTGCGGCACCGAGTAATAATGGCGCTGGAACTCAATGTGGTAGTCGATGTTGACCCGGCAACGCCGGATCTCGACGTACTCATAGGGGTGTTTGGGTAACGCTTTCAGGGCGGGCTGATCGAGTGTCTTGAAGGCTTCCTGCCGGTTGCCCGGCAGCGCTCGGAAGGGGCGGCTGTTCAGGTCGTCCAACAAGGCCCGGATACACTGGTTCAGGTCGGCCAGAGTGAAGAAAGTGTGGTGGCGCAATCGCGCCAGGATCCAGCGTTCAACGATCTGTACGCCCACCTCCGCCTTGGCTTTATCCTTGGGCTTGTAGGGCCGCGCAGGCAGTACCGCGACCTGATAGTGCGCGGCCAGTTGCTGGTAGCTGGGGTTCAGGTCCGGATCGTACCGACAGGCCTTGTTGACACCGCTCCGGAGATTATCGGGAATGATCATCTCCGGAACGCCGCCAAAAAATTCAAAGGTGCGCACGTGGCTCATCAGCCAGTCCTGCAATACCTGGCTCCAGGTCGCCTCCGCGTAGGTGTAATTGGACGCCCCCAGCACGGCGACAAACACCTGGGCCGTGCGGATTTCGCCGGTTTGCGGGTTAATGATCGGAACGGTGGGGCCACAGTAGTCAATAAAGCACTTTTCACCGGCCTTGTGGATCTGGCGCATGGAGCGCCTTTGCTGCTTTTGCCAGTGCCGGAAGCGGTCACAGTATTGAGAATAGCTGTAACACCGGTTGGGGTATTGGGCGGTGTATTCCTCCCACAGCAACTGCTTGGTAACGCCCTTCTGTTTGAGGTTCTGATGGACGGTCAACCAGTCCGGTACCTGGTAACGGCTGGAGCTGGTGGGGTCAGCACCGGGATAGAGCATGGCCGCCAGGCGGCCATCGTCCAGATTCTCGGGTAAGGGCCAGGTGATTTCTAAAGCCTGGGCTCGGGTCAGGAGCTTCTGGATAGCCCCGACACTGGTTTTGGTACTGGCGCTGATCTGCCGGATCGAAAGCCCGGCTTCCAGCCTCAGACGAAGCACTTCTCTGATTTTGCGCATTGGATTTCTCTTTGCTGCCATGACCCTGATTCCCAAAAAAAGAACCAGAGTAGCAAGCGGTTGAATAAACAATGCGTTAAGAAGGATTCTGGTGGAACGTGAACACCGATTCCGGGAACGTGAACGCCAATTCCGGCATGGTGAACACCGATTCCGGAAATTCTTGAAAAGTGTTCATCTTCGACCAGAATGACTGTTCACGTTGAACCAGAATAGGTGTTCACGTTCGTCCGGAATGGGCGTTCATGATGGGCCGGAATATGCAATCGGAATAAATACCCGATCACCACCCATTGCACAACCAGCCACACGACTGAGAAATACAGAAAACCTTTGTGGCACTCTACGTCAGTTGCTGTGTAATACGCATACCACCAAGCCGAAACTGCCCCCGTAGCGAGTAGCACAAGAATCACGCAAGATAGAATATTGCGCCAACGCGGGTAACCCGTGCTTAAAAGCTTTTCTTTCGCTTGGCTAAATTTTGCTGTCATTCAAGTCTCTTTTCCAATTGCCACAAAACGAATGCCAACCTCCGACTCGATTTTGCTGAATAACTCCTTAACTAGAACCTTCCGAATCACCGAGGTGCGCCCCTGCATCATATTAATCTTAATAACCGTGTAAGCGGGTGATCTACCACCTGGATAGTAAAAGTCCTCAGCATCCATTGGGATGAAACGGGCAACATGTGCGCCACATCAGTAGCGTCTCTTGACCTCGTTAAGCATTTGACTCCAGGGCATAACTCTGCAGATCAAGGCCATAGAATTTGGTGCCGGGCGTCGGGTTGAAAAAATAGGGCTCGATTTCCTCAAAGCCCATTAACTCGTATAGTTCCTGGGCTTTTTTCGTAGGAGGCACGGCATCCAAAACGACTCGGGTATAACCCATTCTTTTCAGCTTCAATAGCAGATTGTCCATGAGCACACGCCCGAGTCCCTTACCCTGATACTGTCGACGTACGTACAGGCGCTTCACCTCGGCTGTGTACTCGTCAATCCGTCTAAACCCAACACCACCGGCGATACGAAAACGTTCTATTGCGAATGTATATTGGCCGCTAGGCGGCGAGAACAGTGCTTCGAGCGAGGCCATCTCTCCCTCAAAATCCTGATAGGAAAGATCGATACCCAGCCAATCTGCATACTCGAGAATAAGCTTTCTTAACTCATCGCTATCTGCGGGGAAGACCACATCCCTGATCATAACCATCTCTTCCGTGTTTTAGACTATTGCTCAACACCTTTGTTTGGCAGCGCCCCTGTGGCTTAACGAAAAGGCATTCGGTGGAGGCCGGAGGCCCAAAACGTACTTGAGCGACCTGCTACACATTGACTGAATACTTAAGGTCACGTGCCTCGTCTCCAGTCATACCCCGAAATCCCCAACAATGGGCAGGCTGCTCCTTAATTGTCACTTCGATATCTACAGGAGATATGCCAACCACAGACTCAATTTTTCTGAAAAGTTCCTTGATCAAAGCCTTTTGGGTCTCTGGAGCCCTCCCCTGCATCATATTGATCTCTATGGCAGTGTAGGCTGGAGTTCTGCCACCTGGGTAATAAAAATCTTCGGCATCCATAGGGATAAAACGATGAGCCCGCTTGTCTTCCGGCATTCCGAGTACGGATTGCATGCATCCGTGAATGACCTCAGAGAGCTGAGCTTTGACCGGGTTAAGGTGTTCTTTGATTCCATATATGACTATCACGATGCCTCCTGCAATATGTGTAACGCTCCCATAACTCAATTCGATAATTAAGAGATTCTATACTCCATGAATACAGCTTCTGGGTGAGGGTTGAACCGGTACGGCTCGATTTCCTTGAAGCCAAAAGCTTGGTACAACCGCAAGGCCTTATCAAGCTCACGAACGCTGTCGAGTCGCACTGAACCATAACCCATTTCCTTCGCCTGACAGAGCAAAGCTTCAGTCAGAGCTTTACCGATACCCATGCCATGGTAGTCTGGCAAAACATACATCCGCTTCATCTCAGCAACTCCGGGCTCGAACTCTCTGAGGCCGACAGCACCAACATGCACTCCCTCAAAAGAGCTCAGCAATAGCGCACCTTTGGGTGGACCGTACAATTGGCAGCGATGCCAACTCACTGGAAAAGCCCTGAAACTCCAAATCCAGCCCTAGAAATTCTGCATATGCACGAATCAACCTACCACCCAAATCAAACTGTTCGGCGGTCTCAGCCACCTCAATACTTACGGACATCCTTATCTCCTAACGCTGGCTTTTGCGACGGTTTTGTTAGTCACGCCACGGTTTGAGCATGACCTCTAACTGAATCATACAAGATGATGACTGAGAGCCAGGTGGCCGCTGGCGCGGCCCCAAAAAGACTATTGCTTATTGATCCCAAGAAGGATCATATGGGTTATGCGCTTCTTCAGGCTGCAACAAGCCTCTTCACGTTGAGCTCTTTGCGATGTTGTTCGGCATGCCAGAGTTCATATTGGGACTGCTGATTCAACCAGCTTTCTGCCGAAGTATCGAAAGCAATAGAGAGCCGGATCGCCATTTCAGGACTGATGCCAGCTTTGCCATTTAACACGGCACTTAGCGTTTTGCGGCTAACACCCAATGCTTTAGCCGCCGCCGTGACAGAGAGGCCAAGGGGCTCAAGACAAAGCTCTCGCAGTACTTCACCCGGGTGCCAGAGAGTTCGTGCAAACGAAGGCCGGGTAAGTCCATATCTTTGGCATTCGCCGCTGCATCGCCTCAACTATTTTCCTACCAACACCTTTACCGTGTTGATCTGGGTGCACGAGTAGCTGATGGTAATACACTACCAAGCTACCGTCTGAAATTGGGTTACCGAGGCTAATGAGCTCGCCATTAATCCTCGTGGTTACCACTCTCTACCACGCTCAGAAGGTGCAAACTAACGATTGCAAGCGCGGCTACAGCGACATTCGTTGACACAGGGTTGAAGGCTGCCCCAAGCAGCATGGGCTGCATCAGAGCCACAAATGCCAGCAAGCCGATCATTGCAATCAATGTAACGACTATCGGCCATCGCTGGCGCCAAAATATCAAGACAACAGCCGACATGGTGATCTCTAGTACGCCACCGATAGTTGCCAACTGCAACGCACCAGCCGGTGAAAAGCCCGCTGCCATCCCCATAGCCAGTTCATCCTCATGCGGATAGAGCAGTTTCGGAATCAAGCCATGATAGAACCAAATAAAGGCGATAGCGCCACGGCAGACTGCATAGCTAAAAAATGGGCTACTCGCCCAGGAACCTCGAATCATGATCTTTATCCGGAATCATACAAACTTCATAGCGACCGAAAAGCTTGTAACGATTTAGTGCGATGCGGTCGTAAAGCCAGTCCCGAATGACTGAGGGGACAACCCAGCCAATACAGAAAAGTGGCCACGGCCATGGTAACCGAAGCATTACTCTGAAAAACGCTGAGGACTTCGTGTATATGTTGGGCCCTTCAGCAAGCAGCATGGTTTCGTATGAATCCGTTGGGAAACCATGCGATTCCAGAATGGCCTGGCCTTCAGGTGACTGAACAGTCGCCAACTTGAATCGACGCTTTCTATCAAACCTGATGAGGAACCGCGCCCACGCGGAACACAATCGGCACACTCCGTCGAACAGGACCACTCGATCCTCGGGGGCAATATTTGCTTCAGATTGCGATTGTTGTTTCATAACTGAGGTAACGTCTACTTTAAAGCGCCGGTGCCGAACACAGCGAAGTACCGGCTGGTTTGAACGGTTTTTTATATTTCACTCTGCTAAACGCGCCAGAGCATGCTCTTCCGCCAAGAATCTCTGGTTATGTGATCCTAGCTCACTCTGGCAGGACCTCGAACTCTGGCACGTCTCCAATCGCTTCGTCCCAAACCGCTCTGCTCGATGTAAAGATGTGCGCAGTTGGCAACACAGAGACTTCAGTGTCCAAACACCCTGCGGGAACAACGAGCAAACCTGCGACCTGAGTGTTTGGCAATGCCGAACCACACAACTTACAGAAGCTTTTGTTATGACGAGTGCCAGGGAGCGTAAAGGAAGTCACAGCATCTACACCCGACTGCCAGACCAATTTAGCTGACTGCGAGAATAAATTTGCCGCATGAGCGGATCCCGTATCTTTCTGGCAATACTCACAATGACACAGGTAAAAGCTGTCGAAGTCCCCATGGACCTCAAATTTCGCTGTGCCACACAGGCAGGAACCGACATGCTTAGTCATAGGATTCTCTTCTATGATCTGCAGGTGACGCGGCACATCAATGCCTCACTCAATCGATATATCAGCGTTCATCTGCAAGTGAGTTATTAGATACCTCGCTGAGATCGATTTTCTTTACATCTCGCAAATTCCTGAAGTCCTTAGACATAAGCCTTGCCAAGAATGAAAAAACCAACATCACTAACATTCCTAGGAAGCTGGTTACACTGTTATCTGAAAACAGTAGCTGAGTGGCCATCAGAAGACCAAGAAAGAAAATTATCGAAGCCGAGACTAAAGAGTATAAAGAGGCGAACTTCTCGAACCTAGATATCGACAGCTTTAGTCCGCCGTCAGAGGAGGGCTCCAAATACCTCGAGATTCCTTGCAATCTATCAAGAGAAACGTTACCCGATAAATAAAGTCGCATTAACGCTTTCGACTTTTTTGGTGATGACTTTATTCCAGAGACCACCCTAAATACCTCATTGTTTTTCAAGTCACTTAGAAAATCCCTATGAAGCCCAGACTCCTTGACTATCTCGGATAGATCAGCAATTCGCCTATATGATCTACGAATAATGTACTCCTCATAGAAGTCGTAAATGCTTTTGGCAACTTTCAGAGCTAGCCCAACAACCGACACCATCACTGCAAAGACTAAGGTGACGGAATGCTCTTTTAGTATGTCAGCGATCTCTATGCCCATAATTATTTACAACTCCCACCATCACCGATGACACAGCCACAGCGAAGCGGGGGTTCTGGCATCCGGTACATAGCTTGATGACACCTCATCTTGGTCAGTGAAGCTGATTAAAAACTTCCGGGTGTTGTTCAGCAATGCGCAAAAGAGCAACCGCTGGGCCTTGTGGCTCCCTGCGTCCTTGCTCCCAATCCTGAAGAGTTCGCACGCTCACTCCCATAAGACCTGCAAACGCTGATTGCGACATATTCAACTTCAGCCTAATCACTTTGGGCGGTGAGGGCTCAGAAAGCTCATGTGTTCGTAGAGCCAATTTGCCCTTCTTGAATTGCTTGATTTCATTGATACCGTCAAGAATCTCTGCTCCAAGGTTCCTGTCACCCATTTTTGATCGCCTCCGCTATCTGCTTGAGCGTATGGCCAGGAATGCTGGCGCGCTCTGATTTACTGTACAGCGTGAGCATCCATATCTCGTGGTCAGACTTCTTCCAGTAGTAAATGGCTCTGATACCACCGCTCTTTCCCGAACCCGCTGGTGCCCATCGAACTTTACGAACGCCACCCGAGCCTTTGATTAGATCCCCGGCATCCGGCTTCTGCAAAAGGTAGGTTTGAAGCCCACGGTATTCCTCGTCCGTGAGGTAGTTCGGCAATAGCTTGGTGAACGTTGAGGTTTCGATGAATAGCATTACCAGAATATACGGCTCTGCCGTATAAATCTCAAGATCGGAGCCGTAAAATGTAACGTAGCTTTCACACCGTACATTGATCGACTGAGAGCTTATCCATCACTTCTTGTCGAATGTTTGAGAGTTCCGGCGTTTTATCTACCAAGTTCCAATGATCTTCAATGCTCCAGTCCTTACAGGAAATCTTTTCACCGAAGTGGGTTTCAACCTCTATTCCGGCGGTATGGTAGCGCAAGAACGGCCGCTCAAGGTCATGCCCAGATTTTGTGAGGCCTAGGCGGCCAAACTTTTGATCTGAGGTTCTGGCAATTCGAGCTACTGGGAAGAATACTAACTCCTCAAAGGGAATTCCTGCCTCGTATAAGGACACCATTGCTGATACCGGAATAGCGTGTTCGCAGACTACTGGGATCTCAGGATTTAGACCCACTTCGCGATAGAGACAGCCGAATTTTCGAGAACCAGCCATACCCATGAAATCATGACACCCTCTCAACCTGCGATTGATTTCGTCTCGCTTTTCTCTGGGCCTGCGAAAAAAAGCAACCTTCTCAATTGTAAAAAGGTTCGCTTTGCAAAGCGCAATCTGCTCTGCAACCACATCCGCAGTTGTGGCGCCATGTTTGTTTCTTATACCAGGGATGGAAATCGTCATTTCATCGAACACCCGCCATAAACGGCCGCAAAAGCCGCTTCATAGTTACAACTGCGAAGTACATCGTGGTTTCACCATATACCCATACAAACACTTACAAACATGGTGACAGAGCACCAGTAAGGCTAATGCTCACCAAACAAAGACCTTCAAAACGCAAAGGATTGAGAAAACCACCACCAACCCAAGCCATCCACAGAACCTGGTAACTCCGACCGGAAACCGAACATTCAATTCCGGGAACAGAATTGCCCCAAAGGAGACCGCCGGGACAAACCCGAAAATATGGCCCAAATGAGTAGCCGTTATCCCCAGTTTGGGGGGAACGTACAAATAGATCGCCAGATAAATCACCATGAAAGCTGATGCATAGGCAACCTGCACCTCGTAGAAATCCTCACGATTCAAGACCAAGTACAGGACGATCAGTGCCGAGGCTACCGTGATTTCAATCACTTTCTATAAACCAGTAACGTTGGTGTTCATGAGAGCACTGTTCCCAGAAAAGCCAAACTTCTCATACAACCCTTGAGCATCACGGGTTTGCAATACCATTTGAGTGCCCTTGATGGCCGGATGCGCAACCAAACATTCCATAATCCACTGCCCCAGCCCCGCACCCCGAAACTCCGGCTCAACGACAATATCTGCTACCCAGGTAAACGTAGCGCTGTCGGTGACGGCTCGCCCGAAACCAATCTGCCTGGAACCACAGTAAAGACTGAAGCAAATGGAACCAGCAACCATACTGTCCACAATTTCTCTGGGACGGCGGCTCCCCCAATAGGTTGCGGCAAGCAAGCGGTGGACAACATCCAGTTGCACCCGGGATTTGTCGTCGGTGATAAGATATTCGTTCTTGCGCCACTCCATCGATGGCTACTCCCTGATTCAAAACGCCGAAATGGGGCTTTATCCCTTTCCTGCAGCACCGGCGGAACTACAGTTAGTTGACTGGTTAAGCTGCACTGCCCCCATAGCATGACCTTAGCACCTTGTGACGGTGCCGAAAGACGAACCGGTAAGCTGGCGCGAGAAGGTATGTCAGTAGGGGCACTCTGCATTGGAACTCAACAGTATCGGTAACCAGACAGTTTGCCCCACTACAATCAATATCCCTACAGTGATGCCACAACTTGTTGGTTAAAGAGTAGGACGTCTCCGCAAAACCCCGTTGACGATCCATGCTCTGGAAAAAGAACGTGTGCCTGTCGATCGGGATGATCCCAAAAAGCAGTATCCAGCTCGAAAAAAGCACTCGCCCCGTAGGCCACTCGAAGATCGGTCGGTTAGCCCATTGGGGAGACGCGGTCATGCGTATAAGAGGGCTCAGCTCCGAGTTTACTCCTCTCATGGTGAGAAGCTCGCTGACCTCATCTGGACTGATTTCAAGCTTGCTCGATACTTCGAATTTCACTCAGGTTTTCCGTGGACGTTAATGCGAAGCTCACCGATGGTTTTTACAGAACGGAGCGGCGTATCAGCCATCCATGTACAGCGAATTTTTACAGCCCATTCGCAGATTCCAGCCTTTCGATTATCGGAATATCACGAAAAGGCTTCTGGAAGTACGGTATCGACTCGAGATTTTTCTTCATGTCGTCAGGCAACTGAAGATACCTTTCCTTGAGCGCCCACGTTTCCTTTCCATACATCAGGGGTTTCACGCTGGAAATCAAATCCTCGACCTCAGCGTAGGCAGTAGATGCCTCTAGCATGCCGATTGTGTATGCCAAATCAGTCAGGTGGGGCTTTTGGCACTCATTCGCCATCGCCGCACTTCGGGTAATAAGAAAGACTCGCACTTCTTCATACTCGTACTGCCGGAGTAGATCGAAAACGTCTGAATCCGGCATGCCGTTTTCAGCAGCCTTTGAATCACACCTCACGATCGCCGCTTCCAATCGCTCTATATTTGACTCGATATACTGCTGAGAGATAGACGCATCCCCGGCCTGACATGATGCGGAAAGCCAACTTAAACACAGAACAATAGCTGCTTTACCCATTCTCATGGCTGACACCCCGCCTCGACTGCCCGCCAGAATTGAGTCTGTTCGTAGGACAAGCCAGCGCGTAAACGTTGCATCTGGGAGATGGTCACAATTCTCTTTTTGACAATCGGTGAAATGTGGGTCATTGCTTCTGCAAACTGAGCCCAATCCGTGGAGTGGATATTGTACGCAGCCTGTGCGGAGTTGTTGCCGAGGAAAATGGTGGTTAGAACACCTGCCGGCAACATGATTTCCAGCATATTCCCATTGCGCTGCGCATTTCGAATGGCTTCGATAGCTTCCAGATCTTCGGAGTCCAGCCGAAGTCCGGAAATGGTTGGACATTCCATGTGTCCTGCTCTCCTTTCCTTGAGTTCCGTACGACTGCCAAATGTTAACCCAAAGGTTGGCTAGGCTCAAAAGCCATGTTGTTTGCGGTATGCGCGCCCTTGGAATGGGATTAAAGGCTTAATAGCTGGTGACCCTGCCCCCGATGGAACGACCGGTTAGGTCGTGATCTAAGGCCACCTAAGAGCGCCCCTATATGTGTTTACTGTGAGTACCTGACAGCCCCACAAGGCTGAGGAGGAAGGCGTTCTCGCTCACGGTTTGGGTTGGCCGCTGGCGCGGCCAAAAAAATGACTATTGCCTATTGAATCCGAGAAGGCTCATATGTGTTAGATTTCAAAGTATCTAGTTGGTTCATTAGGATCGATTACCACGATCCTGTCCCAATCATGTTCAATTCGGACTTGATTGCGAAACATCTCTAGATCGTAGTCGTCAATTCCGAAGCCAACATAGTCTACGAGGGTAAGCCACCACTCTGGGTATCTACTTCTGACTTTGGAGACCTTTCTCAACTTTTCGGCAGCGCAGTAGCGAATATTCTTTTCCATCTCAGCTAAGACCAAACCGCCGGACTCTTCATCGCTACAACCTCCGATCAAAAACATTGTTGAGTGCCGGTTGCTTGCCGGAAAAATGTCGAGTTCAAAATCTCCATTCCGAAAAATAGTCCCTTTTTTTCTGAAGGGGATTCTCAGCAGATGACTGGAGAGCAGTTTTTATCTTTGGGCCAAGAGTTTTCCATGGAGCAACCGGGCGAGCAAAACGGAAAAAAACAAACCAACTTTGCCCAAACAATGGCGGACCGAGGCTTTTGGTAAGGTCATCAATTTTTCTCCAGAGTGGTATCTCTACCTCTTCAAGTCCCCTAAATTTCCCACCATCGAAGTGATTCTGGTTTAGACGTCGAACCTCCACAGCAATAGTGCCGCCCAGTAAGAAATCGGGCGGTACGTTACCGTCTGGTTCATAAGTAATGTCTTTAAAACCGCGGTGACGTAAGTGCCGTTCAACATATCTTTCAGTTGGATCCAAGTCGGCTCCTAGAAAATTAACGCCAGAATAAGCCGCCGTTTGGAGCGCCGGCGCAAAACGGTCGGCTTGATTCACTTGTTAAAAAATCAGGAAAATATGAATTTAAAAATAGCTGCTGTCAGAGCAACTATACTACCCACAGCAATCTTCGCTGCATGTTCTCTCCACCAAGGCGAGATTTCTGGCTCTGTCTTTTCTTTAACAAAGGCTCCCGATTCACGGATTAGTGAATATAGATCGCAGTCTGAAAAATGCTCTTCCGTCGAACTCTCGAATCGCCATTGTAGATCATCTTCTTCAGCCCCTCGCCTGGATAAATTTTCGTGAGCAATTCTCCTGTCTAAGCTATCTGTATAAAAGCTTAAATGAGAGCAGAAAAAGCCGAAGCGCTGGTAAGTCACCTCTGGACAGAAGTTTGAAATAAATGAAACTTGGTCATCAACTTTGAAGACCGAGGTCGCCTGCTCCTCAACCTTTGGCCACAAATCGGACTTGCTCCAATAGTTCAGCAACTGATTATCTTCTTCTGCGTTGAGCGACGTACCTCCAATATCGCCATGAAGGGATATGCTTTGGTAATAACGAGGGCACCTTTTTACAGAGGCATAAGGGCAGCGCGTCGGCAGGGATTTTGCCCCACTAATCTCTTTGTACCAGTCCTTACCAGGCACAACTGTCAATTTCTATTTTCCTTTTTAACAGCGTGTTATACGAACTCGTTCGCAAAACTCCGGGCGTATATCCAGCATTCGTATAATTCCACACACCTACCCGCACATAGTCCAAAAACTCAATATAGTTCATAAACTTAAACCATGCATCCAAAGTTCTGGAATCGGTGTTCTACGAATCAATGCCCGGAATGATCCATCCCATCCCCTTCCATCTTCATCTCCCCATCCAGCGGCGCAACCTTCAGTTCAACCTCCATGGTTTCCGCGCCATCAAAGCTCACCGTCAGCGGCACGCGCTCCCCTTCTTTCAACGGCCCATCCAGTTTTTCCAGCATCATGTGGTAGCTGTGGGGTTTGAGCTCCACGGTTTCACCGGCGGGGATGGTCAGGCCACCTTTCAGAGGGCGCATGCTCATGGTGCCGTCGGTCATGGTGCTTTCGTGAATGGAGACGCTCTTCGCCCTGGGCGTGGTAGCGCTGGTCAGGGTGATGTCGCTGTCGCTGTGGTTGGTGATCACCATGTAGCCAACGCCCATGGGTACACCGGGAGGCGTCGGGCGGCTCCAGGGGTGATTGATGGTTACGGAGTCTGAGGAATGATCGTGGGCGGCGGCCGGGGTGACAATCAGGGTGCTGCAGGCGATCAGGGCGCTGGCGGCCAGTTTTTTGAGTGGGTTCATGTTCCTTGTTACCTCATCAATGGTTGTTTCAATGGAAGTCGTCGTCAGGGCCGTGGCGTTCCGGTTTCAGGAAACGTGTGCCGCCAGAGCGCGAATTCAGTTGCTGGATATTGGTTGGCGCACCGGTTCCATCCAGCTCTACCAAGCCGATACCGGCGTTGTTCCATAGCCGTTCGCCAGCATCACGCCCCTCGGGCAGCCTGGGGCTCACTCGCATGCGCCGGCGCTTGGTAAACCAGTTCAGCGGGGACCAGGGCGCGTACAACCAGCGATTGATCCTATCCAGCCACTCCATAAGGGTGTGGGGGAATTCGTTCTTGAGGCCGCTGCTGGTAATTTGCCAGATTCTGGGCCGTTCCGGCCTGTGCCGCAGTCGAACATCGTAGACGAATGAGTAATGTACGTCACCCGAGAGAATCACGAAGGTTTCCGGTGTGCGGGAGTGGCCGAAGATATTGAGCAGAACATTGGCAGCACCCCGGTGGGCCATCCAATTTTCAGCGTCCACCACCAGGGGTTTGCCGAAGAAGGTGAACACACTCTGGATGGCTTCAATCAGTTTTACACCGAACATGGGCGCAGGCGACACCACAATGACAGCGTCTTCGCCCATCACATCCTGCTGGAATTCGGTCAGCGCTTCCCAGTCCAGCAGGCCGGAAGGCCGCGCCCGATTAAGCTCGCTTCGCCATCGGCGGGTGCGGGTATCCAGCACCACCACTTTAGGTGACGTCTGCAGGGAGTAGTGCCATTGCTGAAACTGCAGCAGATCATCAATCAGTTGGTCCTGCCCGGCGTGATTAAACACGCCACCCTGCTCTGCGGAGGCGGCCAGTTCCTTGATGGCCGGCATGATGTCATCGAAGACGTCAGGGTTGTTGCCCCAGCCCTGGCACAACAGGTAGGCCACCAGGGCATTGCCAACGATGCGCCGGGAAAACGGGTGTTCATAGGTGGTGGTTTCCCAAAGGGCAGACAGGTTCCAGTCGTCGGTCACGTCGTGATCGTCAAAGATCATGTAGGTAGGCAAGTGTGCCAGCGCCCGGGAAGCTTGTGGCAGGCCAGCGACGAAGTCATCGATGGCGGCCTGCTGGTCCTGAAAAACGGCGGCATCCTTGGAAGCCAGCGCAGGCTGGTCCCGTTCGACCAGTTCCCAGCACACAGGCGACCACACCAAGAGGTACATGGCCATCACTTCGCTGAGGGAAATCAGGTGGTTGTGGGCATTGGCGGTGGTGAACACCGGTTTTCGCACACCGCCGAAGAATCGCTCGATCAGCGCTTCATTGCTACGCACATCCGGGAGCAGCTTTTCCCTGTGAAAGTAGGTGTCTGCGTTTTCCCGCAGGGTTTTGCTGTCGCTGACCGAACCGCCGGTGAGCGTTTCCTCGTACAAGCCCAGGCGGTCAATCAGTTGGTGTATGGCCCGCAGCATGGGGCCAGCGACATCGTCCGCGTATATCTGGTCGCCGGTCATCAACAACAATGCTGGCCGCTCTGTGATATCGCCTTCAGCTTCCAGTAACGATTGATCCACTCTCACCATACCGTCGGCAGCGGCGGAATGGGGCCGCCGGCAGGAACCATGGGCGATCCGGTCCAATCGCTCCCGGATCACGAAGTCAGACCGCTCGGCGCCCGGCAGGCACAGGTGTGGCGCCCATTTCCGTATCCATCGCTCGTCGCTCCCGCCCGAATCCACGGTGTCGTCCGAAACGCCCAGGTCGTACCCGATGCGGGTGTTTGCCGGCAACGAGTCGTTCAATTCAACGTCGATCAGATAGAGGTAGGCGGAGGCGCCGAATCGCACCCTGGTGACGTCCTTCTCTGTCAGTACCCGGTCCATCCATGGCTCATCCGCATCTTGCAGATACAGGCGCAATCTCAGGGCGAGCGCACAGGAGCCGACCAGCCAGAGCGTAAGCCGGTTGAGAGAGGTATGCCGGAGAACAGGCCCGGCCAACACCGGCGACAGGGGCTTTGAAGATCGCTCATTCATTTAATCCTCCTGACACACTTTGCTGTTTTAGTGGTGTCTACCTGACCTACTTCGGGCCCTTGCGTGCTGCGGAAGGCGCGCCTCAACCAACGTCTGGTGACAACAATGCGAGTCGGTGACAATTTTTCCAAGAACCTGCACAAACTGGGTTACTACTCCGGAAACGCGGTGCGCTCCCTGGTTCCTCGAGCCTACTGGCAATGGCAGTGCGACCTGCTGATGTCGGAATACGAGGCGATGACGGGCGAACGCAGAGCGGCGATTGACGCAAGGGTTGCGTACTACAATCGCCTTTCAAACCCGTTCACGCTACCAGCAACCGCCGAACCCGCCGGCGACTTTACCTTCGCCGGCAAAAGCAGCGCCTACTGCTTCGATTTTCGCAATCTGATCCAGTGTTTCCCCCGGAACCGAAAAGTGGACTACCAGTTCGGTGATGTAACCGAAATCCCGAACGAACCCCGTTTCGTGAAAAGCCGCCCGGTACGTCGTGATGCCTCCAACCGTAACTCAGTATTGCTCAAACTCAACTCGGTTCGGCATTACCAGTTTGTAGAGGACCCGACACCTTTCCGCCAAAAGAAGCCCCTGGCGGTGTGGCGCGGCAAGTCCAACCGCCAGCACCGCATCGAATTTGCTACCCGCTTTAATGACCACCCCCTCTGCGATATTGGCTGCACCCAACATAAGGAACCCGCACCCCAGCCCTACCACAAGGACTTCATGAGCATTGAGGAACAGCTGCAGCACCAGTTTGTGGTGAGCGTGGAAGGCATTGATGTGGCGACGAACCTGAAGTGGATCATGGCCTCCAATTCCCTGTGCCTGATGCGCCGGCCCCGCTTTGAAACCTGGTTCATGGAAGGCTCACTGGTGCCCGGTTATCACTATGTAGAACTGGCCGATGACCACTCTGACCTGCCGGAAAAAGTACGCTATTACCAGAATCACCCTGAACAGGCAGAGGCCATCATTGCCAACGCCAACCGGTATGTAGAGAAGTTTTTCGATCAGCAGATGGAACAGACCATTGCACTGCTGGTAATCCAGAAATACCTTCACCTGAGCGGGCAGGAGGTGTACGACCTCCCACGCCTGAAGGCCGGTTGACCGATAGATAGGGAACATCGAGCCCTGGATTTGAGCGCCTAACTCCCCGGCGACACACGCGCCAGTATCGTCGGGTTTTCTGACAACGGCAGTGCCATAACCACTCCCTCGTTCGACGATGGGTATATGCCGGTCAGTGCCGTAATATTTACCTGATGGGATACCAGCACCACTGGCAGGCCTGGCTCCATTTCATTCACAATGGCGATGGTCTGCTGGGTATGCATGTCTGAGTTGCTACGGTTCTGGAAAAACGAGTTCAGCGACATCATCTCCTTCACCGGCCCCACATCCATTCCCCGCGCGGTATCGAGGCAGCGGCACCACTGACTGCTGAAGACCCTGGCCTCCTCAACGCCATGCTCCGCCAAATAGACCTTCCAAGCCCGCGCCTGCTCGCGCCCTTCGGCATTCAGGTTTCGCTGCGTGCTGCAATCGTCGACATCAAAGTTCGCGGGGTCGCCTGTTCCCGGTGCCAGGGCGTGTCGCAACATCAAAACCGCCCGGCCTTCCCGGAGAGCCTCCCAGGCCTCTGATTCATCGGCGTACGCAGTTCCTGCAAAAAGGGAAATCAGCCCCAGCGAAAACACAAGAAGTGCAGTAAGAACACTGTGAGTCTTCATAAGTTTGTGATCCTCCACCCGCAAAGCATGCAACCACGTAATTAATACGCACCCCAAACCTACCAGGCTCACATCATCAAAAGGTAAACTTCACCAAGCACCGAACCAACAAAGGAACCAAACATGCCAATCTGGGTCGACGCCGACGCCTGCCCCGTGCCCATTCGGGAAATCCTCTGCCGCGCCGCCACCCGCTGGCAGGTCGATACCACCTTCATCGCCAACCACGCCATTAACCTGCCCCCGAGCCCTTACATCAAACGCCGGCAGGTACCCCAGGGTTTCGACGTGGCCGACAACGACATCATTGACCAGATGGAGACAGGCGATCTGGTGATCACCCAGGACATCCCCCTGGCTGCCGAAGCCATCGAAAAAGGCGCGGACGTGTTCAACCCGCGCGGCCAGGCTTTCACCAAAGAGAATATCCGCCAGCGCCTGGCTATGCGCAACTTCATGGAAGAAATGCGCAATGCTGGCCAGGTCACCGGTGGCCCGGCGCCCTTCAGCCAGACCGACCGCAAGGAATTCGCCGACAAGCTTGACCGCTGGCTGCAACAGAACGCCAGTAGGTGATAATGATTCCATTTTAAATTCTCGACAAATCCGCTACGCTTGCCGCTTTCTGGCGCAAGCGGAGCGAACCATGACACAGTCTTCCCCCCACACCACCAGCAGCTTTGCCGCCCTGGGCCGACTGCTGAAATACGCTCGCGGCTATCGTCGCCAGATCATTACCGCCACCACTTGCTCCATCATCAACAAGTTGTTCGATATCGCACCGGAGATCCTGATTGGTATCGCCATCGACGTGGTGGTAAACAAGGAAGAAAGCTTTGTGGCGGGCCTGGGCTTTGAGACCGCTCAGGAGCAGATCACCATCCTGGCTGTGCTGACCTTCTTTATCTGGGCCGGCGAATCGATATTCGAGTACCTGTTCCAGATCCTCTGGCGCAACCTGGCTCAACGCCTGCAGTCCGACCTGCGGCAAGACGCCTACGAGCATGCCCAGAAGCTGGACATGAGCTTCTTTGAAGCCCGCAGCTCAGGGCAACTGGTCGCCACCATGAACGACGACGTCAACCAGTTGGAGCGTTTCCTGGATGGCGGCGCCAACGCCATGATTCAGGTGGTGGTGACGGTCGTTGCCGTAGGCGCTGTGTTTTTCGTATTGTCACCGCTCATTGCCCTGCTGGCGTTTACTCCCATTCCGCTGATTATCTGGGGCGCGTTCTACTTCCAGCGCAAGGCTGGCCCGCTGTACGCCGACGTGCGCGAGAAGGTCGGTGACCTGTCGAGCCGGTTGGCCAACAACCTGGGCGGCATTGCCACCATCAAGAGTTTCACAGCCGAAAACCGGGAAGCGGAGCGGCTGAAAGCCAGCAGTGAAGCCTATGTGGACGCAAACCGCCGGGCCATTCGCATCAGCTCCGCGTTTATTCCGGTGATCCGCATGGCGATCCTGGCGGGTTTCCTGGCCACCTTTACCGTGGGCGGCATGATGGCCCTGGAAGGCTCTCTGAACGTCGGTGCTTACGGCGTGCTGGTGTTCCTGACCCAACGTTTGCTGTGGCCTCTGACCGGCCTTGCGGAAGTAATCGACCTGTTTGAACGAGCCATGGCCAGCACCCGCCGCATCCTGGACCTGCTGGCTGAGCCGGTTCACGTTCGGGATGAATCCGGCAAAACGCTGGAACAGCCGGTGAAGGGCGAAGTCACCTTCGAGGGCGTGAGCTTCCACTACCCGTCCAGCGGTGCCGGTATCGACGACATTTCGGTAGCGGTACCAGCCGGCAATACCCTGGCGCTGGTCGGGGCGACCGGTTCCGGTAAGTCCACACTGATCAAGCTGTTGTTGCGTTTCTACGACCCCACGGGCGGCCAGATCCGCATCGACGGCCAGCCCATCCAGTCCGTCAGCCTGAAGTCCCTGCGGGAGGCCATCGGCCTGGTCAGCCAGGACGTATACCTGTTTGAGGGCAGCATTCGTGACAATCTCGCCTACGGCTCCCCCGGCGCGAGTGACGAACAGATTATCGAAGCGGCCAGGACGGCGGAGGCCTGGTCATTCATCGAGGCACTGCCCGAAGGGCTTGCCACCGCCGTGGGTGAACGAGGAGTTCGGCTTTCCGGTGGCCAGCGCCAGCGCCTTTCACTGGCCCGCGCACTGCTGAAAGACCCGCCCATTCTGGTGCTCGACGAAGCCACGAGTGCCGTGGACAACGAAACCGAGGCGGCCATCCAGCGCTCCCTGAAGCGGATCGGGCACAATCGCACCGTGATCATGATCGCGCATCGGCTGTCCACCATTGTGGATGCCGATACCATTGCCGTGGTAGCCGGCGGGCGCATTCTGGAATCCGGCCGCCATGAGGAACTGCTGGAGAACAACGGCCCCTATTCCGCACAATGGCGCGTACAGACCGGTCAGGCCTGACAGCACGCCATACATTGCCAGGCATACATTGATAGTAATTCGCATTTAGATTATTCTGCAGGCCCTCAGATCCATGGGAGCCTGCATGTCTGCGTTCTTTGAAGTATCCAGCCTGGGCGTGCACATTGGTGACGCTGCCATCCTTGACAACATCAACATCGAGTTTCGTGAAGGCGAGGTCACTGCCCTGCTCGGTCACAATGGCTCCGGCAAGTCCACGTTATTGAAAGTGCTGGCCCGCCAGATGTCGCCTTCTTCGGGCAATGCAAGCCTTCTTGGCAGCTCATTCCGGACCACCGGCGCGCGGGAATTCGCCCGTACGGTCGGTTACCTCCCCCAACATCCACCGGGCACGGACGGCCTCACCGTACGGGAACTGGTTGCCCTGGGGCGTTATCCCTGGCGCGGGCCTTTAGGCCGCTATACCGGCGAAGACCACCAGTTCATCGACCAGGCCATACACGATACCGGGCTCGACCACTTCCAGCACCGCTCTGTGGACACGCTCTCCGGCGGCGAACGCCAGCGCGCCTGGATTGCCATGCTGCTGGCGCAACAAACTCGCTGCCTGCTGCTGGACGAGCCGATTTCCGCCCTGGACGTCAAACACCAGGTGGAAACCCTGCGCCTGGTGCACCGCCTGGCCGAAGAACGGGAACTGACGGTGATTGTGGTACTGCACGATGTCGACCTGGCCGCCCGCTTCTGCGACCGCTTGGTGGCCCTCAAAGGCGGCCGGTTGATTGCAGATGGCAGTCCACGCGACATCATGGACTCGGGAATCCTGGAATCCATTTACGGCGTACCAATGGGGGTGATGGAGCGGGCGCCGGGCCAGTGGGTCTCGTATGTGCACTGAGCGTGTGGCTAAAACCCTGATTGCCATGGTGTTCATTGGTGCTCTGTCGCTGCCCGCCAGCGCCGGCACCTGGCAGCATGAAGGCGGCACCCTCACCCTGGACGAGCAACCTGAGCGGATTGTTGCCCTCAACTGGGCCGCCACAGAAGCCTTGCTGTTGCTGGGCGTGACGCCCGTGGGCGTCGCTGACCGCGATGGCTATGACGTGTGGGTGAATGAGCCGCAGCTTCCAGAGGAGGTTGCCAACATCGGCACCCGCGTCGCCCCCAGCCTCGAAGCCATTGCCGAACTCAAACCGGATCTGATTGTTACCAGTGCCGAAATGGCGCCCGCCGCAAAACTGCTGGAGCGTATCGCCCCCACTTACGTTATCAGTGTGTACAAAGAGGGCAGTCAACCCTTCGAGAAAGCCAGTGACATGCTGACCACCCTCGGCGAGATGCTGGGCCGCGAGGCTCGCGCCGAATCGATTCTGGCGGATATTGACACCACTCTGGAAACGCAACGCCGCCGGCTGGAAGCGGCGGGACTGACAGACCGGCCGGTTGCACTGGTTAATTTCATGGACGCCCGCCACGTGCGTATTTATGCCCCCAACGGCCTTTACCAGAGTGCCCTGAATGCCCTCGGGCTGGAAAACGCCTGGCCCCGGCAAGGCAACTTCTGGGGCTTCTCGGTGGTGGGCCTGGAATCCATAGCCCCTTATGAAGACAGCCGTATTGTGGTGATTGCGCCCACCGCCCCCGGGCTTGCAGACACCCTGGCCGCCAGCCCGTTCTGGACGTACCTGCCAGCGGTCAACCGCCATCAGGTTTACGAGATCGACGCCATCTGGCCGTTTGGCGGGGTTTTTCCGGTGAAACGGCTGGCCACCATGCTGACAGACAGCCTGCTGGCCGGGGGCTCTGACAATGTACGCTAGCACCTCCGGCATGCCTGCTTCCCGGCCTGATATGCCCGCCAGGCTGCCCATCGCCGCCACACTCCTCTGGCTGGGCGCGTTACTTGCCAGCGCCGCTCCCTGGCTCAACCAGTTGGATGCCGGCGCTGTGGTGTCAGCGTTCTGGGCCTTCAATCCGGACGACTATTCATCGGTTCTGGCTCACTTCAGCTGGGCGCCACGTGTATCCATCGCCATTCTGATTGGCTGCGGCCTGGGTCTGGCCGGGGCGGTTACCCAACAGGTGCTGGGCAACCCACTGGCTTCGCCTACCACCCTCGGTGTGGAAGCGGGTGGCCAATTCGGGGTGACCGTTGCCACGCTGTTCGCGCCCGGGTTACTGGCCTTCAGCCCGGATCTGGTGGCCATTGCAGGTGGCCTCATCGCCATCGGCATGGTCATCGCCCTGACGTGGCGGCTTGGTTTTTCACCCGTGACGGTGATCCTTGCCGGCCTTGTCATCACCTTCTTCCTGGGCGCCCTCAACATGGCATTTCTGCTGCTCAAGGGTGAGTGGCTGGGCAATCTTTTCATCTGGGGCGCCGGCTCCCTGGTACAGAACAATTGGGGGCCGTTCATGGAGCTGTGGCCCCGCGTGCTGATCATCTCGGTGCTGATATTGCTGCTGATGCGCCCGTTGCAGGTGCTGCAACTGGGGCAGTCGTCCGCCAGTTCACTGGGTGCCAGGGTCGGGCTTATTCGGGCACTGGCTCTGTTCCTGGTGGTACTGATGACGGCAACGGTTGTCAGCCGGGTGGGCGTCGTGGCCTTTGTGGGGCTGGCAGCGCCGGTACTGGCACGCCTGCTGGGCGCGCGTACATTAGCCAGTCGCATCCTGTGGAGCACGCTCATGGGCGGCGGGCTATTGCTGCTGGCGGATACTCTGGCGCATTGGGCATCTACCTGGGGTGATGGCTCCCTGGTGCCGACGGGAACCACCACGGCCCTCATTGGCGGCCCCATCATCCTGCTGGCGTTACAGGGTTTCAGAAACACCCATCACATGCCCGGGCAGGAATCCAACTTTGCGGGCTTCCAGCCCAGGCGGCGCGCGCCGTTGCTGGTCAGTGGTATCGTGACCGGGCTGATCGCACTGACCGTTGTCGTTTCCATGGGTTGGTCCCCGGGCCTGGATGGCTGGAACTGGACACCTGTCACCCAATGGGACAATGCCTGGGTGTGGCGCGGCCCGCGCCTGTTGGCCGCCATGCTGGCAGGGGTCGCATTGGGTCTCGCCGGCACGCTGATTCAGCGGATGACAGGTAATCCAATGGGGAGCCCGGAGATGTTGGGTATCAGCGGCGGCGCCGCGCTGGCCATGGTTCTTATCGTGCTCACCGGCGCGGATGTAGGCCGGGCCGGGCAGCTTGGCGCTGCGACGCTCGGCGCGGCCGGCGCACTCGGGTTATTGATTCTCCTGGCCCGAAAACATCGATTCGCCGGTAACCAACTGCTGCTGGGCGGCCTGGCCCTGTATGTATTCATGGATGCGGGGCTGAGATTGGTCATGGCCTCCGGCGGCACCGTCGCGTCACAACTGCTGAACTGGATGTACGGTTCCACCTGGCTGGTTTCCGAAACCGAAGCGTTTGGGCTGCTGGGATTCATCCTTCTTATCTGCGGCGTTTTGGCGCTGATCGTAAGGCCCCTGACGCTCTTGCCTCTGGGAGATACTTCGGCATCGTCCCTCGGGCTTCCGGTCACTAAAGCCCGCCTGCTACTGCTGCTGCTTGCCGCGGTACTGACTGCATCGGCTACGGTGGTGATTGGCCCTCTGAGTTTCGTAGGGCTCATTGCACCGCACCTGGCACGGGTACTGGGGCAGCAAACCGTTGGCAGGCAATTGATCGTGGCCGGGTTGGTGGGTGGCCTTCTGTTGGCCCTGGCGGACTACCTGTCGCGCATTGTGGTCTTCCCCAACCAGTTACCGGCGGGCTTGCTGGCTGCGCTGGTTGGTGGCGTCTACTTCTTGTGGGGGCTAAGCCGGCACGGTAAAGCGTGACCGACGGGACGTGTCACCAGAGCACCAGGAGGCTGGCTATGATCAGAACAAACACACCGGCGCCGGCGGCCAGTTTCAGCCCTTCAATCGCTTCCTCTTCCGGGGTCATTGTACGTCTCCTTGTGTCCATGGGTATGGATGGTTCCCGTTGATATTGAAGTAACAGTACATGATACTCGCCCAAATGTTAATAGTTCTCATTAACGTTTTGGTAACGTCAGGGTCGTAATGTTATCGCCTGATACTGCCGGCCATTCCGTTCGTATCAAATGCTAGACTTTATCGATGCAGGAATAACCTGGCACGGAGATCATTCTATGAATCGACTCGGCAACATCGCGACTCTACTGGCGTTGGCTGGGCTGGCAGCGGCCGGGCCAGCCTTCGGGCAAACGTTCCGCTCAGACAAAGCCGACTTTCGTCTGGATACGGTCGCGGAAGGCCTGGAACATCCCTGGAGCCTCGCCTTTCTCCCCAATGGCTCACAGTTGGTGACCGAGCGCGAAGGCCGGCTACGCCGAATCGAGAATGGTGAATTGCAGGACAAGCCAATTGCCGGTGTTCCCGAGCTGGTGGTCTCCGGCCAGGGTGGCCTGCTGGATGTGATCCTGCATCCGGACTTCGAAAACAATCGCACTCTGTTCCTGAGTTACGCCCATAAGATCAGCCGCGACGGGCTGACGACCAGAGTGGCTCGTGCAACGTTGGACGGCGACCGGCTGTCAGAGGTTGAAGTGATTTTCGAGGCCCTCCCCCGAGGCAACACCAGCCGTCATTTTGCGGGCCGCATGGAATTTGATCGCGATGGCAATCTGTACGTCGCGGTGGGCGACCGGGGTGAAATGGACCGTGCCCAGGCCACCGATGACGATGCTGGCGGCGTTCACCGCCTGACCGTTGACGGCGCCCCCGCGCCGGGCAATCCGTTTGTCGACGACCCGTCAGTGAATGACACCTTCTTCACCTACGGCAACCGCAACATTCAGGGCATGACCATTCACCCGCAAACAGGCGACATCTGGAGCCATGAGCACGGCCCCAGGGGTGGCGACGAGATCAACATCATCCGTGCGGGTAACAACTACGGCTGGCCAGACGTCACCTATGGCATCGACTACTCCGGAGTGCCCATCACCAGCAAAACCACCATGGAGGGCGTGACCGACCCGCTGCACTATTGGGACCCGTCCATTGCCCCCTCGGGCATGGCATTCTATACCGGTGACGAATTCCCGGAGTGGCGGGGAGATCTGTTTGTGGGCGCCCTGAAAATGCAGAAGCTGGTGCGCCTGAGCATTGAGAACGGCACGGTCAGGGAAGAAGAAGATCTTCTGGAAGACCTGGGCGAACGCATCCGTGATGTGCGAATGGGGCCCGACGGTGCATTGTGGCTGTTGACGGACGCGGACAACGGCAAGGTCTACCGGATAGTTCCAGCAGAATAGTTCGACGAGGAAACCAGCGATGCGTCAGTGAGGATCGTTGGTTCTCTCGGTTTTCTCAAACTGCGGGGTATCGTCGGTGATGGTGAACCAGTCCGACTTGGAGCCCACATAAACGTGTGATGCCGGCCCCTTTTCCAGGGGCTCATTGATCACACCCACCCGCAGGCGCAGTATACCGGGGATGGCATCCACGCGGCTGTATAACTGGCTACCGCACCTGGGGCAGAACCCACGGTACTTTCCCGGCCGGGATTCGTATTCACGGATCAGGTCCTCACCCGCTGTAAAACGGGTACGGATTTTCTGGATCGGCGAACTGGCGGAAAATGCACTGCCGTGAGCCCGGCGGCACTGGCTACAGTGGCACAGGGCAATCGGCCCCAGAGGGCCGTCGTATTCAAGCTTTATATCGCCGCACAGGCATTGCCCTGTCAGCATAACGTGACCTCAACCATGGTTTCGCTTGCGGGTTCCGAAGGCCGGTATGATAACCACCCGCCACTTGAAGAACCAGCGGGTGGGCACCACATATAAGTCACAGCGTTCACGAAGGAGGACACTATGGCATTCAGCACACTTCCGAACATCGGTATGGGTACATTCCGCCTGAAGGGCAACGATGCAAGAGACGCCGTGAAGAGTGCCCTTTCCCTTGGCTACCGGCATATCGATACCGCCCAGATGTACGGGAATGAGGCTGAAGTAGGCGATGGCATTACCTCAAGCGGTATTCCGCGACGGGAGATTTTCCTGACCACAAAAGTGTGGCACGACCAGCTCCAGCACAGCGACGTGATCAACAGTCTGCACGACAGCCTGTCGCGACTGAAGACCGACCATGTCGACCTCACACTGATTCATTGGCCATCGCCGGGCGACGCCATCCCCATGGAGGAATACCTGGGCGCACTGCGCGACGCGCAACGCGAAGGGCTAACCACCCACATCGGGCTGTCCAACTTCACCTGCGCGCAAATGGACAAGGCAAAGGAAATACTGGGTGACACGGCGATTTTCACCAACCAAGTGGAAGTGCATCCGTTCCTGGCCAACCGCAAGGTGGTGGAGCATGCCCAGAAACTGGGCATAACCGTAACCGGTTACATGCCGCTGGCGGTGGGCAAGGTAATGGACGATGAAACCCTGGCTCGCATTGGCCGCGAACATAATGCGTCTGCTGCGCAGATTGCCATTGCCTGGGTGGCCTCCCGAGGGGTGGTACCGATTCCGTCGTCAACCCGACCCAAGCACCAGAAGTCCAACCTCGACGCGCTGAACATCACGCTCAGCGAGGATGAAATTGCGGAAATTGACGGCCTGGACCGTGGTGATCGGATCGCTAATCCGGATTTCGCGCCTGCCTGGGACTGACGAAGCAGGCCATCGCCGCCAACACCAGCGTGGTACCCGGAATGACCGCCAGCACCCAGGTGCCTAATGTCCAAAGGGTCGCCACGCTGAACAGTGACCATATCAGTGGTAATAATAGAAACAGCCACCGCACCCGGCGGGGAAACAGCAGCATGCAGAGCACCGCGCCCAACGCCGTGACGTCCGGTGTAACGGCGAACAGCGCTGCTGCCTGACCATTGCCGGTTTGAGCGACTGCGAGGAGAGGCGACAGCCCCATCAATGCGATCCAGCCGATGCCCATCAGCCAGCGAGACCATATCGGCCGGTTCGTTGCCGCATTCCAGGGCCAGAACAGCCCCGCCACCGTCAGTAAGGCACCCTGCAGGACAAAGGCCCAGCCGAACCAGATCGCTGGCAGATTGATCGGCCCGTAGTAATGCATCAGGAAGCCGGCCCCGCTCCATAGCCACGCCGCGGCCACCAGCAGCAGTGCACTGCGCCTCGCCATCCCATCCCCACGTACCAGTAAGGCGCCAATCGCGATCACCATCACCACCGCAACACCCTGCCATGGCCAGATATCCTGGTTGATGCGAAAAAAGAGCCGAAGAAACACCTCTGGCCCGAACATCAGGAAATCCGCCAGGGAATAGCTGAGCCAGGTGGTCCCCATCACAGCCCTGCGACATAGGCCGCCATTCGGCGCCGTTGTTTCTCATCCGGCAAAGCACCGTATAGGGCGCCCATGTTCTCCTTCATATGCTCAACGCTGGTGGTGGCCGGAATGGCACAGGTAACCGCCGGGTGGGAAAGGATGTACTTCAGGAAAAACTCCGCCCAGTTGCGGCAGCCCACCTCATCGGCCCAGGGCGGCAGTGCTTCGGACTGGAAGCGCCGGAACAGTCGCCCGCCCTGGAAGGGCCGGTTCGCAATCACGGCGATCCCGCGTTCCCTCGCCAAAGGCAGCAGTCGGTCTTCCGCCTCCCTGTCCAGCACGTTGTAGGTCAGCTGCACAAAGTCCAGCGGTTCCGTCTCCATGATGCGTGCAAAGTCTCCGTGCCTGCGGCCATGGGAGGTGGTAATGCCGATATAGCGCACGTCACCATCGGCCTTCATTTGCTGTAAGGTTGCCAGGTGTTGCTGCCAGGCCACCAGGTTGTGTACCTGCTGCAGGTCAAAACGCTCTATACCCCACTTCCTGCGGGATTCACGGTCCTGTTGCCGGGTTGCATCGCCGTCTCCGGTCCAGATCTTGGTGGCGGAAAACAGTTTTTCACGGGCATTGAGGGTGTCCAGCGCCTCACCCATCACCTCTGCCGCCGAGCCGTACATGGGTGAGCAGTCCACCAGGGTGCCACCGAGATCGAAAAAGGTTTTCAGTACCTCGGTACGCTGATCAATCAGATACTGGTCACCGCCGACATTGAAGGTACGCCAGGTGCCCATGCCAACGGCAGGCAACCGTTCGCCGGAGGAAGGAATGGGATTCATCATCACATCCCCCTTCGGAGCAGCCATCAGCGCAGGCATTCGACATGAAAGACCTGCCGCGGCCATGGCAGCCAGAAATCGCCGTCGAGTCAGTTCGTGCGCCATACTCACTCCATTTTCTGTTTCCATCATACTAATCAAGAGGTTGTACAAATGCTAACCAGTTGATTAGCATGGGCGCTTACATCCGTTAACAAAAACGCAATATAAACAACGCCCCTACTGGCATTTTTTAACGTCATGTAGAGCCTTTCCACATAGTACACGCTTAGAATATGGGCTATTGTTAATGCACTTGGAATCAATGAGCGCCACACCATGTTGCTGAAGGCACGACGCCACCCGAACACGTCCCGTTATGGAACTATCCGCCAGCATGGTCGGGTGGCCCGTGGCATGGTGGTTTCCACCATGGCTGCAGTCCTGGCAGTCGGGTCTGCCGGTGCCTTTGCTTCGGAGTCAGCCGAGGCCGGTGGCACCAATAAGACCTGGAGCAATCAGGTGCGGGATTACGCCACCGAATCCCTGAACGACGAACAGGCGCTGAGCCTCGCGGCCATCCCCATGAACGGGCCGGGCATCGAGCAGTACATCAATGCAGATGCCTTGATGAGCCCCGGCTCTATCATGAAGCTGGTCACCACCTATGCGGCGCTGGAAATCCTGGGGCCAACCCATCATTGGGACACCAGCTTCTACACCGATGGCGAGCTTGTGGGCGATACCCTCAATGGCAATTTCTACGTTGACATGGGGGGTGATCCCAAGCTGACCATTGAACGGCTCTGGAGCACCCTGAACGAGCTTCGCGGGATGGGTATCAGTGCCATCAACGGCAACCTGGTGCTGGACGGTGATGTGTTCCGCATCGCAGACGAGCAACCCGTTTTCGACGACAACGGTGACAACCCCCACGCTCCGTTTCTGGTAAAGCCGTCGCCATACCTGAGCAATCTCAACCTCGTTCACTTTCAGGTTCGCGCAGATGAACGCGGAACACAGGCCTGGAGCGCGCCTTCACTGAACGACGTGGTGATCGACAATCGAGTGATCGCTACTGCGGAAGCCCCCTGCCCCGCTCGCCGTCATTTTACCTGGGAGCCGTTTTTTCACGAGGATCACCGGGTCACCGTTCGGGTGTCAGGCGAATTACCGCAGGGCTGCCGCACCACGGCCTATCTGTCGCTTCTGCCTCACGAACAGTACACCGCATCCATGATACGTTCACTGCTGTCAGACATGGGTATCGACATCAACGGTAAGAGCCTGCTGGCCAAAACGCCGGATGACGCCCGCCTGTTGCTGAGGACCACGTCTCCGGATCTGGTAACGATGGTTAGGGACATCAACAAGTGGAGCAGCAACGTGATGGCTCGCCAGTTGCTTCTTACCATCGGTGCCGAGAATCGCCTGGAAGATGAAGAAGACGATCGTGTGGCCGGTATTCGCGTCGTTAACGAGTGGCTACAGGAAAAAGGCGTCAATACCGCTGGCCTGGTGATCGAAAACGGTGCGGGTCTGACACGCGACGGCCGTATTACAGCGCGCCAGGGTGCGCAGATTTTGCAGCACGCCTGGAACAGCCCTTTCGCTTCGGACCTGATGGCCTCCATGCCGTTGATTGCGATGGATGGCACCATGGCCAGACGGCTGCGGAATTCCGGCCTGGACGGCAAAGGGCGCATCAAGACAGGTTACCTTGAGAACGTGCGCTCCATCGCAGGCTTCACCCGCGACGACACCGACACCACCTGGGCCATTGTCGGCATGGTCAACAACGACCCTGCCTGGAATGGTCAGGCCGTGCTGGACCGGATTATCTACTCCCTTCACTACCGTCCGCCCACTGGAACCACCCTCTCCAGGGCCCAATCCAGCGGCACAAAAATACGCTGAACCACACCAATAAGCGGTAGCTGCCGGGTTTCGGTGGTTACCGTTCTGTCATTTACCGGCCCAAAGCCCACCCCCCACGCCCGCAACCTTTTGTGGCGCATTCGGCAACAGATCCGTTGTAGCGACGCCTCTCCCTACCAAGTTTATTTCCATACCTTCATGCCGTAATCAGATCCCACTGCTAATCTTATGCGTAGCAGTAGCACTAGGTGCTTAAATTGGCGGAGCCTTCAGGGGTGTCGCCAAAGACAAGTACCAACAAGAGTCTGGACGGGGCTATATCGCCCCGTTCCTCACTGGAAGGAGATTGTGCATGAGCAAGCATACTTCGATGTTAGGTGCTGCAGGTGTAATCAGCATCGCTGTCATTGCCGGAGGCTGCGCCAGTTCGGTTGAGCGGCCGGATGGTGAACTCCGGTCCGCCGAGTCCGCCATTCAGCAGGCGGTGTCGTCCGATGCCAGGGATTTTGAACCCGTACTCTTGAATCAGGCTCAGAACCGGGTTGCGGATGCCGAGGAATTGATCAATCGCGAACAATACCTTGAGGCAAGCCGCTTACTCGAAAAGGCAGCCGTGGATGCGCAACTGGCCGGCGCTCGCTCGGAAACCGCGAAAGCAAGACAAGCGGTTGATGAGGTCAATCGCAATATTGAGTCTCTTCGCAAGCGAATCGACGAACGCCAGTAAAGGCCTCATCGGAAACGGGAGATGGTTATGAATAAGCGCAACATGACTTTGGGTATGGCAGTAAGCGTTTCTGTCCTCGTGGCAGGCTGCGCCAGCACGCCCCAGGATAACGCAAAGGTCGATGAAGCACGGGCCGCCTATGAGGAAATCCGCAACGACCCGAACGTAGCCCGCAGTGGTGATCGCCAGTTGAGGAACGCAAGGGAGCAATTGTCCCGTGCTGAAACTCTGCTCGCGGACGGTGCGGACGTTACCGAGATTGAACACGCGGCTTATCTTGCCAACCGGCATGCACAAATAGCCGGTGAGCAGGGAGAGCGCGCAGAGCTGCAGGAGCAGATTGATTCCGCGGAAGCGCGTCGCAAGGAGCTGGAACTGCAGATGCGCGCTGACGAAGCGGCACAGGCCAGGCGGGAAGCCAAAGAGCTTCGCCTGCAAATGGAAGCCATGCAGGCAGAGCAAACCGACCGGGGAATGGTGTTGACCCTCGGAGATGTGCTGTTCGATCTCAACAAGGCCGAACTGAAGTCTTCCGGTGAAGCCACTGTCAGGCGATTGGCCGAGTTCATGGCCGAGTATGAAAACCGGCGTGTGCGGGTGGAAGGCTACACCGATAGCACCGGTGAGGCCTCCTACAATCAGGGCCTGTCCGAGCGTCGTGCAGAAGCCGTTCGCGATACCCTTGTCGATATGGGCATCAGCAGAAGCCGCGTTGAGACAAAAGGGTTCGGTGAGCAGTTCCCCGTTGCCAGCAATGACACCTCTGGCGGAAGACAGCAAAATCGCCGGGTAGAGATTGTCATCTCCGACGAAGAGGGCAATATCAAAGCGCGGGAGAATTGATCACCCCGTTGCCACTTACCCATAAAAAAGCCCCGGTTCAACCGGGGCAAGTTTTTTCAAAAGATGCAAAGAATCAACGCTTCAACCTGATTCTAAGGTGTTATACGTCGTTCATCACTTTTGGATCAGGTTACCCGCTTTTCCCGAGGACCGGTCATGATTCGGATTGTTTCCATTGCGCTGCTGGGCCTGGCACTCCTGGCCGGCTGCAGCTCCACCAAGATGGCGTATCGCTATGCGGACTGGGGCATCGTCTGGTGGGTGGACGACTACATACCCATGACCGCCGAACAGGAATCCCGGCTTGAGCAGGACATCCGTGGCCTCCGCCAATGGCATTGCGCCACTGAATTGCCACGCTATTCCGAGTGGCTTGCCCAGTTAAAAAGCGATGTTCGCTCTGGCAACCTGAGTCAATCCACCGTTACCCACCACCAGGAACAGCTGCTTTCCTTTTTTCCCCCACTCATGGAGCGCGCAAGGCCGGCAGCCACACGCCTGTTATCAAGCCTCAGCGATGAACAGGTTCAACAGTTGGCCAGCAATATGGAAGAGAGCCAAAAAGAGCTGGAAGACGAGTTCCTGGCGGACAACCCGGAACAAACCCGGGAAGCCCGGGCCGAGCGCACGATGGAACGGGTTGAACGCTGGCTGGGGTCCCTCAACGAGCGACAGCGTGACACGGTCAACGCCTGGTCGGAAGGCCGGGGCAAGCAGACTGAAATCTGGCTGGAGGGGCGTCGGAATTGGCAACAGGCGTTAATCGATGCCCTGGCAACGCGAGACAGCGACGATTTTTCAGATCGAGTCCATTATCTAATGAGCAACTACGAGGAAGTTCGGGGGGAACGATACCAGCGGATGATGTCGGAAAGCCGGGCAGCCATGGCCGGCCTGATGACCGATTTACTGCAGCAGGCCGACCAGCGCCACCTTGACCACTTGCTGGAACAGGCGGCAACCATGCAGGGCGATTTCGATACCCTCGCCTGCACCAGCGAGGGTACCGGAAGCCTTAACGGCTAACGTCAGGACGCCCGGCTCAGATCGTCAGGTAACCGCCGTCCACGTTAATGCAGGTGCCTGTGGTATAGCTGGAAGCACCCGACGCCAGGTAAAGGACCGTGCCGGCCATTTCGTCCGGGTCTGCCACCCGCTTCATGGGGATGTGGGCCATCGCCTGCTTCTTGATGGCTTCGTTGCTGGTCAGCGCACTGGCGAACTTGGTGTCGGTCAGCCCCGGCAGCAGGGCGTTTACCCGAACCTTCTGCTGCCCCAGTTCCATGGCGAAGGACTTTGTCATGGATATCACCGCTGCTTTGGTGACGGAATAGATACCCTGGAAATGGCCAGGGTTGACGCCATTGACCGAGGCCACGTTGATAATGGACCCACCGCCATTCTTCTTCATGATCTGTGCGCCGCGGGCACACATGAAGAAATAGCCGCGAATGTTCACGTCCACCGTCTTGTGGTAGGCGCCCAGATCCGTGTCTTCGATGGGGCCGAAATAGGGGTTGGCTGCGGCGTTGTTCACCAGAACATCCAGCTTGCCGTGTTTCGATTCGATGTGCTGCCAGATGTCTTCAATCTGATCCATTTCGCCAATGTGGCAGGCATAGGCTTCGGCGCTGCCCCCAGCTTCGCGGATGCTACTGGCAACCGCCTCGCAACCGTCAATCTTGCGGCTGCTGACAATCACATGGGCGCCGTAGTTTGCCAGGGTGCGGGCGATGCTCTCGCCGATGCCACGGCTGGCGCCGGTGATCAGGGCCACTTTCCCACTCAGATCAAACAGGTCTTGCTTACTCATTCTTCACCTCAGTTCGTTATCGGAAGGTCACCAGGGAGGGATCTTCGGCTTCCAGGTGACTGTAATTGTTGAACACCGCCAGGCTGCGCCGGGCCCCGGAATGCAGAACCCGGGTAACACTGGTATTGGCAATCACGGAATTCATATCCAGGGCCTTGCGATCACTCAGTTCCAGAAGATGCTGGGCGATCACGGCAATCGGACCGCCGGATGTGGATACCAGGGTCTCGCCACCATCGGCATACTCAATCAGTTGCTCCAGCGACGTAATCACCCGCTGACGGAACGCTTGCCAACTTTCGGTGTATTCGTGATCGTGTCCGCCACTGACCCAGCGCTGCATGGCTTCCTCGAACACCTGCTGGAACGCCCTTGCCGGCTTGGGGAAGGCTGCCAGATCACGCGCCATGCGCTCGCGGTCTTGCCACTCGGGGCGCAAACGCTCCACCACCTGGGTATGATCAAACTCGTTGAAGCCATCCACCGCCTGCATGTCTGGCAGTGCATCACCGTAACCACTGGCGATCGCCTCTACCGTTTCCCGATGGCGCTCCATGTTGCCGCCGAAGACCGCGTTGGGCGTCACCTTGCCCGCAAGCCACCGGCCGAGGACACGCCCCTGCTCCCAGCCACGAGGAGAAAGCTGGTCATAGTTTTCCTTGCCGAAACTGGCCTGCCCGTGGCGAATCAGATAGATCGTTGCCATTACAGGTCACTCGCCTCGATAAGTCGCTGACAGCGTTTTTCCAGGTAGTTCGCGGCATGGCCAAAGGCGGCGAATCGCTTGTCTTTGGTCTGGCCGTGGTAAAAACGGTAATAGATCTGCTGGACAATCACCGCCAGCCGGAACAGGCCATAGATCTCGTAGAAATCGAAGTTGTCGATCTTGCGGCTGGATTTCTCCGCGTAGTAAGCGACCACCTCCTTGCGGGTCAGCATGCCCGGCTGGTGGGTCGGCTGTCGACGCAACATCTGGAACGGGCCCTCGTCATCGGCCTCAATCCAGTAGGCCAGGCTGTTGCCCAGATCCATCAGCGGGTCGCCGATGGTCGCCATTTCCCAATCAAGAACACCAATCACCTCGAACGGGTTGTCCTGATTGAGCACCACATTGTCGAAGCGGTAGTCGTTGTGAATGACCACCTGGGCAACGTCGTCCGGCATCTTGTCGTTCAGCCAGCCCATCACTGCTTCAAAGTCACCCACGTCATCCGTCTTCGCCTTGCGGAAACGGTCACTCCAGCCGCCAATCTGGCGCTGCACATAACCGGCGCCCTTACCCAACTTATCAAGGCCGGTGGCCTTGGCATCGACATTGTGCAGGTCCACCAGTTTGTCGATCACATTCAGGCACAGCTTGCGGGTATCCGCCTCACTGAGCTCAAAGTCCTTGGGGAAATCCTGGCGCAGGATGATGCCTTTCAGGCGCTCCATGATGTAAAAATCGCAGCCCAGAATGTCGTGGTCGTCGCAGATGGCGACAATGTTCGGAACATACGGGAATTCGGGCTTGAGAGCCCGCATCACCTTGGCTTCCCGCAACATGTCGTGGGCAGACTTGGCAATATGGCCAAACGGCGGGCGGCGCAACACGTAAGAACGATCGCCATAGTCCACCTGGTACGTCAGATTGGATGCGCCACCGGGATACTGTTTGATCGCAGGCGCGCCTTCCAGGTCCGGGATGGCCTGCTTCATGAAGCGGTCAACGGCCGCAATATCCAGCTCTTCACCTTCGCGGATATCAACAGCCTGGTCGATCTGGGTCATACGGCTCTCCCTTACTTCCTGATTCTGTGTTAAATAATGACTTAGGCCTTGCCGCCCATTTTCTTCATCCAGCGCTTGCTTTCCTGGTACATCAACCAGTCAAACGCCTTGGGCGCGTGGCGTTTGAGTACCCACATGCGACGCTCTTTGGCGTGTGGCAGCACCCAGAAATCGCCTTTCTCTACCGAACGAACGATGTCATCGGCCACGTTTTCAGCAGTGATGGTGGAGCGTTTCATCAGTTTGTTGACGTTCTGCTGAATGCCCGGAATATCCGATCGCATGCTGCTGGTCAGATTGGTCTGGAAAAACGCCGGGCATACGCAGCTAACGTGTATACCGGAGTCTCGCAGCTCCTGGCTGAGGGTTTCCGAGAGCGCAATCACACCGGCCTTGGACACATTGTAGCTGTCCATCAGCGGCGCAAGCATAAGCCCGGCCATGGAAGCGATGTTCACAAAGGCTCCGGAGCCCTGCTTCTTGAACTGCGGGGTAAAGGCCTTGCAGCCACGAACGACACCCAACACGTTGATGTCCATGATCCATTCCCAATCGGCCATGGTGGTGTCTTCAATCGAGCCCGCGGAAGCGACACCAGCGTTGTTCACCACCACGTCTACCCCGCCCCATTTGCCGGTGAGGTCCTCGCAGATCTTCTCAAGGTCGGTCAGCCGGCGCACATCGCACTCAACAAAGTAACCTTCGCCACCCGCGTTGTTGATCTCCTGCTCTACGGCAATGCCCTGCTCGGGATTAATATCGCCAATACAGACCTTGGCGCCTTCTTTGGCATACCGCAATGCAATAGCCCGGCCCAGGCCGCTGGCCCCGCCGGTAATAAATACTCGCTGTGTCATCGTTGTCTTCCGCTGTTTTCTATCGTTTTTAGTTTCGGTGCAAGAGCCCGCGATGGCCCCACATGCCGACTCCCTGAGTTAGCAGGGGACGGAGGGGGGCTGTTTCAGAAACTGTACGGAGCCATGGATGGCGGAGTCCAAGCGCCACATGGATGTGCCGAAGGAGCGTGTTTCTGAAACAGCCTCCCTCCGTCCCCAGGCACCCAAGCTTCAGTTCCGGTATTTAGCCAACTCCAGACGAGCAACCATCGCACGGTGAACCTCATCAGGGCCATCAGCCAGGCGCAAAACCCGAGCATAGGCGAACAGCTGAGTCAGCGGGAAATCATCGTCGCTAACACCCGCACCACCGTGAATTTGAATCGTATCGTCCACAATCTGCTGAAGCATCTTCGGAATAACCGCCTTAATCATGGACACTTCCTGCAAGGCTCCAGAGATACCTTTGGTATCCAATGCCCAGGCGCATTTCAGCGTCAGCAAACGCGCCTGCTCAATCGCCATACGGGCATTGGCAATCACATCCGGATTACCGCCCAGTTTAGCGATTGGCCGACCAAACGCCTCACGACTGGTCGCCCTTTTGATCATCAGTTCCAGAGTACGCTCCGCCGCACCGATGGCACGCATACAGTGGTGAACACGCCCCGGCCCAAGACGGCCCTGGGCAATCTCGAAGCCACGGCCGGGGCCCGCAATAAATGCAGTCTTGGGCAAGCGCACGTTGTCGAAGGACACAACACCGTGACCGTATGGCTCATCGTAGGCGCCGAACACCGGCAGCATTCGCTCAATTTTGACCCCAGGGGTATCCAGCGGCACCAACACCATGGAATGACGGCGGTGCTTGTGGGCATCGGGATCGGTCAGGCCCATGAATATGGCAACCTTGCAATCCGGGTGGCCAACGCCAGTGCTCCACCATTTGCGACCGTTGAGAACAACCTCGTCGCCATCCACGGTGGCCGTGGCTTCCATGTTGGTGGCGTCTGAAGATGCCACAGCTGGCTCTGTCATGCAGAAAGCGGAGCGTACTTCACCGCTTTGCAGACGGGGCAGCCACTCGGCTTTCTGCTCTTCGGAGCCGTAGTGGATCAGCACTTCCATGTTGCCGGTGTCCGGCGCGTTGCAGTTGAAGATTTCCGGGGCAATGAAGCTGCGGCCAGTTTCTTCGGCAATCAGGGCATAGTCGGAGTTGAGAAGCCCACACCCGTATTTCTCATCCGGGAAGAACATGTTCCACAGGCCCTGTGCTTTGGCCTTTGCTTTCAGTTCCTTGATGATGGGCAACACCACCCAGCGGTTTTCCTGCGCCATCAGTTCCTTATGGTACTGCTCTTCAATCGGGAAGATTTCTTCCTCCATGAAAGTTTTGACGCGCTTGAGATAGTCCTGGCCCTTCTCGGAAATACTGAAATCCATTGCCATGTCCTCTTGGTTTGACCGATATCGAGCCAGTCTAGTTTTCTATCCACTATTACGCGACTGAATAATTCTTATCATTTATCATAAGGCTGGCTTATTCGCGAAGGGGAGATGCTTATGGCACTGAATCGACTGGACCTGAACCTGCTGCATGTATTCGACACCATCTACCGGGAGGGCAGTCTGACCCGCGCCGCCCGGGCCCTCCACCTCACCCAGCCGGCGGTCAGCCATTCCCTGTCACGTCTGCGGGAGCATTTTGATGACCCCTTGTTCAGCCGTCAGGGCAACCAGATGGTGCCCACTCCCCTGGCCCGTCGTTTCCTGGAGTCCATGCGCCCGGGGCTGACCCAGATACAGAGTGCGGTGAACCAGTTCCACGCCTTCGACCCGGCCAATCAGCGCAAAACCTATTCGCTGGCCTTGCGGGACATCCTCGAGTCGACGTTCCTGCCCAAACTGATGGGCCGACTGGAAAGCTACCCCGAACTGGAGATCATCAGCCAGCGGGTACCCCGGCGGGACATGGAAACCCAGCTGGCAGCGGGCAAACTGGATTTTGCGGTGGACGTGCTGTTGCCGGTCAGCAATCAGACGGGCCATGAACTATTGCGACACGACAGGTTGGTGGTGCTGGCGAGAAAGGGCCACCCGCTCACCGGCGGCGGCCTGACCTTGGACAAGTATCTCGAAGCCAAGCATGTACTGGTTTCGTCCCGGTCGGAGGGCCCCGGCATTGAGGACTTTGAACTGTCGCGGTTCGGAGTGCAGCGAAACATTCGTCTGCGATGCCAGCACTACTACGCCGCCTGCCGGGTAGCTGAGGGAACCGACCTGTTGCTGACCATGCCGGAAAACTACGCGCGGATCATCGCGGAACGGGCTGACATCGATATTCTGACCACTCCGGTGGACCTACCCGGTATCGATGTGCATCTATACTGGCACAAGGCCTATGAAAGGGAGCCAGCGCTCATCTGGTTCCGGGAGCAGTTGGCCAGCATCGTGTGAGCGCCACCTTCAGTAGGCCCCCACCAGTTTCAGGAAACCAAGAAATCCGGCGGCGGTAATACCCAGTGACGCTACAACAATGCCGAAGCCCCACCAGATCGCGGCCCCATCAGACACCTCAGTGTCGTGCCCTCGCAAGGTGCGGTAGAACGCCCAGGGGCCAAGAATAAAGGCACCCAACACCGCAAACACGAGCCCCACACTGACGCCCGCAAATGTCCAGGTGGCCAGCACTGTGGCGCGATCAGATACCTGTTCCTTGACGCCATGGCGAAGCAGGAACTGTTTGCAGAAGAACCAGATCAGCGCGAACAGGATGATGACAAACAACAGTCCGCCAACGACGGTAATCAGGCGATAGAACAAGGCAAATCCTCAGTAAAATTAGTCAACCACAGCACTATAACCAGCAATCCATAACTGGTAAAACAAACGAGGGATTAAATGGTGTGGAATCCCCATGGCACATGACTACACTGAATCACACGACTGACTCTACGATCACAGCAACAGGAAGGAGTATCCGGAATGGCCCAGAAAACCCGAATTGCGGTGACCCCCGGTGATGGCATCGGTCCTGAAGTGGTTGCCGAGGCGGTACACTGCCTGGAGACCCTGCGCAAACGACACGATTTGCCGATGGAGTGGACACGCTTTCCCTGGCCATCCCATGCCTGGCACGAAGAGAATGGCGAATCCATGCCGGCTGATGCTCTGGACCAATTAAAATCCTATGATGCGATTCTGTTGGGTGCCCTGGGCGACCCCGGCCCGGTCGACGACCCTGACCGTTACCTGCTGCCAGACAGCATCTCCCTGGCCCCCCTGCTGGACATGCGCAAGGGATTTGATCAGTGGGTTTGCGAACGGCCCGCCAGACTGCTTCCCGGTGCCCGTCAGTATCTGGCGGATGAGCGCGCCAAAGACATCGACATGCTGGTGATTCGAGAAAACAGCGAGGGCGAGTACGTTAGCCAGGGCGGGCGGCTCCGTAAGGGCGCACCGGATGAAGTGGCTACCCAGATGGAAGTATTCACCCGCCGGGCAACCGACCGGATTATCCGCTATGGCTTCGAGCAGGCCCGCCTGCGAGCCGCCGCACGCGCCGAAGAAGGCCGCACCCGACACTTCCGTACTCTGGAAGGTAAAACCTGCGAAAGCCAGGTGTGCATCGTGACCAAACGCAATGCCCTGCGCTATTGGGGCGACATGTACACCGAAGCCTTCGAAGAAATGGCGAAACAGTACCCCGACGTAGCAACGCACCACGAACTGGTGGATGCGGCCTGCATGAAGTTCGTCCAGGCGCCCTGGGCGTTCGATGTGGTGGTGGCCAGCAACCTGCAGGGTGACATCCTGACCGACCTGGCAGCCGTATTGTCCGGCGGCATGGGCGTGGCGCCCTCCTGCAACCTGAATCCCGACGAAAACGGCATGCCCTCGATGTTCGAGCCAACCCATGGCAGCGCACCGGATATTGCCGGCCAGGGCCTGGCCGACCCCACAGCCATGCTGTTCACCACGGCACGCATGCTGGAGTGGCTGGGGCGGAAGGACCCGGCTGTGGCCGCGGCCGGGCGGGAATTGTTTGACGCAGTAGCCGCTGATCTGGCGGAGAACGCCGGCAAATCCAGGGGTACACAGGAAATCGGCGCCGCCGTGCGCGAGCGCCTGGAGTCACTTACTCGGCCATAACGAACTCAAGCCGCCCGGGCGCAACCCTCACGTCCATGGGCACCATGCCGAACATTCGCTGGGTGAAGTCCGCTTCATCCAGCCGATACACCGGCATGGTTTCCAGCATCTGGGCAACCACCCTCATGACGTTATCCGTAACCGGTTTGAGATCCCCTTTGAAAAACGACGAATCGATACTGCTTTCCAACAGTTGCAGCCGCCGAATGTAGATCGCTTTCTCCTTACTGTCGTAAACAGGCGCTCCTTCCACTTTCAGGGCAATATCGACTGGCAGCTTTGCCATCAGCGCATTCAGGGCGACCTGTCCTCTCAGGTCAATGACCGCCACGTCACGGCCATCCGGGCCAAGGGTAATGTCCGCATTGCTCAGGCTCAGGCTAAGTGGCGACCCGCTCTGCAGCTGCCGGCGATCAAAGTCACTGACGGTATCCTGAAAGTGGCGCTCCAACGTCGCTTCGGAAATGGAATAGGGTGACAGGCTGGCACAGCCGCCTAGAACAAACATGGATAACAGAATAACGGCCGAAAACAGGCGGGTTGATGCGTTGACCATCGAAAGACTCTCCTTTGCAGTTCCTCCTATCCTGAGCCAAGGTGGCTGCCCGGGCAAGCCGGGCAGGTTAATCATCGTTCAGGAATGAATAGACACCGCCGAAGGTTGGCGGGCGGTTATTCGTTCTCGGCCCGGACGGTCACGGAGGGGGTCAGGTTCTCGTCGAGGACCACGTGGACCAGGATGGGCTGACAGCACACCTGGCAGTCCTCCACGTACTCCTGATCTTCCACCGAAGGGTCGACGCTGAGATCCAGCGTCTCCCAACAGTAGGGGCATTGCACAAGCACTGAGTCCAGAGCCGACATGACGGTCAGAACTGCTGCTTGGCCATCCAGGGGATGATCCGGTCGAAGGCTTCATCCAGTTTCTCGCACGTGGTCGAGAAACTGATCCGAACGGCGTTCGTGCACCCTTCCCCGAAGGCATCTCCCGGCACCAGGCAAACACCCGTTTCCTTGAGCATTCGCAGCGCCAGATCGGAGCCGTCCACGTGGGGCGGCAAATCCGGGAACGCAAAGAAGGCGCCACCGGGTTTGTACCCTGTCAGATACGGTGTCTGGTCGACCAATTCCACCACCTTGTCGCGGCGTTCACGGTAGATGTCCACCATGTTCTTGACGCATTGCTGGTCTCCGGTGAGTGCCGCGACGCCCGCGAACTGGGACGGCGTGTTGGCGACAGAGGTGGTGAACATGTGGAAACGCCGCAGCGACTTGATCGCCGCCTGGCTTGCAATCACCCAACCTACCCGCAACCCGGCCATACTGTAGGTCTTCGAGAAGCTGCTGATGCACATGATGTTGTCCAGGTCCATTGAGCAGTTCAATACACTGGCGAAGTCGTCATCGTCAAAGATGAGGTGATCATAGACCTCGTCGGCGTATACCTGGATTCCCCGGTAGGCGCACTCTTCCAGAATGGTCTCGACGGTAGTGCGGGGGTATACGGCCCCGGTGGGGTTATTGGGGTTGTTCAGGATCAGCGCAAACGTGCGCGGTCCCATGGCCCGGATTACTTCGTCCGGATCCAACTGGTGGTCGTTATCCGCCCGGGTGGGCACAAACTTGACCTCACCACCGTTCATGCGAATCAGCGGTGCGTAAAGCAGGAACGACGGGTCAGTCACGATGAACTGCCGGCCTGGCGCAGACGTCGCCGAAATCGCCAGGTACATCGCCTCGGTCGCCCCGCTGGTGATCAGGATGTTGTCCCGGGTCAGCTTGCGATCGTAGCGTGCGCCGTAGTAATCCCGCAGGGCAACCAATAACTCGGGCAGGCCCGCGTCCATGGTGTACCCCGTCTGCCCGGCATTGAGCGCGTCAATATAAGCGTCAATGACATGCTTGGGGGTTGGCAAATCCGGCTGACCGATGGAAAGATGAATGACATCCTTCATGGTGGCCGCCATATTCACCATGCGACGAATGCCCGGCACCGGAACCGCCTGCATCGCCGGGTTCCAACTGGCCTTGTTCTTCCGGTATTTCACTTTACGCGGTTTGGTCTGGCCGGTTTCTCGATTGGCGGCTTCTGCCATAAACACCTCCTGGACGCGGGGCAAAATAGTAGCTACTCCTGCAGGTTAGTCAGTAAACAGGGGCCGTACAAGACATAAAACAGAAAGATTGGATTACCGGAACGAAACGCCGTAGTACCCGCTATAACAAGGGCTACGACCTTTATCTTATATGGGGTCAGGTTGACCAGTTCAGGCTCAGATACCAGACTGTAGACTCGACATCCGGACTGTCGATTCCCGCGGCCGGACGCGGACAAACTGCATTGGCGGAGGACAGATGACCCAACACAGCAAACCGGTTGTAACCGTTCTGACAGCACCCGGTGAAAACGAGCCTCCTGGCATGGATGCCCTGCGGGCACGAGCAGAGGTTCGCTTTGCCTCTGACGAGCCCACTCTGCGGGACACCTTGCCGGGCACCGACGTAATGATGGTGACGGACTTTCGTACCGAGGCCCTGGCCGCCGCCTGGCCGTCAGCGGACAAACTGCAGTGGATCCACGCCACCAGTGCCGGCGTGGATGCCTTGATGTTCCCGGACCTTATTGAAGGCGATGTCACCGTGACCAACGCCCGGGGCATCTTCGACCGCACCATTGCCGAGTACGTGCTGTGCACGATTCTGATGTTCGCCAAGGATTTTCCCCGCTCCCTGCGCCTGCAGGCAGAGCACAAATGGCAGCACCGGGACACCGAAAGAGCTGAAGGCAAACAGGTACTGATCGTTGGCGCCGGTTCCATCGGCGGGCAGATTGCCCGGCTATGCAAGGCCGCCGGCCTGAAACCCCACGGTATTGCCCGCAAACCCCGCCAAGACGATCCGGATTTTGTCGCGGTTCACGGCAATGACGACCTCACCGAGCAACTGGGCCTGGCGGATTTCGTAGTCATCGCCGCCCCACTGACCCCCCAGACCGAAGGCCTATTCAACGAAAAAGCCTTCAAGGCCATGCGCAAGTCCGCCCGCCTGATCAACATTGGTCGCGGGCCCGTGGTGAAAACCGACGACCTGATTGCCGCCCTGAATAACGGCGACATCGCTGGCGCGGCGCTAGACGTGTTCGAGGAAGAACCCCTACCGGCGGATCATCCGCTCTGGGATATGGAAAATGTCATCATGACCGCCCACATGTCTGGCGATTTTATCGGCTGGAAACGGGCGCTGACCGACCAGTTCCTGGAGAACCTGGACCGCTGGCATCAGGGTGAGGAGCTGTTCAATCTGGTGGATAAGAAATTGGGGTATGCCAGTAAAAAGTGAGCACGCCCGCTCAAACAAAAAAAAGCGGAAATCCCATTCGCAGGGATTTCCGCTTTTTCAATTCAATAGAACCTCTGGGCCAATCAGCTACCAGACAACGACGTATCCGAAGGATCTATCTCCATTTGCTGGATCGCAATTACCGCCTGGGTCCGGTTGCGAACCCCCAGCTTCCGGAACACCGCCGTGATATGGGCCTTGATGGTAGCCTCTGAGACGTCCAGATCATAAGCGATCTGTTTGTTCAAAAGCCCCTCAGCCAGCATACCCAGCACCCGGAACTGCTGCGGCGTCAGTGACGCCAGTTTTTCGGAGAAGTCCGTCATGTCCGAATGCATCCGCTCGATCTTGTCCGCCACACCCTCCGGCAACCAGACGTCTCCTTCCAGGACTGCCTGAATCGCCTCGGTGATGGTTGGCAGAGGCGCCGACTTCGGAATAAAGCCCGACGCCCCATAGTCGATCGAACGGCGCATCACCTGCATTTCTTCCGATCCTGACACCACCACCACTGGCAGGCCGGGGTACTCCGCGCATGAACACGAGCCCCGAAAAGCCGTGGGCGCCCGGCATGTTCAGATCCAGCAACACCAGATCCGCATCCGGATGCGACTCTACCGCCGCCTGCAGCGCCTTGATGCTGTCCACTTCCACTGTCTTGGCATCAGGTACCGCCTGACTGACCGCCTGTTTCAGAGCTGCCCGAAACAGCGGGTGATCATCGGCGACGATAATAGTTTGTGTCATTCAACAGATTCCTCACAGGGTCACAGCCTGATAGCAAGCAGGCCTTACTTGTTCGCACGACCGCTTATCAGGTCATCCACCACGCCCGGGTCCGCCAGAGTGGAGGTGTCGCCCAGCTGATCGTGCTCATTGGATGCGATTTTACGCAAAATACGACGCATAATCTTGCCAGAACGAGTCTTGGGCAGTCCAGGCGCCCACTGAATTACGTCCGGAGACGCAATCGGCCCGATTTCCTTGCGCACCCACTGGACCAGTTCCTTCTTCAACTCGTCGCTGGGTTCCTCGCCATGAACCAGGGTTACATAGACATAAATGCCCTGCCCCTTGATTTCGTGGGGGTAACCAACCACAGCTGCTTCGGCAACCTTGTTGTGGGCTACCAGGGCGCTCTCAACCTCAGCGGTCCCCAGGCGGTGGCCGGACACGTTCAGAACATCGTCCACCCGGCCGGTGATCCAGTAGTAGCCGTCTTCATCACGACGGGCACCGTCGCCAGTAAAGTACATTCCCTTGTAGGTACTGAAGTAGGTTTGCTTGAAGCGCTCATGATCACCGTAGATGGTGCGCATCTGGCCAGGCCAGCTGTCCAGGATCACCAGGTTGCCCTCAGTCTTGCCTTCCAGGATATTGCCGTCATTATCCACCAGTGCCGGCTTGACGCCGAAGAACGGCACAGTCGCGGAACCCGGTTTCAGATCGATGGCGCCCGGCAGCGGCGAAATCAGGATGCCGCCAGTTTCCGTCTGCCACCAGGTGTCCACAATCGGGCACTTGCTGTTACCGATTACGCGATGGTACCACTCCCAGGCTTCCGGGTTGATCGGCTCACCCACCGAACCCAGCAGGCGCAAACTGTCGCGGGTGGTGCCGTTCATGCAGGACTCACCTTCGGCCATCAAGGCACGGATGGCGGTAGGTGCGGTGTACAGGATATTGACCTTGTGCTTGTCCACCACCTGACCCATACGGGAGGTATCCGGGTAGTTGGGTACACCTTCAAACAGGACGGTGACAGCACCATTGGCAAGCGGGCCGTACAGAATGTAGCTGTGACCGGTGACCCAGCCAAAGTCCGCCGTACACCAGTAGACGTCGCCATCGTGGTAATCGAAGACGTATTCGTGGGTCATGGAGGTAAAGACCATGTAGCCACCGGTGGTATGCAATACGCCTTTCGGGGCGCCAGTGGAGCCGGAGGTGTACAGCATGAACAGCGGATCTTCGGCGTTCATGGGTTCTGCAGGGCAATCCGTGGACGCGCCCTTCATCAGCTCCTCGTAACTCTCGTCACGACCGCCTTTCCAGGGCACATCACCGCCGGTACGCTTGACCACGATAACCTTGTCCACCTCTGCGCCGGCTTCCTTACTCAACGCAGCGTCGACGTTTTTCTTGAGAGGAATCTTGCGGCCGCCGCGGACACCTTCATCAGCCGTTACCACGAATCGGGATTTACCATTCGCAATCCGGGCACCCAGTGCTTCCGGAGAAAACCCGCCGAAGACAACAGAATGGATAGCGCCGATGCGGGCACAGGCCAGCATGGCAACACCCGTTTCAACAATCATGGGCATGTAGATAGTGACAACATCGCCCTTCTTGACGCCCTGATCTTTCAGAACGTTCGCGAACTTACAGGTTTCTTCGTACAGTTCGCGGTAGGTCACGTTGCGGGAATCGGCCGGGTCGTCGCCCTCGAAAATGATGGCTGTCTGATCACCGCGCTTTTCCAGGTGACGGTCCAGGCAGTTAGCGGCGGCGTTCAGTTGGCCGTCTTCAAACCATTTGATGGATAGGTTGTCGTAGTCGTAGGTGGTATTTTTCACCTTCGAGAAGGGCTTGATCCAGTCCAGTCGCTTGCCGTGTTCAGCCCAGAAGGTCTCCGGGTCATTCACCGACTGTTGGTACATCTTCTCGTACTGATCCCGGTTTAGCAGGGCCCGTTTGGCCACGTCCGGACTTACCGGATAAACCTGTTTATCAGTCATTGTGCTCCCCCTTATTAGTCAGAGTCTGTTGTCATTATCGGTTATTTAATAAAGAGCGTGACGGGCAAAAAAGCCCTGAAGACGGATACCCATAGTTCAACACGCGTGCCAGTGAACAATGAATTAGACTAACGTCCCAATCCGCCAGCACTTTTAGCTAGAATGACGGTCTCACGAGGGGTGACCCTATGTTCTGGAGCCTGCCCTAAAGGATAGACCCGCCAGCGGAAACAACAAGTGAGGTTCCGCCCCCCCGGGAACCGGGGGGGACGGGTAGAAAGGACAGCCGACTGACCGGGTGTCAGGCGGCTTTCTTGCGGGTCTGGGCAGCCCGCAGGCTGTACAGCTTCCTCTCCTTGAGAGCGTAACGGTTAAGACCTCCGAGGTGGATCTTGCACAGGTACAGCTGCCAGTCGATCTGGCGTGCATCCACCGGGAACAGGACACGATCCAGTTCACCCATGCGGGAAGCCAGGGCCATCAGCGAATCGTTACGGAAGATGTAATCCGGTGCCGTGTAGAAACCAAAGATGGTGGCGAGTGAACGCGTGGTATCGAGGTTTTTGAGAACCTTTAGCTCACGGTTCTGGCCAGCCAGCCTCAGTGCCTTGCCAGCGATGGACAACGGCACGCGCATCCCGCCAACCACAACATCAAACAGCTTGCGGTTGACCGCCACAAACGGTTTCGTGGGCCGTCGATAGAACAACTGGTCATACGCTGCATAGTTGGACTTGGCTTCGGCCATCAGGTAGTCAATGAACGTGCCCAGCGAAATTGGGTTTGAACCGCCACTGCAGCATTGATAGATGCGGCGATGCCCAGGCTCGGAAATGGCTTCAGCCAGGGACAGGATAATGCTGTTGGCCACTAGGTCCACCGGAATCACGTCGATAATACCGCTGCGTTTGCCGGGAAACAGGGAGACCTTCTCACGGGCGTAGGCAAGTATGATCGCATCCGCCACCTTCACACCTTCAATCCATCCCGGCGAGGGTTCTTCCAGTGCACTTTCAATGATGGAAGGGCGAACAATTGTGAGTGAGCGCCCGGAAAGGGCTTTCATCAGGAGTTGCTCACCCAGCCATTTGGTAAACGTGTAGGTGTCGCTCCAGCCGTAGTTGTTGGCCTCGCGAATACCCAGGTCCACGAGCTTTTTCTCAAGCACTTTGCCGGAGTATCGGGCCTTCACGTCGGAGATCTTGTCCTGCAGAAGGTGTACAAGCTCTTCCGTTTCATAGTATCCGTCGGTGCTGCGGGGGATAGACTCTCCCGCCGGCTTGATAACGGACTCCGTGATCTGACCGGAATTTTTTCCGTTGACGTAGCAGGTGGATACCTGGATGACCGCCATAGTGCTGTTGAGCTCCGCCAGAGCGGCAACGTTCTTGAGGCAAAGGGTATTGATCTTCAGCGCCTTATCGAGCTCCTCCCGGAAATTTACGCTGGCTGCGGAATTGATAAACGCATCGACCTGCCCGGCAAGAGCACGGAACCGCTCCTGCGTAAGCCCAAAACGGGGTTCAGTCACTTCGCCGGTGATGCAATGAACGCGTTCCTCAAGAAAGCTTTCGAACGCCTCGTTGTCATCGTGCCTAAGGCGTTCGAACACGGAAGAACTCGCGATCTCATTGAGGAATCGTTCCCGCGCTGCCGGATGCCTTTTGTTACCGCGGATAAGCAGATGGATCCCGCCAATATCCGGCACCGTGCGAATCAGTTTTTCCAGTACCACCTTACCAAGAAACCCGGTGGTGCCGGTGATCAACACGTGTTTACCACGTAGTTGCTCAAGAACACCGGACGCTGACGCTCCATTCTGTTGCTGCTGTGTTGCCATGACGAGAACTCCTTCTCAAATTCACTGTGTAGCCATCAAATGCAGTGGGTTTTACTGCATTTTGCGGGCCACGATTCCGGGAATAAGGCTGATTTTTGCACAGACCGAATGACAGTGCGGTGACATAGAGCAAAGTTACGCTACAAATTGCATCAATAAAATGACCATAAAATAAGGTGACTAAATGCAAAAAAAAGGAATGGAGAGAAACCGGATAAAAGGTGCTCAGGAACCGTTCTTGTCGGTGTCCGCCAGCGAGCGTAGAAGCTGATCCAGGGAGATATTGGACGGCTGCTCCTTAAGCGCCCGAATCAACCGGCTTTGTTCACCAAAACTGATACGGTCGTAGTACGGCTCCCGCTCTGGCTTATTTACTATTGCTTCCGCCTTACGGGGAACTGCCGCAGGGTCAACTTCTGCAGCGAGATGGCGAAGATGAGTCGCCATATGTTCTCGTTGTTCCTTTTCCAGTTTGTCCCAATTGAGAGAGGCTAAACCGGTCTGGATAATCTCGATGGCATCTGCATCCATTTTGCGCCCTAACAGTGCAAAAAGCCCCTGAAACGCGTCATAACGCAGCAGCGGCTTGTCACTGCTGTCAGCCAGTATTTCGCCGAGTTCTGCAGTCAGCCGCTTGCATTCCTGGGCCGGGTCTTTTGGCGTTTTTGCCTGGCCACCGCCGGACGCAGGCGCCGTATCCGCTGAACCGGACGACACCCGGTGCCAATACGCCGCAATCCCCGCCTTTCGCGGCGGCAGCTGGCGCAGCCGCACGTTCAGCATGTCAGCCAATGTTCGGAATTGACGGCTGGACGGATCAGAAGCCGGCAACAGTGCCACAGGGCGTTGATTCATCACTGACTGGCGCAAGGTTTCGTCACGCCAGATCGCACCCAGGTAATGCAACTGCAACCCCAGGTGCCGAACTGCAGCAGCATCAAGGCGCTGAAACACGGATCGAGCCTGACTTGCACCCTGGGCCATGTTCACCAACACGCTCGGCGTCCTTCGGTAGCCACGGCGAATCAGAAGTTTTATCAGGGAGAAGGCATCGGTCAGCGATGCAGGGTCTGGCGTGACCACGACGCAGGCCAGTTCCGCCGCCGCAATCATGTGCATGCCGGTCTTCTGCAAACCGGAGGCCGTGTCTGTGATCACGTAGTCGTAGTTTTTCTCCAGCCTCGACAAAGCCTTGAGAACACGCAGGCTTTCTTCAGCGGCCATATCCACACATTGTTCAACTCCCGAGGCGCCGGGAATGATGTGCAAACCCCACTCCGCTTCCATAATCACGTCGCGGAGAGAGCACTCACCGGCCATTACGTTGGCCAGGGTGCGCTCCGGATACCGGCCCAGCATGATACTGACATTAGCCAGATCCGTGTCACCATCCAGCAACAATACTCTGTAACCCTCTCGCGCAAGGGTCAGGGAAAGGTTCAGTGCCACCGATGTTTTTCCGACGCCACCTTTGCCACCGGTTATGGCCAGTGTTCTGGGTTGCTTCGGAATGTGCCTGGAAGTGCGGGAATCGGTCATGAATGCTTAATAGGCGCTGTCTTGTCCATCGACTGACACGTGATCCGGGTAAAATTTGAGTACTGTGTCAAAGTGTAACCCGGACGGAGTTCTAACTGTAGACAAAAAGAGACGGGTTGAATGCCCGATCATGGACGGTTTTGCGACATTTAACCTGTAAAAAGTTTACACACATCACAACACGGGTAATACTCTGCTTAAAAAAGGACCAATAACTGTTTAATAAATGCAGGTTATTGACTAAGCTCCATCGGGTTAATGTTTATGAACAAGTCGTCAGATACTAACGAAATATCTGGCGCGTTACACAGGCAGGCCTATGCAGATTGCCCCTGACATACAGCTACCGAGTCTCCCGGAGGTTACCCTTCGGGCGCTTGAGGCCTGCCATCAGGATGAAAACTATCGCCGAATAAGTGACATTGTGTCTGCCGACACCGCTCTGGTCACTCGCGTTCTCGCCCTCGCCAACTCGGCACTGTACGGCCCCACCTCGCAAATACGTTCCATTGACCAGGCCCTGCTCCGGCTGGGAACCCGACGTTTTCACACCCTGGTTCTGACTGCTGCATTGCGCCAGATTCTTTACGAACTCGGGGCAGACCAGTGGCAACAGCTGCGGGACTTCTGGCGCCATTCACTGACCACCGCCCTGACGGCCAGGGCTCTGGCAACACTGACCCGCTACCCCGAACCCGACCAGGCGTTCATGCTGGGTATGTTGCACAACGTAGGCGAGCTGATCGCACTGAAAACACCGCCTGGAGAAACCCAGCAATACTACTTTGACCACCAGTCCGATATTGCTGCCGAACTGGTCAATTCATGGGGGCTGGGCCCCATGGCGGTTGACGCTATGCGCTATCAGCAGGCCATGCCAGCGGAAATACAGGATGCTGGGCACCTGGTCAAACTGATCAGTCTGGCAACGCGCCTGGCACTCTCGGACGCGGCGGGCATTGCGGCGGCGGGGACCATTTTTGGGCTCAATGAAGAGCTCACGCGAGAGATCAACCGCAGGATCGACCAGGAAGTGAGCGGCGTGGCCGAGTCACTGGGCATTCCGCTATCGGAAGACTACGACGCCCACCATTCCAACCACAAACTCAAACAGACCATACTGAAACAGGCCATGGCCAGCCAGGCGTTGGAACTGTCGCCGATTCGCGGCAGTGCCCAGGAGAGTCTGGCCGCAACCGTCACCAGCCTGACACTGATCACCGGCCTGCCGGCACTGTATTTTGGCCAGGCCGGAGACGGGCTGACACTGCTATCCGCCAGCAACGGCGATACTCCTGACCTTACAGTTGCCAGCGGGCCGGCCACCAGCGTGTTGACCGAGGCCTACAGCAGCGGCACCGCCCTGTGTCTTGGTGACCGCACAACGACTGTGCTGGACCGCCAGCTGCTTTCTCTCTTGAAAACCCCTTCTCTGGTGGCTATTCCCGTTCGGGGGGAAGATCAATGTGCTGGCGTCTTTGTCGTCGGTACCGACCATGACAGTTCCGGTCAGACAGAAGAAATCGGTCGCCTGTTCAGCGCCAAACTGTCTGACGCCGTCACTGCCACGCTAGCCAATAGTGGTACCCAGGACAGTATGGAGTCGGAACTGGCCCGACAGGCCATTCGTCGCCAGGTCCATGAGGTGAGCAACCCGCTGACCATCATCCGGCAATATATCTATCAGCTACGGAACCGGCTGGATGATGACGAAGTACAGGAAGAGCTGGACGTCATACGTGACGAACTTGATCGCGCGGGGGATCTCCTGTTGCAGATCAGCAGGGGTCCGGGCCATGATGCAGCAAACCCGACCGGCGTCTGCAATCTTAATGACGAACTGAGAATTCTGCGGGACTTGCTGGAAGACAGCCTGTTCAGCGGCGACGACATGGCGCTGGAGCTTGACCTTTGCGCGGACCCCACCGATGTTACCGTGCCCGGTGCTGTCATCCGGCAGGTGGTTATCAACCTGGTCCGTAATGCGGCAGAATGCCTTGTTGACGGTGGCGAAGTGGCTATTCACACACAGGCACCAGTCTGGCAGAGCGGAAAAACCTGGGTGGAACTGGAAGTGGCGGACACCGGTAATGGAATTCCCGACGAGGTCCGAAAACACTTGTTTTCACCGGTTCAATCCACCAAGGGCAAGGGCCATAGCGGCCTGGGTCTGAGCGTGGTCAAACAGTTGATTGATGACATGGAGGGCATCATTAGTTGCCGCACGGGGCGCGGAGGGACAGCATTCCGAATTCTGTTTCCCGCGGCGGCAAATAAAAAAAACGATGAAAAATGACGAAGAAACGACGGGCTACTGACATGAAACCTGCGAGCACCGAGTGGACTTACGGCGACGACGGAAAGGCGCGCATCCTGGTCGTCGACGATGATCCGAGACTGCTTTCCGGCCTTGCTTCACTGCTCAGAAGCAAGGGGTACGAGGTCACCGAAGCGGAAGGTGGGCGCATGGCCTGTCGCATCCTTGAGACCGAATCGTTCGACCTGGCAATGCTGGATCTTCGCATGCCCGATGTGGACGGATTCGGTGTGATGGAACGCCTGTCATCGGAACAACCAGAATGTGGCGTGATTGTCGTGAGCGGTGAAAGCTCGTTCAGCGCCGTCAGCCGTGCCCTGCGCCGGGGGGCACTGGACTATATCCGCAAACCGTTCGACCCGGAAGAACTGCTGGCAACGGTCGACGGCGTGCTCGGCAAGCGTTCTCTGCTTCGCGCCCACGAGCACATACGAATGCGCCTGGAAAAGTCCGAGGAACTGCATCGCTACATCGTCAACAGCTCACCCGATATCGTTTTCATGCTCGATGGCGACGGGCATTTCTGTTTTGTGAACAGCAAGATTGAGAGCCTGCTTGGCTACCAACCCGCTGAGCTGTGCGGGCGTCACTTTCGCCACATCCTGGATGACCGGGACATCGCCCGGGGAACCTATGCTCTGAAAGGCCCGAATATCAGCGCCGACAATCCCCGGACACTGGAAGTTCGGCTCAAGACCCGAGGCAGCCGCAAAGCCACCCGACACTTTGAAATTACCGCGTTTCCGATTGACCCGGAAACCTGGCCCCACACCAATCACGATGACGGCAAATACAATGGTCGCGAGGCCCGCTACTACGGCACTGCTCGCGATGTGACCGAGCGTAAGGAAGCGGAAGCCTTTATCAACTTCCAGGCCTACCACGACTTGTTGACCCGACTGCCAAACCGCGCCCTGTTCAAGGACCGGCTCGACCTGGCCATCACCCACGCGCGCCGCAGTGAGCAGAAGCTGGCGGTGATGTTCCTGGACCTTGATCGCTTCAAGGTTATCAACGACACGCTGGGACATGCCATGGGCGATCGCCTGTTGCAGGCTGTCACACAGCGACTGGAACGGTGTCTGCGCAAAGGGGATACCCTGTCACGCTTCGGTGGCGATGAATTCACTCTGCTGTTGCCGTCGATCCACGGTTACGAGGACGCAAGACAGATTTCAAAGAAGTTGATCAAGGCCTTGCGCGCGCCTTTCCAACTGGGCGAACACGAAGTTTTCGTAGGTGTGAGCATTGGCATTGCCACCTACCCGGAAGCCGGCGAATCCATGGATCAACTGATCCAGAACGCCGACATTGCCATGTATCACGTCAAAGCACGGGGCAAGGATGGCTATCGCTTCTACTCGGAGAGCATGAGCATTGACACGGCCAACCGCCTGAGCCTGGAAAGAGACCTTAGGATGGCACTGGAGCGCGATGAGTTGCGGGTGTTCTATCAGCCGCAAGTCTGTTCCTCGAGCAATCGCGTGGTGGGTTTGGAAGCGCTGGTGCGCTGGCAACATCCGGAAAGGGGATTGCTCTATCCACGGGACTTCCTGCCGCTGGCGGAAGAAACCAAACTCATTGCCAAACTCAGTGAATGCGTACTCGACCAGGCCTGCCATGATGTCGGCCAGTGGATTCGAGAAGGACACAGCGACCTGCGACTGGCCGTAAACCTGTCCCCGGTCCAGGTGGAGCACCCAAGGTTTGTAGAGACCCTGATGGCTCAACTCCAGGCCCACGGCTTCCCGCCCCAAAACCTGGAAATCGAGATCACTGAAAACGTGATCATGAACGATCTTGAGCAGATCAGTCAGAAACTCCGGGAATTAGCGTCATTGGGCGTCAGAATTGCCATTGATGATTTCGGCACCGGCTACTCCTCCCTGAATTACATTCACCGGCTGCCCATTCACACCCTGAAAGTGGATCAGTCCTTCGTCAAAGCCATTCGCAGAGGCGAAGATGGTGCGTGTATTGTAAACGCCATTGTCGCCATGGCCCATGGACTGAAACTTCAGATCGTGGCGGAGGGTGTGGAAACGGACGAACAGCTCACCTACCTCAAAAGCCTGGGATGCCACCAGGTTCAGGGATTCTTCTACGGCCCGGCGCGGCCTGCAGACGTCATCGGCAAAACCCTCGGACATACCCCGGCGCGCGCCGTCGCTTTCTAACCTACCGCATTATCGATACTCCATTGTCGGACAGTCAGATCTAAAATGTTGATCTGGTTTGCAAAGTGTTGCTGTTCGTTACGTTATGTATCTGGAAATGCGCGGTACTGCACATAATTCCCCCACCGGCTTCTCTAAGCTCAAATCCATCAGGCGCTTCCTTCAATTCACCTGACGGTGAATCAACAATCACAAGAAGAATGGAAGCATCCCCAGGATATGGACAGGCAGAAGTCACCATGCGCGATAAATACAAATACATTGGCCCGGTATACGATTTTCTGAGCAACCTCTACAGCGGCAAGAACATCCATCGCTGCAAGACTGCCATGCTCGATGTGGAAACCGTCAAGCCCGGCGCCCGCATCCTGTTTGCAGGCGTGGGCCATGGCCGTGACGCGATCCGTGCCGCAGAGTTGGGCGCGGACGTGACCGTGGTGGACCTCTCCGAGACCATGCTGCGCAAGTTTGCCGAAGCCCAGGAAAAAGAGGCGCCGCACCTGACCATCCGCCGCATTCACAGCGACATCATGAAGGTCGATGAGTTCGAACAGTACGACATGGTGGTCGCCAACTTTTTCCTCAACGTGTTTGACGAAGACATGATGGTGCGGGTGCTGGAGCATCTGATCCGTCTGGGCAAGGCCGACGCCAGGGTGGTTGTGGGTGACTTCTGCTACCCCACCGGCAACATTGTGGCCCGCCTGTTCAAGAAGATGTACTGGTACATGGCCGTCTTCATCTTCTGGCTGTTCGCCAACAATGCCTTCCACAAGATTTACAACTACCCCGAACACATGCAGCGCCTTGGCCTGCACGTTACCGAGAAAAAGCATTTCAAGCTGCTGAACATGAACTGTTACTGGTCGATCCTGGGACGGAAACAGGTGTAGACACGAGGCCTCACGCCGGATTTAAAACAATAAACGGGGGAGTTTCACAATGTCAGACCAGATCCTTTCACTCGATGGCGTACGCTCTCTGGACGAAGGTGTATTTACCTTTCCGGAGCGCATCAGTTACCTCAAGAAGTACGGCACCCATTCCCAGTCGTTCTCGACGTTGCAACCTGAGATGCAGTATTTCGATGTGCCCGGCGTTGGCTACCTGGCGTATATGCGCAAATGGGGCGGCACGTTCGTGCTCTCCGATCCTGTCACCGCACCGGAACACTTTGAGGTGATCCTGGAACAGTTTCACCAACGCTTCCCTTCCGCCTGCTACATCCAGGTATCCAAACCTGTCGTGGACTACCTCTACCGCCGCTTTGGCCTGTTTGGCACCCAGTTTGGCAGCGAATCCCGTATCAACCTGAAAAACTGGTCGCTCAGCGGGAAGAAGAAACAGATCCTGCGCACGGCCCTCAACCAGGCGGAAAAAAACGGCATTACCGTGAAGGAGCGCTTCAGCGATGACCACACCCGCGAAATTTCCGATGCCTGGATTCGCACCCGTAAATGCAAGAGCAAGGAGATCCGTTTCCTGATACGTCCCATGGAGATGGAGTACCGGGAGAACGAACGCCATTTCTACGCGTACCAGGATGGCAAGGCCGTGGGCTTTATCTACTTCGACCCCATCTACCGCAATAACGAGATCATCAGTTACGTGCCCAACATCTCAAGGGCCAACGCGGATTTCCGCCAGGGTATTTTCTACACCCTGATGGCCCATGCCATGGATGTGTTCAAGGCCGAAGGCGTGCCCTATCTGGACCTGGGTTTAATTCCGCTATCCCTGGACCCGGCTACCGAGCACCAGGAAAGCCGACTGCTCAAGCGCATCATGCACGGCCTGTATGAGAAGGGGAACTTCCTTTACAACTTCAAGGGCCTGGAATTTACCAAGTCACGATTCCGTGGCGACAACTTTAAAACCTACTGTTGCCACCGCCGATCCTTACCGGCACTGGAGTTCCTGGCCATGTTCAAGCTGACCCGCTTGCTATAGCACCGACTACCGACGAGGACCAGTTACCACGGATGTCGTTGGTGGCCAGGCTGAGCCCATCCAGGAACTCCCCGATACCTCGTGGGATGTCCCCGGAAAACAGGGCGGCATCAACCACATCCCCATCGCTGTTGAGGGCCATAAGACTTTTCACTTCCAGCCCCTGCTGTTCGAATAACCAGGCCGCTCGGCGGGCGATGGCCTCTCCGGAATCCACCCAGTGTTTTACGGTCGGCAACTGGCTCTGCAGCAGATCCTTTATCAGCGGGTAATGAGTGCAGCCCAGAACCACAGTGTCCACACCCACGTCCCGGAATGGTTGCAATGCCACGGACAAGGCCTGTTCGGGGACTGGCGAACCGGACACCAGATTTTCGATCCATTGCACCAAGTCCGGATGCCCCAGCCGTTCCACCGTGCAATCACTGGCAAACTCGTCAATCAGGTCGGCAAGGTAGGGCCGACGAACAGTGGCGGGGGTGGCCAGCAGACCAATACGGCGGTTTTCAGACACCGCCGCCGCAGGCTTTACCGCCGGCACCACGCCGATCACCGGTATCGGTGTCATGGTCCGAAGATGCGGCAATACCACAGTGCTCGCAGTGTTGCACGCCACCACAATGACATCACAGGGAAATTCCGACAGCGCCAGCCGGATCAGTGTCTGGCTGCGCTCAATGACCACCGCTTCCGGCTGGGCGCCGTAAGGAAAGCCAGCGTTATCAGCCAGGTACACCAACTTCACCCCCGGCAATTGTTGATGGATACAAGCAGCAACGCTCAATCCGCCAACGCCTGAATCAAAGACCAGCACTCTTGGCGCAGTCACGACGATGCCCCCTGCCCTTTAATTTCCCGCACCATGGCCTGGATCAGGCCGCCAGAGATGGTGGTCACCGGCGGCACAGGTGGCATATCGCCCGGCAGAAACCAGTCCGCTTCCGCAATTTCGTCTTCCTGCAGCACCAGCTCGCCCCCGGCGTAGTCTGCAAAAAAGCCCAGCATTAACTGATGGGGAAACGGCCATGGCTGAGAGGAGTGGTAGCGAACCCCACTAACCTCAAGGCCGGTTTCCTCTTTCACTTCCCGGGCAACCGCCGCTTCAATGGTTTCACCCGGCTCCACAAAGCCCGCAATCAGGCTGAAATAATGACGCTTTGTCCGCGATGACCGGGCCAGCAACATGCGTTCACCACGGCGGATAACCACAATTACGCAGGGCGCCAGCCTGGGATACCAGGGAATGCCGCAGGGCTTGCACCACTTGGCCCTTTCCAACGGGTGCAGCTCTGTCAATTCACCACAGCGGCCGCAGAAGCGGTGATCCCGCCACCACTGATGCACCTGGAACGCGGTGCCCAGCATTTCCGCGGGAGCATCCTCCATCAGCAGCAGCGCTTCCCGAAGCGTCACCCGTTCTGTAGACCCCGCCAGTCTGGCCGCGTCGGCTTCGGCTACGTAGACAGGCTTGCCGTCCATCTGGCCAACATACACCGGCCCGATATCACCGTGCGTACTAGGGGCAATCATCCGCCAAGGCTTCAGCCAGCCAACGTCGGGCTTCAGCACCGCATCACCGTCGATGGCCAACACAAGATCGTCATCGTCGGGCCCTTTCGAAGACCAGCCGGGAGTCCATAACGCCATAATCCGTGTCCAGAAGCTATTATGTGGGTAGAGCTGGAAATGTATCACAGCGGCACAACACAACAGAACGACCGCATGGCTTTCCGCACTGCACGCAACCAAGTAAACTTACCGCCTGTTTTGTGAACCGGAGCGACCGTTTATGCGTTTTTTCCTGGGCCTTCGCAGCCTGATCCTGACCCTTTTCCGCAAAATCCTGTTTTTGTGGGTCCGGACGGATGTGAGCGGCAACAGCGTGGAAGCCCTGGGAGTAGACCCGGAAAAACCGGTTTGCTACGTACTGCAGTACAGCTCGCTGTCCAGCCGATTGGTCCTGGAACAGGAGGTGCTGCGAGCTGGCCTGCCTGGTGCCGAGTCGTCCCTGCCGGTCAAGAACGGTCCGAACCACTCCTTCTTTTTTCTCTACCGTCGGATTGGTGGTCTTTTCCGTCGTCGCCAGACGCCCGTTCCCACCGGTGAGTTCCGGGCGCTGGTTCGCCATGGCCTGGAACACCCTGAGCAGGATGTTCAGATCGTCCCTGTGTCGCTGTTCTGGGGGCGCTCCCCGGACAAGGAAAAATCGCTGGTCAAACTGCTGCTGTCCGACACCTGGTCCGTGGCTGGACGTTTGCAGAAATTCCTGATCATCATGGTGCATGGGCGTAGCACTTACGTGCAGTTCAATCAGCCCCTGTCCCTGAAGCAGGTGATTGACGAATACCGCCATAGCGAGGAACGCGCCAACCGTAAGCTCGCCCGCATTCTCCGTACCCATTTCCGCAGGGTGCGCCAAGCCGTGCTCGGCCCGGACCTGTCTCACCGCCGCACCTTGGTGGGTGGACTGGTGCGGACCCAGGCGGTCAAGGAAGCCATCCGGGAAACTGCCCGAAAGGATGACATCCCCCCGGAAAAGGTGCGCGCCAAGGCGTACAAATATGCGGACGAGATCGCTGCCAGCATGTCCATCGTGACCATACGCTTCCTGGAAGTGGTGCTGTCTTGGCTGTGGAATCGTATCTACAACGGCATCGCTATCAACAACATCCGCGTTGCCAAGGAAGAAGCCCAGGACAATGCCGTGGTGTATGTTCCCTGCCATCGCTCCCATATTGATTACCTGCTGCTGTCCTACGTGCTCTATAAGAACGGGCTGATGCCCCCGCACATTGCCGCCGGCATCAACCTGAACATGCCTATTGTTGGCCCCATCCTGCGACGCGGCGGCGCGTTCTTCATGCGTCGGAGCTTCCGTGACAACCCGCTCTACGCCACCGTGTTCAACGAATACATGCACGTGATGTTCTCCCGCGGCTATTCCGTTGAGTACTTCGTGGAGGGCGGGCGCAGCCGCACGGGCCGCATGCTCCAGCCTCGGCCCGGCATGCTGTCCATGACCGTCCGCAGCTTTCTGCGAGACCATCGCAAGCCCATCGTGTTCGTCCCGGTATACATTGGTTACGAGAAGGTGATGGAAGGCCGTTCTTACCTCGGTGAACTACGGGGCAAGAAAAAACAGAAAGAGAGCGTGTTCGCGATTGCCAAGACCGTTCGCAAGTTGAGCAACTCGTTTGGCCAGGTCGCTGTAAACTTCGGTGAAGCCATTCCCCTTGCTGAGGTATTGAACGAAGTCGAACCAAGCTGGCGGGAAGAAGCCTACGATTCCGAATACCGGCCAAAATGGCTCAATCAGGCGGTGTCTGAACTGTCCAATCGTGTTGCGTCCAGCATTAACGCATCTGTCGCCGTCAATCCCATTGGCATGACTGCAACGGTTTTGCTGGGCACCGATCGCCTGGCTATGGATGAAGGCCAGTTGATTCGCCTGATGGACCAGTATGCCGACCTGCTGAAAGCCTTTCCCTACGCCGACACCATCACGCTGCCGGAAGGCAGTGGCAAGGATTGGGTCGACTACTGCGAAAACATGGGCCTGATCACGCGCCAGCCCCAGAAACTGGGTGACATCATCGCGCTGGAAGGCAGCAACGCGATCCTGATGACCTATTACCGCAACAATATCCAGCATCTGTTTGCCCTGCCGTCTCTGATCGCGAGCCTGTTTGAGAACAAGAACTCCCTGCGCCGGGACAAAATTGAGTTCCTGGCCAGCGTGGCGTACCCCTATCTGAAATCCGAACTGTTCCTCAAATACGACGCCGAGGAGATTGACGGGGTCATCAACCAATGGATCGACGTTCTATTGGAGAAAGGGTTGCTGTTCGAAGAAGAGGAAGACAGGATCAGCCGCCCTGAGGAAGGCACCGATGCCATGCTGCGCCTGCGGGTGCTGTCACGGTTCATCATCCAGACCCTAGAACGCTATCACATTGCCATCGGCATCCTGCGCAAATACGGATCGGGTAAGATTACCGCCGGCGAACTGGAAGAGCAGAGCACGCTTCTGGCCGAACGTATGTCCATCCTGTTCGGCCTCAATGCGCCGGAGTTCTTCGACAAGACCCTGTTCCGTAACTTCATCGCCAACATGCAGCACAATGGCGTTATCACCACCGATGACGACGGACTGTTGTGCTACACCGACGGCCTGGATGAAGTAGCGGAAGACGCACGGTTGGTGCTAAGTGTGGAAAAACGCCAGGCCATTCAGCAGGTGACCATGCTTGGGGCCTGAACGCGACCGGTGACCTATCCGGCAGGAAACGCCTTGATGGAGTAGATATCGTACCGGCTGCTCTTTCCTTCAATACGGGTGGTGGGTTCGGGGCCACTCACTGGCTCCGCCTTGCGCGGGCGTTTGACGACAACCCGATAGGTTGCCACTGCCAACGCGGCCTTCAACAACGCTGGTGAATCATCGTCGTCTCCCACCACCGTGCGAAACACCTGCATTTCCTTCTTGACCAGGGCCGACTTGTCGCGATGGGGAAACATCGGGTCAAGGTAGATCACATCCGCGGCGCCCGCGCCCGCCTGCGATAACCAGTCGATACTGCTACCCGACTGCAATGCCATCCGGGCGACAATGGGCGCGCTCTGCTCGTTCAGGGCCGCACGGGAAAGTCCATCACTAAGCAACGCATGGATAACCGGCGAACGTTCGAAAAGGGTTAACCTGCAGCCCAGGGAGGCCAGTACGAACGCGTCCTGGCCAAGACCGGCCGTTGCATCCAGAACATGAAGGGGCTGGCGGGCTTTCTTCAGGCCAACAGCCTTGGCAATCAGTTGTCCGGTGCCACCGCCGTGTTCTCTCCGGTATCCCGCCTTTCCGGTCACGAACTCGGCTCTGACAGGCCCTGGAGCCCCCTTGCCGGTAACCTGCAGGCCAAGACCATTTTCATCCAGAAACAGCAGCACTGGGTAATCCCGCACGTCTCGCGGACGAAGCGTACCCAGCAAAGGCAACGATAATGCTTCAGACAGGGAACGTGCAGCGTGGAGATCGCCAAGGGGGCTGCAGCCAACGGCAAGTTCAGACAGGGTGTTTCCTGGCGACATCAAACCAGGATATCGATGCCTGAGAGCCCTGCATCCGCAACATCGCCTCCGGCGGCGACATCGGCAAACGTGGACAGGGCTCTGGAGGTGCTCAGGGAAACTTCATCGGCACGGAAACGCTCCAGGCGCACGTCCTCCGCGGCTTGACGTGCCTCGACACGGCGTTCTAGCGACTCAGCAGAAGGAACCGGCCGTTGTTCGGCGTTGGGGGGCCGTGCATCGGTGAGATCACGGCGAACGGCCTGGCTATCGTTATCGGGGGCGGACGCAGGCGCACGAGCGATGTCACTGCGCTCACGAACCGGGCTGCTGTTGCCGGACTGGAAAGGAAGACTGCTGTTTGGGTTAACACCACCGATCATTCTGGTACACCGGTTAAAAAGACCACAGGTAGTGGATTATGGAAGATCCTGGAGCAATTTTAAAGCAGGCTGTTCAATGTTTGCACTACCAGAGCATGACAAGCAACAGCAGACCAAGTACCAGGCGGTATATAACGAACGGCATCAGGCCAAGTCTCTCAAGGAACTTGAGAAACAGGTGGATACAGACCACGGCACTGACAAATGACAGCGCAGCACCCAGGGCAATAGCCGCCCAGTCGGTTGCCCCGCCCTGCTCCACCAGCTCCAGGGTTTTCAGCAGACCGGCGGCGAGAATCAGCGGGATCGACAACAGGAACGAGAATCGGGCGGCGGCCTCCCGTCCAAACCCGAGAAACAGAGCCGCCGTGATGGTAATACCGGATCGGGAGGTGCCCGGAATGAGAGCCAGCGCCTGGGCCACGCCAATGATCACTGCATCTTTCATGGTCAATGCCGGCAGGTCCCGGTTACGACGTCCCACCGCGTCCGACCACCACAGCACCAAACCAAAACCGATGGTCGAAACCGCAATCACCAACCCGGAACGCAGGGAGGTTTCAATGAAATCATTAAGCAACAGACCAGCCAGTCCGGCTGGAATGGTGCCGGCGATGACCGCCCACGCAAGGCCACTATCCTGCCCGACACGGCCCCGAACCGTATCTCCAACCCAGGCAACCGTGAGACGGCCCACTTCCGCGCGAAAGTACCAGATCACCGCTGCCAACGTCCCTACATGCACGGCGACATCGAACGCAAGGCCTTGATCCGGCCAGCCAAATACCTGTGAGGGAAGGATCAGATGGGCCGAACTGCTGATCGGAAGAAATTCCGTCAGCCCCTGTATAACGGCCAATACAATAATGTGCCACAGTTCCATCGGCAGTGATTCCGGGTGGTAGCAGTGAGGTTGTTGTTAGCGGCCGGGCAGTTTTTTCCAGGCCACTTCATCACGAATGTATACCGGTTGTGCCTGTTCGGCCGGTACCCCGGCTCCCGCATGAAAGGCACGGGCGGCGATCTCCGCCACTCTGGAAGCCCTGGGCACCAGAGTCTCGTCGATGCGGTCCATGGTTGCGGCAACATCGGCCGGGAAATTTTCTTTCAGGCTCCACCCCTGACCGGCACCAAACCACCGGGATGCGCCATCGGCCAGAGTCACAGACGCCGGAGCGCAGACCTGCTCGTGACCCATCAACTCCGGTTGCCCATCTCGGCACATATAACAGGCCCAATAGGCTTCACCCATGCGGGCATCGAAGGCCACTGCAACGGCGTCGCCGTCCAGCATTTGCCAATGCTGTATCGCATCCTCCGCAACGGCTGCCAGGGATGACACTGGAATAACGGGGATTCCGAGACCATAGGCCAAGCCCTGGACAACCCCCGTAGCAATGCGAAGGCCCGTGAACGAGCCCGGACCACAGGCAAATGCGAGCGCATCGAGGTCCGCCGGCACCAGTTCCTTCTCGGCGAGAAGCTCGCGGATCATCGGCATCAACAGGCGGGTGTGTCCGCGGGGAGCCAGCTCGAACCGCTCCACCAGGCTGTTATCCACCAGCAGGGCTGCTGAGCAGCCCTCTGATGAGGTATCCAGTGCCAGTAGTTTCACAGGGTTACTTCAGTTGGGTAAGAATCTGGTCGCGAATGTCATCCAGGCTGCCCACGCCTTTTACGCGCACATATTTCGGCGCAGCGGTAGGGGCTTCTTTCGCCCAGTCCTGATAGTAACCGACCAGTGGCGCGGTTTGCTCGTGGTAGATCTTCAGGCGTTTACGGACGGTTTCTTCCTTGTCGTCCTCGCGCTGGATGAGGGCATCGCCAGTCTCGTCGTCTTTACCTTCGGTCTTGGGCGGATCGTACTTCACATGATAGATGCGACCACTGCCCTCGTGCACCCGACGACCTGACAGACGGCTTACGATTTCTTCGTCATCAACGGCGATTTCCACCACATAGTCAATAACAATACCCTGATCTTTCAGGGCCTCGGCCTGGGGAATGGTGCGGGGGAAACCGTCGAGCAGGAAGCCGTTCTTGCAGTCAGGCTGCTTAACCCGTTCTTCGATGAGCGCAATGATGATGTCATCAGACACCAGGCCGCCAGAAGCCATCACTTCCTTGACCTGCTTGCCAAGATCGGACTCGGCTTTCACCGCCGCGCGAAGCATGTCGCCGGTCGAAATCTGCGGGATTTCAAACCGTTCGGTGATGAACTGGGCCTGCGTACCCTTGCCTGCGCCTGGCGCGCCTAACATGATGATTCTCATAACGCTGTGCTCCCGTTGTAGTCATTATCATTTGAAAAGCTGTTGCAAAACCCGGCGGCTTTGCGACAGCTTCTCGGCAGCAACGAGCCCGCAGCCCCTGCCAAGGAAGGCGCATTATACGAACTCAGCCCCCTCATAGAAAGTGGACCTCCGTAGCATGCACCAAAAGGTTACATCGGGCTGTGAGTTGCGGCTGTAGCTGATAGAGCTCGACGGTCAGGATGACAGGGATAACGCCAGCGCGTCCAGCTCCCCGGAAACGCTGTCAATCTCCTCGTTCAAACGAGCAACGTCCCCTTCGGAAAGCCCGAGGGACGACGCAAGGGAGGCGACATCATCCGGGTTGAACTCATCCCCAATCCCCCTTTCCTTCAGCAGCCCATTGGCCAGCTGGACCATGAGCACATACTGCTCATGCTCGCCGTGGTAGCCCTCCTGCTGATGCATGCCCGCGGCCTTGACCACCGGGTCAGGCAGTTCCCAAAGTCGGTGAAGGATGCCGCCAATGGCGCCGTGGCCAACCGCCAGCATCTGTTGATCGTTGCTGGCCCCGAACACCTGTTGCTCCAGCGAATGCATGCTGGCGTCGGGATTGGCTTCCCGCAGCGAATTCAGCTCGTCAAACTCCTGGGGAAACAGGTGGCCGATCAGCAGTAGGCCGAAGTTGTGCAGCAAGCCACACAGATACGCCAGGCCTTTATCGGAATGGCACTTTGGCGCCATACGCTGGCAAACAAACGCGTTATACAGAGAGTGGCGCCAGAACTGGTCCATCCCCAGCATGCCCTGACGGGGCACTTCGAAAGCGCGCACGGACGCAATACCCAGCGCGATATGGGCCACACGATCAAACCCAAGAACCCGGGTCACCGCTTCCTGTACCGAGTTGATCTGACCGGGATAGTTGAACAGGGCAGAACGGGCATAGCGCATGATCTGCGCGGTAAGGCTGGGATCAAACTCTATCAGCTCGCCCAGTTCGCGGGCGGTCGCCTCGGAATTGGCCGTCAAACGGAGAATGCGCAGCGCCAGCGCTGGCATGGGCGGCAGACGGTAAAGCTTCTGCAGCTTGTCGGCCACTTCTTCCAGCGTCAGGGCATCACGCTCATCGTTGTTTTGCCCGCGAATCGCCAGGTGGCCCTGAGTGGCATCCGCCAGGGCCCTTGCCAGAGAGGTGCGGTCCAACTCGAGAAGCGTGTTGTCGGTCCCGCAGCACATGAGGGTGCGGGGGTATCCCAGGATATCCTCATCAACGAGTACCGGCAGATCGTAGGCAGCCCCGACCGGCGGCTGGAAGCCCGGATCACAGTCGGCAAACAGCCGGGCGGACTGGCGAGCCGTTAACGGCTGCAGGCGTCGGCCAGTTTGCTTGTGCACCAGGTCCATATCCAGACTGGTGTTGTAACCGTGAACGGCCATGACGACGCCATTGATGTCGATCAGGGGCGTTGCCCGGATAAACTCATCCTGAGGACGCCCGGACGCCATGACCGCGGCGTCAAAGCTAAGTACCTGATCAATCTCAAGTTCCCGATAGGCAATTCCTTTGCCGGTTAAAAAGCGTTCCAGTCTTGCCGCTAACGCCACGGCGTTACTCCTGTTTTTTATGATCCGCTGAACCTGCTTTAGCCGGTGTTCCGCATGCCGGCCGCAATACCGGCCATGGTTACCTTGAGTGCGCGCTCAACCATCTCGGGCACTTCGCCCTTGCCCTCGCCCTCACGGTCACGCTTGAGCAGTTCCGCCTGTAAATAGTGTAGCGGATCAGTATACGGATTACGTACACGCATGGAATGGGCAAATACAGGTTCCTGTTCCAGCAGGGTGTCCTGCTGCTTCAATTCCAGCAAATGGCGGATGCAGCCCTGCAGGCGCTCCCGCAGGTTCTTGCCGAGTTCAAGCAGTTTTGGATCATCGACCAACGTCTTTTCGTAGTAGCTGGCAATTCGCAGGTCAGATTTTGCCAGCACCATTTCCAGCATATCCACGTAGGTTTTGAAGAACGGCCATTGCTGCATCATCTCCCGCAGCACCGGCACGCGGTCGTTGTGAAATGCCTCCTCCAGGGCAACGTCGCTACCCAGCCAGCTGGGCAGCATCATCCGCATCTGGGTCCACGCGAAAATCCAGGGAATGGCCCGCAGGCTTTCCACGCCACCGCCGGGTTTGCGTCGTGCCGGGCGGCTACCCAGGGCCAGCTTGCCCAGCGCCTGTTCCGGAGTGACCTGGCGAAAATAGGGAACAAAGTCGGGATTCTCCCGAACCACGTCACGGTAAGCTTTGAGGGAGCGTTCGGTGAGCCAGTCCATAGCCTCCCGCCATTCCGGCTCTGGCCCTCGCGGTGGCGCCAGGGTGGCTTCAATCACCGCCGTGGTGTACAGCGTCAGGCTCTGTTCCGCCAGCCGGGGAAGGCCAAACTTGAAGCGGATCATCTCGCCCTGCTCGGTGATCCGGAAACTGCCGTTCACCGAACCCGGCGGTTGAGACAGGATTGCACGGTTGGCCGGGCCACCACCACGGCCGACGGTGCCACCGCGGCCATGAAACAGCGTGAGGTGGACGCCATACTGATTGGCGACCTCGGTGAGCTTTTCCTGAGCCTGGTACTGAGCCCACGCGGCCATCATCTGACCAGCGTCTTTGGAGGAATCGGAATAGCCGATCATGACTTCCTGCCGGCCTTCGCAATAGTCCCGATACCAGTCCACGCTGTAGAGCGCCGCCATACTGTCAGGGGCGCCGCGCAGGTCATCCAGGGTCTCAAAGAGGGGCACTACCCGCATCGGGTTTTTCATACCCGCTTCACGTAGCAGCAAAATCACGTTCAGCACGTCCGACGGTTTGCTGGCCATGGAGATGACATAGGAACCCAGCGCTTCCGGCGTCTGTTCTGCCACCACTTCGCAGGTAGCCAGCACCTCGGCGACTTCGTCGGAGGGTTTCCAGTGCCTGGGTATCAGTGGCCGGCGCCCCTTGAGTTCGCGCACCAGGAAATCCTGGCGTTCCTGTTCGGACCAGGACAGATAATCGCCCAGCCCCAGGTAATCCACCATTTCCGAAACCGCCTCGGCATGACGGGTCGACTCCTGGCGGATGTCCAGGCGAATCAGAGGCAAGCCAAAGGTGTGGGCGCGGCGAATGGTGTCCAGCAGCGGACCATTGGCAATGGATTCCAGCCCGCAGTCCACCAGGGACCGATAACAAAGCTCCAGCGGCCCTGTGAAGTCCTCGTTGGCAAACAGAATGCCGGTGGCGTCGGAGGGCTCGCCGGCAACCCTGGCTTCCGCCCAGTCCCGGGTTTTGATCAGTTTTTCCCTCAGCCCGGCCAGCACCTGGCGATAGGGCTCCCGGGTATCACCAACGACGTCCCGCAGCTCATCACTGGCCTGCCACATGGACAATTCCGCTCGCAGGGACTGGATGTCCCGCAGGTAGAGATCGGCTGCCATCCAGCGGCCCAGCAGGAACACCTTGCGGGTTACTTCATGGGTTACATTGGGGTTGCCATCGCGATCACCGCCCATCCAGGAGGCGATCCGGATGGGCGACGCGTCCAGCGGTAACCCCTTCCCCGTGGCGTCTGAAAGCGATAGATCCAGGCTTCTCAGAAAACGCGGCAATGCCTGCCACAGACTGTTCTCAATAACGGCAAATCCCCACTTGGCTTCGTCAACCGCCGTCGGGCGCTCATGCCGAATCTCATCCGTGTGCCAGGCTTCGGTGACCAGTTGCGACAGGCGTCCGACGATTTCATCACGCTCCGCGGGCAACAGGTCCTCATGATCCAGTCGGGCCAGGCAATCGGACATTTCGTCGTACTTCATGATCAGCGTACGGCGGGCCACTTCGGTGGGATGTGCTGTCAGAACGTACTCGATACGAAGGTCAGCCACTCGCCTGTGCAGTTCATCGGCACTGACGCCACCGTCTTTGAGGCGGCCAAACACCTCTTCGAGGGATTCCACCATCAGGTCCGATTGATGACCCCGCTTGCGGCGGATGCCGTGGTATTGTTCCGCCAGATTGGCCAGGTTCAGGAACTGGTTAAAGGCGCGGGTTACCGGCAGCAACTCGTCATCACGAAGCTTGCCCAGCAGGTTGACCAGGCGCTGGCCGGAACCGCTTTCCTGGCGACGGTCGGCCTTGGCAGCCGCCCGCACTTCTTCTATCAACTCGTAGCAATCTTGCCCGGGGTGACGCTGGATACTCTGCCCCAGCAACTCGCCCAGCATGCGAACGTTTTCTCGAAGGTCAGGGTGTAGCTCAGTCACATTGACGTCCTTTTAAATTGACGGAGGCGAAGTAAACTAACGATACTGTTTACTCTTATAAAGCCTTTCTAACGATTAAAGCCTGTCGCCGCAAGGAGTATCCATGAAAGTAACCGATCTGCCCAAGCACTGGGAAAGCAAGAAAGAGTCTGTTGAGCGCAGCCACGATTACAATCTCCGCTTGCCGCTGGAAGATGCCGCGCGCATAGCAGCACTGGCCGAGCTTTACCCGGACCGTTCAGAGAGCGACATACTGAATGACATGATTGGCGCCGCGTTGGACGACCTGGTCAGGCTGAGCCCGTTGAAGGACAAGCTGGAAGGCAAGGATAAATAAAGCGGGGGCACTTCTCTGCGGGGTGGTGAAGCCACCCCGTCGGGTATCACAGGGCCGTCGCGATCAATCAGGCGTTGGCCTGATCAGGCAACCGATTCGAGCTGGCGCGCCTTCAGCCGCTGGATATGCTTCTGGCTGAGACTGATGAAGCGCGGGGTCATCCCCTGATCTTCATAGATTTCGAAGCCGTCTTCATCGAACGCAACAACCTTAGACCCCTGAACGTACGGAAAGCTGGTTTCCAGCTCATCAAGAGCAGCGGAAATCAGGTCTCGCATCAGGTCCTGGGAAGACTTCATCGGATACAACGCGGCCAGTTTTTCCAGTCGCTTGTGATGCTGGTCAGAGAGGTCGGCAAAATACGCATCACGGGTCAGCCGACCACGTGCGTGCTTGTCCCAGTAGTTGACCAGATCTTTGATTTTCATGGTGCCTTCACTCCTGCATCTTCTTGGTGGCCCACAGGGTGCACGAAGTGTGTGCATCCTTAACCGGAAGTGTAGACGAAGCGACCGCACCAGGGGCGGAAAACTTGGTAACGGATTGTACTTATCCGTTACCTTTTACGAGTCTTTTCAACCCCTTTGACGGCTTGCCAGACGGCGTCCAATGCCTCCAGCGATTCGCCATCAAGATCACGGCCTTCGCGTTCGAGGTGCTCCTCAATAGCACGGAATCGCATCTCAAACTTGTGATTGGTGCTGTTGAGGGCCTGCTCAGGATTAACCTTCATGAAACGTGCCAGGTTGACGCACACAAACAACAGATCACCCAGCTCGTCCTCCACCGCCTCCGCCGGACCATCGCCAGAGCTCGCGTCATACCAGGCTTTCTTTAGCTCATCGATCTCTTCGTGAAGCTTGTCGAAGACCGGTTCAACCTCTGGCCAGTCAAAGCCATGGTTGGCGGCCCTACGCTGAAGTTTCTCAGCGCGCACCATTGCGGGGAGCGTCCGGGCAATGCCGTCGAGCCGGCTTGATGGCGCAGTCTCCACAGACGCCTCCGGCTTCGCCGCCCGCTCCTCTGCCTTGATACGTTCCCAGCTCGCCTTGATGTCAGCCTCACTGGGCCGGTTGTGCGGATCGATCCTGCTTTCCAGGGTGCCTTCCGGAAACACGTGGGGATGACGCCGGACCAGCTTGCGCACGAGGTTATCAACCACCGAGTCGAAGTCGAAGTGGTTATCTTCCTTCCCCATCTGGCTGTAGAAGATCACCTGAAACAGCAGATCACCCAGTTCATCTTCCAGGTGCGGGTAGTCTTCACGGTCGATGGCATCGGCAACCTCGTAGGCCTCTTCAATGGTGTGGGGCACGATGGTCTTATAGCTCTGGCGGGTATCCCACGGGCACCCGGACTCCGGGTCCCGAAGCCGTGTCATCAAGGTTTTAAGATCGTCAATGGAATAGCTCATGATCGCTTTCGCCTGACATTAATGATGTTGGGGAGATTGCGAATCTGGGCGAGCAACTTGGCCAACTGATCAAGGCTGGAAATTTCCAGGGTCACGGTCATGGTGGCTGTGTTCTCATCCTTGTTGGACAGGGTATTGAGTGCCAGAACGTCACTTTTGGAAGACGACAGCACCTGGGTGATATCCCGCAACAACCCGGAGCGATCGTAAGCTTCAATTTCTACATCAACGGGATACACGGCCACAGGCTGACCGCCCCAACTCACCTCGATAATCCGATTGGGCTCGAACTCCTTCAGATTCAGGAAGGTGATGCAATCCTGCCGATGCACGGTGACACCACGGCCGACGGTGATGTAGCCACCGATCGGATCACCCGGCAGGGGCTTGCAGCATTTCGCCACCTGGGTCTTGAGTTTGCCAACACCCAGAATCTGGATATCCGATTCGGTGTCGTAGGGCTTGCGCCTCTGGGTGCTGAGTTTCAGATCCAGTTGCTCGGATTTCGGCTCCAGCATCTGCTGGGCGACGTTGGCCACGTGGGTGGGTCGAAGATCCCCGGCCCCCACTGCCGCATACATGTCCTCGGCAGCCTGGTAATTCACTTTGCGAGCCAGGTCGTTGAGGTCCACCTCGTACAGCGACAGGCGTTTGAACTCGTCTTCCAAAATGGCCCGACCATCAACAATGTTGCGATCGCGGTCCTGTTGCTTGAACCAGTGGGTAACCTTGGCCCGGGCACGGGAAGTCTGGATATAGCCCAGGCTCGGGTTAAGCCAGTCACGGCTGGGCGCCTGGTTATTGGACGTGAGAATGGATATCTGGTCGCCGGTCTTCAGCGGGTAAGTCAGCGGCACGATACGGCTATTAACCTTGGCCCCGCGACAGGCATGACCGATTTCCGTGTGCACACGATAGGCGAAGTCCACCGGCGTCGCGCCTTGTGGCAGGTCCACCACATGGCCTTCGGGCGTGAACACATAGACCCGATCGGAGGCGACATCGGATTTGAGATGATCCGCCAGCCCGGACAGGTCGCCGAGTTCCTCCTGCCACTCCAGCACTTGCCGCAGCCAGTTGATCTTGGCGTCATAGCCCACGGACCGGTTGCCCTTATCCATGCCTTTGTAGAGCCAGTGAGCACAAACGCCAAGCTCAGCTTCCTCATGCATGGCCTGGGTACGGATCTGCACTTCCATCACCTTGCCTTCAGGGCCGATGACAGCCGTGTGCAGGGACTGATACCCGTTTTCCTTGGGATTGGCAACGTAGTCGTCGAATTCGTTGGGAATATGGCGCCAGAGTGTGTGCACGATACCAAGCGCGGCGTAACAGTCACGGACCTCAGGCACCAAGATACGGACGGCCCGAACATCGTACACCTGGGAAAAGTCGATGCCCTTGCGCCGCATCTTCCGCCAGATACTGTAGATGTGCTTCGCACGCCCTGAAAGCTCACCGTCTATTCCAGACGCATCCAGTTCGTCCTTGATGGTGGTGATGACACGCTTGATGTAGCTTTCGCGGTCAAGCCGTTTTTCATCGAGCAGCTTGGCGATCTTTTTGTAAGCGGTTTCGTGCAGGTAGCGGAACGAAAGATCTTCCAGTTCCCATTTGATGTGACCGATTCCCAGTCGATGCGCCAGCGGCGCATAGATATCAAACACCTCGCGGGCCACACGCATGCGCTTCTCTTCAGACGCGTTTTTCACCGCACGAATGGCGCAGGTCCGCTCTGCAAGCTTGATCAGCGCCACCCGGACGTCGTCGATCATGGTGACCAGCATCTTGCGAACGTTATCGAGCTGGCCCTCGGTCTGGCCCAGCACATTACCCTTAAGAGGGTGATGGATGGACGATATTGCCGCCATCTGCTGAACACCATCAATCAGCCCGGCCACCTCATCGCCGAACTCCTTGCGGATGTCCTCCAGGGGAATCCGTTCCTCCCGCACTGCCCGGTAGAGAATTGCTGCCACCAGGCTGGTCTGGTCGAGGTGCAGTTCCACCAGTACCTGAGCCATTTCGATGCCGGTTCGGAAGCTGCTGGCCCCCGGGGCCCAGACCCTGTCCTCGCGTACCGCCTGGACATCAATCGCGGCGGCCATTTCACAGGCCCGCCGGAACTGTTCAGCATCCTCAAGATGCGTCTGTGACTCGATCTGACGGACCCAACGCTCGATATCAACCTGGCCGTCACCCGTCACTGCATAGTCTTCGCGAACTTTTACCATATCGCTCTTGTTCTTCCTGGTCGCTTATCCGGCCATCCCTGACCGGTCCCGAGAGGCATCAATTATCCACGCGCTCGAACATCGCCATGGATTCAACATGAGTGGTGTGGGGAAACATGTCCATAACGCCCGCCCTCACCAGTCGATAACCATTACGCACCATCACCCCTGCGTCCCTAGCCAGCGTGGCCGGGTTACAGGAGACATAAACAATTCGCTTCGCACCAAAGGCTGTTAGGTATTCACACACCTCCTGGGCTCCGGAACGCGGCGGATCAATCAGGATTTTGTCAAACCCTTCCGCTGCCCACGGTTGTGCTGTGAAATCCGCCTGCAAGTCAGCGCCGTGGAATGCGACATTCGATAGCCCGTTGAGTTCCGCATTTTCCCGCCCGCGGACGACCATGGCATCGTCACCTTCCACTCCAACCACCTGCCCGGCACGGCGAGCCAGCGGCAGGGTGAAATTACCCAGTCCGCAAAACAGGTCCAACACCCGCTCACCGGGCTGGACGTCCAGCCACTCGACGGCCCGATGTACCATGTTTCGATTGATGTCCACATTGACCTGGGTAAAGTCCATGGGATGGAACTTCATGGTCAGGTCGAATTCCTCCATGTCGTAGGACAGTCGCTCTTCGCCGGTCTCGGGCCAGATTCTGTGAACCGTATCCGGCCCTTTCGGTTGCAGATAGATATGCAAGTCATGGGCCTGGCCAAAATCGATCAACGACTGCCTGTCGGAATCGCTCAACGGATCCATGTTGCGGAATATCATCGCCGCCGAATCGTCGCCGCAGGCGACTTCCACCTGCGGTATGCGACGATAGGCGTCCATGCCATGAAGAAGTTCACGTAGCGGCGTGATGCGATCGCCGATACGCGGATCCAACACCACGCAACGATCAATATCGGTCAGGAAACTGTTGCGCTTTTCCCGAAACCCGACCAGCACCGATTCCCGTGCTGGCACGTATTTCACGCCCAGCCGTGCCTTGCGACGATAGCCCAGAGCCGGGGAACGCATGGGCGCCACCCACTCGTCCGGTTCAATGCCCCCAAAATGGGCAAAATGCTCCCGCAGGGTATCTTCCTTGAACCGGATCTGGGCATCGCCACTCATGTGCTGAAGACTACACCCACCACACAGGTCGGCAAAGTCGCAGGGCGGAGTCATACGCGCGTCGTCGGCTTCAAGCACTTCCACAGCACGTAATTCATCGAACTTGCTGCGTGTACTGGTAAATTTGGCCATGACCGTCTCGCCAGGCAGGGCGCCGTCGACGAACTGTGCCTTACCGTTGTCCCGGGCGATGCCCCGGCCATCGTGACTGAGGGTTTCAATCACACAGCGCACCGGTTCGCTTGGCAGGGCCTTCCTGCGTCTTCTACTCATAGAAAGTCTCTTAACTGGATTCAGGTCTTGATGGGTTCAGGCACCGGGAAACACACCGGTGGAAAGGTAACGATCACCCCGGTCACAGATAATGGCCACGATCACCGCGTTTTCAACCTGTGCGGACAGCTTGAGGGCTGCAGCGATGGAGCCACCTGATGAAACACCACAGAAAATGCCTTCCTCGCTGGCCAGGGCACGCATGGTGTCCTCAGCTTCCTGCTGGCCGATGTCCATGACCGTGTCCACACGGGTGGCATCAAAAATTTTCGGCAGGTACGGCTCCGGCCAGCGCCGGATACCGGGGATAGACGCTCCTTCCTGGGGCTGCAGGCCAACAATCTGGATATCGGGATTCCGTTCCTTGAAATACCTGGACACGCCCATGATGGTTCCGGTGGTACCCATGGAGCTGACAAAATGCGTAACCCGCCCTGCCGTCTGCTCCCAGATTTCCGGGCCGGTGGTGCGGTAATGCGCCAGCGGGTTGTCCTGGTTGGCAAACTGATCCAGCACTTTACCCTTGCCTTCCGCCTCCATTTGTTGGGCCAGGTCGCGGGCGGTTTCCATGCCTTCCTCTTTGGTGACGGTGACAATCTCCGCCCCATAGGCGCGCATCGACGCTCGACGCTCCTCGCTCATGTTCGCTGGCATGATCAGCACCATACGGTAGCCCTTGATGGCAGCCGCCATCGCCAGGGCAATTCCGGTATTTCCACTGGTGGCTTCGATCAGGGTATCGCCTGGTTTGATTTCACCCCGGCGCTCTGCTTCCTGGATCATGCTGATAGCAGGACGATCTTTCACCGAACCGGCGGGGTTATTACCCTCAAGCTTGGCCAGAATCACATTGCTGGTCTCGCCCGGAAGTCGCTGCAGACGCACAAGAGGCGTATGCCCTACATAATCTTCGATGGTCGGGAAATGCATGTTGTAACCTTCCTCAATTCTTCCGGAACCCGCCGCCAGCGGGTAACGCCGACGACACAAGCCTGTGATACACTCCGGGTTCGCATGATACGCGGAATATCCGCAGTCTCCCAATACAGCTTCTCGCTATATCCATGACTGTGGGCTATATCCGGGGACGCCATCACGGCCAGACTGCGTGGAATCAACTATTCTGACAGGGAAGAATGCCGGATATCAGGCCGGCGACGTCAATCGGGAACTCACTATGCGGCGCTGGGGCATACGCAAAAAAGTACTGGTGGTGACACTCGTCCCCACCCTTCTGACCACGTTGATGCTGGGGCTTTTCTTCACCTACAGCTGGGTCAACAACATTGAAAGCCTCCTGCAGGATCGTGGCGAGTCGCTTTCGCGGCAGCTGTCAGCCGGCTCGGAATACGGCCTGTTCACTGCCAACAGAAGCCTGCTCAGCAGCCTCTCCAACGCCCTTCTGGAAGAGCAGGATGTGCGCTCGATTACCTTCTTCGACAGCGAGCATAACCGGCTGCTGCACACAGGCCCCGGCAGCTCCGACGATATTGGCAAGGACACGTTGACCGGCGAAGAAGCGGTACGGGTTACCCGCGCCGACAGTACTGTTTTCGTGACACCGGTCTATCTCCAGGACCTGATGATCGAAAGCATGCTGGACCCGGATTCCCGCCAGAACGTGGGGGCGGGCAAGAAACCGATCGGCTGGGTAACCGTGGAGATGTCCCACATACGCACCGAAAAGGAAACCTATAAAGCACTGCTGATTTCCCTGTTGCTCGTCTTAGGCGGCGTACTCCTCAGCCTGATGATTGCGCTACGCATGAGCCGCTCGTTTACCGATCCTGTCTTTGAACTCAATGAGGCGGTGGCCAAACTCAAGGAAGGCAAACTGGACACTCGGGTCTATACCCGCGCCGGCCCTGAATTCGAGCAATTGGAATCTGGCCTGAACGCCATGGCCGGGGAACTGAGCAAAGCCCAGGCGGAAATGCAGCAGAACATTGACCAGGCCACGGAAGACCTGAGAGAAACCCTGGAAACCATCGAAATCCAGAACATCGAACTCGATTTCGCCCGCAAGGAAGCCCTGGAAGCCAGCCGCATCAAATCGGAATTCCTGGCCAACATGTCCCATGAAATCCGCACCCCGCTGAATGGCATCATCGGCTTCACCGAGTTACTGCTTAAAAGCCCGCTACCGCGCCAGCAGCGGGATCACCTGAGCACCATCCGCAAGTCATCGGAAATACTGCTGACCATCATCAACGACATTCTGGATTTCTCCAAGATCGAGGCCGGCAAACTCATCCTCGACCGCATTCCCTTCCAACTCCGGGACATCGTAGAAGAGGTCATGGTCATGCTGGCTCCGGCGGCTCACAGCAAGAACCTGGACCTGGTACCACTGGTCTACAATGATGTACCCGACAACATCATGGGCGATCCCCTACGGGTAAAGCAGGTGATCACCAACCTGGTCAACAATGCCATCAAGTTCACCCAGACCGGTGAAGTGGTCCTGCGCGCCAGCCTTGAAGAAGAAGATAAAGAGAGTAACCGGATCACCCTGAGACTCAGCATTACCGATTCCGGTGTCGGGCTCTCGCGAGCTCAGCAGCAGTCCCTGTTCAACGCCTTCAGCCAGGCCGACGCGTCTACTGCCCGGCAATACGGTGGCACCGGACTGGGGCTTGCGATCTCCAAGCGCCTGGTTGAGGAAATGGGCGGCAAGATCGGGCTTGAGAGTGAGCTGGGCAAGGGCTCCACGTTCTGGTTTACCCTGACCTCGGAACTGTCTTCTAACGGCGAAGCCATCGCGCCCAAAGACTCTTTGCGCGGCGAAAGGGCCATCTACCTTGACCAACAGAAAACCACCGGCCTGGCGGTAGAACATATGCTCCGGGAATGGGGCATGACGGTCGACCGGGTTTCATCACCGGGTGCCATGCAGGAGCAGATAGAGGAAGCTCAAAAAGAGCAGTCCGGTTACGCCGTTGCGGTTGTCGGCATCACCCGTCACCTGCTGAATTCAAGCCAATACTGCTCGTTAGTACGGTCCCTGGAGCTGGAGCGGGATTGCCGCACACTGCTGCTGACCCCTACCCTTGAAACTCACGATACACCGCTATCGGGGCTGGCCAGTGGCCACCTGACCAAGCCAGTATGCCGCGACTCCCTGTACGACGAACTGTTGCTGCTGGTGCACGGTATCAGCAACCGGCAACGCCAGTTGCCGGATCATTCCCATGCCATTAGCCGTGAGTTGCCAACCCAATCAACACGCGTACCCAGAGTGCTGGCGGTGGACGACAACGATGCCAACCTGAAGCTGGTAATGACCCTGCTCAACGACTGCGGCGTTGTAGCTGAGGGAGCAACCAGCGGCTTTGAAGCGCTGAGCAAGGCGCGCCAACACTCGTTCGACCTGGTTTTCATGGATCTTCAGATGCCCGGAATGGACGGGGTGGAAACCACTGAGAGATTGAGAAGCCTTGATGGCGCCAGCCATCGTACTCCGATCATTGCGCTCACGGCCCATGCCCTTGCAGAGGAGCAGGACCGCCTGATCCAGCAGGGATTCGATGGCTACCTGGCCAAACCCATTAGCAACAGCCAACTGATCGACATTATTCATGACTACACTGGCTATACCTGCCACCCCGACCCGGATGATGGACACCTGCCGGTACCCGAGGTGCGCGATACACGCCGCTCGGTTCGCCCGTCAACCAGAAAGAAACAGCCTGACTGTGTCAGCGTGGCCGAAAGCGTACAGTTGGCCGCCGGAAAAGCAGATCTGGCCGAGGAACTGTTCAGCATGCTGATCGAACAGATCCATACCGACATTAACCAGGTGCCGGCACTCTGGAGCAAAGGCGACATGGACGAGCTACTGGAGTGCGTCCACAAACTGCATGGCGCCACGCGTTACTGTGGCGTGCCGGAGTTACGCGCTGCTGCAAACCAACTGGAAACCGCCTTGAAGTGCGCAGCGCCGGATATGGAGTACCAGAAGAATCAATTGCTTGCAGCCATGGAGCGCTTGCAGACCTGGAGCGAACAAACTGACTGGCAGCAGTTGTTCCGGCAGCAAAACCCTCGGCAGGCAACCGTGGACTGAGGGACGATCAGCGCCTTAGGTTCGGGCGCTTTCGAGGATTGTTTTCATATCCTTTACCGCCTCTTTGAGCCCGGTAAACACCGCCCTGGCAATGATGGCATGGCCAATGTTGAGCTCGTTGATACCCGCGATGGCGGCAACGCGTTCGGTGTTGTGGTAGTGCAGCCCATGGCCGGCGTTGACCACCAACCCTTTCTTGCGAGCGTAAGTCACTGCGTCCTGCAAGGTGTTAAAAGCCGCCTCAACAATCTGAGGGTCTGTCGCTTCCGCGTATTCCCCGGTGTGTAGCTCCACCACCGGCGCACCGCAACGGACTGCCGCATCAATCTGCGCCACATCCGGATCGATAAACAGGGAGACCTCGGCACCAACCTTTGCCAACCTGTCACAGGCTTTGGCCACCCTCGCCTCCTGGCCGTCCACATCCAGGCCGCCTTCAGTTGTCAGCTCTTCACGCTTTTCGGGCACCAGACACACACATTCCGGCCGCACCTGCTCGGCGAATGCCAGCATCGCATCAGTGACCGCCATTTCCAGGTTCATCTTGGTGGTGAGGATTTCCTTCAGCAGGAGCACATCACGGTCCTGGATGTGCCTGCGATCTTCGCGGGGATGGATGGTGATACCATCGGCACCCGCCTCTTCCGCCAGAATCGCAGCCTGTACCGGATCCGGATATCGGGTTCCCCTGGCCTGACGCAAGGTAGCAACATGATCAATATTCACACCCAGCAAAACTCTGGGCTTCATTGAGCTAGAGGTCATTACGGTCTCCTCGATGATGACTGAACAGGCTTCTGCTATGGAGCACCTTGCCCTGCAACAGGTAGTCCACAAGTACCCTTGTTACCCGCTTGGCGATGCGCCGGCACTCCGCAGATTCGAGGTCGCCATCAGCCAGCGCCAACAGTGTATCCCCGGGCAGGTTCCGGAGCCTGGAGCCCGGCGAGGGCTCGGCCAGAATCCCCTGCTCCGGATCATAGCAATAAAGCCCACCGGCCTCGACCGGCTGCCCACTATCCATCGCCTGATCCCAGACGAAGTCATACCCGAGTTCCGCAGCCAGGGATTGCTCGAAACGTCGAAGAACCGGCTCCACGTCACTGGCTTCCGACAACTCAGCAATCACATCAATGTAGGCAGCAAAGAGTTGGTGGTGAGGGTCGGCCATCGGCAGCAGACGCTGCAATAACTCATTCACGTAAAGACCACTGTACAGGGAGAGAGTGCGCTTCAGGGTGGGGCCGCTGCGAACGTCCGCCTGAGTCAGCGTCTTCAGGTCGCTGCGTCCGGTCCAGTCCAGCAACAGAGGCTGGAACGGTTGCAACTGTGCCTTGAGCGGGCTCTTTGCGCTGTTGCCACCACGGGCAATCACGGTTACCCGGCCCGCGTTGAGGGAAAACACATCCACCATCAGACTGGTTTCGCGCCAGGGCCGGCGGTGGAGGACATACGCGGGCTCCTGTTGCATTGGCCCCGTCATAGCTGCCTCAGAAGTCGTTCATACCCAGGCTTTTCAATGCCCGGTCGCTGTCCGCCCAACCTCGCTTGACCTTGACCCAGAGCCTCAGCATGACTTTACTGTCGAACAGGCGCTCCATATCTGTTCTGGCTTCCTGACCGATGCGCCGCAGGCGTTCGCCCTTGTCGCCAATAATGATCTTCTTCTGGCCCTCACGCTCTACCAGTATCAGCGCAGAAATGTGAAGAGTCTTACCGTCCTTGCGAAATTCTTCGATCTCGACCGCCACGGAGTAAGGCAGTTCTGCTCCCAGTTGCCGGGTAATTTTCTCCCGCACCATTTCGGAGGCCATAAACCGCTCGCTGCGATCCGTGATCTGGTCATCCGGGTAAAAATGCACACTTTCCGGCAGGAACCGACTGACCGCAGCCTCCAGCGGCTCCAGGTTCATCCCCTTGAGAGCTGATAACGGAATGATCTCGGCAAACTCGCGCTTCCGGGATAGCATATCGAGGTGCGGCAACAGGGCCTCCCGATTTTCAATGCGGTCGACCTTGTTCACTGCCAGAATCACCGGGCACTTCAGGCTACTGAGCTTCTCCAGAACCATTTCGTCCGCCGTCGTCCACGCCATCTGGTCGACAACAAACACAGCAACATCGACATCCTTGAGGGCCGATGTCGCCGCCTTGTTCATATACCGGTTAATAGCGCGAGGTTCTTCTTCGTGCATTCCCGGCGTATCCACGTAAATTGCCTGAACCGGGCCTTCGGTCTTGATGCCCAGTACCTGATGACGGGTTGTCTGGGGTTTACGGGACGTAATACTGAGCTTCTGGCCCAGAATGTGGTTCAGCAATGTGGACTTGCCCACATTGGGCCGACCGACGATCGCCACAAAACCACAACGGCTGTCCGGGTTTTCCGGACGAGTCACATCATTCATCAGTCATTCTCCACACCCAGTTGCTTAAGGGCATTGCGGGCGGCCTGCTGCTCGGCGATTCGACGGCTATTGCCAGTGCCGGTCGTTTTGCGGTCCAGCGATGGCAGGGCACAGGAAACATGGAACGTCTGGGCGTGGGCTTCACCGTCCACGGAAATGACGTCATAGCGAGGCAGCGGAAACTGCCGTGACTGCAGGTACTCCTGGAGCCGGGTTTTGGGGTCTTTCTGGGTATCCTGCAGATCCAGCTTCTGAAGGCGCACCTCAAACCAGCGCAAAACCTGTTCCCGACAGGTGTGAAAATCACTGTCCAGGTATATGGCACCGATGATGGATTCAACAGCGTCGGCAAGAATGGATTCACGACGGAAACCACCGCTCTTCATTTCACCGGAACCCAGCCTGAGGTACTTGCCCAATTCGAATTCACGGCCAATTTCCGCGAGGGTTACCCCCTTGACCATACGGGCTCTCAGACGGCTCAACTGACCTTCCCGGGCTTTTTCAAAATGCAGGTACAGGTATTCAGCAATGACCATGTTAACGATGGAATCACCCAGGAACTCCAGGCGCTCATTGTTCTGGTTGCCAAAACTCCTATGGGTCAGCGCCAGCAACAGCCGCTCAGGCGTCTTGAACTGGTAGCCGATACGTCGCTGTAACTGCTCGAGATCCGGTTGCGAACTCACTTGCCCTTCATCTCATACTCATGTTGAAAATGGATAACGGTATCCACATTACGGAACAGGTTGTTACGGACTTCGTAATCCACATTGATGATGACCAGATCCCCGTCCTTCTCAACGGTGATGTTCTTTTCATCAAAACCGCGAACATTGTTCACGCTAAGTCGCTTGTTTATCAGACTTCTCACCTGAGCAGGCCCCATGGTGGAAAGATCCTCTGTTCCTTCCAGGCTCTCAAGCGCTTCCTGAATGGTAATGTCATCAAGATACGCTGGCCCCAGCTTGATGGCCAGTGTCAGCAAGCCGCCGAAAAAGAGCACCATAATCATGATAACGAGCGCCGATGCACCCGACTGCCGATGCATGGAGGAAAGACTGTTCTTCTTCATGTTAGATACACCCCTGAATAACAACGTACTTATTCCAAACCGCCCACTCGGTCAAAGGATGGCAGACTGGTGAGCGATTGCCAGTGCATCCAGATCGCGAACGCCTTGCCAACGACCATTTCATCCGGAACAAAGCCCCAATAGCGACTGTCATTACTGTTGTCCCGATTATCACCCATCACGAAATACTCGCCTTCGGGCACCACCCACTCGCCTTCACCAGAGCGCCCCGTGCGCCCCAGGGTCAGGAAGATGTCGTGCTCAACGTCGCCCAGGTATTCACGTCTCAGCTCCACTGGTGGCAGCCGGGCAACAAAGCGTGTCTCCACTTTATCGCCATTGATAAACAGCTCCCGATCCTGGTATCGGATACGGTCTCCCGGAAGCCCGACCACCCGCTTGATGTAATTGGTGCTGCCGTCATCCGGATAGCGGAACACCATGATGTCACCGCGCTGGGGGTCATCCACTGCCAGGATTTTGTTGCCCGCAACCGGCAGGCGAAGCCCGTAGGCGTATTTGTTAACGAGGATGAAGTCTCCGACTTCAAGGGTAGGCAACATGGAGCCGGACGGAATCTGGAAAGGCTCCACCAGAAACGAGCGCAGAACCAGCACCACCGCCAGCACCGGGAAGAACGAACGGCTAAGATCAACGAGGTAGGGCTCCTTAGGTTCTTCCTCAGCCTCAACCTCCCCGCTGGCGCCTTCTACAACCGCGAGCCTGCGCTTACGCAGAAATACAACATCCAACAGCCAGATCAGCCCCGTTGCAAACGTCAGAACAACCAGAACCAGGGGGAAATCAATATCCATTCAGGTGCCTTTTAGTTATCCACTTTCAATACGGCAAGGAATGCTTCCTGAGGCACCTCAACATTGCCCAGTTGCTTCATGCGCTTCTTACCTTCTTTCTGCTTCTGCAGCAGTTTCTTCTTCCGGCTGACGTCGCCACCGTAACACTTGGCGGTGACGTTTTTGCGAAGCGCCTTGACGGTCACTCGCGATACCACCTGATTCCCGATAGCCGCCTGAATGGCGATGTCGAACATCTGGCGTGGGATCAGCTCTTTCATCTTGTCGATCAGGGCGCGACCCCGGTAGTGGGACTGGTCCTTATGGACAATCAGCGCCAGTGCGTCCACGCGCTCGCCGTTGATCAGCACATCGAGGCGCACCAGGTTGGCCGCCTGGAACCGCACAAACTGATAGTCCAGCGATGCGAACCCGCGGCTGGCGGACTTGATCCGGTCGAAAAAGTCCAGCACCACCTCGGCCATCGGCAACTCGTAGGTCACCTGAACCTGAGTGGACATAAAGTGCATGTTCTTCTGGATGCCGCGCTTTTCCTCACAGAGGGCGATCACGTTGCCCAGGTGTTCCTGGGGCACCAGAATACTGGCCTCCACGATTGGCTCGCGCATCTCCTCGATGGACCCAATATCCGGAAGACTGGACGGATTGTCTACCGACAGCGTCTCACCCTGTTTGGTAACGACTTCATAGATAACCGTCGGGGCCGTGGTAATCAGGTCAATGTCGTATTCCCGCTCCAGCCGCTCCTGGACGATCTCCATGTGGAGCATGCCCAGGAAGCCGCAACGGAAACCGAATCCGAGGGCATCCGAGCTCTCCGGTTCGAAGAACAGCGAGGCGTCGTTCAGGGTCAGCTTTTCAAGAGCATCCCGGAAATCGTTGTAGTCATCGGAACTGACTGGAAACAGGCCCGCATAGACCTGAGGCTTGACCTTCTTGAAGCCGGGCAGCATCGGGATGTCGTCCGAGCCTTTCTGCTGAACGATGGTGTCACCCACCGGCGCCCCATGAATGTCCTTGATGCCGGCCACCACAAAGCCGACATCCCCGGATTCCAGAATATCCGTGTCTTTGGGTTTGGGATTGAAAATACCGACCTTGTCCGCATTCCAGGCCTTGCCTGTCGACTTCATGACGATCTTGTCGCCCTTCTTGAGGGTGCCCTCAGTCACCCTGACCAACGACACAACCCCCAGGTAGTTGTCGAACCAGGAGTCAATAATCAGTGCCTGCAAGGGCGCGTTTCGATCACCCTTGGGTGGCGGGATTTTCCTGATCAGATCTTCCAGAACATCCTCGACGCCCAAACCACTCTTGGCGCTGCAGCGCACGGCGTCGGTTGCCTCTATACCAATGATGTCCTCAATTTCCTGGGCTACGCGATCCGGCTCAGCCTGCGGCAGGTCCATCTTGTTGAGCACCGGAACCACTTCCAGCCCCTGTTCAATCGCGGTGTAACAGTTGGCGACAGACTGGGCCTCAACGCCCTGACCGGCATCCACCACCAGCAACGCACCTTCACAGGCGTACAGTGAACGCGATACCTCGTAGGAGAAGTCGACGTGGCCGGGTGTATCGATGAAATTCAGTTTGTATTCAATGCCGTCCCGAGCCTTGTAGTTCAGAGTCACACTCTGGGCCTTGATGGTAATACCACGCTCACGCTCAAGATCCATGGAATCAAGGACCTGCTCAGCCATCTCGCGTTCTGTCAGGCCACCGCAGATCTGGATAAAGCGGTCTGCCAGAGTGGATTTACCATGGTCAATATGGGCGATGATCGAAAAATTTCGGATTCGGCTCAGTTCAGTCACAGACAATGAATACTCGCAAAAGACGAAGGATTGAGCCCGGAAGGGCCGTTGCCGGAGTCCGGCGACGGCGTGATTTTACCGGTTACCGGCCGCTATTGCCATGATCAGGAGATCAGCGGCCGTTCATATTGCCGAATAAGGAAGCCGATAAGCGCATCCTCGTCCAGCGGGTAACTGAACAGGTTGCCCTGACACTGGGCGCAACCGGCGCTTTTGAGGAAGCTCAACTGCTGAGGCGTTTCCACACCCTCGGCAACAACGGTCAAGTGTAACTTTCTGGCCAGTGCGATCACCGCCGAGGCAACATCGGTTGCACTGACGTTGTACGGGATGTCGCGAATAAAACGATGGTCAATCTTGATAACGTCCAATGGCAACTGCTGGAGCGCCACCAGAGAACAGGAACCGGTGCCAAAATCATCCAGGATCAGGCAGACACCCATGTCGTGCAGCGACACAAGGAGCTCTCTCAGCATGCGCGGGTCTTCATTCAGAAGCTCCGCTGGCATTTCAAGTTCAAGCCGCTCTGGCGACACCCCCGTTTCGGTAATGACCTGGCGCATCATATCCAGAAACCCGGAATCCGTCAGTTGGCGAACGGACAGGTTGACCGCCATTTTCAACGATTCAAACCCAGCCCGTTCGAGGGCCTGAACCTGGATACAGGCCTGCCTCAGCGCCAGCTCGCCAAGGCGTATGATCAGGCCCGTTTCCTCGGCCAGGGTAATGAATTGCTGGGCACTGACCAGCCCCTTCTCGGGGTGGTGCCAGCGCAGGAAAGCCTCGACGCCAATCACCCGCTCACTCTCGAGATCCACCTTGGGCTGGTAATGCAGCACAAACCGATCGCCTTCCAGTGCGGTCGCCAGTTCTTCCTGCTGAAGCAGCCGCCTGGCGGCCTTGATGTTCATGGCCGGGGTAAAGAACTGGTAGGTGTTGCGCCCTAACTCCTTGGCCCGGTACATGGCCAGGTCGGCGTATTTCATCAGCGTACCAGGGTCCTCACTGTCGTGAGGGATCATGGTAATACCGATACTGACGGTAACCCCCACTTCGTGATCGTTGAGACGAATTCGCTGGCACAGCCTCCGCAGTATGGCTTCGGCAACCTTGCCAGCGTCATCGGGACCGCTGATTCGTGACAACAGCACCACGAACTCGTCGCCACCCAGCCGGGCCACCGAATCTTCCTCCCGCACGCAGCCGGATAACCACTGGGAAACCTGCTTCAGCAGTTCGTCGCCACTATCGTGGCCGAGGGTATCGTTGATACGTTTGAAGCCGTCAAGATCCAGGAACATCAGGGCGGCCGGCTCTTCGGTGCGACGACTTCTGCGCACCACATGGTTAAGCCGGTCACGGAACAACTGGCGATTGGCAAGCCCGGTCAGCGGATCGTAGAACGCCAGGCGATGCAGCTCCGTCTGTGCGGCTTTCAGCTGGGTCAGGTCACGGAGGCTCAACACCACCCCATTCACGCCGGGCACCGTCAGCATGGCTGTGAACGTGCCTTCCATATCCCGCCACTGACCTTGCGCATCGCGTATACGACCACGGATCACCGGCATCTGCTTCCCAGGTGATTTGACCGCTTCATCAAACCCGGACTTTAACTGCGGCCAATCCTCGGCATGCACCAGGGAGGCCAACTCCAGACCATAAACCTTGTCGGGATCGAAGCCCAAAATGTCGTGACTGGACGGACTGGCGTAACGCGGCGTGCCATCGCGATCCAGCACAAGAGTCACGTTCGCGGCACCTTCGGTAATAGCCCGGTAGCGACCCGCGCCAATCTGCGCCATGATCCGGCCGCGAATCATGGTCAACACGAACAGGAACATCAGCAGACTGATAACAATACCGGAACCGAGAACGATGGGCGGTCGCGGATCAGACGCCAAGTAGTCAAACGCCGGTGTGGAACGGGTTTGCAGCAACCAGTCGCGCCCACCGTGGGTAATGGTCTGACTCATTTCAAAACTGAAATCCTCATCCAGGGAGCCCAGGTTTGACCCATACATCTGCGTATCCCGTGACACCTCCCCGCTGTCGTATATTTTCACGTCCAGGAATGGCGAGATCAGGCCGACGATGCCATCGAGCAGGGTGTTCATCCGAAAGGCACTGAACACATAACCGGCGAGCATCATCTGCCGCTCAACACGACTTTCAGGTATTTCCCCACCCTGGTAAACAGGGTAATACATCAGGAAGCCAGCCTGATCCTCCGCCACTTCCTCCTGAACCAGCACGACTTTACCCGTCACTTTTGGCTCGGCATGGTCCCGTGCCCTCGCCATGGCATGCCGGTGCACAGGATCACTGAAGGCGTCGTAACCAAGTGCCTTGCGATTCCGCTCTGTTCCGGGCTCCAGATACACCATGGGGTAGTAATCCGGCCCGGTACCAAGAGGCGTCACGAGGTAATTGAGGACACCATCTTTCCTGACCGACGCGATGTGGTCCGCCATCTGGCGGACACCTATTCTTTTCACGTAGCCAATACCCTGGATGCCCGGGTAATACCGGTTGATATCCACATTGTCGACGTATTCACGCCAATCGTCCCTATCCACTTCACCGGCAACGGCAAACAGGCCCGCACTGCCGGCCAATACCTGCTCATAATTCAGCAGGCGCTCTTCAATAGCAGTTCGCAGCTGTAGTGACTGTGTTTTGAAACGGGCTTCGGTACGGTCTTCGACCAGGCGAATGGAAACTTGCCATAACAGGACGGTGACAGCGAGAGATGCAATCAGCACTAGCCATGCTGCCCACGAGTAGCGCAGCTGGAGCAGTTTCCGGAGGGGAAGTTCCTTTCTGTTCATCATTCTCGTGCAGGTCCGATCCGTGGCCAGTAATCTGATTATTTTGGGAAGTATAACAAAAGCCCCACTGGCTGTCGTTTAAACGACCCCCAGCAGGGCTCTCAGTTTTGTACCATTTTGTGTCCGCCGATCCGGCGGATCAACCGTCAGGGCTTCATCACCAGATAAGTGGCCCGCCCCTGGCGAACAACGCGCACCGAGACGGCGCTGTCGTCTGGCAAGGAGGATACCGCTTCGCGGAAATCCTCCACAGAGGTGACTTTGCGGCGGTTCAGCTCGGTGATCACATCCCGTGGACGGATACCCGCATCAAGCGCTGGCCCGCGGGCAACCTCTGCCACAAGCACGCCCCCAGATATCCCCAGCGACTCCTGAAGCTCAGTTGGCAGAGGCTCAACCGTCATCCCCAATGGCGCCGATGATGGGCCGTTGTTGCTGGACGCCGGAGCGGAGGCCTGCTCCGAACCCTCTTCCGGCAGTTTGCCGATTTCAACGTCCAGTGTAATCTGCCGGCCTTCCCTCATTACTTCCATGGTGGCCGTTTCACCGACCGGCGTACGGCCTACCATCGGCGGCAGATCCGAAGACAACGTCACGTCCTCGCCCTCGTACTCGAGCACAATATCACCCGCCTGCAATCCCGCTTTCTCGGCAGGCGAGCCCGCCATCACTTCTGCAACCAGGGCGCCTCGAGGACGCTTAAGGCCAAATGACTCCGCCAGATCTCGATTAACCTCCTGTATCAGCACACCCAGCCAGCCACGGGACACCGATCCATCGTCCCGAAGCTGCCGGAACACATTCATGGCATCATCAATGGGGATTGCAAAGGACACCCCCATGAATCCACCCGAGCGGGTGTAGATCTGGGAGTTAATACCCACAACCTCGCCGTCCAGGTTAAACAGTGGCCCGCCGGAGTTACCCGGGTTGATAGCAACGTCAGTCTGGATAAACGGAACGTAGTTTTCCGATGGCAGTGAACGGCCCAGGGCGCTGACAATGCCCGCTGTTACGGTGTAATCAAAACCAAAGGGCGAGCCGATAGCCAGGACCCACTCACCCACTTTCAGGTCATTGGAGCGCCCGACCCGCACCACAGGCAAGTCGTCGCCGCCCTCAATCTTCAGAACCGCCATGTCCGAACGTGGGTCGGTGCCAATCAGTTTGGCAGGCAATTCCCGACGGTCATTCAGGCGCACAATGATCTCGTCGGCCCCTTCCACCACATGGTTATTGGTCAACACATAGCCATCACTGGAAACGATAAACCCGGACCCCATGGACTGACGCGGGGCTGAACCACCAGGGCTGCCGCCAAACGGTGACTGGGGACCGCGGAAGAAATCCTGGAAAAACTCCGGTAACTGCTCAAGCTGTCGATCGTTAAAAGGGAGACCGTTTGAGCGGCCACGATTCGCTGACTTGGGCTCGGTCGTTGTACTGATGTTGACCACAGCATTCGAGTTCTCTTCGACCAACTCGGTAAAGTCAGGGAGACTGCGAGCTGAGACAGACTGAGCCAGAGACAAGGGAACAAGAAGACACAAAAGATACCAGACGAACACAATGGAACCCTGGCGCTGAGGCCGGCGCAGCATGTCTTGATCGTTCTTTACTTCAGGCATTAAAGACCCCCTGTTCAGCGGACGTTATAAACTCAATGTGCGGTCAAAGCCGATAATTTCAACAGAGCCTGTTGGAACATCATTCCGGGGAAGCGACCACCCCCTGCCTGACCTCCACCAGTGTCGGCTCCCAGGTTCCCGCTTTACGTGACTGCCCCCTGCGAGCGGCCAGGAAGCCCAGGGCAAGTCCCGCCGCAGCACCCATCATGGCGACGGCCTCACTGGCCGCGTGGCCTGCCGACAACTGGTGCCCCAAAACAGCCCCGGCCACCATCGACACCAATGGCAGGGCGTAAACAAGCAGGGAAGCACCAAGCAGCGCGGACTCATCAATGGCCACCGTCACCTCATCACCCACCTCGGCACCAAGGCTGTTGGCCACCAGAACCTGATTGGCCCTGCCTCCTGAAACACCGGCCAGTGCACGCTGGCCACAGCCATGACGAGCCGAGCAACTTTCACAGGCGCTGGTGCGAATCGTCTGCACCCATACCCGGTCGCCGGCAACACCGACAACCCTCCCGGTTTCCGTAATCATTTCCGGCCTCCGCCGAACGCCAGGGTATCGTCAATCGTCACTGATTCGGCCACCTTACGGGCCGTCGTCGGTGGAACTTCCCCAACCACAGTCACGAAAAACGCGATGTCATCCACACTGAGCTGTTTCATGTACACCGTGGTGGCGCCAATTCGCGAAGCGCCGGTGGGCATCACCATCTTCCGTGCTGGTTCGACAAACACAGAAAAGGCTGCCAGCCCATCCGAGAACGCCACTGCCTGCCCTTTGCCTGATCGCGGGGCAGCGGCGGGAACAAAACCATCCGGGCGCCACTCGAGCGTCCAACCATCCATCCGTGCCGCGGGAGACGACGTCTGTTCCGGTTTCAATTCCCGTTTGATGGCCTCTCCCTCCGTTTGCACGATAAATTCGCTATCCGGGAGAGAGTCCGTTATTTCAAGGCTGGTGAACTGAAAATGCTCAAGCACCTCACCGCCGACGGAACGCACATGGCTCTTCACCAACAGACCGGTGGATTTTTCCAGCCATAACTGGTGACTGTATCGAAGATCATCCCTCGCCCTGAGCCCGAGCTTGACCACATCGTAACCAGCAATACGATCATCGCCCACCAGCTCTGGCTGATACCATTGACTGACCGGCATCAACTGATGGGAAAATGCCTCGGCAAAAGGACCCGACGGAATAACCTGATCCAACTGGATGCGCCCATGGTCAGGAAGCACACAGACAACCCGCATCCCCTTTCGCACGATCTCACCGCTGGCTCCGTCCTGCAGAACCAGCCGCTCTTCCACCATGCCATCCCGATACCGGTGCGCAATCTGCATCGAACTGACCTGATCACCCCGGGCATACACAAAGACGCCGCGATAGGACGTCATGTTGAGGGCAGGACCAAGACGGTTGAGCCAATATTCGGCGCTCTGTTCATTCTTCCCGGCGCTCTCCGCCGTCTCGGCAGACACTTGCCCTGTCAGAACGGTGAGCAACGTCAACATGACCAGCCCGTGCCTGATTGCACCAGGGAATCGACTCTGGATTGCCATTGCGATTCTGCCCATCAGCCGTTTAACTCCAGCCAGTGTCCTGCAAACATGAAACGTCAATACCCTGGTCCGGACGCGCTAACGACACGCGCATAGCCAACGGAGCCTCGACCGGCTCCTACGCTGTTATGTTGGGCGTGCTCAAGAAGATAGCGGCTAAGATGTTCCCATTGCTCTTCATCAAGTCCTTGCAATGCCACCTCCGGCACCGGCTCGACCGCCGACTCCTGCCGATCCTGTTCTTCTGAAACGCCCGCGGCTGCAATCGCTCCACCATCTTCGGCGGACTCCCAACCAGCACCGGCGCCAAAACCAATCACCGCTGCCAGTGTGACCATCGCAACCGCTGGCCAATGCCAGTTTTTGTCCCGGCGGGGCATCGAGCCGACTGTCGCGGCAGGCGATACCGCACCGCTGCCATCCAGAACATCCCTGACCCCAGCACTGACATCCACAGCCTCCGGTGCCACGCTGCCCTGATGCATGAGATCCCGCACCTGCTGCCAACGCTGCCACTGCGAACGAACCTGATCCTGCTCAGCGTGTGACAGCAGTCTGCGAACTGACAATTCGTCTGCCTCGTCATCCATCATTGCCGACAGCGTTTCTTTGAGACGATCATCCATAGGATGCAACCTCATTACGTCCGGGAATCATTTAACAAAGGGCCCAGGTGGCGATCCACTGCATCCCGTGCCCTGAATATTCGTGACCTTACCGTGCCGATGGGGCACTCGAGAATACCGGCGATGTCTTCGTAACTCAGCCCATCGTACTCCCTGAGCAAAAACGCAGATCGAAGCTCCTCCGGCAAGTTTGATATCGCCACCCTGAGCGCGCTCTGCAACTGATCCCGCTGCAACAGTTTCTCCGGTGACGCATTGTCCCTGAGTCTTGAACCGTCGTCGTAATTCTCGGCTTCCCCCGCGTCGGCACTGCCTTGCGGACGACGCCCGCGGGACTCAAGAAAATTCTTGGCCGTATTCACGGCTATACGGTACAGCCAGGTGTAGAACGCGCTGTCTCCCCGAAAACGGTCAATCGCCCGGTACGCCTTGACGAAGGTTTCCTGGGTAAGGTCCATCACCTCCTGGCTGTCGTAGACATAACGACTGATAATCGACGCAACCCTGGACTGATATTTGACAACCAGAAGATCAAAGGCGGGCCGATCACCATGACGGACCTTTCTTACCAGCTGAAGGTCTGTCTGGCTTTCGCTGCCGTCTTCCTTGTGTCTTTCTGTATCCGCATTCATGGACGGAGTGCCGGAGTTGCCATAGCGTTCGACCGTCTGGCCCACTTGCCTGCTATTCAATGGAATCATGCTGCTGTCCGGCATCCGATGAGTCTACAATGCCCCCTTTTATCCGGGAGCACCCCGTCAGGCCAAATAGACAGCGAGCGCAAAGTTTAGTTCAATACACATCCACATTATGGCCCGCGATTACGACCCGATGCCACAGTCCTACGAATTCGATGTCCTGATTGTCGGCAGCGGTGCTGCCGGCCTCACTGTTGCCCTGAATTTGCCCGAGCACCTGCAGATCGCCGTCATCAGCAAGGCCGATATCAGCAGCGGCGCAACACTCTGGGCCCAGGGCGGCATTGCCGCCGTGCTGGATGACGACGACTCTCTTGAGAATCACGTCAGCGACACCCTCAACGCCGGGGGCGGCCTCTGCCACGAGGATGCTGTCCGGTTTACGGTTGAGCATGGCCGCGAGAGCATCAACTGGCTGATCGACAGCGGCGTCACCTTTACCCGCGATGACCAGTCCCAGTACCACCTGACACGGGAGGGCGGGCATAGCCACCGCCGCATTATCCACGCGGCCGATGCCACCGGCCACGCTGTTTCCACCACCCTGACGTCCCAGGCCCAGGCGCGCCCCAACATTACCCTGATGTCCCGCAGGGTTGCCGTAGACCTGATCACCAATCGCAAGCTGGCATTGCCTGGAAACGCGTGCGTAGGCGCCTACATACTGAACCTGGAAGACAACCATGTCGAACTGTTCCGGGCCCGGTTCACTATCCTCGCCACGGGCGGCGCCAGCAAGGCGTATCGCTATACCACCAACCCGGACGGAGCTTCGGGAGACGGTATAGCCATGGCCTGGCGCGCCGGCTGCCGGGTCGGCAATATGGAATTCAACCAGTTCCACCCCACGTGCCTGTACCACCCACATGCCAAGTCGTTCCTGATTACCGAGGCAGTGAGGGGTGAAGGCGGTGTGCTGAAGCTTCCGGACGGCTCCCGCTTTATGGATCGCTTCGATGATCGAGGCGAGCTGGCGCCCCGGGATATCGTGGCCCGCGCCATCGACCACGAAATGAAACGGCTGGGTGCTGATCATCTATACCTGGACATCAGCCATAAACCGGCCGAGTTCATCAAACAGCATTTCCCAACCATTCGCGAAAAATGCCTGACGTTCGGGATTGATATCACCAAAGAACCGATCCCGGTGGTACCCGCCGCGCACTACACCTGTGGCGGCATACTCAGTGACGAACGCGCCCGCACCGACATCAACCAGCTCTATGTTGTCGGCGAGGCCGCGTTTACCGGTCTGCATGGCGCCAATCGCATGGCCAGCAACTCCCTGCTTGAATGCCTGGTCTACGGCCGTGCCGCCGCTGCGGATATAGCGCGACGGGAATCGGACATTCCCGCACCACCCCAAGCACCGGACTGGGACGAAAGCCAGGTAAGGGATTCCGACGAAGACGTGGTAATCTCCCACAACTGGGACGAACTGCGGCATTTCATGTGGGACTATGTTGGCATCGTTCGTACGACCAAACGCCTGCAGAGAGCCAAGCACCGGATTGATCTGCTGGAACGGGAAATTGGCGAGTTCTACAGCAACTACCGCGTCTCGAACGACCTGCTTGAGCTGCGCAACCTGGTGACCGTGGCGGACCTGATTATCTGTTCCGCGTTGCAGCGCCGGGAAAGTCGCGGCCTGCACTACACACTGGATTTCCCCGGACTACTCCACGAGGCAAGGGATACTGTACTGGTTCCCACCACTTACCGACGGTCGTCTCCCTGAAGGAAATGGCTCGGTCCACTCCAATGCCCACTGGTTAACTGAGAGAATCAATGTCTGACAATACTGAATTCAACCGCCTCTACTGGCACAGCCGCCGCGGCATGCTTGAACTGGACGTTTTGCTGATCCCATTCCTTGAGAACGCCTATCGAGATCTTCCCGCTGAGGACCAGGCACGGTACCAAAAGCTGATCAACTGCGAGGACACCGATATGTTCGAGTGGTTCATGCAGCGCAGCCGCCCGGAAGATCCCGACCTGCAACGCATCGTTGACCTCATACTGAACCGTGTCCAGCCGGATTGAACTGGCACTGATTCCATCCCACGCTGTCGGGTTACTGTGCGCCCTGCCCTGGCTGGCGCTGACCCTGTTCGTATCCGCCGTAGCCAGTGAGTTCAGCCCCCTCCTTCTGGTGCTGGCTATCCCCTCACTCGTGGGTGCGGTTTTCCAGTATCGCCGAACCGGCTTGCTGGTCGGTCCGGAAGCCGTAACCGAACTACGGGTTGAGGGCGAGCAATTATACGTGCGCCTTCGCTCTGGGCAGGACCGCGCTGTCCAGGTTGCGGACGAAAGTCGTCTGGGTGCCCACTTTGCGATCTTGAAACTGCAGCATTCCGGCACCATATCGTGTACATATCCTGTTGTCCTGGTTGCCGTTACGCCGCGGTTTCGCAACATCCCTTCCGATGCATTCCGCCGTTTGCGGGTCTGGCTTCGCCTGGGCCCGACCTCTGGCAGCAAGGCATCTGGTCGCCAAACGCAGGAAATCCACTGATTCTGGAGTGTTTCATGTCAGACATCGAAAGTCCGTTGGCCAACCATCCGCTTCCCCAGCCCCGCTGCGTTTTCATCTCTGACCGTGTCATGGTTCGAATATCCGGGCCAGGCACTGACAAGTTCCTGCAGGGGCAGTTCAGCCAGCAGATCGACGATGTCACCCAGGGTCATTCGCCAAGAGCGGCAGCCTGTACACCCAAGGGGCGCGCCTATTGCCTGACCCGGTTGGTGAGGGATGGTGATGACATATTGATGGAGCTGCCAGCGGATCTCTCCGACGGCACGGTGACTCATTTGCGCAAGTACCTGATGTTGTTCCGTGGTACGTCAATGGAGGTAGAGTCGGACGCTCGGATCATCGGACTTCTGGGCGATGCCGCAGTAGAAAAACTGCTGCCAGAAGGCACCGGTGCACTGGCAGTCGCAGGCGATTCCGTGAAAATCAACGGAGGCCACGTGATACGTACGATGGACACCGCCGAGGGCATGGCTCGCTATGAACTCTGGCAAACGGGTGATCTGGACACATCGCTACAACAGGCTCTGGCGGACATTCCTGCAGCCCCCCTCGCCGATTGGCAGGCTTCCGAAATTGCTGCCGGCGTAGCATCGCTCACGGCCGCCACCACGGAGAGCTTCGTGCCGCAAATGCTGAACTGGCAGCATGTTGGAGGCATCCACTTCAAGAAAGGCTGCTACACCGGGCAGGAAGTGATCGCGCGCATGCACTTCCTGGGGCAACTCAAAAAAAGCCTTTTCCGGTATACCTGCAGCGATGCCGGCACCCTGCCTGCCCCCGGTGAGTCGCTGCTGGACGGAGATCGGTCAGTGGGAAATGTCGTGAATTCTGTTGGTTTCTCTCACGGACACTCGGAGATTCTGGCCGTTGTGCGCCACGATGCGGCGGAGAAATCATTGGTACCCGAGAGCGCCTCCGACGCGGTTCTGTCACTGCGCCCCTTGCCGTATTCTGTTCCGGAGCGTGAAAAAACCGACACGCCTGATACATAAGTTGACAGGAAGAATCCCGATAATTTGCTATAAAGTACGTCATATACATGAACATATTAGCCTTTCCGGACGTTCCTGCCGGCCAGGTGACACTTAACAGGCGGATTCAAACTGACTATGTCCAACATTGTAGAAACCATAAAAACCGACCTGACCGACGCTATTGAAAACGACAAACTGGTACTTCCGACACTTCCGGAAGTTGCGCTTCAGGTACGCGACATCGCAGAAAACGAGGACTCGGCCATTATTGACCTGGTGAAGGTCATCAGCAACGACACGGCCCTGTCAGCCCGTATCATTCGAGTCTGCAACAGCCCGCTATTTCGCGGCAGCCGGGCGATTGAGAACTTGAATATGGCGGTTGGTCGCCTGGGCATGGCTTATACCAGCAACCTGGCGATGGGTCTTGCCATGGAGCAGATGTTCCAGGCCACTTCGGACATGATCGACAAGCGCCTGCGTGCCACCTGGCAAAAGAGCACTGAGGTGGCCGGGGTGTGCCATGTGCTGGCACAGCATTACACCAATCTCAAGGCAGACCAGGCCACCCTGGCCGGGTTGGTTCACCTCATCGGGGTGTTGCCGATTCTGCGCTATGTGGAAGACCGGGATATTCAGATCAGTAGCATCATGCTGGACAATGTGATTGATGAGATTCATCCGCGTATCGGGGCGACGATTCTGCAGAAATGGGATTTCCCGAAAGAACTTCAGAATGTGCCTCTGGAATACGCGAACCTGCATCGTGAGGTGCCGGCAGCGGATTATGCGGATCTGGTGATGATTGCCAATCTGCAGTTGATTGCCGGGACAGATCATCCCTGGACGGAGGTGGACTGGAAGACGATTTCGGCGTTTGATCGTCTTGGGTTGGATCCTGAGGTGGATATGAGCGAGGAAGAGGACCTGAATGCGCAGATGGAAGCTGCTATGGCGCTTCTTCAGTAGGTTTGGGGGCTGGCCGAAGGTGGGGGTATTTTTCTTCGGGAAAAGAACTCGCTTCGCTCGGACACCTTTTCCTGTCAGAGAAAATACCCCCACCTCCGGCCGATCAATACAGTTGCGGGCCGCTCTTTCGGGCCGCTTCATTTTTTCAGGATTGGCTCTTACCGTATTGTTCCAGTAGCTGCGATTTGTTTGGCAAAGACCAATCAACGGTCGGCAGGCCCTTCTGCTGTAACCACTCGTTGGCCCGGGAAAAATGCTTGCAGCCGAAGAAGCCGCGGTAGGCGCTTAACGGCGATGGATGTGGCCCGTCCAGTACCAGATGCTTGCTTCGGTCGATGTGCTGGCCTTTTTTCTTGGCGTAGCTTCCCCAGAGTAGAAACACCACCCCTTCACGCTCGCGGTTAATGGTTTCGATGACGCGGTCGGTGAAGGTTTCCCAGCCTTTGCCCTGGTGGGCGCCAGCTTGGCTCTGGACAACGGTGAGAACGCTGTTGAGAAGGAGCACGCCCTGCTCCGCCCAGGGTTGCAGACAGCCGTGGTCTGGGGGCTGAATGCCGAGGTCGGCGTGGATTTCTTTGAAGATGTTGACCAACGACGGCGGCGTGGCCACGTGCGGGCGCACGGAGAAGCACAGGCCGTGGGCCTGGCCGGGACCGTGGTAGGGGTCCTGGCCGAGAATAACCACGCGCACCTTATCCAGCGGTGTGCTGTTCAGGGCGTTGAAGCAATGCTGGCTGGCGGGGAACAAGGTCTTTCCCGCCTGCTCTTCCGCCGCGAGGAATTCAGCCAGCTGCTGCATGTAGGGCTGACGGAATTCGTCACCAAGGTGCTCCGTCCAACCTCGCCCTGATTTTAGCTGGCTTGCCAGTATCTCCACCGGCTGCATGTTCAGCCCTCGTCTTTCTTCGTTTCAGCCTTGTGCTCCGGGCGCATGGCGGGGAACAGGATGACATCGCGAATCGAGGCGGAATCCGTCAGAAGCATGGCCAGACGGTCGATGCCAATGCCTTCACCTGCGGTTGGTGGCAGGCCATATTCCAGCGCCATGACGTAGTCTTCGTCGTAGAACATGGCTTCGTCGTCGCCGGCGTCTTTCTCGGCCACCTGATCCTGGAAGCGCTCAGCCTGGTCTTCCGCGTCGTTCAGCTCGGAGAATCCGTTGGCAATCTCGCGGCCACCCACGAAGAATTCGAAACGCTCAGTGACGAACGTATCGTTGTCCTTGCAGCGGGCCAGCGGTGACACTTCTTTCGGGTAATCGGTAATGAATGTGGGCTGCATCAGGCGATGCTCAGCAGTCGCTTCAAAGATTTCGATCTGCACCTTGCCCAGTCCCCAGCCTTCTTTAAGGTGAATGCCCAGATCCTTCGCCACCTGTCGAGCACTGGTTTCATCGGCCAGTTGTTCGGCTTTGATATCGGGGTTGTATCGCAGGATGGCGTCCACCACGGTCAGGCGCTCGAAAGGCTTGCCGAAGTCGTACTCAATGATTTCTTCTTCGCCATCGGACAGGGTACGGGTGTTCACCACCGTGGTGGTACCGAGTACTTTCTGGGCAATGGTGCGCAGCATGTCTTCGGTCAGGTCCATCAGGTCGTTGTAATCGGCATAGGCCTGATAGAACTCCACCATGGTGAATTCCGGGTTATGACGGGTGGAAAGCCCTTCGTTACGGAAGTTGCGGTTGATTTCGAATACCCGCTCGAAACCACCGACCACCAGGCGCTTGAGGAACAGCTCCGGAGCAATACGCAGGTACATGTCGATACCCAGGGCGTTGTGGTGAGTCACGAACGGACGCGCCGTGGCACCACCAGGAATCACCTGCAACATCGGGGTTTCGACTTCCATGAAGTCTCGGTCGGTGAAGTACTGACGCATGACGCTGATAATCTTCGAACGTGCATAGAACACACGGCGACTGTCTTCGTTCACCATCAGGTCAACGTAGCGGTGACGATACCGGGCTTCCGTGTCGGTCAGCCCCTTGTGTTTCTCCGGCAATGGACGCAGCGACTTGGTCAACAGCGTGTACTCGTCCATGCTTACATAGAGGTCACCCTTGCCTGACTTACACAGAATACCCCGCACCCCCACGATATCGCCCAGATCCCAGTGCTTGGTGTCTTTCTGGACATCTTTTGAGGCGTAGATCTGAATGCGGCCCGTCATATCCTGAACCACTTTGAATGCTTTACGATCAAGCATCATGCGGCCGGCAACAGCCACCTGAATGCCCATCTCAGCCAGCTCTTCCTTGCTCTTGTCGCCATATTTGGCCAAAAGCTCGGCCGCGGTGGCGTCGCGACGGAAGTTGTTGGGAAAGGCATTGCCCTGATCACGCATCTCCGCCAACTTGGCGCGACGCTCGGCAATCAGCTTGTTGTCCTCTGGCTGTGCATTCGGGGTGTGTTCAGTCATGTTGGCTCGCAAAATCGGGAATTGTCCGGGTTAGCATGGCAAAGGCGCTGTTTACAGCGCCATCTTCAGGCTGGCTTCGATGAACTTGTCGATGTCACCGTCCAGCACCGACTGGGTATTGCTGGTTTCCACCTTGGTGCGTAAGTCCTTGATACGGCTGTCGTCCAGCACGTAGGAGCGGATCTGGCTGCCCCAGCCGATATCCGCCTTGGCATCCTCAGCCTTCTGTTTCTCGGCGTTACGCTCCTGCATCTCACGCTCAAACAGCTTCGCTTTCAGCTGTTTCATGGCCTGGTCTTTGTTCTGATGCTGGCTTCGGCCAGCCTGACAGGCCACGACAATACCAGTGGGATTGTGAGTCAGACGCACAGCAGATTCGGTCCGGTTTACGTGCTGACCACCCGCACCCGAGGCGCGATAGACGTCGACACGAAGGTCTGCCGGATTGATTTCAATCTCGAAGCTGTCGTCCACTTCCGGTGAGACAAAGACGGATGAGAACGACGTGTGACGGCGGTTGCCGGAATCAAACGGCGACTTTCGCACCAGACGATGCACACCGGTTTCCGTGCGCAACCAACCAAACGCATAGTCGCCCTGGATGTGGATGGTCGCACTCTTGATACCAGCCACATCGCCTTCCTGCAATTCGACGATCTCGGCCTTGAAGCCACGGCGCTCAGCCCAACGCAGGTACATGCGCAACAGCATATTGCCCCAGTCCTGGGCCTCAGTACCGCCGGAGCCGGCCTGAATGTCCAGGTAGGCGTTGTTGGCATCCATCTCGCCGGAGAACATGCGGCGGAATTCGAGCTTCTCGAGCTCTTTATCAAGCCCGGCCAGATCGGCTTCGATCTCCGCGGCCGTGCCCTCGTCCTCTTCCTCGTCCGCAATTTCGAGCAGACCTTCGGCATCTTCAAGGCCGGAGGTGAGGTTGTCGATGGTACGAACAATCAATTCAAGATCGGAGCGTTCCTTGCCCAGCGCCTGCGCCCGCTCTGGATCTTCCCATACGGAGGGCACTTCCAACTCACGCTCAACTTCAGTCAGTCTTTCACTACGCTGATCGTAGTCAAAGATACCCCCTGAGCGCTTCAGTGCGCTCACGAAGGTCTTTTATCTTCGTAACAATGGGATTGATTTCCATGAAATCCTTACTCTCGCTCGAAAAATGAATGCGATCAAAATCAGACGCGAGATTCTACCGGAAATCTGTTTTTAAATCAGCCGGTGGTAACCGCTACTTCGGTGAAAGCGTCAGGCAGGGCCGTTGTTCCGGGAGACGCTGTGAATACGTCCATGTACGCTTGACGAAAACATCCATGTTTTCGACACTCCCGGAACAACGGCCCTGCCTGGCGCCCAAAGTTGGGTGTGGCATTCATACAAGGTGTGATCGGGCTCGGGGTGGGGGTATCTTTTCTGCCAGAAAAAGGTGTCTGAGCGAAGCGAGTTCTTTTTCTAAAGAAAAGATACCCCCACCCCGGGCCCAGCCCGCCAAGGCCAAGTCCCCAAATGCCAGACTCCCAACCTTCAGGCCAGAGGCTCCAGATAATCCACCAAAAGCTGCAGGTTAGTACGCCCACGAAAGGTATTGGCATCAGGTTTGTAAACCACCCGCGCACCAGTCCTGGTGTAGTCGGGCACTTCCGGCCCGGTGTTGAAGGCGATGCCATCGATGATGGCGCCGCCCTCTTCCGGCTGGAGTACCAGCTTCAGGTGGTTCTCGCCAACGATGCGCTGGCTGACCACACGGAAGTTGCCGTCAAACAGGGGCTCCGGGAAATGCTGCCCCCAGGGACCGGCACGCTTTAACAGGGTGGCGGTTTCCAGGTGAAGCTCGTCCGGGCTCAGGGGGCCATCGGTGGTAATGGCCGCCTCAAGGTCTTCCGCCCGCAGGGTATCGCGGACCGCCCGGTCGAACGCGTCACTGAACGCGTCCAGGTCACCGCGGGACAGGGTCATGCCTGCCGCCATGGCATGGCCGCCGAATTTTTTCATCATCCCCGGGTGCCTGGCATCAACCACGGCGAGCACGTCGCGGATATGCAGGCCCGGGATGGAACGGGCCGAACCCTTGATGTCCTCGCCGTTGTCGTCCGGCGCAAACGCAATCGTCGGGCGGTGAGTCTGCTCGCGGATACGGGCCGCCAGTATGCCGATCACACCCTGGTGCCAGTCGGTGTCAAACAGGGCCAGGCCCCATGGCAGGCCCTCGATGTCCAGCGACATGGACGCCAGCAGGTCCTGAGCCTGGGTTTTCATATCTTTTTCGATGGTGCGACGTTCACGATTGAAGGTATCCAGTTCACGGGCCAGGCGCTGGGCTTCGTCACGGCTGTCCGCCAGCAGGCAGGCAATGCCCACGCTCATATCGTCCAGGCGACCGGCAGCATTCAGCCTTGGGCCAACCACAAACCCGAGATCCGTGGAGCTGATTTCGCTGTGGTCGCGGCCTGCCACTTCCAGCAGCGCCAGAATACCGGGGCGGGCCTCCCCCTGGCGGATGCGGCGCAGGCCCTGTTCCACAAAGATGCGGTTGTTATGGTCCAGGGGAACAACGTCCGCTACAGTGCCAAGCGCCACAAGATCCAACAGATTGCCGAGATTAGGTTGCGGCTCTGGCAACAGGCCCTGCTCACGCAGATGCTTTCGAAGAGCCGTCAGCACATAGAACATCACACCCACGCCCGCCGCGTTCTTGCTCAAGAAGGGGCAGCCGGGCTGGTTGGGGTTCACGATGGCGTCCGCCTCGGGCAGGGTTTCACCGGCCAGGTGATGATCGGTTACAACCACCCGGATGCCCAGTTCCCGGGCTGCGCGAACACCTTCCACGGCGGAAATACCGTTGTCCACGGTCACCAGCAGGTCCGGCAGCGCACCCTCATCTCTCAACCGGTGGATAATGCCCGGCGTCAATCCATAACCGTCGGAAAACCGGCTGGGCACGCGGAAGTCAATATCGTTCAGCCCCAGCATCCCCAATCCCAGCATGGCAACTGCCGTGCTGGTGGCGCCGTCGGCGTCGAAGTCCCCAAGCACCAGCACTCGCTGCTGACTGGTGATGGCGTCCGCCAGGAGCGCAACGGCACGGTCGACACCTCTTAGATCCATGGGCGATGCCAGGTGTTTCAGTGTGTAGGTGAGTTGGTCATCGGAAGTCACGCCACGGGCGGCGTATAGACGGCGAAGCAGTGGGGGCAGATTCTGGCCCCAGTCCGGAGTGGTGTCCGGGCTGGGGCGACGAAGGATTTTTTTGGGCGTCATACCACTCAGGTATTTTTCCAGTGTTTGGCGATAAAGTCCTGCACGGCGGACAGGTCATTATCCAAAACGGTGTATCGCTCCTCCCGTTCGAACAGATCCGACATATGCACCGGCAGGGACGGCTCGGCTTTAACACCTGAGCGCAACACGGCATCCGGGAACTTGGCCGGATGCGCAGTACCCAGGGTAATCATCGGTACCGCCGGGTCGCGACGACAGTTTCGGGCCGCACGCACGCCGATGGCGGTATGGGGGTCGAGCAAGTACTCGTTCTGGTCAAACACCTCACGGATGGTGTCTGTGGTGCCCTCATCACCCACCGCGTCACTGTCAAACAGTTTGCGAGCGTGCTTCCAGCGGTAATCTTCAATGCTGACTGGGCCCTTGGTGGCATTCTCCAACAGGTCCTTTACCGCAGCCCCGTCGCGGCCGTGCAGGTCGAACAACAGGCGCTCGAAATTGCTGGACACCATGATATCCATGCTTGGTGACAAGGTATGCTCAAGCTGGAGCTGCTCGTAGCGATTGCCACTCATAAAGCGATGCAGGATGTCGTTACGGTTGGTGGCGATCACCAACTGGGAGATCGGCAAACCCATTTTCTTGGCCAGATAACCCGCGAAGATATCGCCGAAGTTACCCGTGGGCACCGAGAAAGCCATACTCCGATCCGGACCGCCGAGCGCCAGGGAAGCATGAAAGTAGTAGACGATCTGAGCCATGATACGGGCCCAGTTAATGGAATTCACCGCCGCAAGCTGGGTTTGACCACCGAGGAACGACTGGTCACCAAAGCTCGCCTTCACCATGCGCTGGCAGTCATCAAAGTTGCCGCGCACCGCGATGTTATGGATATTGTCACCCTTCACGGTGGTCATCTGGCGACGCTGCACCTCGGACACCCGTTCATGGGGATGCAGGATGAAAATGTCGACGTGTTCGCACCGGCGGCACCCCTCAATGGCGGCGGAGCCGGTATCACCGGACGTTGCCCCCATGATCACCACGTGCTGCTTGCGTTTCTCCAACACGTAGTCCAACAGGCGCCCCAGCAGTTGCAGGGCAAAATCCTTGAACGCCAGGGTTGGGCCACGGAAAAGCTCCATGACCCACTCATTGGTGTCCAACTGAACCAGTGGGGCCACCGCTTTATGGGCAAATACATCACCGTAGGTCTCGTCCAGCATCCTGCGGAAATCCTCCGCAGGAATCGCATCGTCGACAAACGGGTGCATTACCTTGAAAGCGAGCTCGCTGTAGGAAAGCCCACGCCAGCTGCGAATTTCTTCCAGGCTGAAATGAGGCAATGATTCCGGGACATACAGGCCACCGTCGGTGGCCAGGCCTGTCAGCAGGACGTCTTCAAAGCCCAGGGCGGGAGCTTCGCCCCGTGTACTGATGTATCTCACCTTGCGTTCCTGTCAGTTAAAGTTTTCGGCGCGGATACGGACGACTTTTTCGTCGATATCGCTCAGGGCTTCCAGCTCTTCAATAGCGCGGTTGATCTGTCGCTCCTGGACCGTGTGGGTCAGGATAATTACCGGGATGCGGCCATCTTTCAGCTCCGATTCCTTCTGCATAATGGACTCGATGTTGATGCCGTGCTCACTGAGAATGGAAGCGACTTTCGCCAGCACGCCGGGACGGTCCAGCGCCTGTATGCGCAGGTAATAGGCGGACTGAACATCCTCCATCGGCAGCACCGGCAGATCTTCCATTGCCGCAGGCTCGAAGCCAAGGTAGGGAACCCGCTGGTTGCTCTTGGCAGCCACGGAACGGGCCGCGTCGATGATATCGGCGATAACCGCTGATGCCGTGGCCTCATCGCCGGCGCCGGGGCCGTAATACATGGTCTGGCCAACGGCATCACCGTCCACCAGAACTGCGTTCAACACACCATCCACCTGTGCAATGAGATGGCTGCGCGGAACCAGCGTGGGATGCACCCGCAACTCGATGCCCTCATCGCGGCGACGTGCGATCCCCAGGTGCTTGATGCGATAACCAAGAATTTCCGCGTGAGCGATGTCGTAAGGGGTGATTTCCGAAATCCCCTCGGTGTAGGCTTTTTCAAATTGCAGCGGCACACCAAAGCCTGCAGAGGCCAGGATCGTCAATTTGTGTGCAGCGTCAATGCCTTCCACATCGAAGGTCGGGTCCGCCTCGGCATACCCCAGGTCCTGAGCTTCTTTCAGCACTTCAGCGAACTCGCGACCGGCGCGCATCTCGGTGAGAATATAGTTACCGGTGCCGTTGATGATGCCGGCGATCCAGTCAACGCGGTTGGCGGCCATGCCTTCGCGAACAGCCTTGATGACGGGGATACCGCCAGCAACGCCAGCCTCGTAGGAAACGATCACATTCTGCTTCGCCGCTGCCTCGAAAATCTCGTTGCCATGGACCGCAATCAACGCCTTGTTGGCGGTGACTACGTGCTTGCCATTTCGGATGGCAGCCAGCACCAGCTCCCGAGCGGTTTCGTAACCACCAATCAATTCGACCACAACATCCACAGACGGGTCGTTCACCACGTCAAAAATGTCGGTACTGAACGGGATATCCCCCAGATCAATATCATTGCGCGGGGTGCGTGTCGCCACCCGGGCAATACGGAGATTGAAACCTGTCCGGCCTGTGATCAGGCTGGCATTACGGGTCAGTACGTTGAACGTACCACCACCGACTGTTCCCAGTCCGCAGATTCCGACATTGACGTCTTTCAAGCTTTCACCTCTGTTCCCGATGGGTTGCTGTGGGGAGCGATAGTATAACGGTTAACGGGCGCCCGAATAAGCCCCGCCTGATGAACAGGCAAACAAGGCATTCCGTAGCCTATCAGAGCAGCCCCAGGCCTTCAGCCAGTTTTTCAGACGGCACGTAACCACGCACCATATTACCGTCTTCCAGTACGATCGCCGGGGTACCCGTCACACCGACGCGACTACCCAGCTCGAATTGCTCCCTGACCGGGTTCTCGCAGCTCTGATCATCCACGGATCGACCCTGCTTGGCGGCATTCATGGCAGCCTGCGGATCATCGGAACACCAGACGGAAATATACTTGCGAAAAGAGGGCGTATTGGGGCCGGAACGGGGAAAGCCATAGTAATTGACAGTAATACCCAATTCGTTCAGTCGCGGAACCTCGTCATGCAGCTTGCGGCAGTATGGGCAATCGATATCGGTGAACACAGCAATAGAAGCCTTTTCGGTGCCCTTGGCCGGAAAACTGATCAGCCCCTCATCACCGAACTCGTCCATGGTTTGAGCGCGCTGGGACGCCCTGCCCTGTTCAGAGATATTGGCAATACCGTTCGCGGTCACTTTCAGCAGGTCGCCGGTCAGGAGGTACTGACCATCGGCCGTTGTGAAAATGGTATCGCCGTTATTACTGTACACCTCGTACAAACCCTCAGCCTCCGATTTGCGGACATCGGATATCTTCAGCCCCGGAATCGCTGCGGTGAGTTTGTCGGCAATCGTATCCTCGACCTCGCCCGCATGAGCAGTGTAAGCGCCAGCCGCCAGAGCCGCGAGCACCAGTGGCAGCATGGGTTTAAACAAGTTCTTGATCAGCATATTGGTTTCCAGTTTTCCAGAATCACGAAGGTATATAGCCTGTCAGACGGCGAATTCCGCCGAGTTTGTGCGACACCGCTGCCCGCAAAAAGTTCAGTGTACCAAGCGCCATGCCCGCCGACTAACCCGGGATGTTACGACACTCTAACTAACCGCGCGGATGGTGAGCCTGATGCAGCGATTGTAATCGCTGACGTGCCACATGGGTGTATATCTGGGTTGTCGACAAGTCCGAATGCCCAAGTAACATCTGAACCACCCGTAAGTCGGCACCATGATTCAACAGATGCGTCGCAAAGGCATGGCGAAGGGTATGGGGTGACAGATGCTTGAGAATTCCAGCACGGAGTGCGTAATGTTTGATCCGATGCCAGAAGGTCTGCCGCGTCATCGCAGCGGGACGGTTACCCGGAAACAGTGCGTTGCTGGCCCGCCCCTTGAGAAGCTCACCTCGCCCCTCCCTCATGTAACGTACCAGCCAATCAACTGCCTCTTCACCAAGCGGAACCAGGCGCTCCTTGTTTCCCTTGCCAACAATCCTGACCACCCCCTGGCGCAGGTTCACCTCATCCACCGTTAAAGCCACAAGCTCCGAAACCCGCAAACCGCAGCCGTACAGGATTTCCATCATCGCCTTGTCGCGAAGCTCAATGGGCACTTCAGGATCGGGTTCCGACAACAGGTTTTCCACGTCGTCTTCCGACAAAGAATCCGGCAACCGTCGAGGAAGGCGGGGGCTATCTATTCGCAGCGTAGGGTCTTCAGCGATCACGCCTTCTCGCAAAAGGTAGCGGAAAAAACGACGAAGACCGGAGAGGCGACGGGCAGCCGTGGAGGTTTTGAAACCATCAGACAACCCACGGGATATCCAGCCCAGCAAGTCGGTCCGGCGCACCTCGGTCAGCAGGGGCGTTCCCGGCTGCTCCTGCAGCCAGGCCGCCAACCGCTCAAGATCACTCCGGTACGCCTGACGGGTTTTTTCCCCCAAGCCATCTTCAAGCCAGATGGCATCGGTGAAGCGCACAATGACCGCTTCATCCTGCGATCTAAGCTCAACTCTGGAGGTGGGTTTCCGGGGCATGGCGGCCTACTCGAAACGAAACGGGAACGAAAAGTTCCGGCAACCGGATACGAAAAAGGCAGCCTTGGGCTGCCTTTTCCTGACGAACTGTACCAGCAACTTCTGCTGATCAGCCCAGCTTTTCCTTGATACGAGCTGCCTTGCCAGACAGGTCGCGCAGGTAGTAAAGCTTAGCCTGGCGAACGTCACCACGACGCTTCACACTGATGCTGTCGATCAGCTTGGAGAAGGTCTGGAAGGTACGCTCAACACCCACACCGTAGGACACTTTCCGTACAGTGAAGGAAGAGTTCATGCCACGGTTGCGCTTGCCGATCACAACGCCTTCGAACGCCTGCAGACGCTCACGGTTGCCCTCGGTAACGCGAACCTGGATTACCACGGTATCACCCGGCGCAAAGGCAGGGATTTCCTTGGTCATCTGCTCTGATTCAATTTGACTGATGATGTTGTTCTTGCCGCTCATCGTATGTGCTCCTGATACCCAATCTTTTAATGCCCTGATGATTCAGAGGCACCCGGTTCGTTCAAAATCTCTTCCAGCAGCTCACGCTCTTCGTCCGTAAACACCCGCTTATCCAGCAGGTCGGGGCGTCGCTCCCGGGTTCGCCTCAACGACTGTTTCAGCCGCCAACGCCGGATCTGATCATGGTGACCGCCTAACAAAACATCCGGCACAGCCTGACCTTCGTAAACCTCCGGCCGGGTGTAGTGCGGACAATCCAGCAAACCGTCAGCAAAGGAATCCTGCTCTGCCGACTGCGCATGACCCAACGCTCCGGGGATGAGGCGTGTAACCGCATCAATGACAGCCATGGCCGCCAACTCGCCACCGGAAAGCACGAAATCTCCCAGTGACACCTCCCGATCGACTTCCGCCGATATCAGGCGCTCATCAACACCCTCATATCGCCCAGCGACGAGAATAAGACTCTCTTCCGCTGCCAGCGATTCAACCACGCCCTGATTCATCGCCTCCCCCTGGGGAGACAGATAAACCACGCAGGCGCGTCCGGGTGCAGACTCCCTTGCCGCATGGATGGCATCCCGCAGTGGCTGAATTTTCATCAGCATACCCGGGCCTCCACCGTAAGGCCGGTCATCTACCGTTCGGTGACGATCATGAGTGAATTCCCGAGGATTCCAGGCCGTGAACGTCAACAGACCATCACGAACGGCCCTTCCGGTAATCCCGTAATCCGTCACCGCAGCGTACATCTCCGGGAACAGACTGACTGCGCCAATCCACACCCGTCAGAACTCCGGATCCCAGTCGGCCACCAAACGCGAGCCGGCCAGATCCACACTCCGGACCACTTGGTCCGGAAGATAGGGAATCAGCCGCTCACGCTGGTCAATGGAGGCGTCGGTTGCCCGCACCACCAGGACGTCGTTGGAGCCTGTTTCTATCAGATGATGCACCTTACCCAGGTACTCATCCTCTGTCGTGAAAACGTCAAGGCCTTCCAGTTGATGCCAGTAGTATTCCCCTTCGGGGAGCTGCGGCAATTCCTCGGTAGACACAACAACGTCGGCACCACAGTAACTGCGGGCCACTTCACGATCATCGATACCTTTTAGCCTGACGACGATCCCCTGGCCTTGCCGGCGACCTTCCTCAAGCTTGGCCGGGATACGCTTGCCGTTGTGAACCAAGGTCCAGTCCCGGTAGTTCAGTATTCCGTCCTTGGGGTCAGTATAGGAGTAGACCTTGAGCCACCCCTTAACCCCAAACACCGAGGTAATCTGACCAATCACAGTTTCCTGCGAATGTTGAGCCATACCCTAACCCCGGTGGTGAAACGTTCTTTCAATTACTCTGCAGCAGCGCCTTTCAGCAGCTGTGCAACGCGCTCGCTGGTCTGGGCGCCTTGACCCAGCCAATGATCGATGCGATCACGATCAATACGCAGACGCTCTTCCTGGCCACGGGCAACCGGGTTGAAGAAACCAACACGCTCGATAAAACGACCGTCGCGGGATTTGCGGCTATCTGTCACTGTCAGATGGTAGAACGGGCGCTTCTTGGAGCCGCCACGAGCCAAACGGATTATTACCATTTCGACCAATATCCTGTTCTGTTGTACGAACTTTGTACGATTCACACCCGCCAAGCTTCAGAAATCACTGGCTGGCGCGAAGACCCATACTCGAAAGGGGCGCTATTCTATGCTAAATGAACGCCAAAGAAAACAGGGAAAACATCCCGGTTTCTACATACGCCCACGCGGAGGCATACCACCGCCTGCGCCACCCGGCGGCATCATACCGCCAAGACCGCGCATCATGTTAGCCATTCCGCCCTTCTTGCCGAATTTCTTCATCATTTTCTGCATTTGCTTGTGCTGCTTTAGCAGACGATTCACATCCTGGATTTGCGTACCGGACCCCGTCGCAATGCGGCGCTTGCGAGAGTTATTGATCACATCCGGGTAGCGGCGCTCCTTTGCCGTCATTGAGCAGATAATGGCCTCCATCTGCCCCATGGACTTGTCATTGACCTGTTGCTGGGCCATCTGTGCCATCTGGCCCATGCCGGGCAGCTTATCCATCAGACCGCCGATGCCGCCCATGCTTTTCATCTGCTGAAGCTGGTCACGGAAGTCTTCAAGATCAAAGCTCTTACCCTTCTTGATCTTCTTTGTCAGTTTCTGGGCTTTCTTCTGATCAATCTTGCGCTCGGCTTCCTCTATAAGGGAGAGCACATCCCCCATACCCAGAATCCGGGACGCCACCCTGTCAGGGTGGAATGGCTCCAGGGCATCGGACTTCTCGCCCACACCCAGGAACTTGATCGGTTTACCAGTAATGTGACGCACCGACAGCGCGGCACCGCCACGGGCATCGCCATCGGTCTTGGTCAGGACAACGCCCGTCAGTGGCAGCGCATCATTAAAGGCCTTGGCCGTGTTGGCAGCATCCTGGCCCGTCATGGCGTCGACCACAAACAGGGTTTCAACCGGGTTGACGGCTTTATGAAGACGACCAATCTCGCCCATCATCTGCTCATCGACGTGCAGGCGGCCGGCGGTATCCAGAATCACAACATCAACATGTTTCTTGCGGGCTGCATCCATGGCGCCATTGGCGATATCAACAGGGTCCTGGTCCTCAGAACTGGGAAAGAACTCCACACCCACTTCACCGGCCAGCGTTTCCAGCTGACGAATGGCCGCCGGGCGATACACGTCGGCGCTCACCACCAGAACGGACTTTTTCTGCCTTTCCTTAAGGAAGCGGGCAAGCTTGGCCACCGTGGTGGTCTTACCGGCACCCTGCAAGCCGGCCATCATAATCACTGCCGGTGGCTGTACTGCCAGGTTGAGGGATTCGTTGCCATCCCCCATCACGCGTTCCAGCTCCTGCTGGACAACCTTCACGAATACCTGGCCCGGACTCAGGCTACGCTGAACTTCCTGCCCGATTGCCCGCTGACGCACGCCCTCAATGAATGCCTTGACCACAGGCAGGGCAACGTCCGCCTCCAACAGCGCCATGCGCACTTCACGCAGCGTTTCCTTTATATTGTCGTCGGTCAGCCGCGCCTGCCCAGATATCTTGCGCAGACTGCCGGAAAGTCGGTCCTGGAGGTTTTCAAACATGTTGCTCTTCCGTACCCGGATAAATTGGTTGCATGAAACACCGGAACCCGATCAGGTTCCTTGATTCCTGTTGCATAATCGCGACATTATAACCAGACTATCGCCCTGAAACGACCAGCCCGGTCAAATCGGCGTGGAACCCCGCCGATCTCGAGTCAGAAAGTGGTTATAAAAAGGACGTCATGGGAACGTTGATCCTCGCGGTCACTTCGTTATTGCTTTACAGCGTAGGTACCGCCCTGCAGGCTCTCAGCTTCCGGGGACGGGTACACACCAGCATTGCCATCACCACCCTTATCGGCCTGCTGGCCCTGACAGCACATGGACTGTTGATTGCCCAGACCGTTCATCGTGAAGGCGGTTTCGATTTCGGCTTCTTCCAGAGCTCTGTCCTTATTTCCTGGCTGATCGCTTTTTTGCTGCTAGCCCTCAACCTTCGCAAACCGGTACAAAGCCTTTTCCTTGGCGTTTACCCGCTGGCAGCGCTGACCATCATTATGGGTCTGATTACTCACTCCCCTTCCCGATTGGTGCCGGAAGACCACTACGGCATGCTCTCCCATATCGCACTGTCGGTGACAGCCTACAGCCTGTTTACGCTGGCCGCCATACAGGCGGTGCTGCTTTACCTGCAGAATCGCCAGCTCAAACAGAACTATAACAGCGTCCTGATACGCAACCTGCCGCCGCTGCAGACCATGGAGTCATTGCTGTTCGAGCTGGTGTGGGCAGGCGTGGTCATGCTGATTCTGGCCATCGTGACCGGCGCCCTGTTCATTGACGACCTGTTCGCTCAGGATCTGGCCCACAAAACGCTGTTCTCGCTGTTGTCACTCATCGTCTTCATCGCATTGCTAATCGGACGCTACACGAAGGGCTGGCGCGGCATTACCGCCAGCCGCTGGACACTGGCAGGGTGCGCCCTGTTAATGCTCGCCTTCTATGGAAGCAAGTTCGTGCTGGAACTGATCTTTCACCGGGGCGGCTGACGCTACCATGAATTTCCCCGGACAGACACCAACTTGACACCCCGACTTTCAACCACCTATTTTCCCAACTTGTCGGTAACATAAGGACACTCAGTCTTGAACGAAACATCGCTTACTGCGCTGTTCATCATCCTGGCAGGACTCATCCTGCTTTCCGCCTTCTTCTCCAGCTCTGAAACCGGGATGATGTCACTGAACCGGTACCGGCTGAAGCACATGGCCAAGACCGGCCATAGAGGCGCCCGCAGAGCCCAGTCTCTCCTCAATCGCACCGATCAGCTGATCGGCGTCATCCTGATCGGCAACAACTTCGTCAACATCTTTGCCTCAGCCATCGCCACGGTGATCGCCATCCGCATTTGGGGCGACGCCGGGATTGCCATTGCCACCGTTCTGCTGACCATCGTTATCCTGATTTTTGCGGAAGTCACCCCCAAAACCCTTGCTGCACTGTTTCCCGAAAAGATTGCCTTTCCAGCCAGCCACGTACTGGGACCGCTGCTCAAATTACTCTATCCCGTGGTTTGGGCGGTTAATCTGTTTACAGGCGCCATCCTGAAGATCATCGGCGTGTCCGCCGACGATGCCGCCAACGAGCACCTCAGCCGCGAAGAACTGAGAACCCTTGTAAATGAGGCGGGCGCACTGATCCCAGCCAAACACAAGGACATGCTGGTTAGCATCCTCGACCTTGAGAAAGTGACCGTGAACGACATCATGGTGCCACGCAACGAGGTGGTCGGCATCGATCTGGATGATGACCTGGACACCATCCTGCGCCAACTAAGAAGCAGTCAGCACACTCGCTTGCCGGTGTTCAAGGGGGACATCAACAACATTCAGGGCGTGCTTCACCTGCGCAACGCCTCAAAACTCCTGCTTCACGATGAAATCAACAAGGCCATGCTGATGCAGCTGTGCCGTGAGCCCTATTTCATTCCGGAAAGCACACCCCTCAACACCCAACTGATCAACTTTCAGAAGGAGAAACGACGCTTCGGCATCGTTGTTGACGAGTACGGAGAAGTACTCGGCCTGGCGACACTGGAAGACATTCTTGAGGAGATCGTTGGCGAATTCACCACCGATTACGCCGCCACCAGCCCCGACATCATTCCCCAGGACGACGGCACATACATCATCGATGGTACGTCCGCTGTGCGAACCATCAACAAAACCCTTGGCTGGAAGCTACCTATTGATGGCCCCAAAACACTCAACGGCCTCATCACCGAAACCCTGGAAAACATCCCGGACACCAACGTGTGCCTGAAGGTGGGCGGGCACCGCGTTGAGGTGCTCCAAATCAAGGACAATGTGGTCAAGGCTGCGATCGTTCACCCCAAAAAGAAGAAAAAGCGCGCTATGGGCTAGATCATCTGGCTATAACACCTGACTATTTAGAAAGATCAAATTTTAATATTTTTCTTGACCGAAATGCGGTTCCACCCAAGACTGGAGTCACGCAAAAAATAATAACAACATGCCGTAAGGCATATGATCCGCCGTTCCTTAGGGTGCTTTGGAACATTAGTGGGTTTTGTTAGCGTTTGGTCATGTTACCGTGTGTTAAAATGCGGTAGATTTAACGTATAAAGAAAAAATACAGCTGTAAGCTCGGTCATGTATCCGGTTGAGGCGTACACAGGAGTCGGCCATGAATAAGCAGTCCGGCATACATTATCTCCGCGAGCACCGGGAGGCAGGGAGCTCAAATCCCGTACCTGCGCAGGTGGTTCGCATCCGCGACACTGTCGTTGCTGGACTGGGGGATTTGTTGCAGGGTGCATTTGATGCAGTTGATGACTCGCTGTTCGAGCTGGCAAACAACGCCAGAAGCAACAACGAGCAGAACCGCTATTTCGAGGCCATGCGCGAAATCCGTATCAAGCGGAAGGGTGTAGAGCGTCACTTCCAGAATGCGGTAGCACAACTGTTCGCCAATCCGCCTCAAAGCGGCAGCGTGGCAGCCGACGAAAGTCTAGCCAGCCAGACCAGCTCAGACAGCCTGTCGCTGGTAGGCGACGACGACCTGGAAGAACAGGTTGCCCTCAATGCCATGATCACCAAGTCCAAGGTCCACTTTCAGGGTCCCCTGTTACAACTGCAGACACGCTTCAGCGTGGTTTATCCGGGCGCCAGTGACGAAGCGCCGGTTAACCCCATGGCGCCAGAACATCTCTGCAGCGCCTTTGTGGAAGCCATCCAGGCGCTGGAAATCCAGATACGCGAACGCCTGATTCTGCTCAAGCAATTTGATCGTTACGTTGTTTCCAACCTTGGCATGTTGCTGGACGAAGCCAACCGAATCCTCATCCAGGCCGGCGTGATTCCGAATTTCCGCTACCACGGCAAGGCTGGTAAACAGCAGAGCAAGACAGCATCCGGCACTCACGCTGACGAAACAGGTGGGAACGCCAGCGCGATGACGGAACCCGCTGCTGCGGAAAGTCAGCAAGGGCACCATGAAGGCGCCATGTTCGACCAGATCCGGCAGATGCTGGCGCTCCAGCGCGCCAACGCAGGCATTCCGCCGCGGGCATCCGACCCCAATATTCATGTCGTTGGGGGAGCGGAACTGGCAAGTCTGCTCGGCTCACTTCCCCAACACCCCCCTGGCGAACAGATTAGCGGCAACCTGAGTGCCGGCGAGCCGGTGATGGTTGACCTCCATCAGGTTGTCCAACAGTTGCTGGCACAGGCCGGAACGACCAGCGATGGCAAAAAGCCGGCGTTGGCGGAAATGGACGAGGACCTGATCAACCTCGTGTCCATGTTGTTTGAATTCATTCTCGACGATTACAACCTCTCGGCCCCCGTGCAGGTCCTGATCAGCCGATTACAGATCCCCATCCTCAAGGTGGTGATCAAGGACAAGTCATTCTTCAGTAAAGCAACTCACCCAGCCCGCCGCCTGCTGAACTCCCTGGCACGGGCCGGCATTGGCTGGAGCGAGAGTGACGAGAAAACCCGCGACAAGCTGTACGAGCAGATCCACGCCATTGTCGTTCGCATACTGAACGAATTCGATGGTGACGTAACACTCTTTGAAACCCTGGGCGAGGAGTTCGAACAGTTCCTGGCAAGGGAAAACCGCAAGTCCTCCCTGGTGGAGCAGCGCACCCGGGAATCCGAGCGCGGACGTATCAAATCGCAGAAAGCTCAGGAAACCGTCGATCAGTTGCTGCAGAAAAAACTGGCGCGATACAAGCTTCAGGAGCCAGTGCGGAACATCCTGATCAACGGCTGGAGCCGAGTGATGTTCCTGGCTTACCTGAGGGACGACGTGGAACACCGCTGGCTACAGACTGTCCGCGTGGTGGATGACCTCATTTGGTGCCTGCATCCGCATCAGGAAGATGAAGAGCGGGATCAGTGGGTTCGCGTGGTTCCCGGCTTGCTGAAGTCACTCCGGGCCGGGCTTGAAGAGGTTTCCTACAACTCATCCAAGCTGGATGAGATGATGGCGGACCTCAAGCACGAGTTAACGGAAGCTTTTCGGGCCAACGCGCTGGCCGAGGCCATGGAGGACTCTCCCGAACCGGAACCCGAAGAAGACATCCCCACGGCTCATCAGACTGCCATTGAGCGCCAACAGGAGCTTGAGGACGCCGCCATCGCCGAATATGTGGCACAGATCGATGCTATTGAAATCGGCAATTGGGTGGAGTTCAACCTGGTCAACGGGGCCAGCTTCCGCTGCAAACTGTCCGCCATCATTGAGGAAGCAGACTGCTTTGTTTTCGTAAATCGCATGGGGCTCAAGGTGATCGAGAAAACCCGCACCGACCTGGCGCATGAGATGCGGCGCGGCCGTCTGACCGTCCTTGAGCAGGGAGCGCTGATTGACCGGGCGCTGGACGCAGTCGTGGGCAGCTTGCGGAGCAAGGCAGGTTAAAAGCACTGGGAGCGTCTGAGCAACAATGCTGGAGTATGGCAGTGTTACCGGCCTCCCGGACAAATACCGGATCACCCTGGCGATATCGGTTGCCTTACTGCTTCATACCCTGATAATGGCCACCCTTCCCTATACGGCTCCAAGCGCGGAAAGCCATCGCCAGACGGTGAAAGTGGAACTGGTCAGTCCTGGCAGTATTCCCTTGCCGGAATCCGCCGCCAGCGCGACATCGCCGACTCGCACGACAGCTCCGGACCGCAACACGATCACAACTGAACCAACGTCCACCAGCGACCAGCGTGACCCCGTTGCTGTGGAATCGCCGCAAGTCGACACCAGTCATCCCCGGCACAAAGAACCAACTGCGCGTTCGGCGCCATCACCACAAACACCCGTGGTGGAGCCCCAATCTCCAGCACGGACAACGCCCTCGCAGGACTCGGCCGCTACTGCCGCAGGCAACCCGGAGCAACCGGTGGAGGACACGCCGAAAAAGGTCACTCAGATAACATCGTCGCCACGAGATGTGGATCCCTATACGGCAAGCCTGGCCGTACACATTGGTAAGGAACTCGGCAAACGACCGGTTCCTTCCAGCCGCAGTGTCACCGAGCCGGTGAGCAGTCAGCTTGAGCTGAAACTACTCCCAAGCGGAGCACTTACTGGTGCCAAAGTCACCAAATCGACGGGGTTCAACGACATAGACCGAGCGATTTATCAGGCTGCCCTGCTAGCCAGCCCTTATCCAAAACCACCGGAAGAATACTCAGGAAGGAAGCAATTCCGGGTCGAACTCATTTTCGCCCCGGAACGCATTTAAACGCGGTTAACTCAGGCTTCTGCCTGTTTCGCAGCGGCTTTGACCTGCTCGGCCAGCTCACCACTTTCCGACATTTCGAGAATAATGTCGCAGCCGCCTACCAGCTCACCATTGATATAGAGCTGCGGGTAGGTGGGCCAGCTTGAATAGACCTTGAGGCCTTCACGCAATTCCTGGTTATCAAGAATATTTACAAAGGCGAACCGCTCGCCGCATGCCATCAGCGCCTGGACGGTCTTCGCTGAGAAACCGCACTGCGGAGCCTGTGGAGTGCCTTTCATATAGAGGATAATGGCGTTTTCCTCAAGCTGGCTCTTGATGGTTTCGTTGATGTCCATGAACTCTCACCTCTCATTGGAAACGGGGTCGCCCGGTTGCGACATGCCTGCCACTATTGTACACGTCCCGTGACGCTCACCAAACACCGCCTGACACCTGCATATGCCCTGGCGTTGTCTTCAGTCCCCTGACGGGCTAGACTTGAGCCCCTGCCTTTCAGGCAACCTCCGTTTCCGTATTTCCCGCCAGTGCGGCTCTCACCGCGTGCTGGCGTATTGCCGTTTCAGGACAATGACCACCGCGGGCCGGTTGTAACCACGAATAGATCCGGATTTCTTGGATAGGGTTATCGATTAATTAAGGGCCACTCCATGGCAGCAAGACATTTTCTCACACTCAATGACTTAAGCTCCGACGAGCTTGAAAGTCTGGTCGACCACGGCACTAAACTCCGCAACGATTGGCGTCAGGGCGTCGTGCGCGAAACCCTGAAGAATCGTGTCCTGGCAATGATCTTCGAGAAGTCGTCAACCCGTACGCGGGTATCCTTCGAGGCGGGCATGACCCAGCTCGGTGGCGCTGCGCTGTTCCTCTCTCCCCGTGATACCCAGCTCGGACGAGGAGAACCCATTGAAGACTCCGCCATCGTGATTTCAAGCATGGTGGACGCTGTCATGATCCGGACGTTTTCCCACGATACCGTCGACGCATTCGCGGCGGCCTCCAGAGTGCCCGTCATCAACGCTCTGACAGATGATTTCCATCCTTGCCAGCTGCTGGCCGACATGCAGACGTACCGGGAACATCGCGGCAGCATTCGTGGCGGTACGGTTGCCTGGATTGGCGATGGCAACAACATGTGCCAGTCCTATATCAATGCAGCGACGCAGTTCGGCTTCAACCTGCGCGTTGCCTGTCCGGAGGGTTACGAACCTGACAGTGAATTGCTGAAAACCCATCAGGATCGGGTGTCTGTGGTTCATGATCCGGCTGAAGCCGCCAGAGGTGCCGATCTCCTGGTCACGGATGTCTGGGCCTCCATGGGGCAGGAAGATGAGCAGAAAGCCCGTCAGAGAGTCTTCCAGAACTACCAGATCAATCCCTCGCTGATGAAATTGGCGGACAAGGACGCGCTGTTCATGCACTGCCTGCCGGCGCACCGTGGCGAGGAGATATCCGCGGACATGATGGAACACCCGCGCTCGGTGGTCTGGGACGAAGCCGAAAACCGCTTGCACGCCCAGAAAGCGCTGCTGGAATTCCTGATCCTCAATCGACTGGACTGACCGAATGACCGATAGCCTGGCTCAGCCTGCTGACTGGCTGCTGGAAGTAAACAACCTGTCCTGCGGGTATGGCGATGGCTCAGTGGTCAGGAACGTCAACTTTGCCCTCAGTCACGGCGACATCGGCTGCCTGCTGGGCCCCAGCGGTTGCGGAAAAAGCACCATCCTCAGGGCATTGGCAGGATTTCTTCCCATCAATACCGGTGAGATTTGCCTGCAGTCCAGTTCCATCAGCCTGCCCGGTCGCACTCTCGCCCCTGAGAAGCGCCGAATCGGCATGGTGTTTCAGGACTACGCCCTGTTCCCGCACCTGACAATTGCCGAAAACGTCGGCTTCGGCTTGCGCAGAGAGGATCGCGAGGAAAAACATCAGAAAGTCACCGAGTTGCTCAAGGTGGTTCATCTGCAGGATCTTGCCGACAACTACCCCCATGAACTGTCGGGTGGGCAGCAACAAAGGGTGGCGCTTGCCCGTGCCCTGGCACCGGAACCCACGTTGATACTGCTGGACGAGCCGTTCTCTAACCTCGACGCAGATCTGCGCCGCCGACTCAGCCTGGATGTGCGGGAAATCCTCAAGACACTGGGCATCAGTGCCATCCTGGTCACTCACGATCAACAGGAAGCCTTCGCCATGTGTGATCAGGTGGCGGTTCTGAAAGACGGCGGAATACAGCAATGGGACGTGCCCTACAACTTATACCACGAACCCGCCAACCGTTTTGTTGCAGGTTTCGTGGGCCAGGGAGGTTTCGTTCCAGGAAAAGCGTTGGGGCCGGACACGATTGAGTCCGAGCTGGGAGTCATCCGCGGCAACCGCGCATACACCTGGCAACCCGGCACGCTGGTCGACGTGCTGATCCGGCCAGACGACATCGTCTACGATGCCAACTCCGAACTTAAGCCAAAAGTGGTGGAAAAGACCTTTGCCGGGACGTCGACGCTCTATCGCTTTCGCTGCTCGGAAGACACCGAGTTCGAGGCCCTGTTCCGGAGCCATCTGGACTTTCACCTGGGCGAACACGTGCCAGTCCGGGTGGAGGCAGACCATCTGATCGCCTTCGAGAGAACCTGAGAGCCCGAGCCTCAGTTATTACAAACCCGCTCCACGGAATCCAGCCAGCCGGCGTACAGGGTCTCCCGCAGTGCCGGCTTCATAGCCGCCTCGAAGCGATGTTCCCGCTCCCAGAGTTGTGCTATCTCGTCCAGCCCCTGGTATACACCGGTCTGCAGCCCGGCCAGATAGGCCGCCCCCAGAGCCGTGGTCTCTGTCACGCGGGGGCGGTCCACTGGCACGTTGAGGATATCCGCCAGAAATTGCATCACCCAGTCGTTGACCACCATGCCACCATCCACCCGCAGTGCCTGCAGGGACGCACCATCGTTCTGGATGGCGCGGATCAGGTCCTTGGTCTGATAGCAGACGGATTGCAGGCCGGCGGTGACGATCTCGCCGATTCCGGTGTCCCGGGTAAGGCCAAGAATCGCCCCGCGGGCGTGAGGATCCCAATGTGGCGCACCCAGACCGGTAAAGGCCGGAACCAGATAAACAGGGTTTTCCGCCCCCACTTTCGAGGCGTAATCAGAGGATTCGCTGGCGTGACTGATAAGCTTCAACCCGTCCCTGAGCCATTGCATGGCGGCGCCGGCAACAAAGATGCTGCCTTCCATGGCGTAGCACGGTTTGCCATTCAAACGATAAGCCATGGTTGTCAGCAACCGGTTTTCGGAGCGTAGCGCCTTTTCGCCGGTATTCAGCATCAGGAAACAACCGGTGCCATAGGTGCTTTTCGCCATGCCGGGCTCGAAACAGGCCTGCCCAATCAATGCTGCGTGCTGGTCGCCCGCGATACCGGCGACCTGCACCGATGCCCCCAGCCACTGCCTGTCGGTGGTGCCAAAATCCGCGGCAGAATCGAGCACCTCCGGCAACAGCGCCCGGGGAACCCGGAAGAGGGTCAACAACTCGTCGTCCCATTGCTGACTATGAATATTGAACAACGCGGTGCGCGAGGCGTTAGTGGCATCGGTCTTGTGGGAGCGCCCACCAGTCAGATTCCAGAGCAGCCAGCAGTCCACAGTACCGAAGGCAAGCTCGCCAGCTTCCGCCCTCTGACGGGCACCGTCCACATGGTCGAGTATCCAGGCAATCTTGGTGGCGGAGAAATACGGGTCGATCAGGAGCCCGGTGCGTTCCACCACCCTACCTTCATGGCCATCGGACTTGAGTTTGGTGCAAACAGACGCTGTGCGTCGATCCTGCCAGACAATCGCGCGGTGAATTGGCTCTCCGGTTTTCCGATCCCAGATCACCGTGGTTTCCCGCTGATTGGTGATGCCGATACCTGCCAGGGTTGAGGCATCCAGCCCTGACGACTCGAGAACCTCCCTGCACACCGCCAATGTACTTTGCCAGATTTCGCCGGCCTCATGTTCCACCTGGCCATCTTTCGGAAAGTACTGGTGAAATTCCTGTTGCGCCGTGGCGATGGCTTGGCCGGAGGCATTGAAAATGATCGCGCGGGAACTGGTGGTCCCCTGATCGATGGCGAGCAGGTGCTGGGTCATGGGGCGTCCTTTCAGGGGCTTCAGCATTATTCTGGTCAATGCTGCAATCTTCTCAAAGGATTGCTAAGAACGCTACGGTAAAGTCGGGCATAAAAAAAGGGCCGGAAAACCGGCCCTCAAATGACGAATGAAACAAGGAAAGTTCGTAAGAACTACAACCTCAAAAGTCATCCCTTACACATTTAGTATCGGCTCGGATTGCCCAGCCTTCAGTTGAGGTTGTGTTGCGCCTTTGTTACATCAGGTTAGGGGCTGAGAGGCGCATCACAAAACGGCTTAGAGGGTGTGCTCCACCGGCTTCTTGCGAGGCCAGACCAGACTGAAGCGGGCTCCGCCCAACTCGTCGCTGCGACTGACAAACGCCTGCCCGCCATGCCAGTAGAGGATTCTCCTGACAATGGAGAGGCCAAGGCCATAACCGCCCGAGGTTCGGGTACGGCTGTCATCGAGGCGAGCAAATGCAGTAAACACTTTTTCCCAATCCTCTTCGGGAATACCAGGGCCGTCATCCTCCACATCAATGCGGCAATTATCCTCATCAAACTGGCAGTGGACTTTCACGCGGCCGGCCGCGTAGCGTGCAGCGTTTCCTACCAGATTCTGAACCGCCCGGTGCAGATACCGAGGCTCCACATCAGACAGTGACCAACGCTCGGATTCATCGTCAATGTCTGCCTCGATGGTGTGATCCGGGCGGACCATCTGCTGCTCGCTCACCACCTGGCGAACGATATCACTGACCGACCGCTCCTGAAGCGCAAATACGGGACCACCCTGCTCCAACCGGGCGTAGGTCAGGATTTCATCGATCAGCTCATCAAGCTCCTGGATGTCGCCGTCAATGCCATCAAGCTGCTTCTGGAGCGCCTCCGGAGAATTGGCGCTTTCGATCATCTGGACACCGAATCGAATACGGGCAACCGGTGTTCTCAGCTCATGGGAAACCGCGTGGATCATTTCCCGCTGAACCCCTACCAGCCGCTGAATATGCTCCGCCATACCGTTGAAGGCTGCGGCCAACCGGGACACAAGGCGACTGTCGCCTGCATCCACCCGCGCCCCCATCTCGCCGCGGGCTATGCGAATTGCCACCGACTCCACGGCCCGGAGATTGCTGTCTACATCCCTTAACGCCAGATAGAGAGCCAGTGCGAGAACGCTTCCCGCCACTACAAGCAATAGCAGCATTACCGGCCATGCCCAGGGACTGAAGGGCGCAGGCATAGCCATGTCCACGAGAGTGCCATCTTCCAGACGGATCAACACCTGGGCACGATCCCGGGAGGGATGATGGTATAGCGAGATACCCCGCTCGGAGACGCGTTCGAGAACCTCGGAATCCGGGAGTGCGGCCTGATCCCGAACCGCCATCAGCTCTACCCCGAGCGTATCGGATAGCTGCGACATGGCACCTTCCCTGCCATCCGAAGACATGTCATCAAGATGCAGGCGAGCGATGAGAGCGGTTGCCTCGGCAACATCGCTGTAGATATCCCGAAATCGCAGGTCGATGATCCCACCGCTATCGTTCCGGACCATCACCTGCTGGCCGATACTGGTGTCCATCGCCACTACCTGGCCATAGGAAAGGCGCTCCATGATGACATCGGACACCGACAGGTTACCCGGCGGCGTCACCCGGAAATCGTAGAAAGACTTGAGCCAGGGATACTGTTGCTGAGGATGAGGAGTCGCGACAAGCCAACGCAACAGGGGCTCTGAAAAACGCTCCTGCCAGTACTGCTCCCTGACGGAATTCACACCCAGGAACAATGCGGCACAAAACAGGAGAATCAGAAAGGTAAGACCAATCAGCCGGGCGTAAAGCTTGAGAAAAAACTTGAGGGGCATTGCGATAACCCTGGCAATGAACGCCGGCCCCGCCGGGCCAGCGCCAGAGACTGAACAGTCAGGCTTCCTTTACGAACAGGTAGCCTTTGCTGCGTACGGTTTTAATGCGCCTCGGGTGGATGGGATCGTCGCCAATCTTGGGACGTATCCTCGAAACCCGGACATCGATCGAACGGTCCTGGCCATCGTATTCGATCCCTCTCAGGGCGGTGAAGATTTCCTCCCGACTGAGCACTCGGCCAGCATTGCTTGCCAATAGCCAGAGCAGGTCGAATTCCGCGCTGGTGAGGTCGATACTGTCGTCGCTCAACCATGCTTCACGCATTGACCTGTCCACCACCAGGTTGTTGAACTGCAGCCTGACCGGTTCTTCACCGCTACCCTCTTCCGCAGCCACCGAACCATTCTCGGTAACCCGCCTCAGCAAGGCGCGGATTCTCGCCAGCAGCACCCTTGGCTGAACCGGTTTGCCGATGTAATCGTCGGCACCCATTTCCAGGCCGAGCACTTGGTCCAGATCGTCCGTGCGGGCAGTAAGCATGATAATCGGGCCTGGATAAAAAGGCCGCGCACGCCTGCAGATAGACAGTCCATCCTCACCCGGTAACATCAGGTCAAGCACGACCAGGTCCGGCTGTTCCTTGCGAATGCGCTCCACCGCGTTCCCACCGTGAGTTTCGAGGGTGACAGTCAACCCGTTACTCTCCAGGTACTCCCTGGTCAGCTCTGCCAGCCTCTCATCATCTTCGACTATAAGAATCCGCCAACTTTCGTTCGTCTGTTCCACGCCATCCATCTCTGATTTTGTTTTTCCGGTTTCTGAAACGTCCGGCCAACGTCACCCCACATGGCCGGAACAGAGCTGCCTGTCAGAAGATCAGCTACCCAACTGACAATACAGGCTACCTCCTGTAACAGCAATTATACATGCTATTCAGAAATATACATGGAACCGCCTGTTCGTTACAGCCCGTGACAAAGGTCACACCTCCACACCGATAACGGGACTTGTCACAAAGTCGTCATCCCCCGTTCATTCCGATGTCACACGGGATTCATAGCCTTGTCGAAAAGTGGAAACAAAGAGACATTGCCATGAACGCCCAGACCGCCCGCCTGTCACGCTCGGCCCGACAGCTCAAAACCGTCATTACCCAACAGCCGGATCTCGTTGAATCCGCTCAGAAATTGCGCTATCAGGTTTTCTCGGAAGAGTATGGTTCTGACCTGGGGGCTACCGTCCCTGGCATTGATGCGGACGAGTTTGACCGATTCTGCGATCATCTGATTGTCACCGATGAGAACACCGGTGAACTGGTCGCTACAACACGAGTGCTTCACCACAGCCAGGCCATGGAAGCCGGAGGCTTCTATTCCGAGGGTGAGTTCGAACTCTCTTCCCTTTACCAACTCCCCGGGACTGTCGCCGAGCTTGGGAGAACCTGCGTGCACCCGGACTATCGTAATGGTGCGACCATCAGCCTGTTGTGGGCATCCGTTGCGGAATACCTGGTATCGCGAAACGTGGATTACCTGATTGGCTGCGCCAGTATCGGTATGTCAGATGGCGGCCTGAAAGCCTGGCGCATAGCCCGATACCTGCAGCGGGAATTCCTGGCCGGCGAGGAGTACCGGGTAACCCCGTTACGGGCAATGCCGCACCTGACCCACACTGTCAGCGAGGATCGCCCGGTGGACGTTCCCGCGCTGATCAAGGCCTACATGCGCCTCGGCGCCCGCGTCTGCGGCGAGCCCTGCTGGGACCCGGACTTCCGTTGCGCAGACCTGTTGGTGGTGCTGGACGTCAACAACCTGGCCAGTCGCTACAGCCGCCATTTCATGCGCAAACAGGCCCAGTAGACAACCGGGACTACCCTGGCAACCCGAGGATTGGTTATGGAACTGATACGCCTGACCGCAAGACTGGTACTCTTTACCGGCTTCATGGGCCTGACGGCAACGCTTGCCGGCACTCTGTTACTGGTTGAGACCCTGTTCCGTTGCCAAATCGACCGCGCGCCCTTCGCCCGCATCTGCTTTAACGGAGCCAGTCGCTGCCTTGGCTTTCGCATGTCCACGCAGGGCACCTTCAGCAACAGGCCCGTGCTCTATGTCAGCAACCACATCTCCTGGTCGGACATTCCTGTACTTGGCGGACAGGTGCCCCTGCGCTTCCTGTCCAAAGCGGAAGTAGGCCGCTGGCCGGTGATCGGTTGGCTGGCCACGCAGGCGGGCACGCTGTTCATTCAGCGCGGCAGTGGCAAAGCCGGCCAGGCCCGCGACGAAATTGCCCGCACCCTTCTGAACGGGCAATCGGTGCTGGTGTTTCCCGAAGGCACCACCACAGCCGGAGTGACCGTCCTGCCCTTCCATAGCCGGCTGCTTCACGCCGCGGCGGATGCAGGCGTGGACATACAACCTCTGAGCATCGGTTATTTGAGAAACGGCCATCCCGACCATTTGGCGCCGTTCATTGGTGACGATGAGTTTCAGCATCATTTAATGCGCATGCTGCGCCAGCCGGCGGTCGAGGTCGGCGTTATCGCCCATCCGGTGGTGACTATCGACGACAGCACGGACCTGACAGATGTAACGCGGGATTTGCGGCAGACAGTACACGATGGGTTGCGGCAGATTCAGGCGGGACGCCTTTCAGACCAGGCATCAGACGGGCCGACAGCGGTTGCCGGCCCGGAGCTGTAATTCAGCTCAGCGGATGGCCGGCGTTGATTTCCTCTTCCGTGGCTTCACGCTTACCGATGATCTCCAGATCAAAGTACAGGGTAAAACCCGCCAGAGGATGGTTGGCATCCACCCGCACCAGATTGCCATCAATGCTTACCACCTGTACCACCTGGGCCGTGTCGCCGGTATTGGTTTGAAACTTCATCCCTACCTGCAGGTTCTCCACGTTCTCGAACATGGAACGGGGTACTTTGCGGATCAGCTCCGGATTATGTTCTCCATACGCCATGGCCGGAGGTACGGTCACTTCCAGGCAATCACCGACATTACGGTCTTTCACCGCTTTCTGGATGCCTTCGATGATTTCCGGGCTGCCTTCCAGGAAATGAAGCGGCTCGCTGCCCTCGGAGGTGTCAACCAGCTCACCGAGCTTGTTCTTGAGGACATAGTGGACGGTTAATACAGCAGGTTTTTGCATCAGGCGTTTGTGTTTCCTGTATTCGGGGGTGTATCAGTCAGATTCAGGCCATGGATAACCAGGCGCCGGTCCAGTCTCGCCTTCAGGCTCCGGGGTTTATCCAGGCTCATGCGCTCCAGCAACGGCTGGTAGCGATTGTCGTCGTCGTTTGCCTTAACGGCGCGCCAAAAAGTCAACAGTTTACCACGACGAGTCGCCGTTGCGGCCTTCAGAGTTTGTAAAGCCTTGCCCAGCCGGAGTTCTTCATCGGTAAAGTCCCGCCCGAACGGGAATGCTGGAAACATATCCGTGTCTCCGGCGATCTTTACAGCCTCTCCAACCGCCTCCGGCGTGTTATTGCACCAGTGCTCAGGCAGACGAAACGAAGCATCCACTTTTCCCGCTTTCTGGGCCTGCTTCAGCAAATCGGCCTGGAAACGGGAATCTGCAATGCGGATCAGTTGCAGGTATACCTGCTCGTCGGACTGACCCCTCAGATCCGCAATACCGTACTCGGTGATGACTATGTCGCGAAGATGACGGGGAATGGTGCAGTGCCCGTAACTGAAGACAATGTTGGACAGTGTTTCCTCACCGGACTTACGGGTGCTGCGCAGGGTCAGGATAGACCGCGCGCCCGGCAGCTCGTGGGCCATGGCGACAAAATTGTACTGGCCGCCAACACCGCTAACCACACGGCCGTCTTCCAGCCCGTCGGACACGGCCGCACCGCTTAGCGTATGCATCATCGCCGAGTTGATAAACCGGCCATGCACCCTCTGTGCAGCTTTCAGACGCTGGTTGCCGAACGCGTGGTCATATAAGTGGTTGATGTAGTTGACGCTGGTCATGCAGATGCGTTGGCGGTCGCGCGGCGCCAGGTCCCGCAACCGCTGATAGAAGGCTTCGGGGCCGACGAAGAAGCCACCATGCACCACAATCCCTCCGGTCAGTGACTTTCCCAGGGCCAACGACTCAATGGCGCTTCTCGCCTCCTCACTGTCGAGATCCGGATCCAGGGATTGCTCGCCCACACGCAACCGCCCGCCTTTGAACTCGACCTCCGGATTAAGGATGCCGTAACGACACAGCCACTGCACGTCCCTGGCCCGTAACGGCGAGTCGATCAACTGTTCCCGCCGCAGGACATCCAGGGTGTCGAGAGAAACACTGTGAGTAAGTTCGCCCCGGTTTATCAATGTTTGCAGTCCGGCATGATCAAACACCTCGCGGGTCAGGACACCCGCCTCCATGAGGTAAATAAAACCATCCACCATCATTTCACTGCAGCCGTAGAGTCCCTCCTCGAAGACATCCGTGCCACCGCACTCGGAAACCACCGGGAAGCGGTCTGCCACCTTCAGGTGATCAAACACCTGCGTCCAATGCTCGTTGTGACGATGCCGCAGAATCGCGCTGTGAACCAACGCCGCGCCCAGCGAGCCAATCCCCACCTGCAGGGTCCCTCCATCCCGGAGCAACGCACTGGCGTAGAACCCGATAAGGTGATCCTCCGGGCTGACCGACATTTGTGGTGCCGAAAACAGGGGGTAGTCGGAGGCGGCATGCTCCAGGACGATATCAAACTGGCCCGTCTCGACGGCGGCGTCATTGCCGAGAAAGGGCAAATGGCTGTTGGTCTCTGCCACCAACGCCACGGGGGTTCCGGCCGCTTCCCGCGCCCGTAACAGGGGCAGCAGGTCCAGACTCAGATCCGGGTTGCAGCTCAGGCTAACGTAGCCTTCCTGATCCGGCTCGGTCGCCGGAGCCACCATCTGGCCGACGACATTGACACCGAGCGCCATAAGGTCGCGCACTGCATGGGTGTAGTTGGTACAGACATAGTTGCGCTGTTGGTCCTTGTTATTCAGGAAGGACCCGGCCTTGAAGAAGAACTCGGATACCCGCACGTTCTCGGGCAAACGCTGACCAATCACGTCCCGTGCGTAATCAAGTTCCGGAATCCGCCCGTACAGGCGCTCGGCGAACGGGCCCATGAAACGCTTTTCCAGCGATGAACTGCCACCGGGCGCGGTCAGGGATAGCGCCGTGACAATGTGAAGCTCTATGGACGGATCGTCCTTGGCACGCTGGTAGAGAGCATTGGCAAAACGTATGGGTTTACCAAGCCCCAGTGGCAGGCCGAGTGTGATGCGCTTACCCACCCGGCGAATCAGCTCGTCTACACAGGCGCTGCTGTCTGCGAGCGTTACCGGTTGTTCCTCCACCATCGCGGCCATAGTGTTACTCCCTTAGTTGCCGTCAGAATGCTTACCGATATGGATAATCACATGTGCCATTGCGACAGGCAATGCACTGAGACAGATAAGCGGTGGCGAGGATTCGTGGGAGGTCAGTCAGGGTTCAGAAGGAGAAAACGTCGGCGGGAGTTCAGAAATTCCAGCGAAGGTTGAGGCAGGCGCCCTCTTCAAGCAATGCAATACCGTGGTCCGGCTTGGCACGATCAGACGCGTAGGACTTCTTTCCCGAATCTGAGCCGCTGAGACTGAGGCTCAGCAGGCGAGAACCAATGGTCGCATACATGTCGGATTCTTCACGCTCGAAGTCACCCGACATCTCTTCCTGAAGCTGATACACATTCTCGGCCGGAACTTCGTCTGCAAACACACGTTCGCTCGCTTCGGCGCGAACGACGAAGGCGATCATGTTGAGTGCAAGTAGTGCGACGAAGATACGGATAATCATAATAATTCTGGCGACCTGTAATCGAAGCGGAATTCTACTGTCATGTAATGCTTAAGTCTAATGATTAAAGGTCAGAAAGATGTGATTTTGCACACAAAAGCGCCGCTTTTTTGTCACAGGATCACCGCATTTTTGTCAAGAAAACAGCAATTTTTGTTGCAAACTGTAAGCACCCCACTCTGCCGCCTGTAACGGTCAGAGTGGCTGCTTCACGATGGGAGTTGTTAAAAAACCGTAACGCTTGCAGGATTAAGGGCAGGGGTAGGTGTACACCTGGTTAAGGTTCTCTATCTCCCCAAGCACCTCTTCGCTCAGGGACACCGACGCTGACCCCAGGTTTTCACGAAGCTGCTCAAGCGTCGTGGCCCCAATAATGTTGCTGGTAACGAAATCACGGCTGGTCACGTACGCCAGCGCCATCTGTACCGGTGACAGCCCGTGGCTGGCCGCCAGGTCTACGTAGGCTCGGGTCGCCTCGGCACCACGACCGCTGGTGTAACGGGTGAAGCGCTCAAACAAGGTCATCCTGGCGCCTTCCGGGCGCTTGCCATCGAGATATTTGCCAGAGAGCATGCCGAAGGCCAGCGGGGAGTACGCGAGCAGACCAACCTGTTCACGGCAGGCAATTTCCGCCATTCCCACCTCAAACGTGCGGTTGAGCAGGTTATAGGGGTTCTGGACGCTGACCACCCTGGGCCAGTCATGCTCCCGGGCCAGCCTGAGGTATTCGTTCGTTCCCCATGGGGTTTCGTTGGAGATTCCTACGTGGCGGACTTTGCCTTCCTTGACCAGCTCCGCCAGTGTGCCCAGTGTCTCTTCAATGGGGGTCGCCTGCTCGTCCACACTGTGCCGGTACCCCAGCTTGCCAAAGAAATTGGCGTTACGATCCGGCCAGTGCACCTGATAGAGGTCGATATAATCGGTCTTGAGCCGGCGCAGGCTGTCTTCACAGGCCTGACGAATATGGTCCCGGGTCAGGCGCGGGCCATCCCGGAGGTAACCCAGTCCATTACCCGGCCCCGCCACTTTGGAAGCAATCACCAGATCGTCGCGACGGCCCCGCTTCGCCAGCCAGTTGCCCAGATAGCTTTCCGTGAGGCCCTGGGTTTCAGCCCGCGGGGGCACCGGGTACATCTCCGCGGCATCGATGAAATTAATGCCCTCGGAGGTGGCCAGGTCCAGCTGCTCAAACGCTTGCTGTTCGGTATTTTGCTCGCCCCAGGTCATGGTGCCCAGGCAAATCTCGCTTACATCAATGTCGGTCCTGCCGAGCTTGCGGGTTTTCATGCGTACTCCCGAATCTGATTGGTGAAAAAGGTAAAGGGATTGTCACGGGATTGTCCCGGAACTGTCATGCCAGGTTTCCATAGTGGAGGCATGAAAGAGGAAACCACAGGTAACACCGCGATGAGAGTCACCCAGGCTTCAGGGCGCAAGCACCACATTACCATTGTTTCGGAGACCTTTCCTCCGGAAATCAATGGCGTGGCGAACACCCTCAGGCACCTATGCCTGGGCCTGATGCAACGTGGCCACAAGGTGACGGTCATCCGTCCACGCCAGCGCCATGAATCGAAAGGACGATTCGATGGTGCCGGGGAATGCCTGTTTTCCGACGAGCAAGTTGTGACCGGCCTGCCGCTACCGGGTTACAGTGACCTGAGGTTCGGAATGACCCGGCCGGGCTTCCTGGCCTCACTCTGGAAGCATCAACGCCCGGATGCCATTTACGTTGCCACTCAAGGCCCCCTCGGCGTAGCGGCCGTTGCGGCCGCCAGACGGGCCGGCATCCCGGTCAGTTCCGGCTTTCACACCAACTTCCATGCCTACAGTCGCTACTACGGTGCCGGGTTCCTGGAAAAACTGTTGTGCAGCTACGGCCGTTGGTTTCATAACAGGACGGCCATAACACTGGTCCCCACCCGGAAAATCGCACAAACCACCCATGACATGGGCATTCAACCGACATCGGTCTGGAGTCGCGGCGTTGACTGCACCCGTTTTTCGCCCCACAAACGGGACACGGTGCTCCGGCAACAATGGGGACTGCAAGCCAACGACCGCGCGGTACTCTATGTTGGTCGCCTCGCTCCGGAAAAAAACCTTCAGATGGCGGTGTCATGCTTTGAGCGTATCCGCGGGCTGCACCCCTGCGCGAAATTCATACTCGTAGGTGATGGGCCGATGCGCAAGCGCCTTGCCGAACGCCATCCGGATTACATTTTTGCAGGAACCCGCCGTGGCGAAGATCTGGCCCGGCACTATGCCTCCGGTGACATCTTCCTGTTCCCCAGCAAAACCGACACCTTCGGCAACGTGGTTACTGAAGCCATGGCCAGCGGCCTGGCGGTGGTTGCTTTTGACGATGCCGCCGCCAGCGAACATATCCGCCATGAAGACAACGGCATGAAGGCTCAGCTCAGCAACGACGAAGGCTTTGTCGATCATGCCCTGCGCCTGGCTGACCAGCCAACCCTGATGAACAGGGTACGGGCACAGGCACGCCTGGACGCACTGGACCTGAATTGGGCCGCACAGGTTGAGCAGTTCGAACACCTGATACTGAACCAGCCACTGAGGAACAGCTACAATGCCCTCCACAAGCAAGGCATCTCGCTTCTTTAACGTGGTGGATCAGAGGGAATTTGCCCTCTGCCAGTCCATCAATCGCTCTCTGCGGTTTCGACCGGTTCAGGGGTACTTTAAGGTTGTCAGCCGGCTGGGTGATGGTTGGCTATGGTATCTGGTCATCCTGTCGATGCCAGTGCTTATGCCTCAGGCCGGGCTCGCCATCGCGCTGCTGATGGTGGCTACCGGCCTGACCTGCACCATTACCTACAAGCTGCTGAAGCGCTGGCTGATCCGCGAGCGCCCGTTTATATCGTTTCCTTCGATAAACTGCGGCACACCGCCCCTGGACCGTTACAGCTTTCCGTCCGGCCACACCCTACATGCCGTCTGCTTCAATACGGTGCTGGCCATGACAGCGCCTGAGGTGGCCTGGCTGTTGTTGCCGTTCACCCTGAGTGTTGCCGCCTCCCGGGTCGTGCTCGGCCTTCATTACCCCAGCGATGTAGCGGCAGGCGCCTTGATCGGCGGTTGCCTGGGCCTGGCTTCGGTTAACGGCCTGTACGACCGGTTTATTCAAATAGCCGCAGTTGCATAACCGGCGACTCATCACTGCGAAAGCGCACGCCCAGCCCCAACAGGCGCACCGGGCGACCCGTATCAGTCACCAGTTCATCCAGCAGCGGCTGATAGTCTTCCAGCTCGGGCTCCTGAATCCGGTCGCGCACACGCTCCAGGGTATGGGTGGAAAAGTCGCTGTAACGAATCTTGATAAACAGCTTGTGAATGGGTTTTCGGCCGGCCTTGCGGCTGAGCCGGAGGTTCAGGTCGGCCACCAGCGAGGCCATCACCGACTCGCAGGCGCGCTTGTCCGGCAGGTCCTGGGAAAAGGTCCGTTCCACGCTGACGGACTTGGCAATGCGCGACACCACCACATCCCGGTCATCACGGCCGAACGCCATTTCCCGCAGCCGGTACCCCTGCTTGCCAAACTTCTCCGGCAGGGCTTCAGCGGGTAGCGCCTGAATGTCGCCACAGGTGGCAACGCCCATCGTGTGAAGTTTGCCAGCGGTCACTTGCCCCACGCCAAAAAGCTTCTCGACCTTCAGGTCCTGAACGAAACCCTTGACGTCCTCAGGGCGGATCACGAACAGGCCGTCAGGTTTTTTCCAATCACTGGCAATCTTCGCCAGGAACTTGTTGGGGGCCACACCGGCGGAAATGGTGATACCCACCTCATCTTTCACTCGTTTGCGCAAGTACTGCGCCATCAACGTGGCACTGCCCTTATGCTCGGTTACCTCGCTGACATCCAGGAAGGCTTCGTCCAGCGACAGCGGCTCCACCAGATCGGTCAATTCCCTCAGAATGGCCATCACCTGTTTCGACACCGCCCGGTAGCGGGCCATGTCCGGCGGCACGGTCACCAGGCCGGGGCACAAGCGCCGGGCTTCGCCGCCAGGCATGGCGGACCGCACGCCAAAAGCCCTCGCTTTATAGTTGCAGGTGGTAACCACTCCGCGGCCACCTTCGCCACCCACGGCCAGCGGAACTTCCCTTAATGAGGGATCGTCCCGCATTTCCACGGCGGCGTAGAAGCAGTCGCAATCTACATGGATAATCTTGCGCTGGGCCATGACTCTTCAATCAAGTAAATTATCTGTACATATGTACAGCCTTGTATCTTACGGTAACATGCTGAGAATGTCAGGAGCTCCGAGTAGCAACTCCCAACGACGACAGAGACAGGTGTGAGCAATCATGACAAACCCGATCCCAGAACAATCGCAGACGGAAATCGAAGCCGCCGCGTTTCGAAAGCTGGTCAACCATCTGCGCGAGCACACCGAGGTCCAGAATATTGACCTTATGAACCTGGCAGGGTTCTGTCGCAATTGCCTCTCCAAATGGTATCGCGCCGAAGCCGCCGAGAGAGGCTTCGAGCTGTCTGACCCGGACGCCCGGGAGATCATCTATGGCATGCCTTATGAAGAGTGGAAAGCCCGCTATCAGCAAGGGCCCAAACAGGACCACAAGGCATGAACGTCAATGACGCGGTTCGTATCCACCTGGCATCGGTTGAGGCCGGCCATGGCGACTTTGACGATACCCTGGCGCTGATTGACCGATTCTTCGACTATCAGCCCACCGGGTTTCACAACGGACCGCTGTACAATGGCACCGGCGAGAACGCCGGTTCATGCCGGGTATTTTCCCTGGCCCAATACTGCAACCTGACCGAATCCGACACGTTGCGTCTGTTTGCCCAGCACTACCAGCAAGTGCTGGACGAACCGGCAGGTGAAAGCCATGGCAATATCCGCCAGTTCATGGGCACCGGCTGGTCCGGTATCCGCTTTGACGGCCCGGCGCTTCGCAAACGCCCGGGCACTACTCAGGACGACACCACGGAAGAGACCCATCCATGAGCGAGACCGCCGTATCCGGGGTAAAGCAGTGCTTCCAACTGAAGAGTGCGAACGTTTCCATGACCGCACTGGAGCTGTATTTTTTTGACAATGACGACTTCGAAAGCACGCTCAGAGACAAAATCAGCCAGGCACCCGGATTCTTCAAGGACATCCCCCTGATCATCAGCCTGGAAAAGTATGAGGGGCTGAGCAGCGAACTGGATTTTTTCAAGATCATCGGCGCCTGCCGCCGCCACAACATCCATGTCATCGGCGTACGCGGTGGCAACGATGATCAGCGCCGCCTCGCCCGCGGTGCGTCATTGGCGCTGCTTCCCGGTGGCAACCAGCGCGACCGGGACATCGATACCGCGCCGGCCACGGAATCGGCCGCCACTGAACCGACCGAAAACCCGACTCCCGCCAGGGTCGAGAATCCGGGTGAGCCAGCGCCCGCGAAAATCATCAATCAGCCAGTCCGTTCGGGCCAGCAGGTTTACGCACCCGAGGGCGACCTGATCATCCTTGCGCCGGTTCAAGCCGGCGCCGAAGTGCTTGCGGCCGGCAACGTTCATGTGTACGGACCATTGCGCGGGCGGGCCCTCGCGGGTATTCACGGCGCGGAACATGCACGGGTATTCTGCCAGTCTCTTGAAGCAGAGCTTGTGTCCATCGCCGGACACTATAAAATCTCCGAAGATCTTCAGGACAACGGCTGGAAAACCGCCGTACAGATCCAGCTCAGGGATGACCTGCTGGTGGTAACGCCACTGGAGAAGGCCTGAAAAGAACGTAACTACCCGCACGGGCGGGAAAAACGACGAATCCACCGCAAAACAGGAATGCAACCTTGGCTAGAATCATTGTCGTTACCTCAGGAAAAGGTGGCGTAGGTAAAACCACAACCAGCGCCTCTATCAGCACCGGCCTGGCGAAGCGAGGCCACAAAACCGTGGTGATCGATTTCGACGTGGGCCTGCGCAACCTGGATCTCATCATGAACTGCGAACGCAGGGTGGTGTACGACTTCGTGAATGTGATCCAGGGCGAAGCCACTCTCAACCAGGCTCTGATCCGGGACAAACGGGTCGACACCCTGTATATCCTGCCGGCCTCCCAGACCCGGGAAAAGGAAGCCCTGACCAAAGATGGCGTTGAGAAGGTGATCAACGAGCTGTCCGAGCGGTTTGACTACATTGTCTGTGATTCTCCCGCCGGCATTGAGCATGGCGCCCTGATGGCGCTCTACTATGCCGATGAGGCGGTAGTTGTTACCAACCCGGAAGTGTCCTCGGTGCGGGATTCAGACCGTATTCTCGGCATCCTGCAGAGCAAGTCGCGGAGAGCCGAGATGGGGCAGGACCCCGTAAAGGAACACCTGCTGCTATCCCGCTACAACCCGGATCGGGTGGAAAAGGGCGAAATGCTTTCCGTGGCCGATGTGGAGGAAATTCTCGCCATCCCCCTGCTGGGCGTGATTCCGGAGTCCCAGGTGGTACTGAATGCCTCCAACCAGGGCGTTCCGGTCATTCTTGAGGAAGACAGCGATGCCGGACAGGCCTATGATGATGCCGTGGCCCGCCTTCTGGGTGAGGAGCGAGAACATCGCTTCATGACGTCCCAGAAAAAAGGTTTCTTCTCACGGATGTTCAAGGGGGGCTGACGGATGAGTTTCCTGGATTATTTCAAGAGCAAGAAAAACAACCGGTCCGCCAGCGTTGCCAAGGAACGCCTACAGATCATTGTTGCCCACGAACGGGGCCAGCGCGACCAACCTGACTACCTGCCAGAATTGCAGAAAGAGCTGCTTGCGGTCATCCGCAAGTACGTTCAGATCAGCGATGACCAGGTCCAGGTGGAAGTTGACCGCAACGACAGCTGTTCGGTACTGGAACTGAACGTTACCCTGCCGGAACACTGACCGCGCCACTACCAGCGTGCGAAGTGATCCTCCATCAGTCCCCGTAGCCCGTCTACGGGGACTGAGTTGCCCGCCTCATCGCGCACTGTGCCGGAAAAGGCACCAATGTACTGGCGGAAATTGGAGGCAATCAGCCATGCATTGAGTCGCTCCCGCCGAACCCCCGATGGCTCAAACCAGAGATCGATCCTGCCATCGTCCGTGGTGACCTGCCAGGGTGCGGTTTCATTGTAGCGATCAAACACGAAACGGGCCTGCCCGAGCTTGATACAGCGCCCTTCCAGCCAGAGCGCATTTTCCGTCATACCGGTTTCATTCACGCCCGCCGCCAGATTGAGACCAACGGCACGACCATCTGCCAGCACCCCTGCCACACTCGCCCAGTTCCAGGCGGTTTCGCGCCTCATAAAGCCGCAACTCCAATCAACGGCTGCGCGTGACAGCGAGTCGCATTGCCAGCTCTGTCCCTGCCACCGAATGTCTCCGGACACCGGCAGACCCGCTGATTTACGGGTAAACACCCAACCGCTGTAACCGGCTGGGCACACCAGTCGCAGAGGGCGGGTGTCCCCTTCTATATTCAGGGCTATCCGGAGGTCACCGGGGCCGGAAACCAACACACCACGCGAGTGGCCGTCCGACGTAATACGAACGCATGTTTTCCCTTTACGAAACTCCGTCACCCCGGTTTCAGGCCTTGGCTCAATGTGAGTTCCCTTCGCCAATGGCTGCGTCAGGGACTGCTCCAGCATCTGCCCGGTCTTGAAATCATAAAGATAGAAAAACGCCGTACTGACCAGTTTCAGATCCACTACCGCCAGCCCGAACACCCAACCCGGCGCCATCGCACTGACGAACTGGAACTGGTTAAAACGGGTTTTACGGGCCAGGGCCGAGCGCGGTTTATCCATCACCGTACGGAGGTCAAAGTCCCGGTAGTTGATGACATCCACTGGTGTGTCCAATACGCCGTAGGGAATCCGCCCTCGGTCATCGATCAGTCGCTTGTTCGGTTTTTTCATCGTCAATTCGGGCCAAATGTTAACGTCAGGAATTCAGTCAGTTACCCAGTTCACAAACCCCCGATCGTAGCAGGTTGGCACCAGATCAGTCGTGCTAGACTCGCCCGACCATGTTCAAGGAAGTGTACCTCATGCAAAACCTGAGAGCCCGTGGCAACCAACGCCCGGCCAATCGACGCGTCATCTGGCTCGCAGCCACCACGGTTTTCCTGCAGGCCTCAGGTTTGACCTTCGCCGGGCTGCCAGCCGAAGACTCAGAAAACTGGAGCCTTCGCAAGGAAACCGATCGTATCCGGGTCTATACCACTGATCAGCCGAACTCCAGCTTCCAGGCCTTCAAGGCTGTGGCTGTGCTTGATGTGCCGATCGAGAATCTGATGGCGGTTATGATCAATCCCAAATCCTGTGTTCAGTGGGTTCATAACTGCTCGGAATCCTATGCCTTCGGCTCGGGTGACTTTGATGAGCGCTACGCCTACTCGGTCAACGATATGCCCTGGCCGGTCACCGACCGGGATTACGTACTACGGATTCGCACCCGGGGCCAACAGGTCGACGGCGAAATCGTGATGGACCTCAACGCCATTCCCGATCAACGGGCCGAGGAAGATGACTACATCCGTGTCGACAAGTCCGACACCCTTTACCGCTTTATTCCCGAAGACGGCCAGACCCGGATGATCTGGGTTCAACACACCGAGCCAAACGGTTCGATACCCGGCTGGCTGGTCAACACCCTGCTGGTGGACATTCCTATCCGTTCCATGGAGCAGTTGGAACGGGTTGCCCAGTGGGACCGTTACCAGAACTACGAACTGATCTATGACTCGCAGGGCCAACTGAAAGATGTAGCCCCCAAAGCTGAATCAGGGGATGACTAGAACATCAGCAACAGCTAAGCTCTTTTACAAAGGACCTGCTAACGGAGCCGATTCGTCAATGACCGTTCTCGCCTACGAGATCATGACCCCGAGCATCAAGGCCGTACCCCAATCCTGGACGATGGACCGTCTGGCCAGGTTCCTCACTGACAACGAAATCACCGGCAGCCCGGTTACCGACGAAACGGGCGAGATTGTCGGCATTGCCACCCTGAAGGACATCACCGAATTCCGCTGGAACGCCAGCCGTTCCGAGTCCGATGCGCGCATGACCCCGGAAGAAGAACACGAAGCCCGGCGCCTGCGCATGGCCATTTTTGAGGAGATGGGCAAGGTGCCGGTGGAAGTGCGTGACATCATGACCCCTATCGTTTTATCGGTTGACGAGCAAACGCCTGTGCGCGACATTGCCGATATTATGATGCGTGAACACCTGCACCGGATTTTCATCACCAAAGACGAAAAGATCACCGGTATTGTGACCACGTATGACATGCTCAAACTGATCTCCGACCAGGAGCTCACCAACCGCTGTGCCGGGAACGGCTGACCAGAGAGGTATCACACCCTATGCCAAGAGCATCGCAGGCTCGCAGAAAGATGTATGTCCTCGACACCAACGTCCTCATCCACGACCCGAACGCCCTCCTGAACTTTGAAGAACACGACGTCATCATTCCGATGACGGTCCTCGAAGAACTCGACAGTCTCAAATCCGGCAAACAGGCCGTTGCTGCCGATTGCCGACAGGCCATCCGCAACATCGACAAGTTGCTGGGTGACGCCAGCCCAGGAGAAATCGAGAAAGGCGTACCCATCGTGCGCGGCAAGAAAGCAGAACCGCTCGGCGCGTTATCGATACTGATGAGCACGGACTACCAGGGCAACCATGGCCTGCCCGAGCACCTGAACGACAACAAGATCATCAATACCCTGGCGGCCCTGCAAACCCGCCACACATCGCGCGACATCATCCTTGTCAGCAAGGACATCAACATGCGATTGAAAGCCCGGGGCTTCGGCGTGGAGGCCCAGGACTATCACAACGACATGCTGCTGGACGATATTGACCTGCTGCCGAAAGGGTACAAAGAATTCCCGAACTCGTTCTGGGACACCATCGAGAAAGTCGAAACCATCCAGCGGGAGGGTATTACCGAACACATCCTTCGTCGTGAGGGCGACCTGGCCAGGCTGACCATCAACGAGTTCGTTATTGATGAACAGGGATTCGTTGGCAAGGTGTCTGATGTGGGCGAAGACCAGATTGTCATTCGGGATCTGCACCAGCACGATCTGATGCACGAGGAAGTCTGGGGCCTGGTACCGCGGGATATATACCAGGCCATTGCCCTGAACCTGCTGCTGGACCCCGATATCCACCTGGTAAACCTGACCGGTTCCGCCGGCTCCGGTAAAACCATCCTCGCCCTCGCGGCCTGTATCGAAATGACGGTTGCCAGCAAGCTGTACAAACGCATCATCGCCACCCGTAGCACTCAGGGTCTGGACGAGGACATTGGCTTCCTCCCCGGCACCGAAGCGGAGAAAATGGAGCCCTGGCTGGGGGCCATCGTGGACAACCTCGAAGCTCTCCACGAAGACGATGAAAATATGACCGCCAGCGTGGACTACATCCTCAGCAAGGTGCCACTGCACTTCAAGTCGATGAACTACATTCGTGGCCGCAGCTTCCAACACAGCCTGATCATCATCGACGAATCCCAGAACCTGACACCGCATCAGATCAAGACCATCATCACCCGTGCCGGCAACGGCTCCAAAGTGATCTGCCTGGGTAACCTGGCTCAGATCGACACCCCTTATCTGAGCGCCCTGAGCTCAGGCCTGACCTACATGACCGAGCGCTTCAAGAGCTTCCGCCATGGCGGGCACATTCACCTGCAGGGCGTCCCGCGCTCTGTTCTAGCGGAGTACGCCGAAGCGAATCTCTAACCAGCGCGCACAAAAAAGCCGCACCGATCATCCGGTGCGGCAAAGCGGAGGTTAGCGACCGGGAACCGAATCAGTCGCTGGCCGGGCTTTCCTTCATGGCCGCGTTCATGCGGCGACGCAGCACCGGACCCACCACATAAGGCAACACCAGGCTCAGAGCGGCAACCAGCCAGAAGCTCTTGGCCAGGGTGCTTTCCCACAGAATGCTCCAGTCGCCGTCTGACAACACCAGGGCATGCCCCAGGTTCTTCTCCATCTCCGGTCCGAGCAATAGCCCGAGAATAATCGGCACCACCGGAATTTCCAGTTTGCGCAGGAAATAACCCGCCACGCCAAACGCCACCATGAAATACAGGTCGAAGGCGCTGTTGCTGATGGAATAGATGCCCACGAAGGCAACCATGGTCACAATCGGCAGCAAGTACATGGGCGGCACCGACAGCAGGCGCACAAAGAAGCCAACCAACGGGATGTTAAGCACCAGCAGCAGCACATTGCCAATCAGCAGGGCGGCAATGACGCCCCAGACAATATCGGCGTTCTGGGTAAACATCAGCGGGCCCGGAGTGATGTTCAATGAAATCAGCATCGCCAACAGCACCGCGGTGGTACCGCTACCTGGCACGCCCAGGGTCAACATGGGTACGAGCGCGCCTGATGAGGCACCGTTGTTGCCCGCCTCAGGCGCCACCACACCCCGGATATCGCCCTCGCCGAACGTGCCCTTCTTGCCTATCACGCTCTTTTCGAGGGTGTAGCTGATAAAACTGCCCAGGGACGCACCGGCACCCGGCAGCACGCCGGAAATGAATCCAAGCACGCCGCCACGAAGCTGGGTGGGAACCGTGGAGACCAACTCCTTGAAGGTAAGGGTCAGCTTGCCCACGTTCATTTTCTTACGCCCACCGCCCATGCGCGACTCGACGAAGAACAACAACTCCGAAATGGCGAAAAGGCCAACAATCGCCAGGATGAAATCAATACCCTCGTACAGCTCCAGCACACCGAAGGTGTAGCGCTGGGTGCCGGTGGAGATATCGATGCCCACAGTGGAGATCATGATCCCCAGGGTCGCGGCAATCACCGTCTTCATCGGGTTCTTGCCGGTAATACCACCCAGGGTGGCGAAGGCCAGCAGGAACAACGCGAAATACTCCGCCGGGCCGAAACTCAAGGCAAACCTCGCCAGCACGGGGGCAAGCATGATCAACCCTATAGTGCCGATCAGCCCACCGGCAAAGGACGCAATAGCAGAGATCGCCAGCGCATCGGCCGCCCGCCCCTTTTGGGCCATGGGGTAGCCATCCAGGCAGGTCATCATCGCCGGTTCGTCACCGGGAATGTTGAGCAGGATGGAGGAAATACGGCCGCCATACATCGCGCCGGCGTAAACCGATGTCAGCAGGATCATGGCAGTTTCCGGCGGCAAGCCAAGGGTAAACGCCAACGGGATGAGGATCGCCACACCGTTTGCCGGCCCCAGGCCAGGCAAACAACCAATCAGGGTGCCCACGAAAGCGCCGAAGAGCGCAAACATCAGGTTGTACGGTGTCAGGGCAACCGCAAACCCCTCCATCAGAAAACCGAGCGTTTCCATCAGTTCACCTCCAGGATGCCAGCAGGCAAGCTCAACGCCAGGCCATAGTTGAACAGGACGAACACCACCACGGCGCTGATCAGGCCCGTTAAAAAGGCATTCCTGGCGGGCGCGCCCATGCGCCAGCTAAGGGTGCCAACCGCCAGGGTTGTCGAGATGACAAACCCCAGGGGTTCAAGCAGCATCGCGTAGACCACCAGCACAACCAGCGACACCACCAGCTCAACTGCGGACCGGCCCAGCGGCCACTGGGCGTCGGGGTCCGGCTTGACCATCAGATAGATGCTGCCGGCAACCAGAACCACCGCAAGGATGGTTGGAAAGGTTTCCGGCCCAACGGTTTCGGCGCCGCCAAACGGCTCGGGCCACTGCTGTGCAACCCAGCCGTAAGCCACCGCCAGAACCATCAGGCCCAGGCCAAGAAGCCGATCACCCAGGCCTGTCATTTCAGCAGTCCTATTTCGCGGGACAGGTTCTCGATGTCCTGTACCTGTTGCTCGACAAAGCTGTCGAACTCATCTGCAGGCGGATGGAACGGGATGAGACCATTGGCCTTCATCACCTTTTTCCACTCCTCACTGGCATACAGGGTATCGACGGTCTCGACCCAAAACGCCTTGGACTCACTGGAAGCACCCTTGGGCATGTAAAAACCGCGCCAGTTCGGGCCAACGGCGTCAACGCCCTGCTCTTTTGCGGTCGGAATATCGGAAAATTCACCCGGCAGGCGCTCGTCGGCCAGCACGGCCAGAACACGAAGGTCGCCCGACGACAGGAAACCGGTGACTTCGGAGATATCACCGGTGAAGGCGTCGACCTGGCCACCGACCACCTGGGTCATGGCCTCACCACCGTTATTGTAGGAAAGGTACGGAATGGCGGGCAGTCGATCGGCGCCGGCGGCCTTCGCGGTGATCAGCACCTTCAGATGATCCCAGCCACCCCGGGCACTGCCGCCCGCGAACTTGACGGATTTCGGATTCTGCTTGATGGCATCGAGCAGTTGATTCAGGTTCTCATACTGTGAGTCCTTGCCTACGGCAATGACGCCGTAATCCGCGCCCAGTGCGCCAATCCAGGTCACCATATCGGCATCCAGCCCGGGGAACTGTTTCTGGGCGAGACGGGTGGTGGTTGCCGTTGATGCGGCGACGATCAGCTTGTCATCTTCCGCTCGTTTGCTGACCGTGTGAGCATAGGCAACACCGCCGCCAGCACCGGCCATATTGATGGTCTGTACGGTGCCATCAACCAGGCCAAGGTCCCTCATTACATTACCAGCGCTGCGACAGGTAAAGTCCCAGCCGCCACCCGGGTCGGACGGGGCGATGCATTCCACTTTTCCGGAGGGTTGCCATGCCATGGCATTAAGGCTGAAAGCCGCTGCCGCGATAAACGACAAGCTTCGTTTGAGAGTCATGATTGTCACCTCTGTCTTGTTTTTGTGATCGCTTCCAGGGTACGGGCCCGCGTTCAGGGCCAACGTGAAGCGCTACCGGACTGAGGTTAAAGATTCACCACTGAGGCCAGAAGTTTGTGCGCGTAATGCCTTTAAAGAAACTAAAGGGCGTTTCGTTCATAAAATTTACGGGCAATCGTAAAGCGGGTGTTTTAACCTGACCCCATAACGACAACAAACCAATCACTGCTGACAACGTGTTCCGAAAAACCAAACTGAAAACCCGAATGATCCTCACGCTCGGATTCGTCAGCGCAGCGCAGACGATCCTCATAGGCGTGTTCGCCGGCTATTACCTCAGCGACTCCCTGTTTGATGAAATCGGACAACGGGCTCTCATGGTGTCGAAGACCGTCGCGGCAGCCCCCTCGGTGATCGAGGGCGTACACGAGCGTGATATTGAAGGGCTGAACCGGCTGGCAAATCGACTGACCCGCACCAACGAAGCTTTGTTCATCGTCATTGGTGACCACCAGGGCATACGCCTGGCACACCCCTCCCCTGATCGCATTGGCCACTCCATGGCCGACGATGACGGTGACCTGGGCCGGCGTGCCCTGGTTGATGGCAAGGCCTATGTGGCAAGGGCCACGGGCAGCCTCGGCGAGTCCATGCGTGGCAAGGCCCCGGTGATCGAGCCAGAAACTGGCGAGATCATCGGCATTGTCTCCGTGGGATACGGAGTTGACCAGGTGGATGCCACCATCAAACGCTACAGCTTCGTACTGTATACCGTGGTTGGCCTTACCCTGCTGGTCAGCATACTCATCGCGATGGTGATCGCCGGGCGCTTCAAGCGCGCCATTTTCGGCCTGGAACCCGAGGAAATCGCACGCCTGTTCCAGGAGCGGGACGCCACCTTGCAGTCCGTTCGGGAGGGCATCATCGCCATCAACCGCGACGGTGTAATCACGACCTTCAACCGCACCGCCCTGGAAACCCTGGGTATCGACCCCGACACGCCGCTGTCAGGCCGTCCCATTCTCGATGTTCTGCCCGAAAGTGACCTGCTGTCGGTACTAGAATCCGGCACGCCGGACTTCGACCGCGAGGTCTGGCTGAGAAACCGACAGATGATCGTCAACCGGTTACCTGTTCGCCAGGGCGCTGAGATTACCGGTGTTGTGGCCAGTTTCAGGCTGAAGGACGAGGTGGATCAGGTCAGCCGGCAACTGACTCGCATACAACAATACGCAGATACCTTGCGAAGCCAGACTCACGAATACTCGAATAAGCTCCACACCATCGCGGGCCTGATCCAGATTGAAGCCTATGACGACGCGTTGAATCTGATCGGCAGCGAAGTCAGCGACCATCAGGCACTGATTCACCTGCTTCTGGAAGCCGTCCCCGATCCGGTTATCGCCGGTTGCCTTATGGGCAAGTACAATCGCGCCCGGGAGATGGGGCTGGGCTTACAGATCGATGCCGAAAGCCGCATGGTGGACATACCCGCCGACATGCCGCGGGATCAGTTGGTGAGTGTCCTCGGCAACCTCATCGACAACGCCCTCGAGGCGACCCTTCATCAAACGGGCGAAGGAGGACGGGTTCAGCTATCCATGACAGACTTGGGGCATGAACTGATCTTTGAGGTTGAAGATCAGGGGCCCGGTATCCCGGAAGAATCTCAACAGAAGATCTTCGAGAAAGGCGTAACCACCAAGCCGGGCGCTGAAGAACACGGTTATGGCCTGCACCTGGTGCGTCAGTTCCTGAATCGCTGGGGCGGCTCCATCACGGTGGAGAATCTACCGGGCGTGGGCTCGCGATTTACCCTTTACCTTCCGAAAACCAGTCAGGGGAGTGACAGCCATTGAATACCCTTCGGATCCTGATTGTTGAGGACGACCGGCAGATCGCCGAAATCCAGCGCCGGTTTGTTGAACGACTCGAGGATGTGGAGCTTTGCGGCATTGCCCACAGCCTGGGGGATGCACGCGACCTTATCGACGTTATGGCCCCACACCTGATCCTGCTGGATATCTATTTTCCCGACGGCAATGGTCTGGATCTGCTGCGGGAACTCCGGGCGCGGGATAGCAGCAGTGACGTTATTCTTATTACCGCCGCCAAGGAAGTGGAACCGCTCAAGAGCGCCCTGCGCGGCGGCGTCTTCGACTACATCCTCAAGCCCCTGGTTTTCGAACGCCTTGAGGAAGCCGTCAACCGTTACCGCGACCACTTGCGGCAACTGTCTGGCCTGGTGCAAATCGCCCAGAAAGAAGTCGATGCCCTGCTGCCCAGAGGGTCAAGCGAAGCCAGTCAGCCCGCACCCACAGACAGACTGCCCAAGGGCATCGATAGCATCACATTGGATAAAATTCGCGAGGTGGTTTCATCCGGCCAGTGGAGTGCCGAGGAAGTCGGCCAGGCCATGGGCGCGTCACGAACGACAGCGCGACGCTACCTGGAATTCCTCGTTGGCCGGGGGGAGTTAACCGCGGAAGTTACCTACGGCAGCGTCGGTCGACCGGAACGGCGGTATCGCGTCTGAACCCCTGCCTTTAGGGTCAATCCCGGAACTGAGACTTGTCCAGCCCGTACTTCTTCATTTTGTCGTACAGCGTCTTACGGGCAATGCCTAGCTGGACCATGGTGTCCTTAATGCTGCCATGGCAGGCATTGAGCGCACTGACGACGGCGGAACGTTCAAAGTCGTCCATCATCTCGGACAGAGTCTGGCGCCCGGACACATTGGCGGTGACGGAGGAATCGTTTTCGTCCAACGCCGCTGGCCCCAGCAGAACGTAGCGCTCGGCCAGGTTCCTTAACTCCCGCACATTCCCCGGCCAGCTATGCTGCATCAGACGCGCGGCCTGGCTGGCATCCAGCGGGATGCTTTCGCGGTCGTAGCGGGCTGCCGCAATCAGCACAAAATGGTGAAACAGTACGGGAATATCGTCCTTGCGTTCACGCAGTGGCGGAATATCCAGCTTCACCACGTTCAGCCGGTAGTACAGGTCAGCACGGAACTCGCCTTCGTCGCTGAGCTGCTTCAAGTCAGCCTTGGTGGCGGCGATAATGCGAACATCCACATTCTGCACCTGATTGCTGCCCAGGCGCTCCACACGCTGTTCTTCGAGCACCCTCAGCAGCTTTACCTGCAGGGCCATGGGCATGCTTTCCAGCTCATCCAGGAACAGAGTGCCCTTGTGCGCATACTCGATTTTTCCGATGCGGCGCTTTTCCGCACCGGTAAAGGCACCGGCTTCGTGACCGAAAAGCTCGCTCTCGATCAGATTCTCGGGCACAGCACCACAGTTGATAGCAACGAAGTTGTGAGCGCTTCGGGGGCTGTTCTCGTGGATATAGCGGGCCAAGGCATCCTTCCCCGAACCGGTCTCACCGTGCAACAGGATATTGGCGGAGATATCCAGTACCGGGTCGATGGTCGCCATCACTTTCTGCATACCGGCTGAATCCCCCAGGATTCGGGGGCCTGGCCGGGCCAGATGCTTCAGCTGGGCCTTCAGCCGCCGGTTTTCCAGCGCGAGGTGGCGCTTTTCCAATGCATGGCGAAGCAGCTCCAGAAGCTCGTCGTGATCAAAGGGTTTTTCGATGAAATCATAGGCGCCCTGCTGCATCGCGGTGACGGCCGTGCTGATATCGCCCTGCCCGGTCAGGATGATCACCGGGATGGTTTCATCCATGGCGCGAATCCTGTCGAGCATTTCCAGGCCATCCATTCCCGGCATGTTGTAGTCACATAGCACGACGCCCTCATAGTCCTGTGAGATGCTCTCAAGACCAGACCGCGCGTCCTCGAAACACGCAATGGAAAGGTCTTCCAGGGTAAGGGTTTGCGCGATGGCCTGGCGGATGTGCGGGTCATCGTCCACAAAAATTACCGATGCGTCTGTCATTCGGTGGCCTCCCGCTTTCTGAGTGTCAATACGAACTCCGCGCCCGGTCCGTCGCTCCGGTTACGCCCCGTCAGGCTGCCGCCCAGCGCGTCCACGATCTGCCGGGATATCGAAAGGCCCAGCCCGAGCCCCTGCTTTACCGATTTGGTGGTGAAAAAAGGCTCGAAGATCCGCTCCGTACTGCCCGGCAGGCCGGAACCGTTATCCCGCACAAGGCAATACCAATGCCCGTCATCTTCTTCCACATCAATGGTGATCTCCGGCCGTTCGCTGCTTTCGACTGCCTGAATAGCGTTCGCCACCAGGTTCACCATAACCTGTTCGATCCGGATCAGATCTCCATGGCACTGTACCGGTTGTTCCGGGCGGTGCCATTGAATGGAGATATCGGATCGGCTCTCCTGCGCCGCCATTATCTTTAGGGCACCGTCGACCGATTGCCGCAAATCAACCAGTGCCGGTGGCCCTTCCGATTTGCGGGCAAACACCTTGAACTGGCGGGTAAGCTCCGCCATTTTGTCACACAGGGTGATGATCTCTGAAAGGTTGGCATCCACCGTCTCCGTCGCCCCTTTCTCAAGGAACCGACGACTGTTGCGGGCATAGGTCTGAATCGCCGTGAGCGGCTGGTTAATTTCATGGTTCAGGCCTGCAGACATCTGACCAAGCACGGCAAGCTTGGCTGCCTGGATCAACTCATGCTGGGTTTCCCGGAGCTCATCGCGGGTTTTCTCCCGCTCGCGGATTTCATCCAGAAGTTGCTGGTTGGAACGCTCAAGCTCCGCCGTTCTGCTGGCGACGCTGAGCTCAAGCTGCTCTCCCCTGTGTGCCAGTTCAGCCTCCCGCCGATAGCGTTCCCGCAAATACAGCGAGGCGAGCAAGCCGACCACGAAAATCGCCACGCCCACCGCCGCAAACCCGAGCCGACTCCACAGCACAGTGCGGGTACTGACCATCACCTGAAGCGTCCAGTCCAGGCGTGGCAGGGGTGTAAGCACCCTGAGGTATTCGCGGCTTTCTCCATCGTTGTGGATACGCATGGTCCCTGCCCTGTCGGAAAGCCCCCAGGGTGATCCCAGGCTGTCGAAATCAATCGGCGAAAGCTCACGGTCAGGGTAACGCTGGCGAGACTGCTCACTGGGAGCGCCGCCGCTGTCACCGGTAAAGTTCCGGTACAGCCACTCGCTCTTGCTGGACAGGAAACTGATGCCAGCGTCGTCCAACACGACCATTTCCGAATCCCTCAATGAGGCGGGGCGACGCCACTGTGATTCCAGTTCATGCACCAGCACTTTCATGGCGATAACACCCAGAATCTCGCCGCTGTCATCACGGACAGGATGGGAGAAATACAGCCCGCGGACATCGGAGGTGACGCCCAGGGCAAAATAGATGGCGGAATCCCCGCTCGCCATGGCGTCCTGAAAATAGGGCCTGAAATCAAAGTTGCGGCCCACAAAGCTGTCCCTGCGCAGATAGTTGTTAGCCGCAATAGTGGTTCCGGAGGCATCCATAAGATAGACATCCGAACTGCCGACGATGGTCGCCATTCGCTGCATCTGGTCGTTAGCCCGCAGAAGTGTACCTGGGTCACCCGGTGATGCCAGGGCTTCTGCCAACAACGGATGCTCGGCCATCAACTCGGGGATGGGCACATACCGGTTAAGCTCATTGGCCACAAGTTGGCGATAACGAAACGACTCTTCCACGCTCTCCTGTTCAACCTGCCGGTAGCCATACCAGCCACCCAACATCCATGAGAAGGCCAGAGTCACCAGAAAAACAAGAAACGCGATAATCCGGTAGGACATACACTCCGGTTCCTGAAAAACCGTTGAAAGCCGCTAGAGTATAGCCCTGTCCGGGCCAGGGCAATCGAGTTTCAACTCGACCGCCCTGGCCCGGACACTCCAGCCGCTGCTGTTCAGGTGCTCGCCGGACGCAGTTTGCTCTGACGCTGCGCCAGGAACGCAACCACCGCCAGAGCAATACCGCTGAGGTCTGTCCATAAACCGCCTTCGATCATCAGCAACGCCGCACCGATCAGCAGAAGACGGGTGATCACACCGGCGGAGGCCCGTGCAAACCAGCCCAGCACACCACCGGACAGCATATACACTCCGAACAGAGCGGTGATCAGTGCTCGGGCGATATCAAACCAGCCGGCATCCATCAGCAAGGCGCCGTTGTAGAAAAACATGAATGGCACGATGAACGCTGCAATACCAATTCGGAACGAGGCCACGGAGGTCTCCATCGCATTGGCGCCCGAAATCCCGGCAGCCGCATAGGAGGCCAGTGCAACCGGCGGGGTAATGGCTGACACCACCGCAAAATAGAACACGAAGAAGTGTGCTGTAAGCGGCTCGATGCCCAACTGAACCAGGCCCGGGGCGACCACCGACGCGGCAACTGCGTATGCGGCGGTAGTTGGCATGCCCATACCCAACAGGATCGAGATGAACATGGCGAAGATCAGCGCCAGCAATTGGCTGGCCTCGGCCACGTCCAGCAGCAACACGGAAAACCGCGCTCCAACACCGGTCAGGGAAATGACGCCCACAATCACACCGGCCGCCGCACATACCACAATGATCTGGATGGCCATGTACGACGCAATTTCCAGCGCCTCAAGGATCTTCCGTATGCCCATTTTGTTGGGCGAGAACCAACTGACAACTGCGGCAGACACGGTGGCAAGCGTACCGGCCCGGATCACTGAGTAGCCCATGAAGAGCGCCACAATCAGAATAATAATGGGCACAAACAGGTAGCACTGCTTCACCATGGTCTTGAGCTTGGGCAACTCATCCTCGCGCATGCCACGCATGCCGGTCTTCGCCGCCTCAAAGTCCACCATGAAATAGACCGAGGCGAAGTAAAGGATGGCCGGGATGATCGCCGCAATGGCAATCTCGGTATAAGGAATGCCGGTAATCTCAGCCATGATGAAGGCGCCCGCCCCCATAATCGGTGGCATGATTTGCCCACCGGTAGAGGCTGCCGCTTCCACGGCCCCTGCCGACCGTTTGCTGTAACCCACCTTTTTCATCAGCGGAATGGTCAAGGAGCCGGTGGAGACCACGTTGCCAGCGCTGGTTCCGTTGATCATACCCATCAGGCCGGAGGCAAAAATCGACACCTTGGCCGGGCCACCCCGGGTGCGACCCGCCGCGGCGAAGGCGAAGTTCACGAAATAATCGCCCACTTTTGACGCCTGCAGGAAGGCGGCGAAGACGATAAACAGGATGATATAGGTCGACGACACGGCGGTGGTCGGGCCGAGGATACCAGCGTCGGTATACACCTGACTGAAGAAGCGCTGAACCGATAAACCAGGATAACCCAGGAAGCCAGGCAGGTAGGGCCCAAGGAAGACATATACCAGGAAGACCAGCCCGATAATGACCAGAGCCAGACCTGCCACCCGGCGAGTCAGCTCCATGATCAGGGCTGTGCCGGCAATGGCCGCGAATGAAATGCCGACCGGCGCAAACGAGGTGCCCGTGGACATGCGCATGGAGGTGTTATAAACCACCAGAAAATAGGCAGCGACCGCCACCGAACACACAATCAGCACCAGATCCGGCACACTGAAGCGGGAGCGCTCGCGCTGGTGAAACCAGCTCATCACGATACCGATCGCACTGGCGGCCAACAGCGGCCAGCCGAAATGCCAGGTTTCGAGGTCAACTGGAACTCTCTGGGTGCCATCCAGGATCATCTGGTGGAATGAAAATGTCTGGTACAGCGCGTATAGGGCCGGCACCAGAGCCACGGCACCAATCCATGTTGTCCAGCGATGGCGTGCGGGACCGTCTTCGGCGGAGACAAAACGGGCACCGGCAAACAGGATGAAGCCCAACACCAGGGCCCCCGCAATGTGGACAATCCGGAAAGACCAGGTTTCCAGCGGCGCAATGTTCAAGCTGTAAAGATGAAACGACGAGTAGGCGATGGCCAGTAACGTCACGAGTTTCAGCATACCGCCTTCAAACAGGCGGCGATTGGCCTCAACCGGCTCTTCATCGACATCGTGGGCCAGGACGTGGTCATCGCCAATGTCGTTCACCGGGTGTTCTTCGGGGTGTTGCTTGTCAGTCATGATAGACCCTGCTCACGGGGAAACGGGGCCGGCGGTTCGCCGGCTTTGCTCAGGAGGGCCACCACCGCGACCCTCCTGAGCACACGATGGTTACTGATTGATCTTGCTGTCTTCGATCGTGTAGCCGTTTTCGTTGAACCAACGAGCTGCGCCAGGATGCCAGGGCAAGACGTTGTTCTTCGTGTAGTTTTCCGGAATGGAGTTTTTGGCGGCCTTGTGGATGGACACCATCTTGTCGTTGTTCTCCATGGTCAGCTTGGTAATTTCATACACAAAGCTCTCCGGCATGTCGCAGTTGACCATGGCGAAGTTCCACATGGAGACCACGCGGGACGGCTCATTCAGGGACTGGTAGGTGCTGGCTGGAATGGTGAATTCCGATACCGGGAAATTCGCAGTCACCTTCTTGGCCTCTTCATCCGTCATGCCGATGATGGTCACATCGGTCTGCACTTCCAACTGGCTGACGGCCGGGATAGGAATACCGGCGGCAAAGGCCACCACGTCAATCAGACCATCCTGCAACTGCCCGCCCAAGTCAGACCAGCTACCGTTGCGGCGTTCAAAATTGACGCCCAGGGTTTCCATGATGCGGGGGAAATAGGTGTCGGATGTGGAGCCGGCCGGCCCGAATCCGATGGTGGCGCCATCGGGAATATCAGAGATAGACGTAATGCCGGAACTGGAAAGTGCGGTGACGGAAAACGGCGTTTCATACATGGGAAACATCGCGCACACATTGTCCATTTTCATGCCCGGTGCCAGTGGGCTGTTACCGTCGATGGACTCCTGCGCCGGCCCCATGGTGGTCAGCCCGAACTTCAGATCGCCAGTATGAACCAGCGCCATATTCTGCATCGGACCACCGGTAATTTCAGCACCACCGGATACGCCCAGGTTCTCGGCGACAAAGTTTGCCCATCCGGACCCATACGCAAAGTAGGTTCCCCCCTGACTTGCGGTACCGACCGTGAAGTTATCCGGCCAATCAGACCGGTCCTGAGCAATGGCGGGACTGGTGGCGGCAAACGTTGAGACAAATGCCATGGCAAAGACGGATTGGGTTTTCATAGAGAATGCTCCCGTTTCGTTGTGTTTGTTGGGTGCTAGAACGGAGCCCAGCAGGTTCCGGTTGGACACTTACAGCAACGAACAACAGCAACTAGCAGGCCAGATACGGCAACTAATTGATCTTACAAATATTTCATTAATAAAGCCGGGGCAGATCAAGCAGTAGCGGGTAACATTCCACCCATTTCCAGGAAGGTAATGGGTGGAGATCCACCCATATTGCACGACAAAAACCGTGTGATCAGGCTTTACCCTGTTTACTGGAACTCGAGTAGTTCTCCCAAACCAGGATCGCCGCAGCCAGATCTTCCAGCGAAACACCCACGGATTTGAACAGGGTAATGGCATCATCACCGTTGCGGCCAGCATGGGTACCACTTGCCAGTTCAGACAACTCCGCCTGAATCTTGTCCATGGCAAAAACGCCATCGTTCACAGCAAAGTGCAGATCTCCCGCTTCGCCTCTAGCGCCGGCATAAGAGTCAACAAAGACATCAGAACGAGCAACGCATTCGCTGTCGGTCTCCCGCATATTCTTTCGGAATGCCCCAACCAGATCCAGATGCGTTCCGGGTTTCAACCATTCACCCTGAATCATGGGCTGGGTTGAGAGCGTCGCCGCACTGACGATGTCCGCCTCTGGAACCACCGAGGCCAGGTTGTCGGTAGCGGTAACGGACTCAAATGCCGCCTGCCCTTTACGGTAACCCGAGTACGACCGGGCCAGATCCTCAGCTTTGCTCAGGTTGCGACCATACACCACGACCCGGCGAATCGGCCGCACCGACGCATGGGCTTCAATCAACATTGGCGCCAGCTTGCCAGTGCCCACGACAACCAGGGTCTCGGCATCTTCGCGGGCCAGGTAGCGGGCTGCCAGGGCGGAGGCCGCGGCAGTGCGCCGACGGGTCAGCTCACTACCATCAATACAGGCCAGGGGCTGGCCCGTGGCGCCATCGCTCAGCAGGTAAACGCCGCTGATCGCGGGCATGCCGCGATTCGCATTCTGGGGGAAAACGTTCACCATCTTCACCCCAAGATAGCCCGGCTGTTTACCCTGATCTTCCCACGCCGGCATCAGCAGCATCGTAGCCTCCCCGTCCTGACGCTCAACGGCATGATGGTGGCGAGGTGGTGTTACGATGCCGCCAGCGAAAGCACGTTCCAACTGGTCGACGAGCGCATTCCAGGGCAGGTTTTCGGCGACGATTTCAGGGTCGAGTATTTGCATACTTTGAGCTCCCGTTCAGGGTGCCTACAGAGAAAGGCGCCCGTGATGCATGGTTTACAAGGGCGAACACCCAGCCACTTTCTTATGTGACAGCAAGCGGTTACCACCGTCCCTGCAAAGTTGCTACGACCCGTCTACCGCCGGCCCGGTCCCGGTGTTCGCACAGATAGATCCCCTGCCAGGTGCCCAGGGCAAGGTGTCCTTCGTTCACGGGAATGGTCAGTGAGGGGCCGACCAGAACACTTTTTATATGAGCCGGCATGTCGTCCGGGCCTTCCATGGTGTGCTCATAGTGGGGCGCATTCTCGGGCACCATCACATTGAAATGGCGCTCCAGATCGCCGCGCACGTCCGGGTCGGCGTTCTCGTTAATGGCCAGGGAGGCCGACGTGTGTTGGATAAACAGGTGTAAAAGCCCCACCTGACAGTTCTGCAGGGCCGGCGCCTGGGCCAGGATTTCATTGGTTACCAGGTGAAAGCCCCTGGGTTGGGGCTTCAGTTCGATAAAGGTCTGATCCCAGATCATGTCCAACCTCGTTTCTATTTCTGCCGGTCGTCCCAGGGATGGACGGGCACCACGTCGTCGCCCACATCTCCTTCATAGCTGCTGCGGAAATAGTCCATTGCCTTCTCCGCCTCGCTGAGTTCGTCAAATCGGGCAATGTGGTAGATCGCCTCGCCCTCGTTTACCAGCGGCAGGTTATTCACACAAATAACAATGCCGGAACAGGGTGATGTCACTGCGGTTTCCGACTCGCCGAACGGGTCGGCTACCATGGCCAGTCTCTGACCTTTACGGACTTTCTGGCCAAGACTGGCAACCGGGCGCATGATGCCATCGGTGTCCGTTCGCACCCACTGCGAGTTTGCCGCCGTTTCCGAGCGTTTCCTCGGGGCCTTGGGGCCTTTCTTGGCGGGAATCATCTCCAGTTCCCGCATCACCCGGATGACCCCTTTCACGCCGCTGGAAATCACCACATCGTCAAATCGCAGGGCCTCCCCGCCCTCGAAGGTGACCACCGGAATATCCTGGGAATCAGCGTAGGCGCGAAGGCTGCCCTCCCGCAGGCTGGCGTTGATGATAATGGGCGCACCAAAGGCCTCAGCCATACGGATGGTTTCCGGGTTTTTGAGCTCCGCGCGAATCTGCGGCAAATTGAACCGGTGTATGGCGCCCGTATGCAGGTCAATAATGTGGGAGACATTCTCCATGATCTGCGTGCGCAACAGGTAGGCAATGCGACCACCGAGGGAGCCGGTTTCGCTGCCCGGGAAGCAACGGTTCAAATCCCGGCGGTCCGGAAGGTAACGGGTGCGCTGGACAAACCCGAAAATATTCACGATGGGAACCGCCACTAACGTCCCCCGCAAATGCCGCAGGGCGGAGTTGGTCAGCACCCTGCGCACAATCTCGACACCGTTGATTTCATCCCCGTGTATCGCTCCGCAAACCATCAGTACCGGCCCGCTTCGACGCCCATGAACCACTTCAACGGGAATATGCAGTGGCGTGTGGGTATATAGTTTGGCAACCGGAATCTCAACAGTCTGTCGAGTGCCGGCCTTGACCTCGTGACCGGCGATAACAAACGGCGCCCGAGCAGCCATATCAGCCTCTCCCCTTGGTGCGGGTTTTCCAGGGCTTCTGGTTTTTCTCGGTCCAGTTGATGATCATGCCGGCCACGTTCTTGCTGGTGGCATTTTCAATACCTTCCAGGCCCGGTGAGGAGTTCACTTCCATAACCAGGGGCCCGCGGCTGGAACGCAGCAGATCCACACCGGCCACGTTCAGGCCCATGGATTTTGCAGCCGTGATCGCCGTTTTGCGCTCTTCGGGGGTGATCCTCACCAGAGAGGCAGTACCGCCCCGGTGCAGGTTGGAACGGAACTCTCCTTCCCCACCCTGACGTTTCATCGCCGCAATCACCTTGTCACCAATCACGAAACAGCGGATATCGGCGCCACCGGCTTCCTTGATGAATTCCTGCACGAGAATGTCCGCTTTCAGGCCCATGAAAGCCTCAATGACACTTTCCGCCGCTTTGCGGGTTTCGGCCAGCACCACGCCAATGCCCTGGGTGCCCTGCAGCAGTTTAATAACGACGGGAGCACCGCCCACCATCTGCAGCAGTTCCGGCACGTTGTCCGGCTTGTTGGCGAAGCCGGTCACCGGCATGCCAACGCCCTTTCGGGCCAGCAACTGCAATGAACGCAGCTTGTCCCGAGAGCGGGTAATGGCCACGGACTCATTGACGGGGAAAACGCCCATCATCTCGAACTGCCGCAACACGGCCGTCCCGTAGAAGGTCACCGACGCGCCAATACGGGGGATCACCACATCGAAATCTTCCAGGACTTCCTCGTGGTAGTGAATGCGAGGGTCCGCGGACGTGATGTTCATGGAGCAGTGCAGGCAATCGATCACCTTCACTTCGTGGCCCCGATTGATCCCTTCCTCCACCAGACGACGAGTTGAGTAGAGATGACGGTTACGCGACAGAATCGCAATTTTCATGTTTTCGTCCTTAGGGCCGGCTCGCCGGCAAGATAGGAACATTCAGGAAGAACAATGGCGCGCCTGGCCATTGCCGTTCGACCAAGCAGCATACGGAAACGCATGGAGTCACGATTGGTCAATGTCATTTCGATGGGCCACTCGATGTTGCCGAGCACCAACCGGGTTTCGATCACCAGGCGCAGTTCTTTATGACCACCGGAGTCCGAGACGTTGCGCTCATCCAGAACCGCCGCATCGCACTCCACCACGTGATGTAGATCGTTCTGAACCGGGTGCACCCAAAAGCGGACCCGGCGCTGACCGCTCTCTGTGTAGGGTTCGGTACGGAAGGTATGCAGACAAGAGGTGCGGGCACCGGTATCCACTTTCGCCTTGATCCGGGAAATGTCGAACTCCGGCAGGGCAACCCACTCGCGCCAGCCCAATGCCAGCTTTCCGTCTGTGTCCGGCACCGGGCCGGCTTTCGAGGCATCATCCATTCTGGTCGGCATCCGGGCCTCCCTTGTTGGTTGTGGTTTCCGGCCGAAGCAGCTCCACCCGGAAGGGCTCGGAATGGCTTCCGGCATAAATGCTCGTATGAGGGAAGGGTATTTCAACGCCCTCCTCATCAAGCGTTTTCTTGATGGCCACCATCATCTGGCTACGACCCTCCAACACTTTGTTGCTGGGCACCCAGAACGAGAACTGCAGGTCCACTGAGGATGGACCAAACCCGGTGACCAGTACAAATGCCTTCGGCTCTTCCAGACTCGCACTGTTCTGTCTCGCGAGCTCAAGAAGCAGTTTTTCAACCCGCTCCACATCCTCGGCGTAGGCAATGCCCACCGTCAGATCCATACGACGGATGGGAAAGCGTGAGCGGTTGACCACGCGGGTCTTGATCAGGGTTTCATTGGGAATACGCACATACAGGTTGTCCGGCGTGCGCAACTTCACACTTAGCATATCAATGGAAACCACCTCGCCAATGGTGTTCTCCACTTCAATAAAGTTACCTATTTCAAATGGCTTCTCCACCAGCAGGAACAGACCGCTGATCATATTGGAGGCGGACGTCTGGGAGGCGAAACCAATAGCAACCGTCAGTATACCGGCGGCACCGAGCACCACGTCGAGAGAGAAGCCGGCTTCACGCAAGGCGGCGACGAAGAATATGGCCAGCACGATGTAGAAAACCAGCCGCCTCAACATCACCGTGTGGTGCCGTGACGCACGGTCCTCCATGAAGCGGGTAACTCCACGGGCCGCAAATGAAGCCAGCACAATGCCAAGAATCAACAGGAACAGGGTGCTGATCCACTTGCCCCAGGCAATGGCACCAAAAAACTGCATCAGGCTGCTTTCAAACTGCTCAATCAAGGAGGTAACTCCGTTTACGGATTCGATGTCGACAATTGGCCGATGATATCAGCCAAATATACGGTCGTAGGCTCGTACCAACCCGCCACGGGAGGTTTGTTCCCGCGCCGGCGAAATAAGCTCGCACTGCCCGGCAGCAGCAATAAGCGACTGGTCAATCTTCAGGCGTGCTGAGTTCATATCGGTTTCGCAGGTCACCGTCACACGCGGTGTCCATAGCTGCCCCTTGTCATTGCGATGAAGGGACAGCAACGGGGTGGGCAGATTGAACCGCTCCAGCAACAGCGGTTCCTGTCGTTCATTGACGATCCGCACCGGGGTAATCGCCCGCCAGGGACGTTTGGGCACAGCTTCGAGCACCAGGCGCGCAAACGTGGCGGCGGAGTAGCACAGCTCGCCTTCCATGGTGGTTCTTCCCACCCAGGTCAACGACGGATCTGCCAGCGGCAGTTCCATCAGGTGCGTGCCTTTGCTTCCAGCCTGGATTCGCATCCACAGGAGGGTGCCCACGTAAATGGTGCACTCACTCTCGGCGGGGATGGTCAGCGGCTGATAGGGACGTATCACCGTAGCAAGGCTGGACATCGCTGGCAGGTAGCAAACCTGACTGCCATCATCCGGCCGTACGAACCGATGAACCTCCAGATCCGCATCGGGTAGCGTGTGGGTTACCCTTTGCTGCCAACGCTCCTGATTGTCGTCTTCGGGCATACGCTGGTAGCGGATCAGCCATTCCTGATCCAGCAGGGTTATCCAGATTCGGGTGTGGCTGAGTTCGTGGTATTGCGTCTGCCCGGGTTCCAATGTGTAAGGCGTTGCCCAGTGGCCATCCTGCATCGTTCGCTGTGTGTCCAGACTCGTCGTCATTCCGGCCCTTTGTCCATAAATTCTTCCATTAACTATAATCCAATCAGCACGTTCCAGCGAATATCCATCCGTAACTGTCGATCCGCCATCAAACTCAGGAAGCTCAATGACTCAGCTCGTATGGTTCCGAAACGACCTGCGCGTTGCCGACAACGCTGCCCTTACGGCAGCCTGCAAGCAACAGCAACCGGTGCAGGCCTGTTTTATCGTAACCCCGGCTCAGTGGCAGGAGCATGATTGGTCTCCGGCGCGGGTTCAATTTGTGCTGGACCACGCCAATGCGCTGTCGGAAGAACTGGCGAAATTAGGCATACCCCTATCATTCATGACCGCAACCACGTTCGCCGAGAGCGTTGAAAAACTGGAAAAATTCTGCCGGCGCGAGAGTATCCGGCATGTGCATTTCAATGAGGAATACGGAGTTAACGAAAGGCGCCGCGACAAGGCCGTAAAACACACCCTTGATGATATTGGCGTGGCGGTGAATAAATACCGGGACCAGACGGTAGCGCCTGTTGGCACCATCCTTACTCAACAGGGTGAGCCCTATTCCGTGTTCACCCCGTTTTCCCGTCGGTGGCGAAGCTGGGTTGATGAGGCGCAGCCAACCCTCTTTCCCGTTCCCAAGCCCGTCGGCGAGCCTGTTAAGCCTCTTTATTATGTAGGCCTGCCAAAATGCTTCGATAATCCACCACCCCGGCTTGTTGAAACGGGCGAGGACGCCGCCCACCAGCAACTGGAACAGTTCCTCGACGACCACGGCGGGGACTATAAGGATCTGCGCGACCTGCCATCCGTAGATGGTACCAGCCTGCTCTCCCCTTACCTGGCCAACGGGGTGCTTTCCGGCAAACAGTGCCTGATTGCCGCCCGCCAGCAGCAAGGTATGGGAGGCAACCAGGAAGGCCTGGCCACCTGGACCAATGAAATTGCCTGGCGGGATTTCTACATCAATATCCTTTACCACTACCCCAGGATTAGTATGCACCGGGCGTTCAAACCGGAGACCGAGGCCCTGCAATGGAATACACCCGGCGAGAACTTCGAAGCCTGGAAATCGGGCAACACCGGCATCCCCATTGTCGACGCCGCCATGCGCCAACTGAACCAGACCGGCTGGATGCACAACCGGCTGCGCATGATCACGGCGATGTTTCTCACCAAAAACCTGTTCATCGACTGGCGACTGGGTGAGGCCTATTTCATGTCAAAACTGGTGGACGGCTTCCTGGCCTCCAACAACGGGGGCTGGCAATGGAGCGCCTCCACCGGCACCGATGCGGCGCCGTATTTTCGGGTATTCAATCCGGCCACTCAGAGTGAGCGGTTTGATCCGGATGGCGAATTCATCCGCAAATACGTTCCCGAGATCGCAAAGCTGGACAATAAACGGATTCACCAACCCTGGGCCGGTGGTGTGATTCCCGGTGGGTATCCACGACCTATCGTTGACCTGAAAGAAAGCAGGAAAGAGGCAATTTCAAAGTTTCAGGCCCTGAAAAATTAAAGCGCCGGCTTCGTCGTTGGGAGGAAACGGCCGGCTGGGGGAAGGCTCTGCCAAAACACGCTGTGAATACGTCCATGTACGCTCGGCTCCGCCATCCATGGCTCCGCACGGTTTTGGCAGAGCCTTCCCCCAGCCCGCCTTATGCTGACTCTCTGCTTTTGCAGACTGGACATTCTGGGTCTCTGGCGAGTTTCATTTCCCGCCATTCCATTTGCCAGACGTCAAGAATGAGCAGGCGCCCAATCAACGGTTTGCCGACACCGGTGATGACTTTCACGGCTTCCATTGCCTGGGAAGCGCCGATCATGCCAACGAGGGGGCCGATAACACCAGCTTCGGAACAGGTCAGGTCTTCGTTGCCCTGTTCTGAGTAAAGACAGTGGTAACAGGGACTGCTGTCATCGCGGACGTCATAAACCGACAGTTGCCCTTCCCCACGAATGGCTGCGCCAGATACCAGTGGGACGCGGGCAGCAACACACGCGCGGTTGAGGGCGAAGCGGGTATTGAAGTTGTCGGTGCAGTCGACCACCAGGGTCGCCGAGTTTACCTGCCGCTGAAGTTCATCGCCTTCCAGGCGTTCAGTAAGGGTTGCCACCGACACATCGGGGTTTATGCGCCTAACGCGGTCAGCCAGATGTTCGGCTTTGGATTCACCCAGGTCGGACTGTTCGAATGCGATCTGGCGCTGCAGATTGGCGATCTCGATCTGGTCGTCGTCGACCAGCGTCATGTGCCCAATCCCGGCGGCCCCGAGGTAGAGGGCTACTGGGCAACCCAAACCGCCAGCACCGACCACCAGCACTCTTGCGGACTTGAGCTTGGCCTGGCCTGCGATATCAAACCGGGGCATCAGGATCTGGCGACTGTAGCGCAGCAGTTCCTCATCGTTCAGCATCTTGTTTTCTCCCAAGGGTGAAGCGGTCACGCCGGCCGTAGTCCTGGCGGGTTTCCACACAGGCCAATCCCGCATCGGTAAAAAGCTGCCGCACTGCCGCTCCCTGTTCATAGCCGTGTTCCAGTATCAACCAGCCCCCAAGCGAGAGCCAAGCGGGGGCTTCGGCGGTTATCCGCCGGATATCGTCGAGGCCGTCATCGCCGGCCACCAGGGCCGACGCCGGTTCGAAGCGCACATCGCCCTCTCCCAGGTGGACATCATTCCCTGCGATGTACGGTGGATTGGAAACGATGAGATCAAAAGCAACTGATGGTAAACCCTCAAACCAGTTGCTTTGCCGCACCGTCACCGGTAGGCCCAACCGGTCGGCGTTGTCGGTCGCCAGGTCTACTGCTTCCCGGACGGCGTCACAGGCGGAAACCCGCCAGCCGGGTCGCTCGCTGGTCAGAGCCAGTGCGATGGCACCCGTGCCGGTACCAAGATCCAGCACATTGGCATTTCTCGGTAGATCCAGCGCCAGCGCTGCCTCCACCAGGCATTCAGTATCCGGGCGGGGAATCAGTGTGGATGGATTGACCTTCAGCGGGAGTGACCAGAATTCCTGTTCACCCAGCAGGTGTGCAATCGGGTGGCCTTCACAGCGTCGTTCCACAAGGGTTCTGAAGCGGTCGACCAGGGCCACGTCCACCTCACGCTCGGGCCAGGCCCGGAAAGTGGTTCGGGACCAACCCGTCACATAACCCAGTAGTAGCTCAGCATCGAGGCGCGGAGAATCACCGCCAATAAGCCCGGCAGCTTCTGTCAGCAACGCCTCACAGGCCAGGGGTTTGTCAATCATCAGCCAGGGAGGCCAACAGATCGGCCTGGTGTTCCTGCTGCAAAGGCATGATGACGGCATCAAGATCACCGGAGATAACCTCATCCAGCTTGTACAGCGTCAGGTTGATGCGGTGGTCGGTCACCCGCCCCTGGGGGAAGTTATAGGTGCGGATTCGCTCTGAGCGATCGCCACTGCCCACCAGGCTCTTGCGGGTGGCCGCCATGGTTTTCTGCTGGCGTTCAATTTCCTCATTCTGGAGGCGCGATGCCAGGAAACTCATCGCTTTGGCCCGATTCTTGTGCTGGGAACGTTCTTCCTGACACTCCACAACAATGCCCGTGGGAATATGGGTAATACGAATCGCCGAATCAGTCTTGTTGACGTGCTGACCGCCGGCGCCAGAAGCTCGGAAGGTATCCACCCGCAGGTCGGACTTGTTGATTTCAACGGCCTCGGTTTCATCCGCCTCCGGCATCACCGCTACCGTGCAGGCGGAGGTGTGAATTCGGCCCTGGGATTCGGTCTCCGGCACCCGCTGTACCCGGTGGGCACCGGATTCAAACTTCAGTGCCCCATAGACCGCACTACCAGCAATGCGGGCAATGATTTCCTTGTAACCGCCGTGCTCACCATCGTTGGCGCTGATAACCTCAACCTGCCAGCGCTGGCGTTCGGCATAACGCATGTACATCTTGAACAGGTCACCGGCGAAAATCGCCGCCTCATCGCCCCCGGTGCCGGCACGAACCTCCAGGAATACGTTCTTGCCATCGTTGGGGTCCTTGGGCAGCATCAGGCGCTGGAGCTCTTCGTCCAGTTCCTCGCTCTTCTGTTCCGCCAGGCCCAACTCCTCTTCCGCCATGGCTCGCATGTCGGCGTCACCGTCGCGGGCCAGTTCAGTGGCTTCCTTAACATCGTCACGGGATTTCTGCCATGCCTGGAAGCAGTAAACGATGGGTTCAATCTCGGCAAATTCCCGGGACAGGTCGCGGAATTTATCCTGGTTGGCAATAGTACCCTGATCGCTCAGCAACGCGCTGACTTCCTCGAAGCGGTCAACAAGCTGCTCGAGGCGGGACTGAATCGATGACTTCATAGTTTTTCCGGGGTGATGGGCGCGTCGGCATCCAGCACATCAAGCTGATGCAGCTCTCTGAGCCATTGAGTGACTTCGGTTCTGCCCTCCGTGGTGGCCTTGCGGACCTGGATGGACGGCTCGTGCAGTAATTTGTTGGTCAACCCCCGGGCCATGCTTCGCATCACGGTTTCGGGGTCTGCGCCATTACGCAGGGCGCGAATGGCCTTTTCGGTCTCCCCGTCTCTCAGGGCTTCGGCCCGCTGACGGAACTGCTTGAGGGTGGAGACAGCATCCAGGGCCCGTAGCTGGCTCAAGAACTGCTGTACGCCATCAGCAACCATGTTCTCGGCTTCCCGCGCGGCGCCCTCTCGGGAACGAACGTTCTCCTCGATAACCTGCCGCAAGTCGTCAACGGTGTAGAGATAGACATCAGCCAGGGAACCCACCTCGGGTTCGATATCCCTGGGAACGGCGATATCCACCATGAAATAGGGGCGATGCTTGCGCTTTTTAAGCGCACGCTCCACGGCGCCCTTGCCAAGGATAGGCAACGGGCTGGCAGTGGAGGAAATGATGATGTCCACGTTTGCCAGGTGTTCTGGAATGTCGGAGAGCATAATGCCCTGCCCGCCACGGGAGTCCGCCAGCGCCTGGGCACGTTCCAGGGTACGATTGGCGACCAGGAAGTTTTTCACGCCAGCGTCGGCCAGATGCCTCGCGACCAGCTCAATGGTTTTGCCGGCGCCAATCAGCAAGGCTCGATTGCGGGACATATCCGCGAAGATGTGGTGCGCCATGCTGACCGCAGCGTAGGCCACCGACACCGGGTTTTCGCCAATAGCAGTCTGCGTGCGCACCCGCTTGGCGACGGAGAACGTATGTTCGAACAGACGGGACAGGAACGCACCGCTCGCCTCATGCTCGCGAGCGAGGGCATAGGCGTCCTTGAGCTGGCCGAGAATTTGCGGCTCTCCAAGCACCATGGAGTCCAGCCCCGACGCAACCCGCATGATGTGGCGCACGGCGTCTGAGTCCCGATGTACGTAGAGCACGTCTTCCAGGTCTGCCGCCTCCATGTCATGAAACCCCGCCAACCACCGCAATACCGCCGGGGCACAGTCGTCATCTCCGGCCAGATACAGTTCGGTGCGGTTGCAGGTAGACAGGATCGCCGCCTCGCTGGCGCCGGAAGTGGCACGCAGTTCGGCAAACGCCTCGGCCATACGCTCGGGCGTGAACGCGACGCGCTCACGCAACTCTACCGGTGCGGTGCGATGATTGATTCCGAGGGTGACCAGTGCCATATCGGGGTTAGACTGCCTTATCTTTGACGACGGTTCGATACCGCCATTTTAACGATCGGGAGCCAGTGTCGCCACCCATAACCATCGTGATATCGGCAACTGCTGACAGGTTGGGCAATATCAAGCGCTTGTGCCATCATAGAGCCTTGTCGCACTACGCCACATCTGAGACCGCCGCCAGACCCTTCTCCGGCCGATCAGGTGCATCGTACACAGATCATGGGATGTTGCATGCATAAGTCTGCATTACTGCTTGGTACCTGCCTGCTTGGGCTTTCCCTGTCCGGCTGCGCTTTTCTCCAGGACAACCAGGAATCGCAATCCACCTCGTCGCCTGATGACGCCACTGCATCATCCGCGGAACCGTCAGCGGACATCCGTTACGCCGATTTCGAACCGGAAGAACTGTACCTGCTGCTTTCCGGCGAGATAGCCGCCCAACGGGGCCGATTCGACGTCACCCTTGTCAATTACATGAAGGCGGCACAGCAATCCCGCGATCTGGGCGTGATTGAGCGGACCATGCGCATTGCCCAGTCACTGAACGCCGATAACGCGCAGCAGAAACTGGCGGCGCTGTGGCTGGAGGTAGCCCCGGACAACATGCAGGCACATCGCATCTCCGCCATCCAGGCCGTGAAGAAGAACGAACTGGAGACCGCCCTGGGCCACATGGAAAAGATCATGGATCTGGGCGGCGACGCGGATTTTGACAGCCTTGCCGCGATGGCCGGAAACCTGCCGCCGGAACAACAGCAGGAACTGCTCGACTTATACCAGCAACTGGAGCAGCGCCACCCTGACAACCCGGAACTGCAATACAGCATTGCCCTTCTACTGAAGGTGACGGGCGAGCCCCAGCAAGCCCTCGCCAAACTGGAACCCCTTCTGGACAGCAAGCCGGATTTCCAGCCAGCACTGATACTCAAGGGCGACCTGCTCTACCAGACCAACCAGAAACAGCAGGCCCTGGATCACCTGAGGGCGAATACACGACAATTCCCCGACAATCGCCAGATGGGAACCCTCTACGGCCGCATGCTGATCGGCGAAGGTGAGCTGCAAACCGCCCAGAACGAATTCCGCCGGCTGGTTAACCGCTTCCCCGACGTTCCCGGCCTGCGGCTCTCCTACGCCCTGGTCGCGCTTGAAAACGATCAGATCGCGCTGGCCGAGGAGGAACTGACACGCCTGATCGAACAAGGCCACCACAGTGATGAGGCTCACTACTACCTGGGCCGGATTGCCGACGAGGAAAACGAAAACGAGCAGGCCATCGGCTACTACAGGAATGTCGAGAAAGGTAATTACTTTTTCCCGGCCCTGGCCCGTGCCAGCGAACTGATGGCGGAACAGGGAGAGCTGGATGAGGCCCTGGCCGACATTCGCGAGATCCGCAAGAACAACCCCGACCAGGACGAGAATTTCCGCCTGCTGGAAATCAATCTCCTGCTGGATCGGGATCATGACGAGCGAGCCCTTCAGGCGGCCAATGAAGCCCTGGAATCCTTCCCTGGCAATGTCCGCATTCGCTACGCCCGTGCCATGCTGCTCGACTCCATGGATAAGCCAGAGCAGGCCGAAGCCGATCTGAGAACAATCATCGAGGAACAGCCCGACAACGCCGTGGCACTCAACGCGCTGGGTTATATCCTTACCACCCGCACGGACCGACTCGATGAAGCCAGGGACTATATTGAGAGAGCCCTGGCCATCGATCCGGAGAACCCTGCCATACTCGATAGCATGGGCTGGGTACTGTATCTGCAGGGCAACACCGACGAGTCACTGAGCTATCTGTCACGTGCCTGGGAGGCCTACGCTGACCCGGAAGTAGCCGCTCATTACGGCGAAGCGCTCTGGCAAACCGGCAATCAGGAACAGGCCCGCTCGATCTGGAGAGAAGGCTTCGAGCAGGACCCGGACCACCCGATACTGACTGAAACTGTTGAAAGGCTGACCGGGGAGCCGTCCCTGTGAAATTATCGGTTATCGCGCTGACGTTCGCCGCCCTGGTTCTGAGCGGCTGTAGCTCACTGACAGTTGAACCACTTCCTGAAGGCCTGACTGAACAGCCACCGGCCGACTGGAGCAAGACCAGTGCCCGACTTGACCAGCTTCAGCACTGGGAACTGACCGGCAAACTCGCCGTTCGCCAGCCCTCGGACAGCGGCACCGCCGTCATCAACTACTGGAAACAGGACCGGGAAACGTACGAACTGGCGCTGTCATCATCGTTCCTCGGTATGGGCCGCACTACCCTTGAAGGCGTTCCCGGGTTCATCGAACTCACACTTCCCAACGGCGAGCGCTACCAGTCCGGCGACCCGGAGTCCCTGGTCAACGCCGCCACCGGCTGGCTGCTCCCCGTTGACAGCCTGGCCTGGTGGATACGGGGCCTGCCCGGCCCTGACGGGGACTTCCGGCTGTTCTTCGACGACAAGGGTCAACTGGCCGTCATACGCCAACTGGGCTGGGAGATCCGCTACGACCGCTGGCAAGCATTCATAGAGGGCTACCCTCATCTGCCCGCCCGTATCACGGCGGTCAAGGGCGAGAAGCGCGTGAGGGTGGTGGTTACCAGCTGGAACCAGACCGATGGAGACAGCCAGTGAACAGCCTGGTTCTGCCCTCCCCGGCAAAACTGAACCTCTTCCTGCATATTCTCGGGCGTCGACCGGATGGCTACCATGAACTGCAAACCCTGTTTCAGTTTCTGAATTATGGCGACACCCTGACCCTGACCGCACGCACCGATGGCAGAATCGTCCTTGAGCAACCCCTGCCCGGGGTGCCCGACGAGGAAAACCTGATTGTCCGTGCTGCGCGACAACTGGCGGCAACCGCAGGTCATACGACTCCCGGTGTCAGTATTGCAGTCGACAAGCAGTTGCCCATGGGCGGTGGCCTGGGTGGTGGCAGCTCCAATGCCGCCACCACACTGGTGGGGCTGAACCGCCTGTGGGGCCTGAACCGCTCCCTGGACGAGTTGGCTGAACTGGGCCTGTCCCTGGGTGCCGATGTGCCCGTATTCGTTCGCGGACATGCAGCCTGGGGCGAAGGCGTGGGCGAACGACTCACCGACGCCAACCCACCAGAAGACTGGTTTCTGGTTATAAAACCACCTTGCGATATAAGCACCAAAGAGATTTTTTCCGAGCAAGGGTTGACAAGGGATACCCCCGGAATCAAAATAGCGCCCGCTTTTGAGGGAGACGCCTCGAGGTACCGAAACGACTGTGAGGATGTAGTTCGAAGACTGTATCCTGAGGTTCATCAAAGCCTGGAGTGGCTTGCACAATTCGGACCTGCAAGATTAACCGGAACCGGGGCTTGCATATTTGGACGTTTCCCGACAGAATCCGCAGCCCGGATTATCTGGGAAAGCAAACCCTCCGGCATCACGGGGTTCGTAGCTCAAGGGGTGAACATTTCACCACTTCACAAAAAGCTGACAGAGCTGAAATGATGCCAAAAAAGCACGATACTGGGGTGTCGCCAAGTGGTAAGGCAACGGGTTTTGATCCCGTCATGCGCAGGTTCGAATCCTGCCACCCCAGCCACCTTTCTCCCGCTTCTTCTGAATCAAACGCCGATACCGAGAAGGATGCCGTCGTGTCCAAACTGATGATTTTTACTGGCAACGCCAACCCGGAGCTTGCCAAGGCCATCGCCCAGAAACTTCACATTCCCATGGGCCAGGCCACCGTTGGAACCTTCAGCGATGGTGAAACCACCGTTGAAATCAACGAAAATGTTCGCGGGCATGATGTCTTCATCATTCAGCCCACCTGCAACCCCACCAACGATAACCTGATGGAACTGATCGTGATGGCCGACGCACTGCGCCGTGCATCCGCCACCCGGGTTACCGCGGTTATCCCCTACTATGGCTATGCCCGCCAGGATCGCCGTGTTCGCTCCACCCGTGTTGCCATTAGTGCCAAAGTGGTTGCAGATATGATTTCCAGCATCGGCGTTGACAGGGTCCTGACCGTTGACCTCCACGCCGACCAGATCCAGGGCTTCTTCGACATTCCGGTGGACAATATCTACGCCACCCCGGTCATGCTTGAGGATATCGAGAAGCAGCGCTTTGAGAACTTCGTAGTGGTATCTCCTGACGTTGGCGGCGTTGTTCGTGCCCGCGCCGTTGCCAAGCGACTGGACGATGCCGACCTCGCCATCATCGACAAGCGCCGTCCCAAGGCCAACGTGTCGCAGGTCATGCACATCATCGGTGATGTAAAGGACAAAACCTGTATCCTGGTGGACGACATCATCGACACCGCCGGCACGCTTTGCAAAGCCGCCAACGCTCTTAAGGAGCATGGTGCCGCCAGCGTGGTCGCCTACATCACCCACCCCGTCCTTTCAGGCCCGGCTGTTGACAACCTCAACGCCTCCGAATTGGACGAACTGGTTGTCTGCGACACCATCCCACTGGGTGACAAAGCGCGTAATTGTGATAAGATCCGCATCCTCACTATGGCTGGGCTGCTTGCGGAATCCATTCGTCGCGTCAGCAACGAAGAGTCCATCAGCGCGATGTTTGAGAACGCCTGATCAGCTAACCACCTGATTTAGTGAAAAGAATCCAGACCGGGAGCCCAGTGGGCTCCCGGTCTGTTTAGTCCGCCGGAAAACAGCCGGCATATCGAAAATATCACCGGTTCAGGACCTGGTCGCGGGCCGCTCTGGTGAAAATTGAGGTTATAACCATGTCTCAGGAATTTCTTATCGAAGCATTTCCTCGTGGCGATCAGGGGAGAGGTGCGAGCCGCCGCCTGCGTCGTGAGGAGCGTAAAATTCCGGCCATCATTTATGGCGGGAAGAAAGAAGCCGTTTCGATTTCCATCTGGCACAACGAGCTGAAAAAAGCTCTGGAAAACGAAGCCTTCTTCTCACACATTCTGACCATCGAACTGGAAGGCAAGAAAGAAAGCGTGATCCTGAAGGATCTGCAGCGTCACCCGTACAAGCCGCTGCTGACCCACGCTGACTTCCTGCGCGTTGACAAGGATCACGAAATCCACGTTAACGTACCGCTGCACTTCCTGAACGAAGAAACTGCACCGGCCATCAAGCTCCAGGGCGGCGTTGCCAACCACCAGATCAACGAAGTAGAAGTGATCTGTCTGCCGCAGAACCTGCCTGAGTTCCTCGAAGTCGACATGACTGCCGTGGAGATGGACCAGGTTGTTCACCTGAGCGACCTCAAACTGCCGAAAGGCGTTCGTATTGCGGCTCTGCTGCAGGGTGAAGACCACGACCTGCCAGTCGTTGCAATCCACAAGCCGCGCGCTGCCAAGACAGAAGATACTGACGAAGGCGAAGACGGCGAAGCGGGTGAAGAAGGCGAAGACAAGGAGTAATCGCTCCTGTACGAATGAGGGCAACGGCAGATGGCACAGGATATCCTCATGGTGGTGGGACTGGGTAACCCCGGCCCCGACTATGCGAATACCCGCCACAACGCCGGTGCCCTGTTCGTGGAAGCACTGGCCCGTGAAACGGGCCAGTCGCTCCGCCCCGAAAAGAAATACCACGGGCTCTACGCCCGAATTCAGCTTCAGGGTCTCGACCTGCACCTGCTGAACCCTTCCACGTATATGAACCGCAGTGGCCTCTCCATCAAGGCACTGGCGGACTTCTTCAAGATTCAGCCCCAACAGATTCTGGTTGCCCACGACGAGCTCGATCTGCCCCCGGGTACCGCCAAGCTAAAAAAAGGCGGCGGCCATGGCGGACACAACGGCCTGCGGGACACCATTGCTCACCTCGGCACCAACGACTTCCAGCGCCTGCGCATCGGCATCGGCCACCCCGGCGACAGCCGCCAGGTCACAGGCTATGTTCTCGGCCGCCTGGGCAAACGGGAAACCGAAGAACTCAACGCCCTGATCGACGAAATCATTCGCGTACTGCCGGACGCTGCCAGCGGCAAACTTCCCGCTGCGATGAATCGCTTGCACAGCTTCAAACCGGTATAATCCGCCCAAATTTTCCAGCACCAGCAGAGGCATTCCATGGGATTTAACTGCGGCATCGTCGGCCTTCCCAACGTCGGCAAATCCACCCTGTTCAACGCACTGACCAAATCCGGTATTGGCGCGGAAAACTTCCCCTTCTGCACCATTGAGCCTAACGCCGGCGTCGTGGCCATGCCCGACCCCCGCCTCAACAAGCTCGCTGACATCGTAAAGCCGGAAAAGGTGGTGGCAACCACAATGGAATTCGTGGATATCGCCGGCCTGGTAGAAGGTGCCTCGAAAGGCGAAGGCTTGGGCAACCAGTTCCTGGCCAACATCCGCCAGACCGACGCCATTGCCCATGTGGTGCGTTGCTTCGAGGACGACAACGTCATTCACGTCGCCAACAAGATTGACCCGGCGTCGGATATCGAAATCATCAACACAGAACTGGCCCTGGCCGATCTGGAAACCGTCGAGAAAGCCATCAAACGGGTTCAGCGAGTCGCAAAGAGCGGCGACAAAGAGGCCAAAGCTCAGCTTGAAGTCTTCGACACCCTGCTTCCCGTGCTGAACGAAGGCAAACCGGTTCGCAGCATGAATCTCGACAAAGAGAAGATGGCACTGATCCGCGAACTCTGCCTGCTCACCGTAAAGCCAACCATGTACATCGCCAACGTCAGCGAAGACGGGTTCGAGAATAACCCTCACCTGGACACCGTGAAAAAGATTGCGGAATCCGAGAACGCAGTTGTGGTGCCTATCTGCAACAAGATAGAAGCCGAAATCTCCGAACTGGAAGACGACGAAAAATCCATGTTCCTGGAAGAAATGGGCATGGACGAGCCTGGCCTGGACCGGGTCATTCGCGGCGGCTATGGCCTGCTGAACCTTCAGACCTACTTTACCGCCGGGGTGAAGGAAGTCCGCGCCTGGACGGTGAAAGTGGGCGCTACCGCACCACAGGCGGCAGGCGTGATCCATACCGACTTCGAACGCGGCTTCATCCGCGCCGAAGTGGTGAGCTACGATGACTTCGTCAAGTACAACGGCGAAGCCGGAGCCAAGGAAGCCGGCAAGTGGCGCCTTGAGGGCAAGGAATACATCGTCCAGGACGGTGACGTTGTCCACTTTCGGTTCAATGTCTGACCGCGCTGGAGCGTTCTGACGGTGAGCCTCGTGCCCGCATGCTGCAGTACCCCGGATGACCGGTGGCCCTGGCCGCAATCGTTGCCAGGGCTTGAGCTGATCAGCCTGGACTTTGACCCCGATAACCTCAAACCGGACGACTTTACGATCAGTGACATCGTCCCACCACCGTCGGTGGAAAGGGCTGTTGCCAAACGCCAGGCGGAATACCTGGCTGGCCGTTTCTGCGCCCGCGAAGGCTTACTGCGCGCCACGGGGCAACCGGTGGTGCCAGCCCTCGGCGATGACCGGGCGCCGGTATGGCCAACTGGGTGCGTGGGCTCGATCACCCACACCCAGGGTTGGGCTGCGGCGGTTATCGGCCAGCAACAGGACTACGCCGGAATTGGCCTGGACGCGGAAGTCATCATGCCCGATGAACGCGCCCTGCCGCTTTGCCGGCAAATCCTGATCCCTTCAGAGCAGACACGGTTTCGTTCGGAACTGGCCAATCATGCAGGGCATTTCATCACTCTGGTGTTCTGCCTCAAGGAAACGCTCTTCAAGGCGCTGTATCCGCTGGTTCAGAAGCGCTTCTACTTCGAGCACGCGGAAGTGCTGTCATGGGACCCGGATGGCACAGCACGATTGCGCCTGCTCACCCACCTTTCCGAACAGTGGCCTACGAATACGGAACTGGAAGCCCGGTTCGTGCAGGAGCACGACCGCCTGATCAGCCTGATCGTGGTTCCCGCCAACCACCACAATTGATAACCATTACCATTTGAGATAGGATCACGGTTTCTCTCAATCTCCCGCCAGAGGCACTATGTTTAAACTGGACGCCGTCAGTTGGCAGATCAATGGAAAGACCCTGCTCCATCCGATCGACCTGACCATTAAGCATGGTCAGGTGGTTGGGCTGATCGGGCACAACGGCTCCGGAAAATCCACGCTGGTAAAACTGCTCGCCCGCCAACTGACGCCGACATCAGGCCAGGTTTCCCTTGAGGGTAAACCGTTGGAATCGTGGGGCGACAAACCCCTGGCGAGGCAGATCGCTTACCTGCCGCAACAGCTGCCACCGACAGAAGGCCTGCGTGTTATCGATCTGATACGTTTCGGCCGCTACCCCTGGCATGGCGCACTCGGACGCTTTTCCGCCGAAGACCGGGCCCAGGTGAACCGAGCCATGGCACTGACGGATACGGAACAGTTTGCCCACCGCAACGTCGATGAACTGTCTGGGGGCGAGCGCCAGCGGGTCTGGCTGGCCATGCTGATCGCCCAGAACGCCCGGTATCTGCTGCTGGACGAACCCACTTCCGCACTTGATATTGCCCACCAGGTGGAAGTCCTGTCTCTGGTTCGCAACCTGGGCAGGGAGCTGGACATGGGTGTCGTTGTGGTTCTGCACGACATCAATATGGCCGCCACCTACTGTGACCACCTGGTCGCACTCCACAGCGGAAAGTTACTGACGCAGGGTGCGCCCAAAGAGCTGATGAACACCAGCACACTGGAATCCATCTACGGTATTTCCATGTCTGTCATGCCTCACCCTCATAATGATGGGGCACACATTGCCATCGCCTGAACCCCGCCGTTTGGTACCCTGACGCTTTTAAACCGATTGGTTGTTCTGCTCAGGCCTGCTCGACCAGGCTTTCCGGAAGCTGGGCCCCTTTAGGCGGTTTATCAATATGGGGACAATTCTCACACAGCGCCAGCTCCGGCAGCCGGTAACGGATACAACACTGACGCCGCTGACGCAGGGGCGAAGGCCCGGATGAGCGTTCCACATAGCGTACCGGGCTGAACATCGGGTTTTTGCCACCATCCGGGCGGCGCTCTGATTCAATCAGCCGTTTGCCGTCAGCAAGCATCTCCGCCGGCAATCCAAGGCCAGCCATGGCATGAACCAACCACTCAACATAATTGGCGGCATTGTTCCACAACACCTTCCTGGACAGCTTTACCTGCTGGTTCCAGCCCTCGATAAGTGGTTCGAAGTTGCCGTCCAGCAGCTCCTTAAAGCGTTCGAAAGGCCCTTCGGGCTTGCTCGCAAAGGGCTGTCCCTCATGGGGTAGCCGGAAGGCTTCCGGCAAGCCGTCATCCCCCAGAATCACCTCAAGCTTGTCGAGTGCCACTGGCAGCTCATGCCCCAGCACCATGTTCGCCGCCACAGTCGGCACGATCAGCTTCACGAAGTATGTGCGGGACCACTGGGAAACCAATGCCCGCCTGTCATCACCTGGCTGAAAGCGGCGATAATGTTCCAACAGCCACGCCAGGCCATCGGTGGTTATCAGTTCCCGGACAGGAATTGCTGGCCGCGGATCATCCGGCAGAACCAGTATGTCCCGGTAATGTTCGAAATCCCCGACGAACAGGGGGGCAAGCGCACGAATAGTCATGAATCAGGCTGCGTAAAGCTGTTTGAGAGGAAGGAACCTAACACATCGAAGACCGTTCAAAGAAGCGCTCCCGCGAAAGTGACATGAGCGCGGCTCGTTTGTGGGGGAAATCAAAATCCCGGACCCGATCAAAGCCGGTATTCTGAAGGTGGTGAATCATACGGTCGTTGTCGGACCGAGGTTCGGAGACGATACGCTGTGTCCGGGGTTCATCCAGAAACAGGTAGTGCACCAGGGACGGCAGCCAGCACGCCACTTTGTGGGGGCCACGGTGGTGATCCTCCCCGACCAGCATGTGGATGCCACGATCATGCAATCCGGCCTCACAATGGGGCCCGATACGATCTTCCTGGGCCCAATAGACATCGAAAAAACCAAACGGTTCGTCATCAAAACAGCCGATCAGTTGCAGGCAATGGGGGTCCTTCGCGAGGACCTCCAGATGCCTGCGATGCTCTTCCAGCGACCCGCTCTCCTCCCAGAAATACTCGACCCTGGGGGAGTTCTGCCAACGATTGAAGCGCGCCAGGTCTTCCCGGATATCCAACGTACGAAAAGAAATCCAACTGCACAACTGGGTATCATGGCGGCGGTACACCTCGCCAACGGGTTTTTGCGGTCGTATCGGAACACCCGGGTTTTCCAAAGTATCTGCTGTACTCACGTTACCTCCTCCCGAAGCGCCGGGTTCTGTGGATTGCTGGAAAGCCCATGCCCCTCGGCCATTGCAACGACGACTTTCCTGGGGCCGGCGAAGGGTTCCCGCGCATGGGCCATCAACATATTGTCCAGCATCAGGATGTCGCCACTGCGCCACGGGAAGACCACGCGACATTCATCCAGAACACCCCGGACTTCCTCCAGGGCGGAGGACTCAATGGCGCCGCCATCGCCGTAGTAAACGTTTCTGGGCAGATTGTCCTCGCCCACGGTTTCCAGCAGGATCGCCTGCATTTCCTCATCCAGCGCCGACAAGTGGAACAGGTGCGCCTGATTGAACCACACCTTGTCGCCGGTACGGGGATGACGGGCAACTGCCTGACAGCGCTGAGCCGTGCGCAGACAACCATCGTCTTTCCAGGTTACGTCAATACCCTGCCGTCGGCAGAAAACCTCAACCGCTTCGGCACTGTCGGTGTTGAACACCTGTTGCCAATCCACATCAAGGCCGTTGCCATAGTTGCGAACGTAAGTCAGCCCCCGCTCACTGAAACGCCGGCGCAGGGCCGGATCGATCCGGCGATAGACCTCTCGGCTGTCCGCGATGGGGGTCTCCCCGCCCTGCTCGGCCGCCCGAGCACAATAGAACCAGATCCGCATTGGCCACTCGGTGGTATAGGCCTGCTCGTTATGCAGTGGAATGCTTCTGTGAGCCGGATACTCCGTTGAGGTATAAACACCTTTTCCGGTCACCTGGCTGCGGGGCGTTGAACCAAACTCGTAACTGAGCAGCGGATGACCAAAAGAACCGGAAAACGACTGGAAGCCCTCAACGCCGGGCGCTGAAAAGCCGCGAAACAGGATGGCACCGTCTTTTTCCAGTCGGTGCTCGACCAGCTCCCGAATTGCTCCAGCAACCTGCTCCAGGCCGGTATCCGGCGTGAGCGGGCTGACCTTGAGCGGAACACCGTCCTCGATGGCCAACGCCTCAGGCGCTGTTCTGGCCGTGATGGAATTCATCGGCTTCAACCTCCGGCCATCGCATCCTGCAGGCTTTTGGGACGCATATCCGTCCACGCTTCACGGATGTGCGCGAGACACGAGGCCTTATCCCCCTCCACGCCTATCGCTTTCCAGCCTTCGGGAATGGGTTTGTAGCTCGGCCAGATGGAGTATTGCTCTTCGTGGTTAATGACAACCTGAAAAATGGTGCTCTCGCTATCGAAACTCATGACGTACCTCGCCTGACCTGTAACTCTAGGGGCAGACCGCCCCTCCCATACTCTCCAAGACGAACGGGACACCCGGAAATTTAGGGCGACGGCCTGTCTGAGCCCATCCCGTTCATCACATCAATCATCTGCTTCATGATGACGGTGGCGGTCAGCGGCCCACCAAACGACCAGTAGTTGGTTGCCAGGAAGCCGTAGCGATGCTTCCGCGCCGCCGGCAGAGCTCGCCAGAGCGGAGATTCAAACATCGGTGCTCCACTGAAATTGCCGATCATGAAGATATGGGCATCGGGTGCCTGGGCAAGCGCGTGGATTTCAATCCGCTGGTGGATGGTGTGGCTTTCCCGCAATGGCCAGGGATTGGTGCCGCCCAGCCGGTTCGCCAGGCTGACGACCAACGTCTGTTCATTCGAAACAATAAACAGCCCCTGCTCTGCCAATGGGTAAAGCACTGCGATGGGCTCTCCGGCCATCCCCCTTTTACGAGCCACCCGCCTTCCCTTATCCAGGACCTGTTCCAGCCGGGCAACAACCACCTCCGCCTCAGCCTCTCTCCCTGTCAGGGCCGCCAGGTGCCCCAGAATCGCCTTTCCAACGTCTACGGCATCCCGGGGTGACGTTTCCAGGGAGACCCGATACATCACTGTGGGCGCCAGCCGGTCAAGGCGGTCAAATAGGCTGACATGGAGGCTGGACACACCCAGAATCAGGTCCGGCTGCAGGCTGACCAAACGTTCCAGGTTGGGTTGTTGCGGCGTTCCCAGGGATTCCACGCCATCCAGACTGTCAGCCAGAGGCTTGCCCTGCCAGCGATAGCTGTCCGGGTTGGCAACACCCACCGGCTGTATACCCAGCGCCAGCAGAATCTCCGTGGTGAGATCATCCAGACTGACGATCCGCAGAGGCTCGTCGGGAATCGTCTCTGACTGCGCGGCCACGATAGGCTTCGGTGGTTCGGCGTTGGCGACCAGAGATACGAGGCAGAGTGCAATGGCTGCAATTAACGTCATTCCGGCTCTCATGCTTTACGAAAGTAGGTTCGGGTCAGGAGCACCAGGAAAATCGGCGCCCCTATGGTGGCGGTCATCACACCAAGTGGCACGTCCAGCGGTGACAACAATCGCTGCCCCCCCACATCCGCCAGGATCAGCAAAACCGCGCCCATCAATGGCGTCACGATCAGCCGATCCCGATAGCCATAGAAGCCCAGCAACCGCACAGCATGAGGCACCAGCAGCCCAACAAAAGCCACCGGCCCAAGCACACTGACAGCCGCAGCAATCATGAAACTGGCCAGCACAAGCAGTAGCAGGCGTTTACGGGCGGCGCCCACACCCAGACTGTCCGCGACCCCATCTCCCAGGGCCAGCAGGGCCAGCCACCGACGCGCCAACATCGCCAGCACCAGGCCGATGCACAACCAGGGCAACAACACCCATACATCACCCCAGGTAGTGGCGTAGCTGCTTCCAGCCATCCAGATCAGCGCGAGCGTTATGTTCAGGGAGTGAAAGCCAATCAACAGGCTGGTGAGCCCCGCAGCAACACCGGTCAGAGCGAAGCCTGCCAGAATCAGCCGCAAGGGCTCGAGACCATGACGAACGTTGAGCAGAATGACGACGGTCAGTGCCACGGTCGCCCCAAGCCAGGCGAAGGGCAGGCGCCAGCCCGGTGCGAGTTCGGGCAGTAGCATGATCCCGGCCAACACCGCCAGTGCGGACATCTGGCTGACCCCCAACACACTGGGACTCGCCAGTGGGTTGCGGGTTACTCCCTGTAGAATCAGACCACTGGAGGCAAACAAGGCGCCCCCGGCGGCATCCACCATCAGCCGGGGCAACCGCAGGTCCAGCAACTGCCAGGCCACTCCATCCCCCGCCAATAGCATGGTCAGGCTGATGGCGTCGCCACCTAGCACGCCATAACCCAGCCCACCGCCCAGCATCATCGTCAATATCACCACGATCGCGACGGCGGAGAGCTTTTTCCCGGTAGGCTCCCCTGACCCCAGGGCTGCCTGAACCGGAAACTGGCGGCTGCGGGTCAATCGCAACAACAGCATGACCGCGACGCCGCCAAGAACCGCCGACAAGGTCGCCAAAGGCAGTTCCATCACCTCCGCCACAGCAGCCACCACAACATCCGCGGACAACGTCAGGACCCCGCCCCAAAGCGCAGCCAGCGGCAGCAACCGTGATGGCCAGTGTACGCCAAATCCGTAGCGCACCAGGTTCGGCGCAACCAGACCAATGAACCCCAGCGGCCCGGCGATATGAATTGCCAGTGCGGTCAGCAGAGTGCCTATCAGGATAACCACCGTTTTAAGCATGCGGGGTGACAGCCCCAGCACCCGCATCTGGGCATCTCCCAACAGAGCCATGTTCAGCGGTCGCCGCAGCAACGCAAGAGCGAGCAGCAATGGCGGCACCATCGACAGTGCCAGTTGCACCCGGGCCCAACCGAACTGGCTGAGTGACCCGGTGTCCCAGATCGCCACCACAAAGGCCGCCCGTTCATTGAGGGTGAGCAACAGCGTCAACAGGGCGTAAAGGATCTGTGCCATGGCCATGCCGGCCAACACCAGGCGCAGCGGCGTCGTACGACTGCCGCCGGCGAAAAAGAACGTCAGCATCGCGGCCACAAGACCACCCAGGAAGACCAGCGGCAGGGCAAACGCCGCTGGCAGCATCATCCCCAGGATGACCCCAAACTGGGCGCCCGCCGTGATACCAAGTAGATCCGGCGACACCAGCGGATTGCGGGTAATCAACTGCATCAGGGCGCCGGCAATACCCAATCCCGCACCGACGATCAGGCCTGCAATAACTCGGGGTAACTGTGCCCACCAGAGCAGCAGGCCATCGAGGGACGGTGACGACTGCCATGGGGTCAACCAGGCACCGGCCTCCGGCATCGGATAACGGAAAAAGCCCTGCCATAACAGCAGGGCTATCAAGGCCAGGGTTCCCGCCCCGGTCGCCAGCCACAGTCGGCGGTTCGTCGCCTTGACCTGGCCACCTTCAATTTGCTGATTCACCGCAGTCACACCAACATCCATTCATCAGGGTGCAGAGAATCCGGCGATGGCATCGGCAGCCGCAGGAAGGCACGGCCGCCGTCAGCACATCGCCGGCTCAGGCACTACCAGTTATAGGAAACCGTGCCCTGAACGGTGCGCTCAGCGCCATAGTAGCAACGCGAAGCATTGTTACATTCGCCGACGTATTCCTCGTCAAACAGGTTGTGGACGTTCACGCGGGTCTCCCAACCGTTAAGGAATTGGTAGGCCAGAGCCAGGTCCACCAGAGTGACATCGTCGGTCTCCAGTCGTGACGGGTAGGCGAGATTATCTTGATCTGGGTAAGCATAGGACTCACCCACATAACGCACACCGACGCCAGCTTCCACGCCACGCAACAGGTCCTCGAAGAATTTGTAGTTGGCCCAGAGCGAAGCCTGGTTGCGCGGGACGCCCACGACCTGCCTACCCTCATAGCGAGGGAAGGGTTCATCTTCGACGATCTTTGCGTCGGTGTAGGTGTAGGTGGCCAGCAGGCTCAGGTTCTCGTTGATGTCGCTGTTGAGTTCAAACTCGACACCCTCGGACTCCGTACGGCCGACGTTCCGATAGGCACCAATGGAACCGTCATAATTGACGTCGTCCTTCTTGACAATATCAAACGCCGAAACGGTCACCAGCGTATCCAAGCCCGGCGGCTGGTACTTGAAGCCGGCTTCATACTGCCGACCTGTGATCGGTTCCAGGGCTTCATTATCCGTCGTAGTCTGGCGAGCTGGCACAAACGAAGTGGAATAGCTGAGGTAAGGCGAAAGGCCAAAATCAAACTCGTACATCAGGCCGGCCTGCCATGTGAACTCCTTGTCGTTGAAGTCGAAGTCCTCGCCTCCCGGCAGACGATTATCAAATTCAGTTTCGGCGTAATCAAAACGCCCTCCCAGTAGCCCGATCAGGTTACCGACCCGACTCTGCACCTGTGCATAAACACCAGCCAGGTTCTGAATTTCCTCACCGTCGCTGGAGGTGGTCGGGGTACCCGGGATCCGGGCCCAAACCGGGTCATAGATGTTGATAAATTGAATATCGCTGAAACCGACATCCTGGGTCTGATCAAAACTGGTGCGATCAAAGCTCACACCGGCAAGCCAGGTGTTTTCGGTAGCGCCGATCTGCAGATCTCCAACCAGTTGGTTGTCGATGGAATAGGTACGCGACTCATTAAACCGGTCACGGCCATACGCACCCACGAAATCATCAAACCCATCCCCAGGGAACCCCCACCAGACTTCCTTGCGCTCAACACGGGAACGCAGGTAACGGGCGTTCTGCCGGAAGGTCAGGTCAGAATTGAACTGGTGCTCGTATTCATAGCCCAGTGACCAGACCTCACGATCAAAGGTATCCCACTCCGGATGACCAAGATTGGTGGACGGGTCGATTTGACCGGCGGGGTGATCCAACACGGTTCCGCCTGCCGGTAGCCCCAACTGAATTTCGGTATCGTCTTTCTGATAGGAGACCAGCAGTGTCAGGGTGTCCTGATCGGTCAGTTTCAGGGTCATGGACGGTGCAAAGTAAAGCCGGTCGTCCGGCACGCTGTCGGTCTGGGTATCGGATCGCCGGCTCAGGAACACCATGCGCCCCAGCACCTTGCCATCATCGGTCATCGCACCGGAAATATCAGCGGATACCTGTTTGCGGTCATGGGTGCCGTAGCTCAGGTTTACCTGGCCCTGATCGGTCTCAGTGGGACGCTTGCTCACCAGGTTCACCAGTCCGCCCGGCACGTTCTCACCGTACAGTACGGAAGTGGGGCCCTTGAACACCTCAACCCGCTCAAGCCCGAAGGGCTCTGCCGAGGTGGAGTAGGCGTTGGGCTGAACCCTGAGGCCATCGCGGTAGGTACCGTAGCCGTAGTCGCGCTGGTTCATACCGCGAATATAGAAAATGTCACCGGCAAGACCATCACCGACCGGGAACTTGGTCGAGGAAACACCCGGCATGTAGTAGAGAATATCGGACAACGTCTGGGCATTCTGGTCTTCGATGCGCTCCCTGGTAGCAACGGAAACCGACCGCGGTGTTTCAGCCAGCGGCGTGTTCGTCTTGGTCGCCGTCAGGCTTCGTTCCGCCTCGTAGCCATAGTCAGGTCCCTGCGGCCCTTCCCTCTCAGCGGTGACCTGAATTTCCTCGAGTTCCGTTGCGTTATTCTCGTCCTGGGCAAAGGCGTGGCCAGAGGTGCCTACTGCAGCCGCAAGCAGACTGATTCGGAAGGCGGATAAGCCGTTTTCCTTAAACGTCATAACTGATTCCCTACTGAATGTGACAAAAGCGCCAAAACCCGGCGCCTTACCTGAAGCTGAAGCTATCTTAAGTATATTTAATTTTAAACTCAACGATAACAATTCCTATTTACATTAGAAAATGCGTTATATTCAATGCCTGTTAAGGCCTAACCCACTGGTTCGCCTGAACGCCCCACTTTCATACCATCGGCTCCGACCGTGGAATTGGAGTTCGCTTCCAACGAACGGGGCATCGATTCAAGAAATTCCGGATGGCGTACAATTCCCAGATGGTGAGTATCGATCCACACCGAGCTGGCAGGTTTGCAGCCGATAAAGGCGGTCAGTAGCGCTTCTGCATTGTCATTGCTCTCTGGTGACTGCTTTGCCCACCACGCATGCACTGGCGCCCGAAGTGGTTTGACCCGTTCATGGGCCCTTGCCAGCCGGCGCATATGCCTTTCCACATCCAGCAATTGCTGCCACTCATCCTGGGCGACGCCCTCAGGGGATGATTCGGGATTGTTTTCGACGGACCGGTGGCCAGCCCCGGGGATATAACCATCGATCAGGCCGACCCAGGCCACTTCCCTGCCCAGGCGCTCCAGCAGGCTCGCCATTTCCAGCACTAGCGCACCACCCATGGACCAACCAAGGAGGTAGTATGGCCCCTGGGGTTGTAGCGCCAGCATCTCCTTCACGTAGTCCCTTGCCATCGCGGCCAGTGACCGGTCGCGCCAGCTTGAATCAAGAATCTGTCGATTCTGAAAACCCCAGACCGACCAGTCGCCCGCCAATCGTGAGGCAAGCGGATAGTAGCCAACCACCGTGCCGCTGACCGGGTGCGGACAGAATAGTTGCGGTGCTGTCCCACGCGACTCTGAAAGACGAATCAGAGGATTCAGCTTACCCGCCGACGGCCGCTCGGCCTCCGCCGGTAATGCCTCCGATGTGCCGGCCACCAGGGTTTCCAGAGCCAGGCCAATCGCTCTCATCAGCCGCTGGACGTTGGAAGCCTGATATCGCTGACCACTGTAGCGACAACTGAGCGTCAACTGCCCCTGATAGACCTGGCCGTTTATTTCCACCTCCCGCCCGAGGGGCGCATCGGGGTCCACCAACTCACCCGCCGACTCCGGCGCCAATCTAAAACGACCGCTCGCAAGGGTGTCGTCAAACTGACCCAGGTAATTGAATGCCAGGTCCGGTTCCGGCAGGCGTTTCAGACGCGAACGGGTTTTAGGGTCGCCCAGGTATCGAAGGGCACCGTATCCGAGTCCCTTGCCCGGAATCCCGGCACGCAGATGGCGGGTCGCGTCTAGGGTTAATAACGGATTGCCTGTGGGTTCGAGCTGAACCGGATACAGGCTGGTAAACCAACCCAGTGTGCGGCTCAGATCGAGGGCTGCATCGTCGGTTTCCCGGCCATGACCCTCTACGGCGACGATGGGTCGCTGCAGACCACCCCATGCCCGCAGCCCCTCCGCCAGGGCAGCCAGCATGACATCGTCCATGCCCGCCTCAAACGCCGCCAGGGTTTGACGGAGCAACGTTCGGGTTTGACCGGCGGACAGGCTCCACTCGCAGAGTTCCTCATACCGTGTCGCCCGGCTGCCCGCCGGATTGTCCACCGGCCAGGGCTCAGGGGCAGTGGAAAAACGTTCCCAATACGCCAGTTCCTGCTGCCATGCTCCCTGATCGGCACGCTCGCGGAGGTGATTGGCCCAGGACTGGAAAGTAGCGCGCGGTAGCCGAGCATCAGTTGCCCTTCCCTCGGCAACCTGCCGGTAGGCTTCGCCGAGATCGTCCAGGAGAATCCGCCAGGAGACACCGTCAACAATCAAGTGATGGGCGCTGACCAACAGTCGCTGCCCACCGTCCGGAAGTGTCATCAGCACAATGGCTGCAAGGGGGCCGTTCTCGAGATCGAAACTGCGCTGTATTCGGTCACAAGTCGTCGTCACCAAACCCTCGTCTGGCAGCACCACGACACTGAAAAGCCGGTCCACGGACTCTGTAGCCCGGTAGTTTCCATACCAGACATCCCGTTCACGGTGGAAGCCCAGGCGGAGGACATCGTGGTGTTCGATCAGCGCCGCAACCGCTCGCCGCAGCAGTTCCTCGTCAAGCGGGTGAATGACCTCAAGCAATACCGACTGGTTCCAATGGGAATAATCAGGCAGAGGCTGCTCGAAAAAATGGGCCTGAATCGGTGTCAGTGGCACAAGGCCTTCGGCCCTTGCAGTTTCGGAGGCTGACGTCGTTATCGGCTCCAAAGCAGCGGCCAACTCCGAGAGTCGCGGTTTCAGGAACACGGTTTTCGGTGTCACTTGCCAGCGCAACTGACGCAAACGGGTGATCAGCTCCAGGGACTGGATGGAATCACCACCCAGCTCGAAGAAACTGTCATTCCTGCCGACCTCAGCCGCTCCCAGCATTGCGGCCCACAGTTCGGCCAGCAGGACCTCGCGCGCGCCTTCTGGCCTCTGATGCTGTTTCGTTCGCGAGACAGGCTCTGGCAACGCATTACGATCCAGCTTGCCATTGGGCAGCTTGGGCAGTTCCGCCAGGGTGACCACGTGCGACGGCACCATGTACTCCGGCAATTGCTCCCGTAGCTGTGTCTTGATGGCACGCTCATCCAACCCCTCACCAGACACATAACCTACCAGCCGCTGACCGGCCGCAGTATCTTTCACAACCGCCAGGGTGTCTTTCACCCCCTCGCAGCCCTTCAACGCCGACTCCACTTCCCCGATCTCGATCCGGAAGCCCCGCAGTTTCACCTGCTGGTCCATCCGCCCCAGGTATTCCAACTGACCCTCCTGGTTCAGTTTCACCCGGTCACCGGTACGGTAAAGACGCTCGCCGGCCCGGAAGGGGTTGGGTACAAAGCGTTCCGCGGTGATGTCCGGGCGGTCCAGGTAGCCCCGTGCCAGGGCGCCACCCAGGTAGAGTTCCCCGGCCACGCCCGGGGGCAGCAGGTTGAGGTCTGCGTCCAGCACATAGCCCTGACGGTCGCCCACCAGGTCCCCGATCGGAGCGTAGGCGCTGTCGAAGTCAGCCGTGTCAGCGGCAATGCGCCATAGCGTGGGCGTAACCACGGTTTCTGTGGGGCCGTAGCCGTTGATCACCCAGTCCGGCTGCAGGTGCTCGATGGCGTGGTGCATCATCTGTCGGCTGAAGGCTTCGCCGGCGAAGCAGTAAATACGCACGCCTGGCGGCTGCCCTTTCAGTTCCGCCCACTCCGCCAACTGGCGCAAATAGCTGGGCGGGAAGGCGGCCACGGTGATGCCTTCGTGGATCAGGCAGTCGTAGGTTTCCTGCACGCTCCACAGGGCCTGGTCCCGCAGGACAATGCGGGCGCCATGGCTGAGCGCGGTCAGCCAGCGCTCGTGGGCGCCGTCGAAGCTGATGGACAGGAAGTGAAGTTCCCGGTCCTCCGGGGTCAAGCCATAGCGGGCGCCGATGGTCTGGCAGTGCATGGACAGGCCGCCGTGGGGGATGGCCACGCCCTTGGGCTTACCGGTGGAGCCGGAGGTGTAGATCAGGTACGCGAGTTGTTCCGGATGAATCGATACCTCCGGTACTGACTCGGGCTGGCTGCTGACATCCAGGTGATCCAGGTTGACCGTCTCGACGCCCTCGGCCGAGGGCAGTCGGTCCAGAGCGGCGTCGTGAGTTAGCAACAACGCGGCGCCGGAGTCTTCCAGCATGTAACGCACCCGTTCGGCCGGATAGTCCGGATCCAGGGGCAGGTAGACGCCGCCGGCCTTGTGCACGGCGTACAGCGCCACCAGCATGTCGGTGCCCCGCTCCAGGGCCACACCCACGCGGCTTTCGGCACCGATGCCCTGCCCCATCAACCAATGGGCCAGGCGGTTGGCGCGGGTGTTAAACTCGGCGAAGGTCAGGCGGTCGTCGCCGTGGACAACGGCTATGGAGTCCGGGCGCTGGCGCGCCTGTTCGGCGATCAGGGTCGGGATCGGACGCGGGTCCACTGCCGGGTGCTCCACGCTGTTCCACTCGGACCAGACCTGTTGTTCGCGGTCCGTCAGCAGAGGCAGGTCCGACAAGTGGGCCATGGGCTCACAACTGATCACCTCCAGCAAGGCTTGCAGCTGTTCGGCCATTCGCGCCACCGACGCCGCGTCGAAGATATCCGTCGCGAAGTCCAGGTAACCGTCGATTCGACCGTCCGCGTGTTCGTGGGTGCCCAGTACCAGATCGAAATGCGCGTTCTCCGCCGGACAGGCGAGCGGCTCGCAGCTCAGCTCATGCAAGTCCGACAAGGGCTTCTGGTCAAAGACCTGATGGTTGTAGCTGGCCTGGAACAGCGGATTGTGGCTCAGACTTCGCTCCGGCTGCAGTGCTTCCACCAGTTGCTCAAATGGCAGATCCGCATGCGCCTGGGCTCCGTGCATTCGCTCTCGTACCTGGGCCAGAAGATCACTGACCCGGTCACCGGGATCAATCTCGGCACGCACCACCAGCGTATTGACGAAGAAGCCAATCAGTCCCTCGGTGCCCGGCTGATGCCGTCCCGAAACCGGAATACCCACGCGCAGATCCCGTTGACCACTGAGTCGGTACAGCAGCGCTTCAAAGCCGGCCAGAACGACCATAAACAGCGAAACTTCCTGATCACGGGCCGTGCGACGCAACCGCTCCGCCAGCGACGATGGCAAAGTGAAGGCGTGTCGGGCACCACGGCCATCCCGCTGCCCCGGACGCGGGCGGTCCGTGGGCAGCTCAAGAACCGGATGTTCATCACCCAACTGCCCTCGCCACCATTGCAATTGCCGATCCAGCTCAGCACCCGTCAGTTGCTCTCGTTGCCAAAGTGCGTAGTCCGCATACTGAACGTCCAGCGGTGCCAACCTATCGGGCTCACCTCTTGATGCACAGCGATAGAGCTCAACCAGTTCCTCCAACAGCAACTGCATTGACCAGCCGTCGGAAATGATATGGTGCATGCACAACAGCAGGCGCCAGCCCGATGTATCCATCTGCACCAGGGCAACGCGCCAGGGCGGTGCGGTCTCCAGGTCGAAGGGGCGGCGGCTGAACTCCCGGAATAGCTCTCCGAATACAGTCTCGGCATCGTCCTGGCCGCGAAGATCATAACGCTCCATGGGTACCGCCATGGCTTCCATCACCCACTGTTGGGGGCGACCATGTTCCCCATGTCGAAACGCCGTGCGCAGCGACTCATGCCGCTGAATGAGTCCGACGAAGGCCGCCGTCAACGCCTCTTCATTCAGTCGACCCTGCAAATCCAGGCCGCCCGGAAGATGGTAGGCACTGCTCTCAGGCTCCAGTTGGGCCAGGAACCAGAGCCGCTGCTGGGCAAAGGACTGCGGTGCCAACTGGCCCCGATCATGAACGCGTAACGGAGGCGCTTCATCGGCCGGTATGCTCTGAAGTACATCGGCCAGCCCAGCCAAAGAACCTGACTCGAACAACACGCTCAGCGGCAGCGTCCGGTGCAGGGCTTTGCGGATACGATGAACCAGGGTGACACCCAGCAGCGAGTGCCCTCCCAGGGCAAAGAAATTATCCTGTCGTCCAACCCGCTCAACACCCAGCACTTCCTGCCATAGGCGTGAGAGTGTTTGTTCGATGTCGGTTTGTGGCGCCTCGTAGCCAACCGTGTCCATCTCCGGAGCCGGCAATGCCTTGCGGTTCAGTTTGCCGTTGGCCGATAGCGGAAAGCGTTCCAGTACCATCAGGTGTGCCGGCACCATGTAATCCGGCAGGTGGTTTTTCAGCGACGCTTTCAGGGCGTCCGTTTCGATGCCGGTGCCCTGCACGTAACCGATCAACTGGTCATTGCGGGCGATGACCACGGCGTCCATGACGCCGGCAGATTCCCGCAGCACGGCCTCGATCTCACCCAACTCGATCCGCAAGCCCCGCAGCTTGATCTGGTGATCCAGCCGGCCCAGGTATTCCAGGGTGCCATCCCGACACCAGCGGGCCAGGTCGCCACTGCGGTAGAGCCGCTCACCCCGCTCAAAGGGACTGGGCACGAAGCGCTCCGCCGTCAAGTCCGGCTGGCCGTGGTAGCCCTGGGCCAGACCGGCGCCGCCGATATAAAGTTCGCCCGGCACGCCCACAGGCTGCGGGTTCAGGCGGTCATCCAGGACATGGATCTGCAGGTTGGCGATCGGCCGGCCGATGGGCACGGTTGTGCGAGTGCTGCGATCGTCCTGGCCACAGGTCCAGTGCGTGACATCGATGGCCGCCTCGGTGGGGCCATAGAGGTTATAAAGCGTTGCCCTGGGCAGGCGACGAAGGGTCTCATCCTGCAGGTCTTTGGGCAGGGCTTCGCCGCTGCAGATCACCCGGCGCAGAGTGTCACAGCCGGTCAGGTCGTCCTGGGTCATAAAGGCCGGCAGCATGGAGGGCACAAAGTGAACGGTGGTGACCGATTCGCGCTGAATTTGATCCACCAGCCTGGCTGGGTCCCGGTGGTCCCCCGGTTGGGCGACCACGAGGCGTGCGCCCACCATCAGCGGCCAGAAGAACTCCCATACGGACACATCAAAGCTGTAAGGGGTTTTCTGCAGGACGGTGTCGTCCTCGCCCAGTTCGTAGGCCGCCTGCATCCACTTCAGGCGGTTGAACAGCGCTGCGTGGGTGTTGGCCACGCCCTTGGGTTTGCCGGTGGAGCCGGAGGTATAGATCACATAGGCCCGCTGCTCCGGGTGGATCCCGACATCGGGGATCGATGCCGGCTGATCCGCCAGATCAAGCTGGTCGAGGTTGATCACCGACAGCCCGGCCGGGGCCGGTAGTGACTCAATCACCGCGTCGTGGGTCAGCAGCAGGTCCATACCGGCGTCGGTCAGCACCTGACTCTGACGCGCTTGTGGGTGTTCGGGGTCCACCGGCACATAGGCGGCGCCGGCTTTCTGGATGGCGTAGAGGGCGACCACCAAGGCCACCGAGCGCTCGGTGGCAACGCCTACGAGACTGTTGCGATCCACGCCCTGGCCGATCAGGTAATGGGCCAGGCGATTGGCTCGGGCATCCAGGTTGGTGTAGCTCAGGCGTTCAGCGCCGAACACCAGGGCTTCCCGATCCGGGTGCGCAGCCACCTGGCGCTCGAACAGACGATGCACCGGCTCGGGCCGGCCATAGTCCACGCCCGTCCGATTCCAGCTCGCCAGTTGCTCGTGGTCGGTGTCGTCCAGCAGGTCATAGTCGCCGATTGGCTGCTGCGGGCCTGCCACAATCTCATTGAGCAGCCATTCGAAACGGGCCCCAAAGCGCTCAACCGTTGCCGCGTCAAACAGGTCCGTGGCGTAGTTCCAGTTGCCGGAGAACGTACCATCGGCTTCTTCGATCAGGTTCAGTGCCATATCGAACTGGGTGCTGCCGCCTTCCAGTTCCATTACCTTCGCGGTCAATCCAGGCAACTCGCCCAAACCGCGCTGATCACGGTGCTGGTAGTCGAATGCCACCTGGAACAGCGGGTTATGGCTGAGGCTGCGTTCCGGTTGCAGGGCTTCCACCAACTGTTCGAACGGCAGGTCCTGATGGCTCTGGGCCTCAATCGATGCCTGGCGGACGGTCGCCAATACCTGTTCGAAAGTCTGGGATGAGGCCAATTCACAGCGTAGGACCTGGGTGTTCACAAAGAAGCCGACAAGACCCTCGGTTTCCCGGCGATTGCGGCCTGCCACCGGCACGCCAACCCGCAGATCATCCTGACCACTGAGCCGATGGAGCAGTAGGTTGTAAGCCGCCAACAACATCATGAAAGGTGTGACATCGCGGCTCGCCGCCGATCCGCGAAGACGGTTGCTCAGGGACTCGCCCAGTCGGAAGTGATGACGTGCACCCTGGAAACTCTGCCGGGCAGGTCGTGGTCGATCCGTCGGCAACTCCAGAACTGGCTGCCCGTCACCGAGCTGGGCACGCCAATAATTCAGTTGCCGCTCGCCTTCGCCGCTGGCCAGCCATTCCCGCTGCCACACCGAGAAATCCGCATACTGGATCGACAATTTCTCCAGTACCGCCGCTCTTTCACCGCAGGCAGCACGATACAGAGACGCGAAATCCCGCATCAGCACCGACACCGACCAGCCGTCGGAGATGGCATGGTGCAGGCAAATCAGCAGACGCGATTCCTTTGCGGCCATGGTGACCAACCCAACTCGCCAGAGCGGCTGCGTGCCCATGGAGAATGGTCGGCGCATAAAGGCTTCCGCATGATCGCGGAATGCACCCTCCGGATCATCCGAGTGGCTGACGTCTACCCGTTCCAACGGGACACCAATCGCCGGGTCAATCACCTGTCGAGGGATTGCCTCGCCATCCGGGGCAGCCACCAGTCGCGTGCGCAGCGTCTCATGACGTTGCGCCAACGCGTCGAGTGCCTGCTGCAAAGCACCTTCGTCAACGGTGCCTTTCAGGTCCAGAACGCCAGGCAAGTTGTAGGCGGTAGCTCCCGGTTCAAGCTGGTCCAGGAACCAAAGCCGCTGCTGGGCGAAAGACTGCGGCGCACCCTCCAGCCCCAGTGCGGGAATGGTCTCTTGCGCTGGGGTGCCTTCCAGTGCCTCCAGCAAAGCCGCCATATCCGTCAGCCTGGGCGCCTCGAAAACCATCCTTAACGGGAGTTCCACACGCCATTCGTGACGAAGGCGAGAAACCAGCTGCGTCGCCAGCAGGGAGTGACCGCCCAGTTCGAAGAAATGATCCTGCCGACCGACACGGGACTGTTGCAAAAGATCCTGCCAGATCCGGGCCAGACTCTGTTCGCAGTCCGTTACGGGAGGTTCGTAATCACTCTGACCCACCACGGGCTCAGGCAACGCATTGCGGTCCAGCTTGCCATTGGGCAGCTTGGGCAGTTCCGCCAGGGTGACCACGTGCGACGGCACCATGTACTCCGGCAACTGCTCCCGTAGCTGTGTCTTGATGGCACGCTCGTCCAACCCCTCACCAGACACATAACCTACCAGCCGCTGACCGGCGGCAGTGTCTTTCACAACCGCTAGGGTGTCCTTCACCCCCTCGCAGCCTTTCAGCGCCGACTCCACTTCCCCGATCTCGATTCGGAAGCCCCGCAGTTTTACCTGCTGGTCCATCCGACCCAGGTATTCCAACTGGCCGTCCCGGTTCAGTTTCACCCGATCACCGGTACGGTAAAGACGCTCGCCTGCGCGGAACGGGTTGGGGACAAAGCGTTCCGCCGTGGTGTCCGGGCGGTCCAGGTAGCCCCGCGCCAGGGCGCCACCCAGGTAGAGTTCCCCGGCCACGCCCGGGGGCAGCAGGTTGAGGTCTGCGTCCAGCACATAGCCCTGACGGTCGCCCACCAGGTCCCCGATCGGAGCGTAGGCGCTGTCGAAGTCAGCCGTGTCAGCGGCAATGCGCCATAGCGTGGGCGTAACCACGGTTTCTGTGGGGCCGTAGCCGTTGATCACCCAGTCCGGCTGCAGGTGCTCGATGGCGTGGTGCATCATCTGTCGGCTGAAGGCTTCGCCGGCGAAGCAGTAAATACGCACGCCTGGCGGCTGCCCTTTCAGTTCCGCCCACTCCGCCAACTGGCGCAAATAGCTGGGCGGGAAGGCGGCCACGGTGATGCCTTCGTGGATCAGGCAGTCGTAGGTTTCCTGCACGCTCCACAGGGCCTGGTCCCGCAGGACAATGCGGGCGCCATGGCTGAGCGCGGTCAGCCAGCGCTCGTGGGCGCCGTCGAAGCTGATGGACAGGAAGTGAAGTTCCCGGTCCTCCGGGGTCAAGCCATAGCGGGCGCCGATGGTCTGGCAGTGCATGGACAGGCCGCCGTGGGGGATGGCCACGCCCTTGGGCTTACCGGTGGAGCCGGAGGTGTAGATCAGGTACGCGAGTTGTTCCGGATGAATCGATACCTCCGGTACTGACTCGGGCTGGCTGCTGACATCCAGGTGATCCAGGTTGACCGTCTCGACGCCCTCGGCCGAGGGCAGTCGGTCCAGAGCGGCGTCGTGAGTTAGCAACAACGCGGCGCCGGAGTCTTCCAGCATGTAACGCACCCGTTCGGCCGGATAGTCCGGATCCAGGGGCAGGTAGACGCCGCCGGCCTTGTGCACGGCGTACAGCGCCACCAGCATGTCGGTGCCCCGCTCCAGGGCCACACCCACGCGGCTTTCGGCACCGATGCCCTGCCCCATCAACCAATGGGCCAGGCGGTTGGCGCGGGTATCGAACTCGGCGAAGGTCAGGCGGTCGTCGCCGTGGACAACGGCTATGGAGTCCGGGCGCTGGCGCGCCTGTTCGGCGATCAGGGTCGGGATCGGACGCGGGTCCACTGCCGGGTGAGCCACGGTGTTCCAGTCATTCCAGACCTGTTGTTCGAGGTCCGTCAGCAGGGGCAGATCCGACAGTCGCTGTTCGCCGCTCCGCGCCATGGCGTACAGGAGGTGTTCCAACTGGCCTGCAAGCGCTTCCGCGCGGGCCGGTGACACCTGATCGTTACGGTAATGCAGGTGCAGGACCAGCCCCTGCCCGGCCTCGACCGCCAGGCTCAGGGGGTAATGGGTCTGTTCGCTCACCTGAAGGTTGCTGGCTCGCACGCCGGAGGCATCGCTGCGCAGGGCATCGTCCACCGGGAAGTTCTCAAACACCAGCAGGGAATCAAACAGCTCTCGCCCCGATTGCCCGGCATACTGCTGAATCTGGTACAGCGGGGTATGCTCGTGCTCCCGCAACGCCAGGTTGTGAGCCTGTAGCTCTGCCAACCAGTCTCCCAGGCGCTGCTCTGGTGCCGGGGCCTCAACGACTGGCAGCGTGTTGATGAACAACCCGATCTGGCGATCCATACCGGACACCGCCGCCGGCCGACCAGACACCGTGGCGCCGAAGGCCACTTCGCGCTGGCCGGTGTAACGCTGAAGGATCAGGGTCCAGGCGGCTTGAATGAGGGTATTGAGGGTCACCTGTTGTTGCCGGGCAAATCCCGCCAGGGAGTCGTAATCCGGATGCATCACAATATCGGCGAGTGAAGCCTCGTCCCGGTCCAGGCAACGGCTGTCGGCCAGCAGTGGGGCCAGACGCGTGGGCTCGGGAAGCTGGCACAGTTGGTCGCGCCAGAAAGTCTCGGCGCTTTCAAGATCCCGCCCAACCAGCCAATTGAAATAGTCATGGTAACGGGCCGGGGTCTCCAGGCGCCCGCCCAGAGTCTCCAGCATGACTTCGCTGAGCAGCGCCGCACTGCTCCAGCCGTCCAGGAGGATGTGGTGAAGCGTCAGGACCATCTGCCAGCGCCGCTCCCCCAGCCGGATCAGCACCATCCGCATCAGCGGCGGCCGGGCCAGGTCGAAAGCGGCCGATTTTTCCTGTTGGCAGAGAGCATCCAGAGTCATGGAAGCATCAGTGCGCCAATCCAGTTCGCGGATCGACAGCACGGCTTTGTGGTGAATCAGCTGCACCGGCAACTGGGAACCGGGCGCATGAATAAACCCGGCCCTCAGAACTGGGTGACGGGCAACCGCCGACTGCCAGGCCGCCTTGAAGGGCTCCACAGGCAGATCGTTCAGGGTCACGGACACCTGATTGACGTAGGTATCGGAGACACCCCCCAGCTCACTATGGAACAGCAACCCCTGTTGCATCGGCGTCAGTGGCAGCAGATCGTCGATGTCGCCCTGCCCGACCGGCAAGGCATCCAGCGCGGTCTGGTCCAGGGCCACCAGCGGGAAATCTGAGGGTGTTACGCCACCGGTTTCCCGGCACGTCGCGACTACGTTTTCGAGGGCGCGACGGAAATTCTTCATCAGCTCGTCAATTGCTTCACGCTGATAACGCGCCGCACTGTAACTGCAGGAAAACGACAGCACGCCGTCACGCACCTGACCGTCCAGCGACAGTTCAAACCCCAGAGGAGCATCCATAGCCCGCATGGCACCCGGCGATTCTTCCGCCAGTACCAGGCCATCCTGGCTGCCTGCGTCCACCTGCCCCAGGTAATTGAAAAGCACCGCGCCAGAGAGATCCGGCAGGCCGTGCTCGCCTTTCAGGTAGCGCAGCACACCGTACCCCAGACCGCCCCGGGGCACCTGACGCAGGGCTTCTTTGGTGGCCTTCAGGTTCTCGACAAGGTTGCCACCACCGGACACACACACCGGGTACAGGCTGGTGAACCAGCCGACGGTCCGGCTCAGGTCCACCCCTTCCATCAACGGCTCACGACCGTGGCCCTCGAGGGCAATCGTTGACTGCGAACGACCACTCCAGTGAAACAGCGCTTCGCCCAGGGCGGTCAGCAGCAGGTCATTCACCTGTGCGCGCCAGGCCTTCGGAGCCTCGGTCAGCAACTCCCCGGTGACCTCGGCGGACAAGGCCATGGTCGACCGGGCCAGTTGATCCACGGTATTGGGCCCGCCCGCGTTCACGATCGGCAGCGGTGCCGGGGCGGGGATGGCCGACCAGTAGTCGATTTCCTCCGCCAACACGGCGTCATTCCAGGGTGTTGGCAGTTGCTCGGCCCAGGCCTGGAAAGGAGTGGCCTTCGCCCCCAGGTCAATGGTTTCTCCCCGAAGGATCTGCTGGTAGGCCTGCATCAGGTCGTCTAGCAGAATGCGCCAGGACACGCCGTCGATTCCCAGGTGATGCACCGCCAACAGCAACCTTTCGGAACCGTCGTCCAGCCGTGCATGCAGTGCTCGCATCAGGGGCCCTTCCGACAGATCCAGGCTGGCCTGGGCCCGGTCGCATTCGTTCACCAACTGTTCAGGGGTTGTGGTCACCGACCACAGCAGATCCGCCGGTTTGTCTGGTATACCGTAGGCTTGCAGCCATTCATCGTTTTTCCGGGCAAAGCGCAGCCGCAAGGCGTCGTGGTGTCGGTAAATCGCGTTGAGTGCCTCGGCCAGAGCTTCGCTATTCAATGCCGTGGCGGGTTTGAGCAACAGTGCCTGGTTCCAATGCTCCGGCCGGGGCATGGCCTGATCAAAGAACCACTGCTGGATCGGTGTCAGCGGGAAGTCCCGTTCCATATCGACGACGTAGTTTTGTACCGTCGCATGGGTTGCTACCAGAGCCAGAGCAGCAATGGTCTGGTGCTCGAACATCTGCCGGGGCGTCAGCTCAAGACCGACGCGTTTCGCCTTGGCGATGATCCGCAAGCTCTGGATGGAGTCGCCCCCCAGGGCAAAGAAATTATCCTGTCGTCCAACCCGCTCAACACCCAGCACTTCCTGCCATAGGCGTGAGAGTGTTTGCTCGATGTCGGTTTGTGGCGCCTTGTAGCCAACCGTGTCCATCTCCGGAGCCGGCAATGCCTTGCGGTTCAGTTTGCCGTTGGCCGATAGCGGAAAGCGTTCCAGTACCATCAGGTGTGCCGGCACCATGTAATCCGGCAGGTGGTTTTTCAGCGACGCTTTCAGGGCGTCCGTTTCGATGCCGGTGCCCTGCACGTAACCGATCAACTGGTCATTGCGGGCGATGACCACGGCGTCCATGACGCCGGCAGATTCCCGCAGCACGGCCTCGATCTCACCCAACTCGATCCGCAAGCCACGCAGCTTGATCTGGTGGTCCAGCCGCCCCAGGTATTCCAGGGTGCCATCCCGGCACCAGCGGGCCAGGTCGCCACTGCGGTAGAGCCGTTCGCCGTTAGCAAAGGGACTGGGCACGAAGCGCTCCGCCGTCAAGTCCGGCTGGCCGTGGTAGCCCTGGGCCAGACCGGCACCGCCGATATAAAGTTCGCCCGGCACGCCCACAGGCTGCGGATTGAGGCGATGGTCGAGGATATGGATCTGCAGGTTGGCGATCGGCCGGCCGATGGGCACGGTTGTGCGAGTGCTGCGATCGTCCTGGCCACAGGTCCAGTGCGTGACATCGATGGCCGCTTCGGTGGGGCCGTAGAGATTGTAGAGTTGCGCCTTGGGCAGGCGACTCAGGCTCTCATCCTGCAGGTCTTTGGCCAGGGCTTCGCCGCTGCAGATCACCCGGCGCAGGGTGTCACAGCCGGTCAGGTCGTCCTGGGTCATAAAGGCCGACAGCATGGAGGGCACAAAGTGAACGGTGGTGACCGATTCGCGCTGAATTTGATCCACCAGCCTGGCCGGGTCCCGGTGGTCCCCCGGTTGGGCGACCACGAGGCGCGCGCCCACCATCAGCGGCCAGAAGAACTCCCATACGGACACATCAAAGCTGTAGGGGGTTTTCTGCAGGACGGTGTCGTCCTCGCCCAGTTCGTAGGCCGCCTGCATCCACTTCAGGCGGTTGAACAGCGCTGCGTGGGTGTTGGCCACGCCCTTGGGTTTGCCGGTGGAGCCCGAAGTATAGATCACATAGGCCCGCTGCTCCGGGTGGATCCCGACATCGGGGATCGATGCCGGCTGATCCGCCAGATCAAGCTGGTCGAGGTTGATCACCGACAGCCCGGCCGGGGCCGGTAGTGACTCAATCACCGCGTCGTGGGTCAGCAGCAGATCCATACCGGCGTCGGTCAGCACCTGTTGCTGACGGGCTTGTGGGTGTTCGGGGTCCACCGGCACATAGGCTGCGCCAGCTTTCTGGATGGCGTAGAGGGCGACCACCAAGGCCACCGAGCGCTCGGTGGCAACGCCTACGAGACTGTTGCGATCCACGCCCTGGCCGATCAGGTAATGGGCCAGACGATTGGCTCGGGCATCCAGGTCGGCGTAGCTCAGGCGTTCAGCGCCGAACACCAGGGCTTCCCGATCCGGGTGCGCAGCCACCTGGCGCTCGAACAGACGATGCACCGGCTCGGGCCGGCCATAGTCCACGCCCGTCCGGTTCCAGCTCGCCAGTTGCTCGTGGTCGGTGTCGTCCAGCAGATCATAGTCGCCGACTGACTGCTGGGGGTCTGCCGCGATCTGCCGGAGCAGGCATTCAAATCGACGGTGTATCCGCTCAACCGTTTCCCCATCGAACAGATCCGCCGCGTAATTCCAGTTACCGCCCACGCGACCGTCCGGGAAGGCCCAGGTGTGCAGCGCCAGGTCAAACTGGGCGGCGCCGGCGTCCTGCGCCAGCAATTCAGCAGTCACACCGGGAGTCAGTTCAAAGCGCTCGCCATCGCGCTGCTGATGGTTATAGAGCACCTGGAACAACGGATTTTGGCTCAGGCTGCGTTCCGGCTGCAGCTGGTCGACAAGATGTTCGAATGGCAATGCCTGATGCGTCTGAGCCTGCCGGGCAATCTCATGCTCCCGGGACAGTATGGCTGTGAATCCATCGCCGCCGGCCACATCGCTGCGCAGCACCTGGGTATTCACGAAAAAGCCGATCAGGCCCTCCAGTTCCGCCTGTTCTCGTCCGGCAATGGGAACGCCCACGCTCAGGTCGGTCTGCCCGCTCAGCCGGTACAGCAGCACCTTGTAGGCCGCCAGCATGACCGTGAAGAAGGTTGTTCCCCGGGACCGCGCCAAGGCATTCAGCGCATTGGCCACGGTGTCGTCGAACGTGAAGTGATAACGCCCGCCCCGGAAAGACTGCTGCGCAGGCCTCGGCCGATCGGTCGGCAATTCCAGCACTGGCGGCTCATCGCCCAACTGCCGCGTCCAGTAGTCGAGGCCCACTTCCCCGGCGCCTGCCTCAAGGCCACGGCGTTGCCACAGGGCCACGTCCGCGTATTGCAGGGGCAACGAAGGCAAGTCGGCCACCTCACCGGCCAGAGCGGCGCGATAGCATTGGGCAAATTCGGTCAGCAGCACCTGGATCGACCAGCCATCGGCAATGATGTGATGCAGGCACAGCACCAGGCGATGGTCGTGTTCCGCCATCCGCACCAACGCCACCCGCCAGAGCGGGCCAGCGGCCAGATCGAAGGGTTGCTGCGCGATCTCCCTGGCCCAGGCCTGGAATGCCATTTCGCTGTCTGCACTCAGTTGCGGGATGTTGACCGGCGCCACCGGTCCCACCACCTGCAGCGGCTCCCCATTTTCGTCGGCACGGAAGGTAGTGCGCAGGCTGTGATGGCGAAGTGCCAGGGTGTCGAAAGCCGCCTGCACCGCCCCGACATCCAGCGGGCCGTTGAGACGAATGGCGCCAGGCAGATGATAGGCACTGTTACCCGGCTCCAACTGATCGATAAACCACAACCGCTGCTGGGCGAAAGAGGCAGGGCTGGCATCACCGGCCATACCCGAAGGGATCGGCAGGGACGACAGGTCCAGCCCCTGCTCCTGCAGTCTGCGAAGGAACACCTGGCGCTTGTCGGCGCTCAGCCCCAGGAAGCGGCGTGACAGGGCCATCGCATTGTCCTGCATTATTCAATCTCCTCCAGTTCATTCATCAATGCATCAAGGTTGTCCAGGCGGTCCTGATCCAGGGCCTGTCCCTTCAGGCGTTCAATCACGGCAGCCATGGCCGCCACCGTGGTGGCCTCAAAGGCTTCCGCCAGCGGCACGCTCACGCCCAGGCGCTCGCGAATCCGAGACAGCAGGCGAGTTGCCAGCAGCGAGTGGCCGCCCAGTTCAAAGAAGTGGTCGTGGCGCCCCACCTGCTCGACCTTCAGCAGGTCTCTCCAGAGTTCCACCAGGATTTCTTCCAGTTCGCCTTCCGGGGCGATGTAGCGGCGTACCTCAAGCTCCGGCTGCGGCAGGGACTTGCGGTCCAGCTTGCCGTTGGCGTTCAGCGGCAACCGGTCAAGCACGACCAGATGGGTAGGCACCATCACCGCCGGCAGCTCATGGGACAATCGATCCCGCAGGCTTTCGGTTTCCAGGTGTAGACCGTCGTCGGGCACCAGGTAGGCCACCAGTTGGGCCCCGTGAGGTGTTTGCTGGGCCGCCACCACCGCCTGACGAATGCCGTTGCAGGCCAGCAGGCAGGATTCGATCTCGCCCGGTTCAATGCGCTGGCCACGGATCTTCACCTGAAAGTCCGCGCGGCCGGCGTACTCGAGCAGGCCGTCGTCATTCCAGCGTGCCAGGTCACCGGTGCGGTAAAGGCGGCCACCGGGTTGACCGAAGGGGTCCGGGACGTAGCGCTCCGCGGTCAGCTCCGGACGGCCGGCATAACCACGGCCGACTCCAGTGCCACCGACATAGAGCTCACCAACCACACCGCTCGGTGCCAGCTCCAACTGAGTGTCGAGCACATAAAGCCGGTTGTTGTCGGTGGGTTTGCCGATGGGAATGCCCGCGCGTGTCTCCTCCAGGCCTGTCAGGGTATGAAGCGCCACATCGTCGGCACACTCCGCCGGCCCATAGGCGTTGACCAGTGGAATGCGCGGGTAACGCTCGAACCAGCGCCTGGCCAGCTCCCGGCCCAAGGCTTCGCCCGTGGGCAAAAGCCAGCGCAATCCCAGACGCCGCTCCGGCACCGCGAGAATGCCTTCAATCACCGCCGGCACGCTTTCCAGCACGGTAACGCCGCTGTCGGCCACGGCCTCAAGCAGCCGCTGGGGATCGTGGGTGATCTCATCGGGAATGATGTCCAGGCGGCCGCCAAACAGCGGCGCGGTCAGGAACTGCCACACGGAAATGTCGAAGCCGGTGGCCGCCGTCTGGGCGATCACGTCCCCGTCCCCCAGCTCCAGATAAGGCACCTTGGACAACTGGTTGTTGAGCATGCCCTGCTGGTTGACCATCACGCCCTTGGGCTCACCGGTGGAGCCGGAGGTGTAGATGACGTAGGCCAGTTGATCCATGGCCGGATACCGGCGTGGATTACCATCCCGATCCGTAGCCAACAGGGATTCCAGGGTGACCACCCGTGGACGTGCTTCGGTTTCTGCCAGGATGGCGCCGACCTGCTCCAGGCAGGCTTCCGGCGTGACCAGCACGGGCGCCTGACTGCTATGCAACATGCGGCCACTGCGCGCCGGCGGATGGCGTTCATCCAGTGCCAGGTAGGCGCCACCGGCCTTGAAGGCGCCCACGATCATAGTCATCAGGTCCAGGTTGCGGGGCGAATACAGCGCCACCACTTGATCCGGCTGCGTGCCTGCCTCAATCAGACCGTGACCGATGCGGTTGGCCCGTTGGTTAAGTTCGGCGTAGCTCATGCTGCTGCCCTGGCAGCGGGCGACTTCCCGGCCGGGATCCGCCAGCGCCCAGGCTTCGAACCGTTCGAGCCAGCTCAGACTCATCCAGTCTGGTTCCATCTGGCCCTGGCCAAGTCCGAGCAGCTCGCCCCGTTCCCCGGCGGAAACCAGCTGGATAGCGGCAAGCGGCTGCTCCGGCGCCTGCATCAACTGGCGCAGAACCTGGTGGTACTGGTCCAGCAACGCCTGCATATCCCGATCCCGGAAAACCCGCTGGTCGTAGCTGAACTGAAGTTGGTAGGTCTCGCCCGGCAGAATGACCACGGTCAACGGATAGTTGGTGTGGGTGCGGTTCGCCAGAGGCGTGATGCCGTAAGCTTCGGCGGCCTGCCGCACGTCCGTCCCCATGGGCACGTTCTCGAACACGAACAGGCTGTCGAACAGGGCGTCGCCACGCGGGGTGTCTGCCAGGTTCTGTACCTCTGCCAGGGACAGGTGTTCGTACTGGCGCAGGGCCGCATTGGCAGACTGCAGTGAACACAGGAACTCGAGCCCGGTCTGGGTGGTGCTTTCAGCGCCTATGCGCAGCGGCAGGGTGTTGATGAACAGGCCAAGGGTGTCTTCGATGCCATCCAGCTCTGCCGGGCGACCGGCGACGGTCACCCCGAACAGGGCTTCGTCCAGACCACCGTGGCGCATCAGCACCAGTGCCCAGGCTGCCTGCATGAAGGTGTTCACGGTCAGCTTTTCGTCACGTGCCCGTTCAACCAGTTGAGCCGTTTCCTCGGCTGTGAGCGCATGCGTCACATCCTGAATGGATGGCTCACCATTGGCGGTGCGCCGGTAGGGCAATGGCGTGACCTCGGTGAAACCGACCAGATTATCGCGCCAGAAGCGGTGCGCCTGTGTGGCATCCTGGCGTTGCAGCCAGGCGATGAAGTCGCGATAGGGGCGCGCCGGGGTTACCACCGGCTGCTTGCCATCCACCAAGGTACGGTAATGGTCGAAGAACTCCGCGAGCATCAGGCCACGACACCAGGCGTCAATCAACGCATGATGATGGCTCTGTACAATGCGGCAATCATCCTGACCGAAACGCACCAGGCGCAGACGCAGCAGCGGAGGTTTGGTGAAGTCGAAGCCCTGGCGGCGTTCTGCCGCCAGCAACGCCTCCAGCTCCGCTTCCGCATCGGCACGCTCCAGATGGCTCAGGTCGATCAGCTGCGCCGGCGACGGCACATCGCGATAGACAATCTGGTGTTGGGTGCCACCGTCCAGGCCGTGGAAAGCGGTCCGGAGCATGGGATGGCGCTGGACCACCGCGTGCCAGGCCGCCCTGAAGGCCTCGAAATCCACCTCGCTGCGCACTTCATACTGGTCCTGCATAAGGTAGATGCCGCTGCCCTGTTCCAGCAGACTGTGTAGCAGGATGCCTTCCTGCATCGGCGCCAGGGGCAGGATGTCCTCGATATTCGCGGGGTTTTCCAGAGCATCCAGTTGCGGCTGGTCCAGATCAGCCAGCGGTACATCCGACGGTGTCAGGCCACCGGCCCGGGACGCACAGTCTTCAATCAGCGTCATCAACGCTTCGCGGTACAGGTCGATCAGGCGGGTCACCCGCGACTTCTCGAACCTCGCACGACTGTAGGTCCAGTCCAACTGTAACTGACCATTGCGTACCTGCCCGTCCACCACCAGCGCGTTCGCCAGCAGGCCGGAGCCGTGGCGCGAATCGCCGACGGGCTTGCCCTCGAGGACAAACTGCGAACCTGGCTCTTCGTCGAAACGGCCGAGGTAGTTGAACGTCAGGCCGGCACCGGTCATTTCCGGCAGTTCCGCGCCCTGCAGTTCCTTCAGCACACCATACCCAAGCCCGTCGCCCGGAACCTGACGCAGCATTTCCTTGGTGCGTTTGAGTGTGCCAAGTGCCTCTTCGCCGGCTTCCAGCGCCACCGGATACAGCGTTGTGAACCAGCCCACCGTGCGACTTACGTCCGGCGCCCCATCCGGGGCATTGCGGCCATGACCTTCCAGCGTGATCACATGGCGGCTGCGGCCGGACCACTCTCCCAGTGCCTGGGCCAATGCCGCCAGCAGAAGATCGTTGATCCGGGTGCGGAAGGCCGTCGGCGCGTCGTTGAGCAGTCGCTGGGTCTGCCCTTCATCGAGCGTCATTCGCAAGTGATCGCCGTCGGCAACCCGCGCTGTGCCATCCGGGTTGTCGCAAGGCAGAGCCGCGTCTTCGGCAGAAAATGCCTGCCAATACGCCAGTTCCTCATCGAGGCGACCATGGGCCAGATCCCGGTGCAGGTAATGCACCCAGTCATGCAGGCCGTCAATGTCCCCTTCGAGCTCAATGGCCCTGCCGCCTGCGGCCTGCTCATAGGCAAGCTGCAGATCCTCAAGCAACACCCGCCAGGAAACACCGTCCACCGCCAGGTGATGGGCGGCGATCAGTAATTCCTGACGCTCGCCCGGCTGAGAGACCAATACACAGCGCAGCAGTGGTCCGTTCGACAGGTCGAGACTGCCCTGCGCGTCGTTGAAGGTCGCCAGTAGGGTCTGTTCATCGTCGGTTTCCAGGGTCCAGAGCAAATCAGCCTTTTCCTCGCGGCTGTAGGCCTGCGTGCGCTGGTCTGCGTCAAAACGTAACCGCAAGGCCGGATGGATATTGACCACGGCGGCCAGGGCCTTGCTCAGGGGCTCCGCCTCCAGCGGTGAACGGATACCCAGGCGCAGCGCCTGGTTCCATTGGTTGCGATCATCAACGGGCTGATTGAAAAAACGTTGCTGGATCGGGGTCAGCGGGAAGGCCTGCGGAACCGACTCCCGGGCCGCCGATTTCGGCGCGGCAGCGGCCTCCTGGAATTCGGCCACGTGAGCCAGTTCAGCAATGGTCTGCTTCTCGAACAACTGCTTTGGGGTGAGCTTCACGCCCTGCTTTCGCGCTCGGGCAATCACCTGGAGGCTGATGATGGAATCTCCGCCCAGGCTGAAGAAGTTGTCGTTACGGCCGACTCTCTCGACATGCAACAGCGACTGCCAGAGTTCTGCAAGCATGGTTTCCACACCCGCCAGCGGCGCAGCGAAATCCTCACCCTGACGCTCCGGTTGCGGCAACGCCTTGCGGTCGAGCTTGCCGTTCGGGGTCAGCGGAAATTCAGCCAGCGGCAGGATATGCGCCGGTAACATGTAGTCCGGCATTTGCAACGCCAACGCGGAAAGCATGGCTTCAGTGTCCAGTTCGGCCGCCAACGGATACGCCACGATCAGGCCATTATCGTCGACCTGGACATGGGCATCGCTGACGCCGTCGAACGCGCGGATGCGCTGAGCAATCTCTCCCAGTGAGACCCGGTAGCCGCGAACCTTCACCTGGTCGTCGTTGCGGCCGTGAAAGCTCAGCCGCCCATCTTCCAGCAGCCGTACCCGGTCACCGGTGGCATAAAGCCTTTCCCGCGACGACTGGGGATCATCCACAAATGCGGCGGCCGTCTGTTCCGGCTGACCAAGGTATCCCCGCGCCAGGCCGGCGCCGCTCAGATAGAGCTCGCCGATGGCACCCAGGGGCAAAGGTAAACGCTCTTCGCTCAGCACCTGCGCACGGATGTTCGGCAGTGGCGTGCCCAACGGAACGATTGAATCCTGCTCGTCGCCCGGTTCCGTGGTCAGCACGCCCACGGTGGACTCGGACGGCCCGTAATGGTTAAACACACGGCAGTCTGGGTTCAGTTCCCGAACCTGGCTCAGCAACGCTGATGGCAACGCTTCACCGCCCAGCACCAAAGCCTCACGGGGCAGCACCCGGGCCGGCTCGGCAGCCTGCAGTAATCCGGAAAGGTGGGGGGGCACGATCTTCAGGATGTCGACCTGATGCTCCGCCATGTAGCTGGCAAAGGCGTCCGCGTCCATAACCCGGTCGGCACTCAACAGGTGCAGCGTGCGACCACTGCATAGGGCCCCGAACAGCGTGGTATGGCCCAGGTCCGCCGCGACGGTGGATACCATCGCCATGGTGGCCTTCGGCGAGGGATCGATGACCTCCAGAACACCCTGTACATAGTTCGCAATGGCACCGTGGCTGACCACCACGCCCTTGGGAGTACCACTGGTGCCGGAGGTGTAAATCAAATAGGCTGCCTGGGCCGGCTCAATCAGCGTCCCCAACGGTTCAACGGGTTCGCTCCGCCAATCGGCCGCCGCGTTGAAACCTATCAAGGCGCCTTCGAAGCCGGGCACGGCTTCATGACCCAGCAGCCACCCGGCACCGCAATCCTTCAGTACAAATGCCTGGCGGTCGGAGGGCCATTTCGGGTCCAGGGGAACAAAAGCCCCGCCCGCCTTGAGCACCGCCAGAACGCCAACCACGAATTCCGGTGAACGGTCGAGGCAAAGCCCCACCGACGACTCCGCTGCCACGCCCTGCCTTTGCAGGTGCTGTGCCAGCCGGTTGGATTCCGCCTCCAGCCAGCCGTAGTCGAAAGACTGGTCCTCGTATTGCAGAGCCTGTTGCCCGATGGTGGACTGAATATGTCCATTCCAGAGCGACACCAAGTCCCCTACGGGAAAGTCCGCCTTCGGTCCTTCCAGCGCCGACGGTGTCGCCAGCAACTCCAGCTCGCCCAGCGGCCGCGAGGGATTCGCGGTGACCTGCTCCGCCAGGTTGACCAGTTCCTCGGCAAACTCCCGAATACGCGGCTCGTCGAACAGGTCACACGCGTAGGTGAGCACACCCTTAATACCTTCAATTCCCTCAGTGCCCTCAATACCCCCCGGCTGATCGGTGATATCGAAGCCCAGATCGAAGTGCGCGCTGTCGTCGTCCCGCTGGCGCATGGTGAGTGTCGCCCCGGGTAACCCGACATTCTCGGGCAACGGGAACTGCTGGGTGAACTTCACCTGGCACAGGGGGTTGTGGCGCAGGTTACGCTCCGGCTGCAGCGCGTCCACCAGTTGTTCGAACGGCAGATCCGCATGAGCCTGCGCCCCGAGGGTAGCGTCGCGGACCGAGGCCAGAAAATCAGTGAAGCCCTGCGTCGCGACGGGCTGGCTGCGCAACACCAGGGTGTTGACAAACAGACCGACGAGACCTTCGGTTTCCGGCCGTGACCGACCGGACACAGGCACACCTATCCGCAGGTCCCGCTGGCCGGAATAGCGATACAGCTGGGTTTTATAGAGCGCCAGCATGACCATAAAGAGCGTAACGCCCTGATCCCTGGCCAATTGCCGAAGCTTCTCACTGAGCGGTTCCGGGAAGGCAAAGGCCACCCTGGCGCCACGATGGCTCTGGGACTCGGGGCGCGGCCGGTCAGTTGGAAGTTCAAGCACCGGGTGCTCGTCGCCCAACTGCTGCTTCCACCAGCTCAACTGGCGTTCGGCTTCGCCAGCCTCCATGGTCTCCCGGTGCCAGTGGGCGTAGTCGGCATAACGGATGGGCAGGACCGGCAGATCCGGGTCATGTCCCTGTGCAAAGGCGGTGTAAAGCTGCCCGAACTCCTTCACCAGCACCTGCGCCGACCAGCCGTCGGCGATAATGTGATGAATCACCATCAACAGGCGATGGTCGCTGTCCCCGAGGCGTACCCGGTGCACCTGCCATAACGGACCCTGCTCGAGATCCATGGGCTGGCTGACCAGGGCTCGACTGAGGTTGTCCAGCGCGCTTGCGGGAGAATCCTCGCCGCTGAGGTCATGACTTTGCACAGTTACCGGTGCCGCTGGCTGTATCCGCTGCAGGCCACGGTTTTCATCCGTTTCGGCAAACACCGTGCGCAGGCTTTCATGACGCTCCGCCAGGGCGTCCAAACTGCGCTGGAGCGCGTCTTCATCAAGACTGCCCATGAACTGCCATTCGCCGCACAAGTGATAGGCGCTGGAGCCGCCTTCCAGTTGGCCCAGAAACCAGAGCCGCTGCTGGGCGAAGGATTGCAGGGGCTCCGCGTCGTCCGGAAGAAGTGTGATTGGGTGGACTTCCTGGCCATTGGCACTCTGCTTGGATACCCAGCGGGAGAAGTCACCAAGGCGGGGATGCTCGAACAGGACCGCCGGTTCAATGGTCAACCCCAGGTCACGCTCCACCCGGGACAACATCTGCATGGCGCCGACCGAATCGCCGCCCCAGGTGAAGAAGTGGGCGTTGCTGTCCAGGTCGTCGCGCTCAAGCGCCGCCTGCCAGGCCGCCACAACTTCCGGGAGCAGTGTCGGCCCTACTTGAGCCGATGTTTCAGCCGGGGCCGAGGCGCCCTCTTCCAGCATGCGACCGTCCTGCCAGCCGGCAAACACGGACAGCTCGCCGCGCTCCCATCCCTGGCGACAGGCCGCACGTTGCAGCTTGCCACTGGTAGTGCGCGGCAGGGTTTTGGGCTCCAGCAGCAGGATCACCTGGGGCGCAATGCCGAGGGTGTCGCTCATGGTTTCCGCGATGGTGGCGCAGATCATGGCCGGCTTGATCATTCTGCGGGTGGTCCGGCCCACTTCAAGGGCCAGCCCTATACCTTCCGCCTGCCGGGCTTCCGTGGTGGCAAAGGCGGCCAACCGACCGGGCATCAGGAGTTCTATCTCCCGCTCCAGGGTGCTCTCGATATCCTGGGGATACAGGTTCTGGCCATTTACGATGATGACGTCCTTCTGACGCCCCGCCACGTATAGGTGGCCGTCCTCGACGATGCCGAGGTCGCCGCTGCGCAACCATCGGCTATCCCGCCACTGCACAAAGGTTTCCGCCGTAGCCGTGGGTTTTTCCCAATAGCCCTGAGCAACACTGGGGCCGGATATCCAGATTTCGCCCACTCGACCGTCCTCGACGGGCTCCCTCGTCTGGGAATCAACGATGCAAAACGTGTCTTCCCCATATGCATCCCCACACCCCACCAGCCTGCTGGGCTGATGGGCACTGCTAAGGCCTGCCGTGGAAAGCTGCTCCGGCTCAAAGGTACGGGTCTGGACATCGCCGTTGAACCCATGGGTGGTTACGAACAGGGTGGCTTCTGCAAGACCATAGCTGGGCGCAAAGACATCACTGCGAAAACCATGGGGCGCCATACGATCGGCAAAGCGCTCCAGGGTTTCCGGGCGAATGGGTTCCGACCCGGTGAAGGCCAGGCGCCAACTGGACAGATCCAGGCCTTCCAGTTGTTCATCGGTCACCCGCCAGCCACAGAGCATATAGGCGAAATCCGGGCCGCCGGAGTATGTCACCCGGTACTGGCTGATAGCCTCCAACCAGCGTGCCGGGCGGGCCAGGAAGAACTGCGGTGCCATCATGTTGGCGCAGTGGCCATGCAGGATCGGCAACAGCAAACCCGACATCAGTCCCATGTCGTGAAACAGCGGCAACCAGGTCATCCAGACATCGTCATCAGTGGCCTGGAAGGCTTTGGCCATGGTGTATTCGTTGGCCATCAGGTTGGCGTGGGACACCATGACCCCCTTGGGTGCAGAGGTCGACCCTGAGGTGTACTGCAGGAACGCCAGATCCTGGCTTTGGGGTGGCACCACCTGCAACGCATTCTGCCAGTGCAGCCCGATGCGGTCCGCCGCCACCACTCGCCCACCGTCCGGCAACAGCGGCGCCAATCGAGACTGATAACGCCGGATGTCCTGCTCCAGGGCAAGGACGGCCATCGGTTTCGAGTCCCCGATCATACCGCCGAGGCGATCAATATAGGCCTGACGGTCGTGCTCCGGTGGGTACGCGGGTATGGCGATAATGCCGGCATAGAAACAGCCGAAGAAAGCGGCCGCGAAATCCGCGCCTCCTGGCAGCATCAACAAGCAACGTTCACCCGGTGCTAACGCCAGTTCGTTCTGTAGATATCCCGCTAGCGCCTGTGCCTTCTGGTAAAGCTCACTGTAGCTGGTTACCAGGGGTGGCGCGTCATCCGAGACCAGTTGCCGGATGGCAAGTGATTGGGGTTGCTGCTCTGCGTAAAAACGAAGGACATCGGCGAAATTCGGAAACCGTTCCGCGTGTAGGCTCATCTTGTCACCTGCATGATTTCAGAACACATTACCGCGAGGACTTGCTCCCCGCGGTTTCCCTCAGGCCATCACACCATGGGGGCGGCGTGGGCTTTGCGATCAGCAACGGCGGAGTGCCCGCGGTCCCGACCTTCGAGAATCGACTCGAGCACTTCCCGTGACCGAACAGCGAGCACGGACAACAGCGTGTCGCTCAGGCCGTGCGTGGTCTCGCAGCAGCCCTGGAGATAAATCCGGGCATCGCTGTCCCGCAGGTTGAGACAGTACTGACGGTCAGGCGTGAGGTTTTCCAGGTGGCCACCCAGCCCCGCCAGCAGTTCGTGGTGCTGATTCCGGCGGTAACCGGTGGCCAGGATGACAGCATCAAATCCCAGTTCCTGCTGGCTATCGGTAGCCAGGTCGTGCAGGGTCAGGCGCAGCTCACCGTCACCCACGTCAACCCGGGCAACATCCCGGCGGGTCAACATTTGGTGTCGCTCCTCTCCCCGCAGCTTCTGGAGATAGAACATCTGGAAGATGCGCTCGATCAGCTCAAGGTCGACCACCGCGTAGTTGGTGTTGCGGAACTCTTCAAGCAGTTGCAAGCGTCGCGACTCGGGTTGCTGATAGATCTGGTCGATAAACGACGGGTTAAAGATTTCATTGACGAACGGGCTATCATCCGAGGGCTTCAGAGCGGTTCCACGCAGAATCATGGACGCATCCACCTGGGGGAATCGCTGGGTAAGGTCTTCGAAGATCTCCGCCGCACTCTGGCCGCCCCCGACCACGGCAATCCGCGCCTTGCGACCCTGGTCGGCAAGCAGGGTGTCAATGCGCCCCCGATACTGCGACGAGTGCACGATGCGCGGGTCGGTTATTCCTTCAAACGCAGCAGGAACCTGAGGCGCACCGCCCATACCAAGTACCAGGTTACGGGCCCTGCGGCTTTCAAGCTCGCCCCCTGCGGTTCGGGAGAGCACGTCAAACCCGATCAACCGGCCGTCTTTCAGGAAAGGCTCAACACCCTCTACCTCGCGACCGTAGTGCACCTGATCGTCAAAGTGACTGGCAGCCCACTGCAGGTAATCGTTGTATTCCTCCCGCGCGGGGAAGAACGTCTGAATGTTGATGAAATCTTCGAGCCGCCCCTGCTCCTTCAGGTAGTTGATGAAGGTAAAGCGGCTTTGCGGGTTCCGCAGGGTGGCCAGATCCTTGAGAAACGAAATCTGCATGGTGGAGCCGTCAATCAGCATACCTTCATGCCAGTTGAATTCTGGCTTGCGCTCCAGAAAACAGGCATCGGGCGAAGACCCGCCCTCAGCGTACTCCTGTGTCGCTATTGCCAGCGCCAGATTCGACGGGCCAAAACCGACGCCAAGAAAATCATGCATGTGGCTCATCACCGTTCTCCCGTAATAATGGATTGCGAAAACATTGCCTGAAGGCCTGTCGATACCCGGCCAACAAAGCAAATAATTCTCATTTACATACAGACGAACTGGAACGCCGGATGTTTAGGCCTGGCCGGAAAAAGTCACTCTCCGATCATCTGCAAGGCGTCATGGCGTGACTGCTGGCGATCCTCGGCTGACAACTCGACCAGTCGGCCACTGTCCATCTTCAGCAGCCGGTCCGCGTGGTGGAAATAACGGTCGTCGTGGGTAATGGCGAAAATGGTTTTGCCCTGCGCTTTCATCTCCGGTAGCAGCTCCTGGTAAAACAACCGGCGGAAAACCGGGTCCTGGTCGGCGGCCCATTCATCCAGCAGCAGGATGTCCCGCTTTTCCAGCAAAGCCAGCAACAGCGCCAGCCGCTTTCGCTGCCCCTGTGAAAGCCGGGTATCCTGAAGACGGCTGCCGGCCACCTTCACCTTGTCCTCCATGCGGAGGCGTCCAAGCCAGTAATTCACGTCCGCCGGGTCTGCGTTCTGACCCTGCTGGGCGATGAGCTGGTCAAACAGAAAGAAGTCGGTAAACACGGAACCAAACAGGCGGCGATAGCTGCTCCAATCCTCCGGTCGCAGGGGCTGGCCGTCGATCTGGATCTCGCCCTGGTGCGGCAGATAAAGACCAGACAGCAAACGGGCCAGAGTGGACTTACCGCTGCCATTACCACCGACCAGGAAGAGGGTTTCGCCACGACGGATCGTCAGGGTGACCGGCCCCACGTCGAACCCCTGCTCACCATGCTGGGCCGGATAGCGATACCGCACCGCATGCAACTGCAGTTCCTGCCATTCACCCGTCGGATCACGGCTCATATCCTGGAAGCCGGGCTGATACTCCGCCAGCGCCAGGGTATCGAGCTTGTCGAGCGAGACCCGAGCCGACAGCAACGCGGGCAACGCCGCCACGGCAGAAACCAGAGGGGTACGCATGAAAAGAATGGTCAGGGCATAGGTAGGCGCCACGGAGGCCGCTGCCCACCCCAGGCCATTGACCAGATAGAACACCAGGCCAATGGTGCCGAGCACCATGATGTTGGCCCAGTTGCTGGCGATGCTGTGATAGCGGTCCGCCAGCGTGACATGGCTGCGATAGGTTTCTGCGCTCAGATCAAACTCGTCGTCGTAGTAACGGCGAGCACGGTCACGGTTGAGGCTCAGCTCTTTCCGCCCTTCAATAGCCGCCTCGTAGTCCTGATAAATGCGATCTTCAGATTCGCGAAGCTGCTGGAGATGGTGACTCAGGGCCCTGATCAGCACCCACCCCACACCAATGGTGAACGTCATCCAGAGCAACGTCATGACAAATAGCGGCAGTGACAGGTAGGCCAGGTACGCGAACGCTGCGACACTCAGGCCAAGGCCGTATATCAGCTGAGGCAGATTGACAAATGCCAGGGTGATATTACGGATATCGCTGGACAGACTGGCCAGAATATTCGCCCCGCCAATCTCTTCCAGGCGCTCAATTCCGGTATCAAGAACCCGCTTGACCATCGACCGCCGCAATCCGTAGACAAACCGATGACCAAGCGCCGTCAACAATATCTGGGCGTAGGAGGCGATGATCAGCAGTACCACCAGCAGGCCGGTAAACTGCCAAAGCAGACCTGCCCCGCCTTCTGTCGCAGACACCAGGCGCTCGTTAATAAACGCCACCACCCCGACACTCAAAAGCGCACTCACAACGCTCAGCAAAAGCGCAACGGTCAGCGCCCCCGGGTTGTGACTAAATACCAGACGGATCAGTCTCATGAACAACAGTCCCCAATTCGCGAATGAGAAAGGCTTGGATTAAAACGGATAGGATTGGTCCAGGCTGCCACGGCAATGAGCCAGCGCATCCTTCAGCATGAAGTTGATCAATGTGGGAGAGACCCCAATAGCGAGAGCCACCTCCCTCTGGGTCAGACCTTCAACCCGGGTAAGCATTAACACCTTCTGTACACGAGCAGGCAGCTCTGCGAGAGAAGACAGCGCATGGTGCAGTGCCCGGGTTCCAGCCAACTGCCGTTCTGGTGAAGCCGAAAGCACACCGGCTTCCTCCTCCACATCGACATCGCAGGCTGCGAAGCGGTTTTCCAGGGCCAACCGGCGAAGACGATCGATGGCGAGGTTACGCACCACCCGGTGAAGAAAGCGGCCCTCGTCCCTGACATTGTCGGCGAATCCCTGGTCCCACACTTTCAGGAACGCATCCTGTACCACATCCTCAGCCTTTGCCCTGCACCCAAGGAGATATTGAGCGGTGTCCACCAGGGGTTTTCGATGCTGCTGGTAGGCCGCTACAAGGCGCCTCTCCCAATTCGGCGCTCCGGTAACGTCAACGGATCTTAGGTCGGACAGGTTGCGAGCCTGTTGATCCAATTCGTGCCTGAAAGAACTCATAGCAAGCCGTCCCTGGGTAGTTTATAAATGACAATCATTTGCATTTAACCATCATTAACATTTGGGATTCAAGGCCTGAAAATGAACAACCGGCAACAATCACGGAATGAGTCGAAAACCCATGCTTTACAGCCGGCTCGTTTAGATCATTGTTTATATGGGTGTTTTCAGGCGAGAAATGCCAAAGACAGATAAAAAAAGAGTCGCGGCGCAGGCTAGGCTCTTGACAGCCCACACCCCCAACCATAAGATACGCGCCGCTTCCATTGGTGAAGTGACGGCAAGGTAGCTCAGTTGGTTAGAGCACGGCACTCATAATGCCGGGGTCGGCGGTTCGACTCCGCCCCTTGCTACCAGAATTTAAAAGGTCGCGACTCACGTCGTGACCTTTTTTCGTTTCGGGGACGCCCCCGCCCTTCCCGGGAATTGAACGCGGGACGACCCGCCTCCATTGTTCCTGAATTTCCATGAGAACCACTAAAGACAGAATCCGTCAGGCCGTCTCGTTCGAGATCATCGGCCTGCTTATCGCCATCCCATTAGCCGCACTTGTGTTTGGCTTCGAGCTCGACAAAACCAGCGTCCTGGCTGCCATAGGTGCAACCATGGCAACCGGCTGGAACTACCTCTTCAATCTCATGTTCGATCACGGCCTGAAACGGCTTACCGGCTCTACTCGTAAGTCACTGAAGATGCGGTTATTTCATGCGCTCAGCTTTGAACTTGGCCTGATGATAACCTTCCTTCCGGTCATCGCCTGGTGGATGGGCATTGGGCTGGTTGAGGCACTGATCGTCGACATCGCCTTCGTGGTCTTTTATCTGGTGTATGCGTTCGTTTTCACCTGGTGTTACGACACGGTGTTTCCTGATGACGACGCCAGCCTCAGTTGAGATCGTTTCGATACCGGCACCATCGAATGGCATTGCGCAGCTCTTCCGTCAACTGGCCATTCCCATGCTCATGGGAAACGTATAGGGAAAGGTCTACCCAGGCCGCCCTACGCACAAAATAATCGCCCTCATAATTGTCCATAAACTTGTCCACGAGCACCCAGGGAATGACCACAACATCTGCCCGGCCCAACTTGAGCAGGTAGACTGCCTGGCGCCATTCGGAGACGTGTAGAATCTTTGCGTTTTCGCCTTGAACCAGTTGATCCCCGACGAACTTCCTGACGAACGCGTAGGTGAGGCCAGCCGTCTGGTTGAGGGGAGGCATCTCTTCCAGAAACAGGTAAACGTACTCTGTCTGGAAGAGTCGCCCACCGAAATCAGCGTAGCGGTCCCGTTCAGAGGTCTGGACCAGGGGAAGGCCTACCGCAACACCGCCCTTTCGCAGTTGGTAAAGCAGCTGGGCCAAAGGCATTTCAACGAACTGAAAATCCCCGGGAACCCGTTCGAACACGCACCGATAGAAACCGGAAAAGCGCCCCTCCAACGCTCCCTCCGAAACCGTTATTTCCCGCTCTATCCCAGCAGCAATTCCGACGCGCACTGGTTCCTGCGCGTGCGAAAGATTCAAGGGCATAGCGATCGCGAGGAGGGCGATTAGTAGAGGCTGATAGCGCGCAGACTTCCTGTCCATAAGAGTGACTCGTCAACGGAGATCCATTCACACCGCAAGCTTAGTTCAATTTTTCATCGCGCTCCACGTAATGACAGGCCACCCAGTGCCCGGCCTGGTCTTGCCGTCAAGCACCGGCACTTCCCTGGCCTTCGTCATTGGCTCCGGGAATCGCTGTCGGGTCCATCCACATGGCTTCCCATACGTGCCCGTCCGGGTCGGCGAGATTTCTGTTATACATGAACCCCAGGTCCTGTAACGGGTTGATGTCTGCAACGCCGCCGTTGTCAGCGGCAGCGTTATTCATCGCGTCGACGGCTTCGCGGTTGCTGCAGGAGATGGCCAGCATCACCTCGCTGGAGGTGGTCGGCGGAATTGGGCGGTCAGTAAACGTGCGCCATTTGTCGTGGGTGAGCAACATGACGTGAATGGCCTCGCTCCAGACCATGCATGCGGCAGTATCGTCGGTGAACTGGGGGTTGTTCCTGAAACCAAGCGCCTCGTAGAAGGCCATGGAAGCATTGAGGTCTTTTACCGGCAGGTTTACAAAAATCATTGATGTCATGGTTCACGCTCTCCAGATTGTAGGTGGTAGAAACAGGTTGTTAGTGCCCTGTTACCTTCTTGTCGGTTCACCATTGCGAATTTCGACATCGTTTCCACACTTTATTACGACTCCTGTCGTTCTACGTAGTGACAGGCCACCCAATGCCCTGCCCCGGTTTTGTCTTCCAGTGCCGGCACTTCCCTACTGCAATAGTCCGTCGCCAGCGGGCATCGTGTACGAAACACGCAGCCGCTGGGGGGATTCATCGGCGACGGCAGGTCGCCTTCCAGTTCCGCCGGGGGCTTGGCCCGTTCCCTCTCCGGGTCAGGGATCGGCACCGCGGCCATCAGAGCCTGAGTGTAAGGGTGCCGGGGGTTGGCAAACAGTTCAGCACGGGGGGCGTTTTCGGCCACATTGCCCAGGTACAGCACCATCACCCGGTCACTGATGTGTTTGACCACGCTCAGGTCGTGAGCAATGAAGATCAATGACAGGCCCATGTCCCGCTGCAGGTTTTTGAGCAGATTAATCACCTGAGCCTGTACCGACACATCGAGGGCGGAGACGGGCTCGTCGCAGATGATCAGTTTCGGCTCCAGTATCAACGCCCGGGCAATGCCCACCCGCTGGCACTGGCCACCGGAGAATTCGTGGGGGTAACGGTTTTTCTGGTGAGGGTGCAGGCCAACGCGATCCATGATGGCATCCACTTTCTCCCTCAGCTCGGCGCCCTTGATATCCGGGTAGTGGGTACGCAGGGGCTCAGCAATGATGTCGCCGACGGTCATTCGTGGCGACAGAGAGGCAAGCGGATCCTGGAACACCATCTGCAGGCGTTGGCGACGCTTGCGCAGTTGTTTCAGGTTGAGCCCCCGCAGGTCCTCGCCCAACCACACCACCTTTCCCGCCTGGCTGGGCACCATGCCCATGATGGCCCTTGCCAGGGTGGACTTGCCGCAGCCGGACTCTCCCACGATGCCGAGGGTTTCGCCCTCGTTGAGGGTGAAGCTGACGTTGTTCACCGCTTTTAGTGGCTGCGGCCGGGTCCAGGGCCAGGCGTTGCGAGGCATGATGTCGAAGGTAACCCGCAGGTTTTCCACCGTCAGCAGGCGCTGTTGTTCGCTCATCGAATCGCCTCCCTTGGCAGATTGCATACACGAATCCGCTCTGCCCCGAATCGCTCCGGTGGGTCGAGTTCGTGATAGCAGCGCGGCTCCGCCACGGGGCAACGGTCGCAGAATGGACAGCCCGGCGGCAGGTTCATCAGGTTGGGCGGGTTGCCGGGGATGGTGACCAGTTCATCCATCTGCTCATCAATACGCGGAATGGCGCCCATCAGGCCTTTGGTATAGGGATGGGAGGGATCCCGGAACAGGTCCCGGGTGGCAGCGAATTCCATCATCTGGCCACCGTACATCACCAATGTCTGGTCGCAGCTTCCGGCCACTACGCCCAGGTCGTGGGTGATCAGGATAATCGCGGTATTGAATTCCTGTTGCAGCTCCTGCAACAAGTCCATCACCTGAGCCTGTACCGTAACATCCAGGGCGGTGGTGGGTTCGTCCGCAATCAGCAGGCGCGGCCGGCACAACAGGGACATGGCGATCATGACCCGTTGACGCATACCCCCGGAGAATTCATGGGGGTAACAATGAATTCGGTTGCGGGCCTCGGGGATACGAACCGCTTCCAGCATCTGCAGGGATTCCTGAAGAGCCTGTTTGCGGCTGATGCCTTTGTGTTGCACCAGCACTTCGATGAGCTGGTCGCTGACTTTCATGAACGGGTTCAGGGACGTCATCGGGTCCTGGAAAATCATACCGATGCGGGCCGCACGGATCTGATTCATCCGCTTTTCCGGCAAGTTAAGCAGTGGCTCGCCTTCAAAGATCACCTCGCCATTGACCCGGGCGTTGTCCGGGAGCAGGCCCATCAGCGCAAATACCCCCTGGCTTTTACCCGCGCCGGACTCACCCACGATGCCCAGAGTCTGCCCAGCCTCCAACTGGTAGCTGAGCCCCCTCACTGCCTGCAAGGTGCCATCCGGTGTATCGAAGGCCACTTCGAGATTATTGACTTCCAGCATTGCCATAGATCGAGTTCCTGCCGGCTCAGCGGTCTTTAGGGTCAAGGGCATCCCGCAGCCCGTCGCCGAGAAAATTGAAACAGAACAGGGTGAGCACCAGCATCAGCATCGGGAAAATCAGGGTCCATGGCGCGGTCCACATGGCATCCGCGCCTTCGGAAATCAGCGCACCCCATGACGTGTAGGGTTCCGACACCCCAAGCCCCAGGAACGAGATAAAGGATTCGAACAGGATCATCTCCGGCACCAGCAGGGTTGCATAAACAATCACCACGCCCAGCACATTGGGCACGATGTGGCGGAGCACGATCAGGAAGGGATGCACACCGACGGACATGGCGGCCTCAATGTACTCCTTGCGCTTCAGGCTCAGGGTCTGGCCCCGCACAATCCGGGCCATATTCAGCCAGCTCACCGCGCCGATGGCTACGAAAATGAGCAGTACATTGCGTCCGAACACCGCCATCAGAACGATCACCAGGAACATGAAGGGAAAGGCGCTGAGCACTTCGAGCGTCCGCATCATGATGGCGTCGGTACGGCCACCCACGTAACCGGAAATGGCCCCATAAAGCGTGCCGATGACCACCGCCGTCAGCGCTCCGAGAACGCCGACCATGAGGGAAATACGGCTGCCCTGCACAGTGCGTTGGTAGAGGTCCCGGCCGATGGGATCAAGACCGAAATAGTGCTGGCTCGCCAGGCTGGGCAAGCCATCTTCATCCAGGTTTGGCAAACTGGCCCAGTCGATGGACTCGTTATCCCAGGGTGACAGGTACTGGCCGAAGGCCGCGAACAACAGCAACAGTGCCAGCACGACCAGGCTAGCCACCGCCGCACGGTGGTTCATAAAACGCCGTCGCGCGTCACGCCACAGGCTGCGGCCTTCGGTGTAGGCGTCTTCCGCAAGGGTGTCCGCCAGTTCGCCCATGCCCGCATGTTTGTCGGAGAAAAACATCAGTAACGCACCCTCGGGTCCAGCCAGGTATAGAGAATATCCACCGCCGCGTTAAAGACGATGGTCAGTACGCCCACCAGAATGGTGACCCCGAGAATCAGTGAGTAGTCCCGGTTGATGGCACCGTTGACGAAGTGCTGGCCAATGCCGCCCGTGGAAAATACCTGATCAATGATCACCGAACCGGTGATGATGCCCACGAAAGCCGGCCCAAGGTACGACACCACCGGAATCAACGCGGGCTTGAGGGCATGACGCAATACGATCTTGTGGCGGGGAATGCCCTTGGCTCGGGCGGTGCGGATGAACGGACTGCGCAGGGTCTCTATCATGCTGCTACGGGTAATCCGCGCCACCTGCGCAATGTAGGACGTCGCCATGGCGATGATCGGCAGCACGATGTATTCCACCTGACCGCCTTCCCAGCCGCCGGCAGGCAACCAGCGCAACGTGACGGCAAACAGCAGCACCAGCAACGGCGCCATCACGAAATTGGGGAACACCACCCCGGTCATGGCGGCGGTCATCACCGTATAGTCCGGCCAACGGTTTTGTTTCAGGGCCGCAACCACACCCAGCCCCACCCCGAACACAACCACGAACAGGAAGGACCAGGCACCGATGTAGGCGGACCGGGGAAAGCTGGATTCGATCAGCTCATTGACCGTGAAGTCCTTATAACGAAACGAGGGCCCCAGGTCGCCCTGGGCGACGTTGCCCACGTAAATGAGGTACTGCTGCCACAGGGGCTTATCCAGGTTGTATTTGGCCTCGATGTTTTCCATCACCGCTTCCGGCACATTACGCTCGTTGGTAAACGGGCCGCCAGGTGCCGCGTGCATCAGCACGAACGAGACAGTGATCAACGCCAGAATGGTTGGTACCGCTACCGCCAGACGCCTGATGATAAAACTGAACATGGCTTCCCTCAGTCCGCAGTGATGTACATATCCTTGCTGTAAACAATGTTACGGGGATTCTTCTCCGGATAGCCCTTCAGGGACGGGCTCACCAGCGCCACCGTGGTGTTGAAGTACACCGGCACCACCGGAAACGCCTGCCACAGGATCTCCTCGGCCCTGACATAGTAGGGATTAGGGTCGTCGCTGGAACGGGCATCCAGCAGCAACTGGTCGTATGTTTCATTGCTCCAGCCGCCGTCGTTATTACCGCTGTCGCTGGTTAGCAGGGTCAGGAAGGTGGAGGCTTCGTTGTAATCCCCTTTCCAGCCAAACCGGGCGATACCATAGTTGCCAGCCTGCTTCTCGGAGAGGAAGGTTTTCCACTCCAGATTGCTGATGGTGACCTTTGCCCCCAGCTTCTCTTTCCACATCTGGCTGACCACGATGGCCAGCGCCTTGTGGCTCTCGTCGGTGTTGTAGAGCAGTTCGAATTCCAGTGGGTTGTCTTCATTGTAGCCGGCTTCCTCAAGGGCTTCGCGCGCCTCTTCGTCGCGGCGGGTCTGGGACCAGGTAGCGTACTCCGGCTGCCGGAAGTCGAAACCGCTGACGTAGGGCGGTGTCAGTGTGAATGCCGGCATCTGGTTGCCCCGGGTGATGTAGCTGACGATGATATTGCGGTCAATGGCGTAGGTCAGCGCCCGACGCACTCTCACGTCGTCAAAGGGCGGCCTGTTGACGTTGAACGCATACATGTACGTGGCCATGCTGGGTACCATCACCAACTCTTTGGGCCGCTCTTTTTTCAACCGGGCCATCTGGGACACCGGCACCGTGGAGGTCATGTGCAGCTCGCCACTGGCGTAGCGCTGAAGCTCGGCGGACGAAGATTCGATCGGCAGGTAAACCACCCGGTCGATGATGGTGCTGTCATCCCCCCAGTAGCGGGGATTGCGAGCCGCCACCAGCTTCTCGCCAATATGCCAGGCGTTCAACGTATAGGCTCCGTTGGAAACCATCTTGCCAGGCCTGGTCCAGTCCTCGCCGTGGGCCTCGATGGCCTGGCGGGGGGCAGGAAACATCGTGTAGTGGACGGTCATATCCGGCAGGTAGGTGATCGGCTCGTCCAGGGTCACCTCGAAGGTGAAGTCGTCGACAGCGCGCACACCCAGCGTATCCGGTGTCTTTTCCCCTGCGATGATCTCGCCGGCATTGGCCACCCCGGCAGACTCGATGTAATACGCATAGTTTGAGCCTACCTCCGGGTCGACCGCCCGGCGCCACCCATACACGAAATCCTGGGCGGTAACGCGACTGCCATCGCTCCAGCGGCCGTCTTCACGGAGCTGGAATGTCCAGGTCAGGTTATTGTTCGATGAGGCCCAGGACGTCGCCATCGCCGGTTCGGTATCCCCTCTAGGGCCGCTGCGGGTCAACCCTTCGAACAGGTCAACCACGATGGCGCCACCCACGCTGTCCTGGACCAGCTGGGGGTCCAGGGAAGCAGGTTCACTGGCATTGCCACGAACAAGCACCTGCCTTTCGGCCAGTCTCTCACCGGTTTCCGGATGTTCCAGCAGACGGCTTTTCGGAGCGTTTACATCAGCGCCGGCTGGGGCCCGCCCACCATCATCTTCCGGATAATCATCACTGCAAGCGATCAGAAACAGGGAAAGCAGGACGGCCCAAGCGGCCCTCGTCTTGGAGCCAAGGGGGGGCGTTGTTGTCTGGCGGATGATGCCTGTTGTTATTTGCAGGTTTGTGGCTGTCATATCTGTTCGAACCTAGCGCGGAAACACGGAAGTCACAAGCCGATGAGGGTCAACATGAAACAATGCTCACGTTCCTGTGCCTGTGGCATACTCAATCGGGATGTTCGACCTCAACAACAACGCTTGATAAAAGGGATGCTCAACCATGAAACCGGAAACTCTCGCCCTTCACGCTGGCTTCAACGGCGATCCGACAACCAACGCCGCGACCACGCCCATCTACCAGACCACCTCCTACACGTTCGACGACACCCAACACGGTGCGGACCTGTTTGACCTGAAGGTACAGGGCAACATCTACACGCGCATCATGAACCCCACCAACGCCGTACTGGAGGAACGTATGGCGCAGCTTGAAGGTGGTGTGGGTGCGCTCGCAGTAGCCTCGGGCATGGCGGCCATCCTTTACTCGCTCCAGACCATCTGCAAAGTGGGGAATAACATTGTCAGCACCGGCCAGCTCTATGGCGGCACCTACAATCTGTTCGCCCACTCGCTGCCGAACCAGGGCATCAACTGCCGCATGGTACGACACGATGATTTTGACGCGGTGGAGAAAGCCATTGATGACAATACCCGCGCCCTGTTCTGCGAATCCATTGGCAACCCGGCCGGTAATGTGGTTGATATCCAGCGCTGGGCGGACATTGCCCACAAACACGGCATTCCGCTGATCGTCGACAACACCGTGGCAACGCCTTTCCTGTGCCGGCCCTTCGAACACGGTGCAGACATCGTGGTGCACTCGCTGACCAAATACATCGGCGGCCACGGCACCACCGTAGCGGGTGTGGTGGTCGACTCCGGGAAGTTCGACTGGGCCGCCAACAAGGCGAAGTTCCCCATGCTCAACGAGCCGGACCCGTCCTACCACGGCGTGGTCTATACCGAAGCCCTTGGCGCAGCGGCTTTCATCGGGCGCTGCCGCGTGGTTCCCCTGCGCAATACCGGCGCCGCTCTGGCTCCGTTCAATGCCTTTTTGATCATGCAGGGCCTTGAAACACTCGGCCTGCGCATGGAAAGACACTGTGAAAACGCCGAAAAAGTGGCCAATTTCCTGCAAAACCATCCGTCGGTGGAATGGGTAAACTATGCCACCCTGGACGACAGCCCCTACAAAGCCACCTGCGACAAAATCTGCGGCGGCCGTGCGTCAGGCATTCTCAGTTTCGGCATCACCGGCGGGCTTGAGAATGGCGCGAAATTCATCGATGCCCTGCAACTGATCTACCGCCTGGTCAACATTGGTGATGCCAAATCCCTGGCCTGTCACCCCGCCACAACGACACACCGGCAGCTCAATCCGGAGGAACTGGCAAGTGCGGGTGTCAGTGAGGATCTGGTGCGCCTGTCCATTGGCATCGAACACGTGGATGACATCATTGCCGATATCAGCCAGGCGCTGGACAAAGCAACCGCCTGATGTGATTGCCGGGTACGACGAAAGTCGTGCCCGGAACCCCCGTGATTGTCCGTACCTGCCTTGTATCCTCCGCCGGCGCAGATTACCCTTTAGGGTCAGCCAAGCCCTTTATCCGCCGCCGAGAAGAGAGTCCCCCAGTAATGAGCGACAGTGCCAAATCACGCGTCACCAGTGGTTCAAAGTTCCGCAACGAACATGGATTCTCAGCGATCAAGGATGGCATCAAGCGCTCGGGCTCGGGCATCATCGACACCAAAACCCAGCGTAAACCGTCCTGGCTGCGTGCACGCATGCCCGGCGGCGAGCGCTATGAAGCGGTGCGCAAGAACGTCAGCGAACACCGGCTGAGCACGGTCTGCCAGGAATCCCATTGCCCGAACATCGGCGAATGCTGGGCCAACGGTACCGCCACCATTATGGTGATGGGCTCCGTGTGCACCCGCGCCTGCCGCTTCTGCGCCGTTGATACCGGCAACCCCAAAGGCTGGCTGGACCATGAGGAACCGGAAAATACCGCGAAATCCGTTGAACTCATGGGCCTGCGCTATATCGTACTAACCTCCGTAGACCGGGACGATCTGGACGACGGCGGCGCCGCTCACTACGCAGCCTGCGTGTCCGCCATCAAGCAGCGCACTCCCCATGTCGCAGTGGAAGCCCTGACACCTGACTTTGACGCCGTCATGGCGCACGTTGAGAAGGTCGTGGACTCGGGCCTGGACGTTTTCGCACAGAACGTGGAAACCGTGAAGCGCCTGACCACTCGCGTGCGGGACCCCCGCGCCGGCTACGAGAAAACCCTCAGCGTACTGGCGCACGCCAAGCAATACCGTCCGGACGTGCTCACCAAGACCAGCCTGATGCTGGGCCTCGGTGAAACCGAAGAGGAAATCCTCGAAACCATGGACGACCTGCGGGCTATCGGCGTCGACATACTGACCCTGGGCCAGTATCTGCGCCCCACTCAGAACCACTTGCCGGTGGAAAAGTACGTAACCCCGGACGACTTCAATCGCTACCGCGAGATTGGCCTGGAAAAAGGTTTCATGGAAGTGCCGTCGGGCCCCATGGTGCGCTCCAGCTACCGTGCCGATCGCGTGTTCGAAAAGAACAACCTGGGCCTTGCGGTGCCAGACGTACCTGCTTCCTCCAACGCCCAGCAGATTCCGGTCAAAGCGGTAGACTGAACCACTGATCAATTCCCTGGAATAGACCTCAAACAGGGGCACCGTCGACGGACAGTTTGTGGCACACTCTGCACTCGCTTTCACTGTGTAGGGTAATTCTTACGATGTCCTGGCTTCGATCTTTCTATGACCGGCTGATTTTCCCCCGTCCTGTTCTGGTACTTCTGCTGTTTGGCGCCCTGCTGTTGATCGCCAGCCTGCGGCTGGACCAGTTCCGCCTGGATGCCTCGGCCGAGTCGCTGGTTCTTGAGGATGATCGCTCCCTGGAGCAGTACCGGGAAGTGAATCGCCGCTTCACCACCTCTGACGATTTTCTCGTTGTCACCTACACGCCGGACCAGGAATTGTTCAGCAACGAGGGCCTGGCGTTGCTGGCGTCGTTGCGAGATGAGCTCGCAGCCCTGGAGAATGTCAGCTCCACCAACAGCATCCTCAACGTCCCCCTGCTCCACAGCCCGGACCTGACCCTGGACACCGTCGACTCAGAAATCCAGACCATTGACGAGGATGACGTTGCGCCGGACACCGCCAAAAAAGCGCTACTCAACAATCCGCTCTACCCGAACCTGCTGATCAGCGAAGACGCGCGCACCACTGCGATACAGGTGAACCTGCCCACTCCCGAGCGCTATTTTGAACTGCTCCGGGAGCGCAACGAGCTGCGGGATAAAGTGCAGAGCGGCCAAGCCTCGGCAGAAGAACAGCAAAGACTGGAAACCGTCAGCCAGGCATTCATCGAGTTCACCGAGGCCCAGGGCGAGGAAAGGGACCGCACCATCAAACGGGTCAGGGACATCCTCGACAGCTACCGTGACCGCGCCGAGATCTACCTGGGCGGCGTACCCATGATCGTTGCCGACATGATCCGTTTCATCCAGAACGACCTGTCCACCTTCGGTGTTGGTGTGCTGATCTTCCTGCTGTTGACCCTGGCAATCATTTTCCGCCAGTGGCGCTGGGTGCTGGTACCACTGTTGTGCTGCAGCTTTACGGTGTGGCTGGTGATCGGCTATCTGAGCTGGGCGCAATGGCCAGTCACGGTGATCTCATCCAATTTCGTGTCGTTGCTGCTGATCATGACCCTCTCGCTGACCATCCACCTGATCGTTCGCTATCGGGAGTTCCAGCACGACGACCCTGAAGCCGAATCACGGGATACGCTGCGGCACACCTTGCTGGCGATGATCAAACCCTGCTTCTACATGGCCATCACCACCATTGTTGCTTTCGGCTCGCTTACGTTCAGCGGTATCCGCCCGGTGATCGATTTTGGCTGGATGATGACCATCGGCCTGACCGTGGCCTTCCTCATCACATTTATCATCTTCCCGGCCCTGCTGGCACTGCTGCCACCGCCGGTGGACGACCGGGTTCGCTCCAACCGAATTCCCTTTACCGATTGGTTTGCGCGGTTTACCGAGCACTACGGCAAAACCGTACTAGTCGGCTCCGCCATCCTCGCGGTGCTCTGCGTCATCGGCCTAAACCGCCTGACGGTGGAAAACAGCTTCATCGACTACTTCAAGTCCAGCACCGAAATCCACCAGGGCATGATCACCATTGATGACCGTCTGGGAGGCACGACCCCACTGGATGTGGTAATCACAGACGAGAAACCACCCGAAAGCGAAGCCGGCGGCGACCCCTTTGCCAGTGATTGCGATCCGTTTGTGGAGGACTGCGAGGGTGCCGAGGAATACCGGGACACCTGGTTCACCTATCAGAAGATGGACCGCCTGGGTAAGGTTCACGACTACCTGGACAGCCTGCCAGAGACCGGCAAGGTCATGTCCATCGACACCACCCTGGACATCCTTGCCCAGGTTAACGGTGGCGAGGCCCTGAATGCCCTGGAACTGGCGTTCGTCCCCTCGGCGGTGCCGGACGGTCTGAAGGACATTCTTCTGACCCCCTACATCAGCGAAGAGCATGACCAGGCCCGCTTCAGTATCCGCATTCTGGAGACTTCCCCTGACCTGCGCCGGCAGGCATTGCTGGACCGCATACGCACTCACCTCACCGAAGAAATGGGCTTTGAGGACGATCAGGTGAAGCTTACGGGCATGACGGTGATGTACAACAACATGCTGCAAAGCCTGTTCGATTCGCAGATCAAGACCATCGGCATTGTCTTCCTGGCCATCATGGTGATGTTCCTGATCCTGTTCCGGTCGATAAAGCTGGCGCTGATCGGCATGGCCCCGAACCTGATCGCGGCGGGTTCGGTGCTGGGCCTGATGGGCTGGCTGGGGATTCCGCTGGATATGATGACGATCACGGTGGCGGCCATCACGGTGGGGATCGCAGTGGACGATACCATTCACTACATCCACCGTTTCAAGACGGAATTCGAGAAAGACGGCGACTACCTCGCCACCATGCACCGCTGCCACCGCAGTATCGGACAGGCGATGTTCTTTACCTCGCTGACGATTATTACCGGCTTTTCGATCCTGGTGCTGTCGAACTTTATTCCGACCATCTACTTCGGGTTGTTTACCGGCTTTGCCATGTTCATGGCACTGGTGGGGGCGCTTACGTTGTTGCCTCGGCTTATTGTGCTGGTTAAGCCGTTCGGGGCTGAATTGTGAGTAACACTCTCCTAGCCTTCACAATTTGGTGATTGTCGCACCGATGTAGGCCCTTCCCGCCGCGACCTGACTCCCAACCAGCAGGCTACAGTCACAAAAAAACCGCCCAAGCCAGAGGCAAAGGCGGTTCTTTCAGGCCCCGGGCGTTAACCCGGAAGGCAGCAGTACGAGCTATTGGTGCTTACTGCATGCCCTGCTGCATCTGACGCTGCTGTTGCATCTGCTGCTGCATTTGCTGCATACGCTTGTTCAGTTCATCACGCTGCTCCTGGGTGAACACCGCATCAACCTTCGCCTGCATCAGGGTAGACATGGCCGTCATCTCGCCAGTTACATCACCCAGCTTCTCGGCGTTGTCACGAATCGCGTCTTCGTCGTAATCCGGCTTGATCTGAGCCTGGATCTGCTGCTGCAGTTGCTGGGCTTCGCCCTGAAGCTCCTGAATCTCAGCCTGCATCTCTTCAATGATGCCGCGAATTTCTTTCTGCTGGTCTTCACTCAAGCCAACCATCTGAGCCAGCTGATCAACCTGGTCCGGCTGCCCGCCAGATTGCTGCGCCATCGCCGGAGAAGACAGCCCGATAGCAATCAGGGCAATTCCGAACAGTTTCACGAGCTTCATAGAAATCTCCACTAATCGATTATTTAAGTCGCTTTGGGTTTTCGAGCCCTACACCCTAAATCAAAACAACCGGGTATTTCACCCCGAACCCCCTTCTTTTTGTACATACTTCACACCCTCACATGCCTCAGCTCCCACCATGGGCGGGTTGAGAGAAATGTGAAAATTTAGTCATTCCCGTCCATAATGGCGCCGTTCAGCCACTTCAGGAGTATCAACCATGGCCATTAACTGGTTTCCAGGGCACATGCACAAGGCCCGCAAGGAAATCAAAAAGGTAATGCCCCAGATGGATCTCATTATCGAGGTCGTGGACGCGCGCCTGCCGTTCAGCAGCGAAAATCCGCTGGTCCCTGCCCTGCGCGGCGATACGCCCGTCATCAAGGTGCTTAACAAGCGAGACCTGGCTGACCCGGCCATTACCGAACAATGGCTCGGCTGGCTGGAAAAGGAACGTGGCGTTCGGGCCATCACCATGACCCACAACCAGCGCGCGGAAGCCCTCGACATCCTGCGACTGGCCGGTGAAATGACGCCGGATCATGATCGCCAGAAACGGGCGCTGCGGGTGATGATCCTGGGCATCCCCAATGTCGGGAAGTCCACGCTGATCAATACCATGGCGGGCCGGCCGGCGGCCAAGACTGGAAATGAGCCCGCAGTGACCCGGGCGCAGCAGGCCATCAAACTGCCAGACAACGTTCTGCTCTATGACACACCGGGGTTTCTCTGGCCCAAGCTGTCTCCGGAAGCCTGCGGATACCGCCTGGCTATTAGTGGCGCCATTCGCAGTGCGGTGATTGAGTTTGAGGACGTGGCGTTATTCGAGGCGGATTACCTGCTGGACGCGTATCCCGAACTGGCAATGGCGCGCTACGGGTTTGAAGAAAGGCCCCGGGACGGCCTGGCACTGATGGACGGCATCGCGGAAAAACGACGGTTCCTGGGGAGAGGTGGGGTTCCGGACCTGCACAAGGTGTCGGAAATACTGCTTAACGAATTCCGCTCCGGGAAGCTCGGGCGAATTTCGCTGGAGACGCCCGCCATGGTCGAGCAGGAAGCCCGGGAAGAGGCTGAACGTCAACGCGAGAAATCCGACAAAGCCTGATCATCGAGACCACAACGGCATACGTTGAACCATCCCGCCGCCACATAGGCGGACGGCAGTGCGTCGAACATATCACGTGCCGTGCGAACCAGATGGGGCTGGTCGTAGAACCCGGCCTCTGTCGCCAACCGGGAGACGGATATACCCGGTTTCCAGAACGCCAATGCCCGGTTGATCTTCAGGTGCAGGAGAAAGCGGCGCAGCGGCACGCCCGTTTCCTGGCGAAACAGATGCGTCAGCCGTGACGAGGACAGCCCGACACTTTGAGCCAGAGAGTTCAGTTCCAGGCGTTCCGGCAGTTCTGCCCTCAGCTTCCCGCAAATGGCCGCTATACGGTCGTCCAGCGCAACGGGCGCGTGCCCGCTCCGGGAGATTACTTTTGCCAGCGCGCCGGCCATGGCCTCGCAGCCTGTCTCCCCGGGGTCAGGCAGATCCACACCGGTCAACGAAAGATCCGTGGAGGCCATGCCTGCCGTAACAGATTTCAGGGACCGCCAGTAAACGCTGTCGGGGTCGAGCTGGACGCTCCAGATTCTGGCCTCCCCAGGCTCCAGTGCCTGGGGAACGTCAGGGGCGACGATGGCGGCGCGGGTTTCCCGCCATTCACCGTCCACAGCCAGCCGAAAGGGACGGTCGAGCCCCACCAGCAAAGAAGCGCTTATGTGGCGGTGGGAGCGGTTGGGCATCAATTGCCCGAGTACCTGCCAGTGATCCTGCCACAAAAACACGGTGCCCTTGTGGCTCTGATCGCTGGTTGGTGTTTTGAAGGGCGGTGCCTGCATGGTGTCACTCAACTCTGCATTTCCCTGCAAGCATACCTCAAGCAGCCTTGTTTCAGTGACTCTGAGGCTGGCGCCCACCGTTATGGCCACCTTGGGCATGAGGCACCGGTATTCCCAGCTTCGCCGCAAGCTCGATGCTAACGAAGATCGGCCCGATCAGCAGGAACACAAGGTCTTCCACGAACGACGGCTTCTTGCCTTCAATTTTATGGCCGACCACCTGGACCGCCCAGGCAACGATCCAGACCACAAGACTGGTCCAGAACAGGGACAGACCACTGGCCAGCACACTCTGTATGGCCCACAAAGACAGTACAAACCAGCCCGCCATCAATACGAACACCCAAAGCGACAAGCGCAGATAAACGATACCCGACAAGCCCGCGAGAATCGTGGCGCCGTTGACCCAATAGGCCCCAGAGCCAGAAAGGCCAAGCCAACTGCCTACCGGTATCAGCCAGAACAATCCCAGTGTTGATATCAGGATTGCCGGAACGCAGGCAATATGGACCCACTGGTTGACGGTGTTCTGATGGCTATCGCCGTAGTCATGCAGAAATTGAGACAGTGAACGCACGGTGAATCTCCCTCGGGTTATTGTTGATAAACGCCATCTTACCAACGTCCATGATCGCCGCCTTGTACGTAACGGCTATGCCGGCTCGCCTGGCCTCTTCTTGCACCTTACCAAGGTCAAATATCGCCGCAGCGCCAAAGCGCCTAGACTGATGGTTATAGTCAGAGACAGAGGGGACCGGCCCGGTTCGCGGTGCAGGCCCTGCTAAGGAGGAAAGTATGAGACGGGTTGTAGTTACCGGAATGGGCATTGTTTCCTGCCTCGGCAACTCCACGGATGCGGTGCTGGAAAGCCTCAAGGCCGGCAAATCGGGCATCCGGTTCAATGAAACCTATCGTGACATGGGCTTCCGCAGCCAGGTGGCAGGTTCTGTTGATGTGGATACGTCGGTCATCGACCGTAAAACCCGACGCTTCATGGGCCAGTCGGCGATGTACAGCTACCTTGCCATGGAGCAGGCCATTGCGTCCTCACGATTGACAGACGATCTGGTCTCCAATGACCGTACCGGCCTGATTGCCGGCTCCGGCGGCGCGTCCAGTGCCAGCCAAGTGGAGGCCGTCGACATCATGCGTGAAAAAGGTGTCAAACGCATCGGGCCCTACATGGTGCCACGGATCATGACCAGTACCGTGTCGGCCTGCCTGGCCACCGCGTTCAAAATTCGCGGTGTGAACTACTCCATGTCGTCTGCCTGCGCCACCAGCGCCCACTGTATTGGCCACGCCGCGGAGCAGATCCAGTCCGGCAAGCAGGACATCGTATTCGCCGGCGGTGGTGAGGAAGAAGACTGGAGCCTGACCATGTTGTTCGACGCCATGGGCGCCTTGTCCACCAAGTATAACGATGCCCCGGAAACCGCATCCAGGCCCTTCGACGCCGGTCGTGACGGATTCGTTATCGCAGGCGGTGGCGGCATGGTGGTAATGGAAGAGCTTGAGCATGCCCTCAAGCGCGGTGCCCCCATTATTGCCGAGCTGACCGGTTATGGCGCCACGTCCGACGGACACGACATGGTCGCCCCCTCTGGCGAGGGCGCCATGCGTTGCATGCAACAGGCGCTGTCCACGGTTGAAACACCGGTGGACTACATCAATGCGCATGGCACCAGCACGCCGGTAGGCGATGTGGCGGAGATGAAGGCGGTACGGAACGTCTTCGGTGATAAAGTGCCGCAGATTTCGTCCACAAAGTCGCTATCCGGCCACTCTTTAGGCGCATCGGGTGTTCATGAAGCGATCTATTCCCTGATCATGCTGCAGAACGGATTTATTGCGGGCACTAAAAACCTGACAAACCTGGATGACACCATTGCCGGAATGCCGGTTGTGGGGCCTGATTCCAAAGCGGCGCCACTGAATACAGTGATGTCCAACAGCTTCGGGTTCGGCGGCACCAATGCCTCGCTGGTATTCGGAAAAGCCTGACTTCCTGACGAGCCTAGCTTGTGGGCTCGTCCGTGAGTTCCTTGCCGCCGTTCAGGGACAGTAGCTCCAGCTCCTCGGCCAACCCCGAACGCCACGGGAGCTGCTTGACGCCAAAGGTGTTGCGGATCTTGGTGCAGATCATGGTGGCGTTCGCGGGCTCCAGGGTTGCCCATGCGGGCGTTTCATCCACCACCCGGATACCATCGGGAATACCCCTCAAACCGGTGATTGCAAGCCCCAGCTCATAGAGAGAGATATCTTCCGCACCGGCATACTGATAGGTGCCCCACACCTCCGCACCACAGTCTATCTGCTGCACAATCGCGGTAATCACCCGGGCAAGATCACTGACAGTCACAGGTTGGCCACGGCATTTACCGGGTAACTTGATGGTGTCGGACCCTGCGGCAACGGACTGCACCTTGCGGACAAAGCGCCCCAGGCTCCAGCCCGTCCTCAGAATGATATGCCGCGGCAACAACGTTCTCAGCGCCTGTTCGCATTCCCACTGCCAGTTACCCAGCTCGTTACAGGGCTGACCGGGATTGGAGGCAATATAGGCACTCTGCTTTCGGCCGTCGAACACGTAGGAAGACGACAACTGCAACAACGCGATATTGTGCTCACAGGCGTGCTCAGCCAGTGCCACAGGCAACGAAAACGACGCCTTGTGGGCCAACTCGGGGTTCTTTTCCGCACTTTCAGGGTCCGCAAGCCAAAGCGCGTTCACGATCAGATCAGTGTCGTCGGGAACCCAGCCTTCCAGCGCCGAAAGATCCGCGGTTTCAAGCTCGCTGATCAGCAACGGGCTGACATGGAGCGAGGTATTCCTTAAACGCTCCAGCAATACCCGCCCCAATGGGCCATAATCATGAACAACAAGAACGTGCACGAGCGCTCATCGCCTCCGGTTTCTATCTTCGCAACGGGTAACAATACCGTTGCCACTTTATCGGTATGCTGCTGTAAGTCTTTACCACACTGTAATCGTTCCCACAGCTTGTTGGAACGCGTGCACGGGATATCACTGATATGACGGGCACCCGATACCGTTCGAGCCAATGGCACGCGGTGTACACCCCATAGAATACGTGTCGGAGTACTGAGCAGACCTGACGAGCATACAACAACAGGATCCTACATGCTGAAACAACAAAGCCATATCGTTGCCCCCATTCCGGATGAGCTCCGCACCCGCGCACTTTATACCGTCAATGAGCTCCGGGAGCGGGGAAAGGCGGACAAGATAGCCATCGACAAACTGTTCGAACTGATTGTCGAGATGACCGACAACGGTCTGGATTTCTTTTTCCTGGAACCCCTGCGCCGGCTGAATGCCAGCAGCATGCTGATGGGTATGGCCAGAATGGGCATCGGCAGCATGCTCAAAGGCAGCAAGATGGTCGTCCACAAAGTCCTGAAGAAACTGGACGACCGCAGCCTGGCCGCGATTCTCGACTTCATCGAGGAAATCATCCACGAGCCGGAACCCGCTTCCTGATCACCTACCCTGCTGCGGTGTTGCCCGAATCCTCGTACAGCCTGGGCACCCGGGCTGTAATACCCGTTAGCAGTTCGTAGCCAATGGTACCGGCGTGTTGCGCCACTTCATCCACACTGACATGCCGCCCCCAGAGCTCCACAGAGTCGCCAGGACAGGCGTCAGGGGCGCCCTTCAGGTCCACGGCCAGCATGTCCATGGACACCCTGCCAATCAGGCGTATGCGGTTACCGCCGACCCACGCCGGAGTGCCCGTGCCGGCATGGCGAGGATAGCCATCACCATAGCCAATGGCCACAATCCCCATTCGTGTTTCCTGAGTCGCGGTCCAGCTGTAGCCATAGCCCACGGACTCTCCCGGTTGTAGCGTTCGCACGGCGGTTAAAGGGGCTTCCAGTGTCATTACCGCTTCCAGTCCCAGCTCCGGGCCAGTCTTGCCCAAGGTCGGGGAGGCGCCGTAAAGCATGATGCCGGGACGGGTCCAGTCGAACGACGGCTGGGCAGGAAGAAAATGGGCGGCGGAATTGGACGCGCTTTTCTCAAGTTTTGGCCAGTCCACCACGGCTTCACTGAATATTCGCGTCTGCTGGTCCGTGTCATCGCTGGAGATATCGTCCGCACAGGCAAAGTGCGTTACGAAACCCGCCACCTTCTCCGCCGCGGCAATGGTACCCAGTCGTGCCATAACATCGGCCAGTGCGCTCGGCGCGAAACCAAGCCGATTCATGCCGGTATTCACTTTTACCCAGACCGTCGGCGTCCCACCAGCCTGCTCCAGCCAGTCCAACTGATAATGACTGTGGACCACCACTTCAAAACCTTCGCGAACACACATCGCGACGTCCTCGGCACTGTGCATGCCCTGCAACAACACCACAGGATGGTCAACACCGGCCTCACGGATCGCCAGGGCTTCTTCCAGACAGGCAACGGCAAATTTGGGTGCATCGCTCGCCAGGGCCCGTGCGACTTCACGGATGCCATGGCCATAGCCATCGGCCTTGATAACGGCCATCGCCCGGGCCGGGCTGGCCAGCCGACAGGCGAGGCGATAGTTGTGGCGGAGTGCACGGGTATCAATACGGGCAAGGGTCTTCCGTGGCATTAATAATCCCCGCCGTAATCGCCGTGGGCCAGATCCTCGAACTTGGTGTACTTGCCGATGAAGGCCAGTCGCACAGTGCCAATGGGGCCGTTACGTTGCTTACCGATGATGATTTCGGCAATGCCCTTGTCGGAGGTGTCTTCGTTGTAGACCTCATCCCGATAGACAAACATGATGACGTCCGCGTCTTGCTCGATCGCACCGGATTCCCGCAGGTCCGAGTTGACCGGGCGCTTGTTCGGCCGCTGCTCCAGGCTCCGGTTCAGCTGCGAAAGCGCCACGACCGGGCAGCTGAGCTCCTTGGCGATCCCTTTCAGGGACCGGGAGATCTCGGAAATCTCGGCGGTCCGGCCCTCGGTGTTGCCGGGCACCCGCATCAACTGGAGGTAATCGACCATGATCAGGCCAAGCTTGCCTTCGTTCTCCCGGGCAATACGACGAGCCCGGGAACGCATTTCGGTTGGGCTCAGACCAGGCGTGTCGTCGATATAAAGCGGCTTGTCTTTCAGCAGACTCACCGCGGATGTCAGCCTGGGCCAGTCGTCCTCTTCAAGCTTACCGCTACGAATCCGGCTCTGATCAATACGCCCTAGTGACGACAACATACGCATGACCAGCGCATCCGCCGGCATTTCCATACTGAACACCAGAATCGGCGCGCCGGTGCTTATCAAGGCGTTCTCGACGATATTCATGGCAAAGGTGGTTTTACCCATGGACGGTCGCCCCGCCACGATCAACAGATCCGAGGGCTGCATCCCCGACGTCCACTCGTCCAGGTCCTTGAAGCCCGTGGTCAGACCCGTTGTAGTCTCGCCGGACTCGAACAGCTCCTCAATGCGACTGAGGGCCTTGGTGAGAATCGGGTTGATGGCCTGGGGGCCAGAGCCTTCCTTGACCCGCGATTCGGCGATCTGGAAGACGTTACGCTCGGCTTCATCCAGGATCTCGTTGCTGTTCCGGCCCTGGGGGTTAAACGCCGAATCGGATATCTCGCCGGACACCTGCACCAGTTGTCGCAGAATAGAGCGCTCCCGCACAATCTCGGCATAGGCGCGGATATTGGCGGCACCGGGTGTCTTCTCGGCCAGCTCTGCCAGGTAGGAAAGCCCACCCGCGTCTTCGATATCACCGGCACGCTCCAGGAATTCGGTCAGCGTGACAACATCAAGCGGTTCGCTTTCGCCCGCCAGTCGCTCGGCAGCACCAAAAATGAGGCGGTGATCCTGGCGATAAAAGTCGCCAGCGGAAATGATCTCCGAGATTTCATCAAATCGGCGGTTGTCCAGCATCAGGCCACCAAGCACCGCCTGTTCGGCCTCCACGGAATGAGGTGGAACCTTGATTCGGCTGGTCTCAGGGTCGCTGTTTACCGGTTTGAAATTCGGGTTGGCCATGGAAACGTCTTCGTCTGGGCATCACATCCGTGACAGTTTACGGGGATTGTCGATGCGATGGGAGAGCTACGGAAAACACAAATCATACACCAGAAAGCAACAGGCCCGGAATCCACCTGAGTGGATTCCGGGCCTGTATGGCTGCACCGGGTAGTAACCCGATGTTCAGACTAAACCGTCAATTTACTCGGCCACAACAGCCAGGTTAATGTGAACGGTTACGTCAGAGTGCAGCTGAAGCTCGATTTCGTACTCGCCAACCACGCGGAGCGGGCCTTCGGGCAGACGAACTTCACTTTTCTCAACGTCGGTACCGGTGGCGGTAATCGCATCTGCGATGTCACGCACACCGATGGAGCCGAACAGCTTGCCTTCTTCACCAGCCTTGGAGGTAATGGTGACTGAGGCGCCTTCCAGAGCTTCGCCACGAGCCTGGGCCGCAGCCAGCTTCTCAGCTGCCGCTTTCTCCAGCTCTGCACGGCGCTCTTCGAACGCTTTCAGGTTGTCAGCGGTTGCCGCAACAGCTTTGCCATAAGGCAGAAGAAAATTACGACCGTAACCGGCCTTTACCTTGACCTTGTCACCCAGTGAACCAAGGTTTGCTACTTTTTCGAGCAGAATAACATCCATCTCGTTAACCTCTTCGTGCTTTATTCAGCCGGGCCGGAGGGCTTCATTCGCCTCCGGATGTCCAGCCAGCTATCCACAAAAGCCAGAACTACCAACAGAATCATCAGGCTTGGACCAAGCAGTACCAGTGCCAGGTAGAACAGCACCAACCACTGACCACTCAGGTTTTTACGACCGACAACACCATGAACCAGGGCCAGGCCCGCAACAAACAGCGGCAAACCTCCAACCCAGCCCAGCAGCATGGAATTCAACCCGAGAACGGGCCCTGCCACCATGGTAATCACACAGATAACCGCGATTGCCGGTGACAGCCGGAGCGAGTGAAACTCGGTCCGGAATCCGCCGGGGTTGTACAACCCGGCCTGCCAGGATCTTGCCAGCATGGTCATGCACACCCCGATTACCAGGTAGGTGCCCGCCATGCTCGCATTCATGGTTTGCCGAATGACTGTTTCCAGCTCACTGCCAAGACTACTGGCAATTTCGGCGTTGTACTCTTCGTAAAATCTCACCCCGGCCTGCACCAGATCGTTCAACAGATCCGGGTACACCAAGGGCAACATCAAGCCTGTCACAATCCCCAGGAAACTGCCTGCGAGCAGCGCTTTCTCCCACGACAGGGTTATTCTCAGGATGGACGCCATCAACATTGCCTGAAGCAACACCACCAGGGCCGTCGGGTCCTGCCCGAACCAGCTCCAGCCGAGTGCCGGAAGCAATGCCCAGAGGCCGATACTAAGCCCCTGGCTGATACCCAGTCTGAGAATGACCAGGCCAATAACCGCCGCACCTATCCAGAACAACAAGGGTATTGCAGTGGTAACTGCTGCCACCCCGCCTGCCTGCAGAGGACCGCGCATTACAAACTGTGCCAGTGCACGCATGGTCCCGGGTCCTGTTTATTCTGTTACTTAGTTGTCGTGGCTGTCCGAATACGGCAGCAGTGCCAGGTAGCGGGCACGCTTGATAGCGGTAGCCAGCTGACGCTGATAGCGTGCCTTGGTGCCGGTAATACGGCTGGGCACGATCTTGCCGGTTTCAGTGATGTAACCTTTCAGGGTGTCCAGATCCTTGTAATCGATCTCTTTAACACCTTCTGCCGTGAAGCGGCAGAATTTACGACGTCTGAAAAAACGAGCCATAACTTAACTCCTCAACTCCGGTGATGGTTTTACTCTTCTTCGTCCTGGGTTTCAGCCTGCTGACGTGGCTCGTCAGATTCAGCTGAACGACGCGGACGATCATCGCCGCCACGACGGTCTTCACGGGACTCGGAAGCTTTCATCGGGGACAGTTCGATGTCGGCACCATCGCGGCGCAGGATCATGTCGCGGATGATGGCATCGTTGAAACGGAAGTTGTGAGTCAGCTCGTCCATCGCTGCCTGTGAACATTCAATGTTCATCAGAACGTAGTGAGCCTTGTGAATCTTGTTGATCGGGTAAGCCAGGTGACGACGGCCCCAATCTTCCAGGCGATGTACCTTGCCGCCATCTTCATTGATGACGCCGGTATAGCGCTCGATCATCGCGGGCACCTGCTCGCTCTGATCCGGGTGTACCATAAATACGATTTCGTAGTGACGCATGAGTTCTCCCTACGGTTTAAACAGCCTCCAGCACAGGCACCGGTTTCAACAAACAGGGCAAATGCAGAAAGCAAGGAGGTGGCAGGCAAAGCTGCCGGCTTCTTTTTGCTTTTATCAACAAGACATTACGTATAAAGCCTGCTCAAAAAGCCGATATTGATCACCAGGATTTCAGGCAATACAACATCGCCCCCTGAAAAGGGGGTCACGTATTCTAGGCGTGTGGCTGATACTATGCAAGCCGTTGACGCAAGGCTTCGTAAAGGCAGACACCGGTAGCCACCGACACATTGAGACTGTCCACGTGGCCAAGCATGGGGATATTGATCAACAGATCACAGTGTTCCCGGGTCAGGCGCCGCATACCTTTGCCCTCGGCACCCATTACCAGAGCGACCGGGCCGGTAAAATCCGCTTGATACAGGGTATTGTCCGCCTCGCCGGCGGTGCCAATGAGCCAGACGCCATCATCCCTGATCGTACGCATAAACCGCGCAAGATTGGTGACACGTACCAGAGGTACGGTTTCAGCCGCGCCACAGGCCACTTTCCTGACGGTCGGCGACAACGACGCAGACTTATCCTTGGGCACGACCACAGCCTGGACACCCACGGCATCAGCGGTTCGCAGGCAGGCGCCCAGGTTATGGGGATCGGTAACCCCATCCAGGATCAACAGAAACGGCGGCTTGTCAGACCCTGACAGCATGGCCAGGAGATCGTCCTCACTCCATTCACGGCTTTCGGAAACCGCGGCCACAACACCCTGATGCACGCCGGCTACGCGCTGATCCAGTTCCTTGCGATGAACCACCTGCCAACGGACTCCAAGCTCATTCAGAGTTTCCGTTACCGTTTTGACACGGCGATCTTCGCGGCCAGTCTGGATCCACACCTGCTGCAAACGCTCCGGCTCACGTTTGAGGACGGCCTCAACCGCATGCCAGCCAAAAATGTACTCTTCAGACACGGCCTATTTTCCTGACTTGCGGGGCTTTCGTTTCTTGTCAGCGCCGGCGGTTTTAGCCGGCGACTTCTTGCTCTTGCCCTTACCCAGTGCAAGCTTGGCCGCTTCCGCCACCAGCTTGTCACGGGCCGACATTTCGCCATCATCATCGAACGTTGGCGTGACCGCGTCGGACGCCCCCGATTTGCCAGAGGGCTTTGAACCAGTCGCTTTCCTGCGGCGAGGTTTAGCGGCCGCATCACCAGCCGTGTCCCGGTCAGCCCTTGGAGCACGGCCAGCGGTGGATTTGCCACCCTTACCTCGTCCCTTACCTTTGCCCTTGCCCTTATCCCGCGGCTCTCGCTTGGTGACCTCCAGTGCATCCCGGTCGGCTTGGCGATGCTGTGGCTCGCTTACCAGCTCCAGGTCCACCTTGCGGTCTTCCATGCCTACACGCATCACCTTCACGCGGACCTCATCGCCCAACCGGAAGCTCATAGCGGTACGCTCGCCGATCAGGCGATGTTTGGCAGCGTCGTGATGGAAGTAGTCACCACTGAGGGTAGACACATGCACCAGGCCCTCAATGTAAACTCCGGAAAGCTCCACAAAGAACCCGAAAGGCACAACGGCTGCAATCACGCCGTCGTACTCCTCGCCTACGTGATCCTTGAGGTATTCGCATTTGAGCCAGGCCATGACGTCCCGCGTTGCGTCGTCGGCGCGGCGCTCCGTCATCGAGCAGTGCTCACCCAGTTGATGCATTCTGGGAAGATCATAAGGGTAATCCGCCAGTTCCGGGTCACGCTTGGGCGGCACCGATACGTCTTTGCTACCGTCCTCGCCGTGAATCACGGACTTGATACCGCGATGCACGATCAGGTCCGGATAACGGCGAATCGGCGAGGTGAAGTGGGCATAACTGGCAAACCCCAGGCCGAAATGGCCACCCTCATCCGGGCTGTAGACGGCCTGACTGAGAGAGCGCAGCATCACCGTCTGAATGACATTCGCGTCGGAACGGTCTGCAATACTGGACAACAGCGCCTGATAATCAGCGGAGGTTGGCTTGTCTCCACCCCCCAGCTGCAGCCCCAGCTCACCCAGGAAAAGCCGCACCGCATTGAGACGCTCCTCGGATGGGCCATCGTGCACCCGGTACAGTGATGGCACCTTGTGCTTCTTGAGGAATCGCGCCGTCGCCACGTTGGCGGCGAGCATACACTCCTCAACGATCTTGTGGGCGTCGTTGCGCTTGACCGGAACGATTTCCTCGATTTTGCGACTGGCGTCGAATATGACCCGGGTTTCCGTGGTTTCAAAATCGATGGCACCACGCTCAGTCCGGGCTTTGCGCAGCAATTTGTAGAGGTTGTAGAGGTTATGCAGGTGCGGCAGCACATGCGCGTACTGCTCCGACAGCCTGTAACCCGGCTCGGAATCCGGCCGCTCAAGCATGTCACTGACCTTGTTGTAGGTCAGTCGCGCGTGGCTGTGCATCACCGCCTGATAGAAGGTATAGCCACTGACGCTACCGTTGGCACTGATGGTCATGTCCGCCACCATGCACAGCCGATCCACACCCGGGTTCAGTGAACACAACCCGTTGGACAGCTTTTCCGGCAGCATCGGCACCACGTGATCCGGAAAGTAGACGGAGTTGCCACGGTTAATCGCTTCTTCATCCAGCGGTGAGCCGGGACGCACGTAATGGGACACATCTGCGATCGCTACCAGCAGACGGTAGCCACCACGCGGGCGCGGCTCACAATAGATCGCGTCGTCAAAGTCCCGGGCGGTTTCGTCGTCGATGGTCACCAGGCGCAGGTTGCGGATATCCACCCGATTCTGCTTGTCCTTTTCGGTCACCTCATCGGCAATGCCGGCAATCTGCTCACCGACGGCCGGCGGCCAACTGTGAGGGATATCGTAGGAACGGATGGCCACGTCGATTTCCATACCCGGTGCCATGTGCTCACCAAGTACTTCTACCACCTTGCCCGTTGGCTGGGTACGCACCGTAGGCTGGCGCAGGATGTCGACCACGACGTATTGGCCGTGCCGTGCATCATTAATGTGCTCTGCCGGAATCAATACTTCGTGGTTGATGCGAGCGTTCTCCGGAACCACAAAGGAGATGCCGCTTTCCTGAAACAGACGACCAACGGTTTGATGGGTACGATACTCCAGCACCTCTACAATCACCCCTTCGCGACGACCACGATCGTCCACCCGGTCCACCCGGGCGGCAACGCGGTCACCGTGGAAAACCTGGCGCATCTGGCGGGCTGTAAGGAACAGATCCGACCCTCCATCATCCGGGATCAGAAAACCGAACCCGTCTTTGTGCCCCGTGACACGGCCTGTAACAAGATCCGCTTCTTCAATGGGCAGGTAGGCTCCCCGGCGATTACAGATCAGTTGTCCGTCCCGGCACATGGCAATCAGCCGGCGCCGAAGGGCTTCGATGCCCTCCTCGGACTGCTGCCCCAACTCGCCACACAGAGTCTCGTGAGTGGCCGGCGCGCCCCGTTCCTTCAGATGGTCGAGTATGAACTCCCGGCTCTGAATCGGGTTGTCGTATTTGCTGGCCTCACGCTGCGCATGTGGGTCTTTGTCCGTCTTTTTTCTGGAAACCATTCGTATCCTTAGTCTGACTTCCCTGTTGGAAATCATTCGTTATATTGCGTTTGCCAAGGAGTATAACGCCGCCAGCACCCGCCTGCCTAACCGACCACCTAAAATAGACGTAAAAACCGGCCCCGGCGGGACAAAAAATATTTGACAGGCTTTTTCCGAATGATTAAAGTACGCGCCATCGGTTGACGGCAATGCCCGTAGCTGCGGCAGAAAGCCCGGAAATTCAACGAAGTAAAACGTTTGAATGCCCACCGGGAAGACTGCAAATCACCTGCCGAGGTGGTGAAATTGGTAGACACGCTAGCTTCAGGTGCTAGTGGGGGCAACCCCGTGGAGGTTCAAGTCCTCTCCTCGGCACCACTTCCTCCCTCAGGAAGTGTTAAGAATCCAACACCTTTATAAGCACATGTCGCAACAGATCTGCGCTCGAAAACGCGTGACTCTCCGCACTTTCGCGAAGAGCCTGACCGCAGCCCTGGCTTACTCCACCAGCCCCGACAAATACTCCGAGAGCCGTTGATAGGTGTAATTCACCCGGGCATAGGCCGCAGAAGGCGCTCTTTCGAACTCCCGCCCACAGGCCCGGCTGCCGCCATGACGATTCAGGTAGGCGATGTTGATCAGGTTGGGCTGGTCTGCCACGAACTCGCTGGAATTGTCGAACGGGTAGTAGAACGCCCAGTCAAACCCTTCTGTATTGCTGACCCCAGGCGTGGAACTCATTTCTTCATCCAGGAAGCCAAACCTTAGCGGCCTGAAACGGTCATTGCGAGTATCGAACTCCAGCGCCGGCGAGGTGAACTCGTCCGGTAGCGTGATACTGCCGGTGACCGTGAAAGGCTGCTGAGCAGACACCACCTGCGCCGCATCAACGTCCTCCGGATCAATATCCCCTTCGCAGGATTGGACGCTACTCGTGAGCGCCACAATCTCCTCGTTCAGGCCATCGACGGAACGCGTGAAACCGAAAAAGGCATCGTTGGCGAACTGATAGTCGGGGCGCAAAATTTCCGTCTTGCTATCGGAAGTTGCTGTCAGGGACTCGACCCGGGCATCCGCCATGGTCCACTCGTAACGGATCGCCGGCGGGCCACCCAATGCCGAGGACGACGCCAGTCCAGGATGGCAGGTGGTGGTGGTTTCGAACGTCGCGGTACGGTCCTGCCAGTTGAATGTCAGCCGCTCATCGGCCCCTTCAACCTCATGGTAGCTGGCACTCTCCTGGGACAATGATATCGAAGGCATCCACTGCACATCGGTATCGGCGATTCTGCCACGGGCATTGATCAAGCGGGCCATCTCTCTCATTGACGGCATCATGCACCCGTTTGCCGTCACAGCCGTTAACCGGCCATCTTCCGAGTAGTCGAACTCCAGTTCAGCGGACACGCTGAGGTTAGACATTGTGGCCGGCAACTCGCTCCCCTCCCCCCGGGCGAGAACTGTCTGGCGCTCAAGGATAACCGGATCGTCCAGCTCAACCGGCACTTCCGGCAATTCCAGTTCATCAATGTTGATGTTCTCGTAATTGCCTTGGGAGGCAGCGGCATCAACCACCTGAACCACCTCGAGGGCATTGCGGGCAAAGGATATACCCAGAAGATACACCGCCTCTTCACTCAGGTAGCGTTCACGTCCGTCACCATTGCGCAGGAGATTGGCGTACTCCGGCGGGAACTGGCTGGCCATGAAGCGGGCGAAGGCGCGGGCGTAGGCGTGAGCACGGTGATCACCGGACCGGATATAGTTACTGACCAGGTTCACGTTGCCGAGAGCATCAGACAGATCGGTACTGATGACCGAAAGATCCTGCAACCCAATCAGGCGGCGCTGCCGCACCAGGTGGCTCAATGGCGTGACATTGCGCACGCCAGGTGGCGCACTAAGCAGGTAGGCGTCTTCCAGCACCACTTCCCCGATGCGGGTCTGCTCCATGGTCTGGCCAGGCAGCACCACGGCAAACAGCGGAAAGTCCCTGGGATCGATATCCGGGGATATGGACGGGTCCTGCACCAGTTCCGCAGTATCCAGCGAGAAGACGCCACCTTCTCCCGTTAACGCGGTAGGCTCTCCGTCCCGCAGGGTTATTTCCGTGCCGGCGCTGTTTTCAAAGGTCATCGGGCCCGGCGTGTATTGGCTGTCACCGTCCATGTCCAGCCACACCCTGGCATTGCGCAGGTAGCCGTCAATCACCCGGCCTGTATAGGGCTCGGGCTCGCTGTAATCCTCGGCGTCAAAGTCACGGCCATCGACCGGTGACTTGTCGGATTCCTCGCCGCAACCGGCAAGGGCCAGCGTGAACAGGGCAACTGTAAAGGAGAGCAGACGTTTCATCGCGGCAACCATTGTCCTTGTTAGAGGTTGTGCCGCTACTGTAGGGGATGTTGCCGGGGGGAACCTTGATAGGTTTGGCAATTTGTAAACTTAGGTAACGAAAACGCGCCGCGGGAGCTGTCCCTGCGGCGCGCTAACGGGCACAAGCGCCTACTAGAACGAGCGCGCAACAATCTCTTTCATGATCTCATTGGTGCCGGCGTAGATACGCTGTACCCGCGAGTCCGCCCAGGCGCGGGCGATGGGATACTCCCACATGTAGCCGTAGCCGCCGTGAAGCTGCACGCACTCGTCCATGACTTTGCACTGCAGGTCGGTGGTATGCTGTTTCAGCATGGCTGCCGTTGGAATATCCAGCTTCTTTTCCAGGTGCAGTTCCAGACAACGGTCACAGAAGACGCGGGCAGCGGTGATTTCCGCCTTCATCTCCGCCATTTTGAAGCGGGTATTCTGGAACGCTATCACCGGTTTGCCGAACGCCTTGCGCTCCTTCACGTAATCCAGCGTCCACTCCCACGCGGCTTCCGCAGCAGCGACGGCGGTCAGGCCCACCTGCAGGCGCTCCGCCGGCAACTCCGCCATCAGTTGGAAGAAGCCCTGGCCTTCCATTGATCCCAAAAGCTTATCCGCAGGCACCTGAACGTCCTGGAAGAACAGCTCGGAGGTGTCCTGCGCTTTCATCCCCACCTTATTCAGGTTCTGCCCTTTCTCGAACCCTTCCCAGGCGGTTTCCACCAACAACAGGCTGGTGCCCTTGGCGCCTTCTTTCGGATCGGTTTTGGCCACCACGATCACCAGGTCCGCCAGCTGGCCGTTGGTAATAAAGGTCTTGGAGCCATTGAGTACGTAATGGTCGCCAGAAGCGTTTTTCACCGCCGTGGTTTTCACCCCCTGCAAGTCGGAACCTGCGCCCGGCTCGGTCATGGCGATGGCACCGATCATTTCGCCGGTTGCCAGTTTCGGCAAGTAATACTGTTTCTGTTCTTCGGAGCCGTAATTGAGGATATAGGGGGCAACGATGTCGGAATGCAATGTCCAGCCGATGCCGGACAGGCCCGCCCTGGACACCTCCTCCATGATGACAGCGCTGTAGCGGAAGTCCGCGCCTACGCCGCCGTATTCTTCCGGCATGGTCGGGCAGAGGAAACCAAGTTCGCCGGCCTTCTTCCAGAGCTCCCGGCTGACCTGGCCATCTTTCTCCCACTGTTCATGGTAGGGCGCCGCTTCCTGTTGCAGAAACTTGCGGACGGAATCCCGGAAGCCGTCAAGGTCGGCGTCAAAGACTGTGCGTGGAATCATGGTGTACCTCGGTGAATGACTGTGTTGTGGTTGTCGTTCACCAAGTCTCGGGGGCGCGGCGTTTTCGCTCAATGATGAAAAGCATCAATCGGGCTGACCAAAACCATCGCCCATCGGTTCAGTCGGGCTGTTTCGCCTTCGCCCTCTCCTCGCCCCAGCGCGGCATCAGATCCTGGGGCAGGCCCAGGTGATCCAGAAGTCGGGCAACGATGAAATCCACCAGGTCACTCACGGAATTCGGCCTATGATAGAACCCCGGACTGGCCGGCATGATGACCGCCCCCATGCGGGTCAGGCGCAGCATGTTTTCCAGGTGCACTTCCGAAAAGGGCGCTTCCCGGGGCACCAGGATCAATTGCCGCCGCTCTTTAAGGGCGACATCTCCGGCGCGCTCGATCAGGTTGTTACTGGCGCCGGTGGCCAGGGCAGACAGGGTGCCGGTACTGCAGGGACAAATCACCAACGGGGCTTTTTCACCCGAACCAGAAGCCGGCGGGGCGAACCAGTCTTCACGGCCGAACACCAGCACCTGCCCCGGACGGGCGCTGGCATAGCTGGCAAGCGCTTCCTGCATGGCGGCGGTGTTGCCCGGTAATTTCAGATCGGTTTCCGTGGCGATCACTACCTGTGCCGCCTTGCTGACCATCACATGCACCCGGCAGCTCGCCGCCACCAGGCACTGCAACAAACGCAAGCCGTACTGGGCGCCAGAGGCACCGGTAAAGGCCAGATTGATCACCCGCTGTTTTTCGGACGCTGCCGTCATAACTGAAGTTTCCTGATTGGATAGCGGAGGCAGGATGCCCCGTCAGCCGGATTCGCGTTCCAGTTCGGCAATCAGCTTCTGGTGAATACCGCCAAAACCGCCGTTACTCATAATGACAATATGGCAGGGACCGGATACCTGATCCAGAACCTGGCCGATCAGTTCCTCAACGCTGGCCCCGACACGATGGCGATCCGGTGTTGCCGACTCGGGACTACGGCCCTCAACTAATGCTGGCAACCAGTCCATGCCATTGAGATTGGCCCAGAATACCTGATTCGCCGCTGCAGCACTGGGCAGCAGGCTCTCCTGGTGAAAACCTTGCTGCATGGTGTTGGAGCGTGGCTCGATCAGCGCAAGGATGGTCTCATCGCCCACCTTGTGGCGTAGGCCCTCCAGCGTGGTAGCGATGGCCGTCGGATGATGGGCAAAGTCGTCGTAGACACAGACACCACCAACATCCGCAAGCAGCTCCATCCTGCGTTTGACGCCCGAAAAGCGGCACAGCGCCGCCACGGCATGGTCCGGGGTAACACCCACATGGCGGGCTGCTGCGATGGCCGCGAGGGCGTTGCGCACGTTGTGCAGGCCGGTTTGAGACCAACTGACTGAAGCCACCGGCTGTTCGTGGTGCACCACCATGAATCGACTGCCATCCTCAGCCAACAGCTCCGCCCGCCAGTCGGCCATATAGGGCACTTCGCTGCCCACAGAGGTAGCCTGCACGCTGCTCCAGCAGCCAAGTTCCAACGCCCGATCAAGATGGGCATCCAGGGCCGGGCGCACAATCAACCCACGGGACGGCACCGTTCTGACCAGATGATGGAACTGACGCTCGATGGCTTCAACGTTGTCAAAAATATCCGCGTGATCAAACTCGAGATTGTTGAGGATTAGGGTATGGGGACGATAGTGGACAAACTTGGAGCGCTTATCGAAGAAGGCGCTGTCGTATTCATCGGCCTCAATAACGAAAAAGTCGCTACTCCCCAACCGTGCCGAAACCGGGAAATCATTGGGGACCCCACCTATCAGATAGCCCGGTTCCAACCCGGCCTGCTCCAGGATCCACAACAACATGGCGGTTGTGGTGGTTTTGCCGTGGGTCCCGGCAACCGCCAGCACCCAGCGGTGACGCAGAACCTCTCGCGCCAGCCATTCCGGGCCGGACATGTAATCAATATTCTGGTTAAGAACCGCTTCCACCTCCGGGTTGCCCCGGGACATGGCGTTACCAACCAGAACCAGGTCCGGCTGAGGCTTGAGGTTGTCAGGATCGTAACCTTCCATTAACCCGATTCCCTGGGCCTCCAACTGGGTACTCATGGGCGGGTAAACCCCCTGATCGGAGCCCGTCACGGTGTGCCCGAGCTCCCTCGCCAGTACGGCCAGACTGCCCATGAAGGTGCCACAGATTCCCAGGATATGGATGTGCATTCGGTTATCGACCTCTTAAATGAAACCTGCAAAGCGTCCCGTATAGAATGCGGGTCGTCAAGCGTTCCTTATGACGTTTGATGTCATGAAAAAAAAAAGCGATTGGCGTATCATCTGCCGCACTTGATGAAACTGCAGGAGGCACCAGCCGGAAATGGCCACCAGAAACGCATTCTATGCCCAATCAGGCGGTGTGACCGCCGTCATTAACGCCAGTGCCTGCGGGGTTATCCAGACCGCCCGCAAGCACCCCGATCAGATCGGTAAGTTGTACGCCGGGCGTAACGGAATCATCGGCGCGCTCAAAGAGGAACTGATTGATACCAGCCTCGAAAGCGATGAGGATATCCAGGCGCTGATCCACACTCCGGGCGGTGCGTTCGGGTCATGCCGCCATAAACTGAAGAACTTTTCCGAGAATAAACGCGAGTACGAGCGCCTGATCGAGGTGTTCCGCGCTCACGACATTGGCTATTTCTTCTACAACGGTGGCGGCGATTCCCAGGATACCGCGTACAAGGTGTCCCAACTTGCTGAAAAAATGGGCTACCCGATTACCTGCATCGGCGTACCCAAAACGGTGGATAACGACCTGCCCTTCACCGACTGCTGCCCCGGTTTCGGCTCGGTGGCCAAGTACATCGCCACCTCTACCCTGGAAGCCAGCCTGGACATTCGCTCCATGTGCGACACCTCCACCAAGGTATTCATCCTGGAAGTGATGGGGCGCCACGCTGGCTGGATCGCGGCGTCTGGTGGCCTTGCCGGGAAAGGCGAAGGCGAGCCGCCTCACGTTATCCTGTTCCCGGAAGTGCCCTTCGAGCGTGAGCGCTTCCTTGAACGTGTGGATTTCTGCGTCAAGGAGTACGGCTACTGCGTGGTCGTCGCCTCGGAAGGCGCCCAGTATGAAGACGGCCGCTTCCTGGCCGACGCTGGCGCCAAGGATGCCTTCGGTCATACCCAGCTCGGCGGCGTCGCGCCAGCGCTGGCCAATATGGTGCGCCAGGCCCTGGGCCACAAGTACCATTGGGCCGTAGCCGATTACCTGCAGCGCAGCGCCCGCCACATTGCGTCCGCTACGGACGTGGAGCAGGCCTACTCCGTAGGCAAGGTGGCCGTGGAAATGGCGCTGGCAGGTAAACAGGCGCTGATGCCAACGATTGTGCGCGAACAGTCACGCCCCTATCGCTGGCACATTGGTGAGGCGCCGTTGAGCGAGGTCGCCAACCAGGAGAAGAAAATGCCGATCCATTACATCACGGATGACGGCTACGGCATCACGCAAGATTGCCGCGACTACCTGGAGCCACTGATTCACGGCGAGAGCTTCCCGCCGTTCGATGATGGTCTTCCGAGGGTCGCAAAGCTTAAGAATCAGCTGGTCGAGAAAAAACTGAAAGCCGACTTCCAGTTCTAAGCCGCTGACCTACAAAAAAGGCGCCACCGAATCATCGGCTGGCGCCTTTTTTTGCAGAACCGTTTATCCACCGGCAGCTTCAAACCTCTGCACGTACTGCGAGAAATGGTCGAACCCGCCAACGTGTTCTTCGCCCACAAAGATCTGGGGCACCGTATGTACGGGCTTACCAATGGTTTTTTCCAGATCCGCCTTGCTGATGCCTTCCTCGATCATGTCCACGTAGCGGTAGGGAATATCCCTGATCTCGCAAAGTTGCCGGGCGCGCATACAAAAACCGCAGGATGCACGACCGTAGATGGTGACATGATCCATAAACTCACTCCTGTTCGAAACAATGGGCGACCCTGCGTATCGTGTTGCAGTCGTCGACAAGCTGTACCGTATGGTGGCACGCCCAATGAAAAAATAAAATTAATGAACTGAATGGCGCCGATAGCCTGGACTGATGTATCCAGCGCTACCGGTGTTTCTCGGTGCAGCCTTACCCAACCGTGTGTTCAGGTTTTCAGGCGGCTCAACTCCGTCTCCAGCACTTTCACTTGCTCATCCAGTGTCTGCCCGCTGCCACTGACCCGTTGCGCCAATGCCCGAAGATCGTTGGCGGCGTCACCGATACGGGTGAGGTTGCGGTTGATCTCTTCACTGACAGAACTTTGCTCTTCCGCTGCCGTGGCCACATGGGTGACGTGTTCCACAATGGTTGCTATGCGCTCAACTACTGAGGCCAGAGAATGGTCCGCTTCACGGGTTCCCTCCACCGCTCTGGTGGCGCGATCAACGCCACCCTTGATCACGGTAACGGCTCCGCCCACGTCGCTTTGAAGGCCATCAATCATCTGACTGATCTCATCGGTGGACTCACGGGTACGGGACGCCAGTGTTCTGACCTCGTCTGCCACAACCGCAAAGCCACGCCCCTGCTCCCCCGCTCGCGCCGCTTCAATGGCGGCGTTCAGCGCCAGCAGGTTGGTCTGTTCCGCGATTCCCCGGATCACTTCGATAATACGGTTAATGTCCTCACTGCGAGTGGCAACCTGCCCTATCGCAGTGCTGGCCTCATCCATATCGCCCGCCAATGCACCCACGCCGTCGAGGGCAGACGTCAGCGTATCCTGGGTAAAACGGATGCCATCCTGGGCCATCTGCGCGTTTTCAGCTGCCTCACCCGCGAAACCTGCCACTTCACTGGCAGCGGCGGACATTTCGTTCATGGCGGTAACCACGCTTTCGATGTCCTGATGCTGGCTTTCGGTTTGCTCATCCGTTTCCTTGGCGATCACATCCACGTCTGCCGCCTGCTGGCTGACCTTGGCGTTGACATCTTTCAGGTCGTTGATCATTTCCCGTAACCGGCCCAGGAACTGGTTGAACCCGCCGGCCAGCTCGATCAGCTCCGAGTGGGTATCAATGTTCAACTCACTGGTCAGATCCCCTTCAGCACTGGCCAGGTTCTTCATCCGGTCACGGATTTCGTTCAAGGGTTTGGTTACCGAGCGAACCAGCACCACCAGAATCAGGATCGCCACTACCGACACCAGTACACCCACCATGGTCTGACGCCCGGCGGTGGTATCCACCTCGCTGGACAGCAGGCCGGTGATTTCGGCGACATCAGCCAGCGCGGTCTGACGTGGTAATTCGATCAACAGTGACCACTGGGCATCCGGCAGGTCAATCTCGATGGGGTAAGACACCGCCAGCGTGTCGCCATCGTCGTAGGTACCGCCGTCATTGTGCAGGGAAGCGTATGTTTCAGCCTGCTCAGGCAATGCTTCTGACAGTGGCCTGCCTAGATGTTCACTGTAGTGGCTGGATGCAGCAATCAGCCCCTTACTGCTCAGCAGGGTCACCCTTGATGCGCCGTCATAGAGGTTATCGCTGACATTCTGGATCGCTTTCTGGAGCGTTGACAGGTTGAGGTCAACGCCGGCCACGCCCGCAAACTCGCTCCCGCTCATAATGGGCACGACCAGGCTGGTCATCAGTTCGGTATAGCCCTCTTCAATTTCGTATTCGTAAGGCTCCATGATGCAAGGGGACAGGGTATCCTTGGAACACAGGTACCATTCCGCCTCGCGAATACCGAACTCATTCCGGTTATCCAGATACTTGGTAGCCGGATCCTCAGTGCGACTAAAGACCACATCGCCCTCGGGAGAGCGGTAATAATAGATTTCCAGGGTGCCTTCATCGCTGCTGTGCTCTTCAACGCCACCGGTGAAGTAGCGGTCCTGGCCGTCGTAGGCGTCCGGTTCGAACTGGGCATAGATCGAGCTCAGCCCATCCTGCTCTTTCAGTACTGCACCCACCGTTTCCTGAAGGGCAACGCGGCTGATGCGGCCGGAGCTGTCCGTCTGTATATTCCGGCTGATGACGTTGCGGACGACTTCCGGTGTCCGATACGCTGTGGCAAACATGCCGCTGACAACCTCACCGTATTTCCCGGCGGTTGCGCTCAACCGGTCGACGGCAAGGCTGCGCACCGTGTCACGGGTTTCGGAGGTGATTCGCTGCTCCATCTGTCCCAGGGAAAGCTGGGCAGTCACCACAATACTGATTCCCATAACCAGCAGCAGCGTAATAACCAGGGCATAGAGTTTGAAACGCAGTGACAGTTTTTTCATTGGTACAGCAACCTGTCTCAGATAGGGATTCATTATCAGCTTAGTGCCCTGAAGGCACGGCTGCCATTAGAGCCTGATCGGCATTCATCTCACCAGGAGCGTCCATTGGCCTATCTCACTTTGTTCATGACCGCACTGGCCGCAGCAACAATACTGCCGGCCTATTCGGAAATTCTCCTTGGCGGCATGGTGACTCAAGGCTATTCGCTCTGGTGGATATGGTTCTGGGCAACGGCGGGCAACACCGCAGGTTCGGTTATTAATGGGGTTATCGGCCGGCAGGTGGATCGCTTTAAGCACAAACGCTGGTTTCCGATCTCCGAATCCCAGCTCGAAAAGGCCCGCACCCGCTTCAACCGTTACGGGCAATGGTCACTGCTTCTGGGCTGGCTGCCACTGGGAGGCGACGCACTGACCCTGGTTGGCGGGATCATGCGCGTGCCATGGCTCAACTTTGTGATCCTGGTGGCCATTGGCAAGGGATTGCGCTACGGCTTGGTCATCTGGTTGGTGCTGGAAGCATCGGGGGTGCCGGGATCACCGTAGAGGTATTCCCGGAGCAGATCCTCACCGTTGAATTCCGCATTCAGCACCGCGATGAACGTATAGACACCAATCAACTTTCGGTTCAGGAATACAAATTCTTTCGGCGGCACCTTGAAATAGCGGCTGATGGCTGATCGCGCGGCCTGGCGCGCCACCCGCGACGGCAAGTCACTCTGCTTCCAGCGGTACTGGCCGCGGTCGTTCACTGCCTCATCGGGCCAGTTGCTGCGATCCCTGGAGAGAGGTTCCAATACCGACATGCAAACCTTGCCGAACGTGTCCAGAACGTCCTCGGGCCAATCCTGGCTCATGAAACGTAACCGGATACCGCCATCAACCACCCCCGGCAGGTCGCCCTCGTAGGAGGAGCGGATCATCTGGATGACCGGGTCCAGGAAGCTCGCGGAGTAGGCCTGTACCGCCCCGAAATCCAGTAGCACTATCTGGTCAGTTTCGCTGTTCGCGCCTTCCTCGCCAGCGATGCGGATCCGATAATTGCCGAAATTGGGATCGGTCTGGATTTCACCCCAGATGAACAGCTCACGGAAGAACAATTCCAGTGCGGCGCGGCCCAACTCGCTGCGACGATCAAGAGCAAGCTCCCTTACCGCCACTGAACTCACTGAGTGGCCCGGCTCGTAGGTGGAGGCGATGACATGGGCCGTGCAGTACTCGTCCAGAACACGGGGCACCACAAAACGAGGATCGTCCAGCAGCATCTGGCGGAACTTTTCGGTGGTACGGGCTTCAAGGCGGTAATCCACCTCCCGGTGCATCATGTCCCGCACTTCTTCCAGCCAGTCGTTGAACTCGGGGCCGAAGGAGACCAGGCGGGCTATCTTGAGCAGATGTGCCACTGCGTTTAGGTCACTGTCGACTGCTTCGTCAACGCCGGGGTACTGGACCTTGAGCACCAGTTCCAACCCGTCGCTACGCCGGCGCGCTCGATGAACCTGCCCCAGCGAAGCCGCACCAATCGGGTCCGGATCCACGTCCAGTTCCGCCAAACGGTCAGCACCCAGTTCAGCCTTAAGCACACGCTCGATCGACGGCCATTCCAGCCAGGTGGTCTGGTCTTCCAGGGTATGCAGTGCTTCGGTTACTTCCTCAGGCAGGAAGTGCTCGCCATAGAGAGCCATCACCTGCCCGATCTTGACGACACTGCCCTTAAGCTTGCCCAACTCGTCCACCAGGAATTCCGCCTGGCTGGATAGCATGGCCCGGTGCCGAGCCTCCCGCTTGTCCTTGCTGCTGAACCAGTTGGTGGCCATATGGGAGGCCATCCGGGTGCCTGCGAAAAGCCCCGCCCTGGTGAGGGTAAGCCGACGCTCAAAGCTGCCGGTCTTGATACGTGCAACAGATGTGCTTTTGGGTCTGGATGCCATCAAAAACCTGCTCGGTTCTGTAAGTGTTGGCGCTATCAGCCTTTATAACCATTATACGGATACCCGGGCCCGCAAACCTAACCGGCGTGCCGTCGATTCATTGCCCTTGGGGCCAATGCAAACCGCCTCTTCTGTGTTTACTTCTGTGGTTGGCGAAAGGTTTTACGTTTTTACACAGACCCCACGTCCAAAGCGGTTTAGTATAAAAATGTGGTCGATGACCTGGCCACTGATGCCCAAAAACAACAAGACAGCAACAATGACTCAGACCACCAGCAGACCCTCCGACACCAAACTGTCACAGTTCCGGGTGAAGGGTGAAATTCCGGTTCCGATGTTGATCGGCTGGCTTACTCTGGCAGCGGTCCCCATCCTGCTGTTTTTCGCATGGCGATCCCTGGATCGCGGAATTCCCGGCTCCGCCACAGCCCTGATCGTCTTTGCCGTGCTGCTCAGTGTCAATGGTATTGTTTATCTGCTCAGTCGCAACAGTACTCTGCAACGCCGCGGCTTTATTACCGCGATCACGATCCTCTTCACCTATCTGGCAGTCAATGCGGTGGAGGACGGCTCTGCCATTATCTGGCTGTTTGCCTATCCACCCATCATCTTCTACATCAGCGAAGCGAAAGTGGGCGTGCTTGCCTGTTCCGGCGGACTTGCGGGGGTTGCCTTGCTATTCAGCCCACTCGGGGACCTGGTATTCGATTCGCCGTACAGCACCAGCTTCCGACTCACCATGCTTGCGGTACTGGGGTTTGAGATGTCCACCTGCTACGTCCTGGACCAGAGCCGGCGGCGCAGCAAACTGGGGCTGCTGAAACTGGCTGCCGAGTTTGAATATGCGGCTAAACACGATGCGTTAACGGGGCTCGCCAATCGACGTGAAGCCCACGAGCAACTGGAAGCTGAGTATCAGCGTTACTTACGCAATTCGCGCGGTTTCTCAGTGTTGTTGATGGACATTGATCTGTTCAAGTCTGTCAACGACAACCATGGTCATCAGGTGGGGGATGAAACCATTGTGATGGTAGCCAGGACCTTGCGGGAACACAGCCGGAAGGTCGATACGCTGGCGCGCTGGGGAGGAGAAGAATACCTGGTATTGCTGCCTGAGACCGATACCGTTGAGGCCGTCCAGACGGCCAATCGCATACGCCAGACCATTGCATCAACGCCGATAGAGACCCAGGGCGGGAGCATCAACACCACTATCAGTGTCGGAGTCGCCACTATCCACGGCGCAGAGTCTGTGGACCGACTGCTACAGCGCGCCGACGAAGCACTTTATCGAGCCAAGACCCTGGGGCGTAACAAGGTGTGTGATTTCGAGGGTATACACGGCTAGCAAGGCAACCGCCTCAATCGGTACTTGGGCTTCGCGTTACCAGCCCGTTACCCGTCGAACAGCGCCACCCGCCAGGCCATTAACCAACTCATCCGACAGAGCAGGAGCAAGACCGGCAACGGTTGCCCCGGGGACGAAGTCGCTGACCTGACACATCGCCATGCCAGCATAGCCACAGGGGTTGATCCGGCGAAACGGCTCCATGTCCATGGCCACGTTCAGGGCCAGGCCGTGGAACGAACATCCTCGCCTTACACGCAGCCCCAGCGACGCAATCTTCGCTTGTTCCACATAGACACCCGGCGCATCCGGACGCGGCGCTGCCGCCACACCCATCCCCGCAAGGGTCCGGACAATGGCCTGCTCAATGACATCAACCAGGGAGCGAATTCCCAGGCGGTGGCGAGTCAGGTCTATCATCAGGTAAACCACAAGCTGGCCAGGGCCGTGATACGTTACCTGGCCACCGCGATCCACCAGTATCACCGGGATATCACCGGGGGCCAGTATGTGCTCGGCTTTGCCGGCCTGCCCCTGGGTGTAGACCCTTGGGTGTTCCAGCAGCCAGAGTTCATCGGGCGTGGAGGCGTCTCGCGAGGCCGTGAACGATTTCATCGCCTCCCAGGTTTCCAGGTAGGGCTGTTCACCCAGGTCACGAACGATCAGCTCGGCCATCAGGTTACAGCACCATATGAACCCGGCCGCTGGCCTTGAGTTCCTCGAACAGAGCTTTCAACTGCGGCTCGCCCGTGGCAACGATCTTGAGGTTTACCGAGGCAAACCGACCGCCGCGACTGTCTTTCACCGTAACGTCATCGTTCGAAATGCCAGGTGCATGCTGCTCCACGACGCCCACCACAAACTCCACAAAGTCTGGCGCGGCGTCCCCGATAACCTTGATCACGTAGTCACAGGGAAACTCGATTTTGGGTGCCTTTGGTTCGCTCATCCCGGTTTATCTCCTACAGGCCACTCGCGCCCTTACTCAAAGAGCTGAACAAAGAATAGTTTGATGGCGTCCCAGATCCGCTTGAAGAAACCACCTTCCGGGATATCGCTGAGTGCCAGCACCGGCTGATCCACGACCACATCATCGCCGAGCTTGACGGTCACCCGGCCCAATTCGTCGCCCATGGAAATGGGCGCCTTGATCACTGAGTCGAGTTCAACGGTGGATTCCAGGGAATCCCTTGAGCCTCGGGGAATGGTGACGTAAACATCTTCTGTCAGCCCTACGGACAGGCTATCGCTTGCCCCGCCCCATACGCGCGCTTCCAGCAGTTCCTGGCCAGTGCGGAACAGGCGCTCGCTCTGGTAATAGCGGAAGCCGTAGTTCAGCATTTTCTGGACTTCCTGGGCGCGGGACGAGGTGCTGTCTGTTCCCATCACCACAGCAATCAGGCGAGTGTCGTTGCGCTTGGCTGACGCCACCAGGCAGTAACCGGCTTCCTCGGTATGGCCGGTCTTCAGCCCATCAACACTGTCGTCACGCCACAAAAGGCTGTTCCGGTTTGGCTGACGGATATTGTTGTAAGTGAAGTGTTTCTGGGCATACAGCGGGTAGTTTTCCGGATAGTCGTTGATAATCGCCTTTGCCAAAAGGGCCAGATCGTAGGCAGTGGAGAAATGATCCGGGGCAGGCAAGCCGGTAGCATTGGCAAAACTGGACTCGTTCATCCCCAGTATCTGCGCCTGCTGGTTCATGATGTCGACGAACGCCCCTTCACTGCCGGCAATATACTCGGCCAGCGCCACTGAGGCATCGTTCCCAGACTGAATGATGACGCCCTTTAGCAGGTTCTCGACCGACACTTCCGTCCCTTCTTTAACGAAGGTCCGTGAACCCTCGGTTCGCCAGGCGTTCACGCTGATGGGCACCATGTCGGACAGGGAAATCCGACCCTCGTCCAGCTCCCGTTCCACGATATAGGCCGTCATCATTTTGGTCAGGCTGGCCGGGGGCAGACGCTCATGGCTGTTCTCTTCCATGATAATCCGTCCGGAAAGCGGGTCCATCAGGATATAGGAACTCGCCGCGATCTGCGGTGATGACGGAATCAGAACAGCCTGGGCCGCAACCGGCATAGCCGGAAGCAGAATCAGGAGCAGAACAGCAGAGAAGGCTCGGAACGCTTTATTTAGTGCCATGGGTCCATTCAGTTTCAAGTAAGTGACTGGTTCAATGAGTGTCGGTCAGAAGTATTGACTGACCAAATCCGTGATTTTCAAGCAGGCTCTGGGCTCTCAGGGCTTCATCCTCGTCCCTGAACGGCCCGACCTGAACGCGGTGAAAGCGGCCGGAAGCCGTTTCCACTTCCCTCACCCGCATTGGGTTTGCGACTGCACGCCGCGCCCTGTCCAGAAGGGCCTCGGCCGGGTTACGCTGGCTGAACGACCCCAGTTGCACAAACAGGGCCTCGCTGCCCGGCCCGGGATCCTTCAGGCGTTCGGCATCCACCGGAGCTCCAGATTCCGGGAACGGCTTGCCGGCAAGCGTCATCGAGCCGTCACGATTCACCGTGATGGCGGCCACCTCTACCCTGGCCGTACCCCTGCCCTGATAACCCAGCTTTTTGGCCGCGGCATAGGAGAGGTCAATCAGGCGATCCCCGTGGAAGGGGCCACGGTCGTTGACCCTAACCACCACCGAGCGACCGTTATCGAGGTTGGTCACCCGGGCGTATCCTGGAATTCTCAGGCTCTTGTGCGCCGCGGACATCTCGTACATGTCAAAAACCTCTCCATTCGAGGTTTTGTGTCCATGGAACTTCTCACCATACCAGCTCGCGGTGCCGCGCTGAACATAGCCATCGTTACTGCCCAGAACGTGATACTCCTTACCCCAGACCTGGTAGGGTGATTTGTTTCCAGCGCGGCGCGGCTCCTCAAATCGAGGCGTGGCATCGGCAAGCCCCGATGCATCGAAATTGCCTGAGGGCGCACGATCCTGGCTCAGGGTGTAGCGGGAGGAGTGGTCAGGCTCGGGCGATGATGCGCACCCGGCCAGCACCAGTACCCCTAAAACCAGTAGTAGAACATGGCGTTTCATCACGAGTTGTTACTATCTCCATTGTTTTCGTTTGCCAGCGGCCGCATCCGCTCTTCGAGCGCACCTGCCAACTGGTGCACCGCCATGGCGTATAGATGACTGTGATTGTAGCGGGTTATCACGTAAAAGTTATGGTAGGTCAGCCATAGTTCAGAGCCCTCGTCACCAACGAGACGGACCGCTCTGGCTTTGGCGTCGCCGGGCACATCCATTTTCGGGATGATACCCGCCTGCTGATAGTCGGTGACCGTCAACGTCGGTCTCAGCTCCCCGGTCAGCAATGGTGAGCTCTTTGGCAGACTGCCACTCACCCGTTCTGCCACAGGCTCACCGGTTTGCCAACGATGGGCGTGGAAATAATTGGCGACACTGCCGATGGCATCCACGGGATTGGTCAGGATGTCGGCAACGTCATCACCGTCAAAATCAAGCGCGTAATGCCGGTAGCTGCTGGAGATAAACTGACCGTACCCCATCGCCCCCGCATAGGAACCCGTCAACACCATAGGGTCGAAGCCCTGCTCACGGGTCATCAGCAAATACTGGACAAGCTCGCTGCGAAAAAAACGACTCCGGGGCGGATAGTCGAATGCCAGAGTGGCGAGGGCATCGAGCACCCGATACTTTCCTTTGTAGGTGCCATACCAGGTTTCGACGCCGATAATCGCCGCAACGATTGACGCCGGCACACCGTACTCACGTTCGGCGCGTTCAAAGGCTTCCTGATGTTTCCTGAGGAAACTGACGCCCTGCTCTATGCGTTCCTCACGCATAAAGATCCGACGGTATTCGTACCACTCAAGGGTTTTCTCAGCCGGTCGGCTGATGGCTTCCAATATCGAATCACGGCGCTGCGCATTGGCCAGTATTGCAGACACACGTTCGGCCCCAAATCCGTAGCGTTCCGACATTTCACGAACAAAGTCACGGCTTTCAGGTGTCTCATTGTAGGGGCCGGCCTGTAAAGGGGAAGCAAAGCACGCCATCACCCATCCGACACCTAACCAATAGCTGACAGCTTTCATGAATCCCCTTGACTGGCTTCGACTCGAGAACCTTTTCAATGCAACGTCACCACAACTGCGGCCTGTCACCGCGGCCAAGATTACCATGGCAGCGGACCCGGCAACCATTACTCCCTGTCCATGGTCCATGGTCGGTGCCCAGTCATCACGCACTGATCATCCGTCTATGAGTATGAACCGACATCAACACCCCAAACGCCGCCATCAGCGTTACCCCTGACGTTCCACCATAGCTGACCAGCGGCAGGGGCACGCCCACCACTGGCAGAAGACCACTGACCATCCCCACATTGACGAAGACATAGATAAAAAACGTCATCGTCAGCGCCCCCGCCAACAGCCGGCTGAAGGAATCCTGTGCCGTCGACGCAATGTACAGGCACCGCAGAACAATCAGGAGATAGAGCACCAGAAGAACCAGCATGCCCACAAAGCCAAATTCTTCCGCCAGCACCGCAACGATGAAGTCGGTATGGCTCTCAGGAAGAAACTCAAGATGGGACTGTGTGCCCTGGAGCCACCCCTTGCCATCCATGCCCCCCGAGCCAATAGCGGTCTTGGACTGGATAATGTTCCAGCCGGCGCCAAGCGGATCGCTCTGAGGATCCAGCAAGGTCAGTACGCGCTGCTTCTGATACTCGCGCATCACGAAGAACCACATCAGTGGTGCCGCCACTGACACCATGGCAAGAAAGGCGCCGATCAGGCGCCAGCCCATACCGGCAAAGAACACCACGAATATCCCGGCGGCGCCAACCAGTAACGAGGTCCCCAGGTCCGGCTGCAAGATGATCATTGCCATGGGAGCCAACACAATGAGCAACGCCACCGCCACATGGCGGAGTCTTGGAGGCAGGTAATGGCGCGAAAGGTACCAGGCGGCCATCATCGGCACCACCAGCTTCATCAGCTCCGAAGGCTGGAAACGGGGCAACCCGGGAATGGCCAGCCAACGCTGCGCACCCTTGGCACCAACGCCAACCAGCAACACCGCCGCTAGTCCTATCAGGCCGGCAACAAACAGCCAGGGCGACCAACGCCGGAACACCGCCGGGTCGAGTTGGGCGAACACAAACATCACCACCAGAGCCACGCCCATCCGGATGCCCTGGGCCTTCACGACCTCCAGGTTGCGGTCGGCCCCGCTGTACAAAACGAACAGCCCCCCCGCAATAAGGGTCAGCAACAGGAACAGTAGAATCGGGTCAATATGCAACGCCGACCAGATCCCCCTCGGGCTAGACAGGGGGTGACGTGCTGACTGATTTAACAGGCTACCGGCGGGCATCAGTTACTCCCTTCCCCGGGCGAGCCAGCCACGAGTTCACTGCCTGCCCCGGAGAGATCCAGCAACCAGGCATCAAACATGGCCCGTGCAACCGGCGCGGCGGTTCCGCTACCGCTACCACCGTTCTCAACGATAACGGCGACGGCGATCTTTGGGTCTTCCACGGGTGCAAAGCCGACAAACAGGGCGTGATCCCGCAGTCGCTCACGTATTTCCTCTTCGTCGTACTCTTCGTCCTCGGCCAGACTGAACACCTGCGCGGTACCGGTTTTGCCGGCCATCCGATAGGGCGCCCCCCTTGCTGCTCCCCGGGCCGTGCCTTTACTTCCGTGCATTACTTCGGCCATGGACTCCACAACAAACTCCCAGTCATCCGGATTTTCAAGTTCGATAGACTGGTGCGTCCCCGTCGGTAGCACCTCATCAATCGATTGATCCCCCTTGATGTCTTTCAGCAGCCGTGGCTCTGCCCAATGACCACGGTTGGCAATCACCGAGGTAGCGGTCGCCAATTGTAACGGCGTCGCCAACATGAACCCCTGCCCAATACCCAGGTTTACCGAGTCCCCGGGATACCAAGGCTCGCTATGAATAGCGCGTTTCCAGTCACTGGAGGGCAGCAGGCCGCTGAGGGCTCCGGCAACGTCCAGAGTGGCATCTTCTCCGAACCCGAAGTCGGAAAGGTATTTGTGCATGGTATCAACGCCCATGGTCACAGCCGCTTCGTAAAAATAGATATCACAGGACTGTGCCACCGCTGACTTCAGGTCTACCCATCCGTGGCCGCCCCGCTTCCAGTCGCGCCAGCGGCGGCCGCCGGAATTCAGCTGATAGTAGCCAGGATCCCAGATGGTCTTGTCCCGGGTAACGGCATTGCTGTCGAGCGCGGCGATAGCGAGCATAGGTTTGAGAGTTGAGCCTGGCGGGTATTGGCCCCGCAGGGCACGATTAAAGAGGGGCTTGTCCACGCTACTGCTAAGTGACCGATAGGCTTCGACACCTATGCCGGTGACGAACAGATTGGCGTCAAAGCCGGGCACACTGGCAAGAGCAAGGATGCCCCCGGTGGACGGCTCAATCGCAATAATGGCGCCACGCCGGCCATCGAGCAGGTCATGGGCCAGCCGCTGCAACCGCAAATCCATGTGCAACTGGACATCTTCCCCGGGCACCGGATTTTCTCGCTCCAGTACGCGCAGGGTTCGGCCTCGCGCATTGGTTTCCACGTGCTGGTAGCCGACCTGGCCGTGCAGGAGTTCTTCGTAGAAACGTTCCACCCCGGACTTGCCAATGTAGTTGGTGCCCGCGTAGTTCACCGGATCAATTCTCTGCAATTCCTGACGGTTGATACGCCCCACGTAGCCAAGGGCGTGGGCAGTCAGTGTACTGTGTGGGTAATACCGAACCAGTTCCGCAGATACCTCGACACCAGGCAATTCATGGCGGTGAACCGCCAGACGTGCGATTTCCTGTTCGTTCAGATCGTAACGCAGGGGCAATTCCTGGAACGGACGACGAGGCTCAAGCAGCCGACGCTGGAAGCGCTCCATATCCTCCTCGGAAATGCTCAGCATGCCCTGGAGCTTTGCGAGGGTTTGCTCCATATCACCAACTCGCTCGGGTACCAGCGTCACACTGAAAACCGGGCGGTTCTCCGCCAGCAAGACATCGTTGCGGTCATAAACCAGCCCGCGGGGAGGCGCTACGGACTGTACCTGAACACGGTTTTTGTCGGAAAGCGTGGTGTAGATGTCGTGTTCTACAACCTGCAGCTGATACATCCGGGCAATCAACACGCCCAGCAATACAAAGACCAGTAACAGCATGACGAATGCACGACGCTGGAACAGGCGCCGTTCGGCTGCGATGTCTTTGAACTCTCCCCAGGGCATATTGGCTTGGCTTCCTAGGCCCGGTGATAAGGATGGTTGCGAGTGACGGACCAGGCGCGGTAGAGCTGCTCGGCTAGAAGGATCCGCACCAATGGATGCGGCAGAGTCAAGGCAGACAGCGACCACAGCTGATCAGCCCTGTCCCGGCAGATGTCGGCGAGACCATCCGGCCCGCCGACAAGAAAGCTGACGTCGCGACCATCCAACTGCCAGTTCTCAAGCTGACCGGCCAATTTTTCAGTGGACCAGTTGCGGCCGCCAACTTCCAGGGCAATCACCCGGTCACGAGGGCCCAACGCCGACAGGATTGCGTCCCCCTCACGCTGCATCAGCCTGGGAATATCCGGATTCTTGCCACGATGGGCCAAGGGAATTTCCACCAGATCAAGGGACAACTCCGACGGCATCCGGCGGGCATACTCATTATACCCCTGGCTGACCCACTCGGGCATTTTCTGCCCTACACAGACCAGGCGTAACCGCATGATTATTCGCTACCCGCAACACCCAGATCGGGAGCATCACGCCAGAGGCGTTCGAGGTCATAGAACTCTCGGGTTGCCGGCATCATGACGTGAACCACCACGTCGCCGAGATCAACCAGAATCCAGTCACTCGCATTGGCGCCTTCCACATTGCTGGCACGAACCCCCTGCTCCTTCGCTTCGGACAACACCGAATCCGCCAGGGATTTCACATGCCGATTGGAGGTCCCACACGCAAGGACCATGTAGTCCGTTACGCTGGTTCTCCCCCTGACATCAATGATGCTTACGTCCTGCGCTTTGACGTCCTCAAGCGCACCCACGACCAGTTCTTTCAGTTGCTCTGCCTGCATAATCACCCTGTTGGACGGGCAGCGGCGAAGGCAGCCACCCGAAAAGTCATATTCAGACGGGATTGTAGCACTAAAAGTTCCCGTCCGGTCATGCGCCGTATAGTCTCTGGCGTTGAATTTCCCGCCACACCGGGTCGGGCAGCAGGTAACGGGGAGAATGGCCGGAAAGAATCCGATCGCGAATACCGGTCGCAGAGATATCAAGCAACGGTGGGTCGAGTTGCAAAATATGGCCACAAGGCGCGCGAAACAAGGCCTCTACCCGCTCGACTGACCGCTGGCTCAATAATTTCGCCGGCACACCTTCCGGTGCCAGACCTGGCCCCGGACGTTGCACGACGACAATGTGAGCCAGTTCGGGAATCCGCTCCCACTCCTGCCAGCGGTCGAAACCGGCGAAGGAATCCGTACCCAAAACCATGGCGAGCGGCTTGTCGGGGCCGATCTCCGCCCTCAGTTGCGTCAACGTCTCCGCGGTGTAAGACGCGCCTTCCCGCCCCAACTCGCGGTCATCCAGAGTCAGCCCGGGCTCGCCGGCAATGGCCAGCTCCAGCAAAGCCAGACGCTGCGCACTCGTGGCACCCGGCACGTCACGGTGAGGAGGCACGTGGCAAGGCATCAAAGCCACTTCCGACACCCCCAACCGCTCCCTTAGTTCGACCGCGAGCCGCAGGTGGCCATGATGTATCGGGTCGAAGGTGCCGCCATAGATCACATGCATGCGCAATCAGGTCCGGATGTGGCCGTCGCCAAACACCACGTATTTCTGTGATGTCAGACCTTCAAGGCCAACCGGCCCACGGGCGTGAATCTTGTCGGTGGAGATGCCGATTTCCGCACCGAGACCATACTCAAAACCATCCGCAAAACGGGTCGACGCATTGACCATGACGGAGCTGGAATCCACTTCCGTCAGGAATCGACGGGCCCGGGTATAGTTTTCCGTGACGATGCTGTCTGTATGCTGAGAGCTATAACGATTGATATGCTCAATGGCGCCATCAAGCCCGTCGATCACTTTTACCGCAAGCACCGGGGCCAGGTATTCCGTACCCCAGTCGTCCTCGGTGGCGCGAACAACATCGGGGAGAATATCCATTGTCTGCGGGCAGCCCCTGAGCTCCACGCCTTTGTCCCGGAAGGCGTCCGCCAGCAAGGGCAGAATATCGGCCGCAATTTCCTGGTCCACCAGCAGTGTTTCCATGGTATTGCAGGTGCCGTACCGCTGGGTCTTGGAGTTCACCGCGATGTTTAGGGCTTTTTCGGGATCAGCATGACTGTCGATGTACACGTGACAGATACCATCAAGATGCTTGATTACAGGTACGCGCGCATCACGACTGATCCGCTCAATCAGTCCCTTACCACCTCTGGGGACTATCACATCCACAAACCGGGGCATGGTAATCAGTTCGCCGACAGCCGCCCTGTCGGTGGTTTTCACGACCTGTACGGCACTTTCTGGCAGTCCTGATTCCTTCAACCCCTTGGCCAGGCAGGCTGCGATGGCCTGATTGGAATGAATGGCCTCGGAGCCCCCGCGCAAAATGGTGGCGTTGCCGGACTTCAGGCACAGACTGGCAGCCTCTACAGTCACGTTGGGCCGGGATTCGTAGATAATACCGATAACACCCAACGGCACACGCATGCGACCAACCTGTATTCCGGAGGGTCGATACGTCATATCGGTAATTTCACCAATCGGATCCGGCAACGAGGCCACCTGGCGCAGCCCTTCAATCATTGCATCGATGCGCGCCGGGGTCAGCTCCAGCCGATCCAGCATCGCTGCTTCAAGACCGTTGGCACGGCCACCCTCCAGATCCCTGGCATTGGCTGTGGCAAGCTCATCGCGCGCAGCGTCCAGAGCCTCGGCTGTTGCCAGCAACGCCTGGTTGCGAACAGCCGTTGTGGAGCGGGCCACAGCCCTCGCGGCCTGCCGTGCCTGCTGTCCTACCTCCGCCATATAAGCTGCAATATCCATCCGATTACCTTTCAATGTTAATACCGATTGTGCGAATCAGGGCCTAACTTTACCTTTCCCGTTTCAAGTACGCATCCCAAGCGATTATTATACCGGCCTGAGACACTTTATTCCGCGGGTCATTGAACAAAACCTGCTGTATGCTTTAAACCACGGACGCCCGGGAGAGGACGGATACCATGGCCCAGATGGCCGAAAAATTCCTGTTAAGCCGCCTGTCGAGAACTGGATTCCTGATCCTGATCGCCATTGCCGCATTTTCAGTGATCCAACGGGAGACACTGACAGCAATCACCGCTATTGTCGCCGCAGCACTGGTCTTCAGCGGCAACACCTTCCACCCCGGACGCTCTCGACAACCCTGGCCGGCGATTCACCGACTCCTGTTTGTGGCGCTGTTGTCGCTTTTGGCCACCAGCCTATGGACAGGGCCCTGGAGCCTGACCCACTGGCTCTACGTCGCACCACTGGTCGGCTTTGCACTGCTGCCCGTCACCTGGGCAGCGGCGATTACCGCACTCTGCGCCGTTCTTGCGATGTCTGCCACCCATTGGTCTGCCGGCCTGCCCGAACGCCACCAGATGCTTAGCGCACTGCTGCTGACCGTTATGCTCTCAGGCCTGCTGGTTTTCCTGCGTGAGTACAAGTCGCGACAACTTGCGCCCCTGCGCCGGACCGACGAACTGACCCAGGCCGCAAGCCGCGAATACCTGACGGCTGATCTCCACAAGGAGATCCAGCGCAGTGAACGGGAAGGCACCGATATGTCGGTGATCATGATCGGCCTGGACACCCACCTGAGCGACAGCGACCCGGATGCCGACATACGCTCCATACTGCCACGGATCGGCCGTTATCTGCACTCCCAGCTACGGGATTTCGACACCTACTATCGGGTAGCAGATCTGCAATTCCTGGTCATCCTGCCAGGCATCCCCACGGCAGAAGCGGCATCACAGGCCGAGACGATCCGAAAGGGATTACGCACCCTGCTTGCCTCACACCAACTGCATCTGACGGTCAGTGCGGGAATCGCCGGCCTGAATATCGGCGATGACGCAGACAGTTTGCAGCAATCCGCTGCCAATGCGTTGCGGCGCGCCCAGCAACAAGGGGGCGACCGCGCCCAGTCCTACAGTACCTGGACACACACATCGCCCCCACCCAGAACGGAGGGGCCGGCGTTATGACTGAAACCCGCTTGAGAAGTTTTACCCATCTGGCCGGTTATGCGTTTGCCAGTCTTTTCATTGCAAGCCTGGCATTCCAGAACCTTCGCTACGGATTCTATGACCTGTTCTTCCTGGCTGCCGGAATGGCGTTGCTGACGGTCGCAGGCGCTGGCTATACCTTCATATGTCGCCGCCGCCAGTTGTCGGCACCGGGGCATCTCCTTATTCTTACAGCGCTGAACAGTGGGTTGGTGGCGGCCATGTTTGCCCTTGACCCTCCCGGCATCAGTCATTGGGTTATGCCCCTGGTTGTACTGAATCTGCTGATCCTTCCGCTACGACAGGGGCTGATCCTTTCCCTGTTATTGCTGGTCGCACTGGCACTCTTTCTACTCCTGTCATCGCCCCTGATGTACGCCATAACCATCAGTGCCGGGGTGTTTGCTCTGGTCGCGGTGGCCGCGCTGTATATCTGGCACTACGACCACATGGCACAATCGGCAGAGGATCTGGCCATTACCGACCCGGTGACCGGCGCCCACAATGCACGCTTCCTGGACGAAACCCTGCAAAAGGAAATTTCCCGGGCCATTGTCATGTCACACTCCCTGTCGGTGATTTCCCTGGCCATTGATTACGCCGAGGAAGCCGAAGATCTGCACGGCCAGGCCGGCATGCAGCGACTGCTCAGGGACCTCACCCAGCACCTGTTTGACGTTATCCGTGCTGGCGACACCCTTTACACGCTTGAAGACGGCGAGTTTTTCCTGATCCTGCCCTTCACACCGGAAGAAGGCGTACGCGTCATCGCCGAACGAATTCGGCGGACCATCGCGGAACAGAACTGGCCTCTGGCCGGAAAAGTGACTGTCAGCCTTGGCTGCACCACTCGCGCCAGTACCGACATCCGCACGGCGGACCTGCGAAAACGGGTTAGGCATGCATTGGAGGAAGCCCGTAAACGTGGTGCCGATTCGGTCTGGTACAGCCAGGGAGATGTTCGCCCATCATGATGCCGGAGTGGCTACAGTCACTGACCGACTGGCTGGCAACCAACCCGGGCTGGCTGTCAGCGGCGCTGTTCCTCACAGCATTCCTCGAGTCCCTAGCCTTTGCGGGCATCCTGATCCCCGGGGTTGCCATCCTGTTCGCCGTGGCGGTGCTGGCTGGCCAGGTGGCCATACCGGTGGCCGAAGTCCTGCTGTGGGCCGGCGCCGGAGCCGTTGCTGGCGACGGCATCAGCTTCGCCCTCGGCAGACTGTTTCAGGGACGCCTGGACAGGCTTTGGCCACTGAATCGTTTCCCGGGATTTATCGGCAAAGGCGAGGCTTTCTTCCATCGTCACGGCGGTAAAAGCGTCGTTATCGGACGCTTTGTGGGCCCGATTCGACCAATCATTCCGCTCATCGCCGGCGCATTTCTGATGCCGTGGCGACGGTTCCTGGCCTTCAACCTGTCATCGGCAGTGGCCTGGGCACCAGTCTATGTATTGCCGGGGTATCTGGTTGGTAGCGCCCTGGCCAGCGAATTCGAACCACCCGCTCACTTTTACCCTGTGATCGCAATCAGTGCCGCAATACTGCTGGTGATTTACCTGTTGCTTTTCCGCTTCCAGTTAGGTCTTGGGCATGGCAGCCAGCTCTACCTGTGGTTGTCGCGCCTCACGGCCCGCTACGATTCGACCCACCGCTTCTGGCGCCTGTATACCAGCCAGCGACCCGCGCAGGCCGGCGAGTTCCCGCTACCCTCATTGTCGTTGGCACTGGGAGCCGGGGCTCTGTTTATGATTTGGGGCCAACTGGCCATCGCCACCCAACTGCTGGCGCCGTTTGATGAGCTGACCCTTCAGTGGTTTTCTCAGTTGCGGACCCCGCTTCTGGACCCGGTAATGATCCTGCTGACGCTTCTCGGGGACCCACCGGTACTGCTGGCAGCAGCGGCGTTGAGCGCTCTGGCCCTTTACTTTCGTGGTTACTACGCCGCCGCCATCCATGTGGCGGGAGCAGCACTGCTCACGACTGTGTTGGTCTGGGGCTTCAAATACCTGACCGCCATACCTCGGCCGGACGTTGTCTTCGGACCTCCGGATTCGGGCGCTTTCCCCAGCGGCCACGCCACCGGCGTCACCGTTCTTTCTACCCTGGCAGCAAGCTTTATCGCCAGGGAAAGCCGGAATATCAGACGCTGGCGCTACTACCTGCTTTTCAGTATTCCCATTATCCTTGGGGCGCTAAGCAGACTTTATCTGGGCGTTCACTGGTTTACCGATGTGGTGGCGGGGGTGTTTCTCGGGCTCTCGATCTGCGGGTTCGTAAGGGCCAGCTATAGCCGCTACGACAACGTCCCACTGGCAAGGGATGGAACGCTATTGATTGCGGGGTGGGGATGGCTCGCCTTCGTGGCCTGGTATGTAACGACACAATGGTCAAACGCGGTTGTGCTCTACAGTGTCACCGCTCCGTAGCAACCATTATTCAGCTTTCTTCCAGTGCTTCCAGCAACCCCAGCAGACGCTCCAGGCGCTCCAGGGGCGCCTGGAGCTCCACCAGCCGCTGCTTTTCCTGCTTGTCCAGCGGCAGTAATTCGGTCAACCGCCACCCCACATCCCTGGCGTCGTCGTAGTCTACGTCCATATCCAGTTCCCGGACGACAGGATGGCGAAACAACGCTTTCAACACCGAGGGGAGTTCCGCGAAACGCTCAGGAACAGGCGTTTGCTCCTCCGCCAGCAGGCATTCCACATCCCCGACATTCAGTCCGTCCGGCTGCTGCCAGGAACGTACCACCGTTACCTTATCCTTGCCTTCAACGGTAATACCCAGCAAACCGTTATCCATCTGCTGGAAATCAATAATGCGAACATAGGTGCCGATATCGTAGAAAGCCACCGACTTGCCCGTTTCCAGACCTTCCCGAAGCAGCACGACTACAAATCCCCGATCCTCCTTGAGGCAACGGGTGAGCATATCGATGTATCTGGGCTCGAACAGCTGCAGGGGAATCCGTCCACCGGGCAGCACTACAGAGTTCAGCGGGAAAAGAGGTACATTCATTGTTGGTATTGTCACCAGTAAACTAGCTCCGGAGGAATGACGACCCTGTCATATCCTCAATGAATTGAAAGCAGGCGATGGACTTCGTCCACCCTTGCACGGGCTTCCGTCAATAGCTGCAGGCTTCGGGACGCGTTCAGCTCAAGCTCACCAAGACGGCGATAGGCAGGCACCTCGTCAAACGGTGGCAGAGACCCGTTCTGACTGGACCCAATCATCGCATGCAACTGGGCGACAATCACGATATCCACCAGCTGAGGTGAGGATTCCCGGCACTCATACCCCCAGTCCTCCGCATGCCTTGTCGCCTCCAGAAAGCCATTAGGGAACGACCAGCTTTCCAGGATTGCGGTTCCCACATCGGCCCTGAGCTCGCCAATGGCATGCTCAAGATTGGCCTGATCGGCAAACAGATTGACGTGATGCTCCGCCTGCACCAGCACCGGCACGACTCCGATATCGTGCAACAGCCCTGCGAGCAACGCCTCTTCCGGGTTGATGGAGGTAGCACTATCCGCAAGCACCCAACACAGGGCGGCCATCTCACGGGAATGGCGCCAGAGTTTGTCCATTTCCTTTTGCAGCGATGCCTGTTTGGTTTTGAACACCTCGCGCATCGAAAACACCGTAACCAATTGGCGCGTGGTACGCATGCCCAACCGGATAACCGCCTCGCGAACGTTGCGAACATCACTGAATCCACGGTACAGGGGACTGTTGCAGGCTCGAACCAGTTTCGCAGCCATCGACGGGTCCGCCGAGATTGCACTGGCAACCTGATCCGCCGTGGAATCTTCTCGGTCTACGGTTCTGCGCACTTTCCAGGCCACATCCGGCACGCTTGGCAGGGTCAATTGATTGGAGCGCAGCTCGGCATAAAACTCCATCAGCAGATGGTGTTCTTCGCTGCCCTCGTCGCCAGCCCCGTCACCGGAATCCATTTCCACCTGGGGCACGGGTGCGGCCCGCAATAGCTGGTTGAGGATGTCCTGCTGAATAACGAGGAACTCGCTCGCCTTGATGGCGGTCACGTTGTACATCCGGGGTTGCAGCCGGGCAATGGGGTTAATGGCCTTGTCGGTATCGGCCTCGATGGTGGACTTGCGGCCGTCAATCGACTCCAGCTCTACACTGCCGTGGATCAGGAATATGTCCAGGCCATCCCGCACGCCGCGCTCTACCACTCGCTGGCCCGGGCCGTGGGTTCTTCTTTCCGCCCGACTTGCGAGCAAAACCAACTGGTCATCCGTCAACCGGTTCAAGGGTTGAAACTGCTTGAGACGACGCAGAGGCAGGCTTTCCTGGCCAGCCATAGGACTACTCCTCGATCAGTTATTCGTTCGTTCTGTTACACATTGTAAGCGCGGAATCCCAAAACAACCATGCGATCAAGGGGTAATCTGGTATCCTCTTGCGTTCCATTTTCCGACCCAGTTAAAGAAGAGAGACCAGACAACCATGCCCCAGTATCGTTCGCGGACATCTACCGCAGGCCGCAATATGGCTGGCGCACGTGCTCTTTGGCGCGCCACCGGCATGAAGAATGAAGACTTTGGCAAACCCATCATCGCCGTTGCCAATTCCTTTACTCAGTTCGTTCCCGGCCATGTACACCTCAAGGATCTGGGGCAGTTGGTCTGCCGGGAAATCGAGCAAGCCGGCGGCGTTGCCAAGGAATTCAACACCATTGCCGTGGACGACGGCATTGCGATGGGGCATGACGGGATGCTGTACTCCCTACCTTCCCGCGAGATCATCGCTGACTCCGTGGAATACATGGTCAACGCCCACTGCGCTGATGCCCTGGTCTGCATCTCCAACTGCGACAAGATCACCCCGGGCATGCTGATGGCCGCCATGCGCCTGAACATTCCCGCCATTTTCGTCTCCGGTGGCCCCATGGAAGCCGGCAAGACCAAACTCTCGGAGCACAAACTCGACCTGGTGGATGCCATGGTCATCGCTGCCGACCCGAATGCGGATGACGAAACCGTCGCAGAGTACGAACGCAGCGCCTGCCCCACCTGCGGCTCCTGTTCCGGCATGTTTACAGCCAACTCCATGAACTGCCTCACCGAAGCCATTGGCCTGGCTTTGCCCGGGAACGGCTCAATGCTCGCTACCCACTCGGACCGCGAAGCCCTGTTCCTGAAAGCCGGAAGACAGATTGTGGAGAATGCCCGCCGCTATTACGAGGATGACGACGCCAGTGTGTTGCCTCTGAGCATTGCCTCCATGGAAGCGTTCGAGAACGCCATGGTGATGGACATCGCCATGGGCGGCTCCACCAACACCATCCTGCATTTGCTGGCTGCGGCCCAGGAGGGCGGCGTGCCGTTCACCCTCAACGAAATTGACCAGTTGTCCCGCCGGGTACCCCAACTTTGCAAGGTGGCGCCGAATTCCCCCAAGTATCATATGGAGGACGTTCATCGCGCTGGCGGCATCATGGGCATCCTTGGCGAACTGGAACGGGGCGGACTGATCAACACCGACCTGCCAACCGTACACAGCAAAACCATGCGCGAGGCCCTGAAAACCTGGGACATCATGCAGGAGCCCACCCCTGAAGTGGTCGAATTCTACAAGGCCGGTCCTGCCGGCATTCCCACTCAGACAGCCTTCAGCCAAAGCACCCGCTGGCCCTCCCTTGATGGCGACCGCGAGGCAGGCTGTATTCGTTCCGTTGAAAATGCCTACTCATCTGAAGGCGGCCTGGCGGTTCTCTTCGGCAATATTGCCCTGGACGGCTGCGTGGTCAAGACGGCCGGCGTGGACGAAAGCATCTACGTCTTCGAAGGCAAGGCACGAGTATTCGAAAGCCAGGATACCGCGGTCGAAGGCATCCTCAACGACGAGGTCCAGCCTGGAGAGGTGGTCATTATCCGCTACGAAGGCCCTCAGGGCGGCCCCGGTATGCAGGAAATGCTCTATCCCACCAGTTACCTGAAGTCCAAGGGGCTGGGTAAAGAGTGTGCCCTGCTGACTGACGGCCGCTTCTCCGGTGGCACCTCAGGCCTTTCCATTGGCCATGCCTCCCCTGAAGCGGCTGCAGGTGGCGCCATTGGGTTGATCGAGAACGGTGACCTGATCCGTATCGACATTCCCAACCGGTCCATCAACGTGGAGATAGACCAGAACGAACTCGATCGGCGACGTGAGGAGCGGGATGAGAAAGGCTGGAAGCCCGAATTGTCGCGGCCGCGCAAAGTCTCGGCAGCGCTGAAGGCTTATGCGTTGCTGGCAACCAGCGCCGACAAGGGCGCGGTCAGAAACCTGGAAAAATTAGGCTAAACGCACGCGGGCCCGGGGTAGCGACTACCCCGGGCCCGAATTCAGGCAGGAAAAACGGTTATCAGGGCCTAGAAGAAGGACCAGCCACCGTCGTCATCTTCCTCTATATCATCTTCTTGCGCCTGCTCTGCCGACTCGTCAGCTTCCGGCTCCGCGGCCGCACTGGAAGTGCCTGCATCCTGTGACGCTCCGGCGTTGCCGGACGACCCAGCAGCCGCGACCTGAACGTGAACCATACCCAGCGCTTTCTTGGTGGCGTCATCAAGCACACCAGAGGCGTTCAACCCTTGATCCTTTTGAAACGCGGTCAACGCCGAGCGAGTGGTGTCATCCATTTGCGGACTGACATTGTTGATGTCATAACCCGCCGCATAAAGGGCATTCTTAAGCGCCACGGTATCGTTTGCTGACGCAACGGGCGCCGCCGCCAGGGCCATTGCCCCCGCGAGGATAGCAGCCAATATACGGGTGTGAGTGAATATCTGCCTAGCCATGATCTACTCCAGTTACCTGTCGCTTTTTATTGTGTTGCCAGCCCCTACAGGATGGACATTACGACGAAAGACTAACATATTTTAAGCACTGCCGGACCGATCCGATTGTTGTGATTCTGTAGCGGGGGCAGACACATTTACTGACGGGGCTTCATTCGATTCCCCAAACTCGCGTATGAAAATACCCCAGAACGCCATGAACAGAGCCGCGACCAATGGGCCCATCACAAATCCATTAATGCCGAACATCACTATCCCACCCAAGGTGGAGAGCAAAACGATGTAGTCTGGCAGTTTGGTATCCCGGCCAACGAAAACAGGCCGGAGCAGATTGTCCGCGAGCCCGATCACGACCACCCCGAACGCCGTTAGCACAATTGCCGACACCATCTCCCCTGTCGCGGCCAGGTAGAGAGCCGCAGGAACCCAGACCAACGCCGCGCCAACGGCGGGAAGCAGGGACACAATCGCCATCACCACCCCCCAGAGCAGCGCACCCTGAATACCCAGAAGCCAGAAAATACCGCCCCCAAGCGCGCCCTGGATAACCGCGATCAACAAGTTGCCCTTGACCGTGGCCCGCGTGACCTCTGCGAACTTGGCAAACAACAGACGCTCACGCTCGTCTCCCAGCGGCAGCGCACGAATCAACAGATCCACCAGTTTGCTGCCATCACGGAGAAGGAAAAACGCCAGGTAGATCATCAGCGCCAGCCCCAGAAAGAACTGAAACGTATTCTGCCCAAAACCGAGCGCCTGTTTCGCCAGAAACTGACTGCCCCCCACGAAGCCGCTGACCACGCGATCCCTCACCTCTGCGAAGTCCAAACCAAACTGGGCGAAAAACGACTCAATGGCCGGAAACGACTGGATAACCCTGTCGATGTAGTCGCCGGGGCGTAGTTGCCCTTCCTGGATTCGCTGATAGAGGGACAACCCCTCTGCCACCAGCGACGTCACCAACGCCAGCACCGGTATGACCACGATCACCATGCAGATCAGTAGCGTTAGCAGGGCAATGGTATTGGGACGGTCGCCCAACCGCCGGGCCAGGTACTCTCGAACCGGATGAAAGATCAGCGCAATGGCCACGGCCCAGAAAATAGGGCCAAAAAAAGGCTTCATCAGCAGAATGAACGCCAGGGAAACCCCAACCAGCATGGCCAGAAAGGTCCGTGTCTCGAGTTTTCCGTACATAGTGAAATTCCCTGAACCTGGGTGTCGTCGTCTCACAGTAGGTGGGCTGCGGATCTGAATGGGCCTAGACTACCACGCCATCGTGGCCAGTCTAGCGACTTTCAGGTTATAGTGGACGGTTATTGGTCATTCGTTAAACAGGTCGCGACGTTGGATAACGAAGAGTTTGATGTTGAAACGGCGCTGGATGCGGTCGCTGCTCTCAATCGTGTGCTGGCAGCCAGAACGCACCGCCGCAAAGTGATGGGCCAGGAAGTACTGATACCGGGCCAGTTGGGCGAAGCCCTGCAGTTGCCGCAGATCCTGCGGCGTTTGCAGAGTAAACAGGCACGCCAACGGGAGCAGGGACTGGAAGACTTTCAGGAGCTGTGGCCAACGCTGTCGCCTGCCACACGGGAAAAGGTCCTCGACAGAATCGGCTGGTACGACCCGAAATCCCTGGACTGGGAGGACAAACGCTCGAACCGTCGCCCGGTTGCCGACCCGGATCATTGAAACCGTCCTGATAATGAAGTCGTCCTGACAAATGAGCCCTTTCGGGCATTCTTTCGTAGTTCTTGTCCTATTTCTCGTTGAACTGACTTTGAATTGTCACAGTTCGCCCTTACGTTGGAGCTAATGGAGGTTTATTTATGCAACAAACAGAACATTACAACGCCATCGCTTCAGAGAGCAGTGCCGTACCCACTTTACTGTGCGGGCATTGTCGCTCCACCCTGTCCCGTAGCCGAATTTTCCGCAACGAAGAAATGCGGCCCCATAACGACCACTGTCAGACACTTGCCTTATGCTCGGCAGACGACTGTGGTGCTCTGAATTGCTGCGACGCAGCGTTGGCGCGGCTTGACGACCCAGACGAACTCTTCAGCAAAGCATCCTGATTCAAACAGTCAACGCACTGTTACGTAAACCAAACACACAAAATTCCCATCTGATTTATCCTGATTCCTGAAGGCTGCGGTAACACCAGCCACGCAACCACTCAGTCAGGACAGTCGATGGCATGCGTATTCTGAGAACCGATGAAGCCCGCTTCGCAGGTCTTCCGGATTACCCTTTTTCCCCTCATTATCTGGACGTAGAGCCAGGCCTGAGAATGCACTATGTAGACGAAGGCCCGAGGGACGCATCGCCCGTGCTGATGCTGCACGGCGAGCCATCGTGGTCGTACCTTTATCGTCACATGATCCCACTGGTGGCAGAAGCGGGGCATCGGGTACTGGCTCCCGACCTGATCGGGTTCGGTAAATCCGATAAGCCAGCCAATGTAAGCGACTACAGTTACGAACGCCACATGGCGTGGCTGTCCGAGTGGCTTAAGGCCCAGGGCCTGAATAACATCACTCTGGTCTGCCAGAACTGGGGGTCACTCCTGGGCCTGCGACTGGCGGCCGAACACCCTCAACTCTTCCGCCGGATCATTGTCGGCAACGGCATGCTGCCGACGGGGGACACCCCAGTGCCTGCCGTATTCACGCTGTGGAAAACCTTTGCCACCCACAGCCCGTGGTTTCCAGTCGGGCGAATTGTTCAGCTTGGAACGGAAAGGGCCTTGAGCAAGGCCGAAATCGCAGCCTATGAAGCACCTTTCCCATCTGCAGAATTCAAGGCAGGTGCCCGTGCATTCCCGAAACTGGTCCCCGTTTCCGCCGAAGACCCCTCAAGCGATGCCAACAAGGCGGCCTGGCGCATTCTGGAAACCTGGAAAAAGCCGTTTATTACCTGCTTCAGTAGCGGCGACCCCATTACCCGGGGCGGAGACCGATACATGCAACGCCGCATCCCCGGCGCCCATGGCCAACCGCACATCACCTTACGCGGTGGCCACTTCCTGCAGGAAGACTCCCCGGACGACTTCGCCCGCATCATCATCGACGCCTGCAAGTCTGAAATGGCGGCCTGAAGCCGCCATGTCCTGATTGCTACCCGAACACCGTCACCGTCTGGCGGCTAGTCGCCACCAGCTCACCACGGCTTGTCCAGATACCGGCCTGAGTATGGCCGTACCCGGCACCGGCCTGATCAATGGTCGCGCGATACAGCAACCAGTCATCCGGCCCGATTTTTGGCCGCGGATGCATGATATCCAACGCCCAACTCAGGGAACTGGCTGGCGCCGGCGATTTCAGGTGTGGCAGCACGGCAGGCGGCCAGGCGTCAACGAGCGCCACAATATGAGCATCGGTAATGGCTTCTGGCGCCTCCCTGAACTGCATCCACCCGCCCATCTCGCGACCGCCGATACCGCTGAAAGGCATGCCTCCGAACGCCCAGCGCATTTCAATGTGCTGGGTAAACTCCGGGGTCACGCCCTTGATGTAGGGCAATGCCTGGCAATCCCCAACGGCCCTCGCCTCTGGAGCAACGAGTGGCTCAACCGCCACTGCCGACTCCCGATCGCCACCAAAGCTCGCCAGCGCCACCAACTTCGGCTCTCCGCCCTGGACAATGCGCCCCATAACCTGGCTGACGGCCTTGCCTTCCCGCAGAATTTCAGCCTCGACTGTCGCCGGTTCATCCGGCGTTACCGGGCCCACAAAGGACACCTGCATTGAACGCATGGGGCGTCCCGGGGCTACCACCTGGGCCATCCGGTCAAACACCAGGGCGGCAATCAGGCCGCCAAAAGAAGCGCGCCCCTGAGCCCAGGTCGTCGGGATAGTAACGCTCCCACCGCTGGCGGTCTTTTCCATCAATTCGTCAAAATTCATCAGCCTGCCTCATTAGCATCCTATCCGAAACAACCCGGAGATTGCCGAAGATCCACCCGCAACGCAACCGTCATCGCCGGCAACTACCTACTGCACTAACAGCATTAGCCGTGTTAAAGACACAACAAACCAGTTATAATCCCCGCCATAACACGCATTGCATTGCAATGCCCTACCCTCCGAATTCTGAGTAAATTAATGTCTGAATTGTCTTTTGCCGACCTCGGCCTGGATCCCGCTGTCCTCGAAGCAGTTGCCGCCGTTGGCTATGAAAAGCCCTCTCCCATACAGGCCCAGACGATCCCTGCGCTGTTGGCTGGTAAGCACTTACTGGGCGTTGCCCAAACGGGTACCGGTAAAACCGCCGCCTTTGCGTTGCCGTTGCTGAGCCGGATAGACGCGTCTGTTATGGAACCACAGATCCTGGTTCTGGCACCCACGCGGGAACTGGCCATCCAGGTGGCCGAAGCGTTTACCACCTATGCCAGCAAGTTCCGCAACTTCCACGTTCTGCCTATCTATGGCGGCCAGGACTTTTTCCCTCAGATCAAGGGCCTGCGCCGCGGTGCCCAGGTGATCGTGGGCACCCCTGGCCGAATGCTGGATCACCTCCGCAAGGGCACACTGAAGCTGGACAGCCTCAAGGCGCTGGTACTGGACGAAGCCGACGAAATGCTGCGCATGGGCTTCATCGACGACGTGGAAGCGATCCTGGCAAAGACCCCGGACAACTGCCAACGCGCATTGTTCTCCGCGACCATGCCGCCGCAGATCAAGAAGGTCGCCCAGACCTATCTGCGCGACGCCACGGAAGTGAAAATCGAGAGCGAGACCCGCACGGTTGAACGCATTTCGCAGTTTGTGCTGCCGGTCTATGCCGAACGCAAACTGGATGCCCTGACCCGCATCCTGGAAGTGGAACCGCTCGACGCCGCCATTATTTTTGTGCGGACGAAAGCGGAAACCACGTTGCTGGCTGAGAAACTATCCGCACGCGGCCATGCCGTAGCACCGCTGAACGGTGACCTGAACCAGCGTCAGCGCGAGCAGACAGTGGAAGACCTCAAGCGCGGCAAGAAAGACATCATCGTGGCAACCGATGTTGCGGCCCGCGGCCTTGATGTCCCCCGCATTACTCACGTAATCAACTACGACGTGCCTTACGACACCGAAGCCTACATTCACCGGGTTGGCCGCACCGGCCGTGCCGGTCGTGAGGGCAAGGCGATTCTGCTGGTCACGCCTCGTGAACGCAGCTGGCTGCGCACGCTTGAGCGCGCCACCAATTCGCCGATGGAATCCTATGAGCTGCCCTCGCCCAACGCTCTGAAGAAGATGCGCGAAGAGCAGTTTGAGTCACAGCTTCTGGGCTTTGCCGAGGATGGCAAGCTGGGCAAGGCGATGGCGTTGCTCGATGAAATTGCCGAACGCAACGACATGGACATTGCGATGGTTGCTGGTGCGCTGGCTTGCTATCTGGAGGCATCCCAGCCGGGCTCACTGCCCCTGGAACAGCCGGAAGCACTGCCGGTGGTTTCTGCCACCGCTCCGCCACGTCGTGACCGTAAAGGTGGCCGTCCGGGCGGTAAGCCAGGCGGGTTCAAGCCAGGATTCAAGAAGGGCCCCAAGGGCCGCGGTGGCCCAGGCCCGAAGGGCAAGCCTCCCGGCAAGGGTGGCAAGCCTTCTGGTAAACGCCCACCCCGTCAGGGCTGATCTGCTGACTTAGGCGCTCAAGGCTGACTTGGGCGCTGGTAGACGACGAAGCTGTAGTCATAAGGGTTATTATCGGACGCGGAGAAATCCTCCCGTCCGAGCTCTTCCCACTCATCCCAGTTTACTTCCGGAAAGAAGGCGTCTCCCTCCACCTCGGCGTGCACCTGGGTGACGTAGATCCGATCCACCATCGGCAGCGCTTCCGCGTAGATCTGCCCACCGCCGATGATCATGACTTCATCTCCGCCTTCAATCTCGGCCTGTGCTTCGGCTTTGACCAATGCGTCTTCCAACGATTCTGCCGCAACCGTTCCGGCGGGTGCCTCCCATTCCGGATTCCGTGAAATAACCACGTTCATTCGCCCGGGCAAGGGTCTACCAATGGAATCCCAGGTTTTCCGGCCCATGATGATGGGTTTTCCCATGGTGGCCTGTTTGAAGTACCTGAGATCGCCCGGCAAGTACCACGGCAGCTTGTTGTTACGGCCGATGACCCGGTTGCGGGACATGGCTACTATTAGAGCTTTTCTCATTGTTTGTTTATCCTCTTGATTGGGAGCTCCGGATCCCGGGCCCTCGGGACTTGGGGGCTGCAATAGGGCGAGATAATCTGTCCAAAAAACGCCTCAAGGCATCCATGCGCGGCTTGGGCTCCGCCATCCATGGCTCCGCACATTTTTGGACAGATTATCCCGCCCTATTGCGATTCGGCCATACAGATGGTCGATCCACAATTACTTCAATGCAGAGCAGTAGCAAATCTCGAATCATCGCGAACACTCAACCTGACCAACCCTTTCAGATAATCGAACTCTGCTATTCGGTCGCAGGGCAGCGTGTGGGGACTTTCGAAAATGTGCGGAGCCATGGAAGGCGGAGCCCAAGCCGCACACGGACGTCTCGAGGCGTTTTTCGAAAGTCCCCACACGCTGTTCTGCAGGCACCAAAATAAAAGGGCCAGGCCCAGCTAGAGATCAAATAGCAATGGGTGCCTTAATCCCAGGATGCGGCTCATACCCGTCAAACTCGAAATCCTCCAGCTCGTACTCGAAGATCGATGAAGGCTTCCGCTTGATCACCAGTTGGGGCAACGCCCGTGGCTCCCGCTTCAACTGCTCGAACACGATGTCGTCGGTCAGGTGGTTCTGGTACAGGTGACAATCGCCAAAGGTATGGACGAACTCCCCCACACCCAGATCGCACTGCTGGGCAATCATGTGAGTCAGCAACGCATACGAGGCAATATTGAACGGCACCCCCAGGAACAGATCCGCACTGCGCTGATAGAGCTGACAGGAGAGCTTGCCGTCGGCGACGTAGAATTGGAACAGGCAGTGGCACGGAGCCAAGGCCATGCGACCCTTGCGGACGTTGTCCTGGGGGCCAATGGATTCATCCGGGAGCTCAGCCGGGTTCCACGCCGAGACAATCAACCGGCGTGAATTGGGCTTGTTGCGAATCTGGTCAATCACTTCGCTGATCTGGTCGACGGTGCTGCCATCCGGGCAGTGCCAGCTTCGCCACTGCTTGCCGTAAATAGGACCGAGGTCTCCGCTCTCCAGGGCCCATTCATTCCAGATAGAAACGTTGCGCTCTTTCAGCCAGTTGTTGTCGGTGGACCCCTGCAGGAACCACAACAGCTCCTGGATAATGCTGCGCAGGTGGACTTTCTTGGTGGTCACCAGCGGGAAGCCGTCCTGCAGGTCAAAGCGAATCTGGCGGCCGAAGACCGAGCGGGTGCCGACGCCGGTGCGGTCACCGCGGTCCATACCGTTGTTCACCACGTCTTTCATCAGGTCGAGATAGGCTTTCATTCAGCGTTTCTCCGGTAAGCAATAACGATCAGAACGGCGCCCGCCAGGATCATCGGGAACGACAACACCTGCCCCATGGTCAGCCAGTCGAAGGCCAGGTAACCCAGCTGGGGGTCGGGCTGGCGAACAAACTCCACCAGGAAGCGGAAGATGCCGTAACACGCCAGGAACAGGCCTGAGACCGCCATGCGAGGTCTCGGTTTGGACGAAAACCACCACAGTACGATGAACAGCAGGACGCCCTCCAGGGCGAACTGGTAAAGCTGGGACGGGTGCCGGGCCAGACTGTCCGGCGCGGTACGGAAGACCATACCCCAGGCAACATCCGTGGGTTTGCCCCAGAGTTCGCCGTTGATGAAGTTGCCGATGCGACCAGCACCCAGGCCAACCGGCACCAGTGGTGCAACGAAATCCGCAATCTGCCAGAAGGTGCGATCCACCTTGCGACCGAACCACCACATGGCGAAGATCACACCAAGCAGGCCACCGTGGAAGGACATTCCCCCTTCCCACACGCGTAGCAACATCAACGGGTCAGCCGCGAAGGCACTGAAATTGTAGAAGATCACATAGCCAAAGCGGCCGCCCAATATCACGCCAAGGGCAATGTAGAACAGCATGTCCCCCATCTGCACTTCGGTAATGGGCGACCAGGGCTTGCGGGCGCGAAGGCGGCCCAGCCACCAGCCCACAAGAAATCCGACCAGGTAGGTCAAGCCATACCAGTGTATTTTCAAAGGCCCGATGGCAATGGCCACCGGATCGATTTGCGGATGCTGGAGCATCAATAACCCCTCAGGTCAGAACAGAAAACGGATACCTACGACAATCAGGAAGATGGCGAAGATTTTTTTCAACAGGACTGCGTCCAGGCGATGAGCCAGGTTGGCTCCAACCCGGGCGAACAACACACTGGTCAGAACGATACCCACAAACGCAGGCAGATAGATAAACCCGACACTGAGCTCCGGCAGATCTGGGTTCTGCCATCCGGTGCCAATGTTTGCCAGCGCACCGGCCACAGCGATGGGCAATCCACAGGCAGCGGAGGTGCCTACCGCTTGCTGCATCCGCACGTTGCACCAGCTCAGGAACGGAACAGTCAGCGTCCCCCCGCCAATACCAAAAATAGCGGATGCCCAGCCAATACCGGCCCCGGCACCGCCCAGCCCGACGGAACCGGGCACATCGCGGCCAGGTTTGGGGTTGGCACCGAAAAGCATTTTCAAAGCCACCAGAATGACAAACACACCAATGACCAGCTCCAGGACCTCACCACTGAGCATGGATGCGGTCCAGGCACCCAACACCGCACCGAGCACAATGCCCGCCGTCATGGGGCGGAATATCTCCCAGCGGACGGCGCCGTGGAGGTGGTGGGACCGTATTGAACTGATGGAAGTGAAGACAATAGTGGCCAAAGAGGTGCCCACGGCAAGGTGCGCCGCAATGTCGCTACTCACACCCTGCAGGTCAAAACTGAAAATAAGCACCGGAACAATAACCAGCCCGCCACCAATGCCAAACAGGCCGGCCATGGTGCCCGCCAGGGCGCCCAGCACAAGGTACAGGCCAACAACAGCAAAAAGGGTCATACTCAGCCACACGCAGACAGCAAATCAGGCTGGTATGATACACACCGAATCCCTTTTGTTCACTCGCGACTGATGAGCCCGCCACCATGTGCCTGATTGTTTTTAGCGTAAAACAGCATCCTGCCTTTCCATTGGTCGTGGCAGCAAATCGTGATGAGTTCTTTCGCCGGCCCACGGCGGCCATGGACTGGTGGCACAGCGAAACCGCCGGGCGCGATGTTCTGGCGGGACGTGATTTGCAGTCAGGGGGCACCTGGCTCGCAGTCGATGAGGATGGAGCTGTTGCCGCCGTGACCAATGTGCGGGAAGGCTCGCAGGTGACCGGCGCCCACTCCCGTGGCGAACTGCCACTGATGGCGCTGGCAGACAACAGTGATACGCTCGCAGCCCGGCTGCAGACACGAAAAAGCGATTACTCGGGATTCAATCTGGTCAGGCTGAGTGGCCACTCGGGATGGTACTACAGCAACCGTGACGCTCACCCCGGGCGCCATGTTCATCGCGGCACCTACGGCTTGAGCAACCACCTTCTGCAGACCCCATGGCCAAAACTGCTGAGATTGAGAAACTCGGTGACCGATTTGCTTGAAGGCGCGTCGGCGGACCGCACTGATGACCTCCATCACGATCTTATCGAACGCCTGCAGGACACCACGCCGGCGCCCGACCATGAACTACCGGATACCGGTATTGGCAAGGACACCGAGCGCTTTCTGTCTTCGCCGTTCATTATCGGCAGTGACTACGGTACCCGCGCCACGACAGTGGTCACGGTCAGCGCCGTCGGTGAAGTCCGGGTAACGGAACAGTGCTGGGGACCGGAGGGAAAAAAGGAAGGCACAAGGCATTTCTGCTGGCAGCGGTCGGCCTGAAGCTTTGGTATAATCCGCCAAATTCCGCGAAGCAACCGGAGGCCCTTTATGGCCGGTGAGAAAAGCGCGGCGTCCATCGCCGACTTCGAAAAATCCCTGGATGAGCTGGAAAAACTGGTCCATGACCTGGAGCAGGGCGAACTCTCCCTGGAGCAGTCTCTTACTGCATTCGAGCGCGGCGTAAAGCTGACTCGCGAGTGCCAGCAAGCGCTCAAGACGGCGGAACAGCGGGTAGAACAACTGGTGGAAAACAGCGATGGCACACTGGAAACACGCCCTTTTAGCCCGGACGAACCTGCCTGATGTCAACTCCGAACACCCGCCTGGCGGCTTTCCTGGAGCAATGCCGCAATCAGATTGACGCCGAACTTGAGCGCCAGCTTTGTGCATCCGGCCACGGCTCTGAACGCCTGCAACAGGCCATGCGATACGGTGTTCTGGGCGGTGGCAAGCGCATCCGGCCGGCGCTTTGCCTGGCGGCAGCCACGGCGCTTGGCCAGCCTCAGGAAAGTGCGATCGTTCCCGCCTGTTCGCTGGAACTGATCCATGCCTACTCGCTGATTCACGATGACCTGCCCGCCATGGACAACGATGACCTGCGCCGGGGCCGCCCCACCGCACACATCGCCTTTGACGAAGCCACCGCCATATTGGCAGGCGATGCGCTGCAGACCCTTGCGTTCGGCTGGCTGGCCGAAGCACCGGGACTGGATGATCAGGTGCGCCTTGCAATGATACGTGAATTGGCGACCGCCAGCGGCCACCAGGGCATGGCAGGTGGACAGGCGATAGACCTTGAGTCCGTGGGCAAGCAGCTGACCGTTGAGCAGCTGGAAAATATGCACCGCCACAAAACCGGTGCACTCATTGCGGCCAGTGTCCGGATGGGTGCCCTCACCGCAACCGAGGTGAACAAAGACCAGTTGGCGGCCCTCACGGTTTATTCGCAAACCCTCGGCCTCGCCTTCCAGGTGCAGGATGACTTGCTGGATATCGAGGGCGATACGACTGTGATCGGCAAACCCCAGGGCTCGGATCTGGCCCGATCCAAGCCAACCTATCCCTCGCTGATGGGCGCTGCCGGCGCCCGAAACTACCTGTCACAGCTGCTTGAGTCGGCACTGGCCAGCATCGAGATGTTTGGCGAGGAAGGCGACCTGCTCCGGGACATGGCCGGTTACGTAGTGGCACGCACCCATTGATCATCAACGGCTCAGGCATGCACACTGACTTATGAAGGACTGGAGGGGCCCGGCTGGCCCAATCAGTATGAAACCGGGTGCCTTCATCCCCTATAATAGAACCCACATTTTGAATCACCCGGAAAAGACCCGAGCAGATGCAGGATACATATACTTTTAAGGAAATCCCGTCCCAACGGCCCAACACGCCGCTGCTGGACAGGATTGACACTCCCGGGCAACTGCGCGAACTGGCAGCAGAGCAACTGACCCAGCTCGCCAGGGAGCTACGTGCATTCCTGCTATGGTCGGTGGGACAAACAGGCGGCCACTTCGGCGCCGGCCTGGGTGTCCTGGAACTGACCGTTGCCCTGCATTACGTCTTCAATACCCCGGAAGACCGCCTGGTCTGGGACGTCGGCCACCAGGCCTATCCCCACAAAATCCTGACCGGGCGCCGGGAACGCATGAACAGCATCCGTCGAAAGGATGGCCTGGCCGGCTTCCCGAAACGGGCGGAGAGCGAATACGATACCTTCGGCGTTGGTCACTCCAGCACTTCCATCAGCGCTGCCCTGGGTATGGCCATCGCCTCTCGCATGCAGGGCACTGGTCGCAAGAGCATTGCCGTCATCGGGGATGGTGCCATGACGGCCGGAATGGCGTTCGAAGCCCTGAACCACGCCGGGCATCTGGACGCCAACATGCTGGTGATTCTCAACGACAATGACATGTCTATTTCCCGCAATGTGGGCGGGTTGTCGAACTATTTTGCCAAGCTGTTGGCAAGCCGGACCTACAATCAGGTCCGCGACAGCGGAAAACGGGTGCTTCAGGGCACGCCACAGTTGATGGCGCTGGCCCGCAAGACCGAGGAACACTTCAAGGGCATGATTTCGCCGGGCACTCTGTTTGAAGAGCTGGGGTTCAACTACATCGGCCCCATCGACGGCCACGACCTGCCTCTGCTGCTGGAGACTCTGGAGAACATCCGCGAACTGGACGGACCGCAATTCCTCCACGTGGTCACCACCAAGGGCAAGGGTTTCGCCCCGGCCGAAGCCGATCCAATCGGCTACCATGCCATCAACAAGATCGAACCGGTGCCGCCCAGCAAGCCAGAACCGGTTGCTCCGAAGCCGTCGAAGCTGAAATACGCCAACGTGTTTGGCCAATGGCTCTGCGACGCCGCAGAAGCCGACGACCGCATTGTGGGTATCACCCCCGCCATGTGTGAAGGCTCCGATCTTCTGGCGTTCTCCCAACGCTTCCCGGACCGGTATTTCGACGTCGCCATTGCCGAACAGCATTCCGTCACCCTGGCGGCGGGCCTTGCCTGTGATGGCGCCAAACCAGTGGTGGCGATCTATTCGACGTTCCTGCAGCGCGCCTACGATCAGCTGATCCATGACGTGGCCATACAGAACCTGGACGTCCTGTTCGCGATTGACCGCGCCGGGCTGGTCGGCGAAGACGGCCCCACTCACGCAGGCGCGTTTGACATCAGCTATTTGCGCTGTGTCCCGAACATGATCGTGATGACTCCCTCTGACGAAAACGAAACCCGGCAACTGCTGCACACAGGTATGCTTTTTGAGGGGCCGGCGGCAGTGCGCTACCCGCGGGGCACAGGCCCGGGTGCAGAGATGGTCCGCGAACTGGCTCCCCTACCGATCGGCAAAGGCCAGCTTGTGAAAGAAGGCTCAGGGGTTGCCATACTCAACTTCGGCACCCTGCTTACGCCTGCACTGGAGGCTGCCAAGTCTCTGGGCGCCACTGTCGCCGACATGCGCTTTGTAAAACCGTTGGATGAAGAGCTCATCCTGGCATTGGCGGAAAAGCATGACCTACTGGTTACGATTGAAGAGAACGCCATTGCCGGCGGAGCGGGCAGCGCGGTGACGGAATTCCTGAACAGCCGGGATGTCAGCCAGCCGGTGCTTCAGATCGGCCTGCCAGACACCTTCATAGATCACGGTAAGCACGGCGAGTTGCTGTCTTCCTGTGGACTGGATGCCGAAGGTATCAGGCACACTATTGAAACCCGCCTGGAGCGAATGAAGTACAACCAGTCGCTAAAGGCGGTTCAATAAACACGCGAAGAGATCACATCAGACGGCGGGATCGTCGTCCTGGTGGGTCTCGAACCAGTGTCCGAGCTTGCTCTGCTTGGTATTGAGGTAATGCTCATTGTGGGGGTTGCGCCCCACGTGCAGAGGGACGCGCTCCGCTATTTCTATACCCAGATCGGTCAAAGCATCTACCTTACGGGGGTTATTGGTCATCAGCCTCAGGCTACGAATGCCCAGGTGCGCCAACATATCCCGGCACATGCTGTAGTCCCGCAAGTCAGCCGCAAAGCCGAGTTGTTCGTTGGCTTCCACCGTATCCGCACCCTGATCCTGCAGGTTGTAGGCACGAATCTTGTTCAGCAGCCCAATACCCCGGCCTTCCTGGCGCAGGTACATAAGAATGCCCCGACCTTCGCGGGCAATACTGCGCAAGGCTTCTTCCAACTGATAACCACAGTCACAGCGCATGCTGTACAGGGCATCACCGGTCAGGCACTCGGAGTGGGTCCGCGCCAGCATCGGCTCCGGACTGTTGAGGTCACCCAGCGTAAGCGCCACGTGCTCCTTTCCGGTGTCCGGCTCTTCAAAGCCGTGCATGTCGAAAACGCCGAAAGGGGTTGGCAGCCGGCAAGTCTGGATGTAACGAACAGCCACAGTGTTTCCTCGTGGTTCAGTCAATCGAGCGGCGCATTCTATCACGAGGCCAGCGCCCTGGCGTAATCTCTGTATGATGGATCCTACGAACCGGAGTCAGAAGCAGACCAGTGGCCACTACGCCCACCCTTCTTCTCCAACAGGCGGACATTGTCCACGACCATCCCGCGATCAACAGCCTTGCACATATCGTAGAGGGTCAGTGCCGCCACGCTGGCGGCCGTCAGAGCCTCCATCTCAACACCGGTCTGGCCGGAGAGCTTGCAGCGAGTGGCTATGTGAATCGAAGCGCCGTCCTTGCCCGGCGTCAGCTCTACCTTTACCGAGGTCAGGTTCAGCGCGTGGCAAAGCGGAATCAGCTCGTGGGTTTTCTTGGCCGCCATGATACCGGCAACCCGCGCCACCGCCAGCACATCTCCCTTGGGATGCTGCCCTTCCACAATCATTGCCAGGGTGTCCGGCGCCATCCGAATCAGCGCCTCGGCCCTGGCCTCACGCTCGGTAACAGCCTTGGACGTAACGTCTACCATGCGCGCGGCGCCAGTATCGTCAAGATGCGTCAGTTTGCTCACGGTGTCTCCCAAAATCGTTGATAAAAGCGGCCTTCACGGATCTATCATACCAGAGCGTACAGAACTGGAGGCGGGATCAGTATCCGTTCCCTGACCACCAGAAACCAATACCCGCAATGCCCTGAGCGCCAGCCTGCCGTGCTGCGAGGATATCATCAGGGACAAGCCCGCCAAGGGCATAAACAGGAATCGCGGCGCCTGCAACCAGCTCCTGGAAACGCTCCCACCCAATTCCCGGCGCGCCAGGATGGGAAGAGGTAGGCTTTACCGGTCCCAGGGTAATGAAGTCTGCCTGGAGCTGTTCTGCATGGGCAATTTCCTCTTCATCGTGACAGGAGATTGCCAGCAGGTAGCCCTCGGGTATCGGCCGGGAGGAAAACTGCCGGGCCTCCCGCCACGGCAGGTGCAAACCGGTGGCCTGGGGCAGGCACTCAAGCAGCGGCGGGGCACCGTGAAGCATCAACAGCGAATCGCTGGCGCGACACGCCTCCAGTGACCAGCCCGCCAACCGCTCGTAGACCTCATCGCTTAGTCCCGGTGCCCTGAACAGGCACATCTGTGGGCGCGTTTCGAGCAAGCGCTGACGAAGTTGTTCAGGGAATGCCGAGGGATCGCCAGCAGAACCGGTAATGGCATAGCGACAAGGCAGCTTCAGGGCGCGGATAATCGGACGGTTTGCAGCGGGGAAATCAACATCCGCCAGGTCCAGGACATCGAGCCATTGTATCGCTTGCCCTTCACGGCCCTCGGGATCGCCTTCAGAGGAAGAGGTTTCCCAGACATCAAGAAACACCCGCTTGTCCCCATAATCGTGGCGAACTCCAATCACCGGCTCAAGCAGGTTCGGATTTATCCGCAACCCGGTCTCTTCCCAAATCTCCCTGACCAGGGCCTGTTGGACCGTTTCACCGGCCTCAACCTTGCCACCCGGAAACTCAAGCAAACCACCCTGATGAACATGGTCCGGCCGACGGGCGATCAATACCTTCCCATCACGAAAGACAACACCCACCGCAACGTGTATTTCCCGAACTGGCGTCATAATCAGGTGCGATACTCAGCATTGATGGTGACGTAGTCATGGGAAAAGTCGCAGGTCCACACCCGTTCACTGACATTCCCCCGCCCGAGATCAATGTGGATGGTAATTTCCTCACCGTCCATCACGGCCTGCCCGCGGGACTCGCTGTAATCCGCAGCACGGCCGCCATTGCGAACCAGGCACACATCTCCCAGCCAGATCTCGAGGGCGTTCAGGTCCAGACCGGCGACACCAGCACGCCCCACGGCAGCCAGTATCCGCCCCCAGTTGGGATCGGATGCAAACAGTGCGGTTTTGACCAGCGGTGAGTGAGCGACCGTATAGGCAACGTCCAGCGCCTCCTGTACCGATGTCGCGCGGCTCACATCAATGGTGACAAACTTGGTGGCACCTTCGCCGTCGCGAACAATCGCGTGCGCCAGCTCGAGGAACACCTCGCGCAGCGCTTCCCTGAGCTTTGGCAGGGACGGGCTATCGGCCGCGATTTCAGGGCCGCCGGACTGACCGCTGGCAATGAGCATGCAGGCATCGTTGGTGGACGTGTCACCGTCGATGGTAATCCGATTGAACGACGCCTCTCCTAATTCTGACGCAAGGCTCGCCAACACATCGGGCGCGATATTCGCATCGGTGGCAATAAAGCCCAGCATGGTAGCCATGTTGGGGCGGATCATGCCCGCCCCCTTACTGATACCGGATATGGATACCGCTTGGCCATCCAGATCAATCTGGCGCGAGGCACCCTTGGGACGAGTGTCGGTGGTCATGATCCCAGACGCTGCTTCAGCCCAGTGGGACTCCGAGACATCCGCCAGTGCTTGCGGCAACGCGCTGACAATTTTACCAACCGGCAGTGGCTCCCCGATAACCCCTGTCGAAAACGGCAGCACGCTACCAGCGGGGACACCGGCGTGATCCGCCAAAGCCTGACAACAGGCCTGGGCATCCTTCATGCCTTGTTCGCCGGTGCCGGCATTGGCATTGCCGGTGTTGATCAGCAGGTAGCGCGGTGCATCGCTTGCCAGATGGCTTCGCGTGACGTGAACAGGGGCCGCGCAAAACTGATTACGGGTGAAAATACCGGCCACTCGGCTACCCGGCGCCAACTCTATAACCACCAGATCCTTCTTGCCGGGTTTCTTGATACCGGCAGTGCCGATACCCAGCCTGACACCGGCCACCGGGAAAAACGTCGGCAAGGTTCCTGGACCAACTGCCATTTTCACTCTCCTTTCGTCATGATCGGCTTCTACCCGGCGATCCGGCCGGAACACCGGTTACCAAACGAAAAACCCGCAACCTGTCGATCAGGGTGCGGGCCTTAGTTCGCTCACTCAGCGGCGGAAATCAGTTTACCTTTCCACAACACTGCTTGTACTTCTTGCCAGACCCGCATGGACAAGGCTCGTTTCGCCCTACCTTTCGGTCCTGTCGCACAAAGGTCTCCGGCGTTCCCTGAGGCTGCTGGGTAGCAGCTCCATCTGCGCTGTCATCCTGCCTGTGCTGTGCGGTGGCGCTGGTTTCATCGTGGCGCAGTCGCGCCTGGGCAAGCTCCCGCTCCAGCTCTTCCTTGCGGCGGCGTTCCACCTCTTCCATTTCTTCACGGCTCTGAACACGGACATGAGACAACACCCGGACCACATCACGCTTCATGGTTTCCAGCATGCTTTCAAACAGGTTAAAGGCCTCGCGCTTGTACTCCTGCTTGGGGTTCTTCTGGGCATAACCACGCAGGTGGATTCCACGGCGCAGGTGATCCATGTTTGATAGATGCTCTTTCCAGAGCGTGTCGAGCACTTGCAGGAACACCTGCTTCTCGAACTTGCGCATGGGCTCGGAGCCCGCCAGTTCCTCTTTGGCGTCGTAGGCCGCGACAATCTCTTCCAGAATACGCTGACGCAGATTCTCTTCGTAGAGCTTGCTGTCCTCGTCCAGCCATTTCTGAACAGGCAGATTGATGGCCATCTCCGATTGCAGCTGGCTCTCCAGGCCGGCAACATCCCATTGCTCCGGCATGCTCTGCGGCGGGATGAACTCACTGACCAGAGAGTCCACCACATCCTCGCGAATGGTTTTAATCATCTCGGAAACGTCTTCCGAGGACATGACCTCGTTACGCTGATCATAGATCACCGTACGCTGGTCGTTGGCAACATCATCGTATTCCAGCAGGGTTTTCCGCATATCGAAGTTGCGGCCTTCCACCTTGCGCTGGGATTTTTCAATGGCGTTGGTGACCATTCGATGCTCGATGGCCTCGCCTTTTTTCATCCCCATGGCCTGCATCAGGCTCTTCACCCGATCCGGCGCGAATATCCGCATCAGGTTATCTTCCAGCGACAGGAAGAACCGTGATGAACCAGGATCGCCCTGACGACCGGCACGGCCTCGAAGCTGATTGTCGATACGGCGGGATTCGTGACGCTCGGTACCAATGATGTGCAGACCACCAGCCTCAAGCACCTGGTTGTGGCGCTCGGTCCATTCGGCCTTGGTGCGGGCAATTTCCTCTTCGGTGGGGCTTTCCATACCCGCCACTTCAAATTCCCAGTTACCACCCAGCACAATATCCGTACCACGGCCGGCCATGTTGGTGGCAATGGTGACTGCACCCGGGCGACCGGCCTGGGCAATGATCTGGGCCTCACTCTCATGCTGTTTGGCGTTCAGGATCTTGTGGTCAATCCGCGCCTTCTTGAGCAGCATGGACAGAAGCTCAGAGGCCTCAATTGAGGCCGTGCCCACCAGGATTGGTCGTCCCTCAGCCGTCACGTCCTTGATCTCATCAATGATGGCGTGGAACTTCTCTTCCTGAGTCAGGTAAATCAGATCGTTGTAATCGATTCGCAGGATGGGCTTGTTGGGCGGAATAACAACCACGTCCAGACCGTAGATCTGGCGAAATTCAAATGCCTCGGTGTCCGCGGTACCGGTCATGCCGGCGAGCTTGTCGTAAAGACGGAAATAATTCTGGAAAGTGGTGGATGCCAGGGTCTGACTCTCTGCCTGAATGCGAACACCTTCCTTGGCTTCAATCGACTGGTGCAGACCTTCACTCCAGCGACGGCCCGGCATGGTACGACCTGTGTGCTCGTCAACGATCACCACCTGATCGCCCTGGACAATGTAATCCACGTCCTTCTGGAACAGATGATGAGCTCGGAGGGCCGAGTGGACGTGATGCAACAGGCTAAGGTTGGCTGCGGAGTACAGGCTCTCACCTTCCTTCAGCAAGCCCCTTTCCAACAACAGCTCTTCCACTTTTTCATGGCCGGTTTCGGTCAATTCCACCTGACGGGACTTCTCATCGATGGTGAAATCGCCACTGGGCTCACCCTCTTCACTGACTTCACCCATCTCAAGGCTTGGCACAAGCTCGTTGATCGCCAGGTAAAGTTTTGAACTGTCCTCCGCCGCGCCCGAGATGATCAGCGGGGTACGGGCTTCGTCAATCAGGATCGAGTCCACTTCGTCCACGATGGCAAAGTGGAGGCCGCGCTGCACCTTGTCTTCCGTGCTGAAGGCCATGTTGTCGCGAAGATAGTCAAAGCCGAACTCGTTGTTCGTGCCGTAGGTAATATCCGCCTGATAGGCAGCCCGCTTCTCTTCAGGCGGCTGGCCGGCTACGACAACACCTACCTGTAGCCCCAGGAAGCGATACAGCTTCCCCATCCATTCGGCATCGCGGCGAGCCAGGTAGTCGTTCACAGTGACCAGATGCACGCCCTTGCCAGTCAGAGCATTCAGATACACGGCCAGCGTCGCTACCAGCGTTTTACCTTCGCCGGTTTTCATCTCGGAAATACGGCCTTCGTGAAGCGTGATACCGCCGATCATCTGCACGTCGTAGTGGCGCATCCCCATGACTCGACGACTTGCCTCACGGGTGGTGGCAAACGCTTCGGGAAGCAATGCGTCAAGGCTTTCACCTTCGTCATAGCGACGGCGAAACTCCGCAGTTTTGCCTTGCAACTCGGTGTCGGACAAATTGCCATACTGCTCTTCAAGCTCATTAATACGCGATACGGTTTTGCGCATTCGCTTGATTTCTCTGGCGTTCTTACTGCCGAACATCTTGGTTGCAAGCTTTGTGAACATAGACCACTGCTTCTTTGATTAAACGGAGGAAGCCGGCATTCTAACCTTATTTCGCAGCAGTACAAAAGTCAGGCCTCACAGAAGCCTGTCACAACGCTGAAAAGATTGAAAAAAGAGTGCCGGACGGGGACAACGGGAAGAGATCAGGCGCCCTCACAGGCGCCTCTACAAGCGGCTAGCGGCTAGCTCGTTTGATGTAGGTTTCCGGATTCTCGGATTTGCCGTTGCGGATTACTTCAAAATGCACGTGAGGCCCGGTGGAACGGCCTGTACTGCCCATCAGAGCCAGCACCTGCCCCTTCTGGACAACGTCGCCCACTTTGACCTTGATGGTCTTGGCATGGGCGTAGCGGGTTACCAGGCCATCGCCGTGGTCCACCTCAACGAGGTTGCCGTAGCCATAGCGCTCGTCGGCATAAGTGACCACGCCACCCGCCACGGAGATAATGTCGCTACCTTCCTTGCCAGCCAGGTCCACACCGGCGTGCCAGGTACGCTTACCGGTGAACGGATCGGAACGATAGCCGTATTTCGAGGACAGCCAACCCCAGGTAATAGGACGACCCTCCACGAAGAGCTCTTTCTCGAGCTTCTGGCGGGAAGTAACCATATCCAGCATGCGCAATTGTTGCTCCCGATCTTCAATGCGGCGGGCAAGCTGATCAATCATGCTGGTCAGTTCTGGCGCGGTGAAAGAGTCGCCATCAAGACTTTCCTCGGGGCCACCGACGGCAGCTGGCTGATCAAAGTCGAATTCGTCGCTGGCCACCAGGCCCGATTCCAGAAAGCGCTGCCCGAGAGCATCAAGCCTGAGCAGACGCCCCTGCATTTCACCCAGCCGCAGCGTTAAGGCATCAACCTGCTGCTGGACGTTCCGCTCGATCCGTGCAAGCTCTACCTTCTGTTCGCCCAGCCGGGATTGCCACTGAGCGACCAATTCTGATTCTGCAGGCTCCGCCGGTTCAATCTGGCTCACCGCCACCTTATAGCCGGACCAGCCCGCCAGTACCAACAGTGCAGTCACGAATAACACCGCGCCTGCCAGGACAGGGGCGTTTACCGAAACCGTGCGGGATTTCCCATGGCGTTTGCCAACGAGGATAATGTTCATATCGTCTTCTGGTTTCATGTGGACGCAACCTGATCCTGTAGTGTTGCATCCAGAGTGTTCTGACTGGGCCTGCCGGGGCATCCTTTGCCAGATTGCGGATTTCCTATCCGACTACTCAATCCTGGGCAGCATAAATCGCGTCTGAAAACGCACGTGCTATCCATTGCAACGACTACGTTTAATAAAATAGCAGCCGCCCGTGGACATACACACACCAGACAATGTAAAACGAGTGTAATACAGGCTCTGCCTATTAACCGTGCCGAAGTGTAACCAATCGTTACCGTTGTCGTCGAGAATTACTGATTGCCATGAAAAAGAAAACCGACCTCGAATTGACTCCGGACAGCTTCTCCAGGGCTTCAACCCTGCGTGAACTGATGGCAAAAGCCCAGCATCATACTCAGGCGGAACAACTCGTTCTCGCTGCGCTTCCGGAAAGTCTTGCCAAAGGCACACGGTTTGTCAGTTGCCGTGACGGGGAGCTGGTCCTGTCGGCTACGGCAGCCACCACCGCCAGCCAGATTCGTTTCCGCCAGCATGAAATCATGGAAGAACTTCGCAAACAGGAGCTGTTCCGTTTCGTCTGGAAACTCAAGGTCAAGGTCGCTCCGCCGCGATTCAGTGAGCGTCCGAAAGCAAAAATGACACCCCTAAGTAACGAAAATGCCCGGCTCCTCAAAGAGGAAGCCGGGCACACGAAGGACAAACAATTACGCGAGGTTCTCGAAAAACTCGCAAGCCACGTCCGGGATTAAGGCGTCCTGCCTCAGCCCGCCGCCAGCACAGGTTTCATGTAGGAAATCGGGGCAGCGGCCTCGTCGTCGAAGGTCACCACTTCCCACGCATCCTCTTCTGCCCTGAGCTTGCGCAGCAGCTTGTTGTTCAGGTCGTGGCCGGATTTAATACCACGGAACTCGCCAATCAGGCTGTTGCCCAACTGGTAGAGGTCACCGATGGCATCCAGCAGCTTGTGCTTGACGAATTCGTCGTCGTAACGCAGACCGTCTTCGTTGAGGATTTTGTAATCGTCAACGACGATGGCATTGTCAACGCTTCCGCCCAACGCCAGGTTCATCGCACGCAACTTTTCAATATCACGCATGAAACCAAACGTCCGTGCGCGGCTGACTTCCTTCACAAACGACGTGCTGGAAAAGTCAACGGTTGCGGTCTGGGCGCGCCCCTTGAAGACAGGGTGGTCAAAGTCGATACCGAAGCTGACCTTGAAGCCTTCGAAAGGCAGCAGAGTCGCCTTCTTGTCACCTTCTTCAACCGTTACTTCGCGCTTGATGCGGATGAAACGCTTGGCGGCGTCCTGCTCGGCAATACCGGCGGACTGCAGAAGAAACACAAACGGACCGGCAGAGCCGTCCATAATGGGCACTTCCGCGGCGCTGAGCTCGACGAAACAGTTATCAATCCCGAGACCAGCCATGGCTGACAACAAATGCTCCACTGTTGCAACCCGGACACCGTCTTTCAGCAGTGTCGTGGAAAGCATGGTCTCACCAACGTTTTCCGCGCAGGCACGGATTTCAACCACAGGGTCAAGATCGGTACGGCGAAAAACGATCCCCGAGTCCACCGGAGCGGGCTTCAGGGTCAGATACACTTTCTCCCCCGAGTGCAAGCCAACGCCGGTGGCGCGGATGGTGTTCTTAAGTGTCCGTTGTCTGATCATCGGTACATATTTCCGTCACATAAAAGCGATATAGTCTGGGCAAAATTCTGCCCGGAGAATACCAGAAAGTAAGACTGAATACCATTTAACCAATCGTTAACCTTTGATTGGCCTCCCGGCACAAGTCCGGACTGATAGTCAGCACACGTAATTCGGTCGCAAAGGTTCCATTACCGAATACATTTGCAACAGATTATCAGTCAGCCTGACGGCGAAGGAATGCGGGAATATCGAGATAGTCGACTCCCTGCTCCTCGCTGTCCTTGCTCTGATCAATCGCCACATTGCCGTGAGCCACGGCGCGACGACGCAGAACGGCCGGACGGTCAAGCTGGTTGTAATCCGTTGTGCCATCCAGGCTACGGGTGTTGTCCACCACCTTGGTCGGCTTCTCGCGGTCACCGCCCAGGCCGGTCGCAACCACCGTCACCTTGAGTTCGTCAGTCATTTCCGGATCAATCACGGTACCCACGACCACCGTGGCGGAATCCGAAGCGAATTCACGAACAATGTCGCCAACCTCAGAGAATTCTCCCAGGTTGAGATCCATACCTGCGGTGATGTTGACCAGGATACCCTTGGCACCCTGCAGGTTGATGTCTTCCAGAAGCGGGCTTCGAACAGCGGCTTCTGCAGCTTCGCGGGCGCGGTTCTCGCCAGTGGCACGCGCCGTACCCATCATGGCGTTGCCCATCTCCGACATAACGGTTTTTACGTCGGCGAAGTCCACGTTGATCATACCGTTGCGGGTAATCAGGTCAGCAATACCCTGAACCGCCCCCAACAGCACATCGTTTGCTGAACCAAACGCGTCCAGCAGGCTGGTTTTCTTACCCATCACCGCCAACAACTTTTCGTTGGGGATGGTGATCAGCGAGTCAACGGTTTCCTCCAGCTCCTTGAGGCCGGCTTCCGCCACACTCATGCGCTTGCCACCTTCAAACATGAATGGCTTGGTGACAACGGCAACGGTCAGGATACCCATTTCCCGGGCCACTTCAGCCACAACCGGAGCAGCACCGGTTCCGGTTCCGCCGCCCATGCCGGCGGTAATGAACACCATGTCGGCGCCTTTCAGCGACTCGGCGATGCGATCACGGTCTTCCAGAGCTGATTGACGCCCTACTTCCGGGTTGGCACCGGCACCCAGCCCTTTGGTGATATTGCCACCAAGCTGAATAATCTGACGTGCATCCAGGTCCGTCAGGGCCTGAGCGTCGGTGTTGGCGCAAATAAACTCCACGCCTTCGATATCACTGTTGAGCATGTGGCGAACGGCATTGCCGCCACCACCGCCAACGCCTACTACTTTAATGACAGCGTTTTGCTGGACATTATCGACGAGTTCAAACATTTCCCCTACTCCTTCGTGCTGTTTATCAGCCTTTTCCAGACTGATTTTTCGAGATTATGATTTTCGAGATACCTTCGTGTATGTCTTCTCCCGGCTCGCCGTCAGAAGTGACCGGTAAACCAGGCTTTCATGCGCTCAAACAGCGTGGGTGCATCTTCACCCTTAAGCGCCGGCGCCCGCCCCAGATCCATCTGGCGGAAGCCATGGATCAACAACCCAACGCCCGTGGCGTAGATGGGGTTGTTGACTACCTCCGTCATACCGGAGACCGCCTGCGGACAGGCCAGCCTTACCGGCATGTGGAAGATTTCTTCGGCCAGTTCCACCACGCCTTCCATGGTGGAGGAACCGCCGGTAATCACGATGCCGGCCGGGATCAGGTCTTCGAATCCCGAACGACGAAGTTCAGACTGCACCAGGGTGAACAGCTCTTCGTAGCGCGGCTCCACCACCTCGGCGAGCGCCTGACGGGACAAATCCCGTGGCGCCCGGTCACCCACACTGGGCACCTTGATGGTTTCATCCGCGCCGGCCAGCTGAGTCAAGGCGCAGGCGTATTTGATCTTGATTTCCTCGGCATTCTGCGTGGGTGTCCGCAGGGCCATGGCGATGTCGTTGGTGACCTGATCACCAGCGATAGGAATGACCGCCGTGTGCCGAATGGCACCACCGGTGAACACCGCGATATCGGTGGTACCACCGCCAATATCCACCACGCAGACACCCAGTTCCTTTTCATCCTCGGTGAGGATGGCGTGACTGGAGGCCAACTGCTCCAGGATGATGTCATCCACTTCCAGGCCGCAGCGTTTCACGCATTTTTCGATGTTCTGGGCGGCGTTCACCGCACAGGTGACGAGGTGAACCTTGGCCTCCAGGCGAACGCCGGACATTCCCATGGGCTCCTTGATGCCCTCCTGGCTGTCGATCACGAACTCCTGCGGCAGTATGTGAAGGATCTTCTGGTCCGCCGGAATCGCCACCGCCTGGGCGGCGTCAATCACCCGATCAATGTCAGCCTGGGTCACCTCCCGGTCACGGATCGCTACAATGCCGTGGGAGTTGAGGCTCTTGATATGGCTGCCGGCAATACCCGCGTAGACCGAGTGAATCCGGCAACCCGCCATCAGTTCGGCTTCTTCCACCGCACGCTGTATCGCCTGGACCGTGGTTTCGATATTGACCACCACGCCACGTTTGAGCCCGCGGGAGGGATGGGAACCGATACCCACCACCTCAATGGTCCCGTCCATTTTGCGCTTGCCGACGATCGCAACCACTTTCGAGGTTCCGATATCGAGGCCGACAATCATGTTTTCCGTTTCAACCGATGACATGTGTTTCACCAAACCGTAGGTCTGAATTTAGCGTTGCTATGATTTTGTCCGCGAGGCCGTTTCTGACGGCTTCCACTGAACCGCCACCCCATTGCTGTAGCGGGCATCCACCCGTCTGACTTCGTCTGAACGCGACGCCAGCCGTTCCTGATAAACCGTGACAAAGCGTTCAAAACGCGCCTCAACCTGATCCCTGCCCAGAACCACTTCGATGCCGTTGGCAAGGGTCAGCGTCCAGGCACCGCGCTGTTCAAGACTCAACCCGGCAAACCCGAGATTATGACCGGTGAGCGTATCCGACATGGTCCTTGCCATATCAATCACTTCCTTCACACGCTCATCCGGGCCAGCCAGCCGAGGCAGTCGCCCGGCCACTTCGGGGTTAGGCGGCGCAAACAGTTCTCCGTTGCGGCTCACCAGCCGGTTGCTGTTCCAGTACGCCAGTGGCTTTTTCTCACGAACGTCGATCTGCAGCCGGTCCGGCCATACGCGCTTGACCGCTGCAGACTCCACCCATGGGCGCTGCTCCAGGCTCTCCTTGATGTCAGAGAGATCGGTGGCAAAGAAACTCCGCCCTATCCACTTGCCCGCACTGCGCTCCAGCGCTGTACGGTTTTCACCCACCAGTTCGCCCTTCACGTCGATGGCCATGACCTGACGATCCATGGCGCTCAGCACCTCGCTGGTTCCCCAGGGAACCAATGCCGCCAGCAGGACAATACCCGCTCCCATGAGCGCCTGCCCCCAGGGCACGGCGGACAATACAGCTCTCAGCAAACCACACCGGTCCCGCTCAGGCCCAAGAGAGGTAGCTCCCCTGCGCTTCGGTGGGTCGGACGGTACCGCCCGGCTCCGGATCAGCAGCTTTTCAAGCATCGCCTGCCTCCAAGGTGTCCATGAGGATCCTCACCACCAGTTCCTCGAAACTGATACCGGCCGCCCTAGCCGACATGGGCACCAGACTGTGGTCAGTCATTCCAGGGACTGTGTTCACTTCCAGAATCCAGAACTCACCCTGGCGGTCCTGCATTATGTCTACCCGGCCCCAGGTTCGGCAGCCGAGCACCCTGAACGCATCCAATGCCAGATGCTGGAGCTTCAGCTCGCTGTCCGGGTCCAGCCCGCAGGGGATCTGGTAGCGGGTGTCGTCGGCCAGGTACTTGGCGTCGTAGTCATAGAAAACGTGGTCTGTACTCAAGCCAATGGCCGGCAGCGCCTGATCCTGCAGAAGGCTGACGGTAAATTCGGGGCCTTCAATCCATTCTTCGACGAGAACCAGAGGGTCCAGCGCGGCCGCCTGCGTATATGCTTCAACCAGCTCCTGTTCACTGTTCACCTTGCGAATGCCAATGCTGGAGCCTTCCCGCGAGGGTTTTACGCTCAGCGGCAACGACAGCGACTGTACTAGGCTGCCGGCTTCCTCCACGGACCCCATGGCACGGAATTTCGGAGTTGGCAGTCCGCAGCCTTCAAACACGTATTTGCTGCGCAGCTTGTCCATGGCCAGCGCAGAGGCCAGAACGTCACTTCCCGTAAAGGGAATACCAGCCTGGGACAGGATGGCCTGAATCGTGCCGTCTTCCCCGCCGCGCCCGTGCAGGGCAATGAAAACCCGATCAAACTCGGGCTCTTCGACGGTTTTCAGCAAACAACCGCGTACATCCACGGCATAGGCGTCAACTCCGGCGGATACCAGTGCCGACAGTACTGCCTGTCCGCTTTTCAGTGACACTTCACGCTCGGCGGAATCACCGCCCATAAAGACAGCCACCCGTCCCAGTGCCTTCAGCGTCTCCGGATCGGCCTGATAACCTTGTGAATCTACAGTCCTGGCCATCTCACTCATCCGCAATCACTCCTGCAGCTGCCAGTCGCGCAGCCACTCCGCCTATATCACCCGCGCCCTGTGTAATCAGCAGATCGCCGTCCTGTAACGTGTTGGCAAGCAGGGCTTCGATCTCTCCGTTTTCTTCCACAAAAAGCGGCTCCACGCTGCCTCGCTGCCGCAGGCTGCGACACAATGCACGACCATCCGCACCCGGTATCGCCGGCTCACCCGCTGAATACACGTCCATCAGTAACAGCCCGTCCACTTCCGAGAGTACCCTGACGAAATCCTCATAGAGATCCCGGGTACGGGTGTAGCGGTGAGGCTGATAAAGCATGACCAGCCTGCGATCCGGCCAGGCATCACGGGCCGCCCGGATAACGGCCTCCACTTCCGTGGGATGGTGCCCATAGTCATCAATCAAGGTGACAGTGCCTTTGCGGGTGTTGTAATCACCGTAGACCTGGAACCGGCGTCCAACCCCGGCAAAACCTGCAAGGCCCCGACAGATGGCGGCATCATCCACGCCCTCATCAGTGGCCACGGCAATAGCCGCCAGGGCATTCAGTACGTTGTGGCGACCGGGCATTTTCAGTTCAACGTCCAAATCACTACGGCCACCCGGGCGGCGAACGACAAACCGAGTCCGAAGGCCATCGGATTCAATGTTTTCCGCCCGGTAGTCGGCATCCGGATTATCGATGCCATAGGTAATGATGGCGCGGGAAATCCTGGGGATGATTTCCTGCACAAAGCCGTCATCCACACACATCACCGCAACGCCGTAAAACGGCAGGTTGTGGAGGAAATCCACGAATGTCTGTTTCAGGCGCCCAACGTCTCCGCCATAGGTGTCCATATGGTCGGCTTCAATGTTGGTCACCACCGAGATCACCGGCGTCAAGTGAAGGAATGAGGCATCGCTTTCATCGGCCTCAGCCACCAGATAGCGGGAGCCGCCAAGCTGCGCGTTGGTTCCGGCGCTATTGAGCTTGCCACCAATCACAAAGGTGGGATCCAGGCCAGCCTCTCCCAGAACCGATGCAATCAGACTGGTGGTGGTGGTTTTGCCGTGAGTGCCAGCCACGGCAATGCCATGGCGATAGCGCATGATCTCCGCCAGCATTTCTGCACGGGGCACGATCGGCACCCGTCGGCTGCGAGCCGCCGATACTTCCGGGTTATCACCCGTTACCGCAGACGACACCACAACCACGTCTGCACTGGCACTGTTCTCCTCACGATGCCCGATGAACACCTCAACGCCCATGCCGGACAGCCGGTCTGTCACGGCACTCTCACGAATGTCAGAGCCGGACACATCGTAGCCCTGGTTCTTCAGGACCTCGGCAATACCGCTCATGCCAGCACCGCCAATCCCCACAAAATGAATATTGCGGATACGGCGCATCTCGGGCACCTGATAGACCAGCGGGGGATTTGTGGATTCAGCCATTTGCGGCCTCCAAACAGTAATTCACGACTCTCTCCGTTGCATCGGGGCGAGCCAGCGTCTTTGCGGCCTTCGCCATGTCCAGAATCCGGCGGCGGTCCTTGCCGAGATCGGTCAGGGTTTCCGCCAGCAGATCGGCCGACAGCTTTGGCTGCGGGATCAGGATGGCGCCTTTCGCATTAACCATTTGCTGTGCGTTCCGGGTCTGGTGGTCGTCCACGGCATGGGGGAACGGCACCAGCACGGCGCCCACACCGGCAACACACAACTCAGAAACGGTGAGCGCACCAGACCGGCAGAGCACAATGTCGGCCCAGCCGTAGGCCTCTGCCATGTCTTTGATAAACGGCTCCACCGATGCATCCACGCCGTGGTCACGGTAGGCATCACCGGCTTCCTCGATATTTTTCTCGCCACACTGATGGCGCACCGTTGGCCGTTCAGCTTCCGGCAGCTGAGCCAGTGCCTCCGGCAACGTGCGATTGAACACCTGGGCACCAAGGCTGCCGCCCACCACCAGTAACCGCAGCGCACCCGCCCGGCCGGACATCCGCTGATCGGGTTCGGCGAGCTCGGCCAGGTCCTGCCTGACCGGGTTGCCGGTACAGCGGGTTACCACAGTCGTGCCGAAGCTCCCGGGAAAGGCCTCCAACACGGTATGAGCGAAGCGCACCAGAATGCGGTTGGTCATTCCGGCAATGGCATTCTGCTCGTGAATTACCAGCGGCACCCGATTCAGCCAGGCGGAGAGACCGCCAGGACCGGTCACAAAGCCACCCATGCCGATGACGCAATGTGGGCGGATGGTGCGAACGATCGTAAAGGCCTGGCCAAGAGCGCGCATCAGCCGGAACGGCGCCATCAACAAAGCCAGGCGACCCTTGCCCCTCAGCCCAGAGACCTGGATCAGCGACAGTGGTATGTCGGTTTCGCCGATCAGTCGCTCTTCCATACCACCACGAGAACCCAACCAGAAAACCTCATGCCCCTTGTCCTGCAGCTGTCTCGCCGTTGCCAGGGCAGGGAAAACATGGCCACCGGTGCCACCGGCCATCATCAGAAAGCGCCGTTTATCAGTCATAAACCGCACCTCCCCTGGCCGCTGGTTTACGGGTCTTTTCGCTGGCCAGTTTTTCGCGGTCCAGCCTCTCCATCTCCACCCGTGCCAGCACACCAATGCAGACAGCGGTAATCATCAGGCTGGAACCGCCATAGCTCACAAGCGGCAAGGTCAGGCCTTTGGTAGGCAGCAGGCCCGTACTGACCGCCATATTGATACCGGCCTGCAAGCCAATCAGCAAAGTAATGCCATAGGAGAAGCACGCGGCGAATGGCATGCCCGCTTTCTCGGCCCTTCTCGCAATCACAAATCCGGTCACCACCAATACGGTGAACAGGCCCAGGACCATCAGCGACCCCAACAACCCGAATTCTTCCGCAATGATCGCGAAGATAAAGTCGGTGTGGGCCTCCGGCAGATAGAACAGTTTCTGTACCGAATTCCCCAACCCGGTACCCGCCCAGTCGCCACGACCGAACGCAATCAGCGACTGGGTTAGCTGGTAGCCGGTATCAAACTGGTCTTTCCAGGGGTCGAGGTAACTCACAACCCGCTTCAACCGGTAGGGCTGGGTGAATACCAGCACGGAGCCCATCACCACCAACACGCCAATCAGCGGCATAAACCGGCTAAGCCGGACGCCACTCAGGAAAATCATGCCGGCTGATGCAGCAACCAGTACCACCGTGGCACCGAAGTCCGGCTCGATAACCAGCAGCACCGAGGCAATACCCAGCACGCCCAACGGCTTGAGGAACCCAGGCCAGGTGTTTAGCAACTCATCCCGACGACGCACGACGTAGCCGGCCAGATAGGCAATCAGGCAAAGCTTGGCAATTTCCGACACCTGAACATTGAACAGCCCGAACGAGATCCAGCGGGTGGAGCCATTCACCGTACGCCCGAGGGGCGTCAGCACCAGAAGCAGTGACAGCAAACCGACCCCGAGCAACAGCCACCCGCTGCGCTCCCACCAGGAGATCGGCACGTTGACGGCAATCAGCGCAAGTACGCAGCCGATGCCGGCAAAAATGAGCTGACGGATCACATAGTGGTAACTGTTACCCATGGTTTCCGCCGCCATGTCCATGGAGGCGGAAGAAATCATCACAATGCCCATGACCAGCAACGCAGCGGAACTGATGATCAGTAGGGGCAGCGGGCGCAGATCACGGAACAAACCGTGATGACTGGTGAGGGACAGGTCAGCGTGCATCACAGCCCCTCCACCTGTTGACGGAAACGATCGCCACGATCCCCGTAGTCGCGGAACATGTCGAAACTGGCGCAGGCAGGTGACAACAGCACCCGGTCACCCGGTTGGGCCAGCTTTTTTGCCGTATGGACAGCGCCTGCGATGTCAGCGGCGTTGACCGTCTCCACCCTATTACCCAAGGCGGTGGCGATGGTCTCAGCATCAGCGCCGATCAGTACAACCGCGCGACAATGAGTTGCCACGGGTTCAGCGAGCAATGAGAAATCAGCGCCCTTGCCTTCACCACCGGCAATCAGCACGATCTTTCCACCCGCTGGCACCAGGCTTTCAATGGCGGCGGCCGTCGCTCCCACATTGGTGCCCTTGGAGTCATTGATGTAGTCGACATCACTCACCCGCCGAACGAATTCGCACCGATGCGGAAGCCCCTTGAAACGCTTGGCAGTGTCCAGCATCACGTCCATCGGTAATCCGGCAGCTTGTCCAAGTGCCAGTGCCGCCATCACATTGCTGATATTGTGCTGGCCCATCAGGCCCAATTCCTCGGCCAACAGCAGATTGTCAAAGCCGAAGGTAATCCAGGTACCTTCATCGTCATCGCGGGTACTGAACGTATCCGGGTTAACACGGTGAAAACCGAAACACAGGAACCGGAGGTTGTCCCTGGCCATGGGCGTGCTGAGGGCATCGTCCAGATTGACCACGGCGTTCTGGCAGCCGTTGAAAATTCGTTGTTTGGCCTGGAAATAGGCCATCTTGTCAGGGTAGCGATCCATGTGATCATCGCTGACGTTCAGCACCGTGGCCGCCAGGGCATTCAGTTCCCGGGTGGTTTCGAGCTGGAAGCTCGATAACTCCAGGACATAGAGGTCGGCACCGCGACCAAGCAGCTCCAGCGCCGGAGTGCCGATATTGCCGCCGACTTCCACGCGGCGGCCAGCGGCCCTCGCCATCTCTCCGACCAGCGTGGTCACCGTGGTTTTACCATTGGACCCCGTAATGGCGATGATCGGCGCGTCCGCTACTTCCGAGAACAGGTCAATGTCACCGCGAATGACAGCCCCTTTATCGGCTGCCACCCGAATGGCCGGTTCGGCAACACTGATCCCGGGACTGACCACCAGTTCGTTAAAGCCGGCAAACAGGTCGGCATCGAACTCCCCCAGGTACACGGGCAGGTCCGGCCATTCAGCCCTGAGCTCATCCAGGCCGGGCGGCGACAGGCGGCTATCAGCCACGGCAACATCGCGGCCTTTTTCGCACAGATAGCGCACGCAGGAGAGCCCGGTTTTACCGAGCCCCACAACCAGCGTTCGACGATCTGAAACGATGACACCCATGGTGCTTTGCTTCCCTATCTCAGTTTCAGGCTGGCCAGGCCAACCAGTACCAACACGACGGTGACAACCCAGAAGCGCACGATAACGCGCGGCTCCGGCCAGCCCTTCAGTTCAAAATGATGATGCAGCGGCGCCATGCGGAATATCCGCCGGCCGGTAAGCCGGAAGGACGCCACCTGCAGAATCACGGAGACGGTTTCCATAACGAACACGCCGCCCATGATGAACAATACGATTTCCTGCCGTACGATCACGGCCACGACACCCAGCGCCGCGCCAAGCGCCAACGCTCCCACATCCCCCATGAACACCTGGGCCGGATAGGTGTTGAACCACAGAAATCCCAGGCCGGCACCCACGAGCGCGCCACAAAATACAATCAACTCACCGGTGCCCGGCAAATGAGGAATCAGCAAATAATCGGCGAACTGAGCATGGCCAGACACGTATGCGAAGATGCCCAGCGCCGCCGCCACCATCACCGTCGGCATAATGGCCAGCCCGTCCAGGCCATCGGTCAGGTTCACCGCGTTGCTGCTACCCACAATCACGAAATAGCTCAACAGGATGAACAGCACCGGCCCCAGGGTCAGCGATACGTTCTTGAAAAATGGCACGTAGAGCGACGTTTCCTGGGGCAGTGCGGAACTCATGAACAACACGACCGCCGCCGTCGCCCCGATCACTGACTGCCAGAAATATTTCCAGCGAGCAGGCAGTCCTCTCGGATTGCGCTCCACCACTTTGCGGTAGTCGTCCACCCAGCCAATCGCACCGAACAAAAGCGTGACCAGAATCGCCACCCAGACATACCGATTGCTCAGGTCCGCCCACAGCAATGAGCTGACCCCGACGGCTACCAGAATCAGCGCACCACCCATGGTCGGCGTGCCGGCTTTACTCAGATGCGTTTGTGGGCCGTCGTCACGAACCGCCTGCCCGATCTGGTACTGGCTGAGTTTGCGAATCATCACCGGGCCGATCAGCAGGGAAATCAAAAGGGCCGTCAACACCCCGAAGATCCCCCTGACGGTCAGGTACTGGAAAACCGTCAGCGCGGAAAAGTACTGTGAAAGAGCCTCTGTCAGCCAGAGCAGCATGCGTTACCCACCTTTTCTTGTATTCCCTCCACCACGCGATCCATGGCGGAACTGCGAGAACCCTTGACCAGTACCGTCTGTGACTCGGCAGGCCCCTCAAACAGACGACGCACGGCGTCGTCATGGCTCGCACACACCTCAGCGGCGTCTCCGAAACCCTCAACATATCCTTCACAGCCAGGACCCACAGCGATCAGCCTTTCGATGCCCCTCGCCCTGGCGAACTCACCAACCTCCCTGTGCAGAACTAAGCTGTCCTGCCCTAACTCAGCCATCGCCCCCAACACAGCCACACGGCCGGCCGGTCGCGCAGCCAACACATCCAAAGCGGCTTTCATGGAGGCAGGGTTGGCATTGTAGCTGTCGTCGATGACGGTCAGTTTCGGTGTCAGCGCCATCATTTGCAGGCGCCCCTTTACCGGCTTCAAAGCCGCCAGCCCCGTCTTTATCGCCTCATCGCCTGCACCCAACTCGCGTGCAGCGGCAATCGCCAACAATGCGTTGGTGATATTGTGCTCGCCCTGCAGGGAAAGGCGGATGTCACAGGACCAGCCGTCCGGCCCCTGTGCACGAAACTGCCGGACATCGCCATCGCTGCGGATATCTTCGGGGACGTAATCAGCCCCTTCACTTGCCCGGCCACTGACACCTGCGACCCGACGCTGGCCCGCCCGCTGACGCCATAGATCGAAGGCCGGGTCATCATTGTTCAGGACCACAAGACCGGATGCTGGCGCGCCATCAATGATTTCACCCTTTGCGCGCACCACGTTGTCATAACCGCCAAACCCTTCCAGATGCGCCTGCCCGGCGTTGGTGAGGATGACCACCTCCGGCCGAACAATATTGACGGTGTGGGCTATTTCCCCCAGGCCGCTGGCTCCGAGTTCTATCGCGCCCAACTGGTGTTCCGGTGACAACCTGAACAGCGTCAGGGGAACGCCAATGTGGTTATTGAGGTTGCCCTCGGTGGCGAGGGTATTACCCACCTGCGAAAGAATCGCGGCCACCATTTCGCGTACCGTGGTCTTACCACTGCTACCGGTGATCGCCACAAAGCGTGCGGTGCTGGCATTGCGATTGGCCAGGGCCAGTTGTGCCAATGCGTCTACCGTGTCCGAAACCCGGATCTGCGGAAGCCCCAGGCTCGGGTCTGCCTTGTCTACAACAGCAGCCACGGCTCCAGCCTTCTCGGCCACAGCCAGATAATCGTGCCCGTCGAAGTTCTCACCCCGAAGCGCCACGAACACGTCTCCGCTGGCGATTCGACGCGTGTCGGTCGAGACACCGTCAAACTTCAAGCCTTCCAGATTGCCCACTGCCACAGTACCGCCAAGCCAGTTGACGGCATCGGCCAGCGCGAATGACTGCATCATGCGACACCTCCATTCAGCGACAGCGCATGTCGCACCTGCTCAGCGTCGCTGAACGGAAATCTCTGGCCTGCCACTTCCTGCCATGCTTCGTGGCCCTTTCCGGCAATCAGTACAATGTCTCCTGCCACAGCAGAATGAATGGCCTGGCGAATCGCCTCAGCACGATCATGGATAACCGCGACCTGGTCAGGATTCTCAAACCCAGCGACGATGTCGGAAGTAATGGCTTCCGGGTCTTCACTGCGCGGATTGTCGTCCGTCACGATCACGACATCGGCCCCTTTTTCCGCTTCCCGGGCCATCTCTGGCCGCTTACCGGTGTCGCGGTCGCCGCCACAGCCGAATACACAGAAAAGCCGCCCGGCAACATGCGGGCGCAAGGCGGCAAGGGCACTGTTCAGGGCGTCCGGGGTATGGGCGTAATCCACGACAACACGCACATCGTTACCGCCCGCGAAGGGCTCCAGCCGTCCCGGTGGGGGCGACAACCGCTCAACCGCTTGCTGAACCCGCTCTACCGGCACACCCAGGCTGAGCACGGCTGCCATGGCCGCCAGAATATTGCTGACGTTAAAGCTTCCCAGTACCCGGGCGGACACATTAAACCGGCCCCAAAGCCCGTCTACGCTGGCGCTGAAACCGTCAATGGACGGTACGAATTCCGTCAGCCAGAGCTCGGTCTGGGCTTCGTGCAAGCTGTAACGGACACGGTCACATTTGCCATCAAGCTTCTCATAGAGCTGCCTTCCAAACGGATCATCGAAGTTGATGACCGCGAAATGCAGCTCTTCGCGATGAAAAAGACGGGCCTTCGCCGCTCCGTATGCATCCATGGAACCGTGGTAGTCCAGGTGGTCCCGGGTAAGATTGGTAAACACCGCGCCAGTCATGGTCAGGTTGTCGACCCGCCCCTGTTCGAGTGCGTGTGAAGAGACTTCCATCGCCGCCGCGCGTCCACCCTGGGCGATGATTTTCGACAGTACGCGGTTTACCTGCACGACCTCCGGCGTGGTGTGTGTACCTTCCTGCAGCGCACCGGGCATACCATAGCCGAGGGTGCCGATAACGCCGCATGGTGTGCCGGTTTCCTGTAGCAATGTCGCTATGTAATGGCTTACCGACGTTTTGCCATTCGTTCCGGTCACGCCGATCAGGCGCAATCGTTGGGAGGGATGCTCGAAAAATCGATCCGCGAGCTTCCCGAGGTGAGCGCGCAACATCGTCACCGGAACAATAAGAACACCTTCATGCTCGTAGCATTCACCCGGCTGCGCTGACTCCAACAGGATTACGGTGGCACCCGCACCGATCGCCTGTTCGATGTAGTGGTCGGCGGGCGTTCGGGCACCGGCCAGGGCAACGAACGCGTCGCCCGACCTGACGTCACGGCTGTCGGTCTTCAGGCCGTGGATTGTGACATCAAACACCGACGGTACCGGTGCGATTCCCTGCAACAATGTGCTGAGTGATGTAATACACATAACCCTAACCCCGCTCCCCGGATGCCAGACGCGGCGCCTTTGCGTCGCCCAGCTCCAGTTCCGGCTTTACGTTCAGCAGCCGCAATGCATCTCCCATCACCCGGGCGAATACGGGTGCAGCCACTTCGCCACCGTAGTATTCGCCGGACTGGGGTGCATCGACAGCCACGACGGTGACAATCCGCGGATTGTCGATGGGAGCCATACCGGCAAATATCGCCTTGTACTGGCTATCCTCATACCCATTCTTACCCACCAGGTGTACCGTGCCGGTTTTACCACCGGCGGAATAGAATCCCGGTTGAGCGCGCTTTCCGGTACCGTTCTCGACCACCTCTCGCAACATTTCCCTTATCTGGAATGAGACTTCTTCGGAAAGAACCCGTTCCCCAACGGGTTTTTCATCGGCCTTCAACAGACTCAACGGGTAGCGAATTCCGCCATTGGCCAAAACCATGTATGCCTGCGCCAGCTGAAGCGCATTGACGCTCATGCCATACCCATAAGACAGGGTTGCCTCTTCGACGGGGCGCCACTTTGGTGGTGCCGGCAACACGCCAACAGCCTCACCGGGGAACCCGATACCGGTAGGCTGGCCCAGCCCCAGACGGGCATAAAGATCGCGGATAGTGTCACCACCCAACTCGGTGGCGATCTTGCTGATGCCGACGTTGCTGGATTTCGCAATCACGTCAGTCAGGTTGATGACCCCATAGTTCCGGTGATCACGAATCGTGAAACGGCCAAAGCGCCGGTACCCCGGCGCTGTGTCTATGGTGCTGGAAGCCTTGAACTTCCCCGATTCCAGTGCTGCAGCCATGGAAACAGGCTTCATCGTGGACCCCGGCTCAAACAGATCGGTAATGGCCTTGTTGCGTAAACGGTCGGGGCTCAGCTGGCTGCGGTCGTTGGGGTTGTAGGAGCCCTGATTCACCATGGCCAATACCTCGCCGGTGTCCACGTCCAGCATCACCAGAGTGCCTCCCCTGGCGTCGTGCGCGCCGACAACGGCTTTCAGCTCCCGATAAGCCAGATACTGGAGCCGCAAATCAATGCTGAGTTCGAGGTTGCGACCAGGCTTCGCGTCGCGGATCAACGTCAGATCCTTGATCACACGGCCACGGTTGTCCTTGAGAACCCGCTTGCGACCACTTTCACCACTCAGCCACTGGTTGTAGGCCAGCTCGATACCTTCCTGACCGCTTTCATCGATATTCGTAAACCCGACCACATGAGCCGTCACCTCTCCAGCGGGATAGTAACGACGGTACTCCTGGCGGCTGTACACACCCGGAATACCCATTGCCAGCACCTGCCGAGCAATTTCTGGCTGAAGCTTACGGCGCAGGTAAATAAACTCGCGGCCCGAATACTTACGCAGCCGCTCGCGCAGCCTGGCCTCCTGAAGGCCCAACAGGCGCGCGACATTGGTCAGTCGCGGCTCATCCGCGTCGATCTCGGACGGATTCGCCCAGATGGTCTGGACTGGAGTGCTCACCGCCAGTGATTCGCCGTGCCGGTCCGTCACTACACCACGATGGGCATCGATGCTCTCCACCCGAATGGTGCGCACATCGCCCTGCTTACGCAGGAACTCGTTGTCCACCACATGCAGATCCACCAACCGCCAGGCAAGGGCACCGACAACCAACAGAAAAACGCCCAACACGGTGCCGTACCGCCAGGCCCCAAGCCCGGCAGCCAGTCGCTGGCCCCATGTTGCTGTTTTTCCCTGGTCCGACACTGTCTTCACCTTACGGTTTGTTGTTTTCGCTTAACGCGACCCGACGAGCGGCGCCATCAACGGCACCAGAACGATATCCTGTTTGCCTGGCACGACCATTCCGAAACGCTCGGAGGCCAGTTGCTCTACCCGTCCGTGGGCACTCAAAGCACTCTGCTCCAGCAACAACTGACTCCACTCACGCTGGTAGTTGTCACGCTGTTCCTGCAGCTGAGATAAGGAGTTGAACAATTCACGGTTCTCGTGGGCACTGACAACAACGCCCAGCGAGGACACAATCAACAGCATCACCAAACCCACGGTGATCAACACGCGCTTCTGCTGAAGTGCGGTAAAGACCTGGTTCGACAACCTGACCGCAGTGGCAACGCCGTCCCTGACACGCTTCCTGTTCAGTCGCGCTGTTTTTGTTGGCTGTTCAATCGCTACCGCGCCCATGATTACGCGCTCCCTAACTTGTGTTGTTCCGGTATCCGTTCAAGTACACGCATAACCGCGCTCCTCGCCCGCACGTTGTCGCTCACTTCTTCTGTATCCGCCTTGTTCGCCTTGCCGATCAACCGAAACGCCGATGCTTCCTGCTCCGCCGTCACCGGCACGCCTTTTGGCAATCTCGGCCCGCGCGCCAAGTCCCGCATAAAGCGTTTGACCAGCCGGTCCTCCAACGAATGGAAGCTGATAACCACCAGCCTTCCACCGGGCATCAGCTTTTCAACAGCGGCATTGAGCCCAAGCTCCAGATCTTCCAGTTCCCGGTTGATAAAAATCCGGATTGCCTGGAACGTCCGGGTGGCCGGGTGCTTGTGCTTTTCTTTTTTCGGCACCGCCTCACTGACCAACGACGCCAGTTGACGCGTGGTTTCCAGCGGCGCCTCCTTACGCCGCTCCACAACAAGACGAGCGATACGGCGGGAGAATTTCTCCTCGCCGTATCGCCAGATCACGTTCGCGATGTCTTTTTCGTCCGCCTCGGCCAACCATTGCGCCGCACTTGGCGCCTGCCCGGGGTCCATTCTCATATCCAGTGGCCCATCGCGCATAAAGCTGAACCCCCTGGCGGCATCGTCCAGCTGCGGGGATGAAACACCAAGATCCAGCAAAACACCATTAACCTTCATCCACCCCTGGGCTTCAGCGGCAGCGCCCAGTTCCGCAAACGAGCCGTGAAATGGCTGAAACCGAGCATCGCTCGCCGACAGGTCTCGGGCCACCTGAATTGCGTCCGGATCCTTGTCGATACCCAACACCTTTCCGCCCTGCCCGAGCCGCCCCAGAATCAGCCGGCTGTGACCTCCGCGACCAAAGGTGCCATCGATATAAACGCCATCCGGATCGTTGACCAGCAAGTCCACCGCCGAGTCCAGGAGCACGGAACGGTGCCGGTACTGACCGGCAGGCTCCTGCCCGCGGCCGGCTGTCATAGCGACAACGCCTCCATTTCCGGCGGCATCTCGTCTTCATCCGATGACTCGTCAAGCCAAGCGAACCAACGCTCTTCGCTCCAAAGTTCCAACTTCTTGCCCTGACCAATCAGCATTAATTTCTTCTCCAGGCGCGCATAACTGCGCAACGTGGGCGGCACCAGAATGCGCCCCGCCGAGTCCAGCTCCAAAGGCGTGGCATGGCCCAGCAGCAGTCGCTGCAGCCTGCGGGCAGCTTTATTCATATTGGGAAGTGCTTCAATTTGTGGCCTTAATGCCTCCCACTGCGGTTCCGGATACATCAGCAAACAGCGCTCTTCATCGGCATTGGCCGTCAATACAATGCGACCACTGCAGGCATGCGCGAGCTCTTCGCGCACCCTGGCGGGGATCGCCAAGCGACCCTTCGCATCCATATTGATGGCATGACTGCCAAGAAAATTGCTCATTAGCACCAATTCCGGGGTTCAGAAACCACAAATAACCACTAGAAACCACTTTTTCCCACTTGTGCACACTATAGAAACACGCAATACACAATGCAAGCGCCGCGAACAGCGCCACACCCGGAAAAGTTCCTTTCACGACAAGAGGTTACAGAACAAGACTGGTCAAAAGCTGGAGATTACGGAAAAGAAAAACCTAAAAATCAATCACCTGCAGTCAGTTCTGAAGATGGCAAGTGAACTCTAAGATTTTTTGGCTATAAAAGCTTGCTGGTGAGAATGACAAATGTCACATCAAGCGGAGAAATAAAAATGAGCTCGCCGGTAAGCCGGGTTCTGTCTGGGACAGTCATTCATCTAGGGCCTGCGTCACCGCATGCCTCAAGCGACCTACCCGAATCCAGCGCGGGCCGCGCCATAGGATTCCTATTTGGTCTTGCTCCAGGTGGGGTTTACCATCGCCGTGAACTGTTGCCAGTCACGCGGTGCGCTCTTACCGCACCGTTTCACCCTTACCGGTGCCCGCGAACATGTCACGGCCACTTAGGCGGTATACTTTCTGTTGCACTTTCCGTCGGCTCGCGCCGCCCAGGCGTTACCTGGCACCTTGCCCTGTGGAGCCCGGACTTTCCTCCCCCGGTAAAACCGGCGGCGACTGTCTGGCGAGCTCGGGCGAGACCATACTCCAGCCTGCAGCGGCAGGCAAGAAAAACCGCGAACCAGTGACTTCCTGAGATCAGGCCTTCAGAGACAACGCTCGCTGATACAGCTCATTCTTGGAGATTCCGGTTAACTCCGATGCCAGCTTCGCCGCCTTTTTGACCGGCAACTCTGTCAGCAGCAACGCCAACACCCGGTCCGCCTCTGCCGCCCCCACCGACAACTCCTCTGCGCTCGCGCCACGCACCATCACCACGAATTCGCCACGACTGCCATGGGGGTCCGCCTCCAGAGTTTGCCTGACATGGGCCGCCGCCCCTGCATAGAAAGTCTCGAACGTTTTGGTCAGCTCCCGGGCCAGCACGAGCTCTCGCTCTGCTCCCATCACCTCCGCAATATCACCCACCGTATCGACAATACGGTGGGGCGACTCGTAAAACACCAATGTGGCGGATTCCCTCGCAAGGCGGTCCAGGGCAGCCTTGCGCGCTCCGGACTTGGAGGGCAGAAAACCCTCGAACAAAAACCGATCCGTCGGCAGCCCTGCCGCGCTCAGCGCCGAAATGAGCGCACAGGCACCAGGCACCGGAGTAACCCGATAACCCCGAGCCCGAGCCTCCCTTACCAGCACAAAGCCCGGATCAGAGATCAACGGCGTCCCCGCATCGGAAATCAGAGCCACATCCTGGCAAGCCGCAAGTTTATCCAGAACCTGGCCAGCCCTGTCCCTCTCATTGTGTTCGTGCAAGGCCATCATTGGCTTGCTGATACCCAGGTGCTGCAATAGCCGGCCACTATGCCGTGTATCCTCGGCGGCAATCACCGCCACCCGCGACAAAACTGCCGCGGCCCTGGGAGACAGATCGTCCAGGTTGCCAATTGGTGTGGCAACGATATACAGGGTGCCAGCCTGTTCCGGCAGCTCGCTTTCTGAGTTCACACATCCCTCTCTTTGCCCCCTGCGCATGACACCAACGTCATGTGAATTCACGCGGGAGCTGTTAAACTTGCGGCCTGATAAATCAAACCATTAATGGGAAGCCCGGCGGGCACCAGGGCTCCCGGCATGATGCCGCCGATTACCCGGCGCCACAAGCGTAATAACCCGGAGTATTGTGAGCCAGCCATGACCAAATACCGCCAGAACCTGAAAACCATCACCATTCTCCTGGCCACGACGGTGCTGTTTGCGGGTTGCGCAAGCGTGAACCTGGAATCGTACATTGCCAAAACCGCCGGAGAAGCTCTTGAAGTCGCTGCCAGCGAAACCGACCGACAAAGCGCACAGGCTTACCTGTTGAGAGCAGCGGACAGGTTCCAGGGTCAAAACGAACACCGGGCCGCCAGGAAGCTGCTTCAAAGCAAGCAATTCTCGCCGACCACTGAGGCCACAGAAAACCAACGGCTTCTGCTAGCCATGGCCAGCGCCACTGCGCTTGAGGATGGCGATTGGGCGAAAAGCATTGTATCTGGCATAGAGCCAGATCATTTCCTTAATTATGAAAGAAACCTGATTAACCGCGCCGCAAGACTGCAAGAGCAAACCTATCGGCTTGCCGGAGACAACCTTGCGGCGGCCATTACCCTGATCTTGCTGTCCGGAGCGGACACAGACGCCAATACGCAATCTATCCATGACGACATCTGGAAGAACCTGAAACAGACCTCAGACACCCAGCTCGCCGACAGAAAAGGCCGAGCGATTGGCTACGAAGCCCAGGGCTGGCTTGAACTGGCAGGCATTCTCCGGCAGCCGGGCATCAATCTGGACGAACAGGGAAGAATGATCCGCAACTGGCAGAACAACTGGCCCGACCACCCCGCCGCCGGGGCCTTACCGGCTGAACTGCAACTGATTGCAAGCCTTGCAGAGAGCCAGCCCGAAAGAATCACCCTGGCATTGCCGCTCAGCGGCCCACTGTCGAGTGCGGGCGCTGCCATCCGCGATGGTTTTTTCGCCGCCTACTACGAGGACGACTCAGCAGAGCGCGGAAAAATCAGCATTCGAGTCGTCGACACCTCGGATCAGAACTTTCGTTCGCTTTATGACGAACTGACCAAAGAGGAACAGGACCTGATTGTCGGCCCCCTGGAAAAAGAGTCCCTGGCAGCACTCGGCGACATGTCGACTCTGCCCGTGCCGGTTCTTGGCCTGAACTATCTGCCACGGGAGGTTACAGCTCCTGATGGACTCTACCAGTTCGGGCTGTCAGCAGAAGACGAAGCCAGACAGATTGCCAACCGTCTTGATGCAGAGGGTATCGATCAGATTCTTGTGCTGATCCCAACGGGGAATTGGGGGGACCGACTGGAAACTGCCCTGCTGGACCAGCTGGCAGAGAATGGAGGCATCGCCCTGGATATTGAGCGCTATTTCCGCGAGGACAATCTCCGTGCCGTCACTGCCGACCTGCTTGGCATCACAGTATCCCGCGATCGGGCCATAGACGTTGAACGCACTGCCGGCATTGACGTTGAATTCGAGCCCCGGCGGCGCCAGGATGCCGACGGCATCGTTATGGTGGCGGAGCCAACCGTCGCACGGCAGTTCAAACCATTATTCGCCTTCTATTTTGGCGGCGACCTGCCCGTTTACTCACCCTCCATGGTCTACGAAGGTAATCCGGACCCATCGAGGGACCGGGACCTGAACGGCGTCACCTTTACCGACACGCCTTGGGTTCTTGAAAAGAAAAACCGCTTTCGCGACATCGTCAAGGAAGCCATGCCTGATGTCCGAGGCCAGCTTGGCCGCCTGTTCGCCATGGGGGCGGATGCCTGGAATCTGAGCAAACGACTGCCATTACTGAGGCAGGTCGATGGCGCCACGATAGACGGCCAGACCGGGGTACTGACCATGACGCCACAAGGCAGCATTCACCGGGAACAGCTCTGGGCTCGATTCAGCGAAGGAACTCCAGAACAACTGCCACCACTGGAACCTGAAGAAACAGAATCGGACGCCCCCACTATGGAAGGCGCCTCCAATCCAAATTAACAACCAGGACACCTTATGCCATGGATGGCAGCACAGGAACTCGAAAAGCCACCGGGAACCATGCCGAGGGCGTTGCCGCGCGCTACCTTCAAACGCGAGGCGTCACTATTCTGGCACGCAATGTGTTCAGTCGCGGGGGCGAAATTGACCTCATCGGCCGGGACAGTGATGCACTGGTTTTCTTCGAAGTGCGATACCGCGGAAGCGGTAGCCTGACCGGTGCAGCCGAATCCATCACTCCCACGAAGCAAAAGCGCCTTATCCGCGCCGCTTCGTTTTACCTCCACAGGCATGGGCTGTGGAATGCGAACGCAAGAATTGACGTAATCGCAATCGCACCGGGCGATCGCAAAAAATACCGGATACAATGGATAAAAAACGCCATTCAGGTCTGACTATGACGGATACCGAACAACAGATAAACCAGTGGTTTGCCAACCACATGGAACACACGGCCCACGCCGCCAGCCTGACGGCACCGGCCATTGAGAGCGCCGCAGACGCACTGGTTAACACGCTACTGAATGATGGCAAGATCATTACCTGCGCCAACGGCAATGCCAACGTACTCACACAGTACTTCTGCACTGCGCTGCTCAACCGCTTTGAGCACGACCGACCGGCACTGCCCGCCATCAACCTGGGAGCGGATGCGACAACCTATTCCGCAATCTGTCGCGACAATCGCTTCAATGACACCTTCTCAAGACAGGTTCGCGCTATTGGCAAAGCCAACGATCTGCTCCTGGTTATTGTGGACGACGGCCACAAGGCCAACCTGATCCAGGCCATACAGGCCGCGCACGACAGAGAAATGAATGTGGTAGTACTGAGTGCCAAGGAGAAAACCGACATCACCTCCCTGCTTCACCCGGAGGACCACGAAATCGCCCTGGATAACCTTTCCCCGACGGCTGCAACGCCTATCCTGTTAGTGATTATCAACGCCTTGTGCGGACTGATCGACGAAAAACTGTTCGGCGGATAATCGAGTAGGAGGGGGAGTTATCTCCCCCGTCCTCTCACACCACCGGGCATACGGTTCCGTACCACGGCGGTTCATGGTCGGCTCTGAAGCCGAGTCATCGTATCCAGCAAGCTTACCAGAGACAGACGGTCGAATACCCTCTTAGGCAGGGCCGCGTTCATATGAGACGCACCGCTGTTCCACCAGGGTCCACGACCATTGGTCGCGCTCCTCCAAGCCCTTATCTCAGTCAAGCCTAGCCGTACCAGGTTGCGGGCCCGCGTGCGGGTCCGCTTCCACTGCTGCCACAGGATCAGGCGAAGCCGCCGTCTTATCCAGCCATCCAGGGCTTCGACCGAACGCTTCGAGGCGGTCAGGCGATAGTAATTTGCCCAGCCTCTCAGCACCGGGTTCAGGTTCCGGATGGTGGTCGTCAACGACTGTCCCCGTGACCGTTTCAGCAGGGGGCGAAGCTTGGCCATGAAGGCCTTCAGGCTTTTGGGCGCGACTCTCAACCGGACCTGACGTTTATGCCAGCTCACGCTGTAACCCAGAAAGCTCCGGCGCCAGGGGCGATCCACGGCACTCTTCGCCGTATTCACCGTCAGGCGCAGGTGCGTTTCCAGGTAGTGGGTAATGCTGGTCATGGTCCGTTCACCGGCTCGTCGGCTGCGAACGTAGAGGTTGCAATCATCCGCATAACGACAGAACCGGTGCCCCCGGCGTTCCAACTCCCGATCCAGTTCGGTCAGAAGCACATTGGACAGCAGAGGAGATAAGGGACCGCCTTGTGGCGTCCCTTCCCCCCTCGGGCTGACCAGCCCGCCTGACAGCATGCCTGCTCGCAGGTAACGCCGGATCAGGGTGAGTATCCGCCGGTCAGTGATGTGACGAGCCAGCAGGCTCATCAGCACATCGTGATTGACCCGGTCGAAGAACTGGGCCAGATCCAGATCGACCACCCAGCGGTGGCCGTCGTTGATATGCCGTTGCATCGCCTTGACCGCCTGATGGGCACTTCGACCAGGACGGAACCCGTAGCTGTGATCCGAGAAGGTCGGCTCCAGCATCGGGCTCAGTGTTTGGTGAAGTGCTTGCTGGATCAGGCGATCCTGCACCGTCGGAATACCCAGTATCCGTTCCCCGCCTTGCGGCTTGGGGATGCTGACCCGGCGTACCGGTTGAGGATGGTAGTCTCCGGCCAACAGCCGCTCGCGCAGTGTTGGCCAATGCTGTTGCAGGTGGCCCTTCAGGGCTGTTACCGGCATCTGATCGACGCCAGCCGCCCCTTTGTTGGACACCACCCGCTGATACGCACGCATCAGGTTCGGGCGCTCAAGCACCTGCTCCATCAGCGCGTTCGGCTCCGCGTTCGTCCACGGGTGAGCCCCCGCGCCTGCCTCGACACGGGCCTCAGTACCTGCCGGGTTCCGCCCAACCCCTTCCTGAATGCCCTGACCCATCCGGGTCGCTTCTGTCTTCATAAGCACATCACGAGAACTCACCGTCTACTAACGGCCAACCATGTTCGGTCCTTCAGTACGCGGTAACGCACCTACTATGACCTCGGCTGAGTTCTGGCTCCCCATCCCCACCTCTCGCGAAGTGAGTAGCACAGCGGCAGAGAACCAGACTTCCCAGGGTAAGACGCGTGACCTTCACACTTATGCCCGCCGCATTTACGTCCACACCTTCCGTGCAAGTACAGGGCTTTGACGATAGTTGACGCCTTACCCGGTGTGACCGCCTCATATGCGATTTCTGTTCGTCAGGCCAGTGCTTTGCCTGCGGCTTCCTTCAGATTCCATCTCACGATGGACACCCTTGCCGTCCGGCTAGTGGTTCCCCTTGCCGGGTCCACAGGGGACTTGCACCCCCAAGTCATCCGGCCAGCACCACCTGAACCGGAACAGCGCCCGTCAAGGCGCTACGCGCCATGCCTGGCGCACAACAAAAAAGCCAGCTGTTAAAAACAGCTGGCTTTTAGGCATCCTGAGGCTTTCCTTTCAAGACGGAGCTATTTCACGACCTTAAGCGTTGGCCGACCGCTGGGCCGATCTCCACCTTGACCGCTATCGCTACTGCCATTCTCGGAATCCTTTCCGCCGGGGCCTTCCGGATCAGGAGAGCCTGGTTCGCTACCGAAGACCATACCCTCACCGTTCTCCTTTGCGTATACAGCCATGACAGCCTGCAGGGGGATGAAGACCTGCATCGGCACACCGCCAAAACGCGCGCTGAATTCCAGGGCGCCATTACCAATCACCAGACCACGCACGGCTCCAGGACTGATATTGAGCACGATCTGCCCATTGGCCACATGCTCAGTCGGAACCTGAACGCCCTGCACTCCCGCATCCACAACAATGTAGGGCGTGCAGTCATTGTCGAGGATCCACTCGTTGAATGCCCGAACGAGGTAGGGACGGCTTGATGTCATCGTTATCTTACTATCAGGCACTGCCTTTCTCCTGAACCGGTTTCAGGCGCTGCATATCAGTTACGGATATCTTCTTCCAGGTCTGACAGGCTCGCCTTGAAACCTTCACGACTGAATATGCTATCCATGTACTTTTGAAGCGGCTTCGCCTGCTTTTCATTCAGCTCAATACCCAGCGACGGTAAGCGCCACAGAATCGGAGCAATACAGCAATCCACGATCGTGAACTCTTCCGACAGGAAAAAAGGCATCTCACCGAACAGCGGCGCCGTGGCCAGCAAACTTTCGCGAAGCTCTTTTCGGGCTGCATCCGACGCCTTTGCGTTGGGCTGAGCCAGAATCTGATCCACCAACCCACACCAGTCTTTCTGGATGCGATGGATCATCAGGCGACTGTTCGCACGCGCAACAGGATAAACCGGCAGCAATGGAGGATGCGGGAAACGCTCGTCCAGATACTCCATCATGATGTTTGGCTCGTAGAGCACAAGGTCACGATCCACCAGCGTCGGCAGGGCATTGTACGGATTCAGGTCAGCCAACTCTCCAGGCGGGTTATCCGGATCAACGTTCACGACGTCAACCGTTACCCCCTTCTCTGCCAGCACAATGCGGACTCTGTGGCTGTAATGACTGGCCGGGTCCGAGAAAAACGTCATTGATGACCGCTTGGTCACAACGCCCATAGAACTACCTCACGATTTGACTAACCGAATTGATCCTGAAAAACGCAAAAATCCAGCGGGCCGGCTATTGCCCGCTGGAACTCAGGGACAGGAATTATACCTGAAATCTCAGTGTACGTCCTTCCAGTACTCGCGATTAAGCAGGTAGGCAAAGATAAAGAAGATCGCCACAAAGATCAGTACGAACATACCCAGCCTTTCACGCTCAACCTTTATCGGGTCACCCATGTAAGACATGAAATTGGTCAGGTCGTACATAGCCCGGTTGAATTCCTCCGGCTCCATGGAGCCTTCTGTTTCCCATTCCGGGCAAATGTCTGCATTACGAACATCGCCGCTGAGAGGATCAACACTCGCACCCTCACCAATTCTCGGCTCAACCGCACACAGCCCCTGCAAACCGATCAACACATGGGGCATACCAACGTTTTCGAAGACCACGTTGTTCACACCCAGCGGACGACTTTCATCCTTGTAAAAGCCACGAAGATAGGAATAGATCCAGTCTTCACCGCGAAGACGAGATTCCAGGGTCAGGTCAGGTGGCGGAGCACCGAACCAGCTCGCAGCCATTTCCTTGCTCATGGAGTTCTTCATGAGTTCACCGATCTTTGCACCAGTGAAAATCAGATTCTCCTCGTAAAGCTCGGCGGGAATTCCCAGATCATCCGATACACGCTTATACCGCGCATACTCCATGGAGTGACACCCCATGCAGTAGTTGGTGAAAAGGGCCGCACCGCGCTGAAGCGACGCTTTGTTGGTATGGTCCGGCTCCATGGTATCAAGCGGCACGGACGCCCCCGCTGCCAGCCCGAGAGCTGGCAGGATCGCTATGAAAAGACCAACTATCAGCTTTCTCATCATCCTGTCACCCTCTCTGGAACTGGCTTTGTTTTCTCCATCCGTGTGTAGAACGGCATGAGAATAAAATAGAGGAAGTAAAGCGTTGTCAGGATCTGAGCAACCGTTGTGCGACCCTCAGTGGCCGGAACAATACCCAGGTACCCCAGGACAATGAAGCTGATGGCGAAGATCGTCAGAGCGATCTTGCTCAACCAGCCTTTGTAGCGCATTGAGCGTACCGGACTTCTGTCCAGCCAGGGCAAAACAAACAGGATGGCGATAGCAGCCCCCATCACGACAACACCCCAGAACTTCGCATCCAGGCCGAAGAGGTCAATAGTCACCGCCCGCAACATGGCGTAGAACGGTGTGAAATACCATACCGGCGCTATGTGGTCGGGCGTCTTGAGGGCATTGGCAGGCTCGAAATTCGGCTTTTCAATGAACAACCCGCCCATCTCGGGGAAGAAGAAGACCACGATAAAGAAGATGAAGAAGAAAACACCCACGCCCAACAGGTCATGCACCGTGTAATAGGGATGGAACGGTATACCATCTTTGGGAATGCCGTTTTCGTCCTTGTTCTTCTTGATATCAATACCGTCAGGGTTGTTGGAGCCAACTTCGTGCAGCGCAAGAATGTGCAGCACCACCAAACCAAGCAGAACGATTGGTAATGCGACAACATGCAATGCAAAGAATCGGTTCAGGGTAATACCAGAGATCAGGTAGTCACCGCGGATCCACAGCGACAGATCATCGCCAATGACCGGAATGGCGCCAAACAGGTTTACGATCACCTGCGCACCCCAGTAGGACATCTGGCCCCAGGGCAGCAGATAACCCATGAATGCTTCGGCCATCAGAACCAGGTAAATCAGCATACCGAAGATCCAGATCAGCTCGCGCGGCTTTTGATAAGAGCCGTACATCAAGCCACGGAACATGTGGAGATAAACCACCACGAAGAACGCGGAAGCGCCGGTGGAGTGCAGGTATCGAAGCAACCAACCCCACTCAACATCACGCATGATGTATTCAACTGACGCGAACGCACCTTCCGCTGTGGGGTTATAGCTCATGGTCAGCCAGATACCGGTCACGAGCTGATTCACCAGCACCAACATCGCCAGCGAACCAAAGAAGTACCACATGTTGAAGTTCTTGGGCGCGTAATACTTGCCAACGTGCTTGTTCCACGCATCGACAATTGGAAGACGTTCGTCTACCCAGTTCACTAACTTGTTCATTATGCGGCCCCCTCAGGATCCAGACCGACGGTCAGAGTGTTCTCGTCGTCAAAGCGATAGGGAGGCACCTGAAGATTCGAGGGTGCCGGCATATTCGGATAGACACGCCCGGCAAGGTCGTAACGGGAGCCGTGACACGCACAATAGAAGCCGCCAAGCCAGTTTTCCCCGAGATCGGCTGGAGCGACTTCTGGCCTGAATTGGGGAGAGCAGCCCAGATGGGTACAGATACCGACGAGAACAGCGTACTCGTCCTTGAGTGCCCGGAGCTCGCCTTCGATGTAGGCAGGTTGGTCCGCTTCCTTGGAAAGAGGATCCTTCACCTGGTCATTCAGCTCGAGAATGTTTTCGTTCATCTCTTCGGTGCGGCGAATAACCCACACCGGCTTACCGCGCCATTTGACGGTCATTTGCTGACCTGGCTCCAGTTTACTGACATTGACGGTGACCGGTGCACCGGCTGCTTCCGCTTTGGCACTGGGATTCCAGGATGCTACGAAAGGCACGGCCGCACCGACGACGCCGACACCACCCACCACAGACGTGGCACCGATCAAAAATCGGCGCCTGCCTTGGCTCACGTCGCCATTACTCATTATGGTTATCTCCCATCAGGCGACATACAGCCCTGCTTACAGGGAAACTGCACATCGAAAAGGACTTCTCTCAACCTAAAATTATAAGCGCTCAAATGGTAATGAAATTACCCTGCCCTTACAAGTCGGAAAGGCTTTGAGCCGGGCCATTACCTGTCTCAAGCCTGTTCGAAACTGACTTCCCAGACAACAAAAAACCCGGCCAATAGACCGGGTTTTTTCGGATCTGCTCCAGCGATTATTAACGCTTGGAGAACTGAGGACGCTTACGCGCCTTCCGCAGACCAACTTTCTTACGCTCCACTTCACGAGCGTCACGGGTAACGTAACCCGCTTTACGCAGCGCAGGGCGCAGCGTTTCATCGTAATCCATCAGGGCGCGAGTCAGGCCGTGACGAATAGCGCCCGCCTGACCACTGATACCACCACCTTTAACAGTGATGTTGATATCGAAACGATCCGTGGATTCAGCAACCACCAGGGGCTGACGAACAATCATCCGCAGAGTTTCGCGACCGAAAAACTGCTCAATGGAACGACCGTTGATAGAGATGTTACCGCTTCCCGGCTTGATGAAAACCCGAGCCGTGGATGTCTTGCGGCGACCAGTACCGTAATTTTGTGCTACAGACATATCCGCCTTCCGTTAAATGTCGAGTTCTTTGGGCTGCTGGGCTGCATGAGGATGCTCAGCGCCGGCATAAATTTTCAGCTTCTTGAACATGGCACGGCCAAGCGGGCCATTCGGAAGCATGCCTTTAACAGACTTCTGGATGATTTGCTCAGGAGCCTTGTCGACCAGCTTCTCGAAGTTGATGGACTTGATTCCACCCGGAAAGCCGGTGTGACTGTAGTACATCTTGTCAAATGCTTTTTTGCCGGTAACCCGTACCTGACTGGCATTGATAACCACAATGTAATCACCAGTGTCGACGTGAGGGGTGTACTCAGGCTTATGCTTGCCCCGCAGACGACGGGCGATTTCAGTTGACAGACGACCCAGCGTCTTGCCGGCTGCGTCTACAACGTACCAGTCACGTGTTACTGTTTCTGGTTTCGCACTCAGAGTCTTCATTGATTCCGCCTTGAACGCTATATAAGAAACGTTAAAAACCACCACCGGTAAATGCTCGGCATCCGGAGGAGGTTCTTTACCTGTATGTTATGCGGCAGTGACATCATTCGGGGCTGAGATGATGGCATCGCCTTGAAAAGCCAGGGCGCGAAGTATATCCGAACCCAAAAAGAAAGCCAACCCTGAAAGGGACTGTTTCGTTATTCACGTATCCTCATTGCTACCGCGGAACGGAGCCACCAACCAAAGGGCACCGAAACAACCCGTGGTCGTCATTTCCACGACTCTAGCGCTCGGAAGCGCCGACTTCGTTCCAACCATACAGCCGTTGCACGTTGCAGAGCAGCGACTGGGCCAGGTCTTCGAGCCCCGAATTCCGCAACCGTGCCAGGGTGGCTAGTATCGACGGCAGGTACGCAGGCGAATTATGCCCCGCCTCGACGCCCGCTGGCGCCATATCAGGCGCGTCCGTCTCGAGGATCAGCGCATCAACGGGCAACCGGGCGATGGTATCCCGGGTCTTTCGCGCTCGCTGATGGGTAATGACACCACCAACACCGATGAAGCAACCGAGGTCAATCAGCTTGGTAGCCTGCTCATAGCTGCCCGAAAACCCGTGCACCAACACCCGCCCTGAAAAGCGCTTGCGCCGCAGCACCTCATAGACCTCGTCGTGGGTCTTAACGGAGTGAATAACCAACGGTAAATGTACAAGCGCAGCAATATCAACCTGCCCTTCAAACCAGGCGTACTGATCCCGCATGTCCCCGTGGAGCCGATCCAGGCCGCACTCCCCCAAGGCTACACAATGACCTGGACGGTCTTCGAGCAAGCCTTGCAATGCGCATAGGTCATCGGCGGTATGCTCAGCCACATACCAGGGATGGATTCCGAGACAGTAGTAGAGCCCATCGTATTCCGATGCAATGCGACTCACCCTGCTCCAGTCGGGCCGCCGAACGCCGGGAATAACGAGATTCGACAGACCACTGCTGCGAGCGTCCTCAAGCACTGCCTTGCGACGCCCATCAAACTCAGGGAAGTCAAAATGGCAATGAGCATCAATGAGTCGCATTCACTCACTCCAGCCTGCTAGTGCTCCCGTGTTTTATGGAAGCTGATCTCTGGATAGCGCTCCTGGGCCAACTGCAGGTTGACCATCGTTGGCGCAATGTAGGCCAGTCGGTCGCTGCCATCCAGAGCCAGGAAATCGTTAGCCTTACGCTCGAACTCATCCAGTTTACGCTCATCAGAGGCCGTTACCCAGCGTGCCGTTGCAACATTTATCGGCTCATACACCGCCTCAACCTTATATTCGCTCTTGAGCCGACTAACCACCACATCAAACTGCAGGACACCCACCGCTCCCACGATCAGGTCGTTGTTTCGAAGCGGGCGAAAAACCTGTACCGCGCCTTCTTCCGCAAGCTGGATCAAACCCTTTTGCAGCTGCTTGGACTTGAGCGGGTCCTTCAGGCGAATACGACGGAACAATTCCGGTGCAAAATTGGGGATGCCGGTAAATTTCATATCCTCACCGGCAGTGAAGGTATCTCCCAGCTGGATGGTGCCGTGGTTGTGAAGGCCGATAATATCGCCTGCGAACGCCTCCCCCGCATGCTCCCGATCACCTGCCATGAAGGTTAGCGCATCGGAAAAGCGAACTTCCTTGCCGATTCTCACGTGACGCGCTTTCATGCCCTGATTGTAGCGCCCCGACACGATCCTCAGAAAAGCCACACGATCCCGGTGCTGGGGGTCCATATTCGCCTGAATCTTGAACACGAAGCCCGAGAAGACATCCTCTTCTGGTTTCACTAATCGCTGATCGGTTTCACGCGGTTGCGGTGTTGGGGCCCACTCCACCAACCCATCAAGCATGTGATCCACACCAAAATTGCCCAGCGCCGTACCGAAGAACACCGGCGTGAGCTCGCCCGCAAGGAAGGCGTCCAGATCGAACTCATGGGACGCTCCTTTGACCAGCTCAATCTCGTCTCGGAGATCACCAGCATAGCCTCCCAGAACCTCGTCCAGCTCAGGATTCTCAAGCCCCTGGATCACTCGTTTTTCCTGGATGGCATGGCCCTGACCAGATTTGTACAGGATCACTTCGTCCCGGGTCAGGTGATAGACACCTTTAAAATTCTTCCCCATACCGATGGGCCAGGTAATCGGTGCGCAGGCGATTTTGAGGACATCCTCAACCTCATCCATCAACTCAACGGGATCACGCGTATCACGGTCCAGCTTGTTCATGAAGGTCAGTATTGGCGTATCCCGCAAGCGGGTTACTTCCATCAGCTTGATCGTGCGTTCCTCAACACCCTTGGCGCTGTCGATCACCATCAGGCACGAATCCACCGCCGTTAACGTGCGGTAGGTATCTTCCGAGAAATCTTCGTGGCCAGGCGTATCCAGGAGGTTGACCAGGCGCCCGCCATATGGGAATTGCATCACCGAGGTGGTGACGGAAATACCACGCTCCTTTTCCATCTCCATCCAGTCGGATTTTGCGTGCTGCCCCGACTTCTTTCCCTTGACCGTGCCGGCTTTCTGGATGGCCTGCCCAAACAGCAGAACCTTCTCTGTAATGGTGGTTTTACCCGCATCCGGATGCGAGATAATCGCAAACGTGCGGCGCTGGGATACTTCGCTGGCAAGGCTGGTCATAATTGGTAACAACCTGGTTCGGAGAGACTGAAAAAACGGACGTCATTATAGGGATATTAAGGCACTGACGCGAACCCGCATCCGTTGAGAGCGTGCCCGATCTAACCGCGGAGTTTCGAGGGACTATCCGCCCAAGGGTAAGGCCATGACCAGTGCGTCTTCCCGCTCGCGGCCTGCAGGGTAGTAGCCCTTCCTGCGACCAATCACGTCAAAACCTTCCGCCGCGTACAGATCAATTGCTGCACGGTTGCTGGCGCGCACCTCCAGTAAAACCTGGCTCATGCCATCCCGCGCCGCCTCCAGCACAAGGTGCCGAAGCAAACGGCGTCCTCCGCCATTGCCCTGTTTAGCCGGTGCCACGCACAGATTCAGCAAATGGGCTTCACCCACCATATAAGCGACGACGGCGTATCCACTGAGCCGCTGCCCCCACTCGAGTGCCCAGAGCCGATAGTCAGGCCGAAAGCACCCCAAAAAAACGGACTCGCTCCAGGGGAAGGAGTAGCCCTGGGCTTCGATATTGAGGACGTCAGGCAGATCCTCCTGGCGTAAGGCCCGGATCATGAGGTCGGCACTCTCTATCTCGCGGTATAGATCCTGCCCCACGAGTCAGCCCCCGACGGCGGTCTTCAACTGCTGCCAGAGCTCACGTTTGTAAGCGGGCACCGCAGCCAATTCGGCAAGAGTATGGGAGAAGTCGACAGCAGCATCACCCAGCGCATCGTCAAGCAATACAGCTCTTTCTGAGGGAGAATCGTTGGTTAAAACTCCGAGCAAGACCACCTTGCGGGCACCGAAGTCATTGGCCAGGAAATGAAGAGTATCGCGAAAACAGTCTGCGCTGTTTCCTGGAACCCTCAGATTTCCAAACACCGGCCAGCGAAGCTCTCGCCCTTTCTCGATCCGGGTTTCACCGACCGCTGCCAGGATGTTTTGTGCCAGTGTGTCTTGAAGCCGTGTGCTGGCCTCGTCGGATACACCACTGATCAGCACAAGCCGCTCTGAGAACCAGAACCCAAGGTGGGCGTGAATCTGGCGGGGCAACTCCCCAGCAGCGTCCACTGTTTTTTCAGGCGACTCGTCGGCCGGTGCCTTCGACTCAACGACAACTGGCGTTTCCGGAGCCTTTTCGGGCACCGGTACGCCAGCAGGTTCCGGCGTGTCATCGGCCATCAGCGCCTGGATGCCGGCGATTCTGTCCTTGCCGACACCATCAACCTTACGCTGGGGAACAGTTGGCCGCGCCGGAACCGGAGGCGATACAATCGCAGCAGCTTCCAGCTCCGGCTCATCCTGCTCGGGAAAGGCGAATTCAGGGCTCGGTGCGGCGCCGGGTAACGCCTTCCTGGCGTACCAGAGATGGATTCCCGCCTTGCCCAGATAAAATTGACGTTCTGCCTCTGGCATCATCATTGTACTAGCCCCCTTCGCCTACCCTGCTCAGACATCAGCGCCCTGCGGGTGCTGCCGAACACCGCCCCGGCTGATCAGGTTCAGGGCCTCAATGTAGGCCTTTGCGGAGGCGATAATGATATCGGTATCGGCGCCGATGCCGTTCACAATTCGACCACCGCGCTCCAGGCGTACCGTTACTTCCCCCTGGGCATCCGTACCGCTGGTAATGTTGTTCACGGAATAGAGCTGCAGGTTACAGCCGGAGTCTACCAGGGACTCAATGGCCTTGAAGGTGGCGTCAACCGGCCCGCTGCCTTCTGCCTCTACCTTGTGCTCCCTGCCATCCACCAGAAGGGTCAAGCGAGCCCGGGGAATAACACCGGTCTCAGAGCACACCTGCATAGTAACGAGCCCATAGCGGCCGTCTTCTTCCTTCTGCCGGGTATCGCTGGCAATCGCCTGAAGGTCTTCATCGAAAATCTCATGTTTGAGATCAGCCAGTGCCTTGAACCGGGTAAAGGCTTCATTAAGCTCTGTTTCTGTCTCAAACTGGATGCCGAGTTCCAACAGGCGGGAACGGAAAGCATTACGGCCAGAATGTTTGCCCAGCACCAGGCTGTTGGTGTGCCAGCCCACGTCCTGTGCCCGCATGATTTCGTAGGTTTCCCGGTGCTTCAGGACGCCATCCTGATGAATACCTGATTCGTGGGCAAAGGCGTTTGCACCAACGATCGCCTTGTTAGGCTGTACCGGAAAGCCGGTGATGGTCGATACCAGTCGAGAGGCAGGCACAATGTGCTGAGCATCTACCCGGGTGTCGATAGTGTACAGATCCTGACGGGTACGAACCGCCATCACAAGCTCTTCAAGAGAAGCGTTCCCTGCCCGCTCACCGAGCCCGTTGATGGTGCATTCCACCTGGCGGGCGCCGCTGCTAACGGCTGCAAGGGAGTTTGCAACCGCAAGCCCGAGGTCGTTGTGACAGTGAACGGAGAACACGGCTTTGTCGGCGTTCGGAACACGGTTCAGCAACTGACGGATGGTCTCCCCAAACTGCTCCGGAATGGCATAGCCCACTGTATCCGGAATGTTGATGGTTGTTGCGCCGGCCTTGATTGCCGCTTCGATAATACGGCACAGAAAATCCAGTTCTGACCGACCGGCGTCTTCGCAGGAAAATTCAACGTCGTCAACATGACTGCGGGCACGCCTAACGGATCTGACGGCCTGCTCAACCACGTCATCCGGCTGCATCTGCAGCTTGTACTGCATGTGAATCGGAGACGTCGCAATGAAGGTATGGATACGTCCGCGCTCGGCCGGCCTTATGGCCTCCGCGGCGCGGTCAATGTCCTTATCCAGCGCCCTGGCAAGGCTGCAAACGGTAGATTCCTTGATAGACTCTGCAATCGACTTTACCGCCTCGAAGTCACCCTGGCTGGCGATCGCAAAACCCGCCTCTACGACGTCAACCCTCAGCTTCTCGAGAATCCGGGCTATCCGCAGTTTCTCCGCTTTTGTCATCGTTGCGCCGGGGCTTTGCTCACCGTCACGCAATGTTGTGTCAAAAATAACCAGGTGATCGTTCGCAGGCATGGCGCTCTCCATCAGGGCAACTGAAGACCAGTTTCTCGGGAGTATATCATCGATTGCGATGCCCACGGGGCGTGCATAGTGTTTAGTCGACGCCGTTCATCCAGACCAGCCAAATCAGCAAACCGTTAAGCACCAGAGAGACAACCGCGATGAAACGCCAGTTTTCCGGTGGCACACGGTCCGCGAGCGGGCGCCATACGGTGGGTGTCAGCGCCGGGTTGGGATGTCCGAGATCCCTCAGGAATTCCGACAGCGAAGGGTATCGGGACTCCGGCCTCAAGGAAACGGAGCGTTGCAGGCAGGCATCCAGCCACACCGGTAGGTCCGGGTTGAATTCGCGTATGCTGCGGTAGCGCAAACGTCGACGGACGGAAGGCCTGGGAGGTTTCGCATAGGGAAGCTGACCGGTCAACAGCTCATAGGCAATCACCGCCAGGGAATAGCGGTCAGAGGCGGGTGTTGCCCGATCACCCTCAAGACACTCCGGCGCAGCGTAGCTCTCAGTCCCCAGGCAGCCATCCTGCCCCCACGGCACATCAATCTCCTCAACTCCTCGAATTCGTACCGCGCCCAGGTCAATGATTTTAACTGTCCCGTCTCTGGCAATCAGTACGTTTTCTGGCTTGAGATCCTGGTGCACCATTTCAAGACGGTGCAGAGCCCGTAAACCAATGGCAATCTGCTGAATGAGGTTCCTCACGTCGGCAGGCGTTGGCAGGGGGTTGTCGTTCATCCACTCGCGTAGCGTCGGTCCCTGAACATATTCGGTGACACAATAGAGGCAGCGTCGGCTCTGGGGCGGCTCAATAAACCGGACAATATGAGGACTGTTTACACGGCGCCCCACCCAGCACTCATTGAGAAAACGGTCGATATAGGCCGGATCATCCACAAAGTTCGGCGACGGCGTTTTGATAATCACCGGCTCACCGCCGGCATCGGGGCTGGCAAGGTAAACCTGGGTGCGGCGGCTGGCGTGGATTTCCCGGACGATCCGATAACCGTCAAGCCTTTGCCCAGATTCCAATGGCGGCGGGAATGCCAGCGACGTCAGCCGTTCATAATGAGCCTCAACGTCTTCCACTGGCAGATGCTCAATATTAAGTACCTGAGCACTCAGGTTGTCGGGGCTTCCAGCGGAGTAGGCTGCGTCCACCAGCGCCCTGGCGACCTCATCCGCATCACCCTCCGCTGCAAGTCCGGCCATAACGACTGGGTCGAGATACCCGTGCACACCATCAGTGGTCAATAGCAAACAATCACCGGGCAGAAGGTTTGCCCGGAATACATCGATTTCGACATTCAGCTCAGCCCCCATGGCCTTTGTCAGCGCGCCCCTATCGGCGCCTACAACTGCATGATGGTCCCTGGTCAGGCACTCCAATTCGCCGTTGCGAACAAGACAAACCCGACTATCCCCCACATGAAATACATAGGCTCGATTGTTCTTGATGACGACACCGCTAAAAGTACACACCATCGCATGGGCATCTGCATGGCCGGCGTGACCACGACCGTGCAACCATCGATTCAAGGCCCCAAGGACACGACCGGCCGCAGTTTCAACGGCCCAGGAGTCCGGCGTACTGTAGTAGTCGTGCAGAAACCCTTTTACGCAGGTCTCAGCCGCCTCACGGCCTGCGGCTGAAGCACTCACCCCATCGGCAATAACAGCAGCAACTCCCTTGAGAACGAGGGCCTCGCCTTCTGGATACCGAATACCCAGGCTGTCCTGATTCTCGGCCTTCCGGCCGGCGATGCTGTATTGGCCGGCCTGTAATTGGAGGCGACCACTCACGTTACGTCAATCATTCTGACGGAACCATCCGGCATAACCTCGCTTGTTTGCGGATCAGGTTCATCCATGAAGATCATCACCAGGGACATGATTGCCAGAGCAATTGCTCCCAACACCAGGAAGAACTGATCTGAGGGCACCAGGGCCAATACAACCAGGAAGACAACACCTCCTACATTGCCGTAGGCACCTGCCATCCCCGCAACCTGGCCGGTAAGACGACGCTTCACCAACGGAACCGACGCATAGACTGCGCCACATCCGCCTTGCACAAAGATCGAGCAGAGCACAACCAGAGTGACCGCCAATGGCAGAGGCCAGCTGCTATCAATCCTTGCCATGAAGAAGTATCCAACTGCGATACCGGCCAGCATCAGTATCGTAATCAGCTTTCGCCCATAGCGGTCCGCAAGATAGCCGCCGCCGGGGCGCCCAAACAGGTTCATCAGAGCAAAACTCCCGCCGAGCATCCCCGCCAACATGGGAGAGATATCAAACGTATCCAGGAAATACAGCGGCAACATGGAGACCACCGCAAGTTCCGATCCGAAGCTCGCCATATATACGAGATTTAAAAGTGCTACCTGCTTGAACGGGTAACGATCAAATGCCGGTACAGGCCTTTGAAAGACGTGACCGTTTATCTGCCAAATCCGCAAGAACTGGACAGCTGCCATCACCCCTATCGCACTATAAAGAAGATAGGTTGTCGGAGCCCCCAGCATACCGAGCTTATAGGGCCCCAGTTGCCAAACGATCAACGCCAAAGCAAAGAACAGCGGCAAGTTCATTACCACGTAAAGGACGAAATCGCCCTTGCTGGTGACTTCCATCGCACCGCCCCGCTTTGGCTTGAAGTAAGTCGAACCTTTTGGGGTATCGCGAACCAGGATGAAGAAAACCGCCGCGTAGATAATCGCGATAACACCGGTCGTGCCTACCGCCCAGCGCCATCCGTTATCGCCACCGAACCACAGCGCGAGTGCCGGCAATGAAAGCCCGGCAAACGCAGCTCCAAAGTTACCCCAACCGCCATAGATACCCTCAGCCAGTCCCAGTTCCTTCGCCGGGAACCATTCACTTATCAGACGGATACCCACAACAAATCCCGCACCAACAAAGCCCAACAAGAATCGGGTCACTGCGAGCTGTTCAAAGGTTGTGGAGAGTGAAAATGCGATACAGAGAAGCCCTGACACAACAAGGACCAGGCTATACACACGGCGAGGGCCGAGTGCATCCACTAACATACCGATAAGAATTCGAGCTGGTATCGTCAATGCCACGTTGAGCAGCAACAAGGTATTTACTTCCGAGGCTGACAACCCGAACTGATCTCGAATAGAAGACATTAGGGGCGCGTGATTAAACCAGACCAGGAAGCTTATAAAAAACGCTACCCAACTCAGGTGAAGAACTTTGATCCTTCCTACGAAAGAAAAGAATCGAAAAGAGGTGTCGCTCATACGTTGGCCTGTAAACATGCGGAATTTGCCAACAGATCGTGAGGAAGTTTCTAAAGAAGGGGGGCCAAATGTGGCGAGCTATCAAAGCAAAACAGGAATGGCCGACACCTTCACTTCCTTCTGACGGCGTCGTTGCCGGTACCTGTTGGAGCCTAACTCTAGACCCGATACTTCAGCAAAATATATTCCAGAATATTTTTAATTTTTAAAAACAATGCATTGCGAATATTTCCAAGGGCAACAAATCCCCAGCAACGCACCAATGCTGGGCAACCCGAGCGGCACCGCACCACTATAGGTTATTGGTCGTTACTTTTTTACAGGCAATAAAAAACCCCCGTCGGCGAAGCCGCGGGGGTTTTGGTATTAAGAGCCTGACGATGACCTACTCTCACATGGGCAGAAGCCACACTACCATCGGCGCTGGTCTGTTTCACGGCTGAGTTCGGGATGGGATCAGGTGGTTCCAGACCGCTATGGTCGTCAGGCAAAACGGTTGATCACTGGGTGGACGAGGTAGAACGATGTGATGTTGATTTCGATTGAGCGCGATGGCTCTTGCGTTATCCGCAATTGTCTTGGGTGTTATATAGTCAAGCCTCACGAGCAATTAGTATCGGTTAGCTCAACGCCTCGCAGCGCTTACACACCCGACCTATCAACGTCCTGGTCTTGAACGGCTCTTCAGGGACCTCAAGGGTCCAGGGAGATCTCATCTTGGAAGGGGCTTCCCGCTTAGATGCTTTCAGCGGTTATCCTATCCGAACATAGCTACCGGGCAATGCGTCTGGCGACACAACCCGAACACCAGCGGTTCGTCCACTCCGGTCCTCTCGTACTAGGAGCAGCTTTCCTCAAATCTCCAACGTCCACGGCAGATAGGGACCGAACTGTCTCACGACGTTCTAAACCCAGCTCGCGTACCACTTTAAATGGCGAACAGCCATACCCTTGGGACCGGCTTCAGCCCCAGGATGTGATGAGCCGACATCGAGGTGCCAAACACCGCCGTCGATGTGAACTCTTGGGCGGTATCAGCCTGTTATCCCCGGAGTACCTTTTATCCGTTGAGCGATGGCCCTTCCATACAGAACCACCGGATCACTATGACCTACTTTCGTACCTGCTCGACGTGTCTGTCTCGCAGTTAAGCGGGCTTGTGCCATTACACTAACCGCATGATGTCCGACCATGCTTAGCCCACCTTTGTGCTCCTCCGTTACGCTTTGGGAGGAGACCGCCCCAGTCAAACTACCCACCACACAGTGTCCTTAACCCCGATAAGGGGTCGAAGTTAGAACCTCAAACAGGTCAGGCTGGTATTTCAAGGTTGGCTCCACCAGAACTGGCGTCCTGGTTTCAAAGCCTCCCAGCTATCCTACACAAACATGCTCAAAGTTCACTGTGAAGCTATAGTAAAGGTTCACGGGGTCTTTCCGTCTAGCCGCGGATACACCGCATCTTCACGGCGATTTCAATTTCACTGAGTCTCGGGTAGAGACAGCGCCCCCATCGTTACGCCATTCGTGCAGGTCGGAACTTACCCGACAAGGAATTTCGCTACCTTAGGACCGTTATAGTTACGGCCGCCGTTTACCGGGGCTTCGATCAAGAGCTTCGCGCAAGCGCTAACCCCATCAATTAACCTTCCGGCACCGGGCAGGCGTCACACCGTATACGTCCACTTTCGTGTTTGCACAGTGCTGTGTTTTTAATAAACAGTCGCAGGGGCCTGGTATCTTCGACCGGCTTCTGCTCAACCCGCGAAGGGCGTCACATACCACCGGCGTGCCTTCTCCCGAAGTTACGGCACCATTTTGCCTAGTTCCTTTACCCGAGTTCTCTCAAGCGCCTTGGTATTCTCTACCTGACCACCTGTGTCGGTTTGGGGTACGGTCTCGAATAGCCTGAAGCTTAGAAGATTTTCCTGGAAGCAGGGCATCAATGACTTCCCGCCCTAAAAGGGCAGTCGTCGTCGCGTCTCGGCATTGTGGGACCGGATTTGCCTAATCCCACTGCCTACATGCTTAAACCGGGACAACCGTCGCCCGGCTCACCTAGCCTTCTCCGTCTCTCCATCGCAGCTATCCAAGGTACGGAAATATTAATCCGTTTCCCATCGACTACACCTTTCGGTCTCGCCTTAGGGGCCGACTCACCCTGCGCCGATTAGCGTTGCGCAGGAACCCTTGGTCTTCCGGCGTGGGGGTTTTTCACCCCCATTGTCGTTACTCATGTCAGCATTCGCACTTCTGATACCTCCAGCATGCCTCTCGACACACCTTCGCAGGCTTACAGAACGCTCCCCTACCCCGTGCACTTGCGTGCACAGCCGCAGCTTCGGTAACCAGTTTGAGCCCCGTTACATCTTCCGCGCAGGCCGACTCGACTAGTGAGCTATTACGCTTTCTTTAAAGGATGGCTGCTTCTAAGCCAACCTCCTAGCTGTCTGAGCCTTCCCACATCGTTTCCCACTTAACTGGTATTTGGGGACCTTAGCTGGCGGTCTGGGTTGTTTCCCTCTTCACGATGGACGTTAGCACCCACCGTGTGTCTCCCGGATAGTACTCACAGGTATTCGGAGTTTGCATCGGGTTGGTAAGTCGGGATGACCCCCTAGCCGAAACAGTGCTCTACCCCCTGTGGTATTCGTCCGAGGCGCTACCTAAATAGCTTTCGGGGAGAACCAGCTATCTCCGGGCTTGATTAGCCTTTCACTCCGATCCACAAGTCATCCCCTGGCTTTTCAACGACAGTGGGTTCGGTCCTCCAGTTGATGTTACTCAACCTTCAACCTGCTCATGGATAGATCGCCCGGTTTCGGGTCTATGCCCAGCGACTAAATCGCCCTATTCAGACTCGGTTTCCCTACGGCTCCCCTAAACGGTTAACCTCGCCACTGAACATAAGTCGCTGACCCATTATACAAAAGGTACGCCGTCACGGAACAAGTCCGCTCCGACTGCTTGTACGCATACGGTTTCAGGATCTATTTCACTCCCCTCACAGGGGTTCTTTTCGCCTTTCCCTCACGGTACTGGTTCACTATCGGTCAGTCAGGAGTATTTAGCCTTGGAGGATGGTCCCCCCATGTTCAGACAGGATGTCTCGTGTCCCGTCCTACTCGATTTCACTGGACTCAGGTTTCGGATACGGGGCTATCACCCACTATGGCGGCTCTTTCCAGGGCCTTCTCCTACCAGTTGTCCAGCTTAAGGGCTGGTCCCCGTTCGCTCGCCGCTACTGAGGGAATCTCGGTTGATTTCTTTTCCTTCGGGTACTTAGATGTTTCAGTTCCCCGAGTTCGCCCCGTACGGCTATGTATTCACCGTACGGTACCGGCCCGAAGACCGGTGGGTTTCCCCATTCAGAGATGCCCGGATCACAGCTTGTTTGCCAGCTCCCCGAGCCTTATCGCAGGCTTCCACGTCTTTCATCGCCTCTGACTGCCAAGGCATCCACCGTATGCGCTTAGTTGCTTGACTATATAACCCCAAGACAACTGATCCGTTTCTCACACCCAACCAGAACATCGCACCCACCGAAGTGAACACAACCTTCTCATTCAGAGATGAGATTCAGAGACAGTCACTCGAAGTCATATACAACCACTTCAACGACAACACCGGATAACGCTTGAAATCGCTATCACATTGAACACTTTCTCTCGGAGATAATGAGAAAAAGTATTCGTGTTCTATCTCGTCCAATTTGTTAAAGAGCAAATCTGACCCAGTGATCAGAAAGAAGAACTTCCGCTTAACAACTCTTGTCATTAAACCGAAACGCTTGTTTCTGCACACTGACCGAAGCCAGGCATTCATCGATCTGTCCAGGTATTGGTGGAGCTGAGCGGGATCGAACCGCTGACCTCCTGCGTGCAAGGCAGGCGCTCTCCCAACTGAGCTACAGCCCCTAAAAGCTATTTACAAGAATTGTGTAGATCTAGGCGTGTTCGGGCGCCGCATAGCCTGCTATGCAAGTCCGGACACAACGACGAGCTACGCAATTCTGGTGGGTCTGGGTGGACTTGAACCACCGACCTCACCCTTATCAGGGGTGCGCTCTAACCACCTGAGCTACAGACCCGGTTTTGCTTGTCCTGAAACAAGCCAAGTCGGGCCTGCATAGACCCTTTGCTCTCTTCTTAAGCTAACCAAGTAATTCGTGTGGACTCTGACCGAAGCATTCGGCTTCGTTTAAGGAGGTGATCCAGCCGCAGGTTCCCCTACGGCTACCTTGTTACGACTTCACCCCAGTCATGAACCACACCGTGGTGATCGTCCTCCCGAAGGTTAGACTAACCACTTCTGGTGCAATCCACTCCCATGGTGTGACGGGCGGTGTGTACAAGGCCCGGGAACGTATTCACCGCGACATTCTGATTCGCGATTACTAGCGATTCCGACTTCACGGAGTCGAGTTGCAGACTCCGATCCGGACTACGATGCGTTTTGTGAGATTAGCTCCCCCTCGCGGGTTTGCAGCCCTCTGTACGCACCATTGTAGCACGTGTGTAGCCCTGGCCGTAAGGGCCATGATGACCTGACGTCATCCCCACCTTCCTCCGGTTTGTCACCGGCAGTCTCCCTAGAGTTCTCAGCCGAACTGCTAGCAACTAGGGATAGGGGTTGCGCTCGTTACGGGACTTAACCCAACATCTCACGACACGAGCTGACGACGGCCATGCAGCACCTGTGTCAGAGTTCCCGAAGGCACCAATCCATCTCTGGAAAGTTCTCTGCATGTCAAGGCCAGGTAAGGTTCTTCGCGTTGCGTCGAATTAAACCACATGCTCCACCGCTTGTGCGGGCCCCCGTCAATTCATTTGAGTTTTAACCTTGCGGCCGTACTCCCCAGGCGGTCAACTTAGTGCGTTAGCTGCGCCACTAAGACTTCAAGAGTCCCAACGGCTAGTTGACATCGTTTACAGCGTGGACTACCAGGGTATCTAATCCTGTTTGCTCCCCACGCTTTCGCACCTCAGTGTCAGTATTGGTCCAGAGTGCCGCCTTCGCCACTGGTGTTCCTTCCTATATCTACGCATTTCACCGCTACACAGGAAATTCCACACTCCTCTACCATACTCTAGCCTGACAGTTCGAAATGCCGTTCCCAGGTTGAGCCCGGGGCTTTCACATCTCGCTTATCAAACCACCTACGCGCGCTTTACGCCCAGTAATTCCGATTAACGCTTGCACCCTCCGTATTACCGCGGCTGCTGGCACGGAGTTAGCCGGTGCTTCTTCTGTGAGTAACGTCAAGCCTCACGAGTATTAGTCGTAAGGTTTTCCTCCTCACTGAAAGTGCTTTACAACCCGAAAGCCTTCTTCACACACGCGGCATGGCTGGATCAGGGTTGCCCCCATTGTCCAATATTCCCCACTGCTGCCTCCCGTAGGAGTTCGGGCCGTGTCTCAGTCCCGATGTGGCTGATCATCCTCTCAGACCAGCTACGGATCGTCGCCTTGGTAGGCTCTTACCCCACCAACTAGCTAATCCGACATAGGCACATCCAATAGCGCAAGGTCCGAAGATCCCCTGCTTTCCCCCAAAGGGCGTATGCGGTATTAATCCGGGTTTCCCCGGGCTATCCCCCACTACTGGGCAGTTTCCTATGCATTACTCACCCGTCCGCCGCTCGTCAGCGGGGAGCAAGCTCCCCCTGTTACCGCTCGACTTGCATGTGTTAAGCCTGCCGCCAGCGTTCAATCTGAGCCATGATCAAACTCTTCAGTTTAAATCATACAAGAATCCGAAGATTCTCTATTCTTGCTCAAGACAAAACTCAATTTCGACGAGTCACTGTCCTGATATTTCGTATCCGAAATACCTCGGCCAGCGCCCACACGAATTACTTGGTTAACTTTTTAAAGAGCGTTCGGGGCTTGCCCGATCAAGGTGGCGTATTCTACATCGAATCGCTGCCTTGTCAACCGTTTATTTTGACTTCGGTTTTAAACCGAAAAACTGCCAATAAATTCAAATGGTTGCCTTTCAATTCCTGGTCCGCCTCGGTGGCGTTCCCCTCGAAAGAGATGCGCATTCTACAGAGCCCTGAGAATGTGTCAACGAGGTTAATCAATTAATTTTACTCTGTTTCGGTTACCCCCTATAACGCTGATCAAACCGCAATCAGAACGTTCATTTTTCAGGCCGAAATTACGCCGACTCGCCTGCCGAGCGGCGCGATTTTCTAAACAGTGCAAAAACCGGCCCCGACAACGCATAGATAAGGAACCCGCTAAACAGGACTGTTGCCGGATCAAGCGCGACAACCACAAACATCAGCACCACCAGGAGTATTGCAGCGAACGGCACCCGCCCCCGCATATCCAAGTCCTTGAAACTCTTATAGAGAATGTTGCTGACCATCAACACACCACAACCGCCAACGACGATGATCGTCATGAGGGTTAGCCAACTGGCCGGCTCCATCGCATGAAAACACCACACTAACCCGGCAACACACGCTGCAGCCGCAGGACTGGGCAGCCCCACGAAAAACTTCTTGTCCATGGAGCCGATCTGGGTGTTGAATCGTGCCAACCGCAAAGCAGCTCCCGCCACATAGATAAAGGTAATAGCCCAACCAACCTGACCAAGACTGTTCAGCGACCAGAAGAACGCCACCATACCCGGAGCCACACCAAAGGCGACCATATCCGCGAGACTGTCGTATTCCTCGCCGAACTTACTCTGAGTATTGGTCAACCTGGCAACCCGACCGTCAAGCCCATCCAGGATCATGGATACAAAGATCGCAATCGCGGCATTGTCGAATACGCCGTTTGCGGCGGAAACGATCGCGTAGAAGCCAGAGAACAGGGAAGCCGTTGTCAGCGCATTAGGCAGCAGGTATATCCCCTTGCGACGAACCGGCGCCCCCTCTACCAACTCTTCCTCGACAACTTCGCCGGACTCAATATCATGTTCATGACCAGAGGCGTCTGACCGTCCCCGAACATCTTTCTTTTCAGCCTGTGTTTCGGCCTGCTTCTTTTCATCAGTCATTCCAATCACTCCGGAAAGCATTTAGGCGGAGTATATACGAAAAACGCGGCCACCCGGGCCGCGTTTTCCAAACCAGTCCGAGGTACCGGATCAGTTTTTGTCTTTGTCCACGATCTTGTTCGCGGAGATCCAGGGCATCATGGAGCGCAGTTTTTCGCCAACGGTCTCAATCTGATGCTCGGCATTAATGCGGCGACGGGCCGTCATGGACGGGTAGTTGCTGCTGCCTTCCTGAATAAACATCTTGGCGTATTCACCGGTCTGGATGCGCTTCAAGGCATTGCGCATAGCTTCGCGGGATTGCTCGTTGATGATCTCCGGACCAGTCACGTACTCACCATACTCCGCGTTGTTGGAGATGGAGTAGTTCATGTTGGCAATACCGCCCTCGTACATCAGGTCAACAATCAGCTTCAGCTCGTGCAGACACTCGAAGTACGCCATTTCAGGCTCGTAACCGGCATCCACGAGTGTTTCGAAGGCCGCCTTTACCAGCTCAACGGTACCACCACAGAGAACAGCCTGCTCACCAAACAGATCGGTTTCAGTCTCATCCTTGAAGGTGGTTTCGATGATGCCGGTGCGGCCGCCACCGATACCGCTGGCGTACGAGAGCGCCAGGTTCTTGGCGTTGCCGGAAGCATCCTGGAAGATGGCAATCAGATCAGGGATACCGCCGCCACGGGTAAATTCGGTGCGCACAGTGTGGCCCGGCGCTTTCGGGGCAATCATGATCACATCCAGATCTTTGCGCGGCACGATCTGGTTGTAGTGGATCGCAAAACCGTGGGCAAACGCCAGAGTGGCGCCCTGCTTCAGATTCGGCTCGATCTCTGCGTTATACAGTTGGGCCTGGAACTCGTCCGGCGTCAGAACCATAACGACATCCGCTGCGGCAACTGCTGCGGGAACGTCACTGGTTTTGAGGCCATAGGCTTCCGCCTTGGCAATGGAAGAAGAACCTGGGCGCAGACCAACCGTTACATCCACACCGGACTCTTTCAGGTTGCATGCATGCGCGTGCCCCTGTGAGCCAAAACCGATGATGGCAACTTTCTTGCCCTGAATGATGGAAAGATCACAATCCTTATCGTAATAAACCTGCATGGAAAACCTCTATAATATTGTATTGGCCTTTTGGGGGCCGTCATTGTACAGAATGATGTCAGTGCCTGTTACAGGCTTAATACCTTTTCACCACGGGCGATGCCCGAAACCCCGCTGCGAACAACCTCAAGCACGCCCGAGGTACCCACCGCCTGAATAAAGCCGTCCAGTTTTTCACTGGCACCGGCCAACTGAACGGTATAGACCGAGCTGGTAACATCCACGATCTGGCCACGGAAGATATCAACCGTACGCTTGATCTCGGCACGCTGGGACCCAGTGGCCTTGAGCTTGACCAGCATCAGCTCACGCTCGATGTGGGAGCCTTCCGTCAGATCCACCAGCTTGACCACTTCAATCAGCTTGTTGAGCTGCTTGGTGATCTGCTCGATGACTTTGTCCGAGCCTGTGGTTGTTACCGTCAGGCGCGACAGGGTTTCGTCCTCGGTCGGCGCCACCGTCAACGTTTCAATGTTGTAGTTACGCTGCGAGAACAGACCAACAACACGGGACAGTGCACCGGGCTCGTTTTCAAGCAAAACAGAAATGATTCGACGCATGATCAGACCCTCTCCGTCTTGCTGAGCCACATGTCCTTCATTGAACCACGGGCCACCTGCATCGGGTAGACGTGTTCAAAACGGTCCACGTAGATATCAACGAAAACCAGCCGGTCTTTCATCGCCAGCACTTCTTTGAGCTTTGGCACCAGATCTTCCTTTCGGTCGATTCGGACACCAACGTGACCATAGGCCTCTGCCAGTTTGATGAAGTCCGGCAGGGACTCCATGTAGGACTGGGAGTGACGGGACTCGTAGTTCATGTCCTGCCACTGCTTGACCATACCAAGGGCCTGGTTATTCAGATTGATGATCTTTACTGGAATATCGTACTGACTACAGGTCGACAGCTCCTGGATATTCATCTGGATACTGCCTTCACCGGTAATGCAAAGCACCTCGTCATCGGGGAAGTTCAACTTGACCCCCATAGCCGCTGGCAGGCCGAAGCCCATGGTGCCAAGGCCGCCGGAGTTGATCCAGCGATTGGGTTTATCAAACTTGTAGTACTGGGCTGCAAACATCTGGTGCTGACCCACATCGGAGGTCACAAAGGCTTCACCATTGGTAAGCTTCCAGAGCGCCTCCACCACTTCCTGAGGCTTGATGACATCCGGGCTGGTCTCGTAACGCATGCCATGGAATGCCCGCCACTCTTCAATCTGCTTCCACCAGGCAGCAATTGCATCGGCGTCAGGCTTTTCCTTGCTCTCTTTGACGAGAGTGATCATTTCCTTAAGCACCGCATCCACCGGGCCAACAATGGGAACATCCGCATCAATGGTTTTGGAGATGGAGGCCGGGTCGATATCGATATGGACAATGCGGGCACCGGGACAGAATTTTTCTGTCGCGTTGGTCACCCGGTCATCGAATCGCGCCCCCACACAGAGGATAAGATCCGAATGATGCATGGCCATGTTGGATTCGTAGGTGCCATGCATACCCAGCCAGCCGATGTGCTGAGTATCGGAGGCCGGATAACACCCAATGCCCATCAGAGTGTTGGTAATCGGATAACCCAACATCCTGACCAACTCGGTCAGCTGATCCGTGGCTTTGCCGAGGATGACACCGCCGCCCGCATAAATAATGGGACGCTTGGCTGCCATGAGCATATCGACGGCTTTCTTGATCTGCCCAGCGTGGCCACGAATGGCCGGATTGTACGAACGGAGCTTGACCTTCTTGGGAAAGACATACTCGTAGCGCTCGTTTGGCGTTGTCATATCTTTCGGGATATCAACAACAACCGGTCCGGGACGACCTGTCGAGGCAATGTAATAGGCCTTGCGAACGATCTCGGGGATCTCTTCCGGATGACGGACACTCAGGTTGTGTTTCACGACAGGACGGGAGACACCGATCATATCGGTCTCCTGGAATGCATCTTCACCAATCAGAGTCGATGCAACCTGACCGCACAGGACCACCATCGGGATGGAATCCATGAAGGCAGTGGCAATGCCAGTGATGGTGTTGGTGGCTCCAGGACCCGAGGTTACCAGAACGGTGCCCGGTAATCCGGTAGCACGGGCATAACCGTCGGCCATGTGGACCGCAGCCTGCTCGTGACGCACCAGAATGTGCTTGACTTTGTCCTGCCTGAACAGCGCGTCATAAATATGCAACGCTGCACCACCCGGATAGCCATATATGTATTCGACCCCCTCATCTTGCAGGGACCGGATCAGCATATCGGCGCCAGACAATAACTCCACGATGTTCTACCCTCTTCTACGAGTGAATGAGCCGGGAAACGTCCCGGTTGCCTGGATGTCCGGACATCATGCTTCTTGTGAAAGCTGAACCGGATACTCCGCCACACCAGCTATTAAGAGGTTGTCTCCTGGCCAGCCGCCCTCCTGAGGGTTGCGGAGAACGGCCAATCAACGGGTTGCACGTAAGCAACAACCAGTCCGCGACCTGCGCGGGGCATTCAGTGTGGTAATTAACGGGGGATACTCGCTCGGGATTGCCTGCCGTATTGACCCCAGTCTTCAGGCAATCGGTAATTTTGACAGCGCTAAACTCCCTGTCAATAGCGGCGGCTGTTTTCTCTGCCCGTACCCACCGAAGGTCTGCCATACTTTGTGCAACTATTTGAACCAGATTGAAGAAACTTGCCTTTACAAATGGCATGATAAACATAGGCTAACATAGAGACGGGGCCGCTACGGGCGGAACTTCGACAAGGCTAACGCGGAATGAGCAACGGCATGAACAGAAAAACCCTCACCCTGGCAGTACTTCTGGCTGCGACACCATCAATGGCTTTCGCGGCTTCCGTGTATAAATGGACCGACGAAGACGGGGTTACGCACTTTGGCGATCGGCAGCCAACCGGACAGCAGGCGGAGTCCGTCAATATTCGCACCGGCAAATCCTCCGGAGGCAACCGGATGAGCCCGCAGGAACAATTGGAACAGCTCGAAACCCAGAAAGCCAAAGAAAGCGAGAAGCGCCAGGAAAGCGCCGTAGAGGAAGCGCGGCGCAAACAACGGGAAGCCAACTGCGAAACCGCACGCACCAATCTTAAGCTAATTCAGCAGAACAGCAGGATCCGTATAGAAGAGGAAGGGGAACTGCGGTATCTGACCCCCGAAGAAATCGAGGAGCAGAAACAGCAGTTTGAGAAAATCGCAGAGGAAAACTGCGGCGAACCTGCCGAAGGTTAATGCAAGAGACACTCTGGTTGGATCCGGACGAGGGAGAGCACAATGCTCCGCCTCGTCGCTCCTGACATTACGCTTTCAAGAACTCCAAACCATGATCTTTGACCGACCCACGAATGGTATCACCGGGCAGGAAGTCCCCTTGCAATAACCTCTGGGCCAGCGGATTCTCAATCATCCGCTGAATGGCCCGCTTCAATGGACGAGCACCGTAAACGGGGTCGTAGCCAACTTCCGCCAGCAACTCCATCGCTGCGTCGTCCAGCATCAACGACATATCCTGCTCTTTCAGGCGCTTGCCCAGAGCATTAATCTGAATCCGGGCAATGCCCTGAATCTGGCTTTCAGCCAGCGGATGAAACACCACCACCTCATCCACCCGGTTAATGAACTCTGGCCTGAAGTGAGTACCCACTACGTCCATAACGTCCTTCTTCATGGACTCGTAGTTTTCCTCACCCGCTTTCTGCTGAATGATGTCCGACCCCAGGTTTGAGGTCATCACGATGACGGTATTGCGAAAATCCACCGTTCTACCCTGACCATCTGTCAGGCGCCCATCCTCAAGAACCTGCAACAGAATATTAAATACGTCCGGGTGCGCCTTCTCAACTTCATCCAACAACAACACTGAGTAGGGCCGGCGGCGGACGGCCTCGGTCAGGTAGCCACCCTCTTCATAACCAACGTATCCCGGAGGGGCACCGATCAGCCGAGCGACGGAATGCTTCTCCATGAACTCAGACATGTCGATTCGAACCATGGCCTCCTCGGTATCAAAGAGGAACGACGCCAGGGCTTTGCAGAGCTCAGTCTTACCCACACCGGTCGGCCCCAGGAACAGGAAAGAACCATTAGGGCGGTGAGGGTCTGACAGTCCTGCACGGGACCGACGAACCGCGTTGGACACGGCCTCAACGGCTTCGTCCTGACCGATGACACGCCCATGGAGGGCTTCCTCCATTCGCATCAGCTTGTCGCGTTCGCCCTCGAGCATCTTCGAAACCGGAATACCCGTCCACTTGGACACCACTTCGGCGATTTCCTCATCGGTCACGCGGTTACGCAGCAGCTTCATCTCCATCATTTCCGCCTGGCTCGCCATATCCAGTTGGCGCTCCAGCTCCGGAATCCTGCCGTATTGCAACTCCGACATGCGCCCGAGATCGCCGGCACGGCGGGCATTTTCCAGGTCGATCCGGGCTTGTTCCAGTTGGCTCTTGATCTTCTGGGAACCATGCAGTGCCGCTTTTTCGGTATTCCAGACCTCTTCCAGGTCCGCGTACTCACGCTCGATACCGGAGATGACATCCGAGAGCTCAGAAAGCCGCTTCTTGGAGGCGGCATCGGTTTCCTTTTTCAACGCCTCCCGCTCTATTTTCAATTGGATCAAACGCCGCTCAAGGCGATCCAGCGCTTCTGGCTTGGAGTCCATCTCCATGCGGATCTGGCTTGCAGCCTCATCCACCAGATCAATGGCCTTGTCCGGCAACTGACGGTCAGCGATGTAACGATGAGACAACTTGGCCGCTGCGATGATGGCACCGTCTGTGACTTCCACGCCGTGATGAACTTCGTAGCGCTCCTTCAGGCCGCGGAGGATCGCTATGGTGTCCTCCTCGGTAGGCTCGGAGACCAATACCTTCTGGAACCGACGCTCAAGGGCCGCGTCTTTCTCAATATTCTCGCGATACTCGTCAAGGGTGGTGGCGCCCACGCAATGTAACTCCCCGCGCGACAGGGCGGGCTTGAGCATATTGCCGGCGTCCATGGAACCTTCCGCTTTACCGGCGCCGACCATGGTGTGAATTTCGTCGATGAACAGGATGATCTGCCCTTCCTGCTTGGACAACTCATTCAGCACAGATTTGAGGCGCTCTTCAAACTCACCCCGGAACTTGGCGCCCGCAATCAGCGAGCCCATATCCAAAGACAGCACGCGCTTGTTCTTGAGCCCTTCTGGCACCTCGCCGTTGACAATGCGCTGGGCAAGTCCTTCTACAATTGCGGTTTTACCCACACCGGGCTCACCAATGAGCACCGGATTGTTCTTGCGACGACGCTGCAGTACCTGAATGGTCCGACGGATTTCATCATCGCGACCAATCACCGGGTCCAATTTGCCAGCCTCGGCACGTTCGGTCAGATCAATGGTGTATTTGGAAAGCGCCTGTCGATGCTCTTCTGCAGACGCATCGTCAACCGACTCACCGCCTCTGACCTCATCGATGGCACGCTCCAATGCGGATTTGTCGACACCCTGCTCCCGCAGAACCCGCCCAAGGCTGCCCCGATCCTCTAGTGCGGCCAGCAGCAGCAATTCGCTGGAAATGAACTGGTCACCACGTTTCTGCGCCAGCTTGTCGGCAATATTGAAGAGCCGGCCCATATCGTTTGACATAGAGACATCGCCGGCAGAGCCCTGCACTTCCGGCAGGTTTTCAATCTCCCGGGCCACAGCCTGGCGTATCCGGGAAGGCTCAGCGCCCGATTGTTTCAACAGCGGCTTGATGGAGCTGCCTTCCTGGTCCATCAGCGCCTGCATCAGGTGCACGGGTTCTATAAAGTTGTGATCCCTGCCTACCGCTAGCGACTGGGCGTCGGCCAGTGCTGTCTGGAGTTTGCTGGTCAGTTTGTCGATTCTCATAATTCGGTCTTCCCAAATCTCTGTCACTGAACCGATGGGAGAATTCCATCGGCGACATTGCGTCTGCTTTGACAGTTAATGTAGGGGCGATTGGTGGGAGTTCAAGCAGACCGGACGGGAAAGTGTCAGAAAATTGACGAATGTCATGAGATGAATATCAGGCTTGCCATTCTCCCGGTTTGCCCGTCTCGACGATAGGAGAAAAAACGCTCACGATCGGTCACCGTGCAGAATTCACCACCGTAGACCTGAAGCACACCTGCCATTGCCAGCCTCTGCCGGGCAAGCTCATAGATATCCGCAAGATAATGGGTAGGATTTCGAGGGCTGGAAATGAATGCATCACCCGATTGGGAATCGCTCATCAGGAAAGCCTCCCTGACCTCGGGGCCAACCTCAAACTGCTCAGGACCAATGGCCGGCCCCAACCACGCCAGGACGGCAGCAGGATTACCCAGATACTCAACCGTTCGCTCCAGAACACCACCACACAAGCCGCGCCAGCCAGCATGGGCAGCGGCCACCTGGCCACTGGCGGGGTTACAGAAAAGCACCGGAAGACAGTCCGCTGTCATCACCACACATGCCACCCCAGGCTGGGAGGTCACACTGGCATCCGCGGTGACCGCACCCGACTGCGGCAACTCAACAACGTCAGTACCATGAACCTGGTTAAGCCAACCGAACGACTGAGCGCCGGGCTCAGCCCACTGCCCAAGCAGGGACCGATTTTTCGCAACATCATCGGGATGATCTCCCACATGCGTGCCGAGGTTCAGGGATTGCCACGGCGCCTGGCTGACCCCGCCCATTCTCGTCGTGCATGCGGCATGCACCCAAGACGGAGCGGGCCAGTCAGGGACAATCACCGGCAGTTCAGACGTCATGGTTCTCCAACTCCTTAACGTGCTTTCGAAGTGCGGCCAGCAGACCCTCGATGTCATCGGGCAGTGGTACCTCCCAAGTCAGTATCTCACCGGTTTGCGGGTGTTCCAATGTCAACTGGCGTGCATGGAGCGCCTGCCGCTGGAAACTGGCAAGCACGTCCCTCAGTTCGTCTGTTGTGCCTTTCGGCAGACGTAGCCGACCGCCATACTGAGGGTCGCCCACCAATGGATGTTTCACGTGGGCCATATGCACCCGTATCTGGTGGGTACGGCCGCTCTCCAGCTTACAGCGAACGTGGGTGTGCGCTGCGAAGCGCTCCACCAGGCGATAATGCGTTACCGCCGGCTTACCGGTGGGCACAACCGCCATTTTCTTGCGTTCACGGGGATGACGACCAATCGGTGCATCCACCGTCGAGCCTCCAGTAAGGGTGCCAACCACAATGGCTTCGTATTCCCGCCCCATGGTCCGGGTCTGCAACTGGTCGACCAGCGATGTATGAGCAATCAGGCTGCGCGCTACCACCATGATGCCGGACGTATCTTTGTCGAGACGATGCACAATCCCTGCTCTGGGCAGGTTCTCCACTTCCGGGGCATGGTTGAGCAGGGCATTGACCAGGGTGCCGTCAGCGTGGCCTGCCGCCGGGTGGACCACGAGGCCCGCAGGCTTGTTAATGACCAACAGGTGCTCGTCTTCATACACAATATCCAGGTCTATCGATTCCGCTTCCCAACTGACTTGCGCTTCCGGCTCCGCGTCCAGATCGAGCCGGTCGCCCAGCATTACCTTGTCCCGGGGCTTACAGGTTTTTCCATTGACCGTCAGTGCGCCGCTTTTGATCCAGCCCTGCAGTCGGGAGCGCGAGTGCTCCGGCATCAGTTCGGCCGCAGCCTGATCCAGGCGGCGGTCGCTGTGCTCCGGTGGAATGGAGAAGCTGGCGATAATACGGTTTTCAGATGACATTGAGCCCCCGGGGCCGGTATGAGTGTTACGTTTGAGTCAGAATTTCTGAATCCACGGCGCGTGCCACTGCACATGTGAACGGATCCCCGTTACAATGGCCGACGTTTCGAATTTTGCCATTATACGGGATTCCGGCATGAGATCAGTTGTCCGATTACTGCTAGTCACCACCGCAGCGCTATTCATCAGTGCCTGCGCATCGAACGATAAGCAGGAAGAAGTGCTGCCGGAACAAACCTATTACGAAAATGCCCGCGATGCGATGAACTCGGGCAACTTCAACGAAGCCGAGCAGAACCTCGACTATCTGGAAACCTACTACCCATTTGGCCGCTATGCGGAACAGGCCCAATTGGACCTCATTTATGCCCGCTACCAGAATCTTGACCTGGAAGGGGCCCGCGCGGCGGCAGACCGTTTTCTCAGACTGAATCCACAGAGCGATCACGCCGACTATGCGCTCTATATGCGAGGACTGGCATCCTATAATCTGGATATTGGCCTGGCTGCCCGCTACTTCCCGGTGGACGTTTCGGCAAGAGACCCCGGCGAACAGCGCCAGGCGTTCCGGGACTTTTCCGAGCTGCTGAACCGCTACCCCTCCAGCGAATACGCTCCAGATGCCCGCCAGCGCATGATTGCGATCCGCAACCGTCTGGCTGAACTGGAACTTTACGCGGCACGATATTACATCAGCCGTGAAGCTTACATCGCGGCGAACAACCGAGCTCGATACATTATCGAAAATTATTCAACGACGCCGTCCGTCGAAGAAGCCTTGATCATCCTGGCGGAAACGTTCCGTTTCATGGATCTGAAAAAAGGAGCAACGGATGCCGTGGCAATGCTGAAAGAGAACTTCCCGGACAGCGCCGCCTTCAATGAGAACGGAGAGTTCCAGCCAGACATACTCAAACGCGAGGACCGCTCCCTGTCTAGCGTGGTCACCTTCGGCCTGATGGGCGACGAATAACATTTGGCAGGGCTGCCCGAGCAATCAGGCAGCCCTACCGCAATCTACTTTCCACTTTTCCAGCCATTGGTAATCGGGTAACGCCGATCCTTACCAAACCCCCTTTCGGTAATTCTCACGCCTATCGGCGCCTGCCTGCGCTTATATTCGTTAATATCCACCAGCCGCACCACGCGATCGACATCCACCCTGTCGAACCCCTGAGCGACAATGGCATCGGCACTGAGATCCCGCTCCACGTAGAGATTGAGGATCTGATCAAGAACGTCGTATCCCGGCAGGCTATCCTCGTCTTTCTGATCCGGTGCCAGCTCTGCCGACGGCGGACGGGTAATGACCCGTTCCGGAATCACCTGCGAAACACTGTTGCGATACCAGGCGAGGCGAAAAACCAGGGTTTTGGGAACGTCCTTGAGCACATCAAAGCCGCCGGCCATATCCCCGTACAGGGTCGAGTAGCCCACCGCCATTTCACTTTTGTTGCCAGTCGTCAGCACCAGCGAACCGAACTTGTTGGACAGAGACATCAACAGAACGCCCCGCAGCCGGGCCTGCAGATTCTCCTCGGTGGTGTCAGGTTGCGTGCCCTCAAACGGGGCCGCCAATGTTTTCATAAAGGCATCGTACATCGGCTCAATGGAGAACACGTCGTATTGAACGCCCAGGGCCACGGCCTCGGCTTCCGCGTCTTCAATACTCATACCCGAGGTATAGCGAAAAGGCATCATCACCGCGCGTACCCGGTCGGCCCCCAGGGCATCCGCCGCAACAGCCAGAGTCACCGCTGAATCGATACCGCCGGAGAGCCCCAGAACAACGGATTTAAAACCATTCTTGTTGACGTAGTCCCGCACTCCCAGGACCAGGGCCTTGTAGACATTTTCCTCCAGCGACGGTTCGGCAACGGCAGGCTGCGGGATTGGCTGGCAATGATGCTCACAGACGAAGTCCACCGGATAGAGCCCTTCGCTGAACTGTGGTGCTTCGGCTGCAAGCACCCCGGAATGGTCGTAAACCACAGAGCCACCATCAAAGACCAGTTCGTCCTGCCCGCCAATCAGATTGACGTAGACAATACTCACCCGATTCTCAAAAGCCTTGCGTTCTACCAGAGCCTTTCGCCGCACCTGCTTGTCAATATCGTAGGGTGATGCATTGAGGTTGACGACCAGTCTGGCGCCTGCCGCGGCAGCGTCTTCCACCGGCCCCTCGCTCCAAATGTCCTCACAGATGGTAATGCCCACTGGCACCCCTTTGATATCCATGACCAGAGTATCCACGCCATTGGCAAAATAGCGCTTCTCGTCGAAAACCTGATAATTGGGAGGAAACCGCTTGAAGTAGCGACCGGTTATATTTCCCAGCTCAATGGCGACCGCAGCGTTGTAAAGTAGAGCGCCCTCCCGTATCGGAGCCCCCACGATGATGGCGGGGCCCAGATGCTCCCCGCGCAAGGTTTCCAGCGCGTCTGCAACGCGCACATCCATACTGGGTCTTAATAAAAGGTCTTCCGGTGGGTAACCGGTAAGACACAACTCCGGGAACACAACCAGATCCGCCTGATGCTCCTGTTCCGCGCGTCGGGTCGCCTCAATCACCTTTTGGGTATTGCCAGGGATATCGCCCACCAGAAAATCGAGTTGGGCCATCACTACCCGAAGTTTTCCGGGCCCCTGACCATCCTTTTGCACGGACATAACGCAGCTCCTGTAACTCATTGCCATTAAAAGGCTATTATAACCCCGCAAGACATCAGAATTCTCGCGGGATATCCACTGGACGATGGCGCAACCAACCACTCCTGATCAGCAGCCCATTACCGATACACCACCCTCAAACCAGAGGGGCCGGCTGTTTCGGGTCTATAACCACTACCGTGTAGTCGTCAGCGTTATACTGGTGGCGTTGCTGTTTGTGGACCCTATAAACTTCGACTCCCGCTTCCGGGCAATGGATTATTACCAGGCCGGGGTGGTCTGCTATCTCGCCATCAATGGCTTCATTGCCCTGACAATGCTGGCAGGGTTTCAGCCCAGAAGCCGCCATATCACAGTATCCATATTGATGGACATCCTGCTCCTGCATGGACTCCTGATTGCCAGCACCGGCATTACCAATGGCCTGGCGAATCTGGTTATCGTTTCCGTGGCTGCAGGCAACATACTTACCCCTACCAGGATCGGCACCTTCTACGCGGCGTTGGGTGCTATCTGTTCTCTGGGCATCTCGGCCTGGTCCGTGCTGGTGTTTGATGACTCCGCCGATGAAATTGTTCGCGCTGGCTCCCTGGGCATTCTCTATTTTGCCGCAGCGTTCATCCTCCAATACATATCCCGGCGCATGCTGCGAAGCGAAGCGCTTGCCAGTTCCCGAGCCCGCAGCATTGCCGAACTGGAGCAGATCAATCGCCAGATTATCCAGCGCATGAGAACCGGCATACTTGTTCTCGACCGGTTCGGGCGAATCCGCCTGGCTAATGCTGCTGCGGAAGAATTGCTGTTTGGCACTGCCACCGAGGACTCGAAATTACCCAGCCGGGGACGAAATCTGCCACGGCCGCTCCGAAGAGGCCTCGATGCCTGGCTGAAAGACCCTGCCCGCAGAACAGAACCTTTCCAGGCTACACAAACCTCGCCCGTGGTACAGGCCAATTTCACTCAGCTCGATCAGCAGCGCGGCGACCAGATCCTGGTATTTATCGATGACATGAGCAGGGTGACGCAACAGGCCCAGCAAATGAAGCTGGCGTCCCTGGGGCGGCTGACCGCAGGTATTGCCCATGAAATTCGGAACCCGCTGGGGGCCATCAGCCACGCGTCCCAATTGATGAACGAATCCCCCAACCTGGATGAGGGGGATCGCAAAATGCTGGACATCATCGAACGGCATTCCCGACGGGTTAACGGCATCATCGAAAATGTGCTTGACCTGTCGAGACGACGCGCTGCCGACACCGACCTCATTGACGTCGACAAATGGTTATCCGCGTTCCGCGACGATTACCTGCAAACCCAGAGTAACGAACACCAGAAATCCGACGAGATTCTGCTTCGCACCGAACGCAACCTACCCCTGGCGCGCTTTGATGTCAGCCAGATTGAACAAGTGATGGTCAACCTCTGTGACAATGGCCTCCGGTATAGTAAACAGACGACCGGCGAACGGCGCATAGAACTGTATGCAGGTGTGGCCGCCGATGGCGAGCGCGCCTACGTGGATGTTCGCGATTTCGGCCCGGGCATCGCTCCGGAGCACCGCGTGTCTGTTTTTGAACCTTTTTTCACAACCGACAAGAGTGGGACGGGACTCGGCCTTTATCTGGCTCGAGAACTGTGCGAGGCTAATCAGGCTCACCTGTCCCTGGTAGAGGACAACCAGCCCGGCTGTTGTTTCCGCATTACATTCGCCCACCATGGACGGATGATCTAACAAATCCGGAAGCCCGGTAGTCTGAATAACGACATGGAACCGATAACAATCCAATGACCACTCATACCGCCCTGATCGTAGACGACGAACCCGATATCCGGGACCTTCTGGAAATCACACTCAGCCGTATGGGAATAACAACCCTGACCGCGCCAGACATCACCTGCGCGAAGAAGCTTCTGGGTGAACACAAACCACAACTCTGCCTGACAGACATGAACCTGCCCGATGGCAACGGCATCGAGCTTGTGCAGTGGATACAGCAGAATACGCCCTGTACCCCTGTGGCTGTAATCACGGCCTACGGCAACATGGATACGGCCATTGAATCCCTGAAGGCCGGTGCCTTCGATTTTGTGTCCAAGCCGGTTGAGCTTCCGCGGCTTCGGGAGTTGGTCAACAGTGCTCTCCGGTTGTCGGAGGCCGAAGCCAACACTCAGGACACTGACGATGAACCGGGTCTGTTACTCGGCAAATCAACAGAAATTCAAAAACTCCGAAGCCAAACTCGGAAACTGGCCAGAAGCCAAGCACCCGTTTTCATCAGCGGGGAATCGGGTAGCGGTAAAGAACTGGTCGCAAGAATGATTCATTTGCAGGGTCCTCGCCGCGACGGTCCCTTTATAGCTGTCAACTGTGGAGCCATCCCCTCTGAACTGATGGAGAGTGAATTTTTTGGGCACAAAAAGGGCAGCTTTACCGGGGCCGTTGAAAACAAAGACGGCCTGTTTCGATCTGCCAACGGTGGCACTTTGTTTCTGGACGAAGTTGCTGACCTGCCTCTGGCAATGCAGGTAAAACTCCTGAGGGCAATTCAGGAAAAGGCTGTCCGCCCGGTTGGCGATACCAAGGAAGTTCCGGTGGATATCCGGGTACTCAGCGCGACCCATAAGAACCTTCCAGATCTGGTTCAGGAAGGCATTTTTCGGCAAGACCTTTTCTACCGGATCAACGTCATTGAACTGGCTGTGCCTCCTTTGCGGGAACGACCAGACGACATTTCCTTGCTTGCTCGCCACATTCTCGAAAGAATCGGTAAAGAATATGAATGCGAACCCGCCTCGCTAACCCAGGGCGCCATCGGGCGGCTCAAACAGTACGATTTCCCGGGCAACGTAAGGGAACTCGAAAATGTTCTGGAGCGCGCCTTTACGCTTTGCGATGCCGATCAAATTGATGCCGGCGATCTGCACCTGGGAAATGGTGTACAGACGGCGTCGTCCCCCACCCAGGTTATCGCGGAAGGCGAGGCCAACGATGACGAGACTGCCCCGGTGCCCGATGGCGAGATTGACCTGGAAAACTACCTGGAGAACATAGAGAGACAAGCCATCGAGAAGGCTCTGGAAGCCACCCGATGGAATAAAACGGCGGCCGCTAAGCGTCTGGGAATCAGCTTTCGAGCGCTTCGGTACCGCCTCAAGAAGCTGGGAATGGAGTGAACGGTATCTCAGAATTCTCTCGTCGGTAACCACCGTTCATTGATATACGGTAGAATTCATGTCGCTTTTCTACAGGATGTAAAAAAGCGCCCAGACCAAACCACCAACATGGATGTTGACTATGCGATACCTTGCCCGAACCAGGGGCTTCACCCTGGTTGAACTTATTCTCACGCTCGCGCTGGTCGCAATGCTCGCCGGAATTGCCAGCACCTCCTGGACTCGGCTTATCTCCTCAACGCGCCACACCGATGTGATCAACGACACTCGCCGGATGTTTGCCGTCGCACGATCCTACGCCGTCCACCAGAAAACCCTGACCACCGTGTGCCCGCTGTCTCCCGCGCTGAGGTGTACCGATGACTGGAATAACGCCGTCTCCGTCTTTCCAGACAGAAACAACGACAAGCGACCGGATGCGGGAAAAGTCCACCGGGTGTTCACGCTCACGAGGGGGCAGTCCAGCCTCTATTCCCGAACAGCCGGAAGAGGCTACTTCCAGCTATCTGCCAAAGGTATGAGTCACGGCACCATGGGAAGCCTTGTCGCGTGTTCTGCATCAACCAACGGAAGATTTGACATGAGTTACCTGGCCCTCAATATTGGCGGCCGCATTCGGACACTCCATGACGAAGACGGGGATGGGGAAATCAGACTTCCCTGGGGAACGATCATCACCTGCCCTGGCCCATGAACAAAGGCCCGATGGTTGCCCCCAGAGTGTGACCGAAACCTCATCTTCAGCCGCCGAATACCGCCCATACCGGATGTTCGACCGTTCATCGAATAGGCGATGCATATCTATGGCGCCTTTGGTTTACTAACCTGAGGCTTACCAACGGAATTTGGCATGTTGAAGAGAACCGCAGGTTTCACGCTCATAGAACTACTCATCACGATGGTCATTCTCGCGATCATTGCGACTGTTGCGCTCCCCGGCTTTGGCAGGCTGATAGAAAGCAATCGGCTGGTAACCGGCACGAACTTGCTGGTGTCATCCATTAAACTTGCAAGAACAGAAGCCATCAAACGCGGCACAAACGTCACGTTCAGTACCGATGGTGGCCTGGGGGGCGGTTGGTGTGTGCACGAAGGCGATGACGCCGGGGACTGCGCCAATGACCAGATTCGCGGGTTCGAGTCACCTGGTAATCTTACCTTTACTGAAAGCGTAGGCGATCTGGTGTTTGACCGGCGCGGGTTTCTTGTTCCACAAGCTGCTCAAACCTTTACCGTCGCTCCGGTCGGCTGTGCCAGTGGTGACATATCCTTCCGAAGGATCCGGGTAAGCCCGGTTGGACGAACCGAAGTAGATGACGGAGAAGTATGCCCGTGACTCCAACTATGACTCAGACATCTAAGCACCGCTCCGGCCTGGCTTCCCCGAGACACCAGTCCGGTCTTGGAATGATCGAGATCCTCATTACTGTCTTGGTCCTTGCCATCGGCATACTGGGCGTTGCTTCAACACAGGTCGTTTCCCTGCAAATGAACTCTCAGTCCCAGAGCCGGAGCCAGGCGGTCCTGCTCGCGGAAGACCTGCTGGACCGAATTCGTGCGAATTCCGACAATCCCGGTGACTATGCCCTGGCTCAGGACGACGCGCAGGGCGCTGATGGTGGTGGTTGCGCCACATCTTTCGTACCGGCAAATGCAACCGTTGCAGCCAACGACATTGCCGCCTGGGAAAACAGCCTCGCCTGCCTTCTTCCAGAGGCTGAGCGTACCGTTGCAGTCGATCCCTTAACCAACGTGGTTACAGTCACCATAGACTGGAACCAGAACGACCAGGCCATGAACCCTGTAGTAGTGAGGACTCAGATTTGATCATGTCAAAGTTCCGCGCTCCCTCTGCCCCCGATACTCGTCCTGGGGCCAGCCAATCAGGCCTGTCGCTGGTTGAGCTGCTGATTGCAACAGCTCTCGGCCTCATTCTTACGCTTGGAGTAATCCAAATTTATCTGAGCGGGAATGAGACCTATCGTCAGACGCAGGGCCTTGCCCACGCGCAGGAAAGCACCCGATTTGTTTCCGCCGTCCTGACACCGGATCTCCGTTCTGCCGGCAGTTTTGGCTGCCTTGCAGAAATGGGCAGACCACTTGACCAGGTTGTCGACAACCGCCTGAATGGCGGCCTGGCGGTACCACTGGATCAGGCACTCCAGGGCTGGGAGTACACGGGAACCGGCCCGGGAGATAGCGTCACGCTGGCAAACGCCATGGCAACGCCCGGCGCCGGTAACTGGGCCTCAGGAACCGCTGGTGCGAACCTGCCCGCCGATCTTGCGGGTTCCGTGATCACCAATTCCGATGTCATTATTGTCAATGCCCTGACTTCTATTGGTGTGCCGTTAAACCCCGCCGTTCCCCAGAATGGTAACAGTATTAACCTTGCTGACGACTCAGGAGTGGAGGCCGGATCCGTCGTTCTGGCCACCCGTGGCGATTGCTCTGAAGGCGAAATGTTTCAGAAGAGCAACAATGCCAATTCCAATTCCATCGTAATGGCTGGCGGCAATGTCAATCCGGGCAATAACGGTAATAACTTCAATCTGAATTACGACCCTCAAACCAGGGTCTATCAGTTTACGTCAATGGCCTATTACATCGGCCAGGGCACCAACGGAGAGCCTGCCTTATTCCGGCGCATGATGACACCGCTCCAGAACCCCCAGGAGCTGGTCTCCGGCGTTGAAACATTGCAGATCCTCTATGGCGAAGATACCGGTGGAACCAGCGCCGCGGATGATTATGTCCCCGCCGACGAGGTAGTCGACTGGAACACCATCGTGAGTGTTCGATTCTCGGTCATGACCCGCAGCCAGGACGAAGTGCTGGAAGAAGAAAATAATCGCAACTTTGACATGCTTGGCAGTGAAGTCTCCCAGGCAAACAACGGGGACCGACGTGTTCGGCTTATCTCCGTCAGCACCACTGCACTCAGGGGGAGAATGTAATGAAAGCGACCCGGAATCGAGTGAAGCCGCCTATGGTAGACGTTAGCCCTCATACTAAACGCCAGCGCGGAGCGACCTTGATCGTGGCCCTTGTCATGCTGCTGATCATTTCTCTGCTAGCCATCGGCGGCATGCAGGGATCCGTGATGCAGGAACGCATGGCGAGCAACGCTCACGACAGTGCGATTTCGTTTCAGGCTTCAGAAGCGACGTTACGACAGAGTGAAAACGATATTCTGAACACCCCAGGTACCCGTGTGACAGCCTTCAGCGAGGCAATGCTCGACAGCCCGTGGGATTGGGATGGCAACAACCCTGCCCGATCTGGCACCGGGGTCGCTGGTCCGGATGTAAGCGCACAACCTGCCTACCATCTCGCGCGTCTTGCGGATGTGTGCCCGATCGAACCCGGACAGCCCTGCTTCGAGCGCTACCTGGCAACGTCTCGGGCCCAAGGGGGAAGCGATGAAGCAGTCACAGTACTCCAATCTACGGTTTTGTTACCACCAGAGTAAATGACGGCGTGTGTTAAAAACCGTCGCCAGACAAACATCACAATGAATTGCTGACTCCAACTGGAGAGTTTGCCATGAAAACGTTCAAGACAGCATCACACAAGCGCTCGCGCTACTCGAAACTAAGCGTCTTCAGCACCAGCCTTGTGTTTTCAATCTGCACAATGCAATCCGCCATGGCACAGGTCAACCTGGCTCAGGTGCCACTGTTTCTGAAAGAATCTGTCGATTCAAACCTGGTGTTTGTCTATGACGATTCCGGATCCATGGCGTGGCGTTACATGCCCGATGACCTTGATGGGCATGGCGGCAACCGGTATTACTACTCCAGCCGTGTGAACAAGATCTACTACGACCCAACAATAACGTATCAGCCGCCATTCAAGCCAGACGGCAGTAGTCGTTATCCTGACTCGGATTATAACAACGCGTGGGTAAACGGGTTTGATCAATCCGATGGAAGGGATGATCTTCGTGACGATATACGTTTCGATAGTATCGGGAGCATCGAAGAAGGTTTCTACATGCAGTTCAACTCCTCCACGAGTTGCGACAGCAACCCCCGACAAAATGATTGTTACACCCCCGTTCTTCTCAATAATGCATCCGCCGAGATCAAGCAGAACTATGCGAACTGGTTTTCCTATTACAGCACGCGGACCCTGGCGGCCAAATCGGGGATCACGGAAGCCTTCTTTGATCTTCCAGACAATATCCGGGTTGGCTATGGCGCCATTAACGTCAACAACAACACCATTGATGGCGTAAACGACACAGATACCCTTGTCAGTGGAGTGCGCCCATACACAGCTGCTCGACGCCAGCAATTTCTAACCTGGCTTCACAACAAGAGTGTAAACGGCGGCACCCCACTGAGAACGGCACTCAGGGATGTCGGCAAGTACTATTCCCGTACTGACAATCGGGGCCCGTGGGGAGAAATTCCTGGCACCAATGACAGTACCGCACATATTGAATGCCGCCAAAGTTTCTCCCTTATTATGACCGATGGTATCTGGAACGGAAGCAGCCCCTCTGTCGGAAATGTCGACAATACGCCGGGACCGTCCTACACCAATCCGGACCCCGATGGCTCCGATTTCAACTACACAGCCGTGTCGCCATTTACCGACGGGCATTCCAACACTCTGGCGGATGTTGCGATGCAGTACTGGAAAAACGATCTGCGCACAGACCTCGGTAACAAGGTCCCCGTCACATCGACCGACCCGGCATTCTGGCAGCACATGACAACCTTCACGATCGGGCTAGGCGTCACAGGCGACATCAAGGAAGCCGATGCACTTGCTGCACTCGACCCGGACAACAACATCACCATCAACTGGCCCGAACCTGGCTCGAACCGAAGCCCTGCCAACATTGATGACCTGCTCCATGCGGCGATCAACGGTCGCGGTGGCTATGCCAGCGCGCAGAACCCGAAGGAGTTCGCCGACGAAATCAAGAGTTTCCTTGGTGATGTAATTGCTCGCTCACAGACATCTGCCTCATCCGCAGCTGTCAGTTCGGCAGTCTTGCGCGCTGACTCCCTGGGTTTCTTTGCGGGCTTCCGCAGTGAAGACTGGTCCGGCACTTTGTCAGGGTTCAGCTTCGACCAGGGCAAACAGCTCTGGGATGCCGAAGAAATTCTGCGACAGACGCTCCCGACAGACCGGAAATTGATCACCCACAATGGAAGTAGCGGCATTGATCTGGAATTCGCATCGGCCAGCTCTCTTTCTAACCTCTCGGCTGCTCAACGCGATGCGCTGAATGCCGACCCAACACTGAACGCCACTCAAGATAACCTTGGCCATAATCGACTGGCCTGGCTTCATGGCGACAATGACGCTCACGCAACTCTCCGAAGCAGGCAGGGCACTGACGCTGGAGGTAATACCGTCCTCCGGCTTCTGGGTGATGTCATCAACGCGAACCCGCAGTTCGTCGGTAAAACCAACTATGGGTTTGCACGCCTGGGTGGTACCGAAGGGAGCGAATACGGTTCATTCCGATCTACTAATACTTACCAAACCCGGATCGATGCACTGTATGTGCCTGCCAACGACGGCATACTGCACGCCTTCGATGGCGAAACCGGCAAAGAGCTCTTTGGCTACATTCCATCAGAACTGCTGCTCCCCTCGGGCTCAAATACATATGCCCGCATTTCAGAGCTGATGAAGCCCAACTACACCCACCGATACTTCATGGATGGCACACCACGAGTACAGGATGCCTATATTGATAAGGACGGAAACGGTTCCGAGTGGCGAACTGTGCTTCTGGGAACTATGGGCAAAGGTGGCAAAACAGTATTTGCGCTTGATATAACCGAGCCAGGCTCATTCTCTCCAGCAGATGATGTGCTGTGGGAGTTCCAACATCCGAATCTCGGATACGGAGTGACCGATCCGCAGATTTCCCGCCTCGACGATGGAACCTGGGTAGCCATTTTTGGAAATGGCTACAACGGGGCCAGCGGTCAATCCAGTCTGTTTGTTGTTGACCTGGAAACCGGCAATCTCGTCAAAGAACTCCAAACCGGAGCCGGTAGCGCTGCGAACTCAAACGGCCTTGCCTCCGCTACCATCACCAGTTTTCCGGAAACAGATGCCATCACCCGTTATGCCTACGCTGGCGATCTGTTAGGCAATTTTTGGCGATTCGACCTTACTGGAAACACTAACAAGTGGGACGCAACCAAAGTATTCACCGCCGAAAGCCCTGACGGTAATAGTCAACCGATCACTGTGGCTCCCCGGGTCGCGCTCAACCCCAATAACAGTGACGAACTCGTAGCAGCGTTCGGTACCGGTAGCTTCCTGCGAAACGGCGACGAAGGTGACTACGATGTCCAGACACTGTACGCCGTAAAAGACGATCTGACCGCGTCAGGGCTGGAACGAGATGACCTGGTGCAACAGACCATCACCAGACAGGAAGATGTCGTTGTGAATAGGGCGTCAGGGAACGGTACCAACAGCTTTACGGTCCGGGAAACCTCCAGCAACCAGTCGACAAATCAGCAAGGCTGGTACCTGGACCTTGCCTACAACTCAAACAAACAGGGAGAGCGAGTTATCAGCCGGGCAACCTTCCCGTTTGGTGTAAACCCGGATCGGGTTCGATTCACTACCGTCATCCCTGATGATGACCCCTGCGGAAGCGGGCGTACCGGGTTTATTATGGATCTTAAACTGACAACCGGCGTTCCTTCTGAGACCCCCGTGTTCGACCTTAACAGCGATGGCACCTTCAACGCGGGTGATATCGTAGGCGGCTATGCGCCAAGCGGCATCCAGGTGGGTTACGGCGGTGAAAACCGTACGATTGCGACCGAAGACGGCGACGCAGAAGTAGTGATACCGGGCCTGGATCCCAACCAGTTGTCACCGGGAGATCCATGCGAGGATGGACTCTGTGCCCGTTCCCTGGACTCAAGCATCGGCCGACAAACGTGGGAGCAGCTTCGCTAAGAAGCTGCCTTGGCCGATCACGAGCTAACTATCTTTTATTTGAGTAGCAGGAAAATACTATGATTACTCGCTTACTACTGAATCAACCACGCAGAGCTCTTGCCGTAGCCCTAATCGCATTGGCGGCAACAATGACAAGCGGCATGGCATTCGCCCAGGCGGACGATGAAGTCATGGAGGGCAATCCGATATCCCTCGAGAACGTTGTTTTTGAGGGAACCGTGAACTTTGTCCACCCCGATTCGTTCATGCTGGTCATTGACGACTATTCTTTCGTACTTGAGCGCGTCATCACGTTCAACGGTGGCACCTGGTCACGGGAACAGGTCGTCCAACGGCTCGCACAGGGTGATCGTCTTAAGCTGGAACTCGGAGGGATAGCGGACCAGAGATCTGGCGCTCGACTGGTGCAAAAAATTGAAGTTCTGAACTGACCATGCGGGAATGGCGACCACTAGTAAACTAAGAGGGATAACGATTTTGAAGACTCACTCGAACTCAGGTTTTACGTTGATCGAGATGATGATTGCGGTCGCGATCATTGCCATCATCGCAGCAATAGCGCTTCCTCTTTATCAGAGCCAGATGGAGCAAACCCGACGAACAACTGCGCAGGCAGACCTGCTAGAACTCACCCAATGGATGGAGCGTCGATACTCCAACGGTTTTGATTATCGCGATGGGGGTAATAATCCTGTTTTGCCATTCGATCAGTCGCCGCAGAACGGAGACGCGTTCTACGATATCAGCTTTGTGGGGAACGTAGCCCGGAATGCGTTTACCTTGCAGGCAGTTCCAACCGGACCTCAGACAGACGATGATTGTGGAACTCTTACGCTGGATGAACAGGGTAATCGCGGCGCAGACCAGGCAGCAGGGTGCTGGTAAACGAATATGACACGAACGATGCCATCACAATCAGACTTCGATGGCATCGATTCGCAATTCTTTAGGCATCGAGAAAACGATATTCTCCTCCCTGCCCTCAATCTCTTCGGGCACCTCGCCGCCAAGTTCCCTTAAACGCGCAATTACCTCATTGACCAGTATTTCCGGGGCAGACGCGCCAGCAGTCACGCCAATGGATTGCTTGCCCTCGAGCCACGTCGGATCTATTTGATTTGATTGGTCTATAAGATAGGCAGGCGTTCCCATGCGCTCTGCCAACTCCCGCAATCGATTGGAATTGGAACTGTTCGGCGAACCCACTACCAGCATTAGGTCACAGTCACCGGCCAACTGCTTCACAGCATCCTGACGGTTCTGCGTGGCGTAGCAGATATCGTTTTTGCGAGGGCCCTGAATGTCCGGGAACTTTTCACGCAAGGCATCGATGACTCGGGCGGTGTCGTCCATGGAAAGCGTGGTTTGAGTTACATAAGACAGCCTGGACGGATCTTTCACGACCAGTTCGGCAACGTCTTTCTCGTCTTCCACAAGATAGATATCGCCACCGTTGCCATGGTCATACTGCCCCATGGTGCCTTCCACCTCTGGATGACCATGGTGGCCAATGAGGATGCATTCACGCCCATCGCGACTGTACTTCATCACCTCGAGGTGAACCTTGGTTACCAGAGGACAGGTTGCGTCGAACACCTTCAACCCCCTGCGCGCGGCTTCATTCTGCACCGCCTGGGACACACCGTGGGCACTGAAGATCACCAGCTTGTCGTCCGGCACCTCTTCCAGCTCATCCACAAAGATAGCGCCGCGGTTGCGCAGGTTGTCCACCACAAATTTGTTATGCACCACTTCATGGCGCACGTAAATGGGCGCACCAAAGACATCCAGGGCACGGTTCACTATTTCGATAGCGCGGTCGACACCGGCACAGAAACCACGAGGATTAGCGAGTCGGATTTGCATAGAATTGCCCTGAGATATCAAACAAGTTTGCAGAAGCCTGCGGGAGGACCAAAATGCGTTTAGTGGGCCCGACCAACAGGCTCCACATCAATAATTTCCACTTCAAATGTCAGTGTACGCCCCGCCAGAGGGTGATTAAAGTCCACCTCGACCTGATCTCCTTCCACACGACTAACGACGCCCGGCAACTCACTCTGACGCGCATCCGCGAATGAGATCATAACCCCCTTTTCAAGCACCATGTCCGCGCTGAACTCACTCCGCTTGAACGTTTGCACGTTACTCGGATTATGCTGCCCAAAGGCCTTTTCAGGAGGTACTTCGAAGCTATTGCGGTCGCCCGCCGTCATACCCATCAGGTAGGCCTCAAAATTTTCCGGCAGGCTCTCGTCACCAATCTCCAGTGTTGCCGGTTCTTTCTCGAAAGTGGAATCAATGATCTCACCGTCACTGAACTTCAACGCAAAATGAAGCGTAACGCGAGTGCCCTGATCTACGGGAAGTTCTTTCATCAGCGATTGTCGCTCCTGTTGTCCGCATCCGGTTCCCGGGGCTTGCGGAATATATCCAGAATCATCATACCGGCACCAATGGTGATGGCCGTATCGGCGATGTTAAAAGCGGGGAAATGGTAGCCGTTCCAGTAAAAATGCAGGAAGTCGACCACGTAGCCATGAACAACACGGTCGTAAACGTTACCCAGAGCGCCGCCAAGGATTAATACGATGGCAATCGCCGACCAGGTTTCATGGCGCCGCAGGGATTTCAGCCATACAACCAGAACTACACTGACCACCAGTGCCAGGGAGACAAAAAACCAGCGTTGCCAACCTGCGGCACCGGCCAGAAAGCTAAACGCCGCACCGGTGTTGTGCAGCAAGGTCAGATTGAACAGTGGCATTACCGGTACCGGGTTGCCATAGGTCAGCATGGCCGTAGCCATGGCCTTGCTCCCAAGGTCCAGCACGATAACGAGCACCGCCAGCCAGAGCCAGCGGAGCTTGGAGCCGGTTTCTTCCGTATTGGTCATTACGCTTTCCACAAGGTGACGTCCATCAGGCGAACGAGCGGGACTCGCCCTGCCCTTCCACGTTGGTCACACAACGACCACACAGGTCGCCATACTGCTCACTCTGACCGACATCGGCCCGATGATGCCAGCAGCGTTCACACTTGGCGTGTCCGGCGGGGTTTACTTTTACAAGCAATCCCTCGTGGGACGTCGGCTCCGCGTCGCCGGCGTCAGACACCGGTGCTACCGTGGCTTCCGAAGTAATCAGCACAAAGCGTAACTCTTCACCAAGGTACTGCAGATCCTTGGCAAGGTCGCCTTCGCAGTAGAGAGTCACTTCCGCACTGAGGGAACCTTTGATTTCTCCCCTGCCACGAACCTCTTCCAGGCACTTATTCACCGCTTCTTTAACGCTGTAAATACGGCTCCAGTAATCACGGCCCAGTTCGGCGTCGTCCGGCAGTGCTGTCAGGCCTTCATACCAGGTTTCGTAGAACACGGTATCGCCACGCTTCCCGGGCAGGTGCTGCCAGATTTCATCGGCCGTGAAACTCAGGATCGGCGCAATCCAACGCACCAGCGCTTCTGCCACATGGAACAGGGCCGTCTGACAGGAGCGACGCTCGCGGCTGTCGGCCTGAGTGGTGTATTGCCGGTCCTTGATAATATCCAGATAGAACCCGCCCAGGGTGGCCTCGCAGAAGTTGTACACCTTCTGGTAGATGCGCAGGAACGCGTAATTCTGGTAATCCTCATGCAGCTCCGTCTGCAGCTGCAGGGCCTTGTCGACCATCCAGCGGTCCAGCGCGATCATATCCTCTGGCGCAACGGCATGCTGCTCCGGATCGAAACCCGTGAGGTTGCTGAGCAGGAAACGGGCGGTATTCCGGATACGACGATAACCGTCCGCAGTCTGTTTGAGGATGTCCTTGGAAACCGTCATTTCACCGCTGTAGTCGGTCGCGGACACCCATAGACGCAGGATATCGGCACCCAGCTCGTTCATCACTTCCTGGGGCGCGATCACGTTGCCCAGGGACTTGGACATCTTGCGGCCCTTACCATCGACAGTGAAGCCATGGGTCAGCACCTGCTTATACGGCGCCACGCCGTTCATCGCGATGGAGGTTTTCAGGGACGACTGGAACCAGCCACGGTGCTGGTCTGAACCTTCCAGATACATATCTGCCGGGAACTGACCCAGTTCGGTGCGGGGACGCAGCACGGATTCGTGGGTTACTCCGGAATCAAACCATACGTCCAGGGTATCCAACACCTTTTCATACTGGTCGGCATCACTGCCCAGCAGCTCAGTGGTATCGATGTCGTACCAGGCGTCAATACCGCCCTTTTCGATTTCCTTCGCTGCCGCCTCAATCAGATTCTGGGTATCCGGATGCAGTTCCTGCGTTTCCTTGTGGATAAACAATGTGATCGGCACGCCCCAGGTACGCTGGCGCGAGATACACCAGTCCGGGGATTGCCTGAACATGGCCTCGATGCGGTTCTGCCCCCAGGCAGGCACCCAGCGCACACCCTTGATGGCTTCCAGGGCGTCGTCACGGAGGTTTTCCTTCTCCATGCTGATAAACCACTGAGGGGTGGCTCGGTAGATCAACGGTGTCTTGGTACGCCAGCAATGGGGGTAGCTGTGGCTGAACTTCTCCGCCCGGACCAACTTGCCCTCGCGTTCCAGAGCTGAACACACCGGGTCATCCGCCTTGTAGACGTGAACGCCAGCAAACTCACCGGCGGCCTGGGTATAGGTGCCATCGGCCTTGACCAGGCTGATGGTATCAATGCCGTAGGCCTTCCCCACTTCAAAGTCTTCCATGCCATGATCGGGGGCCGTGTGGACGGCGCCGGTACCAGCGTCGGTGGACACATGGTCGCCCAGGACCAGCGGCACCTGCTTGTCATACACCGGATGATGCAGATCCAGTTTTTCCAGCGTGGCGCCTGGCACAGTCGCCAGTACCTCATAGTTCTCAACACCCCAACGCGACATGATGCCATCCACCATGTCCGCGGCGAGGATCATACGCTCCCGTCCATGTCCGGCATCGGTCTGTACCAGGGCATATTCCAGCTCAGCGTGCAGTGAAACAGCTTGGTTGGCGGGAATGGTCCAGGGTGTCGTCGTCCAGATAACAACCGACACATCACCCTCGCCCTTGTCGGTACCAAACAGGTCGAGCACGCGCGCCTGGTCTACGACCGTGAACCGCACATCGATCTGTACTGACGTCTTGTCCTGGTACTCAACTTCGGCTTCCGCCAGTGCAGACTGACCGACCACGCTCCAGTACACCGGCTTGAACCCGCGCACCAGATGGCCTTTGGCGACTATTTTGCCCAAAGCACGCACAATGCCCGCCTCGACCTTCGGGTCCATGGTCAGGTACGGCTTTTCCCATTCACCCATCACCCCAAGGCGGATGAAATCGGCCTTCTGGCCGGCGATCTGTTTGGTAGCGTAATCACGACAGGCCTGACGGAAGGTCTTGTAATCCACCTTCACACCCGCCTTGCCAATCTCCTGCTCCACCTTGTGCTCAATTGGTAAGCCATGGCAGTCCCAGCCCGGCACATAAGGCGCGTCGTAACCCATGAAGCTGCGGGATTTGACGATCATATCCTTGAGGATTTTATTGACCGCATGACCGATATGAATGCTGCCATTGGCGTAGGGAGGGCCATCATGGAGGATGAACTTATCCCGCCCCTCACGCTGCTTGCGCAGGTTGCCGTATACGTCCAGGTCCTGCCAGCGCTGGAGCATGTCCGGCTCGCGCTTGGCCAGGTTACCGCGCATGGGAAAGGCGGTTTCAGGCAGATTCAGAGTGTGCTTGTAGTCGCTCATGGTAATGGTGCGTAGCTCAGGTTGTTAAATGTCGGTCAACGTTCGGTGGCTGAGGAGCCATGGCCTGCAATCCAAGCCCGCGCATCGTCAAAGTCACGGGCAATCTGCTCCTTGAGGTCATCCACCGAGTCGAATTTCACCTCGTCCCGCAGGGCATGGCGGAAAACCACATCAAGACGCTGGCCATAAAGTGTGCCAGCAAAGTCAAACAGGTGCACTTCCAGGGACGGCTGCTTACCATCCACTGTGGGGCGCAGACCAATGTTGGCTACGCCGTCCAGAACACGGCCATCCTCAAGGGTTGCGCTTACCACATAGACCCCTTTCAGCGCCGGCATATGAGGTAACAGAATGTTCGCCGTGGGCGCGCCAATCTGCCGCCCCAACTGGCGGCCATAAACGATTCGCCCTCGGATGCGGTAAGGATGGCCCAGTAAATCCTCGGCGTCGTTGATCCGGTTCTCTGAAAGCACACCTCGAATTCGGGTACTGCTGACACGCTCGCCGTGCACCGTCACGGTACGGGTATTCTCCACCGTGAAGCCGCGTTGCTCACCCACTGCCCGCAACAGCGAAAAATCGCCGGCCCTGTCGCAACCGAAACGGAAATCGTCCCCTACCACGAGATGGCGAACTCCGAGGCCATCTATCAAAACGTCTTCAATAAAGCCCATACCAGAGTAACTCCGGAACCGCTCGTTAAAACGCAGGCACAGGACAACGTCGATGCCAGACGCCAGCAGCAATTCAAATTTCTGCCGGAACGGCATCAACCGTGGGGGTGCGTCACGGCCCTGGAAGAACTCACGGGGTTGGGGCTCAAACACCATCACCACGGAAGGCACGCCGAGCTCCAGTGCTTTTTCATGAACCTGGTCGATGATGGTCTGGTGCCCAAGATGCACCCCATCGAAATTCCCGATGGTGGCAACGCACCCGTTCGCGAGCGGAGCTTCGTCCTGCTGCGAAAGGCTTTTCAGGTTGGTCAGGCCCCGGATCAGACGCATGTAAAGCGAACCCTTGTTTGCCAGCGGTGTATGGTTTCACTGGTGAGAAAACGCGCGATTATAACCTACCTGTGGCGAAAATGTCTTACCCGAACCCCAGCCAATGCCAACACAATAAAGTACACCGCGACGCCCGAGACTACGAGAATACCCATATCCGTGGCCCGCTGGAGACCGCCTGCCATCAGCCACTGACCCACTGGCGGCTGTAGCCAGAGGATGACCGCAGCCAGGGCCGCATTGGCTAGTCCGATCTGAACCAGGAAGCGGGCCCACCCCGGCTGCCATTTCCAGGCGCCTTCACGGATAAGGCCACGCCACAGGAGCGCCGTGTTCAACCACGCAGACAGCGAAGTTGCCAACGCCAGCCCCGCATGCGCCAAGGGGAAAATCAGCGCCAGGTTAAATACCATATTGGCCACCATCGCGATAATGCCGATTTTAACCGGCGTTTTGGTGTCTTGCCGTGCGAAATACCCCGGCGCCAGCACCTTGATCAACATGAAGGCCAGCAATCCGGCGGAGTATGCTCGCAGGCTTTGGGCCGCCATGGTGACGTCGCGATCGGTAACTTCTCCGTAGTGGAACAGAGTCGCAATCAGTGGCTCAGCCAGAAGAGCGAGGGCCAACGCGGCAGGCAAACCTATAAGCAGCACCGCCCGCACAGCCCAGTCCAGCGTTGCGGCAAACTGGTCTGCCGATTCCGCTGCGTGTTTGCGAGACAGACTGGGAAGAATCACCGTGGCAATAGCGATACCGAATACACCCAGGGGCAACTCCGACAGGCGATCCGAGTAGTAAAGCCAGGACACACTGCCGGTCTGCAGAAACGACGCAAGAACCGTGTCCAGAAGCAGATTGATCTGGCTGACAGAAACCCCGAACAACGCCGGCACCATCAGCTTCATGATGCGACTGACCCCTTCGTGCCTGTAATCCACTTTTGGCCGCGGCATCAACCCTAACTGCATCAGGAAGGGTAACTGAAAGAACAGCTGCAACGCCCCGGCGATAAATACCCCCCAAGCCAAAGCGATGACAGGCGTTTCCATCAGGGGCGAGAGAAATATGGCCGCGCTGATCATCGCCAGATTGAGCAACACTGGCGTAAACGCGGGAACGGCAAAACGGTCGTAGCTATTGAGAATACTACCCGCAAACGCCGTCAGGGAGACCAGCAGCAAATACGGGAAGGTAATCCGCAGCATATCGCTGGCCAGGCCGAACTTGAGGTCGTCATCCAGAAAACCTGGCGCAAACACTGCGGTCAGAAGCGGCGCCCCCAGCATGGCAACTGCCGTCACGCCCAACAGAACCAACCCAAGGACGCCTGCGACCGCGTTAACCAAACGCCGGACTTCGGTGATGGACTCCTGCTGCCGATACGAGGAAAGCACCGGCACGAAGGCCTGAGCGAACGCACCCTCGGCAAACAGGCGGCGGAGAAAATTAGGGATTTTGAAGGCGACGAAAAACGCGTCGGCGCCCGCCCCGGCACCAAAATAACGCGCAATCACCATATCCCTTACCAAACCGAGGACCCGTGACAGCATCGTCATTGAGCCAACGACTCCAGATGACCTCAACAGCCCTGGTGGTTTGGGCAACGCCTTTGGTGTTTCTGTCTGCTCAGGTTCGGACGACATTCTAGGCCTGGACAATGGTTCGGTAGTTTCTGGATGTACCCGGGATGTAGCAGGCCATATTTCGGTAATTCCTTAGGGCCTTAACGGGACTCTCCGGCGATGAGCGGCGAGTTTACCACAGGGGCCGGAGATACCGGGATGAAATAGCGTTGAGCCTTGACATTTTGGGGCTTTGGCGGCATAGTTCCGCGTCATTTATTTCGACGCGCTGGTTTTGGCGCGCCCGCGATTTTTACGAATCGATTCACAACGAATTTCGGATTTCACAGATCTCAGGAGTTATACGGTGGCAAATACCCCGCAAGCCAAGAAGCGCGCACGTCAGAACGAGAAGAACCGCAAGCACAATGCCAGCCTGCGTTCCATGGCGCGCACTTACATCAAGAAGGTCCAGGCCAGCATTGAGGCCGGCAAGCCAGAAGAAGCACAAGCTGCTCTCCAGAAGGCTCAGCCGATTATGGACAGCATGGTCAACAAAGGCGTGTTCGCCAAGAACAAGATTGCTCGCCAGAAGAGCCGTCTGAGCGCCCGCATCAAGGCTCTGAAGAGCGCGTAACGCTTCTTCGGAACCTGAATGAAAAAACCGGCCTGATGGGCCGGTTTTTTTGTGCCTGCCGATTATCTTACCCGCCTACACAATCACCATGTTGTCGCGATGGACCATTTCTTCGTCAGAGATGTAACCCAGAACCTCTGTTATACGGTTGCTGGAGCGGCCAGCGATGGCTCTGGCTTCGTCAGCATCGTAATTGACCAGGCCGCGGGCGATTTCTTTGCCGCTTTCGTCGACGCAGGAGACCATTTCACCCCGACGGAACTGACCGGAAACGCTTTTTACGCCAACCGGTAAAAGACTGCGACCACCGCGGCAGAGGACGTTGACCGCGCCCTGATCAAGGGTGAGCTTGCCGCGGGTCTGGAGATGGCTGGCGAGCCACTGCTTGCGGGCGGCGATTCGACCCTGTTCGGGGAGCAGCAGGGTGCCGATGCTGTCGCCGTCGCGCAGGCGAGAGATGGCTTTTTCGATTCTGCCGCCGACGATGACGGTGAAGGCGCCGGATCGGGCAGCCAGGCGGGCGGCACGGACCTTTGTTTGCATTCCGCCGCGGCCCAGCACGCCAGCACCACCACCCGCCATGGCATCGAGCTCGGTGTCGCTGGCGCGCCGTTCGTCGACCAGCTGGGCATCGGGATTTTTGCGGGGGTCTTTGTCGAACAGGCCGAGCTGGTCGGTGAGGATGATCAATCCGTCGGCTTCGATCAGGTTGGCCACCAGCGCGCCCAAGGTGTCGTTGTCGCCAAAACGGATTTCGTCGGTGACAACGGTGTCGTTTTCGTTAACGATGGGCACCACGCCGAAATCGAGCAGCGCTCTCAAGGTGCTACGGGCATTGAGGTAGCGCTTGCGATCAGAAAGGTCATCGTGGGTCAGCAGGACTTGTGCGGTGTGCAAATCATGTCGTTTGAACTGGGCTTCCCAGGTCTGCACCAGCCCCATCTGACCAACGGCGGCTGCAGCCTGAAGTTCATGCAGTTGCTCAGGGCGAACTGTCCAACCCAGCCGGCTCATGCCTTCAGCCACAGAACCCGACGACACCACCACCACTTCAACGCCAGCAGTGACCAGCTCTGCAATCTGGTCCACCCACAACCCGAGAGCAGCAACATCCAGACCTCTGCCATCGTTGGTTAGCAAGGCGCTTCCGATTTTTATTACCAGGCGACGGGCATGACGTAATTGGGTGCGTGTACTCATTACATTCCAGCTCAGGGAGCGGACAGGCGGGGGCCTTGCTGGCGGATACGCGGTGAATACGTCCATGTACGCTCGACAAAAACATCCATGTTTTTGTCGATCCACCAGCAAGGCCCCCGCCTGTCCGACAATACTTTGGCAGTTAACTCTGACGACATAACCCGCTACTCAGGCGCGTAGACCACTTCTACATCGTAATCATCGTCATCGAAGTCGTCGTCATCCTGACGGGCTTCGCGGCGGATCTGCCGCTCGGCTTCAATTCTCGCTCGCGCCTCTTCGTCCATTTTCCGGCGGCGCGCAGCTTCGCGCTCGGCAAACTCGGGGTTCTCCGCTTCTTCCTGGGCCTGATCTTCTATCCAGCGCATGACAGCTTGAGTCAACGGCTTGGTGCCTTCGCCGCTGAGTGCGGAGATGCTGAATACAGGACCTTTCCAGTCAAGTTCATCGATGATGGCCCGACAGTGCGCCTCACGGTCTTCTTCAGAGACCATATCTACTTTGTTCAGAACCAGCCAACGCTCGCGACTGGCGAGGGTTTCGCTGAATTTTTCCAGCTCGTGCTCAATCGCACGTACGCTTTCTACTGGCGAAGACCCGTCGTAAGGCGCCACGTCCACGAGATGCAGCAGCAAGCGTGTGCGCACCAGGTGCTTGAGGAAACGGATTCCCAGCCCTGCGCCTTCCGCCGCACCTTCAATCAAGCCCGGAATATCAGCAATAACGAAACTCTGATGAGCCTGCACGCTGACCACACCAAGATTGGGCACCAGGGTGGTGAACGGATAGTCCGCCACCTTGGGGCGGGCAGCTGACACGGAACGGATAAAGGTAGACTTACCGGCATTGGGCATACCCAGAAGACCGACATCCGCCAGTACCTTCAGCTCCAGCCTCAGGTTGCGAAGCTCACCCTCGGAGCCTTTTGTAGTCTGACGCGGGGCGCGGTTGACCGAGGACTTGAAGCGAGTGTTACCCAGCCCGTGAAAACCGGCCTGGGCCACCTTCAGGCGCTCCCCGGCACGAGTCAGATCCCCCAGCACTTCGTGGGTATCCATATCCACAACCGTAGTGCCTACCGGCACCGGCAACACCAAGTCGTCGCCCTTGATGCCAGTGCAGTTGCGGCCTGAGCCCGGCTGGCCATTCTCGGCTTTGTGTTTACGCTGGAACCGGTAATCGATCAGTGTATTGAGCGCACTGTCGGCCTCCAGATACACAGAGCCACCGTCGCCACCGTCACCACCATCGGGTCCGCCTTTGGGCACGTATTTTTCACGACGGAAACTCAGGCAACCATGGCCGCCCTTGCCCGCTTCTACAATGATGGTGGCTTCGTCTACGAACTTCATCAATCAACCCTTTGCGCCCTGCGCATAAACTAAAAAGCCCCGCAGCCTCATGGAAGCTATGCGGGGCTCCAGGTGGCTCTGATATCAAATCATATCAGGGCCACCGAAGGTTCGACAGAACCCGAGATCGCCGCTGCTTACGCAGCCGGAACGATGCTCACGAACTTACGGTTCTCCGGACCCTTTACCTCAAACACGACCTGTCCGTTTGCAGTTGCAAACAGCGTGTGGTCCTTGCCAAGGCCAACGTTGTGACCCGGGTGGAAACGGGTGCCGCGCTGACGAACGATGATGCTGCCCGCGGATACAGTCTCGCCGCCGAAGCGCTTCACACCAAGTCGTTTCGACTCGGAATCGCGACCGTTACGGGTACTACCTGCTGCCTTTTTATGAGCCATTACAAGCCTCCTTATCTAAGGGGTTACTCGAGGGTCTTAGCCCTGGATACCCGTGATCTTGACTTCAGTAAACCACTGACGGTGGCCCTGACGCTTCATGGAATGCTTCCGACGACGGAACTTGATGATCTGGATCTTGTCGTGACGGCCGTGGCTAACCACTTCCGCAGTCACTTTGGCACCATCAACAACCGGTGCACCAACTTGAACCTTCTCACCATCAGCGATCAGCAGGACGCGGTCAAACTCGACGTTGCCGCCTGTTTCCACTTCCAGCTTTTCCAGCTTCAGAGTTTCGCCTTCTTTTACACGGTGCTGTTTACCACCGCTAACAATAACTGCGTACATTAACGTTCTCCGCGATTGACCCATCCCTGCTCTTATCCACCTGGTTCTAAGGGAAGCGCTTCGGCAACCCTATAGCAGGGAGCGCAGGTTGGGATGAGTTGGGCGCGTGATTGTACGAAAACCGCCGCCGCTTTACAAGCCAAGTTGACACCGATCACAGCAATACCTAGCATTGCGGCACCCGCCTATTTTTCCAACGAAAACACCAGACAAGGGATCGGACCAGCCGCATGACAGCCCAGCGTATTTACGACACCGTCGCGGACGACTTCAGCCGCGTCAACGACCTGATCATCAAACGGCTGTCATCCGACGTTCCCCTGGTGGAGAAAATCGCCCAATACATTATTGAAAGTGGTGGTAAGCGCCTGAGGCCATTACTGGTTTTACTCTCAAGCCGAGCCCTGGGCTATGAAAGGGACGATCACCTGAAACTCGCTGCGGTCATCGAGTTCCTGCACACCGCGACGCTCCTGCACGATGATGTGGTGGACACCTCGGACATGCGTCGCGGCCGCAGTACCGCCAATGCGCGCTGGGGGAACGCACCCAGCGTACTGGTAGGTGATTTCCTCTACGCCCGGGCCTTCGAGATGATGGTGGAGCTCCAGAATCTGAAAATCATGGATGTGCTGTCTCACGCCACGGCTGTAATTGCCGAAGGGGAAGTCCTTCAATTGATGAACGTTAAAAACCCGGACGTTAGCGAAGACAAGTACATGGAAGTGATTCACAACAAGACCGCCATGCTGTTCGAAGCAGCCTCCCACACCGGCGCGCTGCTCGCCGGTGCAAATGACGATCAGGAGCGGGCTATGAGCGCCTATGGCAAACACCTCGGCCTGGCGTTCCAACTGGTGGATGATGTACTGGATTACCGCGGCGATGCGGAAGCCATGGGCAAGAATGTTGGCGACGACCTGGCCGAGGGCAAACCCACCCTGCCACTGATTTACGCTATGGCCAACGGCAGTAATGATGAGAAGCAGCTCATACGCCAGGCTGTCCGCAAAGGTGGACTGGAGGACCTACCCAGTATCCTCGATATCGTGAACCGTTCGGGCGCACTGGAATACACCATGGAACGCGCGAAAGCAGAAGCCCAGGCAGCCCTCGACTGCCTGAGAGGCATTCCAGAATCTGACCACCGGGATGCGCTTACGCTACTGACCGAAGTTGCGGTCGCACGGGTCAGTTGATCATCCCCAAACAAACCTAGCCCTCAAAATCAGGCCCCAACGCTTCCCGGTTGTGGGCCGATGTAAAATCCAACCTTGGCCCCTCCGGCACAATCTGTGTCGGATTGATCGTACGCTGACTCACGTAGTAGTGCCGTTTGATCTGCCGTATATCCACCGTATCTGCCACACCGGGTACTCGATAAAGATCCCGGACATAACCGGAAAGTGCCGGAAAGTCCGCAATTCTCTGACGATTGCACTTGAAGTGACTGAAATACACAGCATCGAATCGAACCAACGTGGTAAACAACCGCCAATCCGCTTCCGTTAAGCGGTTGCCAGCCAGATAACGCTGCCCCGAGAGGCGCTCCTCCAGCCAGTCGAGAGACTCAAACAACGCCCCGTATGCCTCCTCGTATTTATCCTGGGCGGTCGCAAATCCAGCCTTATAAACACCGTTGTTCACCGTGTGATAAACCCGCTCGTTCACCCCATCGATCTCATCGTGAAGTTCTTCCGGGTGAAAGTCCAAGTCACTCCGGACACCATCCAGCCCATCGAATGCCGAGTTAAACATGCGGATAATATCCGCCGATTCATTACTGACAATCGTCTGCCTTTCCTTGTCCCACAGCGTCGGCACCGTCACCCGCCCGGAATAATCGGGCGCCGCCTTCAGATATACTTCGTACATGAAGCGCTTACCATTGGCCGAGTCCCGATGCGCCTCTTCATCCGGCCGGAACTCCCAGCCACTCTCAAGCATATCCGGATGCACAACCGACACCGAGATATGCTTCTCCAGCCCCTTCAGTGCCCGGAAAATCAACGTTCGATGGGCCCAGGGACACGCCATCGACACATACAGGTGATACCGGCCCGACTCCGCCGGAAAACCGCCCTCCCCGGCGGGCCCCGGCGAGCCATCCGCCGTGACCCAGTTCCGGAACCGGGCGGCCTCACGCTCAAACTTGCCGCCGGTTTTCGAGGTGTCGTACCACTGATCATGCCATTTGCCGTCGACGAGAAGTCCCATAACCCTATACTCCTGAACCTTATGTTTTGAGAAGGCGGCTGCGATAGTTTGTGATCGCGTCAGGGATGGGTTGTAAAAACCGTGCATTGCCAAGGATGGCAATGCCGATCCCCCAGGGATGGGTTTACGGCGTGTTTTTACGACGCATCCCTGGCGTGATCTGACTCCGAGCCTTCAAATTTCTGAATAAGCCTTACATCTTTAACAGGAAGAATACCGGCCACCCTGCTACGCTCTCAAACAATCAATTCTGGCCAACACATTCAGATAATTCGAACATGCACACAGCCATCACCATAGACGCCCTCAAAGTCCTCGATGCCATCGACCGCAAAGGCAGCTTTGCCGGCGCCGCCAACGAACTCTTCCGCGTCCCTTCGGCAATCAGCTACACCGTCCAGAAACTCGAAGAAGACCTCAACGTCGCCATCTTCGACCGCACCGGCCACCGAGCAGCCCTCACCCCAGCCGGGCGCTATTTGCTGGAAGAGGGCCGCACCCTGCTGGAAGCTGCTGAAAACCTGGCCCACACCACCCGCCAGGTGGCCCAGGGCTGGGAAACCCGACTGCGAATCGGATTCAACTCCCTGCTACCGGCCGAGTGCCTGTTTCCCGCCGTAAAAGAGTTTTACGAACTCGGCGTGCCGGTGGAAGTGCAACTGGTGGAAGAAGTCTTCGCCGGCTCCTGGGATGCGCTGCAAAGCCGACGAATTGATCTGGTTGTTGGCGCCGATCAGGTGAGCAAACCTGCAGGCTCTTTCACCACAAAACCATTGGGAAACATGACGTTCGTCTACGCAGTAGCACCGGACCACCCTCTGACAAGGGCCTCTCAGCCATTAAAGGAGGAGGATATTGCTCGCTTCCCCGCAGCAGTAGCTGCAGATACTTCCCGCTCCTTGCCCCCCGGCCACGCCGGCATATTCCGCCGCCAGCGAACCGTGACCGTTGCCAATATCGACCAGAAGATCGCCGTACAAGAAACCGGCCTTGCCGTCGGTTGGCTCCCGGAAGCACGGGTGCGAGATCAACTGGCGAATGGCCGTTTGATAGCACTCAAAGTCCACGAACCCAGGCAGGCTATCCAGCTTCACCTGGCCCGCCACGCCGAGGACCAGGGCAAGGCTCTGATGTGGTTCTGGGAAAAGCTGGGAGACTCTCCAGACATTGCTGCCTGGCTGCAGCCCTGAATGATCGCCCAAAATAGTCCTGACTTCACAACACAGGCCTCCGGGGCAAAACGGCCAACAGAATAGTGGCGCAGTCGTTTATACTGCCCCCACGCAAGAACCTGTGAACGGAGCTCAAACCATGCGGCAGCTGTCGGAGCTGGATGCCTCATTCCTGTATCTGGAGTCGGAAACCGCCCCCATGCACATTGGCGGCATCTATCTTTTTGATGCCCGAGAACGCGACAAACCCCTGGCCTTCAGCACCTTCGTCGCCTATCTGCGAAGCCGGCTCCACGTGGTCCCCCTCTTCCGCCAGCGCCTGAAGGAAATACCCTTGCGGCTGGGGCGCCCCTACTGGATTGACGATCCAGACTTCAGTATTGAGCGGCACCTGGCTTATGTGAACCTCGGCAACCACGGCAAAGTCGACAGCCTGATGGGGCTGGCCTCGCGAATTCTGGAAGAACCGCTCAAACGGGATCGCCCGTTATGGCACATCACGTTCGTCGACGGATTCCAACTCGACGACGATGTAGACAGCAAGAGTTTCGCGCTCATCGTAAAACTGCATCATGCCGCCATTGATGCGTTCAGTGGCGAGGAAATCATTGGCAAACTTCTGGAATATTCACCGAAGGCGAGAGCGATAGAAACACCGCGACCCTGGTACCCACAGCCGGAACCGTCCGAAGAAAGGGTCATTCTCCAGACCGGTGCAAATCTGCTACGCAAACCCTTGCAAATGACGTCCCTCGCCATAAGTGCGGCCGAAGCCACTGCTCGCGGGCTTATACAAAAGCAGATGCGAAAGCTGCCGTTGCCGTTCCCCCTGTTTTCCGCACCTCACAGCCCGTTTAACCGCCAGATTACCGCCAACCGCAAGATCGTTTCCGCCAGCCTGGACCTGTCCAGGCTCAAGGCCATCAAGGCAACACTCGGTGATGTAACCCTGAACGACGTCGTCCTCGGCCTATGCGCTGAAACCTTAAGTCGATACCTGGACAAGAGCAATGCCACAACGGAACGCTCTCTGGTAGCGATGACACCCATTTCCGTGCGTTCAAGCAGCCTTCGCAAGGCCACCGGCAACCAGATGTCCGCCATGTTACTGGACCTGGCCACCACCGAGCCCAATCCCGCTGAGCGAATTCGGCGGATACACTGGAATGCGGTGGAATCCGAACCCTACCGTGAAGCCATTGCGGCAGACAGGCTGACAGAGCTCCTGCCCTCCACCATGCTGGCACTCTCCGCAAGACTGTATTCCGAACTGCAGATTGCGCAACGATACCAGCCGGTATTCAACCTCCCGATCACCAACGTACCCGGGCCACAAGTGCCGCTGTACTTACAAGGTTCACGGTTGGTGCGGCAGTTCAACTCCGCCCCCCTGTTCGACAGCATGGGATTGGTGATTGTTGCAGTGAGCTATCAGGGCAGTCTGACGATCAATTTCACCCTGTGCCCCGACGTAGTGGCTGACGGCGACTCACTGCCGGAACTGCTTGAAAACAGCCTGAAATCAATCGAATCGGCGGCTGAGACTTTGCCGCCGTATGAAGAAGACACGCGCGAATACCCCGACAGTCACCCGACTCTGACTGACGAGGCACTGAACGCCATGGAAGGTGCTCTGCGGAAAACGTTCAGGCGATTTCGCAACTGAACGGCAATGGCGAGCGGCAGGCGGAGCCGCCGCCCGTCAGGATTGCGGGTTACTCGAAGGCCCAACGCAGGAACGCCCGTCGCTCTTCCTCATTGGCCTGACCCCAAAGCGACTTGAGCTCACCCAGAGTACCCATCGAGTCGGCGCTCGCGCCTCCGACACTTTCTCCTTCGCCACCAGAGCCGACCGGCGCCCTTGCAGCAGTTCGAGTGCCGGCAGGTTGGCCATCCCAGGCGCTGGCGGTGGCTACAACATTACCGGACCCATCAACCACATCAGCAGTGAAATTATTGGCGAAAGCCTCGGCATCGCTTTTGTTGGCGGGAGGCTCGAAACTGAAACGGTAGGTATCACCCGCTTGCGCATTGATCATCACTGCCTGAGGCGCTGTTTCAACAACGTGCACTTTGGATTCGCCATTGCGGACCACGCCGCTCTTGGCCCAGATGGTCTTATAGGTAAACACAACCTGATTTTCGCCCGGTAAAAGCTCGTAATTCAGGGCCAGGTCATCCATTAGAAAGTTACCGAGTTTGCGACCATTCACCTGCTGCACCCGGATTTCACCCGGGGACTCAAGGACGGCGGCCTGCGAGGAATCCACGGCGTCCCCCTCCCAGGTTTGGACGTTGCTCATGGTAGAGCTGCATCCCGCCAGCAAAACCATGGCAACAAGGGCCATTGCACTGAATCGTACTTTCTTGAAAAAGACTAAAACGTGATAGATACTCATGCTATATCCTTGTGCTGTTCGCCAGCTTTCACCGGCGGATAATCACTTGTGGTTGAAAGGCATTTTGAAGAGCGGCCGAGCCAAGGGCAAGACATGCAGCCTGTTTACAGTAACCCGATGACACTCCGGTTACGGGGAAGGCATCAAGTCTACCCAAAAAATGTAAAAAAATGTTGAATTCGGCAGGAATTGATTTAATTTTAAACAGTCAGAGAATTGAAATAACGCCCACCCGTGTCACAAATACACTGAAGGGCTCAGGAGACAACATGGATACCCAACGTCGGTCCGGAGAAAACGGCCCCGCACCGTTCCGAAGCAGTCGGTTCTTCTGCGTCGGGAGCAAGTGGTATTTCACCACCCGGGAGGGCTTCGACAGCGGTCCCTTTGCCTCCCGGCAACGCGCAGAAACCGGCCTCAGGCGTTTCCTGCATGTTGTGCGACTTCTTCCGGAAGAGCAACAGGTCCACTGATCGGGACCGTCCTCCAGTCTCATAACGATGTTCAGACAATGATCGGCATCAACCACCGGTCAATGGCGAGCAGGCACAGTAACGCCATGAAACCCGCCACGACATCGTCCACCATGATACCCAGCCCGCCCGGCAAGTACTCATCCAACCAACTAATCGGCCAGGGTTTGAGCACATCGAAAAGCCGAAACAACGTGAAAGCCATCAGAATGCCGTAAATGTTGTCCGGGATGAGTCCCAGCGCGATCCACATGCCCACAAATTCGTCCCAAACGATCCCCCCATGATCGTGGACCTTGAGATCGGCTGCCGTCTTGCCACACAACCAGATCCCAATCACGAAGGCCAGCAGGACAATTCCCCAGTAAGCCACGGGTGGCAACCAGGCAAAACAGAACCAGGCGGGAATCGCCGCAAGACTGCCCCAGGTGCCAGGCGCCCTGGCCGCTGTACCGCTGCCAAACCCAAACGCCAACAGGTGGACCGGATTACGGAGAAACCCTGGCGGCAGCAGTGCTTCAGTGAGCTCGGGTTCCTGGAGGTTGTCGTCGCTGCTCATGAATCAGTTCCTGAAATGGTCGTATCCTCCCGCTGACAGGTTCTCAATATGATCACCCCAGTCAATGGTTACACCCTCCCCGGCAACGACCTCGCCAATAACGGTCAACTCCCGCCGGACACCCTCGGGGAGACTAGCCCAAACCTGCGGAGGCAGGGTAACGCATAACTCGTAATCGTCCCCGGCGTTCAACGCCAGGCCGGCAGCATTCTGACCCACAAGGCGCTTCAGGTGTTGCGACAGTGGCAACCGACTCGCATCGATACTGCCTGCAACTCCAGAGGCCTCGAGAATATGTCCCAGGTCTGCCACCAGACCGTCAGATACATCCACCGCTGCAGTGGCGTATCCCCGAAGAGCCCTGCCAAGCACAAGCCTGGGCTCTGGAAAATGGTACCTTCGCAGGACCGCCTGCACGTCCGGCCCGGGATCATTATTCTCAAGGTGATCCAATGCCGCTCCTGCCTCTCCCAGCATACCGGAAACACAAATGTAATCTCCCACCTGGGCTCCAGACCTCAAGATGGCCCCACCTTTCGGTACCGTCCCGTGAACCTGCATGCTCAGGGTCAATGGGCCACGCGTGGTGTCGCCGCCAGCCAGCGACAGCCCAAAGCGTCTCGCCGCACTTGCCAGTCCGTGCGCATAGGCGCTCAGCCAGTCTGGATCAGCATCGGGAAGGGTCAACGCGAGGGTAAAACACACCGGATCGGCCCCCATGGCGGCGAGATCACTCGCGGCCACGGCAAGGCTTCGCCAGCCCAGCTTTTCAGGATCGTAGTGGTGGGGAAAGTGCACGCCCTCGACCAGGGCGTCCACCGAAAAGACCAGGTCCAGGCCTGGCCCAATACGCTGAATGGCACAGTCGTCACCGGGGCCCAGCAGAACCGAGGAGGCATTTCCGACCTCGGCGATGGGGAAGAAATAACGGCGGATCAGCTCGAATTCACCCATCACTCAGCGGGGACGGGTCTCAGCCAGTCGCAGTCGGTGACTGAGCTTGTCCAGAAGGCTGTTGACGAACTTATGACCTTCGGTGCCACCAAACCTCTTGGCCATCTCGATGCCTTCGTTGATCACCACTTTGTATGGAACGTCCAGGCGATGTTTGAGCTCGTACGCGCCCAGGCGCACGATCGCCAGCTCAATGGCATCCACCTCATGGATCGGGCGATCGAGGAATGGCTCCAGTAGCCGGTCTAACTCAGCCTGCTCCCGGTGAACGCCCCGAAGGAGATCGCGGAAATAGGCCGCATCTACCTTCGACATGTCGTTGTCGACGATGAATTCGGATTCGATATCGGTGATCGAGCTCTTGCTGAAGTGGCGCTGGTAAAGGCCTTGCATCGCAAGAGCCCGGGCTCTGCGTCTATCGCCTGCCTTAGGTTGGCCCGCGGGGGCCGGTTGCGCGGCACTGTCTTCCGATGCGCTCATTATTCACCCAGCTTTTTGAAGAGGCTGACCATTTCCAGGGCCGTAATCGCCGCTTCGGCGCCTTTGTTACCGGCTTTGGTACCGGCCCGCTCGATTGCCTGCTCGATGGAATCGACCGTTAACACGCCGAACGTCACCGGCACATCCGTTTCGAGGCTAACCGCACCCAGACCGCTGGAGGCTTCGCCTGCCACATAGTCGAAATGTGGTGTACCACCCCGAATAACCGCACCCAGCGCAACAATCGCATCGTGGTTGCCGGTTTCCGCCACACGCTTGACCGCAAGCGGCATCTCATAGGCGCCGGGAACCCGTACAATCGTGATATCGGAATCGGCGATACCGTGACGACGCAGGGTATCAACCGCACCCTCCACCAGGCTCTCAACCACAAAACCGTTGAAACGACCGACAACCAGTGCATATTTACCGCTGCAGTGAGTGAAATCGCCTTCTATTACTTTAATGTCTGCCATGCATGGCTCCTTCTTGGCAGCCCCGCCGTTACGATACGGGCCTGCCGGGGTTCATTATTCGGGTGTGTAGGGCACGTATTCCACAACTTCCAGCTCGAATCCGGAAATGGCAGAAAACTTGATGGGCGGGCTCAGCAGGCGCATTTTGCCAACACCGAGATCCCTCAGAATCTGTGAGCCGGTACCAACGGTAAAATAGACACCGGAGCTGCCCTTACCCGCGGACTTTTTATCCTGCTCGAAAAATTCGTGGATACGATCTTCAAGATTGTAGCTGTCTTCGGCGCTATTGAGCAGGACAACGACGCCGCGACCTTCACTCGCCACCTTCTCCAGAGCATGATGCAATGGCCAGCTACGGGAATCGGCGCGGCGGGCGCCGAGCAGGTCACGCAGAGTATCGGTGATGTGCACACGCACCAGCACCGGGTCCTCGGCCGCAATATCCCCCATCACCATGGCCAGATGGGTGGAACCCTGGATATTGTCGCGATAGGTGCGCAAGTTGAATACACCGTACTCGGTATCCAGGTCGTACTGCTCAACGCACTCAATGGTGCGCTCGTTCAATGTCCGATAGTGGATCAGATCCGCAATCGTGCCGATCTTCAGGTCGTGAGTTTCGGCAAATTTTTCCAGATCTTCACGGCGGGCCATGGACCCATCGTCGTTCATGATTTCGCAGATCACGCCGGCAGGCTCGCAGCCGGCGAGGGCTGCCAGATCACAGGATGCTTCGGTATGGCCGGCTCGGCTGAGCACCCCGCCCGGGTCCGACATCAGTGGGAAAATATGGCCTGGCTGAACCAGGTCAGACGCTTTTGCATCGCGGGCAACAGCAGCCTGGACAGTTCGCGCACGGTCGGCGGCAGAGATACCCGTCGTTACGCCTTCAGTCGCTTCAATGGACAGGGTGAACTTGGTGCCAAAACCCGATGCATTCTGCTGCACCATCAACGGCAGGCCAAGCTGTTCGCAACGATGGCGCGTCATCGGCATGCAAATCAGCCCACGACCGAAGCGGGCCATGAAGTTGATAGCCTCTGGCGTACAATGCTCTGCGGCCATCACCAGGTCACCTTCGTTTTCCCGGTCCTCATCGTCCATCAGGATAACCATCTTGCCCTGACGGATATCGTCGATAATGTCTTTAATGCTGTTCAGTGCCATACCGTATTTGCATCCTGTTGGTCTGTCCGCCCGAGTGTCGGTGCCGGCAGCCATGAATTTAGTAACCGTTACCCCGGCGCGAGGATCAATCGCTGGTCCTCGCCCAGCTGACGGCGATCCAGCACTTTCCATTGCACCTTGTCCGCCATGGATTCCAGTGGCAGATTGGCCGTTGGCCGGCCAGTGCTGCCCAGGAACACCGGCGCCTGGTAGAGCCATAGCTCATCTACCAGACGCTCGCTGATAAATGTACCGGCCAGCGTTGGGCCAGCTTCCACCAACAGTTCGTTGATGCCCAACTCCCCCAGTGAGTCGAGCAACTCGCGAACATCAATTCCATTATCCTTCCAGGCCACACCCGTCAGGCCCACGCCCAACGCGGCAAGGTCCTGTGCCGGTGCGGTTGCCAGTGTTGGGGAGGCGCAATACACCTGGACATTGCCACCCTGCAGGATCGTAGCGCCCGGGGGCGTACGCGCGTCCCGGTCCGCGATCACGCGCAGGGGCTGGCGGGACGGCTCCGTGGCGTCACCAATGTCACCCAATTCAGTCCGACGAACGGTCAGTGAAGGATTGTCAGCGAGAACCGTCCCCACCCCTGTCAGAATGGCATCGCTGATGGCCCTGAGACGCTGGACATCGCGGCGGGACTCCGAGCCGGTAATCCACTGACTTTCGCCGGAGGCCATGGCCGTCCTGCCGTCAAGGCTCGCAGCCATTTTAAGCCGAACATAGGGCCTGCCAACGTTCATTCGCTTCATGAACCCGGGATTCAATCGCACGGCCTCTTCCGCCAGTAGGCCTTCCGTTACACGAATGCCTGCCTCTCGGAGCATATCCAGGCCGCGACCGGATACCGAGGGATTGGGATCCTTGGTCGCCGCAAACACATGGGCGATGCCCGCTTCTATCAGCGCTTTGGCACAAGGCGGTGTACGGCCAAAATGACTGCAGGGCTCCAGCGTGACATAGGCCGTTGCGCCACGGGCATCCGGCCCAGCCAGGCTGAGCGCGCGCGCTTCTGCGTGAGCCTCGCCTGCTCGCTCATGCCAGCCTTCGCCCAAAATCTTGCTGCCTCGGGCGATGACGCACCCCACCCGCGGGTTGGGATGCGTCGAATAGCGACCACGCCAGGCAAGCTGCACCGCCCGTGCCATAAACGCCGTGTCCTGAGCGTCGATCATGCCTGCCCTTCGGAAGAATGGTTATCCGCCAGGGCCTTGGCTACATCCACCGGGTCTTCGCCCGAGGTCGCTGAAAGGCGCTCGATCTCTTCCTTGAACTCGTTGACGTCCTGAAAGCTGCGGTACACAGACGCGAAGCGCACGTAGGCCACTTTGTCCAATTGACGCAACTCCGTCATCACTTCTTCACCGAGTTGCATGGACTTGACTTCACGCTCGCCGGTCGCCCGCAACCGGAATCGAATGCGATTCAGTGCCGCCTCAATTTCCTCGATGCTCACCGGACGCTTCTCCAGGGCTTTCATCAGACCGGCCCGGAGCTTTTCCTCATCGAAAGGCTGACGGGTGCCGTCCTGCTTGACCACTCGAGGCATCACAAGCTCAGCCGACTCGAACGTTGTAAAACGCTCACGGCAGGACAGACACTCCCTGCGGCGACGCACCTGATCACCCTCGGCCACCAGCCGGGAGTCGATTACCTTGGTATCCGCTTCACCACAGAAAGGACAATGCATACTCAGAAGCTCCTGCAAACCATCGGGCCAGGCAACAAGGCCTGCCCGAGGGCGCAATCAGGCTATTTAGCCGGCGTAAACCGGGAACCGCGAACACAGGCCTTCAACCTGCTCACGAACCCGGTCATTAACGGATTCATCTTCCAGGCTATCCAGGATATCGCACATCCAGCCAGCCAGATCACGACACTCGGACTCCCCGAAACCACGAGTGGTCACCGCGGGCGTACCGATGCGCAGGCCGGAGGTTACGAACGGCGAACGCGGATCGTTAGGTACTGCGTTCTTGTTCACGGTGATGTGCGCTCGGCCCAGGGCTGCGTCTGCATCCTTACCGGTGATGTCCTGCTTGATCAGGCTGACCAGGAACAGGTGATTCTCTGTACCACCGGAAATCACATCGAATCCGCGGGAGACAAACACCTCAGCCATGGCCTTGGCATTCTTGATCACCTGTTTCTGATACACCTTGAACTCGTCGCTCATGGCTTCCTTGAAACAAATCGCCTTGGCAGCAATAACGTGCATCAAGGGGCCGCCCTGGCCGCCAGGGAATACAGCGGAGTTAAGTTTCTTCTGCAAGTCGGCATCGTCACAGGCCAGGATCAAACCACCACGGGGGCCACGCAGGGTCTTATGGGTAGTCGTCGCAACCACGTGGGCATGAGGTATCGGGTCTGGATAAACACCAGCAGCCACGAGACCTGCCACGTGGGCCATGTCCACAAACAGGTAGGCGCCAACCTTATCGGCAATCGCGCGGAATCGGGCAAAGTCCAGCTCCTGGGAGTAGGCTGAGAAACCGGCGATGATCATCTTGGGTTTGTGCTCAACGGCAAGGCTTTCCACCTCATCGTAATCGATCAGCCCCGTGTCCGGGTTCAGGCCATACTGGACGGCGTTGTAGATCTTGCCGGAGAAGTTGACGCTGGCACCATGGGTCAGGTGCCCACCATGGGCCAGGCTCATGCCCAGAACCGTATCACCCGGCTTGAGCAGCGCCATGAATACGGCAGAGTTGGCCTGTGAGCCGGAATGCGGCTGCACATTGGCGTAGGCAGCACCAAACAGTTCTTTGGCCCGGCTGATGGCCAGGTCCTCGGCGATGTCGACAAACTCACAGCCGCCGTAATAACGTTTGCCGGGATAGCCTTCGGCATACTTGTTGGTCAGCGCACTACCCTGGGCTTCCATCACCCGGGGACTGGTATAGTTCTCAGACGCGATCAGCTCGATATGAGCCTCCTGGCGTTTCTCTTCCGCCTGAATGGCGTTCCAGAGCTCGTCGTCAAAACCGGCGATTTTCATATCACGATTAAACATGGATGCGCTGCCCCTATGTGCTTAGCTGCCCGAAAAAATGGGCCGCTATTCTATCTTACAAATGGGTAAAAAATCACCCTTTATGCCGTCCGCAGATACCGACACGCCGCCGCCTGCGCTTTTTGCTCAATTGCTATCCCCGGTTGGTTTCGATACCTTACTCGGTCAATATTCATTGGTTGCGGCTACTAGCTATTGGCGTTACGGCCATCGGTCAGGGCGATCCGGGATACGCTGTGAATACGTCCCTGTACGCTCGACAAAGTCATCCTTGATTTTGACGATCCCGGACCGCCCTGACCGACGGCCTTAGTCAGACACCATCAGTAATTCCAACACTTACACTCGCAAGAAGGATTCCGACACATGGCGCAATACGTATACACCATGAACCGCGTGGGCAAGGTGGTTCCGCCCAAGCGTGAAATCCTCAAAGACATTTCCCTGAGCTTTTTCCCAGGCGCGAAAATCGGCGTACTGGGCCTGAACGGCGCTGGTAAATCTACGTTGCTACGTATTATGGCCGGTATCGACCAGGATTACATTGGTGAGGCCCGCCCCCAACCCGGCATCAACGTCGGCTACCTGCCCCAGGAACCGGAACTGGACGACGCCAAGACCGTCAAGGAAATTGTCGATGAGGCGGTCTCGGGCGTCCATGACGCACTGGCGGAGCTGGATCAGGTCTATGCCGCCTATGCCGAGCCGGATGCCGACTTTGATGCCCTCGCCAAGAAACAGGGCGAACTGGAAGCCTTTATACAGGCTTCCGACGGCCACGATATTGAGCGCAAGATGGAAGTGGCTGCCGATGCCCTTCGCCTGCCGGCCTGGGACGCCATGGTGAAAAACCTCTCCGGCGGTGAGCGCCGCCGCGTGGCGCTGTGCCGTCTGCTGCTGTCCAGCCCGGACATGCTATTGCTGGACGAGCCCACCAACCACCTGGATGCCGAATCTGTAGCCTGGCTGGAACGCTTCCTGCACGACTACACCGGCACAGTGGTTGCCATCACCCACGACCGCTACTTCCTGGACAACGTGGCCGGCTGGATTCTGGAACTGGACCGCGGCCAGGGCATTCCGTTTGAAGGCAATTACAGCCAGTGGCTGGAAAACAAGGAAAAGCGCCTGGAAGTTGAAGCCAAACAGGAAGCGTCTCGCCAGAAGACCATCAAGCACGAGCTGGAATGGGTGCGCAGCAACGCCAAAGGCCGTCAGTCCAAGAGCAAGGCCCGCCTGGCCCGCTTCGAGGAAATGAGCTCCCAGGAATTCCAGAAGCGCAACGAAACCAACGAACTATACATCCCACCAGGCCCTCGCCTGGGTGACAAGGTGATTGAGATCGATGGCATCAGCAAGTCCTTCGATGACCGCCTGCTCTACGAAGACGTCTCGCTCAGCGTTCCTCCGGGAGCGATCGTTGGCATCATCGGCGGCAACGGCGCGGGCAAGTCCACGCTGTTCCGGATGATCGGCGACTACGACAAGCCCGATTCCGGCACCATTACCGTCGGTGAAACCGTAAAACTGGCCTACGTGGACCAGATGCGGGACCTGAACGGCGACAACACCGTCTGGGAGGAGCTCAGCGACGGCAACGATATTATCAAGATCGGTAACTACGAAACCCCGTCGCGAGCCTATGTAGGTCGTTTCAACTTCAAGGGCTCCGACCAGCAGAAGCGTGTGGCCGACTTGTCGGGCGGTGAACGCAACCGCCTGCACCTGGCGAAACTGCTCAAGGAAGGTGGCAACGTGCTGCTGTTGGACGAACCGACCAACGATCTCGACGTGGAAACCCTGCGTGCCCTGGAGGAAGCCCTGCTCAACTTCCCAGGCTCCGCTTTGGTGATCTCGCACGACCGCTGGTTCCTGGACCGTGTGGCCACTCACATCCTGGCGTTTGAGGACGATGGTGAAGTGGTCTACTTCGAAGGCAACTTCAGCGAATACGATGAGGATCACAAGAAGCGGAAGGGTGACTCTGCCATGGTGCCCCAGCGCATGAAGTATAAGAAGCTGGCCTGATGGCAAAAGCAAAAACCGCCTATGTCTGCTCCGAATGCGGTGCGGATTATTCAAAGTGGCAGGGGCAATGCACCGCCTGCCAGGCCTGGAATACGATCAGCGAGGTCCGCGGCATCAGTGGCGGCAACGCCAAGGGTGCCCGCGGCGCCCGCTTTGAGGGCTTTGCGGGCAGTCTCTCAGAGGTAAAAAGCCTGGACGACGTCAGCCTTGCCGAACAGCCGCGCATCAGCTCCGGCATGCAGGAGTTTGACCGCGTTCTGGGCGGCGGGCTTGTGGAAGGTTCCGCCATCCTGATGGGCGGCCATCCTGGCGCTGGTAAGAGCACCCTCTTGCTTCAGGCGGTCTGCCACCTGGCGTCCAGCGTTCCAGCCCTGTACGTCACAGGCGAGGAATCGCTGCAACAGGTCGCCATGCGCGCCAAGCGCCTGGGGCTGCCCACCAAAGACCTGAAGATGCTCTCGGAAACGAGTGTCGAGCGGGTCATGCAGGTTGCCGAGGCTGAAAAGCCGCGCATTCTGGTGGTGGACAGTATCCAGGTTATGCATGTCGCCGAGTCGGAATCCGCTCCGGGCAGTGTCTCCCAAGTTCGCGAAAGCGCAGCTTACCTGACCCGCTTTGCCAAGCAGACCGGCACCATTCTATTCCTGGTGGGCCACGTTACCAAGGATGGCAGCCTGGCTGGGCCGAAAGTACTGGAGCATATGATCGACTGCTCCATCCTGCTGGAAGGCTCCAGCGATAGCCGTTACCGCACCCTGAGGGGCATCAAGAACCGCTTTGGCGCGGTTAACGAACTGGGCGTGTTTGCGATGCTGGAACAGGGCCTGAAGGAAGTGAAGAACCCCAGTGCCATCTTCCTGAACCGCGGCGAGGAGGCAGCTCCCGGCAGCGTGGTGATGGTGGTCTGGGAAGGCACTCGGCCTATGCTGGTGGAGATTCAGGCGCTGGTGGATATGGCCCAGGGGGGATATCCGAGACGCGTTGCTGTGGGCCTGGATCAGAACCGGCTGGCGATGCTGCTGGCGGTGCTGCATCGCCATGGTGGCATGCATGTGTCGGATCAGGATGTGTTTGTGAATGTGGTGGGCGGCGTGAAGGTTAACGAGACCAGTGCGGATTTGGCGCTGCTTGCGGCCATCGTGTCGTCCTTCCGCGACCGTGCCCTGCCCCAGGATCTGGTGATCTTCGGTGAGGTTGGCCTTTCTGGTGAGATTCGGCCGGTGCCCAGTGGCCAGGAACGCATTTACGAAGCTGCCAAGCACGGGTTTACCCGCGCTTTGGTGCCTAAGTCTAATGCGCCTCGTAAGGCTATTGAGGGGATGAAGGTTATTCCCGTGACCAAGCTTAGTGATGCGTTGTCGGCTTTGGAGGAGCTTTGAGACTTGGTTTCTAGCCTGGTTTTTTGGTGCCGGGCAGGATTGGAAGGGCCTTTCCAAAAAACGCTTCAAGCACATCCATGTGCGCTTGGGCTCCGCCATCCATGGCTCCGCACATTTTTGGAAAGGCCCTTCCAATCCTGCCTACCAGCTTCGCAGTTACCTCCGGAAATCCCTAGCCTCAATCAATCAGGTGTGCAAACTCCCTCTCCAATAACGCTTGGTCCCCCAGATTCAGTTCCACCAGGCGTTTTAGGTGGGTCGCACTTTCAAGATCGATATATTGGCATTTGAACCCCAACCGCTCTTCCTCAATGTGCCGTAACTCCACCGCCATCACGATCCCGGTTTCGTGATCGTCGAGATGGATGATCACTTCGCAAGGCTGCTTCAGCGGAACCCTCCACTCCAACGGCCGCTTTACCAGTACGCCCTTCAGTGAAATATCCAACACCTCACTCACCCACACTTCGTCCTGCCAATGCAGTTCGCATTCGGCATCGAAGGAGATTCTGTGGAAGCGGCGTTTTTCGGGGGCTTTGGTTGGCAAGGGTTACTCCTGTTAACCGGTCTCGTCTGTTATGACTATAGACCGCACAGAAGCTTCTATCTAGCGCTAACACCAAACAGAGGCTCTGCGGAGCGTTAACGCAGAAGTCGGACAGAGGGCGGTTGTTGGGGCTTTCCAAAACCGTGGAGCGCCAGGGATGGCGCGACCGAGCCCTACATGGACGTATTTACGGGCGTGTTTTGGAAAGCCCCAATAACCGCCCGCTACTCCCAACCATCAGTCTTGCAGGTGATACTCCGGACTCAGCTCAGTCACCGCACGGATAAACGCCCCGGCGTGCTCCGGATCAACGTCCGGGGTAATGCCGTGCCCGAGGTTGAAGATATGGCCCGGGCCGGTGCCGTAGCGGGACAGGATATCGGCCACTTCCTGGCGAATCCGCTCCGGCGGCGCGTAAAGCATGGCCGGATCCATGTTGCCCTGCAGGGCAACCTGATCGCCAATGCGAGCACGGGCTTTGCCGATATCCGTTGTCCAATCCAGACCGACCGCGTCAGCACCGGATTCCGCTATCGACTCCAGCCACTGGCCGCCATTCTTTGTGAACAGGATAACGGGTACGCGACGCCCGTCGTTCTCTCGAATCAGGCCGGCGACGATTTTTTTCATGTAGTTGAGGGAAAACTCCTGATACGCCCAACTACTCAGCACGCCGCCCCAGGTATCGAAGATCTGGACCGCCTGGGCGCCGGCTCGAATCTGTCCGTTCAGGTAATCAATCACCGAGTCCGCCAAATGGTCCAGCAACTGATGCATTACCTCCGGCTGGCCGTACATCAGCTTCTTGGCCTCGCGGAAGTCCTTGGAGGAGCCCCCTTCAATCATGTAGGTGGCGAGCGTCCAAGGGCTACCAGAGAAGCCGATCAGCGGAACGCTGCCATTAAGTGCGCCACGTATGGTGGACACGGCATTCATCACGTAATCCAGGTCTACTTCCGCATTGAGTTTGGGCAACGCGGCTACGTCGGCAGCGGAGCGGACAGTGTTACGGAATTTCGGGCCCTCCCCAGTTTCGAAGTACAGGCCAAGCCCCAGCGCATCAGGAATGGTGAGGATGTCTGAAAACAGGATGGCAGCGTCCAGCGGGAACCGCTCCAACGGCTGTAACGTCACTTCACAGGCCAGCGGTGTGTTTTTGCACAGACTGAGAAAGTCTCCGGCTTTGGCCCGAGTCGCTCGGTATTCCGGCAGGTATCGACCTGCCTGGCGCATCATCCACACTGGCGTGCGATCAACGGGCTGACGCATCAGCGCACGCAGGAAACGGTCATTTTTCAGCTCGGTCATAGCATTCCCAGTCTGCTGTCTGTCAAAGTTTAGGAGGGCAATGATACCCGGTTTGTGGCAATAAAAAAGGGCGGCCCGCCGTCTGCAAGCCGCCCTTCCAACCCGGATGAAACCGGGGGCTGTCAGATATCCAGGTAATCCATGATACCTTCCGCCGCCTGGCGACCCTCCCAGATAGCCGTTACGACCAGATCCGAACCACGGACCATATCGCCACCGGCAAATATCTTGGGATTGCTGGTCTGGAAGCCGAACTCCACTTCCTCCGGAGCGCTGACACGGCCAGAGTCGTCGGTGTTTACCTTCAACTCGTCAAACCAGTCGGCCGGGCTCGGACGGAATCCGAAGGCCACCAGAACTGCATCGGCCGGAATCACTTCCTCACTGCCAGCGACCACTTCCGGACGACGGCGGCCGTTTTCGTCGGGCTCGCCGAGGCGAGTCTGAACCACCTTGACTCCCTCAACCCGGTCTTCGCCAATAATGGCGATCGGTTGACGGTTGAACATGAACTTAACGCCTTCTTCCTTGGCGTTGGACACTTCCCGGCGCGAGCCCGGCATGTTCTGTTCGTCACGACGGTAGGCACAGGTAACACTCGCTGCCTGTTGACGAATCGAGGTGCGGTTACAGTCCATGGCGGTATCGCCGCCGCCGAGCACAACCACTCGCTTGCCTTTCATATCGATAAAATCGTCGGCGTCTTTCTCAAACCCAAGACGACGATTCACATTCGAGACCAGGAAGGGCAGTGCATCATGAACGCCTGGCAGATCTTCGCCCGGGAAACCGCCTTTCATGTAGGTGTAGGTTCCCATCCCCATAAAGACAGCGTCGTACTCCTCGAGGATGTCGGCCATCATCACGTCCTTGCCCACCTCCGTGGACAGACGGAACTCCACTCCCATTTCCTCGAACACTTTGCGGCGACGGGTCATGACCGACTTCTCAAGCTTAAACTCGGGGATCCCGAAGGTCAGAAGGCCGCCAATTTCCGGGTAAATATCAAACACCACCGGCTTTACACCGTTGCGCACCAGGACGTCAGCACAGCCAAGGCCGGCCGGACCAGCACCGATCACTGCCACTTTTTTGTCGGTCCATTTGACGGCGGACATATCCGGCTTCCAGCCCAGAGCAAAGGCTGTATCGGTAATGTATTTTTCCACCGACCCGATGGTTACTGCGCCATAGCCGTCGTTCAGGGTACAGGCCCCTTCACACAGACGATCTTGGGGGCAAACGCGGCCACAGACTTCCGGCAGGGAGTTGGTCTGGTGACAGAGCTCAACTGCCCTCATGATGTTGCCTTCCGACACCAGCTTCAGCCAGTTCGGGATGTAGTTGTGTACCGGGCACTTCCACTCACAATACGGATTGCCGCATTCCAGGCAACGGTGCGATTGCGACGCGGCATTATCCTGGGTGAATGGATGGTAAATTTCACCAAACTCTTTTTTGCGCTTCTTTGCCGGTACTTTTTTCGGGTCGACACGCCCTACTTCGACAAACTGGAAGTCGTTACTCAGTCGTTCTTTCATTGTGACGCTCTCATCAGACTCAATTTCGACGCGGGCACTGCAGCAATGCCCTCTACCTGTTTCAACCGCCTTTACTCGGGACGCGCCCGGGTGCTGGCCAGCAGGCTGCGAAGGTTCGCCGCCTTGGGTTTGACCAGCCAGAAGCGGCCAATGTAGTCATCGAAATTGTCAAGAATATGCTCTGCCCACTCGCTCGCGGTTTCAGAAATATGCTCGCGGACCACACCGCGCAGGTGATTACGGTAGGACTCCATTTCCTCGCTGGATATCCGCTGAATCTCGACCAACTCATGGTTGTACTTGTCCACGAAGGTGTTGTTCAAGTCCAGCACGTAGGCAAAACCACCCGTCATGCCAGCACCGAAGTTGTGACCGGTGCTGCCAAGAACTGTGACCAAACCACCCGTCATGTATTCGCAGCAGTGATCGCCCACACCTTCTATCACCGCATGGGCGCCGGAGTTACGAACACCGAAGCGTTCACCGGCGGTGCCAGCGGCAAACAGTTTGCCACCGGTTGCACCATAGAGGCAGGTGTTACCTACGATCGAGGTATCCTGGGTTTTAAAGTCGCTTCCGGACGGTGGCCGAATCACCAACTTGCCACCGGTCATGCCTTTGCCGACATAGTCGTTGGCATCGCCTTCCAGAAGCAGGTTGAGACCGCCCACGTTCCAGACACCGAAGCTCTGGCCGGCGGTGCCAGTCAGATCCAGAGTGATGGGCGCCGAGACCATGCCCTGGTTGCCGTGCAACTGGGCAATCTCTCCGGACAGGCGAGCACCAATCGACCGGTCACAGTTGGTAACCCTGTAGGACCAGGTACCACCAGCCTTGCTGGCTATCGCATCCGCTGTGTCTTTCACCATCTGCTCGGCAAGCTTGCCTTCATCAAACGGATGATTGCGCTCCACCTGACAGGTGTTGGGCTTGTCCGCCGGAATGTGGTCGTTAGACAACAGACGCGTCAGATCCAGCTTCTTCTGGCGCGGGGTGTCGCCGGGCAGACGCTCCAGCAGATCAACACGCCCTACTAGTTCTTCCAGGTTGCGAACGCCCAGCTTGGCCATCCACTCTCGGGTCTCGGTCGCAACGAACCGGAAGAAGTTCATCGCCATTTCAACGGTGCCTTTGAAGTGTTCTTCCCGCAGGTGCTCGTTTTGGGTCGCGACGCCGGTGGCACAGTTGTTCAGGTGACAGATACGCAGATACTTACAACCCAGAGCCACCATTGGCGTGGTGCCGAAACCGAAGCTTTCAGCGCCCAGAATAGCGCCCTTGACCACATCCAGACCGGTCTTGATACCGCCGTCCGTCTGCAAGCGGATCTTGCCCCTCAGGTCGTTAGCGCGCAGCGCTTGCTGGGTTTCACTCAGGCCCAGTTCCCAGGGCGAGCCGGCGTAACGGATGGAGGTTAGCGGGCTGGCCGCTGTACCACCGTCGTAGCCCGAAACCGTGATCAGATCGGCATAGGCTTTGGCCACACCAGCAGCGATGGTGCCTACACCAGGCTCCGACACCAGTTTTACAGACACCAGTGCGCTCGGGTTAACTTGCTTGAGATCGAAAATCAGCTGCGCCAGATCCTCGATCGAATAAATATCGTGGTGCGGTGGTGGCGAAATCAGCGTCACACCGGGCACTGAGTAGCGCAGGCGGGCAATCAGGTCATTGACCTTGCCACCGGGTAGCTGACCGCCCTCACCGGGCTTGGCACCCTGGGCCACCTTGATCTGCATGACATCGGCACTGCGCAGGTACTCAGCGGTGACGCCGAAGCGGCCAGACGCCACCTGTTTGATCTTGGAACGTTTCTCCGTGCCATAACGGGCCGGATCTTCCCCGCCTTCACCGGAGTTGGAGCGACCACCCAAGGTGTTCATTGCTACCGCCAGGGCTTCGTGAGCCTCCGGAGACAACGCACCCAAGGACATGGCCGCCGAGTCGAAGCGCGGGAAGATATTCTCCACTGGCTCCACCTCGGACAGATCAATCGCCTTGATATCCTTGCGGAACCCAAGAAGGTCCCTAAGCGTGGACACCGGGCGCTCGTTTACCAGCCCGGCGTACTCCATGTACTGCCCGTAATCACCACTGGTCACGGCTTCCTGGAGCTTACCCACTACATCCGGGTTGAAAGCGTGGTACTCCTGACCGTGGACATACTTCAACAGGCCACCCTGGGTGATGGGCTTGCGATGCTTCCAGGCCACCGCCGCCAGCTGTTCCTGATCCTGCTGGAAATCAAAGAAACCGGCGCCCTGGATACGGCTGGGAACACCTTTGAAACACAGGTCCACCACATCATCTGCCAGGCCAATCGCCTCAAATAGCTGCGCCCCCCGGTAGGAGGTGATGGTGGAGATCCCCATCTTGGACAGGATCTTCAGCAGGCCCTTGTTGACACCCTTGCGATAGTTGTTCTTCGCATCAATGGGGTCCATCATCAGTTCGCCGGTGCGAATCAGGTCGTTAAGCACCTGGTAGGCCAAGTACGGATAGACCGCCGTAGCGCCAAAGCCAAACAACACAGCAAACTGGTGCGGGTCTCGGGCCCAACCGGTTTCAACCAGGATGTTGGAGTCACACCGGAGGCCTTTCTTGACCAGGTGATGGTGAACGGCGCCCGTTGCCATCATGGCATTGACCGGCAGCTCCCCCTCTTTCAGATCCTTGTCGGTCAGGATCAGGATCACCTTGCCGCTGCGGACTGCCTGCTCAGCCTCGTCGCACACGTTACGCACAGCTTGTTCAAGCCCCATTTCCGGGCTGTAGCTCATGTTGATCCGAGCAACTTCGAATCCGGGCCGATCATTGTTGGCGATCTTCAGGTACTTGGCCGGCGAGAGCACCGGTGTTGTCAGGATGATGCGGTTAGCGTGCTCCGGCGTTTCCTCGAACACGTTACGCTCCGCGCCAATACACGTCTCCAGGGACATCACGATGGACTCCCGAAGCGGATCGATGGCCGGGTTGGTCACCTGGGCAAATTTCTGACGGAAGTAGTCAGCCACGTGCCTGACACGGCTCGAGAGCACGGCCATGGGCGTATCGTCCCCCATCGACCCTACTGCTTCCTGGCCGTTCTCAGCCAGAGGGCGCAGAACCTGGTCACGCTCCTCGTAGGAGACCATGAACATTTTCTGGTGTATATGGAGCTCGTCGGACTGCATCAGCTTGAAGTCAGGTGTGTCCTGATTCAGCGTGGTTTCAACCCGCAGGGAGTTCTCCCGCAGCCAGCGCTTGTAGGGCTGGGCCGACTTCAGGCGATTATCCACGTCTTTCGTATGCAGGACTTCGCCGGACTCGGTATCAATAGCAAGCATTTGCCCCGGACCGACACGTCCCTTGGCCACCACGTCTTCGGGCTTATAGTCGTAAGTACCGATCTCGGACGCCAGGGTAATGAAGTCGTCTTTGGTGATTACCCAACGAGCCGGGCGAAGTCCGTTCCGATCCAGCATACAGACGGCGTAGCGACCGTCGGAGAGAACCAGGCCGGCTGGACCATCCCACGGTTCCATATGCATGGAGTTGTACTCATAGAATGCCCGCAACTCGGAATCCATGGTATCCACATTCTGCCAGGCAGGCGGGATCATCATTCTCACGGCACGGAACAGGTCGACACCACCGGCCAGCAGTACTTCCAGCATATTGTCCATGCTGGAGGAATCTGAGCCCGTCAGGTTAACCAGCGGCTGCAGCGTCTGTAGGTCTGGCAGTTCCGGTGCGCTGAATTTGGCGGCACGGGCAATCGCCCAGTTACGGTTGCCGTCAACGGTATTGATCTCGCCATTGTGGGCGAGATAGCGGAACGGCTGCGCCAGCGGCCAACGCGGCATGGTGTTTGTGGAAAAGCGCTGGTGGAAGACACAGATAGCGGTCTGCAGGTCCGGATCGCCCAGATCCTTGTAGAAGTTCGCCAGGTCCGCCGGCATCATCAGGCCCTTGTAGGCCAATGTTCGGTGAGACAGGCTACAGATATAGAATTCGGAGTCATCGGCCATGTCCCGCTCAGCGTGGCGGCGCCCAACAAACAGCGAGATGGCGAATTCCTGCTCGGTTTTACCGGCGGGAACCACAAACACCTGCTCAATCCAGGGCAAACAGTCAAGCGCCATCGGCCCAAGGCAGCTGTCGTCCGTTGGCACCTTCCGCCAACCCATGATTTCCAGGCCCTGCTCTGCGAGGCGCTTTTCCACGGCAGCACGGCCGGCAGCGGCCTTGTTCTCGTCCGGGTTAAGGAATACCTGGCCCACAGCGAACAGCTCTTCAGGCTCCTTGCCAAATTCCGCTTTGGCGGCCTTGCGCAAAAAGGCATCCGGGCTCTGGATCAGGAGGCCACAACCATCGCCGGTCTTTCCGTCTGCAGCGATACCACCACGGTGGGTCATGCAGGTCAGTGACTCGATGGCAGTTTGCAACAACTTGTGGCTGGCCTCGCCCTTCATATGGGCGATCAGACCGAAGCCGCAGTTGTCCCTGAATTCGTCGGGATGATACAAACCTGTCATCATAAGCGTTCTCTCGCGTAGAAATGCTTTTCAATCAAAGGGTTATTTGCATACAGACAATAAACTCACCCTTCGACACTGAAAATGGGGGCTGGCTATTTTACACGCGTAGAAATACGTACTCAAACCAAAGCGTTTTTATTTTAGGGGGCAAGCACGTTCAATACGAATGCTGCGCCAGACAGCGCACACCATAAAACAGAGAGTCAGGTTATTGTTTTTATAGAATAAAACACGAAAAAAGGCAGGCACAGAAAATCAGAAATCGCGTGATTGCCTGATCCAGGGAGACTGGTCCCGCAGGGCCTGGGGAAGACGCTCAACTGCTTTTCGGGCCTCATCACGCGAGGAAAACTCGCCGTAGAAGCCAACAAACCAGTCCTGCCCCTGCCTTTGGGTCTGGGTGTAGAGTATACCGGAAATGGATTCGTACTGATCCATCAGATTCAGCACCGTTTGTTCCTGATTCCCGGCAATTAACTGAACTGTCCAGCCTTCACGCGCCCTTACGCTCTCAAGATCCACAAATGCAGATGGACGGGAGGGAGAGAAACCGGGCTCTGGCTCTGGCTCTGGCTCTGGCTCTGGCTCTGGCTCTGGCTCTGGCTCTGGCTCTGGCTCTGGCTCTGGCTCTGGCTCTGGCTCTGGCTCTGGCTCTGGCTCTGGCTCTGGCTCTGGCTCTGGCTCTGGCTCTGGCTCTGGCTCTGGCTCTGGCTCTGGCTCTGGCTCTGGAACAGCCTGATCAGATTCTTCCACGCTGGGCAACTTGGTCTCGACGACCGGTTCCGACAACTCTACATCGGTCTCAATCGGTTCAATATCCGGGCTGTCAGGGCCGATGGTGATGCTTTTGCGTACGGTTTCCGGCTCAGGTTCTGACTGCTCCCTTGCAACAGAGTCGTCATACTGCTGCGATACAAGCCACCAGGAACCAGCGAGTATGACCAAGGCCAGCGCGGGCCAACGCAGATTAATCGGCATCGAAAACGTCCGCTTGGCGCCACCTCCGGTCGATGCCATATCCAACCATACGGCTGGTGTTACACGCTTGAGACGGGAAAAACTCCCCTGACTCAAACTGTGTAATTGTGACAATTTCCCTGGCGACAGCAACTCCTTGGGCTTACCACCAGCTCGGTGAATTCGGGGCTCGAGATAAGCGGCGACTTCTTCTTTTGTCAGTGGGCGAAGATGAACCTGATGCACGCCGGCACCGTCCCCTGACAACCCAAGCATCTCAATCAACCGCCCGCTGCCACTGAACACAGGAACCGCCGCCGCAGATCGATCTGCGGCTTCAAAAGCAGAAAACAACAATCTCAGTAGCTCGGTGGGTGCACGATCCGCATCATCGATCAGCAGGACCATCCGCTGCCCCTTCCGAGCCCTGATTTCAGACCATCGGAAAAAGCCGTAAATGGCGTCACGCGCACCTTCGCCAGGATTCAACCCTTTGTGCGCAATACCGAGCAGCGCCCGTGACAGCGCCTGAGTACTCGTCAGCGCCGCAGCTGGTACCCGATGAAAATCCAGACGGGAAGACTCACTTCTCACCAGTTCCGCAAGCAACCGACTTTTGCCCGCCCCCACATCACCAGTGAGAAGCAAAGCGAGGTCACCAAAACCACAGAGGTGACGAAGCGTTTCCAGGGCGTGGTGGCGAGAGGCATCCGGAAAGAAGGGTGTTTCCATATCCAACGGATCGGCCCTTAACCCATAACGCTCCTGGAGTCGCGGAAACAAACCACCACCGTCATGACTATTGAGTCCTTCGTTGTTCACCGTCATTCCCTGCTTTATCCCAGATCAATACCTGTTCAGACTTCTCTACAAAAGCCCCGAAGCGTGGCATCCAGTTCTCGCCTATCCACCGCATCCGTCACCACAGCATCCCCGAGCCTGCGAAGGAGGACCAAGCGCAACGAACCATCCACATTCTTCTTGTCGACTGCCATCAATCGCAGAAAATCATCGGGAGACATCCCCGTGGGTGCAAGCGCCGGAAGCTTGGCTCTCTCGATAATGCGCACAACCCTGGCACGATCCTCTTCGGTTATCATGCCCTGGCGCAAGGAAAGATCCGCAGCCATCATCATGCCAGTACCAACAGCCTCGCCGTGCAGCCAGTTGCCGTATCCAGCGAAGGTCTCAATGGCATGACCAAACGTGTGCCCAAGGTTGAGTATTGCCCGTAAACCACCTTCTCTTTCATCTTTTGCTACAACGTCCGCCTTGCAGGCGCATGAGCGATAGATAGCTTCCACCAGGGCTGTTGTTTCCAGATCAATGAGCGACGTAATTTCTTTCTCAAGCCAGGCCAGAAAATCGGTGTCCCGAATCAGGCCATACTTGATAACTTCCGCAAGGCCAGCAGACACCTCCCTTGGAGAAAGGCTCCTCAGACTGTCGGTATCGATCAGTACAACTTCCGGTTGGTGGAAGGCACCGATCATATTCTTGCCCAACGGGTGATTGATACCGGTCTTTCCTCCGACCGAGGAGTCCACCTGCGACAACAATGTCGTCGGGATCTGGATAAAAGAGACACCACGCTGGTAGGAAGCGGCGGCAAACCCGGTCATATCCCCAACCACGCCACCCCCCAAAGCAACCAGCGTGGTTTTGCGGGAGTGACGCTTCCCCAGCAAACCGTCGAAGATACGGTTTAGCGTCTGCCAATCCTTGTATTTTTCACCGTCTGGAAGCACAACCGTATCTACCTGCTTTCCAGGGAAACAGGCTCGGGCTGACTCAAGATACAAGGGCGCAACCGTTTCGTTGGTGACGATCATGACTTGTGAACCAGAGACAAAGGGACTCAGATCATAGCTACCCAGCAGCCCCTGACCGATAACGATTGGGTAACTTCGATCGCCCAGCTCAACCGTCAACTCCCGCAGTGAGTCACGCATGATTTCTGCCTTCCTTACGTATTTGCCTTTTGTGGCGAGGTGTCCTCGGATTAATCCGGTTCACCAATTGCCGTACGACCAGCCTGGGGCTCTTGCGGTCAGTAAACATGACGACATCGGCCAAGAGCGAATAGATAGGGTCCCGCACGGCAAACAGATTTCTAAGGACCGCCTCGGGGTCGTCATTCTGCAACAGGGGACGATTGCGATCCCGCCTCGTTCTTTCAACTTGCTGCTCAATCGAGGTTTTCAGGTACACCACGACGGAATCGCGTTTAAGATGCGCGTGATTCTCTTCTTTCATCACCGCGCCACCGCCCGTCGCCAGCACTGTCTGTGGATATTCCGACAGTTCAGCCAACATGGCCGTTTCACGATGCCGAAAGCCGTCTTCCCCTTCTACGTCGAAGATCCAGGGAATATTGGCGCCGCACCGCTCTTCAATAATTCGATCGGAATCGAGAAAGCGATAGCCCAGCTCTTTGGCCAGCATGCGACCAATTGTGCTTTTTCCCGCACCCATTGGGCCGACCAGGACAACTCGTTTTGGCAAGGACATAACTTCCGCTCATCTACATTCCGGCGCGTGAGAATATCACAGGGTAACGTTTTCCATAAGTTTCAGGAAATGAACCAACAAAAAAACCGCCGTGCGGAACACGGCGGTTTTTTTTTCGGAGGCAACCCGATTACTGAATCAGGTCGCTCTTGATGATCTTCGGTGTGATGAAGATCAACAGTTCGCTACGCTCATCAACATGCTCAGTGCGCTTGAAGAGGCGGCCGAGGTAGGGAATATCACCCAGGAACGGAGTCTTGGTAGTCGTCGTCGTAACCTCTGACTGGAAAATACCGCCCAGAACGACGGTTTCGCCATTTCCAACCAACACCTGAGTGGTTACCTCATTAGTGTTGATGGCAGGAATACCGGCGGTCACTTCACCACGGGAGTCCTGATTAACCACCAGATCCATGATGATTTTGTCATCCGGGGTGATCTGAGGGGTTACTTCAAGAGCCAACGCCGCTTCCTTGAAAGATACTGACGTCGCACCGCTGGAAGAAGCCTCTTGATAAGGGATCTCCTCACCGGACTTAATCTTGGCGGTCTGGCGATCGGCAGTAACAACGCGGGGCTGGGAAACAACTTCCGCCTGTCCGTCACTCTCCAGTGCAGAGAGTTCCAGGTCCACAAGAAAATCATCACTGCCCAAGCCGATGGCAAATGAGGAAGCACCTTGGCCGGTGACACCCAAATCTACCGCCAGAGCGTCCGGGAAGGTGATCGTGTTGTTGGTACCACCAGCGGCTTGACGCGCCTCCTCAACCGCGTTCTGCGAACCACCCACTGAGAAAACGTTATCACCACTGACATCGTAGGCGGCACCACCCCAACGAACACCGAGATTTTCGGCAACGTTGGTTTGCGCTCTTACAATTCGAGCCTCAATGGAAACCTGACGAACAGGAACATCCCAGGTCGAAACCAGGCGGCGAATTTCATCAAGCTTTTCCGAAGTTTCACGAACACTGATCGTGTTGGTACGCGCATCTGAAGAGACGAATCCCCGAGAGGAGATAAGTTCTTCATCCGCCCTAATCAGTTCAACGACATCGGCAGCCTTGGCGTAATTCACCTGAATGATATCCAGGCGAACCGGTGCGAGCTCAGCGATCTGCTTGGACGTCTCCAGCTCAAGCTTTTCACGGGCGGCGATTTCATCGGCCGGAGCAACCAGCAGTACGTTACCAATCTGACGCTTGTCCAATCCCTTGGTCTTAAGGATCAGGTCCAGAGCCTGGTCCCAGGGCACATTCTGCAAACGCAGCGTGATGCTGCCACTGACCGTATCGCTGGCAACAAGGTTCAGACCAGTAAAGTCGGCAATCAACTGCAATACCGAACGAACTTCGATGTCCTGGAAGTTGAGAGAGAGCTTGTCGCCGGTGTACGGGAACTTCTCCTCTCGACGAGACTCAGCTTCCTCTTCTGTCAGCCTTTCCACGCTGACGGTAAACTGCGAACCGGACTGGTAGGCAATGTAGTCGTAGTTGCCTTCCGGACGAATTTCCACAACCGCATTACCATCTTCCGTGTAGGTATCAACCCGGGTTACCGGTGTCGCGAAATCGGTAACATCAAGGCGGCGACGAAGATTGTCCGGCACACTGGTACCGTCCATCGTCAAGCGAATCTTGCCCCCGAGCTCGGACAGATCCACGGATGCATTGGCACTACCCAGATCTACAATCACGCGTCCTTCGCCATTCTGCCCACGCCTAAAATCGACTCCCGCCAGGTCGTTGCCTGCCGATGAGACCGACTGTCCTCCCGATGCAGTAGTCATCGGTGTAGAGGAAGAAGTCGAGCCTGACGCTGCGACACCACTACCCTGACTGCCGATTGTGACGACCAGGCTGTTCTGGGTACGCACCGTCTCATAGGGAGCCAGCTCTGCCAGGTTGAAGATCAGGCGAGTGCGATCCTTGGTTTCGACAACCGTCATGCTCTGGGCGTTACCTCCCCCGAGCGAGATGTTGCGACTGTCGAGACCGCTGGTCGTGTCCCGGAGGTCCACTGCGATTCTGGCAGGTCGCTCGATCGTGTACCCGGTCGGTTCTGGTGGCTGGCCGTCAAACGCCAGCGTCACCTCGACCCGATCCCCGGACAGCGACGAAAACGACACGTCTTCCAGCGTGACCGCATTGGCCAGGCCGGATAACAACCCAAAAGCAATCACGCCGACGTATACATTGAGTTTTCTGAACATCGCTAGCCTCGACCCCAAACTTTTTTGTTCATGCATGTTTCTTTCAATAATCATAATGCCGCTCCCTTAGCCCTCATTCTCATCCAGCGACAGCGAGCGTGGACGCTCGACCCACCCGCCCCGGCCATTGGGAACGATTTCAATCAGTTCAACCCGGGTTTCATTGACGCCAATAATCCGGCCGTAATTCTGCCCTACATAGTTTCCGGTGCGCACCCTATGAATGCCGCCCATACCATCCTTGATCAGGGCAAAAAGGCTCCCGGATGCGTCACTTAAAGTGCCTACCATAGAGAGTTCCTTCAAATCGAAATTTTCGAGAACCTCTCTCGGCCGATCCAGATCCGGCTCGATATCGCTTTCCGGTTCCTGATCAACCATTGTGAGCTGGATATCAATCGGCGGTTCGAAGGGCGCTCTGCGATCCGCTGCAGAATAGCTGAAAGCCTCATACGCCTTGAACTCTGGTAAGGGTTCGACATGCCCCCGAGGCTTAGCTCGAGTGTCCGCCATAAACTTGTCAAGATCGGAAAAACCACTTCCCTGGGAGCACGCAGTCAGGAAAGATACCAGACAAATACTCATCCAGGCTTTTATTGCATGCTGTCTCGCCATGCTCATTCTCCAGCCCGGTAGCGGTAGGTACGTGCAAGAACCTGCATATTCAGCTGCTCTCCATCACCGCCTGTTGGTGTTATCGTTAGGTCGTGCAACGTCACGATGCGAGGCAGACTTGCCACACTGCTCACAAACGTCGCCAATTCATGATAGGAGCCTGTAACCCGAATATTGATCGGTAGCTCTGCATAAAAGTCGCGCCGCTGCTCGCCTTGCAACTTAACCTCTTGAAGCTCAAGACCGCTGCCCAACGCTGTGTTGGTGATATCTTCAAGAAGTCCTGGCACCTCGGTTTCACTCGGCAACTGACGCACCAGTGCCCCGAAGGTCTCTTCCATTTCTTCCATTTGCGCCTTGAACACTTCCAGATTTGCTACTTGGTATGCCTTGTCTTCATAGCGTTTCCGTAACTCCTGCTCCGTCTTTTCGACTCGCTCCAGTTGAGCGTATTGGTCCTTGATGAAGAACCAATAACCACCGCCGAGAATCAGGCCAAAGATGATGATCGCCACGATGGCCTTGACTGGCGCAGGCCAGATGCCGGCATTATTGACATCCAAGTCGTTAATATCGAATTCATTGAGGTTTTTCAGTGAGTCCGCGAGGCTCATTACTTATCCCCCCCTTCGGGCTCTGGTGTTTGCTGCTTTACCGAAAGATTGAACTGACTGTACCCGGCACGTTGGTTATCGGCAGCAGACACATTTGACAGATTGGGATCAGTGAACCAGTCAGATTCCTCAAAACGCCTCATCAGCGCTGAAATCCGACTGTTGGATTCCGACATCCCAACAATCTCAACCCGCTCACTCTTTTTGGTAAGGCTAGTGTAGAAAAGCCCGTCCGGCAGCGTACGAACCAACTCATCAAAGACCCGCACGATAATCGGACGCTTACCCTGGAGATCCTGAATAACCTGCATCCGCGAAAGAAGCTCATCACGCTTGCGTTTAAGGTTTTCAATCTCCTTGATCTGCTTATCCAGCTGTTTGGTCGCGGTCTCGATGTAGGCGTTCCTGGATTCCTGGTAGGCAATACGGTTGTCCATATCGGTTTTCCAGAGAAAGGTCAGACCAGCAGCAATAAAGGCCGCCCCCAGAATCATCACCACAAACTGTTTTTGCTTCTCCGCCCGGAGTTCTTCGCGCCAGGGTCTGAGGTTAATCTTTGCCATCAGTCAAAGCTCCTCATTGCCAGCCCACAGGCAATCATGAGTGAAGGCGCATCATTGCTCAGCGAAGACGCATTCACCCTTGATCCCACTGCCATGTCCGCGAACGGATTTGCAACCAGCGTGGGTGTGCCCGTTTTTTCCTCGACCATTTCTGTCAGCCCCTGGATAGATGCCGTGCCGCCAGCCAGAACTACGTAGTCAACCGCATTGTACTGGCTTGCGCCGAAGAAGAACTGCAGCGCCCTCGCAACCTGCTGAACTACCGCTTCCCGGAAAGGCGTCAGCACTTCGGAGTCGTAGTCATCGGGGAGGCCACCCTGCTTCTTGGCAAGGCCGGCCTCTTCAAGGGACAGACCATAACGACGCTGAATTTCCTCGGTGAGTTGTTTCCCCCCGAAAATCTGCTCGCGAGTGTAAACCGTCTTGCCTTCAGCCAACACGCTCAGTGTGGTCATGGTTGCGCCGATATCGACGATCGCCACAACGAGTTCTTCACCCTGGGAATCAAGCTGAGGCTCGATGAGGGCGTATGCCCGCTCGAGTGCGTATGCTTCGACGTCCACAATCTTGGTGGTCAAGGAAGCAATCTCCAGAGCGTCTTCCCGAATATCGACGTTTTCTTTGCGACACGCAGCCAGAAGTACATCGACCTGATCCGGGTTAGCCTCAGAGGGCCCCTGAACCTCGAAGTCGATTGCCACTTCATCCAACGGATAGGGAATATACTGATCGGCCTCGAGCGTGATCTGGTCTTCCATCTCAAACTCGTTAAGACCACCGTCCATCTGGATCAGCTTGGTAATAACGGCGGAACCGGAGACGGCCACAGCCACCTGCTTGACGCTCGTACGTGATTTGGACGCGACACGTTTGAGCACTTCGCCCACCGCCTCGACATCCGTGATGTTTTTCTCTACCACAGCATTGGCCGGTAGCGGCTCCACTGCGTAGCTCTCGACCTTGTAACGGTCGCCCTGCTTCGATAGTTCCAGTAACTTGACCGAGCTGGAACTGATATCCACGCCCAGCACCGAACTGGATTTTTTTCCTAACAATCCGAACACGCGCTCACCCTATACCTGGTTACATGCACCGGGTTATGAAAACTCCCGACGGAGTTCTTTCATATGTGTTTTTTATTTAAGAGAATTTCTTTAGTTTTCCGTCTACAATGCTCGTTCTTCTTTAATTGAGGAGCATTGCACCCGGGAAGCGGCTAGCCCTTCCTAAAGCAATTTCTCAAATGATAGACCTATATCCAACAGTTGTCAGAAAAAAATGTCTCATTTGTTGCGTACATCTCGCCTGTTTGCATGGCTCTTTCTCACTGGACTCAGTCTCGCCACAATCGTGGCGTCAGGATTTTACCTATATCTCCGCCCCGGATTGCCTCCTGTTGAGCAACTCCTGGACATCAAGTTGCAGACCCCATTGAGGGTCTACAGCGCAGACGACAAATTAATAGCAGAATTCGGTGAAAAGAGAAGGGCACCGGTCACAATAGAACAGATCCCTACAATTCAGTTACATGCCTTTATGGCAGCGGAGGACGCCCGTTTTTACGAACACTTCGGGGTCGACTTTAAAGGCCTGATGCGGGCTGCCATCGAACTGGTCTCCACCGGCGAGATCCAGTCCGGCGGCAGTACCATCACAATGCAGGTTGCAAAAAATTACTTTTTGTCACGCGATCGGACGTTTATTCGCAAGTTCAACGAGATACTTCTGGCTCTTCAGATCGAGCGTGAACTGGACAAAAACCGCATCATGGAGCTCTATCTCAACAAAATTTACCTGGGCAATCGAGCTTACGGCATTGCCGCCGCCGCCCAGGTTTATTACGACAAACCCGTGACCGAGCTTTCTCTGGCAGAAATGGCCATGCTTGCCGGGCTACCAAAAGCTCCCTCAGCCTATAATCCCCTGGCAAACCCCGAACGGGCACAGATCCGTCGTGACTGGATACTCGGTCGCATGCGCGACCTTCAATACATCACCAATGATGCCTATGAACTGGCGACCAACGCTCCGCTGACTGCAAGTTTTAACGCACCGTCCACTGAAGTTGATGCGGACCACGTTGCGGAAATGGCCCGGGCTGAGCTGGTCCGGCGGTTTGGCGATGCCGCCTACACCGACGGCTACGAAGTCAGACTGACTGTCGAGAGCGAGAAACAGCAGGAGGCGACCAGGGCACTCAGGGCCGGACTGGAAGCGTATGACCGGCGTCATGGCTTTCGCGGCCCCATTGGACAGGTGGATGAAGATCAGCTGAAACCGGACAACCTCGGCAACCTGATGGCGAATTACCCCCGCGTAGCCGAACTCGTGCCTGCAGTTGTAACCCGGGTAAGAGACAAAGACAGCGAAGTTGATCTTTACGCCCGCCAGCTTGGCGAGTCCGTAATGGCATTCTCCACAATGACCTGGGCCAAACGATACAAAACCGAAAACCTGACCGGGCCCGAACCAGAAAAGCCATCTGACGTGGTCACTGTGGGTGACATCGTTTATGTAAAGCCCATGGTGGTGATGACCCCAGAGCAGCCAAATGAATCTGACACCCAGGAGCAAAGCGATGAACAGCAAGCCCTGGATATCGCCGAAGTCAGGCGCGTTGCCCTCTCCCAGGTACCCGAGGTGCAGGGCGCACTAATCTCCCTTGACGCAAAAACCGGCGCCATTGAAGCACTCGCCGGCGGATACAGCTTCAGCCAGAACAAATACAATCGCGCCACCCAGGCGAGAAGGCAGCCAGGCTCAACCTTCAAGCCATTCCTGTACCTGAGCGCGCTTGAAAGCGGCATGACACCCGCAACCATCTACAACGATGCACCTATAGTGTTTGACGACTCCGAACTGGAGACCACATGGCGCCCCCAAAACTCATCAGGACAGTTTTACGGCCCTACTCGCCTGAGAGAAGCCCTGTACCGGTCCCGCAACCTGGTGTCAGTACGCTTGCTTCGGGACCTGGGCATCCAGAACACCATAGACTACCTTGAGCAGCTTCAGATCCCCACGGAAGACATGCAAAAAGACCTGTCACTCTCATTGGGCAGCGGACTTCTGACACCAATGGACCTGGCCCGAGGGTTCGCAGTAATCGCCAACGGCGGCTACGATGTCGAGCCCTACCTCATCAGCCAGATTTCGGACATCAACAACGAAACAATCTTCGAAGCACCGGACGTCAAACTCTGCGATGAAAACTGCACAGAGAAACAGGAGAACAACTCCGACGACGAGAAAGAAGTTCGCATTGCCAGGCGTCTGGCCGATGAACGCTCGGTATACATCCTGCATTCCATGATGCGGGATGTAATCAGACGAGGCACCGGCCGACGCGCTCAGGCCCTGGGACGGGATGACATCAGCGGCAAAACCGGCACCACCAATGAACAGAGAGACACCTGGTTCGGCGGCTTCAACCATGACGTAGCCACCACAGTATGGGTTGGCTTTGATCAACCACAACCTCTTGGCCGCCGAGAGTTCGGCGCCAGCACTGCCCTGCCCGTCTGGCTTGATTACATGAAAGTGGCACTAAATGGCGAGCCATCGTCATTGATGGCGAGACCCAATGGCATCGTTAACATCCGCATCGACCCTGAAACAGGCCGGCGTGCAAGACCGGGACAAGAAGGCGCCATGTTCGAAATATTCCGCGAGGAAGATGCCCCGCCACCACTTGACCCACAAGATGATTCATCGGGTGGCAGTAACAATGGCAGCAGCGATGACCTGTCGAGACAGATCTTCTGACACCAGCAAGCTGGACGGGGAATTCCACCGACAAAAAAACCGGCGATTCAACAATCGCCGGTTTTTTTTGTTTCCGAAACTCGATTGGGCTATATCAGATGATATCGTCCATCGATTTCAGTGGATAATGGGCCGGGTAGCCGTTACGAGCAACGCCTGAGTCAACCGCCGCGCGTGCGACTGCCGCCGGAACAACTTCCAGCAGGCGCACGTCCATCGGCTTGGGAATGATGTACTCCCGCCCAAACTCGAAACTTGCAACGTCATAGGCTTCACAGATTTCCTGCGGAACCGGCTCTTTCGCCAACTCGCGAATCGCATGAACCGCCGCCACTTTCATTTCTTCGTTGATCGCGGTCGCCCTCACGTCCAGAGCACCACGGAAAATGAACGGGAAGCCAAGCACGTTGTTCACCTGGTTCGGGTAGTCCGAGCGGCCCGTAGCCATGATCAGGTCATCACGAGTAGCCAATGCCACTTCAGGACTGATCTCAGGATCCGGATTGGAACAGGCGAACACAATCGGATTCGGCGCCATGAGTTTTAGCTGCTCAGCACTCAACAGATCCGGGCCGGACAGACCAAGAAATACATCGGCACCGTCCATAGCGTCATCAAGCGTACGCTTGTCGGTCTCGTTGGCAAACATTGCCTTGTACTGGTTCAGGTCATCGCGACCGGAATGAATCACACCCTTGCGGTCCAGCATGTAGATGTTTTCGGACCGAACGCCACAGCTGATCAGCAGCTTCATGCAAGCGATAGCCGCTGCGCCAGCTCCGAGGCAAACCACTTTGGCTTCATCGATTTTCTTACCCTGCAACTCCAGGGCATTGATCATGCCCGCAGCTGTTACGATCGCGGTGCCATGCTGGTCATCATGGAAGATGGGTACACTGCACTTTTCGATCAGCGCGCGTTCGATTTCAAAGCACTCAGGGGCCTTAATGTCCTCAAGATTGATACCGCCGAAGGTATCAGCAATACGCTCGACCGTTTCAATGAATGCCTGGGGGCTTTCGGAATTGACTTCGATATCGAACACATCAATTCCAGCAAAGCGCTTGAACAGTACGCCTTTGCCTTCCATAACCGGCTTGCTCGCCAGCGGACCGAGGTTACCCAGACCGAGGATTGCAGTGCCGTCTGAAATCACGGCTACCAGGTTACCCTTGGCGGTATATTTGTATGCGTTCTCGGGGTCCTTAGCGATCTCGCGGACCGGCTCGGCAACCCCGGGGCTGTACGCCAGCGAAAGGTCGCGGGAGGTCTTGGTGGGCTTGGTGATTTCCACACTCAGCTTACCAGGCCGCGGCTTGGCGTGGTATTCAAGGGCTGCTTCTTTCAGATCTTGAGACATTGCCACTGTTCCGTTTGTCACGTTTAAGAGGTAATAAGCCACCGGGCCTTGCCCAGCGGAGCGCGACATTATGGCGCGAAGGACTGCATCAGACAAGGCCAGTTTGACCACTCGCTAATCAGTCAATACGGCTTTTTGCGTATACATTCGCATCAGACGCGCCCTTCAGGACGAGCCTGCAGATACAAAAAAAGCGCCTCGCAAGGCGCTTTTTTCGTTATCAACATTCGAATCAGGCTTTCTTGCCACCGATGCGACCACCGAAACGCTTCTGGAAACGGTCGATACGGCCACCGGTATCCATCACTTTCTGCTTGCCTGTGTAGAACGGGTGACACTGGGAGCACACATCCAGAGTCAGGTCCTGAGTGAACGTGGAACGTGTCTTGAGAACATTACCGCAGGAACAGGTAGCGGTAATCTCGGCATACTTGGGGTGAATACCTTCTTTCATGGCGAACCTCTATCGGTCATGCCGCTACCAGATCACGGGACTGCCTGGTTTTCATAGCAATCCGGGTGTCGGGCACCGCATGTTTGAATCAATTGAGAAGACGGGGCACAATCATGCCCTGCCGGAAACAGACCGCGAATCTTACTTGCAAATGCGGTATCAGGCAAGCCCCGGACCGTCATATCATCCCGCCCGACACGGGACACGCCGGTTTTCAGCTCCTTAAAAGGATAGGCAGATACCGTGACACCTTCATCGCCATGGAGCCACATGTGCCCCGAACTGCGCGTATAGCATTGAACCGCCCTATCCGGCGGCTGTTCGATTATCTGGTGCCGGATCACATTGCACTGCAACCAGGCCAGCGTGTAACGGTCCCCTTCGGACGTCAATCGGCTACCGGGCTGGTGGTCGAAACAGACGCAAAACCACCGGAGGGCATCACCCTTAAACCCGTCCGGTCCGCTGCCGAGGCGTGGCCAGCACTGCCCCCGGAAACCTTTCGCCTTCTTAGCTGGGCATCTGATTACTATCAGCACCCACTAGGAGAGTGCCTTTTTACCGCACTACCACCAGCGCTCCGTCGCGGCAGACCTGCCGTGGAGAATGCCGATCCCTACTGGCAAGCCTGCGGCGATCCTGCGCTGCTGCCCGGCAACGCAACACGACAGAGAGAACTGCTGGCGTGGCTAAACCGCCAACCCGGCGGCGCAGGCAGCAAGCAGATTGTGCGGGCCGGTTTCACGCAGTCGCAAATCCGAAGCCTTCAGGAAAAAGAACTGATCCGCGAGATCACGCCACCCACCCCAGATGGCGTAACAGAGGAAACCCGGAATCGTATCCCCGTGCTGTCTCCAGCCCAACAAGAAGCCGCCAACCAACTTCCATCGCCAGACAACGGTTTCGCGACAGCGCTCCTGTTTGGCATTACAGGCAGCGGGAAGACCGAGCTCTACCTTCATTACCTGAAGACTCACCTGGACGACCGACACCAGGCGCTCGTCCTGGTACCAGAGATCAACCTGACGCCGCAGACCGTAGCCCGCTTCCAATACTATTTCGGGTCACGCATCGCGGTATGGCACTCGGCGCTAAAAGACAGCGAACGACTCTCAACCTGGCTAAGGATCCGCAATGGAGAGCCGGTCATCCTGATAGGCACGCGCTCGGCTGTATTACTCCCCTTTACCGACCTGAAAACCATCATCGTGGACGAAGAACACGACAGCTCCTATAAACAGGGGGAAGGGTTCCGCTATTCCGGCAGGGACACCGCGGTCTATCGCGCGCACCTTAATAATTGCCCAGTTATTCTTGGCTCGGCGACGCCCTCCATGGAGTCATACCAAAATGCCTTGTCTGGCAAGTACCGCCTGGTTCGACTCGAAGAGAGAGCGGGTAACGCCAAGCCTCCAACGATCAAACTTCTGGATATCCGCAGTCGTCCTCTGGAAGGCGGTCTTTCCCGTCCAGCCCTGCAAGCCATCGAGAAATGCCTCAGCAATGGGCAACAGGCGTTGGTATTCGTGAATCGGAGAGGATTCGCTCCGGTCATGATGTGTTTCGACTGCGGCCATATGGTGGAGTGCCCTCACTGCGACACACGCCTGACTTACCACCGCCGCGACCGGGCCATGCGCTGCCATCACTGCGATTTTCAGACCGCCGCGACGGACCATTGCCCAAAGTGTGATAGTGAGGCATTCAAACCCGTCGGCCAGGGCACGGAACGCACCGAGGACATTCTAACCTCACAGTTTCCGGATACTCCTGTCGTGCGGGTCGACCGGGACAGCACCCAGCGCAAGGGCAGCATCCAGGGCATCCTCAAAAAAGTGAACAGCGGGCGCCCCTGCATTCTGGTTGGCACGCAAATGCTGGCCAAGGGCCACGACTTCCCGAACGTTACGCTGGTGGTTGTCGTCAATGCCGATGGCGGACTTTTCAGCGTGGACTTCCGGGCTCCGGAACAACTGATCCAGACATTACTGCAAGTGAGCGGCCGGGCCGGCCGTGGGGAGAAACCCGGCGAAGTATTGGTTCAGACCTGTCATAGCGACCACCCCCTGCTGCATTCCCTGGCTGAGGGACACTACCTTCCAGTCGCCGACCAACTGCTCGCAGAACGCGAAACGGGACAGCTTCCCCCCTTTCGAGCGATGGCGATCTTCAGGGCGGAGGCTGAGACGATGGAAAAAAGCCTGCAGTTACTGGACACCATAAAACAACAAGCCCGCTACCAGCAGATAGAGATCTGGGGCCCCCTGCCCGCGCTGATTGCTCGCCGCGCTGATCGCCTTAGAGCTCAACTGGTTCTGCTTTGCAGTAATCGAAAGTACCTCAACCACACGCTCGGCGTTCTGTGTGAAACGCTGGACCAGAGCCGGCTTCCAGCCGGACTAAAATGGGCCATTGACGTAGACCCGCAGGAAACCGGTTAACTTACTCACCTCCCCTTACTGAAGCCACGCATCAAATTACAAAGTTTTTCAAAAATGAATACCGATCAACATTGCATAGACGCATCCTGTGCTATGATTTTCAGCAAATTGACAATGAAATCTATAAATCTACGTAAGCTTGCGTGTCTCATGCAGGGAATGCGCAGCGATTTGGCTTTGCTGTAACGAAAAACTGGAGATCAGAATAATGTCAGGGAAAATCCTTGCGCGTGCGTCAGCTATATCGCTTTCAATACTCCTCGCCGCATGCGGCGGCGACGATAGCTCATCTTCGCTAGCCGGTACTGGCAGCGAAGGGGATGGAGGAAGTGGGGACGGCTCATCGGGAGGCGGTGAACAAACCGTTTCACTGGAACTCGGTACCGGCAGCGGCTCCGGCTTCCAATCAGGACAAATGAATGCATCCGCAACCAACCTGTCTTCCGGTGGGTCAACTAGACTCGAATTTAACGTGGTAAATGCTTCCGCTGGAAACTCAATATACAACTCAGTTGAGACCTCAGTAACCATCTCGTCTTTGTGTCAAAATGCTGTTTTCGATACACCGATCACTACGACTTCGGGCTCATTCAGCACCACGTATGAAGCCGGATGTGCTGGCACGGATACCATAACTGCCAGACTTCCCAACGGTTCAACTGCAACTGCTAACGTTAACGTTGCGGCTCCAGAGATCGGAGAGCTTGAATTTTTAACGGTAACCCCCGACTCGATCGCACTCAGCGGTAGCTCGACCAGCGGCAGGCCGAGTGTTTCAGATGTTACATTCCAGCTAAACGATAAGAATGGCAACCCAATTACCACTGGGGAAGGTATTGCATTCACTCTGTCTACGACTGTCGGTGGAATCTCGCTATCCCAAGCATCAACTGAGACCGACGAGAATGGCGTAGCGTCAACAAGGGTAAATGCCGGGACAGTGGCTACTGTTGTCAGCGTAACCGCGACATACACTCCCGACACAGGCCCTGTCATTCAAACAACTTCTGCGCCTATTTCAATAAGCGCTACGATCCCTGACCAAGATAGTTTTTCACTGTCGGTTGAAGAAAACTTTTTGCCAAACGCCAGAAATTATGACGGCGTATCCGTGCCAATTACGATACGGGCAGCGGATCGAAATAATAATCGCATTAGCGATGCTGTGGTGAACTTTGTTACGAACTCCGGCTCGGTACAAAGTGAGTGCATCCTCCAAGATGGCGCATGCTCAATCGAATGGATCAGCCAGAATCCCCGAGCTGATGACGGTGTGGCCCTAATTCTCGCACGCACAGTCGGTGAAGAAAGCTTTAGAGATCTGAACAGCGATGGCAAATATGTTCAGTCTGAAGATGACTTCAACGTTGCCCAGAACGACCTTGGGGAGGCTTTCTTGGACCGGAACCGAAACGGGAATTTCGACTCAGGTGAGGAGTACTTTGATTACAACAGCAACGGTCAATATGACCCCGCGAACGGCATATACAACGGCACTGCATGCACGGATACGAGTGGAGTAGAGTGCACCACCTCGCTACTGGAGATAACCCGGACTGGTAAACTGTTTCTGGCAAGCGACAATATCCAAATCACTTTTACAACAACCGTACAACCGGGACAAGTCTGCGCAGAAATTGCCGGTGTCTTTACGAATGATAGCGGAGCCACCATCGAGGGCCCTCCACCAGGCGGAACAGATATTGCCTTCTCAACTACTAATGGCTCAGTTGTTGCCCCGAGCAGCTTCAGCTCACCCACATCTTACCGCGAAACGCCTGTAGAGCGGTGCGTAACAGTTGAGGGAGACGGTACGTCTTCAACTGGCACATTCACAGTAGAAGTCACTCCGCCCGCTCCATACAATAGCGATCCATTTGTCGCTCAGGCGGCGATTTCAGACTGATCCTTCCACAACGGAGGCCCCGCGCAGACAACGCGGGGCCTCAAATTTGAGCCACACCCCTCTTTCAGTGATAATATCTGCCTTCCGAATAATTGGGTTCCCGGCCCTTAGCTTCCATTCTCTTATAACCTGAGTCATCCGACAGCATGAAAGAGACCGTATCCGAACTGCTCCAGTCTGCGCTGGCGACCCTGCAATCTGAAGGCACCTTGCCAGCAGATCAGACCTTTACACCACAGGTAGGCAACACCAAGGACAAATCCCACGGTGACTACGCCTGCAACATTGCTCTGGTCGCATCGAAGGCGGCGGGTTGCCCGCCACGAAAGCTGGCAGAGGCATTGGTGGAACGGTTGCCGGACACCAGCGCTGTCGAGAAAGTTGAGATTGCAGGCCCCGGTTTTATCAACTTTTTCATGAGCACAGCCAGTGCCTTTGAGGTGGTTAACACCATTCTCGACAACGCCGGGCAGTACGGTCGTAACAACAATGGCAAGGGCGAGAAGGTCCAGGTGGAGTTTGTCTCCGCCAACCCGACTGGCCCCCTGCACGTGGGCCATGGCCGTGGTGCGGCGATTGGCGACTGCCTGAGTCGTTTGCTGGAAGCCAATGGTTACGAAGTCACCCGCGAGTTTTACTACAACGATGCAGGCGCACAGATCAGCAATCTGGCACTTTCAGTGCAGTCACGGGTGAAAGGGCTGACACCGGAGGACGAAAACTGGCCGGCCGATGGCTACCGCGGTGACTACATCACCGATGTGGCCAATGCCTATCTCGCCGGCGAAACCGTTACCGCGGACGACCGGGAAGTCACCGGTAAAGCCGACCCGGACGATCAACAAGCCATCCAGGAGTTTGCGGTTGCCTATCTGCGTCGTGAGCAGGACCTGGACCTGAAAGCTTTTGGCGTGGAGTTCGACGTGTATTTCCTCGAGTCATCGCTGTACGAAGATGGCAAGGTAGAGGAAACCGTCGAGCGCCTGCAGGAAAACGGCTATACCTACGAACATGACGGCGCCATGTGGCTGAAAACCACCGAATTCGGCGACGACAAAGACCGCGTGATGCGCAAGAAGGATGGCGGCTATACCTATTTCCTGCCGGACGTGGCCTACCACCTGAACAAGTGGCAACGGGGTTTCACCACGGTTATCAATGAGCAGGGTGCCGACCACCACTCCACCGTCACACGGGTTCGTGCCGGCCTGCAAGCGCTGAACGCTGACATCCCCCAGGGTTGGCCGGATTACGTGCTTCACCAGATGGTGATGGTGACCCGGTCCGGGCAGGAAGTGAAGATTTCCAAGCGCGCAGGCAGTTACGTGACGGTCCGCGACCTGATTGACGAAGTAGGCCGCGACGCCACCCGCTTTTTCCTTGCAGCTCGCAGAGTCGACTCCCAGTTGACTTTCGATATCGATCTGGCCCGCTCCCAGACCAATGAAAACCCGGTCTATTACATTCAGTATGCCCATGCACGTATTTGCAGTGTGCTCAGAAAACTGAAAGAGGAAGGGGTTGAGCGCGGCCTGAACGAGTGCGTGGGAGATCTGTCCTTACTGACGCTCGACGAGGAAAAGGATCTCGCTAACCAGTTGGCCAAGTACCCCGAGCTTATAGAAAGTTCAGCCAAATTGCGGGAACCACATCACCTGACGCACTATCTCAGGGATCTTGCCGGGCAGTTCCACACCTACTACAACGCCCACAAAGTTCTGATCGAGGATACTGCTGTCCGGGACGCTCGCGTTTCCCTGTATCTTGCCGTGCGGCAGGTGATTGCCAATGGTCTCGATCTGCTTGGCGTGAGCGCTCCCGACGAAATGTAGCAAGTCAGGCTTCATGATCTGAATATTCAGGCACGCAACAGGAACTAACCCGGCCATGTCCCGAGACTATGCCCGCAAATCAAGAACGGCCAGCAAACCGGCAACGTCAACAAAATCCGCGAGGCCTGCGCGTAAACAAAAGCAGCCCCCAAAACGCCCTGCTGCAGCCAAGTCACAGCGAGGTGGCTTGTCATTGAAGTGGATTCTGTCACTGGCAGCCGTGGGTGGTTTTATCGGCTTTATTGCCTATCTCAACTCACTTCCTACATCCGAGCCTCGCCAGGGTGAAAAAGCAACAACAGCCGAACCGCCTGCGGTAAAGGAGAAGCCTTCGGAAACCGCCGCAAAAGAAAAACCCGGCTTTCGCTTTTACGACATGCTTCCTGACTCGGAGGTGGTTCCTCCCGAGGTCGAGGAATATACCCCTGGGCCAGGACAGCAAACGTTTGATTACCTGGTGCAAACGGGCTCATTCCGACAACAGCAAGATGCAGAGAGGCAGCGGGCCGAAATCGCGTTCCAGGGCCTCCGTGCACAGGTCAAACGCATCGACCTCGACAGCGGAAGCATCTGGTACCGCGTCAATGTAGGCCCCTTCACCTCTCGCAGCCAGATGAATGCGGCTATCGACAAGCTGGTCAATCTCAACATTCAGCCTCTGGTCAGGAAGATTCCCAAGGAGGGCTGAGCTGCCCTCCTGACTCTCTTTCCTCCCGCCCTTGAAAACCGCCCCCTCGCCTCCATAACTGCTGAATACCGTTTTCTATCAGGCAAATGGAGCCAGAATGACTACCATACTCTCTGTCAGGCGTGACGATGAAGTTGCCATGGGTGGCGACGGCCAGGTCTCCCTCGGCAATACCGTAATGAAGGGCAATGCCCGCAAGGTTCGCCGGCTCTATAACGACAAGGTGCTGGCCGGTTTTGCAGGTGGTACCGCCGACGCATTCACCCTGTTCGAGCGTTTTGAAGCCCAACTCGAGAAACACCAGGGCAACCTTACCCGCGCCGCTGTCGAACTGGCCAAAGACTGGCGAACGGACCGAGCTCTCCGCCGGCTGGAGGCCTTGCTGGCCGTTGCCGACAAAACCGCGTCACTGATCATTACCGGCAACGGCGATGTTATCGAACCAGAACAGGGATTGATCGCGATCGGCTCCGGCGGTCCGTTTGCACAGGCGTCCGCAAGAGCCCTGTTGGAAAACACCGACCTGAAAGCCAACGAGATTGTGGAAAAGGGCCTGGATATCGCGGCCGACATCTGCATCTACACCAACCACAATCGCACCCTCGAAGTACTCTCAGCCAACGATTGATCCGGAGCTAGCATGTCTGCAATGACCCCCCGTGAGATTGTCCACGAGCTCAACAAACACATCGTGGGCCAGGAAGAGGCCAAGCGTTCCGTAGCCATCGCCCTGCGCAACCGCTGGCGCAGGATGCAGCTGGACAGTGGTCTGCGCGAAGAGATCACACCAAAAAACATCCTTATGATCGGCCCCACCGGTGTGGGTAAAACTGAAATCGCACGCCGTCTTGCCAAACTGGCCGACGCCCCCTTTCTGAAAGTGGAAGCGACCAAGTTTACCGAAGTGGGCTACGTGGGCCGGGACGTCGAGTCCATTATCCGTGACCTGGCGGACATGGCCATCAAGATGCTGCGCGAGAAGGAAATGAAACGCCACGAGCATCGCGCCATGGACGCCGCCGAGGAACGCATTCTGGATGCCCTGATCCCGCCACCCCGGGACTTCAAGGAAGACAGCCAGAAAACCGAAGACTCTTCCACCCGCCAGCTGTTCCGCAAGAAACTGCGCGAGGGCGAGCTGGACGACAAGGAAATCGAAATCGACCTGCGTAACAGCGGCGCCGGCGTTGAAATCATGGCACCTCCAGGCATGGAGGAGATGACCAGCCAGCTACAGAACATGTTCTCGAGCATGTCCTCTGATAAGCGCAAGACCCGCAAGATGAAGGTCGCTGACGCCATGAAGCACGTTCGCGACGAGGAAGCCGCCAAACTGGTCAATGAAGAGGAAATCAAGCAGAAAGCCATCCAGACCGTCGAGCAGAATGGCATCGTCTTCATCGACGAAATCGACAAGGTGGCCAAGCGCTCCGAGAACACTTCATCGGACGTCTCACGGGAAGGTGTGCAACGGGACCTGCTGCCCCTGATCGAAGGCAGCACCGTCAGCACCAAGTACGGCTCCGTACGAACGGATCACATCCTGTTTATCGCGTCCGGCGCGTTTCACCTGTCGAAGCCGTCTGACCTGATCCCGGAATTACAGGGCCGCCTGCCGATCCGTGTTGAGCTGCAGGCACTGACTCCGGATGACTTCAAACGCATCCTCACGGAGCCAGATGCCTCTCTGGTACAGCAGTACGAGGCCCTGATGGGCACCGAGGGTGTCAAACTGACCTTCACAGAGGACGCCATCGCCCGTATTGCGGAAGTCGCCTACAAGGTCAACGAAACCACGGAAAATATCGGTGCAAGACGCCTACATACGGTGCTGGAACGACTGCTGGAGAGTCTGTCTTACGAGGCAGGTGATCAGGTTACCGACAGCTTCGAGGTTACCGCGGCGTTTGTGGACGAAAAACTGGGTGAGTTGGCAGAAGACGAAGATCTGAGCCGCTATATCCTGTGACCCGCAAGGGCAGAAAGGCCCGAATGTATCCTTTGGGGCGCGCGTTCTTCGCGCCCCCTACAACGCCTTACTGAACAGCTCCGACACATTATCAAAGCCCGTCGCCAACTTTCCTTTCTGAGCCCGTTTCTTGCGGCCTTTTGCCACATAAAGGGGCAGCATCTCACCGTACAGGCTGGTACTGATGGTGCGCTGCTCGTCTTCCAGTCGATCCCGACGCAGACGAATACCATACTTCGCAAGTTTAGGCTCCAGCTCGTCCGCACGGTTCAGCAGATCACGCCGCGTCATCTGGTAGGCATGCTCACACACCATCCGGCGGGACTGGAAACTGAACACATTGGAGAAGAACAGCTTGGCATCATCGCGGGTCGGCTCGAACAGCAGAATATCCTTGTCCGGGTAATCCCGGGTGTACTGCGCAATGCCTGATTGCATTCGGGAGTACACCATGGTGCGGAACATCTGGGACAGCAGGTTTGGCATACCCGACCGGGTCAGATCACCCGGCCCCATGGTACCGGCCCGCACAGCTGAGCTCGCATCAATGGGAACCTGTGGATTGACCGCGAAAACCAGATCCGCACCGTCCTCAAACGCCACGGAGGCATGCAACCCCTTTCTCAGAGTACCGTCCACGTAGTAACGCCCGTCGATAGTGACCGGAACATAGATGCCCGGAGACGAGGTACTCGCCTGAATCGCTTTTGATATGGGCACGTGATCAAAACCGGGGGCACCAAAGCAGACCGCCTCAGTGCTTTCCACATCCGCCGCAACAATATAAAGACTGCGCTTAAGCTGTCGGAAATCGTTGGTGCGACCAAGCATGGTAAAGGCCCGCTGCAGATATTCGTGCAGGCCTTCGTTATCGAAAAGGCCCGCAGGCGCAGCCTGCGCAAGAATCGTCAGCGCTTCCAGCAGGCTCTGGTCATAAGGGTTATTTACGAACCGTCGCACAGCCGTCGTCACCAGGCCCGGAACCGCCAGCAAGCGACTGCCCAGCTCCCGGAACGCCGGGCGATAGAACACTTCCGGATGGAAGGGGTGCACTTCCGCTTCATTGCGCACAAAAATCCGACACAACTGGGCGGTGGTCATCTGGTTGGCCAAATTGGCCGCAACAAAGGAGCCCGCGTTCACGCCGACGTAAACATCAATATTATTGAAATCAAGGCCATCCAGCGCCTCATCGAGCGCGCGCAATGCCCCGATTTCGTAGATACCTCCCAACGGGCCACCGCCGCCGAGGGCCAGGCCGATGCGAGGTTCGGGCTTAATCGCTGTTGTGGTTGCCGTCATTCAATATCCCCATGCGGGTGCGGTTGGCTATTGCTTTCAACACTAGCAGCCAGTTTTAGAGTACACACCCTATATAGGACCAATTGGCTATACGCCTTCACGAAAGGGCCTTTTCGGCATGGGCAATGGCACTGGACTTGCCCGGGCGCAGATAGCGGCCAAATCCGGCATTACGCAGGGCCAGATCCACACAGCTCTTGATAACGTGCGGCGAATCCAGCAACAGCACATCTTCCAGCAGCTGTGCCGACCATTCGCGGCTAACACTGCGAATGACCGACTTGACCTTCGGCAGGCTGGCCGCGTTCATGGAGAGCGAATCGTAACCCATCGCCATCAACAGCAGCGCGCCGCCAGGGTCACCCGCCAGCTCGCCGCAGATACCGACAGGCTTGCCGACCGCATGGGCGTCCTGTGCTACGCGCACCAGCGCCTGCAACACGGCGGGATGATAGGAATGGTACAGCTGCGCGACCCTGGGATTGTTGCGATCCACCGCCAGCAGGTACTGGGTCAGGTCGTTTGAGCCAACAGAGAGGAAATCCACGCGATCCGCCAACTCGCGAATCTGATACACCGCCGCCGGAATCTCCACCATTACCCCGACCTTGGGCATATGGATGTTGTAACCTTCCTCCCTGACCTCATGATAAACCCGGTAAATCAGGTGGAGGGATTCTTCCACTTCTGAGATATTGCTGATCATCGGCAGCATGATCTGCAGATTGTTCAGGCCCTCACTCGCCTTGAGCATCGCCCTTACCTGAACCAGGAATATCTCTGGATGATCCAGGGTTACCCGGATACCGCGCCAGCCCAGAAACGGGTTCTCTTCCTGGATCGGGAAGTACGTCAGCGCCTTATCGCCGCCGATGTCCAGCGTACGCATGGTGACAGGGTTCGGGGCAAAGGCTTCCAGTTGCTCGCGGTAGTATTCACGCTGCTCCTGTTCTGACGGGAACCGGTCCTTGATCATGAACGGCACTTCGGTGCGGTACAGACCGATACCTTCAGCACCGTGGCTCAGAGAGCGCACCACATCGGTCATCAAACCGGTATTCACCAGCAGCGACACGCGGTGGTTGTCGGTGGTTTCGCAAGGCAGGTCCCGCAGGGCTTCCAGCCCTTTGACCAACTCATCTTCCTCGTCACAGATTTCCTGGTAGAAGTTCCTCAGGTCCGTGGAGGGTGACGCAAAAATCTGCCCTTCAAAGCCATCAACAATCAGGTCCTTGCCATCCAGTTGGTTGACCGGAATATCTACCAGACCCATGACCGTGGGCACCCCCATGGCACGTGCCAGGATGGCAACGTGGGAGTTGCTGGACCCCTTGACCGACACCAAACCGACCAGTTGCCCTTTGGGCACTTCCCCGAGCATGGCCGGCGTCAGTTCTTCACTGACCAGGACCGTGTTCTCAGGATAGACCGTGTCCTTCTGCTCACCTTCCTGCAAGTGGGACAACAAACGGCGGCCGAGATCCCGGATGTCGACAGCCCGCTCCTGCAGGTAGTGGTCGTCCATCATTTCAAAGTGACGAACGTACTGCTGAACCACCTGTTTCAGCGCGCCCTGGGCCCAGAAACCTTCCTTGATCCGGTTGCCCACCTCACCTGGCATTGCGTCATCGCCCAGCATACGCAAATAGACATCGAACAGAGCCTGCTCTTCCGGGCGAAGCTGGGAAGCGAGCCGGGCCGCCACCCGCTCAATATCTTCCCGAACCGCAGTTACCGCGCCATCAAACAGCGACAGTTCCAATTCAATATCATCGGTGGGCTTCTCAGGCACTACGTCCAGGTCGGCGGCAGGGTACACCACCACACCCTTGCCAATGGCAACGCCCGGCGCACCAGGCACACCACTGAAACTGACATCGGTCGCTTCTTCACCGGTCAGGGAAAGACCGCTGATGGCGCCCGTTGCCTCGCTGTGGGCAATAACACCGGCCAATTGAGCCGAAACGGTAACCAGGAAGGCTTCTTCACCCTCGTCAAAGCAGCGCGAACTTTCCCGTTGCTGAACAACAAGAACGCCAAGAACCCGGCGATGGTGAATGATGGGAACACCCAGGAACGAGCGGAAACGCTCTTCGCCGGTCTCTGGAAAGTAACGATAGCGGGGGTGGGATGGAGCATCTTCAAGGTTGATAGGCTCCTCCCGGGAGCCAACCAGACCAATCAGGCCCTCGGAATAACCCAGGCTGACCTGCCCTACTGCTTGCTGGTACAAGCCTTCCGTGGCCATTAATATGTAGCGATTTGTGGCTGGATCAAGCAGATAAACCGAGCAAACCTCGGTATCCATGGCTTTCTGCACCCGCGAAACAATGACATCCAGCGCCTCCTGCAAATCGCGGGCACTGTTTACCTCTTGTACAAGACTTCGCAGTATGCTCAGCATGGCGGGTTCAATCCGTCATTTCTGTGTGTCCTTCGCGCGTCGGGAAGGCTCGCTCTGGCGCCACTGTTCCATGTTGTAAAACAGCCGCGGCGCGAGCTCTCGCAGCGCACGTCGATAGACCTCGCGTTTAAACGATACGACCTGCCCAAGCGGGTACCAGTAGCTAACCCACTGCCAGCCGTCGAATTCCGGCGAGTCCGTGCCGTCCACGCGTACCTGCGCATCCGGCGAAAGCATCCTCAGCAGGAACCATTTCTGTTTTTGTCCCACGCAGACCGGGTGCGAATTGTGGCGCACCATCCTGCGAGGGAGGCGGTATCTCAGCCAGCCACGGGTACAGCTGATGATTTCCACATCGCCTGTACCGAGACCAATTTCCTCCGCCAGTTCCCTGTAAAGGGCCTCTTCCGGTGATTCGTCGTGCTTGATACCACCTTGAGGGAACTGCCAGGAGTCCTGCCCTATTCGCCTTGCCCAGAGGACTTCCCCCCTGTGATTGGCCAGAATGATTCCGACGTTGGGTCTGAAACCGTCCGAATCGATCACGGCACAGTCCTCTTAAAAGTCGGTTGGCCGGATTAAAAATTCACCGGCCGGATTTATCCAAGTTGCTCTCATTCTTACAGAATCCCAAGGCTTCGGCAAACGAAGCCGACGGCGGCGCGTCATGCTAGACTGTTGCGCCTGTGACAGTCGTCGTTTTTCCCGGAGGTATCCAAGTTGACGCTCGCGATTTTTGATCTCGATAACACCCTGCTCGCCGGAGACAGTGACCACGCCTGGGGGGAATTCCTGGTGGAAGAGTCGATTGTGGATGCGGAGGAATACCGGCAGGCAAACGACCGCTTCTATGAGGAGTATCTGAATGGAGAGCTGGACATCATGCGCTACCTGAGCTTTGCCCTTCAGCCTCTTGCACGGTATGACACGGAACAGCTTCTGGCCTGGCGCGAACAGTTTATGGCAAAAAAAATCCAGCCTATGATGCTCGAAAAAGCCAAGGCATTGCTGGATAGCCATCGGGCCGATGGCCATACCTTGATGATCATCACTGCAACCAACCGGTTCGTTACCGAGCCAGTGGCTAAGCTGCTGGACATTGATCACCTGATTGCCACTGAGCCAGAAATGGTCAATGGGCGCTATACGGGAGAAGTTGCAGGTATTCCCAGCTTTCAGGACGGCAAAGTAGCCCGCCTGAATGACTGGTTGGAATCAACTGGAGAAAGTCTCGAGGGCGCCTGGTTCTATAGCGACTCCCACAACGATGCGCCTCTACTACGCAAAGTCGAAAATCCGGTAGCGGTAGACCCGGATCCGACGCTTGAAAACATTGCGAAAGAAAATGGCTGGAAGATTATGAGCCTTCGAGGTTAACTGCCATCGTCTGGGCCAGTCAGCGGGGGCGCTACTCCGGGAGCGTCAAAAACATGGATGTTTTTGTCGAGCGTACAGGGACGTATTTACAGCGTATCCCGGAGCAGCGCCCCCGCTGACTGACCTCCCCCAAGCTCAAAGAAACCCAGTCAACGACCGAACAAAACAGCTTTTAATATAATCCGTCTCCGGAATCCCCGGTACTACCGGATGATCCGGCGCTTGATGGCCTTGCTCCAATAATTGAACAAACCGGTCAATCTTGCGGCCGCTGCTGCGGATAATATCCGTCAGCTTCTCTTGGGACAGATGCATAGAGCAGGAAGCCGACACCAGTAGTCCATCCCGATCAAGCAGCCGAAGTCCCAACTGGTTCAGGCGCGCATAAGCCTCTTCCCCAGCCTTCTGGTCACGCCGCCGGGGGATCAGTGCCGGTGGGTCGAGGACAACGATGTCGAACTTTTCCTTCTCATCGCACAGCGCTTTCAGGGCGTCGAAGGCATCACCCTCTATCGTCTCGATGTTATCAAGGCCATTGATCTTCGCATTGTGATGAACAGAGTCGATGGCACCAGAGGAACTGTCCACACAGGTCACCTGCGTAGCCCCGGCACAGGCAGCCTGGATACCCCAGCCACCTACGTAACTGAACACATCCAGCACACGCTTGCCCGGCGCATAGGCCTGCAGCCGCTGCCGGTTCATGCGGTGATCATAGAACCATCCCGTTTTCTGCCCCCCTTCCATGGGCACCTCGAATCGCACGCCATTCTCCTCAACCGGCAGGAGATCAATCTCCGGGCCATGGGCCTGCTCAACGTAAGTATCCAGCCCTTCTACCTTCCTCATCTTGCCGTCGTTCTTGAGGATAATCGCCCGCGGATGCGCCAACCGCTGCACCGCACGAACAACCGACTCCTTCATCTGCTCCATGCCGGCCGTGGAAATCTGAACCACCACCACATCATCAAACCGGTCAATCACCAGCCCGGAAAGCCCGTCACTGTCGCCAAACACCCAGCGATAAAACGGCTTGTCAAACAACCGCTCCCGCAGAGCCAGCGCCGTCTCCACCCGCTCGGTAAGCCTTTGCGGCGTCATGCCATGAGCGGCATTCCGGCTGATCAAACGGCCGCAGATCAGCGCATGCGGATTCACAAACACCGTTCCCATGGGTTTATCGTTGGCCGCGCGCAGTTCAGCCTGGGCTCCGGTTTCAAACTCGGTCAGCGGGGAGCGATGAGTATCCACTTCATTGCTGTAGACCCAAAGATGACCAGCCCGGAGCCTGCGTTCTGCGCCTTTTCGGAGGTATAAAACCGGAAAATTCATAAATAAACGCCTGAAGAAATAATATAAGGAAGGCTTTTCGAGACGAGTCCAGCACACAGGTTCGGAGATTAAGCTGGGCAGGCTTTCCAAAACTGTGCGGAGCCATGGATGGCGGAGCCCAAGCCGCACAAGGACGTCTTGAGGCGTGTTTTGGAAGGCCCTCCCGGCTTGGTCCTAACTCCGAAGCAATCCGCGGGGTCACTCCTCGGCAGCCACATGCTCCGCATAGGCCACAGAATCCATCAGGCCATCCAGCTCACCGGCATCCGCCAACCGCACCCGGAACAACCAGCCATCGCCATAAGGATCCTCATTCACCTTCTCAGGCTCATCCTCAAGGCTCTCATTGACCTCAATCACCTCACCGGTCACCGGACTGAACACATCCGACGCCGACTTCACCGACTCGGCAACGCCCGCCTCTTCAGCACCAGTTACCGTCGAACCCACATCCGGAACACCAATAAAAACGATATCCCCCAGTTGATCCTGGGCAAAATCCGTGATTCCGACGGTTGCGGTGCCGTCGTCGGCCACACGCACCCACTGGTGCGTTTCAATGTATTTCAGATCTGCGGGTGTTTCGCTCATGGTCACATGTCCCCGATGAATAATTTCGCGCATTTTAACCGAAGAACGACGCCCCCGCGAACATCTCAACCAAAGTTGCGACGGATTCCAGCTTCAATCCAGCCCCCAGGTCGTTTCCCGCGCCATCGTCATGAACGACTGAAGATAGGCCACATCCACATCCCGCTCACGGAGGCCCAGGAAAATCTGCTTATCAATACCCTCCCGCCCCAGCCGTACCGGGCTGATCGGCATCTGATGGGCGTACTCTTCCACCAGCCAACGGGGCAGTGCCGATACCCCCCGCCCTGCCGCGACCATTTGCAGCATGATGTCCGTGGTTTCAATGGTCTTATGCCGGGCCGGGCTGCTGTGGGCCGGCACCAGAAACCGGGTATAGATGTCCAGCCGCTCGGCATCCACCGGATAGGTAATCAGAGTCTCACTTTCAAGATCAGATGGCTCCGCCCAAGGCCTGGAGGCCAGCGGGTGATCGCTCGGCACTACGAGAATCTGCTCGTAATCAAAGACCGGCTCGTAAACAAGCCCCTTGCGGTGCAATGGGTCCGGCGTCACCAACACATCGATGTCGTAGCCGAACAAAGCACCGATACCGCCAAATTGGAAGCGCTGCTTCACATCCACATCCACGCCGGGCCATTGCTCAAGATACGGCCCAACCACCTTGAGCAGCCACTGGTAACAAGGATGACATTCCATACCGATTCGCAGGCTGCCCCGCTGCCCTCTGGCAATCTGACCCACCAATTCCTCGGCATGCTCGAACTGCGGCAACAAACGATTCGCGAGTGACAGCAAATACAACCCGGATTGAGTTGGCCGCAGTTTACGGCCTTCACGCACCCACACGGGCGTTCCCAACTGCTGCTCGAGCTTCTTCATGGCATGACTGAGGGCAGACTGAGTGAGGCACAGCGCGTCCGCCGCTGCGGTCAGGGAGCCGCTCCGATCCACTTCACGGACGATCTCCAGATGATTGCGCTCTATCATTGGCCGACCTTAGTTGAAAAAAATTCATGGATTAATGAGATTTTACCATTATTTTTCATGTCAGATCAGCACTAGTCTTGAAGGCCTGAATGACGACAGGAGATTCATCATGGTAACCACCCATAACCTGGGCTTTCCCAGAATTGGCCAACGTCGCGAACTCAAATTTGCCCTTGAGGGCTATTGGAAAGGCGAGTTAAGCGAAGACAACCTACAGCAAACCGCGGCAGGGCTTCGCGCCAGCAACTGGCGGCACCAACGCCCGCTCACGCTGGCGCCGGTCGGCGACTTCTCGCTCTACGACCAGGTACTGGACATGAGCGCCACACTCGGCAACCTGCCCAAGCGTTCAGGCAAGGCCGATGACCACGAACTGGACCGCTACTTCCGCATTGCCCGTGGCCGGTCCCCGGCTGATAACGATTGCTGTGGCATCCATGCCGGTGAAATGACCAAGTGGTTCGACACCAACTACCACTATATTGTCCCGGAATTCGACGCGGACACACGGTTCAGCCTGAATTCCACGCGTTTACTGAAACAACTGGCCGAAGCCAGGGCCGTAGGCGTCAATGCCAAGCCAGTTATCATCGGCCCTGTCACCTACCTCTGGCTTGGCAAATCCAAGGACGATACAGACCGGCTCAGCCTGCTGGATGACTTACTGCCGGTCTATGCGGAGCTGTTACAGCTTCTTGCCGACAATGGCGCAGAGTGGGTGCAGATTGACGAGCCAATCCTGGTCACAGAATTGGAAGGCGACTGGCGGCACGCCCTGAACCTGGCTTACCACAACCTCAAGGCAAGCCCGGTAAAACTGTTGCTGACCACCTATTTCGGCCAACTGCGGGAAAACCTGCAACTGGCCTGTGAACTACCGGTTGCCGGCCTGCACCTGGATGCGACAAAAGCCCGCGACGAAGTGTCCCGCGTGACTGACTGGCTGCCGGGGCACAAGGTTCTCTCACTGGGCGTGATCGACGGTCGCAATATCTGGAAAACCGACCTGGAAGCCACCCTCGACTGGCTGGAACCGGTTTATCAGAAGCTGCGTGAACGACTCTGGATTGCGCCATCCTGCTCACTTCTCCATGTGCCGGTAGACCTGGACAACGAAACCACCATGGACCCGGAGATACGCTCCTGGCTGGCCTTTGCGCGGCAAAAGCTGGAAGAACTGCAGCTGTTGGCCACGGCACTTACCGATGGCCAGGATGCGGTGGCCCGGGAACTGAAGAGCAATGCAGACGCCATACTCAGCCGCAGGAACTCAACCCGCGTGACGGACCCACAGGTTCGCGAGGCGGTCGCGGCGATCACGCCTGAGCTGGGTCAACGCAAGAGCAGCTACCAGCAGCGCTCCGCGATCCAGGCCAGCCACCTGAAGCTGCCGCGCTACCCCACAACCACCATCGGCTCGTTCCCCCAGACCAAGGATATCCGCCAAACACGGCTCAAATTTCGTAGGGGTGAGCTGGCACCCGAGGAATACCAGGAGCGAATCCGCGCGGAAATCCGCCACTGCGTTGAGGAACAGGAACAGTTGGGGCTGGACGTGCTGGTCCATGGCGAGGCGGAACGCAACGACATGGTGGAGTACTTCGGCGAGCAACTGGAGGGCTACGTGTTCAGCCGCTTCGGCTGGGTACAGTCCTACGGTTCCCGCTGCGTGAAACCGCCCATCCTGTTCGGCGATATCTCCCGGCCCAAAGCCATGACCGTGGAATGGATCCGCTACGCCCAGTCGCTGACAGACAAGCCCCTGAAAGGGATGCTCACCGGCCCGGTCACCATCCTGAACTGGTCCTTCGTGCGCGACGACCAGCCCCGGAAAGACACCTGCCTGCAACTGGCACTGGCCATCCGTGAGGAAGTGCTGGACCTGGAACAGGCCGGCGTGAACATCATCCAAATTGACGAAGCCGCCCTTCGCGAAGGCCTGCCCCTGCGCCAGAGCGACTGGCAGACCTATCTGGACTGGGCCATCGAAGCCTTCCGGATTACGTCCAACGACGTGAAGGACGACACTCAGATACACACCCATATGTGTTATTCGGAATTCAACGACATCATCGAAGCCATCGCCCGCATGGACGCCGATGTCATCACCATTGAAACCTCCCGGTCTGACATGGAGCTGCTGGATGCTTTCAAGGGCTTCCAATATCCCAATGATATTGGACCGGGTGTCTACGATATTCACTCGCCCAACGTGCCTGGGACTGAACAGATCGTGTCGCTGATGAACAAGGCCGCGGAAAGAATCCCCGCCGAGCGGCTCTGGATCAACCCGGACTGCGGGTTGAAAACCCGGTCGTGGGAGGAGGTGATTCCGGCGTTGAGGGGAATGGTGGCTGCGGCCCGGGAGTTGCGGGAGGCTTAGGTGTACTGAGGCAGAGGCCCATGCCTCTGCCTTACATCACCGATTCCTTCAGTTCTCCATGGTTACTTGAGGAAGCCATCTTTGCCCTATAGGCCTCCATGGAAATCTTTCCAATCTGAGGTGTCAGCTTGCAGGTGCGTTTATCCCAAGGGTACTCCGCCTGGCGCTTCAGCCATTCGGCCCCTTCACCCTGCTTCCAGGTTTCCAGATCCAGGTCACGCCAGAACCGGGGATTCCGACCGGTGTGCTGGTCATGCTCCGCCGTTACCGGATCTAGGTGGCGGAAGGGCTCCAGCCTCGGCACATCCGGCAGCGGCTGGGATACATCCATATACCTCTGCAGCATATCCCACAGAGCCATGACTTCTTCTTTTGTTGGCTCAATCCGGCTAAAGGACGTCTGGCTGAACTGCTTGCCGGTGTAGCGGTGAACAAACATCAGGCGATAGAAGATGCCGCCATGCTGGACCACGCGCTCCACGTAGGCATCGAACTCCTCGAAGGGCGCGGTCAGTTTCTTACCTCCCGGTAGAGCGAAGCTAACCTCACCCGCCTCACGGTTGAAGGCGCTTTCGCCTGCATCCAGGCCACGATCCAGGAGCTTGCCCAGTAATTTGTCGAATGGTCTCAGTAGCAGGGCGAAACCGCCCACAACCCATGGCATGGTTTTAATAAGGGCATAGAAGGAGGCGGGTATCCAAACAAGAACTGCAAAGAACATTACCAAGAAAAAAACTACAACGTTTGCATCTACCACGAGTACATAAAAACCGTAATAGACCAGCCATCCACCTCCGACTAAAACTACCCCTCCCCAGACATAAGGTATGAGGAGAAGTAAAGCCGAAATCCCAACAAATGCCTTGCCATTGAGAAAGCGAATTCGTTGGTGATCCCACCACCAGTCTCCGAAAGCAAAGGCCTTCGATTCACTCTGATCTTGGTACTGAACTTCACCAGCATCCTCGTACACGCGATTGTAGGGTTCGATGTTGGCGTAGTCACCAATGGGTTGAAGATCCTCACCAAGTCGCTCCCGACCGCTCACAGACTCCGGCAGATTCGGAATCTGGTCAGCTCGAAAACCGACTTCTTGTCTTCTGTTTATTAGGTCACTCTCACTCACACTGCGACCTCTTTAACGATCCAATATGGCACTGGCTCATTTTCGAATGGATTGAACACTTGGCGCTGCTTATCGGGCAGCACGCCGTGACGATTAGCATCAAATGACTCATAAGCATCAAGCACTGGCATCGGAAGCCTAAACGCGCCAACTTCACTCTCGACTCGGGCTTGTAAGACCACTCTCAAATTGACGGTACGCCTTTCACTGTGGCCAAACGCATGGCTTTCGCCACCGGCCAGGTTCCGTTCTATCAGAAAGTGCACGGCGTGGTCTTCCGGTACGGGCACCCAGGTCGTCACCTTTTTCAAAGGCGTGTTTCGAGTCAAGTAATATTCATCGACTTGTCCGGCGGGGGTATCCATTACGCTGCGGGTATACTCCAGTTCCTGAATCCCCAGCCTCAGGTCCGGCTTACTGCTTTTCTCTTTATCTTCCTTTGGCTGGCCAAGTTTGAAACGGCTGATCAGGGGAGAACGCACCGTCACCCTGTAGTCGTCGGGAGATGGGTTATGGTTCGCAAACATCGCCTGCTCCACATCACTCAAGTCACCATAGCGCTTGGCAGATACCCTTACCGGGGAGATCTGGCTCAACAACTGTGGAAAATAGACTGAATCGTCCTCAGGAAGCCCCTCATGATCTGGCCCAAGCCCCAGAGGTCCCTGCTTCAGCACGCGCTCTATCATGCTGTCGGTAGCAATAGCTGCGAACACGCTGCCACCCAGAACAACTCCCAGTCCAAACAATGCCCAGCCCCAACCAGGTACTGCTAGCAACCCGCTTAAAAGCGGCGACGCCAAAAAGACGCTACCTCCAGCCACAGCTAGACCATGCCCGAAGGCAGCATCCAGATCGCCCCGACTAACACTTCTGCGATAGTCCCATGCACTCATGCCCACCATTGCGACACCAGCTGAAAAGTTAACCAATGCCATAAAACGTACGATAGTGCTCGCACCAACCTGCAAAAGCCGTTTTTGGATAATGGGGCCAATCAATGGAACAGACTTCATCTCGAAAAGCGGTCGCAATATTACCGCAGAGACCAGCTTATCATTGGCTACAGCGCTAACGACATAAAGCTTCATTGTTGCTGCGGTCAGGTCTAGGCCAGCTCCCACTAATTTAGTGACTGAATACCCCGCTTCTCCTGATTTTCTTTGCCTCAAAGACCACATCTCCGAAACAAGATTATATGCAGCCAACCCCACCAACACCCTCGACAACCCGGGCCCATCAGCAAACGCCTTGGCCTTTTTCGCCCAATCAATTTTCAAGGCACTGAATTTCCGGGCTTCAGGATGATCGACGGGTAGAACAAACACCCAGGTATGAGCCGCTGCCTTAACAAGAGCTTCTCCACCTTCATCAACCAATCGACTCGGGCTGGTGGACGCCACCCGTTTACCCCCTGCGTCTGTCCTGTCTGCAAACAGGTAATCATTGCGCCTTGTCAGAGCTTCGCTCTGGCGGTCTGCATCGGTTAAGCCAAAAGAAATTCCTTTTCCGTGAACGCCCACAATGCTGTAACGCGTGAGATCAACCTCACCTCGGCGCATTACCTGCAACTCCCCGCCCAGATTGGGGTCGGCGATATCGGCCACTGCTTTGACAGAAGTGAACACGCGGTCCAGTTTGATGGCCGCCAGGTCGTCGCTCTGACGTAAGTTTTCCACCGCTTTTAGAACGGCCGCACTCCAGCCTCCCAATGCTGTTTTAACCATTCCCGCAGCGGTGCCTGGAGCACTGCTGGGAAGGGCCTGCGAGCCATTGCCGCTGTCAGAACCTGAGCCATCTTCCTCCTGCGCCATTTGCTGGGCCAACGCGCTTATGGACGACAGGCCCGCGCCGTTCAAACGCTCCTCCGTCAGCGTGTCCTGGTCACCCGCGAGTTCCTTTAATTGCGCCAGCACAGGAGGAAAGTCGCTGCTTGCGTTTCCACCGTCAGCCAAAGTGTCAATGAGAGGGTTCTTTCCCAGCCCCTGCTTGAGCAGTCTTGACAGGATGCCCGGTGACTCCAGGCCATGGGCATTCAATACGCCCGGGAGTTGTTGGGTCAGATTTAACAGATCAGCCTGGAGCGCAAACGCTTCGCAGGGCCCCAACCCGTTGTGGTTGAGGTAATCATCACAGGCGATTTCGAAGTCACCGCTGTTGACCAGTGATTCCAGGGTTTGCAGGTGGATCGCGATTTCTTCAAGCACCTTTTTGCGCTCGGAATGATCCAGAGTCTTATGAAGCTTCTCTTGGTCCACCGCAGCTCGCAGGGTTTCGACTTGATCGCTGGAGTCTGAAACCTGCGGATCGAACAATGCCTGACGTATCAGTGTGGCGGAGTGAATCAGCGGTCGATCTTTAAGGGACAGGTCAATCGCATCAAGGTAATGCAAGGCCAGGTGCAGTTGTGTCAGGGCATGGCGCAGGCGGAACAGCGGGTCGGGGATGGCCACGCATACGATCGCGCTGTGCTCCCTGGCACCCACCAATGCGTCCCCTGATGCCTCGGCCTGCAAACTTAGATCCGGCAGTTCCCTACCAGGCTGCTCGTCATCGACGGGAATCCGCTTCCATCGCTCGACGACTCGGGAAATCAACTCACCACTGCCCGGCTCCCGGAACTCGGGCGTAAATCCGGCAGGGTCCCTGAGCATCAGTTCAATGCCCAGATCCCTGGGCCGCAACTTGGATACCGATGTGATGGTTGAAGCCGGAAAACCGCTGTCGAAGTTCAGACTATCATCCGTCGAAGCGGCCCAGGCAGGCGCGATGGACAGGGCCCTCTTTTCCAGAACGGCTGGCGCGCTTTCCAGCTTTTCAATATAGGACCATGGCCACTGGATTTCACTATAGGCAATGCGGCAGTCCGTCAGTTCAAATCGATTCTGCAGCAATACTGGCACCAGAAAATCGGTCACTGGTTTGCCCGCCGCCAAACGGGCGGAGGCCTTATCCTGGCGCGCAGTCACGAGATCGACTTCGCTGAGAGTGCCTTCCGGACCAATCTCGAATTCGCGCCAAAGTGTCTGGCCCCGGAATACATAGAGGTAACCCGGGCGCATAAGGGACACCGCGCGGCCACCGAAGATCGTTACGCCACCGGACTCAATGGGGCGTTTGCTGTGAATTTCAGCAACGGGGCAAACACTCATCAAGGTATTGCCCAACTCACCTTCCGGCTTTTCTTCCATGGATTGCCAGTCGTCCAGAACGGGAACCATGAAGGAACCGCCATCTTGAGTGGGGATGGCAAGCGCCATCCCCGCAGGCTCGCCCCTGTCATTTTCCGCCCTCAGGCGGACCGTTTTATCGAGAGGCTCACGTTTGAGGTTCAGGGGTTGATTCATACCGCGCCCTCCTTACCGGGTGCCAATGCGCTTTTCACTGTTTCATCGTCAGTTCCCCGACCACGAACGTCGACCAGCCGGCCAGATTCGTCGACAACAGGGGTTTCCTCTAAGACACCATCGGATTGCGTCGGAGAGGCGCTGAAAGGTGTAGACCCGTTGCTGCCCCCGGACTTAGTCTTGGCTCCAGCAACACTACCTGGCTTTGCATTGATTCGTGTGCCCGTTTCGGCTAACGAATCCTGCGTCACATTGGCACCTGCCACTGGCTCGATGAGGTCGGGCTTTTCAGGCATTTGTGCCCCAACGCCACTTCCACTCCCAGGCCCGCCCCCGGAATTCATCTTCACCATAGGCCCGGACACAGTCACACCACTGGGGTCCACCTTCACAAAGCTGCCACCGGCCTTGAGGGTCACTTCCGCACCCGCTTCGATCACGATTTTCATACCGGCCTTGTGGTGGATTTCGCTGCCGGCTTCGATGAGCTGGTTCTTGCCCTGTTTGCTGTGGTGGCTGCCGTTGACGGTGAGGCTGGCGTCGCCGCCGATGGATTCGCGCTTCTCACCATCCACGGTGGCGTGGTCATTGCCCTTGATGTGGGCCTTGCGGTGGTTGTCCACGGTCAGGTGGCTGTCATTTTTGATGACTTCGGTGCGGTTGTTTTCCGTCAGCAGGTCCAGGTCTTTCTGGGCGTGGACATAGATCTGTTGCTTGTCCGCTTCATCCTCGAATCGAAGTTCGTTGCTGCCCTCGCCCTTGTGGGTCTGGGTTTTGAGGGTGGTGCGGGTTTTGTGCTCCGGCAGCGCGTACGGCGGCGTGTTGGTGGCGTGGTAGGTTCTTCCGGTAATGATCGGCTGGTCCGGGTCGCCGTCCAGGAAGCTGACGATGACTTCGTTGCCGATTCGCGGCAGCGCCATGAAACCATACTGGCCACCGGCCCAGCCCTGGCTGACTCTGAGCCAGGCGCTGCTGTGTTCGTCGTTCTTTGAGTATCGGCCCCACGGGAATCGGACTTTGACGCGCCCGTGTTCGTCGCAGTGGATCTCTTCGCCTTTGGGGCCGGTGACAAGGGCAATCTGGGGGCCGTCCATCAACGGGCGATGCTCGACCTGGGGCCGCCAGGTGCGGTCCGCGGGGATGGCGTTGAAGGCGTTGTGGTAGGTGGTGGCGCCGTTGTTGCCATCCTCTTCCAGGGCCTGGGGTTGTTCTCCGGTATGGGTGATGCTGGTGAACAGCCATTCCCGGTTCAGGCGTGGGTTGTCGTGGTCGGTGAGTTCGACTTTGGCACCTACGGTGAAGTCGGGGCGGTTGCTCTGGCCATCGGCGATGGCGGCGTCGTTCCTGAGGGCATCGAGACGGCTTTCGGTAAAGGGCTGGCCGCTGGCATCCTGCTTGAAACGGCCGGGGTAGTCGTAGTGCTGGTAGTCTTCCCGCTGGCCGTCGAGTTTGTCGGCCTGGTGTTCGTGCATCAGGGCGTAGGCGGGGTTCTTGAAGGTGTAGTCCTTCATGGCCACGGAGGCGGCTTTCACCCGTTCCCGGTAGCGGAACTGGAAGACGGTACTCTGGCGGGTGCTGCCGCCGGCCTTGGCGTTGTATGCCACCGGCTCGAGCCTGGGGGCGTCGCCGTGGTGGTCGGCGATGATGAGGGCGGGTTGGTCGTTGCCCTCCACATCGCCGTGATAATAACGATAGTGCCAGCCTTCTTCGGCGGCCAGCCGTTCGACAAAGGCCAGGTCGCTTTCCCGGTGCTGGACGCAGTATTCCCGTTCTTCGGGGGTGCGTTTCAAATCAAACACGGTATCGATAAGGCCCCGCTCTTCCAGCAGGGTGCGCACGATGGCGTCGGTGGCCTGGGTCTGGAAGATGCGGCTGTTGTGCATCAGGTCGAGGCGCCACAGGGGTGGCTGGACGATGACGTCGTAACGGGTGCGGCGGTGGCCGGAATCACCCCGGACAAATTCGTTGATCACGCCGGTAAAGCGCCGCAGCGGAACGCCATCCTGCCACATCACCAGTTCCACGGGCTGTTCCAGCACGTCTTCGGGGGCAATATCGGGCGAGGTACTGGCCAGTTCCAGCTTGCAATAGCAGAGCCTGGAAAGGTACTCGGTCAGCTCGAAACGGGCGACCACGAACAGGTCTTTGGGGAGTTGGCCAAGGGTGGCCGTGAACTGCAGTCCGGTTGCCTGGGGCATGTCTTCGATCCCTGAAGAAGTGAATGTCTCTTGCTCGTCCTGAGCGAAGCCTGAATTATATACGCAATAAGGTGGCCATTAACAGGCCGCCTACCGATCAGCAACCCGCTAATATCCGGTGCTGTTGCTATCCAGCTCGAACACAAAATCCGTCGCCCGGCTGACTTCGGTAGAAAACTCACCCGACGGCAACAATTCGAACCACCGATAGCCCGGCGCCTTATCCTCCACCGAAAACTCCACGGAGCCGGCTGTAAACTGTATGCAGGTCGACGGCGTCGCCAGCAGGCGCGCACTCTTGCGGGTTTGATCCAGTTCCTGATGAATATGGCCCCAGAGGACGATTTTTACCTGCGGGAAACGATCGATCACCTGCCAGAACGCGTCACGATTGCGAAGCCCGATCGGTGACATCCAGCGGGTATCGATTTCAACCGGATGGTGGTGAAGAGCGACCAGTGCTGGCAGGTCGGAATTCTCACTCAGGGTCTTCTCCAGGAACGCCAGCTCAGGCTCCGAAAGCTCACCGAACACCTTCCCGGGAACCGAGGTATCCAGCAGCACAAACTGCCACCCACCCTGGATAATATGGCGCTGATTGGCTCCTCGCTCGGCGGCGATACGGGATAGCAGTGGCGAATCGTCATGATTGCCGGCCATCCAGGCCGTGTCACACTGAAAGACCTCCAACTTGTCGCCAAACAGGCGGTAGGCTTCTTCGCTTGCATCCTGGGCAATATCACCCGTGGCGAGGATAAGGTCCGGCTGGCCATGGTCCCGGAAAACCTGAGCAATCACGGCATCCAGGCTGTCCCTCGTATTGACACCCAGCAGCCCACCCGCCGGATCGGCCATCAGGTGCGGGTCAGTCAGTTGTAGCACCCGGAGGGCACGCTGGTTGTCGTTCTCTGTCATGGCACTCGTGGTTCTTGCGTTTGCGCAACACACACCGGTGAAGCAGACCTACTGGCAGGTTATTGAGTTTTTCCGCCTGCATCCAGAATATTCATCACATTCTGCTCAGGCTTTCCCAGGCAATTGCCGGTTTTGACAACTCTCGCACAGTCTACGAGCACTCTATGCCATTGGATGCAGAGCAGACATACAACCTTAGTCCACGCCCTCTCCGGCGGACCAGGCGGCATGTTCCATCGGCAAGTGCCCGAAACGCAGGCAGTAATCCAGCCAGTCGGCCAGGAAACTGTTGACCTGAACTTTTTCGTCAGGGTGGTGCATGAAACGGTTCGGGTAGTCGTTCACCGGCGCAATCTGTCGATCGCGGTAACAACTGATAACCTCGGCCATGGTTGCATCGTGATAGACCCGAACCGTCAACTGGGGATTATTCAGCCAGCGCCCGGAGTTGTGCACCTGTTCAAGCAGCAGGGTTTCCGTAAACTTTGTGGTTTGCAGCACTTCGATGCGAACACGGCCCAGGTACTGGTCCTCACGATGAAGCTCGAATTCACAAATGGGGCGGCCCTTGGCTTCAAGCCTCCGCAGGCGGTGAAGCCGCATGTAATTGCCATCACACAGCGCGCCGAAACGTCTTAGATCCGGTACATAACGCCGGGGTTTCATTACCCACTCTGTCATATCAGCTCCAACCTTCCCGCAAACGCGGGCGATTCAACTGCAACCACTGCAGCGCGATGATCGCGGCAGCGTTATTGATACGTCCATCATAAATCATTGCGATGGCTTCGTCGGCGCTGAATACATGAGCACGGATATCTTCGTGTTCATGCTCCATGCCAAACAAACCGCCGGCGGATTTGGTGCTGATGCGACCGCAGTATAGGTGGATCAGCTCTGTGCTCCCGCCGGGAGACACAAGATAGTCGCAGATTTTGTCCAGCGGTTTAAACGTCAGGCCGGCTTCTTCCTGGCCTTCTCGCTGGGCAACATCTTCGGGCGACTCACCCTCCTCGTTCATGCCAGCCACGAGTTCCAGTAACCAGGGAGACTGCTTCCGACCTAAAGCGCCGAGGCGGAATTGTTCGAGAAGAACAACTTCGTCACGATCGGGATCGTAAGGTAATACGCAGGTGGCGTCGCCGCGGATGAAGAGTTCGCGGGTGAATGTTGGCATTTGCCCGCCGTCAAAGCGCGGGTGCGTCAGCCAGAGCTTGTCCATGCGGAAGAAGCCATGGAACACGGTTTCGCGTTTTTCGATTTTTACGTCACGGTCTTTAAACTGGAACGGTTCGGTCATTACTGGTTTCAGATCCGTTTGTGAGAACGATTCTGAACGATAGCCGGATTTACGGGGCTACTGCAAGCTCGGGCCCCAGCCTTAAATCACGGGGAGGCAGCAATTGGGAACCCCTTTTCCAAAACACGCTCAAGCCCGTCCCTGGGGCGCTTGAGCTCCGCCATCCATGGCTCCGCACAGTTTTGGAAAAGGGGTTCCCAATAACTGCTTCGAGCATTTGTGCAATCCTCAAAAAGCGACCAACGAGGCGATGACTGCCAATACCAGATTGAGCCAGGGTGGTGGCCCCGTTCAGAAACGTGCGGAGCCAGGGATGGCGGAGCCCGAGACGCACAGGGACGTCTCGAGTCGTTTTCTGAACGGGGCCACCACCCTGGCTCACACTCCGAACCAAGCAGTCTTACAAAAGGTCAAACCTTGTCATAAAGCTTGGACCCAGCCTCCACAAACTCCCGGGATTTCTCCTTCATGCCGGCATCCACCGCAGACACCTCGTCTAGGCCATTCTCCTTGGCATACTCCCGAACTTCCTGGGAAATCTGCATGGAACAGAACTTCGGGCCGCACATGGAGCAGAAATGGGCCACCTTGGCGGAGTCCTTCGGCAGGGTTTCATCGTGGAAGGCACGAGCGGTGTCCGGGTCGAGGCCGAGGTTGAACTGATCTTCCCAGCGGAACTCGAAGCGGGCTTTGGACAGCGCGTTGTCGCGGATCTGGGCACCGGGGTGGCCTTTTGCCAGATCAGCGGCATGAGCTGCGATTTTGTAGGTAATGATGCCGGTCTTTACATCGTCCTTGTTGGGCAGGCCCAGATGCTCCTTCGGGGTAACGTAGCAAAGCATGGCGCAGCCGTACCAGCCGATCATTGCCGCGCCGATACCGGACGTAATGTGGTCGTAGCCAGGGGCAATGTCCGTGGTCAGTGGCCCGAGTGTGTAAAACGGTGCCTCATCACAGCATTCCAGCTGCTTGTCCATGTTTTCCTTGATCAGCTGCATGGGCACATGGCCCGGCCCTTCGATCATTACCTGAACATCGTGCTTCCAGGCAATCTTGGTGAGCTCACCCAGGGTTTCGAGCTCGCCGAACTGGGCTTCGTCGTTGGCATCGGCAATGGAGCCGGGACGCAGGCCGTCGCCGAGACTGAAGGCCACGTCGTAGGCTTTCATAATTTCGCAGATGTCTTCGAAGTGCTCGTACAGGAAGCTTTCCTTGTGGTGGGCCAAACACCACTTGGCCATGATGGAGCCGCCACGGGACACAATGCCGGTGGTACGCTTGGCCGTCATAGGCACATGATGCAGGCGCACGCCAGCGTGGATGGTGAAGTAGTCGACGCCCTGCTCTGCTTGTTCAATCAGCGTGTCACGGAAAATCTCCCAGGTCAGGTCTTCGGCAGCGCCGCCGACTTTTTCCAATGCCTGATAGATGGGCACGGTGCCGATGGGAACCGGCGAGTTGCGGATAATCCATTCACGGGTTTCATGGATATTCTTGCCGGTAGACAGATCCATGATGGTGTCGGAACCCCAGCGAGTGCCCCAGGTGAGCTTCTCGACCTCTTCCTCGATGGAAGAACTGACCGCCGAGTTGCCGATGTTGCCGTTGATTTTTACCAGGAAGTTGCGACCGATGATCATCGGTTCGGTTTCCGGGTGATTGATATTGTTGGGAATAATCGCCCGGCCGCGGGCAACTTCGTCCCTGACAAATTCCGGCGTAATTTCTTGCGGCAGGGACGCGCCGAAGGACTGGCCCGGGTGCTGATCCTTCAGTAGACCCTGCTCTCGCGCTTCCTGCAGCTTCATGTTCTCGCGGATGGCCACAAATTCCATCTCAGGAGTGATGATCCCCTGGCGGGCATAATGCATCTGGCTGACGTTCTTGCCGGGCTTGGCCCTCAGCGGCTTGCGCTCATCCATAAAACGGAGTGGGTCCAGCAGAGGGTCTTTCATCCGGCGACGCGTGAATTCAGAGGTGTAATCGGATAGCTGCTCTACATCTCCGCGCTCCTCAATCCAGGCGGAACGGATGGGCTTGAGTCCCTTACGCAGATCAATAGTGGCTTCAGGGTCGCTGTACGGACCGGAGGTGTCATAAACGGCGACGGGCGCATTTTTCTCGCCACCCATGTCGGTCGGCGTGTCGCCCACAGTAATTTCCCTCATGGGCACCCGAATATCAGGTCGGCTACCCTGTACGTAGATTTTTCGGGACTGGGGCAGCGGCTTGATGGCTGCAGAATCGACTTTTGCTGAATCGCTAAGATAGGAAGGTATTGTTGTCATAGTGCGTCCCCGGGTTGATTAGGTATACGGGTCGCGCATGACGGGCAGTGATCACAGAACGGTTCTGTGTCGTTGCAGCATATTGTCTCAAATCCCTACGCCGGTATTATCCGGATCAGGTTGCGGGTTCTGCATGGCAATCTCAGCCGGCGGTCAGATGTTCTGACGCCAGCACCCCGTCAAGACGCGAAATCAATGTAATTGACACTTACAATCAGTGCCGACTGCAAGTGTAGAGCTCAGGCCGATTATTGTCCATAATGGCGAGCCTGAAACGCTCAATGGTTATCTGAACATATGTGGCCAGGTATTCCAACACGCCGGGTGATTCACTAACAGGAGACATCATGAAGAAACGACTGCTTTCCGGGCTGATTGGACTGCTCGCAGCCCAGCCTGCACTATCCATGGATCTGGTTGAGACGTACGAGAAAGCACTCTCCTATGATTCCGGCATTGCATCGGCTCAGGCTCAGTTCCAGGCGCAGCAAGCTGCCGTTGACGTCAGTAAAAGCTCCCTGCTGCCGCAAATCACGGCAACAGGGTCAGTAAACCACACAGATTTTGAGCCCCATAACGCATTCAGCGGCTCAGGGAACGATGAGTTGGCGCGACAGTTTTTTTCGGGTGACAGCTACAAGGCTTATCGTTACGGCGTTGAGTTGAGCCAACCTATATTCCAGGCCAGCGACTGGTTTACATACGAAGCCAGCCAATTCCAAACAAAGGCTGCTGAAGCCCAATACAACCTGTCCCAACAACAACTGATTCTCGATGCAGCAACCGCCTATTTCAATGTTTTGCGGGCTCAGGATACAGTTACCACCGCGAGAGCAACTGAAGCTGCCATTCAGCGCCAATATGATCAGGCCCAGGAACGCTTTGAAGTGGGCCTTATCGCCATAACCGAAGTATACGAAGCGCGGGCCAGCTATGACGATGCCAGAAGCCAACGCATCGCTGCTGAAAATCAACTGAACATTGCAAAAGAACAACTGGCGCGACTAACCGGCGATTACCCTACCGCTCTGGAAAACCTTCGGCAGAACTTCCCTCTTAGGCGCCCTGAACCGGCAAACCCAGCATCCTGGGAGTCAAGAGCCCTCAAAAACAACTGGTCTCTTCAAACGACCCTTTTCCAGCTTAACGCAAGTCAGTCCGACCTGAAAGCGGCCAAGTCAGGCCATTTGCCAACGCTTGAGCTTACCGCCTCCTATCGTGAAACTCGTCTCGACAACGCCTTATCAACAACGCAAGAAGGCACTGAGGGCGTCATTGGCCTGTCCCTCAATATTCCTCTATATACAGGAGGAGGAACGAAGGCTAGCGTGCGTCAACAGCGCTCGCTGGTGACGGCTGCCGAACATGACCTGAATACAGCGCGCCGCGATGTACGTGTAAACACGCGCAGCCTGTTCCTGACCATTGACAACAACATTGAGGCCGCCAATGCACTTGAACAGACCATCATTTCCCGCCGCAGTGCATTGGATGCCACCCGTGCCGGTTACGAAGTGGGTACACGGAACATCGTGGAAGTGCTGGATGCGGAACGGAACTATTACGTGGCACTGCGTGACTTCGCCAATGCCCGTTACGACTACGTGATTAACACCCTGAACCTGAAACAGGCAGCTGGCACCCTAAGCCCTCAGGATCTGGTTGACCTGAACAATTGGCTGAGCGCATCAGCGCCGGGGATTGAAGCCATGGCTAACGAACAGGAAACCATCGACAACCCCTCTCAGTAAACTGATGCAAACCAGGCCGGGGCACCATGCCCCGGCCAATAACAAAACGCCGGCATCACACCTTAGACCCGCTTAACAATCCCATCGACCACTTTTTCGAGCGCACCACGGTTGGCATTCACAACCGCCAGCGCGTTGTGCCCCGCCTTTTGAGCAGAAGATTTATCCGAAAAGAGATGAACGACGCACTGGGCAAGAGACTCCGCCGAATCCGTAATAAACAGCCCCTGCCCTGAATCAAGGCGGTCGTAAATGGTTTCGAAATTGAATATGTGCGGCCCGGAAACAACAGGTATTCCCCAAGCGGCTGGCTCCAGCGGGTTGTGGCCGCCGCGCTCAATCAGCGAACCGCCCACAAAGGCCACATCGGAGGCGCCGTACAGCATTAACAATTCACCCATAGTGTCACCAAGATACACCTCGCTCCCCACCTTTCCGCCCCCGTCACTTCCTGACTGGGACCGACGGACAAGAGAGAGCCCCATGGCGTCAATGAGCCTGGCCACATCATCAAAACGCTCTGGATGCCGCGGCACAATCATCAGCAATGCGTTCGGGAAATGCTCGAGGATTTGTTGGTGAGCTTCCAATATCTGGCGATCCTCACCGTCGTGGGTACTGGCTGCGATCCAAACCGGACGGTCAGCGCCCAGCGCCGCCCTCAGCCCCGAAGATTCGGCGCGCACTTCGTCCGAGACCTCAACATCAAACTTGATACTGCCGGTCACCGACACCGACTCCGGCGTGGCCCCAATACGCAGGAACCGGCCAGCGTCTTCCTCTGCTTGCGCGGCTATCCAGCTAATACTGCGGAGCAGCGGGCGAACCAGTGACGCCACCCGCTCATATCCCCGCGCGGAACGGCTGGAAAGGCGCGCATTAATGAGAAAAATGGGCACCTCGCGTTGGCGGCTAAGAGCAATCATATTGGGCCAAAGCTCAGTTTCCATAATCACAAGCGCCCGGGGCCTTACGCGGCCAACAAAACGGCGCACCGCACCGGGTGTGTCATAAGGTGAGAAAGCATAGTGGACCCGGTCACCGAACAAAGCCCTGGCTCGGGCCGAGCCGGTCGGTGTCATCGCGGTCATCAATATGGGGATATCAGGATTACGCCTCAGCAAGGCTTTCACCAGGGGGGCTGCGGCAATGGTTTCACCCACCGATACGGCATGAACCCATATGACCGGCTCATCGAAGGCCTCCACGTACCCCAGGCGCTCCTGCCAGCGCACGAACGCTTCAGGATTGGTACGCCCGATCCACCACAACCGCAGCAACACAAACGGCAGCGCGATGCGGAAAAAAAGGGAGTAGAAAAAATGAAGCATGGTAACTCCGGCCGGGTCGATGCGGCGGTCATTCTACATAAAGCGGTGGCCGGCGTCTGCGACCTGGAATTCATGATTTTCCGCAACTTGCGGATATTGCGGCTTTAGCCGGAGATAATGGCCCTGCTAAACTCCGGTTCTTGCCGTTAAAAATCATCAGGGACTGACACGAGTGAAGACCGCTAAACAGAGAACTCGCGACACCCGCTATACCAGCTACCTTCATCCGCGCTGGTGGCCAACCTGGATCGGGGTCGCCGCCATGTGGCTGGGTGCCCAATTGCCACTGAAGTTACAATGGTGGCTGGGCAAACGGGTTGGTGACATAGCCTATCGCTTTGCCGGCCGTCGCAAGCAAATCACCGATGTGAATATTCGCCTGTGCTTTCCAGAGTTATCCGAAACGGAAAAGCAGGCACTGGTGAAGGCGTCTTTCCGCGCCAACGGCATCGGTGTCATGGAGATTGGGCTGGCCTGGTTCCGCAGTCCCACCAGCTTCATGCCCATTACAGAAGTCCACGGCCTTGAACATGTCGACGCTGCCCTTGCCAGAGGCAAGGGCATCCTGTTGCTGGGCGGTCACTACAGCACCCTTGATTTGGGGGGCGCCCTGGTCACCGAATACATTGAGGCCGACGTGATGCAGCGCGACCATAACAACCCATTGATGAACGCGGTGATGACCCGCGCAAGGGAGCGTCGTTATGGGGTGGCACTGGACAGCCGGAACCTGCGCGGCCTGCTCAAACAGCTCAAAAACAACCGTATCGTCTGGTACGCCACGGATCAGGACTACGGCCGCAAAGGCATCGTTTTTGCCCCATTTTTCGGAGTACCTGCGGGGTCCATCACCGCCACCTCGCGCATAGCCGACCGTAGCGGCTGTGCCGTGGTGCCCTTCAGCCATTTCCGACGGGAACACGCTCCAGGGTACGATATCTACTTCCATCCTCCACTGGAGAACTTTCCTTCCGGAGATGACATGGCGGACGCCACATTGGTGAACAAGACCATCGAAAACGAAATCCGAAAACACCCGGACCAGTACCTCTGGATGCATCGCCGCTTCAAGACCCGTCCTTCCAGGGAAGATCCGAACCTGTACAGCAAGGACGCAAACTGAATGCGCTCCCACACCGGCTCCCCCGCCCCGGTTGTCTGGCTACTGACCGATAATAAGCCTGGCCATCACAACCAGCTGAAAGGGTTGGGCAACCGCCTTCGGGTGCTGGCTGGCGCCAGCGTGAGTGAAATCGATGCGACCGAAGCGCCCCCGCCCTTGTGGCGGGCGCTGCTTGGCGTTGCGCCGGCCATGGATAAAGCCCTGGGAAGACCAAACCTGATTATCGCAGCCGGCAGCGGTACCCACCGCCTGTTGCTATCCCTGCGGCGGCTCCGAAAGGTAAAAACCGTGGTTTTAATGAAACCGGGCTTCCCTCTCAACTGGGTCGATGCGGCCATCATTCCAGAACACGATAAGGTCCCCCCAGCCAGACATGTCCTTGCCACCGAAGGTGTCATAAATGCAATCACGCCCCTGGCCAGAATTACCGACAAACCCGAAGGCCTTGTTCTCGTAGGCGGCCCCTCCCCCCATTTCGACTGGGATGACGACGTTATTCTCGGACAGTTATCCCAGCTAATGGGTCGCTACCCGGAATGGCGCTGGACGATCAGCGGCTCTCGCCGTACGCCCGAAAACCTGTTGATGCGACTGAACGACCTGGCAGGCCCGAAGGTCACGGTCGTGGATCCCAGGCGAACGCACGCCAGCTGGCTTCCCCATCAACTCGCCGCCTCCCGCGCGGTGTGGGTCACACCAGACAGCGCCTCCATGGCCTGCGAAGCTGCCACCTCCGGCGTGCCTACGGGTCTGTTTGAGCTCGCGCCCAAGAATAACAGCCGGGTCGCCCGGGGCATGGCCAGCCTGGTAGAGAAAGGGTACGTCGCGCACTGGAGTGACCATGCCTCGGTTATGGCTGGAAAATTGCGCGGATCGCAGGAGCTTTGGGAGGCTGATAGGGCCGCAAGGTGGCTGATTGAACACTTTTTAAGGGGAGGCAAACGTTGAGGATTCTGCAGGCGTTACCCGCGCTATACAGTGGCGGGGTGGAACGAGGCACCGTGGAGTTCGCCGCCGACCTGGTGAAACGTGGGCACGAGTCCTATGTGGTTTCGAAAGGCGGGCCCATGGCGGAGCAGCTTCGTGGGCAAGGCTCGGAACACATTTTCATGCCAATACACCGGAAGAACCCGGCGTCGTTCGGGCAAATCCTCCCCATGCGCAAGCTGCTGCTGGAGCTGAAACCGGACATCGTGCACGTGCGCTCCCGTATGCCCGCCTGGATCATCTTCCTGGCTCTGAAGACCATTCCAGCCAACCAGCGCCCGGCCGTTGTCTCAACCTTTCACGGCATGTATTCCGTGACCCCCTACAGCGCCATCATGACCCGGGCTGATCACATCATCGCCGTGTCCGGTTGTGTTCGGGATTATGTGCTGAACAAATACCCGGTGCCGGAAGAAAAACTGACCGTCATCCAACGGGGCGTGGACGTGAGTGCTTTTCGACAACGGGAGCTCAGCCCACAATGGCTGGACCGCTGGTTCCGACAGTACCCACAATTGGCCCAGAAAAAGATCATCATGATGCCCGGGCGCATTTCCCGCTGGAAAGGCCAACTGGACTTTCTGGCCATGATGGCGCAGCTGGTGCAAAAACGACCGGACTGCCACGGCATCATTGTCGGCGGCGCTGAACCTGGCAAGGAGCAGTTTCTGGAGGAGCTGGAAAAGGAACGTGCCCGCCTGAACCTGACCGACAAGGTTAGTTTCCTCGGCCAGCGCAACGATATGACCACCCTCTACCTTCTGGCGGACGTGGTCTGCCACATGTCCACGAAACCAGAACCTTTCGGCCGCACCGTTACCGAAGCCCTGGCCTCCGGCACACCGGTGGCCGCCTTTGACCGAGGTGGCGCAGCCGAAACACTGCGCGCCTGTTTCTCCGACGGACTGGTACCGCCAGACAATATAGAAGCGTTTGCCCAGACCGCGCTCGCCCTCCTCGACAATCCCCGACCTGAGATAGAGATACCGTGGCGATTCCAACTGGAAGCACAGACCGAAACCACGCTGAAGGTCTATGAGAACCTTCTTGCGCGGAGGCCTGCGCACCAATGAATGCGCAAGGCCCGCTGACAATCGCGCTGATTATCGCCACGCCCGGCACGGGCTGGGGCGGTATGGAAACGCACACAGCCGACCTCGCGAACGCCCTCTCGACAAGAGGCCACACCGTTCACGTTCTGGCACACAGCCACTACAGCGAACGCTTCGCCTCGCCGGTTTGTTTCCATCCACTGCCCGTTCAGCTCGGCCGACGCAACCCATGGCTGCACTACCGCCTGCGGCGACTGCTTCGCTCCATCCACCCGGACATCGTTCATGCCCAGGGTAACAAGGCCGCAAACCTGATCAGTTCAGCCCGTCATCTGAACAGTGCAACAGTGGGCACGCTTCATGGCACCAAGCGCTCCCATAAGGGGTTTGAGCGGCTGGATGGCGTGATTGGTGTCAGCCGTGATATTACCGACACCATTGCCCACGCCAATGCTCGGCTGATCCACAATGGCTTACCGCCTGTGGACACCTCCGGCGAAGAAAAGACGGAGGCCCCGACCTTCGAAATTCCTGCAGATCGCCCTCTCCTGTTAGCCGCAGGCCGTCTGGAACCAGTCAAACAGTTCGACCGGCTGATTCGCGCCTGGGCCAGGGCCGACTGCGGTGGCAGTCTGGTTATCCTGGGTGATGGTAGCCAGCGTGCTCAACTAGGTACCCTGATTCAGGAGCTGGACGTCTCAGACCACGTACTGCTTCCAGGCCATGAGCTCCATATGAAGCCCTGGCTCCAGGCCGCCACCGCCTGCATCATCAGCTCCAGCCGCGAAGGTTTTCCTTATATCATGGTGGAAGCGCTGATGGCGGGTTGCCCGGTACTGTCAACGCCAGTCAGCGGAGTGGGGGAATTTCTGCCAGAACAGAGTATTGCCGCGTCTGACCGCGTTGAGGATATCGCCACACTGGTTCGCACCAATCTCCGCAGCCCGATGGTTATGAGAGATTCCCAAAACGGCAGTTTCCTGTGGGCCCGGGAGCAACTCAGCCTTGAGGCGATGGTATCGAAGACTGAGGCTTTTTATCGGGACCTGTTGGCCAGTATGTCGACAGCGCGCTGATCACCGTATCCGCCAGGAGTCGATGCCCTGTTTCGGTAAGGTGGGTTCCGTCTGCCATCAGTGACCGGGCTTTCTGCTGCCATAATGGGTGGTAGGCATCGGCAAAAAATGCATTTGGCTCTCGTATGGCTAACTCTCGCAGGCCCTCATTGTAGCGCTCAATGCGCGGGTTCCGGGGCTCGTCGAGGTTCGGCGGCGTGGACACCAACGCGAACAGGGTGTCGGGGGCCGAGCGCAACACACGCTCAATATTGCCCAGATACTCATCCAGCGGCACCTGCTCCACCGCGCCCCAACGATCCTGCAGGTGGAGACGCCGGGCCCATTTCTTCAGCTTTTTGACGAGCTTTCGGGCAAGCTTCCTGCGGGGGCTGTCCGGGTAATAAAGCACATAGGGCGCACCACGAAAGGTGAGCCAGGAATCAACAAGCCCGTACTGAATAAACGCCAATTGATAGTTCCTGGGCGGGAAGGCCTCAGCATACTGAAGCAGCTCACGGGTTGTGCTCATGGTATGACCACAATTGGTGAGCGAAAGACCCAATTGCTTCGCAACGATCTGCGGCCAGACCGGTTCATGATAGTCTTTCAGGCCCTCGGTATTACAATCACCGTAGGCAATACAACCGTTCATAACGTGGCTTCCCGAGGCTTCCGTTGCACAAGGCAATAAAACGAGATTCGGATACGATCCATGATTGACCTGTCAGGCATTGAGCCATTCGCCTCTGGCTACAACCGACACTGCTACCGGCATCCGGATGATCCGGCATTGTGTCTCAAAGTACTGCGGCCTGAAAACATCGAAGTTCGGTTCCAGCGCCAGGCCTGGCCAAAGAAAATGCTCGGCAGAGCGAGGATTGATGACAACCGCCAGGAACTCCGGGCGCATCAACAGCAAGCCATCCGGGCACTGATCAACGATGGCCACGACGAACTGGTCTGGGCACACCTGCCGCAATTTCATGGCGCGGTGGACACCTCGTTCGGCCCGGCAAACATGAGTGAACTCCTCTTCGATGACCACGGCCTACCGGGCGAAACGCTCGAACACTACCTGAAACACCGAGGGTTTGATCAACCGATTCGGGACGCCGCAGGCCGCTTCTGCAACTGGTTACTCGAAACCGGAATCCTCACCCGGAACCTGCTGCCCCACAACCTGGTGATCGCCGACAAGGGCGGACAACCGGAGCTGTTCCTGGTTGACGGGCTCGGCGCCCCCGCCATCCCCGACAAACTGGCCACTCTCCCCGCTTGGCGAGAGCGATACATTGGCCGTCGTATCCGGCGCTTTTACCTGAGGATTGGCTGGGAAACCGGTAATCGCAGCGAGAGTTGGGAGGACTCTCAAAAGCTTTAGGGCAAATGACGAGTCTCAAAGGCCAACGAGCCTTGCCGCACAAGCCGGATGGTGGTAGCTTCCGTTCATTCTTTTTTCAGTTGATTGTCCTCCGATTTATGGCTATGTCCAAAGCATCGTTTTTGATCACTATCCTTGGGCTTGCCGGCAAGCTGCCACTACGTGCGGCCCAGTTGGCCGGCCGCTTTCTGGGCACTATCGCATGGACGTTCAGAACGAATTCTCGGCGTGTCACCGAGATCAATCTCGGCATTGCCTTTCCAGATCTTACGAACGATCAGCATCAGAACATGGCTCGCTCCAGTCTACGTCATACCGGACAGACCATGATGGAAATTCCACTGATGTGGGAATGGCCGGTCGAACGCTGCCTTGGCCTGATTCGGGAAATCGAAGGCGAGGAACTACTGGAAAATGCGAAGAAGGACGGCCGTGGCTTACTGCTGCTGGCCCCACATCTGGGCAACTGGGAACTCACAGGACTTTACTTTTCGTCACGCTACCGTATGGCGGCGCTGTACAGTCCGCCACATATCAAGGAATTTGAGGACTATATGATCCGGGTTCGCGGCCGGCTCGGCTCTGAACTGGTGCGTGGCGACCGTCGTGGCCTGGCACGGCTTATTGCCCTTCTACGTGAAGGCGAGGTAACCGGCATTCTTCCAGACCAGAGCCCACGAGGAAAAGGAAACGCCTACGCGCCCTTTTTTGGCATGGACGTACGTACCATGACACTGGTTTCCAAGCTGCTGCAAAAGTCCGGCGCCAAGCCTTTGATGACCTATTCCGAACGCCTGAAAGACGGACGTGGATTTCGATTGGTTATTCGCGAGTGTGAAGAAGGCATTGCCGACACAGACCCCCTCATTGCCACTACAGCCCTGAACCGCTCAATAGAGAATGTGGTCAGAGAAATCCCGGAACAGTATCAATGGGAATACAAACGCTTTCGCCATCGTGTTCCTGGGGAAATCAATCCCTATAAACCCGATCGTGTATGCTGAATCGATGGTAAAGGCCTGAAACGTGTCGACTACGGATAGCATGAATATAAGTTCGCGCACCAGCCTTCTTGTTGCACTACTGTTGATGATCGGCCTGGGAGGCGCGCTCGTCTCGTCAAGCGTGCTCTCGGCAGCAACACTGATGCTCTCAGTTATCGGCATCATACTTATAGCACGCCAATCACTCCAGAAAACCGGCTGGGAACCCCCAAGGGAGCTGCGTTTAATCCACTTCGCTTTCTGGTTTTACGTCTCCGTCAGCGCATACTCCTGGGCTGTTGAAGGCTTCGACTATGAAGGCGGAAAAACGCTCGGCACACACGCCCGCTTTATATTGTTCTGGCCGCTCGTTATGGCTCTGAGCCATGCTCGCCTGCGTGCGATCACCGGATTCGCTGCCATCGGATTGATTTCCCTGTCCGTTATCGGTGCATTGATTTATGCGCTGCAGCCAGGTGCAGCAACGCCCACCGGCACTTTGAGTTCACGGTTCGGGGGCGGCATCAACCCAATCAGTTTCGGTAACATTGCACTTCTGGGAGGTATGCTCACCCTGGTAGGCGGGTTGTTTTTCCTGCGCAACGGAAACCGATTCCTGGCGATGGCCTTTATCGCGGGAAGCGTCGCGGCCGTGCTCACGTCCCTACTATCTGAAACCCGCAGCAACCTCCTGGCTCTACCATTTTTGCTTCTCATTGTTATTCCACTGCTTGGCCGAAAGCTCCGGCTGGCTGCTGTCTTGCTTATTCCCATCCTGGTCCTCAGTGCCGTTTTCTCAACGGATCGTACGCTGCAATCAATCGACGCCGCTCTGAATGACCATAGTCTCGATTCGGGAATCGAACTGCGCCTGGAGCTTTGGAATCATGCCTGGGAAATGTTTGTCGAAAATCCCTGGACGGGCGCAGGCCTTGGCGGGTTTAGCCATACCATCAGATCTGCCGTTGACAACGGTAGCGCATCGCCAGCGCTTCTGGATTGCTGCGTTGGTCATGCTCACAACGACCTGATCAACAATGCCGCGACGAGTGGCATTCCCGGCGTCCTAAGCTGGGCATTTCTGATCTTTATTCCTTTGGCGATCTTCAGCCAGCACGTTCGTAGCAAGCATTTCCCCACAGCTCACATTGCTGCGGCCGGTACCATGGTCACGGTGGGCTACTTTTTCTTTGGACTAACGGAAGCCACTTTCAATCGAAGCCTGTTTCTGACCTTCTATCTATTGATCATTTCCGTACTGGCGACCACTCTATTCCATGAATTAAAGGCGTCATACGTTCGCAAGCGCGGATGTCGGGTGTCGACAACCGTAATCACCATGAATGAAGAGGACCACATTGCGGACTGCCTGGTGTCGGCCCGGCAGGTCTCCGACGAAATAATTGTGCTGGACAGTGGCAGTTCTGATCGCACTGTAGAAATTGCACGGCAATACGCCGACATTGTTGAAACCACAGACTGGCCTGGGTTCGGAGTACAAAAACAAAGGGCTCTTGAGAGAGCAACAGGTGACTGGGTGTTATCTCTGGATGCCGACGAGCGGATTACCGAGGAACTGGCCCGCGAAATAAATCATCGTTTGGCCGCCCCGGATGCCGACGCTTATAAGCTCCCCTGGGCCGTTACGATCTATGGCAAAAGACTGGACTTCGGTCGCAGCGGACGCGCCCCTCTACGCCTTTTTCGACGTGAAGGCGTATCCTTTTCGGATGCTTTAGTCCATGAGCGAATTCTTATCCCCGAAGGCCGCAGCATAAAAACACTGCGAGGGCGACTCACCCATTACACCCATCGTGACTTTGGGCACTCCCTGGAAAAGAGCGCAAAATACGCGTGGCTGGGATCCAGGGAAAAGCACCGTCGGGGCAAAAGAACTCGCACCATGCTCTACCCTACCCTAAGGGCGGTCATGACGTTCATACAGGTCTACTTTATCCGTTTTGGTTTTCTCGATGGCTCTGTGGGGTATCTAACGGCGGTCACCTATGCACAGGTGACATTTAATAAATACGCCGGCCTCTGGACATTGAGCCGTAACAAACACCCTGTCGAATAGCTATTTCACATAGTAATAAAGGCAGTACTGATCGAACTTGGCGTCGCCGTCAGCGCAGTTGAGAACCGAGCCGTTGGGTACATTCATAATCAAAGGTGAGACCTTGTCATCCAGACTTGAAAGCATTGTGGCTAGTCAACGCTTCAGCCAACTGATGGTGGCCACTATCATCGGCTTCGTTCTGTTCAAACGATTCTACCGGGATATCGGTGACGTCTTCTTTATGATCACCTTTATTGGCACCTTGTTATCCATTTTCTATAATTTCAAGAAGATAAAAAAAGACCCGATATACATTGCGTTTTTCATCTCCATTGCCATTCCCCTGTTGAGCTGGATCAACAGCATCGTAGCCATCCCTGATCTGGCTATGCCAAAACCGTCCCCGTTCTTCTTCTATAGCTTTTTCATCTTTTGGTTTATCGCCTATTGGACGAGAGGAAATACCAACATAATCGCTGGAATCCTGATCGCTTATTGCTTGAGTGCGCTGGGAATCTTTATCAGCAACTCGAGCGATTTTTTCGGGGAAATATACGCCGGAATCTCCGGTTCCCGTATTGATTTTAATGTAGTTAATGCTCAGCACACCTCGTTATTTTCAGGATTTGGCTTAATTGCATCCATTTTTTTGCTCCTTGCCAGAACGACAACGTCAAAGCACCTGAAACTACTGAAGTCATCGCTTGCCATCGCTTTCTTCCTGTTTTTCCTACTGATTACCGTGATCACCCAGTCGCGTCAGGTTTGGCTCTCCTTGCTCTTGTGTTTTCTCGCAGCCCCTTTAACCCTGAAACTTTTGCCACAGTCACGTATCTCAACTAAAGCTGTGGTGCTTTCTTATATCGCATTGTTTTTCGTACTGATGGCGCTGTCAACGTCGCAAATCGTCTCCAAAAGGATCGGTGCTGAAACTGACAACATAAAAAATGCGGCAACGTTGGACATAGAATCTATTCCTAACAGTGGCAGTGTCGGAATACGGATTAACCTGTGGATAGAAGCCTGGCAGTGGTTCAAAATGCGGCCTCTACTCGGCAGCGGCGAGAATGCCAGAGAGTTGGTTATCTCCGAATCAGATAATTTTTCAGACGCCATGAAATCCAGTTTCAGCCACCTTCACAACTCCCACATCGAAAGCTTGGTCAGCTTTGGAATAGTCGGAACTGTGTTCATTTATTTTCTGATCTTTTTCCCCGTGATCACGGTTTCAAAGAGCCCCAAAGGCGTCACTGGCAATACGTGGCGTATATTCGCAACAACGACGGCCATATTCTGGATAACCGTGAACTGTTTTGAGTCATTTTTCTTTTCCTGGAATGGCATATATGTCTTTTCGGTGTTCTACGGCATTATTTATAGCTTCCAATTCAAAAAAAATGACCGTCTCCTTACAGGCCCTCCGTAAAATTCGGATCAATCTACGATCCCCTGCTTAAACACCTTTGACATTTTCTTGATGTTTCTACAAAGCTTTTCTGACAGTCCTTCAACTACCATACCGACCTAAACCTGAACTGTGCTCGCATTACAGCGAGCGCTTCCTGTGAAACAGCACTGGAATCAGACATGGTCAACTCCCAGGTATCCCCGGGTATCCGCCAGCAGGTGCTTGGCTTTGCAGCCGCAGGCGGCATCGCAACCGCCATTCATTGGGCGTCGATGGCTGGCCTTGTACTACTTGGACTCTCGCCTTTATACGCAACCGCTATTGGAAGCCTGTGCGGCGCTGTTGCCAATTATTTGTTTCAACGTCAGTTAGCCTTTCCGAATGCAGATACCCATGCAAAGACCGTCGGACGCTATGCGTTGTCCTGTCTGCTTGCCTGGATAACGAATTTCATTCTGTTTTCTTTCTTCCATCAGGGCCTGTCCCTGCCAGTCACCGCTGCCCAGATCGTCACAACGACATTCGGGGCGCTATTGAACTTTGTTGTTTACCAGAGGTTGGTCTTCCATGAGCAGACATAGTGTTCTCCCTACCCGTATTAGCAGTAAACAAGTTCTTTCCATCGTCGTACCCGTCTTCAACGAACGAGCAATGCTGCCCGTTTTTCTGGAACGGGTGCTGCCTATTCTTGATTCCCTCACGGTAGCGACCCAACTGGTTTTCGTTGATGACGGCAGCGAAGACGGGAGCGCCAACTACATCTCCAGTTTTCTGGCGCGTCGCAGTGGTATTCGATTGGTAAAACTGACCCGTAACTTTGGCAAAGAAGCGGCTCTCACTGCCGGCCTGGAACATGCGACCGGTGATGCTGTCGTGGTGATTGATGCGGATCTTCAGGACCCACCAGAACTTATTCCAACCATGGTCGAAGCGTGGCAGTCCGGTTCCGATGTTGTATTGATGCAGAGGCGGTCCAGGCACGGGGAATCTCTGCCCAAGCGCCTGAGCGCTCATCTGTTTTACCGGCTGCTCAATCGAACAAGCAGGACAAATATCCCCGTCGATACCGGAGATTTTCGACTGATGAGCCGCAGGGCAGTCGATGCGCTGATGTCTCTGGGCGAACGCAATCGCTATATGAAGGGGCTTTTTGCGTGGATAGGCATGCCCACCACGGTACTTCCTTATGACCGGGCGCCACGAGCTGCGGGAGTTTCCAAGTGGGACTATCCCGGGTTGATCGGGCTCGCGCTGGAAGGACTGACCTCGTTTTCAACATCACCACTGCGCTGGGCCACTGGCGTGGGCCTGCTTGCAGCATCAATGGGTGCCCTTTTCGGGCTCTGGATCGTCGTCAAGGCTACGTTACTGGGTGACGTCACCAACGGCTATCCATCGCTGGTGGCCATCATTACGTTTCTGGGAGGGATTCAGCTTCTTAGTATTGGCATCGTAGGCGAGTATGTCGGCAAAACCTATGTCGAGACAAAGCAACGCCCGATTTACCTCACAGAAGATGTCATGGAGAGCGTCCAGGCAGGAGCTCGACCCAACACCCTGAATCCGGAGCCATATCGCCATGCTAGCTCGAATTAGCCCCTGGTTGCTTGTCCTGTCCGCCATTTTAGCAAGTCGCTTCATCGGTATGGCCCTGTTTCCATTCGCCGACACGACAGAACCACGGTACGCTGAAATCGCCCGGCTGATGGTAGAAACCGGTGACTGGATCACCCCCTGGTTTGAACCGGGCGTACCGTTCTGGGGCAAACCGCCACTGTCGTTCTGGGCGCAGGCCGCGTCAATCCAGTTGTTCGGGCTCTCCGAATTCGTCATCAGGCTACCCTCCTGGATCGCAACCGTCGGTATCGTCTATCTAACCTGGCACTTCGCTTTACTGCTCTGGGGGAAAACAGTCGCTCGTTGGTCCGCTCTGGTCTTCTCTTCCATGGCCCTGACTTACATCAGTGCCGGAGCGGTGATGACCGACGCCTTTCTGGCGCTTGGCACCACGCTTGCCCTCGTCAGCCTTGGTCTCACCCTGAATGGGAAGTCCACTGCCTGGGGATTCCTTTTCTTCGTAGGCGTGGCCATTGGACTGCTGGCTAAAGGCCCGCTCACCTTGGTTTTGATTGGCGTTCCGATTGGCACCTGGCTGGTTATGACCCGAACAGCGCCCGCAAAGCTTGGCCGGCTCCCCTGGCTCTGGGGGTGTACCTTCACAGCTCTGGTTGTTCTGCCGTGGTATGTGCTTGCCGAGTGGAAAACCCCTGGATTTATCGACTACTTTATTGTTGGCGAACATGTTCGCCGGTTTCTTGACCCGGGATGGGCGGGGGACCTTTACGGTACTGCCCATCTGCAACCCAAAGGTATGATCTGGGTTTTCTGGATCTGGGCCAGTTTTCCCTGGGGTCTTATCGCCATCAGCTGTCTGGCGGTGTCCTGGTTTCGAGGGAAGGGCAAGGATTCGATGCGCGCACTGCGCGACCCAAGACTGCTTTTCGTTTTTCTGGCGACCATGGGCCCGCTGTTATTCTTTACCCCTGCTGGCAACACACTCTGGACCTACGCACTCCCCTCCTTGCCGTTTACTGCCATACTGATCGCTTACTGGCTCACCAGGCTGGATTTGGCCCGCTTCAGTAAGTTTTATTATCCATTGGCAGGAGCCGTTCCAGTGTTGATGACCGTATTTGTCTTGCTGGGAACGCAAGGCGTCTATACGCTGAAAACCGAAAAGCAGCTGGTTCTGGAGTACGAAAAGCTGGCCGATCACGACAGCAGTCCACTCTTGTACCTCAATGATCTGCCGTTCTCTGCAAGGTATTATTCCAGAGGAGCTGCACAAGAAATAACATCGGAGGAACTGTCAGCAACGAAAGCCAATCCTCACTATGCGACCTATTTCGTTGCCATTCCGAAGCAAATCTCCCAGGAATCAGTGGTCACATGGCTTCGAGAGGCCAACACAGAATTACTGAACCGGCGATATCGATTAGTGTCGTTTAATCCAAATATCCATCGTCAGGAATTGTCAAAGAATGACCAATAGATCCTTTAGTTCAATCGACAGCCGACGACTTGGCATCCTGATTGTGGAAGACCAGAAAGACCTGGCGGAAAACCTGTTCGAGTTTCTCGGCGACGACCGCTACACCCTGGACTATGCCGCCGACGGGTTGACCGCACTGCACCTGCTGGCAACTCAGACATACGATGTCATTGTTCTGGACCTGATGCTTCCCGGGGTAGACGGTTTCGAGATCTGTCGCCGTATCCGGCAAGATCTACAATGCCAGAAACCGGTCATCCTTATGACCGCGTTGAGCTCACTCGCAGATAAAGAGAAGGGGTTTAACTGTGGTGCTGACGATTACCTGGTGAAACCATTTGAACTCAAAGAGCTACAGCTCAGAATTGACGCTCTTCACCGGCGCTACACCCCGGTTTTCAAGGGACTTCAGGCCGGAGAGCTTCAGTTTGATCCCGGCACGCTCAGCGTACATTATCGGGGAAAATCGACAGAACTTACCGGTACGCCCGCCAGGCTCTTTGAACTACTGATTCGCGCCTATCCCAGCTTTCTCAGTCATGATGTCCTTTCGGAATCAATCTGGGGTGATGAAAATACAGAAACCGGAGGGAACACGCTGCGTACCCATATCTATGCATTACGCAAGACCCTGGAGAAGGCGTTTGGCGATAGCCTGATAAAAACCGTTCATGGGCGCGGCTATCGTTTAATACTGCCTGACCCAAAGGCCATGCCACAATGAAGCAGCATTCACTGTCCCGCCGCCTGTCCGCCACACTGTTTGGCATTGTTGTCATAACGACAACAGTTTCGATGGTCGCCGTCGAGCTCTTTGTAAACGATGTGGAAGACACTATTCGGGGCCTGGAACTGAAACTTGATGCCGAGTACTTCAAAGAGCAAATTACGGAGTCGAGCTTTCAGAGCTGGAAAACCGGTCGCATTGAAGCGTACTTTCTACCAAGTGGCGCACCAGAATCACTTTTGCCCCAGCACCTTCATGACCGTCCCGTCGGATACTCAGACGAAATCGAGTTTGATGACTGGACGAAAATACTGAACGTTGAAACAACCATCAAACCTCCTGGACGGCTCTACGTGTCGGAGGACATCACGATTATGGAGAACAGGGAAGCGGTGATTCAGATCGTGCTGCTCGTTCTGGCTGCAGGGCTGATGTTTTTGGGGCTTTTCGTTTCAGGTATTGCCTCATCTTATCTGCTAAAGCCGCTACGGGCACTGACTCACGACGTGCAGTCAACAGAGCCCGGGGTTTCGATGCAAAGACTCTCACGCGACTACAGGGATCGCGAATTCGACCAGATCGCCGATGCCTTTAATCGCTTCCTTTCGGCAATGGAGACCGTGGTTGAGCGGGAAAAGTCCTTTGTAAAGCTTGCCAGCCACGAATTTCGAACCCCCCTGGCGGTCATTATGGGCGCTTTAGATGTACTGGAGCAGCGCAAAACGCTCTCGGAAGCCGATCAGAAAACCCTGGGACGAATTCGCAGATCTACCCGCACCATGCGGGAAGACACAGAAATGCTATTGAGAATTGCCCGCGGGGAACAGGATAGGGACAACCCTACCAACATTGATATCGTAGCAACGACCCGTGAACTGCTTGTCGACCTCAAGGATCTGAACCCTGCATTTAACGGCCGCACAGTACTCCACCCCCAGAAAGATCGCGTTGTCCTACGTTCAGACCCCGCCCTGGTACGGATGATTATCCGCAATCTGGTTCAGAATGCTCTCGGACACACCAACGGCAGCGTCGACATTTTTATAACGGATCACAGGATTCGCATTCAGGACTTTGGCAAAGGTCTTTCAACCTCGGCAATGGAGGCAATATCAACCGTTGTGGCGCCGGAGACCAGAAAACTCCATCAAAGCAGCTTTGGCCTATTGATTGTGCAACTGGCCTGCGAACGCATTCACTGGGGCCTCCAGGTTGAAAAAACAGACTCCGAAGGCACCGTCATTGTCATTGATACGCAGGATCTGCCCCACTGAGTACCTGCAACGCCGTCGCTATGGTTTATTCACGTCAGGGGTATCATACTTTTGCTCACGATAAAGCCATAGTGGCAGTTGGGCAAATGCCAAAGCCCGTTGAAATTCAGCCTGCGACGGCTCGGCATCGGAGTATTCCGTTTTGCCCGACCCGGGGTCGTAGATGCCCTTCAAGGGCGATTGATCCGGCCTGAGAACCAACACCTGATGATCGCCTCCCATCCACGCATAGTTGTCATTGAACTGCATCATAGCGCGCCCGGCTTTTTCCGGGTGCCTGGTGATGTCCCTCCCTACCATCGGATGGTCCGCTTCCATGCCCATCAATGACAGCAATGTCGGCGCCAAATCGATCTGACTGACCATGGTTCTGATACGCTGCGGCGCAATCTTGCCACCGAGAATTAATCCGGGGATGTGGAAGTTTTTGATAGGAACCAGCTCGTCACCCCATACACGAGCATCATGATCTGCCACAATCAAGAAGACGGTATTCTCCCAGTAGTCCTGCTGGCGTGCCGTCGCAATAAATTCGCCCAGGGCATGATCAGCGTACTTTACCGCATTATTGACGGTGTTCTTCTCGCTGTCATAAAGCGAGATCCGCCCATCTGGAAATTCGAAGGGGGTGTGATTGGAAGAGGAGAATACCAATCTGAAAAACGGCTGCCCGGCGGCGTTCAGTTTTCGCAGTTCTTGATCCGCTTTCCGAAACAGATCCTCGTCGCTTACTCCCCAGCTACCTGTGAACGTTGGGCTATCGTAGTCGAGCTGATCGACAATATGCTGAAAGCCATTGCCTGAGAAAAAGCTCCGCATATTGTCGAAATGCGCTTCACCTCCGTAAATAAAACCGGTGTCATAGCCTTTGCGTTCCAAAAGGCCGGCCAGCGTAAAGAAGTTCGACTGCGACAGTGACAGCTTCACCACACTGCGCGATGCGGAGGGTAGAAACCCGGAGATGACGGCCTCAATTCCGCGAACAGAGCGCGTTCCTGTGGCATAAAGGCTCTCAAACCACCACCCGTCATTTTTCAATGCTTCCAATCTGGGCGTAACCGGCCTGCCCCCGAGGGATTCCACAAATGTTGCGCCCAGGCTTTCTTCCAGGACAATCACCAGATTGATGGGCGACGTCCTTTGATAGCTGGGAGTTTGATGATGCAATGTAGGGTAGTTGTCAGACGAAAACTCGTAACCTTCCAGCCAAGGCGCACTTCTAACCTCATCCAACATCACCTCGTCTGTTATTGACCCGTAGGCCTGATTGCTCTCGGTTTCATGCTTTAAGTTGTAGATGGCAAATGCAACAGACCACGTAGAGTTGATGATCAATGAGTTGACCAGCGGATCTGACGTTAGAGCAAACATGGCCGGATTCGCTGGGCGATGGCCGGTTGTCGAACGCACACACATAAATACCGTTACGACCACCAGCGGCCAGATCAACAGTGCTTTTCTATGGCTTGAAGGCCGGGGTGCGCCCAACCACGAGCGTAATGTTCTCCAAAAAACGGCCACACCAGCAACGGTAAGCCCGAGGCTGAGGAATACCGTGGACTTGTAGCCGGTCCACAGCATGGAAAACACTTCCCGGGGATACTTTAAATACTCGATAAAAAGCCGGTTAGGCCGAACATCGTACTGGTTGATAAAGGCAGGAGTGACTAGCTCCATAAAAATGATCAGCGCGATGACCAGAATTGCCCAGGAGAACGTCAGCTTTTTCCACAGAGCCCAGTTAAATCGGTTCCCTAAAATGGGAAGAACCAACAGCATCGGCGCCACAGCCATCCCCGCGAGAATCAAATCAACTCTCAGCCCATGTAAGAATATACTTGGGAACACGCCTGACTCGGACACTCGGTCGAACTGCCATAGAACAAGCAAACAGCGCGATAGACTACCGACAAGCAGAACAGAACAAAAAACAACCAACAAAGGAAAATAAGCACCCGCCCTCGTAACAAAGTGGCATTTGGGCTTGGCACTACCAGAACGTTCTACGGGCATTGGAATGCAATCCTCGTACTTAAAAGGCTGAATTTTTAAGCGGGAGGTTATTGCATTCGGGGTGGAAGCAGTGTCAGGAAAATGTCAAAGAAATATCAAAAAGTAGAGCGACCTGAGACCCGAAGGTTAAGTCAGGATCGACCGCGAAAAAAGTATTTCTGCCAGGTATAAAGTCGCCCCCAAAAACCAAGATGCTTCGATTTCAAAAAAACAAGTCCGGGAGCGCGCCCCCAACTATGCTGAAACCAGTGGATTAAATAGCTGTTGTCTGGAGCGACGAAGTTCATTGGTTCCTGTTGATAGCCATAGAAGTATTCAACGGGATAGAGCTTGCAACGCTCAAGCTCTTGCAGTCCCTTGTCGACCAGTAAGCTGGTCAGTATTTGGGGGCCAATGTACAACGGCGATTCCCATATCGCACTTTCATAAAAATCAATCAGTGCTGCCAGAATTCTGGAATTCTTTTCGGCATATATCGACGCCGTTCCAAGAAAATCCTGATTCTCATAACCAACGGAAAACTGAAGGCCGGAAAAAAGCGGAAACGGATCTTTTCGGATGGTCACGTCGGTATCAAGGTATAGGCCACCATCACGCTGAAGGACCTTCAACCTTAGGTAGTCGGATACGAATGCGTACAGCTTTTTCTGGTAGCACACCTTTGCGAAGGCACAGGAGTCAACCCATTCGTTTATCGCCTGGTCAGACTCTGTCCAAAGCCTGTAGTGGTAGCCCTGCTTTGACCAGTCATCAATACAGGCATGGGCCAATGGTGGCATTCGACTCCCCAACCAAATGGCATGTATTGTTTCATTCATCACCCGAAAGCCCTATTCGAATCCCCATATTACCTTCTATTTCAACCAAAATTTTCTATTGTAAACATACCGTTGAATCCGCTCACCCAGAGTAAACAACTCCCTGAGGATTGTGACAACAATAGCTCTACGCTGCGTTTTTTCCGTGTAACCGATCATCGATTCAAACTGATGATCGTGATAGACAAAGCCCGGCTCAACGCCACAACACAACACCTTATTTGACCAGTATCGGTCCATATAGATATCAACCGACAGAAAAACCGGCCTCAGCGATTCGATAAACTTTTCTGCGGCGCCTGGGGTCAGGTAATACCCCATGGTGCTCATAGGCCCTTTGGTATAGCGAAGCAATCGAAGTCCTTTCAATTGAGCGTACTCAAATGCCTTGTGATTTCGTGTTTTGTTTTCAAACAGCCTGACGCACCCCGCCTCTTGAGGTAATTCAGGAATATTCTTCAAAAAGATCTTGAACAATCCCTCGTCAAATATGACATCGTCTTCCAGAATTACCAGATTCTGATTTTCCTGAAGACACTTTTGCCAAATTCTGTAATGGCTGGCAAAACAGCCAAGCTGTCCCTGACTTAAAGGAGCTCCTTTCACCCTCAGTCTTTTTTTCTCGTCGTAGAACGGCTCAATGGGGTTTGGATCGCGCTGGCCATCTACCCCCCAAAAGAATTCAAAGGGAATTCCGGCACTGTCCAGAAGGGACTTAATGCGGGCTTGCCGGGCTTTTGCCCGTTCCAACGTGAGCACGATGACTTTGGCTGGGCAGATCCCATCCGGCATAGATTCTATCCCTTTGAAGTACAGGTATCAGTACTCGGCCGACTTCCTCAGCTCACGCTTGAGGCGCCGGCGCACTTTGATTTTTCGAAGGATATTCAACGGCTTTCCCCTGAGCTCTCCCTTCTCACCGGTAAGGAACTCATCGACCGCATCGATCACGCGAGCACTGGACTTGCCGTCACGAAAACCATGCAGTTCATCGCACAGGGCCCTTGCCGCAGACATCAGTTCAGGGGGCCGACCCAATGCTGTTTCCAGCGCTTGCTCAACCCGATCAGGCGAGTTGACGTCAATCAGATATGGACCCGGCATTTTTGTGTTGAGCGTCACCACCGGACGGTCCAGAAACATAAACTCGAACATGATGGAGGATGTGTCGCATAACATCACGTCCGCCTCTGGCAGTATCGGCAGCAAGTCTTCATGGCTCTCGACAAAACGCAGGTTTGGCCCTGCAAGCGCCCGGTACTGATCGGTAATTGCCGGATCCATTTTGGGGTGCAATGTGACGATAAACTGCCAGCGATCATTTTGAGACAGATTTGCGATAGTGCTCAACAACTGGGGAGCTGCAGTCACGGAACGACTGAACGTGGATGCAAAAAATACGACGGGCCGCTCGCCCTCATTCCGTAGACGTTCACCGGTATGCCGGTTATCGAACAGGGGGTCCAACTTGGGCCAGCCGGTTTTGGCAACCGAAAAATACTTATACTGCTGTGCCAACTCGCCAAATTTTTTGGTGTCTTTGCTCGCGTGAGTACAGTAGAGGTCAAAAAAGCCACGAATCCGGTAGTGATCACTTTCGTCCTCGCTGCTATGCCCCCTTTTGTTTCGAGCGAGGCCGTGAAATACCTCAACTTTGATTCCGGGAAAGAAATACGGCACCCAGTCACCAGGGGCAAAAGTCGCACAGGCATCGTATTCCATCACGCCCTTCACAGTTGTCAGGCGGTGCTCATCCGGTAACAGCGGCGCCGCAGAGCAGCCTGCTACAAACCAGGCGGCGTCATCGCCCCGTTTGCGTATTTCTTCCTGTAAAGGCCGCAGAATGGAATACGAGTACGGCTGATTAACAAACAAAAGATAACGACGCATTCAGAACCTGCCCGTCAAAGCGTTATAAAGCTCGCCGGTCTGCTGTACAGTTTGCGAGGTATGAAAATCAGCAGCTATCCGCTCTCGGGCTGCAAGCCCCAACTGGCGCAACAAGCTGCCATCTCGATACAGGCGCTCAAGGGCACTCGCGAGGGCCTGAGAGTGATCAGGAGCCACCACCAACCCGCTGGCTCCATCCTCAACAAGTTCAGGCATGCCACCAACACTTGTCACCACCGGCGCAACTCCATAGGCCATCGCTTCAATCACAGCCCGAGGCAGCCCCTCTCGCTCCGTGGAGGGCAATACAAAGACATTGCTGGCTGCCGCAATGGCCGGCGCATCCCTGCGAAAACCAGTAAAGTGAATTCGAGCAGAACGATTAGTGGACTCCGCCTGAGCTCGCAGATCCTTGTTCTCAGCCATATCGCCCACCAGAATCAGGTGCGCTTCAATGTCATCAGGCAACTTGCAGAATGCGTCAATAAGAACGTCGTAGCCCTTGCGAGGGGAGTTACGACCAGTACAACAAACCACAAAGGCGCCCTCGGGTATACCAAACTCCCCCAGATCAGCTGGCTCAGCCTGGTACCACCCGAGGTCATGGCCCTTGTAGATCCGCTGGAGCTTCGAATCTGGAATACGCATCCACAAAAACTTCAGGCTCGACAGGTAATCTTTAATTGCATCGGCGACGCACACAATTTTACTGACCCGGGGATGCAGAAACGTTATCCAGGATTCGGGGTTCAAAAAACTGATGTTCCCGATCACACCTCGATAGGCCACGATCCTTATGTCCGTGCCTTTCGAGGCAGTCAGGCCACAGGCCAGGGCCCGAGGATTGTACGCGTGTATGACCTCGTAATCTTTCTTCTTCAACTGCTCGCGGATAGCCGCGATGCCTACCTTGTCGAAGCGATCTTCCAGCGCCATCGGTTGAGCGACCATGCCCTCATCCACAAGGCGCTGATAATTTTGCCCTTTCGGATTACACATTACATCCACATCATACCCGGCTTTTTTAAGGCCAATGAATAGCTCGGTTTCCGGGCGATCACATGCGTCAGTCAGACAAAGGACAGCTGGTAGCGGCCCGTTTTTTTGCGTATTACTCAAGCCTCTTGACTCCCGTTATAGCCATTCATTAAAAAATACCAGACGCGCTCCTGAGTTTTCGCGCCAGCCAGTTTCCGAAGAGACCGGGCGAAGCGCTCAAGGTTGGCAGATTTCCAACCCGCAGACGCCGGTGACTGGACAATCCGCCCCTTATCAAAATCAATCAAAAAGAACTCATCCCCTCGCACCAGAACGTTAAAACAATTCAGGTCTGCGTGTTTTACTCCAGCATCGTGGAACCGGCGCAAATTCACGCCGAGATTCCTCCATCCGTTATCATCCAGCGATCCTATCAGGTCAGCTAGTGGCGCGGTGTTGTCAATTCGCTCAATAATAATCGATGCTTGATAATGTAACGGCGACATTCTTCGATACCATGCTGCCACCGGTTTGGGTACAGGCAGCTCCAACTCTGTCAACCAGTTGAGCAGGCGAAACTCGGCAAAGGATCGGACATGCTGTTCCCCCAGAAACACATAAGATGACCTAGAGAGCCTTGTCATCAATCCGCCACGCAGGTATTTCCGCAGCACAACCTGATGGCCGTCGGCATCGACAAACCATGCGCCACCACGTCCTCCGCTACTGACTGGACGTGCCAGTTTTCCCCAGTATTCAGGACTGAACCAAGCCTCTGACACCTGGCCGAGATAATCCGGATGGAGAAGGCAGGCTGAGTGGTTGTCCCGGACGCAAATTTCAGACTCAGCCATGCTCACCCTAATACAAACCAATAACCAAAGAGACGAACCGCTGGTCGCCCTGAGACGATAACCAGCGAGTAGGTTAGAATACGCAGCAGTTTATCAATGAATCACGCCAAAGCTCTACATACATGTTTTCTGAACCTGAAACGGACCGTAACTTGATTAACTCCATCTGTATATTGCGCCTGTCCGCCATTGGCGACGTCACCCATGTCATTCCCGTGGTATTGAGCCTTCAGGAACAGGTGCCCGGCATTAAAATCACCTGGGTAATCGGCAAGATTGAAGCAAAGCTGATTGGCGACCTGCCGGGTGTCGAGTTTGTCGTTTTCGACAAGAAAGCCGGTCGAAAAGGTTATGCGGACTTGCATAACACCCTGAAAAACCGAAAATTTGACGCCTTGCTGCATATGCAGGTGGCCTTCAGGGCCAATCTGGCGGCGGCGATGATTCCGGCAAAGGTGAAAGTAGGGTACGACCGTGCCCGTAGCAAGGACCTTCACAGCCTGTTTATAAACCGGAAAATCGCTCCGGCAGCGCAACAGCACGTGCGGGACTGCCTGGCAAGCTTCCTGGAGCCACTTGGCCTGGAACCCGCCGCACCAAAATGGGTCATTCCATTGGCCTCCGAAGATCATGAGTTCGCCAGGCAGCACCTCGCAACGGACCGCAGGAACCTCGTGATCAGCCCCTGTGCCAGCCACACCCTTCGCAACTGGCCTGCCGAGCGCTATGCCCAACTGGCTGATCACGCCATCCGCACTCACGGCATGAAGGTGATTCTGGTGGGCAGTCCCGCCCCCTTTGAAGCGGAGTTTTGCACAGACATCGAAAACGCTATGGCGGAACAAGCGCACAACATCTGTGGCAAGGATACACTGAAACAGCTCACCGCTCTGTTGGAACGCGCCGATCTGGTCGTCGCACCGGATACCGGGCCGGCCCACATTGCCAGTTCAATGGGCACCGATGTGCTGGGTATTTTCGCGGCCAGCAATCCCAATCGTTCCGGCCCTTACAACTCGCTGCAATGGTGCGTGAATCGATATCCGGAAGCGTTGAAGCGGTTTACCGGAAAAACCGTTGAGCAGGCTCGCTGGGGCGCCAAGGCGGAATTCGAGGGGGCGATGGAACTGGTGACGGTGGAGGACGTGACGGAGATGCTGGATCAGTGGGTTGCCCAGCACTGATGCCGAGCCACTGTCTACGGCTCTCTCGGGCCTTCTCTTTAACCCTCTCCCGCGATGGGAGAGGGTATGACAATCCAGGCGAATGAAAGCACCGCTTTACTTGCGGGCGGTGTAATCCTGATAGGACTTTTCTTCCACAAATCGTGAACCCAGGGCCAGGTTAACGTCCTTCTTGATGGCGGCGCGCTTGTCGTTGGTAACATAGACGGCGCGAGCCAACTCAATAAACTTTACGCCGAAATCCTGAGCAGCTTCCTGATCACGAATGTCGTCTTCGATTTCCCAGAGCGCCTCGTTCACTTCTTTAAGCTGCTTGCGCAGATCTGCGATGGCTGCCTGATCCTGAACGGCCTCGTTCCAGGTGGCGCTCAGTTCGTCCAGCTCGAGCCGAACATTTTTGACCTTTTCCGCGTCTGCAATGCGTTCAGACTTGATCTCCAGAATGGTGATCTTGTCCAGCACTTCGCCGAAGGAGACCGGCACTTTGATAACGTCCGCCATTTGCTCTTCCTGCAGGTGTTGTTAGTGGACCACGGCGTTAGCCGTTAACCGCTGTCAGCCAGTGTGAATGCGCAGGACTCTTGCCCTTCACAGCATCGAAATACATACCCTGCAACTTCTCGGTCAGCGGGCCGCGCTTGCCAGCGCCGATCAAACGGCCATCCAGCTCACGGATCGGCAGCACTTCTGCAGCGGTGCCAGTAAAGAAGGCTTCGTCCGCAATATAGACCTCATCCCGGGTGATACGACGCTCTTTCACCGGAATGTTCAGCTCTTTCGCGAAATCCAGGATGGTCTGGCGGGTGATGCCTTCCAGGCAGGACGTCAGTTCCGGTGTATGGAGCACGCCATCACGCATAATGAAGATATTCTCGCCGGAACCTTCAGCCACGTAGCCTTCGTTGTCCAGCAACAGGGCTTCTTCGCAGCCACTGGCAATGGCTTCATTCAGGGCCAGCATGGAGTTGATGTAATTACCGTTGGCCTTGGCCTTACACATGGTGATGTTGACGTGATGCCGCGTGTAGGAGGAGGTCCGGACCTTGATGCCCAACTCCTTCGCTTCCGGTGACATGTAGGATGGCCAACTCCAGGCGGCGACCATGACATGAACCTTGAGGTTGTCTGCGCGCAGCCCCATACCTTCAGAGCCGAGAAACACCATTGGGCGCAGGTAGGCTTCGTCCAGATTGTTTTCACGCACTGCGGCGATTTGGGCCGCATTCAACTCGTCCTTGCTGAACGGCATGGTCATGTTGAGGATATGGGCGGAGCGGAAAAGACGATTGGTGTGATCTTCCAGGCGAAAAATCGCAGCACCCTTTTCAGTGCTGTAGGCGCGAACACCCTCGAAGCAACCCAGGCCGTAGTGTAGGGTGTGGGTCAGCACGTGAGTTTTGGCTTCCCGCCAGGGAACCATTTCACCATCCAGCCAGATCAGGCCATCGCGATCAGCCATCGACATTGTTTCTGCTCCTAAAGCACTCTATTCGGGAAACCGGCATTCTAGCAGGAAAACTCGGGGTTACGAAGGGGCGCAATCACTCCTCCATCACTCCTCCATCACTTCTCAATCACCCCAACATAACCCGATTCCACATACTTTGGATGTAATCACGCTCTTCGGGAAACGCATCACCCGCCACCTGGCTGTTCAGGTTCTGCAGTGCCCGCCGGTGTATGGTGGAGCGCAGGGTGATAAACGTTTCCCTGAGTTTTTCAGTGTCTTCCACCGGCAAAACCTCCACCCGGCCCAGCTCCTCCATCTGGCGAATATTATCGGACCACTGCGTCAATTCCGGATGCTCGGAACAACAGGCCAGCATCAGGTACTGCACCATGAACTCGATATCGATAATGCCGCCATAGTCGTGTTTGATATGGAAAACCTCTGGCACCTTACCTTCGATCTGCGGGGTGCCCAGGGCGGTGCGCATTTTCTCGCGCATGCTGACCACTTCTTCTTTTAGCTTGCCCTGGTCCCTTTGCTGGCACAGGATGTCGGCGCGCAGCTTTTCAAACGCTTCCAACGTTTCCCGGCAGCCTGCCACACCACGAGCACGGGCCAGCGCTTGGTGCTCCCAGGTCCAGGCGTCCTTACGCTGGTACTTCTCAAAAGCAGACAGGGTACTGACCAGCAACCCCGAACTCCCCGATGGTCGCAGGCGCATATCCACTTCGTAGAGTTGGCCAGACGGCGTCTGGGTGTTGAGAATGTGTACGATGCGCTGCCCGAGCCGAGTGTAGAAAACGGCGTTATCGATGGGCTTGTCACCATCCGTTGACTGTTCCGGATCGGCATTGTGGATAAAGACCAGGTCGAGGTCCGAGGTATAGCCAAGTTCGATACCGCCCAGCTTGCCGTAGCCAACGACGGCGAAATCGGTGTCACAGGCAGAACCATCCTTGCGCCGGGGGTAACCATGGCGACTGACCAGATTCGCGAACGCCACGTCGACTACATGGTCCAGCACCACTTCGGCAATCCACGTCAGGTAGTCACTGACCTTCATTAACGGCAGGGTTTCCCGTATTTCCGAGGCGGCCACCCGCAATATGTGAGCCTTTTTGAAGTGTCGCAGAGTTTCCATCTGCTCCTCGAGATCTTCGTAGGGAATCCGCAGCATTTGCTGGCGCAGGTCATCCTGGAGCTCGGTTTTTGCGGGCGGACTGTACAGGCTCTCTGCGTTCAGCAGCTCGTCGAGCAGCAAGGGCGTTTCCGCCAGTTGGCTTGCGATCCAGGGACTCTCACTGCATAGGCGGACCAGTTGGGTCCTGGCTCCCGGATTCTCCAGCAGCAACACCATGTAGGCGGTTCTGCGCAGGATCGCCTCTACCAGTTGGAGAACCCGCGCCAGCGTCTGGGACGGCCCCTCCACGTGAGTAAGCGCTTCCAACAGTACCGGCATGAATTTGTTCAACCGCTGCCGACCTTGAGTCTGCAACGTTTGCAGGGTGCGGGTCCCACGCAGGTCGCTGAGGGCGGAATAGCTGCCTTCGGCGTCCTCAAAACCATGCTCATCGAGCCAGACGGTCGCCGCCTCCTCGTCCATTTCACCCAGCCAAAGTTCCTGCCAGCCGTCATCAAGCGACGCCACCTCGTGCTCTTCATCTTCGATGGCGATGATATCCGCAAAATGCGTGGCCACCCGTCCGCGATGCTTCTCCAGTTCCGCAATGCAGGCCGCCCAATCATCAAACCCCATGATCAGCGCTACACGAGCTCGGGACAGATCGTCTTCCGGCAGCAGTTGGGTTTGCTTGTCTTCCATGCCCTGAAGGGCATGTTCAAGATTGCGAAGGAACACATAGGCCTCCTTCAGCTCCTTCACCACTGCTGACGGCAGCAGCTCCAGCTCTTCCAGCTCTTTCAGGATCACCAGAAGTTCCCGTTGCTGTAATTCCCGCTCCCGGCCGCCCCGGATTAACTGGAAAGCCTGCACCACGAATTCAATCTCACGGATACCTCCGTTGCCGAGCTTGATATTATTTTCCAGCCCCTTACGGCGCACTTCCCGGCTGATCATGGACTTCATGGCACGCAGGGACTCAAACGCACTGAAGTCGATGTATTTGCGATAGACGAAAGGTTTCAAGCTATCCATCAGGACTTGTCCCGCTTGCTGATCACCAGCCACAACCCGCGCCTTTACCATCGCATAGCGCTCCCAGTCCCGCCCCTGGTCCTGGTAATAGGTTTCCAGCGCAGCAAAACTCAACGCCAGCGCCCCACTCTGGCCATAGGGGCGCAGGCGCATATCCACGCGGAACACAAAGCCGTCTGCGGTGATCTGGTCCAGCGCCTGGATCAGCCTCTGGCCCAGGCGGATAAAAAACTGCTGGTTATCAATGGATCGGCGCCCGCCACGGGTTTCGCCCTTCCCCGGGAACGCGAAGATGAGATCAATATCAGAAGAGACGTTAAGCTCGTGCCCCCCCAACTTCCCCATACCCAGAACAATCAAGGGTTGCGGGCCTTCCTTTCCCGTCGCCGGATTTACTCCCCACGGCGTTCCTGATTGCTCGCAGGTGTCTTCGTACAACCAGTCCAGGGCACCCTGGATACAGGTGTCGGCGAAATCACTTGTGGCCGCCATGGTTTCGGCAAGGTCTGCCCAGCGCATCAGGTCCCGCCAGATAATCCGGAACTGTATTTCCGTCCGGAATTGCCGCAACGACGCGTGGAGACTGCCTTCATCAACCACGTCTGACAGGAATTCCTGCCAGCGCTGGCGCAGGTAATCCGCGGTTGTGCGCTCAGTCAGCGGGCGCGAGTGACATAGTGCCGCTACCTGTTCCAGATGGCGCTCAAGGGTGCGCCTGACAAAAGGGCTGCGAGCGACGGCCTGGGCCACATCCTCATCGGATACGCCACCCTGAGTGCCCAGAAAACTGGGCATGCCCTCGGAAAATACCGAAGACCAGGCACCGCCAACCTCATCTGCCAGACTCTTCGGTAAGGAGCGCCACGGCTCGGACATAATGCAAACCCCTGTGTCTCTGTTATATTTCCCGTACTGTATAACGAACTCTCCCCCGACAGAACCGTTGTAAGGACACCGATGCAGAGGAATCGCCGGCCGCTGAACCCGGAACATCAGCTTTCCCACCTGCCTATGTCCGGGATTATCCGGTCACGCATCAAGCGGCTTTTCACCATTCTTGGCGGGCTGCTGGTCACCCAGGTGGTGATCATATGGGCGGCAGAGGACCTCACGCTGTTCGAGTCTGCGTGGATGACCATGACAACGCTGGTTACCGTGGGCTACGGTGATTTTGCGCCGCAGACCATCATCGGACGACTCAGCACCGTTTTGCTGATGTTCATTGCCGCCATCACGCTGTTAACGCTTATCGTCAGTGATTATATTGAATACCGGTTCTACCGCCGGGAACGTATCTTAACCGGACGCTGGATATACGCCATGAAAGACCACATCGTTATCGTCAACACACCGCAGACGGGCGGAGAACAGTATTTTTCTCGCTTTGCCTCCCAAATGCGGGCCGTGCCCGGTTATGAAACCGTTCCCATCATCATATTGACCAGTCAGTTTCCCAACGGGCTTCCGCCCGAACTGGCGGACAATGGCCTGGTTCACTTTCATGGCTCCGGTAGCGACCCGGAAGCTCTCAAGGCAGTGCACGCTGGTGCGGCCCGACATATTATCGTGCTGGCCGCCGACGAATCCGACCCGACCTCCGACAGCCTGACTTTTGATATCGCCCACAGGCTGAGTGAGTCCAACCTTGGCCAGAAAGTCACGGTGGAGTGCGTACGGGATGAAAATCGGGATCGCTTTACTTCTGCGGGTGTCCGTACCGTTATCCGACCGGTTCGAACCTATCCGGAGATCATGGTGCGCTCGGTCATCGCACCGGGGTCAGAGAAAGTCCTTGAGGACTTGTTCAATTATCAACACGACCACCCCCACCGCTACGAAATTGAACTGGACGACCTGAATTGGGCGGATATCGTCAGCGCGCTGATTCGGCATGGCATCGGCACCGCACTCGCCTATATTGACGACAACAACGAAGTCGTTTGCCACCCGCCCACCGATAAGGAAATTGAAGGCAAGGGCCTGATCGTTCTTGTGAAGTCCAGTGAGACCCCGGACGTGGAAGTGGTGAAAGAAGCCCTGTCCCATTATCGCGACTTCATTAACAAATGGCACAACCTTCAAAAACAGGCCACTCAAGAGGACAGCAACGTCTCCAAAGCGGCCGATCAGCCGTAAACTATGCCGCTGCTATGGCCAGTTGCAACTGGCCAAGTTCCTTGCTGCTTGCCATATCGCCAATAGCGTTTCCCTCAGCCAGCGAACGGAACACACGCTGGTAAAGCTCCCCGACGCCGCGCTCGCCGGCCATCCGAGCTATCGCTCGAAAATCGTCTCCATTCACGGGAGCGGACTGCCCCGTAAGCCATGACACGCTGAGGAGAAAGAGGAATTCATTCACGGACAACTCAGCATTTTGCTCTGCTTTCGAAACCGGGTGATAGAGCCCCGCAAGGTAGTACCCCTGCTCCGCCTTGCTGACAAGGTTCAGAAACACCGGCACTTCATCCGCCAGACGTCGCGCCCACGCCAGTAACAACGAGGCATCTCCGGCCTTAAGCTCAAATTCAACTTCACTGAGCGGGCGGGACTGCCCATCTGCCACGATTTCCCCGGAATCAATGGCTACTTCAACCAGGCTCTCCCCTTGCTCGATCATAACCACACGACGCTGAAAGTTGGTCTCAAAGACAGGCTGCAGTCTGGCAAGGTTCACGCTCTGCCCCACAGGGGTGTCCGCGATGAGTCCCATATTGAGCGTGGTACCGATCAGCGGCCACTCCCACTCCTGGCGACGATGAGCACCATCAACGAACTCACCGCGGGTTTTCAGGGTCTGGATGTGCCTGTCACCCAACTTCCGGATTCGCAGGGCAATCTTCTGGCGGTTGAGATCCCCATCGGGCGTGTCGTAGTAGGTGTTCCCCAATTGCAGGGTCCCGGACTCATAAGTGTTTGGCTGCCCCAATAGCCAGTCAACGACTCGATCCAGATCAGGCTGCGCCACGCTGAGTTTGATTTCCAGTTCCTGAGCCATCCGCCCTCCTGCCGTGTGAATTCTGATTTCAGCATAATCGAGTAGGAGGGGGAGTCACCTCCCCCGTCCTCTCACACCACCGTACATACGGTTCCGTATACGGCGGTTCATGGCTGACTCTGAAGCCGGGCCATCGTATCCAGCAAGCTTACCAGAGACAGGCGGTCGAATACCCTTTTTAGGTAAGGCGGCGTTCATGTGCGAAGCGCCGCTATTCCACCAGGGTCCACGCCCATTCGTTGCACTCTGCCAGGCTCTCGGTTCAGTCAGACCCAGCCGCATCAAGTTGCGAGCCCGCGTGCGGGTCCGCTTCCATTGCTGCCACAGAATCAGACGGAGTCGCCGCCTTATCCAACCATCCAGAGCTTCTACCGAGCGCTTTGTGTCGGTCAGGCGGTAATAATTCGCCCAACCTCGCAGCACCGGGTTCAGCTTCCGAATAGTCGTTGTCAACGACTGCCCCCGTGACCGTCTAAGCAGAGGGCGCAGCTTGGCCAGATAAGCCCTCAGGCTCTTGGGGGCGATCCTCAATCGTACCTGCCTTTTGTGCCAGCTCACGCTGTAACCCAGGAAGCTCCGACGCCAAGGGCGATCCACGGCGCTCTTCGCCGTGTTTATCGTCAGGCGCAGGTGCGTTTCCAGATAGTGGGTGATGCTGGCCATGACCCGGTCACCGGCCCGTTGGCTGCGGACGTAAATGTTGCAGTCGTCCGCATAGCGGCAGAACCGGTGTCCCCGCCGCTCCAGCTCCCGATCCAGTTCGGTCAGGAGCACGTTAGAGAGCAAGGGCGACAGGGGGCCGCCTTGCGGCGTGCCTTCCCGTCTCGGGCTGACCAGTCCTCCTTCGAGCATGCCGGCTTGCAGGTAACGCCGGATCAGGGTGAGTATCCGCCGGTCGGCTATGCGACAAGCCAGCAGGCTCATCAGCACATCGTGGTTGACCCGGTCAAAGAACTGGGCCAGATCCAGATCGACCACCCAGCGGTGGCCGTCGTTGATGTGTTGCTGCATCGCCTTGACCGCCTGGTGGGCACTTCGACCGGGGCGGAACCCATAGCTGTGATCCGAGAAGGTCGGTTCCAGCGTCGGGCTCAGCACCTGGTGAAGGGCTTGTTGGATCAGGCGGTCCTGCACCGTTGGGATACCCAGTGTCCGCTCCCCGCCTTGCGGCTTGGGGATACTGACCCGGCGGACCGGTTGAGGATGGTAGTCTCCGGCCAACAGCCGCTCGCGCAGCGTTGGCCAATGCTGTTGCAGGTGGCCCTTCAGGGCCATCACCGGCATCTGATCGACACCGGCGGCACCCTTATTGGATACCACCCGCTGATACGCACGCATCAGGTTCGGGCGCTCAAGCACCTGTTCCATCAGCGTGTTCGGCTCCGCGTTCGTCCACGAGTGAGCCCCCGCGTCTGCCTCGACACGGACTTCAGTCTCTGCCGGATACCGTCCAGCGCCTTCCTGAATGCCCTGCCCCATCCGGGTCGCTTCTGTCTTCATAAGCACACTACGAGAACTCATCGCCTACTAACGGCCAACCATGTTCGGCCCTTCCGTACGCGGTGACGCACCTACTATGGCCTCGGCTGAGTTCTGGCTCCCCATCCCCACCTCTCGCGAAGTGAGTAGCACAGCGGCAGAGAACCAGACTTCCCAGGGTAAGACGCGTGACCTTCACACTTATGCCCGCCGCATTTACGTCCACACCTTCCGTGCAAGTACAGGGCTTTGACGATAGTTGACGCCTTACCCGGTGTGACCGCCTCATATGCGATTTCTGTTCGTCAGGCCAGTGCTTTGCCTGCGGCTTCCTTCAGATTCCATCTCACGATGGACACCCTTGCCGTCCGGCTAGTGGTTCCCCTTGCCGGGTCCACAGGGGACTTGCACCCCCAAGTCATCCGGCCAGCACCACCTGTACCGGAACAGCGCCCGTCAAGGCGCTACGCGCCATGCCTGGCGCACCATAAAAAAACCGGCAGCCCGAAGGCTGCCGGTTTTCGACTACTTGATAGATTAGCTGGTTAGCTGATCAGAAGTAGTAAACACCACCAACGGCCAGCGCAGCACCAGAAAGGACCACCGACCGTTGCAATGCCTCGCAATAGGGCGACACCTCAACCCCGCCCCGGCACACCTCCAACCTCCAGAAGAAACGTGACCGGCCCATCGTTTACCAAGGCCACCTTCATGTCCGCGCCGAACCGCCCCTGGCCAACCCGATCTGCGCCCATCTCCGACCCACACGAGGCCACGAACTCATGAAACAGGGCTTCGGCAGATTCCGGGCCCGCTGCTACCGAAAATCCCGGACGGGATCCGGACCGGGTATCAGCAGCAAGCGTAAACTGGGGAACAACGAGGAGGGAGCCGCCCGTATCGAGCAGGCTACGATTCATCCGTCCCTGGTCGTCGGGAAATACCCGGTAGACGAGTAGTTTTCGACACAGTTCCCGCACCGCGCAGGAGTCATCTGATTTCTCAACTCCGAGCAACAACAACAGCCCCGAACCAATCTCGGAGATGACCTCATTGTCGACGGTGACGCTGGCGTGAGTAACCCGTTGTATCAGCCCTTTCATGAAGCTCCCTGCGCAAGGACTCAAAATTCGGAACGAAGTTTATCCACGCACCAGGCTCGCCGCAACCTTCTTCATGTGACTTTACGTATCCCTACCTTCAAGCTTCGCGGCGACCTCATCGACGCCACGCATCAGGGCATCAATAATGGCGGGCTCGGACGCCGAGTGCCCTGCGTCCCGTATGATCCTCAAGTCAGCTTCCGGCCAGGCCTGGCTCAGAGCCAGAGCATTGTCCAGCGGACACACCATATCGTAACGGCCATGGACAATGATGCCTGGAATATCCTTGAGTAACGCCGCGTCACGTACGATCTGATTATCGTCCAGAAACGCATTATTCATGAAGTAATGGCATTCAATTCGAGCCAGGGCAATAGCCACGTGGGGATGCCCGAAATGCTCAACCACACGTGGGTTCGGATGCAGGGTTGCACAGCGCCCCTCCCAGATGGACCACGCCTTGGCGGCCTGTATCTGCTCCAGTTCGTTGCTGCTCGTCAGGCGACGGTAGTAGGCCGTGACGAGATCGCCACGCTCATCCTCAGGAATGGGTGCCAGGAAATCGCGCCAGTAGTCGGGAAATACGCGGCTCGCGCCCTCCTGGTAGAACCAGTGGATATCCCTGGGCCGGCAAAGAAAAATTCCCCTCAGCACCAGGCCAAGCACCCTGTCCGGGTGCGACTGGGCATACACCAGGCTCAGTGTAGACCCCCAACTACCGCCAAACAGTATCCATCGATCCACCCCAAGAAAGGTCCGCACCGTTTCCATATCGTCCACCAGCTTTTGCGTGGTGTTTCCTGCAAATTCGGCCAGGGGGCTCGAACGGCCAGCGCCCCGCTGATCCATCAGAATAATCCGGTAGCGCTCGGCATCAAAAAAACGGCGATGATAGTCCTCACACCCGCCGCCGGGCCCGCCATGGACAACCAGAACGGGAATACCATCCGGATTGCCGCTTTCTTCAACATACAGCTCATGGGGCGGATCAACCGCAATGCGATGCTGGGCGTTGGGCTTGATATCGGGGAACAGGGTGAGCATGGGGCGCTCCGGAAAAAGGATTTAACCGGAGTTTAGCTGAAGACAACGAAAAAGGGGCGGGCCATCCATGATGGCCCGCCCCTTGATATCACGCACTGAAGATTACTTCTTATGGGCGCGCTTACGCTCATTCTCGGTCAGAAGCTTCTTGCGCAGGCGGATCGACTTGGGCGTCACTTCCACCAATTCATCTTCATCGATGAACTCCAGAGCCTGCTCAAGGGTATGCTTGATCGGCGGCACCAGGCCGATGACCTCGTCCTTGCCGGACGCACGCATATTGTCCAGCTTCTTCCCCTTGGTGGGGTTAATCACCAGATCGTTGTCACGACTGTGAATACCACACAACTGACCTTCGTACACTTCCTGGCCGGGATCCAGGAACAACTTGCCCCGGCTCTGCAGTGTTTCCAGCGAATAAGTCAGCGCGGCACCAGTTGCCATTGACACCAGCACACCGTTCTGACGACTGGTCACATCACCGCTCTTAATAGGGCCGTAATGGCTGAAGGTTGAAGTCAAAATACCCGAACCGGAGGTCATGGTCAGGAAGGCGTTACGGAAACCGATCAGCCCGCGCGCCGGAATCGTATACTCAAGACGCATACGGCCCTTTCCGTCCGGCACCATGTTGGTCATTTCACCCTTGCGGAGCCCCATCTGATCCATAAGCGCACCCTGGTGCTGCTCTTCGATGTCGATGATGACGTTTTCGTACGGCTCCTGTTTAACACCATCGATCTCACGGATAACCACTTCCGGACGACCCACGGCGAGCTCAAAGTTCTCGCGGCGCATGTTTTCGATCAACACTGAGAGGTGCAGCTCGCCACGGCCGGATACCTTGAACTTATCTGCCGACTCACCTTCTTCAACTCGCAGAGCAACGTTGTGCAGCAGCTCTTTTTCCAAACGCTCTTTGATGTTGCGGCTGGTGACAAACTTACCTTCCTTGCCACAAAACGGTGAGTCGTTGACCTGGAACGTCATGGAAACCGTCGGCTCATCCACCGTCAACGGCGGCAAGGCTTCAACATTGGCCTGGTCACACAAGGTGTCAGAGATGTACAGCTCATCCATGCCGCTGACGCAAATAATGTCGCCCGCCTGCGCTTCGTCGACTTCAACACGCTGCAGCCCGGAATGGCCCATGATCTTGAGAATACGGCCCTGGCGCTTTTTGCCGTTGGCACCAATGGCCGTAACCGGAGAGTTGGTTTTAATCTTGCCGCGCATAATGCGGCCGATGCCAATAACGCCCAGGAAGCTGTTGTAGTCCAACTGAGAAATCTGCATCTGGAACGGACCGTCCCGGTCGACGTTGGGCGCAGGTACGTGATCAACGATGGCCTGGAAAACCGCGTCCATGTTGTCGTCCAGCTTTTCGTGATCCATTCCGGCAATGCCGTTCAGGGCACTGGCGTAGACAATCGGAAAGTCCAGCTGCTCATCGCTGGCGCCGAGGTTGTCGAACAAGTCGAACACCTGATCCACTACCCAGTCCGGGCGAGCTCCAGGGCGGTCAATCTTGTTCACGACGACAATCGGGTGCAGGCCCGCATCAAACGCTTTCTGGGTGACAAACCGGGTTTGTGGCATCGGGCCATCAATAGAGTCAACCACGAGCAACACGCAATCGACCATACTCATGACACGCTCGACTTCACCCCCGAAATCGGCGTGACCCGGGGTGTCCACGATATTGATGTCGTAGTCGTGCCACTTCAGCGCCGTGTTCTTGGCCAGAATGGTAATACCACGTTCTTTTTCCTGGTCATTGGAGTCCATGACACGCTCGTTTTCGAGCTCTTTGCGATCCAGAGTGCCGGACTGGCGAAGAAGCTGGTCAACCAGTGTGGTCTTGCCATGGTCAACGTGGGCGATGATGGCGATATTACGAAGTTTATCAATCACAACTATAATCCTGCAGCATGCACTGAATGACCTGAGAGGTCTTCAGTAGGCGCAAAGCCCCTTACATGCCGTCTCAAATCCGTAAAATGAATTTCATTTGTCGGGCCGGGAAGCCCGAATACCCCCTGAAGAAACTCAGCGTCTGTGCTGAATACCTGAGGCAAAAATGAAGTGGCGCGCAGTATATAGCAAACTCACTTGCGTTTATATGAAGAAAAACGCCTATCGAAGCAACAACCCATCTGCATCATTTTGGTGCATTATTTCAGCTATCGCACCGTTTTAACGCACCACGAAAGAGCGATAGGGCCACCCAATCAGCACATATCGCTCCAAAACAGCCCGAACGCCTTGGTATTGCGCACTTGTGGCGCATGCATCAAAAACTGGCAAGGCTATTGCTAAACCTTAAGCAGCCGAATTTGCAGGTAACTCGCAACAGCTTTTGTTAAGCTGCCCTACCTGAAAGAAAGATCGGGAGTCAGCACTGCTGAACGATCCGGCAACAATGTACACAGAAATCGCCCGCACGGCGGGATAACAGACGGAGCATGCACAATGTCCAAGACGATTGATCTGATCAAGGAACACGAAGTCAAATGGATCGACCTGAGATTCACTGACAGCCGTGGCAAAGAACAACACGTAACGCTGCCGGCCACCGAGGTGGACGAGGACTTTTTCAGCGACGGCAAGATGTTCGACGGCTCTTCAATCTCCGGCTGGAAAGGCATCAATGAATCCGACATGATTCTGATGCCGGACGACAGCACCTCCGTGCTGGACCCGTTCACCGAAGAAACCACACTGAACATTACCTGTGACATCGTAGAGCCTTCCACCATGCAGGGCTATGAGCGTGACCCACGCTCCGTTGCCCGCCGTGCGGAAGAGTACCTCAAGTCCACGGGCATCGCTGACGGTGCCCTGTTTGGTCCGGAACCTGAGTTCTTTGTTTTCGATTCTGTTAAATGGAATGTGGATATGCAGGGCGCTTCCTACCACATCCACTCTGAAGAAGCCGCCTGGGTATCCGGCGAAGACTTCGATCGCAACAACATCGGTCACCGCCCGGGTGTTAAAGGTGGTTACTTCCCGGTTCCGCCAGTGGATAGCCTGCACGACCTGCGTGGCGCCATGTGTGCCGCTATGGAATCCATGGGCCTGGAAATTGAGGTTCATCACCACGAAGTCGGCACCGCTGGCCAGTGTGAAATCGGCGTTGGCGCCAACACCCTGACCCGCAAGGCTGACGAAGTGCAGATTCTCAAGTACTGCGTACACAACGTGGCCCACGCCTACGGTAAAACCGCCACCTTCATGCCCAAGCCTGTGGTTGGTGATAACGGCTCCGGCATGCACGTACACATGTCCCTGAGCAAAGACGGCAAGAACCTGTTCGCAGGTGACAGCTATGCCGGCCTGAGCGAAGCAGCGCTTTACTATATCGGTGGTGTCGTCAAGCACGCCAAGGCCATCAACGCCTTTACCAACCCTGCAACCAATAGCTACAAGCGTCTGGTTCCGGGCTACGAAGCACCGGTTATGCTGGCCTACTCCGCCCGTAACCGTTCGGCCTCCATCCGTATTCCATACGTGAACAGCCCGAAAGCACGTCGTATCGAAGTGCGTTTCCCTGACCCGGCGGCCAACCCGTACCTGGCGTTCGCTGCATTGATGATGGCCGGCCTGGATGGTATCCAGAACAAGATCCACCCGGGCGATGCCATGGACAAGGATCTGTACGACCTGCCGAAGGAAGAAGCGCTGAACATTCCGAAGGTTGCTGAAACCCTGTCCGAAGCTCTGGATTGCCTGGCTGAAGATCATGAATTCCTGACCCGCGGCGGCGTGTTCACCGAGGACATGATTGCCGGCTACATCGATCTGAAGCGCGGTGAAGTTGAGAAACTGAACATGACCACGCATCCGGTCGAGTTCCAGCTCTACTACTCCTGCTGATCCGTTCGTAAGGATCAGCAACCCAGAGAAGCCCCGCCTTGCGCGGGGCTTTTTTGTGTACGGCCGCACATTTCGACCAGCCTTAACGGAATGTAACCAAGCTGCCGGGTAATGGCGTTGAAATACTCATGACTGGCGCTGATAATCGGGTAAAACAATCAGACAGGTTGTCTCTATGAACGCACGGCTTGCACTACTCTCTGGCATTGTCGCTCTTGCGGCGCTTCCGGTTTCCGCCGAGGTCTATCGTCAGGTGGATGCTCAGGGCAACGTTACCTATACCGACGAGCCCTCGGAAGGCACCCCTGCTGAGGAGATCAAGGTAAAACCGGTCACCACGGTCACTCTGCCAAAACTCGAAGCGGTTCGGGAGCCAGAGCGGTTGCGGGAAAAAGTGCAACAGGAAGGCTCCGTCTACGACAGCGTCCGCTTCCTCGCGCCGGGTGATGACCAGGCCTTCCACAGTGGCAGCGGCGACGTGGAATTCCGCGTGACCAGTTCACCTGGCCTTCGGGGCAGCCACAAGTACGAAGTGACACTCGACGGCCAACCGGTTGGCCAGAGCGCTTCCGGGACAGTGATGGTGCGCAATGTGTTTCGCGGCACCCACGATGCAGGCGTCAATATCGTCGACAGCAACGGTGTTACCGTCAAGAGCGGCGAAACCATTACCTTCACCATCCACCGGCCCAGCGTCAACAACTGATGCACCCTTCCGGGGCCCCGACCGCTTCGAGCCGGGGCGCCATACAAACGCAGACCTGTAGCGGTTAGCGAACCACCACGCCATTCTTTATTGCACCATTTTAGTGCGACCGCACCATAAAAAAGCCATACTCTGACCATTCCCAGGGCGGATATCCGCGGGCAGGCTTTACGCAATGATATTTCTGCACTACACCACGCCGTGTTCACAGGCCTGTAACCCGCATGCCCGCTAAATGCGCACTGTCATAGCCACGAACAGCCAATGTGGTTCGTTTTTTGCAAAACTGCCTTAGCAACCCGCAAGGCCCATCAAAAGGGACAAACGAATGGCGATACCGACCGGATACAAAAGCATACTGGACAGCCTGACCACAGCCGTACTGGTGCTGAGTGACGGGTTGCGGGTCCAGTACCTGAATCCGGCGGCCGAAAGTCTGTTTGAAACCAGCGTAACCAGAAGTAAGGGAGCCCCGATCAACGACATCCTGATCGACTCTGAAGATGCCCTACAAACACTGTATGCGGCAGCCGAGAATGGCCAGTCGTACACCAGACGCGAAGCGGAGTTCATACTGACAAGCGGATTGCGGCTAACGGTTGATTATTCCGTGTCCCCCATAAGCCTTGAGCCAACGGAACTGTTGATCGAAATCCAGCCCAGGGACCGCTTGCTACGGATCAGCCGGGAAGAAGACATCATCTCCCAGCAGGAAACCACCCGGATACTGGTCCGGGGCATGGCCCATGAAATCAAAAACCCTCTTGGAGGTATTCGCGGGGCCGCCCAGTTGCTGGACCGCGAACTGCACAACGAAGACCAGAAAGAATACACCCAGGTGATCATTGCAGAAGCGGACCGCCTGCGAACCCTGGTGGACCGCATGCTCGGCCCGAACAAAGCCCCAAAAATGGCGTCCACCAATATTCATGAGGTTCTGGAGCGCGTCAAAACCCTTTTGGAAGCTGAGAGCCGCGGCCGCTTGAACTTCCGGAGAGATTACGATCCCAGCCTCCCCGAGTTCCAGGGCGACAAGGAACAGCTGATTCAGGCTTTCCTTAACATCGCCCGCAACGCCATGGAAGCCGCGTTCGAGAACCAGGCGGAGATGACCGGCGACGAACAGCCGACGATCACCTTCCGCACACGCGCATTGCGACAGTTCACCATCGGCCACAAACGCCATCGCCTGGTGTGCCGCGTGGATGTGATTGATAACGGCCCGGGCATACCACCGGATCTGTTGCAAAACGTTTTCTACCCGATGATCAGTGGGCGAGCCAGCGGCACAGGCCTCGGCCTCTCCATCACCCAAAGCATCATCGGGCAACATCACGGGCTTGTTGAATGCGAGAGCGAGCCCGGAAAAACCGACTTCATCATCTTCCTGCCTCTGGAGGAAAACCAATGAGCCAACCGGCAAACGTCTGGATAATTGACGACGATCGCAGTATACGTTGGGTGCTGGAGCGCGCCCTGAACCAGGCCGGTATGCAGCCCCGGGTGTTTGAAAGTGGCGAAAGCATCATGATGAGGCTGGAGCACGAACAGCCCGATGCCATCATCAGCGACATCCGTATGCCCGGCGTCGACGGCATCACCTTGCTCTCACAGATTGTTGACTCACACCCGGATCTGCCGGTGATCATCATGACCGCCCATTCCGACCTGGAAAGCGCGGTGACCAGCTACCAGACGGGCGCCTTCGAGTACCTTCCAAAACCGTTTGACGTGGATGATGCCGTCGCACTGGTGAAGCGGGCCGTTGCTCACAGCCACGAACGCCGGGCCACCTCGGAGCCGCAAGCCGAAAGCGCACAGAGAAATGCCGAAATCATTGGTGAAGCGCCTGCGATGCAGGAGGTGTTCAGGGCCATCGGCCGATTGTCCCACTCCAACATCACCGTACTGATCAATGGCGAAAGTGGTACCGGTAAGGAACTGGTTGCCCAGGCCCTTCACAACCACAGCCCCCGGGCCAGCCACCCTTTTATCGCACTCAACATGGCCGCGATTCCAAAGGACCTGATTGAGTCCGAGCTGTTTGGCCATGAGAAAGGCGCCTTCACCGGAGCGGCTGCCGCCAGGCAGGGTCGCTTCGAGCAATCCAACGGAGGCACCCTGTTCCTCGACGAGATCGGTGATATGCCCGCCGACACCCAGACACGGTTATTGCGGGTGCTTGCGGATGGGGAGTTCTATCGGGTGGGCGGCACCACGCCTATCAAAGTGGACGTCCGCATCATCGCGGCTACACACCAGGACCTGGAAAAGCTCGTCCAGGCGGGCACCTTTCGGGAAGATTTGTTCCATCGCCTGAATGTTATCCGGGTGCACTTGCCAAAACTCGCGGAGCGCCGCGAGGACATCCCGCGGTTAATGGAACATTTCCTCAAGCGGGCTGCCCGGGAACTGGCAGTGGAAACCAAAATACTGCGCCCGGAAGCCGAAGAATACCTCACCACCCTGCCCTGGCCCGGCAACGTCCGCCAGCTTGAGAACACCTGTCGCTGGCTGACGGTGATGGCCAGTGGCCGCGAGGTTCACATCGATGACCTGCCGCCCGAGCTGATGCAGCAGGCCGAAGCGCCGGCCACCGGCCAGACTTGGCAGGAAGGCCTGCGCAACTGGTCGGAACAGGAGCTCAAACGCGGCCACAAAGGCATTCTGGATACCGCCGTGCCGGAGTTTGAGCGCATCATGATCGAGACCGCGTTGAAGCACACCGGCGGGCGCCGGCGTGATGCCTCCATCCTGCTGGGCTGGGGACGGAATACCTTGACCCGCAAGATTAATGAACTCGGGATGGATCACCCGGAGGGGGAGGAGGACTGAGCCCCCTTCCCGCTATTTCTCCTGCCAGTAGATAACGCGGTCGTGGCCACGGTAGACGCCGAAGGTGGCCAGGGCTGAGGGCGCTTCGGCAGTACCATCCTCGTCTGAATCCTCCCGGAGCCATTCGTCAACTGTCCATGTCAGTCGATCTGTACCTTGGGAGCCGGTCGCCTGAAGCCGTAGTGGTCCGGCCTCACCCGCGGTAAACGTGCCCGAATCCGAAACGAGTGTGTGGTGATTGGCAGCGCTCGAAATGGTGGCTGTCGTCCAGCTGGTGCAGTTATCGACCGTATTGGTTACGTACCGCGAGCCATTCCAGTATTCCAGCCTGAAAGGCATCCGTAGCTCTTGCACATTTTCAGGACCATACACGTTGTCCATGGACAACCGGCCAAAACGGATGTCGAAAGTCGCTGCCGGTGAAAATTTATACGGCGCATCGTCGGCACTGACGCCATCAGCGTCGGTGATATCAGTCACACCATAGGTCAGAAGATGATTCGATGGGCCGGGAAGGTCGGGTGGGGAAGGTGGCGGCGTAAGGGGGGCAACCCTCGCTTCAGGGACCTTCAGGTAACGAACGGTATCACCAGCGGCATAGTTGAACTGCAGAAGACCGGACTCGGGCTCGGCCACCAACAGCTCCCCTGCGGATACGTTGGTACTGACGTCAATGCTCTCATTCTCACGGTTCACTGCCGAGCTGTCTTCGACGGGAAAAGTTCGAATCACGTCCTCCTTGACCAGCTTCTGGAATCCGGGCTCGGTGTAGTTCCTGGTCCGAGCTCCATCCATCGACAGGGCTTCAATTGTCAGTGTTGGCGCCAATAACCATGAAATGTCCTGCCCGGTGTAATTGAAAGGCGTTGGTGCACCGCAATGAGCGCCCAGTGCACCTTCGTCAATGGTGACGTTAAAACGATCGGGGTAAAAACGCCCCGTAGGTGCACTGGTGCCCTTAGGCACCGTTTTACCAAGATACCCACCGGTTACCGGCGTCGCTGTAAAACGGAACACGCCAACCTCTGACATCTTTACGCTGACCGTTTCAGTCGCATCCAATGACCGGGAATGGGAATAACTGATGGGTGACACAACTCCATTGACACCATCAGACGGCGCAACCAGTTCCGAGGCAATGGGGACCGTCAACATCCGGAAGTTAGGAGTAACAGGGTTTGCATCACATAGATCGGTGTCAGTGTCGCTCTGCCAGCCAACAGCGGTGATCGACAGATCAAAAGGCTCATCGGCCCTGACGAATACGTCACAAGAAGAATCGCCCGCCGCACACGCTCCTGCGCTACTGACACAAAACCCCGCCGGGGTGCTGACAAAGGCATCTGAGCCTGGCATCGACAAGCCTTCGTCGTTATTCGCAGGTGATCCGTCATATCTGGCACCGAGGTCCAGACGCCCCGCATCCGGGTAGCTGACTTCAATCTCGGCGATACCGTCATCACCAAATGAGAGGTTCAGAGGTGTAGGCGCACTCTCGTCCCCACTGATATCCGTGTTGTTCACCGACAAGGGGCGATCAACAGGACGGCCTCCCGGGCCGGGATCCACATACGTTGACCAGAAATGGACTTCCCGCTCAGCGTTTTCAAACGCTGGAACACACGCTTGGCTTGCATCGTCCTGCCGTACGGCTTGAACCTGCACCGGGCCCGAAGGCTTGTGGGATGTCAGATCGGGAATATCAAAAGCCAGCCCTGACTCAAAAAACTCCAGCTTGCAGTTTTCAGAAGACAGAGGACTGCTGCCGCGCCGACACAGCGTTACGGATTGAGGACGAGTTGATGGCTGCGAGCCCACCACATTGAGGACGACCTCACCGGCGACTGTATTCTGCAATACGAACTCGCCCGTCCCGCCAACAATCGTCACGGGATTGCCTCCCTGCCAGCCTTCAGTAGGCTCAAGCGTTGCCTCAACCGGGTCGGTAAAGAGTTCGTTGTCGTTACACCCTGCAGTGGCACAGGCACGGATGGTGACCGTTTCTGGCTGGCAGGTCAGCGCCACGCCATCATGAAGGATTTCAAAATGATCAACCTGGGCGCCCACCGGGTTCAGCTTGAGGGCGCACAACTGGAAGCCGTCCAGTTCATGGATATTGTTAGAACCGCCGGTGGAGCCCGTCAACGACAACAGGAAATTTTCTGGCACAGCGGGCTGCCCAGGTTCGTTCAGCGCATTAAAACTTTCCACAAGGATCTGGTAATTGTCACCAGTACCGGACACATCACGCTCCACCGATACCAGGGCCTCGCCGGAAACACGTGAATCTACGGTGACCCGGTAACGATGGGCAGACGGATTGTTTCCCGGCTGGTCAATACCCGGAGATACACTGCCGGTTCCCCGCAAATACCGGTACCCACCCTGCTCTGCTCCCCTGACGGCGACTGCATCCCGTCTGAATCCCGCCCCTCCAACACGGCCTTCGTTGGAGTTAGAAAAATTACCAAACTCATCAAGACCTATACCAAGCCACCCGCCGGCAAATCCCGGATCTCCATTACTCCTCTGGGCGTACCCCAGGGACCCGCCATAACTTCCAGGCTGAGGCGTCACCCTCGCATCAGAAAGTACGACTGCCAGACCATCCGCGCCATTTCCCCCATAGGCGTAGTAATCGAATTCAATGATCACCAGATTTTCCGCACCCGGAATCTCGCGCTGAATAGTTGCAGCCGTGGCCTGGTTAGAACGGGCTTCTGTCATACGAAGACGACCGTTCACAATACTTGGCGTGAAATTTCCTCTCGACACGGATGTCACCCAATCGTCTGCAGACAGGCTGCCATCAAGATAATCATCAGTGAAGCAGGTGAGCGCATCGTCGTCGCTCACATCCATAGTGATCGTGTCGCCACCATGCTCCTGCCACCCACCACAAAAGAAGCCTAAAAAACAGTTCCGGTACTCAACCGTTAACAGGACCGCGTACTGTCCTTCCGTATCGAACGTATCTGTCCGGATAAGCGGCGACCTTGAGCAGCTGGATGATCCAGATACAGACTGAGCCACCTGCTGTCCATCGACCAACCATGTTTCACGCCAGTCCTGAGTCGAGAGAGTCGGCACTGGAGGGCAACCTGCCACATCAGCAGAAAACGAAACGCTATCGTCGACGCCTATCGACACTGGGCCCACTGACTCACCGTTGGCCGACAAATCCACGGGCCCCGCTGCTCCTGAATCACACAGCCCTTCCAACAGGTCCGTATTGACGTCAGAGTCAGAAAACTCTACGTCTCTGTTTCCAGTGGAAATCGCCCCTCCGGCGGCTACAGCACCGTCGATGTAGACGTTGTTCCCAATCGACGCCGAGCCAGCTGCGTATATCAGACCATTAATCACAACCCGGTTGTTTGCACTATTCCCGCCACCTGCAATGCTGAGGCTTCCGCGCACAACAATAAGCAGTTGGTCCGGAGAGCCGGATTCGTTCAACCGAGTGCCGCGATCAATTGTCAGGTTGCCGTTGACGAATATGACCTTTTGCGCCCCGGGCTGAAGCACAAGCTCATAGCTAGGTCCTGGCTGAGAGGAGACATATTCCTCACCTCCCAATTGGGGAACTCCTGAGGGAGGCCAGGTTCCGTTGGCCCAGTTCACACCGGTAAGGTCAAGGGTGTTTCCCGATGCCTGCAGGTTGTCATTGACACCATCCGGTTGACTGAACACATCGCTACATTGTGCCGCATACGCCAATGGAGCAATCATCGAACACAGAACAATAACCACGATCCGTGGTAACTCGCGCAGAACAGACATCATCGCACACGCACCTCTACCACCCTGGTTGATTCATCCGGCCCAGCACCGCATTGCCCGGTACTGGTTATGGTAAACACCGTGTTGCCACCGGAACCGCCAATATTGGCTGCTACCGACTCGCAGGTCATGCGGGAACGACAGCTTTGCAGTCCGCCGGCATCATTAAAAACCAGTGGGCTGTTCAGCCCGGCACAGTCGGAGGCCTCGAGCACGTCACGAACCGCGACCTGCGCACCGCTTTCAGCCGCAAAGAATGCCCGCTGTGACTGAATCTGCAGGCTGACTGACTCACCGCTGATCTGCTGCATCTGAGACATGCCCAAAACCAGCAGCGACAGCACGGTGATAACAAAGAGGGCAACGGGCAGGCCTGCACCAGCCTGATGCTGTCGAGATCTGTCAGGGAACATTGCGGATCTGTACCTCCTGACTGATGGCGGTGGACTCTCCGGTTCCAGTATCTTCCAGCACCAGACGGAAGGACACTACCGCACCACGCTGCAAGGTAGGGGGCGTAACCTCAAACAACAGTGATGCCGCCTCAAGGTTTGCTGCCAGGACCTCGCGCCCCGGATACGCGATTGGCAAGCCGGACGCCACCGGCTCGTTGATACCGTAGTTTCTGTATCGGTATAGCCAGCGGCCAGACTGGCAGAGTGCTACCGGGTCACCAACAACATAAAATCGCTTCTCAGGCGATTTAGCGGAAAAACGATGGGGCGAGTCCAGAGTGACCGTCACCGGTGAAGCACCGGCAGGCATAGTCGCCAACGGCGACACCGGGCCGGGATTGGTCACATCGTAGAGATTACTGCCGTATCCATAGACCACAACCCGGCCCCTTGCGGAACCTCCATCCGGAAGCGGCACCGCTTCAAACGAATCAGGACTCGGCCCGCCGGGCAAATTCTCGTAGTTCGACGCAGCAATGATCGGCATCCATTCAATACAGGAACCGCTCGAATTGGTCCGAACCGAAGTCGGCAGGGCTTCCCTCAGCCCCCGGCTGATATGCTCGCTGACAACCACGCCAGTAAGCGCCCGCTGCTGACGAGATCCCACATCAATGGCACCACGGGTGGAGAGTGCTACAAACTGCACCGAAATCGTAGCAACAATAGCGAGCAGAACGATCACGATGACCAGCTCCACAAGGGTAAACCCTGCCACACGCCTCATCAGAAATTTGCCCTGTAGGCCGAAAATGAAAACGATTGCCCTCCCGGAGCAAGAACCGTTAGATCGACCCTTTTGGCCTCAGAACCGGGGAGTCCCACATCAGCACCAGCACAAACCACCGAAACTGAAACAGAAAAGCCCGCATAGCCATCAAGAACTTCACCATCGTTATCGCGTGCGTTTTTCGGCGGGCTATCCGTCAAGTCGTTGTAGTCATCGACGTCATCGTAGGTACCGCGTTCTTCACCAGGTTCTGCTCCTATATTGCAGCCGCCTGAATATTTCGGCATACCTCCCTGAGGCACTGAGTCGTCGTACTTCCGGGTAATGATTTCATCCATGTACAGCTGTGCAAGCTCTACGGCCCGGGTCTGGTTCAAGGGATCAGCGCTACGCCCACTGATAAGGGCGAACGCGCCCACCACTCCGGCAATGGCCACACTGATAATGACAATGGTCATCACCAGCTCCACCAGGGTGGCACCGCGCTGGTCAGACATCACAGCTGACAACTCCCGCGATAGACTGCACCGAGGGAGCTCAGGCAGGATTCAAAGGTGCTGTCGCCAGTAAAGGTAAACTCGATATTGGTCCCGGTCCCTGGTGAACCGTCTGCTCCGAATGTCACCGTCAGTGGCAAGCCACTAGCAACAGACAAAGACGTTTCCGCCCGTGACAGCTCAAACGTCCTCGCCCCGACGGTAAACCGGAAGTGCTCTGCACTCTGTGAAATGGTCAGACTGTTAGAAGAGTTGCCCGCCAGCGCTGCCTGTTGGGCAAGCAGCGTGGCAGAGGCAAGTTGCTGGGTGGCCAACAAAGGAGAGAAGGCGGAGCGGCTGGCAAACAGACCAACACCCAGAGCGGAGAGCACCCCGATCAGGATGATGACCATGACCAACTCGACAAGGGTGAACCCCGATGACATCGGGGCGATCCTTTCTCTCATGCCCCTCTCCCGGATAGCCACGTAGCCCCAAACACAAAACCTCAGGCGGACCCAGGCTTCGCTAGTCCGCCCTACAGTTTAGGCAGTTTTAGCAGTCGCTAGCATCCACCGTAATTACTGGCGCGTCACCCGCAGCTGTTGGAGCGACATAGGACACCTGACAGTTAGCGGCAGCAGTTGCACCGGTCGCCTGAACCAAAAGAGTTCCGGCAGTGCTAGTATCGACCGTGAAGTCATCCGTACTAATCTGAGACGCTGACTGGATACCCGCAGCGGTTGCAGCGGGATAACCGAAAACCATCGCAATGTCGCTACCTTCCAGTTCAGCCGTTTCACCAGTAGCAGCGGATGCATTACAATCTGCGTCCGCCAAACACTTCGAGTGAGCAATAGCTGAGGCAGATTTCACTGCACCGAGTGCGCCCTGTATGGTTGAAGCTCTGGCTTCTCCGCCTAAATCCGCAAACCTCGGCAACGCAAACGCCGCCAAAATCCCGAGAATCACAATCACCATCACCAGTTCAATAAGGGTGAAACCTTTCTCTTTTCTTGCTGCCATCTGGTTCATCATATTCATGGTCTTCTCCTGCTTTTGCTGCTTTAAAATGGATTAATTGATAACCCGAATTACTTCGCCGCTGTCGGCGTCGTATTGAATGTTGTCCGTGCCACCATTGAGGTTGTACTCGTAGGTACAAACGGACCCGCTTGCGGTTACTGTGTAATCCGTTGTGTCGCCGGAGGTTGCCACGGTCGGCGCGTTTGACTGCATCAGGGCCAGCCAGAGGTTTTGGCACTCTGTGGCACTCATGGCCGTCGGGTCAGTGTTGCCACCTACGCCCGTTGGCCAACCGTCAGCACTCACGTCGACGTTTTCCTCGCCAAAGCCGGGCAGATTAGTTTGTGCGCCAGCGGCGCCACGGGCGGTCCACTGGGCACGAACCAGTGCAACAGCAGCGGCGTAGGCGCCCGAAGTGCCCTGGATGCTTGCCCGGTGGGCCTCGTCCGACAGTTCGGCGAACCTTGGCAACGCAAAGGCTGCAAGAATGGCGAGTATGGAGATCACCACCACCAGCTCAATCAGGGTAAACCCCTTTGTCTGGTGCGCTTTTAGTGTCATTGCCCTCATAGCGTGGCCTCCCTGAGGCTTGTTATCAATGTTCGGCACGATCATTCTGCGTCTCCACCGACTGCAACCTCAGCCCGGACTGGAGATCCTGTCCATCGAGGCGTCCGTTGCCGTTCCTGTCCGTGAACTCGACCGCCACAACCCAGGCCATGGGTGTGTCGCCGCTTCCCTGCCTGTCTCCAAGGGTTATCGGCTGGCGTGGTTGAAATATAACCTGTCCCTGCGCGCCTGCCGTGTCTTTTTTGTAGCCTTTATCGCCGGTTTGTAACGGCTTGAAACACCACCTGCCGGGCTCCGGCAGCCCGTCATGACAAATCCCATCATACCGGGCCGGTTCTGATCCAAACCATTCGAAAGGGTTTCCGCCCGACCAGGCCCTGAAGTCGGCCCCTTCCTGCAGGCGAATCTCTGCCCCTTTTACGACCAGCACACTTCTGATCTGGTTGATCATCAGCCGTGTACCTTGTTGTTCCGCCCTGCCGGCTTCCCGCTCTACAACTCCCAGTAATACCCACCAGAGGGTAAAAAGGATGCACAGGGCCACCAGAAACCTCAGGCGATGTGAATTGGTCAGCACCGACATCGCCGAATACTTCTGGCCGGTCATTCACCCACGCCCCATGGCGGCCGCTCCCAGGTCCCATATGGGCAGGAACACGCCCAGTGCAAGAATGAGAACCAGGATACCCATGGCCACGATCAGTATCGGTTCGATGGATTCCGCCAGCCGCTTGAGGCCGTAGTCCACGTCTTCATCGTAAAAGTCCGCCACGTTCACGAGCATGTCGTCCACCGAACCGGTTTCCTCACCCACCGCAATCATCTGCAAGATCAGCGGCGTGAACATATCGCTCTGCCGGGCTGTCCGCAGCAGGCTTTCACCGCGTTCGATACCGATCCGCATCTCCTTGATGTGCTTGGATATCCAGGCGTTATCCGTGGCGTCTGCAACCACGGTCAACGCATGGGTCACGGGCATACCCGCAGACAGCATACTGGCGAAGTTACGGGCAAACCGGCTTAGGGTAATCAACTCCAGCAGCGGTCCGATAATAGGCATTTTCAGTTTGTAGCGGTCCCAGGTCAGGCGTCCCTGGTCGGTGTTTTTCCACTGCCTCACCAAAAGCGCCGTTGCAGCCATACCGAACAACACGATGTACCAGTAGCCCAACAGGAAGTTTGAGGTACCAACAAGTACCTGGGTCAGGAATGGCAGGTCGGCGCCCAGTTTGTTGAAGACCGCCGAAAACTTCGGGATCACCAGAAAGTTCACCACCATCAGCGCCGCAAACAGGGCAATCACCACGAAGGTGGGATAACGCATGGCTTGTTTGAGACGCCGCTTGGTGTCCCGCTCCAGCTCGAGGATCTCAGACAGCCGTTTGAAGGCATCGTCCAGTTGCCCGGTGTTCTCTCCCACGTGGATCATGGCGATAAACAGATCCGGAAACACCTTGGGATGCGCCTGCATGGCGGTAGCCATCGTGGAGCCAGCCTCAAGGCGATCCGTTACGTCGTCCAGCACTTCGCTGAGCGCGGGCGAGCGCGTCGTGTCCGCCAGGCCACGCATGGTTCGTATCAACGGGATGCCCGCCTTGGTCAACGCATGCATCTGACGGCAGAACACGATCAGTTCGTCCAGGGTGATTTTCTTGCGGAACAGCGGCAAGTTGTTCAGCCGGTCGCCGATGGATTCGCCTTGTGCCTGCTCATGGATCGCCAGGGGTGTGATGCCCCGCCGCATGAGTTCGGACGCTGCCGCCTCGGGGCTCGGCGCAGCCAGCGCACCCTGTTGCACGGTTCCTCTGCTGTCCTTACCCCGGTACGTAAACTGCATCAGACACCTCCCTCATTGGGAGCAGGGTTGTCGGCGCCGCTATCACCAGAGGATTGAGAGAGCACCGGCACCTCATCCAGGGACACGTCGCCCTCAGAGGTCGCCGCCACCCGGGCCACTTCTTCCAGAGTGGTCACGCCCTGCAGTGCAAAATCCATGGCACAAAGACCAAGCGGCCGGTAAAGGTGGCTCCTGCGCGCTTCCCGGGTGAAACCGGCGATGTCCTGGCGGCGCAGTGCGTCCAGCATCGCCTCGTTCATTTCCAGCATTTCGTACACACCCAGACGCCCCCGGTAACCACTGTTGCTGCACTGGTAGCAACCGCGACCATGTACAAACCCGGCCTCCAGGTCGAGCGGATCAAGATCGAACTGGTTCAGCCAGACTTTTTCCTGACTGGTGGGCTCGTAGGCCTCGCGACAGTTCTCACAAACCTTGCGCACCAGCCGCTGGGCAACAACGCCAAGCAGGGAACTGGCCACTAGGAAAGGCTCCACGCCCATATCAATCAGTCGCATGGCGCTGCTGATGGAGTCGTTGGTGTGCAGCGTCGAGAGCACCAGATGGCCGGTCATCGCCGCACGCAGGCCAATCTCGGCGGTTTCATGGTCCCGCATCTCGCCCACCAGGATCACGTCCGGGTCCTGGCGCAGCGCGGCGCGTAGTACACTGGCGAATTCCAGGCCGATTTTCGGGTTTACCTGCACCTGGGTAATGCGCGGCAGCCGGTACTCCACCGGGTCTTCTGCGGTGATGATTTTGACTTCCGGACGGTTGAGTTCGGTTAGCGCGCCATAAAGGGTTGTGGTCTTACCGCTACCGGTCGGGCCGGTGACCAGGATCATGCCATGGGGCTTCTTGATCATACGGCGGAAGTTTTCGAGCAGCGTTTCCGGCATGCCGGTGACGTCCAGGTTCAGCATGCCCTGGCTCTGGTCCAGCAAACGCATGACCACCGACTCGCCGTACTGAACCGGCATGGTGGAAACCCGCACATCGATGCTGCGGCCCTTTACGCGGATATTGAAGCGGCCATCCTGGGGAATCCGCTTCTCGGAAATGTTCAGGCCAGCCATCAGTTTAAGGCGTAGCACCAGAGCGGAGTTAACCCGCTTTTCCTTCATCACCTGTTCCTGCAGCACGCCATCCACCCGTTGGCGAATACGTACCACAGTCTCATCAGGTTCAATGTGAATATCGGAGCTGCGGGCCTGCACGGCATCTTCAAACAGCGTCTGCAGAAGCTTTACCACAGGTGCTTCCGCGCTTTCAGACTCGGCGCTGAGGTCCGCCAGGTCAAAGGCGTCGTCGCCCAGTTCGTCTTCCAGTTCTTCCGCCAGCGAGGCAATTTCGTCAGTACGGCGATACACCAGATCGAGGGTATTCAGCAGTTCGCTTTCCCGCACAACGGCCTGCTTGATCGGCTGCTTCAGCACCCGCACCAGTTCGTCGTAGGCGAAGATGTCGAGCGGGTCGGCCATACCTACCAGCAATTCGCCGCTCTGTTCCGCCAAAACGATGCTGCGGAAACGGCGGGCCATGGCTTCCGGCAGCTTCTTGACCAGCTCGTTGTTGAACTGGAAGTGACGCAACTGAACGAATGGCACATCCAGTTGGCGCGACAGGATGTTGAGGAGGTTGTCCTCTTCCACATAGCCCAGATCGATCAGGGTACGGCCCAGCTTGCGTCCGGTATTCTTCTGCTCACGCAAGGCGGTCATCAACTGTTGCTCAGTGATGACGTCGTTCTGGACCAGCAGGTCGCCTATGCGGATTTTTTTCTTTGCTTCAGCCATGGATCATCCTGCCCGCAATGCCTGCAGGCGTTGCTGTACGTAGTCGGCCAACGACCGGGGCAGCCCCGGAAGTTCGGCTGCCTGCTGGTAGGCCCTGGCCGCTCCGGCCAGCTCGCCCTGTGTCTCGAGGGAAATTGCCAGCCCCACCCACCATGGAGCCTGGCTGTCATCCCAGGCAATCAGTGCCGCCCAGTGCCGGGCGGCTTCTGCACTGTCACCTTGTTGTTGCAGCAACGTTGCCAGCGTAACGCGGTATTCGGCATGTCCTTCCACAGGCGGAATGCTCGACGTCAGTGTGTTGAGGGCCGCACCCAGATCATTGTTGGCGTGCAGGGCCCTTGCTCTCAGCAAACGCAAAGCCGGGTTTTGTGCGGTAACCTCCGCGGGCAGCCAGCCAAGAGCCTGATCCTGTTTGCCATCAACCAGCAATGCCCTGACAACCACATAGCGGCTGCGGGGGGCGTCCTGCTCCCGGGTCAGGGCCGCAAGACGGCGCTCTGCGTCGGTAATACGGCCCTGCGCCACCAATTTTTCCAGCTCCCTCGCAGTGCTGCGATCGGTCGCAGCCGGCGTTTCCGGCACCTGTTTCACGTCAGCAATGGCAGTCTTTTCGGGTTCCGTTTCCTTAGCTTCTGTTTCTGCCTCTTTCTCTGGCTCCGTCGATGACGGTTCAACCTTTTCCCTTTTCGCCACCGAGGCAGGGGGCGACTGGGCTGGCTCCTGCTCCGTGGTGTCGGGTTCCATGGGTTCCGGTGACAGCGGTTCCGGTGCCGGGTTTTGTGACGCGGGTGTCTGCGGGGTGGATGCCTGTATTTGAACCGGTTCCGGCTCAGCCATTGCGGGCGACGACACGGCCTTCACCGCTTCTGCTGGTTCTTCGGGCTCCGCTCTCGAAACGTCAGCGGCAACATCGCTTACCTTGGCTTGACTTGGTTCATCTGCCGAGGGCGCAGTATCGGTAGAGGGAACTGACGCGAGTTCTGCTGGGACAGAAGATGAGTCGATCGAGAGCAGCCAGTAGCCGCCAAGGCCAGCGACCACGATCGCCAGAACCACCAACACGCTCACCAACGCACGCTTGCGATTGCCAGCCTGCGCCTGACCACCCGCATAGACTCCGGGCGCCACAGGCCGATCCTGGCGTTGCTCGGCGGCCCGCAGAGCATCATTGAGCAAACTCATAGCCACCTCACCAGAAGGTTGGGCACGCGGGCGCTGTCAGTGTCCCTGACTGCTTGCATCACGTGCCAGCGGCTGACCTGTTGGTCGCCCCGGCCCCACGCTGACAACAGGGACTTATGGGCGATAATATTGACCAACCGCGGGATACCGCCGGATGAGCGGGAAATCAAACGCAGTGCGGAGGGTGCAAACAGGTCACCGCCGTTGTACCCGGCCTGGGACAGGCGGTGCCTGAGGTACTGTGCTACCGACACCTTATCCAATGGTGCCAGGCGATACTGAAAGGTAATCCGCTGCCGTAGCTGCCTCATGCTGTCTCGTTGGAGTATCTGGTCCAGTTCCGGTTGTCCGAACAGCACCACTTGCAATAGCCGGGTACTTTCGGTTTCCAGATTGGTCAACAGACGCAGCGCCTCGATGGTTTCCTCGGGCATGGCCTGGGCTTCATCAATCACCAGCACCACCTGGCGTTGCTCCATGGCCAGCGCAATCAGGCGCTCGTTCAGAGCTTTCAGTATCTGGTGGGTGTTGGCGCAACTCGCAACGTCCACACCCAGCTCCTCCGCCACAGCCTCATAGAGGGTCTCCGGTGTCAGGTGCGGGTTGGGAATGTAGGCCGTATGGGCGTCCTGCTCCAGCTCATTGAGCAACAACCGGCACAGCAGGGTTTTGCCGGTACCAACCTCGCCGGTGATTTTTATAAAGCCTTCCCGTTCACGCAAGGCCACCAACAGCAGTTCCAGCGCATCGCTGTGGCTACGTGCCCGGAGGAAATACCGGGTGTTGGGCGTCAATGCAAACGGTGCTTCCTGCAGTCCGAAATGAGCTTCGTACATGCTAGCGCCTGGCTTTCTCCGGTTGGGGTTTCACAGATTCGGAAGACTCCAGCAGTTCCCGCAGAACCCGCATCCGGTCGCGACTGGCCGATACATCCGCATTCATCTGCTGGCTGCCGGCAACCACGGGGCGCAACAGGATGACCAGCTCGCTCTTGCGAGACTGGAACCGTCGCTGTTTAAACAATTCTCCCAACAAGGGAATTTCACTGAAGAAGGGCACTGCCGAGTTGTTGTCCTCGCTGGTGTTCTGGATCAACCCGCCGATCACTACAATCTGGCCACTTTCGGCACGGATCACACTGTCGGTCTCGCGAACCGTGCTGAGCGCCAAAGGCAGTGTGACGTCCCGGTCGCCCACCGTGATCACCTTCTCCTGATCATTCACCTCGCTCACGGAGGGGTGCACATGCAGGGTAATGGCGCCGTCTTCTGAAATCTGTGGGGTAACGTCGAGCGAAATCCCGGAGAAAAACGGGGTCAGTTCCACTGAGGTGGAGGTCCGGTCAGTGGCTGTCACTGCCGAGTTGTTGTCGTCGAAGTCGATGTCCGTTACGAAAAACTCGTCGGTGCCAACCTTGATCACCGCTTTTTGATTATTGATGGTCGAAATTCGGGGGCTGGAGAGAATCTGCACATTGCCCTGCTCGCCCAAAAGTTCAATAAGCGCCGTGAAGGTTCCTTCCCGGAAGGTCGCCGAAAACAAGCCCCCAATATCGGAGGTCCGTATCGCCTGCCCCGCCAGCGATTGGGCAGTGAACTCGGCCGGCAAGCCATCGCTCGCTGTTACCGAGGAGGCACTCTGAATATCAGACCAGTTAACCCCTTGCTGATAGCCTTCATTCAGACCAATCTCCAGAATCTTGGCTTCCAGCACCACCTGCCGCTGCATAATCAACTGAGTTCGGCGAAGGTACTCTTCCACCTGCGCCAGGGACTTTCCATCGGAGCGCACCATCACCAGCCCCGCGCCGGGATTGATGATCACCTGATTGCCATTCTCCGATCCTACGATCATTTGCAGCGCGCGCTGAATATCGGTCCAGAAATCGGACTCGGTCTCGGTGGAGATGCGAGTGCCAACGAGATTCGCTGTTGAAGTGTTGTCGGAATTGTCCTGCGACGCGCCCGCACCGGTTGAATTGTCACGTGAACTGCTGACCTGCCCTGAACTGACACGGGTTTCGGAGCCGCCACTGCGCTTGAAGTGCAGGTAGTCGATCGGGAACATCCGAGTCTGGACGCTTTCAGCCTTTACCTGAAACAGTCGCCCGTTGCGCTGCATATCCAGGCCATAGAGGTCACTGGCGATATCCATAACTTCGGGAACAGTCACGTCCCGGAGCCTCAGGTCAACAACCGCGTCAACACCGGGGTGAACCACCACGTTATACCGGCTACCCTCCACCAGCGCTTCGAAGAACGGGCCGGCGGCAAGGCCACGGGCATCGACATCGAACCGTTCTTCGTCATTCGTGTCAGCAGACAGCGACGGCATCAGGGCCGCACTGACTTCTTCCGGAACACCTGCCCGTGCGGCCTGTTCCCGCTCGGCACGCTGCCACGCGGATTTGGCTTCGGCCTCCGCCAGCGCGTCATCAATCGACTGGGCAGCGTCCGTCGAGGTGGCCTGGCTGGTGCGCATCAGCGGGTTATTGCTGCAGGCGGCCAGTGACGTTGCCAGCAGCACGGTCAAAAACGTTCGATTCAGTGTCATAGCAGCTCGTTTGTCTGTCATTGCGAACTCCGCACTTGCGGAAGGGGTTCCAGGCGTAGAACGCGCACTCTTCCCTGATCAACCAGCTCAACCCGGTCGGGGTAAATCCGCCGAATGCGAACCCCCTCAAACGCCTGCCCTTCCCTGCGGGCCTCTCCATCGATAACCGCCAACCTGCGATTATTGCCAATAAATATCGACGCCAGTGAAAACTCCCTCGCCGGTTCTGACTGTGGTGCACTGCCTGAAAAGCCGCTCGGCCGGGTTGGATCCTCAAGGGCAAAGGCATACCCTGCAGCCAACATCAATACGATCAGCAACACCCTCATTTCAGACTCCCAACCATGCACGGTCCAGGCTCAGTGTCCTGACCCGAACCCGGATCTCGTTGTGCGGATACTCGCTGACATCATAGTCAAGCAGCACCCAACCGAGGCGGGCGTCCATGGCTTCAAGGGTATCGAGGTAAGACAGCACGTCCATATAGCCTCCACGAATGGCAATTTCCGCATCGTGTGCGAACAGCAGCGGCTCACGGGTTTCATTGTCGTCATTGCTGTTAGTGTCTTCTGGCGTGCCAGGACCGTCCTCAAATACGGGCACAGGCGGCATCAATTCAACACCCAGTAGCTCAAGTTCTTCCTGGGCCGCCAGGATGTCCCGCAATAATCCCACCATGGCCCTCGGCGCGATCAGCCGTCCGGTGGTTTCGGCCAGCTCCTCATCGAGTTGGTCAAGACGCTGCTGGCGCGCCGCGAGCCTGTCCCGAATTTGTTGGGACGGGTCGGAGGACAAGCGTGCGGTTAACACCTGTTGTTGCTCAAGCAACGACGCCTGAGTGTTGGCCAAAGAATCCAGGCGGGACTGGAGCTGGTCGTTGCGGCCCATCACAGGCGCTACACACAATTCCCAGCCAACAAAAAGAATCAGGACCACGGCGGTTACAGTAATCATTGCCCGCTCGCGAACAGGACGATCATCGAACCAGGCTGTGCCTCTATCAAACTGCTGACGAAAAGCCTGATTCATTCAGCACCCTCCCAGTTCCTGTCCGTGGCAACCTGAAACTCTATCCAGCGCCCGTCTTCCTCTCGGTCAAGCCGAAAGCTGCCGAAGGTCTTGCCCACGAAGGCGGGCTCCCCGCTAAGCTTTTCGAGGTATATCGGCACAAGCCGCCCAGACTGCGACCTGCCAGCCAAAGCAACATTCCCCTGATGACCGTCCAGACGGATGTGCGTCAGCCAGAGTCCTTGCGGCACCTGTCGAGCTAATGCCGACAGCTGCGTTGAAAATCCCGCTGCTTCGCTGGCCACCAGGTCCTCCACACGACTCAGCAATCGCTGCCTTCGTGCCAACGTCGCGGTTACACGCTCAAGGGCGGCTTCAACCTCAGGGTCGGGTTGGCGGGCTTCCGCCTCAGTGGTCAATTGTTCCACCGCACGCTGTAGCTGATCATTCTGTGCCTGCCGAGAATCGACCTGCGCCTGCAAGTGCGACGCCTGATATCGGACACCCCCTGCGGAAACCACAATCACAACCAGCGCCAGGGCCAGAATGGACAACGCCATCCGGGCCTGCAGTTTTTCCTTTCGGGGACGCAGTTCATCGGTATAGAGGTTGACCTGCTGGATCATTTTGCCCCCTTACCGGTCGGTACCAGACTTGCGCCCCAGGCAACCAGGCAGCGGCTGTCCAAGGGTTGATCAAGACCGTAAGGCGACCAATCCAGCGTTTCAACGGTGGCGGCCACATAGGAGGCAAGCATGGAGGGCAATGGCATGAGGTTGTCACGCGCCACCAGGCGAATGACGGCAGGGGGAACTTGCCCCAACTGGCTTTCGTAATAATCGAGGGACCGTTGCATCTCAAGGGCCAAAGACTGCACAGCATTTTCCTGCCGCGCTGCATCCCGGAGGTCATCCGAAGTCACGTCCAGCCGTCGCGACAGGTACAGTGTTTCGCCTTTACAGACGATCATCTGCCCGAACCGCTCGCGCATGTGCACCACGGCCGCCCCCCGATGATCGGGATCAATGCGGGGCACCAGGTTACGTAGAGCCAACTCGGCGATATCAATGGAAATCAACGTCAGATCGCATGCCTCGACCAGTGCAACCAGCTCACTAACGAGAGACTTTCTGGCAGCGACCACGTTAACCAGGTCCCCGCGGCCACGGGAAGCATCTTCCGGAAACGGAAATACATCGCAGACTGCATCGGACGGATTGAAATCGAGAATGTCCTTGAGTTTCCACTTCAGGGCATCACCAAGCTCCGAGTCTTCAACGCCCTCAGGGCGCTCCAACTGGAACACTTGGTATTGATCCATCGGTAAAACCAGAGTGGTATCGACACCGGCCCAGGCGCGCTCGCCGACTAATGCACGGAGCACAGACTCCCGCTTTGCCGGCAAGCAATCGGCAAAAGCCGCGCTACCTCCGGATTCCGCCCACGCGATGCCGTCAGGACGAATTTCCAGATAGATCTGCTGCCGTTTATCAGAACGATTCAGAAAGCTTTTAATAAAGCTCAGGGCCACTCGAAAGCCTCGATGCCTAAAAAATGGACGATTCTTATAGTGACTTTAATAGTAGTTGAAAAAGTAAACGTAATTCCATGTTTTATTGTTCTATTTCACTGCTTTTTGCAACTCGTTAACAGAAAAGCCCCCGCTTGGCGGGGGCTTTTTGTAACTAACCCTAGAAGGGTATGTCGTCGTCGAAGTCATCAACCGGTTCCGGCATGCTGCCTTGTGACGGCTGACTGTAGCCCCCGCCTCCGGATTGCTGCCCAGACGGGCCCGCGGCTGCTGGCGCGGCATTGCCCGCTTGCTGCGGACGGCCAGCGGGAGCACCTTGGCTCATGCCGCCGCCTTCGCCACCACGACTGTCGAGCATCTGCATCTGGCCGTTGATGTCCACCACTACCTCGGTGGTGTAGCGATCCTGACCATCCTGCCCCTGCCACTTGCGCGTCTGTAACTTACCCTCGATGTAGACCTTTGAGCCCTTACGCAGGTACTGACCAGCCACCTCGGCAATCTTGCCGAACATCACAATCCGGTGCCACTCGGTTTTCGGCACCAACTGGCCTGTTTGCCTGTCCTTGTAACTTTCATCGGTTGCAAGGTTGAGGTTCACCACCGCATTGCCATTCGGGGTATAGCGGGTTTCCGGGTCCTGCCCCAGATTCCCAATCAGAATAACCTTGTTTACGCCTCGTGCCATGATCTGCTCCTGACTCTGTTTTCAGGGATGGCCTGCCTTCCCTGCAGACCTCCGAATTTCAAGATTGGCTGCCCTGCCGGACAAATGAAAAGCCCGCAAGCGACAGTTCATCAAATGTTTGACGATCCACCTTCAGGTAGGCAGTTTCCGCCTCCTCCAGAATGACAACATCCTGCACCCCGGGGATGCTTCTCAGCGTGTCATCAATCTCATCAAACTGACTGTAAACCACAGGCTGCAACTGTACCACGAAACTGGTGGTATGGCCCGGGGTCGACATCGTCAACGCCACCGCGAGCCATATCAGCAGCGCACCTACCATAAACCAAAGCACGCCCTGAAGACCCAACTGCTCGAGCAGAATACCACCAACCGCCCCACCCAGAAATGCCCCAAAAAATTGCGACGTGGAATAGACCCCCATAGCAGTGCCTTTTGCCGCTGCCGGCGATTCTTTGCTGACCAGAGACGGCAAACTGGCCTCCAGCAGGTTAAACGCCATAAAGAAGAAGAACAGCACCCCCCAGGCCATCGCAAGCCCACCACCAAGCGCGCCAACACAAGCGGTTGATAGGGCAAGCAGCGCGATGGCACCACAAAAAACAGGTTTCATCCGGCGCTTTTTCTCCCCAACGATAATAAACGGCACCATGGCAAAGAAAGAGGCCACCATAACCGTCAGGTAGAACCACCAATGTGACGAAGCGGGAAGCCCCAGCCGATTCTGAAGCAGGGTTGGAAACACCAGGAACATCGCGGTCAACACCAGGTGTAATGCAAAAATTCCGAAATCCAGCCTCAGCAGTCGGCCATCAGACAGGACGGTTTGCAACATTGCCCTGGCCGGATGGGTATCCGCACTGGACTTGTGCTCATGGGGTGTTGGCACCACGCGATTGACGATCATTATTGCCACCAACGCGAGTACGGCAGTGGCATAAAAAATGCCGGACAAACCAGAGACAGACCCCAGCAAGGGCCCCAGAACCAGCGATACAGAAAATGACAGGCCGATGGAGATGCCGACCGTTGCCATAGCCTTGGTCCGCTCCTCCTCCCGCGTCAGATCACTCAATAACGCCATCAAAACACTGGCGATGGCGCCCGCGCCCTGAAGAATCCGACCAGCGATTACAACGTATATGGAGTCTGTGGAGGCTGCCAGCAAACTGCCTGCGGCGAAAAGTACCAGCCCGATGTAGATCATCCGTTTACGGCCAACGCGATCAGACAGCATGCCAAACGGAATCTGCAGCAGCGCCTGGCTCAGACCATAGGCACCGATGGCCAGACCAATCAGCGCCGGTGTTGCGCCGTCAAGATCACTGCCAAGGAGCACGAACACTGGCATCACCATAAAGAGCCCAAGCATCCGCATGGCATACACGGATGCCAGTGCTGCAACAGAGCGTCTTTCCAGTGAATTCATGAGATGCCTGACCTGTTACGGTGTCCGGAAACGAGGGTTCAGAAGGGGCACATGCCCTTCAGGAAATCGCCGCGCATTGTAACAGAAGCCACGCAGGCAGGGCATCGTGCATTTACCTGCTTAAAAGTCCCGGGCACTTGGCCGGCCGGGGGGCAAACACGGTATAATTTTCGTTTTTTCCGACAGCGAGGTGTTATGGACCATATCCAGATCAAAGGGGCACGAACCCACAATCTGAAGAACATTGACCTGGATATGCCGAGGGACAAGCTGATCGTTATCACCGGGCTGTCCGGCTCTGGCAAATCTTCTTTGGCGTTTGACACGCTTTACGCCGAGGGACAGCGTCGGTACGTGGAATCACTGTCCACCTACGCAAGGCAGTTTCTGTCGATGATGGAAAAGCCAGACGTGGATCATATTGAAGGCCTGTCGCCGGCCATTTCGATCGAGCAGAAGAGCACCTCCCACAACCCCCGTTCTACCGTCGGCACCATCACCGAAATCTACGACTACCTTCGCCTGCTGTTTGCCCGCGCTGGAGAGCCCCGCTGCCCGGATCACGATCTGCCACTAGAGGCCCAGACTGTAAGCCAGATGGTGGATCAGGTGTTGGCCATGCCCGATGACAGCAAGCTGATGATCCTCGCTCCGGTCATCCGTGACCGCAAGGGTGAGCACCTGCAGGTCATCGACACGATGCGCAGCCAGGGCTTTATCCGCCTGCGGGTGGACGGTCGTGTTTACGATATCGATGACGTTCCAACACTGGACAAGAAACGGAAGCACCAGATTGACGTGGTGGTCGACCGCTTCAAGGTCAAACCGGGGCTTGAGCAACGGCTTGCCGAGAGTTTTGAAACCGCTCTGGGCCTGGCTGATGGCATCGCGCTCGTTGCCCCCATGGATAATGAGGGAGACGAACATACGTTTTCTGCCCGCTACGCGTGTACCCAGTGCGGATACGCCATCAGCGAGCTGGAACCGAGACTGTTTTCCTTCAACAACCCTGCCGGCGCCTGCCCGACTTGCGATGGCCTGGGCGTCAAGCAATTCTTCGATGCCGAAAAGATCGTCCAGCACCCAGAGGCCACCCTTGCCGAGGGCGCCATCAAGGGCTGGGACCGCAGGGCCGTGTACTATTTCCAGATGCTGACCAGTGTGGCCGAACATTACGACATCAACATGGACACTCCCTGGGAGGACCTGCCGGAGGATTTTCGTCAGGCGCTGCTCTACGGCACGGGAACCGAAGACGTCCCATTCCGCTATGTAAACTCGCGCGGCCACATCATGGAGAAGGCCCATCCTTTTGAGGGCATCCTGCCAAACCTCGAGCGCCGCTACCGGGAAACCGAATCACAGAGCATGCGAGAGGAACTGGCCCGCAACCTCAGCACGCAGCCCTGCAAAGAGTGCGGCGGCTCACGACTGCGACGCAGCGCCCGGCATGTGTTTGTTGAGAAGAACAACATCTCGGACGTCACCCACATGCCTGTCGGCGACGCCCATGACTATTTCGGACAACTTGCCCTTCCTGGCCGCAAGGGCGAAATTGCCGAAAAAATCCTCAAGGAAGTTCGTCAGCGACTGCAATTCCTCGTTAACGTTGGCCTGGAATACCTGACCCTGGAACGCAGCGCCGATACACTCTCCGGCGGCGAAGCCCAGCGCATACGGCTGGCGAGCCAGATCGGTGCCGGCCTTGTGGGCGTCATGTACATTCTCGATGAACCATCCATTGGCCTGCACCAACGGGATAACGATCGCCTACTGGCCACACTGTTCCATCTGCGGGATCTGGGCAATACCGTTATCGTTGTCGAGCACGACGAAGACGCCATCCGGGCTGCGGATCACGTGATCGATATCGGGCCGGGTGCAGGCGTGCACGGTGGCCACATCATTGCCCAAGGCACGCCCGAAGACATCATCGCCTCCAAGGACTCCCTCACCGGGCAGTACTTGTGCGGCGAAAAAGAGATCGCGATCCCTGAACAACGCCATAGCCGGAAGGGTAAACCACTGGTACTGGCAGGCGCGACCGGAAACAACCTGCAAGGTGTCACATTAACCTTACCGCTGGGTGTTATGACGTGTGTCACCGGCGTTTCGGGCTCCGGCAAGTCCACGCTGATCAACAGCACCCTGTATCCGGTGTGTGCTGCAAAGCTCAACAAAGCCACTAGCCTGAGCCACGCGCCCTATGAATCCCTGAAAGGGCTGGACCAGCTCGACAAAGTCATCGACATCGACCAGAGCCCCATAGGCCGGACACCCCGCTCCAACCCGGCGACCTACACCGGACTGTTCACTCCGATACGTGAACTGTTTGCAGGCACCCAGGAAGCCCGTTCCCGCGGATACAAACCGGGCCGTTTCAGCTTCAACGTTAAGGGCGGTCGTTGTGAGGCCTGTCAGGGCGACGGCGTGATCAAGGTAGAAATGCACTTCCTGCCGGACGTGTATGTCCCCTGCGATGTCTGCAAAGGCAAGCGCTACAACCGCGAAACTCTGGAGGTCCGATACAAGGGCAAGAGCATTCACGAAGTGCTGGAGATGACCGTAGAAGAAGCCCGCGAATTTTTCGACCCGGTTCCGTTCCTCGCTCGCAAGCTGCAAACGCTGATGGACGTCGGGCTATCGTATATCCGCCTCGGGCAAAGTGCAGTCACCCTTTCCGGAGGCGAGGCCCAGCGCGTCAAACTGGCCAAGGAACTGTCCAAGCGCGATACCGGCAAGACACTCTACATTCTTGATGAGCCCACTACCGGCCTGCACTTCTACGACATCCAGCAACTACTGACCGTACTGCAGCGACTTCGGGATCATGGCAACACCATCGTAGTGATCGAGCACAACCTGGATGTGATCAAGACGGCGGACTGGATCATTGACCTTGGGCCCGAAGGCGGCTCCGGTGGCGGTCAGATCATTGCGGAAGGGACGCCAGAGCATGTTGCCGCAGAGACGGGGTCACATACCGGGCGGTACCTGAAGGGCGTCTTGGCCCAGAATCGGACATAAACACTACAAGTGATGAGACATAAAAAAACCGGAGGGATTAACCTCCGGTTTTTTTATGGGCTTGGCGAAAAACTTAATCTTCGCTTTCGTCCACTTCTTCTGCTTCGATGTCCAGCGGACGACCAACCAGCTCTACAAATGCCATGGGGGCATTGTCGCCGGCACGGAAGCCACACTTCAGGATACGAAGGTAACCACCCGGACGCTCGTTGTAACGGGGACCAAGCTCATTGAACAGCTTGGCAACCGCCGCATCGTCACGCAGGCGAGAAAACGCCAGACGACGATTCGCGACCGAATCATTCTTTGACAGCGTGATCAAAGGCTCCGCTACCCGGCGAAGTTCTTTCGCTTTCGGGAGCGTAGTTTTGATCAGCTCGTGTTCAACCAGTGACGCAGTCATGTTACGGAACATGGCCTTGCGATGCGCACTGGTCCTGCTGAACTTACGACCACTCTTACGATGACGCATTGCTCTGATTCCTTACCTTAAACTAATCGGCGATTAACCGCCCAGGACCCGATCGTCGCCACGAAGGCTAGCCGGCGGCCAGTTATCAAGACGCATACCCAGTGACAGACCGCGGGACGCGAGCACGTCCTTGATCTCAGTAAGCGACTTTTTACCAAGGTTAGGCGTCTTCAGCAGCTCAACTTCAGTGCGCTGAATCAGATCGCCGATGTAGTAAATATTCTCAGCTTTCAAGCAGTTAGCTGAACGCACTGTCAATTCCAGATCATCAACCGGACGCAGAAGAATCGGATCAATTTCTTCCTCTTCCTCAACACGCTCGGGTTCTTTCTCGTGATCGAAATCAACAAACACGGCCAGTTGTTGCTGGAGGATGGTCGCGGCCCGGCGAATCGCTTCTTCCGGGTCGATCGTACCATTGGTTTCCAAATCAATAACCAGCTTGTCCAGGTCGGTGCGCTGTTCTACCCGTGCACTTTCCACGGCGTAGGCAACACGGCGGACCGGACTGAAAGTTGCGTCCAGTTGCAGGCGTCCAATGGCGCGAGTTTCGTCCTCGTCCAGACCCCGCTGATCAGCAGGCTCATAGCCGCGACCACGGGCAACCTTCAGACGCATGTTCACTTCACCATTGGCACTCAGGTGACAGATCACATGTTCCGGGTTGGTGATCTCGACATCGTGATCCAGCTTGATATCACCGGCAGTGACAACGCCCGGGCCTTTCTTGCTGAGGGTTACCTCGGCATCGTCCCGGCCGCCCATTTTCACGGCCACGCCTTTAAGATTCAGAAGAATCTCAATGACGTCTTCCTGAACACCTTCGATCGCGCTGTACTCGTGCAACACGCCGTCGATCTGTGCCTCGGTAATGGCACAGCCCGGCATTGAGGACAAGAGTATCCGACGCAGTGCGCTACCAAGAGTATGACCGAAGCCCCTTTCCAGAGGCTCCAGGGTCACTTTGGCGCGCATGGCGCTTGATTCTTTCACGTCAATGGTACGAGGTGTCAATAACTCATGTACTGAACGCTGCATAGACGCCCCTAATTGCTCTCGTTGCTAACTGGGCTTTACTTGGAGTAAAGCTCGACGATGAGGTTCTCGTTGATGTCGGCCGGCAATTCAGTGCGCTCGGGCACTGACCTGTAAACGCCGGACATCTTGCTGGCGTCGACCTCTACCCAGCTCACCGGTGCGCGGCTGGAAGACAGATCCAGCGCGCCTTTAACGCGAAGCTGGTTTTTTGCCTTCTCACGCACGCTCACAACATCACCCGGACGGACCTGATAAGACGGGATGTTCACCAGCTTATCGTTGACCAGGATCGCTTTGTGAGAAACGAGCTGACGGGACTCAGCACGGGTAGAACCAAAACCCATGCGATAGACAACGTTATCAAGACGGCCTTCCAGCAGCTGCAACAGGTTCTCACCGGTTGCACCCTTGATGCGGGCGGCCTCTTTGTAATAGTTGCGGAATTGCTTCTCCAGCACGCCGTAGATACGACGGACTTTCTGTTTTTCACGAAGCTGTACGCCATATTCGGACAGACGACCGCGACGCGCGCCGTGCATACCCGGCGGAGTCTCGATGTTGCACTTTGAATCGAGCGCGCGAACACCGCTCTTCAGAAAAAGATCTGTCCCTTCACGACGAGACAGCTTGCACTTCGGGCCTATGTAACGAGCCATAATTCACTGTCTCCTGTGTTAGACGCGGCGCTTTTTGGGCGGACGACAACCGTTATGGGGAATCGGCGTCACATCAGTGATGTTAGTGATCTTGTAGCCGCACGCGTTCAGCGCACGAACCGCAGATTCACGTCCGGGCCCCGGACCTTTAACCTCTACGTCCAGGTTTTTAAGGCCGTATTCAGCAGCCGCATTACCGGCTCTTTCAGCTGCTACCTGCGCAGCAAAAGGTGTACTCTTGCGTGACCCACGGAAACCGGACCCACCAGAAGTGGCCCAGGACAATACGTTGCCCTGACGGTCAGAAATGGTCACGATAGTGTTGTTGAAGGACGCGTGAATGTGCGCGACGCCATCAACAACCGTCTTTTTCACCTTTTTACGGGTACGTGTACCTGGCTTTGCCATGTTTGCCTACCTGTTACTTACGAATAGGTTTGCGAGGACCTTTACGGGTGCGGGCGTTGGTCTTTGTGCGCTGGCCACGGACAGGGAGTCCATGACGGTGGCGCAGACCACGGTGGCAACCGAGATCCTTCAAACGCTTAATGTTCATCTGAACTTCACGACGCAGATCGCCTTCAACGGCCAGCTTGCCTACTTCTGTACGAAGTGATTCAAGCTGCTCGTCGGACAGGTCCTTGACCTTGACGTCCGGCTTAACACCGGTTGCATCGCAAAGCTTCTGGGCTGCTGTCTTACCGACTCCAAAAATGTAAGTCAGAGAGATAACAGCATGTTTGTGATCGGGTATATTGACACCGGCTATACGTGCCATCCAAATTACTCCGCGTTCAAAGCTTTGCTGTGTGAATTTTCCGCCACTATAAAAGGGCGCGAAATAATAGCGCCTGACCCCACCTGAGGTCAAGCGCCATTAATCGTACCCTTTACAATGTCAGTGCTGAATCCGTAAGGATTAACCCTGACGCTGCTTGTGGCGAGGCTCCGAGCAAATGACTCGTACTGAGCCATTGCGACGAATTACTTTGCAGTTACGGCAAATTTTCTTTACCGAAGCGCGTACTTTCATTGTCGACTCCAGTTTTCAAGGGGAACGAAATTATCCGTTCCGACCATAGCCCTTGAGATTGGACTTCTTCATCAACGAATCATATTGATGAGACATCAGGTGCGACTGAACCTGAGCCATGAAATCCATCACCACGACTACAACAATCAGCAGAGACGTGCCGCCCAGATAGAACGGTACATTCCCGGCAACCATCAGAAACTGAGGGAACAGGGACACTGCTGCAATGTACATTGCACCGAACAGAGTCAGGCGGGTCAGCACACCATCAATATACTTGGCAGTCTGATCGCCCGGACGAATGCCCGGAATAAACGCGCCTGAGCGCTTGAGGTTATCCGCAACTTCTTTCGGGTTATACATCAACGCTGTATAGAAGAAGCAGAAGAAAACGACTGCTGCTGCGAACAGAATGATGTATAGCGGCTGGCTAGGTGCCAATGCCTGGGAAATATCACTCAGCCATTCCATGCCCTCGCCCTGACCGAACCACTGCCCCAGCGACGCCGGGAACAGCAGAATGGAGGAAGCGAAGATCGGCGGAATAACGCCTGCCATATTCACTTTTAAAGGCAAATGGCTGGACTGCTGAGCAAATACCCGCCGGCCTTGCTGGCGCTTCGCGTAATTGATGGTCAGTCGACGCTGACCACGCTCCATAAACACCACGAAGCCAATTACAGCAACCGCCAGGATACCAATACCCAGAACCACCAACAGACTCATCTCGCCGTTACGCGCTTGCTCCAGGGTCTGCCCTATGGCACCTGGAAGGCCAGCAACAATACCGGCAAAAATCAGCAGGGAAATCCCGTTGCCGACGCCGCGCTCGGTGATCTGCTCACCCAACCACATCATGAACACGGCACCACTGACAAAGGATACCACAGCCACAAAGTGGAAGCTGAAGCTGTCGTTGAAGGTCACACCCTGGGATGCCAGCCCGACAGAAATACCAAAGCCCTGAACCAGGGCCAGGATAACCGTACCATACCGCGTGTACTGGCTTATCTTGCGACGGCCAGCTTCACCCTCCTTCTTCAGTTGCTCCAGCGTCGGACTGACCGCTGTCATCAACTGCATAATAATAGAGGCTGAAATATACGGCATGATACCAAGTGCGAAGATACTCATCCGCTCAAGCGCACCACCGGAAAACATGTTGAACATGCTCAGGATTGTGCCCTGGTTCTGTTCAAACAGTGCCGCCAGACGGTCGGGGTTAATACCCGGCACCGGGATGTGGGCACCGATCCGGTACACCAGCAATGCCAGGAAGACGAACCAGAGCCGCGATCGCAGCTCTGCCAGTCCTTTACCCGCGCCCGCAGGCAATGATGCGTTCTTGGCCATTTAGTCCTCGACTCGCCTTAGTCTTCGACTTTACCGCCCGCGGCAGTGATCGCCTCGCGTGCGCCTTTGGTCACCTTCAGACCCTTGACAGTCACTGCGCGGCTCAGTTCGCCGGACAGAATAACCTTCGCTTCACGAATTTCTTCGCGAACGATGTCAGCCTTCTTCAGGGCCTCGAGATCAGCTACGTCACCGTCGACTTTCGCCAGTTCGTTCAGACGAATTTCAGCCACATAGCGCTGCTGGCGCGAGGTGAAACCGAATTTCGGCAGACGACGGGCCAACGGCTGCTGGCCGCCCTCGAAACCAGGCGCGACACTGCCGCCGGAACGGGCCTTAAGACCCTTGTGACCACGACCACCGGTCTTGCCGAGGCCGCTACCGATACCGCGACCCACGCGCTTGGCGGCAGGACGTGAACCAGGCTCCGGACTAAGTTCGTTCAGACGCATCTTAGTTCTCCTCTACCTGCACCAGGTAGTTAACCCGGTTGATCATCCCGCGGATGGAAGGGGTATCTTCCACTTCCACGGTGTGACCGATTTTACGGAGACCCAGGCCCTTGACGCACAGCTTGTGCTTGGGCTGACAGCCGATTGGGCTGCGGGTCAGTGTTACTTTGATCGTTTTTGCGTTCGCCATGACTTCAACCCAGAATCTCTTCCACGGATTTACCGCGCTTGGCTGCAATATCTTCAGGCGCTTGAGTTGCCTGGAGACCCTTGATGGTGGAACGTACCACGTTCACCGGGTTGGTGGACCCGTAACACTTGGACAGTACGTTCTGCACACCCGCTACTTCCAGTACGGCACGCATAGCGCCGCCGGCGATGATACCGGTACCTTCTGATGCAGGCTGCATGTAAACCTTGGAACCACCATGCTGCGCTTTAACCGCGTACTGCAGGGTATTTCCGTCAAGCGGGATGTCGACCATGTTCTTGCGTGCAGCTTCCATCGCTTTCTGGATCGCAACCGGCACTTCACGCGCCTTGCCACGACCGAAACCAACGCGTCCTTTACCATCACCCACTACAGTCAGTGCAGTGAAGGCAAAAATACGACCGCCCTTAACAACCTTGGCGACGCGATTGACCTGAACCAGCTTCTCCTGGAGCTCAGGCGCCTTCTGTTCGTTAACGCTCATCTTCTCCACCTCTTAGAATTGCAAGCCAGCTTCACGGGCTGCGTCGGCCAGAGCCTGGACGCGACCATGATAACGGTAACCGGAGCGGTCAAAAGCGACCTGCTCTACACCTGCTGCCTTGGCACGCTCAGCAATCAACTGACCGACCTTTTTGGCAGCGTCCACGTTACCGGTTGCACCCTGGCGCAGGTCCTTATCCAACGTGGAGGCAGCCGCCAGCACCTTGCTGCCGTCTGCAGTGGTAACCTGGGCGTACATGTGCCGGGGTGTACGATGTACACACAGGCGGTTGGTGCCCAGCTTACGGATCTTCATGCGCACTTTGCGTGCGCGACGCAATCTTTCGTTATTCGCGCTCATAGTCCCGCCTTATTTCTTCTTGGCTTCTTTGCGTCTGACCTGCTCATCCGCATAACGCACACCCTTGCCTTTGTAAGGCTCTGGCGGACGGAATGCGCGGACTTCTGCAGCGACCTGGCCAACCTGTTGCTTGTCGATTCCGCGAATCACAACTTCCGTATTGGACGGAGTTTCAGCGGTAATCCCCTCGGGCAGCTCATACTCAACCGGGTGTGAAAAACCCAGCGTCAGATTGAGCTTCTTACCTTGCGCCTGGGCACGGTAGCCTACGCCCGTCAGCGCGAGCTTGCGCTCAAAGCCTGTAGACACACCGGTCACCATATTGTTGACCAATGCGCGGGTAGTACCAGCAAGAGCGCGGGACTGTTTGGCTCCATCACGGGGTGCGAAGCGCAGAACGTTTTCTTCCTGCGTGACCTCTACCACATGGTGGATGGTGAATTGAAGCGATCCTTTGGACCCCTTCACATTAATTTCCTGTCCGTTCAGCTTAACCTCAACACCGGAAGGCAGCACGACAGGATTATTGGCAACCCTGGACATGTGTATCTCCTAAAATACGGTGCAGATGACTTCGCCACCCACGCCGGCAGCACGTGCAGCGCGGTCTGTCATTACGCCCTTGGACGTAGAGACAATCGCGACTCCCAGACCACCGGATACCTTCGGCAGCTCCCCAGCGCCCTTGTACTGGCGCAGACTCGGACGGCTGACCCGCTTGATTTCCTCAATAACCGGCTTGCCACCGAAGTATTTGAGGTTAATGGTCAGCTCGGGTTTCGCGTCAGCTGAGACGGAAAAATCGGCTACGTAACCTTCGTCCTTAAGGACCTGGGCTACGGAGATCTTCATCTTTGAAGACGGCATGGCCACATCGGCCTTCTGTGCCATCTGTGCATTACGGATACGGGTAAACATATCCGCAAGCGTATCTTGCATACTCATTGGTATGAGACTCCTGATCTTTTTAGTTGTGCAGCGGCGCGCCGCACCGCTTACCAACGGGCACCTGACCTGCGGTCAGTGTACCTGCCTTACCAGCTTGCTTTGGTCAGGCCCGGGACGTCGCCGCGCATGCCAGCTTCACGCAACTTAATACGTGACAGCTTGAACTTGCGCAGAACGCCGTGGGGACGACCTGTAACCTGGCAACGATTACGAAGACGCGAGGGAGACGCATCACGAGGAAGCTGTTGCAGCTTCATCTGTGCATCCCAACGGTCATCATCGCTGGTATTCGGGTTCTTGATAATCGCCTTGAGTTCGGCGCGCTTCGCTGCGTACTTCGCAACGGTTTTTTCGCGCTTGAACTCGCGGTTCTTCATGGAAACCTTAGCCATTACACTCGTTCCTTATTTCTTGAACGGAAAGCCGAAGGCTTTCAACAGTTCGCGACCTTCATCGTCGGTACCGGCAGTGGTGGTAATGGTGATATCAAGTCCACGGATCTTGTCGACTCTGTCGTACTCGATCTCGGGGAAAATGATCTGCTCACGCACACCCATGCTGTAGTTACCGCGACCATCGAAGGACTTGGGATTCAGACCGCGGAAGTCACGAATGCGGGGTACCGCAATGTGAACCAGACGATCAAAGAAATCCCACATACGCTCACCGCGCAGGGTAACTTTACAACCGATCGGCCAACCTTCACGGATTTTAAAGCCCGCTACGGATTTACGTGCCAAAGTGACAACGGCTTTTTGACCTGCCAGGCGCTCAAGATCCGCCACGGCATTTTCAATCAGCTTCTTGTCACCGACCGCTTCGCCGACACCCATATTCAGGGTGATCTTTTCGATACGCGGCACCTGCATGATGTTCTTGTAGCTGAACTCTTTCTGCAGGGCGGGTACCACTTCCTTACTGTACTGCTCTTTCATGTTAAGCATCGTAACCACCACCGCTTACTGGTTATCGACGACTTCTTTCGTGGACTTAAAGATCCGCACTTTAGCGCCGTCTTCCTTGATCTGGAAGCCTACGCGATCGGCTTTGCCGGTCTGCGGATTAAAAATAGCCACGTTGGAAGCCTGGATAGGTGCTTCTTTTTCGACGATGCCACCTGGGGTGCCGAGCATCGGGTTTGGCTTGGTGTGCTTCTTGATCATATTGATCCCAGAAACAACAACCCGGCCATCGTCCTGAACCTTCAGGACTTTACCACGTTTGCCTTGGTCTTTCCCCGTAGTGACGATTACTTCGTCATCTCGTTTGATCTTTTTCATAACCGGCCTCTGGTCCTTAAAGTACTTCGGGTGCCAGTGAAATAATTTTCATGAACTTCTCATTTCGCAGTTCACGGGTAACCGGTCCGAAGATACGGGTACCAATGGGTGCGTCCTGATTGTTCAGAAGTACTGCCGCGTTTCCGTCGAAACGAATAAGCGACCCGTCGGGACGACGCACACCTTTACGGGTACGTACAACGACAGCTTTCAGGACCTGGCCTTTTTTCACTTTACCGCGGGGGATGGCTTCCTTAACGGTTACCTTGATGATATCCCCAACGCTGGCATAACGCCGATGTGAACCGCCCAGGACCTTGATGCACATCACCTGACGTGCACCACTGTTGTCCGCGACTTCAAGCATTGTTTGAGTCTGAATCATGGTTATTCTCCAGCAGAAACCACTTTGCCGTTACGACAAGACTCACCGTCCGGGCGAGTTACACCTTCGATGCGCGTTCGGTGACTTCCACCAGAGCCCAGCTTTTGGTCTTGGAGACCGGGCGGGTTTCCTGGATTGTAACGGTGTCACCGATGTTGCACTGATTGCTCTCGTCGTGAGCATGAATTTTGGATGAACGCTTCATGTACTTACCGTACAGAGGATGCTTAACCTGGCGCTCAACCAGAACCACAATGGATTTCTCCATTTTGTTGCTCACGACCTTGCCGCTCAGGGTTCTGGCAGTTTGGGTAGCTTCAGTCATGTTACTGTCCTGCCTTTTCATTCATAACTGTTTTCACGCGAGCAATGTCACGCTTCACCTTCGGAAGAAGATGAGACTGATTCAGCTGACCTGTCGCCTTACGCATGCGCAGGTTGAACTGCTCCTTCAGGAGGTCGATCAGCTCTTTGTTCAGCTCCTCGACTGACTTGTCACGCAGCTCTGTTGCTTTCATCACATCACCGTCCTCGTTACAAAGGTGGTCTGTACGGGCAGCTTGGCCGCAGCAAGAGTGAACGCGTCACGAGCGATTTCCTCGGAAACACCTTCCATCTCATACAGCATCCGGCCTGGCTGAATTTCAGCCACCCAGTACTCGACAGAACCCTTACCTTTACCCATTCGTACTTCGAGCGGCTTGCTGGAGATCGGCTTGTCCGGGAAAATCCGGATCCAGATCTTACCGCCCCGCTTGATGCGGCGAGTCATGGTACGACGCGCTGCCTCAATCTGGCGCGCAGTTATACGTCCACGGCTTGTCGCCTTCAATCCGTATTCACCGAAGCTCACCTTGTTAGCACGGTGCGCAAGACCGGTGTTACGGCCTTTCATTACCTTGCGAAATTTGGTGCGTTTTGGTTGCAGCATTTGAGTGCCCCTTTACTTAGAACCTTTCTTCCCAGAGGCTTTCTTGTCAGCACGGACCTGCTCCATACCACCAAGAATCTCACCTTTGAAGATCCATACCTTGACGCCGATAATGCCGTAAGTGGTTTTCGCTTCGTAGGTCGAGTAATCAATGTCTGCACGCAGTGTGTGCAGCGGTACACGACCTTCGCGATACCACTCGGAACGGGCAATTTCAGCACCCCCGAGACGACCGCCTACCTGAATCTTGATGCCTTTCGCACCCTGGCGCATGGCGTTCTGTACCGCACGCTTCATAGCGCGACGGAACATCACACGACGCTCCAGCTGACCGGCAACGTTCTGCGCGACCAGGCGGGCATCCAGGTCCGGCTTGCGGACTTCTTCGATGTTGATGTGCACGGGCACACCCATCATGTCGCTGACTTCGCGACGCAGACGGTCAACATCTTCACCCTTCTTACCGATAACAATACCGGGACGGGCTGTATGGATCGTGATACGGGCGTTCTGAGCAGGGCGCTCGATCACAATCTTGCTGACAGACGCCTTTACCAGACGCTTGTCCAGGAATTCGCGAACCTGAATATCATTCAACAGGTTGTTCGCGTATTCCGCCTTTTCGGCGTACCACACTGAGTTGTGCTCTTTGATCACACCCAGACGCATGCCGGTTGGATTTACTTTATGACCCATCTGAGCATCTCCTACTTGTCGGCGACCTTGACGGTGATATGACAGGTGCGCTTGAAAATCCGGTCAGCGCGCCCCTTGGCTCGAGCTTTGATTCGCTTGAGCGTCGGACCCTCATCCACCATAACGGTGGAAACCCGCAAATCATCTACGTCCAGACCTTCGTTGTGCTCAGCGTTAGCGATGGCAGACTCAAGGGCTTTCTTGAGAATGACCGCCGCCTTCTTCGGGCTGAAAGTCAGAATGTTCAGGGCGTCCTCAACAGCCTTGCCGCGTACTTGGTCAGCGACAAGACGCGCTTTCTGAGCTGAGAGGCGAGCGCCCTTGTACTTGGCTGCTACTTCCATTTCTATTACCTCACAATCAGCGTTTAGCTTTCTTGTCGGCCGCATGACCACGATAAGTACGCGTCGCCGCGAACTCACCCAGCTTATGCCCGACCATATCTTCGGTGACATAAACCGGCACGTGCTGCTTGCCGTTGTGGACTGCAATGGTCAGGCCTACCATCTCCGGAAACACTGTCGACCGGCGGGACCAGGTTTTGATCGGCCGCTTGTCGTTAGCTTCCAGAGCTGCCTCGACCTTCTTCAACAGATGCAGGTCTATAAAAGGACCTTTCTTCAAAGAACGTGGCACAGCATTTACCTCTATGTAGTCGTTTACTTGGCTGAACGACGACGTACTATCATCTTATCAGTACGTTTGTTCTTACGAGTCTTATGCCCTTTGGTCGGAACACCCCACGGAGTAACCGGGTGACGCCCGCCAGAGGTACGCCCTTCACCACCACCATGTGGGTGGTCAACTGGGTTCATAGCAACACCACGTACTGTTGGACGTTTACCGCGCCAACGTGATGCACCCGCTTTACCAAGCTGCTTGAGGCTGTGTTCGCTGTTGGACACTTCGCCCAACGTTGCGCGACAGTCAACAAGCACCTTACGCATTTCACCTGAGCGCAGGCGGATGGTGGCATAAGCCCCTTCCCGAGCAACCAGCTGTACGGATGCGCCCGCAGAGCGAGCCAGCTGAGCACCTTTGCCAGGCTTGATTTCGACGCAGTGAATCACAGAACCGACCGGAATATTCCGGAGCGGAAGTGTGCTTCCTACTTTAATCGGCGCGTCGATGCCGGAGCGCACAGGGTCACCAATCTGCATACCTTTGGGAGCGATAATGTAGCGACGCTCGCCATCGGCGTACTTGATCAGCGCAATGTGCGCAGAGCGGTTAGGATCGTATTCCAGGCGCTCGATAGTCGCCGGGATACCATCTTTGGTCCGCTTAAAGTCAATGACACGGTAGTGTTTTTTATGTCCACCACCAATGTGACGGGTAGTGATGCGACCAAAATGGTTGCGACCACCCGATTTACTAAGAGTTTCTACCAACGGCTCGTAAGGGCGCCCCTTGTGAAGATCAGGGTTAAAGAGCTTAACAACGTGACGGCGGCCGGCAGATGTTGGCTTGGTTTTGACGATCGGCATTTTACGACCCCTTTACCTTATTCCACATCCAGAAAATCAATGTCCTGACCGTCCGCAAGCTTAACGTAAGCCTTACGAATGTCAGCACGCTTGCCGAAGCCGCGAACGGTACGCTTGAGCTTACCCTTACGGTTCAGAACCTGAACACCTTCGACGGTGACGTTGAACAGCTGCTCAACGGCTTTCTTGATCTCGGGCTTGGTTGCGTCAGGGGCTACACGGAATACCACCTGACCACTTTCCGCGACCAGAGAGGCTTTCTCTGATACGTGAGGCCCAAGAAGAACCTTGTAAATACGTTCCTGATTCATCCCAGCATCTCCTCGATTTTCTTCAGAGCGGGAACAGTCACAACCACTTTGTCGAAGGCGACAAGGCTAACCGGGTCAAGGCCGGCGACATCACGCACATCAACGTGCGGGATATTGCGCGAGGCCAGGTGCAGATTCTGCTCGACGTTGTCGGACAGAATCAGCGCGTTACTGACACCGATATCGCTCAGCTTGGCAGTGAAGGCCTTGGTCTTGGGCGTTTCGACATTCATGTCGTCGACCACAACCAGGCGCTCCTGACGGACCAGCTCGGAAAAAATGGAGCGCATCGCTGCGCGGTACATTTTGCGGTTTACCTTCTGCTCAAAACTCTGAGGCTTGGCAGCGAAGGTAACACCACCGGACCGCCACAGCGGACTGCGGATGGTACCGGCACGGGCACGACCCGTACCCTTCTGACGCCAGGGCTTCTTACCACCACCAGCGACTTCCGAACGTGTTTTCTGAGCACGGGTACCCTGGCGCGCACCGGACATATACGCGGTGACAACCTGGTGAACCAGTGACTCATTAAAATCTTTGGCGAATGCAGCGTCGGAAACCGAGATTCCCTTGCCGCTACCTGTAATAGTCAATTCCATCGCACCGCTCCTCAGGCTTTAACTGCAGGCTTGATGACAACATTTCCGCCGGTCGCGCCCGGAACGGCACCACGAATCAGCAGAAGGTTGCGCTCGGCGTCGACACGGACGACTTGCAGGTTCTGCACGGTCACCTGCGCATTGCCCATCTGGCCCGCCATCTTTTTGCCCTTGAATACCTTGCCCGGAGTCTGGTTCTGACCAATAGAACCCGGAGCACGATGAGAAAGGGAGTTACCGTGTGTGGCGTCCTGCATGGAGAAGTTCCAGCGCTTTACGCCGCCCTGGAAACCTTTACCCTTGGACTGACCAACAGCATCAACGACCTGGCCATCTTCAAAGATGGAAGCGGTAATCTCTCCGCCTGCAGCCAGCTCTTCGCCTTCGCCATCAGCGAGACGGAATTCCCACAGACCACGACCAGCCTCTACTCCGGCTTTGGCGTAATGGCCCGCTTCGCTTTTAGTCACACGAGAGGAACGACGCTTACCAACGGTTACCTGAACCGCGCGATAGCCATCGCTTTCAAGAGTTTTCAGCTGGGTAATGCGGTTGGGCTCAACCTCAATTACCGTTACGGACACTGCTTGCCCGTCTTCCGTAAAAATACGGGTCATACCGGCCTTGCGACCGACAATTCCAATTGCCATGTTTCACCTCTTAAGTGTACGGGGCTCTCACCCTCTATGGCCTTATGACAGTTACACAGACTAACGCTTGGCGTTAGCCGAGGCTGATCTGAACGTCTACACCTGCTGCCAGATCCAGCTTCATCAAAGCATCTACTGTCTTTTCCGTCGGCTCGACGATATCCAGCAAACGCTTGTGTGTACGAATCTCGTACTGATCGCGCGCGTCTTTGTTGACGTGCGGTGAAATCAGAACGGTGTACTTTTCCTTCCGCGTCGGCAGAGGGATTGGTCCACGCACTTGAGCGCCGGTCCGCTTCGCGGTATCGACAATCTCCTGCGTTGACTGGTCGATCAGGCGATAATCAAACGCCTTCAACCGGATTCGAATTTTTTGGCTTTGCATGATGCACCAAACTCCACTCGTAGCAGCTACTAGTTAGCCGACCTTCAAAAAAAGGAGCCGCATTGTATGCATAATACCCAGCAGTGTCAACTGCGATGAGCAGCGACTCTACCAGGTCAGATTGTGCGGCTGAAACAGAAAAAGGGGCTGACTTTCAGCCCCTTTTTCCTTAGATCATTCGAATAATTTATTCGATGATCTTTGAGACTACGCCGGCACCAACGGTACGGCCACCTTCACGAATCGCGAAGCGCAGGCCATCTTCCATGGCGATCGGAGCAATCAGGGTAACACTCATCTTCACGTTGTCACCCGGCATAACCATTTCCACACCTTCCGGCAGCTCACAGGAACCTGTGACGTCGGTGGTACGGAAGTAAAACTGCGGACGGTAACCCTTAAAGAACGGGGTATGACGACCACCTTCTTCTTTGCTCAGCACGTACACTTCGCACTCGAACTTGGTGTGCGGCTTGATGGAGCCCGGCACACACAGAACCTGACCACGCTCAACGTCGTCACGCTTGGTACCACGCAGCAGAACCCCAACGTTCTCACCAGCACGACCTTCGTCCAGCAGCTTGCGGAACATCTCAACACCGGTACAAACGGTCTTCACGGTATCTTTGATACCGACGATTTCCACTTCGTCACCAACCTTGATGATGCCGCGCTCTACACGACCGGTTACAACCGTACCGCGACCAGAGATGGAGAACACGTCCTCGATCGGCATCAGGAACGGCTGATCAATCGCACGCTCCGGATCCGGGATGTACTCGTCCAGGGCTTCTACCAGCTTCTTGACAGCGGTAGTACCCATTTCGTTGTCATCCTTACCTTCCAGCGCCATCAGCGCGGAACCGGTAACGATCGGCGTGTCGTCGCCCGGGAAGTCGTACTGGCTCAGCAGTTCGCGAACTTCCATCTCGACCAGCTCCAGCAGCTCCTCGTCATCGACCATGTCCGCCTTGTTCAGGAACACAACGATGAAAGGAACGCCAACCTGGCGGGACAGCAGGATGTGCTCGCGAGTCTGCGGCATGGGGCCGTCAGCTGCGGAACAAACCAGGATCGCGCCGTCCATCTGCGCCGCACCCGTGATCATGTTCTTCACGTAGTCAGCGTGACCCGGGCAGTCAACGTGCGCATAGTGACGCGCCGGCGAATCGTACTCAACGTGAGACGTCGCGATGGTGATACCACGCGCCTTCTCTTCCGGTGCGTTATCGATCTGGTCGAATGCGCTTGCACTACCAGTACCCCACACTTCGTGACACACACGAGTCAGCGCGGCTGTCAGCGTGGTCTTGCCATGGTCTACGTGACCAATGGTGCCCACGTTTACGTGCGGCTTATTACGCTCAAATTTTGCTTTAGACACGGTTACACCTCTTCCTGTTTCTTAAGTCCTGGGGATCAACCCTTTTTAATGATCGCTTCGGCAATGTTCGAGGGAGCTTCCATATAGCGGGAGAACTCCATCGCATAAGACGCCCGACCCTGCGTTGCAGAACGCAGATCGGTGGCGTAACCGAACATCTCCGACAACGGAACCTCGGCACGGATTGTCTTGCCCGACGGGCCGTCTTCCATACCCTGAACCAGACCACGACGGCGGTTCAGATCACCAACGACGTCACCCATATACTCTTCAGGGGTAACGCACTCGACCTTCATGAGCGGCTCAAGAAGGGCCGGACTAGCCTCCAACGCGCCTTTCTTCATCGCCATGGATCCGGCGACCTTGAACGCCATCTCGTTGGAGTCAACGTCATGGTAGGAACCATCGTACAGCGTGGCCTTGATCCGCAGCAGAGGATAACCGGCCAGACAGCCGTTCTTCATCTGCTCTTCAATGCCCTGCTGAACAGCGGGAATGTATTCCTTGGGAACCACACCACCAACGATTTCGTTTACGAAGATGAAGTTCTCGCCATCCTCCTCGTCGAGAGGCAGCGGCTCAAGCTTGAGCTTGACATGACCATACTGACCACGACCGCCAGACTGACGCACGAACTTACCTTCCACATCCACGTTCTTACGGATGCATTCACGATAAGCCACCTGCGGCTTACCAATGTTCGCTTCAACCTTGAACTCGCGACGCATTCGGTCAACGATGATGTCCAGGTGAAGCTCACCCATACCGGAGATGATGGTCTGGCCAGATTCTTCATCAGTACGAACCTGGAAAGACGGATCTTCCTGAGCAAGCTTGCCCAGAGCAACACCCATTTTCTCCTGGTCAGCCTTGGACTTCGGCTCAACGGCTACAGAAATAACCGGCTCAGGGAACTCCATGCGTTCCAGGATAATTTTATGATTCTCATCACAAAGGGTATCACCGGTGGTGACACTCTTCAGGCCGATTGCCGCAGCAATATCACCCGCGAGAACTTCCTTGATCTCCTGACGCTCTTTGGAGTGCATCTGAACCATACGGCCGACGCGTTCCTTCTTGCTCTTTACGGAGTTGTAGACTGCATTACCCGATTCGAGCTTACCGGAGTAAACCCGGAAGAAGGTTAGCGTGCCAACAAACGGATCGGTGGCGATTTTGAACGCGAGAGCCGAGAAAGGCGCGTCGTCGTCAGCCTGACGGGTTTCTTCAGTACCGTCTTCATCGACCTCACCACGGATGGCTTTGACTTCGTCCGGAGCCGGCAGGAATTCGATCACCGAATCCAGCACCGCCTGAACACCCTTGTTCTTAAAGGCAGAACCACATGTCGCGACAACAATCTCGTTGGCGAGCGTACGGATACGCAGACCTTTCTTGATGTCTTCAATGCTGAGCTCGCCCTCTTCAAGGTAGCGCTCCATCAGCTCTTCATTAGCTTCAGCAGCCGCTTCCATCATTTCTTCGCGGTACTTCGCTACTTCGTCAGCCATTTCGGCAGGAACGTCGCGCTGGTCATAGGTAGCACCGGCATCATCTTCGTTCCAGTAAATCGCCTTGTTACGAATCAGGTCAACCAGACCAGCGAACTCGTCTTCGGCACCGATCGGCAACTGAATGGGAACGGCAGTCGCACCCAGACGGTTCTTAATCTGATTCACAACGCGCAGGAAGTTGGCACCGGCACGGTCCATCTTGTTGACGAACACCATGCGGGGCACTTCGTACTTGTTGGCCTGACGCCAAACAGTCTCGGACTGCGGCTCAACACCAGAGGAGCCACAGAACACCACAACTGCACCGTCGAGCACACGCAGGGAACGCTCTACCTCGATGGTAAAGTCAACGTGCCCCGGGGTGTCGATGATGTTGATGCGGTGCTCAGGATACTGCTTATCCATGCCCTGCCAGAAACAGGTGGTTGCAGCAGACGTGATGGTAATACCACGCTCCTGCTCCTGCTCCATCCAGTCCATGGTCGCCGCGCCATCATGAACCTCACCGATTTTGTGGGAAATGCCTGTGTAGAACAGAACCCGCTCGGTGGTTGTGGTCTTGCCCGCATCAACATGCGCACAAATACCAATGTTTCTGTATCTCTTGATCGGAGTCTTGCGTGCCACTGTATGAACCTCGGCTGATTAGAAACGGAAGTGAGAGAACGCCTTGTTGGCTTCTGCCATGCGATGAACGTCTTCGCGCTTCTTAACAGCGGAGCCCTTGCTATCAGCGGCATCCAGGATTTCACCTGCCAGACGCTGCGCCATGGACTTTTCACCACGCTTCCGTGAAAATTCTACGAGCCAGCGCATGGCCAGCGCGTTCTGACGGGAAGGCCGTACTTCGACAGGCACCTGGTAGGTAGCACCACCCACACGACGGGATTTAACTTCAACCATCGGCTGGATGTTTTCCAGGGCCTTCTCGAACATGTCGATCGGCTCTTCCTTGGACTTGTCGGCAACGATATCGAGCGCGCCATAAACAATGCGCTCAGCAACAGCTTTTTTGCCGCTTTCCATCACATGGTTGATGAACTTGGCCAGCCGTGCACTGCCGAATTTGGGATCCGGGATAATTTCCCGTTTTGCTGCAACTCTTCTTCTAGGCATCGATAAGCCCTTATCTATTAAAAGGTCTTCAGGAACCCCTGAGATAGCATCAGCTACTCAGCCTTACTCTTACCGTTCTACGTAGCAACGATAAAAGACACCCGTGTGGGACATCAGGACTTGGGTCGTTTTGCACCGTACTTGGAGCGGCCCTGCTTACGGTTCTGCACACCCTGGGTGTCCAGTGTTCCGCGAACAGTGTGATAGCGCACACCCGGAAGGTCTTTTACTCGACCGCCACGGATCAGCACAACACTGTGCTCCTGAAGGTTGTGACCTTCACCACCAATGTATGAGGAAACCTCGTAGCCGTTGGTCAGGCGAACACGGCACACTTTACGCAGTGCTGAGTTCGGCTTCTTCGGCGTTGTGGTGTACACACGAGTACAAACACCACGGCGCTGCGGGCAAGCCTGCAGAGCAGGAACGTCGCTCTTGGCCGCTTTGCGTTTACGAGGCTTACGCACCAACTGATTAATCGTTGCCATGTAAGCAAACTCCAAAAAACCGTATCAATGAAACTTACCCCCGACAGGCGGGGGTAAAATTTGAGGGTCGCAAGTTTAAGCCTGCGACCCTGAACAGTCAAGACGACTGATCTCTTTTTGACCACCCGCCAGGTAAGTAACTACCGGCGGGTGGCGTTACCGGTCAACTCAGCTTTCGCGGTTGAGTTCGGCACTCAGAGCTTCTTCGACATCCGCTGCCGTTACGCCCTGCTCTTCCAGATCACGCTTGCGACGACGCTCTGCGTGGTATGCCAGACCGGTACCAGCCGGAATCAGGCGACCAACGACAACGTTCTCTTTCAGCCCGCGGAGGTAATCCCGCTTGCCGGTGACGGCGCCTTCGGTCAGAACCCGCGTGGTTTCCTGGAACGATGCCGCTGAAATGAACGACTCCGTCGCCAGAGATGCCTTGGTAATACCCAGCAACAAGCGCTCACAACGTGCGGTTTCCTTGTCTGCCGCTTCCGCTTTTTCGTTCTCTTCCATGAACTGGGTAATTTCTACCTGATCGCCAGCCAGCAGGCTGGTATCACCGGCATCAGTGATCTCCACCTTACGCAGCATCTGTCGAACGATAACCTCAATATGCTTATCGTTGATGACAACACCCTGCAGACGGTAAACGTCCTGGATTTCGTTGGTGATGTACTTGGCCAACGCAACCACACCCAGAAGACGAAGGATGTCGTGCGGATTGGACGGGCCATCAGAGATAACCTCACCCTTCTCGACCGTTTCACCCTCGAACACGTTCATCTGGCGATGCTTGGGAATCAGAACCTCATACGGATCCGCATCCTTCGGCGTAATCACCAGGCGTTTCTTGCCCTTGGTTTCCTTGCCGAAGGACACCACACCACTGACTTCAGCCAGGATGGACGATTCTTTCGGACGACGGGCCTCGAACAGGTCGGCAACACGCGGCAGACCACCGGTGATATCCCGGGTCTTCGAGCTTTCCTGCGGAATACGGGCAACCACGTCACCCAACTCGATCTTGGCGCCATTGGCCATGGTCACCAGCGCGTTGGCCGGCAGGAAGAAGATCGCGGTACCACCACCTGGCAACTCAACATCGTTACCCTTGTCGTCGATCAGCTGAATGGCAGGACGAATGTCCTTACCAGCCGCCGGACGCTCTTTCGGGTCGATAACCTCCATCGTGGAAAGACCCGTCAGCTCATCAGTCTGGGTACGGACGGTAATGCCCTGATCCATGTTGACGAACTTGGCGGTACCTTCCGCTTCAGCGATGATTGGGTGCGTGTGCGGATCCCACTTGGCAACCGCAACCCCTGCTTCCACGGCGTCGCCGTGCTTGACAGACAGCACCGCACCATAGGGCAGCTTGTACCACTCGCGCTCACGACCCTGCTCATCGGCAATGGCCAGCGCTGAGGAACGGGACACAACAACCAGACTGCCGTCGCTCTTCTCGATCGATTTCAGGTTGTGCAGACGAACGGTGCCGCCGTGCTTGACCTGGATATTGTCAACCGCTGATGCCCGGCTTGCCGCACCACCGATGTGGAAGGTACGCATGGTCAGCTGGGTACCCGGCTCACCGATGGACTGTGCAGCGATAACACCGACAGCCTCGCCCACATTGACCTCATGGCCACGGGCAAGATCACGGCCATAACACTTGGAGCAGATACCGTGGCGAGTCTCACAGGTGATCGCAGAGCGAACCCAGACTTCGTCCACACCGGCACGCTCAAGGGATTCAACCGCTTTCTCGTCCAGCAGGACGCCGGCCTCGACAACGGCATTGTCCTTGTCCGTTGGCGTAAAGGCTGCACGGGCCGTAACACGACCAAGCACACGATCACCCAGCGGTACAACAACGTCGCCACCCTCGATGTGCGGCGTCATCAACAGACCTTCTTCGGTACCACAGTCGGTTTCGGTAACGACCAGATCCTGGGAAACGTCTACCAGACGGCGAGTCAGGTAACCTGAGTTCGCGGTCTTCAGTGCCGTATCCGCCAGACCCTTACGGGCACCGTGGGTGGATATGAAGTACTGGAGTACGTTCAGACCCTCACGGAAGTTCGCAGTGATCGGCGTCTCGATGATGGAGCCGTCCGGCTTCGCCATCAGGCCCCGCATACCAGCCAGCTGGCGAATCTGAGCCGCGGAACCCCGGGCGCCCGAATCAGCCATCATGTAAACCGAGTTGAACGACTCCTGCATCAAGTCTTCGCCGTCCTCACCTTTAACTGGCTTGCCGTCTGGCCCGATAACCTGCTCCTTCGAGAGCCGATCCATCATCGCCTTCGACACTTTGTCGTTGGCACGGGACCAGATATCGATAACCTTGTTGTACTTCTCACCCTGGGTCAGCAGACCGGATGCGTACTGGGTCTCGATGTCCTTGACTTCCTCGGAGGCAGCATCCACCAACTCGTATTTCTCGGGAGGAATCTCGAAGTCGTTGAAGCCGATCGAGATACCGGAAACCGTCGCATAGTGGTAGCCCATGTACATGAGCTGGTCAGCAAAGATAACGGTATCCTTGAGGCCGGCATCACGGTAACAGGTGTTGATCAGATTCGAGATCGACTTCTTGACCATCGGCTTGTTGACCAGCTCATAGGACAGGCCGTCAGGAACGATATCGAACAACAGCGCACGACCGACCGTGGTGTCAACGATCTTGTACTCTTCGGTACGCTCGCCGTCTTCCTGGATCGTGACTTCCTTGACCCGGACCTTGACGATCGCCTGAAGGTCAACCTTGCCAGCACCATAGGCACGGTGCGCTTCTTTAACATCGGCAAACACCATGCCTTCACCGACGGCACTCTTGCGCTCGCGGGTCATGTAGTAAAGACCCAGCACCACGTCCTGGGACGGCACGATGATCGGCTCGCCGTTGGCCGGCGACAGCACGTTGTTGGTGGACATCATCAACGCACGGGCTTCGAGCTGAGCTTCCAGGGTCAGCGGTACGTGTACCGCCATCTGGTCACCGTCGAAGTCGGCGTTGTAGGCCGCACACACCAGCGGATGCAGCTGAATGGCCTTGCCTTCGATCAGTACCGGCTCGAACGCCTGGATACCCAGACGGTGAAGAGTCGGTGCCCGGTTCAGCATGATCGGATGCTCACGGATGACCTCGTCCAGGATATCCCAGACCACGCCTTCCTCACGCTCGACCATCTTCTTGGCGGCCTTGATGGTGGTCGCCAAGCCACGGTGCTCAAGCTTTGAGAAGATGAACGGCTTGAACAGCTCCAACGCCATCTTCTTGGGCAGACCACACTGATGCAAACGCAGGTACGGACCAACCACGATCACGGAACGACCGGAGTAGTCCACACGCTTACCGAGCAGGTTCTGACGGAAGCGACCTTGCTTACCCTTGATCATGTCGGCCAGGGACTTCAGCGGACGCTTGTTGGTACCAGTGATGGCGCGACCACGACGGCCGTTATCCAACAGCGCATCAACCGCTTCCTGTAGCATCCGCTTCTCGTTGCGCACAATAATGTCCGGAGCATTCAGCTCCAACAGGCGCTTGAGGCGGTTGTTACGGTTGATCACCCGGCGATACAGGTCGTTCAGGTCAGAGGTGGCAAAACGGCCACCATCCAGCGGCACCAGCGGACGAAGATCCGGCGGCAGAACCGGCAGAACGGTCATGACCATGTCGCCCGGCTTATTGCCGGAATACAGGAAAGCCTCAAGAATCTTCAGGCGCTTGCTGAACTTCTTGATCTTGGTCTCGGAGTTGGTCTGGGGAATCTCTTCCCGCAAGGCCTCAACCTCGGCCTGCAGATCAATACCTTCCAGCAGCTCCTGGACGGCTTCGGCACCCATGCGGGCATCGAATTCGTCACCGAACTCTTCAAGGGCTTCGTAATACTGCTCGTCGTTCAGCAATTGACCGCGCTCAAGCGTCGTCATGCCCGGCTCGATCACGATGAACGACTCAAAATACAGGACCCGCTCGATATCGCGCAGGGTCATGTCCAGCATCAGGCCGATGCGGGACGGCAGTGATTTCAGGAACCAGATGTGGGCGACCGGGCTGGCGAGCTCGATGTGACCCATGCGCTCACGACGCACACTGGCCAGTGCCACTTCAACACCGCACTTCTCGCAGATGACACCACGGTGCTTGAGCCGCTTGTACTTGCCGCACAGGCACTCGTAATCCTTGATCGGGCCGAAGATCTTGGCACAGAAAAGACCGTCACGCTCAGGCTTGAACGTACGGTAGTTGATGGTCTCAGGCTTTTTGACCTCACCAAAAGACCATGAACGGATCATGTCAGGCGACGCCAGGCCAATACGGATGGCGTCAAATTCCTGCTTCTGGTTCTGGTTTTTGAGAAGATTCAGCAAATCTTTCATCAGTAACAGCTCCGGATGGCGTTATTCTCGGGCGGGTACCGACCGGTACCCGCTCACGCTGCCAAAAACAATTCGGCTCAGTCGGATTCCAGCTCGATGTCGATACCCAGCGAGCGGATTTCCTTGACCAGAACATTGAAGGACTCGGGCATGCCCGGCTCCATACGATGATCGCCATCGACAATGTTCTTGTACATCTTGGTCCGACCATTCACATCATCAGACTTCACGGTAAGCATTTCCTGCAGCGTATACGCCGCACCGTAGGCCTCGAGTGCCCACACTTCCATCTCACCGAAGCGCTGACCACCGAACTGCGCCTTACCACCCAGCGGCTGCTGGGTAACCAGGCTGTACGAACCGGTGGAACGAGCGTGCATCTTGTCGTCGATCAAGTGGTTCAGCTTGAGGATGTACATGTAGCCAACCGTTACCGGGCGGTCAAATTCATCACCCGTACGGCCGTCATACAACACAGTCTGGCCAGTCGTACTCAGACCTGCCAGCTCAAGCATACGCTTGACCTCTGCTTCCTTGGCACCGTCGAAGACCGGCGTTGCCATGGGGACACCTGCGCGCAGATTGTTAGCCAGGGCCAGGATCTCTTTGTCACTCAGCGAATCCAGGTCCACCTTGGTGACCTCGTCCGAGTGGTTATAGATCTCGTCCAGCAAATTGCGGAGCTCAGCGATCTTACGCTGCTCATCCAGCATCTGGCTGATGCGCTCACCCAGCCCTTTGGCTGCTGCACCCAGGTGCGTTTCAAGAACCTGACCGACGTTCATCCGCGACGGAACACCCAAGGGGTTGAGAACCACGTCAACTGTGTTGCCATGTTCATCATAAGGCATGTCCTCAATCGGCATGACCGATGAAATAACACCCTTGTTACCATGACGTCCGGCCATCTTGTCGCCCGGCTGAATCCGACGCTTGATCGCGAGGTACACCTTGACGATCTTGAGAACACCCGGGGCAAGGTCATCACCCTGCTGAAGCTTGCCTTTCTTATCGTCAAAGCGCGCTTCGTGCTCTTTTTTGCGATCTTCAAGACCCTGCTCGGATTTTTCAAGCAGCTCATTCAGCGCCTCATCTTTCATCCGTAGCTTGAACCAGTCGTCGCGCGGCAACTCTGCCAGGTACGATTCGTCCAATTTGGCGCCTTTCTTGAGACCAGGACCACTGATGACTTCCTGCCCCTTGAGGGCATTGGTCAAACGCTCGAAGGTGGCACCTTCTACAATGCGATACTCGTCCTTCAGGTCCTTGCGATACTCGTCCAACTGCTCTTTTTCGATGGACTGGGCACGCGTGTCCTTTTCGATGCCGTCACGGGTAAAGACCTGAACGTCGATAACCGTGCCACGGGTGCCAGTGGGCACACGTGAGGACGTGTCCTTCACGTCCGAAGCCTTCTCGCCGAAGATGGCCCTCAGCAGCTTCTCCTCCGGGGTCAACTGGGTTTCACCTTTCGGTGTTACCTTGCCAACCAGGATATCGCCAGGACCTACTTCCGCACCGATATACACGATGCCGGACTCATCCAACTTGGACAGCGCACTTTCACCAACGTTCGGAATATCCGCGGTGATTTCCTCGCTACCCAGCTTGGTATCCCGAGCCACACAGGTCAGTTCCTGAATGTGGATGGTAGTCAGGCGGTCTTCCTGAACCACTTTCTCGGAAATGAGGATCGAGTCCTCAAAGTTGTAACCGTTCCAGGGCATGAACGCGATACGCATGTTCTGCCCCAGAGCCAGCTCACCCAGATCCACGGACGGGCCGTCAGCCAGCACGTCACCACGGGCAATTTCATCGCCCTGGTTAACAATGGAGCGCTGGTTGATACAGGTGTTCTGGTTCGAACGGGTGTACTTGGTGAGGTTGTAGATATCCACACCAGCATCACCGGCTTCAGTCTCATCGTCGTTGACACGTACCACGATACGGGCCGCATCGACGCTCTCGATCACACCACCGCGACGAGCGGTTACGCAAACGCCAGAGTCCTGGGCCACGGTACGCTCAACACCAGTACCTACCAAGGGCACCTGCGAACGCAACGTCGGAACCGCCTGGCGCTGCATGTTGGAGCCCATCAGTGCACGGTTGGCGTCGTCGTGTTCCAGGAACGGAATCAGCGAGGCTGCTACCGACACTACCTGGCGCGGTGAAACGTCCATGAAGTTGACGTTTTCCGGCGGCGTTACCGTGAACTCGTTCTGATGACGAACCGTTACCAGCTCATCAGACAGACGCTTGTTCTCGTCCATTGCCGCACTGGCCTGGGCGATGATGTAGTTGCTCTCTTCAATGGCCGACAGATAAACCACTTCATCGGTCACCTCGCCGTCAACCACCTTCCGGTACGGACTCTCAAGGAAACCGTAAGAGTTGGAGCGGGCGTAGGTTGCCAGCGAGTTGATCAGACCGATGTTCGGGCCTTCCGGCGTCTCGATCGGACACACACGACCATAGTGAGTCGGATGTACGTCACGAACCTCAAAGCCGGCACGCTCACGGGTGAGACCACCTGGACCGAGAGCGGAGATACGACGCTTGTGAGTCACTTCCGACAGCGGGTTGTTCTGGTCCATGAACTGGGACAGCTGGCTGGAGCCAAAGAATTCCTTCACCGCAGCCGCTACCGGCTTGGCGTTGATCAGATCCTGAGGCATCAGGCCTTCGCTTTCCGCCAGACTCAAACGCTCGCGCACAGCACGCTCAACACGCACCAGGCCAACGCGGAACTGGTTCTCCGCCATCTCACCGACACAACGAACTCGACGGTTGCCCAGGTTATCAATGTCGTCGACATTGCCCTGACCGTTACGAATATCGATCAGCGTCTTGAGGACGTCGATGATGTCGTCATGGGTCAACGTGCCTTCGCCGGTGCTTTCTTCGCGACGCAGGCGACGGTTCAGCTTCATGCGGCCAACGGAGGACAGGTCATACCGCTCTTCAGAGAAGAACAGGTTGTTGAACAGGTTCTCGGCCGACTCTTTGGTGGGCGGCTCACCCGGGCGCATCATGCGATAGATCTCAACCAGCGCCTCGAGGGGCGTGCGGGTTGGGTCGATGCGCAGCGTATCCGACATGAACGGACCACAATCCAAGTCGTTGGTGTACAGAGTTTCAATTTCTGTAACGCCAGCGTCGAGAATCTTGGTGACAACTTCTTCGGTCAGCTCGGTATTACACTCAACCAGAACCTCTCCGGACTTGGTGTCCACCATGTCTTTCGAGAGTACACGGCCGTAAAGGTATTCCGTCGGCACTTCCAGCTCGGTCAAGCCCGCTTTTTCAAGCTGCTTGATATGACGAGCGGTGATCCGGCGACCCTCTTCAACGATGACGGAGCCCTTCTTGTCCTTGATGTCGAACGTGGCAATGTCCCCGCGCAGGCGACTTGGAACCAGCTCGAGCTTGCACACCTCAGGACCGATACTGAACTTACTGGTATCAAAGAACATCTCCAGCATCTGCTCTGAGTTATAACCCAGGGCACGCAGGAGAATAGACGCGGGCAGCTTGCGGCGACGGTCGATACGGACAAAGACCGAGTCCTTGGCGTCGAACTCGAAGTCCAGCCAGGAACCACGGTAAGGAATCACCCGCGCCGAATACAACAGCTTACCTGACGAGTGGGTCTTACCCTTGTCATGATCGAAGAACACACCGGGTGAACGGTGGAGCTGGGAAACGATAACACGCTCGGTACCGTTGATAACGAAGGTACCGTTCTCGGTCATCAGGGGCATTTCGCCCATGTAGACTTCCTGCTCTTTAATATCCTTGATCGCCTTGTTGGACGATTCCTTATCATAAATGATAAGTCTTACTTTCACCCGCAGCGGTGCTGCGTAGGTGACGCCCCTAAGCTGGCATTCCTTGACGTCAAATACCGGCTCGCCGATGCGGTAACTCACGTATTCGAGTGCGGCGTTGCCAGAATAACTGACAATCGGGAATACGGATTTGAATGCTGCGTGGAGACCGGTTTCCCGACGATTTTCGGGCGCGGCTTCACTTTGGAGGAAGTCCCGGAACGAATCCAGCTGTATAGACAGCAAATAGGGAACATCCATCACGGACGGCAATTTACTAAAATCTTTGCGAATCCGCTTTTTCTCAGTATAGGAGTAAGTCATCTGCATTCCCCAGCTTTAGACCTGATACCTGGTATCAAGAAGCAACCATTTTCATGCTTCGGGGCCGAATTGCTCGGCTTACTGCGCCGTCTTGAACAAGACTCTCGCTGTAGGTTATAGATTCTGACAGCACCACTGAATCGGCGTTCAGAGTCTATAGCATATACAACAGAAAAAGGCCGGTGGCACATGGCCACCAGCCTGTCCATGCTTAACGCACGGTTTCGATCAAAAGCCAACTCTTACTTGAGCTCAACAGAAGCGCCTGCTTCCTCAAGCTTCTTCTTGGCTTCTTCAGCGTCGTCTTTGCTCGCTGCTTCCTTGATAACGGAAGGAGCGCTGTCGACCATTTCTTTCGCTTCTTTCAGACCCAGGCCAGTCAGTTCACGAACGGCCTTGATGACGTTAACTTTCTTCTCACCAGGACCGGTAAGAACAACGTCAAATTCAGTCTGCTCTTCAGCAGCAGCGGCTTCGCCACCGGCGGCAGCCGGAGCAGCAGCTACAGCAGCAGCGGCGGATACGCCGAATTTTTCTTCCATTGCTTCAACCAGCGCAACAACGTCCATTACGCTCATTTCGGCAATTGCGTTCAAAATGTCTTCGTTAGACAGAGCCATGACTTTCTCCCAAAAATATAAAAATGGTGTTCAACAGAATCAAGCAGCTTCTTGCTTCTGGTCTCGAACTGCCGCAACAGCACGGGTCACTTTCGTTGGAACTTCGTTCAGTGTCCGCGCAAGCTTGGTGATCGGTGCCTGTGTTACAGCGGCCAGCATCGTCAACGCCTCGTGGCGTGTCGGTAGCTTGGCAAGGCGATCAATCTGGTCTGCGCCCATCAGCTCACCGCCGACAGCCAGGCCCTTGATCTCGAATGCCTCTTTCTCTTTGGCAAAATCCTTCAGCAGGCGCGCAGCCGCACCCGGATCTTCCATAGAGAACGCCAGAATTGTCGGGCCGACCAGCGCCGCATCAATACACTCGAACTCAGTACCGCGGATTGCGATCTTCGCCAGGTTGTTACGAACAACCTTTAGATGAACGCTCTCAGCACGGGCCTTCGCTCGCAGCGCCGTCATATCACCTGAGGTGATACCACGGTAGTCAGCCAGAACAACAGACAGAGCACCACCGGCAGTCTCGTTGACTTCAGCGACGATCGCTTTCTTGTCTTCGAGTCTAATTGCCACTGGATTTCTCCTCGATTTCGCCGGGCATATTCCCGGCAAACCCACATATACCCCTCGCGGGGCTCCCAACGGTGTTTGGGTTCAGAGAGAACGTCTTCACACCGTCTGCGCAGGCGTTGCTTTAACCCTTCCAGCATCTCTTCTATAAAAAGAGCGCTTCAGGGGCCTGCGGTCTTTGACAGCCTTGGCTTCCGCCCAGACTACAAAGTAACTACCGAACAAAACCTCAGATGCTCAGAGCGCTCTGATCGATAGTCAGGCCAGGACCCATCGTCGACGACAGGGTTACCTTCTTGAGGTAAACACCTTTCGAAGAAGACGGCTTGGCCTTTTTCAGGTCCGCGATCAGAGCTTCAAGGTTTTCCTTGATGTTCTGCGCAGAGAATTCCACATTACCCATCGGCGCATGGATGATACCGTTCTTATCAGTACGGTAACGCACCTGACCTGCCTTGGCGTTCTTTACAGCAGTCTCAACATCCGGGGTAACAGTGCCGACTTTCGGGTTCGGCATCAGGCCGCGGGGACCAAGGATCTGGCCCAGCTGACCAACAACACGCATGGCGTCCGGAGTGGCGATAACCACATCGAAATCCATGTTGCCTTTTTTGACTTCTTCCGCCAGGTCATCCATACCAACAATATCAGCACCGGCAGCGGTGGCTTTCTCGGCGTTGGCGCCCTGGGTGAATACCGCCACACGAACGGTCTTGCCAGTACCGTGAGGCAGAACAGTGCTGCTGCGCACAACCTGGTCTGATTTACGCGCATCGACGCCCAAATTGACGGCAACGTCCACGGACTCCTTGAACTTGACGTTACCGCCCAGCTCAACCAGCAACGCTACCGCTTCGTCAACGGAATATGCGCGGGTGGAATCGACTTTTTCACGAATCAGCTTCTGACGCTTGCTAAGCTTTGCCATGTTACAGGCCCTCCACGTTCAGGCCCATGCTACGGGCAGTTCCGGCAATGGTACGAACCGCAGCATCCATGTCGGCTGCAGTCAGGTCCGGCTCTTTGGTCTTGGCAATTTCTTCCAACTGGTCACGAGTTACCGTGCCAACTTTGTCGGTATTGGGACGACCAGAGCCGCTCTTGATGCCGGCTGCCTTCTTCAGCAGCACCGGTGCGGGCGGAGTCTTGGTGATAAAGGTAAAGCTGCGATCACTGTAAACGGTGATAACAGTAGGAATCGGCAGGCCCGGTTCCATATCCTGGGTCTGTGCGTTGAACGCCTTACAGAACTCCATGATATTTACGCCACGCTGACCCAGCGCGGGACCAACGGGAGGACTCGGGTTGGCCTTGCCGGCAGCAACCTGAAGCTTGATGTACGCTTCAATCTTCTTAGCCATGATATTTCTCCTGTGGGTTCGAACGCCTCTCGGCTCCCCTGTATTTACAACTGCCAGTAGCAGACACAAAAAGCCCGCGTCGCCATAGCGCGCGAGCTCTCAGCATGTAAGGCTGCCGCTCAGTCTTTTTCGACTTGCCCAAACTCCAGCTCTACCGGAGTTGAACGACCGAAAATCAACACAGCAACCTTGACTCGACTCTTGTCGTAGTCAACTTCTTCAACCACGCCATTGAAGTCCGCAAACGGCCCTTCAGTGACGCGAACAATTTCGCCTGGCTCGAACAGAGTCTTCGGCTTGGGCTTGTCAGCACCGCTCTCAACACGGCGAAGAATGGCCTCTGCCTCACGCTCTGTAATTGGGGCCGGCTTATCCTTGGTACCACCAATGAAACCAAGAACCCTGGGCGTATTCTTGACCAGATGCCAGGTGCCGTCATCCATTTCCATCTGCACCAGAACGTAGCCGGGATAGAACTTGCGCTCACTCTTGCGCTTCTTCCCGTCACGCATCTCAACGACTTCTTCAGTCGGCACAAGGATTTCGCCGAACTTCTCTTCCAAGTCATTGAGAGCAACACGCTCCCTGAGAGTGCGCATTACGTGCTTTTCAAAGCCAGAATACGCATGAACGACGTACCAGCGCTTAGCCATTGCCCACTCCTGTTACCCGATAACTCCGGAGACCAGCCAACTGATCAACGAATCCATACCCCACAGCATCAACGCCACAACCAATACAAACACAACGACGATGGCTGTGGTCTGGATCAGCTCCGGCCTGGTGGGCCATACGACCTTCCGGATTTCAACCCTGGCTTCCTTGAGCAGAGTCGCAAAACGCCGACCACGCTCGGTTTGGAGCGCCACAAAAGCAGCGACCAGAGCAAGAGCTACGAGAGCCAGCACCCGATACAGCAGTGACTCGGCATTAAAATACTGATTGCCAACGACGCCCGCTGCAATCAGAACAAATACGACCAGCCACTTTACTGCATCGAAGCTACTGGTCGAACGATCGGCTTTTGACTCCATAGGAATCAGCTTATGTATCCGGATGTTAAAAAATGGCAGGCCAGGAGGGAATCGAACCCCCAACCTGCGGTTTTGGAGACCGCTGCTCTGCCAATTGAGCTACTGGCCTGCACCGAAACAACTCAGCGCACTTACTTCAAGTTCTTACTCAAAAAGAGCAATTACTCGATGATCTTTGAGACTACGCCGGCACCAACGGTACGACCACCTTCACGAATCGCGAAGCGCAGGCCATCTTCCATGGCGATCGGAGCAATCAGGGTAACACTCATCTTCACGTTGTCACCCGGCATAACCATTTCCACACCTTCCGGCAGCTCACAGGAACCTGTGACGTCGGTGGTACGGAAGTAAAACTGCGGACGGTAACCCTTAAAGAACGGGGTATGACGACCACCTTCTTCTTTGCTCAGCACGTACACTTCGCACTCGAACTTGGTGTGCGGCTTGATGGAGCCCGGCACACACAGAACCTGACCACGCTCAACGTCGTCACGCTTGGTACCACGCAGCAGAACACCAACGTTCTCACCAGCACGACCTTCGTCCAGCAGCTTGCGGAACATCTCAACACCGGTACAAACGGTCTTCACGGTATCTTTGATACCGACGATTTCCACTTCGTCACCAACCTTGATGATGCCACGCTCTACACGACCGGTTACAACCGTACCGCGACCAGAGATGGAGAACACGTCCTCGATCGGCATCAGGAACGGCTGATCAATCGCACGCTCCGGATCCGGGATGTACTCGTCCAGGGCTTCTACCAGCTTCTTAACAGCGGTAGTACCCATTTCGTTATCATCCTTACCTTCCAGCGCCATCAGCGCGGAACCGGTAACGATCGGCGTGTCGTCGCCCGGGAAGTCGTACTGGCTCAGCAGTTCGCGAACTTCCATCTCGACCAGCTCCAGCAGCTCCTCGTCATCAACCATGTCCGCCTTGTTCAGGAACACAACGATGAAAGGAACGCCAACCTGGCGGGACAGCAGGATGTGCTCGCGAGTCTGCGGCATGGGGCCGTCAGCTGCGGAACAAACAAGGATCGCGCCGTCCATCTGCGCCGCACCCGTGATCATGTTCTTCACGTAGTCAGCGTGGCCCGGGCAGTCAACGTGCGCATAGTGACGCGCCGGCGAATCGTACTCAACGTGAGAGGTCGCGATGGTGATACCACGCGCCTTCTCTTCCGGTGCGTTATCGATCTGGTCGAATGCGCTTGCACTACCAGTACCCCACACTTCGTGACACACACGAGTCAGCGCGGCTGTCAGCGTGGTCTTGCCATGGTCTACGTGACCAATGGTGCCCACGTTTACGTGCGGCTTATTACGCTCAAATTTTGCTTTAGACATTCGACCTATCTCCCTAATCAACTGGACCGTAACGTTGACCGGACAAATAATGGAGCTCATGACCGGAATTGAACCGGTGACCTCATCCTTACCAAGGATGTGCTCTACCGACTGAGCTACATGAGCGCTTTCAACACTACAAATTGGAGCGGGCAGCGGGAATCGAACCCGCGTCATCAGCTTGGAAGGCTGAGGTAATAGCCACTATACGATGCCCGCGAGCAATAAGTGGTGGAGGGGGCAGGATTCGAACCTGCGAAGCTTTCGCGTCAGATTTACAGTCTGATCCCTTTGGCCACTCGGGAACCCCTCCGAGTCAGGTATGCCAACGGCAAACCTGCCTAAACTTAAAGTGGAGCTGGCGGACGGAATCGAACCCCCGACCTGCTGATTACAAGTCAGCTGCTCTACCAACTGAGCTACGCCAGCTCACATTCGCCTCTTCAGCGAGGGCGGTATACTACGGATTTTCAGAACGCGTTGCAACACCTTCACAACGCCTGATTTCGACCATGTCGAAATTCTCTCTGTAATCCGTTTCCGCCGCCCCAACCGCACCGGAATCCGGCACCAGTTGGTCTTCAAAAACGAGCGCGTAGCTTAGCTGATTTCGGGGGAAGTTGGCCAGTATTGCATTGAGATTCTGGCGTTTTTTTTCAGCCAGGACATTTTCGGCGGCCTGTCGGGACTCGAACAGCCCAAGAGAAATGGCATTTTTATTCTCGCCCCGGGTTACCAGGTAGGAGTCGATCCCCCTCTGCTGGAGATCGCGAAACAGATCCAGCGCCCGATCTTCCGGTTGAGGAGGTATGATCACCCAATGCAGTGGTGCCAGTTCCCGCTCCTCCTCAGCAACGTCGTAGTCGGTTCCAGGCCGCCCCAGGGAACGATAAGCCTGCCGCGCACTCTGCTCCGAGTCGAACCACCCCAACCGAACGCAGAAATTCAGGGGAACCGCTTCCCTCTCTGGCGAAGCCTCAACATCAACGGCTGACTGAGTGGCTTCGCCCTCGGCCAGCGTCACATCCTCCTGGGCGGCTTCGGGTTCAACCTCTGGCGACAGCGGTTTCAGATCAGCCACCCGCGGCAATGCCTGGCGTTCGGTTACAACGGCAACGGGCTTTGGTCCGAGCTTGTCCCCGTATAACCAAAGCGCCCCATTGATCAGAATCAGGGCAACAGCAAACCACCTCATTCGCGTTCACTCTCCCCATCAACAGCCGCAAGCCCCTTGAGCACCAATGAAGGCTCGTGGTGGGCCGAAAGCCCGGCATCAAGCAGGCCTTCGGCGTCGCCTCCCGTCACCAGGACGCGACCAAGACCAAGACGACGGCAATCCGCCTCAATCCGTGCAGCCATTGATGCCCAGAGCCAGACCAGTCCATGCTGGACGCATTCGGTTGTCGACGCTCCAGGCTCCGCAGCCTGCACATCACTGACATCAAAACCAATTCTCGCAGCGTCCTGCCTCAAGGACCTGAGCATCATCTGCTTACCCGGGAGAATATAGCCGCCCAGGTGCGCCCCCGAGTCGGCAACATAATCAATCGTAATAGCACTGCCGGCATCAACAACGGCAAAACCACCCTCATCGGCCTGCCATGCAGCGTACATGGCGTGCCAGCGATCGGCCCCCATCCTGTCGGTTTCGGTGTAGGCATTCACCAAACCACCTCGATGGGGTTCAGCCCAATGAAACACAATCGGAGCACGACAGAACGCTTCCAACTGCATCTGCAAATGTTGGCGCCTTTCTTCCGAGATCACAGTGGATACTGCAACTCGCCTGATATGGGCGGACTGACAACGGATGTCGCAGAATGGGTCGTCGGCGTCCAGAATGGCGGAACCGGTGCCAGCCAAATGACCATCGCCGACCAGCAGCCACTTCAGCCGGGTATTCCCGGCATCCACCAATAGCTTCATGGGCGGGCTCGCAGGCTTATCTCGCCGGCACGAACCCTGACCAGCTCTTTGCCGTCGTCGATCAGGTAATTACCGGTATCATCGATTCCACGCCCGTTCCCGGCGAGTCCACCCTGGCTGGCAACCAGAGACTTACCGGAAAAAATATCTCGACCCTGCCAACGTGAACGGAACCCGGTAAACCCCAGACTGGCGAACTCGTCCACGGAGTCAAGGACGGAATTAACGAGTGACGCCGCAAGCTCGCTACGATTCCAGCGACGTTCAGGCACGGCTATGTCAAGACTGCTCCAGGATTGATCCACCTCCGCAGACTCTTTCATATGCACGTTCAGACCAATACCTGCAACAACCTGCACCACCCCCTCTTCAAGTTCGCCCTGAAGCTCAACCAGAATACCAGCCAGCTTGCTACCGCCGAGAAAAATATCGTTGGGCCACTTCAGCCCCACATCTGCAACACCATGCTGCTCCAGGGCTTCGGCGACCGCCACACCCAGAACCAGGCTTAAACCATCCAGCATGGCGAAGCTGCCTCGAAACGTCAGCCCCAGGCTCAGGTACAGGTTCTGTCCCCGTGGGCTTTGCCAGGGCCGGCCGCGCCTGCCACGGCCGGCGGTCTGACAGTCGGAGATGCACACGGGAATGCGACCGGAATCGGATCCCGCACGGCGTCGTACAATTTCAGCATTGGTCGAATCTACCTCATCCATTACGATCAGTTCGACCCTGGTGCGACAATCCGGCGCCAGACTCTGCGTTATCCGTTCCGCATCAAGCAAGTCCATGTCGCTCAACAGGCGATAGCCCTTGCCACGAATGGTTTCTATACGGACACCCTCCTCCGCTGCACGACGAACCTGCTTCCAAATTGCCGTGCGACTGATGCCAAGACTGCTGGCAAGGGACTCACCGGAATGAAACTGGCCGTCTGCCAGGAGGCCAAGAAGTGCTTTGGATTTCATCAAGGAACGCCCGCGTATTTGAATGGGATCAGGGCGGGATTAAACAACACGTCGAACCAAAAGACAAAGGACGACGCCGCGGCACGTCCAAAATTTGCCGCCTGAGACCTCAGGGTATGGGCGTTGCAGTCAGATTGGCCTCAATATTGAAGTTCTGCATTTTCACGCCATAGACTGCTGTTTGTGGACCACCGGAGGGATGGACCAGATCAATGTTGTTGATGGAGAGCTCCTTGAACTGGCTCCTCGCCCGAACGGCGAACCCCAGCGGGCGATTATCCAGGTCAGCCGCAGTGGGCGATGATACATAGCGGTACCCCGCCCCTGCGGCCGGGTCCATTATTTTTTCGTCGCCCCTTGCGCCGACCACTCCCAAAGCATCTGCGCCATCTGTCTTCTTGACCACCTTGGTCTGGTAGACATCGACAGACAGGTCCGTGCGTATCCCAAAGGTATTGTCGTCTACACCGTCACCGTCGAAGTCACCGCCATCGCTGGTATGAATATCGTCAAGTACGAGCCTGGAGCCTGTGTTGTTGATCGGCTTGCCACTGGAATCCACCTGACGATTGGTTTCCCAGGTAAATGCATTCTTGCGCGCCTCACTGACTTCCCTTGCGAGTATCTGTTTGAGCTGGATCGTGATTCCCTCATCACCACGAGCCTCCCATATTCCGCCCGATGCAGCACAGGCCGACTCAGAGTCCCCCGAACCGCCGGCGCAGACATTGCCAGCCCCACCCGGGACAATGATCATGCTACTTCCGGTTTCGTATTTCTGAACCACAAATCGGCCAAAGCTTGATCCCACCGCCTTATCGCCAACCCGCAGGTTGCCAACATCCATAAGGCTCCAGGCCTCCCCCTTGATGAGGGCCAGCCCGTCTTCGGTCACATCCAGGGTCATATCCCGAACATGGGCATCGTAGCTGAGATCGCTGATCCACAAACCCTTTTGAGAAATCTCCCCCGAACCTTCATCGTAAGGCGCGGCGATGATAGCAGCCCGGCCATTCCGTATACGGATATCCGAGTTGATGGTTAGACCCTCACCACTGGCACCGCCCGCTCCAAGCGTCACCTGGCCATCCATATCGAATTCGTAAGCCGGGTAGAAGCCAAGCGCCAGAAGCAGCTCCGTACCACCCTGAAGCGGGGCATCCTCGCTGCCTACTCGTAAGCCATTAATCCTGTAGCCGGCCGACACATCCTCAAAGCCAATCCGGAGCCCGTCATAAAAACGCGTTCCATTAAGCTCACCATCCCGCGTAACGTTAACTGTGACATCCCCCTGCCCCCAGGACTGCAGTCCGCTGAAGATAACGCGGTTGCCATCCTCGGTATAGCTCAGGTCGGCCAACTGCAAACTCCACTCAGTGGACAACCTGAGCCCTTGAGAGCCGGCATCTGGGTGCCCCCCACCTTGCAGGTAAACCGCGTTGGTGTAGCTGCGCCCGTTGTAGACGTGGTCCTGCAGCATGAAGCTGACATTCACTTCGCCAATACTTTGCCCGCTGGCGCCCATTTCAATGCGACCAATGTTAAATTCCCCGCTCAGCGACCCCAGCGTGAACCCCAGGGCGTCGCGTCCGTATCGGTCCGCTGTCACGTCCACCCGGAGATCATTCAGCCGGTATTGTCCTGTAATCTCGCGGAACGCAAGCGCGTGGTCGTCGTCATGATAGATAAAGGATGCACTGTTAATCGTGGTTTCGTTATCCAACCGAAAACCCTCCCCTTCGCGCCCACCGGCTGTAATGCCGGTTTTCGACGAGAGGTCGAAGGAACCGCTGAGCCCGCCGTAACTGGACAGGGCCTGGCCACTTGCGACGTCGTAGGTGTTGCCATGATTGGCAGGGTTATTACTGTATCGGATTGCTCCCACATCGTAGGAACCGGATACGCGGGGGGCGTTCAGCTCCAGAGTACTGCCAACTACATCCAGGGTGACACCCAGGGCCTCTACACTGAGGGTGATATCATCCAGGAAGACTTCATTACCGTTGGTTCGATAGCCCAGGCGGCCGCCGGTCATGGTGTAGGCAGTGTCGAATGTGTAACCCGATGAGCCAAACGCACCTCCCGGGCTGATGCGCAGGTTTCCCTGCAGGCTGTGATCAAAGAAAATGCCACCCATGCCAATCCCCGGGGCGCCAGCCAACCGTATATCGCCGAACTCAATCCGCCGATCCTCAACCAGGTAGTCCAGATTCAACGACGCCTCATCGGTGATATCGACCCTTATGACATGAGCAGCCGACTCACCTGGCTGGCTTGCTGAACCAACCCGGAAATCCTCAAGGTAGATACCGCGATCATCATCGAAATACGTTAAACGGTCCGCGGTCATACCCAGCTCCATTTCCAGGGTAATACCGCTTTGGCCACTTATATCCGCCATATCTTCGTCGCCCAGAAGCTGCATATCCGCCATCGCGGGTGCCGACAACGCCAACACTACGCCCCTCACAGACTGTGTGACCACGATGTGCTTTCTGATCCCGGCCATACCCGCTCCCTATGGATTTCCCGTAGGGAAAACCAATAGGTTTCCCTCCATGATGACGTCACCCTGCATTTCCACCGCAAAGATGTCTGTTTGCTGGAATCCCGGGTCTGTTGGTCTGGGTGTGTTGCTCCCGGCGATTTTGAACCGCACATCGTTGTAGCGAACGGTATCCGGCAGACCAATCTCTACAACGTCACCGTTGAACGCCTCGCCGTCACCGGCAAATCCGGAATCAATCGAACGAACACGGAGGGTCAGTCCTTCGAAGGCAAAGTTCCCCCTGATCTCATCCAGCACCATCCAGCCGCCATCCTCTTTCAATCGGTAGGCCAGCCTGGCACCGCACTTCTTACCGGCATCATCACAACGGCCGAAATAGCCGTTCTCAATAGGCCCGCCCATTTCATTAATGCTGATATCCCCTGATAAATATATGCCGCCCTGACCGGATACCTCAGAGAGTGCCTCATCGTTCAGACGATCGAGTTCACCCACCGCATGTTTTGAGCTGGACAATGCGAGGGCCAATAACAGGGCATGCGCGTACCGTCTATTCATGGCGCCAGATCCTTGGTTCGGATATCAAGGTGCTGAATCAGCATGCCCTCGACCCGTGCCGACCCGAAATCCCGGTCACCCACGGAAAAATTTCCGATGTGCAGGTTACTGCGATAATCGGGATTGGTGTAATAGTCCTCATAGAAATCCCAGGTTTGCGCGTCACTGCTACCTCGCAGCCCATCAGCGCCAATTGATCCCGGAGCTGGCGGCTCGATGGCCGCGACTTCCACCACAAAATTGCCAGTGCCATCAACGTCGAAAAATACCGGCTGCAACTGGTTGCCAATCGCCAGCTCCAGCGCAAAGTTGGTCATGGTGATTCTTGAACCGCAGGATTGGCCATCCTGAGAACAGGCATTGATCGACAATTCCGGTGTTTGGAAATTGAGCTTGAACTGCCCCACCATCTGTCGACGATCGTCATCGCCCCAAAGGCGAAGATAGCTACCATCAATAACTGCGCTTTTCGCATGAATGTTGATATTGGCCGAACGGTCTTCTCCCACAGCCACATTCATCTGCAGCCCGATATCAGGGCGCTCACCTACAAAATCCGCCGTCGCCGGCCGACTGGAGCAAACGCCACTACCCGCAATAGCACCCGAGCTCATACAGTCGTACCCTTGGGCAGCGTCCACCAAAGCTGGCGCCGCGAACTCGAGAACGGCCTTGTCCCGGATGCCGATACTATTGCCGTCGACCACGTCAATCCGATAGGGATTCACCAGCCGACCAATATTTACCGGGCTTAGGTTCTGCCCGTAGTTGCTGCCGGTTCCGGAGATGTACAAGTGATTCACCACGATCTCGACATCGCGGCCGTCCGTACTCTTAAGGCCGCCAATCTTGAAAATCCGGGCCTGGTTACCATTGGCATCGGGCGTGTCCGTGCCATGGGAAAACGTGAAGTCTTCCAACACGACTCCAATGCCAGCGCCATCGATCTCCGACAGTTCCTGCTCTGACAGGTCCTGAAGTTCCGCGTTTGCTGTGCACGTTCCGAGTAACAGTCCCAGGACAGCGCAAACTCGCGTGGGGCAGAACGACCAGACAGTGGGGGTTAGAAGGCGCCTTCTGGATAACATCAAAACAACCCCCTGCCCCGATCGATGTATTCCGTTCGGTAACGGTCGGTGCCGTAAAGGGCCTCGTTAAGATTGACCTCGGTTGCACCGTTCGGAATATTGAAGAAGGCCCCGGAAGTCGCCCGAATGAAATCCTCCGGCGTCGGGTTGGTGTTCTTGACGTCTTCCAGCCAGTCAAGGTCTTTGGTCTGGAATGAAATAAACGCTCCGTCGGCCGGTCCTGTAATCCTCCGCTGATTACCAACTTCTTCCACCGTGCCGATTGGAAAGCTGTTGTAAATATCGAGGTCAAAACAGGAATCGATACCCAGGACCAGGCAGTCCTGGGCGTAGACATAAATATCTCCGCTGCCACAACTGAAGAAAGAGCAATCAGGCACGTCAATACGGGAACTGGAGCCCCAACCAATAAGGTTCTTTACGGACCAGCGAGTGAACCCGCCCGCATCCTCGAGCACGAAGCGTTCTCCATTAGGGATGCCAATATGTTCCGCCCGAATGGGATCAAGCTCACCGATATCAGGATGCCCTTCTTCGCCGTACACCAGTTGCGCCTTGGTCTGGAGCGGACTGCCACCTTCAAGCAACGGGGTAAGCAGAACGATGACCTGATCGAAGAAGTTGCCGCCGGAGCTCGCCTGACTCAAACCTTCACCGCGATCAATGATGTCTACATTGACGTTGCCGGTGAGAGTTTCAATCTTGCCAGAGAGGATGCCCATGGACTCTCCGAAGCCCAGCCGAAAACCAACGATCTCCTGAGCGCCCTCGTCGAACGCAAATTCCAGATAGGGGCTCTCGATGTTAAACGGGACGATTTCGCCTTCTCCATAGGCCGAGCCATCCGGCTTGAGCTGGCGGGGCGCCTTGGAGTTGCGCTCGAAGTACGCTTGGTTATTGATATATCCGAGCGCAAAGTCCTCTATATAGACATCGGACGTTTCGGCTTTTTCACCATCCCGCTCGTAGCGCCCCAACTCGAGTACGTCAACATTGGTCTGGATATCAATGTCCATTCCCAGGTTAACGCGTGTATAAGAGGTATTGTCGGTCTCGTCGGGGTGATATTGGCGATCAACCGAAATGAATGCTTGACCAGTTACTTCCGACATATCGCTATCGGAGATTGGCTGCAGGTCCGCAAACGCAGGAGGGGTCACTGACAGCACCGCTAACAAATGCCAAACGACACGATTCATAGACAGATCTCACCATTAACCGCATTCTGAAAAGCGGTTTATTGTTATTTTCGATGAGTGTCTCTGAACACTAATGCTGCTTTCGCTGGCAATTTTTATTTTGGCCAGTTCTTGTACAGATCCTAACCTCGTTTACAGTTTGTCACTGTGAGCAAGGTCATAGATTTGAAAAATGAGTCGACGCTGAAGGTACTTTTTTACAGGCAATAAAAAACCCCCGTCGGCGAAGCCGCGGGGGTTTTTGGTATTAGGAGCCTGACGATGACCTACATTGCTCAGGCCTGTCGGCCTTCGGCCCTTCGGGCCCGCCGTCGCTGCGCTCTGGCGTCCTGCACCTGCCGTTGGCAGGTTTGTCACATGGGGCCGTTGTAGTGCACAGCAGGGCCTCGATCCAAACATAAAAAAGGTTCATCGCACTTTACCGGGAAACGCTGCTTTTATCTTAAGGAAGAAGTAGTCGTTGTCCCGGTAGCCATAGGCCATCCGTTTGATGACCTTAATCTTGTTGTTCATCCCTTCCAGGACGCTGGTATTCATCCGGTAGACAGCACTGGCGATAATACCTTCGACATAGCCTTTGAGGCGTCTGGCAAATTGCTGAACTGGTGCCAGCCCACTGCTCATTGCCAGATTCAACCAGTCCTGCCAGCGTTGCTTGGCTTCGTCCTCTGAAGGGGCGTACCAGAGCTCTTTGAGCTGGTCTTTCAGCACATACACTGTCATCAGAGGCTGGTTAGCCTGCAGCAACTCTTCGAGCTTCAGAGCTTGATCATCTTTGAGGTTGGTCCGATTTCTGAGCAATAGCCAGCGACTTCGCTTCACTACCTTTCGAGCGGGCTTGTCGTGTCGAAGCTGATTGGCCTGGTCGACCCGAACCCGATCAATCACTTCCCGTCCGAACTTGGCGACAACATGGAACAGGTCGTAAACCACGCGAGCGTTAGGGCAATGATGCTGAACTTCCAGATCCATGGCGGTATTCATGTCCATCGCCACAGCTTCGATCCGCGTGCACGCCTCAGCTCCTAACCATTCAAAGAAGGGACGCACAGCGGCTCGGCTACGCCCCTCTCCAACCCAGAGCACTTGCTGCGTGTCTGCATCAATCGCCACGGTGGCGTACCGGTGCCCCTTGAACAAGGCGAACTCATCCATGATCAATCGGCGAATTCGATGCCTGTCAGGCTCAGTCACTTCCCGCTTGAGACGTTGATGGTCGACGGCTTTGACCGTATGCCAGTGCAACCCCAACAGGGTTGCTACATGCTGAACTGGCATCAGGCGCACCAAGGACTCAATCCAATTGATCATGCCCGCTGTCAGGCGCTGTCGCCCTGGTAACCAGCGAATCTGTTCAAGTCTGGGACCACAGGATACACAGCGAACTCGACGGACAGGCACATCCAGCCAAACTCGATAATGAAACAGGTCGCGCTCTCGAACTCGTCGGGTACTAGTGTCGTGGATGGCAAGCGTGTGCTGGTTACAACCACTGCAGCAGGGTAGATGATCAGCGGCAGGTTGCAGTCGGATGAGCACGGAGTGGGCGTCAATCTGGACGTAGGATTCCATCGTGAATCCTTCCCAGAACAGATCAAGAAGATTAGCATTCATAGAGGCGGCGGTGGATTGGCTAATTTTGTTGTTTTGGCGAACTCAAAACTAACCGGTTTTACCGCCGTCTCCTACTTTTTCACGCTAACCCGCGATGAACCATAAAAAAGCCCCGGCAGCATACGCTGTCGGGGCTGTTTTATATTAGGAGCCTGACGATGACCTACTCTCACATGGGCAGAAGCCACACTACCATCGGCGCTGGTCTGTTTCACGGCTGAGTTCGGGATGGGATCAGGTGGTTCCAGACCGCTATGGTCGTCAGGCAAAACGGTTGATCACTGGGTGGACGAGGTAGAACGATGTGATGTTGATTTCGATTGAGCACAATGGCTCTTGCGTTATCCGCAATTGTCTTGGGTGTTATATAGTCAAGCCTCACGAGCAATTAGTATCGGTTAGCTCAACGCCTCGCAGCGCTTACACACCCGACCTATCAACGTCCTGGTCTTGAACGGCTCTTCAGGGACCTCGAGGGTCCAGGGAGATCTCATCTTGGAAGGGGCTTCCCGCTTAGATGCTTTCAGCGGTTATCCTATCCGAACATAGCTACCGGGCAATGCGTCTGGCGACACAACCCGAACACCAGCGGTTCGTCCACTCCGGTCCTCTCGTACTAGGAGCAGCTTTCCTCAAATCTCCAACGTCCACGGCAGATAGGGACCGAACTGTCTCACGACGTTCTAAACCCAGCTCGCGTACCACTTTAAATGGCGAACAGCCATACCCTTGGGACCGGCTTCAGCCCCAGGATGTGATGAGCCGACATCGAGGTGCCAAACACCGCCGTCGATGTGAACTCTTGGGCGGTATCAGCCTGTTATCCCCGGAGTACCTTTTATCCGTTGAGCGATGGCCCTTCCATACAGAACCACCGGATCACTATGACCTACTTTCGTACCTGCTCGACGTGTCTGTCTCGCAGTTAAGCGGGCTTGTGCCATTACACTAACCGCATGATGTCCGACCATGCTTAGCCCACCTTTGTGCTCCTCCGTTACGCTTTGGGAGGAGACCGCCCCAGTCAAACTACCCACCACACAGTGTCCTTAACCCCGATAAGGGGTCGAAGTTAGAACCTCAAACAGGTCAGGCTGGTATTTCAAGGTTGGCTCCACCAGAACTGGCGTCCTGGTTTCAAAGCCTCCCAGCTATCCTACACAAACATGCTCAAAGTTCACTGTGAAGCTATAGTAAAGGTTCACGGGGTCTTTCCGTCTAGCCGCGGATACACCGCATCTTCACGGCGATTTCAATTTCACTGAGTCTCGGGTAGAGACAGCGCCCCCATCGTTACGCCATTCGTGCAGGTCGGAACTTACCCGACAAGGAATTTCGCTACCTTAGGACCGTTATAGTTACGGCCGCCGTTTACCGGGGCTTCGATCAAGAGCTTCGCGCAAGCGCTAACCCCATCAATTAACCTTCCGGCACCGGGCAGGCGTCACACCGTATACGTCCACTTTCGTGTTTGCACAGTGCTGTGTTTTTAATAAACAGTCGCAGGGGCCTGGTATCTTCGACCGGCTTCTGCTCAACCCGCGAAGGGCGTCACATACCACCGGCGTGCCTTCTCCCGAAGTTACGGCACCATTTTGCCTAGTTCCTTTACCCGAGTTCTCTCAAGCGCCTTGGTATTCTCTACCTGACCACCTGTGTCGGTTTGGGGTACGGTCTCGAATAGCCTGAAGCTTAGAAGATTTTCCTGGAAGCAGGGCATCAATGACTTCCCGCCCTAAAAGGGCAGTCGTCGTCGCGTCTCGGCATTGTGGGACCGGATTTGCCTAATCCCACTGCCTACATGCTTAAACCGGGACAACCGTCGCCCGGCTCACCTAGCCTTCTCCGTCTCTCCATCGCAGCTATCCAAGGTACGGAAATATTAATCCGTTTCCCATCGACTACACCTTTCGGTCTCGCCTTAGGGGCCGACTCACCCTGCGCCGATTAGCGTTGCGCAGGAACCCTTGGTCTTCCGGCGTGGGGGTTTTTCACCCCCATTGTCGTTACTCATGTCAGCATTCGCACTTCTGATACCTCCAGCATGCCTCTCGACACACCTTCGCAGGCTTACAGAACGCTCCCCTACCCCGTGCACTTGCGTGCACAGCCGCAGCTTCGGTAACCAGTTTGAGCCCCGTTACATCTTCCGCGCAGGCCGACTCGACTAGTGAGCTATTACGCTTTCTTTAAAGGATGGCTGCTTCTAAGCCAACCTCCTAGCTGTCTGAGCCTTCCCACATCGTTTCCCACTTAACTGGTATTTGGGGACCTTAGCTGGCGGTCTGGGTTGTTTCCCTCTTCACGATGGACGTTAGCACCCACCGTGTGTCTCCCGGATAGTACTCACAGGTATTCGGAGTTTGCATCGGGTTGGTAAGTCGGGATGACCCCCTAGCCGAAACAGTGCTCTACCCCCTGTGGTATTCGTCCGAGGCGCTACCTAAATAGCTTTCGGGGAGAACCAGCTATCTCCGGGCTTGATTAGCCTTTCACTCCGATCCACAAGTCATCCCCTGGCTTTTCAACGACAGTGGGTTCGGTCCTCCAGTTGATGTTACTCAACCTTCAACCTGCTCATGGATAGATCGCCCGGTTTCGGGTCTATGCCCAGCGACTAAATCGCCCTATTCAGACTCGGTTTCCCTACGGCTCCCCTAAACGGTTAACCTCGCCACTGAACATAAGTCGCTGACCCATTATACAAAAGGTACGCCGTCACGGAACAAGTCCGCTCCGACTGCTTGTACGCATACGGTTTCAGGATCTATTTCACTCCCCTCACAGGGGTTCTTTTCGCCTTTCCCTCACGGTACTGGTTCACTATCGGTCAGTCAGGAGTATTTAGCCTTGGAGGATGGTCCCCCCATGTTCAGACAGGATGTCTCGTGTCCCGTCCTACTCGATTTCACTGGACTCAGGTTTCGGATACGGGGCTATCACCCACTATGGCGGCTCTTTCCAGGGCCTTCTCCTACCAGTTGTCCAGCTTAAGGGCTGGTCCCCGTTCGCTCGCCGCTACTGAGGGAATCTCGGTTGATTTCTTTTCCTTCGGGTACTTAGATGTTTCAGTTCCCCGAGTTCGCCCCGTACAGCTATGTATTCACCGTACGGTACCGGTCCGAAGACCGGTGGGTTTCCCCATTCAGAGATGCCCGGATCACAGCTTGTTTGCCAGCTCCCCGAGCCTTATCGCAGGCTTCCACGTCTTTCATCGCCTCTGACTGCCAAGGCATCCACCGTATGCGCTTAGTTGCTTGACTATATAACCCCAAGACAACTGATCCGTTTCTCACACCCAACCAGAACATCGCACCCACCGAAGTGAACACAACCTTCTCATTCAGAGATGAGATTCAGAGACAGTCACTCGAAGTCATATACAACCACTTCAACGACAACACCGGATAACGCTTGAAATCGCTATCACATTGAACACTTTCTCTCGGAGATAATGAGAAAAAGTATTCGTGTTCTATCTCGTCCAATTTGTTAAAGAGCAAATCTGACCCAGTGATCAGAAAGAAGAACTTCCGCTTAACAACTCTTGTCATTAAACCGAAACGCTTGTTTCTGCACACTGACCGAAGCCAGGCATTCATCGATCTGTCCAGGTATTGGTGGAGCTGAGCGGGATCGAACCGCTGACCTCCTGCGTGCAAGGCAGGCGCTCTCCCAACTGAGCTACAGCCCCTAAAAGCTATTTACAAGAATTGTGTAGATCTAGGCGTGTTCGGGCGCCGCATAGCCTGCTATGCAAGTCCGGACACAACGACGAGCTACGCAATTCTGGTGGGTCTGGGTGGACTTGAACCACCGACCTCACCCTTATCAGGGGTGCGCTCTAACCACCTGAGCTACAGACCCGGTTTTGCTTGTCCTGAAACAAGCCAAGTCGGGCCTGCATAGACCCTTTGCTCTCTTCTTAAGCTAACCAAGTAATTCGTGTGGACTCTGACCGAAGCATTCGGCTTCGTTTAAGGAGGTGATCCAGCCGCAGGTTCCCCTACGGCTACCTTGTTACGACTTCACCCCAGTCATGAACCACACCGTGGTGATCGTCCTCCCGAAGGTTAGACTAACCACTTCTGGTGCAATCCACTCCCATGGTGTGACGGGCGGTGTGTACAAGGCCCGGGAACGTATTCACCGCGACATTCTGATTCGCGATTACTAGCGATTCCGACTTCACGGAGTCGAGTTGCAGACTCCGATCCGGACTACGATGCGTTTTGTGAGATTAGCTCCCCCTCGCGGGTTTGCAGCCCTCTGTACGCACCATTGTAGCACGTGTGTAGCCCTGGCCGTAAGGGCCATGATGACCTGACGTCATCCCCACCTTCCTCCGGTTTGTCACCGGCAGTCTCCCTAGAGTTCTCAGCCGAACTGCTAGCAACTAGGGATAGGGGTTGCGCTCGTTACGGGACTTAACCCAACATCTCACGACACGAGCTGACGACGGCCATGCAGCACCTGTGTCAGAGTTCCCGAAGGCACCAATCCATCTCTGGAAAGTTCTCTGCATGTCAAGGCCAGGTAAGGTTCTTCGCGTTGCGTCGAATTAAACCACATGCTCCACCGCTTGTGCGGGCCCCCGTCAATTCATTTGAGTTTTAACCTTGCGGCCGTACTCCCCAGGCGGTCAACTTAGTGCGTTAGCTGCGCCACTAAGACTTCAAGAGTCCCAACGGCTAGTTGACATCGTTTACAGCGTGGACTACCAGGGTATCTAATCCTGTTTGCTCCCCACGCTTTCGCACCTCAGTGTCAGTATTGGTCCAGAGTGCCGCCTTCGCCACTGGTGTTCCTTCCTATATCTACGCATTTCACCGCTACACAGGAAATTCCACACTCCTCTACCATACTCTAGCCTGACAGTTCGAAATGCCGTTCCCAGGTTGAGCCCGGGGCTTTCACATCTCGCTTATCAAACCACCTACGCGCGCTTTACGCCCAGTAATTCCGATTAACGCTTGCACCCTCCGTATTACCGCGGCTGCTGGCACGGAGTTAGCCGGTGCTTCTTCTGTGAGTAACGTCAAGCCTCACGAGTATTAGTCGTAAGGTTTTCCTCCTCACTGAAAGTGCTTTACAACCCGAAAGCCTTCTTCACACACGCGGCATGGCTGGATCAGGGTTGCCCCCATTGTCCAATATTCCCCACTGCTGCCTCCCGTAGGAGTTCGGGCCGTGTCTCAGTCCCGATGTGGCTGATCATCCTCTCAGACCAGCTACGGATCGTCGCCTTGGTAGGCTCTTACCCCACCAACTAGCTAATCCGACATAGGCACATCCAATAGCGCAAGGTCCGAAGATCCCCTGCTTTCCCCCAAAGGGCGTATGCGGTATTAATCCGGGTTTCCCCGGGCTATCCCCCACTACTGGGCAGTTTCCTATGCATTACTCACCCGTCCGCCGCTCGTCAGCGGGGAGCAAGCTCCCCCTGTTACCGCTCGACTTGCATGTGTTAAGCCTGCCGCCAGCGTTCAATCTGAGCCATGATCAAACTCTTCAGTTTAAATCATACAAGAATCCGAAGATTCTCTATTCTTGCTCAAGACAAAACTCAATTTCGACGAGTCACTGTCCTGATATTTCGTATCCGAAATACCTCGGCCAGCGCCCACACGAATTACTTGGTTAACTTTTTAAAGAGCGTTCGGGGCTTGCCCGATCAAGGTGGCGTATTCTACATCGAATCGCTGCCTTGTCAACCGCTTTCTGAAGAATTTTGAAACTCGAAATCTTCAATTAATTCAAACGGTTGTCTTTCAATTTCCGGCCCGCCTCAGTGGCGTGCCCCTCGAAAGAGATGCGTATTCTACAGAGCTCACTCCGACTGTCAACGCGGTTTTCAATATTTTCTCAAAAACCTTACTTTTCGATCAATCCGTGATCACTACGCGAGCAATTTTCTTCTTACCCGCCTGCACAACGCAGTCGTCGCCCAGATTAAAGAAGCGATCACCCTCGTGCTTTTCACCATCAATAAAGACAGCGCCACGCCCAAGTACGTCTCTGGCAGCGGCCCCATTCTTCACCAACCCTGCGAGGCGAAGCACTGTAGCAACGGGCAACTGCTCCTGCCCGGAGAGGGAAACCTCGATAGTCGGCACGTTCTCGGGTATTTCACCCAGGCCCACCCGGTTACCCGCGGACTTGTGCGCTGTCGCCGCCGCTTCAGCGTTATGGAAGCGAGTGATAATTTCTTCTGCCAGCAGCTTTTTGTAGTCCTGCGGATTTGCACCCCCGGACACTGCAGCACGAAACTCATCCACTTCCGCCAACGGCCGGAAGCTCAGCAATTCAAAATAACGCCACAGGAGGTCATCCGGCATGGACAACAGCTTGGTGTACATTTCACCGGGCGAATCATTAACGCCGACATAGTTGCCCAACGACTTTGACATCTTCTGGACACCATCCAGCCCTTCCAGCAACGGCATGGTCAATACAGCCTGCGGCTTCTGACCATAGTGCTTCTGGAGAATCCGCCCCATCAAGAGGTTGAACTTCTGATCTGTCCCGCCCAGCTCCACATCAGCCTCAAGGGCGACCGAGTCATACCCCTGAACCAGTGGATACAGGAACTCATGAATGGCGATGGGCTGCTCGGCACGGTAGCGCTTGGTGAAATCATCGCGCTCGAGCATACGGGCAACCGTATACTGCCCCGCCAGACGAATCATGTCAGCCGCAGAAAGCTTGCTCATCCAGTCGGAGTTAAACACCACACGTGTCTTTTCCTTATCCAGGATCTTGAACACCTGCTCTTTATAGGTAATGGCGTTGGCAGCAACCTGCGCTTCCGTCAGAGGCGGGCGAGTTGCACTCTTGCCGGTGGGATCACCGATCATTCCGGTGAAATCCCCTATAAGGAAGATCACTTCATGCCCCAGGTCCTGGAACTGTCGCAGCTTGTTGATCAGAACCGTATGGCCCAAGTGAAGATCTGGGGCCGTAGGATCGAATCCGGCCTTTATCCTGAGAGGGCGCCCCTCCCGGAGCTTCTCAATCAACCCTTCCTCGGGGATCAACTCATCCATGCCGCGTTTGATAACGGCCAGCGCCTCTTCAATAGATGCCATGTACCACACACCCTCAATTCTGATCATTTGGGCCGGACGACAGTTACAGAGATCTACAAAAGAAATCTGTGCGTTACCAGCACCCCTGTTAAAGTGTACCTGCTCAGTTTTTGAACAAAGTCGCGTATTTAAGGCCGGGTATTATAACAATCCCGGCCTCAGAAATCCGGCCAGTATGCCAGTAACGGTAATGTTTGATGCTGTCCTGAGCGCATTTTATACGGTAATCTGTTGGACTATACTTGAACAACAGCTTTAATTAGGTAGTACAACCTACCGGAATACCGATTAAAACGGATGCGACACGTGCTGAAAATGTTTCCGAAAACCCATATCACCATTGCCGCTGCGACCAGTGTTGTCGTTGCAGCCGCTATTCTGATGAGCCCCAGCGCCGATGTAGAAGCCAATAGAATGGCTTACTCGCTGGATCTCGACGAAGGCACCGTCAAGTCGTCAGGCAAGCCGACTCCCCGCATGAACGAACAGCCCGCTGCCGACAAGATGCCAGAAGAAGACGCAACAGTAGCACCTGAACTGGCATCCATCAGCGACGAGCCTCAGCTACCCGAAGCACTGGACACCGCTGCGGCCATGGCTGAGGTCAGCGAGCCAGAGCTGCAATGGCAGGAATACAAGATCAAGTCCGGCGACACACTTTCATCCCTGTTCGGCAAGGCCGGCTTCAACGACGGCATCATGCTGTCTGTGATCCACGGCTCTGGCGAAGCCGATAAGCTTCAGCGGCTCTATGCTGGCGAAACCATCGCGTTTGCAACCAATGACGCCGGCGAACTCGCTGCCATAGACCTCCAGCGCAACCTGCTGGAAACCCTTCACGTTGAAAAAACCGAAGAAGGTTTTACCGGCGAAACCGTGGTCCGCGAGCCTGACGTTAAACCGGCATTTGCGTCAGGCGTTATTGACGGCTCCCTCTATGTGGCGGCGCGCGAAGCCGGCATGAGCGACAGACTGGCCATGGAAATGGCGGGCATCTTCGGGTGGAACATCGACTTCGTATACGACGTTCGCAAGGGTGACCGGTTCGAAGTGGTGTATGAGGAACTGTATCTGGACGGCGAGAAATTCGACACTGGCAACATTCTGTCTGCTCGCTTTATCAATCGGGGCAAAGAGGTTATTGCCCTGCAGTACACTGACAGCAACGGTGATACTGACTATTACAGCCCGGACGGCAGCAGCATGCGCAAGGCGTTCCTGCGCACACCCATCAACGCCCGCGTCTCTTCTTCCTTCAACCTTCAGCGTCGTCACCCGGTACTGGACGTCGTTCGCCCGCATGAGGGCACTGACTACGCCGCGCCTCCAGGCACTCCCATTAAGGCGGCTGGACATGGCAGGGTACAGTTTGCCGGATGGAAAGGCGGCTATGGCCGCACGGTCATTCTCAAGCACGGCGACAACATTACCACTCTCTATGCCCACATGAGCCGTCTCGGCAAAGGCATCAAGACCGGCACCAAGGTCAAGCAGGGCGACACCGTTGGCCATGTTGGCTCTTCCGGCATGGTGACCGGGCCCCACCTGCATTATGAATTCCGGGTCAACGGCTCTCCGAGAAACTCGCGAACGGTCAAGCTCCCTGATGCGAAACCGGTACCCAAGTCAGAAATGGCTCGCTTCAAGGGATTTGCGGAACAGCAAGTTGCCAAGTTCGAACTGTTCCGCCAAAACTACCAGCATCTAGCCCTGGCCGCTGACGAGTGAACTGAATGAAAGCCTGGATTGGATTGATGTCAGGCACCAGCATGGACGGCATTGACGCCATACTGGTGTCGTTCAACGGTCAAACAATCCAGGTGCATGCCACCCACACCACCGCCTACCCGGACGACATACGCAGACGGCTGGTCAATCTCGGCCAGAACCGGGGAACGCCGGATGATGTCGGCGAGCTTGATCACGCCGTCGGCTCACTGTTCGCCCTCGCGGCGGAAACTGTGATCGGGAAGTCCGGTTTCCCGGCCTCATCCATCAACGCCATCGGCAGTCACGGCCAGACCCTACGTCACCACCCTGATAGTTCAGCACCTTTTTCCCTGCAGATTGGCGATCCCACTGTTATCACTGAACGAACCGGCATCACGACCGTGGCAGACTTCAGGCGGCGCGACCTGGCAGCAGGCGGTCAAGGAGCGCCACTGGTGCCGGCATTCCACAAAGCCTTCTTTAGCGCTGAAGGCGAGAGCCGGTGCATCCTTAATCTTGGCGGCATCGCCAATATCACCCACCTTCCAGCGGGCGCCAATGAGCCGATCACCGGTTTTGATACAGGCCCTGCGAACGCGCTGATGGATGCCTGGTGCATGGATCAGACTGGCCGGGCGTTTGACGAGGATGGCGCATGGGCCGAGGAAGGGGAGATCAATCAGGCACTGCTAAGCGACCTGCTTTCGGATGCCTACTTTTCGCGACAGCCACCCAAGAGCACGGGTACCGAAAAGTTCAATATTGAGTGGATCAGGACTCAATTACGTCGTCACCCGGACCTTTCCGGCGCCGACGTACAACGCACCCTGCTCGAATTAACTGCAGTATCCGTCGCGCAGCAGTTGCCGCAATCGCCGGGAATGACAATATTTGCGTGTGGGGGCGGTGCTAAAAACAGGATTCTGATGCGGGCTCTGCAGCGAACCTGTAGCCCGGCCCGCCTCGCGTCAACAGATGACCTGGGCCTGGACCCGCAATGGGTAGAACCGGCGGCCTTTGCCTGGCTCGCAAGCCAGACACTCGCCGGCAAGCCCGGCAATGTTCCGGAAGTTACAGGCGCAGAGGGGAAAAGAATACTTGGGGCGGTGTACTACGCCTGAACACGCACGTCAGATCGAGAAGGAGCTACCACAGCCACAGGTGGAGCTGGCATTGGGGTTCTGAACGACAAATTGCGACCCCTGCAACCCTTCCTGATAATCCACGGTTGCCCCGACCAGATACTGGTAACTCATAGGATCCACAAGCAACATCACGCCATCCCTTTCGATGACCGTGTCTTCCTCATCCTGCGCTTCATCGAATGAGAAACCATACTGGAAACCGGAACAGCCGCCACCGGTCACAAACACGCGAAGCTTGAGGTCGGAGTTGCCCTCCTCATCCACCAGCTCCCGTACTTTGGATACCGCGCTGTCACTGAAAAACAGCGGTGTGATTGCCTGTTGCTGAACTACACTCAAGTCCGCCTCCGGTTACAGAAAAATCTGACCTGATTATCATATTCCTGACTAAAACAATCAACTATTCCTTGCCAGGTACCTCTACCGACTCTTCCTCCGCCTGCTTCTCTTCAGGAATGACTCTGCCGGCAGCATCAGATTGCTTGTCCCTGCTCAACAAACCCGCGGGCTCGTTCTGGTGAACCAGGCTCCCGTTAACGGACGCGCCCATAGCCATCTCGATCAGATTGTAATAGACATTGCCATGGATGGAGGCTTTTTCGGCCAGTTCAAGGTGCGTTGACGCGTACACATCGCCGTGAACCGTGCCGTTTACGATCACATGAGGGGCGACAATGTCACCCTCCACGGAACCCACCTCAGACACCCTTAACACCGCGTCGCCGCCTTCTTCGGCAACGACCCGGCCGCGGATAGTGCCATCCACATGCAGTCCGCCGGAGAAATGCACATCCCCCTTAACCGTCGTGCGGGACGAAACCAGGGTATCGAAGTGCCCAGCGGGGCGCCTAGGTTTCTGTTTCTTTTTGCCAAGCATTTTAGTTCTCCGTCAATTCATCCCAATCAAAAGTTCGTTCGGCCTGGGACGATTTACTGCCTTCTGCACGGGCGACCACCTGCAGCTCAACCGGCTCGAAACCGTCCGGCACTCGTAAAAGCCCCTCTATATCCTGAAAATACCGGAAGCGGAACTTGACGCCCAGATCGTCGATATCGTCCGACAGGTCCCTCAGCGCGATCACTTCTTTCTCTTCATTTCGCATACCAATGACGTTCACCGCGACCACGCCCGATATATAACTCTTGTTGTCACCGATCTGCGTGAGCACCAGCTTAAAACCATAGGTGTCGTCCTGGCGCCCCTGCTGCATCGTGAACCGATCCACCTGCAGCCCTTTGCTGGTTTCCGAAGGTGCCATGATGTTTTTATAGAAAGTCAGATCCGCTTTCAGTGACGCGATCCGGGTTTCCAGATCAACAATGCTCCTTCTCGCCTGATTCAGGGCTTGTGCATCTATGGTTCGCCCCCGCTCCAGGTTGACCAGTTGCTGGCTGGCCTCGCGGTTTTGCTCTCGAAGGTCTTCAACCTGCTCTTCCAGCAGGTCGCGGGACTCTTCGGCAGTTGAAAAACGGAATCCACCCTGCGCCATACCGGTCACATACCCCAGCACCGCAGCGAGGATGGAAAACGTCAGCAATATCAAGCTTCGGCGCAGCCGGTACCCCGGGCGATGCCGGATGACAACGTATTCTTCAGCGGGTTTTCTGTGTTCGCTCACCGGTCAGACCTATGGTAGCAGCGCGGGCGCTTCCAGCCCGAGGGTTTCCTTGAGGTCAAACATGATGTTCATGTTCTGGACCGCCTGCCCTGCCGCACCTTTTACCAGGTTATCAATGACCGATGAAACGATCACAAGATTGCTCTGCTCCTGCCGGTGAAGAGCCATACGGCAGTTGTTGGCACCACGGACACTGCGGGTTTCCGGATGACTGCCAAATGGCATCACGTCCACAAAAGGCTCATCCCGGAAGCGGTCTTCGAACAGCGACTGGAGACGGTCAAAATCAGCAGGGTTCCGAAGCTCTGCGTATAGCGTTGCCTCGATCCCCCGGACCATCGGAATCAGGTGTGGCACGAAGGTAACACCGACATCACCACCCGCCGCCTGGGACAGGCCCTGACGAATTTCCGGGAGATGGCGATGGCCAGATGCGCCATAGGCCTTGAAGCTCTCGCCCACCTCACCGTGCAGCATACCGATCTTGCCCTGACGTCCGGCACCGCTGGCGCCCGACTTGGCGTCCGCGATCAGTCGTGACGGATCGACCAGCCCGCTCTCCAGCAATGGCAGAAAGCCCAACTGGACAGCTGTGGGATAACAGCCCGGGTTAGCCACCAGTTGTGCTGTACGGATCTTGTTCCGCACCACTTCCGGCAGGCCATAAACCGCTTTCTCCGCCCATTCGGGACTTTCATGAGGCATGCCGTACCACTCGGCCCAGACATCCAGATCCCGGAGGCGGAAGTCCGCTGATAGATCCACAACACGGGTTCCGGCAGCCATCAGTTCCGGCATCATCCGCATGGCCACACCGTGGGGCGTGGCGAAAAAGACCAGATCACAGGCTGCCAGCGTTTTTACGTCCGGCTCGGAAAAGGCAAGGTCGTAGTGGCCGCGAAGGTTCGGATACATATCTGCGACCGGCATGCCGGCCTCGGAACGCGAGGTAATGCAACTCACCGTCACGTCCGGATGAACCGCAAGAATCCTCAGAAGCTCAACACCGGTATAACCGGTTCCACCTACAATGCCTACTTTTATCACCTGTTTCTCCAGCTGAAATCGGGTTCATAACACACCCATAGTCTAACATGATAAACCAATGACTTATTGCAGCCCGAGCGGCGCTGGTTACAATATCGTCAAGAAACCACTCGTCCCTGGAAAACCGGCGTTCATGCGTAAACTGAGAAACAAGATCACTGGAAACTTGATCCCGGTTTTCCGGCGCCGGCTGTCCGGTGTCGACGCATTGCCACAACTGGCGGTTCTCGGATTGCTATCCGGCCTGTTTACCGGTGGCGTGATTCTGGTTTTTCGCCTGGCCATCGAATGGCCACTCGAGTACTTCCTGCCTGGCGACGGCTCCGAGTCGTTTGAAGAGCTGGACATTCTTACCCGCGCCATCCTGCCGTTGGCCGGCGCCATTGCGCTGGGCCTGCTGATGCACAACCTGGCAACCCACGACCGCAAGGTTGGCATCGTGCACGTCATGGAACGCCTGAACTACCATCAGGGCTATATTTCCGTTCGCAGCGCCCTCGTCCAGTTCGCCACCGGTGTCAGCACCGTTGTTACCGGCCAATCCGCCGGCCGGGAAGGCCCCGCCGTACATCTTGGGGCGGCCATCTCCAGCTTGATGGGGCAATGGATGCGGCTACCCAACAACAGCATCCGGACATTGGTTGCCTGCGGCTGCGCGGCCGCTATTTCCGCGTCGTTCAACACCCCGATTTCCGGCGTTATTTTTGCCATGGAAGTGGTGATGATGGAATACACCATCGCCGGTTTCACCCCCATCATCCTGGCATCCGTGACCGCGGCGGTGGTTACCCAGGCCGCGTACGGCTCGGAGCCAGCGTTCAGTGTGCCGCCGCTGACCATGAACTCCCTGCTGGAAATCCCTTGGATCATCGCCATTGCAATCATTATCGGGGTCGCGGCGGCGGCCTTTATACAACTGATCGACACCACCGGCCGCCACCACCATCGCCCGGTATTACTGCGACTCACCATCGCCGGACTTCTCATGGTGCCCTTTGCCATCGTTGTACCGGAAGTGATGGGGATCGGGTACGACACGGTGCAGTTCACGATCGACAACCAACTGCCCTTCTGGCTATTGCTGGGCGCCGGCATCGCCAAGTTGTTGATCACTTCGGTCACCCTCGGCCTTGGCATGCCCAGCGGCGTGATTGGCCCCACCCTGTTCATGGGAGCCACACTGGGAGGAGCCATGGGATTGATTGGCGCCCAGATACTGCCGGATATGGCATCGTCCGTGGGCTTTTACGCCATGCTGGGCATGGGCGCCATGATGGGGGCCGTGCTGCAGGCGCCACTGGCAGCGCTCATGGCGCTGATGGAACTTACCAGGAATCCCCACATTATTCTGCCAGGCATGCTGATCATTACGACCTCGAGCCTGGTAACCAGCGAAGCCTTTGGCAAGAAATCTTTGTTCCTGACCATACTCAAGAGCCAGGGCCTGAGTTACCAGAACTCGCCGGTTATCCAGGCTTTACGGCGCGTGTCCGTTGGCGCCATCATGGACAGGAACATCCTGCGCACCGAACGCTTCCTGTCGCGTGAAGAAGCCAGAAAAATCCTCAAATCCGAACCAAAATGGCTGGTGGTGGAAGGCAGTAGCGGCCCCACTGGCCTGCTGCCGGCGGTGGATCTTGCTCGCTACATGGAAGACACCAAAGCGCCGGCAACGGACAGCGAAGAAGACACAACACCAGAGCAGATTGACCTGATGGACATTCCCGCCAATCGCCGGGACATCGCACCGGTGCAGTACCAGGCGACCCTGGAAGAAGCACTGAACGAATTTGACCAGACCAGCGTAGAAGCCCTCTACGTGCAGCGTCATGTTGCCCCGATGATCCAGCGCGTCTATGGCGTTGTGCTGAAATCGGATATCGAGAGCTACTACCAATACCGACGGAGTTGATGAATGTTGTGGGTCAAAGCCCTGCATATTGTGTCCATGGTGTGCTGGTTCGCCGGCCTTTTCTACCTGCCAAGACTGTTCGTCTATCACGCCGCCTGTGAGGACGAACCTGGCCGCCAGCGCTTCAAGATCATGGAGCGCAAGCTCTATCGGGGAATCACCACACCGTCTATGGTAGCAACGGTTGTTTTTGGTCTCTGGCTCATCGGTTACAATATCGAAGGTTATATGAGCCAGGGCTGGATTCACGCCAAACTGTTGTTGGTGGTCCTGCTGATCGGCTACCACTTCTACTGCGGACATCTGGTGAAGGTGTTCCGCGATGACCAGAACACCCGTAGCCACGTGTTCTACCGCTGGTTTAACGAGATGCCCGTTCTGGCACTGGTCGCCATCGTCATTCTCGCTGTCGTCAAACCCTTCTGAGGAGCCCGACTATCAACCTTAACAGCCGTCCTCACGTTCTGATTATTTCTGGCCTGGATCCCTCCGGCGGCGCCGGCATCCAGGCTGATATCCAGGCAGTGACCGCCCTGGGCTGTCACCCGCTGCCTGTGTTGTCCTGCCTGACCGTGCAAGACACCCGGAACGTCTACAACGCCACCGCAACGGACCCGGACATCGTCCGCCAACAACTGGAATGCCTGGCCGGGGACACCCCCATTCATGCCATCAAAACCGGAGCCCTCGGCAACGCCGATGTGGTGGATGTACTGGTGGATTTTCTCGCCAACCACCCGGACATCCCTCTGATTACCGATCCGGTGATCAAGGCCGCCGGTGGCGGCGACCTCGCCGACGAAGCGCTGATTGCACGCATGAAGGAACGCCTGTTCCGACACGCAGAGATGATTACGCCCAACAGCATTGAATTGGCCCTGCTGGGCGAGAACGAAGATCCGGCGCAAGCGGCCCGCAAGCTGCTAAACGCTGGTTGCCAGTCCGTACTGGCCACGGGGGGGCATGGCGAAGGCGAGGACATCATCAACACTCTCTACCACCAGTCTGAAGAACCGTCCCATTTTTACGTTGAGCGGGTTGGTGGTGAGTATCACGGCACCGGGTGCACCCTGGCGGCCTCGATCGCCGCTGGCAGGGCATCAGGCCTCTCAGCCGGGGCAGCGATTGACCAGGCGCAGGACTATGTCCTCCGTGCGATCCGGCACGCACTGCGAGTCGGCAAAGGGCAACCGGTACCCGACCGGGGCATTCCATGGCAGAGCTAACGCCTTCCGGCACTTTCAGTGCCCAGGCCATCGCCAAGGGCCTGAAGCCAGGCCTCTACGCCATTACCGACAGCCAACTGTTACCGGAAGACCGACTGCTGGTCGCGGTTGAGGCGGCCCTTCGAGGCGGGGCCGTGTTGGTACAGTACCGTGAAAAAAAGGCGCCGGAGCCAGAACGGCTGAAACAGGCGCAGGACCTGGCGGCCCTTTGCCACAATGCCCGCGTGCCGCTGATCATCAACGATGATCCTGAACTGGCCCGTCGCTGCGGAGCCGCCGGTGTGCACTTGGGTCAGTCCGATGGCTCCCTGGCCCTGGCCAGACGGCAGCTTGGTGACCATGCCATCGTCGGTGCAACCTGCCATGCCGACCTGGCACTGGCGTCCCGGGCGGATGCGGACGGCGCCGACTACCTGGCCTTCGGCCGCTTCTTTAACTCAACCACCAAGCCTGACGCCCCCGTTGCCGAGCCTTCAGTTCTGACCAAGTCACGGCAGTTTGGCAAACCCGTAACCGCCATTGGGGGCATTACTATAGATAACGGCGAAGGCCTGATCCGCGCCGGCGCCGACCTGCTGGCCGTGGTCGGCGGCCTGTTCGATGGTGACGTTGCCACCATTGAAGAGCGCGCACGCCGATTTAGCCAGCTGTTTGCGCAACATCACCCACTTTTTTCATCGTCCGTATCTCAGGAGTCCTGAACCATGACCCAGTCCGAAACCCTATTCGAACAGGCTCAGAAATACATCCCTGGAGGCGTCAACTCTCCAGTCCGGGCCTTCCGGGGAGTCGGCGGTACCCCGCTGTTTTTCAAACACGCCGACGGCGCCTACCTGTACGACGAAGACGATCGCCGCTACATCGATTACATCGGTTCCTGGGGGCCCATGATCCTTGGCCACGGCAACCAGATCATCAAGGATGCGCTCCATGCCCAGGTCGATCAGGGCATCGGTTACGGAGCACCGACAGCGATCGAAACCGAAATGGCCAAGAAGGTCTGCGAACTGGTCCCTTCCATTGACCTGGTGCGCATGGTTAATTCCGGCACCGAGGCCACCATGAGCACGGTTCGACTCGCCCGCGGCTATACCGGCCGAGACAAGATCGTGAAGTTCGAAGGCTGCTATCACGGCCACGTGGATTCACTGCTGGTGAAAGCCGGCTCCGGCGCGCTGACCCTGGGCGTCCCCAACTCACCGGGCATTCCCGCCAGCCTCGCGGAACATACGTTGACCCTGGCGTTCAACGATATTGAAAGTGTTCGGGAAACCTTCGCAAAAATGGGCGATGAAATCGCAGCCATCATCGTTGAGCCAGTGGCGGGCAACATGAACTGCATACCGCCTGTCCCCGGTTTCCTTGAAGCGTTGCGGGAGGTATGCGACGAGCACGGCACGGTATTGATTTTCGATGAGGTCATGACCGGCTTCCGTGTCTCCCTCGGTGGCGCTCAGGAACTCTACAGTGTCACACCGGACCTGACCGCCCTGGGCAAAGTGATTGGCGGCGGCCTGCCTGTTGGCGCGTTTGGCGGCAAGCGGGAGATCATGGAACACATTTCGCCACTGGGACCGGTCTACCAGGCCGGAACTCTGAGTGGCAACCCGCTGGCCATGTGTGCCGGGCTGGCTACATTGAACGCCATTTCAGAGCCGGGCTTCCATGACCGGTTGACGGAAAAGACCAATGCCGTGCGCGATGGGTTAAAGGAGGCTGCGGACAGCACCGGCGTCCCATTGGCAGTGCAAAGTGCTGGCGCCATGTTCGGCTTCTTCTTTACCGACGCCCCCAGGATCACACGCTTCGACCAGGTCATGGCCTGCGACGTAGAGCGGTTCAAAAAATTCTTCCAGGGGATGCTCAAGGAAGGTGTTTACCTGGCGCCTTCAGCCTTTGAGGCCGGCTTTACCAGCGCAGCCCTGACCGATGACGACATCCGACAGACAACGGAAGCGGCACGCCGTGTCATGAAAACGCTCTGAACGCGACCGATTGATCCCTGACCCCGAAAGCCTGTCAGCAACAGGGACATGTCTTTCGGGGCCCCAGGGGTGACCCGCATCACACTTCTGACCGCCCAAACCGCCCCGGCCCCTCCTGCCGTTGACTTCACTCACCCTATGATCAAATTATGGTCAGATCTCGGACAAGAGATGCACTGACTGCGACCATCTAACAATCACAAGACAGAAGTCAGCGCATGGACGCCACGCAGTACTGCCTTGGACTGCCCCAAAATGCAGTAGTCGGCACAACCTGTTAGGTCGAGCCGCAGTTTGACAATAAATACAACAGCAAACTGTAGGTGCAACAATGAAACAATGGATCAAGGTATTCGCCATGCTGGTGGCACTGGCATGGTCGGCGCCATCAATGGCCTGGTGGTGGAATTCCACGCCATCCAACTACACCGACACCCGCTATCCGGTGGTGTTGGTTCACGGTATGTTCGGATTCGATTCAATTGCGGGGGTAGACTACTGGTATGGCATTGCCGAAGACCTGCGCAAGTACGGTGCCGATGTCTACACCACCCAGGTACCCGCTCTGGACAGCACCATCGCCAGGGGTGAGGCACTGCTACCACAGATCGCCTCAATCGCAGCGGTTCATGGCAAGGTAAACCTGATTGGCCACAGCCATGGCGGGCCCACCGCTCGATACGTCGCACGGGTAAGGCCGGATCTGGTGGCCTCGGTAACCTCCGTGGGCTCCCCCCACAAAGGCTCACCGGTTGCAGACCTGATCCACGGATCTCCGGCGGACGGTCTTGCGGCATCACTGGGTAACGCACTGGGCAGCCTGATCGACCTGCTCTCCGGTGGCGGCTACAATCAGGACCTCCAGTCCAGCCTCTACTCACTCACCACCGAAGGCAGCGCCGAGTTCAACAACTTCGCCCCCGCCGGCGTTCCGGCCAGTGCCTGTGGTGAAGGTGCCTATTCCAGCAACGGCGTGCGCTTTTATTCATGGGGTGGCACTGGCGTACTGACCAACGTGCTGGACCCATCCGACGTACTTTTGGGCACCACCAGCCTGGCGTTTACGTTCAGCCCCAACGATGGATTGGTAGGCCGCTGCAGCAGCCATTTTGGCAAAGTGATTCGTGATAACTATTTCATGAACCACCTGGATGAGGTGAATCAGGCTCTTGGACTGCATAGCCTGTTCGAGACTGATCCAAAAACCGTCTTTCAGCAGCAGGCCAACCGACTCCGGAACGCCGGCCTCTGATTCAGGCCAATTCCCGGCCGGGAACACTCCCGCCCGGGAAATCAGAAGCCCATTTCAACGCCGACCATCACCTCGCGACGACTGTAATCATAACGTTCGATGGAGCTGCGATTGTTCATCATGCTCCACTCCGCAAGCATCAGCCATTGGCTCGTAACACGGTACTCTGCCAGCAAAATACCTCGCAGACGGTTATCTGTACGACGCTCGGAAGCCACACCAGAGCCTGATAGCAGCCGATGTTTATCCATGTATCGGGAATGGCGGATGTCCCCTCTGCCTCCCACGGAAAACCGGTCCGAGATTCTATAACGCGCCTCGGCCGACACCAGATTTCGTAGTGGCGACACACTGAAAAACTCCTGCTGGGTTTCCAGGTCCTGCCGGTCGTTGACCTCAAGCTGATACCGGCCACTGACAACCCAGCGCCCAATGCCTTTTTCAGCGCTTGCCCCGATCCGTAACATTTCCCCGTCATAGGCGCTAAAGCCGCTCCCGCCCTTAGTGGTGGTAACCGACCCGCTCAGGGCGCAATCAAACCCGGTTCCCCCGACACCGACAACGCAATAGCCGGGTTGATAAGCTGTTTCCAGCTGGACCTGCCGTTCCAGAGCATCGCCACCAAACCAGGAGTTCGCCAGGCTAAGAGTGGAAGTTAACTCCCCCGCGCCCACACCCTGCAACCAGGATATGCCAGTACTGAGGTAACTGTTGTCAAATTCAGAATTCTGGAAGTACTCACGGGTATAGGCGACGCCATGCAGGCTGAAATCACTGGCCCCCAGGTTAACGCTTCCCGCTGCAAGCAGATCCGCGAAGCCGCCGGCCTGGTTGCTTGAAGCGTCATCCGGGGTTCCAGCGATGTTGTCGTCATAACCACCGGCAGCGGCAAGGTAGCCACTGCCATTCAAACCTTCGACCTGAACGGACTGTTCCGATTCATCAAGTTGACGACGAGCCAAGACTCGGACTTTCTCCGGCGAATCCGGCCCCGCGGCCAGCTCAAACCATTTCTGTGCAGCCCGTTGTTGACCCGATGCCAACTTGACCAACCCCAGGTTATACCGGGCCAGAGCCGCATGGGGTGTGTCCAGCAGTTCCTGGAAAACGGCTTCAGCCAGCTCATGCCGTCCGAGCCGGAAATACACAACGCCCATATTATAAAGGAGAGGGGGAGTATTCATGCCAACGGCCCTGGCCTGCTCGAAAAGCGCCAGGGCCTTCGTCAACTCACCCTCGCTGAATGCGTCCACGCCGGCTTCGAAATCAGAACGTCCGGCTGGCTCTGTCTTTGCCATCAAACCACTGGTAGCAACTACCAGTAGCGTGAAGAACGTGATCAATATTGAACGTCGCAAACGTCACTCCGGGAATACGGTTTTGTGTACGATGCCCACACCTGAAAAACGTCAGGCGAGGTTTCGGCAAAGTCCGGAGTATAACAAGGGACGAAGGGATCCGTCGTTGCGGGGGAGCATTACAATCTGTTGAGACCCGAGTCAGGGAAAATCGGGGCGTTCAGGGCGATTTGGCGGCTCCGGCCGTTCGGGTTTCTCGGGGCGCCCACGCTGCCTGTTCTGTTCGCGGACTTCCCGGGCACGCTCGGCCGCAGACCGGGCTGCCCCGCGCGCTTTTTCACGTGCCTCACGGGCACGGCTAGCACCTGGCGCCTCCTCAAGCCCATCGTTGGGCTTAGCCGTCTCGTTCTTGCGACGCTCAAGGGCTACCGGCTCGCTGAGCTCTATCTCGCGGACAACCGATTCGGTCAGCTCTTCGTTATCGAGAACCATTCGCATGGTTACATCAAGGTCGTCGGATGCCATGACAGTTACGGGATTTGCCAGCAACAACCCCAGGCAACTGCCAATAGCAACTCTCTGCCAGAAGCTCGGCTTCATGACGAAGGCTCCTGAGCAGCTTTACCCTCAGCACGGTCAAGACTGGTGCGGAACGTCTTCGTTCGCCGACCGTCGTCAAGATGGGCAACCAGATCACCCTCGCCTGAAAACAGAATATTGAGCGGCAGGTTCACTACATTTTCGCCTTTATCCAAATCCACTTTCCAACTGAGTTTCTGATGCCCGGGGTAACTGGCAACCTCCACGTGCGGAGGCAATTCCACCGTAAGGGTAACGCCATCCAAAGCTTCCCTGGAGCTGAAAGCAAGCCGAACATTACGCGCCACAGGCTCCGCGACCAGACTCTTCTCACCGCCCGTTTGCGGGACACTGGAAGCCACGTCGGTCTCAGGCTCTCGGTCCGAATTCCAACCAAAACCCAATGCGATGCCAACAACCAAAGCCGCCGCGATGGCGCCACCGGCTGCAGACGTACTCCAGCGACGGGACAAAGCCTCCGTTCGTGATTGTCCACCCTGCCCTGTGGCGGCTGCCAACATCCGCTCCTCAAAACCATTCGAGGGCGCCGGCACCGACTGGCTGGCCCGCAAAGAGTCCAGGATTACTTTTTCATTATGTGCGGCGATGGAACAGCTTTTACACACGGCAATGTGCTGCTCAACACGGCTGGCCTGCGCCGCGGATAGTTCGCTCCTGAGCCAGGAACGCAGATTGTTTTTGCACTCAATACACAACATTTCCATCACCTCATTGCTCCACACGCCCGGCCTGCTGGAAAAGTTCCGGCCTTTCAAGCAATTTTTTCTTCAGCGATGCCCGGCAACGGTGAACCCTGGATTTCACGGTACCCACGGGTATTTCCAGTACGCAAGCGATTTCTTCCTGACTCCAGCCATCCACATCGTGCAACAACATGAGTGTGCGCAGCTCCGGTGAGAGCTCCTGAATGACAGAGTCCATGACGGGTTTCAGGCGTTCAGCGCTGATCTGTTCGGACAGTTCCGGCACATCCGAGGCGTAGGAGTCAAGGAAGCTGGCCTGTTGATCCGGTTCGACCACGTCACTCACGGGCCTATCCGCACGGCGGCCCTTGCGGCGCACCTGGTCAATAAAGTGACGGTACAGGACCCGATTAAGCCACGGACGAAGCTGCTCAATGCCCTCTAACTCTTCAAGGCGGGGATAAAGTTTGACCACCACATCCTGCACCAGGTCCTCAGCATCATGCTGCTGGCCCGACAACCGGAAAGCAAAACGGTACATCGCCTCCAGGTTGGGCTGGACCAGCTGCTCAAAGCGTGCGGGCTTTGCAGCCCTCCTGAAAGGTATTAACGCCAAAATACTAACCCTTGGACATCCATTTAAATCGGCTTTTAACGGAGCGAGCTGAGCTCACCTGCTGATGCGAAACGTCAATATGTACACTCTGTAATACGCCAACCCGGAACTTTTGGCGGAACCCGAGCGTTGTACCCCCACGCATCGGGTTCCGCAAGAGGGTAACGGAAGCCGGCTATCATACCAACAAAGTTGGGCAACGAGCTCACCGAAAAAGTACCGGAGATAACTTATGAACCATGCATTGATCAAAGGTTTTGGCATTACCGCACTGGCTGCAGCCATTGCTGCCTGTGGAGGAAGCGGTAGCGACAGCAGTGACGGTGAGGCAACCGGCACTGCCTCGTTTGGCGTAACAGATGCCCCAACCGCGCAGTTCTCAGAAGTCATTATTACTTTCACAGGACTTTCCGTGAAACCGGCCGATGGTGAAGCCTTGGTGTTTACCTTTGATGAGCCCAAGACACTGGACCTTCTGACCCTCCAGGGCGGTAACCAGGCGCCGCTACTGGAAGATGAGGAGCTCCCCGCAGGTGACTACGAGTGGATCCGATTGGCCCTGGATGTCGACAACTCCTATGTCTCAGAAGAGGGTGGCGGTCGCAAAACACTGTTCATCCCCTCCGGAGCTCAGACCGGCCTGAAGCTCGTCAGCGGATTTGGTATCGCCCAAGGTGGCGACCACAACTTTACCGTGGACTTCGACGTTCGTAAGTCAATCGTAGACCCTCAGGGTGGGCAGGCTGATTACTACCTCAAACCGGCGCTGCGTCTGATTGACAATCTGGAAGTGGGCTCCATCAGCGGCCAGGTGGATTACGCTCTCATCAACTCCACCCGCCTGAACGACGAGACGCTCGCAGACTGCGCCTATGAAGGTTCTGCGTACATATACGAAGGCGCGGATGTAACACCAACCGACCTAAACGTGAACGAAGAAGGTGGACCGCTAATGGTCGTGCCGGTGACGGCTAACGAGAATGACGGCCTGTACAGTTACACCGCTGCGTTCCTGACCGCGGGGAACTACACCGTCAGTTACTCCTGCCAGTTGGATGACAACGAGATGTCCGATGCGCTGGAGTTCGACGGCACACAGAACGTAACCGTGGAAGCCAGTACGGAGGCGCAAGCGGAAACCATCCCACTAGCCCCGTAAGCAACGCTGATTGGCAACCCAAAGCCCCACCGGACTTCCGCTGGGGCTTTTCTCGCTTACAGGCTTGCCGCCCGGGCTTCCGCCTGATCCGCCCCAGCCACATTCCCCCTGGCACGCCGGATATCCGCCAGCAGCAGCCATCCCGAGCGCTGCAATGACGAATTGCTGCCGGCCAAAGACAACCCTTTCAACGTGAACTGCTCCGCCGAACCCAGTTGATCCAGTGCCACGTAGGCTTGTGAGAGCTTGAAGTACACCTGCGCCGAGCGTGGGGCGATTCGCTGTGCCCGCTCCAGTTGCGCCACGGCGGCCTGGGTCTCGCCGGACGCCATCAGGCTGTCCGCCCGCTGGATAAGGCTTCGTGCTGCCGGCGACAGTGCGTCACCCTCATCCTGGTAGCTGGGGGCCGTGCGCTCTGGCTGCCGCACAGGTTGATCAGGCTGCTCGCTTTTACGCTCAACCCGCGGTTCGTCACGAGGCTCACCGGTTTGTGGCGGCTGGGGCGCCTCGTCAGGGGATGACCGATCACCGGCTGGCACATAAATGGAGCCACCGCCCGGGCCAGAGGCGCAACCGGCCACCGTCAGCGACAGAGCCAATAAACCAGCGCATGTAAACGTGTTCGATTTCATTGGAAAAGTCCTTCAAACCAGCCCCGTATCCGCCGCTCGATATTACCTCCGCAGGAAACCTTCACATCAGGCTCACTGCCGGTGATGAACGGTACGAGGCGTGCATTGTCACAATGTTCTTCTGTCAGGGCGACTTCGTCGGGATTGACCCAGAGGTACTCTACCCCATCCGGCACCACCGGCGAGAAGCCGTGCTGCGGTACCTGGCTCATAAACCGGGACCACACCGGTAAGGCGCCGGTGGCGCCTGTCAGAGACGTTGGGCCGTTGTCGTCCCTGCCAACCCAGGTCACCGCCAGCAGGTCGCCGCTGAAACCGGCGAACCAGGAATCGCGGCCATCATCGGTGGTTCCGGTCTTACCTGCAAGCGTGAGCTCTCGTGGCACGGTCCGGTACGCGGAACGCCCGGTACCTTCCTGCATGGTTTCCTGCATAACATACTGGACAAGATGTACCGCGGCGGGATCCGCTACCTGGTCCACTTTCAGGCTATAGCGAGACAGGGCCTCGCCTTCGGCATCGGTGACCTGCCGAATGGTTCTCAGGGGCGTATTGAAACCGGACGTAGCCAGCCCCTGATAGATCTGGGCGACCGTTACCGGCGTCATGGAGACTGAGCCCAACAACATTGATGGGTAGTCCGAAATACCCCCGGGAACGCCAAATCCCTGCAAGGTAGACTTCACAGCGCCGATACCCACATCCAGCCCTACACGCACAGTAGGTAGGTTATACGAGTGGGAGAGCGCCTTGTGCAGGGGCACCTCGCCGCGCTGTTCCTTATCGTAGTTTTCAGGCTCCCAGCGGCGTCCGTCGTCGAACACCAGGGAGAAGCCCTTGTCCTCGACAGGTGTGATCAGGGTATACCGATCCGGGTTCTGCAACGCCGTCAGGTATACGAACGGCTTGACCAGGGAACCGATAGGACGGCTCGCATCCACGGCGCGATTGAAACCGGCGTATTTCGGGTCACGCCCACCAACCAGGGCCAACACCTCTCCACTGTCCCGCGAGGTCACCACCATGGCGGACTCCAGCGTGGTATCGGAGCTCCCCTCCATTCGCCCGAGCATATCCTTGACGGCAAATTCCGCCGCATACTGGATCGCGGGGTTCAGGGTGGTGAAGATGCGAAGCCCCTCACTCTGCAGGTCTTCCTGCTTGTAATCCCGGGCCAGGTGACGACGAACCAGATCGATGTAGGCCGGGTACCGGTTTTCAGAGTATGAAGCCTGGTTCGTAACACCCAGCGGCTGGGCACGGGCCCTGGCGGCATCCTCTTCGCTGATAAGATCGGTTTCAGCCATCACATCAATGACCAGGTTGCGACGGGACAGGGCACGGTCCGGATGGCGTCGGGGATTATAGTAGCTCGGCCCCTTCACCAGGCCGACCAACAAGGCAATCTGATGGGCTTGAAGATCACGAATCGACTCGCCGAAGTAGAACTGGCTGGCCAGCCCGAACCCATGAATGGCCCGTGTGCCGGCCTGCCCCACGTAAACCTCGTTGACGTAGGTTTCCAGTATGTCGTTTTTCTCGTAATGGAGCTCCAGCAGCAGCGACATCAGGGCTTCGTTGCCCTTGCGCAACAAGGTTTGATCCCGGGTCAGGAAGAAGTTTTTCACCAACTGCTGGGTCAGCGTGCTGCCCCCCTGCACGATCTGCCCGGCACGGATATTGGCCAGCATTGCCCGGCCAATCGATAGCGGGGCGATCCCGACATGGTCATGGAAATTGCGGTCCTCAACGGCCAATAGCGTATCGGTGAAAAGTTCAGGTACATCCGCCAGCTGCACCAACACCCGGTCTTCCTTGTGGGCGGGATAGATACCGCCGATCTGGGCCGGTTCCAGGCGCACAATCGGCGAAGGGTCGCCCGACAGTACCCGGAAATCCTGCACCTGGTCGCTGTATATGTTGAGCGACAGGCGTCTACGAGGTTCCAGCCCGTCGGTAAACAGAAAACCCCGAGTGCTGATAATAAAGTGGCCGCCATTGCGACGATAGGTACCTGCCCGGCTGCCATCCCCGGCACGGTAGCCGGACAGCTCAAGCTCCCGCTGCAGAGCCCCCGAACTGACGCTCGCGCCGTCATACAGCTCCAGTGGTCTCGCGTAGACTCGAGAGGGCACTTCAAATCGACGGCCTTCAAAGCGGGAGGTGACCACTGCATCCAGGTAAACCATCCAACCGGCGAGCAGCACCACGCCGATAAAAAAGACGCGCAGAAACAGGCGCCAGAACCAGGGCCGGCGGGCAGACTTTCCCTTGCGGGTGTTTTTCTTGGGCGATTTCCGGGGGGAAGCAGATTTTTTCATGGCGGGATTATAACGAATCCGGGCGTCGGTACGGCAGGTCATCCGTGTGTTATTTCTGTAATCTGCCCGTTTTGCTCGTTATGATGGGGGCGATAAAAATCAACGAGTTCAAGGAACCCAAGGAGAGAGCCGTGAGCGACGCACCTTCCGACAACCTGATTCTGGCACTGCAGAATCCGGCGCTGTATGACCACCCGGTGAAAGACTTTCAGGTTATCGAAACGCACATCTCATGGGTCATCCTGACCGGCGACTATGCCTACAAAATCAAGAAGCCGATGGACTTCGGCTTTCTCGACTTCTCGACCCTGGCGCGGCGCAAGCATTTTTGCGAAGAGGAATTGCGGCTGAATCGGCGTCTCGCCAACAATCTATACCTCGACGTAGTGCCCATCACCGGCTCGACCGAGGCTCCGGCGCTCGGTGGCCAGGAGGACGCGTTCGAGTATGCCATTCGCATGCGCCAGTTCGACCAGAACGAACTGTTTGACGTGCGACAGGAAAACAGCAAACTCACGCCTGAGCTGCTCACCAGCCTCGCGCGGCAGGCCGCGGACTTCCACGACAGCCAACGACCGGTTGAATCCGGCAAACCACTGGGAACGCCGGAAGCAGTCTTCGCTGCGATGCAGGAAAACTTCGACCAGATCCGCCCGATGATTGACGATGACGTGCTCCTGCTTCAGCTCGACAACCTGGAGCAATGGACCCGCAGCACCTTTGAGCGCCAATCGGCCCTGATTTCCGAGCGCTACGAGGGCGGATTTGTACGGGAGTGCCATGGCGACCTGCACCTGGCAAATATCACGATCTATGACGGCGACGTGACAGTATTCGATTGCATCGAGTTCAGTGAGCCCTTCCGCTGGATAGACGTGATCAATGACCTGGCGTTCCTGCTGATGGACCTGGAGTCCCGCCGTGAGCCCGAGCTGGCGAACCTGGTATTGAATACCTACCTGGAGTACCGGGGTGACTTCGAGGCCCTGTCGCTGCTACCCCTCTACAAGGCCTACCGCGCCATGGTCCGCGCCAAGATTGCCCTATTCACTCTCGGCAACCCATCGCTGACCGACTCCGAGCGGGAAGGCCTGATGCAGCGCTACCGTGATTACGCCCAACTGGCGGAAGACTACAGCGCCATACCCAACCCTTATCTACTGGCCACCACCGGGCTCTCCGCCAGTGGCAAATCCTGCGTCAGTGGCTCCATGGCGGCGGAATTGGGGCTGATCCGGCTGCGCTCGGACGTGGAGCGCAAGCGACTCTTTGGCCTGGGCCCGCTGGACCAGAGCAAATCCCCGACCGGTGAGAAGCTGTACACCGAAGAAGCCAACCAGCGCACCTATGAGCGCCTGGCCGAACTGGCCGGCGCCTTGCTGACCAGCGGCCTGCCGGTCATCGTAGACTCTGCCTGCCTGAAACAGTCCGAGCGGGAGATGATGGCGGACGTGGCGGAGAGCCGGGGCATGCCGTTCGCTCTCCTGCACTGCGAAGCGCCCCTGGAAAGCCGTAAGGAATGGGCTCGCAACCGCTCAGGTGATGCCTCCGAAGCCACCGAGGAATTCCTGGAAGAACAGGAAGCCTGGCTTGAGCCTCTTACCACCGAGGAAAAAACCCACACCATTCACCTGTATACCGACCAGGAACATGTGGGGGAGGCGGTCGCAGACCGAATCCGCCAACATTTTGGCCTTCCCGGGATGTAAAGCGCCTGAAGTAACCAACTCAGGCGTCCAGAATAACCGGCACGGCCTCACCTAGCGAGATATCGCCATCCGGCCCTTGCGGGCCGGAAAGCTCCGCCCTATATGCCAGCAGCTCAACGCCGGCCGCCTTTGCCTCACGAAGCAGCACACCGTAGGCGCTGTCGATATGGTCGGCGGGCCGCACGCTGTCGATGCCGGTGTGATTGACCACAAAAAACAGCACCGCACGCTCGCCTGCCCTAGCCTGCGCCATCAGTTCCCGCAGGTGTTTCTGGCCACGGGAGGTTACGGCATCGGGGAAAAAGCCCTGCCCGTCCTCACATAGGGTCACATTTTTTACCTCAACCCAGGCATCCGGATGATGCTCGTGACCTGACAGGTGTAGATCGATCCGACTTTTCTCTGTGCCGTAACGCACTTCTGCCCTGCAGGTCTGGTAGGCGGCAAGCTCCGGAACGCCCCCATTTTCAATGGCTTCACGGGCCTGCGCGTTCGGTCGCGCCGTGTTGATGCAGGCCACCTCGCCCGGAGTAGTTTCAACCAGCTCCCAGGTATACTTCAGCTTGCGCTTGGGATTGTCACTGGTACTCAGCCATACCCGGGCATCCTGGGGCTGACACCCCAGCATGGAGCCCGTGTTGGGACAATGAGCAATGACCTCACTGCCATCCGGCAACCGGACATCAGCCAGGAACCGCTTGTAGCGCCGTATTAGCCGGCCTTCGATCAATGGTGCGGGCAACTTCATTTTGGTCTCCGTGCAAAAGTAGGCATCACAAGGCTGGCACCCCTGTGACTAATCTGCTATTTTCCGCAAATTCCCGTTTCAGGACGAATGCTTTTTCCAGGGTACAACCGGCCAGTATTCGCTGGTCGCCGGAAATATAGCGTTCTTGCGAAGTACAAACATGAGGCCGGGTTCAATGGCAAATACTGCAGAACAACCACGCGAACGTTTTACCAACTTCACCCCTTATGAAATGAAGAAGGGTGAAGACTACATGAGTGCGGAAATGCTGGAGCACTTCAAGAATCTGTTGCTGCAATGGAAGCAGGAACTGATGGAAGAAGTGGACCGCACGATGCACCATATGCAGGAAGACGCGGCAAATTACGCGGATCCCAGTGACCGTGCAACCCAGGAAGAGGAATTCAGCCTGGAGTTGAGAACACGTGATCGCGAACGCAAACTGATCAAGAAGATTGACCAGACCATCGACCGCATCGACAAGGACGACTACGGCTTCTGCGACCAGTGCGGCGTTGAGATCGGTATCCGTCGCCTCGAGGCACGGCCAACCGCGACATTGTGCATCGACTGCAAGACCCTCGCTGAAATTCGCGAGCGCCAGACTGGCATCTGATCCCAGGCCTTTGAGTATGCCGGCTCCCGAACCCGGGGCCGGTATTCGCCAGCCATGACTGATTCCCATTATCGCGGCCGATTTGCGCCGTCTCCAACCGGGCCTCTGCATTTTGGCTCCCTGGTCACCGCGGTTGCCAGCTACCTGGAGGCTCGTAGTCACAATGGCGCCTGGCTGGTGCGGATCGAAGACCTTGACCCTCTACGGGAATCCCCCGAAGCCACCCAGCGTATATTGGAGAGCCTGGACGCCCACGGCCTGCACTCTGACGAACCAGTGCGCTTTCAGTCAGAGCGCCACGCCCACTACCGCACATTGATCGACCAGTTACTCCATCAAGGGCTGGCCTATCGCTGTGCCTGTTCACGAAAGCAACTGCGGGAAAATGATGGGCGCCATCCGGAGCACTGTCGTGAAGGGAAGGCCGAACCGGGAGAACGTCCGTTCGCTGTCCGCTTTGCCCTTCACGAAGAGCGCAGCGAGTGGCACGACCAATTACTGGGCCCGCAACTGCAGAAGATACACGCCGAACTGGACGATCCGGTTATCCTGCGAAAGGAAGGCTTCTACGCCTACCAACTGGCGGTGGTTGCCGACGACATCGACCAGGAAATCAGCCACGTCGTCAGGGGCTCCGACCTGTTGGACATGACCGCACAGCAACAGCAGATCTATCGTTCACTGAGCACTCCACCACCTCACTGGATGCACATTCCGGTTATTCTCAACGCCGATGGTCAGAAGCTTAGCAAGCAAAACCACGCACCAGCCCTGGATGACCGGAAAGCGAAAGACAACCTGAAACAGGCCCTCGCCGCATTAGGACAGGATCAACGTTTGTTGGCAGGGGCATCAGACATCGGTACCCTGCTTGCCCGGGCCGCAGCCAACTGGGCGCCGGAGCGGATTCACCTGACAGCCCGGTGAACGACGTGTTATAAACCTTTTCACAAGCGACAGTGCGGATATCATGCCTGATGTATATCTACCGTCTGGTCTTCCTTCTGGTTCTGGCCATCTACATATTCTCTCCCAACATTCTTGACTGGTGGACGTCACCTGGGAATGCCTGGTACAGCCCCTACGTAATCTGGGCCGGCCTGATTGCCATCGGCTTCTGGCTGGAATGGCGACGGGATCCCAATGAGTTTTAGCGCACCCAGCCTATTACTGGCCAGCCTGTTATACCTGGTCCTGCTCTTCGGTATTGCGTGGGTGACCGAAAAAGGCGCGCTGCCCCGCAGCTGGATCAGACACCCCCTTGTCTACACGCTTAGTCTTGGCGTCTACGCCGGCATCTGGGCCGTATACGCCGCGGTAGGCATGGCCGCTGAATCTGGGTTTGGCTTCCTGGCCTACTACCTGGGCATCAGCGGTGCCTTTCTGCTGGCGCCGGTTCTGCTCAACCCGGTGATGCGGATTGGCCGCGCCTATCAGCTCACTTCTCTTGCCGACCTGTTCGCCTACCGGTATCGAAGCCAGTGGGCGGGCACGCTGGTGACCATCTGTTCCGGCACCGCCATACTGGCCCTGCTGAGCATGCAGATCCAGGCGGTATCCACGTCTGCCAGCCTGTTAGCGCCGGACACGTCGCCCCAACTCATCAGTGTGCTTTTCAGCATTATCGTGGTTTTGTTTGCCATGCTGTTCGGCACCCGTCGCAGTCAGGGTTCCGAGAATCACCAGGGCCTGGTTTTAGCCATTGCCTTTGACTCCCTGGTGAAACTCTTTTCCCTGCTGACCCTTGGTGGAGTCATCCTGTTTGGCGTATTCGATGGCATGTCGGGGCTGGAAACCTGGTTGGCGGACCAGAGCACCCCGGTGAGCACTATGACCATGAGCATTGACGACGGCAGTTGGCGTGCCTTGATGCTGATGTCTTTCGCCGGCGCCCTGGTGCTTCCCCACATGTACCACATGACGTTCAGTGAGAATCCGTCGCCCAAGGCCCTTGCAAAGGCGAGCTGGGGATTGCCCCTTTACCTGCTGCTGCTCGGCCTGCCGATCCCTCTGATTCTCTGGGGGGGCCAGGCGCTGGCCGCCACCACGGGACCGAACTTCTACGCCATCGGCACCGCCCAGGCCCTCGGCAGTCCAGCGCTGACATTGATGATGTACATTGCCGGCCTGTCCGCCGCCAGCGGCCTGATGATCGTCAGCACCCTGGCACTGGCGGGCATGGTACTGAACCACGCGGTGCTTCCATTACGGACCCCCAAGGACCACGGTGACATCTACCACTGGCTGAAGTGGGTCAAGCGCCTGCTCATCGCCGCCATCATCTTCACCGCGCTGCTGTTCCATGAAACCCTGGGTAAGAACCTGGACCTGTCGATCCTTGGTGCCATTTCACTATCAGGCATGCTTCAGTTGCTTCCCGGTGCCCTCGGTGTGATCTATTGGCCCGAAGGCAATCGCCGTGGCCTGATCGCCGGACTGATCTCCGGCCTGGTCATTTGGGTGGTTACCCTGGTGTTGCCGTTCTCCCATACCGCCAACCTGCTGGATTTCATCGGGGCTCCCCTAGTGCCGGACTACAGCAACTGGCACATCTTCACCTTCGTTAGCCTGACGGTGAATGTCACCATATTCACCCTGATTTCAGTACTGAGCACCAGTTCCGCCGAAGAAACCGGAGCTGCCCAGGCTTGCTCCCTGGGCGCACTTTCCCGCCCCCAGCGCAGGGAGTTGCTGGCAACCTCATCCGCGGACTTCACCCGCCAGCTCGCGGTTCCGTTGGGGCTGGGAGTTGCAAGACGGGAAGTCGAAAAAGCCCTTACCCAGCTCAAACTACCCAACGTTGAATATCGGCCTTATCAACTTCGGCGCTTGCGCGACCGCGTGGAAGTAAACCTTTCAGGATTGCTGGGCCCCGCCGTCGCCCGTGATCTGGTCAAACGGCACCTGGGCTACAAACCCATGGCCAGCGGCGGCACCGCACAGGATATACGCTATGTCGAACGAGCCCTGGGGGATTACCAGAACCGCCTGACCGGGCTGGCTGGGGAACTCGACAACCTGCGGCGCCATTACCGTCAAACCCTTCAGAACCTCCCCATTCCCGCCTGCTCTGTGGGTGACGACGGCGAGATACTCATGTGGAACAACGCCATGGAAGCCCTCACCGGCATCACGGCTGACGACGTGGTCGGTGCCCGACTGATGGCCCTGCCCGAGCACTGGCATCTGCTGCTGGACGACTTCAACAGCGGTGAGGACCTGCACCGGTACAAACACCGCCTGGACCTGAAAGGCCGCCCCCACTGGCTCAATCTGCACAAGGCAGCCTTGAGTGGCCCCGATCACACCGAAGGTGGCAGCATCATCCTGGTGGAAGACCAGACGGAAACCCGCCTGCTGGAAGACGAACTGATGCACAGCGAGCGGCTGGCCTCCGTAGGCCGACTGGCCGCCGGTGTCGCCCACGAAATCGGTAACCCGGTCACTGGCATCTCCTCCCTGGCCCAGAACCTGAAGCTGGAAACCGACGACCCGGACATTCTGTCCACGGCGGATCAGATACAGCAGCAAACCCGGAGGATTTCCACCATCCTGCAGTCGCTGATGAACTTTGCCCGTACCGGAAACCATGCTCACGCCAACCGCTACGAGCCGGTGGATATACAGCGCTGCGTAAACGAATCCATCAACCTGCTCTCCCTCAGTGACAAGGGCATGGGCATTCATTACCGTAATGAATGCCCGGATGAGCTGACCATCCTGGGGGATGAACAACGGCTGGTGCAGGTGTTTATCAACCTGCTGGCGAACGCCCGGGACGCCTCGCCCATTGGTGGAGAAGTGCGTATCAGTGGAAACCGCGACGGCTACTCCGCTATTATCGAGGTCACCGACGAAGGGTCCGGCATACCGAAAGATCAGTTGGACCATATCTTCGAGCCTTTTTACACCACCAAGGCCCCCAATAAGGGAACAGGCCTGGGCCTGTCACTGGTGTACAGCATCATCGAAGAACACTACGGCAACATTCAAGTGGACAGCCCAGCTGGCGATAACTCCAGCCGGGGAACCTGTGTGCGCATGAGGTTGCCGGCCTACGAGCCGGACACCGGAATCACCACCAGCCAGAACGAAGGGTCGTAAACGCGTTATGCCTCGCATTCTGATTGTAGAAGACGAAGAGATTATCCGTTCAGCGGTTCGCAAGCTGCTCCAGCACGCCGGTTATGAGGTTGCCGACGCCGGCTCCGTGGAAGAAGCCGAAGACAACCACGACCCCAGCGATTTCGACCTGATCATCTCCGATCTTCGGCTGCCCGGCGCAGCCGGGACGGAGCTGATACGGCGCGCACCGGACACCCCGGTATTGATCATGACCAGCTACGCCAGTCTCCGCTCTGCCGTGGATTCAATGAAGATGGGTGCCGTGGAGTACATTGCCAAACCCTTCGACCACGATGAAATGCTGGAAGCCGTAGAGGGCATTCTCGCCAGAAAACCCCAGACTTCACCCTCTGCTCAGCCATCATCGGAGCAGGCAGATGCGGGTGCACCGGACAGCGACCCGGCCAGCATTATGTTCGGTCACTGCGATGCCATGCAGAAGGTGTTCACCCTGATACGCAAGGTGGCACCGACGGAAACCACGGTGCTGATCCAGGGCGAATCCGGGACTGGCAAAGAACTGGCTGCTCGTGCGCTTCACCTGATGAGCCCCCGGGCCGCCAGACCGCTTATTTCCGTAAACTGCGCCGCCATCCCGGAAAGTCTGATCGAGTCAGAGCTGTTCGGTCATGAAAAGGGGTCATTTACCGGGGCGGTATCGGCCCGGACCGGCCTGATCGAAGCGGCCGACGGCGGCAGCCTGTTCCTGGACGAAATCGGCGAATTGCCCGCCGAGGCCCAGGCCCGTCTGCTACGAGTGTTGCAGGAAGGCGAGATTCGCAAGGTGGGCTCCACCCAGAGCCGCCAGGTGGATGTGCGAATGATTGCTGCCACTCACCGTAACCTGAAGGCTATGACACGGACGGGTGGGTTCCGCGAAGACCTGTTTTACCGACTGAACGTCATGCAGGTTCGCATACCGCCGCTGCGGGAGAGACAGTCGGATATTCTTGGCCTGGCCCAGCGATTCCTGCAACGCCAGGGCGAGAAAATGAACAAACCCGGCCTGAACCTGACACCAGAGGCCATGCGCGCGCTGGAACGACACCGCTGGCCCGGCAACGTCAGGGAGCTGGAAAATGCCATCGAGCGCGCCACCATCCTCTGCGACAACGACCTGATCACCCCGTCACTGCTGGATCTGGACGGTGAAGGTGGCGATGTCAGCATTCCCGAAACCCTGGTGGACGGCAACAACGAGCAGGCGCCCTCCCGGGAAGCCGAGGCCACCAGTGATCTCTCCCTTGAGGATTATTTCCAACACTTTGTGCTGGAAAACCAGGATCGCATGAGTGAAACCGAGCTGGCCCAAAAGCTGGGGATCAGCCGTAAATCTCTGTGGGAGAGGCGGCAACGCCTGGGCATCCCACGAAAGAAAAGTTCGGGGAACTGATACTTTTCCGGTACCCCTCAACAAGCATTGTTACCGGGAAAGTGTGAACCTGAGCTCAGTTGTTACCCAGTGTTCCTGACGGTAACACCCCAGATCTAAAAAACGCGACCTCAGTAACACTTAAGTCTTACGATCCACCTTCTCAAATAGACCGATAATACTAACCTACTGTTAATAAACAGTTTTCAAAAACTGGCACACGGACTGCAGTCTATAGGGCGCACAACAACAAAAACAACAGTGACAACGCAGCGCCAACAACAAGAACAAAAAGCTGTAGAAGACGTTCGGTAACAAAAACAAAAACAGAACGTGAGCGAACTGAGTGTTTTGGGTACTTTGCTTTTTAGTGGTCCCACGGCACGTGCGAGTTGTAGATGTAGAGAAGAATCGTCTTCCAGGCGGCACTGCATTTACCCAATGACTTGCCCGATGTCTCTGACTGCTCTGTGTATTCAAAGCTTTCCGTTTGCACTCCTGGAATCCCTGAACTTGGGGATTGACAGTGGGGTAGAAAAACGAAGAAAAATCCCGGTAAAAACAAAAACAATGCAGATCGTCAACGCTTTCAGGGCGGGTTCGTGTAAACGAATCCGCCTTTTGATTATCTGGCCCAACCATTTTTCAAACCGACCATTTACGCCCTTCCTTTGGTTGTTTTCACCAGCTTGTGTCGCCAAACGTGTGCAAATCCCGTCCAAACCGTTAAACTCTCGCTTTTGCTCAGCGCAATAACGGAATTCAATGCTTAAACGACTATTGTCATACGTGTCAGGAAACGGGAAGAAAAAAGCCCGAACCTATCAACGTCAGGATATACCCCGGGACCAGCATAACGTCTCCCGCTCATTCATCAGCGAGCCCGCCAAGAAAGTGCTCAGCCGGCTGAACAATGCCGGTTACGAAGCGTATCTGGTGGGCGGTGGTGTTCGCGACATACTGCTTGGCGGCAAACCCAAGGATTTTGATATCGCCACCAACGCCACGCCGGAAGAGGTGCATGACCTGTTCCGCAACTCCAGGCTGATTGGCCGGCGCTTCCGCATTGTTCACGTCCTGTTCGGCCGGGAAGTCATTGAGGTCACCACCTTTCGCGGAAATGCGGCAGAAGCGCAGGAAGATGACGACGACGATGACCGCAGAACCAGCGAGCATGGCCTGCTGCTGCGGGATAACGTCTACGGCAATCTGGAAGAAGACGCCTTGCGCAGGGACTTCACCGTGAATGCCCTCTATTACTGCATCCGCGACTTCACCGTGGTGGATTTCGCAAACGGCATTGAAGACCTGGAAAACCGTCAGATGCGCCTGATTGGTGACCCGGAAACCCGCTACCGGGAAGACCCGGTACGTATGCTCCGCGCCGTACGCTTCGCCGCCAAGCTGGGCTTCGATATCGAACCCGACACCGAAGCCCCGATCCGGGAACTGGCACCACTGCTCACGCACATTCCGCCAGCTCGCCTGTTCGAAGAAGTGCTTAAGCTGTTCTCCGCAGGTTTCGGTGAAGCCACTTACGACCTGCTCAGCGAATACAACCTGCTGGCGCCTTTGTTCCCGGAGACGGTGCAGGCCATCAACAACGGCGAGCCGGATGAACTGATCCGCAAGGCCCTGCGAAATACCGATGCCCGCATCGCTCAGGGCAAGTCAGTAACGCCCTACTTCCTGTTTGCGGCCATGCTCTGGCCAGCCCTGCAGGCGGAATGGCGGAAACGCCAGGATAATGGGGAGCCGGTACAACCGGCATTGCACATGGCCATCGCCAAGGTGATCGGCCGACAGGTTCAGGCCACCTCGATCCCCAAGCGCTTCTCCGGCCCGATGAAGGAGATCTGGGAACTGCAGATGCGCCTGCCACGTCGCCAGGGTAAGCGCGCATTCGCCACCATGTCCCACCCCCGCTTCCGGGCCGCCTATGACTTCCTGCTGGTAAGGGAAGCCTCGGGCGAAATCGAACCCGGACTGGGCCAGTGGTGGACGGAATTCCAGGAAACGGACGAGCGCGGCCAGGAACGTATGTTGACACAACTGGGCAGTGACGGCCCCAAGAAACGCCGCCGCAAGAAGCCCGCAAAAAAGGCCTGACCAATGACGGCCACGGATGTTTTTATCGGGCTCGGCAGCAATCAGGCTGACCCTTCCGCGCAACTGGCCGGTGCCGTGGCCCGGCTGGCTGCGCTGTCGGAAACTGAACTGGTGGCCCAGTCCCCTTTTTATCGCAGTAAGCCGGTGGGCCCGCAGGACCAGCCCGATTTCGTAAACGGCGCAGCCTGGTTACGCACGGAACTTTCCGCCCTGGAACTGCTCGACCAGCTACAGGCCATTGAACAGGCTCATGGCCGCGAACGCATACAGCACTGGGGGCCGAGAACCCTGGATCTGGACCTGCTCCTCTATGGCAATGAAACCATCGCCAGCGAACGCCTGACCGTACCCCACGCCGAACTCGCCAACCGCGACTTTGTCTTGCAGCCGTTACTGGACCTGGAGCCCGGACTGGCACTGCCAGACGGCCGCACCATCGCGCAACTGCGACAACAATGCCCTGACAACAACCTGCAAAAACTCAATCCGGTGGAACGGGCACCTTTCCCGCCCGGCTGAGACCAACGGCTTGGCGTGCGGCTATTGCCACAAACACACCCCCGGATTACCCTAAAGGCCTGGATGCCGGCATACACCCGGCCCGGTCTGGCCCATCCACCCACAAGGCAAGGATTCTATGGCTGTTACCATCAATACTCTGCGCGATTACAAGCAGAAGGGCGAAGCTTTCTCCGTTCTGACATCCTACGATGCCACCTTTGCTCAAATCGTCAGTGAGGCCGGCGTTGATGTTATCCTGATTGGCGACTCTCTTGGCATGGTGCTTCAGGGGCACGACAGCACACTCCCCGTGACCATGGATCAGATGGTGTACCACGTGTCGTCCGTAGCCAAAGGCAACCGGGGCTCGCTGATCATGGCCGACATGCCGTTCATGACCTACGGTACCACCGAGGCCGCCCTGGAGAACGCCGCCGAGCTGATGCGCGCCGGTGCTCACATGGTCAAGCTGGAAGGCACCGACTGGATGAAAGACACCATCCACGCCCTGAGCGAACGCGGCGTGCCGGTATGCGCCCATCTGGGCCTGACCCCGCAATTCGTCAACAAGTTTGGCGGCTACAAGGTCCAGGGTCGGGACGAAAAGCACGCCGAACTGATGATTGAACACGCCTGTGAACTGGTGGCCGCCGGGGCCGATGTCATCCTGCTGGAATGCGTACCTGCGCCGCTGGCGGCCAGGATCACCCAGGCCGTACAAGCGCCGGTGATCGGCATTGGTGCTGGCGCAGACACCGACGGCCAGGTACTGGTTGTCCACGATATGCTGGGCATGGTCACCGGCCGAAAAGCGCGCTTCGTAAAGGATTTCCTGGCGGAGTCCGGTTCTGTCAAAGGCGCCATCGAAGCCTATGTGGCCGCTGTTCGCGACCGCTCATTCCCCGCCGAGGAGCATACGTTCAAGGCATGAGAACCGTACATACGCTTAAAGAACTCCGTGCCATGCTGCGCAGCTATCGCCAGCAAGGGAAACGTATTGGACTGGTTCCCACCATGGGCAACCTGCATGACGGGCATATTTCATTGGTCAGAAAAGCCCGTGAAGCAGCCGACATTGTCGTGACCAGTATTTTCGTGAACCCGATGCAGTTCGGCGCCACGGAAGACCTGGACACCTATCCCCGCACACTGATTGAAGATCAGGAACGGCTTGAGGCTGCAGGCAGCACCCTGGTGTTCGCCCCTTCCAATGAAGAGATCTATCCCGAGGGACTGGCCCGGCACACCCGCATTGTTGTTCCGGAAGTCAGTGAGGGCCATTGCGGCGCCAGTCGTCCCGGACATTTCGAGGGCGTAGCCACGGTGGTTACCATGCTGTTCAACATGGTGCAGCCGGATATCGCGGTATTTGGCGAGAAGGATTACCAACAGTTGGCCGTGATTCGCAAACTGACTCAGGACCTGATGATACCGGTGGAAGTCATCGGCGGCCCGACCATTCGCGAAGAGGACGGCCTGGCGAAGAGCTCTCGCAATGGATTTCTCACGGAGGATGAACGCGCCTCTGCGCCGGCCGTCTATCAGACGCTGAAAAATACCGCAGAACAAATTCATAAAGGTCGGACCGATTTTACAATGCTGTCCCAGGAGGCCAATGATGCCCTCAGTAAAGCGGGGCTACGGCCAGATTACTTCAACATCGCCAACAGCCAGACCCTGAAACCGGCCAGCGCCGACGACACCGAACTGACTCTACTGGTGGCAGCGTTTCTGGGCACCACACGGCTGATCGACAATCTGTCGATTACCCGCTGATCCGACACCCACTGACAGAAAGGATTCCACAATGTCCCAGGGCTCTGTACCACTCACCAGCCGGCCCGAGTGGCAGGCGCTGAAGACACATCAGGCGGAACTGGAAAGCACCCATATGAGGGAGCTTTTCAGCGGCGACCCGGACCGGGCCAGCCGTTTTTTCATTCGCGGCGGCGGCCTGTCGCTGGATTACTCCCGCAACCGCATGACCGATGACACCCTGGCAAAGCTGATGGCATTGGCCAGGGTATGTGGTGTACCGGAGCGAATCGAAGCCATGTTTCGTGGCGACCACATCAATGTCACTGAAAAGCGCCCGGCACTGCACATCGCCCTGCGGGACACCAGCGGCGCTTCCATCCACGTTGACGGCACCGACATCGCACCGGAAGTGGAACGCACGCTGAATCGCATGGCGCAGTTCGTAGACGACGTGCTTAGCAAGCGCTGGCAGGGACATACCGGCAAGGCCTTTACGGATGTGGTCAGTATTGGCATTGGCGGCTCCTTCCTCGGCCCCAAACTGGTATCAGAAGCCCTTCGCCCCTACTGGCACGGCCAGCTGAAGAGCCACTACGTCGCCAACATCGACGGCACCCAGATGGCCGAGGTACTGCGCCGGGTCAACCCGGAAACCACCCTGTTCCTGATCCAGTCCAAATCCTTCCGTACCCAGGAAACTCTGGAGAACAGCAAGGTGGCCCGGGACTGGTTCCTGGACAACGGCGGTAGCGAAGACCAGATCGCGAAGCACTTCGTTGCGGTTACCGCCAATACGCCGGAAGCCGTTAACTTCGGCATCTCCGAAGACAACATCTTCCCGATGTGGGACTGGGTGGGCGGACGCTACTCACTGTGGTCTGCCATCGGCCTGCCCGTGGCACTGACCATCGGCATGGAGAATTTCCGTGCCCTGCTCTCCGGCGCCAATGCCATGGACCAACATTTCCATACTGCGCCACTGGAGCAGAACCTGCCTGTGGTCATAGCCATGCTGGGGGTCTGGTACAACAACTTCTGGGGCGCGGAAACCTACACCATCCTGCCCTACGACCATTACCTCCGCAGCCTGCCCGCGCACCTGCAACAACTGGACATGGAAAGTAACGGCAAGAGCGTGACCCAGGGCGGTGAGCCGCTAACTTACCAAAGCGGCCCGGTGATCTGGGGCGGCGTGGGAGCCAACGGCCAACACGCCTTCCACCAACTACTGCATCAAGGCACACGCCTGATTCCGGCGGACTTCATTATTCCTCTGGAGACCCACAACCCGGTCGCCAGTCACCACGTTACGCTGTTTGCCAACTGCCTGAGCCAGTCACGAGCTCTGATGTCCGGCAAGACCCTGGACGAAGCCAAAGCGGAACTGAAAGCCGAAGGCATGAGCTCTGGAGAGATCGACAAACTGGCGCCTCACAAGGTGATTCCCGGCAACAAACCCAGCAATACCCTGCTGATGGAGAAATCGACGCCGGAAACCGTCGGCGCGCTGATCGCTCTCTATGAACACCGTACCTTTGTGCAGGGCATTATCTGGGATGTGGATTCGTTCGATCAGTGGGGCGTGGAACTGGGGAAACAGATGGGCAAGGGCATACTGGACCGCCTGACCGGCGATACTGCCGAAGGCGACGAGGCCATCGACAGCTCAACGGCCAGCCTGATCCAGATATACCGCTCACATCACGGGGCGTAAAGTCCCTTTATCGGGCAGCGGCCTGCGAGATGCGCCGGCCCCGCCAGGTAAAGTCCACCGGCCACAATTTCTGGTCACGGTCATAGGCCTGCCACAGCGCCTGGTAACGCTCGCCGCAGACCGGATGAACGGCGGTCGGCGCAATTTCCGCCAGTGGCAACAGCACGAAGGCGTTTTTCAGGATCTCGCCCCGGGGCAGCTCGACACCATCGACCCGGCCCACCTCGTGATCGTAGGTGAGAATATCCAGGTCCAGTGTTCGGGGACTGAACTTTGGCACATCCCGCCGTCGACCATTGTCCGCCTCAAGTTGCTTGAAGCGGGCCGACAGCTCGGCCACGCTCAGGTCGGTATCGACGCCCACCACCAGATTGTAGAAGGGCGAGCCATCAAAACCGACCGACTCGCTCTCGTAGACAGATGAGATAAGCGGTTCGTCAAACCAGCCAGCCAGTGCATCCAGCGCCGCAGTGATATAGCGCTCGCGGTCAATGTTACTACCGATACTGATATACACCCGCGCCATCAGAGGCTCCCCCGTTCAATCCTTACACCCACGGCTGCTGCAGCCGGAACGGCGCCTGGCTTACGAAGGGTCAACTTGACCCAGCGCACGTTGAATTCACTCTGTAGCAAACCGGCAATGCCTTCCGCAGCGGTTTCCAGCAATTGGGGGCGAGCCTCGACAAGGTAGTCTGAGACCCGCTCACTGACCAAAGCGTAGTTCAGAGCATCACTGACATCATCCGACGCCGCCGGTGCCCTGTTATCCCAGGCCATCTCCAGGTCTACCAACAGTCGCTGACTGACTTCCCGCTCCCAGTCGTACACGCCGATGATTGCCTCAACGGCCAGACCTTCGATCAGTACACTATCTGTCAACGGAGGCACTCCCGGGCTTACACTCTTTGCTGATTGAATAACGCGCAGGCAGCGGATACTGTGTAAAATCTGACCTGCTTCGTCGCGGGGCCGGCATTTTCTCACAAATGACCAGTACGCGTCTTTGCGTCTTTTTCACTTTGCCAATGATCGCCACCGATGAGCTATCTGAGTGACCCGGTACTGACCGTTCTACTGTGCGCCCTGGCCTACCTGGCGGGCTCGATGCTGTTTGCACTGCCGGTCTGTCGCGCCTGGCATCTTCCAGACCCACGCGCCCAGGGCTCCGGGAACCCCGGCGCCACCAATGTCTACCGTACCGGCGGATGGCCGCCAGCGGCACTGACGTTATTCCTGGATGCCGCCAAGGGCTGGCTTCCGGTGTGGTTTGCCCACCAGGCAGACCTGACCATCCTTTCCCAGGCCATTGTGGCGCTGTGCGCGGTGACCGGGCACATGATTCCGTTGTTCTATCGATTCAAGGGTGGAAAAGGCGTGGCGACGGCACTGGGCGCCGGGCTTGCGCTGGCTCCAGCGACCACGCTTCTACTCGCCGCCATCTGGGCCCTGGTGATGTGGCGCTGGAAAATTTCGGCGCTGGCTTCGATTGTGGCCATTGTCAGCGGCCCCATCATCAGTGCCCTGATCGAACCCGACACCCTGCCACTGTTCGGCCTGCTGGCCATCCTGATTGTGGTACGTCACCGCAACAATCTAATCCGTATGGCCCAGGGCCGGGAACCGGGCTTCTAGTCCACCAGCCCATTCGTCCGTGGTTCGCCAACCGGTGGCAGTGTATTCATCGGCCAGCGCGGCACTGCCACAATTCGATCGCCATCCTGCTGGCCTGAGTTCATACGCTGACAACCCGCGTAAGCAATCATGGCGCCATTATCCGTACAGAACTCAGGGCGTGCGTAGAACACGGCGGCACGAAGTTTCTCAGTCATTTTCTCAAGCCCGGCACGCAACCGCTTATTGGCGCTAACGCCGCCGGCAATCACCAAGCGCTTGCAACCGGTCTGCTCCAGGGCACGGCGACATTTGATGGTCAGTGTATCCACCACCGCTGCCTCGAAGGCCAGGGCAATATCGGCTCGGGTCTCGTCATCCAGCCCCCCAGCACGTTCTGCCGCAGTTACCGTATTGAGGGTAAACGTCTTCAAGCCACTAAAACTGAAATCCAGCCCCGGCCGGTCTGTCATCGGGCGCGGGAACCGATACCGGCCAGACGTGCCCTTTTCAGCCAGCGCCGCCACCCTGGGCCCGCCGGGATAATCCAGCCCCAGCATCTTGGCGGTTTTATCGAAGGCCTCGCCGGCGGCATCGTCCACAGACTCACCCAGCATTTCATACTCGCCAATGCCCTTAACCAGCACTAACTGGGTATGGCCGCCGGAAACCAGCAGGGCAACAAAAGGAAACGCCGGGGGATTGTCTTCCAGCATTGGCGCCAACAGATGACCCTCCATGTGATGGACACCCAGCACCGGCACACCCAGAGCAAATCCCAGGGCATGGGCCACAGAACCACCTACCATCAGCGCTCCCACCAGACCGGGACCGGCGGTGTAGGCAATGCCTTCGATATCAGCGCGAACCCTGCCGGCATCGGCAAGCACCTGATCACACAGCGGCAGCAGTTTGCGGACATGGTCGCGGGAGGCCAGCTCCGGCACCACACCGCCGTAATCCGCGTGCATATCAATCTGGCTGAACAACGCATGCGCCAGCAGCCCGCGTTCGCTGTCATAGAGGGCAACGCCGGTTTCATCACAGGAGGTTTCAATACCGAGAATCAGCATAAATAAGGGCCACAACTCCGGACTGGTGAACATCAGCGGAGCATTTTAGCAGAAACCCGAAACCCTCCGTCAGTTTCATCGAACAAACATTGACCTCGGCCATGGGCAGGCGCTATCATTGCCGGCCTTAAATACGCACTGGTCGAGTTTTAGCCAATCTGACCAGGTATCGAGTCGATCTGACAGACCGGTCGATCAGACAAAACAGAAACCGAATCAATCAGGTAGGTGATTTTCGAATGCCAGCTGTTAAAGTGAAAGAGAATGAACCGTTTGACGTAGCCCTTCGTCGCTTCAAGCGCTCCTGCGAGAAAGCAGGCGTTCTGTCGGAAGTACGTCGCCGTGAGCACTACGAGAAGCCGACAGCCGTGCGCAAGCGCAAGGCAGCCGCAGCCGTCAAGCGTCATCTCAAGAAGCTTCAGCGGGAACAGCGCAAGTTCGAGCGTCTGTACTAAGCTTTACCGGACGCCGCTTGACTGCAAGCCTATAATCGCCTGTATAGCCGCAGGTTGCACAGAGCGATACCAAAATGCCGCCGAGGCCTGGCTTCGGCGGCATTTTTGGCTGTACTTCCAGGCCCGGCACTTTCCGCGCGACCGGAGACATCATGAGTGGACTGATCCCGCAACGCTTTGTTGAAGACCTGCTCGACCGGATAGACCTGGCGGAGCTGATCGGATCACGTATCACCCTGAAAAAGGCCGGCGGCAACTACAAGGCCCGCTGCCCCTTCCATGATGAGAAAACGCCGTCTTTCAACGTTCGGCCGGACAAGGGCTTTTACCACTGTTTTGGCTGTGGCGCCCACGGCGATGCCATCAGCTTTGTCCGCGAGTTCGATGGCCTGGGCTTTACCGACGCGGTAGAGGAACTGGCCCGCCGAGCCGGCATGGAAGTGCCCTACGACCAGAGCGCGCGCCAGGAAATGCAGCAGGCGCGAACACTGACGGACGCCCTGGATTACGCCAGCCGCTTCTATCAGTCCGCCCTGAAGGGCCAACAAGGTGAATTCGCCCGGGACTACCTCAAACAGAGAGGCCTGGACGACAGCATTATTGAACAGTACCAGCTGGGCTACGCCCCTGGCACCGGCACCGCCCTGTTCGATAGCGCCAGCAAGGACCTGCAGGGGCCATTGGTTGAAACCGGCACGGTCTCCGACAAGTATGGCCGGCCACGGGATCTGTTCCGCAACCGGGTGATGTTTCCGATCCGCAACAGTCGCGGTCGGACCATTGCGTTCGGCGGGCGCACACTGGGTGATGACAAGGCCAAGTACATCAACTCTCCGGAGTCTGATGTGTTCCATAAAAGCCGCGAAATCTACGGCCTTTATGAAGCCAAACAGTCGATCCGCCAACTCGACAGGCTGCTGGTGGTGGAAGGCTACATGGATGTCATTGCGCTCGCGCAGAACGGCATCCACTTTGCCGTGGCCACGCTGGGCACAGCCACGAACCAGGACAGCCTGTCGGCACTGCTGAAGCAGGTACGGCATCTGGTGTTCTGTTTTGACGGCGACCAGGCCGGTTACCGGGCGGCCGACAAGGCCCTGGAGAATGCTCTGGAATTGCTGACCGACGGCCTTCATCTGCAGTTCCTGATGATGCCGGACGGTGAAGACCCGGACACACTGGTGCGCAAGGAGGGCCCCGACGCGTTCCAGGAACGCATCAACGGCGCCACGCCCCTGTCTCGCTACCTGTTCAACCGGCAAAGCGAAGGGCTGGACCTGACGCTGCCGGAAGACCGGGGTGAGCTGAAGGCACGGGTAGAACCGCTGCTGAAGAAAATGCCCAGGAGCACCCTCAGGGATGCCATGTGGCATGAAATGCTGCGGCTGTGCGGCAACAACCGGGGCGACTGGCAGAACCGCCGCCAGCCAAACGGCAAGGGCGGATACGGCGAACGCCGGGTGCAGGAACAACGGATTGACGTAAAACTCAGCAAGGATACCCAGCTTTGTCTGGCCCTGCTTGAAGCGCCGGACATGGCCAGCGAAATTGCTGAACTTTGCCGCAGCAGCCGCCAATACCGGCAGGCAGGCCAGTTCGCCGGCTGGATCCTGGAGCACGCCATCAAAGACCGGCGCTCCCTGGTCCGCGAACTGGCAACGGATAACCGCGCCAGAGAACAGTTTTACAGCCTGTTCGATGGCATTGAACACATCCCCGCACGGGAACAGACCCTGGCTGGCGCCAGGGAAATGCTTAACCCGAACCGGGAAGTGGCGCGCAAGCAGCGGTTGGCGTCTCTGCTATCGGAAAAGCGTAGCCTGGCAGACCTTAGCGCTGAAGAGCGGCAGGAGCTGAAGGCACTGACCGGACAGAATGACGACTGACCAGCGCCAGGAAACAGAGCCGGCGGGCCAAAAAACGCAATAACTGCCGCCGGAAACGGCACTGCACTTGAAACTTGCAGTATTGATCACCATCTAACCATCCGGTGGCAGAGCAACCGCGCGACAGCTATAATGGCTGTTTCACTTTTTTCCTTTTACCAGCGAGTTCACAGGGTGTCTATGTCAGGCAATTCGCAGAAATCACGTCTTAAAGACCTCATTGCACGAGGCAAGGAACAAGGTTACCTGACTTACGCCGAGGTAAACGACCACCTCCCGGAAGACATTGCTGACCCGGACCAGGTCGAAGACATCATTCGCATGATCAACGACATGGGCATCCAGGTGTCTGAAGTGGCACCGGACGCAGACACGCTGCTGATGACCGACGGCGACTCCACCGCTGACGAAGCAGCGGCCGCTGAAGCCGCTGCGGCACTCGCAGCCGTGGAATCCGACGCTGGCCGCACCACGGACCCGGTCCGCATGTACATGCGCGAAATGGGCACCGTGGAGCTGCTGACCCGCGAAGGCGAAATTGTCATTGCCAAGCGCATCGAGGAAGGTATCCGCGATGTCATGGCCGCCGTGGCCCACTTTCCCGGCATCACCGGTACCGTTATCCAGGCCTACGACCGCATCATCGAGAACGAAGGCCGCCTCAGCGACATCGTCTCCGGCTTCCTCGACCCCGACGGCGCCGAGCCGTTCATGGAGGAAGACACTACCCCGGACACGTCCAGCACCTCGGACGATTCATCCGACGACGATAATGACGATGACGACAGCGAAGAAGAAACCGAAAGCGGTCCGGATCCGGAAGAAACCCGTCTACGTTTTGAGCTGCTGAAAGAAAAGCTCGATGCCGCCGACGCAAGCCTGGCCAAACACGGCCGCGGCCACAAGAAAACCCAGGAAGCCCTGAACGAACTGGGCCAGGTATTTGCCCCGTTCAAGCTGGGCAACAAGGCGTTTGACGAACTGGTGAACGTCGTTCGCTCCACCAACGATCTGGTGCGGGAGAACGAGCGGGCGATCATGAAAATCTGCGTACGCGAGTGCAAGATGCCGCGTAAGGATTTCATCAAGTCGTTCCCCGGTAACGAAACCAGCCTGGACTGGGCCGAGAAGATGTCCAAGGGCAAAAAGCCCTATGCACCGCTGATTGCTGAGCGCATCGACGAAATTGTCCGCCTGCAGAAGCGCATTGCCAATATCCAGACCGAAGTGGACCTGGACGTTTCCGACATCAAGGAAATCAACCGCCGCGTTTCCATCGGCGAAGCCAAGGCCCGCCGTGCCAAGAAGGAAATGGTGGAAGCCAACCTGCGTCTGGTTATCTCCATTGCCAAGAAGTACACCAACCGCGGCCTGCAGTTCCTCGATCTGATTCAGGAAGGCAACATCGGCCTGATGAAGGCGGTCGACAAATTCGAGTATCGCCGTGGCTACAAGTTCTCCACCTACGCCACCTGGTGGATTCGTCAGGCCATCACCCGCTCCATCGCGGACCAGGCACGCACCATCCGCATTCCGGTGCACATGATCGAAACCATCAACAAGCTCAACCGCATCTCCCGTCAGATGCTGCAGGAGATGGGCCGCGAGCCCACGCCGGAAGAGCTGGGCGAGCGCATGGAAATGCCCGAGGACAAGATCCGCAAGGTACTGAAGATCGCCAAGGAACCGATCTCCATGGAAACCCCGATCGGTGATGACGAAGACAGCCACCTGGGCGACTTCATTGAAGATATCCAGGCCCTGTCACCTGTTGACTCCGCTACCGCTGAAGGCCTGCGCGAAGCTACCCGCTCCGTGCTCTCCGGCCTGACCGCGCGCGAGTCCAAGGTGCTGCGCATGCGCTTCGGTATCGAAATGAACACCGACCACACCCTGGAAGAAGTGGGCAAGCAGTTTGACGTAACCCGCGAGCGAATCCGCCAGATCGAAGCCAAGGCCCTGCGCAAACTGCGCCATCCTTCCCGCTCCGATCACCTGCGCGGCTTCATTGACGATCAGGGCAACGGATAACACCACAACAGTAGCGGGCGCCATCCCTCACCGGTATAATGGCGCCCGCTTTGTTGCTCCCGCCCGGAAGCGACACCCCAAAAAGCAAACCTTTAAGCAGCATCCGCTGAAAAAGGGCCTATAGCTCAGTTGGTTAGAGCAGAGGACTCATAATCCTTTGGTCCCTGGTTCGAGTCCAGGTGGGCCCACCATTCCCCCAGTTTTACCTTCAGATAAGCCTCTGCCCATTACTCACCTTGTGATCCGTGCTTACCAGGGTTATCGCCCCCTCATCATTCTTGATCCCAGTCACCAGGCACTCGGACATAAATTTGCCAATCTGTTTTGGCGGGAAGTTTGTCACGGCGAGCACCTGTTTACCCAATAACGTCTCAGGATCGTACAGGTCGGTAATCTGCGCACTGGATTTTCGGATGCCCACTTCCGGGCCGAAATCGACTTTCAACTTGTACGCCGGCCTGCGGGCTTCCGGAAATTCGTTTACCTCGATGATGGTGCCGATGCGCAGCTCTACGTTCTCAAAGTCTTCCCAACTGATCATGCCTGGTGAGTCCTCTGTCTGTTAAAGAAAGTGGCTATTGTCTGTGGTCCGCGAGCAAGGTGCCGACGGTGAACGCGATGTCCTCGTGTTCGGTGTCTCGCCACGGTTCCGCGAGGGATTCGGCTTCCCACTGCTGCATACTGCCTAACGCCAGAACCCTCTCAACGTAGGCAGCGGCGCCTTCGCTCAGGTCCAGCCCGTAGGTGCGTACCCGATAGACGACAGGGGCAAAGAAGGCATCCACAGCGCTAAAGCGGTCACCGGCGAGGAACGGGCCACCGAACTGCTGCAGGCCATGGGACCACAGGCTGTCGATGCGGTCGACATCCTTTTGCAGGCCCTCACTGACCGTGTTCATGCGGATACGCAGGCCCACGTTCATGCTGCAGATATCCCGTAGCGACTGGAACCCGGAATGCATTTCAGCAGCAGCACAGCGAGCCCAGGCGCGGGCCTTTACGTTTTTGGGCCAGACGCCCTCGTGACGCTCGGCCAGATACTCAATGATGGCCAGCGAGTCCCATACGGTTGTGCTTTCATCCGTGAGGCAGGGTACCTTGCCGCTGGGGCTCAGGCGCCTGTAAGCCTGCCAGGTGGGCTCATCACCAAACACAATGAGCTGCTCATTAAACTCAATGCCCAGCTCCTTCATCAGGACCCAAGGGCGTAACGACCATGACGAGTAGTTCTTGTTCGCAATATGAAGGGTGTACATCCCTGTCTCCATCCAGGTGGGGTGGTTTATCCGGAAATCAGTTTTGCCGAATACCGTGGCTTCGTATACAACTACACTAAGACCATTAAAAATAACACAAGGAACGCACCATGCCTTTCTCTTCCGACCACATTGATGAACTCAACCTGCTGGCGATGTTCGATCTGTCTTCCGCGCAGGAGGGCATCAAGGTTCACCAGCATTCAGCTGCACCGGAGATGGTGACCGCGGCTGAACGCCTACACCAGAAGGGGCTGATCACTCAGAAGGATGGCGGTTACCTGACAAGTCTGGGCAGTGAAATGGCGGAGCATGCGCAGAAGGTGCTATCGGTGCTGACCAGTTGACACTGGCATCGTGACTCCGGGAATGTCAGCTTTTCTTACACTATCAAACCGAGTCGGAAACTGCGCTTTGCCTATGTATCGGTAACAACGATGATTTTGGACTGTGGCACCTTTAATGCTGTGATTCTCCCGTAGTAAGGAATATCACCGGGAGTAGCAAAAATGAACACGAGAACTAAGTTTTGGCCACTGGTGGCTGGAACGCTGACATCCGCATTACTGATGTCAGGTTATGCTGTCGCGGCACCCATCAAATGTGATGATGCCTATAACTATATGCAGATGGACGATTCGCAGGCCACAGCATGCCTGGCGTCCGGCAAGAACAACCCGAGCTTTACCGGCAACCCTGCCAATGACATTTTTCTTAACAACGCCGCAGGAACGGGTTATCAGTTTGTGGAGAAATCTGAAAACGCAGGGAACCCCACAGCACTTTACAATCTGGAGTACGGACAGACCGACAGCACCGGCACCTGGGAATTCGATAGCAGCCTTTGGGACTCATACAGCACTATTGCAATCGGCTTCAAATTTGGTGGCGGAAACAAGGCTGACAACTGGTTCGTTTATGAACTTAACTCCCTCGTCTCCTCTGGAGACTGGGCGTACTTCGGCAAGGGTAATGGCCTGTCTCACGTGAGCCTTTACGGCAAGGGCTCTGTTACCGTGCCCGAACCTGGCTCACTGGCGCTGCTGGGCATTGGCATCATCGGCCTGACACTGGTTGGTCGAAAACGCCGCGCGAACTGAAACGTCGAGTTTCAATACACATTAGCGCAGTATTCAAAGGCTCCCGGAAGGGAGCCTTTTTTATGCCCGCAGAAAACCTGAAACAGTTCACAACTCTTCGTTACAGAAATAAACACCTTCCGGCCTGATAAGGCTCTGTATTTCCTTCATTTTTAAACCATCTTTAACTAGAGGGTGGTCGTTTCGACACCAAAAGCTGTCAAAGAAGCCAACGTCCCGATAAGACAAGAGCACTACACTGCTTTTCGAACAAATGTACCAACAATAATTGCCAGCCCTGTTACCCGACTCCGGGGGCACGGCAAAGGTCCATAACAAAGACAAACAAATGGAGTGTGTTTCATGGTTTCAACCTCCCGCTTTTCCCTGCGTGCGATGACATTCGCCGTTGCAGCCGCCTCGGCCGGTTTTTCATTGAATGCCTCTGCCAGTATGGGCAATATCGGTACAACCTATGGCGTGATGCCCGTGGACGTGGCTACCGCACAGTCCCTGTCGATGTTCAACGAGCAGGTGTCAGCCACCTATTACAATCCGTCCTATCTGACCAGTGACGAGCGTGGCGAGCTGACCGGCGGCATCCTTCACGCGGAGCAGGAATTGCGCTCCAGCCGTTCCGATGCAGACGGCGATATCATTTCGGATTCGCCGAGCCAGCACGTCCTGATCGGCATGAAAACCAACCTGGCGTCCCTGACCCGCTTCGATCACCCGATTTACCTGGGCTTCATCGCAGGCGTTGAGAAGTATGGTAAGGAAATGCTGGCATTCTCCTCGGAAACCTCCGAAACCGGGCAATACCTGCAATATGGCAAGGAACCCCTGTTCCTGAACATTGGTGGTGCCACCCCCCTCTGGCGGGGCATCTCAGGCGGTTTTTCGGTGCGTGTCACTCTGGAAGCAGCCGCTCAACTGGATGCCGTTTCAACACTTGGCGGTGAAACCAGCCGCGAGCGACTGGCGGTTAACGCCGAGCCCTCGCTGAAGTCCATCCTTGGCACCACCATCAAGTGGGGCGATACTTTCTGTCCGGACAGTGACTGTTTCCTCGACGGCTGGGAAAGCGCGATCACCTATCGCACCAAGTCATCCGCTTCGACGTCTGTAGACTCCAACATTATCGTTACACAGACCATCCCCGACCCGGGCCTGAGCCTTGCGGTGGCTACTATCGATTCCTTCCAACCGGAAACCTTTGCCATCGGCACCCAGTACAAGGGTGACGGCTGGCGCATCGGCGGCAGCATTGAGCAGCAGAACTGGTCTGAACTGGAAGACGAGTTCGCCGGCGACACAATCAAGGATCAGGAGAATGTCAGCGCAGCCAATCGCATCCGTTTTGATGACATCCTGGTGCCTCGCATCGGCGCTGAATACCAGCTCAGCCGTCACTTTGCCGTCCGGGGCGGGCTGGCGTATGAGGAGTCTCCCCTCAAAACCACCCGCAACCCGGAGCTGAACTATCTGGACACCGACAAGATCGTGGCCGGGCTAGGCATCAGTGCAACCTATGAACGCACCCGTGTGCTGGCCTACCCGGTACGGCTGGATATCGGTTACCAATATCAGCAGCTGCAGGACCGGGATTTCACCATCGTCGACTATGACGGTAACGAACAGCAGGCAACCGCCGACGGTGACGTTCACGTTATCAGCGGCTCCATCACCCTGAAGTTCTGAGGAGAGGTTTGCCATGAAACACAACAATACATTGGCACTGATTCCCGCGATGTTCCTGGCAGCATGCGGCGGGGGTGATGAACAGACCATCGACGAGCCGACAACTCCGGGAGAGGTGGTTTACTCCTACCCGGCGGATGGCCAGAGCAACGTTAGCCCCAAGGCCGACATGGTGCTGCGCTTCTCCCATGCGCTGTCTGACAACGATGTTGCCAGCAAAATCCGCATCACCGATGGTAGCACCGACCTGAGCTTCACGGCCGAAAGCGTGGATGGTGGGCGCAGTCTGACATTGTCGCCACAGGGCGAACTCAGCCCGGGCGCCGACTACACCATTGAGTTTACCGAGGCATTGCAGGCGGAAGGCGGCCGTACGATTCCGACCCCCAATGCTTTTGGCCCGGAGGGCGTGCAGTTTTCAACACGGGGTGCATTCAGCGGCATCGCCGGGCTGGACAACCTGAGCCCCGAGTTCACAGTTGCGGAAATGATTCCCTCCGGGGGCAATGTATTCCAGCCCATGAACTTCTCAACGTTCCGACTGCAAATGACCCAGACCGTACACCCGGACTGGAAGGCACTCGGTGGTGTCATTGAAATCACTGACAGCAACGCGAACGTGGTGCCGGCCACCGTTCTTGTGAAAGGCCGGGACATCACCATCGACCCCTGCCTTGCAGACTCGAAAGAGCGCTGTGGCCGCGAGGAGGACATACTCACCTCGGGCAAGACCTACACCGTGTCAGTCCGCAACCTGCCGAGTCTCCATGGCGGCACGCTGGACGACTTCAGCGAAACTATCACCCCACGCGACACCGGCCCAACCGTTGTTCTGTCCCAGCAAGTGGTGGATTCCGGTCTGAACGCCGGCGAGAGTGCTGAGAACACCCGCAAGTCTCGGCTAAACGGGCAAATCATCAACGGAATTACTCTGAACTCCGTACTGCAGGGCAATGCCGGGCCGTCCCAGCAAACCGGCGATCTGTTTGCAGAGCTCGCTTACGCACCGGCATTTACGGCGGATGAGCCCCTGCCACTGCGAGTTCCGAAAGGCAGCGTGCTGACCAGCAGCAGCCTGGATGTCCGTGTCAACGGTGAGGTACCGGTTATAGATCCGGCAACCGGAAACATCCAGAAAACCGGTGACATCAAGGTGACCATGTTGTCGGACGCCACCGGTTACCTGATGCCAAACCCCTACACGGATAACATGAACGCGCCGCGCCACGTCAAACTGTTCATGGATGTTGCCATGAACACGGAAGAGGCGCAGCCCAATGCTTCGTTATCCCAGGACCTGCTTGGGGTGGAGCTGACCGGCATCGCGATCGTGGAAGACGGCGTTCTGACCATCGACGCCATCGGCATGGTGGAACCCAACCTGCTGGGCCAGGAATTCACCGATGCCACCATTGCGTTTCGCATCGAAGCCGCGACGGATTCCGAGTCCGCACTGGATGCCGCCGAACAACGGGACGAAGAACTGGCGGACAACACCGGCCCACAGTTAGTGAGCTGGATGCCAGGACCGGACGATGCCTTCCCGGGTGATCGTGATCAGATGCAGCGCCCTGGCGACCCGATCGTACTGAATTTTGACGAACCGCTGGACGCCGATACCATCGCCGATGGCATTGTGCTGGACGCGGCAGGCACACCGCTGACGGTTGGCGACAACACACTGGACGCCAAACTCGACGGAACCGCCCTGGTACTGAACCCGGTCGGAGGCCTGGAGCATGGTGTTGATTACACCGTGCAGATTGGCAACGCGTTGACCGACCTTGCAGGCAATGGTGTCACACCGCAGAACCTCAGCTTCGCCCTCCCTGACATTGGCGGCGGTTCAGTCCCACAGAGGTCACCTCTGGCGCTGACAACCTATCCCGGTTACCCATGCGTCACCACCGGGGTCAACCTAAGCCAAGATAGCCATGGGCAGTGTGTGGATAACGCACCTAATGGTCCTCGCGGGGACGAGTTGCCGGTAACTACCATGCCTACGGACCGCCCCATCGTGGTCGTGTTCTCCCAGTCCATGGATCTGGACTCCATCCGCAGCGGCGAGACGTTTGTGGTTGAGAGAGTGGACGAGAGCGGCGCTGCAATTGAAGCGGTATCCGGCCGGCTGGAGAAGAACAATCAACGGATTCGGTTTTACCCGGACGAGCCCTGGGAAATCGATAGCCTGTATCGTTATCGCATGAAATCCACTTCCGGAGGCCAATGCCAGACCGGAACCGAGGATTTCATCTGCGGTGCCAACGGCCTTGCCCTGCAAACCGATCTCCTGGTAAACCCTGAAGATGTTGGCGGGCCAAATATGGACATTTACTTCCGAGGTGGTGAAGCGCTAGATACAGTATTCACTCCCTTACGGAACCTGCCGATTCGGGATACAAACTCGAACTATGTGGTTGACTGCGACGCGCTGGGTTCCCAGGACTGCCTGGAGCCATTCGATCATGAAGTGGATCCAAACGATGCCAGCGAGTTCCTGCCGTCCGCCAATGCCGCAAAACTGAAATCAGCAGGCAACGCAACAATACTGCTAATGTCCACTCCGGCAAGAGTCGGGTGCCCGACCAACGGTGATGAATGCCCAGAGAATAAATTCATCTATCAGACCTATGGACTGAATACAGAGGTTATCGGCCCCTACATCGATCCGGACTCAGGAGAGCAGACCGGTGTAAGGGTACTCTTATACCCAACCATGCTCGCGACAACCTCTACCTCGGTTTACCTGCGGATTATCGGCTTAATCACGCTGGAAGAACCGACAGGCCCACAGATCCTTCGGATGCGATACAACACGGAAACTTCCGAGGACAATCCACAAGGCTTGGTGGAAGGCGTTATTGTCGAGAATGATGATGGCCAGACCGAGTTCAGAACCGAAGCCCGCCTTCAGCTCGACGCCCCGCTGCTGGAACCCCCCATTGGCGGACCACACGACCTGTACAGCAAACCGTTCACTCTTGAACTGAAAGGCGACATCAATTTCTTTGATGATGGCAGGATGCAAATAGAGCAAAGAAACACCAATCGTGTGCCGCTGACAGTCAACATAGAAAGCTTGGGGAACATTCCTCTGGAAATTCCAGCTGGCGGCGTTTACCTGAACTTCCTGTCCAACCCCATCAAGGAAATTCCAGCAGAGTACTAACTTCAGGCTCCGCTACTTATGGCCAGCCCTCGGGCTGGCCTTTTTTGTGGCCGGAAAGGCCATAAACCGGTTTTCCACTCTCCTGCGTTTCCTGCTAATCTGGTTGCCTGTTGAAACCAACTCCGAAGTCCGGGGCCAAGCGGGGACGGTGTTCCGAAACCGTGCGGAGCCATGGATGGCGGAGCCCGAGCGTTACAGGGACGTATTCAAAGCGTGTTTCGGAATACCGTCCCTGCTTGGCCATGCTCAGAACAATAACAACCAGTTTGGAGAGACCCCATGGAAAACGGCACCCACTACCGTACCTGCCATCTGTGTGAAGCCATGTGCGGCGTGGCCATCGAGGTCAGGGATGGCCACGTCGCCTCCATCAAGGGCGACGAGGACGATCCGCTGAGCCATGGCCACATCTGCCCCAAGGCCGTCGCCCTCCAGGACCTCCACGAAGACCCGGAGCGCCTGCGCAAACCGGTACGGCGCACCACCGACGGCTGGCAGGAAATGGAGTGGGACGAAGCCTTTGACCTGGTGGCCAGCCGACTGCACCGGGTACGCAAAGAGCACGGCCGCAACAGTATTGGCGCTTACCTCGGCAACCCCAACGTACACAATCACGGCTCGCTGGTGGCTACCATGCCATTCCTCCGGGCCCTGGGTACCCAGAACCGGTTCTCCGCCACCTCCAACGACCAATTGCCCCACATGCTGGCCAGCCTGGAAATGTTCGGGCACCAGATTCTCTTCCCGATACCGGACATCGACCGCACCGACCTGTTCATCTGCATTGGCGCCAATCCGATGGCCTCCAACGGCAGCCTGATGACCGTGCCGGACTTCCGTGGGCGACTCAAGGCACTCAAGGGCCGTGGCGGCAGGATGGTGGTCGTGGACCCACGCCGCACAGAGACCGGCAAACTGGCCGACGAGTTCCACTTCATTCGCCCTGGCACCGATGCCCTGCTGTTAATGGCCATGGTGCACACCCTGTTTGAAGAAGACCTGGTGAACCTCGGCCATGCAGAACAATGGACGAAAGACGTAGACTTGGTCCGGCTGGCCGCAATGGGCTTCACCCCCGAAGCCGTCAGCGAACAGACGGGCATGCCGGCTGCTGATATCCGCAACCTCGCGCGGCAACTGGCCACAACACCGAGGGCTGCGCTGTACACTCGCATGGGCACCAGTACCCAGGCCTTTGGCGGCGTTGCGACCTGGCTTGCCTACGTGCTCAATATCCTGACCGGGAAGCTGGACAGCACTGGCGGCATGATGTTCACGCAACCCGCGATTGATCTGATCGCACTCGGTGGCATGTCCGGCCAGAAGGGCCATTTCGGCAAGCGGTTCAGCCGGGTGAAAAAACTGCCTGAGTTTGCCGGCGAATACCCTTCAAGCACCATTGCCGATGAGATTCTCACGCCGGGCGAGGGCCAGATACGGGCATTCGTGACGGTGGCGGGCAACCCGGTGCTTTCAAGCCCCAACGGTGGACGGCTCGACGAGGCCTTCGGCGGCCTCGATTTCATGGTGTCGGTGGATTACTACCTCAATGAAACCACCCGTCATGCGGACGTCATACTGCCTCCCACCGCCGGGCTTGAACGCAGCCACTACGACCTGATCTTCAACATGTTTGCCGTTCGCAACACCGCCAAATACAGCCCTGCCCTGTTCGATGCGGGCAAAGACGCCCGCCACGACTGGCAGATACTGCTGGAACTGGCCCACCGTCTGGAGAAGAAGCGAAAAGGTGGCCGCCTGCCCCTGCGTTCCGAGATGGGTTGGCGTGCGTTCAAACAGATCGGGCCGGACCCGATCCTTGATCTTATGTTGCGGGCCGGGCCCTACGGAACCGACATCGGTCCTGCACGCGGCCTGGTCCAGCCCGCCATCGACCTGGTGATGGATATACTTCCGGAGCGCCATCCCCTGCGGGGTCTGGCAAAAATGAGCCCACTGAACCGCCACTGGCAGGACCTGCCCAAGGGGCTGTCCATCAGCGCCCTTAAGGAACTACCCAACGGTGTGGATCTCGGGCCACTTCGCCCATGCATGCCCGGCAGGTTGTTTACCCGCGACGGCAAGGTAAACCTCGCCCCACGCCGCTACTTACAGGATCTGGGGCGGCTCCATACCTTACTCACGGCACCGGCCTCCGACGGTCTGCTACTGATCGGGCGCCGGCACGTTCGCAGCAATAATTCCTGGATGCACAACAGCCAGCGGTTGGTGAAAGGCAAAGACCGCTGTACCCTGATGATCCATCCGAAAGATGCTGCTCGCTGTGGCCTTCAGGCTGGTGATTCCGCCGAGATTGGCTCCACCTCCGGGCAGATCGTATTGCCGGTGGAGATCACCGAGGATGTGATGGCGGGCGTGGTTTCAGTACCCCATGGCTGGGGCCACCATCGGAAGGGTACCGGGCAGAGTGTGGCGGTTGCCCACGCTGGCGCCAGCATAAACGACGTGTTGAGCGATCAGGAGATTGATCCGCTTGTTGGCACGTCCGTACTTAATGGGCAGACCGTGTCTGTAAAAGTCTGGCGTGCGGACCGCCAGCGTAAACAGGCCTGACATTCTCAAGGGAGACTTCTATGCCGCCGTGGCTTCAATGGACACTGATTATTGCCGGCCTGCTGGCCATCGCGCTGCTTGTCGCGTTTATCGGCCGCCAGTCCCGTGCCCTGCAGGACAGCAGGAGGCGGCAGGAGAAAGCAGAGTCTTTCCAGAAGGAACGCCGCGACAGCATGATTGAAAGTATCCGGGTATTGGCCATGGCGGTGGAAGAGAATCAGGTTGAATACTCCGAAGCCTGTCTGCGAATCAAGGGCCTATTGGACCACGTGGCACCGGAGTTGCTGGACCAGTCTCCTTTCCGGGTGTTCCAGGAAGTGCATGAGCAGATCCAGCACATGCCGACCCATCGCGCCCGCCAGGAAACAGATGCCCGCTTCGTGGAAAAGATGGACCGCGAGCGCCTGGCAGTCGAAAAGGAGCACGCCGACGCCATTCGCCGCGCCGCAACGGCCATTCGACACCATCCGTTCCAGGCCTGACCCTTACCAATATGAGTCTGACGCTCCAGTATTTTGTAACAGTTTGTAATCGAATTTCATCACTGAAGGTTTGATTAGCTTTACAAATCAATCTCTTCAGATGTCACGAAATTATGACGCCCGGCTCATTCACCAAACACCAACGTAGCCAGCTTTTATTTCACTCCATATTGGCTAAGTTTAAAAAAGCACGTTGCCACTACCGACCCTGCAACTGCTCACGTTGTTTTCTCCTGAACACGTTTGGTTTGATCTGCAACAAGCGGGTGAGCTTGCCGGCCTTCGGGCCGGCTTTTTTGCGGGGCTAAACTAGAGAGGTTTGGCGGTAGAGAGGACCTACTGATTCATCATCCCCGCCATCGCCATAATGCTGTCCTTGTTTCCTACCAGTTCATCAAACTGCGCTTCCACCTTTTCCCTGTTCAGACCGAGCGATTCGTAGAACGCGTCCGACACCTCTTCCCCCGCACCCAACGCAACACCGCGCTTGGTCAGCAGTTGCCGACTCAGCCAGAGCAGTTTGCTGTATACCGCGTGAGGGCCGTCGTAACCAGGATTCTTCTGGTTTCGGATTGCCAGACAGACCTCGTCGGGCATACCCCAGTTCTGCATCAGTTCCGCCGCAATCTGCTCCCGGGTCACGCCCAGCAGATAATGCTCAATCATTGAGGAGTCGAGATGGGGGTTGGCTTCCAGCGACCGGCACACCAACTTGAAATGGGGAGGAAACACCTGTGCCAGCACCAGGTAGCCAAAGTTGTGCAACAACCCCCCCAGGTACGCAAGACCAAAGATAGGACGTTCGCCACGAGGCATCATGCTGGCCAGGATACCGGCCGACTGAGCCTGCCATATCGCCTGTTGCCAGTAATCCACATAGCCTTCCGGATGATCCTGGGGCTGCTTCAGGGCACGCCCCAGAGACAGGCCCATGGCTAGGTTCATCACCAGGTCGAAGCCCAGAATCCGAGAGACCGCGTCGTGCACAGAACGCACCTGCCCCGCCGCCGCATAAAAGGACGAGGACGCCCAACTGACCACCTGAGCCGCCAGGCTGGGGTCACTTTCCACGACATCCACCAGATCCCCCATCACAGCATTGGGGTTCACCCGCAGGTGAATAATGCGCTGGGCGGTCTCGGGTAGAGGAGGCAACTCAAGAGTGTCTTCCAGGCGCTGCTGAATGCGCAGCGAGGTAAACCGTCGAATGGCGGAATGCAGCTGGTCCCGGTCTTTTTCCGGGCTGTTGAGATTCACGGCAATGGTATCCCGCGCCACCGAAAACGAATGGCGGTCGGCCGCGACGGTGATTCCCCGGAACTCGTCGCCGGGCATGACCATACAAAGATTCTGCTCGCCCAGGACCAATGCCACGGACGCCAACTCATCCACCCGCGCGTCCACAATCGTGGGCCAGCCGGTCAGAGACGGTAAGGCGGGCAGCTCGGTCAGGCCAGAGCGCTCACGAACCCGGACCTGCTCCCGTCGCTTCATCACCCGCAGATCTCGCCCCAATTGTTTGTTCAGGGCACTGATATCGAGCAGGTCACCCTCGCGGCAAATGGCCTGGAGATTCCCCTCCTCATCCGTGAGCAACACCATTCGCAACAGTTCGTCGTCCCGGGCCTGGCTCACATCCCTAAGGGAAACGCCGGCAGCAGACTCACCCAACGCCTGCCTGACTACGACAGGTAGCTCCATAAGTTTCTCCCAAAATGTAGACGGTGCCCCGTTGGACACATTGGTTTCACTCAGTATAGGGCACAAACAGCGACCCAACTTTGACATCAGGTGGGTTTTCACACGATTTTTTCTACCGGCGCGGCGCAGTTACACGTCGCCGTAACGAATTCGTTCCCCCAACCAACGGCGAATCAAACCGTTCACCAACGCCGGCTGCTGCATCAGCGGCGGCGCCATTTCACGGATTGGCTCGATCCAGCCCTTGTCCCGTTCAAAGTCTGCCAGCCGGAACTGCATCATACCGGTCTGGCGGGTGCCTAACACTTCTCCTGGCCCGCGTATTTCCAGGTCTTTCTCGGCAATCACAAAACCGTCCTGACTGTCGCGCAGGGCCTGCAAACGCGCCTTGCCATTCAGCGATAATGGTGGATGGTACATCAACACGCAAAAACTGGCCTCTTCGCCCCGGCCAACCCTGCCCCGCAACTGGTGCAACTGCGCCAGGCCCAGGCGCTCCGGATTCTCGATGATAATCAGCGAGGCATTGGGCACATCCACCCCCACTTCAATTACGGTGGTCGCGACCAGAAGGTCGAGCTCGCCGTTCTTGAACTGTTCCATGACCGCTGCTTTTTCGGCCGCCTTGAGGCGACCATGAACAAGCCCCACCTTCAGATCTGGCAGACGTTCCGCCAGCTCCTGCGCAGTCACTTCCGCCGCCTGGCACTGCAGCGCTTCTGACTCCTCAATCAGCGTGCACACCCAGTATGCCTGCCGGCCTTCCTTGCAGGCCTTTCGTACCCTATCGGTCACATCGTCACGCCGGCTGTCGGGAATGGCGATGGTTTCGATAGGCTTGCGGCCGGGGGGCAGCTCATCAATCACCGACGTATCCAGGTCCGCATAGGCGCTCATGGCCAGCGTACGCGGAATCGGGGTCGCTGTCATAATCAACTGGTGTGGCGCCATGGTGCCGCCGACGCCCTTCTCCCGCAGGGCCAGCCGCTGATGCACGCCAAAACGGTGTTGTTCGTCCACAATCACCAGTGCCAGGCGACTGAACGCAACATCTTCCTGGAACAGGGCATGGGTACCTATCACCACGGTGGCTTCGCCACTGCCAACGGCCTCCAGAGTTTCCTTTCGTGCCTTGCCCTTAATCTTTCCCGACAGCCACGCCAACTGGATGCCAAGCGGCTCCAGCCAGCCGCGGAAATTCTGGTAGTGCTGTTCCGCCAGTATTTCCGTGGGCGCCATCAGCGCCACCTGGGCGCCAGCACCAATGGTCTGCAGTGCTGCCAGCGCCGCCACCACGGTTTTACCAGACCCCACGTCTCCCTGCACCAACCGCAACATGGGTACCGGCTGGCTGAGATCCTGGCGGATCTCGGTCATAACCTGTCGCTGTGCCCCGGTAAGGCTGAACGGAAGCAGATCAAGAAAACGTTCCGGCAGATCACCGGTTGGCAGTAACGGCAGCGCTTCCCGGGCCTGAACCTGTTGCCGTACCTGCAAAAGGCTTAGCTGGTGGGCCAGCAGCTCTTCCATAACCAGTCGCTGTTGGGCCGGGTGCCGCCCCTCCATCAACAGATGAACCGGCGCATTGGCCGGCGGCGAATGCACCAGCTCGACCGCTTCGGTGATACCCGGCAACTGGTAACTGGCGAGCAGTTCTTCCGGCAACCAGTCACGGATCGGGTAACGTTTGAGGTAGCCCAGCGCCTGCTGGCACAGAGCGCGCACTCGCGGCTGCTGAATGCCTTCTGTCAGGGGATAAACGGGCGTTAGCGTGGCCTCACCCTGCGCGGGCATCGGCGGCGGATTGACCTGGTATTCAGGGTGGTAGAATTCGTAACCGGCCCGCCCCGGCCGAACTTCGCCGAAACAACGCACCCTCGCGCCTTCCGTGAGTTGGTTCTTCTGGGCGGCATTGAAATGGAAGAAACGCATGACCACGAAGCCACTGTGATCCTTCAGGGTCACCTGCAGGCTTCGGCGCCGGCCCATCACCAGATCGGTTTTCATCACCTCGCCTTCCACCACCCCGACGTCGCCAATGCGCAGGTTGCCCATGGAGACAATGCGTGTGCGATCCTCGTATCGATGGGGAAGATGGAACAGCAAATCCTGCAGCGAACGGATGCCCAGCTTCGACAGCTTGTCGGCCAGGGCATTACCGACGCCCTTCAGGGTGGTAACGGCAATGTCGTCCAGTGACATCATGGCCTGGCTCAGGCGGTTGCGGCCGCAGCCGGGGTTTCAATCTTCGCTTTCTCAATTACCCGACACTGGCTGGCCGCCAGCGACAGCACATCAATCGCCTTTGGTCGTGGGAAAGTGACCCGCCAGGCCAACGCCACCGTGCGATAGGGTACTGGCGCCGCAAAAGGCCTGACCGCAAGTATGCTCTCGTCATACTGCATCGCCGTTGCAGCGGACAAAGGCAAAACGGTGATACCCAAACCAGAGGCGACCATGTGACGTATGGTCTCCAGAGAGCTGCCTTCAGTCACCAGTGACGGCGCCGCAGCACTCGGATTACGGGTGACCGCATCCACCAACGGCGGGCAGGATTCCAGCACCTGGTCACGGAAACAGTGGCCGGGGCCAAGCAGCAGCAACTGTTCCTTCGCCAACTCCTCGGCGGTCAGGCTGTCACGCTTGGTCAGTGGATGACCTCCCGGCAGCAGCACCACGAAAGGCTCGTCGTAGAGCGGCAGGGTAACGACCTCCGGCTCTTCAAACGGCAGTGCGATGATGATGGCGTCCAGTTCTGACTGGCGCAGTTTCTGCCGCAGTGTGGCGGTGTAGTTTTCCTCAATGTAGAGCGGCATGTCAGGCGCCGCGCGGCGCAGCTCCGGCAGCAGGTGTGGGAACAGGTAGGGGCCGATGGTGTAGATGGCACCCACCTTAAGGGGGGCATTGAGCTGGTTCTTGCCATCCTGAGCCATGTCACGGATAACACCCACCTGATCCAGGACCCGTTGGGCCTGGTCGATGATACGCTTGCCCGTTTCGGTGACCCGGATACTGTTTTTGCTACGCTCAAACAAGGGTATACCGAGTTCGTCCTCCAGTTTCTTGACGGCCACACTCAAGGTCGGCTGACTGACATGACAGCGCTCGGCGGCACGGCCAAAATGCCTTTCCCGGGCAAGGGTAACAACGTATCTTAACTCGGTCAGAGTCATGGCGGGCTCCGGTCAGAATTCGTCCAGGTCAGGGATCGTACAAACGTTCCGTTAATTTATTAGCCAAAGCATAAGGATTGATATTGTCTATGGCAATCACTGAGCACCAACAAACGCCAAGAATACTGGTTGCGGGCTGTGGCAAGCTCGGTGGCGCCATTGCCTCTCAGCTTACCGGAACGGCGCAGGTATACGGCCTACGGCGCAGTCCGGACAAGGTCCCGGAGGGCATCCAGGCGCTGGGGGCGGACCTCATGGTGCCGGAGCAGGTGCGTTCAGTACTGCCGGACAACCTCGACATTGTGGTTTATTGCCTCACGCCAGCAAGCTACGACAACGAGGGCTATCACAATGCCTACGTAAAGGGCCTGCGGAACCTGATCGACGCACTGGACGGGCGCCAGCTCACGCGGCTGGTGTTTATCGGTAGCAGCAGTGTCTACGCTCAGGACGACGATTCCTGGGTGGATGAGACCAGCCCAACCGACCCCACCCGATACAGTGGCCAGGCGATACTCGCGGGTGAGAGGGTCGCCCTGGAGAGCGGTAGTCCGGCAACCGTAATCCGTTTCAGTGGCATCTACGGCCCGTCGCGGGCGCGCTTCCTCGATGCCGTGATGAACGGCAACATGAACCCGACCTCTCCCGGCCCCTACAGCAATCGTATCCACGAAGCGGATGCGGCCGCGGCCACCTGCCATATCGTGGAGCGGGCACTCGCCGGCCAACCACTTGAAGACTGCTACCTTGCCAGTGATTGCGAGCCTGTGCGACTGGATGAGGTGGTGGCGTGGGTGCGTGAACAACTACCCTGTGCCAAGCCTGGCCCCGACGCCCGCCAGGGTGGTCGCGCAGGGAGCAAACGCTGCAACAACCAGCGGCTGCTGGACTCTGGTTTCCATTTCCGCTATCCGGACTTCCGGGTGGGCTACCAGGAGATGATTGCCGAAAAAACCCGGTAGGCCTGGCGAGCCCCCTACCATCGAGTAGGAGGGGGAGTTATCTCCCCCGTCCTCTCACACCACCGGGCATACGGTTCCGTACCACGGCGGTTCATGGTCGGCTCTGAAGCCGAGTCATCGTATCCAGCAAGCTTACCAGAGACAGACGGTCGAATACCCTCTTAGGCAGGGCCGCGTTCATATGAGACGCACCGCTGTTCCACCAGGGTCCACGACCATTGGTCGCGCTCCTCCAAGCCCTTATCTCAGTCAAGCCTAGCCGTACCAGGTTGCGGGCCCGCGTGCGGGTCCGCTTCCACTGCTGCCACAGGATCAGGCGAAGCCGCCGTCTTATCCAGCCATCCAGGGCTTCGACCGAACGCTTCGAGGCGGTCAGGCGATAGTAATTTGCCCAGCCTCTCAGCACCGGGTTCAGGTTCCGGATGGTGGTCGTCAACGACTGTCCCCGTGACCGTTTCAGCAGGGGGCGAAGCTTGGCCATGAAGGCCTTCAGGCTTTTGGGCGCGACTCTCAACCGGACCTGACGTTTATGCCAGCTCACGCTGTAACCCAGAAAGCTCCGACGCCAGGGGCGGTCCACGGCGCTTTTCACCGTATTCACCTTCAGGCGCAAGCGCGTTTCCAGGAAGTGGGTAATACTGGCCATCACCCGTTCGCCGGATCTTTTGCTGCTGACGTAAATGTTGCAGTCGTCCGCATAGCGGCAGAACCGGTGTCCCCGCCGCTCCAGCTCCCGATCCAGTTCGGTCAGGAGCACGTTAGAGAGCAAGGGCGACAGGGGGCCGCCTTGCGGCGTGCCTTCCCGTCTCGGGCTGACCAGTCCTCCTTCGAGCATGCCGGCTTGCAGGTAACGCCGGATCAGGGTGAGTATCCGCCGGTCGGCTATGCGACAAGCCAGCAGGCTCATCAGCACATCGTGGTTGACCCGGTCAAAGAACTGGGCCAGATCCAGATCGACCACCCAGCGGTGGCCGTCGTTGATGTGTTGCTGCATCGCCTTGACCGCCTGGTGGGCACTTCGACCGGGGCGGAACCCATAGCTGTGATCCGAGAAGGTCGGTTCCAGCGTCGGGCTCAGCACCTGGTGAAGGGCTTGTTGGATCAGGCGGTCCTGCACCGTTGGGATACCCAGTGTCCGCTCCCCGCCTTGCGGCTTGGGGATACTGACCCGGCGGACCGGTTGAGGATGGTAGTCTCCGGCCAACAGCCGCTCGCGCAGCGTTGGCCAATGCTGTTGCAGGTGGCCCTTCAGGGCCATCACCGGCATCTGATCGACACCGGCGGCACCCTTATTGGATACCACCCGCTGATACGCACGCATCAGGTTCGGGCGCTCAAGCACCTGTTCCATCAGCGTGTTCGGCTCCGCGTTCGTCCACGAGTGAGCCCCCGCGTCTGCCTCGACACGGACTTCAGTCTCTGCCGGATACCGTCCAGCGCCTTCCTGAATGCCCTGCCCCATCCGGGTCGCTTCTGTCTTCATAAGCACACTACGAGAACTCATCGCCTACTAACGGCCAACCATGTTCGGCCCTTCCGTACGCGGTGACGCACCTACTATGGCCTCGGCTGAGTTCTGGCTCCCCATCCCCACCTCTCGCGAAGTGAGTAGCACAGCGGCAGAGAACCAGACTTCCCAGGGTAAGACGCGTGACCTTCACACTTATGCCCGCCGCATTTACGTCCACACCTTCCGTGCAAGTACAGGGCTTTGACGATAGTTGACGCCTTACCCGGTGTGACCGCCTCATATGCGATTTCTGTTCGTCAGGCCAGTGCTTTGCCTGCGGCTTCCTTCAGATTCCATCTCACGATGGACACCCTTGCCGTCCGGCTAGTGGTTCCCCTTGCCGGGTCCACAGGGGACTTGCACCCCCAAGTCATCCGGCCAGCACCACCTGTACCGGAACAGCGCCCGTCAAGGCGCTACGCGCCATGCCTGGCGCACAACGAAAAAGGCGGCCCATGGGCCGCCTTCGGTGTTTGCTTGAACGAGTATCAGCTCAGCACCATCACCGCTTCCATCTCAACCGGGACACCCTTGGGCAACGCCGCGACACCCACGGCGGCACGCGCCGGGTACGGCTCCTGAAAATAGGTGGCCATGATTTCGTTCACCGTCGCAAAGTTGCTCAGATCCGTCATGTAGATGTTGAGCTTAACGATGTCCTTGAGCTCGCCGCCACTGGCCTCGCAGACGGCTTTAAGGTTTTCGAACACCTGGCGGGTCTTGGCGGCGAAATCACCCGCGACCACTTCCATGGTTTCCGGCACCAGCGGAATCTGCCCCGACAGGTACACGGTGTCCCCGGCTTTCACTGCCTGGGAGTATGTGCCGATGGCCTGTGGCGCGTTATCAGTCTGTATTACGGATTTGTTGGTCATGACCTTGGGGTCCTCTTTATCAAAACGCCAATCCTCACCTCTGGGTGGCAGGCGTGTCAACAGGCCAAACGTCGCGGCTCTGGCCCATTGCACCACGGTTGCGTCAGTGCCTTACCCGGTTGATATGGGTGACAGCGCGAATATTCCTGATCCGCCGCATCACCCTGGCAAGATGCCGGCGACCGTTCACATGCACCACAAGGCTGACAATGCCCAGCTTGGCGTTCTGCTCTTCCACGTTGATGCGCTCGATATTGCCATCCGCCATGGCAACCGCGTTGGCAAGCTCTGCAATGACCCCACGCTGGCGTTCAAGCTCCACTCGAAGTTCAACGGAGAACTCGTTGGCAATGTCCTTGGCCCACTTCAAATGAGTGAGGCGCGCCCTGCCTTCATCGTCCTCTGGCAACCGTGAGCAGGTATCCGAGTGGATCACCATGCCATTGCCAGAGTCCATGGCACCGACCACCGGGTCACCTGGAATCGGCTTGCAACAGCTGGCAAACCGAACCAGCAAGCCTTCGGTGCCACGAATGGTAACCGGGCTGTTATCGGCCTTGTCCATGATTGTCGCGGATGCCACGTCCGATGCCTCATCGTCTGTACTGCCGCTGACCAACTGGCGCGCCACGAGATAAGCCATGCGATTGCCCAGACCAATATCGCTGACCAGATCCTCGAAACTGTCCACCTGGTTGTGGCGGACCACCGCCTGGATCTGATGCTCGTTGATCTCGGACAGGCTGGTACCAAACCCTTTGAGGGATTTCTTCAACAGGGTTTTGCCCAGGTCCAGGGATTCGGCACGCTTCTGGTTCTTGAGCACATGACGAATACTGCTGCGAGCCTTACCGGTTACCACGAAACTGAGCCAGGCGGGATTAGGCCGTGCTCCGGGTGCGGTAATGATTTCAACGGTCTGGCCACTTTGCAGCGGCTGGCTCAGGGATCCGAGGTTGCGGTTGATACGGCAGGCCACGCAGGCATTACCGATGTCCGTATGGATGGCGTAAGCAAAGTCGACGGGGGTCGCTCCGCTGGGCAATTCCATGATTTTGCCCTTGGGCGTGAACACGTAGATCTCGTCCGGGAACAGGTCGACTTTCACGTGTTCGATGAATTCCAGGGAATCGTCCGCGCGCTCACGCATCTCCATCAGGCCCTTCACCCAACGGTCCACCCGTGTCTGGTTGACGCTGGTCACACTGGAGGGCTCGTTCTTGTACATCCAGTGGGCCGCAATACCGTTGTTGGCGATGTGCTCCATTTCCTCGGTGCGGATCTGGATTTCAATATTCACATGCATGCCGAACAGAGTGGTGTGCAGGGACTGATAGCCATTGGCCTTGGGCATGGCAATGTAGTCCTTGAAACGGCCCGGCAGCGGCTTGTAGAGGCTGTGTACGGCGCCGAGGATGCGATAGCAGTCGTCCTCGGTGTCGGTGATGATGCGGAACGCGTACACATCCATGATTTCGTGGAAGGATTTCTGCTTGAACTTCATCTTGTTGTAGATGCTGTTCAAATGCTTTTCCCGGCCCAGGATGCGGCCGGGCAGGCTTCGCTCTTCCAGTTTCTCCTGCAATTTGCCACGGATATCGTCAATGATTTCCCGGTGGCTGCCCCGAAGCTTTGCGACCGCCTTGGAAATGTACTTTGACCGCATCGGGTACAGTGAAGAGAACCCCAGATCTTCCAGTTCGGTGCAAATGGAGTGCATACCCAGGCGATTGGCAATCGGGGCGTAGATATCCAGGGTTTCGTTGGCGATGCGCTGGCGCTTCTCATAAGGCATCGGGCCCAGGGTGCGCATGTTGTGCAGGCGGTCCGCCAGTTTGACCAGGATCACGCGGATATCCCGTGCCATGGCAAGCGTCATTTTCTGGAAGTTTTCGGCCTGGGCCTCGGCGCGGGAACGGAACTCAATCTGAGTGAGCTTGCTGACGCCGTCTACGAGTTCAGCCACATCCTCGCCAAACTGCTCCGACAGCGCATCCTTGGGGATGCCGGTATCTTCGATGACATCGTGGAGCATGGCCGCCATCAGGCTCTGGTGATCCAGTTTCAGGCCAGCAAGGATTCGAGCAACCGCCAGGGGATGGGTAATATAGCGATCGCCGCTTTTGCGCATCTGCCCTTCGTGGGCCTGTTCGGCATAATAGTAGGCTCTTCGCACCTGATTGATGCGATTGGTGTCAAGATACGTGCTGAGTTCATTGGCCAGCACATCAACCGTTGCCTCTGCCGACACCGCGCCTCCGTGGGGATCATAAATGCCAGGGATAAAAAAACCCGAATGCAAGCATTCGGGTCCTTCCGACGTTCTTCCAGTCATGCCTATAGATACACTATAAAACCGCAAGAACAGATTTCAATGCTTTGGACGGGTAACCAGAAAATATTCCCGTCTTCGGCCACATTCAACCTTATTCGTCGTCATCCTCAGTGAGGAGATCGCGGGAGATCTTGCCTTCCGCGATTTCACGCAGGGCGATAACGGTAGGCTTGTCGTTCTCTTCGGCGACCAGCGGCTCGAAACCTTTGGTTGCGATCTGGCGGGCACGCTTGGTGGCCAGCATAACCAGCTGGAAGCGGTTATCAACGTGTTCAAGGCAATCTTCAACGGTAACTCGTGCCATAACTTCCCCGACAATAGCAAAATGACTGATTTCAGCAGACCGCGTAGTTTACTGCGGCCGGTTCAATTTGTATACAGGCAATGTGCGCCGATCAATGGCGCTCGGACAGTCTGACCAATAGCCCGGAATGCCTGACCTGCTGGGCCTGCATGCGCAGACGATGGCAACGAACAATCGCCAGCAGGTCGTCCAGCGCAGTGTCGAAATCATCGTTAACCACCAGATAATCGAATTCCACCGCGTGGCTGCATTCATCCGCCGCCTCATTGAGGCGACGCGCCACCACCTCCGGTGCGTCTGTGCCCCGGCCAGTCAGGCGGTCTTTCAAGGCCTCCGGAGACGGTGGCACGATGAAGATGCTGACACAGTCTGGCATCAGGTGGCGGACCTGCTCCGCACCCTGCCAATCAATTTCCAGGATTACATCCTGACCCGTGGCCAGTGTTTGCTTCACCCAGACCTGGGAGGTGCCGTAGTAGTTCCCGAAGACATCCGCATGCTCCAGGAAGTCGCCCCGGCTGATCATCGCCTCGAAGGCCTCCCGGGTGACAAAGTGGTAGTTGACGCCATCCTGCTCCCCCTTCCGCATAGGCCGGGTTGTATGGGACACGGAAACACCCAGCTTTTCGTCCTGCTTCAGCATTTGAGCCACCAGGCTGGTCTTACCGGCTCCCGAGGGGGCGGAAATCACATACAGCGTGCCTTGTTCTGATTCCTGGCTCATGGGACTAACAACTCCGGGCATTGACGGGCTTTCAGTTGGCGCGGAACAACCCCGGCGCCACCACAATAACGAGGGCGGAATTATACGGCGTTTGCGCCGCCCCCGCATCCAAGTGAGGTTACTCCAGGTTCTGGACCTGCTCCCGCATTTGCTCTATCAACACTTTCAGGTCAACCGCTGCCCTTGTCACCCGGGCATCGATGCTTTTGCTGCTGAGCGTATTGGCCTCGCGGTTGAGCTCCTGCATCAGGAAATCCAAACGGCGACCGATGGCATCGTCGGACTGCAGAGTGTCCGACACCTCGGTGATATGGGCTTCCAAGCGATCCAGCTCTTCGGCGACATCGCTTTTCTGGGCCAGCATCACCATTTCCTGGGCCACGCGATCCGGGTCAAGCTCCACCTTCGCCTGCTCAAAGCGGTTTTTCAGATGCTCTTCCTGGGCACGAATCAGTTCCGGCATTCGCTCCCGAACCTCAGTCACCCGCTCACCCATGGTGGTGAGCCTGTCTTCAAACAGCGGCCGCAGGCGTTCACCTTCCCGCTCCCTGACCGTCACCAATTCACTCACAGTACGCTCGAATAGTTCGCCAGCCGCTTTCCTGGCGGGGCCAAAATCCTGTTCAGTGGAGGCCAGCACTCCCGGCCAACGGAGTATATCCAGTGCGCTAATGTGGGCCGGGTTGTCCAGCATCCTGTTGATGTGGTTGGCCGCCTCATTGACAGCGTTTGCCACATCTTCGTCGATCTCGAAGCCCTGGGTTGCCGATTCATTGGCCTGAAGACGAATGGCCACGTCTACCTTGCCGCGCCGCAATTGCTTGCGCAGTTGCTCACGGAAACTGTTCTCCAGCTCCCGGAGCGCTTCGGGCAAGCGAAAGGACGGCTCCAGGTACCGGTGGTTAACCGTGCGAATTTCACAGGTGAGCGTTCCCCAGTCTTCCTGGGTATCCTGGCGGGCGAAGGCCGTCATACTTCTGATCATGGTGACTCCACGTTTGCGAAGAAGCAGGTTTCAAGTTTAGCAGGCTGGCCGCCCCAACATCGAACAGACGCCGCAGACTGCGTGTTATACTCCGCAATCTTTCGACTTTGCAATCGACCGGGGATTCTCCCCGGACACTCACCACTGATACCAGGAACGATTATGAGACCGAGCGGAAGAACGCCGGAACAATCACGAGACATTCGCATCACCCGTCAATACACCCGCCACGCCGAGGGTTCCGTGCTGGTGGAATTTGGCGACACCAAGGTGATCTGCACCGCCTCTGTTGAAAACAAGGTCCCCCCTTTCCTGCGGGGCGAAGGCAAAGGCTGGATTACGGCCGAGTATGGCATGCTACCCCGTTCCACCGGCAGCCGCATGGGGCGGGAAGCTGCCCGCGGCAAGCAGGGCGGCCGCACCGTGGAAATCCAGCGCCTGATCGGCCGTTCCCTGCGCGCAGCGGTTGACCTGAGCGCCTTGGGCGAGCATTCCATCACCATCGACTGCGATGTCATCCAGGCCGACGGTGGCACCCGCACCGCTGCGATTACCGGTGGCTGCGTGGCGCTTGTGGATGCGCTGAACCATCTGGTGAAAGAAGGCCGGCTGAAAAAATCGCCGCTGAAGCAGATGATTGCAGCGTTTTCTGTGGGCGTTTACAAAGGCACACCGGTATTGGACCTGGATTACCCGGAGGATTCCGAGGCCGAAACCGACATGAACGTGATCATGACGGATCAGGGTGGTTTCATTGAAATTCAGGGGACGGCCGAGGGCGCGCCGTTTGAACAGGAAGAGCTGGACGGCATGTTGAAGCTGGCCAAGCTGGGTATTGGACAGCTGTTTGAGGCACAGAAAGCGGCTTTGGCTCAGTAGCCGTTAACTCCGAGGTTCGGCGGGCTTGGGAAGATGGGCCTTCCCGGACCGTCTCCGGCCAGGGACGGCCGGAGTCGAGCGCACAGGGATGTGCTTGTAGCGTGTCCGGGAAGGCCCATCTTCCCGAGACCGCTTACTCCAATCCTAGAAACCGATTCCGATGTCGTAATCCATGATCACCGGCGCGTGATCGGAGAAACGGGTACTGTCGTCAATCCAGCCATCCTGAATGGTCTTGCGGATACCCGGCGTCAGTAGCTGATAGTCCACCCGGATACCTGCGCTCTTGCGGGACCCTTCAGCCTGCTCTGGCCACCAGGTATACTGGTTGCTCTGCTTGTTGATATCGCGGAATGCATCAACACAGCCCATTTCATCAAACAAACGGTCCAGCCATGCCCGCTCATGGGGCAGGAAGCCGGAAAAATCCAGTTTGTGGTACAGCGGGCTGGCGTCAGTTACGTGATGGGCGGTTTGCAGGTTGGCGCAGAAAATAAACTGACGGCGCTTGCGCAGGGTTTTCTGCATATGGAGGCCAAAGGCTTCCATGAAGTCGTCCTTGTGATCCAGAACCGTCAGGTCGTCCTCGCCAATCAATTCTTCTTCGCGGCCAAGTGCGCAGGGAGAGAGAACGCAGGCGACAGATACCTTGTCAAAATCCGCCTGAATGAAACGGCCTTCGCGATCTGCCTGCTCATTGGCGAAACCGTACATAATGGCCTTCGGGAAATGGCGGGTATAGATACCAACGCCCCCATCCTCGTTACGCTCGCCATCAATAAAGTAGGCCTCATAGCCGTCCGGGATCAGGTTGAAATCCTCGACCTCGTAAGCCCGCATGCGGTGGTCCTGAACGCAAACCACGTCAGCGTCCTGCCTGGCCAGCCATTCAAAGAAGCCTTTTTCAACAGCCTGGGCCAGACCGTTGACGCTGATTGTTACTACCCGCATACGTGTTCCCTGATTCGGTTTGTGTGTATGATACCGGTTTTACGCGTTAATTAAAGATCCAAACCCGCCAGAAGCCTTGTCATGCACGACTATCAGCAACAGTTCATTGAGTTCGCCATCCGCCGCAACGTGCTCCGTTTCGGAGAGTTTACGCTTAAATCCGGCCGCACCAGCCCCTATTTCTTCAATGCGGGGCTGTTCAATACCGGGGAGGATCTGCTTGAGTTAAGCAAGGCCTATGCCGCAGCACTCCAGCGTAGTGGGCTGGATTATGACATTATTTTCGGGCCTGCCTATAAGGGCATACCGTTGGCGACGGTCACCGCCATGGCCCTGGCCGCCGAGGGTAACAACAAACCATTCGCCTTCAACCGAAAAGAAAAGAAGGATCACGGCGAGGGTGGCAATATCGTGGGCGCCCCCCTGGAAGGCAAGGTTCTGATTGTTGATGACGTTATTACCGCTGGCACGGCTATCCGGGAATCCATGGAGCTGATCCGCACCTCAGGGGCGGAGCCCGCAGGCGTACTCATTGCCCTGGATCGCCAGGAGCGAGGCGCTGGCGAACTCTCCGCCATCCAGGAAGTCAAAGAGGAGTTCGGCATTCCTGTGGTCAGTATTATCAAGCTTGAGCAGGTGCTTGCCTACCTGCAAAGCAGGCCCGGCTTTTCAGAACATGCTGACAAAGTCGCCGCATATCGGGACGAGTACGGAGTCTGAATCCGGGCATGGTTTATCGTTCAGCTTTTGGTATGCTTCCTGACATACATTGTTTCAAGCGGAGCGCCAGTCTCTCACCATGAATCGTCTGACCAGGTTTTCAATCGCTGTATCTGCTGCGGCTGCGCTGATGTCTGCCTCTATCGTAGAGGCAAGGATGTATCGTTATACCGATGAAAACGGTCAGATTGTCATCAGCAGTACCATCCCCCAGGAAGCATCCAGACGGGGCTACGACATTCTCAGCAAGAACGGTCGGGTAATTGAAACGATCGATCCGGAACCCACCGAAGAGGAAATTGCCGCCAGGGAAGCCGAGGAAAAACGCCAGGCCGAAGCGGAACGACAGCGGGAGCTCGATCGCAAGCTTCTGGAGCGCTACAGCCACCCAGACGAAGCCGTGCGCGCCATGCACCGCAAGATACGTGAGCTGCAGGGGCTGAATCAGCTCAAGCGAGGCAACATTTCGGTGATCGTCAGCCAACTGGACAGCGAACAGAGCCGGGCTGCAGACCTGGAGCGATCCGGTCGCGACATCCCCGAAGCGACACTGGAAAAAATACGGCGACTGGAAGCCCAGATTCGTGACATCGAACGGGAAATCAACTCGCAGAACGCCAATATAAAAGCCCTGCGGGAACGTTTCGAAGCCGATATCGAACGGCTGGAAGAGATTACAGGCGAGGAAAGAACGCTTCCGCTGGACCCGGACGACCTGGAAGAATAATAAACCACACGACTCGAACAATCAGGCACAAAAAAGGTCACCTCACGGTGACCTCAGATTGCTGACAAACCCTCGCCATTTTGGCGGGGGTTTGCTGTAATTGGGGTATCGACTTTTCAGAGGCTGCCCCATGCTCAAAGAGCCGTCCCCGCAACAACACGAACTCGAGATGGTCAGTCTCGAATCGTTGGTCCCCGACAACCACCTTCTTCGCAACATTGATCAGTACATCGATTTCGAATTTATCCGTGACCGGGTTCGACACCTGTACTGCTCCAATAACGGTCGTCCGGCACTGGATCCGGTGGTGCTGTTCAAGATGCTGTTTCTCGGCTATCTGTTCGGCATTCGCAGTGAGCGGCAGCTGGTGCGGGAGATACAGGTCAACGTGGCCTATCGCTGGTTCTTACGCTTCAACCTGACAGACAAGATTCCGGATGCTTCCACCCTGAGCCAGAACCGCCGGCGGCGGTTCCAGGACAGCCGCATCTATCAGGAGATTTTCGATGAGATCGTGCTCCAGGCGATGGGCTATGACCTGGTGGGTGGCGAAGTGCTTTACACTGATAGCACGCACCTCAAGGCCAATGCCAACAAGAACAAGTACGACCTGAAACAGGCAGAGGAGAAGGTGGCGGCCTACCTGGACAGCCTAGAAGATGCCATTGAGGGCGATCGCAAAGCTCAGGGTAAAAAGCCTTTGAAATCGAAGCTGTCCGAGCAGCCACCGAAGACCAAAGACACCAAGATCAGCCGTACCGATCCGGACAGTGGCTATATGGTTCGGGAAGGTAAGCCCAAGGGGTTCTTCTACCTGGACCACCGAACCGTTGATGGTCGCAACGCCATCATCACGGACAGTTACGCCACGCCAGCCAACCTGCATGACAGCCGCCCTTATCTGGACAGACTGGATCGCCAATGTGAGCGCTTTGGCTTCGATGTCTGGGGCGTGGGGTTGGATGCGGGCTACTACACCGCCGGCATCTGTAAGGGGCTGGAAGACCGGGGCCTTTACGGGGTGATGGGCTACCGGCGGCCGAACAAGCCCAAGGGCTACCTTCCAAAACGGGCCTTCACTTACGACCCCGAGACCAACAGCTATCGCTGTCCGCAAGGCCAGCAACTGATCTACGCCACCACCAATCGCCTTGGCTACCGGGAGTACAAATCCAACCCCACGAACTGCAAAGACTGCCCGCTGCTGAGTCAATGCACGCGCAGCGCCAACCACGTCAAAGTACTGACCCGGCATGTCTGGCAGGACAGCAAGGACCGAACGGACAGCTACCGGTTAACCCCGTGGGGCAAGGCACTCTACAAACGACGACAGGAAACCGTGGAGCGGTCGTTCGCCGATGCCAAGCAGTTGCATGGTCACCGTTACGCTCGCTTGCGAGGGCTCTCGAAGGTGCGTGAGCAATGCCTGTTGGCCGCTGCTGCCCAGAATATGAAGAAGATCGCGCAGATCCTGGCGCGTCTTTTATGGCTCAAATCCTTTGGGATGCCGGACTTGCAGGGCCAAATTCGGAAATGGGCCCGGAAAATGGCTTGTCTGGCGTATTGGCAATCCGATCGGGAATATTGGGCTCAATCCATCGCCAATTGAATTTAAAACACCCAAATGCAACGAACCCCGGAAAACCGGGGTTCGTCAGCAATCTGAGGTCACCTCACGGTGACCTTCACCTCACGGTGACCTTTTTTTATGCTTCAAAGAACTCCGGTTGCCGTTCAGGCAGTAGCGGGGCTCTTCTTGGCAGTGCTGGTGCTTTTGCGAGCTGTGGTTTTGCGTGCAGCCGGCTTCTTGGCCTGCGCAGTAGCCTTGGTTGACTGGGCGACGCTGGTCACTTCGTCCGCTGCGTCGGCAACGGTATCTGCACCTTCAGCCGCTTCTTTTTCCAGCTTGGCAACCAGGTCAGCCGCAAAGCTGCCGAAACGGGTGTTCAGGCTGCGCAGTTGCTCGAACAGGTTTTCACTGTAGCCATAGTAACGAGTGCGCAGGGTCTTTACGCTGTACTCGCGGGCTTCGGTTTCCAGCTTTTCAGCGTACTCGAACGGCTTGGAAGCCAGCTTCTTCTGCTGCTCTTCAGCTGCGTTGATGCCCTTCTCTACGATGTCCTGAAGCTGTTCCTGATAGGTCTTGAGTTTACCCATGATGAATCTCCTAAGATTGTGGATGCGTGGTTTGAAAATCTGCATCGTTATCGCCGGCAAACCGATGCCGACTTCTGATCACATGTCGAAGGTTACGGTCAAAAATTAGAATGTTCATACTAAAACCACCCCCTATTCGCCATCTGTCAACGGGGGAACAGGATCGTCTCGGAATTTACGGATAGTTCACTTGATGATTTTTTAAAGATTCGGCATGCTCTGCGCCTTGAAATGAGAAAGCCCGTCTCCCCGTTTTATTCAGGCCTCGCTTCTGACGTATCCCATTACAGTAACAACAGCACCAATAACACGCTGACAAACGGATTGCGAGAAACACCATGCCAGGTATAAGACTCAGCCAGAACGCTGCGGGCCATCGGCAGCTTTGGAAAATGGTCGTTGCCGGAATGGCGCTGGCCATCATGGCCGGATGCCAGGAAGACTCCGGGGCATCAAGGGCCGCTTCAAGCCAAGCCAACGAAGCATCTGAACAAAGGCTGGGAGATGCCGTTTCGTCCATTCGGGACACCCTCGGGCAGCCTGAACCGGTACAGGAAGAGACATCCAACACTGGAGTTCCGGCCGACGAGGAGTCGATCACCCCTCCCACACTACGCTGGGACGCTCCGCTCACCCGGGAAGACGGCTCACGCCTCTATGCCAGCGACATCAGCGGCTATCGCATTTATTATCGCCTGCGGCACAGAGACAGTTTCGAGGTCATATCACTTTCCGGTGACGAAGACACTCGCTACCAGCTTGAGGATTTTCCGCCGGGTGCCTATGAGTTCAGCGTTACCGCCCTCGACGACAGCGGGCTGGAAAGCAAGCGCTCCGACGCAGTTACCGTCGACCTGATCTGAGTAGCATCCGAGAAATTTACCACCTGAAGATGACCCAACTGGGCACCAGCATGTCGGTCTCGCTCTCACGAATCCAGCCACCACCATCTGCTGGCACGAGGTAGTATTCGGGACCGACTTCCGGCACTACTTTGATTTCCACCAATTGACCATTCACCCGGTATTCGTAGAACACCTCGTTCTCACCCGGGCGAATCACGATCTGCGCCCCGTCAGCGGATGGCTGATAATCAGACACCACCAGGGGCTCCCTGGGTGTCTGTACAACATCGACATCCTCCTGGGCCATTGAAGGCCCGCAGAGCACACCCAACACAAGACCCGAGCAAGCGATACGTTTCATTTTCATGGTACTCTTCGGTTCTGTTTAGAGACGTGCATAATCACGCTGACACACGGGAAATGCACCCCGTTTATGTCAGAGTTGCACAAGCCTATCAACGCTTCAATCAGAATCCGGATCCGTTTTGATATGACACAGCAGCAGACTCCGCCGGTAGTTCTTGTAGATGGCTCTTCCTACCTCTTCCGCGCCTATCATGCCCTGCCGCCACTGATGACCAGCAAGAGCCACCCCACGGGCGCCATAAAGGGCGTTATCAGCATGATCCGGAAGCTGGAACAGGATTTTCCAGGCTCAAAAATGGTGGTGGTGTTCGACGCCAAGGGTAAGACCTTTCGCAACGACCTGTACGAAGACTACAAGGCCACCCGCCCGCCTATGCCGGATGACCTGGCTATGCAGATCCAGCCAATCCACGACATGGTTCGGGCCATGGGTCTGCCCTTGTTGATCGTCAGTGGCGTGGAAGCCGACGATGTCATCGGCACCCTGGCCCATGAAGCCACCAGCAAGGGCATTGATGTGGTGGTGTCGACCGGCGACAAGGACATGGCGCAGCTGGTGAGCGATCACGTCACCCTGATTAACACCATGACGGATACCCGCATGGACCGCGATGGCGTGGTCGAGAAATTCGGCATTGGCCCGGAGCAGATCGTGGACTACCTGGCGCTGGTGGGCGACAAGGTGGACAACATTCCCGGAGTCAACAAGTGCGGCCCGAAAACCGCCGTTAAATGGCTACAGGCGTGGGACAACCTGGATGACATCATTGAGCATGCGGACGAGGTCAAAGGCAAAATTGGCGAATACCTTCGGGAAGCCACCGAAACCCTGCCGCTCAGTCGCCAACTGGCCACCATCAAAACCGACGTGGATCTTGAGTTCGGGCTGGAAGACCTCAAGCTGAGGACCCAGGACGACGGTCAGTTGCTGGAACTGTTCCGGGAATATGAGCTTCGATCCTGGATTGCCGAGCTCGAAAACAGCGACTCAGCCGATGAAAAAAGCGCGGACGATGCCGTCGACAACAGCGCCAATCCGGCCAGCAAAGAGAAAACATACACAATAGTGACCGATCAGGCAGAGCTGGATACCTGGATTGATCGCCTCAACAAGGCACCGCTGTTCGCCTTTGATACCGAGACCACCAGCCTGCGTTATATGGACGCCGATGTCGTTGGTGTGTCCTTTGCCATTGAGCCCGGCGAGGCTGCCTACGTGCCATTTGGCCACGATTATATGGGCGCCCCGGAACAACTGGACCGGGAAACAGTGCTGGACCAGTTGAAACCTTTGCTGGAAGACCCGAAGAAAGCCAAGCTCGGCCAGAACCTCAAATACGACAAGAACGTGCTGGCCAACCACGGCATCCACCTGGAAGGCATTGCGGAAGACACCATGCTGGAGTCCTACGTACTCAATTCCGTAGGGTCTCGTCACGACATGGACTCGCTGGCCAGGCAATACCTGGGCGAGCAGACCATCACTTTCGAATCCATCGCCGGCAAAGGCGCCAAGCAACTGACCTTCAACCAGATTGATCTGGAGCAGGCTGGCCCCTACGCGGCAGAAGACGCCGATATCACCCTTCGACTGCACCAGGCGCTGCGACCGCAACTGGAGAAAACCGGCCGGCTGCGGGACGTCTATGAAAACATCGACCTGCCACTGGTGCCCGTACTGTCCCGTATGGAGCAACGAGGTGCGATGATCAGCGCCAGCACGCTGCGCAAGCACAGCCAGGAATTGGCAGAGCGTATGGCGGAGCTTGAGAAGGAAGCCCACGAGGAAGCCGGCGAAAGCTTCAATCTGGGCTCTCCCAAGCAACTACAGGCCATTTTCTACGACAAGATGGGGCTGCCGGTGGTAAAGAAAACCCCGAAAGGCGCGCCCTCCACGGCGGAACCGGTGCTGCAGGAACTGGCCCACGAGCATACCCTGCCCCGTTTGATCCTTGAGCACCGCAGCCTGAGCAAGCTGAAGTCCACCTACACCGACACCTTGCCGGAATTGATTCACCATCGCACTGGCCGGATTCACACCTCCTATCACCAGGCGGTAACGGCCACCGGCCGACTGTCGTCCTCGGAGCCGAACCTGCAGAACATTCCCATCCGCAGCGAACAGGGCCGGCGCATTCGCCAGGCTTTCGTGGCCCCGGAGGGCTACAAGCTGATGGCGGCGGACTACTCCCAGATTGAGCTGCGCATCATGGCGCACCTGTCGGGCGACAAGGGACTGCTCAAGGCGTTCGAAAAGGGCGAGGACATTCACCGGGCGACGGCTGCCGAAGTCTTTGGCGTGGCCGTCGACGACGTCTCCGGCGACCAGCGCCGCAGCGCCAAGGCCATCAACTTCGGACTCATTTATGGCATGTCCGCCTTTGGCCTTGGCCGCCAGTTGGATGTGGGCCGCAACCAAGCACAGGAGTATATTGACCGCTATTTCGAGCGCTATCCCGGCGTGCTGAAATACATGGACAGTATTCGCAAACAGGCCCACGACGACGGATACGTGGAAACGCTCTACGGCCGTCGCCTGTACCTGCCGGAAATCAACGCCCGCAACAAGCAGCTGCAACAGGCCGCCGAGCGTACGGCCATCAATGCCCCCATGCAGGGGACTGCCGCGGACATTATCAAGCGGGCCATGGTCAGCGTTGAGGACTGGCTACAGGAACATCACCAGGACGATGCCCGAATGATCCTGCAGGTTCACGACGAACTGATTCTGGAAGTGCGTGAATCCGCCGTGGACAAGATTCGCGAAGGCCTTGAGAAGCGGATGTCTGCTGCGGCATCGCTGGATGTACCCTTACTGGTGGAGGCCGGCGTCGGTAATAACTGGGACGAAGCCCACTGAACCCTCTCGCCCAGGTTCCGTTTTGGGGCGAACAAGGTGGTTTCGCCCCAAAACACACCATTCTTTTTGCAGTCTCACCAGTATGCTCCCAGCAACGACGGCGCTGGGCTCGACAGCCGAAAACGGCACGAAATTCGCAAGCCTTGTGAGGGTCGGCTCCGCATTCGCATGAGTGAATACCGGGGCCATGTTGTGACACTTTTCTACCCGAGGCACTCACCATGACTTTTCTGGCTTCCGAGCGCAGTTGGCTTATGAACCCTGGCTTACTGAAACTGGTTCACCAGTGTCGCCGCTTAATTCAGTCTGAGTTCGGGGTAAAGCTGCACCTCACGGAAGAGCACCTGGAACGGCATCTAGCGGACTATGCCAGCAAAACCCGCTCAGCCCACCTCATCCACACCTGGGAAATACTCAGACCCCAGATCCCTCACCTGGACCTGCACGACGAGACCGACAATGCGAAGCGAATGTATCGCGGACAGGAAATTGCCGAGGAAACGTCTAGGGGCGACAGTAGTGCTTCCGAAACGGAAGCAGAAAGGACGAGAAAGAAGAAGGTTATCTATCGTGGGCAGGTTATTGGTTGAGGGGCGCCGTACGCCCCTCAAGGTATCACTTAAAACTGCTTGCTGACCTGTACCCCCGCACTCCAGGCATCAAGCTCATAGGTACCACGGTAGCGAGCCGCCCCGGGCGTAGGCTCGTCGTTGACGTCATAGTTCTGTTCGTTCACCTCTTCGTCGTCGAACAGCAACACCCCGGCGGCCACGTCTACCGTCCAGCCTGAACGGGCGTCGGCGTACTGTGCGCCCAGCGTGACCCAATCGCGATCCCCTGACGGGATTCGAGCCGTACGGAAATCGTCGTTCACCGGCGACTCATCCCAGGCATAGCCAGCCTTGAATGCCCACTCCGGGGTCGCCTGCCAGATGGCGCCGACATTGGCCTGCCAGGTGTCTTTCCAGTTTTCCGAAACGTGCGTCACCAGGCGCTCATCACCAAGACCGGGCCCTGCCTGAGAAGAAATTGGGCCATTGTCCTCACGGCTGACCACATCCAATGCCTCAAACCGGCTCCACTTGGCCCAGGTCGCACCTGCCAGCAGTGTTACGGTATCGGTCAATTGGTGACGGGCACCGAAGGTAATGCTCTCGGGAATATCCAGCGGGACAGTCACCCGTTCAGTGACCGTGGACTGGCTGAACGTCAGGCCACCACCGCTAAGGCTACCCTGCGGATAGTTACGAACTTCCGCGTCGCCATCCAGCTCCAGTTCTGTTCCGGTCTGGGCGGAGATACCAAACTGTGTTCGCTCCGACATTTCCCAAAGCAAGCCAAAGGCAAAGGTGAGCGCCACGTCACTGCCTTCGATATCCGCGTAACCGTCTTCCAGGGTCCCCGGGGGCAACCCGAAGCGGGCTTCCGTACCACTGTAGTCCTGGAATTTGGTCAGCCGGCCTTCGGCGTAGATCACATTGACGCCAGCACCCATGGAGAATCCATTACCGTCGTTAACGGCAATGGACGGGCTGAATGCAATGGCGGTCAACTCGGTCTTGTCCGCGAAAAAGCGCCCCTTGAAGTCATCCTCGTAATCCGCCGCAAGGCCATAGGGAGCGTGCAGACCGAAGCCCACGTCCAACCAGTCGTTGATTTCGTGGGTCATGTAAAAATTGGGAAGGACGGCCGGGTCGGCGATATCACCACCGTTTCCACCGGCGACGGGACGGCCGTCATCGCGAACGGCACTGCCGGTGCCTTCCTTGAGCTCGGCATCAATATCCAGAACGGCGGCACCAAACGACATATTGGTGCCGGAAAGCTGGCTCATGCCGGCCGGATTGAAGAAAACCGTGGTGGCATTTTCCGGATTGGCTGCGGTGCCGGCGTTAGCAACGCCCATGGCACTGGCACTTTGCTCATTGAGTGAAAAACCGCCGGCCAGCGCTGCGGCGGGTGCCACCAACGCCGATACCGTCGCGATTCGGATAACAGAGCCGGGCAATACTTTGTTTTTGCGCATAAATCCCCCTGGATGATCGTCGGGGCGGAGTATACGCATCACGGGCCAATGGCCTCAAATGCCATCACTACTGATTCAGAATCCTAACCGTTTACTACTTTAGTCTAATCCTCGATCAATCGTCCTGGATCGACAACTTGTCGACACTGGAAGCCAGCTTGTCAGCGCCCTGGGAATCGGCACCCAGCTTGATCATCAGGCGCAGGTCGTTGGCTGAATCCGCGTGCGCGAGGGCATCCTCATAAGTGATGGAGCCTTCGGCATAGAGCTCATAAAGCGCCTGATCAAAGGTGCGCATGCCGCTCTCGTTGGACTTGGACATCAGTTCCTTAAGTCGGTGCACTTCGCCTTTTCGAATCAGGTCCGCGACCAACGGTGTGTTGATCAACACTTCAATGACGGCTTTGCGGCCCTGCCCGTCCGGCGTCGGGATCAACTGTTGAGCGACGATGGCCTTGAGGTTCAGGGACAGGTCCATCCAGATCTGGTTGTGCTGTTCCGGCGGGAAGAACTGGATAATCCGGTCCAGCGCCTGGTTGGCGTTGTTGGCGTGCAGGGTAGCGAGGCACAGGTGGCCGGTTTCAGCAAACTGCACAGAGTATTCCATGGTCTGGCGGGTACGCACCTCACCGATGAGGATCACGTCCGGTGCCTGGCGCAGGGTGTTCTTCAGAGCCACTTCAAAGCTATCGGTATCGATGCCCACCTCTCGCTGAGTCACGATACAGCCCTGGTGCTGGTGCACGAATTCGATGGGGTCTTCGATGGAGATAATGTGGCCCCGGCTGTTGCGGTTACGATGCCCGAGCATAGCCGCCAGCGAGGTGGACTTACCGGTACCGGTGGCACCCACGAACATGATCAGGCCACGCTTGGTCATGGCCAGATCCTTGATGATTTCCGGCAGTGCCAGGTCATCAATCTGCGGGATTTTCACCTCGATCCGCCGCAGGACCATGCCGCAGAGGTTGCGCTGGAAGAAGGCGCTGACACGGAAGCGACCGATGCCTCGGGCACTGATGGCGAAGTTACACTCGTGGCTTTCTTCGAATTCGACCCGCTGCTTGTCGTTCATGGCGCCATAGACGAACTCCCTCGTCTGCTCCGGCGTCAATGCATTCTTGGTGACAGGCAGGACCTTGCCGTTGACCTTCATGGAGGGTGGCACACCGGCAGTAATGAAAAGGTCGGAGCCGCCTTTGTCCACCATCAAACGGAGCAGTTTTTCGAATTCCATGATCTTTTTACCTGTGTTTCTGGCTTTCGGTGATTTGGGTGTCGGCCAGCGCCTGTTCCAGGGCACGCCGTGAACACGTCCATGTGCGCTCGACAAAAACATCCATGTTTTTGACGTCCCTGGAACAGGCACTGCCCGACACCCTCCGAACTTTTGCCGAACCTTCTACAAAGTTTAGAAATTATCCGGCATTTTTGCTTTCATTCTCGCGGCTTCGCGGGAAATCAGGCCTTTCTTCAAGAGTTTTTCCAAGCACTGATCCAGAGTTGTCATGCCCAGGGAACCGCCGGTCTGGATCGCCGAGTACATCTGCGCGATCTTGTCTTCACGAATCAGGTTTCGGATCGCCGAGGTGCCAATCATGATTTCGTGTGCCGCAATCCGGCCGCCGCCCATTTTCTTCATCAGGGTCTGGGAGATAACCGCCTGCAATGATTCCGACAACATGGACCGAACCATGGACTTCTCTTCCGCCGGGAACACGTCCACCACGCGGTCGATGGTTTTGGCCGCCGAGGTGGTGTGCAGGGTGCCGAACACCAGGTGACCGGTTTCCGCCGCCGTCAGGGCCAGGCGGATGGTTTCCAGGTCCCGCAGCTCGCCGACCAGGATAATGTCCGGGTCTTCCCGCAGTGCGGAGCGCAGGGCTTCGTTGAAGCCCAGGGTGTCACGATGCACTTCCCGCTGGTTCAGCAGGCACTTCTTGGATTCGTGTACGAATTCGATGGGGTCCTCGATGGTGAGGATGTGCTCATAGCGGCTGTCGTTGATGTAGTCGATCATCGCCGCCAGGGTGGTGGACTTACCGGAGCCTGTTGGGCCCGTAACCAGCACCAGACCTCGTGGCACAGAGGCGATGTCCTTGAACACCTGCCCCATACCGAGGTCTTCCATCGTCAGTACCTTTGACGGGATGGTCCGGAAGACAGCACCGGAGCCACGGTTCTGGTTAAACGCGTTAACACGGAAGCGGGCGACACCAGGCACCTCGAAGGAGAAGTCGGTCTCCAGGAACTCTTCGTAGTCCTTGCGCTGCTTGTCGTTCATGATGTCGTAGATCAGCCCATGGACTTCTTTATGCTCCATTGGCGGAAGGTTGATGCGGCGGACATCGCCATCAACACGGATCATCGGGGGAAGGCCGGCAGACAGGTGCAAGTCTGATGCGCCCTGTTTGGCCGAAAAGGCAAGCAGTTCAGTAATATCCATAGGGGTCCTCGGAAGGCTTTTTTCTTTTATCCCGGTATGCGCCGGCTCCGGTCATTGGCACTGAACGGCTTCACTTGGCATTTCAGTAACCTGCGGGTAACGTGTCAGCGTATCAGAGACTGACCGGAATCGGCGGATTCGCACTATGAGCAGCATAGCAGACAACATCGGGAGCGTAACCCGACGCATACAAAAAGCAACATTGAAGGCCGGCCGCAGCGCGGGTTCCGTGCATCTGCTGGCGGTCAGTAAGACGCGCCCGGCCGACGAGCTTCGCACGGCTTACAGCGCCGGCCAACGGGCATTTGGTGAAAACTACGTTCAGGAAGCTCTGGACAAAATGGAGGAGCTGAAGGAACTGGACGCCATCGAATGGCACTTTATAGGCCCCATTCAATCCAACAAGACCCGCCAGATTGCCGGGGCATTTGCCTGGGCACACAGCGTTGACCGACTCAAGATTGCTCAGCGCCTGAACGATCAGCGCCCTTCCACTCTCCCGCCGTTGAATATCTGCCTTCAGGTGAACATCAACAATGAGGAGAGCAAGTCCGGTTGTACCCTGAAGGATCTCACCAACATGGCAGACGCCATCGAAGAGATGCCAAATCTCTCGCTCAGGGGGCTGATGGCGATTCCGGACCCGGATCAGCCCGAGGCGGAGTTACGCTCAAGTTTTCGCAAGTTGGCCAATGCGCTGAAGCACATGCGCCAGGAGGCTCCCGGCTGCGGTCCGCTGGACACCCTCTCCATGGGCATGTCCGGCGACCTTGAGATGGCCATTGAGGAGGGCGCAACCTGGGTAAGAGTCGGTACCGCCCTGTTCGGGCCTCGGTAACCGGAAGCTGACAGGCCCAGATCCTGTTATCATCAGCGGCAGACTGACAATTGACCACTACTGATCCAAACGTGGAGTGAACCTTGAGCACATCACCAACGATTTCGTTTATCGGTGCCGGCAACATGGCCAGCGCCATCATCGGTGGCATGCTGGACAGCGGCTTCAAGGCCGCCAACATCTGGGTCAGCGCCCCCGATGACAACCATCTTCAATCCATCCGCAAACAATTTGGTGTCAGCGTCACCACCGACAATCGTTACTGCGCCGAGCAGGCGGACATGGTGGTTCTGGCGGTGAAGCCACAGGTTATGGCAAGTGTTTGCTCAGACATCGCCCCGGTGGTGCAGAACACCCGCCCGCTAATGGTGTCGATCGCGGCCGGGCTGGAAGCTTCCACCCTGGACGAGTGGCTCGGTGGCGGACTGCCGCTGGTGCGCGTGATGCCCAACACGCCATCGCTGGTTGGTAAAGGGGCTGCCGGGCTCTATGCCAATGATCAGGTCAAGGAAAAGCAGAAGACCATGGTGGAGTCGGTCTTTAACAGCATTGGCTCGGCGCTCTGGGTGGAGGACGAATCCCTCCTGCATGCAGTGACTGCACTTTCTGGCAGCGGCCCCGCCTATTTCTTCCTGATGCTGGAAGCACTGGAAGAGGCGGCCACCGATGCCGGCATTGCCGGCGAGACCGCACGCGCACTGGCAATCCAGACCATGGCCGGCGCCGCCGAAATGGCAGGACGCAGTGAACACGACCCCGGCCAGCTCAAACGCAATGTCATGTCTCCCGGTGGCACCACAGAACAGGCCATCCAGACCTTTGAAGAAGGTGGCATGAGAGATCTGGTCAAGAAGGCCTACTCAGCCGCTTACAAGCGCTCCGGGGAAATGGCCAAAGAACTCGCCAATAAACAGTAACCAATAACGGGAGACACGGCTTCATGCTGGCTGACATTCTGATCACCATTCTGCTCATTGCCTCGACGTTCTACCTGACGATCGTGCTGCTGCGCTTTTTGCTGCAACTGGCCAGGGCGGATTTCTACAATCCGATCTCGCAGTTTGTTGTGAAAGCCACCAACCCGCTGCTGCGTCCGCTTCGCCGCTTTATTCCCGGTTGGGGCGGTATCGACGGCGCAGCCCTGGTGCTGGCGGTCATCATCCAGGCGATCACCTTTTTCCTCATTCTTGTGGCCCTGAACAGCAGCATACCGGCGATCAACCCGCTCACCCTGCTCAGCTGGGCTATCCTTAACGTTCTTGATCTGATCGTTAAGATCTACTTCTGGTCCGTCATTGCAGTCGTGGTCGTCAGCTGGATTGCGCCACAAAGCGGCCACCCTGCTATCCAACTGGTTGCGCAGATCACCGAACCCGTGATGCGCCCCGTACGCAATGTGATGCCATCCATGGGCGGCCTGGATCTGTCCCCGATTATCGTGTTCCTGATCCTCAATGTGGTTTCGGTGGTGATCGACCACATGAAGGTAGCCGCCGGCATGGGCTCCATCGTCGGAATGTAGACCACCTCTCAAAAACACATTCCGTTACATATCAGGACAATAAACTACTCTCACCTGCAGCTGGTTCATCTATCTGAATCAGCTGCACTTTTTTCCTTCTACACGTCGCCCTGCTATACAGACCCGTGATCGCCGCCGCAGATTTGCCGCGCCAATGCGGTAACATTAGCTATATTTTTGGCACAACTTTAACCAACCAAGATCCAACGCAGTCGCCCGGAAGTCGCGCAGAAGGATGGTCCGATGAACAAGCAAGGAACCCTGTCGCAGCAGGTAGAGGCCTACCACGGCTGGAAAAAAGAACTGATCAGGCAGATCGGTCGCTACCGTCTGTGGCTGCAGGACAACAACCTGTTTTCAGACGATGTCAGCAACCGCATTCGTCACGGCCTTGAGCTGCTGATCGAAGACGAACTCACCATTGCTTTCGTGGGTGAGTATTCCCGCGGCAAGACGGAACTGATCAACGCCCTCTTCTTTTCAGAATACGGCCAGCGCATGCTGCCATCCCAGGCGGGCCGCACCACCATGTGCCCGACCGAGCTGTTCTTTGACCGCACGTCAAACAGCAACTACCTGTTGCTGCTCCCGATCGAAACCAGGACCGGCGAGCTCTCCCTGCAGCAACTGCGCAAGCAGCCCGAACGCTGGGTCAAACACGACCTGGACGAGCGCGACCCGGAAATCATGCGGGAAGTTCTGGCGGAAGTGGCTCGCGTAAAGAGCGTCACTCCGCAGGAAGCCCGCAAACTGGGCTTCGACGAGGACATGCTGGAGCATGACCGCAACAAGCCGGGTAATGTCGTGGTGCCGGCCTGGCGCAACGCCCAGATCAGCATTCGCCATCCGTTGTTCGAACGCGGCCTGCGCATACTGGACACCCCGGGGCTCAACGCTCTCGGCTCAGAGCCAGAACTGACCATCAGTATGTTGCCTCGCGCCCACGCCATTATCTTCCTGTTGAGCGCGGATACCGGCGTCACTGCCAGCGACATGACGATCTGGAAGGATCACATCGACACCGAGCACGCCGACCACCGCGCTGGCCGATTCGCAGTGCTCAACAAGATCGACGTGCTCTGGGATGATCTCCAGGGCGAGAAGCATACCCAGGAAGCCATTGACCGGGTGCGTAGCTACACCGCCGACCACCTCGGCATGCGCCAGAACGACGTGATACCGCTGTCCGCCAAGCAAGGCCTGCTGGCCCGGGTCAAAGGCAACGAAGAACTGCTTGAACGTTCGAACCTCGCCCAACTGGAACAGTTGATCATCCAGCGCATCCTGATGCACAAGGAACAGCTGATTACACAGAGCCTGATCAACGACCTGTTGGGCATGCTGCAGAACAGTCAGGCCGCCATGCAAAACCGGCTGGACGCACTGGAAGAAGAGCTGCAGGCCTGTTCTGGCGTCACCATGGACACTGACGCACTGCGGCGCCTGGCCGACCGCGCCCAGCGGGACTATGACTTCTACTACAAGAAGCTGATTACGCTCCGGTCCAGCCGCCGGCTGATGGATTCCCAGGGCGAGATGCTCAAGGGGCTGGTTAGCGAGGATCGGTTTGAGTCCCATGCCGAGAAAGTCCGCCAGAAGATGTCGAAGAGCTGGACCACTGCCGGCATGAACCACAGCATGGATCATTTCTTCGAGCTGCTGGAAAATGATCTGAGCAACCTTCTCAGCGAAGGGCGGCTGGCCGAAAAAATGGTGGGCGCCATCTACCGCCGCTACAACGAAGACACCCGGGCCCGTCACCTGGAGCCAATTCCATTACGGGCAGGTCGTCACGTTATTGCCATCCGCGAACTGCGCAAGAAGGCAAAACGCTTCCGCATCAGCCCCAAAAATCTGTTGACGGAGCAGTCGCTGCTGGTCAGGCGCTTCTTCAACGTGATGGTGGGCGAAGCCCGAACACTGCATCTGCGCGTGCGGGCCGATGTCGAACGCTGGCCATCGGAAGCACTACTACCAATCATGCAGTACTCCATGGAACAGAAGCAGTTGCTGGAGCACCAGATCCGCCGCCTCCGGGACATGGTTCGCAGCGACCGCGACAGCCGGGCCGAACGCGAACGACTGCAGAACACCATCAGCGATCTGACACGCCAGCTTGAACTGGCTGACGCCATGCAGCGGCAAATCCGTAAACCAGCACCCACTCTGATCCAACAGAAGGTGGTCAACATTTCCGGCGCGGTCTGACCGGCGCCGGAAATGGCGGTTGCAGCCATGCAGGCCGGCCTTTAAACTGCTTGGCTGGCAATCGCCTGGCCATATCAGTTAGGCCTGCACTTACATGCAGGTTTCCGCCCGGCCATTGCCTGAAACGTCTTCCAGATAATACGGACTGAATCAGGAACCTGTCGCGCCAATGCCCGATCCCTTGCCAACGGATTCTGTCGGGATAGTCACCCCACAGACACTGCACTTCGATACACCGATCACTCTCGCCTGCGGTCAGACGCTGGAGAGTTACGATCTGGTGATTGAGACTTACGGCAAGCTGAATGCGGATGCCACCAACGCGGTATTGATCTGTCACGCCCTCAGCGGCCACCACCATGCCGCCGGTTATCACAGCAAGGAAGACCGCAAGCCGGGATGGTGGGACAGCTGCATTGGCCCCGGCAAGCCCATCGATACCAACCGGTTTTTCGTTGTCAGCCTGAACAATCTGGGTGGCTGCCATGGCAGCACCGGACCCGGCAGCGTCAATCCGAAGACCGGCCAGCCCTACGGCCCTGATTTCCCGGTGATCACGGTACGCGACTGGGTCCACAGCCAGGCGCTGCTGGCCGACCGGCTCGGCATTGAATGTTGGGCCGCCGTGGTGGGAGGTTCCCTTGGTGGTATGCAGGCACTTCAGTGGAGCCTGGACTACCCGGATCGTTTGCGTCACGCCGTGACCATTGCCTCTACCCCACGCCTGAGCGCCCAGAACATTGCCTTCAATGAGGTGGCGCGACAGGCGATTACGTCCGACCGTGAGTTCCATGACGGCCGCTACTATGAGCACGACACGTTACCGCGCCGGGGCCTGATGCTGGCACGCATGGTGGGCCACATTACCTACCTGTCCGATGCTTCCATGGGCGAAAAATTTGGCCGTGAACTGCGGGACCAGGCCTACAAGTTCGGCTATGACGCAGAGTTCCAGGTGGAGAGTTACCTGCGTTACCAGGGTGAGCGCTTCTCGGAGTCATTCGACGCCAATACCTACCTGCTGATGACCAAGGCTCTGGATTACTTTGACCCGGCCTACGAGCACGACAATGACCTGGCAAAGGCGCTGCTCCGTGCGCGCTGCGAATTCCTTGTCGTGTCGTTCAGCACCGACTGGCGGTTTACCCCGGCACGGTCCGAGGAATTGGTGAATGCCATGATCGCGGCCCGCTGCAAGGTCAGCTATGCCGAAATCGACGCACCCTGGGGGCATGACGCCTTCCTGATTCCCACACCACGTTACACCGCCATCTTCCATTCCTACATGGACCGGGTCGCACGGGAGGTAGGTGCATGAGAACAGACCTGAAAATCATCGAGCAATGGATCAGCGCCGGCAGCCATGTACTGGATCTGGGCTGCGGCGACGGCACCCTGCTGGACTACCTGCAGCGGGAAAAAAGTGCAACAGGGTTTGGCCTGGAAATCAATCCGGACCATATCACCACCTGCATGGGTCGCGGGGTGTCCGTCATTGAGCAGAACCTGGACACCCAGGGCCTGGGGAACTTCGAAGATCACTCCTTCGACACCGTGCTGATGACACAAGCCTTGCAGGCGGTCCGGCGCCCGGACATGGTCCTCGATGAGATGCTTCGCGTGGGCCGCGAGGGCATCGTGACCTTCCCCAACTTCGCTTACTGGCGATTGCGCTGGTACCTGATGCGCCGGGGTCGTATGCCTGAATCCGAAACGCTACCGTATAAATGGTACAACACCCCTAACATTCACCTGTGCACCTTCAAGGATTTTGAAGCCCTTTGCTTCCGCAAGGACGTCCGGATACTGAACCGCACGGTGGTGGATGGCGAGCACCAGGATCGCTGGCTCAGCCGTCTTTGGCCCAATATGTTGGGGCAGATCGCCATTTACCGGATAACCCGGGAGGAATCATGACCACACATAGTCACAATCGCTGGCAGGCGTTGTTGTCACTCGCATGCCTGGTTCTGCTGTTTACCAGCCAGAGCCATGCCGACTCAAAGGATTTTGGTGAATTCGAAGTACACTGGAGCGTTTTCCCAAGCACCTTCCTGGCCCCTGAAATTGCCCGCGAGAACAACCTTAATCGCAGCCGCGGCATCGGTATCGTCAACATATCCATCATGAGGGAAACCGAGGATGGCGGCCTGGAGCCGGTATCAGGCCAGGTGGAAGGCAAGGTCATGAACGATATCCAGCAGGCCCGGTTCCTGGCGTTTCGACGCATCCAGGAAGGCAACGCTGTCTATTTCATCGCCGAATACCAATACAGCAACGCCGAGTTGATGACCTTCCAGATCACCACCCGCCCCACGGGCGCCAGACAGGATCTGCCCATCCGTTTCACCCACACACTGTTTAACGACTGATGACTAACGCCACCAACAGACTGGTCATTGCCAGCAACAACAAGGGCAAGATCGCCGAACTCACAGACCTGCTCGGCCCACTCGGGCTGACGCCCGTAGCCCAGGGTGAATTGGGGGTTGGCGAGGCGGAGGAGCCAGCGGTCACCTTCGTGGAGAACGCCATCCTCAAGGCACGCCATGCCGCCCGGATCACCGGGTTGCCGGCCCTTGCGGATGACTCTGGCCTGGCGGTTGATGCCCTCGGCGGGGCACCCGGCGTCCGTTCGGCCCGTTACGCCGGTGACACAGCCAGCGACGCAGACAACGTCCGGGCACTGCTCGACGCGCTGAAAGACGTTCCCGAGGGCCAACGCACGGCCCAGTTCCACTGCGTACTGGTCTACCTGCGCCATGCCGATGACCCCACACCGGTGATCTGTCATGGCCGCTGGCCAGGAAGCATCCTGCCAGAGCCCCGGGGTGAGGGTGGTTTCGGGTACGATCCGGTGTTCCTGGTACCGGAAACCGGCACCAGTGCCGCTGAACTGCACCGCGCCGAAAAAGGCCGTATCAGCCACCGTGGGCGGGCACTGGCGCTGCTTCTGGATCAGTTGGGGAAAGAGCCGGGGTGACCATGACCCCGACGCACGACACAGCGGTGAGCACCCTGCCCCCGCTAAGCCTGTATATTCACGTACCCTGGTGCGTGAAAAAGTGCCCTTACTGCGACTTCAACTCCCACGCACTGACCGGCGACATTCCCGAGAACGACTATCTTGATGCAATCATGGAGGACCTTGCCGGTGACCTCGCATTAATTCAGGGGCGCCCGATCGAAACCGTCTTCATCGGCGGCGGCACACCTTCGTTAATGTCGCCGGACTTCTACAACATACTGTTCGACCGGCTGCGCACTCACCTGTCGTTTACTGACGATGCCGAGATTACACTGGAGGCCAACCCGGGCACAGTGGAACAGACTCGCTTTAACGGCTTCCGTGGCGCCGGCATAAACCGGCTTTCACTGGGCATCCAGAGTTTCAACCCCATGCGATTGAAGGCACTGGGGCGCATCCACGATGACAAGGCAGCCCACAGGGCTATCGAGGCAGCCCGCAATGCCGGCTTTGACAACTTCAACCTGGACCTGATGCATGGCTTGCCGGGCCAGACACCGGCAGACGCCCTGGATGACCTGCGGGCGGCCATGTCGTGGCAACCCCCGCACCTGTCCTGGTACCAGCTGACCCTGGAGCCCAACACCGAGTTCTACAGCCGCCCACCCCAACTGCCCGACGACGACCACCTCTGGGAAATCCATTGCCAGGGTGCCGACTACCTGCATCAGCAGGGGTTCACAGACTATGAGGTGTCGGCCTGGAGCCGACCCGACATGGAGTCCCGTCACAACCTGAATTACTGGATGTTCGGGGATTACCTGGCGCTGGGCGCCGGCGCCCACGGCAAGGTTACCTTTCAAAATGGCGAGATCCGGCGTTTCTGGAAAACCCGTCAACCCGAAGCCTACATGAACCGCATCGGCAGCCGTACCGCGGGGAGCCAAATGGTCGAACTGGAAGAAAGGCCACTGGAGTTTCTGATGAATGCCTTGAGGCTGACGTCCGGTGTGCCGGAAAACCTGTTCACAGAGCGTACAGGTTTACCGTTGAGCAGAGTTGCGGTAAAACTTGAGGCGCTAAGAAAAGAAAACATGCTGGAACCGGGACGGATACAGACCACGGAACTCGGACAGCGTTACCTGAACAGTCTGCTGGAGCGCTTCCTCTGATGTCACTGCCGCGCCTTATGACCCTGTTGCCCAAACGGCTCAACCTGAGCCTGGCGGCCACCGCCGTCCTGTTGCTGGTCCTGGTTGTGGTCAATCAGCCCCTGCAGACCGGTTCGGCTCCCCAGGGCATCGTCAGCCTTCAGATGGCCGCCACGGCGGACCAGTCCATGGCCATACTGCGCAGCTGGCGACAGGACGGCATGCTATGGGCACAGATATCCCTTTGGCTGGACTTCCTGTTTGTACCCGCTTACCTGGCCACGCTGATTTTCCTGACCAATCACCTGATGCGGGACCGGCCGGGCGTTCGGGAACGTAACGTGGCACGCTGGGTGAAGGCCCTGTTTGTGACCGCGGGGGCCGGCGATCTAACGGAAAACATATTGCTACTCAATAACATGGACCCGCCCACGGATATGGTCAGCCTGTCCGCCACGCTCTGCGCATTGGTGAAATTCACCGGCCTGATGCTGGGCTGCGCCGGATTGGTGATCATTCGTGCCGCCCGGCGCCATCCGCTGGCCCACGAGTAGCAACTTCCGTCAGCGTACCGACAGCCTAGTTGGTGCGGTAAAACACCAGATCCCAGACGCCGTGCCCCAACGTCTCGCCCCGTTTCTCAAACTTGGTGATCGGGCGGTCTTCCCGGCGCGGTGAATATTCGCCGATATCCTGTGAGTTCGCAAAACCCTCGGACTCTCCCATGATCTCCATCATGTGTTCCGCGTAGTTTTCCCAATCGGTGGCCAGATGCAGGATCCCGCCCACGCGCAGTTTATGGCGCAGGCGCTGGACGAATTCGTGCTGGATCAGCCGGCGTTTGTGGTGACGTTTCTTGTGCCACGGGTCCGGGAAAAACACCATCACCCGGTCCAGCGCTGCATCGGGCAGGCACCGGTCGATCACATCGTTGGCATCAATGGCGTAGACACGAACATTCTCCAGCCCCCGGTCTTCAATCTCTTTCAGCAGTGCACCAACCCCGGGCAGGTGCACTTCCACGCCGATGAAGTCCTGCTCCGGTGCCGCTTCCGCCATGTCTGCCAGGGACTTGCCCATACCAAACCCGATCTCCAGGTTAAGCATGTTGTCCCGTCCAAAGATCTGGCGTGGGTCAATCATGCCCTGTTCACGGGTCAGGCCGTATTTGGGCCAACTGCGGTCGTAGGCCTTTTTCTGGCCTTCGGTCATCCGCCCCTGGCGCAGCACGAAACTGCGTACGCCACGGCGGGTCGTCACGGGTGAATCGCCGGAAACATCGTTGTGATCAGTCATCTGACGTCCTCAACCGCCCTGTGCGGTTTTCCTTCAATGGGTTATGGCGACAGTTTACCAGAGGCCGCCCAGCGGACTATACCGAAACCTGCGCATTCCGGGTCTGCTGCCGGTCCAGCTTGCGGTAACCCAACGCCTCAACCAGATGGCCATTGCCAATGTGGTCGAGGCCGTCCAGGTCCGCCAGGGTCCGTGCCACCCGCAGGATGCGATGCAATGCCCTGGCAGAGAGCCCCAGCCGCTCCATGGCGGCGGATAACATGGCCTCGCCTGCTGCATCCACGCGGCAGTGCGTCTGCAGCTCACCGCCACTTAACGCGGCGTTTCCGGATCCTCGCTGCATTTGCCGCTCGCGGGCCTGATACACCCGATCCCGCACAACCGTGCTGGACTCACCCCCACCGTCACGCTTCATCAGCACTTCCCCGCTCTGAACCGGCACTTCCACATGCAAATCGAACCGGTCCAGCAGTGGCCCTGATATCTTTGCCCGATAACGGAGCACCTGCGGGGGCGTACACTGGCACTCAATCGTCGGATGCCCCAGATAGCCACACGGGCACGGGTTCATGGCCGCCACGACCTGGAAGCAGGCCGGAAAAGTCACCTGCCTTGCTGCGCGACTGATGGCAATCTCGCCGGACTCCATGGGTTCCCGCAGCACTTCCAGCACCCGGCGCTCGAACTCTGGCAGTTCGTCGAGAAACAACACGCCGCGGTGCGCCAGGGAGATTTCTCCGGGGCGCGGACTGCTACCGCCACCCACCATGGCAACCGACGAGGCAGTATGATGGGGCGCGCGGTAAGGCGGCCGGCACCACTCTCCGTCCCGTACGGGAAGACCGGCCACAGAGTGGATGCTTGCTACCTCAAGCGCAGATTCGGTGGTTAACGGTGGCAAAATACCCGGCAGACGGCTGGCGAGCATGCTTTTACCAGTGCCCGGTGGACCAAACATCAGCAGGTTATGCCCGCCGGCGGCGGCGATTTCCAACGCCCGCCGCGGCACGCTCTGACCATGCACGTCCGCAAGGTCCGGACCGGCGTTCACGCCCGTTTCCGGCACCGCTGGCGGTACCGGGGAAATCCTTGCCCGATCACACAGGTGTTCGCAGACCGTCAGTAAATGGCCGGCTGGCAACACATCGTCCTGGCTGGCCAGTGCGGCTTCCGCGGCATTGGCCTGGGGGATCAGCAACCGACGCCCCTCGTTGCGAGCTGCCAGTATCGCCGGGAGCACACCTTTCAACGGTCTCAGCGCACCATCCAGGGAAAGCTCTCCCACGCATTCATACTGTGCGAGGCTTTCCGCCGGAATCTGTCCGGAAGCGGCAAGAATGCCCAGGGCAATGGGGAGATCGAAGCGGCCGCCCTCCTTGGGCAGGTCCGCAGGAGCCAGATTGATGGTGATTCGGCGGGCGGGGAATTCAAAGCCGGCGTTCATCAGCGCACTGCGAACACGCTCCCGGCTTTCGCGAACACCCGTTTCGGGGAGCCCGACGATGGACAGCGCCGGCAGGCCGCCTGACAGGTGGACTTCAACGGTAACGGAGGGTGCTGAAACGCCAATGCTGGCGCGGGTATGGACAACGGCAAACATGACAACCTTCCATGGTTATAGGTGATAGCGGCCTAGCCGCCTGACGGGCGTCCTGCCGGTCAGTTATTCGGGAACTGCTTTTCCAGGTCAGCCACGCGCTTTTCCAGCGCTTCGACCTTTTCGCGGGTTTTCATCAGTACAGCTTGCTGGGCATCGAATTCTTCTCGGGTGACCAACTCAAGGCGCGACAGAACCGTCATCACCGTGGCGCGGGCCTGAGCTTCAAAGTCCTCACGGGCGGCACGGGCCATATCGGGAACGAACTGGCCGAACTGTCCCTGAAGCTGGGAAAAGAAATCCTGTGGACCTTTCACGAATCACCTCTCAAAATCACCGGTCAAAATCGCTGCGCTGGACTATACCTCGTCCTCGGCGGGCTTTTCGTCGTGCCTGAACGACGGTTCGGAGTGTAACACTAATGCCTCCCCTGCCATACTGTGGCCGTCGACAGTATAATGTGGCTCAGGCACCCCTAATGCTTGCACCGAGTTCGTGCATCATTATGGTTCGCCCAAGACAGACAAGCCCCGAAATGGTGCGACCTGACGATCCATTCTGGATCAACAGACAGCCAACTGTCTGATAGTTATATTATTTTTTGCGTTGGCACACCCGATGCTAAAAGCCTTGTACGCAATCCGCACAATTGGTGTGCGAGGTGGCAGCATCCCGACCTCAACAACGGGCCGAAGAGTTCCAGATGTTGAGACGGCTTTACCAAGGAGAAAGCAATGAAACTTGTGACAGCGATCATCAAGCCTTTCAAGTTGGATGATGTCCGTGAGGCACTATCCGAGATTGGCGTACAAGGCGTAACGGTCACTGAAGTCAAAGGCTTCGGTCGCCAGAAGGGTCATACCGAACTCTACCGAGGCGCAGAATACGTGGTGGACTTCCTGCCCAAGGTCAAGGTTGAAGTTGCTATCGGCGACAACCTGCTGGATCAGGTCATCGAATCCATCACCAAGGCAGCCAACACCGGAAAGATCGGTGACGGCAAAATTTTCGTGACCGAACTGGAACAGGCGATCCGAATCCGAACCGGGGAAACCGGCGAAGAAGCGGTCTGATCGAAGACTGATCAACCAGACAGCCAACGCAAAAAATTTATAACTTGAAAAGCCTCGTGCGGAGGGCTTCACATGGAAAGCAATCTTAATCATATTTTTGAACTCCAGTATGCACTGGATACCTTCTACTTCCTTGTCTGCGGTGCTCTGGTCATGTGGATGGCCGCGGGCTTCTCAATGCTTGAAGCAGGCCTGGTGCGTGCCAAGAATACCACCGAGATCCTGACCAAGAACGTTTCCCTGTTTGCTGTAGCCTGTACCATGTACCTGATCTGCGGTTACGACATCATGTACGGTGGCGGGCTCTTCCTCAGCGGCGTTACCACGGTCGCTCAAATGGACGACGCGGCGATCGCCGGAGTCCTTGCCGCTTCCAACGAAGCCGGTTTTGGTGAGATGGGGGAATACGCCGGGGCTTCTGATTTCTTCTTCCAGGTTGTCTTCGTTGCAACCGCCATGTCCATCGTTTCCGGTGCCGTGGCCGAGCGCATGAAGCTCTGGGCCTTCCTGGCTTTCGCCGTTGTCATGTGTGGTTTCATCTACCCGATGCAGGGCTCCTGGACCTGGAACGGCGATGCCGTATTCGGTATCTATGAACTGAGCTACAGCGACTACGCTGGTTCCGGCATCGTACACATGGCGGGTGCCGCTGCGGCTCTGGCCGGTGTCCTGCTGCTGGGCGCCCGTAAAGGCAAGTACGGCGCGGATGGCCAGATCAAGGCCTTCCCGGGTGCCAACCTGCCGCTGGCGACTCTGGGTACCTTCATCCTGTGGATGGGCTGGTTTGGCTTCAACGGCGGTTCTACCCTCAAACTGGGTGGCATCGGCGTTGCCAATGAAGTGGCCAACGTGTTCCTGAACACCAACGCGGCCGCTGCCGGCGGCCTGATCGGCGCTCTGATAGTAGCCCGCATCATGTTCGGCAAGGCTGACCTGACCATGGCCCTGAACGGTGCATTGGCTGGCCTGGTTGCGATTACCGCTGAACCTGCCGATCCCTCGCCTCTGCTGGCAACCATTATCGGTGCCATCGGCGGCATCATCGTGGTGTTCTCAATCGTAACACTCGACAAGATGCGTATTGATGACCCGGTCGGTGCCATCTCCGTACACGGCGTGGTTGGTATCTGGGGTATCTTCGCGGTACTGCTGTCCGACGCGGACGCGACCTTCATGGGGCAGCTCGTGGGCATGCTCACCATCTTCATCTGGGTCTTCGTCACCAGCCTGATTGTATGGGGCATCCTCAAGGCGGTCATGGGTATTCGGGTGACCGAAGAGGAAGAGTACGAAGGTGTGGATCTGTCCGAGTGTGGTATGGAAGCCTATCCGGAGTTTGTCAGTTCCAAGTAAACCGGCCTGAAGGCCCGAAAGCAAGGGCGCCCATTGGGCGCCCTTGCTATTTCTCCTGAAAACCGTAGAATTTTGTGGCCTCAAACCGCATTGCAAAACAGCGAATCCTCGACCCGGCGCAAGTACCGTAGCAGTTCCATTTCAGCCTCCTAACTGCTTTCAAAAGGCCCCTTTAGCGCCCCTTCGCGAGTCTGGAAGTACCATGCGCCATTGATCAATTCAAATCTTTCGAATCGGAACCAGTTGCGCTCTGCTTCCCTTGTCGAACCGTCATCAGTGACCTCCTTCTCCATGCGCTTCGCAATCGGGCAACCGTTGCCCGATACCGGCAAGTGTAGTCAGAGGTATCGCGTTGTCTAATTTTCGACCTATTCTCCAACGGTAACCAATACCAACGCCACCACCGGCCAGCAGCCCTCACTTACGGTTTTAACAAACATGGGAGTCTGAAGAGGTGAATTACCAGCCTTCTTTTGGTACACCGTGTTTTTCGATGTAGTCGCTGTGTTCTTCAAGGTAGTTACGGGTGCCGACTTCGTAATTTGAAGCGTCCCCCTCCACCTCGTTAGCTTGCATTCGGCCTACTTCAATTTCATTGCCAATCTGGTTATTAATCCAAAGAACCATCTGCCCCCCGGGCGCCAAACCGATAGTCAGCATATCCCGTGGCCTGCTGAAGGTTCCCAGGCTGGTAGTATAAGTTGCGTGCTCGCGCATTTTTTCTTCCAGTCCCTCTGGCAGTGAAAACACGCGTTCGTAAAACTTTTGTTCAGCAAACGAGAACCAGCGTATACCGATATAGTCCGGGAAAGGCTGCGCTGTTCCTCCTTTGCCCCTAGGGCCACTGGGCCCTTTCCAGCAACACGCAACACTTCCCACCGGCATACGCCAGTGTCTTATGCCGGAGGCTTCAAGTTCCAGGTGCTCAACCCAGACTTCATAGTGCTTGGGTGCCCCTACACCCACATATGCCTTAAAAAGGCTATCAGGCCCAGAGGCACACCCCGATAGCATCAAACCAATGAGGAGGGCAAGCATGAATGTTATACGGCGCATATTACGTCTCCGGCTGATTGTTATAGACGATACGTTTCCGTTCAGGCGCAGGCCGGAATGGCGAGAGGAACCTGGCGTTCGAAAATGGGAGTTCGGAGCTCACGATGGTGTCCCCAATCAAAAACTCAAGCAGGTTGTAATGATCCGAATGATGCACATACCGCTGTTTTACCAGCTCCTTTTGCAGCGGCGGCAGTTCAGGCAGGTTCTTGCCCAGCGAGATATGCTCCCATAGTATCCGGTACGCTAGGTCGAGTTCTTTCGGAACTTCTGCGGCATTCTTGGCAGTACGAATGTCCTTCAATGGAACGCCTGCTCTTTTCGCCAAGTGATACATGCAGTGAAGATAAACCCGCGATAGCTCGCCGCGCACCTGCCGGTGCAGTTTCAGGTCGAGGCCCACTTCGCCATCCGGAACGGGGTGCTCGCGCACTGTTTTATGAATCCCGAGGCTGGCTGGCTCGCCCGTTGTCAGGGGTAGGCTGCGAGTCCCGATCCAGCCCTCGGCTTCGGTCACCCCTTTGAGGGTTGCGAGGTTGTCCCACTGCGGTGTCTGCTCCGGCCAGGCCGTAGCGCTGCCGCCAATGGTCAGTTTAGGCGAAAGCATCAGTTCCTCGGTCTGGCTATCATGGTAGCCGCCACCAATATCGGAGTGCGCGCCGGGCACCATGATTTCTCGGAAGTTGCGGGGAAGTGAACCATCCGGATTGCAGAGGCTGTTAAGCGCAAAATTTTCTCGACACTCGTCAACGGCCGTGAACTGTACAGCGGTGGAGACGGTGGCCGGGTCCAGGTACAGGTTCACCGGCGTGTTACGAGCATTGCTTGGAGAGAGATCGCCACCCGTGATATTTACGATGCCGGCGACGGTATCAAACAACCCCACAAAACGAATGGTAACTCGTTCCGGCCATTGAATACCCATGGCGGCCAAAGACTGTCCCAATTCGCCATCAGAGCCCTTGGCAATTTCATTCGCGGCATGGCGGGCGGCTGCGCCTCCCCTGCTAAAACCAAACAGATCAACTGTTAGCTTTGCGATAGGCCTTTCGTTAACCAGTATGGCTATGCGCTCTGCGACCTCAGTGAAACCATTTTTTACTTGCTCGGTGACACCCGTTTCACCAAGACCGGTTGTCATACCTTCCAGAGAATCCGGAGCTCCGGTTTTCGATCCTGCTCCCGGCGCATACACCGAAAAACTCTGGTTGATCATTGTTTCCGCCTCATTTTCGACCTCGGGATATAGATCCCGCAACTTGGCGACATTGCTGATCTCATTGGCGTAACTACCCCCCAGCAACAAAGCCAGCCGCCGTTCACACTCGGCATCGTCAATCTCGCCATTGCTGTGCGGCACGAGGCATGTCTCTTCCACCTGCTGCCGGTAAATCTCAATATTACCGGCATTGTTCAACGTGCCATCGGTGAAAATGCCCACTTCAAGATGAACCGGCTTTCTCTGTTCTTCTTTCTTTGCCTGACCGTTCTCGGGTGTTTGGGCTAGCGAGGCAGCGGGCACAAGGGGCGCAACCAACGCTGCTGTACCCAGCGGCAGGGTGGAGCGTCGGTCGGCTTCCTGTTTCGCCAGGTAACGCTCGTCGGCGCGGCGGTTGGTCATGGTGCAGTCAAAACCGCAGACGTTCATATGGCCGACACCGCCCGCCCCTACGTGGCTGATGATTTCAGGGGTGACTTCCCACTTGTTGAGAGACTCAATCTGGTTGCGAAGGCCCGGCCCGCCACCATCTCTCTTTAGGCGCCAGAACCCGCCGTTGGGGTGATCACTGTCCGTTTCCCAGACAACTATAGGCGATAAGGGCTTGCCTCCAATCAGAAACAGATGACCGTCCCTGAGCTCACGCTCCAGTGCTTTGACGCTCATTTCCTTTCCACTACGGTTTCGGGGCACGTCGGAGACAGGATGGTCAATCAGTTCGGCTGCATATGAGGCAGCGAAGAAAGGGCTTTCAATATAGGGCAGGTCCCGGAGTTCAAGCTCCAGGCGGGATTTTACTTTCATTGGCAGCGTTCCTTTGCGGCCGGTGTATTAGGCCCGCAAAGGTACTGACTAAAGCAGGCGCTCTCCTTGAGGGGCGGGCATGACCGCCACAAAGCCAAACTCTAATCAAAAACCGGGCGGCGAACAACGGCGCCCGTACCACCTTCAGAAATTCCTTGCCCCTGATGGCCTCCTAGCCCTCGCTCGACATCACCTCATCTTCCAATACATCCACCATGAACTGCGGCATCGCCAATGCCCCACGGTGGATGTCGGCGTTGTAATAGCGGGTCACAAACGGCCGCTGATCCGCGTCTTCCTCACGGAAGTACACCACCGGCTTTTCCTTACCCGCCATAGTGCAGCTCCACCAGCCGGTGGGATACACCGGTTGCGGGAACGGCAGGGTGCGGACGTGGTCGAAACCGGCCTTTTTCATGTCGTCGTGAATGGTTTTGATGATGGTGTTGGTGTGCAGCAGCGGTGACTCGCTTTGCTGGACGAGGATGCCACCGTCGCGCAGGGCGATCATGCAGTCGCGGTAGAAGTCGAGGGCGAACAGGCCTTCGGCGGGGCCGACCGGGTCGGTGCTGTCGATGATAATGACGTCGAGACTTCCGGGCACCGCATCGCGTATCCACTGGATGCCATCACCAAAGAAGAAGTTGGCGCGGGGGTCGGTGTTGGACTCGCAGAGTTCGGGGAAATACTGTTCCGAGAGACGAGTGACACGTTCGTCGATTTCCACCTGCCAGGCCTCTTCCACACCGGGGTGCTTGAGGACTTCTTTCAGGGTTCCACAATCACCACCACCAACGATGACCACTTTCTTCGGGTCTTTATGGGTGAACAGGGCCGGATGAGTCATCATCTCATGATAGAGGAAGTTGTCTCTGGTGGTCAGCATCACGCAGCCATCGAGCACCATCAGGTTACCGAAGGTTTCGGTTTCCCAGATTTCCAGTTTCTGGAACTCGGTTTGTTCTTCGTGCAGCTTTTTCTTTACCTGCAGGGAAAAGGCGGTTCCCTGGTCCTGGAATACTTCGGTAAACCAGCCATCGTTCAGTGCAGTCATGTCGTGTCTCCGGATGTGCGCGTTGAGCCTGTTCGTATTGAGGGTATTGTAGGTGCGTAACCACCACACCTAAAGGACTATCATTACCCTTGGGCCGTGTTTTTCGGGTGTTGTTCTTTTAGCGGGGCGGTGGAATCCATACAATGAGCGCCATAAGCCGGCCCGTTGCCGGCTGCGGATTCAGCACAGGAAAGCCCCATGAGCGAACCAACCCTCAGCGCCGCCCACAAGGTGTACAACATCGCCCACTGGAGCGATGGCTATATTGATGTGAATACCCGTGGCGAGGTACTGATAAGACCCGACCGGGGGCACAGCGGCGAGGACATCAACCTGCCTGACCTTGCCCGCTCCCTGGTCAGTGAGGGGGTTCAGCTTCCGGTGTTAATCCGATTTACCGATATTCTCCATGATCGGGTCAACAAACTGTGTGGCGCGTTTAACAAGGTCGCTCGCGAACACGGCTACCAGGGAGGCTACACCGCCGTCTACCCGATCAAGGTCAACCAGCAGCGCCGGGTGGTTGAGGAACTGCTCTGCGCCGAACCGGCCGCCAGCGACAACCAGATTGGCCTCGAAGCCGGCAGTAAGCCGGAGTTAATGGCGGTTCTGGCACTGTCGCGCCAGCAGGAGTCGGTGATTGTCTGCAATGGCTACAAGGACCGCGAATATATCCGGCTGGCGCTGATCGGGCAGAAACTGGGGCACCGGGTGTTCATTGTGGTGGAAAAACAGTCCGAGTTGCCGCTCATCCTCGAGGAAGCGCGCCGTCTGGGAGTGACTCCGCTGATTGGTGTGCGCGCACGGCTGGCCACCATCGGCAAAGGCAACTGGCAGAACACCGGCGGTGAGAAGTCGAAATTCGGCCTGTCCGCCAGCCAGGTGCTGGATGTGGTTGAGACCCTGCGCCGTGCCGGGGCCCTGGAATCCCTTCAGTTGCTGCATTTTCACCTGGGGTCGCAGATTGCCAACATCCGTGACATCCAGACCGGACTGCGGGAGTGTGCCCGTTTCTACAGTGAATTGCGCCACATGGGGGCACCGGTAGGCACGGTCGATATTGGCGGTGGGCTCGGCGTGGACTACGAGGGCACCCGCTCACGCAGCAGTTGTTCGATGAATTACAGCGTACACGAATACGCTTACAACGTGATTCATATCCTGCAATCGGAGTGCGATCGGGCGGGTATCCCCCATCCCAACCTGATCAGTGAATCCGGCCGTGCGCTGACGGCTCACCACTCGGTACTTGTGACCAATGTGATTGACCGGGAGATACCCGACAAGCGTCCGCCTGAACAACCGGTCAGTGATGCCCCGGCACCGCTGCAGGATTTGTGGCGCGACCTGGAGAGCCTGCGGGATGAGGCATCGCGCCGTTCCCTGGCTGAGATCTACCACGACGTGCTCCACGCCATGGCGGATGTCCACACCCAGTTTGCCCACGGCCTGTTGTCACTGGCGGACCGCGCACGGGCGGAAACGCTCTACACCACCTGCTGCCGGGCTCTGAGAAAACAGCTGAACTCCGCGAATCGCGCGCACCGGGAGATCATTGACGAGCTCAATGAAAAACTGGCGGAGAAGCTCTTCGTGAACTTTTCGCTGTTCCAGTCACTGCCGGACGTGTGGGGTATTGATCAGATCTTCCCGATCATGCCTGTGAACGGACTGAATCGCCCCCTCACCCGTCGTGCGGTCATCCAGGATATTACCTGTGACTCCGACGGGCGAATTGACCGGTACGTGGACGGCCAGGGCATCGAAACCACCTTCCCGCTGCCTGAAGAGGCGCCGGAAGAACCCATGCTGATGGGCTTTTTCATGACCGGTGCCTACCAGGAAATCCTCGGTGACATGCACAACCTGTTCGGCGACACCCACTCGGTGGATGTACGACGCAACCCCGGCGGCGGCCATACCGTCAGTGAGCCGATCCATGGCGACACCGTGGCCAAGGTGCTGCAGTATGTGAACTTCGAACCCACTGCCCTGCTTCGGGCCTATCAGCAGAAATTTGCCGCCAGCGGATTGCCGGAAGACATACAGACGAGCCTGCTGGAAGAACTGGAGAATGGCCTGGGCGGCTATACCTACCTGGAAGAGTAACCCGGATCAGGCCCTGCTTGCGCGCCAGGCTGAGGGTGACAGCCCCTCCCACTTGCGGAAGGCACGGCCGAAATTGGACGGGTCGCTATACCCCAGGCGATAGGCAATGTCATCGATCCCGAGGTCGGTGCGCCGAAGCAGCTCCAGTGAACGCCGGTGGCGGATGTCATCAAGGATGCCCTGAAATTTCAGGCCTTCGGCACTGAGCTGACGGCGCAGCGTCCTGGGTGACACACCCAGTTGCGCTGCCACGGAATCAATACCCGGAAGCCGGCCATCCCGTACCGATTCCAGCAACCGCCCCACGCGCTCGGGAATCGATGTGGTCGCCTCCAGCGATCGCATTTCCTCCTCGCATTGCGCTTCTGCTACCCGACGCGCCACAGGATTGGACAGGGAAATTGGCAGTTCCAGAAATTCCTTGCGAAAACGGAGCTGATTGGCGCCGGCGTCAAACCGGATACGATTGCCGAACAGCGACTCATAGGCCGGGGCATACTCCGGTGGCGGATAATTCAGTCGACAACTTCCACCATCAAGCAGGCGGCGTCCGAACAGGAGCAGGTTCACATCCATAAGCGAGGCCAGCACCACTTCTGCGTTGAACCAATGCAGATCATCCAGGGCGTGCACGATATCGAGTTGCAGCACAGCGTCGCTGCCCTCGGTAAAGAAACTCAGATTCATATACACGAACCGGATACGGAAATACTTGATCAACACCGTAAGAGCCTGGCCAATGTTGTCACAGCTGATGGCGGCCTGTGACAGGGAACCGTGGGTAGTGAACTTCAGGCGCTTGCCATATTCCAGCCCCAGGGCCGGGTCGTGACTCAATGCCAATGCCGAGCGACAAAGACGACTGAACTGCTCCACGGTGATGAAGTTGTCGGGGTGCCCCAACATGGCCGGACGAATATCGGCCGAGCGCAGCAACTCGGGACGCGCAGCACCCTTCTCTTCCGCCAACTGGCAAAGGATATCGGCGTAGTGGGCGCGAATAACGGGCAGATTGCCGGTCTTTCCGGGAGCATTCATGTTGGCCAAGCGTTCCTGAATAAATACCTGCAAAAGATTAGCCGTGATGATAGCGGTCGGCAATCTCCCTGCAGACGACACCGAGCGGCGGAGAAGCCAGCCAGTACAAGTGGGAAAAAATACCGCCCAACAGATCCGCCTGCCCATCGCCCCCGTAAATATCGTGACTGACAAACCCGGGGCGAGTGCATAGAATGATGAACACAACAATGCCAAATCATGCGACTGTCAAGGAGCGTCCGGTGTCCACACTGGATCAGAAGCCAGCACGAGCCGAGGGCCGCAAGGACCCCTGGAGCCAATTGCTGGAGAAAGTGGGAAAGAACCAGGATCGGCAGGCCTACCACGCTTTGTTCGAGCACTTTGGTCCTCAGATCAAGTATTACGCCATGGCCAATGGCATGGCGAGTCACGCCGAGGAGCTGGTACAGGAGGTTTTCGTATCGATCTGGCGGCGCTCCTGCTTGTACGACTGGAGGAAGGCAGCCGCGTCGACCTGGATTTTCACCATCGCCCGTAACCAACGCATTGACATGCTGCGCAAGATGAAACGCACGAGTGCGGAGATGCCGGTTGAAACGGAAGATCTGTGGCAGATTCCCGGCGAAAACGAAGACGAGCCGGTTACGTCGCTGCACCGCCTGATGTCTGAACGTCGCGTGCGAGAGTCCCTCAGCCACCTGCCGGAAGAACAGATTACAGTAATCGCCAAGGTCTACATGGAAAGCAAGTCACACCAGATGGTGGCGGACGAGCTCAACATACCGCTAGGTACCGTAAAAAGCCGGGTACGCCTGGCACTGAACAAACTGAAAGTGATTTTGCAGGACCAGAACGTATGACACGGCACCATCCAGACACACTTACCCTGATGGAATTCAGTGCAGGCAACCTCAGTGAGCCCCACGCACTGTGCATTCGTCTCCATCTGGACCAGTGCCCCCATTGTCGCAGCCGTGTGGATACGCTCGACAGCCTGGGTGCCGTCATGATGGAAAGTCAGCCCCAGGTCGGTGTTTCATCGGACATGTTTGACGCTATCCTGTCACGCATAGACAGCGAGCCTGACATGACGGAGACCTACATCAGTACACAAGCCAAGCGCATGAGCCCTCTTCAAAAGTTGTTGGGCGACGATCTCAACTCGCTGCCCTGGAAACGTCAGCTCGGCGATGTCAGTGTGCTGGATATCAGCGAACGGTTTCCCGGCCAGAGCGAGCAGGTGGTGCTTCAGAAACTGGCCGCCGGTGGGAAGGCACCCGCGCATACCCACAGAGGGAGTGAAACCACGATAGTTCTTCAGGGTGCATTCTCAGACCAGAAAGGTGTGTTCAACCAGTGGGACTTCGTGGTACTCAATCAGGAAGACGAGCACAAACCTGTGGCGGTTGGCTGCGAAGACTGCATCACCCTGTCGGTGCTCAGCGCACCGGTTAAATTAACCGGCACGTTCACTCGCTTATTGAACCCCTTTATACGCTGAGGCGGATGGACCGGAAACTGTACCGGCCTGGCCGAAGCCTTGGCCGAAAATGACCGGCCTTTGTCAGTTTGTGACCTTCCGGACGACACGTTGATAAACGATACTGATTACGTTGATTAGTGTCTCTGAACTAGTCCGGCCCACCCCCCGTCGGGTTGGGCACTTGCTTACAGGCCACGCTCTTGCGTGGCCTTTTTTATGCCTGCTCACTTCACCCCATGAATACGATATCCGACGACTGATTAGAGACAGCCGGCAGGGCTGGGTTACAATCGTGACTTTTCTCCGGAGATGCAGCATGACGGGTGACGACTTCCATTTCCGCTTCGGCGGTATCGAACGACTCTATGGCCGCCGGGCACTGGAGCACTTCCGTCACGCTCACATTGCCATCGTTGGATTGGGTGGCGTGGGCTCCTGGGCGGCTGAAGCCCTTGCCCGCTCCGGCGTCGGCACCTTGACGTTGATCGACATGGACGATATCTGCGTGTCCAATACCAATCGCCAGCTCCACGCGCTTAGCGGGCAATACGGGCGCACCAAGACGGACGCCATGGCAGACCGTTTGCGGTCGATCAACCCGGAGGGTGACATTCGGGTCCATTTCGGGTTCCTGAACACGAAAAACGTCGATGAACTGATTACCCCGGAGATGTCAGGGGTGGTCGATGCCATCGACAGCGTCAAAGCCAAGGCCGGGCTGATTGCACACTGTCAGCGTCGCAAGATTCCATTGGTGTGTGCTGGCGGCGCCGGCGGTCAGATGGACCCGACCCAGATCCGCGTCAGTGACCTGAGCAAAACCACACAGGATCCATTGTTGGCCAAGGTGCGTAATACACTCCGTCGGGAGTACGGGTTCTCACGCAATCCCAAACGGCGTTTCGGAATTGAAGCCGTGTACTCCCTGGAACAGCTCACGTATCCTGCAGGGGACGGTGAGGTTTGCCTACAGAAGCCTGCCACCGAAGGCCCGGTCCGTCTGGATTGCGCCTCCGGGTTTGGTGCTGCCAGCCCCGTCACCGCCAGTTTTGGTTTCTTCGCGGCGGCGCGGTTGCTGGCTCGCCTGGCACGCAAGGCCAATTCCGACAAGACGGCAGACTTTCCTGCAGGACTACAGAATTAAACCCATACTTCAACGGAACTGACCCCATTATGACCGTCAGCACTGTCTTTCTCCTTGCCTGTATCGGTGTGCTCTCCCTGTTTTGCCAGTGGCTCGCCTGGCGGGTTCGCATGCCGGCCATCCTGTTCCTGCTGGCCGGCGGCATTGCCGCAGGGCCGCTGCTGGGATTTCTGGACCCCGAAGTCGTGTTTGGAGACCTGCTGTTCCCGGTCATCTCCCTGGCCGTTGCCATTATCCTGTTTGAAGGCAGCCTGACGCTCCGCTACGACGAAATACGTGGCCATGGCAAGATGGTTCGCAATCTGATTCCCGTCGGCTCCATTGTCACCTGCATCATTGGTACCCTGGCCGCCCGCTGGATCCTTGATGTGTCATGGGAGGTGGCCCTCCTGTTTGGCGCCATATCCATCGTCACCGGCCCTACCGTCATCGCCCCTCTGCTCCGATCTGTGCGACCGGACGCAAAACTGGCCAACATTCTGCGCTGGGAGGGCATCATCATCGACCCAGTGGGCGCCCTGCTGGCGGTGCTGGTCTTCGAGGGCATTGTGTCCTGGGGCCAGGGCAACGTGTTCAGCCACTCGCTGTATATTTTTGGCAAGACCCTTGCAGTGGGTTTCCTGATTGGCGCTGTCGCGGGCTGGCTGAACGGCATTGCGTTGCGCAAGCACCTGCTGCCGCAATACCTGCACAACGCCGGCACCCTGACGTTCATGCTCGGGGTCTATGCCCTGTCGAATGAAATGGCCCACGAGTCCGGCCTGCTGACGGTCACTGTGATGGGCATCTGGATGGCCAACATGAAGCAGGTCCCCATCGACAGCATCCTGGAGTTCAAGGAATCCCTGAGCGTGCTGCTGATTTCCGCTCTCTTCATTATCCTGGCAGCACGGGTGGAGTTCGAAGCCATCGCTCAACTGGGCTGGGGGCTGGTGGCCGTGTTGGCGTTGCTGATGCTGGTTGCACGCCCGGCAAGCATCTTCCTGTCGGCCATTGGCACCAGTCTCAACTGGCGCGACAAACTGTTCCTGAGCTGGATCGCCCCCCGAGGCATTGTAGCCGCTGCCGTATCCGCCCTGTTTGCGTTTCAGTTGCAGAAACTGGGCTACGAAAGCGCCGGAGCCCTGGTGCCACTGATATTCATGCTGATCATCGCCACCGTCACCCTGCAGAGTCTTACCGCGAGGCCTCTGGCGAGGCTTCTGAAGGTCGCCGAGCCGGCGGAATACGGCTTCCTGATTCTCGGTGCCAACCCGGTGGCCCGAAAAATCGGCCTGGCACTGAAAAAGCTGGAGGTCCCCGTTACCCTGGCGGACACCAACTGGGAGAACGTCAAACAGGCGCGCATGGAAAACCTCCAGGTGTATTTCGGCAACCCCGTGTCGGAGCATGCGTCGACCCACCTGGATCTCACCGGCATTGGCAACCTGCTGGTTATTTCCCCTTACAAGCACATGAATTCCCTGGCCACCTACCACTTCCTGGACTGGTTCGGAAAAGACTCAGTGCTAACCCTGGCCGAAGGGGATCAGGACCAGAAGGCCCGGCACCAGACCGCCGAGAAAATACAGCTTACGAGAGGACTCTTCGACGGAGTGAGCTACGCCAAGCTGGCCAGTTTGGCCAGCCAAGGGTATACGGTGAAGACCACCCAGCTCAGTGACGAATTTACGTTCGAGGATTTCCTGGACAAGTACGACCGTCAGGCCATGGTGCTGTTCGTGGTGAACACGCGCGAACACATCACGCCGGTCAAGAGCATGGAGGCCATCAAGCCCGAGAAAGACTGGACATTGGTAAGCCTGGTGCCACCCCAGGCGAGGAAGGAACGCAAGGAGCGGGATACCGGGGAGTCGCCGGAACAGCCACCGGAACCCGCTCCAACCTGAGCGTATCAGCGGGCCCCGCAGTCCAGGACCAGTTTACCCCGAACGTGCCCACCCTCCAGCAAGCGGTGGGCATCAGCGACCTGATCCAGCGGGAAGGCCTTGTCGATATGGACACGCACCTCGCCGTCCTCGATCAGTTCGGCGATCTCATCGAGATGAAACACATCGGGGCGGACGGTCATGCCATGGGCTCTCAACCCAAGGGACTCAGCCGCGGTTATGATCTCATCTGCCGTCACGGTGGGAATCGTGACCAGTACGCCGTGCTCACTCAGGGTGTGCAGGGAACGCTTGCCCGCTTCGCCGCCGACCAGATCCAGCACCACGTCCAGACCATAGCACTCGTCTACAACGTCGGTGGTGTGGTAATCAATCACCTCATGGACGCCAAAAGCCGCCAGGAAATCGCGATTACTGGATGAAGCAGTGGCGATCACATGGGCGCCCCGTTCAAGCGCAAACTGCACGGCGAAATGCCCGACTCCGCCAGCACCGGCGTGAATCAGCACTTTCTGACCAGCCTCCAGTTCCGCCACTTCGAACAATGCCTGCCAGGCGGTCAACGCGGCCAGCGGCAAAGCGCCGGCAGTCATCAGGTCCAGTTCCTCGGGCACAATGGCCAACTCGTCGGCGCGAGCCACTGCGTATTGGGAATAACCTCCTCCGCCAGCCGGGAAGCCCACCATGCCCATCACCCGATCGCCTGGCGCCAACGTCGTCACGTCAGCACCAACCGCAATCACTTCGCCCGAAACATCGTAGCCGGGCGTCCATGGCAGGTGGTCTTCAATCTGACGGGCGGCAAATCCCAGGCCTTTCCGCGTCTTCCAGTCGATGGGGTTCAACCCCGCGCCCGCCACCCTGAGCAAAACTTCCTCGGCGCCCGGCTCGGGGATGGTGGAACTTTCGATCCGCAGTACGTCAGTATCGCCAAAGTGGTCATAGACCACGTGACGCATGGCATGACCAGAATTCGGATCAACGGTGTTTTCCATGGGGCTCTCCAGACAGCTTCAGGGACAGGATCATTTGTTCAGACTAGCAGAATCCTCAAGGTGTGGTATCAAAGCCGCGACCACCGGGCACCATCGCTCCACCGAGGATGTCGGCGTATTCCGCAGGCATCCGCGAGGGCCTCTGGCTCTTCATGTTGACACAGGCATGGGTGGATACCGCGCGCACCAGGGTCTTGCCATCGGATTCACGCACCAGTTGGAATTGCCGCGCCGAGCGAAAGCGCCCATCGAACCCAGTCAGCCAGGTGCCCAGCACCAGCCGGTCGCCGGCATTGGCGGACGCCAGGTAATCGATTTCAGTACGGGTAATGGCCATGGCTTTGCCGGTTTTTTCATGCAGCTCCCAGGTCATGCCGAGGCTGTCGATGTGCTGCCAGCTGATATCTTCAAGCCAGCGCACGTACACCACGTTATTGGCGTGCCCGAGCCTGTCAGTGTCCGCGTCCCGGACGTCGATGGTCATGGTGAATGGTTCGGGAAGATCCCAGTTCACCGGATCAAACTCACTCATTGTCGCTGTCTCCCAACCCCGGAATAGCCGACAAGGCTAGCCGGCCGATGCGGTCGTTGTGAAGTGAACCAAAGTAGAGGTGACCGTCATGGGGGTTGACCGACGTGATCTCCCGCAGATGGGTACCCTTGGTGTCGTGAAGACTGGTAATCACGCTGCCGTCCGCGTCCATGGCCACTACCAGCCCGTATTCCTGGGGCTTCGGCTTGAAGTAATCTGGCAGTTTGGCCAGCAGGTCTTTCAGCCATGGCTGCCGATGCAGGGCATCCACCTGGGCATTCCGGAGCGTGGGAAACGCAACCCAGTAGCGGCCCTCGTGGTCGACCGCCAGGTTGTCGGGGAACCCGGGCAGGTTGTCGGCAAACACTTCCGCCTGTCCGGGATAGCGGCCACCGATCCAGTACTTGAGGATTCGATACTTCCAGGTTTCATTCACCAACAGGTACTCGCCGTCCGGCGACACCGCCACACCATTGGCAAAATGCAGGTTGCTGAGCAACACCTCGGTTTTACCGGTGGCCGGATCATAACGAAGCAGGCGACCGTGAGGGCGCATCTCAAGCAAATCCAGCTGATACTCAGGCTGACGGAATCGCGAACTGGCATCCGTAAAGTAGATGCGGCCGTCCGGGGCAATATCCACATCGTCGGTGAAACGGAATGGCAAGCCTTCTGCCTCTCGGGTCAGTACGGTGACGGTCTTGTCCGGCGCTATGGAGAGAAGCCCCTTCCAGGCATCCGCCACGATGAGATTGCCGTGGCGATCAAACACCATCCCCAACGGCCGGCCTCCGGTTTCCAGCCACTTCTCCGTCTGGCCATCCGGTTTGACCCGGACGATCCAGCCATCCTGCGTGCCAGTGTAGAGAATACCGTCGTCATCCACCGTGGTGTCTTCAGGGCCGTACACCTCTCCCCTGGCCAGCAGGTCTGCCAGTCTCAGGCGTTCGTTGGGCGCCAGCTTACCGGTCAATGGCTGCGGCGAAGGGGCGTTCCAGGCCTGGCTGTTAATGGGAGATGGCGACAACAGGAAGCCCCCCAGCACCAAAAAACCAATCAGCAATGCGCCCAGAAGCCACTTCATAGAGGATGCCTGTTCCTGTCAGATACGATTCCGTAACCTTATCAGACACCCGCCAGCGGCTAAACTGGCAGGTACCCGCCGCTACCAGGCGCTAATCCGTGAGGAAACGACGACACAGTGCCGCAAAGCTGTCGGGTTTCTCTGCGTGCAACCAGTGCCCTGTGCCGTTGATGATTCGCAAATCCGCTGCGGGAAAGCGCTGACGGATGTCGTCGCGGTGTTTCTCCTGGATATAGGCCGAATCGGCCCCCTTGATAAACAATACCGGACCTTCAAACGGCCCGCTCCCCTCCGGTGCCTGCGCAAGGCGGGGATAACATTGCTCTATCACCGGCAGGTTCAGCCGCCAGCGGTACGGTCCGGGATGCTGGCCTTGTTCTTCATCCCCCACCCGCACCAGGTTCTTCAGCAGGAACTGCCTGACACCAAGCTCCTCTACATGGTCTGCCAGCACCCTGTCGGCATCCTGTCGCGTGCGGATAGAGCCCAGATCCACTGAGGTCAGCCCCTCCAGCACCACATCATGACGGGGTTTATAGGTCACCGGTGAGATATCCGCCACGATAATTCGCTCAACCCGGCCCGGAGCTTTCAATGCCACCTGCATCGCGGTCTTTCCGCCCATGGAGTGACCCAGAATAGACGCCTTTTCCAGCCCCTGAGCGTCCATGTACGCCAACACGTCGTCGGCCATAGCCGGGTAATCCATGGTGTCGGTATGGGGGGAAGCGCCGTGATTGCGCTGATCCAGAGCATGAATCTGCCACTGGTCCTGCAGGCGACGGGTGATACCTCCCAGATTTTCCAGCGAGCCAAACAGGCCATGGAGAAGGATCAATGGCGGGCCTTCGCCGGTAATGCGGTAATTGAGTTCAACACTCATGGTCATGACCTCCTAGAGTCGCCGGACAGGTTCGTGTGAGAACGGGCTGCTATCGTTAAACCGACTACATTACCATCGAATGTTATTGGAACAAGGGCAAGCCGCAGGCTTACCCGACAACCGGCCAGATATTTCAGGCAAAAAAAAGCCGGGGTCTCCCCCGGCTCAGGTCATAAACGTTTGCTGAAACTGATTAGCAGTAGTACATGCTGTTCAGGTACTCAGCCAAAGCGGCAATGTTGGAGCGCTCCAGCTCGTTATGGGGCACAAAAATTTCCAGTTCCATGAAAACACCTCCAATCCAGATGTGCGAGTGAGAATCCTCGATGACTTAATGCTATCGTTGTTAGGACAATAAACCGTTGACAGGCTGTCCCACAGGTTTGACATTTTGTATCAGTACCGATGAATTCCTGTTAACCCTCAATCATAGGTGACCGTGAACTCACCCCAGGCAAAAGCCACCACATCGCCACTGGTTGCAGCCTCGAGCACGCTGGCCCTGGTTCATTACCTGGACCGCCAGGGCGTGCTGGACATCCCCACCGTTGAGCGGATCGCCGGGTTCAACAAAAACGAGCTGGCAGACCCGGACCTGCGCATTCCGGCCGAGCGCCATTACCGCCTGTGGGAACACGCTGAAAAGGTCACCGGAGACCCTGCCGTTGGCCTCCATGCCGGCCAGGTGGTCGATCCTGACCGAATGGGCCTGGTCGGGCACGTGTTTTTCAATTGCGACACTCTCGGCGAGGCCGTTACCCAGTATGTTCGCCTGCACCGGTTGATTAACGAATCGGTGATCCTGAGTTTTGAACAAACCGGCGAGCAGGCCATCCTGACCTGGCAGGCGGACACCCCCGGGCACTACTGTCGCCAGGATATGGACCGGACGCTGGCGGCGGCTCTATGCCGCACCCGGCATTTCATCCACCCTTCCATCGTTGCCGAGTGGGCCGAGATCGCCCACCGGAAACCAGGCTATGCCGATGAATACCAGCGATTACTGGGTGGCCCGGTGTTTTTTGGCTGTAGTGCAACTCGCCTGGCCTTCAGTAGCCACCACCTGAGCCATCCGATTCCCCATCGCAACCCCTACGTTTATTCCGCCGTGCTGAAGCAGGTCAACGCAGTGCTGGCCCGGCTGCAAAGCAGGCGCACCTTCGGCCGCAAGATCCGGCGGCTGATTTCACGCCAGATGTCCACCGATCGCATCGACGCCGACACACTGGCGAAACAGTGCCATATGAGCCGGCAAACCCTGTATCGACGGTTAAAGAAAGAAGGGCTTGGATTTCACGAGCTGGTGGAGGAAGTCCGCAAGGACAAAGCCTTGCGCTACGTGGCGTCGGACCACTACGCATTGGGCGAAATCGCTTTCCTGCTGGGTTTTTCCGAGCTCAGCGCCTTCAGCCGCGCGTTCAAGCGCTGGACCGGGATGGCACCGGCCCAGTACCGCGCCCGCCACCTGAACATCGACAATGGAGACGCGCCGGAATGAGTATCGCTGACGTGCCCTGGCTGCCCCTCGCACTGGCCCTGATCTACCTGGCCGCGGCTGCCTGCATCTATCGGATACTGATGACCTACCGCGTGGCACAGGGAGCCATCGCCTGGATTCTGGCACTGATCGGCCTGCCCTATGTCGCCGTTCCCATGTTCCTGTTGTTCGGACGCAACCGGTTCGGCGGCTATATCAGGGCCAGACGCACCGGCGACGCCGCGCTGACGGAACTGCTCAACCATTTCGAACAGCAGACGGCAGCGGTCAGCAAACGCGACGACGAACATGTTCCGGACGAACTCCAGGTCCTCTGCAAGCTGGGCCGGCAGCCGTTTACCACCGGGAATCGATGCGACCTCCTCAAGAATGGAGAAGCCACCTTTGAGGCGCTGTTCGATGCCATGGAAAACGCCCGACACTACATTCTCCTGGAGTTCTACATTGTTCGCTCCGACAAGGTCGGCCAACGCATCAAGTCGATCCTGAAACGCAAGCTGGCCCAGGGCGTTCAGGTCTGGTTCCTCTATGACGACATTGGCAGTGTCTGGCTACCGCGGAAGTACCTCCGGGAACTGGCCGCCGCCGGTGCAAAGGTTGCCTCGTTCGGAGACGGCAATTTTCGTCGCATGCGCCTGCAGGTCAACTTCCGCAATCATCGGAAACTGCTGGTCTGTGATGGTGAGGTCGGATTTGTCGGAGGCATCAACCTCGGCGACGAGTATCTGGGCACTGCCATGGACGAGGAGCCCTGGCGTGACAGCCACTGCCGCATCACCGGCCCGGCGGTGACCGGGCTGCAACTGGCCTGGCTCGAGGACTGGAACTGGGCCAGTGAGGACTTCCCGACGCTCAACTGGACGCCTTCCCAACCGACGCCTGGCGATCAGGAAGTCCTGATTCTGCCCACCGGCCCGGCGGATACCTACGAAACCTGCACGCTGTTTTTCCTCAATTGCATCAACAATGCCCGTACGCGGATCTGGATCGCCTCACCGTATTTCGTGCCCGACGTTCAGATCATGAACGCCCTGCAACTGGCGGCCCTGCGGGGTGTGGACGTGCGAATCATTATCCCCGAGAAATCTGACAGCCGGCTGATCCGACTGGCTGCGTACTCATACCTGGTACAGGCATGCCGCGCCGGCATCGGCATCTATCGCTATCAGCCGGGCTTCATGCATCAGAAAGTCGTATTGGTGGATGACCGCTACGCGGCCATCGGCACCGCCAACCTGGACAACCGCTCGATGCGACTGAACTTCGAGATAACCGCCATCAGTACCGCCGTTGAGTTTGTGAGCGGCATTGAACATCTGCTGGAACAGGATCTCACCACCAGTCGACTGATGACGGAACGGGATTACCGGGACCGTTCTGTGGCCTTCCGGTTGACGTGCCGCACCATACGGTTGCTTGGCCCCCTGCTCTGAAACCGCCCACCAGGGCCTGGCCCGTTTTGGTGTGCCCATTTTCCATACGCAAAGAATGTGAGAGTATTCCAGAACCATTGAGCCAGCATGCTGTAACGAAGCAGGACCATGACCACATTCAAGCCCCGCGAAACCCTGACCGAACAGGTCGCCCGTCACATCGAAAACCTCATCGCATTCGGCCAGCTTCGCTCCGGCGAACGCATCTATGAAAGCGCCATGGCAAAGCAAATGGACGTGAGCCATGGGTCGATCCGCGAAGGCTTGCTTCTGCTTGAAAAACGCCACCTGGTACAGAACGTGCCCCGCAAGGGCGCATTCGTTACGCCGCTGGACGACTATTTTGTACGCAGCCTGTACGAAGTGCTGCAACTGTACCTGACCCATACCGGGCGCAAGCTGGTGCGGCAGTGGCAGGCAACCGACATCGACAAGCTCGAATCCCTCTACCAGCGCATGAAAGGCTGCCACGACAATAACGACCTGCTGGCGTTTCTGGAGCTAGGCATAGAGTACACTCAGGCGTCGCTGGCCTATGCCGACAACTATTTCATCATTTCCGCCATTGAGGATCTGTGGCCATCGGCGAAACGTTGCGCCTTTGTGGCGTTCCAGCGCGGTGGCAACCGGGTGCTGGAAGACAATCTGGCCCATGTGCGGGAGTCGATAGGTGCCATCAAGGAACGGGACGAGGAACGTCTTGCAGCTATTCTGGCCGGGTACGCAGAACAACAGTGTCAGCAGGTGCTTGACGCTATCCACAGCGCATCGGCTACGGCTTGAGCAACGGGCAGCTCATTCGAACAGGCGGGTAAACGAAAAGCCGACGTTGAGATAGGCACTCCAGTCATCCCGGTTGTTGTAGGCCGTGGCAATCTGTACCGGCCCCAGAAAGGTTTCAATGCCGGCAAACAGACTCCCAGAGCGCAACAGGTTGTTCCAGCGAGCTTCCCCCAGCGAGGACCAGGCGTTACCAGTCTCGAACCCGGCTCCGGCAAACCAGGGCACAAACGGCCCGCCAAATTCCTGGCGGACGAAGACGCCCGCCAGGGCCGCATCCTCTCCCGCCACTTCGCCCTGACTGTATGCCGATAGCCGGTGAAAGCCGCCCAACAATACTGAATTCTCGATGCCGGCAACGCCCTTGGTGACCGCATTGGCATACAACAAGCCGGTGATACTGGCCCGTCTCCAGCTTGCGGTGCCCAGGGCCATGACGGTGACCGAATCAAAATGACGGTCGGACCCAAGGCCCGGGCGCTCGAACCGGCCACGGATGCCGGCGAACCCGCCGGATTCCGGCAGGAAGGTATCGTCGAGGGAATCGTGAACGAGCTGGAGCCGGAGACTGCCACTCTGGATCGAACCAGAGGGCCCCATAGGCTCGCCAATCTGCTCGTCGACAGTGGCGTAGCCCCGCACATATTCAAGACGCACCTCTCCGTTTACACCCAGTTCGGTACCCAGGGCCAGATCCACCTGGCGATTGGTGATATCCACTTCGGTTATGCGCTCGCCTTCGCCATCGAACGCACTCAGGCTTTCACGGGAATAGGCACCGCCCAGCGTGAGGAATCTTTCGAAACCATAGTCCAGTGGCTGGAACCATTCGGTTCGAACCCGGGGCTGGGTGCCCAACTGAAGCCCGGTCGTCCACTCACCGCCCAGGGCATTCAGCCCCGTCATCCGCAACGACGTGGCGACATTAAACCGAGTATCGTTCTCGAAATTGTCTTCGTAGTTCAGGCCAAAGGACAGGTAGTTCGGCCCCCAGCTTTTCTCGCGAACCCGGATAACCAGGTCCGTGCCGGGGCCGTCGGTCGGCACCAGCGAATAGGAAACGGTTTCATAGTAACCGAGGCCGTAGATACGCTTGAGATCCTCCTCCAACGCCTGCACGTCCAGAGGCTCCCCCGTCTGCTGCCGTATACGCTCGCGAAGGAAATCTCCCGCCAGGCGTGAACGGTCATCAATGCGAATGTCGCTGATAACACCCGGGCTGAACGAGTGTGCCTTTAACCGGTTGCGAAATCGGTCCCACTCATCGTCACTGACACTCAGGTGACGAAGCTCACCGGCGTGACCACGCGCACTGCTGGCGCCCAGTTCGAACAGCGCCGGGGCCTCGTAGAAATCCGCCGAGGACAGCCCCTTCAGATCCGGCCGAACCAGGATGTCCTGATCATCCAGCAACTTGAGCTGTCGCTCGGTATTTTGCCGCGTCATCATGGTGGTCAACTGGCCAACCACAGAAAACGCCTCGCGTATATCCTCCCGCTCCAAAAGGGGATCAGTGATATCTACGGCAATGACAATATCGGCTCCAAGCTCATGAGCCACACTGATCGGCAGGTTGTTGGCCACGCCTCCGTCCACCAGCAAACGCCCATCGAGCGTGACGGGTGCATAGACGCCGGGAATGCTCATGCTGGCGCGGATGGCTTCCGACAGGTTGCCACTGCCGATGACAATTTCCTCACCGGTTTCCAGATCCGTGGCGATTGCCCTGAATGGAATGGCCAGTTCATCAAAATCCTCAACGAGGGCGGCATCGCGGGTGAGCTCATTGAGAATAAAACCCAGGTTCTGGCCGGCTATGATACCGCCACCCAAATGCAGGCCGTCCAGGCGCACACCGATACCGGGGGATACGGGATAGCGCCAGCCCTGGCGCTTGCGCCTGACGGGCTTGTAGGCACGTCCCGGGTCGTCACGGAAACTGGATACCCAGTCCATCTCAATAAAGCGCTCTTCAATCTCCTGGACTTCCATACCGGAGGCATAGAGTGCCCCAACGGCAGAGCCGGCACTGGTACCCACCACAATATCCACTGGCACCTTCAGCTCTTCCAGCACTCGCAGCACACCCACATGGGCCATGCCCTTGGCTCCACCGCCGCTTAGCACCAGGCCCACTTTCGGCCGCCCAACATCAGCTATGAGGGGCATGGCTGCGAGCATCGCGAGCAGGAGGCCAATCAATCGAGCTGGTAACATCATCCCGTCCAACTGTCAGGCATCGTCTGCGGGATCCTCGTCCGCCAGCGACAGGTGGGAGACATCTGGCACAACCGGTGGTGGAACCTCACGCTTCACACCCAGGTCGCTGCCCGGAGGCGCCAGCGACCAGTCGTCCAGGTGCTGGAACATGGGAGCGGGAGCCTCCCGGTGCTCCTCCAGCGTGACGCCAACGGGGTCAAGTGTCAGTCCGGACCCGGAAAGAATGCTGTCGACCTTGTCGCCCGCCACCGGCAAGCGGTCGCCCGGCTCAACGGCAACGGCGCTTCCTGATCTGGTATCATTGCGCGCCGGCTCCGCCGGAGGCGCTGAAGGTACTGGTTTTGGCTCTGACGGTGATTGAGCGGCGGGTGCCGTACGCGCGGCAGAGGTGACAGCGCCCTCCATGGGCTGCACATAAGCCACCATGCCGTGCTTTTGCAGCACCGAGCGGTACTTTTCCGCCTGGACTTCCTCCAGCTTGTTGCGGATAACAACTGGCTGACCGCTGAACATACGCTCAATCTGGTCCACCGTTGCCTTGAACAGGGTTCTGGCATTACTGCGAGCGGTTGCCGGGTCGGTCCCCGGTGTGCATTCACCTTTAAAGACGAGTTGGAACATCATCCTGCCTCTATGCGCTTCTGTTTTTATCCATAGTAGTTGATCCTGGCAGGCTCCGGAAATCCACACCCAGCCGACGGATCTTCTGAACATTGCAAACAATTGAAAAATGCGCGCAAAAAATGCGCAAACTCGTTCGCACTCTGCGATAATCAACAGTAACTAAACGTTACATATGTTTACACTGATCGACGAACCGATTCCAAAGGAGTGGCTCTCATGGCCATCAAACGCATCACCGGCGCTCTCAGCCTGTTACTGGCACTGGCCTCGCAACCGGTCATGGCAGGCAACCTGGACGTGTTGCTAAGTGGAATCTTCCCCGATAAACAAGCTACTTACATTGGCTATGAAAGCATTGAGCGTGAAGACATTCCCGCCACATCGGCCGTCGAGCGTAAATACCTGATCGTCGATTTCAGATTCGAGTCCGAGCCCCCTCAGGAACAGCTTCAGGCCAACGTACACCGGGTCTGCATGGCTCTGCTGAAAGATCGCGAGCTGATTCGTTCGCTGTCCGACTCGGGCTACGACATGGTCGCCGTCGCCTTTGACCGCAAGTCGCAGTTCGACTGCCTCTGACACGTTCCAGTCACTGATCCCGTCCCAGAAGGCGCGGAAAGGATTCGAGAGCACTGTTCACGGAATCCAGATTAAACGCCTCCACGTCCGCCAGCAGTTTCTCTCCATATCGTGTAACCGAGGGCGAACGGAACCGCTTACCCCATACCAGCACCCGGTTGGCAAAATCCTTCATCTGTTCCGGATCGCCGCTTTCCCGCACCGTCTCCCACTCGTCGCCAAAATCTCGTGCAAGCTGTTCCTGCAGCCATCCGCGTTCCTGCATACTGAGTGTCTGGGCCAGCAGACGCTCCGATTCCTCGGGTGTGCCATCGTCTTCGGCCTGGGCGCCCGTTGCCTCAACCCGAGGAAGCTTGACCGTAAAGGTGGAGCCCGACCCGGGCTCACTTTCAACCTGTAGTTCACCACCCATCATCCGCACCAGCTTGCGGCTGATGGCCAGGCCCAGCCCCGTACCCCCATAACGCCGCGTGTTCTGCCCTTCCTGCTGTTCAAAGGCGTCAAAGATCTGCTCCTGCTGGTCAGGAGGAATACCGATGCCGGTATCAGACACTGTCACAACCAAACGGTAAAAGCAGCGACGATCAGCCTCACTGTCCGCCTCCTCGACCGGCTTCTCCGATGACTTTCGCGGTGTGGCCGTGGCACGGACTGTCACACCACCTTCATGGGTAAACTTGATGGCATTGCCAACAAGATTGAAAAGCACCTGCCTCAGTCGCGTTTCATCCAGCATCATTGCCGCCGGCATCTTGGAATCAACGCTGACTTCCAACGAGATACCCTGCTCGGTGGCGCGCAGGTCGAATATGTGGCGTACGTCACTGAGCAGCCGTCGCACCGATACCGCCGAATACTCCAGCCGCATTTTTCCTGCTTCGATGCGGGACAGATCCAGGATGTCGTTGATCAGCATCAACAGGCTGCGGCTGCCCGCGCGAATGGCATCCAGGTAATTGCGTTGCTGGGGATCCTTGACGGTATTACTGAGCAAGTCGCTGTAGCCAATCACCGCGTTCATCGGCGTGCGGATCTCATGGGACATATTGGCGAGGAATTCGCTTTTCGTCAGGCTGGCCGCCTCAGCTTCCCGCGCCAGGCGCTCCGCCTCCAGTTTGGCCGCCCGAAGCTCGTCTTCGCTGCGGCGTAGTGCGTTTTCAGATCGGATTCGCTCGTCTACCTCCCGCGACAGTTTACGGTTCCAGTACAGGAAGATCAGTACCACCACGAGGGCGATAAGCACAATACGACGCACCACGGTGTAGTCCGTTTCCTGTTCGATATCCAGGTGGATCCAGCGATTGTAGATCGACTCGGTCTCGGTGGCATCCAGACTGCCCAGCGCTTTATTGAGGATGCGCTGTAATTCAGGCCGCTCCTTACTGACGGCGAACCTTAGCTCATACTGGTAAGGCGTGATGCTTGTTATCCGAAGGTTGGACAACCCCAGGCGGGCAACGGTATAGCTGACTGCCGGAATATGAGTCACCATGACGTCGAGGTCGCCGTTGGACAGGGCCAGCAGCCCTTCCTCGATGGACGTCATCGGATACAGATCGAGATTGGGGTGGTTGATCAATAGGTAGTCATGCCCCGCCTGGCGGTTAACCACACCCACCTTTTCGTCTCTCAGCTCCCTCAATTCGCCGATAAAGCGACCGTCGTCACGGATGGCAAGGGCAATGGGAACGGTCAAATAGGCACGGCTGAACAGGAAAGATTCCTCGACCCTTGGGGTTCGGGACATTGCGGGCAGTATATCCACCTCCCCCGAACGCAAAGCGTTTTCCTCATCGGCGCTGTTGTCCATCACCTGACGGCTGAAGCGAATGTTCAGTTGTTCTTCCAGGCGTTTGACCAGATCCGGCACGAGCCCGGCAGACTGACCATTCTGGGTATACTCGAACGGCGGCCAATCCGGCCGGAAGGCCACTCGAAGATTCGGGTTTTGATTGAGAAATGCCCTCTCGTCAACCGACAGGGAAATGGCGGAGGGATCCAGTTCCGGCAACTCGGTCTGCAACCACGACTGGCGGATCGACCGGTGCTCACCGTGGTCAATCGCCAGAACTGCCTGGTTGAGCACCCGATACAACTGGTCGCGCTCCTGGTCATTCTCCTGGTGACTCTCCGCTGCCATTTCCAGCACCACGTCGACCGATTGCTGGTTCAGCAGCGTGGCCACCCCAACCCCATTGACCATGGCAGACTGCAGATAGTCCGACACCACCGGAACCGGGCCCAGAAACGCATCCGCCTGTCCTGACAACACCCTGCCAACGGCTTCGCTGATACTGGAAACCGGCACGGGTGAAAAGCTATCGACAGGGTCAAGCAATGCGAACTGGTTGGGATCGTTGGTGATCAGGGCAATGTTCGCGTCCTCAAGGTCCGAGAGCGTGCGAATGCCTGCATCATCGGCACCAACGAATATGCCATAGGTCAAACTCATCAGCGGCGAGGAAAGCACTACATTGGAAGGAGGGGAACGATGGGCCAGATGGGTACTCAACCGGGCATCCAGGGTCCCATCCTGCAACCATTCACCGAGTTGTTCTTCCGGAGCCGACACCGGCTCAATAGGCACACCAAGCTTCTCTGACAGCCGATTGAGGTAATCAATGAAGATGCCCGCCAGCTCCCCCTCGCCGGTATCAAACACCAGCGGCACCTGACCACTTCGCACCCCGACCCGGAACGATTCTCTCTCCGCCAGCCAGCGCAGATCCTCGCTACCCAGCACCGGCGCCGGAGAGGGTTGCGGCGGCTCAGCAGCGGGCACGCCGGGCACCAGAATAGCGGTCAGCAACAGCACAAAATGAAAAACGGACCTCACTGGATATCCTCACCGGTTCGGCTACAGTTCAGGGAACCATACCCGTAAATTCTTCCGATTGCATTCAGCGGGTTACCCGATCTACTCTGATCGTGCCCACAGCGTTTTAAAGCACCGGCTACCTTGGGGAGAACCATAACCATGGATACCAGCAAACACGATTTCAGCACGCTTTTTGAACAACTCGGTATGCCATCCGACAGCGTCAGCATTGAGAGTTTTATCGCCCAGCACTCGCCACTGCCCCCGGAAATTGCGTTGCAGGATGCCCCTTTCTGGTCGGAAAGCCAGTCACATTTCCTCGAAGAGGGCCTCGAGGACGACTCTGACTGGGCGGAAATTATCGATGAGCTCGATGCCCTGATGCGGCACTGAGTCAGACATCACGTCCTGCAATAAGCACCTGGTCGCGGCCGGAGTCCTTGGCGAGGTACAGAGCCTTGTCGGCCCGGTCGAACACATCGTCCTCGTCATCGTCCCCATCAAATTCCGCCAGCCCTGCCGAAAACGTCACCGACACCGGTTCTCCCCGGAAATGGAACGGCAGCTCCGCGATATGCCCGCGCATGCTATCCAATACCGACCGGGCGTTGTCCACATTGGTTTCCGGCAACAGGATCACGAACTCTTCCCCGCCAAAACGGGCGATGAAGTCGGTTGCCCTCAGCCGCTCACGGAGGGCACGGGCAACCAGTTGCAACACGCGATCACCCGCCTTGTGGCCATAGGAATCGTTCACACGCTTGAAAAAATCAATATCAAGCACACAGACCGACAGTGAATGACGATAACGCTGCCAGCGCTGATACTCGAACGACAGTCGCTCCTGCCAGGCTTCCCGGTTGGGTAATTGGGTCAGGACATCGGTAAGGGCTTTTTCGCGTTCCTCCCGGAGTTTTTCCCGGACCTGTTCCGACTGGGCCTCCATCGTCACCAGTTTTTCCTGCATGAGCTCCAGTTGCAGCGACAGGTTGCGCTCGCGCTCGGACTCCTGCTCCCGAAACCGCTCGACGGCCCCACTGATCGTCTCGAGGTGCTGGCTCACTGAGTCTTTCAGCCCGTCGAAGTCAACGCTGCTTTCCACTTGCTGGCCGAACGACCATAGCTCCTGGCGGATATCGCGATCCAATTCCTGCGAGGCATCCAGTCGCCCGGCCTGGGCATTCGCCTGCTCAGTAAAACACTGGCGCAACGCGTCCAGCCGTTCATCGAGACGCCGAAGGAAGGCCTCAAACTCCCTTTGCCCCCGGGTAACCGCGGCGATTACCAGTTCCGCCACGCTGCTCAGCCCCTCCCGCAGCTCATCCCAGTTATCGCTGCTCAACAGCGATTCCTGTAGCCGTCGGGCTCTTGCCTCCGACGCAGCCTCCAGTGTCACCTGATCCAGCATATGCCCCAGCAGTTCACCAACCCGCCGTGCAATCTTCAGGCGTTCGCTGTCTTCTGTGCCAGGCATCGCCAGTTCAACGGCAGGCGAAGCCAGCGTGTTCTCGGCGGCTTCCGCCAACATCGGCTGGTCGGACGGCTCCTGGCTTCCCCGGCCACCAAACAGCCGGCCAAACCGACTTCGTTTGCGATCCTGCCCGTCACCGCTGCCCAGCCCAGTTTCCAACACCAATGCCAGATCGACCAACCATCCGGTCGCATCGAGCTGAAGGGTTTCCGGTTTCCGGAGTCGCTTCTCCAGGTCTCGAATACGGTCCTTGCCGGATTTGAACATAGGATGGGAGCGCAGTTCCGACAGCAACTGCTCGAATGTGGTTCTCAGCCGGTCCGTGGATTCAGACTTGCGGTCGTCCAGGGCCGCCACCTGACGGTCAATTCTCTCCTGCAAATCCCGCCAGCTGTCTGCGTTGAGAGGGGGCTTTCGTAACTCGTCACGAACCCGTTCCAGCAAACGGTCCAGCTCCGCAGTCTGTCCTTCGGACGCCAGACTGGTACGCACCAGCATACGCTGAAGCAGGTTTCTTTCAGCTTCCCAATGCGATTCACGCTGTTCTGAAGATTCAAGTGCCTGGAGGTACTTATCCTTCCAGGATGGGTCCGATGACATTTAGCGCTCCTGGCCCTTTTACTGGACGCCTGTTCCGTGACTGATGCCTCAACGATGCTCCGTTTCCTGCCTGTTACCGCGACGGCGAGCCCTGGGATGGCTCTGATCGTAGACCTTTGCCAGATGCTGGAAATCCAGATGAGTATAGACCTGGGTCGTCACGATGTCCGCATGGCCCAGCAACTCCTGCACCGCTCGCAGGTCACCACTGGACTCCAGCATATGGCTGGCGAAGGAATGCCGAAGCAGGTGGGGATGCAGTCTTTGGTCCGCCCCTTTCGACATTCCCCACCGGCTGAGGCGGGACTGGATACTGCGAGTACTGAGCCGATCACCTCGCCGGCTCACATACAGGGCATTCTCTCCGTCTGGCGCCATCGCTCCGCGCACGTCAAGCCACCGAGCCAGCGCCTCCAACGCCCTTCGACCAACCGGCAGGAGGCGTTCCTTGCGCCCCTTACCCAGCACCCGGACCTCCCCACCTCGGACGTCTACGGATTGGAGATCCAGCCCCGCCAGTTCCGACAACCGCAGCCCTGAGGAATACATCAGCTCGAACATGCTCAGGTCGCGAATTTCCAGCGGATCATCGGGCGTTGCGTCCAAGAGGTGATTGAGCTGGTCCACATCCGCCACCTTCGGTAGACGCCTACCGGACTTCGGAGCCCGGATGTCCAACGCCGGATTGTCGACAGCCAGGTGTTCCCGTAACAGGTATTCGTAGAACCGGCGGATGGCAGACAGGTGACGAGCGATACTCCGACCGCCCAAACCTTCACGGCTGAGCTGGGCAACGTATCGTCGCAAGTCGTGGCTGGTGACCGACCGCCAGGCCGGTGACGGTAGATGCTCAACCCACGCAGCAAAGCGGTTCAGGTCATCGCGATAACTGCCGCAGGTGCGTGGTGAGTGTCGCTTCTCCGACGCCAGATAACGCAGGAACGCGGCCACAGGCTCTGCCAGTGTGGCAGCCGGGCCGGTTTCCTCGTCAGCCAGCGACATGGTCAGCGGGACTCCGCGACCACATCGGTGACAGGCAACGTGGCGGCATGCCTTTGCAGGATAGGCGGCAACAGACGGCTCAGGGTGTCGCTGATGTAGGTCAGGAAGAGTGATCCCATACTCTGGTCGAAGTACCCGGGTTCGCAACTACCCACGGCAAACACCCCGACCAATTCGTTGTTACGCAGTGGCACTAACGCCACGGAGGCAATGGGTTCCTCCCGGTCCGGGAACAGGAAACTGCGCTCGCTCTCACGGAACTGGCCACAAACGGCGCGATCCCCTTCCAGCAAGCCACCCAGGCGCGCTTTCGCCTCATCCGGCGACACCACGTGTAGGGCGCCTTGCGCCGCTGCCGGCAACTCGCTGTCGGTGAAGAGAATCACCGAGGCCGCGTCCAGACCGAAATCACCACGGATACTGTCATCAATCGCGGCGGCCATATCATTCAGGTTGCGGGCCTCGATCACCTGCATCAGCAGGCGCTTGCTCTTTTCGAACAGACGGTCGTTGTGGCGTGCAATGGACACCAGCTCTACCAACTCGCGACGCAAGGTGTCGCGCTGTTCGCGAAACAGGTGCACCTGGCGCTCTACCAGCGAGATCGCCCGGCCGCTGTCGTGGGGCAGGGTCAGGCTGCGCAGGAGCTCGTCCTGATCAATAAAGAAATCGGGGTTATTCCGCAGATAATCTGCGACGGCTTCCCGGGTGAGCCCTTCGGCCTTCTTGTGGGCCGTTTGTTCTGTCATGCTGCTCTCCTGATGGTCAGGGCCTTGATGTGGCCGGCTGGCGATGGCGATTGTTCTGTCGGTTGGTACCTGATTTTGCATCGCTGTGCCGCGTGCTCTTACGTCGTTTCGGGGGCTGGTCTGCCGGCAGGCGAAGCTGACCCTCGAAAACGCTGGCCGTCGGGCCTTCCATCATAACAGGGGCCCCCTCACCCTGCCATTCGATGACCAGGCGCCCGCCTTTCAGCTCGACGTCCACCCGGCTGTCCAGCAGCCCTCGCAGGCAGCCGGCGACCACCGCCGCACAGGCGCCACTGCCGCAGGCCATGGTTTCGCCGGAACCACGCTCGAACACCCTCAGGCGAACGCGGGTCCGGTCAATAATCTGCAGGAACCCGATGTTGGCCCGCGCCGGGAACCGCGGATGGCTCTCAAGCCTGGGGCCAAACTCGCCTACCGGGGCGGTATCCACGTCATCCACCAATAGCACCCCATGGGGATTGCCCATGGAGACGGCACTGAGTTCCACGGTATCACCGCCGAGTTCCACCGTGTACACGTCCTTGCGGCGGTCGGCAGCGAACGGGATGGCCGGAGGATTGAGTTCAGGAACCCCCATATCGACGGTGACCATGCCTGCACGTCCGACTCTCAATTCGATAACGCCCTTGGCGGTCTGAACCCGGATCACCTTCTTGTTGGTCAGGCGCTGGTCGCGGACAAAACGGGCAAAACAGCGGGCCCCGTTGCCGCACTGCTCGACTTCCGAGCCATCGCTGTTGAATATCCGGTAGCGGAAGTCCACATCGGGAAGCCCCGGGGGTTCAACCACCAGCAGCTGATCAAAGCCAATGCCGAAATTCCGGTCGGCCAGTTCGCGGATCATCTCCGGGCGCAGGCGAAAGGGCTGGCTGATGGCGTCCACCACCATGAAGTCGTTCCCAAGACCGTGCATCTTGGTGAAGTTAAGCATTGGGCCCTGATTGCGCCGGGACTGACTCATCTCCGCCTCTCCACTCATTCCGGCAAACAGCTTTCTGGGCCAAGCTGTTCTTCCAGGGTTTCCCGCCGACGCACAATGTGCACCTGTTCACCATCAACCATCAGTTCCGGTGGACGGTTACGGGTGTTGTAGTTGGAGCTCATCACAAAACCATAGGCCCCGGCGGACCGAACCGCCAGCAAATCGCCCGCCTGGAGTCTCAGCTTGCGATCCTTGCCGAGGAAATCACCGGTCTCACACACCGGCCCAACCAGGTCCCACGCTTTCTCGTCACCGTCGTTGCGGGGCGTTACCGGGACAATGGATTGCCACGCGCTGTAGAGCGCGGGACGAATCAGGTCGTTCATTGCCGCATCTATGATGGCGAAGTTGCGATGTTCAGTGCACTTGAGGAATTCCACCCGCGTCAGCAAGATGCCGGCGTTGGCGGCAATGGACCGCCCCGGCTCCATGATCAGCTCCAGCGACCGATCGCCCAGGCGTTCCGCCAGCGCGGTCACATAATCCGACGGTTGCGGCGGCTGCTCCTGATCGTAGGTGACCCCCAGGCCACCGCCCATGTCCAGATGCCGGATATTAATATTCTTTTGCGCCAGGGCATCGATCAGTTCCAACACACGGTCCAGCGCATCGAGGAAAGGTGACACCGACGTGAGCTGCGAGCCGATGTGACAATCCACACCTTGTATGTCCAGGTTTGGCATGGCAGCGGCACGCTCATAGACGGCCGGAGCTTCCGCAATGTCGATGCCGAACTTGTTCTCTTTCAGCCCCGTGGAAATATAGGGGTGGGTACCGGCGTCCACGTCCGGATTCACACGCAGGGAAACCGGCGCCCTGACACCGAGCTCACCCGCCACTTCGTTCAGGCGATCCAGTTCGGTGTCGGACTCCACATTGAAACAGCGAACACCGGCCTCGAGGGCGCGGCGCATTTCCCAGCGCTGTTTGCCGACCCCGGAAAAGACGGTTTTCGCAGGATCCCCGCCAGCACGGATCACCCGCTCCAGTTCTCCGGCAGACACAATATCAAAACCGGCGCCGAGCCTTGCCAACACGTTCAGCACGGCGATATTACTGTTGGCCTTGACGGCGTAGCACACCAGGTGTGGCCGACCGGCAAGCGCATCATCATAGGCGCGGTAATGGCGCTCGAGGGTGGCGCGGGAATAGACATAGGCTGGCGTACCAAAACGCCGGGCAATGTCCTCAACCGCCACGTTCTCAGCGAACAATTCACCGCTGCGGTAATTGAAGTGATCCATGGATTTCCTGAGCCTGTTATCGGGGCAGCCTGCCGAACCTAGTGGTCTTCAGCCGGTTCGCTGCTGTCGTGTTCGCTGGATTTCTGACTGGGTGCGGCCTGCTCGGTTGCGGCATCGTCACTGGCAGGTGCCTGACGATACAACGGCCCCTTCTGGCCACACCCAACCAGAAACACGACCATCACCAGCAGGAACGTAAGTGTCTGTCCTGGCTTCATGGGTAGCTGCCCCCGTTGTCTGTATGCACGCAGTATACCTGAGTGAGGCCGCGCCCGGCGAGATGCTACCACCCACGATTCCGGATACTACAGATGCCGGTTCAGCAAATCTTCCAACTCGGTACGGTAGTAGAGATACTGGATGGTCTGGATATGCTGCTGGTATATCTGTGGATCCAGGTCATGGGGTAGGTGAACATCCGTCAGGTAGACCGGGTAGCGCTCGTCACTTTGGCGGAGCGAACGAATATAGTGGGCCACCGCGGGTATCAGCTGGTCTCCATACTCCTGGACGGTAAATTCCTGGTCGCCACAGAAAATATCGAAACGCACCTGAGAGTCACCCTCCTGAATACCGATGGCCTGTACATCCAGCCCGGGCAGGCGCACGTTGCTGTCGGCGTCCGGCCGCCTCTCCGCACGCCACTGACTGTCGCGAAGCACCATCTCATAGCACTGGACACCTGCAACATCGGTCACGGCGTCCAGTTGTCGCAACTGCCGGCGTTCAATCAGGTTCTCCAGGAATCGCAGCAAGGGCACCAGCAGGAAGCGACGATTGGTGTAACCCTGCTGCCAGCAGAACACCGATCCCAGTTCATCCACGACCCACACCTTCGCGGTCTCTCCTGTGACCCGGTAGAACACCTGAATGTTATCCGGCTCGCTGGCATGGCACACGGCGCGTAATGGCAGGTCATCCAGCAAGGCGTATTGGTCAAACACCACTGGCACGTAGGATTCCTGCGGTTTGGACAGATACGCCATCAGTGCTTCGTTGCTGTCCAGGGCCACGAATCCGGGCTCAGCGCCACTGAATTGAAGCAGGAAGTATCGCCGATCCATCTCGATGACGTAACGCAGGGGATGAGGGCCAACACCGCCGGCGAAGAAATAACGCATCACGTCCATGAACAGCTCGCGTACGCGCCGGGCTATGGCGGCTCCGTGGCCTGTGCTGTGGCTATGAACCATGATATCCGGCAACCGGTCCGGAGCGTTGGCGACTGATGCCAGCACGTTTTTGAGGCACTGCACCAGCGTGTCTCCGGCAGCGTAGTGCTGCAAACTCACCTCGTGCCAGCTATTGAAGGTGACCTGGTCAATGGTATTCACCAGGTTTTCCCGTCCACCGCTGAAGCCCAGTGAATCGTGACGGGCGCTAAGCTTGTGCAAGCCCCGCTCGGTCAGATAGGCCTGAGGGTCGACCCCGACATTGACAAACAGCAGGTTGCGCAGCGGGTGCACACCCCGGGAAAGCGCCTCCCGGCCAGCCGGCTCCACCGGGAATGGCAGGAACGCACCAAGTGCATCCAGCATTTCCCGCAGTTCTGCCACCGAGGCAATGCTGCTGCCGGCTCGCACATTCAACCGTGTGGCCCGGGTCAGCAAGCCGTTGTAATAGCCCCACACCAACAGTTCACTGAGATTGCCCGAACGGCGTATGACCGGTTGCCAGAGCGCATCTGACGGGTCCTCAAGATCACGGTATAGCAACCAGCCGTCGTGACCAGCCGAACCACCCTGTTCCGACTGGTGATGGAACGCAAGATTCTCTTCTGCCAGGGAGGGGGCTAGCCCGGGGTTGATCTGCTCTACCTTCCCGGCCTTACGCTGAAACGCCGCATACAACTTACGCCCCAGCAGGTTCATGTCATTGCTGGTGATGGCCGCACGGGTGCCATGATCCCGAGCCAGCCGAGACAACAGCCGGTAGCTGTGGGTCAACTCGGCCACCACGGCCCGCCGAAGGGTGACCACGTCCTCTGCGCGCCAGCGGATCCGGTTGTCCAGGTTTTTCAACTCAGCAGCCGACCAGCCCCAGGAGTCCACCAGGGCCTGCAACAGCCTGGCTCTCCAGCCTGAGAGGGTCTGTGCCGAACGGGTAAGCGGCAGGCCTGCCTTGAGATAAAGGCTCTGACGCACCAGGACCAGGCGTTGGGGGGCATCTTCTTCAAGCAGCCACTGCTCAAGGCGTTCGTAAAGCAGTACGTAGGGATCGAGCCGGTCAGGGTTGGTTTCACCGGAATACACCGCCGCCTTGAAGACCCGGGACAGCAGTGGTTTCTCATCGCTCTCTTGGCCCTCATTACTACGGGCATAACACTCGATCAGCAGCAGCTTGAGGATCGACTTCCAGGGCATGTCGATGCCTTTGTACAACTGCCAGACTCCAGCCCCCAGAAACTCTTCCTGCGGTATCGAGAACACGGGGCCGAAATCAATGTACTCATCACCCCGGATAAAACGGCAGTCAATCAGCTGCCGGGCGCACTCGTCATAGCGTCGCTCATCCTCCACGGGGACCAGCCACCACAATGGATAACGGCCGCCAAGATGAATGCTCGTGCGGTAGAATTCGTCCAGCAGCAAATAATGCTGTGAACTGCCGCAGTTTTCCCCGGTCACTTCCGCTCGCTGCCTTCCGGCACGCCAGTCAGCGGCGGAAAACACAAACACATGAAGCTCAACCCCCAGGCTTTCGGCCCAGATGGACAGACTTTGAGCCTTACGTTCCAGGCAACGCACGCCCCGCTCCGAGAGATCCGGGCGATGACACAGCCAGATATCCAGATCACTGGCCACCGAATGGCCCAGGGTCCCGGGGCTGCCCATCAGGAAGAGGGCTTCCAGGTCTGGTTTTCTGCGCCCCTCGTCCTTGAGTGAAAAGGTTCTTGCCAGGCGCCGGGCAGCGTTCAGCGTGGACTCAGGGGGCCGATAGTGGCTCAGTCCGTAAGGGCAGTCGCTGTCGAGATAGCCGGGCAAAGCCGGGTGATTAAGATGGAACACCAGTGGCAACACTTCCAGAACAGCCTGTTGCCGATAGGTCAGGGCCGAATGGGCACGATCCCAGCGCTCCCGGTTGACAGCCATGAACCGGTCCCGCAGCCGGCGCAGCGTTTTTCGGTCTATACCCTCATCAAAGTCCAGGGCAATAGGAGCGGTTTGGATGGTCAAGGCGACTCCGCGGGAGAGGTTCTTTCCGATACCATTATCAGTATGATGACCGAATCGTGGCAAAATCGGCAAAAAAATAAAAGCGGGAGAACATTAGCACGCTCCTGCCACAACTTGGCTGAGGCTTTTCCGTCGTGAAAGAATTCTTTATCCGTCGAGACCGTTCCGACACCCCCCAGGGTGCCGAACGTCGAACCCTGATCCGCATCAACGACGACGGCGTCATCCTGTTCGCTGATCATCACGCCGAGGCAGTGCTGGGCTACGACGCCAGCGAACTGGAGGGTCGCAAGGTTCAGTGCATCCTGGCCGCACGCCAGGACGATCCCTTTGCACCGGCCCATCGCCACCGAATTGAAAATGGCGAGTCGATACTGATCACCTTCCGCCACAAGGAAGGCTTTTTCTTCACAGCGGGTCTCAGCCTGCGCATGGACATTCGCGATTCCGACCAGGCCGCCAGCGCATTTATAAGCCAGCGGGATCATTCCCCCATCGACCACCGCCTGATTCGGCTGACTGAAACTTCCGCCGGCGTTGGTATCTGGGAGCTGGACCTCCACAGCAATGAGTTGATCTGGACGGACGGCATGTATCATTTGCTGGAATTAAGACCCGGCAGCGAAATCACGCCCGAACAGGCACTTTTCTACTGCCAGTCCAGCCAGGGCAGGATACGCGCCCTGTTCCGTCGCTGCATCCGCACCGGGCAGCCCTTCTCCCTGACGCTGGATCTGATAACCGCGCGACAGAACGTTCGCCAAGTGACGTTGACTGGCCGGGCCCTGAAAGCCGGCGAACGGATACAGCGACTGGGAGGAACGCTGGTTGACCACACGCCTGAGCGCAATCATACCCTCGCCCGCCAGCAGGCGGAGCAAATGCTGGGCGCCACGATCAACGCCACCAACGACCTGGTGGTCGCCGTTGATCGCCAGCTAAACCTGTTGCATTTCAACCGTGCCTTCAGTCGCCAGTTCGAGATTACCTTCGGCCTCCGGCCGGAATCCGGAAGCAACCTGAGCGCCGCATTGCAGGGCTTCCCCAACGAACGACGGCTTATCGAGCGACTCTGGCACCGCGCCTTCGAACGCGACAGTTTCGTGGTGGAAATGCCCATGGCGCAGCAACACCGGGAGCTGCCCCTGTACGAGATCCACTATCAACGCCTGACCAATGACCAGGGCGACGTGATTGGCGCCGTTCATGTGGCCCGGGACATCAGCGACCGCCTGCAGAACTCCTCCAGCAGCGAATACCGCGTCCAGCATGATCCGGTCACCGGCCTGATGAACCGCAAAGCCTTCCTGGGCCGCCTGCAACGAACACTGGAGCAGAAGCCACGGCGGGAGAGCAGTGACAGCCTGCTCTATCTCGACCTGGATGGGTTTGACCACTTCAACGACATCGCCGGCAGCGGCACCTGCGACCGTTACCTGCGTGAGCTGGCCGGCAATCTCGGGGTCAAGATCCGACAGCGGGATGCGCTGGCACGACTGGCCGGCGACACCTTCGCCCTGCTGATCGAAAACTGCCCCGAAGCGCGCGCCCGCAAGATTGCCGACAGCATTCTCGAGCTGATCGGCGGCTTCGTGTTCCACTGGCAGGACAAGCAGTTACAGACAACGGCCAGTGGCGGCCTGCTGTTTCTGGACGACGACGCGCCCACCGATTCCGAACAACTGCTGACCCAGGCGGCTGACCTGTGCCACACCGCAAAAACGTCCGGTCGCAACCGGATTCATGCCGCCCGGGCCATGTCCCTGTCGCTGGACGAGGGCACGGCCAACGAGGTGCTGGCACAAATCCAGCAGGCACTCGACAGTGGCCACCTGAAGCTTGAATACCAATCGCTGCGCCCCGTGGCCAGCGTTACCTGGGGCGACCACATCGAAATACTGACCCGGATTCCCGGTGAGACGCCTGACAGCCCTCCCCTGACCCCGGACGCTTTCCTGCCCGTTGCCGAACGATTTGACCTGGCCAAGCGCCTGGATCGCCAGGTGATCCGTCAGACCCTGGCCTGGCTCGAACAGCACCGTCTGCTGGAGCCGCGCCTCAAGTACTGCGGTTTCAACCTGTCCCTGGCCAGCGTACTGGATGACTCGTTTGCGGACTTTATGGAAGCCGCACTGAAAGGATCACCCTTTGCCCCGGAATGCTTCTGCCTGGAGATAAGGGAAGCCCACGCCACCCAGTATCCGGACGATGTCGCGGTGCTGTGCGACAGCCTGCACCGCATTGGCTGCCGGGTAGCGCTGGATGGTGCGGGAGCGTCGGTGGAAAGTTACGGCCTGGCGGCGAAACTGCCGGTGGACATCATCAAGCTGGACCACAAGATCATGCAGCACCTGAACGACGATCCGGTGCAGCAGGTAATGGTAGAGGCGCTTCATAAAATAGCGGAAGCCTCGGGCAAGGTGACGGTCGCCACCTTCATTGAGAACGACGACACCCTCCGAAAGGTACGAACCCTTGGCATTCACTACGGCCAGGGCTTCCGCCTCTACCGGCCACGCCCACTGGAGGAGCTGAAACCGGTGGAGGTTACCCTGACCACGGGGAAGATTGGCGGCTAGCTAGAGTGCCTGGCGCGCGCGTGCGACTGCAGCGCGCACCTGCTTCGGCGCAGTGCCGCCAAGGTGATCACGCGCCTGCACGGAGCCTTCCAGCGTCAGCACATCGAACACGTCTTCGCCGATGACGTCGGAGAAGCGGGTGAGTTCTTCCGTGGTCATCTCGGAGAGGTCACGCCCTTCGGCAACGCCAAACGCAACCGCTTTGCCCACAATTTCATGGGCATCGCGGAAAGCCACGCCCTTCTTGACCAGATAGTCCGCCAGATCAGTTGCGGTGGAGAATCCCCGCTTGGCCGCCACGCGCATGTTGTCGGCCCGCGCTTCGATGGCCGGGATCATATCCGCGTAAGCCTTGAGGCAGCCTTTCACGGTGTCCACGGTATCGAACAACGGCTCCTTGTCCTCCTGATTGTCCTTGTTATAGGCCAGCGGCTGGCTCTTCATCAGGGTCAGCAAACTGATCAGGTGGCCGTTCACCCGGCCGGTCTTGCCACGTACCAGTTCGGGCACGTCCGGATTTTTCTTCTGGGGCATGATCGACGACCCGGTGCAGAAACGGTCCGGCAGGTCGATGAAATCAAACTGGGCAGAGGTCCACAACACCAGTTCTTCGCTGAAGCGCGACAGGTGGGTCATCAACAGGGCGGCAAAGCTGCAGAATTCGATGGCAAAATCCCGGTCACTCACGGAATCCAGGGAATTCTCACTGGCCCGATCAAAGCCCAGCAGTTTTGCAGTGATACCGCGATCAATCGGATAGGTTGTACCCGCCAGCGCCGCAGCACCCAAGGGCATCACATTCACACGCTTGCGGCAGTCCTGCAGGCGCTCGGCATCCCGCACCAGCATTTCGTACCAGGCCAACAGGTGATGACCGAAGGTAACCGGCTGAGCGGTCTGCAGGTGGGTGAATCCCGGCATGATAGTCTCGGCCTCGCGCTCGGCCAGATCCAGCAGGCCGGCTTGCAGGCGCCGAAGCTCTTCGGCGATGACATCGATTTCGTCGCGCAGGTAGAGGCGAATATCCGTGGCCACCTGATCGTTGCGGCTGCGACCGGTGTGCAACTTCTTGCCCGTGATGCCAATCCGATCCGTCAGTCGCGCTTCAATGTTCATGTGCACGTCTTCCAGACTGACCGACCACTCAAAGGTGCCGGCCTCAATGTCCGCCTTGACGGCTTTCAGGCCGTCAATAATAGTGTCACGCTCTTCCACAGTCAGCACACCCACTTCCGCCAGCATGGTGGCATGGGCAATGGACCCGGTAATATCGTGATGGTATAGGCGCTGATCAAAGCCCACGGAAGCGGTGAAACGCTCCACAAAGGCATCGGTGGGTTCGGTGAAACGACCGCCCCAGGGTTTCTCGGCGCTCTTGTTCTGATCCGTCATGGTCTATCTTTCCTGCTGACAGCCCGGCATCATTCTGCGGGAATGGGTAAATGGAATATCGCAGGATTATAGCATTCCGCGGCGCCCAGTTGCCCTCCCCCAAATCAGGAACAGGAATCAGGAACAGGTTCAATGGCCGCAAGACACAACAGGGAACGCCCAGCCCAGGCACTCGCGGAAAGCGACGCCGATTTCTATGTGCCGGACCTGTGCCGGGTCAGGGCCGTTTTCCTGCTGGTGGTCACCAGTGAACTGCTGGTGCTGGTGCTGTCCATCGTTCAGGCCGAAAGCCACTGGATTGACTGGAACTACTTCGGCCTGCTGTCCCTGTTCGTGCAATGGACGGTGCTGACCAGCGCCGCCCTGATCTGCCCCATGCGGCGCTGGCTCTCACGGCTGACAGTTACCCGTGCCACCACAGTGATTGTTACCATCGTGATGCTGGATGTGCTGGCCTTCAGCCTCTTCGCAGACAGCGTGCTACACCCGCAACCCGGCCTCGAAGCCTGGCAGGGCGTGGCCAAGAAACTGCTGCTGGCGCTGTTGATCACACTGATGGTGCTGCGATACTTCTACCTGCAGTTCCAGTGGCAACAACAGCGGGAGTCAGAAATGCAGGCCCGGCTGACCGCCCTGCAGGCACGAATCCATCCACACTTCCTGTTCAACAGCATGAACACCATTGCCAGCCTGATTGTCGTTAACCCGGAACGGGCCGAAGACGCCGTGCTGGATCTGTCCGAACTGTTCCGCGCCAGCCTGCGCACCGGTGACCGCCTGATTCCTCTGAGCGCCGAACTGGACCTGTGCAAACGCTACCTGGCCATTGAAAAGCTGCGTCTGGAAGACCGGCTGACACTGGAATGGCATATCGAAGATGGACTGGAACAACAGGCCATCCCTCCCCTGACCCTCCAGCCACTGGTCGAAAACGCCATTTATCATGGCATTCAGCCTCGTCCGAACGGAGGTACCGTAAAGGTTGAGGCCTACCGCAAGGGCCCCTCGGTCTACCTGATGGTGCAGAACCCGCGCCCGGATTCTGACCAGGGTAGCCACGAAGGCAACCGAATGGCGCTGGCCAACATTCAGTCCCGCCTGCACGCCCTGTTCGGTGAGCCCGCCGTGCTGAAACACAGCCACCAGAATGATATCTATACTGTCACTCTCCGGCTGCCATGGCAGACAGCGAGTGGCAACGGAAAACCGGCAACAGGGAGCAAGTAGGCAAGCATGGGCGACAACAATCACCGCAGCGTACTGATTGCCGACGACGAACCTCTGGCCAGGGAGCGCATACGCCGACTGGTGGAGGCGTTGCCTGGCTACAATGTCTGTGACGAGGCTGGCGACGGCGACGAAGCACTGGAGAAAACCGCGCGCCTGGCGCCGGACATCCTGCTGCTCGATATCCGCATGCCGGGTACCGATGGCATGGAAGCCGCCCGACGGATGGCTTCGTTGGAGGCCCCTCCGGCCATCATCTTCTGCACCGCTTATGATCATTACGCCATCCAGGCGTTCGATGTACACGCGGTGGCCTACCTGCTCAAACCGGTACGTCGTGAAGCGCTGACCGACGCCCTCAATCGGGCTGGCCGAGTCAACCGGGTGCAATTGCAGGCGCTGACTGAAAAGCAATCGGGTACGGACGAACAGCTGGCCATCCGCACCCACCGCGGGACTGAACTGATCGACATCCAGGGCATTCTGTACTGCGAAGCCGATCAGAAATACGTCACCATCCATCACCTGCGCGGCGAAACCGTCACCGATTACACCCTGAAAGAACTGGAAAGCACCTACTCGCAATACCTGCTGCGGATTCACCGACACACCCTGGTAGGCGTGCGCTATATCCGAGCGCTGCTGAAACAACGGGATGGCCAGAACCTGATTGATCTGACAGACCAGCACGGGCAACTGCCCGTAAGCCGGAGACACGCCGCCTCTTTACGGCAATGGCTAAAGGAGCATCGCCCCGGGTAGCCTGGGCGCTCAACATTCGGCTCCACAATTTGCCTCACAAAGAGTACCCTTGGCGTACCATTTTTCAGATCCGGCAACGTACACCATGTCAAAACGAACCCTTCGCATTGCAACCCGCAGCAGCGCACTGGCGTTGTGGCAGGCGGAATTTATCAAGTCTGAACTGGAGCGGCTCCACGACAACGTGACCGTGGAACTGGTCAAGATCAAAACCCAGGGCGACAAGATCCTGGATGTGCCGCTGGCCAAGATTGGCGGCAAGGGTCTGTTCGTCAAGGAACTGGAAGAGGCCATGCTGGCAGGCAGTGCCGACCTGGCGGTGCACTCCATGAAAGATGTGCCGATGGAGTTTCCGGAAGGGCTGGGGCTGGTGGCCATCTGTGAGCGGGAAGACCCCACCGATGCGTTCGTCAGCAATGACTACGATAACGTGGACGCCCTGCCCCACGGCGCCGTAGTCGGCACTGCCAGCCTGCGCCGGGAAGCCCAGTTGCGTGCCTACCGGCCCGACCTGGAAATCCGCACCTTGCGTGGCAACGTCAATACCCGCCTGGCAAAGCTGGATGCCGGCGATTACCAGGCCATCGTCCTGGCCAGCTCCGGGCTCAAACGCCTCGGTTTCCATGACCGTATCCGCTACTGCCTGCCAGACAGTATATCCCTGCCTGCCGTGGGCCAGGGTGCGCTTGGCATCGAATGCCGCCTCGATGATGCCGAACTGATCGCCATGCTGGAGCCCCTGGATCATCGCGACAGCTCGGACCGAGTGAAAGCGGAACGGGCCCTGAACCGGCGATTGCAGGGCGGCTGCCAGGTACCCATCGCGGCCTACGCGTTGCTGGAAGACGATGACATGCTCTGGCTTCGGGGACTCGTGGGCGCCGTCGACGGCACCCAGGTATTCCGCGTTGAAGGCCGCGCGCCCCGCAGCGAAGGCGAGCGCCTTGGACGCGAACTGGCGGAAGACCTACTCGCACTGGGTGCAGACAAGGTACTGGCTGACATCTATGGCCACACCCCAACCTGATTCGCTACCCCTTGAGGGCCGGCGGATACTCATCTGCCGGCCACAACCGGAAGCCGACCGGCTGGCCTCGCGCTTTTGCGATGCCGGCGCCGATGCGCGGGTCATGCCGCTTATCGCCCGCGAGCCGCTCCCGGAAGACCCCGCAACCCGCACGCTGATCCTCAACTTGGACGAGTTCGCCCACGTCATTGCCGTCAGCCCCTATGCCGCCGCCTTGCTGCTCGACTGGCTGGACGAGTGGTGGCCCCAGACACCCACCGACATCCACTGGTACGGCGTCGGGGCAGGAACCGCCACGGTGCTGAGCAACTATGGCCTGGAAACGCGGCAACCGGAAACCGGCCACACCAGCGAAGATTTGCTACAGTTGCCGGAGCTGGCCACACTGGAGCACGAAAAGGTTCTGGTGGTGCGCGGACAGGAAGGCCGGGAACTGATCCCGCAAACCCTGGAACGCAGAGGCGCGCGAGTCACCGTGCTGCCCCTTTATCGTCGCTTCTGTCCCGACTATGATAAAGCGACGCTGAACGCGATGCTGAACGACTTTTCCCCCGAGGCCATCGTCACACTGTCGGGAGAAACATTGAACAATCTCATCGCACTCAGTGACAATACCGGCCATAATCTTGAAAACACTTTACTGGTTGTCCCCGTTGAGCGGATTGCCGAACAAGCACGTCTGGCCGGCCTCCGGCGAACGTGTATACCAGGAAGCCTTGCCGATAGCTCGATTGTGGCTGCAGTTGCAGAACAACTTGCCAGCCTGGACGGAGGCTCCGGAAACACCAAGTAAGGATGCCCGTGACAGAATCAAACGCACAACTGCCTGCCCCGATCGAAAAGCATCAGCAAACACGGCAAAAACTGTGGCCCCTCTGGATCATTACACTACTGGCGCTCGCCCTGGCCGTTGCCCTGTCTCTTTGGAGCTGGCAGCAATGGAACAACTACCAGGCACTGCAACAGTCCATCACCGATCTGGAGAGTGACACCGAGCAACTGGACCGGATGTACGGCCAGACCGGCAGTGAGCAGAGCCGTCGCCTGCAGGCGCTGGAAGACAAGCTGTCTGAACAGCGTGAACTGATCGCGACCCAGCAACGGCAGATCGACCACAACGCCCGTGAACTGCTGGAGGCCGGAAACCGCACTCGTACTGACTGGCTGCTGGCCGAGGCGGAATATCTGCTGAGGGTGGCCAACCAGAGGCTCATGATCGAAAAGGACATTCGCGGGGCCTTGGCGGCACTGGAATCCGGTGATGAAGTTCTGGCGGAATCAGACGATATCGGCGTTTACCCGGTTCGCCAGCAACTGGCCAAGGAAATCCTGGCGCTCAAGGGCATTGTCGATGTCGACCGCACCGGGCTCTACCTGAAACTGGAAGCGGCTATCGACAGCATCCACCAACTGACAGACAGTGCACTGATTCATGATCGCGCCCCAGGATTTGTCAGTAGCGGCGAGAACCCGGAAGCCGATGCTTCCGGGCAGGGCCTGGTTGCCGAGGGATGGCACAAGGTCAAGCAAACCCTGTCTCAGGTGGTTGTGGTCCGCAGGCTCGATGAGCCGGTCAAACCCCTGCTGTCTCCGGAGCAAAGCGCCTATGCACGGCTCAATCTGCAGTTGATGCTGGAAGAAGCCGAGCTGGCCGTACTTCGCGGTCATCAACAGCTCTACTCACGCTCCCTGACCAAAGCCAGCAATGCCATCAATAATTGGTACGACAGCAGCAACACCCGCATCATCGCGCTCTCGCAGACCCTGGAGGAACTCTCACAAAAGAACGTTGATCCGGAACTGCCAGACATCAGCCGCTCACTGGAACTGCTCAAGGCACGACTGGCCGGTCGACTGGACAACGGAGAGGCCGAAAAGAATGGCAGCAACGGTGAACAGGGAGACGCATCATGATCCGCATTTTGCTGATCATCCTGGTCGCCTTACTGCTGGGCACCGGGCTTGCGCTGGGGTTGCAGTACGACCTTGGCTACATCCGCATCAGCCTGGGCAACTATCTGATTGAAACCAATTTCTGGATTGGTCTGGCGTTGCTGGTACTGCTGGTGGCAGCGTCCGTGCTAACCATCAATCTGTTCCGTCGACTGCGCCATGGCACCGGCATGGTCGCCGGCTGGCTGGCCCGCAGCAATGAACGCCGAGCCCGGCGCAGAACCACTCAGGGGCTGCTGGCCCTGGCGGAGGGTAACTGGCCACGTGCCCGCAAGCTGCTCACTTCTTCAGCAGAGCACGCGGACACGCCACTGATCAACTACCTGGCAGCGGCCCAGGCCTCGTTTGAATCCGGCGATCACGAGGCCGTTGACGAACTGTTGCGCAAGGCCTTTGAAAGCACCCCGGGCTCCGACATGGCCGTGGGCATTACTCAGGCCCAACTGCAACTGGCGGGCAACCGACTGGAGCAGGCCCTGGCAACCCTGGTGCGGCTGCGCAAGCAGGCGCCCCACCATCCGTTTGTACTCAAGTTGCTGAAAAACACCTATGTGCGCCTGGAAGACTGGCGTGAGCTGTCCCGCCTGTTGCCGGAAATCCGCAAGCGCAACCTGATGGAGAGTGAAGAACAAGGCGACCTGGAACGCCTGGTTTGGCAAAACCTTCTGCAGCGTGCCGCAGAGGAGTGCCGCCGCCACTCGGGTGAGCCTTCAGCGTCCCTTGAGCCTCTCACCAAACTTTGGGATGAGCTGCCAGGGTTTCTCCGCCGTGACGAACACACCATTCGGGAGTATGCCCGGCTGCTTGCCGATCTGGGCGACGAAGCCCAGGCTGAAACCCTGCTGAGGAAAGTCCTGCGCAATCACTGGGGTGATGAACTGGTCAATCTGTATGGCCGCGTAAAAGGCCTGAAGCCGGATGAGCAGTTGCTGGTAGCGGAGCAGTGGCTGAAGGATCGTCCCAACAATGCAGAGCTGCTGTTGGCACTCGGCCGTCTGAGCCTGCGCAACGAGCTCTGGGGCAAGGCGCGGGAGTATTTCGAAACCAGCCTTCGGCTACGCCGCAGCCGTGAAACCATGGCCGAGCTGAGCCGCCTGAATGCTCACATGGGCGAGGGTGAGAACAGTGTGAAGCTGTTGATGCAGGGATTGGTTAACGATAGTGGGTTGCCGGATTTGCCGATGCCCAAGGCCTGAGGGGCTGGCCCCGGGTCTCAACCTCTCGGGGCGTATTCCAGTACATCGGAGAGAAATGCTTCCTGCGGCAACCCCACCTCAAGTAACGCATCCATCAAGGTATAGACCATCGTCGGCGAGCCGCTGGCGTGAACTTCCACGTTGCTCCAGTCCATGCCCGACGCCAGCACGGTTCGCACCAACTGGTCGTGGTGGCCACTCCACTCGTTGTCTTCGTCATCCCCTACCACGGGCAGGAAGGTAAAGGGCGGCCATTCTTCCTGCCACTGCTGGGCCAGGGATCGCAGGTACATATCCTCGTGGCGGCGAACGCCCCAGTAGAACTTCACAGGCTTGTCGTAAGACGTGTTCTGCAGGTAGTCCACCAGGCTCTTCATTTGGGCAAACCCCGTTCCGGCGGCGACCAGCAACAGCGGTTTGTCCGGCGCGGACGCCAGGCACGCGCGGCCGTGGGGTAATTCAACGGTCACCTCTCCGCCAGAGGTCAATGCATCAATCACTTTCTGTGCAGACACCCACTCCGGTGTCGCCTGAATGTGCAGCTCAATCAATTCTTCAGACGGACTGCTGGCGATGGAAAAATAACAGGGGTCTGTATCCGGCAGATTCACGGACAGGTACTGGCCGGCGTGAAACGACAGTTCCCGGCGACGGGGCAGTTGCAGTTCCACACGGTAAACATCGTGGCTGATGGAACGAACGTCCACCACCTTTGCCTGGAACTTGCGAGGCTGGTTGTCTCCGGCTGCCATAACGGCGTCTATCTCCAGTTCAAGGTCACTGAGCGCCAGGGTGCGACACATCATCAGTCGCCCGGTGACCGGAATTGTGTGTTGATTGCGGGTATTCAGGGCCTCGCCACTGACCAGGCGAGCCTCACAGAGCTCGCACACGCCATTGCGACAGGCGGCGGGAACCGCGATCCCCGCCCTGCCGGCTGCCGCAAGCAGCGTCTCGTCGGCGGCTGCGGTAAAGGACAATACCGCCGGCACGAGTTGAATACGACATTCACGGCTGGCCATATCAATCGGGGCGATCGGATGAAACTTCAATCCCCAGGCTGTCCCAGATGTCGTCCACACGCCTTTTGACGTCGTCGGACATGGTGATGGGCGTGCCCCACTCCCGATCGGTTTCGCCCGGCCACTTGCTGGTGGCATCCATCCCCATTTTCGAGCCCAGCCCGGACACCGGCGAAGCGAAGTCCAGGTAGTCGATGGGAGTGCTCTCAACCAGCGTGGTATCCCTGGATGGGTCCATGCGGGTGGTCATGGCCCAGATCACGTCTTTCCAGTCCCGTGCGTTTACGTCGTCGTCGGTAACGATCACAAACTTGGTGTACATGAACTGCCGCAGGAATGACCATACTCCCATCATCACCCGTTTGGCATGGCCGGGGTACTGTTTCTTCATGGTCACCACTGCAAGACGGTAGGAGCACCCCTCGGGAGGCAGGTAAAAATCCACAATCTCGGGGAACTGCTTCTGCAGGATGGGAATGAAGACTTCGTTCAGTGCCACACCCAGAATGGCGGGCTCATCGGGTGGGCGGCCAGTGTAGGTACTGTGGTAAATCGGGTCCTTGCGGTGCGTCACCCGCTCCACGGTGAACACCGGGAATTCATCCACTTCGTTGTAATAACCGGTATGGTCCCCGAACGGGCCTTCCGGCGCTACGTCGTCCGGATAGATGAACCCTTCCAGCACAATCTCGGCACTGGCCGGCACCTGCAGATCGCTGAGACCACACTGCACCAATTCGGTTCTTCCGCCGCGGAGCAGGCCAGCAAAGGCGTATTCCGATAACGAATCCGGCACCGGCGTCACCGCACCCAGGATGGTCGCCGGGTCCGCCCCAAGGGCAACGGCCACAGGGTAGGGTTTACCCGGGTTGGCTTTCTGGAACTCCTGAAAATCCAGCGCACCTCCACGATGGCTCAGCCAGCGCATGATCAGCCGGTTACGGCCAATGACCTGTTGCCGGTAAATACCAAGATTCTGGCGTTCTTTATGGGGCCCACGGGTTATCACCAACGGCCAGGTCACCAAAGGCCCTGCGTCCCCGGGCCAGCAGTGCTGAACCGGTATCTGGTACAGATCCACCTGGTCCTTTTCGATCACCACGTCCTGGCAGGGCGCCGAGCGAAGCACTTTGGGGCTCATACGCATCACTTGCCTGAACAGCGGCAGTTTCTCGATGGCGTCTTTGAAGCCCTTGGGAGGATCGGGCTCTTTCAGGAAGGCGAGCAGCTTGCCGATGTCCCGCAGCGCGGTCACGCTGTCTTGCCCCATGCCCATGGCCACGCGTTTCGGCGTACCAAACAGGTTGGCCAGCACGGGCATGTCGTAGCCTTTGGGGTTCTCGAACAACAACGCGGGGCCACCTGCCCGCAGCGTGCGGTCGCAGATCTCGGTCATTTCCAGGTGGGGATCGACTTCCACTGAAATACGCTTCAGCTCTCCCAACTTTTCAAGCTGGCCTATGAAGTCTCTCAGGTCGTTGTATTTCATCGGCTACTCCGGTTGATTCCGGCATTGTACGCGAATTCTGGTTATTTGGTTCGGCTCTGGCCTAGGTTTCAGCTTTGGTGCAGGAACAGGAGATGGGGAGACGTGCGCGCGAGAAGTCTGGTCGGTAACGCCGGGGATCGTCTCCCCCGGACCGTGCATTGCCAAGGATGGCAATGCCGAGCCCCCATGGATGGGTTCACGGCGTGTCCGGGGAGACGATCCCCGGCGTTACCAGCCCCCAAGCTCAGTGCGCAAAGAGGGCCCGAACCGAAACCAAAACTTAACGACGCTTCATCGACTGGAAGAATTCGTCGTTGGTCTTGGTTTCACGCAGCTTGTCCAGCAGGAACTCAATGGCACCAGTATCGTCGTCCATGGAGTGCAGCAGCTTGCGCAGAATCCAGATGCGCTGGATATCCGCCTCGCTCATCAGCAGGTCCTCACGGCGGGTGCCAGAGCTGCGAATATTGATGGCGGGATAGGTGCGCTTCTCGGCAATCTTGCGATCCAGATGGATCTCCATGTTACCGGTTCCCTTGAACTCCTCATAGATGACTTCATCCATCTTGGAGCCAGTGTTGACCAGCGCGGTGGCAAGAATGGTCAGGCTGCCGCCCTCTTCCACGTTACGGGCCGCACCAAAGAAACGCTTGGGCTTCTCAAGGGCGTGGGCGTCCACACCACCGGTCAGTACCTTGCCGGAGGACGGAATCACCGTGTTGTAGGCACGGGCCAGACGGGTGATGGAATCCAGCAGAATCACCACGTCTTTCTTGTGCTCGACCAAACGCTTGGCCTTTTCGATGACCATCTCGGCCACCTGCACATGACGGGCCGGGGGCTCATCGAAGGTGGAGGCGATCACTTCACCACGCACGGTGCGCTGCATCTCGGTTACTTCTTCCGGACGCTCGTCAATCAGCAGCACCATCACATGGCACTCTGGATTGTTACGGGTGATGGACTGGGCGATGCTTTGCATCAGCAGCGTCTTACCGGCTTTGGGCGGAGACACGATCAGGCCGCGCTGGCCCTTGCCGATGGGCGCAACCAGATCCAGAACCCGTGAGGACAGATCCTCGGTGCTGCCATTACCGGCTTCAAGCATCAGGCGCTCGTCCGGGAACAGCGGTGTCAGGTTCTCGAACAGGATCTTGTTTCGGGCGTTGTCCGGCTTGTCGAAGTTAATCTCGTTAACTTTCAGCAGGGCAAAGTAACGCTCGCCGTCTTTCGGCGGGCGTATCTTGCCGGCAACGGTGTCACCGGTCCGCAGGTTAAAACGGCGAATCTGGCTTGGCGACACGTAGATGTCGTCAGGACCGGCAAGGTATGAGGCGTCGGCGGAACGGAGGAAGCCGAAACCGTCCTGCAGAATTTCCAGTACGCCGTCACCATAAATGTCTTCGCCGCTTTTAGCATGCTTCTTCAGGATCGTGAAGATGACATCCTGCTTGCGCGAGCGAGCCAGGTTATCGAGGCCCATCTCTTGCGCAATATCGAGCAATTCGGGCATGGAGTTCTGCTTGAGTTCAGTAAGGTTCATAGGTTGTTAGATAGTCAGGAATGGAAGTAAACGAATATTGAAATGAAAGGGGTGCCCCTAAACGGATTGATCGGATATACGTTGAACTTGGTGCTGGCCAGATGGAGCAACCGGTGTAGATGGAGTCCGGAAAGGTACTGAAGCCAGAGACAGGAAGAACAACCGTTCGCCGGGCAAGAGCGATCATCAGCCACCTTGCGTACCAATGTCAAGTAATGTCGCGCATTTTTGAACCAATTTCTCCTTAAGGGGTCGCCCACAGCCTCCGCAAATGCCCCGTATCCCTCTGATGAATGTCTCCCCTTCCATTCATCATTCCCAATAGAGATACTGTTAGACAGACCTATAAAAACTTTGGAGAGCATCCATGAGTATCGACGCCACCGTCGAACTGAAACCCCTGAGTATCGCCCTGCTGACGGTGTCCGACAGCCGGGGTGAAGCGGAAGACTCATCAGGAAAGTTCCTGGAGAACAGCATCATTGAAGCGGGCCACCGACTGGTTGCCCGACGCATCCTGCCGGACGATGTCTATCTCATACGGGCGCTGATGTCCGGCTGGATCGCCGACCCGGAGATCAACGTGGTGATCATCACCGGCGGCACCGGCTTCCATGAGCGCGATAGTACGCCAGAAGCGGTCTCCCCATTGCTGGACAAGGCCATCGACGGCTTCGGTGAGGAGTTCCGCCGGCTTTCCGCCAGCGAGATTGGCTCTTCCACGATTCAGTCCCGAGCCTTTGGCGGATTGGCCAATCACACGGTGATTTTCTGCCTGCCCGGTTCAACAAGTGCCTGCCGCACCGGCTGGAACGGCATTCTCGTCAGTCAGTTGGACAGTCGCCACGGCCCCTGCAACTTCTCAGACCTGGCCCTCGGCAAACCGGACAAGCCTCTCAGCCGGATCGACCAGGTTATTGGCGAGCGCTCGGAGCGATAATCCATGGCAAGCTCTGACCTGACTCCCGTTGAAGAAGCCATTGACCATCTGGTTGCCCGGGCGCGCCCGATCACGCGCTCGCAAACCGTGGCACTGACAAACAGTCTGGACCGGGTTCTGGCCCGGGACTACACAGTTCCGGCGGATGTACCACCAGCGGATAACAGCGCCGTCGACGGTTACGCCGTGCGTGCCGGGGATCTTGCTGGCGGGGAACCACTACCGGTGTCCGGGCGCACAGCTGCTGGTGAAGAACGCCTGACCCTCAAGCCTGGAACGGCCGTGCGTCTTTTCACCGGTTCGGAAATCCCCTCAGGCGCGGACGCGGTCATCATGCAGGAACGGGTCAGCGTTTGCGGCGACGGTATCACCGTCAATGGGCCTGTCAGCGAAGGCCAGAATATCCGTCGCCGTGGCCAGGATCTGGCTCAGGGCGAGCTGGCATTGGCGGCGGGCACCAGGATCCGCCCCCAGGAAATGGGCCTGCTGGGCTCCATTGGTACGGCAGACGTTGCCGTGTACGCAAAACTGAAAGTCGCCGTTCTCACAACCGGTGACGAGTTGGTGGATCCCGGACAACCACTGGGGCCTGGACAGATCTATAACAGCAATCGCTACACCCTGCTGGGATTGCTGGCGAAAGCAGGCTGCGAGGTGGTGCTCTGTGAGGCCCTGAAGGACGCTCGGGACGCGACCCGCAAGACTCTTGAGCGGGCCGCAGCCGAGGCCGACCTGATCATCACCAGCGGCGGCGTGTCGGTGGGCGAGGAAGACCATGTTCGGGCGGTGCTGGAGGAATCAGGCAACCTGTCCCTGTGGCGGCTTGCCAGCAAACCTGGCAAACCAATGGCCTTCGGTACGATTGGCGACACGCCGGTGCTGGGCCTGCCCGGCAACCCGGTGGCCGTGCTGGTCAGCTTTATGGTGATGGGCATGCCGTTTATTCGCGCCTGCCAGAGCCGAACGGGGGTTACTGGTGGCGGAGAACAGATCCCGGCCGGATTTTCGACGGAGAAGCCCTCAATTCGTCGACAATACGTCCGTGCCCGCAAGAGCATTGGCGATGACGGCCTTATGATCACGGCCTATCCCAACCAGAGCTCCGGCGTCCTGAGCTCTGCCTGCTGGGCTGAGGGATTGGCTGTGGTACCTGAGAACACGACCATTAACCTCGGTGACCCTGTTACCTATTACTCGTTTGCGGAGCTGCTGGAATGACCATGGCTACGGATAATTCTATTACGGTGAAGTTCTTTGCCCGCCTGAGGGAGGAACTGGATACAAGCACGCTGACGGTTGAGGCCCAACCCGGGCTGACTGCCGGTCAACTGCTGCACAGCCTTGCTTCTAAAGGGGGGAACTGGGCCCAGCTGGACGGCGCGCAACCGGTGATGATTGCGGTCAATCAGGTAATGACCAAGCCTGACAGGGCGCTACAGCCCGGTGATGAAGTGGCCTTTTTTCCGCCAGTGACAGGAGGTTGATGTGATCCGCGTCCAGCAACAGGATTTTGACCCGGCTGAAGAGTACCGTGCCCTTCGAAACAGCGGTTCCGGCACCGGGGCCATCGCGACGTTTACCGGACTCGTTCGGGACAGTGGTGACCTGAGCGGTGTGACGGGGCTGTTTCTGGAGCACTATCCGGGGATGACGGAGCAGGTTATCGAGGGACTGGTTCATGAAGCCTCACAACGCTGGGATGTGCGGGACGCGCGGATTATTCATCGGGTGGGATCGCTGGCATTGTCTGATCAGATTGTGTTTGTGGGGGTGTGCAGTGCCCATCGTGGTGATGCATTTGCGGCCTGTGAGTTCATCATGGATGCACTAAAGACGTCGGCGCCGTTCTGGAAGAAGGAGATCACGGGCGACACGGAGCACTGGGTTGAGCAGAAGGCTGCTGATCTGGACCGGACTCAGAGTTGGGATTAACTCCGAGACTTTGTGGCCAGACGGCGAGCAATTCCGAACACCCCTTCCGAAAAACGCTTTGAATACGTCCGTGTACGCTTGGGCTCCGCCATCCTTGGCTCCGCACATTTTCGGAAGGGGTGTTCGGAACTACTCGCCTGACTGGTTGTTTGCCTGGCAATAAAAAACCGCCCGTGAGCGTTTGCTCAGGGGCGGCTTTTGGCCAACTCGCAGCAATCAGAGGTTGCTGTCGAGGAACGCAGCCAGCTGTGACTTGGACAGTGCGCCTACTTTGGTGGCGTCCACGTTGCCGTTCTTGAACAGCATCAGGGTGGGGATGCCGCGGATGTTGAATTTGGGCGGGGTCTGCTCGTTTTCGTCGATGTTCAGTTTGCAGACTTTCAGCTTGCCTTCGTACTCTTCAGCCATCTCTTCCAGGACTGGCGCGATCATCTTGCATGGGCCGCACCATTCTGCCCAGTAGTCGACCAGTACCGGTACGTCTGACTGCAGTACATCCTGCTCAAAAGAGGCATCTGTAACGTTTACAATATTTCCGCTCATTTCAGTTTCCCGATTCGTGCACCCACCAGCGGCTCTGGCCGCCTGAATGATGCTGTTGACTGTTCTGACAGTTGCCGCAAAAGGCTTGGGGCAACCGATTTCCTAAATTATTGTAAGCCTTACTTTACGCGATTGGTCAGGCGTATGTGAAGCGCTTCGTTCCACCCCGGCACTTCGGATTACCCTCATCCTGAGCAATACCGCCCCATTGCGTTACACCGCATATCGCTTATAGTAATCCCCAGGCATGGTGGTTAACGTCCGCCTTCGCCCTGACAACAATGGTTACATGAACGCTGCCGTGTTTCCGGCATGCATTCTTTCAAGCTCCCTTCCCTCTATCTAGGGCCTGGCAGAAGGAATTCAATACACGTGACGGCCAACTCTTCCGCCACCCCGCCAGAACTGCTCGCTGCAATCGATATGGGCTCCAACAGCTTCCACATGGTGGTCGCCCGCCTGGTTCATGGTGAAATCCGCACCCTGGAGAAGATGGGGGAAAAGGTACAGCTCGGTGCCGGGCTGGACAGTCATAACCGCCTGACCGAAGACGCCCAGGAACGTGCCCTGGCCTGCCTTAGCCGTTTTGCCCAGAGGCTCCAGGGAATGCCACCAGCGGCGGTCCAGGTGGTGGGCACCAACGCATTGCGGGTGGCGCGCAACGCCCATGAATTCATGACCAGGGCGGAAGAGGTGCTGGGATACCCAGTGGAAATCATCGCCGGCCGGGAGGAGGCCCGTCTGATTTACCTGGGCGTGTCACACACCCTGTCGGATGACAGTGGCCGGCGACTGGTGATTGACATCGGGGGCGGTAGTACCGAGTTTATCATCGGGGAACGCTTCGAACCCCAGGAGCTCGAAAGTCTGCACATGGGCTGCGTGTCGTTCCGCAACCGATACTTTCCTGACGGCAAGATCACCCGCAAGCAAATGGACAAGGCCGTTACCCACGCCGAACAGGAACTGCTCAATATCCGTCAGCACTTCCGCAGCAAGGGCTGGCAAAGTGCGGTGGGGTCATCCGGCTCGATCAAGGCAATTGCCAGCGTGTTGACCAGCCTCAGGATCACTGACGGCACCATCACCCTGGACGCGATGATGGAACTCAGGACCCGACTGGTCGATATGGGCAAGGCTGAGAAACTCGGTGACCTGGGCGTCCGCGCCGATCGCCAAAGCATCTTCCCGGCGGGGTTTGCGATTTTGATGGGCGCATTCCAGTCGCTGCAGATAACGGAAATGACGTTCGCCGACGGCGCGCTGAGGGAAGGCCTGCTGTACGACATTGCCGGCCGGATTCAGCACGAGGATGTAAGGGTACGAACGATTCAGGCCCTGCAGGAACGCTATCACGTCGACCAGGAACACGGCAGCGCCGTGGAGCATACCGCCATCGCGGCCTGGAGGCAGGTGGCGAGCACCTGGGAGCTGAACACAGCAACTGATGAAGAAGTGCTGCGCTGGGCCTGCCGGCTGCATGAAATCGGCCTGACCATTTCACACAGCCAGTATCACAAGCACGGCGCCTACCTGTTGCGGTATTCCGACCTTCCCGGCTTCAGTCAACAGTTTCAGCGCGATCTGGCAACGCTGGTTCGCGGGCACCGGCGCAAGTTCTCTTCCGCCATTTTCGAAGGACTGAACCCCGAAGACGTTCCCCGCCTACGTTACCTGTGCGTACTGGTTCGACTGGCAGTGCTATTGCAGCATCCGCGGAATCATGAGCAGCCCCCCGAATTCCGCCTGCATCCATCCAACAATGGCCTGGCCCTGGAATTCACTGCAGGATGGCTGGATGAACGCCCGCTGACCCTGGCCGATCTTGAAAACGAACGGGATTACCTGGCCAAACAGAATTTCACCCTGGAGGTGAAATTCTAGGGCGTTAGTTCTGCCTCGAGGCTCTCGACCGTTTCGCTGATTTCAAGCCATTCGGCTTCTACCTCTGCCAGACGACTCTTTGCGGTGGCTTGTTGCCCTAACAGATCCTTTAGCTTCTGTTTGCCCTGATCGGCATAGAGCTCCGGCTCTGAAAGGCTCTGCTCCAGTGTCACCAGCGTGGACTGGAGCTGATCCATTTCTTTCTCCAGTGCCCCCTGTTGCTTGCGGTAGGGGCTAAGTTTCTGACGAATGGCCGCCTCTGCCCTCTTTCGGGCCTTACGATCTTCGGCGTTCTCACCAACACCACTATCCGCAGCCAATGCGTTACTGCCTGCGGCCTGGGCCTCACCACTTTCACGGCGTGGAGCTTCGGTTTCATCCTTGCGACGGTCCGCCAGCCAGCGCTCATAGTCTTCCAGGTCGCCTTCGTATTCCGTAACCCGCCCCTCATTCACCAGCCAGAAGTCATCAACCGTGTTACGCAGCAGGTGACGATCATGGGAAACCACCACAATCGCCCCCTCAAAGTTTTGCAGCGCCATGGTCAGGGCCTGACGCATTTCCAGGTCCAGATGGTTGGTGGGCTCGTCCAGCAGCAACAGGTTGGGCTTTTGCCAGGCAATCACCGCCAGCGCCACACGGGCCTTTTCACCACCGGAGAATGAGCGAATAGCACACAAGGCCTCGTCGCCGTGGAAGTCAAAGCCGCCCAAAAAATTACGGACACTTTGCTCGGAGGCTTTCGGGGCCAGCCGCTGCAGGTGCAGGAACGGGCTTGCGTCCAGGTCCAGCGACTCCAACTGATGCTGGGCAAAATAACCGATCGCCACATGTTCTCCCGTGGTCCGCTCACCCCGCAACAGGGTGCTTTGCCCCCGCAGGGCATCCATCAACGTGGACTTGCCCGCACCATTGGGGCCCAAGAGACCAATACGACTGCCCGGCAGCAGTGACAAGTTGATACCTTCGAGTACAACGGCGTCGCCATAACCCGCCGCGCCGTTACGAATCGACATCAGCGGATTGGATACTTTATCGGCTACCGGAAACTCGAAACTGAACGGGGAATCCACATGGGCCGGAGCAATCTTTTCCATGCGCTCCAGCGCTTTGACCCGGCTCTGGGCCTGGCGGGCTTTGGTGGCTTTTGCTTTAAAACGATCGATGAAACGCTGGATCTCGGCAATTCTTGCCTGCTGGCGCTCATACCCGGCCTGCTGCTGGGCAATGCGCTCACTGCGCTGGGTCTCAAATGATGAGTAATTACCCGTATACAGGTCCAGCCGCCGCTGGTCGAAATGCACCAGGTGAGTCGCCACACGGTCCATGAAGTCCCGGTCGTGGGAAATGAACAGCAGGGTGCCCTCGTACCGCCGCAGCCAGTTCTCAAGCCAAAGACAGGCGTCCAGGTCCAGGTGGTTGGTGGGCTCGTCCAACAACAACAGGTCGGACGGGCGCATCAACGCCTGGGCCAGGTTGAGGCGTATCCGCCAGCCGCCGGAAAACGAAGACACTGGCCGATCAGCGTCGGCATCCGAAAACCCCAAACCTCTCAGCAACGCTTCCGCGCGGCGAGGCGCAGACCAGGCTTCATGGATGTCGAGCTCGCCATGAATACGGGCAATGCGGTGATCGTCATCCCGCTCTTCGGCGTCAGCCAACTCTGACTCCATGCGTCGCAGATCATAGTCGCCATCCAGCACAAAATCCCGAGCCGTGCGGGACGAGGCGGCCACTTCCTGAGCCATGTGAGCGATTCGGCACCCTCCGGGCAAAGACGCACTGCCCTGCTCCGGCGCCAGCTGCCCCAGCAATAACTGGAACAAACTGGACTTGCCAGCGCCATTGGCACCCACTATCGCTACCCGTTGGCCGGGCTGGATGGTCAGGTTGACGGCTTCTAGCAACCAGACGCCACCTCGTTGTAAACTGAGATCGGTTATCGTAAGCATAACGTAATGGTATCAAGGAACGTTTGATAAGGAACCGGCCTGGCCCCTATGGCGTGTAGCGGTAGCAAGATACCTGAGGATGCAGATCCGGAAAACCCATTGTGGCGGTTTGCCTGCCGTTTCTGGGAGTCCTCTGCAGCACGGGATGCGTGCCTCGGCCTGCAGGACCGAGGCTGGAGCGTTACCCGGATTCTCTGCGCAGCGTGGCTGACCACCTCAGGCAACGTGCTTCCGGGCACTGAGAGCGCGCAGGTAACCGCATGGCGGCGCCAAGTCACGGAGCCGCTTCGATCAGCGAAGAAAACCATTACGAAGAATGACCCCGGCACTGCTATTGTAAGAGAGTGCATCGCCCGTAGCGAACTTGAAGCGGAACGGGTCGAGTTGGCCTTGGCCTATCAGGCTCTGGTTTCAAACAAACATACAGGCAGCGGTGAGGCAACAATGGCCAATCTGGCCCTCAGCAACTTGCTCGCCGCAGCACCAGAGAAGACAATGGATAACGAGACCGGCAGCTTGCTGGACATTTTGACCAGAGAACTGTCGACCCTCGTTGAAGGAGATAACAAGCCATGTTGATGAAATGGCTAATCCGGCTGGCGTTTCCCGCTCTCGGCGTCCTGGTGGCACTGATGTTTTTCGGCCTGAATGACCCCGCCGAAACCACCAGCAAACCCGCAAAGGCCGAAACCAATGCCGAAATTCCCGCGTTTGAGGGCCTGGTTCCCTCACCGGTTCCAACTGAAGGGCCCGACATCGTCTTCAAGTGGAAGGATAGCGACGGCAGCTGGCACTACGCTGACAAGCCACCTGCGCAAGGGCCCTGGAACGCGCTGGCAATAGAGCGATCTGAAAGCAAGAGCGTACGCCCGCCCGTGTCCGACTCGGAAACCGATTGGCAATCGCCCTACCGCGCACCTTTTTCGCTCGGCCCTGACACTGCCAATAACGGTAGTTGAGATTACTCCCTTCCTTAACACATGTTCAGTGGCATCTGGCGACAGAACCCGTTACCTTTTGTGCGTTCCCGATCATTCAACGCAAGCTTAACTAAGGACGATGTAATGAGAAAAACCCTGATCGCACTGTCTGTGGCCGGTGTCATGGCAGGCTGTTCTTCTTCCCAGGAAGCGGTTCCGGAAGATCCGGCGCTGGAATCCACGGATGAGAAAGTCAGCTACGGCATGGGCCTGGTCATGGGCCAGAGAATGAGCAACGACCTGCCGAACCTTAAGATGGAGCAATTCCTCCAAGGCATTCAGCACGGCCACGACGGCGACGAAGAACAGACGCGAATGAGCCGTGAGGAAATCCAGGAAGCCCTGATGGCCTACCAGACTCAGCTCCAGGAGCAGGAGTCGGCCCAGGCGGAAGAACTGGCGAAGAAAAATCAGGAAGCCGGGGAACAGTTCCTCGCGGAGAATGCCAAACGCGACGGCGTCAAAACCACGGAATCCGGCCTGCAATATGAAATCCTGGAAGAAGGCGATGGTGAAAAGCCGACGGCCGAAGACCGCGTGCAGGTGCACTACACCGGCGAGTTAATCTCAGGCGAAGTGTTCGACAGCTCCCGCGAGCGCGGCGAGCCGGTCACCTTTGGACTGAACCAGGTCATACCGGGCTGGACCGAAGGACTGCAACTGATGTCTGAAGGCAGCAGGGCGAAACTCTACATTCCTTCGGAACTGGCTTATGGGCCTGGAGGAAACCAGCGGATCGGGCCCAACGAGACCCTGGTCTTCGACGTGGAACTTCTGGAAATCAATCCGGAATAAATAAGCCGCTTGGCAACAACGGCCACTCCCCCCATTTCCTTTTGGAATCGGGGGGAGGTTTCAAGCCTTCACCTCAAGCCGACGACATTACCTTGTCAGCATGGGCATTGTGCAGATGCTCAATCAGGAAATCTTCCATCTCAAACCGGCTTTCCAGAGTTTCACCGAGCTCTGATAGCTGCTGGAACAAATCGCGAACTTCGCTCTCCGTCAGCGACTGCCCGTTAAGGCGATCGTTGAAATTGAGTGCCGTTTCCGTGGTCTGCTCAATTTTCGGGTACAGCTTTACCGCCAGCTCCAGTCCACCGTCGTTAAATTCACGGGCTTCCTGAACCAATTGCTCGTATATTTCGAAGTGCCCTGCCGACACGTAATCCACCAGCACCTCACACAGCTTGATGAATTTCGTGCGCAGCGCCTCTGTCTGGGAATAGTCCGTCGTACCGGACAAATCGCAGTAGTGTACCAGCAGTTCCTGCCTTTCTTTCAGCCAGCGATCAATCAGCTCGCTGACGCCACCCCAACGCTCCCTGGCATTACGGCAATTATCCAACATGACGCCTATCTCCGGTTACCGCGTTCTGGTTTGATTTCTGTTGTATCGAAACTCAAGTGTATCGAAACTCAAGTTACCCCATGCCAGCGGTCGGTCGCAACCGTTTCATCCCTGTATCCATTCCGGCTTTCTTGGGGGCCGGAACAGCATCACCAGGCCGACAATCACCAGCAACAAGAAAAAGATGGCCGTCCAGCCAGGAATACTGAGCCCCAGGAAACGCCAGGTCACTTCGGCGCAATCGCCCGTGCCTTTCAGCGCCGTGGTCAACACCTCCATCCAGGGCAACACATCCAGCATGTAATCCACCGATGGCCCGCAGGCCGGCACCTGATCCGCCGGCAGGCTTTGAAGCCACAGTTGTCGGCCCGCCATCGCCAGGCCAGCACCGGCGCTGACAGACAACAATAACCCATAGACCCTTGCACCGAACCCATGGGGGCCATGGAGCGCTGCCAGGAGGCTGACGATGCCAGCGGCCATAAAACCGAATCGCTGCAGCCAACACAGAGGACAGGGCTCCAACCCCATAACGTGCTCCATGTAGAAGGCCACGCCAAGCAGCCCGGCGCATAGCAGGAATATCAGAAAGAAAACGGCTCTGGAGTTCAAAGGGGTACCTCGGGTTAACGTTCAGGTCAGTCTGTCGCCCGCCTTGGGCGGTAAAGCATCGGATGCTGCAACCGCGCATCGAGCCTGCTATTCTCCCAGCATCAGGTGGCGGCTGCGTGCGCCCAGCCACTTAACCTTAAACCAATACGAACTTCAAGCCTATGACACTTAAGCCAAAGTACCTTCTGCTGGCCCTGTTTTTTGCCTTTCCCCTGGCTCCAACCGCCTTTGCCCAAGAGGAAGAAGGGGGAGACGAGACACAGGAAGAGCAGGAAAAGGAACCAGCCATCACGGACTACATCGAAATGGATCCGCCCTTTGTCACCCACGTGGGGGACCCGGGCGCCAAACTGACCTATCTCAAGGCAGCGGTTACCATCAGGGCGTCGAAGGAAACCACCCGTCCGGCGGTGGAGGCACACATGCCCAGGCTACGTCATGAGCTGGTGATGCTGTTCGGGGAGCAGACTGACGCGGAACAGCTGTCCTCGACAGAGGGACAGCAGTCGCTGCGTGAAGAGGCCACGAAGAGAATAAACACGGCCCTGGAAGAGCAACAGACCGGTGAGAGCATTACCGGTGTGCTGTTTACGGAGTTCGTTGTACAGAAGTAATACAACGGCCGGGTGAGCAGGCGGCAAGCACAGGTATCAGGCGATGCGGGAGAACAGGTCGTCGACCGGCCGCGCCTCATTGGTAACCTGTTCAGCGTCTTCCCATCCTGCTTCCCAGGCGGCAACAACAACTTCTCCGCGATAGGGACAGCGGCTGCGTTCCATGCCCATAGAGGCGGCCATATAGCCCTGGCGATAGGCTTTATTCAGGGACTCAACATCCCACCCTAACTTGATGTCTCTGGCCATACCGGTTCTCCCTTTACCTGTAGCCACCATCAGATGCTGTCACTCTGCTTACAGAAATTAACAGCGCTAACCGAAGCTGACAAACGTTAATTACGTTTCTGTGCGACAGGTCCGGGGAGAGTGTGACGCCCGACCGGGAGGGGCACTCCCGGTTCAGGATTGCAGGTATTGCTCCAGGAATTCTCCGAATGGCTGGTTTTCGGCTTGCTCCATTTCATCCTGCTCGGAAAGCGAATCAGCGGTCATTTTGTCAAACGCCGCCATCACATCCGGCGACAGCCCTTCCCCTCGCAGCGTTTGCTGGTGCTGCCTGGACATTTCCAGCCCCCATTCCCGGTGACCCATGCCGGAAGCCTCCATGGCTTCAAGCACCTTCGCTGAAGGTAACTCACGCGGATCGTCGAGCTTGGCACGCTGGTCATCCAGCGCTCGCCGATAGGTGGAATCTCCGTTCAAGCTGTCCAACTGTTCTGCAAGAGGGGCAAGACGGTCCATCAGGGCAATGGCAGCGTCACCGACCCGGCCGCGTTCACCGGAGCGACAGATCGTCAGGTCCGGATTCCGGCCCCTAGCCACCACATCCTGGTAATTGTCATCAAGGCGATCGCATTCGTCATCGTCAATTCGGGGGCTGTCTGACAGCAGGCAATCCAGCAGGAACAGGTCAAGAAAATCGATCTGGCTTTCGTTAACGCCAACCGGGGAGAACGGATCCAGGTCCAGGCAACGCACCTCAATGTACTCCACGCCCCGTGACTCCAGGGCCTGTATCGGCTTTTCCCCACGCTCGGTGGTGCGCTTTGGCCGCACGGCGCTGTAGTACTCGTTCTCAATCTGCAGCACGCTGGTGTTGATCTGGATGAATTCGCCGTCGCGCCGGGTTCCCATCTTTTCGTAAGCTGGCCACGGGGTATGAATCGCCCTGAACAGAGTGTCGGTATAGGTCTTCAGTTCATTGAAACAGATATTCAGCGATGCCTGAGCGTTGTTGTGATAGCCCAGATCGCCCATGCGCAGCGATGTGGCCTCGCGGCCATACCAGGTATCATCGCTGAACCTGCTCAGGTCATGACGTACACCCGCCACAAAGCTGGCATCCAGCGCCGGAGAAGCGCCGAACAGCAGCATCAGCATCCAGCTGCGACGACGGAAATTGCGGATCAGCCAGAAATACTGGTCCGACTTGAAGTCCTGCAGGCTTTGTTGGTTACCAAGGGCGTCCTGCCAAAGCCTCCAGAAACTGTCAGGCAGCGACAGGTTGTAGTGGGCGCCAGCAATGCTTTGCATCATGCGACCGTAACGCACGGCCAGCCCCTGGCGATACACATGCTTCAGGCGACCGATATTGGCAGTGCCATACTCGGCAATGGGAATGCTCGCGTCGCCGTCCAGCTCACACGGCATACTCGCGGCCCAGAACACCTCATCCCCAAGATTGCACTGAACGAAGCGATGGGTATCCCGGAGCGAATCGAGCATCCCTCGCGTGGTATCAAACACCGGGGTAATCAGCTCCAACAAAGCTTCGGAGTAATCCGTGGTGATACGGGGATGAGTCAGTGTGGAACCCAGCGAGCGGGGGTGCGGAGTCTGTGCGATAAAGCCGTTGCGATCGACCCGCAGGCCTTCTTTCTCAACGCCTTTTCGAAATCCGGCCCATTGGTTGGCCGTGAACTGCTGAAAAAGCTGATGGCGGGATTCACCCATGAATGACTCCTGCTTGAATGGCCGCCGGGAACACCGGCGGCCATTACGGTAGTGTGTAGCGGCGCGGGTTAACGGCCGTCTTTGCGGGCCGACGCCAGAGCCTGTGCCAGCGCTCCGGCCATGGCACCCTTTTGCCCGCTGTCTGCGCCCTTGTGGCGGTCATTTCTTGCGGAAGGTTTGCCACCTTTACTGCTGGAGCCGGCGCGGTTGTCGGATTTCTCCCCGGGCTGGTCATCCATACGCATGGAAAGCGCAATCCGCTTTCTCGGGATATCCACGTCCATCACTTTCACCTTGACGATATCCCCTGCCTTGACCACTTCCCTCGGATCTTTCACGAAGGTATTCGACAACGCAGAGATATGCACAAGGCCATCCTGATGGACGCCGATGTCCACGAACGCGCCGAAGTTGGTCACGTTGGTGACCGACCCTTCCAGCACCATACCCGGCTTCAGGTCATTGAGGGTTTCCACTCCCTCCTCGAAGCTGGCAAAGCGGAACTCCGGCCGGGGGTCACGGCCCGGCTTTTCCAATTCCGTAATAATATCCTTTATGGTCGGCAGACCAAACTGTTCGGTGACATAGTCCTGCGGGTTCAACGAGCGCAGGAAATCGGCGTCGCCGACGATACCTTCAATCTTGCGATTGTTCTGGCGGGCAATAGCCTCAACCACACCATAGGCTTCCGGGTGCACCGACGAGCGGTCCAGCGGATTGTCGCCCCCCGCAATGCGAAGGAAACCGGCCGACTGCTCAAAGGTACGATCACCAAGGCGGGACACTTTAAGCAACTGCCTGCGATCACGGAACACGCCATTCTGGTTACGAAAATCGACGATGTTCTGGGCAATACTCTGGTTCAGGCCGGACACCCGTGCCAGCAGGGGGATGGATGCGGTGTTTAGATCCACACCAACACCGTTAACACAGTCCTCCACCACGGCATCCAGGCTGCGGGCCAACTGCACCTGAGACACGTCGTGCTGGTACTGCCCCACACCGATGGACTTGGGTTCGATCTTCACCATTTCCGCCAATGGGTCCTGCAACCGGCGGGCGATGGAGACCGCCCCGCGAATGGTCACGTCCAGGTCCGGCAGTTCGCGGGAGGCGAATTCAGAGGCGGAATAGATCGAAGCACCGGATTCGCTGACCACAATCCGCGCCAGCTTCAGCTCCGGGTAACGCTTGCTCAGGTCCGCGACCAGCTTTTCGGTTTCGCGGGAGGCCGTACCGTTACCAATGGCCACCAGTTCAATGCGGTACTGCCGACACCAGCTCGCCAACTGTTCAATGGACTGATCCCACTGGTTGCGGGGCGCGTGCGGGAAAATACCACCGTGCCCCACCACCTGGCCGGTGCCGTCGATGATGGCCACCTTCACACCGGTGCGCAGGCCGGGGTCCAGCCCCAGTGTGGCGCGGGGGCCCGCCGGCGCCAGTAACAGCAGATCCTTGAGGTTGGCGGCAAACACATTGATGGCCTCGGTTTCTGCCGCTTCCCGCACCTGGGCCATAAGGTCGGTTTCGATCTGGGTGGACAGCTTTACGCGCCAGGTCCAGCGCACCACTTCCGACAACCAGCGGTCGGCCGCACGGCCGTTGTCACGGATATGCCAGCGCGCGGCGATACGCTGTTCCGCCGGATGGGGCTGGCGACGGTCGTCTTCCGCATCGCCAACCACAATGGAGTAGGTAAGCACGCCTTCATTGCGCCCCCGGAGGATGGCAAGCGCACGATGGGATGGCACCTTTTTCAGTGGCTCGACATGGTCGAAGTAGTCGCGGAACTTGGCACCTTCATTTTCCTTGCCGTCCACCACGGTGACCTTGAGCTGCCCCTGCTGCCAGATAAAGTCACGCAGCTCACCCAGGAGTTCCGCATCCTCGGCAAAGCGTTCCATCAGAATGTAGCGGGCACCATCAAGCGCGGCCTTGGTGTCGGTAACACCGGCCTCATCATTGATATAGCCTTCCGCTGTGCTCTCTGGCTCCAGCGTGGGGTCGTCATACAGGGCATCGGCCAGGGGCTCCAGACCGGCTTCACGGGCAATCTGCGCTTTGGTTCGGCGCTTGGGCTTATACGGCAGGTAGAGGTCTTCGAGGCGGTTCTTGGTGTCCGCCGAATCGATGCTGGCACGCAGCTCATCGGTCAGCTTGCCCTGCTCCTCAATGCTGTTGAGGATCGTGGAACGACGGTCTTCCAGCTCACGCAGATAACGCAGGCGGTCTTCCAGGGACCGTAACTGGCTGTCATCGAGCGAACCGGTGACTTCCTTGCGATAACGGGCAATAAAAGGAACGGTGGCGCCACCGTCCAGCATTTCAACGGTGGCATTCACCTGCTGTTCACGAACACCCAGTTCGTCAGCAATGCGCCTGATGATACTGTTCATGCAACCTCATCTGATGCTTACGAGTCAAAGCGCAAAGGTACAGCGGCTTATTGCTGCAGGCAAGCAGCGCGGCTACGGTTGTCCAGGAATTGCACAAGATCTGCCCATGGCATGGGGCGCGCGTAGTAGTAACCCTGAATTTCATCACAGTGTTGCTGGCGCAGGAATTCCAGTTGTCCTTCCGTCTCCACCCCTTCCGCCACCACGCTGATTTGCAGGCTGTGAGCCAGGCTGATAATGGCACGGATGATATGTTCGGCGTCGGCAGACTGCCCCAACTCCTGAACGAAAGACTTGTCGATCTTTACGAGGGATATAGGCAGGTGCTGAAGATTGCTGAGTGAGGAGAACCCGGTTCCGAAGTCATCCAGGGCAAAACTGATACCCAGTTGATTGAGCTCCCGCAGACATCGCTGGGCATATTCCGGGTCATGCATCATGGCGCTTTCTGTAAGCTCCAACTCCAACAGACTGGTGTCGATATTGGCATTGAAGATAATGCGGAAAATGGTTTCGGTCATCTTGCGATCATGGAACTGACGGAACGAAAGGTTCACGGCAAACACCAGCCCCGGGTGCCCGAGATCTGAACACTCCTGCAGACGCTTGCAGGCCTGTTCGATCACCCAGTAGCCGATAGGAACGATCAACCCGCTGCGCTCTGCCACTGGAATGAATTCGTCCGGCCCCACCAACCCCCTTTCCGGATGATTCCACCGGAGCAGGCACTCCACCCCCCGAACTTCTTCCGACGCGAGGTCGATGCGCGGCTGATAATACACTTCCAGCTCATTGCCCCGCAGAGCGTTACGGAGATCCGCCTCCAGGCGCAGTTGGTATCCGGCCGTTATGTGCAACTGACGATCGTAAAACCGGTAACTGGTACCTGGGTCGCGCTTGGCTTCAAACATGGCTCGGTTGGCACGTCGCAGAAGGTTTTCCGGGCTGTCACCCGCTTCCGGGTAGGTGGCCACGCCGAGGCTGGCGCTGACGACGACATTCTGGCCGTCAAGGCTGAATGGTTCACCCATCGCAGTCACGAGCTTGCGGATGATCTGGGTAATATCCAGGGAGTCTTCCACTTTCTCGACAATGATCGCAAACTCGTCGCCGCCAATGCGCATCAGCGAATCCACTCGCCGCAAATTCTGTCGCAGCCGTTCCGCCAGCTTCAGCATGATCTGGTCACTCTTCTGGTAACCGAAGGATTCATTGAAGCTGCGGAAATCATCCAGGTTGATGTGCAACAACGCCAGCCGCTGGCTGGCACGCTCGGCCCTCAGCAATGCCTGTTGCAGGCGATCGAAGAACAGGTCACGGTTGATAAAACCACTGGCCACTTCCCGGCCCAACTGGCCGTGAGCGGACTCCGAAAGCTGCTGCCGATACCAAAGACAGCGTACCGCGCGGCGCAGCCCCCACTCTTCCAATGACTGGCGACTCAGGTAGTCCGAGGCGCCATTGGCAAGCAGGTCAACAGCACGCTCGGAGGCTGGCTCGGCACTCAGTGCCAACACCGGTTTTTCGTTGCTGGACACGGACAGGTACTGCAGGAAAGCGTCTTCGGAACCGCCATGAAACACACAGTCCCAGAGGATAACGTCAAAATGGGTATTGCGAATCAGATCATCGCAGTCGATAAGATCCGGGCACCAGGTCAGGTCCGGTTCCATTTCACAATCACGTGACAGGAGCGCACCCAGCCAGAGAAAATCCGCATACTCCGGCGTCAGCACCAGCAGCCGTACATGGCTGGGATTGGGTTGTTTTACTGCCAGGGTCATTAAGAAGCGTCCCGTTCCTCGTGATCAAACATCTCCGTTCCCTCAAGAATAGCTGATAGATCGTCAAGGTACAGCATGTCTGCCTAGTGTAGAATGTTTGCTTCCCAGGTTATCTCGGAATTTCCCGGATTGGCGCAATTATTGTGAACAAGCTCAACCCCCGACAGAGTGAAGCCGTCCGCTATGCGGAGGGTCCTATGCTGGTACTGGCTGGTGCCGGCAGTGGTAAGACCAGCGTGATCACCCGCAAAGTGGCTTATCTGATCGAACACCTTGGCATTCCAGGGCGTCATATCGCCGCCGTGACCTTCACCAACAAGGCCGCGCGCGAAATGAAAGAACGTGTCGGACGCCTGGTGGATCGCAAACTGACCCGGGGATTGATTGTTTCCACCTTCCATAACCTCGGGCTGAACATGATCCGCGAGGAGCACGAGCACCTGGGCTATCACCCCGGTTTTTCGATCTTCGATGCGGAAGATGCCAAGGCCCTGCTGCAGGACCTGATGATGCGCGAGGCCAGCGCGGATGCCGGCGATGAACTGTCTGAAGTGCAGATGACCATCTCGTCCTGGAAGAATGCCATGCGCAGCCCCCAGGACGCCTGGAGCCGGGCCGCTGATGAGCGGGAGCAGCGTATTGCCATCATTTACCGCCACTACAACGAATACCTGAAGGCCTATAACGCGGTGGATTTCGATGATCTGATCCTGCTGCCGGTACAGCTGTTCCGCGACAACCCCGAGGTGTTGCAGAAATGGCGTCGAAAGATCCGCTACATGCTGGTGGATGAGTATCAGGACACCAACCTGTGCCAGTATGAGCTGGTCAAACTGCTGGTGGCAGAACGGGCCGCCTTTACCGTCGTTGGTGATGACGACCAGTCGATCTACGCCTGGCGCGGCGCCCGGCCTGAAAACCTTGCTCAGCTCAAGGAAGACTTCCCTAGCCTCAAAATCGTCAAACTGGAGCAGAACTACCGTTCCACGGTTCGCATCCTTCGTTGCGCCAACACGGTCATTGCCAATAATCCCCACGTGTTCGAGAAAGCCCTGTGGAGTGATCATACGGTCGGGGACGAGCTAAGAATCGTCCGCTGCCGCAGCGAAGACGCGGAAGCCGAACGGGTGGCCACGGAAATTCTCGACCAGAAACTCAAGAAAGGCCTGGCTTTCCGGGACTTCGCCGTTCTCTATCGGGGCAACCACCAGGCACGGCTGCTGGAAATGAAACTGCAGGCTTACCAGATCCCCTATCACATCTCCGGTGGCCAGTCGTTTTTCTCCAAGAACGAGATCAAGGACGCCATGTCCTATCTGCGTCTGTTGGTGAACCCGGATGACGACGCGGCATTCCTGCGCGTCGTGAACGTGCCCCGCCGGGAGATCGGCCCCCGCACGCTGGAACAGCTCAGCCATTACGCCCGCTCCCGCAACGTCAGCCTGTTTCGTGCCCTGGGCGATATGGGTGCCGAAACCCACGTTACCGAGAAGGGGCTGGACCGTCTGCGGCGCTTCGCTCACTGGGTGGACAACACCTGCGAGCGCCTGCACAGCGAAGATCCGATTCCGGTGATCAAGCAGTTGTTCACCGATATCGAATACGAGGAATGGCTGCACCTGCATTCCGGCTCGCCAAAACAGGCGGAACGGCGAATGGAGAACATCTGGTATCTGGTGGAATCCATCCAGCGCATGCTGGACGACGGCAAGGGTACGGCCGACGAAATGGGCATTGAAGACGCCATCAGCCGGCTAATCCTGCGCGACATGATGGAGCAGCGCGAAGAAGAGGACGACAGCGACAAGGTCCAGCTACTGACCCTCCACGCCTCAAAAGGCCTGGAATTCCCCCACGTGTTCATCATGGGTCTGGAAGAGGAAATACTGCCCCACCGCTCCAGCATTGAGGAAGGCAATGTCGAGGAAGAACGGCGACTGATGTACGTGGGTATCACCCGAGCCCGGGAAACCCTGACCCTTACGTTTGCCGCCCAGCGAAAACAGTACGGCGAAAAGCTGGAAACTATTCCAAGCCGGTTTCTTGATGAGCTGCCCGAGGACGACCTGAGATGGGAAGGCACCGGCGACCTGGACGTGGAAGCCAACCAGCAAAAAGGTAAGGCCACCCTCAGTGCATTACTCGGCGACCTCGGAAGCTGAATTTCACGTTTTTTCACAATCTCTGCAACCTTATGACCTCCTGATCCGTAACAGCCTAGGGAGCTTTGCTTCCGGCAAACACAAAAACAAGATCAGGAGAACACCATGTCCCGTCGATTCAATCGATTATCAAGCGTCACCGGTTCGCTGATTCTGCTCATCGCAGGATCAGGCACCGCCAACGCGGGCCTTCTCGGCAGCCTGCTGGGCGGCTCATCCGAGGACTCAACGACCCAGACTGAGGAACCGGCAGCTCCTGACAGTTACAACAGCAAGGGCACGTTCAGTGAGCCCTTTGCGGAACCCACCATTATTGTGGATGGTGAAGCTGTCGAAACGGACGAAAAATGCATTACCCGCGCTGACGGCATGGATGAGTGCAAACCCGCGGCCGGCACCATGGCACTTCTCAAAGACGGTCGCCTGCTTTACCTGAACGCCCTGGAAGGCACTGAGAACGTTGAGTTATCCATTGTTGCGGAATTTGGCGAAGTGTCCGTCAACGATCAGACCCGCGTTCTGTCGCTGGATGAAAACGACAATCCATCCTGGATCAAACCCTCTCCCCTGGACGCCGGCGCCAACCCGGATGGCAACGACAGTGAAACACTGCTGAATGGCACCGAGCTGGATGGCCTGCTCGATACCGCCGACAACACCAGCGCCAACGACGGCGCCCTGTTCTGCTCCGACGTCATCGGCCTGGCCAACGGTGATGTGATGGCCGTTGGCGGCACCGACTACTATTCCGAGCCAGGCATTGATGGCCTGCCTCTTGGGGTGGCGGAACTGGAAGGTATCAAGAATTCGAGAATATTCGACGAGGAGACCAACACCTGGCGCCAAAGTGGCGATATGACCTACGGGCGCTGGTATCCATCACTCGTAACCATGGGCAACGGCAACGTCTTCGTCGCCAGTGGTGTCACCAAGCTGCTAAAGCCAGTGTACCCGGATGAGCCACTGAACAGCGGACGCAACGTGGTGCAAACGGAGACCTACGACCCCTGCGCCGGCGCCTGGACGCAGAATCCGTCCACCGCTGATCGCTCCTTACCGCTCTATCCACGCATGCATCTGCTGCCGAATGGACACATCTTCTACAACGCTGGTGGCCAGGCCTTCAACCCATTCGGCCAGGGTTACGACCAGGCATTGTGGAACATTGTCGCCAGTTTCAACCCGGATACCCAGCGCTGGAACGACATTGGCTATGCCGGCCTCCCACTAAGGCTGGATGAAGCCGGGCTGGGTCAGTTGAGCAGCACCCTGAACATCACCAACCTGTCGCTTGATCAGGTCGGCTCACTGCTTGGCGATGTTCTCGACTCGCCCACGGATTTGCTGACCAGCGCAGCCGATCTTGGGGTATCTGAAGAAGATCTGCGCATGGCGATCGCCGGTGGTATGCGGGGCTCCACGTCGTCCACCATGTTGCCGCTGAAACCAGACGCCAGCGGTAACTACAATGAAGTGGAACTGCTGACCGCGGGCGGCGTACCCAGTTATGCAGTACTGACGAACCCCGGCGGCTACCTGCCCACCGACCAGACCCGCATCGATACTGTCACCACCAACGGCGACGAAATCGGCTACGAGTCGCGTTTGGCCGGCCCACTGAATCAGCCTCGCTGGTACGGCACAAACGTTGTGATGCCCGACGGCACCGTGATGGTGTTCAGTGGCGGCAATCGCGACGGTGTGGTAGCGCCCGGCCTGGAAGGCCCGATCCGCACCGCCGAGCAGTTCAACCCGGAAACCGGAGAATGGACGGAAATGGCTACCGGCCACCGCGCCCGCACTTATCACAACACTGCGGTACTGATGGAGGACGGCCGCGTTATGGTTGCCGGCCACTCACCAATCAACACCGCTTACCTGACGTTCGTGGATCTTCAGGATTTCGGACTCGCACCCTATGACGGCCGCGATCCGAGTTTCGAAATCTACACTCCGCCCTACGCCATGCGGGACGACCGCCCCAAAATCAGAAGTGCACCCAGCAATCTGACCATTGGCGACCGATTCAACATCAAGGTCGACCAGGTGGATCAGATCGACAAGGCCCTGCTGATTCGCCGTACAGTCATGACCCACGTCATTGACGGTGACCAGCGTGCCATTGAACTGGTCATGGAGCGGGGCCCTGGCAACAAGCTGACTCTGACCATGCCCGACAACCACAACGTGGTGCCCGCCGGCGAATACATGCTGTTCGTCAGCAAGGACACCCCAGATGGCCGCGTACCCTCGGTGTCCGCGCCGATCACTGTGGTGAATGAGAATCTCGCCTGCATGGCGCCCACGCAGGTGGCCAGCGATACCACCACCAGCGGTGGCATCATTGAGTCAACCCTCGAGCTGCTGTGACCGTCAGGAGGATTGTTATGAAACACATCGAACAGATCGGAGCTCGCCTGGCGGCCCCGGTGTTGTTCGGCCTGGTGTCCCTGTCAGCCTCCGGGCTGGCAGGGGCCCACGGTGCACTGGAGACAGAGGACGTTCCGGACGGCATCGTAAAGGCTCGAATAGCCCATCAACCCGACATTCCCGGACTCAGTGCAATCATTCTGGATGCACCGCGCCCGGGCATATTGCTTCGATATCAAGGTGAAGAACCTCTGACCGTATTGGGCACGGACGGGGAGGCGTTTATACGATTTACCCGAACCGAAGTCACCGTTAATACGGAGAGCCCCAGCTGGAAAGCGCTACCAAACCAGTCGGCGGAAACGAGCCAGACGTCCTGGGTGACAATGTCTCAATCCGGCGCTTTTGGCTGGCTGGACTCCCGGCTCAATGTTCTGCATGACAGCAACAGCGCAGATGGACCCAAAACCTGGTCAATTGCAGTGACAACGCCCAAAAACGGCACTGAGCGAATCGAAGGGCAACTGACCTATATGCCCATTCACTAACGGGCGACCATTCCGCTAACCAATAAAAAGCCCCCGTAATATCGGGGGCTTTTTGATCTACCGTGGGCCGGAATACAGTTGCTACTGGCTGGCCTCAACCATGTGCTCGACGGCGCTCTCGATTTCCTCATCAGAGCACCCGGAACAACCGCCCTTGGCCGGCATGGCATTGAAGCCGTTGATTGCGTGATTGACCAGTGTGTCCAGTCCTTTTTCAATACGGGGTGACCATGCGGCTGTGTCGCCCTTCTTGGGAGCGCCTGCCGCGCCAGTGCTGTGGCAAGCGGTACAGGCTGCATCGTAAACGTCACTTCCAGAACGAGGGCCCGAGCTTGCGCTTGCAGATGGAGCAGCTGCCTGCCCACAGTCTTCACCCTGGACGCACACTTCGCCAACCGGGGCAATGCGAGCACGAATTTCATCTTCAACATTGGCCATTACGGCACCTGCGGTCAGGCCGAAACCAAGCAATACGGCAGCCAGGACTCTCTTCATCATCACAATGCACCTCACAATTGGGCGTTATAATCGTTAGTGCACGCATTATAGCGACTGCGGCAGGCCAAAAAAACCAAACTGCAAAATGAACCCCCGATTTCAATCAATTTTCGTTGCCATTTCGTAAGTCAGAGCGCTCCGGAAGCACTTTCCGGGTACCATGCACCAAACAGATACCGAAGGTTCGAATGTATGCCTGATACCAACCAGCCACACCCCTGGCGAAAGCCATTACTGATCACCGAGTTTACCGCGGTAGCCATACTGCTGGCGTCCATGGGCTGGTTTTCCAGCCGCGCGGCAGAGGGTGCCGCACTGAGCCCTGTGTGGTTATTGATTCCCGCCGCCGCAAGTCTTGCGGTATTCATCAGTTTTATCGGGCTGATGTACCTGCGCTGGGTGGTTGCAGCAGCTGCTGAACGCAAACCCCGGCATAAAATCGTATTTTCCCTGCTGGTGATGACGCTGCTCGGAGTATGGGCTTACGGCGTCGCCAACACCTGGATCAGTGTTTCCAACGCATAAGGACTGGACCATGCCCATCGTTCGCCGCCCTGAACTTTTGAGGTTTACTGGCTTGCTATTGTCTCTGAACCTGTTCCTTCCCGGAACGGCCACCGCGCAGGACGAGCCCCCCGGGAACCGGAATTTTGAGGGAGTGAAGCCGGAAGACTGTGCCCTGATCAAGGATGGCGTTCAGCGTCTCGCATGTTACGACGCCATCAATGACCCGGCCAGCGCTCGCAATGGTGCCTCTGATGAGAGCCTGGACGCCATCGACAAGTCGACGGAGGCGCTGCAGTACGAAGAGGCAGCGAATGCGGAAAACGGCGATGCAACACTGGGGCCCGCGGAAGAAAGCACGACAGGAGAGGACGGAGAAGATACCGGTGTGATGTCGGCGATCCTGAACCGTTATGTCGCCGCAGAGAAGGCTATTTTCTCGTTTTCCGGCAGTTTTGTTGGCCATCGGCCGATGTATATCCTGCCGTTCAGCTATATGAAGAATGCCAATCGTGAACCCACAAATCCGAGACTGGGCGCAACCGATTACGACTATGGCATCGACAACCAGGAAGCCAAGTACCAGATCAGTTTCAAGGTACCCTTGTTGACTGGCTGGCTGGATGACCGCACGACGCTCTGGTTCGGCTACACCCAGAAATCGTTTTGGCAGGTGTATAACACGGATGATTCAGCGCCATTCCGGGAAACCAATTATGAGCCGGAAGTCTTTGTACGCTATGAGACGAATTATGACCTGGGCCCTGGCAGACTGAATGGTGTCACGCTGGGCTTTAATCATGAGTCCAATGGCCAGTCGGAACCCCGTTCCCGCAGTTGGAACCGGATCGTGGGGTCGGCAGCCTACAGCTATGATCGCTGGCTGTTCATCCTTCAGCCCTGGTATCGACTGCCGGAGGATGACAGCGAGGACGACAATGAGGATATTGAGCGCTATCTGGGCTATGCGAACTACATGGCGATCTACAAGTGGAGTGAGGATCGGACGCTGTCGATGAAGCTGATGAACAACTTGCGGTCAGACAACAAGACGTCGATTGAGTTGGGTTATAGCTTTCCGATGGGGGATACGATCAAGGGGTATGTCCATTATTACAATGGCTATGGTGAGAGCCTGATTGACTACAATGAGCGGATTCAGCGGATTGGCATCGGGATTATGTTGAACGACTGGCTTTGAGTTATTTCTGGCTTTTGGTGCAAGACCGCTCGGGGCGATACCGATGTCAGAAACACGCTCAAGCACATCCATGTGGCGCTTGAGCTCCGCCATCCATGGCTCCGCACAGTTTCTGACATCGGTATCGCCCCGACCGGCCCCAGAACAGTGAGTTAACCTTCCTCGTTGAGCCTTTGCATTTCCGCCAGCAGCTCTGCCGTTTTTTCCTTCATCAAGGCAATATCACCACGGGATTCCACGTTCAGGCGAACCACCGGTTCGGTGTTGGACATTCGCAGGTTGAACCGCCAGTCGTCGAATTCGATGCTGGCACCGTCGACGTGGCTGACACTTTTGGCGCCCGGGCTGTACTTGGCCTCGATGGCGGCAATGACCTTGGGGGGATCATCGATCGTGCGGTTGATTTCGCCGCTGGCCGGATAGGCCTCGATTCTGGCGTCTATCAGGGAGGACAGCGTCTGGCCGGACTGGCACAGGCGTTCGGCGACGAGCAACCAGGGGATCATGCCGCTGTCGCAGTAGGCGAAGTCGCGGAAGTAGTGGTGGGCGCTCATTTCGCCGCCGTAGACTGCATCTTCGTCGCGCATGCGTTGTTTGATGAAGGCGTGGCCGGTTTTGCTTTCGATGGCTTCGCCGCCAACGGCGTTGACGAGGTCGATGGTGTTCCAGGTCAGTCTTGGGTCGTGGATGACTTTACCGCCGCCGGTTTTGCGGAGGAACTGGTCTGCCAGCAGGCCGACAATGTAATAGCCCTCGATGAAGCGGCCGTTTTCGTCGAAGAAGAAGCAGCGATCGTAGTCGCCGTCCCAGGCAATGCCCATGGCAGCGCCATACTCCACAACCGCATCCGCGGTGGCGGCGCGGTTTTCTTCCAGAATGGGGTTGGGAACACCGTTCGGGAAATGACCATCGGCCTGGTGGTGCACTTTGACGAAATCGAACGGCAGGTGTTGTTCCAGCTCGTCGACAATCAACCCCGCCCCGCCGTTACCAGCATTGACCACGATGGTTTTGGGCTTGAGCGATCCTGCCGCTATATAACCCAACAGGTGATCGATATAGGCGGTAACCACTTCCAGCGGCTCATATCGTCCCTGTTCCGGCGCATCACCGAAGGGCTCAGGCACCCGGTCACGGATGTCATTCAGGCCGTTGTCGGAACTGATAGGGCGCGAGTCCGGCCCCACCATCTTCATGCCATTGTGATCACGCGGGTTGTGGCTGGCGGTGACCATGATGCCGCCGTCCATTTTGTAATGGCTGGTGGCGAAGTAGACCAGCTCGGTACCACACAGGCCGATGTCGAAAACGTCGGCACCGGCGGCCATAAGGCCGGAGCAGAGGGCATCGGCGATTTCACGGCTGGACAGCCGGATGTCGTAGCCGACGATGACTCTTTTCGCCCCCGTCACTTCCACATAGGCGCGACCGATGCGTTCGGCCAGCTCTGGGTTAAGCTGGTCCGGCACTCGGCCACGAAGGTCATAGGCTTTAAAACAGGACAGATCCATTGTCACTGATGTTTACTCCGCGGCGGACGACTGAAGCTGGATGTAGTTCTGGATACCCATCTTGCCGATCATGTCGAGCTGGGTTTCGAGCCAATCAATGTGCTCTTCTTCGCTGTCGAGGATGCCACGGAACAGTTCACGACTGGTGTAGTCCTTCACCTGCTCACAATGAACAACCGCATCTTTCAGGTCCTGATGGGCGATCATTTCCAGTTTGAGGTCACAGGACAGCATTTCCTCGACGTTTTCACCGATCAGCAGCTTGTTTAGGTCCTGGAGGTTAGGTAGCCCTTCCAGAAACAGGATGCGTTCGATCAGCAGATCCGCATGCTTCATTTCGTCGATGGACTCTTCGTATTCCTTGTCCGCCAGTTTGGTGATACCCCAATCCTTGTACATGCGGGAATGGAGGAAGTACTGGTTGATGGCGGTCAGCTCGTTGGCGAGTACTTTATTCAGGAACTGGATGACTTTCTTGTCGCCTTTCATGACGGATCTCCTTTCGTGAGTGTGCGATCCTTACAAGGATAGTCTTTCACGCGGGGAGAAAAAATCACATTTAGGAATCAGGTGCAGGCAAGAACGGATTCCGCACTCTCCCTATCACTACCCTATCCGTCAGGCGGGCTGGGCTAGCATGTCAGCCATGGCCAGGTAATCGGGGGTGCGGCTTTCGCGGAGAATCTCCCGTGCTGTACAGGCACAACGACCGCATTGCGTGCCAACACCGAGCTCCTTGCCAAGCTGGCGCATGGAACTGACGCCATTGTCGGCGGCTTCACGGATTTCTCGGTCTGTTACACCATGGCAGAGGCATACATACATAGGAGCATCTCACTAACGATAACAAAGCTAGTGATAATTATTGTCATTTGCATGCAGCTTTGCAAGCCCAAAGAGCGATTTTTGTGCAAATTCTTTTTAACCGCCCGCCTCACGGGTCAGGTTTCTGGCGCCATCGTGTGTAACGACCACATTATCCTCAATGCGAATACCGCCGCACCCTCGTAATTCATCGATCACTGAACGGTTAAAGTTCTTCCCCAGTGGCCCATCCAATACCGGGTCCAGCAATGAAGGAATGATATAAAGCCCCGGCTCTATGGTGACGACCATGCCTGCCTCCAGGGTCCGGGTCAGGCGTAGGAATGGGGCGTCTGACGGCGGCGGTTCTTTCTTGCCAGAGACGTCATGCACCTGAACTCCCAGGAAATGACCAATACCGTGCGGAAAGAACGCCCTGGTAACGCCCTGCTCCACCAGGGTTTCGTCATCCACCCCCTGAACCACTCCGGCGGCATTCAACAGTGCCGCAATGCCTTGGTGGGTCTTGCGATGGATCGCCACATACTCCACGCCGGGTGCAACCATCCCGCACAGCCGTTGCTGCAATTGTTCCAGCCCCTGAATCAACGCGGAAAAACGTCTTTCCCCTGCCCCGGGCGTGGTGCGGGTAATGTCGGAACAGTAACCGCGAAAACGGACACCGGCGTCGATCAGAAGGCTGCGGGGAGGCGCAGGGGCTTCGGTATCATAGTATTGGTAATGCAGGGTGCCGGCGTGTTCATTCACGCCGATAATACTGTGGTACGGCGCTTGGGCTTCACGCTGCCCGGTCGCCTGCTGGTAGGCCAGGTTTATTTCAAACTCACTGCCTCCGTCCAGAAACGTCTTTCGGGCCGCCTGGTGGCCCTGCATGGCAACGTGGTTGGCACGAGCCAGGCAGGCTATTTCATACGGGGTCTTATGCACCCGGGTTTCGTCCAGAGCAGACAACAGGCCCTCCGGATTATGTTCCCCATCAACCCCGGACAACTGGGACGGGTCGCCCACAACGGCAAGCCTGCCATTGACGTTCATTACCGGCGCTTCCCGACGATCACTGGAACGCACCTCCATCGACTGCAGCCAGGGCTCGTCCGGCAATTCCGGAGTGGCATGCCAGAAGTCCACGGGGTGATAAAGACTGAGCAGCGGTTTATGCCCGGGCCGGATAAGTAACCAGCTGTGTTCCTGCCCGGTCAGCCCGGTCCAGTGCAGGAAGGGGCCATAGCCCTGAAAATGCCATGCCTGGTCGTCACCATAACGCACGGGTGCGGCGCCGGAACTGATCAGCAGACCGTCATAACCCTGCTCGGCGATGGCGTGCTCGTAACGCTGCTGAAGCGTGCGAATATGGTCCGTCTGCAGTGACAGTAACTCGGTGTCAGACATGCTTGTTTTCCAGTGTTTTCCAGAGGGTTAGCAGATCGTCGGAACGGGGCTCACGCAGGCGAATCAAGCGGATCTCCAATGGCACGTCGCAACGCTTGTCCCCGGCCCGGGTGAGGCTGCCAAAACGCTCGCTCTTTTCCGTCATTCGTTGTGGCAGCCACCCCATGCCGAAGCCCTGTTTTACCAGCGCCTTGATACCGGCCGATTGGGTATTTTCATTCAGTGGCAACAGGTTGGCTGGCAGCTTGCACCTGTTCAGGTGCCCCTCAATGGCAGACTGCAGGAACCCCCGGGAGTGATAGGCAATCAGCGGGACGGGCTGCTCCGGCGTGCCCGGCAGCGCAAATCGTGGTTGCCCGTTTTCATCGGCCACACTTACAGGCACCAGAAATTCCCTCGCCAGCGTCACCCATTCGTAGCGGTCCTCGCTCAGATGATCTTTCCAGGGCAGATCCTCATGCCAGTAGCACAGCACCAGGTCACATTCGCCGCTATCCAGCGCATCCAGAAATTGCTCCCCCACCCAGTTGGTGGCTTTCAGGTTCAGTTGTAGCCGCTCGGCCAAGCCCTCCTGCCGGGCCCACCCCTGATAAAAGTGGGAAAACAGCCCCTGGGTTGATCCCACACTGATCCGGGCAGACGCCTCGGACTCCATGTCGCTGATCCGGTCTTTGGTTTCACGAACGTCCCGCGTTACGCGCTCGCACAGCTCAACGAAAACCTCCCCCGCCGGTGTCAGCGACAATGGCAGGGTCTGGCGGTTGATCAGTGTTGCCCCCATGGCTTCCTCGAGAAGCTTGATGCGGCGGCTGAACGTCGGCTGGCTCACATGCTGCAGTTCAGCGGCACGTGAGAAATGACGCGTTCGGGCCAGCGCCATGAAGTCTTCAAGCCAGCGTATTTCCATGGTGTTACCAGCGTCGGGAATGGTTGTCAGGCATCATAGCCCATCGTGGGGAACTGGCTATAGCCGCCCTTCCTCCACCGCATGACACGCAACCTGGGCGCCGCCATCCGTCGCTATCAACTGAGGTATTTCCTGCCGGCATCGGTCGTCGGCATACGGGCAGCGACCATGGAAGACGCAACCTGACGGCAACTGCACTGGTGTCGGAACCTCGCCCTGTAACCGGATATGGTTGGGCCGGTCGTCCTCCAGCTTTGGAATGGCCGACAGCAACGCCTGGGTATATGGATGCCTCGGGGTATTGAACAGCGTTCTGGTATCTGCCAACTCGCATACCCGGCCAAGGTACATGACCGCGACCCGGGTACCAAAATGCTCTACCACGGCCAGATCATGAGTAATAAAAAGATAGGTCAGGTTGCGGCTTTCCTGAGCTTCCATCAGCAGGTTGAGCACCTGCGCCTGAATAGAGACGTCCAGCGCCGAAATCGGTTCGTCCGCAACGATGAACTCGGGGTCCACCGCCAGCGCCCGGGCAATGGCAATGCGCTGGCGCTGACCGCCGGAAAATTCATGACCAAAACGGCTACCCCAGTCCGGGTCGATCCCCACCGACTCCATAACATCCTGCACCTTGTCACGGATCTGGGACTCCGAGGCATCCGGCTGATGAAAGCGAATTGGCTCTTCCAGGGTTTGCTGGATGGTCATCCTCGGGTTCAGCGAGGCGTAGGGGTTCTGGAATATCATCTGCATCTTGCGGCGGTACGGCAGCACCTCTTTACCGTCAAGATTGTCGATACGCTGGCCGTCGTAGTGGATCTCACCAGCGCTGGGAGACAACAACCCCATGACGGTACGGGCCACGGTCGATTTACCACAGCCGGACTCGCCCACAACACACAGCGCTTCGCCTTTCTGGACCTGCAGATCAACGCCATTGATCGCGTGCACGGCTTCCTGTTTGCGGTGGAAACGACCGCCTTTGAATGAGATCTGCTCCAGCAGGCCACCGGAAAGATCAAACTTCTTCTCCAGGCCGCGTATATCGACCAGCGTGGATGACGGGGAGGTCACGATTCCACCTCCTGCATGCGTTTCTCCTGCTCAATAAGGTTGCTGACTTCGTAACAGGCCACATCCACATTACCCGACCGAACATACTCCGGCATCCGACGCTTGCACTGATCAGTGGCGAAGGAACAGCGTGGGTGGAAGGGGCAGCCTGTGGGCACATTCTTCAGGGACGGCATGGAACCCGGGATCTGGAACAGCCGCTCGCCGGGCTCACCCATCTGGGGCAGCGCGTTGATCAGCCCCTGGGTATAGGGATGCTGGGCATCATTGATGATTTCGCGGGTGGGCCCTTGCTCAATGATTCGGCCGGAATACATCACCAGCATGCGCTGAGTGACCTGAGACACCACACCGAGATCGTGAGTGATCAGCATCAGCGCCACGTTGTCCTGCTCGCACAGCTCCAACAGCAACGCCATGATCTCAGCCTGAATCGTCACATCCAGGGCCGTCGTCGGCTCATCCGCGATGATGATCTCCGGGTCCAGCAGCAATGCGATGGCGATGATAACGCGTTGGCGCATGCCGCCAGACAGTTCATGGGGGTATTGATCCAGGCGCTTGTCCGGCGACGGAATCTGTACCTTCCGCAGCTTGTTCAGGGCGATATCCCGGGCCGCCCTGGTGCTGATCCGGCGATGCGCCTTGAGCGCTTCCACCATCTGGGTGCCAATGGTCAGCACCGGGTTCAGGGTCATCATCGGGTCCTGGAAAATCATGGCGATGCGGTTGCCGCGAATCTTGCGCAGTTCCCGCTCGCTCATGGCTGCCAGGTCCTTACCCTCGAACAGGATCTGGCCAGCGGCAATGTAACCGGGCCGGGCGATCAGGTTGAGAATGGAGAAAGCCGCTACGGATTTACCCGCGCCAGATTCCCCCACCAGCCCCAGGCGCTCGCCCTTGTCGAGACTGAAACTGATGCCACGCAGAGCGGTAAGGTCCCCGCCACGGACAGCGAAGCGGGCCTCAAGATCTTTTACTTCCAGCAATGGCATGGCGTTACCCCTTGTACAGCCGTGGGTTCATGACATCCCGCAACCAGTCACCCAGCAGGTTGATGACCAATACGAGTACCACCAGCACCAGACCGGGGATCAGGGTGATCCACCAGGAACCACTCTGGATGTAGTCAAAACCGGATTTGATCAGCGAGCCCAGCGACGGCTGTGTTTCCGGCATGCCCAGGCCCAGGAACGACAACGCGGCCTCGGAAATGATGGCGTTGGCGATCTGTACCGTGGCAATGACGAAAATCGGTGACAGGGTATTGGGCAGGATGTGGCGGAACATGATCCGACGGGTGCGAAACCCCATCACCTTCGCCGCATCCACGTATTCCTTTTTCTTCTCCGCCAATACCGAGGCCCTCACTGTACGGGCAATCTGAGGCCACTCTGCCACACCAATGATGAAGATCAGCATGTAGATAGCGACTTCGCCGAACATCAGATTGCCAAAGCTGGCCTTGAACACGGCACCCACAATGATCGCGACCATCAGAGTAGAGAACGACAGCTGCACATCGGCAATCCGCATCAGGATGGAGTCGACCCGACCGCCCAGATAGCCCGCCAGCAGGCCAAACAGGATGCCCAGCGCCGCTTGCAGGACAACCGCGCCAAACCCGATCAACAACGACACCCGGGTGCCGTACAGAATGGTGGAGAGCAAATCCCTGCCCTGGGCGTCGGTGCCCAGCGGGAAGGCCGGATCGGAGCCATCCAGGCCGACCGGTGGCAGCTCGGAGTTCATGATGTTGATCTGGGCCAGGTCGTAGGGGTCGGCCGGCGCCAGCAAAGGCGCAAAGACGGCCGCCAGCACCATGGACAACAGCACGATAAAGCTGGCAATCGCCACCTTGTCGCGCTTGAAGCTGTACCAGAGGAAGGACTCGCGAAAGCGATCCCAGCGTGAAAGAGTCGCCGTCGTCATGCTTTCTTACCTGTCAGTTTTACGGTGGGATTCACCAGACCGTAGATCAGATCCACCACGGTATTGGTAATCACGAATATCAGGCCTACCACCATCAGGTACGCCACGATCAGGGGAATGTCGCTGCGGGTGATGGCCTCCAGGAACATCAGCCCGACACCGGGCCACTGGAACACGGTTTCCGTAAGAATGGTGTAGGCCACCATGATGCCGATCTGCACACCGCCCACGGTAATCACCGGCAGCATGGTGTTCTTGAGCGCGTGCAGGAAATAGACCCGGGAAGAGCTCAGGCCCTTGGCGCGGGCGTACCGGATGTAGTCACTCTGCAGCACTTCCATCATCTCTGCACGGATCAGGCGGATGAACAGCGGCAGCATGATGGACGCCAGCGATACCGACGGCAGGATCAGGTGCAGGAGGCCGCCCTGGGAGAAAAAGCCGGATTCCCAGGTGCCGAACAGCGGCGTCAGGTCATCACCCCGACCGTAGGACGGCAATCCGCCTTCAGTGGATAGTGCGGCGTTCAGCCACTGCCCCCAGCCAGCATCCTGCGGGAACCAGTCGACGGTGATACCGATCGAGAAAATCTGAATCAGTACGATGGCGGTCAGGAACACCGGAATGGAAATCCCGACGGTACTGACCCCCATGAAGAATTTGGACAGCCATGCCTGAGGGCGAATCGCGGCGAACACCCCGATGGGCACCGAGAACACAATAATAATCAGGCTGGCGCCGATCACCAGCTCGAGGGTGGCCGGCAGGTGCTCAAGGATTACGTCCATGGTGGGCTTTCCGTAAAAATAGGAAATACCCAGGTCACCCTGCAGGGCGTTACCGGCAAACCGGACGTATTGCACAACCAATGGGGCATTCAGTCCCATTTCCTCACGGATCGCTTCCCGCTCATCCTGCGAGACGGACATGCCCACCATCTGTTGAAGCGGGTCGCCCAGGCCATCCTGAATGGCGAAAGCAATCACACTGATCACGAACATGACCAGTACGGCCTGGGAAATTCGCTGAACCAAAAACGCTAACATGAAAAATTCCGGGTCAAGCTGCAAACAAAAGGCCGGCTCCAGGCTGATCCGAAGCCGGCCCGCCCATAAAGGCTGTTACTCCACGACCAGGTCGCCCAGGTACGGGAAGTTCATCACGTTGAGGATCGGTTCGATCTTCACGTTCTTCTTGCTGGCCCAGGCCAGGTCCTGCCAGTGCAGGGGAACGAACGCTGCGTCGTCATACAGGCGCTGCTCCACCTCTTTCAGCATGGCCGTGCGCTTGTCCAGATCCGTCTCGACGTTGGCCTTGTTGACCAGCTCATCGATCTCCGGGTTGCAGTAGTTACCGGCGTTGTACTGGCCCGAACCGCTGTCCGCATCCGGGCAGAAGGTCAGGAACTCGTAGAAGTTGGCGGAGTCCTCGGTGTCTGCGTGCCAGCCTATCATCATCATGTCGGCGGCGCGGGCGTCATACTCCGGCCAGTATTGGGCTTTCGGCAGCGTTTTCAGATCCACCTTGATGTTGATACGCGCCAGCATGGCGGCAACCGCCTGGGCGATCTTGTCGTCATTCACGTAACGGTTATTGGGCGCCATCATGGAGATGGTGAAACCGTCTTCATAACCGGCTTCTTTCATCAACTGCTGGGCTTTTTCGACGTCAAACCGCGTTGCCAGGGATTCGTTGTGGCCCTGGTAACCTTCCGGCGACATCTGAGCGGCCGGGGTAGCGAAGCCCTTCATGATCTTGGCGGCAATGCCTTCCTGGTTGATGGCATAGGCAATGGCCTCGCGCACTTTCGGGTTCTTGAACGCTTCAACCCGGTCCTGGTTCATGTGGAACAGGATGATGCGGGTACCGCTCATGGTCACCAGATCGGCGTTCTTGTCACGGCGAATACGCTCCAGATCGGTCGGCGGCACCGGTGCAATGAAATCCACACCGCCAGACAGCAGCGCGGAGACACGGGTGTTGTTTTCCTTGATCGGAGTCAGCACGATCTTGCCGACGTTACCCGGTGACTCGGTATCCCAGTAATCGTCGAAGCGCTCAAACTCGACACGCACGCCCTGCTGACGACCGGTAATGACATAAGGGCCTGTGCCGGACAGATTCTCGGAAGCAAAAGAATTGCCGTGCTTGGTGATGGCGCTCTTGTCTTTCCCGCTTTCGGTCTTACCGGTGTAAAACTCGCTGTCCAGCGGGAAGATGTAAGTCGCGGTGTTCAGCAGCAGCGGGTATGGCTCGTTGGTCACCAGCTCAAAGGTGTAGTCATCAATCACCTTGAGTTCGCTGAACGGTTTGAAGATGGCTTTATAGTCCTGGCTCTGCTTCAGGCGATTAAAGGTGAACTTGACGTCTTTGGCGGTCAGCTCGTTGCCAGAGTGAAAATTCACACCTTCACGCAACTCGAAGCGCATGGTGTTCTCGTCAATACGCTCCCAGCTTTTTGCCAGACGCGGCTCGAAGCCGAGATCCTTGGTCCAGCGGATCAGGGGATCAAAGGTCATGTGGCTTAGCTGCAACATGCCGCCGGAGAGCTGTTCGTGAATGTCCAGGCTTACAGGGTCGGCGTCGTACGCCATTTTCAGTTCCTTGTTCGCCTCGGCAGACATCGCCATCGGGGCTGTTGCCAGGGCCATGAAACCAACAAAAGCAGTCAGTAGTGTTTTCATCGCGTTTTCCGTCGCTGTTTTAAGAATTTTTGCGGCACATCGGCGCAACTTCACGCCAGATGTCTGCGCTAAAAACTAGTCGTGGAAAACCCGAACAGCAATCGAAATTGCGACTTGGCGTTATTCGTGAAGTGAATGCCCCTGTTTGGGGCGCTTACCAAAGGCGAAACGCCAGCGGCAGAATCAATGCGGTGAACACCCCTGTAAGCCCCATTCCCAGGGAGGCAAAGGCACCGGCTGTGCGACTGATCTCGAACGCTCGCGCCGTTCCCACCGCATGGCCGTTCAGCCCGAGCGCAAAACCCAGAATGCGGTCGTCGGTGATCGACAGCGCCCTGGAAAGCAGGTCGACAAAGAGCGTTGCGACAACACCGGTCACCAGAAGCCCGCCCATCATCAGCGGCACCGAACCGCCCAGTTGTTCGGTAATACCAATGGCAATGGGCGCGGTCACCGACTTCGGCGCCAGGGACGCCAGCACCAGAGGTGTCGCCCCGAGAGCCCAGGCGATCACGACCGCATACACGGCCGCCAGGGAGGCTGCTATTGGCAGGGTGCACAGAATCGGACGCCACAACGCCCGCACGTGGTGCATCTGCTGGTACAACGGTATACCGAGCGCGACGGTGGCTGGCCCGAGCAACAGCATCAGCCACTGGGCTCCCTGCTGATAACGGGTGTAATCCAGTGACAGTAGCGCGATGGTGGCCGACAACAGGAAGGCCGAAAGCACCACCGGTGGCAACCAAAGCGGTCGCCCCATCCTCCGGAAAAGCCAGTTGCCCGCGAAGAACGCGCCCAGGGTTAACCCAATCGCCAGTATCGGGCTCGCAGACAGGGTATTGGGAAGTGCGAGAAAACGCTCCAGGAGATCAGTCATCCGACGCTCTCCGCTGCCCTGCCTTGACCAGAGACGCCATCAGCAGCAGCGTGGTCAGCACACTCAAAAAGGTGCCCACCAAGAGCGCCCCCGCCACCGCCAGCCACTGGCCGCTGAACTGATCAGCAGAGAAGAACACACCCACCACGCCCGGCATGATCAGCAGCACCAGCACCGAAATCAGTCCCTGGCTCGCCGTGGCCAAGTCATCACTGACACTGCCCTTAAGCATCAGCGTGATTGTCATCAGAATCATGCCCAGCACACCGCTGCTGACCGGAATCAGGAAAACCAGTCGCAAGGCTTCGCCAAGCATGAAACATAAAACCAGAGTCAGGAAACCCCGCAACATCGACATATTGTCATGCTCATCAAGTAACGAATTGCTCTACACTAGCCCATACCCAAAGTTTGACACCAGTTCGGATACCCCATGGCGCTCAAGGCAACCATCTTTAAAGCAACACTGAACATCGCGGATATGGACCGGCACTATTACGGTGACCACCACCTCACCATCGCCCGCCACCCGTCAGAGACCGACGAGCGCATGATGATACGCCTGCTGGCTTTCATACTGAACGCCAGCGAGAGCCTGGAATTCACCAAAGGGATCAGCACGGACGACGAGCCGGATCTGTGGCAAAAAAGCCTGAGCGACGAGATCGAACTGTGGATCGAGCTCGGCCTGCCCGACGAGAGCCGCCTGCGCAAGGCCTGCAACCGGGCGGGTCAGGTTATCCTGTACACCTACGGTGGCCGCGCCGTGCCACTTTGGTGGGAGAAACACCAGGGCAAACTGACTCGCTTCGACAACCTCACCATCATCGACCTGCCGACAGACGACACCGAGTCTCTGGCTGCCCTGGCTGAGCGCGGCATGAACCTGCAATGCACCGTCCAGGACGGCACCGTCAATATTGGCAATGACGACACGCTCGTCAGTGTGACACCCCTGCCGCTCTACCCTGAGTAAAAAATCCCCCGCCGGGGTCTACCAGAACGATCCAGTTTACGTTAAGGTAAACTTTAGCCGATATTGACCCGGGCCGCACCAGGTTCCGTCAGTTTGGCTATACTCAAAGCAAGCATCGACACCCTCACAAGGGGTGTTTTGTTCCTCAGGCCACTACCCCAGGAAGAGGATTATGACAACAACAAAATCCAAAGTTGTTTATAACCCGGTTTTCACCGACGGTGCGGAGTTCCGAATTCCCACCTTCAAGTTACTCAAGCAGGACGGCTCGCTCTACAAAGGCGCCAAGGCTCCTGAGCTCGACAAAGACAAAGCCCTGCGCATCTACCGGGCGATGGTCACCACCCGGATTCTCGACGAACGCATGCTCGCGGCCCAACGGCAGGGGCGCCTGAGCTTTTACATGCAGTGCACCGGCGAGGAAGCCGCGGTTATTGGCAGTACCGCCGCACTGGATGACGCCGACATGATCATGGCTCAGTACCGTGAACAGGGCTCTCTGACCTATCGCGGTTTTTCTATTGATGAGTTCATGAACCAACTGTTCGGCAACGAACTGGACTACGGCAAAGGCCGACAGATGCCGGTTCATTACGGTTCCCGCAAGCTGAACTACATGACCATTTCCTCGCCACTGGCCACGCAAATCCCCCAGGCCACGGGCTACGCCTACGGTCAGAAACTGGCGGGCGAAGGCCACTGCACCATCACCTACTTTGGCGAAGGCGCCGCTTCGGAAGGAGACTTCCACGCTGCCCTGAACATGGCCGCCGTCCACCGCGTTCCGGTTATTTTCCTGTGCCGGAACAACGGCTACGCCATTTCCACCCCCGCCGCCGAGCAGTTCGCCGCTGACGGCGTGGCACCCAGGGCGTATGGCTACAAGATGGACGTGATCCGTGTCGACGGCAACGACATCCTGGCCGTGCACGAGGCCACCAAGGCTGCCCGCAAGCTGGCGGTGGAACACAACCGGCCGGTGCTAATTGAAACCATGACCTACCGCCTGGCGGCACACTCTTCTTCTGACGACCCCTCCGGCTATCGCAGCAAGGACGAGGAAGCGGTATGGCGCGAGAAAGACCCTATCCTGCGCATGCGTCTCTGGCTCGAACGCAAGAAGTGGTGGAGTGAGGACGATGAGAAACAGCTGCAGGAAAACATGCGCCGGGAAGTGCTCGAAACCATGAAACGGGCACAGAAGCGGCCGCCACCCGCGCTCGACACCCTGGTGAGCGACGTCTACGACGAGGTACCGCCGGGGCTGGCCGAGCAATTCGACAAACTCAAGGCGCACATCCGCCGGCATCCGGACGAATATCCGAAAACCGCAGAACAAGCAAAGGGAGGTGCGTGAGATGACCCAGATGAATATGCTCCAGGCCATCAACAACGCCCTCGACACTGCCATGGCCGCCAACGAGCGGGTGCTGTGTTTCGGTGAAGACGTGGGCATTTTCGGTGGTGTATTCCGCGCCACCAGCAACCTGCAACAGAAATACGGCAAGGACCGCTGTTTCAACACGCCGCTGGTCGAGCAGGGTATCGTCGGTTTTGCCAACGGCCTGGCCGCACAGGGTTCCGTGCCCGTGGCCGAGATTCAGTTTGCCGATTACATTTTCCCGGCCTTCGACCAGATCGTGAACGAGTCGGCCAAGTTCCGTTATCGCTCGGGCAGTCTGTTCGACGTGGGCGGGCTAACGATTCGTGCGCCCTACGGCGGCGGCATCGCCGGCGGGCTTTACCACTCACAGTCGCCGGAAGCCTACTTTGCCCACACACCGGGCCTGAAAATCGTGGTGCCCCGCAACCCGCATCAGGCCAAAGGTCTGCTACTGGGCGCCATCCACGACCCCAACCCAACCCTGTTCTTTGAACCCAAGCGTCTCTATCGCGCCTCCGTCGGGGAAGTGCCCGACGAAGACTACCGGCTACCGCTGGGCGAAGCCGAAGTGATCAAGGAAGGCACCGATATCACCGTATTGGGCTGGGGTGCGCAGATGGAAGTGATTGAGCACGCCGTCGAACGGGCGGAGAAAGAAGGCATTTCCTGTGAAGTCATCGACCTGAGAACCATCCTGCCCTGGGATGTGGAAACCGTGGCCAAGTCGGTACTCAAGACCGGGCGCCTGGTGGTCACCCACGAAGCGCCACTGACCGGTGGTTTTGCCGGTGAAATCGCGGCGACCATACAGGAGCGCTGCTTCCTGTACCTGGAATCCCCGATCGCTCGCGTGACCGGGATGGACACCCCCTTCCCACTGGTGCTGGAAAAAGAGCACCTGCCCAATCACCTGAAGGTCTACGAGGCCATCAGGTCGAGCGTGGATTTCTAGGTTGATATCAGGACAGGAGAGCAATCATGAGTGATTTTATACTGCCCGATATCGGCGAAGGTATCGTGGAGTGCGAACTGGTCAAGTGGCTGGTCAGCGAAGGCGACATCATCGAAGAAGACCAGCCGGTGGCCGAAGTCATGACCGACAAGGCGCTGGTGGAGATCCCGGCGCCCTATAAAGGCAAGGTGACGCGCCTCTATCACAAGGAAGGGGACATCGCGAAAGTGCACGCCCCGTTGTTTGAACTGGTGGAGGAAGGCGGCGACAGCCAGCAAGATTCAACGCCTGAGCCCAAAGCCCCGGAAACGGCCAGCGAAACGCCGGCAACCCAGGCACAAGCAAGCTCCGGCGAAGCCGATGGCGACGACCCAACGGAGGACTTCATCCTTCCCGACATCGGCGAAGGCATTGTCGAATGCGAAGTGGTGGAATGGCGCGTGGCCGAGGGCGACGAGATCGAAGAAGACCAGCCGGTGGTGGACGTCATGACCGACAAGGCCATGGTCGAGATCACCGCCCCCAAGGCCGGCCGTGTCACGAAGCTTTACCATAAGCAGCAGGAAATGGCGCGGGTACATTCACCGCTGTTTGAGTTCGTTCCCCGTGAGCGTGACGAGCCGGCCCAGGCCAGGAAAACGTCACAAGCAGCCGCGGAAGCAGAATCGAAACCAACGCCAACCACCGCGCAACCCGTCGTATCCCGCAACCAACCGCGGACACCGGCCAGCCCGGCTGTACGCCGCATTGTTCGCGAACAAGACCTGGACCTGGCGGACATCACAGGTTCCGGCAAGGATGGCCGGGTGTTGAAGGCCGATGTGCTGGCTCACCTCGACAAACCCGCCACAACCTCACCGGCACAGGACAGCTCCGGCGAATCGCAACCGGCAAGCTCAGGCGGTGAGCGCCGCCGGCCATCCCGGGAACAGGAAGTGCGCGTTGAGCCCATCCGCGGCATGAAAGCCGCCATGGCTCGCAGCATGGTTACCTCGGCGACCACCATTCCCCACTTCATCTACAGTGAGGACATCGATGTCACCGACCTGCTCAAACTACGGGAACAGCTGAAACCAGAAGCCGAAGCCAGCGGATCAAGGCTGACTCTGATGCCCTTCTTCATGAAGTCCATGGCCCTGGCGGTGCAGGAATACCCGGTACTCAACAGCCGCCTCAACGACGACGTCACCGAGATCCACTACCAGCCGCAGTGCAATATCGGCATGGCCGTGGACGGCAAAGCCGGGCTGATGGTTCCCAACATCAAGGGTGTGGAAGACCTGACTCTGCTGGGCATTGCCGACGAGGTAGCTCGCCTGACCGAGGCTGCCCGCTCGGGCCGTGTCAGCCAGGAGGATCTCAAGGGTGGCACCATCACCATTTCCAATATTGGCGCTTTGGGTGGCACCTACGCCGCCCCGATCATCAACCCACCGGAAGTGGCGATTGTGGCCCTTGGCCGTACCCAGAAACTGCCGCGCTTTGACAGCAATGGCCAAGTGGTCGAGCGGTCCATCATGACCGTGAGCTGGGCAGGCGACCATCGCATTATTGATGGCGGCACCATTGCACGCTTCTGCAATCGCTGGAAAGGCTACCTGGAATCGCCGCAGTCGATGCTGCTGCATCTGGGCTGACGGAGTATCATGGCGCAGAAGACGCAACTGCAGCAGTTCTACATCCCAGAAGAGCAGTCGATCTATCTGCTCAGCCATGACGATGCCAAGAAGCTCAAGGACTGGGTGGCGCTCTGCGCCGCCCAGCTTCGCCAACTGGGTTACCAGGACATCGAACTGATCGGCAAAGGCGCCTACGGCTTTGTATTCGCGGGCCGCCTGCCACACCAGGACAGCGCCGGCCCCGAACACGTCTTCAAATTCACCCGCATCAACCTTCCCCAACACCTGCAGGACCGCCTGGAAGATGAAGCTTATATCCTCGAGCAGGTCCGGCATCCGAGGGTGCCTCGCCTGGTTGCCTATCAACGAGCCCACAACCAACCCATCCTGGTGATGGAACGCGCGGCAGGCCTGAACCTGGAAGAGGTGTCCCTGCGGGAGGGCCGGCTGAAACCCAGACTGGTCATGCGGATTGCCGACCAGATTGCGGATATCCTGCGCAACCTGCGCCGCGAGAATGGCCCCTCGGGGCGCCCCATCGTGCACGGTGACATCAAACCCTCGAACCTGGTGTTTGACGCCAGCACCGAAAACATTGCCCTGATCGACTGGGGCTCGTCGGTGTTCGCCCAGCTGGACGCCAACCAGCAGTTCCTCACCACCAACGTGATGGAATTGATGTCCGATAACCTGCAACAGACCAACGCCCGGCTGGGGGATGTCTACTTCATCGGTGAGGAACAACTGAACGGTGGGCTGTCTTCCCCTCGCTTTGATGAACAGGGCGCTGCGGGCACACTGTATGCGCTGGCATCCGGCCAGTCTTGCCGGTTCGGGCACCAGGCCATTCCCGCCGCGTCCCTCGGGCTGCCGATGGAGTTCGCCCGCATGCTCGACGGAATGCTGTCCCCGGACCCACAGACCCGGCGAAAAGCCGGTGACTACTACCTGAACGAAATGTCGCGAATGGCACGCACGGTGATGATCGATCTCACGGAACCACCGCTGGCCCCCATGGTGCCGGTGTGGACCCGCGCCTCCGATCATGAAATCGACACGGTCGTTTACAGCTCCCGGAAGTCTTTCCTCCGCCAGGAAGGCGCCCCGGAAACCCTCAATGATGTGAACGATGTGCAGCTGGACCGCTACTATAAAAATTTCATGCAAGGCATGGGAGAAACCGAAAAAGCCTTCCTGGCCGCCGTCAGCCGACTGGGGCGGTATCCCGTCGAAGGAGGACTCGCCGTGCGCTGGGAAACCGATGGCGTTTATATCGACACGTCCCTGAACCTGCACGACCCGACACTGAAAACCGCGTTTATCCGCGCCGTCAACAACATGGTGTACCTGGCCCAGGCCATCTACCGCCAGGGGATTTTCAAGAGTTGCCTGTTCAACGCCCGCAACACCCTGCACATCGACCGCGCCGAACCCGACCAGCCTTTCGTGCCCGAGCCCGGCATGCAATTGAAATACGAAGTCAGTGCCGCGCCGGAGGTGGAAGACGAGTCACGGGTTCATTCCTACTTCGAAGACGGCCCCGACCCGGAGGAATTCCTGGTGCTGCCGCAAACCATCATCACCGCGCTGGAATCCCTCAACGACATCCACCACACCGGCATGATCATCTTCGAGGCCCTGCCCCGACACCTCAAGATCCACAGCCATTACCGCCTGCTGGACCCGGACCGGGAAAGTGAATTCAGCCGCCTGCTGGATGAGATACTGTCCGCGGTCGGCCAGATCACTGGTCTGGGCGTTTCCGGCTTTATGAAAATGCCCTACAAGGACACCCGCTTCTTCCCTCATATCGAACGGCTGCCGGAGCGTTACTACCCCAAAAACCCCCGGACAACGAATGGTTGATTCAAGGCCCTTGACTGAACTCTTTGATACCAACAGGGCTGGACAGAGAACACCATCACACGTAAGATTGCGCACTCGAAATTGACGCCAAAGCGTTAGATTTCATCCGCCCGTAGCTTTTATGCTGGGAGCGAAGCGAGACAGTACAGCTGAGTCATGCGCAGCATGACCTCTAGACTTCTCGAACAAAGTGTTAATCCGCCCGTAGCTCAGCTGGATAGAGCGTTGCCCTCCGGAGGCAAAGGTCTCAGGTTCGAATCCTGACGGGCGGGCCATTATCATGAAGGACTTGCGTGCAAACGCAGGTCCTTTTTTGTTGTCTGTACCTAAATGGTGCTCTGCCAGTGCCAATATTTCTGAATTGCTTGTCATCAGCGGCCGGACTGATTCGTCGTCTTGCCAGTTATTGTAAGCTCCACTCTTGCCTTTATTTTAATTGTTGCTATGGTTGGGATTCAGGACACATTGAGAGCAGCCATGTTTTCACGAAAGTATCTCTTGACCACCTTCCATTAGTAAGCGAGCACGGCACGCTCTGTGCTCGCAACCATTAAAGTTACTGAAAAATAACATAAACGATCTCCTCCGTTGGACTAGCGCTATTAGGTACATCGCCTGAAAGCATAGTAGTAACTAATACTGAGGGGGATTCAGGCCAAAGTTGCACAAGGCATTTTTCGGAACAACAACAATAAAAATAGATTAGGGAGGCTCCGCGACTGAGCCTCCCATTTTCTGCTCGTTTTCGAAAAATGCTCACCAAATAATTATTTGGAGGCTTTGATCTTCATGAACGTAATAGTTTTTTTGTTTCGAAAATATTTTTTTGGATTAATAAAAAAACAGCAGGCTACTGACGCGTTACGTTTTTTTATTGACTCTAACTACTGGAACATCAACGAACCGCTGCCCCACCCACATGAGCTTTCAGAACTCTTGGATTTTAACGAAGACATAACAATGCATGGACTCTGCCGCCTGATCGGCGCTGGCGTTATTTTTGAGGGCGAAGACGGACGACTGTACATCAGGACGAGCACCGAAGACACACACTGATATTTTCTTAGTATTTCTATGTCTGCAACCGGAACCACTAGAACCTTATGAGCACACGTCACCTTCACTTGATTAAATAAATAAAGAAGGTAGCCTATTGGCAAACCCGAAACATACTAAAGGTGATCAGATTGCATGAATAAAATGCCGACCAGTTTTTTTATAAAGCGCATATCGGCAGCGCTATTTATAACTGAGAGCATGGAAATGAGTAAGGAAAAACCGAAGAAACAGGCAAAAAAAACATTGAAAGAGAAAAGAAAAGATAAAAAACAAAAAAACGCCTGATTAGCAATAGGGGAAAGGATCAACCTTTCCCCTTCAATAACGGTTTTCCCGATCATATCATCTGCGTTTACTTATCGAACTCTCACACCTTATATAAATTTATCATTTTTCTGATCAGAGGTTTTATGAACATTGATGCTGGTTTTCTTGTGTCTTTAGATACTTTGGGAATCATGAGAAGAAAGTGTCGTCGCCTGATAAAAGCGATTATTCTTGGGGAGAATGAAATGGCAATGATTGGAAGCTGGGTCACGATTTTAGATTGTGCAGATTCCCAGCCTCATGAATTCCGTTTAGTGGAAGCTATTGGGCCAAGGGACGCTCATCCAAAAGACCTACCGATAGACTCATCTCTTGGACTCGCGCTGTTTGGTAGCAGGTCTGGCGACTACATAAAACTGAGCGTCGGCGGCGAGGAAAGCGGCATTGTTATTTTATCCATTAACAATGAAAAGTTGGAAGCGAACGCAACAATAGCGGCATTTGACAAATTTTAGCGTTCTAATGATTCCAGATCGCTTCGATTCAAATAACACCGAATGCCAACATCGCATCAGCCACCCGACAGAACCCTGTGGTGTTGGCACCAAACACATAATCTCCGGGCCTGCCATACTCCTCGGCCGTCTCGAAACAGGCTTGGTGGATTTCAATCATAATGTCTTTCAAGCGCTGTTCGCTGTAATCGAAGCTCCAGGAATCCCGGGAGGCGTTCTGCTGCATCTCCAGAGCGCTGGTTGCGACACCACCTGCATTGGCGGCTTTTGCCGGACCAAACAAGGTGCCAGCCTCACGGAACAACTTCACCGCTTCTGGGGTGCACGGCATATTGGCACCTTCGGCGACAGCCATGACGCCATTGCGAATCAACGCCATCGCGTCTGAGCTGGTCAGTTCGTTCTGAGTTGCGCACGGGAGGGCAACCTGACAGGGCAACGACCAAATAGACGCTCCCGCCACAAAATCACTGCCGTTCTGACGACGAGTTGCATAGTCGCTAATCCGACCACGTTCCGCTTCCTTGATCTGGCGAACCAAACCGACATCAATTCCGGCAGGGTCGTAGACGTAGCCCTCCGAGTCGGAGCAGGCGATAACCTTGCCACCGAACTGCCGGACCTTTTCCATCGCATAAATTGCGACGTTCCCGGAACCAGAGACCACCACCTCTTTGCCCTCCAGTTCCATTCCCTGAGCAGCCAGCATTTCCCGGACAAAATAAACGGTTCCGTATCCTGTCGCCTCCTTACGAACACGGGCTCCGCCCCAGCCCAACCCCTTCCCGGTCAACACACCGGATTCGTAGCGGTTGGTCAGGCGTTTGTATTGGCCGAACAGGAAGCCAATCTCTCTGGCTCCAACGCCTATATCGCCTGCTGGTACGTCGGTGTACTCACCAATATGTCGGTACAACTCGGTCATAAAGGACTGGCAAAACCGCATAATCTCATTGTCAGATCGTCCCTTGGGATCGAAATCCGAACCACCCTTACCCCCTCCGATTGGCATCCCGCTCAGAGAGTTTTTGAAGATCTGCTCGAAACCCAGGAATTTAACCACGCCCAGATTGACGGAGGGATGAAACCGCAAACCACCCTTAAACGGCCCAAGGGCCGAGTTGAACTCAACCCGAAAACCACGATTGATTTGCACCGTTCCTGAGTCATCCACCCAGGGAACCCGGAAAATGATCTGCCGCTCTGGTTCACAAATTCGCTCCAGCAGCTTTGCTTCCTTGTACTCCGGGTGCTTGGCGATTACCGGCGACAAAGACTCCAGAACTTCCAGAACAGCCTGGTGAAACTCTGGCTCCGCAGGGTTTCTCAGGACCACCTGCTCGTAAAGCGCTTCAAGGGTGTCTTTTTGATGCATGGGCCTTCCTTGTTTAGTTTACGTGAGTCACATGGATGATTTTCAGACTGAGCGTTTTCTTGCCAGCCAAGGGCCAATCAATACGATCACCTACTCGAAGCCCCAACAGGGCCGCACCTGCCGGAGCCAAGACGGATACATGCTCTTCATCTTCATCTGCCTCTGGCTGTCTCGGATAAACGAGCCTGAGCTTATACTCGGCGTCGTTCCCCTCATTTTTAAAATGGACCAAAGAATTCATGGTCACGGTGCCAGCAGGAAGGTTTTCGGTCTCAACCAGAGTGGCCCTATCAAGCTCCTGCAAGAGCGCTTCAGCTGTCGCGTTGCCATTTGGCTGTTTTTCCAACATGGCAGATAAGCGATCAAAATCATGGTCTAAGACATAAATAGCTGGACGTTCGGACATACCGACTCCTCTAAGCCTGGAATGCAATATTCAATTGGTGTGCTTGTTCAGGGGGGCTCGCCGAACTCGGCGATTAGTACGACGAATTCAGCGGAAATAGTGAAAAGCGGCAAGACACAACGCCCCCTCGGACAACATAGTCCGATGAAATTTAAGGGGTGCAGTGTTGGGAAAATTCATAGGTTTCTTACCCAGGAAAATGTCTTTCTCAGTCCCACAATAACCCAAACCCAAAATTAAGCAAACGGGTCCACTTCACTCTTCAATTTCACCAGCGATCCCAAGCGGCTCGCCAGTTCGCTTTTTGAAATGGACAGCAACATCTTTTAACGCCGCAAAGACTGTCTTGCTGTGAAGTCACGATCAATGGCCAACCTTAGCAACAGCGTGTGGGCTGGGGGAGGGACAGTCCTTCGGGACCAACAGGCTGATCGTAATGTACGTTCGTATGAACGGCGCCATCGAGCAGCACGGCAGATAGCGGATAAGGAGGTCGTGCGTTCTGGCGCTCGGCTTCGGAGAAGTTTATCTGATCCATGGCGACAACGAATTCTATGCGGTTGGCGATGGCCCTTTTGTCGCGGATGTTGAGACTTATTCAGAGTCTCCTTAGCATTGTTATTTAGCCCCCAAGTTTATAGACCAGAATTCGATCCGGTTGCCTTCCGGATCATGAATATGAATGACTCTTGCTCCCCAAGAATGATCTTTTATAGGTGGAGGGGAAAGGCCCGCCTCATTCAAGTATATATGTACAGTTTCGATATCACCTACTTCGAGTGCAATGGTTACTCCTTTACCCTCATTGCTATCAATTGAGGCTCTTGATTCATCTGCAATGCTTAAACGACACGCCTCATTTAATTTGAACTCAACAAACCAATTAAGAGACATCCTTACCTCAAACCCGATTTTATTTTTATAAAAGTCGACACATTCCTTCCACTTTCTACAATAAAAGATCGTGTTGGCTGTTTTTATATGCATTTTGCATCCTGATCTTCGGTGTAACCATAGCGATTTTGCTTAGCGACGCCCTGACAAGGACGTCAGATGAAGATCGCGGGCTAGGCCGGAGCGACCGACTGGCCACCACTTCACTCTAATCAATAAAAACTGAGTAAGTATTGAAGCTCCACAGCAGATAATTACCTTCACTTACCAGTATTCCATTAAACGGAAGATCGTAACTTAACTCGATAAAATCTTGCCGGATTATTTCACGTATCGAATATGAGTCCACCCCAAGAGAATTCGCTCCGAGAGAACCCGATCCATACAGATCGTGTGTGAATCTATATAATCCTTTCATATAAAATAAAATGGGGATCGCAACAGATAACCTTATGCCATTCACAGCCGGCTTAATTTCGCCTAACATACTGTCGAAAATGGCCTGCCTTGACCACTTTTCTGCCTCCTCTTTCGTGGCCAAAAACCATGCAGCATCATTCACCATCAACCTTTCTGAAAAGAGCCCCCCATTCCAAAGAGTAAGCCCGCTTACTGAACCTATTACGCAGTTTTCCATGAATGAAAAATTTGCAATATACATATTAACTTCCACCTATGCTTCGATAATTTTAAAGCGCAGGCATTACAGGTTATTGGATCTATTATTCTGCGCTACGCGAGTTTTTGGCGAGCATATTCAATCTCCGCTCCATATTTCTCAGGGCATTTAATCTCAACACATAGAACAGTTTAACGCCGGCCGCCCATAGCGGTATCGAAATATGAGCGATGATCTGACCCATTATCGAAAACCTCGATGCCCAAGGATAGGCCATGAGCACTGAAGCAAAAACTCCTAAAACAGAAATACTTAAACCCCAGCTCGATACAATTAGAAGACGTTTCACTCTTACCTCCTCAACAATAAATCAGATTCAACCCATTATATTTAAAAAACAAGGAGCAGAAAGGTTTGTTCTCCACAGGAGATGATCTAGGTACATTCCGGATAACTTTTGGGAATAACATTGTGTATTTTTTAGGTTGGCGCCACTGATTTGGTTCTCTCTCGAAACACCAGTGGTGGTTGCCCGCGATGAGGATTTTGTGCGTATGATTTTCTGACGGCCAAACCAGGCATCAAGCTGCTCCAGTTCCTCCAAAGTGCCGCGTCCCATCGTATCTCCGGCGTGTATCACGCACCTCCCCATCAGGATAGACTTCGCCAGTAATAGTTTGTTAATGAATTTCCTTTCGCTTGGTGTCCACGTGCCCTTTCGATGAATGCGCGTTGGACAACTACAAACTGCATTTAGATCGTCAATTGAGCCGGAATGGGACAATCACTAACTGGGAGGACGGATAAAATCAGCAAGGAGCTCGACAACGGAATCCGCCATATGGGCGCAACGGGCGCCATCAAATGGATAGACTGTTTCAAACCCACCCTGGATACGCGACTCCAGTAACAACTTAAGATGTCGTCTTGCGCGGAACAGGCGTGTTTTGACGGTCATAACGGTAATGCCGAGGTCCAGCGCAATGTCGGCCAACGCCATCCCTTCTGCCTCTCTGAGAACAAACACAACCCGAAGATGACTCGGCAGTTCGGATACTGCTGCCTCTAACCATTCCCGGAACTGTGCAACGCCGTGCTCGTTTTCGGGGGAACGTTGTCTGCTGCCTGGAAACGCTATGACTGATGCTTCCTGATGAAATTCTTCCGAGACCGAGTCGTATTCTTCGGTAGGCTGACGTTTTCTCAATCGCATTCGGGCAACATTTAACGCGATTTTAGTGGCCCAGGTTGAAAGCTTGGCATCCCCACGAAACTCTGCAATGCGGGAAAAGGCAATGAGGTAGGTTTCCTGGACGATCTCCTCGGCTTCGGCATCGTTATCCATAATGCCTCGGGCGATACGAAACAGACGCGGATTAAGCCTTCTGATCACCTCCCTTACAGCCGTTTCATGCCCCTGTTTTGCCAGTCTTACAAGCTCGTCTTCAGAGGTTTGCAAGCCAATGGTGGGCTTGGGCGATAGGGAGTCGACAGAAGTTTTCATAACGAGACCTTGTCAGCTTTCATTAACAATATCGCGGATCGAAGGGAATTGAGTCGCTACATGTCCACTCACTCCGCCCGCACGCAGAGCGGAACTATCCCAATCCACCATTTCAGGCGTTCCAACGACGATCCGCCCAACCATAGCCGCCATTTCATGCGGCACGCAGTAATAGTCATAAACACCAGGAATCGTCAGCGTCAGACTGAATTTCTGGTTCGGAAGCAAATGGCCACTACCGAACGGTTTGGCAGCCTTTGGCATCCGCCGCACCCGATCAAAATACTCAGGGTGATACGCCGTCACCGTGTGAGAATTCCCAGGATCCTGATTGACGAAGGTAATTGTTGTGCCCGGATCTACCGCAATCCCCTTCGGATCAAACCAAACCCTTTCACCTCTGGGTGTACCTTGCATCTTGATAACAACCTGGCTTTCGCCAGCAGCCTCAGTCACACCACTACTCAGAAGTAATAGCGAGCCCGACAACTTCAGTAATCTACGCCTTGAACAGTTCATAGCCAGATACCCGGCGGGCAGTCCAATCGGTATTTGAGAAACGTCTTACTGATCAGATGCTCTTATTTCAAAAAGGTTACGCGACAAACGTACAAATATTTTGAATTCCTATGGTCATCAACGGCCTCTATTCGCAAAACAAGGGGCGTAAGTTTCAGCACCCAGGCTGAGCCAGGGTTGGTCTTGCATGCTTTTCCCGTTTTATTCAAACCCAAGTAAGCGTTCTGCCTGCGATCCCAACCCAGTTCAGCCGTGTTATGCCATAGGCCCTCCTTGTGCTCTCAGATAACCAAAAGGGAGACAACTCGTCGCCTATTTGGCCAACCGATCTTTGGCGCCCTTGTCGTGGAATAGCACGACGTGAGCATGCGGACTTTCCACGCCGGGATGCCCTGCGTTGTAGTAGATGTCAACAGCCGTCACTTCATGAGATCCGATCGCTAGGTCATCGTAAGCGACACCGTTCTTCAATTCCTCAAGGGGCGTCATGTAGACGGTAGCCGACAACTTTCCATCGTGGTCATAGCTCAAGAATGGACCAGCGGGCAAAGTGTCCGGATCAACAAAAAGTGTCCCCAGGCCCGGCAGAAATGCAGGCAGCGGCAACACCTCGCTCACCTGCACATACGGTCCCTCCGGCGGCATCTGGGCAACCTTGTCTTCGTCATGGGCCAACGCGCCTGCTGCCAGACTCATACCCAACAAACCGATCAGTAACTTTTTCATAGCCATTCCTCGTTTGTGATTAATTAATGTGGCAATGAACCAGATGCAGCTCTGACGAAAAGGTTTCAGGCTTTTTTGTCGGTAGTGTCATCACGGCAATGCATTAAAGTGCCACCCACCGTCCGAAAACTTTCGGTAACCTTTTCCAATTTCCCGCATCTGTCGCTTTAGCCAGCCCTGAATAATCGGGGTTTGGGTGTATTTACGTGCGCCGTTACCGGCCTAACGAAGGAAACGGGATATGAACAGCAATAAGAAACACCTACAGACAGTAGGCGCCCTGGTGGGGGCAATTTGCATCGCAACATTGGTTGGGTGCAGTGACGGAAGTTCGCCTCCTTTCGCTGTGCAAAGCGTCAGCCCGGCAGCCGAGGGTGAACTGATTCCAGTTAATACCCAGGTTGCGATCACCTTTAACCGCTCACTTGATAGCACTACTTTTTCGGCCGCCGAGGTTCGCCTTGAATGTGACGAATCCGAGGTAACGTTTGCCGATGTCAGCTTCCAGAACAACGCGAGGACCGTTTTTTTGACCCCGGATACTCTCCTTCCCGAGAACAAGGACTGCGAAGTACAGATCGCTGCGGAAGTAAAGGATGTGTCCAATAACACGCTTGGAAAGGTCTTTGGATGGACGTTTGGGACAACGGCACGCCCGGAAACTCTTGCGCTCGGAAAAGAGATATTCCGCTATGACACATTTGGAGATGAACGTTTCTGGACGGACGTGCTGGAAATGCACGATGTTATTCAGTCAGCCGTTGATCCGGTCACAGCCCTTTCTGTGGGACTAAAAGTAGATGCGGAAGCACTTCCTGAAGCTGTAGTTAATGGAATCGCACAGGGAACCATTAATCTGGAGTCACCTGCGACCACCGTTGCATTACTCAAGCTGGATGCGGTAGTCGGTGTCAAAGGCACCGTGGAGGAGGTAAACGGCGTGGATACGCTCACCAGTGTCGGTGTGACCTGCGCGTTGTGCCATTCGACCGTGGACAATTCCTTTGCCCCGGGCATTGGCAAACGACTTGACGGATGGGCCAACCGTGACCTGAACCCGGGTGCCATTATCGCCTTGTCGCCTGCACTTACTCCCGCACAAAAAGACATCTACAACTCCTGGGGGCCAGGGATGTACGACGCCAGGTTCAATCAGGACGGTATCAGCAGTCCGCATGTCATCACGCCTGCGTTTGGTCTGAACGGTATCGAAAAGACAACATCAACCGGAGACGGCAACGATATCGCCTATTGGAACCGATACGTCGCTGTCACCCAGATGGGTGGGGAAGGTTCCTTTTACGAACCCAGAACCGGGGTTGATGTAACCAACGGCACAGAAGATCTTGTAACGGATAAGCTCCCGGCGCTACAGGCTTATCAACTGTCGCTGCTCTCGCCAGAACCTCCCGAAGGTTCATTTGATCCTACAGCAGCAGCCCGTGGAGAAGAGCTGTTCAATGGCCAGGCACAGTGCTCTTCCTGCCATAGCGGGCCCAAGTTCACAGACGCGAATAGTCGTTTGCATGATCCATCGGATGTTGTGAGTGAACCGGAGCCTGACGGAGCTCCGGGGTACGCATCTCGAAGTGCAACCAAGATGTACCGCACAGCTCCGCTGGAAGGCATCTGGCAACACCCGCCCTATTTCCATAACGGAATGGCTGCAACGCTTGCGGATGTCGTCACGCTCTACAACGACCGAAAAGCCCTTGGTCTCGATGAGGATCAACAGAGTGACCTCGTCGAATATTTGAAGTCGTTGTAATGACCTGAAAGCTGCTAGGCGGTTGGCTCTCTATAACCACAATGAATGGAGAACTGGGACAGTGTCTTGATCACTGCCCAGGCCTCACATCTCAATTTGGTGCCCCCCCCCCAAAAAAAACGTGACGCCAACGATGAAAGTACCCAATGATCAGATCACTAGCGGGCTTATTACATCTGTTTCTCCAAGACCAACTGAGCTTTATCGGTTTGTCGCACGCGGCACTAGCCGTCGGACCACTCTTGATTGTTCAGGCCCTAACCGGTCTCGCCATGATGTTGTCTACCCTCATTTCGGGCGTAAACGGCGAGCTCATTCTTGAGAACGCTGGGGGTTTCGGGGTTTTGTTGCCGATTTTCGACTGCTACCTCTGGTGACCTCGCGGAAGGGGGGGCTCTCCAGCTTTGTACCGAGGGAAGTCCAGCAAACGGGTGCAGCTTTGAACTATTCAGTTTCACCAGCGACACCAGACGGCTCGCCAGTTAGCTTTTTGAAATGGATAACAACATCTTTTACTACCGATAATGTGAACATCCCGGTTTTAGTTGCCCAACGATTTTTTCTCGCAAATTCTCGGTCGACCCCCTCTCCGCCAATCTCTATCAACTCCTGGCCCGCGCTGCATCGCCAGCGTCACGCCTTGCTGATGTAACAGTGCCCGCTGCCGCCCTTCGACGCGATATCTCTAGCGGGCTATAAATCCAATATCAGCGTACGTAATTCCACGCAGCCAACTGGCTTGCAAAGCTCTGGTCATCGATCTATATTTAAAATGTATTTTTAATATATGTTTATGAGGTGATGCATGGACAAGGTACTTGGGTTTGCCAATACGGCATTGCTGGTAGCCGTCCTGGCGCTGATTGTGACGGTGCTAGTTTCTTATCCGTTCGCGGACCATCTGAGCCTGCAGGCTCAAATCGCGGCTCATATCGGCACGCTGATTTTCGCTACGCTGGTGAAGCTGTCCTATATTCTGCGGCTGATTTCCCTGAAAGCGTTGGGAAGACCCGTACACTAGCGACCGCTAGCCAGCGGGCTGGGGTATCCTGTACGCCTCTGACGCTACGATGTGGCTTTTGGCGGGATGGGGTATATTCTTCTGCGGTCCGCTCTTTTTCCTCCTTACCCGACCGCCTTGCTAGTCGTTACCCATCAGGAGTAGTTACATGCACATCACTCGGTACACCGATTATTCGCTGCGGGTATTGATCTACCTCGCCCTTCAGCAGGAGCGGCTGGTCACCATCCAGCAAATCGCCGACAGTTACGACATCTCCAAGAACCATCTGATGAAAGTGGTGCACCAACTGACACTGAAGGGCTATATCGAGAGCGTTCGTGGCAAGAATGGTGGTCTGCGTCTGCACCGCAGACCGGAGGACATCAATATCGGCGTGTTGGTGCGTGAAACCGAGCAGGACATGAACCTGGTGGAGTGCTTTTCCAGCGACAACCAGTGCTGTATCACTCCGGTGTGTGGGCTGAAGAACATCCTGGCAGAGGCTCTGCGAGCATTCCTTAACACCCTGGATCAGTATACCCTGGCGGATATCCTAACCGAACGGCAAAAACCACAGTTGTTACGTTTATTGCAGATTGCTTGAATTAATCTCAACCTTCGCGCCCGTCGAATCTGGGCTTCATCAAAATACCGGTATAGCGAACCAGAAACAGCGTAAACGCCAGCACCCACAATGCTCCGCTCATGCGTACACCAAGCACCCAGTCGATACCGCCAAACGCCGTCGTCACGCGAACCAAGGCTGCCAGCTGTATCGCAATAAAGGCCGTCACCATTCCCGGCGGTAAAGCCAACGGCCGACCTGTATGCCCGAGCGCTACGCGGGCAACAACACCCAATACCAAGCTGCCGACAACACCCAGTCCCGCCGCATGCCCCCATGCGCTGGCCGGCCAACCCAGCAAGTGATAGCCGGCCAGCAACACTAGTGATACCGGTATCCAAAGCAGCGATACATGGAGAATCCATAGCAGTGGGTTACGGGCGACAAGCCAACCTCGCCAGCCCACCAGTCGAGCCAGCATGAACACAGCTGCAGCAATGGAGGCAGCGCCAGTGGCAACATTAAGCTCCGCCAGCTTGAACGCCAGCACCGCTATCATGCTCAGAACCGCGAGCAGGTCGAGCCTCGGGATAACCCGGATCACTGAAGGGTCGCGACCCTGCTGACGCAACCACCCTGTGGAAAATGCCGGCGTGATACGACCACCAATGATGCCGGATAATGCCATGGCCATAATCAGCCCTCCGGCGATAAATTTAGTGCTCAGAGTCACCACAAAGGCGATCTGCATACTCCAGAGCAGACCCAATATCATCAAAATCACGAGTTGGCGCCGCTGACGGGCCTGCCAGATCCGCCAGCCGGCATCGAGCATAACCAAAGGCAGGAAGGCCAGATTAACGACCTGCAGCAGAAGATCAGGTAGACCGCCCCCCAGCAACAGCAGTAGTCGCCCGGCAAGCCAGACCAACCAGAGTCCCAGCAACCGGGCTCCATGTGTACGCTCGGTATTCGTCCAGACACAGACCGCCGTGAGCAGAAAACCCGCGATCGCGGCGGAAAGGAAGCCAAACAACATCTCGTGCTGGTGCCAGAGTATACCCGGCATCGCCAAGGGGGGCTGAACCACACCCGTGGCCACTAAAATCCACAGCGGCACGAACACGATGGCGATCAGCGTCAGCGAAAGGAAAAATATCCTGAACGGGTAGCTGAATAGTTGCCTTACGGAAGGCTTGGCAGGATTGGCCGCAATGGTCTGCATAGCACTCAAACTCCTAGAAACAGTTTGATTGAACGACCAGGGAAGTTTATCTTTTATAAAATGTATTTTATATAAATCTTTATAGGTAAATCCATTAGCAGTTAGCTTAAAATTGACCGGAATTTTTAGCGGAGCGCCACGAACAGGCATCATCATGACGTTCGCGCCCGCAGATTGAGCGCAAACAGGAGACGCTTAGTGCACTGGTATACCTTGCTGAAAACTCTTCACGTGACGACAGCTTGCCTGACCGCAGCGTTATTCACTCTTCGCCTGGCTCTCGATGCCTCTGGACGGCCAGGCTGGCGTACCACGCCACTGAAGTGGCTTCCCCACCTCAACGATACCGTGTTACTGGCTGCAGCCTTGGGCCTGCTAGTCGTTACCGGCTGGATGCCGTTCGTTCACCACTGGCTTACGGGCAAAATCTTGCTGCTACTGGGCTATATCATCGCCGGTCGGTTTGCCATGAGACCCCAGTACCGTTTTTCAACTCGACTGATCGCGAGCATCCTTGCCCTCGCTCAATTGGCGCTCATATTCTGGCTGGCGCTGAATAAGCCGATGTTTTAACTCAATCGAGCACAATGCCTTCATCGAAGCCCCCTCCTCTGGTGTACCAGGGCACTTTTCAACGGACAGCGCCGCCTATATCTCCATGTAAGTCGCCGATTTTCCGATCATTTTATATTATTAAACGGGCTTTCCCTGTGTCGTTGATAACCTGATCACGGTTGGCTATCCGGCGGAGCACCCTCCTCACATTTTCTGCAGTCAAGCTCAAGCCCCAGCCTCGACTTTCTACCTTCCACTGAAGTGACCCAAGGGCGGTTCACCCACGGCGGCGAATGACGCACATGCTGATTGTGGCCGCACGCCAACTGTGCAACCCAGTGGTTTTCCTTGTCTTTATGATAGCCAGTGATGGGTTGTTTCATAAGCTCCAATCACGCAAGAGACCGGGCTGGCCGAACCGCTTCCGCAACCATCCCCGCCAGAAGCCCGAAAAAGGGATCGGCCCAGACGGTCACCAGTGCGGTTATCGCAATGACCGGCCAACATGACGGCTTGGCTGCCCAGAGACGCCTGGACATGGCAAGCTCAACGGCGGCTACCAACAACAAGGCACCTAGACCCGCCACCGGAATGGCGGCAATAAATGAAAAGCCGCCCGGCAGAAAAGCAACCATGAGCAAAGCGGTTCCCAGCAGAACGGGGGCCATGCCGGTCCGGGCACCGAAACGATGGTGCGCGGCCACGCCTCCGGCGCCATGACACATGGGCAAGGCCCCGAGCGGAACGAGAAAAAGGTTGGCCAACCCCGTTGTCACAGACAGGCGGCCTGGCGACACACGGTGCGATTGCTCGCCGAAGTAATCCCCAACCACCAGGGCCGTCAGTACGACGGCGTTGGTGATAGTAAGCGCCAACTGAGGTAACACCAGCACGGACATCGCCTGCTGCCAATCGTTTATGCCTGGCAGTTGAGGTAGTGCAAATGGAACCGAACCTGCTGCGGGCAGCGTCAGTCCCGGCGCGCCCAGTACCGCGCCGATCACTAACGCCACACCAAGTCCTATCAGGGCTGCTGGCCAGTTCGGCAACACCTTGAGGGTGATACCTAACACCGCCAAGGTAATCACACCCAACGACAAGGACGTGGCCATCAACCCCAGGCTCATGTTGGCCAGCAGCAACCCCAGCCCCAGTTGAAGGCCGCTCAATACCGAGCCGGGCACAAGACGTGCCACACGGTTAATCCATCCGGTTGCGCCCAGGAGTAGTAGTACTGCTCCGATCAGCACGCCACTTGCCACCAGGCTTTGGGAAGTCACCTCGGTGGTCAGCAACAACGCAGCAACCGCTTTCATCGGTTGCACCGGTATCGGCAGCCGATAGTACAGCCCGGTTGCAATGTAGAACACAGCAAACCCCAGCAGTACAGGTACCGGTGCCAGCCCTGCCACGCCGATCGCCCCAAGACTCAGTGGCAGCAGGGTACCGATGTCACCCAGCGCCCCGCTGACCTCCTTCACTGGATCTTTCGGGTTTAAGGGCATGCGAACTCCTGGTTCATTGGCCTGTTTTTTAAAGTTATTATTGGCAACGCTCACGCGTTATAGACGACATGTCCCAGCTCCGTGATGTCGTAACCGCCCAACGCCTCGGCGCGCTGTACAAATCGCTCGCTACCGGCAAACGCCAGCAACCTCTGCATGGCCGGATCAAAGTAGTGGCGCCGGCGCATGGCCAGATCAAAATGCTCCTGTTGCAGCGGAATAAACGCCAATCCCTGGCGCCGGGCCGCCGCTTCGATTCCCACGCCAACATCCGCTTCGCCCTGGCGAATGGCCAAGGCGAGATCGTCTTCGCTGAGCGACGGATGCGTTGCCCACGTGAGGTGTCTGGCATCGAGGCGGTGGCGTGCCAGCAAGCTCTGCAACAAATGGCTGACGCCGGCATCGGGCTGGCGATGCGCCAGACGTATGCCGGGGCGGGCGATATCCTCCAAGCGGGCAAGTCGGTGAGGGTTATCGGCGGCTAAGAGGAGCCCCTGCTGGCGCTTCGCCCAGCGAATCAGCACCAGGTCGCGCATGCCGCTCAGCCCCAATGTGACAGGATCATTGTAGCCCCGGCTTTCAGCGTGCCAGATATGCATCCCGGCGAGCATTGCGCGCCCGGCGATCAATCGCTGTACGCCATCGCCACTCCCCTGACACAGCAGCGCCAGCTCTGCACCGCTCTCCTTCACCGCCCACTCCAACAGTGGATCCTGGCTGCCCGCCAGGACCGGCGGGGTTGGCGAACTGACGGCGTCGTCACCCTCCAGATGGTTCATCAACCACAGATCAATACGCTGGCGTGGGAACAACAGCTTTCCCGTCACCCGCACACAGGGAATCACGCCCTGGCTGACCAGATCATAGACTTTGCGCTCTTTCAGACGCAGATACTCGGCAGCTTCGGCCGTGGTGAGGTATGCGGGAAGCGTCATCAATCTCTCCTGCTGCCTGGAAAAGCACTAAACTGTTTTTAGCTGCATATTTTTCAACAGGCTGTGCAAAGCGTAGTCAGAAACTCCACGATGCTCAATAACAAGGAGACGCAGCTGTGGAAAATAATGCGTTCTGCGTGGCGCTGTCGCTACTGCTAAACCTAGACGCTTCGCTCTTTCAGATCGTGGCGCTTTCGCTGCAGGTGTCGCTTATGGCGGTACTGATCGCGGCCGTTCTGGGGTTCCCCCTCGGTGCGGCGGTGGCACTGTGGCGATTCCCCGGGCGCGGCGTCATGATTGTCGTCCTCAACGCCTTGATGGGGCTGCCTCCGGTGGTGGCCGGGCTCGCCGTCTACTTGCTGCTCTCGCGAGCCGGCCCTCTGGGTGAGTGGGGGTTCCTGTTTACACCAGGAGCCATGGTCATTGCCCAGGTGGTCCTGGTATTGCCAATTCTTGCCGCGCTCTCGCGTCAGAAGGTGGAAGAGCTTCTGGGTGAGTACCGCGAGCAATTCATGTCACTGGGTATGTCGCGCTCACGCATGATGCCCACTCTGCTGTGGGATGCCCGTTTTGCGCTATTGACCGTTCTGCTTGCCGGTTTTGGCCGCGCCAGCGCCGAAGTGGGCGCGGTGATGATGGTCGGCGGCAATATTGATGGGGTCACGCGGGTCATGACCACCGCCATTGTGCTGGAAACCGGCAAAGGCAACCTGCCACTGGCACTGGGACTGGGGATTGTGCTGCTGACGCTGGTCATGCTGATTAACGCAGGCGCCTATTTGGTGGGCGAACTGACAAGGAGACGGATAGGATGACGTCATTCAACGTTCCGCTCCTTGCCTCGGCCGCCCTCCTCCCGCCACCAACGCTGCGTTTTGATGGCGTCGCCTTCAACCAGCAGGGCAAGGCGCTACTGGGACCCTGCTCATTCACCCTTGACGGCACCGGCCCTACCCTGGTGATGGGACCCAACGGGGCGGGCAAGAGTCTTCTGTTACGGCTGGCGCACGGTTTGCTCTCACCCACTCAGGGACAGGTGGCCTGGTCACGTGGGGGGCGCCCCCGCCAGGCAATGGTGTTCCAGCAACCGGTACTGTTGCGTCGCTCGGCCCTGGCCAATCTCGTTCACGCGTTGGCGGTGAACAATATCCCCCGCAAGACACGTACACAGATCGCCTGCGAAGCGCTTGAGCATTTTGGGCTTACCTCCTGCACAAACACGCCCGCGCGCGTGCTATCCGGCGGCGAACAGCAGCGCCTGGCACTGGCTCGCGCCTGGGTTCTTTCTCCTCAGGTGCTGTTTCTGGATGAACCCACCTCCGCACTCGACCCGGCGGCTATTAAAGGCGTGGAGGCGGCGGTACGCGAGTTTCATCAGCGGGGAACGCGCATCGTAATGACCACTCACGATCTGCATCAGGCCAGGCGCCTTGCCGGAGATGTATTGTTTCTTTCTGGCGGAAAAGTGTGCGAACACACCCCCGCCGACGTCTTTTTCAACAGGCCCGTCTCGCGGGAGGCACAAGCGTTTATTGCCGGAGAACTGGTGGGATAGTTTTACTCTGACGGTTTACCGGCTGGCTACTCAATGGAAGTTCCACACGCGCGAAAGGAGAAAACAAGATGAACAAAGGCTTAACCCTTGTACTCGCAGGTGTAACCAGCATGGGCCTGGCATTCAGCGCGTTCGCTGATAATTACATCACCCTGGCCTCAACGACGTCCACCCAGAACTCGGGGCTGTTCAACGCCATTTTACCGCAGTTCGAAGACACCACCGGCATCGACGTACGGGTGGTGGCAGTGGGCACCGGGCAGGCCTTTGAAATCGCCCGTCGCGGCGACGCCGACAGCCTTCTGGTGCACGACACCGCCGGAGAAAAGCGCTTTGTCGAGAACGGCTTCGCCACCGAGCGCGCCGATGTCATGTACAACGATTTCGTATTGATTGGCCCCGCAGACGATCCGGCGAATATTGGTGAGGCGCAAAGTGCCGCCGAAGCCTTCGCGGCGATTGCCAATGCCAAGGCACCCTTCACCTCACGCGGCGATGACAGCGGCACCAATCGCGCCGAGTTACGCCTCTGGGAGAACGCCGGCGTGGACCCCGACGGCGACTGGTACCGCGAACTCGGCAGTGGCATGGGGCCAACCCTCAACACCGCCGCAGCCATGGACGCGTACGTGATGTCGGACCGCGCCACCTGGGTGGCGTTTGGCAACCGCCAGAACCTGAGGCTGCTTTTTGCCGGCGACGAAGTATTGTTCAACCAGTACGGTAGCCTGCTGATCTCCGAAGAGAAGCATCCGCATCTCAAGCACGATCTCGCTGAACAGTGGCACAACTGGCTGATTTCCGAGGATGGCCAGCAAGCGATTGCAGGCTTCAAGGTAGACGGACAACAGCTGTTTTTCCCGAATGCCAAATAGGCTAATCTCTGGGGACGTGCATCGAGATTCAAGTCCGTGGCGTTCCTGGAAGAGCTATAACAACAATGACGATTAATCCGATACTGCCCGATCCCAAAGACCCTCGTTTGTCCCGCGCCGTCGAGGGCGTTGATGAAAACTGTCAATCAAAGTCCATCAGCGTGATCGAGGAGCGCCCCCTGACGATCTATCTGAACAGCCAGGAGATCGTCACCGCCATGACCATTGGCGATCACCCGGAGTATCTGGCCCTCGGTTTTCTCCTGAATCAGGGTATGCTGAAGGAAACCGATCAGGTCACCGGAATTGACTTCGACGAAGAGCTGGAAGTCGCCGTGGTGCGTACCGCAGGTGTTACCGATGTCGAAGACAAACTGGAAAAGAAAACCCGGACGTCCGGCTGCGCCGTGGGTACGGTGTTCGGTGACATGATGGCGGGGCTTGAAGGCCTGTCGCTACCAGACACGCCGGTGCACACCAGCACGTTCTACGATCTTTCCTACCAGATCAACCACACCCCCAGCCTGTACATGGAAACCGGCGCCATTCACGGCACGGTTCTGTGTCAGGATCGCCAGATTCTGGCGTACATGGAGGATGTCGGGCGCCACAACGCGGTGGACAAGATCGCAGGATGGATGTACCTGAACGGCATCACCGCCGCCGACAAAGTCCTCTACACCACGGGCCGCCTGACCTCCGAAATGGTCATCAAAACGTCCCTGATGGGAATCCCGACCCTGATCAGCCGGTCGGGCTTTACCGCCTGGGGCGTCGATATTGCCCGGCAGGTCGGATTGACCCTGATCGGTCGGATGCGCGGTAAAAAGTTCACGTGCCTCAGTGGGCAACACCGCCTGGTGTTCGATCAGGACTTGTCACAGGTTCCTGACGAGGACAAAAAGCACCGTCGAAAGGGGGCCGAGCATGACTGATTGCGCGGTCATTCTGGCGGGCGGCCAGGCCAACCGGATGGGCGGCGGCGACAAGGGACGATTGATGCTGGGTGATCAGTCGTTGATCCAGCGGGTCATCGACCGGATCACACCGCAGGTGGACGCCGTGGTGTTGAACGCCAACGGCGATCTGAGTCGGTTTGATGATCTGGGTCTGCCAGTGGTGGCTGATTCAATCGCTGATTTTCCAGGCCCGCTGGCAGGTGTTCTGGCGGGCATGGATTGGGCGGCCGAACAAGGGCATGAATGGCTGATCAGCGTCGCTGCGGACACCCCCTCGTTCCCCCGGGACCTCGCTGCACGGTTGGCCGGGCATGACACGCCCGTGGTGCTCGCAGCGACACCGGATCCGGAACGTGGTCGCCTGCCCCAGCCAACGTTTGGCCGCTGGCGGGTCGCGTTGCGGGATGATCTTCGAGCCGCCCTGAACGACGGCGTGCGCAAGATCCGCCAGTGGACACAAGCCCAGGGTGAAACCCTGGTGGTGTTCGGCGAGGACGACTTTTTCAACATCAACACACCGGAAGACCTGGCCTGGGCGGAGAAGCACCTGAAGTGAATGTCATCGGCATTGTGGGCTGGAAGAACAGCGGAAAAACCACGCTGGCAGCAGCCTTGATTCGCGAGCTGTCCAGCAGGGGGTTAACGGTTAACTCGATCAAGCACGCCCATCACGGGGTGGATGTCGACCAACCCGGTACCGACAGCTACAAGCACCGCGATGCCGGCGCTCGCGAGGTTATCCTGGCGGGCGGGCGACGCTTTGCCATCATGCACGAACTGCGCGGCGCTGAAGAGCCAACGCTGGATGAATTGCTGGCGCGGCTGGGCCCCTGCGACTGGGTGGTGGTCGAGGGCTTTAAAACCCACCTGCATCCCAAGATTGAAGTGCACAGGCAGGAAAGCACCCGTGCGCCCCTCTACCCGGAGGACGACAGTATCATTGCCCTGGTGGCGGACTATGTAGCGGACTACGCTGCGGATTTTCCGGGCCCCGTTTTCGATGTAAACAATGTACCCGCCATCGCTGACTTTATTCTGAGCCCAGGGACATCATGAACAGGAAAACAACGACTCCACTTCGTAACGATTGTTTCGCCCTGCCCCCCGGGGTGAACTGGACGCCGGTGGAAGAGGCACTGGAGCGGCTGCGCTCACGCCTACATCCGGTAGTGGAGGTGGAACACGCCGTTTCGCTGTCGCAGATCAATGGGCGAATCCTGGCAAGCGACGTCCATGCGCCTCGCGCTCATCCCCCAAGCAACAATTCCGCAGTCGATGGCTATGCCTTCGCAGGACCTTTGACAGACGTGCCCTGCAGCCTGCCCCTGATTGATGGCCGCAGCGCCGCCGGTGAACCGTATATGGGGAACGTGCCTGCGGGCCACGCCATCCGGATTCTGACCGGCGCGGTGATTCCGGCCGGCACGGATACCGTGGTCCTCGAGGAAGACTGCGAAGTCCGAGATGGCCAACTGCAGTTGAACGGCACGTTAAAAGCCGGCGCCAACGCGCGCAAAGCCGGCGAGGACATCAAGGCACAGGATCGAATCCTCACGGCAGGCACCCGCCTGACGCCAACCCAGATTTCAGTACTTGCCAGCGTAGGCATCGAATCGGTCGACGTCTATCACCGCCTGCGCGTCGGCGTTTTATCCACGGGGGATGAAGTAAAGCCCGTCGGCTCAGCCGTCACCGACTGGCAGATCTATGACGCCAACCGGCCAATGCTGAATGCCCTGGTGGCACAACTGGGCTATGAGCTGGTGGACCTTGGTCATGTGCTCGACCGGGCCGAAGAAGTCAAAGCGGCGCTGGAGCGAGGCTCGGAACAATGCGACCTGATCCTCACCAGCGGCGGCGTGTCTGCCGGCGACGAGGATCACGTATCGAAAATGCTGAAAGCACACGGTGACATCAGTAACTGGCGCATTGCGATCAAACCGGGCCGCCCGCTGGCGCTGGCCATGTTTCTGGGAACGCCCGTGGTGGGTTTGCCGGGAAACCCGGTCGCCGCCTGGGTCTGCGCACTGCGTTTTGGCGCGCCGGCGATGGCGTTGCTGGCAGGAGGGAACTGGTTCGAACCCCAGGGTTATCTCGTGCCCGCTGGCTTTTCCAAGAATAAGAAACCGGGGCGCAGCGAGATGTTGCGGGCCCGCGTTCGGGATGGGCAGGTTGAGGTATTTGGCTCTGAGGGCTCTGGACGTGTAACCGGCCTGGCCTGGTCCGAGGGTTTGGTGGAGCTGGACGAAAGCGCCCAGCAGATAGAACCGGGCACCCTGGTGCGGTTTATTCCCTATGGCAGTTTCGGACTGTAATCAGTCAACGCTGCCATGTACGGCAAAGGCCTCCAGCGATGCATCCTGCGGGCCCCGGGAGCGGTAGGTTTCCTCAACACCCAGTTCGGTGAGCGTGCGGCTGACCATCAACAGCGTGTTGTCCTCGAAGTCCTCACACATGCTGCGCATCTGGTCGATTTCCTCACAGGCGACCGGATAGGCCGCATCGATATCCGGAGCGCCGTAACACTCAACAAACGTCTGCGCCAAGGTCTGGCGTAAATGTTCCAACTCCGCTTCGGTGATATCGCACACGCCCACAAAACTGGCACGACCGCCTGACTCGATGCTGTACCAACCGTTGCTGAAGGCCTGCCGGGCCTTTCCCTTCAGGTCTGCTTCGATCCAGTTGGAAAACTCAAACCCGCCGGATATCGCCCATTCACCGCTGGGAGCCGGCAGGTCAAATACATTGTCATCGGATACATCCAGTCGCAGGGTTCGGGCCAGTTTCATACGTGCTCCGCAAATTCGATCAAACTCACTGTTTCGGTCATGACATCCTGGCGCAACAGCATTCGGCCCTTTTCATCCAGGCCCACAAAGAGCCCGGGCTTTGGCAGGTCGATCATTTTGCCCAGGGTGTCACAGCGTGGCCGCCACTCATTGTGTATACGCTCAAAGCCACTGTCCATGAAGTAAGTCAGCCACAACAATGTGTGCTTGGACCAGCTTTCCAGAAGCGCCATGGGCGTGATCTCAACACAGCCTTCCTCGTGCAGACAGGTCTGGTTCGGCGTCTCGCCCGGCTCGCCGCCCACCGGCAAAAAAGGCACATCGATGCCGACCACCAGCCAGTTTGGATGAGCGCTGGGATCTGACACATCCGCAGCAAAACGGACACCGCCGCACACCGCGCCATTGACCTTGATACGATCGGGCCATTGGAAGAACACCGGCACTTCGGGCGGGGCCAGCGCGCCCAGACTTTCAGCCAGGCCTATCTGGGCCACGTAGACCACCTGGACAGCCTCTTCCAATGAGGTTTCCGGCGCCAGCACCAGGGCCGCGCGCAAAACGTCCACCGCGTCGGAATAGAAGATCGTGCCGGAATCAACTCCGGCAATGGCACGGCTGACGGCCTTATCAAACGGATCCGTCTGGTTTGGCACCCGTTCGCCTGTAAACAGCGGTGGTAAGCTCGGCGACACGCTCATCGCATGGCCTCGGCGTACACTTCGGAGGCGATCAGTTCATCGGCGATGCGCTGAAAAGCCCTCGACTGAGGGCTATCCGGCTTCGATACCACAATCGGGACACCGCCATCCGAACCAACGCGGATGTCCAGATCCAGCGGAATCTCGCCCAGGAATGGCGAGCCCAATTTTTCAGCCTCCGCCCTGGCACCGCCGTGCCCAAACGGATGGTGCTCTTTGCCGCAACCATCGCAGATAAAAGAGGCCATGTTTTCAATCAGGCCGAACAGGGGCACATCCATCCGTTTGAACATATCGATGCCTTTGCGCGCGTCCATTAACGCGATGTCCTGGGGGGTTGAGACCACAACCGCCCCTGCGACAAAGAATTTCTGGCTCAGGGTCATCTGGACATCACCGGTGCCCGGGGGTAAGTCCACCAGCAAGACATCCAGCCGGCCCCAGTCCACCTGGTTCATCATCTGTTGCAGGGCGCCCATCAACATGGGCCCACGCCAGACAATGGCTTCATCATCAGAGGCCATCAGGCCCAGGGACATCAGGGTCACCCCGTGATTGCGCAGCGGCAGTATGGTATTTCCGTCAGGGCTGGACGGCCGACCTGAAACACCCATCATTCGGGGCTGGCTGGGACCGTACACGTCGGCATCCAACAGGCCCACTTTCAGACCTTTCGAAGCCAGTGCAACCGCCAGGTTGGAGGCCACGGTCGACTTTCCGACTCCCCCTTTGCCGGAGGCGATGGCAATGATGCGGTCAACGCCTTTCGGGTTCTTGTCCTGAGGCCGGGGAGCGTCGGTACCAATCAGGTTCGGTTTTCCTACTTCGGTGTATTCAACCATGTCGCGTCCTGTTTTTATTCTAGCTGTCCAGGTAGTCGTCTCTGGTGCGAACCCTTGGGCGCTCTCCTCCTGCCAGAGGCGCGTTTTCCCCGTGGAACTGAGATTTCACCCGACAGTCGTCACACATCTTTATAAGCTGGACGTTATCGGCGTTTTTGTACATCCAGTGCTGATTCTCCAGTTTTTCAACGATCCGGTTGATGGTGCTGGCAACACCGAAGGGCTTTCCACACTTGATGCATTCGAAAGGCTCCTCGCCGTGCAGTGCCCGGGCGCTTAGCGCCCCCTTGGACAGATCCAGTTGCGGCTTCAGGTTAATGGCTGTCTCGGGGCAGGTGCTGTCGCAGACGCCACACTGAACACAGGCATTTTCCGTGAACTGAACCTCCGGCCGGTCCGGATGGTCGCCAAGGGCGCCAGTCGGACACAGAGACACGCAGGCCAGACAGAGCGTGCATTTATCGGAATCGATTTCGATAGCACCATAGGGCGCGCCCTGTGGCAGGGGGATCGGCGCTTCAACACCGTCCGCCATCGCACTGACGGTAACCCGTGTGATGTCACGGCGGCCGCCAACCAGTAACACGGGCTCACTGACGCGGCCCGCATTGTCCCCTTCTGCACTGAGCTCGTCAGTCGCAACCACCCGGATCCGGGTGGGCGAATGGTGGGCACCGCTCACCATGGCCTGAGCCAGTTCCACTTCCGCGGCAACGGCCTGGCGGTCAGTCTCGTTGTCCGCCAGCAGCAGGACTTCCGCATAGCCGGCGCCCAGTGCGGCCAGGATCTCGGCATGGCCGATACGATCGATATGCTCAAGCCCCATCGGAATCAGGTCGTCCGCCAGCCCATCGCCGTACCGTGCCAGGTGCGCCATGGCCTCACCACCGGCGTCCAGGGTATGGAACACCAGGCGAGGGGATTCTTCGGTATGTTCACGATACACCCTGGCCATCACGTCCACGGCTTTGGTCAGGGCTTCGAACGGGCTTTCGTTCATGGTGATGGCTGAGGTCGGGCAAACAGCCGCGCAGGAGCCACAACCGGCACAGATATCCGAATCAATCTGCACGTGGTCACCGAACGAAAAAATGGCCTCGGTAGGGCAGACATCCAGGCAGCGGGTACAGCCGGTTTTGTTGGCCCGGGAGTGGGCGCACAGGGACTCTTCCAACCTGAAGTAGACGGTTTTCTCGAACTCACCAACCCGCTCCCGGGCTGTCAGGGCAATGCGCTCCAATTCCCCGGTTTTGGCGGGGTCGGCCCAGAAATAACCGTTGCGCTTCTGATGGCTGGGAAAGGCCGGAGCGCCACCACGGAGGTCGATAAACACATCACATTCGCTACTAGCGGTGGCCTGCACCTCGCCATAACCCAGTGCACCACGGCCGGCGGGATTCAGGGTTTGCAACTGGGCAAACTCCATTCTGAAATTGCCCAGTGCGCCATAGGCTGACGTCAGTCGGCCCCTGGCCACGTCGTAGGCGGCAGAGGGAAGCTGTATGGGGCCGGCATCGTTGACGATACAGGTAACCCCCAGCTCGTCCTGTACCAGCTCGGCCATTCTTACGGCCTGTTCGGTGGGGCCAACGATACAGCACACCCCGCTGGAGCGGATCGTTTTCGCAGGCGCAATCGGAGCTGGCAGCTGGGCCGCGGCAACCAGGGCCGCTTGCTTGGCATGCTGACGTTTGGGGTTTGCACTCGCGCTCCCCCAACCAGCCCGGTCCCGGATGTCGATGGTGCCCAGCGGCGCGGAGTGCCCGATTTCAGCTTGCACATCCTCGCCCAGACGCTCAAACAGGGCAGCCTGCTGGCCACAGGCGATGAGTACGTCTGCATCACCACCCAGGTGCTCAGCGGCCATCTTCATGTCGTGGCCGCACAATTGATCCACCGCGATTACCTGTTCAGCGGCTGCGGCCTTGCGCAGCGCCTCAGGATCAAAGGACTGTGTTTTATCGCAGCTGCATAGCAGTAAGGTCTTGTGTGCCGTCATCAGGAACTCGACTCTTTTCATTGTTGTTATACGTATACGAAACACTATAGCTCTTCGAGCATGCCACAGCCGTTTGTTTTTGGACAATTGGAAAGTTGGATATTTTTTGACCTCCTGCTAGCTTGAAGGAATAACAAAAGAGAGCAGCCATGAGCAGTCGCACAGATCATTGGAAACGCGCGTTACAAGTCGGTGCCGTCGTTCGCCAGTCCCCTGGCATAACCCAGTGGGCGCGGTATATCTGGAAGCCGGTGGCGGTCATACCGGGCGCCCCCGAGGCGTTCTGGAAAGAACTGATCCGTGAAGGCGATGACGTGGATTACCACGCAGGCACGGTGACCATGGAGCTCTTTCGCGCCGACGTGGAGGGCTACCTTGTATCCCTGAACATGGCCGTTCCCTCCGTCTGGATTGTCATGGATAAGGACCAGACCGGTCGCTCTCCCTCAGGGTGGGCCGTCAGTTCCATTACCGCCAGTGCCCATGAGGCATTGGATGCACAGGACAGTGGCGAAAGTATCGTCGAGCCTGTGCCCATTCCCGAGTCTCTGGCGGCCTGGATCAAAGAGTTTGTCGATATGCACTACATCGAAGAGCCCTTCAAGAAACGGCGTCGTGACAGTGTCCAAGTCGATGGCATCGAAGACGCCAAAGGCGATCCGCGTATCCGGCAGGAGAGCGACGTCTTTCGCGCACCCGCCAACATCAAAAAACCGAGGATTCAGTGATGGCTGAGTCACGCCTGCAACGTTGGTCGCGCAAGAAAGCAGAAACCGGTAATAAAACTGAGCCGGCGGCGCCCTCGGTCGAGTCCGAGCCGTCACCGGAAGAACAGGAACTCGCCATCAATCAGACCTTGCCCGAGCACGATGTATTGGAGAAGTACGGCTTACCAGATCCTGATGCCATTGAGCTGGGTACCGATATTACCGGGTTCATGCGCAAAGAAATCCCCGAGCTGCTACGCCGCAGGGCCCTGCGATCACTTTGGAAATCCAACCCCGTACTTGCCGTGCTGGACGGGCTCAATGACTACGATGAGGATTTCACCAGCGCGGCTAGCGCGACCGGGGCCGTAAAGACCCTCTACAAGGTGGGACAAGGACTGATCGACCGAACTAAAAAGGCGGGGGAGCAGGCTGATAAAGAACGCGGGGACTCCATCACAGAGCACACGGAGCAGGCCGAAACTGCGGTAACGATGGCGCCTCCGGAACCTGCAGAAGCCATCGAGGAATCCGAGTCCGACTTCGAAGAAGTTCCGTCAGATACTGCTGGTCATACCCTACCAGTGGTCACCAAAACCGGGGAAGAATCGACACCGCGCTACCGCCCACGAATGCGTTTTGGCGATTCGTGACTCGTTAGCAACTGTAGTTGCGCCCGACACAAATCGGAGCTATATACAGTAGATCGGTGATTAAAAATTAGACAACAATAAACAAGAGACAAGAAGAGAGAGACGTCTTGGCCAACACTGCAGAAGTTCAGTGCCCTCGCTCGATCAGCGACGAAGATCGAGCCCGTGCCCAAATGTATCAGTTGCTGGGTGTCTTGCTGGGCGGCCCACCTTCAAGTGAGTTGCTGCGGGGACTGGCGACCTTAAAGGGCGACGACACTCCGATAGGAACCGCCTCCAGAAACCTCGCTGCCCTTGCCCAACGCACCACGCCCAAGGATGCCGAGCGGGAGTTCAACAACCTTTTCGTTGGCATTGGTCGTGGGGAGTTACTGCCCTACACCAGTTATTACCTGACCGGCTTTCTCAACGAGAAGCCCCTTGCGGATCTGCGCAGCGACCTGATGGCCAGGGGCATCAAGGCAAGAGACAACGTTAAAGAACCGGAAGATCACATGGGCACGCTGTGCGAAATCATGGCCGGCATTATTGCGGGCGAGTTCCTGTGTGACAGTGACCAGCCTTCTCAAAAAGCCTTTTTCGACGCACACCTGGCGAAGTGGGCGGCACTGTTCTTTACCGATCTGGAAGAAGCGCAAAGCGCGGTTTTCTACGCGCCTGTGGGCTCGCTGGGCCGGGCTTTCATGGCCGTTGAGGCTGATGCTTTTGCCATTCAATAACTGGGACCTGCCTGGTCCCTTAACTCAGGTGGAGGTGTCCAATGGACAACCCGAAACGTGAAAACAGCCGCCGCCGTTTCTTGAAGGTGGCAGCAGCTGCAGCGCCTGCGGCTGTTGCGCTGGCAGTCTCCCCCAACGCCGCAGCCGAGGTGGTGAAAGAAGCCCCGAAAAGCAGCGGTCTGCGTGACACTGAACACACACGTAAGTACTTCGAATCGGCTCGCTTTTAAGGAAGCGTGTGTCATTCAAGGTTGCGAAAGGCTCTTGAATGGCCACACCTCCGTAAAACGAGAATAAAAAGAGAGAGGTAATTGACATGTTAAGAAAGAAAACCAACGGGGTAGCGAAAGGCCCCCGTGCTGGTTCTTTACTTTCATCCCTCGCTGCCAAAACCATGGATCGCCGTGGTTTCCTGGCCGCCTCCGGTGTCACAGTGGGTGGTCTGGCAGCTCTGTCACTAACATCCGGCCGCGTTGAGGCCGCTACCCCATCGACGGAAGGTGGGAAAATTGTTCGCAAAAAGTCCGTGTGTACCCACTGCTCGGTTGGCTGCACGGTCGAGGCTGAAGTCCAGAATGGCACCTGGATCGGGCAGGAGCCTGGTTGGGACAGCCCCTTCAACCTGGGTGCGCACTGTGCAAAAGGCGCCTCAGTACGTGAACACGCTCACGGCGAACGCCGTCTCAAGTACCCGATGAAAATGGTCGGCGGACAGTGGCAGAAAATCTCCTGGGACGAAGCGATCAACGAGATCGGCGACAAGATGCTACAGATCCGGGAGGAAAGCGGTCCAGATTCAGTCTACTGGCTGGGAAGCGCAAAGTTCAACAATGAGCAATCCTACCTTTTCCGCAAATTCGCTGCCTACTGGGGTACCAACAACGTTGATCACCAGGCCCGGATCTGCCATTCGACCACGGTTGCCGGCGTAGCCAACACCTGGGGCTACGGTGCGATGACCAATTCGTACAACGATATCCACAACTCGAAAGCGATCTTCCTGATCGGTGGTAACCCTGCGGAAGCGCACCCGGTGTCGCTGCTGCATCTTCTCAAAGCCAAGGAAGAGAACAACGCGCCGCTGATTGTCTGCGACCCTCGCTTCACCCGCACCGCCGCGCACGCGGACGAGTATGTACGGTTTCGTCCGGGCTCAGACGTCGCGCTGGTCTGGGGCCTGTTGTGGCACATCTTTGAGAACAGCTGGGAAGACAAGGAGTTCATCCGCACCCGCGTGTACGGCATGGACGACATCCGGCAGGAAGTAAAGAAATGGAACCCTGAGGAAGTCGAGCGTGTAACCGGTGTGCCTGGAGCACAGCTTGAGCGCGTCGCTCGTACCCTGGCGAATAACCGCCCTGGCACGGTCATCTGGTGCATGGGTGGTACCCAGCACACCAACGGCAACAACAACACCCGCGCCTACTGTGTGCTGCAACTGGCACTGGGCAACATGGGCGCTGCTGGCGGCGGCACCAACATCTTCCGTGGCCACGACAACGTTCAGGGCGCCACTGACCTGGGTGTATTGGCCGATACCCTGCCCGGCTACTATGGGCTGGCCGCTGGCTCCTGGGCTCATTGGGCCCGCGTCTGGGAAGAGGACCTGGATTGGCTCAAGGGGCGTTTTGCCGTGTGGGACAAGGACGGGAAATCCAGAGCCATGATGAACGAGAAAGGCATACCCGTATCGCGCTGGATTGACGGCGTTCTGGAAGCCAAGGAAAACCTGGAGCAGCCCGACAACACCCGGGCTATGGTGCTGTGGGGCCACGCGCCGAACTCCCAGACCCGGATGCTGGAAATGAAGGAAGCCATGGAGAAACTCGACCTGCTGGTCGTGGTGGACCCCTTCCCCACCGTGTCTGCAGTGCTGCACGACCGTAAGGAGGGCGCTTACCTGTTGCCGGCGACCACACAGTTCGAGACATCGGGCTCGGTCACCGCTTCCAACCGATCGCTCCAGTGGCGTGAAAAGGTCGTTGAGCCGCTGTTCGACTCCAAGGTCGACCACGAAATCATGAAGCTGTTTGCGGACAAGTTCGGTTTCACCGATCGCATGTTCCGCAATATCGCCATTGAAGGCAATGAACCGGTCGTCGAGGACATCACCCGTGAATTCAACCGTGGCATGTGGACCATCGGCTACACCGGTCAGTCGCCAGAGCGGCTGAAAAAGCACATGGCCAACCAGCACCACTTCGACAAGACCACACTGCGTGCGGTGGGTGGCCCCTGCGATGGTGATATCTACGGCCTGCCATGGCCATCCTGGGGCACACCGGAAATGAACCATCCGGGCACACACGTGCTCTATGACATGTCTTTGCCGGTGTCCAAAGGTGGCCTTACCTTCCGTGCCCGCTTTGGCGTTGAACGCAACGGCGAAAACCTGCTGGCGGACGGCGTTTACTCGAAAAACTCCGAGATCAAGGACGGGTATCCGGAATTCACCATGCAGATGCTGATGGACCTGGGCTGGGATGGCGACCTGACGGCCGAAGAGCGGGCCAGCATTGATGCCGTTGCCGGCCCCGAAACCAACTGGAAAACCGACCTGTCTGGCGGCATCCAGCGTGTTGCGATCAAACACGAGTGCGCGCCCTTTGGTAACGCCAAGGCCCGCGCCATCGTCTGGAACTTCCCGGACCCCGTGCCGCTTCATCGCGAACCCCTCTATACCAACCGCCGAGACCTGGTGGAGGACTATCCGACCTACGAGGACAAAACCTTCTGGCGTGTCCCGACCCTGTACGAGTCCATCCAGAAGAAGGACTTCAGCAAGGACTTCCCCATCATTCTGACCTCAGGCCGACTGGTTGAGTATGAAGGTGGTGGTGACGAGACCCGGTCCAACCCGTGGCTGGCGGAATTGCAGCAAGACATGTTCATTGAAGTGAATCCGCGTGATGCGAACAACATGAACATTCGTGACGGTAAGGATGTCTGGGTGTCTGGCCCGGAAGGCGCACGCATCAAAGTCAAGGCCATGGTGACCGAACGGGTCGGCGAGGGCGTAGCCTTCATGCCGTTCCACTTCGGCGGACACCTGGAGGGCAAGGATCTGAGGGACAAGTATCCGAAAGGCTCCGACCCCTACGTATTGGGTGAATCCACCAACACAGTTCAAACATACGGGTATGACTCGGTCACACAGATGCAAGAGACCAAGTGCACCCTGTGTTCGATTATGCCGGCATAACAAGAGGTGTAGATCATGGCCATTGAAGGACAAGCAAGAGCGAAATTCCTTTGCGATGCCGAACGCTGCATCGAGTGTAATGCCTGCGTAACGGCCTGCAAGAATGAGCATGAAGTCCCCTGGGGCATCAACCGTCGACGCGTGGTGACCATTGAAGATGGCAAGCCCGGTGAGCGTTCGATCTCGGTAGCCTGCATGCACTGTTCAGACGCGCCCTGTATGGCCGTCTGCCCCGTGGATTGCTTCTACCAGACCGAAGACGGTGTGGTTTTGCACTCCAAGGATCTGTGCATTGGTTGTGGGTATTGTTTCTACGCTTGCCCATTCGGCGCCCCTCAGTTCCCGCAAGCGGGCAACTTTGGCAGCCGTGGCAAGATGGACAAATGCACGTTCTGTGCGGGCGGTCCGGAAGAAGACAACTCCACAGCGGAGTTCTCCAAGTACGGGCGCAACCGTATTGCGGAGGGCAAGCTGCCGATCTGTGCGGAAATGTGCTCCACCAAAGCCTTGTTGGCCGGTGACGGCAACGAGGTAGCGGACATCTACCGCCAGCGTGTGGTGAACCGTGGTTTTGGTTCAGGCGCCTGGGGATGGGGCACAGCCTACGAGAAGAAGGGCGCGTAAGCCCATTGGATGTTTCCGGGGCCCTGGGGCCCCGGCATTCGTTAAGGCAACGGATTCTTTTTGTTCATTCCGCTGGAGTGCTTTCATGAACTGTAAACTATTCGGTGCCGCCGTTTTTGTGCTGGCGACATTGGTCTTCAACCCTGTGTGGGCGCAGGACGTTCCCGAGTCTGACCAGATGTCTACCGGGGGCGGCCAAACCCTCGAAGACATCATGGCCCGGCAGGAAAGACTGAAAGCTGACGGGGAATCCCGTTCCAAAGAAACAGGTAATCCCGCCAACGCGGCACCGATCAACGAGCCACTGGGCACCCGTGGCGGGCGTTCCGATGCTGATGCCTGGCGCGGCATTCGCTACGACAACATCGACATTGAAACCCAGGTTCGCAACCCGGCGGCCGATGTTCTGATCCAGGACGGCGGCATGCGCTGGTACCAGTTGCGTGAAGGGCCGGTCATCACCTACGGCGGCGGTGCCATTCTGGGCTTCATCGCATTGCTGGTGGTGTTCTATCTCATTCGCGGCAGGATCAAAATCGAAGGCGGCCCTGCGGGCACTACAATTGAACGGTTCAAAGCCGTCGAGCGGTTCGGCCATTGGCTGCTGGCAGGCTCGTTTATCGCCCTGGGCCTGACCGGGCTGGTCACCCTGATGGGGCGAAGCTTCCTGATCCCGGTCATGGGGGCCGACGCCTTTGCCACCCTGGCTGCCGGCTCCAAGTGGGTCCACAATAACGTTGCATGGGCGTTCATGCTGGGGCTGGTGATGACGTTTGTCATGTGGGTGGCCCACAACATTCCCAACAAGCTGGACTGGCAATGGCTCAAGGCCGGCGGCGGTATCTTTACCAAGAGCCATCCGTCCGCGAAGAAATTCAACGCCGGCCAGAAGATCATTTTCTGGACCGTGATGGTGCTGGGCGTCTCAGTGTCCCTTTCCGGGCTGTCGCTGCTGTTCCCGTTTCAGATCCCCATGTTTGCCGATACCTTCGGCATCATGAACAGTGTTCTGGGTACCAGCTTCCCGACCGATCTGGCGCCCCACGAAGAGATGCAATACGCCAACCTCTGGCACTCGATTGTCGCATTCGTGATGATGCTGGCCATCATTGCCCACATTTATATTGGCTCGGTTGGCATGGAAGGCGCCTTCGATGCCATGGGTAACGGCCAGGTTGATGTGGAGTGGGCGCGCCAGCACCACGATCTGTGGGTGGCCGAGGTTGAAGCCAAACAGGGTAAAGGAGGGTCATCGTGAAAGTCATGATTTCAGCGTTTGTCGCGGCGCTGGTGATTGCCTTTGCCGCCCCGCCCGTTCTTGACCAGTTCGGGTGGTCCTCCGCCACGCAAACCAGCAGTGAGAATGTGCGGCTTGACTGAACAGTCCCAGATGCATGAAACAGAGGTTTACCAGATCGATGCCATCGGTTTGGTATGCCCACTGCCCGTTCTGCGTTTTAAGAAGCGCACCCAGGGCCTTCCCAGCGGCACGCAGGTTGACTTCCTGGCCGATGATCCCAGCGGTCGTCGGGATTTACAGGTGCTGTGCGAGCTGACCGGGCACCGGATTGAATGGGTCCGTGAGGAGGATGCCGGGGTGCTTCGGTACCGCATCTGCCTGGCTTAGCGATCGCACCGGAACAGGCCGGCTGCGGTCCTCGCATGCCAACTCAAACCATCCGGCGGAAAATACCATCCCCACGGAGCATATGACGAAAGGCCGCCGCGATATGGCCTGCGACCAGCACCCCCAACGTTATGGCGAGCCACCCATGTATCGCAAACAGGCTCCCAGCCAATTCCTTGTCCTCCGGCACAAAAGGCATGGCGGGCAGTCTGACATCGCCCACGATGCCCAAAGCCGGATACGCCGTCACACCGGCCCAGCCAAACAAAGGCGTAACCACCAACATGACGTAGATCAGGTGGTGCATGCTCTTGGCTGCAATCTGCAATGTGCGGGGCATGCTCTCGGGATAGGGTGGGCTTTTTACCCGTATCTTGACGACGATCCGCAGGATCATCAGTAGGAGCACGGTAAAACCTATGGCTTTGTGCCCACTGTACAAGGTATTCGTCAGCGCCCCCCAGATATCAGCTTCCGCACGCGACGCCATCCAGAGCCCGACGGGTATCAACGTCAGGACCATCAGCGCCATTACCCAATGCAGTACCCGCCAGCCCGCGGGGTATTTCTGGATCTGTTGCATACGCCTTCTCCATCAGCGAATTTATTCGTGCACTCTCCAGAGGCCAGCAGAGGCCAGAGGCGGTGCCATGCAGCCTAATGACAGCATAGATCATTGAGTCGAATTCTACTTTCTCTATCCCGATGCTGGTAATGTGCTATACGGTTATCAAAGCCCCTTAAATGGAGAGCCGGACCGGATACGTGCGTTACACCGACACGTTGCCAATTGGAATTGTTATGCGGGCATCCTCAAGTAAACTGATCGTCAGGCTCTTCCCCTTCCTGACATGGGCCAGACCCACGAGACGGCAGAACCGGGCGGACGCCATTGCCGGCATCACGGTCGGGTTGGTACTGATCCCCCAGGCCCTGGCATACGCCCAACTCGCGGGGATGCCGCCCGTTACCGGTCTCTACGCGGCACTGCTGCCGGGCATTGTTGGGGCATTGTTCGGTTCATCGTCACTGCTTGCGGTCGGGCCTGTGGCATTAACCAGCCTGCTGACCTTCGCGGCGCTGCAACCGTTGGCCGAAGCGGGGTCCCCGGAATGGGTGGTGATGGCCATATGGCTCGCCCTCTATTCCGGGCTCATGCAGTTTCTTATGGGCGCGTTCCGCATGGGCATTCTTGCCAACCTGATCTCGAACGCTGTCGTTCAGGGATTCGTGAATGCGGCTGCCGTCATCATTATCGTTTCACAGATCCCTGCCCTACTGGGCTTCGATACAGGCGCCGGCGGAAACTGGCTATCCACTCTCTGGCAGGAATGGCAACACGCCCCCTGGCGGCTGGTCGCAACCGCCGGGTTCGGCCTCGGTGGCGTGGCAGCGTTGCTGCTACTCGGAAAATTGACCGCGCGCCTGCCTGCGGTGATGGTCGTTACACTGATTGGCATCGCCGGCAGTTATCTGCTGGGATTTGGAGAGCTTGGCGGCTCGGTCATCGGTCCGGTCGGAAGCGGACTTCCCCAGCCTTCATTGCCTCTGACACTCTCCGTTGACCAGCACCTGGCGCTTCTGCTGCCCGCTGCGATCATTGCACTGATCAGCTTTACCGAAGCGATGTCCAGTTGCCGCACCATGTCGCGAATAACAGGAGAACCGTGGGACCGGAATCAGGAGTTAATCGGTCAGGGTCTGGCCAAAATGGCCAGCGGCTTCAGCGGTGCCTTTCCTGTCAGCGGTTCGTTCTCCCGCACGGCGCTGAACGCCTACAGTGGAGCGAAGACCGCGAGGGCGTCCCTGATCGCCTCACTGCTCGTGCTGATCTCTCTTTTCGGGTTTACCGAGCTCCTGTATCACCTGCCGACCGCGATCCTCGCCGCCATCATCATCGTGCCCGTCACCCGGCTGATTGATGTCCGCTCGCTTACCCGATTGAGCCGTGAAAACCCCAAGGATGGCATGGTAGCTCTCGTCACCCTGGTGGTGACACTGGTCACCGTGCCAAACCTGTACTGGGGAATTCTGGCGGGCATAGCGGCGTCTTTGCTCGCCTTCCTTCATCATCATGCCGTGCCGCGAATCATTGAGCTGGGGGTTCATGAGTCAGGTGGGTTTCGTGACCGACATCTTTACCAACTGCCGCCCATTGCCGAGGGGGTTCTCGGGGTGCGTATGGACGCCTCACTCACTTACCTGACGGCACCGGTTCTGGAGCGCTCCATCCGCAAGCGAGTGGATGCCGCCCCGGATTTGAGAACCGTGCTGATTTCTGCATCCTCCCTGAATCAGGTCGACTCTACTGGCCTGGATACCCTGCAGGACATCTGGTCCTTTCTGGATGCAAGAGGCATTACCCTCTACCTGTCCGGCCCAAAACTTCCGTTGAGGGAGGCCCTTTCAAGGACAGGGCTGGCCCAACTGATCAAAGAGGAGAATATTTTCGCGACCGACGCGAAAGCGATTGAGGCATTGACGTAGAAGCCGGGGCCATCTCAGACGCAGCGTTCAGTGCGACTTCTCGACGAAAAAGGTCCATAACGGTGCCGGGCGCCCAAAGAAGTACCCCTGTAAATACACCCCCGGATGGTGGGTTTTCAGGAAATCAGCATGTTCTTGCGTTTCCACTCCCTCCGCCACAACTCGAACATTCATGGATTCACCTATACGTTTCACCATATCGACGATATCGGCGGACGTGGAATCGTTCAACGCCGAAAGCACAAACGACCGGTCAATCTTGATTTCCGATATGGGCAATCGGCGCAATTGGGAAAGCGAGGAATAACCTGTTCCGAAATCGTCCAGCGAGAACGTGCAGCCGAGGTTCCGTATCTTCTCCATCTTTTCGACAACGGCGTCCACATCTTTCACCATCACGCTTTCCGTCAGCTCGAACGTAATCAGCGCGGGCGGGTAACCCGAGTCTGCAACCAAACCGAGGATCGCCTCAGCAAAATCCTCTTCCGCCATGTGCTTGGCGGAAATATTGATTGAGCAGCGGAGCTTTCGCGAATCTGCTCTCATCTGAGCCAACATTCCCAGGCACACGCGAACGATATGGCGCTCCAGGGCGACAATCTGCCGGGTTCGCTCGGCAAAAGGAATAAATTCGCCGGGCCCCAACAACCCTCTTTCCGGATGATCCCAGCGAACCAGAAGTTCGATGCCCGCCAGTTTCCGGTCCGGGCTATGCTGAGATTGAGCATACATTGCAATTTCGTTCTCGGTAATCGCTCGGGCCAGTTCCGACTCCACCGCCATCTGCCGCCGGATATTCTCGCTCATGGAATCTTCAAACACCGCAACAGCCCGGTTCGAGTCCTTGGCATTTCGGTGCGCCGTTTCGGCATGGCGTAAAGCCAGGGAAGGCATGTCGGAGCTTTCTGTTGGGTACAGCGCAATGCCACCGGTTGCCTCTATCGTCAACACCCCTTCCGAGCGATAAGGCACGGGTTCCCGTAGAGACTCCTGAATACGCTCGAACACCTGCAGGGCTATCCGATAGGCTTCATCCAACGTCCACTGCTTTGGTGCCAGCACGATTCCAAACTCATCGCCCGACAGACGAGCGATGGAGTCGTCTTCATGGCAGGCATTCCTGAGCCTCTCGGCAAATGTCTGAATGACAATATCACCGCAGTCGAAACCAAAGGTCTCGTTTACATATCGGAAGTTGTTGATATCAACAACGATCACCGCAGTGGCCATGCCACCGTGATGACACAACTTCAGCACGGTACTCAGCTGGTCCAGGAAAAGCGCCCGGTTGGGGAACCCGGTAACGGGGTCACGCCAGGTCAGCTCTTCCAATCGCTGCTCGGTTTCTTTCAGGTTGGTGATATCGTTGAAGACCGTCACGTAGTGGGTCACCTGGCCGTCCTCGGCCCTTATGGTGCTGATCGTTCTCAGCTCCGGATAAACCTCGCCATTCCTTCTGCGGTTGTAGATCTCCCCCGACCAGTGATTATGTACCCCCAGATAGTCCAGGATACTGGTGCTGTTATGGCGCTTATCCACGCGCACATCAAGAACGTCATGATAACGACCTAACGCTTCGTCTTCGGAGTAACCGGTAATGCGGCTGTAGGAGGGGTTCACTGCGGTGATTTTGCCCTCGTGATCAAGCACCGCGATACCTTCCGAGGTCGACATGAAGGCCTGCTCATAGAGGTTCGTTGAGTCAGCGGCACGGCCCCGTTTCTGCTCCTGCATCAAGCGCCAGTTCAACTGGTCCGACTGATGCAATCTTTCGTTTAACGTTTGATTGAGCTCGACCATATGATCGAGCATGCCTTTCAGGGAAATGTGCGTGCGCACTCTTGCCCGCACGGAGGGGATGCTGATTGGCTTACGAATAAAATCCACAGCCCCCACCTCAAATCCCTTTTCCTCACTGTCTGTGTCAATGAGCGCCGTGATGAAGATAACCGGAATGTGCTGAAGTTCCTGACGCATCTTCAGCCGTCGACACATTTCCAGACCATCCATGTCTGGCATCATGATATCCAGTAGCAATAAATGAGGACGTTCTCCCCTATCGAGAAGCCCCAACGCCTGTTTCGCACTGGTGGCCACGATAATGTCATGATCGTTTTTCAGTGCATCCGACAACACGCGTATATTGGTGGGTTCGTCATCCACGACCATGATCTTGGGTTTCACCTGAAAGAGGCGCGTTCCTATCGAGTCGTCTCGGTCCAGCTTAGATAGCAGGTCTGACACAGCTACGCCCCCCTTCCCTCTTTGCTTCATAAAGATACTGATCCGCTGCTTCCTTCAACTCTGAAGCATTCGTCCCTTTGTGAGGAACGACAGCGTAGCAACCGACTGACACTGAAAAGCCAGGGCAATCCTGCCCACTGCGGCGACACTTTTCGTGTTCGTTTGCCAGAACCTCCTTCAGACGTTTGGCCGCCCGAACCGTACTGTTGAGCGTGGCACCGGGCAGCATTGCTACAAACTCATCGCCGCCGAGTCTTGCCACCAGATCGCCCGCACGGCCGAACGCCTTTTCCATGGACGTCGCCAGCAGTTGCAGGCAAACATCACCCTGGGCGTGCCCATGTTGATCATTAATACTTTTGAAATGGTCCATATCCACCAGAGCAAGGCCGAGGGAAAGTTCCTGTCGAAGCGCCCTCCGCCACTCCAGGTCCAACTGCTGCTCAAACATCCGTCGGTTGCCGATCCCGGTCAGTGTATCCCGCAACGCCTGGGCGGCCAGCAAATTCGTCTTTCGCTTAAAATCAACAAAGGTTGAAACCTTGGCACTCAGAATGATCTTGTTGAAAGGTTTGAGGACATAATCAATAGCGCCTTCCCTGAACGCCTCTTCAATGTCGCTGCTCTGGTCGGAAGCGGACATACAGATCACCGGCAGTTCCTGGTAGAGCGGGTCCGACTTCAAGCGTTTAAGAAACTCAATACCGTTGCCATCGGGCAGGTAGAGGTCAAGAAGTACAAGGTCCATGTCCGGCGAAAGGCATCGCTCTGCCTCTGCCAGCGTCTTGGCAACAACGAGTTCGCAGGCCGCCCCCAGTATCCCCACAAGACTGGCGATACCAGTGGGATTATCTTCCACAACAAGTACAACTGGCTGTTCTTCATTACTCATTGTCTGGCCTATCCCTCCAGTGGAACATCGTCCAATAGTGTGAGTGCGAGCGGGAAGTCATAGACCTCCAACGCTTGCCTCAGTTGGTTCGCCAGTTTCATCTCGCCGCTGGCAATGAGGTGATTCAAGATCACCCTCAAATCTTCATCTTCAGCGATACGATTGCCACACAGTTTCGTCTTTACACGAGAAAGCACGGTTTGTAACTCAGCGTCGGTTTTAGCGGTATTACCACCAGAGTCGTTCAAGTCGAAGTGTTGTTCCAAGCGACGGCTATGGTCAGAAAGCAGGTTGAGCAGTCGGGGCAACATAGACAGCGACAAACGATCCTCCTGGGCGTTCTCAACCTGACCAGCCACTCCAGCAAGCTCTGTATCGGCAATACTGGCGGCGGCCCCCTTGATCTTGTGCGCCATGTGACGGGCATCTTCCACCAGCGTTGCCTTCCGGACATCAGCAACCATCTCCGCGGAACTGGCAATAAAGCTTCTGACACACCGAGTGAACAACGCTTGATCATCACTGAAAAGACGATCGTAAGCCTGACGTGAAATAAAGTCCGGCATGTCCGTTACCGCCACCTCCGTGTCGTTGAATACCTCACTCTCGTCGGACACCTCGGGCGTGTAAACCACTGACCGACGATCTTCAAAGTAGGTTTCCAGCAGTAACTGGATATCCTTGGGAACCACCGGTTTGGTGAGATAGTCCTGCATTCCCGCCGCCTTGGCCGTCATGCGGTCGTGATCGGAAATAGAGGCCGAGAGCGCAACGATGATCGAGTCATTTGCGTTGGCACAGCCATGGATCCGCTCGGTCACCTCCTGGCCGGTTTCACCGTCCAGGTGAAGATCCATCAGTATAAGGTCGAAGCCCCTCTGCCCCAAGCGCTCAACGGCCTGGTCCCCTGTCTGGACAGACTGCACATTGACACCAAACGATCTCAGGTAACTCTCAACAATTTCGCAGTTCAAGGGCACATCGTCGACCACCAGCGCGGATAATCCGTCAAACTGGGGCTTGCCCCCTCCCCGCGAATCCGGCTTATTCCCATGTCTTTGGGAAAAGTGCTCGAAGAGCTTTGATGGCGTCAGGGGCTCAAAGGCCATGTGCCCGCCGGAACGCTCGAAGTCCGCCACCCAGTCCCGCCAATAGCCGGCAGAGGCAATGATCAGTATGGCCCAGAGCGGGTACCTGCCGGGATCGGTCAGGAGCTCGGTCACGAAACCGTCCAGCAGGCTCGGTTCCGTGCCTTCCATGTCAATCAGGAAGAACCTGTCTTCGACGTCTTCAACCTTCGCAATACTCTCAAGGATAGCGGGCCATTGAGTCATATCATCGACGGTTTCAAGTGTCAGGCGCCAATGCTCCCGATAATCCTCGAGCAAGGCCAGATTGGCACGGAAACCGTAATGGAAGACGTGAATCGGCCTTCCCGTCCTCGAGGAACTTACTGTGCCATCATCCTGTGAGACACCGACAGGCACTAAAAGCCGAAAAGTCGAGCCCTTGCCAATGTCGCTCTCCAGGGTCAGTTCCGCTTTCATCAATAGTGCCAGTCTTTGGCTAATGGCAAGGCCTAACCCGGTCCCACCGAAATTCCGGCTCGTGGATTCGTCCGCTTGCCGGAAGTTCTCAAAAATTCGCCCCTGATCCTCGGGTTTGATACCCACACCGGTATCCACAACTTCAATTTGCAGATAGCCGCTTGCCTGACTCTCAGTCCGATAATCAATCCGGACATCGATACCGCCCTTGCGGGTGAATTTGACGGCATTACCGACAAGATTGGTGCATATCTGGGAGATGCGTAGCAGATCGCCCGACACACGATTGGGTGTCGCGGGATCAATAGACACCCTGAGTTTCAGGCCTTTTTCTTCCGCAACAATGGCAAACAGGTCAACGCTACGGTGAACCAGTGCATCGATATCAAATGGATGGATATCAAGCTCAATGTGATCCGCTTCGATCTTGGACAGATCAAGAATGTCATTCAGAAGTTGCAGGAGTGCCTCAGACGCCGAGAAGGCTTTCTTAACGAGCCGCCGTGGGTGATCCTCCAACCCGGCTTCCTGCAACAACACCAGAACACCGATAATCGCGTTCATGGGTGTGCGGATCTCGTGGCTCATATTGGCAAGGAAGGCCGTTTTGACGGTCACCGCCGATTCCGCCTCCTGCTTCTGTTCCTCGAGTTCCGCGTTCAGAACTTCCAGCTCCTTTTCACGCTGCACGATATCGGTTACGTCAATCGTGGTCGCCATGAAACACCGCTCACCCTGCAAAGTCACCGGGTGATAACTGACCACAACATCGCGGATCTCACCCTTGCGGTTTTCAAGCGAAGCACTGGCCTGAACGCTCTTCCCTTCCAGCGCCTGCTGATAATGTTTGCTGCGCTCTTTGACGAGGTCTGGGCCAAGCATCTGCTCCAGATTCTGGCCAATGGCTGCTTCTTTACTGAACGGGAACCAGTGTTCTCCGTAGGCGTTCATAAAACGACACGTGAGTCGGGAGTCCCAGACAGACACGGTTAATGGAAGGTGGTCAGTCAGCGTGTTGATGAAATTCAGGCTTTCCTGCAGCTCAGCTGTTTTCTCAACAACCTTACTTTCGGCGCGGCGGCGAGCGTTGGCCATGAGCGCAAAGACCAGAAAAATCAGGGCATTGATAACAAGGCCGCTGACCAGAATGATAATGGGCTGCTTACCGGCATTGAACGTTTCAAAACGCCGGGTAGTCTGGACATCGAAATGCCACTGACGACCATACATATCGATCACGTAAGACGTCTCGAACATGGGAGTAGGGTCGTAATTGTCGCCACGGGTTTCATCGAGTTCGCTGTACAGGCGGGATTCACCGTCCGTAACCCGAAAGTGAACAAGCCGGTTGACGTTGGCGAGCGTGCCTTCCATCAGTTTCGACATGATGAAGGGTGCGTAAACCAGCCCGCTGAACAATGACTCACGTTGATCGGCCGGTGGCACCTCTGCGGATTGGTAGAATGGCCGAAAGAAAAGGAACCCTGGTGTTCTTTTTTCATCCTGTACCAATACGATAGGGCCCGTGATCTGGGTTTGGCCGGTTCGCATTGCTTTGAGCGCGGCCTGGTATCGATTCGATTCATGAGCCATGTCGAGCCCGACGGCCGCGTTATTAGACGCCTCCGGCTCAATGTAGACAATGGGCCAGAAGTCATCGCCACCATGGGAAGGATGCACCCGGAAGTAGGAACGCTCCAGTTGTTTTTCCGCGATATAGTCGCCCAGATTTTCCGCGGAGACACGCTCAATAACGCCGATACCATTAATACCCGGCAAACGCTCCTGAAGCGCCAGCACTTCGCTGAAGCGCTTCCACATTTCCAGGTTCACGCCGCCCTCTGAGGCACGGATAGCACCGGCACCGGACATCAATGCAAATTCGTACTTCTGCATCCGGTCCCGCAGCAGTTCATTGAGCTGTTTCACCTGATGGTCAAACTGCTCCCCGGCCTTCTCCTCTGCAATTCGGGACGAAACCTGCCAGGCGGTGAGGGTAAGCAGTAACGAGAGGGAAATCGCCACCCAATGAAGTAAGGACAGTGACTGAAAGGACTTCCATGCGTTGAACATATCTCGGCCCACATCCTGTTAGGAACAACACGATAAAGTGTAGTTCAGTTTCGGAGTGAGCACGAAAGGATCTACGTCTCAAAAGACTAATAAATCTATACTTTGAACCAGATGCACAAAAGGTTCGGGGCCCCGCCCACTACATGGCTTGCAGGCGGAATAAGGCAATTTTATTGATCTCGCTCAGGGCACGCTGAAATTCCTGTTCGGGAGAGTTGTGAATGCGCTCTTCGAACGACGCCAGTATCTGGTGTCGATTACTACCTCGCACCGCCATCACAAAAATAAACCCAAACTTGGCTTTGTACGCCTCATTCAGCCTGACAAAGCGCTCAAACTCTTCCGGGCTGCAATCCTGAATGCCGGCACCGGCCTGCTCGGACGTACTGGAGGCTGTTAGCTCTCCACGCATAGCGGCTTTGCCTGCGAGATCAGGGTGGGCGTTGATCAAGGCCAACTGGGTGTCGCGATCCGCACTGAGAAGGATGTTGGCCATCCGCTCATGCAGGCTTTCGACCTCATCACATGTCTCATCGATGCCCATCTCATAGGCTTTATCCGCTACCCACGGTGAATGCTCATAGATGTCCGCAAATGCGGCTACGAAGTCCTCGCGCCCAAGGCTGGACGGAGTCAGGGTTCGAAAACGGCTCATTGTTTACTCCTGATACCTCAATGAATGCGATTGGCGCCCACGCTTCAGAGCGAAACACCAGAATATCGTATACAATTAACATAGACGCCAATGTGAGGCAATTCTTTTTGCAGGCCGGCAATATCTCTGGCTTCAGCATGGCGATCACTCACCACCACCAAGCCACAAAAGATACACAAAAGACGGCATTCATTAATTTATGGGATACAATATTTCTATATTATGTATTCACTTATGATTGAATTATGTTACTCTTTGATCAGGTCATCGTGGCCACGGCGGGGAGGTGTTGTGACATCCGATCTGCGAACCTTACCCGCCCTCCTGCAACACACTCGACTTGCCTCAGTGTGTTTTTACCCGCCTCCCGGCGGGTTTTTTTTGCCCCTTCCCCAACCCCAGCGATGGCCTGGAGCTCCAAAAGGTGGCACGTGAGCGGATCAGGCTCGGCTAAACGGGGTCATTTCTCGTATACTATCCCACTACCGGATTTCGTACTTCCACCACCTCATTCGCGAGACATTATGAGCAAACAAGCGCAGCCCACCAAAAGCCCGAACCGAGCCGAGAAGAAACGGACGGGGGCGACAAGCGACACCATATACGCCCACATGTTCGACGCTATTCTTGAGCATCGCCTGGCCCCGGGAACGAAATTGAGCGAAGAGGCGTTGGGAGAAATTTTTGGAGTCAGCCGCACGATTATCCGGCGGGAGCTGTCACAGCTGGCACATGAGGGTGTCGTTTCCATTCGCCCCAACCGGGGCGCAATGGTGGCCAGCCCAAGCGTGGAGGAAGCCCGCCAGATTCTCTACGCAAGGCGTTTGGTCGAACGTGCCATCACAGAGCTTGCCGTTCAGCACGCCACTGAAGAACAGATCGATGAGCTGCGGGAGATGGTGACAGAGGAGCATGATTGCTTCGCCCGCGGGGATCGGGGCGCCGGTATTCGCCTGTCTGGCGAGTTTCACCTGAAACTGGCCGAGGCGGCGAACAACGCCCCCTTCGTTGGCTTCCAGCGCAGCCTGGTTTCGCAGACCTCACTGATCATCGCCCAATACGAAAAAGGAACCCGTTCGCACTGTTCCTATGATGAGCACAACCAGCTACTGGATGCGATATCCGCCCGTGACACCGACAAAGCCGTTTCGTTGATGATGCACCACATGGATCATATCGATGCGAAACTGAACTTTGATAACGAAAGCACAACCGATGACCTGCATGCGGTGTTTTCACACATTGGCTTTGCCCGCAAAAAAGCCGGCACCAAACAATAAGGTCCTGCCAGGGTATCCGCGTACAGGACCGATGTTAGTGCTCGGTGCTTTACTCACATGGACTTCGGGGCTCACATGGACTTCGGAAGCACCAGAATGGCGCGGAAATCATTAACATTGGTGCGAGTCGGACCCGTGATGATCAAGCCATCGAGTGCTTCAAAAAAGCTGTAGGCGTCGTTGCGGGCGAGATAGGTTGCAGGGTCAAGCTTCAGGGCCTGGACCCGCGACCAGTCATTGGGGCCGAAAATAGCCCCGGCGTTATCCTCGGAGCCATCAATACCGTCCGTGTCGATGGCCAAAGCGTGAATATTGGACGCTCCCTGAAGGACCGAGATGGCGCCCAGGAGGTATTCGACGTTGCGGCCTCCTCGCCCTTCACCGGACACCGTAACGCTGGTCTCGCCGCCTGAAAGGATCAACAGAGGTTCTTTGAGGTCTTTTTGCAGCGTCAACGCCATTGTCGCGTGCTCACCTCCGAGCTCCCTCGCCTCTCCTTCAAGATCGTCACCCAATACACGAACGTCTACACCGGCCAGGTTGGCGGACGCTTCGGCGGCTCGAAGTGCATCACAGGCCCTGGCCTGAACGATCGTGCGGTCAAGCCCAAATTCGGGTGAATGCGGCTTGGGGGCGGTATCGTCGCTGACCAGGTGGCTACGCACAGCCTCTGGAATATCAATGGAGTACCGCTCCAGTATTTCCAGGGCATCCAGTGGCGTTGTCGCGTCTGGAATGGTTGGTCCTGAGGCGATGAGCGCAGGATCGTCGCCGGGCACATCGGAAATCAGGTAGGTAATCACCCTCGCCGGATGGGCAGCGACAGCCAGGCGCCCACCCTTGATGCGCGAAAGGTGGCGCCGCACCGTGTTGATCTCCCGGATCGGGGCCCCGCAACGCAACAGCGTCTTGTTGATGGCCTGCTTTTGCTGCAGTGTCAGCCCTGGCGCCGGCAGCGTCATGAGTGCGGAACCGCCACCGGAAATCAAAGCGACAACAAGATCATTCCCGGTCAGCCCGGCCATCGACTCGAGCATACGCTGGGCAGCCTTCTCGCCCAATTCGTCCGGCATGGGATGAGAAGCTTCCAATACCTCGACGTGACGACACTCCGCGCCATGTCCATAACGGGTAACAACAAGCCCGGAAAGGTCGGCGTCCTCGTAGGTATCAGCCCACGTGCGCTCGAAGGCCGCAGCCATCGCCGCCGCCGCTTTGCCAGCCCCAATCACAACGGTACGTCCGGGCGGGCGCGGCGGTAGCTGACCAGCCGAAAGCAGCGTATCGGGATGGACGGCGGAGACCGCCGTTGCGGCAAGCTGCCTGAGCCAGACATTCACTTCTGTCGGATGATCAAAGGACAGCGAATTGGACAGGGCGTGCATCTGCGGCTCCTCGCAACGGATAGAAACTAAAAAAATGACGTGGTACGCCAGCGCGCCCCCAATCGCGCCCTAATGGCCGGTGCCGAATCGACACCGGCCATTGGGTTTGAGTGCAGCGCCGGTTGCTTAACTAGGCACCAATCTCGTGGTCTGCCAGTTTTTCCAGGGCCTTCACAATGCCTGCGTGATCCCAATCCGCGCCGTTGTTCGCGGCGCAGGCCTGGAACAGTTGCTGGGCATTGGCGGTACCGGGCAGTGACAAATTCAGGCTGCGTGCACTTTCCAGAGCCAGGTTGAGGTCCTTCTGGTGCAGGCGAATGCGGAAGCCTGGGTCAAAGGTACGCTTGATCATGCGCTCTCCGTGCACGTCGAGGATCTTCGACTGGGCCAGACCACCCAGCAGGGCCTCACGCACTTTCGTCACATCCGCTCCGGCTTTCGACGCGAAAAGCAGGCCCTCAGCCGCGGCCTGGATGGTCAGCGCTACGACAATCTGGTTGGCGACTTTGCAGATCTGACCGGCGCCGTGCTCGCCAATATGGGTGATGGTCTTGCCCATTACCTCAAGGACGGGCAGGGCCCGGTTAAAGCCTTCATTGGTACCACCCACCATAATGGTCAGCGTTGCGTTAACAGCGCCACCCTCGCCACCAGACACCGGGGCGTCGACGTATTCACCGCCAGCCTCGGTAATGCGCTTGGCAAATGCCTGAGTGGGAATCGGCGCAATGGAGCTCATGTCAATGACCAGCGTACCGGGCTGGAGGCCTTCAACAATGCCGGCCTCGCCAAGCAGCACTTCCTCAACATCGGGGGTGTCCGGCACCATGGTGATGATGATCTCGGCCTGTTCCGCAACCGCCTTGGGGCTATCGACTTCTTTCGTACCCTTGGCCGCCAGGCCTTCGTCCAGGGTGCCGTGCTTAACGTAGGTCACCAGCTCGTGACCCGCTTCCAGCAGATGGCCGGCCATGGGCCGACCCATAATCCCGAGACCAATAAATCCGATCTTGCTCATAATCCTCTCCTTACTAACTTTCTTGTTGAATGACCTTATCGTGCGTTGTCCAGCCAGCCGAGCCCTTCAAGCGTCGTCGCTGCAGGCTTGTACTCGCAGCCGATCCACCCCTGGTAGCCCAGGCGATCAAGATGGCCGAACAGGAACGGGTAATTGATCTCCCCCGTGCCGGGTTCGTGGCGCCCTGGATTGTCCGCCAGCTGCACATGGCCGATTTTCGAAAGGTGCTTTTCGATGGTCGGGGCCAGGTCGCCCTCCATGATCTGCATGTGATAGATGTCGTATTGCAGTTGCAGGTTGTCGCTGCCCACTTCCTCAAACAGAGCCAGGGCCTGCTCCGTCCGGTTGAGGAAGAAGCCGGGTATGTCCCGGGTATTGATGGGCTCGGCGAGCAACAGGATGCCTGCCGCTTTCAGTTTTTCGGCGGCGAAGCGCAGGTTGTCGATCAGGGTTCGACGGGCCTGTTCTTCGCTTACCGTGTTTGGTCGGATACCTGCCAGACAATTCAGTTGCTTGCACCCGAGCACAGTGGCGTAGTCAATGGCCATATCCACGCCTTCACGAAACTCGTCGACCCGATCCGGGCGGCAGGCAATACCGCGCTCACCAGCCGCCCAGTCCCCTGCGGGAAGGTTGTGCAACACTTGGGTAAGCCCATGGGCATCCAGCTGCTTTTTGATGTCTGCCGCGGGGTAATCGTAGGGGAAGAGGTACTCTACGCCCTGGAAGCCTGCCGACGCGGCGGCCTGGAAGCGGTCGAGAAAATCCTCCTCGGTGAACAGCATGCTTAGATTCGCTGCAAACTTAGGCATTTTGGGGTCTCCTACTCGTCCATTTTTGGGTCTTCGCCCCCCTCTACCTGTTGATTTCCCACAGGCCGGGGGCGATTGATTGCGTTGCTTAGGTCAGGCTGGCGATTGAGGTCGGCGCATCGGTGACGTTCTCTACCAGTGCTTCGAACTCGTTAACACCGTCAAGGTCGGTCCCCATGGCAATGTTGGTCACGCGCTCAAGGATGATCTCGACCACAACCGGTACCCGGTGCTCGTGCATCAGCTGCCGTGCCTGGACAAACGCCGGGCCAATGTCATCAGGCTTGGTGACCCGCAACGCCTTGCAACCAAGGCCCTCGACAACCGAGACGTGATCAACGCCATAGTCGTTTATCTCGGGGCAGTTAACGTTCTCGAATGACAGCTGCACGCAGTAGTCCATTTCGAAACCACGTTGCGCCTGACGGATCAGCCCCAGATACGAGTTGTTCACGAGGACATGGATGTAGGGCAGCTTGAACTGCGCCCCGGCAGCCAACTCCTCAACCATGAACTGGAAGTCGTAGTCCCCGGAGAGAGCGACGACCTCGGCCTCGGGATCGGCACGGCATACACCCAGGGCAGCTGGAATGGTCCAGCCCAACGGCCCGGCCTGACCGCAGTTGATCCAGTGCCGCGGCTTGTACACGTGCAGGAACTGCGCTCCGGCGATCTGGGACAGACCAATGGCGGTCACGTACCGGACATTCTTGCCGAACACCTTGTTCATCTCTTCGTAGACGCGCTGCGGCTTGACCGGCACGTCGTCGAAGTGAGTCTTGCGCAGCAGTGTCTGCTTGCGCTCCTGGCATTTCTGGGCCCAGGCTCCGCGATCCTTGAGTTTGCCTTCGGCGCGCCACTCCTTGGCCACGGTAATGAAGAGTTCCAGCGCCGCCTTGGCATCAGAGACAATCCCATAATCCGGCCCGAAGATACGGCCGATCTGGGTGGGCTCGATGTCAACATGAACAAACTTCCGGTCCTTGGTATAGGCCTCGATGTTACCGGTGTGCCGGTTCGCCCAGCGGTTACCAATACCCATCACGAAGTCGGACGCAAGCATGGTGGCGTTGCCATAGCGATGGGACGTCTGGAGCCCCACCATGCCGGCCATCAATGGATGGTCATCGGGAATCGTCCCCCAGCCCATCAAGGTCGGAACCACGGGAACACCCGTAAGCTCTGCAAACTCAACCAGAAGGTCGCTCGCATCACTGTTGATAACGCCGCCACCGGCAACCAGCAGGGGCTTGTCAGCCTCGTTCAGCAAGGTCAGCGCTTTCTCGATCTGCGCCCGTGAAGCCGACGGCTTGTAGGCAGGCAACGATTCGTAGGTGTCCGGATCAAATTCGATCTCGCTCATCTGTACATCGATGGGCAGGTCAATCAGAACGGGACCAGGACGGGAGCTGCGCATCAACTGGAACGCCTGCTGGAACGCCCGCGGCACCTGGGCCGGCTCAAGGACGGTAACCGCCCATTTGGTCACCGGGCCGGCGATGGCCTGGATGTTAACCGCCTGGAAGTCTTCCTTGTGCAGCTTGCTGCGCGGCGCCTGCCCAGTGATGCAGAGAATGGGTATGGAGTCGCCCGTGGCAGAGTACAGCCCGGTGATCATGTCGGTGCCGGCAGGCCCTGACGTTCCGATGCAGACACCGATGTTGCCTGCTTTTGTGCGGGTGTAACCCTCTGCCATATGAGAGGCCCCCTCCACGTGGCGCGCAAGGACATGGTCAACTCCTCCAACCTTGCGCATGGCGGAATAGAACGGGTTAATCGCCGCTCCGGGCACTCCAAAGGCAATGTCGATACCTTCTTTCTTCAAAACGTGAACAGCGGCTTCTGCTGCGGTCATGCGAGTCATGGTGTTTCCTCCGAAGTAAGATTGTTCTTGTATTCGAGGCGAAGCTCGTCCCGGCGCTTGAAACTTAGGAGCACCGTCGGTAAAGGTTGAATGGAAATTCAGCCGGTAGATCAGTCAGATAGGTCGAGGAGCACACGCACCTCCATTCCGTACTCGTCGCAGTTGTTCCCCGAGCCGCCGCGATCGATAACCAGGAATTCGCCTTCCCGATCCAACACCGACTGCACGGCGTGCCAGGTACCCGCGCGGTAATTCACTCCCTGGAAACCATCGGTGACAAAGGCGCGAACTTCATCAGGGTTGATCGTGTCGCCTGGGGGTGCGACAACAACCAGGAATCGCTCCTCGTGCAGGGGCATAAAAGCCTGGCTGCCTTGCGGGTGGCGCTCCAGGAACGACAGCTCCAGCGGTAACGTCACCGGCTGGCTGACAAAAATACTCACCAGAATCCGTGCCTCATCACCGAGCAGCTCCACTTTCGCCAGATCATGGTGGCGCTGGGTGCGCCCCGCATTGATGGGAAAGGAGTCAGCCGTGCGCCGGTCAATAACATCCCCGAACTCGGCGAATGCCTCCTGGCTCAGCGGTTGTGCTTTGAGTTCCAGCATAAAAATGTCCTCGTCTCAGCTCAGCGCGAACCGAATCCGCTGAGTTTCATGTGCCGGTTCACATCCTTGTAAAGCAGGTATCGGAAAGGTCCCGGCCCACCGGCATAGCATGCTTGCGGGCAGAAGGCGCGAAGCCACATGTAGTCACCCGCCTCCACTTCAACCCAATCCTGGTTGAGGTGATAAACCGCCTTCCCTTCCAGCACGTAAAGGCCATGTTCCATCACGTGGGTCTCGGCAAATGGAATGACTCCGCCGGGCTGGAAATTGACAATGTTGACGTGCATGTCATGGCGAATGTCCTGCGGATCAACAAAACGTGTTGTCGTCCAGCGACCCTCAGTTCCCGGCATCTCGGTGGGCGTTATGTCCGTCTCGTTGGTGACAAAGGCCTCAGGCACATCAATACCGTCGACATGCTCGTAGGCTTTTCGCACCCAGTGAAAACGCAGCGGCGCATCGCTCTCGTTGAACAACTGCCAGGACGCACCCGGCGGGATAAAGGCATAGCCGCCCTCTTGCATCCGGTGTTGTTGGCCGGCAATGGTCAGGGTCATCTCGCCTTCAACCACAAACAGAACCCCTTCCGCGCAAGCGTCCAGCTCTGGTCGCGAGCTGCCGCCCCCAGGGGACACTTCCATGATGTACTGGGAGAACGTTTCGGCGAATCCAGACAGCGGGCGTGAAAGCACCCAAAGCCGGGTTTTTTCCCAATGCGGCAAGGCACTGGCGACGATATCCCGCATCACGCCCCTGGGAATGATGGCGTAGGCTTCGGTAAAAACCGCACGATCAGACAACAACTGGGTCTGAGGTGGATGCCCGCCAGCGGGAGCGTAATACGTAGGTTTGTTCACAGATCGATTGCTCATTGCTGCTCCTTGGATGAGAGCGGGTGGTGGTGCTCGGCCCAATGGCGAGCAATATCCACACGTCTCGTAACCCAGACACGATCATGGGCTTCTATGTGATCGAGGAACCGTTGCAGGGCCCGAAAGCGCCCCGGCCGGCCAACCAGCCGACAGTGGAGACCAACAGACAGCATTTTTGGCGCGTCCTCACCCTCGGCATAAAGCACGTCGAAGGCATCCCGTAAATACTGGTAAAAGTCCTCTCCGGTGCCGAAGCCTTGCGCTGAAGCGAAGCGCATGTCATTGGTGTCCAGGGCATAAGGCACTACCAGGTGGTTGTGCATTTCGCCCTCACTGTCGTACTGACGGGTCCAGAACGGCAGATCGTCCCCGTAGTAATCGCTGTCGTAGAGAAAGCTGCCTTCGTCCAGCACCAGACGGCGCGTGTTCTCGCTGTCGCGACCGGTATACCACCCTGCCGGTTTCTCGCCGTATAAAGCCTCGAAGATCTCGATGGCCCGGCGCATGTGCGCGCGCTCTATACCTTCCGGAATATTCTGGTAGTGAATCCAGCGCCAACCGTGACAGGCAACCTCGTGCCCCAGCTCTTTAAACGCATGGGCAAGCTCGGGGTGCCGCTCAAGGGCCATCGCCACGCCAAATACCGTCAGCGGCATGCCGCGGCGCTGAAACTCCTTCAGTACCCGCCATACCCCTGCCCGCGAGCCGTACTCATAGATTGACTCCATGCTCATGTGCCGGCTTGGGTAGGCCTCAGCCCCGGCGATTTCGGACAAGAACTGCTCCGAATGCGTATCGCCATGCAGGACGCAGTTCTCCGCACCTTCCTCGTAATTGAGAACGAACTGCACGGCAATACGTGCCCGGCCAGGCCAATTTGCATGGGGAGGCTCAGAACCGTAACCAATCAGGTCTCGGGGGTAATGGTCTGGATTAGCCGGATTCATCAAGCAACTTCCTTCTTCCAATCCGTTTGGCAGGCCGTTGGTACCAGCTCGCCTTCAATATGCATTGTATACTTAAGTATACTATATTGTATCCAACTTGAACGCAACACTCATTCACCCCAGTTCTTGATGATTTCGCGTTCTTCTTCGGTCATGTTCGTGGCGTTGCCCAACGGCATGTATCCGTTCGCCACAACCTCCTGGATCTTGGCCTGATGGCTGAGGATCTGATCGACCGCATCAAACGCAAATCCCGCCGGCGGAGCCGAAAACGCCGGGTTCTCAGGTTGCTTCGAATGGCATCCCGCACAGTGTTGCTCAATGGTCGCGCCCACGTTGGCAGCAAGGGGGGATTCACTTGTCTCATGCGTCGTCGTATTGGGCTCGGCGTTTGCCTGAGCCGTTGCCACCTGGGACTCTCCCGTGGGAGCGGCCACCCAGAACGTCAGCAGGATCAGCACACCACCGGCCAGAAGGTAGGAAGGCTGGGTTTTGCCCGCGTGCATCAGTACAAAGAACTGGCGGATAACGGCGCCGGCAAATATGAGCAGCGACATGACCAACCATGCCTGAGCCTCTGTATAGGCGAAGGCGTAGTGATTACTGATCATCAACAGAACGACGGGAAGCGTGAAGTAGGTATTGTGGACAGAGCGTTGTTTACCGCGCTTGCCATCAATCGGATTGGGCTCCTCGCCCGCCTTCATGGCATCGACCATGCGGCGCTGGCCCGGAATGATCCAGAAGAAAACGTTCGCGGACATGGCTGTCGCCATGACAGCACCGGTCAGAAGGAACGCAGCACGGCCAGCAAACAACTGAGTGCTTACATAGGCAACTATGACAAGCAGCACCCCAACCGCAATACTCAGGATGCCGTCCCGCTCCATGTTCGGGCTTATGCGCTTGCACAGCTCATTGTATACAACCCACCCGAATACCAGGAAAAGCACCGCCGCAACGTTGGCCTGCCATCCACTTAACTCAGCAGCCCACTGCCAACTGCTATTGGTGTTCACCAGGTAGAAGCCTGGGTTGACCATGTAGAGAATAACGAACAGCGCGAAACCCGACAGCCAGGTGGTGTACGATTTCCAGAACGACCAATGCAGGTCGGCAGGCAAGGTACCCGGACTGGTGGCGTACTTTTGGTTGTGATAGAAACCGCCCCCATGCACAGCCCACATCTCACCAAAAACCCCCTTCTTTTTGCAGTTTTCGGCCTGTGGCGGCTTGAGGCTGTTATCCAGCATCACGAAGTAGATTGACTCACCAATCCACGCAATCGCCGCAATCACATGCAGCCACCGCAACATGAAATTCACAAAATCCAGAATGTAAGCTTCCATTAACCTGTTCTCTTGTTCGCACTATTGTATTGATGACTGACCATCTCGACTCAGCTACCGCGGTAGGTGGAGTAGCTGTAGGGAGAAAGCAGGAGGGGCACATGAAAGTGCTGGGAGGCGTCAGCCACGCCGAAACGCAATGGGATAACATCGAGAAAGCGCGGTTCGTCAGCCTCTACGCCCTGGCGCCGGAGGTAGTCTCCAGCGTGAAAGACCAGCTCGAACTGGCCCTCGGTAAAGGCCTCACCTTCAAGTATCGGGGCATCGCAACGGCCATCATCATTAGTGGTGACTTCTTTCAGCAAGGTGCGCGATTCACCCTCCAGTCGGTAAACCTCGATACGAATACCCTGTCCGGGGCGTCCCAGCGAAGTATCCAGTACGTGTGTGGTAAGGCGTCCCATAAAGTTCTCCTGTCATGTGATGGCAGCTGGACCGCTGAAACCAGCGGCCCAATGGATCCGATGATGATAGCGCGGGTCAGAAGTGGAACTTGACCAGTGCGCTAACAGCGTTCTCCGTATCTATGTTTGGGCTACCGAATTTATTACGCCAGTACGAGTACTCTATACCGGCATACAACACGCCAGCCTCTCCCGTGAAATGACCAAGGTCGAGTTTGAACTGCGGGTTGATGTGCAAGTCCGCACTCTGAGCACCGCTTACCCCCGATGAATAGTCGATAAAACCGTCAAAGAGAAACGCCGCGCTGCCCAGTTCGAACGGCACCCCCCATGTTACGGTCAGCTGCCAGTCGTCCGGCGTGTCGAGCGCGGTGTTGTTTTCAACATAGTAGGCATTGGTGTTGAAGTATTGGAATCCAGGGATGTCCCAGCCCAATCCAAGACCGTACATGTGGTTGTTCGCCTCTACCCCACCATCGAACTCATACTGGGTTGCCAGGTAGACGTCATTAACCGGCCCGAAGCCCAGATCCTGGCCGCTTAGCCAACTCAGGCTCAACCGGGGCGCGAACTCCCCATAGGTGGAGTCAGCGTTACCGGAATCCCCCTGAACCTGATAGCGGTCAATGAAGAAGAACGTATCCCCCCAGTTGTGGGCGGTCACGTTTTCAAAGGTAAACACGGTCGCGGACTCTTTTTGAGAGCCAAAGATTTCATAGTCATCGCTATAAAGCAGCGACACACTGGAACTGCCGAAGAACTTTTCAGCGTGAACAACCGGAACAAACGCGGTGAAAACGCACGCCGCCAGCAGGATTTTTTGCAACAGTTTCATTTTTACTACCTCTCGTTTTGTTGTTTTGGGGTAAAACCTCGGGTTCGGGTCAACCGTGTGCCTTGATCACAGGAAGGCGAACTTGGCGATGAAGATGACACAGAGAACATACAGGCTGACGGATACTTTCTTCCTCTGCCCGGTAAGCAGCTTCAACGTGGCATAGGTAACGAAGCCCAGCGCAATGCCATTGGCGATGGAGAAGGTCAGCGGCATCATCACCACAGTAATGATGGCCGGAATGGTGTCGGTGATGTCCTTCCAGTCGATGTGGGCCATTCCACTCATCATCAGCATAGCGACGTATATCAGTGCGCCTGAGGTCGCGTAGGCCGGGATCATTCCCGCAAGAGGTGCAAAGAAGGTTGCTAGCAGGAATAGCACGCCGACAGTGACGGCCGTCAGACCAGTGCGACCACCCGCGGCTACGCCTGAAGCGCTTTCAACGTAGCTGGTTACCGGCGGGCAACCCACAAATGAGCCCAGGACACTGGATGTACTGTCCGCTTTAAGGGATTTGGAAAGGTTTTCTATCTTGCCGTTCTCGTCAACCAGGTTTGCACGATGAGCCACCCCCATCAGTGTTCCCGCGGTGTCGAACATGTTCACGAAGAGAAACGCGAGCACAACGCTGATCATTCCCACATTCAACGCGCCCGCTATGTCCATCGCCAGCCAGGTTGGCGCCAGGCTGGGAGGGAGCGACACAACCCCGCCATACTCCACAAGCCCCATGCTCCAACCGATCCCCGTTACCACGAGCATGCTCAGCAGGATGGCGCCGAACACGTTGCGGTGGCTAAGCACCGCGATCAGCAAAAAGCAGATGGCGGCCAGCAGTGTAGAAGGCTCACCAAAAGACCCCATCGTCACCAGCGTCGCGGGGCTGTCGACGACAATGCCCGCCGTCTTCAGGCCAATGAGCCCGAGAAACAGACCAACCCCTGCCCCCATGGCAAAACGCAGGCTCATCGGAATGCTGTTCAGTAGCCATTCCCGGATTCGCGAGAGGCTCATAATCATAAACAGGATGCCGGAGAGGAAGACCGCGCCGAGGGCAACCTGCCAGGTATAGCCCATTTCGCCAACGACGGTGTAGGTAAAAAACGCGTTGAGCCCCATGCCCGGCGCCAGTCCCACCGGCCAGTTGGCGTAAAACCCCATGAGCAGGCAGCCAAGTGCCGCCCCCAGACAGGTGGCGACGAACGCAGCACCATGATCAAGGCCGGCCGCAGCCATAACATTGGGATTAACGAAGATAATGTAGGCCATTGTGACGAACGTGGTCAGACCTGCCATCAGCTCAATTTTGACTGAGCTTCCATGTTGGCGGAGCTTGAAAATGCGCTCGAGCCAGTCCGTTCTCGCTGACGCTCCGAGCGAGCGCTTCTGCTGATCGATGTTTTCCACAAGGTATTCCTCATCATTGTTGTTTTCTATCACCCAGAGCAGAGCCCTTGAGGCAGGTGATGGCTGATTTGCCCATATCGATATTTCCTGACTTGTCGGTCAAGAATAACAATTCCGATTATGCTTTTGTATACAACAATTGCAACAAAATTCTTATAACGATTGTGCACAAGAAAAAAGAAGGACCCGAAGAGGTAGGGCAGAAAGGTTCTGGACCGAGGGTGGGCATGCCCATTCGTGGTAACGGGCAGCCCGCCAGTGGCACGCTATCGGCGGTGAACGGACAGGCCTGCGCTGAAGGTTTCCTTCACCACGCGATCATCGCCAAGAATCATGAGGGCAAACAGCGTTTCCTCCAGGCTTTTGGAATGCTTCAGGCGGTAACTGATCAGCGGCGTGGCCTCATAATCCAGCACAACAAAGTCCGCCTCTTTCCCGGCCTTCAGGCTGCCAATCCTGTCATCAAGGTAGAGGGACCGGGCTCCGCCCAGCGTCGCGAGGTAAAAGGCTTTAAAAGGATCCAGTTTCTGCCCCTGCAGTTGCAGCACCTTGTACGCCTCGTTAAGGCTTTGAAGCTGGGAAAAACTGGTACCCGCCCCTACATCCGTGCCCAGGCCAACGCGCACTCCATGCGACTCCAGGCGCGCCAGGTCGAGCAAACCACTGCCAAGGAAAAGGTTCGACGTCGGGCAAAAGGCAACCGCTGAGCCAGTATCGCCCAGACGCCTGCACTCGTCGTCATGCAGGTGAACACCGTGAGCAAACACTGACCGTTCACCAATCAGGCCATGGTGGTCGTATACATCAAGGTAACCATCCCGCTCAGGAAACAGCTCTTTGACCCACTCAATCTCCTGTCGGTTCTCGGAAATGTGGGTGTGCATGTACAAGCCCGGGAATTCCTTGAAGAGCTTACCTGCCAGCTCGAGTTGCTCATCGGAGCTCGTCGGCGCAAATCGGGGCGTCACCGCATAGGACAAACGGCCCTTTCCATGCCAACGCTCAATTAGCTCCTTGCTGTCTGCATAGCCGGATTCCGCTGTATCCACCAAATAGTCAGGCGCGCAACGGTCCATCAGCACCTTGCCCGCAATCATCCGCAGGTTCAGCTTGGAGGCATGCTCGAAAAAGGCATCCACCGACTGCTTATGGACGGTTCCGAAGACCAGGGCCGTCGTTGTCCCGTTTCTCAACAGTTCACGGAGGAAGATATCGGCCTGGGCATGAGCGTGCCGGGAATCATCAAACTGTCCCTCGCAGGGAAAGGTGTAGGTTTCCAGCCAGTCCAGCAACTGGGCGCCATAGGAGCCGATGATTCCCACCTGCGGATAATGGATATGAGTATCGACGAAGCCCGGGGTTATCAGGGCATTCTCATAGTGGACGACCTCGACCTCAGGAGACAGTGACGGCAACAGGCTCTCCGCCATGCCTATCTCGACGACCATGCCGTCCTCGACCATTAACAGGCCATCTTCAAAATACTCGTAGGAACGTTCCGCACCCACCACGCCCGGGTCGGCGATGCAGTGGAAAACAGAGGCACGGTAGGCTTTGCGTTGGGACATGGTCACTCTCGTCAGTCTTGTTGTCGCATTGGTATTGTTGGCGACGATTGGATTGCGTGTCTCAGGGAAATTTAAACAGGATTGGTAGCCTGGTCAATAAAAAACTGACCAATAAGTCAGGAAATTTTCAAGACCGAACCCCATCGAAGGCATACGACGGGCGGTATGCCAGGCATTCCGGAGTCAGGCTTTAAGGCTCGGCGAGGCCACAACCGCGCAGGATGACAGACGTCAGGAAATCCGCAGCGTGCTGAAAGTCACTTTCGGTGTATTCGCTCTTGTCCTCAATCGCGAGGATCTGGACCTGGAAGTCAGCGTAGTGTTGCGTGGATGACCAGATCAGGAGGATGAGTTGCACCGGATCAACGGGCGCCATTCGCCCCGCGTCGATCCACTGCTGAATCACACCCGCTCGCGCCTGCACCCACTCCCGCATGGTCGTAGACAGATGGTCCTTGAGGACCGGCGCCCCCTGAATAATTTCCAGCGCAAACAGGCGCGATGCCAGGGGGTGGGTCCTGGATAGCTCTACCTTGGCGTGAATAAAACTGGCCAGGGTCGTGGCGGGGTCATCTTCTGGCTGTATCTTCGAGAACATCTCATTCCACCGCCCCATGATGTCATCCATCAACGCGTAGTAGATGCGTTTTTTATTGCTGAAATAGTAAAGCACGTTGGATTTCGGCAGCCCCGCCCTGTCCGCAATCTTCTGAACGGTGGTTGCCCCGAAGCCGTTCTGGGAAAACTCCTTTTCCGCGGCCATCAGAATACGCTCACGATTGCGCTCACGGATTCGGCCCGGACGCACTTTCTTGCGCTTGCTGCCTGATGACGTTGTTCGCTTCGTTTCGGGGGAGTCTGGTTCGATTTGACGGGTCATGGTGTCGAGTAGCTTCAGGTTGGAACGTCGAGGCTCCGACGATAGCCGATCTCTGTGCGGCAATCAAAGGAATAGTCTTTACACAAAAAACTGGACTATTTGGTCAGGAAATTGTAAAAAGAATAACGGGCCCATGTGACTTTTGGCATCCGTGATGCGGCATCGCCTGTGCAACTACTGAAATCAATCAAGGGCTTACGCCAATGACTCTGATGCTCAGTCTTAAACAAAGAGAAAAGCAGAAAGAGACAGGCGCAAGTGCAGAAGAGCGGGAAAATTTGTGATCAGATTCTACTTGAACGGCCAACTACAAAAACTCAACCAAGTCGACCCGAATCTAAGCATCCTCGACTGGCTGCGCACCAGGAAGCGACTGACAGGCACCAAGGAAGGCTGCGCATCGGGTGACTGCGGGGCTTGCACCGTGGTGATCGGATCGCCCGACCCTGAGCAGTCCGGGCAACTCCGCTACGACAGCGTGAACAGCTGCATCGCGCTCGTCGGAAGCCTGCATGGCAAACATCTGGTGACCGTCGACGCGCTAACCCAGGAGCCAGCTCACCCGGTACAGAAGGAGATGGTGGAGTGTCACGGAGCCCAGTGCGGCTTCTGCACACCAGGCATCATCATGTCGCTGTTTGCCCTGCATACAGAAAGCGCAGCGAACGGTTCCGTACCCGACGACGACGCCTTATTGGAGGCGCTGTCCGGCAACCTTTGCCGCTGCACGGGTTACCGGCCAATCATCGAGGCCGGGCGTCGGGCTTGCGTGCAAACGTGGGAACCCGGCACCGGTAACGCGGTTCTGAGCCGAAGCAGTGCGCTCAGCGGCCCGGATGGCGCGGCTCCGAACAACCCCGCGCCGGGCCTTAGCGGCATAGCCTGGCTGCAGAACCCCGAAATGATCGCCGACCTGTTAAGCGTACAGAATACGGCGGGCGAACTCACCGACGATCACGGCTACCGATACGATGCGCCAGCCACTCTGGACGCGCTTCGTGGACTATGCCGTCAGTTTCCCAAGGCAAGGTTGATTGCCGGCGGCACCGACCTGTCCCTTGAAATCACCCAGCAGCTCAAAGACCTTGATCACCTGATCGGTCTGAGTGGCATCAAGGAGCTACAGGAGATCCACGAGGACGAAGACGGGATCTATCTCGGAGCCGGAGTGACCTACCGCGCCATGTTCCATAAGCTCGAGGAGCGTTGGCCACACTTCGGGCCGATGCTGGAGCGCCTGGGTTCGCGCCAGATCCGCAACCGCGGGACTGTTGGGGGCAATATCGGGAACGCTTCGCCAATCGGCGACATGCCGCCCGCACTGATTGCACTGGGCGCAGAGCTCGACCTGGACAGCGTTGATGGCACCCGGCGCCTGCGCCTTGAGGACTTCTTCCACGGCTACAAGCAGACCGACCTCCAGCCTCACGAATTCATTCGGGGCACCTGGATCCCCAACCCGGCACCTGATGAAAAGCTGTTCATCTACAAAGTCTCCAAGCGCATTGATGACGACATTTCGGCAGTGCTGGGTGCCTTTTGGCTCAAGCGCGACGGCGACACCATCAAGGACTGCCGACTGGCCTTTGGCGGGATGGCGGCAACGCCAAAGCGGGCCAGTGGTGCTGAAGCGGCGCTTCGAGGCCAGCCCTGGAATGCAGACACGGTTGCGGCCGCCATTGCCGCACTGGAACTCGAATTTGAACCCATGACAGACGTGCGGGGGTCCGCAGCCTATCGCTTGCAAGTAGCCGGCAACCTGCTGCGCCGCGCGTTTTTGGAGAGCACTCAAGACACCACAACAACAAACCAGCCCCTCATGGTGACTGACTATGCGTAAACTACCTCCCAATATTCCGCGGCCCACCACAACGGCGAAAGGGCTGACAGGCACCCAGGCATTTCATGACAGTGCCTGGAAGCACGTTCGTGGACAGGCCCGCTATATAGACGACCTCCCCGAGCCCGCAGAACTCCTGCACGCGGCCGTCGGCCAGAGTACGCACGCCCACGCCCGTATCACCGCCATGGATCTCAGCGAGGTTTGGGCCTACCCCGGCGTGGTTTCGGTCATGACCGTCGAGGACGTGCCCGGCCATACCGACATCGGGCCGGTCTTTCCTGGCGATCCGGTTCTGGCCGGAGATGTGGTCGAACATGTGGGCCAGCCGCTGTTTGCCGTTGCGGCAACGAGTCATCGCGCGGCCCGCCAGGCGGCCCGACTTGCGAAAGTCAGCTATGAGCCCCTTCCTGCCGCGTTGACCGCGGAGGCCGCGCTTGATCAGCAGTTGTTCGTGCGCCCCAGTCATACCCAGCTGAGGGGCGACCCGGATAAAGCGCTTGCCGAAGCGCCGAATCGCCTACAGGCCCAGATGCATGTTGGCGGACAGGAGCATTTCTACCTGGAAGGACAGGCGTGCCTGGTAGAGCCTACCGAAGACGCGGGCGTGTTTGTTCATACCTCCAGCCAGCACCCCTCCGAGGTGCAAAAGCTGGTGGCCGAAGTCCTTGACCTCCCCATTCATGAAGTCCAGGTGGAAGTACGGCGCATGGGTGGCGGCTTCGGCGGCAAGGAAACCCAGGCCGCACCGCTGGCCTGTATCTCGGCCCTGCTTGCCCGACGCACCGGGCGGCCCGTTAAATACCGGATGGCGCGCTACGACGACATGGTACAAACGGGCAAGCGACACGACTTTTTCAACACCTATGACATTGGGTTCGACAACGAGGGTGTGCTGCGGGGGGCCGACATCATGGTGGCTGGACGCTGTGGCTTTTCGCCCGACCTGTCCGATGCCATCGTCGACCGCGCCATGTTTCATTCCGACAACGCCTATAGCCTGGGGCAGGCGCGTGTTGTTGGCCACCGCTGCAAAACCCATACGGTTTCCAATACCGCCTTCCGAGGCTTCGGTGGCCCCCAGGGCATGATGATCATTGAGCGGGCAATGGACGATATCGCCCGCCATCTCGGCATGGACCCGCTGGATGTGCGCAAGCGCAACCTGTACGGACCTGGCCGCGATGTAACCCACTATGGTCAAATCGTCGAGCAGCACGTTTTACCGGACCTGATCGACACGCTCGAGGCCAGCTCGGACTACCGTCAGCGTCGTACCGAGATTTCCAGGTTCAACAAAGAAAACTCAATCCTGAAACGGGGTTTGGCCCTGACACCGGTGAAGTTCGGCATTTCATTCACGGCCAAACACCTCAACCAGGCCGGTGCACTGGTGCACGTTTACACCGATGGCAGCATTCACCTCAATCACGGCGGCACCGAAATGGGCCAGGGGCTTTACATCAAGGTAGCCCAGGTCGTAGCCGCAGCCTTCCAGGTAGACCTGGACCGGGTAAAAGTGTCCGCGACCCGGACCGACAAGGTACCCAACACCTCACCAACGGCTGCCTCCTCGGGCACTGACCTGAACGGCATGGCTGCCCTGGATGCCTGCGAGAAAATCAAGCAGCGCCTGGTCGAGTTTGCCGCCGAAACCTACGGCGTGAGCGCGGACTCGGTACGGTTTGAAAACAACCAGGTCAATGTCGGTGAGCAGCAGTTCGGCTGGGCGGAATTCGTGCAGCAGGCTTACATGGCGCGGGTTTCGCTGTCTTCCAACGGGTTCTACAGTACACCCAAGATTCACTATGACCGAGAAACCGGTCAAGGCCGGCCCTTCCTGTATTACGCCAACGGGGCTGCCTGCGCAGAGGTGGTGGTTGATACCCTCACCGGAGAGTACAAGACCATGCGGGTGGACATCCTTCACGACGTGGGGCAGTCGCTGAATCCGGCCGTGGACATTGGCCAGATTGAAGGCGGCTTTGTTCAGGGCATGGGCTGGCTCACCACCGAAGAGTTGGTATACAGCGACGAAGGCCGACTGTTGTCCAACGGCCCGGCGACCTACAAAATCCCGGCTGTGTCAGACGCGCCACCGGATTTCCGGGTGGCCCTGCTGCCTCACAGCCCCAACCGGGAAGCCACCGTATTCCGCTCAAAGGCTGTGGGCGAACCGCCACTCATGCTGGGCATGGCAGTATGGTCTGCCCTGCGTGACGCTGTTTCGAGCGTGGCGGACTATCGCTACAGCCCGCCCCTGGACACGCCTGCGACACCAGAGCGGGTGCTCCAGGCTGTCACAGCAACCGAGCGCTGGGTAGCAGCGCAGGGGGAACCGTCATGCAAGAACGCCTGACCTGGATCCAAGCCGTTGCTGACTGCGAACGTCGCGGTCAGCCCTATGTTTTGGTCACGGTACTGGGCGTAACAGGCTCGGTACCACGGGAGCCGGCCAGTAAGATGGTCGTCACCCGGGAACACAGCTACGACACCATCGGCGGCGGCCACCTGGAATACCGGGTGATCGCCCGCGCCCGCGAGCGCCTGGCAAACCACGAATACAGCTACGAGCTGGCGCACTTCCCTCTGGGTGCCAGCCTTGGACAATGCTGTGGTGGTAGCGTGGCGGTCCTGCTGGAGGCCCAGTCCGGCGGCGATGCCCGCCTTGTGGTCTTTGGTGCGGGTCACGTCAGCCATGCCCTGATGCGTATCGTGGGTGATTTGCCCTGGCAGATCACCTGGGTCGACTCCCGGCAGGAATGTTTTCCGGACAGGACGCCCGACAACACCACGGTTCATTGCACCGACGACCCGGTTGGGGACGTTCCCGAACTGTGCAGCAACGCCCATGTACTGATTCTGACCCACAACCACGCACTGGATTATGACCTCTGCCAGGCGCTGCTGAAACGGGATGATGTGCGCACGATTGGCCTGATCGGTTCGCAAACCAAGGCGGAGCGTTTTCGCCAACGCCTTGCTCACCGCGGGTATACCGAAGCCGATATCGACCGCATCCGGTGCCCCGTCGGGCGCAGTGACATCCCGGGTAAGCGGCCCATGGAAGTCGCGGTGTCCATTTCCGCCGAGCTTCTTAGCCTGGTCGCTTCCGACACGGCCGAGAAACCATCAAAACGAGGCCTCTCCTGGGGGGCTCTCAAAGCGCTTACGAAAGAAGTTAAGCCTAACGAGGTTGAAGTCGCGGGCCAGAAAACGTAACCCAGCAGACAACCTGACATCGCTGCTAATCCCCGGGCCGGCGCCCGTTTGAGCGCTGGCCCGGTAAATACCCTGTCATTAAAAGTTCAATTTGCTCACAATTTTTCTTGACAAGTAATACATATTTGTACGAAGTTGTCGGTCATAATGTATACAACAAAGAGCTGTAGGAATGACCGAAACAGACCACAGATTATGGATTCGCAATCCGCTTGCCTGTTCTGACCCAGGCGCAGCCGGCGGTATTGTCGTCACGGGAACAAGAATTGTGGAAAAAGTGGCCGGGGGGCAGCAACCTCACCAGCCCGTTAACGAGACCTTCGATGCTTCCGGGCATGTCCTGTTACCCGGCTTGGTAAATACCCACCATCACTTCTACCAAACCCTGACCCGAGCCTATTCCCCCGCGCTCAATAAAGAGTTATTTCCCTGGCTGACCACGCTTTACGATGTCTGGGCCAATCTCAACGACAGCCAGATGGCCCTGGCCAGCGAGTTGGCGATGGTCGAGCTGCTGATGTCGGGATGCACCACCGTAGCGGACCATCATTACGTCTTTTCCGGTGCCTTGGTAAACGCGATTGACTGCCAGGTCGAAACCGCCCAGCGCCTCGGCGTTCGAGCGGCACTGACTCGCGGGTCCATGAGCGTCGGGCGCGACGATGGCGGTCTGCCGCCACAGACCGTGGTGCAGGACGAGCAAACCATTGTCGATGACAGCCAGCGTCTTATCGACCGTTACCACCAGCGTGCTGAAGGGGCCATGACCACCATCGCCCTGGCGCCTTGTTCACCGTTTTCAGTCAGCCGGGCATTAATGCGCGAGAGCGCGCGGCTTGCAGAGAACAACGACGTTCGCCTCCACACCCATCTTGCCGAAACCGAAGATGAGACCGCTTACTGCCAGAAGCTGTTTGGCATGCGCCCGCTGGATTATCTCGAGGACAGTGGCTGGCTCACCGATCGCACGTGGCTGGCCCATGGCATTCATTTCAATGACGACGAGATTCAGCGCCTTGGCCGTGCAGGCACGGGCATCGCTCACTGTCCCTCGTCAAACATGGTTCTGGGCTCAGGGCTGTGCCGGACCCTGGAACTCGAAGCGGCGGGCTCACCGGTCGGATTGGCGGTCGATGGATCAGCGTCGAGCGACCACTCGAACCTTGCCTCGGAAATGCGTCAGGCACTGCTTCTGGGCCGCCTGCGTTACTCGCCAAGCCAGGTAACACACGAAGCCGTCATCCGCTGGGCAACGCAAGGCTCGGCCCGTTGTCTGGGACGAACCGATATCGGCGGACTGGAGCCAGGCCAGCAGGCTGACCTGGCACTGTTCAAACTTGATGAGCCGCGTTTCTCAGGCGCGGAGAATCCACTGGCGGCGTTGCTGCTGTGTGGTGCACAACGCGCTGACCGGGTCATGGTCGCCGGGCGCTGGAGAGTGACCGGCGGCCTGCCCTGCGACGTCGATCTTGACGCGTTGATGGCACGCCATGATGAAGCAGCCCGCCAACTAAGGAGAGCTATTTAGAAAATCTTTGTAGAGCTATTGGTAGTCAACAGTCAGGCATTCCTACAAAAACAACACCTAGGAGAGACTCATGACAACAAGTACATCCGAACGGCCAGATACCGGTCCAGGTGACCGTTATAGCACCCGCGACGTTAATTCCATGCCGCCCTTGCGCCGCGCGATACCGCTGGGCATTCAACATGTTCTGGCGATGTTCGTTAGCAACGTGACCGTGCCAATCATCATCGCCGGGGCGGCGGACCTGCCTCCCGATCAGACGGCTTTTATGGTTCAGGCCGCGATGTTTGTCGCTGGCATCGCTACTCTGTTGCAGTCCCTGGGCCTGGGGCCCATCGGTGCTCGCCTTCCTATTGTTATGGGGACCAGCTTCGGATTCGTACCGGTTCTGATTCCCATAGCCATCGGCATGGGGTTGCCCGCCGCCCTTGGGGCAGCGTTGTGCGGTGGCGTCGCGATGGCGCTAATGGGGTTGTTTCTTCCCTGGTTCCGGTTTTTGTTCCCGCCAGTGGTGACTGGAACCTTTGTCGTGATGCTGGGCATTCTGTTGATGCCCGTTGGTCTTGCCTACGCCGGTGGTGGTTTCGGCGTGTCGGATTTCGGCGCCCCCCATCACATCGGACTGGCCTCGCTTGTTCTCGTCGTCACCGTGGGGCTTCACCAGTTCGGCCGAGGTATCTGGAGTGAAGTTGCCCCACTGGCCGGTTTGCTGGTTGGCTTCGTTGCTGCCGCGGCTTTTGGCTATGTCGATTTCTCCAAGGTGGGCGATGCCGACTGGGTGACGTTCCCCACCCCGCTGGGCATTGGTATTGAGTTCCATATGGCCGCCATCATCCCCGTGGTGGTGCTGTCTCTGGTCACCGTGGCCGAATCCATCGGCGATATAGTGGGCACCACCGCAGGCGGGCTGAACCGTGAACCCACCAAGAAGGAACTCTCCGGCGGCGTTATGGCCGATGGCATCGCGAGCGTATTTGCTGCTGTTTTCAATGCGTTCCCCCAGATCAGTTTCAGCCAGAACGTAGGCATGGTTGCATTGACAGGCGTCGTTAGCCGCTATGTGGTGGCGATTGGCGGCGGATTCTTGGTGTTGGCCGGCCTGCTGCCAAAGCTCGGTGGTCTCGTTTCCAGTATTCCCAACGCGGTGCTCGGCGGTGCGGTACTGCTGATGTTCGGTATGATCGCCAGTGCCGGCATTAAGATGCTCAGCCAGGTGCCGTTCGACAAGCGCAACATGCTGATCATTGGCACCTCTCTGACCATCGCGGTGGGTTTGCCGGCACAAGAAGGGCTCTATGCCAACCTGTCCGAAAACCTGCAAGCGATGATCGAATCCGGTTTGATCCCCGGGGCCATTACCGCCATCGCGTTGAACCTTATTCTTCCCAAAATCCCAAACCCGGTGCCCGATAGCTCTGAATGCCCTGAAAGCTCCAAGAGCACGGCAATGAGGCCGGACTCACTTCGAATATCTGGGTGATTGAGGGCCGAACGGCCATGTTTCCCAGCGATAAACCAAGGATAACTCGATGAAAACAAAACCAGTGCTAGGCTTAACAGACGTCAATCTGATTCTCGACGCGGCTCAGAAAGAGGCCGACGCCAACGGCTGGCCGGTGACCATCGCGGTAGCGGACGATGGCGGCCATGTCCTGGGGCTGCGTCGGCTGGACGCAACGGCGCCATTCACCGCGCATGTCGCCATGGAAAAGGCCCGTAGCGCCGCCATGGGTCGAAAAGAGACACAGATTTTCGAAGACATGATCAACAATGGGCGACATGCTTTTCTTTCAGCACCGCTCCAGGGGCTTCTCGCCGGCGGCGTGCCGGTGATCCTGGACGATCAGGTGGCCGGAAGCGTGGGAGTCTCCGGCGTCAAACCCGATCAGGATGTGCGGATAGCCAAGGCTGGCATTGAGGCGATCACCTCATCCGTGAATCGCCTTTGAAAAGTGGATTGCCCCATTAACCACTGAAGCCATCGCACTGGAGTATCCATGAGCATTCGCCTAAAGCTAATCATCGGAATGGGGGCAGCACTGCTTGCCAGCACGTTGCTGTTGGTTTCCCTTAATATCGTCCAGATGCGCGGGCTTCTTGATCGATACCTGCTCAACTCCGCCCTGCCATCCAGCCTGGAGGCCATAGCAAATTCCGTTGAGCGTGACCTCCAGGCGCCTATCACAGCGTCACGGCTGATTGCGGGGAACAGCTACCTCAAAGAGTGGATCGGTGACAACGAACCACAGCAGGGGCTCGCCCCCGCCACCCGGTATCTCGAGGGGGTCAGGCGCAGCCAGGAGGCCGCCTCCGCACACTTCGTGTCGGTAAACACGGGCAACTACTACACCCATCAGGGCATCGACAGGGTGGTGACTCCCCAGGCGGACCGCTGGTTCTATAATTTCCTGGAAAGCGGCGAGACCATGGATCTGTCGCTGGACGTGGACAAAGCAACGGGTAAACCCACCCTCTTCATCAATGCCCGCATGGAGGATGGCGGCGAGGCTATCGCAGTAACCGGCGTTGGAATCGGGCTTGATCAGATGGCGGAGCGAATCAGGGAATTCCGCTTTGGTGAAACCGGTATCGTTTACCTGGTGTCTGAAACCGGCCAGGTCAACATTCATCCTGACCTGCAGCAAACAGATCAGCCCCTATCGAAGGTTATTTCTCCAACGGCGGCCGCCGAACTGTTGAAAGACCCGACATACCACCTGACCGAGTTTGATCGAGATGGCCGTCGCTTCATCGCCGCCAGCCTGCCTCTGTCGATCACGGACTGGCGTGTCGTTGTAGAGGTTCCGTCTACCGAGATTTACGGCGAAGCCAGCCGGGCCAACCAGACCTCCTTGCTCGTCGGCGTCCTCGTGGCTCTTGTTTTCCTCGGCATCATAGCTTTGGTCGCCACTCGCATGACGAAGCCACTGACGAAAATCACTCGGGCGTTGACCGAAATTGCCAAGGGTGGCGGCGATCTCACCCAGGAACTGGCGGTTGAACGCAAAGACGAGCTGGGCCAATTGGCGACCGGGTTTAACCAGTTTGTCGGGGCACAACGAGAGATGGTTCGGGGGCTTCTGGAGACGGCAATCCGGCTCAAGGCATTTGTCGAGCAAACCTCCACCGTGATGACGGCCAACACCGACCGAGCCAAGGAACAAAGCAGCCTGACGGATTCCGTCGCCACGGCGGTGTGCGAGATGGAAGCCACGGTTCAGGAGATTGCCAAAAGCGCTACGGAAACGGCAAACCAGCTGGAGCAGGTCGGCAACAGCGCCAGTGACATTCGTGAAGGCATGTCGCGTTCCATCGCCCAAGTCGAGGGAATGGCGAGTAACATCCGCGAATCGGCCTCGGCGATCCAGCAGTTGGCTACCGAAGCGCGGGATATTGGCCAGGTGATCGAAGTGATCAATGCCATATCCGATCAGACCAATCTACTGGCCTTGAACGCAGCCATAGAAGCAGCCCGGGCCGGTGAACATGGGCGTGGATTCTCGGTGGTCGCTGACGAAGTTCGCAGCCTTGCACAGAAGACACAATCATCGACCAAGCAAATTCGAACCATTATCGAGCGTTTGCAGGAGGGCTCCGAGCGTGCGGTCGAGACGATGGCCACAAGCGAGAAAGCCACCGAAGAAACCGTCAGTACCTCCGCCAGCATGGGCAAAGCTCTGGATGGAATCGGCGAAAACGTGGACCGGATTGTAGAGATGAGCCACCAGGTGGCTGCAGCAACCGAAGAACAGAGCTCCGTCACCGAGGAAATCAGCTCAAACGTTCAGGACATCTCTCATCTCAGTGCACGTTCGAGTGAGGACATGACGGCAGCCAGCCGTGAAATTGAAGAATTACGTGCGATGGCGGAAAAGCTTGAAGCTCAAATGAAAGCGTTCCGGCTCGACCGTGAAGACTGACTTAATGAAGAAAAGATTCGGGCGCTATACAGCTCATCCAACAACGACTAACTAGAGGGAGCCATCAGTGAAACAGATATTCGCCGCCTGCCTGCTGTTTGCCTTGACCGCCCAGGCAACTGCGCAGACATACGTGGTTGGAGTGGAACAGGGAAACTTCCTGCCCCATTACGGGGTTGACGAACAAGGCCAATACAGCGGCTTCGCCCGTGAACTACTGGACCTTTTCGCCGAACATGCCGGCGTAACCTTCATCTACAAACCCTTGCCGGTCGATGAATTGATGCCGGCCCTCGTTGAAGGCGAGGTGGACTTCAAATACCCGGATCATCCCGACTGGGCCCGTGCGGCAAAAACCGAGGACAGGATCAGCTACAGCCGCCCCATCGTGGAGTATGTTGACGGCGTTCTGGTGTCTCCGCGGCGACTCGGCCTGGACGGGGACCACCTCAAACGCATCGGCCTTGTCGATGGCTGGACGGCCCGGGGATACGAGGAAAAGATCGAGGCCTCACAGATACTCCCCGTACCCAGCGACAGCCTGCCCGAAATGATTCACCAGGCGTTGCTGAAGAACAGCGATGGCGCTTACTACAATGTGGTGGTCGCCCTGCACCATATCAACAATGTTCGGGTAAGGCCGGGCGTTCTCGTGTTCGACCCCAATCTCCCGCATACCCGAAGCGCCTACCGGCTTTCAACGATCAGGCATGGGGATTTGCTGCCACGCTTCGACAGTTTTCTTGAGGAGCGCCACGAACAGGTCGCGGCGATCAAGGCCAAGCATCGGGTAGAGGCCAACATTGGCACCGAATACTTTGGCATGGAGCAATGGAAAGTGGACTTTCTCAAGCGGCAAAAGGCGAAAAACGCTCAGTGACACTGTCCCTCTCGCCGTGTTATTGCCCGAACTGATCAAGGCTATTGAGGGCACAGCTCCGTTTCCAGCCAACGGCGCACTTCATGCCGGTGACGCCTGCGGTTGAGCTGTTCACTGTGGATATCGCGGGGGAAAACTTCCGATGCACCGTCATGTCTTAGCCAGAAACGCCGGCGTACGCCCACGGCATAGCGGCTGGGGCCATGAACCACTGCAGCCCGTATTTCAACAGCAGTAACATCCTCGAACAGGTAGTCGCTGTCACTGTCGCTATCGTCACTTCGGCGGCCCAGGATAATATTTCGGAACGACCCCAGCACCAGGTAGCCACCGGGCTGCAGCGGCCCCTGCCGCAGAACCTGGTGCACATTACTATCGTCCGCCCCAACCCGGCGATATTCGGTAACGGTCAGCGTTCTCTCCTCACCGCTACGGGTTTGCAACACCACCTGCACACACTGCACATGGATGGTTTCCTTACCCATATTCACCAGCAGACACAGGGCGTCCGGGTTCTCGTTCTGGGCGTGGTGAATGACCATATAGGGGCGGTTATTACGCTGGTACTGAATCAGGAACAACTGAAAATAAACGATCCAGATAACCGCCATGATCGCGCTGCTGATGGGGCTTATATAGTCCATTTGCTCTCCTGCTTCAGCCGACATATGCGCTTACACGTTCTGTCGATCCACCAGGATTTCAACCCCATCTCAGAAACAGATCACCCCTCGCTACTCAACCGCGCCACCACAGCCGCCAGATCCGTCATTCCCTTTTCCACCTGCTGAATACCGGTAGCAATGCCGGAAATTTCATCCGAACTGCGACGTGACAGCGTCGATACTCCGTCCATGTTCGCGCGCAGGGACTCGATCAAGTGACTGTTTTTGCCGACCACCGTGGAGATTTCTTCCAGGGATTGGGCGGTCTTTGCGGCCAGTTTACGCACCTCGTCGGCCACCACCGCGAACCCCCGCCCCATTTCGCCGGCACGGGCGGCTTCGATCGCAGCGTTCAGGGCCAACAGGTTGGTCTGCTCTGCCACAGTGCGAATGGTGCTGACAATACTGCCAATCTGCTCGGCTTGAATTTCCAGATCCCGACTGACTTCAGTGGCGCTAGCCACCTCTGCCAGTGCCGAATCCGAGGTGTCTACCGCAAGGTTGAGAGCTCGCGTTGCTTCAGCCGCAATCTGTGACGTCTCCTCGGAAGTAGCGGCGGCAACGTCGGCCGCCTCACGGGCATTGTTCACCCGCGCGGTAATGTCCGAGGCAAACTTGATCACCTTGTATACCTGCCCGCCAGCATCCAGCACAGGGCTGTAGGTGGCTTCCAGCCAGATACTTTTGCCGTTCTTGTCCCTGCGCTCAAACTGCCCTGAAAAACTCTCACCACGAGCCAACCGCTTCCAGAAGTCCGGATTATCGCGATAGAAATCATCAAAGCAGAACATCTTGTGGTGCTGATGGAGGATCTCGTCTTTGGCATACCCGGTGGTGGCCAGGAAGTTCTCGTTGGCTTCCAGTATCTTGCCGTCGGGCGTGAACTTGATGACGGCCATGTACCGGTCGATGGCATCAAGCATGGCGGTATCATCCGCCACTTTGTCCTGGGTGGCGGTCGCGTCTGTTGCCAGCTTGATGACCTTGAAGACTTTCCCCTCGTCATTGGTGACGGGGAAGTAGGTGGCCTCCAGCCAGACACGTCGACCATCCTTGGCAAAGCGGGGGAAGGTGCCTTGTTTCTTGATGCCGCGCCCGAGGTCGTCCCAGAAGTGCTGGTATTCCAACGACGCCGTATAGCTTGAGTCACACAGCGCCCGGTGGTGCTTGCCAATGACCTCCTGGCGCTCGTACCCGACAATGGATAGCAGGATATCATTGGCAGACTCTACAATTCCCGAAGGGCTGAACTCGATATACCCGATCTGGGAGGCAATGGCATTCAGGGTTTGCTGAATCCTCTCCTGTTCGCCCCTGGAGACCGTTAACTGATCCGTCAATTCCGCAATACGATGGCGCCCAAACATGACATTCTCTCCCTGATGGATGAAGCAGCACATTGCTCAATATATGCTCAACCCATCGGGGAAATAAGTAGCTTAAGGTACAGTTAAGGCAACGAACTGTAAGAAACAATTACATTACATGTTTAGCGATATGACCATCTTGAGACCAAGAGATCTCCGGAGATCACCTCCAATCCAGAAACGCATCCTTCACATGCCCCGCCAGCGCATCGTTGACCGGATTGCTGCCACTTCGCACGAGTGCGATCTGATACTCCGCCAGCGCCGGCAGCCCTTCCCGGTCGAGTTTTCGTAGCGGCGGGCGCACCAGGCTGACGGGGAACGGTGCAACCGCCAGGTCCGACAACATCGCCGCTTCCTGGCCGAAGCAATTATCGCAGGTGTAGGCAACCCGATAGGAAATATGGGCGTCATCCAGGGCCGTCAGCGCGGCCCGGCGCCATACGCAACCATGGCTGGCAAGCGCCACCGGCAGGGGTGACCGGTTGGCAGCGACACCCCCTTCGCGGCCGGCCCACACCAACGGTTCGGTGTGTACAACTTCACCGCGTCGCTCCTGCCCCTCATTGCCAATGGTGACCAGCACCATATCCAGCTCTCCCGCATCGAGCCGGTCCAGGTTCTGCTGACTGGAGCCAACCACCACATCCACCTGAACCGCCGGATACGAGCGCGCGAACTGCGCCAGTACGCCCGGCAGGATACGGCTCCCCACATCGTCTGAAGTGCCCAAACTGACCCGGCCTTCCAAAACGGGAGAGAGGAACTGCCGGATAGCCTCCTCGTTCAATCGCAGCAGTCGCCGGCCATACCCCAGTAGCACTTCTCCCTCGGGCGTCAGCCGGACGCGACGGGCTTCGCGCACAAAAAGGACATGACCGAGAATTTCCTCAAGCCGTTTGATCTGCATGCTCAGGGCCGAAGGGGTGCGAAAAACCTGCTTCGCGGCCCGGGTAAAGCTTCCGCTCTCGGCAATGGCCACGAAGGTTCTCAATACGTCGGTATCCAGTAGCGGGCCAACCTCGCGGTTAGGCGCAAGTTCGGTACTGTTCATAAGCCACCTTTCAATTTTTCTTAACTCAGATGTTAAATCTTTTCGTTTGTTTGATCAAAGGTGACGTTGCATGCTGATAACCATGCCCCCGCAAACACGCGAGGGCACCCATACTGATGACTGAACTGGAGATTGAAACGATGAGCCATTATCAGGATTTTCGCCGCCCCCAGCTTCGTCCAGACGCCCCCGCCAAGCCCCCGGAGCTGGAGCTTTACATGCCGGCCACCCCGCCACTGGCGTTCATGGCAACGGTTGAGTTCTGGGTCAGAATCTTCCGGCGCAGGCACCATTTTCGTCGCCTGTTCCTGCCTTTGCTGAAGGAAGATGACGAGATGCTGGCGGACATCGGCTTCGAGAGGACGGATATTCAGTGGGCGCTCAATCTCCCACTGAAGGTCGATGCCCTCAAGGCGCTGGAGGCATGTCGCAGAGCGCGGGTTTGTTCAAACGTAAAGTGACTCGATCACATCCGTATACTTCTCATAGATGTTGCTTCTGCGCACCTTCATGGTGGCTGTCACTTCATCGTCGTCATGGTCGAGCTCTTTGGTGAGCAGGTGGAAACGCTTGATCTGTGCCACTTGGGGTAACTGATCATTACCCCTGCTCACCTCGGCCTGGATCAGTTCATTCACCTGCGCCTGTTCTGTCAGGCTGCGGAAGGTGGTATAGGCAATCCGTTGCTGTTCGGCCCACTTGGCCACCGTGTCAAAATCGATCTGTATCAGGGCGGAAACGTATTTCCGGGCCTCACCGATCACAATGCATTCCTTGATATAGGGGCTGGCCTTGATGGTGTTCTCAATCTCCGTCGGCGACAGGTTCTTGCCGCCGGCGGTGATCATGATGTCTTTCAGCCGGTCGACAATCTTGAGCTGGCCATTCCGCCACTCGCCTACGTCGCCGGTATGCAGCCAGCCGTCTTTCAGGGTAGAAGCAGTCGCCGCGTCGCTCTTGTAGTAGCCCTTGAACATGCTGCCACCGCGCATAATGATCTCGTTCTGATCACCGAGTTTGACCTCAACGCCGGCGATCGCGACACCCACGGTTCCCAGCTTCACGTCATCCACCGGCTGTGCGGTTGCCACGCCGGTACTTTCCGTCTGGCCATAGACTTCCAGCAGCGGAACACCAATAGTCCGGAAGAATTCCAGAATCCCGGTGGAAATGGGGGCCGCTCCGGTCATCGCAATGGTACATCGGCGCAGGCCAATGAAATTCTGCAGGGCCCGGAACACCAGCCAGTAACTGAGGCTGTACAGGCCTTTTTCTTTCAGGCTCCACTGCGCCCGGGATTTGGTCGCCATAGGCGAACACGCGCGGATGGCCCAATCGAACAATGCCCGGCGGAAACGCCCGGTTTCCTGGACCTTGATATAGATGGCGGAGTGCAGCTTCTCCCAGATTCTGGGCACGCCCAGGAAAAAGGTCGGCGCAATTTCCCGCAAATCCTCCTGAACGGTCCGCAGGCTCTCGCCAAAGCTGACGGAGCTGCCTGCGTAAACCGGCGCAATGTTGGTTACCGCCTGCTCCGCCACATGGCACAGAGGCAGGTAGGAAAGGCTGGAACCGCGATCGTCCGCCTGCAGCAATTCAATAAGACCGGGAGCGGCAGCGTGAAGATTGCCCCAACTGATCATCGCGCCCTTCGGCCGTCCGGTGGAACCGGAGGTGTAGATCATCAGGGCGGTGTCATCCATCCGCTGGCCATCCAGCAATTCATCCACCAGTCCGGGATGGTCTTTTTCATACTCCCGGCCTCTGGCCTCAATGTCCTCGAACGCCGCCGGGGGCTCTGGATAGTAGCGAAGGCCTTTCATATCAATGGCAATGGTGTGCTTCAATTGGGGCAGTTGGGGCCAGGCTTCCAGCACCTTGTCGGTCTGCTCCTGATCCTCACACACCACAATGCTTGCATCGCTGTGTTCGAGAACGTAGGCCACTTCATTCCAGGGACTGGTCGGGTACACCCCAACACAGATGCCCCGAACCATGCCAATACCCATCTGGGCAATCACCCACTCCACCCGATTTTCCGAGATGATGGCCACATGGCCGCCCTCCTCCAACCCCATGGCGCGGAGGCCAAGACCAAAATGCCGGGCGCGGTTGTAGTAGTCCCGCCAGGAATAGGCTTGCCAGATGCCAAAGTCTTTCTGACGCAGGGCCAGGGCATCCGGCCGTTCTTGCGCATGGGCCCGCAGCATCTGGGTCAGGGTCAGATCAGGCAGGGAAGGTGTTGTCATGACAGCCACCGTTTACGGCGTTTATAGTGCTTGATATCGCGGTAACTACGGGCTTCACCTTCCTTGCCGCCCACACCCAGATAGAACTCCTGAACGTCCTCGTTCGCCGTAAGCTTATCCGCCGGGCCGTCGATCACGATCTTGCCGTTCTCCATGATGTAACCGTATGAGGCAATCGCCAGAGACACGGCCGCATTCTGCTCCACCAGAAGAATCGCGGTGCCCTGTTCACGGTTGATCCGCGCCACGATGGTAAAAATCTCTTCCACCAGCAGCGGTGCCAGGCCCAGGGACGGCTCATCAAGCATGATCAGGTCCGGCTGGGCAATCAGCGCCCGGCCCAGAGCCAGCATCTGCTGTTCGCCACCGGAGAGGTAACCCGCCAACTGCTTGCGACGTTCCCTGAGGCGCGGGAAATAGTCATAGACCAGTTCGTAGCTGTCGCTCAGGGAGGGCTTGCTGCCACTGAGGGCGTAGGTGGCGGCAACCAGGTTCTCCTCCACCGTGAGGTCTTCAAACACACGGCGGCCTTCCATGACATGGAAGAGTCCGTTACGCACCAGTTTTTCGGGAGGCGTACCTTTTACATCCCTGCCCCGGAAACGTACTTCCCCGGCGGTCACCTCCCCGTCTTCCAGGGTCAGCAGGCCGGAGACACTCTTCAGCGTGGTGGATTTGCCAGCACCGTTGGAACCGAGGAGCGCCACAATGGCGCCCTCCGGCACCCGCAGCGACAGGCCCCGAAGAACCTGTACCGACTTGTTGTAGACCACCTCGATATTATCGATTTCCAGTAAGGCTTCCATACAGCCCCTCAGTCGAGGTGAATCCAGTCCGATACCGGCTCATAACGGCCTTCTTTAGCATTCACCCGCCAGATACGGCCGACCGGGAAGGACATGTTTCGCACGGTGACCGGAATGCCGATAATGCCGCCAGTATCCCAGTCCTCAATCGAGGCAAGAGATTCCGCCATGTTGTCTCCGGTCAGTTCTTTCCCCGCATCGAGCGTGCGCTTGACCACTTCTGTCCAGACCATGGCATTGAACCACCCCTGCATGTAGCCGGTGGGACGGTAGCCCGCTTCCGGATCGCTCTTCTCCGCCTGGGCACGGAGGGCTTCAAGCATGGGCCCGCTTTCCTCGCTGTCGTAATAGTTGTAGGGCATTACGCCCATGTAGCCATCGGCATCCGCTCCCATCTTGTCGATGATCAGTTTGTCCGAGGACCAGAAGGTGCCCATGAACTGGGTATCGAGGCCCATCTGGCGCATCTGCACCATGAACTCGTTGATCGGCGACAGTACGTAGCCATGAAACACCACAAAGTCCGGTCGCACCCGGCGAAGCTTCAAAACCTCGGCGGACACATCCACACTGCCGGGCTTGGTCACAATTTCCTCGACAACCTCGATGCCCAGCTCGCCCGCGCGGGCTTTGCCGTTTTCGATGGGGTCCTTACCAAATTCGGTATCACTGTAAACAAAGGCCACGGTAGGCATATCACCGCCTTCACCCTGGGTGGCGATGTACTCCAGAATGATGCCGAACATCTGGCTATAGTTCGGGCCGGGAATGAACTGGTAAGGGTATTGCTCGTTATCCGTCAGCGCGGTCGCGAACGACGCCCCGCTCATCAGAGTATTGCCCTGGCTATTGAGCTCAGAGGCGATGGCTTTCATGAAACCGGTGCTGTCGCCGTAATAGGTAGCCGGGGAACTGCTACCGGAAATTTTCTTGAAGGCCGCCACCGAACGATCCACCTCATAGGCGGTGTCTTCCATCACATACTCGACCGGGTGGCCATTGATGCCCCCCTGGCTGTTGATCCAGTTGGTGTAGTCGGTCAGACCGGCGTGGATGTGAATACCGGCAAACGCAAACACGCCGGAGAGCGGTATGGAGCCGCCAAACACGACGGGCTCCTTGTCCTGTGACATCACCGGCGCGGCGACTGTCAGCGCAGCAACCAGGCTACCAAGCCCGGCAAGCCGGCGACCTTTTTTGAGGATGTTTCTGAACATGTTCATTCTCCTTGCGGCTTCTTGTTGTTGGTGTTGCACGGGTTCCCGTGAGAGAACCATTAATTCCGGAACGGCCAGAGGCGGAAAAAGCGACGGATACGGTGCCAGATTTCCGCAAGCCCATGAGGTTCAAAAATCAGGAAGCCCACGATCAGGGCGCCAAAGATGATTTCCAGCATCGGCGACATGAACACGGGCGCGTTGGGGTAGAACGGAGTCAGGGCCGCTGTCAGCAGTTTCAGCGCTTCCGGCACCAGGGTCATGAAAGCAGCACCGAGGATGCCCCCCAACAGATTGCCCATGCCCCCCACGATCACCGCCGCCAGATAGAAAATGGACATGGAAAGCGGAAAGCTCTCCGGGGTAACCACACGGTAGAAATAGGCAAACAGGCCACCGGCCACGCCGGCGTAGAACGAGCTGAGCGCGAACGACATCAGTTTGTAGCGCAGAAGGTTAATGCCGAGAATCTCGGCGGAAATATCCCGGTCTCGAATGGCAATAAAGGCCCTGCCGATTCGTGTCCGGAACACATTCCGGGCCGCCAGCACCATCAGCACCGCCAGCGGCACGATGATGAAATACATCATGAAGTCACTCTGGAACGTCAGCCCGAACAGGTGCGCTGGCTCCAGGCTCAGGCCACCCATGCCACCGGTTACCGATTCCCACTCGGCGAAAATGAAGTGCAGGAATACGCTCGCAGCCAGGGTGGCGATGGCCAGATACAGGCCTTTGACCCGCAGTGAGGGCAGGCCCACCAGAATCCCGACGGCAGCAGCCATAAGCCCGGCCAGCACCAGAGTGACCGGAAACGGCAGGCCGGTGTTGATGGACAGCCAGGCCACCGTGTAGGCGCCAACACCCATGAACCCGGCCTGCCCCAGGGAAATCAGCCCGGTAAAGCCGGTCAGGATGTTCAGGCCGGTGGTGCTGATTACGGCAATACCAACCAGGCAGCCCAGGTACAGCAGGTAAGAGTCGACGGCAAACGGGAACACCACAAGAATCAGCAGGAAAAGACCCAGCCACAGCTTTTGGGTCTGGCTGGTCCAGATTGCCTCATCGGCCTCGTAACTCTGTTTCGCGTCACCGATGCGCATCTTACACTCGCTCTATTTCGTGGGTGCCAAAAAGGCCATAGGGGCGGATAACCAGGATCACCGCCAGCACCAGGAATGTTGCCGGCATACGGTACTCGCCTCCGAGATAAGCACCCGCAACCGTTTCCAGCCAGCCGATGAACACGCCAGCCACCAGGGCACCGAGAATGCTGTCCAGGCCGCCAACGATCACCACCACCAGCACACTCAGACCAATGATCCCGAACTGCGGACTGAGTCCGCCGGTGGCGGCCACCAACACACCGGCCAACGATGCCGCAAGAGAGCCAAACACCCAGGCCATGTTGAATACCCGGCGCACGTTAATGCCCATGGAATAGGCCGCCGCCTGATCCGAGGCCGTTGCCCTCAGGGCCACGCCACCCCGGGAGAAGCGGAAATAAAGCAGATAAATAATGAGCAGGGCCGAACCGATCAGAAAGCCGTAGGCAATTTTTGGAGCGAGGTAGAGTGGGCCGATAAACACCGGCTCCCGTGGCAGAAAACGGGGCAACAACTGCGGGTCGGCGGTCCAGATGAACTCCACCAGGCCCACCAGGATACTGCCAATGCCGATGGTGACCATCACCACCGAGATGGGGGACTCACCCAGCATGGGCCGGATCATGGTCTTCTCGATCACACCGCCCAGAATACTGCCACCGATCACCGCCAGCGGCAGGGCAATCCATGGTGACAACTCCATGCCACCAGCAAAGGCCAGGAACAGATAGGCGGCAAACATCATGATCTCGCCAATGGCAAAATTGATCACCCGGGTGGCCTTGTAGATGATCACAAACCCCAGCGCGATAAGGGCGTAAAGCCCGCCCATGGCCAAACCGGCGAGGCTGATTTCACCAAAGAACAACCAATCCATCAGGCAACCTCCCCTTCTGGATTGAGCTTTCTTCGCAAACTGTCGATGTCACTGTTGCCCAGATAAGCCTTGATCACCTCGGGGTTGTTCTGAACATCCGCCGGCACGCCTTCGGTAATAACCTGGCCGAAATTCAGCACCGCGATATGGTCGGATATGTCCATCACCATGCCCATGTCGTGCTCTACCATCAGCACGGTAATGCCCCACTCTTCCCGGATATCCAGAATAAATCGGGCCATGTCCTCTTTCTCTTCCCGATTCATGCCGGCCACCGGTTCGTCCAGCATCAGCACCTTTGGTTGCATGGCTAGGGCCCGGGCAAGCTCAACCCGTTTTTGAAGCCCGTATGAGAGGCTGGCCACCGGCTGGCGTCGTATATGATCGATTTCCAGGAAGTCGATAATCCGCTCTTCCACTTCCCTGCGAACAGCCATTTCCTCCCGGCGGGCCGGCCCGAAATAAACCAGCGCACTGAGCAGTCCGCTCTTCATGTGCACATGGGCGCCAAGCTTGATGTTGTCGAGTACGGTCATACCCCGGAACAGGGCTATATTCTGGAAGGTTCGGGCAAGGCCAAGGGCGGCTCGCTTCGGCGGCTTGATACTGCCCGGCAACTCTTGGCCATGGTAGCGAATGGTGCCCTGCTGCGGTTTGTAAAAGCCGGAGATGCAGTTAAAAAGCGAGGTCTTGCCCGCACCGTTCGGGCCGATAATGGTCGTGACGGTGTTTTCAGGCACATGGAAACTGACATCCTGCAGCGCCTTGACGCCACCAAATGAGAGAGACAGGTTACTGATCTCAAGGATGCTCACATTACCTCCCGGCACCCCTGGCGCCGGGCAGACAGGCTCGCGAACACGCCCTGCTGGTACCCATCTCACGCCCGAAGATGATTGTCGTTGTTGTTTTTTCTTGTCATCGGGAGATCCCCGATCCAGATTAAAAGTAGTCCATTCAGGCAACATTGGGCAAACCCTTCTACCCTGTTACCTGTCAGACACCGAAGGGCGCTGAACAAATAATGAAGCCATAGGCCCACCACGATGAGAGAAACATCCACCATGTCAGACTCATTGGTAACCACCGAATTCGACGCCGATACGGGCATTGCAACGATGACTTTCAACCGGCCAGCAGCCCTGAACGCAATCAGTGTGCCCATGGCAGAAGCCTTTCTCGCGGAGGCTCAGGCACTGAAAGACCGGTCAGGCCTTCGATGCATCGTTCTGACCGGCTCCGGGCGCGCTTTTATGGCGGGCGGGGATATCGCCAGTATGACCGGCTCTCCCGAACAGGCGGGCAAAGCCGTCAGCGCCATCCTGGGTGCGGTCAACCCGGCCATCCTCCTGTTGCGCAGCATGGACGCCCCGGTGATCGCGGTGGTCAAGGGGGTTGCGGCTGGTGCCGGGCTGAGCCTGGCACTGATGGCGGACCTTGTCATTGCTCAGGAAGACACCAAGTTTTTGCTGGCCTACAACGGCATTGGCGCCATTCCTGACTGTGGTGGTAGCTGGTTCCTGGCCCACAAGATCGGCGCTGGGCGGGCAGCCGAGTTAATGCTGCTGGGCCGAACCCTGAGTGCGACCGAAGCCAGGGACTGGGGCATGATCACTGAGTCTGTTCCGGAAGCCGACTTTGAAAAACGAGTGACTGAGATAACGAGAAACGTCGCGAATGGCCCCACCCGAGCCTTCGGTGCCTTTCGACGGCTTACGGACGGAGCCTGTGGCGATCAGTTGGCTGCCCAACTGGAAGCCGAAAAGGAAGCGTTCCTGGAACTGACCCGGACCGGGGATTTCGCAGAAGGCGTCGCCGCGTTCCTGGCCAAGCGCCCCCCTGAGTTCCACGGATCCTGACTGTCAGGATGCTACATCCTGGGCAGCCAACGCCTTGATGTCCGGGTACTCGTGTACCCGAACCTCCGATTGCGCGGGCGCCTGCTGAGCAAGCGCCGACACCTCGTTAACCATTGCCCTGGCCACGGTGACCGCCTCAATACCGCGAAACTTTTCCAGTGGGCCGATCAACGCCCGGTTGATGAGGGGCATGGCTTTTATGCCCAGTGCTTCGGCGGTGCGCTGCTCGTTGCGTTCGCCCAGCAGCAGACTGGGTTGGTAGATGGACAGGCAGGGATAGCCCAGCGACTTTATGCCGTCTTCCAGTTCACCCTTCACCCGATTGTAGAAAACGGTGGAAGACGATGAGGAGGCAATGGCAGACATCAGCACGAATACCTGTGCACCGTTTGCCCGGCCAAGCTCCGCCGCTTTCATCGGGTAACCGTAGTCCACTTTACGGAACTGCTCGCGAGAGCCGGCCTTCTTGATGGTGGTGCCCAGGCAACAGACGATGGCATCCACCGCGAACAGATCACTGTGTTCATCCAGGCGGTCGAAATCCACTTCCTGCTGATGCAGTTTTTCATGGTTCAGCGGCAACGCTCGACGCACGGGCGCGACGACCGATGACACGTCTTCCCGCGCCAGCAGACCTTCTAGCACCTGGCCACCGGTCAGGCCAGTGGCACCCAATAGCATCACTTTCATAGAATCTCCCTCAACCACGAAACAACACCCGAACACCCACTAGTATCCAGCACAAACTCCTGCCCCCGCGAGGCACTTTTCAGAGTGCAGTATTCCCCGTCCCGGGACCAGCGGGCGAGGTTACCGTGAAAACTCATCGCGGTGTCCGCCGAATCCGGATAGAAACACCCGGGTAATCGCCATTGCGTGGTCGAAGCGGCATCCGGTGCCGTCAGGCGTTGCCGCTCCTCCAGGCGTCCAAACACCCCGGCACCCGGAAGGCCGGTTGATCGCCCCTCAAGCTGCAGGGCATCGGAGGCCACATGGAGCGTATTGCCACCATCTGGCTGACCATGGAAGTGCGGATGGTAGCGGGCCCACCGCAGGTCACTATCCGACAACTCATCAATGCGGTAAACATCGCCAATCTGGAGCCAGCCCCACAGCCCGTGAAACGGGCGGGCCTGTTTTACAAACTGCCAGCGCCTGCCCTGTTTTTCCACGTTCCGAAACAGACCGAAAAACAGGAACAGATCCCCCACCCCCACCTGCTGTTTACGGAGGTGCCCCTGTGCAGCGCCGGTTTGCCCCAGGCAGGGCCGCCAGCCGGTTTCCCGGGGATAGGCGTCAGCGATCAGGTCCGGGTCGAGGTGAGCCCTTCGGGCGCCACCACGCCGGTTGCCGGTCAGGTCGGCCACCAGCTTGCCAACATTCAGACCATCGTGATGGATATCATGGTAGGTGATCCGGGAACGCGAGTCGGGGATCGGCAGGGTATAGAAAGACCTGTCAGGGAACACCGGGCTGGGACAGCCGCCTGCGGAGGAATCAAAGCCTTTACGGCTGAGGATCAGTTTCATAAACGCATTTTGGAGCAAGGAACGAAGCGCAACCATATCACGCCATTGAAAAGCAGTTTAAACTGACGACAACAACAGACTGGCCCACCCGCTGATTCAATGCCGATCGCCCATGACTGATTTTGAAACCCTGAACACGCTGAAGGCAGGCCTTGAAGCCTGGTGGCACCCGGGCGTTACCGTCCTGCTCTCAATGGCTATCACCTTTCTTGTGTACAAGGGTGTGCTGGCAACGGTTCAACGCTTAACCCGCAGCAAAACAGTTCCCCGCCTGTTTCTGGATGCCTCATCAACCGCTCTGGGCATTGCCATTACCCTGGTGGTGCTCAACGCCATCTTGGAAGCGGCGTCCCAGGACCTGCCTCTGATCAACCACTTCCGCCACGCCGCCACGCTGCTGCTGATTGTGGCCGTCACCTGGGCGCTGGTGCGCTGCACGTCAGCCATCGGCGACGTCATCGTCTCTCTGAATCCAGTCCTGGAAGGCCAGTGGAAACGCGCCCGCAAAGTGGAAACACAAACGCGCTTCCTGGTGAGGGTGCTGAACATTCTCATCGTCATTGTGGGCCTGGGCGCCGCGCTGGTCACGTTCGAGCCGGTTCGTCATCTTGGCAGCAGCCTGCTGGCATCTGCGGGCATTGGCGGCATTATTCTCGGCTTCGCCGCCAAACCGGTGTTGGGCAACCTGTTAGCGGGCATGCAGATCGCCCTCACCCAACCGTTCCGCATCGATGACGTACTGCATGTACAGGGCGAATGGTGCTGGGTGGAGGAAGTCACCGCCACCTACGTGGTGCTGAGGGTCTGGGATTTGCGGCGGCTGGTAGTGCCGCTGCAATGGTTTATCGAAAACCCGTTCCAGAACTGGTCGAGAAACGACACCGAAATGATGGGAACGGTGTTCATCACCGTCGATTATTCCATGCCTATCGAACCACTACGAACCGAGTTTGAGAGGCTGCTGGAACAGGCGCCGGACTGGGACGGGAAGACCAAGATCGTGCAGGTGACCGAAGCCGGCGAGGCCAATATCGAGGTGCGCTTCCTGCTCAGTGCCAGGGACTCAAGCTCACTCTGGAATCTCCGCTGCGCCATCCGCGAGGGGTTGATCACCTTTATACAGGCGCAGTTTCCGGCGCATCTACCAAGGGTTCGTGCCAGGCTGGTGGAAACGCCCGACCAGTAACCCTCACCCCTGTTCTGCCCCGCGCAGCATGGCGTGCAGCAGCTCTTCGGCATCGAATTTGGTCAATGCCTCGTCTGCCCCCACCTGTTTGGCGTAACTCACGCTCATTTCACTGTTCAGGGAGGTATGCAGAATGATGTACGGCTGCTTCAGGGCGTTGCCGCTGTCCCTCACATTGAAGGTCAGCTCGTAGCCGTCCAGGCCGGGCATTTCGATGTCGCTCACCAGGATGTTGATGGGTTTTCCATCGCGGTTGGCGTTCAGCATCAGGTCCAGTGCATCCTGCCCGTTGGTGGTGACAAAATAGCTCACATCCTTGCTGTCCAGGGCGTCCGAGAGCTGTTTGCGAGCCACCTGGGAGTCGTCCACCAGCAGGATATTCAGGCCTTTCAGAGTTTCCCGTTGAACGTCTGTCAGCGTGACTTCCCGGGGGTTTACGGACTCCGGGTACACCCGTGCCAGCAACAGCTCCACGTCCAGCAACTGCACGATCTGATCATCGATATTCACCAGGCCGGTAATGAAGGCACGGTCGCCAAGACTCTTCGGCGGGGGCATAACCTTCTTCCACTCGGTTTCCACGATTTTCCGCACACTGCGCACAAGGAACCCGATTTCCTGGCGCTGAACATCGGTCACGATGATCGAAGCGGTCTTGCGTTCTTCCGCCGTCAACGGCTGGTAACCCACGGCAGCAGCCATGTCGATCACCGGCACGGCGGAGCCGCGAAAGCTCATGGTACCGATCACCGCCGAATGGCTGTGTGGTAGCTTGGTCAGCGGAACAAAGGGCATGATTTCCCGGATTTTCAGGGTGCCCAGGCCGAATGGCCTCTGATTGGTCAGATAAAACAACAGCAGTTTCTGGGGGTGTTTGGTACCCTCGGCCATAACCTCAAACCTGTCAGGAGCTTTGGAAAAAGTATAACAGGCGAAAGATAACATGCCGCCCAAACCGACATTGTAAGATTTTGCAGCCCTTCGGAGGTCGCATCGGCTGCCAGTGAATCCAGCGCTTCCTCTCCCGCGTATCACCTATACTGTTGTCATCGGGAGGCTATTCGATGAAACGCGCCTTTGCACTAATATCGGTATTCCTGTTCTTCGCCGTCATGGCCGTGGGTGGTCATGCCGACGACGACAATATCGATGACGCCATCCAGAACACGATCCTGTCGCAGATTGAAGCCTTCGCCAATGACGACAGGCAAGCTGCCTGGGACCATGCCTCGGAAGGCATCAAGCAGCAATCCGGCTCGATAGAGTCGTTCTACGATATGGTGAAGCTATCCTATGCGCCCGTCCACCGGGCCTCGTCCATTGAGTTCATGGAGCGCATACCCCACCCCGGTTTCCAGATTCAGGTGGTACGGTTGTTGGGGCCGGAGGGCAAACGCTGGATCGCCCACTACCATATGGTCAAGAATGGTGATGACTGGAAAATCGGCGGCGTCGGGCTCAAAGAGGGTCCAAGCTCTATATAATCGCTGACCGGCTAATGGTTTCTGACGCCTATGTCTTTCAGCTCTGTCCGTCCGTAAGATACAGTCCATGAACCTGATTGCCGGCAGAGCCTGAACACCACCTATGAAGAACCTGACCTTCTCCTCTCATTACGCCAGGGCCGTTCTTTATGGCCTGGAGAAGGCCGGTGGCTATTCCGACGAACTGCTTCGCAATAATGGCATCGACCCGGAGTTCATCCACTCGCCACGGGCACGGGTGCCCACGGAACAGTTTATCCGCCTGTTCCGGCTGGTGTGGGGCAAACTGGATGACGAGTTCATGGGCCGTACCACACAGCCCTGCCGCGTGGGGCACTTTCACCTGATGGGATCGTTGGTGGTACACAGCAGCAACCTGGAAGAGGTGATCCGCCAGAGCATTCGCTGCTACCGGCTGTTCTCCGATGACATGGTGATTGAGCTGGACACCCGCGGCGATGAAGTGGAGCTGAGCATCACCCACCGCCATCCGGAACTGGACCCGGACAACTTCCTGGTGGAATGGCTACTGATGGTGTGGCACCGATTAATCGGCTGGCTGATCGGACGCAAGATCGTACTCAGCCACGCCACCTTCCAGCATGATTTGCCCGGACACTTTGACGAGTACCGGTTTGTTTTCCCCTGCCAGTGTTTCTTTAACCGCGACCGCAACAGCCTGTTTTTCAGCCACAATTATCTGGACATGCCGGTGACGCGAACGCCGGAGGAACTGGATGGTTTTATTGAGAAGTCGCCGCGCAACCTGCTGATCTGGACCGATGAGGACGACAGCCTGACAACCCAGGTTCGGCAGATTCTGGAAAACGTGGACGATGATCGCCTGCCCACGCTGGAACAGATCGCCGGGCAGCTGCATATGACCGCCTACACCCTGTCGCGCAAACTGAAGGCGGAGGGCAGTTCCTACCAGAAGATCAAGGACAACCTGCGGCGGGACCAGGCGGTGATTATGCTCACGCGGCAGAACCTGACGGTGTCGGAGATCTCATCACAGCTGGGATTTACCGAGCCCGGCGCTTTTTCCCGTGCCTTCAAGCACTGGACCGGGCTCAGCCCACTGGCCTACCGCAAGCAGGACCAGTAGTTCTTCTTTCTCCGCTTACAGCAGTTCGATCGCGACAGCGGTACCTTCCCCGCCCCCGATACACAGGGACGCCACGCCACGCTTGAGACCACGCTGCTTCAGGGCGTTGATCAGGGTGACCATGATCCGCGACCCTGAGGAGCCGATGGGGTGACCCAGGGCACAGGCGCCGCCATGAACGTTGACCTTGTCGGCATCGAGCCCAAGCTCATTGATGGCGGCCAGGGTAACCACGGCAAACGCTTCGTTGATTTCGAACAGGTCGACGTCGTCGCGGCTCCAGCCGGCTTTCTTCAGTACCTTTTCGATGGCACCGATGGGCGCAAGGGTGAACTCGGCTGGCAGGCGGGCATGTGTCGCGTGGGCGACGATACGGGCCTGGGGAGTGAGGCCGCGCTTTTCGGCTTCTTCGCGGGTGGCCAGTACCATCGCGGAGGCGCCGTCGCTGATGGAGCTGGCGTTGGCGGCGGTGACAGAGCCGTCTTTGGCAAAGGCCGGTTTGAGGTGGGGAATTTTCTCGGGCTTGGCTTTGCCTGGCTGTTCGTCGGTATCCACCACGGTGTCGCCACCACGGCCGGAGACGGTCACGGGGGTGATTTCGTCGGAGAATCCGCCGTTCTTGATGGCCGACAGGGAGCGTTCGAGGGAGGCGATGGCGAAGTTGTCCATGGCCTCGCGGCTGATGTCGTATTTGTCGGCGGTGCGCTGGGCAAAGACGCCCATGAGGCCGCCTTCGTAGGCGTCTTCAAGGCCGTCGAGGAACATGGAATCCATGACCTGCCCGTGGCCCATGCGCATTCCGGCGCGGGCTTTTGGCAGCAGGTAAGGTGCCTGGCTCATATTTTCCATGCCGCCGGCGATCATGATGCTGTTGGTGCCGGCTTTGATCTGGTCGTGGGCCATGATGACGGCTTGCATGCCGGAGCCGCACATTTTGTTGACGGTGGTGCAGCCGCTGGAGTCGGGGATGCCGGAGGCGCGGGAGGCCTGGCGTGCGGGTGCCTGGCCGAGGCCACCGGGCAGTACGCAGCCCATGATGACTTCCTGGATGTCGGCGGGCTGCAGGCCGCTTCTTTCGATGGCGGCCTTGATGGAGATGGCGCCGAGATCCGGGGAGCGCACGGAGCTGAGATCGCCCATCATGCCGCCCATGGGAGTTCTTGCTGATCCTGCGATGACTACATCGTTGCTATTCATGTCTTCAATCCTCTGATTAAGCCTTACCTAAAACCGACCGTGCGATGATTTCTTTCATCACTTCCGAAGTGCCGCCGTAAATTCTCTGCACTCTGGCGTCGATAAACGCTCTCGAAATCGGATACTCGCTGGTGTAACCGTAACCGCCGAACAACTGCAAACAACCGTCGGCTACCCGGCACTGCATTTCCGTGGCGCTGTACTTGGCCATGGAAGCTGTGGGCGCGTCGAGTTCGCCTTTTTCGTAAAGCGCGATGCATTCGTCGACGAAGGCGCGGTTGACGCGGCAGTCGGTTTCCATGCGGGCGATTTCAAAACGGGTGTTTTGCAGTTGGGCCAGTTTCTGGCCGAACAGTTCCCGTTCCTGGGCGTAGTTGATGGTCAGGTCCAGGGCGCCGCGTGCGGCGGCAACGCCGAGAGCACCGATGACGAGGCGCTCGCGGGGGAGTTCGCGCATCAGGTACATGAAGCCCTGGCCTTCTTCACCCAGCAGCGCGGAGGCGGGGATGCGCATGTCGGAGAAGAAGAGTTCCGAGGTGTCGCCGGAGTGCTGGCCGATTTTGTCGAGGTTGCGGCCTTTGCTGTAACCGGGCAACGAGGTGTCGACCAGGAACAGGCTGATGCCACGGGCACCGGCTTTGGGGTCGGTTTTGGCAGCGACGATGACCATGTCGGCGTGTTGGCCGTTGGTGATGAAGGTTTTGGAGCCGTTGAGGATGTAGTCGTCCCCGTCTTTCACCGCGCTGGTGCGGATGGCCTGGAGATCGCTGCCGGCGCCGGGTTCGGTCATGGCGATGGCACCCACCGCTTCGCCGGAGACCATTTTCGGCAACCAGTACTGGCGCTGTTCTTCGTTGCCGATATGGCTGAGGTACGGGGCGACGATGTCGGAGTGCACCATGACGTTGGTGGACAGAGCGCCGAAGCCCATGCGGGCCATTTCTTCGCCCACGACAACGGAGTACAGGAAGGGCGCACCGCAGCCGCCCCAGTCTTCGGGTACGTCGACGCACAGCATGCCGGCGTTGCCCAGGGTGTTCCAGAGTTCCCGGGGCACGATGCCGGAGTGTTCCCATTCTTCATAGTGGGGCGTTACTTCGGTTTCCAGGGCCTTGATGACGGACTCCCGGAACATGTCGAGTTCTTCTTTATCAACAGCGCTGGTCATGGGTGTCTCCCGTCGGTGATTAGTGTGGCCTTGATTGGATAACGGTCAGTCTGTCGCAGTCACGGTCTGAGCGCCATGACATAACCGGGCAGGAAATTTGATAAAAAATAGCACCCCGGGGCCGCATCGCTGGCAGCCCCGGGGTTTATAACGCGCGGTCAGAGGTTTTTGGCGTCGTCCCGCAGCACGAACTTCTGGATCTTGCCGGTGGAGGTTTTCGGCAGTTCGCTGAACACAATGGTCTTGGGCACTTTGAACTTCGCCAGTCGCTCCCGGCAGAAGGCGATGATGTCGTCTTCGCTGACGTCCCCTGCTTCGGGCTTGAGGGTGACGAAGGCGCAGGGTGTTTCGCCCCACTTTTCGTCCGGCCTTGCCACCACGGCGGCCTCGAGGATGTCGGGATGACGGTAGAGTATGTCCTCCACCTCAATGGTGGAGATGTTCTCGCCGCCGGAAATGATGATGTCTTTCAGGCGGTCCTTGATCTCCGCGTAGCCATCCTCATGCCAGACGGCCAGGTCCCCGGTGTGGAACCAGCCGCCGCGGAATGCCTCTTCGGTGGCTTTGGGGTTTTTCAGGTAACCCTTCATTACTGTGTTGCCGCGCAGGAAGATCTCGCCGATGGTGTTGCCGTCTTTCGGCACTGCTTCCATGGTTTCCGGGTCACCCACCATCATGCCGGCCAGGGTATGGTAGCGAACGCCCTGCCGTGCCTTGATTCTGGCCCGGTCTTCCACCGGCAGGTCATCCCATTCGGATTTCCAGGCGCATACCGTGACCGGTCCGTACACCTCGGTAAGCCCGTAAACGTGGGTCACGCGAAAGCCCATGTTTTCGATGGCTTCGATGACCTTTGCCGGAGGTGCCGCACCTGCGGTCATTGCCTGAACGGTATGGCTGAAGCTGGATTTTGCAGCGTCCGAAGCGCCCAGCAAGGTGTTCAGTACAATAGGCGCACCACACATGTGGCTGACTTTGTGTTCGCTGATCAGCTGCAGGATTTTCTCTGGCTCTACCTTACGCAGGCACACATGGGTGCCTGCAAAGGCAGTGATGGTCCAAGGGAAACACCAGCCATTGCAGTGGAACATCGGCAGTGTCCACAGGTACACCGGATGCATACCCATGGACCACACCGCCTGGTTGCCCATGGCGTTCTCATAGGCACCGCGATGGTGATACACCACGCCTTTCGGGTTACCAGTGGTGCCGGAGGTATAGCACAGCGAAATCGCATCCCATTCATTTTCCGGCATTTGCCAGTCAAAGGCCGGGTCGCCGCTGGCCACGAAAGCGTCGTAATCCAGATCGCTCACCTGGGTTCCGGCACCACTGAATTCGGGGTCGTTGACGTCAATCACCTGTGGCGGGTTGTCGAGCATGCCGACGGCTTCGTTGATGACGTCGCCAAACTCCCGGTCGGCAATCAGCACTTTCGCCTCGCCGTGCTCCAGCATGAAGGCGATGGCTTTGGCATCCAGGCGGGTGTTCAGGGCATTGAGTACTGCCCCCAACATGGGGATGCCAAAATGACACTCCAGCATGGGCGGAATGTTTGGCAGCATGGCAGCAACGGTGTCGCCCTTGCCGACACCTTTGTCAGCCAGCGCGGACGCCAGGCGGCGACAACGCTCGTAGGTCTGCTGCCAGTTGCGGCGTGTGGCACCATGAATCACCGCCGGGTATTCCGGGTACACGCTGGCCGTGCGGGCCAGGAAATCCAGCGGTGTCAGTGTGGCGTTATTGGCGTCGGTTGGCTCTAATCCCTTGTCGAAGATGGAGTTCATACTGGTCTCCTGGTGTTGTTATCCAACACCTGACTATAGGGCACAGCCGACGTTTCAGCGAGCCCCCGTAGCCGTTCGACGGGTATCCGGCTGATCCAGCCGCGCCATTTCCGCCAGCAGCTCAAAGGTCTTTTCCTTCATCAGGGCAATGTCCCCCCGGGACTCCACATTCAGCCGCACCAGCGGCTCCGTGTTCGACATCCGGAGATTGAACCGCCAGCGTTCAAACTCAACACTCAGGCCATCAACGTGTCCCACCGATACAGCATCGGCACCATAGATCTCCTCGATCACCGCGAGCAACCGGGCCGGATCATCCACCGTACGGTTAATCTCACCACTGGCGGGGAAAGCGTCAATGCGGGCGTCGATCAGTGACGATAGCGGCTGCCCGGTCTGGCACAGACGTTCGGCAACCAGAAGCCACGGAATCATGCCGCTGTCGCAGTAGGCGAAGTCCCGGAAGTAGTGGTGGGCGCTCATTTCACCCCCATACAGGGCATCTTCCTCGCGCATGCGCTGTTTGATGAACGCGTGTCCGGTTTTGCTTTCGATGGGCGTTCCGCCAGCCTTTCGGACCAACTCCTGGGTGTTCCAGGTCAGCCGCGGGTCGTGAATGATCTTGCCGCCATCCACCTTCTGCAGGAACTGGTCCGCCAACAGGCCCACGATGTAATAACCTTCGATAAATCGGCCGTTTTCGTCGAAGAAGAAACAACGGTCGTAGTCACCGTCCCAGGCGATCCCCATATCCGCCCCTTCGCGCAGAACCGCCTCGGCGGTGACCGCTCGGTTTTCCTCAAGCAGGGGATTGGGAACTCCGTTCGGAAAGTGCCCGTCCGGTTCGTGATGCAGCCGCACGAAATCAAAGGGCAACCATCGCGACAACGCGTCGATGACCGGGCCCGCACCGCCATTGCCCGCGTTAACCACCACCTTCAGAGGGGTAATCGTGGTGCCATCGATGTATCCCAGCAAATGATGGATATAGTCGGCCTCCACTGAAAGGCTCTCTGAGCGTCCGGGAACGGCGGCATCCATAAACGGCTGGGACACCCTGTCGCGGATGGTATTCAAGCCGTTATCCGAGCTGATGGGGCGCGATTCAAGACCGACCAGCTTCATGCCATTGTGGTCCTTTGGATTGTGACTGGCCGTCACCATGATGCCGCCATCCATGCTGTAATGACTGGTGGCAAAGTAGATCTGCTCGGTACCGCAAAGACCGATGTCATAGACATCCGCCCCGGCCGCCTTGAGCCCGGCAGTCAATGCCGCCGAGATTTCCGGGCTCGATAGCCGGATGTCGTAACCCACCACAACCCGGCGGGCGCTTGTCAGCTCCACATACGCACGTCCGATTCGCTCCGCCAGCTCAGGATTCAACTGCTCGGGAACCTGCCCACGCAGGTCATAGGCTTTAAAACAGGACACGTCCATAACTGTTTCTCCGTCTAACCTTCGATCAATAACGCGGCCCGCTGTGCAGCCACTAACAACTCTGCAAAGCGGGCCGCGTTGGCCCTAGACTTTTTCCGACATCACCGGAATCTGATCTTCCTCCACATCCGGGGTGGGCGCCGCGCGACCGTACCGGTCGTCCAGACGTTCAATGTCATCCTCGCCCAGGTAGGCGCCGGACTGGACTTCAATCAGTTCGAGAGGAATGCATCCGGGGTTAAACAACCGGTGTACCGCTCCGATGGGGATATAGGTCGATTCGTTTTCTGAGAGCAGGAACGTTTCCTCGTCACGGGTCACTTCGGCAGTGCCCTTGACGATGATCCAGTGCTCGGCCCGGTGATGGTGCTTCTGCAACGACAGCTTCTCGCCCGGTTTGACGCTTATGCGCTTCACCTGAAAACGGTTGCCCATATCGATGCTGTCGTAGCTGCCCCAGGGGCGATACACCTGTCGATGTGTGCGGGTTTCCGAGCGTTGGTCACCGTTCAGCCGCTTCACCAGTTTCTTGACGTCCTGCACCTTGTCCTTGTGGGCAACCATCAATGCATCCTTGGTATCGACCACCACCAGGTCTTTCACGCCCAACATGGCCACCAGCTTGTCCGAGGTGTGCACCAGGCAGTTGTCACTGTCTTCCAGGCAGGCGTCGCCCAGAATGGCATTGGCGTTCTCGTCCTTGTCGGTCACATCCCAGATCGTGGACCAGGAGCCAACGTCGCTCCAGCCGGCATCCATGGGCACCAACAAGGCTTTCGATGTTTTCTCCATCACCGCGTAGTCAATGGAATCGTCCGGGCAATGCTCGAATATCTCCGACGGAATACGGGTGAAGTCCATGTCCCGCTCCAGGCTTCGGGCGGCCAGAAGACAGGTGTCGTAAATGTCCGGGCTGTGTTTTTTCAGTTCCGCCAGGTAGCTGTCGGCTCGGAACGTGAACATGCCGCTATTCCAGTAGTAACCACCGGCAGACAGCAGCGCGGCGGCTTTTTCGGCGTCCGGCTTCTCGATGAAGCGGGACACCGGCCGGGCAGCACCGGGGGCTTCCCCGGACTGGCCGGCAGCGATATAGCCGTAGCCGGTTTCCGGCCGGGTTGGCGTAATGCCAAACAGCACCAACCCTCCGGACCTGGCGGCTTCCTGCCCCTGGGCAACAGCCCGCTGGAACGCCTCGACATTTTCAATGGCATGATCCGCGGGCAACACCAGCATGATGGCTTTGGGATCTTTTCGCGCCACTTCGATAGCGGCCATCGCGACCGCCGGGGCGGTGTTGCGGCCAAACGGCTCCAGCAGTATCGACAACGGTTGACGGCCTATGGCCTCCAACTGCTCTTTGACAATAAAGCGGTGCTCATCGTTGGCCACCACAACCGGCGACTCGGCGTCGTCGACCGGCAGCCGGCACAGAGTTTCCTGCAACATACTTTGTTCCCCCACCAATGGGAGGAACTGCTTGGGATAGGCCTGGCGCGAGAGGGGCCAAAGCCGTGAACCGTTACCACCTGAGAGTATGACTGGAATCATCGTTCTGCTCCTTTGCTCTACAAAGACGTACCACAGGGACGTCCGTTGGCGTATTAATCTGGACCCTTGAACCAGGGCCCGTTAGAACCGTTTACTTAGGGTGATGTTGCTGGGTGGATCCGGCTGCGCGCCCTCGGGCCACAGCGGGTTAATGCCGTACAGATAGGAAATATCGCCACCCAGACGGGTGGATTTCATCGGCCGAAGTTCATCCAGAAAGGCGGGCATTCCCTCAACAGGTCCCCAGGCGGCCTGCCAGGGTTCCATCCAGGCCAGGGACCAGGCCTTATAAAGCCCGTCGACAATCTGCTCGTCTCCGGTGATGTCTTCAATTCGTTCCGGATCATCCAGCCCCGCGACGACATTTCCGGCCATTTTCGTAAACTGATCCTGGTAACGCTCATAAACAGAGTTGCCATTGACCTCGGCAAACAGCGCGATCATGGTCAGGGGCTGCATGGCGTAGTTCATGTATTCCAAGGCCCGGGTTTCCCGGCTGAGTTCCTTGGGCAGGTAACCGTCCTCATTGATCTGCCCCATGGCTTCATCGAACTTGGCCAGCGACCAGTTCCAGTCGTCGCAGTCCTGGGTTGCCACCGATGCCGACATCACGGCCCAGGCGGCCCAGTAATCATGGTTGTTGACCTTCTTGGCTTCTCGGTCCGTATAGTAATCGCGGACCCCGTCGCTCAGGCGCAGGAACCAGTCTTCAATTCGGCGCGCCCGCTCCAGGTCCATGGCGGCCTCCGGCGCCGACGTCCACATCCTGAGATAGGCGTTCGCAGCGGCTGCCAGTGCCCATTTGCGTACCGCCTGACCGACGTGATTGATGTCATCCGTCAACAGGGCATCCGATGATGCCCACGCGTCGAGGTTGTCCAATACGCAATCCAGCGCTTCGGGGCCATCACCATCAACCTGGTAGTCATCGGCGGCAGCGATAACAGCCTTCTCGAAATCACGCACGTTGCTGGTGGCCTTCTTGTACTCTTCATAGGCCTGCTTGTTCAGATTGTTGCGAGCGCTGTCACTGCCCTTGTACTTACTGGTCAGCGACAGCGAGCCGACGTGCGGCTCCACCCGCTCGCAGTCGTAGTCACCGCCATCCTTGTCTTCCGGCGTCTGGTAATAGCCCACCGGAGCACGCAGTTGTCCGTTCAGGCACTGCCCGGCGTGAACGCTACTCACACCAAAGACGGCGGTTATCGCCGCAGACAGCAGCACCCGGCCCCATTGTCGATGTTCAGAGCGTTGTTGGATTCGCATAACCATCCTCTCTATGCGTTGGATGAATGTGCGTCAGATGTCCTGACGGCGACAGATTTTCGTGGTTACCGTTAAGCCTTCCGAGACCTGCTCCGGTTTCAGCGCGAGGTCCAGCGACATGAACATTTCATCGTTCCAGTTCGGCCCTTCCGGGAGCTCGAAGACAAACCGGCCAGGGGTTTCAACCCGATCGCCGTACTCCATATCCACGCGGTCCTTGCGCCCGAACACGTACCAGATGAAGGCATCAACCTCTTTCACCCCCGGGTCACTGAACTGCAGGTCGACGACGTATTCGTTGCTCGGCATTTCGATGAACTGTCCACCGCCGTTGTAGAGCACTTCGGTGGTCCCGGCCTTGACCGGCGTGGTTTTCTGCAACACCGGCTCCTGGCTCTCACAGGCACCACTGATCATCGGTGTGACCTGCCGATAGAACTCCGCACTGTCGAGGTTGTGGTAACCGGGCACCTCCCAGATCATGATCTTGGGTGGCGACTCCCGGAAGTTGTCGGAAAGCAGGTACTCGTACATGGATCCGTCGTAGCTGCCGCCTGCAACGGCAACGTTGAGCACTTCCACACCCAGGAACTCCTGCAGCGCACCGACGAAGTTGTAGTCCTGAGCGCCCTTGCTGTTACTGGTGCCGACCAGCGTTATCGATGGCAACTCCTGGTCGCCAAACAGGGCGCTGGCTTCAGCGGACTGGCCGGTGCCGGAGGATTCCGTGCGAAATTCGTCCACGTACTGCGAGCCGTATTCGAAGCCGCATATCCGTTTAACCGCGTCCTGAAGCGACCCGTCTTTTCGGATCAACCCGGACCGACGAGTCACGAATTCATGCTGCGACAGCGACTGATAGGCCGGCATGTCCTTGATTCGCTCCGCCACGACCTCCGCGGTCCGTCGCGCACCATACGGAGTCCAGTGGTGATCCCGTTTAAAGAAGAAGGCGTCTTCACGTGTTTCTTCGTCCAGAAGCGGCGTCAAATCCGGAACCACCAGCCCTGCCTGACGAAAACGCATCAACGCGTCAGCGTAGTTTTTACGAGCCACGTTCCAACTGAACGGTACCGGCGATGTCGCGGGCAGATGATTGGGATGGACCAGGCCTTTTGTAGGCTGGAACACCATCACCAATTCGGTACCGGTGGTTTCTTTCAGGTGCCTGGCAAAGCGCTTCAGGTGTTTCAGGCCTTCCAGATTCGGCCCGAACTGCTCCACCAGCTCCGCTTCCGAACGGAACAGCCAGCCGTCTTTGCCCTGGACCAGCATCTTGAAATTCTTCAGATAACCGGTGTCGTAGCTGGATGGGTATGCCGTGAGTGGGCACAAGTCACAACAGCGCTCAATATTGTACTCCGGCAGCTCGGCGGCGCTGGCCTTTACGCCCGCGACACTGAGCAGCCCGAGCGCAACCAGCGCCCATAACCCACGGCCTCTGAACACCTGCTTCATACCGACGTATCCACTCGGTTTTCAGCGACAACCAGCCTGGGTTCGCCACCCACATCAATCGCAAACACGCTGAATACCTTGCCGCGCTGTAGGTTCACCTCACTCGTGGTGGCCAGCGCTTTGTCACTCTGAAAAGCGCCCAGCGCAATGCTGACGGCATTGATCTCGCGATTAGCCACATCAAGGGAGCCCACTGCATCAATCACGGCTACTTTGCCGTCGGACGTTTTCAAAGTGACCCCGCCATTGCTGGTCAGGTTATAGAATGAAAGCAGCGCCTTGCGAGGGTTGTCGAAGGCGACATCCTTCATCACTTTCATCTCACCGGAATCCAGTACAACCACGGTGTAGAACTCGTTCTTTTTCATGTTGACGGACGTCTTCTGACCGGCAACGTCCACCTGATAGTTACCCTCAGAAAGGTAGATGTAGGGGCTCGCCTCCAATGGCGACACTTCCTTGATCACCTTGTCGCCCACCGAAGCGCGGGCGATGGCGCCGCTGGCATCCGCGTTCACCACGCGAATGAAAGCCGCCCCGTCCGGTGCCTCCGCGGCATAAAGCGCGTCCTCGCCGGCCTGGGCCATGTTCATGGAGACCAGCAAACTGCTGATCAGGGCAAAAAAAGCGGTATGCATCAGTGCTCTCATTTTCATCATCCTCAGGGGTTGGTTTCAGAACGGCTAGCCGCGTGTGCGGTCAGCGTCTTGTCGGCCTGGCGGAACCACGCCTGAGCCTGTTCAGACTCCAGTGGCTGCGCCAGGTAACGCTCGGGAAATTCCCAGATCACCAGTTGTGGCGGCTGATCCCGGAAATCGGAAGAATTCAGGTAATCGATCATCGGTACGATAGGCCCGTCGCCTTCTTCGGCCACGTTGATCAGGTCCTGACCAAGATGCTTTCGCAAGGCACCGGGAAAATCCCACTGCTCATTGGCGCTGTAACTTGTACCGACCAGCACGGTGTTGGTGGCGCCATCGTCAAACAGGGCGCTGGCGTTCGCCTGGCCGTCGTTTTGAGCGCGCGTTGTTCTTGGTTCCAGCTGGTCAGGCGCAGGGCCGAAGTCGGTAAATGCCGGTTCCACCGGAATGTAATTGAGCAAGTCACCCCGGTGCTGGACCGGTTGGGCAATCGATGTCATAAAGCTCTGTTCACCCCAGGACAAACCATTGAAGCGGTCGCGGATAAATTCGGCAGCGCCCTCCGCGTATAGGTTTGCGCCAGTCGGCGACCAGTGGGTGTCGGTTCTCAGGAACACCGGTTCACCACGGTGCTGTGCCTGCTCCAACAGCGGTTTGAGTTCCGGCGCGGGAATGCCCGCCGTTGCCAGCGACTGCTGGAACCGGTTGTACAGTGACATCATCATCGGTTCCGGCTTTGTACTGCCCAGCTTGTCCGAATGGATTCGGGCCTTGGCGGGCACCACCAGCACAACCAGTGGAACGCCCTCGGCCAACAGATAGTCGGCGACGCGCTGAACACGACCCAGGTTGCGGTCGACCACCTCGCCGTCACGGCTGGCCGGGTAGATTTCCTCGTCGGTGAACAGCCACTCATCCTGCCCCACGACAACGCCTTTCCGGCCCTCGTCAAAGAGCGTGTAGTTGATCGCGGCCCAGAGATTGGTTCCCAGATCCTTCGCCGGGAACTGATCGTCGTAATGGCTCTCCAGGTTTCGGGCCAATTCACCGTTGACCGGGCTCAGCCCTGTTTCGGCCTGGTAACCCAGCAAGGGCCGCAAGGACAGCACACCCAGAACCAGGACCAGCGCGATGAAGAGAAAAGCCGTGATTCGTGCAGACGTTTTAGTCATCAGATCCACCCTCAGAACTGGAAATACAGGAACGGTGAGAAACTCTCAGCGGACAGCTTCAACACGGCGAGCGCAAACACCGGTACCAGCAACGGCGCGGCGGCAGACCGCCAGCCGGACAGGACAGGGCCAACGTCACGATGCCCGAGCCGATCCTTCAGCCCCATCATCGCGATCACTCCGAAAGCCACTACCAGGATCGCCAGATTCAGGTCCCGAATGCCCTGGACAAAGACATCACTCAGGCCGGCACCGTCGAAACTGAACATCGCACCGTAGAAGCCGAAGGCCTCGGTGAGCGTGCTGGCCCTGAAGGTGACCCAGCCCAGCATCACGAACAGGAAGGTCAGCGCCCACCGGAAAAACCGGAACCCGGACGGGCTGCCCGACACACCCAGCGCCCTTTCCACTGACAGCAACAGACCGTGCCAGGCACCCCACAACAGGAACGTCCAGTTGGCGCCGTGCCAGAGGCCACCGAGCAACATGGTGAGCAGCAGGTTGCGATAGGTTTTGACAGTACTGTTGCGGTTGCCGCCCAGGGGGATGTACAGGTAATCCCGCAGCCAGGTGGACAGGCTGATATGCCAACGACGCCAGAACTCGGTAATGCTCTGGCTGATGTAGGGCTGGTTGAAGTTCTCGTTAAACCGGAAGCCCATCATCAGACCCAGGCCGATGGCCATATCAGAGTAGCCGGAAAAGTCGAAATACAGCTGCGCGGTGTACGCCAGAATGCCCAGCCAGGCATCCGCCGTACTGGGATCAGACAGCGCAAAGGCGCTGTCCGCCAGCGGTGCTATCGAGTCGGCGATAAAGACTTTCTTGATGAAGCCCTGCATGAACCTGAACGCACCCTCACCGAATTTTTCCATGGTATGGGTGCGGTAGGTGAATTGGTCCGCCAGGTCCTTGTAACGTAGAACCGGCCCGGCAATCAGCTGGGGGAACAACGCAATGAAGGCCGCGAAATCAATAAACCGCCGGGTCGGTTCCGTATCCCCTCGATAGACATCCACCACGTAGGAAATGGCCTGGAAGATGTAGAAGGAAATGCCGATGGGCAGGATGATATTCGCCAGTTCCAGCGGCTGACTGCCGGCGCTGACCAGCAGGTTGTTCAAGCTGTCGACACCAAAGTTGGCGTACTTGAAGTAGCCGAGCGTCGCCAGGTCACCACCAACACCAATGGCAACCCACTTGCGGGCATTCGCGGTGCCAATGCCGGCGCGGTGTATTGCCAGACCGATGAAATAGTTCCAGAAGGTCACGGCCACGAACAGCAACAGGAAATCCACCCGCCACCAGGCATAGAAGGCGTAGCTGCCGATCAGGATAACCAGTGAGCGGTGCCTGAACGGTGTCAGGTAATACAACCCCAGAAAGGCGGGCAGGAACAGAAACAGGAAGATATTGGATGAAAAAACCATGTCAGTTCTCCGCCTGCGTAACCTGGCCCGACACCACAGCCTTGGGCTCTATGAATACTGCACGCCCCTGGTTCCGTAGTGCGTCAAAAATCTGCATCTGGTATTTGCCAAGCACACCCTCGAAGTGGATCCCCACGTCTGACCTGGGGAATCGCATTCCAACGTCATAAATTGCGATGTAAGCAGGGTTGTCGGTCGACAGGGGACCGCTGGCGTTGGAGGCTAGTTCGCCGCCCACCACGTTCATCGACACCTCGTAGGAGTAGAAGTCTTCTTTGAAATTACGGTCGGTGGCGGACAGGTCTTTCAACTGGCCATAAATACCCCAGGTACCGTTGAGCACCGCAACGTTGTGGTAGACATTCACATTGCTGCTGTTTCTGACCCGGATGCCATTGCGCAGATTGTTCATCAACCGGTTGCCCCAGAGCAGGTTGTCCGGCGACTCGTAGAGCCCGATTCCGTCACCCTGGTTGTCATAGGAAACGTTATTGGCCACCACGTTGTTGCTGCTCTGGCGGTCCAGCACGATGCCGGATAGCCCGTTGTCATAGCTACGGTTGCCAACAATCCAGCTGTTATTTACCTCGCGGGAGATGATGATGCCGTGCTTCTCACGGGTGCCATAAACCTCGTTGTTGGCAATCAGCAGTCGGCTGGAGTAGTCATGAGGGTCGATGCCGTAAACAACGTTATTGCGATAGACGTTATCGACGATGGCAACGTCTTCCGCCTCATAGCAGTAGAACCCGTAGTAGAGATCCTCGAAGGTGGATTCCACCAGCCAGGCATGGGGCGCGCTGCGCTGCAGGCGGGCGTTGTCGTACTCGGAATACTGGGCCACCGTGAAGCCGTAGGATTTACTCTGGAGATAACCCAGATTTGCCATGGTGGTGCCGAGAATAAAGTTCTCGCTACCGCCCCAGCCCACATAGAACGGGCGGAAGTTGCCTTTCTTCTGGAACGTGGCCGGGCCATTGGCCTCCTCGCGCCACCCAATAATCTTGCTGTCAATGGCAAACAGCCAGCCGTCGTTGGCAATAAACGAACCACGCTCCTCCGACAGCCGCAGGGTCTCATCGCGCAGAACCAGGGTGGCCTCTTGTTTGACCGCCAGCGGCAAACGAATGATGTAAGTACCATCGCCGACCTGTTCCATGTAGCGACGATCATTCACCTGCCGATAGACATCCTCCAGCGTCACCTTCCCGCTGTTAACCATAATCGCCTGAGGATGTGAAAACTGACGGATCACCCACTCGCGCGCCCGCCCTTCGTCCACGAAATCCCCCAGTGCACTGACCCCGCCCATACGTTCCACCGTTACATTCGGCGCGGAATCCTGCCGACCGGCAAGCTTTGCCTCGATGGCGTCACGGCTATAAGCCGACACATCGGGCAGTTCCGGCTCCGGCAAGTACAGTTCCTCACCGGGCTTTATCTCGATGTCGTAGTCTTCCATCAGGGGCGCAATCGCCGGCGGTGGGGTCGCCGTTCTGCCAGCGCCAGCATTGCCTGCGGCGACACCCTGCACAGGCAGTGTCAGTGTGGTGATCAGCAGGCTCAGGACCCACATGCTTTCTCGGGCTATCATGAGCTCTCCTCAGAACCGCTTCGAAACATCCACAACCACCCGATGCCTGGCATCAGCATCGTCACCATAGGCATCACCCGGCATGAAAACGCCGCCACGGAAACGCACATCAAACGCCGCCCAGGACGTTGAAGCACTGTCGCCGTAGTAGCCCAGCACCAAGTCCACCGACTGCCCGAGATCGTCACTGCTGCCGGTAAAACCGGGCTCGACCAGGTCGGAGCGCACGGTGCCGTTTTCATCACTCAGCCAGTAACGGTGATACAGCAGGTTGGCGTCCCAGGTGTCGCGGTCAGATAGCGCAGTATAGAGCGTGAACACCTTTAAGTTGGTCCATTCGGGCTGAATGGCCTCGCCAAAACGCTGAACCTGGGAACGGGTGCCGGTAAACCGTGAGCGGTTGCTTTCCAGGCTGGTTTGCCGGAAGGCGTCACTTTCGCCCGGCCCACCGCCACCGGACGCAACGGCACCGTGAGCACCGACAACCCAGCGGGGCGTATCCAGCAGTTGGGCACGCGCGCCCAGGTCCGCCGCCCAACCGGAGACATCGCGTTCACGATCACTGAAGCCACTGGGCGCACTGGGGTCTGTACCGATCACAGTGTCCGTACCATTCACTGCCGCAACCGATGCGAAATACTGAAACGCATCGTGGGAGTGCCAATCGAAATAACTTCGGTCCGCCTGGATGGCCGTCCAGGTCAGCGAATCGGTAAAGCTGTCATCCAGGGTCTGCCCTCGCGCCGCATACTCGTCAGCCTGACTGCCATAACCCTGCCCATGCGTGGCCAGAAAACCCAGATAGTGCCCTTTCCGCCATTGCCAGCGCGTGTGGACAAACATGCGAGCGATGTCTTGCTCATAACCCTGAAGTTCGTTGGTGTCGGTTCGCAACTCAGCGAACTTCTGGGCAACACCCACCGTGGCGTCAAGCAGCGATGTATTGAAGATCCAGCGTGTGAGGGTAATGTCGTCGTCCCACCATATACCGCTGTTTTCCTTAAGCCGCTCACGGCCAAAGCGAATCGACTCGCCGGGATAGTCACTCAGGCCGTTGTAATCCAGCCAGGCCTCACGGAGCGCAAAAAAGCCATCGGTCGTGGTGCCGCCGATTTCGTCGCTGACGTCTACCTGACCGGTTGCGCCAAACGCCTGCAGGCGCAGTTTTGAGCGCCAGTGCGGAGACAACTGCCAGACCCACTCGGGTTTGATATCAAGCCCGGCCTCATTGGACTTGGTCTCACCATTGGGGCCCAGCCCAAGACGGCGATCACCTTCGCTGATAAAGCTCAGCTTGGATTTCACGTTCTGCTCAACCAGCCGTGGGTAACTCTGGTTGGCTTCAGCTTCTGCCATTGACTGCGCCACAGCGGGCGCCGCACCCAGTGAAACCAGGCAACTGACAGAGAGCGCCAGGAGAGTTAATCGATCATTCTTTATAAGCTGCATTGAGCTTATCCTCCTTGTTTCGTGGTCTTTGCGGGGCCCGAAGCACCCTCGGCCATCATCTGGCGACGTGCAGCACGTTCCTGCTGGTACAGAGCTTCAGCTCTTTCTTCGGTGTGCTTTGGCAGGGTCAACACCATGTCCACCATCAGTTCCTTCGCGCGTTCAACACCGCCTTCCACGGCCAGCAACGCGAAACTCCAGGCGTAAACCCGGTTGACCTCGATCCCCTTTGCCTCCCAGAACAACTCCGCGAGGGCGTAATCCGCTTTTGGAAACCCCCTGCGCGCAGCGGCCAGAAGGTGATGTTTGGCCTTCTCCGGATCTGGCTCCCCGAGATAGCCACGCTTGTAGATGCGCCCGAGCAGGTATTCCGCCGAGGGGTATTTTTCACGCGCTTCCATGGCGTACTCGATCGCCTTCTTCGGATCGGTCGGCACAATGCGGCCTCGCTCATAGGCCCGGGCCAGTGACAGCGACGCCTTCAGGTCACCATTGGCTCGCGCCTCCCGAAGCATCTCGATAACGACCTTCGGTTCAGCGAGGTAGTTGTTCTCCATGATCAACTTGGCGCGCGCCGTCAGGGCGGGCACGTAGTCGGGCGTCAACATCTGGTAGAGTTCGTTGGTGGCAGCCACCTGTTTTTGCGGGGTTTCGTCGTCCGACAACCACCGCGCGAACAGGTACAGATCGCGATCTTCAATACTGCCCTGCTCCCAGGCCTGCTTGGCCCGGTCAACAAGTGCCTTCAGATCCTCACTCCGGCCGTCAACCAGATACACTCTGGCGAGCAGTTGGAAGCATTCGGGCTGGGCCTCGGCAATGGGCGCGCACAGCCCTTCAATTTCATCCGTGTGGCTTTCGAACTGGTCCGTCAGCAGGTAGTAGCGAGCCAGAGCCACGTCACCTTTGGGATCGCCGGCTTCCCGCGCCTGCTGAATCAGCTCAAGCGGTTTGCCGTTGGGGAACTCCCGGGGGAAATGGATGTACAGGTTGATCAACGGGATCAACGCCGTCTTATCACCTTCCGCAAGCGCTTTGCGCAGGTAACGGGCGCCATTGGCCCGCTGCTCCGGGGTTTCCCCTTCCCGCGCATTCATCTTGCCTATCCTGATAGCAGCTCGTTCACTACCCTGCTCCGCGGCCTTCCTGTACCAATCCAGCGCCTTCTGGCGTGCTTCCGGTGTGTCCTGCGCACCATAAAGATCCCCCAGCTCCACCTGGGCGTCCGCCAGGCCAAACTTCGCCAGCTTTTCCAACTGCGCCCGGGCCTCCTGAACGTCACCTTCGGCAGCAGCCTTCTCAGCCCGCTGAATGTCGGGCAGGTTGCCGCAACCAGACAGCACCAGAGTGAACAGACCGGCAATGCACGCTACTCGCTTCATGCTCCGCAACTCCCTCAACCTTCCGAAAACCGTTCAACAACCTTCTGCAGGCTCGGCATCCGGAACTGGTCGACCGTGACACCAATGGGGCGTCCGATTGCTTCAATCGGCAGCGGTTCGGCGGATTCGATAGACGCACTGATAACGTCAACCAGCCCGCCCTGAGCCTGGGAGTTCACATACAGCGACGTAATGTGCCCGGTCTGTTCCTTGCCGTTGGGGAGCCGCAATATCACCTGCTGCCCTTCTTCGAGCTTTTCACCCTGGTTAAACGGGAAGTTGGCAACAACGTGGGCGGACGAGTCCATCGGCGCCATAACCGCAAGCTGCTCACCCTTGCTCATGTACTGGTCTTCCGCCGGCCTCATGTTCACCACCTTGCAGTCACAGGGGCTGGTGATCGTTCCCCGAACCCGCTGGTCCAACAGCTCTTCGATCTGGCCGACGCTGTAGTTGCCCTCTCCAACCAGGTCATTCACATAAGACATCATGGGCGCGTCAAAAGTAGCGATAGCCTCGCCCGCCTTAACCTCCTGCCCAGGCTTGACCAGCGTTGTGACCTTGGCGTCTTTGGGAATCCGCAGGGGAATCTGCTCCGACGCCACCATGGCGGACTCCGCCTTGGTTACGAAGTAGATGTCCCACAGCTCGGAGACCACAAAGCTGATCGCAAACAGACCTATCAACATCACGATCAGGCTTCCGACCATGGCGCGAAGCTTGCCGAAGAATCCAAGGTCATTGCTGCCCTTGCCTTTGCGGGCCTTGGTGAAGTTTTCGCGGGACAGCGTGTTGAGCACATCGCCGGCGGAAACCACTTCACCGCTGAGGAATGCGGTAATGAGGTATCTCAGGGCGGAAACCTCCCGGGCTCCCAGATCCTGAAACTCACACCCACAGCGATCATTCATCGAATCGAAACTGCGCGGGACAAAGTTCACGTCAATGGCAAGATCAAAGCCGTCAACCTTGAACACCAGGCGACCCTTGTAGACCCGGCCCTGACGAAACGACTCCAGGCCCGTGTTGACACTGAACCCACCGGCCGAAAGATCGGCCACTGGAAAGTTGTGGGTTGAGCCACCAAGGTTTACAAACAGCTTGGCCGGAATTCTTACCCGGGCATACTGTCGCTGTGCCTCGGATTCATGGACAAACTGCGGTTCAATATCTGCCCTACTTGCTGCCATATTCATTGCTTTGATCCTTGTGTGTTGTCCCAACGATGATTGGTGTACATAAGAAAAACTCCCCTTGCGCTATACCAGCTTCATCACCACCGCCAGAAAGACACTGCCTGCGGATATCGTCATCACTCTTGATGACCAACGGTTCATGCGTTGTTGGAAAGACGCGTTGTTCGCGCTGAACCGGGTTTTCTGGCGTGTCCACGACTGTCGGTCGAGCCGGAAAAAGACATAGATTTTCACCAGCGAGCCGAAGATCTGGTTGAAATAGAGAATGCACGGATAGGCTGGCCCGACCGAGTGTCCGGTAGTGATAAGCAGCAACGTCAGCACCAAACGGGTAAGCCCAATCCAAAGCAGGTAGGCCACCAGCACAATACCGGAGTACTTGATGGACGCGACGATAGCCGCAGTCAGCCCCAGGATGCTGGTCCACATTGAAATGCGCTGGTCATAAAGCACGTACCAGGTAAACCATCCAAGGCGCCGGGGGCCAAGCTTGGTAGCCCGTGAATTCTGCCGCAGGGAGTTGCCATACCAGCGAAACATCAGCTGACGGGCAGAACGGATAAAGCTGGGATCAGGTGGATGCTCCACTGTGCGAATCGTGGCGTCCGGCACATAGAAGGTGTCGTACCCCAGGCGCATCATGCTGAACCAGCTGGACTTGTCATCGCCGGTCAGAAAGCGGAATTCGCCCAGCCGCCAGTGCTTCAGGGAGTCATACTCCACGTCGCTGATGAACTCCGGGCGCGTAACCACGCTGGCCCGGAATACCGACATGCGACCGGTGAGCGTCAAAACCCGATACGACAGCCCCATCGAGCACATATTCATGTGGCGCTGGGCGAACCTCAGCTTGTGCCATTCAGACATCAGATAGCTGCCGCGCACCTCGCAAAACTCGTTGGTAGTCAGCGCGCCGATGTTCGGCATCAACCGGAAGTAAGGGGCGGTTTTACGTACCACTCCGGGTTCCAGCACGGTATCGCCGTCCACCACGGCCACCACGGCATTCTCGTCAGGCAGATCCCGTGAAATGGCACGAAAGCCGTACGCCAGACCATCCCGCTTACCGGTCCCCGGAATGCGCACAATCTTGAGCCTGATGTGGCTGGGTGGGTCAAGCTTCCGCCACATTGCCCGCATGAGCATTTCATCGGAAAGCTCCACCACCGATGCCACCACCGTTGTCGGCCAACCACACTCAACCGCTTCGCGGATAATAGAGTTGTAAACCATGGCCGTGGTGTCGGCATCGATACGGAAACTGGTCACCATCAGATAGACATGGGACGGAGCGGCGTCTTCGCCCAACGCCTTTGCCCGGCGCCGAATCTTGGGGAATGCCCATTTAAGGAAATACATCGCACGCAAAAAGTGGATAAACCCAACGGAGTACCGCCAGATACCAATCACCCCGATGACCAGGAGGAAGTGGGCGCCGCCCCTCACCGTGTAGGTAGTGGGCAAAGAGATCGCCAACGCCCCGAGTACGGAGAGAAAAAGCAGCCAACCGCCTGTTCTGGACACTATGTTGTCTGAGATATAAGACATGCCGTCCGTTCCTGAAATAACATTCCGTGCGTTTTCTGAGCGTGACGCCCCGCCCCACCAGGGCACCAGGACGTCACGCATGGGGGTGAAGACCTACCAGCAGATGCCTTCCAGCACCTCGGTACTTGTGGTCTTCATGAAGCCCACAAGGTCAATCACCCGCTTGCCCTCAGGCACTTCCGAAATCACCGTTTCGAACAGCTCGTCGTTATTGCCGACCACGATCACGTCCGCGTGATCAATCACGCCACGCAGGTCGCTGTGCATCAGGTTCGAGAGGTGCGGAATCTTCTGGTTGATGTATTCGCGGTTGGCGCCGTGGGTGCGGGCGTAATCCACGTTGCGGTCGAAGATCTGCAGGTCATACCCCTTGCCAATCAGCATCTCGGCCAGCTCCACCAGCGGGCTTTCCCGCAGATCGTCGGTGTTGGACTTGAAGCTCAGGCCGAGCATGCTCACCTTGCGGCAGCCATAGCTGGTGAGGATCTTGAAGGCGTGGGCAACCTGCTCATTGTTGCTGCTCATGATGGAACTCAGCAGCGGGTGCTTCACGTCCATCTGATTGGCCCGATAGGTCAGTGCCCGCACGTCTTTGGGCAGGCAGGAACCGCCGAAGGCGAAGCCCGGACGCATGTAATAGCGTGAAATGTTCAGCTTCTTGTCCTGGCAGACAACGTCCATGACGTCCCGGCCGTCCACGCCCATCGACTTGGCAATATTGCCGATCTCGTTGGCGAAGCTGACTTTGGTCGCGTGCCAGATGTTGCAGGTGTACTTGATCATCTCAGCCACTTCGATGGGCTTACGGATGATGGGGGCATCAAGGTCCTGGTATATCCGCGCCAGGAACTCGCCGGAGCGTTCGTCGAGCTCACCAATGACCGTCATCGGAGGGTGGTCATAATCCTTGATCGCCGTGCTTTCCCGCAGGAACTCCGGGTTCACACACACACCAAAATCAACGCCGGCGCGTTTCCCGGACGCTTTCTCCAAAGCCGGGATGACCACCTCACGAACCGTTCCGGGCAGCACCGTGCTACGCACCGCTACCAGGTGCCAGTCGCCCTTGTCCTTCAGGGCATTACCGATATCGCCGCACACTTTCTCGACAAACTGCAGATCAAGATCGCCATTCGGCTTGCTGGGCGTGCCCACGCAGATCATCGACAGCTCACTCTCCTGAACCGCGATGTGCCCGTCGGTAACACCATTGATGAATCCGTTCTCGCGCCCGCTCCGGAGCAGCTCCTCCAGCCCCGGCTCCACAATGGGAGACCTGCCGCTGTTGATCAGATCAATTTTGATGGGCGACACATCCACACCGACCACGTGATGCCCCCGCTGGGCCAGACTGGCGGTACACACCGCCCCGACATAACCCAAACCAAAAATACTGACTCGCATATCCTTTACTCCCCTGACTGTCATCCAGCGACTCCCACCCGGGAGCCGCCATGAATCCAACGACTGACTACTGGTTGACTGATGACACTCAAAAGGCTCGGTACAGCGACCCCGAAATCGGAAAAGAGGTTCTTTTTTGAACTTTTCCCCGCGACCGGTGTCTGATTACGAACAGGCACGCTCAACAGAAAACGTTGCCCTGATGCGCCTTTTGAGTATCCAGTTTGAGTTGGGGGAACACGAAGACGGACAAATCACCGGCAAGCGATCTACGTCGTCCACAGCGTTCCAACAGCCAGAAAACTATCGTAACGAAACGTTAAATGCCTGTTACGAAAAGATAATTTCAACTATAGGCAAGAGATACATGTCTTGATTTTCAGTGTGCACAATTGGAATACAGGAAAGATCTAGTCGCCTGACAACGCAGAAGAAATGAAAAAGGAAATCATCAGAGCATGCACCGATAAGGTACATATGAGAGAAAGGAGTGCGCTTTTCTATTTCGTAATCGCAAAAAAATAAAAATCGATATTATAAAATCGAATCAAACGCGATTTTTTCGTATGGAACCCATTTGAATCTTTCGTCGTTATACAGGGTCGTATCGAGAAAAATACCGCTCAAAGACAGTGAAACTCAGCCGATCACCGACTGAGCTCCACCACTGAACCTCACCAAAGAGACGAGATTCGTGTTAACGCGCTGCTGCTTTATTTAGGCGCCATGCGCAGTGCACAGTCCAGGCGGATAACCTCACCGTTGAGGATCGGGTTGCGCACCATTTGATCCACCAACATGCCAAACTCTTCAGCCTTGCCCAATCGCTTGGGGAAAGGCAGCGTGGCCGCGAGACTGTCCTGCACTTCCTGTGGCATGCCCGCCATCATTGGCGTCATAAAGATTCCCGGAGCAATGGTGTTGACCCGAATACCTTCCCGGGCAAGCTCGCGGGCGGCCTGAAGTGTCAGCGATACCACGCCACCCTTTGACGCACTGTAGGCTGCCTGGCCAATCTGGCCCTCGTAAGCCGCCACAGACGCCGTGTTGATAATGACCCCTCGTTCACCATCCGCGTTGGGCTCCCGCTGGGCCATATCGGCCGCGGCGAGACGCAGAATGTTAAAGGACCCAATCAGGTTGACCTGAACCACCTTGCTGAATGCCTCAAGCGGCATCACACCATCCCGGCCCAGGATCTTTGCGGCCGGAGCAATACCCGCGCAGCTGACCGCCACGCCGCAGGGCCCATGCGCCTTACGGGCTTCGCTGAACGCAGCTTCCGCACTCTCAGAAGACGTCACGTCGCAGTAAATAAAGACGCCCCCAATGTCTTCCGCCACTTTTCTACCCTGCTCATCCTGAACATCCAGAATCGCCACACGGCACCCAGCTGCCGCCAGGGCACGCGCTGAGCCCTCGCCCAAGCCGGATGCACCGCCTGTTACAATCGCTGCCACATTTTTGAATTCCATCATTCACTCCTGTTTCACATATCTGTTGGTTGAAATCGGGCCTTAAAAATACTTTACGTTTACGTAAACTTTATCTAACCTAAGTCTAAAAAGGAAATCTCTATGGACATCAAGAAAACTTACAGCATCAGCGAGCTGGCCAAAGAGTTCGACGTGACGACACGAAGCGTACGCTTCTACGAAGATCAGGGTCTACTGCACCCCACCCGGCGCGGCCAGACCCGGATCTTCAGCTCGAAGGACCGGGTGCGGCTGAAGCTGATCCTCCGGGGCAAACGCATGGGCTTTTCCCTGTCGGAAACCAAGGAGCTTTTTGACCTGTGGGACGAAACCCTCAGCGGCAACGAAAAACAGCTCCTGCTGATGCTGGACACCCTGGCCCGCAAACGGGCGCAACTGGAGCAACAGAAAAACGACATTGCCCAGGCAGAAATGGAAATGGACACCGCAGAAGCAAGATGCCGCGAGGCGCTTGCTGACCTGCAACAACGAAAGCGTAAACAGACAAAGGCCACCACCAAAGAGCCTGAGTCCACCGAGCAGAAATAACAGCAAGATCAAAAGGTAGCCAACCATGAAATCACAATACTCAGAGTTCAACTTCGGCCTCGGCGAGACCCTGGACATGCTGCGCGAGCAGATCAACGGCTTTGCCGCCAGTGAAATCGCCCCCCGCGCCGAAGCCATCGACCATGACAACCTGTTCCCCAACGACCTGTGGAAAAAGTTCGGTGACATGGGTCTGCTGGGTATTACCGTTGACGAAGCCTACGGCGGCTCCGGCATGGGCTACCTCGCACACGTCATCGCCATGGAGGAAATCAGCCGTGCCTCTGCATCCGTGGGACTCTCTTACGGCGCGCACTCCAACCTGTGCGTTAACCAGATCAACCGCAACGGCTCCGACGAGCAGAAAGAAAAGTACCTGCCCAAGCTCATCAGCGGTGAACACATCGGCGCCCTGGCCATGTCCGAACCCAACGCCGGTTCCGACGTCGTCTCCATGAAACTCAGCGCCAAAGACGCCGGCGACCACTATGTGCTCAACGGCAGCAAAATGTGGATCACCAACGGCCCCGACGCCCACGTCTATGTGATCTACGCCAAAACCGATCCGTCTGCCGGCCCGCGCGGCATCACCGCCTTCATTGTGGAACGCGACACCCCGGGATTCAGCCAGGCCCAGAAGCTCGACAAACTCGGCATGCGCGGCTCCAACACCTGTGAGCTGGTGTTCGAAGACGCCAAAGTGCCCAAGGAAAACGTCATGGGCGGCGAAGGCAACGGCGCCAAAGTCCTGATGAGCGGCCTCGACTACGAACGCCTCGTGCTCTCCGGCGGCCCGCTGGGCATCATGCAGGCCGCCATGGACGTAGTCGTACCCTACATCCGCGAGCGCAAACAGTTCGGCCAGGCCATCGGTGAATTCGAGCTGGTGCAGGGCAAAGTGGCTGACATGTACACCTGGATGAATACCGCCAAGTCCTACGTCTACATGGTCGCCATGTCCGCCGACCGCGGCAACACCACCCGCAAAGACGCCGCCGGCGCGATCCTCTACTCCGCCGAAATGGCCACCAAGCTGGCCCTCGACGCCATCCAGTTGCTGGGCGGTAACGGCTACATCAACGAGTACCCGACAGGCCGTTTGCTGCGGGACGCCAAGCTGTATGAAATCGGCGCTGGCACGTCCGAAATCCGCCGGATGCTGATCGGTCGCGAGCTGTACCTGAACAACTGATAAAGCAGCTCAAAGCCACTGGTCCTTACAGCTTTAAAGAGGCCAGCACCCAAAGTATGACGAGGGACTGGCGGGGTGTCTTTCCGGGAATGTCTCCGGCCATGGATGGCCGGAGTCAAGCGCACATGGACGTGCTCGTAGCGTGTCCCGGAAAGACACCCTGTCAGTCCCGAAGCCCCGTAACTCGAGGCCAGGAAAATGACGATACTGCAAAGCAAAGTGAACCCAAGGTCCGAAGAATTCCAGGCCAACCAGGAATCCATGGCCAAGGCCGTGGCCGATCTGCGGGACAAAGTAACCACCATCCAGCAAGGCGGCGGCCCCTCCTACCAGGAACGCCACATCGCCCGCGGCAAACTGCTCCCAAGGGAACGCATCAACCGCCTGCTGGACGACGGCTCCCCCTTCCTGGAAGTGGGCCAGTTCGCCGCCTACAACGTCTATGACGAAGAAGTCCCGGCCGCAGGCGTCGTCGCCGGCGTCGGCCGCGTCTCCGGCACCGAATGCATGATCATCGCCAACGACGCCACCGTTAAAGGCGGCAGCTACTACCCGTTGACGGTCAAGAAACACCTGCGCGCCCAGGAAATCGCCCTGCAGAACCGCCTGCCCTGCATCTACCTGGTCGACTCCGGCGGCGCCAACCTGCCACGGCAGGACGACGTCTTCCCCGACCGCGACCACTTCGGCCGCATCTTCTACAACCAGGCCCGCATGTCCGCCGACGACATTCCCCAGATCGCCGTCGTCATGGGCCTGTGCACCGCCGGCGGTGCCTACGTACCCGCCATGGCCGACGAATCCATCATCGTGCGCAACCAGGGCACCATCTTCCTGGCCGGCCCGCCGCTGGTAAAAGCCGCCACCGGTGAAGTCGTCAGCGCCGAAGACCTGGGCGGTGCCGACGTGCACTGCAAAGTCTCCGGGGTGGCCGATCATTACGCCGAGAACGACGCCCACGCCCTGGAAATCGCCCGTCGCTGCATCTCCAATCTCAACCGCCGCAAACCGGCCGACGTGGAGATCCGCAAACCCAAGGCACCGCTGTACAACGCCGAAGAAATCTACGGCATTGTCGGCACCGACCTGCGTAAACAGTTCGACGTGCGCGACGTCATTGCCCGCATCGTCGACGGCTCCGAATTCGACGAATTCAAACGCTACTACGGCCAGACCCTGGTGACCGGTTTTGCCCATATCCACGGCTACCCGGTGGGCATCATCGCCAACAACGGTATCCTGTTCAGCGAGTCCGCCCAGAAAGGCGCGCACTTCATTGAACTGTGCTGCCAGCGCAACATCCCGCTGCTGTTCCTGCAGAACATCACCGGCTTCATGGTGGGCCAGAAGCACGAATCCGAAGGCATCGCCAAGCACGGCGCCAAGATGGTCATGGCCGTGGCCTGCGCCGAGGTGCCCAAGATCACCGTATTGATCGGCGGCAGCTTTGGCGCCGGCAACTACGGCATGTGCGGCCGCGCCTATAGCCCCGACTTCCTGTGGATGTGGCCCAACGCCCGCATCTCCGTGATGGGCGGCGAACAGGCCGCCGGCGTACTCGCCACCGTCAAACGCGAAGGCATGGAGCGCAAAGGCCAGGAGTGGAGTGCCGATGAAGAGGCCGAGTTCAAGAAGCCCATCGTCGACTCCTACGAACATCAGGGCCACCCCTACTACGCCAGCGCCCGCCTGTGGGACGACGGCGTGATCGACCCGGCCCAGACCCGGGAAGTGGTCGCCCTGAGCCTGTCCGCCACCCTGAACCGCCCGGCCAAGCCAACACGCTTCGGCGTGTTCCGCATGTGACGGAGGAGAACACCATGACCGAACAGGAAACCGCGGTTCTACTCAATCGCCGCAGCGGCGGCGTCACCGAGGTGGTGCTGAACCGCCCGGACAAACGCAACGCCTTTGACGACGTCATCATCCAGCAACTGATCAACGCGCTGGAAGCCGTAAACACCGATGACAGCACCAGCGTTGTCATCCTGCGCTCCGAGGGCAAGCACTTCTCCGCTGGCGCGGACCTGGGCTGGATGCGCCGCATGGCGGACAACAGCCGCCAGGAAAACCTGGACGACTCGCGGGAACTGGCGCGGCTGATGAACGTGCTTAACCACCTGTCCAAGCCGGTGATCGGCCTGGTGCAGGGTGCTGCCTTCGGTGGAGCCGTCGGCCTGGCCGCCTGCTGCGACATCGTGCTCGCCACCGAGAAAGCCAGCTTCTGCCTGAGCGAAGTGAAACTCGGCCTGATCCCCGCTGTGATCAGCCCCTACGTGGTACGCGCCATTGGCGAGCGCCAGGCCCGCCGTTACTTCCTGTCCGCCGAAGTGTTTTCCGCAACGCAGGCGCAGGAATACGGCCTGGTGCACATCGTCTGTGACGATGTTGAAGCCATGAACGCACGCTGTAACGAGATGCTGCAGCAACTGGCCATCAACGGCCCAGAAGCCATGAAAGCGGCGAAAGACCTGGTGTTTGCCGTCAGCCACAAGCCGATCAGCGCCGATGTGATCGACGATACCGCACAACGCATTGCCGACATCCGGGTGGGTGCCGAAGGGCAGGAGGGACTTGGTGCCTTCCTGAACAAACGCAAGGCCAACTGGGTTCCGGAGGAAGAATAACCATGTTCAGCAAAATCCTGATCGCCAACCGGGGCGAAATCGCCTGCCGGATCATACAGACCGCCCACCGCATGGGCATTCGCGTTGTCGCTGTCTACTCGGACGCCGACGCCGACGCGCGCCATGTCGCCATGGCTGACGAAGCCTTCAACATCGGCCCTGCAGCCAGCTCCGAGAGCTACCTCAAAGCCGACAAGATCATCGAGGTGGCGAAAGAAAGCGGCGCCCAGGCCGTTCACCCGGGCTACGGGTTCCTCTCCGAGAACACCCAGTTCGCCGAAGCCTGCGAAGCCAACAACATCGTGTTCATCGGCCCGCCCTCCTCCGCCATCGCGGCCATGGGTTCCAAGTCCGCCGCCAAGGCCATTATGGAAAAAGCCGGCGTGCCCCTGGTGCCGGGTTACCACGGTGACGACCAGACTCCGGACACCCTGCGCAAGGAAGCCGAGAAGTGCGGCTTCCCACTGCTGCTGAAAGCCGTCGCCGGCGGTGGTGGCAAAGGCATGCGCGTGGTCGAGCGAATGGAAGACTTCGACGATGCCCTGGCCGCCGCCAAGCGGGAATCGAAGAACGCCTTCGGCAACCCGGACATGCTCATCGAACGCTACCTGACCCAGCCACGCCACGTGGAGATTCAGGTGTTCTGTGACAAGAGCGGCAAAGGCGTCTACTTGGCCGAGCGCGACTGTTCGGTTCAGCGCCGCCACCAGAAAGTGCTGGAAGAAGCCCCCGCCCCGGGCCTGAGCGAAGACACCCGCAAAGCCATGGGCGAAGCGGCCGTCAAAGCCGCCCAGGCCATCAACTACGTCGGCGCCGGCACCGTGGAATTCCTCTACGACGTGGACGGCTCCTTCTTCTTTATGGAAATGAACACCCGCCTGCAGGTAGAGCACCCGGTCACCGAAATGGTCACCGGCCAGGACCTGGTGGAATGGCAGTTGAAAGTCGCCTGGGGCGATGCGCTGCCGCTGGAACAGTCCCAAGTGAAAACCCGGGGCCACGCCCTGGAAGCACGTATTTACGCCGAAGACCCGGACCAGGATTTCCTGCCCGCCACCGGCAACCTGCGCTACCTGAGCACGCCCGATGAAAGCGCCCACGTGCGGGTGGATACTGGCGTCACCGAAGGCGACGACATCAGCATCCACTACGACCCGATGATCGCCAAGCTCATCGTGTGGGACGAAACCCGGGACCAGGCCATCAACCGTATGGTGCAGGCTCTGGAGCACTACCGCATCGCCGGCGTGAAAACTAACATCCGTTTCCTCCACGCCCTGGCCGACGCCCAGCCGTTCCGGGAAGCGGATCTGACCACCGGCTTTATCGAGGACCATCGCGAACTGCTGTTCCCGAAATCCCGGCTCGACACCCACAAGGCCCTGGTGCTGGCCGCCGGCTTCGTGCTGGAACAGCGCAAGTCCCGGGAAGTGATCAGCACCGACCCCTGGTCGCCTTTTGGCCGCCAGAACAGCTGGCGCATGAACTCTGAATACGCCCAGCCCCTGCAACTGCAGGTGGGTGAGGACATCCACGAACTGAAAGTGCTGGAACGGGACGACCGCTATCAGGTGTTTGTGGGTGACAGTGTCTACAACCTGACGGCGAAGCTGGACGACGACTACCTGCAGGCGGTCATCAACGGCCACCGCATCAGCGTTCACGGCAACCTGCACAACGATCAGCTGGTGCTCTTCTACGAAGGCGACACCTTCCAGTGCATCCTCTACCGGGAAACCTACGGCTTCGAGGAAATGGCCGGTGAAGGCAGCCTGGCCGCGCCCATGAACGGCGCCATCGTGGCGGTACAGACCAAGGTAGGCGACACCGTGACCGCCGGCCAGAGCCTGGTAATCATGGAAGCCATGAAAATGGAGCATGCCATCAAGGCCCCGGCCGACGGTGTGGTGACCGACATCTTCTTCGCCGAAGGCGATCAGGTGTCCGAAGGCGCCGAACTGATCGCCATCGAAGTCACCGACGACGAGGAGGCAGGCTAATGGCCTTTCCGACGCAGGTAAGACTGGTTGAAATGAGCCCCCGGGACGGCCTTCAGAACGAACCCGGCCCGGTGATCGACACCGCCATCAAGACCGGCCTGATCGACCGGCTGGCCGACTGTGGCCTCAACCACATCGAATCCGCCAGCTTCGTGTCGCCAAAATGGGTGCCCCAGATGGGCGACGCCGCCGAGGTGATGGCCGGCATCAAGCGTAAAGCCGGTGTGCGCTACTCCGTGCTCACCCCCAACCTCAGGGGCTTCGAAAACGCCCTGGCGGCCGGGGTGGACGAAGTCGCCGTGTTCGGCGCTGCGTCGGAATCGTTCAGCCAGAAAAACATCAACTGCTCCATCGCCGAAAGCCTCGAGCGCTTCCTGCCGGTGATGGAAGCGGCCAAACAACACCACATCCCGGTACGCGGCTACGTCTCCACCGTGCTCGGCTGCCCCTACGAGGGCGACATCGCCCCCGAACAGGTGGCCAAAGTCGCCAAGGCCCTGGCCGAACTCGGCTGCTACGAAATCTCCCTGGGCGACACCATCGGCGTGGGCACCCCGCTGAAAGCCAAACGCATGCTCGAAGCCGTGGCCGCCGAAGTGCCGATTGAGAAGCTCGCTGCCCACTTCCACGACACCTACGGCCAGGCCCTGGCCAATCTTTACGCGGTGCTGGAAGAAGGCATCTCGGTGATTGATGCGTCTGTTGCCGGCCTCGGCGGCTGCCCTTACGCCAAGGGCGCCTCCGGCAACGTCGCCACGGAAGACGTGCTATACCTTCTGAACGGATTGGGCATCAAGACCGGCGTCGATCTGGACAAACTGGTCACCACCGGCGAGTGGATCAGTGGACAACTCAAACGCCATAACGGCTCAAAAGTCGGCCAAGCTCTCGGAGGAAACTGCTCATGAGCCATCACAACAACGTCGTCGCCCTGGATCTCCCGATCCCCGAGATCAAGGACATGCCGGAAGACACCCAGAAGTACTTCCAGATCTGCCAGGAAAAACTCGGCATGATCCCCAATGTTCTGACCGCGTACAGCCAGAACCTGAAGCAGCTTGAGGGCTTTACCCGGCTCTACAACGAACTGATGCTCGGCGAAGGCGAACTCAGCAAACTGGAACGCGAGATGGTCGCTGTCGTGGTGTCCTCCGAAAACAAGTGCTTCTACTGCCTGGTGGCCCACGGTGCTGCCGTGCGGGTGCTGAGTGGCGACCCCGTGCTGGGCGAACACATGGTGATGAACTACCGCAGCGCCAAACTCGACAAGCGCCAGCGCGCCATGCTCGATTTCACATCGCACCTCACCCGCTCCCCGGCGACCGTTACCGAAGAACACACCCAGGCCCTGCGGGACGCTGGCCTCAGCGACAGTGCTATCTGGGACCTGAGCAACCTGATTGGCTTCTACAACATGTCCAATCGGGTGGCCATCGCCAGCGATATGCAACCGAATCCTGAATATCACAACCAGAGCCGCTAGCAGGCTGATTCAAACCTGCAGCTTGCCCTCGACGACAAAAACAATGGAGGCAGACACCATGAGCATGACTCTTCCCAGCTACACCAGCGGTACCTCCGAAGTACCCCTGCTGGGCATGACCATCGGCGCAATGCTCGACCGCACCGCCGAAAAATACCCGGACACCGAAGCCCTGGTCGCCCTGCACCAGGACATCCGCTGGACCTATAAAGAGTTCGTGGCAAAGGTCAACGAAGCCGCCCGCGCCTTCATGGCCATCGGCGTCAAACGCGGCGACCGCGTAGGCATCTGGTCCCCCAACCGCTACGAGTGGACCGTCACCCAGTTCGCCACCGCCAAGGTGGGCGCCATCCTGGTCAACATCAACCCGGCCTACGGCTTGCACGAACTGGATTACGCCATGAACCTGGCCGGTATCTCCGTGCTGGTCACCGCAGACAGTTTCAAAGCCTCTGACTACCGCAAGATGGTCTACGACCTGGCCCCCGAACTGAAAGCCGCCACCCCCGGCAAGCTCAAAGCCCAGAAAGTGCCCGAGCTGCGCGCCGTGATCAACCTGGACAAAGACAAGCACGACGGCATGTGGACCTGGGCCGAGTTTGTCGGCTTCGCCAGCGACGTCAGCCAGGAAGAACTGGACAAGGTACAGGGCCAACTGCAGTTCGATGACCCCATCAACATCCAGTTCACCTCCGGCACCACCGGTAACCCCAAGGGCGCCACCCTCACCCACCACAACATCCTCAACAACGGATACTTTGTGGCGGAGAGCCAACTGCTCACCGAGAAAGACCGCCTGGTCATTCCCGTGCCCCTGTACCACTGCTTCGGCATGGTGATGGGCAACCTGGGCTGCATCACCCATGGCGCCACCATGATCTACCCGGGTGAAGGCTTCGAGCCCAAATCCGTACTGCAGGCCGTGCACCAGGAAAAAGCCACCGCCCTGTACGGCGTGCCCACCATGTTCATCGCCGAACTGGCCGAGCCGGACTTCGAAACCTACGACCTTTCCACCCTGCGCACCGGCATCATGGCTGGTTCCATCTGCCCGGCAGAGGTGATGAAAAAGGTCAACGGCAAGATGAACATGAAAGAAGTGCAGATTGCCTACGGCATGACCGAAACCAGCCCCGTGTCCACCCAGACCAGCTCCCTGGACCCGTTCGAGAAACAGGTCACCACCGTGGGCCGCACCCAGCCCCACCTGGAAACCAAAATCGTCGACCCCGGCAACGGCAACGTGGTCCCACGCGGCGAAATCGGCGAGCTGTGCACCCGTGGCTACAGCGTGATGCTGAAGTACTGGAACAACGACGAGAAAACCCGCGAAGCCATCGATAGCGCCGGCTGGATGCACACCGGTGACCTGGCCACCATGGACGAAGACGGTTACATCCAGATCGTCGGCCGCATCAAGGACATGGTCATCCGCGGCGGCGAGAACATCTACCCGAAAGAAATCGAGGAATTCCTCTACACCCACCCTGCCATCGAGGAAGTGCAGGTGACCGGCATCCCCGACGACAAATACGGCGAAGAACTCATTGCCTGGGTGAAACTACGCCCCGACGCCGACCCCGTCACCGGCGACGAGCTGCGGGAATTCTGCAAAGGCAAAATCGCCCACTTCAAGATCCCCAGGAACTACAAGTTCGTGGATGAATTCCCGATGACCGTCACCGGGAAGATCCAGAAGTTCAAGATGCGGGAGATTTCTATCGAGGAGATGGGGCTTAAACCATAAACCCCAGTTCGTTAAAAAGCCTCCAGCCCTAGCTGGAGGCTTTTTAACTGATCCATGTAACCCATTCTGTTCGCTGAACTAGATCTTAGCCAGCAAGCCTTTACAAAAGATTCAACAGTGAGCTATTTCACCCCAACGGTGAATTGTCCCTGGTCAGGGGTCACTCCGAGCAAATCAATTAGACTTCCGCCCCTACTGATATAGTTCAAAGTTTGCGAACCACCGTCGGACTCAGACATCAAAACCCCACCTCCAGGTCCTACAGCCCAAGTACCTGAGGGCGGTTCCATTCCAAATGCCGCCATCCGATCAAACCACTCATAAGTAAAGGCATCAACACGTTCTAGAAATCCTGTATTCCTATAGCCCGAAGAGGGTTTCCAGCCCGGCGTTGAGACAACCTCTGAACTAGCGACAACGCTACCTTTCAAGCGAGCACGGTAATTTCCGTCCATTTCACCTCCCAACTCGTGAGAGACTGTATACGCCAAAAAGTCGGCTCTTAGATCCAGATAGTGGACAACGACTATCCGATTCCCACCGTCCTCGGCGTAATCTCCTGCTTCAATTCCAAATTCGCCAAAACTGGTCATATGGGCAAATTTCGGATAATACTGAACACAATCCGGATCTGGATCCAGACTACTGTAGCATATGATTTTTAATTCAGTATTTGGTATGAGAGATTCTCCATTGACCTCCAACCATCTCTCCGCCGATAGTCTAAGCTCCACGCTCTCTGACTTGATGAAATCAACTGCAAGCACAGCTGACCCCATTGAGCTTGCCTGCGTATTAGAACTCAAGTTCGCGCCTAAAACCCCCCTCTCAGAAGCCGCTACTTCGACAGACAGCTTATTCACAACACTGACATAAACGTCATATTCATCGCCCCAGTTTGTGATCGTCGTTTCGACCCAGCGTACCGACTTAGCTGCCGTGCCTGCTTGATCAAAAAACCATCCCCCACTAATTTCTCCATTTTGAGGCTGGCTCAGTATTTCACGCCAGCCATCAGGGTTGGTCCCTGCGTCATATAAATCGGGTGAAGTGGAAAGAGTATTTGGGCGAACATAAAGTGTGTCGGTGTAAGATTCATTCACCATAGCCACAAGCCATTCGTCACCAACGCCATCTTCAATGATTGCGGCACCATGTACGTTCCCTGGTGCCACAGCAAACAACTTGCCGCCACTATAAATCTGGCTGGAAAAGCCCTCCTCTCCAAAATACCTTGAGGAAGGTCCATGCCAACTTAATATACGTGTGGGTGTACCGCCTACGTATTGTCCCTTCCAATCAATATTACCGAACGCCGCATTATCGGTATTTACCGCGTTCCAACTGCCATCATGAGTCAGAAACTTTGCCGCCGTTGCAGTTTGTGCAACCAGCCCATGGTCACCCTGTTCCTTGAGTTCAACCGTTTTAGCTTGGACTACCTGTCCTTTCGTGCCTATCGCCTGGATCGAAAGGAAGACCCGCTCATCGGATAAGCCGGATACCGTTGCCTCTCTTTGCGTACGCCCAAATTCCGCCAACTTCTCCCAGGCGTCATTTTCGTGTGTGTTTTCATCTTGCTGAGCCAAAACTGGGTCATCAGTGAGATACGCATCAAATCGCTGAATGAACGCTTCATCAGCCTGCTCAACCGACCACTCGATATCAGCGCTTGTAGGGTCGTTCGACTTCCGAAATGCCTTTACTATCTCGGGAGGAGATATCTTTTTCGGGACCACGCTCACATCGATTCTTCGAATCGGTACTGCAACCCCAGGTGACGTATTCCCTACCTGAGAAATCTGGACGACATCTCTATATTCCCTAACTTCTCTTGAGCCCTGGTTATTGAACGTCATCGAGAGTGTTTGAGTCTCACCCGGCTCCAATTCACCTCTGTCCGGATACACCATCAGGTAACTGTCGGCCTGGTAATCCGCTCTCCAGCTCAGTGACTGCCCGCCCACATTTTTGACGGAAATAGTTCGAACAATATTCTCACTGCTTCCCTCTTCAATAATTTCGGATATGCCACTACCGTTGACAAGCATGGCTGCAGGAGCAGGGCCGCACATATTTAGTTTATTCTCAAAAATCTTGCCTTCTTTCGAACCGATTTTGACTTGAAGGCCCGGAGGCGTAATCCCAACAACCTCAAAAAACTTTTTTCCGCCTGTGGTTTCCCACTTTAAGACGCTTTCCAGCCCCGCATAAATGCCATATGTGAGCGATTCATTACACGCTGATGTTAAGTCGTACGATGATCGCATCTCGGAATAGCCCTGAATATCAATCGCGGGGCCCATTAAGTCGTATATCTGAACCGTAGGTTGCGCGCCCACATACATCCGGAATCTTGCCTGGCTTTCAACAACGGGTTCTCCGGGGCTCCAGTCACTGCTGTAGCCGCTCGAATACTCAAACCCCACCCCTTTTGAGTAGTAGATGCCAGCGAAAACCGACGATGTCAGGTTGGATTCAAGTCCCAACTGTCCCGTCACCTCACCATTCGCACCCAGGTATACGTCAACATAGGGATTCAAATAAACGGGCACAAAACCTATTAAGAAACTCGTTCTAGCAAAATTTATACGACCGAGCTTTCTCCGTACAACGTCATTTCCACCTGCACCCTTCTGAGTCTTCAAAGACCCACTGGCCATAAGCGTAATGTTTGCCTCATTACTGATGGAGGGAGAGACCTTAAAGAACTTAAGCCCCTCCTCATATTCGAATGAGGCGCTCACATCGAGCTCAAACTTCACATCAAGGCTGCCAGAGAGTTCCAGCAATTGGCCATCGACGTCCCAGGTTCCACTGTCTTGTAGCGTTGATTTAGTATTGGCTTCGGCTGGCTCTACCGACAAACTAATAACAGACGGGTCATTGCTTGACTGGGCCAATAATTTATAGGGCTTTATAGTTATTGATTGAGAGGCGGGAGAGGTTGGGTATTCAATCGACTCTATATCGTCCGCAGAGAACGCCTTACTGAACGTACCCGTTCCTTTTTGAATGACATCAGTAAGTTTCGCCTGCTGATATCCAAACTCGACCGAGTCCCCATGGCTGATAACATCCTGCACACTGACCAAGAGCGGCTTATCGTTGACTACGAGGGATACCTGGTCACCCGACGACAGGTTGATCAATCGGTTTTTCAGGGTCTCATCAGCAGGCAGGTCAACCGTTATTCTATCTGGCGAGACTTGGCCAGTGAGTCCTTCCCCGAGGCCTACATAGTTAGCCGAAATGGCTACTTCTGTGTATCCAAAGTTGATTTCCACGACCCGATCGCGCAGAAAGCTCTTTATTTCACAGCGAGTCCCATCTGCACTGACTTTATCGCAGCCATCCCATCCCAGCATTCTGCTCCCGGAGTCCGGGTAGGCAGTTAGATAGTAACTATTGGAACGACTTTTGGAGACATGAAAGCGTGTTTTTATTTGCTCCGGGTCGTATACCCTTTCACCATTTTCATCCAGCACGTACCCGGCACCGAAACCAACCACGGTAATACCCGCGTGGCTGGAGATTGTTTCATCCTGAGCTAACGAAACGCTTCCACCAAACAGATTTTTGATTTCCACATCGATCTCGTCGGTGGAAGCGCCCGAAAGAACGAGTTCAACATACGTCTGCATGTCACAACATACGGTTGAAAAATCAAAAGCCAGACTGGCCGTGTGCTGAGGATCATTCGGATTAAAATCGAGAACGTCTTGATGGTTAACCGCCCCATCCCCATTCAAGTCTTCCTTGAGAAATAGGCCTGCGAGGTAGTTTAAATAGTTAACAGAGTCAGACCGTTCCGACCTTTGTAGGTATGCGCTCGAAACTCGCCACACCAGGTCAGATAAAGGACTTACATTGATTCCGTTACGAACATCTTCGACAGCGGCTACTGCAAACACTTCTGCATTTTCAGAAATCGCCAATGATTGGCCGCTAACGTCGGCACCGCCGGTCACCCTCACAACAACCAGTTCCTCGGACTGAGGTGCCGTAAGATCCACTGCCCACTGACTTACCTTCAAGCCATCAGAACCATCACTCACTGATGTGTGGGCGTAGGTTTCCGAGCCTAAAAGATCAGTAACAGCAACATCACCTCCCGCATTTTGCAAGAAGTAGGCGTGGCCGATTTCAGGAGGCGCATTCGTGTCTGAAGATGAGTTTCCGCGACAACCAAGGAGAGTTAAAAACAGTGCGAGCAGTACGAAAAACTTCGAAGATAATCGTAGCATTATGATCAATCCTTTAATCCACAACAAAAAGCATTTCCTTTTGACGCTGCGACCTTAACATAATTTAATGTAAACAAACATGAAACAGCTTGCGACTCCTTCTGCCCGGCGGAGGTGATGAAAAAGGTCAACGACAACATCATATCCTGGGGCGAAATCGGCGAACTGTGCACCCGTGGCTACAGCGTAATGCTGAAGTACTGGAACAACGACGAGAAAACCCGCGAAGCCATCGACGACGCCGGCTGGATGCACACCGGCGACCTGGCCACCATGGACGAAGACGGCTACATCCAGATTGTCGGCCGCATCAAGGACATGGTCATCCGCGGCGGCGAGAACATCTACCCGAAAGAAATCGAGGAATTCCTCTACACCCACCCCGCCATCGAGGAAGTGCAGGTGACCGGCATTCCCGACGACAAGTACGGTGAAGAGCTCATCGCCTGGGTGAAACTACGCCCCGACGCAGACCCGGTCACCGGCGACGAGCTGCGGGAATTCTGCAAAGGCAAAATAGCCCACTTCAAGATCCCCAGGAACTACAAGTTCGTGGACGAATTCCCGATGACCGTCACCGGGAAGATCCAGAAGTTCAAGATGCGGGAGATTTCGATTGAGGAGATGGGGTTGAAGAAGTAACGCCCCTCCTCCAGTCCGCTCTTACCTCAGACCCCAGCCATGTGCTGGGGTTTGTGCCTGGTGTATTCTGTGTATACGCTTTTGGAAATGTCGGAATCATGCGGGGGGCCTGTAGCAGTCTGGAGTTATACGAACCGGATCGAAAAACTCCGGCGGTAGCCGTTTTGGACTCCGATTACCATTTGATTTTAAATAGTTTTCTGGGTCAGAAAGGGACGGCTACAATTGGAATTATACGAATGCGTGTTATGCGAACGCGTTCGTGTAACACGCTGTTAAATTCTTTTGCCGCACCCTCGCTAACTATGATGTAATACCTTGTAGTAATCCGCATTGAGGGTACAGTTATGAGTGTCACTACCGTTCGTCTTCAGGCAGAAGTTGAACAGCACCTGGAAGTAATTGCCGGCAGACTCCACCGAAGTAAAGGCTGGGTGATTAATCAGGCGCTATCAGAATACATTGAAAAGCAACAGCGTGAGCAGGAGCGTTGGCAGCAAACGCTAGAGGCAATGGAATCGGCCGCCCAAGGAAAGGTAGTTGATGCTAGCGAGGTCCATGGTTGGCTCAACAGTTGGGGAACCGAAAACGAGCAGGATGCGCCGAGGTCAGGTAAGTGAAACTGGTTTACACGGACGAAGCCATTGAAGATTTGAAGCGCCTCTGGGAGTTTATCGCAGTTCACAATCCTCCTACGGCAGGCAGGATAGCCGCAGAACTGGTTAGCAAAATCGAATTACTCCCAGACTTCCCCAGAATGGGAACACCGGTTGAATTGGCGCCGGTACCTGATTCCATCCGCGACATGGTTTTTGGCAAGTACGTTGTCCGCTATTCCGTACATGTGAGTACCATCATCATTCTAAGGGTATGGCACGAGCTAGAAGGCGAACGATAGCCATTTAACCAGTGGCTCTTGTCGGACGTGCCTACGCTGGCGCTCCGGCACGTCGCAAAGCCAAGGCGTTACAAAGCAAGGGAGAGTGTGCGGTTATGATCGCCAGGGAATGGAAGTGCCGAGTGCCTGAAGCCCACAGTGCGGGGTTCACGGGCTATCTTTACGAAACCGGCATCAAGGATTCGTCTGCAACACCAGGCTTTCTCGGTGCTCAAATCTTCCGTCGATCATTGCCCGCCAAAATAGAACTTACCCTCATCACTTACTGGGACAAGCTGGAGTCCATCAAGGCGTTTTCTGGCAACGATATTTCGCGGGCACGCTTGTACCCAGAGGATGAGGTTTATGAGCTTGAGCCTGACCTTTCGGTGCAGCACTATGAGGTCATTGAGCATCAGTTTTCGGCAGAGCAGCGGGGGTAAACGGCCGCTGTCCCGGTTTATAGGTGCGACACCGACCAGTGCCAGTGCTGCAATCTCTTTTCGGTTCAATGATCGGAGTTCCGGGAGCTCACTGAGGAGGGTGTAGGCGAGCACGCCGATGGCTTGGGCGTAGCGCATTGGAGAGCGATATCAAGGTTCGAGTTATCGCTTGAGAGTCATGCAGCGCTACGCACTTGTTACCGGTCTCTCGAATGAGGAGCCTGCCATCATCGAGCTGCTGCATGAAGGCCCCCAGCGGCCACTGGCATCAACAATCTCTACAATTCAAATACACTCAGGCGTTGAGGGTTCGCCCCGGTTCCCGAGCAGCACATTCCGCCAACGGCCCGGAAAACTGCTTCATTATCGCAGAATCGAAATCACCCATCCTGTGTGCCAGAGACTTGTCGGTTAACCCACATATTTCCTTCGAAGATTGCCCGCCGCTGGACTACCTCTTGGTTCCAGGTGGGCGGGGGACGCAGAAAGAAGTCTACAACGAAGCCCTAACAGGTTTTGTGCGACGGCAGGCTGAACACTGCCAGGCGCTGTTATCGGTGTGTACCGGGTCTTTCATTCTCCATGCTGCAGGCCAGTTGTCTGGTAAAAAAGCGACCACCCATTGGGCGTCACTTGAACGCCTGAGAGCCTTGGGTGATGTTGAGGTCATAGAAGAGCGCTTTGTTGAGGATGGCAGTATCTGGACATCGGCCGGTATCTCGGCGGGTATTGATCTCATGCTGGCGTTTATCGCGCGCACTTTCGGAGAGCAAATAGCGGGTGACGTGCAGTTCAGTTCTGAATATTTTCCTGCTACAACCCGTTATGGAAAGGTTGAGCAACACCCTGATGCGCCGACGTACTTGAGGCGTAGCAGACTCCATTGTCGTAACCACTAATGCTCGAAGCAGTTCGCGGGCGTCATACACAAAATGCATCAAGGACAGACGCGTGCTCATAACTGAAACACCCAGATTGTTACTGCGTGAGTTTTCATCCGGTGATGTGGACGCACTTGCGGAGATTATTGGTAACCCGAAGGTCATGGAGTTTTCGACCAATGGACCATGCACCGAGGATGATACCCGGCAGTTTATCGACTGGTGCCTGGACTCATACCGGGATAATGGTTTTGGTCAGTGGGCTGTTGTTGATCGTCTTTCCGGGGCGGTTATTGGTTTCTGCGGATTGAGCCACGTAGAGCTTGATGGCGCTCAGGAAATAGAGGTCGGCTATCGCCTTGCACCAAGCGTTTGGGGGCAAGGCCTGGCGTCAGAGGCTGCGGAGGCGGCGTTGGAGTACGGCTTCTCGCACTGTGGCATTGACTCGATCATAGCGATCATCGCAACCCGCCACGTCGTTTCTGCTGGTGTGGCGGAGAAGGTGGGGTTCAGAATTGATACCCGCACCAAATACCGTGGCTGGGACGTTATCATTTACCGCAAACGCCATGCGGCGAGTGCCTGAGCCACATAGCCCTTACCGGCCCTAAGGAAGCGAGCGCGCACAATGGAATTGGTGACGAGAAGGTTTGTTCTCCGCGATTTCGGGGATGGGGATACGGCCGCTTTTGAGGCATACCACAACGATCCTCGCTCTCAGGAATTCTATGGGGCCGAGCAAGCCAATCCCGAGCATGCTCGCGAGCTCATTGACCTATTCAAGGCATGGGCGGCTGAGCAGCCACGGCTGAACTATCAACTCGCCATCATTTTACGGGACGCCCCCCAAGTGCTTATTGGCTGCTGTGGGCTGCGATGTGCGAATGCGGAAGCAGGAACTGCGGAATTGGGAATCGAACTAGCGCCGGAATACTGGGGGCGATACACGTATGCCTTGGAGGTCATGCAAGCCTTGGCGGTGTTTGGCTTTAACTCGCTGCAACTGCATACAATCTATGGTGGCACGGTCGGCGCAAACTCACGCATAGCGAGGCTGGTAGAAGCGTTTGGCGCGACGGCCGTCACACGACCGGCCCCCGACTGGATGTCAAACAAGGGCTGGGCAAATGGTTGAGTTAGCTACCCACCAACTGGGCTTCTTGGGTATTGGATCGGCCTGAGAGAATCTGGGCATTACTGCGTCTTACTGGAAGAGCCTTGACCTGTACAAACTTTGACCACCCACCCTAAAGACCTAAACTAACTAGTGACTCTGATTCGAGCTGGAGAGTCTTGCCCCCGGAGATTCACAAGGCGGTGTTGCTGCGCTGGTCATCGTCGGTTTTTGCTGGATGCATACAGAACCGGGGCAGGTTCAGCGCTGGCCTCGTCTGGCGCTGGAAGCCATCGTTTAGCATTGAAAAAGGAACTTCAAAATGGCTAGCAAAGATAAAGCGAATGATGAATCACCTCTCTCTGCCTCCCAGGTTGCCGAACGTTTCGACAGAAGTCCGAAGGGCACAATACCGAAAGACCTGCAGTCCATGCTGCTGCCGGAACCAAAGCCCTACAAATATAAAGGGCTTGAAGCCAAACGAGACGCAAGGTCTGACGAAAAACCTACCGCGCCAATGATGCCCAAGTGGTTTGGGGCAAGCTCCGTACCTTGCAGGGACAAGCTGGCAAAACCGCCTCGTGTTCTTCTGAACGGAAAGGATCTTAGGCCTCTTACGGTTTTCAATCCGGAGGACCGCAGGATTTACAACGACATCAGCTACCCGTGGGGGACCATTTGCAAGGTTCTGACGTCGTCCGGCTCAGGATCGGGCGTCATTGTTGGCCCCAGGCATGTGCTGACGGCAAGCCATGTGGTCGACTGGCGCTCAAATGGCGCAGGTACCGTTGAGGTTCATCGATCCGGCGGTTCAGTCCGTGCTATCACCGCCATCACCCGGGTCTGGTTCTATACAAAAGTGACCGGCAGCGTTGGCTGGTTTGAACTTGACGAGGACTATGCCGTTCTGGTCACGGCTGATCGTATTGGCGATCTATTTGGATGGATGGGCACGCGAACGTACAACAGCTCATGGGATGACGAACCTTACTGGTTCAATATCGGCTATCCCGGCAGTATTGGTAGCGCTTTGCGCCCAACCTTTCAACGCGACAAGAAGCTGAATGAGCCCTGGCATGATCTCGGCCCCGCTCGATCCATGGAGACTCACGCGGACATAACGCCCGGAAATTCCGGCGGCCCGATGTTCGCTTTCTGGAGCGACGGTCCCTATGTTGTGGCGGTTGTATCTGCTGAAGATTCAGACGAAAACTGGTGCGCAGGAGGTTCCTGGTTAACCAAGCTTGTGCGCCATGCACGGGATCAGGATGCGTAACCAGTAACTGAAGACCATTTTCCGGAAACGGTACTAACAGAAGGGCCAGGTTTGGCCCTTCTGTTAGTTGTGGCTGTGGTGTATGGCCTCATACATTGCGTTGATGTAATATTTCCCGATAAACAACAAACAACGCACACCCTGGAAGCCAGTTCAAGGATGATATGCCATGACATGGAGCGATCTGCGTAGTCCTCCCGCAATTCCCTCGCACACTTCAAGCAGCCCAAAAGGAAAGAACGCCGAAACATCATTTGGCCTTCGAATGCTGCTATTTTTCTTCCGCTAAAAAGACACAAACCAAGGAACTTCAATGGCAGTCATCGGCATTGATTTGGGCACCACCAACAGTTTGGCAAGTGCCTGGAAAGAAGATGGACCTGTAATCATCCCGAACGCTCTTGGCGAATGGCTTACCCCTTCCGTGGTGAGTGTGGACCGCAGTGGTAATGTGCTGGTGGGCCGGCCTGCCAAGGACCGCCTGGTGACCCACCCTCACGCCACGGCGTCGCAATTCAAGCGGCTGATGGGCACGTCCGAACGCCTTGCCCTGAACGGGAACAGCTACTCCCCGGAAGAGCTTTCAGCGCTGGTTCTCAAGCAGATCAAAGCCGATGCAGAAGCCTTTCTCGGGGAACACGTCGAAGAAGCCATCATCAGTGTCCCTGCCTACTTCAACAATAACCAGCGTACCGCTACGCTCACTGCAGCACGGCTTGCCGGCCTGCACGTTGAACGCCTGATAAACGAGCCAACGGCCGCTGCCCTGGCGTATGGGTTGCGCGAGCAGCGGGACGAAAGCACCTTTATCGTGATCGATCTTGGTGGCGGCACCCTGGATGTCTCCATCCTGGAGAAATTCGATGACCTGCTGGAAGTACACGCTACCAGCGGCGACAGTTTCCTCGGCGGTGAGGACTTCACCCGGGCACTGGTGGCGGGGGTACTGGCAAAGTGGGAACTTGGCAGTCAGAAACTGAGCCGGGAAGAGCGGGCACATGTCTACCGCGTCTGCGACCAGGCCAAGGCCGCGCTTTGCGAGGACGTTCAGGTTGACGTGAAGGCATCCATCGGCGGCCAGTCGCTCGCAACTACCGTCACTCGGGATGACTTTCTGGGATATAGCGCCGGCCTGCTTGATCGTCTTCGCGCCCCACTCGAGCGAGCGGTGCGGGACTCCGGTTTGGGTCGCGAAGGATTTGATGAGGTCATCATTGTCGGCGGGGCATCCCGCATGCCCATGATCAAGAACGCTGTCGGGCGTATGTTTGGGCGCATCCCTTCTGCCAATCTCGACCCAGACCTTGTTGTTGCTATGGGCGCGGGCATCCAGGCGGCTCTTAAACAGCGTAACCAGGCTCTGCGGGATACCGTGCTGACGGATGTCTGCCCCTTCAGCCTGGGCATCGAATCGGCGCAGACGCTGGAACAGGGCACTCGCACTGGCTTTTTCTCCGTGCTCATTCCGCGCAATACCGTGATTCCCGCCAGTCGGGTCGACCGCTTCTACACGGTGTCTGACCATCAGAAACAGGTTCAGCTGCATGTCTACCAGGGCGAGCAGAGACTGGTCAAAAACAACATCAAGATTGGCGAGATGACCGTTCCCGTTCCACCCAAACCTGCTTCCGAGGAAGCCGTGGATGTCCGCTTTACCTACGACATCAACGGCATACTCGAAGTGCAGGCAGAGGTTCTGAGCACCGGGGTCAAGGATCGCCTCATCATTCGCAACACGGCGACCGAGCTCTCGGACGTCGATATCGAACGTGCCTTGAAGCGGCTGGACTCGCTCAAGTTTCATCCGCGGGAGGACAGCGCCAACATCGCGGTGATGATGGAAGCGGAACGAATGTTTTCTGAAGCCCTGGGGGAACAGAGACAATTGATCAGCGACCTGATCATGGAACTGGAAAACGCGATGGACTCTCAGGATTCGCAACGGGTGGACACGATACGTACTGCCGTTGAACAACGCCTGGATGCTATCCGCAAACAATGGGGAATGTGGTGAACGCCTGGGAATATCTCGGCATCGAGCCGAACAGCGACAAGCGCACGATCAAGCTCGCTTACGCACGACGAGCAAAAGAGTGCAATCCAGAGGACAAGCCTGACGAGTTCATGACGCTACGCCAGGCCTACGAGACAGCCCTGAAGGCTATTTCGGCACCGTCGCAGGCCGATCCTGCTTCCTCATTGGCGACGCCAGCAGCCTCAACCACACCCTCGCCGTCTTCCCAACTCGAGCCGCAACCGATCTCAGAGCCTCAGCCGGCGTTGGCCGAACGCCCGGCGGTTGATGCCCGAGAGGTCCGGCACCTGGCAGACGAAATCGCAGCCATGATTCAAAAAGCGGAGGACACATCAAACCTCGAAGCGATGGAAGCGCTCCTGAACAATCCGCTGCTCGAATTCCCGGGTATTCGAGATGACATCGGCCATTATGTTCTCAATGTGCTTTGGCAAAAAATCTCCGAAGCCTCCCCCCGATGCTGTCCACTGGACCGAACCGTACTTCTGACATTGGACCGCACATTCGGCTGGAGCAACGACTACCGGCACGTGCCGGGCCTGCCCATGGACAATATTTACCTGCTTCTGGACGCCGCCCATGCCAGCGAAATCAAGAACAGTGAACGTTTAGGCTGGAGATGGCTTGGCCGCTTGCTGGCGAATTCGAGGGGGCGTATCTCCCGGCTGGAGTGGCTGTTTGCTTTTCTGGTGCTGGTGTTAGGGACGAGCGCGACGCTAGGCCTTGTTCAGGGAGTGATGAATCTGCTGCCCGGGACCTCCTACCACGCAGATATTTTCCTGATCGTTGCTTTGCTGGCGGCCATCTCCTTCTTCTGCTTTACCGTAAAGCGCAGCGTGGATGCCGGGGTAAACCCGATTGCGACCCTGATTTTCGGCTTTCTTTTCCCAGTTACGCTGCTTTTCTTTATTGCGGGGGTACCCAAAGAACACGCACGGCACGAAGACCCGAGGATAAAATTCACAGACCCACTCGATATAGCATTCTGGGATGTCCGAGGAGACGAAAAGCGCTACGGCGTGGCGCAGCGGTTTGGTGTTTTCTTCAAGAAGCTCTCACCTCGGTTTCTCTGGGGTCTTGGAGGCTATCTGATTGTCGGCATAGGGGTTATACCGATACTGACGCTCTGACCGGACACGATCCAGCAATCAGATTCGGATCGCGAAGACAGAACAAGAGTGCGGAAATGCACCTGACTGATGCAGAAGTAGTTATGTTGAAAAACCATAAAACTAAAAGAGGATATAGGATGGTTACTATGCGACTTGGTGTACTTGGTTGTTCGTTGTTAGTCCTCTCGGGCTGCGGCGCATTACCACAGTCTATTGAGATGGAAGATAGCCGAAACAAGATATTCTCAAGTGAGATAGTTGTTGCCATCCAAGAAACGCCAGGCTTCCTTTTTACTACCCCTGACATCGCACTTTTCGACACATTGACGTGGTATTCCGAAAGGCCGGACAGCATGCCTAGCTGGAAAGGAATCACGTCATTCAATGAAATCCCGGATTTCACAGCTGAGGTGAGAGAGAAATTTATAACCGCAGTAGGCAGTGAGAGGCCCTATTCCTTCAGGCTTGCCAACAAGGTGGAGCCGACGGTTGATTCTGATGATTTCAGCAGGCTGACCTCCCAGTATGATGCACCATACATTCTTGAGTTCAGGACTAAATACGGCTCTTTTGCACACGGCCCCCTGAGCTGGAATACTTTTTTCCTGAATTATATTAGCGATGCAACACTGGTGCGCACTAATGATGGGAAGGCGGTATGGCGTGCCACTTGCACAGTCAAAGCATCGGAGTCCGATTTGCTGGGTGTGCCCGCTGAGGATGTTCTTGATGGCTCTGGGGAAGACTTCAGGGCGGCCGCTGACTATGCGACATCCTCATGTGCCGAAAAACTGTCTGAGTCTTTCATCAACGGATAAAAGATTCACTTATCCCATTTTCCCGGTTCGACCTGTGTTTTGGTCGAACCGTTACGCACATCATTGGCAAACCGGGACAGGTTTATTTCCTTACCGCATCGAGAAAAATCGCTCGATTGTCGAAATCCGCGATGCCTGATCGACTACCCGATGAGCCTATTAAAGGTTTTTGATGAAACGACAATCGGGAGAAACACCATGAAATACATGCTGCTGGCCTACGGAAACGAAGAAAAATTCAACAAGATGAGCAAAGACGAGCTGGCCGAGATTGGGGAGAAGTGCAAGAGCTTTGACGCCGAGATGCAGGCGGCGGGCGAGGTCACATGGGGCGGGAGCCTGAGCTGGGACTCAAAGTCGATGCGCCTCAAGGACGGAAAACTGATAGTCACCGACGGGCCGTTCGCGGAAACCAAGGAAGTCGTGGGCGGTGTGGTGATCATCGAAGCGCCGGACTTCGATGCAGCGGTTAAGCTCGCCTCGCTGCACCCGGCAGCGCGCATGGGCGAGAAGTTGGGCTGGGGCATCGAGCTCCGCCCGATAAACTTCTGCCTCGCGATCCGCGAGGCAGCTTCTAACGTCCGTCGTCAGGAGTAAGGCTCATTCAGTTATGGCAGAATTATTGGAATTTCAGACCGAACGACTACGTTTGCGCCAATGGCGCGAGAGTGATCTCGAGCCGTTCGCCGTTCTAAACGCCGACCCAAAGGTTATGGAGTTCTTCCCCGAGCCGCTGGGTGGGCATGCAAGCAACGAGATGGCGGAGACAATTCGTTCGCTCATCAAACAACGTGGCTGGGGGTTCTGGGCGGTAGAAGTCAAGGGCGCCGAGCCCTTTATTGGCTTTTGCGGGCTACACGTCCCCGTTGCGGCGATGCCGTTTTCTCCGTGTGTGGAGATTGGTTGGCGCCTATCGTTCGCCCACTGGGGGAATGGCTATGCGTCAGAAGCTGCTCGCGGTGCCCTGGATATGGGGTTTCAACAGCTGGGGCTTTCTGAAATTGTCTCCTTTGCCACCGTTGGCAATCTGCGATCACGCGGTGTCATGGAGCGCATCGGCATGACGTACAGTGGCGAGTTTGAACATCCCAGTTTGCCCGAGAGTAGCCCGTTGCGGCCACATGTGCTTTACCGGTTGCAACGAGAGCAGTGGGAAGTAGAAAAGCCTAACCATTAGCCCCAGTTTGTACTGGACTTACCCTGGAGCACGCCATGTCAGAAATCACCAACACCCCCACTCCGCCCTACTATGCTGTCATTTTCACCAGCCACCGCACCGAGGGCGACAACGGCTACGGCGAAATGGCCGAGCGAATGGCCGAATTGGCGGCACAACAACCCGGCTACCTGGGTATGGAATCCGCCCGGGAGGGGCTGGGCATTACGGTGTCCTACTGGGAAAGCCTTGAGGCCATTCGCAACTGGAAGCAGAACGCGGAGCATCAGGAGGCCCAGCGGCGCGGCCATCAGCAATGGTATTCCAGTTTCCGGGTGCGGGTTGCGAAGGTTGAGCGGGAGTACGGTATTTGACCGGCGCCCCCCTCATACACCACTCTCAATCGCCACACTGGAACGCATCACGGCCTTGTCCCGGCCCGGTGGCGCGCCAAACAGTTTGCGGTAATCGCGGCTGAACTGGGACGGACTTTCATAGCCGACCTGGTAGCCAACACTCGCCACTTCCTGATCGCTTAACAACAGCCGCCGGGCTTCCTGCAGGCGCACCAACTTTTGGAACTGCACAGGCGTTAAACGGGTGATGCTCTTGAAATGCCGGTGGAAGGTCGCCGGGCTCATACTCGCCATTGCCGCCAGCTCGGCCACCCGGAAGGGCTGTTGGTAGTTCGCCTGCATCCAGGCCGTTACCCGGCCAATGCGGGCGGTGTCGCTGTCCTTCAGGCCGATCTGCTGCAGAGCCGGCCCCAGCGGCGAACGCAATATACGCCAACAGATTTCCCGACGGACAAGCGGCTCCAGAACTTCACGATCGTCCGGTTGATCAAGCAACCGGAGCAGGCGAATGACAGGATCGTACAGGTCATCCGGCATCCCGGCCGTGACCAGTGCCGGTTGTTTTGGGCCCCGATACGCCATTTCCGGATGGGTCACCAGCAGCTCGGAAATCATCGCCGGATCAATCGACAGGCTCAGCGCCAGATACGGCTTATCGGGGGAGGCCTGCACGATCCGGGAGTTCACTGGCACATTGACGGACGCCAGCAGGCACTCGCCCTGGCGATAATGAAAAGCCGACTCCCCAACCGCCGTTACCTTGGCCCCCTGCAATACGATGCAGAACGAGGTCTGATAAAGGGCTCGGATGGTGCCGCTGGGTTCCAGGGCGTGGGTCAGGCGTAAACCGTCGATCGCGCTCTCCGGGCCATGGGTCTGCCATTGCTGCTCGACAAGATCACGGAGCCGGCTCAGGGATGGGTTGTCCGGTTGCATTGGTATGACGTTGGGCTGGGCGGTCATGGCGGTCTCCTGTTCTGATGGGATCATAGACTGTCCGGCGCCGCACTTCAGCAGGGGCATCCCCAGGCTGATATCAGGTTGCGAGGATTGTGCAATCCTCTGAGAGTTTCCGCCAGCTCGATTGGCCGTGCGTCGCCTAGTATGAACCCACGGCCCTGCTCCGGCAGGTTCATCCATAACGAAGAGGTGATCGGCTATGACAACTCCCAACTTACCCCAATCCACCCATGACGCACCCCTGCGCCTGCGGACGCTAGGCAACTCGGGGCTGTTTGTATCGGAACTGTGCCTGGGCACCATGACCTTCGGCGGCGGGGACGACATGTGGGGGCTGATCGGCCAGTTGCAGCAGGAACAGGCCGATCAGCTGATGAAGACGGCCTTGGAGGCGGGCATCAACTTTATCGATACCGCCAACGTGTACGGTGGTGGTGCCAGTGAACGCATCGTGGGGCAGTCCCTGAAGAATCTGAACGTTCGCCGCGAAGATGTCGTACTGGCCACCAAGGTGCTCGGCCCTATGGGTGAAGGCCCCAACGCCCGTGGTGCCTCCCGTGGCCACATCATGAGCGAGTGCAAGGCCAGCCTGCAGCGACTGCAAACCGACTACATCGACCTGTATCAGATCCACGGCTTCGACCCGGCCACGCCGATAGAGGAGACCCTGGAGGCGCTGAATTCCCTGGTGCAACACGGCCACGTCCGTTACGTCGGCCTGTCGAACTGGGCCGCCTGGCAGGTGATGAAAGCCGTTGGCATTACACGCACCCGCCGCCTGTGCCCGATTCTGTCACTGCAGGCTTACTACACCCTCGTGGGCCGGGATCTCGAACGGGAAGTGATCCCCATGCTGGAGTCCGAAAACATCGGCCTGATGGTGTGGAGCCCACTGGCGGGCGGCTACCTCTCCGGCAAGTACGAGGGGCCGGACGTCTCCGAGGAGAGCCGGCGCGCCAAGTTTGATTTCCCGCCTGTCAACCGGGAGCGTGGCAGTGCTGTCATCGCCGTGATGCGGGAGATCGCCATCAGCAAGAAGGTCGACGACCAGCCCGTCAGTGTGGCTCAGATTGCGCTTGCCTGGCTGCTGCACCAGAACGCCGTAACCAGTGTGATTGTCGGGGCCAAGCGGGTAGACCAGTTGCGGGACAATCTCCTGGCGGCACAGGTCCGGTTCTCAGCCGACGAACTGGCAGCCCTGGATGAGGTCAGCCGCCTACCGACGGAGTATCCGGGCTGGATGCTGGAGCGACAGGGGGAGTATCGGGCGCATATGAAGGCGTGATATGCGGCGCTGCCCCGGCGTTACAGGTCGGGGCAGGCTGTTTTACTTGAAAGCAGTTAGACTCCGCCTATTCAGCCACCTCGACCCCACTACCACCCATTTCCGAAGGCACATCCTTCAGTTTCGGAAGGCCATCGCGGATTCGCAGCACAGCCTCCTGATAGTGAACATGCACACCGGGCTCATAGGGGAACTCCGGAATGATCCCAGCGTAGACATCCGTCAGCCCCATGGAAGGGTGCTCGGTGAACAGGTGACCGCCACAGGTTTTGCACCATTTACGGCTGCTTCCCGGTGTCTTGTTGTAGGTGCCAATGTTGTCTGAGCCCTGTTGGATGGAAACAGCGTCCGGCTTCCATAGGGTGAATGCGTTCACCGGGCTGGCCGACCAGTGCCGGCAGGATTCGCAATGGCAGTAGCCCATGGCTTCCGGATTACCCCTGACGGTTAACTGGACCGCCCCGCAAAAACAGCTTCCGTGGTAGACCTTTTCTTCGTTCATGACACATCCCCCTCATTGATTCCGTCACTTGTCTCCCTATTCATTGAAGCTGACCGGCCTTTGCGGCCGGGTGTTCACTTGCAGTGAGAAGATGTCCGGCCGGGCGTAGTGGCCGACGATATCAAGGCTGCGCCTTGCCGCGTTCACTTCGGTGACATCAATGTCTGCCAGCAGGAGGCCGGTCTCCTTTCGCAGGGGGCCGGCTACGATTTCCCCGGCGGGCGAAATGACCACGGAATCACCACAGTTAATCCATTCTTCCTTGTCCGGATACAGGCGGTCAACCTCCGGAAAGTCATCGGGCAGATCGCTCGTGCGTAGCACATTACCGGCGCCGAGCACCCAGCACCCGCCTTCCCTGGCAATGTGCTGAAGGGTGCGAACCCAGCGGTCGCCGCTGTCGTAGGTGGGGGCGATGTATATATCGATGCCCTGGGCGAACAGTGCGTAGCGCGCCAGTGGCATGTAGTTTTCCCAGCACACCAGTGACCCGACCCGGCCAACGGGGGTGTCGGTGACTTTCATCCCGCTGGCATCGCCGAAGCCCCATACCATGCGTTCCGGGTTGGTGGGCATGAGTTTGCGGTGGCAGTTCTGCACCGTGCCCTCGGGGCTGATGGTGATTACCGAGTTGTAGAGGGTGGCGCGGCTGGTGTCTTCGTCGCGTTCGTCGATGCCGCACACGATGGTCACCTGCATTTCCTTGGCGACCTCCAGCAGGGGCCGCAACTGGTCAGAACCAAGCTGGACAGCGTTGTCCAGCAGTCGCCGGTGCAACTGCTCCGAGAGCCCCCAATCACCGCCCGGTTTCAGCCGCCATATCCAGACGGGATAACCGGGGATGAAGGCTTCCGAGAAAACGATCAGCCGGGCTCCCTGGTTGGCGGCGTCCTGCACCAATTGCACTGCCCTTGCGATGGTCTTTTCCCGGTCCAGAAAGACCGGTGGTTCCTGAATGATGGCGAGCTTGATCATGGTATTCCCCTTTCCCGTGGTGTCTGAAATCACTATCCCCCCGGCCGGGTGCAGGCGATAGTCCAGAAAATGGAGCGCCAGCCATGCGAAAAAGGGCTAGGATGAAAGTTCGGGGCACTCACGCCGCCCAGGGAGCCAAAGCCCATGACCAACTATGGACAGTTCTGCACCGTTGCCCGGGGTTCGGAAATACTCGGGGAACGCTGGACACCGCTGGTGGTGAGGGAGCTGCTGTGTGGCAGCACACACTTCAATGAAATCCGGCGGGGGTTGCCAAGAATGTCGGCAACGCTCCTGGCTCAGCGCCTGAAAAAGCTGGAGGAAGTGGGGGTGCTTCGACGCGTGCAGGAGGGCAACAACCAGGAGTATGTGCTTACACCGGCGGGTGAGGAGCTGCGCCCGATCATCCTGGCCATTGGTCACTGGGGAGCGAGATGGATTGGCAGCCGCTTGCAGGCAAACCAGCTCGATGCCGGTTTCCTGATGTGGGATATCCGCCGTTTCGCACACATTGACGAATTCCCTTCCGATCGCAAAGTGGTCATCCACTTTTTCCTGAACGATGCCCGGCACCGGGAACGGCACTGGTGGCTGGTGGTTGCCAACGGCGAGATCGATCTGTGCCGTGAAGACCCGGGCCACGAACTGACCCTGGTAGTGGAGGCCAGCGTCGCCAGCCTGACCGAAATCTGGACCGGCGACAGTGACCCGGATGCCGAGCAGCAGTCGCACCGGCTACTTGTGCGTGGCGGCAGGCGGGATACCCTGGACCTATGGCGGTGGTTGGGGCGGAGTGTGTTTGCGTCCAGTAAAGCCCCGGTAAAATAACCCCAGCGCGTCCCGAGCCATGGCGATAGCTGGCAGTAGCTTGTCATTGCACCATCGCCATGCTTCACTTTCCGGGTTCGCACCTATGCCCCAACCGGAGACGACCCTATGTCCACCCCAGTCACTGTCAGTTCAATAATGCCATCCATGACACGGCGGCTTTGGCTGGTGTTACTTAGTGTCGCGCTGCTGGGCGGTTGTTCCTCGCTGTACTACAACACCATGGAAAAGCTCGGCTTTGAAAAGCGCGACATCCTGGTGGACCGGGTGGAAAACGCGCGGGACAGCCAGAACGATGCCCAGGAGACGTTCCGCTCGTCCCTTGAACGTTTCCAGAGCGTGGTGGACACGCCGGATACCGATCTCAAGGAGCGCTACGCCGAGATCAGCGATGCCTACGAAGACAGCAAGTCCAGCGCGGAAGATGTCCGTGACCGTATCGACAAGGTGGAAGACGTTGCAGAAGCCCTCTTCGATGAATGGGAAGACGAACTCGGTGAATACGAAAGCGACTCCCTGCGCCGCAGCAGCGAACAACAGCTTGATGAAACCCGCACCCAGTACAGCCAGTTGATCAGCCGCATGCACGATGCCGAGGAGCGCATGGACCCGGTACTGGAGGCATTTCAGGATCAGGTGCTGTATCTCAAGCACAATCTGAACGCCCAGGCGATCGGCTCGCTGGAGAATGAGCTGGTGGGTATCCGCCAGGACGTGGATGCGCTGATTCGCAATATGGAGCAGTCGATTGCGGAATCCGAGGCGTTTATCCGGCGTTTTCGTCAGTAAGTCAGAGCGACGAAGCCCTATAGCAAATGCCCCTCGGGCAACATGCGCTTATGAAGGATCCGGATAATTTCAGTTGTACCGTCTGCAGCTAACCGATAAAAAATGATATGGCTGCTCTGAGGGTATTGCTGATAGCCAGGGCTGATTTCGTGGCAGGCCCGCCCCAGGTTCGGGTTTTCGCCCAGGAGGTGGAAACACTGGTCGAACTGAAGGAGGTAATGATTTCGTTGATCTCGACCCCATTTACGTTCCGTGTAAAGTGCAATCGATCTAAGATCAGCTTTGGCCTTCCTGGAAAGCTTGAAGTTTGGCATTACCGTTTTTCGCTATCCAGCTCCTGAATGAATGAATCGTAGGAGTAGTCTTCAAAACCACTGTCCTCTCCTTCCTTAAGTAGTTTTCGGAGTGTTGTCAGACGGGTTTCAGACTCTTCAAGCAGGCGCAACCCTGCACGTACAACTTCGCTGGTCGAGCTGTATCGGCCATTTTTGAGCTGTTCTGTAATGAACGCATCAAAGTGTTGGCCTAAAGTGATGCTGGTATTCTTTTGCATCGTGACACCTCACTGGTACCAATAATTGGTATATTTTGATCTAGACTGGGGTGCATTTCAATCCGTGCGATGCCTCCCTTATCACCGCCACCCGCAGAGTCAGAGCGACAAAGTGTCGAAGGTGCCTTCGACGGCCTCCACAAAGCTGCGCTCCTATATTGAAAGGGGGCAAGTTCGTGTCTGATGCCGGGAACGCCCCGCTACGCCAAGAGCCCGGTGCGGGACGAGGAAACCTACCGTAAGAAACTGGCGATCACTCAGGGATACTTCCGGCCAGACTGGTCGGTTCTGGATCGGTTTTCCTAATCGCCCGGAAGTGACTCGTTAACTTCAATCATTGCTCAAAGGTAAAATTACAATGTGATGTCGATTTCACATGCTCCGGTTCGACTTAATTAAGAACCCATCGAACAAACGGTGCCCACGCATCGGAGGAGCAGGAAATGCTGAAATTATACGGAACACCCCCAACCCGCGCCTTGCGCGTTGTCTGGCTGCTTAACGAACTGGGCCTTGAGCACGAACTGCACCCGGTAGACCTTATGCAGGATGAGCATCACCAACAGAACTTTCTTTCTCTCAACCCTGCCGCCAAGGTGCCGGTATTGGTGGATGGGGACCTTGTGTTAACTGAATCGGCCGCAATTCAGCTCTACCTGGCCGAAAAATACCCTCAGGCCGGATTCATTCCCGAGACATTGGAAGACAGGGCACAGATGTACCGCTGGATGTTCTTCCTTGTGACCGAGGTCGAACAACCTTTGTGGCGCATCGCCCGCCACACGTTCGTTTACCCGGACGAGAAGCGAATACCTCAGGATGTCGAGCTGGCGAGACAGGAATGCCTGGAAATGATAGAGGTGCTTGAACGGCACATGTCGGAACGCGAGTTCATGGTTGGCGACCGGCTAAGCGTGGCGGATTTCAACGCGGCATATACACTGGACTGGGCCAACACAGAGGAGATGCTTGCGGGCGCTCCGCGGTTGCGGGACTATCTCAAGGCAATGTACGCCCGCCCCACAGCTCCGCCAACCATCGCTGAAGCGTTCGCTGCGATGGAAAGCAGCGGCTGAGGGTTAACAGGGGTATTGTCCACGGTCTTCGGAAACCGCTTCGCCACAATCACACCTCACTCCAGCGTGCCGCACCCAACCAGCGGCACAAGGCTGTGGCGCCTTTCGCAGTCACTTTCAATTCCCGACCTGCTTCACGCCGTCGCAGATAGTCGTTATCGAGCAGGTGGTTGCAAATCTGCTGTCCCAAAGGGCCGGCTATGTGAAACCGGCGCTCACTCCAGTCGAGACATGGGCGACACAAAGGCACGGAGTTAACAGATTGGGGCTGGCCGAACGACAAACCAATGGGCGCCAATGCTGTCTGTAGCCGGTCTGTTAGAGCGCCCCCATCAGGTTCGAGCACAATGGCTTGCTCTGCCATCAAATAGTCTGCAACGGCGACACCCAGGCGACCACCAAGATGGTCGTAACACATCCTTGCCCGCCTCATGCCGGGATCGCGTGGACCGGTATCGACCCTGGCCGGTTTCCGGCCCAACGCGGCGACCTGCATGATGCCCTCCAGCATTGTCGCTACCTCTCTTGATGCCAGGCGATGGTAGCGATGCCGCCCTTGTTTCAGCAACACCAACAACTCCGCCTCAATCAGAAGCGACAGATGTCCGCTGGCGGTCTGAGGAGAAACCCCTCCTATTCTCGCCAACTCATGCGCGGTATACGCACGGCCATCCATGAGTGCCAGCAACATGGTAGCGCGGGCAGGAACTCCCACTAGTGACGCTATTCGGGCAATTTCGTTCGTGTTCACGAGTTATGATGAGCCTTTGAATCGTTAGGCGCTGCTGATCGATCAGAAAGCCCATAATCCCGGACAACGTCCGCCACTCTCAACCGATAGTCGGAAAAGATCTCACTCCGCCCTTTGGCCTGGGCGTGACGATGGGCTTCCATGTTCCGCCATTGCGCAATAGCGGCTTCATCCCGCCAGAGCGACAGGGACAGTATCCGGCCAGGGTGCGTGAGGCTCTCGAAACGCTCAATGGATATGAAGCCGTCTATTTGTTCTAAAAGCGGCGCCAACGCGGCTGCTTCATCGAGATATTCGGCGGTTTTACCCGGGCGTGGTTCCAACTCAAATATCACTGCCAACATTTTAGATCTCCTCCACAGAGTCAGAGCAACGACGTGTTGAAGGTACATTCACGGTGCCTTCGGCGGCTTCCACAAAGCTGCGCTCTTCCCGTAGTATAAAGCGCTGGGATTCAGCGAGCGCAAAGTTCCTTTTTCCGGCCTCATCCGCCTTCAGGCGACACCGATACGATTCGTAGCTTGCAAGAGAACCAAACCCGATAAGGCCCCAGGCGATGTCGTTGGTTCCTTCCGAGGGCAGGAAGTAGCCGATCAAGTCACCGCCGCAACGCGGAATGATGTCACCCCAGTTTTTGGCGTAAACTTTAAACTGCTCTTTCTGGAAGGGGTCTATCTGATAGCGAATGACGCAAACGATGGGCATTGAAAGCCTCCTGAACCGTTAGTTTAGGCGCCTATTGTGCAACTTAATTCAATGCGAATGTTTCGCTGTGGACCGAAGTGAATCCGGGACAGATTTTACTGACAGCCTGCTTACAGGAGCGTTTGCACGATGAAGGCCTCAAAGGAATTCTGGGACAAGAGCGCACCCCGATATGCGAAAAGCCCGGTGCGGGACGAGGAAACCTACCGGAAAAAACTCGACATCACCCAAGGATATTTCCGGCCAGACTGGTCGGTACTGGAGTTCGGCTGTGGAACCGGCAGCACTGCCCTGGTTCATGCGCCCTATGTAAAAGAAATTCTTGCGACCGACATATCCGGCAAAATGCTGGACATCGCCACGCAGAAAGCCCGCGATGCTGGTGTCGAGAACGTGCGCTTTCAGCAGGGCACCCTGGAAAGCCTGGCGCTGGAGGCGGAAACCTTTGATGCGGTGCTGGGGCTCAATATTCTCCATCTGCTGGACAACCCCGAAACGGCGATTGCCCGGGTTCATGAACTGCTGAAACCCGGTGGCGTTTTTGTTTCCAGCACTGCTCTGGTGGGTGAACTGATGGTGCTCTGGCGGCTGTTGATTCCAGCCATACAGGCGGTGGGGTTGGCGCCGTTCGTGAACCGCTTTAGCCGGCAATCACTGGTAGCGATGCTGGCCAAGGCAGGGTTCAGCATCGATTATGAATGGCAGCCGGGTAAGTCGTCAGTGTTTTTGGTGGCCCGGAAGTGACCCCGTCAACAGAGAACCCTGTTGGCTCAACGAGGATTTAGTATGGCAGAAGTACCTCAAAAACAGTCCGGAACCAGCGGCTACTCCTGGAAACTGTCTGCCGTTGCAGCCGTGGCGTCTGTCATCGGCGCGGTAGTCTCGTTCGGGGAGGTATCACCAATTATTACCGGGTTGATTCTCCTTGCCGCCGTTGGCTGGGGCTTTACCGCACGGGACAACAAACGAGCGGCGGAACAGGCAAAAGACGCACAATAAACGACATCCCTGAAATTTTTTCTTCCCCTGTCGATTTCGTCCCGCCCCACGCGACTAACCAGTGAAACCACCAACAATCACTGGAGAACGACAACATGAAATACATGCTGATGCGCAAGGCCGATGTGGACACCGAGAATGGCGTAATGCCTACGGATGACCTCTTGCAGGCGATGGCGGACTATAACGAGCGGATGACGCAGGCAGGGGTGTTTACCGGTGGCGACGGTTTGTGGCCCACCCGGGAAGGCTGCCGCATTCAGTTCCGCAACGGTGAGCCCACTGTTGTCAACGGGCCCTTCGAGCAGACCAGCGAGCTGCTGGCCGGCTACAGTGTGCTTGAGGTGGATTCCTTCGAAGACGCCATCGCCTGGGCAAAGCAATGGCCAAAGGAAGATGCTGGCGGCAATGTCACCCTTGAGTTACGCCGCTACTTCACGCTGGAGGATTTCGCGCCCAGCCCCGCACTTGAGAAGCATCGTTCGCAGGAAAAACTGCCACGGGAGATGAACATGCACGTGGCGTTTGGCGGCAACTGCCGGGAAGCCATGGAATTCTATGCGGAGGTCACCGCCGGCACTCTGGAAGCCGTGATTACCTACGGCGAAACGCCAGCGGCAGAGGATGTGCCGAAGGAAATGCACGACCGCGTTGTTCATTCCTCCCTTAACATCCGTGGCCGTCGGCTGATGGGGGCGGATATGGCGGGAGACTGTTATCAGGCGCCGCAGGGTACGCAGATTCACCTTGAATACGATGATACCAAGCAGGCGGAGCGGGTTTTCCGGGCATTGTCCGAAGGAGGCGCAGAGATCATGCCGTTCGAACAGACCTTCTGGGCGCATCGTTTCGGAATGACCAAGGATCGATTTGGGGTCCAGTGGATGATCAGCAGCGGGCTTGAGCAGTGCCAGTAAATGACAACAACCAGGAGCCATGCAATGACCAAGCGAGCGAAAAATACCATTTGCCTCTGGTACAACGGCGATGCTGAGGAAGCGGCAAACTTCTACGCCAGAACCTTCCCGGATTCGTCCGTGGATGCTGTAAATCATGCGCCGGCAGACTACCCGTCAGGTTCGGAAGGGGATGTACTGACGGTGGAGTTTACCGTGCTGGGCATTCCCTGCCTCGGGCTCAATGGTGGCCCCATCTTCACGCACAGCGAAGCGTTTTCATTCCAGGTGGCCACCGCGGATCAGGAGGAAACCGATCGCTACTGGAACGCGATTGTGGGCAACGGCGGTGAGGAAAGTGCCTGCGGCTGGTGCCGGGACAAGTGGGGTATTTCCTGGCAGATTACGCCGCAGGTGCTGTCGGACGCCATTGCCGACCCGGACCGCGCAACCGCGAAACGGGTGTTCGAGGCGATGATGACGATGGGTAAAATCGATGTTGCGGCTATTGAGGCGGCACGGCGAGGGTAGAAACACAGCTACGCCTACACAACCTCCGGAAACGCCGACACCAGGAAATCCACCAGCGCCCTCACCTTGGGCGTGACGAACTTGCGGGTGGGATAGACCGCGTAAACACCCAGTTCGTCTGAGCGGTAATCCGGCATCAGTTCCACCAACCGGCCTGCGTCCAGGTCATCCTGCACCAGGAAACTGGGCTGGTGGATCACCCCCTGACCGGCCAGGGCGGCGGCACAGCAGGTTTCGCCGTTGTTGGCATGCATCCAGGGGCGTATCCGTGTGCTCACTGATCCATCGGGGCCGTCAAAATGCCAGTCGTTACCCGTGGCCAGGTTGCTGTAGGCGATGATCTTATGATGGATCAGATCCTCGGGATGTTCTGGCGTGCCGTGGGCGCTGAGGTATCCGGGAGAGGCGCATACAACAAGCCGCGTGGTGGTGAGACGCCGGCTGACCAGGGTGGAATTTCTCAAGCTGGCAATTCGGATCGCCAGATCAAAGCCTTCCTCAACAATATCCACAATGCGGTCGGACAGGTCGATGTTGAGTTCCACATCCGGATATTCACTATGAAACTGCCCCCACAAGGGCGCAAGGTGGCGAATGCCAAAACTCACCGGGGCATTAATGCGCAACACACCCTTGGCGATGCCGCTGCGTGAGGTCAGTTCTGCCTCCGCCTCTTCCACTCCCGCCAGCAGTTCCCGGCATCGCACGTAGAACACTTCCCCTTCCGCGGTCAGCGACAGTCGCCGGGTGGTGCGGTGAAGAAGTCGCACCCCAAGCCGGGATTCAAGTTCACCGATGTAGCGGGATACTGCGGCTTTCGACATCCCCATTGCCTCCGAGGCGGCCACAAAGCTGCTCTCATCCACAACGGCGCAGAAGGTCTGCATCTCCAGCAATCTATCCATTCTATTGTTCCGTTTTTTGAGACAGTTAATCCAATAAAAGCATGTTTATCCCAAAATAAGATATTCGTAAAGTATTCCCATGCTCAACACACATCTCATACACAAGGAAACAGGATCATGAACAATACATTCCTCAACAAACTGCTCGACACCAACGCTGGCTGGGGCGCCCTTGCCCTGCGCATTCCCGTTGGCATCATCTTCGTAGCTCATGGCGCCCAGAAGCTGTTTGGCTGGTTCGGTGGCTACGGTCTGGAAGGCACCGGGCAATGGATGGATTCCATCGGCCTGAGCCCGGGTTACCTCATGGCTCTTCTGGCCGGTGGCACCGAGTTCCTGGGCGGCCTGGCGCTGATCATCGGGCTACTGGTTCGCCCCGCCAGTGCAGCGCTGGCCTTCGCCATGTTGATTGCCATCTTCAGCGTGCATTTCCAGAATGGCCTGTTCATGAGCAACAACGGCTATGAATTCGGGTTGGCATTACTGGCGGCGTCGGTGTCCCTGATGTTTAGCGGTGCCGGGCACGCTTCGGTAGACCGTTTGGCAACGAAATAAACAGGAGTATCGCGCCATGACCAGTCTGTTCGTATCCCACGGCGCTCCCACCTTTGCACTGGAGCCGGGCCAAGCAGGCCCGGCCCTCTCGCAGCTTGGAACGGAACTGCCCCGACCAACTGCGGTGCTGGTGGTGTCGCCCCACTGGATGACACAGAAAGTACAGGTGGGTCTGTCGGAGGTACCGCCCACCATCCATGACTTTCGAGGCTTTGAGCCCGCCATGTACGAACTGGAGTACCCGGCGCATGGTCATCCCTCGCTCGCAAGTAAGGCTCTATCTCTGCTGGACAATGCCGGATGGAAGCCCGTCGCCGATGCCCAACGCGGTCTTGACCATGGTGCCTGGGTGCCACTGACGTACCTGTACCCGGGCGCGTCGGTGCCGGTGTTCCAGGTGTCTCTGCCAGCGAACCTCGACAGCCAGTCCGCCTACCAACTGGGCCAGGTGCTGGCGCCGCTGCAGGAGGAAGGTGTGCTGATCGTCGGTTCGGGCAGTCTGACCCATAACCTCTACGAGGTACGCTGGAGGGATAACAACAGTGCAGAGTACGCAAAGGCCTTTAGCCAATGGGTTCGTGAAGCGGTTCTGGAAAATGACCAGGCACGCCTGATAAACACTCTGGCGCTCGCGCCCCATGCCCGGCGCGCGCACCCCACCACGGAGCACTTTCTGCCGTTGCTGGTTGCACTGGGTGCCGCTGGCCCCGACGCACGCGGCTCGGTCATTGAAGGCGGCATTGAGCATGGTGTGCTGTCGATGGATTCCTTTATCTTTCGCAATGCCTGAAACCCGGAACCTTTGCTGCCGCACAAAGCGAACAAGCGACCTCCGAATACAGTTGACAATCTCCTGCGCCCTGTGATGTTATCACCGGTAACAATGTTATCGGTGATAACTTATGACTGTTAGTTCCACCTCACTCAAAACCAATTACCACCATGGTGACCTGCCCCAACAGGCGCATCAGTTAGCCCTGGAAATTCTGCGGGAACATGGCGATGCGGCGATTAGCCTGCGGGCCCTGGCCAAGCAGATCGGGGTCAGTGCACCTGCGCTGTATCGACACTTCGTTGACCGGGACAGCCTGCTCGCAGAGCTCGCCATTACCGGTTTCAGTGCACTACGGGAACGACTGCTCGCCGTTGATCAAAGCGACCCCAGGCGGGCACTGATTGATATCGGCCTGGTTTACGTGTCGTTCGCCCGGGACGAACCCAATTTGTACCGGCTGATGTTTGGCGGGCGGGTGCTGCCAAAAGGTATTCACCCGCGCCTGGACACTGCCGGAAAGGGAGCTTTCCAGGTCCTGGAAGACACCATTGCACAAGCGCAGGCGGTCGGTTACGTCAAACCGATTCCGTTGTCACTGATGACAGCTGCCGCCTGGTCCCTGGTACATGGCCTGTCCCAGTTGTCTATCGACGGGCACCTGCCCAGCACGAAGGCGGAACCTCACCTGGCCGAAGGTGTTGTCACACTCCTGCTCGATGGCTCAATTGCCGAAAACAAACAACACAATAAGGACACCACATCATGAGTAGCCCCAAACCCAGTACTATCCGTGTCGGGCGCCGTTATCGCGCCAATCGTCTTGATGGCCACTACGACGCCATTGTCATCGGCTCCGGTATTGGCGGGCTCACCACCGCCGCCTGTATGAGCAAAATGGGTAAAAAAGTGGTGGTGTTCGAGCAGCATTACACCGCCGGGGGCTTTACACACAGCTACGATCGCAACGGCTACGAATGGGATGTAGGTGTGCATTACATTGGGGATGTGGGCGCGGACCACACCCTGAGCAAACGCCTGTTCGACCACATTACCGACGGCCAGTTGAAGTGGGCGCCTATGGACAGCCACTTTGACCGCATCTTTATTGGTAACCGCCATGTGGATCTTGTCGCCGGCCCGGACGCCTTCAAAGCAGAGTTGAAGAAAGAGTTTCCCGGCGAGGAGCAGGCCATAGACACCTACCTGAGTTATCTGCGGCAAGTGGCCAAAGCCATGCCGGGGCTGGTGATCGGCAAGGTACTTCCGGACCTGGCCGCCGGGCCCCTGCGCAAGCTGGTCGACCGCACCGCACCTGCATTCCTCAACAAGCCCACTCGAGAAGTTCTGGAAGGCCTGACCAACAACCAGGAACTGATCGCGGTGCTCACTGGCCAGTGGGGCGACAACGGCCTGCCGCCAGCAGAATCCAGCTTCATCATCCACGCCCTGATTGCCCGCCACTACCTGTACGGCGGCTACTACCCCATCGGCGGTGCCTCTGAAATGGCGAAGACCATTATTCCGGTCATCCAGCAGAGTGGCGGGGAAGTGTTCACCTATGCCGACGTAAAAGAAATTCTGATCGAAAAAGGCAAGGCCGTGGGTGTGCGCATGGCCGACGGCGAGGACGTTCGTGCCCCGCTGGTGATCAGCAATGCCGGCGTGTTCAACACGTTCGACAAACTGCTGCCGGAAACCGCACCCCACCGGGACTATTACCAGGAAAAGCTGAAAACCGTGGAACGTTCCATGGCCAGCAACTGCCTCTACATCGGCCTGGAAGATACCGCTGAGAACCTGAAGTTGCCGAAAACCAACTACTGGATCTATCCGGGCACCAACTACGAGAAGCAGGTCAGCGACTTTGTGGCCGCGCCGGACGAACACGACATTCCGCTGACGTACATCTCGTTCCCTTCCGCCAAAGACCCAAGCTTTGCCGAGCGCTATCCCGGCCGCGCCACGATCGAGATCGTCGCCCCCGGGCCTTATGACTGGTACGAGGACTGGGCGGACGAGACCTGGGGTAAACGTGGCGACGAGTATGAGGCAAAGAAAGAAGCCTACGCCCAGCGGCTAATGGCGAAGCTGTATGAGAAGTTCCCGCACCTGGAAGGCAAGGTGGATTACTACGAGCTCTCGACGCCGCTGTCTACCGATTACTTCTGCCGCTACAGCAAGGGCGAGATCTATGGCCTGAACCATTCGCCCAGCCGCTTTGAACAGGACTGGCTGAAGCCCAAGACCCGCATCCCCGGCCTGTACCTGACCGGCCAGGATGTGATGACCTGCGGTGTGGCCGGGGCAATGATCGGCGGCCTGCTCGCCACGGTGGCGGTCAGTGGCCTGAAGGGGTTGCCATTGGCGAAGAGAATGTTTGTGGGGTAAATCCTCACTCACAACATTCCAGCAACCGCGTGGCATGCTCCCGCAACGCATCCTTGAGCCCATCCGGCTTGAGGATGGTAAACCGGAACGGGAGCTGTGCCAGCCACCAGGAAAACCACTCAAAGCTGTCGGTTTGGGTGGTTAGCAACAAGCCATCTTCACGCTGTTCGAATCCCTCCGCACAGGAGGAATGAAAACCAAACACGGCTGAGGCCGACTCACGGTCCGTATGGAGCACCAGCGACACCTCGTGGGTACGCCCCCAGGACAGGAAACTCTCACTCAGGAAATCCGCCGCATCAAAATCCGGTGGCCGCTGAAAAGTGGCCATTAACAGGTGGACATGGCTGATGCGGTCCAGCCGGAACGAGCGCATCGCCTGGCGGAGATGGCAAAAGCCGGTGAGATACCAGCGCCCCTGACGGAACACCAGGCCGTAGGGATCCACGCTGCGGTCGATCCCGCCGTGGTCCGGGGAGTGGTAGGTAAACCCCACCGAGCGCATCGCTTCCGTGGCAACGGTCAGGGTTTGAAGGGCGCGGTCGTCCAGGCTGGGTTCGCCCCGGGGAAGGATCACCCGAGTGGTGTCGCTGACACCGCGTACCCGCTTTTTCAGGTTGGCCGGCATCACCCGTTCCAGCTTCGCCTGCACGCTGGCAATGGCCGGCGCAGCATCCGCCAGCCCAAGCTGTCGGGCGGCCAGCAGCCCGAGGGAGACCGCCAGGGTTTCCTCGTCGGTAAACATCATCGGCGGCAACTTAAAGCCGGCCACCAGCCGGTATCCACCATAGCGCCCCTGCTCGGTCATCACGGGAATGCCCAGCTCTTCGAGCACTGTGATGTAGCGTCGGATGGTTCGCCGATCCACGCCCAGCCGCTCCGCCAGTTCGGCACCGCCGATCTGGCCGTGGGTCTGCAACAATTCCAACACGGTTAACACGCGGGTCGTGGGACCAGACATCGTGGCCTACCTCCTGCCAGCTTTTCGGCTTTTCTACATTAAAAATGCATCTTCCCATTTATCTAGGACAGATATTCGCCTAATTCCACATTAATCTGATCTCGCAGTAACCCATACCCTTGAAAAAACAGGCTCGAAAAGGAGATCAGCATGTCGGAACTCACCTTTTACACCCACCCCATGTCACGTGGCCGCGTTGTACGCTGGATGTTGGAAGAAGTCGGTATCCCCTACACGGTAGAGACGATGGATTTCGGCCCGGACATGAAAACCCCGGAATACCTGGCCATCAATCCCATGGGCAAGGTGCCCGCCATCAAACACGGCAGCACCATTGTGACCGAGGTGGCGGCCATCTGCGCTTACCTGGCGGACCAGTTCCCGGACAAGAAGCTTGCCCCACCGGCTGCCTCTCCGGAACGTGGCGCCTATTACCGCTGGCTGTTTTTCATGGCGGGCCCTTTCGAGATGGCTACCAGTGCGCTGGCCCACGGCTGGAAGATCGACAGCACAAACGTGCAGGCCGTCGGTTGCGGCCGGGTGGAAGACAGTATCAACACGCTGGAGAAAGTGTTGGGCAAGAGTCCCTACATTTGCGGTGACACGTTTACCGCAGCGGATGTGCTGGTCAGCAGTTACCTGTGGTGGGGAACCATGCAGAAAAACATTCCGCCGAACAAGGTATTCCAGGAGTACATTCAACGCACGGAAAGCCGGCCAGCGGCCAAGCGTGCCAATGAGCTGGATGATGCCCTGGTGGAGTCGATGAAAGCTGTCACAGCCTGACGATCAGGCGGGAGCAGCCGGCGATACTGGGCACAATCCTCCGGGTACATTCAGTACCCAATCGCGGATAGCCAGTATCGTCGGGTCCTGCCGGCGGCTTTCCGGGTACACCAGGTAAAATGGTTTGCCTTCCAGCTCCGGTCCGAAGGGCTGCACCAGCCGTCCTTCGGCCAACTCATCCTCAATCAACGGCCGGCTCATCAACGCCACGCCCTGGCCACCTACCGCAGCGGAGATGGCGTGGGTTTCATCCGAAAACACCAACCCGGCACTGACATCCAACCCCGATATTTCCGCCTGTTTCTGCCAACCCGCCCAATCTATCGGGTTGACTATGGTCTGCTGGGGACGAAAGTGAATCAACGGATGGTTGGGCAGATCTTCAGGCCGTTTCAGCCCGAGGTAGGGGCTGCAAGCCGGTATAAACGTGTTATCGAACAGCTTCTCCGCGACCAAACCCGGCCAATGACCATCACCGTAGCGAACGGCGAGATCCGCCGTAACCCCGTCCAGGGCCACTGGTTCGTGTGAGGCGTGAATGCGCAGGTCAATGTCCGGATGGCTGTCCCGCAACATACACACCCAGGACAACAACCAGCGCACCGCCACAGCCGGCGTGGTCGACAGGGTCACCGCCTGTCGCGACGGCACTGCCTTCAATCGCTCGATGGCATTGCCGATGTTGTCGAAGGCGGTTTCCAGCACTTCCTGTAAGTCCCGCCCCTTAGTCGTCAGCACCAGTTGCCGGGGTTTACGAACGAACAGCTCCACCCCAAGCGCCTCTTCAAGCCCGCGAATCTGATGACTGATCGCCGTGGCGGTCACCGAAAGTTCCTGGGCAGCCTGTTTGGCACTCTCATGGCGGGCGGCGGCCTCAAAGGCTCGCAGGGCGGACAGCGAAGGCAAGCGGCGGGGATTCATGAATGAGCTCACCTCATCTATAGGCGAAAGAAATCATCGTTTGTGGCCCTCTAAGTATGACTTTAGGCTTAATTCACCGTCAACAACAGATGAATTTTCCTACAACCGAATGGAGCTCCACATGACTCATATCCTGCAACTCGACGCCTCTGCCCGCCCTGGCCGCGCCGGCATCCATGAACACGGTTCCCACAGCCGCAGCCTGACACACCAGTTTGTTTCCCGGTGGCAGGCCCAACGCCCTGGCGATACCGTGACCTACCGCGATATCGGTGGCACGCCCCCATCCTTCATTGATCAGCAATGGATACAGGCGGCCTTTGCTCCACCCGAAAAGCACGAGCCCTGGATGGACGACACACTGGCAGAAAGTGACCAACTGATCGATGAACTGGTCGCCGCGGACATCCTGGTCATTGGCGCGCCACTCTATAATTTTGGTATGCCAGCGGCTCTGAAAGCATGGGTGGACCTGGTTGTTCGTATGGGCAGAACCGTAGAGTATGACCCATCCACCCCAGAAGCCCCCTTCACAGCACTGCTAGCAGACCGCCCCCGCCACGCGGTTATCCTGTCTTCCCGTGGCGGGGCTGGATTCGAGCCTGGAGGGGAGCTGGCACATATGAATCACCTTGAGCCAGGCCTGACCACGGTGCTTGAGTTTATCGGCATCACCAATGTACATAGCATTGCCATTGAAAATCAGGAGGAAGGCGGCGAGGTGTTGGCGCAATCCGTTGCCGAGGCAGAACAACAGGTGGATGAACTGGTGCTGGCGTTGCAGGGAACACTCACCAAGGCGACACCTGCAATGACGTCATCATCACTGGTAGGCTCGGTGTAATCGCCAACAAGGACATTGCATGCTCTGCTTCAGCTATGGCTCCAACATGTCGCAACGACGACTCCAGGCCCGGGTTCCATCAGCCCGGTTCATAGCTGTCGCAGAGCTTCCAGCTCACCGGCTTCGCTTCCACAAATCCGCCAGCGACGGCTCCGCCAAATGCGACGCGGAAGAGACCGGCAACCCGGGGGACTGGGTGACCGGCGTGGTTTACGAGATTGATGATTCAGAGAAACCAGACCTGGACCGACATGAAGCTCTGGGGTTTGGCTACGATGAGAAGCAGGTTGAGCTGAAAACCGAACAAGGCACCCTGCGCGCCTGGATGTATTATGCCACCCGCATCAACAACTCACTTAAACCCTTCCACTGGTACAAGGACCACGTGCTCATCGGCGCCCGGGAAAACGGCTTGCCGGCGGACTACATTGCGCAGATTGAAGCCGTGGAGTCCATTGATGACCCCAAACCAGAGCGGCACGCCCGGGAGCTGTCGATTTACAGCAACACATAGGCTGCCGGCTTCTTTACACCCCCAACCGATCCCGCAACGCGTAATACCAGGCCCCTATTGCCGTCAAAGGTATCCGAAACGCCCGCCCTCCCGGAAACGGGTAATGCGGCAGGCTGGCGAAGGCGTCGAAACGCTCGGCCTGGCCCTGGATGGCCATTGCCAACGCCTTGCCCGCAACATGGGTAAAGGTTACGCCATGGCCGGAGCAGCCCTGGGAATAAAACACGTTGTTCTGCAGCCGGCCCATTTGCGGCAGGCGTGACAGGGTGAGCAAGAAGCTGCCGGTCCAGGCGTAGTCGATCTTCACATCGGCCAACTGCGGGAACGTTTTCAGCATGTTGGGGCGAATCAGCCGTTCGATGTTGGCCGGGTCTCGGGCGCCGTAGACCACACCACCGCCGTAGATCAGCCGCTTGTCGCCGGACAGGCGGAAGTAATCCAGCAGGTAGTTGCAGTCTTCCACGCAGTTGTCCTGCGGCAACAGGCGTTTAGCGACCTCATCGTCAAGCGGCTCGGTAGCGACGATCTGAGAGCCGCAGGGCATGGACTTGGCGCCCAGTTCCGGCACCAGTCCGCCGAGATAGGCATTGCCCGCCAGCACCACAAACGCTGCCCGCACTTCGCCTTGATCGGTTTTCACCGTGGCAGGTTGGCCATGAACAATGTCAGTAACGGCTGAATGTTCGTGGATCACGCCACCGAGGGATTCCAGGGCAGCCGCCTCGCCCAGGGCCAGGTTCAGGGGATGAATGTGGCCCCCGGTGTGATCAACCGCGCCGCCGACGTAGCGCTCGGTGCCAACCCGGGCACGAATTCCTTCCCGGTCCAGCAGTTCCAGATTCCCGTACCCGAACCGCCGCCAGAGCGCCTGTTGATCCTCCAGATGGCTGAGCTGCCGTGCGTTCAGGGCCGCGAAAATGCCACCCTCTTTAAGGTCGCACTGGATGCCGTAATCCCGTACCCGTTGACGAATGATCTGGCTGCCTTCAAACGCCATGGACGCCAAGTGGGTCAGGTGATCCGCTGTGGTCTGGCGTTCGATTGCGTCGAGGTCACGGCTGAAGCTGTTGACGATCTGCCCGCCATTGCGACCGGAGGCACCCCAGCCTACGGTAACTGCTTCGAGCACCACCACCCTGAAACCGGCTTCGGCCAGGAACAATGCGGTCGACAACCCGGTGTAACCAGCACCGACCACGCACACATCAGCCTCGCAAACGCCCTTAAGCGCCGGCCGTGTAGGGGCCGGATTGGCCGATGCCGCGTAAAAGGATGGAACAGGGGAATACTGGATCATGGAGTTGTGCCAAACGGGTTATCAAAAAGGGTTCTTTGGCAGGCAATGAAAAGGGCAATCCTGTTGCCCGCCGAACTCAGTCTATGCCGGCTTTCAGCCCACGGGAAGACACGTTCTTGTACCTATATGGAAGGCCGTCGACGCGGCTCAAACACCTGCTATGATGGCGCCATTCCTTTGCCTTCGAGGCCGCCATGTCTGACCCTGTATCCACCAATGCCATTTCCGGAACACCCACTAGCCAGCCCGAGTGGCAGGCAATGGCCGACACCCTCGCCATAGAGGGCCGCGCCTATGTAAAGGGCAGTTATCGCTGGGCGGTAAACGGTGAGACCTTCCCGTCCGTCAGCCCGATGGATGGCCGCGAGCTGGCTCAGGTGGCCAGCTGCGACAAGGCTGATGCGGACAAGGCCGTAGCCATCGCGCGAAAAGTCTTTGAGCGCGGCGACTGGCGGGAACTGGCACCGGCCAAACGCAAGGCAGTGCTGATTCGCTTTGCCGAATTGATCGAAGCCCACGGCGACGAACTGGCCCTGCTGGATACCCTCGACATGGGAAAACCCATCAGCCATGCCCGCACGGTGGACGTACCGGCCACCGCCCGTGCCATACGCTGGACCGCCGAAGCCATCGACAAGGTGTATGGGGAGCTCGCCCCCACACCCCACAACCAGATCGGCATGATTTCCAGGGAACCCATGGGCGTGGTGGCCGCCATCGTGCCCTGGAACTTCCCGATGATCATGGCGGCCTGGAAAATCGCGCCGGCGCTGGCCACCGGAAATTCAGTGATCCTCAAACCCTCGGAGAAATCGCCGCTCACCGCCATTCGCCTGGCGGCACTGGCCACCGAAGCCGGCATACCCGACGGCGTGTTCAACGTACTCCCCGGTTTCGGCCATACCGTGGGTAAGGCCCTGGCCTTGCACATGGACGTGGACTGCCTGGTGTTCACCGGTTCCACCAACGTGGCCAAGCAACTGATGGTTTACGCCGGCCAGTCCAACATGAAACGGGTGTGGCTGGAGGCCGGCGGCAAGAGCCCCAACATCGTGTTTGCGGATGCCCCGGACCTGAAAAAAGCCGCCGCCGAAGCCGCCAGCGCCATTGCCTTCAACCAGGGCGAAGTCTGCACCGCTGGTAGTCGGTTATTGGTGGAGGAAAGCATTCGCGCTGAATTCGTCGGGCTGATCCGCGAGGCCCTGACAACCTGGCGCCCTGGCCATCCACTGGACCCGGCCACAACCTGCGGCGCCATCGTCGACCAGGCCCAGCTTGATCGCATCATCGACTACATTGGCATCGGCCGGTCCGAAGGGGCGACCCTGGTGGAAGGCGGGCAGCGGGTGATGGCAGAGACCGGAGGGCTGTTCGTGCAGCCTACGGTGTTCGATGGGGTGAACAACCGCATGCGCATTGCCTCGGAGGAAATCTTCGGGCCGGTGCTCTCGGTGATCGGCTTCACCACCGCCGAGGAGGCCATCGAGATTGCCAACGATTCCATCTATGGGCTCGCTGCCGCCGTGTGGACCTCCAATATCAATACCGCCCACAAAGTGGCCAAGGCACTGCGGGCCGGCAGTGTGTGGATCAACCACTACGACGGCGGCGACATGACCGCACCGTTCGGCGGTTTCAAGCAGTCCGGCAACGGGCGCGACAAGTCCCTGCATGCATTCGACAAGTACACGGAACTGAAGGCCACCTGGCTGGTGCTTGAATAGTTCCCACGAAAAACGGCGCCCTGTGGCGCCGTTATCGGATGACGGGAAGCCATTAAACCGTATGCAGGTACCAGAGGTATTCGAGATCCGAAATGGTCATCTCGAACTCGTTCAGTTCGTTCTCTTTGCAGGCGACGAACACATCCAGAAACTCCCTGCCCAGATACTCCGCCATCACCGGCGACTGACCGAGCTCCCGCAACGCATCCCGCAGGTTATTCACCAGACTGGCTTCGTGCTGTTCGTGGGCATTGCCCACGGTCACGGGCGGTGGCTCGATGCGGTTGGAAATACCGTAGTGAATGCCCGCCAACACCGCCGCCATCAGCAGGTACGGGTTGGCATCAGCACCCGCAACGCGGTGCTCAATCCTCAGCGCCTCGGGATCTCCACCCGGCAGGCGCAGGCTGGCCGTGCGGTTATCCACGCCCCAGGTCGCCGCACTGGGCACGTAATACTCCGGGCTAAACCGGCGGTAGGAGTTGATGTTGGGGCAGAACAGCGCCATGGCGTCGTTCATGGTGGCCACAAGCCCACCAACGGCCCAGCGCAGCATGTCGTTAGGTTGCTCGGCGTCGCCGGCAAATACATTGCGCCCTTCCCCATCAATCAGGCTGACATGCAGGTGCATGCCGCTACCCGCCTGGTTGTGATACGGCTTGGCCATGAAGGTGGTGTCCATCTCATGGTCGTAGGCCATATTCTTGATCAGGCGTTTGAGCAGGGTGGCGTGGTCGCAGGCCTGCACGGCGTCATCCACGTAATGCAGGTTCACCTCAAACTGGCCAGGGGCGGATTCCGCCACCAGGGCGTCCGCCGGCAACTCTTGTTCATGGGCCGCATCCAGCACATCCGCCAGAAATTCCGCGTATTCATCCAGGTCGTCAATGGAGTAGGCCTGGGTGCCCGCCGGGCGCTTGCCGGAAATGGGCGACTTGGGAGGCTGGGGTCGGCCGGCGAGGTTTTCCTGGTCGATCAGGTAGAACTCCAGCTCATAGGCCGCCACCGGCGTCAGGCCCAGTTCTTCAAACCGCTTGACGATGTTCTGCAGCACCACGCGCGGGTCCGCAAAAAACGGGGTTTCGCGATCCAGTTCATACATCGTCAGCAGCAGTTGGCCAGTCGGCCGCTTCTGCCAGGGCTCCACGGTGAGCGTACCGTCGATGGGCAGGCACACACGGTCCGCCTCACCGATATCCAGGCCCAGACCGGTCTCTTCCACGGTAGTGCCCTGGATATTCAGGGCAAAGATGGACGCCGGCATCGCGATGCCCCGCTCAAACACCTTGGGCAGGGTTGAAGGGTCCACGCGTTTACCGCGGACAATGCCGTTCATATCCGGGATCAGCAGGTCAATAAACTGCAGCTCGGGGTGTGCCTGAAGGAATGCGTCAGCGCTCGCAAAACCAGAACCCATAAGGTCAGCCTTTCAAAACTCAAACAGGCCTGTGGCGAGGGGCCGGCACAGGAGATTTTCAAGGCTCCTTTATCCTGCTTTCCGGGGCAATTTGCAAGATAGGGACATACCACAGCGCGCCTAGTCATCCTGCTCCCGAATCTTGCCTTCGCGAATGTTCTCACGGGCTTCCTGGTGCTCGTCGCGGTCCGCTTCCGGAGCTTCGTGCTCATCCGCTCTTGAGGGGCGGAAGCACAGCGTGGTCAGTATCGGGAAGTGGTCGGAACCAAAGGGGGCGAGTCTTTCAATTCTGCCCAGCGTAAAATGCTCGGTGGTGAAGACGTGGTCCAGCGGCCAGCGCAGGTACCAGCGTTCGGCGTGAAAGCTGTTGAACATGCCCCGCCCCCGACGCGGGTCCAGCATGCCGCTGACGCGGCAAAACAGCCGCGTGGTGCGGGACCAGGCCACATCGTTCAGGTCACCGGCGACAATGGCGGGGTAACCATCTTTATGAATCTGTTGGCCGATCAGTAGCAGTTCGGCATCCCGCCACAGGGACTCCTCACTTTCACTGGGTGCCGGTGGGCGCGGATGCACCGCGTGCAGTTTCACACGATCACCCGAGGGTAACCTCAGCCAGCCGTGGATCGAAGGGATATCGTCCTGAATCAGGTAGCTCACCTCGGCCTCTTCCAACGGCAGCCTCGAATACAGATGCATGCCATAGAGGTTGTCCAGCGGCACGCGAATAATGGTCGGCCAGTCACCAAAAGCCGCATCCAGCTGATCGCCCCACCACTGATCCGATTCCAGAGTCAGCAACACATCCGGCCGGTGTTCCTGGACCTGGCGAATCAGCCCCTCGCTGTTGCGGTTGGGCGTCAGTACGTTGGCAATCATCAATGTGACACAGCGGTCTTCCTGGCCGGGCTCCGCTGATTGCACCTGCAGGGGCCATAACCGTGTCCACGGCAAAATGCGATACAGCTGCAACGCAAGCACCACCGCCAATATCGCAAGCACCCACTTTTGCAGGCCATCGTTCTCCAGCCATAGCGCTGCGAACGCCACCAATACCGCCAGGCTGACAATCTGAACACGGGGGAACTCACAGGCACGGATCCACCAGTCATGAAGGCGCACTTTGCCGAGGACGGTCACCGCGAGCAGGGCGATGGCCAATGTCAGCAGGGTATAGTCGATCAAACAGGCCTCCGAGACAGAGTCGTATATCTGTACCTACACCATAAACGATTGACACAACTTCTGCTGGACGACCTGATCATCGCCAGCTTTGTCTCTGGCCCGGGGCCGACTACACTGCCAGTGACGGAGCGAGGAAAAACGAAAAAAGGAGTTAACCCTTGGATCTTGCCCAGGCTTCATTGCAATTCGATGCCGCTCTGGCAGACTTTGCCCGCGCCCGCAGCGCGTCACCACAAGCCTCCAGCCTGGGGCTGCTGGAGCGTGCGCGCCTTCTAATGACGCTGCCGGGAGGTTTCGATGTCCTGTACCGTCGGGTTCGCGCTCTGGAATCCGCCGGTATATTCGGCACCAGTGACTGGTCTAAACCTGCCACCCTGCAACCTGCCCTGGCCAAGCACTCACTGCGGGAAGCCGGTGCGGTTACCACCGTTGTCGAGGCGATCAGCGAAATACGGCTGCTGGCGGTGGTGCGCGGTGACTATTTTCACCCTGGCATTTCCTCCGAGCAGGCCCGGCATTTCCTCACCCAGGTGATGGCCCTGAACCTGGACCTGCTGTCTGGCACTCTCACCGAAGCGGACCGCGAACGGCCCAAACAACTCGGCCCCCTCGTTCTGGGGCTATACCAATACCTGATATCCCACCTTGGCTACGAAAACCTGATGGACAGCCTGGTGGCTGAGGTGTGGCGCCTGCTGGAACAAGGGCCCGTGCAGGTGGACAGCATCTGCGACATGATTGGCCAGATCGCCAAATGCCTGTATGACCCGGAACTCAACACCACCGGCACCGCCGACGCCACCCGCCTGGTGAGAGCTCTGTTTGCACCCACTCCCGGTAGCCGTGAAGATCCCGGATTGGACCTGTACCAGCTACGCCTGGCCAAAATGGACGACGTTGAGCTCTCCGCGGAAGCCAGTGCGTTTGCCCGCAATATGCACGATACCGGGCTGGCGTCGCCCTATCACGCGGTGTTTTTGCGGTTTCTGCGCACCAGCGACGAGGAAGATCTCATCCCCACCGCCCTGGGGCTGACGATGACCGGGCTGGATGATTTTTATTGTTACAACCAACTTGTGGATGCGCTGATTGATGAAGCCATCCATCCGGAAACCTGCCAGGCTGTCTATGGACTGACCATGATGCTGGAGCGGGGTTCGCTCTTCACCCCACCGGTTGCGCAGGCCCTCTGGCGGCAGATCAAACTCAGATTATCGACGGAAACGAAACAGGTCCTGTCGGAGGCCTTTGGTGATGCAGTACCACCGGGAGTATTTCTGCTCGCTGGTGTACTCAACCTGTTGGGCCAGCCACTGGGCGTGGGCCAGGGCAACAATCCCAGTTGCCAGTCCGCTATAGGACTGTCCATGTGGGCCGCCAACGAGGCCGATTACCTGCTCCAGGTACTCACCTGGGCAGCCCGCGACAACGAGGTACTGAGTCGGTTTGAAGGTTGGGAAGTGTCATCCAAGAACCTGGAGCCGGGCCTGGTCAAAGATACTCCGGTGGATGTGGATCCGGTTTCACTGATCCTGATTCCCCATCTGGACCGGATATACGGTGAGATGTGGCGGCGCTGCGAAGACCGTAACGACGACGCCCATCGCTGGATCAACCCGGAATTCTATGGTTGGTGGGTAAGCCACGGCTTCAAGGTGGTGGCCGATATCCACACTGGGGAAGTCACTGACTACGACGATTTCATCCGACACTTCTACGCCAGCTATCACCCCTACTACAACGGCAACATTCCGGTGATTCACCACCAGCCTGCCGGTATCGCCGTTACCGACAGCGCCGCCCGCTTCGTCGGCCGACATGCCATTACTATCCTGCGAGTGGCCCTGAGCCCCAGAAACGAAATGCGGGTGTACTTCTTCAACCCCAATAACGACAGCGGCCAGGACTGGGGCCAGGGCATCACCTGCTCAACCCGGGGAAACGGAGAGATTCGGGGTGAGGCATCCCTGCCGGTGGCGGAATTCACATCCCGCCTCTATGTGTTTCACTACGACACCCTGGAACTGGGCGACCTGGCAGCCATACCCGAGGCCGAAGTGGCCCGGGTCATGGCGTTGGGGTATGGCAGTTGGGCGGCCAGCGACGATTAGCTCATGTTCTTGCGCATGAAGTTCTGGATCTCACCCACAATACCCGAGCGGAAAGCCATCACCGTCAGCACGAAGATACCGCCAAGAATGGGATCTACCCAGTCACCCAGCGGCCCCTGGGCCAGCTGATATTCCAGGTTCACCACGAAAGTGGCGCCGACCACCGGGCCCAGCAACGTGCCGGTACCACCCAACAGAGTCATCAGGATGACTTCGCCGGACATGTGCCAATGAGCGTCGTTGAGAGACGCAAGCTGGAACACCACGGTTTTCACCGATCCGGCCAGGCCGGCCAGGCCTGCGGAGATCACGAATGCGAGGAGCTTGTAGCGATCCACGTTGTAGCCAAGGGACACCGCCCTGGGCTCGTTCTGCTTGATCGCCTTGAGCACCTGCCCGAAGGGCGAGCCGACAATGCGCTGCACCGCCAGATAGCCTCCCAGGAAGACCGCCAGCACGAAATAGTACATGGCGTAGTTGTTACTCAGGTCAACAAAGCCGAACAGGTGGCCGCGGGGTACGCCGTGCATACCGTCCTCACCACCGGTAAACGGGGCCTGTACGAAGAAGAAGTAGACCAGTTGCGCCAACGCCAGGGTGATCATCGCGAAATAGATTCCCTGGCGGCGAATGGCCACAACCCCGAAGCCGAGCCCCAACACCGTTGCCGCCGCTGTGCCCACCAGAATCCCCATTTCGGTCGTCAGACCGGAGAAATTCGAGAGCAGGTAACCGGTGGTGTATGAGCCCGCCGCCAGGAACGCAGCGTGCCCGAAAGACAGCAGGCCGGTGTAACCCAGCAGGAGGTTGAACGCCACTGCGAACAGGGCGAAGCACAGGATTTTCATCAGGAACACGGGGTACATCACCGCCGGTGCCAATAGGAGCAGCGCCAGCAGCACAAGATTCAAAATCTGCTTCTTGCGTTGCTCGGATTTCTGCTGCTGAATAATGCTTTGCTGGATATCTGTCTGCGTGGTTGCGTTCGCCATGACTATGCCTCCTTACCAAACAGGCCCGACGGGCGAATCAACAGAACAACCACCATCACCAGGAAGATCACGGCTGCCGACCCTTCCGGGTAGAACACTTTGGTGAACCCTTCTACTACCCCCATCATCAGGCCGGTAACGACGGCTCCGGCGATAGAACCCATGCCGCCGATGACGACCACAGCAAACACCACGATGAGTATGTTGGAGCCCATTACCGGCGATACCGAATATATGGGTGCGGCAAGCGCACCGGCGAAGGCGGCGAGCATGACACCAAAACCGTAAGTGAGGCTGATCAGCAGTGGCACATTGATGCCAAACCCCTGCATCAGCTGGGAATCTTCCGTGCCGGCCCGCAGGTAGGAGCCAAGCCGGGTTTTCTCAATCATGAACCAGGTTGCGAAGCACACCAGCAAGGCAGCGACGATCACCCAGGCTCGATAGTAGGGAAGGAACATGAACCCGAGGTTCATACCACCTCTGAACACCTCCGGCATGGAATAACGCAGGCCAGAAACGCCGTAAATATTGGTCAGAACACCTTGAAGGATCAGTGCAATCCCGAAGGTCAACAACAGGCTGTAGATGTGATCCTGGCCCGCGATGCGGCGCAACAGGAAGTACTCCAGCAGAATGCCGAAACAGCCAACAATCACGGGCGCGACGAAAAGCGCTACCCAGTAGTTGACGCCGAAGGCATCAAAAATCAGTACGGTACACATGGCACCGAGCATGTACATGGCGCCATGGGCGAAATTAATGATTTTCAGCAGGCCAAATATAACCGCCAGGCCGAGGCTCAGCAGAGCATAAAAGGCGCCATTGATCACCCCGAGCATCAACTGGCCAGACAGCACGGCCACGGGGACTCCCAGAATCTCGGTCATGTTACAAACTCCAAAAGCAGCGCAACTGATCATTCACAAGTTGCGTGTCTGCAGGTCAGTGGCCGCCCCGCGCCAGTACTGTTGGATAGCGCGGGACGGCCCAGTCGGTCAGAACATCAGTTTTGGGTTACGAGCTTGCATTTGCTCTCGGACAGCGGGCGATAGGCCTCGTCCCCTGGGATGGTCCGTACGATGTCATACAGGTCCCACTCGCTCTTGGACTCCTCGGGGGTTTTCACTTCTGCCAGGTACATGTCGTGGACCATGCGGCCGTCCTCACGAATGATGCCGTTCTTGGCAAACATGTCGTTGATCGGCGTATCCATCATCTGCTTGCGTACCGTTTGGGCGGCATCCGAACCGGTGGCCTTCACAGCGTTCAGGTACTGGATGGCGCTGGAGTAAATACCGGCGTGAACCATGGTGGGACGAACGCCGGTTTTTTCCATGAAACGGTCAGACCAGGCACGGGTTTCGTCGTTCATGTCCCAGTACCAGCCGGTGGTGAGCTGAATGCCCTGGGCAGACTGAGCACCCAGTGCATGAACGTCGGTCAGGAACAACAGCAGCGCTGCCAGGGTCTGGCCGGACTGGGTCAGGCCGAATTCACCGGCGGTGGTGATGGCATTGGTGGTGTCTGCACCTGCGTTTGCCAGAGCCACCACGTCAGCGCCTGAGGACTGCGCCTGCAGGATAAAGGAGGAGAAGTCAGAGGTCGGGAACGGATGACGCACCGCCTGCATCACTTCGCCGCCATTTTCTTCCACCACGCGGGTTACGTCCCCTTCCAGGGCGTGCCCAAAGGCGTAGTCAGCGGTCAGGATGAACCAGCTCTTGCCACCTTCTTTAACCACCGCGCTTGCCGTACCGTTGGCCAGCGGGTAGGTGTCGTACACGTAGTGGATATGGTTCGGCGTGCAGTGCTCGTTGGTGATGCTGGACGCGGCAGAACCGGAGACAATGCCCAGCTTGTCGTTTTCTTCCAGGATGTTGCTGACGGCAATGGTGACCGAAGAGGCAACCAGGCCGGCAATCAAATCAACGTTCTCGTTCTCCACCCAGCGCCGGGCAGTGCTGGAGGCGGAATCCGGGCTGTTACGATCATCCGCGCTGACCACTTCGATCTTGGCGCCATTGACCGTGCCACCGAAGTCGGCAATGGCCATTTCCAGGGCTGTCTGGCCATTGGGGCCGGCCAGGTCACGATAGGTGCCGGACATGTCGGCCAGGTAACCGATTTTAACGGTGTTGTCGGATATCTCAGCCTGGGCAGCACCCACAAACATGGCTGATGCAATCGCTGATGTCAGAAGCTTTTTGGTGATTGTCATTGTTGTTTCTCCGCTACTGTCTTTGCGTTGGTTTTCGGGTTTCGTTCTTATTGCTCTTGTTGCACTCTTTATTTCACTCTCATCCCCAGGCCTTACACACCCAGGTACTTGTCCAGCATCGACTGCTTGGCCTCAAGCTCGTCGGCGCTGATCTCCTCCACAATCTGGCCGTGTTCCATCACATAGTGACGGTCCGCCAGGGGTGCGGCGAAATGGAAATTTTGCTCAACCAGGACAATGGTCAGGCCTTTTTCCTTCAGCTTGACCAACACCTCGCCTAGTGTTTCAACGATGACCGGAGCCAGGCCTTCGGTGATTTCATCCAGCAACAGCATGTTGGCGCCCGTTCTCAGAATCCGGGCCATGGCCAGCATCTGCTGCTCACCACCCGATAGTTTGGTGCCAGGGCTGGTACGGCGTTCGTACAGGTTGGGGAACATGGAGAAAATTTCCTCCAACCCCATGCCGCCACTTCGGACGACCGGCGGAAGCGTCAGGTTTTCCATGACATTGAGTCCGGAAAAAATGCCCCGGTGTTCGGGGCAATACCCTACTCCCAACCTTGCAATGTGGTGAGGCGCACACGTCATGGTCTCCTCACCGTTAATCATGATCGAGCCGGTGCGGCGGCCCACCATATTCATAATCGCTTTCAGGGTTGTGCTGCGCCCGGCCCCGTTGCGGCCCAGAAGGGTGACCAGTTCCCCGCGCTGAACCTCCAGATCAATGCCATGGAGAATGTGGGACTCGCCATAGAACGCGTGAAGCCCGGAGATTCGTAGCTGTTCGTAGTCTTTCGAGTGGGCCTGGGTCATTCCGCCGCCTCCTGCTTCTTGGTGGCCGTGCCGCCCATATACACCTCACGCACACGGGGGTCATCGGACACCTGTTGGTAGTCGCCTTCGGTGAGCACGGCCCCCTGTGCCAGCACGGTGACCCGGTCGCACAGTTTGCTGACCACACCCAGGTTGTGTTCCACCATCAGCACCGTGCGGCCTTGAGCGGCCTTGCGCACCAGTTCAACGACCCGCTCCACGTCTTCACTGCCCATTCCCTGTGTGGGCTCATCCAGCAACAGCAGCTCCGGCTCCATGGCCAGAGTGGTGGCCAGCTCCAGGGCGCGTTTACGACCGTAGGCGAGTTCGACGGTGGTGGTATTGGCGAATTCAGTCAGCCCCACACTGTCCAGCAGTTCCATGCAACGCTCATTGAGCTTGTTCAGGGACTCGCCGGATTTCCAGAAGCGGAAGGAGTTTCCTTCAAAGCTCTGAAGAGCGACGCGAATGTTCTCAAGCGCCGTCATATGGGGAAAAACCGCAGAAATCTGAAAGGAACGGACCACCCCTTTGCGGGCAATGGCCGCCGATTTCATTGAAGTGATGTCCTCACCCTTGAACAGGATTTTGCCTCGGGTAGGAATCAGGAATTTGGTGAGCAGGTTGAATACCGTGGTCTTGCCCGCGCCATTAGGGCCGATCAGGGCATGTATGTGGCCACGCTGCACCTTCAGGTTAACGTCATCGACCGCCACAAAGCCCTTGAACTCTTTGACGAGGCTTTGGGTCTCCAGAACGAACGGGTCACTCATGAGCCATTCTACCTTTGTTATTGTTGTGCGTTTATACTGTGTACAGAGTAGATTGACGTCTACGTAAACGTCAACCTAAAATCGTACTTTTTTGGCCAATCGCCATTCGCAAAAAATCACTGACCAACGTCAGCGCCTGGGCAGGCTGCTGCAAGTGGGGCGAATGCCCCGTGCCAGCCATGAACACCGGTTCAGCCCAATGCCCGATACCCTCCACAATCCGGGTCACCTGCTCTGGAACGCCATATTCATCATCGTCCCCTTGAATGATCATAGCCGGGCAACGAATGGCGTCCAGCCAAGGGCCAAAGTCCATGGACTCTTGAAATCCCTCATCCAGCCAGACGTCCTGCCAGGCGTAGAACAACGCATCAGTGCGTTCGCCGTGATGGCGCAGTAACTTCTCGCGAATACCTTCTTCCAGGTAGCGACGGCGCATGTCGCGGATACCAGCCAGGGTGAGGTGATCGGCCCAGGTATGGGCGGCCATGGTGACCAACCCTTTTACCCGCCCTTCCAACGCTGCTGCGGCAATCAGGGCAATGGAGCCGCCATCGCTGTGGCCCACCAGAATCACCTCATCAATCGCCAGTGCATCCAGCAGCCGGGGCAACCACACGGTGCCTTCCTGCTCCAGATAATCGTAGGGACGGGGCAACGGCTCGTCACTGGAGGCACCGTAACCACGGCGTTCATAAATCAGCGCATCGAGGCCCGTGGCCTCCGCCAACTGGCGCGGAAACTGCTTCCACAAGGCAATGTTGCCCAGGGATTCATGCAGGAACACCAACACAGGCCCGGTACGGTCACCGTGGCTCAGGCGCTGGGCCTGAACCCTGACGCCCTCACCCAGGGAAACCGAAAGATTGCTGACGTTCATGCCGTCACCGCTGCGCCGGAATCGCGTAGGTGATGGTGGCATGGGCAACCGGGTCTTCCAGGCCGTCGGAGAGAATGTAGACCTCACCCACTCCGCTGGTCTTGCCGACTCTCAGCATGCTGGCCCGCGCCCGGATCGGGCTGTGGGCCACGGGCTTGCGCAGGAAGTTGATGTTGAGGTTACTGGTCACCGCCAGCGGCACCAGGCCGATTTTTCCCAGCAGTGCGGCATACAGGGCCACGTCCGCCAACGCCATCATGGCGGGGCCGGACACCGTGCCGCCGGGGCGCAGATGCTCTTCAGCAACCTCCAGCTTCATTTCGGCCCAACCGTCGCCCAGTTCCTGCAGGGTGCCGTAGCGGGCACCCTGGGGAAACTGTTCGGCGAGGAAGGCCTGCAACTCCTCGAAGGTGACAATCATCCCTGTTTCTCTTCCTTCGCCTGGTTACGCAGAACAAAGCGCTGGATCTTGCCACTGGGGGTTTTCGGCAGCTCATCCACGAATTCAATTTCACGGGGATAGGCGTGAGCGGAAAGGCGATGGCGAACCAGCTCCTGCAGCTCGTCCTTCAGGGCCTCTTCGCTTTCAGGCTCCTGGTCACCCTTGATAACCACATAAGCCTTGATAATAGAGCCCCGCTTTTCGTCGGGCTTCGCCACCACACCAGACTCGGCCACCGCCTTGTGCTCCAGCAGGGTGCTTTCCACATCGGCCGGGCCCACACGGTAACCAGCAGTGGTGATAATGTCATCGTCACGGCCGCTGAATGAGAAGCAGCCACCGCCGTGATTCACCACCATATCGCCGGTGAGGTAGTAGCCATTCACGAACGGGTCTTTTTCGCCCCAGGTGTAGCCGTCGAAATGGAACAATGGCGAGGCCTTCACATCCACTGCCAACTGGCCGATCTCACCTTCGCCCACAACTTCATTCTTTTCATTAAGGGCAACGACTTTGTGGCCAGGAGAGGAATAGCCCATGGAGCCCTGGCGTACCGGGTGATCAAGGCCATGGAAGTTACAGCAGGTCATACCCGTTTCGGTCTGGCCATAGTGGTCCTTGACCGGGCAGAAATGACGCCGCTCAATCCAGTTCACCACTTCCGGGTTCAGCGGCTCGCCGGCACTGCTCGCCACCCGCAGACCAAGGTTCTCACCTTCCGGAAGAACGTGGTCATTGGCTTTCAGCAACCGATAGGCAGTCGGGGCCGCCGCCAGGTTGGTGATCTTGTACTTGCGGATCATGTCGTAGGTGGTTTCCGGGGTAAACGCGCCCGGGTTGAAATGGGTGGCATGCCCCATCAGCAACGGGCCCACCACGGCGTAGTAAAGACCGTAGGCCCAGCCCGGATCAGCCACGTTCCAGAACACATCATCGTCCCGCAGGTCGATGGCATATTTCATGTACACGTAAAACGCCAGCAACGCCTTGGCAGGAACCGCAACACCCTTGGACTTACCAACCGTACCCGAGGTAAACATCTGCAGGAACGGATCACCACCCTTGATCAGTACCGGTTCAAACTGGCCAGACTGCTCTGCCAGTGTCTTTTCAAAGTCCGGGATATCGCCACTGACTTCGGCCGCGCTCACGCACACCACAGGTGCGCAGTCCTTAACCTCGGTAAGTTTCGGGTAGTTGACGGGGTCAGTGACCACCAGCTTGGTGCTGGCGCGCTCGAAACGATACTCGATGGCACCAGGGCCAAAGGCGGTGAACAGCGGCTGGTAAACGGCACCGGCGCGCAGGGCACCGGCAATCACAATCAACAGTTCCGGGCTGCGGGGCAGCAGGGCGGCCACTCGGTCGCCCTTGCCGATCCCGCGGGAGGCTAGGTAGTTCGCAAAACGGGCGGACTTCTCTTTCAGCTCGGCAAAGGTCAGTTTGCCGGAACCGCCGTCGGCTTTCTCGTAATACAACGCGACCCGCTGGGGGTCGTCGGCCCACTTGTCGCAGATTTCCGTACAGACGTTCAGGCCGTCACTCAGGCTGCCCTCCAGGATCTCGGCTTCGAGGCTGGCGGGATCGAAATTGTCATAGACCGATTGGTACTCCGGGAGGCTCATAATCCAGTCCTTTTGTTGTTGTAGCGAATTCTGATCTCAATGTGTAGCACAGGCTATAGTTTACGTAAAGGTAAACTTTAAGCTAAAAATAAACGCCTCCAAAACTCAAAGATATGAGCGTAAAGCCCCAGCCCTGACCGTTCTGGAGGCGCTGCCTGCTCAGCTCTGCTCGCGGTAATAGAACTTCTGGATACTGGAGAAATCCAGCCCGCCGTTACCCTCGTTGGCATGGAGTGCAAACAGGTTCCGGGCCAGTGACCCCATGGGAATGGGGGCCTGATTCTTGACGGCGTTATCGAAGGCCAGGCCCAGGTCCTTGTTCATCAGGTTTACCAGAAAGCCACCTTCGTAGTTGCGGGACGCCGGCACACCTTCCATCACACCCGGCCAGGGGTTGTAGACATTCAGCGCCCAGTTGCCGCCAGAACTCTGCTTCATGATTTCCGACAGTACCGCAGGGTCCAGGCCGTTCTTCACACCCAGGGCCAGGGCTTCGCTGGTGCCGCTCATGAGAATGGCCAGCAGCATGTTGTTGCAGATCTTGGCAATCTGCCCGGCACCGTGAGGGCCAGCGTGGAAGATGTTCTTGCCCATACCTTCAAGAATGGGTTTGGCGCGCTCGAACGCGTCCGCCTCACCACCACAGATAAAGGTCAGCGTGCCCGCCTTGGCGCCACCAACACCGCCGGAGACCGGCGCATCCATAAAGGTGATACCGGCCGCCACAGCTGCTTCGGCCACACCTTTCGCGGTTTCCGGTGCGATGGTGGAGGAGTCGATCACCAATGTGGTGGACGGCAGGTTTTTCAGCAGGCCGTTGTCGCCCAGATAAACCGCTTCCACGTGCTGGCCCGCAGGCAGCATGGAAATCACCACCTCGGCACCCTCCACTGCTTCCTGAATCGTCGCTGCAGATTTCGCACCTTCGCTGGTGAGCGCCTTGACCGCCTCGGAAGACAGATCAAACACCGTCAGGTCGTGTCCCGCCTTAACGAGGTTGGCGGCCATAGGGCCACCCATGTTGCCAAGACCGATAAATGTGATAGTCGCCATATTGTTGTTCTCCATTTTTGATCAGTGTTGGTCTGTTCGGTTTTGTTCAGGGCTCGATAAAGAATCGGTCGATCCATTCCGGGTCCACGCTCTTCAGTGTCGGGAAATGCCAGCGTGGCTTCAGGTCCTTGTCGATCAACAGTGCCCGGACGCCCTCGGCAAACTCACCCATCTTCAGGCAGCGTTTCGATATTTGAAGCTCCTTGTCGAAAACCTGGGACAGGCTGTCGTGCAAGGTGTCGTGATAGTGTTGCCAGGTCAGAGTCAGGGACGCCGGCGACGCCGCCGCGACCGTCTTGACCGCCTTGATCAGCCAGGGATCTTCGCCGGCGTACTGGCTCAGGTTATCCACCACATCTACCAGCGAATCGCCGTCGGTAAGGGCCTGGATCACATCAAAGTGCTCGCGCACCACGGCCTGCGGCATTGCCTCGCGGGAGCCCTCCTCGAATCTGCGCAACACTTTGCTGACAGCGGCATGGGCGCCACCCTCAAGGCCGGCAAAGCCCGACTGCTGCAAGGCCTGCTTGACCTCCTCGCGCATGTCGTGGCGAATAAACCGATCGGCCAACCCGGTAAACAGCGCATCAGCGCCGTTCATCCGCGCCCCGGTCAGCCCCAGGAACAAACCGATCCGGCCCGGCATTTTGTTGAGGAACCAGCCAGCGCCGACATCCGGGTACAGGCCGATACTCACTTCCGGCATCGCCACACGTGAATGCTCCGTCACCACGCGATGGGAGCCGCCAGACATCAGGCCGATGCCGCCGCCCATCACCACGCCATTGCCCCAGACAATAAAAGGCTTGGGATAGGTGTGAATCTGGTAGTCCAGTTCGTATTCGTCGGTGAAGAATCTATCCCCTTCACTGACGGCACGACTGTCAGAGCGCGGCTCTGTCATGTCGCGATACAGAGCCACAATGTCCCCGCCGGCGCACAGGGCCTTGTCGCCCTCGCCTTCCAGCCACACGGCGCCGATGGTGTCGTCCGCGGCCCACTGGTCCAGCTTTGCCTTCAACAGGTGGATCATCTCCAGCGACAATGCGTTCATGGCGCGCGGAGCGTTCAGCCGTGCCACACCAATGCGGCTACCGCCAGCGGCTTCCAGTTCCTCAAAAATGACTACTTGATCGCTCATACCATTCACTCAGTAATCCGGCCCGATTTATCGATGCTTTTAACGGTTTTTCCATTCCGGCGTGCGCTTTTCAAGGAACGCATTCACGCCTTCGCGCTGGTCTTCGGTGCTGAACAGTTCGATAAACAGTTCCCGCTCCATTCTCCAGCCATCGTCGTGGCTGCGACCGTCACGGGCGCTCATCACCAGGGTCTTGCAGCGGGCAACAGACGACGGGCTCTGCTTGCCGGCCATCTCCGCCAGCTCCAGCGCCTTGTCGAGGGCTGCGCCCTGCGGCACCACTTCCTCCACCAGCCCGATGCTCTGGGCCTTGTCGGCCTTGATACGCTCACCACACAGGATCATGCGCTTGGCCCAGCCTTCGCCGACCAGCCAGGGCAGGTTCTGGGTGCCACCGGCACAGGGCAACAGGCCAACGGTGGCCTCTGGCAATGCCATCTGGGCATGCTCCTCGGCAATGCGGATGTCACAGGCCAGGGCACACTCCAGGCCACCCCCCATGGCATAGCCGTTCACGGCCGCAATTGACACGCCACGGAAGCGAACCAGGGCATCGAATGCCTGACCAAACGCCTGCGCCATGACACTTGCGTTACCAATGTCGCCATCGGCGAAGGCCTTGAGGTCGGCACCGGCGGAGAAAAACTTTTCGCCCTGGCCAGTGACCACCAGCGCAAAGATATTGCGATCGGCGTTGAGCGCCTCAATCGTCTCTTCCAGCGCTTTCAAAGAAGCCTTGGTCCAGGTATTGGCCGGTGGATTGTTAATGGTGATGATCGCGGTGTGACCGCGTTTTTCCAGCTGAATCAGTTCGCTCATGTAAATTCTCGCCTTTTGTTAGTTGGCAGAAGCGTTTATTGAATAGCTTCAGCGACACCAGGCTCCAGTAGCCGGCGGGCTACGATCAGCCGCATGATTTCGTTGGTGCCTTCCAGAATCTGATGCACCCGCAGGTCGCGTACGTAGCGCTCCAGCGGATACTCGCGGATATAGCCGTAACCACCGTGGAGCTGAAGTGCCTCATTGCACACCTCGAAACACGCATCGGTGGCGAAGCGTTTGGCCATGGCGCAATGCAGGGTGGCTTCGGTATCGCCCTGATCAAGCCGGTAGGCCGCCAACCGAACCATCTGGCGCGCGGCCACCAGGTTGGTTGCCATGTCCGCCAGCTTGAACTGCAGCGCCTGGAAGCCCGCCAGGGCCTGGCCGAACTGCTCGCGTTCGTGCATGTAATTGCGCGCGCGCAGCAGCGCCGCCTGGGCACCACCCATGGAGCAGGTGGCAATGTTAAGGCGCCCACCATCCAGGCCTTTCATGGCGATCATGAAGCCCTGACCTTCTTCGCCCAGCCGGTTATTTGCCGGCACGCGCACGTTCTCGAAGGTAATCTGGCGGGTGGGCTGGCTGTTCCAACCCATTTTTTCCTCGGCCTTGCCGTAGTGGATACCGTCGCTGTCAGCGGGCACCACAAAGGCACTGATCCCTTTTGGGCCACTGCCGGGTTCGCCGGTACGAGCCATCACCACCAGCATCTGGGTGGCGCCGGCGCCGGAAATAAACACCTTGCTGCCATTCAGTACATAGCTGTCGCCGTCCCGTGTGGCCTTGGTGCGCAGGTTACCGGCGTCAGAGCCGGCACCCGGTTCCGTCAGGCAGTAGGAACCCAACCATTCACCACTGGCCATTTTCGGGGCGATCTGTTTCTGGATATCGGCATTGCCAAACTGCGCCACCATCCAGGTCGCCATGTTGTGGATGGTGATGTAGGCGGCCGTGGAAGGACAGGCAGCCGCCAGTTCTTCCACGATCACGCTGGTATCCAGCCGCGACAGCCCCATGCCGCCCTGGGCTTCCGGCGTGTAAATACCGCAAAAGCCCATCTCACCGGCCTCGCGAATCACTTCCACCGGGAACACATGCTCGGCATCCCATTTGGCAGCGTGAGGCGCCATGGCCTTTTCCGCGAAGGCCCTGGCGGCCTCGCGGAAGGCCAGCTGATCTTCAGTCAGATCAAAGTTCATGGGCTCCCCTTACCGCATGCGGATGGAGAAGTTGGTTTCAGCCACCGCATCGCTGCTGAACCAGCGACAGGTAATGGTCTTGGTCTCGGTGTAGAACTTCACCGCCTGCTTGCCGTAGGCGTGCTGGTCACCGTAGAAGGAGCCTTTCCAGCCAGTGAAGGAGAAGAACGGCAGGGGCACCGGAATGGGCACGTTGATACCCACCTGACCCACTTCGATCTCATGCTGGTAGCGACGTGCTGCTCCACCGGAGCTGGTGAAGATGGAAGTACCGTTACCGTAAGGGCTGTCGTTGACCAGGTTGATGGCATCTTCCAGGGTGTCCACTTCCATGCAGGCCAGAACCGGGCCAAAGATCTCTTCCTTGTAGACATCCATCTCCGGCTTGACCCCGGCGAACAGCGTCGGCCCTACCCAGTTGCCGTCAGGCAGACCATCAACGGTGCAGTTGCGGCCATCCAGCAGCAGCTTGGCGCCTTCTTCCTCACCGCGGGTAATCAGCGATTCCACGCGCTGCTTCGCCTGCTTGCTGATAATCGGCCCATAGTTGGCTCCCTTGTCGTTCCAGGCACCGGGTCTGACCGCAGCCAGGGCTTCCTTCACTTCCGGAATCCACTCCTGGGCCTCGCCCACGAACACGGCCACGGAAATCGCCATGCAACGCTGGCCGGCAGCACCAACCGATGCGCCTACCAGAGCTTTGACCACCTGATTCTTGTCCGCGTCCGGCAGGATCACCATGTGGTTCTTGGCGCCGGCAAAACTCTGTACACGCTTCATGTTACGGGTGCCGGTTTCGTAGATGTAACGGCCCACCGGTACGGAGCCAACGAAGGACACAGCCTTGATGGCCGGATCGGTCAGCAGCACGTCTACCTGTTCTTTACCGCCGTGGACAACCTGCAACACACCCTTGGGGGCGCCTGCTTCTTCAAACAGCTCCGCCAGACGCATCGGGGTCAGCGGGTCCTGCTCGGACGGCTTGAGAATGAAGGTGTTACCGGAGGCAATGGCCATCGGGAACATCCACAGCGGGATCATGGCCGGGAAGTTGAACGGCGTGATACCGGCACAGACACCCAGCGGCTGGGTGTAGGAATATGTGTCGATCTCGCGGGCCACGTTCTCAACGGTTTCACCCATCATCAGTGAGGGGATGTTGGCTGCGTGTTCCACAACCTCGATACCACGCCATACGTCGCCTTTGGCATCCTCGAAGGTTTTGCCGGTTTCGCTGGACAGGATCTCGGCGATTTCATCATGGTGTTCTTTCAGCAGGGCCTGGTAACGCATCATCACCCGGGCGCGCTCGGAGACCGGGACCTCTTTCCAGGTCTTGAACACTTCGCCTGCGTTGTCGATAGCGCGACGCATCTCGGCGTCGGTGGTGCAGGGTGCACGGGCAATCACTTCATTGGTAGCTGGGTCAGTAACGTCAATCCACTGCTCAGTCTGGCTTTGGACGAACTCACCACCGATATAAAGGGGTACGTTTTTCATAGCAATATTCCCTGTCATTGTTGTAGGTCTTTGGGCCTGTGCCCTATGGTTGTCATCGATCCTAGCACAGCCTTCTGCCGCTTAATGATTGACTAAGTTTCGACCATGATGGACTATCTTTCGAATCCATCATGAAACAGGCGCCTACGATGACCAAAACATCACAGTGGCCCGTACCGCCGGACAGCATTCGTTATGTCATCCCTGACCCGGTCATACGCGGCCTGTCACGACACCCGCTGACCCGCGACCTGTACCCGCTCGCCTTCGGTCACTATCGCCGCGCCGCAGGCCACCACATGCACCGGGAGCACCACAATGACGATCTTTTGATCCATTGCACGGAGGGGGAAGCCTACCTGAATGTCGAAGACGAACCCTGCCTGATACGGGCGGGCGACCTGGTGCTGATACCGGCCGGCGCCGCCCACCGATACACCGCCGCACCGGAGAACCCATGGACAATTCATTGGGTGCACTATGCAGGCCCATTGGCGGAACACTTTCGGGAACACATGGGATTTACCGACGGCATCCGCGTTCAGCACATCGGTCGGCAACCCCGATTGCTGGTGGACTTCAACGGCCTGCTTTCGGTACGGCAGACCGGTTTCCGCACCCCCGGCCTGGTCCATGTGGCCAACCGGCTACGCCAGTTGCTGGCGGCCGTCCCCCTGAGCGTCGGCGAGGCCGGCCAGGCGCAGCAGCCAGACCTGGACATCATTCATAACTTCATGCGCGAGCATCTGGATGAGCGCATCACGCTCAATCAACTGGCGGACCTGACGGGGCTCTCACCCGCACACTTTGCCACCCGCTACCGGGCCCTGACCGGCGTCTCCCCGATCCAGCATTTCCTGCACCTGAAAGTGGAACAGGCCTGCCAGTTACTGGACACCACGGACCACTCCTTTACCCAGATCAGTAGCCTTCTGGGCTATGACGACAACTATTATTTTTCGCGACTGTTCAAGAAGGTCATGGGCCAGTCCCCCACCGACTACCGCCACACCCATCGTCATTAACCCTTGATGATATTCCTTTCATAAAAGGAACTTGCGGTTGAGAAACTGACTCACACCCGGAGTTACTGCGTATAGGTTTGAATATTTACCGACAAAGAAGGAACACGGACCATGGCGACTGCAAAAGGCTACGCAGCTGAATCAGCCGACTCAAAGCTGGCCCCCATCAGCTTCGAACGGCGCGAACCGCGCCCGGACGATGTCTCCATCGAGATTGACTACTGCGGGGTCTGCCACACCGATATCCACTTCGCCCAGAACGATTGGGGCGTCACGCAGTTTCCGGTAATTCCCGGCCACGAGATCATTGGCCGTGTCACTGCTGTTGGCTCCGACGTGACAGACTATAAGGTGGGCGATACGGTCGGCGTAGGCTGCATGGTGGATTCCTGCCGTAGCTGTTCCGCCTGCGAATCCGGCCTCGAACAGTATTGCCTGGAAGGCATGACCGCCACCTACAATGGCGAGGACCGTTATGACGGCTCCATCACCTACGGCGGTTATTCCGACCGGGTTGTGGTCAGCGAGCGCTTTGTGGTGAAAGTCCCGGAAAAGCTGGACCCAGCCTCCGCCGCCCCCATTCTCTGCGCAGGCATTACCACCTACTCCCCACTACGCCACTACGGCGTTCGACCTGGCGACAAAGTGGGCGTTATCGGCATGGGCGGCCTCGGCCATATGGGCGTGAAATTCGCCAAGGCCCTGGGCGCGGAGGTCACCATCTTCACTCGCTCCGAAAGCAAGGTGGCCGAGGCGAAGAAACAGGGCGCCGACCATGTTGTCGTCTCCACCGACGACAGCCAGATGGAAGCTGCCGCCGAATCCTTCGATTTCATGCTGGATACCGTGCCGGTACAGCATGACCTGAATCCGTACCTGAACTGCCTGACGTTCGACGGCACCCACATCCTCGTGGGTTTACTGGAACCGGTCGATCCGCCCCTGGAAGCCGGCGGCCTGGTATTCAAGCGCCGCGTGCTGGCAGGCTCTCTCATCGGCGGTATGCCCGAAACCCAGGAAGTGCTGGACTTCTGCGCCGATCACGGCATCACCTGTGACGTGGAAATGCTCGACATCAAAAACATCAACGAAGCCTACGAGCGCATGAAGAAAGGCGATGTGAAGTACCGTTTCGTGATCGACATGAAGACACTGAAAGCCGCATAACCAAACGGCCAGCCGCCAGCCACGCTCTGCCGGCGCTGGCGGCTGCGGCTGCCCCCTGTTAGCTTATGCACTAAGAAACGACACACAAAGCTTACTGATCGTAACGTCCCTGGGGGCGTACTCTGTGAAACTGCGAAAATCCGTCACCAGGGATGACTATGGGATTTACCGTTCACCTGCCGACTTTGCTGCTGCTTTCTGTCGCGATCAATCTGTTGATCGGTGGGTTGTTGTGGGCCATTTTCCGGCTGCGTTCCCGCCAGCATTGTTTCCGGTTGTGGGCACTGGCGTGTATGACCTTCGCGGTGGGAACCCTGTTCGCAGGTACACGCGCCTTTATCGATACGCCCTGGATCACCGTGTTCCTGGCTCACCTGTTTCTCGGCCTTTCCCCGTTGCTGGTATTGGCGGGCCTGCAGCGCTTCTCCGGCAGTGCATCGCGTAAAACCCGCCGCTCCCGCCATGCTCTGCGCTTATCCGCGGCCTGTTATCTGCTGATCCTGCTGCTCACCTTCCAAGGCGATCCGCTGAATGCCCGCCTGCTAACAGCCCTGTTCTCGGCTGCCATTTTCAGCTTTGCGGTCTACACCCTGTCGAAACTGGATACCACACCGTCACTGCCCGTCAGGATTCTGAAAGTGCTGTTTACCATGCATGGGGTACTGATGATGTCCCAGGCACTGGTGATCGGCATGGACTGGCTTGGCCTGAACCAGGCCAATACCGGTTTCGTGCTGCAGTTAATCCTCGTCAACCATATTCTGCTGGCTACCGCGACGACCCTGGCACTGCCATTGCTGGCCTTTACCCATTCCGAACAGCGCCTGAGAGTGATGGCGGAGCGCGACGGCCTGACCGGGCTATACAACCGCCGCTCCCTGTTCCGGGAAGGCATCCGGGCCTTTGACCAGGCGACACAGTCCCAGACGCAGCTGGCCGTACTGATGTTGGACCTGGATCACTTCAAACAAGTCAACGACCGCTGGGGACATGCAGCCGGAGATGACGCCCTCCGCCTGGTCGCACGCACGCTGAAAAACGAACTCAGGGATGACGACATCATTGGCCGTGTCGGGGGAGAAGAGTTTGCGATGGTGCTTCGCATCACCGGTGATGACGACGTGCGCATCATCACCCGCCGTCTGCTGGACACCATCGCCACCAACGGCCAGGAAATAGACGGGTTGCCACTGTACATCTCCGCCAGCATAGGGGGTGTTGAAAAAGCCGGCCATCACAAAACCTTCGCAGATATGATGATCGAAGCCGACGCGGCGCTATACAATGCCAAGGACAAGGGCCGGAACCGGGCAGAATTCGGAAGACTGACGCCGGAGACCAGCGTTAGCTGAAACGGCCCGACAACAATAATTCGTTGGAGGCCATGTGACACCCCCACCCGTATACTCTCAAGCCAGCGGTCATGTGCTGACCATTGTTCTCGCCCGCCCGGAGAAACGAAACGCCGTCGACCGCGAAACTGCCAACGCCCTGCGCCAGGCGTTCACCGACTTTGAGGCTGATGACACCCTCAAGGTGGCTGTGCTCTGGGGCGAGGGTGGCAATTTTTGCGCCGGCGCCGATCTGGAAGCCGTCGGCGATCCGGAGCGCCGCAACGAGATCGAGCCAACCGGAACAGCCCACGGTCCAATGGGCCCTTCCCGCATGTCATTGTCGAAGCCGGTGATCGCTGCCGTATCCGGCTACGCCGTGGCCGGGGGACTGGAGCTGGCACTGATGTGTGACCTGCGAGTCGTAGAGGAATCCGCCACCTTCGGCGTGTTCTGCCGCCGCTGGGGGGTACCGCTGATCGATGGAGGCACCGTGCGCCTGCCACGCATTGTTGGCCACGGCAACGCCATGGATATGATTCTGACCGGTCGACCGGTCAATGCGGAAGAAGCCAAGGCGATGGGGCTTGCAAATCGGGTGGTGCCTGATGGACAGGCGCGATACGCAGCAGAAGCTCTTGCCGCCGACATTGCAGCGTTCCCGCAGAAGTGCCTGCGCGCCGACCGACACTCCGCCATTCACCAGTGGGACCTGGAACTGTCCGAAGCCTTGGCGGCGGAAGGCGCTGGCGGCTATCCTGTGGTGTTCGAGGAAGCCATCGAGGGCGCCGGCCGGTTTTCCGCTGGTGCCGGACGCCATGGTGTTTTCCGCGATGGTGTTTTCTATAGTCCCGACGAACCCGGCGAGCCATCATGAGACTGGTCTGCATATCCGACACCCACAGCATGCACCGCCAGGTGGTGGTGCCCGATGGCGACGTGCTGATCCACGCCGGCGACTGCCTGGGAGTGGGCACCCTTGAGGAACTCGAGGACCTGGACAACTGGTTTTCCGAACAGCCCCACCGCCACAAGATCCTGATTGCCGGCAACCACGACTGGTGCCTGCAGGATGAGCCTGCGGACGCCGAAGCACTGATCAGGAACGCCGTTTACCTTCGGGACAGAAGTATCGACATCGAAGGACTGAAATTCTGGGGCAGCCCCTGGACACCGATCTTTTTCGACTGGGCATTCAACCTCGAGCGTGGAGCGCCCATTGCGGAGCGCTGGGCACAGATACCGTCAGACACTGACGTTCTTATCACCCATGGTCCGCCAGCAGGCATCCTCGATAAGGTGAACGAGTCACTGGCGGTAGGCTGTAGCGATCTGGCCAGGGAGCTGGAACGGCTTACGCTCAAACTCCACATCTTCGGGCATATCCACGAAAGCTATGGCCAGCAAATGCTGAATGACTGCCTGCATGTCAACGCCAGCACCTGCACCGGCCAGTTCAAGCCGCTGAACCCACCGATTGTCGTGGATATCTGACGCCCAGCCATGCCCCTCGCATCAGACCAGCAGACTCACATTCCCGGCACCGCGGACCTGGACAATCCGCTGTACTATCTTGAGAACTTCGAGACAGTGGTGCGCTGGGTCCGGCGTTTTCACAGCGATCTGCTGACCGCCGATGAAATCGGAAAGGTAGATGGCCTGCTGAGCTTGGATCAGCCGGCAAGGGCACTGCTGGCTCGTATGGTCATGCGCACCGGCGACCTGTTCCGGGTGGAGAAGTTCAACTACCCGGAGATCGGTGTACCGGTGAATGACGCCGTGAGCGCGCTCGCCACCAAAGGCTGGATTGAGGACAATCCGAGCGTTCCCCTTGCCGAGCTGTTTCGCCTGTTCACGCTCGGCGAGCTTCGCACTGCCCTCGCTAACCAGATCTCAGCGGCCGGCCTGCCAGCGACGGCCGCCAAGGGTCTTCTGAAAGACACCCTGATTCCACTGCATCCCGACATCGCTCCTGTGGACCTCTGGCTACCAGACGTCTCCACACAGGTAATCCGCCTGAACCACATGGCCCTGTTTGACCGACTGCGGCTGATGTTTTTCGGCAACCTGCGCCAGAGCTGGTCCGATTTCGTACTGGTGGAGCTGGGCCACCAGCAGTATGAACAGGTACCGCTTTCTGCCGAGTCCCGGGCTTTTGACGAACGTGACGACGTGGATCGTTATCTGGTGATGCACCACTGCCGGGAACGCCTGGATCAGGGCGAGGCGCCAGAAACGGTATGGCAGGACATCCCCACGGCCGATGAGAATGCCTGGTTGGAAAGCCGGCGCGGCCGCTTGCTGTTCGAACTGGGCAAGCTGGCGGAGCGCGGCGGTAACACCGAGCTGGCGTTGAAGGCCTATCGCCTCAGTGGGCACCGCGAATCACGGCTGCGCCAGCTACGCCTTCTGGAACGGCTGAAGCAACACCACGAGGCCTGGAAGATTGCCCAGGCCGCCACCGACGAACCCAGGTTTGGCGCCGAGGAACGCGGACTCGAACGCATCCTGACGCGGTTGGCGAAGAAACTGGGAGAGGCGCTACCCCAGCAAAGCGAACGCCCGCAACTGACGGCGTTCACCCTGGAACTGGACAATCCGGACGGCCAATCGGTGGAGTGGGCGGCCATGCAACACCTGAGCGAACCCGACACCCCCGTTGCCTATGTGGAAAACACCCTCATCAATGGCCTGTTTGGCCTGCTCTGCTGGCCCGCCCTGTTCGAACCATTGCCCGGCGCATTCTTCCATCCCTTTCACACCGGGCCGGTGGACCTGTACCGGGAGGATTTTGTAGAACGTCGTCAGGCACTGTTTGACGACTGCCTCGGCACGCTGGCCTCTGACAATTACAAAACCCGAATCCGCGATACCTGGCAGGAAAAACAGGGCATCGCGTCGCCGTTTGTGATCTGGCCAATACTCTCGGAGGAATTGCTTGAAATGGCGCTGACGTGCATCCCGGCCCAACACCTGGAGCGGATGTTCCGGCGCCTGCTGGGCAACCTGCGCGAACACCGCAGCGGCTTTCCTGACCTGATCCGCTTTCGGCCCGACCACAACGACCCAAACCGGCGCTATGAAATGATCGAGGTCAAAGGCCCTGGCGACCGCCTGCAGGATCATCAGACCCGATGGCTTGAGTTCTGCGTTGACCACGGCATTCCCGTCTCCGTCTGCTATGTGCGCTGGACCGACCGATGACCGACCTCAACGTCGCGGTACGAACGCTGTGTGAATTCGCCGCCCGCAAGGGCGATCTGGACCTGCGCTACACCCCGGCGCCCACGTCGGAAGAAGGCATTGCCGGCCACGGTGCGGTGCAGGCCCGTCGCGGGCCGAGGTATCAAAGCGAAGTGGCGCTGGCCGGCCAATGCGGCAAACTGATGGTCAGCGGGCGGGCCGACGGTTATGACCCGATCGCCGGCCGCCTGGAGGAAATCAAGACCCACCGCGGTGACCTGTCCCGGGTACGGGAAGCCCAGCGCAATCTACACCGTGCACAATTGCGGGCCTATGGAGCACTACTGTGCCGACAGGAAAAGTTGAGCCAGATCGATCTCGCCCTGATCTACTACGATGTCGGCAAGGACAAGGAAACCCCCATCACCGAAACCGCCCTCGCAGAGGAACTGTGGCAGGAGCTGGAACAGCTCTGTGAACACTACAGCGATTGGGCTGAACAGGAAGCCAATCACCGGCATGAAAGGGATCTGGCGCTAAAAAACCTGGCCTTTCCCTTCCCGGACTTCCGACCTCAGCAGCGCGCCCTGGCGGAAACCGTCTACAGGAACAGCGTCCGTCAACAGACATTGTTGCTGGAAGCACCCACCGGCCTAGGCAAGACGCTTGGCACCCTTTTCCCGGCCCTGATGGCGATGCCCACGGCCAGACAGGACCGCCTGTTCTACCTGACCAGCCGCAATACCGCCCGGCAACTGGCCGTCGATGCCGTTCACCTGTTGCGGGAAAAGCAACCCGGCCCGTTGCCCCTGCGAACCCTGGAACTGGTGGCCAAGGATCATGCCTGCGAGCACCCGGACAAGGCGTGCCATGGGGACGCCTGCCCGCTGGCGAAGGGCTTCTTCGACCGGTTGCCGGCGGCCCGTAAGGACGCCGCCAATCACAGCGGCGCCCTGACCCAGATGGTACTGGCGGACATTGCCCGCCAGCACGGTATCTGCCCCTATTTTCTGGCGCAGGAAATGGCCCGCTGGTGCGATGTGGTGGTGGCCGATGTAAACCGGATGTTCGACCAGTCCGCCCTGCTCCATGCCCTGGTTCGGCAGAACGACTGGAAAGCCAGCCTGCTGGTCGACGAGGCTCACAACCTGGTGGACCGCGCCCGCGGCATGTACTCCGTGGAGCTGAGCCAGGCACATCTGCTGCGGGTTCGGAAACAGTCGCCCAAGGCTTTGAAATCAAAACTCGATGGCGTGTCTCGGGCGTGGCAATCGGTGATCCGCGACCATTGCCCCGACATCAGCCGTGAGCCGGTGATACTGGACAATCTTCCGGGTTCACTGACCGGCGCTCTGAATCGACTGGTCTCCGCCATTACCGACTACCTGGCGGACCATCCGCCGGACCTTGTCCTGCAGGAACTGTTGTTCGAAAGCCTGGCCTTCACCAAACTGGCGGAGGTGTTTGGCGATCATTCCCTGTGCGAGCTGATCAGGCCGGCGAGGGGAAAGGCCAGACTCACCATCCAGAACCTGATCCCGGCGGACTTCCTGGCCCCGCGCTTCGAAGCCGCCGACAGCACGCTGATGTTTTCCGCGACCCTGTCGCCTGGTGTCTATTACCGGGACCTGCTGGGCATGCCGGAGGACACCTGCTTCCGCTCCCTGCCGGGCCCCTTTACCCGCGACCAGCTTGAGGTGAATTTCACCCCGGACATCAGCACCCGGCGGCCGGACCGGGAACGCTCGCTGACGCCCATCGCGGAACTGATCCACCGGCAATACCAGCAGCGGCCCGGCAACTACCTGGCGTTTTTCAGCAGCTTTTCCTATCTCAACCGGGTACAAGAGACTCTTCTGCAACAGGCGCCCGACCTGCCGCTTCGAGCCCAGCGCCCCGGCATGTCCGCAGAGGAGCGCACGGCGTTTCTCAAGGCCTTCCATGAGGACAATACCGGCGTCGCCCTGGCCGTACTCGGGGGCGTGTTCAGTGAGGGCATCGACCTGCCCGGCGACCGCCTCATCGGCGCTTTCGTGGCAACGCTCGGCCTGCCGCCCTTCGACAATTGGCATGAAATCCTGCGCCAGCGGCTCGAGCAACGCTTCGGTGCCGGCCACGCCTATACCTACCTGATTCCCGGCCTGCAGAAAGTCGCCCAGGCCGCCGGCCGGGTTATCCGAACGCCGGAGGACACCGGCGTGATCTGGCTGATCGATGACCGCTTCCTGCAACCGCAGATCCGCAACCTGCTGCCAGCCTGGTGGGCCTAGGTCGGTTCCACGGCAGGCTTCCCCTGGCACATCATCAAGCCAATGGTCAGCAGGCAAAAGGCGGCGCCAGCGTAAAACGTAAGCGCGGGGCCAGCCCAGGTCCATAGCAGTCCCGCAACCGCACTGGCCAGAAACAGGGCAACACCGCCAACCAGATTGAAAAAGCCAAACGCTGTGCCTCGCAGCGCTTTCGGTGCAGTGTGAGCAACCATCGTCGCGAGCAGCCCCTGTGTCATCCCCATGTGCAGACCCCAGATAACAGAGCCGACAAGCGTCCAAAGCCAGTGGTTACCCAGTGCCAACACCAGGTCCGCTACGAACAATACCACCAGCCCCATGATCAGTAGCTGGCGATGGTCCATGCGGTCAGAAAGTTTGCCAAACGGGTAAGCCGACAAAGAATAGGCAATGTTCATGACCACCAGAACGACGGGCAGCCAGGCAACGTCCAGGCCACCGTCTTCCGCCCGCAACAGCAGGAAGGCCTCGCTGAACCGCGCCAGGGTAAACACGGCACCAATTGCCACCACCGCCCAGTAGGCACGGCTCAGCTGCTTCAGGCTCGCACGGCTTATGGGATTGGTACGCCTTTCGGTGATGGGCTTTTCCGGTTCGCGAATACCAACCACCAACAACAACACTGCCAACGCGGCGGGTATCACTGCCACCCAGAACACCGCCTGATAGTCGTTTTGCCAAAGCAGCATCAGGCCGATCGCCAGCAGGGGGCCGAGAAACGCCCCCACAGTGTCCAGGGATTGACGCAGGCCATAGGCCGCCCCTCGTATTTCAGGGGGTGCGAGATCGGCCACCAAGGCGTCTCGAGGCGCACCCCTGATCCCCTTTCCCACACGATCAGTAAGCCGGGCCGCCAGAATCCATCCCAGCCCTGGTGCGAGGGCAAATACTGGCTTGGTCAGTGCGCCCAGACCATACCCTATAACAGCCAACCCCTTGCGCTTACCGAGGTAGTCACTCAGCGCGCCCGAGAACACCTTGATGATAGGCGCTGTCGCTTCCGCCGCGCCTTCGATCAGCCCCACCATCAGAGCACTGGCGCCGAGAACGGAAACCAGATAGATCGGCAACAGACTGTGAATAATCTCCGATGAAATATCCATCAGCAGGCTGACAAAGCCGAGGATCCAGATGCCCGTGGGTAGCTGGCGTTTGGCAAGCGTGGATGTCGTCACATATGTTCCTTGATGATGCGAAGAAGCCTTTTCGAAAGCGGATAATTGTGCCTCAAATGCAAATGGATATCGATATCATTAATGACTGATTCATAAAACCAACATCCCCTCGTCACAGTCCTTTCCCAGACTGGAACAGGCGGCGCCGATCGCCCCCGACAACTTCAATGACCAATCAGGGAAAGAACCATGACGATAAAACAGTGTGCATTTGCTACCGCCATTGCCAGTGCCATCGCCACCTATGCCGGGCCGGTGGCCAGTGCGGAACCAGGCAACCCCGGCTTGCCGGATATGGCCTGTGGTAATCCCGCAAGCCTGATCTCCGACATTCAGGGCGCCGGTGACGTCAGCCCGCTTGACGATGAAAATCTGGTTGTGGAGGCCATCGTAACCGCCGCGTTCAACGGCGATGACGGTCTGGGTGGTTTTTACATTGAAGCCGCGGCGGACCAGCGCGATAGCAACCCCAGCACGTCAGAAGGTCTGTTTGTCTATGCGCCGGGCGAGAGCGTCACGGTCGGCCAGCGTCTGAGGATCGCCGGCGAGGTCACCGAATTCGGCAACCTGACCGAACTCACCAATGTGACGAACCTTGCCGACTGTGGCACGGCGCCACTTCCAGCCCCCATCAACATCACACTGCCCTGGGCCTCCGCCAATGCCCCGGAAGCCTTTGAGTCCATGCGCGTCCGCTTCAACGAGCCGCTAACCGTCAACGACAACTACGACCTGGGCCGTTTTGGCAGCCTGACCCTGGGAAGTGGCCGGCACTTCATTCCAACCAGCGTCGCAGAGCCTGGGGAAGACGCCGCGACTGTCGAAGAGCTCAATGCCCTGGACCGGCTGATCCTGGATGACGGCAGCAATCGCCAGAACCCGGCAATGGTGCCCTATCCATCACCAGAACTGAGTGCAACCGCCACCGTTCGCGCCGGTGACACCGTGAACGACCTGATCGGGGTGCTCGACTATCGGTTTTCCGAGTGGCGCCTGCAGCCGCTGTCAGCTCCCAGCTTCGCACAGAGCAACCCGCGCACATCCAGCCCCGAACTGGAAGCCAGCGGCAACCTCGTGGTCGCCTCCTTCAACGTACTGAACTATTTCAATGGTGACGGCATGGGCGGTGGCTTCCCCACCGCACGCGGCGCCGATGATGCTGAAGAGCTGAGCCGTCAGACAGCCAAGCTGGTTAGTGCCATCAACGCGCTGAACGCCGACATCGTGGGCGTGATGGAAATTGAAAACGACGGCTACGGCGACAACAGCGCGATTGCGCAACTGGCAGACAGCCTCGGCGGCAACTGGTCCTACGTTGACCCGGGCCTGCCAAAGCTGGGCGGAGACGCCATCGCGGTGGGCTTCCTCTACAACGCCGACCGGGTGGAAACCGTTGGTGACGCAGCAACACTCGCCACCGCGCCGTTTGACGATCTGAACCGCCAGCCGCTGGCCCAGACTTTCCGCGCTACCGACAGCAACGATGCGGTGGTCATTGCCGTTAACCACTTCAAGTCCAAGGGCTGTGGCAGCGCCGACGGTGCCAACGCTGATCAGGGTGACGGACAGGGGTGCTGGAACCCGGCTCGCACCCAGGCCTCAAACGCACTGGTAAGCTGGCTGGCCTCAGACCCCACCGGTACTGGCGAGGAAGACGTACTGATCATCGGTGACCTGAATGCCTACGCCAAAGAAGACCCGATCCGCGCACTCGCCAACAACGGCTATACCGATCTGGTCGCTCAGGCGGATGGGGAAAGCGCATATTCCTACGTGTTCTTCGGCCAGGCCGGTTACCTCGACCACAGCCTTGCCAACACCTCACTGGCGCCGAAAGTGGCCGACACCGCGGTGTGGCACATTAACGCGGATGAGCCCCGAGCCCTCGACTACAACACCGACTTCAAGTCGCCGGAACAGCAGGCCAGCTTCTACGCCCCAGACAGTTATCGCGCCTCCGATCATGACCCGGTGATTATCGCCCTGAACATGGACTCCGCTTCGTTGTTCGACCGAGCCGACCTTAACGGCGATGGCCGCATCAACGGCCGCGACGTTGCCCGGTTCATCCTGGCACGCTTGTTCGGCAAGGCCTCCGTTGAGCACTATGACGTCAACATGGATGGGCAGGTTAACTTTCAGGATTTGAAGGCCATTCTGGAAGCAGCTCGCACGCGCTGACAACGAGCTGTACCCGTTAACGCCCGCCTCCGAGCGGGCGTTTCTTATTTCGGCAACAAAAGCATCACATCACTGACATCCGGGAAGCGGAACATGCGGGGGATAAATCAAACACAGGAGCAAGGAAATGATCCGTAAGTCAGCCTGGGTAGTACTCCCTCTCGTCGCACTGGTCGGTTGTGACAGCGACGATGACGACAACAGCAGCAACGATAACACCGCCAGCCCGCTGAGCCTGAACGTTCTCCACATCAACGATCACCACTCACACCTTGAAAGCGGCTCGCAGTCCCTGACCATCGCCGGGCAGGAAACCGAGTTCTCCGCCGGGGGCTTCCCCCGAGTTGCCGCCAAGATCGCCGAGCGTGAGATGGCCCTGGATAATGTGCTGAAACTGCACGCCGGCGATGCCATCACCGGCACTTTGTACTTCACCTCCTACGAAGGTGAAGCCGATGCCGAGCTGATGAACCTGGTGTGTTTCGACGCCTTTGCGCTGGGCAACCACGAGTTCGACCGTGGCGATGAAGGCCTGAAGAAGTTCCTGGATTTCCTCGCCAGCGGCAGTTGCCAGACGCCGGTTCTGGCAGCCAACGTAGTGCCCCAGGTTGGCACTCCCCTGGCCCCGACCGCTGTTGACGATTACATCAAACCCTATGTGGTGAAGGAGGTCGCCGGCCAGAAAGTGGGTATTGTCGGCATCGACATCGCCAACAAGACCCGGAACAGCTCCAGCCCGCTGGACACCACACAATTCCTGGACGAAACCGAGAGCGCCCAGGAAGCCATTAACGAATTGGAGGCCGATGGCGTCAACAAGATCATCCTGCTAACTCACTACCAGTACGAAAATGATCTGGTACTGGCCGGAGCCCTGTCCGGTGTGGACGTGATCATTGGCGGCGATTCCCACTCCCTGCTGGGTGACTTCGACGACTTCGGCCTGACGTCCTCCGGAGCCTATCCCACCGAGTTGACCAACGCCGACGGTGACAAGGTTTGTGTCGCGCAGGCCTGGCAGTATTCCCAGGTGGTGGGTGAACTCAATGTTCAATGGAACGCAGACGGCGTGGTGGAATCCTGTGTCGGTGTGCCTCACCTGCTATTGGGCGACGACATTGTCCGTGAAGACGGCGGTGGTAACGAATACACACCCGAAGGTGCGGAATTGCAGGCGATCATGGACGCCGTCGAATCTGCTCCGCAGTTGAGCATCGTCACCGAAGACGCCACCGTGGCAAACGCCCTGGCCAATTACACCCAGCAACTGGACACCTTCCGCAATGAGGTGGTGGGTACCGCAACCGAAGACCTCTGCCTGGAGCGCATTCCCGGCCAGGGCACCAGCAGCCTGCCCAGCTGCGCAGGCACGACAGGAGCGCGCGGAGGTGACATCCCCAATGTGGTGGCCCAGGCTTTCCTGTTCCAGAGCAAGAATGCCGATGTGTCGATCCAGAACGCCGGCGGAGTGCGCACCGACATTGAGGCCGGTGACATCACCATTGGCGACAGCTACACGCTGTTGCCGTTTGCCAATACCCTGGTCGATCTGACCATGACAGGCGCCGAAATCCGCCAGGTGCTGAACGAAGCTGTCGCCTTTGCCCATGCGCCCGATGGCTCCACCGGTGCCTACCCTTACGCCGCCGGCTTACGCTGGAACGTGGACATGAACCGCGCCGAGGGTGACCAACTGTACAACATCGAAGTGAAAGGCCGCGACGAGACCCAATGGCGCGCCCTCACCGATGGTGAAACCCTGAACGTGGTCACCAACAGTTTCACCGGTGGCGGACGGGACGGTTATGTGACCTTCGGCACCGTCACCGACGACGGCCGCTCGGAGGACACCTTCCTCGACTACGCCCAGTCCTTCGTGGACTACGTCAGCGAGCAGGGCACCATCAGCAAACCCGCGATGGATGACTACTCGACCCAGTCCTACACGCCACCAGCACCGTAACGGCAACCATCCCCTGGCCCGCTTCATAGCGGGCCGGTTTTTGTTATGCTGCCGGATAGTTCAAACCCGGAGCATTCAATGTCGCAGAATTCCAGCGCCCAATTCCCTGTCTATTCCCTTCTTGAGCTGGCCTCCGTTCGCGAAGGCGATTCCGTGGGGCAGACCCTGGCCAACAGCGTGGCCTACGCCCGCCATGCGGAAAGCCTGGGCTTTAACCGCTTCTGGCTGGCCGAGCATCACAACATGGAAGGCATCAGCAGTTCCGCAACGGCCGTACTGGTCGGGCACATTGCCGGTGCTACCGGCACTCTCCGGGTAGGGTCCGGGGGTATCATGCTGCCCAACCATCCGCCGCTGGTAATCGCCGAGCAGTTCGGCACCCTGGAAAGCCTCTATCCCGGCCGAATTGACCTTGGCCTGGGCCGAGCTCCGGGCACCGACCCCATAACCAGCCGGGCGCTGCGCCGGGACGGCCTCGGGGCAGAACAGTTCCCCGAGGATGTCGCGCGTCTGCAGTCTTTGCTGGGGCCACTCCAGCCGGGGCAGCCGGTCAAGGCCATTCCCGGCGCCGGCACCAATGTGCCCATCTGGCTGCTGGGTTCCAGCCTTTACAGCGCTCAGCTTGCCGCGATGCGGGGGCTACCCTACGCCTTTGCCGGCCACTTCGCGCCCCGGCTTTACCGCGAGGCGATCCAGACTTACCGGGACAACTTCCAGCCTTCGGATCAACTGGACAAACCCTATGTGATTCTGGCCGTTCCGGCCGTGCCAGCGGACACCGACGAGGAGGCCCAGTTCCTGGCTACCACCAGTTACCAGCGCATTCTTTCCCTGTTCCGAGGACAACCACTGTGGATGCGCCCCCCGGTCAAGTCCATGGAAGGTTTATGGAACAGCGGTGAGCAGGCAGGCGTGAAGGACTTCCTGTCGCTGCAGTTGCTGGGCAGTGAGGACACTCTCCGGGAGCAGCTAGATCGGTTATTGCAGACTGTGGACGTGGACGAACTGATGTTTACCGTGGATCTGTACGACCCCGAGAAACGGCGGCACGCGCTGGATATCCTGGCCGCCACCCGACACTGACCTCTTACCGGAGACAACCATGGCCACGCCCGAATTTCATGTTTTCCTGTCCCACGGCCTGGAAAGTGGCCCTGGAGGCACCAAAGTACAGGCGCTGAAAGCCGAAGCGGAAACCTTTCCCGGTGTAACCGCGATTGCCGTGGATCATCGCAGCACGAAAGATCCCGCCGAACGCCTCACACAGATGAGAGAAGCCATCACCGAGGCGGGTGCCGCCCCGGAAAGAACCATCCTGGCCGGGTCCAGCATGGGAGGCTGGGTGTGTGCTCGCACCAGTGCAGAAACACCGGTACTGGGGTGCTTCCTTCTGGCGCCGGCTTTGGCGATGTCGGCCTATCCGCAATCCAGCCCCCGGATTCAGGCCCGGCACACCCAGATCATTCACGGCTGGGACGACGATGTGGTGCTGCCGATGCCGGTGATTGAGCTGGCACGGGAGCAGAAGTTGCCGTTGCTGGCACTTCCGGACGGACACCGCCTGGAAAACAGCCTGGCGCGGCTGGTGATCGAATTCAGGGGCTTCATGACCGACTGTCTGTCTGACGCCTGACGACCGGCGCCTTATTTCATCCGTGAGGCTTCGAACACTGCCAACTCTTCGCCGGCTTCACCCAACAACCGAAGCTCGATGCCTTCGAGATTGACACCAACGGTCTTCGCCAGGGCCGCGAACAGCAACTGTTCCGTCTGATTATCCGGGCAGGCCCTGCGAGTGCTGCTCATGGAATCAAACAGCAGGTTCTCACCCGTGACCTGATAGTTACCCATGTATTGATTGCAGCCACTGAAGCCACTTACCCGGCCGTCGTCCAGAAACAGAATGTGGGGTTTCTGGTCGGCGTTGGTTTCTGACACCGGTTCACCCCCGATGCTCAACAGCTGCCAATAGGTGTTGGTCAACGGCATCGCCACGATGTCATCGGCTGAACGGCTGGTAGCAGGTGACCCGACGCAACCGGCCAGGAAAAGCAGAGCAAACAGAATTGCCACATGCCCGGGTACCGACACGACTCCTCTCATGTGCTTTCTCCCTATAAGGGTTAACAATAGACGCTTCAAGCCAACAACCCAGCCAGCCCTGACGCCCTGATCACGCTACGCCCCACTGCCTCTTTCAGCACACCGTCCTGGCATACCGCCAGGCTGAGCCAGTGGCGTGCCCGGGTGATGCCGGTGTATACCAGCTCCCGGGTCAACACCGGGGTCAGGCGGTCCGGAATCACCAGGCAGGCGTGGGTAAATTCCGAGCCCTGGGACTTGTGCACGGTCATGGCGTAGACCGTTTCCATCGATTGCAAACGGCTGGGCGATATCCATCGGACACCTCCGCTACCGTCACTGGACGGAAAGGCGACCCTCAGGGTCTCAACCGGCTCACCCGCGTCGTTACGATCCCAGGGCACGCTGAGGGTGATACCGATATCGCCATTCATCAGGCCCAGATTATAGTCGTTTCCGGTGATCAGTACCGGACGACCGGCGTACCAGCCGTCGGTGCGCTCGATCAAACCGGCACTATGTAAACGCCCGGCAATGTCATGGTTCAGCCCTTCTACTCCAAACGGCCCCTGACGCAACGCGCAAAGCACCTTGAAGCGATTGAACGCCGCGAGCACCTCGGTTGCCCAGGCGTCCCATGATTCACGCCCATCCGCCTCGACGTCGATGACAGGTTTGCGGTCACGAATCAGCTTTAGATAGTGGCCGTAGCCAACCGGAGGATCAACCGGCGCAGTGCCAACCACGCGCTGCATGCCCTGGTTGTGGAAGCGTTCCGGGCTGCCCGTCAGGGCGTGATTTGCCAACCACCCCATGTCGTTCTCTCCAGTCAGCCAGGCCACATCCTCAAAGCCCTGGTTGCGGCATTGGCCGATCAATTCCCGGCCGAGCTGGCCCGCATTGGTGGCCGATGCCAGCACGCCGATACCGCTGTGTTCGTCAAACCTATAGCTCTTTCGCAGCATGGCAACCGCCTGGTCCAGGGCCAGGCCTTCGGAGTCCAGCAGCTCTGATGGCAATTGACATCCGGTCACCGCTTGCAGCCATTGCGCCGTTTGCGGCAGGTAGTGTGCGCCTTCGGCGCGCTGGCAGAGCTCCCCCAACACCGCACCAGCGTCCACCGACGCCAGTTGATCCTTGTCCCCCAGCATAATCAGCCTGGCCTTGTCGGGCAGGGCGGCAAAGACCGACGCCATCAGGTCCACATCCACCATGGACGCTTCATCAATCACCAGGATATCCAATGGCAACGGATTGTCCTCGTTGTGACGAAAACTCCGTGAACCCGGGCGACTGCCCAACAGCCGGTGTAATGTAGTGACCTGAGTTGGAATGGCGGATTTATCCGGTGCACCCGGCAGGCTTTCCAGCGGCAGACGGTCAACGGCACCCCCGATGGACTCACTGAGCCTTGCGGCCGCTTTTCCTGTTGGCGCCGACAGGCGGATGCGCAGGTAAGGGTTGGCACCGGCGGTCTCAGCCGATTCACAGGCCATCGACTGCAAAGCCGCCAGCAGGTTGACTACCGTGGTGGTTTTACCGGTGCCGGGACCGCCGGTAATGACACTGAAGCGGTTCCGTGCTGCCAGGGCACAGGCCACTTTTTGATAATCCGGCGGGCCATCGGAATCGTTTTCCGTGCCGAACAGGGTATCCAGTGCCGTTTTCAACGGCGCGGTATCCGTCAACGCCACACGGTTGTCGAGACGTGTCCGAATACCGGCGGCAATAGCCTGCTCATAGCGCCAGAATCGACGCAGGTACAGCCGCGAGCCATCCAATACCAGCGGTGCTGCCTGCTCGCCGTTGCTTACAGCGCAGCTTTGCCCCAGCATCCCAATCAGTTGGTCAGCGTCGACACTGGCAAACAGATCCGACGGCCTAGGGCTGTTTTCAGGTAGAGAACCGACGCCTTCCGGCGGCAGCACCAGCGTGGGTTCCGTGGCACGACAGAGATGACGCACATCCAGGCAAACGTGCCCCCGCCCCACCTGGTGTGACACCATCGCTGACAGCAGCGCAAGCATGGCCACCGGCTGCTCTCCCTGTTCACGGACCATCGTGCAAACAAACGTCGCGAAGGCATGATCGAGGGCACGAATCCAGTCGCGCTCCACCCACTCATCCAGCAGGGCCAGAGCGTCGGCAGCGGTTTGGGGCAACCGTGGTGCCGGTTCGGGCTCAACGGCGTCGAACAGGTCCGCAATGGTTCCGCTTTCTCCGGTCATGCTGCTTTCTCCCCCTGGCCGCTGAACAGCCGGTCCAGTTCCTCAATCAGGGCCCTGTCCGGTCGTTCGGTAAAAGCGCCGGCGCCCGGTGCATCGCAGCCACGCAGGAACAGGTAGACGGCACCTCCCATGTGGCTGTCGTAATCGTAGTCCGGCAGGCGCGCTTTCAACAGGCGGTGCAACGCCAGCAGGTAGATGACGTACTGCAGGTCATACCGTTTCTCAAGGATTTTGTCTTTCATCACGTCAGGGATATAGGCCTGATCGTCCTCCCCCAGGAAGTTCGACTTGTAGTCCAGCACGTAGTAGCGGCCTTCGTGTTCAAACACCAGGTCGATAAACCCTTTCAGCATGCCATTGAAGGTGGCTTGCTGAGCCTCGGGACGCGGATCACCACCCAGCGTATGCCGGCGGACCAGTCTGTCCATGGCGAGGGTGTTCACCTCATGGCTTTCAAACCAGAACTCCAGTTCCGGCCGAAAGGTTTCAAGGCCCGCCAGGGAGCATGTCCTGCTGCTGCCCGGAAGCGGGATGTCCATGGTGATCAGGGTGTAGATCCAGGTTTTCAGGGTGTCAGTCCAATCACTCCAGTTGCGTAACTGGCAGCGTCGCTCCAGCAGCTCGTGGAGATCCTCCGGCGCATCAGCCACCTTATGGAACCCCTCTCCAGCGCACCACTCCAGAATATCATGCAGGAAGGTGCCGGGGCCGGAGCCTTTCGGGAAAGCATGCTGGTTGACCGGTTGCGGCCCTTGCCAGTCGGGAATCATTGCGGCCAGGGTATCGGCCACAACGGGCTCGTCCTCGTCACGCAGGTTCTCCTGCTCCGCATCCTCACTGGCCGGTGCGAAGTCGTTCCCGTAGCCACCGCGGGCGCCATAGGTGATCGCGGAATAGCTTGCGATCCACCAGTTTTCCCGGGCTTCCCGCACTGGCTCCAGGGCGTTGCCAAGCTCCGGCTCCTCGTCGCCCGCGTAAACGTCGTCTCCTGGCTCAGGCATGGGCGCCACATCGATTGCGGGCTCGCCGGTGGCCACGGACTGCAGGAAGGGCATCAGGTCCGTGTCTTCATCGCTGGCAGAGCGGCCAATCAGGTGCCCCAGACCACTCTGCCGCCAGCCTTTGATGCCGCTGGCGCCAACCCAGGTGGCGTGACGGGATCGGGTCAGGGCAACGTAGAGTTTGCGAATATCCTCACCCAGTCGTTCGCGGTCGGCCCTTGCCAGGGTGTCTTCATCCGGCTCCAGGGAAATCTGCAGCCGGCCCTCGTCGTCGTGGTACTTGATAAACGACTGGTTCGGCTTTTCCTCGCGGAATTCGGTGGCAAACGGCAGGAACACCAACGGGTACTCCAGGCCTTTGGACTTGTGGACAGTAACCACCTTGACCAGCCCGGCATCACTTTCCAGGCGCATGGTGCGGTGTTCGTCCTCATCGTCGGAATCCTGCAACATCTCGGTGTAGTGGTGAATGAGCGCATGTTCGCCGTCCAGCTGCTGGCTGTCCTGCTGAAGCAGTTCGGCAATATGCAGAATGTCGGTCAGGCCGCGTTCGCCGTCAGGCCCGGACAGCAGCTTCGCCGGCACGTCATAGTCCATCAGCAGGCGCCGCAGCATCGGCAGTACGCCCTGTTGCTGCCAGAGTTCACGGTAGCCCTGAAAGCGGTTGATCTCGCGGTCCAGCGCATTTTCGTCACTGAACAGACGGTCCAGCTCCTGATAAGCCAGGCCCATGGTGGGCGTGGCGAGTGCCGCGCGAATCAGCGGAAGCTGGCCCGGTTCGGCGCAGGCCTGCAGCCACTGCAACATCTCCACCGACTGGACCGACTGCAGCACGGAATTACGGTCTGAGAGGTACACACTGCGAACGCCCCGGGCGCCCAATGATCGCCGGACGGCATTCGCCTCGTCACGTTTGTTGACCAGCACAGCAATGTGCTCCGGTCGCACGGGCTCAAACGGCGTGCCCTCGGCCCCAAAGCCCGCCTCGCCGCTCTGCCCCAGATTCAACAGGCGGGCAATCTCCGCCGCACAGGCCTCGGCCATGGCCTCCCTGCCGGTTTCCTTGGCGATAGGGCGCTCATCGGTCAGGGTCCAGAACGTCAGTGGTGGTCGCGGCTGCCCGTTAACAAGCCATTGCTGGCCGGTACCTTTGGCCTCCACGGGGCTGAAGGGCAACGGGTTGTCGTCCCCGGCTCGAAACAGGAAGGCCCCTTCGGGCAGGGACTGGTCGGCCTGGGCGAATACCCGGTTGACGCCGTCTACCATGGCGACAGCTGAGCGGTAGTTGGTCCCCAGCGTGTAGGTTCGGCTGCTGACCGCCCGACGGGCATCCAGATAGGTGTAGATATCAGCGCCACGGAAACCGTAAATCGCTTGTTTGGGGTCGCCAATCATCAACAGGCTGGTGTCCTGGTCGTTGCTGGCCACCCGGTATATACGGTCAAAAATCCGGTACTGCACCGGGTCGGTATCCTGGAATTCATCGATCATCGCCACCGGAAACTGCCGACGAATAGTGCCTGCCAGGCGTTCGCCCTGGGGGCCGCCCAACGCGGCATCCAGTCGCGTGAGCAGGTCGTCAAAGCCCATACTGGCCAGGCGCTGTTTTTCGCTGTCCAGGCGACGGGCGATCCAGCAGGCGGCATGGTTGAGAATGTCCGCTTTCGCCACCGGCATGGTTTTCAATGCCGGTTTGAGTTCGGTGATGGCGTCCATGGCAGGATGATGCGGAGGCTCATCCTCGCCGGTCCATTTTTCGGCAAACGCGTCCGCCTCCAGGGTATCGAAACCCTTGGTGCGCTTGCTCGACAAGAACTCATGCGGTTCAGCCGCATCGGTTGTGGCCCATTCTCGAAGGTGTTCCACGGCTTTTTGAAGGGAGTTTTTGGTGGTGCCATGCAGCGGTTTCGGCTTTCGCTTCGTGGTTTCCGCCAACAGCTCTTCCAGTTCGTCGCACCAGGCCGGCCAGGGGGCTTTCAGAGCCTGCAGTTCCACCTCCCGCAGGCGTTTCGCTTCCTCCGCAGCGGCCAGTGGGTCACGTTCCGGCACTGGCAGGGCATCAACGTGTGGCAACAGGTTGCGCACTGACTGGCGCAGGCTTTCCGGGGTTTTCCAGGTGTCCAGCACCTCCCCCATCAACTCCGGTGGCATGGGGTAGATAAAGGTACGCCAGTAATCCCTCACAACGTCATCCAGCAGGTCCGTCTGACTGGTCTCCAGGGTCTGACGGAACAGGCTGCCGCTGTCGAAGGCATGTTCGCTGAGCATGCGATTGCACCAGCCGTGGATGGTGGACACGGCAGCCTCGTCCATCCATTCCGCGGCCAACAGCAGTTTGCGGCGGCAGGCTGGCCAGTCGGTCGCTGGGCAGGCATTGCGCAGATTCACCAGTGGGTCTTTTGACATCGCCGCGGTGTCGACAGTGTCCGGTTCAGCCGCGAATAACGCCGCGGCTTCGGTCAGGCGGGCGCGAATCCGGTCCCGGAGTTCCTTGGTGGCGGCCTCAGTAAAGGTCACCACCAACAGGTTGGGCGGCATGATGCCCTCACCGAGGGGTTCTTCCACGGTGCGATGGCCCAGTACCAGGCGCACGTACAGCAGCGCCAGGGTAAAGGTCTTGCCGGTGCCGGCACTGGCCTCGATCAGCTGGCTGCCACGCAACGACAGTGTTAGGGGATCGAGCTTGCGGATCTCTTCCGTCATTTTGTCGACTCCTTTCCCGCACCGCCAGGCTTGGCCCGACCGGCCTGTTCGGCGTGCCAGAGTGGCTCATACAGTGCCGACACCAACAGCGGAAATTCGTCATCCGCCAGCAGTTGTTCTACCTCCGGATAGGCCCGGCGCAGGTAACCACTGTCGCGCTCCAGAGCCTTGCCGTAGGCGTCCGTCGCCTTCAGCAGTGCTTTGTCTTCACTGCCCTCGCCCCTGGCGGGATAAAGGCCCCGCAAATAGCCGAAGGCCGCACCCGACTCTATCGGCAGCGGCCGCGTCTGACCCTGAATCCAGTAGCCCAGGATGCCGGCCAGGTATTCCCTGGCCTGGTCGGTGTCCAGAGGCAACAGGTTGACGACACGCTTTTCCTCTTTGGCGATCACCAGGGTGTGGAAAGCGTCGTAACGAATATTACCTGCCAGGTGTGCCACCCAGTGTTCCAAGAGGGCCGGGAACTTTAGCTGGCGAGCGCTTCCGGCCCCTTCCAGCAAATTGCTACTGGCGATCACCACCCGGCAGAGGTCACCGCCCGGGCGGGTACGCAGGTTGCCCAGCCTGTCGTTAACAGTGACCGCCGCGTCGCCATGCTCATGGCGGTACTCAAAGCCTGAGATATCTTCCACCGGCTCAGGCCAGAGCGCCACGGCCTCCTGATAACGCCGGTACAGGTCTGGCATGCGGCTTTCCAACTGCCGGGTCAGGGCGGTTTCGGTCACTCCCATGCCCAACTCACCTCGCCGGGCCATACTCGCCAGGGCAGCCTCCAGCCGCTGATGCAGTTCGTCCTCGGTGCCCGATTTCATCACCGCATGACGGATCAATTCGTCCTCCAGGCGCCAGTGGTGCAAGCCGTCCATGGCGAATGCCTCGTTGTCGGTGTCCAGACTCTCCACATCGGTAAACCGGACCTGCAGCCGGCGCTGGTAAAAGGTGTCCACTGGTCGCTTGAGGAAAGCGCCAATATCAGCAATCGTCAGTGGCTCCGCCGGAGGCAGGAAAGGCAGTTCGACGCCCACCACATCGGTTTCCCGTTGCTGGTGCGCACTGAGCCATTCACTGTCATAGGTGAACAGGCGCCGCGTTGCCAGCACTGCGTTCACGTCGGGCGAGCCATTGTGCCCGGCTCCGCGATTTCCGGCGGGAAAATACTCACGGCTGAACGGCTGCAGCGGGTGTTTGATCGTCAGGGCCGGAGAGGCTTTTCGGTCCGACTCCTCCACCTGCCACACCGCATCAAGATGGTCACAGAGCTGGCTGACCAGTACGGAGGGTGGCCGTTCCGAGTCATCACGGATGCTGCGCCCTACCCAACTGATGTAAAGCTGCTCCCGCGCGGAGAGCAATGCCTCCAGAAACAGGTAGCGGTCGTCCTCCCGGCGGGAACGGTCGCCCGGCCGGTAATCCACGGCCATCAGGTCAAAATCCACCGGCGGTCGCGAGCGCGGGTAGTCACCGTCGTTCATGCCCAACAGGCACACCCGCCGAAAGGGGATGGCGCGCATGGGCATCAGGGTTGCAAAATTGACCTTGCCGGCCAGGAAGCGCTGATTGAGGCCGCCTTCTTCCAACCCTTCCAGCAGAATTTCCCGCACGATGCTCAGAGGCAGTTCCACGTCTTCCATGCCGGCACTGTTGCAGTCCTGGAGCCACTGCTCTGCCTGTCGGCGTAGCCGGTTCACCAGCAGCAGATCGTCGTCAGACAGTTCAGCGAAGAAGCGTTCGAGGATGGACTGCAGCCGATCGAGCCAGCCGGCAGGCGTTGCAGTGGACCTGAGTTCGTGCCAGAGCTCTTCCAGCCGATCCACAAAGCGGTAGAGATTGCCCGCCACACCCGCCTGCAGGCCGCCAATTTCCTCGAACGGTTCGATGCCCTGCCAGGGATCGTCGCGGCCAGCGCCATAGCCCAACAGCATCCGCCGCAGCCCCGCCTGCCAGGTGTTGCGTTCCAGTCCCTCAGGCAAGTCGAGACTGCTGCGATGTTCGCTGTGCAGGCCCCAGCGGATGTTGGCGCCGTCCACCCATTGGCGTACCAATGGAAGGTCGCCCTCGGCGATACCGAACCGGCTGCGTACGGCCGGCACTTCCAGCAGGCTGATGATCTCGCTGACGCCAAAACGGCTTTCGGGCAGCGCCATCAACGTGTCCAGTGCAATCAGCACCGGCTGACGATGCCGCTGGCCCTGGTCGGAAATGGTGAACGGGATGTAGCGCCGGGACGACGACGGGTAACGGCCAAACACCGCCTGGATGTGAGGTGCGTAGGTGTCGACGTCTGGCACCATGACGATCACGTCGCGGGGCCGAAGCTGCGGGTTGCTGTTGAATGCCGCCAGCAACTGGTCGTGAAGAATCTCCACTTCCCGTTGCGGGCTGTGGGCATTGTGAAACACCACGGAATCGTCCTGGAACGGATCGAGGGTCCGTGCCTGCCCCAGCATCTCTGCCTGGGAAGTGAGCGAACGAATGTCGTTCTGGATCTGGTGCAACAGCGCAGGCTTATCCGGATCTCCGTGGGGCGTGAAAATATCGATCCGGCCCTCCGGAGTTGCCACGCGGCCCTGGTACGCCTCGGGGTTGTCGAACTCGTCCAGCAGGCGAATGTAGTCCCGCCCCTGTTTGCCCCAGGCCGCCAGCAGGGGGTTGGCGTGCTGGTGGAGGGCATCAGGGTCGGTCAGTGCCGCCAGTTCCGGGTGGGTCTTGCCGCGCTTGCGGTCCGCCGTCAGCAGGTCACGGTCGCTGATGATGTCGGCCCAGTAAAATTCGCTGGGATTATGGACACAGAGCACCACCTGGCTGACCCGGCTGAGAACGGACAGGGCTTCCAGCGCCTGCTTCGGCAGGGATGACACACCGAAGACCACAATACGACGGGGCAGGTTTGGAGGCCGGTCTGCGGCTGTCAGTGCCTGCCCTTGCGCCATGAACCGGGTGTGAATGCGTGAACGGCTGGTACCCGCGAGTTCGCCCACATCGGCCACCAGCCTGCGCCACAGTACCGCCTGCCAGCGCAGCTCATCGCCCAGCTCACGGTATTCGCCGCGCGCCATCCGCAGCCGGTCATGGCCGGCTTCCCAATCCGCCAGCCAATCGGCGCGGAAAACCTGATACTGGTCGAACAGGTCCGCAATCTTGCCGGCGAGCTGGTAGCGTCGGGTTTCAGTATCCGTTCCGGCCATGAATCGTCGCAACGGCGCAAACACGTCGTCGTCCGCGATCAACTCCGGCAGTAGTCGGAACAGGCGCCAGACCAGTCGGGACTTATCAAACGGGGACTGTTCCGGTACGCCCTCCGAGGTCAGTACCGCACGGTAGGCCTGCCAGATAAAGCGGGCGGGAAACAGAAAATCCATGCCGGCCGCAATCCCCAGGCCGCCGACCCCGACATCAGCACCCTCCTCGGACGGGTCTTCAGCCAGTGCCAGCTTGAGCCATTGGGCAATACCATTGCTCTGCACAAGAAAGGTTTCACTTTCCAGCGGTGGCAGGGGGCTTTGCCGGCTGATCCAGACCACAGCCCGGCGCAGGTCTTCCAGATGATTCGCGTGGATGGCGTGAAAGCCGGGCTCGATGGATGGCGTTACTGGCATACCTGCCCTGTGTGTTGTTTCCGGTAAGAAACAAAAGCCTACCACAACTTGCATGGGCGACCGGAACGCGTCGCTTTCGGCCCCAGGTAAATTCGCCAATTTCTTGCGAAATCGGGATTGTTTTGCCAGTCTAAATAAATGTAACAGATCATTTCAGCAAAAAAATAAGCGGAGACAACGCGATGAGCACCATGAGCAAGTTCAAGAAACTGGCCGGATTTTCTGCGTTTGCCTTTGCCGCAATGACAGCGGCGAATTCGGTGAATGCTGCCAACTGGCGCTATGCGCACGAAGAATATGAAGGTGATGTCCAGGACGTATTCGCTTACGACTTCAAGGAATACATCGAAGACAACTCCGACCACACCTTGCAGATTTATCGTTTTGGTGAGCTCGGCGAATCCGACGACATCATGGAGCAGACCCAGGCTGGCATCCTTAACTTCGTCAACCAGTCTCCCGGCTTCACCGGCTCGCTGATTCCGGAAGCGCAAATTTTCTTCATTCCTTACCTGATGCCGACCGACATGGACACGGTGATCAAGTTCTTCCGTGAAAGTGAGGCGATCAACGAGGACTTCCCGGAGCTGTATGCCCAGAATGGTCTGGAGCTTCTGCAGATGTACCCGGAAGGCGAAATGGTTGTAACGGTGGACGAGCCCGTCAGCAAACCGGAAGACTTCAACAACAAGAAGATCCGTGTCATGACCAACCCGCTGCTGTCGGAAACCTATTCAGCGTTTGGTGCAACCCCCACGCCGCTGCCCTGGGGTGAAGTTTACGGTGCCCTGCAGACCAACATGATCCAGGGTCAGGAGAACCCGATTTTCTGGATCGAATCCGGCGGTCTTTATGAAGTTTCCCCGAACCTGGTCTTCACCAGTCACGGCTGGTTCACCACTGCCATGATGGCCAACAAGAACTTCTACGACGGCCTGTCCGACGAAGACAAGAAGCTTGTTGAGGACGCTGCGGATTACGCGTTCGAGAAAATCATCGTTCACATCGATGGTCTCGCTGAAGAAGCCCTTGAGAAGATCCAGAAAGCCAGCGACGAAGTCACCGTCACTCGCCTGAACGACGAACAGATCGAAGCCTTCAAGGCCCGCGCGCCGCAGGTTGAAGAGAAGTTCATCGAGATGACTGGCGAAAGCGGTAAAGAACTGCTGAACCAGTTCAAGGAAGACCTCAAGGAAGTTCAGAGCAACTGATCCTGAAGGAACCATTCCCGCCGGCCCTGCCCGGCGGGAATCTGTTTTAACCCCGCCCCGCCGGGGACCTCCTGCCGGCTGGGAGCGATATGTTCTGGAGCAACCCCCCATGTCCGAGAACTCCCCGGATCTAGAAGACGATACCGGCACCTACGAGTCCGGCCTGCCCGGGTTTCTGGGAACCATTGATGAAGTTATTGCTAAAACTGAGGCCGTGATGCTCGCGGTTGGCGTCATCCTTATGGCCGTCAACACATGCATCAACGTTATTGCACGCTTTGTCTTTGGAGAAGGCCTGTTTTTCTCCGGCGAGATTAACCGGATTCTTATTATCCTGATTACGTTTGCCGGCATCGGCTACGCGGCCCGCCATGGCCGCCATATCCGCATGTCTGCGGTTTATGATGCGATCCCGCCAAAAGGGCGCAAAGTACTGATGATTTTCATCGCCCTGTTTACCTCTTTGGTAATGTTCTTCCTCTGCTACCACTCCTATGGATACGTCGAGACCCTTTACAGCCGTGGGCGAATTCTCCCTGCGTTGGGCTTTGAGATCTGGTGGATTTACGTTTGGGCGCCAGTGGGCTTTGCGATTACCGGCATTCAGTATTTCCTCACAGCGATCAAGAATCTCACCAGCAAGGATGTTTATCTCTCCACTGGTGTGATCGACGGCTACTCTGATAGTGAGTCGGAAGTCTGAACCTGCAGCTGCTTTAACAAAGGATAGAAACTCATGGCGACTATAATGATGGTAATCATGATCGGGCTGCTGCTCCTGGGCTTCCCGATGATGGTTCCGCTGATTACCGGTGCGGTGGTCGGTTTTGTAATGATGTTTGATGGCTTCGGCCAGATGGGCACGTTCGTCCAGCAAATGATGGGAGGTATCCGTCCAGCCTCTTTGATTGCTGTGCCCATGTTCATTCTGGCGGCTGATATCATGACTCGCGGGCAGTCCGCCGACCGCCTTATCCATATGGTGATGGCCTTTATCGGGCACATCAAAGGCGGGCTGGCGATCAGTACAGCCACCTCGTGTACCCTCTTTGGTGCGGTATCCGGCTCCACCCAGGCGACGGTTGTGGCTGTTGGTTCTCCCTTGCGTCCCAAACTGCTTAAAGCGGGCTATTCCGACTCGTTCTCCCTGGCGCTGATCATCAATTCCAGTGACATTGCCTTTTTGATCCCCCCCAGTATCGGCTTCATTATCTACGGGGTTATTTCCGGAACCTCCATTGCCGAACTGTTCATTGCAGGCATCGGCCCGGGCGTCATGATTCTGATGATGTTTTCAATCTACTGCCTGATCTATGCATACATTAACAAGGTCCCCACCGAGGAAAGGGCCGGCTGGAGAGAACGGGGGGTCGCCGTCCGCGAAGCACTATGGCCTCTTTTCTTCCCGGTCATCATTGTTGGTGGTATCTACGGCGGTATTTTCAGCCCTACGGAGGCCGCCGCTGTGTGCGTGCTGTACGCCTTCTTACTCGAATTCGTGGTGTTCCGCTCGCTGAAATTGCCGGATATCTATCGGATTGCCAAGTCCACCGGCCTGATTACCGCTGTGGTTTTCATACTGGTTGCCGTGGGCAACGGCTTTTCCTGGATTATCTCGTTTGCACAGATTCCACAAACAATACTGGAAGCAGTTGGCGTCAATGAAGCCGGCCCGGTAGGTGTCCTGATTGCGATCTGTATCGCCTTCTTTGTTGCCTGCATGTTTGTTGACCCGATCGTGGTGATACTGGTGCTGACGCCGATCTTTGCACCGGCGATCGAAGCCACCGGTCTGGACCCAGTGCTCGTCGGGGTTCTGATTACACTGCAGGTCGCCATAGGCTCTGCAACGCCACCCTTTGGTTGTGACATATTCACCGCCATCGCCATATTCAAGCGCCCATACTGGGAAGTAATCCGTGGTACGCCACCGTTCGTCTTTATGCTGGTGGCAGCGGCCGGGCTGATCATCGCCTTCCCGCAAATTGCGCTGTTCCTTCGTGACGTTGCGTTCCGCTGAGGGATATAGAGACCGGACTTCAGGGAGAGTGAAATGTTCAAGAAAATTCTGGTGGCCGTTGACGGTTCCAAGTCATCCTTCAAGGCCATGGACAAGGCCATTGAGCTACAAAAACTCATGGACACCGAGATCTATCTGATCTGTGTTTACAAGCATCACAGCCTGTTTGAGGCATCTCTGTCGATTGGCCGGCCGGATAGCATGGATATCCCTGACAAGGTGCTATCGGAATACGCCAAGGAGATCGTCAACCATGCCAAGGAAAAGGCCAAGGAAAAGGGGGCGGTAAAGGTTCGGGGCTTTGTTAAAGCCGGCCGTCCTTCCAGCGTGATCGTCAAGTTTGCCAAGGACAAGGAAGTAGACCTGATTGTGGTCGGTACCCGGGGCACTCACAGCGATAAAGAGGGTATGCTGCTTGGCAGCGTGTCCCACCGCGTCGCTTCCAAGGCGAAATGTCCAGTGCTGGTAGTTTAACGACAACTGTTTAAGGAAGAACTATGACCACTATCGTAGATTCGCTGAACTCCATTCTGTGGGGCTACGTTCTGGTCTACGGCCTGCTGGGCGTTGGTGTCTTTTTCACCATCCGTCTGGGTTTTCTGCAATTCCTCAATTTTGGGGAAATGATCCGCGCCATTCGTGGCTCCCGTGACAGCGATGTCCACGGTATATCGCCGTTCCAGGCCCTATGCACCAGCCTTGCCTCTCGCGTGGGCACCGGCAACCTCGCCGGTGTCGCGGTGGCCCTGTATCTTGGCGGTGCTGGCGCCATCTTCTGGATGTGGATGGTCGCCCTGGTCGGCATGGCAACCGGCTACGCGGAGAGCACGCTGGCACAGCTCTACAAGGTACGTGATGGCAAAGGCCAGTATCGGGGTGGGCCTGCGGTCTACATAACCAAGGGCCTGAAGGCGCCGTGGGCGGGCAGTATTTTTGCCGTCTGCCTGATCCTGTCCTTCGGACTGGTCTTCAACGCTGTTCAGGCAAATTCCATTGCCGATGCCATGCAGGGTGCCTTTGGAGTGCCCAAGATTTGGGTTGGCATTGTGATCGCTGTTCTCGCGGGCATTGTCATCTTTGGTGGCCTGCGCTCCATCGTCCGGTTCGCAGAACTGGTAGTGCCGCTGATGGCGGGTCTCTATGTGCTTATTGCTCTGGTGATTATGGCCATTAACATCACTGAAGTGCCGGGCGTGCTGATGACCATCGTAAAGAGCGCCTTCGGGCTGGAAGAAGCCGCCGGCGGCGCAGCGGGTTCCATTACCGCCGCCATGCTCAATGGTATCAAGCGCGGGCTGTTCTCCAACGAGGCCGGCATGGGCTCGGCGCCCAACATTGCGGCAACGGCCACACCAGCGCCCCACCACCCGTCATCCCAGGGATTGGTGCAGGCGTTTGGCGTGTTTGTCGACACCATCATTATCTGCACCGCAACAGCAGTGATGATTTTGCTCTCCGGCGTCATGGAACCGGGCTCCGGCATTACCGGAACCCAGCTTACCCAGGATGCCATGCAAAGCCACATTGGCGAGTCTGGCGCCTATTTCATCGCCATTGCCATCCTGTTCTTTGCATTCACGTCCATTGTCGCCAACTACACCTACGCAGAGAATGCCCTGATTCACCTTGGCGGTGACAGTACCATCGCCATTACACTGCTTCGCTCTGCCGTCCTGGGGATGGTTGTATGGGGCAGTTACGAGGCGGTGGTGACTGTTTTCAACGCCGCTGACGCATCCATGGGTCTGATGGCAACCATCAACCTGATTGCCATTGTCATGCTTTCAGGTACGGTGGTGAAGCTGACAAAAGACTATCTTGCCCAGCGCAAACAGGGCGAGGTACCCCACTTCAAATCAAAAGACTACCCTGAGCTGCACGAAAAGATCGACGGCAACATCTGGCATTAGTACCCGTTCCGGCGCCTATGAAATTTCTACCCGGTCCCTGCCCGCCTCCTTGGCGCGGTAAAGGGCCCGGTCGGCAAGTCCCAGCAAGCTGTCTGGGGAGTCGCTGCACTCGGGCCAGCTGGACACCCCCACCGATATGGTTACGTGGCCCAACTCAAAGCCACCATGTTCCACCGGCATGGCACGGACGGCATGGGCCAGTTCTCGCGCCTTATCGTAAGCGGCTTTTGCGGTGGAGCCGGCCATGATGATGACAAACTCCTCGCCTCCAAAACGACAGACCACATCGCTGTCGCGGAAATGCCGCGCCAACACACCGGCCACGGCTTTCAGAGCGGAATCGCCGGCTTCGTGGCCATGAGTGTCGTTAAAGCGTTTGAAATGATCGATATCCACCATCAGCAGTGACAGCGGCTGGTCACCACGCAAGGCCACCGCCGACTCGTGCTCCAGAAGCTGATCAAAATAACGGCGATTCTTCAGGCCGGTGAGCGCATCCTCATACGAGTATTTCTGCAGTTCCTCCCGCAAGCTGATGCTTGAGAGCGCGATACCGATTTTCTGCACCCCCTGACTTAACGTCTGGAACAAGCGGGCCACGCCGTAATCCGTGCCGTCAGCCGCAAACTCGTCCGGCACTTCCACAAACAACAGCGCCATTGTCACCGCCCCCTCGGTTGCCGATTGCAAGTTAATCCACAGGCACAATGACTCATCCTCGCCCTTCTGCCACCCGGACCAGGACTGATCCAGGTCCTGAACATGGCGGGCCGGTATCTGGCTATGGGGCGGCGGGCCCTCAGGAGTTTCGATGCGCAATGGTGATTCCGGTTCCCCGGCATACCCCCAGCGAGTCAACAGTTCATAGGCGCTGCCGTTTTCCACACGCTGATATAGCCTTCCCCGCAGAGGGCTGCACAGGTCAGGAAGTCGTCGCGCCAGGATATGGAACGTCTGGTTGAGGCTGATGCAATCCTGCAGCTCCCCGTTGATGTCGTTCAGAACACGGGTTTTTTCATTCTCGAACGTGAGCAGCCTCACCCTGGCCTGCTCACGGCGAGCCAACGATTCCGCCTTCTGGGTTCGCTCTGTTACCTGCTGCTCCAGCGACAGGTTCAACCGATGGAGCGCCTGTTGGGTTCGTGCATAATGCCAGAGGGAAATCATCACTACGGCCAGCGAGAAGACCAGCGTTCCCCAACTGACCGGTACCCGCCCCCAGGGCAGGACGCCGTGGGCAACGGCCATATCCACCACCAACAGGCTGCAGAACACGCCATAAGCGGCGAGGATGATCTGCTGTTCAATCTTCAGTTGTCTGAACCGCTTTACGACAACGACCGTGACGGTTGCTAGGGACGCTAACAGCAGCGCATCAAACGGCGGGTACGTTGATGACAGGTCAACCACACCCATTAATGCCAGCCCTATCGCCACCACCGCGTAGACAAGGTGAATCTTCCAGACCAGATTAATCAACCAGGGCCGGCGATCACTGAACCACTGCTCCAGCAACAATGCCATGGCCACCGGCAGCATGTAGTAGGAACCAGCGGCCAGATAGTCCCACATCATCGGCAGGTTCCAGATCAACTGACTGGCCTGGCTGTCGGACAGAAGCAGAACAGCGGACGACAAAGAGAACAGGGCAATGCTGCCGAAACTCTTCTTTTCCGTTTGCAACAGGGCAAAGATCATCGCTAGCAGGGCAATCAGGGCTGAAAAGCCGGAAATGACCAGGGCTTCGAGGGAGTTTTTCACGATAAACAGGGTCAGGGCCGGCTGCTCCATAATGGAGACTTCACCCCACAGACCAATGTCGGTGTAATCAGAGAAAATGCGAAAGTAGATCGGCGTACCCGCAAACTCTTCAGGCAGCGGAATCGCGTGCCAGGGCCAACCTTCAAAACGCCCCCGGCCCTGATCATCAAACCTGCCGTACTGGTAGATGTTCTCGCCGTCGAGCCAGACCTGGACAATCAGATCGACACTGTAGATATACAGAACCGGCTCCTGCCACTCGCCCTCCGGAAGGGTGATGCGATACCACACATGTTCTTGTCCGTTGCGACCAGGCGGGTTGGATGGAAAGCTGATAGCGTTCCATTGCCAGGGGGCCTGGCCCAGAGTCCACTCCGGCACCCCCTCCTCGGTCAATGGAGAATCGCCCCACCGATATTCCCATCCCTCGTCCAGGTCCACTGCCGCATACGCCGCCGAAGGCACCAAAAAGCTCAAAGCGATCAGGAGCATCAGCCTTACGGCGTTTAGGGAGTACAACATCTGCATACAGTGGGCTTGCCTGTCGCCAAATAGTACAGTAGTGCAATTATACAACATCTATGGAGTTAAACTCGCTCAGGCGCGCAATAAACACAAGTACTAACCGCTCCTTTATACAACGATTTCAGCGCCGTTCGCCTATCCCCTGTCACAAAACCGTCCAGCGCTGGAAATGGGTTTCCGCCGAGGTACGCCAAGCGGTACTCTAGGCCAATGATCGATACCCACCCCACCTCGTTTAATGGCATAACACCCACTCCAGCCTGGGCTTTCCACCAGTATGAGCAGATCCGTCGCTGGCTGCCTGCGGGCCTGCCGACCTCAGAACAGCCTCGACCTGTCACGCTGGAGGATATGGCGCCGCTGGCGGACCGGTTCCAGGTATACGTGTTCGATGCCTTTGGGGTGCTGAATGCCGGACCCAGGGCCTTCCCCGCAGCCATTCAACGGTTTCGCGAGCTGCAACGAATGGGCAAACACGTCCAGATTCTCTCCAACGCGGCTACCGCCAGCCACGCCAAACTGGTGGAGAAGTATCGGCGCATGGGGTTCGACATCACGCCGGAACAGTTGATTTCCAGCCGCTGGTTGTTGGAGCAGTCTCTGTCCGACCGGGGACGCGAAGGCCTATGGGGTGTCATTGCCCCGGAGAATTCCGAACCGGACACGCTGCCGCTAGACTGGCAACCGGTGCGGCCCCCCGTCACGGAGCAACTGAAACGAAAACTGGATAGCTATGACGGCCTGATCATGCTCAGCAGCGAGGATTGGAACGAGAAGATGCAGGCGGCACTGGAGGCCACACTGACAGAACGGCCGAGGCCACTGGAAATCGCCAATCCAGATCTGGTGGCCCCCCGCGGCGACTGCCTGACGCTGGAACCCGGATTCTTCGCCCACCGGGCCCGTGAGGCCAGCGGTGTCCAACCGCAGTTCTACGGCAAGCCCTATGCACCTGCTTTCCAGGCCGTGCTTGAGCGCTTCGCGGACGTGCCGCCGGGGCAGATACTCATGGTGGGCGACACCCTTCATACGGACATCCTGGGCGGGCAGAACGCCGGCATGAAAACCCTGCTGGTGACGACCGAGGGCTCCCTGCAGGATATGGATATACCGCGCTGCATCGCGCAGTCTGGTATCGCGCCTGACTTTATCGCCCCGGAGATCTGATTTCCGGGGCGGATCAAGCCGTTTGCGGGTTTACTGCCCGGACTTCAGCATTTCCCAGTATTTGGTATAGACCTGCATGGCATCGTCACCCACGTCCTTCTGGAACTCGGCGTTGGTCAGGTCTTCCGGTGTCGGGTAGCTGGTGCGGTCGTTGGCCACTTCATCGCTCAACAATTCGCGGGCCGCAAGGTTGGGCGTGACATAGCCGATGTCTTCACTGATCAGCGCGGAGATTTCCGGCCGCATGACAAAACTGATGAATTGATGGGCAGCGTCTGCATTCTCGGCGTTCTTGGGAATCACAAAGCTGTCGAGCCAGACAATGATGCCCTCTTCCGGATAGACGTATTCAAGGGACGGCATGTCCTCCTCACCCATCACGGCTTCACCATTCCAGATCATGCCGATGTCGGTCTCGCCTTCAAGATAGGGCATTCGCGGTGCATCCGAGTTGAAGGTACGCACCGCAGGCATCAGTTCGGTCAGCTTGTCATAAGCCGCCTCGATCTCTTCGGGATCGGTGCTGTTGCCAGAGTATCCGAGCACTCTCAGCCCGATGTGGAACACCTCGCGCATGTCGTTGGTGAGCATCACGCGGCCTTCGTATTTCTCGTCCCACAGATCCGACCAGGCCGTTACCTCTTCGCCCTCAACATCATTGGCATCGTAGGCCAGCCCTGTGGTGCCCCAGAGGTAGGGAACGCTGTATTGGTTTTCAGGGTCGATATCCAGGTTCGTCAGCTCGGGGTCGAGCTTTTCGAAGCCTTCCAGTTTCTCGTGGTTGATCTTTTCCAGCAGCCCTTCCTTACGCATTTTGTTGACGTAATAGGTGGAGGGCAGCGCCAGATCGTACTGGCCGCTGTCATCCAGAAGTTTCAGCCGCGCATACATAGCCTCATTGCTGTCATAGGTGGTGTAGACCACCTGGATACCGGTTTCCTCCTCAAAGCGGTCCAATACCTCCTGGGGCATGTACTCAGACCAGTTGTAGAGGTTCAGTACCTGCGGCTCTTCCTGCGAGCTGCATCCGGTCAGGGTTGCAGCCATCAGGCCCGCCAACGCCAGTTTCTTCATCGTTTGCTCCTTGTCAGTATCCATTGGGACAGCATCAACATTGCCAGGGAAAACACCAGCAGCAGGGTGCCCAGGGCATTCACTTCCGGCTTAAGGCCCACACGCACCATAGAGTAGATGCGAAGTGGCAGAATTTCATAGCTGGGACCACTCACAAAGGTGCTCACCACCACATCGTCCAGTGACAGGGTGAAGCCCAACAGCCATCCAGCCAGCAATGCTGGCATGATTACCGGAATCAGTACCGTGCGGGTCATGGTGAAATCATTGGCGCCCAAATCCCGCGCCGCTTCGGGCAGGCTTTCATCGAACCCGCTCAATCGTGCCATTACGGTGATCACCACAAATGGCAGGCAGAAGGTAACGTGGGCCAGCAGAAGAGAGACAAACCCCAGTTGCAGGCCCACCAACAGGAACAACGCCAGCAAAGAGATGGCCAATACAATCTCGGGCGACATCATCACCACAAACAGCATCCCGCGCAGCACACGCTTGCCACGAAAGCGATACCGGTGAAGAGCCAACGCTGTCAGCGCGCCAATAATGGTCGATACCGTGGCCGCCGCCAGTGCCAGCCAGAGGGAATTCCACATGGCCTGGACCATGGCGTGGTTATTGAACAGCGACTCGTACCATTGCAGACTGAGCCCGCCCCAGCGGTAACCGGTGCGGGAACTGTTAAACGAAAACACCACCAGCACCAGGATCGGCAGGTAGAGCAACACATACACCAGGGTGAGATAGGTTTTCGGCAGCCAGCGATTCATGCCCTGGCCTCCTCACCGAGCCGCCGCTGGCTGAGCCGGTGCGCAAACAGCAGGACAGCCATGGCAACCGTCAACAGAATGCTGGCGGCGGCACCGAAGGGCCAGTCACGGGCGTCCAGGAACTGGTTCTTGATGACATTGCCGACCAGCAGATTGCGGGAACCACCCAGTATGTCCGCCACGAAGAACAGGCCCATGGCGGGCAACAGCACCAGCATCACGCCCGCCAGCACGCCCGGCAAGGTCAGGGGTATCGTCACGTGCAGGAACGTCGAAAGCTTGCCCGCTCCCAGGTCGTGCGAGGCCATCAGCAGCTCTTTCCTCAGGTCATCGAACACGGAGTACAGAGGCAGGATCATGAACGGCAGCAGCAGGTATACCAGCCCGATGATCACAGCACCTTCGGTGTAGAGCATTCTCAGCGGCTCGTCGATCAGCCCCAACCCCATGAGTGCATTGTTGATCAGGCCGTTGGTGGCCAGCAGCAGTTTCAGGGCGTAGGTGCGCACCAGGGAATTGGTCCAGAAAGGCACAATCAACAGGAAAATCAGCAGCATCTGGCGCTGTTTGCCCAGGCCCGATAATGCCCAGGCAAAGGGATATCCTATCAGCAGGCAGAAGACGGTCGTCATGCCGGCCATGTAGAGGGAGTTCAGGAACACGTCCAGGTACAGCGGGTCGAACAACTGCCGGTAACTGTCCAGGTTCAGCGGCAACGAGAGGAAGGTGCCGGGGTCTCGTGTCATCACACTGGCCCCCACCACCAGTAGGTTCGGGGTGAGCACAAGAAGCAACAACCAGCCCCAGACCAGAATCAGCACTGCGGTTTTGAAGGGCTGCTGTAACACCCTATGCATTCGTACTCAGCCCTTCTTCTGCGTCGTTGTTGACGGGCTCCAGTTCAACCGGCAATAACCATTCCCAGCCGTCGACCCAACTGACCCGCACGGGCTCGCCCAGTTTATAGTCAAAGGCAGGATCGTCCTCATCAAAAAACTCACTGGCCAGCACTTCAGTACCGTCCTCAAGATGAATCACTGAGTCCAGCGTGCTGCCCTTGTAGTTTCGCTCCACAATCCTGCCGGCCAGACCCTTTTCGTCTTCAGGAGCCAGCACACGAATATCCTCCGGACGCAGCAGGACATTCACCTGCTCACCTTTGCGCAGCGTAAACCCGGGCTTCTGAAGGGTACGGCTCAGGCCCAGGATATCCAGGGTAATGCCAGTATCTTCAACCGAGGTCAGATATCCCGGAAAGAGGTTGGTCTCCCCAACGAAGCGCGCTGTAAAGAGATTGGCGGGCCGCTCATAGATTTCCCGGGGCGTACCCAGCTGTTGAATCGCGCCGTCTTTCAGGACCACCACCCGATCCGACATCGACAGGGCTTCTTCCTGATCGTGGGTCACGAATACAAACGTGATGCCCAGTTCCCGTTGCAGTCGCTTCAACTCCACCTGCATGGTCCGGCGTAACTTGTAGTCAAGCGCAGACAGAGGCTCATCCAGCAACAGAAGTTGCGGACGCTTGACCACGGCACGGGCAATGGCCACCCGTTGCTGCTGTCCACCAGAGAGCTGATGCGGTTTGCGGCGGGCGAAATCCTGCAGTTGCACCATGGCAAGCACTTCATCCACGCGCTGGCGAATTTCGTCCCTGGGCCGTTTCTCCATCTTCAGGCCATAGGCGACGTTGTCGTACACCGACATATGGGGAAACAACGCGTAGTTCTGGAACACGGTATTCAGGGGGCGGTGTTCGGGGGCGGCATGGGTAATGTCATGGCCAGACAGGCTGACTGCCCCGGTGTCTGGCTGCTCAAAACCCGCCATCAGGCGCAGCAGGGTGGTTTTGCCGCAACCCGACGGCCCCAGAAGAGTGATGAACTCGCCGTCCAGGATGTCCAGGTCCAGCGAGTTCAACACGGTTTTGTCGTCAAACGCCTTGGAGACGTTTTTCAACGAGAGAAGCGTCTCTTTCATTCACCCGAAACGCTGTTCAGATAGGCCTTATCGGAAATGTTGGTCCACTGACGAACCTGCTTCAGATAATCCTGCTGGGAAGTGATGATTTCCCGTGCCAGTTCATCCTTCTCCGCCTCTTCGGCCAACAGCTTCTCTGTGGCATCACGAAGCGCTTCAATGACCTCTGGCGGGAAGGTTTTATGGGTGACATCCGGATAGTCTTCCTTCATACGATCCCAGGCCACGCCACTTTCATGCATGCTCTGGATGTACATGTCGTAGGCGGCGGTCCGCATAGCCACCCGCAGTACTTCCTGGAGCTCTTCGGGAAGCTTGTTCCAGGTTTTCTCGTTAATCAGGAACTGAACTTCAGCGCCAGGCTCCTGCCAGCCGGAGTAGTAGTACTTTGCGATCTGATGGAAGCCCATCTGAAAATCCAGTGCCGGGCCGACCCACTCCAGAGCGTCAATCGTGCCTCGCTCCAGCGCGCTGTAGAGCTCCCCGGGAGGGATGTTGGTCACCGCAACGCCCACTTCGGACATCACTTCGCCGGCGAACCCGGGTGTGCGCATTTTCAAACCCTGGAGGTCCTCAACACTGTTGATTTCCTCGCGGAACCAGCCACCCATCTGGTTGCCGGTATTGCCACCGGGGAACGACAGCAAGCCATGGGGACGATATACCTTTTCCATCAATTCCATGCCGCCACCGTAGTAAAACCAGGCGTATTGCTCAGGTGCAATCATCCCGAAGGGAACGGTGGTGAAATACATGGCATTGGGAATCGAGCCTTTGTAGTAATACGAGGCGGTATGCCCCATATCGTACTGGCCCGCCTTCACCATATCGAAAATACCGAATGGCGCCTTGTGCTTGTTGGATGAGTCAATGCGAAACTGCAGGCGGCCGCCCGACATCTTCTCAGCCATCGAGGCCATGTGGCGCGTTGTTTCACCCAGAATCGGAGAGTTGGGCCCCCAGGTTTCTGCGAGGCGAAGCGTATAGGTTTCCTGGGCCGACAGCGACGCGCTTGCCAGCGCGAACACCAATGCCAGGACGGTCATGAAAGATTTGCGAATAGTCATAGCGAGGTCAGGTTCCGTTTTTTGTAGTGGTCGGATCAGATCGCCCACATCATAGCTTGCTGGCCGGCTGACGCCAATCGTCGACCGACCAGAAGCAACGGTTCTATACCTTGAACTGGCCTACCAGCTCACGCAGACTCTCACCAAGCCGCGCCAACTCGTGGCTTGCCTCGTTGGTCTGGTTCACACCCGTATCGCTACGCTGCGCCGCGTCCACGATGCGCACCACGTTCTGGTTGATTTCCTCGGCCACCTGGCTTTGCTGTTCCGCCGCGGTGGCAATCTGGGTCACCTGATCATGAATATGGCCCACAGACTTCTCAATGGTGCGCAGGGCGTCAGTGGCGTGATTAATGCGCTCAACCGTTTCACTGGAGCGTTGGCGGGACGCGTCCATCCGCTCGACCGCCGCGCGGGACTCGGTCACGAAGCCGTCAATCATACCGCGAATCTGATCAGCGGATTCCGCACTGCGTTTGGCCAGCTGGCGGACTTCATCGGCAACCACCGAGAAACCACGGCCATGCTCACCGGCCCGGGCGGCCTCAATGGCTGCGTTGAGGGCCAGCAGGTTGGTTTGGTCAGTGACGGCGTGGATGACGTCCAGCACCTGGGTAATCTCGTCGGTTTTCTCAGCCAGATTACTGATACGGCCAGAGCTGGACTCAATCTCCTCCGACAACTGATTGACGGACGCCTGTGCGTTGGCAATGGTCTCGCCACCATCCCGTGCAAGCCTGTCGGCGTCAGAGGCGGCACTTTCCACCGAGTTGGCATTGCCGGAAATCTGCTGGATCGTGGCCGCCATCTCATTAATGGCGGAGGCAATCTGATCGGTTTCCGAACCCTGCTCCTGTACCGACGCACGGGTTTCATTGGCAACACGGCTGAGCTCTTCCGCGGCCGAGGCAACCTGGTCAGTGGTCGCGCCGACATCGCGGATGGTGTCCTGGATTTTCACCACGAAGGCGTTGAAGCGACGCCCAAGCTCGGCGAGTTCGTCGTTTCCTTCGTCCGGCAGACGGTGGCGGAGGTCGCCCTCACCCTCGGCGATGTCCTTCATCATGGCAGTAACGGTGTTCAACGGTTTCGTCACCGTACGACCGACAAACACACCGATGAGCAATGCGATGACGACCACAATCACAGTAACCAGAACGATAAAACCGAGGGTTTCGGCTATCTCCGCTTCAATATCCGCGCGTGCGGCAGAAACCACTTCCGCGATATCGGTGACATACACACCGGTCCCGATCATCCAGCCCCAATCGGGAACAATTGTGGTAAATGACACCTTGGGTTCAACCTCGCCGGAGGCGGGGTTGGGCCAGTCATAACCAAAAAAGCCATCCTTCCGTGCCGCTTCGAACAGTGATCGTATCAGCTTCTGAACATCTGGATTGGTCGTAGGTCCTTCCCGGGAAGGATCCGGCGCGTAGGCCAGGTTTTCCAGATCTTTGGCATACGCAAAAATATAGTTGCCGCCCCCAAATCGGATGGAGCGTAGACGATCCCTTGCCGCTTCACGGGCCTCGGCATCCGAAAGGTCCGGATCGTTCTTCGCGTCCAGCACCACGGAACGGGCGGTATCCACCAGATTCTTCAACCCTTCCTTGCGGGCACTGAGCAAACTTGCTTCCAGGCGCTCAAGCTCGGCCTCACCACCGCTTTTGATCTGGGCGACCGTAATCCAGGCAAGGGTTGCCGCCGTAATGACCACCGGGACCAGAACGCCCAGCAGAAGACGAGAACGTATGCGTAACCGGCTCAGCAATGTCATCAAGAAGTTCTCCGTATGAGATCAAATGTTCAGCGTAATTATCCACAACCGGGCACCCAGGGTGTGTTCCAGTTTGTAATACCGGTGTGTGCGACTTCGGGGTGTAAAGCTGCGACACTGCCACAACTCATTCATGCATTTGCTTTTATTGTTAAAAGTCTTAACGGCCGGTAGCGGATGGACTTGAACCAGCGTTAGACTAAAGGTCTAGCCCCAAACGTCCGATTCATCAAACCTGGCCCAATAAAACCAGTTTCAGGGGCACGGATGAAACACCTCTATCTGATTCGCCACGCCAAATCCAGCTGGGCCGATGATGGCCTTCGTGATCACCAGCGCCCCCTCAACAACCGGGGCCTGAAACAGCTTGCCCCCATGAGCAGGGCAATCCGTGCGGATGGGGCGTTCGATGGAACGGTCTACTGCAGCAATGCCACCCGCGCACAACAAACCCTGGAAGGCCTGATCCCGAGCAACCATCAACACGCAGTCAAACTGGCGCCTGTTCTATACACGTTTAACCATGAGGTCGTGCTCGACTGGCTGCGCGACCGGAACGAAGACAGCATTACCCTGATTGGCCACAACCCTGCGCTGGAGGATCTGGCAGGCTTACTGCTGAAGCACGCACCCGACACCTTCCCCACGTGCAGCTACATGCACATCACCCTGCCCATAGAGCACTGGTGCGAGATCGGCAAGAACAGGGGCCGGCTTGAACGGTTCCTGACGCCCAAAGACGTCAGCTATGAGCAGTTTCATCGCAAACGGACGAAAATCCGTATCGACGAGCACTCTCCGCTGGCATGGCACATCCCGGAATCGCTGTTACACCAGTATCAACGCATCAGGGATCTGGAACCGGGCGTATTGCAGGGGTACGACGACGAGTTTCTGCATCAGTACCATATTGCCATTCGCCGCAGCCGGGCCATCGCCGAAGCAGTTGTCGACATCAGTGGTGACAGCGATTTACGCAAGGCCGTCAAGAGTCTGAAACGGCATGGCCAAGCCACCAGCCGGCTCAGAGACCTTCACGTGTTACTGGGTGACCTGGCGCAATGGCCACTGGAGGAAGATACCCGGTTGGCCCTGGTGAGCTCCGGCGCCCGCAGCTATTTTGCCAACCTGGCAGACATTGAACACCAGGAGCTGACCAAACGCCTGAGCAGCGGCCAATACCGCAAAGACATGGATGAGTGGTACCAGCTTATCACCTCCCGCCACTTGAAGAAGATAACCCGGAAACTGGCTATCGAAGACATCCACAAAGCCCTGAAAAAGCACATACACAAGCACGACGCCGTGGCGCGGCAACTGAACGAACAGTCCCCGGACGATCACTTTCACGATCTGCGCAAACGGCTGAAACGTATACGCTACCTGGCCGAGTTGAACAAACCGGCGTTTCACGACAGGCTCAGGCCATTAAAACATCGACAACAACGGTTCGGAGACTTTCAGGACCTGCACGTGCAGATTGACACGCTGCTGGCCTTTCGCAACAGCATTGCCACGGAGCCGGACATGCTGGCGCCCGTGGCGGGCCTGAACACGCTGATTTCAGACCTTGCCGTGGAGAAACATCGCGTACGGGCTGACATACTGACCCTCGGCGGTATTGCCTGACAACCCACTAGGCAACCCACTATTTGGGCGTGGGACTCATCCCACGCCCCATCCAGGCCGACCAGGAATAAAGCCCCAGCGCCACCCAGATCATCACGAAGCTCGCCAGCTTCTCCCCACTCATGGGTTCATCAAACACAAACAGCGCGATGAAGAACTGCAGCGTGGGGTTGATGTACATCAAAAAGCCCACGGTTGCCAGGCGCAGCCGGCGGGCCGCACCGGCGAAGAACAACAGGGGGATGGCGGTGACGATACCGCTGGACATCAAAAGCAAGGCAATGGTGATGTTGTCATTGAAGTGGGATTCTCCGGCCGAGCCCAGAACCCCGAGAGCCAGCAGGCCGACCGGTAGCAGAAGCAGCGTCTCAACAAACAGGCCCGAAAGACCATCCAGCTCCACCTGCTTTCGAAGCAGGCCATAGGTTCCGAAACTGAACGCAAGTACCAGGGTGATCCAGGGCACCACGCCCAACAGAAAAAGCTGATAAAGGATGGCGATGGTCGCCAATGCAACCGCCACAATTTGCAGTCGGGTAATGCTCTCCCGCAGCACCAGCATGCCCAGACCGACGTTCACCAGGGGCGTGAGGAAATACCCCAGGCTCGCCTGGAGCACATGACGGGTTTCCACGGCATAGATATAGACCCCCCAGTTCAGCGCAATGAATACCGCACAGCCGAATACGAAACCAAGCTTTTTAGGGCGTGCCAACGCAGCAGTGATGGGTTTCCAGCGCCCCAGGAAACTCACCACGATGGCGAGAAAAACACAGGACCAGACGATCCGGTGAACCAGCACCTCGTAAGAGGGCACACCCTCGAAAAGCGCGAAGTAAATGGGGAAACAGCCCCACAAGGTATAGGCGGCCAGGCCGAAACCCACGCCTTTTGCTGCATCAGGCGTAGCATGTTTCACAGACAACAGGCCTTGTATTTTCTGCCACTTCCGCAGGGGCAGGATTCGTTCCGGCCAGGCTTGAGGGTCCCTTCGCGGGTATCGCCCGACACGTAGTACCAGCGCTCATCATCGCGGACAAAGCGGGAGTTCTCTTCCAGATACCCCCAGCCGCCGCCTGCCCGGTAAAGGGCGCGAAAGTGCACCGTGCCTTCGTGTTCACCTTCCTCTGACGACAGTACCTGCAGCGACACCCACTTCGGCGCCTCGGTCAAATCAAGGTCTTGAGGCCGGGTGCTGGTGTGCCATGTGGCTTTCAGATAGTCCGTCAGATTCAGTACAAACGCGCTGTAGCGAGATCGCATAAGGGCTTCCGGTGAGGATGCCGGTTTGCCCTGATGGCATGGCTCGCAACAAGTACTGTACGGTTGGCGGCTGCCACAGGGGCAGTCGTCCGGGGTAATCTCTGGCGCCATCGGGTCGTCCTTATCGCCGGTTAGTGCTGTTCACGGACCCGGCAGACCCAGGACACGTAAATGATTCATTTTAACAGTTTTAGTTGCCCTGCGGCTGTGCTATCAACAATCATCAACTGACCTGATCGAGTAGCCCGATTGTGACTGACCTCTCCCTGCTGCAGATACTCCTTGCTAACCTGGCTTTGCTGGCCGGCGCCTGTTTGCAAGGCGTGGCAGGTTATGGCATCGGTACGCTGGCGGCACCATTGCTGTTCCTGATCAGCCCCATACTGATACCGGCGCCGCTGGTTCTGAACGCCGTGGTGCTGACGATTCTCATGCTACTGAGGAACCGGGGCGCGTTACAGGTCCGCGAGGTGCGTTTTGCCATTGGCGGGGGCGTTGGCGGCATGATCCTGGCCGGGATCACGCTGATGCTGATTTCACCCACGGGGTTCGAGCTGGCGTTCGGCGTTCTGATCCTGATTGGCGTATTACTGAGCGCAGGGGGTTTGCGACCTGCCCTGAACGCTCGCAACAGTATCCTGGCCGGCGCTGCCTCGACCTACATGGGAACCATTACCGCCGTTGGCGGCCCACCGATTGCACTGATCTACCAGAATCAAAAGGGGCCGCTGGTGCGGGCCAATATGTCGGCCTTCTTCCTGGTGGCGAGTTTTTTCAGTATTGCCGCCCTGGTGGTTTCCGGCTACCTGGGGCAGCGAGAGCTACAGTTGTTTGCGGTCACCTTTCCAGGGGTTCTCATCGGCTTCTGGCTTTCCGGCAAGCTGGTCAACCGCATGCCTTTTGACGGACTGAGGCCGGTCATTCTTGGCATCGCCGCCGTTGCGGGTGTGGCGGCACTGGTTCGCGGGCTGATGTCGCTCTGACCCCGGGACTACTAGGCCCACAGTCTCGCCCGGAAATGGCTCTGTTTCCACAATACCGCGACCCATATCGCGTGAAGATTGATCAAAAACGCCAAAATCCACTCGAAGGCGTCGTCTATCTGGCTGTACACCCCTGGCACAACGGCCGTGAGGATAACCGATAGAATACCCACCGCCAGTATCAGCTCACACAGCCACAACAGTCGCCGGCCATTGGCATACCATCGCGGGTGTCCCTTCAGGGCCGAGCTGATCAGCAACTGTGCAATGAACGTCAGCGAAAAATACAGCACGACACCTATCCGGCGAATCAGATTGAAACCGTCTCCTTCGTGCCCCAAAGCCAGTGTGTATGCAGCCAGCGACGTACACGCGACGAAGCCTAGCCAGGGAATCCAGGGCCGACCGCGGCTGGTGGCACCCAACTGCTGTAGCCAACGACCGTTGAGAGCCCAGAACAGAATGCCGAGAATCGCCGCCGGCAACATGGTGCCCTTGAAAATGAAATAGCTGGTACCGTATCGGCCGGTGCGGCTAATGCTCGTGCAACTGTCCCAATAGGGAATACACCAGGAAATATGCCCCTCCAGCACCGACACCGCGAAGGTTGCGTGAATGGTGACCAGCGGCGTCAGCGTGGCGGCCAGCGCCAGCCACCACAGGGGGATGCCATTCCTCACGGAGGTCATAACGTTATTCTCTCATTACAAAATAGTTGGAAAATCGAGTGCTTGCAGACTGTCATCTATAATAGATTAGCAACGTATTACTCATTCGCGATGACTTTGTGCGCATCATTCAGTCGCTTCTCTACCTGATTTCGGTTCCACATGATAAGACGACACCCTCTGCTTCAACTGCTTGCAGTCGCCCTACTTTTACCCTTCGGTTTTGCCAATGCTGTGGGTCATCCGCCTAACATCGCGTTCTATTACGGTAACGAAGCCCCAATAGGCAGCTTGATGGCCTACGACTGGGTGGTACAGCAACAGGATCAGGCCAGCGACGCACGTATCGACCTGCTGACCGAAGCCAGCACAACGCCCATTGCCTACGTCAGTGTCGGAGAGATGGCCCGCAGCCACCGCCTGTTCGCAAGCCTGCAGAACAGCTGGCTGATCGGCAAAAACCCGGCCTGGTCGAGCGCAGTGCTGGACCTGCGCAACCCCGAAGTCCGCGCCTTTCTGCTGGACAACCTCATTGACCCGGCCTTCGAACGCGGCTTTCAGGGGGTGTTTCTCGATACTCTGGACAGCTTCACGCTTGCCGCCAGTGGCGAAGCGCAAATGCAAGCCTTCGCAGAAGCCCAGACAAAACTGATTTCAGACATCCGCGCCAGGCACCCGAACGGCAAGATTATCCTCAACCGCGGCTTCCATCTGCCAGACAGCATTATCGGCAAGGTCGACGGGCTCGCCCTGGAGTCCTGGCGCAATGGCTACAACGCCAAGGATAAGCGTTATTACAAAGTCTCTGAAACAGACCGGCAGTGGCTGGACCAACAGCTACAGCGCTGGCGTAAGGCACGACCGGACATGCCCATGATTGCCATCGATTACGTCGCGGACGCCAACCAGGCAGGGGAACTTGCGGACCAGCTACGTCGCGACGGTTTCGTGCCCTGGGTGGCCAACCCGGCTCTCGATCGCCTCAGCCCGCCCCAACCAGAACAGGTGAAACGCCACGTCCTGGTGATTCATGATTTGCCGGAATTCAACATGGACCTAAGCGACGCCCATCATTTTGGTGGCATTGTCCTGGAGCGTTCCGGATTCATCCCACAGTACCATTCCGCGCTAGAGCCCCTGCCAACCGAGCCCACCGAAGACCGGTACGCGGGCATCCTGGTGTGGTGGGAAACAGGGGATCGCCACAACGGCCTTTGTTCATGGCTTGCCCGGCAGCAGGACAAGGGCGTACCCGTGGTGCTGATGGGACTGATTCCCGGCAACCCGGCGTGCAGCGGCGTGATGGCCGCCAGCAGCACCACTGTGCCCGCTGCGCCTCTGAGTCATGAGCGCGTACACCCATCGGTGGCCAACTACGAAGGTAGGCGGCTTCCTTCCCTGACCACACAGGCCATGCCGAAAGTAGAAGGACACACGCCCTGGCTGACCATCACCGACGCGCAGGGCCAGCAATTTTCGGCCATCTACACCCATGACAAAGGCGGCGTGGCCTCAGCGCCCTTCCTGTTCGAAACCGGCCCCGACGACGAAGCCTACTGGCTGTTCAATCCCTTCGAGTTTATCCAGCAGGCCTTCAGTGCACCTGCCATGCCGGTAATTGATACCACCACGGAGAATGGCCGCCGCATACTCACCGCCCACATTGACGGCGATGGCTTCGTCTCGCGGGGGGAATTCCCCGGTAGCCCGTTGGGCGCCCAGGTCATCCAGGATGAGATTCTGTCACGGTATGAGGTGCCCCATACCGTTTCGGTCATCGAAGCGGAAGTTTCACCCGAGGGCCTATACCCGCGCGCCAGTAAAGAGGCGGAACGCATCGCCAGGGCCATATTCAGATTAAATTCGGTGGAAGTTGCATCTCATACCTACAGTCATCCGTTCTTCTGGCAGTCGATAGAAGGTGGCCCCGCCCCGAGGCTTGAAAACACGCTGTATGGCTATTTCATGAACATCCCGGATTACCAGGCTTCCCTTGAACGCGAAATCGAAGGCTCGGTGGGATACATTAATCAACGCTTGGCCCCGGCGAACAAGCCCGTATCGGTGTTCCTCTGGACAGGCGACGCCCGGCCCGGCGCCAATGCCCTGAAACGGGTTCGGGAAGCCGGTCTGGTCAACGTCAATGGCGGCAACACCAAGCCATTGCCTTACGCTTCCGAACTGGCGGATACCTGGCCCGATGCCAGGCCGGTAGGCGATGAGTTGCAAGTGTACGCACCGGTGATGAACGAAAACGTCTATACCAACAACTGGACAGGCCCCTATTACGGGTTTCGCAATGTGACGGACACTTTCCGAATCCTTGAGGACAAAGGCCGGCTGAAACCCATGGGCATTTACTACCACTTCTATTCGGGCACCAAACCCGAGGCCCTCGGAGCCTTACATGAGGTCTACAAATACGCCCTAGATCAACCCGTCACACCGCTCTATCTCAGCGACTACGCCAAGCGCGTGCAAACCCTCTATTACTCGGCGTTGCTCAGGGACGATAACGGTGGCTGGCACTGGCGCGGTATTGGCCAACCCCACACCGTCACCATTGAGCAGGACCGGTTTCCCGACCTGGAGAGAAGCACTGGCGTCGCCGGTTTCCACGATGCTGCCGGCCACCGCTACGTGCATCTGACCGGTGATTCGCCCCGCCTGCTCCTGACCGACTCCGCCCCGAAAGGCCCCTGGCTGGCCCACGCCAATGGGGTACTTACCCAATGGCAGCGCGAGCAGGTAGCCGGGAAATGGCGGATAACGCTGGGTTTGCAAAGCCATCGGAACGTGGAATTCACCCTTGCCGGAACCCGCCGATGTACAACCAGCGGCGGTTCGGCACGGATGTCACGGTCGGGTGAACAGGTGCGGATTGTTCTCAGCAGCCGGCAAACAGAATCCCTGATGCTGGAGTGCCAATAGCGTTATGCGTCGGAACAGGGAGTCCTTTTTCAGCTTGCCCGCGCTGGTCCTTATGGGAGCGCTTATCGCGCTGGCGTTGTATCTGCTGTTTCCGCGACAGGCAGTGTTCGAGAACCCGGAGTACCTTGAAACGCCAGACGCCCTTTCCATCGCCTATCTGGAAGTGCTACTGCGTTCGGATTCAGACAACGTTCCCTTACGCCTCAGCCTGGCCCGGGCCCTGAGCACAACCGGCCAACTGGAACGCGCAGACCAGGTACTGGCCCCCTTGATGGCACAACAGACGGTGCCGGAGGAGGCCTTTGAGTTTTACCTGGAACTGCAGGCTCAACGCCTGTTTGCAATCCCAGAAGGCCCCCGGAGGGAGGCCCGGAAAGACCAACTCTTTGCCGACGCCCAGGCGCTGGTCCGCCAATCCTATGAACCGGAACGCATTCTGGAGCTCTTAAGGCCAGCCTCCAGCTGGCTGAGCCAGCCCCGTTACCTGACATTGCTGCAAGGCGTCGAGGACCGGATGACCAGCCCCGGCCAGCGGCTTCAACTGGCCCGTGAAATCGCTCGGCTGGAGGAAGCACAGTCCCGGCCTGGCATGGCTGCAGCCACCTTGCGCCCTTATATTGATACCGTCCGCCCCGAGGCCCGCGATGAGTTCATCGACAACATCATTCGCCTGGAGCTGGCCGGCGGCAATCCGAAAGCGGCGCTGGCACTCTTCAAGCAAAAACTCCCGGATACCCGGATGTCAGAACCAGCACTGACCGAAGGTATCCGGCTGGCAAGACTGGCCGGTTCGGCTTCGGACGAAGCCACCTGGATTCGGCAACGGGCGGACCGGCATCCCGGCAACACCGCGTACCAGCGAGAATTGCTGACCTTCCAACTCGCCGCCGGGAATCTGAAAGCAGCGCTCAATACTATCCGGAGGCTGCAGAAGACACCGGACAGGCTCACTCGCGAAGATCAGCAAACCATTGCTCAAGTGCTGGAATGGAACGGCCTGCCGCAGGAAGCACTGCCTGTCTGGGTGTCCCTCTATCGACAAACCGGTTCCGCGCAAGCCTTCCAACGATCGGTGGACCTGGCACGCGGGCTTTTCCAGTGGGACACACTGCGAATGCTGTTAACCGAGGGGGCCAGGCAGAAGCGCTTGCAACCGGACGGCTATATCACCCTGGCCGACGCATTGGTGGGTTCCGGACGCTTTGATGATGCAAGGGAATGGCTAACGGACGGCCGATCACGGTTTCCCCGGTCCGACACGCTAAGGGAACGACTACTGACGCTGCTGGTGAACCTGCGTGACTTCCCCGCAGCCATTGAACTGCTGGAAAACGAGCCACGGTTATCCGACGCCGACCGCATACAACTGGCCTCTCTCTACTGGCGCACACGGCAACCTGAACGCGCCCTGGCCCTGCTGAATTTCGAGCCGCAAGACCGGCAACTGGCCGAGACTGTTCAAATCATGCGAATGGACCTGGCTAGCAGCCTGGGTAGAACCGACATCCTGGAGCGGGATTATGAAAGTCTCCTGGCCAGAAGCGACACTGAGCTTACGCCGAATTTGAAGGAGCGCCTGCTCAACCTGGCAGCCCTTTTCGAGGACTACCCGAGGGCCCTGTCATTGAGTGAACGTCTTTTCCTCGAAACCGGGGAACCGAGGTTCCTGGCTGCTATCGCTGAATACCAGTTGGCTCTCGGGCAATGGCAGGAGCTGGAGCAAACCCTCGAGCGCTGGCAAGCGGAAGTACCCACTGCCCGCAACAACCCGCGCTACTGGTCACTTCGGGCATTGATTCACCAACGCAACGACGAGGTCCTGGCAGCAAACGATGCCTACCGCGCCGCGTGGGAGCTGGCACCCGACGATGAGAACCTGATGATCAGTTGGGCCTGGCTGCAACTTGCCAATGCGGAACAGTTCGCCGACACCCTTCAGGCCCTGCTGGCCCGAATCGGTGATACACCTTCTCCCGCTGCCTACCCGGTCCTGGCCTACGGCTACAGTGCCCTGGGCCAGCCGAGACGGGCTCTGAACTGGTTTCGTCAGGGTATGGATACCCGCAGTGATGACATTGAGTGGCTTCTGGCGACGGCAAGACTGCTGGATCAGACCGGTGCACCCGGCACCGCAACCGATCTTCGCCAAAAGGCTGCGAAAAGATTACAGGAAGACCCATCCACCCGCTCCAGCCGCTTTGCGGTGTACAGTGAGGAAGGGTTGCTCAAACTGGCCTGGCAAACCTTGGCGACCTTTCCCCGCAGCGGCGAAGGCAACGACCCTGACCAGAGGGGATTACGCGAAACCCTGGCGTACTTCGCGTCCAACCAGGGTGACACGCTGGTCGCGGAGGCCCTGCTACCGGCACCGGACGGCCGAAACGCAGCGGTGCGCCAACGCATCGGACAAACCCTACGGTCTGCGCCGGAAAACCGCGAACAACAGACAGGCCGCTATGTTCGGCAGCTTGATCGACTCAACAGTCCGATGACGGCGGAACAACAGAGGGTGACGATGCAGGACACGGTAAATCTACACCAGACGTTCAACCGTGCCATTCAAGTGGGCAGCCGCTGGCAGAACCTGGGTAACTTTACCGTTCAGCGCAGCGGGATAACCGGGCAGTTCAGCGAAGACGAGTTTCGCTGGAAATTGTCTGCCAGCACTCTCAAGGCGAGCGATTCCGGGCGACTGATAAGCACCCCCGGTCGCAGCAGCGAGACTTCTTTCGAGGTGGACAGGCGCTCAGGCAATAGCGCCTGGTCGCTATCGGTCAGCCAGTTGCCACGCTACCAGCAGGATGACCTGGCCATCAGCGCTGCCTTCGACCAGCAATGGTCTGACCGCATCGCCTTCGGCGCCGGCTACCATTTCCAGGAACGCACACCGGACAGCGCCGAAGCCTGGTGGCTGACCCGCCGCGACCGCGCCTACGCCAGCGCCAGCTACACCCCTTTCTCCCGGCTTAACCTGAATGCCCAACTTGAGCAACTGACGGTCAACAGCCTGGAGAACGATCAACTGGCGGACGGCTACGGGCTGGACCTGAATGCCACCTACACCATTTTTCGCAATGACCCGGCCTGGATTATCAGCGCCGGTTATCGAAACCAGCAGCTATCCCTGGCCGAAACCCTGCCCTCATCCACCCTTGCGGCACTGGATCAGCCACTGGAAACCGCCAGCCTGCTGACCGAGGAGTATGAACGTATCGGTGTGGGCACACGTTGGTTCCATGGCTCACCCCACGCTCTGTATCGCTCGACACCCTCACCCCGCGCATTTCTCGGTTTGGACGCCGGTTATGTATTATCCACTTCAACGGCGGAAATCGGTGTGGAAGTGGGCCTGGGTTGGCGGGTGCTGGGGGATGATGAACTGGCCCTGTCTGGACGCTGGTCGTCGGAAGGGCTGGACGGCAACGGCCGAACCGAATTCAATCTTACATACACGATTTACCCTGGTCGCTGAAGGAGACCGTTATGAAAACACTACGCCATAGCCTCTGGCTCACCCTGTTACTTCTGGCTGGCTGTTCGGTTATCCAGAGCCAGGAGGGCTCGCCGATTCCGGAGGATGGACAGTTTGCGGTGCTGCCGCTGATCAACCTGTCACAGACACCCCAGGCCGGAGACCAGGCCGCCAGTGTGCTGTCCGCGATCCTGAGAGCCAAGGGCAGCGAAAACGTGACCCTCTACCTGCCCGATGACCGCAACCCCCTGCTGTACGAAAGCAGTGAACGACAGCAAACAGCTCTCGCCACGGCCCGCAACGATGGCGCGGACTACCTGTTCACGGGCACCGTGGAAGAATGGCGCTACAAAAGTGGGCTGGATGGCGAGCCCGCCGTAGGCATTACCCTGGAAATACGCAACGCAGACGACAATCGCGTAGTGTGGTCCGGCACCTCGGCCCGCACGGGATGGGGTCGTGAAAGCCTGAGCGTGGCGGCCCATAAGGTTCTGGACGAGCTGGCCAACGCCATGCCACTGATCGAAAGCCAATAATACCGCCTGAGCAACAGGGTTCACTATGGACGAAGCAGAGCAGATAACGGGCGAGAAGGTACGGGTACCCATTGCACTGAAGTGGCTGGAAACCCTGCTGATTACCGCGTTTTTCCTGGCCTTTAGCGTTTGGCACCGGCCGGATGATCCGTTCTATCTGACGGGAAACTTTCCCTGGCCCGTGCTGGGACCGCTACTGGTAGGCCTGAGGTACGGCTTTTTCATGGCGCTGATTTCAGCCCTGATCATCATCGCCGCCCTGGGTTTTCACTTGCGGTTTGAGATCACCAGCGGCACCCGTGATTTTCCCTACGTGTGGACCACCGGGGTACTCGGCATCAGCCTGTTGGCGGGTGAGTTTCGGGACTACTGGGGCCGCCAGCAGCAAAAACTGGAAGCGAGCAACGACTACCGCGGTTCCCGCCTGGAAGAGTTCACCCGCAACTACTATCTGCTCAAGGTGTCCCATGACCGACTCGAGCAACAACTGGCCGGCAGTTCCAGCAGCCTGAGAGAGGCGCTTAGACGCCTGTACGCACAGATTGGCGAAGCCGATCAGGCCGGCCTGAATCAGGAGACGGCCTCATTGATGCTCCAGCTACTGGGGCGTTACGGACAACTGCAGATTGCCGGCATCTACGCCGTCAATAATGGCGTACCCGAACCGGAACCACTGGCAACGGTCGGTCGCTTCCGCAAGGTGGACCTGAAAGATCCACTGCTGCTGCACGCACTGGCGGAACGGAAACTGGTGTCGGTGCAGACTGAGTTCCGCCAGCGTATGGGCGACCTCGACACCGATCTGCTGGCAGCCATTCCCCTGATTGACTCCGAAGATCGCTTTATCGGCCTGTGTGTTATCGAGGCCATGCCCTTTTTCAGCTTCGAGGCTCGCTCGTTGCGACTGCTGGCGATCCTGGCCGGGCACATGGCAGACATCGCCCATGAACACTCGGAAATACAGGCCGGCGGATCACCGGAATGGCGTTACTTCCGGCGCCATCTGGCCCGTGCAGGCCGCGACGCGGAATTCTTCAACCTACCCGCAGCGATGGTGGGCTTGCCGCTGGCCGACAGCCGCAATGGCCAGTTGATTGCCGACCATATTCAAAAAGTCCGCCGGGGCCTTGATGTGATTGCCGAGCATCGGGCCGGCAATCAGCGCTACATCGTTGTTTTGATGCCGCTCACCGATGAACTGGGCCTGGCCGGCTATCTACAACGGCTGGACGACGGACTGAGGGAACAGCTGGGGTTGCATGCCAGTGACCTGGTGACACCGCAAACCCTGCAAGTCCGTAATCGAGCCCAGGCCGATGAGTGGGTGCAGGCCTTCCTGTTCGACAACCAGGGAGAGCACAACCAGGGAAAGAACAGCCATGGCCAATAGCTGGTTTGCACTGCTCGCCCTGGCGCTGGAAACCGGCGGCGTCACCGGACTGCTATCACCCACCGCCGGCAACCTTGAGCTGGCCGCTTACCTGATCGCCCATGCCATGGCCTGTGCGCTGCTCACCCTGATCCTGCTGCCATTGATGCCGTCGCGCTATCGCGGGCAGCCCATTACCACAGGTGTCTTCCTGTTCACCCTGCAGTTTGCCATCCCTTTCATTGGCAGCGTGGGCCTGGTACTGGGCATGTTGCTGGCACTGTATCTACCGCGGTCCAGTCGCGACATACCCTGGCAGGAAGTGGACATCCCCGAACTGCCATTCCAGCCGATCGATATGGATCTACAGGTGGTTTACAGCCAGGGCGGCCTTCGCCAGGTGCTGCGCGAAGCCATTAGCACCGACAAACGCCTGAAAGCACTGATGGCCACTCGCCAGATGAACGACCGGGACGCCATTGAAATTCTGCGTGAAGCTCTGAAAGACCCGTCTGACGATGTGCGATTGCTGGCCTATTCCATGCTTGAGCAAAAAGAGAAAACCCTGGCCCAACGGGCCGGCACTCTCCAGCAGTCACTGCAGAACGCCGACGACCTGACCAGTGTTTCCCTTCAGCGGAGGCTGGCACAGGTTTGGTGGGAAATGGCTTATCTGGGCCTGGCCCAGGGCGGCCTGCGACACTACTACCTGGACAGTGCGGGGAAACTGCTACGACGACTGGTGGCCCGACGCTCCCAACACAACGACTGGCGCCTGCTCGGCCGTGTGGAACTCGCCCTGGGTAACATCGATAACGCGGAAGAGGCCTTCCGTTCGGCGCTTGCCGGCGGCTCGTCACCGGAATTGATCATGCCCTACCTGGGGGAAGTCGCGTACCTGCGCCGGGACTTTGCTCAGGTGCGCCAACATCTTTCGGCCTGCCCTCTTGAGCGTTTCCACCCCGCCAACCGACCGGTTATCGAGTCATGGTTATGACATTACCCAAAACCAGCGTAACCCCCAAAGCTGACATCGCCCTGTTGCTGGAAGGCACCTATCCGTTCATCCGGGGCGGGGTGTCCTCCTGGGTGCACCAGGTCATTACCGGCTTGCCGGAATACACCTTCGCCCTGATCTTTCTGGGCGGCGACCGCGCACATTACGGCGAGCAACAGTATGTCCTGCCAGACAATGTCACTCACCTGGAATGCCACTACCTGATGGACACCGAAGCTGCTGGCAAACCCCGGCCACGTCGGGGTAACAAGGCCGCCTTCGAGGCCCAGAAGTGCCTGCACGAGCAGTTCAAGTCCGAAAAGTCAGTACCGCCAGACATCCTCCACAAGGTGTTTGCCGACCTGGGCCAGAAGCAGGGTATCAGCCGTGACGACTTCCTCTACAGTGAAGAAAGCTGGGAGATGATTGACGAGAACTACCGTAAATACTGTACGGAGCCGTCCTTTGTCGACTATTTCTGGTCGATCCGTATCATGCACGCGCCATTGTTCCAGCTCGCCGAAGTGGCGCGAAAGATGCCGGCCGTGCGCATGCTGCATTCCATTTCCACCGGTTACGCGGGCTTGCTCGGCGCCATCGCCAGCGAGCAGCGGGGCATTCCCTTCGCGCTCAGTGAACATGGCATCTACACCAAGGAACGCAAGATTGACCTCTCCCAGGCCCAGTGGATTCACGACCCCACGGACCAGGTCAGCGGTACGCTGAATGAGCAGTTGGGATACATTCGCCGGCTCTGGATCCGTTTTTTCGAGGCCCTTGGACGACTGGCCTACCAGCAGGCGGACCCGATCGTGTCGCTATACCAGGGCAATCAGCAACGGCAGTTTCAGGACGGAGCACCGCCTGAACGTACCTGTATCATTCCCAACGGCATTGAGCCCACCCGCTTCGACGCCGCAAGGAAGGCCCGCCCCGACCACATCCCGAAAGTGCTGGGACTGGTCGGGCGGGTCGTTCCCATCAAGGATATAAAAACCTTTATCCGTGCCATGCGCTCGGTCAGCGAAACCATTCCCGACGTGGAGGGCTGGATCGTCGGTCCGGAAGACGAGGACGAAACCTACGTACGCGAGTGCAAGGAACTGGTGGATAGCCTGGGCCTCAACCAACGAGTGAAATTCCTGGGATTCCAGAACGTCAACGACATTCTTCCTCAGCTTGGGCTGATGGTACTGACGTCCATTTCCGAAGCGTTGCCGCTGGTAATCCTGGAGGCCCACGCTGCGGGCCTGCCCTGCCTGGCTACCGATGTGGGCGCTTGCCGCGAATTACTGGAAGGCGCCAGCGACGAAGACCGTGCACTGGGCGCCAGCGGTGCTGTGGTGCCCATCGCAGATCCTGAAGCGACCGCGCGGGAAGCGGTGCGGCTGCTGTCGAACCCCGAGCAATGGCAACAGGCTCAGAAAGCGGGGCTGGAGCGGGTACAGAAGTTCTATACCCTGGAAAGCATGTTCGGGGCCTACCGCTCCATTTACAACAAGGGGCTGAACGGCTAATGGCAGGCATCGGTTTCGAGATACGCCGCATCCTCAAGCGCGACAGTTTCCTGAACCTGTTCGAGGCCTACGGCCTGGCCGGTATCATCAGCTCCGGCCCCTGGGTGCTGTCGGTGCTCGGCGTCATGATGATCGGGGTGATCAGTTTCACACTGGCGGTATCTGATACCGAGGTGGTTCAGTTCCTGGTATCGGTGACCTACCTGATGGCCGTCTCCCTGACCCTGTCGGGCCTGTTCCAGCACGTCTTCACCCGCTGGGTGGCAGACCGGCTGTACGCCAAGCGCAATGACCTGATCCTGCCCAATTTGATGGGGCTGATCTGGGTCACTACGGTACTGTCATTGGGGCTGGGGTTGATGGCCATGGTGCTGTTCTTCAGCGACACTTCGGTGCTGTACCGCCTGCTGATGCTGGCCAACTTTGTCGTGCTGTGTAACCTGTGGCCGGTGACAATCTTCCTGTCCAGCATGAAGTCCTATCGTCGCATTGTGGTGGTGTTTGCGCTGGGTTACGCCACCGCCGTAGTCAGCTCCATGGTGCTGTCACAATTTGGCCTTGAGGGGTTGCTGGCCGGCCTTCTTCTGGGCCACAGCCTGCTTTTCTTCAGCTTCTTCTACACCATTATCCGGCAGTATCCGGGTGACCACTTCATCCGATTTGATTTTACCCGGCGGCGGCAGATTTTTCCGGCGCTGATCCTCACCGGCCTGCTGTTCAATGCGGCGGTGTGGGCCGACAAATTCATCTTCTGGTTTCACCCGGACACCTCACAGCCTATTATCGCCAGCCTGCGCGCGTCGGTGATCTACGACTTGCCCATCTTCCTGGCTTACCTCTCGATTATCCCCGGTATGGCGGTCTTTCTGGTTCGCATGGAAACCGACTTTGCCGAGGCCTACGAGCGTTTCTACAACGCGGTACGGGAGGGCGACACCCTGGAACGGATCAATCGCTTCCGGGACCAGATGGTCATCGTGGCCCGCAACGGAATCTACGAGATCTTCAAGGTGCAGGGGCTGACGGTCATCGTAATCTTCCTCTGGAGCGAGGAAATCCTGGCGGCCATCGGAATATCCCCTCTGTACCTGCCGCTATTCCACATTGACCTGGTCGCCGTTGGCATCCAGTTACTGTTGCTGGCGATCCAGAACGTGCTGTTCTACCTCGACGCACGAGGCATTAACGTCACTCTTTGTGCACTGTTTTTCTTCGGCAATATTGCGTTTACGTTCATCACCATCGAACTGGGAGCGTCTTTCTACGGCTATGGTTTTGCCGCCGCCGCCCTGCTCGCAGCGCTGACCGGCCTGTGGCTGCTGTCGCGCAAGTTCGACAAGCTGGAGTACGAAACCTTCATGTTGCAGGGACGGTAGCGCATGCTAGGCTGAAATGACCGGCACGTTTTCTTTTGGTTACAGCATTTGACACTATTTTAGGATTCAAGCGATACACGGGCGTAGCGTTCACTCATACTTTGGTTGAGGCGCACAAACCCGGAGTTTGATCGGGCGATCGCGCCAATCCTGGCTTCGAGAAAATCTACTATGCCAATGGGCCGCGAAGACATCATAGAGACTGAAATCCCGGTATCCCAACTGGCAATAGGGATGCATGTGATTCGTCTGGACCGGCCGTGGGAAGATACCGATTTCCTGCTGCAGGGCTTCATTCTTCAGACTGAGGAAGATGTGCTTGCCGTGCAGCAACAGTGCGAAACGGTCATCGTGGAAGGACGTGTACAAGTCGCTCCAACTGCCGAGAGACACGCGCCGGTGAGCCGACGTAAAACATCGGCTAAAACCAGCAAGCCCAACGTTTCTCAACAGCCTTCGGCCATCCCCAAGCGGAAAGTCACCTACGTCAATAAAGTGGACGCCAGCCGGGAAATGGCAACGGCACGGATGAACTATGCCGATGCCAAAGCCACGGCTAAAAACATCATGTCCAGCCTGCGGCTCGGGCGGACCCTGGAAATGAACCAGATCCACCAGGTGGTGGATGATTGCGTGGATAGCGTACTGCGCAACGACAATGCTCTGCTACTGCTCACCAAGATCAAGAACAAGGACGAATACACGGCCGAACACTGCATCAACGTATCAATCCTGTCAGCTGCGTTTGCCAAGCACCTGGGGCTGCTGGAAGGCGAGATTCGCACTGTGGCACTGTGTGGCCTGCTTCACGATGTCGGCAAGATGCGCATTGATGACGAGATCTTGAACAAGCCCGGGGCCCTCACGCCCAAAGAGTTCGCGGTGATGAAAAACCACACCACTTTTGGTCGCGATGTGCTTGCGGCACTCCCCCGACTGGCACACGCGGCCGTTGATGTTGCTTATTCCCATCACGAACGAATGGATGGCAAGGGCTATCCACGAGGCCTGTCCGGGCAGCAGATTCCACTGTTCGCGAAAATCGTGGGGCTGGTCGACACCTACGACGCCATCACCAGCTCCCGGGTTTACGACAAGGGGCGGGCGTCCATGGAAGCGTTGCAGATTATCCACCGCAACAAGGGCGCCCAGTTCGATGCGGAGCTGGCGGTGGAGTTTATCCGCATGGTTGGCGTTTACCCGCCCGGTTCCATCGTGGAAATGACCAACGGTGAGGTAGGCATCGTAGTGGCCACCCATCCCACCAGTAAACTCAAACCGCGGGTGCTGCTTGTGCGAGACGCAAACAAGCAGCCGCTGGCCATCTTTCGCGAAGCAAACCTGTTAAAAGAAACGCAGGACAGCTCCGGACAACCCTACAAGATTGCCCGGGAAGTGCCGGACGAGAGCTTCGGCATCGTAATGAAGGACTTCATCGAACAGGGCATTCTCAACCGTAAAGCACCGGACGTGTCAGCTTCGGTCGATGACGGCCATGGTGAGTCTTGAGATACAGGTCAGCTTGCCTTCCTCGTTTTCCAGCTTTATTTCCCAGACCTGCGTTGTGCCGCCGATATGAACCGGGCGTGCGGTTCCGTATACCCAGCCCTTGGTAACGGAGCGGATGTGGTTGGCGTTGATGTCCAGCCCCACAGCAATCTGGTTCTCCTTGCGCAAGCAATAATTGGCCGCCATGCTCCCAAGGGTCTCCGCCAACACCACTGACGATCCACCATGGAGAATGCCAAACGGTTGAACCGTGCGTTCATCGACCGGGATACGGCCAATCACGTAGTCATCACCAATCTCCACGTATTCAATACCCATGGTCTCGACAGCGGTGTTTTTACTGGCTTCGGCCATTTGTTCGAGGGTGGGGATACTGCGGGTCCAGATTGCCATCGACTGCTACCTCCTAGTGTTGTGGGCCCTGTAAGCTGAGGGGCCCCAAAGCTCTTTAGTGTATACAGATAGGTAGCGAACGACCATAGGGTGGGTATCCAATAAACGTATGCCATCAGGCAAGATCAACCACACTCCAAATTGTTATTGATAATCGTTTGCATTAAAGATTATTACTGCTAGTCTTTCAGTGAGTCGATGCAAACAGGAGACGGTGTGATGAGCCGAGCAGCAACTCAACTGGCCGGCAACGCCAGCAGCATTTTTCAGGCGTGGCTGGATCTGAAACAGCAGTCCCGCCACGACACGAAGCGCCCAGCCACCCAGGCCAGTCACTCGACCGGTGTCAGAGCTCTTCCCAGGCCGGGAACGGATCGTTGAGCGTTTGCCAAAACGCCTTCCCTGCCAACAACTGCTCCTGATCCACCAGTAGGTCAGTCACACTTCGCTTTTCTTCTTCCCCAAGGTCTATCTCTGGGTTGAGCACAAAAGGCGAAAGCTTGGCTTTCGAATTCATTATGTTATAACATAACATTAATGTCGAAATCGACGACTGGAACCGTCGTCTTTCTCCATTTATTTTCATCAGGACAAGACCATGACGCTGCAACCGCCCGCACTAGAAAAACCCATCGCTGTCATGGGCGAACATCCAGGTTGCTTGACTGAAATCTTTCGGGACGACGTCAACCTGGTTGCCTGCAACCGCTCTCTGAACCCCCGAATTGCGCAATTTGCTGCCGAGCTCTCAGCCTGGGAAGGGCAGATGGAACGTTTTGTCACGCTTTTGGAAGCCGACAGCGCGGCACTCGCCTTACCGAAATGGGCGCTGACCATTGGAGGTGCCGACGACTGGGTGGCTGATGCGGACGAGCTGATAGGGATGTATCGATGCCTGTTTGAACCCGACACCGTTGGGCTTCGGCTGCACGTATTAAAAGGAACCATGTGCCCTCGCTTTCACGTTGACCGGGTGCCAGTGCGACTTCTGTGCACGTATCAGGGAACCGGCACGGAGTGGTTGCCGGAAGACCAGGTTATCCGGCCTTCCCAGCTCGGCCCTCTTCCAGATCAATCGGTTGAACCCACCAATGTGGAGCGTCTCGGCACCGGCACTATTGCGCTGCTTAAGGGTGAGTCATGGGTGGGTAATGAAGGGAAAGGGCTGGTCCACAGGTCGCCTTCACCTGGCCGCCATCCACGGTTGGTTCTGGCGCTGGACTGGCTTTGAGCTACCTCTGAAACGCAATGTTATAACATTTAACACAACAAGGAGTTTGGAATGACAATTCAAGACAATTCGAAAGCCGAACGGAATTGGGCTCTTTCAGGCCGTTCATCCATGGCCATCGCCTTTTCCGCCATCCTGATCGCAGGGTGTGGCGGCAGCAGTTCGGATGACGATGATTCCCATGAGCATACCGACATCGATACCGCCGGCCGTCTAGCGCTGTTCGATACTGACGCTAATGCCGTAAAGGTGTTGGACATCGACGACAACGGTCAAACCCTGGCCACGTTTGAACTGACGGGGGAAGCCCCCAGACTGTTCAGCAGCCCCGATAGCCGCTATGGGGTCGTTATTCAGCGTGGCGACGATCTGGTTTCTTTTTTCGACAGTGGTCTGTATACCGAGGACCACGGCGACCACATGCATGATTACGCGGAAACGCCAACCATGCTCAACCTGACGTTGAACGATAACCGCCCCACTCACTACTCGCTGGGCGACGATCGGGGCATCGTTTTCTTTGATGGCTCAGACGCCGCCAGCTCCAAAGTCACCGTGTTCACCGACGAGTCGCTGGGAGGAGGAACCGCCGAAGCCTCCCTGGATCTGGACAACAACATGCACGGCGTTGCCAAACTTGCGGATAGCAAACTGTTCGTTACCTACCGCGATGCCTCTGTCACCGACACCACCTTGCCCAGCCAGGTCGAGCGCTACGATTTCGCCAACGGCGCATTCGCGTTCGAGGAACGCTACAGCGAAACCTGCCCCCGGCTCCACGGTGCAGCGGCCAACGATCACGTTGTCGCCTTTGGGTGCAGCGATGGCGTCCTGGTAATTGATCTGCACGGCGTCTCTTATCCGGCGACCAAGCTTGGCAACCCTGACACCCTGGAAGACGGCAGCCGGATCGGCACACTGGCGAGCCATCACAACGTTGAGGAAATGGTCGGCATTGCCGGTGATCAACTGTTTGTGATCGATGCCGAAGCGGCCACGGATAACTACAGCGAACTCGCGCTTGAAGACGGCGTTGGCCGTATCGCCCAGGGCTTTGATGCCCACGGCGAGGTTTTCTATGTCATGGGCGACGACGGCAAGCTGCGGATTTTCCATCCGTCCGACGAATGGGCCCTGGCCGCAACCCTTGATATCACGCCCCCTCTGGCGGAGACGGATGCGGCTCCAGCCATCGCACAGTCCGCGTCGGAAGACCGCTTGTTCGTGCTGAACCCCAACGATCAGACCATCATCGAGATCGACACGCACGATGGTGACATCGTTCGCACGATCACTCTGGACTTCGCCGCATCCGGACTGGTCTGGCTTGGCTTGCCAGACCACGATCACGATCACGATCACGAAGAATGACACCAGAGAACGCTCCATCCGCACACAATCCTGCAGTCAGAGGACCTCTATGACACACCGATACATTGGTGCCAGCGCTCTCGCGCTGGCCCTGTTCCCGCTCGCCACCATCCAAGCCAACCAGGCCAACGAACTGAACCCTGACGTCAGCGTGATCCTGGACGGCTATTACAAACAGAACCAGACGGCCCTGTCACACCGTGATCAAGGCTTTGGTCTTGGTCATACCGAACTGTCCCTGTCTTCGCCCATCGATGATCTGTTCGAGGGCCGTCTGACAGCGGTTCTGGAAGATCACGAAGGTGAAACCGAACTGGAGCTTGAAGAAGCCTTCCTGCAGACCACCGGCATGCCCTACAACCTTAGTGTTCGCGGCGGGCGGTTTCTGTCTCAGGTGGGTTACCTGAACAGTCGCCACCTCCACGAGGACGACTTCGTCGAACGCCCTGCCGTGTATCGAGCCCTGCTGGGAAGCCATTATTTCGACGATGGCCTGCGCCTCAACCTGTTACTTCCCACGCCTTTCTATTGGCAGATTGGCGCTGAGGCCTTTGATGGCGGCAGACTCTCCGAGGGTGACGAAGACATTGGCGTGTATACCGTCAATACACGAGTCGGGGGCGACCTCTCCCGGTCACAGAGTTGGCAGGCGGGCTTCTCGTATCTGAACAACCGTCAGACTCACAGCGAAGCCCACGAGGAGCACGATGACCATGATCATGAGGGAGACCACAGTGGGCACTCTCATGGTGCCGGCTACACTGGCGAAAACCTCTACATCACCGATCTGGTGTGGAAATGGGCCCCCGGAGGCAACAACCGCCAGCAGCAACTGACCCTGAGTGGTGAATACCTGTACGCCGACAACCTGAATGAGCATGCCACCTCGGACGATGTTCATGAAGGGTGGTATGCGTCGGCGGTATACCAGTTCGCCCCCCAGTGGTCCACGGGTGCCCGCTACGGACAGGTGGAACTCCAGGACGCTCACGGCGACCACTTTCATCATCAGGAACTGAAGGAAACGGACGTCATGCTGGCCTGGTCACGCTCGCACTTCTCAACGGTACGGCTGCAGTACACGCACCAGGAGGCAGAAGGATTTGAGCAAGCCGACAATACCGTCATGCTGCAATACGTAATGAGCTTCGGAGCACATGGTGCCCATGGATTTTAAGCGGTTACTATCGGGCGTCCTGCTGGGGCTGGTCATAACGCCAGCCCAGGCAACTCTCAACGTGTTTGCCTGCGAGCCGGAGTGGGAAAGCCTTGTACGGGCCCTGGTTCCGGATGCGGACATTCACACGGCAACCACGGCTATGCAGGATCCCCACTATATTGAAGCCAGGCCAAGCCTGATTGCAGCCATGCGACGTGCCGACCTTGCCGTCTGTACCGGCGCGTCGCTGGAGGCCGGCTGGCTACCAGCCCTGATCAGCAGGGCATCCAACCAGGACGTACAACCCGGGAAACCGGGATTGTTCTTTGCGGCAGAACAGGTCCACCTGCATCAGCCTCACCAACATGTAGACCGCAGCATGGGCGACGTCCATCCGGAAGGCGATCCACACATCCATCTGGACCCACAACGTGTGCCAGTGATCCTGAATGCACTGGCAGACAGAATCGTTGATCTTGCGCCCGAACAAACCAATGGTATCCGTTTGCGCCAGCAACAATGGAAGGTTCACTGGCATCTGAAAACGACGCAATGGCGTGATACAGCGAGGCACTTGGAAGGCATGTCTGTGGGGGTTCAACACTCCACCTTCGGATACCTTCTGCGTTGGCTTGGCATTGACACTGCCATTGACCTGGAACCTAAACCGGGGCTGCCTCCAAGCGCATCCCACTTAAGCAATGTGCTTTCAGACCCGGCGATTCCAGAGCTGGCGTTGATCCTGATTGCCACTTACCAGGACGAGCGTCCCGCACACTGGCTAGCCGAGAAGGTCGATCTTCCGGTTGAAGTGCTCCCCAGCACCGTCACCAATGACGCGGACACCGATCACCTTGCGGCGCTGATCAGCCACATCATTGGTCGCCTGGAACATTATCGTTCGCAGCGCCCGAACGAGAGTGCCAGCAATGACTAACTGGTTGTGGCTACTGACACCCCTGGGGGCAAGCATGCTGATGGCCCTGAGCCTGGTCCCTCTGGGCTACCGGGTACTGGCGCGGGGCGTAGTGTTTGCAGACCTGGCGATTGCCCAGTGGGCGGCCCTCGGGTCGCTGGCCGGGATGTCCCTGTTACCAGACCACACCGTTGCAGGTCTTCCTGTCAGCGGGCTGTTATTTGCACTTGTAGCCGTCGCGATGGTGCACCTGATCCTGAAATGGGTGCCCGAACATCGCGAGGCCATGATTGGCATTCTCTATGTCGCCGGGGCAAGCTTCGCCACTCTGGTGGTCAGCAACGATCCCCATGGGGCGCAGCAACTGGCCAGGACATTGAATGGGGATCTACTGTGGGTCACCGGCCCGGCGCTGATACCGCTGGTCACCATCACCGGTGCCGTGTTGTTGTGGCAGAGTACAGCGTCGGAACGCACACGCTCGTTGAGCTTTCTACCTTTGTTTGCGGTCGCCGTGACCACGACCGTCAACATGGCGGGAATCTACGTCGTGTTTGCAACCCTGATTGTCGCGCCGCTGATGCTTTGTTTTCTTCGTGGACATGGCCTTTTCGCAGCCGCAGCATACTGTTTTTCAGGACACAGCGTCGGGCTTTGGCTATCCGCCAGCCAGGATATCCCGGCGGGGCCTGCAATCGTGGTTTCTATTATTGCCTGCAGTCTGTTCGGAGCGATCGCTACCCAAAAGCTCCCTTCACTCCGTTCCTCTATATAGCCGGGTGTAGTCATGAATCAACTGCCTGGCCCGGCCCGCACTCACCAGTTTGTACAATCGGTCGGCTATGGCTTCCCGCAACTCAAACGTGTTACACAGTGATGCCTTTGAGAACGTAAAGAATAGGCCCTCCCTGCTGACAGGGGGCTCCAGCGCCTCAAACCGGTCCGCAACACCCAGGCTGTCCAGCTTCACCTGCCCCTGCAGCACCTCGTAGAGAACATAATCCACCCTGCCGGCAAGTGCCATTTTGAAAGATTGCTCGATGCTTCTCACCCCTTCGATTTGAAGGTTGTTGTCTGCGTAACGATCAAAGTTCTGCCCAAAGCTGTTGTTGATCAGCGTGCTGCCGCGCTTCCCCAGCAAGTCCGGCCAGTGGCGGTAGATGAATTCACCACCCTTGGGAACCCAGACAGCCGTGGGGAGATGTGTGATCGGGGGGAGCAGGTAATCCATGTAGCCGATACGCTCTGAGGTAATGAACGCGCCCGCGACCATATCGATATCACCCTTGCGAGCCATATGCTGAACCCGGGCCCAGGACCCCAGGTCCCGGACCACAACCTCCAGCCCCATGGGCTCGACGATTTCCCGTAACAGCGCCGATACGGCACCAACCAGAACCCCCTCCTTCTCTGTGCTTCGCCACAGCAGAGGTGGGTACTCGGGGTTACCACTCACCGTCAGCGTCTTGCAGTCGGTGTCCTCAGACGCCTGGACAGCAACTGGCACGGTCAGCACCCCAGTCCAGACACACAGCGCACAGAACAGTCGCAACGTTGGTTCAAACAGTTTTTTCAACATCATTCCGCCATGAGTGTTCTGGTGCGATCGCTCGTCCACACGGTTGAATTCCAGCCGGATCACCGCAAGTAAGAAGGTTATAAGGCAGTTGTCAGAATACATCCCTTGATCAAAAAGGACAGGTTACATGAAAGTACTGATGGTTCTCACCTCGCACGATCAGATGGGAGATACCGGCCACAAGACCGGCTTTTGGCTGGAAGAGTTCACCGCCCCCTATTACGTTTTCAGGGATGCCGGCGCAGACATCACCATTGCCTCTCCCAAGGGGGGACAGCCACCCGTCGACCCCAACAGTGAAACAGAGGATGCACTGACGGAAACCACCCGTCGTTTCCAGCAGGACGCCCATGCCAAGGAAGCGCTCGCCAGCACGAAGAAACTGGCGGATGTGGATATGAACGACTACGACGCCCTGTTCTACCCCGGGGGCCATGGCCCACTGTGGGATCTGGTGAACGATGACAAGTCCGTCGCTCTGATCAAGGCAGCCTACGAACAGGACAAGGTCATTGGCGCCGTATGCCATGCCCCGGCGGTCTTCAGAGATGTCGAGATCAAGCCAGGGCAGAACCTCGTCGGCGGTCGCAACGTGACCGGTTTCAGCAACAGTGAGGAAGAGACCGTTGGCCTGACCAATGTTGTGCCATTCCTGCTGGAAGACATGCTGAAGGAAAAAACCGCCACCTACACCTCCGGGGATGACTTCACACCGCACATCGTGGTGGACGGCAAGCTGATTACCGGGCAGAACCCGCCCTCCTCGGAAGGCACCGCCAAGGCGGTGATGCAGGCCTTGCAGCAGGGCTGATCAGCGATCCTGAACTTGCTCCCCGGCGTGACTGATCATCACGCCGGGAGCGCCTTCCTCCAGCGTTTTCCGGATTGCGTCTGGCACTGGCGTCTTCGTCATTGTCGACGGCTGGATCAACACGTAGGTGATATCAGCCTCTGCCACCAGCAATCCATCTCCGTACCGATAGAATTCAAGGTGCACCGTGAATGAAGTGTTACCGATACGGCCAGCTCGTATCCTGGCTTCCAACACATCATCAAAGCGCGCCGGTGCCCGATAGTTCACGGTGAGACTCACTACCTGAATGTCCAGATCCTGATCCAGCAGATTCTGGTAATCCCCGAACAGAACGCGGATATATTCATTAACGGAAATGTCCACGTAATCCGCGTAGCGTGCGTTGAACACCACACTCTGGGCATCGCATTCACCGTAGCGGACGCGAAACCGAAACCGGAATGGCAGGTCGGTCGATTCAGTCATGCTCACTCAGCCCCAAAACCAGAGAAGCCCCCAGCCTACCCCATCCAGAAATCATTTTCTGCCGGTACTTCCATTAAGCACCAGGTAGCAACCATAGCCGATCACAACACCCCAGAACGCAGACGACAGCCCGAACACCGACATGCCAGAGGCCGTCACAATAAAGGTGATCAATGACGCTTCACGATGGCTGGCATCTTCCAGCGCGGCAAACAGGTTGCCCGCAATAGCCCCCAGCAACGCCAGCCCCGCAAGTACCGCAACAAAGGCCGCAGGCAGTGAGGTGAACAGACTGACGATGGTACCGGCAAACAGGCCACCCACCAGATAGAACACGCCGTTAAACACACCGGCAACGTATCGACGGGAGGGGTCTTCGTGGGCATCCTTACCCGTGCAGATGGCGGCGGTGATTGCCGCCACCACCGTGGTGATACCGCCAAAGAACGCCATCGGCAGCGATACCAGGCTGGTCACCCCGATGATCGGTTTGGCCCTGACGGAGTACCCTGCCCCCTGCAAGATTGCCATGCCCGGGAGAAATTGCCCGGTCAGGCTCACCAGTACCAGCGGAATCGCCAGGCTCAACGTTGATCCCAGGTTCCACTCCGGCTCAATGAACTGTGGGACTGCAATACTCCAGCGCACGCCAGACAGTGATGCCCCTTCCAACACCACCGCCAGAATCACGCCGGCAATCAACAGCAAAATCAGGGTGTACTTGGGAAACAGACGACGGAACACCACGTAGGAAAGCAGCATGCCAATCGCCAGCGCCGGGGTTGTTTCAATCGCGGTAAACGCCCCCACGCCGAACTGGAACAGGATGCCCGCCATCATGCCCGCCGCAATGCCCTTGGGAATGGCACGAACGAACGTGTCAAAGGTGCCTGAGACACCAATGATAAAAATGATGACCGCCGCCGTAATATAGGCGCCTACGGCCTCATTCAGCGACAGTTCCGGAAACAGCGCCACCAACAACGCGGTGCCGGGCGCCGACCAGGCAGTGACGACTGGCGCCTTGAGCCAGATCGACAGAATGATGCCGGAAACCGCCGCCCCCATGGAGATTGCCCAGACCCAGGACGTCATCATCTGGTCGGAAATACCAGCACTTGCTCCAGCCTGGAACAGGATGGCCAGCGGCCCGGAGTAGGACACCAGAACGGCCAGAAACCCGGCCACAATGGCCGGCAAAGAAAGGTCTTTCAGAAGTCTCGACATAAGCGCAATCCGTTGTTGGTTTTATGATTCTGCTTAACGAAAAAGGGCCCCAGGCACTTTCGCGCCGGGGCCAAGGAGGGTCAGACTGACTATCTACCCTGGGATCACATCAACACTCCAACGCTTTAGCTACCGCTAACAGCCATACCGTCGCTCGGAGCCACCGGCTCGCGCCGGAAGCCAAATCCACGACTACCGACCAGAGCAATGGCCACCGTGGCAATGGCACCCGGCACCGCCAATGCGAGGAAGTTCATCTGGTGCGGCAGCGCCATGGCCAGCAGTGCGCCACCTAACAGTGGCCCGACAATAGCACCATTGCGACCAATGCCGGATGCCCAGCCCAGTCCGGTGGAGCGAATACTGGTCGGGTAGTACTGAGCAACATAGGCATAAAGCAGGATCTGGGAGCCGATGGTTGTCGCACCGGCAATACCCACCAGGATATACAGGAACCACATCGGGCTTTCGTACCCCAACAGCACCAGTGACCCGGAGCCCAGAATAAAGAAAGACACCAGCACCGAGCGCAGCGACAGTCGGTCGGCCAACCAGCCACCGCCGACGGCACCTATGATCGCCCCGACGTTCAATACCATCAGGAACATCAGGCTGGAGCTCAGAGCATAACCGGCATTGGACATCAGCTTCGGCAACCAGGAACCCAGCGCGTACACCATCAGCAGACAGCAGAAGAACGCCACCCAAAACATCATCGTGCTCATTGCCCGCCCATCGCGAAACAGCTCGAGCACAGGGGCCTTGCTGTCGGTGGTTGGCGGTACGGTCAACACGTCCTGTTCGTTGATGTGTTTGAGCGGAGCTACCTGGGTCAGGATATCGCGGGCTTCACTCTCGCGTTTCTGTGCCATCAGGAACGCCACCGATTCCGGCAGGAATTTCAGCATGAATGGCAGCATCAGCATCGGCACCACCGCCAGATAGAACATGATTTCCCACCCGTAGTTGGGCACGATCCAGATGCCCAGGCCGGCAGACATCATGCCGCCTACCGCATAGCCACTGAACATCAGCGCTACCAGAGTGCTACGTCGCTTGGCAGGTGAGTATTCACTCATCAGGGACACCACATTCGGCATAACACCGCCAATACCGAGGCCGGCAATAAATCGCAGGATACCGAACTGCCAGGGCGTGGTGGCGAAGCCGTTAATGACCGTGGTCACGCTGAACAACACCACACAGGTGATGATGACTTTCTTGCGCCCGAGCCGGTCCGACAGCATTCCGAACCCCATGGCCCCGAACATCATGCCAAACAGCGCGCTGCTGCCGAGCAAACCGGCTACGTATGGGTTCAGGTCCCACTGGTCCATCAGGATGGGAAGCACCACCCCGTAGATCACCAGATCATAGCCGTCGAAGACAATAATCAGAGTGCACCAGAAAAGGACTTTCCAGTGGAATTTGTTGAATGTGGCGTTATCAATAACGTCGTTTACGTCGATGTTTCTCATGATCTCTCACTTCCGCTCTTGTTCTTGTGCGGAGCTGTGTAATGGGTTATCCCAGGTCACCACCTGCCACAGGCAGCACGGTACCGGTCATATAGGAAGACGCATCCGATGCCAGGAACAGGATAGGTTCGGCCTGTTCGTCCAGGGTTCCATAACGATTCATGAAGCTGTTTTCCGTGGTCTGGTCAATCAGCGTCTGATACCAGGCCTTCTCCTGCTCACTCTGCTCTTTTGCATTGCGCGGCGTCAGGCGCGGGGGCGCTTCTGTGCCTCCGGGGGCGGCGGCATTTACCCGAATATTGTGCGGCGCGTATTCATAGGCCAGGTTAACCGTCATCGCATTCACGCCGCCCTTGGCCGCGCCATAAGGCACACGCATCAGCCCGCGCGTTGCCACCGACGATACGTTCACGATGACACCACCCTTCTGCTGAAGCATATGAGGCAGAACCGCCCGGCAGCACCACAACGTGGTAAACAGGGAACGCTGGATCTCCTTCTCGATCTGCTCCGGGGTGTAGTGTTCAAACGGCTGCGCCCAGATCGTACCGCCGACATTGTTGATCAAAACATCGATGCGACCGTACTGCTTCTGCGCTTCTGCCATAACGCTTTCAGCACCGTCCCAGGTTTCCAGGTTGGCCTGGACAGCAACGGCATCAGCACCCTGGTCACGCAGTTCGGCGGCAACGCCCTGAACGTAGTCAGCAACATCAACCAGAAGCAGCCTGGCGCCCTCGGCGGCGGCCAGTTCGGCCACGCGCTTGCCAATCCCCTGGGCGGCGCCGGTAATCACCATGACCCTGTCGGTGAAGCGGTCTTTCATGCGACCTTCTCCCTGGCCGACGGTGCACTGGGTGTGAACTTCTCGTAGTGGAAGGAGTTCGGTTCAATGCCCTTCTCACGGAAGAACCCGAGCACGGAATCCACCATGGGAGGGGGACCACAGAGGTAGACATCCACGTCGCCGTCGTTCACAGGCGCTTCGTCCATATGCTGAGTGACATACCCCTTTCGCGGATGGTCACTTTCTTCGCCGGAAACAACCGTCACGTAGCTGAAGTTATCCAGCTCCGCGGCAAAACGGTCCAGAATATCCAGGCACACCAGGTCATCGTCATTGCTGACGCCATACACCAGGTGAGTTGGCTGATCACAGCCATTGGCTTTCAGATACTCCAGCTTTGCCAGCATCGGCGCCAGGCCGGTGCCACCTGCCAGCATCAGTATCGACCGTTCAACGGGACGTAGATAGAAGCTGCCCATGGGGCCGGTCAGGGTCACCTTGTCACCGGTGCGGGCCTCGCCCACGAGCCACGAACTCATCAGCCCGCCCGGCACGTTGCGAATCAGGAAACTGAGATCACGGCTGCCAGGTGGCGAGCTGAAGGAGTAGGCCCGGGTCTCTTCGGAACCCGGAACCTGAATATTCACGTACTGTCCCGGCAGAAAGGCAATGTCTTCATCGGCCGTGATTTTCAGCTCGATCGACGTGGGCGAGATCAGGTTCACCTCGGCCACCGTTCCCGCCACTTCCGCATTGCCGGTCTTGCACATGGTGGAAGCGACAGGCACTTCCACCACACAATCACTGGAGGGCACCATCTGGCAGGTCAGCACCATGCCCTGCTCGGCTTCCTCGTCAGACAGCGCTTCGTCAATGTATTCATCACCCATGTCGAACTCGCCCTGACGGCAGGCACCCTTGCAGGTGCCGCAGACGCCATCGGAGCAGTCCATGGGCAGATTGATCTGCGAACGGTAGGCGGCGTCCAGAACCGTCTCGCCTTCGTTGCAGGACACAAAACGGGTAACGCCGTCTTCAAAGTTAAGCGCGATGTTATAACTCATGATGATGCTCTCCCCATCAATTACAGGTGATAAACGTCCAGCACCTGATTGATGCAATCGTTGTTCAGGACCATCCTCTTCTCCCGGATCAGCGGCTGGTCGCCGGTGACATCCAGGGTGTAGAAAGACGTTCCAAAGAATTCCGCAGTTTTCTTGTAGCGATAGGACTTGGTCAGCCAGTTAAACCGCAGCGTCACTTCACTCTCGTTCTGGGACAGAATCTCCAGATTGCTGGTGAAATGGGTCGTGCGCGGCTCGGGCATGGAGCTGGCGCCGGAACGCTCGGTTTTGATCCGGTAGATCCGGTCTTCCAGACCTTCCTTGTTGGGGTAATAGATGAGCGAGATCTCGCTTTGCGGATCTTCTGTCAGCTCATCGTCATCGTCCCAGGCCGGCATCCAGTAGGTGACGTCCTCGTGGTAGCACTCCAGCCACTTGTCCCACTCCCGGTCGTCCAGAAAACGGGCCTCACGGATGATGAATTGCTCGATATCGTGATAGCTCAGGCTCATGCGGAAGCCTCCTCTGAATCAGTTGAACTCGAAGCCAAAGGAATGAAACGGGCACGCTCGGCCTCGATAGCGCGAGTCATTTCTACCTGCCAGTGTTTGTGGTGGTTCACATACAGGCCTTCGTCGTCTGGACGGGCGCCGCTCATGGTCGGCTTCATGTCGATCTGGTTGGCGTGCTCATCCGGGCCATCGATCCAGTGGGCCGCGCCGCGGCTCATGTCGTTCCAACGCATGTCACGGGCTTCGTAGCCGTTCTGGCAGGCACGGAATTCCTCCAGATCGTCCGGAGTGCCCATACCGGTCACGTTGAAGAAGTCCTCGTACTGACGGATGCGCTTGGCGCGCAGCTCTGCCGGCTCATTCTTCGGGCCAAAGGCGTAAATGGTGACTTCCGTCTTGTTGACATCGATCGGCCGGGTCACACGGATCTGAGTCGAGAACTGGTCCATCAGGTAGACGTTCGGGTACAGGCACAGATTTTTGGTGGTACGAACGATGGAATCGGCGCGAGCTTCGCCGTAGGTCTTCTCCAGACGTTCCAGCTGGCTGAAGATCGGGCGCACTTCCGGGTTCAGCAAGCGGGTCCACAACATCATGTGGCCGTTCTCGAACGAGTAAAAACCACCCTCGGCGGACCAGCTCTTGGCATCCACCGCTTCGGTGCCGCCCTTGTCGTAATTACGCTGGCCCATGGTGGAGAGATAGTTCCAGTGCACGGTGCCCACGTGGTAGCCGTCCGCACCGTTTTCGGCGGTCAGCTTCCAGTTACCTTCATAGGTGTAGGTCGAACTGCCCCGCAGAATTTCCAGGCCGTCTTCCGACTGATCCACGATGTTGTCGATGATCTTGGTGGTTTCACCCAGATGTTCCTCGAGCGGAAGCACATCGGCATTGAGGCTGCCAAACAGGAAGCCACGGTAATTGCCGAACTTCGGCATCTGCTTCAGATCGTGGGAGCCGTCGGTATTGAACTGCTCCGGGTAACCGCCCTTCTTCTGGTCTTTCGCCTTCAGCAACTGGCCGTCGTTCCGGAAGGTCCAACCGTGGAACGGGCAGGTAAAGGAGGTCTTGTTGCCACGCTTCTTGCGACACAAGGTGGCGCCACGGTGCGAGCAGGTGTTCAGTATGGCTTTGAGCTCGCCATCCTTGGTGCGGGTGATTACTACCGGCTGGCGACCCACGGTCACCGTGAAGTAGTCGCCCGGCTCCGGAATCTGGCTTTCATGGGCGAGGTACACCCAGTTGCCTTCAAAGATGTACTTCATCTCCAGGTCAAACAGTTCCTGGTCGGTGAAGATACCCCGATCACACTGATAACGGCCGGTTTCCGGATCCGCGATCACCGCGTCGCGTACTTTGTCTGCAAGCTTGTCGAGTTTGCTAGTCATGTCGTTCACTCCGTCTTGTTCTTGGGTGGCGCTTAGGCAACGTCGGTTTCCAGGGCGCGACGGCGTGCGTGGCGTTCCTGGAGCTCAGGCTTGTCTGTCGCAACCAGAGTGACGTTGAACTCAACCTCGGTAATCGGTCCGTTCACGCCATGCTGTGCACCTGTTTCCGACTGCTCAACACGATTGGCCGCAACCACCAGTTCTTCGCGGGTAGCAAATGCAAAGTCGTCGTAGGTGTACTCGTCACCGGCAATATTGATCTGCGTCGTCAGGTGCTTGTAACCCGGCTTCGACACAAAGTAATGAATGTGCGCGGGGCGTTGACCGTGACGGCCCAGATGATTCAACAACTGCTGAGTGGAGCCTTCCGGTGGGCAACCGTAACCGGACGGCATGATGCTCTGGGCGGCGTACCGGCCTTCGGCGTCGGTTTTGATACGACGGCGCAGGTTGTACTCGCTCTGCGATTGGTCGAAATAGGAGTAGGCACCCTTGGTATCCGCGTGCCAGATATCCACGACCGCGTTCGCCAGCGGCTCACCGTTTTCATCGGTGATTCGGCCCTTGATCAGGATGGCTTCGGCGTCCTTGTCTGAGCCGTCGTCCATGCGATCAAAGCCTTCGCTCATGGGGGCGCCGGCAACGTACAGCGGGCCTTCGATGGTGCGCGGCGTACCGCCGGTCAGGCCGGCCTGCTCGTCTTCGGCGTCCTGGCGAATGTCTAGGTAACGGTCCATACCCAGGCCCGGCGCCAGCAGGGCTGCCTCACCATTTGCGCCCAGTTCGCCCACGTAATAGACGGCGCTCCAGAACTCCTCGGGCGTGACATCGAAATCTTCCACGATCTGGAAAATATCGTGCATGACGCGATGAACGATCTTCTTCATGCGCTCATTGCCACCGTCCTTGTCGAAGCCGGCTACTTTCTCCAGCAGTTCCTTCACATCTGCGGATTGCATGGTCTTAACGGTCATTGTTGGTCTCCTCGGTCTTTTGTTGTTGTTGCTCCAGACATCCCAATCAATTGGCAACAAGTTCTGTGTGGCGCCTGAAAACATTGGGCGCCGGTATTGGCTGATTACGCCCGTTAGCGGTCATCCTCGTGAATGGATGACGGGTGACGGCACAGGGGCGCAACGGTGATATCCATGTACGGGAACAGCGGAAGGTTGCCGACCAGGTCCTGCAGCTCGGCGTTGTCCTCCACATCAAAAATACTGACGTTGGCGTAGCTACCCGCCACACGCCACAGGTGGCGCCATTTGCCCTTTTCCTGCAGGTCCTGGGCGTAAGCTTTTTCCCGGGCCTTGATGTCCGCTACCACATCGGCGGGCATGTCGTGGGGGATGTTCACTTTCATCTCAACTTTGAACAGCATGTGCTTTCCTCCGTTATCCATTCTTGCGGCGTACTTACGGCCGGCGCCCTATGCGTCTCTGCGATAGACCGCCAGCTTGTCTTCATCAATCTCGACACCCAGGCCCGGGCCCTGCGGCAGGTCCACACCGTTGGTGTGGAAGTTCAGCGGGCGCACCACGATGTCGTCTTTCATCAGTAGCGGGCCGAACATCTCTGTTCCCCAGTGAAGGGTTTCCAGCGTGGACCAGGCGTGCAGGGACGCGGCGGTACCGATGGTGCCTTCCAGCAGGGTGCCGCCGTACAGTCCGAGTCCTGCGGACTGGGCAACCATCGCCTGTTCCAACGCTCGGATCGGACCGCCTGCCTTGGCAATTTTCATGGCCACCGCACCGGCGAATCCTCCGGCCGCCAGGGCAAACAGATCCTTGGCGTCGGCTACGGATTCATCGGCCAGAATCGGGATATGGAATTTTTCGGACAGTCGTACCAGGGCTCCGAAATCCTTCATCGGAGTCGGCTGCTCCACCAGATCAATGCCCGCGGCCTGCAACTCAGCCATACCCTTGGCTGCCGTGGCTTCATCCCAGGCCTGATTGACGTCAACACGCACACTGGCCTGCTCCCCCACGGCTTCTTTGATAGCCGCCACATGGCGCACATCATCCATCACCGCGCGAGAACCAATTTTCAGCTTGAAATCGCAATGGCGTTGTTGCGCGATCAGACTGTGCGCCTCATCGATATCTTTGGCGGTATCACCACTGGCCAACGTCCAGAGCACCGGAATGTGCTGATGCAGAGCGCCGCCGAGCAGATCGGAAACCGGACGATTCAGGCGCTTTCCCTGCAGATCCAGCAGCGCGGTTTCAATGGCGGACTTGGCCAGGTTGTTTCCGCGGGTCGCACGGTTTAGCCTTACTCTAAGAGTATTGATGGCATCCGCTGGTTGATCGATCAGCAGTGGCTTGAAATAGGTGTCGATGGTAAGTTTCACGCTTTCGGGGCTTTCCGGGCCGTAGGCCAGGCCGCCAATCGTGGTGGCTTCACCCAAACCTTCCAGGCCATCGGAATCCTTCACCCGCACGATCACCATGGTCTGAACCCCCATGGTTGTCATGGATAGTTTGTGCGGCCGGATGGTCGGGATATCGACCAGGATGGCTTCAATGGACTGAATGGTGGCGGACATGTGCTCTCCGAATCGCAAGTTAAAATGCCTGTCATTCGGACAGTACGAAGTTTCACGTATGGGAGCCAATATTGATTAAGTACGAAGCGATACCCTGGAGGTATGGATGGAGCTGAGACACTTGCGCTACTTCGTGGCGGTGGCAGAGGAACTGAACCTCACTCGTGCTGCGGAAAAGCTGTTTATCGCCCAGCCACCTCTGACCCGTGCCATCAAACAGCTGGAAGAAGAAGTGGGGGTTGCGCTGTTCATTCGGAAGCCCCGGGGGCTGGTATTAACGACCGGCGGTGAATACTTTCTTGAGCAGGCACGGCAGATTCTCGACAAGATGGCCGCAACCGTCAGCGACACCCGCCGGATCGCCCAACACCGCAAAACCGTTTTTTCCATCGGCTTCGTACCCTCCGTGTTCTACGGGCAACTGCCACTGATGGTCCGGCGCCTGCGGCGCAACAAGAACCTGGAAATCATCCTGCACGAACTGAAAACACGGGAGCAGGTAGATGCGCTGAAATCGGGGAAGATTGATATCGGTTTTGGCCGGGTGCGCATCGAAGACCCGGATGTTGATCAGGAACTGTTGTTCGACGAACCCATTATCGCGGCCATTCCCGCCGGCAACCCCCTGACCCGGCACCCGCCGTCCATGAAGGAGCTGTCGGAATGGCCGATGATCACCTTCCCGTCCGGCCCGGGCCCGAACTTCGCCGATCTGACCCAGGGCCTGTTCCATCGTCGCGGGTTGCGTATCAACGTGATGCAACAGGTCAATGACCTGCAGACGGCGCTGTCACTGGTGGCTTCGGATATGGGGTTTACCCTGGTGCCGGAGCAGGTCCGACGGCTGAACCGGGAAGGTGTGGACTACATGCCTTTGGAAGATGACAACATCAGCGTACCGGTCATTGCGTCACGGCGGCGGGGAGAAAACCCCAATGCGGTGATGCGACTGGCGAACACGATTCTGGATGAGCTGGTGGAAAACCGGCTGACGGGCCGGTATCCGTGATTTCAGCGGGTCGTTCGCCGTACAGCCTCGGCCGCCTGCTGCAACCGGGGCAAATACACCCCCACCAGTGTTTCCATATCCACCCGCGCCGCATTGGTACTGATATTGATCGCGCCCAGCAGCTCGCCATTGCCGGCAAACACCGGCACCGCAGCGGAACGAAGGCCTGAGTCGAGCTCCTGATCCACAATCGAATAGCCCTGCTCCCGGACCTTCGCAATGTCTTTCTTCAGGGCATTGGCATTGGTAATGGAAGAAGCGGTATAGGGCTCGAGCTTCACGCGAAGAAGAAACGTCTCCAGCTCCGCTTCCGGCAACTGCGCCAGCAGCACCCGGCCCATAGAGGTATAGGCCGCCGGAAGTCGTGTACCCACCGAGAGGGTAATCGCCATCAGCCGGTGTCGGGCCGAAGAGCGCACCACGTACACCACATCGTCACCATCCAGCACCGCCAGCGAGGACGACTCCCCGAGTTCCGCCGTGATGTCCTCCAGGTATTGCTGGATGACCGCCCGATATTGGTTCGAGGCCTGGTAAGCATAACCCAGCTGTAAAACCCGGGGCGTCAGTTCGAACTGCCGGCCGTTGCGCTTCACGAATCCCAGTGCGTGGAGAGTGAGCAGGAAACGCCGCGCCTTGGCCCGGTCCATATCCGTCCGTGTCGCCACCTCGCTCAGGGTCATCCGTGGATGCTCAGCGTCAAACGCCTGCAACACTTCCAACCCTGACGCCAGTGCGCCTACATAATCCCGGTCTCCGGGCCTGAGAACCTGATCGTCCATTCCTACTCCTTACTCGCCTGAACACAGCCTGTTCGAATGGTAACAGCTCGTTCGCTATCCGAACATCCGTGCATTTTTATCAACTGGTGAAAATTTGTACTTGACGACGACAAAACCTTCGAGTCATTATGTTCGCATATTAAACTTATGTTCGTATATCGAACTTTTCAACAATGCACTGCACTGGAGATTCTGTAATGGCTGAATTTCTCTCTCTCAAGGAAGCCGTGAGCCGCTATATCAGCAACGGCGACACGGTCTGTATGGAAGGCTTTACACACCTGATCCCCTTCGCTGCGGGCCACGAAATCATCCGCCAGGAAAAGCGCGACCTGACGCTCATCCGCATGACACCGGATCTGGTGTACGACCAGATGATCGGTGCGGGTTGCGTCCGGAAACTGATCTTCTCCTGGGGCGGAAACCCAGGCGTGGGCTCACTGCATCGCCTGCGAGATGCCGTCGAGAAAGGCTGGCCGAATAAACTGGAGATCCTGGAGCACAGCCACGCTGCCATGGCCTGCGCCTATGAAGCCGGTGCTGCTGGCCTGCCACTGGCAGTGCTCCGTGGCTACGTGGGCAGCGATCTGCCAAAGGTGAATGACCAGATCAAATTCATCGAGTGCCCGTTCACCGGAGAGCGCCTGGCCGCCGTGCCATCGGTACGTCCGGACGTTGCTGTGATTCATGCCCAGCGGGCCGACCGCAAAGGCAATGTACTGATAGAAGGCATTGTGGGTATCCAGAAAGAAGTGGTTCTGGCCGCCAAGCGCAGCATCGTGACCGTTGAAGAAGTGGTGGACGATCTGGGCGCTTCGGTGAACGCCTGCGTGTTGCCGTCCTGGGCGGTTACGGCCATTGCCGAGGCCCCGAAAGGCGCCAGCCCGTCCTATGCGCTGGGCTACTACGACCGCGACAACGCTTTCTACAAAGAGTGGGACGGCATTGCCCGGGACCGGGAAACCTTCCAGAGCTGGCTGAAAGACAACGTATTTGAAAAAGGAGCTGCGTGATGAGCCTTGAATTTACCTCTTCGGAAATGATGAGCGTCACTGCCGCCCGCGCACTGACCAACGACATGACCTGTTTCGTCGGTATCGGCCTGCCCAGTGAGGCCGCCAACCTGGCACGCCTGACCCACGCGCCCGACGTCACCCTGATTTACGAATCCGGCACCCTGCAGACCAAACCGGACGTTCTTCCACTGTCCATCGGTGATGGCGAACTGTGCGAATCGGCGTTGACCACCGTCGGCGTTCCGGAGATGTTCCGCTACTGGCTCCAGGGCGGCCACATCAGTGTCGGCTTCCTGGGCACCGCCCAGATCGACCGTTTCGCCAACCTCAACACCACCCTGATTGGAGACTACCGCGAACCGAAAGTGCGACTGCCAGGCGGTGGCGGTGCCCCTGAAATCGCCACCAACGCGAAGGAAGTGTTCATTACCGTGAAGCATTCCAAACGCACCTTCGTGAAGGACGTGGACTTCGTCACCACCGTTGGCTTTGGACGTGACGGCACCGCACGGGATAATGTCCCTAATATCGGTCGCGGCCCCACGGTGGTGATTACCGATCTGTGCATTCTCAAGCCCGATCCGGACACCAAAGAACTGGTGGTCACATCCTTACACCCGAACGTAACCCGGGAAGAAGTGATCGAAGCGACTGGCTGGGAGATCCGGTTTGCGGAACAGCTGGAAACAACGCCGGAACCCAGTGCCAAAGAGCTGGACATCCTGCGTGACCTGAAAGCGCGCACCAACGCGCATCATGCCGGCCAACAGTGAGGACTATCATGACTGACGTTTATCTCTGCCACCCCCGCCGTTCGGCCATTGGCCGTTTCGGCGGCACCCTGGCCAGCGTTCGCCCCGATGACCTCGCGGCACATATCTTCAAGGCTGTACTGGAACAGGCCCCGGAACTCGACCCCGCCGCCATCGACGAAGTGATGATGGGGTCTGCAAACCAGGCCGGTGAAGACAACCGCAATATTGCCCGGATGTCTGCCCTGCTCGCAGGCCTGCCCACCTCCGTGCCCGGCACGACCCTCAACCGCCTGTGTGGCTCCGGCATGGACGCAGTGGGCACCGCCTTTCGCGCCATACGCGCCGGCGAAATGGAGCTGGTACTGGCCGGCGGCGTGGAATCCATGTCCCGCGCGCCCTATGTGATGGGCAAGGCTGACTCGGCTTTTTCACGGGATCAGAAGATCGAAGACACCACCATCGGCTGGCGCTTCGTGAACCCACTGATGAAGAAGCAATACGGCATCGACTCCATGCCGGAAACCGCGGAAAACGTCGCCGAGCAGTACCAGGTGTCGCGGGAAGATCAGGACCTGTTTGCCTTCCGTTCCCAGGAAAAAACCGCCCGGGCACAGAAGGAAGGCCGCTTCGCAGAAGAAATCGTGCCGGTATCCATTCCGCGCCGAAAACAGGACCCACTGGTATTCGATGCCGACGAACATCCTCGTGCAAGCACCCTGGAGAAACTCGCCTCCTTGCCAACCCCTTTCCGGGAAGGCGGAAGCGTGACCGCCGGCAATGCCTCCGGCGTCAACGATGGTGCTGCGGCTATGCTGGTTGCCAGTGAAAATGCGGTAAAAGCCCACGACCTAAAACCCATGGCCCGAATCCTGGGCATGGCCACGGCCGGCGTGGAACCGCGTATTATGGGCATTGGCCCGGTCCCCGCCGTTCGAAAACTGCTGGAGAAGCAAGGCATCGGCATTGACGACATCGACGTGATCGAACTGAACGAAGCCTTTGCAGCGCAAGGACTGGCCGTACTACGGGAACTGGGCGTTGCCGACGACGATCCCCGGGTCAACCCGAACGGCGGCGCCATCGCCCTTGGGCATCCACTGGGCATGTCTGGCGCACGACTGCTGCAAACGGCAGCCCACCAGCTGCAACACACCGGCGGCCGATACGCGCTTTGCACCATGTGTGTTGGCGTCGGCCAGGGTATTGCAACACTTATCGAACGCGTCTGAGGCAAGGAGCTACCATGGCTTTTCTGAAACACAACGGCCGCACTGTCTGTTACCGCCTGCTCGGTGACAGCACAAAACCGCTGCTGATGCTGGCACACCCTCTGGGCATGACGCAGGCCGTGTGGGACGACATGATCCCCGCACTGCTGAACAGCTTCCGGGTACTCACCTGGGACTTGCCAGGACATGGCGCCAGCGCGGCCTGGCCAGAGGCCAGTGACCAGATCACCCCTGAAGACTTGTCACAGGAGGCCCTCGTACTCGCCACTGCCGCCGAGGCACAGCGTTTCCACTTCGCGGGCACGTCCATCGGGGGCGTGATTGGCCAACAGCTCGTCAGCAAGCATGCAGACCGATTGCTGTCCGCCACACTCACCAACACCGGAGCCGTCATCGGCACCCCCGATGCATGGAACACCCGTTCTGCGAGCGTTCTGGAACTGGGCCTGAGCACCATGGCGGTGGATATTGTGCCGCGCTGGTTCGGCCCCAGCGTCTGCGAACAGCAACCAGCGCTGGTGGAAGGCTGGCGCGTGATCATGGGGCGCGGCGATAACCGTAGTTATGCCCTGCTGTGCGAAATGCTGGGGCGGGTCGACTTCCGCGAAATGCTCAGCGAGCAACGCGTACCACTCCGGTTAGTGGGAGGGTCCGACGACGTGGCCACACCGCCAGACACCCTGAGGGCGCTGGCCGACGCCAGCGGCGCGGCGGAGCCGGTCATTCTGGAGCAGGTTGGCCATGTGCCTTCCGTTGAGTGCCCGGACAAGCTAACCCAGATCCTGGTCAACAACCTGGCCTGATCGACATACAAGCCAGGCCCGTTCGTCTCCCGGCCTGGCTTTTACTCTCGCCAGCACCCAACTTCATTATACGGACACACCTCTGCACTCAGCGGATAGTGGCGCCGCCAAAAAAGCCTTAGCGTTTCAGCACAATCAGAACTATTGCCCTGCGGAAACACCACTATGGCCGACACCCTCGCGTTCGAACAGGAACCGACACACTCCGGAACTTCCAAAACCCCCATCTACGGCGCACTGATCCTGGCGTTAGTGGGCATCGTATTGTTGCTTGCCACGGCAGGCAGCCTCCTTCAGGTTGTTGCCGCAACTCTGACCCTGGGCCTTGTTGCCGCCGCTCTCGCCCTCTGCGTGAAATGGCAGCCAGAGGTTATCACCGTCCGTGAGGAAATACCGGTGCCCGTACCGGAACCTGTCGCAGAGCCGGTGCCGGAAACCAACCTGCAAGAACAACCGTTAGCCCCCGACCCCATGCTCATCAGCCACCTCGACGATTTGCGCAATAATGTCGAGGTCATCCTGGAAGAAATGGGCGAGGCCGGCAAACTCGCCAAGGCATCGGGCGCCAAAGTCACCCACAGCGCCAGCTGCATTTCCGACTCCGAAGCCTCCATCCGGGAACTGGCCGATTTCATGGGACGCATTGACGAGGTCTTCACCCAACTGGGTACACAGTCCGAGGAAATTGGCAGCATCGTCGGCAACATTCAGGATATTGCCAAACAGACCAATCTGCTGGCCCTGAACGCTTCCATTGAAGCCGCCCGGGCGGGGGAACATGGCAGAGGGTTCGCCGTGGTGGCAGACGAAGTGCGCCATCTTGCGGTTCGTGCCAACGAATCCAGCGAAGGCATTCGCGCCATCGCCAACAGCCTGACAACCACGTCGGTGGACGCGGGCAATGGCATGGAGAGAATCCGCGAGTCGTGCAACCAGTGCCTGGGCCAGTCCGGTGAAGCCTTACAGGCAATGAAGGATATTCAGGCCGGGGCCGTGGCCCGAATGGAAGTGGTGCAGGGAATTACTGATCGTCTACAAGTTCAGCGTGAGCTGACCCATCAGCTTTATACCGACCTCAGTACTGCACGCTGATCCGTGTTTCCGGGCCCTCCCTCCGCCGAGTGACAACCACAGACACTAGGGCCCGTTCTCACTGCCGGCTTTGAAGCGGCGATACAGTGTCGCTCGACCAATGCCCAGCCGTTTCGCTGCCCGGCTGACATTGCCCCCCTCAATAGCCAGCGCCTCGTCAATAACAGCACGTTCCAGGCTCTTGAGGGTACCGCCTCTATTCACCGTACGATTGCTTCCAACGGCCACGGTTGTCGGGGCCGCTATTTCTTCCGGAAAATGGCAAAGTTCCAGCACTTCATCAGGCTCCGCCAGTGCGTCGGCATGGGTCAGAGCGTAAATGAGCTCACGGACATTTCCCGGCCAGTCGTAACGGATCAATCCATCCAGACAGTCTTGTGAGAGCTCGCGACTGCCCTGTGTCAGAACCCGGCACCGGTCGACAATGAAGTTTTTCAGGTCCGAACGTTCCGCCAGCCTTGGCAAGCGTACTGTCATACCTTTAATGCGATAGAGCAGGTCTTCGCGGAAATCCCCGTTTTGGGCGGCTTCCGATAGGTTCCGATGGGTTGCGCAGATCAACTGGAAACGGACCGGCTTTGGTGTTGCACTTCCGAGACGGGTCACTTCCCGAGTTTCCAACACTCTCAATAACCGCGACTGAAGTCCCAACGGCATGTCACCAATTTCGTCCAGAAACAGGGTGCCACCATCCGCATGCTCAATCTTGCCAGGAGCACCCCCTCGCCGAGCACCCGTGTAGGCGCCCTCGGCATGGCCAAACAATTCGCCTTCAATCAGCGACTCCGGGATGGCGGCGCAGTTGATGGCAACGAACGTGCCGGAGGAAGACATGCTGCCACTATGAAGCGATTTCGCCATCACTTCCTTCCCGGTTCCGGTCTCTCCCAGTATCAGCACCGGCAATCCCTTCTCCATCGCTCTGCCTGCAAGGGTGGCCTGACGGCTGATGGCAGGATCACCAAAATCCGTGGAGTCCGGCAAACGCTTCGCCGGAGGATTCGCAGAACTGCGCCTGACGGTTTTTCGAGCATCGGTATTCACCGGGCGAAGCGAAAATGACAGCCCGGAGTGCATCCTGGCCGTCATCGGCTGCTTCCGACCACGAAACCCATCGACCAGCTCATCAAAGCGCAGGTCAAACAGATCCTGAAAGCACAACCTCTCATCCGTTGAGGCCAGCCCCGTCAACTCACGCACCCGCGGCGACAGGCCCAGCACCTGCCCCTCCTGCCCAAGCGCTACCAGTAGATCACCAGAGGCACGAAGATCATTCTGCTCCCAACCTAGGCTGACCATGAGCCAGGGCGACAACATCCCCATCAACTGGCGTTCGACCCGAGCCGAACACTGTTGCACCAACGAAAGAGCGCTTCCCGGCTCCAGCGGATTACCACGAGTAATATCGATGGCACCTAGTACCCGGCCCATGGGGTCGACAATGGGAGAAGCCGCACAATTGAATACCCGGTTGGCATGCAGGTAGTGCTCAACTCCAGAGACCAGTACAGGACGCCGTTCTGACACGGCACAAGACATCGCAGAAGTGCCGATGGTCGCCTCGGAAAGGTTGACGCCCTGCCGGAACGCACCGTTAATCAGAGTGTTAGCGCATCGCCCCGAACGTCGCGCCGCTAGAGCAACCCCTTTGTCATCCGTCAGTAGGACGGAATAGCCGGCGCCATTAACGGTCTGGCCTAACTGTTCCAACGGCTGGGTGGCCGCCTCCAGCAGGATTTGGTTGCTGTCCATGAGCTCCAACAGACCACTTCTGGACACAGTGTCGAATTGAACCCGTTCACTGACGTTTTTGCTCGCTGCGGAACAACGCTGCCAGGAATTGACAATAGCATCGTCAATCAAGCCCGTTGGAATCTGACCATGTTCGAAAAACGTTTCACGTGCCTTGGCTCGCCTGTGGTCGGCAGGAATAATGGCGTTCATAATGTTACCTCTCTCGCAGGGCTGATTATCTTCGTTTGATGCGACCCTGCGTTCTGGCCATGTCGGCTCTTGTTGTCATACCCGTGAAACTTTAACACGTTTATTTGTAACGATTGCGCGGAAATTCGTTGGTATGCCACGCACTGTCTCATTATGAGACAGTGTCTCCATGTTTCCCGAATTGAGACATTCATGACCCTACCCAACCCTGCCCCAGAAATAGCGATAAATACTTAACTAACTGTATATAAGATATTTTTTTGAAAATCCGATTTTCTGGCACGATCGTCGCTATCCGTTTTCGCGTTGACAAAAACAACACGATATCTGGAGACCAACCATGCGATCGACGCTGAAGAACACACCGTTCAAATCATTGGCCATGGGTTCTGCCCTGGCACTTACCACCGGCTTTTTCTCCGCCACGACCCAAGCAGCCGAAATTGCCACTGACCCAGGCGACTACACGCCACTGCCTGCGGGCGTGAACCTCGGCATCCTCTATGGCCAGTACGCAACCCGCGATACTGTCTACGCCGATGGCGACAAGGTACCGGTGGATGCTGGACTAAATACCATCATCGGCCTCGCCCGTTTCGTTCACTACATGGACATTGGCGGTGTGATCGTGGACCCACAGATCATCGTGCCTTTCGGCAAGGTGGAACTGGAGGAGCCGTTTGGCCCGCTTCAACCCACCTCGGAAAGCGGCGTCGGCGACCCCATCATTGGCGCAACTGCCTGGGTTCTCAACAACCCCGACGATCAACAATGGGTTGGCCTGTCCGCTTTCGCCTCCGTACCTGTCGGCCAGTACGATGACGACAAGGGACCAGTGAACATTGGCGAGAACCGCTGGAAGGGCATTTTTCAGGCGGCCTATGTCAAGCATTTGAGCAACAGTGTGGTTCTGGATCTGATCGCGGAGTATTCCGTGTACGGAGACAATGATGATTTCCTGGGCTTTAAACGCGAACAGGAAGACGCCCAGAGCCTGCAAGGTCACCTCCGCTACCTGTTATCCAAGCAAAGTCATGTGGCGCTTTCCTACTACCATTCCTTTGGAGGAGAAACCACCGTTGGCGGACAGGATCAGGACGACCGCGTCAACACCAACCGCTGGTTGGCCACCTATGCCACCTTTGTCGACCCGACCGTGCAACTGCAGGTCCAGGCCGGCCAAGACATTAACGTGGAAAACGGTTTCGAAGAGGATACCCGCGTGAACTTTCGCGTACTGAAGGTATTCTGAGCCCATATTCACAAGTAAGAGCCTGCTAACCCAGGCAATGATTCCGGAGAAGACTATGAGTCAGATGAGCGATCAAACAAAAGAAGCCATCGACCAGATCAACGGCCTGAGCCGCCGCAGCTTCCTGAAGGCCGCCAGCGGCCTCGCGGTGGCGGCTTCCGTAGGCACCGGGCTTCTCGGTGCTGCGAATGCCTTCGCCTCAATGCCAGAGGGCATTAAGGTAATGTCCGCCAGCGAATACCAAGTCATGCATCGGCTCATGAAGGTCATGCTGGTAACCGAAGGAACTGGCTTGGTTCCCGCCAGCGAAATTCCGGTCATGCAGACACTGGACGCCGCGCTGCTGGCCACCATGGAACCTCATATCCTTGAAGGCCTGAAAGGCGGTATCGCCTATTTCAACGACGGCCCCAAAGCCGAGTATGGCAAGCCCTTTGTGGACTTATCCGACGAGCAGGCCGCTACCTTCTGTGACACCTGGGCCGATTCCGATGAGGTGCCTCATCGGGCACTGGCCATGGGCCTGAAAAAACTGGTTGGCCTGTCCTACTGGGCGAACCCGCCAACTTGGGCACCTCTGGGCTACGGCGGGCCCGTAACGGATAAGTGGAACCTGGAATCGTTGGGCAACGCCCCTCTACCGAAAAGCTGAAAGGCGGGAGTAGACCATGCAAGAAACAATCAAAGCTAAAACGGTGCCTGCCCATGGTTTGCAGGTCACCCAAGCGTCAGATGTCACCAATGACAACATCGAACTCAATGCTGACGCCGTCATCATCGGCTCGGGTGCCGGTGGTGCCATTGCCGCCTACGAGCTGGCGAAAGCAGGCAAAAAAGTGGTGGTACTGGAAGCCGGCCCTTACGTGCCTTCCGAGAAATTTACCGAAATGCACGCTGTGTCTATGGACACCCTCTATGCCGATCATGGCGGCCAGTCCAATTCCGCGGGCGACATATCGATTCTGCAGGGTGCCTGTGTTGGTGGCTCTACCGTCGTCAATGCGGCATTGTGCTTTCGCACTCCGGACTACTATCTCGATCGATGGGCGAAAGAGTTCGGTCTAACCAACCTGACGCCCAAAGTCATGGCTCCTTACTTTGACAAAGTCGAAGCCAACCTCGGCATCGCCCCCAATAAGGCGTTTGAAACCAGTGCCGGCGCCCAACTGCTCAAAGGAGGCATGAAAAAACTGAACCTTCCCGAGGGCAACGCCAAACGCAATATCCGTAACTGCGCCATGACCGGCTTCTGTTTCGCTGGCTGCAAGTCAGACCGCAAACAGTCCATGCTCATTACTTACCTGCCCTGGGCCGTAGCCTATGGCGCTACGATTTATTCCGATACGCGAGCCACTCAGATCCTGGCCAACAACGGCAAGGCAACGGGCGTACTGGCGGAAATCGTCGATCAACAGAGCAAAACGGTTAAAAGCAAACTCAGGGTCAACGCGCCGATTGTGGTCGGTGCCGCCGGCCCGATCCAGATGCCGATCCTGCTGCAGAAAAGCAATCTGGCCAACGGTAACGGGCAGGTTGGCAAGAATTTCGCCTGCCATCCCACCATGTCAGTCACCGGCATGTTCGATGAGGATATCGATAATTTCTACGGCGCCACCCATTCCCTATACATGGACAAGCACACCATGCCAAAAGACGGTGGTTACCTGCTTCTGGACGCCATTCAGGATCCAGTAGAAGCCAGCTTCCAGGTGGAGCCTGGCACCGGAAAACCCTACGCGTCCTACATGTCCAAATACCGGAACACCGTTCGCCTGATCACCCTGATCCACGACCAGAACGTGGGCGAAGTGAACTGGAAAAACGGCGCCAAGGAGATCAAGTACTTCGTTGATGATGGCGATTTCGACATCATGAAGGAAGGCCTCAAGACCAACGCGAGAGTACTGTTTGCGGCCGGTGCCAAGCAGCTTTATATTCCTACTTCCCAGAAACTGACCATCGACAGCGTCGATCAGATCGATGCCGTGATCGACAGCCTCGACAACGAGCCCGCTCGCTATCGGTACACGTCGTTCCACCCCCAGGGCACCTGCCGCATGGGCGCGGACCCCAAGACCACCGTGGTTTCACCCATGGGCGAAACCCACGAGATAAAGAACCTTTACATCGTGGATGCGAGCCTGCTGCCTACGTCGATCGGCTACAACCCGTCGGAAACCGTGTACGCACTGGCACATTACATCAGCGACCAGATCAACCGGGCCCACGCCTGATCACGACGGAAACATTAAGGAGGACAGATCATGGATATGCCAGCAAACCCCGTGTGGCAGCAGCGCCTGTTCCTGGGATCATGGAAGAGCGGGAACGGCGAGCAGATCAACGTTACGGAACCCGCGACCGGAGAGGTTATTTCACAGCTGAAAGCCGCGACGCCGTCTGACGTTGACCGGGCTGCAACCACTGCCAGGGACGCCCAGACGCAGTGGGTGGCGGTTCCCTTTGATCAAAAAGCCGAGATCCTGCGTAAAGCCGCCACCCTGCTCAAGGAACGCGCGGATGAAATCAACGGATGGAATACCCGTGAGTGCGGCTCCATCGGTCCAAAGGCGGACTGGGAGTTGCAGGCCACCTATGAACAGGCTCAGATGGCGGCGGCCCTGCCAATGCAACCCAGTGGCGAAATCTTCCCGTCCAATATGCCAGGAAAACGAAACTACTGGAAGCGTGTGCCCATTGGTACCGTGGGCGTTATCGCCCCCTGGAACTTCCCTATCCTTCTTGCCATGCGGTCCGTATTTCCGGCGTTGGCCATGGGTAACTGCGTGATACTGAAGCCCGATCCCAAGAGCAGTATTTGTGGTGGTGTGCTGATGGCAAAAATTCTGGAAGATGCCGGGCTCCCTGAAGGAGTATTCCACGTGCTGCCTGGTGGCCCCGACGTCGGCCAGGCACTGGTTGAGCATCCGCTGGTCAAGATGATCTCATTCACCGGCTCAACCGCCGTGGGCAAGAAGATCGGTGAAACCTGTGGGCGAATGCTGAAGAAAGCGGCACTGGAACTCGGCGGCAATAACGCCCAGGTGGTGCTTGAGGACGCAGACTTGGACATCGCCAGCTCCTGCGGGGCCTGGGGCTCGTTCCTGCACCAGGGGCAGATCTGCATGCAGACGGGGCGTCACCTGGTGCATCGCTCGGTGGCGGATGAGTACATTGAGCGTCTGGCCGCCCGTGCTGGAAACCTCGCTTGCGGTAATCCTGCACAGGAGCAGGCTCACCTTGGCCCCCTGATCAATGAGGCTCAGGCAAAACGCGTCGAAGACATCGTCAATCGCTCGGTCGAGATGGGTGCCAGAATTGTCGTCGGCGGAAAACGCAACGGCAACTATTACGAGGCTACCGTCATGTCCGACGTTACCCCGGACATGCCGGTTTTCTCCGAGGAAGTCTTTGGCCCGGTAGCACCTGTGATGACCTTCGACTCTGATGACAACGCCTGCAGTCTGGTCAACGAATCACTCTACGGCCTGGCGGCAGCCATCCACTCGAGATCGACAGAGCGCGCCCTGCAAATCGCCAACCAAATCCAGGTGGGAATGATCCATATCAACGATCAAACGGTGAACAACGAGTTCCAGGTGCCCTTCGGCGGCCTGGGCAGTTCCGGCAACAGCGGCCGCTTTGGCGGACCTGCCAACATTGAAGAGTTCACCACCAGCCAGTGGGTCAGTGTGATGGAGGAAGGTATCCAATACCCCTTCTGATACTCGACCTGAACCTCGCTTTCCTTGTTGAGTGGCGATCCCTGAGGGGATGATCTGCTCTTGCCCGAGGAGCTCCCCTGCTCTTCGGGCTTTTTTATCCTTCAAATACCTGAATTTCAAAGTGTCGTTAATAGCGCTGCAACCACAGGACACCGGTGTGCAGAAAACGGATATTGCTCTTTCGCCTCGAAGACTCTAATGACAGAACCGCAAAACAAAAATTTCGAGGTGTTGAAATGAACAGGACCAAATCCCTTGCCAGCGCTGTACTGGCAACTACCCTGACCGCAGGCATGAGCCTTGGCGCACATGCCGCCGGCGATCCGGTAAAAATTGGCGTCATGCTGCCGTTCAGTGGCATCTACGCACAACTGGGCGAAGCCGGGCGCGACGGCCTGAAGCTGGCGCTGAAGGAAAACGCCGCCAACCTGCACGGCGCGGACATTGAATTTATTGAGCTGGATACCGAAGCCAAACCATCACGGGCTCCGGAACTGGCGTCGTCTCTGCTGAACCAACACGAAGCGGACTTTATAATTGGCCCGGTTCATTCCGGTGTTGCCATGGGCATGATCAAGATGCTTCGTGGCAAGGACACCGTGATGATCATTCCGAACGCAGGTGCGGCAGCGGCCACAGGCCCATTGTGCTCGCCCAACATGTTCCGGACGTCCTTCTCATCCTGGCAGCCATCCTACCCCATGGGCAAAGTCGCTCTGGAAAAGGGGTACAAGAAGGTTTATGCCATCAGCTGGAACTACGGCATGGGCCGCGAGAGCCTGGACGCTTTTGAAGAGTCGTTCACTGCCGGTGGTGGCGAGATTGTCGAGAAAGTGCTCCTGCCCTTCCCATCTACCAACTTCCAGTCCCACGTGAGCTCCATCGCGGATACAAATCCCGATGCTGTATTCACCTTCTTCGCTGGCGGCGGCGCCATCAAGTTCGTGAAGGACTACGATGCCATGGGCCTGCGCGGCAAGATTCCGCTGCTGGGGTCCGGCTTCCTCACCGAAGGCACTCTGCAGGCGCAGGGCGACGCTGCCGAAGGCGTGATGACCGGTCTGCACTATGCAGAGCAACTGGATGTTCCCAAGAACCGGGAATTCCGCGAAGCCTTCAATACCGAATACGGCCACTACCCGGACATCTACGCCGTACAGGGCTATGACGCGGGGCAGGCTATCGCTAACACCATCGACCAGCTCAAGGGTGACATTTCGGACAAGCAGGCCGTGATCAGCACCATGGAAAAGCTGACCATCGACAGCCCGCGTGGAGAATTCACCTTCTCCAAGGCCCACAACCCGATCCAGAACGTCTATCTGAGGAAAGTGAAGGACGGCGTGAACGTGGTGCAGAGCATCGCCGCCGAAGCGCTGGAAGACCCTGCCCGTGGCTGCAAGCTCTAAGCACGGGTTCTGAATCCCCCGGCAAAAGCCGGGGGCTCATCTGAAGCTCCCTTGCCCACACCTGAACTGACTTATCCGTAAAACCGTTGGGTATCACTATGTCTACCGAACTTTTCTTCGTGCAACTTATTAATGGTCTCCAGTATGGGTTGCTTCTGTTTTTGATCGCCTCCGGCCTGACCCTGGTGTTTGGTGTCATGGGCATCCTTAACCTGGCCCATGGCTCCATGTACATGGTCGGTGCCTATCTGGTGTGGTACTTCGTTGCGGTAACCGGCAGCTTTACGGTATCCGCCATTCTCTCGGCTGTCATCGCCCTCGGCCTGGGCATACTGATCGAACGGGTATTGATACAGCGGTTGTACAACCGCAACCACCTGGATCAGGTACTGCTGACCATCGGCATGATCTTCGTGTTCAACTCGCTGCAAAGCATTCTCTGGGGCAACGACCCTTATGGCGTCGCAGTTCCTGACGCGCTGAGCGGTTCCGTACCCTTCACCGACAACTCCAGTTACCCGGTTTACCGCATCTTTGCGGCATTCATCTGTATCGCCATCGCCGCCGCGCTTTATTTCGTGGTGAGCAAGACCCGCCTGGGCATGCTGATCCGTGCCGGAGAATCCAACCGGGAAATGGTGGAAGCCCTGGGCGTCAATATCAAAAGCCTCTACACCATCGTGTTTGCGATTGGCGTCATGCTGGCCGCGGTGTCTGGCATTATCGCCGCTCCCATGCGCTCCATTGTTCCGGGTATGGGCGAAAGCGTCCTGATTACCTGCTTCGTGGTGGTGGTCATCGGCGGCATGGGTTCGATCAAAGGCGCCTTTGTGGGAGCCCTCCTGGTGGGAGTTATCAGCACATTTGCTGCGGTACTGATGCCCACCATGTCCAACATGATTATCTACATCTTTATGATCCTGGTGCTGCTGGTGAAGCCCCAGGGCCTGTTCGCCAAGTAAGCGGGAGCCGAACATGATTTTCGAGAAACGCACCGAGCGCATCTTTCTGGCGATCTTCTTTGTGATCGCCCTCTGTATTCCTCTGTTCCTTGAGGACAATTCGTTCTTCGTCGGCAAAGCCACCACCATCCTGATCCTGGCGGTGTTCGTGATGTCACTGGATTTTCTGGTAGGGCGTGTTGGCCTGGTGACCTTGGGGCACGCACTCTTCTACGGCTTGGGCGGTTACTTGTTCGTGATCGTTACGCCGGAATACGAAGCCGTCAATTTCTGGCTCTACGCCCTGTACATCATGGGTATCAGCGCTGTGGTCGCTCTGGTTGTCGGTGTTGTGGTGCTGCGAACCTCTGGCATCTATTTCATCATGATCACCCTGGCGATATCGCAGATGGTGTACTACTTCTTCTTCGACTCCCTGGAGTTCGGGGGTAACGACGGTCTGTTCATTTTCATGAAGCCGGAAACCAGCATCTTTGGCCTGAACTTCCTGAACCTGGATAACCCCACGCACTTCTATTACCTGTCGCTGCTGGCGGTGTTGGTCACCCTGCTGGCCATCAAGATCATCCTGCGTTCGCGCTTTGGCCGCATTGTGGAAGCCAGCCGCCTGAATCCGGAACGCACCGAGGCCCTGGGCTATAACATTTTCGCGTTCCGTCTGATCAGCTACATCATTGGCAGCACCCTGGCGGCTTACGCCGGACTGTTGTTCGCCCTGCAGTATGGCTACGTCAATCCGCAATTCATGACCTGGGAAATGTCCGGTACCGCCCTGGTGATGTCCATCCTCGGTGGTATGGGCACCATCTACGGCGCCATTCTCGGCACCATTACCTATGAAGGTCTGCAGTATTTCTTCGAGCACATGAGCGAAGACTGGATGCTGTTCATGGGCGGCGCGATCATCCTGATGGTCCTGCTGCTGCGCAAAGGCCTGGCCGGTTACCTTGAAAAGCTGCTGGAGAAATAATCATGGCCAACGACATCATTCTGGAAACCGAATCCCTCAGCAAACACTGGGGCGGCATCAAGGCACTCAACGACATTTCCCTGCAGTTTCATGACCGACAACTGCACGGCGTGGTCGGTCCCAACGGCGCGGGCAAAAGTACGCTGCTGAATATGCTGTGCGGCACACTGAAACCGACCAGCGGCTGCATTTTCCACAAGGGCGATCAGATTGAGGGCATGAAACCCTGGAAGTTTGTGCGCCGGGGCATTGGCCGCAGCTTCCAGAAAACCAACATCTACGCCGATGTCACCTGCCTGGAAAACTGCGCCGTGGCCGCTCAACGCCGCTTCACCGGCAGCTTCAATCTGTTCGCGTCGCGTCATTCCAACAAGCTGGTTCGGGAAGCGGCTGAAAAAGCGCTGTGCCAGGTGGGGCTCGAAAGCCGCATCCACACCGTCGCAGCGGAAATATCCTACGGTGAGCAACGCCAGCTTGAGTTGGCGATGGTGCTGGCAACCGACCCCTGCATCCTGCTGCTGGATGAGCCTATGGCGGGGATGGGTCACGAGGAGTCCCAGCGCATTATCGAACTGCTGAACGAACTCAAGCAGACCTACAGCATTGTGCTGGTGGAACACGATATGGATGCCATCTTCGAGCTCTCCGACCAGTTGACCGTACTGGACAACGGCACCCATCTGATCACCGGCACCGTGGATGAAGTACGTAACGAGCCCCGGGTGAAAGAAGCCTACCTGGGCAAGGAAGACGAGGAGGAAGCGGCATGAGCAACAGTCTTCTGGAAGTTAAAAACCTCAACACCCTGTATGGCCGAAGCCACATCCTTCACGATCTGTCGTTCCGGCTGGATAAGGGGCAGTCCATGAGCCTGATGGGGCGTAATGGCATGGGCAAGACCACCACGCTCAAGTCCATTCTTGGCATCGTGCCGCCCCGCAGTGGTCATGTGTATTTCGACGGACAGGACATCAGCAACCTGCCGACCTGGAAGCGGATGCGCCGCGACATAGCCTATGTTCCCGAAGGCCGGGGCATGTTCCACAATCTGACGGTGAAGGAACACCTGCAAATGGCCGCCCGCCCCGACAGCAACGGCAACACCGGCTGGAATTTCGATCGGGTCATGGATACCTTTCCGCGCCTTCAGGAACGCCTGTCAAACCTGGGTACGGAGTTGTCTGGGGGCGAGCAGCAGATGCTAGCGATCGGCCGCGCGTTGGTCACCAATCCCCGACTGATGATTCTGGACGAGGCGACCGAAGGTCTGGCGCCGCTGATCCGCCAGGACATCTGGAACGTGATTGCCACCATCCGTGAGTCGGGCATTTCCACACTGATCGTGGACAAGAACATCAAGGCACTGAAAAAGCTCTGTGACCGTCATGTGGTGGTGGTGAAAGGACAGGTTCACTTTGATGGCAGCTCCGAAGAGCTGGACCAGAATCTGGAAAAGGTCGAAACCGCGCTCAGTGTCTGAATACCCTGATTGGGCTTAGCCCCAATCAGGCGTTTGGCACGCCCAGTGAATCCACAAAGTAGTCCAGCAGCATTCTCACCTTTGGCGACAGGTGACGGTTATGGGGATACACCGCCCAGATACCGTCATCGTCTTCCTGGTAATGAGTCAGAAGAGGTATCAGTGTACCCGCGTCGAGTGCCGGCCCAACGTAATAATCCGGCAGCTGGACAATACCAACCCCCTTCAGCGCTGCATCCAACAAGGCTCTGCCGCTGTCACAACGCACATTTCCACGAATCCGGACATTGCGGGGATGACCCGCATCCTGAAATCGCCAGTAACCCAGATTCCCCTGAAGGCAATTATGGTGTTCCAGCTCAGACAGAGAGTGCGGGGTGCCATGGACAGCGAGATAAGCTGGCGAGGCGCATACATACAGAGTCCGGGAAGCAAGACGCCTGGCCATCAGGCTCGAATCGTCCAGTTTACCAAGCCGTACCGCAAGGTCGTAACCTTCCGCCACCAGGTCCAGTTGCTGATTGGTCAGTTTCATTTCAACGTCGAGTTCGGGATACCGCAGTACAAAATCGTTGACCAGCGGTGCGATCGACTTCTCTCCGTAGGTTACCGGCGCCGTCAGTCGCAGCCGGCCCTGGGGCACCAGCTGCATATTGGTCATAGAGCGCTCCGCCTGTTCAAGGGCGTCCAGTATCTGGCGACAATGCTGATAGTAGATCTGCCCGGCCTCGGTAGTGGAGACGCGCCGGGTCGTTCGATAGAACAGACGGGTGGATAACCTGTCTTCGAGCGCGCTGATCTGTCGGCTGACGTGAGCGGTCGAGACGTCCAGGCGTTTTGCCGCCCGGGTGAAGCTCTCCGTTTCAGCCACCGCCACGAATTCGTTTACACCTTCCCAGCGCTGCATGTCACCACCCTACTTTTGCTTCAGCAATTCTGATTATTACACATGAGTAAAAGTGATTTCACGAACACGGTCATTATCAACATATGTGCAGCAAATATAATGACCAGATCATTCGGGCAGTGTCCAAATACAGATGCATCACAAACGGAGAGAATTATGAGCGAGATGATCAAATCAAAAGCAGCCATTGCCTGGGGACCGGGGCAACCACTCTCCATTGAAGAAGTGGATGTAATGCCGCCGAAAGCCGGTGAGGTTCTGGTGCGGGTGATCGCTACCGGCGTCTGTCACACCGACGCGTTTACGCTTTCCGGAGACGATCCAGAAGGTAATTTCCCCGCGATTCTGGGCCATGAAGGCGGCGGCATCGTTGAGGCCATCGGCGAAGGTGTCACGAGTGTCGAGATTGGAGATCACGTTATTCCCCTGTACACGCCAGAGTGTGGAGAATGTAAATTCTGCCTCTCCGGTAAAACCAACCTGTGCGGGAAGATCCGGGAAACCCAGGGCAAGGGCCTGATGCCCGATGGCACCAGCCGTTTCTACAAGGATGGCCAGCCAATCTATCACTACATGGGCTGCTCCACCTTCTCCGAGTACACCGTGCTGCCGGAAATCTCTCTGGCCAAAGTGAACAAAGAAGCGCCACTGGAAGAAGTGTGCCTGCTGGGCTGCGGAGTAACCACCGGCATGGGCGCCGTCATGAACACTGCCAAGGTGGAAGAAGGTGCCACCGTGGCGATCTTCGGCCTGGGCGGCATCGGCCTGTCTGCCATTATTGGCGCTACCATGGCCAAGGCCAGCCGCATCATTGCTATTGATATCAACGACAGCAAATTTGACCTGGCAAAGCAGTTGGGCGCGACCGACTGCATCAATCCGAAAAACTATGACAAACCCATTCAGGAAGTCATTGTCGAACTGACAGATGGCGGCGTGGACTACTCCTTTGAGTGCATTGGCAACGTCGACGTGATGCGTTCTGCCCTGGAATGCTGCCACAAGGGCTGGGGCGAATCCGTCGTCATCGGTGTCGCAGGTGCTGGCCAGGAGATTTCCACCCGCCCATTCCAACTGGTGACCGGTCGAGTCTGGAAAGGCTCCGCGTTCGGCGGCGTCAAAGGCCGCTCCGAGCTCCCTGGAATTGTCGAGCGGTATCTGCAGGGCGAGTTCAAACTCAACGATTTCATCACCCACACCATGGGGCTTGAAGACATTAATGAGGCGTTCGAACTGATGCACGAAGGAAAGAGCATTCGTAGCGTGATCCATTTCGATAAGTGACCGGCGCGGTCGCCTGCCGCCCATGGCAGGCGACTCACCCACGGAGTTCTTGATGAGCATCGAAAACCTGAGCAGCAACAAAAGTTTCGGTGGCTGGCACAAGCAGTACAGCCATCGGTCCGACACCCTTGGTTGTGTCATGCGTTTCGCGATTTACCTGCCACCACAGGTGGCTAGTGGGCAAAAGGTACCCGTCGTTTACTGGCTATCGGGCCTGACCTGCACCGACGAAAACTTCATGCAGAAAGCGGGCGCCCACCGCGTAGCCGCCGAACTGGGCATTGCCATTGTGGCCCCGGACACAAGCCCCAGAGGCGACGACGTCGCCAACGATGACGGTTACGATCTTGGCCAGGGGGCGGGGTTCTATGTGAATGCTACCGAGAGCCCCTGGAACACGCATTACCGCATGTACGATTACGTGCTGAATGAACTACCGGCACTGGTGGAGTCGGTGTTCCCAGTGACCGGCCAACGCTCTGTCGCGGGACATTCCATGGGCGGGCATGGCGCCCTGGTGCTGGCATTGCGCAATCCACAGACATACCAGTCGGTGTCTGCCTTCAGCCCGATCAGCAATCCGGTCAGCTGCCCGTGGGGCAAAAAAGCCTTTGCCGCCTATCTCGGCAACGATACCGGGCGCTGGGCTGCCTACGATGCCAGCTTGTTAATGCGCAAGGCACAGAAATTCGTGCCGGCCCTGGTGGATCAGGGTGACGCTGACAATTTCCTGGCCGAACAGCTTCGCCCCGAAGCCCTTGAGGCGTCAGCCCATATCAGCGGTTATCCGCTGGAACTGAATCTGCGCGAGGGCTACGACCACAGCTACTACTTCATTGCCAGCTTCATTGAGGACCATCTGCGATTCCATGGTCGTCATCTGGAACGGTGACGGAACCCTGCACCGTGCCGGAGATAAGTACAAAAAACGGATAGGGATGTTCATTAACCGGATATTTGCCCACGCCTGAATAACCGATAGTTCAAATGCCAAACAACAAGGAGAAGGCAAATGAACTATCGACATTCATTACTAGCGCTCGCTATTGCATCCGGTCTCAGCGCGGCCCCCGCCGTTCACGCTCTCGAACTCGGCGAGTTCAACGACACCAAATTCAGCATCGGTGGCTATTTCAAAGCCGAAGCCATCTATGAAAAAGTCGATGATGGGGATTCCCGCATCTTCGGCCGTTCCAACCAGTCCCGCGTTAACCTTAAAACAGTCACCCAGAAGGAAGGCCATACGATTGTCGGCTTTGTGGAAGGCGACTTTTACGGCGGCACCTTTCCTGGCGAGAATAACGACCTACGGCTTCGCCACGCCTTCATCAAGGTGGATCAGACCACCGTGGGGCAGACCTGGACCGGCCAGTTCTGGGCCGTTGCCTATCACGATTACCTGGATTTCCTGGGCGGGCCGCGAGGCACCCTGGGCGGGTTCAACTTCCGCACAAACCTGATTAGTCACGAGGTTGCCGGCTTCCGTTTTACTGCACAGGACCCGGTCAACAACGACGCCGACACGCCTGATCTTGCGGTTAACTACAACCTGAGTCTCGACGGTGGTCACCGTGTTATCCTCACCGCATCAGGTCGCGAAGTTGAAAATGGCGACTTCGTGGGTGGCGGCGCCATCGGCTCGAAGTTCATGATCGGGCCTCACAGCCTGAACGTGAATGCTCACTACGGTGAAGGACTTGGTGCATTCACCGGTGTTGGCGTAAACAACAGCCTGTCGTCACCGGATGTCGAAAACGACGACGCTGTCAGCCAGGCAGGGTTTGACGTTGGCTTTCGCTACGTCATCAACAACGAGTGGCGGGCAAACGTCGCCTATACAGCCGTCGAAGTGGATGACGACGCCGACACCAACTACGAAGCCCATCGCGTCAACCTGATCCATAACATCACCCAGGATCTGGAAGCCGGGATAGAGTGGCGAAAGTACAATCTCGCCTTCGGCCCGCTATTGCCGGAAGGCCAGCAGGTTGAGGTCATGGCCAAGTACAAATTCTGATCCGGACCTTCAGAATTGGTATCCTTGCCAACAACCCGAAAAACAGGTGCCCGCCGTCTCCAGGGTGCCTGTTTTCCGCTGGTACACGGCAGCACCAGTCATTCGAAAATGGTAACGTCCATGGCAGAAGAAAGCCCAAAGCGGCAAGGAATCGGTTCGCTGGAAATCGGATTGCATATCCTCAATTATATTTCCACAGCGCCAAAGCCACCCACCCTCAAGGAACTGTCGGGCGCCCTGGATCTGTCACCTAGCCGCGCCCACAAATACCTGGTCAGTTTGCTGCGAGAGGGCTACATCAATCAGGTGAATCACACCCAGTACACCCTGGGCAATTCCAGCCTGACCCTGGGCATTTCAGCACTCCGGCGCATCAACCCGATTCAGCTGAGTTACGAAGCCGTTGACCGGCTCAATGAGGAAACCGACAAAACCGTGTCGGTCACCGTCTGGAACGGCAACGGCCCACTGATCATCAAGTGGCTGGACTCAAGCCAGCCAATCTCGGTCAACGTGAGGCTGGGCGCCGAGCTATCGCCACTGAACTCAGCCTCAGGCAGGATTTACCTGGCCCACCTGCCAGCGAAGCGACGCAAGGAACTGGTGGACCAGTATTACAAGAACGCCAAGTCACTCCCGAAACATCGGGGCAAACCCATCACCCGGGAGGAACTGCAACCTCATCTGGAAACCATCAAACGGGATAACTACTGCGCGTTTTTCAGTGATTACCTCCCCGAAATCAATGTGCTCAGCCGCCCTGTATTCGATATCAACGGCAGCATTGTCACCGTCATCACCCTGTTGGGTCTTGATCGGGACACCGACATCAGCGAAGGCTCATTCCTGTTCGAACAGGTCCGGGAATGCAGTGACCGGGTTACCCGACAGATCTGCGGGCAACAACGGGAAGGTAATGGCCGGGATTAACCGGCCATTCGCAGGGTTTCAGAGGGCAACTCGCCGAAGGATTTTCGATAATCCGAAGAAAACCGGCCCAGATGACTGAAGCCATATTCCAGGGCGATCTCGGTGACATTCCGGCACTTTCCCTGCAAAAGGTCTTCCCGCAACTTCTGTAACTTCAACTGCTTGATGTAACACTTGGGGGTCGTCGCGAAGGCCTTGGAGAAAGCATTGTAGATGGATCGAACACTCATATTGGAGACACTGGAAAGCTCTTCTATATCGATGTTGCGATGCACGTTCTGTTCAATGTACCGCAGCATTTTACCCAGCATGGGCGTACAGGCCGCACCGTTCTCCTGGCTGGACCAGTTACTGGGAAATACTTTCAGCAGTTTCTTGAGGATAATTTCACGATAGGCGCCGCAAACCGGGTTTATGTCCTCGTCTTCGGCATCATCAAGCTCGGACAGCACCGCCTCCATGATATTGATCAGGGCAGGACATAGCCGAAGCTCCACGGGCGCCCGGGTAAAGCGAATGCCATCCTCCGGCAACCGACCGTGTGATAACTCACGGGCATTATTGAGTACATGCTCGGGAACCTTGATGATCAGCTTTTCGCAATCATCCGAATACTCCAGATCAATCTTTTCATAAGGGTTCACCATAACCGCCTGACCACTGCGAACCTTCATGCGCTCGCCCGCCTGATGCCAGACACACTCACCCCGAGTGACCACCTGAAAGTGATAGATGGACTCAAGTTCGGGGCTTTTTACCCGTACATGGTTACCGTAACTGAGTTGGGACATCCCGAACCCGGCAAATTCCCTGAAGCTGAGACTGGACTTCCGTTTCTGCTCTCCAAGCATTTCCAGGCGATGCTGCCCGATATGCTGGTTAACAAACGAAGACACCTCTTCCGGATGTGCCCCCTGAAGGACGGTAGCGCCCGCAAGTGATTGACCAAACATCTCTCGCCTCATTTACTTATTGTTAATGAGTTCACTTTATATAAATTCAGGTGATCAATCAACAACCAACAAAGACACCACCGAAACAGCATGCGTTAGGTCATCAAAGAAGAACGCGAGCATGAGAAATAACTGGGTATACGAGAGCGGCAAGAGCACCAACTCACAGCGGGAAGTCAGGAGGCCTGTTGCTTCAACAAAGTGGCGATGGTCGACGTGTATGGAGCATCGATGCCAAGATTGGCGCAACGTTTAAGTACAGCGCCCGCAATACTGTCCAGTTCAAGGGGGCGCCCCTTCTCCCTGTCTATCAGCATGGACGTTTTGATTGCATTGAAGGAACTGATCAACTCGAACATTTCGTGGAGATCTTCCTTCGTGAGGTTTACATCATCGGCCCTTGATGCCTCAACGGTTTCCGCCATCATGCCATACACAATCCTGCTGAACTCGGGACGATGAGTCAGGCTGCGGGTATCCAATCCTGTCAGTGCCGAGAGGGGATTTACACCATTGTTGATCACCAGCTTACGCCATAGCTCGTAGCGAACGTTGTCGGAAAGCGTGGTGGGAATACCCGAGCCGTCGAATGCCGCCGCGAGTTTCTCCAGCAGCAACGAGCGCGCGCTGCCGGGCTTACGCGCCGCAGGCCATTCGCCCATCACGATCTCAGCAACGCCCTCTGCTTCGACAACACCTGGCCGCACAATATGCCCGCCGATCCGCACCGCAAGCCCGCCGATGATCCGCTCGGCCCCGATGGCTTCTGCCAGCAATGGCTCATTATCAACACCATTCTGGAGGGACAATACAGGAACCCGGCCCTGCCTCAGCCAGGCTCCGAGCTCATCCACGACCGACTCGGTGGCTGTCGACTTCAGGGCAATGACAATGACGTCAAAGTCGTCAGGATGGAATCGGGCGACCAATTGCTGGTGGCTGAAGGCCTCTGGACGATGAATCAGTTCCCTCCCCCCGTAGTGGACCTTCAGGCCGTTGCTGACAAGGGCATCCAGATGGGCTCCGCGAGCAGTGAGCACCACCCGGTGCCCCGACTCCAGAAGCCTTGCTGCGTAGTAGCTTCCAATACCACCGGCCCCAACCATCAGTAGTTTCAGCATTCACGGAATCCTCTGCGTTTTCGACAGATTATTGCATCCATCCATAACCTGCGAGGGACTGGCTATTCTCATTCAGAGAGAAGCCAAACAGGCGCTGAGGTGCCTGCATTCCACCTAGACTGAAGGCGGTATTGAGCACACATAACGTTGGGTCGGCAACGGGGGCTTCGGCCCCCGGAGTAGAATGAGAGGCGCGCAGGTCAGATTTCGACATGGCTTTTACCCATCTGTGCTCATCTTCCCACTGACGAATCAGATTACGGAGATAACTGTCATGTGGCTGAGGATGATCCTCGTTATTGCCGACGTTTTCCAGCCGGTCCAGGCATATCAGCAACACACCCTGGTCTCTCAAGGCTTCCAGGCAATGACCAATATCCCTGTAGTGTTCACTGGTCATACCGGTGTTGAGCCGCAGTTCAATCACCTCCTCAGGCGCAAGATGCGTCATGCTTTCAGCCAGTTCCTTCAAACCCTGTTCCCGAGACCCGCTAACGGCGACATCAAACCCCCGTTCCGCCATTCCGGATTGCAGGCGTCTGGCAAGAATCCCCTCACCACACTGGTGAAAGATTTCCGGCTGTGCGCCCCCTTTTTTCGAGGTAATAAATGCCACGTTGACAACTACGAGATCGGGCCGTATCAGGCGGCGCAGGCTGGCCTGCCCTTTGGGGCCTGTCAGCGCTTCTGTTTCACAGGACAAGTACAGCACGGGCAGCTTGGTCATGTTACTCACCGGCAATAGGCGTTGGTTCGAGGACAGCGCTAGGGCCGTACTTTGCTGGCCGGCTCACCGGCTATCCCAAAATGGCTTTTAGGCATTTCGGTAATGATCACCCGTACGCGTTCAATCGGTGAATCAATTGAGCGTGACATGGCTTCCGACACCTCACGAATAAGGCGCTCTTTCTGTTCGTCCGTGCGACCTTCAAGGATATACAATTGGGCTATCGGCATTATGGTTCCTCACGCAAAATCAACAAGAATGTTCCTGACCCGCTCAGGGCTCGAGGACAAGAAAGCCGGGTGGATGGCCTGGCGACCAAACCATTGGCGAGTTCGAGGAAAATCAGCAGGGATATCCACGCCATAGAGCAGAGCCAGGGCAAACCTTGGGAACAGGGCGCACTCGGCCAAGGTTGGCCAGTTTCCGAGAAGGAAGTTTTCGTCTCGCAGCGCCATCTCCAGTGCGGGCAGCCCACTCAGGAATCCGCGTGTACCCCTGCGAATCCTGCCTTGGTCCCATTCGCTCTCCGGTTTATCGCGTTTCTCAAAAACCACTTCCCGCAGGGATCGCCCCAGAACATTATCCCCATACACAATCCAGCTTCGTGCTTCCGCCCTTCGGCGTGGAAAATCCGGGAGCAAAGCCGAGCCAGTTTCGGCCAGGTACTCAAGCATCGGGCCGGAGTCGGTCAGTACCAGGTCATCCTCAATCATCACTGGCACCGTTTGACTCGGCGATAACCGCTGCCACTCGACGAGAACATCCGGGTCTGACCTGTCCATGCTGTGCATCGCCCGCCCTTGCAAAGCCGCGGCAATCCGGACTCGCCAGCAAAACGGGCATTCGGGCTTATCAATCAGTCGTATCCTGCTCATTGGCGTGCCGCTCCCAAATCCCTCAGGTGCTCCCCCACAAAATCCAGCCTGTCCTGACCCCAGAAAATCTGGTCGCCGATAACAAACGTGGGAACACCCAGGGCACCTTTTTCCTGTGCTTCCTGCCAGTTCCGGTCAAGTTGGGTATGGAGTTCGGGATCATCGACCGCCCTGGCGAACGCCTCCCTGTCTAGTCCAACGCTTTCGGCAACTGAGGACAGGACCGCTGCATCCCCTATGTCCAGGCCGTCCGCCCATTCGGCGCGCATCACTGCCACCACATAGGGTTTGAGCAGTCCTTCCTTCTCTGCCAACAGTGAACCAGCCCCGGCACGGGTAGGATCCGTACTCTTCGGAGGTGGGGTCAGAGGCATGCCAAACCGACGTGCCCAGCGTGCCACGTCCTGCCTGGCGATAGGCATCTTGACCTTTGCCCGGTCCGGATCCGAGCGACCGTGCCATCCTCCCAGAGGCCTCCAGAGCAGATTGACTTGGTACTGGTCAAACAGCTCGAACATACGCTCGCTGGCCAGATAGCAGTACGGGCTGCGAAAGTTGAAATATAAACGTAGATCAATGGTATCGCTCATAATTCCCTGCTCCGTTGGCAGTGCCTTTGAGGCTTAGATAAACCTTCCGGTTACGGTCCCCAGCCCCTGATAACGCACGGTGATATTATCCCCAGGCTCCACCGTGATGGCGGCGGTTATGCCACCGGTCATGATGAAGGTGCCCGCGGGAATGTGCTCACCCCGCTCTGCCAGCAGATTCGCCAGCATCGCCACGCTGGAGGCCGGATGGCCGAGCACGGCGGCACCCGCGCCTACATCGACAACTTCACCGTTCTTCTCGACCACCACGCCCAGGGTTTTCAAATCCACATCCGCCACATCGGCCATCTGGCCGCCGGTGATAAACCGGGTTGATGAGGCGTTATCCGCCACGACACTCACCAGGTCGAACTTGAAGTTCTCATAGCGGGAGTCAATAACTTCCACGGCGGGAATCACAAAGTCCGTCGCCGCCAGCACTTGGCCGATATGGCAGCCGGGGCCTTTCAGGGGTGCCTTGGTGACGAAGGCAATCTCGGCTTCGATTTTCGGATGGATCAATTCCTGGGTGTTGACCACGCCGCCGTCCGGCACACTGAAATAGTCTGCCAGGAAGCCATAGATCGGAGTCTCCACACCCATCTGGGCCATCTTTGCCCAGGAGGTGAGGCCCATTTTCATGCCAACGATCTTGTTGCCACGCTCTTCCTTGCGGCGGCGTATTTCCCACTGCACGTCGTAGGCATCCTCGAAGGTCATGTCCGGGTAGTCATTGGTGACCTTGGTGATGTCGTGGGCCTGCAACTCGGCGTTTTCCACGTGTTCGGCCAGGGCCAGCACCTGTTCACGGCTCAGTGTCTTGCTCATGCGTTCTGCTCCTTTTGCGCCGCCAGCAGATCCAGCGCCACATCCACAATCATGTCTTCCTGGCCACCCACCATCCGGCGTTTGCCCAGTTCAACGAGAATATCCACAGTCTTCAGGCCATACTTCTGCGCTGCTACCTCCGAGTGGCGCAGGAAGCTGGAATAGACTCCGGCGTAGCCAAGCGCCAGGGTTTCACGGTCCACCCGAACCGGGCGGTCCTGCAGCGGCCGCACAATGTCATCAGCGGCATCCATCAGTGCGTACACATCGGTACCGTGCTCCCAACCCATCTTGTCGAAGGCGGCAATGCACACTTCCAGCGGGGCGTTACCCGCACCAGCGCCCATGCCGGCGAGGCTGGCATCGACACGGTCACAGCCTTCCTCGACAGCCACGATGGAGTTGGCCACGCCCAGCGCGAGGTTATGGTGGGCGTGGATGCCCGTCTGGGTTTCGGGCTTCAGGACGTCTTTCAGCGCCCGGAAGCGGTCGCGGATGTCGTTCATGTTCATGGCGCCGCCGGAGTCGACGACATAGAGGCAGGTAGCCCCGTAGTCTTCCATCAGCTTGGCCTGTTCCGCCAACCCTTGCGGGGTCTGCATGTGGCTCATCATCAGGAAGCCGACGGTGTCCATGCCCAGTTTGCGGGCGTGCTCGATATGCTGCTTCGACACATCCGCTTCGGTGCAGTGGGTGGCCACTCTGACGATTCTTGCGCCGGCGCTGTAGGCATTGTCCAGGTCGTGGACGGTGCCGATGCCGGGCAGCAGCAGGGTGGCGATTTTCGAGTGGGTGACTACGTCCGCCACCGCTTCGATCCACTCCAGGTCCGTGTGGGCGCCGAAGCCGTAGTTGAAGCTGGAGCCCTGCAGGCCGTCGCCGTGGGCTACTTCAATACTGTCGACTTTTGCCTTGTCCAGGGCCCGTGCAATGTCCTGCACGTTCTTGATGGAGTACTGGTGACGAATGGCGTGGCTGCCGTCCCGCAGGGTCACGTCGGAGATGTAGAGTTTCTTGCCGGGGTTATAAGTCATGGTTCAGTCTCCTCACTTGACCAGCGATTCGGCGATGCGCTCGGCAGTACCAAGAGCCGCGGAGGTCATGATGTCCAGGTTGCCCGCGTAGGCCGGCAGGTAATGGGCAGCACCCTCCACTTCCAGGAAGATGGAGGTCTTCAGGCCGCTGAACTTACCCAGGCCCGGGACGTTCATGGGCTGGTCTTCAGGAATCACATCAAACTGCACTTTCTGCTTGAGGCGATAGCCGGGCACATAGCGGTTCACCGCCTTCACCATCTCCTCGACGGAGGCTTCCACTTCGGCTTTGTCGGCGGCATCCGAAAGCACGTACACCGTGTCCCGCATCAGCAGGGGTGGTTCGGCCGGGTTGAGGATAATGATGGCCTTGCCCTTGCCGGCACCACCGACCACTTCGATGGCCTTGGAGGTGGTCTCCGTAAACTCATCGATGTTGGCGCGGGTACCGGGGCCGGCGGATTTACTGGAAATGGATGCCACGATTTCCGCGTAATGAGCCTTGGCGACTCGGGACACCGCCGCGACCATGGGAATGGTGGCCTGGCCACCGCAGGTGACCATGTTGACGTTGCCCTCGGCCAGATGTTCCTCCAAATTAACCACGGGCACGCAGTAGGGGCCGATGGCCGCCGGAGTCAGGTCGACCACGCGGATGTCGGGTTTGTGTTCCCGCAGCAGTTTGTCATTGTGAACGTGGGCGCCGGCCGACGTGGCATCAAACACAATGCCGATGTCGGCGAACTCGGGCATCTTCACCAGCCCTTCCACACCCTCGGCGGTGGTGGCCACGCCCATACGTTTGGCACGGGCCAGACCATCGGACTCGGGGTCAATCCCGACCATCACCCCCATCTCGATGTGCTCGGCGGTGCGCAGGATCTTGATCATCAGGTCGGTGCCGATATTGCCCGAGCCGATGATCGCCGCTTTGATTTTGTTGCTCATGATGTTGTCCTCTTCAATCCGGGTCAGGCGAAGCGCACGGAAGCACTGCCGATACCACCGATATCCACACGCATGTAATCACCGGCCTTGACCGGCTCCAGCGGAACCAGGGAACCGGACAGGATGACTTCACCGGCTTTCAGGGTGATGCCGAACTCGCCCAGGGTGTTAGCCAGCCAGGTCACGCAGTTCACTGGGGAACCCAGGGCCGCGGCACCGGCCCCGGCGCTCAGCACACTGCCGTTCTTTTCCACCACCATGCCGCAGGTCACGAGATCGACCTTGCGGGGAGAAACCGCCTGATCGCCCAACACAAACAGGCCACAGGAGGCGTTATCCGCCACCGTGTCCTGGATGGCGATCTTCCAGTCCTGGATGCGGGAATCGACGATCTCGAAGCAAGGCATCACACACTCGGTGGCGGCCAGCACATCGGCATTGGTTACCCCGGGGCCGCTCAGGTCTTTCTTCAGGATGAAGGCAATTTCGCCCTCGGCGCGGGGCGCAATCAGCCGGTCACTGATGGGCATGACTTCACCGCTGTTGAACACCATGTCGTCGGTCAGGTACCCGAAATCCGGCTGGTGCACGTTCAGCATGTTCTGCACCGCCTTGCTGGTGACACCGATCTTCTTGCCGATGACGGAGGCGCCATCCGCCAGCCGGCGTTCCAGCATGCGCAGGGAAATGTGGTAGGCGTCGTTGATGGTGATGTCTTCGCCACGGTCGGTCAGCGGTGCGACCGCCTCCCGGTTCAGCATGGCCTGGTAAAGCTCGTCACCGAAGGCCTGGATGCGTGTCTGTTCCATTACTCTGCTCCTGAAGCCACTTGATCGGCCTCGGTCAGGAAATCGTTCACCAGCCGGGCAAACCGGTTGGCATGTTCAATCTGGGTCCAGTGGCCGCAACGCCCGAATACATGCAACTGGGCTCGGTCGATCAGTTCAGCCAGTTTCAGTGAGGCGGCCAGCGGTATCACCTCATCTTCGCGGCCATGAAGAACCAGGGTTTCGTGGGGCAGCGCCCGGATGTCCTTCTCCTCGCTGGCCAGGTTGTCGACCCAACGCTGACGCGGTGCCGGGAACATGGCGGCAAAGGATTCCTGGAAACCGGGGCGGATACTGGCCTGATAGCGCATCTCCGCCAGTTCGTCGGTGAGCAGGCCTTTGTTGAAGGCAAACACATCCATCAGGCGACGCATGTTTTCAAGGGAAGGCTGGTAGCCCCAGACGTCATCCAGGCCCTCGGTGATCGGAAAGCTGACGCCGGCGGAGCCCATCAGCACCAGACGACGAACCCGCTCCGGGTACTCGATCGCCAGCGCCAGCGCCAGGCCGCCACCGAAGGAGTTGCCGACCAGATCCACCTGTTGCAGATCCAGTGCATCCATAACGCCGATGGCATGGGCCACCCAGCGCTCCCGGTTGTAGGTGTTGTCTTCCGGGCGTTGGGTATACCCGAAGCCGAGCATATCCGGCGCCACCACACGGCGATTCTTCGCCAGCTCCGGAATCACCAGGCGCCAGTTGGCCCAGGCGGTCACGCCGGGGCCGGAGCCGTGGATCATCATGACAGGAACACCGCCCTTGCCATGGTCATGGACGTTGGTGCGGTAGCCGGCGGCGGATATCTCACGCCCGATTTCCGGGCTGTTTTCAGGTGCAGTCATGGTTAGCTCACAATTTCACACAGATGTTTTTCATCTCGGTGTAGAACTCCAGGGAGTGCACACCACCCTCGCGGCCAATGCCGGACTGTTTGCTGCCACCGAAGGGTGTGCGCAGATCCCGCAGGAACCAGCTGTTGACCCAGATGATGCCAGCTTCGATCTGGCCCGCGACCCGGTGGGCGCGGGTAATGTTCTCGCTCCAGATTGCTGATGCCAGTCCGTAGGGAAGGCTGTTGGCCAGTTCGATGGCTTCCTCTTCGGTGTCGAATGGGCACAGGTGGACACAGGGGCCGAAGATTTCATCGGTAATCACCGTCGAACTTTCCGGCAATCCGGTCCAGATGGTGGGCTGAACCCAGGCACCACCGGCCAGCTCGGCCGGCATATCGGGAACACCACCACCGGTCACCACCGTGGCACCGTCATCAACGGCTTTCTGGTAATAGGACAGAACCTTCTCCCGGTGTTTGAGGCTGACCAGCGGACCCATATCCGCCTCGGCATCATCCGGCGGACCAATCTTCATGCCTTCCGCGGCTTCTTTCAGTCGGCCAACGAACTCGTCGAAGATGGAACGTTCTACATAAACCCGCTCAGTGCCAAGGCAAACCTGGCCACAGTTGGCGAAGGCTGAGCGCATGGTGCCCTCGATGGCCTTGTCCATGTCGCAGTCGGCGAACACCAGGCCGGCGTTCTTGCCACCCAGCTCCAGGGAGATATCCCGGATGCCCTTCGCGGCTGCCTTCATGATGACTTCGCCGGTGCCGGTTTCGCCGGTAAAGGTGAAACCATCCACTAGCGGATGCTCGGTGAGGAAAGCGCCGGCTGAATCCCCACCGAAGCCGTGAACCACGTTGAACACCCCGTCCGGTACGCCGGCGTCTTTCATCACTTCGCCCAGCAGGGCGGTGGTGGTGGGGGTTTCCTCGGAGGGTTTGACCACCACGGTGTTGCCACAGGCCAGAGCAGGCCCGACTTTCCAGGTCATCAGCAGCAATGGCAGGTTCCACGGGCTGATCACCCCGATCACGCCCTTGGGGCGGCGTACGGCGTAGTTCAGCGCGCCGGTACCGTCCGGCGTGGGCATTTCGAAGGATTCCGTGGGCACGTTCTTGATCATGTCCGCGAACACCTTGAAGTTGGCCGCGCCCCGGGGAATGTCGATGTGGCTCGCCAGGGATTTGGGCTTGCCGGTATCCAGGCATTCCGCTTCCAGGAACTCGTCAAACCGTGCGTTGATGCCGTCAGCCACCTTGTGCAGGATGCCGGTGCGTTCCTCCAGTGTCATCTTGCCCCAGGGGCCGCGCAGGGCCGCTTTCGCGGCTTTGACTGCGGCGTCCACCTCGTCACGTCCGGCTTCGTGAACTTTGCTGATCACCTTGCCGTTGGCCGGGTTGACGTTGTCGAACAACTTGCCGCTGGCCGAGCCAACATACTGCCCATTGATGTAGTGCTTGATGTCTTTCATTGCTGCCTATCCTGTTAAATTAGCCCTGTTGAGTCGGATATCAATCAGGTCAGAACCGTCAGGAACCGTTCGTTCAGTACCCGGTCGTGGTAGAAGATGGCCTTACCCAACTGCTCGGCCTGCCAAGTCACCGGTTTGTGATCCGGGTAGATGTAGTCACCACCACAGAACACCTCATTACGGTTACCGGACGGGTCGAAGAAGTAGATAGTCTTGCCGTGGGTCAGGCCGTGACGAGTCGGGCCGATATCGATGGAGGTATCAGTCATGGAGATCAGGTCCGCGGCGCGCAGTACGTCTTCCCAAGTCTCCAGGAAGAAAGAGGCGTGGTGGAACTTGCCCTTCTCCTCGTGGTGAATGAAGGCAATGTCGTGCTCCTTCATGGACACGGTCAGGAACTGGGCAATACGAGTGCCGTCGCCATCCAGAACCTGCTCTGCGAGATGGAACCCGAGCACGTTCACGAAGATGTCGTACACCGCCGCCAGTTCAGGCCCGTAAAACAGACAGTGATCAAACCGAACGGCCTTCATACCGTCCAGGCCACGGGGCCATGCTTCAGGGTTAACGTTATTGATGCCCCATTTGCCGGTGTAGAGCTTGTCGGCATAGAGTTCGAAGGCGTGACCGGAAGGCACGGTAAAACGAACCCGGCGGCCACAGTCTTTCAGATCACCTTCGGGAACCTGCTCAACATCAACGCCGAAGTCCACCAGGTCTTTCTCCAATTGAACCAGAGCGGCTTCGTCCACAACCTTAAAGCCCATAAAGTCACAGCCAGGCTCGTCCGCCTCGCGAAGTACCACGGAAAACTTGTCCACTTCGGTCCAGGCTTTGAGATACACACGGCCCTGGTCGTCGCGGTCGGTTTCGATAAGACCCATCAGGTCCGTGTAGTGTTTGACGGCTTCATCCATATCGAGAACACGGATCTGGACGTGGCCGGGACGCATTACACCTTTTTTCATGACAGTTACCTCAACGCTGTTGTTTTTGTCTGCTTGCTTGCGAGACCGGGCTGCGATGGCGGCCGGCACTCGATGGTCAAATCAGTCAGGGGATACACCCGGCAGGCCAGGACCTCCCTTTTTTTCAGGGCTTCCGGCGGAACATGGACCTTGCTCATCTTTCCGCACTCGAACTCTCCTGCCAGAACCTGGATCTTGCAGTAGCCACAGCCACCGCCCCGGCAGCCCACGGGCACGCACTTCATGCCCCGTTGTTCCATGGCCTTGAGCACACTCTGGCCTGCCTCGCACTCAAAGGACTTGCCGCTGCACTGCTCGGTAATCCGATAGACCTGAGCCATGCTTCACCTCCGGTCAGATCTTCTTGAACAGGGCCGAGCGCTGGGTTTCTTCCGCGCCGTCTGCCGCTGTCAGGAACTTCTCCATGAAGATGTCCCGCTCAAACAACCGGCCCTGCATCAATGCGGTAATCGCGGCATCGATCATCGGCGGCGGCCCGCACAGATAGGCCTTGTGCTCGGCAAAACGACCACCGAAGTGTTCCCTGGCCGCATCGTGTACATAGCCCCTGAATCCAGACCACTCACCGTCTTCGTCCGCCTGGCTCAGCGCCGGTACGTAGGTGAAGTTGTCGTTGTCCCGGGCCAGGCCTTCGAACAGCTCGCGGTTGTAGAGCTCGGCAAGGTTACGGGCGCCCTGGAACAGGGTGATCTGGCGGTCGTCGCCCTGCTCCAGCAGGTCAATGATCATGGATTGCGGGCTGGAGAGACCGGAGCCGCCGGCAATGAAAATCAGGTTGCCGGGCTGCGAACTGCGCACGAAGAACTGGCCGTATGGACCTGACAGATGCAGTTGCTCACCCACGTTCAGTTGCTGGTGAATGTAGGTGGTTGCGGCACCCCCCTCGACCAGTCGCACATGAAGCTCTACCTCACCCGCCTTGCTCGGCGGATTGGCCAGGGAGAACGCCCTCGCGCCATCCACACCGGGCAGTTCGATATTGATGTACTGGCCGGCCTGGAAGGTCATCTGGCGGTCCAGCTTCAGATGGATGCCCTTGATGGTTGGAGACAACTCGACGATGTCTGTGACGGTTGCGGTGTAGTCCTCCACCGGATAGCCCTCGAAGTCTTCGTCGACATCGATATCCGCCTCGATGGTGACGTCGCTTTCAACTGTGGCACAGCAGGCCAGCACCTTGCCTTCGTCCCGTTCCACATCCATCAGGGCAAACGGCGAGGCATCGCCGATTTCAACATCGCCCTCGATGACCTGGACCTTGCAGGTGGCACAGGTGCCATGGCCGCAGGCAAAAGGCAGCCAGACACCCTGGCGCAGGGCGGCGGCAAGGATGGTCTGGCCATCCTCGACCTCGATCTGCTCACCAATGGGTTCGATAGTAACGGTGTGACTCATAGCGCTACCCTCAGAATCCGGCGCCGGCAAGGCCGTTAAGGCCCGGCGTGGTTACCGTCAGCATGCTCTTGTGATCGATGCCGTTGTCTATAAGGCTGGCATCTGCATCCGGCGTAAACGGTTCATCATTCAGCAGCCACTGCGCCGCCAGGAAGTCAGCGTTCGCTGCATCCGGATGGGATGCCGTGGCCGGTTTCAGGATCTCTTCAACCATGGCTCCGAAGGTCATGTCCGGTTGCACCAGCAGGGCAAACGGAGCACAGAACATCAGATGATTCGGCCAGAGCACATACAGCAACTGCATGCCGTTGAAGTTCTCGACCTTATCCCGTGGTTCAAACTTGTAGTCGTATAAAGCGTTAACACTCATGGTGGTCACCTTGTTGTTTTTTGCGGGCGAATCACCCGGCGTCAGATGACACCGGGTAATCTCCGTATCAGGCCGCGTCCTGCTTGGACCCTTCAGCCTTGTCATCAGACGACTTGCCCTTGATGGACAACCAGCGTTTGTGGTCCGGCGAGCCGACATACTCGAAATTGTCCTCGCCAATATTGATGTGGTAGTACTTCTGAACCACCGTCTCGACGTCGCCGCCTTCACAGTTGCCCTGGTAGATCTGGTGTACCGGCAACCACGCCTGAACGTACTTCTCCGGCTCGTGCTTGAAGATGTCGCAGCAGGCTTCCGAGCAGAAGTGGTAACGCTCACCTTCGTAGTTCATCTGGCGGTGGCTGAGCTTGGTGGGCTCGCCCATCTCGGTAAACAGCGTCGGCACCTGGCATACCTGGCACAGTTGCGGCAGGGTGTTGTTGTAGAAGCGGCGGCCTTCAGCATGCTCTTTGGCCCAATGCTCGTAGCGCGGGCGGTAGTACTTGTCGAAAGTCTCCGGGTACTTCTCGGACATCCAGTCCATTTCTTCCTTGCCGGGAATCCAGGTATGGAAGTTGGTGGCCTGACTGTACTGGTAGAACGTGCCCCATAGCTGATGGCTGATGTGGTGCTTGGCATCGTTGGCCACATCCTGATATTTGGGCGGGCGGATGCCGTAGCGCTCAAGGTCTTTGAACAGGGCGCCGCCGTTTTGCTCGTAATACACTTCCCAGGCTTCCGACCAGGACATGACCTTGTTCGGCAGCATGTAGTCCATCATCATGCTGACCAGGCTCAGCAGGCGGAAACCGCGCCAGAACCATTTGTCGATCCAGCGCTGGACGATGGGCACGTTGTCCTCGTGCTGCTCGAGGATGAACTTGATCACCTCAAGACCCAGGGTCATGTGCCGCGCTTCGTCGGACTGCGCCGAGAAACCGAAGGTGACGGTGGCCATGTCGCCGTTGTAGGCAGCGCCGGACATGAACGGCACGAACAAAAGGTTAGTCAGCACATACTCGAAGGAGAACGAGATCGCGGTCAGGAACTCGAACGGACCGGCCGAACGGGCATCATCGAAGAACGACTTGGGCACCGACAGGAACCACACCCGGTCGTGCATGTAAGCCGCATCGTGCAGGCCATTAAAATGCTTGTTGTAATGGCTCATCGCATGCTGCTGGGTCTGGGAGTGGCGCAGCTCATCAATCGCCTGCATCTGACAGGCAACACGCGCCCCGGCCCCACTGAACTGGCGACCCACTTTGGCGTAGCCCTGGAAAGCCGCGTGTTCCAGGGGCGACACACCGGTCAGGAACAGTTTCAGCGCATTCACATAACGGGCGTCCGAGATGTTCTGGTGGCCGTTGTTCTGGGCAAAGGCATCGAAAATGGCGTACAGCTTTTTCTCTTTTTCAGCCTGGTACTTCCAGTAGGCGTCCATGGTCAGACGGAACGGATCTTCCCATTGGGACCAATCGGTAATCTTGATACCTTCAAAGTCCTCGTCCGGGAAAATGTCCTTCTTCTTTTGATAGGTTGGTTCCCAGGCCATGTCCCGGGTCAGGTACTGGTACTTGTCCTTGAGATTCAGCTTCTTGTTTTTAACAGCCATGATAAGTCTCCCAATTAGGTCCACTGAAGAATGAAGTGGTCGTCGTCTTCGTCGACATTGCCGCCGATACTGATCACGTCGATGAGCATTTCCTGAACATCCCATTCGCGACCGAGCTTCTCTTCCATCGTTTCCCGGTTGATCACCAGGCGCTTCTCGGCCTGGATCCGGATCATTGCCGGCTGGTGCTGAACTTCCGCTTCCGGATTGTCTTCGGCGATGGCTTCCACCAGGTAGCGGGCGTTGTCGTTGTCCTGAAAGGCAATAAATACGAGCTGGCTCATGCGGATACTCCCTGGCTCTGCAGCTGGAATTTCTTGAGACGGGTGGAGAGTTGAGCCCGGGTTTCATCCAGGGCCTCAATGCCGGTGCTGGCCTCGGCCAGGGGCTTGAGTGCGCTGTACACCTGAGGTTCCCACTGATCGATCCAGGCCTGGAGCTGTTCGCGGTTGGCATCGCTTTCCGCTGCCACAACCTTGATCATGGCGTTGGTCCAGCGCAGGGATTCCTTGTACCAGTCCCGCATGAATTCGGTGAGCATGGAAACATCTTCGGCATCCTGCTCGCCCAGCCACTGGTCCATCCTCTCGTACACCAGGGGAAACAGCAGGCCATCCACCAGCACGTTCTGGACCAGCGTCAACTCGAACCAGTCATCCACCACCAGGGTGTCTTCCACCAGCTTGCGCATTGGCTGCCACAGCTCGTCATCCATCCAGTAGCACTTGGATTCGTCCAGTGCTGCACCGGTACTGCCATCCAGCATCAGGGCAATTCGAGACAGGTACTGGCCAATGCCCAGGCGATCCATGGCGGTATATATGTGCATCTGCGAGACCGTCGTGGCGTTAACATCGCCCGCGATCTTGCTGTTGTTCATGTTGGCACCCAGCTCCACGTGGCGCAGAGGCACCAGCAACCTCAGGATCTGCTTCTGAGTGGCTTCGGGAAGTCGGGTCAGCAGATTGCGCTTTTCGCAGAACCCGAAGCTGGTCTCCGCGGCCTCCTGCATCTTGGCCCGGTTACCAACATAGGCGCCGTAGTAGAACTGGCGGGGATCGGTGACGGCGTACCAGTCTTCCATGCGGATCGACGTGCGTGTGGGGTCGTTCAGCGTGTGCTTTGAATCCCACAGCGGGCGGTAGTGAAAGTTGGTTTTGGCTTCCAGGTCATAGCTGGCTTCCTGGTAGCGGGAGGCCGGCTTGTCGCCGAAGCGACGGGCGATGTGCCCGTATGTCTGGCGGATGGGTTCCACCGAATTGGTTTTGATCTCAATGCTCATATCAACTTACCGTTTGTTGTTTTGAGTGGATGATCGATTTGGTGACGTTCAGCGGTGACCCTTCTCGCCGAAGCGCCACTTGACCATGTCCGCATCAATCTCGCGGATCATGTCGGAATCCATGTGAACGACATTGTTGTGCTTGCAGAAGATTTCGAACGCTTCGCGGGGAAGGACAAGCTCAACAAACAGTTCGGGATGTCCGATGGCAAAATCGAACTCTACGAATCTGTCCTCTGGCCCACTTCGGACCCGGATGTAGCGGGTCAGCTCGTCGAAGCTTTTTGCATGCTCAGTCATCGTTGACACCCTTGTGTTTGTTATGGGTTGCCACAGCTGGAGCAACCGCTGTGCCAAGCATCGAAACCTGCCGTCAATAAAAACCCAGACTTCTGTTTTAAAAGGCTTTATATAGAAAGGCGGGCGCTGATACAGAGTGGATTATCGAAGGGTGAGATCAGGAAGCCAGACGAATTTTTCATCATTTGATCAACATGAAATCGTGATCTGAGCAAATGCTCAGATCAGCAGCCAACCGTGACTTTCGCCTGAAATTTCATCATTTGATTGATTTGTGACAAGGATAGGGTGTTATATGAAAAAGGCGGCGTTCGGCTGCCTTCGCGCTGGACGACCTTTCCAGGACGCGACCCCATACAATTACAAACGGGGCTCCTGAGTATGGCTATTACCTACAAACCACAATTGCAGTATGTGGATTTTCAGGATCTTACGGAGCAGATCCGGTTCCAGAGCACGGAAGGCAAAATCTGGTTTGGCGAGCAACGCATGCTACTGATGCAAGTCAGTGCCATGGCCGCCTTTCGTCGCGAAATGGTGAATACCATGGGTATTGAGCGCGCGAAGGGCTTTCTCCTGCGCCTGGGATACCAGTCCGGACTGAAAGACGCCGAACTGGCCCGGAAGCTTCGCCCGCACTGCAGTGAACTCGACATCTTTCTCGCTGGCCCCCAACTGCATTCACTCAAGGGCATGGTCAAAGTCGTTCCCATGGAGATCGACATTGATCACGACTCCGGCAGCTTCTATGGCGAGCTGGAATGGGTTGATTCGTTTGAAGTGGATATCTGCCAGACAGAACTTGGGCAGATGGATGAACCGGTCTGCTGGTCACTGCTTGGATACGCCTGCGCCTACACCTCCTCGTTTATGGGCCGGGAAATCATCTTTCGCGAGGTCAGCTGCCGTGGCTGTGGTGACGAAAAATGCATGATCGTGGGCAAGCCTGCCGAGGAATGGGAGGACGCCGCCGAATTTGCCCAATACTTCAAGGCAGACACCATCATGGAAGAACTGTATGACCTCCAGAGCCAAGTCAGTTCTTTACGCAGCAGCCTCGAAAAGCAGGAGGGGCAGTATTACGGCATAGGCCAGTCCGCCTCCTACAACAAGGTCTGCAAGATGATCGACAAGGCCGCTCTGGGTAAAGTGTCGGTCTTATTGCTAGGCGAAACCGGCGTAGGCAAGGAAGTGATTGCCCGCAGCGTTCACCTTCGCAGTGAACGAGCCGAACAACCCTTTATCGCGGTCAATTGCGCCGCTATTCCCCCGGACCTGATCGAAGCGGAACTGTTTGGCGTGGAAAAAGGCGCCTACACCGGTGCCAACCAGTCCCGGCCGGGCCGGTTTGAACGAGCCAACACCGGCACCATTTTTCTCGACGAGGTGGTTGAGCTCACGCCCCGGGCTCAGGCCACACTGCTGAGGGTGCTGCAGGAAGGGGAGTTGGAGCGCGTGGGTGACAACCGCACACGGGCGGTCGATGTCCGGGTTATTGCGGCTACCAACGAAAGCCTTGAAAAAGCCGTGGAAGAGGGCCGTTTCCGCTCTGATCTGTTTTATCGCCTCAATGTCTTCCCCGTGAAAATTCCGCCGCTCAGGGAACGGCTGGAAGACCTGCCGCTGCTGGCCGAACATTTCCTCAATAAATTCCACTCTGAGTATAACAAGCGCACGCTCGGGCTCTCCGACAAGGCCCTTGAACTCTGCCTGCACTACCATTGGCCGGGAAATATCCGGGAGCTTGAAAACGTTATCGAGCGTGGCGTCATCCTGACCGACAACAATGAGTCCATCAGCCGCGAATCCCTGTTTGCAGGTGTTCCCGAGCCGCAACCTAGCCAGCCCCAGGGTATTGTCGACAGCCACGGACAACTTGTTGAAAAGACATCTGAAACGTCCAGGGGCGACTGGGCCAGCCAGATACTGGGCAATGGCATCGGCCTGGACGATGTCGAGGAAACGCTGATGCGGCGTGCCATGGAAGAGGCCAACCAGAACGTTTCCGGCGCAGCGCGTATCCTTGGTCTGAGCCGCCCCGCTCTCGCCTACCGGCTCAAGAAATCCGGCATTCTCGCCGAAAGCTGAACCACAACCGTCGCGCCATGACAGGGATGTCCACGGTTCGTTTTCTGGTTTGACGATATCAACAAACGCCCCACCCGTTTCATCATTTGATAAATCTCAATCCTATTAACTGCCCCACCAAACTTCCCTAAAGCTCTCTAAAACCGTCACCTTCACCATTAAATACAGACAGTTAACAGCGCGAAAACGTGCATGGCACACGCGTTGCTAAATCACCGTCAGTCGCGTTATCCACAAAAACAAAGACGGTGACATAAAATGCGAAATGCCCCCCTGCGCAAATGGCGCACTACCGGCGCAGCCGTATCGCTGGTCGGATTGTTTTCGGTTCTGTTAACGGGTTGCGAAGCGCCCCTGGATCTTGACGCGGTTCGAGATCAGTCGGGACAGGCCGTTAAACGGACCGATTTCTATCAAGCCATTGCTCGCAATGACGAGGTTATCGTGCTGACTGGCAACAACGGTGTTGTGTTGGTCAGCTCAGACAACGGAGAAAGCTGGAAACGGCAGACGCCAACGTCGGAAAGCTTCCTTGCGTTGGACGTATGCCCGGACAACAGCTTTATTGCGCTGACGTTCAACAACGAAATCTGGCATGGCGATACCAGCGGAGATAACTGGACGGCGCATTCCCTGCCCAGCCAGGAACAGATGATGACCGCCGCTTGCGCTCCGGACGGCAACTGGTGGGCAGCAGGTGCTTTCACCACTATTCAGGGCAGCGCTGACCAGGGTGAGACCTGGACTGAGACTTCACTCAACGAAGACGCCATCCTCAACAACCTCCAGTTCATCGATGCCGACCATGCTTTCATAACCGGTGAGTATGGCCTGGTACTCAAAACCACGGACGGCGGAGAGAACTGGGACTATGCCGGCTACCTTCCGGATGAGTTTTACGCCCATTCCAGCTATTTCCGTTCAGACAATGAAGGTTGGGTTGGCGGCCTGAACGGTTTCATCTACCACACCGCCGACGGCGGAGAGAACTGGGAGAAATCCCCCACCGGCATCAACGCCCCGATATTCGGTTTCGTTGCCGGCCCTTCAGGGTTATACGCCCTGGCGGATAACGCCACCGTATTGCAGCAGACGGGGCGATCCTGGCAGAAGATCTCCGCGTCCGACCAACCCCTGTATTTGCGTACCGGCCTGATTCTCCCCGACCACCGACTACTCGCCGCTGGTGGCCGTGGCCTGCTGCTGAACCTTGAAACTCCCGTGGCCCACTCGGCCAGCACTGACTGAGGAACTCCGCCATGCCTGGACTGCATCGATTCACCCATCTCCTGCATTCGCTGGAGCTATGGATCTTCAACAACCCGCGCAAGGTATTGAGCGTGATCGCCATCCTCACGCTGGCGTTCGCCCTGCGTATCCCCGGGCTGAAAATCTACACCGACTTCGCCGACCTGCTGCCGCAGCAACATCCCTATATCGAACTGCACAACAGCATCAAGGACAGCTTTGGCGGCGCCAACGTTCTTACGGTGGGTGTCGAATTCGAAGATGGCGACATTTTTACCAACGAGAATCTCGCCAAGATCGACCGAATCACCCAGGCCGTGGACAACCTGCCCGGGGTTAACCACAACCTTGTGTCCAGCGTGACTCACCGGAATTCCCGCAAAATCTGGCTTACGGAAGTCGGCAGCATCAACTCGGAACCCTACTACGACTCCACCTCCGGCGAGTACTCACGGGAAGCACTGGCTGCCATGAAAGCCGATGTGGCGGCCAACCCACGGGTGTACGGCCCCCTTGTGTCTCCAGATATGAAAATGGCCCTGGTCAAGGCGCAACTGATTGAAGGCAAGCTGGATTACGAAAAGACGTTTGCACAGTTACAACAGCTGCGTGAAGCGGAGGAAAGCGCGGGAGTCAGGATCTACGCCACGGGACAGCCAGTCCTGGTGGGGTGGGCCTACACGTACATGGAGCAGATCCTCCAGATCTTTATTTTCACCGTAATCACCATGCTGGCCTTACTCGTTTTCCATTTCCGCAAGGCCTACGGTGTGCTGATCCCCCTGGGCGGCGTTTTGGTCTCCACGATCTGGGGGCTTGGGATCATCAGCCTGCTCGGTTACAACCTGGATCCGCTCGGGCTGGTGATCCCCTTTTTGATTGCAGCCAGGGCGATGAGCCATGGCGTACAGCTCGTTGAACGCTACTATGCGGAAACCCGCGAACTGGGTAGTGGCCCCAAAGCCGCAAAAGCGACCTTTGACAGTCTTTTCCGCCCTGGTTCCCTGGGTGTTGTGTCGGATGCTATTGGCCTGTCGCTCATTGCCATCGGGTCCATTCCGTTGAATACCCATCTGGGCATCTATGCTTCCCTTTGGGCGATCACTGTTGTGTTCACGGTGCTGATCGGCGTGCCACTTCTGTTATCCATTCTGCCAACGCCCAAAGACCCGAACCTGCGCGAAACCGCCCTGCGCCATATCGGCGCCAGTTGCTCACGCACGGTTGCACGGCCAGGCGCGGCGAAAGTGGTGCTGAGTGTCGCGGCACTGGCGATGGCCGCAGGACTATTAGCGGCGTCCAACGTGCAGATTGGCGACTCGGAGCCAGGCTCTCCCATCCTGTATCCCGACCACGACTACAACGTTTCTTCCCGCGTGGTGAATGAGCGCTTCCCGGGCTCCGAGGAGCTCTACATCGTGGCGGAAACCGAAGAGAAAGGGGGCCTGAAACGTCCGGAGGTACTGGCTGCCCTTTCTGATCTGCAATCCCACATGCTGAAGGACCCGGAAGTGGGCGGCAGCAAAGGCCTGCCCGACCTCGTTAAGCAAGTTAACCGCCTGATGCACAACGACGACCCCCGTTGGTACCAGATTCCTCACGATGCGGGCTATGTCGGCGGGCTGATGTTTACCTACATGGCCTCCAGCCCGATTCCCGGGGCCCTTGATGAATTCAACGACACCGACGACCGCGTTGCCAACTTGGTGTTCTATTACAAGGACCGCCAGGGCGAGACCATCCGCCGTGCCATTCACATGGCCAAGGAATGGATCGCGGAGAACGGTGACAGCGTTGAGGGCCTGACCATCAAACTCGCGGGGGGAACCCTTGGTGTTGCCGCCGCAATGAACGAATCAGCCTTCGAGACCAATGTCATTGTTCTGCCACTGGTTTTCCTGCTGATCTTTGCCTTTGTCATGCTGTTCTACACCTCATTACACGCCGGGCTGATGATGCTGTTGGCGATGATTTTCGCAACCACTCTCACCTACGCCTATATGGGCTTTAATGCGCTCAATATCGACATCAATACCGTGCCGGTGATTGCCGTGGGTATCGGCGTCGGCATCGATTATTCCATCTACATGATGGACCGGATACGGGAAGAAATGGCCCGACTTGGCAACCTGAGGGACGCCGTCAGGCGAGCCATATCCACCACCGGCATGGCCATCAGTTTCACCGCGCTGACGTTGATGGCGGGCATCATCATGTGGGTCATTTTCTCAGACCTCCGATTCCAGTCTGATGCAGCATTGCTGCTGTGCGTCATGATCGTGATCAACGGCATCGCGGCCATGCTTCTGGTGCCTTCCTGGGTACTGGTCTTCAAGCCTCGCTTTGTTACCGATGTTTACGCCGACGAAGACGGCATTCTCCATGCTGATCGTCATCCACCAACACCATCTCCATCGTCCGGTTCCCCACGGGAACAAGAGGATGGGTTCGTGCCGGGAGAGCCGTACCGGGCCTGAGCCCGGTAGGACACTCCACTAAAACCTGTAACGAGGACATGCCATGCAAACAACAATAAAAGGCCTGAGGCTCTGGTGCTATACCCTTGCGGGAAGTGCCGGCCTGGCGCTGTTACCAATCAACTCCGCCGTCGCCCAGGAAGATACCCGGGTAAACGGCTTCTACGAGAATGCAACCTACGGCCGGGATGGCGTAGGGCTTTCAAAATTCCGCAACACACTACAGCTGGAAGCAGAGAAACGGGCTGGAGATGTCGGCATTTTCAGTAATGTCTCCGTCAACGCCACGCTCCGTGGTAGCTATGACGGTGTTTACGACCTTAATGATGACGAATACGGCCGCAATGCCGGTGGACCGGTCCGCCTGGAAAACCGGGCAGCGGGACCCAACGCCACCGTGCCCCACGGTGGCGGCCTGAAGCTGCCGAACTCCTTCAGTGAAGCGAACAACCCCAACGAAGGCATGATCGTGTTGGGTGAAAACCTGCATGATACCGACGGCGGTGTAGCCTTCGGCGTGCCGGTTCGCCCCTGTGACGAGGACGAACGAGGGTGTATCGACGGTTATTTGGACAAAGACACCAACGACATGCGATTCCAGGAGTTCAACGACCGCGCCGATTTCATCCGCGAACTCTACGTGGATTTCGATTACAACTTCTCGAACGGTAATATCCTCAGCACCCGATTGGGCAAGCAGCAAGTCATCTGGGGACGTACCGACCTTTTTCGGGTGTTGGATGTGATCAACCCGGTGGATTACTCCCGCAACAATATCTACGACGAACTGGAAGACATCCGGATTCCCATGTGGATACTCCGGACCGACTACCGCATGGGGCCAACCGAGGTGTTCGATGGCCTCGCCTTCGACGACCTTAATTTCCAGCTGGTATGGAACTTCGACAAGTTCCGCCCGCACGATATCGGCCAGTGCGGTCAGCCCAACGTTATTCTCGATGCCGGCTGCTTCTTCCGCGGCATGAACAGCCTCTGGGAAAATGGTGGCACAGTGGCCAACTTCGCAGGCGGCGAAGCGGCAACGGATTTCGGCCCCGGCCAGATCGGTATCCGCGAAGCGCACATGCCAAGCTGGAGCCTGGCGAATACCCAGGTCGGCCTCAAGATGGAAGGCGTTTATGGTGATCTGGGCTTCTCGCTCAACGCCCTGACCTATCGCTCCCAACTGCCCTCTCTTCGGGGCGGTATTCCCGCACAAAACGGCTTTACCGGTGAAACCGGTATATGGCCAAGCCTGATTGCCTTCGATATCCACTTCCCGAGGGTCAACCTGTTCGGTGGCTCCCTGGATTATTACGCCCAGAGTGTTGATACCGTCCTCAGGCTTGAAGCGGCCTATACCACCGGCGAGGAATTCGCCAATACGCTGGAGGAAGATCTCTACTCCGAGAGCGACGTGGTTCGCTACGTGGTCGGCGCTGACAAGAACATCTTCATTCCCCTCCTGAACGAACACCAGGCATTCCTGTTCTCCGGCCAGGTATTCGGTCAGCACATCCTGGATCACGAGCGCGAGCAGCGTCGGTTTGGTGAAGCCGGTATTCCCGACTGGAAAGAAAACTGGACAGGCACCCTGCTGATCAAAGGCTTCTACATGAATGGCCGCCTCAGCCCGCAGATCATCACCGCACATGATTTCCGAGCCGGGGCAACCGCGATCGCGCCGTCTGTTGAGTGGCTGGTCAGTGACAACTTCCGTGTCACGGCCGGTGCAAACATCAAGGTGGGTACCGGCGCGCGCAAATTCGATGACTGCCGTAGCTGCAACCCCTGGGATCCGTTCACCGCCACCTATCCGGGGCAACCGGCCGGGGAGTCTGCCGGCCTGGGTGGATACGAGCCGCTGGGCCGCTTCCAATCTGGCCCCATTGGAATGGCTCAGGAAGAAGACGAGCTTCAACTGACCATGCGTTACAGCTTCTGATATAGAGGAAACATCATGAAACGAGCATTCCGAAAATCCGTGTTTAATGGCCTGGTGATCGGTCTTACGGCGGGCGCCTTCTCCGCTGGCGCCTTTGCCAGTGACAAGGTCATCAACGAATCGTTCCATCCATACAAGGATCAAATGCCAAGCCACGAAGGGCTTAGCGCCGGCATGACCATCGACGAATCCAACGTGGCACAGTTCAAGGACGTGATCGATCCGGCCTTCTATACCTTCATCGAGAACGGCTGGACATCCATTGCCGTGGGAAAGACCACGTCCTTCGACCTGCACCCTGCCTATGTGGACGCAACCCGCAACGCCCTGGGTGAGGTTTCCCTGGGTGAGCAGGTCGGGGAAATTAACGGCTGGAAAGCCGGTCGCCCGTTCCCGCAGGAGCCGGATGCGGATGACCCCCGCGCCGGCGAAAAACTGGCCTGGAACTACAAGTACGGCTACAACTGGGGCGACAGTGCCGCCATCATGCCGTTCTACTGGAAGTACCGGGACATGGAATCAGCCAAGGTGGAGCGGACCATCAAATTCAACTTCCACTTCCTGAATTACAAGGGCCGAGTGATACAGGAACCCACCCCGGAAATCACGCCCAACCCGTCTGACCTGTTCCGCGCCATCTATGTACAGGTACTCGACCCAGCGGACGTCCGCAATACGCAACTTCTGATTCACCGGGCCGCCGACGACCTCAAACGTGATAACTCCTGGCTCTATTTGGGCTTCCAGCGCCGCGTGCGCCGCCTGGCCACAGGCCAGGTTACCGATGCCTTTCTCGGTTCGGACCTGATGATCGAAGACTTCGAGGGCTACAACGGCCGCATTTCCGACATGGACTGGACCTATAAGGGCACCCGTTACATGCTGATGCCGTTCTACAACCACAACGAGCTGAAGCTGGACGAAGAAACCCACAGCGACAGCAATGGTTACCAGGTGGTGGCTTTCAGTGGCAAGGGCGGCTGTTTCCCGGACATCACCTGGCAGCTCAGAAAGGTGTACGAAGTGGAGGCGAAACCGGTGGATGAAAGCCATCCGCTGTCGAAACGTATCCACTACATGGACGCCCAGACGTTCACCATTCCCCGCACCGTCGCCTATGACCGTAAGGGCAGCCTGTGGAAAACCTTCACCATCGGACAGGCCCATCCAGACCACCACCTGCCCAAGAACGAGGGTACCGGTGTATCCATTGACGACAGCTTCAGCATGATCGACGTGCAGGCCAGCCACTGCACCACCGGCCAGTTCAAGGGCCAGGTCGACCCCGAGCTGTCCCCCCCCAATATGTTCAACGTGCAGCATCTCCGCGCAACCGGCAGTTAAGGCTGGTGTACCCCTTGGGCCCGTATTATCGGGCCCTTTTTTATTCATTAAAGATGGCTCATCAGCGCCCGGATGCGACGATTGTCGGGGAACCGGCCCAGCAAAGACGCGATCACCTCACGGGCCTTATCCTTCTGGCCCAGCTGATACAGTGCCACCGCGTAGCGGTAGCCGAACAACCATTGCTCCGGGGCAAGCTCAGCGGCCTGCTCCAGATTTTCCAGGGCTGCTGGGTAGTCCTTCAGCTTCAGGTTTATCAAGCCACGCAGGTGAACCAGCTGCGCCTCACCCGGCGATGCCTCCAGCGTTGAGTCAATCAACTGGATCGCTTCACGGTTACGACCTCCAGAGCGGAGAACATCCGTTAGCTGAATGGCTGCCGGGACATAACCACGGTCTTTCTCCAGGGCACGGTCTAACGTCTTTTCGGCCTTGTAGATCATGTCGTTCGCCAATAGGTAGCGGGCCTTCAGGACAAGGCCCGAGGGAAGGTCTGACTGAACATCCAGGAAGCGCTCGTATTCGTTCCGGGCATTTTTCCAGGCCCCTGAATCCAGGGTTTGACCCAGCCTCACCAGCGTTTCGAAGGCTGCGATGCGTACCGCAAGGGATGGATCATTAAGGCCGACTACCGCCAATTTCAGGGCCTGATCTTCGGCCCCATGGCGCAGCACTCTGTAGGCACTCTCACGAATCACCGCATGTTTGCTCCGGAGCAGTTCCGCGACAAGTGATGGTTTGTTCCGGGCCAGCGCTTCACCCCATCGCTCCAACAGCGTAGCCCGGCGTAGTGCCGGTTTGTCAGAGTCTGTGAGGTAAGCCGTCACCTCTGCTATGTCCTGCTGCTGAACGTGATACCAGGTATCAGTCTCATAGAGTTCCGGGAACCAGCCACCCACTGTGGCTACTGACCAGTCGCGCTCCTTGTCAGAGTGGCACGCCAGGCACACATCCGGGCTACCACTAGCTTTCGAGACATCCGGCCGCGGCACCATGAAGCTGTGTTCACGGCGGTCATCAATCTTCATGAAGGTGGTTTCTGGCATGTGGCAGTTCACACACAGGGCCCCGCCGCTGTCTTCAGGATGATGGTGATGCTCCGGCGTATCAAAATCGCCGGCATCGTGGCACTGCGCGCAGACGGCGTTTCCCTCTGCTTTAAGTTCCCCGCTGTGGGGGTTGTGACAGTCGCTGCATACCACGCCGGCCTGAAACATTCTGCTTTGCTCAAAGGAGCCCAGCACAAACACTTCTTCCCGCACCCGGCCATCGGAATAATACAGCGGCTGCTCTGGCCGGCTCAGGCTATACTGGTCATGGACCTGGCCGCCCTTAGTGTCGGCCAGACTGGTCCTTAACGAGTGGCAACGCCCGCAGGTAGTCACCTGCGCATCACTGGATGATTTTCCCGTGTGTCGTGGCGGGCGGCCACCTTCACTGACCAGCCAGGCTCCCATCGCCGCCAGATCGACGCCGGCGCCGAGGGACCTGTCCTGGTGCTTGGCTTCGGCGTGTGCCTGTGCCGTTTCATGACAGGCAGTGCAGCTCACTGCAACGTGATCCCAGGTGGTATTGTAAGTATCGCTTTGCGTATCGTAGTTGCGCTCTAGCCCAGTGGAGTGGCAATCCGCGCACTGGTTGTTCCAGCTCTGGTAGATGCCGGTCCAGTGCATGGCATCTCCGGGATGGTTTTCACCCGCTTGATCCAGCCTGAACCAGCGCTGACCACCTTCGGGCTCGTCCCGGGAATCCCAGGCAATATTTAACGCCTGGAGCCTGCCATTACCGATATCGATCAGATACTGTTGTAACGGATAAACACCGAAGGTATATCGCACCGTCCATTGCTTTGTTTTCCTGCCTTCAGTGGTATGGATAACGTAGGTATTTTCAGTGCGGCTGAACCGGACCTCAAGATCGTCGTCGCTGTAGGTCGCCCCGGAGAAATCGCCTGATACAGAACCTGGGCTGGCAGGCGCCATCGCCGCCGCATGTTGCGACTCACTCCATTGTTCCACTTCATCTGCATGACAACCGGCGCAATCTGCCGGTTTAGCGACAACACCTGCGCTTGTTAATACCAGACAAAAGAACACCGACAAACACCGGTCAGGGTTAATCATATCGTTCAATCTCGCGTCGTGAACGTCGGGTATTTACCAGATGCTTAACTGATTATCGCGTCTGGATCGCCTTATTGGCTTCCGTTGCCTTTGTCCTGCAAGGCCCGAGCTGAGACCCACTACAGCTGGCCTGTCCATTGCTTATAATACTCAACAAAACGGATGGAAATTCCGAACAGAGCATACAAAAACAACGATATTGCGCTATGAAGAAAGACGACGTTCCCTTTTCCCACAACATCGGCGTTCAGTCCTCCGATTTTGAGGAAGCCCGTTGCTTTATCAACTCCCGCATCGATGATCGGGAAGTGTCACCGCTGTCCGCTAGTGGGAGCGCTAACAATCTGCTGACCTGCCAACCACTGGGGGGCTCTACTCTCTTTGGTGCTCAATGGTCGGAGAAAGTCCATGTCCAGTCGGATGCACAGTCAACCTTCCATGCGATACTGGTATTGTCAGGTCGCATTCACTGCAACGCACTGAACCAGGATATTCCCCCCAACAGTTTGCTTTTAATCGCGCCGGGGAAGCTCGCAGATCTGGTCTGGGAAAAATCCACCAGATCCGTCGTTATAAACCTCTCCAAACAAACGTTGATTGACAACCTGGGCGTTCCAAGCCTCGAACTCCTGCGGGACGACACGACCCTTGTGTCTGGAAACCACCAGGATGCTCAGTTGCTTAAAAACGGCATTGAGTGCCTGGCAGCGCAGCACCAGATTTATCAGGGAAACATCGGGGTTTCAGTTCAAAAACAATGGGAGAGTCTCCTGGTAGCTCAGTTATCAGATCAACTCCACCGGCCTGGAACCGAAAACCTGAATATTCTGCCAGCGCGTATCCGGCTCGCAACAGACTGGATTCTGGCGAATATTCGGGAACCCATATCAGTATGCGATTTGCTTCGTGTTACCGGAGCCAGAAGGCGCTCCCTTGAGTCCGGTTTTCGAACCTACCTGAACACCACGCCTGCTAAATTCATTCTTCGTCATAAGCTCAAAGGCGTAAGGGAAACGCTCCTGTCGGACCCGGATATCAACATCGGCGATGCTGCGTTCTCCTACGGTTTCAATCACCTCAGCCATTTCACATGCAAGTACCAGGAGGCCTTCGGCGAGCTGCCTTCGGAAACCGTGCGGCAGCGCCGAAATGCGCACTTCGTGTTGCCTAAAAAGGCCCGGTCCAGGACGGTATAGGCCGGGCAAGACGCTTTCATGTTCAGAAAGACAAGCTAAAGCCCACCGCATAGTTGCTTGGCAGAGTGTCGTACTGACCGGTCTCGGCCCAGACTTTCATCTGCGGTGCCACTCGCTGTTCCACCTTGAGGGTGTAAACGCTCTCATCTTCAGCGTTATAGTCATGGTTCTTTTCCTTGTACCCAATCGCAACACCCGCCCCACTACTCGCAACGTAGTTGGCCGATATACCGTAAGAGTCATAGTCTGCCTTACCATCAGGCGCCAGGGGGTATGGTGAGTTGGAGTTGTGTTCCCAAACCGCGCCCAGTGTCAGGCCCCCAAGGCTGTAGCTAGCTCCGGCGGCGGAGATCTGGTAATCGTCGGTGGCGAATGGTGGCAGTTGTTCCTGCATCAACATCGTTGTTCCAACCGCAAAATTAAGATTCTCACTCTTGTGAACCAGGCGAATTGCTCTACCGTCCACATCCTGATCGTTGCTGTCATTCAGCGTAATTGCCGCCACTACCAGTTTGGTCTTCATTAACCAGGGTGTGTGATAGGCAAATGTCCCGGATGTCCTGTCCGGCTGGGCAAAAATTCCGTCAGGGTGGAGATCAGCGTGGGGCTCGTTGAATTCGTAATGATTGATGGGGCTATAGATGTCTACCCACTGCCCACTCGTTCCGCGCGGCGCCACTACAAACATGCCGTAACGGGTCGGTAGCCAGAACTTTGCTTCTTTGACGTGTACCTCCGCTTCTCCTCCCGGATTGCGGCTATCAGCATCGTTGGCGGCCGCGGCCAGATCCACCTCAACTGCATAGTTCAGGTTCAGCCCCTTGTCGATGACCGCCTTGCCCCTCAATCCCAGCTCCAGTTCAAAAGCCTCAGCCTCGGCATCAGCACCTTCAATTTTCAGGGCACCGGCGCTCAGATAGCCGTACGCCTCCGGTTGCTCCAGCTCTACCGCTATTGCGGGGGTCGCGACAGCGGCGGAAACCGCAGCTGCCAAAACAGTTTTACGGATTGTCATACTAGTTCTCCTGCTTGTTTTTGCGGGGCGCGGTTACTCAACACACTTGCCGTACAGGCAGGTGGTGAAGCTGTAACCTACTTTCCTCATGTCCGCAGGATCAGCAGGAAAGACACCGTTGCGGCTAATGTATGCGTCCCACTCCACTAGCATTTCCTTGAGCTTTTCCGGCTTCTCCGCAGCCAGGTCGGTTGTTTCAGCAGGATCTTCTTCCAGGTTGAACAGCTGCCACTCTCCCTGGCCATAGGGCTCTTCCAGTAGCCGGATTTTCCAGTCGCCCTTACGCACCGCGGCACGGCCCAGCAACTCCCAACCAACAACGCGGTTTGTCTTGGCTTTACCATTCAGGCCTGGGAGCATGGACACGCCCTGGATATCGAAAATTTCACGGCCGTTATAGGGGCTTGTGGGCTGTTCAATACCCGCCAACTCCAGAAAGGTGGGCATAACATCCATCACGTGGAAGAACTCGTGGTTAATTTCGCCACCGGACTGACCCGGCAGGCTGAGAATGGCCGGAACCAGCAAGCCGCCCTGGGACGGGTATGCCTTCCACATAGGATATGGCGTAGCACTGACCTGCCCCCACTGAGCGCCATACCAGATGTAAGAGTCAGGACGGCCGATATTGTCGTAGCTGTTGTCGTACTCGGAGGCAATCCATTCCTTATTCCTGGGCAACACTTCCGGGCTATTGCCATCGGCACCGTTATCGGAGATGAACAGCACGACGGTGTTGTCCAGCTCGCCCGTCTCCTCCAGATAGCCCATCACACGGCCGATATTGTGGTCCATGTTGTCGACCATGGCCGCGTATACTTCCATCTTGCGGGCTTCAATCTTGCGCTGCTCATCAGTCAGTTCATTCCAGGTGGGAAGTTCATCAAACGGAACATTGGCTGAAAGCTCATGGCCTATGAGCCCCATCTCCTTCATCTTACCCACACGCTGCTTGCGAATTGCCTCATAGCCCTCGCCATACTGGCCCTCGTATTTGTTTATGTAGGACTCTGGTGCATGGAGCGGCCAATGGGGTGCGGTAAATGCAAGAAAACTAAAGAAAGGCTTGTCTTCTGCAGCATCGATATATTCGATGACCTTGTCGGCGTAGAAGTTAGATGAGTAGAAACCTTCAGGCGCCTCAACCTGCTTCCCATCCTCCAGATAGATTGCCTTTGGATCGACACCAATAATGGCGCGCCCATCATCAAAATGGCTGGCGCCACCTTGGACAAGCACCCAGGAGTTATCGAAACCACGAGCTGCCGGGCTCAGCTCTTCCGTCCGACCGAGGTGCCACTTACCGGCTATCGACGTACTGTAACCATTGTCTCGAAGGACTTCTGGAAGGGTTGCTACGAGATCGTTCAGATACCCTTCGTAACCGGGTTTACCTTTCTGCTCTGCAGTGAGTAGTTCAGCCATGTTACCGATACCGGCCTGATGGCTGTCAGTACCGGACAACAGCATGGACCGAGTAGGAGAGCAGGTTGGTGCGGTATGGAAGTTGGTCATGCGGACGCCCTCATCCGCCAAGGCATCCAGGCTTGGGGTTTCGATTTCCCCGCCGTAGGCGCCGATGTCCGAGTAGCCCAGGTCATCGGCCACAATCAGGAGAAAGTTGGGTTTGCCCGCCTTATCAGCGGAGGCCATCATCGAGGCTGCCATCAGCCCCAGGGCCATACCCAACCGACGAAGCAGTGCATTGTTGTTATACATTTCATGCCCTCAGTCAGTTTGTTGTTGAGCCACCTGTGAGTGGTCAACTTCATTCTGCTGAGGGTTGTGGTGTAAGGGTTATCCCGTATGCGCAGGGCCTAACCAAAATGCGCAGAAATCTGGAAAGCGGGCGTCCCTGCCCAGACTGGAAGGGTGGTTTTATGCCTTATCAAAAATGAATAACCGTCCGAATACTCTTCCCCTCATGCATCAACTCAAACGCCTCGTTGATGTCCTCAAGAGGCATGTTGTGGGTGATAAACACGTTCAGTGGAATGTCTCCTTTCTCGGCCTTTTCGACATAGCCGGGCAGTTCCGTCCGGCCCTTCACGCCACCAAACGCAGAACCTTTCCAGACCCGGCCGGTAACCAGCTGGAACGGCCGGGTGCTGATTTCCTCACCGGCACCGGCCACGCCGATGATGATGGATTCACCCCAGCCTTTATGACAGCACTCCAGGGCTGAGCGCATCACGTTGACGTTGCCGATACACTCAAAGGAGTAGTCCACACCGCCGTCTGTCATTTCAACGATGACTTCCTGAATCGGCTTGTCGTAGTCCTTGGGGTTCACTACGTCCGTGGCACCCAGCTGTCTGGCGATATCGAACTTGCCGGGGTTGATGTCGATGGCGATGATGCGGCTGGCCTTGGCCATGGTGGCGCCAATAATCGCCGCCAGGCCGATTCCGCCGAGACCGAAGATAGCGACCGTCGCGCCTTCTTCCACCTTCGCTGTGTTCAGCACCGCGCCGATACCGGTAGTGACGCCACAGCCCAGAAGGCAGACTTTGTCCAGTGGTGCATCCTTGGGTATCTTCGCCAGGGAAACTTCCGGCAATACCGTGTATTCAGAGAAGGTGGAGCACCCCATGTAGTGATAGACAGGCTCACCCTTGTAGGAGAAACGGGAGGTACCGTCCGGCATCACTCCCTTGCCCTGGGTTTCGCGCACGGAACCACACAGGTTGGTTTTGCCGGACGTACAGAACTTACATGTTCCACATTCGGCGGTATAAAGAGGGATCACGTGATCACCCACTTCGACGGAGGTGACACCTTCTCCAACCGCCTCAACAATGCCGCCGCCTTCGTGGCCGAGGATGGCCGGAAAATTCCCTTCGGAATCGGCGCCGGACAGCGTGTAGGCGTCCGTGTGGCAGACGCCGGTGGCAACGATACGCACCAGCACCTCCCCTTTCTGGGGCGGAGCAACATCCACTTCCACAATTTCCAGCGGTTTGTTGGGGGCAAACGCCACCGCAGCACGGGATTTGATCACTGGCAGACTCCTTGAACGTGGTTCGGAATAAAATGTCTCGGGTTTTACGGGTTTGACGCTTACTAGACGACCGGTCTAATATACCAGCCATGACATCGAACGACACCCGCAATCACATTATCCACACCGGCGCCGACCTGATTGGTCAAAAAGGCTTCGGCGCGACGGGCATCAATGCCGTGCTGACCGCCGCCGGTGTACCCAAAGGGTCGTTCTACCATTACTTTAGCAGCAAGAACGATTTCGGGTTGGCTGTCATCGACACCTTTGCGCAGGAATACGACACCAAGCTGGATCGGATTCTGAACGACCACACCCGCTCGGCGGTGGACCGCCTTAGGGCCTACTTCGACACTGGTCTGGAAACCATGACCAGCTGCGAATTCACCCGGGGCTGCCTGATTGGCAATCTTGGCCAGGAGCTGGCCGGGCAAAACGAAACCTTCCGCAGACGCCTCGACACCGTCTTTCAGGGTTGGGAAAAACGCTTTGAGCGTTGTGTTGAAGAGGCTCGTCAGGCCGGCGATATCGATGCATCCATCGACCCTGCCGACGTCGCCAGCTTTCTGCTTTCCGGCTGGGAAGGCGCCATTCTCAGAGCCAAGGTTCTGAAGTCTACCGAGCCCATGGAGCGGTTTGTGCGGGTCTTTTTCCGCCAATGTCTTGGCCTTCACTGAACGCCCACATTTTTTTCAGTCATTACTAGTAGACTGGTCTAATTACACTCAGTTAATCCTCAAGGAGAGTGATCAATGAACAACGTAAACGACGCACTGTTTCAACCGCACGATCTCGGCACCCTGACGCTGCCCAACCGCGTTCTGATGTCTCCCCTGACCCGTTCGCGCTCCAGCCAACCTGGAGACGTACCGAACGACATGAACGCGCAGTACTATCAGCAGCGTGCCGGTGCAGGACTGATCATCAGCGAAGCAACCCAGGTGTCACCTCAGGGTAAGGGCTATGCATTCACGCCAGGCATCCACTCGGAGGAGCAGATTGAGGGCTGGCGCAAGGTCACCAGTGCGGTGCACATGGCGGGCGGACGCATTCACATGCAGCTCTGGCACGTTGGCCGAATTTCCCATACGGCGCTGCAGCCGGATGGCAACAAGCCTGTAGCACCATCGGCGATCAAACCCGAGGGCGCCAAGACCTTCATCAGCGCCGACTCCGGCATGGTGGACGTGCCCGAGCCCAGAGCTCTTGAAGCCGGCGAAATGGCGGACATCGTGGAGCAGTATCGCCAGGGCGCGCTGAACGCCAAAGCGGCCGGGTTTGATGGCGTTGAAGTACACGCCGCCAACGGATACCTGCTGGACCAGTTTCTCAAGAGCGGCAGCAACCACCGCAGTGATGAGTTTGGCGGCTCCGTTGAAAACCGGATGCGCCTGCCACTGATGGTGATCGAGGCCGTGATCGACGTCTGGGGCAAGGACAATGTCGGCGTTCGGGTCAGCCCGACCGGCAGCTTCAACGCCATGTACGACGAGGACCCGGTCGAAACCTTTGGTGAATTCGCGAAGCGGCTGAACGACCTGGGCATCAGCTACATCGAGGTCGTGGAAGACTCGTTCCAGGGCAACCATGCGAACGGCCGCCCGGAATCGGTGATCGATGCCATCCAGGCTGGATTCCACGGCACTTACATCGCCAACGGCGCCTACACCGCTGAGGAAGCTCGCAAACGGATCGGCAATGACCGTTGTGATCTGGTGACCTTTGGCCGTCCGTTCATTGCCAATCCCGATTTGCCCGAGCGTTTCCGCCAGCATGCGGAACTGAACAAATGGGATGACAGCACTTTCTACGGCGGCGATGAGCGCGGCTACACCGATTACCCGACGCTGAAGGAACTTGAACCCAGCGTCTGAACATCACTTTCACACGAGTAAGGAGTCAAACCATGAGCAATACCAACGACCCAATCAATAGCAAAGTCGTGATTATCACCGGCGCCAGCAGTGGCCTGGGTGAGGCAACTGCCCGCCGCCTGGCAGCGCGAGGAGCCCGGCTGGTGCTTGCGGCCCGTCGCGAAGACCGCCTGTCCAAACTGGCAGAAGACCTGAAAGCCGAGGGTGCTGAAGTCACCTGGAAGGTGACCGATGTGACTGACCGAAACCAGGTCGAGTCACTGGCTGCCACCGCGAAAGAAACCTTCGGCCGGATCGACGTACTGATCAACAACGCCGGCCTGATGCCACTGGCACCGCTGGACGCTTTGAAGGTTGATGAGTGGGACCAGATGGTGGACGTCAACATTAAAGGCGTGATGTATGGCATCGCGGCTGTGCTGCCGACCATGCGGGAGCAACACAGCGGGCATGTGATCAACCTGTCGTCCGTTGCCGGACACAAACTGTTCCCCGGTGCCGCTGTGTACTGCGCCACGAAATACGCGGTGAAAGCGCTGTCTGAAGGCTTGCGCATGGAAGCCGGCGACGAGATCCGCAGCACCAATATCTCACCGGGCGCCATCGACACCGAGCTGACCAGCACCATCACTGACCCGAACGCCAAACAGGCAGCGGATGAACTCTACAAGGTGGCGATTGATTCCGATGCGGTGGCGCGGGCCATCGTCTATGCCATCGAACAGCCTGCGGACGTGGATATCAACGAAATTATCCTGCGGCCAACGGCTCAGGAGCTCTAAGGCTGTTGCTTGCTGAACGCTGTCGGCGTGCATCTGGTTGATGCCGCCGACAGGCGGGTGTGATACTGGTTGTTCCATTCCAGACGGACACACCAAACATGACCACTGTGCAGCAGGCCCTGGCCCGCATTATCGATACCTGCCAACCGGCCACACTGGTGGTTTGCGGCGAGATCGCTGGTGAGGTTGGGGATCACTGGTGCCGGCACCACAGCGAGTCGGCCATGACCACCCTGGATACCAGCGCCCCCAACGATGCCTTCCCTCTGCCCGAGACCCAGGACCTGGCCCTGGTGACCAACACGCTCGAACACCTGAACCACGACGAGGGCCAAGTACTGCTGGGCCAACTGCGCAACTACGGCACCCACCAGATTGCCGTTGTGGTGAAAGACTGCCCCGGTTGGTCGTTTACGGATTTCATCGGGCTGGGATTCCGCCGGCAGGCTGAGCTTGGTGACGAAGAGAGCCCTCTCACGCTCTACACCTACAACATCGACAGCTACAACCACAAACGCGCCTGGAACAATCCCGACAACTGGGCCAATCCGGAAATGTGGGACAAGGCCTGGTGGTAGCGACCACGCTTACAGCGAGGCCACCACGTCAAGGTTGTGGCGACAGGCGCTCAGATAGGATGCCCCGAAAAGGTTGTAGTGATTGAGGGTGTGGTACAGATTGTAGATGGCCCGCTTGGTGTCGTAGACATCCGTTCTGGGGTAGACCCGGTCATAGGCACGATAAAAAGCCGAGGAGAAGCCACCAAACAGCTCTGTCATGGCAATGTCCGCCTCCCGGTCACCGTAATAAACCGCGGGATCAATGAGCCATGGCCCGGTGCTGTCGAACAGGACATTCCCGGACCATAGGTCGCCGTGGAGCAGGCTTGGGTGTTCGCAATGCGCATTCAGAAACCGGGCAAGCTTGTCGCCCTGACGCTCAAGCACCGTTTCAAACTCTCTCCGGACATGGTCGTTGCGGATCATGCCTACCTGCACACCCAGTCGATCTCTCAGGAAAAACGCCCCCCAATCGTCCGTCAGGCGGTTCTTCTGTGGTGACATCCCAATCATGTTATCGGCGTCAAACCCGTACTCGGGCTGACGTACCGCATGCATTTGCGCCAGGCCCTCACCAAGTGCGGCCATGGCTTCCTCGCCCGCCGGGCCAGGATGGATCTTCGGAATCACCAGCTCGCGGGCTGATACGGCTTTCACCTCCGGCACATGCACTCTGCTGACACCAGCCGCCTTGAGAGTGTCTGCCAAAACCTCAAGGCCGCGGGCTTCGCACAACAGCGCATCGGGAAAGGACGAAGGATTCTGTTTCACGTAATCGGTCATGCCACCAGTATAACCATGATCGGAAATCGCCTCGCAAACATCCTTGGCTTTGTCACAGGCTTCATGGATCATGGAGCTGCAAGGCCATCCCACACAGGAATAGCCCGATGACAGGTTTTAGCAAGCGCACGGCAAACGAACAGTTGAATCAAGAGGCGGACAAGGTTCACCGCAGAGATGTGGGCGCCCTGCTCGACCGCCAGCAGGCCATCGAGGACAAAGTCAGGAACAGTGGCAAACTGAGCCGGTTCAGCACTGACATCCGGCTGATGTTTTCCATGCTCAGGGACTACTGGCAGGGCAACTATCGCGAAGTACCCTGGAAAAGCATTGCGGCGATCGCCGGTGCCCTTGTTTACGTACTCAATCCCCTGGATTTGATTCCGGACCTGCTGCTGGGATTCGGCCTGCTGGACGACGCCGGTGTGGTGGCCGCATGCCTGGCCCTGGTGGAATCCGACCTGCTTCGTTACGCAGCGTGGAAAGATCTTAAAATAGAAACACAAACGCTTACGGATAGCGATTGATTCAATAGTGGACTACCGTTAATCTTCGAAAGCCCTCTGAATCACAAAACCCTTTGGAGCTAATGTGGATTTTGCCACCCTGATCGGCCTTGTTGGGGCCATCCTGCTTATAGCCTCAGCCGTCATTCTTGGCGTGTCGCCGGATGTTTTTATCAATCCCCCCTCCATACTGATTGTGGTCGGTGGCACCATGCTGGTTGTGCTGGCGAAATTCAGCTTCCACCAGTTTTTCAGCGCCTTCAAAGTGGCCGCTCGAGCGTTCAAATTCCGTTTGCCGGACACCCGTGAAAGCATTGATGAACTGATTGAGGTAGCCAATGTTGCCCGCAAGCAAGGCATGCTCGGCCTGGAAGAGCGCGAAGTTGGCTCGCCGTTTCTCGGCCAGGGAATACAGATGCTGGTCGATGGCCAGGATGCTGAAACCATCAAACACCTGCTGTCCAAGGAGCGCCTACTGACGCTGGATCACAACCGGTCTGGCGCAAAAGTCTTTACGGCAATGGCCGATGTGGCCCCTGCCATGGGGATGATCGGAACCCTGATCGGGCTGGTGCAGATGCTGTCCAACATGGAAGACCCGAAATCCATCGGTCCTGCCATGGCGGTTGCCCTGCTAACCACACTCTACGGCGCAATGATTGCCACCATGATCGCCACCCCCATCGCGGACAAACTCTCGCTGCGAATGACTGAGGAAGCGCGTCTGCAATCGCTCTATATTGATGCGCTGGTTGCTATCAAGGAAGGCACCAATCCGCGGATTATCGAACAGATGCTGTCGAGTTACCTGACCCCGAAAGAACGTGAGAAAAACTCAGAAGCCGAGACCGCAGGCGTTTAGCCATGGACGAATTACCAGAAGAGGAAAAAGCGGGCATTCCCGCCTGGGTAGTGACATTCGCGGACCTGATGTCGCTGCTGATGTGCTTTTTCGTCCTGCTGTTGTCGTTCTCCGAGATCGACGCACAGAAGTTCAAACAGATCGCTGGTGAACTGTCGAAAGCGTTTGGTGTGCAGCGCGAGGTGCCCGTCCTTGAGGTACCCATGGGCACCAGCCCGATTTTCGATCAGTTTTCTCCGGCACCGCCCGAGCCCACCGTCGTCAACGAAGTCAAACAGACAACCACCGACGAGCAGCCCGAACTGGAAACCCTGAAAAGCCCTACGGATGTGGCTGTGGAATCCGCCATCCAGGAAGAGCTCGAGAAGACCCTGGAGCAGGTTCGATCGGTTCTTGAGACAGCCATCGAAGACGGCCGGGTCAACCTCATCCAGGACAATCATAGAATCATTGTTCGCGTTGAGGAGAAGGGGGCGTTTCCCTCCGGTTCGGCGGACCTGACCTGGGAGTTTGAAGGTCTGTTGCTGGAAATGGCCGACATACTGGTGCAGATCCCCGGCAAGCTGACCATCGAAGGCCATACCGACGATGTTCCCATCCGTACGCAGCGGTTCTACAGCAACTGGGATCTATCCGCCGCCCGGGCGGCAGCGGTTGCCAATGCGCTCCTCGCCGAGGGTAATCTGAAGCCTGCCCGGCTGGCGGTCACCGGTCTCGCTTATACCGAGCCACGAGTACCAAACACCTCTTCGGAGAACCGCGCCAAAAATCGCCGGGTGGAAATCATTATCGATCTGTCCGGACCGATCGAGGAACAGGAGATGCGGTTAAGGGAACTCATGAACCCCGAAGCCGATGTGTCTGCTGCACCGGATTCCCGCAGTTCCGACGACTCCGACCAGGACGAATTACTGTGGTAGACGGCCATATTGGTGCACTCGGCCCATTAATGCACCATTAAAGAGCGCAAACACCCCGCCTTCAACTCAACCCCGCCCAATTTCAGAGCGGAAAATCACCTAATCGACTACCCGCTCTGAATTTGCCTCAAAATGGAACACTCCTTGCTTGGTGTGCACGCTATCAATGCACAACCCGCCCGTGACAGGTGGATAAAACCAAAAAATCAGGAGCAACCAACCCGTGGACATCACGAGTGCAGTACATACCCTGACCGAAAGCGCCAACACACTGTTCATTCTGATCGGTGCCATCATGGTACTGGCCATGCATGCTGGCTTCGCCTTCCTGGAAGTCGGCACCGTGCGCCACAAGAACCAGGTGAATGCTCTGGTAAAAATCATGACCGACTTCGGCATCTCCGCCGTGGCCTATTTTTTCATTGGCTACTACATCGCCTACGGCAGCCACTTTATGGCCGGCGCTTCAGAGCTAACGGCCGCAAATGGCTATGACCTGGTCAAGTTCTTCTTCCTGATGACCTTTGCCGCCGCCATTCCCGCCATCGTCTCCGGCGGTATCGCCGAGCGTGCGAAGTTCTACCCCATGCTTATCGCCTCCGGGCTGATCGTGGCATTTGTATATCCCTTCTTCGAGGGCATGATCTGGAACGGCAACTACGGCTTCCAGGCCTGGCTGGAGAACCAGTTTGGTGCAGCCTTCCACGACTTTGCCGGCTCGGTCGTGGTGCACGCCGTGGGCGGCTGGATCGCCCTGGCCGCCGTGCTCCTGCTGGGCGCACGTAAAGGCCGTTACCGCAATGGCCGCGTGGTGGCGTTTGCCCCCTCCAACATTCCATTCCTGGCGCTGGGCGCCTGGATTCTCACCGTCGGCTGGTTCGGCTTTAACGTGATGTCCGCCCAGACCCTGGATGGCATCAGCGGCCTGGTGGCGGTGAACAGCCTCATGGCCATGGTGGGTGGCGTTCTGGTGGCCATGCTGGTCGGCCGCAAGGACCCGGGCTTCATCCACAACGGACCGCTCGCCGGCCTGGTGGCGGTGTGCGCCGGTTCGGACCTGATGCACCCGGTCGGTGCGCTGATTACCGGTGGCATCGCCGGCGCCATCTTCGTGTACATGTTTGAGTGGGCCCAGGACAAGATTGAGCGCCTGGACGATGTACTGGGTGTATGGCCCCTGCACGGTGTGTGCGGTGTATGGGGTGCCATTGCCGCCGGCATCTTTGGCCAGGAAGCGTTCGGGGGCCTGGGCGGGGTCAGCCTGATGTCGCAGATCATCGGTGCGGTTGCCGGTGTTGTGGTGGCTTTTGTCGGCGGCCTGATCGTCTACGGCATTGTTAACGCCATCTCCGGCCTGCGTCTCACAGAAGAAGAGGAATTCAACGGTGCGGATGTCAGTATTCACCGCATTGGCGCTACGTCCCTGGAATAACCCTTGCCCGCCAGCCGCCTTTCCCGGCGGCTGGCAATGCTTTTTATTGACACTTCCCTCCGTCTGGCCTTTTCTTAAATAACCCGTTCCGGTGATAAACCCACGGTTTGCCGCCAGAGTGGCCTGCCTTTTGCTGTTCCTTTACATCATGGGAATGGCTGAATACCGACCGCCCACATCCGGTGGACGGCGTGTTCAGGAGAGGGTCATGGTTATGTTGATACAAACCCCACCCGAGGGTATCTACGACGAACTGTTCGACCAGAATAATCGGGTACGACCCAGCTGCAGGATGCTGGAGGACTGGCTGATCCGATCCGACGAAGCCCTGTTGGCCGAGAAGCGCCGCGAGGCAGACGTGCTGTTCCAACGCCTGGGCATCACCTTTAATGTCTATGGCGAAGACCAGGGGGCCGAACGGCTTATCCCGTTTGATCTGATCCCACGAGTAATCTCCGCCAGCGACTGGCAACGTCTGCAAGCTGGTTTGCGCCAGCGGGTGCAGGCGTTGAACCGCTTCCTGTTCGATATCTATCACGAGTTCGAGATTATTCGCGCCGGTGTCATCAGTGCTGAACAGGTATTCGCCAACCCCCAGTACCAGCCCGGCATGCAAAACCTCAAGCTGCCACGTAATCTGTATTCCCACATAGCCGGCATCGATTTGATCCGCCACAACGACGGCGATTTCTACGTGCTGGAAGACAATCTCCGCTGCCCCAGCGGTGTCTCCTACATGCTGGAAAACCGGCGCATGATGATGCGCCTGTTTCCAGAACTGTTTGCCAAGGCCCCGGTAGCACCGGTTGAACATTACCCGGCCCTGTTGGGCGAAACACTGCGCGCAGCGTCGCTAAATCCCAACCCTACCGTAGTCGTGCTAACCCCCGGCCGTTTCAACAGTGCCTATTTTGAACACGCCTTCCTGGCCCGGCAGATGGGTATCGAACTGGTGGAAGGGGCGGACCTGTTTGTACGGCGCAATAAGGTCTACATGAAGACCACCGTCGGCCCCCAGCAGGTGGACGTGATTTACCGGCGGGTCGACGACGACTTCCTCGATCCGCTGGCTGGCAACCCGGATTCCATGCTGGGTGTACCCGGGCTCTATGCAGCCTACCGCACCGGCAATGTGGTGCTTGCCAACGCCATGGGCACCGGCGTCGCCGACGACAAGGCCATTTACCCCTTCGTACCCGAGATGATCCGTTTCTACCTGGGTGAAGAACCGATCCTGAAAAATGTCCCCACCTGGCAGGGCCGCAAGCCAAAAGACCTCAAGTACATCCTCGACAACCTGCCAGACCTGGTGGTCAAGGAAACCCAGGGCGCTGGTGGCTACGGCATGCTGATCGGCCCCAAGGCCAGCAAAAAAGAGCTGAGCCATTTCCGCTCGCTGTTGCGGGCCAGGCCAGACAACTACATTGCCCAGCCCACACTGAGCCTGTCTACCTGCCCGACGTTTGTAAACGAAGGCGTAGCGCCCCGACACCTCGACCTGCGGCCTTTTGTGCTTTCGGGCAAGAAAGTGCAGATGGTACCTGGTGGATTGACCAGGGTGGCCCTGAAAGAAGGGTCGCTGGTGGTGAATTCGTCCCAGGGCGGTGGCACCAAGGACACCTGGGTACTGGAGGGCGAGGAATGCTGAGCCGAGCTGCATCAAGTCTGTTCTGGATGGCCCGCTATCTTGAGCGGGCGGAAACCCAGGCCCGTCTGCTGGACGTCAGCCTCACCATGGCGTTGATCGACGTTCCCGAAGACCGCGAGGAACAGCTATCCGTGCCATTGCTGGTGACCGGTAGCCGCGAAACCTTTCACGAGCTCTACCCGGAAATCACCCCCCAGAACCTGATTGATTTCCTGCTTCTGGACGACCGCCACCCTGCCAGTGTGTTCAGTGTAATCCGCAGCGCCCGGGATAACGCCCTGCACGTGCGAGGCAATCTCTCCGCAGATGTCTGGGAGAGTATTAACCTGGCCTGGATGGAGCTGAAGGAACTACGCCATAAAGGGGTGACCGAATCCAACGCCAGCCGGGTGTTTGACTGGACCCGCGAACGCTCAAACGTGTTCCGTGGTGCAGCCTATGGCACCCTGCTGCGCAATGACGCCTTCCATTTCCTGCTCCTGGGTACGTTTATCGAGCGTGCAGACGCCACCGCCCGCGTGCTGAACATCCGCCACCACATGGCCACCAAATCCCTGGAAGGGCACCCCACCCAGTCGTTCTTCGAATGGACGGCGCTGCTGCACTCGTTGGCCGCCTTTGAGGCCTACCAGAACACCTACGGCCACAATATCGAACCGATGAATGTGGCCGAACTGCTGATTCTCAAACCGGATGTTCCCCGTTCGCTCCACGCCTGCCTGGAGGAAATCGCGGATCTGCTGGAGCAGATCGAAAGCGGCGAGGCCCGCCGGGCCCGGCGCCTGGCCACAAGCCTGTATGCCAACATCCGCTACGGCGACCGCGAGTACATTGCCGAGCGCGGCCTGAATGAGTATCTGACCGACTTCCTGCAACGCATCCAACGCATCGCCGGCCAGATCCAGAAAGACTACATGGGGTGGAAACAATGAAGCTGAATATCCGCCATGACACCACCTATAGCTACGACGAACCCATGCACAAAGGCATCCAGTATCTACGCCTGACACCCCGTAACACACCCCAGCAGAAGATACTGGAGTGGCACCTGAGTGCCCCTGGCGAAACCAGCCAGATGACAGACGGCTTCGGCAATATTGTTACCGTCATGACCATGGACAAAGCGACCAGGGAGATCACCCTGACGGCGGAGGGCGTGGTTGATCTCACGGGCAAACCATTAACCAAGGACGACTCACCGTTTCCGCCCGAGGTGTTCCTGCGCCACACTCCGTTAACCGACGCCGACAAAGCCATCAAAGCCTTCGCCAGCCAGTTCTCCGCCAACAAGCGCAGCCTGGTGCGCATGATGAATCGTATCCTCGAGCACATCGAATTCACGCCCGGCGTCACCACGGTGACCCACACAGCCGCCGAGGCCTTCCAGCAGAAGGCGGGGGTGTGCCAGGACCATACCCATGTATTCATCTCCTGCTGCCGCCACATTGGGGTGCCGGTGCGGTATGTCAGCGGTTACATCCACACGTTCAGCGATGACCACCTGGCCACCCACGCCTGGGCCGAGGCCTGGCTGGGCCACAACTGGCATACCTTTGATGTGGTGAACCTGCTCAATGTTGCTGAAAGCCATATCAAGCTGGCAACCGGACTGGATTACCGGGATGCAGCACCCGTGCGGGGCATTCGCAGCGGCGGCGGCATGGAGCACCTGCAGACCCGTGCCTGGGTCACCATGGCCGGGGAAAGCCAGTAACAAAAAGCTGTGCAAATTCCACACGCCGCCCCATGCTTTCTGCGCAGAAACGGGTAAACTGAGCGCATTCAGTACGACCCGAGGGTAGCCCCATGACCTATTGTGTGGCGATGCGCCTGGCCGACGGCCTGGTTTTCGCATCCGACTCCCGCACCAACGCGGGCTTTGACCAGATTTCGACCTTCCGCAAAATGCATGTCTTCGAACAGCCGGGGGAACGGGAACTGGTGATTCTATCGGCGGGCAACCTGGCCACCAGCCAGAGCGTGATCAGCCTGCTGGAAAACCGCGCCGGCTCCGAAGACCCCAATGTGTTCTCCACCGCCTCCATGTTCGAGACGGCAGAGGTTGTCGGCAGAACCATCCGCGAGGTTATTCACCGCGACAACCCCGAGGGCAAAGTGAACCATGTGGACTTCAGCTGTTCACTGATACTGGGCGGCCAGATCCGGGGCGAACAGGTACGCCTGTTCAACATCTACCCCGAAGGCAACTTCATTGAAGCCACTGAAGAAACGCCTTATTTCCAGATTGGCGAGTCGAAATACGGCAAGCCCATCCTCGACCGCGTCGTGAACTACAATTCCTCACTGGACCGGGCCTACCAGTGCGCCCTGATTTCCTTCGACTCCACCATGAAGAGCAACCTGTCGGTGGGGATGCCGCTGGATGTGGCCATATACCGCAACAACGAACTGAAGCCCTGCTTCGTCGACCGGGTGGACGAACACAACGACTACTTCCACCAACTCCGCCAACAGTGGCACCGGGGCATCCAGGAACTGATCAGCGGTCTGCAGCCGCCGGCGATCCGCTAGCTCAGTTGCGGTAACCGGTCAGTTCCATATACCCCACACCATCGTGGGAACCTGTCACCGTCACCGGGCTTTCCCAATACGGGTAGAGCCCGGCGTTCCAGTAGTCGCCGGGCGGCGCGGCAACCTGTACATCCACGTTTTGCTGTGGCATCCGCAGGCGCCACTCCACAGGAACCCTGCCCTGCGGCGAGGATTGCCAGTCGAGTGGGCTCAGGCTGATGTCGTTTCCGTTCAACGTTTCAACCTGCCCATTGGCGTTTATCCAGCTGCCAGACACGAAGGCGCCTTGGTCTTCCCGCAGGCGAAACGCCATCAGTTTATGGCCGTCATCCAGATGCAGGGCGAACCAGTCCCAGCCCTGCTGGCCAGCCTTCAGGAACTGACTGCTCCACTCGCGATCGAACCAGCCCTTGCCGGAAACGGCCAGGGTTTCATCGCCAAGGGTCACCGTACCCTCAATGTGCAGATCCACCAGGCTGAAATACATTGAGCCCTCGCCACTGGCGGATTTGGCACTGAACCCGTTTTTCCCATGGGGTACCGGTTTGCCGGTGTTGCTCAGGCGCAGATCGTAGCGCCAGTTACCGCCCTCAACCTGCAAATGCCACTGTTCGGAATCCGGTTGCGATACCAGCCGCCAGTCATCCAGCCATACCTGTAACGGGTCCGCCCTGGCCCCGGCATGCCCCAAATCACCCCGGGCCAGCTTTTCTTCAAACCAGTGCTCACCCTCAAATGACACGGCGGCGTGTGCCATCCACGCCGCGTCCAGGGGCCAGGCACTGGCCTCTGGTGGTTCCGCATTGGCGGGTCGCGGTTTCAAAGCCTGACGGAACTGTGTCCACTGCAGCCCCAGCGGTCTGCCGTCCTGGGTTTCCAGGTTAGCGGTCAGGTACCACCATTCAATACGGTGTTGCGGATGGGGCCCCCAGTCCTCGGGAAAGATCAGGGTGTCGCCTGGCTCCGGCTGCTGGAATTGCGATTGCTCCACCTCGCCTGTCTGCTGCGCAAGCCCGGCGAATCCGGTGTCGTTCTCCAAATCCGTACAGCCCGCAAGGACGACCGCCAGTAGGCCGGCAACAACGCCGGTTTGGATATTCATGGCTCCACCTGTTTAATGCTGTCCATGTGGCCAAGCTGCCGGCGCATCAGATGGGCGATTATCAGCCCTGTCGCCACGGCCACCAAACCCAGTTCAATCCAGAACAACGGGTACAGGTCCATCGGCAATGACCACCCAAAAGCCAGCGGGTTGATGCGACTGACCAGCACCCAGGTCAGCCACACGCCCAGCGGTAGCGCAGCAATGGTCACCGTGAGGGTCAGCGCCACCGACAGGCGCCGGAGCTGACGCCTGACCTTCGATGCAGGCAGTCCCCAAACGCCCAGCAGTTGAAAGTATTTCACCCGGGTAATGAAAAAGACCCATCCCATAATCAGCAGGGCCATCGCCGCCAGCAACAAGGTCAACAGGCTGATGGCGCGGGTAAGCAGGAACGTCTGACTGAAGACCTTCGACGCCAGGGCCCGGATGCTGTTGTTGTCCCTGATGGTGAGTTCCGACGTCTGCCAAGTGTCCGACAGGCGCCCGCGGATGTCGGACATCGCCACGCCGCCGGGTGTCACCGAAAAGCTTTGGAAGTGGGGCTTGAAAGCCGCCGGCAGCGCAGAACCGGCCATCAGAATTTCCCCCGCAGGCCGCCCGTAGTCGGCGTAGATAGCCACCACTTCTGCATTGCGATTGGTATCCGCTAATCTGATGTCGAGGGTGTCGCCCACCTCAAGCCGGTAGCGCCGGGCCAACTGCTCATTGATCATTACGCTATCGGTCTCAAGCTTTTGCCAGGGCTCCTCAACACTTTCCAACAGAGACCATTTTGTCACCAGATCACTGATTGGCATCAGGGCAAACAGGTCCACCGCAATACGCTCATTGCCAAGGCCGCGTTGCCCCCCGGAATCCGCCCTCGCAATGTGTGCCTGGCCACGGATCACACGATGCCACGGCCCGATGCCGTCCAGGCTCTGCAATTGCGCAGCCGCCATGTCGGCGTCTGCATTCGCAGGCACCTCCACATAGAACTCCGCTTCCAGGCGCTGGGCCAGCCAGGTTTCGAAGGTGCCCTCAAAGGTCGTCACCAACGCCTGCACCGCCAGCACCGTGGCCATGGCAAATTGCAGTGCCACCACCGGCAACGCCAGGTGCCGGAACATCACCGCCAGTTCCCGTTGCCGCCAGCGGGCAAGTGGGTCTTCTCTTTGTGAGCCGGTGCGACTGGAAAGCCGTTGGGCAAGCAGCGCCAACCATCCAGGTGTCAGCCAACCGGCGCCCGCAAACACCATCGCCGTCGCGACAAAGACCCAGGCCAGGGCCGGGGCCAGGGCAACCCCCACCAACCCGACCAGAAACATCAGGAAGGCAATCGTTCGCCCCCGGCCCTGGCCAGCCATCGCCCGCCAATGCGCCGGGACCACCCAGTCCACCAGACAGACCGCCAGCACCAGAAAGACCACGATGGCGGCGGCCCTCCAGGGCAGCGCTTCTTCAGCGCCGGCATAGACGGCCACATCAAACAGACTGTCGAGGGCCTGGCCGAAACCGCTACCCAGCATCCCGGCAAGCTTTGCCCCCAACCATAACCCCGGCACAACGCAAATACCGGTCAGCACCAACAGCTCCAAGGTCAGCCACTGCGTTATCCGTTGGCGAGGCACTCCGAACCGGTGCAGCAGGGAAAAGCTGCCGTGCCGTTGAGCAATCCCCAATCGATGTACGCTGCGCACCAGAAGGCCCGTAATCAGAAGCACCAGGAGGCTCAGGGCATCCAGATTCAGCAGGAAACTGTCCGCCAGTTCACCGGTGGGTGGGCCCATGGAAAACTCACGCAGGATATAACCGGTTGGCAAATCACGGTTCTCATCCCGCGTCAGCAGGTAAAGCCGGCTGCCGTACCCTTCTTTCGAAAGTTCTGCGGCCTCGCTGATATCGAGGAAAGGCGCACCATCCAACGTGTCGGCACCACTGCCGAGGCCAGTGTCACCGAAACACCCCATCGCCAGCGGGTCGATGCCGATCACCCGCCCTTCCGGCGGCGGTCGCTGCAGCTCCAGCCAGGGCGCCACACACACGCCGGCCATACGCAGGGCAGCAAAGTCATCCACACCCACCGGTCGCCCATCCGAGCGAATCACATGAGCGCGAGCCGCCACCGCATTCTCGCTCTGCAACAGACTATTGCGGGCCTGGTCGGTCAGTACCGTCACCCCGGTCCAAAGCATGGTTGCCAGCACAATCATCAACGCCAGAGCCAACAGCTGGATGGGGTGGCGGCGGTAGTGGCTGACGAAGGCGCGCGCAAGCATCATTGGTCAAACAGTCGTGCTGAGATCAAGCAAGTGGTCGCAGCGGGACGCCAGCTCCCTGTCGTGGGTAGCAAGGACCAGTGCACAACCGGTTTGCTGTTGCACAGTGAACAGGCAGTCCGCCACCTCATCAGCGGTGTGACGATCAAGGCTGCCGGTGGGCTCGTCCGCCAGAATCAACGCCGGAGCCATGGCGAATACCATGGCCAGCGCCGCTCGCTGGGCCTGGCCACCCGACACCTGATCCGGGTAACGGTCAGCTTCGGCCCCCACACCCAGGCGCTCCAGCCACTCACGCTCGCCGCCAGCAGCGTGGCCGGCCAAATGGGAGCGCAGGCGAACGTTGTCCAGCAGCGAGAGCGCGGGCATCAGATTAACGTCCTGGAACACCACGCCAATGGTGCGCCGGCGGAGTTCTGCCCAGCGCACTTCGGCGCCTGCGCCAGTTGCTGCAAAGGACTCACCCGCGACGGCGATGCGTCCGTCATCCAGTGTCTGCAGGCCACACAACAGGTTCAACAAAGTGCTCTTACCGGAACCTGATCGTCCCACAACCGCCAGGGACTCCCCCGAACAAACCGACAGGGACAGATCCGCCAGCACGGACACCCGCTGGCGACCGCTGATATAACCTTTACTTAACCCTTCAACGGCCAATACCGGACTTCCCATCATGCGCTCCGCTGGACAGTATCTTTAAGTACTATACAACCCGAATGCCCTTATGGATCCGGGCCGGGACGTTGGTGAATTTGGATTTAGAGGCAGAAATGCTACGACTTTAGTCTTAACTCCCCTCACTTTTTTGTTGAAAATCTGATCTAATTCGCCCCTCTTTACTTGTGCTTACATTACCTACATATTTTTACCGCCTGGATACATTGAGTTACCGGGCCACCAAAGATCTCGCCTCATGGATAGCTACAAAGAACCCCTGAAAGCCCTGGCTCGCCCCTATCGCAAGGCGGTATTAAAGGCGTTGCTGGTTCTCACCATGCTCGGGGGCGCCCTGTTTGCCATGCTCAACCTGCTCACAGGCAGTTATCCGTTAGCCATCGTCGAACTCGCAATGGGTGCATACGCCATTCTCGTTTACAGGGCGGTACGCAACACACAGCATCTTGAGCGCTGGATCATTGCTTACGCCATCCCGTTTTTCACCGCCATGATGTTCGCCATGACCATCCCCAGAGCCTCGGCCACCGTACACGCCTGGGTGCTCCTGATTCCGATCGTCTCTCACCTACTGATGGGCCGTCGACTTGGCCTGGCTATATCCGTGTTCTATATGAGCGTCGCCGGCATTATTTTCCTGCTCAGGTATCACGACGAGCCGGCCATGATGCAAGCGCTGCCAGTTGCCAACATTGCCGTCATCTCCCTGTGCATTCTGGTGTTCTCCCACGTCTACGAAGTGACCCGGGAACAGTCACAGCGCCAACTGCTCAAGATTGCCCAAACCGACACCCTCACCGGCCTTGCCAACCGGGCCAGGCTCAGTGACATCTTCAAACGGGAGCAACAGCGCAGCCGACGCTATAACACGCCGATGACCCTGCTCGCGCTCGACCTCGATCATTTCAAAGAGGTCAACGACCGCTATGGCCACGACACCGGCGATCTGGCCCTGCAACACGTTGCCCGTATTTTCCGGGAATGCCTGCGTGCAACCGATCTGGCGGCACGCCTGGGAGGGGAAGAGTTTGGCATACTGCTGACCAATACCAATGGCCAGCAAGGCCTGGAGGTGGCTGAAAAAATCCGTATTGCGGTCGCCTCTACCCCATTGACCGTCAACAACGACGTTATCCGTCTGACTCTCAGTGGTGGCGTCGCGGAGTTCGGGCCAGACGGCGAAACGCTGCGCCAGTTGGTAAGAGAAGCCGACAAACGTCTGTACGAAGCAAAGGACCGGGGCCGCAATCTGATCATCCCGGCGGAGACAACCGCCAGCCTTCTGGAACCGCTGGAGTCAGACACCCACCGCGCATGAGACAGAATGCCGCATCCGACTGAAGACATTCCCGCAGTAGCACCGTCGAAAACCCGCTAGAATGCATGCCATGGAATGGCTGACTCACTCACAAACCGGTTTTCAACAGGCGGCGCGCTACCTTCTCACCATGCGTCTGGCCATCGTGGTCATTCAGTTGGTCGCCGTTGCCATCGCCGACACCATGGTCACCCTGGCCCATCGGCCAGAAGCCCTGTTGATCTGCCTGCTCTACACCGTACTGGCAACCCTTGGCTGGCTCTGGTTTACCCGCCGGCCTCCCCGTTTGACGGTTACGGTCAGCCTCGGGCTCGCCCTGGATCTTTTCCTGATCAGCGCCTGGCTATTCCTCACAGGAGGCTATACCAATCCGCTTGTCTCGCTGCTGCTGCTTCCCATTGCCGTTGCCATCATCCTGGTCCCCTTGCGCGAAAGCATTGCTCTGACGGTCATCGGTTTTGGCTTCTACACCGCCATGGTGCTGTGGCACACGCCGCTTACCCACGAACATCACAACGCCAACCTGACCCAACTGCACCTGATGGGCATGTGGGCCACCTTTGCCATCACTGCCACCATGCTGTTGCTGGTGGTTGGCTCACTGGCCCGTCGGTTGCGACAGAAACAGGGACAACTGGCCGAATTCCGGGAGAACCGGCTCAGGGATGAACAGGTGATTGCCCTGGGCCTGTCCGCCGCGGCGGTGGCGCATCGGCTGGGTACGCCGCTGAACACCATGGCCCTGCTGGTGGACGAAATGAAATCCGTGCACACCGACCCTTCGCTTGCAGACGACCTTGGGTTGATGGAGAAGCAACTGGGCCTTTGCAGCAACCACCTGCACCAACTGTCTACTGCCGCCATGCAGGCCAAGGCCGCGCAGCAGGAAATCCTTCCGCTGCACTTCTGGATGATGCGGCTGCGGGAGTCAGCCACGCTGTTGTGGCCGGCGTCGCCCATCCACTGGCAGGCGCCATTCCCCGACCAGCCCGTCGCCGTGGATGCCACCCTGGACCAAGCCATACTGAACCTTCTGGCCAACGCCCTGACGGCCAGCCCATCGTGGGTCGCGGTCAGCGCGGGGGACAGCGACGAGGGACGGGTCGCAATCGTGGTTGAGGATCATGGCAAGGGTCTGGAACTCTCACTGCAGAACACCGCCGGCGATGGCGTTGTAGACTCCGAACATGGCCTGGGCGTAGGGCTGTTCCTCTCCAACGCCACCATCCAGCGCCACGGCGGCACCCTCAAAGCCAGGGCCGACCGCACGGGCACCACCATGATCATCGACCTGCCACAAGCGCAAGCCCATACCCAGGGCGACAAGGAGGCGGAATGAACGGCCAGTCGACCTGGTTGCTGATCGACGATGACGAAGCCTTCGTGCAGGTGCTACAGCGTTCCCTGAAGCGCCAGAACATCGAGGCCACGTGTGCCCTCAACCGTCTGGAGGCCATAGCAGCACTGGAATCACAGACCTTTCATCGCTGCGTGCTGGATCTCAACCTGGCCGGCGAAAGCGGCCTGCAATTACTGCCGGAGCTGCTGGCCCTTCAACCCGAACTGGAGGTGCTGGTACTGACGGGATATGGCAGCATCGCCACCGCCGTGGAAGCCATGCGCCGGGGTGCCGTCAACTACCTGTGCAAACCGGTCACACTGAGCCAACTGACGGCCGGTTTCAGCCCACTGGACGGCCCACCGGCAACCCGTGAAGAACCCCCAACGGTGGAGGAAATGGAGTGGGAACACATTCAACGGGTGCTGAACGAGCACGACGGCAATGTATCCTCAACGGCCCGGGCGCTGAACATGCACCGGCGAACCCTGCAACGGAAGCTTCAGAAGCATTCCCGCTGGCGGAATCAGTGATGCTATGAACACGCAGCGTTGGGTGCGGGTTAAACGGCGTCAGGCCAGGCGCCGTAGCCAGGTTTCACGCTGCAGGTAGATCACCATGATAACGGCTTTCACCACTTCATCCGCAACAAAGCCGGCAAACACACCCCAAAGGCCAAACCCAAGATAGAGCCCAAAATACCAGGCCACGGGCACCCCGACACCGGCAAAGCCAATCAGGGTGATCACCATCGGTGCGCGGGTATCGCCACCGGCCCTCAGAATGCCCGGAATAATCATGGTTAACGCCGTGGCACCGCTGTAAAGAACGCTCAGGGCCACCATCCAGATCACCCGCTCCCGGGTTAAATCGCTGATTTCGTAGAACTGCAGAAACAAGGGGGTAAGCAATGCCACGATCAATGTCAGCAACGGCAGCACCAGCAACACCATGCGGATACCCATGGCGGTGTAGGCTCGTGCCCGCTGCGGATGCCGGCCGCCCAGCGATTCCCCCAGGGCAATGCTAACGGCCTGCTGCAATCCGACACCCGGAGCCAGCGAAAACCCACGAATAATCGACGCCACCAAAAAGGCCGCGTAAGCTTCCGCACCCACCCGGTTAAACATCATGGTGTAAATGAACGCCGACCCCTGCCACAGAAAACCATCTACGGACAGCGGATACCCCAGGTACAGGATTCGCCTGAGCCGTTGCCACGCCAGCCCGGAGACATCCCTTACCCGGGCATTGACCGCCGGATGGCGGAGAACGGCGCGTAGCATGAACATCGCCTGAAACAGCCACGCCAGAACAGTGGCGATTGCAACACCGGGAAGCCCAAGAGGCGGAAACAGGGGCTCGGTTACGCCCTGAATGGCACCGCCAAACAGCAACAGGTAGTTACCAAGGGCGTTAAGCACATTGCCATACAGGGCCAGTCGCATGGGGGTGCGGGTGTTGCCGAGGGACTGGAGCACATACATGGCCACATGGGCAATTACCAGAGCAGGCAACCCCAGCCCGATGATCCACAGATAGCCATAGCCAATGCCCGGCAGCCCGGAGCGCTCCGCCGGAGCACGGAACAGGTCCGTAGTCAGCAAAGCCAGAAGCGACTCGCCAAAGACAATATAGAGAGCCCCAATGGCCACGCCCGTAAACAGGCCGGCGGTCAGCAGGGTTGCCAGGGTCTCACGGATCTCGGCGTGCTTCCGGGCGCCACGCAACTGGGCGGTAATCACGGCGCCACCCTCGGTCAAGGCCGCGTAGCAAAGCACCACCAGGAAATTCAGCTGCAGGCAGATTCCCAGCGCTGCGATGGTCTGCTCACCGAACTGACCCACCATCAGGTTGTCCACCACGCCGGTGAGCTGAAACAGATAGAACTGGATAATGATGGGCCAGGCCAGGGTCATCAACCGCTGGCGCACGGGGCCTGAACTGGGGACCATAGGCCGTTCCGGAAAGGGTATTGCCAGATACTAACAAGCCGGGGCTGGCTTGCAGTCCTCCCCGAACGCCTTTTGGGGGGCGTAGGTTGCTCCTGGGCTATCGGTTGCTGAAAACAACACCCAGGATTCCTCAGCGCCGCTTTTGCGGCAGTTTTCCCGTGTTTTTACTACGAATCGCCCCACTTTGCGCCAATCCCAGCAGGCGGCGAAACTTGGGGCACTCCATATGACTGGGCGCAGAACAAATCGCGGCATGCCTAAGACCATCGCGCATCGCTACCAATTCGTGAATGGTCCGATCCAGTTCGTCGGCCTTACTCACCAGCAGTTCCCTGTCGATCTTCGGATTTCCCTTCGACCCAATCATGCGGGCGATTTCATCGAGTGAAAACCCCACCGCACGTCCCAGCGCTATCAACGCCAGCCGCTCCAATATGCTGTCGTTGAAAACCCGGCGCAACCCTTGTCGGCCAATGGAGCTGATTAGCCCTTTCTCTTCATAGAAGCGCAACGTGGACGCAGGCACGCCAGACCGTTTAGCGACTTCAGCGATATCCATAAACACTCCTTGACCTCAAGTTGACTTGAAGTTGTACGATCTCAACAACGCGAAATCAAGAGGAATAAAGGAAGAGTTATGAACCAACTACTTTTTATCGTATTCATCGGCATCGGAGCGACGGCTGTAACGGACTTGTGGGGGATCGTACGCAAGACACTGCTAGGCATTCCGCCCCCAAACTACGGGATGGTAGGACGCTGGATTGCCCATATGGCTCACGGGCAATTTCGCCACGACTCTATTGCAGCATCGTCTCCCAGGCGCGCGGAACACTTCATAGGGTGGGTAGCCCACTATCTGATTGGCACGGCCTTCGCTGCCTTACTCATTGGTATCTGGGGTGAGTCTTGGATTGATAACCCAACGATTGGTCCTGCACTCGCCGTTGGCATCGGAACCGTGGCTGCCCCGTTCTTGCTGATGCAACCGGGCATGGGCGCGGGATTTGCCGCCTCCCGATCAAAAGACCCAACGGCAGCGCGACTGCAGAGCCTGATAACGCACACAGTGTTTGGTCTCGGCTTATTCGTATCCGGTTGGGTCACCCAAATCACTCAGTCACTGTGAACATCTCAGTCAGCAAACGATATCCAGGAGAACAGAATGCATATTCCAGCACGATTTGCCCCAATCTTATTCAGCGCCATGCTCTCGGCCATCATGGTCTGTATCGTATCCGCCTTTGTTCTTGCGACCTCGCAGGGGCTCCATTCCGGTTTCGCTGCACAGTGGCTCAAAAGCTGCCTGACAACCTGGCCAATCGCCTTCCCGACAGTCGCGATTGTGGCGCCGTGGGTGCGGCGGATCGTTGGGCGACTGACCGCTTGAATAGTGAGTTTCAATCCACGACGAAGAGCTTTGCGTCACGCCAGTGGCGGCCGGTGCTGTGACTTGTTATGGGCCAATTCCGTTGCCCACATTGCCGAGCAAACGCCAAAGCCCCGTAAGAATTCTAAATATGTAATCGTTGGCAGTGACAAAGCCCAACACACTCATGCTTACCGTAAAGACGAAGACAGGATAAAAAGGTGGAAGCACGCCGTTATTGAATTCCGTGATGACGTAAGCCACTACTGCGTATATAAGGGTTCCAGTCACGAAGGAACTTACTGCGCCGAAAAACGCGAAAGCCAAACGATCAATGAGAGTAATTTTGCCTTTGACTGATTTCATAAGTGCCCGCAACGACGCCAACACGCGCAACTTTATAGTGGAGGCGAAGTCGCAACGAAAAAGCTGCGCTGTGCTTAACCTTGTTAACCCTGGGCTGAGAATGCCTCATGGTACGACACTTCCCCTTTTGGGAACTCGCCAGAAAACGATAGCGCCTGAAAATAATCAGTAGGCACACCGGGAAAGACCAGCCCATCTACAACCTTGAATCCGAAGCGACCATAATAACCAGGGTCACCGAGCACCACGCAACCAGATGCACCCATTGCCTCAAGTGCGGCAAGAGAACTCTGAATTAGCTTTGATCCAATACCAAGCCCTTGATGTTCAGGAAGAACAGATATTGGCCCAAGCCCAAACCAGCCGGTTGTACCACCTGAAAGAGTGACCGGCGAAATCGCAACATGACCAATAATTTTCCCATCAGCTTTAGCCACTTGAGAGATAGTCAGCGCTCCCGCACGGCGAAGGGCATCTACAATAAATTGCTCGGTATGATCAGTATGAGGCGCGCTTAAAAAGGCCTGCTCTGTAACCTGATGTATTTTTGCATCATCACCGGATTTTTCATTAATTACTTCAATATTCAAACCGGGCCTCTCAAACGGATTACCGCCCTTGTTTTGCGGCCGACTTGCCAAAGTATAGGCTAGGAGTGTCCACTGCACCGGGGGAAGTCCACTCTCATCTATCCAATGCAACCCGATGTTCAAACGCTTCTATGAACACCTGAAGGACCAGGGAAAGATCCCAAAAGTCGCCATCGTTGCCTGCATGAGGAAGATGATTGTGGTGTTGAATACAATGATCAAAAACCAGGAGCCTTGGCGCCAACAAATGACTTAATTTATGGAATTGACACCACAGTCACTTGTTATGTGATTAAGACTAACCGACTCTTGGAAACACACCACTAAACCCACATTTTCCGCACTGGTAAAAGTCCGTATTGGTGCTGTGAGCCTGAATCACCAGTTCGATAGTGCGTTGCTCGCATACCCAACATTTAGGGCAATTGATGCCCTCAAATGTCTTAACCCTGGCATATGCGACACGAGAAGCATCGCTGTCAGGATCAGAGTTTTGTATATCGTTGGCGCACATAAGCGCGTGTTGCCGAAGTTCATCAATCAGTTCTGACATAGCCTCGTCCTTACACATAACGCTGAGGTAACCGGCGCCGAAGCGCCAGCGAAGGGGAGCAAAAGCGGTACGCTTTTGGCGTCCGGTTGACCGACTGGTTAACCATACACACTCCATAGACCGAATAGACCGCCAACAATCAGTGAGATGGCCATAAAATGAGTCAGCCACACATGCAGTGGCTTTCTGAATAAGCGGCCCCGTACGTCGGCTGTGAAACTTGCAGCGTGACCAACAACTAACACAGGCGCTAGCGTGATGGCAGCCATCAGAACCGACAGTGCAATGCCGACCGGAACGTTTTGCCAGTGCCCTGACAGCAGCTCCACAATGGTGAGACCTGCGCCCCACCCAGTAAGCGCCCCAGAAAATGGAACTACGAGAGCGGTTCCCAAAATTTCTGGGACACGGGACCGGTGAGAAACAATCAGCGAAACGCCAGCCCCCAAAAAAAGCACATATACGAACGGCTCAAAATTGAGGAGTGGAAGTAATTCGTCGCGCTGACGCGCAACTTCCACCGACAGACTTGCTAGAACGGTCAGAACAACAACTGCAATAAATGGGAAAAAGTACGCGATCATATGGTTAACAGCGTATTATGCGAACCCGTTCGTATAACTCCAATTCCGGCCGCCCCTTCCAATCCAATAAATTTCTTTAGAATCAACATCTAAACAGGAAACACCACGGCTACCGCCGGAGTTATACGCCCTCCTTGGTCTCTAACGCACCCGCGAATAAGGGCGTATAACTCCACAATGCTCTAAACCAGCTTCAACAGTATCAGATACTTATAACGATTTGCCGCCCCTTGCCTGGAGTTTTGCGAACCGGTTCGTATAACTCCAGGCTGCGAGGTCGGTTTTAGACCAAGCCCGTTCGCCAATCAGGGGCCACGGGTAACGACGAATTTCCGGTGTGGAACAGGCTCACGCAACGATAATGCTAAACTGGCCGCAGACTCACACCATCTCCAAAGGCAGGACAGCGCATTGAGCCAACTGAAACCTCTCGTTTCCAGGGAATGGCAAGCCTTCTGGCTGGCCATCGGGTTCCTGACACGCATTCCCATGCTGGTGCGTATCGACTATTCCCCCCGCCTGATGAATCAGTGCAGTGTCTATTTCCCTCTGGTTGGGCTGGTGCTCGGCGTCATTTATGCGGGGCTGTACATGGCTTTGGTGCAGCTTTGGAGCCCGCTGGTCAGTCTAATTCTTATTCTGGGTTTTCACCTGTGGATTACCGGCGCGTTCCACGAGGATGGATTGGCCGACAGTGTCGATGCGTTGGGCGGCGGGTATACCCTGGAAGCCAGGTTGCGGATCATGAAGGACAGCCGCATCGGCACCTACGGTACGGTGGCGCTGGTGGTTGCGTTGGTGCTGAAACTTGCGCTGCTGGATGAAGCTCAACCGGTGTGGCTGGCGCTGATCCTGGCCCCGATGGTGTCGCGTCTCGCGCCACTGATGATCATGGGCTTCCTGCCGTATGTGACCGACCCGGACAAGAGCAAGAGCAAACCGGTGGCCGAAGATTTCTCGCGTTCACGGCTGGCGATTGCCACCGTGTTCACCGCGATTGTCTCTCTGGCCCTTATCCCGTTTGAGACCAAAGCTCTGCTGTGGCTCGTTATCGCTACGCTGGGTACGGCTATTGTCTGGGGCGGGTACCTGCGCCGGCAACTGGGTGGCTATACCGGCGATACCCTCGGGGCCAGCGTGGTGTTTGCGGAACTGGTCCTGCTGCTTGGGCTTGCGATGTAAAGGTTCAACGGTCAGTTCCGAATCCGGCGAGTTTTTCCGGGTTTCGCTGGTACACTTTCCATCATGGACACATTAAACGATGACCTTTGCTACCAGGCACTGAAAACCCGTGACGCCCGATTCGACGGTCGCTTCTACACCGCTGTGTTGACCACCGGGATTTTCTGCCGCCCTATATGCCCGGCGGTGACGCCCAAGCGGGGGAACGTGCGTTTTTACCCGTCTGCAGAAACGGCCATGGCCAACGGCTTTCGACCCTGTCTGCGGTGCCGGCCAGAAGCGGCACCTGGTAGCCCGGCTGCTGCCGGGGTTCACACCACCGTGGCCCGGGCAGTGCGGCTGGTGGACGAAGGTGCTCTGGATAACGGCTCCGTGGCGGAGCTGGCCGAGCGGCTGGGCATTACCGACCGCTACCTGCGCCAGCTCTACAAACGCCACACCGGAGCCACCCCACAACAACACGCCCAGGCCCGGCGCTTACTGCGGGCCCGGCAGTTGATTGTCGACAGCAACCTCAGCATGACGGAGATCGCGGAGATTGCCGGTTTCAGCAGCTTGAGACGCTTCAACCACACCCTGAAAGAAGCCTACGGCAATGCACCGACGGCATTCCGCAGAGGTCTCAAGCCACCACTCAAAGCCACACAGAACGGTGCAGACGATCTTTTTCTGCCGGCACACGACGACCTGGTTCTGTTCCTGCGGGCCCGGCCACCGTTCGACAGTGAGCAGTTACTGACCTTCTTTCGGGCACGGGCCATTCCGGGCCTGGAAGCGGTTGGCGCGCACCACTACGCGCGATCGCTCTGCATTGCTGGGCAACCGGGGCTGGTCATCTGCCGCCCAAGCGACAATCCCCCGGGGGTGCAGGTTATCCTTCGTGGGCCGGCGCGGCAGACCATTCTGGAGGTGAGTGCGCGGATACGCCGTTTGCTTGATCTGGATGCGGACCTGCCCGGCATCAGCGAACACCTGGCGCAGGACCCGCTATTGGAACCACTGGTCGCACGGCATCCCGGCCTGCGCGTTCCGGGCAGTTGGGACCGGTTCGAGTTTGCGGTTCGGGCCATTCTGGGGCAGCAGGTGTCCCTCTCCGCGGCGCGAACCCTGGCCGGGCGGCTGGTGGCTCGTTATGGGCGGCCCCTTCCCGACGATCTTGCCGGGGGCACGGGTATTACCCATAGATTCCCGGAACCGGCAGCACTCGTCGGCCAGCCGTTGAACAAACTGGGTATGCCCGGCAGCCGTGCAGACACCCTGGCACGAATCACCGCCCGGTTTGCCGAACCCGGTTTTGCCGAGCAGGATGGCAACACCCTACTGGCGCAATTGGCACCCATGCGGGGCATCGGCCCCTGGACACTCCACTACCTGGCCCTGCGCGGCCTGGGGGATCCAGACGCGTTTCCCGCCAGCGATCTGGGCATACTCAAGGCCTCGGCCCATCTGGGCGGCCCGCGGGACGCCAAAGCCCTGACGCGCCACGCCGAACGCTGGCGGCCATGGCGGGCTTACGCAGCGCAGTACCTGTGGACATCACTGAACACCCATCCACCCCGGCAGGAGACACCATCATGACAACTCAAATTCATGTCAGCCGCTTCCCCAGTCCCGTTGGCCCCCTGAGCCTGGCCACGGTGGATGACCAACTGGTGCACCTGGACTTCGACGACAACGAAGAGCGCATGCATATGCTGCAAAACCGCCGGTTCCGGCAGCCGGAGTGGCGCGAGCAACCGAACAGCGCCCCCGGGACCATTATCGAGTGGCTGGACGCCTACTTCTCAGGGGTGATCAAGCCCCTGCCGTGGAAGGACATCCGCTTGACCGGCACTGAGTTCCAACAGCAGGTCTGGCAGGGGCTGACCGGGATTCCAGCGGGTGAGCACCGCTCGTACAGCGCGCTGGCAAACACCCTGGGCAACCCGAAGGCGGTGCGTGCCGTGGCTCGTGCCAATGCCCTCAACCCCATTGCCATTCTGATCCCCTGCCACCGGGTGATCGGAGCCAATGGTACGTTGACGGGCTACGCCGGCGGCCTGGAACGCAAGGCGTGGTTGCTGGACCACGAATCACGGAACCTGAAGAGGGTTTAACCCCACGGGGCTGTGCATTTGTGGCGATAATGGCGACAATCACCGCACGGATTTATCGTGTAAGGATCAGGAGCCCAGCCCCACATGTCATCGCAATCGCCTGTCGCCCCCACACAGGGCAAGCCGGAAGACAAACGCGCGCTCTGGTCCTGGGCGCTCTACGACTGGGCCAACAGCGCCTTTTTCACCATCATTCTGACCTTTGTCTTCGCTCAGTACTTCAGCGTGTCAGTGGTGCAGGACGAGGTAAAAGGCACGGAAGCCTGGGGCAACATCGTTGGCATTGCCGGTGTGTTCATCGCAATCCTGGCACCGATATTGGGGGCCATTGCAGACCAGTCCGGCCGTCGTAAACCCTGGTTTATCAGCTTCACCCTGCTTTGCGTGGTCTCCTGCGCCATGTTGTGGACGGTCAAGCCGGAGCAGAATCAGTTCTGGAACGCAGCACTGTGGGTCGGCCTGGGTACACTCGGCGCCGAGTTTGCGTTCATTTTCTACAACTCCATGCTGCCGGATCTCGCAAGCCCGGCGCGAACCGGGCGCTGGTCAGGCTGGGCCTGGGGGCTGGGTTACACCGGCGGCGTGCTGAGCCTTATCGTGGCGCTGTATGGCTTTATCGAAGCCGATGCCAACCTGTTCGACCTCAATCGGGACAGCGCCGAGCACGTGCGTGCCACGTTTGTGCTGGTAGCGGTGTGGTATCTGGTATTTGCCCTGCCGGCCTTTATCTTTGTTCCCGACCGCCCATCCACCGGCCTGGGAATTGCCGCCGCCACCCGCGCCGGGTTCCGGCAACTGAAGGAGTCCATCGCCCAGGTTCGCCAGTACAAGGACATCGTGCGCTTCCTGATCGCCCGCATGCTCTACACCGATGGCCTGGCCACTATCTTTACCTTCGGCGGGGTGTACGCGGCGGGTACGTTCAATATGGGCTCTACGGAAGTACTGCAATTCGCCATCGCCCTGAACGTCACCGCCGGCCTGGGCGCACTGGGCTTCGCCTGGGTGGATGACGCCCTCGGCGGGCGCAACACCATCCTGCTGTCACTGGTGGGATTGGGCTGCAGTGCCCTCGCCATTCTGGTAGTGGACGGCGCCACCGCGTTCTGGGTATGGGGCATGATCCTGGGCATCTTCGTGGGGCCATTGCAGTCCGCCAGCCGCTCTCACCTGGCCCGCATTGCGCCGCCGCACCTGCAAACGCAGATGTTCGGCCTGTTCGCGTTCTCTGGCAAAGCCACCGCGTTTGCTGGCCCGCTGTTGGTGGGATGGGTCACGGCCGTTACTGACAGCCAGCGCTGGGGCATGAGCACCATTCTGGTGTTCCTGGTGATTGGCTTCCTGCTGATGTTGACCATACCGGCCAGCGAAACACGGGAATCTGAAGCGGCAGGCTGACACCTTCAAGGCGCGGCGCTGGTTATCCATCCGATAATGGCGACCGCGGCCAACAGCCCGAGCCACAACCACACGCCGCGATGTACAAGTTGGATCGCCGCATCAATGGTCTCGGCCGATGCCGGTTCACCTTCACCGAGCATGGGCCGTTGCTTGATGCCTGAGGCGTAGGGCGCAGGGCCACCGAGTACAACTCTCAAAGCCCCGGCCCCTGCCGCCATGACCGGGCCGGCGTTCGGGCTGTCCCAGGCCGGCGCCTGTGCCCGCCAGCAACGAAAGCCGCCACGGACATCGCCAAGCAGGCTGTAGGTCAGCGCCGTGAGGCGAGCGGGTACCCAGTTCAATACGTCGTCCAGCCTCGCCGCAGCGCGGCCAAAATACTGGTAGCGATCAGTTCGATACCCCCACATAGCGTCCAGGGTGTTCACCAGCCGGTGAAGCAATACGCCCGGAACGCCGGCTACGAGAAACCAGAACAGGCTGGCGAACACGGCATCGGCGCCGTTTTCCAACATGGACTCGGTCGCGGCTGTTGCTACGCCACTGTCATCAAGCGCCGCTGCATCACGACTGACGATACGACCGACCTGTGCCCGGGCATTCTCAAGGTCGCCCCCATGCAACGCGTCAGACACTGCCCGGCCGTGCTCCGTCAGGCCACGAATGGACAGGGCGAAATACAGCACCACAGCCTGAACCAGCAAGTATTCCCAGTTCCCCAACCACCAGCGCAACCACTCGGCTGCCGCCAGTACGGGTATCACAGCGATGAACAGGGCCAGGAACCCGAGAACCATCGATCCCGCCATTCGCTCAGGTAGACGATTCATTCTCTGTTCGAGGAAGGCGGCGACATGCCCAAAGCCAACGAGCGGGTGCCACCGTCGCGGCTCACCCAGCCAGCGGTCCAATACGACGGCGATACAACAAGCTGTCACGGCAAGAATGAAGGCGTTCAAATCAGCAATGTCTCTTCGAGCGGGCGGTGGGTTGTCGTGATCGAAAGGAAGTCTAACCGAGTGGCTGCTATCCTTGACACTTTTTCAGGCCGGGTAGACCATCTTCGGCTCCCGACACTTTGCCACCTCAGGATCCAACCATGCCGCTGCCTTCCTGCTGGACACAGCCGTTGCCACCCTCCGACACCCATTTTTCTGAGCGGGCACGGCAACGCCAACACGTGCTTACCAAGCCCCGGGGGTCTCTGGGGCAGCTGGAAGACGTAGCGATTACACTGGCGGGCCTTCAGCGCACGCAACATCCGCAGGTCGACCCTGTCCGCATCGCTGTTTTCGCGGCGGATCACGGCGTCTGTGCGGAGGGCGTATCCGCGTACCCCCAGGAAGTCACCGCCCAGATGATTGCGAACTTTGCCAGCGGGGGTGCGGCTATCAGCGTGTTGGCTCGGGAACTGGGAGCCTCGCTGGAAGTGGTAAATCTCGGAACCGTCGGCGACGTTCCGCCGTTGACCGATGTACGTGATGAGCAGATCGCAGCGGGCACCGCCAATCTGGCCACAACCGACGCGATGACGCCGGGCCAGTTTGAACAGGCGCTGGCCAGTGGTGACAGGGCCGCCGCCCGCGCCGCGGATGACGGGTGCCGACTGTTTGTGGGCGGCGATATGGGCATCGGCAATACCACCAGTGCCACCGCCGTGGCCTGCGCGTTGCTGGAACAAAGCCCGGAAAACCTGGCCGGGCCGGGCACGGGGCTGGACGCAGCCGGCGTGTCTCGAAAGTGTGAGGTCATCGCCCAGGCGTTGGCCAGGCATGGCAACAACCGCGATCCCCTGGCGGTGCTGGCCTCCCTCGGCGGGTTCGAGATTGCTGCGCTGGCAGGCGCCATTCTGGGTAGCGCGGCGCGCGGCATTCCCGTACTGGTGGACGGATTCATTGTTTCCGTTGCCGCCTTAGTAGCTGTTCGCCAACAACCACAACTGCGGCACTGGCTTGTGTTCGCCCATCGTTCGGCGGAACCGGGGCACCAGGCGGTGCTCGACGCCATGAATGCCAGGCCGTTGCTGGATCTGGGTATGCGCCTGGGTGAAGGCAGCGGCGCTGCGGTGGCGGTTCCGCTGCTTCGCAGTGCCTGTGCCCTGCACAACCAGATGGCCAGCTTCGCTGACGCCGGCGTGACCGACAAGGACGAGGACTGAAGCGGGGATGACCAATAACCAGAACACCACTGCGTTTTTCGACCTGATCCGTCATGGTGAACCTGCCGGCGGGCCCATGTTCCGGGGCAGCAAGGATGATCCACTGAGCGACACCGGCTGGCAGCAGATGAACGCGGCTATCAGGGACGATGACCAGTGGGATGTGATCATCACCTCCCCACTGCTGCGCTGCCGCCTCTTCGCGGAACAGTTGGCGGAGCAACGTCAGATTCCGTTGCACCAGGAGCCACGGCTGAGGGAGATTGCGTTCGGTGACTGGGAGGGCAGAACCTCCGAGAACATCATGGCGGATACGCCCGAGGCGCTGACCCGCTTCTGGAGCGACCCGGTTCGTTATCCTCCGCCCGGTGGTGAGGCTATCACCGAGTTCCGGCAAAGGGTCAGCAGCGCCTGGCAGGATTGGCAAACCCAAGCGGCAGGCAAGCGGGTACTCGTGGTGTGCCATGGCGGCGTGATTCGCATGCTCCTGGCGGAGGTGATGGGTATCCCCACTGAACGCTCTTTTTCAGCGTTAACGGTACCCTACGCCTGCCGCAGCCGTATCCGCGTGGACATCTCGGAGCATGGCCTGCTCAGTTGCCTGCAAACGCACGGCGCATAATCAGCCTTTCAACGTTTGCGACAGCCCCGCCACGCTCATCAGCACCCGCTCACAACGGGCGGCAAGATCCTGGTTGAGCCACCCCAGTTCATCGCAGAAACGGCGGGTGAGCGGGTCCATGCCGATGGTACCCAGGCCCACTTCATTACTGACAATCACGATTGGGCCCGGGTAGTTCTCCAGTGCCCGCAGGAAGGCGGTACGCTCACGGGCAAACACTTCATCGCCTGCAAACAGCAGGTTGCTCACCCACAGGCTCATGCAATCCACCAGCAACAAGGGTGGTTGTGGTTCCCTGGCGTAACCATCCAGCAGGGAGGCCAGCTTCAAGGGCTCTTCTGCCAACCCCCATTCCGGCGGCCGATTCTGCCGGTGGCGGGCCACCCGCCGGGTCATTTCTTCATCGTCGGCGGTCGCCGTTGCAACATAGACCACCGGTGAACCGGCGTCACAGGCAATACGCTCCGCCAGCGCGGTTTTGCCGGATCGAATGCCCCCAAGGACCAGTGTATGAATAGCAGACAAAACCCAACCTCTCGTGTGTAAACCAACGCTATCTTGCCCAACATCATGGCCGTAAAACAGCGCCACTGCTATATTGCGTGATAAATTCCAGAGGCGTAACCGGTGCGAAAAGGAAGCGAACAATGCAGGCAGAGCTGATCGAGATACGCAACCACCTGGCCCAGCACGCCCCGTTTGATGAAATGCCGGAGAATGTCCTGGATCGTATTGTCTCCAGCATCGAAGTCGCCTATTTCCGCGCTGGCACAGACATTCTCACGCTGGGCGAACGAAACACCTACCTGCACTATGTGCGCAGCGGCGCCGTCGAGATTTATCGCCGCTCTGGCGAGCTATACAACCGCATTACCGAAGGTGAGATTTTCGGTCAGTTTGGTCTGCTGATGAACAAAACCGTGCGGTTTCCGGCCAAGGCTATTGAAGACTCCCTGATCTACCTGATTCCCGACGAAATATTTCAATATTTGTGGGAAAACGACGAGAATTTCACCGATTTTGTCGAAATTGAAGACCATTCACGTCTTCGGTCGGCACTTTCACGGCGGGAGAAATCGAATCAACCGATGACAGCACGGGTGACCCGGCTGATTTCCCGCGAGCCCGTGATGGCGCCCAACACCGTGCGCCTTCAGGAGGCCGCCCGAATCATGACGGACCGGGGAGTGTCGGCCCTCTTGCTGATGGACGAGAGCGGCAAACAGCCCCGGCTTTCAGGCATCATTACCGACCGTGACCTGCGCACCCGCGCCCTCTGCGAGGCACTGCCGTCGGAAACACCCATCAGCGACATCATGACGGAAGAGCTGATCACCACCCGTTCCGACGCCTTCATTTTCGAGGCCATGCTGACCATGCTGCACAACAACGTGCACCACCTGCCGGTAATGGAGGGTGACAAGGTGCGGGGTGTGATTGCACTGTCGGACATCGTCAAACACGAATCCCAGAGCAGCCTGTATCTGGTCAGTAACATCTATCATCAGCAGGATGTGAAGGGCCTGAAGCGCCTGAGCAAGGACGTGCCCAACACCTTTGTGCGCATGGTCCGTGAAGATGCGAACTCCCATATGATCGGCAGTGCCATGGCTGGCATCGGGCGCACCTTCAGCCAACGACTGCTTGAGCTGGGAGAGGAAAAGCTGGGGCCACCACCCGTGCCTTATTGTTTTATGGCACTCGGCTCCATGGCCCGGGACGAACAACTCGTTGTCACCGACCAGGACAACGCCATGGTGCTGGACGACAGCTTCGATCCGGCCCAGCACGATGAGTATTTCCTCGCCCTGGCGAAGTTCGTCAGTGATGGCCTGGCAGAGTGCGGCTACAGTTACTGCACCGGCGATATCATGGCCACCAACCAGAAGTGGCGACAACCGCTGCGGGTGTGGAAGGAATACTTCGCCGACTGGATCGAAAATCCCAAGGCGGAGGCGCTGCTCAATAGCAATATCTTCTTCGACCTGGACGGCATCCATGGCCGCACCGAATATACCGAAGAGTTGAAAACCTTCATTGCGGATAAAGCGAGCAATAGCCAGCGCTTCCTGGCCATGCTGGCCCGCAACGCCCTCAACCGCACGCCACCGCTGGGCTTTTTCCGTACCTTTGTGATGGAGGAAAGCGGCAAGCAGGCCAAGACCTTCAACCTGAAGCGTCGCGGCACGGCACCGGTGTCGGATCTGATCCGGGTGCATGCCCTGGCCTGTGGCTCACGGGCACAGAATACCTTCAACCGGCTCAAGGCCATTGGGCAAACCAAACTGATCCCGGAAGATGGCGTTGATAACCTTCGGGATGCCTTCGAGTTTATTGCCATAGTACGTATTCGACATCAGGCCCTCTCCATCGAAGCAGGAAGAGAGCCAGACAACAATGTGCGGCCGGAAGACCTTTCGCCATTCGAACGCAGTCACCTGAAAGACGCTTTTCAGGTGGTCGGCCAGGCACAAAAGTTCCTCAAATTCCGCTACAACCCCCAGGCTACCCGGAATGTCTGATGGTAAGACAGCACAGATCGACACTTTGTCCTGGCCCGAACAGTACCGGGAACTGGCAACACAAACGAAAGACCCGCGACTGAAGACGTTCTACGGGGCAGGTTGTGTGGCGCCGGAAACGCCTCTGAGCGACGTCCCGTTTGTAGCCGTGGATTTCGAAACCACCGGCCTGGACCCTGACAGTCACTCCATCGTCAGTATCGGTGTGGTGCCCTTTACCCTTGACCGTGTGCAACTGGGTGGTTCGCGGCACTGGCTGGTGAAACCGCAACTGCCGTTACACCAGACCTCTATCACGATACATGGCATAACCCATGCCGATATCGACAAGGCCCCTGATCTGGCCGACGTACTGGACGAATTTCTGGAAAGCATGGCCGGGCGCGTACCGGTGGTGCACTACCGCAATATCGAACGTCCGTTCCTGAACATGGCACTGAAGTGGCGAATCGGGGAGGACATACGCTTTCCGGTGATGGATACCATGGCCATTGAGGCTTACCTGCATCCGAACCGGAAACGCTCCTGGTGGCAGAAGTTGAAGGGTCAGCAGCCGATCTCAATTCGGCTGGCAGACAGCCGGCGGCGGTATGGGCTGCCACACTACCCACCGCACAATGCCTTGGTGGATGCGCTGGCCAGCGCCGAGTTGCTGATGGCGCAGGTCCAGCATCACTTTTCGCCAGAGACCCCCATCGGGGATCTCTGGCTGTAACGGGTTGTTTTAGTTGGAAGCGGTACGGCTGGCTTCTTTCACTTCACTGATCAGCGCGCCATACCCTTCCTTCTCCATGTTCTCCAACGGGATGAACCGAAGCGCGGCCGAGTTCATGCAGTAGCGCAACCCCGTTGGCGCCGGGCCGTCGTTGAACACGTGCCCGAGGTGGGAATCCGCATAGCGGCTACGGATCTCCGTACGGGTCATGAAGAAGCTGTTGTCCTCTTTCTCCACCACCATGTCCGGGCTGATCGGCTTGGTAAAGCTGGGCCAGCCAGTGTTGGACTTATACTTGTCACGGGAAGAGAACAGCGGCTCGCCGGACACAATGTCCACGTAGATACCGGCCCGTTTTTCATCGTAATACTCATTACGATAGGCAGGCTCGGTGCCATCCTCCTGGGTGATTTCGTACTGCGTCTCGGTCAACCGTGCCTTGAGTGTTTTGTCGTCAGGCTTGGTGAACGTGTCCGGATTGAATGCCTCAACCCGGCTGAGGTTCATGCCGGTATTGCCCTCAGATGCTTTGTTAACAGTGGCCTGTGCGGAACCACCGTTGTTCTCGGGGCGATACTGCGCATAGTCCACTTTCTCGTCCTCGCCCCAGACTTTCTCGATAAACTGGTAGCGGCCGGAGTTGAAGGTGTAGAACTGGTAGCGCACCGGGTTCTTCTTGTAGTAATCCTGATGGTATTCCTCGGCGTCGTAGAACGCTTCGAAAGGCACCACTTCAATCTTGACCGGATGATCGTAACGGCCGGATTCTTCCAGTGCCTTTATCGAGGCTTCGGCGGCGCGCTTCTGGGCGTCGTTGTGATAGAAAATCGCCGGCCGGTACTGTTTGCCCCGGTCCACATACTGGCCTTTCACGTCGGTCGGGTTGGCCGTACGCCACAGAGCCTGGAGCAGGCCTTCATAGGTGATCGTGTCAGGGTCGTAGTACACCTGGACCGCCTCGGTATGGCCTGTGCGGCCACCAGCTACCTGTTTATAGTTCGGGTTCTTCTCATCGCCGCCACTATAACCAGACACCGCCTCAACAACGCCGGGTACTTTCTCTTCATACGCCGCTTCCACGCACCAGAAACAGCCACCAGCGAACGTAGCAACCGCCAGGCCTGGGTCATCCGGGGCGTATTGTGATTCCGTCCCTTTGGAGGCGCCAACCTGGAAACCGGTCAATGCGAACGCTGCCGCAATAGACGTCAGTAACAGATACCGTTTCATAACCTTAACCTCTTGCCTTTTGAATACTGAGACCAGTTTGCACGGGATTCATCACATCACTTTCTCCAGTTTATTACGTTTGTATAACGCCGGAGAGATCATTATGGATGCAGGCAGCCCTATTCGGGTGGCCCTACCGGTAAGCGTATGCAGAAGGATGCCCCGCCGGAGCTCAGGTTCTCAACGCAGATATCACCGCCCTGAAGACTCATGATCCTACGGGCGATAGCCAGCCCCAGGCCGGCGTGGCCGGAACCGCCGGACGATTCGCCCCGGTAGAAAGGATCGAAAATGTGGGGCAGGTCCTCCTCCGGAATACCGGGGCCACTGTCGTGCACACAGACCTGCGGCAGCCCATCCGCCTGCCCGAACACCACTTCAATGCGGCTCTCTGAGGGACTGTAGGCAATGGCATTGCCGATCAGGTTGTCCAGTACCCGCTCGGTCATGGCCAGGTCCGCGTACGCCAGGGGGAGGTCCGGATCGCCATCCACCACAAGTTCCAACTGCCGGGTGCTGGCTTCCTGTCCATGTTTCTGGACTACATCGTGCACCAACTCCGCCAGCGGAAAGGGTTCCGGCACGGGCTGCTTTTCCCGGGCCTCGAGAGCAGCAAGCTCAAACAGCTCGTCCACCAGGCGGCTCAGGCGTCGGCCCTCCTTGAGGGCAATGTCGAGAAAGCGATCTTGCTCTTCCGCTGTCAGCCGGTCACGCCTGAGCTTGAGGCTTTCGATATAGCCCTGCATCGAGGCCAGCGGCGTACGCAGGTCATGGGACACCTGGGCCACCAGTTGCCGGCGCTGGGCGTCTTTTTCCGTCAGCAGTTCGATCTGGGACGCAATTCGGCTAGCCATGTCATCAAAGGTGGCACCCAGGTAGTCAATTTCGTCGCGCACCACTGGCCGCCGGCCCCGCCAGGTGCTCTGTAGGGCCTGTCGACTCATGTCACTGTGCTCGAAATCTTCCACCAGCCGGGTCAGCAAGGTCAGCCGGCGTGTCAGCAGCCGGAAGACCGCCAGCCCCGCTATCATCACCACCGCCAGACTGATAATCAGAGCCCAGGCGCTCAACTCCACCAACTGGCCACCCCGGGCCATGGTTTCCGCAGCATCGTATTCCTCGCCGCGCAGCACCACATAGAGATACCCTTCAGGGTTTTCAGCCGACGGCACCGGCGTTACGGAAAAGACTTTCTGCCGGTCATGGCTGCGGGGGTCGTCGCCCAGTACCGGGTAGCTGTCCATATCGTTCATCAGGCGGCGGATGGGTTCGAGCGAGACCTGCTTGCGTTTGATCTTCGCCGGATCAGCGGAGTAAGAGAGAATGGTGCCGTCCAAATCCAGCAGATAGATTTCAATGCTGGGATTGATGGTCATGTACAGCGCAAAGAGTTCTTTCAGGGCGCCGCGGTCGAGTTCCCCTTCACTGACCAGATTCCTGTCTGCCACCAGGTCTTTCGCCAGATCCCGGTGCAGCTCCTGATTAACAGACGCGTTGTACTCCCGCAGGGAATACAAGCTGAAAAAGGTGTACAGCAGACCAACGGCCAACAGGAGCAGGAAAAGACCTAACGTCAGCCGGGTGTAGAGTGTCTTCAGCATGGTTCAGTCCCGGAAGCGATAGCCCACCCCCCAGACGGTTTCGATAAACTCCGGTCGCGCCGGGTCTTGCTCAATCTTGCCGCGCAGACGATTAATGTGGGTATTGACGGTATGCTCGTACCCTTCGTGATTGTATCCCCAGACCTTGTCCAGCAGCTGAACCCGGCTGAAGACTCGTCCCGGGTGGCTGGCAAAGTGCCAGAGCAGGTCGAACTCGCGGGCCGTCAGTTCCACCTCCTGTTCCCATACGAACACTCGGCGCCTGGCCGGATCGATACGCAAACCTTCAGTGTCCAATTCACCCAACTCTTCGGGCCCGGACGTTTCGCCTGACGAACTCGACATGGCGTCCACCCGCCGGAACAGGGCTTTCACCCGTGCCGACAGCTCGGCCACGCTGAAGGGTTTGGTGAGGTAATCGTCCGCCCCCATCTCCAAGCCCAGTACACGATCCAGCTCCGTGCTTTTCGCTGTCAGCATCAGCACCGGCACATACCCGGGGCCGGAGCGAATCTCCCGACACACCGAGAGACCGTCCATTCCAGGCAACATCAGATCAAGCACCACCAGGTCGATGTCCCCTTCGCGAAAACGCTCCAGCCCGGTATCGCCCCGGTCACAGAGAACAGCATTCATGCCAAGGTCCGCCACGTGCATTCGCACCAGCTCCCCGATACCCGGGTTATCCTCAACAATCAGTACGTTTCGTGTCATAAGTTACTGGCTCTGGAAGCTCGCAAATTACCGTTAGTTGATACCAGTGTAGAGCCAAAAGTTCACAAATGTATCACGCCGATATCAGGCCTCCAGGCTGCCCAGCAGGCGTTGACGGATAATATTGTCTGCTTCATCCATAATGCGGCCAATCAGTTCCTCACAACTGGGAATGTCGTGAATCAGTCCCGCCACCATGCCACAGCTCCAGGCGGCCTCATCCATCTTACCTTCCTGAAGCACCAATCTGCCTTTCACTCCAGTGACCAGATGGCGAATGTCATCAATGGTTTCGGTACCGGCTTTCGCGTGCTCGATGCGGATGATTTCTTCCACGGCAGCGTTGTTCATTACCCGCTCGGTGTTACGGAGGTTCCGCATAATGAGGCGGGTCTGGAGTTCGTCCGCTTCGACAATGGCCTGCTTGACGTTATTGTGGATGGGGGCGTCTGTGGTGGCCAGAAAACGGGTACCCATGTTCATGCCCTCTGCACCCAGTGCCATCGCGGCTACCAGGCTGCGACCATCCGCCATACCACCTGACGCAACAAATGGAATGGTGAGTTCTTCCGCAGCGCGGGGCAGCAGGATAAAGTTGGGAATGTCATCCTCGCCCGGGTGGCCGCCACATTCGAAGCCGTCCACGCTGACCGCATCGCAACCAATTTTTTCGGCCTTCAGGGCATGGCGCACCGAGGTGCATTTATGGATAACCTTGATACCCGCGGCCTTGAGCTGCGGCATGTATTGCTCGGGACTGCGCCCGGCGGTTTCCACCACCTTGACGCCACCGTCGACAATGGCCTGGATATAGTCCGGATAGGGGGGCGCCTTGAAGGATGGCAGGAAGGTCAGGTTTACTCCGAAAGGCTGGTCGGTCATCTCAGCACAACGTGCAATTTCCCGAGACAGGTCTTCCGGGGTAGGCTGGGTCAGCCCGGTGATTATACCAAGACCACCGGCGTTGGAGACGGCTGCTGCCAGCTCTGCATAACCCACGTGATGCATGCCACCCTGGATAATCGGGTGACGGATACCAAACAATTCGGTGATTCTGGTCTTCATAGCGGGCTTCCTGTTTTGTCGTTAGAATGAAATCGAGTACCGATACGAGGTTGCAGTGACAGAAAAAACAACAACAAGGGCGACACCAGCAGATGCCTTCCGGCGTGCACGGAGAATGTGGCTGAAAGGTGAACGAATTCATCTGGCATCGCTGTCTGCAGAATTGAATATTGGCAGGGCCACCCTGTTTCGCTGGGTTGGCAACAAGGATTTACTGCTGGGGGAAGTGCTCTGGTCACTCTACGAACCCCTGAGGCTGGAAGCGCTGAACGCAACACCGGGGAACGGCGTCGACTTTGTCGTCGGGGTATACCGTCACATTAACTCCACCCTGTTGCACTCTGAACCTTTGCGGCGGTTTATCCGCGAAGACCCGGAGTACGCACTCAAAATCCTGACGTCATCCCAGTCCACGCTTCACAGCCGTACTGTTGAGGCCAACACCCGCACCCTTCGGGATCAGATTGCGGGCGGACATATTAATCCACCCCTGAACGTGAACAGCCTGTCCTACTTCATGGTGCGCCTGGCCGAATCCTGCCTGTACAGCGACATCATCAACGGTCGCGAACCTCGTGAAGAGGAGCTGGAGGACGCCTGTACCGCTGTTCGTGTAATGCTTGGCGGAACGGCCTGAACAGAGACCTATCCGCCACAGTCCGTCAGGCACGGGGTGGGGCCCTTTTCTGCCGGGAAAAAGATGTCTGAGCGAAGCGAGTTCTTTTTCCCAGAAGAAAAGGGCCCCACCTCGGGCCTTGCCCGCTGACGAGCAGGCTTAAAGCTGCAGGGACCGCACCTCCAGAAACTCTTCAAGTCCCCACTTACCAAACTCACGCCCGATACCGGAGTGGCCGAAGCCGCCAAACGGCGCCAACGGGTTGAAGTCCCCACCGTTGACGAACACCTGCCCGGTGCGCAGTTTGCCTGCCACTTTTTTCGCGTGGGCGTCATCGGCCGACCAGACAGCGCCGGACAGTCCATAGGCAGTGCCATTGGCGATCTCGATGGCCTCGGCTTCGTCCTGATAAGGAATCACGCACAGCACTGGGCCGAAGATCTCCTCCTGGGCAATGCGGCTGTCAGGTTTGACGTTGCCGAACACCGTGGCCTTGACGAAGTAGCCCTTGTCGCAGCCTTCCGGAGCTTCCGGGCCGCCGGCAATCAGGGTGGCGCCTTCTTTGATACCGATGTTGATAAAGTCGATGACTTTGTCCCGCTGCTGGGCCGAAGCCAGCGGGCCCAGGCGTGTGGTTTCTTCCAGCGGATTGCCCGGCGTCATTTTCGCCACCGCATTAGCGGCCAGTTCGCAGGCTTCGTCATGCTTCTGGGCCGGCACCAGCATGCGGGTCAGCGCCGTACAGGTCTGACCTGAGTTCAGCAGGCAGTTGTTGACGGTTCCCTTGACCGCTTTCGCCAGGTCGGCATCCGACAGGATAACCGAGGCGGACTTGCCGCCCATCTCCAGGGCAAAGCGCTTGAAGTCATCGGCAGCAGCGTGGGCAATCAGGCTGCCGGTGCGGGTGGAGCCGGTGAACGACACCATGTTGACGTCCGGATGTTTGATCAGGGTGTCGCCCACGGTGTGGCCTTCGCCGCAGACCAGGTTGAAAACACCCTCGGGCAGGTCTGTCTGGTCCAGAATATCCGCCAGGATATAGGCACTCTGGGGCGCGATTTCAGACGGCTTGAGCACCACCGTGCAACCGGCGGCAATGGCCGGAACCACCTTGAGGATGACCTGGTGCAGAGGGTAATTCCAGGGGGTGATGCATCCCACCACACCCACCGGCGTGTACTGCACCTCGGAGTTGCCGACCTGTTCGGCAAAGGTGAATTCCGGCAGCATTTTCAGGTAGCTTTTGGTGATGGTGGCCGGCAGCCCCGCCTGAATACCGGTGGCCAGTTTGATAGGCATCCCCACTTCCCGGCATACCGTTTCGGCTATCTCACCCGCCCGTTCTTTCAGGCCGGCATGCAATTGCTCCAACACGTGCAATCGCTTTTCCAGTGTGCTTTCCGACCAGCTTTCGAAAGCAGTGCTGGCAGCGGCGATGGCCTTTTCCATTTCCTCGCGACCGGAGGCGGGAACCTTGGCAATCACGTCGCCAGTGGCCGCTTCGTGAACATCAATGGTCTCACCATTCCAGTTCTGCCATTGGCCGTTGATGTAGTTTTTGCTGAGATCATTCATGGTTCTGCTCCTGAATCAGTCGAACACGATCACGCCACGGGCGTTCTTGCCAGCCAACATATCATCGAAGGCCTGGGGTGCGTCATCAATGTGGTAAGTGCGGGTGACAAGTTCGTCGAGTTTGAGCTTGCCCGCCTTGTAGAGCCCCAGGATACGTGGGAAATCGTATTGTGGACGTGCGGAGCCCAGCCAGCTGCCCTTGAGGGTTTTCTCGTCGGCTGGAAGCGTCAATGTGGTGATAGAAGTTCTATCCTTTGGGTCTGAAACGCCCACCACCACGGCGGTACCACCCCGACCCAGGCATTTGTAAGCCTGTTCAACCACTGCGCCGGCGCCCACGCATTCGAAGGCGTAGTCCACGCCGCCCGTGAGTTTTTTCACGGCTTTGGCGCCGTCCTCCACCTCGCTGATATTGACGGTGTGCGTGGCACCGAACTCACGGGCCATTTCCAGCTTTTTCTCGTTGTTGTCCACTGCCACGATCATTTCCGCGCCGGCGGTGACGCAGCCCTGAATGGCGTTCAGCCCCACGCCGCCTATACCGAATACCGCCGTGCGGGACCCCGGTTCAACGTTGGCGGTGTTGAACACGGCACCAACGCCGGTCATCACCGCGCAGCCCACCAGAGCGGCGTTCTGCATGGGCACGGATTCATCCACTTTGACGCAGTTGTCCACGTGCATGGTGGCATATTCCGCCATCACGCCGCAGGCGCCGAACACGTTGAGATCCTCACCATCCGCGCCTTTGGTGCGAACAGTGCCATCGGGCAGGGTAAACATTGCTTTCCGGGCGTTTTCACAGAGCACCGGGCGGCCACGAACACACTGACGGCATTTGCCGCACATGGAAATAAAGGAACTGACCACGTGGTCGCCTTCCTTGAAGGCGGTGACACCCTCGCCCACTTCAATAACAACACCGGCGGCTTCGTGACCGAGCACCAGGGGCGCGGGGTAGGGAATTTTGCCGGTGGTGGCGGACTGGTCACTATGGCAAACGCCACAGGCTCCGATCCTGATGGTGATTTCGTCCCGCCTCGGACCTTCCACGGTAATGGTTTCCACCTGAACGGGTTGGCCCCATTCGCGGCAGACGACGGCTTTGGCTTTTCTGTCCATTCTGTTTACACCACCTCGAAAAGACCAGCCGCGCCCTGGCCACCGCCAATGCACATAGTTACGACCACATACTTGGCACCACGGCGCTTACCTTCGATCAGGGCATGACCGGCCAAACGAGAGCCCGTGACACCGTAGGGATGGCCAATGGAGATAGAGCCGCCGTTGACGTTCAGCTTTTCCATGGGAATGCCCAGGCGATCACGGCAGTAAACTACCTGCGACGCGAAGGCTTCGTTCAATTCCCACAGGTCGATATCGTCCATCTTCAGGCCATTCCGCTCCAACAGGCGTGGAATCGCGAAAACAGGGCCAATACCCATCTCATCCGGCTCACAGCCCGCCACCGCGAAGCCGCGGAAAATACCCATGGGCTCGATGTTGTTTTTCTCGGCATGGGCGCTGTTCATCACCGTACACACGGACGCACCGTCAGACAGCTGGGACGCGTTACCGGCGGTGACGAACTGATTGTCTCCGCGCACCGGATTCAGGCCCTGGAGGCCTTCCAGAGTGGTGTTGGGGCGGTTGCACTCGTCACGGGTCAGGGTGACGTCCTTATAACTGACATCCCCCGTTTCCTTGTCCTTCACCATCATAGTGGCGTCAAAGGGCACGATTTCATCGTCAAACCGACCCGCTTCCTGAGCTGCGGCGGTGCGCTGCTGGGAGATCAACGCGTACTCGTCCTGAGCCTCACGGCTAACGCCATAGCGCTGCGCGACAATGTCGGCGGTCTCAATCATCGCCAGATACAACTCGGGCTTGTTCTTCATCAGCCAATCGTTGGTAGCGTGGAAGCTGTTGAGCTTCTCGTTCTGCACCATGGAAATGGATTCGACGCCACCCGCCACCATGGCCGGTACCTTCTCCGACACCACCCGCTGGGCGGCAATGGCGATGGACTGAAGGCCGGAACTACAAAAACGGTTGATCGAAAGGCCAGCGGTGGTTACCGGCAGACCGGCACGAATCGCCGCCAGCCGAGCGATGTTCTTGCCCTGGGCGCCTTCATGGAACGTAGCGCCGAGGATGACATCTTCAACAATATTCGGGTCGATACCCGCACGCTGCACAGCCTGCTGGATCACATGGCCGGCCAGATCCACGCTGTGGGTGTTGTTCAGTGCGCCACGGTAGGATTTACCAAGACCGGTACGGGCAGTGGAAACAATAACGGCATCAGACATAACAAACTCCTTCGTAAACGTGTAGGTGGCTCAAACCTCGGCAGTATGGTCGGTCACGGGGTGGGGTGCCTTTTCTGCCGGGAAAAAGATGTCTGAGCGCAGCGAGTTATTTTTCCCAGAAGAAAAGGCACCCCGCCTCGGGACCAGCCACCACACCAGCAGGCCAGGCTTTTAAAGGTCCGAAAACTTGCGCCCTTCACTGACCAGTTTTTGCAACAGGGCTGCTGGCTTCCACTGCTCGCCCCCCAGGTCATCGTAGAACTGTTCAACGGTGCCAAGTATGTTGTCCAGACCAATCTGATCCGCCCAGAACATCGGCCCACCCCGATAGGCCGGGAAGCCATAGCCGTAGATCCAGGTAATGTCGATATCCAGGGACCGGTCCGCAATGCCCTCCTCCAGAATCTTGGCACCCTCATTGACCATCACGTACATGCACCGCTCCAGAATCTCCTGGTCGGTGATCTCGCGGGACTTGATACCCTGCTCCTGACGGAACTCGGCAATAACCCGGTCCACTTCCGGATCGGGAATCGGCTTGCGATTACCCTCTTCGTACCTGTACACGCCCGCCTGGGTCTTCTGGCCAAGGCGCCCCTGCTCCGCCAGCTTATCCATCCAGCTCGCCGGCACGTCCTCACCTGCCTTGCGACGCTCCTGACGGATGCTGTAGCCAATATCGATACCGGCCAGGTCCGACATCGCAAACTGCCCCATGGGGAAGCCCAGGTCGGTCAGTACCTTGTCCACCTGTTGCGGGCTCGCACCTTCGTTGACCAGCGCCATGGCCTCTGCGCCTCGCTTGTGCAGCATGCGATTGCCAACGAAGCCATAGCAGTTGCCCACCATGACCCCGACCTTGCGAATCTTCTTCGCCAACGCCATGGCGGTGGCCTTGACCTCATCAGAGGTTTTTTCGCCGCGCACAATTTCCAGCAGCTTCATCACGTTGGCGGGGCTGAAGAAGTGCAGGCCAATCACGTCCTGCGGACGTTTCGTTGCCGCCGCAATGTCATCAATACTGAGGGTGGAGGTGTTGGACGCCAGAATCGCACCCGGTTTGCAGGCGTCGTCCAACTGACCGAAAATCTTTCTCTTCAGTTCCATGCTTTCAAACACCGCCTCGATCACCAGATCCACATCGCTGAAATCGTCATAGGTCAGGGTGCCGCTGATCAGGCTCATGCGCTCCTCAACCTGGGCCTGGGTGATACGGCCTTTCTTCGCGGTGTTCTCGTAGTTTCGGCGAATCACTGCCAGACCCTTGTCCAGCGCCTCCTGCTTGACCTCGGCGATGGTCACGGGTATCCCGGCGTTGGCGAAGTTCATGGCAATGCCGCCGCCCATGGTGCCTGCACCTATAACACCCACTTTATGGATGTCACGAACAGGTGTTTCCTTGGGAAGACCTTTCACTTTGGCGACTTCCCGCTCGGCAAAGAAGGCATGAATCAGGCCCGCACGCTGTGGGGACTCCATGCACTCCATAAACAGTTCACGCTCACGCTTCATACCGTCTTCAAAGGGCAGGCTGAAGGCGGCTTCCACCGCATCCACGCACTTGAACGGGGAAAACTGGCCCCGAGCTTTCTTCTGCAGGCCAGCGCGGAACTGTTCAAACACCTCGCTACCCTTGTCGGCCTCAAGCTTATCGGTCAGATCCCGTACGCGACGAACTGGCTTTCCTTCATCGGCAATGTTCTGTGCGTAGGCCAGGCCAACGGCCTTGATGTCATTGCCATCTTTAACCGCATCAACAATGCCCAGGGCCAGAGCGTCTTTAGCGCCAACAAACTCACCGGAAGTGATCATTTCCAGGGCTTTCTGCGCACCCGTCAAACGTGGCAGGCGCTGAGTGCCCCCGGCTCCGGGCAACAAGCCCAGCTTTACTTCCGGCAATCCCACCTTGGCGCTGCTCAAGGCCACCCGGTAATGGCAACCCAAAGCGGTTTCCAGGCCACCGCCCAGCGCAGTGCCGTGAATTGCCGCAACAATTGGCTTGTCGCAGTTCTCATATTGGTCAACAACGGACGGCAGCCCCGGATCCTGCATGGGCTTGCCGAACTCGCTAATGTCGGCCCCGGCAATAAAAGTGCGGCCTTCGCACACCAGCAACAGTACCTTGGCGTCGGCGTCTTTCTGGCCCTGCTCCAGTGCAGCCACCAGGCCGGAACGAACCGCATGGCTGAGGGCGTTCACCGGCGGATAGTTCACGGTGATCACGCCAATGGAGCCTTCCCGGTTATAAGTCACGACCTCAGACATAATATCTCCTCGCCATATATGGAATGTAGTTTTAACAAGCGAAACATAGTCACGATTTAATACAAGTTTTCGGCAGGTTTCAACCATGAACTAAAATGCAGGCATAAAAAAACCCCAGAACGAATTCTGGGGTTTTCGAGAAAATCGGCTCGGGGAAGGCCCGGACGGGGATCTCTCTCCGAAACACGCTGTAAATACATCCCTGTACGCTCGGCTCCGCCATCCATGGCTCCGCACGGTTTCGGAGAGAGATCCCCGTCCGGGTCCACGCTTTATCAGTTAGCCCGCAAAATCAAACACCAAGCGATTCAATATCGCTGGCCAGCATCGCCAGTTGGTGAGCAATGGATTCCCGCAGCTTTTCCCCGGAAATCAGATAGGAAGGCGCCGCACAAGTCAGCGCCATAATGGTGCCATCCTGCAGGTGAATGGGCACACCCGCAGAGTTGATGTTGCGATCCCACTCGCCAAGCGACAGGCAGAAGCCATACTTCTTGTAGTCTTCCATAGAACGTTCGAGGCCCTCCTGCTTCTCAGGCCAGGCGTCACCATATTTGGCTTCCATGGCGTCCGTGATGACCTTGCGGCCTTTATCCGAAATGGCACAGTAGTAGGCTCGCCCGGCCGATGTCGTGGCCATGGGCAGCTTCAGACCGATATCCATACGCAGCAGCGATGCTTCCGGCGGCAGGCGATTTTCCACATAGATCATGTGCAGACGATCGCGGCACGTCAGGCCCACGGACATGTTGGTCTGACGGGCAAACTCGTCCATGTAAGGCTTAGCCAGCTGGCGCACTTTAAGGTTGGAAACGTAGGCGTAACCAAGAGCCAATACACCGGAGCTGAGCTGGTACTTTTCCAACTGGGCGTTATAACTGAGGTAACCCAGCTTGGTCAGGGTGTAGGTCATGCGCGAAACGGTGGGTTTCGGCAGCCCGGTCAGGCGCGCGATGTCCTGATTGCCCAGAATCACCGAGCCCTGGCTAAAGGCGCGAAGCACATCCAGGCCACGGGAAAGTGCCTCTACAAACTTGCGATCTTTCTCAGGCTTTACCGGTTCACCATCACCGGATGCTGCCAGGAGTTCCGGCGGGGTAGCTTGTGCTTTTGTCATAAACGGGCGTCCTCCAACAGCTGCGCCTGATCCGCTGTGCCCGGACTACCGGGGCTATGTTCGGATAGTAAGAAAAGATGCGGTATTTTAATCGCTGCAGATATCAAGTACCAGAAACCATTATCAAAAGTCGTGCCAAATATGAAACACTCTTCCTTTATGTTTCAATTCTCTTCCAATATCGCGACACAAGACCCCGGGTTTACGGATAGTTTGCGGTATATTATTCTGCAATGTGAAACTTGGTAACTGAATTAGAAGCCGATGACAACCCCGGAGAGCACATGAAAGTTCTATTTGTCGCAGGAGACCCCAAACCGGAGCGCTGGACCGTTCCCATAAAGGAGCTGCTTCCGGAAGCCGAGGTTCACGTATGGGACGCCAACGGCCCGGCGGTGGATGCCGATTACGCCATTGTCTGGCAACCACCGGAACAACTGTTTGAGCGCGAGAAAAAGCTTAAAGCCGTGTTTAACCTGGGCGCGGGAATCGATGGGTTGCTGGCCGTGCCCAATCTGCCGCCTCAATTGCCCATCGTGCGCCTGGAAGATGCCGGCATGTCCGCGCAAATGGCGGAATACGTGTTGCATCAGCTACTGGAAGCCAGCCGGGGCATGGAAACCTACCGCGAGCAGCAACGCCAGGGTATCTGGAAAATCCATCGCCCGATCAAGCGCAGTGAGTGGCCCGTAGGCGTCATGGGCCTTGGCCATATTGGCAAGCGGGTGGCGCGCACCCTCGCCGGCCTGGATTACCGGGTCAACGGCTGGGCCCGCAGCAAGCACGACCTGGACGGCGTCTCGACCTTTTCCGGTACCGAAAACCTGACCGATTTCCTGCAATCAACCAGGGTTCTGGTGAACACTCTTCCACTGACCGACGAAACCCGGGACATCCTCAATCATAAGCACCTCAGCCAACTCATGCCCAATGCCGTGGTGATCAACGTGGGCCGGGGAGAACACCTGGTGGAAGAGGACCTGATCAAAGCCATCGAAGACGGCCATGTCGCCCGGGCGTCCCTGGATGTGTTTCGCCAGGAACCCCTGCCCGCGGATCACCCCTTCTGGCAGCGGCCGGAGATCACCATTACGCCACATATCTCGGCGCGCACCCTGAGGGAGGCCACCCTGGAGCAGATCACCGGTAAGATCCAGGCACACCACAACGGTCAGCCGATTTCCGGCATCGTGGACCCCAGCCGAGGATATTGAAACCCTATACATTTGCGCCGGTCAGCCAGTGGCCGGCGCCACCACAAATATCCCCCACAGCATCAGCAATAACAACGGAATGGAGAGCAGGACAAAAGCGCCGTTCCAACCAAACGCCACCACCCAGCGTGACACCTGCCCGAATCGTGACAGCAGCATAACGGCCGGGCCGAACGGCGACAGCATCATGGCAAGGGAGAAACCAATCACCAGGGCGACCGCAATCGGCAGGGGGTTCACGCCCTCGGCGACCAATTGCGGCATCAACCCTGCCTGAACACTCAGCACAGTAATCGGGATGATGCCGATGGCTGAGAGCATCGGCATCATCAATAACCCACCCACAGCCAGTAAAAATACGCCCAGCTCACCAGTCGCCATGCCTGCCAGGGCATCCGCCGGAATCACCGAGACCAACGCCACGCCCAACCCGGCGGAACCTGCGAAGATCGACATTTCGTTGCTCATACCGAGCATATTGTCGGTGGCTTCACGTACCGCCATAGCTGGCGAGCGATCGTGCCAGAACATATAAAGAAGGGTGACCACCGGCACCGTCAGCATCGCGGCCACTGACACTTTCAGTTCCGTTAACTGCACCAGCAGGCCCATCGCCGTGAAGATGATCAATACCAGCAACAACAACCGCCCACTTCCAGCCGGCCAGGCTTCCAGCGGTTCGCGCTCACCGCTGACCCGACGAAAACGCTTGTGCTCCAACCCCCACCCCACCAGAACCAGCAACACCGCGCTGCCAATGCCATAGGGCAGCAGGCCCGACCAGCTCAGGGAGGGCACTTCACGGGTAATAATGGCGACCGCAACACTGGTTGGTGCAACCAGCGGCACCAGCGCAAATCCTCGCAATGTACTGATCAGCACACTGCGCAACCAGCGCACCCGCGAAGCCCCGGTAATACCCCGCTGCCGCAGGGTATCCGACAACGTACCGCAAAGCAGGTTCATCACGCCGAAGCTCAGCACTGATGCAATGCCACAACTCACTACCGCGTATTTCGGGTACAGCAACGCCGGGCGACCACCCAGCAACACGTCGTGTATACGCTGCAGCACCTCAAGCCGTCGAACCAGGCATTGCATCATCCCCAGGCTTCCCAGGAACGCTGCATAAAAGGCAGCGTTGGACGCGGCACGAATCAGATCCTCGGCGGCCAGTTGCCGGATAAACCCCAGATAACCGATCACAACCAGCGAGATCAGGAACAGGTAACGGGAATACGATTGCAGCCGCCTCAGCGCCAGCGTGAAATAAAGCACAAACAACACACCCGCAAAGGCACTGACCTTTATGCTGGAAAGGCAAAGCGCCAAAAGCTCCAGAAAAACCGCAGCAGGAACCAGAAAACGGCTCATAGCAGATTACTGACCTTGGTTGGTGGTATCGGTTGCATTTCAAACAGACCCGGATTAGTCTTCAACAACCAATATACAAAACTTAGTTCCGCTATACGAAACTATATCAACACTAATGACATGACAAGCCCACCCCTTCCCTCCTTACAAACGGAAGATCACAATGGGAACCATGTCTGATCAAATGGGAGATGCCATGAGCGCTTTCATCTACGATGGGCTACGAACACCCTTCGGTCGACACGCCGGCGCACTGGCCAGGGTTCGCCCCGACAACCTTCTGGCCAGCGTTATCAAAGCGCTGGTTGAGCGCAACGCCTTTGCCCTTGAGGCCTACGAAGACGTTATTGCCGGTTGCACCAACCAGGCCGGCGAGGACGCCCGAAACCTGGCCCGCCACGCCGGGCTGTTGGCCGGCCTTCCTGTTGAAACCGGTGGCCTGACCGTTAACCGCCTGTGTGGCTCTGGCCTGGCAGCCATCATCGACGCCGCCAGGGCGGTTCGCTGCGATGAGGGCGAGCTGTTTGTCGCCGGCGGCGCTGAAAGCATGAGCCGGGCACCGTTTGTGATGGCCAAGAGCGAAAGCCCGTTCAGCCGCGACTTTCGTGCCTTTGACAGCACCATCGGGGCCCGCTTCCCCAACCCTCGCATTGAGGCCGACTTCGGTGCCGACACCATGCCCGAAACCGCCGACAACATTGCCAGGGAGCTCAACCTCAGCCGGGACACCGTGGATCAGTTTGCCGCTCAGAGCCAGGCCCGATACGACGCTGCCCTGAAAGATGGCTTCTATAATGAAGAGATTATGCCCATTGACGTCCCTCAGGGCCGGAAAAAACCACCCGTCAGCGTGAACAGCGATGAGCATCCGCGGCCTCAGTCCACCCACGAGGCACTGGCCGGCCTGCGCCCGCTGTTCGAAGGAGGCGTGGTGACTGCCGGCAACGCCTCGGGCATCAACGATGGCGCCGCGGCCCTGATCATCGGCTCTCGCAAAGCCGGCGAAAAGGCCGGTATTCAGCCCCGTGCCCGTATTGTATCCGCAGCGATCGCCGGTGTTCCGCCACAGGTCATGGGCTACGGCCCGGTACCCGCCAGCGAGAAGGCCCTCGCCCGCGCGGGCCTTGGCATCAACGATATGGACGTCATCGAGATCAACGAAGCCTTTGCGGCCCAGGTTCTTGGCTGCACCCACAAACTGGGCATCGACCCGACCGATTCCAGGCTGAACCCCAACGGTGGCGCCATTGCGGTTGGCCACCCCCTTGGGGCGTCCGGTGCACGGATTGCATTGACCGCCACCCGCCAGCTTGAACGCAGTGGCGGACGTTACGCATTAATCAGCATGTGCATTGGCGTTGGCCAAGGCATTGCGGCTGTTATTGAGCGAGTATCTGATTAAAAGAGCAACCGACTAATTTTCTGAGGAGACACACCATGGCTTCCGCACCCTGGGATGACCTGCTGCAGTTCGACAAGCAACTGGATGAAACCGAGCGTCAGGTACGTGACAGTATCCGTTCGTTCTGCGATCAGCGCCTGATGCCCGGCATTACCGAAGCGAACCGGCATGAGAAGTTCGACCGTTCCATTTTTACCGACATGGGCGATCTGGGCATGCTCGGCGCTACCCTGCCGGAAGAATACGGCGGCCCCGGCCTGAACCACGTGTGCTACGGCCTGATTGCCCGCGAAGTGGAACGGGTTGATAGCGCCTATCGTTCAGCCCTGAGTGTCCAGTCGTCATTGGTTATTCACCCGATTCACGCCTTTGGCCAGGAAGCCCTGAAAAAACGCATCCTGCCCCAACTGGCATCCGGCGAAAAAGTGGGCTGCTTTGGCCTGACCGAGCCCAACCATGGGTCTGACCCGGGCAACATGGAAACCCGCGCCAAGAAAGTCGACGGCGGCTATCTGGTCAGTGGCTCCAAAACCTGGATCACCAACTCCCCCATTGCCGATGTTTGTGTGGTCTGGGCCAAGCTCGAGGGCAAAATCACCGGTTTCGTGATTGAACGCGAAGGTGCCAAGGGCCTGGACACGCCGAAGATTGAGGGTAAGTTTTCCCTGCGGGCTTCCGAGACCGGGTCCATCTTTATGGACGAAGTCTTTGTCCCGGACGAGAACAAGCTCGACGTAGAAGGTCTGAAAGGTCCTTTCAGTTGCCTGAACAAGGCCCGTTTCGGCATCAGCTGGGGCTCCATGGGCGCTGCCGAGTTCTGCTGGCACGCGGCCCTCAATTACACGCTCGAGCGCAAGCAGTTTGGCAAGCCTCTGGCGGCCAACCAGCTGATCCAGAAGAAGCTGGCGGATATGCAGACCGAGATCACCCTGGGCCTTCAGGGCGCCTTGCAACTGGGCCGTATGATAGACGCCGGCAACTACTCGACGGACGCCATCTCCATGCTCAAGCGCAACAACTGCGGCAAGGCCCTGGACATCGCACGGGTAGCCCGTGACATGCACGGCGGCAATGGTATCGCCGACGAATACCATGTCATCCGCCACGTGATGAACCTGGAGGCGGTGAATACCTATGAAGGTACTCACGATGTCCACGCCCTGATTCTGGGCCGCGGACAGACCGGGATTCAGGCTTTCAGCTGATCCTGCTACCCATAGCGCCAAAAAGCAGAGCTCCGGCTCTGCTTTTTTTATGCCCACAAAAAAGCCCCGGAGCGGGGGGAGCACTCCAAGGCAAGGATGCATAAAAGCACCTGAGAATTGATTTATGTCAGACGTTTATCGATCAGAAGCTCAGTTTCGCGGAGGCCATGACCTGCTCATACTGCATGCTGCTACTGGTGGCAATCTCACCGAAATCCCAATAGGCGTACTCCAGCCCCAGCGTCAGATTGCGGTGGGCAGACCATAGTATGTTGGCGTGAACCGAGGTCGACGAGTCGAAGTAACTCAACGTTCCGGCAGGCGGTGCAACCAGATCATCAACAATTTCCGTGTGCGAGACCGTCAGGGTGCTACGCCATGCAGGCGACCAGAAGTGGCGATAGGCCGCTGTGGCACCATAGGTCTTGAGAGGTTCGACATCGCCTTGGGCGAGAGCTGCCAGATCCACGTCCGGGTATGTCAGCAGGCCCATGTACCGGCCGAGCGCGCCATAGCTGTACTGCAGGCGCAGATCATCACGGCCAACCGTCGGAATGCGGGCACTCAAAGATACGGCTCCGTCAGTTATGGTTTCATCCGCTGCGTTGTCTTCAAAATTCCGCAGCAAACCGGCAATGGAGTAAAACCCGTAGTTACCTCGAATCTGATACCGCATTGCGAGATCCGGGTAGGACTGATCGTCGTAGGAGTTGCCGTAGTAGCCGTCTTCGGGATTCTCCAGGGAAACCATTAGCTTCCCGCCTGGCGCAGCCATGTTGTAGCGAATCATGGGCTGGGTTGCGTAGATAAAAGCCGCTTGCTTGCCCTGATCAAGGATTTCCGGCATGGCCGCCAGGTCGGTGAACGTGGTGTAGGTCTGACCAAAATCCCAGCCGTTCCAGGAACCGTAGGCCTGGCGCAAACGGGGGGAATAACTGTTGGACACGATCTCGTTACCGGTTTCATTCATGCCGTCGTTAAGGTCCTGGTTAAAGTCCATCTCCAGGTAGGTGGTCAGCGTGTGACCGACGACATCCTCGGTTTTGGTGCCGATACTGATCCGTGATTCCCGGGCCGAGAAACCGGTCTTCCAGTCGCTTTCATCCGAAGCCGCGGCACTCGCGAAGGTTCTCGGCAAACCAATGCTGTAGCTGTTCAGGCTGCCATTCCCGTGGGAACCAAAAATAGCGTCGGCCTTGATAAAACCACCGAATGAAATCGTTGTGCTTCCAATCTTGATCCCGTCGCCGTCTCGCAGCAAATAGGGGTTGTCTTCTGTCAATTCAGGCGCGGTAGACACCGCGCCTTCCAGTTTGTTTTCCAGCTGTTGGACCCGCTCTCGCAGCTCGTCCAGCTCAGTGCTTTGCGCCAGCGCGGAGCCGGAACCGATGGCCATCAGCGGCAGCCCGGCAATAACCACGGCTCGGAGCAAGGGACGCACTTGGGAAGGTATTGTTGTTGTCATCTCAAACCTCTTAACGGAGTTGATTTCATGTCGTTGTTATTGGACGTTCCGGTGCCGGCACTGGGACACACCAAATCAATCACGCTGTTTCACTGTGCGGTATTTTGTGATTGTTAGGTTTCGCATAGCAGTACCAGCTTCCGTTTTTTCGAATATAGACAATACTTTTGTTATCAACAAATGAGTGAAACCAAATTTTAATGAAATCGGTAATTACTCTGTGTTTTGTTGTTTCATTAGCATTGACAGACGAGCAACCCATGAAAGATCATTGAGTAATTCTGCTATGCGGTATATATTTTCGCTGTAATGCATTAACGAGGTTGATTCGATGAACATGAACTACACCGCCGAGGAACTCGCCTTCCGTGACGAAGTGCGTGCGTTCCTGGATGAAAAGCTGCCGGCCGACATCGCCGCCAAAGTGAAAGGATTCCGCCGCCTGTCCAAAGAGGACCATCAGCGCTGGCAGAAAATCCTTTGCGAGCAGGGCTGGTACGCGACCCACTGGCCGGAAGAGTACGGCGGTGTAGAGTGGACGCCCGTGCAAAAGCACATCTGGGACGAAGAATCCTGCCGTTACGGCGTTCCCCGCTCCATCCCGTTCGGGGTGAATATGGTGGCGCCGGTGATCATCAAGTTCGGCAGCGAGGAACAGAAGCAGACGTACCTGCCGCGCATCCTCAGCGGCGAGGACTGGTGGTGCCAGGGGTATTCCGAACCCGGCGCGGGCTCTGACCTGGCGTCTCTTAAAACCCGTGCTGTGCGTGATGGCGACCATTACATTGTTAACGGCCAGAAAACCTGGACCACCCTGGGCCAGCACGCCAACATGATCTTCTGCCTGGTGCGTACCAACACCGAGGTCAAGAACCAGGAAGGTATTTCGTTCCTGCTCATCGATATGGACACACCGGGCATTACCGTGCGCCCCATCATCACTCTGGATGGTGAGCATGAAGTTAACGAAGTGTTCTTCGAGGACGTGAAGGTGCCGGTTGAGAACCTGGTGGGCGAAGAGGATAAAGGCTGGACCTATGCCAAGTATCTTCTGACTTACGAGCGCACCGGCCTGGCCGGTATCGGTATGTCCAAGGCAGCACTGTCGCACCTGAAAAACCTGGCATCACGCCGCCTGAAAAACGGTCGGCCGCTGCTTGAGGACCCCTCATTCAGTCAGCGCATCGCCAAAGTGGAAATCGACCTCACGGCAGCCGCCATCAGCAACCTGCGTATTATTGCCTCTGTTGAAGGTGGCGGTGTGCCGGGTGCGGAAAGTTCCATGCTGAAAGTAAAAGGCACCGAGATCCGCCAGGCCATCAATGATCTCGCCCGCCGCGCGATCGGGCCCTATGCCCTGCCGTTCCTCGAAGAGGAGATGGATATGGATTACGAGGGCGACTTCCTGTCGGATAAAGATGCCGCTCCCCTGTCGGCCCAGTACTTCAACAACCGCAAGCTGTCGATCTTCGGCGGATCCAATGAGATCCAGAAGAACATCGTGTCGAAAATGATTCTCGGGCTTTAAGGAGACGACCATGGATTTCCGACTTAATGAAGAGCAGCAGATGCTGCAGGACACCGTGGAACGGCTGGTGCGCGGTGAGTACAGTTTTGAAAAACGACTGGCGTTCAGTGAGACGGAACTGGGCTTCAGCGCCGATTTCTGGCAGCAGCTTAGCGAGCTGGGCCTGACCGCTGTACCTTTTTCCGAGGAACTCGGTGGCTTTGGCGGCAGCGGTGTGGAAGTTCAGTCCGTTATGACTGAGCTGGGCCGCGGGCTTTGCCTGGAGCCATATGTGCAGTCCATTATTCTGGGCGGCGGCCTGATTGGCCAGGCAGGCAACGACAGCCAGAAAGACACCTGGCTGGCCGGCATCGCCAGCGGCGAACTGAAAGCCGCTGTAGGCCTGCAAGAGCCCCAGAGCTTCTATGACCTGAATAACGTGGAAACCCGTGCCGAGAAAAACGGCGAGGGCTATGCTCTGAACGGCCGCAAGGCCGTGGTGATCAGCGGCCACTGTGCCGACCTGATCGTGGTGTCCGCACGCACCTCAGGCGACGCCCGCGATGCCGACGGCATCAGCCTGTTTGCCCTGAGCCCGGATACCGCTGGCGTTGAGCGCCGAGCTTACCCCACTATCGACGGCTCCCGCGGCTGTGACATTACCTTGAACAACGTCCAGGTCGGTGCCGACACGTTGCTGGGAGAAGAAGGCAAGGCTGCCGGGGTGATCGAGTATCAGGCCGGTCGCGCTATCGCCGCCATCTGCGCCGAGGCTGTGGGTGTCATGGAAATGGCCAATGAGCTGACTCTGGACTACCTCAAACAGCGCAAGCAGTTTGGCGTGCCTATCGGCCGGTTCCAGGTGTTGCAGCACCGTATGGTGGATATGATGTCGGAACTGGAGCAGGCTCGTTCCATGGCAATTCTTGCCGCCAGCGTCGCCGACAGCGAACCCAGTGATGAACGCCGCCGCGTGCTGGCCGCCGCCAAGAACGTGATTGGCCGTGCCGGTCAATTCATCTCCGAGGCCGGCATTCAGTCCCACGGTGGTATCGGCATGACCTGGGAGTACAACTTTGCCCACTACGCGAAGCGGCTGATCGCCATCAATCACCAGTTGGGGGATGACGATTACCATCTGGAGCAATACGCCACTTTGTTGCAGGCAGGCTGACAGCTGAGGCTCTCATCATGACGACAACAGACGATCAGTCATCACAACGGGATCTGAGAAAAGCCGAATGGAAGGTCCGTACCGAGCTGGCCGCCGCCTATCGCCTGGTGGCGCTGTTTGGCTGGGACGATCTGGTGTTCACCCACCTTTCGGCACGGGTGCCGGGGCCGGATCATCATTTCCTGATCAACCCCTATGGGCTTCTGTTCCATGAAATCACCGCGTCGTCACTGGTGAAGGTGGATAAGGACGGCCAGGTGGCGGAGTCTGGCGGCCTCGCCCGTGTCAACCCGGCTGGATTTACCATTCACAGTGCCGTTCACATGGGCCGCGAGGATGCCGGAGCGGTGATGCACCTGCACGCGCCGGATGGGGTGGCTGTGTCGGCGCACCGGGATGGTCTGTTGCCCCTGAGCCAGACAGCGATGCTGTGCCTGAATCATCTGAGCTATCACGATTATGAAGGTGTGGCGCTGAACCTGGATGAGCGGGAGCGGCTGATCAGGGATCTGGGTGACAAGTCGATGATGATGCTGCGCAATCACGGGGTGCTGACGGCGGGCAAGGACGTGCCGGAGACGTTCACCTATCTGTATTTTCTGATGAAGGCCTGCGAGATTCAGGTCAAAGCCCAGAGTTGTGGGCCAACCTGCATGCCGTCAGAGCAGGCCATTCAGACAACCGCTGACCAGTCTCAGGAACTTGGCAGTGCGGCGGCGTTGACCTGGCCCGCATTGGTTCGGCTTCTGGATAGCAAGAATCCCGGGTACGCTGTTTGAGTCTCTGACTTTGCACCTTGTGCACCATGGAAGCAGATATGCTCTCTGTTGAATTAAACGATCTTGAACATTTTTGCGGCACTACCATTGGCCACAGCCCTTGGAAAACCGTCACCCAGGAGATGATTCAGGCGTTTGCGGACGCCACGGGCGATCATCAGTGGATTCACGTGGACGTGGAGCGGGCCACGCGGGAAACGCCGTGGAAGAGCCCCGTCGCCCATGGGTTTCTGACCGTGTCGCTGATTCCACTGCTGAATCAGGAGGTGATTGACGTGCAGGGCAAAGGCGCCAGCATTAATTACGGCATCAACAAACTGCGCTTTCCTGCGGCGGTGAAATCCGGGGCGGATATCCGTAGCAAGATGGAATTGCTGGATGTGTCCAGGGTGGATGATCAGCGCACGCTGGCCACCTACCGAACCACCGTGGAAATCCGTGGAGAGGACAAGCCTGCCTGCGTGGCAGAGAACCTGGTGATGTACGTGGCCTGAGCGGTCAGACGCCCGAAGCAAATCGAGTAGGAGGGGGAGTTACCTCCCCCGTCCTCTCACACCACCGGGCATACGGTTCCGTACCACGGCGGTTCATGGTCGGCTCTGAAGCCGAGTCATCGTATCCAGCAAGCTTACCAGAGACAGACGGTCGAATACCCTCTTAGGCAGGGCCGCGTTCATATGAGTCGCGCCACTGTTCCACCAGGGTCCACGACCATTGGTCGCGCTCCTCCAAGCCCTTATCTCAGTCAAGCCTAGCCGTACCAGGTTGCGGGCCCGCGTGCGGGTCCGCTTCCACTGCTGCCACAGGATCAGGCGAAGCCGCCGTCTTATCCAGCCATCCAGGGCTTCGACCGAACGCTTCGAGGCGGTCAGGCGATAGTAATTTGCCCAGCCTCTCAGCACCGGGTTCAGGTTCCGGATGGTGGTCGTCAACGACTGTCCCCGTGACCGTTTCAGCAGGGGGCGAAGCTTGGCCATGAAGGCCTTCAGGCTTTTGGGCGCGACTCTCAACCGGACCTGACGTTTATGCCAGCTCACGCTGTAACCCAGAAAGCTCCGACGCCAGGGGCGGTCCACGGCGCTTTTCACCGTATTCACCTTCAGGCGCAAGCGCGTTTCCAGGAAGTGGGTAATACTGGCCATCACCCGTTCGCCGGATCTTTTGCTGCTGACGTAAATGTTGCAGTCGTCCGCATAGCGGCAGAACCGGTGTCCCCGCCGCTCCAGCTCCCGATCCAGTTCGGTCAGGAGCACGTTAGAGAGCAAGGGCGACAGGGGGCCGCCTTGCGGCGTGCCTTCCCGTCTCGGGCTGACCAGTCCTCCTTCGAGCATGCCGGCTTGCAGGTAACGCCGGATCAGGGTGAGTATCCGCCGGTCGGCTATGCGACAAGCCAGCAGGCTCATCAGCACATCGTGGTTGACCCGGTCAAAGAACTGGGCCAGATCCAGATCGACCACCCAGCGGTGGCCGTCGTTGATGTGTTGCTGCATCGCCTTGACCGCCTGGTGGGCACTTCGACCGGGGCGGAACCCATAGCTGTGATCCGAGAAGGTCGGTTCCAGCGTCGGGCTCAGCACCTGGTGAAGGGCTTGTTGGATCAGGCGGTCCTGCACCGTTGGGATACCCAGTGTCCGCTCCCCGCCTTGCGGCTTGGGGATACTGACCCGGCGGACCGGTTGAGGATGGTAATCTCCGGACAACAACCGCTCGCGCAGCGTTGGCCAGTGCTGTTGCAAGTGGGTTTTCAGGGCTGTCACCGGCATCTGATCGATACCAGCGGCACCCTTGTTAGACACCACCCGCTGATACGCACGCATCAGGTTCTGGCGCTCAAGCACCTGCTCCATCAGCGTGTTCGGCTCCGCGTTCGTCCACGAGTGAGCCCCCGCGTCTGCCTCGACACGGACTTCAGTCTCTGCCGGATACCGTCCAGCGCCTTCCTGAATGCCCTGCCCCATCCGGGTCGCTTCTGTCTTCATAAGCACACTACGAGAACTCATCGCCTACTAACGGCCAACCATGTTCGGCCCTTCCGTACGCGGTGACGCACCTACTATGGCCTCGGCTGAGTTCTGGCTCCCCATCCCCACCTCTCGCGAAGTGAGTAGCACAGCGGCAGAGAACCAGACTTCCCAGGGTAAGACGCGTGACCTTCACACTTATGCCCGCCGCATTTACGTCCACACCTTCCGTGCAAGTACAGGGCTTTGACGATAGTTGACGCCTTACCCGGTGTGACCGCCTCATATGCGATTTCTGTTCGTCAGGCCAGTGCTTTGCCTGCGGCTTCCTTCAGATTCCATCTCACGATGGACACCCTTGCCGTCCGGCTAGTGGTTCCCCTTGCCGGGTCCACAGGGGACTTGCACCCCCAAGTCATCCGGCCAGCACCACCTGTACCGGAACAGCGCCCGTCAAGGCGCTACGCGCCATGCCTGGCGCACCACTAAAAAAGGGGCCCTTGGGCCCCTTTTCTCATTCAGATGGGTGCTGAACCCCCATCACTTGATCTCTTCCCGAACAATCTCGCCGTCTTTCACCACGGCCAGGGTCGTCTCCGTCACGAAACCACCGTTTTCGGTGACTTCGGTGACTTCGTACGGGTTCTTGCGGGTGTCCATGTTTTTCAGGGCATCGCCGATCGCAGCGCGGATGGTTTTCGGGTCGGTGGACTCGGTGGCGTCCATGGCTTCCACCAGGGCGTGCAGCGCCAGGTAGTTGTAGGCGGCTTCGGATCCGGGCATTTTGTCGTACTCGGCCTTGTAGCGCTTGATGAAGTCTTTGGCCGCCGGGGTGTCATAGACGCTCAGTGGAACCACGCCGATGGCGCCTTCCACCATGTCCAGGCCACCGGCTACCTGGGCCACTTCGTCAATCTTGGCCTGGTCCATCACGATAAAGCCGCCCTGAAAGCCCATCTGGCGGGCCTGTTGCACCACCAGACCGGTCGGCTCGGAGGCGCCGCCCACAAACATCACATCCGGGCTTTCTGAAATGATACGGCTGACGCCGGTAAAGAAATCCGCCGATTTGTTGTAGTCCATGGGGTTGTCAGAAACCACTTCTCCCCCTTTGGACTCCCACTCTTTCTTGATCATGGCGCCCCAGATTTTGGCGTATTCATGGGTTGCGCCGCCCATGCCCAGCTTCTTGCCCTCGTGCTCAAGGGCGTAGTCGGTAAAGGCCCGCACGTAGCCATCAAAGGTAGGAGGAATACGCAACGTCAGGCTGTTGCCCTTTTCGGTGATGCTGGGCACGCTGGAGTAGGCCATCACCAGAAAATTGTCTTTCTCGTTGAAGTCCTGGAGGGCAAAAATACCACCGGAGTGAGGCACGAACACCGCCGACACGTTGGACTCCTGCTTCAGTCGCTTGGCATTGGTCGCCGCCTGCGCCGGTGAGTAACGATCGTCCAGGGGGACCAGGTTGACCGTGGTCTTTTCGCCGTTCAGGTCAAAACCGCCCGCCGCGTTGATTTCCGCCACCGCCATTCGCAGCCCGGACAGCGTGTTTTCACCGTATAAAGCAGCGCCGCCACTCAGCGGGCCGGTGAATCCGATGTTGACTTCGCCCGCCATTGCACCGGCGGACAGGCTCATCCCAAGGGTTGCCGCCGCGACAGCCTGACCCAGTTTTCTGACTATTTTCATTGTTGTCTCCTGGTTGTGTTGTGCGTGTCACTCTGATTGTTGTTGTAGGCCGGTCAGGCCCCGATATACGCCTTGCGAACCTGTTCGTTGCCCAGCATCGTCTCCCGGTCGCCTTCCATGACCAGATGGCCGTTCTCCATAACATAAGCACGGTGGGCAATCTTCAGGGCCGCAAATGCATTCTGCTCTGCCAACAGCACGGTTGTGCCCAGGCTGTTGATTTGTTTGACGGTTTCGAACACTTGCTTGACCACCAGGGGAGCCAGGCCAAGGGATGGCTCATCCAGCATCAACAAGCGGGGGCGGCTCATCATGGCGCGGCCGATGGCCACCATCTGTTGCTGCCCCCCGGACAGAGATCCGGCAGGCTCATCGGCCTTGTCTGCGAGGATCGGGAACAGCTCCAACACTTCGTTCAGGCGCTTGCGGTTGCCCTGCCGATCACGTCGGTGCACGTAGGCCCCCATCATCAGGTTCTGCATGACGCTCATCTGCGGAAACAGTTTTCGGCCTTCGGCACACTGCACTACGCCGCTGGCGACGACCGCGCTGGCTTTCATACCGTTGAGCTGTTTGTCTTCGAACTGGATCTCGCCGGCCGTCGGCTTTACCAGACCACTAATGGCATTGAACAGGCTGCTTTTACCGGCGCCATTGGCCCCGAGTAGAACAACCAGCTCCCCGGCATCCACCGTCATCGAAATATCGGTCAGTGCCTTGAAGCTGCCATAGCAGACGTCGACATGGTTAAGCTGCAGCATCTTCGTCACCTCCCAGATAGGCTTCGATCACCACCGGGTTGTTGCGTACTTCTTCCGGCGTGCCCTCGGCAATCTTTTCACCGTGATCCAGCACCATGATCTTGTCTGCCAGGCTCATGATCATGTCCATCTTGTGCTCGATCAGGCACACGGTGAGTCCTTTTTCATCCACCATTTTCCGCATCAGCGCGGCGAATCCGACGGTTTCTTCCGGATTAACCCCGGCCGCCGGCTCATCCAGCAGGACGATCTTGGGGTCGGTCGCCAGTGCCAGGGCAAAGGCCACCCGCTTGCGTTCTTCCTGGGTGATGTCGGCAATAAACTGCCCGGCAACGTGGGCAAGGCCCACAAATTCCAGGGCTTCCATGGCCTTGTCCCGCGCCGCCTTCTCTTCACGTTGCAGGCGTTTGCTGTTGATCAGCACGTCCCACAGGCCGGATTTCGTCCGCAGCCGGTGCCCCACGATCAGGTTGTCCAGCACGGTTGCCTGCTCAAACAGGTTGGTCGTCTGGAAGGTCCTTCCCACACCCAGGCGTGCGACCCTGTCGCTGGGCAGATTAGTGACGTCCACGCCGTCCAGCAGGATACGGCCGGAGGTGGGCTGGTGCAGGCCTGAAATAAGGTTGAAAAAGGTGCTCTTGCCAGCACCGTTGGGGCCGATAATGGCGTTGATCCTGCCGGCTTCGAACTCCACCGACACATCGCTCACCGCCGCCAGACCGCCAAACATTTTGGTGACGTTTTCTACCTTAAGCATTGCTCTCTGCCTCCCGGTTCTGTGCGGTGTTGACCTTGTTCTCATGGCGCTTTTTCGTAGGCGCCAGTGCCTGGGACTTGCGATGCATCCAGGTCAGGAAGGAGCCGGTAATGCCCCGAGGGAAGAAGATCACCAACAGCACCAGCAGCGGCCCGAAAATGATCATTCGGTACTCTTCCAGGAACTGCAGTGACTGGGTAATCCACACAATGCCCACGGTGCCCAGCAACGGCCCCATAATGGTGCCGATACCGCCCACCAGCAGATAGGTGATCATGTCGAAGGTGTGGTTGATATTGGCCTCTTCCGGGCCGATGAAACGGACCATCCCGGCATACAGGGCACCTGCCAGACCGGCATAGGTCGTGGACAGTACAAAGGCGAGGACTTTATTGCGCATCAGGTTGATCCCGAGGGACTGGGCCAGTTCATCACCGTTGCGGATGGCAATGAAGGTACGACCCAGCAGGGACTTGGACAAACGCCCCATGAACCAGATTGCGAACACCAGGAAGGCCAGCACCAGGTAGTAGAACGGGGTGGTGTCTGTAAAGTCCACCAACCCAAAGCCATAGGGTGCGGCGATATCTCGGACACCGATGGCGCCATGGGTCAGCTCTTCCCACTTGTCGATCAGCAGGTAGATGATAAAGCCCACACACAGGGTGAATATCGCAAAGTAATGCTCTTTCAGGCGCAGCGAGACGATGCCCACGAGAAACCCGAGCACCGCCGTCATCACCAGCGCACCCAGGAAGGCAGGCCAGAAGCTCCAGCCATAGTCGGCAGTCAGCAGGCCAAGGGTGTAGGCTCCGATGGCAAAAAAACCGCCGTGGGCCAGGTTCAGCTGGCCGCAAAAACCGGTAATGATGTTCAAGCCGTAGACCGCGATCGCCCAGACAAAGGCGGTCGCCATCACGTACACCTGGTACTCATTCGCGGCGACCAGCGGGAACAGTATGGCGAAGGCCAGCATCAGGTACTTGGCCGCTGGCGTCATCAGCAGGGAAGCGACTTTGAACATGATCAGTGCGCCCCCTTCGCGAACAGGCCCTGTGGACGAACTGACAGAATCAGCACCAGCAGACCAAAGGCAATAATGTCTTTATAGGACGTCGAGATGTAAAAGCCGCCGAGGGCTTCGGCGAAACCGATAATCATGCCGCCGGCAATGGCGCCAGGCACGCTACCCATGCCACCGAGTATGATAATGACGAAGGCTTTCATGATGACCAGGTGCCCCATGGCGGGATACACCAGATTGATGGGCGCATAGAGTGTGGCGGCAAACGCGGCCAGCATGCCCGAAATCGCAAACGTCATCATCGCCACCCGGTTGGCATCAATGCCCACCAGGAAGGCACCTTCACGGCTCTGCGCCATGGCGATAATGGTCGCCCCCGTCATGGTCTTGCGCAGGAAAAGCTGCAGGGCCACTACCAACACGAACGCCCCCGCAATGATCAGCAGGCGCTGTTCAGGAATAATCAGTCCGTCGAAATTCATGATGCCGGTAAATGGCGATGACATACGGCGGAAGTCCGACCCCCAGAACATCTGCACCACCGCTTCCAGAAACAGCAGAATACCAATGGCGGCGATCTTGTCGTGGATCGGTGGCGAATGCCTCAGTGGGTGGAACACCAGACGCTCACACAGTATCGCCAGGACAGCGACCACCGCGGCCGAACCGGCCATGGCAATCCAGTAGTGCGCGCCCAGGTCCACCATGAAAAAGTAGGACATGAATGCCCCGACCATATAGAGCGCGCCATGGGCAAAATTGGGGATATGAAGTATCCCGTAGACCAGGGTCAGGCCCAGGGCTACGAGACCGTAGATACTCCCCAGGGTTAACCCGTTGATGATTTGTTGTAGAAAAAGGCTCAAGTGTGCTCCTCCGCTGTTTTGTTGTTGTTGCGAGTTATGCGGTTTTGGGCAGGGCCTTGCGACCCATCTATCAGCTTAATGAAACAATTGCACCGAACGTCTCGTATGTCAATATTTAGAACGATATTCCGCAGTGCGGAATAATAAGCATGAATTAACGCTTAGGCTTTAGCCTTCCACTCTTCTTCCTGCAGCGCTCGCCACATCAACTTGCCCGTGGGTGATTTCGGCAACTCATCCACGAACTCGATGATTTCTGGCACTTTGTAGGCAGCCATCTGCTCCTTACACCAACTGACGATGTCCGCTTCGGTGGTACTGGTCTCCGCATCCGGCGTCAGTACGATGCAGGCTTTCACAGTCTCACCGCGTTTGGGGTGGGGCGATGAAATGACACACACTTCGTGGATGGCCGGATGCCGGTACATCAATCCTTCCACTTCCGAGGGCCACACCTTGAAGCCTGATGCGTTGATCATCCGTTTGACCCGGTCCACCATGAAGAAATAGCCCTCTTCGTCGTAATAAGCGAGGTCACCGGTGCGGAAAAAGCGTTTGCCGTCGATGTCCACGAACGCCGCCTCGGTTTCAGCCGGGCGATGCCAGTACCCCTGGGTTACCTGAGGACCATTGGAAACAATCTCCCCCACTTCGCCCGGGCCTTTCTCTTCCAGGGTCTCAACGTCAATGATGCGGCTATCCACATCGAATACCGGAATACCCAGGCACTGGGGCTTGGGATGATCCGACGGGTTGATGTGGGTGGCGGCCATGGTTTCCGACAGGCCATAACCCTCGATGTAATCCAGGCCGGTCATGGCTTTAAGCTTGGCAGCCACCGCTTCCGGCATTGCCGCTCCACCACCGCCAATGGTGTTGAGGCTGGAAAGGTCGTATTGCCCGATGTCCGGATTCGACAGAAAATCCACCGCCATGGTGACAATGTTGGTCCAGCCGGTGACCTGGTAACGCTCTATCAGCCGGGCGGCGGTTGTGCGGTCCCAGCGCGTCATAATGATGGTGGTTGAACCGCTGTAGATGGGGCTGTTCATGGAGCCGGTCATACCGGTCACGTGGAAGAACGGCAACGTCGCCAGCTGGACAGTGTTGGCGGTGCTCAGATTCCAGAACGCCCGGTGAACCGCTGTGGCCATGACACTGCGGTGCGTATGCATGCATCCCTTGGGCGCGCCGGTGGTCCCGGAACTGTAGGGGATCACCGCCAGGTCGTCCGGGCCTGCGGTGTGCTCTGCCGGCCTGTGATTACCGGCCAGCGCCTGTTCCCAGCTCACCACGCCGGGTACGTCTTTGGACCAGGCCGGTGCAGCCACCTCTGCCGGCAAATCCAGGTCGGTGTCCTTATTGATGTAGGTGTTATAGGACGCCACCACCACCCGCTCAAGATCCGTGCTGTCCAGCATCGGCAGGATAAAGCCGGCCAGTTCCTGACCGGCCAGGCACACCCTCGAACCGGTATCGGCAATGTAGTGTTCCAGCTCTGCAGCCCGGTTCATCGGATTCACCGGAATCACCACCGCGTCGGCTCGCAGTATGGCGTAGTAGGCAATGGCATACTGGGGGGAGTTCTGCATGTAGAGCAGAACACGGTCACCTTTCTTCACTCCTTGAGCCTGAAGATAGCCGGCCATCGCTTCCACTTCCGTCAGCAGCTGCCTGTAGCTCATGGGCGCATCGTAGTAGATGGTCGCTGTATGGTCCGGATACCGCAGGGCAGATATTTGCAGGTTGGTGAAAACGCTGGTGTCAGGCAGCGTCATGCTCTTTGGTAACTCTTTTGGCCAGACGCTGTGGTGGCGTGTAAATGTCATTGTTGTCATCCCCTCAGTCAATTCAGTGAGCCGCAGCGGCGGCCAGATCGAATATTCCAGTACCACCGGGCAGGGCTTCCCGGTGACGCAATGGCGTTATCGCAATGGCTTTTTCCCGCAGCACGGTGACGTCTTCATCCGGTGCCGTAATGTGCCGGGAACTGCGATCGAACCCCAGCCACCAATAAGGCAGGCTACGGGCATCCTGCCCTGCCAGCAGGCGGGGCCGCTGAATGGAGCCGGTGGATTGGTTGCACCATTGCGCCTGCCGGATCACACCGGCGTCGCAGGCCGGAAAGTTCACATTCCAGGCCCGGTTTTCGCCCGGTTGCCAGAGCTTGCGGATTACCTGCTCCCCGAACGCCGACACCGGCGACCAGTCAACGCCTTCCCGGCTCAGAAAGGCCTGGCTCAGCGCAATGGCGGGTATGCCCATATGTTCGGCGCTGAGCACCGCGCCCACGGTTCCGGAGTACTGCACCGAATCACTGATATTGGCGCCGCAGTTCACACCGGACAGCACCAGATCCGGCGGATTATCACCAAACCAATGGGCCAGCGAGTACAACACACAGTCTGCGGGCGTACCGGACACGGCGTAGCGTTTGTCACCATTTTCATACACCCGCAGCGGGTCGTGAATGGAGATGCTCTGCCCGGCGCCACTGCGATCATGCTCCGGCGCCACCACCCAGACTTCTTCCGCCAGGTTGCGGGCAATCCGTTCGAGAATCGCCAGCCCCGGTGCGTTGATGCCGTCATCGTTGGTGATCAGGATGCGACGGACCATCGGTTCCGTGATTGCAGCAGGCTGGCTCATGACCGGTCTCCTTCACTGGCTATTTTCCAGCCCGCTTCCGCCAGCTGGCTCGCACGTTTGCCAACCTGCAGGGCATCGGCATTGGCGGCATTACCCTGCAGCGCGCGGGCATAGACCCCCTGAACAATCGCCGCCAGACGGAACAGCGAAAACGCCAGGAACACATGCCAGTCGGCAATGCCATCGCGACCGGTCTGTTGGCAGTAACGGGCAATGGTTTCCTGCTCAGTGGGAACGCCCAGGGCTTCCAGATCCTCCCCCAACAAACCGCGGGAACCTTCCATGTCCGAAGGCAGGTGGTACGGCAGGCAGTAATAGGCAAGATCCGCCAGCGGATGACCAAGAGTAGACAACTCCCAGTCCAGAATGGCGATCACGTCCGGTTTGTCCGGTGCCAGCATCAGGTTGCCAAAGCGGTAGTCACCATGGGCAATGGCGGACTCATCGGTGGACGGCAGGTTCTCCGGCAGCCACTCCATGAGTTTGTCCATGGCGGGCATCTCGTCGGTTTTGGACGCCAGGTACTGCTTGCTCCAGCGCGCGACCTGCCGAGCGACATAACCTTCGGGTCGACCATAGTCACCCAGGCCCACCGCATTCACGTCTACCGAATGCAGTGCCGCCAGGGTATCAATGGCCGACAGGTGCGCCGACATCCGCTCCTGACGATCCAGCGCCCGCAACGCCGGGTGGTTGACTATGCGGCCTTCCAGAAAGTCCATGACGTAGAACGGCGTACCGATGATGTTGCTGTCTTCACACAAAGCCCGGGTGGCCGGCACGGGCACGCTGGTGTGTTCGGACAAAGCGCGCATGACTTTGTATTCCCGCTCCACCATGTGGGCGGAGGGCAGTGTTTTCCCGGGCGGCTTTTTGCGCAGCACGTATTGGCCGCTGTCGGTGTCCAGCAGAAACGTGGGGTTCGACTGTCCGCCCTGGAATTGCTGTACGTCCAGCTTGGTACCGAAACCTGGTATGGCTTGCTGTAGCCAGGTCCGGAGGCTGTCTTCATCAAATTGGTGGGCTGGCAAAACGTCTACCAACTCTGGGTTCATGGTCATCTTTTCTGTTGCCTTCATTTATTACATAGTTGCCCGGCATTGGGGGCAGCGGCCGGCGGGTGGGGGTGTCTTTCTTCCGGGAAAAAGAACTCGCTGCGCTCGGACACCTTTTTCCCTGCACAAACGCACCCCCACCCACCTGCCTCGGCGTGCTTTCGGTGATGCCTTCTTAACAAATGGTTTCGCCGCCGTCGGCTACGATGACCTGTCCGGTGACGTAGGCACTCGCCTTTGTTGACAGGAAGACGGCCAGGCCGGCGATGTCTACCGGGTCACCGATTCTGCGCAGCGGGGTTTTGTCTTCGGCGCGTTTGACGCGGACCGGGTCTTCCCACAGGGCTTTGGCGAAGTCAGTTTTGATCAGACCGGGGGCAATGCTGTTCACTCGAATGCCCTTTGGCCCCCACTCCACTGCCAGATTCCGGGCCAGCGCTGCTTCGGCGGCCTTGGATACGCCGTAGGTACCGATGGTGGTATTGCCACGGATTCCGGCGATGCTGGACAGAAGAACAACTGCACCTTCACCTTTCTCGGCCATCTGCGGCAGCACCATGTTGGTGAGCCAGAAGGTGCCTTTGACGTTGGTGTCCATGATCTTGTCCCAGGCTTCGTCGGTCATTTCGGCGGTGGTGCCGTAGACCGGGTTGGTGGCGGCGTTGCACACCAGCACATCGATGGAACCCCAGGCTTCGTTGGTTTTATCCACCAGGTTCTGCAGGTCTTCCTTCTTACCCACATGGCAAGGAATGGCGATGGCTTCGTAGCCCTGCTCTTTCAATTCATTGGCAACCTGTTCACAGGCATCGGCCTTGCGGCTGGAGATCACGACTTTGGCACCCAGGCGAGCCATTTCTTCGGCGATGGAACGGCCGATGCCTTTAGTGGAACCGGTGATCAGGGCAACTTTTCCGGTCATATCGAAAAGCGGGTTGTTCATACAGACACCTCATTGTCGAAAATCTTTCTCAGAGCTATGGGAACGAACGGGGAGGAACCTGCCGGGACCGTCAAAAACATGGATGTTTTTGTCGAGCGTACATGGACGTATTCACAGCGCGTCCCGGCAGGTTCCTCCCCGTTCGTTCACGCACCCGACAAAGCGGGCCAAAACAATTACCGGTATTGTTTGAGCTCCAGCTTGGCAACAGAATCAAGATGCACCTCATCCGGCCCGTCCGCCAGTCGCAACGTCCGCACCTTGGCCCAGGCTTCGGCCAGGAAGGTGTCCTGAGACACACCCGCGCCACCGTGAACCTGAATCGCCCGGTCCAACACCTTCAGCGCCATGCTCGGTGCGATCACCTTGATCATCGCAATCTCCTGACGAGCCACCTTATTACCAACGGTGTCCATCATGTGCGCCGCTTTCAGGGTCATCAGCCGAGCCTGCTCAATTTCCATGCGACTGCGGGCAATATCCTTGCGAATGGAATCGAAACTCGATAGCGGCTTACCGAAAGCCTCGCGGGCATTGGCGCGCTTGCACATCAGTTCGAGCGCACGTTCGGCAACCCCGATGGTGCGCATACAGTGATGAATACGGCCAGGCCCAAGGCGGCCCTGGGCAATTTCAAAACCACGGCCCTCACCCAACAGAATGTTGTCCACCGGCACCCGCACATTGTCATACTGAATCTCAGCGTGGCCGTGAGGGGCATGGTCGTAGCCAAACACCGTCAGCGGGCGGATCATCTTCACGCCCGGCGTGTCCAGCGGCACCAGAATCATCGACTGCTGCTTGTGCTTCTCAGCCCCCGGATCGGTCTTGCCCATAACAATGGCGATTTTAGAGGTGGTGGTCATGGCACCTGACGACCACCACTTACGGCCATTGATCACATACTCATCGCCTTCGCGACGGATTTCACAGGCAATATTGGTGGCATCGGAAGAGGCCACGTCAGGCTCGGTCATGGAGAAGCAGGAGCGGATCTCGCCATCAAGCAGGGGCTTCAGCCACTTGTCCTGCTGCTCTTTGTTGCCGTAGCGGGCGATGGTTTCCATGTTGCCGGTGTCCGGCGCGGAGCAGTTGAACACCTCCGGCGCCATGGCCGAGCGCCCCATGACTTCACACAGATGGGCGTACTCATAGTTGGTCAGACCGGCGCCGAATTCACTGTCGGGCAGGAACAGGTTCCACAGCCCCGCGGCTTTCGCCTTGACCTTCAACTCCTCGACGATCGGTACCGGCGCCCAGCGATTTTCAGCCCGCTCGACCTGTTCATGGTGCTTGTGCTCATTCGGGTAAATATGGGCGTCCATGAATTCGTGAAGCTGTGCCTGCAGTTTTTTGGCTTTATCAGACAGCTCAAACATTCCAGTACCTCATTGGTTGAAGGATCAGATTGGCACGCCTTCCGGTTTCTCACTCCCGGAGCGAATGCGGAAGGTGCCTTCGGCGATGGCCAGGAGATTCCCCTTGTCGTCGTGAACCTCTCCGGTGCTGTTAAAAATTCGGGTGCCGCCGGCCCGTTTGCAGCCGGTGACCCGGATAGTTCCACCGGAACACTGTCCGGTGAACGTTGTCGTCAGCGACAGGGTAATGGCTTTGCGTATCCGGCCGGGATACGGACAGTAGGTGCCGGCCTCGGCCATTGCGATATCCAACAGCGACGTCAACACACCGCCATGAATCACGCCGCCCAGATTAAGATGGCAAGGCTGCAGCTCCAGGCCAATCACCGCTTCGTTCTCCTCCCAGGACACCTGGTGATACCCCAGCAGATTGTGAAATCCTGGCAGGTCCTGGCCACCACGGATATGCAGGCTGTCTTCACTCATTACACTTTCATTCCAGGCAGGTTCAGAGAAGCGGTGTTGCCGCCGTCTACGGGCAGAGACTGACCAGTGATGTAGCTGGCGTCATCACTGGCCAGGAACAGAATGGCGGCGGCAATTTCTTCCGGCGCACCATAGCGCCGCAATTCACACCGTGATCCAAGCTTATGGGCTTTCTCATTGGCGCGGGCATAGTCAAAAACAGCCTGGGTCATGCCGGTTTCCACCAGCCCCGGGCACACCGCATTCACGCGTACATTGTCGTTACCCAGATCGCAGGCAGCAGTCATGGTGAGGTTAACCACACCAGCCTTGGACGCGCTGTAAGCGTTACCACCGGCACCAGAGCGAAGACCGGCCACCGAGGCGGTATTAACAATCGAGCCCAGCTTGCGGGCCTGCATGTGGGGCGCCACATGCTTTATAAACAGCATGGTGCCAATCAGGTTCACCGCCAGCACCTGTTCCCATTCGCCCCGGTCGTTACCGGTAATATCGGGGTGACCACCACTGGTGCTGGCGATGCCGGCAACGTTACACAACACGTCAATGCGACCGAAGGTCGAGACAGTTTCGCCCACCAGTGCGCTAACCTGCTCCTCATCAGCCACGTCTCCAATGCGACGCAGGGTTTCCGCTCCCTCGGGCATCAGGCCCTCGGTATCCAGCAGGCCCGCTTCGGACATATCCATCATCACCACCTGCGCGCCCTCCCGCGCCAGGCGAACCGCCGTGGCCCTGCCGATACCACTGCCGGCCCCGGTGACGATGGCTACCCGCTTGTCGAAACGCCCCATGCCGATGCTCCTTTTTATAGTTTGTTGCGTCGTCGCGAATTCACCTTCTACTGTAATTTGTCACGCCTTCCGGTTTTGAGTCAATATATTCGGAAGTAAATTTCACTAGATAAAACACCGGAACTACAATAGGCGAAAAAATGAAAAACACGCAGCACATGCCCGTCTATGCCCCCACCGATCCCGATGAGTCCATGGACGCCATTGGCCAACGCATCCAGCACCTCGCCCTCGAACGCCCGGACCATATCGCACTCATCGATGGCGAGACCCAGCTCAGCTGGCAGGCGCTTGTCAGGCAAGCCAACCGCATCGCCAACCGGCTGCGATCCGCCGGCCTGAAACAAGGTGACGCCGTAGCGGGTTTGTCAGAAAACAGCATCCATTATGTTGCTCTGTACCTGGGGACGTTGGTGGCCGGCGGTTGCATGGTGCCGCTTTCAGGCATGGCGAGTGGCAGCAGCCTGGCACTGATGCTGAATGACTGCAGAGCCCGCTTCCTGTTTGTTTCCAAGAAGAACATCGAGCTGTTTGAAGGCATTGCCGACAAGCTCGATACGCTCGGGCGCGATCAATGTATAAGGCTCGACGGCCACAGCCCGGGAATGCGTCAGGATCTTGAGTCCTGGCTGGGCGATATTGGCGCGGAGGCGCGCCCGGCCACGGTCACCCTGGATGATCCGTTCAATGTCATTTACAGCTCGGGCACGACCGGCACTCCCAAGGGCATTCTTCACGATCACCGTTTCCGCCAGCGCCAGATGGTCCGAATGAGCCGCTTCGGGCTTGATGGCAACGCCGTTAACCTGGTATCTACGCCGATGTACTCCAACACCACGCTGGTGTCCGTACTGCCAACTCTGTTCTATGGCGGCACCCTGGTGCTGATGGCAAAGTTTGATGCCCGGCGGTTCCTGGAAATGGCTGAACGCTACCGCGTGACCCACGCCATGCTGGTGCCGGTTCAGTACCAACGCATCCTCGCCGATCCGGAATTCAATCGCTTCGACCTGTCCGCGTTCCAGCTCAAGCTGTGCACCAGCGCTCCCCTGAGGGCGGACGTCATCCGGGAAGCCATGGAGCGCTGGCCGGGCAACATCCGCGAGGTGTATGGCCTGACCGAAGGCGGCATCTCCACCAGCCTGGACTGCGCGGCCCACCCGGACAAATGGGACTCCGTGGGAAAACCCACCGAAGGCGCGGAAGTTCGGGTAATTGACGAGGAGGGCAACGAGCTGCCCCGGGGCGAGACCGGGGAGATCGTGGGCCGCGCCATCTCCATGATGCGGGGATATATCAACCGCGAGGAACAGACCCGGGACATGCTCTGGACCAGCCCCGAGGGCCTGGTCTTCTATCGCAGCGGTGATATGGGCCGAGTCGATGAAGAAGGTTTTGTGTATATCCTGGACCGACGCAAGGACATGATCATCTCCGGCGGTTTCAACATCTACGCGGTGGATCTCGAAAAGGTACTGCTGGCCCATCCGGCCGTCGCCGACGTTGCGGTGATTGGCATTCCCAGCGAACAATGGGGCGAAACCCCGCTGGGGCTGGTGGTGCTCAAGCCCGGCTGCACAGAGGATGAGGCGGAGATCCTCGAGTGGACCAATGGTCAACTGGGCAAGGCCCAGCGCCTGACGGCCATTGAATTCCGCCCGGAGCTGCCCCGTTCCACCATTGGCAAGGTGTTGAAGCGCGATCTGCGGGCGCCTTACTGGCCCTGAACTAGCCCTTGCCCATGCGCGCAAGGGCGGCCCGGCAGTCCTCCGACCGCAGTCTGTCGGCAAACACGGAGCGTTCCCTCTCAAGGGCCTCGCTCACCGCTTCCCGCCAGGGCGCCTTGATGAGGCGCTTGGTGGCCCGCAGGGCTTCCCGGGGTTTAGCCGCGAGCGCGTCAGCCTGTGCCAATGCTTCATCCACCGCCAGCCCATCATCAACCACATGACTGACCAGGCCACATTCCCTAGCTTCCTCGCCGTTCAGAGTGTCTCCCATCAGTAGCAGATCCGCGGTACGCCGGGAACCCAGATGCAACGGCATGGTCACGGTAGAAGCCGCCTCCGGCACCAGCCCCAGATCCACAAAGGCGGTTTTGAAACGTGCGGAGCGGCCAGCGATGACGGAGTCACAATGCAACAACAGGGTAGTGCCGATCCCGATGGCAAGTCCTTCCACCGCAGCAATGATGGGCGTATCGCACACCATCAGGGCTTCGATAAAAGCCAGACCCGCAGAGGGCTTCGGATTCTTATCCGTAGCGCGGGCGCGGAAATCATCGAGATCATTGCCGGCGGTAAAAACACCACCGTCACCGCTGAGCACAATGGCATGCACGCTTGTATCTGCCGCTGCTTTGCTCACACCTTCGGCCAGCGCCCGGTACATATCGCGAGTCAATGCGTTTTTTTTGTCCGTCCTGCTGATCACCAGGTGGGCCACACCTGGCTGATTTTGGGTGATGATCACGATGAATGCCTCCATGAACTAAACTTTGGTAATGGAATATCGGCAACCATCCTATTGCAAAAAGCAAAGTGTGTGATAGATTCAGATACACGGATTCATTCTGCAGTCACTAATTCCGCACAGTGAAATCACGAACAGGACGTCCAACACAATAATGATCGAGGTCCAGCAATGAAGATACTAACAACCGCCAGAAAAACCCTGATCACGTACGGTTCTGCCCTGACCCTGGGCCTGACCGCCGCACTGGCCAGCGCTCCGGCAGCTGCCGCTGAAGAAAGCTTTACCTGGAAGGTCCAATCCCATTGGCCTGGCTCCAGCAGTTCCTATGAAGACAGTCTGGTTCGACTCAAGACCATTCTTGAAGAGCGCACCGATGGCCGTCTGGAGCTGGAACTTTACGAAGCAGGCTCGCTGTTTAAAGCCAAGGAAATCTTCAACGCTGTCAGCCGGGGCATCCTGGAAATGGGCACCATTTCCCCGGCTTACGCCCAGGACAAGATCACCCTCGCGGGTATTGCCTCGGGCCTGCCGTTTGCCTTCCGTAATGTCTGGGAAGCCGCCTATTTCCATCAGGGCCTCGGGTTCGAACAGATGCTTCGCGATGAAGCGGCCAAACACAATGTCTATTGGGCGACTGACAAGGTCTACCCGACCGAGATGGTGGTCAAGCAGCCTATTAATAGCTGGGAAGACTTCACCAAGCTGAAAATCCGCTCCTCTGGTGCGCTGCAAAGCTTTCTGACCGACGCCGGTGCCGCCGCATCCTACATCCCGGGCAGCGAACTCTACTCCGCCCTGGACTCCGGCATTGTTGACGGTGCCCACTGGGGGGCTTCTCAGGGCGCATTCAGTATGGGCCTGTATGAAGTGGCCAAATACCACGTGCAGCCAGCACTGAACATTGCCGGCACCGACGTCATCATTGTCAGCCAGAAAGCGTTGAACAAGTTGCCCGAGGATATGCAGAACATCGTCAAGCAGGCCCTTGAGGAACAGTTCTGGTTCCGTACCAACGAGTATCAGTACAAGGAACGCATCACGCTGGCCAAGGCCATCAGCGAACACAATGTTCAGGTCAACACCTTGCCGGAGGACGTTCAGAACCGTCTGACCCAGACCGCACAGACGTTGTGGGATGAGGAAGGCAAGCGCAGCGACAACGCCCAGAAGGCGCTGGACATGCTGAAAGACTACCTGTCAGAGCTTGGTTACCTGTAAACGCCTGACACCTGAAACCGGCCGGGCCAGCTTTTCAGGCCCGGCTTTGCTTTTGAACGAACCGTTTCCCGGAGAATACCAATGGGTGTGTTGAGCGCATTCATGAGAGGGGTTACCCGTCTCAATGATGTCATCGGGCGCGGGATAGCGCTGATCGTTTTTGCCATGTTCGCATTCCTGATCATGGAGGTGGCGTTTCGCTACCTGTTCAACTCACCCACGGTATGGACCAACGAACTGACCCAGATGCTGTTTGGCATCTACGCCGTCATGTCCGGGGGTTACATCATGGCTCACCGTGGCCATGTGAATGTTGATCTGCTGCACTCACACCTTCCGCCCCGCGGCCGTGCCGTGCTCGACATTCTGACTTCAACAATATTCTTTATATTCACCCTGGCCCTGCTTTACTTCGGCTACGACATGGCCAGTGAGTCCATTGCCAGCTGGGAAACCTCCTATTCCGCCTGGAACCCGCCTATCTGGCCGGTGAAAGCTGCCATTCCATTGGGCACTGGCCTGCTGGTTCTGCAAGGCATCGTCAAGTTACTGGAAGATATCGCAGTGGCCTTCAACCTCAATTACTACACCCCCGAACCCCAGGACGACGCCAAAGGAGAGCCATTGTGAGCATTGAAATCCTCACGCTGCTGTTCTTCGGCTCCCTGCTGTTTTTCCTGCTTCTGGGCCTGCCACTGGCCTTTGTGCTGGGCGGCGTATCCGTTGTCTTCCTCTACTTCACCTGGGGATTCGACTCCTTCTACATGGTGTCCTCGCAGATCTGGGGCACCATGGAAAGCTTTACCCTGGTGGCGATCCCCCTGTTTGTCTTCATGGCGATGATTCTGGAGCGAACCGGGGTTGCCAAAGACCTGTACCGCATGATGCATCTTTGGTGCGGCGGCCTGCGGGGCGGCCTCGCGATTGGCACCCTTGGCATCTGCGCCGTTTTTGCAGCCATGGTCGGCATCAGTGGCGCGGCGGTCGTCGCCATGGGCACCATCGCTCTGCCCTCAATGCTTGAACGGGGCTACGACAAGAAGATGGCCCTGGGTGTGATCAACACCGGTGGGGGCTGGGGCATACTGATTCCTCCCAGCATTCTGATGATCCTCTATGCCCTGATTACCGGTGTGTCGGTGGGCAAGATGTTCGCTGCCGGCATCATGCCCGGTATTCTGCTGATGGTACTGACCGCCATCTACATCCTGGTGCGCTGCCACCTGCAGCCCGAACTGGCCCCGGCGCTGCCCAAGGAAGAGCGTGGCACCTGGCCGGAGAAGTTGCGTGCCCTGCGGGCGGTACTGCTGCCCATCGGTGTTGTGATCATGGTTCTGGGCTCTATCATTGGCGGCATTACCACGCCAACCGAAGCCGCCGCCATGGGCGTGCTCGGCGCCCTGATATCCGCTGCGGTGTACCGTCAGTTCAAGTGGAGCATCCTGCAGGAAGCGGCGATCCGCACCTTCAAGCTCACCGGTATGATCATGTGGATCCTGTTCGCAGCCCACGCCTTCAGTGCTGCCTATCAGAGCATGGGGGCCCAGGATCTGATCGAGGGGCTGATGAATATGATTCCCGGCGGCCCCTGGGGCATCATCGTCGCCATGATGGTGATCGTGTTCCTGCTGGCCATGGTGCTGGACCCGGTTGGCATCATGTTGATCACGCTGCCGGTATTCATGCCCATCGTTGAGTCCCTGGGATTTGACCCGATATGGTTCGGCATCCTGTTCGTGATCAATATGGAAATCGGCTACATGACGCCGCCTTTCGGTTTCAATCTGTTCTATCTGAAAGGGGTGGTGCCACCGAGCATCACCATGAAGGATATCTACTCATCGATCATTCCCTTTGTGATTGTTGAAATTGTGGGTCTGGGGTTGATCATGATCTTCCCGCAAATTGCCACCTATCTGCCGGATCTGCTGTTCTGAGCCGAGCCTGATCATGGCCGATCATAACCCGGCATGGGTTGTTGCAGGCGGTTTAACAGAGGACTACCTTTAGGGAATCCCGATCAATGGAACCGGGATTCCCAATCACAAGGAGACGTTCTCATGAACCGATTCAGCCCTGCCTTAGTGCCCCTGCTTCTCCTGCTCTTGCTTGCCCCCTTCGCGGCCCAGGCTGAGACCCTGACCGACCAGACCATCCGCTCATTCATCAGCAGCCTGGAAACCCTTCAGGGGATGGAGAGTGAATTCGATGAGATGACGGAGGATTTCCCGGCCGAGAAAGGTGAGCGCGGTGGCGAGATGCCAGACATGTCGCGAATATTCTCATCGTCCATCGAGCGCATGAAGGGTCATGACCTATATAACCGGCTGGAAGACGTGGTGGAGCAACACGGATTCGCCAATCCCGAGTCGTGGGCGAAAACCGGTGACCGCATCTTCCAGGCCTGGAGCGCCCTGGAAATGGGCGAGCAGTCCAACACCATGAATCAGGAAATGGCCAAAGCCATGGAAGAGATCAACAACAATCCACACATGAGCGAAGCCCAAAAACAGCAGATGCGGGACATGATGGGTGGCGCCATGTCTGCCATGGAAACGGCAAGCAACGCACCGGAAGCCGACAAGCGTGCCCTGCGACCGCACCTGGACGCACTGCGCGCCGCAACCGATTCAGACCGTTAAGCAGCACACGCCCCGAATCGAGTAGGAGGGGGAGTTATCTCCCCCGTCCTCTCACACCACCGGGCATACGGTTCCGTACCACGGCGGTTCATGGTCGGCTCTGAAGCCGAGTCATCGTATCCAGCAAGCTTACCAGAGACAGACGGTCGAATACCCTCTTAGGCAGGGCCGCGTTCATATGAGACGCACCGCTGTTCCACCAGGGTCCACGACCATTGGTCGCGCTCCTCCAAGCCCTTATCTCAGTCAAGCCTAGCCGTACCAGGTTGCGGGCCCGCGTGCGGGTCCGCTTCCACTGCTGCCACAGGATCAGGCGAAGCCGCCGTCTTATCCAGCCATCCAGGGCTTCGACCGAACGCTTCGAGGCGGTCAGGCGATAGTAATTTGCCCAGCCTCTCAGCACCGGGTTCAGGTTCCGGATGGTGGTCGTCAACGACTGTCCCCGTGACCGTTTCAGCAGGGGGCGAAGCTTGGCCATGAAGGCCTTCAGGCTTTTGGGCGCGACTCTCAACCGGACCTGACGTTTATGCCAGCTCACGCTGTAACCCAGAAAGCTCCGGCGCCAGGGGCGATCCACGGCACTCTTCGCCGTATTCACCGTCAGGCGCAGGTGCGTTTCCAGGTAGTGGGTAATGCTGGTCATGGTCCGTTCACCGGCTCGTCGGCTGCGAACGTAGAGGTTGCAATCATCCGCATAACGACAGAACCGGTGCCCCCGGCGTTCCAACTCCCGATCCAGTTCGGTCAGAAGCACATTGGACAGCAGAGGAGATAAGGGACCGCCTTGTGGCGTCCCTTCCCCCCTCGGGCTGACCAGCCCGCCTGACAGCATGCCTGCTCGCAGGTAACGCCGGATCAGGGTGAGTATCCGCCGGTCAGTGATGTGACGAGCCAGCAGGCTCATCAGCACATCGTGATTGACCCGGTCGAAGAACTGGGCCAGATCCAGATCGACCACCCAGCGGTGGCCGTCGTTGATATGCCGTTGCATCGCCTTGACCGCCTGATGGGCACTTCGACCAGGACGGAACCCGTAGCTGTGATCCGAGAAGGTCGGCTCCAGCATCGGGCTCAGTGTTTGGTGAAGTGCTTGCTGGATCAGGCGATCCTGCACCGTCGGAATACCCAGTATCCGTTCCCCGCCTTGCGGCTTGGGGATGCTGACCCGGCGTACCGGTTGAGGATGGTAGTCTCCGGCCAACAGCCGCTCGCGCAGTGTTGGCCAATGCTGTTGCAGGTGGCCCTTCAGGGCTGTTACCGGCATCTGATCGACGCCAGCCGCCCCTTTGTTGGACACCACCCGCTGATACGCACGCATCAGGTTCGGGCGCTCAAGCACCTGCTCCATCAGCGCGTTCGGCTCCGCGTTCGTCCACGGGTGAGCCCCCGCGCCTGCCTCGACACGGGCCTCAGTACCTGCCGGGTTCCGCCCAACCCCTTCCTGAATGCCCTGACCCATCCGGGTCGCTTCTGTCTTCATAAGCACATCACGAGAACTCACCGTCTACTAACGGCCAACCATGTTCGGTCCTTCAGTACGCGGTAACGCACCTACTATGACCTCGGCTGAGTTCTGGCTCCCCATCCCCACCTCTCGCGAAGTGAGTAGCACAGCGGCAGAGAACCAGACTTCCCAGGGTAAGACGCGTGACCTTCACACTTATGCCCGCCGCATTTACGTCCACACCTTCCGTGCAAGTACAGGGCTTTGACGATAGTTGACGCCTTACCCGGTGTGACCGCCTCATATGCGATTTCTGTTCGTCAGGCCAGTGCTTTGCCTGCGGCTTCCTTCAGATTCCATCTCACGATGGACACCCTTGCCGTCCGGCTAGTGGTTCCCCTTGCCGGGTCCACAGGGGACTTGCACCCCCAAGTCATCCGGCCAGCACCACCTGAACCGGAACAGCGCCCGTCAAGGCGCTACGCGCCATGCCTGGCGCACAACAAAAAAACCCGGCCGCGTGGGCCGGGTTTCTTTCAATCCCCTGACGGCCTTTACGACATCAGGTTGTAGACAAACACGATCGCAACCGCCACCGGTGTTACGAAGCGAACCAGGTTGTACCAGAGCGCAAAGCTGCCTCCGGAAAGGGCCAAATTGCTCTGCAACGACTCTTTCGCCACGCACCAGCCGACAAACAGGGCCGTCAGCAGGCCGGACAGCGGCAGCATCACGTTGGCGGTAAAGAAGTCGAGCAGATCGAAGATGGTGTTGCCCTCGAAACGCTCGAACATGCCCAGGGGCGCGAAACCAGACCACTCGTTCAGGGACAGGATGGACGCAATACCCAGCAGCCAGCAGGCAACCCCCACCACCACCGTGCTTCCCACACGGCCAACGATCAGTTTGTCTTCCAGCCATTCAACCACTGGCTCCAGCAGTGAAATAGCGGAGGTCCAGGCCGCGAACAACAGCAGCACAAAGAACAGGGCACCAAATATGCTGCCCATCGGCATCTGGCCGAAGGCCAATGGCAGGGTCTGGAAAATCAGGCCGGGGCCCGCACCGGCTTCCAGGCCATTGGCAAAGACCACCGGGAAAATCGCCAGGCCGGCCATCAGCGCCACCACGGTATCCATGATGGACACGGTCACTGCAGTCCGCCCGACCGACACATCGTCTCCCAGATAGGAACCGTAGGCCATCATGATGGCCATACCCAGGCTCAGGGTGAAAAACGCATGGCCCAACGCTACCAGTACGCCATCCATGGTCAGGGCGCCAAAATCAGGGGTAAACAGGAAGGCGACAGCAGCACCGAAGTGGCCGGTGGTAGTGGCATAGCCCACCGCAACCAGCAGCAACACGAACAGGGCGGGCATCAGGATGGTGACGGCTCGCTCCAGGCCGGATTTGAGGCCACGGGCCACCACGAAAATCACCAATGCCATAAAGATGGTGTGCCAGATCAACAGTGTAACCGGGCTGGCCAGCAGGCCGCCGAACAGCTCACCGATGGCGTCCGCGCTCTGGCCGGTAAAATCGCCCATGGCCGCGTGGCCAACGTAGGACGCCGCCCAGCCCCCGATGACAGAATAGAACGACAGGATAATGAACGCTGCCAGCACACCCACAATGGCAGAGATCCGCCATACCGGTGACGCCAGGTTGCGCTCGGCCACCAGGCGGAAACTGGTGATCGGATTATGTCGGCCACTACGGCCGATATAAACCTCCGCCATCATGATGGGGATACCGACGATGGCGATACACAGCAGGTATACCAGTACGAAAGCGCCACCACCATTTTCGCCGGTGACATAGGGAAATTTCCAGATATTGCCCAGCCCGACGGCCGAACCGGTCGCGGCCAGGATAAAGGCCATCCGGGAGGACCATAGCCCACGATGGGCCGGGGTAGATTTGGAACCAGTCATTGTTTCATCCTGTGCTTTTGGCTGATGAATCGATTAGAAGAGGTATGCCGAAGGCCTGCTTCAGCAGATGGGGCGGGATTTTGCCAGCAGTATGCGCAGGATGCCAGCCAGGGCCGGCACCGGGACGTAAACATCTCCGGGGCCGGCCGATAACTAGCCGTTTTTACTCACGAACCGGGAGACCAGATCTTTCAGCCCGCGGGACATCTGGCTCAGACTGTTACTGCTGTCCTTGGCGGAATCCGCCTGCTGGGTACTGTGATCGGCCAGTTCGGCAATATTGACCACCTGATGGTTGATCTCCTCGGATACCTGGCTCTGCTCCTCAAAGGCCGCCGACATGCTGATGAAGCTGTCGGAAATATCATGGATCGAAGACACGATTTCCTGCAAGGACGTTTCTGCCTCCCGCACCTTCTCCAGGCCCTTGCCTGCATCCTGCTCCCCTTCACGGGTGGCCTGAACGGCTTGTTCCACCTGGCTACGGAAGTCGTCAATGACCTGCTGTATACGTACTGTGGAATCCCGGGTGCGGCGGGCCAACGACCGGACCTCGTCCGCCACCACGGCGAACCCTCGACCCTGCTCGCCAGCACGGGCGGCTTCGATGGCCGCATTCAGTGCCAGCAAATTGGTTTGTTCAGCAATGTCTGAGATCAGGCTGGCGGCCTCACCAATGCTTTCTGTTGAGGCACCCAGTTTCTGGATGGCCGTGCCAATGCCGTTCACCCGGGTGACCAGCTGTTCGATGGCCGTCAGGGCCTCACCGCTGCGCTTGCTGCCGGTGGCCGCCATCCGGTTGGCTTCTTCCGCCACTTTGGCGTTGCCATTCACGGTTTCAGTCACTTCCTGGATCGACACCGTCATTTCGTTAACGGCCGATGCGGTCTGGTCGGTCTCGGCCCGCTGTTTGGCAATCGACTCGGCGCCCTCGCTGATGTAACGGTGGCTCGCCCTGGCATGCTCATACAGTAGCTCCGCCTGGTCATCAATACGGGCCAGGGCGGTACGAATCCTCGCTTTCTCGCTCATGATCAGCATGGCCATCTGCGAGAACAGGCCGCTTTCATCACTGTAGGTCCGTGCCACAACGGCATCACGGAAGGCGTCAGGGCGCAGGTCAAGCAGGCTCTGCAGGCGGGCGGTTATGGACCTGAGGGTCAGCCCCGCTGCCAACACATGAGCTACCACGATCACGCCGATGGCCATCCCGGAATTGCCCAGCATGGTCAACGCCACCAGGCTCAGGACCAACGACAGGGCAAAGGGCCATCCTGACCGCAAGACAGATGCAATCCGACTTTGGACACTGACGACCGCCTTGCCGGCAGACAGCTTCGGATAGAGTTTTTCAGCCCGCGCCACTTGCTCACGGGTTGGCGAGACTCGTACCGACTCGAAGCCAATCATTTTTCCGTTTTCAAGAATCGGGGTCACGTAAGCGCTCACCCAATAGTGGTCACCGCTCTTGGTGCGGTTCTTGACCACCCCCATCCAGGGTTTTCCGGCCTTGAGGTACTCCCACATTCCCTGAAATACAGCCGACGGCATATCCGGATGACGGATTACGTTGTGGGGCTGGCCGACCAACTCCTCTCGAGAGAAACCGCTAATGTCGACGAACTCGTCATTGCAGTACGTAATGACGCCTCTTGAATCGGTGGTGGTAATCAGTCGACCGCTTTCGGCCATTCGGACTTCACGCTGGGTAACCGGAAGGTTTTTTCGCATTACAGGCTGTCTCCCTGACATGGCCATTCCACATTTGGTTTGGCAATTATGGCAACTCTAAGCGTAGACGCCGTCAGCAAACATTGTGAAATATCCGATATCCAGAGGATGTCAGAGTGAACCGGGACGACCGTTTACAGACAACGGGGAGTACCGTTACACCGCCAGCCTTGCCCGCGGATGAAAGCGCGCATTCAACCACAGCGACAGGGCGATAACACCGCCTCCTATGGCCAGTCGCAACAGGTCGGCATCCCGGTTCCAGATCACCAGATTGACCAGCAACCCGGCGGGCACCAACATGTTGTTCATGATTGCCAGAGTGCCGGCATCCACATGGCATGCCCCCCGGTTCCACAGGAACAGCCCGATACCGGACGCTGCCAGGCCCAACCAGGCGAGGATGCCCCACTGCAACGAGGTCGTGGGCAGACGACTGGCATCGCCAAAGATCAGGAAGGATGGCAGGGCAATGATCAGTGCCCCGAAAAAGAAATAACCAAACGTACGGTAGGCCGGCAGTTCCGTCGGGAAGCGCATCATGGTGTGCTTATAGCCGACCTGGCCCGCCGCAAAGGTGAAATTGGCCACCTGCAACAGCAGGAAGCCAGTGATAAAGCCCTGGCTCAGGCCGTCGTAACGGATAATCCCTGCACCCAGCGTTGCCACGGCTGCGGCAACCAATGCAATCGGCGAAAAGCGCCGGTACAGGGCGTCATCGATCAGGGTAACGTACAGTGGCGTGAAAATGGTAAACAGCAGAACTTCCGGCACGGTCAGGTAGCTGAACGAGCGGTACAGGCACAAATAGGTCACACCGAACTGCAGCATACCGGTGACCAGTACACCCAGCTTCAAGCCTCCGGGAACCCCACGCCAGCGGGTCAGCGGCAGAAACACCAGGGCGGCAAGCACCACACGGGTCAACACCGCGAAATCGCTGTCCACACGCCCGGCCAGAAATTCGCCAATCAGGCTGAACGAAAACGCCCACAGGACTGTTACGAAAATCAGAAGACCCATATTACCCGCACCTGAAACATTGGAAGGCGGCACTTTACCCGCTACTGCACTGGGTTGTACACAGTGCCACGGAAACACCCTATGACATCCGGAGTGGAGAATGGGGTACCATCCAGCGCACCTGACAGTTTCCAATTTATCTCTCCGGCCCGGGCTCACGATTCCATGGACGAAACCCACCAGCCATTACCAGAAGTCCGCCAGCCTCTGGTCCAGCGCACACTGACCGAGTGGCGCACGCTGGCCGTCCTGGGCGGACCGATCCTGATTGCCCAGGTGGCGCAGATGGCCAACGGGGTCATTGATACCGTGATGGCAGGCCACGCCAGTGCCGAAGACCTGGCGGCCGTGGGCATTGGCAGTAGTCTGTGGATGCCGGTGTTCCTCTTTTTCATGGGCCTCCTGGGGGCCCTGCAGCCGATCATTTCCGGTTATAACGGGGCGCGCACCACCGAGAAAATCATGCCCGCGACCTGGCAGGGGCTTTATATCGCAGCCGGCGGCACGGTGATCATGATCCTGCTGCTGACCAACGTGCACCCGGTGCTGGATGCCCTGAATCTGGAAACCAACACCGCCCGCATCACCCAGGGCTACCTGGACGCCTTCGCCTGGGGCATTCCTGCGATGTTGATGATCATGGCACTGCGAGGGCTGACGGACGGGCTGGGCCATACCCGGGTGATTATGGCCTTCTCGGTGCTGGGAACCCTGATCAACCTGCCCCTGAACTACATCTTCATTTACGGCAAACTCGGCCTCCCGGCCATGGGCGGCATCGGCTGTGGGTGGGCCACCTCCATCTCCAACGGCGTTGCGGCCCTGGCGTTGCTGATCTACCTGAACCGCAGTGCGGTGTATCGCCGTTTTCACCTGCTGGCAGACTGGGCCAAACCGGACGCAGCGGGCATCCGCTATATCCTGCGCCTGGGCATCCCCATTGGTTTTACCATCTTTGTGGAAGCCAGCATGTTCTCGGTCATAGCCCTGTTCCTGGCACCGCTGGGGCCAGTGATTGTGGCGGGGCACCAGATCGCGCTGAACGTGGTATCGCTGGTGTTCATGCTGCCGCTGAGTATCGGAATGGCGCTGACCCTGCGGGTGAGTTTCCTGGTGGGTGCCAAGGCGCCGGATACTGCCCGGCTCATCGCCCGCAGTTCGCTGATTCTGGCGTCAGCGGTGGCGCTGGTATTTGCCGTGCTGCTGTTTGTGTTCGCAGAAGGAATTGCAGCGCTCTACACCGGTGAGCAGGACGTTCAGGCCGTGACGGTGACACTGCTGGTGTATGCGGCCTTCTTCCAGATTGCCGATGTGATTCAGGTGACCTGCATCAGCGCCTTGCGGGGCTACAAAGACACCAGCATTCCCATGCTCATCATGCTGTTTTCGTTCTGGGGCGTTGGATTGCCGCTGGGGTGGGTGCTGACCTTTACCGACTGGTTGCTGCCTGCCATGGGGGCCGCTGGTTTTTGGGTGGGGCTTACCTGTGGGCTGGCGTCCGCCAGTATCCTGTTGGGGCTGCGATTATTTCTGTACTCGCCAAAACCAGAGTAGTCTTGCCGGGGCGATCACGCAGGGCTGGCGACCATGTCGTCCGCGTAGACAATACGGTCGCGCCCGGTGTCCTTTGCTTCATAAAGTGCTTCATCCGCCCGCGCCAGCCAATCATCAGGTTTTTCGCCAGCCTGGAGCAGGGCAACGCCAAAGGAGGCGGTAACCTGCCCCCCGGGGTGACGCAGGAACTTGTGCATGATGTGCTGCAGGTTGTGCATGACCGCCTTCAACCCGGTTGAATCCACCCCGGGCATCAGCAATACAAACTCTTCACCGCCAAAGCGGAACAGTTGATCGGACTTGCGGATGTTCTGTTCGATCAACGCCACCATTTCCACCAGCACGTCATCCCCTACGTTGTGCCCATACTCGTCGTTGATCTTCTTGAAGTAGTCGATATCCAGCAACACCAGGGCGTAGGAGATGCCGTTTCTGGAAGCGCTGGCAACGGCCATTGCCAGCTCCTGATCCATGGAGCGGCGGTTTTTGACGCCCGTCAGGGGGTCGATTGTGGCCAGGTGTTCCAAGCGCTCCCGCTGGTTCTCGTTGCGATGGGCAAACACATAGGCGCAGCAGCTGACGACCATAGCCGTGGCGGCGAAGGTCCACATCTGGACAAGAGAACTGAAGGCCACGCCATGCACCATCAAGGCAACAACGGCGGCCAGATTGATAAAAATTGCGTAGCGGGGTTCCGTCAGGAAGAAGCTTGTCACCAGGCACGGATATAACCAGAACAGCCCAGGCTCTCCGACCAACGCTCCGACTGTCACCGCCCCGCCGCAGGCCACCAGGGCCATTGCAAAACCACTGCGAGCGGTATCGCCTGTTATCCAGGCGTAAATCATTCCGGCGGTGATCGCCAGCATAATACCCAGATCGACCACCCCGGCCAGCACGTTGCCCTGGACAAACCGCATCACCGCAAAGGGGGTTATCCCCAGAATGGCACTGATGGCCAACAACGTGATGATGGACAGCCTGAAATCTGTTTTCAGACGATAGAGCATAGTGACAGTACATTCCTACCAAGGTCTTATTAGCAAACTATCATAGCGCAAGATCCGATTACGGAAGCTGAACGCAACGAAATTTAACAAACGCACAAATGAAATACTTTGTTAAATCAAAGGACGCAGATTCCCATATCACCGCAAACGTCCCATTCCCGACCGTTCAACAACTGGAGTTGGTATCGGCTTAAGGGGTAAACTTAAGCATTATTATAATAAGCACCAGGAAGCCATTGAGTGCAGAACCTTCTTCGTATCGCACCCGGCGCATTGACCATTGGAAAGCCCTTGCCCTGGACGGTCTATGACGCCGATGGCAATGTTCTGCTGAGACAGGGCTACGTCATACAGAATGACATTCAGCTGGAGCAGTTGTTCGAGCGTGGCCTGTTCCAGCCCCGGGTGATTGAGCGCCCCGACGAGGATATTCAGGAAGATATCCGTCTCCGCAACCCGTTTGCGGATTATCCCGTATTACTGCAAACCCTGGAATCCTCGCTAAACGCCATTACTAACCAGGATGACAGTGCCCGCCAACGGGTACTTGGCCTGTCACGAATGATTGACCAGATGTGCCAGGAATCCCCGGAGGCCAGCCTGGCACTGGTGCACCTGTACTCGATCGAGCCCACCATCCATGAACAGATACTGTTCTATGCCGTTCTCTGTCAGTTTACTGCACGCCGGTTCGGCCTCGATGACAAGCGGATCGCCGTACTGATCAGTGCTGCGCTAATGGCAAACCTGGCTCTGGTGCCGGTGGCCGACAAACTCAATGCTTCCAACCGGGTATTGACCGACGAGCAGCGCGCGGTGATACGCAAACACCCCGAACGCAGCGTTCAGGCACTCAAAGAGGCCGACATCACCAGCCCACTGCTACTCAAAATCATTGCGCAGCACCACGAACAGGCGGACGGTTCGGGCTATCCCCATGGGTTGAGTGGTACCGACATACGGGGTGAGGCGGAAATCCTGGCGCTGGCGGAACGCTATGTGGCAATGATAACGAAGCGGGCTTATCGCGAACGAATGAACATAACCGAGGCCCGCAAACTGATCGCTTCGCTGGCCGACGGCAAACTACGCCCTGCCATTCCGCGGGCTCTGCTGGCCATTCTGACCGATCATCCGCCAGGAACTCTGGTGAGGCTCGCCAACAACGAAGTGGCGGTGATTGTCCGGCGCCCGCACCGTCACCGTGGCCCGTTTGCCAAAGCCATCATTGGTCCCAGGGGCAATCGTTACAGCGGCACCTTTGAGCGGGATTGCAGCCAGCCGGATTTCAATATTATCGACGTTGAACAGCCCGAAGTGATGCCCTCCATGGACTTCGGGCTACTCTGGGGTTTCCACTAACGCTCTACGCGCTCTGTATTATCTCAAGCCCAACGCCTGGGCGTGATGCTCCAGATGGTCATCGATGAACGAGGCGATGAAGAAGTAGCTGTGATCATAACCCCGGTGCATTCTCAGATTGATGTGGTGATGCACCTTCTCACATGCCTCGACCAGCGCCTCGGGATTGAGCTGACTTTCAAGGAAGTCATCCGCTGTACCCTGGTCCACCAGCAGCGGTAAGCGTTCGCTGGCGCCGGGAATCAACAGCGTCGCATCCCACTCTTCCCAGGTTTTCGGGTCGTCCCCCAGATAACCGCTGAAGGCTTTTTGACCCCAGGGGCACTCGCTGGGGTTGGCAATCGGCGCAAAAGCAGACACGGATCTGTACTGCCCGGGATTCTTCAGCGCCGCGATCAGTGCCCCGTGACCACCCATGGAATGACCACTGATACTGCGATCCTCTGTCACCGGCAAGTGGCCTTCCACCAGTTGCGGCAATTCCTTCACCACATAATCGTACATTCGATAGTGAGGGGCCCAGGGTTGGCGTGTGGCGTTCAGGTAAAAACCGGCACCACTACCGAAATCGTAACTGTCATGTTCACCGGGCAGGTCCAGACCACGGGGGCTGGTGTCAGGGCACACAATGGCGATGCCCAACTGCGCCGCTTTTTTCTGGGCCCCGGCCTTCTGCATGAAATTCTGGTCGGTACAGGTCAGTCCCGACAGCCAGTAAAGAACCGGCACTTTTTGAGGGTTGCTGCCCACGGCAACAGGAGGAAGGTACACCGCAAACTCCATATCGCAGTCCAGGGCTGCCGAGTGGTGCTGGTAGCGCCGGTGTTCGCCGCCAAAACAGACGTTGGTGGAGAGCAGTTGCATGGGAACCTCTCAGTCGGAAAATTCACAGTCTTCTGACTACGCGTATTTCGGTACTTCTATGCCATAACCGGCCTTTGCAAACTCTGCCAGGATGGCAGTGCGGGTCACAATACCGATCAAACGATCATGGTCAACCACCGGGTAGACCTTGGGCTTGCCTGCGCCCAGGTTCTGGGCCAGATCCACAACAGACATTTCCGGGGATATGGTGACCGGATTGCGAAACATAACGTCGTCCACGATCGGGTCGCCTTCGTGGTGGTAGTTGCTCACCAGCAGGGCGTGGATGCAGTCCTGTTCGGAAACAAACCCGATCACCTTGCGGTGGTCATCCACGACCGGCAGCCCAGTGACGTGGTTGTGAAGCAGTGTTTTGACCACTTTGGTTAAGGGCGTTCCACGACGAATGGGCTCGATGTGGTTCCACATGACATCGGATACTTTTAGCGATTGCATTGGCAGACTCCCTGACCAGTCATATTCTGGATTCGTCCCTCTTTAAACATAGGCAATGGGGGCGAAAACTGGAAGTATAAACCCGCAACCGGCCATCTCTTTCTGCGGGCACCGGCCGTCAGCCGTTGCCCTGCCTCGGCTGTTGCGCCATGGTTTCAAAGCCGATCTGGGCAAACCGCGACAACAGAGGTTCCGGAAGATCGTGCCCCATTCCGTCAATCATCTCAACGCGGGCATGAGGCATCAGGTATCCCAACTGCTCCGCAGCCACCGGCCGCACCAGCGGGTCGGCCTTGCCATGAATCACGGATACCGGCACCCGTATGCGCCGTGTGGCTGATGACAGGCTGCCAGTGGCAAGGATGGCACGGGTCTGGCGGAGAATGCCGGCGGGATGATAGCTGCGCCGGAACTCCCGTACGATCCGGTCCCTCACTTCCTGTTCGCGAGGTGGGTAGCCCGGACTCTGAATCGCCTTCCAGAAGTCCAGGGAGCGTGCGACAACTGCGGCTTCATCATGCCCCTTCGCGCCAATACCTGCCAGGCGCCAGATCAGCTTTGATTTTGGCATCGGCAGGCGCGGGCTGTTGGTGGAGGTCATGATAAGGGTTGCCGAGCGCACGCGTTCGGGGCGATTCGCAGCCACCAACTGGCTGATCATGCCGCCCATGGAAACACCCACCAGGTGAGCGCAGGTCAGGCTGAAGGCGTCCATCACCTTACAGACATCGTCCGCCATGTCATGCAGGGTATAGGGCGCGGCGATCGGCAGGCCCATCCGGTGCCTTGCCATGACCGCAACCGGATGACCCTCCAGGCGATCCTTCAGGTGCGATGACAGCCCGATGTCGCGATTATCAAACCGGATTACCCGGAAGCCTTCACGAACATACTGGTCCAGCAACGCCTCCGGCCAGAGCGTCATCTGCGCCCCCAATCCCATCACGAAGATCACTGGCTCCCCGGCGGGATCTCCCCGGGTTTCTACACAGAACGACAGCTCGCCTGCCTGGACGTGAAGGGTCTCGGGCATGGCGTTGACCGACGTATCGGCAGAACTCCAATCAGAGTGGCTTAGGGTTTCCGGCATTGAGGGACTCCTGAGATAACCAGTCCACAGCTTAACCCGAGAGGCTACGAATCCAATAGCTTTGCAGACCCACGTCGCGTCAGAACAGCGAATTCTTTGCAGCGAATATTTACAGATGGAAATAAGTATATAAACTCAATGAGTTATACGCTTCCGCCGAGCTCAGATCTGTACTACTCAGATCCATATCGCCGGTGTCGCGGAAGCTCCTCAATACCAAGGCACAAACACAGGGAGATTCCCATGGAAGCCTTTGAGTCGTTTATTAGCAGCATTAACGCACTGGTCTGGGGCCCGCCCATGCTGGTGATGATTCTTGGTGTCGGCCTGTTTCTGAGCATTGGCCTGAAGCTGATGCCGGTATTGAAACTGCGAGCCGGTTTCCAACTGATGTGGAAAGGCCGTACCGGGGCCGAATCAGAGGGCGAGATTCCTCCATTCCAGGCCCTGATGACCGCGCTGTCGGCTACCGTTGGCACCGGTAATATTGCTGGCGTTGCCACCGCGGTATTCCTGGGCGGCCCCGGAGCGCTGTTCTGGATGTGGCTGACCGCCCTCGTGGGTATGGCGACCAAATATTCCGAGGCGGTACTGGCGGTACGCTTCCGGGAAGTGGACGAACGCGGCGCCTACACGGGTGGCCCGATGTACTACATTCGCAACGGCCTGGGTAAAAAATGGGCCTGGCTGGGCGTGCTGTTTGCCATCTTCGCCGCTGTGGCCGCGTTTGGCATTGGCAACACCGTGCAGGCCAACTCGGTGGCCGATGTTCTGGAAACCAACTTCAACCTGCCGCACTGGGTGACCGGCCTTGTGTTGATGGTACTGGTAGGCCTTGTGCTGATCGGTGGCATCAAACGCATCGGGCAGGTGGCGAGCACGTTGGTGCCCTTTATGGCCATCGCCTATATCCTGGTTGGCCTGATGGTACTGGCCATTAACGCCGAGCAGATTCCGAACGCCATCGCCATGGTATTTACACACGCGTTCAGTCCGGTTGCCGCCGAAGGTGGCTTTGCCGGCGCCGCCGTCTGGGCCGCTGTCCGCTTTGGTGTGGCCCGCGGCATTTTCTCCAATGAGGCAGGTCTCGGTTCCGCCCCTATCGCCCACGCGGCAGCCCAGACCAAGAACCCGATCAACCAGGGCATGGTCGCCATGCTGGGCACGTTCATCGACACGATCATCGTGTGCAGCATCACCGGCCTTGTCATCATCAGCTCTGGCGCCTGGACGTCAGGTGAGACCGGTGCGGCACTGACCTCACTGGCCTTTGAAACCGGACTGCCCGGGTTTGGCAATTACGTTGTCGCCATCTCCCTGGCGATTTTTGCCTTTACCACGATTATCGGTTGGTCGTTTTACGGCGAACGCTGCATTGAGTTCCTGTTCGGCGTCAAAGCCATCGTGCCGTACCGCGTGATCTGGATACTGGCGATACCGGTCGGTGCCACCATCAACCTTGGCCTGATCTGGCTGATCGCCGACACGCTCAACGCCATGATGGCGCTGCCAAACCTCGTGGCCTTGCTGCTACTGAGCCCGGTGGTGTTCAAGCTCACCCGTGAGCATTTCGAGAAAGAGCGGTCAGTCGGCGTTAGCTGATACGTAAGTGGAGTCGGATGAGGCAAATCAAGACCCCTTGGTTTTCTCCCATCCGCCTCCACTGTTTATCGTATAGACTGAATTTTGTGCCGGCGCTTCGTCTGGCCGGGCTTTCGTATCATCAAAGGAGGAAACGCGATGAGTTTACGTCTGGGAGATACCGCACCGGATTTTGAGCAGGATTCCAGTGAAGGCAGGATCGACTTTCACCAATGGCTGGGCAACAGCTGGGGCATACTGTTCTCGCACCCTGCCGATTTTACGCCGGTGTGCACCACCGAGCTCGGCCTGACGGCCAAGCTGAAAGACGAATTCGCCAAGCGTGACGTCAAGGCAATCGCTCTGAGTGTGGACCCGGTCGATTCCCACAAGGATTGGATCAAGGACATCAACGAAACCCAGGGTTGTGCCGTTAACTTTCCGATCATTGCCGACCACGATCGCAAGGTGTCTAACCTTTACGACATGATCCACCCCAGCGCCAGTGAGACGCTGACCGTGCGATCGCTGTTCGTGATCGACCCGAATAAGAAAATCCGCTTGATGATCACCTACCCGGCCAGCACCGGTCGCAACTTCAACGAAGTGCTGCGGGTTGTAGACTCGCTGCAGATGACCGACATTCACAAAGTGGCAACACCAGGCAACTGGGAACCCGGCGGCGACGTGGTGATCGTGCCGTCCCTGCAGGATGAGGATGAAATAAAAGAACGTTTCCCGAAAGGCTATCGGGCGGTGAAGTCCTACCTGCGGATGACGCCGGACCCGGGATCGAACTGGAGTGGCGATTAAGCGCTGAACGCGCAATCCGCTGAATCGAGTAGGAGGGGGAGTTATCTCCCCCGTCCTCTCACACCACCGGGCATACGGTTCCGTACCACGGCGGTTCATGGTCGGCTCTGAAGCCGAGTCATCGTATCCAGCAAGCTTACCAGAGACAGACGGTCGAATACCCTCTTAGGCAGGGCCGCGTTCATATGAGACGCACCGCTGTTCCACCAGGGTCCACGACCATTGGTCGCGCTCCTCCAAGCCCTTATCTCAGTCAAGCCTAGCCGTACCAGGTTGCGGGCCCGCGTGCGGGTCCGCTTCCACTGCTGCCACAGGATCAGGCGAAGCCGCCGTCTTATCCAGCCATCCAGGGCTTCGACCGAACGCTTCGAGGCGGTCAGGCGATAGTAATTTGCCCAGCCTCTCAGCACCGGGTTCAGGTTCCGGATGGTGGTCGTCAACGACTGTCCCCGTGACCGTTTCAGCAGGGGGCGAAGCTTGGCCATGAAGGCCTTCAGGCTTTTGGGCGCGACTCTCAACCGGACCTGACGTTTATGCCAGCTCACGCTGTAACCCAGAAAGCTCCGGCGCCAGGGGCGATCCACGGCACTCTTCGCCGTATTCACCGTCAGGCGCAGGTGCGTTTCCAGGTAGTGGGTAATGCTGGTCATGGTCCGTTCACCGGCTCGTCGGCTGCGAACGTAGAGGTTGCAATCATCCGCATAACGACAGAACCGGTGCCCCCGGCGTTCCAACTCCCGATCCAGTTCGGTCAGAAGCACATTGGACAGCAGAGGAGATAAGGGACCGCCTTGTGGCGTCCCTTCCCCCCTCGGGCTGACCAGCCCGCCTGACAGCATGCCTGCTCGCAGGTAACGCCGGATCAGGGTGAGTATCCGCCGGTCAGTGATGTGACGAGCCAGCAGGCTCATCAGCACATCGTGATTGACCCGGTCGAAGAACTGGGCCAGATCCAGATCGACCACCCAGCGGTGGCCGTCGTTGATATGCCGTTGCATCGCCTTGACCGCCTGATGGGCACTTCGACCAGGACGGAACCCGTAGCTGTGATCCGAGAAGGTCGGCTCCAGCATCGGGCTCAGTGTTTGGTGAAGTGCTTGCTGGATCAGGCGATCCTGCACCGTCGGAATACCCAGTATCCGTTCCCCGCCTTGCGGCTTGGGGATGCTGACCCGGCGTACCGGTTGAGGATGGTAGTCTCCGGCCAACAGCCGCTCGCGCAGTGTTGGCCAATGCTGTTGCAGGTGGCCCTTCAGGGCTGTTACCGGCATCTGATCGACGCCAGCCGCCCCTTTGTTGGACACCACCCGCTGATACGCACGCATCAGGTTCGGGCGCTCAAGCACCTGCTCCATCAGCGCGTTCGGCTCCGCGTTCGTCCACGGGTGAGCCCCCGCGCCTGCCTCGACACGGGCCTCAGTACCTGCCGGGTTCCGCCCAACCCCTTCCTGAATGCCCTGACCCATCCGGGTCGCTTCTGTCTTCATAAGCACATCACGAGAACTCACCGTCTACTAACGGCCAACCATGTTCGGTCCTTCAGTACGCGGTAACGCACCTACTATGACCTCGGCTGAGTTCTGGCTCCCCATCCCCACCTCTCGCGAAGTGAGTAGCACAGCGGCAGAGAACCAGACTTCCCAGGGTAAGACGCGTGACCTTCACACTTATGCCCGCCGCATTTACGTCCACACCTTCCGTGCAAGTACAGGGCTTTGACGATAGTTGACGCCTTACCCGGTGTGACCGCCTCATATGCGATTTCTGTTCGTCAGGCCAGTGCTTTGCCTGCGGCTTCCTTCAGATTCCATCTCACGATGGACACCCTTGCCGTCCGGCTAGTGGTTCCCCTTGCCGGGTCCACAGGGGACTTGCACCCCCAAGTCATCCGGCCAGCACCACCTGAACCGGAACAGCGCCCGTCAAGGCGCTACGCGCCATGCCTGGCGCACAACGAAAAAGCCGGGCTGATGCCCGGCTTTTTTATGCCTATCGTTCCTGGCCTCAGAATGCCGGAACCACGGCTCCCTCGTACTGCTTCTTGATAAACGCCTTGACGTCATCCGTTGTCAGCACCTTCGCCAGCTTCTGGATTGCCTCATCGTTGGCGCGGCTTTCATGAGCCACCAGAATGTTCACGTACGGCGATTCAGCCCCCTCAATAACCAGCGCATCTTCCGTCGGATTAAGGCCGGCTTCCAACGCGTAGTTGGTGTTAATGAGCGCCAGATCCACCTGGTTCAGGATACGCGGCAGGGTAGCAGCCTCCAGTTCCTTGAATTCCAGGTCTTTCGGGTTATCAGCGATATCACGCGGCGTAGCGGTGATCTTGCTGCCGTCCTTCAGGGTGATCAGACCGGCTTTCTGCAGCAGAAGCAATGCACGGCCACCGTTGGTGGGATCGTTGGGGATCGCCACTGTGGCCCCGTCTTCAAGCGCTTTCAGAGAGTCGATCCGGCTTGAGTAGGCACCAAACGGCTCAACGTGGACACCCACTACGCTGACCAGGTTGGTACCACGGCCATCGTTGAATTCGTCGAGGTACGGCTGATGTTGGAAGAAGTTCGCGTCCATCCGCTTCTGATCCACCTGCACGTTAGGCTGGACATAATCGGTAAACACCTTCACATCCAGCTCCACGCCCTGCTCCGCCAGCTTGGGCTTAACAAATTCCAGGATCTCGGCGTGAGGTACCGGCGTTGCCGCCACGGAAAGCTTTTCCGCAAGGGCTGCGGAAGAGAATGTCGCAATGGCAGCCACTGCCACCAGGGTCTTTTTGAAGTTCATAAGCACGTTCTCCTGTTGTTTAAAATATCATTCAGACCTCGGAAGCCAGCAAAGACTCCGGGCCCGTGGCGGGAAAGCCCTTCCGAAAACGTGGAGCGCCAGGGATGGCGCGACCGAGCCCTACAGGGACGTACTTACGGGCGTTTTTCGGAAGGGCTTTCCCGCCATGGGCTTGCACCCAAACTGAGCCTATTTGCGGCTGAAATACAGAACGAGACGGTCGCCCGCCATCTGGAGCAATTGTACAAAAATGACCAACAGCGCCACTGTAATCACCATTACGTCAGTCTGGAATCGTTGGTAACCGAAGCGGATCGCCAGGTCGCCAAGACCGCCACCGCCGACTACGCCGGACATGGCAGCGTAGGACACCAACGTAATCGCGGTAACCGTAATACCGGCGATGATGCCCGGCAGGGCCTCCGGCAACAAGGCTCCGAATACAATTTGTTTTACAGTCGCGCCCATGGCCTGGGTAGCCTCGATGATTCCCCTATCCACTTCGCGCAACGACGTTTCGACCAAACGGGCAAAGAAAGGAGCACCACCGGCCACCAGTGGCGGAATCGCGCCGGCCACGCCAAGAGATGTACCGATCAACATCACTGTGAACGGGATCATCACGATCAGCAGGATAATAAACGGTACGGAACGCAGCACGTTCACCACAAAGGACAGCACCGCATAAGCGATGGGCTGTTCCAGCAGTTGGCGCTTGCCAAACAGGAACAGCAGCACGCCTACCGGCAGGCCGATCAGCACGCTGAACAGCAGCGACATGCCCACCATCACCAGGGTGTCCCAACTGGCCCAGCCGATCTCGGTCCAGTCCACGTTGCTCAACAGGTCTCCCATCAAGGCTTCCATCAGCGCAGCACCTCCACGTGAACGTCCGCCGCCTCAAAGGCTTGCATGGCGGTATCGAGATTGCCGCCCACCAGCGAGAGGGTCAGCTGGCCGTAGGGCGTGTCCTTGATGTGGTCAATCCGGCCGGAGAGGATACTGAAATCCACGCCGGATTCCCGCGCCACGCTGCCCAGCAGTGGCGTGTAGGTGGATTCGCCACGGAAGGTGAGACGCAGAATGCGGCCTTTGGCGTGCTGCAGGTCCTGCTGCATTTCCTCATGGTCGATGCTTTCGCTCTCGAAGACGAAGTCCCGGGTGGTCGGGTGCTTCGGGTGCAGGAAGACATCACTGACCGCGCCCATTTCGACGACTTCGCCGGCATCCATCACCGCTACCCGGTCACAGACACGGCGTACCACGTCCATCTCATGGGTGATCAGTACGATGGTCAGGCCGAGTTCGCGGTTGATGTCCGCCAGCAACTTCAGGACCGATTGGGTGGTTTGCGGGTCGAGGGCGCTGGTGGCTTCGTCGCAAAGCAGGATCGTCGGGCGGCAGGCCAGGGCGCGGGCGATGCCAACACGCTGCTTCTGTCCACCCGAGAGCTGCGATGGGTACTTATTGGCCTGATCCACCAGGCTGACCCGTTTCAGCAACTCGTCCACCCGGTCACGAATCTCGGTGCGGGAATAAATGCCCGCGAGTTTCATGGGGAAGGCAATGTTGTCCGCCACCGTTTTCGAGGACAGCAGATTAAAGTGCTGGAATATCATGCCCACCTTGCGACGGAAGGCCCGTAGCTCGCTGGCGTTGTAGCCGGTGATATTTTCATCATCAATCAGGATGCGACCACCGGTGGGTGGCTCCAGAAGATTGATCAGGCGCACGAGGGTGGACTTGCCCGCGCCGGAATGGCCGACGATGCCAAACACCTCGCCGGTGTCGATGGTCATACTGGTGGGGTGCAGCGCGGGGATCGCCCGCCCACCTACCTGGTAGGACTTCTGTACCTGGTCAAATACAATCACAACGTTGCCTTGTGAACGCTTTGTCAGCGCCTTGTGGGTGCAGAGGTAAAACGCGCGATTATAAACCAAACCGATGGCAAACCCGAATCCGCCACCTTGGTAAATCCCCTTACACCATTTGCCACCTGACACGAAGACCACGACTGAACTAGACTGATTCATTACAAGAACATGACTAACAATCCCGAGGCGCGCGCAATTTTGACCACAAAAACCGAGACTCCGCCCTCAAGGATGAACTCGACCCAGGCATGGGTGACCTACCTCAGCAAAGTGGAACTGCCGGTACTGGCAAACACTCTTCGCAGAATTGGTGAACTGACTGACAGCAGTAACAGCACGGTTAACGAGCTTGCAAACGTTATTCTCAACGACGCCCAGCTCACTTCCCAGGTGCTTCGGCTGTCCAATACGGTGTTCTACAACCAGACTCGCACCCAGGTAAGCACCGTAAGCCGCGCCATCACCCTGATCGGCTTCGACGCCGTGAAGTCCATGGCCATCTCGTCCCTGATCGTAGACTCCCTGCTCAAACGCAACGACCGCCCACACCTGCTTCGCTGCCTGGCCCGCGCCATCCACGCCGCCGTCCAGGCCCGCTGCCTGCTGCCAAAGCGCAACGAGCACGCCCTGGAGGAAGTGTTCATCGGGGCCCTGCTGATGAACATTGGCGAGTTGGCTTTTTGGTCCTGCGAGACCGAGCAGGCCAGTGAACTGGAATCCCGGCTGCGCGAGGGGGAGCCGACACTGGAAGCCCAGAAAGCCGCGCTCCACACCACCTTTACCGAAATTACCCGTGGCCTGGTGGACGCCTGGTCACTCGGCCCCTTTATTCGCGAGGTGGTTGCGCCCGGGCAGGCCAATTCGAAGGCCGCCAGCCTGGTGCGCCACTCCGTTGAGATGGCAAGACTGTCCGAGAATGGCTGGCGCGGCGACGACATGGAAAAGGTCATGGAAGCCCTGGGGCAGGACATCGGAGAGAACCCTGCAGCCGTTCGGGACCAGCTCAAGGTGAATGCCGGAGAAGCCGCGCGGGTCGCGGTGTCGCTGGGTATTCCCCAGGTGACCGCGCTGATGCCTGGCAGCCAGGGCAGCTCCGGCGAGGAGGCGGTGCGCGCACCAGAGGTGGACCCCAACCTGCAGTTACAGATTCTCCGCGATCTTACCCACAGCCTTACCGACAAACCGGACATCAACGAAGTCTGTCAGCTGGTCATCGAGGGCATTCACCGGGCAATCGGCATGCAGCGGGTTGTGTTGCTGATGAGCGACCGCAGCGGGCTTGAACTGGTACCGCGCAAGCTGGGGGGCAGGGGCACCGAAGCCTGGAAGGACAACTTCACCATCCGCAAGGATGGCACCGGTCCTCTCGGGGCGCTCTTACCCCACGCTGATTGCAGTGTCTATCTGCCAAAATCGAAAACCGAAGGGGTTGCCTATGATCGCTGGCTGGGGAACGTGCCGGCGCTGATCGGCCCCCTGAAAGCGAAGGGGCGACTGGTTGGCCTGTTTTACGCGGACAACGCGGCGGCGGACTATGTGCCCTCCGACGATCAGCTGACGGCGTTCGGACACTTTGTCCAGAACGCCCAGCTGTGCATCACGCTGCTATCGAGCCATTAGTTTGCCGAGCCATTCATCCGCACTCAACGATTAGAGTTCATACAATTTCGCAACGTGTAGGATCGGCCCGGTCGGCTGGCCGGTGGGAGAGCCTCCCACCGGCTCCAGGCTGATCGCCAGTGTTCGGCTATTGCTGAGAAGCGCACGCGCCTCATCATCCAGAGTTACCTGATAGGTTCCACCCACCGGAATAACCCCGAGCGACAGGGGCTGGCCATCCGCCGGCACGATCCACAATTCGTAATCCTTGCCCTGCTGGGCCGCCGTCGCGGCAACGGGACGCAGTTTCAATTGCCTGTCGAGCGATGACTCACTGACCAACCATAGGGGATCGCTCACGTCCGCCTGTACGATGGCGCCGGAAAGACGGTCATCCACCTCTGGCTCTGGCTGTTGCACCAGGACAACGGCCAGCACCAGCGCCGCAGCCGTTGCCAGCATGCTCCAGCCAGGCCAGAACCAACGGCCGGACGCATCATTGGCCGCAACTGCCGACCCGGGTTTATCCTCCCGGGGCCAAAGTCGGCGTTCGATGCCAGCCCAGACCGACGCCGGAGGCTGTTCTTCCTCAATGCGTGCGCCCAGGTGCCCCAGCTTCTCTTCCCAGAACCAGACTTCCTGGCGGACTCGAACCGACTCCATCATCCAGCGCTCGAAACGCCGACGGGCTGCCCCATGAAGGGAGCCAAGCACGTATTCCGCTGCCAATGCTTCTATTCTTTCCGGTGTCTTTTTCATCGTTCCAGACACCTCTTCAAAGCCATTAATCCGCGCCGAATCCAGCTTTTTACGGTTCCAATGGGAGAACTCAGGGCCTCGGAAAGCTCATCGTGGGTAAACCCCCGATAATAAGACAACAGGATACTGTCCCGCTGCGTCTCTGAGAGTTCATCCAGGCACCCGCGAAGCTCGGCGCTGCCCGCGACGCGAAGTGATTCGTCCAACGGGCCGTCACGTTCATCGGCAACACGCTCAAGGTGGGCATCGCCGGACGTCGGCCGCGATTTCCGATTCCTCATAAGATCGAGTGTGCGATAACGGGCAATCGTCAGCATCCAGCTCAGGGGAGCGCCACGCTCACTGTGATATTCACCGGCGTGGTGCCATATCTGCACAAAGGCATCCTGAACGGCCTCTTCCGCCAGATCTCGCTGACTGGCCAGTTTCAGGCAAAGCCCGAACATCCTGCCGGAAATTTTTTCATACAGCCGCTGAAAGGCCAGTCGGTCTTCCCGGGACACTGCGATCAGCAGTCCCATCAGATCATCCTGCTCAGAGTTGCTGGTTACCATCTATACGATCCCTTGTTTTGTTCTACAGGTATTAGTCGACCTTACGTTCAGAATGCCCATCAGGATGCATGCAGGTCATCAGATCGGGCTCAAACACGCCGCTTTGGTCAAAATCGTCCAGCGCTTTTTCCCACTTGGTTAACTCCAGGCCCTGGTTGGCAAGCCACGCGGGATTGAAATAGGTGTCGGTGTAACGGTCGCCACCATCGCACAGAAGCGTGACAACCGACCCGCCCTCTCGGGCACTTTGCATTTCACTGGCGAGGCTCAGTGTGGCAATCAGATTGGTACCGGTAGAGCCGCCACAACGCCGGCCAAGATGACGCTCCAGATACCGAAGCGCGGCAAAACTGGCGGCATCGGGTACGCGAACCATGCGCTCAATCACCGTCGGGCTGAAAGAGGGCTCAACCCTGGGGCGACCAATACCCTCAATGCGCGAACCGCACTGGCCGACAATATCAGACCGCCCGCTAGCGAAGGCGTCATAGAACACCGAGCTCACGGGCCAGACGCTGAGATTCAGCGTAGATCTCACTGCCATTCTCCACCAGGTGACACTCGCCCCCATAGAACTCGATTTTGGCAATTTTCTGTGCCGACGTCGTTCGGGGCATGACTGCGATAAAACGCAGCCCGAGGAGCTTGGCAAAATAGGCCTCGGAGACCGCTGTCGATCCACTCGAGGCCTCGATGATCGGGGTGCCTGGCGTAATCCAGCCATTACAGAGCCCGAACAGAAACAGTGAGCGTGCCAGCCGATGTTTGAGGCTGCCGGTCGGGTGGGTCGACTCATCCTTGAGATAGATATCAACGTCACGCAGGCCCGGCAGGTCCAGCTTGATCAGATGGGTGTCTGCAGAACGATTGAAATCCGCATCAATGCGGGCAATGGCGTCGGAAACCCATTGGGTGCGATGGAGCATGTTGTTGGCCCTGAAATCAAACAAACACCATGAAGCATAGTCGCTCTGGGTCGACTTGAAGAATAACGCTGTGTTGGACCGCCAGCCCCGCCACCTGACACACGCCTCACAAGTTGGCTGAACGTGATGCACTCACTATTCGTACTAAGTCAGCCTGCTTCCGGATAAGACGCTTTCAATTTTTTTTGGTGAGAACTGCATCCTTTTCTCTAATCGCTCCGTAACCCCCTTTGCAACACCAACAATAGAAGAGGAAAACGGAATGAATACTTTACTAAAACGCTCCGGCCTCGCCATTGCGGTTGCCGGACTCTGTATCAGTGCCGGCGCAGCAAACGCCTCAAGCCACCGCGAAGCACCCTTTATCACTGAAGTACCCAAGGTGGACGGGACCGATTTCTACATGTTCCGCAGTTACGAGACGGGACGTGCGGATTTCGTCACCCTGATCGCGAATTACCTGCCACTGCAGGATGCGTATGGCGGTCCCAACTACTTCGATCTGGATGAAGACGCGGTTTATGAAATCCACATCGACAACAGCGGCAACGCACAGGAAAACCTCACGTTCCGCTTTCAGTTCTCGGATAACCTAGAGGATAAACAGTTGCCGGTCGGCCCCGACGGCGACCAAAGAATGGTGTCCGTACCGCTCAAAAACATCGGTGATGCCAGCGACGAAGCGAACGTACAGTTCAGCCAAGACTATACTGTATCGGTTATTCGGGGCGACCGTCGTACCGGTACTGTCGAGACCGCGACCAACGTCACGGATGGCACCGCCACCTTCGACAAGCCACTGGACAACATCGGCGAAAAATCGTTTCCCGGCGGATACCAAGCTTACGCCAACCAGCACATCTTCGAGATTGGCATTCCAGGCTGCGCCACCAACGGGCAGGTCTTCGTGGGTCAACGCAAGGAAGCTTTCGCGGTCAACCTTGGCGAGATCTTCGACCTGGTCAACACCAACCCGCTCGGCCCACGTGACGGCGAAGGTGCCGGTGATCTTGCAGACAAGAACGTGACCTCCTTCGCCCTGGAAGTACCGACCGAGTGCCTGACCGGCACCGCAGTCACCGGAATGGATCAGCCCGTCATCGGCGGCTGGACGACCGCCAGCGTTCGCCAGGCCCGAGTCATCAATCCGCAACCGACCGTTGATGGCAAAGGTGCAACCGTTGAAGGCGGCGCATGGACCCAGGTATCACGTCTCGGTATGCCGCTGGTAAACGAAGTCGTGATCGGCCTGAAAGACAAGGACCGGTTCAACGCCAGCGAGCCCATGAACGATGGCCAGTTCGCTACCTACGTGACTCATCCGACCCTGCCCGAACTGCTGGAAATATTGTTCAGCAGCGCAGGCGCTGAGGCACCGAATAACTTCCCGCGGACCGATCTGGTAACAGCGTTCCTGACCGGCGTACCCGATGTAAACATGCCGGTAGGCGTGCAAACGTCAGAAATGCTGCGACTGAACCCGGAAATCGCAGCCACACCTGCAGCCTCGCAAAATGACCTGGGTGTTCTCGGTGGTGACAACGCCGGCTTCCCGAATGGCCGTCGCCCGGTGGATGACACCGTGGATATTGCCCTGCGTGTAGTCATGGGCGCATTGACCACTGATGCCCCGAACAAGGACGCCCCGTTTACCGACGGTGTGCAACTTGACCCAGCTGAGCTCCAGGAAGTGTTCCCATATCTGGCAACTCCGCTGGCCGGCTCACCCAACTCATAAGGAGTGAATCATGAAACTCACTATGAAGTTAGCCGGAACGGGCCTGATAACCCTGGCACTGGCGGGGTGTTTCGACGGCTCCAGCAGTAGCGGCGGCGGTGGCGGTGACAGGCCAGATCCGGCGGTGGATTTCTCAACCTTTGTGAAGGCTGAGATCGCAAACACCGACGACACCCGTGAAGCCGTTCAGATCAACGACAAGGAGTTCAGCTTCAATGACCAGAATAATGAACAGGCCTTCGACGATCTGTTCATCCAATAGGACCCCTTGCCGGCCTTCAGTACGCCTGAAGCCGGCAAGCACATTCCCTGCCCTTCGGGGCGGGGCTTTTTGTGTCGGGCTGTGGTTGATGGCCGGTTTTCCAAACGTCGCAACCGCTGCACCCGGACCTATCGAGACAGATTTTTCCGACACCGATATTCTTGTTGAACTGCCAGAGCCGGCACTGACCACGTCCGAATTACCGGATTCGCCCGAGCAGTTGGCAGACACCGTACAAAATCAGATCTCCCGTGCCAGAAGCACCGGAGACCCCCGTTTCCTGGGCTATGCCGACGGGATGTTGCAGCGATGGTCCGGAGAAATGACCGACCGGCTGCTTACCCTCAGGGCAACACTGGACCAGAGCCTCCACCGCTTTGACAGTGCCAGGAAAGACCTGGAAACCGTCGTAGCCCGATCCAGCGCCACACTCCAGAAAAACCAGGCTCGGTTGCTGTTGGCCAACCTGGAAATCGTTCAGGGCAATTATGAAGACGCACGAAAGCACTGCGCCCAGTTGCAACAATCCTACCCCGGATTGATTGCCGACAGCTGCACGGCTCAGGTTGATGCCCGCACGGGTAGCCCCGAAGCGGCCTACCAGAAACTCCAACGACGAACAGACGCAACCGATGCCGATGTCACCAGTCGGCTTTGGGCGGAGGGAACCCTGGGGGATATCGCCGCGCAGATAGGTAGCCCCGCTGCGGAGGATCACTGGCAAACGGTGCTCAGCATCGCCCCCGACGATCTCTATACCCGCACCCAACTGGCAGACTGGTATCTGGGCCGAAACCAGAATGACAAGGTACTGGCCCTGACCGACGACTATGAACAAGTGGATTCGCTGGCCGTTATTCGGGCTATTGCCATGGCTGAGTCAGGGCACCCGACTGCAGAGACGTTGGCCGAAAGCCTCAGGGAGCGCTTCGCAGAGGCTCGTTGGCGCGGAAACCTGCTGCACCAGCGAGACATGGCGCGTTTCCAACTGGACGTGGAAGGCGATGCCGAGACCGCATTGACCTTTGCGGCGGACAACTGGCGCAGCCAACGCGAGCCTCTTGATACCCGGCTGCTACTGCGTGCCGCCGATGCGGCGGGTGACAACGAACCAGTCCGGAAGGTGAGAACCTGGCTAAAAGAGCAGGGGCAGACCGATGCACGCTACCCGGAGGCTGAATCATGAGGGGTATGAAACAATGGGGCAACCTGGTGGTATCCATGGTCCTGCTGACCCTGATCTCCGGAACGGCATGGGCCCACAAAGCCAGCGACAGCTTCATCTACCTGAACCAGGACCGGGGCGAGATACGGATCGATGTGGCACTCCGGGACGTCTCGGTGGCCTTGCCGCTGGACCGGAACGGGGATCGCCAGCTCAGTGGTGCGGAGCTCCGTGCTGGCCGGGACCAGATTACTCGATGGGTAGAGCAGGGCGTAACCTTGTCCAGCGCCCAGGCCGATTGCCGCCTGACCGGCCAGCAATGGGGGCTTGCCAGCCATAGCGACGGCCCCTATGCCGCCGGTCTCTACACCATTAGCTGCCCCGATGGCGCCACGCCCGACACCCTGACATACAACCTTCTGTTCTCACAGGACCCGCTCCATCGCGGCCTGATAAGCCTTGAAAGCGGCGGCACCAGCACGCTGGGGGTAGTAGGCCCTGACAGTCGCCAACTGGCGCTCTCCGCCGGAGACGCACCAGGAAGCCTGCAGCTGTTCGGAACCTTCCTTTACGAAGGTGTCATCCATCTGCTCATCGGCCTCGACCACATACTGTTTCTTCTGGTGCTGATGCTGCCGGCCACACTGAGAAAAAACGATGGCAGCACGCCGGTGGGGCTGAAGCAGCGGCTATGGGAACTGACGGGGATCGTGACCGCGTTCACGGCGGCCCATTCCGTAACCCTGGCACTGGCAGCCCTTGGCATTGTTCGTCTGCCCATCGCCTGGGTGGAGACCATCATCGCCCTGTCCATAGCGGTGGCCGCCATGAACGTGATGTGGCCGATACTGGGCAGGAAAACCTGGAAGCTGGCCTTTGGGTTCGGGCTGATACACGGATTCGGGTTCGCCAGCGTTCTGGGGGATCTCACCAGCGGTGTTTCCCAGACCGTCGTGGCCCTCGCCGGCTTCAATATTGGCGTAGAGCTCGGGCACTTGGGCCTGCTGGTTATTGCCTTCCCGCTGCTTTACCTCTGGGGTAAAACACACCTTTACGGCAGGGCAGTCGTTCCGCTGACACTGATTGCCGTAGGCGCAATCAGCCTTTACTGGGTAGCCGAGAGGGCAATGGCCATCTGAGCCTGGCCCCGGTGCCTTTCGACACCGGGGCTCCCAATGGCATATTAATCAGTGCAGGGCACGGAGTTGGCGTGGATACAGAGCGGCGCTGACCTCCGGTTCATCCAGCAGATCCGCCAGTTCCATATCCACCTCGGTTTCCTCGCCTTCATCAGGCAGCGGCTCAAACAGGGTGTTCAGCCAGGAGGTTACTGACGGTGCTTCGTCACGACCGTATTCGGTGGACAAGGCCTTGATCCGTCGGAAGCCGATAATGCGCTGGTGCTTGGGATCACGGATCTGCTCAAAGCCACGCCAGTAGATGCGGTCGCGGGTGTGCAACTGCACAAACAGTGTGTCGATGGGCTCTGCCGGATCCTCACCACGCGCAGGCTGCTCTTCGTCGCTATCTGCCACTGACTGGGTGTCCTCTGACCCTGCTTCGGCTTTCGCCGGTTTCTTGCTGCGGATGGTGGTCCACGCCGGGTACAGCACGGCAACCGCATCGGCTTCCACATGCTCTCGGGCCGCGCGCAGGATCAGTCCCCAGCGGGCCTTGTCGGCATCGGTTTCAAGAGAGTTAATGGGCAAGTCGTAGCTTTGTTCGCTGGACAGTACGATCGCCATCATTGGGGCATCAAGCTCCCCCATGGCCTCGGCCTGTGCTACAGACACCAGTTCGTCGATTGCCATCGGTTGGTTCATAATACGCTCGCCTCCTCGATGCCATCAGGGTCGTTCAGGAAGAATGGGCTCTTCCTGACTCACAGCATAGCCTGTTCCTGCCATAAAGATAAACGTGGATACGGTGATCCCGGATCACAATGCGTTATTTATTGTTTCAGTGCATGGCGTCAGATCATTGCTTCCAGCAGTTCGTAGCGCCCAAACCAGGGGTTGGCCTCTTCCAGTTGTGCCGCCAGCTGAAGTAGGGTGCCTTCGTCTCCGTGCGGAGCGCCGAACTGCACTCCCACCGGCAATCCGGCGGCTGTCCAGGCGAGCGGGACAGACATCGCAGGTGTACCGGTAAGGTTGGCAAGCTGGGTAAAGGGCGTGCGGGCGAGGCTTTCCATAGCCATCTGGTCGACTTGCCCACTGCGGTGTACCAACTTGCCGGCTTTCAGCAGCAACATCAGCCGGGCAGCCACCTGCAGATGGGATGGGGTATCCAACTCGCCAATCTTCGCCGGCAACTGGCCAGCCGTCGGGCACAGGTACATGTCGTAACCTTCAAAAAACGCCCCCAGGGCGCGAGCAAAATCGTTCCACTGCTGGCGACGGCGCACGTAGTCCGGTAGAGGCATGGTCCGCCCCAACATACCGATCAGACGGGTATCCAGTTCGAAGTCGTCATCGCGGGCACCAAACTCGGCTTTCGCGCGGTCCATCAGCGTAGACACTTCCCCGAAATACAGCCCCAGATAACAGCGGGCGAGGGCCATGCCGTCGAATTCCGGACGCGCATACTCCACCCGGTGCCCCAGGTTTTCCAGAGTGCGCGCCGTCTCCTCAACGGCATCCACACACTCCCTTGCCACGTCGGTTTCGTAGGGCGACGACGTAAATACACCAATCTTGAGGCTACGTGGCGCCCGCTGCATCAGCTTGGCATAGGGGGCGGCCGGCGGTGCAATTGTAAAGGGATCTCCCACCGCGGGGCCAGCCAGCACGTCCAGCATGGCGGCGCTGTCTCGAACCGTGCGGGTGACCACGTGATCGGTCGAGGCGCCCGTCCATGCCTCACCCACCGAAGGGCCGGAGGAAATACGACCGCGCGACGGTTTCAGCCCGAACAGTCCGTTGTAGGCCGCCGGAATGCGAATCGAGCCGCCACCGTCATTGGCTCCCGCCATGGGTACGATACCCGCCGCCACCGCAGCACCGGAGCCGCCGCTGGAACCACCCGGCGTCCGATCCGTATCCCATGGATTACGGCAGGCTCCCCAGAGTTTCGATTCGGTGACTGCCTTCAGCCCGAACTCTGGCGTTGCGGTGCGGCCCAGGAATACCAGGCCTGCAGCCCGTGCACGGCGTACAAACTCCGAATCCCGGGATGCGATGTTTTTCTTCAACCCCCGGCTGCCGTAGGTACAGGGCTGGCCTTGCTGTTCCTGGGCCAGATCTTTAAGCAGCATGGGAACGCCCGAGAAGGTACTATCCGGTGTAGGCGCCTGGTTCAGTGCATCGGAGAACTGGGGGTGGCAGATGGCGTTGAGCTTGCCATTCACCGTGGCCGCACGCTCAATAGCGGCCTCACAGATGTCACTGGCCGCGACTTCTCCGCGGCGAATCAGGTCGGCAAGCGCTACCGCGTCGTATCGGAGGTATTCGGATTGCTTCATGATCGATTCCGTTTGTTATTCTGTTTTCGGGAGATTGGGGAAACCGGTATTTATGAACATGAGCTTTAAGCGTCACTTTCTTGCTGTCGTTATAATAGTCACATCTGTTATCGCGTCCACTTCGCAAGCGAGTAAAAAACCGCCGGAACCTGCCGAGAACTGGACCAGCGTTGTTCGCAGCTCACCCTACTGGTCAAGTCAGGGGGTATACCAGAACATCACAACCATCCGCCGCTGGGTACTGAAGGAGTCCGGTTATTGCTCTATGCCCGATCGGCACATTCTGTTCGATATGCGCGGCCAGTTCCTTGGCTATATCGACGATGGCTCCGACCGTGAGGCCACCCAGGTTCGCCTGAATGATACCAGAGCCTCTCTGGCAGCCACTGGCCGCGCTGACGACTGGACCCCGGGCGGCCCCGACAGGACCGGATACCCCTTCGCCCTGTCCTGTCGACAGCCGCACGTCAACCTGGATGAAGCCGTGGCACGCTACCTTGGCACCCTGCCTTCGGAACTGATTTGGGGTGCCTGGGACGATCTGTCGTTCGCCTCTCAGGAAGCACCACAGCCACTCCACGAGGCACTGATGTACGTTTATAGCCTGCGTGAGCAGCAGCAACGCCTCGATCTGCCGGTGAGCCTGCCCAAGTACCTCGGCGGCCAGGTATTGATCGAGAGCAGCGGCCAGCAAAGGGCGCACTCTGCCGCCAACGCCAAAGGCATCCTTCAGCTCTCACCCTCGGCGCTCAAAGACTGCCGGATCAAACCCGCCAACCACTGGCATCGATTGGCACAGATTGACTGCGCCCTCAAACTGATGGATCAGAATGCCCGCAACCTCAGGCCGCCCTTCGAGGCGCGCTTCGGTCACCTGCCCGATGATAAAGGGGATCAGCTTTTTACGCTGCTTCTGGTCCAGGCTTATCACGGCGGTGCCAGCCGCGTTCAGTCCCTGCTGGAGGATGAGACACTGTCGAAGCCTGCGATTTATTTTGCCCAGGAGCATGAGCGATTCAGTGCGGGAGACATTGCCTTTGGCATGGTGTTCCACAATTTGGGGCGGGATCGCTTCGGGCTCGCTTCGCTGTATTATGTGGCGGATGTTCAACTCGCCACCGAGGCGCTGTGTAAAACCGCGCGACTCGCTGATACCCGCTTCTGCCAATAAACCCGGAGCCCGCCTTGGAACTGACGTTCATCCCGGAAGGCCTGAACACCGCAACGGCCGTTTTCCTGCTGCTGAGCTCTGTCATTACGTCGATGATTACCGCCAGCCTTGGCGCCGGGGGCGGGGTTCTGCTGCTGGTATTGATGGCGTTCTGGATACCACCGGCGGCGATCATACCGGTTCACGGTATGATCCAGTTGGGTTCCAACGCCGGGCGAGCCACACTGACCTGGCAGCACACCGACTGGAAAGCCATTGCAGCCTTCGCACCAGGGGTACTGGTCGGAGCGGGGCTTGGCGCCTGGTTGCTGATCGACCTGCCGCCCTATCTGTGGCAACTGACCATTGGCGCTTTCGTGCTTTACCTGTGCTGGGGCCCCGCTCTGCCAAAGGGAGCCTTCGGCAGCATCGGGATCTTTCTTGCCTCTGCGTTAACCAGTTTCATTTCCCTGTTTGTGGGCGCAACCGGTCCCCTGGTGGCCTCCTTCATCAAGCAGATGCACACCGAGCGTTTCACCACCGTCGCGACATTCGCCACGGCGATGACGCTCCAGCACGCACCCAAGGCGTTGGTTTTTGGACTCGCTGGTTTCGTTTTCCGCGACTGGCTGATGTTCATACTGGCCATGATCGGCTTTGGTTTTGCCGGCACCTGGCTGGGGCTCCACGTGCTCAAGTCCCTGAGCAATCGGCACTTCAGCCGCGTGTTCAACGTTCTTCTGACCCTGCTCGCTCTGCGCTTGCTGTGGCAGGCGGGCAGCTCTGCGGGGTGGTGGTGATCAATCCGGCTTCTGCCGTGACGGTAAGGGCACCGTCACCACACGATTTCGCCCCTGGGCCTTGGCGGCGTATGTGCCTTCGTCAGCACGCGCAACGACTTCCCGGGGCCCTGTATCCGCAACACCCATCTCGGTCAGGCCGATGCTGGCAGTCACTCCAAACGTCCTGCCGTCCTGCTCTATGCGCAGGGCTTCAATACCGGCTCGGATTTTCTCGGCAAGCTCGACAGCGCGCGGCTGACCACAGGCAGGCAGGATAATACCGAATTCATCGCCACCAAGACGTGCCACCGTGTCCGACTGGCGCACGGACTGCGTGAGCAGGTCCGATAGTCGCCCCAGCAAATCATCTCCCAGCAAGTGCCCGCCTTCGTCGTTGACGGGCTTGAAGTAGTCCAGGTCGATCAGCATCAGAACGCTGGCCGCCGTTTTCTTGTTGGTATCCGTCAGGCATTTGACCAGGGAAGAATTGAACGCCCGACGATTGAGCAAGCCCGTCAGGCTGTCGTGGGTCGCTTCCCAGGACAATCGCTCTTCTTCGCGACGGCGGGCGCTGTCGTCCCGGATCACGAATACCATACGGTGATTATGGCTTTCCCGGCGAAGATGAAGCATTGCCAGGTCTATATCGAAGAGTTGGCCCGCCCTGTTTCGCAGGGTGGCATACAGGCTATCCACATCGGCACTGCGCAGAAAATCGTCAGCCTCCCAGCGATGGTTCTCGTCTTCAATCGATACCAGCGTGAAAAAGTTCTGCCGCTCGCCGTTTTCGGCCAATCCAAGGAACCCGGACGCGGCCTGGTTGGAGTACCGGATAATGCCTTCGGCATCCACCATCAATACGCCTTCCTGCAATACGCCCAGAATACTGTCCGCGCGTTTCTGTTGCTCGGCCAGTTCCGCCTCGATCTCCAGTTCGTGGGTGATGTCCCTGACTACGGTGATGGTACCCAGTGAACGCTCCTCCGTCTCAATCACCGCCGTCATGGCATCCGCCCACACCACGCCACCTCCGGAGCGGCTTTTCAGGCGGAATCGCCCTCGGAACACTGTTTTGCTGCGCAGAGCCTCTCGCCACGCTTCAACCGTGCCAGCCTGATCCTCTTCGTATACACCTTGAATCAGGGGGGTATGCTGGAGGTCACTGGAGCTGACCCCGATGATCCGCTCAAACGCCGGGTTCACGAACTCAATCCTGCCCAGAACATCGGTCTGGATAATGCCAATCGGCGCACTCTGGGTGAGCGAGCGGAAAAACGCCTCGCGCTCGGCCAGGGAGGACAGCACTTCGTCACGCTCTTCCATCACGGTGTTGAAGGTCTCCGCAACCTGACGGATTTCCGTGCCTCCCAGAACGTCCACCGGCTCGGTCCGTATCCCCAGGTGGCGCTCGCTGATCTGGAACCCCAGATTTCGCATGGGCGCCATCAACCGACGAAACACCACCAGCGCCAAGGGCGCCACAATCAGAATCACGATCAGGAGAGTCTGCGCAAAGCTGTCCGTCAACCGGCTGAGCGGCGCATAGGCCTCATTCACCGGCCACACCGCGGCCACAAACCAGGGCACCTGTGACATCTGGCGCACCGAGGTGATGGTTTCGGTGCCTTCCTGGTCAAGCGTCTGCACAGTGCCTTCGAAGCCCGCCATCGCCTTCTTGTGAGCCTCGTTTTCAAGCCTGAGCGGCACCATGGTTTCACCGGTACGGCCGTGGCCCAGGGTTACACCGGTACGTGTGGCAATGCTGACATAGCCGGTTTTGCCGATACTCACACCGCTGGTGTCTTCCATGAAGTTGTCGCCGTCGAGAAAAATCGCCCCTCCCAGCACACCGATAAACCGTTGACGATGATCGAAAATCGGCGCCGTCATCATAACGGCGGGCCGCTCCAGGTAATTCGACACATAAGGGTCACTGATAATGGAGGTGAGTTGGCTTGAGGTCTGTCGAAAATACTCACGGCCGCTGACATCCAACCCCGTCTGCTCGAAGCTTTGCGGATACTCGGCAATGACCTTGCCACTGGCATCAAATACGTAGATCCCGTCGAACATATGTTGCAGCGCAATCTCGCGACGGATGAGAAGGCGGGAGCGGGAACGCAGCACCACCTCTTCCATGGTGAATCCTTCCGCGACATGGGTCAGGGTATCCCGGCGCTGGGCCAGGCGTGCATCAAGATCGCCGGCAACCAGTTCCGCGATGGTCTCCACCTGCTCCCTTGTCTGCCCCGCCAGTTCCGAGCGTCCCACCAGAGAACTGACCACGGCCACCGCCAGAGCAGCCAGCACGATGGCCAGGATGACAAAGGCAACAGCACGATTAACCAGGCTTGCTAGCCAGCGTCTTATCATCACAGCGGAGTGGCTCCCGCTTCATGGACGCAGGATAGGTTCGGGTTGACGCCCCTTAATGCTAAATATCTGTTTTTCACTGGATAACGTGTCGATTACTGGAGGATTTAATATTGGTAAGTCTAACAGAGACTCGGGTTTCAGCAGGTTACAGAACTTGCAATTTCAATGATAATCGTTACTATTTAGACCTGTTTTCTTAACTGAGGTTTCCCCAATGTCCGAGTCCCTGCTCGCCGACGCCACCGGAATCAGCGCCGGCCCGGTCAGTCAGCTGCTGGAAATGGGCGGCCCCGTCATGATTGTGTTGCTGGCGATTGCCCTGGCAGGTGTTGTCACCTTTCTTTACCTCATGTTATTCGGCACTTTTTTTGCCCCCAGGTTTACTGCCAAACTTAAAAAGGCCATTACAAAATGGCAACAAAGGCCTGGCGACAACGTGTCGGAGGACCTGCAACGGTCCGCAAGCCGATGCGCCCGACTGAACCCACTGCACCACTTGATCGTCAACACCATGAACGCCCGCAATGCCGGCACCGATCCCCAGCAGATTCGGGAGTCCGTCGCCAGGGACGCCCATGAAGCCCTCGAGCCGTTCGAGGCACCGCTCAAAATCATCGAAGTGATTGCCGCGCTGGCACCGTTGCTGGGCCTTTTAGGCACCGTTCTGGGCATGATGGAGGCGTTTGGAGCCATGGCCGCCACCGAAGGGCGCGCCAATGCCTCCCAGCTAAGCGGCGGCATCTACGAAGCACTCACCACAACTGCGGCCGGCCTGGTTATCGCCATTCCGTTTGCCGCACTGGCCGCCTGGATTGAATTCCGCCTGCGGCGTATCCAGAAAACCATCAATAGCGCACTGGTTACCATTCTCTCGGTCCCCGTCGCCACAACGGAAAGCGAATCGGCGTTGGAGACCCACGATGAGTCGGCACCGGCCACCGGCACCAGGACCGGGCGCGTTGTGGAGTATTCCGGGGACGAGCATCAGGGTCGCCTGGCCAATGCAACTGGTTGAACCACGCCCGGCACGCCCGATCCCAATCCGCATCACCCCACTGATCGATGTGGTCTTCATTCTGCTGGTGTTCTTCATGCTCACCAGCCGTTTGCTGCCGGTCAGTTTCATGGAGCTTAGCAACAGCACGGGCGACACCAGTTCCGTCACCGGAGAGCCGATCCCCGAAGTGGTCATTCAGCGTGATGGCCAAGCTCGCTGGCAGGGAGAAACCTATGGAGTGGACGGTCTGGTCCAGCAGCTCCGGGCCGGCGGCGTCAGCGAAATCAACCTCGCCACAGAGTCTGCCACCCAACTGACCCATTTCACCCAGGCCTACAGCCAGCTCACTGACAGTGGCGTTACCACGCACTGGAAGCGCACCCCTGACGCTGCGGAGCAGCCATGACGGATCTGGTACCGCCGCCCGTTACCTCGGGCAAATCATTGATGGAGCGTCTCGAGGACGCTCTCCTGCCGCTCATCAATCTGGTATTCCTGCTGCTGATGTTCTTTATCGTGGCAGGCCAACTGTCAGACACCCCGTTGCCAGAGCTACCGGGCACCGGGCAACAAGCCGGTAATGAGCAGCCCTATGCCGATCTGACCGTCACTGCAAAAGGCGAGTGGCAAGTCGACGGCCGCACCGTAACGACGGATGACCTGTCCAAGGCATTGCCAGCGCCGGATGAAGAATCCCCGTTGAAAATCGCCGCTGAACGCGAGATTGCCATGTCTGATCTGGAGTCGCTGCTTCGTGTGCTGGAGGACAGCGGCTATCAGGAAGTCATCCTGCTGACGGAGCCCGCCAGTTGATGGGTGCCAGCAAGACCGTCCGTTGCCTTCTTCTGCTCGTTTCCGTTGTTATCACTGCCATTGTGGTGGTAATCGCCACGCCCGAGCGAATTCCTGAACTGAAACCGCTCGGAAACGCCGCCGTTAATTCCGCGCCTGCTATCAAGATTTCCCTGGCCGGCAAACCGGCGCCCGAAACGCCCGAACCCCAGCCCCCCGAGCCAACTCCGAAACCAGAGCCAGAGCCAGAGCCAGAGCCAGAGCCAGAGCCAGAGCCAGAGCCAGAGCCAGAGCCAGAGCCAGAGCCAGAGCCAGAGCCAGAGCCAGAGCCAGAGCCAGAGCCAGAGCCAGAAATTGTGCCGGAACCGGAACCCGAGCCACAACCCGAACCTGAGCCGACACCGCAACCCGAAGTAACAGAGCCTGAGCCCCAGGTTGATGCGACTGAAAGCGACACGAGCACGGAGCAAGTATCCGAAAACACTGCTGAAACTGCTGAAGAAGAAAGCCTCAGCCAGCAGGTTGAACTCACTGCCGGACAGTCCTCCGATGTGGACCGCTACCTCACGGAACTGAGCCGGCATCTGGGGCGCTACTACGAATACCCACGTCGTGCCCGTCGTCTTGGCCAGGAAGGCGCTCCGGTGGTGGTTTTCGAGTTCAGCCGTGATGGCACTCTGGTAGACCACTCTTTGCACGCCTCCTCAAGCCATGCATTGCTCGATGATGCTGCGCTGGACATGCTCAAGGACGCCGAACCACTGCCGGAAGTACCCGACTCCATGAAAGGCCAGACCTTCACCTATACCCTGCCGATTAATTTCAACCTACGTTGAGCAATGTTGAGCAATTTTTCGCTCGACCAGCAAGATCTCGCCCTAAAGCCAGCAACTGATTGCCTGGCCCAGCCGTAGACTATCAACCTGGAAACCGTTACTTATTGTTATTAAAGACATTTATGTTTCTGGCACGGCCTTTGTTATGTGTTAAGTGTCCAGGGAGATCCCGAGGACACTTACTCATTCACACGTCATGGAGCAGACTATGCCAACTCCTTGTTATATCAGCATCGAAGGCCAAACTCAGGGCAACATCACCGCCGGCGCATTCACCTCCGACTCCGTAGGCAACATCTACGTTGAAGGTCACGAAGACGAAGTGCTGGTTCAGGAATTTAGCCACGTTGTCACCGTTCCGACCGATCCCCAGTCCGGTCAGCCTTCCGGTCAGCGCGTTCACAAGCCGTTCAAGTTCACCTCTGCGCTGAACAAAGCAACCCCGCTTATGTACAACGCCCTGGCTTCTGGCGAAATGCTGCCGAAGGTTGAGCTGAAGTGGTACCGCACCTCTGTTGAAGGCAAGCAGGAGCACTTCTTCTCCACCATCCTGGAAGATGCCACCATCATCGACATCCAGTGCAACATGCCGCACTGCCAGGATGCCGCCAGCGCTGACTTCACCCAGCTGGTAACCGCGTCTCTGTCCTACCGCAAGGTAACCTGGGAGCACGCTGTTGCCGGTACTTCCGGTGCGGACGACTGGCGTTCGCCGATCGAAGGCTAAGCCTCCGGTCCACGAAGTCACAACGGCCAGCCTTTGCTGGCCGTTGTTGTTTTTACGGCAAGACCAACACCCGGTATCATCAGGGCATGAGTGTTTCCCGCCACCTCCACATGCGCCTGATCGATGACTATTGAAGCACCCATGGCTCGCAGTATTGGCCAACTAATGTGCGATACAACGCACGCCATACTATGGTCACCCGCCCGACAATGGGTTCGCGATCAACTCCCCGCCACTACCCTGCTATGCCGTGTCGGCTCGGGCCAGGCCACATACCATCGTTTTGACCCACGCCTGAAACAGCACCAGATCACCTACGGCAAGCGCATGATTATGGACAAACACCAGCCTGATGCCGTTGGCGGCTGGCTATCCGGGCGGGAGATTCGCCAGAGAGAGTATTTCGGGGGTACGGTCACCACATTGAACCTGCTGGCGCACACCTGTTGCCACGAATTCGCGCACTTACTCCAGCATGTGTCAGGCCAGCGCTACCGGGACTCCGTCCATAATCAGCATTTCTACCAGATACTGGACGAGCTCCACGCCAGCGGCGGTGCTGAGGCAGCCAGGCGTCATCTCGCCACCCAGGCCGAAAAGGCAGGGCTTTCCGTGCCCGACGATCCCATTGAGGCGCCAGATACACGCCAACTCATAGCGAACTGGACGATCGGGGATGCGGTGAGCTTTGGCGCCGGCAAACGTGAGCTGGAAGGTCGGATCATCCGGGTGAACCGGAAAACCTGCACCGTGGAGGGCACCGGGCGCAGCCGTGGCTTGCGATACCGGGTCCCCCTGGTTCTGTTACGCGCTCTCGCGGACTGATACCGCAAGCAGGTCGCGCAACTCCGGAATGCAGGACCCGCAATTGGTGCCGCACTTCAGGCTATGACCCAGGGCTTCTATCGACTGCGCCCCTTCAGCAATGGCACCGGCTATCTGGTTTTCCCCAACCTGAAAACAGCTACAGATCATGGCGCCCGGATCTTCCACGTCGACGTCCCGTGCAGCCAACAGCGCCCGACGGCTGGAGTCGCAAAGTTCTGTTTCGGCAAAACAGCGATCCAGCCAACTGGTCTCCGGTATCAACGCCGGATCGCTGTCGACCATCAACACCGCTTCCAGCTGCCCGTTGACCAGCCGGGCGGCGCGAAACCGCCCCTGCGACACATCGGCCATTACCAGATGCGCTTTTCCGCCCAGCCACTCTGTCATCGACGCCGGCCAGTCAACCGGCTGTCGCCCGGCCAGCCACCAACTGTCGCAGTAATGCAGTGGCACCTGGCACCAGTAGTCGGCCTGCCAGCGCCGGGGCCGATTGCGCCTGACCAGCAATCGTGCATGCCAACGGGCGCGGAATGGCGTAATGTCGGCTCGACCGTGTTTGGCCTCCGGCTGGCCCGAAACAGGGTCTGTCACTGACTCGGTCAGCAGTGTTGCAACCCCACTGGACGCAAACTGGCGGTTCCAGTGGATAGGTATAAACACCTCGCCGCGCCGCTGTTCGGGGCTTTTTCGGACTCGCCCCACGTAACCGCCGTCACCAAGGCTCAACCGCGCCAGATGCCCCTCCTTCAGCTGGTGCGCAACCATGTCGTCGGGATGCACGTCGACATAGGGCTCTGAGCGGTGGGTCAGTAATCGTGGGGTGTTGGCGGTTCGGGTCATGGTGTGCCACTGGTCCCGTATACGGCCGGTATTGACCACCATGGGGTAGTCGTCACTGGTTTGTTGGGCGGCCAATCGGGTTTCGATGGCAACAAATCGGGCGCGCTGATTGTCGGTGACAAAACGGCCGTCAGCAAACAGTCGTGCCGAATCGACTACTCCAGGACCGGTGCTACCCAGAATTGGCCATTGCACCGGCTGCAACGTGTCATAGCCGGGATCCGACAGGTTCACCAAGCCGGCAAGGTTAAACAGGCGCTCACCATTGTTCTCATGGGCAGACAGGGCCGCGTGTTCACGAAAGATATCCGCGGGCCGCTTATAGTTAAATGCCTCGCCAAACCCCAGTTTCCCGGCCACGGAACTCATGATCCACCAGTCCGGTTTTACTTCCGCGGGCAGCGGTAGGAAGCAACGCTGCCGCGAAATACGGCGTTCCGAATTGGTGACGGTGCCATCCTTTTCCCCCCAGCCAGCGGCGGGTAGGAGGATGTCCGCGAGGTCCGTGGTATCGGTGTGGGCGACGCAGTCTGAAACAATCACGGTGGGACAACGCGCCAAGGCCTCCCGAACCCGGGCCGAATCCGGCAGACTGACCGCCGGGTTGGTTCCCATGATCCAGATCACCCGGATATCACCACGGTGAACCGCCTCAAACATGTCCACGGCCTTGTAGCCCGGACCATCGGCCACCACACCGGTACCCCAGAAATCCGCCACTCGTGATCGGGCCCCCGGGCTGTCGTAATCCATGTGAGCGGCCAGGGTATTGGCCAGCCCGCCCACTTCCCGTCCACCCATGGCATTGGGCTGGCCGGTCAGGGAGAAGGGCCCCGCTCCGGGCTTACCCACCCGGCCTGTCGCCAGGTGACTGTTAATAATCGCATTGCCTTTATCGGTGCCGGCAATCGACTGGTTTATGCCCTGGGAAAAGCCGGTGACGGTGCGCGGCGTCTGAGCAAACCAGGCATAAAAGGTTTCGACATCCTCCGGCGCAAGATCACACTGCTCTGCGACCGATTCGACGCTTGGGGCCGCCGCCCGTGCACTTGCCAATGCGTTATCGAAACCCTGGCAGTGCGCATCAATGTAGGCCTGATCCAGGCCACCGTGATCGGCGAGCCAACTCAGCAAACCGTTGAACAATACCGTATCCGTACCTGGCCGCAACGCCAGGTGAAGGTCCGCCAGTTCACTGGTGGCGGTGCGGCGTGGATCAATAACAACCACTCGACGCCCATCCCGCGCGCTGGCCTTCATACGCTGGTAAAGCACCGGATGCGCCCACGCGGCGTTACTGCCAGCCAGAACCAGCAGGTCAGCCAGCTCCAGGTCCTCATAGCAACCCGGAACCACGTCCGCCCCAAAGGCCCGTTTGTGAGCAGCCACAGCCGACGACATGCAAAGCCGGGAGTTGGTATCTACATGAGGTGTGCGAATGAACCCTTTGGCCAGCTTGTTGGCGACGTAGTAGTCCTCGGTCAGCAACTGGCCCGACAGGTAAAAGGCCACCGACTGTGGGCCGTGAGTCTTGACGCTGTCCTGTATCGCATGCGCCACCTCGTCCAGCGCCTGCTCCCATTCGCTGCGGCGCCCCCTGACAATCGGGAACAGCAACCGTCCGTCTTCCTGGCCGGTGGTTTCGTGAAGACTGGCACCTTTCACACACAGACGCCCCTTGTTCGCAGGGTGGTCTTTGTCCCCGGCCACCGGTGTACCGCCGTCGGAATAGGCCATCACGCCACAGCCTACCCCGCAATAGGGGCAGGTGGTATGAACCGGGTCCGGGCCAGTAGTGTTGAGTAAGTCCACGGTGTCTCCTGAGTGTTACACGCACAAAAAAGCCCGCAATGTCCGGAACTCCCTGAACAGGCAGGAACCGGGCATGCGGGCTTCGTTGCCAGCATTCAGTACCGGGATCAAGTAACCCCGGGCCTGGCAGTTTATGGTTGGCGTGTCAGCTTTCGCTACAAACGTTTCCCAAAGCCCGTGCAAATCCAGGGCCACTCCCGGAGAAAACCGGCCAGCAGGTGTTTCAGCAAACTCTGGGACCGCTCAATACCCCCGTGCCAGGAGTCATAACAGTGCAAAACGCTCAAAAACGCCCAATCAGAGCGCACAGTTAACGAATAAAAATATTTGCCCATGACCTTGAGAAACGGCTATTCCCCTGCTCGCAAGGCACTTCCCGTGACCCTGGCAAATTTATTGCACTGACACTGATGGAACCGTTTTGCTGACAGCGTTAAAGAGAAAGGCATCCAATGCCTGTACATCGAGGAAACCATCATGAATTCGCCAGAACCCCTTCGCATCCTTCTGATCGACAAGGACCCCGAACGGGCAAGCCAGGTTTGCCAGGCGCTCAGACATGAGGGCCATGAAGTCATTCGCCAGCGCCCGGATGCTACCGGCCTGACCGCAGCGGTTGCCCGCGACCAGCCGGACATGGTGATCATTGATATGGACTCGCCCGACCGGGATACCCTGGAGAACATGAGCACCCTCAACACTCACGCACCCCGGCCCATCGTTTTCTTCGCCGACCAGCCCGGTGATCGCGCCACCATCCATGCCGCAGTGAAGGCGGGGGTCAGCGCCTACGTTGTCGACGGCATACAGCCGGACCGGGTTCGCTCGATCATTGACTCAGCCGTAGCGCAGTTCGAATCCTTTCAGGCACTGAGGGCAGAGCTGGAGGAAACCCGCTCGGCACTGGAAGACCGCAAGGTTATTGAGAAAGCCAAAGGGCTGATCATGCGGCATGAAAACTGCGACGAGGAAACGGCCTATCGTATGCTGCGCAGCTCTGCCATGGAGCACAGCGAACGCCTGGCGGTGATGGCGGGGCGCGTTATCAAGCTGTTGGAACGACACAGCCAGGGCTCGGCCGGTGCCATCCAGAAAGCATCCTGATCAACGCTGTTAGGGAGCATCCATGGTTCGTCCAACCCCGCTTCACAAGCATCCCGGATTCAATGTCCGCCTCGGCTTTGTGCCGCTGCTCGATAGCGCACCATTGATTGTTGCGCGAGAGCTGGGGCTGTTTGATGCCGAAGGGTTGGACGTGGAACTGGTGCGTGAAGGCTCCTGGGCATCATTGCGCGACAAGGTCAGTTTTGGCCTGCTGGACGGCGGCCACATGCTGGCGCCGATGCCGCTGAGTATGTCCCTGGCGACCGACCGCCCCAAAGTGCCCGTTGTGGTCGGCATGGTGCTGAGCCGCAACGGCAACGGGATTACCCTCAGCGCTCGGCTGCATCACGAACTGACCCATTCAGCCACGGATCTGGAGAACCCCATTGCCACCGCTCGCGCGCTGATACGCGTGGCCAGGGGCAGAGGCGAGCCAATACGATTGGCCTCCGTGGCGCCCTGGTCCAGCCATGACCTTCAGCTCCGGGACTGGCTGGCCTCTGCCGGATCAGACGCGGAAAAGCACGTGCAGATCATCCCCGTATCCCCGATACAGATGGTGGACGCGTTTCGATCAAATACCATCGAAGGCTGCTGCGTCGGTGAGCCCTGGAACAGCTTGCTGGAGTACGAGAAGCTGGGGCATATTCTCCATTCCGGCCACCAGATCTGGCAGAACGCCCCTGAAAAGGTTCTGGGTATGCGCTCCGACTGGACGGAGCAGCACGACGTGATGCACCGGCACCTGTTGCGGGCACTGCTTGCAGCCTGTCAGTGGCTGGATAACCCTCACAACCATCGCCTGCTACGGGACATCCTGGCCAGGCCCGAGTATCTGGGTGAACAGATCAACGTGCTGGATAACCACCCGTACAGTCTGTTCCATCCGCGATTGCATCAACACTTTTTTCGCCACTCCGCCAACTTCCCCTGGCTGTCACAAGCCCATTGGCTGGCAACCCGCCTGACGCTCCGAGGGCAACTCGGCCCGGTGGACGGCGCCATGGTTCGTCAGGTCGTCAGGCCGGATCTGTTCCGCAACGCCGCAGCTTCCATGGGCATTGACGCACCGGTTATCGACAGCAAGACCGAGGGCCGGCACCAACTCCCCTTTACCCTGTCGGGGCGCTACGGCCCCGTGGATGTTGCCAGCGACCGCCTGTTGGGAGAGCACCTCCACGACTGGCTGGCCGACAACCCCATGGCTACGCCCAATAAAGAAGCGTCACGCACTAAAACAGCCACGAAATCCCGCCCTCAATAACACTCATTTTTGTGCTCATTCATTATTATTTATAAATATCAATAATTTAAAAACATGGCACGCAGACTGCTTTGTCAACATGGACGATCTCGCATTCACTGCGCGGGTAAACGGCAGTGACGAAAACTGACAGAACATCAGGCATTGAGGCCTGCGTCCCGGAAACGGGGGGCAGGCTTTTTTTTGTCTGAATAATACTCCGGGAGAGCACCATGCAACTGAGAACACTGGCAGCGACATTCTTGATCTTGACGGCGGCGTGCTCAGCACACGCCGACATCGGCCCGGCCGAAAAGCCAGACTTGAAGCTCGGCTTCATCAAACTGACGGACATGGCGCCACTGGCCATTGCCTGGGAACAGGGATTTTTCCTGGATGAAGGCCTGTTCGTGGAACTGGAAGCCCAGGCCAACTGGAAAGTTCTGCTTGACGGCGTGGTGACCGGCACCCTTGATGGCGCCCACATGCTGGCAGGCCAGCCACTTGGTGCGACCATTGGTTACGGCACCCAGGCGGACATCATCACCGCGTTCAGCATGGACCTGAACGGCAACGGCATTACCGTATCGAACGACGTATGGGAGCAAATGCGCCCACACATTGAAGACGGCAGCGACGGCAATCCCGCTCATCCCATCAGCGCCACTGCTCTGAAACCGGTCATCGACCAGTACCGTGACAAGGGCGAGCGTTTTCGCATGGGCATGGTTTTCCCGGTGTCCACCCACAACTACGAGCTTCGTTACTGGCTCGCTGCAGGCGGCCTGAACCCAGGCTATTACGCTCCCCAGCGTGGTGACACCAGCGGCAACATAGACGCCGACGTTCACCTGTCGGTCACGCCGCCACCGCAAATGCCGGCCACCATGGAAGCCGGCACCATTCAGGGCTATTGCGTGGGCGAACCCTGGAACCAGCAAGCAGTGTTCAAAGGCATCGGCGTGCCGGTCATCACCGACTACGAAATCTGGCCCAACAACCCTGAGAAAGTATTCGGTGTTACTGAAGCCTGGGCAGAACAGTATCCCAACACCCATCTCAGGCTGCTTCGTGCACTGATCCGCGCCGCCCACTGGCTGGATGAAAATGACAACGCCAACCGTGAAGAGGCGGTGAAAATCCTGTCCCGCTCAAGCTACGTGGGCGCCGACGAGGAAGTGATCGCTAACTCCATGACCGGCACCTTCGAGTACGAGAAAGGCGATGTCCGCAAGGTGCCGGACTTCAACGTGTTCTTTCGCTACTACGCCACCTACCCGTATCCCTCCGATGCCATCTGGTATCTGAGCCAGATGCGCCGCTGGGGGCAGATTGCCGAGCCGAAGTCCGACGACTGGTATATGGAAACCGCAGCCAAGGTCTATCGCGCGGATATCTACAAGGAAGCGGCCCGAACCCTGATCGAGGACGGCACGCTCAAGGCAGAGGATTTCCCGGACCTGGATGCGGAAAACTTTGCGCGCCCGCACCAGGGCGAGCTGATCGACGGCGTGGCCTTCACTCCGAGGGAACCGAACGCCTACATCGACAGCTTTGAGATTGGCCTGAAAGGCTCGCAAACCCCTTAAGACTTGAGTGTCAGGAGACATCACATGACCACGCTCAGCCAGACCGACTCGTTATCATCAGGCCAACGCTGGCTCCGTGCGTTGACGGAAAAGCTGTCCGGCCAGAACCTGGCCGAAACCTTCCGCCAGTTGCTGCTGCCAGCTATCGGTATCGCGCTGTTCCTCGGCTTCTGGCATCTGGCCGCGCCCCAGGTGCAAACATCGCTGGGGGCCTTCCCGGGCCCCGCCGATGTGCTGGAGCAGTCTGGGCAGTTGTGGCAGGAGCACAGCAACCAGCGGGACCGGGCGGCGCAGTTTGTCACCATGCAGGAGGATCGCAACGAACGCATCCTGGCGGAGAACCCGGACGCGGAGGTGAAAATCCGCGACTATCCCGGCGCACCCACGTTCATCGACCAGATCTTTACCAGCCTGGGTACGGTGTTGGCCGGCTTTGTACTGGCAACCCTTATTGCCGTGCCTCTAGGCATCATTATCGGCCTGAACCGCCACTTCTCGGCGGCCATCAATCCTCTGATCCAGATTTTCAAGCCGGTATCGCCACTGGCCTGGCTGCCGCTGGTCACGATGGTGGTCTCCGCTACGTACGTGAGTGATGACCCGATGTTCGAGAAGTCATTCCTGACCTCGATGATCACAGTCACCCTGTGCAGCCTGTGGCCAACGCTGATTAACACGAGCGTTGGGGTTTCAGCGGTAAATCCCGATCTTTTAAACGTTTCAAAAGTGCTGCAACTGTCGTTCTGGACTCACGTTCGCAAGGTCGTGTTGCCGTCATCTGTTCCGATGATCTTCACCGGCCTGAGAGTGTCCCTGGGCATCGCCTGGATGGTTCTCATAGCGGCCGAAATGCTGGCTCAGAGCCCCGGCCTCGGAAAATTTGTCTGGGACGAATTCCAGAATGGCAGCAGTGAATCCCTGAGCCGAATAATGGTGGCGGTACTGGCCATCGGTTTTATTGGCTTCCTTCTTGATCGAATCATGCTACTGATTCAGAAAAAAGTAGCCTGGAACGAATAAAACTCGGCATAGAGCTGGCAGGGAGGGTGGTCCGGGGACGTCAAAAACATGGATGTTTTTGTCGAGCGTACAGGGACGTATTCACAGCGTGCCCCGGACCACCCTCCCTGCCAGCTCGTACTCCGAAACCAGAGGAGAAAGAACATGAGTAAGTCGCATCTTGAATTGACCAATGTGCAGATGGCCTTTGATACAAAAGATGGGCCATTCGTAGCACTGGAAAACGTCGACCTGAAGATCCGAAAAGGGGAATTCGTTTCCCTGATTGGCCACTCCGGTTGCGGCAAGTCCACTGTGCTGAATATTGTGGCCGGCCTGCTCCAGGCTACCCGCGGTGGCTGCGTACTGGACGGGCATGAGGTGAACACACCGGGGCCGGAACGGGCGGTGGTGTTTCAGAATCACTCGTTAATGCCCTGGCTGACGGTTTACGAGAACGTTGAACTGGCTGTGCAGCAGGTATTCCGCAAATCCATGAGCAGAGCTGAGCGAAAGGAATGGATTCTTCACAACCTCAAGCTGGTCAACATGGACCACGCCTTGGATAAACGCCCCGGAGAGATCTCTGGGGGTATGGCCCAGCGGGTGGGGATTGCCCGGGCACTGTCGATGAAGCCCAGCGTACTGTTGATGGACGAGCCTTTTGGCGCGCTGGACGCGCTGACGCGTGCCCACCTGCAGGATTCGCTGATGAAAATTCAGCAGGACCTGAACAGCACGGTGATCATGATTACCCACGATGTGGACGAGGCCGTGCTGCTGTCGGACCGCATTGTGATGATGACCAACGGGCCGGCTGCCACCATCGGGGAAGAGTTGCGCATTGAGCTGGAGCGCCCCCGCAACCGGGTCACCCTGGCCGACCATCCAGAATATGTGCGCTACCGTCAGGCGGTATTGTCCTTCCTGTATGAAAAACAGCGCTTCCCCGGCAAAGGCGAGGATGAACAGGATAAGCCCACCGCTGAAGCCGAAGCGGCGTCGCAGGAAGACAGCTCACCGGATGTCGATAACGAGCATTCTGAGAGCCCCGTTCGCCGCATTGCATGAAATCAAACGGAGAAGCTCGCGCCCTTCAGAAGCACTCATCCGGTGCACGTCGCCCTGTCAGAGCGCACAGTTTTCGGGCCAAGCTCAAAGCGACATCTTTCAACTTACTGTAAATAAAGGACTAATAATTTTGGCACGGCGTTCGCTACTGTAGATACAGGGAAGAATGTCCCGGCTAAGGATCGGCCGGACCATCAGATCATTGTTGTTGGCATTGGCGCCGGACCATCGAGTTCCTTCGGGAATCAGATGCTCCGGCTTTTTTCGTTTTGGACACAAGAAGGGCATCACCATCATGAGCGCAAAGGCAGAACAGACTCTCGTTATCTGCGGACACGGCATGGTGGCCCAGCGTCTGCTCGAAAAACTGGTTGTTCAACCGCATCGGCCTTTTGCACGCATTGTGGTGTTCAATGGCGAGGCAAGCCCTGCCTACAACCGCATCCAGCTTTCGGCCCTGCTGGCCGGCGATGCCAACGAAGACAGTCTGCAATTGCAGCAACCGGACTGGTATCAGCACAACAACATCACCTTGCATCAGGGAGATCCCGTTACCGCCATTAACCGGGAAGAGCACACGGTTACCACTGCCAGCGGGCGGACTCAACACTACACCAGCCTGGTTCTGGCCACCGGTTCCCGCTCCGCCAGTCTTGGCCTGAAGGGTGAGGAGTTGGACGGTGTGATGGGCTTCCGCGACCTGCAGGATACCCGCCGTCTGATCAACATCAGCCAACGCCATCGCCGCGCGGTGGTCATCGGTGGTGGTTTCCTGGGTCTGGAGGCGGCTGAAGGCCTGCGCAGCCGGGGTATGGCGGTGACCGTACTGCACCGTAGCGGCCATCTTCTCAACCGGCAACTCGACCCGGCCGGCGGCGCCCTGCTGGAAGAGGCCCTGACCAAACGCGGGCTGACCATTCGCACGCAAACATCTCCCGTGGCCCTGCTCGGTCGCAATGTGGTCCGTGCCGTGCAGCTGGACGACGAAACCCTGATCAGCACCGACCTGGTGGTGATCGCCGCGGGCATTACCCCGAACACGGAACTCGCTCTGGAAGCGGGGCTGGATTGTGAACGCGCCATCCGGGTGAATCCGCAGCTGCAAACCAGCGACCAATACATCCATGCACTAGGCGAATGCTGCCAGGTCGGCAGCCAGACCTTCGGGCTGGTGGAGCCCGGCTATCAACAGGCGGACGTGCTGGCACAGGTGCTGTGCGACGAGAACAGCCAGGCGACGTTTGAGCCATCCATCATCCCGACGCGCCTGAAAATCAGCGGCATCCCGATATTTTCCTGCGGCCAGACCGACGCGGACGCTGAGACCGAATCCGTGGTCTGGCAGGACTACGACACCAATCGCTACTGCCGCCTGCTGATTCGCGACCAAAGACTCACAGGCGCCGTGCTCTTCGGTGAAACCAGCGACGGCCCCTGGTACAGCGAACGCATTCAACAGGCCGATGACATCAGCCCTTACCGGGCCCATCTGGCCTTTGGCAAGCACTACTGCGAAGCCGCGTAAAGCGGCCGGGAACAGAGAGAGGAATTACCATGAGCAAGAAAACCCTGATCGTGATTGGCAACGGCATGGTCGGCCACCACTTCCTGGAGCAGTTGGTGGAAACCCCGGCAGCGGCCGATTTCGACATCAAGGTGTTTGGTGAAGAAAAACTGCTGGCGTATGACCGGGTTCACCTGTCCGAGTACTTTGGTGGTTCCACCCATGTCGACCTGGCCATGGGCACCACCGACTGGTACGCCGAGAACCACATCGACCTGCGTCTGGGCGAACAGGTAACCGGCATCGACCGCGCCAATCAAACCATTACCACACCGATGGGCGATTACGCCTACGACGAACTGGTGCTGGCCACCGGTTCCTATCCGTTCGTGCCGCCCATCAAGGGCAACGAGAACCCCCACTGCCTCGTGTATCGCACCCTGGAAGACCTGGACAGCATCCGTGCCAGCGCCGACGGTGTTAAAACCGGCGTAGTGGTGGGCGGTGGCCTGCTGGGTCTGGAAGCAGCGAATGCCCTCAAGAGCCTGGGCCTGGACGCCCACGTGGTGGAATTTGCACCCCGGCTGATGCCGGTACAGCTCGACGCTGACGGCGGCGCCCTGCTAAAGCATAAAATCGAAGAGCTCGGGGTGCAGGTTCATACTGAGAAAGCCACCACTGAAATCGTTGAAGGCGAAGAAGCCCGCCTGCGGATGAATTTCAGTGACGATACCCATTTGGAAACCGACCTGATCGTGTTCTCCGCCGGCATCCGCCCCCAGGACGCCCTGGCCCGTTCCAGCGAACTGGCCATGGGTGAACGCGGTGGCATTGTCATCAACGACCAGTGCACCACCTCCGACCCCCACATCCACGCCATTGGCGAGTGCGCGCTGTGGAGTGAGAAGATTTTTGGCCTGGTGGCACCGGGCTACACCATGGCCCGCACCCTGGCCTCCGTGCTGAATGGTGACCGTGAGGCCGCCTTTACCGGCGCCGACATGAGCACCAAGCTCAAGCTGTTGGGTGTGGATGTCGGCTCGATCGGCGATGCCCATGCCCAGACGCCGGGCGCCCGCAACATTCGCTTTAACGATGAGCAGGCCGGCCACTACCGCCGCATGGTGATCAGCGCAGATGGCAAGACCCTGCTGGGCGCCATCCTGGTGGGCGACAACAGCCACTACGACACCCTGCTGCAATATGCGTTGAACGGCATTGAGCTGCCGGAGAACCCGGAGACCCTGATTCTGCCGGAAAACCAGGGCGGTGCTCCCGCGCTGGGCCCGGATGCCCTGCCGGAAACCGCCTCGATCTGCTCCTGCCACAACGTGTCCAAGGGCGATATCTGCGGCGTGATCGATGCCGGCTGTACCGACCTTGCTGGTGTTAAGGCAGAAACCAAGGCCAGCACCGGCTGTGGTGGCTGCGCGGCACTGCTGAAAAACGTGGTGGACAGCGAACTGGAAAAACGCGGCGTGGAAGTCAGCAAGGACATCTGTGAGCACTTCCCGTACAGCCGCCAGGACCTGTTCAATATCGTGAAGGTCAATGGCATCCGCACCTTCCGGACATTGATCCGTGATCACGGCAAGGGTCATGGCTGCGATATCTGCAAACCGGCCGTCGCGTCCATCCTTGCCACCTGCTGGAACGAGCACATCCTGGCCACCGACCACGTGCCCCTGCAGGACACCAACGATACCTTCATGGCCAATATGCAGAAGAACGGTACCTACTCCATCGTGCCTCGGGTGCCGGGCGGCGAAATCACCCCGGACAAGCTGATTGTGCTGGGTGAAGTGGCCAAGGAATACAACCTGTACACCAAGATCACGGGCGGTCAACGGGTGGACCTGTTCGGCGCCACCCTGAGCGAACTGCCCGAAATCTGGGAAAAACTCATCGCCGCCGGCTTCGAAACCGGCCACGCCTACGGCAAGTCCCTGCGTACGGTGAAGTCCTGCGTCGGCAGCACCTGGTGCCGCTACGGCGTGCAGGACAGTGTGGACATGGCGATTTTTCTGGAGAACCGCTACAAGGGCCTGCGTTCCCCCCATAAGCTCAAGATGGCGGTGTCCGGCTGCACCCGCGAATGTGCGGAAGCCCAGAGTAAGGACATCGGCGTGATCGCCACCGAGAACGGCTGGAACCTGTACGTATGCGGCAACGGCGGCATGCGTCCGCGCCACGCGGATTTGTTTGCCACGGATTTGTCCGACGAGGAACTGATCAGCGCTATCGACCGGGTGTTGATGTTCTACGTGCGCACCGCGGACCGTCTGCAACGCACCAGTGTGTGGATGGAGAACCTGGAAGGTGGCCTGGACTATCTGAAGCAGGTGGTCCTGGAGGACAGCCTGGGTATTGGTCAGGAGCTGGAGCATCACATGGCGGATCTGGTGGATACCTATCAGTGCGAGTGGAAGACGGCGGTTGAGGATCCTGAGAAGCGGAAGCGGTTCCGGGAGTTTGTGAATGCTCCGGAGAAGAAGGATCCGGTTCAGGAGTGGACTACCGAACGGGAGCAGCGTCGGCCTCTGCTTGAGGGGGAGCCTGCTTAGGACTGGTGGCTTGGGGTGGAGCGCGGGGGTCTATATTTTTTCCCTTGGGAAAAAGAACTCGCTGCGCTCGGACACCTTTTTCCTGGCGGGAAAAAATATCGACCCCCACGCTCATTGAATCACCCGTTATCGCTGGTTAAATGCTTATCACATTACGAGTTAACGCCTTTGGCGAACCTGAACAACATTGGAGAACGTTATGAAAGCACGCACTTCCTGGGACGTTGTTTGTACCGTTGATGACCTTGTGCCCGAGTCCGGCGTTGCGGTCTGGACGGAAGACGGGCCGGTGGCGGTGTTTTATCTGCCGCATCGGTTGCCGGCGTTGTTTGCGATCAGTCATACCGATCCGTTTACCGGTAAGAACGTGCTGGCGCGGGGGATTACCGGGGATCTGAAAGGGCAGCCGGTGGTGGCTTCACCGCTGTACAAACAGCACTTCAACCTGGAAACCGGTCAGTGCTTGGAAGACGAGGCGGTAGCCGTGAAAACGTACCCGGTCTTGTTGGACGGCAACAACGTCCGCGTGGAAATCCCTGCCACCAACAAGGAATCAGCCGTGGCCTAACCCGTTAGTTTCCCCGGGCAGGCTTCTGCAAGGGCTCGAAAAGCCGATTTGGGGGGTGGGGTTATTTTTTCTGCCAGGAAAAAGGTGTCTGAGCGAAGCGAGTTCTTTTTCCCAAAGAAAAAATAACCCCACCCCCCGAAGCGGCGACTCCCCCCAAGACCAACAAAACAGGCCTGTTCAGCACAAACCCGAAACTTCCACCAAACCAGAAATGCTGCAACACTGACAGCCAGACAATAATCACAACAAGGCGAGATCTGTTTCGTGAAAGCACTAAGCCCGGTAGACCAGGTATTCCTGTGGCTGGAAAAACGCCAGCAGCCCATGCACGTTGGCGGCCTGCAGCTGTTCTCGTTCCCCGAGGATGCACCGGATGACTATGTGGCCCAACTTGCGGACCAGTTGCGGGAGGAAACCATCGTCACACCTCCCTTCGACAGGCGCCTGGGCAGTCGGTTCGGTCAACCGGTCTGGGTAGAAGACGAGCAGCTGGACCTGGAGCATCATTTCCGCTTTGAGGCCCTGCCCACTCCAGGCCGAATTCGTGAACTGTTGTCGTTTGTCTCCGCCGAACACAGCCACCTGATGGACCGGGAACGGCCCATGTGGGAGTTCCACCTCATCGAAGGCCTGAAAGACCGGCAGTTCGCCGTTTACACCAAGGTACACCACTCCCTGGTGGATGGTGTGTCTGCCATGCGCCTGTTCCAGCGCATGTTGTCGGATGACCCGGACGAGCGAAACATGCCGCCGATCTGGTCGCTGCCGCGCCGCAGCCGCAGCGATGACGACGATGAGGGCCCGTCAATGTGGCGCAACGTTGCCCATCTGCTCGGGGAATCGGGTAAACAGCTGGGCACGGTTCCGGCGGTCACCAAGGCGCTGCTGAACACCGTTAACCGGGCCCGCAAGGACCCGGCCTACGATTCCATCTTCCACGCGCCGCGCTGCGTCCTGAACGGCAAGATCACCGGCTCCCGCCGTTTTGCGGCCCAGTCCTATGATCTGAAACGCATCCGTGCCGTATGCACCGCCTTCGGTACAACGGTTAACGACGTGGTCATGACCATGTGTGCCACGGCCCTGCGGACCTACCTGATGAATCAGGACGCGTTGCCGGAAAAACCGCTGGTCGCCATGGTACCGGTTTCCCTGCGCACGGATGACAGCTCCGGTGGCAACCAGGTGGGTATTATCCTCGCCTCCCTGGGCACCCACCTGAACGACGCGGCTGAGCGGCTGCGCTATATCCACGAAGACGTGAAAGCCTCCAAACAGCGCTACGCGGCCATGTCGCCAGAGGAAATCCTGAATTACACGGCGCTGCTGCTGGCCCCGGCGAGCTTCAACCTGCTAACGGGGCTGGCGCCGAAGTGGCAGACCTTTAACGTGGTCATTTCCAACGTACCAGGGCCGAAGGAGCCCAGCTACTGGAACGGCGCGAGGCTTGAGGGCATGTATCCGGTGTCCATCGCCATGGACCGGATTGCCCTGAACATGACCCTGACCAGCTACTGCGATCAGGTGGAATTCGGGCTGATCGGCTGCCGCCGCACCCTGCCCAGCCTGCAGCGCATGCTGGATTATCTTGAAGACGGCCTGAGCGAGCTGGAGCAGGCAGCTGGGCTGTAACGCCTAGCCGAACTTCACTTCCTGATTGCGTTCCGATATCTGGCTGTTCAGTGTCCAGAAATCATAAAGCACACCCACCAGGAACAGACCGCCCGTCAGCAAGTAAATGATTCCGGTGATCCACTTGCCCATGTACATCCGGTGGATACCAAATACGCCAAGGAAGGTCAGTAGAATCCAACCGATGTTGAAACTGACCTCGCCCTCACGGAACCGGTGATCCGCCTCCCGGTCCATGGCCGGTATCAGGAACAGGTCGATGATCCAGCCAATGAACAGCAACCCCAGGGTGAAAAACCAGATGGTGCCGGTGATGGGCTTGCCGTAGTAGAAGCGGTGCGACCCCAGGAACCCGAAGATCCAGAGCAGGTAGCCGATGAGTTTGCTGTGGGTGTCCTGATTGTCTGCCATTTGCGTTCCTTTTGGCTCGGGTTTTGGCGTGAGACTTGGCCAAAACCGACAATAGATCAATCAGATGCAGGCTTCAAACAAAGCTCGCGTGTTTTCCGCTGTCATCTTCACCGGGTTGCCACCGGCACTTGGGTCTTCAAGCGCCATTCTGGTCATTTCCTCAATGCGATCCGTCCCCACACCCATGTCCCTCAAACGCTCCGGCACGCCAAGGGATTCCCGCAACGTCATGATGAACTGGGTGAATCCGTCAAAGCCATTGGCAATGCCCAGGTAGCGGGTAATGTCGTCGACCCGGTTTTCGATCGCTGGTCGGTTCATGGCGATGACCGACGGCAGCACCACGGCGTTGGTCATGCCATGGTGGGTGTTGTAGATCGCTCCGACCGAATGGGAGACGGCGTGGGTCGCCCCCAGCCCCTTCTGGAAGGCTACCGCGCCCATGGCGGCGGCGACCAGCATCTGCCCGCGAGCCTCGATATCGGCGGCATCCGCATACACCCGGGGCAGATTTTCCTTCACCAGCCGCATGCCCTCCAGCGCAATACCCTGGCTCATGGGGTGGAAGTTGGGGGAACAGAACGCCTCGAAACAGTGAATAAAGGCATCCATGCCGGTTCCCGCAGTGATAAATGGCGGCATACCAACCGTCAATTCGGGGTCGGAGATCACAATCGACGGCAGTATTCGGGGATGAAAAATGATCTTTTTGACGTGGCTCTGACTGTTGACGATGACGCTGGCTCGACCGACCTCCGACCCCGTGCCTGCGGTCGTTGGTACGGCGATGATAGGGGCAATCCCATCGGCATCCGCGCGTTTCCACCAGTCACCAATATCCTCGAAGTCCCACACCGGCCGGGTCTGACCGGCCATGAAGGCCAGCAATTTACCCAGGTCCAGCCCGGACCCTCCGCCGAAGGCGATCACGCCGTCGTGGTTGCCGTCGAGAAAGACCTTCCGGCCCGCTTCCATGTTGATTTCCGTGGGGTTGGGATCAACCTCTGAAAACATGGCTCGTCCAAGGCCAGCCTGCTCCATTAAATCGAGCGTGTCCTGGGTAATGGGAAGGCTTGCCAACCCTCGGTCGGTCACCAGTAACGGCCGGGTTATACCTGCCTCCTTACAGCATTCGCCGAGTTCGGCAATACGACCGGCGCCAAAACGGATATCGGTGGGATAGGACCAGTTTGCGGAGAGTGTCATTGTCAGCCCCTCGTCAGAGAATCGGGTTGTCTGTTGATCCGGATATCAGTTCACCGGTTTTTTCAGGTAATACGATTTCGGGCGCGTCAGGTTGTGGTAGCCGATGACCGAAAGCCCACCACCGCGACCGGTGTTCTTGCAACCGGTCCAGCAAAGCGCCGGGTCCAGGTAATCACAACGGTTCATGAACACCGTGCCGGTTTCAATCTGATCGGCCACCCGCGTGGCGCGGTCAATATCTCTGGTCCACAGGGACGCGGTCAGGCCGAACTCGCTGTCGTTCATCAGTGCGACCGCTTCAGCGTCATCTTTGACTTTCATGATGCCAACCACCGGGCCAAAGGACTCCTCCCGCATAACCCGCATGGAGTGGTCCACGTCGACAAGGATCTGCGGCATCAGATAGGCGCCGCCCTGTTCAGGGAAGAGTTCGGGGTCGATCAATGCCCGGGCACCGCTGGCAACGGCCTCTGCCGTCTGCTCCCGGACATGGTCGGCAAAGCGGACATGCGCCATCGGGCCAAGCGTTGTGTCCCTGTCCAGCGGATTGCCAAGCCGGTAGCCGCTGACGATGGCAACGGCTTTCTCAACAAACGCATCGAACAGGTTTTCGGCAACGTAAATGCGCTCAATGCCACAGCAGCACTGGCCGGCATTGAACATGGCCCCGTCGATCAGTGTCTCCACGGCGGCATCCAGATCCGCATCGTCCATCACATAACCGGGGTCCTTACCGCCAAGCTCCAACCCTACGCCGGTGAAAGTGCCGGCAGCAGCTCGTTCTATGGCCTGCCCCCCATTTACCGAGCCGGTAAAGTTGACGAAACCGAAGGCTTTTTCCGCGATCAGTGCGGAAGTGGTGTCGTGGGACAGGAACACGTTCTGGAAAATCTCGCGGGGGACACCGGCGGCATGGAACGCCTCCGCCATGTGCTCACCGACCAGGGGCGTTTGTGACGCGTGTTTGAGAAACACTGCGTTACCGGCAATCAGGGCAGGAACGACCGTGTTCACCGCCGTCATGTAGGGATAGTTCCAGGGCGCGACAACCAGCACCGCGCCGTGAGGTTCGCGCCGAATGTAGCGATGAAAGGAGGCGCTGCTTTCAATTTCGATGGGGGCAAGCCCTTCTTCCGCCAGATCGGCCATCATCCCGGCACGCTCGTCCACGCCGCCGAACTCACCGCCGTAGCGCACGGGCCGCCCCATCTGCCACGCCAGTTTTTCCACGATGTCGTCATTCATGTCACCCAGACGGGCGATGCCGTCGCGAACCCGTTGAACCCGCTCTGACAGTGGCAGGGCGGCCCAGTCCGGCTGTGCGTTTTTTGCCCTGGCAACGGCCTCCCGCGCAGCTTCCAGAGAAAGCGTTGTGCGCTGCACATACACGGAACCATCGATGGGCGATATGCATTGAATGGGTGTACTCATAGCTGTGTCCTAAGCCTGCTCAAATCCACGTTTGACTTCGTAATCGGTAACCACACGATCAAAATCTTCCTGCTCCCACTCCGCACAGCGCACGTAGTGATCAATAACGTCGTTACCCATGGCTTCCCGCAGCATGGTCGAGCCGCGTAACGATTCCGTGGCTGCCCTCAATGTGGCTGGGATACTGCGCGCAGACTCGGCGCCATAGGCATTGCCGGAGAACTCCGGCTCCAGTTCGAGTTTGCCTTCGATACCGGCGATGGTGGCGGCAATCTGCGATGCCAACGCCAGGTACGGGTTCAGGTCCGACCCGCCGATGCGACACTCCACTCGCACGGCATCCGTGTTCGGTGCGACAACGCGGTAACCGGCCGTACGGTTGTCGATGGACCAGACAGTGCTGGTCGGGGCAAAGGTGCCGGCGGCAAATCGTTTGTACGAGTTAACGTAAGGCGCGAGGAAGAAGGTGGTGTCGTTGGCGTATTCCAGTAGCCCCGCCAGCGCATGCTCCATAGTTTTGGACATACCATGGGCACCATTGGGGTCATAGAACACTGACTTTCCGGTACTGTCCGAGAGGGCCTGATGGATATGGCTGGACGACCCGGCGGCGTTGTGGTTCCACTTGGCCATGAAACTCACACTGCGCCCGTGCTGCCAGGCGATTTCCTTGACGGCATTTTTCACCAGAACGTGAGTATCGGCCATGGCGAGCGGGTCGGAGTAGTGAATGTTGAGCTCGGCCTGACCAGCGTCGGCCTCACCCTTGCTGCTCTCGACCGTGATCCCCGCCTGGTAGAGCCCATTGCGGATGGGCCGCATTACATCTTCCTCACGGGTGGTCTGGAAGATGTGGTAGTCCTCGTTATAGGGGCTGATGGGCGTCATATGGTGATACTGACGCTTCTGCATCTCCTCAAAGGTCTCCCGGAAAATGAAAAACTCCAGTTCGGTGGCCGTGGTCATCTGCAGCCCCATGGCTGACAACCGTTCCAGCTGTTTTTTCAGCACCGCCCGGGGCGAGTGAGGTACCGGCTCATGGGTGGCGTGATCAATCAGATCACACAGAATAAAGGCGGTACCCTCGAGCCATGGCAGGCGGCGCAGGGTGGTCAGGTCCGGCTTCATCACATAGTCGCCATAGCCGGCCGCCCAACTGGTCGAGGCGTAGTTCTCCACCGTTGTCATTTCCAGATCGGTCGCCACCAGGTACTTGCAACAGTGGCTCTCTTCCCAGGCGGTGTCGATAAAGTACTGGGCCTGGAAGCGCTTGCCCATGAGACGCCCCTGCATGTCCGGAATCGCCGCCACGACCGTGTCAATGGTGCCGTCCTCGACACACGTTTTCAGTTCCTTAAAAGACAGTTGAGCTGCCATCTCACCGCTCCGCAATATCAGTTAGGCTAAAAGGCGCCGCGCTCAGTGACGAGTAAATCCGGTAGTGATCGCCACTGAACGCAGTGTTTCTCTGCGATCCCATCAGGTGTATCGATAGGGCCGCCCCGCCTTCTCCATTTTCTCGTTGTATTCCTTGAGGATCTTGACCACCCGGGCCTTGGTTTCGGATTCCTGGGCAACCTCGTCCCAGAACACGCGCGCGGCCTTTTCAACTTCTGCCCACTCCTTGTCCGGAATGGTGGTCAACTTCATCTTCGTGCCGTCTGTACGCAGTTTGGCCTCGCCTCCCCAATACCACCACTGACGGTAGTAGTGGGAGCTGTCCAAGGTCAGTTTGAGCAGTTCCTTGAGATGATCCGGAAGCTCGTTGTAGCGGTCCATGTTGGCGAAGAAGGATCCCGCCCAGGCACCGGAGATGTTGTTGGTCAGGAAGTAGTTGGTCACATCCGCCCAGCCCACCGTGTAGTCCTCGGTAATACCCGACCAGGCGATCCCGTCCAGCTCACCCGTCTGCACCGCGACTTCGATGTCTTCCCAGGGCAGTTGAACCGGTACCACGCCGAACTGGCTCATGAAACGGCCGGCAGTGGGGAAGGTGAACACACGCTTGCCCTTGAGATCCTCGAGGCTGTGGATCGGCTCTTTGGTGGCAAAGTGGCAGGGGTCCCAGGCACCGGCGGACAGGTGTTTCACGCCCACCTTGGAATACTCTTCATCCCAGATTTCATTCAGGCCGTACTGATTGAACAGCACGGGTACGTCCAGCGAATAGCGGCTGGCGAACGGAAAGTAGCCACCGAAAACAGTAACCTCGGTGGGTGAGGCCATGGAATCGTCATCGGACTGAACCGCGTCAATGGTGCCTTTCTGCATGGCGCGGAACAGTTCCCCCGTGGGCACAAGCTGATCGGCAAAATAGAGCTCGATCTGCATCTCCTTGCCGGCAATACGGTTGAAACTGTCGATCGCCGGCTTGACTACATGCTCTGCCAGGGCCGGCCCGGCGTATGTTTGCAGCCGCCATCGTATTTTTGGCTCCTGCGCGTAAAGTCTGGGTGGCGTGAGGGCGGCGGCCCCGGCCAGTGCTGCTACGGATGCTGATGCGAGAAATTTACGTCTTGTGGTCATGTCGACCTCCTTGACTGACGCTTGTTATGGAAGCCGGCCGGCCTCCGGGGTGTTACTCGACATTCGTATTCATCCAAAAACGTTGACGGTTCACTTGTTGTAAACGTACTCCGGCAGCCAGAGCGCAATCTGTGGAAAGGCCATGATCAGCGACAGTGCCACCAGCATCACGCAGACAAACGGGAGAATTGAACTGTAGATATCGCGCAGGGAAATCTCAGGCGGCGCCATGGCCCGCATCAGGAACAGGTTGTAACCGAAAGGCGGCGTCATATAGGCAATCTGGGTGGTAATCGTGTAGAGAACGCCATACCAGATAAGATCAAAGCCAAGAGCTGCCACCAACGGCACGTAAAGGGGCGCCACAATCACCAGCATTGCGGTATCGTCCAGGAAGGTACCCATCAACAGAAACGACAACTGCATCATGATCAGGATCATCCAGGGGTTCAGCCCCAGCTGCTCGGTAAACAGGCTGTCGATGGCCTTTACCGCACCCAGCCCATCAAACACGGCACCGAAACCCAGGGCGGCGAGGATGATCCACATGAACATGCAGGAAATGGCCAGCGTCTGGCGTACGGAGGCTTCAAACACGGCCCGGGTCATCCGGCGTTTGAGGATCGCTGCGACGAATGCCGCCATGGCACCGATGGCGGAACTCTCCACCAGGCTGGTCCAGCCTTTGACGAACGGCACCATCATGGAGGCGAAAATAACCACCGGCAGAACTCCTGCACGCAGCAGGCGTAACTTCTCGCCCAGGCTGACCTGGCGCTCCTCTTTTGGCAGCACAGGCCCGAGCTCGGGCTGGAGACGACACCGCACCGCAATGTAGACGATAAACATCACCGCCATGATCAGCCCCGGCACAACGCCCGCAAGCCATAGCTGCCCCACCGGCTGGCGGGCAATCATGGCGTACAGCACCAGCACCACCGAGGGCGGCACCAGAATGCCCAACGATGAACCCGCCTGAACCACGCCCGTGACCATACGCTTGTCATAACCCCGCCGGAGCAATTCGGGCAGGGCGATGGTGGCTCCAATGGCCATACCGGCAACCGACAAACCGTTCATGGCTGACACCAGCACCATCAGGCCAATGGTGCCAATGGCAAGCCCGCCATGAATCGGCCCCATCCAGACATGGAACATCCGGTAGAGATCGTCGGCGATTTTCGATTCGGAGAGCACGTAGCCCATGAAGATAAACATCGGCAGCGTCAGCAGCGGATACCAGTTCATCAGCTTCATGGCGGATGAGAAGGGGATATCGGAACCACCGGTTCCCCACAGCGCCAATGCTGAGGCCGCGGCAACGGCACCAATGGCACCAAACACCCGCTGGCCGGTCATCAGCATCAGCATCATTGAGGCAAACATGAAAATGGCGATGAGATCGTAAGACATCAGATGTCTTCTCCCCGAATGCGGGCGATGTCTTTGAAAAGCTCTGATACCGCCTGCAACAGCATGAGTGAGAAGCCGATGCACATCACCACCTTGATCGGCCACATGTAGGGTCGCCACGCGGATGCGCTGCGCTCGCCGTATTGAATCGCATAGCTCGTGCTGTCGTAGGCGCCGTACAGGAGCACGCCCAGAAAGAAAATCAGGAAAAAAATGGTGAAGACATCGAACCAGGCTTTTCTACGGACGGACCAACCGCCGTAAAACAGGTCCATGCGTACATTGGCGTCCAGCTGGATGGAATAGGGACCGCCCAGTATGTAATACGCCACCATGGCGAACTGCGCGGCTTCAAGCGTCCATAACGAGGGAAGGAAGAACGCTTTGGAAATGGACGACCACAGCAGAATAGCGACCATGACAAAGATGCCGTACATTACCGCTCGACCAACACGGTAATTCACGGCATCCACGAAACGGATGTATCCGTTGACGAACGGTGGCATCCACAGACCCCACTCAATGCGTTAGTGAGCCAGTCAGACAGCCGAGTGGCCATGGACTGCTGTTTTTCTGTAGCAAACTTTTAAGCTAGCACAGCATTTTTAATCTGTCGCATGACCGGAAGATCGTTGTCAGGGACCAACCTCGGGTGCCGGGTCCGGGCCGCCTTCGCGGAATTCACTGGCCGACTTTCCGGTCCACTTGCGGAAGGCACGGCTGAAGTTGGACAGGTCCGCGTAGCCCAGCTCATAGGCGATCTCGCTGACGGACTGATTGGTGTAACGCAGCAACTGGATGGCGCGGTCTTTCAGTACCGCTTCGACAATTTCCCGGTAGGTGGTGTCCTTCTCCGCCAGCCGTCGCTTCAGGGTGCGGGACGACACGCAGAAGCGCTCCGCCATGGCCTCCAGGGATGGCAGCGGCCCGGGCATCATGTGGAGCATGTTGCGGATGGCATAGGTGATGTCGCCCTGGTCTTTCAGGGCTTTTTGCAGTTCGAACTCGCACTGGTCCCGTGCCATCCGGGATGCTTCCGCATCCGCCAGGCGCATGCGGGTGTCCAGCAGGCCTTTGGGAAACACCATGGTTTCCTCGGGCTGGCCATACTCGAAAGGTACCGGTAGCTGGGGCGCAAACCTGGGGTAATAGGCCGGCTCCGGAGAAGTCAGTTGTACCTTCACGCCAGGGAGCTTGCCATCCACCAGCGGGAATCCCCGTTTTTCCGCATCCTCCCGGTCGATCAGTTGTTCCGCCAGCATCATCAGCGTGGCACTGACGGTTTCCGCCAGAAAACGGTATTGGGTGGGCACGTCGAACTCGGAGCGCAACCGCACCAACACATGGTCGCCGGTGTCGGTCAGGGTCATAGTGAGGAAGGGCACACGCAACTGCAGGTAGCGCCTTACCGAATCCAGGGCGCCAGCGAGTGTGGGGCTGGTCAGGGCGGCGAAGCCGAGGGTGCCATGGATGGTGACCCGCAGTTCCCGCGCCAGCATGAAGCTCAAGCCGTCTTTGCTGGCCAGGTTCAGAGCCCGCTCCACCATTACAATCGCATCGGTGACAAACACCCGGCTGTCATTGGATTTCAGATCCTGGGGCGTGAATGCCATGCCTTCGTACAGAACACGGTCGTTGTGGCCCAACTGCCGCACCACATCCGCCAGCACCCGGAGGTACACACCGGGAACCAGGAACAGTCCCAGCATCTGCCGTTCTTTTTCCGGGCCCGGGTTCGCCATGCAGGTTCCTTTTCGTTGTGTGAGATTTGTTGTGGGAAGACTCACTGCCACCGATGCTATCAGAAGCCCGGCGCAGCCACACTGTGACTGGAGGCACCGGCAACCACGTCAGCATAGTCAATTGAGGCCGCCCCTGGCCCCTAATCCACGATGGCCGTCCCCTTTTCGCATTCAAAGCCCGCGTTGACTCACACACACTGGTCCCATCACATCAGCCATAGCGCCCAAGCGCAGGAGTAACGATATGCTGAGAACGAAAACCACTGAGTCAAAGCCGGTTGCACGCACCCCGGACAACGTTGCCATCAAGCCACAGCGCATGGGGTTTGAATTCGGGGAGAAGGTTCCCCATTACTGGCTGGACAACAGCTATATCCTGAGCCACACCATGAACGCCCTGTCTGTGCTGTTCCCGCAGGGCGAGCAGTTTTTCGTGGATTCGGTCCGCTACTATCAGGATCAGATCAACGATCCCAAGCTGAAAAAAGAAGTCAGAGGCTTTATCGGCCAGGAAGCCATGCACTCGCTGGAACACAAGTCCATGAACCAGCACGTGCGGGATCAGGGCATGCCAGTGGAGGAACTGGAAGAACACCTGGAAGTGGTTTTGGGCATTGCCAAGAAGCTTCCAAAACGGCACCAACTGGCCATCACCTGCGCCCTGGAACATATGACCGCGATGATGGCGGACATGCTGCTGGAGCGCAGCGACGTTCGCGAAGACATGCATGAAACCATGCGCCCGCTGTGGGTGTGGCACGCCATTGAGGAAACCGAGCACAAAGCGGTGACCTACGACGTGTTCAACCAGGTCGGCGGCACCTATGCCGAGCGCACGTTTTACCTGGCATTCAGTACAGCCGCATTGGGCGTGATGGCCAGTTACTTCACCACCCGGATGATGCTGAACGATCCGAAGAACTTCTCACTGAAAGACTCTGCCCGCGGCTTGTGGCGGATGTGGGGCAAAAACGGCACCTTCTCCAGCCTGATCCCCACCTGGCTGGAATACTTCAAGCCGGGATTCCACCCTTGGGACCACGACAACAGCGAACTGATTGCCCGCTTCAAGGAGCAGATCAACGAGTACATTGCCCCGCAGTATCAGAAGGGAAATCGCCGGACTATTCAGTAACCCTGTATGTCAGTAACCCTGGATGATCACTAAGTCCTTGCTGTCGCAAGCGGGCCTTTGACCGGCGAAAGGCCCGCCCTGGCGACCCGATTGCGCCCGGCCCGCTTGCTGCTGAACAGGCAGCGGTCGGCAATCCGGAACAAGGACTCGGCTTCGATGGCATGATCGGGATAATGCGCAATTCCGAACGATGCGGTCACCCGGATCAGGGCATCACCATAAGGAAGTTCGCTGTCGGCAATACGCTGGCGCAACTCGTCCATTAACTGGAACGAATCCTCGAGTTTCACATCCCGCAGAATCAACCCGAATTCCTCTCCGCCCAATCGTCCCACTGCGTCGGTGGTCCGCAGACGTTCGGTGAGCTGCTTGCCAATGTTTTGCAGAACGTGGTCTCCGGCGTCATGGCCCATGGTGTCATTCACTACCTTGAAGTGGTCGATGTCCATAATCACCAGGGCAAATCCCGAGCCACTGCGGGCACACTCTGCGATGGTGCGGGCCAGGGTGCTCTGGAAGTTCGCACGATTGGCCAGCCCTGTGAGTGCATCAGTCTGTGCAAGAGTGAACAATTTTTGCTCGGCTTCCTCACGACGGGCTTCATAAAGATGGATAAAACTCAGCATCAGGATGGCGCAGAGCACCATGTTTAGCAGGTCGATCACGCCGCCGGCATCAGCGACGAACTCCAGGTGGAAGTAGTAAGTGACGCAGCCCGCCACCACGAACGGCGCGCTGAGCAGGAAACCTTCTTTCTTTCCCAGCAGCAAATACGCCAGAACCGGTATCATCAGCACCCACACGAAGGCAGACACCGAGGCTTCGGGTACCAGCATGATCATCAAGGCGAAGGAAAATCCCGTCACCAGATAACTGTAGATCCAGACCTGGAGACGAGGTGTGCGATTGATTCGGGTAACCCCAAAGAAAAGGATAAGGCTCGCAATGAGCTCCCCCGTCGCGAGCCAGATATAGCCGTTCAGAATCTGCAGGCAGCCAAAAACCACCAGTGCAGAGGCGGTCACGAGAAACAGTGCTCGCATCAACGAACGACGGTGGGTGTCCCGGAGGCCTGAGCGGCTTTGTTCAAGCGACGCACCAAGGTCCGGGTGCTGGGGAGTGTTCATGCTGCCTCTTTCCCTGAAATACAGCGAGATTGGAATATCGGTGGCTGTATGCAAAATATACAGCGGCAGTCACTGGGCTTCAATCATCCCGGCGAACTGCCGCGAAACCACCGAAATACGGCAAGCATGAAAAAGGGTTTCAGACGTAAAGATTTTTCCGCGAAAAACGCTCAACCAGAGGCTGGTAGGCGGACCCCAGAACCCGGTTCAGGGCATCGATACCCCAGGCATCGGGCCCGACCAGAATTCGGGATTCATCTTTCAGAATGCCACGGACGATAATATTCGCCGCCTTTTCCGGAGTGGTCATGGCGATCTTGTCGAAGCCCTTGCGCTGGGCTTCGGCGTTCTCCGATTTACCCATACGCGCCGCATTCGCAATGTTGGTGCGGATGCCACCGGGATGAACGCAGCTCACCGCGACCGACTGCTTTTCCAGCTTCATTTCCTGGCGCAGTGACTCGGTAAAGCCACGAACTGCGAATTTAGCCGCGTTATAGGCGCTTTGCTTGGGTACGCCAATAAGTCCGAACACGCTGGAAATATTCACCACGTGACCATCCCCGGAGGCGATCAGGTGCGGCAGGAAGGCCCGGGTACCATGGGCCACGCCCCAGAAATCGATGTCCATGATCCACTTGAAGTCATCGTCGGTCATCTCCCGCACAGATGCGGACAGGGCAACGCCGGCGTTGTTAATCACCAGGTTCACCTGGCCGAAATCCCTGGCGACCTGCTCAGCATGAGCGTAGATGGCATCCCGGTCTGAGACATCCAGGGTATAGGTGCGAACTTCCGCCCCGCTACAGCCAGCTGCGGTTTCCGCAAGGCCTGTCTCGTTGACATCGGAAAGCGCCAGGCGACAGCCCTTTTCCGCCAGTGCCACGGCCAGCGCCCGGCCTATGCCGGAACCCGCGCCGGTAACCACGGCTACCCTGTTGTTCAGATCTTTCATGGACGATGACCTCTTGTTGTGCGATGTGTTGCTTACTCTAACAGGTGTCGGGCCGCTGGATATGGCAAAAGCGCGCCTATGACCGGGGCATTCGGGCCACCCGATACCCGGGGTTCAGCAACACCACGAATATCGTGACTCCGTCCCCACGAATGTGCACAATCCGGGACGACGTTGGCCGGGTTTGGTTACAATCTCCTGGCCAACCCTTTTTCCTGTCACTAGTGGATGTTGCTGTATGGAATGGAGTCTCACGCATTTCTGGCTGATACTCGCCCTCGTATTGAGTCTCGCAGAACTGACGTCTGGTGTGCTGGTGCTACTGGCACTGGGGATCGCAGCTGCTTTAACGGCGCTGTTGACCGCTCTCGGCGCGCCTTTCGAATGGCAACTGGTCGGTATGGGCGTGTTTTCGGGCATTCTGGTACCCATTGCCATTCGCTGGATCAAACCGAGGTTTTCCCCCAAGGGTGTCGCTTACGGGACAACCGGCACCGGCGTCGAGCAGGGCAAGCAGTATCGCACGCTGAAGCGCGATTTTGACGGCGCCAGTGGCATCAAGGTCAACGGCGACTTCTATCGCCTGCGTACCAGCGATACCGGCATGACCGAACTGCCCGCAGGCACCGAGGTTACTTTCGAACGTTTTGACGGCACCACTGCCGTTGTTCACACGATCACTAAAAAGGAGCAGTAAACATGGAAAACGTGGTTTCCCCGGGGCTGGTGATCAGCCTTATTTTCGTCGTCATTGGCATTTTCATCATCGCCAAGGGCCTGGTGATTGTGCGCCAGTCCGAAGTGATGGTGATCGAGCGGCTAGGGTCATTCAATCGCATACTGGAGAGTGGTGTTAACATCATCATCCCCTTCATTGAGCGCCCGCGCGCCATCACCATGACCCGCTACGTGCGCATCGGCGACGAGTATCATCCAAGCAGCAGTTTCGAAACCCGCATTGACCGCCGCGAAACCGTCATGGACTTCCCCGGACAGCCGGTGGTAACCACCGACAACGTCACCGTAAACATCAATGGCGCGCTTTACTACCAGATTATCGACCCACGCCGTGCGGTTTACGAAGTGGCCAACATGAGCCAGGCGGTCGAGGTTCTGGCCAAAACCACCCTGCGCTCCGTGGTGGGCAAGATGGAACTGGACAAGCTGTTTGAATCCCGTAGCGAAGTGAACAACGCCATCCAGGCCGAAATGGAAGAAGCGGCGTCAAAGTGGGGTGTGAAGCTGACTCGCGTTGAAGTTCAGGACATCAGCATGCCGGAAGAGGTGGAAGAAGCCATGCGCCTGCAGATGGCCGCCGAGCGTAAGCGTCGCGCCACGGTGACCGAGGCCGAAGGTGAGAAGTCCGCCGCTATTGCCATGGCCCAGGGCCAGCGGGAATCCGCCATTCTCAACGCTCAGGGCGACAAGGAATCTGCCATCCTGCGTGCCCAGGGTGAGCAGGAATCCATTCGCCTGGTCTTGAGCGCCATGGGTGACACAGAAGAGAACAAGCAGACCGTTATCGGCTATTTGCTGGGGCAAAGCTACATCAAGGTACTGCCGAACATGGCCAAGGAAGGGGAACGGGTCTTCGTGCCCTACGAGTCATCCGCCCTGCTGGGTTCCATGGGCATGTTCCGGGAACTGGCAGGCAGCCCCGAAGACATCGTGCGCCAGAGTGTGAAACAGGATGGCCTGCGCGGTGGCATGGTGGCGTCAGCCGGCAGCAGCTAGAGCGCTCCGCCACTCAGCGGCCCCGGCAGCCCTTATTCCAGTAGGTTGTCGAGGGGTCGCTGGCTCAAACTCCTTGTTGCCCTTATGCTCAGCAAATAAACAGACCCAGGCTCTAATCTACTCTGCAAGTATACTTGCAACGATTTTGCTTTTTATCGCTTACCTTGCAAGTAAACTTGCAATAAAGCCCGAGCCATCTAATATTGTTGCAAGTATTCTTGCAACATAGGGTCTGAATCAATGAGCCTCACTCTGCAGATTCACTGGGACAATCAGTGGCACGATGCTGGCACCGTTGCTTTTCCACACGAAACCGACGGACTGCTCGGTAAACCGACGTTTTCATACGACATTCAATATGTCTTGGCGGCCCTCGAACAGGGTGGCGATTATGAAAGAGAGGACCTGAATAACAAGAAAGCCGTCGGAGTAAATCTACCGTGCATCCTGGGCGGTGATTTCATGGCGGGAGAAATTGCACCAATATTGCGCGATATTATTCCTCAAGGCGCTGGGCGCCGAGCTTTAGTAAAACAACTTGGATATTCCCGTGACCCAGAACAGGCAATTGATGTTCGACTCTTGACTGAGGGGTGCATTGGGCCGATTGGCAACCTACGGATTAAAGAGGCCGCCAAAGCCTTTGAAAAAGAGGTTGCCGAGTCCGAAATCGTCCTCTTTGACCGACAAGACGTATGTACTCGCGCTGACGCCCTAGTTCAATATGCTAACAACTTACATGTCGCGATTGGCGGCGCCACAGGTGCCGGTGGTGATGCCCCGAAACTCCTATTGGTTGAGAATCATTACGGTGAGTATGCGCTTGAGGGAACTATTCCTGAAGAGGATATTTCGCGCCACTGGCTCGTAAAATTCCCGCGCGGCAACAGATCCAAAGATGATGTTCAGGTTCTTGAAGGCGAGGCAGCTGTTTATCAGTTGCTTGAGGCTCGAGGGTTCACGTCTATAGTCGGCACATTCTTCGATGAGATCAATGGCGACGTTGCACTGTGGTTACCTCGATTCGATCGGGAGGTGGGGGCTGATGGTGTATCACGCCACGGTATGGAATCTGTTTATTCCATCATGGGAATGATAGGCGATGGTGCACGACTTGAGCACGTGGATGTGATTCAAAAACTGCGAGAGTGCATTACAAAGCCCAAGAATAAAGACGCTCTACTCGCTGATTACTTGGTTCGCGATGTGCTGAATACCACAGTCGGTAATAGAGACAACCATGGAAGAAATACATCTTTGATAAAACGTGGCCACGACATTGAATTAGCGCCGGCTTATGACTTAGCACCAATGGTTTTAGACCCTGAGCCAATTGCAAATTCTACCTGGTGGCCGAAACACCTCTTGGATAGGCGACGGAACCCAGATTATGCCGCCATTCTAGAGGAGCTCGCGACCGATCCCAAGAGAGCAGCCGGCCTCATGGAAGGCGAGTTATCGAAACTGACAGGCATGAAAGATGGTCTTAAGCGGTGTGGCGCCCCTGCCAAGATGCTGGATCACGCCTCCATTAGAATGCATGAGCCTGAACTGGCACTTGAGCAGCTCGAGCGTTTACTGCAACCACACTGACTCAACGGGATTCAAAACATTCATGCCCAAATTAAAGCGGCCGGATCTTACACCGGAAGAGCGGACCAAAATTCGAGAGGAGATTATAACTGAACTTCAGACCGAGGAAATCCACCTCGGTCAAGCCATTCGGCGGCTTCGTCTAAAATTTACAGGCCTCAACCAGAAACAATTCGGGAGAATCGCAGGATTCTCAGCGACGACCATCTCCGCTATCGAGCGCGACCCAGAGACAGGGACCGTGAAAACGTTGAATAGGATCCTTCGAAAGTTTGGCATGCACTTAACTCTTGGAATGATAGTGCGAAAAAGCGATAAAACCTAAATTTCAGGCCCGGCTCCATAGCAGCAATTGTCCTATTCCAGGAGGTTGTCGAGGGGCCGCTGATAACCCGGCGCAAACACTTCCAGGAAATACATCACTTCCGGCAGGGCGTCATCCTCCAGCTTTTTCAGGATGTGACCCGCCGCTGGTTCAAACTCCTTGTTGCCCGCCTGCATCTCAGCCTGGCATTTCAACAACGCCGAGAGCCGGTCGGCCGCCTTGATCAATTCCTTCTCCTCCTGCTCCCATCCGGATTCGCGAACATAGGGCGCAAAATCCTCCTGCAGGTCCGCCGGTAGCAGCGCCAGTAGCTCGGCCTCCGCCTTGTGCTCGATGTCTCCGAACGCTTCCCGCATAACCTGCGAGTGATATTTGACCGGTGTCGGCATATCGCCTGTAATAACCTCTGTGGCATCGTGGTAGAGCGCTGCGGCAGCGATCCGGTCAGCGTTGACCTGCCCGCCAAAATGCCGGTTACGGATAATTGCAAGCGCATGAGCCAGGGTAGCCACCTCCCAGGAATGAGTGGCGACATTCTCCTCAATGGCGTTGCGCATCAGCCCCCATCGCTTGATCCACCGCAGGCGAGACACATAGGCAAAGAAATGACTGAGAGGGCGTTTCATAATGGGCGCTTCACGTTTTGCATGAGTTTATTGTTGGCCTCTTTTGACTAAGATTAAACAGTGGTAATGTGAATGGACGTTCAAATCTTGATGCCGGGAAGCACTCTACCTTGAAACTCCAACTCGGATTAAAGCGCAGACATCCGCTGAAAGTCACCCTTCTGATACTGGGCTTAACGCTGACTCTCGGTGTTACAACCACTGTTTCGGCCCAGACCAACATCGCTGTCGGCGTCTATAATTTCCCTCCGGTGGCCAGTGTGAACAGTGAAAACAAGGTGGAGGGCTTACTCGGTGACCTGTTAAGAGAGCTGGATTCAACAAACGACAAGGTCACGTTCCGGATTGTCTACACTTCCCCAAAACGCAGACACCTGGATTTCCACGCCGGATTGTACGACGTTATTTTCTTTGAGAACCCGAGTTGGGGCTGGGAAAACCTGCCTGTTAACGCTACCCGACCAATTCTGATGGACGAAGACGTCTATGTCGCCCTCAACAAACCCGGCCGTGACCAAAGCTTCTTTGACAACGTCACCGAGCGACAGCTCGTTGCTATCTCGGGCTATCACTATGGCTTCGCCGGCCTGTCTACGGATAACGCCGAGCTTGAGAAACGATTCAATATCGAGTTCTCCCATAGCCACAGCCGTAATCTTGACCTGATCAAGGCGGACCGTCCGTCACTGGCCGAAGTGGCTGTGGTCAGTCGCTCCTATCTTCAGAGCCACCTGAACGACAACCCCGAGGACAGTGACAGGTTCCTGGTGTCCGATACCCCCGATCAGACCTATCTCCTCCATATCATGGCACGGGACAACGGCCCCATCGACGCAACCACATTGGAGCAACTGCTGTCGCCGCTGTTCAAAGACGGGCGGTACCAGCAATTTGTCGATAAACGCGACCTCCAGTTGCCGCCGGGCATCTCCGAGCCAGCAGCGCCTTGATCCCAGCCGCTGTCACCGCACATCCAGCTCAAAGCTGACGGTGACAGTGCCGGCCTCATCGGCCGTCGCGTCGCGCACAGGGTCAAGCAGGTATACCTGATTTTCTGATGCTCCATGCTCCTGCAGCATTTGCTCCCGGAGCCATACGCCTCGGGATGTTGCCAGGTTGCCCAAAGCCTCCGGTGGCAGTTCCACATCGGCTATCAGTCGCTTCACCAGCGCCTGCTCCCATTCCTGTTTGCCGGGTTCTACGTTCCCGCCGGCAACGTCGTTTCGGAAAGCTTCCACCGACGCCACGTAATCCGAATCCGCGTACGCCTGCTCAAGCCGAGCGATACGTGTAGACGCGGAAGCTCCATCCGCTATGCCCAGTTGCTCGAACAGTTTCTGCCGCCGTAACGCGTCTCCGTCTGCCTCTGGTGCGACCGCTCCACGAACATTGAGCGCCAGACCAGGGCGTTCATTCAAGGCCTTGCCCAGTGCCTCCAGTTTGACGCCTTCCCCATCGGCAAGCTCGGTGCGCCCCGCTTCAAAACGCACATTGCCCAGTTCTTCTCCCGACAGGCCCGCAAAATCCGCAATCGAACCCAGCATGCTGAATGGCGACGTGGCGGCTTTGGCAACGAGGTTTACGAATGTCCTCATGACAACCTGACCGATACTGAAGTCCGGGCTTTCCAGATCTCCGCTGATGGGCAGGTTGATATCGATGACACCCTGCCGGTCACGCAGCAACGCCAGACCAAGCTTGACCGGTGCACTGACGGCCTCGTCACTCGGAACGGGGCCTCCAAGCTCCAGCCGATCCAGGATGACGCTGTTGGCAGCATCCAGACGGCTGCCGGAAAACTCATAATCCAGATCAAGCTTGAGCTTGCCACTGTCCACGCTGTATCCCAGGTAACGGCCAAAATACGGTGACAGCATGGGCAGAGAGACGTTCTCCATGGTCAGCTTCAGATCGCTGGTATCATCGGTGCCCAGGGCGCCCACGGAACCATCCAGCGTCATGGTTGCCACATCGCCAACCCGCCCCTGGATCGAGATCTGGCCCTGTTGCGGCGCCACGTTGCTAAGCCCGGTTACTGAGCCGCGCAACTGGTCGAACCGGGTTGCGAATGTCGGGTCCAGGGTCCGATCGGTGTAGGAGATGGCACCTTCTTCCAACATCAGTTGGCCAATGCGGAAGATGAAGCCGGGTTCGCCGTCACTACTGGTTGTTTCTCCAGCTGGCGCGGATTCGTCCGACGGCGAGGACCTGACAATCCGTTCAACATTATGAGTACCGTTGCTGTCACGGACCACGTTCACCGCAGGACCCACCAGGGTAATGGTGCCAATCTGCAGCCGTGCCGGCGCGACGTTGTACTCCAAAGGTTCCAGGCGCACGCTCTGCCAGCGGATCAGGGGCTGATCACTGTCGCCAAGACGCATATCCAGGGAGGCCACCTCGCCAGTGCCGCTAAAGGTACCCGTCAGCGGGTCTTGCTGTTGATCGAGATCCAGATTGCCATCGACAGACAACAGGCCATCCCTGACATCCAGGTTCGCCGCCTGGTTGATATAGGCGCCAAACTGCGACAGGGCAATCCCGCTGCCAGACAGCCCGGCTTCCAGCGTGAAAGGTGCCAACGTGGCCTGACCATTGATCGACAGTTTCCCACCACCGTTCAGCGCACCACTGGCGTTGTAATTGACCGGTTCCTCCAGGCGATGGGAGATCTCATCGATGCTGATCGACAGGTCCTCAAGGGCCAGTTCTGCGGGCAGTTGCGACTGCTCGTCCCGCCAACTGACCGCGCTGTTGGCCAGTTCCACGCCGGCCACCGTCCAGCGGAAAGGCGCTCCTGTGCCAGTGTCGTCACCACCTGATTCATCCGCACTATTCTGAAGTGGCGCCAGAAGATTGAGCTGGCCGTTCGCATCACGGAGCAGTGACAGGCTGACACCATCGATGTTCACGGTGCCAGTGGACAGCTCCTGTTCGCTAAGCCCGAAACGGATATCACCTACGCTCAGACGATCCGCACTCAGAAGCCCATCATCGGCATCAGCCTCAACGCCGAGATCGACATCGTCGATCGTGAGCTGGCCCTCCGAGGTGGTCAGATACAGTTCACCGGCAGAACGCAGTTCGTACTGCGAGCTAAGGGTCACACTGCCGTTACGAAGCTGATAGGGAAGATAGGGCTTGAGAAAATGCTGCAGGGTTTCATGGGACACGTCACCCAGTTTGAGGAACCCTTTTGAATAGAGAGGGGCGATGCTCAGGTCGCCTTCCCACTCAATGGTCTGGCTGCCGACCGCCGCCAGCAGGTAATAGCTGCTGTCGGCGTCCTCGCGGGGCCAGGTGGCCAGGTCGTTCAAAGCCAGATCCAGGGGCGTAACCCGAAATTCTTCCTGGCCTTGCTGACTGAAATCCCGGAACAGCAGTTCGCCACCCGAGACCCTGATCCGGTCAAAATAGATTCTGGGCGGTTCTCCGGAATCCGCCTCCTCGGGCGCCGGTTGTTCGCCACCCGGATTATGGGCCTGCCAATCCCGGGCGAAGTTGACACTGTAGTCCTCCAGCAAATCCAGGCGAACGTAAGGGTCTTCCAGTTCGATGTCCTGCAGCGCGACAATTCCGGTGAGCAATCGCCAGACCCCGAGGTTGGCATAAAGGCTGTCAAAGGCAACCACCGGTTCGCCTTCAGCGTCCCTGGCCTCCAGGCCAACGGCTTCAACGCTCATGGCGAAGGGGTTCACCTGGACCTCTTCAATCTCGGCCTGCCACCCCATGTGTTGTTCCAGCCGCTCCGGCAGCGTTCGCTCCAGCCACCACGGCAATAGCGCAAACCCGGCGATGGCATAGATCACCACCAGAACCAGTACCACTATCGAGATATTTCTGGCAGACAATCGTCGTTTGCGGTTCGCAGGCACCGGGCTCTCCTTGTTGTCCATTGCTGACAGGCGCGATCTGTCGCCAATCTATCCACCAAGGATAGCCCGCCGGTGACCGGTTTGTCAGCCGGATGGGTTGATGAGGAGGGTGATGAGGAAGGTGATGGGGGGTTATAGAGGGTGATGGACTGACATGGGGCAACGAACCCGATATTCTGTTTTCACTGACTCAGGCAACGAAATCCCTCATTCAGGAAACCCGGATGGATATTAGCGATATGCGCCGAGACTTCGAAAGCGAAGGCCTTGAGCGCGATGCCCTTGATGACAACCCCGTCAGACAATTCCATGTCTGGTTCGAGAATGCCCGTGAGGCCGGCATTCTCGAGCCCAATGCCATGTCACTGGCCACCTCAGGCGGAGACGGCATGCCCGACATACGGACCGTCCTGTTGAAATACTTCGACGACGCCGGTTTTGTGTTCTATACCAACTACGGCAGCCGCAAGGCCCACGAAATGGCAGAAAATCCAAAAGCCGCCCTGCTGTTCCCCTGGATCGGGCTGAACCGCCAGGTGCGGATTCAGGGCCATGTGGAAAAGGTCAGCAAATCCGAATCCCTGAGGTACTTCACCTCTCGCCCCCGGGGCAGCCAGATCGGTGCCTGGGTATCGGAACAGAGCAGGGCGATCAACTCCCGCGGATTGCTGGAACAGAAAGTGGCCGAGATGAAACGCCGGTTCAAGGACGGGACGATCCCGCTACCCGATTTCTGGGGCGGTTACCGCGTGGTGCCGGAACGAATCGAGTTCTGGCAGGGGCGGCCAAGCCGCCTGCATGACCGCTTTGAATACGTCAGGCAGGGCGATCGCTGGCACATCGACCGTCTACAGCCGTAACCCGCACCGCTCCACCAACTTCAGACGAGAAGGCAGGACTATGGACAATCAACAACGCTGCCCCTGGTGTGGCGATGACCCGCTCTACGTTCACTACCACGACACCGTATGGGGCCGCCCCGAGTACGACGACCTGGCGCTGTTTGAGAAGCTGTGCCTGGATGGCCAGCAGGCGGGCCTGAGCTGGATCACCATACTCAAGAAACAGGACAACTACCGCGCCGCCTACGACCATTTCGACCCTGAAAAAATCGTCCGTTATGACGAGGCCAAAGTCGACGCCTTGATGCAGGACACTGGCATCGTCCGTAACCGCCTGAAAGTCGAGTCCATCATCCGCAACGCCCGGGGCTACCTGGAGCTACGGGATCAGGGCCACTCGTTCAGTGACTTCCTGTGGTCGTTTGTCGGTGGAGAGCCTATCCAGAATCACTGGCAGCGTTTTGCCGACGTGCCGGTTTACACGCCCGAGGCCGAAGCCATGTCCAAGGCACTGAAAAAACGCGGCTTCAACTTTGTGGGGCCCACCATTGTATATGCCTTCATGCAGGCCACGGGCATGGTCAATGACCACCTCGTTCAGTGCCCTCAACACGCCGCCTGCCGTGAGCTCGCGGACAATGTCTGACTATTATTTCCTCGGCGTTACACGACTGGAATGATCCCAAACGATCCGTTGCTCGTAAGTCCGTGGGTAGCACATCATCCCCGCGTTTTACGGTGAGAGTCATACGGTGAGAATAACCCTGGAAGAACTCAGGCAGTCGATCAACCCGGCCATTGAGTTGGTGGGTACGGAGCCCGCCGCTATCGGACCAATGAGGATTCGGGTTCAGGGGAAGCACTCGTGATTGCCGTCGCCAGACTGGCGATCGTGGTGGGCATTGGCGGGCTGCTACCGTTCCTTGCCGCCATTTTCGGACTCTTTGCGCTGCCTGAACAAAGCCTGGCCATCTCCCGCTATTTCTACCTGTACAGCGCGGGCATTCTGGCCTTTATGGCGGGCATCTACTGGCCACTGGCCATGCAGCTTGAGAATCGCTGCTACCCGATTTCCCCCCTGGTAACCATGTTGTTGAGCCAAGTGTTCTTCATCACCGCCGGCATTGGTCTGCTGCTGCCCATTGCCGGCCAGATCCTGGTTTACACGCTGGCCTATGTCGCGCTGTATGTGGTCGACGCTCGCTGGATGAGGGGTTATTGGCCGGACTGGTATCTGAAGTTGCGGCTGGGACTGACAGCTGTTGTCCTGGCGTGCCAGGTAGCGGCGGGCGCCTGGTTCATTCTGGCCCAGGGCTAAGCCGGTCGATACCGGCCCTGAATACTAGCCCCGGAGCTCGTCGTTAGGGTCGATAAAACGGCCCCGTAACTTTTTCAGGGCGCATTTCTCTATCTGCCGCACCCGCTCCCGGCTTATTCCCAGGTCATCGGAGATCACCTGCAAGGTTTCCGGTTCTGGGAGGCCCAGGCCGTAACGCCTGGCCAGGACATCCTTTTCCCGCGAACTCAGTTCCGCCAAGAGAGCGGTCAGTGTCCGTTTGCGGTCACGCTGGGCCATGTCGTGGTCCGGCGCGGACTGATCGTCTGCACTGAGGCTGTCACCCAGCGTAATGCCACCCTCCATGCCCACCGGCAGATCCACTGACACTTCCAGACTGGCCAGCGCCCGCAGCTCACCAATGCGGGAAGGCGACACCTCAATCTCCCGCGCCAGTTCGGTCTGCGACGGCGTGCGGCCCAATGTCTGGTGCAGTACCAGGGATTTTTTCTGCAACAGGCGGATTTCATCGACCACGTTTTCAGGGGTATGCACAAGCCGGGTTCCACGCTTCATGCACCGCTTCACCTCTTCGCTGATCCACCAGTAGGCATAGGTCGAGAAACGAAAGCCCTTGGTAGGATCAAACCGCTCCACGGCCTTGATCAGACCGACATTGGCATCCTGAATGACATCCGACATGGGAATGCCGCGGTTGGCGTAGCGCCTTGCGATGTGCACCGCGAGCCGGAGATTGCTGCGAATCAGCCGCTGACGACTGGCGGTGGCGAGATGGTAGGCACGACGACACCGCCTCGAAAAAGCACAGGCGTCGCCCAGGCTTCCAACCACTTCGCGGAATGTCTGAGGGGTGCCTTCCGGCAAGGCAAGCTCGGTAGATATGATCCGATAGCAGAAGGTCAGGCGCCGTGAAAGTCGGCGCTCGCCCTCATTGGTGAGCAATTCGTAACGGGACGCATCCCTGAAGTACAGCCCTACCAGGGATTCCGTTTCGCCGGAATGGGCTATGGTCGGAGACGGCCCCGGGCTCTGAACGTCAGTCATGGCACAGGTTCCGATCGCGAATTTCCAGAGAATACGCGCGGAACAGCGTCGTGGATCCCCCGTTGCCGGGGGCACAGACTGTCCGTTGTGGCAATTACCGACGTAGAGAAACCAGCAGGTTACGCTGCAACAATCGCGTACTCGTGGTTGTGAGGCTCAATCAGCGCGCCGTGAAGCGCCACAATGGTCTTCTCATAGGCGTCTTCGTCCACTACGAACTGGATGTCCACCTGCCGCATGCACTGGTGCAGGGCCAGAACGCTGATATCCTCGTCCGCCAGGGCCTTGACTGACCGAGCCAGGATGCCCGACACCTTGATATCGCTGCCAATGGCAGACACGATCGCCACCTTGCGAGTGCTGATTTCGGCGTTGGGAAATTCGTCTTTCAGCGCCCTGACCACCCGTTTGACGTGTTTGAGCGTACTGTCCACGTAGTGGGTAATGGTGTTGGCGTTGGTGTCCTTGGATACGAAACGCACCTTGAAGCGACCCAGCACTTCCAGAATGCGACGGTCGGAACCGGGCTCACCCTGCATGTCCTGATCGAACACCTCAATGGCAAACACGCCTTTGTTACCCGCGATGATCTCTACCTGAGGCTTCTCACTGACGTAGTCGCCGGTGATCAGGGTACCGGTGTGCTCCGGCTCGAAGGTGTTCATCACCCGCAGCGGAATCTCGTTCTGACGCATGCCCTTGCCAGCGCGCGGGTGGATCGCTTCCATACCGAGGTTCGCCAACTGGTCAGCAACGTCATAGTTGGTGCGCCCCAGGGGGACGACCTTATCCGCACCGACAATGTTGGGGTCCGCGGAACTGAGGTGGTATTCCTTGTGGATGATCGCTTCGCGGGCGTTGGTAATCACCGCGACCCGGCTGAAGGTCATCTCGCTGTAGCCCCGGTCGAAGGTACGCATCAGGCCTTCCTTGCACTGGGCATACCCCGTCACGATCGGCAGCTCACGGCTCAGGTCCACCGCGTCGAATGCCTGCTTGAGCTTTTCATCCAGCGGCAGCAGTTCATTGTCGCGCCACCCGGTCAGGTCCACGAACCGCGCATTGATGCCTTCCTGCTGAAGCTTCAGGGCAGTGTTGAAGGCACTGTGGGCCTCACCGATACCGGCCAGCATTTCACGAACCGTCAGCAGATGCTCCTCAAGCTGGAACTGCCCGTAGGAACACAGACGTTGCAAATCAATCAGGCAGCCGCGAACGCCTTCGATGCGGTCAGTGATGAACTGGTCCGCCTGCTGCTTGAGCATGGGGTCCGGGAACAGCTCGCCATTGATGTCGGTCAGGAACTGGATCAGTTTGGTGAGGTCGTCGCCCCAGGCCCAGTCCGACTCGGCATCGGCGAACAGGGCATAGACACCCGGTTCTCCGGTTTTCTTGTGCTCCAGCAATTCGTCGGTGACACCGCCATAGGCGGAGACCACGAAGATGCGCTGGTACAGGTCGTCCTTGGAGCGCCCGCCGAGAATGATGTTGTCGCGCACCGCCTCATAATTGCTCATGGAGGTGCCGCCGATTTTCTCTACGGTATGTTGTTCGCTAGTCATAATGTTACCGTCGTTATCCTGCAGAATGAGTGTCGGGAGATGGCAGGCGTCTCAGGACGCCTTGCTCATTCCCTCCTGCATGATTTCGTCCACGCTTTGACCTAGAAGTTTAGCACCTTTGCGCAGATCGTCCTCGCTGGTGGTCAGCGGCATCAGGCATTTGATCACTTCGTCATTGGGGCCGCTGGTTTCAATAATCAGGCCCTTCTCAAAGGCACGACCGGTGATCTTGTCCGTCACTTCAGCGTCGGTGGCTTCAATGCCACGCATCATGCCCCGGCCTTTCATCTTGAACTCGCCCGGGTACTTGTCACAGATTGCCTGCAGCCCTTCAGCCAGAACCTCGGTCTTGGCTTTCACTTCATTGGCAAAGGCATCGTCTTTCCAGTAGGTCTCGACCGCTGCGCGGGCGGTTACAAAGGCCATGTTGTTGCCCCGGAAGGTGCCGTTGTGCTCGCCCGGCCCCCAGACATCAAGCTCCGGCTTGAACAGCACCAGGGCCATCGGCAGGCCGTAACCGCTCAACGACTTGGATACCGTTACGATATCCGGCTTGATGCCCGCAAATTCGAAACTGAAGAACTCGCCGGTACGGCCGTTCCCTGCCTGGATATCGTCGACGATCAACAGAATGTCGTACTTTTTGCACAGCTTCTCGAGGCCCTGCAGCCATTCAGCGCGGGCGACGTTCAATCCGCCTTCGCCCTGGACCGCTTCAACGATGACCGCTGCCGGCAGTTCAAAGCCGGAGGAGCCGTCGGACAACACCTTGTCCATGATTTCCAGGGTGTCTACGTTCTCACCCAGGTAGCCGTCATAGAACATGAAGTCCACATTCCCCAGCGGGGTGCCAACGCCACCACGGTGGTGCTTGTTACCTGTGGCCGCGACCGCGCCCATGGTGACGCCGTGGAAGCCATTGGTGAAGGACACGATGCCATTGCGGCCTTTCACCTTGCGAGCCAGTTTCAGGGCCGCTTCCACGCAGTTGGTGCCGGTAGGACCGGTAAACTGCATTTTGTAGTCCAGGCCACGGGGGTCCAGGATGTGCTTCTTGTACGACTCAATGAAATCGTGCTTGGCGGTGGTAAACATATCCAGGCCCTGGCTGACACCATCGCTTTCAATGTACTCGAGCAGCGCTTTCTTGAGAATGTCGTTGTTGTGGCCATAGTTCAGTGACCCGGCGCCGGCCAGGAAGTCCAGGTATTCCTTGCCATCTTCGGTGTACAGGTGCGCGTTCTTGGCACGGTTAAAGATCACCGGAAAGGCACGGGAATAAACGCGTACTTCGGATTCGGTCGACTTGAAAAGTTCCATTGTCTTGCCTCTTAGCATGTCAGGTTCGAGGTAACTGTGCGGTAGCACGTTGGTTGAAGCCGTTGTGACAGATTCACCTCAGCAATCTGCCGGCTAGTCCAAACAGGGGGATCGGTCGTTCGGGAAGGCTGCTACGCCGTCTTTGTGAAAGGCCCGATGCGGAGCAGGAACTCGGAGTCGTGCTTGCCGCCAAAGTGGGTGTCTTTCTCAAAGTGCTCGTGGTAAGTCAGTTCAGCACCCATGTCACGGGCAAAGGACCGGAACAGCGCCCAGGAAGCCTCATTGTCTTCAGTGATGGTGGTTTCCATGTGGGTCACGTCTTTACACGCGTCCCTGGCCACAATCGCCTTCAACATCCGCTTGGCAAGACCTTGCCCACGACCTTTCTCGTGAACGGCCACCTGCCAGACAAAAACGGTTTTGGGCTGTTGGGGGGGAATATATCCGGAAATAAAGCCGACCAGATCGCCGTCTATCTCCGCGGCCACGCCGGTTTCGGCAAAATGGCTGCACTGCAGGAGGTTGCAGTAGATCGAGTTAGGGTCCAGCGGGGGGCATTGTGCCACCAACTGGTGAAGCCTGTAGCCATCATCCTTGACCGGCGTGCGGAGGGTGATGGCGGTGGTATTCGAGCCTTCTGATGTCATAACGTGATCGATTCGCCTCAAAAAGTTAGCGTTAAATTATATAGACCACAAAATATATTTCAAGTCGGCGCTCTGGGGCCGCCAGCCCCGATGGCTACCTCTCACCTTCAGAATAGACATTATTACACCAACCGCCAGTGACAAATTCGTTACCCTATAGAGCCCCTTCCAGGGGGAAACGTAATATCGTCTGCGGTTATCGAAGTCCCTCCAACGATCCGGTCCCGGTACGACACAGCGGCGGCCGAACCCGCCGGCCAGAGCCGGTCAAACTGCTCTAACCAGGCGTCGACGTCATAGTCCACGGGTAACAGTGAGACATTCAGGCCCTGCCGCTCAAGACCGGCAACCGGCTCAGCCACGGGGCTCGCCAGACCGATCCGGGTGATCAACCCACGGGGGTCCTGCCGCAGATTCCCCATTCCGGCTGCCCCGTTGTTGGCAACCACACAACGTCGCTCGTTCACCATTCCCGACCACAGTACTGGCAGGCAGGTGTGGGTGGAGACAATCACATCAGCACCGCTGGCCAGGAACCACTCCGTCAGCTTCGCCTCGTTACCAGCCACAAAGGATTCATAGGCCAACCCCCAACCGGCGAGGGACTCCGGATCGCCGTGAATCACCAAAACCTTTAGGCCTCCAAATATCAGGCAACGGTAACGGGGTAAGAGGGATAACCGCGCCTGAATATCGGAATGCTCCCCGGCCACCCCCTGCAGCCGCCCCATAATGGCGTTGGAACGTGCCACGACGCCCTCATCCACGAAATCCGGATAGGCACAACCGCAGCCGGCGCCATCATTGGGGTTGGCCAGTTCATAATCCACGTTGCCCAGGCTGACGGTGTGCTCCAGCACCCGATTGTTGATCTCCCGGAACAGCCCGTCGGTGGCGTTAAACCAGTTAAAATCCCCGTTAAACACCAACGTCACCCGGCGACCCTGTCGCTCCTCCGCCCGTGCCAATCGCTCGATTTCATCCAGGGCAAGGGGATTTCCGTACAGGCCACCGATAACATACAGCACGTCCCCGGCCACCTGTTGCGGCTCAGCACACAGCGACGCCGGATCGTAGCGATACGCCAGCGGACAACTCCGGCCCTCGGTCACGACACCACCTCCTAAACCTCCCCGGCCGCCAGAGAGCGCCCGGCAAGTCGGCGGACGACCAGCGGCACAAAGAAACCGGCGGTGCAGATCAGGAAGCCGTAGGCGTTTACACCCAGCAGCATGGCGTATTTGCCGTCACCGATGGCCCAGCTGGCGGGAATCAGCCCCGTTGCCAGCAGCACACCCAGACCCAGGCCGGTCCAGAAACTGAGATGAAAGCTCCAGGGCGACCAGCGGGTAAAACCGTAAAACAGGAACACCGGTGCCAGCCCCATCACCATGGTGCCGGAAATGGTGGTGGCCTTGAGAATATCGGTGCCGGCAAACATCGGCAGGTTACCCAGCAGTGCGAACACAATCATGATGACCGCGCCCACGCGAACGCTCGGCAAGCGGTCTTTGGCACGTTTCGCCAGCCGTGGCAGATCCACCGCCAGGGACTTGGCCAGTGAACTGAATGTGGAATCCAGCGTGGAGCCGGCGGAGGTCATCATCACCACACTCATGAAGAAGAGCGCCGCCAACCCAAGCGATTGTCCGACAGCCGCGGGCGCATTACCCATGGCCTCAATGCCATTGAGCCGTGCGTGAACACCGACGAGGCTGAAGATGAACACCGCCACAAAGCCCAGCAGTCCTGCCACCACGAAGCTCTTCAACATCGTTTTTTCCTTGTTCACAAAGCCGCGGTCGGTTAGCACCGGATCGTGGAAGGGGTAGCTGAACATCTGCAACAGCGCGACGAGCAACAGGTCAAAGCCGGCATTGAGCTTGAACTCACCGTCGGTGAGCAGGGCACTGGTGTCATTGGCCGGCACAATCAGGAACAGCACCGCGCCGACAAAGAACACAAACACGAACGCCTGAATCACATCCGTGAATATCGACGACCGCAGGCCACCTTTCAGGCTGTAGGCGAGAGTAAAGACGGTAAACAGCATCGCCGCGGAGTAGTACTCCCACTCACCCGGCAGCCCGAAATAGCCGCCCACCACGGCGGTGTTACTCCAGACTTCGTTATACAGACGGATCAGGATGGCCGCCGCAAACGCCAGACTGGCCAGCCGGCCAAAGCGCGACGTGAGGAAATCCTGCAGGCTGCGGGCACCGGTCTGGGTCCGAATCAAATAGATGATGTAGCCGGCCACGGGAATCGACAGCCAGTAACTGGCGTACGCCAGACCGCCGGTGACACCATAAGCAGCCCCCAGGTTGGCCGCGTTGGTCACCGACTTGGCAAAGATCCAACTGATGAAAATACTCGCCGTCAGCGACCACTGACTTACCGGGTTACCCTGATCATCCGCACCTTTATAGAACGAATTGGCGTTTTTGCTCTTGGGCGACAACACATACATCACCACCCCATAAACCACCAAAAACCCCCAAAACAGGGTCGCTTCCGTGAAATTCATCGTCTGTCTTTTCCTCGTCCGTTCTTTGTTCTAATCCAGCGAATTGCAGTCATTCAACCGCGGTCTGGGGGTGGTGTTTTATTTCCGCCAGGAAAAAGGTGTCTGAACAAAGCGAGTTCTTTTTCTCAAGGAAATAAAACACCACCCCCAGACCGCCAACTCCCAGCAACCAGTCCTAAAAAAGAATCACCCAGGCGCCGAACAACTAGCCCCAAACCGATAACAGGCAAAACACCGGTGATGCCGCAACATAATCCGCTCATCCATGCTCTCCGCCAGTGTCCCGCCAAGGTCATACTGCGGATCGTCATCCACCAACGTACAGGCATACACCCGCACCCGGTCATCCCGCTTCACCAGCATGCGCGTATAAGTGCACATGAAGTGCGACCGTGCCTCTTTGGTGGGGTATTTCTCCATGCAGGTTTCGGTAATCTCCGGGCTGCCGTCTTCTGAGCCGGGCGTCCCCAGATCAGGGAACGCGGTGAATGCCAGCGTTTCAGGAATGCCCCAGTCCCGCAGAATCTCGCGGAAAGCCGCTTCCACATCCGCCGGAATCTCCTCCGGATCGGTCTGGCGAGCAATCGATACCTGAAAACCCTGGTCGACCAGCCAGCGAATCCCCTCCAATGCCTTATCGAAACTGCCTTCACCCCGGTCCACGTCATGCCGGGCCCGGTCAGGGAAGTCCAGGCTGACGCGGAAATGGATCGGGTACGCGTTGTCCAGTAACGGCAGCACCTGATGACGGCGTTTGAGCAGCGGATCCGTGGCATTGGTCAGGACAAAGCAGGGACGGTGCTGGCTGGCGTAATCGAGGATATTGATGAAATCCTTGATCACGAAAGGCTCACCGCCGGTGAAGGAGAACTGCTCCACCCCCATATCCAGGGCTTCGTGAATAAAGGGTTTCACGTCGCTCAACTTCATGCCCGGAATACGGCCATCGCCGGGGTGTGACCCTTCCAGGCAAAACGGGCAGGCCAGGTTGCAGGCGGTGCCGGTATGAATCCACAGTTCCTTGAGCTTGTCGGAATCAATGTAGCCGCGCGGGTCGCCGTTGCGGGTGTGGGTCCAGCTGTCGCGGGCCCTCGGTTCCAGCACTTCCACGGCGGGAATACGTCTTTCGGCGGTTTGGGTCAGGGGCATAGCTGCTCCGTGTTGACGATGAATCTATGAGTGCCAAAAAAGGTGCAGGCCCTGTAACACCTGCACTTATTCTGTTTTACGTTGTTACTTCCCGGCCGGCCTTGTCGCCGGTCTGTTTGCCACGGCGCCAGCCGTGAAGTTTCTCAAGCAGTTTGAGAATGCCCTGGGGTGCGTGTTCGCGCTTCCACTCTCCAGCGGCATACTTGGCTGATTCGTTCCAGGTCGGGTAAGGGTGGATAGTGCCCAGAATTTTGTTCAGGCCCAGGCCGTGCTTCATGGCCAGGGTGAACTCGGCCAGTATCTCGCCGGCGTGCACACCGACCACGACGGCACCCAGAATCTTGTCCTTCCCTGGCGGCGTGAGCACCTTGATAAAACCGTAATCCTCACTCTCAGCAATGGCACGATCCAGGTCGTCCAGGCCATAGCGGGTGACTTCGTAAGCCACACCTTTTTCCTTGGCTTCGGCCTCGCTAAGGCCGACCCTGGCCACTTCCGGCGAGGTAAAGGTCACCCAGGGCATCACCCGGTAATCCACCTGGAAACGCTTGAACTCGCCAAACAGACCGTTCACTGCCGCGTACCAGGCCTGGTGAGCCGCCGCGTGGGTAAACTGATAGGGCCCGGCCACATCGCCACAGGCGAAGACGTTGGGGAAGCGCATACTCATGTCTTCTGCCACTGGCACAGTGCCATTGGGCAGGGTTTCCACCCCTATCTTTTCCAGCCCCAGGCCGTCAGTTCGAGCGGCACGACCAACAGCAACCAGAACCTGGTCAAACACGATCCTCACGCGCTCGCCGTTGAACTCGCAGTAGGCCACCTTTTCTCCGTCCTCGACAGCGAACTCCTTGGCGGCGTGGTTAAGCCGCAGATCAATGCCATCCTGTTCAAACTGTTTCCGGATGACCTCGGAGACATCGGCGTCTTCCTTGGCCAGCAAACGCTCGCCCATTTCCACCTGGATCACCTTGCTGCCAAGCCTCGCAAAGGCATGGGCCAGTTCCGAGCCAATGGGGCCGCCACCAAGTACCAGCAAGCGCTCAGGCTGGGTCTGCAGGGACCATAGATTGTCCGATGTCAGCGGCTCCATGTCCGCCAAACCGGGAATGGGCGGCACTGCCGGCTTGCCCCCAGTGGCCACCACAATACTGCGCGCGGTCAGGCGCTCGGTGTGACCGTCGCTATGGACCACTTCCAGCTCCCAGGGCGATACGAAGCTGGCGGTACCGGAGATGCAGTCAACACCCAGTTTGCGGAAGCGCTCGGGCGAGTCGTGGGGTTCCACCTTGGCGATGACTTCTTTCACCCTCGCCATGATATTGGCAAAGGAGCCTTTTACCGGTACCGACTCCAGGCCATAACGATTCGCCTGGCGCAGGGTGTCGGCCGCCTTGGCACTGCGAATCAGCGCCTTGGACGGTACGCAACCGGTGTTGAGGCAGTCTCCGCCCATTTTGTCTTTCTCGATCAGCGCCACCTTGGCCTTAACCGCTGCGGCAATGTACGCCGACACCAGGCCCGCCGAGCCACCGCCAATCACCAGCAGGTTGTAATTAAACGACTCTGGTTTCTGCCAGCCGGCGTACACCCGGCGCTTGCGAATGAAACCGACAACAAACTTGGCGATCAGCGGGAACACCCCCAACAGCGCGAAAGACAGCAGAATATTGGCGGACACAATGTCGCTGGTGGTTTCAATCGTCGACAGCTGAGTGCCGGCGTTTACATACACAAAGGTACCCGGCAGCATCGCCGCCCAGCTCACCAGAGCGTAGGTCTTCAGCTTCATGGCGGTCAGGCCCATCGCCAGGTTAATCAGGAAGAACGGAAATACCGGTACCAGACGCAGGGTGGCAAGATAGAACGCACCGTCTTTTTTGATGCCACGGTCCATCTTTGCGACGGTTTCCGCGTACTTCTCCCGCAAGGTATCCCGCATCAGAAACCTGGCCACCAGGAACGCAAGTGAGGCACCGATGGTCGATGCGATGGATACTGCAACCAGACCATAGACATTACCGAAAAAGGCACCGCCGGCCAGCGTCATGATCGCGGCACCGGGCAGCGACAGCGCCGTTACCACCACATACACTCCAGCAAACCCAAGCACCGCCGCCAGCAAATTCTGATTGATCCACTGTTCAATGGCAGACTGGTGTTTCTGCAGGTTTTCCAGCGTGAGTATCTCGTGACCGCCAAAACTGACAAACAGTGCAACCACGACACCGATAACCAGCAGCAAAACGAGCTTTTTGGAGTTCATAGCTAAATCCATAAATTAAAAGTGAAAACGGTTGCTCTGAGAGACACGCCAAAGCGCTGGATGTTACAGCAGCCAGGGTCTAAAATTTTTTTGAGCAGTGACTCATCATTACTGGAACTAATGGCTGCGACTATAGACATACCATTGTCCAGGCCGCTCTGGATGTCCAATAACATGTTTATAACAACGCTCTAACGCGGGTGTCCTGGGGTATACGGAATGGAAACCACAACGCACCAATCTGACGACGACATCCTCATCACCGGCCTGAAGTCGGGGAACCAGGGCGCCTTTCGCGAGGCTGTGCGTTTATACACCCCTGGCATGATGGCCGTCGCCCGCTTTTACCTTGATCACGCCTCGGCAGAGGAAATTGTCCAGGATTGCTGGGTGACGGTTATCGACGCCGTTCAGACATTTGAGGGCCGTTCCGGCCTGAAGACATGGTTGCACCGTATCGTGGCAAACCGGGCCAAGAATCATCTCCGAAAGACCAAGAGGGAAGTGAACGCGGATTTTTCGGAAGCGCTGGACCCGGACCTCGCCGCCCGCTTTGCGCCCAATGGTCGCTGGGCCACACCGCCGAGCCTGAAAACCAATGAGTCCGCCCAGGCACTGATGGAGAACGGTGCACTGAGCGACTGCCTTGATCGACACCTGTCCGCACTGCCGGAAACACAACGATCAGCATTGATGTTGTACGAAGCGCATCAGCACAAATCCGACGACGTGTGTAACATTCTGGATGTCAGCGCCTCTAACCTGCGCGTGCTCCTGCATCGGGCACGGCAGAAAATCTTTCTGATGGTTGAGACATTTCAGGAGACAGGCGAATGTTAATGTGCCGGGATCTGGCTCGCATCGCCAGCGATTACATTGACGGTGAGCTGGGCACCGGGAAAGTAATGTCTGTGAAAATGCACCTGCTGATGTGCGGTCGATGTCGTAGCTTCATTGGCAGCCTGCGGGCCAGCATAGAGCTTATGAACGCCCACTCGAGCCAGCAGCTGGACGAAGATCTGGTACGCCGGATTGACGAACGTGTCAGTGAGTCGCTCAACGCTCGGCACTCCGGAAACGACACGTCGGACCCGTGATGCTCTTCGCTTTCGTTTAACGACACCCGCCCCTTCCGGACGTTACACCAGGCTCTGACAGAACCACTCTTTTCGCTTGCCAATGGAACTCCCACACCGCCGCTCTGTCTCTGGAACGATCATTCAAAATTCGAAAGGAGATATGGAATGCCCAAGCAGTTACCCCTTGCCCTGCTGTTACTTCGACTTGGTGTTTTCGTTGTTTTTCTGGTCTGGACCCTGGATAAACTGGTTCAGCCCGAGCACGCTATCAAGGTTTTCGATTCATTCTACGGGCTCGATGGCCTTGGCGAGACAGCCGTCTACCTCATCGGCATCGCACAACTTGTGCTGATACTGATGTTTGTTGCTGGCCTTCTGAAAACCTGGACTTACGGCGCACTCCTGATCTTCCACGGTGCTTCCACCCTGTCCTCATTCGCGAAATACCTGCAGCCTTTCGATAACCTCCTGTTCTTTGCGGCCTGGCCCATGCTCGCCGCATGCGCGGCGCTGTATCTGCTTCGTGATTACGATACGCTTACGCTTTCGAGGCAACCGGCTCCCACTGCTGCGTAAAACGGCGCCAGGGCGTTGTAACAGTCAGTCCGGTTGTTTGTCCTTGTTGCTATCAACCTACCGCCAACAACCGGAGTACCGATGCTACTGAACTGGCTGTCACGGCGCCTGACCACCTATCTTTCAAAGCAGGTCACCCAACACTCGGTGCGCACCTCCGCCTGGGAGGCCCTGGAAAAAACTCTTCAGCCCGGCGACGTTTTACTGGTGGAGGGAAATACGCGAATCAGTGTAGCCATCAAGTACCTGACTCAGTCAACCTGGTCGCACGCCGCCCTTTACCTGGGACCGAACGCGGGCCTTGGCGCCGCCGGCAATGGCGAGCCACATGTACTGATCGAGGCGGATCTTGAGGAAGGTATTCGCCCGCTTTCGCTGTCGGCATACCGCAACACCCATACCCGCATCTGTCGCCCGGTCGGACTCACCGACAATGATATCGACAAGCTTGTGGATTACTCGAAAAGCCGGCTCGGCCACCAGTACGACCTGAAAAACGTCTGGGATCTGGCACGCTACCTGTGCCCGACGCCACCGGTACCGTCCCGTTACCGACGTTCGCTTCTGGCCCTTGGCAGCGGTGATCCCACGCGGGCGATCTGCTCCACATTCATCGCCGAGGGATTCCAGGCCCTCCGTTACCCGATACTGCCCGTAAGCCTGTCCGAATCAGAAGGTGATCCGGCTTGCGACGCGCAAAAGCGCGAGTACTTCCGGATTCGCCACCATTCTCTATTTGCGCCCCGGGATTTCGACGCCTCCCCCTATTTCGACGTCGTTAAACCCACGCTGGAACAGGGGTTTGATTACCGGGGGTTCCGGTGGGCGGAATGACACTGAGAATCGCCATCGTTGTTGTGGTAATGGCTGCCCTGGCAGGTGCCTGGTGGCTGCTGCAGATATTGGGAATACCTGCGGACCTGTCTCCAGATGCCCTTGCACAATGGCTGAAAAGCCAGGGGGCTGCCGGCCCACTGTTGCTGATGCTGCTGATGACGATGGCGGTTGTGATAGGCCCGATTCCCACACTTCCGGTCAGTGCAACCGCAGGTCTGGCGTTTGGTGTGCTTGAGGGAACCGCCATTGCAGCAACCGGTGCCCTGCTGGGCGCCATGGCGGCGTTCTGGGTTGCCCGTTGCCTCGGACGCGAGGTGATCTGCAAACGTTTTCCGGACAACCCTGTGCTTGCACGGGATGGCTCGCAACGCTTTCTCACCATTGCCATCCTGCTGACCCGGCTGATACCCGTTTTCTCGTTCGCCCTGATCAGTTACGCCGCCGGCGTCACTGCCATACGCGCCTGGCGCTTTGCGATTGCCACCTTCGTTGGCATGCTGCCAATGACGGTGGTGTTTGCAGGCCTGGGGAACACGTTCACGTTGAATCCGGTACTTACCGTCGCCGCAGGCGCGATTATCCTGGCAGTGATGGTATGGTTGCCGTGGTCCATCAGCCGAAACCCCGGCTCGCAGCTGGCGCGCTGGCTTCAACTTAACCAATAACAACAAAGAGACGACCTTATGCGCCGTCCGGTCAAAGCCGATGTTATGCCCTGGCTCGCCCGTGCCCTTTCCAGTGCGCCCAGATACGCTCTGCAACGATCCCTTCACAACATACGGGCAAAAACGCGGGGTGAGAGCGATCTTGTCCAGGTGTTCGTAAACCCCCGAGACCCATTTGGGCTGCCCCTGTTGCAGGCGCTTATCCAGCTACAGGAACGTTTTTATGTGCGTTTCCGGGTCCATACTGTCTGGCAACTGGACGACAACATGTACCCCGAGCCGGCTCTCTGGCGCACCTGGGCGCAACAGGACGCCACAAGGCTCGCACAACTATACGGCTTCACGCCTCCAGACCGGCCGACGGCGCCCTCCGAGACCGAACTGACGACAGCCACGGCCCGTCTGCTCAATGCAGAAAAAACCGGTGAAGGGCTGATAACCGCCGTGCGTGTGCTGGAAGATCTATGGCATTCACATTCCGGCTCGCCACCGGACACAGCGCCCGCAAGGTATGACCACGCACAGCTGTCCGAGAATGAACGGTTGCTCCGGAGGCTAGGGCACTATCAAGGCAGCATGACGAGGTACCTGGGTGAATGGTTCTGGGGTGTGGACCGCCTGGATCATCTTGAGCGGCGTCTAAACGAACAGGGACTGAACCGGGACGTCCCCGATGCGGTCCTTTTCACGCGCACATGGTCCGATTTGATGAGTAGCAGCCCCAGCCCGGCTGACGGCCATCGAGCGACCACCACCCTTGAGGTCTTCTTTTCCATCCGCAGCCCATACTCCTATCTGGGCCTGGAGCGAGCAGTCCAGTTGGCCAAGGCGTGGAATATTCCTCTTCAACTGAAACCGGTTCTGCCCATGTTGATGCGCGGGCAGTCGGTACCGGATGCCAAAAAGTGGTACATCTTCCACGACACCAAAAGGGAAGCCAACAAACTGGGCATTCCGTATGGTTTCGTCGCCGATCCTTTGGGGCCGGGCGTGGAAAGATGCTATGCCTTGTTCGAATACGCCCGCTCACTCGGTCGCGAGACCGACTACATGCTGGCCTACGCCAGGGCCGTCAATGCCGAAGGCATCCGCTCCGAAACCGATGCCGGTCTGAAAGTAATCGTCGAACGAGCCGGCCTGGACTGGCAGAAAGCCAAGGCTTTATTGAACGATCAAAGCTGGCGTGAGTGGGCGGAAAACAACCGCAAAGCCATGTATGACTGCGGGCTATGGGGCGTTCCCAGCTTCCGTTACGGGGAGGTCAGCTGTTGGGGGCAGGATCGGTTGTGGGTGATCGAAAAGAGCATCGTCGCGGCTACCGCGACTCTCAATAAACGCCAAGGGCGCGTATGATAACTCCATGCTCGTCCCAACGTGGGCCGTGAAGGCGACAAACTCTGGAAGGAGGTTCTATGAAAACACTATTGATTCATTCGTTGATCATCGTATCCATGATGGTAAGTGCTCCTGCTCTTGCCCAGGGAGACCCCTTGAGAGTCGGAATGTCCGGCCAGTATTTCCCGTTTACCTTTGTGGAGCAGGATACCCTCAAAGGGTTTGAAGTTGATGTGATGAACGCAATTGGCAAGGAAATGGGGCGTGAAATCCAGTACCAGACCGCCAACTTCTCAGGCCTGTTTGGCATGTTGGAATCCGGGCGCATCGACACCGTTGCCAACCAGATCACCATCACCGAGGAGCGCCAGAAGGCCTACATTTTCAGCGAACCGTATGTCTATGACGGTGCTCAGGTAGTAACCAAGGAAGGCAACACCGAGGTCGAGGGTGTGGAAGATCTGAAGGGTAAAACCGTCGCGGTGAATCTGGGCTCCAACTTCGAGGCCCTGTTGCGGGAACTGCCCTATGCAGACCAAATCAACATCAAAACCTATGAGAGCAATCTGGAGCGTGATACCGCTCTGGGTCGCGTGGACGCCTTCGTTATGGACCGGGTCAGTGCCAGCCAGATCATCAAGGAGAAGCCACTGCCGCTGGAGCTCGCCGGCCCAACGTTCTCCCAGATCACCAACGCCTACCCGTTTCGCGACACGGACGCCGGACGAGCGCTGCGTGATGAAGTAAACGCAGCCCTGACAGCCCTGCGTGACAACGGAACCCTGGCCTCCATTTCAGAGAAGTGGTTCGGCACCGACATCACCCAGCCCTGAGGGGCGCCACCAAGGCCTGACTCGCTATGGACGTGTTGAACGTCGAATACATGCTTGGGCTGGTACCTGTGTTGCTCGGGTACCTGCCCCTCACCCTGCAACTGGCCGGCGTCGGGATGGTGCTGGCGCTGATCCTTGCCTGCCTGTTCGCCGTCGTCCGGGTGCTGCGCATCCCGGTGCTCAATCAGCTGACCATCGTGTTCATTTCCTTTTTCCGGGGCACTCCGCTGCTGGTGCAGTTGTTCCTGTTCTATTACGGGCTGCCGCAACTGGTCAGTGCATTGACGGTCATAGACGGCGTTACGGCGACCATCATGGGCCTGACCATGCATTTTTCGGCGTACATGGCGGAATCGATACGTGCCGCCATCGTGGGTGTGGACCGCAGCCAGACCGAAGCCGCCCTGTCGATCGGCATGACCAACGGCCAGCTGATGCGACGGATAGTGTTGCCCCAGGCCACACGTGTGGCACTGCCCACGCTGATGAACTACTTCATCGACATGATCAAGGCCACCTCCCTGGCATTTACCCTGGGGGTTACCGAGCTGATGGGTGCCACCCAGAAAGAGGCCGCCGGCAGTTTCCTGTACTTCGAGGCCTTCATTGTTGCCGCCATCATGTACTGGATCGTTGTTGAGATGCTCTCCAAGCTTCAGCACTACCTGGAAATCCGTCTGAACAAGGCCTACAGCCGATGATCAAACTGGAATCACTGAGCAAACATTTTGGCAAGGCCGTGGTTCTCGACGGCATCGATCTCGCCATCGAAGAAGGTGAGATCGTGGTGATCATCGGTCCCTCAGGGACCGGAAAATCCACCCTGTTGCGCTGCGTCAACTTTCTGGAACAACCCACCAAAGGCACCATGACCGTGGGTGATCTGACCGTGGACGTGAACCGCGCCAGCCGCGCGGACATTCTCTCCATGCGCCGGCGAACCGCGTTCGTTTTCCAGAACTATGCCCTGTTCTCCAACAAGACCGCGTTGCAGAACATCGCGGAACGGTTGCTCGTGGTGGATCGCTGGCCGAAAGAAAAAGCCTACCAGCGCGCACGGGAGATACTTGATCGGATCGGCCTCGCCGACAAGGCAGATGCCTATCCGGCGTCCATGTCCGGCGGACAGCAACAGCGGGTCGGTATCGGCCGTGCCATGGCAACGGGCGCGGAAGTCATCCTGTTTGACGAGCCCACCTCGTCACTCGACCCCGAGTGGGTGGAAGAAGTGCTGGGGCTGATGAAACAGTTGGCCTCGGAACGCCAGACCATGATGGTGGTTACCCACGAAATGTCCTTCGCGCGGGACGTGGCCGACCGTGTGATCTTTATCGACGGAGGTCGAATCGTGGAGCAGGGGCCTCCCAGTGAGATTTTCCATAATCCCAAGGACCCACGAACCAAGGACTTTCTGAAGAAAATCCTGGCCACCAATCCGGTATGAACGGCGGTCGGGCCGACCAACACCGATTATCGGAATTCAGAAAAATTGTCGGGCTTGTTAAGCGCCCAGTCGTAATCGATGTACTCCATCGCAGACGTTTGCGCGACGCGACTCGCCACTGACGCATCCGCCCAGGCCCTGATAAACGCCTTTGGTGTTCCCGATGCCTCTTCGAAATCCGTCGCGTACCACTTGAACAGTTCGGTGACATACGCTGTATCAGTATCGATCCTCAGATGCCGATCCGTATTGAACGCACGCCGGGTATTCTCTGCCAGCAGGTTTTCCAGATTGTCAGCCGTGTAGACAGTCTCCCGCAATGGCGGGCAGCCAACGGACGCACAATTCACCGCGAAGTGTACCCGCGCGTCTTTCCACCCTTTATCTGCGTATTCCTCCCCAAGAAGGATATCCTTCTCCATCTGGTTCAGGCTGTATTCCTGTCCGCCTATCTCAAACTTTTCCCGGTCAAAAACACTGTCCACAAAGGGATTGACGCGACCGCCGTAGTCCCAGACCGAGTCGACGAGTTCTCCGTCCGGTCGCTCAGTCAGGATCTGGTCGATCATGAAGAAATTATAGGCGTTGAGCCAGAAGGCGACGGATTCAGCCTCGCCATCGAGGGTGCCGGTATCGAAATCTGCAAGGCGGTCACGCTGATCCGCCAGCAGGCCGTCGGTCTGCGATGAGGCCAGGGCCGCCTCATAGTCAAATGCAGAAACCAGGCCACCGTCGGTCGTTGTCGACTCTGTCAGGTACTGTGTTAGCAGACGCTGAAACGGGTCAAACGTTGCTTCAGCGGCGGCAGCGGTCACCGGCATGATGACGGCGAACATCATCAGGCCTATCAATCGTCCAGGTTTGTTCACGTCACTCTCCACAGGTCTAAAGGTTCCGAAGGTCTACAGGTTCATCGACTTTGCTCTTTCACCGACACGAAAAGCCGGCCATTGTTACAATGCAATTAGTATTGATAATCGATTACATTTAGTTTAGTTTCCGCATCGTGACGAAAAACAACCATCAGGTGCCGAGAACCATGCTCAAACAACCCAACCCTCTTCGCTATTCCCTGATCTTCGCGCTTGGATGCGCCACAACCGCAACTGCTCAGGAAGGCACCGATCAGGCACCGAAATCTCTTGATACACTTGAAGTAACCGCCACTCGCGGTCTCGACTCCCTCAACGTTAACCCCGGTGCGGTCACCGTGGTTGACCGCGACGCCATCGACAAACAGTCCTCATTGGGTGGCAACGTGGGCGATATTCTGGCCAAAACCGTTCCAGGCCTGTCGCCCTCTACCCACGGTTTAACCAGTGTGGCGCAGACGCTGCGTGGCCGAAACCTGTTCGTACTGATTGACGGCATCCCCCAGACCATCAGCCTGCGCGACGGGCTTCATTCCCTGAACTCCATTGACCCGTCATCGATCGAGCGCATCGAAGTGATCCGGGGCTCCAATGGTGTGTACGGCTTTGGCGGTACCGGCGGCATCATCAACATCATCACCCGCAAGAACGAGAAAGGCGCCCCCCTATACCGCACCGAACTGAATGGTGGTTTCTCGACCGAGCACATCAAGGACAGCGAACAATTCGGGCTATCCCAGAGCGTGACCGGTGGCTCAGGAGCCCTTGACTACCAGCTCCGAGGCTCCTACGAAAAACGCGCTAATGTCTTCGATGCCGATGGCGACCGCATCCCGCCGGACCCGAACGGCCAGGGTGGCATTGCCGACTCCCGCGAGTTCGACGTGCTGGCAAAGCTCGGCTTCGACCTGGACGCCGACAAGCGCCTGGAACTGACCACCAGCTACTACGACATCAAGCAGGACACCAATTACGTCCTTGAAGCGGGCGTGTACGGCGAGCAGAAAACCCGCGCCGTCAAAGGCGACCCGGGCGGCGAGGATCAGGGCACTGAAAACCTGAACGTGAACCTGACCTACAGCGACCAGCAACTGTTCGGCAATACCTCACTGGGTGCGCAGCTGTATTATCGCGACTACATGACCCGATTCGGGTACTTCGCCACCTTCTATCCCGGCGGTGGACAGTCGCTGACCGAATCGGAGCGCATCGGCTCCCGTCTGGACTTTGAAACGCCGTTTGACGTCATGTCTGGCGCCAAGTTGCTCTGGGGCCTGGACACCCTGATGGAAACCACGGCCCAGCCCCTGGAAGACGGGCGGACGTTCGTACCTGAAATGGACCAGAACAGTGTGGCGCCGTTCCTGCAGGCGGAACTTCGGCTGAATCCGAAGTGGACCGTTAATGCTGGTGTCCGCTACGAAAAATTCTGGTTCGAGGTGGACGACTACACCACGGTGTTTGGTGCAGACGTCGAAGGCGGTGAGCTGGAGTACAGCGAAACGGTCTTCAATACCGGGGCCCGATACCAGGTGAACGATGTCTGGGCAGCCACCGCCAGCTTCTCTCAGGGCTTCACGGTGCCGGAGATTGGCCGCACCCTGCGCCAGCCCCAGCAGGGCACATCGCTGGATCAGATCCGCCCTGAGCCACAGGTGGTCGACAACTACGAGGTTGGCACCGAGGCCGTCTGGGATCGCGCCGATCTTGCACTGACGCTGTTCTACAGTGAGTCGGAACTGGGAACCAGCCTTGCGGCAGCCAACGCCAACGAGCCCATTCCCGTGCTGCGCAGCCCTGAACGTATCTACGGTTTCGAGGCAGAGCTCAACACCTATCCCACCCGCGACCTGAGTGCCGGCGGCACCTTCACCTGGATGGAAGGCAAAGTCGATTCTGACGATGATGGCAGCTACGACACCTATCTTGCCGGCAACCGGATTTCACCACTCAAGCTCACCGGCTATGTGGAACACGATACTACTGCGCGCTGGAGCAATCGCCTGCAGGCCATGGTCGTGGGTGATCGCGACCGCTTTAGCGGTAGCGGTTTTGGCCAGGGCGAGGTGGAGTCCTTCACGGTTCTGGATCTGACCAGCACCTGGCGGACCGGCAACGGGGATATCACCCTGGCCATCAACAATCTGCTGAATGAGGATTACTTCCCGGTGATCTCGCAGATCTACAATTTCGACACCCAGTACACCACTGCACCCGGCCGATCGGTGATGGTCAGTTACGGGGTCGACTGGTAAACGGAAGACTGGCAGAACCACACATAAGGCCGCTCAAAGCGGCCTTATGTTTTTTACCACCCAGCAAAGCGACGCCGTAGGGCCCTCGTCCAGGTCCGCACAGGTATCGACGCGCACGACCTCCATGGTGCCGCATCGGGCTGTCAGTGCCCCGGAATCATCATTCGACGCCCAGTCCACTTGCACCACAACCTCCTTGCTGTCATCACAGGAAGCTTCCGGACCAACTGACAGTGCCGCACAAATGTTTCTGTCAGAAAGCCACTCCAGGGCGGAGATTTCAGCGCACTGTTGGGCAGGCGTCAGCAGCGACTGGCCACGATAACAGGGCAGGTAGGGAAGGCCATCTGCCTCATGCTGCAGAAAAGGCAGCACCTGTTCCGGCGCAACGCGGCCGTATTTACGCATGGACGGGAACACCATGATGCTCGCCGCAAGCCGGCATCCGCCCAGATGGGAACTTTCCCAGACCTCAAACGGCAGGTCCCGGTCTGCGACTGTACGGGCGAGCTCCTGATAGGTCGCATATCCAAACTTGGCACAGCACTTGTCCTTGCGGCCATGGGTGCAACACAGCACCAGGGAGTCGGTCATCGCTGCGCCGGCCCACCCACTCAGGTCGTTGCCGGACGCCAGGGCCTCCAGAAACGCCGGCAGGTCACGCCGCTCAACGTCAAAGCTGCGGCCTTCCGGCAACAGGTAAAGCCGGTGACTGTGCTCCGGACGACCACGCTGGTGAATCAGGTTCACCCGCCGTCCACTGGCCGCAAGACGATTGATCCGTGATGCCAGGTCGTCATCCATATCACGGGCGATTCGCAGGCTTCGCGACCACTTCGGCCGCGGCCAACTGATCAGCAGATTGCTCTCGGCATGGGTTGCTGTGCCGGCAAGAGGATCGCCGGCCTCAATACTGTCGACAGTACAGAACCGATGGACGGAGGCACTCATGCCGTTGCCGCCGGCGAGGTGAAGGAAGCAGTCTCTGCCACGGTTCGTTTTACCGGCACACAAACAGGCCGGCCCGCCAAAGGTTCACGGATGACCTGGGCATCAAGATCAAACACCTGCTTGAGGTTGTCGGCGGTAAACACGGTCTCCGGTGGGCCGTCGTGCAGAATCCGGCCCGCCTTCATCATTACCAGCCGGTCGGCGTAGGCCGCCGCCAGGTTGAGGTCGTGGAGCACTACCAACAGCGTCCGCCCCTGTGTGTGCGCCAGGGATACCAGCAGTTCCAGCAGGTCCACCTGTACCTTCAGGTCCAGAAACGTGGTGGGTTCATCAAGCAAAAGCAGATCGGTTTCCTGGGCCAGCACCATGGCAATCCAGCAGCGTTGACGCTGCCCGCCACTGAGCGCATCCACCGGCCGGTCGGCAAACGTCGCAACATCAGCCACCCTCATGGCCTCCTCAACAGCGGCTTCGTCGCGCCGGGACCACTGGCGCATCAGGCTCTGATAGGGGAAACGTCCAAGCCCTACCAACTCCCTGACAGTCAGCCCATCCGGTGCGGTGGGGCTCTGTGGCAGTATTCCGAGCCGTTGCGCGACGGTGCGGGTGGGCTGACGATGGATATCGCTGCCGTCAAGAAACACCTTGCCGGCGCTGGGGGCCAGAGTTCGGGCCAGGGTTTTCAGCAGGGTGGACTTGCCCGAGCCATTCGGTCCCAACAGAACGGTGACACTGCCCTCACGCACCGTGAAATCCACGTCCGTCAGCACCTGCCGGCCGTCGTATCCCGCGCACACTGAGTCACCCCGCAGTCGCGGCTGGCGATCGTAATCCGGGGATGGGGAATGTCGATTCAGGGGCATATTAGAGTCGCTTTCGAGTGAAGTCAGATGATATTATCTCCCATTCTCATTATCAAATTGACCCCATCAAATCAGCCCATAGTTGCTGTCCGCTAAACAACCGGATTTATCATGCACCGCTACGCCAGCTTCCTGCTGCTCGTTACCTGCTTCTTTCAATTCCCCGCAGCAATCGCTGCCATCGCTACCATCCCAACTACTCCGGTAACCACCGTGGAGCATGCCCTTGGTGAAGCAACCATCACGGGCCGGCCAGATCGCGTGATATCCCTGTATCAGGGCGCCACCGATACCGCTGTGGCGCTGGGGATCGAACCCATAGGCGTGGTGGAGTCCTGGACCGAAAAGCCGATGTATCAGTATCTGCGTGAAGACCTTCAGGGCGTGACCTATCTGGGACTTGAAACCCAGCCTGACCTGGAGCGCATCGCCTGGCTGTCGCCGGACCTGATTGTCGGCGCCAGAAACCGGCATCGCACCGTCTACCCCCTGCTGGAGCGCATCGCGCCCACGGTCATACCGGGCGATGTCTACGACTTCAAGGCGCTGCTTACGATGATGGCAAAGGCCACCGGCCGCACGGCTCGCGGTGAGGAATTGCTGAAGCGCTGGCAGGAACGGGTTGCGGATTTCAGAACCCGCATCCGCCAAAAGCTGGGTGAACAGTGGCCTCAGGAGGTGGCAATCCTGAGCTTTCGGGCCGACCATGCCCGCATCTACTATGGCGGCTTCGCCCGCTCCGTGCTGGACGAGCTTGGCTTCTCCGCCCCAGCCTCCCATCGCCAGGAAAGCTGGGGCATAAAACTCACCAGCCAGGAAAGCATCCCGGCCATGGACGCCGAAGCCGTCTTCATCTTCATGGAGGACGATCCCGCCGTTCAGCGCACGTTCAACACCTGGTCCAGCCACCCCCTATGGAAAAACCTGAAGGCCGTGCGGCAAAACGACGTCTATCAGGTGGACCCGGTCACCTGGAACATGGGCGCTGGTATTATTGCCGCCAATCGGATGCTGGACGAACTCTACCAGCACTACGACCTTCACCAACCTGAACATCAGGGGTGCCCACGATGCTGACCACCCCACCGGCAAAAACGCTGGGCGCCATACTCTGCCTGGGACTGCTGCTGGCCGCGACGGTATCAAGCCTGATATTCGGACACATTCCTGTGTCACTGGAGATGCTGATCAACAGCCTGACGGACTACGATCCCGGATCCCTCGAACATCTGGTCATTCACTCGGAACGCTTTTCGCGAACCGTGACCTCCGTGGTCGTAGGTGCCGGCCTGGCCATTGCCGGAGCGCTGATGCAGACGCTGACCCGCAACCCACTGGCGTCACCCGGCATTCTCGGCATCAATGCCGGCGCCATGTTTTTCGTGGTTGTCGGCGCCACGCTGTTTTCGCTGACCTCGCCATCGCAACTGGTATGGGCCGCCTTTACCGGCGCCGCCACGGCCGCCGTGCTGGTGTATTTCCTGGGGCAGGAAGCCGGGCGCGGTGTTTCGCCCGTGCGCACGGTGCTCGCCGGCGTCGCGGTGACAGCGCTGTTTGTCTCCTTTGCCCAGGGGTTGCTGATCCTCAACCAGGACCGTTTCGAAAGCATCCTGTTCTGGCTGGCGGGTTCCGTTTCAGGGCGCGACCTGGATGCGATAGCGCCATTGTTGCCGCTGTTCGGCGGCGCCCTGATCCTCGCGTTGCTATTGTCCCGGCAACTGAACCTGCTCGGGCTGGACGATGAGGTCATCCGCGGCCTGGGGCTCAGAGTAGGGCAGGTGCGATTGTTGATCGGTCTGGTGGTGATTGTCCTGGCAGGCACTTCGGTGGCCATGGCGGGGCTGATCGGCTTTGTCGGCCTGATCGTGCCACACATGGCTCGTGGCCTCTTTGGCACGGATCATCGCTGGCTGCTACCCCTGTCGGCCATTATTGGCGCCACGCTGCTGCTGGCAGCCGACACCCTCGCCAGGCTGGTGATACCACCCCAGGAGATTCCCGTGGGAGTCATGACAGCGCTGCTGGGCACACCGCTGTTCCTCCATCTCGCCCGACACGTGAGGAAAGTATCGTGAGCCGAACCCTGATACTTCGCTCCCGTAACGACCACTGGTCGATCAAACTCAATACCAGGGTTCTGGTGGTCACCAGTGTGCTCGCAGTGTTACTGGCTGTCAGCAGTGTTCTCGCGCTTACATCCGGCAGCCATCCCACCTCGGTTACAGACGTACTCGCCACCCTGGCCGCCCCGGATCAGTCAGAGCTGGCACTGATTATTCTGGAAATTCGCCTGCCCAGAATACTCATGGCCATACTGGTGGGCGCTGCTCTGGGCTCAGCCGGTCTCATCCTGCAAGGTCTGGTGAGAAACCCGCTGGCGTCACCGGATGTCATTGGCATCACCAGTGGGGCGTCGGCCGCAGCGGTGCTGTTTCTCTGGCTCGGAGGTGTCACCGGTACCTCGCTGTTACTGGCGCCCGTCGCCATGGGGGGCGCCTTTGCCGTGGCCCTGGGCATTACGGCCCTGGCCTGGCAGGGGGGGATCAGCCCCGCCAGGCTGGTGCTGGTGGGCGTCGGGCTGGCAGCCGGGCTGACCGCAGTGACCACCCTGCTGTTGGTCCTGAGCCCCGATGCCACCGCAATGAACGCCTATATCTGGCTCACTGGCAGCCTCTACGCCTCGCAGTGGCACGACGTCACCGCCCTGGCTCCCTGGCTGATGGTGTGCTGGCCCCTGGCGCTGATCAAGCTCAGACACCTCGATGCACAATCCATGGGGGAAGATATGGCGCTGGGCCTGGGTAGCGCCCTACAGGGCCATCGTTTGCTGTTCCTGATGCTGGCAGTGGCCCTCGCCGGCTCTGCCGTGGCCTATGCCGGGGCGGTCGGGTTCATCGGCCTGATTGCGCCACACATGGCGCGACAACTCGTCAACAGTGGCCACACGGGGCTGTTGCCCATCGCGGCGCTGGTCGGCGCGTTGATTCTTCTCTATGCGGACTGGGTGGGTCGGGTAGCGTTCATACCCAGGGATCTACCGGCCGGCATTTTCGTTGCGGGCATCGGTGCGCCCTTCTTCGTGTACCTGCTGTACCGACTCAGGCGGGAACTGGGGTGACAGTAAAAGCCCGGAGCACTGAGGCCCCGGGCTTTGGGATGCCGACTGCTCAGAAGTCGAGCTGATAACCAAGGGTGACGGTGCGGCCACGGCCCTGGAAATAGTACTCGTCACTCACCCGGGCAGACTGGGAGTAGTACGTGAAGTAGTCCTTATCCAGCAGGTTCTCGATGCCCAGGGAGAACTTCCCGGCACGGGTCCGGTAGGCCATAGAGCCATCCACCAACCCGTATCCGTCGAAGTCCAGGTCATCTCCTTCGATGTCCCGGTCCAGGAACTGGGTGAACTGAAGGTGGCTCGACAGCCTCTTCGTCCAGGCAGCTGACCAGCTCAGTTTCAGGGTTTCCGGCGCAATATTGATGCCGCTCAGCTCAGTGTCTACATCGCCATCACCGTCGGTGTCGGACTCACCATCCGCATAGGTGTAGGAAAACGCCAGGTTATGCGCGTCGTTCAGGTCCGCATCGGCGGTGACTTCCACGCCCTGGATTTCGGTTTTTTCACGCTTGCCGACCCAGGTGCCATTCACTTCGGTCAGGCGCTCACCAAAGTCAGAATCCGACTCGTAATAACTCACCTCCAGATGGTAACGGTCCCAGTCAAAACGACCACCGATCTCACGGTTATCGGTTACGATCGGCTCCAGCACCAGCAGGTTGTCAACATCCTGACCTTCGTCGCTGATTCCGCGTAGTACACGGCCAACATCTGGCATGCCAAACCCTTCGGAATAGTTGGCAAACAGTTGCACATGATCCGTCGCCTGATAGACAACACCCGCATTGAACAGGGTTTCGTTGAAATCCGGATTGCCACCCTGGACGGTGACGTTGTCCTGGGTGACATTGCTACGGTCGATGGTGTTGTAGGTATCAACCTTAAGCTCCGCATGTTCATAGCGGACACCGGTGTGCAGGGTCAAACGGTCGGTGGCTGCAACATCGCCCTGCAGGAAGGCTGCGTAGTTGCGGAACTGCGATTTGGGTACGTAGGTACGCCCGGTTTCCACCAGCGTCTGGCGGGTTTCATCCTGAAGAACATCCAGGCCCGTTGTCAGGGTCAGGTAATCGTTCAGCAGGCCGTCGCGGGTGAGGGTGAACTTGGCGCCCACCTTGTCGGATTCGTTGCGGGTCTGGTCGAGCTGATCGTTGCCATTGGCGTCCACATAGGGGAAGAACGGCGTGGTGGCAAACCGGGCCCGGAAGGTCTGGCTGTATAGCTGGGTATCCACCTGGTTGCCCAGCCAGTCGCCGTGCGAGTAGGAAAGACGAGCGGTGGTAACCTCATTTTCTCCGGGCTTACCGTCAATGATGCCCGGGCGTGCGGTTGTGGGCACGCCGCGGTCACGGTCTCCAGGTTGTGGCTTTACCGGTACGTATCCACCCTTGCCTTCAAGTTGAAAACGGTTGATGAAAAATTCCACGTTCTGGTCATCGTCCAGCCAGTAACCCAGCTTGGCCAATACGTCATAGCTTTCGGTGTTCTGGAGTTCACCGGGATAAGCCACACCGATCAAGCGATCCTCACCGTCGTAGAACACACCGCGCTCCTGAATGTTCCCGCCCAGAAGATAGTCCCAGCGGCCCTGCTGACCGCTGATCCGGTAGCCCACTTTGTAACCCTGGCCATCGGAGTCCACGTTGTCGTCACTGGTCACGCTGGCCGACACAGACTGGGAAACCTCACCGCTGTCGGGCCTGCGAGTTACAAAATTGATGATGCCACCCGTCGCACCCAGGCCGTGCTCAGCACTGGCACCGTGGATTACTTCGATACGTTCGACCATATCCAGATCGATGGTGTAGCTGTCCCGCGCGCTGTCCCGCAGTGGATTGCTCTGCGGCACACCGTCCACCAGGAACAGGGGTGACCGGCCCCGGAAGGTTTCACCGGCGTTGGACAGTTTCTGACGGCCCGGAGAGTAGGAAGGAATCAGGTTGCTCAGCACCTGGCCGGGGTCATTGGAAATCGCCTGCTGTTGTTCGATCTGCTCGCGGGTAATGATGGTTGTCTTCTGCGGAGTCTCTCCCGCTGTGCTTTTGTTGCGGGTGGCCGTGATAACCAGGTCCGGTAACGCTTTGGCGTTGTCGCCGGATTGGGTATTGGACGAAGATTGCGCCAGTGCAGAACCGTGAACAGCCGCTATGGCCAGCGCCAGCAGCAGGGGACGTGACTCCGGAGTTTTCATAGACAAATCTCGAATGGTTAATGCATTTTGCCCGCACCTTCAGGATGACAGACATTACCTCATGTTAACGAGGTGCAAATGCTAACAATTCTCATTGTCTAAATCAAAACCATCAGTTCTTACAACGAGAGGCGCTCGACGGCCAGCCGGGAAACGGCATTCAACTCTGCCCCGTCCGACGTTGCATAATCGCTGATCTGCTGTTTCATACTCCGGGCCCAGAACTTCCTGATGTGGGTGGCGACCACCTCCGCCGCCTCGCCCTCATCGCCATGATGGAGGTTGTTATCACTGATCTGGTTGATCATCTTGATCAGGTTCCGCAACTGCTGGTCACTCATGCTCGCGTTCCTCGGAAGGTTGGCCACTGTCGCCCCGATTGTAGATGACATGCCGCCCAGGGCGGGCGAACCCGATCAGGGTCATGCCGGCCGTTCGCGCTTCCCGGACCGCCAGTGCCGTGGCCGCAGAGACAGCCACCAGGCAACCGATACCGACACTGGCACTTTTCTGCACCATCTCGAAGCTGGCGCGACTGGAAACCAGTGCAAAGCCATCGTCGAAGGCCGACTCGCCCTTCTTGTGTATCCGTGCGCCGATCAGTTTATCGAGTGCGTTATGACGGCCGACATCTTCCCGAACCAGTTCGATGCGGCCCTGGCTATCGCACCAGGCTGCACCGTGGGTGGCGCCGGTCTGTTCCTGCAGGGGCTGGTAGTGCCGAAGGCTGCTCAGAGCGCGCTGAACGTCTTCATCATCCGGTATCGGGCGAAGCGGCACGCGTGGGATCGCCCGGACCGCATGGGCCAGGGATTCGGTGCCGCATAGCCCGCAGCCGGTTCGTCCGGTCATATTCCGTCGCTGTTGGCGCAAACGGGCAAAACAGTCGCCGGCGATGTGCATCTCGATAGCGATGCCCTCGTCGACGGCATGTACGTTCAGGTTAAACAACTGCCCGGGGCTGTCGATAATGCCTTCGGTCAGACTGAAACCCAGTGCAAAATCCTCCAGATCACAAGGCGATGCCATCATTACCGCATGGGATATGCCGTTATAAACCATCGCCACCGGCACCTCTTCGGCGACACTATCCTGACCGGGGGCGCCCTCAATGCCCCCATGAACCTCCACCGGGAGGTCACAGGACGCTGGCGCACCCTTCTCAGGGTCCGGCCCCATCACTGGCATGACTGCCAGCTCCGGGTTATTTGAGTGCCGTGGCATCGGGTTGCTCCATATGGCTGGCCGACGGTTCCAACAACCCTTGCTGGCGCTGGTCAAACTGCTCGAAGTGGCGTTGCCATTCCGACGGCTGCGAGACCTTCTCCACCTGCACCGCAGTCACCTTGTATTCCGGGCAGTTGGTGGCCCAGTCAGAACTGTCGGTGGTAATCACATTGGCACCGCTGCCCGGGTGGTGGAAGGTGGTGTACACCACCCCCGGCAACATGCGATCACTGATTCTTGCCCGCAGGACCGTCTGGCCCACACGGCTGGTGATGCCCAGCCAGTCGCCCTCGCGGATGCCCCGGAGTTCGGCATCGCTGGGATGAACTTCCAGTACATCCTCCTGATGCCACTGGCTGTTCTCGGTGCGTCGGGTCTGGGCACCGACATTGTACTGGCTCAGGATGCGACCGGTGGTCAGCAACAGCGGGAACTTGCGATTGGTTTTTTCCTCGCTGGCAACATACTCGGTGACCGCAAACTTGCCCTTGCCGATCGGGAAATCGAGGGTGTGCATGGTGGGCGTGCCGTCGGGATGCTCGTCGTTACAGGGCCACTGGATGCTGCCCAGTTCGTCCAACTTGTCGTAACTGACACCGGTAAACGTCGGCGTCAGCCGGGCGATCTCATCCATGATATCGGACGGATGACGGTACTGCATCGGATAGCCCAGCGCGTTCGACAATGCCATGGTGACTTCCCAGTCTTCCATGCCCGCCACCGGCGCCATCACTTTACGCACCCGGTTAATGCGGCGCTCGGCGTTGGTGAAAGTGCCGTTCTTTTCCAGGAACGTCGAACCCGGCAGCAGCACATGGGCGTACTTGGCGGTTTCGTTGAGGAAGATGTCCTGCACGATCAGGCAATCCAGCGAACTGAGCGCGGCTTCCACATGCTGGGTATTGGGATCGGACTGGGCAATGTCCTCGCCCTGCACATACATAGCCTTGAAGCTGCCGGCGATGGCGGCATCAAACATGTTGGGAATCCGCAGGCCCGGCTCATCGTCAATGGCCACATTCCAGGCCTCCTGAAACCTGGCTCGAACGGCCGGGTCGCCCACATGCTGATAGCCCGGCAGTTCGTGGGGGAAGGAGCCCATGTCGCAGGAACCCTGAACGTTGTTCTGCCCCCGTAACGGATTCACGCCAACGCCTTCACGGCCGATGTTGCCGGTGGCCATGGCCAGGTTGGCTATGCCCATCACCATGGTCGAACCCTGGCTGTGCTCGGTGACCCCGAGGCCGTAATAGATGGCGCCATTACCCGCTTCGCCATAGGCTCGTGCGGCCTGGCGTACCAGGTCCGCCGACACCCCGGTGACCGCTTCCAGGGCTTCCGGAGAGTTGCGCTCCTCGGCGATAAACTCACGCCACTGGTTGTAGTGTTTCGGGTCACAACGGCTTTCGATAAACGCCTTGTCTTCCAGGCCTTCCGTTACGACAACGTGGGCCAGGGCGTTGATCATCGCCACGTTGGTGCCCGGGCGTAGCGGCAGGTGAATGCCTTCGGTGCCGTGGGGTGTTTTCAGCAGGTCGATGCGGCGTGGATCAATCACAATCAGCTTCGCGCCCTGGCGCAGCCGCTTGCGCATCTGGGAGGCGAACACCGGGTGGGCGTCGGTGGGGTTGGCACCGATTACGATCATGGTGTCAGCCTTCATCACCGAGTCAAAGGTCTGGGTCCCGGCGGACTCGCCCATGGTGGTCTTCAGACCAAAGCCGGTGGGTGAATGACAGACCCGCGCACAGGTATCGGTGTTGTTGTTGCCGAACGCGGCGCGGATCAGCTTCTGCACCAGATAGGTTTCCTCGTTGGTACAGCGTGAGGAGGTGATACCACCGATGCTTTCCCGGCCGTATCTGGCCTGGGTGTCCTTGAACTTTCTGGCGGAGAACTCGATGGCCTCCTCCCAGGACACCACTTTCCAGGGGGCGTTGATGGAGTCCCGGATCATCGGCTCCTTGATGCGGTCCTTGTGGGTGGCATAGCCAAAGGCAAAGCGGCCTTTCACGCAGGAGTGACCGTGGTTGGCATCGCCGCCCTTGTAGGGAACCATGCGCACCAGCTGGTCGCCTTTCATCTCCGCCTTGAACGAGCAGCCCACGCCGCAGTATGCACAGGTGGTGACCACGCTGTGCTCGGGCTGGCCGGCGTCGATCACGCTCTTTTCCATCAATGTGGAGGTGGGGCAGGCCTGCACACAGGCGCCGCAGGACACGCACTCGGAATCCATGAACGGATCGTTCTGGCCCGCAGATACCTTGGAGTCGAAGCCGCGGCCGTCAATGGTCAGGGCAAAGGTGCCCTGCACTTCCTCGCAGGCACGCACGCAACGGGAGCAGACGATACATTTGCTGGGGTCAAAGCTGAAATAGGGGTTGGAGTCATCCACTTCGGCGTTCAGGTGATTTTCACCCTCGAAGCCATAGCGGACTTCCCGCAGGCCCACGGCGCCGGCCACGTCCTGCAGTTCGCAATCGCCGTTGGCCGGGCAGGTCAGGCAGTCCAGCGGGTGATCGGAAATATACAGCTCCATGATGTTGCGCCGGAGCTTGCCCAGCTTGCCGTTCTGGGTGGTGACGGCCATGCCCTCGGACACCGGCGTGGTACAGGAGGCCGGATAGCCGCGGCGGCCCTCGATCTCCACCGCGCACAGGCGACAGGAACCGAAGGCTTCGAGGTTGTCCGATGCGCACAGCTTGGGAATGTTGATACCCGCCAGGGTGGCTGCCCGCAGCACCGAAGTGCCTTCGGGCACTGCGATATCGGTGCCGTCAATGGACAGGCTAACCAGGGTTTCGGAGGTGCTGGGCGGCGTACCATAGTCGATATCGGGGTTCAGGCCGCCTGTACCTCGGTTAAAAGTGCCCGGATCAAAATATTGCAACATCGTTATTGCCTCCACTCGCGTCGGTCAGGCCGTCAGGTCGTCCGGGAAATGTTTCATCACACTCTGTACCGGGAACGGGGTCATACCGCCCATCGCACAAAGAGAGCCGTCAACCATGGTCTCGCACAGCTCTTCCAGCAGCACCAGATTGGCCTCCCGGTTTTCGCCGGCCCGAATGCGGTCAATCACTTCCACACCACGCACCGAGCCGATCCGGCAGGGCGTGCATTTGCCGCAGGACTCCACGGTGCAGAACTCCATGGCGAACCGGGCCTGCTCTCCCATGTCCACGGTGTCGTCAAACACCACAACGCCGCCATGGCCGATACCCGCGCTAAGCTGGCCGAAGGCCTCGTAATCCATGGGCGTGTTCCACTGACTTTCCGGCATATACGCCATCAGCGGGCCGCCCACCTGGACCGCTTTCATGGGGCGGCCCGAGAAGGTGCCGCCACCGAAATCTTCGAGGATCTCCCGCAAACTAACGCCAAAAGCCAGTTCGATCAGGCCACCCTGGCGGATGTTGCCCGCCAACTGGATTGGCAGGGTGCCCCGTGACTTGCCCATGCCGTAGTCCGCATAGGCCTGGCCACCCTGAGCCAGAATGAACGGCACGGCGGCAAACGACAGTACGTTATTGACCACGGTAGGCTGGCCGAACAGCCCCTTGATCGCGGGCAGGGGCGGTTTGGCACGCACCAGCCCGCGCTTGCCCTCCAGGCTTTCCAGCAGCGAGGTTTCCTCACCACAGATGTAGGCGCCCGCCGCCAGCCGCACTTCCAGATGGAACGCCTGCCCGCTGCCCCGGACATCGTCGCCCAAGTAGCCTTCTGTTTCAGCATGTTGGATGGCCTGGTCCAGGATGCGGTGCGCCACAGGGTATTCCGAGCGCAGGTAAATGAAGCCCCGGGTCGCGCCTACCGCCAGTCCGGCAATGGTCATGCCTTCAATCAGCATGTAGGGGTCACACTCCATAGCAAGCCGGTCGGCAAAGGTGCCGGAGTCGCCCTCATCGGCATTACAGACGATATACTTCTGCTGCTGCCAGGGTTCGTCATGCACCGTCTGCCACTTGATACCGGTGGGGAAGGCGGCACCGCCACGGCCCCGCAGGCCGGAGGTTTTTACCTCGTCGACAATGGCCTGGGGCGCCATGCCCACGGCCTTGTCCAGCCCGGCAAACCCGCCGTGGGCCTGGTAGTCGGCAATCGACAGCGGGTCGGTCACACCAATTCGGGAGAAGGTCAGCCGCTGCTGGCGCTTGAGGTAAGGAATATCGGTCACGGAACCAAGATGCAGCGGATGATCAGAGCTGGCGTCGAACAGGCCGGCGTCCACCAGCCCCGGCACATCATCCGGTTCCACCGGACCATAACCAATTCTGCCTTTGGCCGTTTCGATTTCCACCAGTGGCTCCAGCCAGAACAGGCCCCGGGAGCCGTTGCGGACCAGTTCAATGTCCACACCCTGAACGCTGGCGTGGTGCTCAATCAGTCTTGCCACTTCGTCCGCGCCCATGGACAGGGCGGTGGTATCGCAGGGCACGTAGATTCTTGTCGCCATGATCAATGCTCCCGTGATTACCGGATGTCCAGCGTGGCCGTGGTGAGTTTGTCCGCCAGGCGATCAAACTTCTGTGGCGTTACCCGGCCGTGGATATCATCGTTCACACGGATAGAGGGGGCGCAGGCGCAGTTGCCCAGGCAGTAGACTGGCTCAAGGGTGAATTCGTTGTCGGCAGTGGTACCGTGATAGTCCACACCCAGGCGATCCTTGATGTGGGCTTCGAGCGCCCGGCCGCCCATGGACTGGCAGGCTTCCGCACGGCACACATGGATAACCTTGCTGCCCACCGGATGGGTGCGAAAATGGTGATAGAAGCTGATCACACCGTGGACCTCGGCACGGGTCTGTCGCAGTGCTTCGGCGATGATGGCCACGGCGCCTTCGGGAATGTAACCGATGCGGTTCTGGACGGCATGCAGGATGGGGAGCAGGGCGCCAGGCTTGTGTTTCAGGGCGTCCACTTCCGCCCGGACCATGTCAGGTGTCCAGTCGCTGGCGTAAGCCATGGCGCCGAGTGATTGCTGATTCACCTCTGACATATGCATACTTGTTCCTATTATTTCTTGTTCTGTTACAGTATCTGAACAGTAATAGTCACACGCTACCACTCCATCATCGCCGACGGAATATGAATAGGAATGCATAAGAAAAGGCTGTCTATTTCCCCTGCCTGGGTCTTCCGAACCGATAACGGTGAGCTGTTCGAGCCGGTATTATTCCGCCTACTCGAAACGATCCGCGACAGTAGCAAACTGACCGCGGCGGCAGAGGCGGCCGGCGTGTCTTACCGCCACGCCTGGAACTTGCTCAATCGCAGTTCCGATGTTTTCGGAATGCCACTGGTGAGCATGCGCAAGGGGCACGGCACCGAGCTGTCCGCCCTGGGCGAGAAATTGCTGTGGGCAGATCAGCGGGTCAAAGCCCGGCTCGGGCCTCAGATCGACAGCATGGCGTCCGAATTTAACGACCAGATCCAGCAACTGCTGGCCGGTGAGCACCCGGTCCTTCGTCTTCACGCCAGTCATGGGTATGCCGTGGCCCTGCTCCCGGAGTTCTCAGACCGCGTTGAAGTCAACCTCCAATACCGCAACCCCGAAGAGGCACTGACCGCCCTCAATCGCGGCGAATGCGACCTGGCAAGCTTTCACTTTCCCACCTGCCCGGAACGGGCCCGGGAAATCATGGCCCATTACCAGCATCAACTGGCCGGCAAACGATTCCGGCTGATTCGTTTTGTCACCCGGCGCGAAGGCCTGATGATGCGCAAGGACGCCCCGGTGAAGGTCCATAACCTGTCGGAGCTGGCCGCTTCCGGGCTCCGATTTATCGGCCGTGACCGCCATTCCGGCACCCGCATCCTGTTCAACCTTCTGCTACGTCAGGCGGGACTCACTGAAAAGAGCATCAACCGCTCGCCTCAGCACGAGTTCACACACACAGCCGTCGCTGCCTTTGTCGCGTCGGGAATGGCGGATGTAGGCTTCGGCGTGGAAGCGGCGGCCAGCCAGTTCAACCTTGATTTCGTGGAAATGGCCAGCGAGCACTACCTCCTGCTCTGCCATGAAGAGCGGCTGGGGCAGGACAACCTGTCGCACCTGATTGAGCTGATGCGCTCGCAGGCCTTTATCGATCGGATCGAACACCTTCCCGGCTATGAGCCGGACAGTCCGGGAACCATCACTACCTTCGAACAGTTACTCGCAGGCACAGGCTGAACCGAGTCGAAAATCCCCGTAAATGGTCTTGCATAAAAAAGCCGGACGTCGGTCACCCGACATTCCGGCTTTCTTGCGGATGGCGCCAGCCTGTGGCTGCTCAGTCTTTACGTAAATCCGGATTCAGCGTGTAGGTACCGGTCACCCGGGCGCTGGCCAGAACGTGACCTGCCATGGCTTCACGAACTGCGGCACCATCGAACTCACCATCCAGCCCCAGAGTTTCAACATCCAGCGCGTGCACTTCGTAGTGGTAATGATGGAGGATCTCATCGTTCCAGGGCGGACAGGGACCGTCGTAACCGGCATAGGTTCCTGCCATGTCGGGATTGCCAGCCAGGAACTGGGTGTAGTTGTTCACGCCACGGATACCGATCGGGCCCGGACCGGGCTCCTTGCCCTTGGGAATCACACCATCGCTGTCCTCGCCCTCGGGGATGCGGGACGTGGTGGCCGGCACGTCCACCAGCAGCCAGTGGAAAAAATCCACCCGGGGAATGTCCTTCGACACGGTTTTGCCTTCCTGATTGACGTCGTCCGCCACGCTGGGCACGTCCGGGTCAAACATCATCACCACGAAACTCCTGGTGCCCTCCGGCGCGTCCTCCCAGACCAGTTCCGGGTTGCGGTTGGGGCCAAAGCTCATGTGGTCCTGTTCGCTGTAGACACCAAACGCGAATTTCTCCGGCACCGGTTGGCCTTCTTCAATACCTCGAACCTTGATTTTCACAGTCCTGTTCTCCTGTACCCTTGATGGTTTTGCTTACCTGATAGCACGGTTTTAACAGTGGCGTTGTGGGTCTGTCCAGATCCATACCGTACCCAAGTCCAATTCTTGGCTGGCTCCAGGCGTGTTACGGTTGCTCAAGATTCGCTATGAAACCAGAGGAAAACCATGAGCCACGACAAGCCAACCAGGCCCCAGAACCCCGACAATCAACAGGACGAAGACGCCATTGCTTTCGCCCAGGGGTTGTTCGAACTGGCCCGGAATGGTGGTGCCGGCCCCCTCAGCGTGATGCTCAACGCCGGCGTACCCGTGGACATCCGCACCAACACCGGTGACAGCCTGCTGATGCTCGCCTGCAGCAACGGCCACAAAGACACCGCGCGCCTGCTGCTGGAACAGGGTGCCGACCCCAACCTGGCCAACGACCAGCTACAAACGCCCCTGGCCAGCGCGGTGTATCAGGGCAATACCGACATTGTAGACCTGCTGCTGACCTCCGGCGCCGACGTCGACCATCGCCCGGCAGGCGCCAAAACACCGCTGATGGTCGCCGCCATGTTCAATCGGGTGGATATGATTGGGCGTTTGCTGGAAGCAGGCGCGGATAAATCGTTGAAAGATGAGGATGGGCAAACGGCAGAGGATCTGGCCCGGACCATGGAAGCGAACGAGGCTATCGGGGCGTTGTCGTCGTAGCGGCAGAATCACGAACAAAACGCCTCAGCGTGACTTCGACCGTCACCGCCAGGGTTTCGAGTGTCTCGGCACGAACCCGCCCCTCCGCAGGCGCCCGGTAAAAATGCGGCGTCATCGCCAGCAGGTCGGCAATCGCCTCCTGGCTTTCCAGGGTCAGTGAATAACGAATCGTCTCTGTCCCCAGACTCAAAAAACCTTCAGGCACGTCAACAGCTGGCGGCTTTTCGGGTTTGAGCGACGGATAGATAATCTCCCGCAGTTCCCGCAGGTGATCGGGGCCAGCGTCGGCCTGGATCAGGATGCCGCCGGGTTTGAGCACACGGGCAAACTCACTGTAGACGGGAAAGCCAAACAGGCAGAGTACGCAATCCACGCTGCCGTTCAACACCGGCAGGTTAGCGTTACTGCCGACCAGCCAACGGGGGCGCTTATCCTGCTTCGCGGCGGCCAAGGTCGCCCACTTGGAGATATCCACCCCCACCAGCGCAAGAGACCTCTCCGTATTTGCCGCTGCCAGTTGCCGGAGGTAATAGCCCTCTCCACACCCAGCGTCCAGGCAGGCCAGTGGTTTGGCATCGTCGGCTCCGGGCGCCACCGCTTTGTTCACGGCCCCGGCAATGGGCTGATAGAAACCGGCATTCAGGAAGCGCCGGCGCGCCGCCACCATGTCCTTGCTATCACCCGGGTCCAGCGAGCGCTTCTTCTGGACCGGCAGCAGGTGCAGGTAGCCCTGGCGGGCAACATCAAAACTGTGACCAGCCGGGCAACGCCAGCAGGTACCGGACTGGTTCAGGGGCTCACCGTCCAACGGGCAGGCCAGGGCACTGAAGGTGTCCATGCTCACAGGCTCGCGGCCTCCGGCCCTGACGTGCGGCTTGAGAAGCGGCGGATAAATGCCCAGAATAACGACGCAGCGATCAGACAAGGGACGCCACCGTGAAGGGCGAGATTATCCATTACACCCGGGACGCACTCGGTGGCATTCTGGTGGTCGACTATCGCAAACATCGGGTGATGACCTTTGATTCGGTGTTTGAGCAAAGCAAGATAGATCGCCGCAGGCCCCATCTTCCCGTTCATGAGTACAGCCGCGCTATGCTGTTGCCAGTTGCCTTTGCGCAGCCCGCACACGCCACGATTCTTGGCCTCGGCGGCGGCGTGATGGCCAGTGCGCTGCTGCACCTGCTGCCGGAGTGCCAGGTCCACGCGGTGGAACTGCGGCCCCGGGTGCTGGAGGTGGCCCGCGAATACTTCAGCCTGCCGCATTCCGCCAACCTGACGATGACCATCGGCGATGCCAGGGACGCCCTCGGCAAAGCGCCGGACGGTAGCAGCGACCTCATCCTGGCCGACATGTACAACTCCGACCGCATGAGCCCGGCCCAGGCCCAGCGGCAGTTTATCAGACAATGCAGCCGGGTACTTGGCGACGACGGCTGGCTCGCCATCAATTATCACCGCACGCCGGACATCAATGGTCCGTTGTTCCACCAGCTTCGCGCGGGGTTTGCAGTCCTCCTGCTGTTCAAGAGTAAAACCAACAACACGGTGATCTTCGCCAGCAAGCGTCCCTTTGAAGCCCTGCACACCAAAGACCCCACCCTGGTGGCGCTGGAAAACCGCCTGCCTATCGACTGGCGACGTTTAATGGGGCGGGTGATTCGCCTGAACTGATCGACCTCTGCTTTCCTTCTCAGCCTTCATTTCTCCTCACAAAGTAGCACCTGCCCGGCCCGGAGGTCGCATTGTGCCCGCATGGCAAATCTCTAGCATGGATCTGACCAACAACAAGAAATCGATGGAGAGAGACCATGCCCTTGCGGCTATTGCTGCTGTTGGTCCTAGCCTGTTTTCCCCTGGCGACGTATGGCGCCCTGGACGATGAGAAGCAGGCGTTAATCCAGGAACTATTCCCCAAGGCCACAGACATTCGTGACCGGTTGCCGGACTACCCGGTGTACCCGGTGTATCAGCTTCAGGAGCTGATAGGCTACGCCTACGAATCCCGCGATATTAGCCCGCTCCAGGGCTTTGCAGGGAAACCCGTCAGCATGTTGATCGGGCTCGACAGCCGCGGCCGCTTTACCGGCATTCGCATTCTCAACCATCACGAACCGGTGTTTCTTCATGGACTTGGCGAAGAGCCACTGTTCGAGTTCATCGACCAGTACGAGGGCCGCTCCCTCACCGAACAGATTGTTATTGACACGTCAGGCTCTCGCAGCGGCAAAAGCCCGGACGGCAACGTGGTGCATTTCGACGGCGTGAGTAAGGCCACGGTGTCCGTGCTGATCATCAACGACACGGTTCTGTCCTCGGCCCTCAAGGTGGCTCGAAAGAAGCTCGCCGGATTTACTCAGGAAGCGCCTACCCGGGCGAAAACCGATCTCTACCAACCGCTGTCGTGGGCGCAACTGATCGAACGGGGGTACATCGGCCACTGGCGTATCAGCTCTGCGGCGATCGAACAGAAACTGGGCTCGCCCCTGGTGGATTATCCCGAGGCGTCGCAACCTGACCCTGGCGAGCCTTTCGCCGAGCTGTTTTTCGGCTACATCAACGCACCAATGGTGGGCCGCAATCTGTTGGGCGACGAAGGTTTCCAGCGGCTGAAAGAAAAGACGGGGCCAGACGCCCAGATACTGGCCGTCATGTCCCGCGGACTTTACCCACACCTACCGGATGACTTCACCCCAGGAAGCTCACCGGATCGCCTGGGATTGCAGCAAAATAGTCTGTCGCTGGACATTCGCGATATCAACGTGTTCGACCAGAACATACAGATCAACGCCGACGGCATGCCGGAGTTCGCCCGGACAACCCTGTTCCGGGTCGGCGGCAACGCAGGCTTCAATCCCGGTGCCGAAGCAACTCTGAAGCTGGGCGTCACATTGCGGAAGAATCACCTGGTTGCCGACAGCACCGAGCTGGAGATCCCGATGGCCTTTGCGCAGGAGCTGTTCGAAGCCGTCGAGGTGACACCTCGGCCAGAAGACAATCGCCAACCGGTGTGGATCGGGCTATGGAAGGAACGCTGGTTGACCATTTCCCTGTTGGTCCTCAGTCTCACCCTGTTGACGGTATTCTTCGCCCGCCAGCGCACCCTGAGCCAATATCCGAAACTGGTGCATCGGTTCCGCTGGGGCTTTCTGTTCTTCACCCTGTTCTTTATCGGCTTCTATGCTCAGGGTCAGCTTTCGGTGGTGAATATCTACACCCTGTTCCTGGCCATCTGGGACGGTTTTTCACTCAACGTATTCCTGATGGACCCGGTGCTGTTTATCCTGTGGACCTACACCTTTATCAGCCTGTTTGTCTGGGGGCGCGGGCTGTTCTGTGGCTGGCTATGCCCCTTTGGCGCGTTGCAGGAGATGGCGGCCTGGTTGGGCGAGAAACTGAAGTTCCGCCAGGTGAAAGTACCGGAAAAATGGCATCGGCGGCTGATTCTATTGAAGTACCCGATACTCCTGGTGCTGGTGGGAACGGCGTTCTATTCACTGGAACTGGCGGAGAAGCTGGTGGAAGTGGAACCGTTCAAAACCGGCATCACGCTCATCTTCGTGCGTTATTGGCCGTTCGTCGCCTATGCCGTTGGCCTGCTGGTGGTGGGCATGTTCATCCACAAATTCTACTGCCGCTACCTTTGCCCGCTCGGGGCCGGCCTGGCGGTTCTGGGCAAGCTGCGCCTGTTCAGTTGGCTCGACCGGGTGGAGCTGTGCGGCAAGCCTTGCCAGCACTGCAAGAACAGTTGCGGAATCAATGCGATCCATAAAGATGGCCGGATTGACTACAACGAATGCATCCAGTGCCTGGAGTGCGTGGTGATTCTGAAAGACCAGAGCCAATGCGTGGACAAGGTGCTGGAGAAAAAACGCCAGCGGCAAGCGCAGATACTGGCAACGGATGCGGGCTGAACCGCACCCGTAGCGTCAGGGAATCGCTCCGTTACTTCTTCTTTTCCCAGGCAAACTTCTGGAATGGCTCGTCAACCGGCGTTTCCGCAATGTGGTTGATGTAGTTGCTCATGACTTTCTGGGACAGCACCAGGATCACTTCCAGTACCTGACGATGCTTGTAGCCAGCACCATAGAACGCATCCAGGTCTTCCTTACCGACATTGCCTTTCTTGTGCATGACAGCCAGCGTGAACGTCCTCAGGGCTTCAAGCTTGTCACTGGGCAGTGGCGTCTCGTCGCGCAGCGCGTTGATGATGTCGTCCGACACTTCCATCATCTTGGCGATTCCTGTGTGCGCCGGTACGCAGTAATGGCAGGCGTTCTCTACGTTGATGGTCTGCCAGACAACGGTTTTCTCATCATTGTCAAAACTGCTTTCCAGCACCAACCGGTGCAAGGCCTGATAACCCTCAAGAGTTCCTGGTGCTTCTGCCATGATCCCGTGCAAACTGGGAATCATGCCAAAGCCCTTGACTGAATTTTCCAGAAGCGGTTTTGATTTTTCAGGCGCCGATTCGACATCGTGAATGGTGAAATCCGTCATAACACTCTCCTTTCGGTTAATATTGAGCGTTCGTTCAATTACAGGTCCACGGTAACTGTTTTTGAGCGATCACTCAAGTTATCATTACGAGGAATTAAATCACCCGTCGTTGGCAGGTACCCATGGCCAGAAACGCTCGTTACGATCGACAAATCGCGCTAGACAAAGCAATGAACCTGTTTTGGGAGCGGGGCTATGCCGGCGCTTCCATGAAGCAGATTGAGCAGGCTCTGGACATGCGCCCTGGCAGCATTTATGCAACCTTTGGCAGCAAGGATGGACTGTTCAGCGAAGCGCTGGCTGCCTATGCACAGAGAAGCGGGCTGGAACTGCGCGAGCACTTGGCTGGAAGTCCGTCGGTGATGGACGGGCTGCAAGAGCACCTTCGTTGCATCGCACGACAGGCCAGCCCCGGCGGCGAGTCGCCATCCCGCGCCTGCATGGTCGTTAAAACCCTGCTCGAAGCCAGTAACACCAATACGGCCATTGCAAACCAGGCGAACTCGATCCTGAGCGCTATTGAGCAGGCCCTGACTGAACTTCTGGAGCAGGCGAAACGCCAGGGCGAGCTGGCACCAGGAACCCATTGTGCCCGGCTGGCAAGACTGCTTCAGGCACAGATCATTGGCCTCCGGTCTTTTGCCCAGCGGGAGATCAGCTCTGAACAGGTCGCTGAGCTTGCCGAAGACATGGCAGCCATGCTCGATCACTATCGTGCCCGCCACTAGACCCCGCCCGCTCAGGGCCTGCCCCGGATATAGGTACTAACGGCGAATTGTCCCTGTCACAACAGTGCGTTAGCATTACCGCTCTGTGTCGTTGCCTTCCCCAGTGAGGACAGCCAAGGGTTTTTGACGAGAGTTCTTGGCTATCTTCACTTCAGGAACCCTTGTCATGGATAATCTACATCACATCGTCGTCGTAGGCGGCGGCGCGGGCGGTCTTGAGCTGGCCACCCGCCTCGGTAACAAACTCGGAAAGAAACGCAAAGCCCGTATCACCCTGGTCGACGCCGGCCTGACCCACGTCTGGAAACCCCTGCTTCACGAAGTGGCCTCCGGCTCGCTTGATGCCAACGCCAACGAAATCAACTACCGGGCCCACGCACGCAAGCATCACTATGAATTCCAGCTCGGGCGCATGAACGGCCTGGATCACAACGCCAGGGAAGTGATCATCGCGCCATTCCACGATGAGGACGGCGGCGAAGTCGTGCCGGAACGTCGCATCGGTTATGACACCCTGGTGATTGCCGTGGGCAGTACAGCGAACGACTTCGGAACGCCCGGCGCCCAGGATCATTGCCTGTTCCTGGACAGCCTCAACCAGGCCCGGCGTTTCCACAACCTGATGCTTAACGCATTTTTGCGTAAGAACCACGATGCCCAATCCGGCAATGGCCATGAACTGCCCATCACCATCATTGGCGCCGGCGCAACCGGCGTTGAACTGGCAGCGGAACTGCGACTGGCTTCCAGGGAACTGCCCATATACGGTATGAATCACCTGCGGCCGGAGGATGTATCCATTACCGTTGTCGAAGCCGCTGACCGCATTCTGCCGGCGCTGCCGGCCCGGCTCTCCGAGGCTGCAACCCGCGAACTGGATCACCAGAATGTCAGGGTGATGACTGGCGAACCCGTCAGCGAAGTCCGCGATGGCGTGGTGGTGCTCAAAGACGGCACTGAAATCGCCTCGGAGATGACCATCTGGGCCGCCGGCATCAAGGCGCCTGCGTTCCTGGCAACACTGGACGGCCTGGAAACGAACCGTGGCAACCAGATCAAGGTGAAGCAAACCCTGGAGGCCACCACGGCTCCGGACATCTTTGCCTTTGGCGATTGCGCCGAGTGCCCCCAGCCCCAGTCAGAACGGCCCGTACCACCGCGTGCTCAATCCGCGCACCAGCAGGCGGACACTCTTTTCAAGACCCTGTGTCATCGACTGGAAGGCCGTGAGGCGGTTCCGTTTGTCTACAACGACCATGGTTCGCTGATCAATTTCAGCCGCTACACCACCGTGGGGAACCTGATGGGGAATCTCTCCGGTCGCAGTATGTACATCGAGGGCAAAGTCGCGCGCCTGTTTTACCTGTCGCTCTACCGCATGCACCAGGTCGCGCTGCACGGCGTCGTTCGAACCGGAATCATCTGGTTGATGGACCGGATAAGCCGGGCCATGCACCCGCGCCTGAAACTGCACTGATCCGCTCGTGACCCTGCTATCATCGAGACATATTCCCAGGCCGGAGCAGGAATGGATCCGCTAGTTACTCTGATCGGCGCTCTGATGCTGGTCATCAGCATCATGCTCAGCCCGCTGTCCAGCAGGCTGGGCATGCCGGTACTGCTGATTTTTCTCGTGGTCGGCATGATCATGGGGGAAGACGGTCCCGGTGGCATCCTCTTCGACGACTTCGAGCTGGCGTTCCTGATTGCCAACCTGGCGCTCGGCGTGATCCTGCTGGATGGCGGCATGCGCACCCGGGCAGAAACCTTTCGTGTCGGTCTCCGCCCGGCATTGGTACTCGCTTCCGTTGGCGTATTCCTGACCGCCTCCGGGGCCGGCCTGGTGGCCTGGTGGGTGTTTGACATGCACTGGCTGACAGCACTGCTGATTGGCGCCATTATCTCCTCCACCGATGCAGCGGCAGTGTTTTCACTGCTTCAGGGGCGCGGCCTTCATTTGAACGAACGGGTCAGTGCAACCCTGGAAATCGAGTCCGGCAGCAACGACCCGATGGCGATTTTCCTGACCCTGATGCTGGTCACCATGATTGAGGCAGGCGGAACATCCGAAGGCTGGATGGCGATGATGATGCTGGTGAAGCAATTCGGCATTGGCGGTGCGGTAGGCGTCGCCGGCGGTTTTATCGTAGTGGAACTGGCCAACCGGGTTCGGCTGACCCCGTCGCTATACCCTTTGCTGGTGGTGGCCGCCGGCATCATGGTGTTCTCCGGCACCAACGCGCTCGGAGGTAGCGGTTTCCTGGCGATCTATCTGGCCGGTGTGGTGGTTGGCAACCGCCCGGTTCGAATGATGCCGATGATTCTCCAGGTTCACGATGGCCTGGCCTGGCTGGCCCAGCTATGCCTGTTCCTGATGCTGGGGTTGTTGGTCACGCCCTCGGAACTGTTGCCTCTCGCCGGGGGCGGTCTGATCCTGGCGCTGGCGCTGATTTTCCTGATCCGGCCGCTGACGGTGATGGCGACACTCTGGCCTTTCGGTTTTAATCGACGCGAGCTGGGCTTTATCAGCTGGGTTGGTTTGCGAGGCGCCGTGCCCATTGTGCTGGCGTTATTCCCGATCATCGCCGGGCTGCCGGAGGCGCAGCTCATCTTCCATGTTGCCTTCTTCATCGTACTGGTGTCGCTGGTGGTCCAGGGGACCACCATGGCGCCACTGGCCAGGAAGCTGCGACTGGAAGTCCCCGCAGGTGAAGATCCCTACCGCCGCCTGCCCCTCGATGTCCCGGCCGCCGGGGACCACGAACTGATGCTGTTCCCGCTCCGGGGCGGTGCCTGGGAGTCACCCAGGCCCCTGGGCCAGCTCCGTTTACCGGACAACACGGCCATCGCTGGCGTTTTCCGCAAACGGACGTGTTATCAGCCCAGCCCGGATATGGAAGTCGCCAGCGGCGATGTACTGGCAATGTTTGCAACGCCAGCGATGCTGTCCGAGCTGGGCAAAGCCCTCAGCGGTCGCCATGCACCCAAATACCTCGCCGAGCGCGCCTTCTTTGGCGACTTCGTGCTCAATGGTGATGCTCTGCTGGGGGATGTGGAGCAGGTCTACGGCATCGAGTTTGACCAGCTGCCCCCAGAATTGTCCCTGGCGGAGTGCTTTGCGCGGCGCACCAAAGGGCATCCGGTGGTGGGCGACAAGGTGGTACTGGGCCCCGTTACCCTGGTCGCAAGGGCAACCGAGGCCGACCGGGTGACGAAGGTAGGCCTGAAAATGGACAACCAATAAAAATCTTTAACAAAAACACTCAAAACCCTGGTTCGATTAACAAAAGTCCTGTGCTATAAAGTGTACAAAGATTAATCATTGACTCCTTATGCTACTGAAAATGTCGATTTCACTCTCCGGCACCGGCCGGTCCTCAGTTGCCATTGCCAGCTTTCTGGCCTTTGCTTTCTCGTTGTTGCTGGCGCCCCTATCCCCGCTATCGGCATCGGAGCTGCCGATGGGTGCCATGGATGAAACGCCGGAAGTCAGCGAGGTTCTGGTTCGCAAGGAAGAGCGCAGGCTTTACCTGCTGTCCGGTGACCAGGTGGTGCGCAGCTACCGTATCGGGCTGGGCGACAACCCCTCGGGGCACAAGCTCTACGAAGGGGATAAGCGCACCCCCGAAGGTAAATATGTGCTGGATTGGCGTAACTCCAACAGCGATTTCTACAAATCCATCCACATTTCCTATCCCAATGCTGAAGACCGCGAGCAGGCTTCTGCCTGGGGGCTCGATCCCGGCGGTAGCATCATGATTCATGGTTTGCCAAACGAAGCCGGTGATATGGCATTCGCTTTCCTCGGATTGGACTGGACCGATGGTTGCATCGCCGTCAGTAACGAGGAAATGGACGAAATCTGGCAATTGGTGGCTGATGGTACGCCAATACGGATTGTCCCCTGACACTGATCCAATCCCCGCTTCATGCGTAGATTCTTGCTGCAATATTAAGTTGTTGTCATAACCTAGGAACTTTTACGTATCCTTAGTTAACATTTCTGTCTAGACTGATTTACACTGTTTGACGATGTCGTTGGCCAAACGCTAACGACCCCGTTTTGACAGAATGTCTGCACCAACGACTTCTGGAACGCAGGAAATAAAACGACCAATAAGGGGATATACAATGCGTAAACTGACGATCGCAGGGTTTGCACTGGCCACCGCACTGACCGCAGGTTGTGCGACAACCGACCAGGGCGCTCTCGACGAAGCAAATGCAACCGCTTCTTCCGCCGAGCAAACCGCTGAAAATGCACTGAACACCGCTAACAGCGCTTCCAGCGCTGCACGCTCCGCTCAGCGCACTGCTGACGAAGCACTGGCTGCCGCCAAGGCTGCCCAGAAGGCTGCTAACGAAGCCAACGAGCGCGCCAAGCGTATGCTCGAGCGTGCCAGCCAGAAGTAAGGCTGTTACGTAAAAAAAGGCCGGGATTCGTCCCGGCCTTTTTTGTGGGCGCCTGGTAGCACTCATCAGGATTCGTCGTTATCGCTCTTCGGCTTCTGTGGTGAGGGCGTTTTGCTCATAAAGGCAGACATCATTTCCATCGGCAGCGGGAACACAATCGTGGAACTGTTGTTGGTGCTCATATCCGCCAGGGTTTGCATGTAGCGCAGCTGCATTGCTCCAGAGTTGGCGGACATAACTTCGGCCGCTTCAACCAGCTTTTTCGATGCCTGCAATTCACCCTCCGCGTGAATCACCTTGGCACGACGCTCCCGCTCTGCCTCCGCCTGACGGGCAATGGCACGAATCATCGACTCATTCAGGTCCACGTGCTTGATTTCAACGTTGGCGACCTTGATGCCCCATTCCTCGGTCTGGGCGTCGATAATACTCTGGATATCCGAATTCAGCTTGTCACGCTCTGAGAGCATTTCATCGAGATCATGCTTACCCAGTACCGAACGCAACGTCGTCTGGGCCAGTTGACTGGTAGCAGAGCCGAAATCCTCGACCCGTATAATCGCACGCTCAGGGTCGACCACCCGGAAATACAGCACGGCATTGACCCGCACGGTCACGTTGTCTTTCGAGATAACGTCCTGGCTTGGCACGTCCAACGCAATAACACGCAAATCCACGCGGGTTATCTGTTGGATACCTGGGATTACGATGATCAGGCCAGGCCCTTTGACACCCTGAAAGCGCCCCAGGAAGAAAACCACGCCACGCTCGTATTCCGGCAGAATCTTGATCGCCGACCCAAGAATCAGCAGGAGCACCACCGTGGGTGCGATATAGGGAATCAGGTCTGTGATGTTCATAAGGCCTCCTTCGTTGGCTTGATCGCCGGGTAACCTGTCAACATTCTCCAGGCCGGCGTCAGGGTTCCGCTTTGTCGGCTTCGACGTACACCGTCAAACCTTCCAATGCAGTCACCCTCAGCTTGTCACCGTTGCCTACTGGGGATTTGCAGGCGGCATTCCAGCGTTCACCGCTCATGCGCACGTGCCCCCTGAAATACCCGTCGTCTTCCTGAAAGTCATCAAGTGCGGTCACTCTCTCGTGGACAATCTGTTCGCTTCCGCTGACCGGGTGCTTCCGGCGCAAGCCGATGAACTTGATGACGGTCCAGAGGATAAAGCCGGCCGCGACCAGTGCCGTGCCACCGATAGTGGGCAGTGAAATCTCCTGATGGCTGCCGTCCATCAGTATGATGGAACCGGCTACAAACGCGACAATCCCCCCTATGCCCAGTATGCCGAAGCTGGGCATAAAGGCCTCGCCGACAATGAAGGCAAGCCCCAACAGAATCAGCGCCAGGCCCGCGTAATTGACGGACAGCACCTGGAAGGCAAACAGTGCGAGGATCAGGCAGATAGCGCCAATCACACCCGGGAATATCGCCCCGGGGTTGGATAATTCGAAGATAATGCCGTAGAAGCCGATGATCATCAGGAAGTAAGCGACATTCGGATTGGTGATCACCGATAGCAGTCGCGTGCGCCAGTCCGGGTCTGCTCGCGTCAATTCAATGTTCGCGGTGGCCAGCGTTTTCTCGCCATTGGCCATTTTCACGGTGCGCCCGTCGATCTGCTGCATCAGGCTGTCCATGTTGTCAGCCACCACATCGACCACGTTCTGCGCCAGCGCTTCTTTGGCGCCCAGGTTGACGGCTTCGCGCACTGCCTGCTCCGCCCAGTCGGCGTTGCGGCCATGTCGCTCCGCCAGGCCACGGATGTAGCTGACGGCATCTTCCAGAACCTTACGCTCCATGGCCGTGCCGCCTCGGCGTTTATCGGAGGCGTCATCCTGCGCCGATTCCTCGTTTCCGGCGCTTTCCTTGTCATCGGGATTGGCATCCCCGGCGTCTTCGGCAGGCTTCTGTTCCTCGGAACCGGGCAGCCCGCCCATCTGGACCGGCGTGGCCGAACCCAGGTGGGTGGCCCCTGCCATGGCCGCCACGTGACTGCCATAGAGAATGTAGGTGCCGGCGCTGGCGGCACGCGCCCCTGCCGGCGACACCCAGGTCACCACGGGTACCTCTGAAGAAAGGATTTCCTTGATGATACCGCGCATGGATTCCATCAGACCGCCAGGGGTATCCATCCGGATAACAAGCAACTCGGCACCTTCGGACTCGGCGCGGCGAATGCCACGCACCAGGTAGTCCATGGTGGCAGGGCCGATAGCCCCGTCGACGGTCAACACAAGACCTGTGGGTGACTCGTCCTGCTGGGCGATAACCGTATGAGACAGAGAGGCCAATGCCAGCACCAGGCCCAGCAGGAACACGGCCAGCCACCAGTGCAGGCGGCCGGAGGGATTGGATTGGTTGGGTCGGTTAGCGATCATCACTCCTCCCCGGATCCGTTCAGCGGATCAGAGCCTTCGGTATCAGAACCAGAGGCGTTGCTTCTCACCTTTATTGCCATCTGGGGTACTTCGCATCGGCCCGGCAGACTCATCCGCGACGCGGGTCAGACGTTCACCCACCATCCGCGGCAGGCCGTCCGCCTGGTCCACAGCCAGTTCAATGGCCATGCGCTTCACTTCCACACCGGGCATTTTCTGGCGGAAGTCTTCCACCTTTTTCTGCACTTGCTTCCACAATTGTTCACGGTCCTGCTGACTGTAGTCTTCTTCAGGGCGGTGTACCTCCAGCCAGACCTCATTACCTTTCAGGCCGATCTTCACGGGCTCATGGATAACCTGCACCGGCGTGCCCTTACTGACTTCGTAGACAAACCGCGATATATCCTCGTTGTACATGCGGAAACAACCGTGACTGACCTGCATGCCCACTCCGAACAACTTGTTGGTACCGTGAATCAGGTACCCTTTCTCACTGAGCATCAGTGCGTGGGACCCCAGAGGATTACCCGGCCCCGGTGGAATCATCCTGGGCAGGTACTCTCCCGCAGCTTCGTATTCGGCACGGATGCTTGCAGGCGGATACCAGGCCGGCGACTCCAGTGGCATGGTCACTTCAGCGTTGGTCAGTGGCGATGGGTTGTCATCGGTGCCTACCCCCACCGGATAGACCTGTACCTTCCCCTCAGTAAAGTAGTACAAACGGTATTCCGCCAGATTGATGATTATGCCCTCGCGCTTTACATCCGGAAGCACGTAGTGCCGGGGCACAGTTATCCGGGTGCCATCACCGGGCAGCCAGGGATCAACACCGGGGTTGGCCTTAACGAGTTCCAGATAACCAAGACTGTTCTGATTGCCAATGGCCGCAAAGGTGTCTTCATAGCGGGTGGTCATCACCGACAGCTCCCCGGCCAGATCCCCGTCAATGGAAAACCGGGGAACACGGGGCTTCTCGGGGGTGTCGCTTTTTCCTTCGGCTGTAGTCAGTTCCTGACCCCCGGCCTGCGCTTCCGTTTCGGCACCAACCACGTTGGCCGACACCAGGGCCAGCAAAACCAGCAGAAAACCTGTCAACTGCGTTCGATACATAGCGTCTCAATCCGATATCCGGTCTGCGGCGACAACAACGCGCTTCAAACCGACGTCAGGGCTGTCCAAACGGTGGCAACAGCCAGAATCACAAATAGAAGACTGGCTCCAACTCTGGCCGTCGCCAGTGGTAACCGCTCCATCAACCATTTACCAGCCATGATAACCGGTATATTAGCTAGCAGCATACCAACGGTGGTGCCCATAATCACCCAGAAGGTGTCCGTATATCGCGCGGCCAGCACCACGGTCGCGATCTGGGTCTTGTCGCCGATCTCCGCCAGGAAGAACATCACCGTCGTGGCCATGAAGGCGCCCATGCCCAGGAACGCCGAATCACCATTGTCATCCTTGTCCGGAATCAACAACCAGAGTGCAATGGCCACGAAGCTGGTAGCCAGGATCCAGGGCAACCAGGCTTGCGGAATCCACTCTGCGATCCAGGCACCCAACAGCGCTGACAAGGCATGGTTCAGCAGGGTGGCGACAAGTATGCCAAGAATGATGGGCGCACGCTTGGCGTAACGGGCAACCAGGAAGAGAGAGAGTAGTTGGGTCTTGTCGCCGATCTCCGCAATGGCGACCGCAAACGTTGAAGCGAGAAAAGCGTCCATGAAAAACTCCGGGGCGGACATTCAGACATGAGACAGCCCACCTTCCGCCCTGGGAGGTGAAACTGCCTCAGGTCTTGCCAATTTCACCAATGTACCGGTGAAACATGATAGCCACGGAGATTGAGCCCCAAGTATGTTGACTACCATCCGCCCCTGGAAACGGGTTCCGTTGCGGAGGCTACTCCCCTGAAGAGTGCCGAAATGTTAATCAATACCTGGGCGGATGGCAACTATACGCGCATTTTCCACACTGGAATGGCCGCCATCGCCACGAATACAGCCACCAGCCACCAGGCTGAATGAAACGCCCCAATAGTGGGGATGCCGCCACTGTGGTCACCAAATTCAATGGTCAGGGCCACGATATTGACGCCAAAGGCCCCACCCAGCTGGCGGGTAAAGTTAATGGTGCTCGAACCGGCACCGAGTTGCTCCGGCGCCAGTGGATTCAGGGCACCCGTTGAGAGGGCTGGCAGCATGAAGCCGATACCGATTCGCCCCAACACGGTCCATAGCGCCAGCCAGCCGAAGGCGAGCTCAATGTCCGATACCGCAAACAACATGGCCGACATGGCGAACAGGACAATGCCGAATATCACCAGCTTACGGGCACTCAGGCGGTCCGCCAGTCTCCCGGCCAATGGAAAGGTCATGCCCAGCACAATGCCTGCTGGCAACATCAGCAAACCGGCTTCGGTGGCGGTGAATTCCAGGGCCGTCTGCACAAACAGGGGTACCAGGTAGGTGGAGCCAAACAAGGCGAGCCCCAACGCCATGGCGCCCACGTTGGCGTAAACGAAGGCCGGATTGCGTAGAAGCTCTATGTTCACCAATGGGTGTCGGGCGCGTCGCTCACGAATCACAAACAGCACCAGGGCGATGACCGCAACAGCGCCCTCGATGGCAATTCGTGCTTCCTGTCCCGCCAGTTCCTGAAGCCGGTTGAGGGTGTCCAGCGACAGACCGATGGCAGCGCCCAGGAGCACCAAGCCAGGAAAGTCAAAACGGTAGGGAGCCGGGCGGGAGACCGGCAGCGGCAGAAAGCGCCATGCCATAAACACCCCGGTCAGGGTGACGGGCACGGGGGCGAACATCACATAGCGCCAGTCCAACTGATCCACCAGGAAGCCCCCGAGAACCGGGCCCAGGGCTGGAGCGAGAATCACACCCATGCCGTAGATACCCATGGCCTGCCCACGACGGTTGCGGGGGAAAATCCGGAACACCAGATACATACCCATGGGCTGCATGAGCCCCGCCATGGCACCCTGGCCAATGCGGGCGGCAATCAACTGTTCCGGGGAGGTGGCAAAACCACCAAGGAGGGAGATCACCGTGAACAGGAACATGGCCGTCGCCAGGGTCTTGCGCACGCCAAAGTGATCCAGAAGCCACGACGAGGCCAGCATGGTGGTGGTCATGGCCGCGATGAACCCGGTGGCCAGCCAGTGCACCTGGCCCTGCCGAATACCGAATTCCAGCATGATGTCGTGCAGGGCAACATTGACCACGGTTGCGCTGAGCACCGTTGCCATGGTGCCCAGCATGACCGTGGCAACCGCCAGCCAACGCCAGCGTTCGCCGTAACGGGCCCTTAACCCCTCAACCGTGTTATCACTCAGACCAAGACCCCTTCAGGCCGAGATATCGACCGCACACCATTACCGTTGCCGCTCCGCATTCTCCAGGATCCTGTGGAACACCTTGACGGCACCTTCGATGTCCCGGTCGCTAATACCCTCCAGCATCTCTTCACGCAGGCGGGCCGCACGCTCGGTCAGGACGTTCATGAATTCGGTCCCGTCCTTGGTAAGGTGAAGACGGCGGGCACGACGATCATTGGGACAGGGACGGCGCTCAATCAGGCCCTGCTGTTCCAGGCTGTCCAGCAATCGCACCAGCGTCGGATTCTCAATGGCCATCAGGCGGGCGAGCTCACGCTGGGTCAGCCCTTCGCCCCCTTGTTGCAGATAGACCATGGTGGTCCAACGAGCCTGGGTGACACCCAGATCCTTAAGGCGTTCATCCAGCAATTTGCGCCAGCGACGGGTGACCCGGGCTACGGCAAAGGGAAACTGATCTCTCATGATCTGGGACTCCGGTAATGGGGTATCGACTGCTGTACTACCTGTAACGAATACCACTGCCGAAACGGTGCAGTGACGGACAACGTTACCAATAGTAAGCTAACCATTACGATAAAAACAGATATGCAAGGTGAAACAAAATTGGGGAAAACCGAGAGACGCGGCCCGATAGGCGAGAAAGACCGGCCTATCAGCCGGTCCTGTGTAGGTCTTCGTGACGCTCCTGAGCCGCTGGTGACTCGTGAAATTCCTCGTTACGGGGGTCCATTTCCGTCAGCACCGGCGAGGTCTCAGGCATGGCAGGTATGAAGTGTTCCTGCTCCGCCACCGGCACGTCTTCCGTGTGGCTGATGCGATAACTGGTGATAATCGCCAACACCACCAGGAAACCGGCGTTGCCGAAGAACAGCCCCCTGGGGCCCAATATGCCCACCAACTCGGCCATCACGATGGGGCCAATGACACTGCCCACGCCGTAACTCAGCAGCAGTGTTGCGCTGGCGGCCACAATACGATTACTTTCCATCCGGTCGTTGGTGATTGCAACCGCGATCGGATACAGCGTGGCCGAGAGGCCCGTAAACAGGCCAACCAGCAGGGTCAGTAGCCACATCCGTTCAGCCCCGAGGATGCCAACCGACACCGCCGCGGTGCCCGCTGCCACCGCCACCCAGAACATGACGCGGCGACGATCAAACCGGTCACACACCAGCCCCAGCGGCCAGGCCAGGAGCATGGCCGCCACAATGGCACTGGCCATGAAGGTGGACACCCGGCTGACCTCCAGACCCACCAGGGTGGCGTATACCGGGCCGAGCGCATAAAAAGAACCGATCATGACACCGCAGATCAGCGCACCGGAAACCCCGGTGAACGACTCACGGGCCAGGGTGAAGAATGACAGTCGCTCGGACTGCTCGATCACCGGGGCATCCATACGTGTCAACGACAATGGAATCAGCGCCAGCGTCAACAGGACAGCGGCGAGCGAAAACGGTATGAACGAAGACGGCTCACCGACGTTGATCAGCAACTGGCCACCGGCGGCGGACAGGTAGAACACAATCTGGTAAACCGCAAAAAGGGCGCCCCGGTTGGCGTTGGTGGCGCGACTGCTGAACCAGCTCTCAATCACCACCAGAACGCCGGCCACACTGAAGCCCGACAAGGCACGCAAAATGGCCCAGAACACCTCGGACACCGCCATGGGATACAGCAGGGCGCACACCGCCGCCATGGCGGCAAAGACCGCGAAAGCCCGGATATGCCCGACACGACCGATGATGAGATGGACGTAGAGCGTACCCAACACGAAGCCAATGGAGTAACACACCAGGATCCAGCCGATAATGTTCGGCGAGACCGCTTCAATACTCAGTCGCACACCCAACAGAGTCATCAGAAAGGCGTTGCCACTGACCAGCAGGACAATACTGAGGATCAGGGCTGAAAGCGAGGTGACCATTCGGGTCATCGGTCTGGCTCCGGCGTACTTTAAACAGGTTGATACAGGAATGTAATGAAACTAGCAGCAACGCCGGAACATTGCAGAGCACGAATTAGAACAGGGCGTAATTCACAAAACCACTACGCAGTTCCCGAAATCCCCAATACCGCTTGCAGCGCCGTGATGACTGGATTTAACATCATTTTACATTAAGGTGACGTAACACACGCTGGCGGCCTGAAGGGTTAACATGTGGGTAGTTTGATCGCTGCCTATTTGAACCCACGAGAGTCTCTCATCTCATGCAATCCACGCTAACCATGAGCGCCTGGTTATGAAAAAGACGGACTGGCCCATTCGATGGGATCTGTTGCTTCGCTACCGGCTGATTGAAATCATCGCCCTATGGGAAGGACGGCTCACCACCAATCATATCTGCCACAGTTTCGGCATTGGGCGACAGCAGGCTTCCAAGGATATCAACACCTACCTGCGGGAACTGGCACCGGACAATCTGGTTTACGATCGCCACCTTAAAGGCTATGTGCCATCGTCCAGTTTCCGGCCGGTGGTCACCGCTGGCAACGCCAGTGAATACCAGGATCTGCTGGCTCGCCAGGACGCCCTCAGTGACACCTTTGAATCGCTTAATATCAGCCTGCCTGACAGCACCATCGTCCGTGGCCCGGAACGGGTTGTTAAGCCGGAAGTCATGCGTGCCGCAGTTGCAGCAGCTCGCCACGGCCGGGTGATGAAGGCAGAGTATGCCTCCCTAAGCCCTGCTGGCGTTTCCCAGCGCACTCTGGAACCCCACACTCTGGTGTGTGTCGGCCAGAACTGGCACCTCCGTGCCTGGTGCGACGCCAACCGGGAATTTCGGGACTTCGCCCTCAGCCGTTTCCGCGGCAAGCCGGAAACCACCCGGCAACGCAGCCGTCACACCATCCAGCATGATGATGACTGGAACCGTCAAGTCTCACTGGTGATGATGCCTGATAGCCGTTTGAACAAGGCACAGCAGGATATTGTTGCCACCGATTACGGCATGGTCAGCAACCGGCTCGAACTCACCATTCGCGCGGCCCTTGCACCCTACGTACTGTCCCGGCTCGGCCTGGGTTCAGACAGCCAGCACCCGGACCCAATGGTCCAGCAGCTGGAACTGGCCAACGAAGAGCAGCTGGGCATTGCCGAGTCGGCTCGCGAACGGGCTATTAAAGCAGTAGCGGGGCTCTGCTAGACTGAGCGGGTGATCACAACCAACCCTTTCCTGTTCTGGCGCCTTGCCCTCACCCTGCTCATAGCCCTGCCCGCTGTCGCGGCGGGGGATTGTGGTACCGGGGTTATCCCGGTTTCCCGCATTCAGGGCACGGGCGATCATTCCTCTTTCGCCGGCCAGACCGTTTCCGTTGAAGGCATCATAACCATGGATGCTCGCCAACGAGGCGGCTTCCGCGGTTTTTATCTGCAACAAGCCGATGGCGAAACGGACAACGATCCGCAAACCTCCGAGGCCCTGTTTGTTTACACCCATCGCACCGACGGACAGCACGGGGATAGGGTGCATGTCTCAGGGCGGGTGAAAGAGTTCCATGGCCTGACCGAGCTCACCGATATTACCTCCATCACCCGTTGCGGGAATGGCCGTCTGCCTGAGCCTGTCTCCGTCACACTGCCGTGGCAGGATGGCCAACCTCCGGAACACCTGGAAAACATGCGGATCAACGTCGCCGGCGAGCTAACGGTGATCAATCACTATAACCTGGCCCGTTACGGTGAACTCACCCTCGCGGCAGAGCTTCAGACGATGGCCGCGGAAATCCGGGAACCAGGGCCGGGCGCTCAATCGCGCCACAGGTGGCAGGCGATCAACCGACTGTTGCTGGATGACGGCCTGGGGGCGCGCAACCCGCGCCCGATTCCCTGGCCTGGGCCACAACTGTCCGCAAACAACACGGTTCGCACCGGCGACAAGGTCAGCGGGTTAACAGGCATACTGGATTTTCGGTTCGGCGCCTGGCGACTGCAGCCGCAATCAACGCCGGCGTTCAGCCCCGCCAATCCACGCGCACCAGCACCCAAGCGACCGGAGTCGGCCACGCTCAGGGTGGTCACACTCAATCTTGGCAATTTCTTCAATGGCGATGGCCGTGGCGGCGGTTTTCCGGCAGCTCGGGGGGCCCGATCCGCCACTCAGTTTGAGCAACAGAAAGCACGGCTGGTTGCCGCGCTGACGGCGCCGAACCCGGACATCATCGCTGTCACAGAAATGGAAAACGACGGCTATGACGGCGACAGCGCCATTGCCGAATTGGCCGGCGCCTTGGGTTCACACTGGCGCTACGTGGAAACAAGCGACAACACTGGCAGTGATGCCATACGCACCGATCTGCTGTACCGCAGCGACCGTGTGGTCGCGGAAGGCTCTCCCAGCCGCCTGACAACAACACCATTTGATCGTCGTGGCCGGCCACCAGTTACTCAGGTATTCCGCCTCATTCACAGTGATCGAGCCCTGAGGGTTGTCGTTCCTCACTTGAAATCAAAGGCCTGCCGTGACGCCAGTGGTCAGAACCGGGATCAGGACGACGGCCAGGGCTGCTACAATCACAGCCGCGAACAAGCGACCCGGGCCATTATCCGCTGGACCAATGCCCTGCCGCACCCGGATGGCCTGTCCGGCACCCTGATCACCGGGGATATGAACGCCTACGCCCGGGAGACGCCGCTGCAACTGCTGGAAGCGGCAGGCTTTATCAACGCCGTTCGTCACATCCACGGCTGCACCGACACCACCTGTAAGCACACCAGCTATAGCTATCACGGCCGTAGCGGAACCCTGGACTACAGCCTGGTCTCGAAAAGGCTGCTCCCACGGATCGTCGATGCCCGCACCTGGTCGATAAATTCCGATGAACCCCGGGCGCTGGGCTACAAGGGGCCGGTTACCGTACCCACCGGCCAGCCCTGGCGCTCATCGGACCACAACCCGGTCATCACCGACCTGTCACTCTGATTCCACCTTGCCCGCGAGCCGCAGCATCAGGGCAGGCAGGCCAAAGCCCGGCGCGGGATACGCGGTACACTGGCTCCAATCCAGTTGAAACGGAAACCGACCGTGAAAATACCCACTCCAAACTTATGGCCTGCCGCCCGCACCAGTCAGCGATGGCTGGTACAGGCAAAACGTCGTGAAACCGTGATCGATGGCCACCGCATGGTGTATCTGGAAAAAGGGACCCCTGCCGGGGACCAACCCACCGTTATACTGATGCACGGTTTTGCCGCCATGAAAGAGAACTGGGCGCTCTGGCTGCAGCGGCTGCCCGAACACTGGCACATTCTGGTTCCGGACCTGCCAGGGCTTGGAGAAAGCGAGTACCGTTCGGACGCCGATTACGGCTACGAGGCCCAGGCGTCAAGACTGGAAGCCTGGATCGATACTCTGGCCACCAACAACCTTCACCTGGTCGGCAGCTCCATGGGGGGTGCCATTGCCACCGTCCTCGCTCACAAAATGACGCCCGCACCCGCTTCCCTGACGGTGCTGAACAGCGCCGGCATACCCGAACATACAAACGTGGACCTCGATGCCCCCTTCGAGTCCGACCGCGACGCCATTCTGATTCCCCGGGACTGGGCCGGTGTCTACCGGATGTTCAATAGCGTCGGCACTGGCAGGCCAACGGCTATGGGCGTCGCCATGACGGGGCTCCTGGGGCCGGACCTGCTGCAACGAACCGCGTCCTTGCGTCACATTTTCAACGATATGCTCGCCGACGCATTGGCACCAGCACGCTACCTTGGCCCCAACACACCTCCCCTTCAGGTCCAGTGGGGGGACCGGGACGTGATCACGCCCACACGCTGTGTGGACTGGTATCGAAAGGTGACGCCCCAGGCCGATATCCACGTGTTCCGGCGGGTAGGCCATCTTCCCATGCTGGAGAATCCCGGTCGCTCAGCCCGTAAACTGGCAGCCTTCATCGACCGCCACTCAGCGGGCGGCCAGCTCTGTTAATTGGCCTGCATATCCTGTTGACCCGTCAGCGAAGTCATGGGGTGGGAGGAACATTGCGTTCATAATCGTGGAAGAAGTTTCATCCCTGACATAACAACAACAGGAAACACGAGGAAATCCCATGCGCGCCTCAGTATCTACCACTCAGGATCTGGGCATGCCGGCCATTTACCTGCACTTGCTGGCGGAGTTGCTTAGTACCATCGGCGTCGATGAAAAAGCGCTGCTCAAGCGTGTCGGCCTGGACCCGGTGCGCCTGCAGTCAACCGATTTAAGAGTCAGTCAGTCACAGGCCAGCGAGTTCGTGACCCGAGCCATCATCGAAAGCGGCGAGCCCGGGCTCGGCATCATGCTGGCCCGGGAGCTTCGACTGCCACTGCACGGAGCCCTGGGCACCGCGGTCATGAGCAGCCGCACTCTGGCAGAGGCTCTGGACCTGATGACGCGATACCTGACCCTGCGCGCCCCGCACCTGCACGTCAAGCGCCGGCAGCAGGATGGCCAGTCTATCTACGCCATCTCGTGTGGCATTGATCTGGGCCCATTGCAGGGCTTTATCATGGACGCCATGCTGTTCGGCTGCGCATCCATGGGAGCGCAGCTAACAGGCTCACCGGTCGCCGGCTCGTCGATTCAGCGACGCGGACCGGAACCGGCCTACTTCCATCGCTTTCGCCAGCAAATTCCCATCCCCGTGGTGTACGGCGCTGGCGAAGATGCGATTGTTATTCCCGATCCGCAGCTGGCATTGCCCATCCGCTTCTCTGACGATCAGTTGGCCGCCTCGTCGAAAGCCCAGTGTGAGGAGGCCTTACGCCTTCTAACGGAAGATGCCGGCTTTGCCTGTCGGGTCAGGCGGGTGATTGAAACCAGTCACCCGTTCCCGCCGAAACTGGCCAGGGTAGCCACAACGCTGTTTGTGTCGGAGCGCACCCTGAAACGGCGTTTACAGGCGGAAGAAGCCAGTTTTCAGCACCTGGTGGATCAGGTGCGACTGGAAAGAGCGGGGGAGTTGCTGCAGCAAACTGCCATGAACCTGAGCCAGATTGCCGACGCCCTGGGCTACGCCGACGCCGCCAACTTTACCCGGGCGTTCAAGCGCTGGACCGGACAGAGCCCCAGCCAGTACCGAAACCAGGAGTCATTGCCAACAACAACGTCGATCAAGAGAACACCAACCAGTGCGATGGCCTGAAACACTCAGTCGATGCCTATGATCTTGTGCATCTGCAGGGTCAACCGCCACTGCGGGTGGGTCAGGCAGTAATCCGTGGCTTTGCGGGTGTTACTTTGCTTGACGGGGTCAGCCTCACCCTCTGAGACAGTCGGCGACGCCATTGGCGAAAGGAAATAGTGGCTGGCGTTAATGTCGGTGAAACGCTCCGGCATCGCCAGGGGCTGAGGGTACACCACTTTCAGCTCGTCACACTGGCGCAATACCACCGGCGCGTCCGCCTTGGGGCTCACACACAACCAGTCAATACCGGACGGTGCCGGCAGTGTGCCGTTGGTTTCCACGCCCACTTCAAAGCCGGCCCGGTGAAAGGCATCCACCAGCTTGTCATCCAGTTGCAGTAGTGGCTCACCACCCGTGCACACCACATAGGGTTGCCCAGGCGCATCCGGCCAAAGGCGACGAATATGCGCCGCCAGCGCATCCGCGGTTTCAAACTGGCCGCCGTTCTGACCATCGGTACCTACGAAGTCGGTATCGCAGAAGCTGCATACGGCATTGGCCCGGTCCTTTTCACGGCCAGTCCAGAGATTGCACTTGCTGAAGCGGCAAAACACCGCTGCCCGCCCGGCCTGGGCACCCTCTCCCTGCAATGTATAGAACGCTTCCTTTACCCGATACATCAGGTTTCCACCTCATACCGCAAGGGATCTGAAACGCCGTTGGCGGCAAACGCCTCCAGGCGCTCCACGCAGGAGCCACAAACGCCACAGGCTCGGTCCCGGCCGTTGTAGCAGGTCCAGGTTTTGCCGTAATCGAGCCCCAACTTCAGGCCCTCGGCCAGGATGGCCCCCTTGTCCGAGCCCATGAAGGGCGCTTCTATTTTCACCGGCTCATAGTTCGCCACCTGACAGACGGCGTCCATTTTCTCCACGAACTCCGGTCGACAGTCCGGATAGATCGCGTGATCGCCGCCATGGGCGCCGTACCAAACAGCAACAGCACCGGCGGTAACCGCATAGCCGGTGGCCAGCGACAACAGAATCATGTTGCGGTTGGGCACCACGGTGGCCTTCATGTTGTCTTCTTCGTAGTGCCCCTCGGGCACGTCCACTGCGTCCGTCAGGGCCGATCCGGCCATGACTTCACTGAGCGCACGAATATCGATCACCTTGTGCGGCACCGATAATTCTTCGCACACCTGGCGGGCGCATTCCAGTTCGCGAACGTGCCGCTGGCCGTAGTCAAACGACAGGGCATGAACCTTATACCCTCGGGCACGGGCAAGGTGGAGCAGGGTGAACGAATCCATTCCCCCAGAGTAGATTACAACGACGGTTTCGGTCATCAGGTCATCCCGGTTTCAGACAGCCAGCAGGGCGTCACTGGATTGTTATAGGGTCGGAGTAACATCCGTGGACACATTGTAACAGTGGAATGCGACGATGGGTTCGCGTCTGCAGTAGCGTGCGGGTAAACTCTGATGACGGCACATCAACAAAAACCAGGCGGAATGAGAACCAGAACCAGCCCAGCCTTTATTGACTTCGAGGCCTCCAGCCTCGATCTGATCGCCAGCTATCCGATCGAGGTGGGCATATGCTTGCCCGACGGCACCTTGCACAGCTGGCTGATACAACCCCATGTACTTTGGCAGGACTGGTCAGAAAGTGCCGAGCAGGTTCACGGAATCACCCGGGAAACCCTGGAAACGGAGGGTACACCGGTGTCGGAGGTTGCGGCACACCTGAACCAGCTGCTCTCGGGGCAGGTATTCTGTGATGCCTGGACGTTTGACAGCTTCTGGCTTCATCGCCTGTTTCGAGCCGCCAACACCCGCGCCGACTTTCAACTGGAATCCATTTCCATGTTGCTGGATGCCAATCAGGTAAGGCACTGGTCGGCATCGCGTCAGCAGGTTATCAAGCGTCTGGGGTTGCCCGTGCACAGGGCGGCAAACGACGCGCTTATCCTCCACAGAACCTGGGAAGAGATCCAACTGTTCGCTGCGGACGACCAACCGCTTCACGGACGCAGCCGGCAGGTCTGAGGTTTCCATCATGGAGCACAGCGCGCCGGCATGGAACTCAGCGCTGGGGACTATTCACCTTGGGGACGAGGACTTCGAGTCACCTTGAGGGCGAGGACTTCGAGGCCATCACGCATGGTGTTCAGTGTCCAGTAGGTTACCAGCACCATCAGCGCCGCCCCAATGACGGTAAAGGAAAAATTATCACCCACCATCTGGCTGCGGGCGATGAACAGGTATACGGCGAGCGCGAGGACAAGCAGCACTTCGACTATGGCGTGTGACTGTAACCGGTTTTTTGCAGATCCGTTTTCTTCGGACATCTTACTGGGTTTCAACCTCTCATTTCTGACGATACATTGCATTGATTAGTGTGCAAATTATCGCCAAATATGGTCCGGGCGTCTGTACGAACTAGTGGCTACGAGGTTTCCACGATGCCGTCAGGAACACACTTTTCGGACGGCCAAAAAAAACGCAGCCCCGAGGGCTGCGTATAAAGGAGAGATCCATGCGGTACGCCACAGATAAAAGGTGGGCACCGGAGGATTGCACAACGTAAAACACGTGACAGAACAAATTATGATCGCTTCGAGGAGCCGCGTCTGTAGGGGTTTGCCGAAGCACTCTGCCCCTTGCAAAGCCATGGGCACGCGATACACTGATGACAGTACCGAAACCGATATGCTCGGCAAACGATGCCGGAAAAGGCCCATGACAATGCTTCAGAAATACCAGTATCTGATGATTGACGCGATTGCGCACCGCAAGGGTGAAGCGTGTGCGCACTCCATGGTGAACGACATCTAACGGCTTTCGGTCAGTCCCGGGAGCCTTTGGAGCGACCGGGCAAGCTTCTCCGCGAGACCCCGGTTGCCCAGAGCGCCGGGGTTTTGTTTTTGCAGCCGCAAAACGACAAGGAGAAGATCATGAAGAGACATCCGACAAAAGCAGCAAACCAGCCGGCAAGCAGCCGCACGGGGCCTATTCGGCGCCCGGAAAAGCTGCCTCTGCTGGATGCCATCTGCAAAAAACTGAACCAGCGCGTCAACCTGGACGACGAACAACGGGTGCTGGGGCTGTATGAGCGAGGCTGGATATTCAAGGGTGTTCTGGGCAATCTGAACGATGGCGAGGCACGATACGTGCGTGCTCTTGCCACTCGCTACGGTTCCTGGATCGCCCGCCAGGTTGCGTAATGGGAAACCCGATGGGCCGAACCGTCAATGCTGGCGGTTCAGTCCCTGTATCATGGCGGCATCGCCGCCGTGCACCATGGCGTAGTTGTTCACCACGTCGTGAATTTTTTCCTGGGAATAGGGTTTGACCACGTAACCGTTGGCCCCGGCACTGATTGCTTTCTGGATGCTGTCGATGGAGTCATCCGCTGTCACTAAAACAATGTGCTGATCCTTGCGCTTGGCCTTGAACTCCTCCATCAACTGATGACCGTTGCCGTCCGGCAGCCCCAGGTCCAGCAAGATGATCTGGAAGACGTCAGCCTCAAAGGCAGCCCTGGCACCCGCAATGTCCGGACACTCAACCACACTGCTTGCACCTGCCGTGTAGAGCATGTCTACCAACCGCTCCCTCATGACCGGCTCGTCTTCCACCACCAATATTCTCATATCACTCATACCCCGCCTCCTGATTCTATTTTATACCCGGTCCCACAAGGCACTTCAAAGGGAATCACCGCCGGTTCGCCGGGGAATCGCCAGCGGCTCATGCTGGGCAGTGGCTGGCGCAGGTTCTCCAGTCTCGTCCAGGCGAGCGCCAGCAGTGCGGGACGAACTGGCGTTTACCCCGCCGGACCGGGTCAGAATATTACTGATACTGACGGCCGTGGTGTAGAGGGAAATCGCGATGATCAGCAGGATAGGCTGAACAAACGCCACGAACCCGGGCACTTCGCGATGACCAGCGATACTGAGCATAAGGATGATGGCCGGCCCCAACACTACAAACAGCGTCAATGCGATAAAGAACACAATACGCTCCTTGAAACGGCCCAAGTCGCGGTTACTGACCAGCCCCAGCACGAATTTTCCGATGGCCAGCCCGGCCAGTATCGCAGCCGCAATGCTCAGATCGGGCCTGAGTAGCGTCTCATAAAGCTGGCCATCCCATAACCGTTGCATGCTGATGACCAGGAACGGAAAGAGGACAAACAGAATGTCGGCGTAGGTGCCATACATCATACTCAGCGAGTGCTGTTCGCTTTGCTGGAGGTTTTCACTCATCAATCACGATTCCTGTTTTATCGGTAGCCGAAATGTCGGTTGTCATAGACGTGCCTCCCGCCCCTGCAATGCCCTGTCGATCATGTCAGCCAGGGCTTGCAGCTGGCTGTGAACGTGGTCCCAGTCACGGTCTTCAACGTTCACGCAAGCCTCCAGTTTCCCTGCCTGCCGTGTCATGTCAGGGTAGCCCATGGCGCCGGCGGTGCCTTTGATCTGATGGGCTTCCGATGCCAATCGCTGCTGATCACGACGCGCGGCTGCGGCTTCCATGGCCACTTTTCGGGACGCCAACCCATCGAGGAAGCGTTCGACGAGGTGACCAATGTCCTCATCCTCCGTCGAGTCTCTGCTCGGGCCATTGGACTCTGGGAGGAAATGGTCCAGCGTGCTCAGCAAATGCCTACTGTCGATGGGTTTGTTCAATACGCCATCGCACCCGGCCGCCATCAACGCATCGGTTTCCGACTGGTCACCGGCGGTGAAGGCAATAACTGGCCGGCGGAAGCCCGTCTGCCGCAGTAACCGGGTAGCCTCCACTCCGTCCAGACCCGGCATATGGCGGTCCATCAGCACCATCTGCACCGATTCGGACAGCGCCGTTCGGACCGCATCATCGCCACTGGCAACGGTGATGACATCCAACCCCTGGGCCCCGAGCATGCGCTCCACCAGACGACGGTTGTCCTCGTTGTCCTCCGCGACCAGTATTGTGCTGCAATAGCGCCGGTGGCCATCGGATTCACTCTCCGTCCGCACCACCAGATATCTGGCCATGACTTCGTAGAAACGCTGTTTGTCGATGGGTTTGGCCAGATGGTCATTACAGCCTGCGAGGCGATAGTCTGCAATATCCTCCGCCATCACGTTTGCCGTCAATGCAATGACCGGGATATTCAGGCCAGCTTCACGAATGGCCGCCGTTGCATCCCGACCGTTCATGACCGGCATCTGTATGTCCATCAGAATCAGATCAAAGGGCTCCCTCAGCGCCAGATCCAGTGCTTCAGCGCCATTGCCGACATGGACCAGCTCAGCGCCCGTGCGACCCACCAGCAGGGACACCAGGCGACGATTCACGTCATTGTCCTCCGCCAGCAGGATACGGCCGGAAAGCCTTGGCGCAAGCACCATGGGAATGCTCCGCCGACGTTGCGACAATTCCGACGCGTCGCGCAGAAAGTGGACATCCTCCAATGGGCCGGTGGCGATGGAAAGCTCAAACTCACTGCCTTCGCCATACGTGCTGGAAACGGATATGTTGCCACCCAGCAACTCCGCCAGCCGACGGGAAATGCTCAACCCGAGACCGGTTCCTCCATATTGCCGGGCAATCGCGGCGCTACCCTGGGCGAACGGGTCAAACAGCCGGCCCAACTGTTCGGGTTTCATGCCGATGCCGGTGTCCACCACCCTGGCCACCAGGGCCTGGCGCTCGCGATCACACCGAACATTCAGAGAAATAGAACCATTTTCCGTGAATTTAAGCGCATTTCCGCACAGATTTATGATGATTTGGCGAAAGCGGGTCGGGTCCGTGGCAACCTTTTCGGGCAGGGGATACTCACAGATGATATGAAATTCCAGCCCCTTTTCCCGCGCCCTGGGTGCGAAGAAAGCGCGGATTTCGTCAAGCAGTTCCGGCAAATTAACCGACACTATATCCACATCCAGCTTATTGGCGTCGATCTTCGAGTGATCCAGGATGTCGTTAATCAGGTCCAGCAAGTGACGGCCACTGCGCACCACCGTTTCCGCACTGGTGTGTTTCTCCCTCTCGGTCAGGTCGGGATCGAGCAGGGTTTCGCCATAACCGATAATCGCCGCCAACGGTGTGCGAATTTCGTGGCTCATGTTGGCCAGGAACTGGCTTTTTGCTTCGGCCGAATTGCGGGCCAGTTCTTTTTCCAGACGTTCCTGCTCCCTCTCCCGCTCGATACGCTGGCGCTGATTGCGCTCGGTGGCGTCAATGCAGGTGCCCTCAAGATGGGCGGGATCGCCATCGGGGGTATACACGGTATGTAACGAAATGGTGGCCCAGCGCTCTTCACCGGAACGGGTGTAATAGCGTGCTTCGATACCCTTGACGGTGCCCCGGGATTCCAACTGCCCAATCACCCAGCGGCGCACTCTCTCATCCGCAAAACAGGTTTCCAGGACGTCCGGGTCAAGATCCAGCAGCTCCCGGCTGCTGGTGTAGCCCATCAACCTTGCCATGGCGGGGTTGGCGGTGACGAAACGTCGGCCCAGCGACATCTGGAACACGCCCTCTATGGCGTTGTCGAACAGCGACTGGTATCGACGCAGGTTGGCCAGAGCCCGCTGGCTCCAACCCAGGGCTTCGCCCTGCACCTGTTTGATCCGGTCAGCCAGGGCAAAGGAAAACAGGATAATCTGGGCCGTCAGGCCGAACTGCGGGGCGTAGGAAGTGAACATGTTCAACGGCAGGTAGCCCATCACGGTCAGACCATAGATACCGAAACCCACCAGCGCCAGGGTCCAGGCAAAAAAGTAGGAGCGCGCAGCCGGGTTGTAATAGCGCCAGGACAGGTAACTGACCACAATCAGGATGATGCTGAGCAGGATCGACGCCAACACGATCCATTCCATCGCCGTGTGATAGGGCAGGAACAGGGATAGCACAAAGGTCGCCACAATGGCGTACAGGCAAAGCTGGATCACCTTGTCCAGGTCCGCCGACCGCTCCCGGGTTTCCAACAGGGACCGGGCCATCAACAGGCCCCAGAACCAGGTATTGATGATCTGGTAATGGAGGTATTCCTTGTGCAACAGCGCAGGACGATTCTCCAGTAGCTGGATACCGTGCACCTGCTCGGTGGCGATGAATACCGTGGCTGATACCAGATACATCACGTAGTAGATATTGCTGCGCTCGCGAACCGACACGGCAACAAACAGGTTGTAGGCGAGAATGGCCAGGATGCTGCCTAGCAGAATGCCCCGCACGGCTTCATCGACCGACACCTTCTCAATATAAGCATCGGGGTGCCACAGGGTGATCGGCAGGCGGAAAGTGTTGGTATTGGTGATGCGCAAATAAATGCGGGTTGAGCTTCCCGGTTCCAGTGACAAACGGAACGTGGGGTTGGGTACGGCCAGGTCACGCCCGGACCAGTCACCCTCGTAGCCAGCACGGCGCTGCTCTATCAGCTCACCATCCTGGACCAGATAGAGCACCACCTCATCCACCAATGGCAGGGCGAGCTCCAGTATCCAGTCTGTCAGTGCTGCGCCAGCTCCTACCTCGACATCAAATCTGGCCCAGTATGCCGATTCCGTGTAGCCAAAGTTCAGCACACCGCCTTCGTGACGGGTGAAAGGCGCGGTATCGCCACTCAGTATATCGTTGAAATCGACGGCGTGTTCCGGGTCCTCCAGGTACCAGATACAACTACCCAGATCACGCACACTGCTGGTGGCGCTGTTCAGAACAATCTCGCCGTCCTGGCATCGCTCCTGCGCTGCGGCGGAGGCCGGAATAATAATAGCCAGAACCGCAAGCGCGATGAAACGGAACCATCGGGCGTGGCATTCCCATTGCTGCAAAATGTGATCTCCGCGAGGGCAGATGCCTTTTTTATGGTTTATTGTCAGCAGTCACGCAGGTGCCGAATGAATTCAGCGGCACCCTGGCTAAACACTTTAGCGTTTTACCGACAACGACGCATCTCAGGGTCACTTGAAATGAGACATTCCTGCATTTTCGCCACCGTTCCCCTGTTTGCCCTGACATTGGCCGGCTGTGGGCCAGATGACTCTTCAGACAGTAATTTCATCAACCCGGCAACCAGCGTGGCGTTGACGTTCGAAAGCTTTGATATCCAGAACGAAGATGGGCTGCCCCCCGTACTGCCCCAAACCATATTCTACGATTTTTACCGGGGCGTTGAGCCCGCTGACGGGGAGGACGACGAGGGAATAGCAACGCAGCTGCGTGAGCGTCTTAATACGCTGATGGGCCTGACGCCAAGCAACGATGGTACCCGCTACACCAGTGCCCGCAATCCGATGGACTTCCTGCAACATGTCATTTCATCGAACCAGGTGGACTCATTCAACCGGGGCCGCCGACTGATGCGGGACAGCATGAACAGCGGTGACCCCGCTACTTACAACACACCGGACAAGAACGCGCAGATCCACTTTACCGAAACCGGTGGCAACAATGGAACCGAGCCTGAACCTGACCAGATCTGGGTCTATCCGCTACTGGACTGGACCAGCAACCCGCAACTGAACAAGATTTTCCGGTCCTTTCAGTTTATCGCCAGGGCGCCCGATCAGAATGACAGTTCACCGTCAGAGATTGCCAGTGCGTTCTGGAGTGGCCGCTTTGCAAATGAAAGCTTCTCGGTGAGCGGTTACAACCGGCCAGAGTTTGCGTCGCTGAGTTTTACCGGTCGCTCACTGGGCCACGGGGAACTGTTTCAGGAGTTCATCAGAAACAAATCAGACATGCTGACATTCCTGGACACATCCGGCATTACCGTTGACGGCCAGGAACCGGACTGCATTCGGGTCAGAGTGGACTATGAGGCTGCAGAAGTGCGCGTTTTTACATCCAGTGGCGAAGACCCTACCATCGAGGATGACGAAACCGGGGAAACCTCTCCCAATCCGGCACATTGCGGAAACCAGCAGAACGGCAGCGAGGCCATTTTCTACCAGTCCGTGACTATCGATGAGCGTCAGTAACCGGTATTGCCCTGCATATCCCAGTTCTTGAGGAACCCCTTCTTGCGGTCGATCATGCGCTCGTAGGTCGAGATCATGATGGCGGCATGAGGGGCTTTGGTCAGTCGGAGGGTTTCAATACGGCGCTCAAGGCGTGCCACTTCGGTACTGACCTGCTGGCAGACGTGGGACCGAACACTGTCGTGATGGTCAAGCTTGACCGGGCGCGGCTGTTCCGGCCCAGGCTGTGGCTGCGTGTGTTTATCCATGATCGTCCTCTTCCACTGAGTATCCAATGATCAATACGCCGAAACCGATGATTCCGCCCATGTTTTAGTGGCTCTTTTTGGCCGGGCTGGAAGTCCTTTTATCCTTCTGTTTCGTCGGGCTTTTCCAAAGCCTCAGTACATACTGTAGCAGGCTTTGTCCACGTTGTATGATTTGGCGTAATTCTGCACAACTGTCGGACAAAACTCAATAAAAATGAATAGAGTTTCATATTTTTTGCAGCGAATACGACGCTGCTACCCAAACTACACGAACAAACCCCTGCTATAGTTCCCTTCAGATCACCATATATGCGCAGCCATTTGCCGTAACAGCCCCATTCCATCCCGGCCAGGAAGACCGCTTATGAACCAGACATCCGTTGCCGACACACTAAGGGAATACCTTTCCCTGCTGGAGCTGCTTGACGATGCGTACTGGGAGGCGAGCTCCATTCAGCACAAGGACATGCTTTACGACATCATCAGCATCTTCAGTCAGGAAGTGGCTGAGATCAACAAACTCAGCATCATGGACCACCATTACCCCTACGAAGTTATCACTGAGGGAATCCGGCGGGTGGTCCCCAAGCTGGAGCGGCTGGATGAAAGTCGGGAGGATGTGATCCAGCGAACCCAGACACTCACCGACTTCCGGGATATCCTGTCGTCAGTGCTGGGGATACTGGAGGAACAGCTGGCGACCCTTTAAGGGGTCAGGCCGCCACCAGGGGCCTGCGGTTTTCCGGTATCAACGGAAAACGGTCGCACACTGTGTAGACAAACCGCGCCAGCGCCGGCAGATGGTGGCCAACAATGGGGATGCCGGTGTTGAGCAGGCTGACGGAAATGTCCCGGGCTGCATCGGCCCAGCACAGCTTGTTGATCAGACCAATGTGACCAAAGGCATGCCTGCTTTGCTGGCCCCAAAGCCCCACGGGGTTGCCTCCAAGCATCATGCCCGCACTGAAGCGCATGGGGATCATCATCGTGCGGTCAATCTGTAGCGAGCCAAACTGTTGGATGGAGCGCCTCACGGTCATCTCGCCGCAAATACGTTTGCCATTCCAGACCCCGCCATTGAGCATCATCTGAAAGAAACGCCCCATTTCCTCGGCGGTGCCACACAGGTTGCCTGCAGGGATAACCGCCTCCTGGAAGCGGGGATCATTGGAGACTCGTTCCACGGTGCGTATATCGCCTCCCAGCGCCCGGTTCACAATCCAGGATACCGGAAAGCGCGGCGTTGGGCCGGTGGCATAGTTGCCGGCCAGCTTATCCACGTCTGCGGGTGCAATCCCATAGGTAAACCACTTCATACCCATGGGCTTGCGGAGGTGTCGGTCGATATACGCCTCAATGGTATCGCCGGTCACTTTCTCCAGTACCCGCTGCAACACAAAGCCCCCGGTGATGGCGTGGTACGCCACTTTGGCACCATCCACCTCCACCGGCTTCGCTTCACACAGCAGGCGCCAGATTTCGTCCCTGTCCCAGAGCACATCAATGGGGGTTTCCCGGGGAATCGCCGGAATGCCGCCACGGTGGGACAACACCTGGTGAATGGTAATGGTGCGCTTACCACCCCCCGCAAACTCCGGGCAGTAATACGACACCGGGTCCATCAGATTGACCAGTCCCTGTTCCGCCAGGATGTGGATTAGCAGGGCCGTGACTGCCTTGGAGGCGGAGAAATAGCAAATGGGTGTCTCGGTGGTCATCGGCACCTTCAGCGCGTCCACGGCGTCATGGGGCCCGTTGCCACTGGCATGGCCGATGGCTCGATGCAGGATCTGTTCGCCCCGGTGCCTGACCGACAGCTGTATGCCCGGATGCACTCCGGTTCGGTACAACCGCTCAACGCTGTGCCAGATGGCCTCGACAACCTCGGGGCTCACTCCGGCCAGCTCCGGTTTCTCGCCAGCCTCATCGCGGTGGGTTACTGACGCCAGGTCAGTGGGAACGGCGGAGGTGTGGAGCGCACGGCGGGCAATTCGGTTCATCGCTTGACCTTTGATTCCGGAGACTGTCTTTTCGCACATCCTGACGCTGGATATCACCCGGCACATTGGCCGGATAGCGGGCCTGGCTGCGTCAACTCATCCAGCACATCGTCTTCAGGGATTATGGGCTTCCTCGGTCAAGGGTGCCAGTACCACCTGATTGCGGCCATCGGCCTTGGCCTGATACATGGCCCTGTCGGCTGCCGCGCACAGGGTATCGGCGCTTTCACCATGGTCGGGAAATACGGAAACGCCGATACTGACGGTCAGTGCGACCGTGTTGCCACTCCCCAGAGACTGTGGGGCATCACTCACCAGTCGGCGCAGTCGCTCTGCGGTATCCAGAGCCTCGCGATAGTCCATTTCCGGCAACAGGATAACAAACTCTTCGCCGCCAAACCGACCGACACTATCCACACTCCGCACGCTCTCTGCCAGCAATGCGCTAACCGCCTTCAGCACGGAATCGCCAGCGGCGTGCCCGTACAAGTCATTGATGTGCTTGAAATGGTCAAAGTCGACCCAGAGCAACGCCAGGTTTCGACCATAGCGCGTGGCACGGACAATTTCCTCATCCAGCAACCGGGCCATCTCCCGACGATTCAGCAACCCTGTCAGCGGGTCCCGGGCCGCCATCTCGGACAACTCGTTTTCAAGTGCTTTACGGTCAGAGATATCCAGCACAATCCCCTCAAGCACCAGCTCACCCTCACCTTCGACACTGCGGCCGCATTCCCAGACCCAGATCCGAGTTCCATCCTTGCGAACAAGGGAATACTCGATGGAAAACAGCTCCGCATTGCCGACGGCCAGGTCCACTGCTTGCAGCGTCGCCTCATCGATGCCTTCTGCGATCAGCTCGGCAAAACTGATCACTTTGTTGTTGATCAGTTCATCCGGCTCGTAGCCGGTCAGCTGACGACAGCCTTTGGAGGCGGATATCAAGGTCCAGTGCTCATCGTATAGGCAGCGGTAGGCCATGCCGGGCAGGCTATCCAGTATGGTGGCTAACTGGCGCTCACGCTGACGGGCCATAGTCTCCGCCTGGCGAATATCGGTAATATCCTGTCCGATAGCGATTGACCCTGCGAGTTCACCCGTTTCATTCCGCAGGCTGCGCGAGTTCCAGGACAGCTGTCTCTCACGTCCATCGCGGGTGGTTATCCAGGTTTCGTAACCGACAACCTCGCCCTCATCGCGGAGAATTTCGTTCGCCCTCTCACGGATTCTGGCCCTGTTTTCCTCATCGGGATACAGCAGCTGCCAGATCTCATCGGACCCGATCACTGCCTCCCTGGGATAGCCGCTGATGTCTTCCGCGGCCTTGTTCCAGAGTACCACCCGGCCCTCCGGATCCAACACGTTGATCCAGACATTGGCGCGCTCAATCACGCTTTCACGGAACTGGCTCAGTTCCCGATTTTCCTTGCGCTGATGGCGGTAGAGCGACAACAACTTCCGGTCATTGGTGAACTGTCGAATCAACAACAGGAAAAGTGCGAGCCCGGTCACCAGGACGAAAAGCGCGCCCTTGTAGGTTTGTATCCTGCTAACTACGTCCGGATCGGGAAACCATTGCTGCACCAGATAGTCGGAAAACGTAATCCACAACCATCCCACCAGCAAGTAGGTTCCAACAACCCACAACGAACGTCGCAGCGGCGTAGGACGGCCTTGAAGTTTCTCCATCTAAACAGTTTCCCCGGGTTCCGGCTGCTTCCCTGTTGGTGTGAACACCTCGGGCCCAAATCGAAGGCATGACACCCTGAAAATAGACACAGACGGCGCCGCCGTCGAGCGAATATTGCAATTGATGAGGCATAAAAAAACCCGGAGGGTGCTTCCACCGTCCGGGTTTTGCCAGGCTTTATAGACTTACTTTACCTGAGCGCGAGCCTCTTCGAGAATGCGATTGAAGGTCTCACTGGGCTGCATGATCTTGCAGACGTTCTCGGCCGGTGGGTGATAGTAACCACCGATATCGGCCGGATGGCCCTGGATCACACTCATTTCTTCCAGGATTTTGTCCTTGCTGTCTTCCAATTGCTTCGACAGCTTCGCGAAGAAGTCCTTCAGATCCTTGTCGTCATCCTGGTTGGCCAGTTCCTCTGCCCAGTAACGGGCAAGATGGAAGTGGCTGCCACGGTTGTCCAGTTCACCGGTGTTGCGCGACGGTGACTGGTTGTTCTCCAGCAGGCGCTCGGTGGCCTTGTCCAGGGTCAGGCCCAGCAGGCGCGCACGTTCGTTGTTCTGCTTCTCACCCAGTTCTTCCAGGGAAACAGCCGTCGCCAGGAACTCACCCAGCGAGTCCCAGCGTAGGTGATTTTCCTGCAGCAGTTGCTGAACGTGCTTCGGCGCGGAACCGCCAGCACCGGTCTCGTAAAGGCCGCCGCCGTTGAGCAGGGGCACGATGGACAGCATCTTGGCACTGGTGCCCAGCTCCAGGATCGGGAACAGGTCGGTGAGGTAGTCGCGCAGGACGTTACCGGTGACCGAGATGGTATCCAGACCACGAATCAGTCGCTCCATGGTCCAGCGAATGGCACGTACTGGCGACTTGATGAGGATATCCAGGCCGTCGGTATCGTGCTCCTTGAGGTACATTTCGACTTTCTTGATCAGCTCAGCGTCGTGCGGGCGCTCATCGTCGAGCCAGAACAGGGCGGGCATGCCGGTGGCACGGGCACGGTTAACGGCCAGCTTGACCCAATCACGGATCGGCAGGTCCTTGGTCTGGCAGGCACGCCAGATGTCGCCCTTCTCGACTTTGTGCTCAGTCAGTACGGCGCCGTCTTCAGCAATAACGCGAACAACCCCGTCTTCCTTGATTTCAAAGGTCTTGTCGTGGGAACCGTATTCCTCGGCCTTCTGCGCCATCAGACCAACGTTCGGCACCGTGCCCATGGTGGTGGGATCAAACGCGCCATGGGTCTTGCAGAAGTTGATCACTTCCTGATAGATGGTGGCGTAGGTGCTTTCAGGCATCACCGCTTTGGTGTCCTTGAGCTTGTTGTCCCGGGCCCACATCTTGCCGGAGTTACGGATCATTGCCGGCATGGAGGCATCAACGATGACGTCGCTGGGTACGTGCAGGTTGGTGATGCCCTTGACGGAATCTACCATGGCAATTTCCGGACGATGCTCATAGCAGGCGTGCAGGTCTTCAAGGATCTGCTCCTGCTTGGACTCCGGCAGTTGCTTGATCTTGTCCGTCACACTGGAAAGACCGTTGTTGGGGTTCACGCCCAGTTCGTCAAACAGTTCGCCATACTTGTCGAACAGCTCCTTGTAGAAGATCTTTACCGCGTGACCGAAGACGATCGGGTGGGAGATCTTCATCATCGTGGCTTTGACGTGCAGGGAGAACATCACACCGGTTTTTTCGCAGTCTTCAATGCAATCATCAAAGAACTTGCGCAGCGCCTTGCAGCTCATGAACATGCCGTCCAGCACTTCGCCTTCCTGCAGTGCCAGCTCACTCTTGAGAACGGTCTGCTTACCTTTGGCGTTCTCGAAGACGATGCGGGCGTTGGTGGCCTTGTCCAGTGTCAGTGACTGTTCGTTGGAGTAGAAATCACCACCGCGCATGTGGGCCACGTGAGTGCGTGACGCCGGGCTCCACTCGCCCATGGTGTGGGGATGTTTACGGGCAAAGGCCTTGACGGCGGTCGGAGCACGACGGTCGGAGTTGCCTTCACGCAGGACCGGGTTTACCGCGCTGCCCAGGACTTTGGAGTAGCGGGCGTGGATTTCTTTCTCTTCGTCTGACTCAGGGTGTTCCTTGTACTCGGGAACCTTGTAACCCTGGTCGTTAAGCTCCTTGATGGCAGCCCGCAGCTGGGGAATTGAGGCACTGATGTTGGGAAGCTTGATGATGTTGGCTTCCGGGTCCTTGGTGTAGTCACCCAGCTCTTTGAGGTCATCCGGGACTTGTTGCTTCTCTTCCAGGTAATCAGGGAAGAGCGCGAGAATACGGGCAGCAAGCGAGATGTCGCTGGTGCCGAACTCGATGCCTGCGGGCTTGGCGTAAGTTTCGAGGATGGGAAGAAGTGACCGTGTCGCGAGGGCGGGGGCCTCATCGGTCAGTGTGTAAATGATCTTGGCTTTGGATGATGTCATTTTCGTCCTCAGGCTGATGGGTGAGTTCAGGACGGTCACCGCAGGGTCAGCCGTCTTGTGAACGTCTGGCTTGAGCGATGACTGATTCGGGAACTTTTGATAGACCTACTAAGATAGCATTTTTTTGCCAATTCTGGTTACGATCTTAGTATAAGAACCGACTAAAAGTTCGCTAAAAGCCGTTACAGGGTGATGAAAAGGCAGGAATTTACGAAACTTTCGGACATTTAGGTTTGGGAGTATCGCGCTGGGGGTAGGGGCAACCAAAACACGCTCAAGCACATCCCTGTGGCGCTTGGGCTCCGCCATCCATGGCTCCGCACAGTTTTGGTTGCCCCTACCCCCAGCGCTCGGCAAATTTCATGCATGCCCGCCGGTTACAGCAGCCACCGTAGGTCGGATTAGGCGAAGCCGTAATCCAACAACAAGGCTCAAACATCAGCCCCCGTCGCATTTCGCTACGCTCTATACGACCTACGAGCTAACTCACCCCTTCGGCAACAACCCCGCCTCGTCTAGGCATTCCCGAATCCGGTCCAACGCCTCCGGATTGCCAAGAGCATCCCGGTTGTCGGCTTTGTTGGAACCGTTGATCAGGCGCGCCACCGCCAGCTCTACTTTCTTGCCGCTGCGCGTGTAGGGAATATCCGGCACCTGGATGATGTGTTTCGGTACGTGGCGCGGGCTTGCGCCCTGGCGGATGCGGGTTTTGAGGTTTTTCTGAAGGTCGTCGGTGAGGGCCTGGCCCTCTGCCGGGACCACCAGCAAGACCACTTCCACGTCACCTTCGATCTGACGACCAACAACCAGGCTGTCTTTGACTTCCGCCACGGTTTCCACCTGGCGGTAGATCTCAGCGGTACCGATTCTCACACCGCCCGGGTTAAGGGTGGCATCTGAACGGCCGTAGATGACGGCGCCGCCGTGTTCGGTGAATTCGATGAAGTCGCCGTGGGCCCAGACATCCGGGAAGGTGTTGAAGTAGGCGTCTTTATAGCGCTCGTTGCCGGGGTCGTCCCAGAAGGCGACGGGCATGGAAGGCAGCGGCTGCCGGCAGACGAGTTCGCCTCGACCGCCACTGACGGGCTGGCCGTCGTCGCCGTAGGCCACGGCGTCAACGCCCAGGAAGCGGCACTGGATTTCGCCACGGCGCACCGGCAACAGCGGTGTGGAGCCCACGAAGCAGCCGCAGATGTCGGTGCCGCCGGCGATGGAGCCCAGCAATACGTTGGGGGCGCCGTCGCTGTAGATCCAGTCATAGTCTTCCGGCAACAGGGGTGAGCCAGTGGAGAAGACGACTCTCAAGGCCGTCAGGTCCAGGTTTTTCGCCGGGGCCAGTTCAGCCTTACGACAGCCGGCGATGAACCGTGCGCTGGTGCCGTAATGGGTGACTTTCTCGTCGGCCACCACCTGCCATAGATAGTTCAGGTCCGGGTAGCCAGGTGAGCCGTCGACCGTGATGACGGCCGCGCCAGTCAGCAGGGCAGACGCCTGCCAGTTCCACATCATCCAGCCGCAGGTGGTGAAGTACAGGAAGCGGTCGTCGGGGCCGACATCGCCATGGAGCATCAGTTCTTTGGCGTGGTTGACCAGCAGGCCAGCGTTGCCATGCACGATGCACTTGGGTTTGCCGGTGGTGCCGGAGGAATAGAGGATGTACACCGGGTGCTCCGGTGGCAACGGTGTGAAGGAGGGCGCCTGGCCCTGTCCCTCGGCAAGGGCCTCGTCCCAGTGGGTAACCTTGTCGCCAGCGACGGCGGGTTCGCCTGGCAGCTGTTCGATGCTGACAACGCAGCGCAGGCTGGGCAGGCCGTCAATCAGGCCGGCGAAGTCATCCTGGCGGTTGAAGACCTTGCCGCCATAGCCGTAGCCGTTGACCACGATCAGCGCTGCCGGCTCAATCTGGCCGAAGCGATCAAGGATGGCGCCCACGCCGAAATCCGGTGACGCGGAACTCCAGACGGCGCCCAGGCTGGTGGCCGCCAACATACCCACAAGGGCCTCATAACCATTGGTGACCACACCGGCCACGCGGTCACCCTGTCGAATCCCTTTGTTGCGCAGGAAGGCTTCCAGGGCACCGGTGTCCGCTTTCAATTCAGCGTAGGTGCGGCGCAGTACCGGGCGGGTTTCGCAGTAGGCCACAACCGCTTCGCGCTCGGCGTGGTCGCCTTCCGCCAACCGCAGCAGGTTGGCCGCAAAGTTGAGTTTCATACCTGGGAACCACTCCGCGCCGGGCATATCACGTTTGCCCAGAACCGCATCGGCTGGCGTGTCGCATACCAGGCCACAGTAGTCCCATACCTTTTGCCAGAAGGTCTCTAGGTTCTCAATGGACCACCGGTGGAGGGCGTGGTAATCGGCAAACGGGCCGAAACCCTGTTGCTCCAGCCAACCCTGGAACTGGCCCATCTGGCAGTGTTTCAGTGTGTCCTGCGAAGGAGACCAGACCACTGGTGATTGTTCTGTGTTGCTCATCCGTCTCTCCTGTTGCTTACTGCATATGCCAGCCGTGACTGACCACAATGGATTGGCCAGTCAGTGCCGCCGAGGGGAAGGCCGCCAGGTGCACTGCCAGCTCGGCGACGTCTTCCAGGGTGGTGAATTTGCCATCGACGGTATTCTTCAGCATAACCTTACTGATGACCTCTTCTTCGGAAATGCCCAGCTCCTTGGCCTGCTCCGGGATCTGCTTGTCCACCAAGGGCGTTCTGACAAAACCGGGGCAGATGATGTTACTACTCACACCATGCTCGGCACCCTCTTTCGCCACCGCCCGGCACAGGCCCAGCATGCCGTGCTTCGCCGCCACGTAGGGCGCCTTGAGGGGAGACGCTTCCAGGGAGTGGACAGACCCCATATACAACATGGTCCCGCCCCCACTGGCGTACATCTGTTTGAGGGCTGCTCGCGTTACCAGAAACGCCCCGTCCAGATGAACATTCATCACTTTACGCCAGTCGGCAAAGGCCAGTTTATGCAATGGGTCGATATGCTGGATACCGGCGTTGGCCAGGGCCACGTCGAGGCCACCCCATTTTTCCACGATGGCGGCCACGCCTTGGTCAACCGCCTTCTCATCCGTAACGTCCATGGCCAGGGCCATGGCGGTGCCCCCTGCCTTTTCAATGGAATCAACGGCGTCCTGGGCGCTTTCCAGGGTGAGGTCGGCCACGGCCACCCGGGCGCCCTCACGGCCATAATGTTCGGCTATGGCCCGGCCAATTCCGCGCCCCGCCCCGGTGATCAGGGCTATCCGGTTTTCTAGACGCATGTTTCTCTCTCCTTAGTCGTAAGCCACGCTAGGCAGCCAGGTCGCGATTTCGGGCACCAGGAAGACAATCGCCAGAGCCACCAGCTGAATAATGATGAAGGGTATGACGCCCTTGTAGATGTCGGTCACCTTGATTTCCGGCGGTGCCACACCCTTGATGTAGAACAGTGCAAAGCCGACAGGTGGCGTCAGGAACGACGTCTGCAGGCACATGGCGAAGAGGATGGTGAACCACACCAGATCAAAGCCCAGTTGCTGAACCACCGGTGCCACCAACGGCAGGATGATCAGGGTGATCTCGACCCAATCCAGGAAGAAGCCGAGCAGAAAGACACCAAACAGGATGGTAAGAATCACGCCATAGGGGCCGAAAGGCAGTCCCAGCAGAGCGTCCTCGATAACCTGGTCACCACCCAGCCCCCGGAGGACGACAGAGAACGCCGTGGCACCCAGGAAAATGGCAAAAATGAACGCCGCCGTGCGGGTTGTCTGCTGCATGGAAGAGTTGAGCACTTTCATGCTCAGGCGACCCGACATCAGCGCCAACAGCAAAGCGCCCAATGCGCCAACACCGGAGGCTTCCGTTGGTGTTGCGATTCCGGCAAAGATAGAACCCAGCACGCCCAGAATTAACGCGGCTGTCGGCACAACGGCCTTTGCCACTTCCCAGACGATGCCCCAGGTCACTTTCTCAGTACCCTCGGGCACCGGCGCAATGTGCGGTTGCAGCATTGGGCGGATAATGGCGTAGGCCACGTACATGGCCCCCAGCATAAGGCCAGGAAAGAACGCACCCATAAACAGATCGCCAACTGACGCGTCAGGAACCGCCAGCCGATCCGCCATCAATACCAGCATGATGGACGGAGGAATCAGGATGCCCAGGGTTCCAGTCGCACAGGCCGTCCCCACAGCAAATCCCTTGTCGTACTTGTTCTCCATCATCACGGGCAGGGATAGCATGCCCAGCAGCACAACGGACGCACCGATGATACCCGTGGTCGCGGCCAGCAGTACGCCGATAACAATCACGGTTACCGCATAGCCGCCGCGAACAGCGCCAAACAGTTTGACCATACTGTTCATCAAACGCTCAGCCACCCCGGACTGGTCAAGCATGATGCCCATGAAAATAAACATGGGCAGAGCAACAAGAGTCTCGCTGTTTACAACCTTCCATATCCGCTCGGGCACGAGCCCCATGGAGGAGGAATAGTCAAACCACAGATTTGCTCCAAAATTCTCGACGGCGATTACACCGACAACGGTCCAGATAACTGCGGTGCCACCCAACACCCATGCAACCGGAAAACCGGTCATCAACAATGCTCCAAATGTCAGGAACATGCCGATTACGAAAAGGGTTTCAAGCTCCATCAGGACGCATCCTCTTTATTGTTATCCCCGGACTCGATCCGAATTGGCTTCGGAAAACCGAAAAGCAGAGCAGTGACTTTCAGCAGACGGGATAGCGCTGCCAGAATCAGAAGAACAAAAGACAGTGCCAGGATACTCTTGAGAATCCAGCGATAAGGAAGCCCGGCAGGCGCTTGGCTGGTCTCGCCCTGGGCCCAGGAACTGAAGGCATAGGGGATCATTTCGTAAACTGCCAGCCCGAGAAACGGTAACAGCAGGAATACAAGTCCGAGCAGTTCGATCCAGGCCTGGCCCCTGAGAGACAGGCGCTCATGGATCACATCGACTCTGACATGGTCATCCGTCACCAGGGTATAGCCCAACCCCAATAACCAGCCTGCACCGGCCAGATGCCATTGGACTTCTTCCAGAGTGACCGAACCCATGCCAAAGGCATAGCGACCTACCACTGCATAGATGATCACGCCGGTGACCACGATCCAGAGCCAGGAAGCACTCTTGCCTATTGCGGAAATTACACCGTCCATAAACTGGCTGAGCCAGGTCGTCGGGAATTCCGTGTGATGATGAATAAATTGACCGGCGTCCGACGCCGATGCATGCACATCGGGCGGTGAGCCTTTATCAGACACTGTCATACAACAGTTCCTCGTTCAGAAAGCCTGCCGTGAAACAAGGATGGCCCCGAAGGGCCATCCAGACTTAATCAGAGAATACCGACACTCTGGTCGGCATCTCGGGGTCAGCCCCGAACCTTACAGGTCCGCCGGAACATAGGCGCGGGTGTCCCACACCTTGTAGGATTCCATGAACTCCTGCTGGCTTTCATAGACGCGCTTGAAGTCAGCATCCTTGGAGGCTTCTTCTTCGAGCACTTCCTGAGTTACTTCCTTCAGCTTGAGCAGAACGTCGCGGGGGATCTGATCGGCCTGAACGCCCTTGTCCTGGAACTCGGCCAGAACCTTGCCGTTCTTGTACTCGCCTTCTGCGAGACCACGCGTGGTCGCTGCGGTGCAAGAAGCCTCAACCAGCGCCTTCTGGGCGTCAGTCGCACGAGCCCACTCATCCTTGTTGATCAGCATATACTGAGCCGTGAACTGCTGGTGCCAGCCCGGGAACAGGTTGTACTTGACCACCTGATTGAAGCCGAGAATCTGGTCGATGGCGGGCATGGAGAATTCGGTGGCATCAATGGTGCCTTTCTCCAGTGCCTGGTAAAGCTCGCCGCCGGGCATCATGGTGACGGACGCGCCAAGCTTCTCCAGAACCTTGCCACCCAGGCCGGCGAAGCGGATCTTCAGGCCTTTGTAGTCTTCCAGTGTTTCGATGGGCTTGGAGTACCAACCCGCTGTTTCAGGCCCAATGATGCCGCACAGTTGTGCGTGTACATCGAAGCCTTTATTGGCATAGGTTTCCTGCAGCATTTCATGCCCACCGCCGAAGTAATACCAGCCGATATAGGCGGGTGGCTTCATGCCGAACGGAACAGCGGCAAACAAGGGAATCGCTGGCACCTTGCCCTGGTCGTAACCAATCCAGGTGTAGCCGGCGGATACCTTGCCATCGGAAACCGACTGCAGAATATCGAACGCAGGTACCAGCTTGCCGGGCTCGTAGACCCGAACCTGGATGCTGCCATCGGAAGCGGTATTGAGGTTGTCGGCGACCCAGGCAGCAGGTGACCCCAGGCCGGGCAGGTTAGTGGCGAAGGCGACCGGCATTTTCCAGCGCAGGTCATCTGCGAACGCCGATCCGGTAGTCAGGGCGATCGCACCGGCGATACCGGTAAGTGCCTTGAAGAGTTTCATTGGCAAGTCTCCTAGCATTGTTGTTGTATTCGGCCAAACAGGAACGTTCCCGACGGGCCTTATCTGAGTGTAGTCAGACATCGCAGGAAACGAGACAGACAAGATGTGTTTTGGGTCCAACGATAGCGCCAGTCTTGTTTTCTGCGTTGTTCTGACGTCCTGCATCCGGGATATAGCAGGCACTGTGCCAATCACAATATTTTGTTATTTATCAAACAGATAAAAACGAGGAAAGACATCGCACATGACAGACAGTCCGGAAAACCGGACGCATATAGACATCCGTCGTAGGGGTTTGTACGGATAACAGGACAGGTGTCCTGATTTCAGGACATCTTGGCGAGTTTTTCGTAAAGCACCGAACGCGAAATACCCAGCAGTTTGGCTGCCCGGGTACGATTACCACGACTGGCGACCAACGCTTCTTCAATTGCCTGGGCTTCGGCATCGGCCAGGGTTTTAGCCAGTGGACGCACTGGCTGTGGCACCAGCGATGAGGCTGGCCGGTTGCCATTGCGGGGCAACACCTTGAAAATGGCATCGGCGTCCAGCAGACCACCGTCTTCACCCATGGTCAGGGCCCGCTCCAGCACATTGCGCAGCTCACGGATATTACCGGGCCAGTCGTAACCGCCCAAAGCTGCCACACCAGCGTCGGTGATTTCACCCCGCATCTCCAGACCGTCGCAGATTTCACCCAGCAGGGCCTCACACAGCACGCCCAGATCGGCCAGGCGGTCCCGCAACGGAGGAATAGGGATTTCCAGCACGTTCAGCCGGTAATACAGGTCCGACCGGAACTCACCTTCGGCAATCATCGCCTCCAGGTTGCGACTGGTCGCGGCAATGACCCGCACATCCACCGAGGCCACCTTGTTGGAGCCCAGAGGCTCAATCTCACCTTCCTGCAACGCCCGCAGCAGTTTTGCCTGCAACGGCAGTGGCATATCCCCGACTTCATCCAGAAACAGGGTGCCGCCGTTGGCGAGCTGGAACTTGCCTTCCCGGGTGCGGCGATCCGCCCCGGTGTAGGCTCCGGGTGCCACGCCGAAAAATTCAGCTTCCAGCAGGTTGTCTGGAATAGCCGCAACGTTCACGCCCACGAAAGGTTTTTCGGCACGGGTTGAAACGGAATGAATGGCCTGCGCCAGCACCTCCTTGCCTGTGCCGGTTTCTCCCAACAACAACACCGGCATGTCACGACCGGCCGCCAATCGGGCCCGGCGCTTCACCTCCAGCGCTGCGGGACTGGCCCCCACAAAGTCGGCGAGGTTGTAGCGAGTGCCACGCGCTTTCTTCGCCAGCGCCTTGCGGGCTGCGGCCAGATCCTGGTGCAGGCGACGGTACTTGGCCACCAACGGCGTCAGCGGTTGCAGGTCGTCATACAGCACAAACGCCACCGCCCCCATGATGCGCCCTTCGTCGTCATAAAACGGCAGCCGGGTCACCACCAGTTGTTGCTTGCTGTGCTCCATGATATCGAGCAGCAAGGGTTTACCGGTTTCCACCACTTCCGGCATGCGGCTCTGGGGGATCACCTGGCGAACAGGTTTACCGATGACGGCCCTGGGGTCTTCCAACCCGAGCAGATGGGCATAACTGTTGTTGATCCAGGTAATACGGCTTTGGTGATCAACCGCAATCGCGCCGGCACTGGCTTCCTCAAACATGGGAAACAGTGCCTCGATCAGATCCCTGGTCAGGCCACTCTTGTTATTCTCGGTAAACAGCTCTGTCATGTACCCTGTACCACCGGGTTGGATGTTATTCATGGCAATATCCAGAGCACCCGGCGAACCGGGTGCAGAGACGGAAGTATATGGCGCCCCCGGAACAGGGGCAAACAATGCCGGCCCGGAACCTGCCCGGGCCGACCGACAGGTGTGTCAGTCTGGAATCTGTACCTGATCGTCAGCGAACACGATGCGGTCGCCGGCATCCGGGGCAGGATCGATCGGGGTCAGGTTAGCCTCAGACAGAGGGGTGGCCATATCGCCACGCGGTACTGTTCTGACCACCTGACTGGGCGGCAAGGCCTGCTTGTCGGCAAGGTTCGCCCACACCAGATCCAGGGCCTGGAAGAAGTAGTGATGCAGCGGCACATACCGATCCGCAATACCCGGGAAGCCGTTGAGGACATCCAGGTGATGGGCATTGAGAATCTCGTAATACCTCAGCTTGCTGTTGCTGCCCTCAACCCGCTGGTTCAGCCCGAAATAGGGCCGCGAGGTGTGGTTGATGGGCAGGATGGCGTCGGCACGACCGGTCACAAAGACCGTTGGCTTGCCCCGCAGGTTGCCAGACGCGCGAATTTGCTCAACGCCATCAGCAATACGCTCTGACCATTCCGCGGCATCACCCGACAGCGGGCTTCCGGTCACGGCATCGGTGCCCAGGGCAAGGCTTCTCAGACACAGCAGAGCATCCAGACCGTAATCCTGCTGACTGGTGCTGGGCGATGCACTGGCACCCAGATTGGTGGGCTGACCTTCGGCACCGTCGTAAACCAGATTCACCCCGGCACTGGGGGGAATACCGTTACTCGCGGAGAACAGCGCTGCTTCCTGCGCCGCAGTGATCGGCGTGACCGCTCCGCCAGCCCCCGTAGCCGCCAGGCTGATATCACACAACCTGTCCTCAACACCGGCCTGACCGTAGGCGTTGGCATAGGTGGTGGAGATGCTCTGGGCAACCGCCAGCCCGAAATGAACCGGTGCCAGCAGGTTCTGCTCCGGCTGGATACCCACTTCCTCTTCCAGGATGCGCAGCGCATCGGAGGCGCGGTCGTCGGTGGTAGCGCCTGTCACCAGGCCCTTGTTGGCCAGCGAGTTACAGATGTTCTCCGCAATCGTGAAGTTGTTGAATGTGGCGTTCAGTGGCGCCACATCACGCACTTCCGGTGCAATGTTCGCGCAACCCTGATACACCGCCAGCGCCGTGGTGTAATCCAGCAGGCTGCGGCTGTGTTCGGCCAGTTCGGGGCCACTGCCCTGGCGGATGGTAAAGCTGGTATCCACCTGCGGATTGACGTTGGGCTCCGACACCGCCACCCCGTCGATCAGCCCCTTATCGTCAAGCTCAGCGGCACGGACCGAAGCCCCACCGCCGTTGGAAACGCTGGACGCAATCACCAGGGTATCCTTCGGCTTCACCTTGATCACTTTGCGACCATTTCCGGTTTCCTGCCCGAATTCCTCGTTCAGCACATAGAAGCCGAATTCAATCGACTGCAGTACATGCCGCCCCCAGTCAGCCTCGGGGTTGGCCTTGGAGTGAGCGTGCTTGTAGGCGAAACGGTCCGGCCAGGCGGCATCAAAATCAGCCCGCGCCTGGGCATCCAGATCGGCCCGGAACTGCACCGGCTCATCCGCCTGGGTAAGAGTACCGTCGATACGCTGGGCAGAGTTGGTGGCCAGGTTGTGGGAACCGGTTCCCGTGCCCTTGTCGGTGTAGACCACGGCGCAGCCTTTCTTCAGGCCCCATTCGCCGGCGGTGCCGATCGCGCCGTAAATGCCGCGGGAGCCGGACGAGGGCGCCGTTACCATACAGGCCTGCTCGGGGTCGAAACTGGCCGGAACCTGGACCATCACGGTCACCGGCACATCACTGCCATTAACCGTCATGTAAGCCAGGTATTCATTACCCGCAATCAGCCCCTCACCACTGCTATCGACCTGGGGACCAAAGAATTCGCCGTAACCACCACCGGGCACGGTGTCCACAAGAGCCCGATAGTTGTTGTAGATGGCCAGCGTCCGGAGTTCTTCAGGCGTGGGGTTGAGCGGATCATCAAAGGCCGGTGCCGTTGCACTGGCCAGGCCGCTGGCGCCAAGGCCACCGGTCAGGAGATCATCGGTGACGCCATCATACTGGGTGGAATGGACCTCTCCCTGGATGAATCCCGGGAGTTGGTTGAACGGTTTCTTGCTGCTGTCGTTGCAGGCGGTACCCGTCAGAGCCACCGCACCAATCAGCGTGTACTGAAATAGCGTTTTCATAGGTTGTTCCCTGTTGTTTTTGTTAGACATGAGAACCCGGCGTACACGAACGAAGCCGGGTACCATGACAGGGGCCATGCGTATCCTGTGCCAATACAGCAGGACGTTGATTTTCATTGCTTTTTCTTTGAATTGCTCTAATTCTCAAGCACTATTTCCGGATTTCCGGACAGTGGTTAGAGGGGGAGGTGGGCGGAAATGCCCTCTACGGGCCGTCTCGCGACATTGTCCTGAAGCCAGGACAGTGTCCCGTTTTCAGGACAGCGCTGAGCACCGCACAATGCATCCGTGGTCATATTCGAGACGTATAAGTCTTCGTTTCCGCCCGGATGAACGGAGAGTCCATGCACATCAACCGCCTGCTGGCATTGGCCGCCAGCACCTTGCTATCTGCCTGCGCCTCACACCTGAACGCGCCAGCGGAAACGGTGTCGGTACCCGATACCGGCTTTCGCACCACAACTGGCATCACCTATTCCCCGGACAACTGGCCTCAGGAGCTCCAGGCGGATCTTTATCTGCCAGACAGCCCCGACCCCGCACCTGCAGTACTCCTGGTGCATGGCGGTGGTTGGGAACGGCGTTCGCGGAAGGACATGACATGGATCGCAGAGCACCTGGCCGGCCGGGGCTTTGCCGTGATGAACATTGATTATCGGTTTGCACCTGAACACACCTTCCCGGCGCAACTCCACGATCTTCAGATAGCCATGAACTGGCTTCATGCCAGGGCGGGAGCCTACAACCTGGACCGGAATGCGATCAGTGCATTTGGCTTTTCTTCCGGCGCTCACCTGGTCAGCTTGTTGGCCGTGATTGCCGAAAGCCAACACCCGTTGAACCAACCACACGGAGGCGCGGACGCGCGGCCGGTGGCTGTTGTTGCCGGTGGCTTGCCAGCCGACCTGCGAACCTTCGGGTCCGGAAAGCTGATCCGTCAGTTCCTGGGCGGTGATCTGCAGGACATTCCGGGTGTTTATGAGGCCGCCTCGCCGATCACCCACATTACCGCCGGCACGCCTCCGTTTTTCCTGTTCCATGGCGCCCAGGATATGCTGGTGCCTGCGGATCAGGCGCGGGATTTTCGGGCACGCCTTGCGGAGCATCACGTTGAGAGTGAGCTTTACCTGATGCACCTGCGAGGCCACATCACCAGTTTCCTGACGGCCGGCAATGCTGTTGAGAAAGCCACAGACTTCCTGATCCGGCACACGGAAAAGCGGCCGGAGTGACTAAAGAGTCACAAACGGAGCAATTGTTAATGCCAGGATGACAACGATGGCCAGGCAAGCCGCCAGGGTCGTCACCGGCTTGCGGCGAAGCCGATGCCAGAATCCGCCGACCCGGCCCGCCGCCAGATCCTCCTCGTAAGCGTCACGCTGACGCTGCAGGCGCTCCTGCTGGTAGGTTTGCAGCAATTCCCGGGCTCGTTGGGCCTCCTCATTGTCGTGGACCCAGAATCCACCCATGCTGATACCCCAGCGACTGGGAGGCGTCTCGTAGTAGGACACGTTGTGCGTCTCGAACAGCTCGCGTATTTCGTCCGCCTCGTCGTCGGGGACGTGACGAAGGTTCATGAGGTGGTTGGTCATGGTAGGTCCGACACCGGTTTATGGGATACCCTTATCATCCTAGACCCTTATCCTAGCATTCCGCGGCGGCTCTCACCGCCCAGTCGATCAGGATACTCGATGCCAGACAGCGCCATTCGACGATTACTGGAGTTCGACAATCAGGTTCAGCGCGACCGCGACCAGAACCCGGTGTTCCTGCACCGGCGGGATCGCCGTTTTGCCCTGGACTGCCACAACCAGGGCGTCAGCCCGGGTCCGGATCGGTGGCTTGAACATGTCAGGCGCCTGTCCCGCCGTAGACCGACCGATGACCCGTTGAAATTCTGGCGAAGGGTGACCACAGGTTTTGCCCTGGCGGGGCTCGTTGCCGGAACGCTGGCCATGCTGGGGCTACTGTTCTACGACGGTGGCCAGCGAATCAATCTGACGGTGATCCTGGCCTTCGTGCTGCTCCAGTGCATCCTCGCTGTGGTTACCACTGTCCAGGCCTTTGCCGGCTGGCAGCCCTGGCGCTGGCTGCTGAGGAAGTTTGCGGTCGCACGCCCCTCGGGCGCCCTGCGAACACTGCAACCACTGTTAATGGCCCGTGCCGCCCATACCGGCGGACTGGCGTTTGGTGTCGCCGGACTGATAACCCTGCTGGTACTGGTGGTGATCCAGGATCTCGCCTTTGGCTGGAGCACCACCCTGAATACCGGCACCGACAGCTACTACCGCATGCTATCCGCCATCGCCACACCCTGGCAGCATCTGTGGCCTGCGGCGATGCCGGACCGCGAACTGGTGGATGCCACCCGGTTCTTCCGCAGCCAGTCTTCCACAACGACCGATCCGGCCCTCTGGGGGAGTTGGTGGCCGTTCGTGGCAATGGTCTGGATGATCTATGTCGTCCTGCCCCGGCTCGCTCTGCTGATGGTGGCGATCGTTCATCCCCAAATGCGCGCGCGTAAGGCGCTCCGAGCCCATCATGGCTGGGTCGCCCTCCAGTACCGCATGGAGACACCCACCGTGGACACGGGCAATCGCCACAATGACGCCGCCGACCAACCGGATACGACAACGTCTGCGAAATTGCAGCCTATCCCCAGGGCCCAGGCTATTATTCGCTGGGCGGAAGCCGGCAGGCCAGCGCTGCCGCAAACCATCATCGCAGGAGACCAGGAGCCCCTCGCCGCCGGCGGTAGCGCCTCGCTCGAGCACGACCATCACATCATCGAACTGGCAAACCAACGACTGACCAGTGCTCTCACTCCCGCGGCCATTATCGTCACCCGCAGTTGGGAACCACCCACCGGCGAGCTTGCGGATTTTCTACAACAGGCCCGCGAAACATGGCCAAGGCAGACCACCATTGCGCTGGTACCGATGGCAGCTCAACCAGACCAGTCGCCACCGGACCATCAACTCAGCCAGTGGCTGCGGTTTGCGGAGCGTACGGAGGATGAGAGGATGGTGGTCAGCACGCCGATTACAACACCGCCGGATATCCTTATGCACCGCGCACTGCAGGACCAGGACGAATAATGAAAGCCCCCGTGTTTGCCGTGGTCGGCCACCCCAACAAGGGCAAATCCAGCATTGTGGCCACGCTGTCCCAGAACGACGCCATTGCCATCGCGCTGGAGCCTGGAACCACCCGTAAACATCAGGCCTATCCGTTGGCTGTCGATGGCAAGACACTGTACACACTGGTGGACACGCCGGGGTTCCAACGCCCCCGGCGTGTCCTGGAATGGCTTGAAGCCCACAGCGTGTCTGCCTCTGACCGGGCCGAAACCGTCGAGGCCTTTGTGGTCCAACACCGCCAGGACAACGGCTTTGTCGATGAATGCGAGCTCTTGCAACCGCTCATTGAAGGCGCGGGCATCATCTACGTGGTTGACGGTTCGGTTCCCTACAGCACCCAGCATGAAGCGGAGATGACCATCCTGCGCTGGACCGGCCGGCCGAGCCTCGCCTTGATCAACAGTATTGGTGAAGACGACTACAGCGACACCTGGGCCAGGGCGCTCGGCCAGTTTTTCCAGGTTGTCCGGACCTTTGATGCGGTTCGCGCGCCCTTCGAGCAACACCTCAGCCTGTTGCGAGCCTTTGGGCAACTTGAGCCGGACTGGGAGCAGCCCCTGGACAGCGCGACGGCGTTTCTCTCGGCGCAGAGACGGCAACGCCGCACCCAAGCGGCCACACTCATCGCCCGCAGCCTGGAAGACATGATGTCCTTCCGCGAAAAACGGACACTGACCACACTCCAGACCAGCGAAATCTCCGATCACGACCTGGCCGCACAGTTGCGCAAAAGCTGGTATGACAACCAGAGAAAACGGGAACAGCACCTTCGAATTGCCATTGAGAAGCTCTACGAGCATCACCGTGTACAACGACAGGAAGCGGAACTGGAATGGCACAGTGAACACGACCTGTTCAGCGAAGACAGCCACAAAGCCTGGGGAGTAAACCGCCGCTACCTGGCCACCGCAGGCTTCGGGGCCGGTGCCGTGAGCGGGGCCGGGGTGGATGCGTTGACCCTTGGCCATTCACTGGGCGCCGGAGCCCTGGTAGGCGGGCTGATCGGTGCCGCAGGCAGCTATTTTTACGGCGACCGCCTGGCACTGCCGGTGCTCAATACCGGTGTACTGAAAAATGGGCTCAGGACCGCCACCTTCGGGCCTGTACAAGACAGCCAATTCGGCTATGTTGTATTAGGAAGGGCCGTTAATCACTGGTGGCATATCAGCCACCGAAATCATGCCGGCCGGGAACTGCTGGATCTTGAACCTGCCGATGACCATTGGCTTGAGCAACTCGACCGCAGGCAACGCCGGACCATCCATCAGGCCTTTGAACGTTGCCGGAAAAAGCGCGCCCTGGATGACAAAATGAGGATAGCCTTTATAGTCGCCATCGAGCAGTCGCTGGACGCCTACGACGATTGGCGGTTGAACCGAACCTGACGGGGATGTTTATACTGTAAGGCTGCTCCATCACACAGCGAGGGATAAGTATGAAAATTGTACGAGTTCAGGACATCATCGGCTCCGAGCGCGAAGTATCAGGGCCGGGCTGGACCAGCCGCCGCATGCTGCTGAAAAAAGACGGCATGGGCTTTTCATTCCACGAGACCATCATCCCTGCGGGCGCCGAGCTGAACCTCTGGTACAAGCATCACCTTGAAGCTGTATATTGTGTCGCCGGTAACGGCAGCATCTACGACAAGGCCACTGGCGAAACCCACGAGATTTCCGATGGCACGCTTTACGCGCTGGACAAGAACGACCCGCATACGCTGCGTGGTGGCACCGAAGACATGCGACTGATCTGTGCCTTCAACCCGCCCGTCACCGGCCGTGAAGTCCACGACGAAGACGGCGCCTATCTCCCGGACACCGGCGACAACTAAGCCCGGCCCCAGTGGCTGACGTTTCAGGCACAACAACACCGCCACCGGCAGCCAAGCTGCTCCCGGTGGCGGTGTTGCTTTGGCTGGCCGGTGTTTATCTGCGCATACCGGTATTGGTTGCACCTCCCCTGGCGCCGTTCATCAGCGACGAACTCAGCCTGTCCCAGGCTCTGACCGGTGCGCTCACCACTCTTCCAATATTGATGCTGGCTGTCGGTTCCATGCCCGGTTCCCTGGCCATCGCACGGATGGGCCCACGCAATACCCTGGCGCTGGCCATGGTGATCATGGTCATCGGTTCCGCCGGTCGCGGGCTGTCACCCGATACCATCACGCTTATGCTGGCGAGTGCCGTCATGGGCCTGGGTGTGGCCATGATGCAGCCCTCCCTGCCGGCACTCCTGCCACGCTGGCTCGAACCCAAACATCTGGCCATCGGCTCCGCTATCTACATGAACGGCATGCTGATGGGCGAGTTCATCGGCGCCGGCATCACCCTCCCGGTACTGATGCCACTGATGGACGACAGCTGGCGCGCCACCCTGCTGGCCTGGTCACTGCCCGCGTTGCTGGTCGCTGCCGCTCTGTTCCTTCCCCGCCGGGAAATGGCACGGCCGGTGAAAAAACCGGCCTGGCTACCCGACTGGAAAAACCCACTGACTCTGCGAATTGGCCTGCTGCTGGGCCTGTCAGGCTCCCTGTTCTTCGGCCTTAACGCCTACATGGGCAATATCCTGGAGCAACAAGGCAACTTCGACATGCTGGCGGACGCCTTGTTCTGGTATAACTTCGCCCAGGTGATCGCCTCCCTGGTCATGCTGAAAATGGCGAGATATTGGGTAGGCCTCAAAGGCCCCATCATGGTGATGGCAACCTGCAGCATCCTGGGCACAGTGGGAACGGTCGTCTTCACTGGCTGGTGGTCAATAGCCAGCGCAACGTTTATGAGCTTCACGGCCGGCATTCTGCTGATCCTGCTGGTGGCTTTACCCCCTGTACTGGTGGAATCAAGAGAAACGGGGCGACTCTCAGCAGGAAACTTTCTGGTTGGTTACACAGTGGCGTTTTCTGTTCCCATGATCGGCGGGTTACTGGCCGATTGGGGCAACGACGCCCGATACGCCATTATCTTTATCATCGCCTATTGCGCTCTGGTTCTTCCCCTGACTTTTACCCTGGACCTGAAACGACAAAAGGGCCAACCCGAAAGTTGACCCTCTGTCTGGTGCCATTGATCTATGCTTTGCCGGGCCGCGGGGTGGGGGTATTTTTTCCTTGGAAATGGAACTCGCTTCGCTCAGACACCCATTTCTGGCGGAAAATATACCCCCACCCCACGTCCTTACCGCTGGCTTAGATGTAATAGTCCTTTAACGGGGGGAAACCGTTAAACTCTATGGCACTGTACGTCGTGGTGTAGGCACCGGTGGACAGCCAGTACATGCGGTCGCCAATGGCCAGATTCAGCGGCAGCGGGTACTTGTGGTGCTCGTACATGATGTCGGCGCTGTCGCAGGTTGGGCCTGCAATTACACAGTCCTCGCCTTCGCCGGATTTCTCTGTATAGATCGGGAACTTGATGGATTCATCAAGCGTTTCGATCAAGCCACCGAATTTACCAACATCGGTGAATACCCAACGGTGTAGGGCAGTACGCGATTTACGTGAAATCAGCACCACTTCACTTACCAGAACACCTGCGTTGGAAATCAGCGAGCGGCCCGGTTCGATAATAATCTCCGGCAAATCATCGCCAAAATCCTCATCCAGGAAACGCTTGATCTCTTCCGCGTAGGTTTTCAGGTCATTCGTACGGGTGATGTAGTTGGCCGGGAAGCCGCCGCCCATGTTGATCATCTTCAGTTCGATGCCGTCTTCTTCCTTCAGACGCTCGAAAATCACCTTCACCTTGCCCAGGGCGGCGTCCCACGCGCCGATTTCCCGTTGCTGGGAACCCACGTGAAAAGAGACGCCGTAAGGCACCAGGCCCAGATCGCGGGCCAGGATCAGCAAGTCCATGGCCATGTCGGTCTGGCAGCCGAACTTGCGGGACAGCGGCCAGTCAGCGGTCAGGGTGCCTTCGGTCAGGATGCGAACATACACTTTCGAGCCCGGAGCCGCCTTGGCGATGTTGCGCAGGTCCGCTTCCGAATCCGTCGCGTACAGGCGAACACCTCGCTCGTAGAAGGTGCGGATATTCTTGGCCTTCTTGATGGTGTTGCCGTAACTGATGCGGTCGCCCGTCACACCCAGGCCCATGACCTTGTCGAGTTCGTACACCGACGCGATATCAAAGCTGGCGCCCTTGTCCCGCAACATCGTCAGAACCTGCGGGGCAGGGTTGGCCTTCACCGCATAGTAGACGTTGGCATAGGGAAAGCCTTCCACCAGTTCATCGTACTGGCGGTTGATGGTCGCGGTATCAATCACGACGCAGGGCGTGTCCTTGGTATCGGCAAATGCCTTGATACGGGCAAAGGTCTCGGCGTCGTAGTAGTCAGTGATGATGGCGTTGGTGGATTCGGTCATGGATAGGGTTTCCCTCCAAAGGGCAAACGGGTCGTTCAAACAACATAGGTACCGATCCGGTACCCGTCAATCGCGCGATCATCGGTTCTTTTCCGGGGGCGTGATATGAGCATATCTACCCATAACCACCGTCTGGCCCGTTTGCCTTCAGCTCACACTGCGACTGGCCACAACGGCGCCGGCCCGGTGGGGCCGTTCGGGTCTTCGGGCTCGTCCTGGCGCTGCAGGTAATCCAGAATCGCAGTTTTCAGATCACTACCCTGACCGAGTCCCTGATTGCCGAATAGCCGATTGAACTCAAGCACATAGGGATACCCCTCCACCAGGGCAATATCAAACCCCGCGTGATCCACCTCCAGCTCCCGCGCAAGGCGCAGTGCCAGATCGGTTACCACGGAAGGCACTGGCCCCCGGTCGATGCGCCCACCCTGCGACACGTTATTGTAGAACCCCTGGTCCGCCTGGGTTCGCCAGTAGGCGGATACCACGTTGTCCCCGACAATCACTACCCGCACATCCCGATCAATCGGCAGGTATTCCTGGGCATAAAGAACATGGGTCCGCTCGCAATAACGCTGCCAGTCGGCTTTGTTTTCAATCAACCACACGCCTTCGCCCATGCTGGCCTTGGGCAGCTTGGCTACAAAGGGCACGACCATGGCATCCCACACCGCCTGCCGTTCCTCCGGGCCGTTGGCTTTAATCAGAGTCCAAGGGGTATGCTCAGGTGCGACCGTCTGGAAAGCCCGGGTCATTTCCACCTTGTCGTGGCCGATGCGATAGCTGGCGACACTGGGGAAAACGCGGCATTTCAGCCCGTGTACGAGGGCATTCAGCTGCCAGTATTCCGGGAACAGTACCCAGTCTGCATCTTTAAGCAGTTCTTTGTGGGCCAGGAATTGTTCGGGCTTTAGGGTTTTGGTATTCGGGAAGCCGAGGGTGCGGAATATGTCGAAGGAGACCAGTTTCATTTGGGTTGGGTGCGTGGTTGGGTTGGTCGCATTTTATACAGGTTTGGTTTGGGTGCAATGTTTATTCTTTGCTTTGGCTTTGGGTTGGACTGGGGGTTTAGGGGAGGGGCATGGGGGTGTTTTATTTTTCAAATGAAAATGAACTCGCTTCGCTCAGACACCATTTTCTTTATTGAAAAATAAAACACCCCCATACCCTTAGTTAACAACAGTTGTCGCGACGATTTACCCTGATTTTTCCTGGGTTTGTCGGAGAGCTCGAAATCAAAACACCGCCAGACCCTCGCTTTCCGTAACGACATCACCCTTTGCCAATAGAGCGGGGAGGTGGGGGTATTTTTCCGCCGGGAATGGGTGTCTGAGCGCAGCGAGTTCCATTCCCAAGGAAAAATACCCCCACCTCCCCGATCCCCACAAAGGCCTCAGTCCTACCCAAAGCCAAAGGTAAAGAATCAACGAACAGGACGCTTCTTAGTCCCCTGACTCGCATCTGCCGTCAGGGGATCTTCCGGCCAGGGGTGCTTGGGATACCGACCGCGCATGTCCTTGCGGACCTCCGGGTAGGCGTTCTGCCAGAAGCTTGCCAGGTCGGCCGTGACGGCCAGAGGGCGCTGGGCTGGGGACAGCAGGTGGATCACCACCGGCACTTGGCCTCCGGCAACCGTAGGAGTTTTGGTCCAGCCGAACAGGGCCTGGAGCTTGGCCGCCAGTACCGGGCCATTTTCTACGGTGTAATCCAGCGCCACGGACTGGCCGGTTGGGATCGTCAGGCGGGTGGGCGCCAGGTCTTCCAGTGCCTGTTGTTGCGGATACTCCAGCAGGCTGGCAAGAGCCTGGATCAGGTTGAGCTTGTCCAGGTCACGCCAGTGGGTCATCCCTGCCAGGAACGGACCAAGCCAGGTTTCCAGGTTATCTGTCAGCCAGCGCTCGCTGACCGTTGGCCATTCTCCGGGAAAGTACTCTGCCAGCAGGGTGACCCGGGCAAGCCACTGCTCCGCCGCCGGCGTCCATGGCAGGCTCCCAAGGCCCTTCTTGCGCACGGCGGCGAGCAGCCCCTGCTGCACCAGTTCCGGTGACGGGGCCGGCAAGGCTGTTTCCTCCAGCTCCAACTGCCCCAGTTTTCGGACGCGACGGGCCACCACGGTTCCGCGTCGCTCGTCCCAGACCGCCTCCTCGTATTCTTCAATGTGGCCGGACAGGTCCTGTTCCAGCACCGCTGGGGTAACCGGTGCAGCAAGATAAATCGTGGCCTCCCTGGCCTTGCCGTCCAGTTCAGCTGCAACCAGCCACTCATAGCGAGCCAGCCGGTCGTCGCTGCGAAGGGCTGCGCCGCGGCCGTTGCTGAGCTGGTATCGCGGTTCCTCGCCCCGCCGTTTACGGGCAATCCGGTCCGGGTAGGCCTGTGCGAGCACGCGTCCTACCTCATCCTCGGAGGGCATCGCCTGTGGTCGTTCAAGCCCTGCCGCCAGGCGGGACACCGACTTGGTGATCGATATCACCCTGGCGGTATCCACACCCTGTCGCGGGCCAGAACCCCGCAGCATCCTGACCCGCTCCTGCATATCCGCCCCGGCTGATCGGCCCGCCAGATCCCGTTCTTCCAGCAGCGCCGCCAACTCGGCCGCGAGATAGCCATGGCCAATGTCCCGTCCGCGTAGAATCATGTGCGCCAGCCGTGGATGAACGCCCATGTCCCGCGCCGCCTTGCCATGTTCGGTAATGGCGCTGTCGGCATCCAGCATATCCAGCCACTGCAACAACGCCACAGCCTGCTGCCAGTGCGCAGCAGGGGGCGGGTCAATCCAGTCCAGCTGATCCGGCGACCGCGCGCCCCATTGCGCCAGTTCCAGCACCAGGGGTGCCAGGTCCGCTTCCTGTATTTCCGGCGGGGTGAACTCGGCCAGACCAAACTGGGCGGACTCGCTCCACAGCCGGTAACAGGCGCCAGGCTCAATACGCCCGGCCCGTCCCTTGCGCTGCTCCGCAGACGCTTTTGACACCCAGCCCGTCACCAGCCGTGTCATACCGCTGTTGGCATCAAACACCGCCCGGCGTTGTTGACCGCTGTCGATGACGACGCGTACGCCTTCAATGGTGAGACTGGATTCGGCAATAGCCGTGGCCAGAACCACTTTGCGGTAACCTTCGGGCGCCGGCGCGATGGCCCGGTCCTGCTCCTCGCTTTTCAGGTTGCCGTACAACGGTGCCACGATCACATCGTTGCCTGTCTGGTTCTGAAGCTGACGCTCAACCCGACGAATCTCGCCCGCACCGGGAAGAAACACCAGCAACGACCCACTCTGATCCGCCAGTGCCTCATGAATAACGGACACCACCTGTTGCTCGATCCGGCCATTACGCGGAATGGGGCGATACGCCACCTCCACAGGGAACGCCCGGCCGTCACTACTCAGCACCGGCACATCACCCAGCAACCGGGCGATGGGTGCGGTATCCAACGTGGCGGACATGACGATGATCCGCAGGTCCTCCCTCAAGGCCTGGCGGGCTTCCCGCACCAACGCCAGCCCAAGATCAGCCTGCAATGACCGTTCGTGAAACTCATCGAAAATCACAACGGCGTAGTCTTCCAGCGCCGGATCATTCTGGATCAACCGCGTGAGAATGCCTTCGGTGACCACTTCGATCACCGTCGCCGACGTCACCCGCGTATCCAGCCGCGTGCGGTAACCCACCGCCTGGCCCGGCTTCTCTCCCATCTGCCCGGCCATGTACCTTGCCGCCGACCGGGCTGCCAAACGTCTCGGCTCCAACATCAGGATCTTGCGACCCTCACGCCAGGGAGCATCCATCAGAGCCAGTGGCACCCTGGTGGTTTTGCCGGCGCCCGGTGGTGCCTGTAGCAGGATGGTTGTTTGGGACTCCAGGGTGTTCAGGAGGTCCGGGATGATGTTGTTGATTGGGAGCATTTGTTTTTGGCTGTGTTCAGGACTGGTTGGGTTGGGGGAGGGGCGTGGGTGTGTTTTATCTTTCAAATGAAAATGAACTCGCTTCGCTCGGACACCATTTTCTTTATTGAAAGATAAAACACACCCACACCCTTAGGTAACTCGTCGATTTCTCAAAAGCGTACTATGGGCCTGCTCCGGTTTGTACGAAACAGCGATGCTCATACCTCCTCAGACGCGATAACTGTGCGTTACATAAGAGTGGGGTGGTGGAATTATTTTCCGCCAGGAATGGGTGTCTGAGCGAAGCGAGTTCCATTCCCAAGGAAAATAATTCCACCACCCCGCTCATGCCCCCTAACGATCAGTCCTGCCAGCCCCCCCCAGGCAAAGGCACAAAAAACGCAAACACCGCTCCAAGAGCCAACGCCACCACCCCGATGCCAAAGGCCGTGGTCAGGGTACCACCGGCTTCCAGCCATTGCTTGGTGAGCCACGGGCCGGCCATCTGGGTGAAGCCGTAGACCGACACCATTGCCGCTGACAGTCGCGGCCCCTGGTGCGGATGCAGGGCCCGGCCGATGCGTTGGGTGAGCATCACCGTACCCACGAACGTGCTGCCCACCAGGGCGGCACAAACCGCCAGGCCCAAGGCACCAGGCAAGATCACTGCTGCCAGGACGCCGGCAAGCTGTACCACGAAATTCATGCGCAATGCAGGGAGATCGCCGATTTTTGCACCAAGATAGTTCCATATCGAGGGTGACAGGATCGTCGCCACAGCCGCCAGGAACCAGGCGCCATCCAGCAGCCAGTGGTCGGCCGGTAACTGGTCCTTGGCCAGCAATGGCAAGAACGTCATCGGCAGTATGTAACCGAGACCAGCCCCGGCGTAGGAGAGAAACAGGGGCACACTTGCCCGGTCAAACAGGGGCGATTTTCCCGGCGGGGTTTCGCCGTCGCTTTGCGCCCTCACCGGTACGTCCAGTCGGAGTAACCGCGCCGTGGCCCACCAGGCCAGGGGGATGGAAAGCACGACGGCAGGCCACCAGCGTTCAGTTCCCTCAAGCCAGTGGGCGCTGGAGCTGACCAGGCCACTTGATACCAAAAGGCCCAGGCCTACACCAATGTAGAGATGCCCACTCAGAGTGGCGCGGTTGCGCAGCACCAGCCATTCCAGGATCAACGCCGGAGCCTGGACAAAGACAACGCCGTTGGCGATGCCGTTAAACAGGCGGGCGGTGGACATGGCCCCAAGGTGGTCAGTCTGTGTCATCGCAAGGGTGGTCAACAGGTGAACCGCGAGGGACGCTGGCAGCAGCATGCGAATGTGGCTGATGGTGTGCCAGCGGATGGCCAGCAAGGCGCCAAGGAGGTAGCCAAGGTAGTTCCAGGTGGCCACCGCAGCACCCTGCCCGGCAGTGATCTGGCCATCGTCCACCAGATACGGCAATAGCGGCGTGTAGATGAAACGGCCCAGGCCATGGGTGACCAGCAACAGGATGGCACCCGCTACCACGACCAGATAAAGATCCCGCGGCGGTGTGCAGGAAGGGTGGGAATTTGGCATCACAGAACCCCTGGGGAAAGCCGGTAGGCAGTCTAAGTCAGTGGGAGCAGGAAGTCAGCCGAGTCAAAGCGAGGAGCGCAGGGTCATGACTGGGACGCTCGCGGATGATTTTCCCGGGCCCACTCGTAGATCTCACGATAGGCCTCAACCAGGTCTTCCGGCTTGTGGGGAGGCTGAAGCACGGCGGTCATTTCGCCGTCCGGGTTGATCAGCGTGAAATGCCCGCTGTGTTCCACCAGCCGTTCGCCATCCACCTGACGTTGGGAGAAAACCGCGTTCATGCTTCTGGCGAGCTCTCTTAGTGTCTCAATGTCGCCAGTCAGGCCGTGAAAGTCGTCGCCGAAAAAGCCCACATAGTCTTTCAGTCTCTGGGGCGTATCGTGTTCCGGGTCGGCGGAAATCAACAGGAACTCCGGCTGCGGTAGCTCCTCCGGTAGCATTTTGTCGGTTTTGCGCAGGGTCGCCATGGCAGCGGGGCAGATGTCCGGGCAATTGGTATAACCAACGAAAGCAAACGTCCATTTGCCCTTCAGGCTGTCCCGGGTGACCGTTTCGCCCTGTTCGTTAAGCAGCTCGAACTCTGCAAGTTTACGACTGTTTTCGTACACGTAGGCGTTGATACTGCTGAGTTCCGGCGGGGGTGAAGGCTGGTCATTTCCGACCAGCAACACCTGCCGTCCAACCACCAGCCCGAAGATCAGCACGACAACCAACAGCAGCAGGATCAGCGTCAGGCGAATCGAACGGTCCATGAAATCTCCGGTAAATCAGCATTCAGAAAAACACAAAGTGGTCGACCAGCAGCACCACAAACAGGGCCATCAGATAGGTGATGGAATATTTGAAGGTGTTGAGCGCAACACGACGGTCATCACCTCTGAGCAACCGTACGGCATACTGCAGGAAACGCAGGCCGAGGGCCAGTGCACCCACCAGATAGATAACGCCAGACATACCGGTGACAAACGGCAGCAGGCTGACAGCAAGCAGCATCAGGGTGTACAGGAGTATATGTAACTCTGTGTACTTGTTGCCATGGGTGACTGGCAGCATGGGAATACCGGCCTTGGCGTATTCTTCCTTGCGATGGATGGCCAGTGCCCAGAAATGCGGTGGCGTCCAGGCGAAGATGATCAGCACCAGCAACAGGGCGTGACCTTCCACCTGCCCGGTCACCGCGGTCCAGCCCAGCAAAGGCGGCATCGCGCCGGCCAGGCCACCGATAACGATGTTCTGCGGGGTCATACGCTTGAGAAACAGGGTGTAGACGCCCGCATACCCCACCAGTGACGCCAGGGTCAGCCAGGCTGTCAGCGCATTCACCTGCCACACCAGGATGACCATGCCGGCAACCGCCAGCACCGTTGCGAACAGCAGTGCGTCCAGCGGCGAGATTTTCCCGGTGGCGACGGGCCGTTTGCGGGTACGGGCCATGACCGTGTCGATTTTCTGATCCACCACGTGATTGACCACGGCTGCCGCGCCCGCCAGCAGGGCGATGCCCAGGTTACCGTAGAGCATAACCTCCCAACCCGGCACGCCCGGTGTGGCCAGTAGCATGCCTATGACTGAGGTGAGGATCATCATCGCCACCACAGTGGGCTTGGTCAGCTCCAGAAAATCCCGCCAGGAAATGCCCGCGGCAGCGGACTCGTTGGTCGTTCCCTGCGCCGGCAGTGCCTTTACGTGCTCGCTCATGCCGTCACCTCTCGCTCGATTGTTGTTGTAGGTTCTGTTTTTGCTGCCTCTGGCAGGGCCTGTTGATGAAATCGCCAGAGCAGATTGATCACTGCCAGCAAAAGCCCTGCGCCCATTGCGTTGTGCGCCACCGCCACTGACAGAGGTATATGAAACACGATGTTGGCCAGGCCCAGCGCAATCTGCGCAACCAGGGCCACGGCCACCAGCTGCACATGCCACGCCAGTGGTGTTCGCTTTGTCCTGCGCCACAGTAATGCCAGAAAAACCGTGAAGTACGCAAGCACTATCATCGCTCCCAGCCGGTGACTGACATGGATGGCGACACGACCGTCAGCCGTTAGCTGCCCGCCCAGGTAATTCGGCCCCACATGCTGGGTGACATCGAACCCATGCTGGAAGTCCATCTCAGCCGGCCACCATTCGCCCTGGCAGGTGGGCAGGTCAGTACAGGCCACAGCCGCGTAGTTGGCCGCTGTCCAGGCCCCCAGGGCAATTTGCATAACAACCAGCGCCAGACCACCGTATAGCCACGGCCGGAAACGGCGCAACCCGGGGGGCCGGCCTGCGCCGGGTGATTCCCCTTCAGGTTGCGGTCTACGGCGTAGGCGAAGCGTGAGCAGTGTCAGCAGGCTCAGGGTGGTAAAGCCCCCTAACAGGTGCAGGGCAACCACCTGCGGCCAGAGCTTCAGGGTCACTGTCCACATGCCGAAGGCGCCCTGGAGCAGAATGAAGGCAGCAATAAACAGTGGCAACCGAAGCGGCACGCCGTCACGACGATGACGGAACGCGTAGGCCGCCAGGCCAAACACCACCAGCCCCAGCGTGCCGGCGGCGTATCGGTGGATCATTTCAGGCCAGCCTTTTTCCACGTCGACGGGCGTGTCGGGAAAGCGCGCATTGGCGATGGCCATCCGCGACTCATCATGGGGCACCGTCAGAAACCCGTAACAACCGGGCCAGTCCGGACAGCCAAGGCCCGCGTCCACCAATCGGGTCCAGGCCCCAAGCATGATGACGACCACCGCTAGCAGGGTGGCCAGTAGCGACCAGCGCGCCATGAGGTGGGCCGGGCGGGAAAGACGGGGTTGGGTGGTGTTCAACGGGGCATCTCCGGTTACTGATGGTCAGCCGATCTGTGACAGCTTCAACAGGTGTTTCAGATCCTTCAGCATATCCTTTCCCGTGTGTTCGGTGCCGTAGTGCATGATCACGTTACCAAAGGGGTCCACCAGCAGAATCCGTGGCTGGTGCTCCGGGTTGATGCCGGACGGCCATTTCGGAGCGCGGCCCTCCAGGATACTCAGCCGTTCCATGGAGCTGTATTCGTCGCTCCAGCGAGCCGAAAGATCGTCAGGGATAGTGCCGAGCCAGGCCGAACGATTTACCCGGTTAGCATTCTTGCCCAGGGCAATATTGACCTGGCGCGCCAGATACAGAAGCTCTTCACACTCCGAGGCGCATTGCTCGGAAACCACCACCATCATCCATTCGGCGTCGGGTTCGTCAGGGCCAAAGCGGTCGACAAGCGGGTTGCCGCTGGCTCCCTGAAGCTGCATTTGAGCCAGGGGCGCCGGCGGCTGGATCAGCTCGCCATTATTGCTATTGCCGGCAGGATTCAGCCAGCCGGTGTAGTACATGATAGTGGCAAAAATCATCGGGCCGAAACCGATGGCAAACAGTAAAAGGGCGGTTCGCCTGCCGCGGCGTACCTGCTCTGGAGAGACGTTGTCGTCCGGGTCTTTCTGGTCCATGCGCTCAGCCGTTGTCATTGTGATTACGGACTCCTGTTTTGCGATAGCTCGCTACGACCGTCAATATAACCAGCGCGATGGCCAGTGAAAACCATTGCACCGCATATCCATAATGGGTTTGTGGCCCCATCCGGTCTGGAGCCCAGTCGGCGCGGTAGGCGCCAGGTTGCTCCGGCCCGGAAAGCCTGAGTACCAGGCTGGCAACATCATTCTCAATTTCCCGAGCCTGCCCGTGGGACAGCGACTGTGTTCGCTTCGGCCAGCCCGCTTTGTCAGATGGCACGGACTTGAGCACCGGGGGTTCCGGAAACTCACTCAACCGCCCCTTCACACTAAGCTCTCCGGACGGATAACTGACATCGGGCAGTTGATCACGTCGCCGGGGAGCTTGTACCCAACCGCGATTCACAACCACCGGGCGGCCCTGAACCGGGTGGAACAGGGTCAGTACCTCATAGCCCGGCGCGCCATCGCGTGTACGGTTATCGAGGAGCCAGGATACCTCGCTGTAACGGCCGGACAGTGTCACCGGTTGCCCGGCTTCGTGGCCGGCCGCCAGATGTTGCGACCAGCTCAGGTTTACGGCCTGTTGCTGCCACTGTTCAAGCTGGGCCTGTTTCTCTCCTGCTCGCTCCAGCTGCCAGATCCCCAGGCCTAACAGTACCGGCAGAAAGAAGCCGGCGAACACCAACAGGCGCCAATCAAAGTGCCATTGGCGACGAGAACGATCGGTTGGATCAGACATGCTCTGCTATAGTGGGCTCTGGATCTACATTCCCGTTTACAGGATTTCCCATGCTGAAGATTCTCATTGTCGTACTCATGCTGGCCGTTCTGGTGAGCCTGTTCAGCGGTCTGTTCTTCCTGATCCGGGATGGCGGGAAAACGAACCGTGTCCTGAATTCCCTGGCGTTGCGGGTCGCCCTCAGCGTACTGCTGCTGGCAGTCATTCTGATTTCGGTATGGCAAGGGGGCCTGACCCTGAATCCGACCCCCTGACGCGCGTCGTCAGAGCACGTAAACGAAGACGAACAGCCCGAGCCAGACCACATCCACGAAGTGCCAGTACCACGCCGACGCCTCGAAACCAAAGTGGTAATCGCCGGTGAAATGGCCTTTGTGTATGCGGATCAACATGATCGTGAGCATCAGGGTACCCAGTATCACATGGGCGCCGTGAAACCCGGTCAGCATGAAGAAGGTGCTGCCATAAATGCCGGACTGCAGGGTCAGGTTCAGATCCTGATAGGCGTGAGCGTATTCATAGCCCTGGACACACACAAAGATCAGCGCCAGCGCAATGGTGGCGCTCAGCCAGAGTTTGACCTTCTTGCGGTTGTCTTCCTTGAGGGCATGGTGCGCAACCGTAACCGTAAAGGACGACGTCACCAGCAGAATGGTGTTGATCAGTGGCAAACCCCAGGGGCCGATAATGCCTTCCGGTGCCGGGTAGGCGTCGGGGTCAGGATTGTTGATCAGCGGCCATGTCGCCTGGAAACCTTCCCAGAGGATATTGGAACTGCCACGGTCGCCTTCACCGCCAAGCCAGGGCACCGCGAACATCCGGGTGTAGAACAGGGCACCGAAGAAAGCCGCGAAGAACATGACCTCGGAAAAAATGAACCAGCTCATACCCCAGCGGAAGGAACGATCCATCTGTGGGCTGTACAGGCCTGACCGGCTTTCCTTGATGACGGTCCCGAACCATCCAAACAGCATGTAGGCCATGATCAGGGAACCGATCAAGAACATCACCCAGGAGCCGGTGGTGCTCTCACCCTGCTGGCCGTTCACCATAATGGCCGCCGCGCCGTAGAGGGTAACCCCCAGCCCGACGGTGGCGACAATCGGCCACTTGCTCTGTTCCGGAACGTAGTACGTCTGGTTTTCCGCCATGACAATCTCCGATGGCTTATCCGTTATCGTTTGTTGTTGTGGGCGCCAGTCAGCCTCTGTTTCACTTCACTTCCGGCGGCGTGGCAAAGGTGTGGTAGGGCGCCGGAGAGGGCACTGTCCACTCAAGGCCTTCGGCACCGTCCCACGGCTGGGCAGAGGCCTTTTCACCGCCTTTGACGCACTTGACCACAATCACCAGGAACAGGATCTGACTGGCACCAAACATGAATGCGCCAATGCTGGACACCATGTTGAAGTCGGCAAACTGCAGCGCGTAATCCGGAATACGCCGCGGCATACCCGCCAAACCGAGGAAGTGCATCGGGAAGAAGGCCAGGTTCATACCGATGAACGACAGCCAGAAATGCGTCTTGCCCAGTGTTTCGTCGTACATATGGCCGGTCCACTTGGGCAGCCAGAAATACGCCGAGGCAAAGATGCCGAAGATGGCGCCCGGTACCAGTACGTAGTGGAAGTGTGCTACCACGAAGTAGGTATCGTGATACTGGAAGTCAGCCGGTGCAATGGCCAGCATCAGGCCGGAGAAACCGCCGATGGTAAACAGGATGACGAAGGCGACCGCAAACAGCATCGGCGCCTCGAAGGTCAGTGACCCCCGGAACATGGTCGCCACCCAGTTGAACACCTTCACGCCCGTGGGCACGGCAATCAGCATGGTCGCATACATGAAGAACAGCTGACCGGCGATGGGAATGCCGACAGTGAACATATGGTGAGCCCAGACCACAAACGACAGCAGGGCGATGGCGCCCACCGCATATACCATCGAGGCGTAGCCAAACAACGGCTTGCGGGAGAACGCCGGAATAATGTGGGACACCGCCCCGAACGCAGGCAGGATCATGATGTAGACCTCGGGGTGCCCGAAGAACCAGAACACATGCTGGAACAGTACCGGGTCACCACCGCCGGAGGCATCAAAGAAGCTGGTGCCGAAGTTGATGTCCATCAGCATCATGGTGACGACGCCGGCCAGCACCGGCATAACGGCAATCAACAGGAACGCCGTAATCAGCCAGGTCCAGACGAACAGGGGCATCTTCATCAGCGTCATGCCTGGTGCCCGCATGTTCAGGATAGTGGCGATCACGTTGATAGCACCCATGATCGACGACACACCCATGATGTGAACGGCGAAGATAAAGAACGTGGTGCTCGGTGGGCCATAGGTCGTCGACAATGGCGCGTAGAAGGTCCAGCCAAAGTTGGGCGCCCCCCCTTCCATAAACAGCGTGGACACCAGAATCAGGAACGCGCAGGGCAGGAGCCAGAAGCTCCAGTTGTTCATTCGCGGCAGCGCCATGTCCGGGGCACCCACCATCAATGGAATCATCCAGTTCGCCAGGCCAACGAAGGCCGGCATCACCGCACCAAACACCATGATAAGACCGTGCATGGTGGTCATCTGGTTAAAGAATTCCGGCTCAACAATCTGCAGGCCAGGCTGGAACAGTTCCGCCCGGATCACCATGGCCATGGTTCCGCCGAGCAGGAACATCGCAAAACTGAATATCAGGTACATGGACCCGATATCTTTGTGGTTGGTCGTCAGCAGCCACCGAGAAAAGCCCTTTGCGGGGCCGTGGTGATGATCGTCCTGGGCGTGGGTATCTGCAACCGCACTCATGAAAAACCCCCGTTACCGCCGTATATTCAGGCTGGTGATGTCATTAATCTGGCGTCATTGGATAGGGTGGACTGGAGCCTTCGCTCCACCCCACCCGGTTCATCATTCCTGATTCTTGTACTCGAAGACTTCTTTTGGCGTCACCATTTCACCGGTGTCATTACCCCAGGCATTCCGCTCATAGGTGATGACCGCTGCGAGGTCGACTTCGCTCAGCTGACCGCCAAACGCTTGCATGGCGGTGCCGGAAACGCCGTTTACAACAATATCCATATGCGCCTGCATGTCTTCGGTCACGACTTTACTGCCCTTCAGAGCCGGGAATGCTGGCGGCGCACCGCTACCGTCCGCCTGGTGGCAGGCAGCACACGCGCTGGCATAGGCTTTTTCGCCACGTGCCATCAGCTCCTCCAGGGTCCAGTCTTTCTCGGTCAGCTCACGCTCACGCTGGGCCGCCTCCTTCTGCTCAGCCACCCAGGCATCGTATTCGTCCTGAGGCACCGCCTTGACCACCACAGGCATGAAACCGTGCTTTACGCCACACAGCTCGGTGCATTGACCACGATAGATACCGGGCTCGTCGACCCTGGTCCAGGTTTCGTTCACAAAGCCGGGAATGGCGTCCTTTTTCACGCCGAAGGCAGGCACCCACCAGGAGTGGATAACATCATTGGCGGTGACCAACAGGCGGATTTTCGCTCCAACAGGCACTACCATCGGGTTGTCTACTTCGAGCAGGTAGTTCTCGGTTTTCTCGGTGCGGTTGTAGATTTCGTCATCGCTGGTGGTGATATTGGAAAAGTATCCAAAATCATCCTCTATGTAGTCGTATTTCCAGCGCCACTGATAGCCGGTGACCTTGATGTCTACGTCAGCTTCGCTGGTGTCGTACATGTCCACAAGCGTTGCAGTGGCAGGAATCGCCATTACCACCAGAATCACGAGGGGAATGATGGTCCAGAGAATCTCGACCAGGGTATTCTCGTGAAAGTTTGCCGGTTTTCGGCCCGGGGACTTGCGATGGGCGAAGATGGACCAGAACATGACCCCAAACACCACGATGCCGATGACAACGCAGATCCAGAGGATCGTCATGTGAAGGCTGAAGATTTCATTGCTGGTACCGGTGACCCCGGGACTCATGTTCAGCGTCCAGTCCGCCATGGACAACGCTGGCGTCATAAGCCCGCCCAAGAGGACACCTGCCCGCTTAGCGTGCACGCGCATAATACTGTGTCTCCACAGAGTGTTATTCTTGTCGGATTTTGCGTCCAATCCCCCTGTTCCAGACAGTGCTCGCACACACTATCCAGGTCAGGGTGGAAGTCTGCTATGGATAATACACAACCCAGTATAGACACAGATCAAAAAAATGCGAAAGTCCGTCCACCCATAAATGTATTAAAGAAGGAAAGCCTCTCATTCCCATAGAATCCGCTCCGCAACTCGCCACCACCGACCGCAGGCTCTGGGCGCTGGCCTGGCCACTGATGCTCACCAATCTCACTGTGCCGCTGCTGGGGCTTGTGGATACGGCCGTGCTGGGACACCTCGATACACCGGAATATCTGGGGGCTGTCGCGGTGGGCGCAAACCTGTTCAGCATACTCTACTGGACCTTTGGCTTTATGCGCATGGGCACGACGGGGCTGGCTGCCCAGGCCTGGGGCAAACGCGATGAGTTTGCGCAGATTGCCCTGCTGCTACGCTCCGTGTTGCTGGCTATCGGTATCGGCCTGTTGCTGATTCTGTTCCATCAGCCGTTGATCAAACTGGGCCTGACTCTGATGAACCCCAGTGAACGTGTTGCCGCGCTGGCAGCAGAGTACGCCAGCATCCGTATCTGGAGCGCGCCGGCCGTGCTCTGCCAATACACGCTGGTGGGCTGGCTGATAGGCACCCAGTACGCGCGGGGCCCCATGGTCATGCTGATTGTGGCCAACGGGCTCAACATTGTTCTCGATGTGCTCTTTGTGACCGGTTTTGGCTGGAACAGCCGGGGCGTTGCCATGGCCACCGTGATGGCAGAGTACTCGGCGGCCGCCATCGGGTTCTACATGGTGCTGAAACGCATGCCGGACGGCCAGGGGTTTGAGCGGGCGCTGTTCGGGCAGCTGCGGGACTACCTCAGAATATTACAGGTCAACCGGTACATCATGGTGCGCACCATTGCCCTGCTTCTGGTGCTGGCCTTCTTCACCGCACAGGGTGCGCGACAGGGCGACACCATACTGGCCGCCAACGCGGTGCTGATTACCTTTCTACTGATCATTTCCAACGGCCTTGACGGCTTTGCCAATGCCGCCGAGGCACTGATTGGTGAAGCGGTGGGAAGAAACAATCGGCGCCAGTTCAAAAACGTCTTTCGGGTGGCATTCCGGTGGTCGTTGTGGGGTTCCGTGCTGTTTACCGTCGCCTTTGTTCTTGGCGGGCGCTTCCTCATCGGCTTGCTGACCGGTATCGAGGAAGTGCGCGCAACCGCCTGGGACTATCTGCCCTGGCTGTGGATGCTGCCGCTGGCCTCGGTGTGGGGCTTCCTTCTGGATGGCGTGTTTATCGGCGCAACCCGCACACGGGACATGCAGAACACCATGCTGTTTTCGGCGCTGGTGGTCTTCCTCCCGGTCTGGTGGCTGACGACCGGGTGGGGTAATCATGGACTGTGGTTCTCGCTGATCTGCCTGATGCTGGCACGGGCAATTTCCATGGGTTGGCTGTTTTTGAGCCATTCGCGGCACGATCGCTGGTTTTCAGAACAGTGAAGAAGCTTGAAGCCAATCCATGGACAACACGTTCAGGTTTAATGCACACACCACAGCAGCCTGTTAAATCTCGTCTACACTTGTGAGAAAAGGCAGGCATGTTGCGGTAGCCAGCCGCTTCCCCATGCCCCTGACGATCCCATGCGTATAACGGGAGGCGCCTTGCGACCCCATTCCGTTCAGAGACCGGCATCTCCTGAAATGACACCAAAGGTAGTTCTCGACATCATTGATCAGGCCCGACGGCAGGAAGCCCGTTCCGGCACCTTTCTCAAGCAGATGCGGGAAAGGGCGTCGTCGCTGCCTGCCACCATCACCATTGACGGTTACCAACCGGCGACCTGCCTGTTCCAGTTTGCCATTGAGTACATCGAAATGGCGCCACGACTGATTGAGTGCGTGGAAGCCTGTGCGAGAGAAGCCGGCAAGGCCGAGTTGTTTGCGCCTTTTGTAGAGGCTGCCATCGGTTATTTTACTCAACCGTCGGTTCTTCTGGTACGTTATGATGGCCTTGACGGGCTTCTGATCCGAGCCTATCTCTGCCACCGCCTGATGGAGGAAATGTACGAGAACAACCGCTCCACCCGCGCCAGCGAACTGGTCGACGTGGAGGCAACACGGGCAAATCTGCTGGCGCATCAGTTGATCGGCGAACCGTTCGCCAACGAACTGGACCAGTCCATCACCGTCACCGTGTTGCAGATTGCCGGCTCACCGGACTATTACGAACTAAACTTGGACCCGTTCGTAGAACAGACAAGGAACGTTGCATGGGACTGGATGAGACACTATTGGGAAAACCTGCTGGTCCGTAACCACATACGCTTGTCGTTAGGAGCGGGTCTTTAGAAAATACGGATGAACAACATTGATGTACAAGCTGACCGTTACCCTGTTTCTGTTGCTTGCAGGCTCTCTCTGCAACGGCGCCGAGACCAACACCGTACCTCTTCAACTGACCGATAACCTGTCAGGAAAGCCGGTCGCCAATGCCGTGGTGATTCTGGAAAACGGCCTCTCGGAATCCCCCGTAGAAGCTGAGATTGTCCAAAAAAATCGCAACTTTCACCCCCATACGTTGATCATACCCAAGAATTCCAGAGTGGATTTTCCCAACCAGGACAACACTCAGCACCACGTCTACTCATTCTCACCCGCCAAGGCATTCAACATTGAGCTATACGCCGGACGTCCGACGGAACCGGTTGTCTTCGACAAGACCGGTGTGGTGGAAATTGGCTGCAACATCCATGACCACATGCAGGCGTTTATTCTGGTCACCGACAGCGCACCCTCCGGCCGAACCGATGAACAGGGCCGTTTGACGGTTGAGATTCCGCCGTCGGCAGACGATGGGTCCGGTAAGATTGAGCTCCAGATATGGCACCCCCGATTGACAGACAACACCCGTATGGCCCGATTCACCGTTGAGCAACCCTACCCTGCATCACTCGAACTGTCGGTGGAATTGTCCCCGGAACCCGCGAGTGATGACAGGCTGGATGGCCTGCAAGAACGTTTCCGGGAGCTTTGATGGCGGTCGCTAGCCGAATAGGGTTTCGTGGACGTTTGGTGACCGTCATGGTCACCATGGTGGCCATCGTCAGCCTGAGCATCGGTGCACTGTTGATGCTTTACCTGTTCGAGGATGAAAAGGCACGTGCACTTGAGCAATTGAGTCTCGGCGAGCAAGTGGCAGAGGAGGTGCTTGAGCGCCGCACCAGCCTGATTCTTTCCCGGCTGGACGTTGTGATCCGTGATTTTGGCTTTCGCTCTGCCGTCGCCAGCGGAGATCGCGCCACCACAGACAGTGCGCTGACCAATCAGGCCCGAAGGGTGAATGCCGATTTTGCCGTCTTGCTTGGCAGCGACGGGCATATCCTTGCCGACACCGATGGGCTGCCCGATGCGTTTGCCAATAGCCCGCTGGTTACAGAAATGCTCTCCAAGGCGCGACAAACAGGCTTTGCCAGCCAGATGAGCGTTTTCGGTGCGGACGGCTTTGAACTGCTCACCATTCCGGTGGAAGCACCTGGATTAAGGGCATGGCTGATTGCCGGTTTTAACCTCAACAATGATCTTACCGACATTATCGGTCGACTAAGCGGAACCGAGGTGTTGTTCAGGGCCTCCTCTGGTGAGGAAGGCAGTTATCAGATTCTTACCGACCCGGGTTCCATCAACGCATCGAGGCTCGATGAACTGAACAATGCCATGGCCAGGACGTCCGGCGAGGACCAGTTTCTTGAGAGTACACATTACTTCACCCGCATCATAAGCCTGACCGGGGACGAAACGCCGGCCCTGCAGCTGCTGCTCTTAATCAACCGTGAGGCCCGTCTCAGCAACTACTATGAGCGTGCTGTGGAAATTCTTACGCTGGTCAGTGCCGTTCTGGTGCTGGCTGCCCTGATTGCGCTCATTATCGCTCGCAACATGGGGCAACCAGTCCTGCAACTGGCGGACTATGCCAAGGCCATCGGCGATGGCCACACGCCCGCACCTCCCCGTATCCGCGCCGGCGGTGAACTGGCCGAATTACGCAGGGCGCTCGGCGACATGCTGAGCAAACTGCGGGACCGCGAGGAGCAGATACACTACGCCGCCAGCCACGATGAAATTACCGGGCTACCCAATCGAAACGCCTTCCTGTCGCGCCTGCGGGAGCAATTCGACAACCACCGCCCCTGCAGCCTGATGGGCCTGCGCCTCAATGATATTTCTGACGTCAATGACACTCTGGGCCTCGAGTTCGGGGACAAGGTTTTACAGGCGGTGTCGGCCAGGTTGGAGGAAGCACTGCCCGGCAGCTCAGCACTGGCAAGGACCGGAGGCGCCGAATTCCTGATGATGACTGGTCTCCAGCCGCAATCCGAGCTCGATAAACTTGCCACCAGGATCAGCGAAATCGTGGAATCGCCGTTGTTCATCGACAACACTCCGTTCTCCCTTCGCTGCACCATGGTTACGCTGCAGCTACCCCAGGACGCCATCGATACCGACCAGGTTCGCAGGCGCCTGAACCTCACGTTCGAACAGGCACAAAAAAGCCGGCTGCCCGTAACCCATTATCAGCCAGGGCAGGATGAGAACCACCTGAGGGAACTTCAGCTGATCTCTGATCTGCACCACGCCATTGCCAGCAACGGCTTGCATATGAACTACCAGCCCAAACTTGATATGGCGTCTGCCGGCTTTCATCAGGCCGAAGCACTGGTGCGCTGGATTCACCCGGACCTGGGGTTCATCTCGCCGGAAGAATTCATTTTCCTGGCGGAGCAATCCGGCCAGATCACCGAACTGACCCGACACATCCTCCGCCGTGTTGCCAACGATGCTGGCAAGTGGCACGCCGCGGGCCTGAATATTGGTGTTGCCATCAACCTGTCGGCGCTCGACCTGACCCGCCCGGAACTCGCCAAGGAAGTTGCCGAGGCGTTCTCCCAATGGCAGTTACCCATGTCCAGTATCACTCTGGAGGTAACCGAGAGCGCCCTGATGGAGGAACCCGAAACGGCCTTTGAAACCCTGCGGCGCTTACGCCAACTCGGTGTCACACTGTCGGTGGACGACTTTGGCACGGGCTATTCCTCGCTGTCGCAATTGCGCAACCTGCCGGTGCAGGAACTCAAGATCGACAAATCCTTCGTCCTGCGCCTGAATACCGAACCCCAGGACCAGCTCATCGTGCGCTCCACCATAGATATGGCCCATGGCCTGGGGTTGCGGGTTGTCGCGGAAGGAATCGAGAACGCCGAAAGCTGGGCGCTGTTGCGGGACTGGGGCTGCGAGATCGGGCAGGGGTACTTTCTCAGCCGCCCCGTCGCCGCTGGCGACCTGAAGGAGACAGAACAGTCGCTGACGGACCGTCAGCAGGAACTCAGATACGCAGGAGAAACCACGTCATGACACGCTTGGCCAGGGTACTAGGCACCGGTTTACTGGCATTAACGGCATCGGCGAACCTGTTCGCAGACACGGGCAGCAGACTCTGGGCCACCGGTGGGGTAACGTCCATCGGGGGTGCCGCCGGGGGCGGTCTGTCACCCTGGGCCCTGCTTGGCGGTTATGCCAGCGATGAAGAGTGGGGGGGCACGCTGACCCTGTCCCGCGCCGAAACCGACGACTATACCCTGTCGGTGGTCGGGACAGGCGTCACCTGGAACAATCGTGTTGAGCTCACGCTGGCACGCCAGACTCTGGACCTGGATAGCCTGGTGTTCACCCTGAAAAACGGCTTTGGCCTTGAAGAGGACGAACTGGTACAGGACGTTTTCGGGCTCAAAGTGAGACTCGCCGGCGACGCCCTCTACAGCCCCTGGGGGCAATGGTCAGCCGGGCTTCTGCACAAACGCAACCGCGAGTTTACCGTACCCGACGCCATCGGCGCCAAAGATGACAGCGGCACCGATATCTACGTCGGAGGCAGCAAACTCTTCTTCGCGGCGGTGATGGATCGCAATCTGCTGGTCAATGCCACCGTTCGCGGGACCAAGGCCAACCAGGGCGGCCTCCTGGGTTTCGGTGGCGACCGTAACGACAGCTACGAGGCGATGTTTGAAGGCAGTGTCGGGTTGTTTGTGACCCGCCAGTGGCTGGTGGGTACCGAATACCGCCAGAAACCGGACAACCTGGGTTTCGCCACCGAGGACGACTGGTGGGATGTTTTCGTAGCCTGGGTACCCGACCGTCGCTTGTCGGTCACGGCCGCCCTGGTCAATCTTGGTGACGTTGCCACTCTGGAAGACCAGCGCGGTGCCTACCTGTCACTGCAGGCCAGTTTCTGACAACCCGGGAGGATACTATGAAACATTCCGTCATCATCATGGTTCTGCTGCCCCTGCTGGTCCTCTCCGGTTGCCAGTCCATGGTTGAATCCAGTCAACAGAATACTTCTCTCTATCAGCAGCTTGGGGAGCGTTCCGGCATTGCCGATATCGTCGAAGACCTGCTCTACCGGATTGTCGAAGACGAGCGTATCAACGATCAGTTTCGTGGCATTGACGTGCGCCAGTTCCACACCAACCTGACGGACCAACTCTGCGAACTCAGTGGTGGGCCGTGCACCTATTCCGGGCGCGGAATGCGCGAAAGCCACGCCGATATGAACGTGACGGACACCCAATTCAATGCCCTGGCTGAGAACCTCATCCTGGCCATGGAAGAGAACGGCATACCCACGGGTGCGCAGAACCAACTGATCAAAAAACTGGTGCCGCTGTACCCCCAGATCCGCAACCTTTGAGCCGGGCGACAAACCGGTTAAGCTTGCCCGCTGACCAATAAACCTTTCCTGACGGGAGAATAAACCTTGCTCGACAACGCGGATCTGGGAAAACTGATTGTTCGACTGACCCTGGGCGGACTATTGCTGTTTCATGGCATCGCCAAGCTGTTCCATGGCGTGGGCTTCATCGAAGGCCAACTGGCCAGCCATGGGATTCCCGCCTTTTTCGCGTGGGGCGTGTTCATTGGTGAGTTGCTGGCACCATTAATGGTGATCCTGGGCTACCAGACCCGTATCGGCGCCTTACTCATCGCCTTCAACATGCTGGTGGCCATAGCGCTGGTACACAGCCATGAACTGATGACATTGGGCAATCACGGCGGCTGGGCACTGGAGCTGCAGGGTTTCTTCCTGTTCATCGCGGTAGCCGTTATTTTTCTCGGCCCCGGCCGCTACAAGCTGAAAAACTGACGTTAGGAACCGGCGATGGCCTCTGCGCCCGACTCCCGGAATACCATCACCTGGTTACGCCCTGCGCCCTTAGCGGCATACAGGGCCTCATCGGCCCTGCCGATGAGGTCCTCGGGGCGGCTACCCGGTTCCGGCAGGATGGTGGCCACCCCGGCGCTCACCGACAGGTTCAATGGGCTGCTGTGGTCACCAACGTAAACCGATGTGCCCGCCACAGCCACCCGCAAGCGTTCAGCCACATTGGCGGCCCCGGCCTCCGGCGTCGCCGGCAGGAGCACACTGAATTCCTCGCCGCCGTATCGCGCCAGCAAATCTCCTGAGCGCTGGATTTCGGCGGCGCAGACCCACGCGACACTGACCAGGCAATCATCCCCCGCCAGATGGCCAAAGTTGTCGTTCACCCGTTTGAAGTAATCAATATCCAACAGGACCAGGCTCAGGGGATGTCCCTGGCGCAGGGCACGGTGCCATTCTGCCTCCAGTTTTTCGTCAAACTGGCGACGATTGGCAACCCCGGTCAAGCCATCAGTAATGGAAACCGCCTTGAGTTGCTCATTGACTTGCTCCAGCTCTTCCGTACGCGCCTGAACGCGGGCTTCCAACGTCTGGTTGGCTTGCAGCTGGATGTCCAGGGCATGGTCCTGGGCCTCAATCCTGAGGCGGCGCTCAAGGTTGATTCTGTACGCCAGTGCAAACGACATCAAAATGACCTCCAGCGCCACACCCGTCTGGGGTGCAAGCTCTGTTACCGTGCTGGTAGGAATAAGGCCGATTTTACTGATCGACATAACCAGATGCCCGAGCAGTAACGGGGTCCATGCCACCACGTAGAACCCCGCCAATGCCTGGCCCTTGCGCCAGATGACCAGGCCAAGAATCCAGGTAAGGGGAGTGATTACCGCCGCGAATACGCTGATGATGGCTGTAGAGCTCTGGTAAGACCCGAAAAGGCCGTAGACAAGACTGCACCCACTGACCAATGCCACCAATTGCAACACGCGGTAGGACACCCGGCTGTAATTTCGGACGGCGAGAAAGTTCAGTGCAAACATCACCGCAAACAGAATGTTGGCCGATATGGCCGGGGCCGTGAAGTAACGGTTCAGAATCGGCAAATCCGGCCAAAGCCACTGGAACACCAGGCCGTTGAAGTTCAGCAAAACCAGTGCAGAAGCAACCACGGTCAACACGTACCACAGATAGGCCTGTTGACGGACGATGACGAATACAAACAGGTTGTACAGGGCCATGGCAATCATGATGCCCAGGAAAACCGCCTGCCAGCCGTAGTCCAGTTGCTCACGCGCCAGAAAGTCCGCCGACTCGATAACCTGGGCCGGGATCTGCACCGCCCCCTCACTCTGAACACGGACATACGCTGTGGTGGGGTCACTGTTCGAAGGTACCGGAAAAACAAAGTTGCGGTGGTAAATCGGGCGGGAGCCGAACTTGCGACTGTCCCCGGTGACATGGCGTTCCACCTGCTCGCCCCCGATATACCAGTAGACCCGCACATCGTCCAACAGGGGATAGCCGATTTCCAGCACCCGGTTAACCGGCTCAGCAGGCACCTCAACTCGTAGCCAATAGGTGCTTTTGGTGAAGCCAAAATTCAGGGTTTGTTTACGGGCAACTGGTTGCCATTGCGCTTCCGCCAGGCCACGGATATCCTCCACATCAGTGTCCGGCCCCGATGCTTCAAACCAGGCAAACGATGCCCTTTCACCGTAGGCCGGACCCGCGGCCATGGTCAGCGCCAGCAACAGTATCCGCGCCAGTCGGCAAACTGAAAAAGTGCTCATAGTGGCCGTGTTACCCGGAACAGGAAAACTCAACTAAACTGTCGATGCCAACAGTCAGTCCCAATGCCTCCTTGCGTTTACTTCCTGACAGTCTAGACGTTTACTGGGAGTAAGTCCGCCTCAAAAATACGTAGTTATCAACTACGTATGGAGAAACACGATGACCGATAAAAAATCAGAGCTACGCCCTGGCCGCTACCGCCACTACAAAGGCAGGGACTATGACGTTATCGGCGTGGCCCGCCACAGCGAAACCGAGGAACCGATGGTCGTTTATCGCTGCCTGTACGGCGACTACAGCCTATGGGTACGACCATTGGCGATGTTCCAGGAAACCGTGGAAGTCGCTGGCGAGGACGTTCCCCGGTTTACCTACGTGGCTGACGACCACACGTAAACACGATTTTTGACTGCAGCACGCGTTTCCGGCACATTAGCGCGCTTTCCTGAACCGCCCCACCTCCGGGGCGCTGAAAGCCATTCCCGACATCCCGGAGTCTGCCATGAATGCCGTTGTTGCTGCGGTAGCGATCATGCTCGTACTGAGCCTGTGCCGCATCCACGTTGTTGTTGCCCTGATTATCGGTGCCGTTGCCGGCGGCCTGATCAGCGGCTTGTCACTGGACGCCACCATTGCCGCGTTTAACGAGGGCCTGGGAGGCGGCGCAACCGTTGCCCTGTCCTACGCCACCCTCGGTGCCTTCGCCGTTGCCATCGGCAAATCCGGCCTGGCCCATGCCCTGGCGGACAAAGCCCTGAACCTGGTGGGCCGGCAGGACAACGGCAAAGCCGCTGGCGGCATCCGCCTGCTGATCGTTGGCCTGCTACTGGCCATTGCCATGTCGTCCCAGAATATCCTGCCCATTCACATTGCGTTTATTCCTCTGGTTGTACCGCCACTGCTGTATGTGATGGCCAAACTGAACATGGACCGCCGCCTGGTGGCCTGCGTGCTGACGTTCGGCCTGATCACACCCTACATGTTCCTGCCTGTGGGTTTCGGAGGGATATACCTCAATGAAATACTGCTGGCGAACGTGGGTGACAACGGCATCGACGCCACTGATCTCAATGTCATGTCCGCCATGGCCTTGCCAGCACTCGGCATGCTCTGTGGACTTCTCGTCGCCGTCTTTTTCAGCTACCGCGGCGACCGACACTACAACCTGGACGCCATCGCCCGCACCGAACGGGTGGATGTGACCTACAACGGCAGCACGCTGCTAATGGCCCTGGTCGCCATCGTGGCGGCGTTCGTGGTTCAACTGTGGTTGGGTTCGATGATCCTCGGGGCGCTGGCTGGCTTTGTACTGTTCAACCTGTCCGGGGTGGTGAAATGGAAAGAAGCCGACGACCTGTTCACCGAAGGCATGAAAATGCTGGCAATGATCGGCTTCATCATGATCGCCGCCTCCGGCTTTGCGGAAGTCATGCGCGAAACCGGTGAAATCGCCACTCTGGTGGAGGGCTCCGTCTCTGCCATCGGCGACAACAAAGCTCTGGCCGCCCTGCTGATGCTGGTCGTCGGCCTGCTGATCACCATGGGCATTGGCTCATCCTTCTCCACCATCCCCATCATCGCCGCCCTCTACGTGCCGCTGGCCCTGGAACTGGGCTTCAGCCCCCTGGCCATCGTGGCCCTGGTCGGCACCGCCGGCGCCCTCGGCGATGCCGGCTCCCCGGCCTCGGACTCTACCCTCGGCCCTACCGCTGGCCTCAACGTCGACGGCCAGCACAACCACATCTGGGATACGGTGGTGCCGACGTTCCTGCACTACAACCTGCCGTTGTTGAGCTTTGGGTGGTTGGCGGCTATGGTTCTTTAGGCTTTTGGAGTTTGCCCTCATTTTCTAGCCTGGTTGGTGTGGGGGCTGCGAGGGGGCAAGGGGAGTTTTTGCTCTTGAAATGGAACTCGCTGCGCTCAGACACCCATTTCTGGCGAGTAAAAATCCCCCTACCCCCTCACGAACGAACCGCGTCAATATCGCCTAGAGAAAGCCGAGAGCTCGACTCAAACGGCGATATCCGTGTGGTTCAAACCGGAGGGTGTTGGGGTGCTTTCTGCCGGGAAAAAGGTGTCTGAGCGCAGCGAGTTCTTTTTCCCAGAAGAAAGCACCACGACGCCGTCCAGGCCTCCAAAACCAGCAGGCTACATCAGGAAGGCAAACTCCCGACCATCAGTCGTCCTTGGAAGAAAAGAACACCACCTGCTTAACGGTATGATCATCTTCGTTGCCGAGCTTGTTCACCCGGGTTTCCAGTTCGGGATTGGTCGGCTCCGGGGTATCAGACACCGCATCCGTGAAACCACAGGCCACGCACTCGCGAACCTGATCATCGTCGTCGGTGGTAAACATCATGATTTTGTCCATCTCCGCACAGCGGGGACAGACAGCGCCGGCGATAAAACGTTTGGGGGTCGCCATGGTTAGAACTCCAACAATTCCAGAACCCGGCCAGCCACAACACTGACCGGGTAATATCGGCTTAAGCCGCGTCTTCGGTGATACCCGTCTGTTTCAGCAGGGCACCCACCTCCGGTTCACGGCCACGGAACGCCTTGAACAGTTCCATCGGTTCCTGGGAACCGCCTTTCTCAAGGATGTTCTGCAGGAACGCCTTGCCGGTTTGCGGATCGAAGATACCCTTCTCCTCGAACAGCGAAAACGCATCCGCCGCCAGCACCTCGGCCCATTTGTAGCTGTAATAACCCGCGGCGTACCCTCCCGCAAAGATGTGGGAGAAGCTGTTGGGGAAGCGGTTGAATGACGGTGCTTCCACCACCGCAATCTCGCTACGCACCTTGCGGTGCATGTCCAGCGGGTTAGTGGGGGCATCCAGGGTGAATTCCGCGTGCAGGCGGAAGTCAAACAGCGAAAACTCCAGCTGACGCACCATCGCCATGCCGGACTGGAAGTTCTTGGCCGCCAGCAGCTTTTGCAGCAGGTCGTCCGGCAGCGGCTCACCGGTTTCATGGTGCGAGGCGATCAGGGCCAGGGACTCGGGGTTCCAGCACCAGTTTTCCAGGAACTGGCTGGGCAGCTCTACGGCGTCCCAGGCAACGCCATTGATTCCGGATACGTCCAGCACATCCACCTGGGTGAGCATGTGGTGCAGGCCGTGCCCGAACTCGTGGAACAGCGTGGTGACCTCATCGTGGGTCAGCAGTGACGGCTTGCCGTTCACCGGCGGCGTGAAGTTACAGGTCAGGAAGGCCACCGGCAGTTGCAATTGGCCGCGCAGGTTTCGCCAGCGTACCCGGCAGTCCGCCATCCAGGCGCCGCCACGCTTGCCTTGGCGAGCGTACAGGTCAAGGTAAAACCAGGCCAGGGGCTCGCCATTACGGCTGATGCAATAGGCGGTCGCGTCCGGGTGCCAGGTTTCCACGTCTGGTTTGGCTTCAATCTGCACGTCGAACAGCTTCTCGGCCACGGCAAACAGGCCCGGGACCACCTTGTCCACCGGGAACCATGGGCGCAGGGTTTCCGGGGAAATGTCGTAGCGTTCCTGGCGCAGTTTTTCACTGTAGTAGCCGATGTCCCACGCCTGCAGGTCGTCAACGCCGTGGGTGTCCCTGGCGAAGGCCTTCAGCTCGGCAAACTCCCGCTCGGCAATGGGTTTGGACTTGGCCGCCAGCTGGTTCAGGAAGTCCAGCACTTCGTCCACATTGCGGGCCATCTTGGTGGCCAGGGAGCGCTCGGCGTAATTATCGAATCCGAGCAACTGAGCCATGGCGTGACGACGCTTGAGGATTTCCGCCATCACTGGCGTGTTGTCCCAGGTGCCTGCATCCGGGCCCATGTCGGACGCTCGGGTCACAAAGGCTTCGTAGACTTCACGGCGCAGGTCGCGGTTGTCACCGTAGGTCATCACCGGGTAGAAACTGGGAAAATCCAGGGTGATCACATAGCCGTCCAGATCCTTCTGTTGTGCTGCCTGCTTGGCACCATCGAGTGCGCTCTCAGGAACGCCCGCCAGCTCTTCCACATCGGTGATGTGCTTGAACCAGTGTTGGGTGGCATCCAGAACATTGTCGCTGAAACGGTTGGAGAGCTCCGACAGCTCCATCGACAGATTGGCGTACTGCTCTTTCTTTTCCTGGGGCAGATCGACGCCACCGAGGTGGAAGTCCCGCAGGGTGTTGTCCACGGATTTACGCTGTGCCTCGCTGAGTTCATTGTACTGGTCGCTTGCTGCCAGCTTCTTGTAAGCCTCGCAGAGCTCAGCATTCTGGCTCAGCTCGGTGCTGTACTCGGTGAGCTTTTCCAGGCAGTTCTTGTACACTTTGCGCAGGTCGTCGCTGTTCATCACACCGTTCAGGTGGGAAATCACCGACCAGGCTCTTTCCAGCCGGTCTTCGGTTGCCTGCATCGGTTGCGCCAGGGTTTCCCAGGTGGGTTCGTCCTGCTGCGCCAGTTGTGAGATTTTCACGCGGTTCTCGCTGAGAATCTGGTCGATTGCCGGTTCCATGTGCTCGGTGCGAACATGGTCAAACTTGGGCAACAGGTCGTCGGTCAATAACGGGTTATTCATAAGTCCCCTTCTCAGCCTTTAATTTGTCAGGTAGCTTCGAGTATTCAACATCGGGATAAGGCACCTGTGGGGAGGCCTTTCCAAAACACGCTCCTTCGGCACATCCATGTGACGCTTGGACTCCGCCATCCATGGCTCCGTACAGTTTTGGAAAGGCCTCCCCACAGGTGCCCCGAGCCTTCGGGTAAACGCTATATAGGTATATGTAATGTCGAATGTACGAACACACAAGGGTAACACGCCACAATTTGGAGAACGCGCCTGGATTGATCCCAGTGCAGTGGTTATCGGGGATGTCCAGACAGGGGATGACGTCTCTATCTGGCCAATGACGGCGGTGCGCGGTGACATGCACAAAATCCGCATTGGCAATCGCTGCAGTATTCAGGATGGGTCGGTGCTGCACATCACTCATGCCAGTGATTATAACCCCGGTGGCTATCCACTTCAGATCGGGGATGACGTGACCGTTGGCCACAAGGCGCTGCTGCACGGCTGCACCATTGGTAATCGGGTGCTGGTAGGTATGGGTTGCATCATCATGGACGGCGCCGTGGTGGAGGACGAGGTGATTGTCGCTGCTGGCTGCCTGGTGCCGCCGGGCAAAACCCTGGAGTCCGGTTACCTGTACGTTGGGTCACCCTGCAAACAGGCCCGGGCGTTGTCGGATCAGGAAAAGACCTTCTTCAAGTATACCGCGGCCAATTACGTCAAACTCAAGGACGACTATCTCAATGAGGTTTAGTGGAGAGATCCGCCATTGAAGCGACTGTTACTCACCACCATCCTGCTGAACGTTCTGTTTCTGGCGTTGCTGCTGCCTCACTATTCCCAAATGCCCTGGTTGGCTGCGGAAGCCCTGTTGATAAGTGGACTGTTCGCTCTTCTACCTGAAAGCACGGGGAAGCGTGTCGGAGCGGCAACTGTTGGCGCTCTCTTTGGCCTGCTCGCCTTCTTTGCACTGAGTGATGTTCTGGTTCGCCACAGCATCGGGCGACCTTTCAATCTCTATCTCGAGTTGGGACTTGCCGGTTCGGTGTTTAACCTGTTGCAGAGCAACCTGGGCGTGACGCTGTCGCTGGTGCTGATCGTCATGGCCCTGACTGTCTTCGTGGGGTTGGGCATCTGCGTGAGCCGGTTGCTCCGGCAGGTTGATGCAAACCGTTCCCGCGCCGCGGCAAGGGCTGTTGCGTCTCTGGGCATCGTCGCCATCGGGGTAACGTTCTTACCGCAACCATTCGTAGGCCTGACGGCAGCCCGGGCAGCCACTCAGCAAGTTGAACTGGCCGCTGATACCTATCAGTCAACGGCCTCTTTCCAACAACATTTGATGGATAACCCGGGCGCGAGCCAATCCAGGCCACTGCAAGCGCTTGCTCAAACCGATGTGATCCTGGGGTTCATTGAGTCCTACGGCATATCATCCGTCACCGACCCGCGTTACGGGCGCCTGATCCAGCCTCGCCTCCAGCAAATGGAGCAGGTGCTGGCGAACGCCGGCCTGCATATGGTCACGGGCCGCCTGCAATCCCCCGTTCAGGGTGGTCAATCCTGGCTGGCGCATACCACGCTGCTCAGCGGCCAATGGATCGATACCCAACTCGATTACGACACTTTCCTGGCCAGTGACTATCCCACACTGATTGACGATATGGGCGCGACTGGCCATGATTCCGTGGCTGTTATGCCCGCCATTACCCGCGAGTGGCCGGAGGGTCTTGCGTTCGGCTACAACCGCATCTATCACTCCACCTCCATGGGCTATCGTGGACCCGCCCTGAACTGGGTCACCATGCCGGATCAGTACACCTGGTCATGGTTCCAACGCCAGATTCGGGAGCGCGCCGATCATACCCCTGTGTTCGCTGAAGTGGCACTGATCAGCAGCCACGCGCCATGGGTCCCCATACTCCCGGTTCTGGACGATTGGGACAGCATTGGCGATGGAGAAATCTTTAACCGCTGGAAAGATGCCGGCGAAGCACCCGCAAGCCTGTGGCGGGACCCCGAGCGCGTACGCGATCACTACGCCCGCTCGCTGGATTATGCGCTGAACGTGGCCACCGAGTACGCCAAACGTCATGTGGATAACAAGACCCTGCTGGTGCTGACAGGTGACCATCAGGCGGCCCCTTTGATCACAGGCGACAACGCCAGCCGCGACGTCGTTGTTCATGTGATCAGCGCCGACCCCACAATGCTGGCACCGTTTGTTGGAAGCGGTGATCAGGAAGGCTTACGCGGATTCCGTTGGGGCGCGCGCCCCCACTTGGGTCAACGGGGGCCTTCAATGGCCAGTTTCCGGCCCTTCCTTCATCGGACTTTCAGCGGTCCGCACATTCCGGTAAAAGTATCCGCTTCAGGCTTTATTAAGCAGTAACCCGCAAAGAAGGAGAACGGCGAGATTCAGCTCCCGGCCTCCGCCATTGTTTTTGCGCCGGCTTTGCGAAGTGTCTCAGCGTAAGCGGTGCTACGACGGTGCCGCGACACCAGGTCCAGGATAGTCTCACCATTTTCATCAACTGCGTTGAGATCCCGCCCCGCTTCCACAAAGAAACCGACGAAACGGTCAAAGTCTTCGGCAATCATGGCCTGGTAGGCCTTGATCAGGGCATTGAAGTCAGGATTGATGTTGCTGTCGTAGGGCGTAATGGCCAGGAAGCTCTTTACCCGCTCATCGCTCCATTCCTCACCAATCACTTTCGGTTTGTCAGGTCCGCTCATAATCTCTCTGGCCTTTTCGTTACAGCTTTTTACAGCAAATAGTTACGACAAATGTGTTTGCGTTGGGCTGCACAGTATAAAGATCTAAAAGCGCCGGGGTTATATAAATTCACTATGAGGAGCTTCCCGGCAGGCATATGCGAACTTCACGGGTTAATTTCCACCGGTAACTGATCCGTCTCCACGCTGTCGTCGCATTGCGGGTTGCGGATGGCGATCTCCACTCTTCGGTTCTTGGCCCGGTTCTCCGGGCTGTCGTTGGGCGCCAGCGGGTTGGTTTCCGCCCGGCCCGCCGCGACAACCCGCTCCGCCGGCACCTGACGATTCAGCACCAGCTCGTGAACCACCGACACGGCACGCGCGGCAGACAGGTCCCAGTTAGAGCGATAGCGGCCACTGGCTATCGGGCGGTCATCCGTGTAACCCGCCACCAGAACGTCACCGGTGCAACCAGACAACACCTCTACCACCCGCTCGATGATCGGCACCATTCCCGGCTTGATCGCCGCTTCTCCGGAGCGGAACGTGGCTTCCTCCGAAAACCGGATCACCACCCGGCTTTCATCGTAGTTGACGCTCAATGCCTCCGAAGCCACTTCCGGTTCAAGCTCTTCGATCATTCGGCTGGCCAGATCGATCACACCCGCCGGAATTTTGGTCGGGGCATCCCCCTCCGCGCGTTCATCAATAAATTCGGGCTCGTCGGTCGCCGTCTCCATTGGCTCCGGCAGGGAAACCGTATCCGACTCAATCAATGTCAGCGGCGAGCCCCCCACCGCATCGCCGAGCACCTGGTTGCTGCCGAAGGCCACCGCCATGGAATTGGCCATAGCACGGTATTTTTCAACATCCATTTCGGCGAAGGACAGCAACAGGATAAAAAAGGTCAGCAGCAGGGTGGCCAGATCGGCAAAGGTGACGATCCAGGCCGGGGAGCCACGACCATGCTTCTTCTTTTTGACGGGCTGGCGGACCACCAAAACCTACGCCTCCCGCTCCGGCGCAAGACCGTTGCGCTGCTCCGGCGTTACGAAGGACGACAGCAGTTCGGTCATCACCCGGGGATTCTCGCCGCGCATGATAGTACGCATCGACGTGGTGATCAGTACCTGGTTACGTGCCTCATCTTCGGCCTTGAGCTGCAGCTTGTCGGCCAGGGGCAGGGCGATCAGCTGGGCGATGAAGGCGCCATAGAGCGTGGTCAGCAGGGCGATCGCCATGGCCGGGCCAATGGAGGACGGATCGTCGAGGGTGTTGAGCATCTGCACCAGGCCAACCAGCGTACCCAGCATACCGATGGCCGGAGCGGATTCACCAATACCACGAAATACCCTTTCGGAGACTTCGTAACGCTCAGCCGTCTGTTGGGTTTCCTGGGCCAGAGCTTCTTCAACCAGCTCCGGTGGGTGGCCGTCCACGCACAGATTGATGGCCTTTTGCAGAAACTCGTTTTTGGTGGGGTGGTTTTCCAGGCCCAGGATACCTTCCTTGCGAACGACAAGAGCCAATGTGCCAACTTCGCGGATCAACTCCGCCGGCCGTTCTACGCGGTCCTTGAATGCCGCTGAAAACGCCAGCCTGAAAGCACTCATCACCGAAGGCAGACGAAACTTGATCAGGGTAACGGCAAACGTGCCACCCAGCACAATCGCCAACCCCGGAAGGTTGAAAAAGGTCAGTATCGACGCGTTAGCCAGCATCGCAAGCACGACAATCAGTACGCCTGCCACCAGCCCGACAAGGGTGAGTATATCCATCAGAGACCTTAAATCAGCGATTAATCAGCGATCTTCGGGAACCGTTTGCACCTGCGAAGCATAGCCCATTCATCCGGGTTGGGCTCAGTCGTTTCGCAATTCTTCAATCACCGGACGGGTGTCCGGAGTTTTTCCACGCCATATCCGGAACGACTCCGCCGCCTGTTCCACCAGCATGCCCAGGCCATCGAACACCCGGGTGGCTCCCTGGTCCAGAGCCCACTGGTTGAAGGTGGTGGTCTGCAGAGAATACATCATGTCGTAGATCACCGTGTCGGCACCGATCACACTTGTGGAAACCGGCGGCAAATCTCCCTGCAGGCTGGCACTGGTGCCGTTGATAATAACGTCGAAAGCGTCGGCCGGCTGTTCGAATCCGCAGGCCTCCAGGTGCGTATCGCCGGCCACGGATTCAAAGAAACTGACCAGCCCCTCGGCTTTTGCCAGGGTGCGGTTGGCAATCGTCAGGGCAGCGGGCTCTTCAGCAAGAATCGGCCCCAGAACACCACGAACGGCCCCGCCTGCGCCCAGCACCAGCAGGCGTTTACCCGCCAGGCGAACGCCATGGTTGACCATCAGGTCGGTAACCAATCCTTTGCCATCAGTGTTATCGGCGGTAAGTGAGCCTTTACTGTCTTTGTAGAGTGTGTTCGCCGCACCCGCTCGCTCGGCGCGCTGGGTCCGCAGGTCCGCCAACTGCCAGGCCTGCTCCTTGAAAGGCACGGTGATATTCAACCCTTTGCCACCGCGTTCAAAAAAGCCTTTTACGGTATTCGCGAAATCGTCTTCCGGCGCCTGTATGGCCGTGTATTCCAGCTGCTCGCCGGTCTGGCGGGCAAACAGGCTATGAATGCGGGGGGATTTGCTGTGACTGATCGGATTGCCAACCACCGCATACAGATCATTGTGCATCAGCGCTCTCCAGCCAGTCCCGCCCGGTAAGAAAGTAGTCCGTCAGCCGCGCTTCCTCCGATCCGGGCTCCGGCACGAAGTCGTACTCCCAGCGCACCAGCGGAGGCAGCGACATCAGGATGGATTCGGTACGGCCACCGGACTGCAGGCCAAACAGGGTGCCCCGGTCGTACACCAGGTTGAACTCCACGTAGCGGCCGCGGCGGTACAGCTGGAAATCGCGCTCGCGATCGCCCCACACCATGGCTTTTCGTCGCTCGATAATGGGCTCATAGGCATCGATGAAGCTGTCCCCGACTGACTGCATCAAGGCAAAATCACGGCTGAAATCCCCGGTGTTGTGGTCGTCAAAAAACAACCCTCCCACGCCCCGCGGCTCGTCCCGGTGTTTGAGGTAGAAATAGTTGTCACACCAGTGCTTGTACTCACGATACAGTTGGTCGCCGAAAGGATCACAAGCGGCTTTCGCAACCCGGTGCCAATGGACGCAATCCTCGTCGAAGCCGTAATAGGGCGTAAGGTCATAACCCCCGCCAAACCAATAGACCGGCTCTGCATCCTCGGGGGTCGCAACAAAAAACCGGACGTTGGCGTGGGACGTGGGTACGTAGGGGTTCGAAGGGTGCATGACCAGAGACACCCCCATGGCTTGCCAGGGCGCACCCGCCAGGTGGGGTCTATGCGCGGTGGCTGACGCAGGCATGGTCTCGCCCATCACATGGGAGAAGTTTACACCGCCTTTCTCGAACACCTCGCCATCGGTGATCACCCGGCTGATGCCACCTCCGCCCTCGGGCCGGTCCCAGGCATCGGTTTCAAAAACGCCCTTGCCATCGACCGCAGCCAGCCGTTCGCAGATTCGATCCTGCAGGCCAAGCAGGTATTGTTTCACGGCATTGGTGTCGGGGTGCTGGACAGGGTGCTGAGACATGGGAACTCCTAGCGCAGTTGCTTTCCGCTGACGATATCGATGATACGGCTGGGTTGACGATTACCGCCCAGGTCTCCTGGCACCAGCCAATCCAGTTGGCCCTCGAAGTAACGACGTACCTGCCAGGAGGAACGGGCCGGCTGGCGTCCTGCCGGATTACAGGAGGTTGAAACCAGGGGAAAGCCGACCGCCTCGCACAAGGCGCGCACAACAGGGTGGTCACTGACCCTGACAGCGATGGAGCTGTGATGCCCCCGAACCTGTTGTGGGATTTGCTTGCGGATATCCGGCAGAAGACAGGTAACCGGGCCAGGCCAATGACTCATCGCCTGGCGCTGCTGCTCCTTCGGCAATGGGTCCAACAGGAACCGTATCTGATCAACAGACGCCGCCACAAGGATCAGTCCCTTCTCCATGGGACGCTGCTTGAGCGACAGGACCCGTTCAACGGCGTCCTGATCCCAGGGGTCACAACCCAGCCCCCAGACGGCTTCCGTGGGATAGGCAATGACCCCGCCACCAAGGACGGTGCGGCGGGCGCAATGAAGGTGCCAGTCGGACAAAGGTTGCTGTGGTAATTTCATGAAATCTTCAAGTCTGTAAACGTGGCTCAGCCAATCCGTTGAAACCCTCCCGGCGCAGAATCCACCAATCCCTGTAACTCCAAGAGAAGCAGCGACTGCATCAACTGATCGGCGGGAAGACCGGTCACTGAACACAAATCATCGGTTGACTGCGGATCATACCCTAAAGCCTCCAGCACCGCGATTTCCCGGGAGTCCAGGCCTTCGGGTGCTGGCCTTTTCATGATCACCGAAGAGGAATCGCCCTCGTTCTGACTGGTCCACCAGCCGCCGAGTTCCTCGCAGATATCGTCCACGGTTTCCACCAGCTTCGCACCCTGGCGTATCAGGTGATGGCAGCCCCGTGCCAAAGGATTGTGGACCGAGCCCGGAATCGCAAATACCTCCCGCCCCTGTTCCAGCGCCAGTCGGGCGGTGATCAGGGAGCCGCTTTTGAGTCCCGCCTCTACCACCAGGATACCTCGACTAAGGCCGCTGATAATCCGGTTTCGGCGAGGGAAGTGGCCCGCCTTGGCGGAGGTGCCTGGCGGGTATTCGGAGACAATCACTCCCTCTCCGGCGATGCGCTCACTGAGCGTGCGGTGGCGGTAGGGGTAAGGCTTATCAACACCATTGCCAATCACGGCGACGGTCGGGAAGCCGGCATCCAGGGCGCCGGCATGGGCGGCGCCGTCCACCCCCAGGGCCAACCCGCTGGTCACCAGCAAGCCTTTTTGGCCGAGCGCCGCGGCAAAGGAACGGGCATGTTCCAGCCCGGCCCGGGTGGCGTTGCGGCTACCTACAATACCGATCTGCTCGCGCCCCAGCAGGGAGCGATCACCGCGCACATAGAGGACCAATGGCCCGTCGTGAATATGCCTGAGAGGCTCGGGGTAGTCAGCATCGGCGATGGTCAGGATAGCCGTGCCGGTCCGCAGGCAATCCCGGTATATGCCGTCGGCGCTGGCGATCACAGGGTGAGCGCTGTCCTGGCGGCGCCATGCCTGGAGAGCGTCGATCGTTTCCGCCGCCAAACCCAGTGCTTTCAGCGTGGCGGCGTTATGGGTCAGGAGATGCTGGAAATCCGGAATCTGTTCGAGGATCGCCTGCTGGCGACGGGCTCCGAATTTCGGCAGACAGGACAGGAATATCCAGAACCCGTGTTCCGACTGGAACAGGTTCGGGACAGACAGGGGCTCGGTAGAGAGGGGCATGGCATCCTTCCGTGGATCAGGGTTGGCTAACGGGGCCTGCCTTCCTGGCAGGCCGAGGGTGAATTATGCCATAAAAAAAGGAGCCGGCGATGCGGCTCCCTTTCTACGGACGTCTTACGTTGTGATCAGCTCAGGGATTGGTCACCTTGTCACCAACCGACAACGGACGGGTGGCCTGCAGGATCAGGCCATAGCTCATTTTCTCGTAGGTCTGGAACACCATCATCAGCCCGGCACGCTCGGAGGGCAGTTCGATGGTTTCATTGGTGACCGGGTCCCGAACCAGATTGCCACTCTTCAGCACGGCCATGACATTGCCCGGCTTCAGACCTTCCCGTTCACCGCGGTTGATAGCCACCACGTCAAACTGCCCGATCTGGCTGACACCACCATCGACCGAGATCATCTGGGCCTCGATGTCACTGTCGGGAGAGCTGGGCACAAAACTGGTGGTGATGCGACGCTCTTCGCCAACCAGCAGACGGTCCCCGATGCGCACTTCCTCATTGGACTGCTTCAGTCGGAGTGTCAGAACGTCTTTATTCTCGGCAATGACTTCGCCGCGGGCAATACTCCGGGCCTCAAGGCCAAGGAACTCGCCGGTTTCCGGATCGCGGAATTCCTTGCTGCGGCGGAAGACGCCCACATTGTCAGCCGGCTTCTCACCACGGGCGTAAATCCGATCACCCGCGCCGGTAATTATCCGGCCGTCCTCGCCTTCCAGCACGTAAGGCGCGCCATTGAGTGCCTCAACGTCAACAATACGCGTGTCGGTCAGGAAACTGCTGATCGCATCCAGGGGAATCGCGGGAATCGGCGTATCGATGGGCTCGGAACGCACTTTTGGTGAAAGCTTCACCACCCGATCACTGGAAACCTTGGTAACACGCGGCTTGCCGTCAATATAGACCAGCGCCAGCTCGTCACCCGGATAGATCAGGTGTGGGTTTGCAACCTGTGGATTCACGTGCCAGATTTCCGGCCAGTACCAGGGGTTATTCAGGAAGCGGGCGGAAATATCCCACAGGGTGTCACCCTTCACGACAGTGTAACGCTCGGGATGATCGGACCTCAGTTCCGGGGCGGCGTGGGCCCAGGAGGTTAGCAGCAGCATGCTTGCTGCCAGAGCGTACAGCAGTTTCCTCATTGTTTAAGTCCTTGATCGCGTGCCTTGAATCGATAGATTCTGTTCTTGGTAAGCAGCCGGTACTCTGCCTTTTATACCACTACTATAGAAGATGTCTCGCAAATTGTGATGTTATCTTTTGTTCTTCCAGTAAATTCTACGCTATGGTCGAAAGCTTTTGACTATCAACTGATCAGTTTGTACTCAATGAGCGAGTTGAGGGATAATAGCACCATAAACGGCAAAAACCCGTTGAAACCGGCTCTTTCATCCCGATCATAATAGTCACGGGATGGAAAAATGCGCAGTACGCTGTCGCATTTCGGAGACAGTATTCACACCGTTACAAAAGATAACGGTGAAAGCCAGAATCAGACACCAAAAGTACGAGCGCCATGATACTAGATATTCTCGAATACCCGGACCCCCGCTTGCGCACCCTTGCCAAGCCAGTGGACGAGGTAACAGACGAGACCCGCAAGCTGATCGACGACATGTTCGAGACCATGTACGATGCGCCCGGCATTGGCCTGGCAGCCACCCAGGTCAATGTACACAAGCAGATCATCGTCATGGATCTGTCCGAAGACAAAAGTGAACCGCGGGTATTCATCAATCCGGAAGTGGAAGTGCTTGATGGCGAGCTTGAGGAGATGCAGGAAGGCTGCCTGTCGGTACCGGGTTTCTACGAGGACGTCTCCCGTATCGAACACTGCATGATCAGGGCTATTGGCCGTGACGGCAAACCCTTTGAGCTGGAAGCCCGTGGCCTGTTGGCGGTATGTATCCAGCATGAGATGGATCACCTCAACGGCAAGCTGTTTGTGGACTACCTGAGTTCACTGAAGCGCACCCGTATTCGCAAGAAACTGGAAAAGCTTCACAAGAAAAGCGCCTGAAGCCGCCAAAACAGCGTAAATCGGGACCGGGTGAAAACCCGGTCTTTTCGTATTCAACGGACCAGGAAGCGATACCCGTGCGACTTGTTTTTGCCGGCACCCCCGAATTCGCAGCCACCGCGCTGAAGGCACTGCTCACGACCCATCATCAGGTGGTTGGCGTTTACTCCCAACCCGACCGGCCCGCTGGCCGTGGCCGCAAACTGACACCCAGCCCGGTCAAACAGGTGGCGGTTGAGGCGGGCATTCCCGTGTTTCAACCAGAGTCCCTGAAATCGCCCGAAGCGCAGGAACAGCTCCGCAGTCTTAACGCAGACGTGATGATCGTCGCTGCCTACGGACTGATTCTGCCGCAGGCGGTGCTGGACCTCCCTCGTCACGGCTGCCTGAACATCCATGCCTCGTTACTGCCTCGCTGGCGCGGTGCCGCGCCTATTCAGCGCGCGATCGCCGCGGGTGACCGGGAAACCGGTATTACCATCATGCAGATGGACGCTGGCCTCGACACCGGCGCAATGTTGCTGAAAGCCATTACCCCAATCGAAGACGCGGATACCGGCGGCAGCCTTCACGACCGTCTGGCTGGCCTGGGTGGCGAAGCCATCGTCAAGTCGCTGGAGCAGCTTGAGAAAGGCGAACTGCAGGGCGAAGTCCAGGACGAGGCTAGGGCTTGCTATGCCCGTAAACTCAGCAAGGAAGAAGGGCATATCGACTGGACCCGGGATGCCCCCGCCATCAGCCGGCTGATTCGTGCCTTTAATCCCTGGCCGGGCACCTACACCGACCTGGACGATCTGCGCATCCGCATTCATCAGGCGGAGATTCTGGACGACACCAGCGACAAACATCCCGGCACGGTGATTCGCCGCGACCGCGAGGGCATCGACATTGCCTGCGGCCTGGAATCCCTGAGGATCACCCGTTTGCAGTTGTCCGGCTCGCGGCCACAATCGGTGAACGACCTGATCAACGGCGGCAAGGACATACTGATGCCCGGCCAGGAGCTGAACTGAATGAGCCAGCAGGGCCAGCCACTGCGGGCGGTTGCTGCCCGGGTTTTGCAATCCGTTGAGAACGGCCAGTCGCTGTCCCAATGCCTGCCCCACGCCATGGGTGATGTGGCAGACAACGAACGACCACCACTACAGGCACTGTGCTACGGCACCTGTCGCTGGTTTCACCGGCTCGATGGCGAGTTACAGGCGCGCCTGAAAAAACCGCTGCGCAAATCCGACCGGGTGGTCCACCACTTGATGCTGGTGGCACTGTTCCAGCTTCGCTTCAGTCAGCAGGCCACCTACGCGATTCTGAATGAAACCGTGGAAGCCTGCCGCGCCCTCGACAAACCACATCTGACAGGGCTGGTGAACGGCGTTCTGCGGGCTGCGGAGCGGGAAGGGGAGCCGCCCATTGCCGACGAAATCGGTCGTTTCAGCCACCCTCCCTGGATGCTTGAAAAACTGCGCCATAACTGGCCTCACGACTGGCAGGCTATTCTCGAAGCCAACAACACCCAGGCCCCCATGACCCTGCGGGTGAACGCCCTGCGCTTCAGCCGCGACGACTACCTGCAATTACTGTCCGATGCCGGTATCGATGCCAACGCAACCGTGTTTGCGCCCCACGGCATCCAATTGGCCGCCCCGGTGCCGGTGGATCTTCTGCCCTGGTTTTCCGAAGGCGCGGTCAGTGTGCAGGATGAAGCAGCCCAGCTCTGCACCACCCTGATGGACCTGGCGCCCGGCCAACGGGTGTTGGATGCCTGTGCCGCACCGGGAGGCAAAACCTGCGCTATCCTTGAAAGCTGCGGACAACTGGAAGAAGTGGTCGCTATCGACGAATCCGCTGATCGACTGCCACGGGTGCAGGAAAACCTGGAACGGCTGGATCTCGTGGCGACACTGAAACAGGCCGATGCCGCAGATATTGACCAGTGGTGGGACCGGAAGCCGTTCGATCGCATCCTGCTGGACGTTCCCTGCAGCGCCACCGGCGTGATTCGCCGCCATCCGGACATCAAGTTGCTGCGCCGTGAATCAGACATTGTCCCGCTCGCCAGCATTCAGCTGGGTCTGCTGGAGTCGATGTGGCAAGTGCTCGCACCCGGAGGGCGCCTGGTCTATGCCACCTGTTCGGTGTTTCCGCAGGAGAATCACCGTATAATTCGTCGATTCCTGAAGCAGCAGGACGACGCTGCCCTGGTGGAGCCCGATGTCCTTTGGGGGCGCGATATGGAAACCGGCCGCCAGATGCTGCCTGTTCCCGAAAGCCACGATGGATTTTTCTACGCTGTGCTGGAGAAACCCGAACCATGAAAATCCTGATTCTCGGTGCCGGCCAGGTGGGCGGGACCCTGGCAGAAAACCTCGCCAACGAAGCCAACGACATCACCGTGATCGACAGTGACAGTACCCGCCTGCGGGAGCTTCAGGATCGACTGGACATTCGGACTGTCCAGGGCATGGCCTCCTTTCCCACGGTTCTGCGCCAGGCGGGCGCTGAAGATGGTGACATGGTCATCGCCGTGACCAACAGTGACGAGGTCAACATGGTGGCCTGCCAGGTCTCCAAGTTGCTCTACAAAACCCCGACAACCATCTGCCGGGTCAGGGCCAACGCCTACCTGGCAAAACCAGAACTGTTCTACCAGCGGGATCAGAAAAAGGATCTGGACAGCCTGCGGGGTTTCCCCATCGATGTTCTGATCAGCCCGGAGCACCTGGTCACCAAGCACATTACACGACTGATCGAATACCCCGGCGCGCTGCAAGTACTGGAGTTTTCCAAGGGGCTTGTTCAGTTGGTCGCCATTCGGGCGACGGAAGGCGGCCCACTGGTTGGCCACGAGTTGTCGTACCTGCGTAGCCATATGCCCAAAATCGAAACACGGGTCGCCGCCATTTTCAGGAAAGACCGGGCGATCATGCCTCAGGGGGATACGGTGATTGAAGACGGCGACGAGGTCTTCTTCATCGCTGCCTCCGACCATATTCGCTCGGTCATGAGCGAGTTGCAGCCACTGGAAAAACCCTACAAGCGCATCTTCATCTGTGGGGGTGGTAACATTGGCCAGCGCCTGGCCCATACTCTCGAATCCCGCTACCAGGTGAAACTTCTGGAACGGGACCACGAACGTTGCGTGATGCTGTCCGAGAACCTTCGCAAAACCGTGGTACTGGAGGGCAACGCCGCCAACAAGGACATTCTGCTGGAAGAGAACATCGAAAATACCGATGTTTTCTGTGCAGTCACCAACGATGACGAAGCCAACATCATGGCGTCACTGCTGGCCAAGCGCCTGGGCGCCCGCAAGGTACTGACCCTGATCAACAACCCGGACTACGTTGACCTGATCCAGGGCGGCGACATTGATGTCGCTATTTCGCCCCAGCAAACCACCATTGGCAGCCTGCTTACCCACATTCGCCGCGGGGACGTAGTAAACGTTCACTCACTCCGTAGGGGCGCTGCCGAGGCCATTGAGGCCATCGCCCATGGCGACCACCGGTCCTCCCGGGTAGTGGGTAAGCGGCTTGACGAAATCAACCTGCCGGAAGGCACCACCATCGGCGCCATCGTCCGCCACAGCGAAGTCCTCATTGCCCACGACCACCTGCGGGTACAGCCGGATGACCACGTCATCCTGTTCCTGGTGGACAAGTCGCGGATACGGGATGTGGAGAAACTGTTCCAGGTGGGACTGACGTTCTTCTAGCGCAAAATCAATCTTCTGAACCCAACTTAGAAATACGCGATTGGCAAGCGTATAATGCCCCTTTTTTCCGGAGTGCCCCGGCCAGATGCCCGGGCACCACACACAGACTGACCAGCAGGCAAACGTCGTGACAGACAAGGCAACTTCCGCAAACACGCCGGACATCAAAACCTTCCAGGGCCTGATCCTCGCCCTGCAGAACTTCTGGGCGCAGCACGGCTGCGTGGTCCTCCAGCCACTGGACATGGAAGTGGGTGCCGGCACCTTCCACCCGGCCACCTTCCTGCGCTCCATCGGTCCGGAAACCTGGAACGCCGCCTACGTTCAGCCCAGCCGCCGCCCCACCGATGGCCGCTACGGGGAGAACCCCAACCGCCTGCAACACTACTACCAGTTCCAGGTGGTGCTGAAACCGTCCCCGGACAACATTCAGGAACTGTACCTGGATTCCCTGAAGGCTCTTGGGCTGGACCCACTGGTCCACGATATCCGTTTTGTTGAGGACAACTGGGAATCACCCACCCTCGGCGCCTGGGGCCTGGGTTGGGAAATCTGGCTGAACGGCATGGAAGTAACCCAGTTCACCTACTTCCAGCAGGTGGGTGGCCTGGAATGCTATCCGGTCACCGGCGAGCTCACCTACGGGCTTGAGCGCATTGCCATGTACCTGCAGGGCGTGGACAGCGTCTACGACCTGGTCTGGACCGAAGGCCCGGATGGTGTGGTCACCTACGGCGACGTGTTCCATCAGCAGGAGGTGGAGATGTCCACCTACAACTTCGAGCACGCCGACACCGAATTCCTGTTTCACAGCTTCGATGTGCACGAACGCGAGAGCGCGCGCCTGATCGAAGCCGGCCTGGCATTGCCCGCCTATGAGCAGGTGCTCAAGGCTTCACACACTTTCAATCTGCTTGACGCCCGCCACGCCATCTCCGTGACCGAGCGCCAACGTTTTATCCTGCGGGTTCGCACCCTGGCCCGGGCCGTTGCCCAGGCGTATTTCGACAGCCGCCGCAAGCTTGGCTTCCCGCTGGCACCGGATGCCCTGCGCAAAGAGGTACTGGCAGCGACCGAGGCCGCCGCCGAAAAGGCGAATGGCAAGAAGGGTAAGAAAGCGAAAAAAGCTCAGCAGGAACAGGGGAACGCATAATCATGGCAAAACAGGATTTTCTGGTCGAACTGGGCACTGAAGAGCTGCCTCCCAAGGCCCTCAAGCCACTGTCGGACGCGTTTACCCGTGGCATTACCAATGGCCTGGAAGAGGCCGGTATTCGGTTCGGCAAGGTGGAAGCCTTTGCTGCACCACGCCGGCTTGCCGTCAGGGTACGGGACCTGGAAGACGCTCAGCCGGACAAACCGGTGGAAAAACGCGGCCCGGCCGTGAAAGCTGCGTTCGACGATTCCGGCAACCCCACCCGGGCACTGACCGGCTTCGCCACCTCCCTGGGCGTGACACCGGACCAGCTTGATACGATGGAAACTGACAAGGGCGCCTGGGTGGTCTATCGCACCATCGAGAAAGGCCGTCCCACCGTTGAACTGATGCCGGAACTGGTAGACCAGTCCCTGGCCGCACTGCCGATCCCCAAACGCATGCGCTGGGGCGCGCACAGAACCGAGTTCGTGCGTCCGGTGCACTGGGCCATCCTGCTGTTCGGCAACAAGGTGATCGACACCCCGATCATGGGGCTGACTCCGGGTAACAAAACCCGCGGTCACCGTTTCCACTGCCCGAAATCATTGATCGTGCCCACGCCCGGCGACTACGAAGTGGTGCTGCGCCAGGAAGGGTATGTGATCGCTGACTTCGCCGAACGCCGCGAGCAGATCCGTGACGGCGTCACCGCCATTGCCAGGAAGGAAGCGGGCGGCCAGGCGGTTATCGATGAAGACCTGCTGGACGAAGTCACCGCCCTCAACGAGTGGCCCGTGCCGCTCATGGGCCGTTTCGAGGAACGCTTCCTGGAAGTTCCCGCCGAGGCACTGATTTCCTCCATGAAGGAACACCAGAAGTACTTTCACGTGGTTTCCGCCGACGGCCGGATGCTGCCGCTGTTCATCACCGTTGCCAACCTGGAAAGCAAGGACCCACAACAGGTCGTTTCCGGCAATGAGAAGGTTATCCGCCCACGCCTGTCCGATGCGGCTTTCTTCTATGACACTGACCGCAAGACCCGGCTGGAAGACCGCATCGACCAACTCAAGCCGATCGTGTTCCAGGACAAGCTGGGCAGCATTTACGACAAGTCCGTGCGGGTGGCCGCACTGGCGAAGAAGATCGCCGACGCCATTGGCAGCGATCCCGTTCTGGCTGAGCGCGCCGCCATGCTCGCCAAGACCGACCTGGTCACCGAGATGGTGCTGGAATTCACTGACCTGCAGGGCATCATGGGCCAGTACTACGCCGCCAACGACGGCGAGAACGAAGACGTGGCCAGCGCACTGAACGAGCAGTACATGCCCCGCTTTGCCGGTGACGACCTGCCCGCAACACTGACGGGCTGCGCCGTGGCCATTGCCGACCGCATCGATTCCCTGGTGGGGCTGTTCGGCATTAACCAGCCACCGTCCGGTACCCGTGACCCGTTCGGGCTGCGTCGAGCCTCACTGGGCGTGTTGCGCATCATCATCGAGCGGGAGCTGCCGCTGGACCTGCAAACCCTGTGCGAGTGGGCGGTAGAGGAACACAACAGCATCACCGAACCGAATGTGGCCAACACAGTGGTGGACTACATGCTGGAGCGGTTCCGTGCGCATTATGAAGAGCAGGGCATCAGTGCCGAAGTCTACCTCGCCGTGCACGCCCGCCGTCCAACACGCCCGCTGGACTTTGACCGCCGGGTGAAAGCCGTGGAAGCCTTCCGCCAGCTACCGGAAGCCCTGGCCCTGGCCGGCGCCAACAAACGGGTGTCCAACATCCTTACCAAGCAGGGTGGCGACAGCATTGGTGAAAGCATCGACAGTGAGTTGTTGCAGGACAAGGCGGAAATAACACTGGCCGACCAAATCCGCCAGCAAGCCGACAAGGCATTGCCACTGTTTGAAAAAGGCGATTACGCGACGGCCTTGAGCTCTCTCGCCAGCCTGCGGGAGCCGGTGGATAACTTCTTTGATGAAGTCATGGTGATGGCTGACGACGAGGCCGTGCGTAATAACCGCCTGGCCATGCTCAACCTGCTGCGTAACCTGTTCCTGCGGGTGGCGGATATCTCGGTATTACCCACTGCCAGTGGGCAGTGAAAATCATACGGGGGCTGGTAAAAAACCAGCCAATCCGTATAATACCGGCCGTTGATCGGCGTGTGGCGCAGCTTGGTAGCGCACTTCGTTCGGGACGAAGGGGTCGCAGGTTCGAATCCTGCCACGCCGACCATTTTCCCGCATCTCAGTCCCTTCTTTACGACGAAATACTCCCCTTTAAGCGACTCTTTTCTTTCAATTGACATAAAGCTTTCACATTGGACATGTACAACGGTGCTCTCATCCCAACGGAGCAGCAGTAATGTCCGACCAATCCTCCCTTTTGGTAGAGAAGCTCTGGCGACTCAAACGTCGCATCGACAAGGGCCAGTGCCCGAGCGTCGACTTTGTCCATCTCAACGTCTTGCTGAGAGAGCCCAACTACCGCAATGACGTTCTGATGCGTGTGGAAGCCAATGGCACGCCAGAGCTTCAGGCGCTGGCACGCGAGATCATGGCCAACGATGATGGCCGTCCGCTGATGGCCAAGTCCTCGAACCAGAAACTTCAGGCCAGTCCCGTCACGCCGCAAAAAAGAAGCGGTTGGTTTGCCCGTCACGCGCTGGTACTGGTTCCCGTCATTGGCACGGTTGTCGCCACGGTCGCCGGTTTTACCGCATTTGAGAATCGCAACGTGCGTATCAGCGCCGACATTACCGCAGACACCGTCTGGGAAAGCGGTCATCGATACACCCTTGAAAACACCGTGTTTGTGGAAGGCGCGAACCTGACCATTGAACCCGGCGTAACCATAGAGGGCGAACCCGGTTCCGCCCTGGTTGTCACGTCCAGTGCCAAACTGTTTGCCCGCGGCAGCCGTAACCAACCGGTGGTCTTTACCAGTAGCAAGGAACCCGGAGCACGGGCTCGCGGTGACTGGGGTGGCGTTGTGCTTCTTGGAAAGGCACCGGTGAACGAGCCGAACGCCCGCATTGAAGGCGTACCTGAAAACGACACCCGTGGGCAATTCGGTGGCAGCGACACGCAGCATAGTTGCGGCGTGGTGCAGTACACCCGCATTGAATTTGCCGGTTTCGAGGTCTATCAGAACAACGAGCTGAACGGCTTAACCCTGGGTGGCTGTGGCTCCAACACCATCATCCAGAACGTGCAGGTTCACCGTGCTCTGGACGACGGTATCGAAATGTTCGGTGGCACCGTCGACCTGAAAAACATCCTGGTGACCGGTGCTGCCGATGACAGCATCGACTGGGACTGGGGCTGGCGAGGCAGGGTACAGTTTGCCATTATTCAGCAGTACCGGGATGTCGGCGATAACGCCTTTGAGGGCGACAACAACGGTTCCAGCCACTCGGCCGTGCCACGGTCCGAACCCACATTCTACAACGTCACCCTTTATGGCAGCGGCCGTTCCGCCAAAGAACACCGCGCTATTATGCTAAGAGAGGGATCCGGCGGCCACTTCCACAATATGATCATCGACAGTTACGCCATTGAGGCCCTGGATACCAGGGATGAGGTCACCGCGCTGGTGGGCATGAATGCCCTGACGTTCAGCCACAACCTGCTTGCCAACAACGGTAGGTTAGGCAACCTCACCATTGTTAACGAAACCGATGATGACGATTTCGGCTTCAGCGAAGAGCTGTGGATACGCAGCCCCGAATTGCAGAACACCGTTCAGGTTGAAACCGGCTTGCAACCCTCTGTCACCAGCGAGTCGTCGCCGCATTTCCGCCCCAGAAGCTCAGTGCGCGCCATGACGGCCAAGCGGCCTCCGAAAGCCGAATTCTTTGATGAGTCGGCGATGTACCAGGGCGCTGTTAACCCCAGGGCCACATCGACCTGGCTGGATGACTGGACGGCATTTCCGGAATCCTGACGAGCTTACCAATGCCTGGGAGGGTGGCTACCTCCACAAAGGAATGCAGAGGTCTGAACTTTTCTGTACCCTGCGCGGCTCTTCGCGAAAGGAACAACCATGACCTCCCAGACAAACTCCCTGGCTACCGAGGAACGGCCGGGCGCTTTCTCCGATAGCGACCCGATCGTTCTGACGCTTACGATTGGCTTCATCCTGCTGTTCGTTGGCGCTTCCATTATTGACAGCAGCGCCGTCGCTACAGCGATTGGCGCCGGATTCACCTGGACGGCAAAGTACCTGGGGTCGTTCTTCCAACTACTCCTGCTGGCAACCTTTTTCATCGCACTCGGAACAGCGGTCAGCAAGGCCGGCAATGCACGGATTGGTGGCCTGGACCGGCCGGAAATCAGCCGTTTTCGCTGGCTTTCAATGATCATGTGTACATTGCTGGCCGGTGGAGGGGTGTTTTTCGCCGCCGGGGAACCGGTCTATCACTTTGTGGTAACACCACCGGCGTTTGATACCGAAGCCGGAACGGCTGCGGCCACCGCTCCCGCCATGGCGCAGTCGTTTACTCATTGGGGCTTCCTTGCCTGGGCCGTGCTCGGCTCGCTGACCGCACTGGTTCTCAGCAGGGCTCACTATGATCAGGGCAAACCGCTGCAGCCGCGAACCCTGTTGTATCCGGTGTTTGGTGAGAACGCTGTTCAAGGCAAGCTGGGTGGGGTGATTGACGCCCTTTGCGTCATTGCCGTGGTGGCGGGAACCGTCGGCCCTATCGGTTTCCTGGCAACCCAGGTGAGTTTCGGGCTGCACGAGCTGTTTGGCATCACCGATGGCTATGGCACCCAGCTCGCGGTACTGATCATTCTGGCCGGGGTGTACATGACCTCCGCCATGACCGGCCTGCATAAGGGTATTCAGCTGCTCAGCCGGTTCAACGTGCTCCTCGCCCTGGCCATCGCCGCAGTGATTTTCCTGTTCGGTCCCACACTGTTTCTGGCCAACACCTTTACCCAGTCATTCGGCGAGTACCTGACGTCTTTCATGGCGATGTCGACGATGACCGCTGAAACGGCGCCAGACTGGTGGATGAAATGGTGGACGGTGTTTTTCTTCGCCTGGTTTATTGGTTACACGCCTTTGATGGCGGTGTTTGTGTCGCGAATTTCCCGCGGACGCACGGTTCGTGAAATGATCCTCGCGGTTGCCGTATTGGCACCTATTGCCACCACAATCTGGTTTACGCTGCTGGGTGGCTCGGGGATCTATCACCAGCTGGCCGGCACCTTTGACCTGACCGAAGCGTTGAACAATTTCCGTTTTGACGTCGCCACACTGACCGTGGCCCAGGCGCTGCCAGGAGGCACCTGGATGGCCGCCGCGATACTGCTACTCACCACCATTTTTGTCGCCACCACCGGCGACTCCATGAGCTATTCCATTGCCATGGTGGGTGCGGGCCATGATGAGCCAAATCCTTGGATCCGGGTATTCTGGGGCGGTGCCATGGCGCTGATGGCCGCCATTCTGCTGTATATGGGTTCAGGGCAGATTGGCGTGCTACAGCAGTTCATTGTGATAACCGCCATACCGGTCTCCTTTGTCATACTGCCATCGCTATGGACAGGGCCGAAAGCGGCTATGGCCATGGCCCATGATCAGGGGCTTGCCTGACCATCATCACCAGTTCGATGCTGCTGTTCCCAGAGCCTGGCGTAATGCCCCTTCTGGCCCAGCAGCTCGACGTGGTTGCCACTCTCGACAATGCAGCCGCCGTCCATCACCAGAATGGTATCCGCATCGCGCGTCGTCGACAGCCGATGAGCGATAACCAGGGAGGTGCGCTGGCGGCTGACTTCCTTCAAGGCCCCCAGAATCGCCTGTTCAGACAGCGAATCCAGAGAAGATGTGGCTTCGTCCAGAACCAATAACGGTGGGTTCTTGAGAAGTACCCGGGCAATGGCGACCCGCTGTTTCTCGCCGCCGGAAAGTTTCAGCCCCCGCTCACCAACCTGTGTGTTATAGCCATCGGGCAGGCTGTGGATAAACTGTTCCAGGTGCGCCATTCGGGCTGCCCGGTACACCTCTTCCTCGCTGGCATCAGGCCGACCGTAGGCCAGGTTCCGAAAGAGTGTGTCGTTGAACAGCACCGTATCCTGGGGCACCACGCCAATGGCGGAACGCAGGCTGTCCTGGGTGACCTCACGGATATCCTGACCGTCGATGGTGATACTGCCCCGGTTCACATCGTAAAACCGGAAAAGCAGGCGGGCGAGGGTCGATTTCCCCGCACCGCTGGCGCCCACGACAGCTACGGTGTGCCCAGCGGGAATAGAGAAACTCACGTTCCGGAGGATCTGACGGTTGGGACGATAACCAAAGTGAACCTGGTCGAAACGAACCTCGCCTTTGTCCACCACCAACGCTTTGGCGTTCGGCGCGTCCTCAATGACCGGTTCGTCGCCGAGCAACCCGAACAGCCGTTCCACATTCACCAGCGCCTGGCGGATCTCCCGATACACGAACCCCAGTGCATTGAGCGGTATAAACAGCTGTAACAGGTAGGCATTAATCATGGTGAAATCCCCCAGGGTGATCTCACCACTGGCGACTTCCTGCACTGCCATGGCCATGATGACGATCATCGCCACACCGATGATCAGGGCCTGGCCCGAATTCAGAGCCGCCAGCGACAGCCGGTTTTTGAGCCGTGCCTGTTCCCAGTCATCCAGGTCCTTGTCGTAGAGCGCTGCCTCGAAGCGTTCGTTATTGAAATACTTTACGGTCTCGTAGTTGAGCAGGCTGTCGACTGCGCGGGAATTGGACTGGTTGTCCCGGGCATTGGCTTCGCGCACGTATTTCGTGCGCCACTCGGTAACCTTGATGGAAAACACCACATACACCACCACCGCTACCAGGATCGCCAGCACATAGCCCACGTTGAACACCACGAAGAGAATACCGGCCACCATCAGGATTTCGAGGAGGGTGGGGACAATGTTGAAGAGGGTGAAACGCAGCAGGAAGCTGATGCCGTTGGTGCCCCGTTCAATGTCCCGGGCCAGTCCGCCGGTTTTCCGGTCCAGGTGAAAGGACAGCTCCCGGTTGTGCAGATGTTCGAAAACCCGCAGCGACACTCGTCGCATGGCCCGTTCCGCGACTCGGGCGAACACCGCGTCCCGCAATTCGCTGAACAGGGTGCTGCCAAATCGGAGCAGACCGTAGGCGACGACCAGTATGACCGGAATCCACAGCAGTACCTCGCCGCCCTGATTTTCGTCCAGGTAGTCGACGATGTATTTCAGGGCGACCGGTGTAGCCACCGTCGCCAGTTTGGAGAAGATCAGGAACCCCAGTGCCAGCATGACTCGACCACGGAATTCCGCCAGATAGGGCCATAGGCCGGCGATGACTTTCCAGTCGGGTTTGTGGTTGGCGGGGTACTCGTTGTCAGCGTAGGCGCGCACTCGGGTTTCCCTTCAATAACGGAGTAGTCGAGCGCACGAAATGGGACTTGTCTGCCAGGACACGCTGTAAATACGTCCCTGTACGCTCGACAAAAGCCATCCATGGCTTTTGACGGTCCTGGCAGACAAGTCCCACCCCGCACGCTCTTACGTAGCTGTATGATAGGTTCTAATACGAGTAAAAACCGTATTGTTATCGGAGTTTACAGTACCCCTTATCCTGGAGGCACACCATCAACACCCGTCATCGGAAGGCTCTGAAACTGGTTGTCGATTTTATCAGCCCTTACAAAAAGGCTGTTACCGGCGCTCTCGTGGCTCTGGTTATTACAGCCGGCATCACACTTGCCCTGGGTCAGGGCTTACGGATTCTGGTGGACCAGGGCCTTGCCACCCAGTCTCCCGCGATGTTGACCAAAGCAGTCGGTCTGTTTTTTGTGCTGGTGATCGGACTGGCTATCGGCTCCTTTGCCCGCTTTTATCTTGTGTCCTGGATTGGCGAAAGGGTGGTGGCGGATATTCGAAAGCAGGTGTTTAACCATCTGATCGACCTTCACCCTGGTTTCTACGAGAAAAACCGAAGCCTGGAAATACAGTCGCGGTTTACCGCTGATACGACAGTGCTGCAATCCGTCATCGGCTCCACGGTCTCCATCGCGCTGCGCAACACCCTGATGCTGGTGGGCGGTCTGATCCTGCTCTTCATAACCAATGCCAAACTTGCCGGTATCATCATCCTCGGCTTCCCATTGGTGATCATTCCCATCCTGATCTATGGTCGCCGTGTGCGGCAGCTGTCCAGGCTGAGCCAGGACCGGGTCGCGGAAGTGGGCAGCTACGTGGGGGAGAACCTCACCCAGATCAAGACGGTGCAGGCGTTCAACCATCAGCCTCATGACCGCCGGTTTTTCTCACAGGTGGCGGAAAATGCCTTCGAGATTGCCCGTGTGAGGATTCGCCAGCGGGCCTGGCTGACCACCATCGCCATTACCCTGGTTATGGGTGCCATTGGCGTGGTGATCTGGATTGGCGGGCTGGATGTGATCTCTGGCCGTACCAGCCCGGGCGAGCTGGCGGCATTTGTATTCTACAGCCTGTTGGTGGGACTGGCCGCCGGCGCCATCAGTGAAGTGATTGGTGAGTTGCAGCGCGCAGCCGGAGCAGCGGCGCGGATTTTCGAGCTGCTGCAGACACCCAGTGAAATCCTCAGTGGGGCAAACGCCACCCAGGCTCTGCCCGACCCCCTTCGCGGCGACATCGAGATCAGCAATCTGACCTTTTCCTATCCGGCCCGCCGCGATATCGAGGTTCTGCAAGACCTTTCACTTCACATCCAGGCAGGCGAAACCGTGGCCCTGGTTGGTCCCTCTGGTGCCGGAAAGTCTACGTTGTTCGATCTGCTCTTGAGGTTCTATGACCCCGACACGGGGCAGATTCTTATCGACGGCGTTGACAGTCGTAAGTTAGCGCTTACAGACCTGCGCCAATGCTTTGCGCTGGTGCCACAGAACCCCGCGCTGTTTCACGGCACCATTGCCGATAACATCCGCTACGCCCGACCGGAGGCCAGCGACACTGCCATGGTGGAGGCCGCCAGGATTGCCCATGCCGATGAGTTTATCCGCAAACTGCCAAAAGGCTATGAAACGCCACTGGGCGACACGGGGCTCGGGCTATCGGGGGGGCAGAAGCAGCGGCTGGCGATTGCCCGCGCACTGCTTGCGGATGCGCCTATACTGTTATTGGATGAGGCGACCAGCGCACTGGATGCAGAAAGCGAACACCTGATCCAGCAAGCCATGCCGGGACTGATGTCCAACCGCACGACATTGGTCATCGCACACCGGCTGGCCACCGTCAGGCACGCCGATCGTATCATTGTGATGGACGCCGGAATTATTCAGGATATCGGCAACCACGATGAACTTGTCGAACGGAATCCGCTGTACCGGAGACTTGCAGAACTTCAGTTCCGGGAGGACATTGGCGGCCGCAGTACGTAGAAACAACAGGGCCGGGTTTTCAAACCGGGCCATCATTTCGTGTATGCTGACAGTACCAAACCGAATTCGAGGAGAGGCAAAGTGACGAACAAAGAATTGCAGGCACTCAAAGAACGTTATGTCGCGGCCGGTGCTGCCAGCCCCAACGAGCAGTTTGCCGACCATGCGACCAATGCCGAGCTCTGGGATGCCGATGGCAAGCGTATGATCGACTTCGCCGGCGGCATTGGTGTACTGAATATCGGCCATCGTCACCCCAAAGTGGTTGAAGCGGTGAAGGCGCAGTTGGACAAGCTGATGCACACCTGCCAGACCGTCATGCCCTATGAGGGCTATGTGAAGCTGGCGCAGAAGCTCAGTGAAGTGGTTCCGGTAAAGGGCCACGCCAAGGTCATGCTGGCCAACTCCGGCGCAGAAGCCCTGGAAAACGCCATGAAGATCGCCCGCGCGGCGACCGGCAAAACCAATGTGATCTGCTTTGACGGCGGTTATCACGGCCGTACCTTCTACACCATGGCCATGAACGGCAAAGCCGCTCCTTATCAGACCGATTTCGGCCCAATGCCGGGCACCGTTTTCCGCGCCCCCTATCCGGTTCCCTATCACGGTGTCAGTGAGGATGAAGCGCTCCGTGGCCTGAAGATGGCCATGAAGGCCGATTCACCCGCCAGTGACACCGCCGCCATCGTGATTGAGCCGGTGTTGGGTGAGGGTGGTTTCTACGCCGCACCAGCCAGCTTCCTCAAAGAGATCCGCAAGATCTGCGATGAGAACGGCATCCTGATGATCGCGGATGAGGTTCAGAGCGGCTTTGGCCGGACTGGCAAGATGTTCGCCATCGAACACAGCGGTGTTGAGCCCGACATGATGACCATGGCCAAGAGTATGGCCGATGGCATGCCGATCTCAGCCATTGTCGGTACCGACAAGGTTATGGACTCGTCCGGCCCGAACTCCCTCGGCGGCACCTACACTGGCAGCCCGACGGCCTGTGCGGCAGCCCTGGCAGTATTTGACGTGTTCAAGGAAGAAGACATTCTGGGCAAGAGTCAGCGCCTGGGTGACACACTGCGCAAACGCTTTGATCAGTGGCAGGAACAGTTCCCCCACGTGGACAACGTGCGCAACCTCGGGCCCATGGCTGCGATTGAACTGGTCACCGACAAAACCAGCAAGGAACCGCGGGCAGACCTGGCGGCGGCCGTTACCAAGAAAGCCAAGGAAAACGGCCTGATCCTGCTGAGCTGCGGCATGTACGGCAATACCTTGCGTTTCCTGATGCCGGTCACCATCGAGGACAATATTCTTGAGGAAGGCCTGGCGATCGTTGAGCAGGCACTGAAAGAGGTGGGCTAACACCTTCTGGCAGGGTCATTAACACACCTGCCGCTGTATACCGGAACGCTGGTCAGTGTGAAGCTGACCAGCGTTTTTTTATGGGCTCTATCCGTTCTAGATCAACTTCCTGATTTCCTTCCACAAGCGCCGATAGGCATCGGCAGCTGCGGATGACCGATCCATCAGTTCCACCGGCTGGCCACTCTCACCCATCTTCTCCACCACACTGGCATTGGGAATCAGCGCGTTCAGCCCATTCTCGAGGCGCTGTTTGCGATGGATCACCATCTCGCGATGCAGATTCTTGCGGCGGTCCACGATGGAGAAAAACGGGTGCAGACGACCGGGTTTGAGCTTCTTGTCCTTGGCGAAGGCCTGGAGCTGTTGCCAGCTATTCAGAGCGAGCCAGGTCGGAACCACAGGCACGAACACGCCATCGGCGGTTTTCAACACCTGCTCGGACAACCGCGACATCGAGGGCGGGCAATCCAGTACGACCAGGCTGGTTTCCTCCGATAGCGGCGCCAGCCAGTTTTTGAGGGTATTGGCGCTGTCGTCCTTATCCAGCCGGACATCAAGGTTGCGAAAACTGTTATGGGCCGGGATAAAATCGAGGTCAGGGTAGGCGCTGGCCCGAATGAATTTGCCGATGGGGGTCTTGCCATCCATCAGTGCAACCAGTTTCCGACCCTTGATCTCGTCGGTTCCCGCCAGGTACCAGCTGGCCGCGCCCTGAGGGTCAAGATCCCATAGCAGGGTGGGAATGCCAGCCTGGCTGGCCAGGTAGGCAATGTTTACAGCCGCAGCGGTTTTACCGACACCGCCTTTAAGGCTGTAAAACGCAATGATCTTCATGCTTCCTCCTAAAGCCCCGTCAAAACACCGGCTGCAAGCTTAACCGATCCCACTGGCAGGCGTGTTTCAGTTTAGTGACACGTATTCAGAAGCTACGTAAATATTGCAACTCCTCCCCCTGACTACTCCCCGCAAACTGCCTGAAAGGATGTTTTGGCTAACGATTGAACACTTCATGTTGACGATGGACATCCACAACTGCCGTCAACAGCCGGCAGTGGCCATTGGATCGTCTCCACAACAAATACAAGACAGGAGCACACAATGATCTCCATACAACGCCTGGTAACCGGTGTCAGTCTCGGCCTGACACTTGCGTTGCCCATTAATACCGCCCACGCCGGTACCTTTGTCCATCTGTTCGAATGGAAGTGGAGCGATGTCGCCACTGAATGTGAACAGTTTCTTGGGCCCAAGGGTTACAGCGCCGTTCAGGTGTCACCGCCGCAGGAACACATTCAGGGCAGCGCCTGGTGGACGCGCTATCAACCGGTCAGCTACCAGCTCCAGAGCCGCAGTGGTAACGCCAACCAGTTCGCTAACATGGTTTCGCGCTGCAACGCGGCCGGAGTGGATGTTTACGTGGATGCAGTGATCAACCATACCGCCAATGGTACGGGAAACGGCACCGCCGGGTCCTATTACAGCAGCGATTCCCTGACCTATCCTATCTACAGTGGCAACGATTTCCACGCCGAATGCAGTATCAACGGCTCGGATTACAGTTCGGATGCCTGGCGCGTTCGCAATTGCCGCCTCGTCGGCTTACCGGACCTGGATACCGGAAGCGGCTACGTGCGCGACACTCTGGCCGGCTATCTCAATCAGCTCACGTCGCTGGGTGTGAAGGGTATACGGGTGGATGCCGCCAAACATATGTCGCCCGGTGATATCGGCGCCGTCATCAATCAGGCCGGCGGCCCGCTGTACGTATTCCAGGAGGTGATCGACCTGGGTGGCGAAGCCGTCAGTGCCACTGAGTACACGGGTACGTCAGACGTCACCGAGTTCCGCTACAGCGCGTCCATCGGCAACGTCTTCAAGAACCAGCAACTGGCCAACCTCAACGCCTTTGGTGAGAGCTGGGGCTTCCTGTCCGGCGGTGATGCCGTTGTATTCACCGACAACCATGACAACCAACGTGGCCACGGTGCCGGTGGCAGCAATGTGTTGACCTACAAGGATGGTGATCTCTACAACCTGGCCAACGTGTTCATGCTGGGCTGGCCTTATGGCTACCCCAAGGTAATGTCGAGCTACGCATTTTCCAACGGTGACCAGGGCCCTCCAGCCCAAAACGTCTACCAGAACGGCACTGCTCAGTGCGGGTCCGCCTGGGTATGCGAACATCGCTGGGACTCCATTGCCAACATGGTTGCCTTCCGGGCTGAGACCGACGGCCAGGGCGTGAACAGCTGGTGGGACAATGGCAATAACCAGATTGCCTTTAGTCGGGGCAATAAGGGGTTCGTCGCCATCAACCGTGAAGTCAGCACACTGTCACGGACTTTCAGCACCGGGCTGGCCGATGGAAACTATCGCAATGTGGCTGGCAACGGTGCCTGCGTAACGGTGCAGAATGGCCAGGTGGCACTGACGGTACCGGCGATGGAGGCAGCGGCACTTCATAGCGGTGCCCCCTGTGACGGAAGCGATCCCAATCCGCCAACAGCAGGGACGGCATCCGTCACCTTCCAGTGCCAGAACGGCACTACCACCATGGGGCAAAGTGTGTACGTTACCGGCAACAACAATGCTTTGGGTAACTGGTCACCTACCGATGCGGTAAAACTGGATCCAACAGCCTACCCAACCTGGAGTGGGTCGATCAATCTACCAGCGGAGACCTCCATCGAGTGGAAATGCCTGAAGCGCAGCGAAACCGATCCCAGCGCCCAGCAGCAGTGGCAGTCAGGGGATAATAACCTGGTACAGACCGCAGGTGAGGGCACCAGCAGTTCCACTTCCGGTTCTTTCTGAAGCGCATCTGCCACTACCACACCAACTGAAACGGCCCGCATTAGCGGGCCGGTACCGCCGACCTCGGTTACTCACACTCACGGTTTCATCGTATACTGCCTGACGACTTTTTCGGTATGCTGGATTCCACCGGCATCACTTCCCCGAACGATCAGGCTGATTTATGACCGACCCGGAAATCCAATCTCCACCGACCCACAAGCCAAGGCCCTGGGTTGATCTACTCGTGAGTATCATCATTCCCTCCGTCATTCTGATGAAGTTGAGCGGGGATGAATATTTGGGCAGTGTCATGGCCCTGGTCATCGGGCTTGCGTTCCCCCTTGGATGGGGACTGTTCGAGTTGGTGCGCTATCGCAAGTACAACTTTATTGCGGTGCTCGGCATTGTCAGCGTCGGTTTGACCGGCGGTATCGGCCTGATGGAGCTGGATGCCGGCTGGCTGGCGATCAAGGAAGCGGCTGTTCCCGCCGTCATCGGTATTGCCGTGCTTGTTTCAACCCGTACACGCTATCCGCTGGTTAGAACGCTGCTGTACAACCCGTCCGTGCTGAACGTGGACAAGATTCAGGCGGTGCTGAAAGAAAACGGAAGTGAGGAAGAGTTCGAGGCCCGCCTGCTCAAGGCCAGCTATTTCTTCAGCCTGACCTTTCTGTTCTCCTCCATCATGAATTTCGTGCTGGCCAAGTGGATTGTCACCAGCCCGTCCGGAACCCAGGCGTTCAATGAAGAACTAGGCAGGATGACCCTGGTGAGTTATCCCATGATCGCTATTCCCTCGATGATCATGATGATCGCCATTTTCTACTACCTCTGGCGTTCTATTCGCCGGCTCACCGGCTACACCCTTGAGGATGTTATGGCGCCGCACCTTGCGGCCCAGCACGACAACAAGTCGTCTGACACATCCACAGGTAACGGTAGCTGACGCCAGTCAGAAATACTGAATTCCTCTAAATAACTGAATTATAAATAAAAAAGGCGACCATCAGGTCGCCTTTTTCGTATGCCCGGATAACCCGGGTCCGATCAAAAACCCGCCTTGATCACACGTCCAGGTTGGTCACTTCAAGCGCATTACTCTGGATGAACAGGCGCCGTGGCTCGACGTCATCGCCCATCAGGGTGGTGAAGATCTGGTCCGCCGCAATGGCGTCCTCGATGGTGACCTTCATCATGCGACGAGTCTCCGGATCCATGGTGGTTTCCCACAACTGCTCCGGGTTCATCTCACCCAGCCCCTTATAGCGCTGGATGTTCAGGCCGCGTTGGGCTTCCTTCATCAGCCATTCCAGAGCGCCCTCGAAAGACAGCACCGCCTGCTTGCGCTCGCCACGCTGGATATAAGCGCCGTCTTCGATCAAGCCGTCCAGTGTCTCACCCATCCTCGCGATGGCCGCGTAAGAGGACGACTCGAAGAACTCATGGCTGAACACGTGGTTATGGGGAATCCCGTGCACATAAATCACCACCTTCGGCAGGTAGAGATTGCGCTCGGTGTCCTTTTCCACGGAGAAGGTGTACTTGGTGCCGGTGCGAGTATCCAGCTGAAGGCCGTCACCCAGGCGAGCCACCCAACGAGCCACTTCTGCCTCTTCCTTCAGGTGTTCCGGCTTCAGGGTCACGTTATCCAGCATTTGTTGGAGTACCTTGGCCGGGTAGGCGCGGGACAGGCGATCAATCATCGCCATCACCGCCTGGTAGTCCTTCACCATGGTTTCCAGAGCGGAATCCTTGATAGCCGGCGCTTCCGGATTGACATAGAGCTGGGCGCCTTCCAGGGCGGTCTGTGTCAGGTACGCTTCCTTGGCTTTCTCGTCTTTCAGGTACTGCTCCTGCTTGCCACGCTTGACCTTGTACAGCGGCGGCATGGCAATGAACACATGGCCACGCTCAATAATTTCACGCATCTGACGGAACAGGAAGGTGAGTAGCAGCGTACGGATGTGGGAACCGTCCACGTCCGCATCGGTCATGATAATCAGGGAGTGGTAGCGGAGTTTTTCCGGATTGAATTCCTCTCGCCCGATGCCGCAGCCCAGCGCAGTAATGAGCGTACCCACTTCCGCCGAGGACAACATCTTGTCGAAGCGGGCCTTCTCCACGTTCAGGATCTTACCCTTGAGTGGCAGGATGGCCTGTGTCTTCCGATCGCGCCCCTGTTTGGCACTACCACCGGCGGAATCACCCTCCACTATGAACAGTTCGGAAAGAGCGGGGTCTTTTTCCTGACAGTCCGCCAACTTGCCCGGCAGACCGGCAATGTCCAGCGCCCCCTTGCGGCGCGTCATGTCACGGGCCTTGCGGGCCGCTTCACGGGCGCGGGCCGCTTCAATCATCTTGTTGACGATCAGCTTGGCCTCGTTGGGCTGCTCCTGCAGGAAGTCCGCAAAGGATTGATACAACTCCTGCTCAACCGCGGTTTTGACCTCGGAAGAAACCAGCTTGTCCTTGGTCTGGGACGAGAACTTGGGGTCAGGAACCTTCACGCTGATAATAGCCGTCAGACCTTCCCGAGCGTCATCACCGGACGTGCTGACCTTGGCCTTTTTGCCCAGGCCTTCGTGCTCAATATAGTTGTTGAGCGAACGGGTCAGGGCCGCACGGAACCCAGCGAGGTGGGTTCCACCGTCGCGCTGCGGGATGTTGTTGGTAAACGTGTAGATATTTTCCTGGAAGGCATCGTTCCACTGCATGGCCACTTCCACCGCAATACCGTCTTCACGTTCCTTGATGAAATGAAACACGCGGTTGATCGGTGTCTTGTTGGAGTTCAGGTGCTCAACAAAGGCACGCAGGCCACCCTCGTATTCGAATACCTCTTCCTTGCCACTACGCTCATCCTGCAGGCGGATACGCACACCGCTGTTCAGGAACGCCAGCTCCCGCAGGCGTTTGGCCAATATATCCCAGTGGAATTCAATGCTGGTAAACGTATCCGGGGATGGAATGAAGTGAACCTTCGTACCACTGGCGTCGGTGTCGCCAACCACATCGAGCGGCGCTTTTGGTACGCCGTTGTTGTAGGTTTGCTCGTAAACCTTGCCATCACGTCGAATGGTCAACGTAAGGGAGGAGGAGAGGGCGTTTACCACCGACACCCCAACACCGTGAAGCCCGCCTGAGACCTTGTAGCTGTTGTCATCAAACTTACCACCGGCATGGAGAACCGTCATGATAACTTCCGCAGCGGAGACACCTTCTTCCTTGTGAAGGTCGACGGGAATACCACGGCCGTTATCCCTGACCGTGACCGATTCGTCCGGATGGATGATCACCCCGATTTCAGAACAGTGCCCAGCCAATGCCTCGTCAATGGAGTTGTCCACCAACTCAAAGACCATGTGATGCAGGCCCGTGCCATCATCAGTGTCACCGATATACATGCCGGGCCGCTTCCGAACGGCATCCAGTCCTTTCAATACCTTGATGCTTGAGGAGTTGTAGTTCGATTCACTCATTAGGGTACTCCTGAAGGGTGATTTCCCGGCGTGAAGCCATTGCCGCTGTTATTCTAGAGCGATGAAAGTGGATCATCCGGGTTCCTGTTCTTCCGTCAATTTGCCATGTTCCACGTGGAACAATCTGTATTCCGGCATGGTGTGCCGCCATAATTCATCCGGCCTGGGCGCCTCTATCGATGTCACAAACACCTGACATCGTAATTCGTAGAGCTTTTGGGCAAGCATGGCCCTGTGGACGACATCCAGCTCTGCATTGATATCGTCCAGCAAAAAGGTAACCTGCTTTCCAAGATCGCTCAGCACCATGCCTTGTGCGATCTTCATCAAAATGACCAACGTCTTTTGCTGGCCCCGGGAGAAGGTCTCCGCCACCGGCCTTCCCTGGTATCGCAAGCGGATGTCAGCCCGATTGGGACCGTACAGGGTATGGCCCATTTTCTGTTCCTGCTCCCGGTGGGAACGTAGTACCTCGACCAGGGGTTGGCTGGCGTCCCAGCCAACGTAATAGTCCAGCTTGAGCCCATCAACCCAGGGGGCGTCTATCTCACCGAGTAAACTGTAAAAAGCCTTGGTAAAGAGCCGAAAGGTTTCGTTCCGGGCTTGCGTCAATCGCTCTGCCAACTCCGTGTACTGGGAATCCCAGACCTTCATCAGAGCGTCATCTATTCTACCATTTCTCAGGATCTGATTCCGCTGTGACGTCACTCTTTGACACTGCTGCCACAACGAAGCAAACGAAGGTTCCACGTGGAACACTGCCCAATCGAGAAACTGCCGGCGTTTTCCGGGTCCGCCGGCAACAATATCAAACACCCCCGGATCGATAACCGAGACGGGCAGATGCCGGGCAAGCGAAGACAGGTTACGAACTGCTTCCCCATCCACTCTAAGCGTGGTTTCTTTAGCGGTCACATCCCTGGAGATGCCCACACGATGGTTAAGCTCTCCAACTGATGATTGTTCCCCTCCCGACATTCCCTGATCCAGGCCACCGAACACCGTCAGTTTGTGTTGGCCGTGGCTAACCACCGCCTGATGTCTACTTACCCGGAATGAGCGGCCAAGCCCCAGGTAGCCAATGGCTTCCAGAACGCTGGTTTTTCCACTGCCGTTGGCGCCATATAACAAATTAATGGAAGGTGAGAAACTGACCGGCGCAGGCGAGAGATTGCGGAAATGTTCCGATTGAAGTTTAACAAGCGCCATAGGTCACGATAGGTTATTAACCAGCAGGAGACGGGGACAAAAAAGGCAGCGTGCCTTACCGACAACGCTGCCCCAGTGTACAAAACCTCGCGGGTGAACGCGATTAATGCAGCATGTTCAACCGCTCGTCCATGAAGACATCCATTTCCGGCGCCAGTATGTGAACATAACGGTCGAAATACAGGAACTGTTTCAACAAGAGCGCAAACTCTCTTGGAAAATGCAGCCCGTGGCCCTCACCAATCCGTACCATATTCATCAGGATGTTGTTCACGTCATCCTCGGCTTGTTCAGCCTGATAGGGCACTTCATCCGGCACCATGGTGTCCATTTGCTGGTAAAGGCGCCGCAGGTCGGCTGCCAGTTCAGCCACCTGAACCTTTTGATGGGTGATACCTATACGAATCATCGCGTCGGCCATGCCTTCAAAATTGCCGACCATGACCGTTGAAATAAAATCGCTGACGGCCTGCCAGGTATCCGGACGGATGCGACCGACAATACCGAAATCAATAAAACCAACCCGGCCGTCTTTCAACACCATCAGATTGCCCGCATGAACATCGGCGTGGAAAAACTCACACTGGGTGAGGCTGGAAAACCAGGTGTTCATTGCCGTAATCAGCGTGCGCTCCGGATCCCGCGCGTAACCCCGGATGCTTTCAAGATCCGTCAGAGGTACACCGTGGAAACGCTCCATGGTAAGAATGCGACGAGTACTGCAGCTTTCGTAGACCCGTGGCACGGTAGCATCTTCATTGTGGGTGTTATGGAGAAATTCCCGGAACACCTTAAGGTTGTTCGCTTCCTTGATGAAGTCGCACTCCTCCAGCATGGTGCGCTGGATTTCCTCCACGATTCCAGACAACGAAGTCCAGGATAGTTTGGGCGCCAGGGTCTCCAGAATTTTCGCGGACAGGTACAGGAAATTGAGATCCGTCAGCAGAATGTTTTCCACACCCGGCTTTTGCACCTTGATCACCACATCCTCACCAGTAACCAGCTTTGCGGCGTGAACCTGTGCAATCGATGCCGACGCCAAAGCCACCGGGTCAATGTCAGAGTATACGTCTTCGATTGGTCGGCCCAGTTCGTCCCGGATAATTTTCCGGATCACACTGAATGGCAGGCTTGGGGTACGGTCCAGACAGTATTGGAATTCCTCCACGTATTCCTTGGGGAAAAACGTGGGGGAGCTGGCAATAAACTGGCCGAGCTTGATGTAGGTGGCACCCAGGGATTCAAACGTCTGCCTGAGCAACCTCGGCGCGGGCGGTCGATCGCCCCGCACCCAATTCACTCCAGCGCGTCCCAACACCGATACGGTCTGACCGATTCGAAAGGCACCCTTGAGGCTGTTCGTCACCGTTCCCATCACTCTCTTCCTTACTGATCCGGTAAATATCTGGCGGCCACAACCAATCCGGCGGACCTACAGCCGCATCGGCATGACGACATAGAGGCAGCGATTGTCGTTCTCGGCCTCAATCAACGCACTGCTATTGGGATTCGCCAAGGTTATCTTGACCTGATCTTCATCCAGCGCGTTCATCACATCCACCAGGTAGCCTACATTAAAGCCAATCTGTAGTGATTCGCCCTGATACTCGACCGACAGCGCGTCTTCGGCCTGTTCCTGATCCGGGTTGTTGGCAAATACCTGCAACTCGTTGGGCGCCAAGTTCAGGCGTACGCCACGGATGTTTTCATGGGATAGAATGCCGGCGCGCTGAAGTGTGTTCTTGAGGGTAGCGCGATCCGCCAGGACAACTTTATCCCCACCGCGGGGAATGACCCGGTTATAGTCCGGGAACTTGCCTTCGATCAACTTCGAGGTAAAGGTATAGGAGCCTACCGTCGCGCGCAGATGATTGTCTCCGATCACCAGGGTCACCGGGGTTTCCACATCATCCAGCAAGCGCGCCAGTTCCAGCACACCCTTACGCGGCACGATCACCTGGCGGGGTTCCGGGCAGCCGGTGGGCAAATCAAAATGCGCCATGGCCAGGCGATGGCCATCAGTAGCCACGGTGCGAACGTGATCCTTGTCGACTTCCAGCAACAGCCCGTTCAGGTAATAGCGAACATCCTGTTGAGCCATTGCAAAGGCAGTTGCATCGAACATTCGGCTGAGTTCTTTCTGGGGCAGTTCCAGGCCAAAACTTTCCGCATCATCCTCAACATTGGGAAAATGCTCCGCCGGCAAGGTCGACAGCGTAAAGTGGCTGGCGCCACAACGCAGATGCAGGCGGTCGCCCTCCAACGCCAACTCGATAGGCGCCTCATCACCCAACGCCCGGCAAATATCAGACAGTTTCCGCGCCGGAACTGTAATGCGGCCTGGCTGGTCAACGTGCACCGGTGACACCCGGCCCACCAGTTCCACTTCCATATTGGTACCAGTCAGCGTGAGGGTATTATCCTCGGCCACCAGCAACACGTTGGAGAGAACGGGCATGGTCTGTTTTCGCTCCACCACACCGGCAATGGACTGAAGGGGGGTGAGCAGAGATTCTCGGCTGATCGTCAGTTTCATGGCACTCAGCATTCTTTTATTGGAAGGTGAATGTGTATTGGCTGCCGCTAACCCGGTCAGGTTGTCAGTAGCCGCATAAAGTTCTGATAATCCTCTCGGATGCCAGGATCCGTTTCCTGCAGCTCTACAATCTTTTTGCAGGCATGCAATACCGTGGTGTGATCACGGCCACCAAACGCATCGCCAATTTCCGGCAGGCTGTGATTGGTCAATTCCTTGGCCAGGGACATGGCAACCTGTCTTGGCCGGGTCACAGTGCGGGTACGCCGTTTTGACAACAAATCGGCCACCTTGATCTTGTAGTACTCCGCCACCGTGCGCTGGATATTATCGATGCTGACCTGCTTTTCATGCAGCGCCAACAGATCCTTGAGGCTTTCCCGGATAAACGGCGGGGTGATCTCCGAACCAGTGAAGTGAGCATTCGCTATCACTAGGCGCAGCGCCCCTTCTAGTTCACGAACGTTCGATCGAATTTTTTGCGCGATGAAAAACGCCGCCTCGCTGCTGAGTTTGACGTTCACCTGCTCCGCCTTTTTCATCAGGATGGCGACCCTGGTCTCCAGCTCCGGTGGCTCTACCATCACGGTCAGGCCCCAGCCGAAACGGGATTTAAGGCGCTCTTCCATATCCACAATTTCTTTCGGAAAGCGGTCACAGGTCACAATAACCTGCTGTCCGCCTTCCAGTAACGCATTGAAAGTATGGAAAAATTCTTCCTGGGAGCGCTCCTTGCGGGCGAAAAACTGAATATCGTCTATCAACAATGCGTCCACAGAGCGGTAATAGCGCTTGAACTCATTGATGGCGTTTAACTGAAGTGCCTTCACCATATCCGCCACAAAACGCTCGGAGCGAAGATAGGCCACCTTGGCTCTCGGGTTGCGCCGTACAATGTCATTACCAATGGCATGCATCAGGTGGGTCTTACCCAGACCCACACCACCATACAAAAACAGTGGGTTATAAGCTCCACCAGGGTTCTCCGCCACCTGCATCGAGGCCGCCCGGGCCAACTGGTTCGATTTACCCTCCACAAACGTGTCAAAGGTAAAGCCTTCGTTCAGGAAACTCTGGTGCTTGATGTCACCCTCAACCTGAACCGAACGTCGTTCGCTGGTGCTCTTGGCCTTCACCGAAGGCGTGGTCACTGTGGCCGCAACGCCTTTCTCTTCTTCCGTTACCCGGCTGCCCGCTTCCTCCTGTTCGGCGGCCACACCACTGACCGCGTTCTCGGAACGGACCACCAGGTCAGATGACCGTGGCGCGGAACCCACCTTCATATCAATCCGAGGTGCCTGGCCACCGTGCAGATCCTTCAGGACTTCTTCAATTCTTCTGAGGTATTTTTCGTTCACCCAGTCCATGACGAACCGATTGGGTGCGAACAGCATCAACTGACCCTCGCGGTGATCCGACTGCAAGGGTCTAAGCCAGGTGTTGAATTGCTGGGCGGGAAACTCGTCCCGGAGTACTTCCAGACACTGATGCCATATGTTGTTCGGCACGACAGTCTTGCCTCCGATGCCTCAGAAATTTCTCGTCACGGATCTCCATGACCCGACGAAAGAGATGACCAAGGATTCTAACCTGAGGGCCTCCCGAGTGAAAGAGCCAAACGCATTTAATAAACAGCCTGTGGAAATTTATTTTCTTTTATTTCAATTTTTTACAGACTTACCTACAGGCTTGTGTACAGAAATATCGTGCAGAAAAAGTTACCCACAGACCTGTGTGTACAAAGCGCTCTCAACCCTGTGGACGACACCCCGATGTTCGGTGGATAAATCGCGATCTGAGCAAACCTCCAACTTACCCACATTTCCTGCCTCGGATATACACAGGCCTCATCCCCACTTCTCAACCACTTTATGAACCATCCAATCCCCTGTTTCCAAATCAATTCCATCGGTTTTCCACAGAAAAAGGCCTGCCTAATAACAGTAATAATAATCCTTAAAGAGAATACAAAAAGACCTAATGAATTTATTACCTGAACCGTGAATCAGCGGAGATGGAAATAACCCGACACTGGTCTCGAATAACCATTGAATTCCACCGCCACATTGCATAGAATGCCGCTCCTGTTTTGGCTGTTCATTTTCCAGCCAACGATTGAATTTCCAACATCTGTAATGTGAGACCGACACCATGAAAAGAACGTTTCAACCAAGCGTACTGAAGCGTAAGCGCGTTCACGGTTTCCGTGCCCGCATGGCAACCGCCAACGGCCGTAAGGTAATTTCCCGTCGTCGCGCCAAGGGCCGTGCCCGTCTGTCTGCATAAGACATTGACCGCCTGATGAAGGCTTTGACCTTTCCAAAATCGTCCCGGCTGCTCAAGCCATCCGATTACGGCAAAGTCTTCGATGACGTACAGCTAAGGGTTCCGCACCGACATTTCCTGATCCTGGCCACACCCAATACTCTGGGGCACGCCAGGATTGGGTTGGTGTTTTCAAAGAAGAATCTCAAACTGGCTGTACAACGAAACCGCGTTAAACGCCGGGTTCGGGAAACCTTCAGGCACGAGCGGGAATACCCTGCCCTGGACATCGTGGTTCTTGGACGGCGAGGATTGACGGAGCTTGATAATGCCGCGCTCAATGCTACCCTGACGGAGCTCTGGGCACGCCTCAGGAAGAAAAACCGCCAGCTCCAGAAACCAACCACATCGGAACTTTCCGGTACCGGCAAAGGAACGGGTTAATGCGCAAACTGCTGCTCCTGCCCATCCGAGTCTACCAGTACGCGATCAGCCCGATGATGGCCAGTCATTGCCGTCACTACCCCACTTGTTCCCAATACGCTGTCGAAGCCATCACCGCCCACGGCGCCATTAGAGGCCTTTTTCTTTCGGTCAAACGTCTAATGAGGTGTCATCCATGGGCAAAAGGCGGGTATGATCCCGTTCCGGGCACTGACGTTCGCACTGAGGTAGTACCTTCCATCTGCTGCGGGCCGGCCAGCCAAACCCATAACGCTAACCAGACCAAACAGTAAGTTTATGGATATTCAACGCATTGTATTATTTGCCGGCCTTGCCATTGTCAGTTACATGATGGTGCTTGCCTGGAATGAAGACTATAACCAGCCGCAGACCCAACCCGCTACGGAACAGGCCAGTACCAGTACCCAGCCTGCATCGACGGATGACATGACTCTCCCGAGCGAGAGCGCCAGTGGCCCGGATACCTCAAGCGAAGAATTCACCACTCCGGAAGGCGATGGCCAGACAATCTCGGCCTCGGAGACATCCTCCGTTTCTGCCAGTGATCAACTCATCACCGTGCGTACCGATGTCTACGAACTCAAGATCGACCGTGTAGGCGGTAATCTGATTGAAAGTTCTTTGTTACAGCACGACCGGTCCCTCGACAGTGAAGAATCACTGAGGCTGTTGACCAATACCAGCAAGCGCACCTACATCATGGAAAGCGGGCTGATTGGCCGCGATGGCATCGACAGCAAACGCAATGGCAGTGCTCCGGTTTACAACGCGTCTGCGTCAGAATACGAACTGCAGGAAGGCGAGAATACACTGACGGTCGATCTCACCTTCACCACGGACAACAATGTCGAAGTCACCAAACAGTATCTGTTTAGCCGTGACAGCTATGAGATTGATGTTCGTTATCAGATCAACAACCAGTCCGATAGCGTCTGGCAGGCAAACATGACGGGCAAGATTGTCCGTGATCAGGCACCGGACCCAACCGCACAGAACAGCCTGGGCATACGTGCTTTCCTGGGCATGGTGGTCAGTTCGCCAGAAGATCCTTACGAGAAGTTCGATTTTGACGATCTCTCCGAGAACCCGATAAACCAATCAGTGACCAATGGCTGGTTGGCCTTCCTCCAGCATTACTTCCTGGCGGCCTGGGTGCCCGAACGTGATCAGCCGGCCCAGTTCCAGTCCACTCGTCGTGGCCCGCTCTATGTCATGGGCTTTGTGTATCCCGCGACCGTCGTGGAGCCGGGTCAAACCAGCGAAGTGTCCGCCAAGGCCTATGTCGGTCCCAAGATCATTGAGCGCCTTGAGAACGTTGCCCCGAACCTCGACCGGACGGTTGATTTCGGCTTCCTGTTCTTCATTGCCCTGCCATTGTTCATTATTCTCGACTGGTTCCACGGGCTGGTTGGCAACTGGGGTGTGGCTATCATCCTGCTGACAGTCCTGGTCAAGGCGGTGTTCTTCAAACTGTCGGCGACCAGTTACCGGTCCATGGCAAGAATGCGTGCGGTAGCTCCCCAGCTGACACGGTTGAAAGAACTGTATGGCGACGATCGCCAGCGCATGTCCCAGGAAATGATGGCGTTGTACAAACGGGAGAAGATAAACCCGTTGGGTGGCTGCCTGCCGATACTGGTACAGATGCCGGTCTTTATATCCCTGTACTGGGTGCTGTTTGAAAGTGTCCAGTTGAGACATGCTCCCTTCATGCTGTGGATCCAGGATCTGTCGGTCATGGACCCCTATTTCATCCTGCCCATCCTGATGGGTGCCAGCATGATGTTGCAGATGAGTCTGAACCCGACACCACCGGACCCGATGCAGGCGAAGATCATGAAGCTGATGCCGCTGATCTTTACCGTGTTCTTCCTCTGGTTCCCGGCAGGCTTGGTTCTGTACTGGTTGGTCAACAACATCCTGTCCATCAGCCAGCAGTGGTACATTACCCGCAAGATTGAAGCAGAAGTTGCGGCCAAGAAGAGCTGACCGGTCATCCAACGGTTCCAGTGATTGCGGAGGCTCCTTTTGGGAGCCTCTGTTATTTCAGGGGGCCGAAGGGGCAAGGGGGAAGAGGAAAGTAACGATGTTTTATGCCACCGATACCATTGCAGCAATTGCCACGGCCCCGGGCCAGTCCGGGGTGGGTATTGTTCGGGTATCTGGCCCGCAGGCAACGGCCATTGCGCGCCAGATGCTGGGGTTCGAGCCCAGGCCGCGTTACGCACACTATGGTCCGTTCCTGGACACTCGGGGGGAACTGATCGACGAAGGTATCGGGCTGTATTTTCCCAATCCCCATTCGTTTACCGGCGAGGATGTGTTTGAGCTCCAGGGCCACGGTGGCACCGTTATTCTCGACCTGCTGTTGAGAACGGTGTGCGAACTTGGGGCTCGCCTGGCCCGGCCCGGAGAATTTTCAGAACGGGCTTTCCTGAACGACAAACTGGACTTGACCCAGGCCGAGGCTATCGCCGACCTGATTGAAAGCAGTTCGGAGCAGGCAGCGCGCTGTGCGGTGCGTTCCCTGCAAGGCGTATTCTCCCGCAGAATTGACGCCCTGGTTGAGGCTGTTACCCACCTACGGATATATGTCGAGGCTGCGATCGATTTCCCGGAAGAGGAAATCGATTTTCTGGCTGACGGCAAAGTGGCGAACGACCTGCAGCTCATTATCCAGGACCTGGATGTTATCCTTGAGGAAGCCCAGCAAGGCACCATTCTAAGAGATGGTATGAAGGTGGTGATTGCCGGGCGTCCCAATGCTGGCAAGTCCAGTCTGCTCAATGCCCTGGCGGGACGGGAGGCGGCCATTGTGACCGCAGTTGAAGGCACCACCCGGGATGTGTTGCGCGAACACATCCACATTGATGGCATGCCCCTGCACATCATCGATACCGCCGGCCTGCGGGACAGCCCCGACGAAGTGGAACAGATCGGGATTGCCAGGGCCTGGGACGAGATTCGTCAGGCCGACCGTATATTATTGATGGTAGATGCCACCACCACACCGGAAACCGAACCCCATCAACTGTGGCCAGACTTTATCGACCAGTTACCACCCGGCGCGCCCCTGACCGTCATCCGCAACAAGGTGGACCTGACTGGCGAACCAGCGGGCATCGAGCAACTGGACGCCAGTGCCGCGCCGGTGGTGCGCATTGCGGCAAAGTCAGCGGACGGTCTGGAAGTGCTGCGAGATCATCTGAAGCAGTGCATGGGATTTGCCAGTACCACCGAAGGCGGCTTTATCGCCCGGCGTCGTCACCTGGATGCCCTTGAGCGGGCCCGCGTTTCCCTGCTGCAGGGCGAGGACCAGTTACAGGGCTATGGAGCTGGTGAACTGTTGGCAGAGGACCTTCGTGCTGCCCAGGATTCTTTGGGGGAAATCACTGGTGTAATGACACCTGATGACTTACTGGGGAAAATCTTCAGCAGTTTTTGCATCGGGAAGTAGATAGAGTTCCATATAAATAGATTTTAGCCTATAAATAAAGCACTTATATTCTGTTGAGCGATTTGGTGCTATAGTCGACGCTTAGCACGTTTTGTCCATATTTAGAGCTACGTAGCCGGAGTTTTCCCTACACTTCTATACTTTTTGAATATGGAGGATGGCATGTTGTTAATCGGTTCCACCCCCTAAGTCTCTACGAAGAACCGCGAAACCGCCGCCCTCTTTAATGCGTTGGATATCAAGTGTATTTTGCCGTTAAAACGACTCTATTGGCCGGCGTGATGCTATAGGTCTGGAGAAGTGAAGAATGACAAAAACAGAAGCCCAGACTCGCGCCGAGCTGATTGACCAGCTCCTCGCCACATCAAACTGGAATGTCGAAGACCCCACCCAAGTGGTGGAGGAGTTCGACATTTTGGTCGGTAAACCAGAAGGGATAAAAGAGCCATGCTCGCCCTATGATGGCCGTCAATTCAGCGACTATGTCCTACTCGGCAAGGATGGTAAGCCGCTGGCCGTGGTTGAGGCGAAGCGTACGAGTAAAGATGCAGCTTTGGGCCGGGAGCAAGCCAAACAATATTGCTACAACATCCAGAATCAGTTGGGTGGAGAGTTACCGTTTTGCTTTTACACGAACGGCCATGACACCTATTTCTGGGACTTGGAGCACTACCCACCGCGAAAGGTAGTTGGATTTCCCACGCGCGATGATTTAGAGCGCTTTGCCTATATCCGCCGCAATCGCAAACCGCTCACTCAGGAACTGATCAATACCAACATTGCAGGTCGAGACTACCAAGTCCGTGCCATACGTGCCGTATTGGAGGGAATTGAAGCTCAGGGAAGAGATTTCCTTCTGGTCATGGCTACCGGCACCGGAAAAACCCGCACCTGTATTGCCTTGGCGGATACTCTGATGCGTGCGGGGCACGCGGAAAAGGTGCTGTTCCTTGTGGATCGTATTGCGTTGCGAGAACAGGCGCTCAATGCCTTCAAGGAGTATCTGCCCAATGAACCGCATTGGCCCAATGTAGGCGAAAAGCTGATCGCCACAGATCGGCGGATCTATGTGGCAACCTACCCCACCATGCTCAACATCATTCGGGATGTATCACAGTCGCTATCCCCACACTTTTTCGACCTTATTGTGGTCGATGAGAGTCACCGGTCTATCTACAACACTTATAAAGAGGTACTGGACTACTTCAAGACCATTACCCTTGGATTGACTGCCACCCCCACCGACCTTATTGATCACAACACTTTCGAGCTATTTCGCTGTGAGGATGGCTTGCCCACCTTCGCCTATACCTACGAAGAAGCTGTTAACAATGTGCCGCCTTACTTGTGCAGCTTTCAGGTAATGAAAATACAGACACGCTTCCAGATGGAAGGCATCAGCAAGCGCACTATCTCACTGGAAGATCAGAAAAAACTGATTCTCGAAGGTAAGGATATCGAAGAAATAAACTTCGAAGGCTCACAACTGGAAAAGCAGGTCATTAATACCGGCACCAATACCCTGATTGTCAAAGAATTCATGGAGGAATGCATCAAGGACGACAATGGCGTGCTGCCCGGTAAAACCATCTTTTTCTCTTCTTCCAAGGCTCACGCCCGGCGTATCGAGGAAATCTTCGACAAACTCTATCCTCAATACAAAGGAGAGCTATCTAAAGTCCTTGTCTCTGATGACCCCCGTGTCTATGGCAAGGGCGGCCTGCTCGATCAGTTCACCAATAACGACATGCCACGCATCGCCATCAGTGTGGATATGCTGGACACCGGCATTGACGTGCGGGAAGTCGTCAATCTGGTGTTTGCCAAGCCGGTGTATTCCTATACCAAGTTCTGGCAAATGATCGGGCGTGGCACCCGTCTGTTGGAAACTGGCAAACCGAAACCCTGGTGTACCGAAAAAGATACCTTCCTGATTCTAGATTGCTGGGATAACTTCGAGTATTTCAAGCTTCAACCCAAAGGCAAAGTGCTCAAGGCCCAACTGCCGTTACCCGTTCGGCTGGTAGGCTTGCGCATCGACAAAATTGAAAAAGCCCTAGACAGTAATAACACCGATATTGCGGAGGGCGAGATCAACAAACTGCGCCAACAAATTATAGCTCTGCCAGTCGGATCCGTGATCATCAAGGAAGCCGCCGCCGACTTGGCGCGGCTGGAAGAAGAGAATTTCTGGGTTACCCTGAACCACGACCGCATCGAGTTTCTGCGCGCGCAAATCAAGCCATTATTTCGAACGGTATCCGAGGCTGACTTCAAGGCCATGCGCTTTGAGCGTGATCTGCTCGAATATTCGCTGGCCTTACTGGGTAACAGTAAGGAAGAAAAGGAACAGGCAGAAACCTTGAGAGAAGGCATCGTCGAGCAGCTCAGCGAACTGCCCCTTTCCGTTTCCTTCGTCAAACAGCAGGAAGACCTGATCCGCCGGGCGCAAACCAGCCACTACTGGCACAAGGCTGACGAAAACTCCTTTGACGAACTGACAGAGAAACTCGGCCCCCTGATGAAGTTCCGCGAGCAGCCCACAGGTCAGGGCCCGATACACCTGAACCTGACCGACCAGTTGCACCATAAGGAATGGGTCGAATTCGGTCCGCAGAACGAAGCCGTCAGCATCAGCCGCTACCAGGAAATGGTTGAAGCCTTGGTTACCGAACTCACCGAGCACAACCCGGTACTGCAAAAGATCAAAAGTGGTGGTCCAGTCACAGCGGAAGAAGCCCAACAGCTGGCAGAACTTCTGCACGAAGAGCACCCACACATTACCGAGGACTTGCTACGTCAGGTTTATAAAAACCGCAAGGCGCATTTTATTCAGTTTATTCGCCATATCCTCGGAATCGAGAGGTTGAAAAGCTACCCAGACACCGTCGGCGAAGCCTTTGCCCAATTCATCTCTAACCACACAACCCTGACCAGTCAGCAATTGGCTTTTCTTGACCTACTCAAGGGGTTCATCATCGAGCGTGAAAAGGTGGAAAAGCGGGATCTGATTAATGCACCCTTTACCGTCATCCACCCACAGGGGATCCGCGGCGTGTTCAGCCCGGCGGAAATCAATGAAATCCTGCAATTAACTGAACAGTTGGCGGCCTAAGAGCTAGAGATGAATTACGACACGAAGTTTTATAGGTAAAACTTTGATGTTCATTTTCGTGACGCCACGAAAACGATGAAACAGACAGGAAAAGGTGCCTCGAACCAATCGGGAAGATTCCCCGGCCCCAAATAGGAAATGCGACAACCATGTTACAGAACAACTCTGAACTCGAAGGCAAGATCAACCAGCTCTGGAATAAATTCTGGAGCGGTGGCATCAGCAACCCCCTAACGGCCATCGAGCAGATCACCTACCTGTTGTTTATGAAACGTCTGGATGAATTGGACCTGAAGCGTCAGGCTGATGCCGAGTGGACTGGTGAGCCGTACACCTCCAAGTTTGAGGGTATCTGGGTGCCACCAGAATACAGGACAAAGCTGAGTGGCCGTGAAAGCAAACTGGAAGAAATCGATATACGTGCTGAGGATGATCGCAAACACGGCATCGACAAAAACAGCCTGCGCTGGAGCGAATTCAAACGCAGACAGGCCGAAGATATGCTCCAGCATGTGCAGACCAAGGTATTCCCCTTTCTTAAGGATATGAACGGCGCGGAGTCCAACTTCACCCATCATATGAAAAACGCCGTGTTCATCATCCCGAAACCGGCCTTGCTGGTGGAGGCGGTGAAAACCATTGATGAAATCTTCGCCATCATGGAGCAGGACGCTAAGGAAAACGGGCAGGCCTTTCAGGATATCCAAGGGGATGTGTACGAATTCCTGCTCTCTGAAATCGCTACTGCTGGTAAAAACGGCCAATTCCGCACTCCGCGCCATATCATCAAACTCATGGCCGAGCTGGTACAGCCACAACTAGGTCACAAGATTGCCGACCCGGCCTGTGGTACCGGTGGCTTCCTGTTGGGTGCCTATCAGTACATTGTCACTGATCTGGCCAGGAAAGCTGGGGCCAAAGACCTGAAAACCGACGAAGACGGCTTTGTCCGCACGTCAGTCGCCGCTGGCCTTACAGAAAAGGCCCAGCAAATATTGGAAAACACCCTGCACGGCTACGATATCGACAGCACCATGGTCCGCCTCGGGCTGATGAACCTGATGATGCATGGCATCGATGAGCCCAATATCGACTACAGAGATACGCTGAGCAAAGGCTACAACCAGGATGCCGAATATGACATCGTTATGGCCAACCCGCCCTTTACTGGCAGCATCGATAAGGGCGACATCAATGAAAACCTTAGCCTTGCCACCACTAAAACCGAACTGCTGTTTGTGGAGAACATCTACCGCCTGCTGAAAAAAGGCGGTACTGCCTGCGTGATCGTGCCTCAAGGGGTGCTGTTCGGTTCCGGAAAAGCTTTCAAACAACTACGCCAGACTCTGGTTGAATGCTGTGACCTTAAAGCTGTGATTACCATGCCCAGCGGTGTGTTTAAACCTTATGCCGGTGTAAGCACTGCCATTCTCTTGTTTACCAAGGTATGGGGAGCCCAGGATAAGGTCAGCCAGCCCGCCACCGAGCATGTCTGGTTCTATGACATGCGAAACGACGGCTACAGCCTGGATGACAGGCGCAGCAAGCAGGACGGCAATGGCGACCTGCAAGACATCGTTACCAAATACCAGGCCCGCAACGCTGAAACTGACACCGACCGCACTGCCCAGTACTTTATGGTGTCCCGTGCCGATATCGAAGGAGAAGGCTATGACCTGTCGTTAAGCCGTTACAAAGAAGATGTGTTTGAGGAAATCGAATACGAAGCCTCTGCTGTCATTCTGGAGCGGTTGATTCAGGCGGAAGTGGGGGAGCTTGAGGACAGCGAACTGGATAAGGTACAGAGCGGGATTGTTCGTGAGTTGCTGGAGCTGAAGGGGATGGTGGGATGATAACCACGCCACTTCAATCTGTTGCAACAGTTGTAGCAGGCCAATCTCCGGAATCTTCAACGTACAATTCTAATGGGGAGGGATTGCCTTTCTTCCAAGGTAAAGCCGATTTTCAGGAAAAACATCCCAGAGTCAGAATGTGGTGCACTAGCGAAAAGCGAAAGGAAGCCTATCCCGGAGATATATTAATCTCTGTGAGAGCTCCTGTCGGTGCGGTAAATATTTGTGATCAGAAATCAATCATCGGCAGAGGGCTGGCAGCCATTCGACCATCTAGAACTCTGGATGGGGAGTTTCTTTTCTACTATCTGAAGGCCAATGAGGAACGAATCGACTCCTTGGGAACAGGTTCGACATTCAAAGCTATTACACAGGCAACCTTAAAAAAAATATCTATCCCCTTACCCCCTCTTGACGACCAAAAACGCATTGCCTACCTGCTTGGCAAGGTGGAAAATCTGATCGTCCGGCGCAAACAGCACCTGAAACAGCTCGACGATCTGCTCAAAAGCGTTTTTCTGGATATGTTTGGCCCCCAGGCTCATGGGTATGCGGACTGGCCACTAGTCGAGATAAAAGACCTTGCAGCAAATCATAAACGTGCTTTGCGTACCGGGCCTTTTGGCTCAAATCTGTTGCACAGCGAGTTCACCACTGAAGGTGACGTCGCTGTTCTTGGTATCGACAATGCCGTACAGAATCGTTTTGTTTGGGGTGAGCAGCGATTCATAACCCATGAAAAATACAAACAACTTGAGAATTATCGAATTTTTCCAGAAGACGTGATCATCACGATCATGGGAACTATTGGGCGCTCTGCTGTGGTTCCCGATGACATCCCTTTAGCAGTGAACACAAAGCATTTGGCGGCGATAACCCTTAATAAAAAGCTCGCTAATCCTTGGTTCATATCTTACTCAGTTCACTCTAGCCCATTCATATTAAATCAGTTCAAGAGCAAGAATAGAGGCGCCATCATGAGCGGCCTCAACCTAGGAATAATCAAAGGTACTCAGTTAAAGCGACCACCAATCGATCTGCAAAACAAGTTTGCTGATACACACGCAAAAGTTGATAAATTAAAGAACTTTTATCTGAAAGGCCTAACTGATCTGGAAGAACTTTATGGCGCTCTTAGTCAGCATGCCTTTAAAGGTGGGCTGGATTTATCCAGAGTGCCATTGCCTGAGAGTAAAAAAACAGTCGTTGATCTTGCTCAGATATCTGCAGCTTCAGATAGAACTATGAAAGCTAGTAAGAGCGTGATCGATCAACTGAACGATTTTAACGGTAAACACAACGCCATATTGAAAGCACTTCAGGCACCGTCAGCTTTAGCGGGCTTGGATATCCCCGCACTCAGGGCCGCACGGGAAATGGCTGAACAGGCGTCGCTTTGGCGCACACCGCTCGACGAGTTGAAAAATATGAACTCCATCGCTCGGGCTACGGAAGCGCTGGCTGCCTCGTCGGGCGTCCAGAAATTGACTCAGGAAATGGCTTCCATCAACGAATCCACAAAGCTAGCAAAACAGATTGCCGACTCCCTGCCGAAATTGGATATGGGTTGGCTGAGAGAACAACAAGCGATGATTGAGGCAGCGACCCAGCCCTTCAAGGAAATGCAAAAGTCCATGGCTGCCTTGGCACTACCGGATGAGACAGCGCGCGCCCTGAAAGAATCCGATCATACGATGCGGAGTTTACAGGCTGCACTACCCGATACTGCGGATTGGATGCCGCAACTTTCTGCGCCTGCTGTTTCAGTAGGCAGAGAAGACGAGGACGAACCCAGATATATCTTCACTCGCCACGATGTTTTGCAGGCTCTGGTAGAAGAGCCATCGCTTTCTGTGAAAGGCTTGATGGGTAAACTTACAAGACTGGAGACCATCACCCAGCAAGGCTATGAGCGCATCAAGAAACTGATTTTTGAGTTGCTGAACGAAGGGGAGATCGAACAACTCTATAACGACGAAGACAATAGCATCGCATTGAGGGCGCTGGTATGAAGTTGATCCGCCTAAAGATCAACGATCTAGACGGCTTTCGCGGCCTACCCTATGGCTTTGAGCACCACTTCCGCACTGAATGGACATTACAGGAAGAGCTGGAACAGCCGGAGGGCATCTCACCTTTTGTCTGCGCTGGTCCCAATGGCAGTGGTAAGTCCAATTTGCTCGAAGCGCTGAGTGCCATCTTCTTTCAGTTGGAAATCCGCCGTGTACGCAGTAACTTCCTGCCGGAAACCTTGCAGGATGAAACGCTGGACTTTCAGCCCAGGGCGTTTGAATTGGATTACCTAATTCAGGTTCCGCAGGAATACCGTCATGCTGACAGCCCGCAGTGGGCCAAGGTTAGTGTCTGGAAAGAGCGTGGCGAATCTGTCCGGTACCTCTGGGACAACCAGGGTGAGTTCGAGACGGATACCAATGAGGCCTTCGGAGGTGGCTATGCCGATATACTGCTACCTGAGTATGTTCTGGGTTACTCCTCCGGCGAAAACGAAATTCTCAGCCTGCCTTTTTTTAAAACGCGCTTTATTCAGTTCGATGAATACTGGGATGCACTCACTCGGCAAAGCAGCTATTCCGGCAGACCGGATACCCGGCTGGCCTATCTGGACACCAGTTTTAGTCAGGCCATTCTGCTATGTAACCTGCTATTTCAGGACGAGGAAACACTGACACCCTTTCGGGAAGATATTGGCGTCGAGTCACTCAGGGAATTCCGCATTCTGATTCGCCGGAGCATCCTGATTCCTCCTGAGTATCTGGAAGCCTTCGCCAGTAAAGATGAAAATAAACGCCAGACTATCGATGAGATTATTGATAACAACTCGGCACTCAGCTTGGAAGAAGACGATATTGGCGAAATCCGATATCGGCTGAACCTGACCTATCTGCTGGAGGGTGACGAGCGCTCGTCGCGAATTATCAGCGCCTTGAAGCGCTGTGCAACGCTGTATTTTCTGGATGAAGACAGCGATACCCTGATTCTCGACTACTGGGTGGATGACAACACCCAGCAGGCCTTCCAGGAAAATTTTGACTATTCAGCTCTGGCGCTGTTCCAAGCCCTTCAGGTGCTGCTTACACTAAACCTTTATCCGGTCAGTGACATTCTCAAGAACGAACTCTATCGTTCCAGCAGCCATTACGTCAGTGAAACCGTGCCGACGCTGCCGTCCGACGAGCGCATCATGCGTTTCAAGAATTTCTACTTTACCAAGCAGGGTGTTAAGCAGCCCATGTTGCTCAAGGAACTCTCGGATGGTGAGCACCAATTGCTCCACAGTCTGGGATTGTGCTTGCTATTCCGTGACACCAACAGCCTATTTTTACTCGACGAGCCGGAAACTCATTTCAACCCTGAATGGCGCGCCAATTTCATCAGCCGTCTGCGCCAGTGCTTCTCAAAAGATCAAATCAAAAGTCAGGAAATGCTGGTTACGACTCACAGCCCTTTTCTTGTAAGCGATAGTCGCCCCAAGAAGGTACTTGTTTTCAAAAAGGACAAGAGCACGGGAGATGTGAGTATTCGCCACCCACGTTACAACACATTGGGCGCGTCGATTAACAAGATCACCATGAACACTTTTGACCAGCAAGAAACTATCGGCGCTTACGCCAAGGAAATACTGGATCAGCTACGTTCTCGCTTTGAGAGTGGAGAGGAAGATTCCTCAAACTTGATTGAGGATATTAATCGGGAGCTGGGTGACTCGGTGGAAAAAATTCTTCTGATCAAAGCTATTCTTGATAAGCAGGAGGATCAGAACGGAGAGGTGCAAGACTGATGTTATTTCCCTATACCTATGTGTCCCATCAGATGGAGAAAATGCAGGAGTTTATTGATTTTATTTTCTATGAAGTTTGGTGCAAGGCGCCTGGCTATGGGCCATTTAGTTTGGACTTGTTTTTACCCAATCCTGATCTATACGAGGTCATGAATGCATTTCACTACAGTGATAGTCAGGGTTCTGAGTTCTTCTTGGGCCACGTGCAGCGAATCTTTGAGCTATTTACCACATTGGACGATGCGCAGATTGAACAATTCCGTCAGTGGTATCAGGCGAACAACGACATTGAAAAGGTATGCGCCAACGATTCGAGCATCTCGGTTGCTCGGTACGCTGACCTTCCTACCAAGCTGAATGGCATTAAGGACCAACTAAAATCGTTCTTCAAAAATCTGTATTCCTACCTCAATCTGGCGGCACTGAAAGAAAAGATCGGGGAGATCGGCGATCACTACAACGAGGCTTTTTCTGGGGCAAACCGTAGTGGTAAATGTCCCTTCTGCGGGATCAGCGATATGAAAGGTCCAGACCACGATTACCGGGAGGCCTATGACCATTACCTTCCCAAGGCACTATACCCGTTTAATTCGGTCAACTTTCGTAATCTCGCTCCAGCCTGTCATGAATGCAACAGCACTTACAAAAAGAGCAAGGATCCCGTCCACAAAGGTGCAGGTCGACGCAAGGCTTTCTACCCATACGCAATGGATGCTCACGATATTGAGATTGCTATTGACCTCAATCATTCGGATATCGATCGGCTGGTTCCTGCTGATATTCAACTCACATTTGGTCCGGCTGTTGTTCATGAGGAGATCGAGACTTGGAAAGACATATATGGCATCGAGGAGCGCTATAAAGCGAAAATTTGCAGAGAGAATGATGGAAAATACTGGTTGATGCAGGTGCTGGATGAATGGAGAGAAGATGATCGGCTACCGGATGATTATTTGAAAACCTTATCGCGACAGACTGCCCGGTACCCCTTCGCAGAGAGCAATTTTCTGAAAAAACCATTTCTGGAAGCCTGCAGGGCGGCGGGGATTCTTGAATAATCGGGCGTGGACCGAGATGGGATTTCTTAAACTGTATTAGCCAAGTACAAACTGGGCTTCTAGCTGGTTCAATAGCTGGAACGTGGTGGTATAGGGTACACCGAAGACATCACAGATATTTGGAATTTTGACCTTGGTACTGTTTTGGGGGACTGGTATTTCGTGAGTAACGACAGTACCGCCGATGACCGCCGCCGTTGCGATGAGCCAGGGATCCGCTTTACTTAGGAACTCCGCCACAAATTCTTGCTTTTTTCCTTCCAGATCAGCTACATGCTGAGCTACTTCTGTGAACTTCTGCTGAATATCATCGCCTGAAACTGGGATGAACTGGTCCTTCCTGTCCTTGACCCAATCCGAAAGCTCGTCATCTCCATCAGACAATTCATCATAGACAGTGCGGATGCTCGCCAGTGCTGACACTGCATACTGTTGGTCGAGCCAAGCCCAATATGCAGGACAGAATGACATCTGGTAATGGAGGTTCTTCGCCTGGATGTAGGTGTTAGCGTCCAGCAAATACATCAGATCCCTAATTCTTTGGCGTAGTTGGTTATTTTGTGGGGCTTCATATTCAGTAAGCTACCCGCATCCCGAAGAAGGACACGGCCACTGAGAGCTTCGCTGACCAGCGCCTTAGAGAACGTTTCGCTGATCTGCCCTCTTTGAGTTCTGTAGTACGTAGGGCCGCCTTTGGTTTTTTCACGGTTCCGGTAACGTTCTTGAAGATCATTGACGTAATTCTGGTAATCGTCCCGGGAAATTTTCCCGAGTGTCAGTGCTCGCCTTGCGATTACCCATGTACTGACGCGGAAATGGGCCTCTAATATTGGCAGGTTCCCTTTCCAATCTTCGGTGTGTTGCCAGTGGGTACTAAACTCCGCCTCGGGAACCAAAAATTCCGCCGCTACAGCGTTACAGAAAATCTCTTCTCTTTGGTGAGTATCGGGACTTGCGTCAGAAACCCCGCTCTTGCCAATCCAGATATGCGCCAATTCATGGATTAAGGTGAACAAGCGTGCGGCTGGGGCATCGGTTTGGTTGACAAAGATCACCGGTGCCAGAGGATCGGAAATGGCAAAGCCGCGAAATTCTTGAACAGATAGCGGGCGAGAGTGATGACGGATGAATCCCTGCCGCATGACCAGGATGCCCGCGCCTTCGATTTTGCGGATGAGTAAGCGCCAGTAATCTTCCCAGTTACCTCGCTCGGGATGAGCTGGTATACCGAGCACTTGCCGCATGTCCTGGACCACATCATGGATATTGGAGCGAGCAGTGAACCGACCAACATATGGGTTTCGCTCCACACCTTGGTCTCGGAGATACTCTGCATACCATTCCTGCCGTCTCAGAACGATCTGAGCCATATCGATAAGCTCGGAAGACGGTCGGTCAGGATGACGCCCGCCGACCGTCCGAAGATCTGGTAACGGTAACGTCTCTTCCGGCGGCTGCTTCAGATACAGATAGCCAAACGGAATGTGCGTCTTAGTGGCAAAATCTTGAGCCTGTTTGAAGGTTGGCGGTTTCTCAGCTCGCTCCCAGGCATCAATCTTATCGTCTGGCACCCCCAGTTTGGATGCAAGAGCAGACACACTAAGCTGTGCCCGCTCTCGGGCCCAGGTAAGGATATCTGGATTGATTCTGGCGTAAGTGGTGGCCATGACTTCTGCTCGGAACAAAATTTATCAGGACGTAGTGTAAGCTTAGACGGTTTAGGAGCCAACTGTTGCCCTTGGCCACGTGTATCGGTTAGTGAGTTGTGGAAAAGCCCAAGAATTTACAATTTTCTCCACATTCCTCCGAGCTAGTAATTCCCGAAAGTTACTTATCTGGTCGATAACTCGGAAAGCTTCACATTCTGCATCGGCAAATAAGCCTCAAAAGAAACGGTTTGAACCTGCCTTCTTCCGTGTAAAACTAGTCGCTTCATCGACTGCTGAAAACGGCTAGTGAGTGTAGATGTATCGTCCGTATTCCTGTCTTCTGATTTTGCTCTTTCTAAGCGGATGCGCAAGCGTCGACGGTGATCGCTTGTCCAAGGCGTCGTCGGATTTGCTGGAACGAACCGGGCAGGTGATGAAGAAGATCGTTAACCCGAAAACGCCGAATTCCTACCAACGGGAACAGCGGGCGTTGTTTGACCAGCCGTATATCGACCCGCTGACGGAATACCTTGCGGAGCACCGCGACGATCCATCCCGCGCTTCCGTACTACATAACGTGGAACGGGAAAGGGATCTGCGTTGTGAAGCCATTGCAGAAGAGTACGCTAATGAGCCGGCGACTAACGCGATGCTTCAGCGCTATCAAGCCGGCTACAGTTACTCATGCCCGGACCAGGTTGCCGCCTTTGCGGAGCGGGTGAAGCGGCAGCCGTCGACACCGGAACCCGAACCTCGTGCTGAGCCGGAGCCAGCCACGGTAGACGTTGCCGATGAAAGCGGCGTTTCCGACCAGGCCCTGAGTGACTGCTACCTGTTGATGGCCATTCGCAATTACAGTGAAGCCAGAGAGGCCTGCCAGGGTCCGGCTGACAACGGCGACGTGCGCGCGCAGTCCAATATGGCCATTATTTTCCATGCCTTTGAAGACTATGCCAGTGCACGGGTATGGGCCGAAAAGGCGGCGCCTGCCTCTGGCGAAGCCGCGTTTCTGTTGGGCCAGATGTACGCCACCGGACGTGGTGTCGGGCAGGATATGGATCAGGCCGTTTATTGGTACACTGAGGCTGCCAAGCGGGGCCACAAGCAAGCACAGGCAGCGCTGGACCGGCATCTGGAAGACCTCCCTGCCGGAGACACCTGACTCACTGCCCGAGGATATCCGTAATGCCGGGGATACTTCCCAGCCGCCTGACTCGTCGGAAAACCCCGTCCTCACGCCAATCCATCATGTGGATGCTGGGTTTGTTATTGCTGGTGTTTGTTGTCGGAATGCTTCTGTTGTCCAGCCTGAATCTCAGTTACTCACGGGATGCCCTCTCCGAGCTTCGGAGGCAACAGATCAATGAGGTGGTGGGTGCAGGACTGTCGCGCATCAATGCCCGTCAATCCGCTTTGGCAAGCTACACCATTACCCTCGCCAACGTTGGTGAGAGTTTCCACGAGATGGTCGAGAGTGGGATGTCCGGTCGTGCTCTGTCTATAGTGCGTGGGAGCCTGGAGCACACCTTGAACGCCCATTTGCAGGATTTCGAGGGAGCGGCGGGTGCCGGGCTCTGGTTTGAGCCGGGCGTGTTGTCAGAAACAGGCACCAGCTATATGCCCTACTTTTTGCAGGGTAGCGACGACAACACACTGACAAGGCTGGATACTGAATCCCGTTTTGACCACTATCGCAACGCTCCCTGGTTCGGTCGCACATTGGAACAGGAGTGGACGGCCGATCCCGACAATTCCGGACACGTGTACTGGTCGCCGGTGTATTTCGATCTCAATACTGAACGCGCGGTGCTGACGCTCGCCAGTCCTATGTACGATCGTGACGGCAACCTGCTGGGCATGGCGACAACTGCTTGGGGCGCGGACCAGATCATTGATGTTGTCAGTCGCATCACCGTCACCCAACACAGTTTCGCGTTCCTGAATGACCGCAACAATCGCAATCTCTCGAGCCTCAGTCAGGGGAAAGACACCCGCAGGGAGCAGGCCCTGATTGATGCCATCCTGGCGCTGGATCTTGGTGCTGATGTTGACTCAGCACGGTCCTTGGGCGAGGTCGGGGAACTGACCACTCGAGGCCTCTCGGCGGGCAATGAAGACTATGAGCTTTACTATGCCGCCACCGCTGGGGGCATGGTGTACGGGGCCGGCGTTCCGCGAAATGAGATCAATGCAGTGCTGCTGCCGATGGAGCGCACCAATTACCTGATTCTGGTCGGTACCGTCTCGGCGATGCTGATCCTGAGCCTGTATCTGTTGTACCGGATTATCCAGCTGATTCGTGAATTGCAGGCGTCCTATACCGACGACCTTACCGGTCTCCCGAACCGTGTCCGTTTGTTGCGGGATCTCCAGAACCGCCAGGCAGCCGCGTTGCTGATCATCAATCTGGACCGCTTCAACCAGATCAACAGCTTGTTCGGTAATGTCTGTGGCGACCATGTGCTTTTGGCGGTTGCCACACGATTGACCGCGTTCAGCCGCGATCATAACCGCGAAATTTTTCGGGTATACCGTCTTCCCGGTGACGAATTTGCTGTACTGGCACCGGCAATGGCGCCGGAAGTGGCTCACCAGCTTGCTGTACAGGTCCGGCATCTGGTTACTGGCGACCGGGTGTATTGGCAGGAACAGCGCCTGACGGTGGATGTCAGTATCGGCATCGCGCTTCGCAATAGCCGGAAACCGGAAGATGCCGCCGATCAGTTGGTCAGCCAGGCAAAAGTGGCGGTATTACAGGCCCGGGAAACAGGACGCCATCATCTGTTGTATGACCCGGCCGTAGGGGTTGAGGAAAACTACGAAAACAATCTGTACTGGGCCAATCGCCTGAAAGAAGCCATTGACCATGATCGCCTGGTGCCGTGGTTTCAGCCTATCCAGGATAACCAGAGCGGCCGTATCTCCAAGTACGAATGCCTGGTGAGGATGGTGGAGCCGGATGGCAGCGTGATCAGTGCTGGCCGCTTTATGGACATCGCCAATAAACTGCGGCTGAACCGACGAATCACCGAACTGATGATCGAGAAATGTTTTGCCTGTTTTACCGGGCGCGACGACGAGTTTTCGATCAACCTCTCCTACGGTGACATCACCGAGCCGGAGACCGTCGCTCAGATCCTCTCCGCCATCGAAACCTCAGGCATTGGCGATCGCGTTATCTTCGAGATCCTGGAATCGGATGGTATTACCAACTACGACGACATCCGCACGTTCATCGAACAGGTCAAACCCTATGGCTGCCGTATTGCCATCGACGATTTCGGCACTGGCTACTCCAATTTTTCCCACCTGCTGAGCCTGAACGTGGACTTCATCAAGATTGATGGCAGTCTGATTCGCAACCTCCATGAAGATCAAACCGCGTTCCTGGTAACCAGTGGCATCGTCCAGTTCGCCCGCAGTCTGGACATTCAAACGGTGGCGGAATTTGTCCACAACGAGCCGGTTCAGGCAAAGGTAAGGGAGTTAGGGATCGACTTTTCACAGGGCGAGTACGTCAGCATGCCGGTGCCGGCCCCCGGGTCTGCTGACTAGGCAGATGCCGGTTCATTCCATTACGAAAACACACATTTTTATTGTCAAATACCGTGAAAACCTGGGGTAGACTCCGGCGACACAGAGAATGACAGACCGTGACATCAGCTCATGGCGACCACGCATATCAAGGAGATAAACCGTGCGGAACCTGCCAGTGTTCTTACTCGCTGCCCTCGTCTTGATGACGGGTGTTTCCAGCGCCCAGGCTTCAGACAAGCTGTATCTGTATACCGAAAACTTCCCCCCGTACAACATGAGCGCTACCGGCCGGGCGTTCGAGCATAACGGCACCAACATTGATGGTCTGTGCACGGAAATGGTCAAGGCCATCCTGAACAACACCGATCTGGATTACGTGATCAAGCTGCGCAATTGGGATTACGGTTACAACCGGGCACTCAGCAAGCGTAACCACGGCATTTTCTGCACCACCTACACGGAGTCCCGCGCGCCGCGTTTCAAATGGGTTGGCCCGCTGACCCGGAACCTTTGGACCATTTTCGCGCCGGCGGGTACAAACCTGCAGATTGATAAGCTTGAGGACGCCAGGGGGCTGCGTTTTGGCGGCTATCGCAATGACGTAATGACCGAATACCTGCTCGAGCGCGGCTACGAAGTGTCCACTCTGGACAGCGATGACCTCAACCCGAAACGCCTGGAGCTCGGCCAGATTGACCTGTGGATCGCAGACCGCCTGGCCGGCCCTTATTTTGCGTCCCAGCAGAACGTTGAGGGGCTGGATCCGGTCTACTCGTTTAACGACACCGAGCTTTTCCTGGCGATCAACCTGGATACGCCGGACGCCACGGTCGAAAAGCTTAACGCCGGGCTTCGAAAGGTTCATGAAACCGGCATGTTTGAGGCCATCGAAACCAAGTACGGCCTGTAAGTTCGTACTACAGGCCGTACTCGCTTCAGTCGGTGAAGGCCATGTGCTCGGGCGCCAGTTGCATCAGGCTTCTTGTCGGGCTCAACATGCCGGTGGCGTGAGCCTGCGCCCGGGGCAGCAGGCGTTCATAGTAGAATTCCGCCGTGGCCAGTTTGGCACGGTAGAAGTCCTCCGAGTCGTCACCACTCTTGTCCAGTTTCTCTGAAGCGACCGCCGCCATCCTTGCCCACATGTAGGCCATGGTCACGTAACCGCTGTACATCAGGAAGTCGTTGGCAGCGGAACTCACCACATCGCGGTCCTTGCGGGCGGCCAGCATCAGCCGCACCGTAAGCACATTCCATTGCGCTGTCAGTTTGAGCAACTCCACCGAGAAAGGCCGTACCCGTTTGTCAGTCAGGGTCTTGCGGGCAAAATTGGCGACCTTGAGGGTGAACTCCCTGACCGCCCCGCCCTGAGTCATCAACAGCACCTTGCGGCCCAGCAGGTCCAGCGCCTGGATACCGGTGGTCCCTTCATAGAGCGTGGCAATGCGGGTGTCGCGGACAATCTGCTCCATGCCGTGCTCGCGGATATAGCCGTGGCCGCCGAACACCTGTACCCCCAGGTTGGCGGCTTCGTTGCCCAGCTCGGTCAGGAAGCCTTTCAGAATGGGGGTCAGAAAGCCCAGCCTGTCATCGTAAGCATCCGCTTTCTTCTCATCACCAGCGGTGTGGCCTTCCACCATGTGATCGGCCAGCCGTGCGGCGTAGTACAGCATGGCACGCCCGCCCTCGGCGATGGCTTTCTGGGTCAGCAGCATGCGGCGGACATCGGCATGGTGAATCAGGCTGTCGGCCACCTGGTCGGGTTCTTTCTTACCCGACAGGGCGCGCATGGAGCGGCGTTCCCTGGCGTAATCCAGCGCCCACTGGTAGGACAGTTCCGCCGGGCCGACACCCTGGATGGCAGTGCCGATCCGCGCGGTGTTCATGAAGGTGAACATGCAGTTCAACCCTTCGTTCTCCGGGCCGATCAGGAAACCGGTGGCATCGTCGAAGTTCATCACGCAGGTGGCTGAGGCCTTGATCCCCATTTTTTTTTCCAGGCTGCCACAGGTCACGCCATTGGCTTCGCCAACGCCACCGTTCCCGTCGGGCAGGAACTTGGGCACGATGAACAGACTGATGCCCCGGGTGCCTTTCGGGGCATCCGGCAAGCGGGCCAGCACAATGTGAACGATGTTCTCGGTCAGGTCATGGTCACCGGAGGAAATGAAGATCTTGGTACCGGAGAGCTTGAAGCTGCCGTCTTCCTGCGGGGCCGCTTTGGTTTTCACCTGTCCCAGATCGGTCCCGCACTGGGGTTCGGTCAGGCACATGGTGCCACCCCAGCGGCCTTCGGTCAGTGGTACCAGGTAAGTTCGCTTCTGGTCTTGGCTGCCGTGCAGAAAGATGGTGTTCATGGCGCCCATCGACAGGCCCGGGTACATGGAGAAGGACCAGTTGGCAGTACCCATCATCTCCTGCTTGAACAGGCCCATGGAGGCCGGCAGTCCCTGCCCGCCATACTCCTCCGGTGCAGACAGGCCCTGCCACCCGCCCTGCGCATACTTTTGATAGGCTTCACGGTAGCCTTTGGGAGTGATGACTTCGCCGTTATCCAGTCTGCAGCCTTCCTCGTCGCCGCTCTGGTAGAGCGGGCTCAAGACTTCTTCGCAGAATTTGCCGCATTCGTTGAGTACCGCATCGACGATATCCGGAGTGGCATTCTCACCGGTTTTCAAACGAGTGTAGTGTCCCGGGTAGTCGAAAACCTCGTTGAGCAGGAACTTCATGTCGCGTAGGGGTGCCTTGTACACCGGCATAGCAAATACCTCTGTGGTTCTGTTTCCATTGCCCGATGTTTTACGGCATTGCCGGCGACCTGCCATTGACGGAAACCGCCATGCCCCCTGTCAGAAAGGACAATTGGCTGAAATGACGCGAGCATGCACGCCGACGTCCTCTAATGATCGATAACAACGTGATGGGCGTATTTGAAGGGCCGACTATCCATTCTGAATGACCAGGGGAGTGTAAATATCATGCAAATATCGATTGGGACCAACAGGATCACTGGTCTGCCCCGCTGTCTCTGGTTATTGTTGGCGACAGTGTTGCTTGCGGGCTGTGCCGGACCGTCGCTTGAGGATTACAGTGACCGCGGGCCGGTGTTGACGCCCCAGGAATTTTTTACCGGCGAACTATCTGCCCGGGGGGTGGTCAAGGATTTCTCGGGCGAAGTGATTCGCACTTTCGATGCAGATATTTCCGCCAGTTGGGACAGCAACGGCATCGGCACCCTGGATGAGGAGTTCCGCTTCGACGATGGCGAAGTCCAGACCCGGGTATGGACGCTGACACCCGACAACGGCGCGTTGCACGCCGATGCCGGTGATGTGGTGGAGCCGGGCACCATGCGTTGGCAAGGCAATGCCATTAATATGAATTATGTTCTGCGGGTGTCCTATGGCGACGGCACCATTGATGTCCGCATGGATGACTGGATGTACCTGATTACACCGGACACCCTGATTAACCAGACCACCATGACGAAATGGGGGATAGAAGTCGGGGAGATCGTGCTGGTGATCAGCAAACGATAGCCCATGTCGAACCTTCAGCCGGTTGTTGGGGCACAATCAAGCAGACGGATAATGCAATTATGGTTAAGCAATGGTTGATCGCTCTGATACTCGTGGCTTTGGCCGCCGGGGGGGCATTCTCCTGGCAGCATCTGACCGGGGAGCAGGCGGCGGACGCCCAGCGGGAACGCCCTGCCAGCAAGGTGAATACGGTCACCCCCGAAATGGAGCTGGTCAGTGACACCGTCAGGGCGGTAGGTAGCCTTCAGGCCCGGGATCAGGTGGAACTGACCACCGAAGTCAGCGGTCGTGTCGTTGAAATGAACCTCGATGCGGGAAAGCGGGTCCAGTCCGGTGACCTGTTGCTGCGGCTCGATGATCGTCAGGCCAGCGCCGATCTGCAGGTGGCGGAAGCCACCCTCTCCGACGCCCGTCGCCAGTTTGATCGCGCCCGGAAACTCCAGGCCAACAACAGCATATCCCAGTCCCAGGTGGATGAACTGCGCACCGCTGTCGATGTGGCGGAAGCCCAGCGCGAGGCGGCCCGTACCCGCCTCGACAACCACCGTATTGAAGCGCCGTTTGCCGGGGTTATCGGCCTTTCCGATATCAGCCTGGGAACCTATCTCGGTGCAGGCACATCCGTGGCCACCCTGGATTCCACCAACAAGATGGAATTGGGCTTCGCAATCCCCGAGCGCTTCCTCGGCCAGATTCACATTGGCCAGACCGTGCGGGGCACGTCGCCGGCCTATACCGGGGAAACCTTTGGCGGTGAACTGGTGGAGTTGGGTACGCGAATTGATGAACTGAGCCGAACACTGCCGGTCAGGGCGCTGATCGACAATCCTGATGGCAAGCTTCGGCCCGGGCAGTTCATGTCGGCCACGCTGACACTCCGCGAACGAGAATCCCTGGTCATTCCCGAGCAGGCAGTAATGATTCGCGGTGACGAGAAGTATGTGTTCGTGGCCGAAGACGGTATCGCCCGACGGGTTTCGGTGACCCTGGGGTCCCGGATGCCTGGCCTGGTGGAAATCGTTGACGGACTGTCGCTGGACGAGCAGGTGATTGTAACCGGCCAGGACAGATTGAGCAGTGGCGACAGGATCAGTGTGGTGGAAGGGGAAAACGTGATTCCCGACAACCGCTTTGCCAACTCCCTGGAGTCCTGAACCGTGATCCTGTCTGATGTCTCCATCAAACGCCCTGTCTTTGCGACGGTTCTCAGTCTTCTTATTGTAGTTTTCGGGTTGGCGGCGTTGCTGGGGCTTCCTGTGCGGGAGTATCCGGACATTGACCCACCCGTGGTGTCCATTTCCACGGATTACATCGGCGCCGCTGCCGAAGTGGTGGACACCCAGATCACTCAGGTGGTTGAAGGGGCTATCAGCGGGATTGAAGGTATTCGCTCCATTGAGTCCTCCACCGAACAGGGCGAATCCCGAACCAGTATCGAATTTACCATTTCCCGCAACGTCGACATCGCCGCCAACGATGTGCGCGATGCCGTGTCCCGCATTGCCGATCAGCTGCCCGAAGAGGCTGAGGCGCCGGTCGTCCAGAAGGCCGACTCGGACGCCCGCCCGATGATGTGGGTGACCCTGCGCAGTGACATCTGGGACAGTGCGGAATTGAGCGATTTTGCCGAACGGGTGCTTGCCGACCGACTGTCCGTGCTGGATGGCGTTGCCGACGTACGCATTGGTGGTGAGCGGCGCTACGCCATCCGGGTCTGGCTGGACCGTGAACGGTTGGCCGCGCGGGATATCACCGTGGCCGAGGTCGAGCGCTCACTGAGGGCCAATAACGTTGAACTGCCCGCCGGCTCGGTAGACTCTTCCACCCGTAACTTCACGGTGCGTGCGGAAGGCCGGCTCACCAATGTGGAGCAGTTCCGTGATCTGGTGATTCGTCGCGACGGTAATGATCTTCTGCGCCTCGGCGAGGTGGCCAATGTCCAGATGGGGGTTGAGTCCGATGTCAGCCGACTGCGGGCCAACGGCAAGACTGCAATCGGCATGGGCATCATTCGTCAATCCAAGGCCAACACGGTGGCGGTGTCCGATGCCGTGCGTGCGGAGCTGGAGAAGATACGCGAGACCCTGCCCCCGGAAGTGACTATTGCCGAAAGCTACGACGAGTCGATATTCATCCGCGCGTCGATCAAGGAAGTGGTGTTTACGCTCGCCATTGCGGTGTCCCTGGTCATTCTGGTGATCTTCCTGTTCCTGCGGTCCTGGCGGGCTACCTTGATACCGGCGGTGACCATCCCGGTGGCGGTTATCGGCGCCTTTATCGGGCTGGGCTTCCTCGGTTTCTCCATCAACGTACTGACCCTGCTTGCAGTCATTCTGGCCATTGGTCTGGTGGTGGACGACGCCATCGTCATGCTGGAAAACATCCAGCGCCGGATCGATGAGGGCGAACCGCCACTGCTGGCGTCCTATCGCGGCGCCAAGCAGGTGGCCTTTGCCGTTATTGCCACCACGCTCACCCTGGTGGCGGTGTTTGTGCCGATTTCGTTTATGGGCGGCAACATCGGGCGACTGTTTGCCGAGTTTGGCTTCACCCTGGCGGCGGCGGTGGTGGTGTCCAGCCTGGTGGCGCTCACCCTGGCGCCCATGCTGTGTTCAAAATGGTTGCGACACAGCCCGGAATCGGCGGAAGGACATCGCTTGTGGGCGGCCAGTGAAAAAGTGCTCAATGGCCTGACCCATGGTTACGAACGCATGCTCCGATTCGCCCTCAACCAGCCCGGATTGTTGCTGGGACTTGGGCTTGTCGGGCTTATCGTTGCCATCGTGATTTTCCCAAGATTGCCGCAGGAGTTGGCGCCTACGGAAGACCGGGGCGTCATCATCATGCCGACCAGCGCCCCACGGGGTTCGACGGTCGAGTTCACCGATCATTACGTGCGTCAGGCGGAGCAGGAACTGTTGCCTTACCTGGAAGAGGGTGTCTCCAATCGGTTGTTGTCGATCGTTGGCTTCCGCGACGAAGAGGACAACGCGTTCATGATCATGGGCCTGGTGCCCTGGGAAGACCGTGAGGTCAAACAACAACAGATCACCAGCGAGCTGCGAGGCAAGCTTAGCCAGGTCACAGGTATTCGCGCGATTGCGGTGAACCCACCGGGGCTTGGGCAGCGCGGCTTTGATCAACCAGTGGAATTCGTGGTGGCCGGGCCGGATTACGAAAGTGTGCAGGCCTGGAGCGAGGAAATCGTCGAGCGGGCGAAGGACAACCCGAACCTGCTGAACCTGGACACTGATTTCGAACTGACCCGCCCCGAACTGCGTGTGTCCATCGACCGGGAGCGCGCCGCGGACCTGGATGTCACCATCGAAGATGTGGGCCTGACACTGCAGACCATGCTGGCATCACGGCAAGTCACCACCTACCTGGACCGCGGACGCGAATACGATGTCATCCTCCAGGCCGCGGACGCTGACCGGGCAACGCCGTCGGACCTGGGGCAGATTTTCCTGCGCCCCCGTGAGGGAGGCACCCTGATCCCTCTCCAGGCGCTGGTGTCGGTGGAGGAGATCGGCGCCAATCCCGACCTGAGACGCATCGACCGCTTGCCGGCGGTTGTCATCAGTGCCTCCCTGGCCGATGGCTATGATCTTGGGGCGGCACTGACGTATCTGAACAACCTGGCTGTGGATAACCTGCCGCCGGAGGCAAGGGTAAGCTACAAAGGGCTATCGCGGGAATTCCAGGAATCGTCGTCGGCGATCTACGTCACTTTTGGCCTGGCATTCGTGATTGTCTTCCTGGTGCTGGCTGCCCAGTTCGAAAGCTGGATTCACCCGCTGATCATCATGCTGTCGGTCCCATTGGCGGTTACCGGAGCCCTGCTGGGCCTGTGGTGGGCCGGCATCAGCCTGAACATCTACAGCCAGATCGGCATCATCATGTTGCTGGGGTTGATGGCGAAGAACGGCATATTGATTGTCGAGTTTGCCAACCAGCTACGGGATAAGGGCTATGAAGTGAGGGACGCGATTTTGGAAGGTGCCAGCCTGCGCTTCCGGCCGGTGTTGATGACCACCATATCCACGGTCTTCGGTGCCGTGCCTTTGGTGCTCGCAACGGGCGCGGGGGCGGAAAGCCGGGCGTCGATCGGTATCGTGATCCTCGGCGGGCTGGTGTTCGCCACCACCCTGACCCTGTTTATTATTCCGGTGCTATACAACCTGTTGGCACGGTTTGCCAAATCCACCAACGCGATTGCACTGGAGCTTGAACAACAGGCCAGCCAGTCTCCTGGTGGTCGCGGCATGACGGCCGCCCCGCAATCAAAAGAGATGGATCAGTTCTGACGACCGCAGGCAGCACCAAACTGTGGATAATTTATTGGATAACCTTCGGATAAGCTTTGGTTAGAACAAAAATAAGTTATTAAAAACAAATAGTTAGGTTGAATAATAAGGCGTTATAGGGCACATCTGATATGTGGATAACTTTCTTGAAAAGTTTTCTGAGAAGGTGTCTACAAGCCGCTGATATCTGTCAGATTTCGGTTATCCACTATTCGTGAAACCCTGCGTGAAACCGCGTGTATCGGGTAGGTAGCGCTCGGGGTCTTTCGATAACCCGCCTGTCTGGTTAAAATTTGCACATTCTGACTGCAATTTACCGGGTGAGGCGTTATACTCCCCGCCCTGATTTTCAGGCAGTTTCCTGATACCGAGAATTTTTCTGAGTCCCCGTTTGCCGAGGTGATGTTGTGGATTATCCGACCCGTTTCGATGTCATAGTCATTGGTGGTGGCCATGCCGGCACTGAAGCCGCTCTGGCGGCTGCACGCATGGGCTCCCAGACCCTGCTGCTGACCCACAACATCGAGACCCTGGGTCAGATGTCCTGCAACCCCGCCATTGGCGGCATCGGCAAGAGTCATCTGGTCAAGGAAATCGATGCTCTCGGTGGCGCCATGGCGATGGCGACTGACAAGGCGGGCATCCAGTTCCGCGTGCTCAACTCGCGCAAGGGACCGGCAGTACGAGCCACCCGCGCCCAGGCAGACCGGGTGCTGTACAAGGCGGCGATCCGCGAGATCCTCGAGAACCAGCCCAACCTGACGCTGTTCCAGCAGGCTGCTGACGACCTGATTGTGGATGGCGAGCGCATCACCGGCGTGGTGACCCAGTCGGGCATCCGTTTTCGCGCGCCCACGGTGGTGCTGACCACCGGAACCTTCCTTGGCGGTGTTATCCACATCGGCATGCAGCAGCATTCCGGTGGCCGTGCCGGTGACGCACCGGCCAACGCGCTGGCACAGCGTCTGCGGGAACTGCCGTTCAACGTCGGGCGCCTGAAAACCGGCACCCCACCCCGTATCGATGCCCGCAGCGTGGATTTCTCCGTGATGCAGGAGCAATGGGGTGATGACCCGGCGCCGGTGATGTCCTTCCTGGGTTCCCGCAACCAGCATCCTGAACAGGTCTGTTGCTACGTTACCCGCACCACCGAACAAACCCACGACATCATTCGCAGTGGCTTTGACCGGTCGCCCATGTTTGCCGGTAACATCGAAGGCATCGGGCCTCGCTATTGCCCGTCCATCGAGGACAAGGTCAACCGGTTTGCCGACAAGGACTCGCACCAGATTTTCGTGGAGCCGGAAGGGCTGACGACGAATGAGCTATACCCCAACGGCATCTCCACCAGTCTGCCGTTCGATATTCAGTTGGCGGCTGTGCGCACCATTCCCGGCTTCGAGAATGCCCACATTACGCGGCCCGGCTACGCCATCGAGTACGACTTCCTGAACCCACAGGATCTGCGCCACACCCTGGAAACCAAGTTTATCCAGGGCCTGTACTTTGCGGGCCAGATCAATGGCACTACCGGTTATGAAGAAGCCGGTGCCCAGGGCCTTCTCGCAGGTATCAACGCGGCATTGCGTGCTCAGGACAAGGACGAATGGTACCCCCGCCGTGACGAAGCCTACCTCGGCGTTCTGGTGGACGACCTGATCACCATGGGTACCTCCGAGCCGTACCGTATGTTTACCAGCCGTGCTGAATACCGGCTGATCCTGCGGGAGGACAACGCCGACCTTCGCCTGACGGAAACCGGCCACAAGCTCGGGTTGCTGGATGACCAGCGTTGGCAGGCCTTTAACAGCAAGCGTGAAGCCATCGCCGCAGAACGTCAGCGCCTGGAAACCACGCGCATTCATCCGGGAACATCTGGCGGCGACGCCGCCAACAGCCACCTGCGTCAGCCCATGAACCGAGACCAGACACTCGCAGAGCTGCTGCGGCGCCCGGAAATCAACTATCGCCACATTGCTGACATGGCCGAAGGCCAAGCAGACGACCCGGCGGTGGCGGATCAGGTGGAAATCGAGATCAAGTACGAGGGTTATATCTCCCGCCAGGCGGACGAAATCGAGCGTCTGCGCCGGAATGAAAATACCCGTTTACCGGATGATATTGATTTTGATGCCATTGGTGGCCTGTCCAACGAGATCAAGCAGAAGCTCAAGGAAGTACGGCCGGAAACCGTGGCCCAGGCCTCACGCATCCAGGGCGTGACCCCGGCCGCCATTTCCCAGGTGCTGGTGCATCTCAAGAAGCGCGACCTGCTGCGCAAGCAATCCGCCTGAGTGCGCCCATGAGCGACGCACTCTGGCAACGCCAGCTCACCCAGGGCCTGGCTGACCTCAACCTGGAACTGGACAGCGCCAGCCAGCAACAGTTGCTGGCGTTTCTGGCCCTGCTGAATAAGTGGAACCGGGCCTATAACCTGACGGCTGTACGGGAGCCACGACAGATGGTGTCGCGCCAGTTGTTGGACAGCCTCAGTATCCTGCCATTTGTTACCGCGGACCATCTGCTGGATGTTGGCGCCGGAGGTGGGTTGCCTGGCATCCCCCTCGCAATCACCTTGCCCGAAAGGCGTTTTACCCTACTGGACAGCAACAGCAAGAAAACCCGCTTCCTGACCCAGTGTGTGCTGGAACTCGGCCTGAAGAATGTGGAGATCATTCACGGCCGGGCTGAAAGCTGTGATCCCGCGATCCGATACCAGCAGATCAGCAGTCGAGCGTTTACGGCACTGGATAACCTCGTCAACTGGTGTGGGCATCTGCTTGCGGATGAGGGTGAGTTCCTTGCCATGAAAGGCCAGTTTCCGGATGATGAGGTGGCTGCCCTGCCAGTGGGTTGGCAGGTAACATCCCGACAGTCATTATCGGTACCTGGCTCGGACGGCGACCGGCACCTGCTGGTGATCGGTCGGGATTCCAGCCATCAGAATTTCACGACAGGAGGCGAGTCATGGCGCGTGTGATTGCAGTGACCAATCAAAAAGGCGGTGTGGGTAAAACCACCACCTGCGTCAACCTGGCTGCGTCATTGGCCGCAACCAAGCGCCGCGTGTTACTGGTGGATATGGACCCCCAGGGCAACGCCACCATGGGCAGTGGTGTGGATAAGAATGCCCTGGAGCTCTCCGGCTACGACATGCTCACCAAACGGGCAACGGCAGCCGAGGTGATTTTCCGGGCCGAAGTCTCTGGGTTTGACATACTGCCGGCTAACGGCGACCTGACCGCCGCCGAAGTGGAGCTGATGAACGAAATCGGCCGCGAGCATCGCCTGCGCCTGGCCCTGAACAAGGTGCGGGAGAACTACGACTACATCCTGATCGACTGCCCGCCGTCCCTCAGCCTGCTGACCGTCAATGCGCTGTCAGCGGCGGATACGGTGCTGATTCCCATGCAGTGCGAATACTATGCCCTGGAAGGTCTGGCGGCCTTGATGAACACGGTTGAGCAGATTCAGGAGACCGTCAACCCGGATCTGCAGGTGGAAGGCATCCTGCGCACCATGTATGACCCCCGCAACAGCCTGACTCTGGATGTGTCCAGTCAGCTCAACGAGTTTTTCGGTGACAAGGTCTACCGCGCGGTGATCCCCCGCAACGTGAGGCTGGCGGAGGCCCCCAGCTATGGTATGCCGGCCCTGAAATACGACCGCGCGTCCAAGGGCGCGGTGGCCTATCTGGCCCTGGCTGGTGAGATGGTACGCCGGCATGGATCGCAAAAGACATCCGCGGCTGTTGCCGTGTAAACTACCTCTCCTTTGCACACAGATATTTCATCGGGAAGAATGACAAACACCATGGCGGCGAAGAAACGAGGACTGGGTGAGCGCGGACTGGGCGCTCTGTTGCAGGGCTCCAGGGTCAACCTGGACCAGGAACTGAAGGATCACGATGGTGAGCTCCGGGAAGTTCCGATCGACCTGATCCAGCGTGGCCGGTTCCAGCCTCGCCGTGACATGGATCCGGCGGCCCTGCAGGAACTGGCTGACTCCATTCGCCAGCAGGGCGTGATGCAGCCCGTGGTGGTGCGTCCGATTGCCGAAGGCCGCTTTGAGCTGATCGCCGGCGAGCGCCGCTGGCGAGCCACCCAGATGGCCGAGCTCGACCGCATTCCCGCCATTATCCGCGACGTGCCGGATGATGCCGCTATCGCCATGGCGCTGATTGAGAATATCCAGCGCGAGAACCTCAATCCCATCGAAGAAGCCTTTGCGCTACAACGCCTGCAGGATGAGTTCGGCCTGACCCAGGCTCAGGTCGCGGAAGCGGTGGGTAAGTCCCGTACCACCATCACCAACCTGCTGCGGCTGATCAGCCTGTCGGAAGACGTTCGTGTCATGCTGGAGCACGGTGATCTGGAAATGGGTCATGGTCGGGCCATGCTTACGCTTCAACCCGAGCAGCAGATGCAGGTGGCGCGACAGGTGGTCGCGAAATCCCTGTCAGTGCGGCAGACGGAAGCCCTGGTTCGCCGGGTGCAACAGGAATCGCCGAACCGCAAGAAAGCCAAGGGTGAAGTGGATCCGAACATCCGTGCCCTGCAGGACGACCTGGCCGAGCGACTCGGTGCCCGGGTGTCGATCGACCATGGCCAGCGTGGCAAGGGCAAGCTGGTGATCGAATACACCTCTCTCGACGAACTGGATGGCATTTTAGGCCATATCAAGTAACGTCCCTGGCAGGATTTCCATAGCGCCACTGTTAACAATTTAGTGTTGGCACTCTGCGACCAACGGCGGGGTACCAAAGGTCAGTTTTGACTAGGTACCACTACATATAGTGCTGCCCCTTCATGTTGGTGTCTATTTGTGTCCCTCATGCCCCCCAACGCCAGTTTTTCTGCGTGTTTCGGGGCGGAGCGACCGTTCCGGTTTTGTTGATTCGTGTAGATTGAACACATATAATCTGCGGCGCTTGTATCGGTGCGATTGTCTAATTAATAAACGGCACCGAACCAAAGCGGTGTGGCAACCGGGAAATACCATGACGAAGGCTGAACAGGGTGGGATACAGCGTCCGCCCATCGCACGATGGTTTGTAATAGAAAGTGTGGTATTGGTCGTCGTCAGTCTGGCATTCCTCTTTAAAAGCCAGGTGGCCGGTTATTCAGCACTGTTTGGGGGGCTTATTTTTCTTCTGCCCCACGGTTATTTTGCCTTCAAGGCTTTCCGCTACTCCGGCGCGCGGTCTGCCAGGCAGATCATGAGTTCTTTTTACCAGGGTGAGGCCGGCAAGCTCATCCTGTGCGCCATCCTGTTTACGATGGTGTTCAAATGGATTCCGTCGCTTGATATAGCGGCACTTTTTTTATCATTTGCGATCATGTTGGTCACCAATTGGTTGACTCCGCTCCTAGCGGGCCGCAGAACGCAGCGAAGCTAACAGGACCTGAGAGAACGTTATGGCAGGCAGCGCATCAGAGTATATCCAGCACCACCTCCAGAACCTCACCTACGGTAAACTTCCGGCCGGTTACGAGCGTGCGGATGGTTCGGTGATGTCAGAAGCGGGCTGGACCATGGCCCATAATGCCCGGGAAGCCTCCGATATGGGATTCTGGGCCGTTCACGTGGATTCTCTTGGATGGGCTGTTGCACTGGGCGCCCTGTTCCTGATCCTGTTTCGCATGGCGGCCAAGCGTGCTACCTCTGGTCAGCCCAGCGGCCTTCAGAACTTCGTTGAAATCCTGATCGAGTTTGTTGATACCAGCGTGAAGGAGACCTTCCACGGCCGAAACAAGGTGATTGCACCCCTGTCGCTGACCATCTTCTGCTGGGTCTTCCTGATGAACCTGATGGATCTGGTGCCGGTAGACTTCCTGCCCCAGCTGTTCCACATGATGGGTCTGGAATACATGAAGGTGGTGCCGACCACGGACGTTAACGTCACACTGGGCATGTCGCTCTCCGTGTTCTTCCTGATTATCTACTACAGCATCAAGGTCAAAGGTGTTGGTGGTTTTGTCGGCGAGCTGACCCTGCACCCGTTCTCTTCCGACAACTTCTTTCTCAAAGTACTGCTGGTACCGGTCAACCTGCTGCTGGAAGGCGTGAGCCTGCTGGCCAAGCCCATTTCACTGGCACTGCGTCTGTTCGGTAACCTCTACGCCGGTGAGCTGATCTTTATCCTGATCGCCCTGCTGCCATTCTGGGCACAGTGGGCGCTGTCGGTACCCTGGGCCATTTTCCACATTCTGATCATCACGCTGCAGGCGTTCATCTTTATGATGCTGACGATTGTTTACCTGAGCATGGCTCATGAAGACAGTCATTGATCGGAACCATTAAACCGTAGTTTGAAAACCGAAACCCTTAAACTGAAAACCTAACTGAAAACTGGGAGTTATCATGGAAACTGTAGTTGGAATGACCGCGATTGCCGTTGCACTGCTGATCGGCCTGGGTGCCCTGGGTACTGCTATCGGCTTTGGTATCCTCGGTGGCAAATTCCTGGAAGGCGCCGCGCGTCAGCCGGAAATGACCCCGATGCTGCAGGTTAAAATGTTCATCGTTGCAGGCCTGCTGGACGCCGTAACCATGATCGGTGTTGGTATCGCTCTGTTCTTCACTTTCGCCAACCCGTTTGTCGGCCAGATCGCCGGTTAATCGAGTCGCCGCCGGGGAACTTCCCGGTCTGATGATTCTTTACACAACAGGCGAGAGGTGAAGACGTGAACATTAATTTGACGATGATTGGTCAAGCCATCGCGTTCTTTATCTTTGTCGTGTTCTGCATGAAATATGTGTGGCCGCCGATTATGGCCGCACTGCAGGAGCGTCAAAAGAAGATCGCTGACGGACTGGCTGCCTCAGACCGCGCTGCGCGCGATCTGGAACTGGCTCAGGAAAAGTCAGCTCAGGAACTGCGTGAAGCCAAGCAGCAAGCGGCTGGCCTGATCGAACAGGCCAACAAGCGTGCGGCCCAGATTGTGGAAGCATCGAAAGACGATGCCCGCAAGGAAGGCCAGAAGCTGATTGAGCAGGCCAAGGCCGAAATTGAGCAGGAGCGCAATCAGGCTCGTGACGCGTTGCGTGCGGAAATTGCCGCCATCGCGGTTGCTGGTGCTGAGAAGATCCTGGAAACCTCTGTCGATGCCAACAAGCACAGTGAGATGCTGGACAAGCTGGCAGCAGAACTCTAAACGACGAGGTTCATCATGGCACAACTGAGAACGCTGGCCCGCCCATACGCAAAGGCAGCATTTTCGGCCGCTCAGGACCAGAAGCAACTGGCTGAATGGTCTGAAGTGCTAACCGTTGCCGGGCAGATTACAGCCAACGAAGACATTCGACAGCTTCTCGCCAGTCCAGGCACCGAAGAGCAGAAGAAGGCAGGCATGATTCTGGAGTGCGTTGGAGACAACGTCACAGAGTCGGTTCGCAATTTCTTAATGATTCTGGCGGCCAACCGCCGGTTGAGTCTTCTGCCCGAAATTGCAGCGCTCTTCAACACGTACCGGGCTGACTTTGAGCGTACTGTTGATATTGAAGTCACCTCGGCATATGAGCTGACGGACGAACAACAGCAGAAGCTCGCCCAGGCACTGTCGACCAAACTCGAGCGCCAAGTGTCACTCGCAGCGTCAATGGACAAGTCTTTGATCGGTGGTGTGATTGTACGCACCGGCGACATGGTGATTGACGCATCTGTACGCGGAAAGCTGACCAAACTGGCCGACGCTCTGGGCTCCTGATTTCAGCACAAGGTTTGAGGATAAAGGCATGCAGCAACTGAATCCATCCGAGATCAGTGACATCATCAAGAAGAGAATCGAAAAGCTCGATATCTCTTCCGATGCAAAGAACGAAGGTACGATCCTCTCCGTTTCTGACGGTATCGTACTGATCCACGGTCTCGCCGACGTTATGTACGGTGAGATGATTGAATTTGCCAACGGCGTATTCGGTATGGCCCTGAACCTGGAGCGTGACTCCGTGGGTGCGGTTGTACTGGGTGACTACGAAGACCTGGCGGAAGGCCAGAAGGTTCGTTGCACCGGCCGCATCCTGGAAGTACCGGTGGGTCCGGAACTGATGGGCCGTGTGGTTGATGGCTTGGGTAATCCCGTCGATGGCAAAGGCGAACTGGGCACCGATCTGACCTCACCGGTCGAGAAAGTGGCTCCCGGTGTTATCGCTCGTCAATCCGTTGATGAGCCGGTCCAGACCGGTCTGAAAGCCATTGACACCATGGTGCCAATCGGTCGTGGCCAGCGTGAGCTGATCATCGGTGACCGCCAGATCGGTAAGACCGCCGTCGCCATCGACGCGATCATTAACCAGAAAGATTCCGGCATCAAGTGTATCTACGTGGCAGTTGGCCAGAAGCAGTCTTCCATTGCCGCGGTTGTGCGCAAGCTGGAAGAGCATGGCGCTATGGATCACACCATCGTAGTTGCCGCCGGCGCCGCCGATCCTGCAGCGATGCAGTTCCTGGCACCCTACTCCGGCACGTCCATGGGTGAATACTTCCGTGACCGCGGTGAAGACGCCCTGATCATCTATGATGATCTGTCCAAGCAGGCTGTGGCCTATCGCCAGATCTCCCTGCTGCTGCGTCGTCCGCCGGGCCGTGAAGCATACCCGGGTGACGTTTTCTACCTGCACTCCCGTCTGCTGGAGCGTGCGTCCCGGATCAACGCCGAGGAAGTTGAAAAACTGACCAGCGGCGAAGTGAAGGGCCAGACCGGTTCCCTGACGGCTCTGCCGATCATCGAGACCCAGGCCGGCGACGTTTCCGCGTTCGTACCGACCAACGTGATCTCGATCACCGACGGCCAGATCTTCCTGGAGACCAACCTGTTCAACTCCGGTATTCGTCCGGCGATGAACGCGGGTGTCTCGGTATCGCGGGTGGGTGGTTCAGCCCAGACCAAGATCATGAAGAAGCTTGGCGGTAACATCCGTCTGGCGCTGGCCCAGTATCGTGAACTGGCCGCTTTCGCACAGTTCGCTTCCGATCTTGACGAAGCGACCCGTAAGCAGCTTGAACACGGTCAGCGGGTAACCGAACTGATGAAGCAGAACCAGTACAGCCCGATGTCCGTGGCTGAAATGGGTACGGTTCTGTTCGCAGCCAACGAAGGCTTCCTGGACGACGTTGATGTCGACAATGTAGTGAAGTTCGAAGCACTGATGCTGGACTGGATGCGGTCCGAGCAGAAAGAACTTCTCGACAAGATCAACGAGAAAGGCGATTACAACGATGAAATCGCCGCGAGCCTGAAAGCTGCACTTGAGAAATTCAAGACCACTCAGAGCTGGTAACGAATGGGCCTGCAACGTGTTGCAGGCCGATTTTAGAGCAATGAGTGTCTAACTTGAGAAGGCAGTGAGTTATGGCCGTCGGAAAAGAAATACGTAACCAGATATCCAGCATCAAGAGCACGCAGAAGATCACCAGCGCCATGGAAATGGTCGCGGCGAGCAAGATGCGTAAGGCTCAGGAACGCATGAAGGCGACACGCCCTTATGCGGAAAAGATGCGTCAGGTTATTGGGCACATTGCTAAGGCGAACGTCCAGTACAAGCACCCGTTCATGGTCGAGCGTGAAGTAAAGCGCGTGGGCTATGTGGTGGTGTCTACGGATCGAGGCCTGTGCGGTGGTCTGAACATCAACCTGTTCAAAGCGCTTGTCCGTGACATGCGAGCGTGGAAGGAGAAAGGGGTAGAGGCTGATCTGTGCGCCATCGGGCAGAAAGGTGCTTCTTTCTTCAGGAGCTACGGCGGTAACGTCGTTGCGGCGCTGACCCATCTGGGGGACAGCCCGAGCTCTGACAAACTCATCGGCAACGTCAAAGTCATGCTGGACGCGTTCTCGGAAGGCAAGATCGACCGTCTTTATCTGGTCAGCAACGAGTTCGAGAACACCATGACCCAGACCCCGCAGGTGGAGCAGATTCTGCCGCTGCCTCCGGGGGAAGACGAGGAAGAGATCAAGAACCAGTGGGATTATCTCTACGAGCCCGATGCCAGGCAGATCCTCGATGGCCTTCTGCCACGTTACATTGAATCCCAGGTGTACCAGGGTGTGGTAGAAAATCTGGCATGTGAACAGGCCGCCCGTATGATCGCCATGAAGAGCGCAACTGATAACGCCGGTGGCATCATCGACGAGCTTCAGTTGGCGTACAACAAGGCGCGTCAGGCAGCCATCACCCAAGAGATTTCGGAGATTGTCAGCGGCGCGGCTTCGGTCTGATCCGCCAACAATCCAACTGGTTTTATTGACTATCTAGATAACGAGGAACCGAGCATGAGTAGCGGACACATCGTTCAGATCATTGGCGCGGTTATCGACGTGGAATTCCCACGTGACTCCGTACCCAACGTATATGACGCACTGCTGCTTGAAGGTGGCGAAACAACTCTGGAAGTCCAGCAGCAGCTGGGCGACGGCATTGTTCGTACCATCGCCATGGGCAGCACCGAGGGTCTCAAGCGAGGCCTGAAAGCAGACAACACCGGTAAGGCCATTTCGGTACCGGTTGGCACCCAGACTCTGGGCCGTATCATGGATGTTCTGGGTCGTCCGATCGACGAACAGGGCGAGATCGGCGAAGACGAGCGCTGGGCGATTCACCGCAAGGCACCGGGCTATGCAGATCAGTCTGCATCTGCCGACCTGCTGGAAACCGGCATCAAGGTTATCGACCTGATCTGCCCGTTCGCCAAGGGTGGTAAGGTTGGCCTGTTCGGTGGTGCTGGTGTTGGTAAGACCGTCAACATGATGGAGCTGATCAACAACATCGCGAAAGAGCACTCCGGTCTCTCCGTATTCGCCGGTGTTGGTGAGCGGACTCGTGAAGGTAACGACTTCTACTACGAAATGAAGGACTCCAACGTCCTTGATAAAGTAGCGATGGTCTACGGCCAGATGAACGAGCCTCCCGGAAACCGTCTGCGTGTGGCCCTGACCGGTCTCACCATGGCTGAGAAGTTCCGTGATGAAGGTCGTGACGTACTGCTGTTCGTCGACAACATCTACCGTTACACCCTGGCGGGTACCGAAGTATCAGCCCTGCTCGGCCGTATGCCGTCCGCGGTAGGTTACCAGCCGACTTTGGCCCAGGAGATGGGTGAGCTGCAGGAGCGGATCACGTCGACCAAGACCGGTTCCATCACGTCTATCCAGGCGGTCTACGTACCGGCGGATGACTTGACTGACCCGTCCCCGGCGACCACCTTCTCCCACCTTGACGCGACCGTGGTACTGAGCCGTGACATCGCTTCCAAGGGTATCTACCCGGCGATCGATCCGCTTGACTCCACCTCTCGTCAGCTGGATCCACTGGTCATCGGTGACGAGCACTACGAAGTGGCTCGTGGCGTGCAGACCAATCTGCAGCGCTACAAGGAGCTGAAAGACATCATCGCCATCCTGGGTATGGACGAGCTGTCAGAAGAAGACAAGCTGACCGTTGCCCGTGCCCGTAAGATCGAGCGTTTTCTGTCCCAGCCGTTCCATGTTGCTGAAGTCTTCACCGGTTCCCCCGGTAAGTACGTTTCCCTGAAGGAAACCATCAGCAGCTTTAAGGGCATTCTCAACGGTGACTATGATGATATGCCTGAGCAGGCGTTCTACATGGTTGGTACCATTGAGGAAGCGGTCGAGAAAGCGAAGGAAATGAAGAGCAAGGCGAAGAAGTAATCTGAGCCTAAAGCGCTTGTTTCCGGATCGATCAGAGAGGCAACAACATGGGTATGACCGTGCATTGTGACGTGGTAAGTGCCGAAACAAAGATCTATTCCGGATTGGTTGAAATGCTGATCGCAGCGGGCTCTGAAGGTGACCTGGGTATTGCCCCGGGTCATACGCCGCTGCTGACCCAGCTTAAGCCGGGTCCTATCCGTATAATCAAGCAGGGCGGAGAGGAGGAGATCCTCTACGTGTCTGGTGGTTATCTGGAAGTTCAGCCGAATCTGGTAACGCTGCTCGCGGACACAGCTGTCCGTGCCAAGGATGTGGACGAAGCAGCGGCGATCGAAGCTCAGCGTGAGGCTGAGAAGGCACTCGCCAACCAAACGGGTGAGTTCGAGTATTCCCGTGCCGCTGCCGAGTTGGCCGAAGCTGTTGCCCAGCTTCGCACCATCCAGCAGCTGCGCAACAAGATGCGTTAAGCATTTCTGTTCGGGACTGCCGATCACCGAAACCGCATCCTGAGTCGCCTGAGAACAGCGAAACGTTGTCAGGCAACCAAGGGTGCGGTTTTTTTGTATTCAGGCATTGAAACTGGCTACCGATCCGGAGCGTGGTAATCGTATGACTCCCCTTCACGTTGTGATTCTGGCCGCCGGCCAGGGTTCAAGAATGAAATCGTCGCTGCCGAAAGTTCTCCACCGGGTGGCTGGCAAGCCCATGCTCCATCACGTTATTGATACCGCCCGCCAATTGGGCGCCTCCGGTATCCATGGCGTCATTGGACATGGTGCGGAGCAGGTTCGGCAGATTACCCCCGCCGAAGATCTCATCTGGGCACTGCAGGAACAGCAACTGGGCACTGGCCACGCGGTTGCTCAGGCCTTGCCGGCTCTGCCGGATGAGGCTCGGGTGTTGATTCTCTATGGCGACGTACCGCTAACCAACGTTGAAACGCTCCAGAACCTGGTCTCTCAAGTAAGTGATCGTTCACTCGCGTTGTTGACCGTGAACCTGGAAACGCCGGATGGTTACGGGCGTATCCTGCGGGATGACAGTGGCAAGGTGCGTGCGATCGTGGAACAGAAGGATGCCACTGACGCCCAGAAACAAATCCGGGAGGTAAATACCGGCATCCTGGCGGTCTCGTCACGCCACTTGAAGGACTGGTTGCCGCAGCTCTCCAATCGTAATGCTCAGGGTGAGTACTACCTGACCGACATCATTGCCATGGCGGCTGATCGCGGTGTGGAAATCGCCGTTGCCCAGCCTGCCAGCGAATACGAAGTCCAGGGCGTTAACAACCGTCTTCAACTTGCCGAACTTGAGCGCTGGGTGCAGCGTCAGGAAGCGGACCGTTTGATGACTGAGGGCGCCACCCTGGCCGACCCTGCCCGTATTGACGTGCGTGGTGAATTGTCGGTGGGCCAGGATGTCCTGATCGATGTTAACGTGGTGTTTGAAGGCAAGGTGTCCCTGGCAGACGGCGTCAGCGTCGGGCCCGGTTGTGTGATACGGGACAGCCAGATTGCGGCTGGTGCGAAAATTGAAGCGCACTCAGTGATCGAGGGTGCGGATGTGGGTGCAGGCGCCAGTATCGGGCCGTTTGCACGTCTCCGGCCGGGTACCCGGCTGGCGGCCAGGACCAAGGTGGGCAACTTTGTCGAAACCAAGAAAGCCGATGTCGGCGAGGGTAGCAAGATCAACCACCTCAGTTACGTTGGCGATACCTCACTTGGCCGTAACGTAAATGTGGGTGCAGGAACCATCACCTGTAATTATGATGGGGTGAACAAGTCCAGAACCGTTATTGGTGATGACGTGTTTGTCGGGTCCAACACTTCACTGGTGGCACCGGTCAGCGTTGCCTCTGGGTCTACCATCGGCGCGGGCTCTACCATCACCCGTGATGTAGCGGAGAGTGAGCTGGCGGTCGCACGAGCTCGCCAGCGCAATATCTCCGGCTGGGAACGGCCGACGAAAAAGTGATTTAAACGATTTACAACGGACAGGTGAGAGCGACATGTGTGGCATTGTAGGTGCGGTATCAGAAAGGGATGTTCAGGGAATTCTTCTCGAAGGCCTGCGCCGTCTGGAATATCGGGGCTACGACTCCGCCGGCATGGCCGTAATTGACGGCAAACAAGCCATCAACCGGGCCCGCGAAGTGGGTAAGGTTGCGGCCCTGGCCGATGCCATCACTGGAAACGGGCTTGAGGGAGCCGCCGGCATTGCCCATACCCGCTGGGCGACCCACGGTGAACCGTCCCAGATCAATGCCCACCCGCATATGTCCGGTGACCGCCTGGCCATTGTCCACAACGGCATTATCGAGAACTACCAGGAGCTACGGGAAGAACTGAAAGCCGAGGGGTTTGAGTTCACCTCCCAGACGGACACCGAAGTCGTTGCGCACCTTATCGAAAAGCAGTTCCGCCTCAGCAACAGCCTTTACGAGGCCGTGAGCACCGCCATTGAACGTTTGCGCGGTGCCTTTGCGCTGGCAGTGATTCATGCCGACGAGCCAGACCATATGGTGGTGTGCCGTGAAGGCAGTCCGTTGGTGGTGGGTGTCGGCATAGGCGAGAATTTCATCGCTTCCGACCAGCTCGCGTTACTGCCTGTCACCGACCGTTTCATGTTCCTCGAAGAAGGGGATATCGCCGATATCCGTCGTGATCACATTGAGATTCATGATCGTAACAAGCAGCTGGTGGAACGCGCGGTTAACCGTTTTGAACACAGCCAAGACGCTGCCGAAAAAGGCGAGTATCGCCACTTCATGCTCAAGGAAATCCATGAGCAGCCGAGGGTCATACGCGCCACAACGGAAGGCCGGGTTACCAACACCCGTGTGCTGGAACAGGCACTGGGTACCCAGGCTGGCAACCTGCTGGAAGACGTTCGCCATGTTCAGATCATCGCCTGTGGCACCAGTTACCATGCCGGCATGGTGGCACGCTACTGGATAGAGGACCTGGCGGGCGTGCCCTGTTCCGTGGAAGTGGCCTCCGAGTTTCGCTACCGCAAGCACGTGATTCAGCCGGACACCCTGTTCCTGTGTATCTCCCAGTCCGGCGAAACCGCCGACACTCTGGCTGCCCTGCGCCAGGCGAAAAAGGCCGGTTTCCGCGCCGCCATGGCCATCTGCAACGTGCCCGGCAGCTCCCTGGTGCGGGAATCTGACCTGGTGATCATGACCCAGGCCGGCCCGGAAATCGGGGTTGCGTCCACCAAGGCGTTTACCACCCAGTTGACCGCGCTGTTGATCTTCACCCTGGCGCTGGCTCGCCACAACGGCCTGGAAGAGTCGCGCGAAGCAGAAATTGTTGAGGCGATTCGCCTACTACCCAGCCAGGTGGATCAGGTACTGGCACTGGATGGCGATATCGCCGAAATGTCGAAGTCGTTCATGGACAAGAACCACAGTCTGTTCCTGGGTCGTGGCGCCATGTTCCCGGTGGCTCTGGAAGGTGCACTGAAGCTCAAGGAAATTTCCTACATCCATGCCGAAGCCTATCCGGCCGGCGAGCTCAAGCATGGCCCCCTTGCTCTGGTAGACGGGGAGATGCCGGTGGTCACCGTGGCCCCCAACAACGAGTTGCTGGAAAAGCTGAAATCCAACCTGGAAGAAGTTCGCGCCCGCGGTGGCGAGCTGTTTGTATTTGCTGACCAGGCAGCGGATGTGCGGCCCCAGGAAGGTATCCACGTAATGCCGCTGCCGTCGGTACACCCGATCACCTCACCGATTGTCTATACCGTGCCGCTGCAGCTCCTCTCGTACCATGTTGCGGTGCTCAAGGGCACCGATGTGGATCAGCCGCGGAACCTGGCGAAGAGTGTGACGGTCGAGTAGCGTGGTACAAACTCGGAGCCTGCTTGTGGGTTGATAATAAAGTTGGTAACAAGGTAAAAGAGTTGGTAACTTTAGAATAAAGTTGGTAACTGGCGGCCGATGTGTCAGAGTCAGGCTATTTCCTCGGGATTAATAGGGAATGGCCAGCTACAAGCTCGACAAGAAAACTGAAAAGTGGATCAAAGAAGGGCGCGGCAAAGGTAGCGGTGAAGATTACCTTCCGTGGCTGACGGTACGAGATCTGTCCTCGAAGGGGCGTTCGCATCGAGTTATTGGCCACCTTACAGGGCGGACTCATCACTTCTTCTCAGATCTTGAACTGGCCGCCTTCTTGTTGCTCGAATGGAACCCTACTGTTACCGACATTCGTGAGCAATTTCCTCTTCGAATCGAAGACACCCTCTCAATGGCTGAGCAAGCCAGCATCCGGCATCCCGAAGCTGGCGGATGCCATCAGATAATGTCCACTGATTTTGTAGTTGATTTATCTGCCCCAACCGGGCCAAAGAAATTCGCCATCCAGGTAAAAACCTCCACTGACCTAATGGATCCTCGAACAGTTGAGAAGCTCGAAATTGAGCGACGCTATTGGAGACTCAAAGGCATTCCTTGGTATCTCATGACCGATAAGCAGATGCCTCGGACTATCATGAAAAACCTTGAGTTCCTTTACTCAGCACGAGTGCAAAACGAGACCACGGAGGTCTTGCTTCAGAGCTTACCGATCTATGTCGATGTGCTGGAAGAAAACCCGAATACCGGGCTCCCGGAGTTAGGCATGCTGATTGACCAGTCCTATTCGCTGGAGCCAGGCACATCGCTAGCCAGGTTAAGAACGCTAGCGGCCTTGAGAGTATTAACGTTTGATATTTCCACTCCTTGGACCGAGCTGGTAGCACAAGATCTACAGGTGATTGAGGATATTGCGTTGCTGAGGGCGAGTTATGCTGCGAATCAATGACATATTCAAATTGGCGCAGGATCGTTTTCGTATATTGGCGCTGTCGGGCCAGCATGCTATCTGGATAAATATTGACTCAGAAAAAGCTTGGCCAGAATTGGTTAGAACTTCCACGATTGAAAAACGAATTTTTGATGAGGAGCTCTTTCGGACAACAGATCCACACCAGGAATTGGCCTCGTTGTCCGTAGAGCGTGGTAGTAAAGCTCAGATAATTCGGGATCAACGGTATGATTTAATTGCTCCACTACTTGCTACTGACGACGTTTATTACCGAAGTGGTAGAGGCCAGTTAGTCCAATCTCGTAGTGACGAAACCGGTAAGCCGAGGAAAACGCTATATAAAAACCTCAGACAATACTGGCAGCGCGGTGCGATGCCTAATGCACTTCTACCTGATTATCGAAAATCCGGGGGTAAGGGACAGAAAAAGACATCTAAGAAGAAACTTGGGCGGCCAAGGAAAATCTCACCTGGTACGGGGATAACCGCCGACTCCACAATCCAAAAAATGTTCCGCTTGGTAATTGACCATCATTACGTCAATGACAAGGGTAACTCGTTGGCATACGCCCATCGGCGATTTATCGATATGTTCGAAGCTTACAATCCCAAGGTACGGCCCGAAGATTATCCAACACTGACTCAGTTGAGATACTTTTACCATCGGGAGTATGAAAAAGCGGATCGCATTCGCCTCAGGTCAAATAGAATTTCCTACCAAAAAGATGTCCGGCCATTGATCGGGACCTCCACAGCAGGAGTGCTTGGTCCAGGCTCCAGGTATGAAATTGATGCAACGATTGCCGATATTTATCTGTTGTCTATTGATCGACAAAGAATTATAGGTCGCCCCACCTTGTACGTGGTGGTTGATGTTTTCAGTCGCATGGTGACGGGTTTCTACATTGGCCTGGAAAATCCATCCTACGTCACGGCCATGAGCGCGCTGACAACCTCCATGTCGGATAAAACCGAACTTTGTGCCAATTATGGATTGGAGATTGCACCAGAGCAGTGGCCGACAGTTGGCGTGCCAGACGCGATCCTCGCGGACCGAGGGGAACTACTTGGGCACCAGATTGAATCGCTTGAGAAAGCCTTTGGAGTTCGAATCGAGATTACTCCGCCATACCGGGGAGATGCAAAAGGGATTGTTGAGCGGTACTTCCGAACCCTTCAAGCCGAGTTTAAACCCTTTGCACCGGGCGTAGTTACAGCTACAAAAATCAGAAAGCAAGGCGGAAAAGACTACCGGCTGGACGCGAGACTGACCCTCCATGAATTTACACAGATCATGCTAGCCTCAATTCTTCATCGGAACCAACATGCGGTGTTGTCAAAATACGATCGCGATTCGGATATGCCAAACGACATGGCGTTAACCCCGCTCAATATCTGGAATTGGGGTATAGAGAATCGAACTGGTCGGTTGAAGACTGTATCGGAAGAAGCGCTGCGGATTGCTCTGTTGCCGCGCCAGAAAGTTCATCTTTCCGATTTTGGGGTCAGCTGTTTTGGTGCTTATTACACGTCGAAGGAGCTGTTGGCATCCGGGTGGCTCCATCGTAACGGAGACCGCAGAGTTACCGGTCTTGAGGCAGCCTACGATCCTGCAGTGGCAGATCGTATTTATCTGTTTCCAAAAAAAGGGAGTTCGGAATACTGGGTATGTTCTCTGACAGATCGCTCGCGTCAGTTTCGTAGCAACTCTATGTGGGAGTTATGGGCCAGTCAGGAAGCGCAGCGAAAGGCAACTAGCGCTGCAAAAGTGGCAGAGACAATCAGTAAACGAGACCTGGAAAATCTAATCAGCAACACTATCAAAAACGCTGAGAGTTCCCGCCCTGCTGTCACCAAGAAGCAATCCAAAGCCGAAACTGTCAGGGGTATACGCGATAATCGCAGGAAAGAGCGGGACGTTGAAAGGGCCGCACAAACAAATGCCCGTCAGCCTGACAGTAGCAAACCGAAATCTGATGTAACCTACCTGCATGGCAAACCGGATGATGGAGCTTTCCCGGATTTTCTGGATGAGCTGTTTGGAGACGATGAATGACTTTACCTTCGGGAATGGTGAGTGCCGTTTATCAGGACACCGGCATACCGGCATATTTTGGCAATCCACTGATTGAGGCGTTACCGCCAATTCCCGAGCGCAAACAGCTCATAGCCGGGCTCAGTGAGACCATGGAGCTTCGGCCGTCAGAAATATACCTGGACGGTCAGACGCGGGTTCATATCATCTCTCAGCTACTGGACGGTTTCTTCCAGCCGCTGGCACGCCATATCGAGCTTGAATCAAAAATCTCGATCATGCTGCGCCAGGGGTATGTTGGTCGCAATATTGCCACTGGTGATCTATCAGCCCATTTACAGAACGGATATGAGCGCATCAAGAGCGGAGACTTGAAGGCATTTCGCTTTGATCACGTCGAGTCGACTGCGAAAAGCCTCGCGTTCATCGGGTGCTCCGGTTCCGGCAAAACCAGCTCGCTAAACCGCATTCTGGCAACCTATCCACAGATGATTCATCACCCGAAACATAATTTCATTCAGATTGTGTTCCTGAAAATCGATTGTCCTCATGACGGAACTCTTAAAAGCTTATGCCATAATTTTTTCCGGGAAATCGATTCCATTCTTGGTACAGATTATGTCCGGCAATACGGCGAAAAGCGACACGGTGTAGAGGCAATGATCGCGCTAATGTCTCAGTTGGCAAACACTTATGCGATTGGCGTATTGGTCATCGATGAAATACAGCACCTGAATCTTGGTAAAGCCGGTGGGGCTGAGAGGATGCTGAATTTCTTTGTCACTTTGGTAAATGAAATCTCCGTGCCGGTGGTGATGGTTGGAACACCAAAGGCGCGGCCGATCTTTGAGACAGATCTTCGATCTGCACGGCGAGGAGCGGGGTTTGGATCAATATTGTGGGAACCACTGCGTAAACCTACAGCCGACGAAAACATAGACCGAACTGAATGGGGTGCGTTCACGAGAAAGCTTTGGAAGTACCAGTGGCTCACCAAAGCCAGTGACACCATGTCGGATGATTTAAGGGATCTTTGGTTCGATCTGTCTCAGGGCATCATGGATGTCGTTATCAAGTTGTTCGTTCTGTCCCAGATCCGAGCGGTTGTAACAGGCACAGAACGAATCACACCCAATATAATGAAAAAAGTTTATGACGACGAACTGAAGCCGATTCACCCGATGATGGAAGCTTTACGTTCCGGCGATCCAAGCCTAATTGCCCAATTCTCAGACCTCATAATCCCGGATGTGGATAAGAAGATTCTGGAGCTCAGTACCCTTCTGGAATCTACCCAAGAGCAGATCCGGAAATCCGTTCAGTACAACGGAAACGATCAGGCAATTCGGCTGCACAACATGCTGGCTGACATGGGCTATGACTCAGACCTTTTGGAACCACTAATCCAACGAGCATTTGAGGAGCACGCCGAGTTACAGCTAAAAGACCTCATGCCCATCATTCTTGACTGGTACAAGTCTTCCGAGCAATTGCAACCGGTGACGGGAAAGCAAAAAACTAAATCGGTCAAAGTGAAAGATTGGCATACCCTCGATTCTGATGATTTGCGCTTTATGCACTCTCAAGCGGCAAACGAAGACGAGATGCTGGAGGCTGCGCATCAATCGGGGCTGGTGTTTAACAGCGCCCAGTGGCTGGGTTCCGGTAACCAGGCGTAAATGCCATGCTGAATTTCCCAGTTCCTTACCCTGAAGAGCTGATATACAGCACAGTGGCCAGGGCAGGAATTCGGGAAGGGATTATTAGCCCTAAGGAATTGCTGGATGACGTGTATGGTAACCGCAACGTCATTGCGACGCTGGATTTGCCTAACCAGCTGCATAGGATTTCTAGCTGGTTGCCCTCTGAATATACCGTCGAAACGATTGCCTATCGGCATACTCTATTCCCCTTGTATGCCCCATTTATCCCGGAAGAACGCCGCAAACGATGTCTGGCATGGATGGCTGGACAATCTCGGGGTGCAGTGCACCTGTCGATGGGCGTAACCGCATCGCTTGTGAAGGTGCCGGGTCAGGTTCGGTATTGTTCCGGGTGCCTGAACAAGCAAAAACGAACCTTTGGAGAATATTTCTGGAAGCGGGAGTGGCAGATAGCCGGAGTGGACTGCTGTGAAAAGCACGGTGAACTCATCAATACGGCCATTGCTCGCCCCCTAGCGGATCAACACCGCTACCATGACGCTTCACCTGATACTTGCCCGTTATTTCCCCAACGGCCAGCTCGCAACGAATCGCAGATGATTCTGGCTCAGGTCAGGGAGCTATTAGGACAACAGCAGGCCACGTCACCGAGTTATCAGCAGTGGTCTATTCACTATCATTGGCTGGCTAGTCAGCATGGCTTTACTCGCGGCCAAGCTCACATCAACCATAGTGAGATTGCCGAGGCCGTGACCTCCCTTTGGTCTGCCGAGTTTTTGCGGCGATATGGTTTGGTGATAGATCGGAACTCGGATTATTGCTGGCTGCGGGCGATGTTCCGGAAGCATCGGAAATCCTTCAGCTACCTCCAACACATTATTGTTCACCACGCGCTTTTGCCTGAGGGCTGGTCGATTGTCGATGTTATTGGCAGTGTAAAAGTGTTGCCAGCGCACTTGTCACCAGAGTCAACAGTGGGGCCTCCCGTTGGCACGAACCAATGTTTAACGCAAGATCAGCACGATTGGATGAAAATGCTGGCAGAGCAACCACCGAAAAAGGCTCGCTCGGCAGCCCCTGCGCTGTACGCACGATTGTACCGGTACGACCGACTCTGGCTGAAACAGGTAAATCAAGCCCAGCCACGAGTAAACGTTATTAAAAGAAAACCGAGGGTTGATTGGCGGCGGCGGGATCTGCAATATCAGAGTAAGTTGCGGGAAATTTTGACATTTTTGTGGACTGACCAACGCGGCCCTCGGCGGTCACAGACGTATTTGCTGAAACAGCTGGGTAAGCTCTCCACCTTGGAAAAGAAAATCAACCGGTTGCCGCGAACCAAGCAGCTGCTTGAGCGCTACACCGAGAGCGTTCCCGACTATCAGATGAGGCGGCTAAGAAACGCATGGTGGCAACTAAAGCAGGGGTTCGAGCACCCACCACGTTGGCGATTATTACGCGTTGCCGGGCTCAGTGAAACACGACTCACCGAAGAAGCACGAGATTACTTGAATGACCTCGAAGAAAGCGACGACAACTCCAATAATCAAGGGCATCGAGGACAACAGTCGAGTTAAAGAAATCGGTTCGATACACCGGCGCCTCGGCACCGCAGACTGGCGAATTAATATCAAGCTCGACCCCGGTCAGAGGAAAAAGCACTTCAGTCTCTCCCAAGTGGGATTGATGCCAAGACGGCGGCTTCTCAACGTTACAGCGACAGGTGATGTGGCACGAGCCGGGTACGAAAAGGAAATCCAGGTGTATGACGCGACTACCTGGGGACATTGCCTGATAGGCGACTGTCCAATCAAAAATATCCGCGAGCAGGAAGATCATGAACAGTGGTGCTTCAAGTTTGAGTCTGGTGGTATCGAGTTCTTCTTACCTCAAATTGAGCTGGCCAGAGTTCTCTTTTTTCACTATTCGTACATGACTCGGCTCGCGATGAGGCCAAGTGGGTTGAAAGAAGAATTTGATATTCAGCCGGGTGACGAGCCAGACACTGCTGAAATTCACATCTTACCGACTTGTTCACTCCCCTTGAATCCTCGTGGTAACACAGCACAACGCAGGGTGTTGGCATGGATTCTTTTAGATGATGAAGTTCGACGGTCGTTTAGTAGTATTGCTCAATACCAGTTGACTGAAGGAGAGGACCTGAATGGTTATCGACTTTGGCGATTTCGATTTGATCCTCCTCCGCTAAAAAACGTGAAGATATCGCTACGTGGACAGTATCTCCCTGAATCTGAAGTCATGTTTGTGTACGAAATTGATAGCGTTAAAAATCTGAATACCCAGAGTTCAAAACAGATTGAGTTTTTTGATCCGAAGCTTGCTGAGCAGAGCGCAGGAAATGCCACCAGGCGGCCGGATTCCGGCGTTCCGACGGAGGCATTTCAAATAAACGATGATGAGCTAGCGTCATCGGATACTGGTGAATATCAACTTCAAGTTCCACCCGTGATATTGTCGTTTTCCGAGCCTGCCTACACTACTCGTAAACCCTATGACGGTCGGAGACGAACCAGGGCGGGCAAAGGCACAGAAGAGATAAATTTAACAGGTGACGCTCACACCGAGGTGAGCACCGACGAACCTACCATCAGAGGGGAGATTCCCTCAGGTGTATTTGATGGTGTTGATGACCAGAGCGATGACGCTCATCTTTATCTTCATAGATTTGAAGCGTTTGTTTTAATGGTCGATCACCTGGAAGCAAACGGATGCGAAGTACTCTCTGGACAGATCCGCAAATTGCCAGTGTTGCAAGGTCATTCCAAATATCGTCTACCTGATGGCAACCCAAGATGTGTAGTTTATCGAGTACTGAAATATGAGCACCAGATTTACGCGCTTGTGGAAATAGACACCACAGATAAAGAGAAAAGACTGTCAACGTTGCTCATAAGGCAACCAAATGACGTTTACGATTGGAACTCGAAGGTTGAAGAGTTATGCCAGCTTTTGGTCAAAAAATCGTTATGTTGGCCAACGAAAAAGCTGGATAGGGAATTCTCAGAAGGATACAAACGTATACCTCATCAGAGGACTCCCGATCACAACAAGTTGATACTGGACTCTGCGTCAGTGGAGCAGTGGGCGAAAAGGGTACTAGGTGCTCTCTTTTGACACAGTGGAAGTGTTTCTGCGAATTCAATGAGCAGAGGCATTGATAAGATACCATTGATTTCGAGCAAATATGTGAAACACTCAGGTGTTGTAGCAACTGGAGAATCACCAATGACCAATGATCAAATGACAACCGATGAGCTCAGGAACCTCGCCTATTCTGAGGCGGTGGAGATGTTCGAGGGTGATCGCGGGGCTGCAGACAGGTGGTTGTCCTCGCCGGCCCATGGATTGGGAAGCTGCACACCAGACTCACTGATGGGAACTAAAGAGGGTATTGAGAAAGTCCGCACGCTAATCGGCCAGCTGGAGCGAGGAGTCTTACCATAAAGCCCAGACTTGGTATGGAACTGTAGGCTCGTGGTGTGAGGGAACTCCCACTCCTGCTTGCGAGCTCGGAATCAGATTATCTATCCGTTCTTCCTGGAGAAATACTGGCGCAGGTTCTCTCAGCAGCTGGCACTAATGACACGTCATTACAGGCTCACACGTCCCGTAGTTCTTCAAACTTGCTCCTTGGCAGCCACTCGATTGCCAGATCGTTTCCGCGAATCTTTACAACGCCCTGGCCAGCGTTTGGTTTATCGTGCTCGGCGCGATACACCAGCAAGGTATCCAGCAACTCCATCAGATGCATTTTGAAGCCGGAATTCTTCAATGCATTGTGATCAGCTTCCTCAAACTGCCAACGAGCATGATCGAGTCGGTTTTCGTCGGAGTCGCTCATGAAAAACACTTTCCCTTCGGCTGTACTATCTGTCAGGTGTTGTTCCGCCAGTTGGTCGAGTCGGGCCTGATCAAAGTTGGCGTCGTAGCTCATATCTCGGTTCCTTTTGATACGGTCGTGCTATCAGCACAAACCAAGGTTGTTAAAAGTTGGCCCAGAATTACTCGTTGTGGGCTGTTGGAAAAATCGGCAAGGTGAATGATGCCTTGGTACTCAAGGGCTTCGGCGTATGTCATAACCTGAGGAAATATCTTGCTTGCCAGTGCAGCAGGCTCTGAAAGTTCCAGAGTTAGCATCCGGTCCTCCACAGAGCCATTAGCACGTTCTTTAAGCAGGCAGCCGACATGCAGCATCTTGGAGCCGTAAAACAGCATAAGAATCGCATCCTTTGCCCATGGCCCGGTCTCCAGTCGATAGAAAGCGCCCCGGTTGCGTGTTCCATTACCCGGTCGGAAAAAATTAAATCTAGGCTCGTACAGGAGGCTGGAAGCATCATTTTGAAAGGCGGTATGTACGAAGGGTCTCAGCAACTCGACGTTTTCTGGGCCGATCCGGGTCATGGCACCTTTAGCGACAAGCGGCTCGAATAACTCTTCCAAATTCGTTGTTAATGCTTGCTCAAGCCAGCTGGCGTGTATGGTCGGTAATTCTCTGGCCAGTTGGATCGCCTGCTCATGGTGTCGCTTTCCTTCAGCAATCCCGTCATCGAGTACCTCTTTCAACGTTTTCACCTTGCTCACATACTCCTTTGTCGCCCTTTCTACCACTGCTTGATAATCCTGCAACGCCCAAGCGATGTTAGATTGCTGGTCGATCGCGTTAACGCATGACTCTAGCCAGGTATGAATATTGTTTTGCCGGGTATTTCTCCGGTAACTGAGATTTTGATATTGAGCGACTGGCTGTCTGTTAGTGTTGAGCAAACGCAACGTCTGGTGACAAACCGTCAACCCACCCAGACCGAAGGCTGAGGGGTTTTGTCGATTCTTCGTCAGGTAGATAAACAGCGTGTCGTCCGCTTTCGCCGGATCCGTGGCGTTAATCACTTCCAGGTAACGCGCTACTTGCCTGTGCTGATCCTGCGCGTTGAGTTTGTTCTCGATGACGATCTGACGGTTGCCATCGGTTATCCAAAGATCAATCTGATCTCCTTGACCATCCGGGCAATGTTCTTTCAGAACAGTGGCGGATGTTGGCTCCAGCCAATCCTTTCGTCCGATAGCATCCAGAAAGAGTTCCAAAAAACGCGTTCCCTGATAATGCTTCCCCTTTGGATTCAGCAGTGAATAGATAAACCGGGTATGAAGCCGGACTTCATCATTTACTGACAGAACCGAGCTGAGCAGATTGAAGTCGTTCAATCCCTGTTGTTTTTGTTCTGCTTGTTCGTCCTCGAACGCCTCCAGTGCAGCGAAAAGCTCTTCCCATGTCGAATCCATCTTATTTGCCTTATCCCGTTTCCACCTGACCTGGAAAAGTCTCGCAATGGCGATTTTGACGGCAACTTATCCAGATTAGATAGGTATTCCCAGTTGCCGGGCCACATACGGAATGTTCAATCAGCATCGTTACCCATTTGCTTCTCAAACGCCTGTCGAATGAGCCCCATCACATAGGGCAGTTCAGACTCCTCACTGAAACCTATTTCTACATCGCCATTTCCCCAACGTCCGAGATTCGTTACATCACGGGCCAATCCTTTCGGGTCGCTCAGCTCATGAAATGGCATATTGAGAGACAGTCGCAACCGGGCCTTTTGTGGGACCACATCGAGAAAGTTTGTTTCGGCTTTGAAGGCGATATACAGCTTGAGGACTTCTTCAGTGACACTTGGATCAAGCGCCAAAACTTCCTTTCGGAGCTGCTCAAAGAGAGCGCGCATTGGGCTGCCGTCTACCAGTTGAGGATGGTCTTCAAGGCTATAAGCTTCCGGTTTGGCAGGTACGTTGCGGTACGTATCGAGGATCTCGTCTGGTAATACCGGTGCTGACCAAACCTTTACAGCCTCGCGTGCCAGCTTGGTAGCACGATTCTGAATGGCGTCCTCATTCCATGCTTCTACACCGCCCAAGCCATCATTTAGGCGGAGGGGGCTCTGTTTGAACCCTCCTTGCATATCTCGCTTCTCGGTGAAGGCTCGGTCACTGTACTCCGAGTTGTAGCCCGTAAGCGTCAGATTACCCAGCGTATGCAGCCAGGTCTCGTGGACACGTTTCCATTCGGGACCAAGCTCATCTCTCCATTGCGCAGACAGGCTTTCATTCTGCGGCATGATATGTTCGATGGTGTATTCGTCGACCGGAACCCGTTCCTTGCGCTCAAAGTTTTCCAAGCGGCGTAACCAATAGCTTCGGCTCCGGAAGTTGTAGAGGTCGCGTACTGCAAGTTCTCTTTTAAACTCTTCGTCATTCGGAAAACGCCGGTATGACCTTAAGCCAAGTAGATGAGCCTTTATGCTCTCCAGGTACCGGTTCTTTTGCAGTGATTTGTGAAAGGTTGCAAAGGTCTTGTTCAGTGAGTTTGTAGGGATGGCACAAACGGCACGACGGAAGACATAAGCCTCTATTAGCCGAATAGCGGTATGAAAATCCTCTCGGGACAGATTGTCCTGTTGGTAATCATGATACAGCTCCAGCAGGAACGGATACGCCACATCGACTTTCAGTTCGCGAAGATCCTTAAATGCCATTCCGAGTTGTTTATCTGTCTCTTTGCTCAACGCCATCGCACAAAAATACCGGGCGAAAGCATGTATTTCTGCAACCAGCGAATCGACACCAGCACTTGCTACTTCGGGACGACGTGAGTGCTGCTTGAAAGCCTCATACACCTCGTCTAACCGGGGAATTTCTCCGGTTTTAACCGTGAGGTAGTGACGCATGAAACTGTCAAAGTAAACGCCATAGCCTTCTTGTCCGAACTCCACTTCCATCGGACGCCAATGGTCATGATAGAGCCGGGTCTGATGCTCCGGCTCCAGTCCCATCAGTACATAGTTCCGAATCAGGTCAGCCTGGCTCAGGGCTTTGCCGGTAGAGTTCATGCTCTCAAAAATCAGTTGGGGATTATCCTGGTCTCGGCTTAGCGCAATATCAACGATGATAAGCTTGGAAAGCCCCCGGCATAGGGTTTCCAGCTCCCCGTTAAGCCGCTCAATCTGACTGTTGAAGAACTCAAAGTTCTCCTGAATTCGAAGAGAACCGTCATTGGGTAACGGTTTTTGCGTGACTAACGCCAGCAAGCTCTCTTTGTCGGTTTGCGTCAAAAGTAGTTTGTAAGCACGTTCACCGTCTTCCAACGGATTGAGCAGGTAGTAATTGCGTAGCTTCTTAGCCGAGAATCCCTCCAGAGGTTCTGTTTCTCCAAGGTGTCGGGCTAGCGCCTCAAGAATCAGCATCGTGGTGGTCAGCCGCTGCTGCCCATCAATGACCAGTAATGGCGATTGACTGGACACCTGGTATAGCCCCTTCTCGATGTAGACTACCGAGCCAATGAAATGTGCTGATACACCATCGTTGTTACCAGCGCGCATAATGTCGTCCCACAGTTGACGACATTGTTGCTCAGGCCAGGAATACGTTCGTTGATAGATCGGAATGACGAATTGTGGCGATTTCTTCAGGAAATCTAGTAACTTGGCTTCTGTAGCTTTCATAACGGACGCTATCCCTTCTTAATCTGTTGCTGCGATTCAACGCTGGTTTTGACTTGGTTATACACAGCGCGCATCAGGTACTGAGAAGCGATATTGCGGAAAGACTCATCGTTCATAAGACGTATGAAGATGTCTTCGTTACCGTCCATTCGCTCTACAAACAAGTTCTCAAGCTGCTTGTTAAACACCGGTTCGAAATTCTCCAGGCTGTTGGCCATGACGGCCTGCCGCAGCTGCTCATTGGCAACGGCGGTTTCTTTCACCTGATCGAAAAAGAGCTGATCCGCCGGGGTAAACTCAGTGCCAAATCGCTCATTGAGCTTGTCGACCAGTGTCGATAACTGCACCTCTTCCTCTGCCTGGCCGGTACCGACCTCGGTCGGGCCATACAAGGCTTCCGGTTCGCCCACCTTCAGGTCGATGGCTCCCTCACTGATTTTCTGAAGCCGGTAGTACTTCAGCTCTACCTCGTCATCTACCTGCACTGTGCGCGTATCGGCGGTGTAAGGCAGCTTGGTGAGCAGGAAACGGGAATAGGTGTACAGCTTTTCGTGATCCGAGTCTTGGTAAGGAATAATCTGGGCAACGAAGCCGTACAGGTTACGAAAGCTGACCAACTGTCCCTTGAACAGGGCCTGGTCTTCCTCGCCCAGCTTCTTGAATCGCTCGACAGCCAGGTCAATCAGACTGTTCAGCTTCTTGTGCTCGCCCCCTGTCGGGTTCAGCCGGTTGCGGAACCAGATCTCGCACCAGGCGCTAACCTCGCCTTCCGTGAAAATCTGCCAAGTGGACAGCGTGTGGGCCAAATTATTGAGCTGCTGCGGGTCGGTATCCTCTTCCTTGGTGGTCACCTCATAATAGGGTTTGAACGCTTTGTATATTTCACCCGGCTCATTCACGAAGTCCAGGACAAAGGTATCTGTCTTTCCCCTGGCCGTTCGGTTAAGCCGCGACAGCGTTTGCACGGCCTGAATGCCTGACAGCTTCTTATCCACATACATGCTGTGAAGCAGTGGCTGGTCAAAGCCGGTTTGGTATTTTTCAGCGACCAGCAACACCTGGTATTCCTCGGTGTTGAATTTATCCGGAAGCTCAGACTCCTTGATGCCCTCGTTCATACCGACTTCGGTAAACGTCTTGTCAGCATATTCCTTGAGGGCGATCTCTCCCGAGAAAGCTACGAGGGACTTCACATCCGTATAGCCTTTAGATTTGATGTACTTGTCGAAGCCCAGCTTGTAGCGCACCGCATGTTCACGAGAGCTGGTCACTACCATGGCCTTTGCCCGGCCACCGATCTTGTGGCGGGTATGGGTGCGGAAGTGTTCAACGATAACCTCGACCTTCTGAGCTATTTCATAGTCGTGGAAGGAAACAAAGCGAGCCAACGCCCGTGCCGCCTTGCGGCGCGGTACTTCAGGGTCGTCCTCCACCTTCTGGATCAGCTTGTAATAACGCTTGTAGCAGGTGTAGTGGGCCAGAACGTCATGGATAAACCCTTCTTCGATGGCCTGCCGCATGCTGTAGTGGTGGAACGGAGCTTCACCGTCGGGTCCTGGTTCGTTAAACACGGCCATTGTCTTGAACTTGGGCGTAGCCGTGAACGCAAAGAAGCTCAGGTTGGGCTGTTTGGCACGCTTGAGCTGCTCTCGGATAAGTTCCTTTTTCGCCTCTTCGCTGAGGCTCTCGTCCTCCATGTCCAGCAATTGCTCGGCGATGGCTGACTCGATGCCATCTTTGTTCAGGATCTTACGCAGCTCCATGGCGGTTTCACCGCTTTGCGAGCTGTGGGCCTCATCCACAATTACTGCGAAGCGTTTGCCTTCCGTTGAAATTGCAACGCCTTTGCCTTGCTGCTCCAGCGTTCGAATGGCCTGACTGATGAAAGGGAACTTCTGGATAGTCGAGATGATGATAGGCACGCCGTCAGCCAGCGCCTTGGCCAGTTGCTGAGTATTCTCGTCGATCTTCTGGACGACGCCCAACTTATGCTCGAACTGAAAGATGGTGTTCTGCAATTGCTGGTCGAGTACCCGGCGGTCAGTAATCACCACCACGGAATGGAATACTTTCTCATTATTGGCATCGTGCAAACTGGACAAACGATGAGCCAACCAGGCGATTGAGTTGGATTTACCAGAACCAGCAGAGTGCTGTACTAGATAGTTATGACCCGAGCCCTTGGCTTTTGCGTGCTGGGTCAGAGACCTTACGGCATCCAGTTGGTGGTACCGCGGGAAAATCAGCGTTTCCTTACGGTGGCGCTTGATTCCCTTTTCGGTCACGACCGTTTTCTCTTCTACCTGAAGGTGCAGAAAACGGGCGAGGATATCCATCAGGCTGTCCCGCTCCAGCACCTCTCGCCAGAGGTAGGCGGTACGAACATCTCCTTCCACGGGTGGATTGCCAGCGCCGTGATTGACGCCCCGGTTGAAGGGCAGGAAAAAGGTACTCTTACCCTCCAGATGCGTGGTCATAAACACTTGCTCGGTATCTACCGCAAAGTGCACCAGGCAACGATTCTTGAAGGCAAACAGCGGGTCTTTGGGGTTCCGCTCAAAGCGGTACTGGGACTTGGCATTTTCAACGGTCCACCCGGTCGCCGACATGGCATTCTTCAGTTCCAGCGTGGCAACGGGAAGACCGTTTACAGCCAACACCATGTCTGGAATTGCGCCTGTCTTGGTATGTACCTGACGAACCACGGTAAGCCTGTTCGCGGCGTAACGGTCAGCCGCGCCGGTATCAATGCTGGTATTGGGGGCAAAAAAAGCCAGCTTCACCGACTTGCCGACGCATTTGAAACCCTCGCGCAGCACGGTCAGCGCACCTTTCGCGGCCAGTTCCTTGTTTAGAGCATCCAGGAGCATGCTCTCGGCTTTGCTCGCATCCAGGTTGTTCAACCGCTCCCAGATCTTGGGTTGTGTCTTCTGCACAAAGCTCACGACCTCTGCCGGGAACAAGGCGGTTTCAGCATCGAAATCGGCGGCATCTCCTTTTTGGTAGCCATTCTGGTTGATCAGAGCCTGCTCTATGGTGTTCTCGAAGTCGATTTCTTTGTGCATTTCCTGAATTCCTGTTGCATCCTGTGGAGGCCCTTGCCTATAATTCATGGCAAGTGGATTGGGGGTGCCCGGTCGGCGTTGTAGCCTCGGTGAGTTTCATCGGGGCTTTTCGCTTTCTGGAGGCGGATAAATCATCAAACCCAGATCCTCATACCCTTCTCCAACACAATCCCGTCCCCCATCGCAGTAAAACTTGTACTTGAGTACATCGAACGCTCTATTCGTTTGTTCGGGCCTCAAAATGCTAATTCCTATAGGGCGTGCAACCAGATCGGCGAGCTGTAATCCAGAGGACATCACCTTCTTATCGGCAAACAAAACGTCAAAGGGCAAGGCGATACTCTGAGTGTTATTGCGGTCACAAATTCGCCGAAATTCCAGCTCCAGCTCATCATCTTCCTTGGGCCCGCGCCGTTCGACGACCACATGAGTCAGTAATTCCTGTTGTTGCTTTTCCTGAAGGAACTCATAGAGCTTTTCGAGGCAAAATCCGAGCGCAATGTGATAAGGGTTTCCTCCGGTGGAATCCTGCTTTTTCAAGCGGCGCTTATCGATGACGCAGCTAATCAGAATGAAGTTGCTGTGCTCAATGATTTCAGTCAGTTCGTGAAGAAACTGGTGCTTTTGCTCCCGGCTTCGAAAAATATTGAACTGTCCCTTTTCCTTCCGAATTTCATTTTCGTGCAGGACAACCTGGTCATGTCCAAAGTGATTGAACTTGAACTTTTCAAGGGCCGAGACAACCTGCTCGCTGTAATGGCGTTTGTGGAACACACAAAAAGCCAGCACAAAAAGTGGGTATTGGGGATCAATGGCATCCATACCATGATCACCGCTTTCATCCACGTAAACGATGTATTTACTGAAGGGACTGTCAGTTTCGCTTTTTTTAGAAGGTTTTTCGTCAACTAAGCCGGCCGAGGGGTCTTGTTCAAACAGAGGTAGCTGTTGTTTGTCCGTCATAATTCAGCCCCTTCGCGTTATCGACAAATGGCGTTAGCCATAACTAAATTAAGTAGATCGGCAATATAGTCGCTGCGCAGCCCAATACCAGATTGAAAACCCATAGCGAACAAATCCTCGCAATGTTTGGAATAAGGCTTACCCATGGGCGACATCCCTTCGCTCGGTGGTAGCGGGTATGCAGAACTCTTGAACGTTGATTCTGCCAGTGACTGCATTGGTGATCAGGGCGGCACGGTATTCCTGAAGCTTGGCGATAGCGTCCGTTACCGTGCTTACCATTTTGTCAATTCGTGAAGAAATTCTTGCCACTTCACCAACAATTTCGTCTTGCTCCGCACGCGGCGGCACCGGCAAAACCATGTTCTTCAAAAGATCTGTGCGTAACACCTTCGTACCATGCGCCGACTCTTCAACGATGCTGAGCACCAAGCTCTGTATGCCTCGCAAGAGAACCGCTAGATATTCCGGATTCATGGTTGTTTCTAGAACTTTCATATCCTGGTTAACAGTCACGGGTACTTCATTCACTGCGACAGGGAAGGTGTGCGCTAGAATCATACCTCGGACAACAATAAGCACTTTGCCCGATGGGTAAAGACGAAGAGTTGTTTCCTTGAGAGCGTCTTCCGTGAGCGTGTCTATTGAGTTTGATAGCCGTTCATTTTTCATATCCTTTGGGCTTATCCATGGAATGTCGCCTCCCCAATATCTGGATTCCGATGTTCTTGGAGTAAGCCCACCGCTCATGGTCATAAGGAACCTAAGGCGTTTCGTCTCCCAGTGCCGAGGAACTTCACCTAGCCAAGAAACATCTGATTCTTTCATCGAAACTGTGCGGTCGAGGCCTTTGGTCACAGCCTGGTTAATTAAAGATCTACGCTGCTCGGCTAGCTTGTCCAACAGCGACTGTTTTTTTGCAATCAGTGCGTCAATTTGCGCAGTTTTGTGTTCAAGGAAACCCACTATTGCTTGCTGTTCGTTTTTTGGTGGAATGCCGGCAATCAGGTTTTTTATGAAATCCTCCGGTACCCTTTTCTGACCTCCCGCGCCATACATTTCTGACTCACCCAGATCTCTGAACCAGCCAGAAACCGTCAAGTAAAATAGAAAGTCCCGATTGAGTTGATCCATATCGACTCTGAGAACATGGAGTTCTGTCGTTCCAAAGGCGCACCCGTTGGTCAGTCCCTTGGCAATTGCTCCCTTTCCGTTCTCGAAGCAGGGAGTGATTTTTGCAACGACTACATCGTTATTACGGAAATAGGTGTAGCCGCTGCCGATCTCCCCCAGCTCTTTGTTTTCATCTAGTCGAATACCGCCATACTCGCCTATAGCATCCATAGGAACGAAGGAAACCAGTTCCGAATCCGATAGCAGAACTTCGTGTTTGCTGGGATTCAGCTTCACGGCAAAACGTAGGCGCCTAGCCTGCCAGTTCTCAGGAAAACCACTGCTACCGTATGCTTGGTATTCGGAGTAGCGACTCATCAAACAACCTCCGAGAGCATATCGACAATTTCTTTCTCCAACTGGCTAATCTCGCCGGCAATTTCTGTCAATGGGCGCGGTGGTTCATACACATAGAAATGACGATTCAGAGGGACTTCGTAGCCCACCTTGGTTTTACTATGGTCAATCCAGGCATCAGGCACATGAGGCAACACCTCAGCAGCGAGGTATGCTTCACAATGATCTTTTACCAAGACTAAGAGCTTGTCGTGGCCGGTTTCGTTGTCGTATTTCAGCGGCAAGGGCAGGCTGATATCGGAAGGTAGCACTACATTTTCGGTATCGCGCAGTTCCGGATCAGGCTCTGGATTGCCCTTCTTGTCACAGCAAATATTGGCTTGCGGGTCTCGTTCGGACAGTGCTGCCAAAATCGCGTTTTTAACTGGAGCACCCAATTTTAGAGAAGCCTTTTTTAAGGCCGTATTCAATACGGCGTCGAATTCCTGTCGGTTGCGATAAAGGACGCTGCCATCCAATTCTTCTAGCAAACTTTTGATAGTAGCCTGCGTAAGCTTGCCCGCGTCAATTTCTGCCTGATAAGCAGCGGGGTTCTTGCGCTTTTTACTGGTAGCCAAATTGGCAAAAGCTGTTTGCGAATCGAGACGCCAAATACGCTCAGGGCTGGCCTGGAAATTCAGTCGCAATGGGCGCTCTACAGTGATTTTCAGGTACCCGAACTCACGGTTTTCAAAAACCTTGCAAGCAACCCGAGCTTCACTGTCAGTAGGACGGGCGATGCCTTTACGATGAACCGGTACAACAGAAGTGGCATCATGTTTATGCTCCGCATAGAGACGGACCAACTCACGGATGTGTTCCTCGGACAGCTCGTTACGTTTCTTGCCGAGACTTTTGTCCATCTTCTTATAGTGACGAGTGCCATCGATTAGTTGCACTTTGTCCCGGCGGTGTTCGGGCTTGCGGTTACTGACAATCCAGATGTAGGTGTAGATTCCGGTGTTGTAAAACATCTGGTCTGGCAAAGCCACAATGGCATCGAGCAGGTCGTTTTCGATAATCCACCGACGAATATTGCTCTCACCGCTGCCGGCATCCCCCGTAAACAAAGGAGAGCCATTGAAAACCACGGCAATCTTCGAGCCGTCACCACCTTCTTTAATACCGCCCACCACTTTCGGTGGGTTGTGCATCTTGGAAATCATGTGCTGCAAGAAAAGCAGCGAACCATCATTGATTCGAGGCAGGCCCGCACCGAACCTTCCGGAAAAGCCCTGCTCTTCATATTCTTCACGGATGAAATCTTCTTCCGGCTTCCACTCAACCCCAAAAGGTGGGTTGGAGAGCATGTAATGGAACTTCTTCTCTCCGTGGCCATCGTGCGGCACGAAGCCGTTATTTTTGTTCTTGGCATCTTTCACGCCCAATGTATCGCCATAGATAAGGTTATTGATGGGCTCGTCCTTGATCAGGAGGTCCGAGCAACAGATGGCGTAGGATTCAGGGTTGTACTCCTGACCAAACAGTTCGATATGGGCATCCGGGTTTAGCCCTTCATGGGTACCGTCACCGCAAATGTACTTTTCTGCTTCTGAGAGCATGCCGCCGGTACCAGCCGTGGGGTCGTAGATACTGCGGTAGATACCTGGCGCGAAGATGCCTTCCTCATCGGTAAACAGAAGCTGCACCATCAGCCGAATAACTTCGCGGGGAGTAAAGTGGTCCCCGGCCTCTTCATTGGCCTGCTCATTGAACTTTCTGACCAGCTCTTCAAACAGGTAGCCCATCTGCAGGTTGCTAATGGTCTTGGGGGAGAGATCAATCTCGTTGCTACAGAATTCCTTGAGAATCAGGTAAAGGCGGTTGGCCTCGTCCAGCTTGGCGATCTCAGCCTCAAATTCGAACTTGTCAAAGATGTCCCGGGCACGGAGCGAGAAACCCTGGATGTAGGCAATCATGTTGCCCGCAATGTTAGGCGGATCAGCCAGCAGCTTGTCGAAGGTGAAGCCGCTGGTATTGAATAGCTCCTGTTTGCGGCCACTGGTGGCAATGCGCGAGAGCGCTTTTTCCAGTGCGGGCCCGGTTATGCCTCGCGCTTCCAGGCGTTCCTTTTCAGCCAGCACCTTTTTCTGGTTTTCCGCCAATACCAGGTCAAACCGGCGTAACACGATCATAGGCAACATTACCCGCCGGTACTGGGGCGGCCGATAAGGGCCTCGCAGTTTATTCGCGATATTCCAGATGAAGCCGACAAGGTTTTGATGATGGTTTTGCTGCATGCTGGTCTCGGTATTAAGTTCAGGTTCTAGAGCGTTTCGGCTGCCTTACCACGCATTCCGGAATGGGCAGGGTGCCAAGGGAGCGTTAGCGTAGTGTTTGCAAATACTGTGGCTGCGTAATCGCAGGTGATGTTCCTGCCCAGGCAACCGCTGATCCGGGCTACAGTCTACGTTCAAAGCTTTCACATGGGAAAGTTCCCGCTGCTTTTCCAGATACGAAGGGGATGGCCTATAGACCCTGCAGGTTAGGACGGCGATTTCTTCATTAGATCAGGTGTGTTTGGAGTCTGACTTTCAGGTGCTCTCCCTAACTTTTCCAGCTATAAAAAGGAAAATTGTCACTTTTGGATCGGTAGAGGTTATCTATGGAAAGTATCGCTGCAATTACTCGTGAATCACTTTACCAGGAAGTTTGGGCCGAGCCTGTATCCAGGGTAGCACCGCGCTACGGGATCTCAGGTGTTGCATTGGGGAAAGTGTGTCGCAAGCACAAAATACCTTTACCGCCCAGAGGATACTGGGCAAAAATCAATGCTGGCTATTCACCGAAAAAGCTCCCGCTTCCTTCTGCCACGGAGTTTGAAAACTACTCCCTGCCTCTGAGTCGGTCGCGCACCTACGACCCGAGTAACCCCGATGCATCGCGGAAAAAGGCCACCACTGCCCAAGAGCGGATAGGATTTATTGATGTACCAGAGGCGCTGGAGTCACCGCACCCCTTGATTAGGACCGCATCCAAGCGACTAAGGCGGAAGACGGGTTGGGACAACTACAAGGGCCTGCGCTCGGCGCAGGAAGAAATATTCCATTTCGAAGTGACTCGCGACGCCATCGATCGGGCACTATTGATAGGTGACACACTGATAAAAGCTCTTGAACGTCAGGGCATGAAGGTGTGGGTGGATCCTGAGAAGCGTCGTACCCTGATAGGACTGGGCGAAACTTCTTTGACAATGGCCATTAGTGAGCATGTTGCCCGCACCAAGCATGAGGTAACCGCAGCGGAGCAAAAAGCCATTGAGCGTTGGCAACGATCTCCAAACCGTTGGGGCGCTGGATATCATTACCCAAGTCCGCCTGACTATGACTACCACCCGACCGGGAAGCTGACGATTTCAATCGGCATCTATCCTTCAAGAAGTTGGAGTGATACCCCTAAGACCTCGTTGGAGCAAAGGCTGCACCAAGTCGTTGCCGGTGCTTTGGACCTGATTGAAGAGGAACGTATTCGAACTGAAGAACAGGAACGCAGGCGTCTGGCCTGGCAAAAGGCAAGAGATCGGCATGACCGTCAAATGGAGCTCCGGAAACAGGAGCTGGAGCAACTTGAGAAGCTGAAGGCCAGTGCTACGCAGTGGCTGGAAGCAGAACGGTTACGACAATATATCGATGCAGTAGCACAATCAGCGGTAAGTAAAGGTCAGGCAAGTGAGGAGCTCGCAGACTGGATTGCTTGGGCTCGGATCAAGGCGGATTGCATTGACCCATTGGTAGCTGTATCGGATGCGATCTTGGATAGCCCAGAACCAAGGTCGCCGGGCTATTATTACTGACAGGACTGATGCTTACAGAAAGCAGTGAGAACCTATTGGAGATTCGCTCGTGAAGGATCAAATCAATACCTTGGAGGAACAGCGAGCAGCTGCCAGGGAAGCCGCCATTGAGGCGTTTGACGGCGATGCAAAGCTGGCAGAATGCTGGCTAAACCAACCGATAGAGGTTCTCGGGAACGAGAGGCCGATCGATTTCATGAATAGCCTCGAACGCATTCGAATTCTCAGAAGCGTCATCGCCAAACTTGAACACGGATTTCCGTAGACACGATTTTCTATTGTAACTGTTCACTGGGGGCCTGGAGCCTGAGACTGACTGAATGACCGCTTTCAGGCGTCTGGGCCAAGCCCGGCCCCGCAACATAAAAACTCGTCGCAAAAATTCCAGCAGTCGAGCATGGGCGTCTAAGTCTACAGTTGAACCGCAACATCGCATTCACTGATAGGAGAAACAGAGATGTCCAAGTCACGTAGCAAAGGCACAAACCAAAACGCGAATCATCACTCGGATCAACTGAATTCGAATCGCGGTACTAATGGAACAAATCCCGCCAACGCCCACGTTAATGGCAACCGTGGCGGACAACTGAACCCAAATCGCAAACGATAAGGAAGCGGAAAGGCTCAAAGCCCCCACGCCGCTGGGGGCTTACCTCCCAAACGATTATGACAGAATCCATCAGTTTCCCAACGCAAGGTGAGCTGGTCACCTATGCCTTCAAAGCCTTTGGGTTATTACCCACTAAGTACGATCGCGGCTCCGAGTTCCGCGACAAGGCTAAAAGTTTTCAGAAGCTACTGAGCAGACTCAAAGACGAAGAGGGCCAGCTCACAAAGAATTTTGAGAAGGCTCTTGCAACATTCGATGAACGCTTTTCCCAGTATCTGGACGACAAGCAGGTTCGAAGTATCGTCCTGGGTGTTTTGGCTGATCTCTACCGAGAGTACAACCGGACGATAATTGAGGAAGGCACATATCGCCCAAAGAACGATACGCTGCTGTATTTTCTGGTCACTCGCGCCACATCAGCTCTGGTGGAGGCTACTACTTTCCATTCGCTTCGTCAGCACAAGCTGACTGGAGAAGACCTGGAGCCCTATCTGGATTCGTTTCTTCCCGACATTTCCACTGAAGGTGAGACGATTTGGCCGATGGCTAAGGTCATTCGCTGGATTTATTCCGAAGCGGACTGTTCCCAAATACAATTTCACGCTCCCGGAAGAGGCCCAGCCGCAGATAATCCAACGTTAGAACAAAATCTTGAGAATGCTGGAAACTGGGTAAGAGACGACGCGTTTCCTTCCTTGCCTTCGTTGCTGGCCAACTTCCAGTCTTCTCTGGCGAGGCAGGAAGGTATTCGAAAGATCCCCGAGAGTCTGAGCTCATCCATGACGCTGCGACTTACACTGGCCCGAATATCGACGGCCGTGTGCAAGGACATTCTGGCAGTCTATGGAGCGGGCGTTCTTAAGCAACTGACTGCAAGCGTGCGGCTCTACTTCACGACAATTGCCGATGAAATGAAAGAGTTTAGAAATGAGCTCAGACGGGAATATAAGACAGACGACCTGAGTCAGCTTCCTGATCCGGTTTGGCAAGGTGCATGCTCACACTACTCAGGGTTCTTCCTATTTAAAAAAAAGAAAGCGCTTGAGACTCTTCAAAAGCTCTATATTGGTGATCCCGAAAACCCATTCAAGCCGGTTGTTATAGAGAAGCTCGCAGGTGACATTGGACAGTACCCGGTGGTCACCCGCATGGATCAAATGTTGTTCAGTTCGGCCTGGTTTCCGAGTCCGCAGTTTGAACGCCTTCTCAACCGAGGGTTTGAACTGAAGCAAGATGCGCGGACAACAGAGTCGGACGTTGATCGGTTTGAGCAAGAATTATTAGCGGCCAACATGGAAGAACAGTTGGCCTGGCTTGGCCCATGGCTTAGAGCGGTTTGCCTCTACAGAGAAGAACGGTTTGCAGATGCCTTTGAGCATAGCGAGAAGGCTTTCACGCTTGGTAAATATCGAGCCGGGCGCCACCAGTACCGTCTGGTGAATCAGTACATGGAACTGTGCGCAAAGACAGATCGCCGTCTAAGGTTCAAACAGGCCCTGGATTGGGCGAACTATGCTGGTATAGAGGTTCGATGGATACGCTCTGAAGAGCAGAATAAAGACCAGATTGATTTCGCGTTCGAGATCTTGAGCAAGGCCATTTACCCCATTCTGTAACACCTAAGTTGTTGTTCTGCTGAACCGGGCGGCAGCTTCCTCACACCCTCTGGGTGCATCCAGAGGCGACTTAGGGCACAGAAATGTCGCTGGCATCTGGGCACTGTTCGGGACTGGAGTAAGCCGGCGATTGTCGGCTTAGTCAGATTTGAACCCAATCTCATGCGCAGGCCTATTTGAGTGGATTGTATAGGCAAAGACAGGCCAAGCTCTGGGATTCTCTTGCACAGCCATATCGTATTCGACCTCACTCGAAGGAATGCGATTGTCGACGAGGAAGTACCCGATCAAGGGTTTGCGAAGGGTGATCCGTTTCCAGGTGCCCCCTTCTTCCAACTCATAATCAGACGAGATTAATGACTGCTGCTCACCGCCTAGGTGTGGGTTCGGCTTCAACTCAAGCTCAACCATCTGTTCCCAATCGGTATCTTCTTTAGGTGGTACTCCGTTGCACCGCTCGAAAGCGGGCGCATTTTCGCCCAATCCCTTATCGCTCCTTGATGCATTAACCACTTCCGGATTGCTCATGAAGCGGCCGATAAGGAAGTCTCTATAACCCATGTGATCCCAGCAAAAGGCACGAACGTGGTAACGGTTGTTAACGAAGGCCACAGCTGTCGGAGTTAATCGCCTGACACGTCCCTTCGGGGAGTTCATTGTTGCGATCACAGCATCGATGGACCGCTGGTGCTCAATAGCCGACAACAATCGAGCCAGAACAGGCAAATTATGCCTGCGCTCTAGCATGGGCATTTCTGTGGCGTGCCCAGCGTTGGGCGGGGCGTAATCTTCAATTGACTGCCACTGCAGTTCTTCTCCCGATAACAGTACCGGCTCAAAGCCCTCCGTTGGCTGATGGTAGGGAATACCCAGCTGGTAGGGTTTCGTCGCTTTTGGAGCGAGCTGCTGATAAAGCTTGATGTCTTTTTGAGCCTGAGGCCGGGAAATTCCAAACGTTTCCATCAGCATGGTCGTGGTCAGCCGCCGCTCCCACAACAATTGACGTTCGATGAAGCACAAGCGCAGCCACTGTGAGTGCGAGAACGCCCCGGCCTCAATTCGCCGACCCGCCAGATTCGTTGCGGACAGAGTGCTAGTATCTGCGGTGATCGCAGGTTTTATGTACTGCAAATACTGCATGGCAGGGCCCTTCAGCTACTGATTGCGTTCGTCTGTCCGCAAGTTTAAGCCAATACTGTATAAATATCATCTACCCATATTAAATATAGGGGTGTATAAAATAGACACTACCCGGCGAGTCCGGGTGCCAATCTTTAAGGGGTGCGTCGGTGAGTTTCGCCACACTTAACACCAATCTGTTCAAAGCAATCGCTGGAGATAATGGGCGATCAATGCTCGACCTGTTAGTAGAGCTCGATGCGTTCCTTGATCCGGCGCAGCTGGCGGATGAGCCGACGCCACAACAGGTGAGAGTTTTTCTTCGCGACTACATCGCCAATAGTCACTTACGCCTGGAAATCGAATCAGGTGAGGCAGTAACCACCCCGCAAACTCCAGAACAGTATGTTTACTACCGGTTGCGCGATACAGGATGGATCCGGGAAGAGCTCGAAAGCGGATACCGCTATGTGGTCTGGATGGCTCAAGAAGGTAGGCGACTACTGCAATTCCTCAGGAGTATGGGCGCTGAACACCCATCCCTTGGTGTGGTTTGCTTGTCGGTGCGCTCTAATCTTGCCGAAGTAGTTAAGGATCCGGCCAATGGATCTCTGATCCGGAAAGCAACGGATGACATGGAAGGCTTCCTCAACCGCCTCAGAGCCCTCGTGGGCAATATTCGCGAAATACACCATGTGATTAGTGGCGGAGACGCGCCGGGCAGTGGGAACTTCAATTTCTACTTTGAAGAGTACCTGGGTGAGCTATTTCTGCCTAACATTGAAAAACTCGCGTTGAAGGGCAACCCCAACCTTCATGCCAGCAGAATTCGCAAGTTGGTAAGTGATATACGGTTCAATCCAGAGCGGCTGGAGGTGTGTGCTAAGGCATATCAGCGGGACGATATAGCGCATCCCTCGACTGAGACGGTCGAGGCTGATCTGGATCGACTTAGCAATGCGTTTGACGGTATTGAGCCATTGTTCAAAAAAACACAGGACTATGCGCGGCGCATTACCCGTCGAATGCACGAGAGAATAAAATACACCGTGCACACCCCCAGCAATATAGGCCAACAAATCGAGGATATACTCGGCCTTATTGGGCGGGATGAATCGATTAAAGCCCTGCCCAGTCCACTGATCAGTGAAAAACTGCTCTCCGAAAGCCGTTTGGCCAAACCTAAGGCGAAATCGGTACCGGCGGTCGCAACGGTTCGCAGGCAATCCAAGCCCCTGTGGGAAAAGCGAGCCTATAACCAGCTCAAACAAGAGCACATTCACTTCCAGAGATATGACCCTGACCGTGTGGTGAGCTTTATTGAGACAAATATGGGCGACCGAGCTCAGATGACCACTGATGACCTGACCATCAAGACTGCGGACGACATGATGGCAGCGTTGCACCTGCGCTTGTTGGCGCAAGGTGTTTCCAAAACCCACGCTCTTTATCCCCTGTTAGCTGAGTACAGCGTTACCTTCGATGAGCAGGAATGGACACAGCTTGAATACATGGCCGGTCGTCGATTGATTATCGCCAGACAGGCCTTCTCGGAGACATCACGAAATGATTAATGACATTGTGCTGAGAGAGCTAAAAGAAATTGCGTCGCGAAACTCCGACGACTACGCCGACACTCTTCGAAAAACAGCTGCCTACCTGCTCCAGAAGCAGTGGGCTTGGAAAGGTAAGCGAGGGCAGAAAGAGCACTTCAAAGTCTGCGAGGACAATGGCACATACTTCCATAAGCTATTCGATGCACTGGACATGGACTGGTATTACGACCGCAATTTTGGGTATGTGGGGGTGCTGCCCAGAGGCACTGGAAGCCAGCTGGATGTCACGGCCACCGTTTTTCTGCTGATACTGCGCAAAATGTATGACACTGAGGCCTCGATGGGGCGCACGGAACTTGGCCGCGTCACGCCGCCAACCGTGGAGCTGCTTAATCAGTATGAGCAAGTTAAAGGTGAAAGACCGATACTGACCGCTACCACCGAGGCCCTAGATACCCTTCGAAAGAGGGGCATCATTGAACTTGGGCCCAGAGATCCGGACACCAAGCTTCCTGATGTGACGGTGTTGCCCAATATAACGCGAGTGGTAGGCCCGGCCTTTCTTGGATCGCTTGAAAGCTTCATGAACAGCTCCGGTACAGACTCAGAACCCGGAGATGAGTCACACCTGACCACTGACCCTGCGGAGGCGTCTGATGACAACGCCGAATAACCCAATGCCAGCGCATTTCCTTCAAAATTTTGTTTTTGCACAGTGGTATCTCTTGGATCTGGAAACCCTGGATGTGGGTGTAGCCGCATCTCTCTTGTCGGGTGAGAATGGGGCCGGGAAAACAACGATATTTGATGCTATCCAGTTTGTTCTGATGGGGGGAGATCAAAGGCGTATTAGCTACAACGCAGCCTCTGATGGAAAAGCATCGGGACGCTCAGCCAGAAGCTACGCCCTGGGCGAATTCAAGGAAAACGATGTCACCACTTTCGAGCGGGAGAGTGCCAATACCTACATTTTTCTGAATTGGTACGACCACCACCAGCAGCCCTATTCGTTTGGGGTCTCTATCCACGCTACTCAGCAATCGGCCAGCATTGAAACTCGTGGTCACATCATCAAAGGGCGCCATGTCTCGGAAGTAGACCTTTTATCCTCGGAGGACACTTTTTTACCGTGGCGTGAATTTGTTGATCGTATGAAGTCGACCGCCAAAGAGTGCCGGGGTTCGATGAGTTACGAGATGATCGACGGGGCAAGGATTATGCGCGAAAAGTTCGCCGAGATGATGTCGGTTGATCAAACGCGCAGCGGGAAAATTGAGCCCGAGATGCTGGTCAAAACATTGTCCAGTGCGTTGCAGTTGAAGATGGATAGTCCGATTGATTCGTTTATCCGCGATTTCATTTTGCCACCCGAACCCATAGAAACAGAGCAGCTTCGTGAGGATCTGCTTGAGCACCGCCGCATTGAGGATGAAATCGCGCGCGCCGAGAGTCACAAACTGGCTCGTGAAGCTTTGATCACTGAAACAGATAAGGTGACGAAGCACCGGACTGATGCTCACTTTGAGTTATGGGTCACACAAGAGGCTGAAGTAGCCCGGCTTGATGAACGAAACAGCGGTCTAGAGGACCGTCTGGATCAGCAGCTAGACAAGCTTGATGAAGCAGAACGGACGATTAAGCAACAAACCCCTCGACTGCCTGAGCTTAAACAGCGTCACGAGGACGCTCTGATCGCATGGCAAAACTCAGACGCCGCAAGTCTGAGTAAAACCGTCGAGGCGGCACAGGAAAATGTCACGGATGCAACTACCCGTTTCGCTGAGCTAAACACCTCCCTCAGAGAAGCGGTGGGTGATATCAGCCGCCAACGCTTTGCTGACACTCTAGACATTGTCAGTTTTGAACAACTGGTGGAGCGGTGGACCGAATGTTCCGATCTTCTCGCCCGCGCTGACATTGCCAGTCTCAGTCCATCAGATCACGAAAATACCGCCACGGTCACTGCGGCTCTTCTAGATGCTAGGCCGGTCTTGGATGAAATTTCCACACGGCTCGAAACGGCAGATAAACATGTCAGCCATGAACTGAAACAAATCAAGGATGATGGCGCAGCACTTCAATCGCGAGTTGAAAGGTTGAAGAAGGGGCTTTCAGACATTCATGCGTCAACCAGCCTAACCATTGAACTATTGAAGCAGAAGGGTATTCAGGCGGTGCCCGTCTGTGATGTATGCGAGATCACCAATTCAGAGTGGCAAGAAGCTGTTGAATCCTATCTCGGGCCGAATCGTGAAGCTCTCGTAGTTGCAACAGAAGATTTTGGTCACGCACTTGAAATCTACGAAGCCACTCAGAAACAAAGCCCGCGCATCAGGCGAGCACGCCTTATCAACCCAGATCTAGCCTTGCGCGAAAACAAATCTCCTACTACAGGAATGGTCTCAACACTGATCGAAACCCAGGACCCGGTAGCTCGGGGCTTCATGAACATCATCTTGGATCGAACCAAGATGGCCGCGACCCGCGACGAACTCAGGCGCGAACGTAAAGCACTGATGGCCTCCGGTTTAACGGCTGGCGGCGCAACGATTGGCGGCACCTCTCAAATTGACGGTCTGCTGATTGGTAAACATGCCAAAGCTCAGCAGCTGGAGCGGCTGGAAAAAGAGCTTGATAGCCTGGCCCGGCGAGTAGCCAGGTTTAATGGCCCGGCGACAACGCTGAGCAAGCTTAACCGTCAGTGGGCGGGCTTTTGTGCGGGGGTCACCGATGGCGCCCTCGCGCTGCAAGAGCAAAGTCAAAGCCTAGCAGCCTGTGAGCAAACTCTCTCTCGTGCAAGGGAGCAGCTGCAACCTCTTACCTCTGAAGATGAGCGTCTTAAGGCCGCCAAAGAGAGGGCTGACCAGGACTATTATGACTGCAATGAAAAAATCACACAGGCAAGAAACGACAAACTACAGGCAGAGGAGGCCATCAAGACCCTGAAAGCTGACTTGGAGCAGATTCGTCCTTTACTGGAGAGGGCCCAAGAGCAACGCCGCAAGACAGAGGCATCTGAATTGCACGACACGAATAAGGCGCTGGAACGCTGGGAAGCCTATGAACAGAAACATGAGAGTACTGAGGGTCGCTACGCACTGATTCGAAATGAGGCGGATAGGGGAAGACAGACTGCACGGGAAAAAGAGCTGACGTCACGCGGAAATCTGCGTGAAAAGGTGATCGAATTCACCAATGCTTTTTCAGAAGACATTGCCAATCGGGCCGAGCTTCTTGAGGCAGCCAAGCTTGAGGGCGATGACCCTGAAGCTTACCGTCTCATTAAGACCGATTGCGCCGATTGGGTGGATCGTATCCTTGCTGCTCAGCTACTGGATCATCGACACGCCGCTCAGGAAGCTGCTGAGAAAATGGAAATGAATTTCCGAGGCATCATCGTTGGGGAACTTCAAAACCGCTTTGATCAGATGCGGTACACCTTTCAGCAGCTCAACAGTGTTCTCAAGAGAATTCCTTTCCACGACAACATCTACAGCTTTCACTTCAAGCTCCGTGAGACCGAGAGCCTGGCCACTGTTTACGAATACATAACAACCGTGGATAGGGAGCAGGCCGAGTTGGTTGGCACCTTGTTCGAGAAAGATTCCGAGCATCCGGCCCTAGAACTGCTGAAAGAGGCTCTGATTTCTGGGGATGACCTGATTAATGAGATCAGGGATTACCGCTCGTTCTTCCAATACGATATGAAAATGCGTAATCCCAAAACGGGTGAAGAGCGCCGGGTAACCGAAATGCAAAGCATCGGTTCAGGCGGCGAGAAGCAGACTCCCGCCTATATCGCCTTGGCGGCGAGCTTCATGAATGTTTACAAGATCCGTGAAAACTCACCTCGCGGTGCCTCTCTGGTTCTCCTGGATGAAGCGTTCAACAATATGGATGGCGGGAACGCCAGTGGTGCCGTTGCCTTTCTGAAAGAGATTGGTCTGCAGCTAATAGTGGCTGCGCCGCCTGAGGTCACCCTCAAGATCGGCAAGGAAATGGATCAGATATATACCATCTGCCGAGAAGGCCGTGATGTGGTTATCGACCATACGAAAATTTTCGAGGGAGGGCATAAGCTGATTGATCAACGCAACCCGGTTTATCACCCCGAGCTTGTCACTGAGCGGGCGGCTGAATTAAAAGCCAAATCGGAGACAATCACAGGGATATGAGCAATCACATTGAGGCATTCCTTGCGCTGCATATTCCGGCGAACGTGAACGCCCATTCTGGCTGAACGTGAACACCCTTTTTCTTAACGCATCACCCACCGGAGTTTGTACTCCGGGTGTTCACGTTCAGTCAATTTCCTGAAGTCTTTTTCTCATTGATTCTCCTTTCAGAGCCCAGCGGTGGGCGTTGTGCATGAGTCTGTCCAGGATGGCGTCAGCCAGGGTGTTGTCACCGATAGCGGCGTACCATTGATCGGTAGGCAACTGGCTGATGATCATGGTTGAGTGAGTGCCGTGACGGTCATCCATGATTTCCATCAGGTCGTTTCGCTGTGCCGGTTTCAGAGCTTCCAGCCCCCAGTCGTCCAGGATCAGCAGCTTTACTTTGGCCAACTGGCTGAGAGCTTTCTGGTAGGTGCCATCGGCTTTGGCCTGGGTCAGTTCCAGCAGTAATCGGGAGATCCGGTAATACCGGGTGCTGAGGCCGTTCAGGCAGGCCTGGTGCCCCACGGCGCAACCGAGGTAGGTCTTGCCGCTGCCGCAAGGGCCGGTGATCAACAGGTTCTGGCCCCGTTCGAGCCAGTCGGCCTGGGCCAGTTGAGCTACCTGGGCCTTTTTGAGGTTGCGCGGGTGCTGGTAGTCGATGTCCTGAACGGACGCCCGGAGCTTGAAGCGAGCCTGGCGCACCAGACGATCCTGCTTCCGGTGGTCCCGGCTTTGGAACTCCCGATCAAGTAACAGTTCCAGGCGTTCGGTGAACGATAGCTCGTCATAAGTCCCCGGCTGATTTTGTTGATGCTCCAGGGCGGCAGCCATGCCGCCGAGCTTCAGGTCTCTCAGTCGTGTCAGGGTTTGTAAGGTGTTCATACGGGGGTCCTAGTGGAAGCTCTTTGGGCCACGGATGTTCTCGTGATGCTGGGGCAGTTCGGTGTGTAAGGGCAGCTGTTCCGGCAGCTTGTCCCGGTTGCTCCGGAGGATGGCCTTGATGTGTTTCAGCCGGTCCAGGCCTTCGCGGTTGGCAATGCGGCAACTGGCATTCAGGCGCTCGGCGGGGTACGCCTTGCTCAGGTTGAGTAACCCGAGACAGACCCGATAGGCCTGCTCCGGATGTTCCCGCTCATCCATCCGGCCACTGACCCAGACCAGGGTGTCCGGTCCGATATCCCGGGCCCAGCTCTTGAGGCGTCCGGGCGTCCACTGCTGTTGTTTTTGATGGCGGGTGGGCATGTGCCCTGGCTCGGTGGTGATGCCGTACTGATGGCTGCGTGGGTGACTGGTGATCAGTTGCTGCCGGAAGTAGATCTGCACCAGTCGCTCACCGGCATGGAGGTCTACCTGCTCGCCGACATACTGGTGCGGCACCGAGTAATAATGGCGCTGGAACTCAATGTGGTAGTCGATGTTGACCCGGCAACGCCGGATCTCGACGTACTCATAGGGGTGTTTGGGTAACGCTTTCAGGGCGGGCTGATCGAGTGTCTTGAAGGCTTCCTGCCGGTTGCCCGGCAGCGCTCGGAAGGGGCGGCTGTTCAGGTCGTCCAACAAGGCCCGGATACACTGGTTCAGGTCGGCCAGAGTGAAGAAAGTGTGGTGGCGCAATCGCGCCAGGATCCAGCGTTCAACGATCTGTACGCCCACCTCCGCCTTGGCTTTATCCTTGGGCTTGTAGGGCCGCGCAGGCAGTACCGCGACCTGATAGTGCGCGGCCAGTTGCTGGTAGCTGGGGTTCAGGTCCGGATCGTACCGACAGGCCTTGTTGACACCGCTCCGGAGATTATCGGGAATGATCATCTCCGGAACGCCGCCAAAAAATTCAAAGGTGCGCACGTGGCTCATCAGCCAGTCCTGCAATACCTGGCTCCAGGTCGCCTCCGCGTAGGTGTAATTGGACGCCCCCAGCACGGCGACAAACACCTGGGCCGTGCGGATTTCGCCGGTTTGCGGGTTAATGATCGGAACGGTGGGGCCACAGTAGTCAATAAAGCACTTTTCACCGGCCTTGTGGATCTGGCGCATGGAGCGCCTTTGCTGCTTTTGCCAGTGCCGGAAGCGGTCACAGTATTGAGAATAGCTGTAACACCGGTTGGGGTATTGGGCGGTGTATTCCTCCCACAGCAACTGCTTGGTAACGCCCTTCTGTTTGAGGTTCTGATGGACGGTCAACCAGTCCGGTACCTGGTAACGGCTGGAGCTGGTGGGGTCAGCACCGGGATAGAGCATGGCCGCCAGGCGGCCATCGTCCAGATTCTCGGGTAAGGGCCAGGTGATTTCTAAAGCCTGGGCTCGGGTCAGGAGCTTCTGGATAGCCCCGACACTGGTTTTGGTACTGGCGCTGATCTGCCGGATCGAAAGCCCGGCTTCCAGCCTCAGACGAAGCACTTCTCTGATTTTGCGCATTGGATTTCTCTTTGCTGCCATGACCCTGATTCCCAAAAAAAGAACCAGAGTAGCAAGCGGTTGAATAAACAATGCGTTAAGAAGGATTCTGGTGGAACGTGAACACCGATTCCGGGAACGTGAACGCCAATTCCGGCATGGTGAACACCGATTCCGGAAATTCTTGAAAAGTGTTCATCTTCGACCAGAATGACTGTTCACGTTGAACCAGAATAGGTGTTCACGTTCGTCCGGAATGGGCGTTCATGATGGGCCGGAATATGCATGCGCAACTGATTAAGCAAATTGATAAGCCAGGTGGTGTAAAGCTTCAGGCACGGATAGGCATTACAGATCACGCCTATCGCTGGTACTTCGCACTGAACAACAGTGAGAAAACAGCCCTTCACCAAAGTTTAGAAGCGCTGAAGCATCTCGACATTCAGTATCAGCGTAGAGTGGCCTTAGGAGCATTCAAACATATTGAGGCGGTTCACATTACCGATGGTCGCAGGCTCATGGCATCTCAGGGTCTCAGCCCGCTGGCGGATGACATACAGCTCGCCTTCGAACAGCTTGAGGCCGCTGAGTTTCATGTCCCCTGGTGGGAGACAACGAAGCGCGATGTGGCAGAGGCATGGTCAGCCAACAAGGCATTCAATGGCGTTAAGCGACAGCAATCCGAGCGGCTTTTCGATGCCATGAAGGTTGTAGAGTGGATCGTTCAGTCGGAAGACGCCTCGCCAGCCCCTGATATTAGAACTCTCAGCACAATGCTCTTTTATGACTCCAAGAAGCTGGAGGGAAAGAGTTTTGCGAATCTGATTCGTCGTTTGATGCTCGGGCAACTGGACGACGATGTGGTAAACCTGATGGACGATGGGTCGAAGTTGCTGGAGTATTTTGGGATCAGCAAATATCCAATGCCGATGCGGTTAAAAGCGAGCGCCCAGCTAGTCTGCCGAGGTGTTGTTGATTTGTCTGCGCTCCATTACGGGATTGGTGTCTCCCCGGATGAAGTTAAAGATATTGAGTGGCTCCAACGACCACCGTATTTGCTGTTCATCGAGAACCGTGCCAGCTTTGAGCGGTATGTACGGGAGATCGATGATGCGGGTGTTGTCATTTACACGGCAGGTTTTCCGCCTCGTCACTGGCTGCACGCAATCGAGATCATCATCGACAAAATCCGAACTGAGGTACCGGTTTATCACTGGGGCGACCGTGACGTGGGTGGTTACAGAATCCTAGCGTTTCTGGCGAAACGACTTGATATCGATATTCAGCCATACCTCATGGGTGTGGATGCTCCGGTACCAACTCAGGTTGGTGACGAACTCAAAGAAATACCTGTCGTAGGGTTGATGCAGGCGATTGAGTCAGCGCGAGGTTATCCCTCCATTTCAGCGCTTTATGAAGATCTCGGTAGGTGTCAAGATACAAGCTTACCGTGGATTGAGCAGGAACAAATTGCGCCCATTAGCCCGCTGGAAAAAAGCTAAAGCAACGGCTGAGATTTGATGCTAGCTCCTCAAAGCAATGCCATTCAGATTCGTAGAGGTTAATTTGAACTACATCTCAATAGATGGAGACGATGTGGGCAGGAAGATCACGTCACTCTATCTTGAAAATGCGACAGCTAAGCTCTCTCAATTCTGTGATGAGATGAAAGGTGCCACGGAAAAAATATCCAATTTCCTCAAGGGGCAGGGGTTTGAGGTGATTTTCTGTGCTGCAGACGGTGTGGCAGCTTCAATAGAAAGTGATATTGATTTTGAGCGCGCTTTCACGGAACTCTGCAAGTTTGCTCCGGAGGGGATTACTCTCTCAGCGGGGGTAGGTCAGTCGCTGAGTCAGTCTTACATCGCCCTTCTATCTGCGAAGAGTAACGGTAAGAACTGCATACACCGATATTCAAGGCTTGGAGAAATCTAGATGGTTCGGATCATCCGGTTTGATTCACTACTCAAGTATGTGGCGTACACAACTGTCGCCTTGAGCATCGGAATCTACGCCTTTGTTCAGGCCATATGGCTTCCAGATTATTCTCTATTTAAGGTCGTCACGATCTCCTCGATTGTCAGCACATTTTTAGTGACCTTACTAATGCTCCCTTCGTGTTCTCGGAAGATTTGGGCATTCATAGGGTATATTAACGAATCCATCTACCCTGACCTGAATGGAACGTGGCAGGGTGAGATAACCCTCGAAGATGGAAAGGCCATAGATGTTCGAGCTGTAGTTCGCCAAACTTTGCTTTCCACGGAAATCGATATCCATGGTGAAACGATGAAATCTGTCACGCTCGACACAACGCCCAGCATGGAAGCCGGGCAAAAGAAACTGTACTACGTTTATCGCGCTGACCCGAAGAATCCCGCATGGCCAAGCTATTGTGGCTCGACAATTTTTGACGTGCGTAGCGTTCAGTTGGAAGGTAATTGCCAGTTAGAGCTTTCCGGCAAGTATTTCACAGATCGCAAAACCGTCGGACGGATAGTGTTGCGCCAGCTTGGGACAAATAATAATCATGATGTCTCTTTCTACTAGCGTCCGGGTCCCCCCGGCATGAACGTTAGGCTCGTGTTAAATCCAGGAACGATAATAACCCATAAGTTCACCAATACTCGGAGCGATTATGTCTCAGTACTGGAATGACCGATTCTCTCGATGGTCTCGACCACCAAGCGATAGTGAAGAAGCGAAGGCAGATCGGGCCGCAAGAATGGTCGACGACGCGATATCCGGGCATGCTCCTCTGGAAGGCAAAAGAATAAGCGTATATGGAACAGGCTCTTATAAAAACAACACGAATACTAGAAACGAAAGTGACATTGATATTGCCGTGGTGCTCCACGATTGTTTCTTCTCAAAATATCCGAATGGTAAGCCGCCTCAACCAGAAGACTTAGGTCATGCAGGTGGAGTGAAGTACGGCTTAAAAGCATTTCGCGAAGATGTGGGAAAAGCTTTACGCGCCAAGTTTGGGGCCGACGGAGTGACCGCTGGCTCAAAAGCATTTGACGTCCACTCTAACACTGCTCGTCTAGACGCGGACGTTGCGGTTTTCCTGGAGCATCATAGGTACACCGGGAAGCAAAACGCGGACGGGACATGGCATTATTTAGAAGGTGTCGAAATGAGGGGTAAGGATAATGCAAGAATTATTAACTGGCATGGAGACCACTATGCAAATGGTGTTGACAAAAACAACCGCACTGGTCGTCGATATAAACGCGTCGCAAGAGTTTTAAAATGTCTTCGCGACGATATGAAACAGAGTACAGACCAGGCGACACGAAAAGCCGCTGACGTGCCCTCTTTTTTGTTGGAATGCTTGGCTTTCAATGCTTCAGATGGCTGCTTCCAGCAAGGCGACTTATACGACGACTTAAAAGCTGTAATCACTGAGGTTTGGAATGGCACAAAGCCAGAAACAGATGATTTGGTCTACTTGGAGGTGAGCGGACTAAAATGGCTTTTTGGTAGCGAGCAGCCGTGGACCAAAGCTGGAGCACATTCGTTCCTTCTGAAAGCTTGGCAGCATGTCGGGTTCAGCAAATGAATAGGGCGTATGCAACCATCATTGTAGGATTGGTCGTCGCTACTTGGGCTATCTATCTATTGCTACAAGGGTACACTTTGACATGGAGCTACTTGGGACCGTTCTCGGTAGCTGTCGCCGTGCTCACCGCCACGGCGTTTGTATTCAAACATTGGGGTTGGCACTGGCCTATTGTTCACTTGCTAACCCAAACACCGAACTTAACCGGGACGTGGGTCGGGAAGCTTAAATCTGATTATATTCATGATGGGGAAACCGAACCGCGTGGCCCAATAGATGCGGTCCTTATCGTTACCCAAACAGTAGACGAAATTAACGTTCGCCAGTATACGAAAGAGTCATCATCAACCACGGTCGCTGCATCAGTAACGGCGGAGCCTGGCGACAAGTTCATTCTAGCAACGGTTTTCTTAAATGAACCAGAAATAGAATTACAGCAAACCCGCAGCCGCATGCACTATGGTGCTACGCGACTGGGCATAGAAGGTCCTCCGAGATCGCCAGAGAAACTAGTTGGGAATTATTGGACAGCTAGAAAAACGTCGGGGTCACTGGAGTTTAAGTTGGTAAGTCGTAAGCGTGCGGACTCATTCGAGCATGCATATCGACTCCAAAAAACTGCTAAGTGAAGGATGCTGGGGTCCCTAATCAAAGAGTGTCTAACCATGCGCTTCAACCGACTGCTAGCGCGGCGGTTGAGTACAGGCGTCAAGTGTTTATGACCGAAACTTGTGCGATCGAAGTAATGATCCGAAAGGCTGCGCCGCGTTCCTATAAGGTCACTGGCGGTCATTTTGACTATGGTAGCCTTTACTTGGCGAGCATGGCCGGTGAGTCGTATGTCCTGCCCATTTCTCAGATTTCAGAAATTCAGGACCTTGGTAATGGGCGGCACATTGTAGTTTTGCCTAGGTGGCTGGCCCGTAAAAGCGGGCTTCTAAAGTACGAGCGTAAGTTGTAGTCTCTGTGGATGTTTAGCAAATGCATTCAATCACCTAACGAATATTTGTAATTCGTTCTGCACTTCCCTCAACACGCATGACTCACGACCCTAAAAGCGAGGCCTTCAGGCTCTGACCGGAATGCCTACTTTGCGACCATCTGAACCGTTTTCGAGCCCCATTGTGGGAAGCTTGAATCTTTTACTGGGAGCTTGCCACAAATAAGTTACCAACTTTATTACTATTGATGTGGGCGCTTTTCTCGGCGATCGCCTCAAAAGTTACCAACGTTATTTATTTCTAGCGATTAGGCGGTACCAAAAACCAGCGCTTCAAAAGGCAATTTGTTACCAACTTTATTATTATCCTACACTGCTGCCCGGAGTATGCTAATATTCTGCAGGGCGAGTTCAACTTTTGCGTCCCTGTTACGCTAGTATTCGTCGAACAATGAGGTGTCAGCGGGAGAGATCGAGTCGCAAACCATGCACTCGGCGCCGAAGGAGCAACTGCCCCGGAAACTCTCAGGCAAAAGGACCGCTGACATGAAGACTTTCCGAAGAGTTGCCAACGACTGCGTCCGTTGGCACACCGAAGGAGCAAGCGGCCGGTTCCGTTGGAACGGTGCGTGAATCTCTCAGGTCCAGTGACGGAAGGGGTGCTTTCTACCATGCTGTGGAGAAAGGAAACCCTGGACGCCCCTGGAGAGTATTATGAAGCGAGTTGCAGTTATTGGCGGTGGTATCACGGGTATCACCACCGCATACACCCTGGCCAAGCGCGGCCTGGATGTCACCGTTTACGAGAAACACCGTTATGCGGCGATGGAAACCTCTTTCGCCAATGGTGGCCAACTGTCCGCCTCCAACGCTGAGGTCTGGAACAACTGGCAGACCATCATCAAGGGCCTTAAGTGGATGTCCCGGAGGGATGCGCCGCTGCTGGTTAACCCCAAGCCTTCCTGGCACAAACTGAGCTGGTTCGCCGAGTTCATCGCCGCGATTCCCCAGTACGAACAGAACACCACGGAAACCGCACGCCTTGCGATTGCCGCCCGGGATCACCTGTTTGCCTGGGCGCAGAACGAAGGGATCGACTTTGATCTGAAGAAGCAGGGCATCCTCCATATCTACCGTGACAAGGCCGGGTTCGACCATGCGGCGAATGTTTCCAGGTTGCTGGCTGCCGGCGGCCTGGAACGTCGGGCGGTCACTCCCGAGGAAATGAGGGCTATTGAACCCACGCTGGCGGGGACCTATTACGGCGGTTTCTACACCGAAAGCGATTCAACCGGTGATATCCATAAGTTCACCAATGGCCTGGCGGAGGCCATTCTTCGCCTCGGCGTCAAAACCTGTTATGAGCACTCGGTGACGGAACTGAGTGCGGATCAATCCCACGCCTGGGTCACCTCGTTTGATGGTGAAGAGCAAACTCGTGACACCTTTGATGGTGTGGTGATCTGTGCGGGCGTGGGTAGCCGGGAACTGGCCGCCAAGCTGGGGGACCGAGTCAACATTTACCCGGTGAAGGGGTATTCCATCACCGTTGAGCTTGACGACCAAGCCTCCCAGGAAGCGGCACCGACGGTCAGTTTGCTGGACGATGCCACCAAGATAGTCACCAGCCGGCTGGGAGATGATCGGTTCCGGGTTGCGGGTACGGCGGAATTCAGCGGCTATAACCGTGATATCCGGGATGACCGGATCCGGCCGCTCACCCGATGGGTCGAGCAGTGTTTCCCTGGGGTTTGCACCCGCCGCGTCGTACCCTGGGCAGGGCTGCGCCCCATGCTGCCCAATATGATGCCGCGAGTCGGTCCGGGCCGGTTGCCCACCGTGTTCTATAACACGGGTCACGGTCATCTGGGCTGGACCCTGTCTGCAATCACTGCCGAGATGGTGGCGGATGCCGTTGCGCCCGCGGTGTCAGGCACAACAGCGAGTACAGCCGGCTAGTGTTGGGAGATCGTGCCGAACTAACGTCGTTCGGCAGGCAGGATTTCCTGGCTTTTGGCCGCGAGTACGGAATCAGCTACCGCTTCCCCTGCGTCGACGGCCATGACGCCCCCGATGACGATTCAACCATCGCCCGGGGGTGGATTGATGAAACCCCGCTACCGTCGGGGTTTCGCTTCACTCATTCCGACCTGACGATCTCCCAGAGCTATGAATCGGTGTCGCTGGGCCATGCGCCCCTGTTGATGGTGATCGTGCTCGAAGGGCACATTCGCCTGTCGGTTGGTGCGGTCGAGCGGGAGCTTGGGAGTGGCATGGCTGCCAGCCTGCAATTACGACCGGAATATGCACTGGCAGCCTATCAGCCTGCTGGTCAACGTTTGAAAACCATTGTGTTGGCTTTTGATCCCGGTGGCCCGTTGCCGGCGCAGACCGAACAGGGGTCTCTGCGAGCCCTGCTCAGGGGGGTGCAGGACCCAGTGGTGCTGTGGGACGTTCCACCAGTTCTCATGACGGCTCTTGAGCAACCCCTTGGCGTCGGGCTGCCTGAGCTTCAGAAAACACTGGTGCTGGAAGGTCTGGCTCTGCAGTTGGTGGGTTATGGTCTTCCGGAGCAGGTGCCAGCGATTGAACGGAAAAGTCGCGCGTCCACCCAGGAACACCAGCGCCTGGAGGCCATTCGTCAGCTGATGGAATTCGCCCCGACGGACAATTACTCCCTGACGGATCTCGCCAGCCGTGCCGCAATGAGTCCCAGCAGTTTGCGTAGTAAATTCCGTGCGACCTACGGATTGTCGGTGTTCGGGTATCTGCGGAAGTGCCGGTTGAACCTGGCCTGGCATTACCTGGAGCAGGGATACTCTGTTCAGCAGGCTGCCCACCGGTCCGGCTATCGACATGCCACTAACTTTGCGACCGCGTTCCGGCGCCAGTTCGGTGTTTCTCCCAAAACCGTCGTTTGAATCACGGTATTTATCATTCCGCATATAAATTCTGTCACTTGGCATATCTAATGCTGGATCTAAAAGCGAATAATTCGCATTAAATTATCGTTAGACCCAAGTGAGGTTTTCATGTTCCGACATTCCCGTTTGTCATTTGCGGTTGCCATGGCCCTTGTCGGTGTCACCGGCGCGCCATTAGCCGTTGCCCAGGAACAGGGCGAACCGAAAATGCTGGATGCGCTAAACGTAACAGCGACCCGCAGCGCCACGAAAACCGATACCCCGGTGATTGAAACCCCGCAATCAGTATCTGTTGTCAGCCGCGAAGACTGGGAAGAAAAAGGCGCCCGTACGGTGCAGCGCGCCGCCAGCTATACCCCGGGTGTGGGTACGAACCAGGTGGGGTCTTCCAACCGCTACGATTATCTGATTCTCCGCGGTTTTTCCGATGGCAGTATCAACAACACCTATCTGGATGGCCTGCGGGTGATGAACGACGGTGGCTCCTACAGCTCCTTTGCCATTGATCCCTGGTTTCTTGAGCGTATTGAGATTGTTAAAGGCCCGACCTCCGTTCTCTACGGCCAGGGCTCCCCTGGTGGGATTGTTGCCCTGACCAGCAAGCGTCCGGAGTTCCGGGATGGGGGTGAAATCCGTGTCTCGCTCGGCAACAACGCCCAGCGCAGCTTTGCCTTTGATGTCACCGGTCCGGTGGATGATGAGCAACGGGTTGCCTATCGCGTGACCGGCATTGCTTCCGCTGCTGACGCGCAACAGGACCACGTGGAACTGGACCGTCGCGCCATTGCCCCGTCGCTGACCTGGGACATGACCGACGAGACCAGCGTGACTCTGCTGGCCTACCTTCAACGTGATCCGGAAGGTGGCTACCACAGCGGTTTGCCGTACGAGGGCACGGTGGAGTCCCGCGACGGCCAGAAAATCGACAACACCTTTTTTGAGGGCGAACCGGACTACGACCTTTTCCGGCGCGACATGACCATGGTGGGATACGATCTGGAGCATCGAATCAATCGTAACTGGTCCGCCTTGCAGAAAGCCCGTTACCTGGATTCGGACGTTGAGTTGAAACAGGTTTATGCCTACGGCTGGGCCTCGGCCACTGAGCTTAACCGCTACTACTCCGGTGGCGATGAGGATCTGCAGGCACTCACCGTTGATAACCAGATTCAGGGGGAATTGACGACTGGCGCGGTGGATCACACCGTATTGGTGGGGGTGGACTATCAGCAGCGTGAGAACGACGTGGTCTGGCCGTCGGGCGCCTTTCCGGCCATCGATGCCTTCAATCCTGAGTACGGGGCCGATCCCTCTGCCCTATACCCCCCGCAACGCAATCTCCGTAAGCAGAAACAGACCGGGGTCTATCTGCAGGACCAGCTGGCCACCGGTGGCTGGCGGTTGACGTTGGGTGGCCGTTACGACTGGGTGGAGATCGAGAACACCAATCGTGACACCGGTGTAGTGACAGAGCTGGACGAAACCCAGTTCAGTGGCCGTGCCGGGCTGCTCTACCTGTTCGACAACGGCATTGCACCCTACGTGTCCCACTCCACGTCGTTTTCGCCCAGCGCCTATACCGACGAGAACGGCGACCTGCTGGCCCCGAGTGAAGGCAAGCAGATAGAAACCGGGCTTAGGTACCAGCCGGTGGGAACCACGGACCTGTATACGCTCTCTCTGTTCCGCATCAACCAGGAGAATCTGGCCACCAAGCAGCCACAGGAGTCCTTCTACCGCAGTATTGGTGAGATTGAGTCCCAGGGTGTGGAGCTGGAAGCCAAGGCGCAGCTGACGGAGAACCTGAATGTCCAGGCCGGATATGCGTTCACGGACGTCACCTTTGAGAAGTCCGAGGCCTATCGCGAGGGCAATGCCGCCAGCCAGGTGCCGGAACACCAGCTGACCCTGTGGGCCGGTTACCGGTTCACGCAGGGAGTCCTTAATGGGGCAAACGCGGGATTGGGTGTCCGTCACAACGCAGACATCTACGCCGATGATGCCAACACCAAAAAGGTGCCGGACTACACCCTGGTGGATCTGGCACTGGGCTACGATTTCAGCAAGCTCGGCCTGGAAGGCGTTTCTACCCGGCTGAACGTGAACAATCTGCTGGACAAGGAATACGTGGCGTCCTGCTACAACAGTCTGGACTTCTGTTACTTCGGGGCAGAACGTAACGTTACGGCGTCGGTTTCTTACCGGTTCTGACACGTAAGCGGGAAGTGATAACGGTCATAATAAACCCTGAGTGCTGAAAACAGAGTCGATTCTGGCTCTGTTTTTAAGTAATATTACGAAACTCTTTTGAGTGGTCGTCCGGCCACTCTTCCTTGTTTCATGTAAGACCAAATAGGCACTCACCCTGTACCTTTGGGGGATTACCGGTTACACAAATATCAAGGAAGATGCGGGCCTTCTGCCACACAATTCCAACAAACCGTTTACTCAGAAGATTCCCGCAATGCCCACAACCGTTCTCTCCGGCTTTACCCACAACTTCCTGGGTAATGCACCCGCCTGGTACAAACAGGTCATTCTTCTATTCCTGATTGCCAACCCCCTGATTGTCTGGACCCTTGGCCCGGCCGTGGCCGGTTGGGCGTTGGTGGGGGAGTTTATTTTTACTCTGGCCATGGCGCTGAAGTGTTATCCACTGTTACCGGGCGGGTTGCTGGCGATTGAAGCCCTGTTAGTGGGTATGACGTCAGCGGATGCGGTGTACCACGAGGTGTTGGTGAACTTCCCGGTCATCCTGCTGCTGATGTTCATGGTGGCTGGCATCTACTTTATGAAAGAGCTGCTGCTGGTGACGTTTACCCAGATCCTGGTGGGTGTGCGGTCAAAGTCCGCGTTGTCACTGCTGTTCTGTGCTGCTGCGGCCGTTCTATCCGCGTTCCTGGACGCGCTTACCGTCACCGCAGTCATCATCAGTGTCGCTGTCGGTTTTTACTCGGTGTACCACAAGGTAGCTTCCGGCAAGGGTTATCATCACTCCGATCATAATGCCAACAGCGATGAACACGTGATTGAGTTGCACCGGGAAGACCTGGACAAGTTCCGGGCCTTTCTGCGTAGCCTGCTGATGCACGGCGCCATTGGTACGGCCTTGGGGGGAGTCTCCACTATGGTGGGCGAACCCCAGAACCTGCTGATCGCCAAGGTAGTAGGGTGGGACTTTGTCAGTTTCTTCCTGCGCATGGCGCCGGTGAGCCTGCCGGTGCTGGTGGCCGGCCTGACCACCTGCTGGCTGCTGGAAAAGCTGCGCTGGTTTGGGTATGGCGCCCGGTTGCCCAAGCCTGTCCGCCAGGTACTGGAAGAGTTTGCTGACAACGAGCGCACCAAGCGCACGAAAGCCGATCAGGCTGCCCTGTGGGTACAGGCAATGGCGGCCCTGGTGCTGGTTGTTGGGCTGGCGTTTCACCTGGCAGAGGTGGGGTTGATTGGCCTTCTGGTGATTATCCTGATCACCTCGTTCACTGGCGTTACTGACGAGCACCAGATCGGTAAGGCCTTCCAGGAATCGCTGCCATTTACCTCGCTGTTGGTGGTGTTTTTCGCTATCGTCGCGGTGATTCACGAGCAACACCTGTTCAAGCCGATCATCGATTTTGTGCTCAGCCTGCCTCAGGACCAGCAGCCGGGCATGTTCTTTATTGCCAACGGGTTGTTGTCGATGATCAGCGACAATGTGTTCGTAGCCACCGTTTACATCAGTGAAATCAAACAGGCGCTGGACGCCGGCAGTATCGACTACGAGCATTTCCAGGAGTTGGCCATCGCCATTAACACCGGCACCAACCTGCCCAGTGTGGCTACCCCCAATGGCCAGGCAGCGTTTCTGTTCCTGCTGACGTCTGCAATCGCTCCGCTGGTGCGATTGTCCTACGGGCGGATGGTTGTGATGGCGTTTCCCTATACCATCGTGATGGGCGCGGTAGGTCTGTTTTGCGTCATCAATCTGGTTTGACCAAGCTGACATCGCCATACCAGGCGGTGGCAGATGCTCCGGTGTTGTCGGAATCCGACATGATGGCGACGCCCACCAGCTTCGGCGGCTCTCGGCCAAAGGCCTTGCGGTAGTCCGCAACGATATCCCGCTCCACCGTGACCCATTCGCCTGTGTTCGTCGTCCCGGAGTTCACCGCTACCATCATCGTGGTATCGGTGAACGGGTTGGCAATGATTTCGCCAACCGGCAGCCGGTTGGCCCAGATGTAGTTCAGCGCATTGCCCGGCAGTTCCTCCCCGAACACCACTTCCACGGTCTTGCGTTTGGCGCGCTCGAAAAAGCCGGCTTCGTCCGGCTCGAACTCAAAGGCCACGTAGATTCGCGCAGGGTAGTCATCGCCCTCCTTTTTACGGGCGTTTCCCTGCTGATAAACGTTCGACACTTTCCACCGCCAGCGCAGGATCAGTGAATCCCCGGGTTCGACGGACACCCTGGCTATCAGCCCGGAGGCGCTGTTGTCCGTGGTGGCCTTGACCACCTGCTCGCCGTTGTCGTCCGTCAACTGATAGCGACTGTGGCGGTCTATCTTCGGAAACTCCATCGGTTCCCAGCCATCTTCCAGGGACGTTATGGTCGAAAACGCGGTGATCAGCGAGTTTTCCGTGCTGTCAGCCTGGGCCGAAGCGGCCATCAACGAAAGGGCGAGGGCGGCCGTCAGGTATCTCGGTAGCGGTGTCATGGGATGCTCCTATGGGTTCGTTTACTGACCGGTAACCGTCGAAAAAGTGCCTTGTTGCGATTTACCTTAGTCTATATAGTGTTTATATCCTTGGCTTAGTACCAGATATAGTGATCAAAGGCTGATCAATCACAGATCGCCCTCATCACGATGATCGTGGTACCGGGAATCCGGTGAGACTCCGGAACTGACGCGCAGCGGTATTGGGGAACGAGCGTGGCATAAAGACACTGGCGAATGCCGGGAAGTCGCCACGCAAGGCCGAGCCAACAGGTTCACGCCCCTGAGTCCGAAGACCTGCCAGGGAATACAACTGCACCTTCGCGTATCAAGGTGAGCAGATCGGTTTTGCGTTGTCTCTGTTCAGAGCAATGCTCGCCCCTGCGTACGCGAAGGTCTTGGCATAAACGCGTACTCAGGAGAACCGACATGTCCACTGCTACCCTGGCCGAGCCCGGCCAATCTGCCTCAACCAGCACTGCCTCCCTACAGGTTATTAAACGTAATGGCGCCCTGGTTGGATTCGACGCCAGCAAAATCAGTGTTGCTGTGACCAAAGCGTTTCTTGCCGTCGAAGGCGATGAAGCAGCAGGCTCGGCTCGCATTCACGATTCCGTGGAGCAGGTTACCCATCAGGTCATGCAGGCCATCAGCCGACGCTTGAAAGCTGGCGGCAAGGTGCACATTGAAGATATCCAGGACCAGGTGGAACTGGCGCTGATGCGGGCGGAGGAGCAGAAAGTGGCCCGCGCCTATGTACTCTACCGGGAGGCTCATGCCCAGGAGCGGGCCAGCCTGGCGCCGGTGGAGGCCCATCCCACGCTCACGGTGAAAAAAGCCAACGGTGAGGCCGCGCCGCTGGATCTGGGGCTGATGAAAGTCCAGGTGGAGCGTGCCAGCCAGGGATTGGAGGGCATCGATGGCGAATCCCTGGTGGAAGGGGCGCTGCGGAACCTGTACGACGGTATCGCTGAGGAGGAGGTGCTGTCTGCGCTGATCATGACCGCCCGCGGCCGCATCGAGCAGGAACCGGACTACAGTGCCGTAACCGCTCGTCTGCTGCTGGAACAACTCAGGCTGGAAACCGCAGCCGCCTTGAGCCTGCCCCTAAGTTTGCCGCTGGCGGAAATATACCCGCAGGCCCTGAGCACCTTCATTGAGCAGGGTATCCACTACGAGCTGCTGGACGACGCCATGGCGGCGTTCGACCTGGAACGCCTGGGTGCTGCCCTCAAGCCGGAGCGGGACCACCAGTTTGGGTTCCTCGGCCTGCAGACTCTCTACGACCGCTATTTCCTCAACTGGAAAGGTGACCGGCTGGAGTTGCCCCAGGTCTTCTTCATGCGCGTGTCCATGGGTCTGGCGTTGCAGGAAGACGACCCCAATGCCCGGGCCATTGAGTTCTACGACCTGTTGTCATCCTTCGACTACATGGCCTCCACGCCAACCCTGTTCAACAGTGGTACCCGACATTCCCAGCTTTCATCCTGCTACCTCACCACCGTTCAGGATGATCTGGAGGGTATCTATGGTGCCATCCGTGACAACGCCATGCTGTCCAAGTGGGCCGGCGGCCTGGGTAACGACTGGACGCCAGTCAGGGCTTTGGGCTCCCACATCAAGGGTACCAACGGCAGCAGCCAGGGTGTGGTGCCATTCCTGAAAGTGGTGAACGACACGGCGGTGGCGGTGAATCAGGGCGGCAAGCGCAAGGGCGCCGTGTGCGCTTACCTGGAAAGCTGGCACCTGGATATTGAGGAGTTCCTGGAGCTACGCAAGAACACCGGCGATGAGCGTCGTCGTACCCACGACATGAACACCGCCAACTGGGTACCGGACCTGCTGATCGAGCGCATGCGCAGTGATCAGGACTGGACCCTGTTCTCGCCAAACGACACTCCGGACTTGCATGACCTCTATGGCAACGCATTCCGGGCGCGGTACCAGGAATACGAAGCTATGGCGGCCAGGGGCGAGATCACTCTGTTCAATACGGTGTCCGCCAAACAGCTCTGGCGCAAGATGCTGACCGTGCTGTTCGAGACCGGTCATCCGTGGATCACCTTCAAGGACCCCTGCAACCTGCGCTCACCGCAGCAGCATCGGGGCGTGGTGCACAGCTCCAACCTGTGTACCGAGATCACCCTGAACACCAGTGCGGATGAGATCGCCGTGTGCAACCTGGGGTCCATCAACCTGGCGGCCCATGTCCACAACGGTGAGCTGGATGTCCAGCGCCTAGAACGCACGGTCAATACTGCGGTCCGCATGCTCGATAACGTGGTCGACATCAATTACTACGCAGTGCCCCAGGCGAAGAGTTCCAATTTCAAGCATCGGCCCGTTGGTCTCGGCCTGATGGGCTTTCAGGATGCGTTGTATCGACTCAATCTGCCCTACACCAGCGCGGAAGCGGTGGAGTTTGCCGATGTGGCGATGGAGCAGATCAGTTATTTCGCGATCCGGGCCTCGGCTGCGCTGGCCGGTGAACGCGGTGCCTACGAGACCTATGAAGGCTCATTGTGGCATCAGGGTATTCTGCCCATTGACTCCATCAACCTGTTGAAAGAGGCCCGTCAGGACGGTGACCTGAGCCTGAATACCAGCAGCCGCCTGGACTGGACGGCGGTGCGGGAACTCATCGCCCGCAATGGCATGCGTAACAGCAATGTGATGGCCATTGCGCCAACGGCGACCATCTCCAACATCGTCGGTGTCTCCCAATCCATCGAACCGGCGTACCAGAACCTGTTCGTGAAATCGAATCTCTCCGGCGAGTTCACGGTGGTTAATCCATCTCTGGTTCGTGATCTGAAAGCTGAGGGTCTGTGGGACAACGTGATGGTGAACGATCTCAAGTACTTCGATGGCAGCGTGCAGCAGATTGATCGTATTCCCGCGGAACTGAAGGCCCGCTACGCCACCGCCTTTGAGATCGATGCCCGCTGGCTGGTGGAGGCGGCGGCCAGGCGCCAGAAATGGCTGGACCAGGCCCAGAGCCTGAACCTTTACATGGCGGAACCCAGCGGCAAAAAGCTGGATGAGTTGTACCAGTTGGCCTGGGAACGGGGACTGAAAACCACCTATTACCTGCGCTCGCTCGGGGCCACGGGTGCCGAGAAAACCGCGCCGGTAGCAGCACCGCAACCACAGGTATGCAGCATTGATGAGCCGGACTGCGAAGCCTGCCAGTAAACCCGACCGCCACCAAGATTCTAGAGGTTAAAAGATGCTCAACTGGGACGACGAACCAAACACCCAAACCCGCCCGGCTACCCAGGAGGGTCCGGCCCCGGTCAATGTCGATGACAAGCGCGTTATCAACGGCGAAACCGACATCAATCAGCTGGCACCCTTCAAGTACCCCTGGGCCTGGGAATACTTCATGAATGCCAACAAGAACCACTGGACGCCGCTGGACGTGAACATGGCTCAGGACGTTCACGACTACCACCACCGCCTGTCCGCGCCGGAAAAGCACGTGTATGAGAACGTGCTGGCCTACCTCACCACCTCCGACATCCTGGCGATGCGCAACATCGGCCTGGCGGTGATGGAGAAGATGAGCGCCCCGGAATTGCAGATTTACCAAGCGCGGCAGGTGTACGAGGAAGCCATGCACACCTGGGCCTACCAGCACTGCATTGAAACCCTCAACCTGGACCAGAGCGAGATCTACAATCGCTATCGGGTGGTCCCCGCGATCAACGGCAAGATCCAGATGGCCAACCGCCGGCTGGATGCCGCCATGCGCTCTGATATGAACCTGCGCAACAAGGACGACCTGCAGGAGTTCATTATGTCCTACCTGTTCTTCGCAGCGGTCTTTGAGGGTGCCTGGTTCTACAACGGTTTCAGCCCCATCTTCGCCCTGCAGCGCCGGGGCCTGATGCGGGGCACCGGTGAGCAACTGCAGTACATCCTGCGGGACGAAGCCATGCACTTCTCGTTCGGGCTGAAAGTGGTGAACCAGATCCTGGAAGAGGAAAACATCACGCTGGACCCCAAAGCCGTGCGCGATATGTGGGACGAGTCCGAAGCCGCTGAAACCGCCTACGCCAACTACATCCTGCGGGACCCGATCCTGGGCTATTCCGCCGAGTACCACAGCGAGCAGTTCCGTTTTGTGGCCAATCGCCGGGCCAGAACCGTTGGCCTGGACGAACCGTTCCCGGGAGCAAAGAACGTCTCACCCTGGCTGGATGAGCAGGCCACCCTGCGTAAGGAGAAAAACTTCTTTGAAACCCGGGTCATCGAGTATCAGACCGGCGCGCAGTTGGAGTGGTAGCAACGTACTGACCTTCAGTCCGGCGGGCTGGCCGGCACTTACGTGCCGTTCAGAATCCAGCCTGCCGCCTTCTCCGCAATCATCAGTGTGGGGGAGTTGGTATTACCGCTGGTGATGGTCGGCATGACACCGGCATCCACCACGCGCAGGCCGGCGACGCCACGAACTCTGAGGTGAGGGTCGACGACTGCCATGTCGTCGTCTGCCCGCCCCATGCGGGTGGTTCCCACCGGGTGAAAAATCGTGGTGCCAATGTCTCCCGCCAGCCTGGTAAGTTCCTCATCGGTCTGGTACTGAAGGCCCGGCTTGAACTCTTCCGGCTCATACTTGGCCAATGCCTGTTGTTCTGCAATTCGGCGCGTTACCCGAAGGGAATCCGCTGCGACCTTGCGGTCTTCCTCGGTGTTCAGGTAATTGGGGGCAATGGCGGGCTTGATTCTGGAGTCCCGGCTACGAATGCGCACGCTACCGCGGCTCGTCGGGTTGAGGTTACAGACGCTGGCGGTAATGGCTGGAAAGTCATGCAAAGGCTGGCCAAATGCCTCCAGACTCAATGGCTGAACGTGGTACTGGATGTTGGCGTACTCATATTCTTCGGAACTGCGGGTAAACAGACAGAGTTGGGAGGGGGCCATGCTCATGGGGCCAGAGCGGGTAAGCAGATATTCCAGCCCAATTCGTGCCTTGCCAATCAGTGAGTTGGCCATGGTGTTCAGGGTCTTCGCGCCCCGAACCTTGTAGACCGATCGAATTTGAAGGTGATCCTGAAGATTCTCGCCGACGCCGGGTAAGTCGGCAACAACCGGGATATCGTGCTCCCGAAGCAGATCCGCCGGGCCAATGCCCGACAGCTGCAGCAACTGGGGGGATCCGATAGCGCCGGCTGAGAGGATGACTTCGCGGCGTGCGTGGGCGGTGATTTCTCCCTCTCCCGGTCGTTCAACACGCACGCCGGTGCATCGGGGCATTTCACCGGCCGCCATGTCCAGCGCCATGACATGGGTGGAATGCCACAGTGTCAGGTTAGGGCGCGTCTTGGCCGGCCGCAGGAACGCCTTCGAGGTGCTCCAGCGCCAGCCGGAGCGCTGATTGACTTCGAAGTAGTCAACGCCTTCGTTGTCGCCGCGGTTGAAGTCCCGGGTCCGGGGAATGCCAGCCTGAACGCAGGCGCTGGCAAAATCCTCCAGAACGGTCCATTTCAGCCGCTGATGCTCGATCCGCCACTCACCGCCGTGGCCGTGGTAATTCCCGTGTTCCGGATCGGCGTCGCCTTCTTCGTCCAACCGGTAGTGATCTTCATGACGCATAAAGTCGGGCAGGCAGTTATCCCATGACCACGCCTGCTCTCCGGTAACATTGGCCCAGTGGTTGTAATCCCGGGCCTGGCCACGAATGTAGAGCATGCCATTGATGCTGGAGCAGCCACCCAGGGTTTTCCCCCTGGGGTAGATCAGTGATCGACCATTCAGGCCGGGGTCCGGCTCGGTGCGAAAGCGCCAGTCCGTGCGCGGATTGTCGATGCAATAAAGGTAGCCCACTGGAATATGGATCCAGTGGTAATTGTCACGACCGCCCGCCTCGATCAGCAGCACCCGGTTGGCCGGGTCGGCACTCAGACGGTTAGCCAGCAGGCAGCCGGCAGAGCCGGCCCCGACGACGATGTAATCAAACTCGTGCTGCCCGTGTGCATTGTTGTTATTGGACATGGTCTGTCTCCAGGACTGGTTTGCGTGTTACTTGGCGGTTGGCATCACAAACTCGGCACCGGCATCGATGGAGTCTGACCAGCGCTGCATAATGGATTTCTGCCGAGTATAGAATTTAACGCCCTCTTCACCGTAGGCATGGGTGTCGCCAAACATTGAGCGTTTCCAGCCACCGAATCCGTGCCAGGCCATGGGAACCGGAATGGGCACGTTGATACCGACCATGCCAATCTGAATGCGACGGCCAAATTCACGGGCGACGCTGCCGCTCTCGGTGAAACAGCTGACACCGTTGCCGAATTCATGATCATTGATCAGACGGATGGCGGTCGCAACATCGGGAACCCGCACACAGGCCAGCACTGGTCCGAAGATCTCTTCCCGGTAAATCGTCATCTCCGGAGTCACATGATCAAACAGCGTACCACCCATCCAGAAACCTTCGCCGCAGCCTTCGCCCGTTGACGCTGCATCGAAGTCGCGGCCGTCGACCACCAGTTCAGCGCCTTCAGCCACACCTTTATCAATATAACCGGTAATGCGCTGGTGAGCGCCGGCACTGACAATCGGACCCATTTCGGCGTCCAGTTCCATGCCGTTCCTGATCTTCAGGCTGCGCGCCTTCTCTGCCAGCCTGGGAATCAGTTTGTCAGCAACATCACCGACCAGAACCGCCACGCTGATTGCCATGCAACGTTCGCCGGCACTTCCGTAACCAGCGCCAATGAGCGCATCCACGGCTTTGTCCAGATCGGCATCGGGCATAACCACCATGTGGTTCTTGGCGCCGCCGAGGGCCTGAATGCGCTTGCCGTGACGGGCGCCATTTTCATAGATCAGATTGGCAATCGGAGTGGAGCCGACAAAGCTCAGCGCCATAACGTCCGGGTGCTCAATGAGCGCTTCCACTGCACCCTTGTCACCCTGCACCACATTGAACACGCCGTCGGGCAGGCCAGCCTGTTTGAGCAGATCAGCGAGCATCAGAGACGCACTGGGGTCGATCGGGCTGGGCTTGAGCACAAAGGTATTGCCGGCAGCGATTGCCACCGGGAACATCCACATGGGCACCATTACCGGGAAGTTGAACGGCGTAATACCAGCGACCACGCCCAGGGGCTGGCGGGTCGTCCAGTTATCGATACCGGTACTGACCTGTTCGGTATAGTCGCCTTTAAGAAGCTGGGGAATACCGCAGGCGAACTCCACGATATCAATCCCCCGGGCAACTTCCCCCTGAGCGTCGGTAAAGACCTTGCCATGTTCGCGAGTAATCGCTTCGGCCAGTTCGTCTTTGTGCTCGTTAAGCAGTTGCAGAAACCTGAACATGACACGTGCGCGACGAATCGGCGGGGTGTCCGCCCAGCTTGGGAAGGCGGCAGACGCAGCGGCCACGGCCTGATCAACATCATCGCGGTTGGCAAGAGCGGTCTGGCCTGAGACCTTGCCGGTAGCGGGATTGAATACGTCCTGAGTTTGGCCGGAGCTGCCTTCTGAAATTCGCCCATTGATATAATGCTGGATCGTTGGATTGCTCATGGTTGTCTTTTCCTGTTTTTGATTCAGTTTGTTGTAAGTGTTCTGGAAGCCCTTAATCAGGGCATTCGTCGTTGTTGGCTAAGGATTGAACAGATAATTTACGATCGGTCAGGCATCGAAGCAATTGAGTTATTCTAAATCATGATATAAGTAATACTTATATTGGAGCTCAGGAGGGGGAGACGACTATGCAACACTTGCAGGGATTACGTGCCTTTGTGTCTGTGGCTCGTGAGGGGAGTGTTTCCAGGGCTGCCGAGCGACTGCATCTGACACAGCCGGCCGTGAGCCTGAAATTGAAACAGCTACAGGATGATCTTGGCCTCAGGCTTTTTCGGCGTAAGCCGCAGGGGTTGGTGCTGAGCGCTGATGGTCACAACCTGTTGCCGGTGGCAGAAAAGGCGTTGGCGGGAATAGCCGCATTTGAGCAAAGCGCCCAGGCATTGCACAGCACGGTTCGCGGACGCCTTAAGATAGGCACCATCGTGGATCCGGAATTTATCCGTCTGGGGTCGTTTCTACACCAATTGGTGGCTCGCGCGCCCCAACTTGAAACCGAGCTGCATCAGGGGATGAGTGGCCGGGTTCTGGAACAGGTCCGTAATGGCAGCCTGGACGTTGGTTTTTTTCTTGCCCCGCCAGGTCTGGGCGCTGGACAGTCATCGCCAGAGTTAATGTACAGAGAGCTGACCCGGTTTGACTATCACGTTATTGCACCGGCGGGATGGGCGTCACGGGTGGCGGACAGTCGCTGGTCGAGCCTCGCCGGGCTGCCCTGGATCGTGACGCCGCCGGATTCAGTGCACAATCGGTTATTGGCTGACGCAATGGAGCCTCACGGATTGGTTCCAAATGGCGTTGCACAGGTCGACCAGGAAGCCTGCATGCTGGACCTGGTCAGGGCGGGCGTCGGGCTCAGCCTGGCCCGGGATGCCCTGGCGATGGCAGAGCGACAGGAACGGGGGCTGGTCGTTGTGGAAGGCGTGCGTATCCCCTGTGCCCTGAGTTTTATCTGGCGCAAGGACCGGGAGGACGAGCTGGTGATTGCAGAGGCGCTGGAGGCTCTTGCCGGTGTGTGGTTGTTTGAGACTCTTGATGACATCGATCGTGAAAACCGGCCCATTAGCCCGTGACACTGTCCATCAGACGCTGGCGGAACCAAATATGGGCCGGGTCATTGTCCATCACCGGTGCCCACAGCAGGTAGACCGGCAACGAGGGTACCTCTACCGGAAACGGCAGGGTCTTCAGCCCGAATGCCCGGGCGTACTGCTGGGCCAGACGTTCGGGCACCGTGGCAATCATGTCGGAGCGGCTGCAGGTGGCCAGCATACTGGCGAACTGGGTGACCCGGGCCCCGGTTCGCCGCTGCCAACCCGGTTCGTTGAGGATCTGGTCCAGGGGCAAGCGCCGGTTCCGATCCGGCAGTACGACGTGTTCGGCGTCCAGAAACTGCTGTTTGCTGCAATCTCTCCGCAGGTCGGGGTGGTCCTGTCGTGCCACCACCGCAAGCCTCTCCGCGAGAAGTACTTGCCGCCGTAATCGATCGTTCTCTGTTGCAAAGGCATCCACGGCAAGATCCGCTTCGGCGGTATACAGCCTCTGGGGCATGTCATCGCCGGCCAGAGCGACCTCCACCACCACATTGGGCGCCTCGCTTCTCAGGCGTGTCAGTAACGTTGGTAACACCACCATTTCGAAATAGTCGTTGCTGAGCACGCGAAAGCGTCGCTGGCTGGTGCCGGGCACAAAGCGATTGGCCGGGTCCAGTGTGTCGCGCATGGCGCCGAGTTGCTGGCTGAGGCTTCTGTGCAGCTCACGGGCGCGGGGCGTCGGCACCATACCCTGATGGGTACGCACAAACAGTGGATCACCCAGGGTATGACGCAGGCGCTGCAATGCGGCACTGATGGCGGGCTGGCTCATGCCCAGGGTGTCTGCGGCACGGGAGAGTTGCCCGGCTTCCATAATGGCGTCGAACACCGGCAGCAGGTTGAGGTCGACGCTTCGTAAGTTCAGTTTCATGGATAATACTTATACCAAATATTGAATAGAAAGATATAGCTCTCCCCAGTAGCGTCAGAAGACGTACAAACCCTCGTCTCGGAGAACAATAATGGACGACCAAAAACTGACGATGCTGGTTACGGCTTTTATTGTGGTTACCGCCCTTTGGGAGGTAGTCAGCGGCCGTACCCGTGAAGGTCGCAAGAACACGCAGGACTGGCGCATGGCATTTCTTGCCACGTTCATGATGGTGGCGGTGCAAAGGCCGTTGGTGTTGCTGTTGCTGACGCTGGGTCTGTCAACGCTGATTCCTGGCAGCGCCGGTTCACTGGCCTGGCTCGAACAGGCGTATTTCTGGCCCACGTTGATCGTGTTTTTCTGCGTGGAAGAGTTTATCCACGGCAGTTTCCACCTGTTTGCCCACCGGCGCCGACCCAATAACCGTGTTCTGCAATGGGTTCAGGCGTTTTACAAGATGAGCCACCGCCCGCACCACATGTCGGGCGGCCAGGACAACAAGGGCCAATTGACGGTAACGCAGACCTTCGTCAATGGCTGGGCCTGGTGGCTGATCATGCCCAACTACACCTTCCAGTTGCTGTGTCTTTATCTGGGGCTGGTAGAGGTGTTCCTGATTGCCACCGCCTTCAAGGGACTATGGGCGGCCCATACTCATGTGAACTGGAATTATGACCTGTATTTCCACAACCACCGCTGGGCCTGGGTTCGCAAGACCATGTGGGCACTGGCGCATATTCTGGTCTTTCCCACTCAGCACCACCATCATCACGCCCGCGGGCCCAATTCAGCCAAGAATGTGACCTCCACACTGGCGATCTACGATTGGCTGGTGTTTGGCACCCTCGCCATTGAAACCAGCAAACCCAAGGTCTATGGCTGGCGCCAGAAAGACCACGAGGCAAACAGTGCATTGAAACGCTATTTCTGCTGGGATGTTCGACCTTACGTGCCAAAAACATAGGCGGTGAAATTTTTTTGGAATAAACGCAAGGCTCAGCCGTCTCCCTGATGAAAGCCACCCGAAACGGGTAAATCAGGAGGACGTAACCATGAAAAAGCATGTACTGACACTCGCAATCTGTTCCATTCTTTCCACCGGCGTTTTCGCCGCAGAAGGGTCTGGCGCGGCCAATGCAAACGCGCAGGCTGAAACCAACATGAGTGCGGAAGCCAGCACCCGCAACGGTGTTTCCGCGAATGGTGGTGCCTCTGCAAGCGCAGAGGGCAGTGTCAACGGCGAAGCCGCTCGAGACGAAGCTGCCGACCAACGCCAGGCGGCCAGTGAAGAAGCCCGCGGAAGGGCCGATCAGGCGGTCAGCGCTGGCGTTGAAACCGGCCAGAAGGTGCGAGCAACCGCCGATGCTACAGCGGACACGGCTCGCGATGAAGCTGGTGAGAAGCGCGAACAGGCGCAAGAGCGCATGAACGAGACCCGAAATGCTGAAATTCGCGCTGAAACCAATCAGCAGATCGGAACGTCTGTATCTGAGAGCGTCCGGAGTGAAGTGCAGAACACCGTCAAGGGGACCGTGAAAGGGTCCGGCAGTGGCGGCCTGCTATAACCACTCCTCCAGACTCGCCGGGCCATAGGGCCCGGCTTTCTTTTGGACGCCCAAGTGAAAGGAGCAGACATGCAGTTGATTCAACGTATTTTGACCTTGCCCCTGGCCATTGGCCTGGCGTCACCGGTATTAATGGTTCAGGCGCAGGAGAAAGCGTCAGCGAACGGATATCTTGAAGGCGGTTACGAGCACGACAGCAACGTGACCGTGGATGAACTGAACACGTCCGCCGATGAGAGCGATCAGGCCTGGGTTTTCGACGCCGGTCTGGAAGGCATCCTGAAACCCACCGAGCGGTTAAACGTGACGCTCGGCTATTCGCTCTCGGGCAGACGGTACCAGAACCTTGATGAATTCGATCAGGACATTCACCTGCTGTCGGCCGATGTCAGTTATGACTTCGACCCGGTCACCGTTGGCACCAGTTACTACTATTCCCACGCAACCCTGGGGTCAGACCCGTTCCTCGATTTCCGGCGTGCCAGTGTCTATCTGGGCAGCCTGCTCGCGGAGGACGTTTATCTGCGTGGCAGCCTGCAGGACAAGCGCAAGGAATTTGATGACAGTGATGCGCGGGATGCCGAGATAAAAGGCGCCAGTCTGGATGCGTTCTTCTTTTTCAACCAGGCCCAGAGCCACTTTCTACTCGGCCTTGACGGTGATCGCGAAGATGCGGAGGCGAAAGCCTACGACAATGACCTGCTTCGCGTTCGGGTAGCGTTGGTGCATCGGTTTATCCTGGCCGGCGAGGAAAACCGCCTGCGGTTTGGCTGGCGTTACGAGGACAGGGAGTATGAAGAGGTGACCGTCACCAGTACCAGCCCGGTTCTGACGGACCCTCTGACCGGTGACCTTACCGAACGCTCAAGCAATGAGCGGGCGGACAAAGCCCGTATTCTGGAGGCCAGCTGGCGGATTGGACTCAACGAGGTGTTTAGTGTTGAGCCCAGTGTTTCCTGGGGCCAGTACACCTCGAACGTGGATTCTGCGGATTACGACAAGACGGTGGCGGGGGTGACGCTCAGGGCGGATTTCTGAAACCCGACAGTCAGAAATCCAGAAAGCCGTGACCGAATTCGGTGTCTCGGCCAGGACGGCCAAGATCCTTCGCTGCATTGATCAGGGCACCAATGGCCTTGTCTTCCGAAAGTTCATTACGTTGGCAGGCCAGTGCAGCGGCAACCACCGGCGACGCCAGCGAGGTGCCGCTGTCTGCAACCATGCCGGCATCAGGGTGTGCTACCGGAACGGTGACGCCGTTGCTGGCAAACATCACCTGTTCACCCCGATTGGCCCAGCGGTAGAGCTTCCCGGAACTATCAGCCGCCGTCACACCGATCACTTCTGTGTAGGCGGCCGGATATAATGGCGGGGCAGAGGGCCCTTGATTGCCTACCGCCGCAACCATCAGCACGCCGCGCTCCCTGAGGCGGCTCACCGCCGCAGCGAGAAGCTGGTTGTCCGGGCCGGTCAGGCTGATGTTGATAACCGACAAATCCTGACCGGCCAGCCAGTTCAGGCCTTCCAGTAAATGACCAAGTGTGGCGCCTGAGAGGGTGCGATCCCGGTCATAGAACACCGAGGCATTGAAGATCGTAGCCTGCGGCAGCCGGGCAGGCCATTGCCCAGGCCGGTTGCCCACCAGCAGGCTGGCGACGGCCGTGCCGTGAATCATAGGCTCAGCGAGACTTCCTTCCATTTCCGCCAATGCCAGAAAACGCTCCTGCACAACCTGTGCACTTTCAAATACCCGATGGTCTGTGGCAATCGACGTATCCACCATTCCAACGCGAACCGGGGCGGTGCAGAGGCTACGCCACTGTGGCACTTTGGTCTCTGACAGGGGCTCTTTCGCACCCGTTTGCGGAGCATAGATATGGTTGCGGTCCAGCCGATCCGCGAGTTCTGGTAGGGCGTCCTGTAGGGCATTATGGGAATCCAGCTCGGCAGTAACCCGGAAGCGCACCACGGTCATTCCCAGGCCGGTCAGCTCTCGGCGTTCGAGAACTGTGATCTCCGGCTGGTCAAGGCGGGCGAGTTCCGCAGCGGTACCGGTCACCAGCCACTGACCTTCCACGGCACGGAAACCGTCGTCCAGTTGGATATCATTGAACGCTTTCTGTCCCTGACGCGTGAGAATGGAAAGGACTGACGGTAACGCTTCGAGCTGTTCCATGAGCTCTGTGGCCTGTGTGTTGATCTGCTTCTCAAGGCGACGGTCCATGGCCTGCTCCACCATGCGCTGTGTCTTCTGTTCAACCTGGCGGGTTATTGGATCTATCTGGCCGCTGGTTACGTCACCGACACCGATGGACAAGGCCGGTGCGGAAAGCGTGCAAAGAGCGATTGCAGGGAACAAGTGTCTCAAGAGAAAAGGTTTCATCGTGCCCGTCCGATTAAAGATGTGTGTCATACGATACAACGGCCCGGCGGAAAAAAAATTCCTTCGTTCATGGAATAAATCGGTTTCACGACCGTTTTACCGATAGCACCTTTGGAAATGGAAGGCTATGAAAGAGGAAATCACCGAACTATTACCAAGGCTCCGACGATTCGCCTACTCGTTGACCGGCTCCCTGTCAGACGCCGACGACCTGCTACAGAATACGGTGGAGCGTTTGTTGACCCGGGACATGCCGGACGACGCCGACCTTACCAAGTGGGCATTCCGGGTTTGCCGTAACGTCTGGATAGACGAGTGTCGCGCGCGTAAGGTTCGGCGGGACGCCGCGGAACATCCGGAGTTGACGGATGGCCAGGTGATCAATGGCGAGCACCAGACCACCAAAGAGATCGAATGGCACCGAGTGGACGCTGCGATGGCAAGATTGCCACAGGACCAACGCCAGATTATCTCCCTGGTGGCAATCCAGGGCATGCCCTACAAAATCGTGGCTGAGATTCTGGAAGTGCCCAAGGGTACGGTGATGAGCCGGCTGGCCCGAGCCAGGGCGGCATTGAGCGAGGCCCTGGCGCCTGTAACCATGAGGACCGATTCATGAAGATGACTGATGAAACCCTGTCGGCTTTCCTCGATAACGAACTGACCGACGCGGAGATGGAAGCGGTTCGGGACCAGATTGAGAAGGATCCAACGCTGGCAGATCGACTGGCCGAGATGGCGTCCGTGGATGCCGAACTACAGGCGCATTACGGCTCGATTGATAACCGTCCCATGCCGGCATCAATTACCCGAATGCTGGAGGAAAAGGCCTCCCGGAGTGCTGCGCCCGCGCAGGACAATGTGGTCACTTTTCCGTGGTGGCGCAGGCTGCCCGGCCACACGGGTAAAGCGATCGCCGCCGCTATCATCGCGGGGGTGGCGCTGACGCAATGGCTGACGGTAGCAACGGACGGCGATCCGATGTCGCCCGCGGTGGCGAACGTTCTGGATAGCCAGCCCAGTGGCGAAGTTTACCAGGTTAATGACCAGGCAAGCCTGACGCCGAGACTGACGTTCCAGAGCCAGGCCGGCCAATGGTGCCGTCAGTTCCGCCTGGAGACGCAAACGTCCGCGTCGGAGCAAATTGCCTGTCGCACTGGCGAGGGTTCCTGGGAACAGGTGGCCACTGCCGAAGCAGAGCCTTCCCTGGCACCTGATGTATACCAGACAGCGAGCGGTGGCAGTGTGCTTGACGAGGAACTGGACCGGATGATGGCCACGCCCCCCGTTGGGCCGAACCAGGAGCGTGCGTTGCTTGAACAGCAGTGGAGGCGTAATTAACAGTCCTGCGTCCCAGCGGTTTGCGGTTCCGGTGGATGGCAACACGGGGGAATCCAGCTAGTATCAAGGTGTTTATCCTTCGCTGACCTGATGGGGCCGTAATGACCGAATACTTTATCCAGGCGTTTATCTATCTGACCGCCGCTGTTGTGGCGGTGCCATTGGCGAAGCGCCTGGGTTTGGGGTCGGTTTTGGGGTATCTGGTGGCCGGTGTCGTCATCGGTCCGGTGACGGGGCTGGTGGGCCAGGAAACCGCAACCATTCAGCATTTTGCCGAGTTTGGTGTGGTCATGATGCTGTTTCTGGTGGGCATGGAGCTGGACCCGAAATCCCTCTGGGCCATGCGGATTCGTTTGCTGGGCCTGGGCGGCCTGCAAGTGGTGCTCACCTCCGCTGCCGGAATGGCGATTGCCTGGTGGATGGGGCTGCAATGGCAGACCACCGTCGCCGTTGGCCTTATCTTCTCATTGTCTTCCACCGCCATTGTGCTGCAGACCCTGAACGAGAAGGGGCTTAGCAAAACCGAAGGGGGCCGGGGCGCTTTCTCGGTGCTGTTGTTCCAGGATATTGCGGTCATTCCCATGCTGGCGGTGATTCCCCTGCTGGCGATATCGGAGTTGGCGGGCGTTGGGGCGACGGACCCCGGGCACCAGGGCGGTTTCAGCCTGGTGGCACATCTACCGGGCTGGGCTCACGCCCTGGTGGTGATCGGCTCTGTGACTACGGTGATCGTCGGCGGTCATTACCTGAGCCGGCCCCTGTTTCGTTACGTGGTTCAGTCCGGTATGCGGGAGGTTTTTACGGCCACCGCGTTAATGCTGGTGATCGGTATTGCCGCGCTGATGAGCGTTGTCAATCTGTCGCCGGCGCTCGGGGCTTTCCTCGCCGGTGTGGTGCTGGCCAACAGCGAGTTCCGTCACGAACTCGTGGCCAACATCGAGCCCTTCAAAGGGCTACTGCTCGGATTGTTTTTCATCACGGTGGGTGCCGGTATCAACTTTGAGGTGCTGGCGGCGCAATGGGGCACAGTGATCACATTGGCGCTGGTGGTTATCCTGGTCAAGGCAGCAATTCTGCTGCTCCTGGCATTGTTATTCGGGCTGCGGGGCCGTGATGGCTGGCTGTTCACCCTCGGGCTGGCCCAGGCCGGCGAATTCGGCTTCGTGCTGCTGACCTACAGCATGCAGAACAGTGTGATCCCGGCGGACATCGCCCAGCTTCTGGGATTGGTGGTGGCACTGTCCATGTTCCTGACGCCGCTGTTGTTTATTGCCTACGACCGGCTGATCTTGCCGCGGTATCGTGAAGCCCGCAATGAGCAGCGGGAAGCCGATGTGATCGAGGAGCAGGCGCCAGTGATTGTGGCCGGGGTTGGACGATTTGGCCAGATTGTGTGCCGGTTGTTGCGCGCCAACAAGATTCCCATTGTCGCGCTGGATCTGGCCCTGGATCAGATCGAAAACCTGCGACGTATCAACATCAAAAGCTATTTCGGTGACGCCAGCCATACGGGGTTACTGGAAACGGCGGGCATCGCCCACGCGCGCTTGCTCGTGGTTGCGATTGACGACCGGGATAGAGCCGTGGCCCTGGTGCACCATGTAAAACAACACTACCCCGGCGTCTGGGTACTGGCACGGGCGTTCGATCGGGGCCATGGCTATCAGTTGCGCCAGGCCGGCGCTGACGACGTCGTGAGCGAAACCTACCATTCTGCGGTGGAGCTGGGTGGCCATGCACTGACCGCATTTGGCGTTCACCCATTGCGGTCGCGGCAGATGACCTGGGCATTTATCAATAATGAGAAGTCCCACGAGGACGAACTGTTCGACGCCTGGAAGGAAATCGAAGAGGGTATCCGCTTTAGCCCCCGTTATGGTGAGCTGTTCATGAAGCTGGAGGACACCCTGAGTGACGTGATGCAGCAGGACTGGGAACCGCCCAGCCGTGAGGAGGTGCCCTTGTGGTTACCTCCTAAAACGGATGAGTGAAACGCGCCTGGGGAGCGTGACTCGTCTTGCCATTGCTTCACCCCTTGTTCTTTTATGCAAACAATATTCTCAAATATTTGGAATACATGTCCGTAATCGGACAGGTTAGTCTGAATTCACCGAAACACGAAGGAGAATTCAGACATGAAGGTACTGATTGTACTGGCCCACCCGGAAAGGCGGTCATTCAGTGGGGGTTTGGTGGATGTGGCTACGGAAACCCTGAATCTGGCGGGGCACGAGGTAGAAATAGACGATCTCTATGGGGAAGGTTTTGATCCGGTGGAGCGTTCGTCGTGGTATGGCAAGCGTCAGGATGAGTGCTATTTTGCTCCGCTGACGGAGCAGCGGGCTCACTATGATGCCAATGCATTACCTCAAGACGTGCAGCGTGAGATAGCCAGGCTGAATTGGGCCGATCTGGTGATTTTCCAGTTTCCGCTATGGTGGCATTCTCAACCCGCCATATTGAAGGGCTGGTTTGATCGTGTGTTGGTCTATGGCGGACTTTACTCGGGAAGCATGCGCTATGATCGTGGCTATTTTCGCGGTAAACAGGCGATGTGTTCCGTGACCACAGGTTCGCCGGAGCAGGCGTTCATGCCATTTGGCCGCGCTGGCAATATGGTGGAATGGCTGTGGCCGGTTCATTCTTCACTGTATTACGTGGGCTATGACGTGCTGGCACCGCACATAAGCTATGGGGTGCAGGGTGGCGGCATCCGCTATCAGGAGGAAGGCGCGTTCCGGGACCATCTGGAGGCACTGAAAGACCAGTGGGCGCACCGGTTGTCGGGGATTGAACAGGACGCGCCAATTCCCTTTACTGGCTGGAATGACTGGGACGATGCCGGAGTGCTCAAACACTCGAATCCGACGCGTTGGCGGTTGTGAGCAACGTTGTGATTTGCCCTGAGAAGACTATGCTTGAGCTAAGGCCCGGCAGAGGAGAGCATTGCCTTGGCACAACAACGGGACGTCACGGTCTTTTACGATGAACGGGTATTGGCCCATCACCCCGATACCAACATGGATTTCCTGCCCGGCCGCCTGGACAAACGGGTACGTTCCATTCTTTCAGGCCTCAATGTGCAGTGGAAGTACCCCGAGCATCCAGGCCGTATTACCGCGATCATGGACTTGCTCGCCCGTGATCCCATTCCCGGTGTCCGGATCGAGCCTGGTAAGGCGGCAACGCCGGATCAGTTGAGCCGGGTTCATACGACTTCGTTCCTGGACGACATATTCTCATTGCGGGACGAAAGTGCGTGGCTGGATGTGGATACCACAGCCGTTTCACCGGGCAGTGTTGAAGCTGCCGAAGTGGCTGCAGGCACGGCCATCGCAGCCGTGGAAGCGGTGGTTGAGGGCCGAACGAACAGCGCCTTCGCAATGGTCAGGCCGCCTGGTCACCATGCTGAGCCAGTACGCGCAAGGGGGTTCTGCCTCTTCAATAATGTTGCCGTTGCGGCTGCACACGCGCAGGCGGAGCTGGGCTGTGAACGGGTATTGATCGTCGACTGGGACGCCCACCATGGCAATGGTACCCAGGACATCTTCTGGGCGGATCCGGACACCATGTTTTTTGATATTCACCGGGCCGCACCATTTTACCCAGGCAGTGGCGCGTTAACCGACGTAGGCGCCGGCCTGGGCGAGGGCACCACCATTAACGTGCCCATGCCCGGTGGCGCGGGCGATGTCGCTTACCTGAAAGCGCTGCGGGAGATACTGGTACCCGCCGCAGACTACTTCAAACCGGACCTGGTACTGGTTTCCGCCGGCTTTGATGCCCATTGGTACGACCTGGCGCTCAATGTGTCCTACGAAGGCTTCTCAGCCATGACGGGCATTGTGCAGGAAATTGCGGACAAGCACTGTAACGGCCGGCTGGTCATGGTGCTGGAGGGCGGTTACAATACCGAATCATTGTCTCATGGCGTGCACGCAGTGCTTCGGGCACTGGCCGGTGGCACGTTGGCGGAACCAAGGGTCTGCGGCATGGAAGAAGTGGACACTGCCATCGATTTTCATAAGGGCGCCTTCGAGCCCGATAACACGGATTAGTCCTTCTCTGCAGCCTTCCCAAAAATAAAATAGCGGTTTCCTATCGAACGGCTAAAAACAATCAATTTGAATGTTTTTGATCAAATCAATACTTTAGCCAACTCAAGTTAGCCAATGCCTAAACTCAACCAACGGGAGATATCTACTATGGGTATGATTAACAGCGAAATTAAACCGTTCAACGCCACCGCCTTTAAAGGCGGCGAGTTCGTTGAAATTTCTGAAGCCGACGTAAAAGGGAAGTGGTCTGTCTTCTTCTTCTACCCGGCCGACTTCACTTTCGTATGCCCGACCGAGCTGGGCGACGTTGCCGACAAGTATGAAGAGCTGCAGAAGCTGGGTGTGGAAGTATTCTCCGTATCCACCGATACGCACTTTACCCACAAGGCGTGGCACAGCAGCTCCGAGACTATCGGCAAGATCAACTACTTCATGGTAGGCGACCAGACCGGCACCATCACCAACAACTTTGGTGTGATGCGTGAAGGCCAGGGCCTGGCAGACCGCGCTACTTTCCTGATCGACCCGGATGGTGTTATCCAAGCCATGGAAATCACTGCCGAAGGTATCGGCCGTGACGCTGACGACCTGCTGCGCAAGGTAAAAGCGGCTCAGTACGTTCGTAACAACCCCGGCGAAGTTTGCCCGGCCAAGTGGAAAGAAGGCGAAGCGACTCTGACTCCGTCACTGGACCTGGTTGGCAAGATCTAAGGTTTCGGTAACAGTGAAACCTGTAAAAGGCCCGCTCTGCGGGCCTTTTTTGTTGTGCGCCAGGCATGGCGCGTAGCGCCTTGACGGGCGCTGTTCCGGTTCAGGTGGTGCTGGCCGGATGACTTGGGGGTGCAAGTCCCCTGTGGACCCGGCAAGGGGAACCACTAGCCGGACGGCAAGGGTGTCCATCGTGAGATGGAATCTGAAGGAAGCCGCAGGCAAAGCACTGGCCTGACGAACAGAAATCGCATATGAGGCGGTCACACCGGGTAAGGCGTCAACTATCGTCAAAGCCCTGTACTTGCACGGAAGGTGTGGACGTAAATGCGGCGGGCATAAGTGTGAAGGTCACGCGTCTTACCCTGGGAAGTCTGGTTCTCTGCCGCTGTGCTACTCACTTCGCGAGAGGTGGGGATGGGGAGCCAGAACTCAGCCGAGGTCATAGTAGGTGCGTTACCGCGTACTGAAGGACCGAACATGGTTGGCCGTTAGTAGACGGTGAGTTCTCGTGATGTGCTTATGAAGACAGAAGCGACCCGGATGGGTCAGGGCATTCAGGAAGGGGTTGGGCGGAACCCGGCAGGTACTGAGGCCCGTGTCGAGGCAGGCGCGGGGGCTCACCCGTGGACGAACGCGGAGCCGAACGCGCTGATGGAGCAGGTGCTTGAGCGCCCGAACCTGATGCGTGCGTATCAGCGGGTGGTGTCCAACAAAGGGGCGGCTGGCGTCGATCAGATGCCGGTAACAGCCCTGAAGGGCCACCTGCAACAGCATTGGCCAACACTGCGCGAGCGGCTGTTGGCCGGAGACTACCATCCTCAACCGGTACGCCGGGTCAGCATCCCCAAGCCGCAAGGCGGGGAACGGATACTGGGTATTCCGACGGTGCAGGATCGCCTGATCCAGCAAGCACTTCACCAAACACTGAGCCCGATGCTGGAGCCGACCTTCTCGGATCACAGCTACGGGTTCCGTCCTGGTCGAAGTGCCCATCAGGCGGTCAAGGCGATGCAACGGCATATCAACGACGGCCACCGCTGGGTGGTCGATCTGGATCTGGCCCAGTTCTTCGACCGGGTCAATCACGATGTGCTGATGAGCCTGCTGGCTCGTCACATCACTGACCGGCGGATACTCACCCTGATCCGGCGTTACCTGCGAGCAGGCATGCTGTCAGGCGGGCTGGTCAGCCCGAGGGGGGAAGGGACGCCACAAGGCGGTCCCTTATCTCCTCTGCTGTCCAATGTGCTTCTGACCGAACTGGATCGGGAGTTGGAACGCCGGGGGCACCGGTTCTGTCGTTATGCGGATGATTGCAACCTCTACGTTCGCAGCCGACGAGCCGGTGAACGGACCATGACCAGCATTACCCACTACCTGGAAACGCACCTGCGCCTGACGGTGAATACGGCGAAGAGTGCCGTGGATCGCCCCTGGCGCCGGAGCTTTCTGGGTTACAGCGTGAGCTGGCATAAACGTCAGGTCCGGTTGAGAGTCGCGCCCAAAAGCCTGAAGGCCTTCATGGCCAAGCTTCGCCCCCTGCTGAAACGGTCACGGGGACAGTCGTTGACGACCACCATCCGGAACCTGAACCCGGTGCTGAGAGGCTGGGCAAATTACTATCGCCTGACCGCCTCGAAGCGTTCGGTCGAAGCCCTGGATGGCTGGATAAGACGGCGGCTTCGCCTGATCCTGTGGCAGCAGTGGAAGCGGACCCGCACGCGGGCCCGCAACCTGGTACGGCTAGGCTTGACTGAGATAAGGGCTTGGAGGAGCGCGACCAATGGTCGTGGACCCTGGTGGAACAGCGGTGCGTCTCATATGAACGCGGCCCTGCCTAAGAGGGTATTCGACCGTCTGTCTCTGGTAAGCTTGCTGGATACGATGACTCGGCTTCAGAGCCGACCATGAACCGCCGTGGTACGGAACCGTATGCCCGGTGGTGTGAGAGGACGGGGGAGATAACTCCCCCTCCTACTCGATTCTATCCAATTGATTTACCGAGTCGAATAGCAAAGACCTATCAAATACTTTGGATCAATTAATTTGAGCTGTGGAAGGCCAGTCCGTATCGTTCTCCTATATTCGATTCACGACTCAAACCGAGTTCGCACATTCAGTTTTACGCTATCCAGAGGGGAAAAGAGAGCATGTTGGATGCCAGTATCAAGGAACAGTTGAACGCTTACATGGACAAGCTGCAGCAGCCGATCGAGCTGGTTGCCGCTTATGACGACAGCGAAAAATCCCAGGAACTGAAGCAGTTGCTGGACGAGCTCGAGCCCATGTCTGACAAGATCAGCCTGCGCACGGAAGAGTCAGAGCAAGTACGTCGCCCGTCATTTGCCATTAATCGTGTTGGCAGCGACATCGGCGTGCGATTCGCCGGCATCCCCATGGGCCATGAATTTACCTCCCTTGTTCTGGCGCTGTTGCAGGTAGGTGGTCATCCGCCCAAGGCCAGCCAGGAAGTGATTGAACAGGTCAAAGACCTGGACGGCGACTTTGAGTTTGAAACCTACTTCTCGCTGTCGTGCCAGAACTGTCCGGACGTGGTCCAGGCGCTGAACCTGATGAGCGTCCTCAATCCAAGGATCAAGCATACGGCGATCGACGGTGCCCTGTTCCAGGATGAAGTGGAGCAGCGTGAAGTCATGGCAGTGCCCAGCGTTTATCTCAATGGCAAGCCGTTTGGCCAGGGCCGCATGACTCTGGAGCAGATTATCGCGAAGGTCGACACTGGTGCAGAGGCTCGTGACGCTGAGAAGCTCCAGCAAAAAGACCCGTTCGAGGTGCTGGTCATTGGAGGTGGCCCGGCGGGGTCTTCAGCCGCTATCTATGCGGCGCGCAAGGGTATCTCTACCGGTATCGCCGCAGAACGCTTCGGTGGCCAGGTGGCGGACACCATGGGCATCGAGAACCTGATCTCTGTGCCCTACACCGAGGGCCCCAAGCTGGTGGCGGCCATGGAGCAGCACGTCAAGGAATATGATGTAGACATCATGAACCTGCAGCGCGCTGAAAAACTGATCCCGGCGGCCCGTAAGGGTGGCTACCACGAAGTGCGTCTGGCCAATGGCGCCTCTTTGAAGAGCCGCACGCTGGTTCTGTCCACCGGCGCTCGCTGGCGCCAGATGGGTGTTCCGGGCGAAGAGGAATACCGCAATAAAGGTGTGGCCTATTGCCCGCACTGCGACGGCCCCTTGTTCAAGGGCAAGCGTGTGGCGGTGATCGGCGGCGGTAACTCCGGCGTGGAAGCGGCCATCGACCTGGCGGGTATTGTTGGCCACGTGACTCTGATTGAGTTCGGCGCTGCCATGCGCGCAGACGATGTGCTGCAGAAGAAACTGCGCAGCCTGAAGAACGTGGAAATCATTACCTCGGGCCAGACTACTGAGATTACCGGCGAAAACGGCAAGGTGAACGGCCTTCAGTATACCGACCGCACAACCGGAGAGAGCCACCATGTATCGTTGGAAGGTGTGTTCGTCCAGATTGGCCTGGTGCCGAACACCGAGTGGCTGAAAGGTGACATCGAGCTGAGCCAGCATGGCGAGATCATTGTCGACGACCGGGGCGAAACCTCCATCCCGGGCGTGTTTGCGGCCGGTGACGCTACCACCGTGCCCTACAAGCAGATCGTGATCTCTATGGGTGAAGGCTCCAAGGCCGCCCTGAGTGCGTTCGACTTCCTGATTCGAAACTCCGTTGATGAGAGCGAGAGTGACGAAGCTGCGGCCTGAAGCTCCGCCTGAAATTCGGCGTGAAAACAGGTTCACACACGGCTGACCCCTAACCAGTTCGTGTTTTTCCGCCCCGTTGTCCGGTTTCCGGATAGCGGGGCTTTTTTATGGGCGTCCCGAAACGTCAGTTGTGAGCGTATAACTGATGTTGAACAAGGCTGCGCAACTCACTGGGATTAATGGGCTTCTGCACCAGCCGGTAACCGCTGGATCTGGCCTGCTTCAGTTTATCCGTATCGGTGGTGCCGCTGATAAGCACGCCGGGGATACTGGTGCGAAAATGATCTCTCAACTGGCTAATGATTCCAATGCCGTCGGGTCCTTTAAGCAGGCTCAGGTCGGTCAGGATGAGATCCGGAGCGGTTTGTGATTCGGGCATTTTTTGAAGCATATCAACGAGTGATTCAGCCACAATCACGGTGAGACCCCAGCGGGATAGCAGTGTGTGCATGGCATCCAGAACGCTAGGGTCATCGTCGATGACAAGCACGAGTTTCTGCCTGTCGTGCGCGTGGGGATGGTTGGCATTGTGCTTGACATGATTCTCTGCCTGGGCCTCGCTTCCTAGAGGGCAGCGGATTTCGAATGTGGATCCGTACCCCACCCTGGATCGTAGTGAAAGTGGGAGGCCCAGCAATTCACACAACCTGCGTACGATGGCCAGGCCGAACCCGAGTCCTTTTTCCTGTTCCTGGCCTGCATTGTCCAGTTGCTGAAACTCGATGAACGCCGTTTCCTGCTTATCCGGCGGTATCCCTGAGCCGGTGTCGATCACCTGGATGAGGACGTGGTCTTTGCGTCGTCGGGAGGCAATGAGTACGCCACCGGTGTTGGTGTAGCGCAGAGCGTTTGTTATCAGGTTTCGCAGGATGCGCTCCAGCAGCGCGCGGTCGGAATAAACGACGGTTCTTGATGAATGCATACGCAGGCTAAGGTGCCTGTTCCTGGCTTCCTCCCGGTATTCGCGCTCTAATCCTTCGAGACACTCTGCAATGTCAAAGTGATAGGGTTCCGGCTGCACGGCGTTGGCGTCCAGTCTCGAAATATCAAGAATGCCGTCAAACTGTTTTCTCAGTATGCCCAGACAGGTATCCAGGCGTCGAAAAATCCGAGTGCCTTCCTGTCGGTTGTGTTTTGGCGTATCTCTTAGTGCATCAATGTACAGCGAGATGGCGTGTAATGGCTGGCGCAGATCATGGCTTGCTGTAGCGAGGATTCGCGATTTGGCGAACACAGCCTCCTGTGCCTCTCTGGTCTTGTGTTGCAGCTCACGGGCGAGATCAGCGCTGGAATAGTGCAATCGCATTTCCGAGCGAACGGTGGCGTTGAGCTGCTTTGCGATGTTTATCGCCGTCAGCAAGGCCAGCACCATAAGGCACGCGAGTGCAAGGTAAGGCAGGCTGCCGACGAAGGCCAATCTCAGTATTAATGCGATCAGAATGGGGACGCCGTACACATAGTATAGCGGCAGCCAGTGCGTACCGGAGGTAATGGAACCGATGCCAAGCGTCACAGCAACGGTAATCATGAACACCTGGTGAGGAGCAGAATGTTCATCAAAAAACGCAAAAGTCGCAATTACCCAAAGCGAACCCATGAAGGCGGTGCTCAGAAGCAGCCCCACGTGCCACTTGCTGGCGCTCTTGTCTCGTGAGGCGTGTAACTGGTAGTGCCGGGATAACAGGTATTTCGCGTAAATGCCCGCCAATGCAGCCAAAAGCCAGCCAACCAAGAGCGTTGCTTCATTGCGGGGCCACAGAACGATCACGACTGTGAGTGGCACGATCGCGGTTACGATCGACCACCTGCGCAGACTTGGAAAATACGGAGAGAGCGACTCAAACGTAATGCGTTCCTCAATGTCCAGTGCAGACATAGCGGCCTGGCTCCTGCGGTTCAGCGTTCGATAAGATCCCGTGTTCTGGCGATATGAACGCAATCGGTGCGGTTGACCGCATTCAGCTCAAGTAGCAGGGAGCCCACATGGGCTTTGACGGTGTGTTCGGTCAGGAAAAGCGCGGTGGCAATCTGGCGATTGGAATAGCCCCTGGCCATCAGTTCCAGAACCTGGCGCTGGCGTCTGGTGATATTGCCGGCGAGCGGCGTCCGTCTTGGTTTCAGGGTATCGATCTGTTTCTGGATGCCGGGTGGAATGTAGGTGTCACCTGACAGTACGCAGGCCAGCGCGGCCAGCATTTTCTGGCTGCTGTAGCTCTTGGGAATAAACCCGAGGATGCCCATTTCCAATGCCGTCTTGATGGTTCGGGCGCATTCCTCGCCGGATACCACGACGACGGGATACCAGATCCCCTGCTCATGCATTCTCTGAATAATCGATAGGCCATTAAGTCCCGGCATCACAAGATCAATCAGTACCAGATCAAATGATTCGTCAGACTCGAGTTGCGCAATGGCCTGCTCGGCACGGCTTGCTTCGGTGATATCAGGCTGGGGATGAATTTTCTGGAGAACGTGCCAGATGCCGTCGATAAAGAGCTGGTGGTCGTCCACGACGAGTATCTTCATAGCAATCGCCTGATCTGGGCCATCGAAACTGAGCAGAAGTGTAGCAAATACGCTGGCAAATACCCCGATTCCGTTGAAATTAGCGCTTATGGCTAATGATTCGTTCGCGCTCCTTACGGATACTTGTTTAGTTACAAATTGTTAACAACAACCATAAACACGAAGGTATCGTTCAGTCTGTTGAGCTTGGTCTGCCGTAATTATGGCTGCATCAGCTCCGAACCATACCAGCGTACGCTGAACGGAACTCGGAGCGATGATGAACACCCCCACTGTGAATAGCGGCAACGGATCAATGCAGGCCGGGTATGCCCGGTCTGGCCCTGTTTTATCCCCTGGAGTCTGGAAGAAACTGTCCCGCCTGACGGTTCTGGCGTTTGTGCTCCTGCTCGGCGCCTGCGGTGGCAGCAGTAGCGATGATGACACAGATTCAGCAAGCCAGATTGAACCGAATGCCGAGGAGCTTCCACCGGTCAGCGACGTCAAATCGCTCAGCCAGCGGTATGTTGAGGTGACGTTTGAACGGGCGGCCTCCGAAGACGCGGCTGAAAACATAAAAAACTACAACGTTGTACTCTCCAACGGAAACTCTGCGCCGGTTGTTGCGGCAAACATGGCGGCAGATGGCAGAACGGTGCTTCTTGAGATTGCCCCCGCCCGGTCAGACCTCCAGTTGGTGCCCAACGGCACCCTGGAGTTCGATCTGGTGGGCGTGGATGATCCGGCAACGGTGTTCACCGGCAACGGCACAAATGAGCCGATCATTGAGTCCGTCGCCTCCCTGAGCGATACGGTGGTCGAGGTGCTGTTCAATGAGCCGGTGTCAGACAATGCGGGCTTTCTGGAAAACTACCGGATTGAAACGCCAGGGGGCGAAACGCTGGAGATTCTGGCGGCCACTATGGGCGCTTCCGGTGATAGCGTGATTCTGACCACCGGGCCGCAGGACGATGTGCCCTACACCGTCACGCTGACCGGCGTTTCTGGCAAGGTGAGCGCTCTACCACTGCTTGCGTCCGCCAGTAACCTGAATTTCTCAGGCCTTTCCCGCAATACGGCAGCGTCCACGGCTCCTGCAGTGACCAGCGCGCGCTCGTCTGGCAATACTGGTGTGGTGATTGACTTCAACAAGCCAATGGGAATAAGCGCCATCAACCCGGCCAACTATGCGATTGGCCAGGAAAACGTTAATCCTGAAGCCAGTGGCCTGACGGTTGTCTCTGCTGAATTCTCCGGCGCTGATCGCAGTGCCGTTGTGCTGACCACCCGTTCCCAGAATTCGCTGACCTACCGGGTGACGGTGGGCAACGTCCGGGATATTAACGGCCAGTCGTTCAGTGTCGCTAATGGCACCCTCGATGTGATTGTCGCCAACAGCACCACCTTTGCCGGCACCGGGCCGGACGCCGGTACGCTGGTTGATACCGACGGCGATGGCCTCTACGACAACGAAGAACAGAGCGGTTATACCGTGATCATTGAGATGGCCAACGGCGACATCGTAGAACGCCAGGTCACCAGTGACCCGGACGTGGCCGACACCGATGGCGACGGTGTCAGTGATGGCGCGGAACTGCAGTACGGCATGAACCCCCGCGCCACCGACACCGATGGCGACGGCCTCGATGATAACCTCGAACTCAACACTATTTTTAGCAACCCGTTTGCGCAGGACTCTGACAACGATGGCTTACAGGATGGCTTCGAACACTTCGACTTGAAGACATCGCCACTGCTTGCTGATACCGACGGCGACCAACTCTCTGACTATACCGAACTGTTTGAGTTGAACCGGAACCCACTGCTTGCGGACCTGCCCAAACTGCGCATTGATGTGGGGAATGTTCGACTGCAGATTGACGAGCGCTACAGCTACACGGACGAGACCGGCGAAGTGATCTCCCAGGAGTCAAGCTCCAATTCGACGCTGGCGACCAGCGAGAGCACTTCGTTTACAAGTTCAAGCAGTGATACCACGGAGTGGGGCGTCGAGGCGTCACTTCGGGCGGGACTTGGAAGTGGCAATTTCTTCGGCGGGAGTAGCAATAACTTAAGTGGTGGCGCTGAGCTGACGGTTACTGGCGGTTACAGTGCGTCCAGCACGGTGGCCACGGACGACGAGTCGGCGCAGGAAAGCCAGGAAGTTTACGAGAACTCCCTGGTCAAGGGGGCAGAGCTGTCCACTACCAATACGGTAGCGAGGGAAGTCGTCGGGGCCCGGATTGATGTTGATCTGTCGATTCTCAATCTTGGCAACGTTCCTTTTAACGTGAGCGATATTGAAATTACGGTGTTGCAACAAGTCGGTAGTAGGACCAACTTCCTGCCGGTCGCTACGCTGGTGTCGAACTCAGAGCTAATTTCAGGGACGCCACTGAGTGTTAGCCTGGGGGCGTTCAGCACCGAGCGCGGACCATTTTTGTTCGCCAGCCGTGAAGTGTTCCCGAACCTAGTTGAGGACATAATGCGCAAGCCGGACGGCTTGGTCTTTCGAGTGGCCAATTACCGGGTGACCGATGAACTGGGCCGTACCTATACCTTTATCAACCAAGTGGCCCGCGACCGCACCGCCCGTATCGCGCTAGATTTTGGTGATGCAGATTCAGCAACGGATTATCTGGTCGCAACCAGCGGTGTGTTGGATGATGGCGGGGTCTCCGGTGGCGGGTATCTGGGAGGTTATGCCCCAAATGGCGACGCGATCGGTTTGCCGATTGGTTATGTGCTGGAGGCTATTATGGACGTTCCGCGGCACGACACCACGCTTGACCGAATCGTTTCCGGTGTTAATGGTCTTCTTGACACCGATAACCCGACATCGGTGGGCGGCGACGACATCGTCACCCAGTTTAATGGAGAGGCGGTGGTTACTGTTGGTCCGAATGGGTGGTTGGACAGCCGACCTGCAGGCGATGATTTAATCCTCAACCCTGATGTCGCCAGCGGCATTGTTGCAGGTTTGAACAAACGCGCCGACAGTCTGGCTCAGGGGGACGATGTCCAGATTGTGCCCCGAGATACCACCGGTTTAAGTATCGGAACGCTGGTGATCGGTCCAGGAGCCAACGGCAGATTGGACACGGGGCGCTTCGGCGACGATCAAGTTGAGTTTGTGAGTGGCTATGAGACCAGTCGCACTTGTGCAGTTAGCTCCAACAAAGCGGGTGACGTGTGTCGGGTCGCTGCAGACTGTGGGTGCGAGGCAGGCGACTCAGACGTTCGGTGCCTGGTTCCGGTTGTGGAACCGGTCAATGCCTGTAGCGGACCGGAACAACTGGTGCGCATTAACACTATGCGCAATGGTGACTTGAACCGGGGCTGGGTCGTACTGACGGCTGAAAGCCTACCGCCTGCAGCGGATTTCAATGAAATTCTGGTGGAAGCGGGCAACGACCTGTTTCTGGCGTTTCTGCAAGACTTGGACGGGGATGGTCTGTTTGCCCGCAACGAGTTCCTGTCAGGATCCACGGACAGCGGAACGGACAACTACGTCAACGGTTCCTTTGGGGAAGGTTTTGATCCGGATGTGGCCGGAGGGTGCCCGCTGCCGGAGCCTTTCTGCGACGGCATTCCGGATTCCAGGGATACCGACCGGGATGGCCTGGGAGATTTCGCAGAAATCAATGTGGGCTGGAAGGTTGCAGTGGACGGCGGCAACCTGAGGCAAACCTTCTCATCACCGCGCTTTCGGGATACCGATGGCGACGGGTTGCTCGACCCCGTTGAGCAGGACTTGCGTCGTTACTGCGAGGCGAATGACTCCCGAACGGACGCTTTGTGTGCATTTTTACAACGAGACCCTGTGGTCATAGATCAGGCCATTGGCATCATTGCCGGCAGAAATGGTGTAGCAGAGAGCCAGGCGAGCGATACCGATGAGCAGTTGGTGCCGGTGGGGGCCATCGTGGCGTATGGTACGGCGGTGGTTGGTCCTGGTACGGATAACATTCTGACAACCAGCCTGGCGGGCGACGATCTTTACGAATCGATCAACAGCATCCCGCCGGCGACGGACCCGACTCAGCGGGATACCGACCGGGATGCCATTTCGGACTTCATCGAGCTTGAGGGCTTTGATGCTGGACTGGCGATCGTGGATGGTGGCAACGGAATTGCCGATTCGTTAAAGAATGGTGACGATATTCAGCGCGTGTTTTCAGGCAACCCTGTCTATCCGGAAAGTGTTGTTATTCTTCCGGGAAACAATCAGTTGATTGATAGTGTCACCAAAGGTGATGACAGAGTTCGCCCTGCTATTGAGGGCCTGGTCAGTGACCCGTTGCGACGGGATACTGATGCGGATACTTTTGTAGACGGCCTGGAGCTGGCGCTGGGGTCGAACCCGACCGAGTTTGACGGTTCTGACTTCATCGATTCCGATCTCGATGGTCTTTCAGATCGGGAAGAAGACACGCTGGGATGGGTGGTGAGCGTGAACGGAGCCATAGGCCGTCAGGTTAATTCGAGCCCGTCGCTGCCCGATACCGATTTCGACGGCTTGCCGGATGTGATTGAACGGGACCTGCGGACCGACCCCAATAATCAGGATACTGATGGTGACGGACTGTCTGACTACGAGGAAGTGAATGACCTGAGAAAGTATGCCGAGCTTGGGCAGCTCTATCCGGTTCTGGATTTCCCGAGCTCGACCGGGGGCCTGGGAACCAATCCGTTACTTTCCGACAGCGATTCGGATGGCTTGTCGGATAAAGCAGAAACGCAAGAGGGTTTTCTCCTGCTTATCCCTGGTCGCTCGACCGCAAGTACGTTTTACACCAACCCATTGCTGGCTGATACCGATCTTGATGGCGTGAACGATGGTGACGAGGTGAATCGCGGCGGATTGAATCCTGAGCCAACGGATCCGACAGATCCCGATACGGATGATGACAATCGTAATGACGGTCAGGAAAGGGCAGCGAGCAGCAATCCGTTTGTTCCCGATGCAGTGGTCACTCTTCGCTACACTTTCTTATCGTTGAATGCTGCTGGCAGTGACAACGAATGGGATTGGACATTTTATGCCCAGGGAGGCGGCGATCGTTATCCAGGTAGAGTTGTCGTAAACACAAGAGAATTCACCGATAACTCTTCTTTCGTGTTAGTGGAAGCACCGGCCTGCAATTACATTGAAGTCGGGAACCTTGCGACTCTCTACTTTAGCGGCAGTTATGCAGACCAGACGTTTGTGATGCAGGCGGGGGATGCCATTGTGTTAAACGGGACAGTCAGAGAGATCGACGGGAGCGGTGGATTTTGCCCTGCTGGAGCTCCTGTAGAGGTCGATGAGCTAGCTACTTTCGAAAAGGTTCTGACCTTTGAAGACATTGTTGGTAGTGCTGCAGGTCGAAACGGGACTATTACAACGGTTGCATTAACGGGTAGCGCGACGCCGAATGTTGGCTGGCAGGTGCTGGTCGAGTAGCAGTCAGTCCGAAGTCGAGAGCTTCTCGAAACAGACTGGCTACAAATTCCGCCCGTTGTCCAGCTTCTGGATAGCGGGTTTTTTTGTGGACGTCTATTCCGTGCACATAGGCCAGGTTGAATGGTTCGATTACTTTCTGTACACTTTATTTTAATTGAACGTTCAATTAATAAAACGGACAGGAAGCGCGATGCCGATTGTTGGCGTGAAAGACACCCGAAAGCAGCAACTGATTGATGCCACCATGGCGTCTATTGCCGAGCTGGGGCTGCAGAATACCACCATCATCTCCATCAGCCGTCGTGCCGGCATGTCGTCCGGCATCATCAGCCACTATTTCGGTGGTAAGCAGGGGCTGATCGAAGCCGCGTTGCGTTATTTGCTGGACCATTTGGGGAAGGAATTGCGGGAGCGGATGGCCCGCACCGATGGGTCGCCGGAACAACGCCTTCAGTGCATCGTCGAAGCCAATTTTTCCGAGTTCCAGCGCACCGATCTGGCGGCAAAGACCTGGCTCAGCTTCTGGGCCCGCTCCATGCACGAGCCGGGTTTGCAGCGCCTGCAGCAGATCAACAACGCCAGGCTGTACAGTAATCTGCGTTACTCCTTCGCCCAGCGTTTGCCAAAACAGGCCGCCACCGAAGCCGCCCGCCAGCTGGCGTCGATGATCGACGGCTTCTGGCTGCGAAGTGCCCTGAGCACCGATCCCCAGGAAGGCTTCTCGGCGGCGGAAACGCTGTGTAAACGATTTGCGTTGAACGCACTCGAATCCACCACGAATTCACACGATCAGGTTTGAACCCCATGACTGAATTGCCCCGTTATCAGAACTTTATCAACGGCCAGCCCATGGCCAATGCCTCCGGTGAAACCTTCCCGGTTGTGAATCCGGCCACGGGCGAAGTGATCTATGAAATGGAAATCGCCGATGAGGCTGTCCAAAAGGCTGCGATAGACAGCGCCCAGGCCGGCTTCAAGGTCTGGTCTGCGATGACCGGTGCCCAGCGTGGCCGTATTCTCCAGCGTGCCGTGGCGTTGCTGCGGGAGCGTAATGACGAACTGGCTGCCCTGGAAGTTCAGGACACCGGCAAACCCTGGCAGGAAGCCCAGGTCGTAGACGTGGTAACCGGTGCAGACACCCTGGAGTATTTTGCGGGTCTGGCGCCCTCGGTAGAGGGCAACCAGCAGGACCTTGGCGGGGATTTCTATTACACCCGTCGTGAGCCGCTGGGCGTGTGCGCAGGTATCGGTGCGTGGAACTACCCGCTGCAGATTGCCTGCTGGAAGTCCGCCCCGGCCCTGGCTACCGGCAACAGCATGATCTTCAAGCCCTCGGAGGAAACGCCAATGGGCGCCCTCAAGCTGGCGGAGATCTTTGTCGAAGCCGGCGTACCGGCCGGCGTGTTCAACGTGGTCCAGGGCGCGGGTGATGTCGGTGCCTGGCTGACCCACAGCCCCGATATCGCCAAGGTGTCGTTCACCGGGGAAGTCGGCACTGGCCGGAAGGTAATGACCGCGGCTGCCTCCACCCTGAAAGACGTCACCATGGAACTTGGTGGTAAATCACCGCTGATCGTTTTCGACGATGCAGACATCGATAACGCAGTGTCCGCAGCCATGCTGGGTAACTTCTATACCCAGGGCGAGGTCTGCACCAACGGGACGCGCGTGTTTGTGCATGAAGACATCTATTCGGAGTTCATGGACCGCCTGCTGGAGCGGACACTGAACAATATCCGTATGGGCGATCCCACCGATCCGGACACCAACTTTGGCGCATTGATCTCGCAGAAGCACCAGCAACTGGTGCTGGATTACATCGAGAAAGGCATTGCCGAGGGCGCCACCCTCAGCCACGGCGGTAAGGCCGCGAAGCCAGGCTCCGCGCCCGGCGGTTACTTCGTGGAGCCCACGATTTTCACCGATTGCACCGACGACATGACTATCTGCCGTGAGGAAATCTTCGGGCCGGTGATGTCGGTACTGACCTTCTCCGACGAGGAGGAAGTGATCGACCGGGCCAACAATACCGACACCGGCCTTGCCGCTGGCGTGTTCACCAACGATATCCGTCGCGCCCACCGGGTGATTCACCGCATCCAGGCTGGCATCTGCTGGATCAACAGCTACGGAGCATCGCCTGCGGAAATGCCGGTGGGTGGCTACAAGCTCTCCGGTGTTGGCCGCGAGAACGGCCGAGTCACACTCGACCACTACACCCAACTGAAGGCGGTGTACGTGGGCATGGAGGACATAGACAGCCCTTTTTAAGCGGGTTGTCAGGAGTTGCGTATGAAAGAAGTGAACTACGATTACATCATTGTCGGCGCGGGGTCTGCAGGCTGTGTGCTGGCCAACCGGCTTACCGAGGATGGCCGCCACCGGGTGCTGCTGCTGGAAACCGGCGGCAGCGACAAGAGCGTCTTTATCCAGATGCCCACGGCGCTGTCCATCCCCATGAACACCAAAAAATACGCCTGGCAGTTTGAGACCGAGCCGGAACCCTACCTGGATAACCGCCGCATGCACTGCCCCCGGGGCAAGGTGCTGGGCGGCTCTTCCTCCATCAACGGCATGGTATACGTACGTGGCCATGCCCGTGATTTCGACGAGTGGCAGGAGCAGGGCGCCGAGGGCTGGGACTATCGCCACTGCCTGCCCTATTTCAAGAAGGCGGAAACCTGGGCCTTTGGCGCTGATGACTACCGTGGTGACCAGGGCCCGCTGGGCGTGAATAACGGCAACAACATGCAGAACCCGCTCTACAAGGCCTTTGTGGATGCGGGCGTGGATGCCGGTTATTTCGCCACCGACGACTACAACGGCGAGCGCCAGGAAGGTTTCGGCGCCATGCACATGACCGTCAAGAATGGTCGCCGCTGGTCTACTGCTAATGCTTACCTGCGCCCCGCCATGGCGCGGGACAATCTGACCGTGGTCACCCATGCGCTGGTGCACAAGGTGTTGCTGGAAGGCAAACAGGCCACCGGCGTGCGCTACGAGAAAGACGGCAAACTGGTGGACGTTAAGGCATCAGAGGAAGTGATCCTGTCCGCCGGGTCTATCGGTTCGCCCCATCTGTTGCAGCTTTCCGGCATTGGCAACCGCGACGTACTGGAGCAGGCTGAGATCCCCGTCAATCACGAACTGGCGGGTGTGGGCGGCAACCTGCAGGATCACCTGGAGTTCTATTTCCAGTTCCGCTGCAAGCAGCCGGTCTCTCTCAATGGCAAGCTCGACTGGTGGAACAAGCTCAAGATCGGTGTTCGCTGGTTGCTTAAGAAAGACGGTCTGGGCGCCACCAACCACTTTGAGTCCTGCGGATTTATCCGCTCCAAGGCGGGCGTTGAGTGGCCGGATCTGCAATATCACTTTTTGCCAGCGGCCATGCGCTACGACGGCAAGGAAGCCTTCGATGGCGACGGCTTCCAGCTGCATATCGGCCACAACAAGCCCAAGAGCCGTGGTTCGGTAACTGTGCAGTCAGACGATCCGCGCCAGCCGCCGCGCATCCAGTTCAACTACCTGCAGCACGAGGATGACCGCGAAGGCTTTCGTGATTGCGTGCGCCTGACCCGTGAGATTGTCAGCCAGCCGGCGATGGACGCCTATCGAGGCTCCGAAATCCAGCCCGGCGTTGATGTGCAGAGTGACGAGGAAATAGACGCCTTTGTCCGCCAGGCGGTGGAAAGCGCCTATCACCCGTCCTGCACCTGCAAGATGGGTGTGGATGATCAGGCGGTGGTAGGGCCCGATACGCGGGTTCATGGCCTCACCGGCCTGCGGGTAGTGGACTCGTCCATCTTCCCCACTATTCCCAACGGCAACCTCAATGCTCCCACCATCATGGTGGCGGAGCGTGCCGCTGACCTCATTCGTGGCCTGGCGCCACTGAATCCGTCTGACGCCCCCGTGGCGATGGACGAGCAATGGCGAGATCGCCAGCGCCCCGGAGGGGCCGCGCGCGAGATCGCCTGATACCGTTCCCGGCGGCGCAATGGCCGCCGGCTGTTATGCAAACCATCAGGACTTACCTATCGTCGCTGCGGCGCGATAACCGTGTCGTTCTGAGCGCGCGATAGTTAAGTGTTGACCCGTCAACGCGGGGGTTTGTGTCCGATTCGAATGAACACGTGCTTCAAAGTAGAGGAGGAACACCCATGTTGTCCCATATAATAAGTAACGCCAGAAACTGGAGGTGTGTATGACACTCTGGTTATCCACAGGCCTGATTTTCACTTTCGCGGCTATCGTGCTGATCCTGTTCAAATGGTGGGACCTGAAAGTCATCGGCGTGACGCCGGTACGTACCTTCACGTTTATCGCCATTCTGTTTACCTCGGGCCTGGATGTCGGCCTGATCATGTTTCCGCTGACGGAATTTGCCGGTTACGGCAACCTGACGGAAAGTCCTGAGTACGGCTTCGCTAACCCACTGGCGATTGAGTTCGGGTTCTGGGCCTTCCTGATCTGGGGGTTCTACTTCCTTACCTGCTTCTACTTCTGTGTGATCGAGCCGCGGGTCAAGTTTTTCGACATACCGCTGGTGCGAGTGGTCAACAATGTGGTGATCATCGGCACCTGTGCCTTTACTGCGTTCCTGTTGCTGGTCAACCTGCCCTGGTATCTGCCGGAAATTGGTGACGGCGAAACCGTCGTGCCGACGTTCTACCTGATCGTCTTCGCGGCGATTGCGGCGGCGGTTTATTCCAGCAGTAAAATCAAATACGTGCGCATACTCAGCCTGGGTTCCAGTTGGCTGTTTATCGCGCTGATTGCGGTAATGTGGGGCCGTGCCTTCCTGACGGGCAACGGCAGTGTCGGCGACTTCTTTGGCACGGCAGGGTTGATTGGTGAGTACTTCACCAACCTGCATCACTTCATGTTGCCGTTGAACGACTACCACGAGTTTTACCTGTTCTGGTGGTTCTCCTGGAGCATCATGATCGGCCAGTTCACTGCGCGCTTTGTCAGTGGCCTGCGCACCTGGCAGTTGATGATCGCGATGCTGGTGTTTCCGTCCATTGCCATCGGTACCTGGTTCTCGGTGCTCTACCATTACCACGCTGAAGGCCTGAACATCGCCAGCTACATCAACATAGCCATGATCACGGTGGGTATCCTGATGGTGATCAACTCACTGGACTCACTGATCCGGCTCTACACAGACAATCTCAACCTGACCGCAAGCCGGCTGGGACAGTGGAAGTATTATTTCGGCAACCTGATTGTGATGTGTGGTTTGACGCTGCTGTTCCAGCTCGACTTCCTGCGCATTCAGTGGGTGGGCGCTCTGGTGATTGCGCTGTACTTCGGCTGCTTCGTGTACATTGTCACGAAACGTCGCGCTGAGGTGATGGGCATTGAAGGTTCGCCCAAAGAGAATACACTCGACTTCAGGAAGATTGAGTTAGCGAGCTAGATAGCATCACACACCATCAGGGGAAACCCGGGAGGGCTTTATGTTTCTCGCCGAGAAATCGACCGGACACATGATTGAGGTGTTGGACACCAAAATGCTGATCGACCCCAACGAATCGACCGTTAAGGGCAGTCTGCATTTTGGCGAAGAAGCCCAGGACCCGGAGTTTTTCGACAAGGCCGGCCTGAATTTCCCCTCCGGGGAATCCCTGCCGCAGTGCTGGACGGACCCGGATTACCGCAGGCGGTGATCCGGGTTAACCGCAGCCATCAAATGCCAGGTCGGGCTGCCCGCGATGTTTGAGGGTATGAGCCTGACAGAGATGGCGGGCCAGGCGGTCAGCCTGATTGCACTGGGCTTCTGCATTGTCGGCTTTGCCAGCAAGCGGGATGACCGTTTGATGGTGCTGCTGATCTCCGCGAATGTGGCCTTTGCCCTTCAGTTTGCCCTGTTCGGCAGTTGGACGGCGGCGGTGCTGAGTTTGCTGGTGATCGGCCGTATCGTGCTGGCCAGGCGATACCTGGGCAACTGGAAAGTCATGCTGGCGGTGCTCGCGGTAAACCTGCTGGCAGCGGCTCTGACCTGGCGGACGCCCGTCGATTTCTTTGCCATTGGCGCGGCCATGTTCGGCACCGTCGGCATGTTTATGCTGCGCGGCATTCCCATGCGGCTGACGCTGGCCGCTGCTGCGATCTGCTGGATGTTGAACAACCTGCTGATTGGCTCTGTCGGCGGCACGCTGGCAGAGGGTATGGTGGTGGTGACCAATTTCGTCACCATCTTACGCCTGGCGAGAATGAAGCGCCGTTATCCGGAGGCCTTCGCCAAACTGAACGAGCCGGACTCATAGCCGGCCGCGTTCAAAACCCTTCAGTACGTTCACCACATTTACGCCAATGGCGTCCACGTCGTAGCCGCCTTCCATGGTGAACAGGGTAGGTAGGTTCAGTCTCGCCAGCCGCTCCCCCATCAGCAGGTAGTCCGCAGACGTCAGCTTGAAGAAGGAAATCGGATCGTCCTCGAAGGTGTCTACTCCCAGAGCGATCACCAGTGCTTCGGGCTGGTATTCCGTAATGCGCTGGCAAGCGGTTTCCAGCCCTTCGCGCCAGACCTCGAAGGGCGTGCCGGGTGGATACACCAGGTTCTGGTTATAGCCGTTGCCGTCGCCTTCGCCGGTTTCATCCTCAAACCCCAGGAAGTGAGGGAACACCAGGTCCGGGTCGCCGTGCAGGCTGATGGTCAGCACGTCGCTGCGCTGGTAGAAAATGGCCTGGGTACCGTTGCCATGATGGAAGTCGACATCCAGTATCGCCACGCGTTTGGCGCCCTGGTCCCGAAATGCCTGGGCGGAAATAGCCGCGTTATTGAAAAAGCAGTAGCCTCCGAGCAGATCGGCATGGGCGTGATGCCCAGGTGGGCGGCATAGTGCAAACGCGGCAGGCTCCCCGTTGGCCACCAGTGCCTGAGCGGTCAGTGCGACGTTTGCCGAGGCGCAGGCGGCGTCCCAGGTACCCTCGGTGATCGAGGTCTCGGCGGCAAAGCTGTAGTAACCCAGACGGCCGTCGATGTCTTTTGGCACCCTTTCCCGCATCCCCCGGCCCGGCCAAACGGCGGGAATGGCCTCGCCGGGTTTATCCTCGGCTTCCCAATCCTTCCAGCAGGTCTGGAGGAAGTTCACGTAATCCGGGGTGTGCACGCGCAGAACCGGTTCCAGGCCGAAGTCGTCCGGTGGAAGAACGTCTCCCAGTTGTTCCTGCTTGACCCGGCCCAGTATGGTCTCCGCCCGGGACGGTTTCTCGTGGGGGGCGATCAATACGCCGCCGTCCAGCTCGGTCGTGGCGGTACGGCGATTGTGCAGCGGGGAAAAAACGGTTTTCATGGAAAACGATTCCGTTCTGGTTGTGGAAAGTCAGTCGTTGGCGGTTTTCTGGATACTGGAATAGAGGCAAACCCGGTTTCGTCCGCCAGCTTTGGCCTGATACAGAGCCCGGTCTGCGTAGAGCAGCAGGGTATCCAGATTATCCGACTTGTCTGGCCAGAAGGTGGCGACGCCGGCGCTGATGGCCAAAGTAAGGTGCCCACTCTCCAGCGGAAGCGGGTTGTTCTCGATGAAGCTTCTCAGGCGTTCGGCGACCTCTTCCGCGCCCGGTTCGTCGGTGTTCTCCAGAAGCACGGCAAATTCCTCTCCGCCCACACGGGCAACAATGTCGATATCCCTCAAGGCTTCCGTTGCCAGCTTGCTGAGATGGACCAGCGCCTTATCACCGACGCCGTGGCCATGGGTGTCGTTCACTTTTTTAAAGTGATCCGCATCGAACATAATGGCCGACAAAGGCGCCCCTGATCGAACTGCTTTTTTAACCGCTGTCCGACCCAGTTCGAAATAGTGTCTCCGGTTTTTCAGGCCGGTGAGTGCGTCGGTGCGCACGGTTTCCTCCAATTGGCGGATCAGTGTTTCTCGCTCCCTGCGCATGGCGTCCCGCTGGATGATTTCATCCTCCAGCAGGGTGTTGGTGTTCTCCAGTTCCCGTGTTCGTTCCTCGACACGGTATTCCAGGGTTCTATTGAGCTCGTTCATTGCCCGGGTTTTCTCAGTCAGGTTCAGGATCAGGTTTCTGAGAGTGGACGATAGGGTTTTTACCTCCTCGTAGTCGTCTCTCTGCTTAATCAGAGTGGAGGGCTGATCCGGGTCCAGGTTTCGGGCTTCCTCGGTCATCTTGATTAAGGGCCGAGTGGTCCAGCGTGCGGCCAGGGATGCAAACAGGATCAGCAAGAGCGAGACAACAAAACCTGTGGCAATCAACGTATGGCGAAGGTTGTTGGCCGGGGCAAAAGCTTCTTCAGCGGGCTGTCGTACCAGCACTCGCCAGTTGAAGCTGGCGTATTCCTCACGATCACGCAGGCGGCTGAAGCCAATCAGATATTCTGTCTGTTCATCTGAAGCTCCGGCGGTCATCGAGTCCGTCACATAGCCGGAAGGGTTGCGGCTCGCCGCATCCGCCAGTGAATCCGGAATGGCCTGACCAATGCTGTCTGTTGGCCCGATCAGGATGGTGCCTTTGTGATCGGCCACGACGAGTTCTGCCTGCAGGCGCTCTTGCAGTGGGGCCAGCAAGGACTGGCCAATGGACGCCACCCAGTCCAGGTAGAGGTGTGCACCAAGAACGCCCATGAGCTCGCCGTTGTCCCGATACAGTGGTACAGCAACATCCACAAACCGAAGGGGAACAGAGGACGGGTTATCGAGTTTGGACTCCAGCAACACCGCGAGGTGAGCGTCTCCGAGAAAGGGCCCTTTGGAGGCTTCACGGAACCAGGGGCGCTCAGACACATTGGCGCCCTGAAGCAGGTTGTCCGTGCTCGTGATGACGGTACCTTCGGGTGATACCAGGCCGATCCAGGCATAGCTTGGGAAGGCGTCCTGAAGTGCATTGAGGAGAGTCGGTACGCTGACGGACTGGTCGTCCTCAATGGACTGACTGGCAATAGCGGCTGCGATGCTCAGGTCGCTGTAGCGCTCGTGGAGATCAATTTCGATCTTGTCCCTCAACTGCACCGCCACTTCCTGGAGGTTTTGGCTGGTGGACTTGCGTAGTTCTTCAACAGCCAGATTGGAAGCCAACCAGGTGCCAATGGCGGTGGTGACGAGTATCAACCCACCGAATAGAAGAATCAGTCGGCTTTTGAGGGTGTTGAATGGCTTGATGGCAATGGCCCCATTGGTGCTTGTTATTCGTCCCAGTCGTTGACGCTGGCGCTCCCTGGCCACTATCTGACAGTATATTACTCATCCGATCAAACCACGAACGCGTTATAGGACTCCGTCATGAAAATCGCTGTCTTCTGTGGCTCCAGCCGGGGAAATGATGAACGTTTTGCCCAAGCCGCCGGAGTGTTTGGCCAGTATATGGCCAGCCAAGGTATGGATCTTGTATTTGGTGGTGGCAAGGTGGGCCTGATGGGCGTGGTTGCCGATGCCGTTCTGGCCGGCGGCCGGGAGGTATATGGCGTTATCCCCGAGTCCCTTCGCGACCGCGAGTTGGCCCATCAGGGCCTGACCCACCTGGATGTGGTGAGCAGCATGCACGAGCGCAAGGCGCTGATGGCGGATATGGCCGACGCTTTTGTGGCGCTACCCGGCGGGCCGGGTACTATGGATGAAATTTTCGAGGCCTGGACCTGGGGCCAACTTGGATATCACAGCAAGCCCTGTGCGTTTTACAACGTGGATGGTTACTACAATGAGCTGCTGGCCTTCATCCGCACGATGTCTGGCGCGGGCTTCCTGAAACCTGAGTACGCCGAGATGGTGATCGTGAAAGACCAGCCCACCGAACTGGTATCCGCCCTGGAAAACTACCAGCCGCCCTCGCGTAAATGGTCATGAACTCGCTGAAGGCTCAGGTTTTCCGCTGCCAGGGACTGTGAGGTCACGCAGAGTGCGCCACAGACCGCCCCGAGGCGAAGGCAGGTCTTCAGGTTTTCACCGTTAAGGTGGCCACACAGAAAACCACTGAAGAAGGCGTCACCCCCACCATTGGTGTCCTGCACCTGACCGACCGGAAACGCGGGCTGTTCCAACCATTGCCCGTCCCGGCTAAGCAGGGTGGCACCGTCACTGCCATGGGTGCACACTACCAACTCCTTGCCATCATCGATCATCTTTTTCATGAAACTGCGATAGTCCGGCAGATTGTCGTTGGACAGGAAAATGACGTTCGCCGCATCGATAAACGGCTGATGATGTGGGTTTCGACCGTCGTAGTCATGCAGATCGGTCCACACCGGTTTGTTCGCGTTTTGTGCCAGGGCCAGCGCCGGCTTTGTGTAGCTCAGGATATTGATCACCACCAGTTCGCAGCCTGAGATTGCGGAGGTCACCGATGCCCAATCAACGACACTTGGGTCAGCCGGAGGTTGGACAAACAGCGAAACCCGCCCGCCGTGAGGGTCCATCAGGTTTACGTGCTGTTCTGTCGGCGTGTCGGTGATTTCTGCAAGCAGCTCAATGCCAGGCTTATTCAGGGCGTGGCGCACCAGATCGGCCTCCGTGTCCTGCCCCAGCAGCGAATGCAGAACTACGTTGCGCCCCAGCGCCGCAAGGTTCAGCGCCTTGCCAGCACCGGTGCTGCCGACGGATCTGTAACTGCTCTTGGGCCACAGGGTTTGCGGTGTTGGGGTTGGCAGGGCATCGAGCTGGATGATGGTATCCAGCGATGCGCCGCCGATAATGACGATGGGTTTGTTCATGGGTTGGCCTCGGCAGGAAGATTAGCTCATCTTATCCGGTGTGGAACGGGTAGGGCTCCTCCCTGCGGCTACGCCCCTTTCGTTGCCTGTGGTGGTCAGGTTCGTGCCAGACATTTGATGGCGGCAGCCGCGGCCGACGTGCGGTTTTCCACGCCCAGTTTGCGAAATACCTGCTCCAGATGCTTGTTCACCGTGCGCGGGCTCATTTCCAGAATCTGTCCGATTTCGCGGTTGGTTTTGCCATTGGCTATCCACAACAGCACATCGGACTCCCGGCCGGTCAGGCTGAAGCGCGTCCGCAGAGCGCCCGTGGCCTCGCTGGGCTTCTGCACCTCTTGCAGGCGCAACAGGTATTCCCTTTCGTCGACCAGAGTGAGGAACTCCACCGCGTGGAGCTCGGGCAGGAAATCCAGAGTAAGGCTGTGGCCGTTCTCCGGATTGTGGCTCAACCAGTTGGCCAGGTTATTGGTCAGTAGCTCAAGGTTGTTGGAGCCGCCGCCAGTGAGCCGCTGATGAACCTGGGGGGTGGACCACAGAATGGCTCCGTGACGGTCCACGGCAAACAGGTTCTGTCCGGCGGTATCCAGTGCGGCCCGAGCGCTGTGTGCCATGCGGGCGTTGGTCAGATGTACCTGCATGCGGGCCATCAGTTCGGTGGTGTTAATGGGTTTGGTGATGTAGTCCACGCCGCCGCATTTGAGCCCCATCACCACGTGCTCAGTATCGCTGAGGCCGGTCATGAAAATGATGGGGGTATTTGCGAAGTCCGGATTCTGCTTCAGCCGACGGCAGGTTTCGAAGCCATCCATGTTGGGCATGATGGCGTCCATCAGCACAATGTCCGGGGTGATGTTCTGACTGATGGTCAGGGCCTGGCTGCCTTCCAGCGCAATCAATACCGTCATGCCGGCACTTTCCAGGGCCTCGTTGATCATGCGAATGCAGTCAACTGCATCGTCCACCACCATAACGACCGTCTTTCGGGCTTCAGGTGTGCTCATGTTCCGTCACCTTGATCAAATCGATGATTTTTTCGAACTGGAAGTCGTTGGTGAGCTTCACAAGTTCTTCTACAAACACCGGATCGGCCTCGCTCCGGTAACGGAGTCCGTGCAGTGCCTCAAGAAGTCCTTTTTTGTGGCCGATGGTGGCCAGCCCCACCAGCGCGGCGCGATGTTCAGCCGCGGGCAGAATCAGCGTTTCCGATTCGGGCGTAATGGTGGCTGCCAGCGGTTCCGGGCTTTTCTCGAAGCGCCAGTCGAGGGTAAGCAGCCGGGCGATGTGGTCCAGCAGCAGGTTCAAGCGCACCGGCTTGATGATGTAACCGTTGTGCAGGGTGGGTGATTCCGGCCGGTTGCGTCCTTCGCTGGCGTCGGCCGATACCATGACCACGGGCACCTGATGGTTGTTGCTTCGCAATTGCGTAAGGATATCCCAGCCGCTGTAACCGGGCATGGAGACATCGAGTAACACCAAGTCGGGATGGCTGTTGTCGATGGCATCCACCACCGCCAGGGAGTTGCCGATGTCGACAATCTCAAAACCCAGCGGAGCTAGCATGGCTCGGATCACCTGGCGGTGGGAGGACTCGTCATCCACCACCATGATCTTGCGTCGCGGGCCTTTGTAGCCATAAATGCGCCGGGCCGGAGATGTCATGGATTCCGGGCGGGGGGTATGCAGGCTGGACAGCATCAGGCTGACGCGGAAGGTACTGCCTTCCCCGGGCGTGCTCTCTACAGAGAGATCGCCGCCCATGATTTCGGTCAACAGCCGGGTGATGGTGAGCCCGAGCCCGGTGCCGGTGCGACTTTGTCCGGGGGTGCGTATACGCTCGAAAGGTCGGAATATGCGCTCGATGTTTTCTTCGGCGATACCTTCACCGGTGTCCTTTATCGTGAACTCAGCCACCTGGCTGCGATATTTCAGGGTTAACGAAATGCTGCCGTTGTCGGTGTATTTGAGCGCATTGGACAGCAGGTTGATGAGTATCTGCCGCAGGCGCTTTTCATCCGTGGTCACCAGTTCGGGTAAGCGGGTAGGGCCGTGGTAACTGAAAGCCAGCCCTTTCTCTTCCGCTTGCAGCCGGAACATGTGCACCAGTTGCTCCATCAGCAGGTCAATACGCACTTCGTCCCGGTGCAGGTCCAGCCGCCCGGCTTCGATCTTGGAGATGTCCAGCAGGCCTTCGATTAGGTCTGCCAGATACTCACCGCTGCGGCGTATGACACCCAGTGCGTCCTTGCGGTTGTCGGGGATAGCGGTGTCGTTCTCCATCAGCTGGGCGTAACCCAGGATTGCGTTCAGCGGTGAACGCAGCTCGTGGCTGATGCCAGTCAGGTAGCGGCTCTTTGCGCCGTTGGCCGCTTCTGCGTGCTCCTTGGCCTGTTGCAGGGCCTGATCCGTGCGCTCGTGGGCCACGATTTCCTCAGTCAGAAGACGGGTCTGTCGCTGGGACTCCTCCTCGGCCACCACGCGGCTTTCATGGGCCAGCACAAACAGCCAGCACACCACGCCGGTGATAATGATCAGCACGAAGAACACCTTCCACAGGGTGATCGACAGCAGCGCGGCTTCGGTGGGCGAGTTCACCGGTGTCTTAGCGTATATCAGTGCCAGAAGCAGCCCGGACAGACCGTTGATCAGGAACAACAACGTCAGGAAGTGGCCAATGCGCGAGTGTAGTTTTGAGAGCACTGACTCGGGAATAAACAGGCCAAAAAACTGCTGCAGCTGATGCCGATAACCTGCACCGGGTTTACAGAAATCGCCGCAGCGGGCATCAAGGGAGCAGCACAGCGAGCAGATATTGCCGGCATAGGCCGGGCAGCCAGTCACGTCTTCCGGCTCGAATTCGTGTTCGCAGATACAGCAGGCGACAAGTTGTCGGTCAGTGGCGATGGGCACGAATGGGCGTGCGGTATAGAAGCGCCCACGAGTACGCCAGGCAATGACGGGCGCGATCACCAATGCTGAACCCAGGGTAATGAAGTGTGACAGCGCCTGGGGTACGTCGCCAATGGCGCCACCGTGGCACACCATACCAATGACCGAGGCCAGTATCATGGCACCGACACCAACGGGGTTGATGTCGTACAGGTGTGCCCGCTTGAACTCGATGTGCTTCGGGCTGAAGCCCAGTGGTTTGTTGATCACCAGGTCGGCCACCAGGGAGCCCACCCACGCCACCGCTACGACGCCATAGAAGCCCAGAGTCTCTTCCAGGGCGCGATAAACACCCAACTCCATCACCAGCAAGGCAATGGTCACGTTGAAGACCAGCCACACCACACGGCCCGGATGGCTGTGCGTCAGACGTGAGAAAAAATTCGACCAGGCAATGGAGCCTGCATAGGCGTTAGTGACGTTGATCTTGACCTGGCAAAGAATGACAAAGATGCCCGCGATGGCCAGCGCCACTTCCGGAGACGACGAGAGATAGCCGAATGCCACCATGTACATGCGGGTGGGGTCGGAGGCATCCAGTGCCGACACGCCATGGTTCAGGGCCAGTACAGCCAGGAACGAGCCCGCCAGGATTTTCAACGCACCAATGACGATCCATCCAGGCCCACCGGCCATCACCGCCGTCCACCACCGCAAACGCTGCCCTTGCTCAGACTCAGGCACAAAACGCAGGAAATCGACCTGTTCGCCAATCTGTGCAATCAACGAGAACACCACGGCCGACGCTGCCCCAAAAAGCAGCAGGTTGAACTCGCCGCCCTGATTGGGGGCAGTGCCCTCAAACTGCGTCCAGTCTGACACCGAGCCGGCGTCCATGTAGATGATGAAAACAAACGGCAGCAGCTGCAGCACAATCCACGCCGGTTGGGTCCAGAGCTGGAACTTGCTGATGGCGGTTATGCCGTGGGTGACCAGGGGGATAATCACCACCGAACAAATGAGATAACCGATTACCAACGGTATATCCAGCAGCAGCTCCAGCGCCATGGCCATGATCGCCGCTTCGATTGCGAAAAAGATAAACGTAAATGAGGCGTAGATCAGCGAGGTGATGGTGGAGCCGATGTAGCCGAAGCCGGCGCCTCGAGTAAGCAGGTCTATATCAACACCATAGCGAGCGGCGTAGTAGCTGATGGGTATAGCGGTCAGAAAGATGATCAGCGCTACGGCGCAGATGGCCGCGACTGCGTTGTTGAATCCGTAGTGGATAGTGATGGCCCCACCGATGGCTTCCAGCGCCAGAAAGGAAATCGCTCCCAGAGCCGTATTAGTAACGCGGGCGGCGGACCAGCGCCGGGCACTCTTTGCGGTAAACCGCAAGGCGTAGTCTTCGAGCGTCTGGTTAGCCACCCACTGATTGTAATTGCGCCTTACACGGAAAATGCTTTGTCGTGCGGCCATCGTTGTGTTGCCTGTGTCGCTGGATAAGGAGTGCCCGAAAATAAGTGCGGTTGCGTGGCGCGGTGCACCGGACCTGAAAACACCAACAATTTTCGTGCCATGGACAGGAACGCAAGAAAAAGCGGACACATTTAAATCGTGTACCCGCGTTTTAGCCTGTATTGCCGGAATCAGGAATGCGTCAAATGACGTAGTGTGCTGGGGTGATTGCCGAATGGGCTCCCTTAAAGGGCGCAAGCAGAATGTTTGATGTGGACGCTGTGCTTTCGATGAAAAGCGCGGTACCGGATTTCAAACACTGCGAGGAATCACCATGGGTACGACAGATAAAAACGCCAGCATACGATCGCCTGGCAAGAGGCCAGGGTTTAGAAAAAGTCTGATGACACTGGCGGCGTCCGTTATGCTGGCTACCTCCGCGCAAGCGGCGACACCCAGTACGGCAGAAGTCAATACAACCGATCTGGCGGTGACGGATGACACCGTTACGGTTGGCATACTGCACTCTATCACCGGCACCATGGCAATCAGTGAGATTGGCTCGGTGCAGGCGGAAAAGCTGGCGATTGAACAGATAAATGCGTCTGGTGGTGTTCTGGGTCGCCAGATAGAGTTTGTTCAGGAAGACGGCGCCAGCGACTGGCCAACGTTTGCCGAAAAGTCCCGCAAGCTTCTGCGTCAGGATAATGTGGCCGCGATCTTTGGCGCGTGGACCTCCGCGTCACGCAAGGCCATCCTGCCGGTGATCGAACAGTACAACGGCATGCTGTATTACCCTACCTTCTATGAAGGTCTTGAGCAGTCCCCGAACGTGGTTTACACCGGCCAGGAAGCTACCCAGCAGATTCTTGCGGGTATCGACTGGGCGGTAAAGGAAAAGGGCGCCAAGAGCTTTTACCTGCTCGGATCCGACTACATCTGGCCGCGAACCTCCAACAAGATCGCCCGCAAGCACATCGATAAGCTGGGCCTGAAAGTTGTGGGTGAAGAGTATTACCCTCTGGGCCACACCCAGTTCAACTCGGTGATCAACAAGATCAAGCTCAAGAAGCCCGACGTGATTTTCGCTTCCGTGGTGGGCGGTTCCAACGTGGCCTTCTACAAGCAGATGAAAGCCGCCGGTGTTGATTTCACCGACGAGAAACCGCTGCTGCTGACGATCTCCGTAACCGAGGACGAAATCCGCGGTATCGGCGGCGACAACGTGGAAGGTATCTACGCCTCCATGAAGTACTTCCAGAGCCTGGACAACCCCAACAACAAGGAGTTTGTTGCGGCCTTCAAGGAAACCTACGGCGATGACATGGTGATCGGCGACGTTACCCAGGCCGCGTATCTCGGTCCCTGGTTGTGGAAAGCGGCGGTTGAAAAGGCCGGCTCTTTCGACATCGACAAGATTCGCGAAGAGTTCGCAGGCATCGAATTCACCAAGGCGCCGGAAGGTTACGTACGCATCCACGAAAACCATCACCTGTGGTCCAAGACCCGGATTGGCCAGGCCCAGCTTGATGGTCAGTACAAGGTGGTTCACGAAACAGAAGAGCTGATGGAGCCAGACCCGTTCCCGGAAGGTTACCAGTAAAACGGAATGGCCGGCGCCACCGCGCGCCGGCCTTCATCGCCTCCGCAACGCAAAGCATGTTGGTTTGAAGGGGAGAAGGGTCATGTTCGATGGCTACACCAGCAGTGAATTGATGTCGATATTTGCCATGCAGGGGTTTGCCGGGCTCTCCCTGTTTTCAGTGTTCGTACTGATGGCAATGGGCCTGGCCATCATTTTTGGTCAGATGGGCGTGATCAACATGGCCCATGGGGAATTCATGATCCTCGGTGCCTACACCACCTACCTGACGTCGAGTTTTTTCCAGTCCTACCTGCCCGGACTGTTTGGCGGTTACTTCTTCTTCGCCATCATCCTGGCCTTTTTGATATGCGCTGCCTTGGGAGCACTCGTTGAGTGGCTGATGATACGGCATCTCTACCACCGGCCACTCGATACCTTGCTGGCCACCTGGGGGTTGAGCCTGATCATGCAGCAGGCCTACCGCTCCATCTTTGGTGCCCGCGAAGTGGGCGTTGATCTTCCTGAATGGATGATGGGCGCCTTCCAGGTGACCGATTTGGTGGAACTGCCGATCAACGGCTTGTTCGTGATGATCATCGCGCTCTCCATTGCAGTCGCCGTTTACCTGCTCATGTACCGCTCCGGCTGGGGCAAGAACGTGCGGGCTGTGGTTCAGAACCGTCCTATGGCTGAGGCTGTTGGTATCAACAGTGCTGGTATCGACCGCGCAACCTTTGCCCTCGGCTGCGGTATCGCCGGGATTGCTGGCGCCGCGTTCACCATGATCGGTTCCACCGGGCCGTCGTCCGGGCAGGCCTACATTGTCGATACCTTCCTGGTGGTGGTCTTCGGCGGCGCCCAAAGCCTGATTGGCACCATTATTTCCGCCTTCGGCATTTCCCAGGCCCAGTCCACCATGGAGTTTTTCCTGAGTGGTTCCATGGCCAAGGTTCTCACCCTGCTGGTTGTCGTCGGCATTCTGATGCTGCGTCCAGAAGGACTCATGGCCCTCAAGGTCCGTCGCTAGGAGATTGTCATGAAGAGTTCATCCCCCCTGAAATGGTTCGGCTCCCGCGAGGGCCTGTATTACCTGGCGCTGGCGTGTCTGCTGGTTGTCATCCTGCCGCTGGCTCTGGACCCGTTCCGGCTGAACATGGTGGGTAAGTACCTGACATACGCCTTCGTGGCGATCGGACTGGTGATGTGCTGGGGTAAAGCCGGCATCCTCAGCCTGGGCCAGGGCGTGTTCTTCGGCCTGGGCGGATACTGCATGGCGATGTTCCTGAAGCTGGAAGCCTCCACGCCAGAGGCGACGGCGATCCAGTCCACCCCGGGCATTCCGGATTTCATGGACTGGAACCAGCTCACCGAGCTGCCGTGGTTCTGGGAACCGTTCCATAGCTTCTCGTTCACGTTGATCGCGGTTATTGGCGTGCCCGTTCTGCTGGCTTTCGTGATCGGTTTTGCAATGTTCACCCGCCGTGTAGGTGGCGTGTACTTTGCCATCATCACCCAGGCCATTGCCGCAATCCTGACCATCCTGATTATCGGACAACAGGGGTACACCGGTGGCGTAAACGGCATTACCGATCTGCAGACCCTGAAGGACTGGGATATCCGCACCGATGAGGCACGGACCGCCCTGTACTTCGTCTGTGTCGGAATGCTGTTCCTTTGCCTGTTCGTGGCACGGCTTGTCCAGAACCGGAAACTGGGCCGCATTCTCGTGGCGATGAATGCCCAGGAAATGCGGGTGCGCTTTTCAGGCTATGACGTGGCTGCCTTCAAGATTTTCGTGTTCTGCCTGGCGGCGGCCTTCGCTGGTATCGGCGGCGCAATGTTCACCCTGATTGTTGGCTTCATGTCGCCGTCCTTCATCGGCATTGTTGCCTCCATCGAGATGGTCATCTTCTGTGCGCTTGGAGGCCGGTTGTCCATTCTCGGAGCGGTTTACGGTGCCTTGTTGGTGAATGCCGCCAAAAGTGGCTTTTCCGAATCCTTCCCGGAACTCTGGCCTTTTGCCATGGGGGCTCTGTTTATTGGTGTGGTGCTGGCATTCCCGAACGGCCTGGCAGGACTTTACCGCAGCTATGTCATGCCCCTGGAAGAGCGCTTGTTCAAACGCAAAGCGCCTGTGGCTAACGCCACCGCCGAGCCTTCGGCCACCAAGCCTGGTGCTGAAAAGGCTGACGATTATGATCCGATGATCAATACCTACAGCCCGGAGAAATCCTGATGAGTGCAGCCAAAAGCAAAGGCACGGATTTTCTGCTGGCGGTTGAGGGCCTGACCGTATCATTCGACGGCTTCAAGGCCGTGGATGACCTGTCTTTCTACCTCGACCCCAAGGAAATCCGGGTCATTATCGGCCCCAATGGTGCTGGCAAAACCACCGTTCTCGATCTGATCTGCGGCAAAACCAAGGCGACTGCCGGTTCGATCAAGTTTGCCGGCAAGGAGCTGACCAAACTCAAGGAACACCAGATCGTTCATTCCGGTGTGGGCCGGAAGTTTCAGACACCATCGGTGTTTGAAGATCTGACTGTGTTTGAAAACCTCGAGGTGTCCTACCCGCAGGGCCACAGCGTGATGGGGGCGCTGGCCTTCAAGCGGGACCGGGCGGTAGTTGAGGCTGTGGAAGAGGTGGCAGAAACCATCTTCCTGACGGACGCCCTGAACGAACCGGCGGCCTCGCTCAGCCACGGTCAGAAACAGTGGCTGGAGATCGGCATGCTGCTGATCCAGAAGCCGGATCTGCTGATGCTGGATGAGCCGGTGGCCGGAATGTCGGTGGCCGAGCGCAAGAAAACCGCCGAACTGCTCCGGGTGATCACCCGGGACCATACGGTACTGGTGATCGAGCATGACATGCAGTTCGTTGGTGACATCGCCGACCGGGTGACCGTGATGCACCAGGGCAAGGTTCTTTCGGAAGGGTCCATTGAGCACGTGAAGTCGGACCCGAAAGTCATCGAAGTCTATCTGGGGCACTGAGCATGCTGAGCGTCAAACATCATTCGGTGGCCTATGGCCAAAGCACCATCATCGGGGACCTGAACCTTGAGGTGGGAAAAAACGAGATTGTGGCCGTGGTGGGCCGCAACGGCATGGGCAAGACCACGCTGATGAAATCCCTGGTAGGCATGACCCCCACCAAAGGCGGTGAGGTCAGCCTGGATGGTTCCAACATTTCCAACCTGAAGAGCTTCCAGCGGGTAAGGGCTGGCATTGGTTTTGTGCCTCAGGGCCGGATGATTTTTCCAACCCTTACGGTAAGGGAAAACATTGAAACGGCCCTGTCCGCCGTGGGTGAAAAGAAGGTACCGGAGGATCTGTACGAGATGTTTCCGGTACTGAAGGAAATGCAGAACAGGCGCGGCGGTAATCTGTCTGGTGGTCAGCAGCAACAGCTCGCCATTGCCCGCGCACTGGCCACGCGGCCCAAGGTGCTGCTGCTTGACGAACCCACCGAAGGCATTCAGCCCAATATCATCAAAGAGATCGCTCAGACACTACGGCGTATCCGCGATGAGCGCGGTTTGTCGATAGTTGTCTCTGAGCAGGTCCTGAGCTTTGTGATGGACGCGGCGGACCGGATTCTGGTGATCGAGAAGGGAGCCATTGTGCACGAAGAGAACAGGGCTGAAGCAGACCAGGAAAAGATTGCCAGTTATCTGGCGGTTTAACGAGGAGCGAATTAATGAGACACGGTGATATTTCCAGCAGTAACGACACCGTCGGTGTGGCGGTGGTGAACTACAAGATGCCCCGGTTGCATACCAAAGCCGAGGTATTGGACAACGCCCGCCAGATTGCCGACATGATCAAGGGTATGAAAGTGGGCCTGCCCGGCATGGACCTCGTGGTGTTTCCGGAATACAGCACCATGGGCATCATGTACGACAATGACGAGATGATGGAGACGGCTGCCACGATTCCCGGCGACGAAACCGCCATCTTCTCTGCCGCCTGCCGTGAGGCTAATACCTGGGGTATCTTCTCACTAACCGGCGAACGGCATGAGGATCACCCCAATAAGGCACCCTATAACACCCTGATTCTCATCAACAATGAAGGTGAGATCGTCCAGAAATACCGCAAATGTATTCCCTGGTGCCCGATTGAAGGCTGGTATCCGGGGGACACCACTTACGTCAGCGAAGGCCCCAAGGGTATGAAGATCAGCCTGATCATCTGCGATGACGGCAACTACCCGGAAATATGGCGGGACTGTGCAATGAAAGGTGCCGAGCTGATCGTTCGCTGCCAGGGCTATATGTATCCGGCCAAGGAGCAGCAGGTGATGATGTCCAAGAGCATGGCGTGGGCCAACAACTGTTATGTGGCCGTGGCCAACGCCTCCGGTTTTGATGGGGTGTATTCCTACTTCGGCCACTCCGCCATTATCGGCTTTGATGGCCGCACTCTCGGAGAGTGTGGCGAGGAAGATATGGGAATTCAGTATGCCCAGCTTTCGATCAGTCAGATCCGCGACGCACGCCAGAATGACCAGTCACAAAACCACCTGTTCAAACTGCTGCACCGGGGCTACACCGGTGTTCACAACTCCGGCGATGGCGACAAAGGCGTAGCCGACTGCCCGTTTGAGTTCTATCGCACCTGGGTGATGGACGCTCAAAAGGCACAGGAAAACGTTGAAGCAATGACTCGCAAAACCTTGGGCACCGCTGAATGTCCGGTGGGTGAGCTGCCATTCGACGGTAAAGAAAAATCTGCAGGCGCTTAATGCCGGGAGTTGCTGATGCCGTTTATCAACGAACGGCTGGAAGCCAACCGGGAGTCCATAGAACAAAACCGGGCTGCCTCAGGCCCGGTTCGTGCTTCCCGGTTTCGCTTTGAGCCAGATGCCGTCATGTCCCGCCTGCGGGAGAGCATCGTTGGCCAGGACGATGCCCTGACAGCCATGGAATCCATGCTGGTGCGAGTGAAAGCCGACATCGGCGAAGAAAACCGGCCACTCGCGGTGCATCTGTTCCTTGGGCCCACAGGTGTGGGTAAAACCGAAACCGTTCGGCTGATTGCAGAAGCCATTCATGGCAGCCGGGATGGCCTGTGCCGCATCGATATGAACACCCTGGCTCAGGAGCACTATACCGCCGCTCTTACCGGCGCGCCGCCGGGCTACGTGGGCAGTAAGGAAGGCCACAGCCTGTTTGATCTAGACAAAGTACAGGGCTCGTTCAGCAAGCCCGGCATTGTGTTGTTTGATGAAATCGAGAAAGCCAGCCGGGAAGTCGTCCGCGCCCTGTTGAACGTTCTGGACACCGGCCGGCTGATGTTTCCCTCCGGTAACCGGGAAATCGATTTCAGCAACACTCTGATATTCATGACCAGTAATGCCGGAGCTCTGGATGCTGAGGCGCACCAACAGCGTTATCAGAGAGGTTGGCGCCGCTGGCTCGGGTTATCGGCCGGTGAGGGCGGATACTTGCTAGATGTTGCTCTGCGTCGGCATTTCGACCCTGAATTTCTGAACCGAATTGATCAGATCCTTACCTTCAACAGCCTTGCTGATAACTGGCTCGAAGCACTGTTGGACATCGAGTTAGTGGGGCTCAACCGGCGGCTGGTCAAAAAACATGCAGTGCTGTCACTGTCAACTAAGCTTAGGGGCGAACTGTGCTGTGGCTACGATGCCCGTTATGGAGCCCGGGAGATGTTGCGGGCTTTTCGCCAGCGTCTGGAGCCCGCGGTAGCCAGAGCACTGTTGGCGCATCCTGACTGTCAGCGGTTTGAGGCCGATGCGCAGAATGGGGCGGTCACCGTGCACCAATACGTCGAATGACGTAGGTGTGGGGGGCATTTCGCGAATACCTCCGGGGCGCGGGATCTCGGATAGTAAAACCGTTACCTAATTGTACAAGCCAACACCAAGGAGCGCCCGTTATGGCTGAAACCATTATCAAGATTGATCTGAACAAGTCGGCTTACGAGAACGACAAAATCCACAACCGCTGGCACCCGGATATTCCGCTGGTGGCCACCGTTAAACCCGGTGACGACTTCATCGTGGAATGCTATGACTGGACCGGTGGCCAGATCAAAAATGACGACAGCGCAGACGATGTGCGCGATGTAGACCTCAGCCAGGTGCACTTCCTGTCTGGCCCGATCGGGGTGGAAGGCGCCGAGCCGGGTGACCTGCTGGAAGTGGATATTCTCGACATCGGCACCTTTGAAGAAAGCCAGTGGGGGTTCAACGGCTTCTTCTCCAAGCAGAACGGCGGAGGCTTCCTGACCGAACACTTTCCGGACGCCCAGAAGAGCATCTGGGATTTCAATGGAATGTTCACCAAATCGCGCCATATTCCCAACGTGGAATTTGCCGGCCTGATTCACCCGGGGCTGATAGGTTGCCTGCCCTCTAAAGACCTGCTGGATACCTGGAACAAACGTGAAGCAGGACTGGTAGCGACAGACCCGGAGCGGGTGCCGGAACTGGCCACCTTGCCCAACGGCGATACCGCCCACATGGGCCAGCTGAAAGGAGACGCCGCCAAAGCGGCCGGCGCTGAGGGCGCTCGCACCGTACCGCCCCGGGAACATGGCGGTAACTGCGATATCAAAGATCTCTCCCGCGGCTCCAAGGTTTACTTCCCGGTCTACGTGGATGGTGCGGGCCTGTCGGTTGGCGACCTGCACTTCAGCCAGGGCGATGGTGAAATCACCTTCTGTGGTGCCATCGAAATGGCTGGATGGATTCACCTGCGGGTGAACCTGATCAAGGATGGCGTTAAGAAATACGGCATCAAGAACCCGGTGTTCAAACCCAGCCCGATCAAGCCCCGTTACGACGATTACGTGATCTTTGAAGGGATCTCGGTTGATGAAGACGGTGGCCAGCATTACCTGGACGTGCATGTGGCCTATCGCCAGGCCTGCCTGAATGCCATCGAATACATGACCAAGTTCGGCTACACCAAGGCCCAGGCCTACGCGATTCTTGGTTGCGCACCGGTAGAGGGCCACATCAGTGGCGTGGTGGATATTCCAAACGCCTGCGCCACACTCTGGCTGCCCACAGGTATCTTTGATTTCGACATCAATCCATCCGCAGAGGGTCCGAAGAAAATGACCAGTGGCGGAATGGACGTACCTCTGTCGAAAGACAAGGAGTAGTCACCATGCCCGTATACGACTACAAATGCCGGGAACACGGTTTGTTCCACACTCTGGCAACGATGGAAGACAGCGCAAAACCGATGGCATGTCCCACTTGCCAGGTGCTTTCGCCACGAGTGATTGTGCTACCCCCGGAAATCGCAAACATGGACCCTGCCAGGCGCACTGCCCAGGACCGAAACGAAAAGTCCCGCCACGAACCGGTGTTCTCCACCGCCGATCGCCGGGAGCAGGACCCTGAGCACGGCCGCAGTTGCGGCTGTGGCTTGCCAAAACCCGGAAAGTCGATGCTGTTCTATACCGCTGACGGGAAGAAAATGTTCCCCTCCATGCGGCCTTGGATGATCAGCCACTAAGGCTGTGCCAAACCGACAGTCACTGTCACGTGTTTGCCCCCACTTCGGGGGCTTTTTTATAGCCGTTCAACCCAGCGGACTACGAACGCCGGCGACCCCTTGGCCTAGAATGTGTGGCCGCCGTTCAGCGCCCCAAAACGGTGCATGCCTTGTCCTGTGATTGATCGTCGTGCGTTCGCAGGGCGCAATTCTGTGATTTTCCCATTTCCAACTCTATCTTCCGAGTCCAGGCATTCAGCGGAATAATTGGTTTCCTAGCGCCATCAGGTTGATTCGGCCTGAACCTTGCTACAAGCCCTTGTGTTCCGGATTGGCTGCACCGGCATTGTGCCTTGCGGTCCTGGTGTACGGATTGGAGGAGGCGTAAATGACCCTGAAAAGCGAAACTATGAAACTGACCGGTGCAGAGCGAAGCTGGTTACCGGTTTGGGGCGCAACGGGCAAGCTTGCCATGGGCTGGTCCTGTTTTCTGAACAGGAATATGTATGACACCAATGAACAGATTTTCGAGAGTATCGCCCGAACACGGCGTGATGCTCTGATTGCCTGGGCGGATAACAAGTGGTCCTTTCTAGAAACACTGGCAGCCCGGCTTGACGGGCAGGCTGATGAGGGCGTCAGGGAGTTGCTCCAGGCCTCGTCCGGCAGACTCCGGGAGATCTCTGAACTCTTCGTGGTGAACGCGGACGGTGCCGTGCTGGAGTCCTCCGCAACGGGGCGCCGCGGAAAACGGGACCTTCCCCAGAAAGCGGTTGAGGCCGGGGTCCGGTCGCGTTTTCTCCATGGCCCCCACAAGGACCCTGTTACCCTGGCTCTCGGGGCTACGACCTCTCGCTTCCATGATGCCGTGACTCTGATGTTCTACCAGCCCGTGACGTTGAAAGAGGGGCGTCAGGCGGCCATCTGTGCACGTATTCCCAATGACGTGATGAGCGACCTTATTCAGCGCGAAGCAGGGCACGTGTTTGAGGAATCGGGTGACAACTACCTGTTCATGATTGACAGCAAGTTCGACAACACCATCCTGACCGGGACTGCGCTTTCACGGTCCCGCTTCGAAGACGCCACGTTCAGCCACGGTGACAACCTGAAAGATGGCATTCGCACGGGGTTCGGCACGGTGGGTGTACGTGAACACACCGAATTCGAAATTCGCTTCACCGACCCCGCCACGGGGCAACTGCATCCCGGTGTTCGGGAAACCATCGCCAGGGGCGAGAATCTCTACGTGAAGTACCCGGGCTACTCGGATTATCGCCATATTCCAGTAATCGGCAAGGGCGTGACGGTTCAGATGCCTGGCTCACCGGATCGGTGGGGCATGATGTGCGAGGGAGATCTCGAAGAGGTCTACCGTCGGCGTTCTATCTCCTGGAGCCTGACAGCGCGCCTGACCATCTTCATGGGGCTGCTCTGGTCTATCAATTTTGGGCTCGCCTGGAGTGGCGTTCCCCTATGGTTGGAAGGCACCGTGAATGCATTGGCCGCCTTGGTCACGGTGATGCTGTTTCGGGCATCTTCGGCTAAACCTCTCTCGGAAAAGTTGGGCACTATGGCGGATGTGATCAGAAACATTGCAGAAGGGGGAGGCAACCTGCGCCAGCGTATGGACCTGTCCCGTATGCGTCGGGACGAGACCGGGGATCTGGCCCGCTGGATTAACAGTTTCATCGACAGCCTTGATGGCATGGTTGGTCAGGTGCTTTCCCTGGCTGCGGACTCCCGCCAGGCCAGCGATCAATTGATGAACCAGAACCAACTGGCCGACGAGCGGATTCGTGAAGTACTGACGCACATCGAAGATATGGTGCGTGGTGCCACTGAACAGGAGAACGAGATCAAAAATGCTTCTACCACGGCGCAGGAAATGCGCTCGGGAATGGAGGATGTGGTGGAGCGGGCGCGGGAGCAGTTTGCCCTGGTTAGCAAGGAAACCCAGAGTATTCGGGACGTTATCAATCGTTCGGCGGAATGTATTCGGGCGGCCAACGATCGCACAGAGGAAATCAGCAAGACAGCGCTGGTGATCAATGACATCGCGGCTCAGACCAATCTTCTGGCGCTGAACGCCGCCATCGAGGCCGCCCGTGCGGGAGAATCTGGCAGGGGCTTTGCTGTGGTTGCCGATGAGGTCCGACAGCTGGCGAGCCGAACCGCCCAGGCCACCAAAGACATTGGCGAGCGGTTGGACAATGTGCAGGAGGAAACCCGTCGGGCTGTGGTGACGATGGAGGGTGGCATGTCGGAGATGGAGGAGCGACTTCGCAAGGTTGAGGCCGCAGCGGACGATAACTCGGCGCTGCACGACATGGTGGAAAAGCTGTTCCGAGCCATTTCGGGCATTGAGGACACCAATCATCAACAAAGTAGCCAAACGGCGGGTGTGGCTGAAAGTGCAGCCATCATGAATGGGGTTGTCGAGCAGTTGATGCTCAGCTCCGAGCGCACCCAAGCCTCAGCCACCAAGCTGCAAAGACTGACTGGGCAATTTCAGGTGTCGGCCGAGGTGGCCTGACGGGTCAGTTGATGGCCGCGACAAATAATTCTAAGAACCAGGCGCTGGGAAGGGCTTGAGATCTCTCGCATCCTTTTATAGGCTTCCCAAGTGCTGCCCTCAAATACCAGTGATCTCATTCATCTGCGCATCATTGGTGTGTATTCTTGGCCACGGCTGTGAGTTTCGCGCTATCCAGCGCGGCGTGTCACTTTGAGAGGCTCATGCCTAATACATTGCTCATTCGGTAGGCCCCTTTCCCTGCTTTTCACTGCATGAAGGAAACACGAATGCTTATAGACCTTGAGTCGATCGAGGCACAGCACATCCACCCAATCCTGACCCAGACCGTCATCCCGCGGCCGGTGGCGTGGGTGTTGTCGCAGAATCCGGGGGATGACTACAACCTGGCGCCGTATTCGTTCTTTACCGTGGTCACCGGTAAGCCGCCAATCCTGATGGTGTCTGTGGGCAAGAAGCCCAGCGATGGTAGCTTCAAGGACACGCGGGTGAATATTGAGGCTCGTAAGCAGTTTGTGGTGCACATTGGGAGCCGCAGCCAGGCTCAGGCCATGACGGAGTCGTCCCGCCATCTGGACCACGGCCAGTCTGAACTGGACCGACTGGATATGAAGTTGGTGCAGGAAGAAGGCTGGCCGATGCCCCGGGTCGAGGGGTGCCTGGTGGCGTTTTACTGCGAGTTGCGAGAGGTCATTGAAATGGGTGACACGCCGCAGTCGCTGGTGTTTGGCAATATCAAGAAGGTGTTTGTGGACGATCAGGTTGCCAGCATTAACGATCAGGGGCGTTACGTTATTGATGCCAAAGGCATCGACCCGATCTCACGGCTGGGTGGCAGCGAATACGGCACCCTGGGCGATATTCTCAACGTGCCGCGCCCGGACTGAGGCAGACTGCAACAGGCTCAAACGAGCTGACAGAACTGACCGAAACGGCGCCGAATTCATCGCATGGGGCCAATTTCGGCGTTTTCCCTCCTGGGCTATTCTCATCCTGTTGGCGTGTGATCCGCGCTGAAATGTTGATAAAACAACGGCAGATGCCGACAGGGTGGTTATGAGCGAACAACATGTAGACGTACTGATTGTCGGCGCCGGCGTTTCCGGCATTGGCATGGCCTGTCACCTCAAACGAGAGTGCCCGGGTAAGTCTTTCACCATCATTGAGCGCCGTGAGTCCCTTGGAGGCACCTGGGATCTGTTCCGCTACCCGGGTATCCGTTCCGATTCCGACATGTACACCTTTGGCTACAACTTCCGCCCCTGGACCGGGGGCAAGGTGTTGGCGGATGGCCCGTCGATCAAGCAGTACGTTCACGATACAGCCAGGGAAAACAACGTTGAACAGCATATCCAGTATGGCCTGGCGGTTGTTTCCGCTGAGTGGTCAGGCGCAGACAAGTGCTGGACACTGACGGCCCGCAAGGAAGCCACCGGCGAAACCGTTACCTTTACCGCCAGCTTTCTGGTGGGCTGTACAGGGTATTACAACTACGATGCCGGCTATAAGCCTGACTTCCCTGGCGAGGCCGATTTTGGCGGCCAGATTGTGCATCCGCAGCACTGGCCTGAGGACCTGGACTATACCGGCAAACGTGTGGTGGTGATTGGCAGTGGTGCCACGGCCATCACCCTGGTGCCAACGATGGCGGAGAAAACCGCACACATTACCATGTTGCAGCGTTCGCCCACCTATCTGATGCCGCTGCCATCCCGGGATGCGGTGGCGCAGGGCTTTCAGAAAGTCCTGCCCGCCAATGTCGCCTATCGGTTGACCCGTGCCCGTAACGTCAGCATTGCACGGCTACTGTTCAATCGTTCCCGCAAGAACCCCAAGGCCATGCGACGACTGTTCCTGGCCATGGTGCGCCGGCAACTGGATGGCAAGGTCGATATGCGCCATTTCTCACCCAGCTACAACCCCTGGGATCAGCGCCTGTGTGTGGTGAAGGACGGTGATCTGTTTGAGTCTATCAAGGCGGGCAAGGCATCGGTGGAGACGGACCATATCGAACGCTTTACCAAGAACGGTATTCTGCTGAAATCCGGCAAGGAACTGGAGGCCGACATCATCATTCCGGCGACTGGGCTGGATATCCAGATGCTGGGTGGCATGGACCTGGTGGTGGATGGTCATTCGGTCACGTTGCGGGACAAGGTGATCTACAAGAACGTAATGGTGGAGGGTGTCCCCAACGCCGGTATGATTTTCGGGTACACCAACATCTCCTGGACCCTGAAAGCCGATATCGCGGCTGAATACCTGTGCCGCCTGTTCAATCATATGGACAGCAAGGGGCAGAGCGTCTGTATACCCCGTGACACCGGCGACAGTCGCGCCGGAGACACCATGATGGGCGGCCTGGATTCCGGTTATATCCGCCGGGCTGACGACAAGTTGCCAAGGCAGGGAACCCATGGCCCCTGGAAGGTCAGCCAGAACTATCTGGAGGATGTGAAAACTCTCAGGTTTGAGCCTATCGAGGATGGTTACCTGGAGTTCGATGGTCGCCGGCCGGTTCAGCAATCCAAACCGAAACGCGGTTTCATGAGGCCGTTGCGTTCAGCGCTGTTTGGCTCTTGAAGGTGTGACACAGCTCGATCATTGATGAATGCAACTACAAATCTGCCGCAAAATATGGCAGTCTCATTGCCCGTTTTTGAACAGGCAATGATGTATGTCCGGCCGTAAAAATAAGAAGAATATGCCGTTGTGGCATCCGGTTCTCTGGCCTTCGTGGCTTCTGGTCTTCACGTTTTATCTGCTTGCCCTGCTGCCAATGTCGGCCAAACAGCGTTTTGGCCGGCGGCTGGGCTGTTTTCTGGAAGGCAAGCTGACGTCACGGGCCAAGGTGGCCAATACCAATATTGCGACCTGTTTTCCGGAGCTTGATGACGCCGCTCGTGAGCGATTGGTGCGGGATAACTTTGTGGCCTGTACCCGTGGTTTCCTGGAAAGTATTCACGCCTGGTGGCGGGATATGTCGGGTTTTTGCGAGGGCGCCGAGGTTCAGGGGCTGGAGCACCTGCGAGAAGCCCAGGCCAGAGGTAAAGGTGTGCTGTTAATCGGCGGGCACTACAGTATTTTCGACTTTGCGCTTCCTCTGATTGCCTGTCACCTGAAGAAACCGGGGTATATGTACCGCCCCAACAATAATCCGGTGATTGACCGGATGATTGAAAACGGTCGCCGGCGTCACTTCGGTATCCGCCCGTTCACCAAGCGTGAGTTGAGGCCGTTGGTGTCGTTCCTCAAAAAAGGCGGGGAAGTCTGGTTTGCCTGCGATCAGGACTTTGGCAAGAAAACCGAGCTGTTTGTGCCGTTTTTTGGCACCGAGGCCGGGTGTATTACCTCACCCAGCTACATTGCTCTAGTGTCCGGTGCCTCAGTCATCTGTGTGAGCCATCTGCGGATGCCTGATGGTCGTTACCGGGTGATATTCTCGCCAATCCAGGAGGGATTTGGTGTCTGCAAACAGAGTGATACGGAAACCTGGAGTCGCTACATCGAAGACACCGTTCGTGAACAGCCAGACCAGTACCTATGGCTGCACAAGCGCTTCAAAACCCGGCCCGAGGGGTGTGCCAAGGTCTATTGATGCCTCGGGCTGTTTTCAGGATTACTCGCGGCCCAGGTAGCGCCGGACAATGTCCTTCCAGCCTGATGATTCCGTGACCTCAAGAATCTGCTCGGACACCGGCCCACGCAATGGACTTTCGGACGGCAGGGCCAACCCATAGAGTTGCTGCTGGAAAATACCGGGCAGCAGGGTCAACCTCTTGTCCCCCAGTTGCAGGTTGCGGTATTGCAGCAGGGCCCTGTCGTAGACCACGGCATCGGTTTCACCATTGGCGACTGAGAGCATGGCGCTGGTCAGGTCTGGATAGAGTTGGTGCCGAATGCGCTGATCTTGCAGATACTGCTCGCTGGCGGTGTTAGCGATGGTGGCTACGTTGGCGCGGTTGAGGTCGTCGGGGCCCTGAATCTGATATTGCAGGTTGCTGACGGTGAGCGATGAGGTAATCGCTGCGGTAAAACTCGCCACCATGATCAACCCGGCAAACATCCACACTAACGCAACCATTCGGCCCGCCAGCGACACCGGAGCCTTGTCACCATAACCAACAGTGGTCATTGTCACAGCCGCCCACCAGAAGCTCGCTCCTATTCCCTGTACCGCGGTGCCACCAAACTGCTCCGGATTGCGCCGACGCTCAAACAGCCACAGCACAAATCCCACAGCCAGAAGCAAGCCACCCAGGGCGATAACCACGCTCATAAATTGCCAACTGATCAGCGCGCGAAGGCTGGCGAGCAGCCCCTGCTCCGGCGCCGGAGGTACGGCGATGGACAGGCCTGTCTGGTAGAAGGGGTGGGTGAAGTCGAATGCCGCTTCCCGTTCGGCGGTCATGGTGAGAGCGCCCACCGCCACGTCGACTTGTCCGCTTTCGACCTGCGTCAGTAGATCACTGAAGGAGAGAGGAACGAATGTGTATTCCCGGTTCAGGCCATCGGCAACCTGGCGCCACAGATCGATACTGATGCCTTCCCATTCGCCGCTGTCGGTTTCCATGACAAAGGGCGGGACAGTGGTGATGCCGACTTTGATCGGCTCCGGTTGCCCCGCCGCCTGACTGGTAAACAGCAGCAGGAGGGGCAGGGCAAGCCGTGAGATCCATCGTTTCATGGGTAAGTCCGTGTTGTCAGGAAGTTAGTCAAACGCTGAGCTGATCACATCACGGTAGTTCCGGATGCGCTGTACATAGTGTACCGGTTCGTAGCCACGGGCGTAGCCGTAGCGGGTGCTCGGGTAGTAGCGCTTGTCGGCTTTCAGCGGCAGGACTTCTTTCATATCGTCCCAGGAGTCGGGGTTTTTGCCCAGTTCGCGCGCAAGCTGGCGGGCATCCAACAGGTGACCACGGCCAATGTTGTAACTGGCCAGGGCAAGGAAGGTGCGGTCTGGCTCGGGAATGGTTTCGGGTAACCGGCGATGGCGATCCGCCAGGTAGCGGGCACCGCCATCAATGGCCGCCACGGGGTCCAGACGGTCCATTACGCCAAGGGATTCGGCGGTGTTCCGGGTCAGCATCATAATGCCGCGAACGCCGGTGGGTGATACGGCAGCCGGGTCCCAGTGGGACTCCTGATAGGACAGCGCCGCCAGCAAGTCAGCCGGCATGCCGGTTGTGGTTTCTGCTTCGGCGAAGCGATCAATAAAGTTGGGAAGTCGCTCATCTATCCGGCGGTTGAGGGCGCGCAGGTCGACGAAATCGAATTCGCCGATGTACGCGTAATAGCGGCTCTCGATATAGCCGATGGCTTCGTCACCGTCAGTGCTGTTCATCCATTCCCGGGTGGTTCCCGCCAGATCGTCGGAACCGGCTGGTAGGTACCAGCCCAGGTTATTGCCCTGGGTGAGGTTCATGGCCACTTCCAGGTGGGGGAAGTGGCGGCGCATGACCTGAACGATGTTGGAGTCAGCGACGGTGCAGTCGATGTCCTGCTCAGCGACTTCAGAAAGCAGAACTTCGGTCGTTCTGCTGTCATCTTCGGCGAACGTGATACCTTCGTGTTCGCTGGCGAGCTTGTTCAGAGTTTCTACGTAGCTGGAATCGGCGGTGACCGCAATGCTGACCTCAGGCATGCTTTCCGGTTTTCTGGGCATGGGGCGCATGTCGCGATGACACACCAGTTGCTCGGTGATTTCGGTGTGCGCGGGCCCGCGTGTGAACCGTTCTGTCCGTGATGGCAGGTGGGTCAGCCCGGCGGCCGCCAGATGCGTGTTGCCAGCCTCCAGCGCCTGCAAGACCTCGGCGGTTGAATCGTGCATGGTCCAGTTGACGGTCCAGCCTTTGCTCTCGGCGAAGCGTGACACCAGGCTGAACTCTGGGCCAATGGGGTTCTGGTGGCGGTCGAGATAGTAGGTGGTGGCGCCGTTGCGAGTTGCCACCTCCAGTACGCCGGTCTCTTGCGGCGGCGCGAGTTGTTCGGCCGGTTTATGGGTGGATGCGGTTTCAGATTCGCCCTGGCTACAACCAGCCATGATGGCAATGAGCGGAAGCAGGGCTCCCTTCAGCGCATGAGTCATAAAGACCTCGTTTTTTGGATTTATAAAATTATAAGGGTTTCTACGTACTCTGTATGGAAACGTATCACTTTGATTTTGAGCGGCCTGTGCAGGCCGGAGTCAACTGGCCTATGCTGGAGTGGTTCGATATTCCAAGGAGATGCGTAATGAAAGTCTGGACCAGAATCCCGATTCTTGCAGCTTTGCTGATTCTGCCACTGGCCGCGATCGGTGCCGATGGAATGGTAACGACGCAAAGTAATCACAGCGTTGCGATGACGGCAGACAAGTTGGTCTCGACCCTTAAGAGCAAGGGTATGACGGTGATGAACCGCATTAACCACACGGAGGGGGCCAGCAAGGCGGGGCTGGAACTACGCCCAACCGAGGTGGTGATTTTTGGCAACCCGAAGGTAGGGACGCCCCTGATGCAATGTGCCCAGAGTGTGGCGATTGATTTGCCGCAGAAAGCGCTGATCTGGGAAGACAGTGAGGGAACGGTCTGGTTAGGCTATAACGACCCGGAGTATCTGAAACAGCGTCACGACATTGAAGGCTGTGATCAGGTCATCAAAAAGATAGAGGGAGCACTGGCCGGTTTCGCAAAAGCGGCAACGGAATAACGTTTACTGATGCCCGGCAGTCACGTGTGCACGTGGGTTGGTATCAGAATCCGACGGCCAGGCTGGCGGTGACGGTGTGGCGATCGTAGCTGTAGCGATCGATGTTGCTGTTGTTGTCGATACGGTCCAGATCCAGACTGAGAGATGTTCGACGAGAGAAACGATATGTGGTGCCAACGGACAGTGTATGACGCTTGTCTTCACGGCGTATCGTTTGTCGGCCCTCGGGAACAATCAGTTGGTGTGGCGTACGATAGTAACTGAAGCGAAAGCCCGCCCCCGCTTCAACACTCAGTTGGTCAGTCAGGTCGTACTCAATGCCTGCATCAAGGCCATGTCGCTCGGGCGACACACTGAAGAACTCCTCTCCGGTATCCAGATTGTCCCGGTCATTGTAGTCAGCCCGGTATTTGAGTTCCGCTGTCCAGTTCCCGGGCCGGAGACGGTAATGGGCATCAAGCCGGTACATCTGGCCCCGATAGGCATCGAATCCAGGTAACGGAAAAATCTGGGTGGCCTCTGCTCTAACCAGGCATCGCGCGCCGGGGCCTGGGCAGTCGAGGGTGGTTATGCCGGTCATCAGGCGAGCGCGACGTTCCCTTGATCGCCGATCCCGCCATATATAGTCGCCGCCAAGGCCTACGCTGATCACTCCCGGTGCGGTTTTCTGAACCCATTTTGCACCCGCCTGAATCACCTGCAGGTCAAACGTGTGCTCGGAAGGGTACTGACGCGAATAGAACTTGATGTCCGAACGCAGTCCCGCCGAAGAGTCGCCATAGAAGTAATAGGAGGCAGCCGCCAGAGTTTCCACAAAGCCGCTGTCGAGCTTTCGGGGGGCGGTATCCGGGAACAGCGCAACGTTGTCTTCATAGCCACCCCCGATGGAAACCAGGCCAGCCCAACGTTTTCTGGGTGAGGCAGCATGCATCGTTGGATCGAGGCGTTCAAGTTGACGGGTGGCGAGCGATATCAGGTTGTCGTCAGGATCGGACGCAAGCACGTTCTGGAACGCTTTTGTTGCGGCGTTCTGATTTTCACGGGCCAGGGCGGTCAACCCGATGTTGTAGTAGGCAAGCGCTTTCTGACGGGTGGGGATAAGGGTCCGGAAGGTTTGCTCCGCCTCCTCGTAAAGCCCGAGTTTGTAATAGACAACGCCCAGGTTGTAATTGAGTGAGCGGGAGCTCAACCCCTTCGAGACGGCGGACTCAAGTAAGCGGCGAGCTTCATCCAGGTCACCGGCGTTAAACGCCTGGATACCCTCACGGAAGAGCGTCTTAGCCTCGGTCGTATGCTCCTGAGCATGGGCGGTTGACAGCGCGAGACACAACACCAGTGCGATGGTCAGAAGACGGCGCAAATACTCTCTCCGGAATAGTCTGAACTCGGACTCAGAGTATAACAGCCATTGGACGGGCGAGCGCCAGTCCTGAAGGGATCAGGTGTGACGTCTGTATCTAATCTACTGCTGTCCGGTTTCCTCCAGATTCAGGCCACTGTCGTTTAACAGGTCCAGATCGGTATCGCCGGTGCCTGGCAGGTCCAGTCCAGGGTCTTCGATGCCCGGCAGGTCCAGTTCTGGCTCGTCTTGGATGATCTCGCCAGGCAGTTCGATGCCGAGCGCGTCACGAGACTCCCGTGACTGTTCGGAGAGAGTGCTCTCGATATCCAGCATGTCTTCCCGGGTATCGGAAGCGAAGTCGCCGGAATCCGTCTGCATATCACCGAACCCGTTTGCGCCGGCGGGCGCGTCCACGGACTCCGGAAGCTCAAGTTGTTGCACAAAGGAATCGTCCAGCTCCTGATCGTCCGCGACCATTCTCATGGTCACATCAAGATCGTCCTGAGCCCAGGACAGAGCCGGTGTAGCAAGCAGAAGGCCGAGCATGGCCGGAGCAAGCCAGCGCATATGGATATGTCTTTTCATGATGAAGGCTCCGTGTTTCCTGGAATGGCGGTGCTGAACGTTTTGCGCCGGGTTCCATCGTCCAGGTGCGCAACCAGTTTGCCGGAACCAGGGAACAGTACGTTGATGGGCAACGCCAGTACGTTATCGCCTTGCTTGAGATCCACCGTCCAGCTGATGGTCTGGCGCCCCGGGAAGGGTGCCAGTTCTGCGTTGGGCGGCAGTTCCAGGGTCAGGGTGACGTTGTCCATCGCCTTGCGGGAATTGAACGCCAGCCTGACGGTTTTCAGTTCCGCTCCACTTTCGGGTTCAGCAACGGTTTCTGTTGCTGTCTGCCCGGTAGCATCTGCATCTGCGATGTCTTCGGGCAATCCCGTATCTGCCGGGCCGACCTGCATACCGATGAAGATACCGAGTGCCAGCACGGCGGCAATTGATGAAGCCCAGAGTGACGTTTTGCGTAACGTGGAATTCCGAGGTGTCTCGCCAGCGAGTGCCATTGCACGAACGCGGGATTCGAAATCGTCGTCGGGCTCTGGAACGGTCTGGGCCATGATGCCTTTTTGCAGGCGTTGTTCATCCTCCCAAAGTTCTGAGCAACTGGCACACGTCGATGCGTGAGCTTGGAGGGCTTCCTGTTCATGCAGCGGAAGATCGCCGCGAACCAGGCTGTCGACCTCCTGATGGAACTGACGACACGTCATGGCATTCACCTCTTCACCCTTCACGTTGTTGCTTTTCGAAAGGTTCCATTTGTTTTTTCAACCGTTCCCGCATAAACGCTCTGCTGCGATGCAGGCGTGATTTTATCGTACCGACAGGCACATCCAGAACCGTTGCAATGTCCTCCTGGCGCCAGCCATCCGCGTCGTGAAGCAGTAACAGGGTTCGTTGGTCTGGTGGCAGGGTATTCAGTAACCGCTTGACGGTTTCGCCAATGCGCGTTTGGTCGATACCGGCGGACGCATCCGGGCTTGCCTCGCCGAGGGATTCTATGAAGGCGGTCTGGCTCTCCGCAGCGACCAGTGTACTGACGCTGATTTCTCTTTGGCTGGATTGTTTTCGGGTGAGGTCAACAAAGTGCCGGTACAACACACGGTTGAGCCATGGCTGGGGTTGCTGCACGTTTTCCAGTTCGTCCAGCCGGGGGTACATCTTGACCACGACATCCTGCACCAGATCCTCTGCGTCCTGTTTCTGGCCAGTCAGGCGGTAGGCGAAAATATACATGCCTTTCATGTAAGGCAGAATCAGCCGGTCAAATCGCTTTGACGACGACGAACGAAATGGGAGCAAAGCCAATCTGATTCCCTCGGTCTGTGGTTGGCACGGTTTGGCGGGTGCCCCGTCCTCAGGCCATTCTTGTAGGTGTTCGGATGTCAGATTCTGAACATACCATCATTATTGCCTTTTGTTCGAGACAAATTTCTCGCTACAAGAACCAGTTAGCCCTTCCTTTTGCGATTTTTCGTCTATTCGGGAAAATTTTTTTGGAACCACCGCAATTAGACTTCCGTGTTAGGCCGAAAGACACAGGACGAGTCTCGAACTACAAAAAAACGTACAGAGGTAAACAAGTATGTTCATGCGCCAAACGCGACTGATGTCGATGGTCATTTTGTCGGTCAGCCTGACGGGTTGTTTTGAAAGCAGCAGCCAGACTACAAAGAATGCGGACCCAGACTACGACATTACCAATCCGGCCGTGGAGCGGGGAACTCACCCATTATTTGACCCGTTGACCACCCAATTCCCGATTCCAAGCGATTCCCTTTTCTATCTCAGTGAGGTTGACGACGGCACCATGCTGAACGGCAGCGATCCTGCCAACCCAGTGACCACGGGCATTGGATTTCTCGATGGAAATTCAGTACTGGCACCCATTGATATCAAGATCAGTGGCAGCCTGGACAGCCAGCAGACCCTTGATGCACGTGACTTTATCTCCGTGGAGGGCGAAGTTGTCCCCAACCCGGATCAGAATGTGTTCCTGATTCCCCTGGAATATGCCGGTGGCGATAGCCTCCGTCAAACCTCCGGAGAGGTCGCCGGAATTTCATCGGCGATTCAGTACCGGCGGGCACTGGCACTTGAGGAAAGCGGTAATACCGCCGAAGCCGATGCGATTTTCGATGCCCTGGTTGAGGACAGACTTCGGGTTGAGCTGCTGGATATCGATGGTGGCCAGAACAATATGATCCGGATTCTGCCGGTCAAGCCACTGGCTGAGAAAACCCGGTACGCCCTGGCCATCACCGACGACATTGTAGACACCAACGGCGACCCGCTCGTTGGCGCTCCGACCTACCAGTCGGTGGCGGACCCGGAAGCGGTGCTTTCCAATGTTGCGTTCGAGCCATTCCGCGAGGCGTTGTTACCTGCCCGCCGACTCGCTTCCGACTATTTTGAGTTCAAGCAGGCGTTTTCCATCGCTGGATTCTCAAAGACGTTCGATGACGTTGTGTTTTCCACAACGATCACCACAACGGCGGTAGACGACGTGCTGCTGGCAAATACAGCCCCGGTGACGTTCTTCCGCAACAGCCTGGGTATAGCTGCCCGACAGGAAGGGCTCCAGCAGTTGATCTCCGGATTCTACAACCTGACTCAACAGCCGCTGGAGGGGGCCGCGACGGCGGAACAGCAGAACATCAACGATGAAATCCATGCAACGCTGACGGACACAGATTTCCGCCTCTACGACGCCGAGCTCGCCGGCCTGCTCAGTGAGGCCCGGGACGCTGGCATGGTCGTTCAATATCAGGACCTTGTCAGCAATGATCAGGCGGACCGCAGAGTCGCCTATGCTTTGCAGGCCGCAACAGCGATGGCCGTCGATACTGTCGCTGACAACGAGGGTGAAGCGCAGGCGCTTGCAACCGCCGCTGACAACCTTATTGATGCCCCGAAGCCGCGAACAGTAAGAATGTTCAACCAGCGCGACGGTGGTGAGATAAATCCGGCGTTGGCTCAGGAAGTTCAGGGCACCCCTCTTAATATCCATGTCTATGAGGGCGAGATTACCCTGCCGTATTTTCAGGGCGTGCCGGAGGCGACGGATGGGTCAGACCTGCGCTCGGCCAGTTGGCTCCCGGCGGACTTCAGTGCCGAGGAGTCACTCGATCAGGCGCCCTCGGATCGCGTGACCTACCGCTTCCCGTTTGCTGAAAAGTCCAGTGAAACAACGGTTCCCATTTTGGTTGCCGCGCCCGACACCAACCAGGCCTTGATTGCCCCGCAGACCCCGGCAAATGGTTTTCCGGTGATCATCTATCAGCATGCCGTGACCACCGACCGTTCGGCGATCCTCCCTCTGGCGACAGCCGCTGGGTTGTCCTGCGCAGACCCTGGCAATACCTTTGACTGCTTCGTCACCATCGGTATCGATCAGCCGCTGCACGGTATTTTCGGAGAGGGCGTGGTTGGTCTTAATCCCATCACCACTCAGGATGGTGCTTCGGCGGACGCCGTCGAGCGTCACTTTGGCTTCGCCGCTGACGCGGATCTTAATCCGGTACCGGCGGGTGAACTGCAGGAGCCCGAATCGGGAAGTCTGTACCTGAATTTCACTAACTACGCCAACACCCGTGACAACATGCGCCAGGGCACCCTCGACCTGCTTAACGTGAACGCCTCGTTGCAGGCGATCGAGGACGCCATCAACGCGTGTCAGGCCGCCGGCGATTGTGCCCAGGGCCTGAGCATTGATCCGAGCCGGGTCTATTTCATGAGCCATTCGCTCAGTGGTATGGGTGGCGTGGCCTTCCCACCGGTTAACAATGCAGCGAGTGCTGCGGGCAACTCCAATCTCAGCCCGGTTCTGGCCTCGAATCTGCTGAACACCGGCGGTCAGTTCACACGTCTGTTCGAAAACTCGCAGTCACTGGCACCACAGCTTCTTCCCGTGCTGGACGCCGCCTCTGACGGCGTGCTGGCGCAGGGACGTACGGAACTCAACATCTACTTCAATGTGTTCCAGTCGCAGCTGGATTCGGCAGACCCTGTCGCCTATGCCGGCTTTTATCAGAACACCAACACGTTGCTGACTGAAATCGTTGGTGTTGATGATGACCCTGAGCGCCCAACTGACGACACGATTCCCAATGCCGCGGATGATCAGCTTTACGCCATGGGGCCCCTTGAAACCACGGTTCCGGAAACCGGATTTGTGATCAGTAGTGAGCGCGCACCTCTGGCGGGTACGGATCCCCTGGCTGCGGGTATGGGCGCTGAGTCAACGCCGCTGGCAAGTGGCCTCCCAGCCATAACCCGCTATCTGGAAGGGTCGCATGGCAACCCCGTGTCTGCCGGTCAGAAAGCGGCGGATGCCTTTTCTTCACGTGCGGTCTTCGACGAGCTGATCGCGCAGATGCTGGAGCTGTTCAGTGATGGCACCGTTTCTATCAGCAACCCCTGTGTCGTAGAGGATGCCGATACCTCAGGTGCGGACTGCTCCGCCGAGGGCAACACCGACCCAGGCAGTGAGCCAGACGGCGGCGGAGATGGTGGGGGTGATGGAGGTGATGGTGGCCTGATTGGTGGCGGCCTGATCTAGAAACCCAACGGCCAGACAACCAGCGCTTCGGAGATCCCGGAGCGCCCGTTCCCGATAAACACGTGTATGTCGATGGCGATTCTCTCCATCAATGGGGAAGCTTTGCCTGAAAAACTGGAGCTACAGACCAATGACAACAAAAAACCGAGACCGTAAACGCCTGGCGCTGGCTATCGGCGCAATCGTATCCACAGCCCCGGCGATGGCATTCGATTTTGACATCTACGAGATCGACGCCTCGCTCTCAACGACCCTGACGGCGGGGATTGCCTATCGGTTGGAAGATCAGGACAAAGATCTGATCTCCCAGGGCAACCTGGGCCCGGAATTCGCATTCAGTAACACGGGCGCCTCGTCCAACAACTTCGACGACGGCAACCTGAACTTTGAAAAGAACGAGCCGTATTCCCAGATCCTGCGTGGCCGTAGTGAACTGTTCCTGGACTACACCCCCGACAGTGACACGCTGACACGGGTCGGGGCGCTGGTGCGAGGCACCTATTATTACGACCATGAACTGAAGGATAACCGTCGCGCCAAGGACCCGGTCGGCCAGCGACGTGAACTGAACGATGAGGCCAAAGATAACGCCTCCGGTGTGGATCTTCTCGACGCCTACGTGTTTACGGACTGGTACTTCGGCGATACGCCGGTGTCGATCCGTTACGGCCGTCAGGTGGTGAACTGGGGCGAAAGCACGTTCATCCTGGGCGGTATCAACGCGGTCAATCCGATCGACGTTCCCGCGTTTCGTGCTCCCGGCGCGGAGCTCAAAGACGTATTGTTACCGGTGGAGATGTTGTATACGTCAGTTGGCCTGACGCCTGAAATCACCATGGAGGCGTTTGTTCAGACCGACTGGGAAAGCTTCAGGATTGACGACTGTGGCACCTATTTTTCCTCCGCCGACGTGGCGGCCGATGGCTGTGGCCCGGTATTACTGGCGGGCCAGGTGCCAGACTCCCAGGCGCTGGAAGAGGGATTCGTGTCTCCGCGCCTGGGCGATCGCGAGCCCGGGGACAAGGATCAGTTCGGTGCCGCGTTGCGTTGGTATCTGACCGACCTGGGGGCCGAGCTGGGGTTCTACTACACCCGTTATCACAGCCGTCTTCCGTACATCAGTGGTGTGGTCAACAACCCCTCGGACCCATCGGCAAACCAGAAAAGCGACCCCAACCTGCCCAACTCCAGGTTTCCCAGCTATTTCATCGAGTATCCGGAAGACATTGATCTCTATGGCATCAGTATCAACACCACCCTGCCAACGGGCACTTCGCTGGGGGCGGAATACAGCTTCCGGCCAAACCTTCCCATCCAGTGGAACACGTTTGAGCTGATCTACGGAGGCTTGCAACAGCGTGGTCCGGATGGACAGGTAGTGAGCAATCTGGAGCAACGCCAGCGTGAGAAGGATCCCAATTTCAACTATGCCGGTAAGGCTGTTGATGGCTACGACCGTTACAACGTTTCCCAGGCCCAGGCCACATTCATTCACTTCATTGACCGGGTAATGGGCGCCGCCCGTTTCATCATTGTTGGTGAGGTTGGTGCCACCTATATCCACGATCTGCCCAGCACCTCGGAAGCCCGCTACGGGCGATCGGGCATCTACGGTGTGGGGCCGGTGCCGCTGGAGGGTGACAACTTTACCGGTGACTACTGCAGCCAGGGCACAGACAGTGACCCGCGTTTGAACATCAACCCCAGCAACTGTGGAGGTGGTGGGTTTACCACGTCCTTCTCCTGGGGCTATCGCACGCTGTTTGTCTGGGACTATCCGGATGCCGTCGCTGGCGTCAACTTGCGCCCCCGGCTCTTTTTCTCTCACGACGTGAAGGGCTACGCACCAGATCCTGGTGGCAACTTCCAGGAAGGCAACAAGTCACTGGGCCTGGCCGTCGAAGCCACCTATCAAAACGCCTACAAAGCCAATCTGAGCTACACCAACTATTTCGGGGGTGATTACAACGTCATCAATGACCGGGATTTCGTGTCGGCCTCAGTGTCCTATTCATTTTGAACCATTGTCTGAAAACCGAGGAGTAATCCATGATTAACCGAAAAAACCTGCTTTACAGTGCATTAGCGTGCTCGATGCTGTATTCCGCATCAGCCGGCGCAGCAGTGTCGGCCCAGGAGGCCGCCAAACTGGGAGATACGCTCACGCCGATGGGCGCCGAGAAGTCCGGTAATGGCGATGAAATTCCTGCCTGGGACGGGGGGCTGCTTCAGGCACCGGGTGCCTACCAGGGCGACGGCCGATACGTGGATCCGTTTCCCAATGACAAAGAGCTGTTTCGTATTGACCAGAGCAACGTTGACCAGTACGCGGACAACCTGACGCCCGGCCAGATTGCGATGATCAGGACGTACGACGACTATTTTATGCCGGTCTACCAGACCCGGAGAACGGCGACCTATCCTGCCGACGTGCTGGAGAAAACCAAAGCCAATGCCACCGAAGTGGAGTTGGTGGAAAGCGGGAACGGTCTCAAGAACTACAAAACAGCGACCCCGTTTCCGATCCCCCAAAATGGCCTTGAGGTGATTTTCAACCATATCACCCGCTACCGCGGCGGTTCCTTTACCCGCAATGTGGCACAGGTAACACCACAGCCAAACGGCGATTTCAGCCCGGTCAGGTTCACCGAATCGTTTACCGAGCGGGTGGCGCTGGAGGATTTCGATCCAAGCGAAGATCCCAACGTGATGTTCTATTTCAAGCAGGCCATCACCGCTCCGTCTCGCCTCGCCGGTAACGTACTGCTGGTGCATGAGACCATCAACCAGGTTAAGGAGCCCCGCCGCGCATGGTTGTACAACTCCGGGCAGCGTCGTGTTCGCCGTGCTCCCAATGTGGCCTACGATGGGCCGGGTACCGCCGCAGATGGTCAGCGCACGTCTGACAACCTGGACCTCTACAATGGCGCGCCAGACCGTTACAACTGGGAACTCAAGGGCAAGAAAGAGCTGTACATTCCGTACAATTCCTATCGCCTGACCGACGAGAGCCTGAGCTATGACGACATCATAAAGCCCGGCCATGTCGACCAGGGCCTCACGCGTTATGAGCTGCACCGGGTATGGCATGTAACAGCGACACTCAAGGATGGTGAGCGGCATGTCTACGGCAAACGGGACTTCTACATTGATGAGGATACCTGGCAGATTGCAGCGGTGGATCACTACGACGGCCGTGGCAACCTGTGGCGTGTTGCCGAAGCGCACGCGATGCAGATATACGATGCCAACATTCCGGCCTATGCCTTTGAAACCCTGTATGACCTGTTGTCAGGGCGCTATCTGGTGATGGGGCTGACCAACGAGGAAGACGAGCCTTACCAGTATGGTACCGAGCGTCGCTCCCGTGAATACACGCCGGCTGCGTTACGCCGGGACGGCGTGCGTTAATCGTTAATGGCGGACCGATAACCCTGCCTGGCCTGGCAGGGTTATCCCCGACGGGGGACCACATCAAAGATCCCTGCCCGGTAAAGTTCCTTATAGCTATTCCCGAATCACTCTGTTAGTGTGCCCAGCATCCTGCCTCTAGGGATTTCCGCAATTCAAGGCTTCAAGCCCGTGCGAACCATCCATACGACCTGTCAGAGGACGTCACCCCGTTAACGGTGTGTGGCCGTAGTCGTCTTTTATTCCATGAATCTTCATGGCATCTGCCCGCATTCGCCGAGATCGGTGTTCGTGGAGGCAGACTAATCAAGAGTTGATCCACTATGAGTTTTTCTTCACTCGGTTTGTCCGAGCAACTGGTCCGTGCCACTGCCGACCAGGGTTACGAAACCCCATCACCCATCCAGGCCAAGGCCATCCCCGCCGTTTTATCCGGCAGGGATGTGATGGCGGCTGCCCAGACGGGTACCGGTAAAACCGCAGGGTTCACCCTGCCATTGCTGCAGCGCCTGGCGGAAAACCCCCGCACTGGCAAAGGCCCGCGTGTACTGATCCTGGCGCCTACCCGCGAGCTGGCGGCCCAGGTACATGACAGTGTGGCCCTTTACAGCCGATACATGCCGACCAAGTCCGCCGTGGTGTTTGGTGGCGTAAAAATCAATCCGCAGATGATGAAGCTGCGTAAGGGCCTGGACGTGCTGGTGGCCACACCCGGCCGTCTGATGGACCTGTATCAGCAGAATGCAGTTCGCTTCAACGAAGTGGAAATCCTGGTGCTGGACGAAGCCGACCGCATGCTGGACATGGGCTTTATCCGTGACATCCGCAAGATTCTTGCGCTGTTGCCCGCCAAGCGCCAGAACCTGTTGTTCTCCGCCACCTTCTCCAATGAAATCCGCACCCTGGCCGAAGGCCTTCTGGATAACCCGGTGCAGGTGGAAGTGGCAGCCCGAAACACCGCTGCGGAAAGCATCAAGCAGTCTGTCTATCCGGTTGATCAGAGCCAGAAAACCGCCTTGCTGAGCAAGCTCGTGCGAGACAATGGCTGGGAGCAGGTGCTGGTGTTCACCCGTACCAAACACGGTGCCAACCGCCTGACCCAGAAGCTGGAGCGTGACGGTATTACCGCTGCTGCGATCCATGGCAACAAGTCACAGGGTGCTCGTACCCGCGCCCTGGCTGATTTCAAACAGGGTGAAGTGCGTGTACTGGTCGCAACCGACATCGCAGCCCGTGGCCTGGACATCAAACAGCTGCCCCAGGTGGTGAACTTCGAATTGCCGAACGTGCCGGAAGACTACGTTCACCGCATTGGCCGTACTGGTCGTGCCGGTGAAAGCGGCCATGCACTGTCGCTGGTCAGCGCCGATGAGGGCAAGATGCTTGCCGGGATTGAGAGGCTGATCAAGAAGCAGTTGCCGCGCAAATCTGTTGAGGGCTTCGAGCCCCAGAACAACCTGCCATTGAAGCCAAAAGCCAAGGCAGACCCCAGCCGGGCCCGTGGTCGCGGCGGTAACGGTGGTGGCAATGGTAAGCCCGGCGGAAATGGCCGTAGTTTTGGCGGCAAGCCGGGTGGTCGCAGTGGCGGCCGTAGCCAGAATGGCAACGGTGGTCAGGCAAGGCGCTCACCCCAGCGCGAAAACGCGTAGTCCTGCCTACTCCACAGAAAACGGGGCCCCAGGGCCCCGTTTTGGGTATTGGCTCAGGCTGACTTTTTGCCGTCCGGTGTCTTTTCCTCGAGGCCGGTGTCGGCGCCTTCCGGCACAAACACATCACGTACGGTCAGCGGCTTGCCGTCGGCATCCTGAACTTCAACCGGTAAAATGGCACGCCCGGTTTCGCGGTCCCTCAGGTCCAGCGGTGTTTGATCTGGCGCCGGATTCCATTTGTCGCCCCACTGGCGAAGGGCGATCACAATCGGAAACAGGTCCCGGCCTTTTTCGGTCAGTCGGTACTCGAATCGTGAGCCGTGTTCGCCCACATCCACCTTCTTCAATACCTCGTTGTCCACCAGCCTCGCTAACCGGTCGCAGAGAATGTTGCGGGCAATACCCAGCTCTTGCTGGAAGTCCACAAAGCGGCGGGTGCCATACATTGCGTGCAGCACTACCAGCAGGGACCACCAGTCACCCACCTCGTCAAGGGCGCGGGCGACGGAGCAATTGGAGTCATCAAAACGTTTTCTGGCCATGTTTCGGAGTGTACCTAATAGGGTTGCATTTTAAAACCAGATTAGTAAGGTTGCGATCTACCATGAGCATGAATCTTGGCCCTTTGTTTGAACCCTTTGAACTCCACAACCTGACCCTGCGCAATCGCGTGGCGATGGCTCCGATGACCCGCAATTTCTCGCCGGGCAACGCCCCGAGCCAGGATGTGGTGGACTATTATCGCCGCCGCGCTGAAGGCGGTGTTGGTTTGCTGATTACCGAAGGCACGACAGTGAATCATCCTGGCGCCAACGGTTATCCGAATGTGCCGTTCTTTCATGGCGACACAGCTCTCGCCGGCTGGAAGGATGTGGTTGATGCGGTCCACGAGGCTGGCGGGGCCATTTTCCCGCAGTTGTGGCACGTGGGTGCCGTACGCAAGGAAGGCACCGAGCCGGACCCATCCGTACCCGGTTACAGCCCGTCCGGTCTGTTTTCACCGGGCAAACCCAACGGCAAGGCGATGAGCAAGGACGACATTGACGAGGTCATCACGGCGTTTGCCGACGGTGCTCAGGATGCCAAAGCGTTGGGCTTTGACGGTGTGGAGATTCACGGCGCCCACGGTTATTTGCTGGATCAGTTCCTGTGGGAAGGCACCAACCAGCGTGATGACGAATACGGCGGCAGTATGGAGAACCGTCTGCGCTTCGTGGTTGAGATCGTTGAAGCTGTCCGCCATCGGGTAGGCCCGGACTTCCCCATCATGCTGCGTTTTTCCCAGTGGAAACAGCAGGATTATGAGGCGAAGCTGGTGAACACACCCGAGGAACTGGAGCAGTTTCTGAAACCGTTGGTGGATGCCGGTGTGGATATCTTTCACGCCTCCACGCGCCGCTTCTGGGAGCCCGAATTCGAAGGCTCTGACCTGAACCTGGCAGGGTGGACCCAGAAACTGTCTGGCAAGCCGACCATGTCCGTTGGCAGTGTGGGCCTGACGGAGGACTTCATCAGCGGTACTTTCGCCAGTAAGAAGGAAGCGGTGGAGCAGTCCGGCATCGACGAACTGGTTGAGCGCATGAACAACAGCGAGTTCGAATTGATCGCCGTTGGCCGCGCATTGCTGCAGGACCCCGAGTGGCTGGTGAAAGTGAAGGACGGCCGTATTGGCGAGGTCGAGCCGTTCGCGAAAAAGTCGCTGGCAAAGCTCTACTGATCAGACAAGGCGTTGACAACAGGCCCCGGCGAGACACCGGGGCTTTTTTGTGTCTGTCCGGGCTGTAATTTAACCTGTTGTCGAAACCCGTATGATTAATGCTCTTGTTTTCAACTAAAGGGATACACCATGAAGTCTGTAACTTCTCTTTCAGCCATTGTCCTGCTTGCGTTGACTCTGGTTATGGCCGGCTGCGCCACGGTCGGCCAGGACTTTGCCACCCATAACGTTGACCAGATCGAGATCGGCGATACCACCCGCGCCGATATCCAGGAGATGTTTGGTGAGCCCTGGCGCACCGGTATCGAGGACGGCAAGCGCACCTGGACCTACGGCAAGTATCGCTGGTCTGCTTTCGGTGACGCCGAGACAACGGACCTGGTGGTGCGATTCAACGAAGATGGCACAGTGTCTTCCTACGTCTACAACACCACCAAGTAACGATCAGATTTCCGGAGGCTGGTGAATGGATGACCAGGGTGATCCGGCGGATATCGAACAGTTACTGGACCGTATAGAAGCAGGGGCCGCTGGTCGTTCTCACGTTTCCATCGGTGAAATGATGGATGCAGTCGGGCGCCGGACCTTTGGGCCGCTGGTGCTTCTGGTTGGCCTTATTCTGGTGACGCCCCTCAGTGGCGTGCCGGGAATGCCGACCCTGTTGGGCCTGCTCACACTGCTGACGTTGGGGCAGGTTCTGTTGGGTCGGACCCAGTTCTGGCTGCCCAGCTTGTTGCTCCGGCGTCAGGTTCCCCGCCAGAAGCTTGTACAGGGGCTCCATTTACTGCGCCCGGCCGCACGGCGGATCGACCGCCTGATACGCCCGAGATTCACTTTCCTCGTCAAGGGTCCTGGCCTCTACGCCATGGCGCTTGCGTGCATGGTGATTGCGATCGTGATGCCGGCGACGGAGCTCGTGCCATTCAGTGCCAGTATTGCTGGCGTGGCGCTGATGACATTCGGCCTTGCGATGATTTCGAAAGATGGTCTCCTTGCCGTGCTTGCCTGGGGTGTTTCGCTGGCGGGGCCGGTGATGTTGGTGCGAACCATCGGCAGCTGAATAAGGCCAGATTACGTAAAGTCGGGGGTTATGAACTAAATTGTCAGTAGAAGAACGCCTCATTCACAGGCGAAAGAGGAGAAACACCATGATACGTTTATTCTATCTGGTATCTTCGATTGACAGTGCAAAAGAAATCTCCGACGACCTTCACGAGCACGACGTCACTGACTGGCGCTTCCACATTGTCAGCAAGGACGAGGCCGGCCTCTACACTCACCAGTTACACACCGCGTCCATCCTGGACCGAACGGATCTGCCCAGGTACGTGGAGCGCGGCGCCATAGCCGGCTTTGTGCTGGCGCTGGCCTTCCTTGTACCGTTGGCCTTGCTGGAAGTTCTGAACATGCCGGCGGCGGCCTGGATAGCCCTGTTTATCTTTGTGGTGGTAGCGGGCGCCTGGATTGGTGGCTTTGGTGGTATCCAGAGTGAAAACTACCGTATCGAGCCGTTCCATCATGATATTGAGGCAGGGAAGTACTTGATCATGGTGGATGCCCCGAAGGACCACATTCCCAAGGTCAAGGAACTGATGGCGAAGAACCACCCCGAGGCCAAGTTGCAGGGCAAGGATTCCAGCATTAACAATCCGTTTGCCGGCCGGCGTCGGCATAAGATCAAACAGGCCTGATGCGAGGCACTGTTCAAAACGGAATGGCTTCATGACAAAGAACGGTGTCATTCTCACCGGCGGTGGCGCGCGGGCGGCGTATCAGGTCGGCGTGCTTCGCGCTATCGCTGACATGTATCCGGACTGGAACCACCCGTTCAATGTCATTATCGGTACCTCGGCCGGGGCGATCAATGCCATGGCCCTTGCCGGTAACCGGGGGCTGTTTCGCCACAGTATTGATCATCTCGATAAAGTCTGGTCGGAACTGACTATGGACCGGGTATTCCGGGCGGATACCTTTAGCCTGATGCGCAGCTTCAGCGCCATCGCCCGCAAGATGATCAGTCGCCCCATTGAAAGCGGGCCGGTTTCCTTTCTGGATAATTCGCCACTGCGGGAATTGCTGGAGCGGGAGATCGACCTGCAGAGCATTCGGCAAACCATTCAGGAGGGCCACATCGACGCTGTGGGCCTGAATGCCTGCGGTTACGCGACTGGCCAGAATGTGTGTTTCTTTGAAGGGGCTGAAGGGCTGCAAGGCTGGTCGGTCGGACAGCGTGGCGGCACCCGCACAGAGCTGGCAGTGGACCACATCATGGCGTCTGCGGCTATTCCCACTCTGTTTGCGCCGGTGAAGATCAACCGCGAGTACTTTGGTGATGGCGTGACCCGCCAGATGGCCCACATCAGTCCGGCATTGCGACTGGGTGCGCGCAAGGTGCTGGTGATCGGGGTTAGTGCCAACGCGATGTGCCCGTCCAGGCGCCCGGAAAAGCCCGGTATGCCAACGCTGACCCAGGTACTGGCCCACGTGTTCAACGGCATGTTCCTGGATACGCTGGATTACGACATCGATCGCTCACGGCTGATCAACCAGTTGCTGGAACTGATCCCAGAGAAGAAACTGAAGGAGTCCGGGCTGGACCTGAACCCGGTGGATATTCTGGAAATTTCCCCTTCCGAGCCCATCAACGAAATCGCCATGAAATACATTGACGCCATGCCGCTGGTGTTGCGACGGTTGACCGGTGCTTCGGACAACGCGCCTTTTTCCAGCGCCAATCTCGCCAGCTTCCTGCTGTTCGACAAACGCTTCTGTCGCGATTTGATTGAGCTGGGCTACCGGGACGGCCAGAGCCAGTCCCGGCAGATTGAGCGGTTTTTTGAGAAGGAATCCGGGGCTGAAGAATCAGCCCCTTAACCCACCAACCAGCTTGTCGATGCTTTCCTTGGCATCGCCAAACAGCATGCGGGTGTTGTCTTTGAAGAACAGCGGGTTTTCCACGCCTGAATAACCCGTGGCCATGCCCCGCTTGAGGACAACCACCTGGCGCGCTTTCCACACCTCAAGCACCGGCATACCGGCAATCGGGCTGCCCGGGTCTTCGGCGGCGGCCGGGTTTACGGTGTCGTTGGCACCGATAACCAGCACCACATCGGTGCTTGGGAAATCGTCGTTGATTTCGTCCATTTCCAGCACGATGTCATAGGGCACATGGGCCTCGGCGAGCAACACGTTCATGTGTCCGGGCAGGCGACCCGCCACAGGGTGAATGCCGAAACGCACGTTGACGCCACGGTCCCGCAGGATTTTCGTCATTTCGCTGACGCCGTTCTGGGCCTGCGCCACAGCCATTCCGTAACCCGGCACGATAATCACTGAATCGGCATTGCGCAGTTCCTCGCACACATCATCCGCGGAGGACTCATAGACAGACTGGTCAGTATCGGCCGCGCTTGAGCTGCTGCTGGTCTGGCCGAAGCCGCCCAGGATGACGCTGATAAACGACCGGTTCATAGCCTTGCACATGATGTAGCTGAGGATGGCACCGCTGCTGCCTACCAGGGCACCCACCACAATCAGCAGGTCATTACCCAGCATGAACCCGATAGAGGCCGCCGCCCAACCGGAGTAGCTGTTGAGCATGGACACCACCACCGGCATGTCGGCGCCGCCGATGGCCATGATCAGGTGAATGCCGAGCACCGAGGCGATGACCGTCATGATGACAAGGGAAATCAGCCCCAGCGCCATGCTGTCGGTACCGAGGAACCAGGCACCCAGCAATACGCAGGCAATGATGGCCACCAGGTTCATCAGGTGTCGGCCCGGCAGGGTCAGGGCTTTGCTGTCGATGCGGCCATCCAGTTTGCCGCAGGCCACCAGCGACCCGGTGAAGGTCACGGCGCCGATAAAGATACCGACAAACACTTCCACCAGCTTGATGGTGTGTTCGGCACCCGTGGTGGCTACCAGGGGCTCGATATAGCCTGAGAAACCGACCAATACCGCCGCCAGGCCCACAAAACTGTGCAGCAAGGCAACCAGTTGCGGCATCTGGGTCATTTCCACCTTGTTGGCGATGGGGATACCAATACCGGCGCCCAGCAGCACCGCAATCACGATCGCGATAACACCACCGTCCACGCTCGCCAGGGTGGCGCCAACAGCGATGATGATGCCGGCGACACCATAAAGGTTCCCGCGCCGGGCGGATTCCTGATGGCTAAGGCCACCCAGGCTGAGGATAAAACAGATACTTGCGACCACGTAGGCCACGCTCACCAATCCTGTGCTCATATCGGGCGCCTCCTACTTGCGAAACATTTTGAGCATGCGATGGGTGACCCGGAAGCCGCCCCCCACGTTGATGCTGGCAATCAGCACCGCGAAAAAGGCCATGATGCCAACGGCCAGATTCTCCGCCTGGGCCAGGTGGAGAATGGCACCGATCACAATGATGCCGCTGATGGCGTTGGTCACGCTCATCAGAGGCGTATGCAGGGACGGCGTCACGTTCCAGATAACCTGCCAGCCGATAAAGCAGGACAGGACAAACACCGTGAAGTGCTGCAGGAAGCTTTCCGGCGCATGGGCACCAACCCCGTAGAGCGCCAGGGCCGTGACCAGCAGCAGCGCACCCTTGCCAAACTGGCTGCGGCGTTTGGCGTCTTGCCTCGCGGCCTCCTTGTCGGCAGCCGTGGGTTCTTCAGTGCCGGGCGCCGGCTTGGGGCTGACCGGCGCTTCCGGTTGAGGTGGTGGCCAGGTAACGTCGTTCTCTCGCACCACCGTCAGGCCACGGATCACATCGTCTTCCATGTTGACCTGGGGCTGGCCGTCTTTCTCTGGTGTCAGTTCAGTGATCAGGTGTACCAGGTTAGTGGCATAGAGATCGCTGGCCACCTTGGCCATACGGCTGGGCAGATCGGTGTAGCCAATCAGCGTTACGCCATGATGGTGAGCGACCTTGCCGGGCTCCGTCAGCTCGCAGTTGCCCCCGCGTTCCGACGCCAGATCGACAATCACACTGCCGGGTTTCATGGATTTCACCATATCGGCGGTGATCAGCTTGGGCGCAGGCTTGCCGGGAATCAGGGCAGTGGTGATGATGATATCCACCTCTTCGGCCTGTTCCGCGAACAGCGCCATCTCCGCCTTGATGAACTCGTCGCTCATCTGCTTGGCGTAGCCGCCGCCACCGCTGCCGTCCTCGTCGTCGAAATCCAGCACCAGGAACTCGGCTCCCATGCTTTCAACCTGTTCTTTCACTTCCAGACGGGTATCAAACGCCCGCACAATGGCGCCCATGCTGTTCGCGGCGCCGATCGCGGCAAGGCCTGCGACGCCGGCCCCGATTACCATGATTTTCGCCGGTGGTACCTTGCCAGCCGCCGTCACCTGGCCGGTAAAGAACCGCCCGAAGTTATTGGCCGCCTCAATCACCGCGCGGTAGCCGGCAATATTGGCCATGGCGCTCAAGGCGTCCATCTTCTGGGCACGACTGATGCGGGGCAGGCTATCGATGGCGAAGGAAGTAATCTTTTTGGCCGCCAGCTTCTCCAGAAGCTCGGGATTCTGCGCTGGCCACAGGTAGCTGACCAGGAACGCCCCTTCCTTCATCAGATCCACTTCGTGTTTCTTGAGCGAAGGGTTTTTCATCGGCGCGCGAACCTTGAGGATAAAATCCGCGTCCTGCCAAAGCGATTTGGTGTCCGCCGCAATGGTAGCGCCCACTTTTTCGTAGGCGTCGTCCGTGTAATTCGCGGCCTCACCCGCACCGGCTTCGACCATCACCTCATAGCCAAGGCCTATCAGCTTATGCACCGAGGGCGGCGTTGCCGCTACCCGTCGTTCATCCTCGAAAATCTCCCTGGGGATACCGATCTTCATTGTAAGTACGTCCTCCGGAATGACCGATTCACTGAAAATCTCGGTTTTTACTTATAGGTAGACGCTAACAGATTTACAAAGGTTTTCCTAAAAACGAACAAAGCGAAAAAACGGAAAGGTAAAACGAAAAAAATAATAAGCCCGTTAGAGGTCCTTCTCTAACAGTGCCTGTACCTCACTTTCGGCCAGCCCATCCAGCATTGCCCCCCGAAACTGGCGGTTGATAAACCGCTCGGTTTCATGTTGGATCATTGCCCGCTGCGCCGGTTTCTCGATGTAATCCATTGCCCTGAAAAGGATATAGCGAATGGTCATGCGGGAGATCTCATGAATCGTCTCCGTCGGCACAGCACTGACCAGCCGCCGCTCGATAATATCCTCCGCCATCTCGCGCGCGCTGGCATCCAACTGCGCCTCAAGCGCCCTGCGCAACAAAGCCGACGGCCCGTGAAGCTCCCGCACCGCCACGGTCGTCGCTGCCGGGTTGGCCAGGAAGTAGTGGTAAACAAACGTCACCGTATCGTGGGACGCCTGCTCCGACGACTCCGCCATCCGCCGCAACTCCCGCACGCCGGCTTTCATGTCTTCGGCAATGTACCCAAGTACCTGCAGACCGAACTCGTCCAGATTCTTGAAGTGCCGATAAAAAGTATTGGGATTCAGTCCGGCCTCACGGGCCAGTTCCCGGAGACCGAGAGATGTCAGGCTGCGGCTCTGGGTAATCAACCTGAGCGCCGCCTGAATCAGCTTCAGTTTTCCACCGGTAATCATGTTCATTGAGCATGCACCTAAAGTATGCGGACGAGTTGGGGGAGGGGGTTCCCGAAACTGTGCGGAGCCATGGATGGCGGAGCTCAAGCCGCACATGGATGTCTTGAGGCGTGTTTCGGGAACCCCCTCCCCCAACTTGTCCTTCTCCAAAGTTTGGTATGAGGGACAGTTGCTTATCAAACCAGGCCAAACGGTCAAATTCTGCAGATCAAAAGTATACAGCTGTCTACTTCGTTGGGTATACATGTGTCTACCGCCAATCATCATGGCGAAACAGAGAACAACAGGCAAGGCCAGAAGGCCAGCGAACAACGAGGTGGAATACATGAGTCAGACAGCAAAAATTGCCATCATCGGCACCGGATTCTCCGGCCTGGGCATGGGGATCAAACTCAAGGAAGCCGGATACGACAACTTCGTCATCCTCGAACAAAGCGACGACGTCGGCGGCACCTGGCACGAAAACCACTACCCCGGCTGTGCCTGCGACGTCCAATCCGCCCTCTACTCCTTCTCGTTCGAACAAAACCCCAACTGGACCCGCATGTTCGCCCAGCAGAAAGAAATCCAGGCCTACCTGCGAAGCTGCGCCGAAAAATACGACCTCATGAAACACGTGCGCCTGAACACCCACGTGGCGGGTGCCCGCTTTGACGAAAAAACCCAAAGCTGGACCATCGAAACCTGCGACAGCCCCAAACTCTGGGCCTACATGCAGGACAAGGGCCTGAACCCCGGCGACAAACTCAACCGCAAAGACAAGGGCCTGCCCAAATTCAGCACCTTCAAGGCGGATGTTGTGGTTTCCGGCATGGGCGGCCTTAGCACCCCGGCATACCCCAACATCAAAGGCATCGACACCTTCACCGGCAAAAGCTTCCACTCCCAGGACTGGGACCATGACTACGACTTCAAGGGCAAGCGCGTAGCAGTGATTGGCACCGGCGCCTCAGCCATTCAGTTCGTACCGGAAGTGGCCAAAGACGCAGCTCACCTCGACCTCTACCAGCGGACTCCACCGTGGATCGTGCCCAAGCCTGATCGCGAGATCCGCCCGCTGGAAAGGATGATGTTCCGCAAGTTCCCGCAGACCCTGAACGCCTTTCGCCAGAGCATCTACTGGATGCTGGAAGCACGGGTACTGGGCTTTGTAGGCAATCCGCGAATCCTCAAAATCGGCGAATTACAGGCACGCCGCCATATCCGCAACCAGATCAAGGACAAGGAACTGCGCAGGAAAGTTACCCCGGACTTTCACTTCGGCTGCAAGCGGGTGCTCATCTCAAACAACTATTACCCGGCGCTGGCCCAGGATAACGTCGACGTGCTGACCGACGGCATCCGCGAAGTGCGTGGCAATATGATCGTGGATAACAACGGCCATGAGAGGGAAGTGGACTGCATCATTTATGGCACCGGCTTCAAGGCCCAGGACCCGATACCCGCAGGCATGGTACATGGCCGTGGCGGCCAGGACCTGCTGGACGCATGGAAAGGCGGTGCCGAAGCCTACAAGGGTAGCGCCATTGCCGGCTTCCCCAACTTCTTCATGCTCATGGGCCCCAATACCGGCCTCGGCCACAGCTCCATGGTCTATATGATTGAAAGCCAGATCCAGTATGTGCTGGGTGCCCTGAAGAAAATGGACAAGCACGGCTGGAAGAGCGTGGAAGTGAAGGAAGACGCCCAAAGCCAATACAACGCCTCTATTCACGCCAAGCTCGGCGACTCCGTGTGGCAGACCGGCTGCAAGAGCTGGTATGTAAACGAGAACGGCAAGAACACCACGCTGTGGCCGGGCTTCACCTGGCAATTCCGCCAGCAGACGAAGCGGTTTGACGCGGGGCAGTATGTGTGTGAGCCAGAGGCTGTTGAAGCGGGTGAGGCTGTTGTGACTTGATCGCTGGCCCCAATGGGGCCATGGTTTGGTAATGGGAGCAAATGGAGCACGCACCATGACCAAACCAACCCTTCCTGACCTATCCCAAATACAGGCAGCAGAGCAGCGCATTCGACCGAAACTGGGCGAAACACCGCTCCTGACTGTGCCTGATCTGGATGCCACCATGGGCCAGCCGCTGGGTTTGAAGTGTGAGAGCTTTCAGCGCACCGGCAGTTTCAAGGCTCGGGGTGCACTGAACTGGCTGCTGACCGCCAGTGCTGACGAACTCGAGGCTGGCCTGGTGACGGTGTCCGCCGGGAATCATGCAATCGGCCTGGCCTGGGCGGCGGCCATGCAGGATGTTCCGCTCACGGTGGTGATGCCGGAAGGTTCCAGCCCGTTGAAGATTCACCGCACCCGGGCGCTGGGCGCCGAAGTGATTGTGCACGGAAATATCCAGCAGGCGGTGGCGCTGTGCCATCAATTGCGGGATGACAAGGGGCGGACGCTGGTTCACCCTTACAATGATGTCCGCATCATGGCTGGACAGGGCACCGTTGGCCTGGAATTGCTGCGCCAGCAGTCGGATGTGGATCGGATACTGTGCCCCATCGGAGGCGGCGGTTTGATTTCCGGGCTGGGGCTGGCCATCAAGGCACAGCGGCCGGAAGTGGAGCTGATCGGCGTGGAGCCGGAGGGTGCGGCGACCATGTTTAACGCCTGGCACAAGCAGGATGCCAGCGCCAGCCTCGACTCGGTGGATACCTGGGCTGCCAGCCTGGCACCGGCAGTGGTCGGTGACTGCACCTATGCCGCGTCCCGTCAGGTGGTGGACCAGATCGTGACGGTTACCGAGTCGGCTATCCGGGAAACCACACGTCGCCTGCTGACTGAAGCCAGGCTCTATGTAGAGCCTGGTGCCAGTGTCGGGCTGGCGGCGTTATTGGAAAACCAGGTTGCGCCTGATCCGGACAGGGCCACGGTTCTGATTATTACTGGTGGTAACCTGGACCCGGAGCAGGTTAGTCAGTGCCTTTAACAGACGAGAGGGGCATGCTTAACTAACCAGCGTGCCGCCATCCACTGCCAGGCATTGCCCGGTAATGTGTCGTCCGGCTTCAGACGCCAGCAACACCGCTGCACCTTTCAGATCTTCTTCGCCACCAAAGCGCTTGAGCGGAATACGCTCAAGCATTTTGTCGCCTTGTGCATCCAACAGTCCCTGAGACATCTTGGACGGGAAGAAGCCTGGACAAAGCGCGTTCACATTGATGTTGTAATGACCCCATTCGGACGCCAGGGCGCGGGTGAAGTTCACCATGGCGCCCTTGCTGGTGTTGTAGGCGATGGTCTGCATGCCCTCCGGGTTGCCAGATAGCCCGGCAATGGAGGCGATATTGATCACCTTGCCGGTCTTGCGCGGGATCATGCAGCGCTTGCCGACGGTCTGGGTGAGGAAAAAGCTGGCGTTCACATTCAGGTTCATTACCTTCATCCAACCCTCGGGCGGATAGTCCTCCGCTGGGGCTCCCCAGGTGGCGCCGGCGTTGTTCACCAGAATATCGATGTCGCCGAGCTGCTCGATCACCTGATCCACCACCTTGGGAATACCTTCCAGATCGCCCAGGTCGGCGGCGATGGTCACCACCGTCACGCCCTGGCTTTCCAGGTGTTCTTTCGCCGCGTCCAGCTCGTGCTGTTTGCGGGCGCTGATGGCGATCTTCGCGCCCAGTTCACCCAGCGCCTCGGCCATTTGCAGGCCCAGACCACGGGAGCCGCCAGTGATAAAGGCGACTTTGCCGGACAGGTCCAGTAGTTGTTTTACGCTCATAGTCGATTCCTTGTTATCAGTCCGAAGGTTCAGGCGCTGGCGGCCAACAGGCCGTCGCTGACCTGGGCCAGATGATGATCCGCGTCGCCGAACAGCAGGTTGATGGTGGTCAGCCGCTTGAACAGGTGCGCCGCGAACATTTCGTCTGTCACGCCCATGCCGCCGTGCAACTGAACACCTTCCTGTGCGACATAGCGGGAACCCTGACCGACCAGGGTTTTTGCCATGGACAGGGCATTGCGGCGCTCGGCCCGGTCGTCGGAATCGGCGGTGCTAGCGGCCAGAATGGCCATGGATTTTGACTGCTCTGCCTGAATAAACATGTCCGCCATGCGGTGCTGAAGCACCTGGAATTTGCCGATAGGTACACCGAATTGCTTGCGGGTTTTGATGTAGTCCAGCGTGGTTTCGTTCATGGCTTCCATGGCCCCCACGGCTTCGGCACAGACCGCCGCAATGCCCAGATCGGTGGCTTTCTCAATGTGCGGGAACGCCTGGTCCAGCTCACCCAGAAGATTGTCGGCGCTGACGGCGACATTGGAGAAACTGATGTCTGCGATGCGGTAGCCGTCATGGGCGGCGTAGTCGTCAATTTTCACGCCTTTGGCATTGGCATCGACGATGAACAGGGACAGTCCGGTCTCATCATTGGTGTTGCCGCTGGTGCGCGCAGAGACGACCAGTTGGTCCGCCTGGCCGCCATGGATGACTGCGGTTTTCTGGCCGCTGACCATGAAGTGGTCGCCGTCCTTGCGGGCAGTGGTCTGTACCTGGCTCAGGTTGTAGCGCGCGCCGGGTTCGTAATGTGCAAAGGCCATCTTGCGCTCGCCGGAAGCGATCGCCGTCAGGTACTCGTCTTTTTGGGAGTCGTTGCCCACATCACGAATCAGCCCGCCGGCCAGAACGACCGTAGCCAGATAGGGCTCAACCACCAGGCCGCGACCGAAGTTTTCCATCACCACCATGGTGTCGACGGCGTTGCCATCCAGACCGCCAAAGGCTTCGGGGAAGGTGAACGCCAGCAGGCCCATATCCGCCAGGGCGGCCCAGGTGTTCGGGTCGGTGCCATTGCCGGATTCGATGAAGGTGCTGCGCTTTTCAAAGCTGTACTCGTTGGTCACAAAGCGGCGCAACGAGTCGTTCAGCATTTGCTGTTCGTCGGTAAGATCGAAATTCATAAGATCGCCTCCTTTAAAGACCAAGCACGAGCTGGGCGATGATGTTGCGCTGGATCTCGTTGGACCCGCCAAAGATCGACAGCTTGCGCATGTTGAAGTAGTCACCGGCCGCCGGAGTGGCATCGATGGACCCGGCGCGCGGGCCGTTGTAGTCCAGTTCCAGGGCGTCCGGAATGTGCGCGATCGCATCCTGTCCGGCGGCTTCCATCAGCAGTTCAAACAGCTTCTGGCCGATCTCGGTACCACGGATTTTCAGGATGGATGCCTGCGGGCCGGGGCCGCGCTTGTCGGTCAGCACCCGAAGTACGGTCAGCTCCAGTGCACGCAGCTCGATATCCAGTTGCGCCAGACGATCGCGGAAGCGGGTGTTCTCGATCAGCGGGCGCTGGCCGTCCTGTTCCTCGTTGGCGACAACTTTTAGACGCTTCATCAAGGCTTTCCACTGGCCCACATTGGCCAGACCAGTGCGCTCATGGCCCAGCAGAAACTTGGCGTAGGTCCAGCCCTGATTCTCTTCGCCGATCAGGTTCTCGGCGGGCACTTTCACGTTATCGAAATAGACTTCGTTAATCTCGTGCTCGCCATCCAGCATGATGATGGGCTTCACATCGATGCCGGGATCGTTCATGTCGATCAGCAGGAAGGAAATGCCCTGTTGCGGCTTGCCTTCGTTGCTGGTGCGCACCAGACAGAAGATCCAGTCGGCGTGCTGGCCAAGGGTGGTCCAGGTTTTCTGGCCGTTGACGATGTAGTGATCGCCTTCGCGTTTGGCGGAGCAGCGTAGTGACGCGAGGTCGGAGCCGGAGCCCGGCTCGGAATAGCCCTGACACCACCAGTCTTCGCCGCTGAGAATGCCCGGCAGAAAGCGTTGTTTCTGCTCGTCGTTGCCAAAGGTCATGATCACCGGGGCGACCATGCGCAGGCCGAAATCGAGCTGGCGTGGCGCACCGGCGAGGGCACACTCTTCTTCAAAGATGATCTGTTCAATCGGGTTCCAGCCCGGGCCGCCGAATTCTTCCGGCCAGGTGGAGGCGCCCCAGCCTTTTTCATACAGAATTTTCTGCCAGCGCTGGGTCATGTCTTTATCGTGGCGCAGGCGTTTCTGAACGCGCTCGCGGATGTCGTCCGGGAGGTTGTCTTCCAGGAACTGGCGAACTTCGGCGCGGAAGGCCTCTTGTTCCGGGGTGTAATTCAGGTCCATGTTTTACCTCTTTGTCTATTGGCTGAGGTTGATGGTTCTTTTGGCGTTTGGAGTTGCCTGGTAGTTCTTAATGCCCGGGCCTGTTAGCTCGGGGCGGCGTCGGTCGGTAACGGCCTTTCAAAAAACGCTGTGAACACGTCCGTGTGCGCTTGGGCTCCGCCATCCCTGGCTCCGCACATTTTTGAAAGGCCGTTACCGACCAACGCTTCAAGTCTGTTCTTGCCTGCTTAAAAAATGTCTTGCCGAACGTTCGCAATGCGCTTACCGGTTGCACCTGTTTGCCTCTGCACAAAGTTCTGGGTGGCCGTTGGGAGTGGGTGTCCAAAACCGTGCGGAGCCATGGATGGCGGAGCCCGAGCGTCACATGGACGTGCCGTAAGGAGCGTGTTTTGGACACCCACTCCCAACGGGCACTTTCACCCAAGCCAAGGGCAACCGAGGCTTCAGGCAGCAACCAAAGCCTTAGGCAACCTCAAACAATCCAGCAGCACCCATACCGGTGCCCACGCACATGGTGACGACCACGTATTTGACGCCACGGCGTTTACCTTCGATCAGAGCATGGCCGACCAGGCGGGAGCCGGTGGTGCCGTAGGGGTGGCCCACGGCGATGGCGCCGCCGTTGACGTTCAGGCGGTCCATGGGGATGCCAAGTTTGCGCTGGCAGTACAGAACCTGCACGGCGAAGGCTTCGTTGAGTTCCCACAGACCGATGTCGTCGACGGTCAGGCCGGCGCGTTTGAGCAGTTTGGGCACCGCGAAGACCGGGCCGATGCCCATTTCGTCTGGCTCACAGCCGGCGACGGCGAAACCACGGAAGATACCGAGTGGCGTTGCGCCTCGCTGTTCGGCGATTTTGCTGTCCATCAGTACGCAGGCAGAGGCGCCGTCGGAGAACTGGCTGGCGTTACCCGCAGTAACCACGCCGCCTTCCATCGCGGAGCGGATTTTGCTGACGCCTTCCAGGTTGGTTCCCGGACGGATGCCTTCGTCCTGGCTGACGGTCACTTCCTGGCTGCTGAGCTGGCCGGTGGCTTTGTCAGCGACGCCCATGGTGGTGGTGATGGGCACGATTTCGTCATCGAACTTGCCGTCCTGGCGAGCCTGATCGGCCAGGTTCTGGCTGCGGACGCCGTATTCGTCCATGTCTTCTTTTTTGATGTCGTAGCGCTTGGCGACGGTTTCGGCGGTGTCCAGCATGGACCAGTAGAGCTCAGGCTTATTCTTCGCCAGCCAGGGTTCCATGAAGTAGTTCTGGTTCACGTTGGCCTGCACGGTGGAGATGGATTCCACGCCGCCGGCGACCATCACCGGGACTTTATCCACAGCAATGTGGTGCGCGGCCATGGCGATGGCCTGAAGGCCAGATGAACAGAAACGGTTGATGGTGGCGCCGCCAACGGTAACGGGCAGGCCGGCACGGATTGCGCCCATGCGAGCGACATCGTTACCGGTGGAGCCTTCGGGCAGGGCGCAGCCCATCAGCACGTCTTCGATTTCGTTCGGGTCGACTTTGGAACGCTCAACCGCGTGCTGGATGGCGTGACCCGCAAGGGTGGCACCGTGGGTCATATTCAGGCCGCCGCGCCAGGATTTGGCCAGGGGCGTGCGGGCGGTGGATACGATGACAACATCATTAGACATAACAATTCTCCTTCGTTCGAAGCGCCTGTTTATCGGTGAAGGGCAGGCGCCCCGAGGGTATTGGTGGACCGGTTATTTGGCGTCGAAACCTTTGCCTTCTTCGGCACGCTTGGCCAGCAGGGCCGCCGGTTCCCAGAAACCAGGCTGGGTGTGGCGGTCTTCGGTGAAGGCCTGCATGGCGCGCACCACGTTGGGCAGTCCCACTTCTTCGGCGTAATGCATCGGGCCGCCGCGGAACACGGGGAAGCCGTAGCCGGTCAGGTACACCATGTCGATGTCGGAGGCGCGCTGGGCAATGCCTTCGTCCAGAATCTGGGCGCCTTCGTTCACCAGCGCATACACGCAACGCTCGACGATTTCCTGGTTGCTGATCTTGCGCGGTTTGATGCCCAGTTCGGCGCGAACCTCGTCCACCACCTTGTCCACTTCCGGGTCGTGCAGGGCGTTGCGGTTGCCCGGCTCGTAGCGGTAGAAACCAGCGCCGGTCTTCTGGCCGTAACGGCCCATTTCACAGATGCGGTCGGCCAGCACCATCTTCACCATGTCCGGGTTTTCTTCGTACTGGCGCTTGCGGATGGCCCAGCCGATATCGCCGCCGGCCAGGTCGGCCATGCGCAGCGGGCCCATGGCAAAGCCGAACTTCTCGATGGCCTTGTCGATCTGCTGAACGCTGGCGCCTTCTTCCAGCATCAGCAGGGCTTCGCGCTGGTACTGGTTGATCATGCGGTTGCCGATGAAGCCGTCGCACACGCCGGAGACCACGGCGGTCTTCTTGATGGTCTTGGCGAGTTTCATGGCGGTGGCCAGTACGTCCTTGGCGGTTTTGTCGCCACGTACCACTTCCAGCAGCTTCATGATGTTGGCCGGGCTGAAGAAGTGCAGGCCGATGACGTCTTCCGGGCGCTTGGTGAAGCTGGCGATCCTGTTCAGGTCCAGGGTGGAAGTGTTGGAGGCCAGGATCGCGCCCTGTTTGCACACTTCGTCCAGCTTTTCGAACACGGACTGTTTGACGCCCATTTCCTCGAACACGGCTTCGATCACCAGGTCAACACTGCTCAGATCGTCATAGGTGAGGGATGGGGTCAACAGAGCCATCTTGGCTTTGGCGTCGTCCTCGCTCATGCGGCCTTTCTTCACGCGGCCTTCGTAGACCTTGCGGATGGCTTCAACGCCACGGTCCAGGCCTTCCTGTTTCATCTCTACAATCGTTACCGGGATACCGGCGTTCAGGAAGTTGATGCTGATGCCGGTGCCCATGGTGCCGCCGCCAATCACGCCGACAGACTTGATGTCACGGGTCGGGGTGTCGGACGGCACGTCGGCAATCTTGCTGGTCAGGCGCTCGGAGAAGAACGCGTGACGCAGGGCGCGGGATTCGGGGGTCTGCATCAGATTAACGAAGGCTTCGCGCTCAACCTCCATGCCCTTGTCGAACGGCATGGTGACGGCGGCTTTCACAGCTTCGACACACTTCAGCGGGGCCGGGTAGTTCTTGGCCATGGCGCCGACGGTGTTCTGGGTGAACATGAAGAAGCCTTCCGGGTTCGGGTGCTTGGCTTTCAGGTCGCGCACTTTTTTCAGCGGCAGGTTCTCGCTGACCACCTTGGTGGCGTAGGCAATGGCCGCGTCCAGCAATTCGCCGTCGATAATCTCATCGAACAGGGCGCTGCCCTTGAACTGTTTGGCAGGTACGACGCTGCCGGAGACGATCATATTTACAGCGTGCTCAGCTCCGATGACTCGTGGCAGGCGTTGAGTACCGCCGGCGCCTGGCAGCAGGCCCAATTTTACTTCCGGCAGGGCGATTTGCGCGTCCGGCTTGGCGATGCGGTAGTGGCAACCCAGGGCCAGTTCCAGTCCGCCGCCCATGCAGGCGCCGCTGATGGCCGCGATCACCGGCTTGCGGCTGCTTTCCACGTAGTTGACTACCGTGTTCAGGTTGGGTTCGGCAAAGGCTTTGGGAGAGCCGAACTCGCTGATGTCGGCGCCGCCGGAGAAGGCACGGTCGGAGCCGATCAGTACCACGGCTTTCACTGCATCATCGGCTTCTGCCTGCTGGATACCGTTAACAATACCCCGGCGGAGTTCAAGGCCCAGGCCATTGACGGGCGGGTTGTCGAGTCGGATGACGGCGATGTTGCCGTTCACATCGTAATGGGCAGTACTCATGTAGCAGCTCCCTGATACTGGCATTGGATAGTAGGCGGTGTACGGAAGACCTGTTGAATTATCCATACACTGGTGTATTGTTTGTCCATACACTAATGTATGTTTTGGGCGGGGTCAACGCTTTCAAACATGGCTCCGCTGTTGATGTAGAATTCACACCCAACAGCCAGTAGCAGGACCAGATTCCACCATGACGGATGCCAAACCTCAGAAACGCCGCAGCCGCAAGACGCCGGAAAAAGCGCAGTTGACCCGCGACGCCTGGCTGGATGCGGCCGCCGGCGAGGTTGCAGCCGGTGGTTTCAGCAACCTGAGGGTGCTGACCCTGGCAAAAAAGCTCGGTGTGACCCGTGGCAGTTTTTACTGGCACTTCAAGGACCACGAAGACCTGGTGGTGCGTTTCCTCAACCGCTGGCGGGACCGGCGTCTGCACGAGCTTCAGTACTGGAAACCCAAGGGTGGGGATGTCGAAACCGAATTGCGGCAAATTCTGGAACTGTTGCTCACCGATGCGTCCCGTAATATCCGTCGCCTGCAGGTGGAGCTGGCGGTGCGGGATTTTGCCCGCAGAAATGACTACGCGGCTGATCTGGTCACGCAGGTGGACGAAGCGCGCATCAACCAGAACTGCGAGCTGTACGAACGGCTGAGCAGCGATCCCCAGCGCATTCGCGATCTGTCGCTGCTGATGTACGTGGCCACCATCGGCTCCCAAGTGGTGCTTACGGGGAAGAAGGGCGATGCTGAAACCATACGCCGGGTGGAAGACCTGATGGCGCGCGTGGCTTTGGGGCAGCGGGATGACAGCTAGATGGCCGGCCCTGGTCCTGCTTGCTCTCTGTGCCGGCACCCTCCATGCTGCCGAAGATGAATGTATGGCCGGCGCTACAACCGAACTGGAACAGATGTATTGCCGCGTAGTGAGCGAAGGGCTCGGAGGGGGCTTGCCATCACCTACGGATTTCAAGCGCAACGATCCGCAGGTGCAGGCATTGCTTCTGCGGCGCCCTGCCGGGCGGCTGGGCCTGGAAGTGCCTGAGCCGGGTGCTCCCGCGCAAGCCGACCCCAGCCCCGAACCGTCTGGCGCGGAACCGGAACCCGCTCGGTCCGGGCCTGAAGGAAGCCCGCCGCAAAGCGGGTTGCTTTCGGACTGCCAACTGGAAGGCCAGCGCATTGCCTGTCCCCGGCAGCGCTATGATCTGGTCTCAAATCAGCCTAACAGCCAGCTGGCGGAAGGTGCCCTGGCGGAGAATAATCGCCTTGGGCTGCGTCCGTTCGAGGGCAATCGCGATGACTCAGAGGCCGTACGCCGATACCTCTCCAAGGCGTACGACCGCTACATTCCCAAGATGGTGGACATAGGCCTGGGCGCCAATACCATGAGCTTCACGGCGTTCCACAACGCCTTTCACACTATTGAGGATGGCGGCGTCGACTTTGCCCGGCGTATGGAGCGGACTTTCACCCTGCTCAAACAGGATAAGAAGAATCTGGCGGTCAAGGCCCGTTACCACGACGAGCTTCCGCAGGACCTTTCCCTGTGCACGGTGATCAACCGCGAAATCGTGGTGTGCGACAACGTCGGTACCAACTGGGTCTACGTCAGCCCATCCAGGTAATAGCTCAGGCTGTGTCCAGGAAATCGTTGAGATACCCGGCGACGGCTTCGGGTTGCTCTTCCTGCAGGAAGTGGCCAGCCTCCACCTCCTTCACTCGCAAGTCTGCGAAGCATTCCTCAATATGATTGAGGTACTCCGGAATGATCACCTTGTCCTTGTTGCCGTAGATGTACAGGGCGGGCATGGGCCACGTATGGCCTGCCGTGGTGGCCCAGCGTTTGGCGTCTTCGTGGAAGGTGCGGTAGTAATTGGAGCTGGTACCCGGCGTTCCCGGAATCTGGAAGGTGCGCACGTATTCGTCGAATGCGTCCCGTGGAAACGGTTCGCGGTTCCAGGTGCGCAGGAAATGCCCCAGCCAGGTCTCTTCGGCGCCGGGAATCATCGCTTCAGGCAGGCCTGGCGTCTGCATGAAGTGCTGATACCAGTAGGCTGCACCGCTGCTGGCGCGGACCTTCTCGATCACTTCCTGGTTGCCCTTGAGGTTGTTGATGATGGCGATGTTCATGATCACCAACCTTTGCACCCGGTCGGGAATGGCCAGTGCGACTTCCTGGGCGACGATGCCGCCCCAGTCGTGGCCCACCAGTTGAAATTCATCAATACCAAGTTGGTCCAGCAGGCTGATCACATCCTGTGCCATTTCCTGCTTGCGGTAGTGTTCGATGTCCGGACTGCGTTCACTGTCGCCCAACCCTCGCAGGTCGGGGGCGATGATGTGAAAACCCGCCTTCAGATACGCTGCCACGTGCTCCCAGCAGTAGGAGCTCTCCGGCCAGCCGTGGATCATCACCAGCGCCTTGCCACCGGGTGCCCCGCCTTCTCGCCAGGCGAAGCGTCCCCGGGGCGTTTGTCGCTGTTTAGGTTCAGACAGGTGCATGGCTGGGCTCCGTGAATGCGAATGGTACTGCTGCCAGACCATAAACGGACTGACGCAATCGCGCAATCAGAGGGTGTCCACCGGCCGGCCCAGATCCCGAAGCACCGTGTCCACAACCATGGGGCTCCAGAGCAGGCGGTGATGGCCCAGGCCACGGGTGCGGAGCACGTTGGCGTTTTCCCAGTTGTTGAAAACCCGTTCGCTTTCGTCTGGCGAGATGGAGGTGTCATCGTCATCAATGACCGTCAGGCCCCGCTGGGTGAGGGTCCGTGACAGGACTTCCAGGTCGAGTTGCTCCCAGACGGATTTGCCGAAACGCTCCTCCATCAATTGCAGATGCACCGCCAGAACGTTCTGACTCAGGCCGAGTTGACGGCCCAGGTTATCCATCACCGCCGTGAGGCTGACGGGCGGCGCCAGCATGACCAGATAATCAGGCTGAAGGCCGTCCGCGATCGCGCGGGCAGCGGCAATGCAGCCAATGGAATGGGCCAGCACCCCGTGGACCCGGCCGACGCTGGCCGCCACCCTGGTAACGACTTCGGCCATTTCGAACAGGTTGGTGCTCTCGCCCTGGGCACGGCCGTGGGCGGGGGCGTCGAACAGCACCACGCGATAGCCGGCTTCCACCAGCGGGTTGACCCAGGCGCCGAACTGGATGCCGGCACCGGCCCAGCCGTGAACGCCCAGAATCACAGGCCCCTGGCCCCAGGAATATACCGGAATGGTCCGGGCACCATGCTGCAGCTGGGTATAGCTGTCAGCATTGTCCAGCAGGTATTCATAGCGGGATGGCATGGGCAGGCGCGAGGGCCTGAACGCCATGCGGTTAACCAGCCGGCCGGCTTTCTCAGGGGCTATTCGACCGTAGAGTTGAAGTGCCAGGCGGATGGGCGAAAACCCCTTCGGGCCTTCAACCTTGTGGGTTGTCGGTCGCTCGAAGATCACTGATTGAGTGTTCAGTTGTGAGGTCATGGTGAAAGTCCTTCTTCCAGTGGTAGTGGATGACAGCTTCAGGTTAGGACTTGCGGGTTGCCAGCAGGAGTGTCATATTTGACATATAAAGTGCTGAAAGGGCCATTTCCATGTTCAACGTTGCCATTGTCGCCTTCCCCAACTGCCACGCCTCCGGTGTGCACGGCATCATGGATTTCTTCACCGTTGCCAACTTCTGCGGCCGCGCCCCGGCTGGCCACAGCGAGCCCCTGTTTAATTGCCAGGTGGTGACGGTGGACGACCAGCCAGTCCGCGGGTACAGCGGTGCGGTGGTGACGCCAACCTGCAAGCGTGGGGATTTTGAGCCGGACCTGATCGTGGTGGGCTCCTCGGTGGAAGCCGCCGTGGGCGCGGAACGGCTGGAGAAAACGCTCGCACCCTCAAGACCGCTTTATGGCTGGTTGCGGGAAGGCCTGGAGAGGGGCGCCGTGCTGGCGAGCGTCTGCACCGGCAGTTTCGTACTGGCGGAGGCGGGTTTGCTGGACGACCAGGTGGCCACCACCCACTGGCGGGCAGCGCCGCTGTTCCGTGCCCGCTATCCGCACCTGCGCCTGGAGGAAGACCAGTTGCTGGTGGATAACGGCCGCATCATCTGTGCCGGCGGCGCCACGGCGTTTGTGGATCTGTGTAGTTACCTGGTGGAGCGCTTCTCGTCACCGGCGGTTGCCCTGGCCTGCAGCAAGATGCTGGTGCTGGACGGCCGCCGGGCGGAGCAAACGCCCTACATGGCCTTCTACAGCCAGAAAGCCCATCAGGATGACGCTATCCGCAAGGCACAGTCCTGGCTTGAACAGCACTACGCCGATGCACTGACCATCGACGAAGTGGCTGCCGTAGCGGGCCTTGGCACCCGCACCTTCAAGCGTCGTTTCAAGGAAGCCACTGGCGAAACCCCGATCGGCTACCTGCAGCATCTGCGGATCGAGGCGGCCAAGCACCTGCTGGAATCCAGCCGCGAACAGACTGCACGCATCATCTGGAGTGTGGGTTACGAAGATGCCAGTTCGTTCCGGAGGCTGTTTAAACGCACGGTAGGCTGTACCATGGAGCAATACCGCAAGCGTTTCAGCTATGTATCCCCAAAAGTGGCCTGATGCCCCGACGATCCCCGACCGAAGACAGGACTCCCATGCCCGGCAAAAACTCCACCCGCCTCAACAAATACATCAGCGAGAGTGGCATGTGTTCCCGGCGGGAGGCCGACCGCTATATCGAGAACGGCAACGTTGCCATTAATGGCAAGGCGGCCCAGGTGGGCGATCAGGTGCTGCCCGGCGACAAGGTCACGGTGAACGGCCAGTTGATCGAGCCGCGAGACGAAGAGGACCTGATCTTTATCGCCCTCAACAAGCCCGTGGGCGTGGTCAGCACCACCGACCCGGCGGAGCGCCGTAACATCGTCAACCATGTGGGCCATGGTGAGCGGATCTTCCCCATTGGCCGACTGGACAAGGACTCCCAGGGGCTGATTTTCCTCACCAGCAATGGCGATCTGGTGAACAAAATCCTGCGCGCGGGCAACAACCACGAGAAGGAATACCTGGTCACCGTCAACAAGCCGGTGACCGCAGAATTCGTGCAGGGTATGAGCGCCGGGGTACCGATACTGGGCACGGTCACCAAACGCTGCCAGGTCGAAAAGGTGTCCCGTTTCGTGTTCCGTATTACCCTGGTTCAGGGCCTGAACCGACAGATTCGTCGCATGTGCGAGTTCTTTGATTACGAGGTCACGAAGCTCGAACGTGTGCGCATCATGAATATCAGCCTCAAAGGACTAGCAGTCGGAGAGTGGCGGGATCTGGGGCCGAAGGAGCTGGCCGGGTTGTTTGACATGATCCGCGATTCGTCCTCGGAAGTGAGCCCCGAAACCCGTAGCGAAACGAAAAAGCCGGCGAGCAAGCGGCCTGGCAAAAAGCCCGGGACATCGCCGTCAGGACCGCGTGGAAAGGGCGCAAAGGCAGGACAGCCCGGTCGGCCAGGAAAGCCCGCTGGAAAAACCGGCAAACCCCCGCGCCCGGGCAAAGCCAGCAAGCCGGGAAAGCCGGGAAAGTCACGCAAACCCAGGCAAAGCAGCGTTAAGCGCTAGGATACGTTCACTTCCGTACGGCACGAAGGCGCCACTGTCGCTATGCTATACCGTTTTTACCCCTGACCGGATATTCTGAATGTTTGAAGCGTTTATCAGTACCTACATCAGCAGCACGATCCGCTTTATGTTCCTGCTGGCGCCGTTTTTCGTGGTCACCATGTTTCTGGCGTTAACCCGGGGGCTGCCGGCGTCTGAGAAGCGTTCGATTATCCGCCGTTCCACCGTATCCGCAATGATTCTGGGGTTGGTACTGTTCTTTGCCGGCCCACTGTTGTTCAGTGCCATTGGCATTACCCTGAATTCGTTCCGGATCGGTGCTGGCAGCCTGCTGTTCCTGACCGCCATCAGCCTGGTCACCAGTGGTACCCGCAACCACGCCACGGGGTTGCCGGATGAAGACCGCGATGACATTGCCGTGGTGCCACTGGCGATTCCGGTGATGATAGGCCCTGCGACCATCGGTGCCATCCTGGTTTACGGGGCCGAGCTGAACGCTGTGCCGGAAGTGGCCGGAGGGCTTCTGGGGCTGGTGTCGGGGCTGGTTATCCTGGCGGTTCTACTGCACTTGTCCGGATACCTGGAAAAGGCGCTGGGTAAGACCGGGCTGAACATTCTCTCCAAGATCAGCGGCCTGATTCTGTCTGCCATGGCGGCGGAAATTGTATTAACGGGCATCGCTGGATTTATTGCTTCCACGTCGGCCTCCTGATGTCTTTCGATACCGTAGCGCACAATCGCAGTCGCCAGCAGTTTGACGGAGTGTCCTCCGTGTGGCTGTTCGGCTATGGCTCGCTGATCTACAAGGTGGACTTCCCCTTCCTTGAGCAGCAGCCGGCGACGATTGAAGGCTGGGCCCGACGTTTCTGGCAGGGCTCCCATGATCATCGCGGTACTCCGGAGGCTCCCGGGCGTGTGGTCACGCTGGTTAGCCAGCCTGGTGCGACATGCAAGGGCATGGCCTATCGGGTATCACCGGACGTGTTTGAGCACCTGGATGTACGTGAGAAGAACGGCTACCTGCGCTTCAGCACGACCATGACATTTGATGACGGTAGCAATGCGGAAGGCCTTGTTTATATTGCCACCGAGGACAACGCCGCTTTTCTGGGGCCCGCTTCGACGCTCGACATCGCCAGCCAGATTGCGCGTTCGTCCGGGCCGAGTGGCCCTAACAGCGAGTATCTGCTGAAGCTGGCGGACGCTTTGCGTACGCTGGGTGATCATGATCCCCACGTGTTTGAGCTGGAATCCCACCTGCGTTGATTCTGTCGTGACGGTCAGCCGGCCACGGCAACTGTAAAGACTGTCCGCGCCTGCGTAAAAGAAGTGCAAAGCCGCCGCCGATCGCCTGACTTTCCCCGGAAGTTCCGTACTCTGAAATTAGGGAGCAGCCACAGAGTGTTCGTGGATGCTAATCCGGGATCTGAAAAGATCGGGAGAAGAACGATGAAAGCATTTCTGATTGGCAGTTGTCTTGTTGGCCTGATAATGGCCACCAGCCCGGCTGTGGCAGACTCTGACAGGCGGGAGAACCACAGGGCAGGGTTCCACCAGAAAGTGGACCACGACAGGGGCATACCCCACCACAAGAAGCTTCTGTCATCCCGGCACCGCGATGCGGATGCACACCACGGCCACCGGGATCGCAAGCATGGCTGGAAAAACAAGGCTCACAACCGACACAAACACGGCTGGAAGCATAAGAAGTACCATCAGAAAAGGCATAGTTACCATGGCCACAAACGCCAGTGGAACAAACACCGTCACCATTACCGGGATGACCGTGGCACCCGTTTCCGGTTCCACTACAACAACAGTACCTACCCCATGGAGTATCAGGTGCTGCAGGGTGCTCAGCTACTGATTGATGTCACCCGTTGATTGTTTGGGGTTGAAGCCTCTCGCCGGCGCCTGTGAACGGCGCCGGCTCTTTAGTCCAATCATTATCAGCGGGGATTCTGCCTCAAAAAAAGACCGCTTCTAAACAAAAGCGGACATTCGAGAACCACCCATCTCCGCCCATTTTTTTCTCAAGCGTCTCTCTGATACCCACGATTTCCAATACTCAGAAACGTTCGATCGACCCGGTTGCGACCGGTGAATCTCGATGGCGAAACGGCCTGTTGCTAAAGTGGGGGTATAATGGAAAACACTCAAAAACGCCAAAATTCCTGCGGTTTAATGTGCACGGCTCTGCACACACACTTTTCACAAAGCATTTCTGTAGGTATCTGTTTCGGCGTGGGAAAAGTTCGTCCCTCTGGATTTAACTTGCAAAAACGTGCATAAATATCCCGCGTGCAGACTTTTCACAAGATCAGGATCTCAAAAGTCCTCTGGGATAGAAAGGTAATGCTCTGAAAAATCGAGCTTATTCGGGTTGTGAAGCAGTTTTGGACGGGGCGATGGTGCTGCGGTTTAATAAGAATGCAAACTAATAAGCTGTTATGTGTAAGCAGTCGATAAGCAATTTGGGGAGTCGAATGGAAGAGGAAGAAAAGGAAGTAAAGAAGGCATTGCTGGGCTGCGTTCCCCTGATAGTTTTGGGAGTGCTGGCTCCAGTCGCAGCTTATTTTTCTTTCCTTCGACCTGAGGGCGAGGCGGCAGACATTTGGTTCCAACGTAGCGGAGCTATCAGTGTCCTTTTCGGTGTTTGGGCGGAGTACAACCTTTCCAAAGTAAATGAGCACGTCAACCTTTCAGGAATTGTCATCAGTTCTCAGACAGAGCTTAGTCAGCGTTACAAGTTGCGATACCGTATAGCACAGTATCTCGGCGTGGTGCTGGCTATTTCCGGCACTGTCATCTGGGGGTATGGTGATCTTCTCCGGTAGCCCACATAACCAAACGCTTAAGTTCGTTACCGGCCTGGCGGCCGTCCACCGGACGCCCTTGTCAGGGCGCCGCTTAGCTTTGCGTTATGCATAAGGGAGTTTCATGTCTGATTTTTGGATCGAAACGCTAAACCCACGCGTTTTCTGGACGGCTTTGGCAGCCATCGGGACATTGATGGCGGTGTTAGTGGCTTTGCTTTATCCACTTTCAACTAAATATTTCCGCAATAATCGAATAGAGATGCTGATAGAGGCGGAAATAAAAGGCAATTTCGACAAAATTCGGCATATGACCTCGAAAGAAGATCACCAGCTCCCGCGGGGTCAAAAAATTGGTGCTATGCAACACCACGATGCTTTAGTGAAGCACGTTGACCTCCGCCTGTGGGAGCAGTATCGCTATATATTGGCTGCCGAGAGACCATTAGCATTCCAAAAATATCAAGGAATCAACAGGTATGCAGAGGCCCTTCTTGATGCACCTCCTAACCCTGCAATCATGCGTTTAGCAGTTCAAGTGGCAGAAGCTCAGTCTTTCGTCGCAAGGTTTGAAGAGGTCTTCGGGCAGCAGCCTTAATGCATAACCAGTTGTTGCAGTATGTTCCGGGCCTGAAGGCCCACCACCGGGCGCCCTTTTCTTCGCTTCGCTACGAAAAGGGCGCCGCTGAACAATAGCGTTATGTTTCTAGGAAGGATTCGGGATGAGCTTTAAGTCGTGGCGTAGCTATTTAATTTTTAAAAATTCGGTAGATACAAAGCATCGCTATATACTAGATGAAGTATCTAAAGAGTTTCTCAATTCCATTATTGAAACTTGCGGCGATCGTGAACGGCCTTTAAAAGCAGGGTCAGTTGTTTGGCGTGCCCAGAATGGTCATTCTTGGAGGCCTTATTACCAACATAACCCTGAAACTGAAGAAGATATACATATTGATGATTTTCCAGCACCGTTTCCGAAGGCTCGAATGAAACCTTTGGTAGATAGTGCAGCCGAAGGTAGAGCTAACTCAAAAGGAATTCCATGCCTGTATGTTGCTACAGACAAAGAGACTGCTATGTCTGAGATACGTCCCTGGCTTGGAGCAATTCTGTCAGTAGGTCAACTCAGGTTGACCAGAGATCTAAGAGTTCTTGATTTTTCAGTAGAGCAGGGAAAAGACAACCTCCATTTGTATTTTAAAGAGCCTGCGCCTGAAGAAATTGTCCGCGCAGTTTGGTCAGATATTGACAACGCCTTCTCAAAACCAACTAAAGCTTCCGATCTAAAGTCAGAATATGCTCCGACTCAAATAATCTCCGAGTTTATAAAGTCGAAGGGATACGATGGTATTGCCTATAAAAGCGCTTTGGCCGACGGTCACAATATATGTCTTTTTGACTTGGAAGCAGCGGAGGTCGTAAATTGCGCTATTTATGAACCAACAAAAATAATTTTCGATTTTAAAAGGGTAGAAGAGTATTGAGATGATATTTTCAGAAATGCATAACAAGAGCATGTTGTCGGACGGGGTTTTCGCTGCGCTACAAACCAGCCGCAAATGCTGACGTTATAGGGATTAAGGAGTTCCCGTGATCGAATGGGTTTTGGTACTTACTATGCACATCGTCGCCGAGAGAGGCGGGCCTATGCCCGATGTTCAAATGCAAACTGTTGATGGGTTCACTTCATCGGCCGCATGCGAGAACGCAGGCCAGAGAATCGGTAGAGCGTTAATCAAACAGGTCGGGAAACACCGAGATCAGCAAAATATTGACCGGCGTGGTGGGATCGGTTTTCCTTCAGTTTACACTGAATGCCTTAAGGTCAATAAGTAACCACTATAACAAGGTCATTAAGGTTGTTCCGGGCCGTTGGCCCTCCACCGGACGCCCTTGTCAGGGCGCTGCTTATGGCTGGCGTTATACAGCCATGGGTAGTCCCAATGCGGAGACAGAATGAGTCAAGCTGAAATGTTCGCCAACCTTGGCGCCCCGCTCAATAATGTTCGTTGGTCTTGGGGCAGCGTTAGGGAGTCTGATGGTGCTGTATTTCTGCGAGTGTGGCAGGACGGTACCCGAAAAATAGATGGCAAACGGTTCATCTGGATTTCGGATGAGAATCTACCAGAGGGAGATTTAGGGGCAAACGAGCGGTTGCAACACGTTAAGCTTATCAAGTCTGGTCAGTCGTGTTATCTCATCATGTGTCAAGCCGTTGACACTAAAGCTGCGCCAAGACAAGTGCAGAGCTTCAACGCAAAGGAAGTCTTCTGTGGCGGCGAGGTTATTCTCGACGACGGTGCCTATTGGATTGAGCTCAATGGCAGAATCCCAGTGAAGGAAGTCACTGTATAACAAGGCCAGGCACGCGACGCCTACTGTATTACGGCTTCGCCTCCATTCCATAGCCTTGCATGCTGGCTGGCGTTATACCAATTGCAGCGCTTATCTTCCTCTAAAGCCTGTTAGATGCGAGGAGCTCTGAGAAAGTGAAGAGCTCAATCCCACCTAAAGAAGGTTCTAGCTGATGAAATATACTAAAGCGATAGAAAGAGTCAGGAGTGGCGAGATGTCGCGATCCGATCTCGTAAGGCTCAAGCGCAATGCCGAACAAAAGCTAGCAACAGGCGATACAGAAGCTCAGCAAGTTCTAAGCGCCATCAACAACGCCACTCCAACAGACTCATACGTTCTTTTCATGGGTTTTTGTCCGGGAGCTGACTTCAGCGAGCGTTTAGATACGGAATGGAAAGAACAGGGCATTTGTAGATTTGATTATCTTGAGAGTGAGCATCAAGCGGAACGGTTTAACTCCATCTGCAAAGGCGATTTAGTTGTCCTAAAGAAACGAGAAAAGTTCGGTAAGACGATGAAGCTATATGGTCATGGCCGAGTTAAAGCGGTGGCTTATGATGACGACCAAATTCGTTATTTGAAGATGGATTGGTTTGATCAAGATCAGGTGATTGAAGTTCCTTTGATGGGCTGTAATTCTACTGTTGACGTTAAATCGATCGAGATGGTTGAGGACGAGATGCCCCAGGAATTCTACGAGTGGCTGGAGGTATAACCAATGCGTCAACGGGGCCGGTTTGTTCCGCTTCGCTCCACAAACCGGCCCATTACGCTGGCGTTAAGCACAAGGAAGGTTCATGCACGCGAATATAGCCCGCTACGGAATAATTCTGAACACGGAAAATTTTGAGGCGTGTGTGGCGTTCTATCGAGACCTCTTTGGCCTGCGTCAGCTGTTCGAGAAAGACGAGAACGGCTTTAAGCTAACCTGCCTCGAATACGGAGAGGGTTACTTGATGGTGGAACAAGGCGGCAAAGCAAAGAACGGCGTCAAGTCGCCCAAAGAGGGGAGCTTCAAGCTGCGTTTCAACGTCAAGGACCTGGAGAAGGCCTTGGGAGAAATTAGAGAATGGGGCATCGACGTTGACATCACAGAAAACCCTTGGGGCAGGACCATCAACATCAGTGATCCCGATGGCAATCGGGTCGGTGTTAGAGATGAAGCCGGCTTCGTTCGTCAGATCAATGCTTAAGCAAGTGGCTGTGGGGCGATACCACTTTCTGCATTACACCCAGTTCAGCTGTTCCATCCGAATGTTCGCTTTGCGACCGAGAGTTGCATCGTGGGCGTAACTACCAGCCAGGTTATAAAGTCGCCATCGTCGAGCCAGTGGAAATTTCACACGGGTCGTCGCAGGCGTTGTTCGGACAAGAAACAATCAGACCCCCGACGGGCCGGCGCTTGCCTCAAGTCGCCGGATCCGTCCCGTTTCGCGGGCGCACTCGTTTTTTACGTAGGCTTTGCAGATCTTGTTCAAAGCATTCGCGCTGACGTGGATTACGGCGACGGTCGCCCGCGCCATAAGGGCTTTTGTGCGCTCGATACCAGGTCGGCACGACAAAACCGAGGAAGAAACCGACCAAAGCCATGCGTAGCGTAATCCGCCAGAAGAAAAACTGTTCTGGCGTCGCGGGCAGATATACAATACTGAAGCGGTCCGGGCTTAGCGATTCCAACAACGGTAATGCGATAAAGGCAGCAATCAGCGCGGCGCCGATGGCGCAGAGAACGGCGTCGGTGAAACTGCCCCATTGCCGATAGCGCCGCCAGCCCAAGAGCTTGCTCACATCGGGGTATTCACCGCTGCTCAAGCGAATCGCGAGCAACAGCGCGATGCCGGCGTGCAGAATCGCCCAAGGGTAACTGCAGTTCAGATAACGGTCGATACCGGCGGCGCAGCTTGGCGAAGGAGGCGGTAAAAACTGGTTTGCCGCGAGAATAATCAGGAAGCCGAGTGCGGCCGCCAGCAGGGTCGAGGCTATCGGATATACCAGATTGGGCGCGTAGCGCCTGGTCGCGGCGTCGCACAGCCCCGGGCAAAACCTGGCCAGCAGGACGGGCGAGATGACGGCGCTGAACATCATCGCCCCGATCATCGTTGCCTTGACCGGGCCGAGCTTGAAGCTCAGCGGCACCACGATAATACCGCATAGGATGAGCACCAGCATAAGCATGTCGTTAGCGTCCGGTAGGGGACCGCTCGGTTTCGGCTCGAGTTCAAAGCCGATTTCACGGAACTTGCGGACTCGCTCATTATCGCTGTAATGCGAATGCAGCGAAACCCCGGCCATCAGGGTGTAGAGTTTTTTCTGCAATATGCCGCAATTGGCGCGAAATTCGTTTTCACGCTCGACCAACTCGTCGCTCTTGTCGCCGTCCAGTGTGCGTAACTGGCCCAGACATACCAGTGCGTCGCCGAGTAACCGCCGGCGCATGTTCTTGACCTCGTCGACCGATCGCAGGTCGCTGTCGGGATCCCTGAGCGCGGCGAAGGCGGTCTTGTAGTGATCGTCCGCCTCCCAGTGCCTTAGCTGCTCCTTCAACAGCATGCACTTAGTCCAAAGCGATGGCGTGGTCGGTTGATCGGGATCGTACTCGATGTCGCTCTTCTCGAACCCCTCCAACAGTGCCAGTTTGCGTACATGATCCAGCAAATCCTGCGGGGGATTATAGCGCGCCATCTTCAGCCGGTTGATTTCGCGCAGTTGCTGGGCAGGTATCAGGGCGCGCTCGTACAACCAGGTGCGAATCAACGTATCGCCCCAGAGCAGCGGCGGCACATTGGGCAGAATCAGTACCACGAACGCAGCGACGACCAGCGGTTGTGCCTTGCTGATGTCGGGTACTCCCTTGGCAACGAACCATCCGATGATGTCATGCAGCTGCTGCCTGATATCCGGCTGGTACAGCAACAGCAGATAGACCAGAATCCCGATCGAGGCATAACATATTTGGTATAGCCGATAACGAAACGCGGTCGTATTCGCGCGTGGAGGTTTTAGCAGGATACTTTGCCGGCCGGGGTTCCAGCTCAGCATACCTTTCAGGAAAAGTAGCCATTTCTTGTCGTCCGGCGCCGCCTCCGTGAGCAACAAGCGGGGATTGTTGAATCGAGCCATTGCGGCCATTAGTACAATGAGGGCACCGAGAAAAGCAATAATCTCGTCCGCGAGAGATGCCAAAGTATCCATACCGTGCTCTCACTCAAGAGATAGGTATCTCAAAGGCTACGACTCCACTGCGCAAATGTCCAGTAGCGCCGATGCAGGGCCAGATGCGCTGCTTCGCTGGCGGGGCCTAGCATAAGGGGCAGTTTCGGTCTAAAAATTCGTTTCCGAGCAGAACCACGATACCGCTTTTGTCTGTACATAGCCGTCAAGCGGCAGGAGTGTCGGCACGTCGTTGAGCACACCGAGTCAATATGTGGTGGTTAAAGAGCATCGATTTCCGCTAATAGAATGGCGCGTAGCAACGATCGCCAAGATATAAATGCGGTTGAACGACTCCTGAGCCTTCGGGAAAAGCTCAAGAATGTTTGCCAATTGGGTGTCCATGGAACTGAGGAATTTACCCGTTCTCAGAAAAAAGCGGTGCTCTCTATTACCATGGCTCTGCTGGCTGAACCTACAGCAGGCTTTCTAAACAAAAGCGAACATTCAAGAGCCACCCATTTCCACCCAATTTTTCCTCTGGCGCCTCTCTGATACCCACTATTTTCAGAACTCAGAAACGTTCTGGTCGACCCGGTTGCGACCGGTGAAACTAGATGGCAAAACATCCTGTCGCTAAAGTGGAGGTAAAATGAAAAACCCTCAAAAACGCCAAAATTTGTGCGGTTTGTATTGCATTGCTCTGCACACTTTCCACAGAACCAGGAACCCAAAAGTTGCCTGAGATAGAGAGGTAAGGGTCTGAACAATTGCGGTTATTCGGGTTGTGAAGCAGGTTTGGATGAAGTGGTGTCGATGCAGTTGAATAAGAATTCAAACTAATAAGCTGTTATACCTCTTGTGGCTGCTCATCAAAATAATCCGGCACTGGTTTTTTAGGTCCGCTACAGTATTGCTTACCAGTAATTCACCTAAAGCCAGAGGAAGGAATGACTATGTACAAATGTCCCAAGTGTGGTGCATCGGACACCAGCAAAGAACGGTTGAAGGGGTGGGATACCGGCGACCGAATCTGCGCCAATTGCGGTTGCACCACTGCCGCAGTGGATTTTCGGAAAGCAGCTGAATCCACAGGCACTAACAAGCCGAAAGTTCAGGAATAACAATTCGCATCAGTACGCGGCCGAAGGCCGCCGGACGCCCCTGTGCTCCGCGTTAAAAGGGTTTTGACCGAGGGACCGGCATGAAAGGTTTAGTGAAATGGTTCAGCACAGAAAAAGGATATGGTTTTATCACCGACCAAAGCGACACAGACTATTTTTTTCATGTTTCTAAGGTCGTTGGAACAGAACTACCGCAGCCCGGCGATGCGGTAAAGTTCAACTTCCGGGAGCGCAAAAAAGGAAAAGTGGCCACTGATATCGAGATCATTCGACGAAAAACCGTTCAGAACCATACCCCCTATTTTGGTAGGAGAATACAGCGGGACGAGGTTGTAGACGGTGGCAGCTCAAAAGTGGGATCTACTGCTTTAAGTAGTTGCGTAGGTTTGGCACTTGGCGGTCCCGTGGGGGCGGTGGTTGGCGCGGCATTAGGATATACCTTCGGAGAAGAAAGAGAGCCAACCTTTAAGAAGGTTTTTGTTACAAGTAAATGTATTAGGTGTGGTGGCACCGGGTATGTTACAGCTCGGGTCAATGAGCGTACGGGGTTCCAATGTTTAAACTGCCACCATTTTTGGAAGGTATCTGATGCCTATATGTCACCTGAAGATATCGAAGCCCTTGAATCTCAGGAGTCAAAAGCTCCTCTATCCCATCATAGCGCTAAAGAAATAGAAGGAGCGAGGGGGAAAAGCGCCGAAGAGCAGAAAGAAAGACTAAAAAAATATCTAGATGGACTAAATGAACGAGATTTCGGTCCTGACTTTAAAATTGAATAGTAACTCTTACAACCTAGAATTGTGGAGGCTGCTTAGGAGTAAGCAGCGGGTAAATAGGGCTGGGAGTTTATACGCCAAGGTTCTCACTTTAACAACGTGCTCCAGCCGACCGGTTTGCCGTTGATCTGCTCCAAATCGACGGCTGAGCACAGGCGTTATCCCCAAGCCCGAATGTTCGCTTTGCGACCGTAGCTTCAGTTCCGTATCTCGGCCAATCAAACTTTGGAACACCGCATTCAGTTTCGTGTGACCTACGAAGCTGAGGAGTAACCGCAGGATTAGGTCCATCAGATGGGCGCAGGTTACTCCTTGGTATCTCTATGGACTGAACGCGTCAACTATTCACCGGCTGAGGCTGCAATACCCGGCGACTCCGATGACGCGAACGCAACCCCACCATGATAAGTGGCACCACAATCATGGCACTGCCCACGGCGAACCAAAGGTCGGGCATTTCATTGAAACCTATCCATCCAATTAGTACCGCCCAGATCAGGCCGGTGTATTCGGCACTGGTGACCTGGTTGGCATCCACCTGCTGGTAGGCCAGCAACACGGTGATGTTGTAGCCCAGAATAAACAGGGCAGATCCAAGTGCACTGATAAGTATGGAGCTGTCCCAGGCGGCGCCTTCCCATAAGGCCAGTGCGCCGGCAGCCGGGATGATCAGCGCGTAATTCAGGAACAGCTTGTGAACGGTGGACTGCTGCTTCGGCAGTTTACGCACCATTACAGCGTTGATAGCCAGTGCAAAGGCGGATGTCAGTGCGGCGATGGCAGCCCAGTTGAATTCTACTGGCCGCAGGATGACGATGATGCCGCCAAATCCGCTGAAGACGGCAAAGACGCTCAGCGGGGTCAGCTTTTCCCGGAACAGCATGACGGACAGCACCATGACCAGGATGGGAGCTGCGTAGAACACGGCGTTGGCGGTGGCCAGCGGCAGATTGCCGAGGGCAACAATCATGCACAGGATGCCAGCCAGGTGTATGTGGGCCCGCACGGCGTGGACCTTGATGCCGGAAAACAGGTGTTTCCGGCTGAGTTGGCCGGCCAGGGGCAGTAGCAGCAACAGGGTGATGACGCAGCGGAGGAAGGCAAACTGGAATACCGGCGCGCCGGGTTCCAGCAGTTTGATGAACACATCGCTGATCAATGCCATGGCGTTGCCGATCACCAGCAGAAGGATTGCACTGTTTACGGTTTTGCCTGACATGATTTCGGCTCCTCTTGGTTTTGCTCCGACATCGGAGTTGTCGCCCTGAATCTTGTGATGGTGAGTCTAGTGGTGTATTACTATCCGATAAAATGATCTTTAATCACTTATCATTAGAAATTTAGATAATGAAGCTTCCACCTCTCAAAGCCCTACCCGTCTTCGAAGCCGTTGCCCGGCTGAACAGCTTTTCGCTGGCGGCGGAGGAGCTGGCGGTCAGTCAAAGTGCGGTCAGTCACCAGATCAAGCAGCTGGAAACCTATCTCGGTGAGAAACTGTTCTGGCGCAGTGGCCGCACTCTGACGTTGACCGACGAAGGCCGGCAGTATCTGGATGGCGTGGGGTCGGCGTTGTTGCAGATTGAGCGAGTGAGTGAGCAGTTGTTGGGGCATGAGGAGTCGCGGTTGCGGCTGTCGGTGTTCAGTTCATTTGCGGTGCGCTGGCTGGTGCCGAGGTTGCCGGATTTGCAGCGGGAGTATCCGCAACTGGATCTTTCCCTGGAGATGAGCAGTGAGAACCCGGTGCTGTCCGACCGGGTGGCGGACTGTTTTATCACTATCAAGCCGTCGTCTGCGGCATTCAGTTATGAGTTGCTGTATACCGAGCGGCTGTTTCCGGTGTGCAGCCAGGATTACTGGCAGCGCATCCGTCGGGAACTGGGGCGGGATTCAGAGGTTGAGGGAAGGGATGAGCCAGAGTTGTCGCCAGAGGAGGTGTCACGGTTTCCTTTGCTTTCTACCCACAGTATTTTCGACAAGGCCGCCGGTGACTGGGAAGCCTGGTATCGGGCGGTGGATCAGAAAATTCCCGGTACGGCGCGGATACAGCACTTCAGCCACATGTTGCTGGCTCTGGAGGCGGCCCGTTTTCATCAGGGCATCGCGCTGACCAACGATTACATGCTGAGCACACGGCAGGATTCCGGCGATTTTGTCCGTTTGCCCAGTCACTCGGTGATGACGGGCGACAAGTTCTATTTCGCCTGGAAAACCAGCCGTCGGCGGGAGCGTGGGCTGCAGGTGTTGCGTCGCTGGCTGGTGGATGAGGCTATCCGCGGCGGCTTGCGGGGCGAGTAACAAGCCCCGGCGGCCTATTTATCCGCTTTTTTCTTCAGCAGCCGATGCTGTATTTCACCGACAATACCGCGGCGGAATACCATTACGCAGACGACAAACACAGTCCCCAGGATCACCTGCACCCAGGAGCCGAATGCCGACAGTTCGTGGCTGAGTGCGCCGACGGTAATCGCGCCCAGTACTGGCCCAAATATGGTGCCAAGGCCTCCCACCAGTGTCATCAGGATGACTTCACCCGAGGTTTGCCAGTGCGCATTGGTCAATGCCGAAAACTGGAATATCACGGCTTTTGTGGCACCGGCCGTTCCGGCGAGTGTGGCGGAAATGATAAACGCCAGTAGCTTGAAATGGTCGACGTCGTACCCGAGTGAGAGTGCTCTGGATTCGTTTTCCCGGATGGCCTGGAGGACTTCGCCAAAGGGCGAGTTGATGGTTCGGTGGATAATGGCGAAACCAATCAGGAACACCGCAAACACAAAGTAGTACATGGCGATTTCGTTGTTGAGGCTGATGAAGCCGAAGAGCTCACCACGGGGAATGCCCTGCAGGCCGTTTTCGCCGCCGGTGAACGGCATCTGAAGCGCCAGGAAGTAGATGATCTGCGCCAGCGCCAGGGTCACCATGGCAAAGTAGATGCCCTGTCGGCGGATGGCGAGGAAACCGAATATCGTGCCGAGGATCAACGCAAACCCGGTGCCGGCAAGAATGCCGAATATCGGCCCGAATCCCCATTCTTTGGTGACATAGCCGGTAATGTACGCGGCACCGCCGAAGAAGGCGGCGTGCCCGAACGACAACAGGCCGGCGTAGCCGAGCAGCAGGTTGAAGGCGCAGGCGAAGAGCGCGAAGCACAGCAGGTCCATCACAAAGACCGGATAGGCATAGAAGGGCGCGCCAAGGCCGGCGACCAGCATGATAATAAACAGAACGCGGTTGATCATGGCCTTACTTCTCCTTACCGAATAAGCCCGCAGGGCGGAACAACAGCACCAGCACCATCAGGAAGAAGATCACGGTGCTGGCCGCTGGCGGGTAAAACACTTTGGTAAGGCCCTCAATCAAGCCCAGCGCAAGTCCGGACAGAATGGCGCCCATAATCGAGCCCATGCCGCCGATCACCACCACGGCAAACACGACGATGATCAGGTCCGCCCCCATTAACGGGCTGACCGAATAGATTGGCGCGGCCAGTACACCTGCCAGGCCGGCGAGGCCGGCCCCGAAGGCGAAGGTGAGGGTGATCATCAGTGGCACATTCAGGCCAAATGCCTGGGTCAGGTCCGGGTTCTCGACACCGGCCCGTAGCCGTGAACCCAGTTTGGTGTGTTCGATGACGTACCAGGTGGCAAAACAGACCACCAGGGAGAAAATGATGGCGAACAGCCGGTAGGTGGGGAAGTACATGAACCCGAGGTTTACCACGCCACTGAGGCTCTCCGGTTGCCCGGGATAGGGTGTGCCGGAGACGTTGAAGTAGTTGGCAAACAGACCCTGCAGGATCAGCGTGATACCGAACGTCAGCAGCAGGCCATAGATGTGGTCAAGGTCATAGAGACGCTTGAGCATGAAGCGTTCAATGGTCACCCCCAGAATACCGACGATCACGGGCGCCACCAGCAGTGACGCCCAGAATCCGATCTGAAGGCTGATACCGAACCACTGCTCCAGCAGAGAGTAGCCAATCAGTGCGATAAAGGCACCCAGCATGTACATGGCACCGTGGGCAAAGTTGATGATATTCAGCAGCCCGAATATCACCGCGAGCCCGAGACTCAACATGGCGTAGAACACACCCACATTCAGCCCAAGCAGCGCCTGGGCCAGTATGACCTGCATCGACACGTTGGCTATCTCCCCTGAAGCAGTGGTTAATCGGTGTGGTTAGTTAACCAGCGAACACTTGGTGTCTTCCAGCGAGATGTAGGCCTGATCCGCAGGGATCTTCGAGACTACCCGCAGCAGGTCCCATTCCTCACTGGCTTCGTCCGGCTTCTTCACTTCCACCAGATACATGTCGTGGAGCATGGAGCCGTTGGGCAGAATCTTGCCCCCTTTCACGAACATGTCGTTAAGGGTCATGTCGCCCAGTTCGGCACGCACGGTATCGCTGTCGTCAGAACCGGTGGCTTTGACTGCTTTCAGGTAATTGGTGACCGCCGAGTAAACGCCGGCATGAACCATGGTGGGCATGGCATTGTGGCGTTCATAGAAGCGGCGGGACCAGGCTTCGGTCTCGTCGTTCTGGTTCCACACGAAGGCCGTGGTGAACTGCAGGCCCTGGGCAATGTCCAGCCCCATGCTGTGGACGTCGGTGATGAACACCAGCATGCCGGCCAGTTTCTGTCCGCCCTGCACGATGCGGAACTGGTTGGCCTGTTTGATGGCGTTCACCGTGTCCTGGCCGGCATTGGCCAGGCCAATGACGTCGGCTCCGGAAGACTGGGCCTGGAGCAGGTAGGAGGAGAAATCGTTGGTGGACAGTGGCGCATTGACGTTACCGACCACCTCGCCACCGAGACTTTCCACCACGGCGCCGGTGTTGTCCCGCAAAGAGTGGCCGAAGGCGTAATCGGCGGTAATGAAGAACCAGCTTTCACCGCCGTTCTTGACCATCGCCGTAGCAGTACCAACCGGCAACGCGTGGGTGTCGTAGACGTAGTGAATACCGTAAGGCGTGCACTGTTCTTCTGTCAGTGCGGTGGTGCCGGCGCCGGTGTTCATGGTGATGATTTTCTTGTCGTTGGCCAGGCCCTGAACGGACAAGGCAACGGAGGAGTTGTCGAGGGCGGTGATCATGTCCACCTCTTCCGCATCGATCCATTCCCGGGCGGTACTGGCGCCGATATCCGGCTTGTTTTGGTGATCCGCGGAAATGATCTCAATGGGTTTGCCCATCACCGAACCGCCAAAATCCTCGACCGCCATTTTGGCGGCAGTCACCGCGCCCGGCCCTTCGAGGGCCTTGTAAACGCCGGACATGTCACTGAGGACACCGATTTTTACTTTGCCGTCGGTCAATTCGGCCGCTGCCGTGAGGGGCATTGCCAGGGTAGCCGCTGCCACGGCGCCTGCCAGTCCAGATTTCCAGTGCTTGAACATGGTGGGATTCCTTTTGTTATTAGATTCGGGTTCAGACACTCAGGTGCCTGTTCAACTGCTCTTTCTTGGCCTCGAGATCGGCCGCTTCTATCTGCTCAACCACTCGTCCGTGCTCAATCACATAGTGTCGGTCGGCCAGCGGAGCGGCAAAGCGGAAGTTCTGCTCAACCAGAATGATGGTGAATCCCCGGTCACGCAGTTTGCGGATGACATCATCCAGGGATTTGAGGATAACCGGCGCAAGCCCTTCGGTGATCTCGTCCAGTAACAGGAGATTGGCGCCGGTACGAAGGATGCGGGCAATGGCCAGCATCTGTTGCTCGCCCCCGGAGAGCTTGGAGCCCTGGCTTTTGCGGCGCTCTTCAAGATTCGGGAACATTTTGTAGATCTCGTCCGCGGACATCCCGCCATCGGCCACCACGGGGGGCAGCTCCAGGTTCTCGTCCACGTTGAGCGACGCAAAAATCCCCCGCTCCTCGGGGCAATACCCCAGCTTGCCAACGTGGGCAATGCGGTGGGTCGGCATGTTGATGATTTCGGTGCCGTGGATCTTGATGGAGCCGGTGCGTTTGCTGACCAGCCCCAGAATCGACTTGAGCGTGGTCGTGCGTCCGGACCCGTTGCGGCCAAGCAGGGTAATCACCTCGCCTTCCCGCAGAGTCAGATCGAGGCCATGGAGAATGTGGGATTCGCCGTACCAGGCGTGAAGATTCTCGATTTTGAGCATTTCCGGGCGTTGATCAGGCTGCATCGGTGGTTCCCATGTAGGCTTCCATGACGGCGGGGTTGGTCGATACCGTGTCGTAGTTGCCTTCAGCCAACACTTCCCCGCGGTTCAGGACGGTGATGGTGTCGGCCAGCGTGGACACCACATTGAGGTTGTGCTCAACCATCACGATGGTTCTGCCATCCACCACCTTGCGAATCAGCTCAGTGACCGTGCCTACGTCCTCTGAACTCATGCCCTGGGTGGGTTCATCAAGCAGCATGAGCCTGGGTTTGAGTGCAATGGTGGTGGCAATCTCCAGCGCCCGCTTCTGTCCGTAGGCGAGTTCCACCGCCTTGGTATCGGCAAAGGGCCCCAGGCCGACCTGTTCCAGGGTGGCCTGGGCTTCTTCATTCAGTTGATCAAGAATTCGTACCGGCCGCCAGAAGTGATAGGAAATGCCCAATTTGCGTTGCAGGGCGACTCGAACGTTTTCGCGGGCAGACAGGTGGGGAAATACCGCGGAAATCTGAAAAGAGCGGATCAGCCCCTGCTGGGCAATACCCGCAGGGCGTGCGTTGGTAATGTCTTTGCCAGCGTAGATAATCTGCCCGGCGCTGGGCTTGAGGAATTTGGTCAACAGGTTGAAGAACGTCGTTTTTCCGGCCCCGTTCGGGCCTATCAACGCATGTATGGAGCCTGTCCTGACGTTGATGCTGACGTCACTGATGGCGGTAAAGCCTTTGAAATCCTTGGTCAGGTTCCTGGTTTCAAGGATGGTTGAGGATGGTTGTGTCTGCTCGCCTACAGCCTGCTCTTCCACGGAAAGACACCCCTTTCAATTCAGGTGAGCGGCGCTGATGCCGCGTGTTTTTATTCGTTGTTGTGACAGCTGGTTTTTTGAAAGGTCGCAAATACAGCTATTTGAACCGACATTCAGTAATAGTTGGCGAATGTGGATTCTGTCAAGAATGGGAGGGGAGAACAGTGGGGGCGACACGCCCCGTTCAGGGCGTGTCTTTAGCGGTTATTCTTCGTCCCGTGGCGGGCGTTCGACCACTTTGCGCTTACCTTTGGCACAACGGGACAGGGCTTTCAGCCCGTCGGCTTCGAAGGCATCTACGCGGATGACGTCGTAGAGTGCTTCCAGTGCCTCCAGAAGTTTGTCGCATTCGTCTTTCTGAACAACGCCCTGCTCGCAGGCCCAGTCCACCAGTTCCTTACGCTGGTGCCCCATCAGCAGGTCGATACCGCCCAGCTCGTCTTCATCCCGATTGCGCAGGGCTTCATGCAGGCGATCGCGCATGTCCTTGGTTTCATTGGCCAGCCGGTAGGCGTTCAGTACACGGCCCAAAGGGTCGTCCGGATCGGTATTGATGTAACTGCCACGGCTGATGCGCTGGCGTAGCGGCGTATCGTTCACAATGCTGGCGGCCACCTCCGTGCCCAGGGCGTCGTCCGGGCCGTTGAGGCCGGTGGCGCCCAGAGGGAACACCAGCATCCGCAGCGGCCAGCGCAACAGCGGAACCGGGAAGTTGATGATCAGCTCGCGCATGGATGTCTTGAGGTCGCGCAGACTGGTCTGAAGGCACCATTCCACCAGCGGCCGCTGGTCTTCCGGATAGCCTTCCTCGTGCCATTGCTTGATCACCGCCGTGGCGTAATACAGGTGTACAAGGCAGTCCGCCATCCGCCCGGACAGGCGCTGACGTGCCTTGAGGCCGCCACCAACCGTCAGCAGGGTAACGTCGGTCATCAGGGCAAACGCGGCCGAGAACCGGGCAAGCTGGCGATAGCTGGACTGGATGTTACCCTGGCGGGGCACGGTTTCCAGCAAGCCGCCGCTCAGTGCCAGCACTAACGAGCGTAACGCGTTGCGGGTGGTGTGGGCGATATGGCGGTAAAAGATGCCGTCGAACTTCTCGACCGCCGCCTTTTTATCGTCCATGCCCGCTGCTTCGATTTCTTCAACAATAAACGGGTGACAACGGATGGCACCCTGGCCGAACACCATCAGGCTGCGGGTCAGGATGTTTGCGCCTTCCACCGTGATACCGATGGGCACCGCCTGGTACGCCCTGGCCAGGAAGTTGCGGGGGCCGGTAATAACACCGCGGCCGGCAACCACGTCCATGGCATGGTTGATCACCGTGCGCATCAAGTCGGTATTGCGGTACTTGAGCACCGCTGACGGCACGGAGGGGCGTACACCCCGGTCCAGCATGCCGGATGTCAGTAATCGGGCGGCATCCATCATGTAGGTGTAGCCGGCGATGGGCTCCAGCGCTTCCTGAACCCCCTCAAACTGGCTGATGGAGCGGCCGAACTGTTCCCGGGTCAGGGCATAGGAGCCTGTGGCCATGCTGGCCACTTTGCCAGCGCCGGTGCCCAATGCGGGCAGGGAGATGGAACGGCCGATGGACAGGCATTCCAGCAGCATTTTCCAGCCTTTGCCCAACATGTCCTGGCCGCCAATCACCTGATCCATGGGGATAAACACGTCGTTGCCCCAGGTCGGACCGTTCATGAACACGGTATTCATTGGCAGGTGACGGGCGCCGGAGTGAACCCCTTCCAGGTCCTGTGGAACCATCACGCAGGTAACGCCGATGTCGTCGGAGTCGCCCAGTAGTTTGTCCGGGTCGTAGACCTTGATGGCCAGGCCAATCAGCGTCGCCACCGGTGCCAGTGTGATGTAGCGCTTGTTCCAGGTGACTTTCAGGCCCAGTACTTCCTCGCCATTCCACTGGCCCTTACAGACGATGCCCTTGTCCGGAATAGCTCCGGCGTCAGAACCGGCGACCGGCGACGTCAGCGCAAAGCAGGGGATTTCCTCGCCGCCGGCCAGCCGCGGCAGATAATGTTCTTTCTGGGCATCGGTGCCGTATTCCATCAGCAGCTCGCCCGGGCCAAGCGAGTTGGGCACCATGACGGTCACAGCGGCGGATACGCTGCGGGTGGAAATCTTCATCACGATCTCGGAGTGGGCGGTGTGGGAAAAGCCCTTGCCGCCCTGTTCCTTGGGAATCATCAACCCGAAGAAGCCATTCTCGCGAATGAACTTCCAGACCTTGTTGGGCAGGTCGTACTCTTCGTGGGTGATTTTCCAGTCATCCAGCATGCCGCACAGCTTCTCGACCGGCCCGTCGAGGAACGCCTGTTCTTCGCTGGAGAGGTGGGCCGGTTTGGCATCGAGCAGTTTCGACCACTTGGGTTGCCCGGAGAAAAGCTCGCCATCCCAGTCTACGGTACCTGAGCGCAGGGCCTCGGCCTCGGTATCCGAGAGCTTCGGGAGCCGACCGCGCACCCAGTTCAGCAACGGAGCGCTGAACTTCTCGCGCCGCAAGTCACCTGGGAGCACCAGCACCAGGCTGAGAGCAAGCAGCCCGCCACCAAACAGTATACTGAGGATGTGCCAGCCATCCTGAAACAGCCCGACGACCGTTGCAATCACAAGCACGGTGGCGGCAGTGGTGCCACCGATGCCAAGATAGATCAGTACCAGCGCACTGATCAGTAGAAGCAGAACACTCATGGGCGGATCTCCATATCGAGAAGAAATTCAACCTGAATCGTTCTTACCTTCGGCCAAAGCCAGAGAGGTTGCAAGCGCTTGCGTTAGTGATCTTGACGCACCGGCGAGGATTCCGACATTGATCGTTATCTGAAGCGGTTCATACATAGCCGGCTGTAAAGACCAGGCCCAGCACAATCGGCATCACCACAAGGCTTCCGAGGTTACTCATAAGCACCAGTGAGGCTACTTTATGAGGTTCCTGTTGATACTGCTCCGCCAGCATGTAGTTCAACACAGCAGAGGGCATGGCGGCGAAGACCCACAAAGCAGCTATCTGCAGGCCCGGCAGATCCAGAATCGCTATCATTGGCCAGGCAAGAATCAACCCGGATGCAGGCGCGGAAATAGCGCCCAGAACCCCGAGTTTCCAGTCGCTGAAATCCACATCCAGCATGCGAACACCAAGCGTAAAGAGCATGAGCGGGATACACACTCCGCCTAGCATGTTCAGGGTTTCCAACAGCCATTGTGGCATGGGTACGCCACCGAAGTTGACGGTAAGGCCGGCGATGCTTGCCGCAATAACGGGTATGCGAAGCCGTCTGATGATCGACGTGTGCGGGTCCAGCATGTAGATGCCCACCGTAAAGTGCAGCAGCATTTCCACGACAAATAGGACAACGGCCGCGGGCAGAGCTGCCTCGCCGAACGCAAATACCAGTACGGGAATGCCCATGTTGCCGGAATTGTTGAACATCATCGGCGGCAGGAAGGTTTTAAGGTTCAGGTTCAGAATTCTGGCCAGCGGATAGAGCACGATGCCGGAACCCAGAACGACCACCGTTGCCGCCAGAGCCAGGCTGGTGTAATCCTGCAGCGGAGCCTGTTGATCAGCCAGAACCGCGAACACCAGCATGGGGACGAACAGCTCCATATTGAGGGTGTTCAAGCCTTTGATGTCTGGAGTGCGATATCGGCCGTAAAGGGCACCACAACCGGCGATCAGAAAGACCGGCAACATCGTGGACAGGATCTGGGCAAGCATTCAGGGGCTCCGAGGGTCGATCAGGGTAAGCAAATAACTCGTTAGGTTCGCAATTATACCGGGTTCCAGGCAAGTAAAACCTGTGCCCTTGCGACCAAAGATAACCCCTTCTATAAGCTGGGGAAGCAGCGCCCAACTTGCACGGATTGTAACGACTGCCACAGAATAACCTTGCCTAACTCACCATCCTAGCGGAGAGCCACTTGTGCCTGAGACCTTTGACCAGCCTGTTGAGCGGGAAAACACCTGTTCCGTAAAATTTGATGCCCGCAAAGCGGTATTCGGCAAAGATGACGTTATCCCCCTGTGGGTGGCGGATATGGACTTTCCAGCGCCGGAAGCGGTGACCAGGGCTCTGGAAGAACGGGCAAGGCACCCGGTATACGGTTATACACTGTTTCCGGAGAGCCTGTACCAGTCGGTGATTGACTGGTTTGAACATCGGCATGGCTGGGTCATTGAGCGGGAATGGTTAATGATGGCTCCGGGGGTGGTGCCTTCGCTGCACGCAGCGGCACTGGCGTTTGCCGGCGAAGGTGAAGGGGTGATTATACAGCCTCCGGTTTACCCGCCTTTCTTCAGTGCCATTCGGAAAACCGGTCGTGCGGTGATTGAAAACCCGCTGGAACAGGTGGATGGCCGTTATCAGATGAATCTCGAACACCTTGAGGCCTGTGCAGCGCGGGGCGACGCCAGAGTGTTGCTGCTGTGCTCGCCCCATAACCCGGTGGGAAGGGTGTGGAGCGAAAGCGAGCTCAGGGAGGTATTGGCCATTGCCAGGCGCCACAACCTGGTGGTGCTGTCGGATGAGATTCATTGCGACCTCACCTATCCGGACAAGCCTGCCCATCATGTACTGGCGAAACTGGCCGATGAGGAACAGGCCCTGATTACCACCGTAGCGCCCAGTAAATCCTTCAATATGCCCGGTCTGGGCTTGTCGGCGCTGGTGGTGAAGAATCCAGAGCATCGGAAGTTATTGAAAGACGTGTTCGACACCATGCACATGAACCAGTGCAATCCCTTCAGTATCGCCGGCTTCGAGGCCGGGTATCGCCAGGGTGGCCCGTGGCTGGACGAACTCATGATCTACCTGCAAGGCAATCGTGACAGGGTGATGGACTACATCCGCCAACACCTGCCTGACATCCGGGTAACGGAGCCGGAGGGCACCTACTTGTTGTGGCTGGACTGCCGGGGCCTGGGCATGAGCGACGCGGAACTGAAACGGTTCTTTGTGCAGGAAGCGGGTATTGGCATGAACCCGGGCATCACCTTTGGTGAGCCCGGCAGCGGGTTCATGCGTATGAATATTGGTTGCCCGCGCCGGGTTCTGGAGACGGCCCTGGAGCAGATCCGGCAGGCGCTGACTGAATAACCGGGTCAGTTGGCGTTTTCAGCACCGTTACTGCAGGGATCGTCTACCGGCTGCCAGTGAGGCGGCTGGCTCATGCCTGGCATCTGGCCGTTGCTGGGGCGGATGGCGCGGTAAGTCTGCCCTTCATGGATGGCCATCTGGCCCACGGTATAGCTGCCGCCAAAGCTCCATCGCCCGGGTTCTTTGCAGGCCTGTGGGCGCTCGTTGGGCGTTTTTACGGGCGTTTCGCCGGCGTCGGCCGGTGCCTGAGGTTGGTGGTTCACCCCACCTTCCGATTGGCGCTCAGCGACGTTGCTGTCATCACGACCGACGCCGCAATCAGGCACAGACGCCAGTCTTTCCCATTCGAAATCCGCACCGGGTGTTTTACCCTCGTGGAGTTCGCGGGACTGGTACCAGTCACCCTGGTGAAAGACCGTCTGTCCCGGTGGGTAATAGCGGCTCGGTATCCAGGTATTTTCCTCAGGATCGCAGGGGGCAGCGACCGCTGGGGTGTTGAAAGCCGCCAGTATCAGTACGCCGGCCCATCTGAAGCGCCTTGTCATGCCATTGACCATGAATGCCTGCCTTGTCGATGTTTGTTGTTGGGTGCTCAACGGTATTTGCGGCGAAGTTCGGTGGTTCGGGTGGCCAGGAACAGTCCGGCCAGAATCAGAAGGCCGCCAATGACATGGAACAGGCCCAGGCGTTCCCCGAGGAAAATGCCCGCCATCACCGACGCAAATACAGGGGTGAGGTACATGAAGATGGCCGCTTTTGCAGGACCAATCCGATGCACCCCATGATTCCAGAACGCGTAAGCCAGAATACCGGGGAAAATTGCAAAATACATCATGGGCAGGGCGGTTGATGCGTTCAGCTCGAATCCACCTGAGAAGAACAGTAGGTCCACCAGGAAAAACGGCAAGATCACCATAGTGCCGCAGGCGATCTGGACGGTCAGAAAGGTCAGTGGGGCCAATGGTACCGCCTGGCGGCGAAGCAGTACTGAGAACAAGCCCCAACTGGATACCGCCAGTACCATGATCAGATCACCGGGTTGCGCCCGCAAACCGGTCAGCACTGAGAGGTCTCCCCGCGCCACAACCGCCAGGATGCCCAGTACCGCCAGCCCGATGCCGAGAGCCTGAATGGGGCGTGTGCGATCTCCCAACAGCAACCAGGCCAGTAACGCCACCATGATGGGTATGGTGGCGTTAATCAGCGCGATGTTGGTGGCCGTGGTGGTCACCGCGGCAAAATAAAGCAGCGAGTTGAACGCCGCCACACTGAACGTGGCGAGTGCCAGTATCGACAGTGCGTGTTCGCGGATGACCCGGCGCTGGCGCCAGACCCCCGGCAGCCCGAAGGGCAGGAGTATCGTCAGGGCTATCACCCAGCGCCAGAACGACATGGACAGGGGAGGAATCTCGCCAACCACACTTTTGGCCACCACGGCGTTGCCCGCCCAGAACAACGGGGTCAGGACCAGGCCGGTGTAGGCCAGCCATAGTGGTTTCGGGGTTTCTGAGGGCACACCGACTCCTGTCAGGGTTTTTGGGTTTCTGATCTGGTTCGGGAGCCCGAAGGATACTACGCCCTGCGAGCTAATGCCTTGTTACCAAAGTGGTAGTGGAGATATTGGTTGATCGTATCCGGCTGGTGACTGTCTGATTGGGTGTCAGGATTTCTTACAAGCCCGCTGCTGGATAAATGCAGGATTAAATATAGATTCTTGTTTTAGATTGGAAATTCAGATGTTGGTATAGCAGGTGCCTGTATGGCGGGGCAGTAAAACGAATGAAATGTGGGATAACCCAGGGAGCAGCTATGCGACATCTTAAACTCACCATTGCACTACTGGTTTCCATGTGCCTGCCGGCCATGGCAAGCGCGGCAATGATCTCTGCCAGCTATCAGGTCAACCTGAATGATTCAGACCCCGGACTGGTTGTTGATTCTGCAGACTATGCAGACAACCCGTTTTCTTTCGATCTGAATGCCGGTGAAAGTACGACCTTTAATCTGTTCAAAATCTGGACGACTGAAGGCACGGTCAACAGCGATGACAAAGTCGCCAAACCGATTTCCGTCGATTTCAACTTCACAGCACCGGAACTGATGAGTGGCTCTGTCAACGGGAACACCTCCGGAGATTCCGTGCTCTTTGGCTTCTACCAGGAAGGTGTGTTGTCCTGGAACGGTTCGCTTGACCTGGTGTTTGGCGCACTGGGCGATGGTCTGCTTCGTGTATCCCTCTTCGACACCACTTTTAACGAAGGCATCTTTGGGCTGGGCAGCTACGGCTCCAAGGTTAAGGCAAAGGTCGAACTGATTTCTGAAGCCAGCGAAGTACCAGAACCAGGTACCCTGGCCATCCTGAGCCTCGGCCTTCTCGGTATGGGGCTGCGTGCCCGCCGCCGTTCAGCCTGAACGGTTGCGTTTAGTATCCTGACAGTTGAACGATAAAATGGGGTCAGAGCTTGCTCTGACCCCATTTTTTATTCTCCCGGCACTTCCGCTTCTGTGCCGACGTGATAGGCCGCAAAACCGGCCATGACCACCTGATCCACCGCCATGCCGATAATTCGGCCGCTGCTGCGGGCGCGGATGGGATGCTGGGCGTTGGTGATGGGATCCGAAACATAACCCAGGATTTCACCTTCAGAAACCTTGGCCCCCAGCTTGGTTTCGCTGAACAGAATGCCGCCGTGTTCGGCCCGTATCCACTCGGAATCGTAATAGACGGGTTCCGGATCTCCCCAGACGAACATCCTTGAAATCATGCCTTCCTTGTCCATCAGGCTGGTCAGGCTGTTCACCCCGGCCTTGATCTGGTGCTCCTGGATCCGAAGTGATTCACCCGCCTCCATGGTGACGGACCGGATACCGGCTTCGACAGCGGCGTGACGAAGCATGCCGGTGGTGCCGGTGCTGTGAACGACTGCCATGCGGTCAAATCCACGGGTGAGTTCCGCCACTTCCGGGTTGTTCATGTCTGCACGCAGTTGGGGCAGGTTGGTGCGCTTTAGAGACCCGGTGTGGATATCCACCAACATGTCGCAATGACGGATTACGTTCTCGAACAGCGAGTGGGCAATGCGGTCCGCCAGGCTGCCATCGGTGCTGCCGGGGAAGTGACGATTGAGGTCACGGCGGTCGGGAAGGTAGCGGCTGCCTTGCTGGAAACCCGGCAGGTTGACGATGGGAATGCCGATCACCCGGCCGGAGAGCTTGTCTGGCTCCAGGTCGTACATGGTGCGGCGGATGATCTCGATGCCGTTGAGTTCATCACCGTGAACGGCCCCGGTCAGGCATAGGTTAGGGCCGGGTTTGGAGCCATTGACCACCAGAACCGGTGTTGGTTGCGACAGGCCGGCAATCTGGATGGCAGGGGACCAGGCCAGGCGAGTCGACGTTCCGGGCAGAACCTCGGCACCGAGCATTTTCAGGCTGGTGGCCTTTTCGGGTTCCGTCACCTCAGCAGACTCTTCCACGCCGTTTTCATCGGTCGCCGTTGCGGGGTCTGCGCCCTGGGCAGTGGGTTTGGGCTGATCCGCCGTTGCGTCGGGCTTCGAAGGTTCGGGCTCCGAAGTCTTCGACTCCGCTGGTTCAGCGGGCTTTGGAGGCGGCGCCACCTCCTTTAAATCAACATTGGGGGCCACTTCTTCCACGGCCGGTTCTGCCGTGGAATCTGGTGTTTTATCCTGTGAGGCGAGCTCCTCATCGGATTTCTGAGTGGTGTCTGCTTTACCGCTATTCTTTTTCGGTTCAGACGAGCGCAAGGGTTCCGAATGCTCGACATCCTCAACACTCTCGTCCTCGGCAAGCTCCGCGACGAGCATCTCCGTGTTATCGGAGTCATCGGACTTGTTTGCGTAGACGGCAGGGATTGCGACCAGGCTGCCAGTCAGGGTAAACATCAGGCCAGCGCGAAACAGATGTGTCAGCCAGCGATACAGCATAATTCCTCTCGAGTCTTCAGCCAGTTTGAGGCTCGTTGTCCGATCTGTGAAAACGGTACAAGGATAGAGACCCCATTGTTTCATGAATACGGCTGTGACAAAGGTTTAATGCCACTTTCATGAACTCATTGTGTAATTCCGCAAAATGACCTATTCAAAGAGGTTACAGGATGCGGATTGCAGTTCTGTATCCGTTATACGTTCGATGGAGGATAAACTGTATGGATCTTTTGCGAGTTCTGGTTGCGATTTTGTTACCGCCGTTGGGCGTCTTTTTACAGGTGGGGATTGGCAAACACTTCTGGATCAACATCCTGTTGACGATTCTCGGTTACATTCCCGGTATCGTGCACGCCGTCTGGATCATCGCGAAAAAATAGGCCGCCCCTGAGCAGGAACCAAGTGTCTGTGAGGGGCGGGCTTCAAATGTCGGGAGTGGTGCGCCAGATGTCGCCTTCTCGCGCAGCCCGGCCATCTGCCTCCAGTTTTAGCAGGTGCGCCAGCGCGGAGCGGGCGGCGACGCCATGGATCGCCGCTGGAACATCGTCATAGGCCTTTGCGGTCAGATCTTTCAGGCTGGCCGGGGCGAGGCTTTTCAGCACCCTGACAACCTTGTGCTCCCGTGCCAGACGATGCGTGATGAGATAATCGATCACCGATTCGGGGCGTGCCATCAGGAAACCGTGGGCAGGCGCTATGTAACGCACGGACTCGGCCAGCAGGTCGTACAGCGACTCCAGGTAGGCCTTCATGTCACCGTCTGGCGGATTAATGACCACGGTGGAGCCCTGCATGATGTGGTCTCCGGAAAACAGCAGCTCTTGTTCCAGGAGCAGATAGCAAAGATGGTTGGAGGCATGCCCCGGGGTGTAAAGGGCTTTCAGGGTGCCAGCCTCGGTGACGATCAGGTCACCATTCACCGGCTCTACATCCGGCGAAAACGTCTGGTCCTGGGCCGGGCCTTCGGGAGCCGGCTGGCCGTAAACGTGACAGCCGGTTCTTGCCTTCAGTGCCACTGTTGCCGGCGAGTGGTCCTGGTGGGTATGAGTGACCACCACTTGATCAATCGCTCCACCAGTGAGTTCCAGAATGCGCTCAATATGCGTTGCGTCGTCCGGGCCGGGGTCCAGTACCGTAAACCGTTTGTGGCCAAGCACATAGGTGTTGGTGCCGGGGCCGGTCATCATTCCCGGGTTTGGCGCTGTCAGGCGAACCACACCGGCCGCCACCTCCACCGGTTCCCCGGGAACAATGTCCGCGTGTGTAGAGCCTGCACCCTCCGGGTCCAGCTTGACCGCTTCGTCATAGGCGGGTGCCCCCGGCTCCAACATCGTGGTCCTGTCTTTCTTGACCGCCGGCCACGGCTTGTTGGGATAGGGCTCCGGCGGATTAGCGTGGACATAGCGCATGAGGGCTTCCGTGGTGTCGAACTCCGCCAGTATCCGCAGCGTCCCAATGGTTGGTAACCCTAGCAGGCGGCGGCCACTGCGATGATCTTCCAGGGCTTCCGCCGGGCTCAGCCAGACGTGGTCAATGGTTTCATTGCCGTCATGACTTGCCCGTTGCCCTTCCGGTGCCACTGCAATGAAGAAGCGGGTATCAAAGCGCCGGGGAGGTCCCGGCGGTGTCACCCAGTGCCCGAGGTAGCCCAGACGGTCCAGGGGAATGGTGAGGTTATAGCGATGGCACAGTTCCGCCAGGGTTAACTCACCTTTAAACAGAGCTTCGCGGTCGCTGTGAATGGGGTGGTCATGAGTCAGCGCAGCACCTTTTTCATCAACGGCTAACAGAATGCCCGCTTCCTCAAAACACTCCCGGACAGCCGCAAGCATGTAGTCGGCGCCACCTTCATCCATGGCCATTGTCTGGCTGATTTCAGTGTCAGCCCGCCCGATTGCGTGGGCCCGCCCATTGTTTTCCTGATCGTCGACAGAACCACCGGGAAAGACAAAATAGCCCGGCATGAATACCGCGTCCCAGGTTCGTTGCAGCAGCAGGATCTTTGGACCTTCAGCAGTGTCTTTGGTCAAAACCAGCGTGGCAGCAGGGCGAATATCCATAGAGTGTCCGTATCTGTTGGTCAGACTGTTGGTGCTGGAAAGAGGTTGGGAGGCTACTGTCAAAACACGCTCAAGCACGTCCATGTGGCGCTTGAGCTCCGCCATCCATGGCTCCGCACAGTTTTGACAGTAGCCTCCCAACCCCTTTCATCGGGCAACGGTGAAGGCTGCCGGTAAAAGTCCAAGATAACGAATGTTCGGTCTGCTGTCTCGGGGTGTCGGCATGGTTACAACCAAGTATCATTGGGTTTACAGAAAATCCCCCCACACAGGAACGCCGACTTGGCTCGCATCAAGCTCTCTTTTCCGGATAACGCCTTTTATTTTGAAACCAAGATGCCGGTTCGGATCACCGATATCAATGGAGCCAACCATCTGGGAAACGATGCGTTAATCTCCATGCTGTCTGAAGCCAGGGCACAATTCCTGGTGAACTATGGTGTCGAGGAAGCCGACAAAAACGGCGTGGGTATTATCGTGACCGACCTGGCAACGATGTACCAATCGGAATCGTTCTTTCCGGAGATGCTCCGCTTTGAAGTGGGGCTGATGGACTTCAACAAATACGGCGGGGATTTCGTATTCCGCGTAACCAAGGCGGAGAGCGGTCAACCCGTGGCCCTGGCCAAGTACGGTTTCGTGTTCTTCAATTACCAGCGCAAATCGGTTGTGCCGATGCCAGAGAGTTTCCGAGCACGCTTCGGCGATTAGTATTTAGTCCTGGAGTGCCAGCTTTCGGATGCCTTGCCGGTAGAACAGGTAGGCCATGACACCTGCCATCAGATTGCCAACCAGCGCACCGCTCATCAGGCCGTTGATACCGCCGAGCTGTGAGCCGAGCCAAAGCAGTGGCAGAAAGCAGAGGAATAACCGCAGGACCGACACCAGCAGCGCCCGCATGGCAAGCCCCAGCGCATTGCACACCGACACCATCAGCATGCAGATGCCCAGGCCGGTATAGCTCAGCGGCACCCGAACCAGATAACTACCCAACACATCGCTGACGGCGCGATCGCTGGTAAACAGCTCTGAGACCACTCCTGACGCTAAAAGCCAGATCAACCCAATGGCCAGTTGCCACACCACCACAAAACGAACCGCCAATCGCACGAGAACGCGAATCCGCGCAAGCTCACCGGCCCCAAGCATGCGGCCAATCATGGGCGGCATCGACATGGTCAGTGCCAGCACCACTACAATGGAGAAGAACTCGAGGCGAGTGCCCAGGCCCCAGGCCGCGACGGCGGCGGAGCCAAAGCCAGCCACCATGGCGGTCGCGAACATGGCCGAGGCTGGCGGCATCAGCTGGCTGACCATGGCCGGCGCCATGATGCCATTCAGTTGTTTCAGTGCCTTGCCGAGGGCCAGCTGGGAAAGGTCGAAGCGTATCCAGCCAGAGCGCAGCAGTTTGGGGTAGATAAACAGGCAACCGATACCGAAGGCGGTCACGGTTGCCAGGGCAGCGCCTTGCAGGCCCCACCCGAAAACGAAGATGTACAACGGGTCCAGGGCGATGTTTGCCACGCTGGTGGCGACCATCATATAGCCAGGGAGTTTGGTATCGCCATGGGAGCGGCACACGCTGTAACCAAAGTAGAGCATGGCGCCGGTCCAGGCGGAGAGCAGCCAGGGTATCCAGTAACTGCGGATCAGCGGCAGCAGGCTCTGTTCGGCACCCAGGCCAGCCATGATTTGGGTCTGCAGCAGCCATAGGGCGATACACAGGATTATCACCAGAGTGGCGCCCACGGTGACGACGAGGCCGCCCAGGCGTTCAGCGCGGAGTTGGTCGCCGGCGCCTAGCGTTCTGGAGATGATGGCGGTGGTGGCGATGCCAAGGCCCACCTGCAGGCCGATGATGAGCTGCTGCATGGGCAGTGTGAAGCCCAGTGCGGCCAGTGGGTCGCGGCCGAGTTGGCCAATGAAGGCACTGTCGACGAGTTGGAAGGTCATCAGTGACAGTACGCCGAAGAGCATGGGCCAGGTCATGGTGAACAACTGGCGCGGCAGGCTGGCTTGTGGGGTGGCGTTCGTCACGTTGGTGGCTTCTGTTCCAGGTGTTTTGCTTGGTGGGCGATTCTAGCAGTTATCGGTTTGTGAGTGGGTGCAAAGGCCGGGGCGCCTTCCCCAGACACGCCGTGAACCCATCCATGGGGGCTCGGCATTGCCATCCCTTGCAATGCACGGTCTGGGGAAGGCGCCCCGGCCTTCGCACATCGATTACGGAGTCGCTTTCAGTAAGTCGGAGTGCTGGGAATCAAAGCGCCGAAAGAGCGGCTTCGTAATTCGGTTCTTCCTTGATCTCACCAACCAGCTCACTGTGCAGAACCCTGTTGTTCTCGTCCAGAACCACCACCGCGCGGGAGGTCAGGCCAGCAAGTGGGCCGTCCTGGATGGCAACACCGTAATCTTCCTGGAAGCTGTAGTTTCGGAAGCTGGAAAGGGTAGTGACATTTTCCAGGCCTTCGGCACCACAGAATCGACCGGCGGCGAAGGGCAGGTCGGCAGAAATGACCAGCACCACCGTGTTGTCCAGGCTGCTGGCTTTTTCATTGAACTTACGGGTGGAGGTGGCGCAGGTCGGGGTGTCTACGCTGGGGACAATATTCAGAACTTTGCGCTTACCAGCCCAGTTGTCGAGGGTGACGTCTTCCAGGCCCTGAGTGGTTAGGGTGAAGTTGGGGGCGGTGTCGCCGGTTTGCGGAAGGGTGCCGCTCACGGTGATTGGATTGCCGCCGAGTGTGACGTTGCTCATTTGGAACTCCCTGATACTGGTCTAATGGATTTGTATTTAACAGCTTACTCTGTGTAGCCCATTTTGGATGTTTTTTCATCCGGGAGTCGAGTTAAGTTGGTTTCAGGCGGGCTCAAATCCGGGAGCCGGATGGCGCTGGACCATTAGCAGGTAGCTGCCGAGGGCCGCAATGGCGCAGGCAGCGATGATGCCTGCCATCACCAGTGACGTGCCGTCGTGGAAGTGGCCCACGAGAGCACCCACAATGGCTGCAACCACCATCTGGGTGAAGCCGAACAGTGCGGAGGCCGAACCGGCCATTTGGGGAAAATTAGCCAGGGCCCCGGCCATGGTCTGGGGCAGGACCATGCCCACACCGACCATAAACAAGGCTTGTGGTAGCACCACTGCCCATACGTTGTAAACCTGCGAGGCTGCCAGTGCGGCCATTAAGCCGCCACCGATAACCGATATCGTCAGGCCTCGCACCAGTATCTGATCTGGCGTAAACGAGCGGCCCAGGCGGATGGCCGTGAGGTTGCCGCCAATATAACCGGCCACGATACAGGCGAAGAACAGACCGAAGTGCTGGGGTTCCACGCCCAGGAAATCAATCAGCACGAACGACGAGCCTGACAGGAACGCAAACAGGCCGGCGAAGGTCAGGGAGTTGGTCAGGGTGTAGCCCAGGAAGCTGATGTCCGAGGCAATTGCCCGGTAGTTCTTCCATAGGCTGCTAACGCGAAGGGATTGCCGGTTTTCCGGGCGCATCGGCTCGGGAATACCCACTGCAACCACCACAGCCATGATGAGCGCGTAGCCACCCAGTGCCAGAAAAATTGACGACCAGCCCAGGCTGACCACCATAAAACCGCCGAGAGTTGGTGCAACAGCGGGTGCCAGGGCCATGATGCTGGCCAGAATAGCCATGATTTTTGCGGCGTCCCGTGGGGAATAGATATCCCGTACGGCTGCCCGGCCCAGCACTGGACCGGCCGAGCCGCCAAGCGCTTGCAGGAAGCGGCACAGGATCAGTGTTTCAATATTGGTCGCAAGAGCACAAACAACGCTGGCGATCGCAAACAGCAGGAATCCGCCAATCATGATGGGCTTACGCCCGAACCGGTCCGCCAGCGGGCCGCAGACCAACTGGGCCAGGGCGAACCCGACCATGTAGATACTCAGCGTAAGCTGTACTTGACCTGTATTGGCCGAGAGCGCCTCTCCCATAGCGGGCAAGGCAGGCAGGTACATATCAATCGCCAGCGGCCCGAGGGCGACAGCGGCTGCCAATAGTATCGTTGTCCATACACTGGTGAGTGCGAGCATCACTGATCCCGGAATCTTTGGAGTACGGCACTGGGTGAGAGCCGGCCTTCTGAAACACGCTGTAAATACATCCCTGTACGCTCGGCTCCGCCATCCATGGCTCCGCACGGTTTCAGAAGGCCGGCTCTCACCCAGCGCTCAATCTGATATGGGGAGTCTACGCTCGTCCTGTCCTGGGATAACGGCCAGCTATTTCATACAATGTATGAACAAATCAGATGAATTAGGTATTGAGGCCATTGATGGTCGCTGCTACGCCGTTGACGTGGTTTCGAATCCAGCGGTGAGCGGGGTCGTTCTGGTTGCGTTTGTGCCACAGCATCAGCAATGTGAATGGCTTGTAGTCGAACGGTAGGGGCGTCCATGCAAACTGCTGCAGTAAGTCCTCACTCATGCGCTTGGGTGCTGTTGCGAGCATGTCAGTGCCTTGCAGGAAGGCTGGCAGGCCGGAAAAATTGGACACGGTTACGGCGGTTCTCCGGGTCAATCCCTGGGCGGCTAACGAACCTTCGAAAGCTGTTTTTTCACCCGTGCCAAACAGGATGGCGATGTGGTCCGCCTTCAGGTAATCCGCCAGGGACTCCGGGGCCTGGCGGATGGCGGGATCGTAGAAAACCACCATCTGATCCGCCATCAGGCCCCGCTGCATGATGTCGGTAGCTTCCGGTGCGTGAGGGGAAATAATCAAGTCACACAAGTCTTTACGCAACATGTCGGCGGTCGGAATGCCCGAGGGGACAACCTGCAAGCGGATGCCAGGCGCTTCTTGTCGGATCACGGACAACAGTCCGGGTAACAGCAGGTCGCGCTGATAGTCGTTGGCGGCGATGGTGAAGGTGAACTCGGCCGTGGCCGGGGCAAACGGCGGCCCGGAAGACAGGGAGTGCAGGTCGTCCAGTATCTGGCGAATGTGTGGGCCGGCCTGGAGAGCATACCGGGTGGGGACAATGCCTCGGCCGGATTTGACGAACAGGGCGTCGCCCAGGGCCTGGCGTAATCGGTCCAGGGTGTGGCTGACAGCCGATTGACTCACGCCCAGTCGTACAGCAGCTCGAGAAACGCTGCCCTCATCCAGCACTGCAATGAAGGTGCTGAGGGAGCGAATGTCGAGGTTAAATGTATCAACAGGGTTCATGAGTAGCAGTGTACCCGAGGCGTGGGAGGTTGCCCATTCCGGAGTACTTTGTTGTTGGTGGTTTGAGTAAGCATTCAAAAAACGATGCCGACTGGTTTACGATGTCGTGACACTGGTTGAACAAATTTAGGAGCACCCGATGAAACCGATCCTGGCCTTCGATGTATACGGAACCCTGGTGGACCCCATGGGAATGGCAGACCTGTTGGCGCCAGACGCAGGCCAGGCGGCGGAGTCCGTGAGTGCCCAGTGGCGGGAAAAACAGTTGGAGTTTTCCTTTCGCAAGGGGCTGATGCGCATGTACGAGGATTTCGGGGCCTGTACCCGGCAGGCGCTAAGGTATGCGATGGCCAGCCATGGGTTGAGCTTAAGTGGAGAGCGGGAAGATGAGTTGATGGGGGCCTATCTGTCCCTGCCTGCGTTTGACGACTCGTTGCCGGCACTGGAATCCCTGCAGGGCGTGTATCGGATGTTTGCCTTTTCCAATGGCACCTATCCGGCGTTGGAGAAGGTGCTGGGGCATAACCATTTGCTGGATCAGTTTGAGGGGTTGGTGTCGGTGGATGACATCAAGAGCTTCAAGCCGGACCCGGCGGTGTATGCCTATGCACGACGGGCAACCGGGGCGATGGATAAGCCTCTGTGCCTGGTGTCCAGCAACGCGTGGGATGTGATTGGTGCCCGGGCGGCGGGGTTGACGACCATCTGGGTGCAGAGGGATGCCGGGAAGGTGTTTGAAGATTGGGGGGTTGAGCCTAATGCGGTGGTTCGGAGTCTTTCTGAGCTACCTGCTACATTGGATAACCTTTAACTTCCGGGGTGGCGCGTCTCGTAGCGTCCCTTCCAAAACACGCCTCAAGACGTCCTGTTCGGCTTGGGCTCCGCCATCCATGGCTCCGCACAGTTTTGGAAGGGACGCTACGAGACGCGCTTCCGACTTATGTGCCGGCGGTCTCCCAGTCGCGCGTTCTGTGTGATTCAGTCCGATCTTTCAGCCAACCACTCCGCCATCTCCAGCCAACTTTCCTTCGGCGCCTTGCTCCCGGCCAGAATGCCCATGTGGCCCCCGGGGGTAACCCGGAAGGTAACGTCCTTCGAGCTGACATGGTCTTCGATGCGTTTCACCGCGCCGGGGGTTGCCAGGGTGTCGGTATCGCCGGCGATGGCAAGTAAGTTGGCGTTTACATTCTCCAGCCGGGCGACGTCTTCGCCGATCTGGATCTGGCCTTTGGAGAGTTCGTTGTCGATCCACAGGCGTACCACGGCATCCTGCACGATGCCGCCGGGGTAGGCGACCATGCGGTCGAGGAAGGCGGAGGTGGTGGCGTGGCTGGCGACGAAGTCGCGGTCGCCCAGGCGGACGATGAGTTCCCAGTAGCCCATCACGCTGCCGATGGGGTTGGTGAGTTTGAAGCCGATGGTGTTGGCCCAGCCCGGAGAGTGGAACCAATGAGGTTTCACGTCATGCAGGCGGAAGCCGGTGCGCTTACGGACGAAATCGGCGACGTCGGACACCCGCTGGTACATCAAACCCATCAGGCCTGACGCGTGGCTGTCGATGGGCGAACCCAGCACGATGGCGTTGCGGATGTGCTGGTCGCGGCTGAGGGCAGAATAGAACAGCGTGAACATGCCGCCCAGGCTCCAGCCGTGCAGCGACAGCTTCTGCTCACCGCTGTGCTCCCGCACCCGGTTCAGGTATGCCGGCAGCAACTCCGCCACGTAGGTGTGCAGGTTGTAGTGACTGTGCTGGCGCGTGGGTACGCCCCAGTCGATCAGGTACACCTCAAACCCCTTGGCCCGCAGGAACCGCACCAGACTGCGTTGGGGAAACAGGTCGTAGATCAGCATGTTCACCGCCAGTGGCGGCACGATCACGATGGGCGTCTTGTGGGGCGTGCGCTCCACATCAATCATCTCGCCGTCCAACTCGATAAAATCCTCGGCCAGCGGTGGGTAGTATCGCAGGCTCACCAGCCCATCGGTGTACAAGGTCTCGAACGGTGTCTGCCCTGCCTGCACCAGGCTGGCGGCCCGGAATACGCGGTCGAAGGCGTTACCGGCGTATAGTGCCGTCTGGCGGGTTATTCCCGAGGCTTTGTTGAAAGCGTAGCTGAGCGGGTCGGGCATAGAGGTTTCCATAAGGTTTATGTCGAGAACAGGTTCGGAATAAGACTAGACTACCTATACAGATCGGAACTATGGCAAGAACGTCCACCACTAATGGCAAACCGGTCACTTCAGGCCACTGCCCAAACCTGCCAACCATTGGTATCATTCAGCCATCTTAAAAAACCAACAACAGGACCACCATGCTCAGCTTCCTGCCAGCTCCCGTTATCGGCGTCATCAGTTCCATCCTCCTGGGGCTGAATACCCTGTTCTGGTGCCTGCTTCTCTACATCCCGGCGATATTGAAGCTGATTATTCCCCACACCGGTTTCCGGGTGCTGTGCACCAAAGTCATTATCTGGATCGCCGAAGCCTGGGTTGCCTGCAACACCGGCTGGATGAAACTCACCCAAGGCACGGAATGGACCGTCCACGGCGACGAAAAGCTCAAGCGGGAAAGCTGGTACCTGGTGTTGAGCAACCATCAAAGTTGGGTCGACATCTTCGCCATGCAGCGGGTGTTCAACCACCGTGCACCGTTTCTGAAGTTCTTCCTCAAGCAACAACTGATCTGGGTGCCGGTCATAGGGTTGGCTTGGTGGGGACTGGATTTCCCGTTCATGAAACGCTACACCCGTGAGTACCTGATCAAACATCCTGAAAAGCGCGGTGAAGATCTTAAAGCGACCCGTACGGCCTGTGAGAAGTTCCGCTACACCCCGGTGAGCGTGATGAATTTCGTTGAAGGCACGCGCTTTACCCAGGCCAAGCATGACAAGCAGAAATCAAAATACACCCACCTGCTGACGCCCAAGGCCGGTGGCGTGGCCTTTGTGCTGGATGCCATGGGCGACTCCATCGAAACACTGGTGGATGTCACGATTGCCTATCCAGGGGGCGCTCCAACGTTCTGGGATTTCATGTGTGGAAGGGTGAGTAAAGTCGGCATGGAGATCGACACAGTTACCATCCCGGCGCACCTGAAGGGCCGGGATTACGCGACGGATGCCGAGCATCGCAAAAACGTGAAAAACTGGCTGGCAGAACAGTGGCGGGCGAAGGACGAGCGTCTGTCGAGGATGCTTGAGCAGGGCTAAGAATTGTCCTCGTCATCCTCGATCTCGTCCGGGTGCTCTTTCTTGTAGCGCTCCCACTCTTCCCAGTCATGGGGTGTGCCAGCATGAGGGCGCTTCAAGTGCTTTGCGTGTTCCATCGCATTGTGGCGCAGGCTGTGGTCGCGCTCCTCTTCTTCCTCTTCGAAGCCGTACTTCTTCAGGAACTCGGTTGGGCTGATAGGCATCCGGATTCACCTCCGTAACGAATAAGTGCCCGCTTATTCACTAAGATGGCGCTCCGGAGCCGGATTTTCAAGCCTCGTCGGTGTTCGCGGGCTCGCGGCCTTCAGTCGGCGCATCCACCAGATTGAACTGGATCTGCTTTCTTTCGTCGTCGACGCCGGAGAAGGTCACAGTCACGGGTTGTTCCAACTGGAACGTACGGCCGTTCTTGTTGTGAACCAAGCGCAACGTAACGGGATCGAAGCTGAACTTACCTTCAAGTGTCTTGCAGCTCACGAACCCTTCCAGGCCGTTGGCGTCCAGCCGTACAAAGAACCCAGCAGGTGTTGTGCGGCTGATCACGCCAGTCATCGAGTCCTCGCCAAGGGTTTTCGCAAAATCGCTCTTGAGCCAGTTTTCAAGGCTGTTGGCTGCTTGGCGGGCGCGGATCTGGGTCTGTTGCAGTTCGGCCAGTTGGTCATCGTTGAGCTCGTTCAGCGATTCCTGCCACAGGATCGACTTGATCAGCCGATGCACGTGGAAGTCGCTGAACTTGCGAAGTGGCGACGTGAACGTGGTGTAGGCGGCCAGCCCCATGCCCTGGTGGGGGGCGGGCGTGAACGACAGCTCGGCGCGGGCAAGCTGGCGGGAAATAATGGCTTTGATAGGAACCTCTGCGTCCAGCCCGTCGGTCTGCTTCATCAGGTCGCGGAAGCCTGCGGCGCTGGTGGCGTCGATATCGGCGAGCTGTGGGGCATAGCCTTCCAGCAAGGCGCGGACGTTGTCGGTGCGGTCGTCCCGCAAACCGGGATGCTGGATAAACAGCCCCTTGTCACGTTGCCCCAGGAAGTCGGCCGCGCAGCGGTTGGCGGCGATCATGCATTCTTCCACCAGGCGATGGGCCTCGTTCTGAACCGAGGGCTCGATCAGCCGTATCCGGCGATTCTCGTCCAGGCGCAGCCGGAATTCGGGGCGGTCACCGTTCACCAGTGCGTGCTCGTTTCGCCATTTGCGCAGAGCGGTGGCGATCTGGTGGAGCTGGTCGAGGCTGTTGGAAACGGTATCCGGAAGCGCCTTGATATCGTCGTCTTCCCGGCCTTCGATCAGGTTGGAGACCAGTTCATAACTGAGTTTGCCGTGGGAGCGAATCACTGCCTGATGAAATTGATAGTCGCCGAGGCTGCCATCGTTGTTCACCTGAAGGTCGCAGACCAGTGCCAGGCGCTTGGTGTCCGGCATTAACGAACACAGGCGGGTACTGAGGGTATCCGGCAGCATGGGCAGTGGTTCGCCGGGAAAATAGATGGCGGTGGCGCGGCGAAAGGCCTCCTGCTCGGCAGGGCTGCCCGGCTCGATAACAGCCGTCGGGTCAGCAATGGCAATGGACAGTTTCCAGCCAGTGGCGTTGGGCTCTGCCAGCAGGGCATCGTCCATGTCCTGGGTGCCGGGGCTGTCGATGGTCACATAGGGCTGGTCGGTGCGATCGTCCCGGCCTTCGCTTTTTGCGTCAACGGCTGATTCATCCAGCGCACTGGCCTGTTTCTGCACGGCGTCAGGCCAGGTGTCTGGCAGGTGGAAGGTGGCAACGGTGAGTGCGCGTTCGATGCCGGTATCACCGGCTTTGCCGAGGACCTTCAGGATCTTTGCCTGGCCTTTGCCATCCTTGATCGGATGTTTGTGAATCTGGCAGTAGATGTAATCGTCGGGCTCGGCACCCTGGCGTTCTTTCGGCGGTATGAAGATCCAGCGGTTGATGCCGGGGGTTTCCGGCACCACGAAGTGGCCTTTACCTTTCACCAGATAGCGACCAACGAACGTGTCCAGACTGGTGTCCAGCAGCTCGTCGATCATGCCCTGGGTCTTGCCTTTGTCACCCTCTTCCTCGGTGATCTTGACGCGGTCACCGGGCAGCACTTTCTGCATTTCTTCCGGTGGCAGGAAGACGTCTCGCCCCTCATCCAGCGCAACAAAGCCGAAACGCCCATTGGTGGCTTTGACGGTACCCGGAAAGACAACCTTGTTTTCCTCGATATTGGTTTTCAGCTGGCGCAACTGGCTGAGGGCGTCGGCATTGAGCATGAACAGAACCTGGCTGGATAAAATTTGAGTGTCGCTGCGGAGTATACCGGTTATGGCGGTATGAGTCAGACCATGTTACGCGGGGTTAATTTCCTGGCCTGATCCATCCGTGATAAGCACTTTATTCCGCCCCTGCTGTTTCACACGGTAAAGCGCCTGATCGGCCTGTCGCAGAATGGTGTCAACGTCGTCACCGGGCTGGCAGAGGTACCCGCCCACGCTAACGGTCACCGGCGTGCCGGTGCGAATGCTGTCCCTTTCGATGGTTTCGCGTATCCGCGCGGCAATCTGGCACAGCGTATCTTCATCGCAGGGCGAGAGCACCACCACGAATTCGTCGCCGCCCCAGCGGCCGGGGTGGTCGTAGGGCCGCACGCCGGCCTTGAGCCACAGTGCCACGCGGCAGAGAATGTCGTCACCGGCCTGATGGCCAAGCTCGTCGTTGATGGCCTTGAAGTGGTCAATGTCCAGCCAGATCAGACCAAAGCCCGTGTTCTGTCGTTTTGCCCGCTGTATTTCTTCATCCAGGGCTTCGTCCAGACCACGGCGGTTCTTCAGCCCGGTAAGGGCGTCAACACGCGCCAGCCTGTTCAGCTCGTCAGTACGTTGCGCAACCTTCCGTTCCAGTTCGCGGGTTGAATGCTCGAGGGTGTCGGTCATTGTCTCGAAATGACTGGCAAGCCGGCCGATCTCGTTGTCCGGTTTTTCCAGGTGCGGAAGCGCAAAGCTGCCACCTCGAACCTTCTCAACCGCACTCTCAAGGCTGACGAGGGGTTTGAGGATGCGCGAACGGATAATCAGATGGAACAGAATCAGGGTGACCAGCAAACTGGTCAGGAATACGGCAACCAAAGGCCATAGGTAGCTTCGGGGCAGGAGCGCTTCAAGATCCAGCAAGGTGATTTCGAACCAGCCAATGGCTGGCAGGAAGGCCACGCCAGCCAGGTGTTTTCGGCCGTCCACGGTCACAAAGCTGCTCTCCACGGCACCGGTGGCACCGCCCCGGTTTTTCAGGAGCTGCAGCATGCCGAGCACCTTCTGCTTGTCTTCCGGGTTATCAAACAGCAGGTCGACGGTGCTTTTCTGGCCTTCGGGTTTGATGATGCTGGCAAAGTCGATGTAGTTGCGGTCGCGGTAGAGCTGTATCGCGCCGTTGTAGTCCACGAACAGGGTGGTGATACCCTCCTGGTCAATATCCACGATATCCTGCAGGAACGCGTCCAGGTCCAGGCCGGTACCGACCATGCCGACGATGCGATCTTCCTCATCCCGCATCAGCACGTCGATCCAGAGTTTGGTCACACCGAGTTCGGTATCAGGGTTTACGTTCAGATGAAAATTGCGGCCTTCCTCAATCAGTTGGAAGAACCAGGCATCTTCGGGTTTGTCGGGGTCCAGGATGTAGCGGAACTGATCATTCGCAAATTCGTTGTTGGTATTATTGTAGTAATAGCGGCGGGAATCACGGAGGGCGACGAAATAACTGTTGTCGCGGAAATTGCTTCGGAAGCTTTCCATTTCGCGGATGGCGTCGCGCTGTAACGCCTTGTCTTCCGGTGAGGTAGCCCAGTTGACCAGCGTGGAAGAGTCGGCCATCTGGCGGGCAAGCCCGATTTCCCGTTCCAGGGATTGCAGCAGGCGGGCGCTGTCGTAGCGCACCTGAATTTCAGCAACCTGCTGCCCCCAGCGCTCAATGATGTCCTCGGAAAGCTCACGATACGCAAGCCAGGAGGCGACTGAGACGATGATCATCAGAGCCGCTGCCAGGCCGAGTAGTCGGGTTTTCAGGCTCAAAAAGCTTTCCTTATGCACAGTCTGGATCTATCAGGAAGCTATGATAGAGCAGGCATGGCAAAGTGTGTAGGAAAACTAGTTGTGTTCTGCGAAGACTTTGGTCTGGCCGCTGTCGTTGAACATCAACACCTGATAGCGGTCCTTGCGATCCCCCACTTCCATGCCGGGGGAGCCAGCTGGCATGCCAGGCACCGACAGGCCCTTTGCTTTCGGGGCTTCGGCGATCAACCGGTGAATGTCATTGGCAGGCACATGGCCCTCAATCACATAATCGCCGACGAACGCAGTGTGGCAGCTGGCGAGTGACGGTGTCAGGCCGGCGTCGATCTTTATCGGATTCAGGTTATTGGTTTCAGTGACTTCCACCTTGAAACCATTTTCCTTCAGGTGGTCCACCCAATCCGTGCAGCAACCGCAGGTCGGTGACTTGTAGACATGGATGTCTTTCAGCCCGTCTTCGGCCTGTAACTGACCGCTCAAGCCGACGGTTGCGACGAGGCCAAGGGCCAACAGTTGTTTTTTCATGATGTTACCTCAATGATGATGGCTGTGATCGTGGTTTGGTTCTCCGCCGCCAGAGGGTGACAACCAGAACCACCAGACGATGGCGGCCATCAGGATCAGTCCTCCGGCATTGACCAGAAGTGCGTTCATTGGTTCCCCTCCTTGCCTGCGTTACTGGTGGTTTTGAACAGTCGCAGCCGGTTGGCGTTGGTAACGACCGTGACCGACGACAGCGACATCGCGGCGCCGGCCAGTATCGGGCTCATCAGAATCCCCCACACTGGGTAAAGCAGTCCGGCCGCGACGGGTATGCCCAACGAGTTGTAGGCAAAGGCGCCGAACAGGTTCTGATGGATGTTGCGTACCGTGGCCCGGGATATCTCAATGGCGTCGGCAACGCCGTGGAGAGAGCCCCGCATCAGCGTAATACCGGCGCTTTCAATGGCGACATCGGTGCCGGTGCCAATGGCAAAGCCAACGTCCGCCGCTGCAAGGGCAGGCGCATCGTTGATGCCGTCGCCTACCATTGCCACGGTATAACCTTTGCCCCGCATCTCGCTGACGATGGTGGCCTTGTCTTCCGGCAGAACTTCAGCGCGGTAATCGTCGATCCCGGTTTTCTCGGCAATGGCCCTGGCGGTGCCGTCGACGTCGCCAGTCACCATCATCACCCGGATGCCGGCGTCGTGCAGTCGCCGTATGGCGGCTTCCGAATCCTGTTTCACCGCATCGGCGACGCCGACCACTCCCAGCGCCTGATTGCCCAGGGCCAGGAACAGTGGGGTTCCGGCCTCGGCGGTGATGGCATTGGCCTCCTCCTGCAGTTCGGCCAGATCAATGTTCTCGCTCTCCAGCCAGCGGCGGTTGCCCAGGCGCGCGGTTTGTCCATCCAGCTCGCCCTGCACGCCTTTGCCGTTGAGGGCTTCGAAGCGGGTGACATTGTCCGGCGTTGCCCCTTGGTCCTTCGCCTTCGCCATAATGGCTTCGGCCAACGGGTGCTCCGAGTGTTGTTCCAGACCGGCGGCCAGGGCCAGCAACCTGCCGGTATCGCCGTCGGTGGCATGGAAACGGGTGACGGCCGGGTGACCCTCGGTAATGGTGCCAGTCTTGTCCAGGATCACCAGATCCAGCTTGCCGGCCGTCTGCAGGGCGTCCCCCTGGCGAATCAGTGCGCCGTATTCGGCCGCCTTGCCGACGCCCACCATCACTGACATAGGCGTGGCAAGCCCAAGGGCACAGGGGCAGGCGATGATCAGAACTGTTGTCGCGGCCACCATCATGTGAACCACGGCCGGTTCCGGCCCGACGTTGTACCAGACCAGTGCCGATACCACGGCAATCAGCATCACGCTGGGTACGAAAATCGAGGAAATCCTGTCTGCCAGGCGGCCGATAGCGGGCTTGGAGCCCTGGGCCTTTTTCACCAGACGGATGATTTGTGCGAGGGCAGTTTCGCTGCCCACGCGGGTGGCCTTGTAGATAATGGAGCCATGGGTGTTGATGGTGCCGGCGGACACTTCGTCGCCCTCGCCCTTGCTGACAGGCATGGGCTCGCCGGTGAGCATGCTTTCATCAACGCGGGTGCTGCCTTCGGTAATCTCCCCGTCCACCGGGAGTTTTTCACCCGGACGAACGCGGATATGATCACCCGCCCGAACCTGTTCCACCGGCAGATCTTGCTCCTCGCCATCACGGATTACGCGGGCGGTTTTTGCTCGCAGGTCCAACAGCCGACGCACGGCTTCCGAGGTCTTGCCCTTGGCGCGAAGCTCCAGTGCCTGCCCCAGATTGATCAGGCCGATAATCATCGCTGACGCCTCAAAATACACGTGCCGTGCCATTTCCGGCAGTGCATCCGGGATGCTGGCTACCGTCATGGAATAGACCCAGGCAGTGCCGGTCCCCAAGGCGATCAGCGTATCCATGTTGGCATTGTGGTGCCGGAACGCTTTCCACGCGCCGGAGAAAAAGTGACCACCGGTGACGGTCATGACGCCCAGGGTGACCACGCCAAGGGTCAGCCAGATCAGTTGGTTCTCGCTGGTCACCATCATGGTGCCGAAACCCATGCCCCAGATCATCAGGCCGAGACCGAGTCCCAGACTGACAGCCATCTTCACCAGCAGGGTCTTGTACTGCTTACGATCCTCCTCCTGCTTGCGGTCGTCCGCCGCGTCAGGGTCTTCGATTTGGCTGGCTCCATAGCCGGAGCTTTCCACCGCCCTGATCAGAGCCTGAGGGTCCGCATGCCCGGTTGCTGTGGCAGTTCGGTCAGCCAGGTTCATGTGAGCGCCGGTGATGCCGTCCACCGACTTCAGGGCGCTCTCAATCGTATTCACGCAGGAGGCACAGTTGGCGCCGGTAACGGCCAGTTGAATCTGGCCGTCGTTCAAATCGGTTTTCTCATTCATCGAGCCTTACTCCTTCCAACCGTCGTCCGGCAGGGATTCATCCCAATGTTCAATCAGCCTGCAAATCGTGTGTCCGTCCGGTGTGCCGTCCGGCATATCCTGCCAGGCGGACAGCGCGGCGGTCATACGACTACGCAGTTGCTGTAACTCGGCAATCTCACGCTCCACTTCCACCAGCCGCTGCTGGAACACGTCCCGCACCATGGGGCAGGGCGAATGATGATCATCTGCCTGCTCCAGAATCTGTCGTATTTCCGGCAGTGAGAACCCGAGCTGCCGGGCTTTGCGGGCAAATCGTAACCGCCGCAGGTCTTCGGAATCGTATTGCTGGTAGTTGTTGTCCGGGTTCCGCGTGGGCTTCAGCAACCCCTCACGGGTATAAAACCGAACGGTGTCCGGGTTAACCCCGGCGCCAATAGCGATCTCTTTGACTTTCATAACGTTGCCGGCCATCCCGAACGTCGAACAAGTGAGTGGAAGGTATCTGTTTCCAAAACTGTGCGGAGCCCAAGCGTCACATGGATGTGCCGCAGGAGCGTGTTTTGGAAACAGATACCTTTCAATCACGAACAGGCACCCAATGTCGGGTACCACCAGGCATTGCATTAGGAATAGACTAAAACCTATGAGCTACTCACAGGTCAAAGGTTTTTCAGGAAGAGTTTTTAGCGCGCAGGAAAGTGCCACAGGCTTTGCACTGGTCCGGGGCCATCAGCTTGGCCTGCCAGCCAATCTTCTGCCCACAGGCGGGACATGCAAGACGCAGTTGCAGAATGATAATGGGGGTAACTAAAGCGGCAATCAGAAGTCCCAGCGGCCCCCAGCTGTCGCCACTGGACAGCCCGAGCTGGCTACTGAAGACCAGAACAATGACCAGCGAGAAGAACGCGAAAATAAAGTAACGCTTGTTCCAGGCTTCCCACCGTCGCAGACGGACATCCTGTTCCGCCGTCAGATACTTTGAACTCATGAGGCCACACCTTGAAAATGAATACGGCAATAGTGGTGAATTGCGGCACTCATTTCAATCAGCTACCAACCGGCGTGTCGATTTCCAGCAAACCAGCGCTCAGCGCTCGCTCCAGTTCGCCTGCCGGAATCGGGCGGCTGATCAGGTAACCCTGAATCAGATCGCAGCGGTGATTCTTGAGGAAAGTCAGCTGCTCATGGGTTTCCACGCCCTCCGCCACCACCTGGATGCCTAGGTTATGGGCCAGGTTAATCACCGCGCGGGTAATCACTGCGTCGTCGTGGCGCTCGGTAACGTCGGTAATGAAGGAGCGGTCGATCTTCAGCAGGTCCACTGGGAAATCCCGCAGGTAACCCAGCGAAGAGTAACCCACGCCGAAGTCATCAATGGCCAGGTGCACGCCCAGCTTGTGTAGCTTGGTCAGCTGGTTCAGGTTGTGCTCGATATTCTGGATGAAGATCTCTTCGGTCAGCTCCACCTCCAGCCGGCTCGCGGGAACGCCATTGCTTTCCAGCGCTTCCTGGATATGGTCGACAATGCTTTCGTCATCCAGTTCGCGCCCAGAGAGATTCACCGCGATGCGCAGATGGGAGTAGGGGCCTTTCTGCCATTTCGCCAGTTGCCGACAGGCGGCCATGACCACCCAGCGACCAATGTCGGTAATGCGGCCGCTTTCCTCCGCCAGGGGAATGAAGTCCACTGGTGGCAACAGGCCTCGGCGAGGATGCTGCCAGCGTATCAAAGCCTCCACGCTGTTGATGGACGAGTCGTTGAGATCCAGTTGCGGTTGGAAATAGAGCACGAACTCGTCGTTGGCCAGCGCGTGGTTAAGATCCTTGTCCAGTTCCAGGCGCATGACCTCCCGGTCCTGCATGCCCTCGGTGTAAAACTGATAGGTGTTGCGGCCCTGTTCCTTGGCCCGGTAGAGAGCCACATCGGCATTGCGCAGTAAGGTATCGGCATCCAGGCCACTCTGGGGATAGACAGCCACGCCCATGGTTGCGGTAATGCTGTGTTCCTCACCCTGCACGGCAAACGGCTCTTCGAAGCATTGCTTGATCTGGCCCAGCAGATTGATTACATCATCAATGTTTTCAACATGCTGCTGGCACACCATGAACTCATCGCCGCCGGAATAGGCCACCATCACTTTCTCGTCGCTCAGGGCATTCAGGCGTTCAGCGACTTTGATGAGCAGTTCGTCGCCGAATTGATGGCCGAGAGAATCGTTGAGCGTTTGGAACCGGTCCAGGTCGATCATCACCAGCGCTGCCTGGCGCATCTGACGGTCAGCGATGCTTAGGGTGTGCGCCAGGTCTTCCATGAAAAAACGGCGATTGGCGAGGCCGGTCAGGGCGTCGGTGGTTTCCAGGCGAGCGAGATCTTTTTGCACCGCCTGACGTTGGCTGATTTCCGCATCCAGCTCCCGGCGGGTTCTCAGCAGTGCATGGTTGCGCTTGAGAGTCAGCTGTACCAGGAGTGTGGTAAGGCTGGTCAGCAGGCCCATGAACAGCATGACGATGAAGGTCACAAATGGCCAGCGGCTGCGTTGTTCCTCAACCCACGAGATGGAGGGGGTTACCGCCAGTGTCCAATCGAGTGTTGGCAGGTCAACATCCAGGGTGCGGGAGAACCTGGAGTCTGTTTCCATTGAATCGTTAAGCACGTAGGCGGGGTCGCCTTTTTCCCGGATTTCGATGTGGAAGGAGGTCAGGGCGCGGTTGGAAAGCATGTAATTAGCCAGGGTTTCCATCCGGAACACTCCGGCAATAAAGCCGTTGTTGGCGTCACCGGTGGATATGGGCGCATAGATGACCATGCCCTTGCCGCCCTGCTTCAGATCAATGACGCCAGATATATCCAGATCACCGGTCATCTGTGCTTTCTGAAGCGAAGCACGCCGCTCCGGGGAGAAGGCCACATTGAAACCAATTGCGTCTTCGTTACCTTCGATCGGTACCATCCAGCGGATGACATAATCGCGGTCAATCCACTCGATCGCCTGGTAGACGCCAAAATCTGACAGGTATCGGCGGGCGTCTTGCTCCCAGATTTCTTTTGGCGTGTCCGGTAAGGCTTCAAATCGTTTCGCCATGCGGCTGATGGAGTTTGCGTGAACACGGAATTCCCGCTCCAGCCGCTTTGCCATGGAACTGGCCTCGCTGCCAAGATTGGACTGGATTTGGGTGTGGTCCTGTTTTTCGATGCCGTACTGCAGAACCAGGGCGATTCCCAGGAACACCAGGAAAATCAGTGCCGGAAACGCCGGGTTCAGCAGTCCCCTCACGAACAGGGTTAGCGCCGATGCAGGTTTGTCCACAAAATGCTCCGGTTGATGAGGTGAGTGACTAACATATCGGCCGTATTCATCTAATTATGAGGGATAAACGCTATGATCTGTTACCAATTGCTGAATCCTTCCCTTCAGTGAAATTCCGAAAGCGCCATCCGGCAACGGATGGTGAATCGCTTGCTGCTCTTCGGTTGTCGGGTTTGCCAGGTCAACGATTCGGGGAGGGACCGGCTTTTTGTTGGCATCCATCAGTATCTCAATCCTGGGTTTGAGTTTTTTACCCGGGTGCACGGTCACGATAAGGGCCACTTCCCCGCTGTTGAGCTCCACCAGTGTTCCAGGTGGATAAATGCCCACCATGCGAATAAAGGCTTCTACCATGTCAGCATCGAACTGCCGGCCGCGATTGCGGTATAGAATGCGGATGGCGTCAGATGCCGGAATTCCGTCGCGGTAGCAGCGGTCACTGGTCATGGCATCGAACGCGTCAACGATGGAGACCAGCCTGGCAAAGCGGCTGATCTGCCATTCCTCCAGTTGTTGCGGATAGCCGCGGCCATCCAGACGCTCATGGTGGTGACGGGTCACGTCCCCGATAATCGGATCCAGCTTCGGGTCAGAGCTCAGCAGCTCATAGCCGAACGTCGTGTGCTGTTGCATGATCGCATATTCAGCCGGGCTCAGAGCGCCAGGTTTATTAAGAATTTCGTCAGGAACCTTAAGCTTGCCCAGGTCGTGAAGCAGTCCGCACATACCGGCAATTTCCAGGTCCTCGTCGGGCAGTCCCAGAAAGCGTGCGAAGGCAACGGTAAAGATGGCCACCCGCAAACAGTGTTCCGCGGTATAGGCGTCGCGGGACTTGATGCGGCTCATCCAGAACATTGCACTGGCGTTGGCTTTGATACTTTCCACGCATTCCCGGATAACCGGGCGGGCGTCTTGCAGGTTCAGATCATTGCCCCGTTCAATGGCAAGGGTGATCTGTTCCACGAATGCCTGGGTCTTGCCCCATACCTGGTTGGCGCGGGGGATCTCTTCCGCGAGGGAGCGGGTTTCCGGAAGTGGGGTAGCCGTGCGCTGTTTGTGACTGGTGACCCTTGCCAGGGCCTCAGCCAACACTTGCTCGTCGCCTTCAACCAGCGCCCATTCGCAGTACTGACGGAGTATGCGAGCCTGGTGGTCGTTCTCAAGAGTGAAACCCTGGAACAGTACGGGCACTTCGATCCAGGGTCGGTCCAGCTTGACGATGCGCATGCCGTAAGTCAGCAGATCGACGGGCAGACGGACGCGCTCAACTCTGGTTTGGGCGTCAGGGTCAAGCAAACCTGCCTGCGAACGGGCAATCGGTTTTCGTGAAGGTGGTGTGCTGGTTTTACGTCGGAACCACATGGCTCTGCCAGTCTTCTGATTGTCTGGCTAGATTATGGCAGAAGTGTTGCGGTCAGAACAGGATGGCGGGAATCCTGTCTGTGGGCGACAGCTTAGCCTGGCGGCCGCGACACCGTGGGCACGCCAAGGCGGGGGATTTCCTGCTTGGGGCACCGGTCCATCACGACCGTTACACCGGCCTGTTCAGCTCTCTGAGCACCCGCTTCGTTGATAACGCCGATTTGCATCCAGATAACGGGAATGCCCAGCTCAATCGAGGAGTCGATGACGGAGTCGGTATGGCTCGTTGCGAGAAACAGATCCGCCATGTCCACCGCTACTGGAATGTCTGCCAGGTTGGCGTACGCGGTTTCCCCCAGCACCGACCTGCCAGCAAGCCTTGGGTTCACCGGAATCACCCGGTAGCCTCGGCTCTGCAGATAGGCCATCACCTCATTGCTGGGGCGGTTGGGTTTATCGCTGGCCCCAACAAGCGCTATGGTGCCAACATCGCGCAGGATAGAGTAAATTGTTGTTGGTGTACTGACTGGCATAATGCGTTCAACGTTGGTAGCGGTTTTGCGGAAACATAATACTCAAAGCTCGGAGTTTATATCTAAAAGCTTGCATATATTACTATCCCTGTTCAAGATTTTTGTCACCCTACCCCTTCCGGTAACTACTTAAAGGAACGAATTATGGCAACGCTGACAATGCTGGGAGTTGGCCACTCCGAAGCGCTCAAGCATTGGAACAATAATGCAATGGTGGAAGCGGGTGGTCGGAGATTATTGATTGACGCGGGCTATACGATTAAGTTTGCGCTTCAAGATCTGGGGTTGGGTCTGGCCGATGTACACGCGGTTTTTATTACTCATGCCCATGCCGACCATTGTTTTGGTCTGGAGCGATTAGGATACGAGTGCCGTTTTCAGCATGGTTTTCGTCCTACTCTATATCTGCCGCCTGGAGTGTATGAGGAGCTGTGGGAGCATACATTGAAGGGTGTCATGGGGCAGGTTGGTGAGGGGCCTGCTGAGTTGGACGATTTCTTTGATGTGGTTTTGCTGGAAGACATGAGCTTTGAGTTTGAGGGCATCCAGTTTCAGCTGTTCCAGAATCAGCATACTCCGCAAAAGCCATCGTACGGCCTGTTTATCAACAACCACCTGATGTTCAGTGGCGATACACGACCGATTCCTGATCTGGTCGAAAAATTCACTCCCGAGGTCATTCTTCACGATGCAACGCTGTCGGACTGGAATCCTGTTCATGCCTCGGTACGTGAACTCAGGGAAACCTATCCCTTTGAGGTGCGCCAACGCATGCATCTGATGAGTTACGAGGACAACTTTGAACAGCACCGGCTCGAAGTGGAAAGCGAGTTTGCCGGTTTCGTGAGGCAGGGACAGGAATTTGCGCTTTGACTGACGAATTGGTGTTTGCGCAGGTACTCCATTCGGATCTGAATGCCGGTCGCTTCCTTGTACTTGTGACACACGATCAGCGTCTGTGTTACAGCCACTGGCGACCGTTTCAGCAGAAAGGGTTTCCAGCAGTGGCCGTTGGCCAAGGGTTCGAGGTGCGCCTGGGGAAGGATCGCCGGGACGGAGAGACCCTGGTGGTGCGCGAGGTGCTGACTCAATGCGCCCCTCCTGACATCACCGTGCGCAGCGATGGTCGTGAAGCACCAGCAGACGAACCGTGGCCTGTTGGGGAAGCCGAATTTCTGTCCGTCCTGGACGATTTTCATGGCGTCGTTGTCATCGCGAACAGGGTGCTGGATGGCTCTGAACAATCCGACATGAACGTGGCTGGATCGCTGGTATTGATCAACTGCCGGGTATTGGGAGACTTTCGTTGGATTCGTGCCAGGTTTGCCGGCAGCCTGTGGTGCCTGAACTGCAAATTCGACAATCATTTCAGTTTAAAGTCCGGGCACCTGAACGGCAGCGTACTGATGTTTGGTTGTGATTTCAGCGGTGCGGGAGGGGTTTCCTTCCGTGGGCTACAAGCCTGCTCGTTGCTTATGGAGTTTGGCACTCGTGGCAGTGATGACATGCTCTGGCTTAACGAGATGACGTTGACAGGATGCTTGGCACTCAACGGCACCTTTGATGCTCCGGTTCAGCTGATGGCGATTCAGGATGATGCGCCTGTGAATACGTCGCCCTCTCTGGGGCAGGTTTTTATCGGCCGTCAAAGCTATCAGGCCGAACAGCTCAGCAAAAACAGCTTCAATGGCGGGTTGCATATCGCTGGTTACACGGTGTCTGGTGATATCGAGATTCATCGTACTCACCTGCAACACCTGCGGCTTACCGGCATAGAGGCAAACACACTTCTGGTGCAAAATTGCGAGTTGGTTGCAGATTTGTGTATGGATCGGATTCAGGTGATGAATGAGGACGCCGGTATTGCCATCCGGGACACATTGGTTGGGCGTCGCCTGAAGATAACGGGGCGCCATTTGCGTGGGCGATGCAGTTTGAACGGCTCCTCGGTAGGCCAGGCTTGGATAGTGGAGCTGGAAGCGCCAGAGGAGGGTACGCCAAGTGTGGACCTGACACGTTTTCATGCTGACCAGGCGTGGTTTGATCCGATCTCGCTGATCTACGGGCCCACTCAACGACGTCGTGCCATGACCCCGCCCCCTTTTGGTTTGCTGGCGCGGGCCGATGTCAGTAATCCGGGCGAGGATGATCGCCGCCACCTGGCAGAAGCCTACACGCAGTTCAAAAACTGGATGTCTGCCACAGGGCATTTGCGTGAAGAGGATCATGCATTTTTCCACATGCGGCACTATAAAGAGGCAAGTCGCTCACGCCGTTACTTGCTTGGTGGTATGTTTGGCTGGGGGATACGTCTTCGCAACATTCTGGCGGCAGCGTTGATGATATCCTTGATGTTTTCAGCCATGTTTGTGGCACTGGGCGTTGGGTCTGGTGAGGCGGTCATGTTGAGCCTCCAGAGTTTTATCAGCAGCTTTTATGGCAACTGGAGTAGCCCCACCCCTCCTGCTACCGGGATCATGTCAATACTGGTAACGCTAGAGTCGATGATCGGTGTGCTCTTCGTGACCGTACTTGTTGGTGCATACATCCGAAAACTGCTGAGATAACCTGATCATGTGGTATCTGTGTGGGTTGGGCAGCAACATCAGGCCCGAGACGAATTTGGCAATCGCCATTGACCGATTGCTGGCCGATTATGGCTCACTGTGGCTTTCGCCAGTTATTTCCACGTTTCCCGAGGGTATTGATACCGAGCGGTCGTTTCTCAATGCACTGGTCATTGTATTCAGCCCGCAATCCCCGCAGCATCTTAAAAGCAGCTTTAACCATCTGGAGGAAACTCTCGGGCGTGATCGCTCTGATCCGCTCAGTAGCCGCAAGGACCGAACCATTGATATCGATATTCTCGAGCACAGTGACAACGGATTTTTTAGCGGGGAGCAGATTGGCGAGCGTTACTATCGGAACTTATTCAACGACAGGTTTGATGCGTCATTCCTGTCTACGATTACCGTGCGCGGCCATTCCTTGGGCAAGACGCCGACCACCATCTACCGGAATTTGTGCGCCAGTGATGAAATCGTTGTCCAGCAAGGCCAACAATTGAATAACCACGGCGTCAAATCCACCCTCGCAGGCCAGTAAGGTTTCCGACATCACCTGTTGTCTCTGGTTTTCGGTATGACGAGGCAGGAAACCAATGGGGCCCGGCATGATGGCATTCACCCTGACGGTCGGCGCCAGTAGCGCCGCGTAGCTGAGAGTGGCATTGGCAAGCGCCGCCTTTGATGCGCAATACGCTGCGTAGTGTGGGTTCGGCCGTTCAGTGAATATATCCGTTATGTTCACGATCAGAGACGGGCGCTGATGTTCCTGGGCAGCCATCTCCAGATGTTTCGAGAGCCCATCCATTAACTGTATTGCCGCCGTGCAGTTGATTTGAAACAGGCGCGCTGCTTGTATGACCCGCGCCTTTAGGTCCGGGGCGTCCGGTTCAAACTCTGATGCGTTGTTTATCAACAAACTGATAGTGGCAGTTTGTTGCGCAACTTCGTCGATTGCGGCCTGAAGCGACACCGGATCACTGAGATCAACTGCGATTGCGGTCGCACCACGTCGGACAAGATCTTCAATATCGACGGTATGGGTGCGATAGAGGGCAACCACCTGAAAGCCTCGCTGAATCAGGGCGTCGCTTATATGGTAACCAAGTCTGCGCCCGGCACCGGTGACCACAGCAACTGGCTTAGTTGTCATGTGCTCAGTTCCGTTGATTCAGAAGTTGGAGGAATTCGGCCCGCGTAGCTTGTGACTTGCGAAATGCGCCGAGCATCACCGATGTTTTCATCCTCGAGTTTTGCTTCTCCACACCACGCATCATCATGCACATGTGTTGGGCTTCGATAACCACAGCAACGCCGTTGGCATCGGTTACAGATTCTACGGCTTCCGCAATCTCGCGGGTCAGATTTTCCTGGATCTGTAGGCGACGGGCGTACATATCAACAATGCGAGCAAACTTAGACAGGCCAAGCACCTTGCCCTGTGGCAGGTAGGCAATGTGGCACTTCCCGATAAACGGCAGCATATGGTGCTCGCACATGCTGTACAGCTCAATGTCCTGAACCACGACCATTTCGTCCATGGCGGACTCGAAAACCGCGTTATTGACCAATGTATCCAGGCTTTGCTTGTAACCCTGCGTCAGGAACTGCATAGCCTTGGCTGCCCGTATGGGGGTGTCCTGAAGTCCCTCGCGATCAGGGTTTTCGCCCAGGCCTGCAATGATCTGCTGAAAATGGCTGGCCAGGTCGTCGAGCTTGTTGGTCATAGTCGCTTCCGGTTAAATGAATCAGTTCAGGGCGAAAGCTTAAGGGAATTTGCCCGCGCCCTCCAGATTTACGACCACACAGGGCGAAAAGACCACCCCGGAACGCTCTGGTTCGCAAATTGTCGGACCAGATCTGGCAGGGGCGGTTGGTTTGATTTAGAGTTTCAGTCTCAGGCTGGTTTCAGGAAACCGCAATGGAACAGGTAATACCGGGAGTTCGGGGTGCCGCCCCCGGCGCAGGGAATGCGACACTGGAATGGTGGCAACAGGAGGGCAAGTGGTTTTCCTATGGCGGCCACGCGATCTTCAGCAGAATGGCGGGCCAGGGCGATCCCGTGGTTTTGCTGCATGGCTTTCCGACGGCCAGCTGGGACTGGAGCCGGCTGTGGCCAATGCTGCAGCAGCATCACAGCTTGTTCACCCTCGACATGCTGGGCTTTGGCTTTTCCGATAAGCCGGCACTCTACGACTACAGCATCGAAGACCAGGCCGACATGTTCGAGGGCTGGATCGCCGGTCTGGGATTGAAGACAGTCAGTCTGTTCGCCCACGATTATGGCGGCAGCGTGGCCCAGGAACTGTTGGCCAGGGATCAGGAAGGGTTACTGCCTTTCTCCATCGCCCGGGTCGGCTTTCTCAACGGCGCCCTGTTTCCGGAAGTCCACAGCCCACTGTTAATTCAGAAGCTCCTGGGCAGCCCTCTCGGTGGCCTGATCAGTCGCGGTCTCACCCGTCGTACCTTCGAACGCAACTTCCGGCGTCTGTTTGGCCCGGAGACCCCGCCGTCACGGAAAGATATGGATGACTTCTGGTACCTGTTGACCTACAACAATGGCCGCGGAATTCTGCATAACCTGATTCACTTCATGGAAGAGCGCCGTTGCCATCGTAACCGCTGGGTGGGTGCCTTACAGAAGGCAGAACAGCCAATGAGGCTGATCTCGGGTGTGGCGGACCCGGTGTCCGGTTCCGCTATGGCCAGACGTTACCGGGAGCTGGTGCCGAACGCGGACGTGGTGAGCCTTCGCAACGTCGGTCACTACCCTCATTTCGAATCTACCGGTGAGGTGTATCGGGCGTGGCGGGACTTCTGCAAGCAGTCGGAGTAAGGCCCGAGGTGCTACAGGTCGTTGGCCAACGCTTTGTCTTCAGTATCTTCGGGTGGTTGCTCGTGCGGTCTCCTGGCGGCGCTGACTACTTGGTTACGGCCTCTCGCCTTGGCTTCGTAGAGTGCCTGATCCGCCCGATTCAGCCAGACCGACCAGGTTTCACCCTTGCCGACTTCCGCCACACTCGCGCTGGCTGTGATCTGTATCCCTTCTACGAACGGGCGGGCACTGATGCTGGTCAGCAATTCCCGCGCGACTTTGTCAGCATCCTTCTGGCGGGTTTCCGGTAGTACCAGCATGAATTCCTCACCGCCAATACGGAACAGACGGTCGCTCTCTCTCAGCCGCCTGCCAATCCGCAGTGTCAGCTCCTGCAGCACCTTGTCACCGGCCAGGTGGCCCCAACGATCGTTGATCATCTTGAAGTAATCCAGATCCAGCAATATGAGACTGGACACTCGCTCGTATCGCTCACGCATCTGGATTTGGCCGTTGAGAATATCCGCCAATTGCGAGCGGTTGAGGCAGCCGGTCAGGGGATCGGTGGTGGCCAGGCGAGTCAGCTCGACCTGCAGGCGGCCCACCAGCCAGGCAAAGATCATCACGAATAGGCAGGTCAGGCCGAGGGAAAAGGTGATACGCCAGAAATCCGCTTCTGGAAACGTAATAAACGACACAACGGACATGCTGACTACAAACACGATATTGCTGGCGGTGGCCTCCTTCAACGGAAGCAAAAAAAACAGTGCGGCGGCAGCCGGGTATGCCCAGTACAGCCCGGCGTGGCCATTGATCAGGGTGGAATACACCGCGCAGACCACTGCCAATGTCGGGAACAGGCGCCCCTGGAGAAAATAGACACCGCGGAATCGAAGGAATGCAATAACGGCCACTGCATTCAGGCAGAACAGAATAAGAAGCGATGCCAGCAGAACATTGCCTTTTTGCCATTGCACCATCACCAGCGGAGCGACGGCAATAAAAGCCCAGAAATGCAGGTGATAGACGATCTGACGCTTAAAACCAATCACGGCCAGGGTGGGGTTGGTGGCCAGGTTGTCTGTAGTGGCAAGAGGATTCACAGCACACTCCCGCTGTTTGTGGTGGGCCCGCATTCCTTGATCCGGGCTTTTGCAAAGTCTAGCACGGCCTTCACGGGAAGGTAGTTGGTTTTACACCTTTCAACGGGCGAGAATCGCGCTCTGGCTGCCGGGAGCCCAGTTCGCTAAACTGGCGGGCTCGGAACAAGGAGCCGTTATGAGCGCAGTACACACCCGTTCTCCCGCATTGACCATACGCGCCGGCCGCCGTGCTTTTGAGCGGTTGCGGGAGCAACCGTTTGCGGCGGGCGACGTGCACGTCATCCCTGGCGCAGCGGGTGGCCCGAAGGCGTTGGGCATTTCCGGCCTGGATAAAGCCATCTTTGGGGACTTTCTGCCCAGGGCGCCACAGGAGCGCTCGCTGATTGGCTCTTCCATTGGCAGTTGGCGATTTGCAGCGGTGGCCTCGACGGATGACCCCAAGGCGCAGCTGGCCCGGCTGGCGGACCTCTACACATCCCAGCGCTTCGCCAAAGGCGTCAGCATGGCGGAAGTCAGCCGCAAGAGTGTGTTGTTTCTGGAAGAACTGCTGGGGGGCCATGAAGACCACATTCTCAATCATCCCTGGTACCGCCTGAACGTTGTTGTGGTTCGCAGCCGCGGCATGCTGGAGCACGATACCAGGGGGCGCCTCAGTCTGGGTCTGATGAATGCCATCAGTGCCAACCTGGTCAGCCGCCGACATCTGGGCCGGTTCATGGAGCGGGGCATCATCCATGATGCGCGAGTGAAAGCACCCCTGGCCAAGCTGGTGGATTTTCCCAGCCATGAAGTGCCATTGAGCCGCGATAACCTGATGTCAGCGCTGCTTGCGTCTGCGTCCATACCCATGGTGATGTCCGGTGTCCGCAACATTCCCGGCGCTCCTGATGGGTTATATCGGGACGGGGGCCTGTTGGATTACCATCTTGACCTGCCGTACGAACAGCCCGGGGTGATCCTCTATCCCCACTTCACCGATAAGGTGGTTCCGGGCTGGTTCGACAAAACCCTGCCCTGGCGTCGCGGCGATGCCACCCGGCTGCAGGATGTACTGTTGGTGTCACCCTCCCCGGAATACCTGGAATCCCTGCCAGACCGGAAACTGCCAGACCGGAAGGACTTCGAGCGCTACATCGGAGACGACGCTGGCCGCGAGCGCGCGTGGCGCAAGGCGATTGCCGAAAGCGACCGGTTGGGCGACGAGTTCATGGAATTGGTGGAATCCGGGCGTCTGAAGGACGTCATTCGACCTCTGGATGGGAAGCGCTGAGCGCAGGCAATACGCTCCGCTTTGACTATACTGCCCTTGGATACAAAAGAATAAAGCAGGGGCTGACCAATGACTGATGAGAAGCCGGAAATTCCCAGAACCACGCCGTGTTCAGTGCTGGTCGAGGGCGGCAAGAACTACTTCTGGTGCGCCTGTGGCCGCAGTAACAGCCAGCCATTCTGTGACGGCTCCCACAAGGGAACAGGATTTACGCCGGTTAAATACACGGCTGAAAAGAAAGAATGGGTGTGGTTCTGCGGCTGCAAGCACACCGGCAACCCGCCGTTGTGCGACGGCACCCACAAAACCCTGGATCAGGGTGCCTGAATACCGGGCTGGAGGCTTAGCCGGTAACCGCTGAAACCGTGTAGCGTATCCTGCAATGCCAGTACTCTCAGCGTAACAGAGACTTGGCGATCGTCGGCATCCAACAGCTTGAGGTCGATACGCTGTATTTGTCGCTCCTGGCGGGACGCCTGTAGGGTCCTGAGGAAGTTTTCCACGTAGGTGGGGTCGACCAATTGCTCGAATGGGGTGCCGGCCAGGTCCGCCGGTGCCTTATTCAGAAGCTCCACCACCTGGGGTGAAATGTATCCGGTCAGTGCCTTTTCATCCAGCTCACAGATCGTTGCGCCGGAAAGGGCGACCAGGTCCCGGCTGCGTTGTTCGCTGTCATTCAATGCCTGCCGCAGGATCGATTTTTCAACCTGCATGTTGTTCAGTTGCTGTTCGTACCCGTGGGATACTTTTTCGGCGTTTCGGTAGTGGCTTTGCCACCGGCGGATGCGCAGGCACAGGAAAATCACGACCACCGTCGCCAGCACCGTCATCGCCAGCCCCGCAAGCCAGATAAAACGGAAGGAACGGTGGGCAGGTTGAGACAGGAATCCGGAATCCGGCAGTGTGGTTACCAGCCAGCGATGCTCTCCAATTGCGACTTCAGAGCGCAGGGACTGGGAACGATCCGGGCTTTCTGCGCGAATGGCCTGGAACAAGGGGGTTTTGGTATGCCGCTCCAGGGTGTCTACGCGCAAATTGAGCATACCGGGTACCGCATCCTTGAACACAGTGGCAAGCCATAGCTCTGCGGGTGCTACGTTATTAATGGTTCTGGCTGGTGCGACTCCATCTGTATAGAGCGGCGGAAGCTCGTCATACCCACGTAGGCGGGCGACAAGCGCATTGTGCTGCTTGCGGTATACCTGCTCAGCGAGTGACCGTGATTGTTCCTCAAGCGCCTGCGCGGTCAGGCCGGTAACAACAAGGCCGGCAAACAATACCAGCAGGGGCGCCCACAGGTGTGGCAGCGCCATAGCGTGTCCTGTCCCTGTCAATCTGGGGCTTTCCATAGGTTGATCCATAACCGGTGGCGAACGTGTAGGGAACTTCCTGCTCTTATACTTTAGACCACTGCTCGTGCCCTGGGAAACTTTGCTCAGGAATCCATCGCTGTCAGGTCTGGACCTGCCGTGCCGAACCGTATACCAGCAGGAATACGGCAAAACCCGTCACCACCACCGAGGGGCCGGCCGGTGTGTCCAGGTGCCAGGACATCGTAAGTCCACCACTGACGGCGATAAAACCGAACAGGATGGCCAGCCCCACCATATGTTCGGGGTTGCCGGCCAATCTTCTGGCGGTGGCTGCCGGAATGATCAGTAATGCGGTAATCAGCAGGACCCCGACAATCTTCATGGCCACTGCGATCACGATGGAAAACATCAGCATCAGCACCAGCCGCAGACGTTCAACCGGTACGCCCTCAACCCGCGCCAGTTCCTCGTGAATGGTGCTCATCAGCAGACCGCGCCAGAGCACAGTCAACAACGCCAGAATCAGGACGGCACCGCCGTATATCCACAACAGGTCGTTTCGGCTCATGGCCAGCAGGTCCCCGAACAGCAGGCCGGTCAGGTCCACTCGAATGTTGGGCATGAAGCTGAGTGTGACCAGGCCGATGGCCAGGGCACTATGGGCGAGGATACCCAGCAGGGTATCGGTGGCCAGAGTCTTGCTGCGAGAGAACAGCACCAGGGCAATCGCCAGCACCACGCAGGTCACGATAACCCCCACATTCAGCGGAACACTGATCAGAAAACTCAGGGCAATGCCCAGCAATGCCGAGTGCGCCAGGGTGTCGCCGAAATAGGCCATCCGCCGCCACACCACGAAGCAGCCCAGCGGACCGGCGATCAGGGCTACACCGAGACCGCCAATCAGCGCCCGCCAGAAAAAGTCGCCGAGCACGGCATCAATGATGGGCATGGGAGCACTCCGCGTGGTCATCGTGGTCGGCGGACACCACATCGCCATGCAGATCGTGGCTGTGGTTGTGGTGGTGATGGTATACCGCGAGACTTTCCGCTACCGGACGACCGAAGGTTTCGATAAAGGCGGGATCGTGGGAGATATCCGCCGGATACCCGCTGCAGCAGACGTGCTGGTTCAGGCAGATAACCTTGTCGGTGGCGGCCATGACCAAATGCAGATCATGGGAGATCATGATCACACCGCAGTTCAGTTCGTCCCGCAGGCTACGGATCAGCTCATAGAGCGAGGCCTGGCCATTGATGTCCACGCCTTGAGCCGGTTCGTCCAGAACCAGTAGATCTGGCCTGCGAGCCAGCGCCCTCGCGAGCAGCAATCGCTGTTTTTCGCCACCGGACAATCGATGAACCGAGGCGTCGAGCAAATGTTCCACACCGGTCTTGGTCAGGGCTTCAACGCACTCCTGGTGTGATCGGCCACTGAGCAGCATGAACCGCTTTACGCTGAGTGGCAGTGTCGTTTCCAGTGTCAGGTGCTGGGGCACGTAACCGATGGTGAGCCCGGGCGCGATAGTCAGGGCACCGCCCGAGACCGGCTGGATACCCAGTATAGCCTTGATCAGTGTGGTCTTTCCGGCACCATTGGGGCCGATAATGGTGATGATATCCCCGCGCTGGACTCGCAGATCCACACGGTCCACCACGGGGCGGTCATCGAAGTTGACAGTTAATCGGTTCAGCTCTACCAATGCATCAGTCATGGGCAGTGTCCGATTTACAGCCGGGACAAATGCCGGATACCTCGATGGTCATGTTGTCTGGCTGGAAAGCCTCGTCCGCCGCGGCACTCTGGACCGCATCGGATACGCCGGGCGCCGTCAGTTCCAGCACGTTGCCGCAACAACGGCAGATCAGGAACAACCCATGGTGGTTCTTATCCGTGTGAGTGCAGCCGACGAATGCGTTCAGTGACGCAATCCGGTGAACAAGTCCGTGCTGCTGCAGAAAATCCAGTGCACGGTACACCGTGGGGGGCGCCGCATTGTGACCATCCGCAGCCAGCACGGCAAGCACGTCGTAGGCGCCAAGTGGCTTGTGGGATTGCCAGATCAGTTCCAGCACCCGTTCACGGGTGGGTGTCAGGCGGGCATTGTGCTGCTGACAGATAGCTCGGGCCTCTGTCAGCGCCTGGGCAACACAGGCGTCATGATTGTGCGGTCGATAGGGAAGAGCGCTGGGTGACATGGGCACTGTCCTGTAGAATTTGCAACATTATAACATTAGCAAAAGACAGTGCCAGGTGTGATGGTGTGCTGATCACCGGTGAGCGCTAGCGGGAGGCCTCCAGTGCCAATGACTCAAGGTAGCCGAGGTCGGGAATAAAGGCGGTTTCGCCTTCGACTTCAACCGCCATCAGGTCGGCAGGGCCGGTGTCGCCGTCAACCTTCTTCAACTGATCTTCGGTCAGACGTGTCTGGCTGGGGATGCCCTGGGTGACCAGCGCCATAAAGGGGACCGAGTTATGGTGATCACCGATGGTGTTCAGTATGACGATTCGGCCACGATTGCCACCGGGCACGGTCAGTTTGCCGCCATTCGCGGCATCGTAGGAGATCACCGGCAGGTTCAGGCCCCGCCAATCAAGCTCGCCCACCAGCCACTCCGGTGAATGCGCAGCGGGGTCGGAGCTGGCGAAGTCCACCACTTCCGCAATCGACACGTTAGGCAGCAGCAATTGCTTCTCGCTCATCGGTATCATGACGCAGGGCAGGGTTTGGCTGTTATCGTTCATCACTCATTTCCTCAGGCGGAATCCCGTTTTTGCCGGCCCTTGAGCAGGCAGGATTCTTCAATCGTTTTGACGAGTTCGCGGGCGAGCTGTTCCGGTGTACCACAGTATACGGAACACCCGGTTGCTGCCACGGAATCCGGCATGGAACTGTTACCGCAGCTGCCGCTCTCCTGGACCCATATGCGGCTACCATAGGCTTTCAGCAGTGGCGCGGCAATGGCACCATCGTTGCCCATACCGGAAAAGATGATGGCATGGCATCGGGCACCGTAATGGTCGCCGATGTTCAGCAGTACCTGGTCAATGGAGGGGCCATAGGGGCCGGGCCAGGGTGTTTCCCTTTCCCTGAGTGCACCGCTGTCGTCAAGAGTCCACTCTCGCTCCACCGGCATCAGCACAACATCGCCATTGTGAACACGATACCCGGTTTCAGCCCGTTTGAGCTGGTAGTGGGCGTGACGGCCCAGCACGCGAGTCAGCACGTCGGTGAAATTGTTGTCGATGTGTTGGGCATAGATAAAACCCACTGGTAATCCGGGCGGCAGGCTGTCCAGAAAGGTTTTCACCGCGGCCGGGCCGCCCAGTGACGCCCCCAGAATCCAGACCTCTTCCGCCGGCAGGTCCGCTGAGGCCGGCTGGATCCAGTGAGGCAGTTTGGGAGAGGTTTCCGATTGCGGTTGTTCGGTGGCCAGCTCTTCAATAGCGGCCGCGGAATCCAGCTTTTCCAGGTGCCCGAGGGACTGCTCCAGCTTGTCCAGCAACCGGCGTTCCCAGCGGAAGTACTCCGTGGTGCCCGGTTTTGGGGCCGGGTCGAGACCAAACAGTACGGGGGCTTCGGTGTTCTCCAACAGGTGGTCAAACAGCACTGGGTGATCGGCTTCGTCTTCCAGGGTAATCAACCACAGGCTGGCTTCCGGGAATTCAGGGTAGCCCTGCAGGCGATTCGGGTCTCCGGAAAAGCAAACGTCCAGGCCGAACCTGGACGAGGCTTCCTGCAGGCGATGACGCTGCAGGACGATATCCGAGACGATACCGACCGCTGGCCGTCCTGGCTGGCCGGTCATCACTGATTCCTGGTCAGCCGCGTGATGGTGTCAAGCAGCTCGGTTTCCTGGAAAGGCTTGCCGAGGTATTCATTGACGCCAATGGCCAGCGCTCGCTCGCGGTGTTTCTCACCGGTTCGGGAGGTAATCATGCAGATCGGCGTGTCCCGCAGGTTGTCATCGTGGCGCACAAAGCTCGCAACCTCGAAGCCGTCCATTCGGGGCATCTCGATATCCAGCAGGATAATATCCGGCTTGTGATCCTGTAGCTGTGCGACCGCATCCAGGCCGTCTTTGGCCGTGATCACTTCCATGCCATTACGCTCCAGCAGGCGGGACGTTACCTTGCGCACTGTTACCGAGTCATCCACCACCATCACCACGGTGGACTGCTCCTCACGGCGGGAGGCTTCCTTCGCATTCTCAAGGTTCGCCAGGCGCTGGCGCTCGGAGAGAATATCGGAACGGATCATGGCCGGCAGATCGAGAATCACCACCACGTTACCGTCACCCAGAATGGTGGCACCGGACACACCCCTGACCGTACTGAACTGCGGTCCGAGCGATTTAACCACGATTTCGCGACTACCCATCAGGCTGTCCACCTGCAGGGCCATGGGCTGTTCGGCACCCCGCACCAGGATAACCGGTAACGGCAGGGCCTGACCCTGCAGCTTGGGATGGTGATCACTGTTCAGCAGGCTGCCGAGATACTGCAGGCGGTACTGCTGTCCTGCGTATTCGTACATCGGTGCGTCAGGCTTGTAGTATTCCTCAAGCTCGTAGGTACTGACCCGAACGATGCCCTCAATGGTGTTCAACGGAATGGCGTAGAAGTCCTCGCCGGTAGACACCATCAATGCCCGGTTGACCGATACGGTGAAGGGCAATCGAACGGTAAAGACGGTGCCCTTGCCAACGGTGGAGTCGATGTCCAGGCTGCCACCTAGCTGCTTGATTTCGCTGGCAACCACATCCATGCCTACGCCGCGGCCGGAAATCTGGGTAACGGCCTGGGCGGTGGAGAAACCGGGTTGCAGGATGAACTGCAGGATTTCCCGTTCGCTCAGGTCCTCGTCCTTGGCCATCATGCCCTGGCGAATGGCCTTGTCGCGAATGACCTGAGCGGGGATGCCCGCACCATCGTCGATCATCCGCAATACCACATCGCCACCTTCCCGGGTCAGCGACAGCGTCACTTCGCCAGTTTCCGGCTTGCCGGCCGTCTTACGGTCGGCCGGCTTTTCGATGCCGTGGTCCAGCGCGTTACGCAGCATGTGCTCCAGCGGTGCGATCATGCGCTCGAGGATGTTGCGGTCCATTTCCCCTTCCGGGTTGCGGACATCGAACTCAACTTTCTTGCTGAGCTCGCCGCTGATCTGACGGACAATCCGGCGCAGCCTGGGCACCATGGAGGCAAACGGAATCATCCGGGTCTTCATCAGACCTTCCTGGAGTTCCGTGTTGATCCGCGATTGTTGTACCAGCAGGGTCTCGGTGTCCCTAACCCGGTCGGACAGGGTTTCCCTCAGATCCGCAAGGTCCGACGATGACTCCGTCAGGGCCCGTGACAGCTGCTGGATGGCGGAATAGCGGTCCATCTCAAGCGGGTCGAAGTCGTCGCCGTAATCCGGGCCGTGCTCTTTCTCTGCGCGGAACAGGATCTGGGTCTCGGTTTCGATTTCCATCCGGCGCAGCTGCTCGCGCAGACGCTCGATGGTGGCGGCCATTTCGTCCAGGTTGTGGCTGAAATCGCTGGTTTGCTGTTCCAGTCGACCACGGGTAATACTGGTTTCACCGGCCAGGTTAACCAATTCGTCCAGCAGCGGCGCGGAGACCCGGATGGTTTCCTGGGGCGCACGCTGGGCGGCAGCCGCTTTCGCGGGCGTCTTGGACGGAACCTTGTTGGGTTTGGGCGCGGGTACGACCGGTTTTTCCGGTTTGGCAGGCGCTTCCGCCGCCGGCTCCTGGGTCTTCGGCAATTTCTCTGTTTTTGCGTCCGGTTTGGCGGGCTCTGGAACAGCGCCTGTGTCTTCAAACCGCTTACGGATATCACCCACGAGCGCCACAATCGCGTCGTGGTCATTGGTGATGGCCTGCCAGGCCTCGTCGCCCGGGGTATTGCCACCCAGGTCGATCAGCCGCGTTTCCAGCGCGTGGGCCTGGTCGCCCAGCTCGACAAGCTGCGACAGCCGCGCACCACCTTTAAGGGTATGGAGGGCGCGCTGGGCTTCCTGGTTAAAGTGGTGGTTAGCCGGGTCTTTACGCCAGTCATCCAGTAACTGCTCCAACTGGTCGAGGATCTCGCCGGCCTCTTCCAGGAAAATCTCCAGGACTTCGGCATCGACGGTTTCACCGTCTGCAGAGGGTTCAGTCTGAGTGGCGGGCGCGGACAGCTCGTCACCGGAGACTTTGTGGGCGTCGTTCAGTGCTTCAACCAACACCATGTCCGCAGTGGGCTTGTTGCCCTCTTCCAGGCTGGTGAGCATGGTTTTCAGTGTGCCATGCGCTTTTTCACTGAGTTCCAACAGGATTGACTGATTGCTGGAACCGGCGATCAGAGGGTCCAGGGCATCAGACCAGGCCTCGGCCAGATCGGCAATCGGGTCGACATCGGACAGACGAGCGCCACCCTTGAGGGTATGCAGCTCCTGCTGCAACTGGGTAACGCCAGCCAGTTCTTCAGGCTCGTCGCGCCACTGGGCCAGGCATTCGCCAATGGCTTCGTGAATCTCCAGGCCTTCGTCGAGGAAGATGCCAACCAGGTCATCGTCGGAGGCCTTTGCAATAGCCTCTGTGACGGATGCCGGTTGTTCGTCGGCTGTGGGTGCCTCGTCGACGGGTTCCGGTTCTTCCGCTGGGTCTTCAGGTTCCGCGGATGGTATTGGCTTGCCAGAGAGGATGGCTTCAACCTTGGCCACCAGTTCTGTTGCCGGCGGGCAGGGTTTCTGGGTGGCAACCTGTTCAACCATTTGCGCCAATCGGTCGTGGCAGGCAAACAACAGATCGTTCATGTCGCTGCTGGCGTTCAGTTGGCCTTCGGCGACTTTCTCGAACAAATCTTCAAGTACGTGGGTCAGGTCGCCAATGGCATCGACGCCCGCCATCCGGGCACCGCCTTTGAGCGTGTGCACATCGCGTTGCAGCTCTGCCGCCACATCGCGATTGTTGGGGTCTTCACTCCAGGTATGTAACGCGCTGCCTGTGGAGTTGATCAGGTCGTAGGCTTCTTCCAGGAAGATGCCGATCAGTTCCGGATCCAGGTGAGACAGATCGGTGGCGTGTTCCTCTTCAGGTTCCTCCACCGTGGTTTCTGGCTCTTCGGTATCATCCTCTTCCAATTCGGCCAGCGGAATCTCGTCATCATCTTCCGATTCAGCGTCCTGCTTTGTGACATCGGTCACTGGCCTGGAGCCCGTGGCGCTGTCCATGTAGGCGTGGATTTCACTGATCAGGTCCGGCGCCGGGCGCGGTGGCTCCTGTTGCTCAAGGGCATCGACCATACCTGCCAGTCGATCATGGCTGCGGAACAGCAGGTCGGAAAGCTCACCGGTAACGGCAAGCCGTTGCTCGGTCAGTCCTTCAAACAGGTTCTCCAGCTCATGGGAAAGATCGCCCACCGGTTGGATATCCGCCAGGCGAGCGCCGCCCTTGAGGGTATGCAGGTCCCGTTGTAGAAGGCGTAAAAGATCCAGGTTTTCGGTGTTGTCGCTCCAGCTCTGCAAGGCATCGGCGGTACTGTCGATCAGGTCCCGGGCTTCCTCAAGGAAGATCTCCGCCAGTTCCTGGTCCATGTCTTCATCGGTGTCCGCCAACGGTGGCTGCTCGCCATCGGGTTCCGGGGCATCTTCCGCCTCGGCTTCCAGGCTGCGATCGATCTCTTCCAGATCCCCGGTGAACTCCTGCTCAAACGCATCCGGCTCATTGTCTGCGGGCGTCGCGGGAGCGAGGGTGTCCAGCTCGGCAATCAGATCGGCATTGGCCTCGGTGGCCAGTCCGGCCGCGACCTGATCCATCATGTTGATCAGGTGTTCATGGCCTGCACGCACACTGTCGTAGAAAGGCGAATCGGGAACAAAATCGGGGTTTGAGGCACGCTCGTAAACCTGTCTCAGAGCACCTGACAGCTCAGCAACATCGGCCAATCCGGCGTCCTGTGCGCCCTCAGTGAGCAGGTGCAGCTCCTTGCGCAGGGTGTCCAGGGCGGAGGTTGCTTCGGGATTTTCCGACCACTCATCAAGAATCCGGTCGGCATCCAGCAGGATATCCAGACCTTCGTTCAGGAACAGCTGAACCAGTTGCGGTCGTGCGCTTTCTTGCGGTTCATCGGTTCGGGAACCATCGCCACGCAGGGTGGCATTGCTGACCTGCTCCAGTTTTGCCAGGAAGGTTTCGGTGCCCGGCAGGTCCGCCTGGGGATTCTCCCGAATTTGGCCAAGGCCCTGGGTCAGGAAATGACAGGTATCGCCAATCAGGCTTATAACGTCGCGATCGGCCCGTTTGTTTTGTGCCCGGGCTTCCTTGACGAAGCGTTCCAGGGGCGTGATCACCGCGGCAATAGGTGCGATACCGGCGGTGTGTGCGCTGCCTTTGAGGGTATGAAGCGCGCGAGACAGGTCATCGGTATAAGCAACGCTCGCTTTGTCGCCTGCGGCATCGAGGAAATCCCGCAGGGTTTGCAAGTGGGTTTCGGTTTCACTTTCGAAAATGTCCAGCAGCACTGGGTCGACGACGGTGTCGTCTTCCTCTTCCGCTGCTGTCAAATCTGGCTCGGCTTCTCCGTTCGTCGCTCCTGACTGTGGCTCAGACGGAGGCATGGTGCTGGCATCGGGAATTTCGCCGTTTGCCAGGGCGTTGGCGCGTGCTTCCATGCTCGATGTGTCGCGGGAAGGGGGCTGGCGTTTCTCGAAATCGTCAACCAATTCCGGCAGGGCCGCGGTAACGTCTTCCAGCAGCGCCGCAATGTCGTCGTTCATGAAAATGCTGCCGTCAATCACGCGGTTCAGCATGTTCTCAACAGACCAGGCCAGTTCGCCGACAACCAGCGCACCCACCATCCGACCACTTCCCTTCAGGGTATGGAAAGCGCGCCGGACTTCCGAGAGCGCCGTGCGGTCGTCGTGCTGACGTAGCAACATGGGCAGGTATTCGCGAACGGTATCCAGTACCTCACCGGCTTCCTCGATAAAGATCTCGAGAATTTCATCGTCGATAAGGTCATCGTCAAACTCAACTTCAGCTGCGGACGGTTGCCCGGTACTGACAGCTTCGCCATCGTTGCCACTGTCGATTGTGGGTAGCTCATCATCCGCTGAACTGCCGTCTTCCGATGCGGTGTCGATGTCAGTTTTTCGCGTGGTAGACAGAGCTTCAGCGCGTTCAATCAGCTCTCCAACCTCGCCATCGGCCTGTCCGTCACGGAAGTCGTTGATCAGCGCAGGAATTCGACTGTTGACGTCATCAATCAGGCTGAACATGTCATCGGTGGGTCGTAGCGTCTGGTCGATCACCCGGTTGAGCAGGTTTTCCACGGACCATGCCAGTTCACCGATGCTGGTTGCGCCCACGAGCCGGCCACTGCCCTTGAGGGTGTGGAACGCGCGGCGGACTTCAGTCAGTGCGTCGCGATCGTCGTGGTTTTGGCGCAGGCGAGGATAGAATTCATTGATGGTTTCCAGGACTTCTTCGGCTTCCTCAATGAAAATGCCGAGGATCTCATCATCCAGCAGTTCTTTATCGGAGCTCTTGGATTCGGCTTCTACCGATTCGACGGGTACTTCCGAATCAATAACCGGCACGTCGTCAGCTGTTGGATGCTGCCAGGTAGGCTCCTCGCCAACCGGGAAGCCCAGGGAGTTCAGGCTGGCCTCGGCAACCCCGAGTACGCTCTCATTGTCGCTGATGCCCTCGGCGAGCCGCTCCAGATAGTACTCAATACTGGTAATAGCGTCGGCCAGCGTGTCGAGCTGTTTCCAGTCGGGAACCTGCTTGCCCCCCAGCAGTACGTCGGTGATGTAACGTTCGGCGGAGGCGAGCATGTCGGCCACGCGGTCAAGGGGAATCAGGCTCAGGCCACCACGGATGCTGTGCAGGAGGCCGGGGACGTGTTCGATTTCACCGGTTTCCCATTGGGAAGCGATGAAATTGACGATGGCCGTTTTTACCTGCTCCAGCGTATTGCGGGACTCCCGCAGCAAAGCGCTGCTGGCTTCACCCAGTTCGCGGGAGCCAAGGTTGATGGTTTGGGTGTCGTCGCCGATGGCATCCGATTCCGACTGTCGGTCACTGTCCAGGCCAGCCAGACTGGCTTCGACGTAGAGCAGAGCGCCGGCAATATCCATCAGGGTGCCGTCATCCACCGAGTCAGACTGGTTGGCCAGCTTCTCCACCAGTTCGATCTGTTCGGTAATGACCTTGCGGGGTATGCCCAGGCCCAGCACCGCCAGGGTATTGGCGACCTGGCGCAGGCCCGGAAGCAGTTCTTCCAGTTCATCGTTCTGGCGTAGCTCGGAGCGCACAAACAGATCGAGCTGGTCTTTGAGTTTGGCCAATTCTTCGTTGAGGGCGCTGACCACCGAGTGGATGGCGTCACGCCCTGGGCCCGAAACCCGGTTCTTGGCGGCGTCCACATCATCGTCGGAAGGCAGTGCGTGATCGAGCCGGTAGCTGTCGCGCAGTTCCCTCACGAGTGGTGTATCGAGATCGCGAGCACGAGCAACGTAGTAGAGCAGATGTTTCAGGAGAGCTTCTGGAACCGCCTGCTGCAGGATATCAATGTGCTCGTCTGTAAGACGGCGAATTTCGGCGTCCAGCTCGCGCAACAGGGACTTCACGGCTGTATTGACCGGGTTCGCATGCTGCTGGAGCGTTTCCACGAATGCTCCGGCTGCTTTCCAGAGTTCGCCCCGAGGCGTTTTCTGGCACAGGCGGATCAGCCGCTGGATCACCTTCTGCATGTAATCGAAATGGGCGTCCAGGTCGGCCTCGCGAATCACGCCAGCGAGGGCGAACTGATACATCTGGCGCAATTTGCGGATATGTCCAAGTACCTTCGGATCCTGAAGGCGCTGGGACACATTGGCGGCAGCCGTTGCCCTTGAGGGCGACAGGTCTGGCTTGAACAGCGATGTATCGGACAGCAGGGACTCACCCCGTGCAGCACGGAGATCGTTCAGCAATGGTAGTAGCACCATCGGGAAATCGTCTTTGCTACTGGCCAGGTGCTCCAGATACTGGGGCAGTTGCAGGATGGCCTGCATCAGCACATCGACGGCATCGTCCACACTGGCGACGGTTTCGTTCAGGACCGCCTGGGTCAGTTTCTCCATTTCCTCGGTCAGCAGGGCCGCGCCGTAAAGCTCGACCATCTGCAGGGTACCGTGAACCTGGTGGAGATAGTTCAGGCAGAAGCGCAGGCGCGCGGTGTCGTCACGATTCTCGACATACGCTTCCAGTGCGTGCTGACCCTGGGTCAACGTGTCCTGTATTTCGCCCCGAACCCAGTCCAGGGCGATGCTGTCATGGTGATTGCCCATAACCACTCCGGTTATTCTTCGTCAGTCTGGCGTTTGATCCACGCCAGCACATGTTCCGAGGGTACCCTCTGTAAGCCAGGGGGCTGCCAGTCGGTCAACTCTCCCTGGCCCAGGACCAGCAACCCCCCGGGCGCCAGCCGCTCTGCAAGCCTTTTCACGATTTCCCGCCGGCGCCAGCGCCGGAAATAAATCAGCAGGTTCTGGCAGAAGATAATATTCATTCCATGCATCGGAGCGTGTTTCAGATCCAGCACATTCAGTCTGGTGAAACACACCCGCTCCCGGATGCTTTCTATAATCTCGACGTTGTTCCGTTCCGCCGGCCGGAAATACCGGGCTTTCATGGCGTCATCCATTCCCATCAGCTTGCGGGCACTGAACAGGCCTGACTGGGCCTTGTCGATGGCCGGTTTACTGATGTCAGAGCCGGTAACGCCAAACAATGGTTGTAGCGACAACCCCTCCATACTCTCATTCAGCAGCATGGCCAGCGTGTAGGGTTCCTCGCCGGTGGAACATCCCACACTCCAGGCTTCCAGGGGGCGCCGTTTCAGCGTCTCCCGGGGCCGGGTAAGCACATAGTCAGACACCAGCCGGAAGGCATCCGGATCCCGGAAGAACCGGGTTTCCTGAACCGTCAGCCGATCCACCAGGGTGGACCATTCAACGACAGCGTCCGGGCCGGATACGATCTTCTCGTAATAGGCCTGATAACTACTGCAACCAATCTCCCGCATGCGGATCCCGAGGTTGGTCTCGAGAAACGATTTGCGCTCGGAAGACAGGGTAATGCCGGTACGATGCTCAAGCAGCGTCTGCCACTGGTTGAACTGCGCCTCGTCCATATCGGGAAGTCGGCGCAGTGACCAGATGCCTTCGGCGGGTGACAGATGGTTGCGTGTTTCAGCCATAAACTGTCAGCAGCCTCGCAGCGGTTGTCAGCTCACCACCGGTACGTCGCTGTCTTCCTCTTCTTCCTGATCGGCCGACTCTTCCTCGGGCAGTGTGAAGCCCGCAACAGAGGACCGCAGTTCAGACGCCATCTCTGCCAGGTTACCGATAGACTTCGCGGTCGCGTTGGTACCGGAGGACGTCTGCGAGGTGATTTCCTGGATGACGTTCATGGTGTTGGAAATGTGCGCCGCAGAGGACGACTGCTGACGGGCGGCGTTGGAAATGTTCTGGATCAATTCCGCCAGGGACATGGAAACGTTCTCGATTTCCTCGAGCGCAATACCCGCGTCCTGTGCCAGACGTGCACCACGGACCACCTCGGCGGTGGTGTGTTCCATGGAGATAACAGCTTCGTTGGTGTCTGACTGGATCGTCTTAACCAGTGCCTCAATCTGCTTGGTTGCTGCAGAGGAGCGTTCCGCCAGTCGCTGAACTTCGTCCGCAACCACCGCGAAGCCCCGGCCTGCGTCACCGGCCATGGAGGCCTGGATCGCGGCGTTCAGGGACAGGATGTTGGTTTGGTCGGCGATGTCGTTGATCAGGGATACGATGTCACCGATTTCCTGGGAAGATTCACCCAGGCGCTTGATCCGTTTGGAGGTTTCCTGGATCTGCTCACGGATGTTGTCCATGCCGCGGATGGTGTTCTGTACCACTTCCGCGCCTTTCTTCGCGATCGCAACCGACCGTTCCGCAACCGCGGAGGATTCAGCCGCGTTGGAAGATACCTGGTCGATGGACACGGCCATCTCGTTCACAGCGGCAGAGGCGCCGGCAATTTCCTGGGCCTGGTGCTCGGAAGCGTCCGCCAGGTGCATTGCTGTGGCCTGGGTTTCCTGGGCGGCTGACGCTACCCGTACCGCAGTACCACGGATCGCCTGTACCAGTCCGCGCATCTGGTCGATCGCGTAGTTGATGGAGTCGGCGATAGCACCGGTGAAGTCCTCGGTTACCGTGGCCTCCGTGGTCAAGTCACCATCCGCCAGGTCAGCCAGTTCGTCCAGCAGTCGCAGGATCGCGTTCTGGTTCTGCTCGTTCTGTTCCTGGGTCGTTGCCAGACGCTCCTGGGCTTCGCGGTAGAGCACCACACCGATCATCACAACGATACCGACCATCGCGGCCAGGATGATGAACGCCAGCGTGGGGCTGACGAAACGGGATCCGGCCTGGCCGGTGAATTTCTCGGACAGAACTGACAGTTCGTCCAGCAGAACCTGTGAGTTCTGGAAGATGTCGCTGGCCGCAGTACGCACCTTGAAGAGGTCGGGAGAGGCTTCAAGGATGGCGTCTACGTTCTGGGAAACGAATTCAAACAGTTCGCCAACGGCTTCCAGGCCGTAGATGGCATCTTCATCGTTTACCTGGGAGATGCCCATGGCCGGGTTGCCATTGACCTGGCCGTCTAGAACCCGGCCAAACAGGCTGGCGTCGCGGCCAAACCGGTCAGCGGCGATAACCGCGTCTTCGTCACCGGAAAGTACGTTGTTGACTGAGCGCACAATCCGTTCCGCCAGCAGGGACTGGCGCTGTGCCAGTGCGATCTGTTCAGCGGGTGCGTTGTTATCCAGCAGGATCTGAACGATGTCGTCGTATTCCACCTGCAACTGCGGAATGGTTTCGTTCAGGGTCCGTGCCACTTCGTGGAGGCCGAGGACCGCGTCCTGGGTGGACAGGATGCTGTCGGCGTTGTCACGAACCGATTCCCAGGTTGACTGTACGTTGCTGTTCTGAGCAACCTCGCTTGGGGGCAGGCCGGTTTCCGGATTACCGTCAACTACATAGCCCCACAGCCGTTCGAACTCGTCACGGGAACGTCGCAGTGCGTCGAACGCTGACGCGGTGCCACCGGCGGCTTCCGTCGCGTTTTTCGCGATTTCCTGAGACAGCACCCTCAGTTCGGCTGAGTGAGCGATGTATTCCTGATCGTTCTGGCTGTCCCGATTGATAATGAACAGCACCGCAACGAGCAGGACGGTCAATGCGATCAGCGCGGCAATCAGGCCGGCAACCAGTTTGTTGCCTCCCTGTCCCATACTGAGTCTTCCGGCTCTATTTTTCATTTTCTGGCTCCCGGCCTCTTCGTAATAGTGGCAAGTTTGTTTCTGCGGGCGTTGGGCAGGCGGGAAGATGTTCCTGCCAATGTCACCACCCTTACCATTGCGCTACATCCAGGAAGCGTTCGTCACCGAGAAGCTCGGCGGCGGAAAACACTTTCCAGACTTCCTCGTTACGCTCGTAGCCGCCATTCACAAACGGCTGAACGCTTGCAGGCACATCCTGTGGCGATGCCACGAAGCTGTCCACTGCGAAATACTGCATGCCTGAGACGCTGTCGACCACCAGGCCACTGAATACGTCCCCCTGTTCGACAACCAGCACCCTGCGTTCGCGGGTGCTGCGAGAAGAACGGGGAACTTCAAAAAAGCCGGCAAGGTCGACCAGTGGCAGGAGGCGGCCACGCACGTTGGCAGCGCCCATCATAAACGGATGAACCCCCGGTATGTGGGTATAGCGGGGGACATGGAGAATTTCAGTGACTTCACCCATGGGCGCTACGTAACGCTCACCCGCCAGAACAAATCCGATTCCGTTCCAGAGTTCAACGGCTTCCTGTTGTTCCGGCAGACCGGCAGCCATGGCACGGCTGCGTCGGGCGATATCCGTCAGAACGGCAAAAGGGGCGGCCTGGGCGGACATGCTTACTCCACGGTTGGGGATCAGGCAATCAGGCTATTGATTGTTTTGATCAGGTCGTCTTCAACGACAGGTTTGACGAGGTAACCCTTTGCACCCTGGCGTGTTCCCCATACGCGGTCTGTTTCCTGATCCTTGGTGGTGACAATCACCACCGGAATGGAAGCGGTTTCCGGGGCGCGGGTCAATTGACGAGTTGCCTGGAAGCCGTTCAGGCCGGGCATGACGACGTCCATCAGGACCAGATCTGGTGTTTCAGCGCGTGCCTTGGCAACGCCGTCGGCGCCGTTGTCAGCGGTCAGCACTTCGTGCTTGTGCTTTTCCAGAATGGTCGAGATTTTCTTAACCTCGGTCGGGGAATCATCAACAATCAGAATGCGGGCCATGGTGTCCTCAATAGTTCTTTGCTGCAGCAGTTTTATTGTTCCGCCTGGGGAACATACTGGCGAATCGTGTTTAGAAGCTCGTCCTTGCTGAACGGTTTGGTCAGATACTGGTCTGAACCGACAATCCGGCCTTTGGCCTTGTCGAACAGTCCGTCTTTACTGGAGAGCATGATGACCGGCGTCTTTTTGAAAGAGGAGTTGTTCTTGATCAGTGCGCAGGTCTGGTAGCCGTCCAACCGGGGCATCATGATATCGACGAAAATGATATTGGGTTGGGAATCGGCGATTTTCGCCAGAGCGTCAAAGCCATCCGTTGCGGTAATGACTTCGCAACCGACTTTCTTAAGAAGGGTTTCGGCGGTGCGACGAATGGTCTTGCTGTCGTCGATCACCATAATCTTCAGATTCTCGAAGTTGTCATCCATTGTCCAACTGCCTTGCGCTCAGCGACTGTCGTTATTTTCAACCGGGGTTTTTAACACAAACATTAACGATGTTCTATAAATCCCGCTCATTTATAGAGTATTGGCGGCCGGATAAAAAGTATAACTTTGTGACCAAATGTACTTCTGCCCGGAAAGTCACGTAATTGATACGGGATTTCTCCGGATGCATTCGCGGCTCGGGTACAATACCATCTGTGTCCACAGCATAGCACTTATTCCCAGGATCGCTCTGCAGACCGGTTCGTGTTTTCAACCTTTTACCTGGCGAGGCAATATGACAGTCCGACTCGGCATCGTGATGGACCCCATCGAAAAGATCCATTTCAAGAAAGACAGCTCTCTGGCCATGTTGCTGGCGGCGCAGAAGCGGGGCTGGGAAATCGAGTACATGGAGCTACCGGACCTGTACCTCAAGGGCGGACAGGCGAGGGCGCGAACCCGTGACCTGACCGTACACCTGGACCCACAAGACTGGTTCGGTTTCGGTGGCGCCCAGGACCGGGCGCTTGGTGATCTTGACGTCATTCTGATGCGTCAGGACCCACCGGTGGACCGGGAGTTCCTGATGGCCACGTTCATTCTGGAAATTGCCGAGCAGCAGGGCGCCCTGGTGGTCAATCCGGCTTCCACGCTGCGGGATTGTAACGAAAAGCTGTTCGCCGCCCAGTTTGAGGACTGCACGCCGCCGTTGATCGTTACCCGCTCGGCTGAGCGACTCAAGGAATTCTACGCCGAGCATGGTGATGTCATCATGAAACCGGTGGACGGTATGGGCGGGCGCTCCATCTTCCGGGTCAAGGAAAACGACGACAACCTTGGGGTGATTATTGAAACCCTGACCAACTATGGCGCCCACCAGGCCATGGCGCAGAAATACATACCCGAGATCAAGCAGGGCGATAAACGCATCCTGCTGATTGACGGCGAGCCGATTCCCTACGCGCTTGCGCGTATCCCCTCGCAGGGTGAAAATCGTGGAAACCTGGCCGCTGGCGGGCGAGGAGAGGGTCGTGAACTCACGGTACGCGATCGGGAGATCTGTGACCGTGTGGCGCCAGTGCTCAAGGAAAAAGGGCTCATTTTTGTCGGCATCGACGTCATCGGTGACTACCTCACTGAAATCAATGTCACCAGTCCCACCTGTATTCGGGAACTGGATGCCGCCTACGATATCGATATTTCCAGCCAGTTGCTGGATGCCATCGAGCGCCGTCTGAAATAATGACCTCCAGCCAGGTCTAACCGAGGGTAAATAGCAGGAATGGCAGTACAGGTCAGCGATTTTGATCGGTTTTCGTTCACGCTCTTCATGGCGCTGGCGCTCCACGCCATCGTGGTGCTGGGTATTACCTTTGCGCCCGAGTCTCCGCGCTCCTCGGCTCAGACCATGGAAATCACACTTTCCCAGTTTGACGACGAAACCGATCCGGAGGAGGCTGATTTCCTGGCCCAGACCAGCCAGAAAGGCAGTGGTACCGAGGATGAGCCGGTGGAGATGACCACGCCGCAGCCTTCCGACGTCAGCCAGCCGGAGGTCGCTGAGGTTCAGCCGGAACCTCCGTCTCGTGTTGAGCCCAGGCAAGAACAGGAACAGCCGGTGGTGCAGACACAGGCTCAGAATGAACGCCAGGTATCAGAGCCCTCGGCAGCGGAACCCACATCGGAAGAGCCGCTACCGGTGAAGGAAAAGAAAAGCCTGATGGAGCGCAGCCTGGAAATTGCCAGTCTGGAGGCGCGGTTTGATCAGCAGCGCAGGGCCTACGCCAAGAAACCCCGGGTCATGAGGGTTACCGCGGCCTCGACGTTGAAATCGACCAATGCCTGGTACGTTCAGAACTGGGTCAGCAAGGTAACCCGTGTCGGCAATATCAACTATCCTACCGAGGCCAGGCGAGCCGGAATCTATGGCACTCTGCGGATGCTGGTTTCCATGAGGGAGGATGGCACAATAAAGGAACTGGCTATACTCGAATCATCCGGCAGTAGTGTGCTTGATGATGCGGCAATACGCATCGTGAGAATGGCAGCACCTTTCGCGCCTTTCCCGGATGAGATGCGCGAGAATGTCGATGAACTGGAAATTATCCGCACCTGGGTATTCGAACGGCGGGGGCTGACATCGGGATGACAGCATCAAAACACTCTCCACACAGTCTGCGGCACCAGTTTCTGGTGGCGTCTCCTTATTTGCAGGACCCACGTTTCCACGGTGCAGTGATCTATCTGTGCGAGCATTCGGATGAAGGCGCCCTGGGGCTGACGGTGAACCACCCTCTGGACATCCACCTGGGGGAAATTCTGGAGCAGCTGGACATGGAGGGTGGCGAGCTCGACGTGCCAGTATACGGAGGCGGCCCGGTTCAGCCCGAGCGCGGGTTTGTGCTGCATTCCCCGGACGCAGGCTGGCAGAACACTGCGCAGGTGGCTGACGATGTCTTGCTGACCACCTCCCGTGACGTGCTGTCTGACATTGGTGCAGGCAGGGGGCCGAAAAATTACCTGGTGTGCCTGGGCTATGCCGGCTGGAGTGAGGGACAACTGGAAGAAGAGCTCTCCAGCAACGCCTGGCTGACCTGCCCCGCCACCGCTGACATCCTGTTCAGGACACCCTGGGAAGACCGGTACCAGGCCGTGCTCAAGCTTATTGGCATTGATCTCAACCAGCTCAGTGAGTTTGTGGGCCATGCCTGAGGCTGGCAACCGGCGTGTAATGGCGTTTGATTTCGGTACCCGCCGGATCGGTGTGGCCAGTGGTCAGGAAATTCTGGGGACTGGCAAGCCTCTGACCATGCTGCCGGCCCGTGATGGGGTTCCCGACTGGGAACAGATTGGTCGGCTGTTGAAAGAATGGCAGCCGGACCGGGTGCTGGTCGGCCTGCCCCTGAACATGGATGACACTGAAAATGACATGTGTGCACGGGCGCGGAAATTTGGCAAACGCCTGCATGGTCGCTTTCACGTCGAGGTTGAGATGGTGGACGAACGTCTCACCAGTTTTGAGGCCAAGGGCGATGTAATGGCGTCCGGTGGCAGCCGTGATTTCGGTCGCGATGGCGTCGATGACCGCGCCGCCGTTCTGATTCTGGAAACCTGGTTTCACCAGCAGGAGTCTCGTTCGTCCTGACCGGGCCCGGGCTGCTGACTATGGGGATTTAAATGACTGCATTGCTTGAAATCGACCGGCTGCTGGATGACCTGGAAGCTGGCCTGCGCAAGAAACTGGAAGAGCGGGGCGTAACCTCCCCGGCGCTCATTGGCATTCGTACCGGTGGTGTCTGGCTGGCGGATGTCATGAGTAAACGCCTGGGTCTCCAGGAACCCTGGGGGGAACTGGATATTTCCTTCTACCGTGACGACTTCAGCCGCATAGGGCTGAACCCGAAAGTGAAGCCCTCCAGCCTGCCGTTCAGCACCGAAGACCGAGATATTATCCTGATCGATGACGTGATCATGAGCGGCCGTACCATTCGCGCGGCCATGAATGAAATCTTCGATTATGGCCGGCCGGCGAGTATCATCCTCGCCACGTTGGTGGATCTGGGCGCTCGGGAGCTGCCCGTTCAGCCAGATGTAACCGGACGGGTGCTTGCCCTGCAGTCGCATCAGCGTGTCAAACTGCGCGGGCCGGACCCACTGCACATAGAACTCCAGGAAACAGGCCACTAATCAGCGAACGCATAACATCAACAGGCGACCCATGACGGCAACCGATCCCTCACAAACCTCCCTGCAGCTGACCGCGGACGGCCAGTTACGCCATTTCCTGACCCTCGACGGTCTGAACCGCGCGCTGCTGACGGAAATCCTGGATACCGCGGATTCGTTTATCGAAGTGGGGGAGCGCAGCATCAAGAAGGTGCCACTGCTGCGGGGTCGCACAGTGGTCAACCTGTTCTTCGAATCCAGTACCCGGACCCGCAGCACCTTCGAACTGGCCGCCAAACGGCTGTCCGCCGACGTGCTCAATCTGGACATCAACACGTCCGCAACGTCCAAGGGCGAATCCTTGTCGGACACACTGCTGAACCTGGAAGCCATGGCCAGCGATATGTTCGTGGTGCGCCATTCCCAGAGTGGTGCCCCCCATTTTATCGCCGAGAGCGTTACCCCTGGAGTTGCCATTATTAATGCCGGCGACGGCCGCCACGCCCACCCAACCCAGGCCATGCTGGACATGCTCACCATTCGCCAGCACAAGGGCGGATTTGAAGGCCTGAAAGTGGCGATTGTCGGTGATGTGCTGCACTCGAGGGTGGCCCGTTCCCAGATTCGTGCCCTGAATGAACTGGGCGCCGCTGAAGTGCGCGTTATTGCGCCCGCCACCCTGCTGCCAAGGGACGTTGAGAGCCTGGGGTGCACTGTGGAATATGACATGACCCGGGGTATGAAGGATCTGGACGTGGTGATCATGCTGCGCCTTCAGAAAGAGCGCATGGAGGGTGCACTGCTGCCCAGCGAACGCGAGTTTTACCGGCTCTACGGCCTGAATCAGGAGAAGTTGGCGCTGGCCCATCCTGAATGCATCGTCATGCACCCGGGGCCGATCAACCGGGGTGTGGAAATCGAGTCCGCAGTCGCCGACGGGCCGCAATCCGTGATCCTCAATCAGGTCACCAACGGCATCGCCATTCGTATGGCGGTGATGTCCATGGCCATGGGCGGGCAGATGGCCGAGCGCAGTCGCAAACTGGCAGGGAGGGCCCAGGGATGAGCAGCCTGAAAATCACCGGTGGCCGCCTGGCCGACACCAACGCTGAAACCACGGTCCTGGTCCGTGACGGGCGTATCTCCGCCCTTGGAGAAGCGGCTGGAAATGAGCCCGCCGATCACGATTTCGACGCTACCGGCTGCCTCCTGACGCCCGGTTTTGTGGATCTGTGCTGCAACCTGCGGGAGCCAGGCAATGGCCAGAAAGGCAACATTGCCTCGGAAAGCCTCGCCGCCGCCCACGGGGGTTTCACGACCCTTTGTGCCTCGCCGGACACCTCGCCAGTCAACGACTCCGGTGCGGTGACAAACCTGATCCTGGATGTGGCTGCGAAGCGTTCAGCGGTGCGGGTATTGCCGGTGGGGGCGATAACCCGTGGTCTGGAAGGCGATCTGCTCAGTGACATGGCGGGCCTGGCCGGTGCTGGCTGTGTCGCCCTGGGCAATGGTGCCCGCCCGGTGAAAAATGCCAGGGTGTTGCGGCGTTGTATGGCCTATGCCCGGACGTTCGGCCTCACGGTGATGTTCAGCCCGGAGAACCAGGCGTTGGCCGCCGACGGTTATGCCCATGATGGCCTGGTGGCCTCCCGGCTGGGCCTGCTGGGTATCCCGGAAGTGGCGGAAACCGCCGCAGTCATGGAAATGTTGTTACTGGCGGAGGAAACCGGGGTTCGACTGCACCTTGGCCAACTCTCCTGCGCCCGCAGCGTGGAAATGCTGGCCGATGCCCGCAAACGTGGCATCGCGGTGACCGCGGATGTGGCCATGCACCAGTTGATGTTCACCGAAGACGCTCTGTCGGGATTCGACAGCCGTTACCACGTGCGACCACCATTGCGGTCTGAAAAAGACCGGCAGGCCCTGTTGGGCGGGGTGCGGGATGGCGTAATCGATGCCATCACAAGTCAGCACCAGCCCCATGACTCTGCCGCTAAACAGGCGCCATTGGCCGCTACGGAGCCCGGTCTGTCCACCATTGAAAGTACCCTGTCCATGGGGTTGCTGCTGGTCGAACGTGGCGAACTCGATATGGCGAGTCTGATGCGCGCGCTGACCAGCGGGCCGGCTGCGGTGATTGGCCGCTCCGCCGAGCTGCGGCAGGGTGAGGTCGCAGACCTGTGTGTGTTTGACCCAGATGCCACCTGGGTTCCCGGCGATACCAGTCTCAGTTCCGTTGGGCGTCATGTCCCGCTGCCCGGAAAGGCCCTTCCGGGTGTTGTTCGCCTGACCCTGTGCGACGGGCGACAAGCCTGGCCCCAATCTGACCTGTAGCCCCCGCCTTCATATCGCTTCATATCGGCAAAGTGTGGCAGAGGTTGCGGAACCTCTGTCGAGCCCGTCACAGTTCCTTATCTTTTTGCCCCAGAGCCCTTGAAGACAGGCACCTGTGCCAACGTATTCTTGTCAGGGCCGGCCTAACCTCGGCGAAGGAATGCGGTGGCAGGCGCACCGATGAACGCGCCGCCGCCCAACAATAATAATTCAGGAGTCATCCCCGTGAAATCATTCAACCTCCCGCGAAAGGCCACTGCGGTTGCTGCCCTGTGTGCCAGTCTTGCGTTGTCGCCGTTTGCCCAGGCGGAATCGGACATCATGGAGCGAAGCTTCTGTGTGTTTGATCCGGTCGGCGCCAACGGCCCCCTGTTTGCCATCACCAAAACCTTCCAGCCGATTGCCCTGAAGCAAGGCATCAAGCTGGACCTGCGTGCCTATACCGACGAGAAAGTGGCGGCCGAGGACTTCAAGGCCGGCCAGTGTGATGCGGTGCTGCTCACCGGGACCCGTGCCCGCGAGTTCAACAAGTTTACCGGAACCCTGGAAGCCATGGGCGCGGTGCCCGGTGAAGAGGAAATGCGGCTGCTGTACAACACCCTCAGCCAGGAAAAGGCGCGCCCGTTCCTGATTGACGGCGACTACGAAGTGGCAGGCGTGTTCCCCGGTGGTGCGGTGTATCTCCATACCCGGGACCGGGCTATTGATTCGGTGGAAAAGCTGCAGGGCAAGCGCATTGCCACGCTGGATTTCGACACCGCGTCGGTGCGAATGGTGCGCCACGTAGGGGCGTCCGTGGTGGGCTCCAACTCCGCCAATTTTGCAGGCAAGTTTAACAATGGCAGCGTCGACCTGGCCTATGCCCCGGCGGTTGCCTATTCACCCCTGGAACTCTACAAGGGCGTGAACCCGAACGGAGGCGTATTCAAGTATGCCCTGGCCTATATGAACTTCCAGGTCATTATCCACCGCGACCGTTTCCCGGACGACGCCGGCCAGATGGTGCGTGACCAGGCCATCAAGCGCATTGACGAGGCTTATGAAATCATCGCCGAAGCCGAAGCCGGTATTCCCGACGATGTGTGGATGCATCCGCCACAGGAAGACGTTGCCGAGTACGACAAGATGCTGCGCAAGGTGCGGTTGTCGTTGCTGGAGGATGGTGTCTACGACGAGCGCGCGATCAGCCTGATGAAGGCGATTCGTTGCCGGGTGGATGGTTCTCGTTCCGAGTGCGCTTCCTGAGCCGATAACGGAAGGGGCCTGGCGGCCCCGTTGATCGTTAGCGGATGGAGTCTTTCAGCGCCTTGCCTGCCTTGAAGCCGACAGTTTTGCTGGCGGGTATTCGAATGGTTGCGCCCGTTTGAGGGTTGCGGCCATCGCGAGCCTCACGGCTGCGGATGTTGAAGGTGCCGAAACCAATCAGGGTGGTATCTTCGCCGCGGGCAGCGGCTGCAGAGATCTGGTCGGTGAAAGCGGTAATGACTTCGCTGGCTTTGTCCCGGGACAGTCCGGTTTTATCCGCGACGGCGGCGGCAAGTTCAGGTTTGCGCATCGGGTACTCCTTGTTGTCGTTTTTGGTTACTGGCCGGCGGGTGCGACACCGTCGGCTGATCAAATCTATAGCGGTTTGTGAGCCAATGTGCAAACCGGCAGACAACATGCATTTGAATCTCCGTGTCCATTTGCGGGACGGGACTCATAAAAACAGGGAGTTGTCGGCGATAATGCCGTTTCGGTTACAAACCGTAACAGATTGTGAGTGCGGCCCTGGCCTGGTGACACTCCGGTTCTGAACCAACGCTCCGAACAACAAAAACGCAGAAGAGTAGAAGGTACAACGTTATGACGAGTATTCAGAAACCTGTCAGTCAGGCTCATCGGGGCAATACACGTTTCCGTAGTGCAATGGCCGCTGTGCTTGCCAGTGTGGTTTTGAGTGGTTGTGGTGTCGTCAACAACATGATCTATAAAACCACCGGCGACGTGATGCAGGGCTTTTCCCGCAATCACACCGTGCCCTATCTACTGGAAAGTGACGACCTCGCCATGGGGTGCGCCATGAGTGAGGCCACCGCGCCCCTGCTGATGTCTTTTGGCCGGGTTACCAGTGAACCTGACCAACTGGCGGTGATGCTGTACCTCTCGGCTGGCGGGTGTGCAGAGGAGCAGGCACGGGAACACGAACTGGATGGTCTGGCCGCCCTGCGTGCGATGGACGCGGAAGAAGCGGAAGACGCCATGATTCGCCAGAAGCGCGCGCTTTCCCTGGCCGCCAAACGCTATCACCGGGGCTGGAAGCACCATAACGCCTTCTATGGCAAACCCGATGCAGGTGAGTGCCCTGATTTCGATGACGACCTGGGCGAGTTCATCTACATGGCGGGCTTGTTGTCGGGCTTGCAGGCCCTGAACGCTGAAATTCAGTCCACCTCGTCCATTGGCGTCCCCAAGAACATCGGCTCCACGGTTTCTCGCGCGACCCGTTGTCTGGAAAACGACAAATGGTGGGGGGCTCCCATGGCACTGCGTGCGACGGTCTGGGCAATGATTCCTGGAGCACTGCCAGAGGGCGAGGATCCTTTTGAGCGGCTGGAAATTGCCGACGCGCAGGGCGAGGAAGCCGGTGTCAGGATCAGCCACGTGTTCCACGCCATCGCGGCCCAGAACAAAGGTGACGAAGAACGCCTTCGCGATGTGATCCGTAGCCACGCTCAGGCCATCGAGGAAACACCAGCGAACGAGGAGTGGGTCTTTGTCGATGCGATGGCCACGGACATGATTGTGGCGATCTCCGATCGGCTGTGGATGGAAAATACCGGGCACCGGACGCCCATGGGGCAACTGGGTACCTTCTGGGACGACGAGAAGGAAGCGGTCGAAACCATGGATCTGGACGATCTGCTGTAAATCAATGTTCCCAGAGTGAGCTGTTATGTCCCAGGGTGGTTTTCGACGTAATGGGTTGGAGTGGTTGTCCTCTCTGCCGGCCTGTCTGCTTTTGCTGTCGGTGGTGCTGTTCTCCACCAGTAGCGACATCCACAATCAGATGCTGCGTGGCGGCGAGCAATTGTGGAGCGGCTACTACAAGCTGAGAGTCGACCCGGTACAACCCACCTGTGACCCGAACGTGGACATCGACGCCGCCGTTCAGGAAGAGTTGGCGAAAGAGGGCTCCGACAATCCCATGGCGGCCCTGCTGGGAGAGTCGGAAAAGGACCCGGATGAAGTTCGCCTGGCCATTGAACGTTCGGTGGCGGATTGCCGCCAGAGCTACCAGAGTTACGAGAACCTCAAAGACAAGCTTACTCCCGGCGTAAAAGCCTACCGGGCAGTGGAGCTGTTTGTGGCCGACCTGATTGCCTTCGGCCTGGAGTCCCAGCGCTACATACTGGTGATCCTGGTAATGCTGTGCGCGGTGACCGCCACCCTGACTCGCCACCACATTGCCATGCGGGCCATGGAAACCCGCCTGGACTACATGGTTTCCCACACGCTGCAGACCGTCGCCAATGCCATGCTCCTGGGGTCCAGCGTGATCTTCCGCCAGTCTAGTTTTGGCGCCGACACCACCATGTCGTCCGATGAGCTGTTGCTCCATAACCTGTGGATTACCGGTTTTGCCGCATTGACGCTCACCAGCCTGTATCGGCTCGTCAGGGTGCCGGATGACCTGAGGGAAGGCGGCGATCTGAACAAGGCCTTCCTGGCGGTGCCTCTCTATACCGTCATGTGCCTTATCTCGGGGACTTACTTTGCGCTGATTGGTCACGCCTCCGGTATCGGTATCTATCTGGGCAAAATGATGGAGCTCTCCGACATGTTCCTGAACGTCGGGCTTTACGTGTGGGTAGGCATGATGCTGAAGCAGACGCGCCTGGCCACCCTGGTGTTCAATGTCTTCCGGCCCTGGCGCATGCCACCTGAAATGCTTGCTGTTGTAGCGGTGTTGGTGGCTGCGGTGCCCACTGCCTACACTGGCGCGTCGGGGATCTTTGTCATTGCGGCCGGCGCGGTTATTTACAGCGAACTACGCGCTGCCGGCGCCCGCCGTCATCTGGCCCTGGCGGCAACCGCCATGTCCGGGTCCATGGGTGTGGTCCTGAGGCCCTGCCTGCTGGTGGTGGTCATTGCCTACCTGAACCGGGAAGTCACCACCGACGAGTTGTTTGGTTGGGGTATATGGGTGTTCGTGCTCACCGCGACCATGTTCACGGTGGTGGCCCTCACGGTGAACCGTCAGAGCAAGTTCAATCTGGCTCCGGCCTCCACGGCCTTTCCACCCATGATGTCAGCGTTGAAGCATCTGATCCCTTATGCGCTGGTCATCGCTGCGGTGGTACTGCTGTACCGTTTTGCACTGGATGTGCAGATGGATGAATTCTCTGCCCCTCGGCTGTTACCGGTGATCATGCTGGCCATCCTGCTGTACGAACATGTCAGCCTGAAAAACCGCAAAGGCCGGGCCAGTGGCGAGATCAATCACCAGGGCCTGGAACGCAGCTTGCGCTCGGCCACCAACGACACCACGGCGGAAATCGGCGCGCTGTTGCTGCTGCTGGGTTTGTCGGTCAGTATCGGCGGGGTGATCGAACGCTCCCATATTATGGGAACCTTCCCCCAGGCATTCGACAGTGCCTGGTCTGCCATGCTGCTGATGGTGCTGATCCTGGTGGTGTTGGGCATGATCATGGACGCCTTCGGCGCCGTTATCCTGGTGACCGCCACCGTGGCCACCATCGCCTACAGCAGTGGCATACACCCGATTCACTTCTGGATGGTGACCCTGGTCGCCTTCGAGCTGGGTTACCTGAGCCCGCCGGTGGCGCTAAACCACCTGTTGACGAGGCAGGTTGTCGGGGAAGCGGAAGTGCTGGCAGCACAGCAGGAAGAGGGCACCTTCTACCAGCGCCACGAGCGTATCATCATGCCACTGATTGCCATGGGCATTTCACTGGTACTGGTAGCGTTTGTGCCACTGCTGTTCTACGCCTGAGTGTGAGGGGTCAAACTGGCTCTGCGGTCCGGTGTTCGCCACGCAGAAGCGTAACGTCGGCCCTGGGCGGTGCACCGAACAGGCGGCTGTACTCGCGGCTGAAATGCGAAGGGCTTTCGTAACCCACCCGATAGCTGGCGGTGGCAGCCTCAAGCCCCTCGGTCAGCATCAGGCGCCGGGCCTCATGCAGACGCAGCTTCTTCTGGAACTGCAGTGGCGACATCCGGGTCACCTGCTTGAAACTATGGTACAGGGTGGATTCGCTCATATTGGCCGCTTCCGCCAGTTCACTGATTCGTAGCGGTTCGGCGTAATGATCCTTCAACGTCGAGATAACCGTGGAAATGCGGTGTGCCTGGGAATCAGCGGCCGCAAACTTACGCATCCGTGACCCCATCTCGCCAATCAGAGCGCGATAAATGATTTCCCGCCGAGCCAGGGGTGCCAGAATAGGAATATCACCGGGCGAATCCAGCAGGCTGAGCAGCCGGTAGAGCGCGCTCTGCATCCGTTCATCCATCGACGACATACACAGGCCGCATTGCACCTCCGGGCAGGATTCGGTCGGGTGCAGCGGGGGTGCCTTGTCACCCAGTTCGAGCACCAGCTCCGCCACTTCCTGAGGGTCTACCTTGAGCTTTACCGCCAGATAGGGGTGTTCCTCCGAGGCATCAACAATTCGCCCCAGTACAGGCAGGTGGACTGAACTGGCCAGATAGGACAGGGGCTGGTAGGTGATCTCGCGGTCACCCAATTGGATGGTCTTGGTGCCCTGAATCACGAAACACAATGAAGGTTCATAGACACTGGAACCGCAGCTGGACGGTTCGTTGCAGCGTATCAATTCCAAGCCATCAATGGCTGAACCCTGAATGCCCTGGTGTGTCGTCCATTGACTGGCGACACGGGCGAGCTGTTGCTGCAGATTGAGCGTGAGATTTCCGGAAATCTCAGGAACGTTGGCAGTCATCGGTGGGTCTCCCTTTGGCGGCAGTATAATCCTTCATAACCTGAACTGTACGGGTTCTCAGGCATTTTCTGCAGGATCAGGCAATGACCACGCAGAAATTGGCAACCCGGCCTCTCCGGCATAAACCATGCCGGCAGAATCGGGCAAGCTTCCCGCAGTAACCCGATACCGCTTTATGCCTTCCACTGGATATTGTTGTGCTCCCGTTGGGTAAACATTACCCGATCCGATTAACCGGCGCTATGTCGCCCATAGCCAGCATCTCGATTCAAGGTTATTGACCTCAAGTTAACTTGAGGAAATAAGCTTCGTGTCGAATTCGTTTTACCCCAAGCGACTTAACAAGCGATCCAACCGATTACTTGGCAAAAACGGGAACGCCCACAAGGTGAACCCGATAGCGGAGCGAGAAACCATGGAAAGTCTGACTGCAAAACCGTTCAGAGGGTCTGGCCGTTTACTGGGCCTGGCTGTAGCGATCACTGTTTTATTGACCGGCTGCGAGGCGCAAAGCGATGAAGCTGCAAGCATGCCGCCTCCGCCGGAGGTGGATGTGGCGGAAGTGGTCGTGGAACCGGTCACTCTCTGGGAATCATTCACAGGCCGTGTGGCATCGCCGGAAACGGTGGACTTGCGGCCTCGCGTCAGTGGCTACATCGACAAGGTGGCCTTTGAGGAAGGCGAACTGGTGCAGGCCGGCGAGCTGTTGTTCCAGATAGATCCACGTCCGTACGAAGCCCAAAAGCAGGCGGCGAGTGCCGAACTGGCGCTGGCCAACAGCCAGCTTGATCTGGCCAGAAGTGAAGCCGGCCGGGCCAAGACGCTGCTGGAAAGCCGGGCAATATCCCGTGAGGAATACGATCAGCGCAATACCGCGTTGATGAGCGCCCGGGCCCGTGTACAGGCTGCCCAGGCCGCGCTGGATACCGCCGAGCTGAACCTGCAGTACACTCGTGTAACTGCACCCGTCAGTGGCCGGACTGGCAGGGCCCTGGTGACCCAGGGCAACCTGGCGAACGCCGACCAGAGCCTGCTCACCACGGTAGTTTCGGTAGACCCGGTGCACGTGTATTTCGAGGCCGATGAGCAATCGGCGTTCAGTAGCCAGCAGCTGCTTGCCAATGGTCAGCCCAGGGATGTGCGCATTTCACTGGGTGGCGAGGATGGCCGTCAGTACCAGGGCAAGCTGGATTTCGTCGACAATCACCTGAATCCGGGGACCGGCACCCTGCAGTACCGTGCCGTGCTCAACAACCCGGACGGCCTGATTAAACCCGGCCAGTTTGCCCGTGTGGAAATGCCCGTGGCCGAGCTGGACCAGGCACTGCTGGTCAACCGCAAGGCGGTGCTGACCGATCAGGACCGTCGTTTCGTCTACGTGGTGGATGAACAGGATCGGGTTGCGCCCCGGCAGGTCACTACTGGCCGTCAGGTGGATGATCTCCAGGTGATCCGTGAAGGTCTCAACCATGGCGATCTTGTGATCATCAATGGTGTGCAGAAGGTGTTTGGCGCTGGTATGCAAGTCAAGCCGCAGCTGGTTGCCATGAAAGAATCCGACCAGGGAGAAGGCACCGTTGCCGTCGCCCAGGAGCTGGCGCAATGAATATCTCCCGATTCTTTGTCGACCGGCCGATATTTGCGGCGGTGCTGTCCATCATCATCTTTGCCATCGGGTTGATTTCGATTCCGAACCTGCCGGTCAGCGAGTACCCGGAAGTGGTGCCTCCGTCGGTGGTCGTGCGCACCGTCTACCCTGGCGCCAACCCCAAGGAAATTGCCGAAACCGTGGCCACACCGCTGGAAGAAGCCATCAGTGGTGTCGAAGACATGATGTACTTCAAGTCTGTGGCGGGCTCGGACGGCGTTCTTCAGATGACCGTCACCTTCCGGCCAGGCACCGACGCTGAGGAGGCCACCGTGCGGGTGCAAAACCGTGTCAGCCAGGCCCAGGCCCGGCTGCCGGAGGAGGTTCGGCGCCAGGGTGTGACCACCCAGAAGCAGTCGCCCACGTTCCTGATGGTGGTGCACCTGACATCACCGAACGGCACCTACGATACGCTCTACCTGCGTAATTACGCGCGGTTGCATGTGCGCGACCGACTGGCCCGGATTCAGGGCGTTGGCGACGCGCAGATATTCGGTGGCGGTGATTACGCCATGCGCGCCTGGCTGGACCCGGACCGTATTGCGGCCCGTGGCCTGACGGCGAGCGATGTCGTCCGCGCCATGCGTGAGCAGAACGTACAGGTGTCTGCCGGCCAGATTGGCGCGGAACCGGTGCCGGACAGCGACTTCCTGACACTGATCAACGCCCGTGGCCGACTTGAAACCGTGGAAGAGTTTGGTGACATCGTGCTCAAGCGCGGTGACAACGGCGAGATTCTGCGCCTGGAAGACGTGGCCCGGTTGGAAATGGGGGCCGGTGACTACACCCTGCGCTCGCAACTGGATGGCAAGGATGCGGTGGCCCTGGGTGTTTTCCAGGCGCCGGGCGCCAACGCCCTGGAGATCCGCGACGAAGTGATCGCCACTATGGATGAACTGTCTGCCCGCTTCCCGCAAGGGGTGGAGTATGAGGCGGTTTACGATACTACGATCTTCGTCAGCGATTCCATCAAGGCGGTCATTGCCACCCTTCTGGAGGCGGTGTTGCTGGTGGTACTGGTGGTCACGCTGTTCCTGCAGACGTGGCGGGCGTCGATTATCCCGTTGCTGGCGGTACCAGTGTCGGTCATTGGCACCTTCGGCGCGCTGTACCTGTTGGGCTACTCCATCAATACCCTGACGCTGTTCGGCCTGGTGCTCGCGATCGGTATCGTGGTGGACGACGCCATCGTGGTGGTGGAGAACGTCGAGCGTAACATCGAGGAAGGCCTGAAACCGCTGGCGGCGGCTCATCAGGCCATGAAGGAGGTCTCTGGCCCTATCATTGCGATCGGTCTGGTGCTGTGCGCCGTGTTCATTCCCATGGCGTTCCTCTCCGGGGTTACCGGCCAGTTCTACCGGCAGTTTGCGGTGACCATTGCCATTTCCACGGTAATTTCCACCATCAATTCGCTGACCCTGTCGCCGGCGCTGGCGGCGATGCTGCTGAAACCTCACAGCGCCCCCAAGGATCGGCTGCAGCGTGTGATCGACGCGTTGTTTGGTTGGCTGTTCCGGCCCTTTAACCGCTTCTTCAACGCCAGCGCCGAGAAGTATCAGGGTGGCGTGTCCAGCTCCCTGCGCCGGCGCGGTGCGGTGTTTGTGGTATACGCGCTGTTGCTGACGGGTACCGGGCTGATGTTCAAGGCGGTGCCGCCGGGCTTCATCCCCATCCAGGACAAGCTCTATCTGATGGCGGGCGTGAAACTGCCGGAAGGGGCCTCCCTGGAGCGTACCGATCAATTGCTACAGAAAGTCACCGACATCGCCATGGAAACCGAAGGTGTGGCCAACGCCGTGGCATTTCCCGGCCTGAACGCACTGCAGTTCACCAACACCTCCAACACCGGTGTGGTGTTCTTTCCCCTGAAACCGTTTGACGAGCGCAGCCTCAGTGCCGGGGAGATCAACGCCCAGATCAACCAGAGAATCAGTGGGCTGAAAGAAGGCTTTGCCTTCTCCTTCATGCCACCGCCGATCCTGGGCTTGGGTAATGGCTCCGGCTATCAGTTGTTCATCGAGGACCGTGGGAATCTCGGTTACGGGGCCCTGCAGAACGCGGTGAACCAGTTCCAGGGGGCCATCAGCCAGACACCGGGCATGGGGTATCCCATCACCAGTTACCAGGCCAATGTGCCGCAACTGGATGCGGAAGTGGACCGGCTCAAGGCCAAGGCCCAGGGCGTGCCCCTGACTGAAGTGTTCGACACCCTGCAGACCTACCTGGGGTCCACCTATGTCAACGACTTCAACCGGTTTGGCCGTACCTGGCAGGTCATCGCCCAGGCAGACGCCCCCTACCGCGACAGCGTGGAGGACATTGCCCGCCTGCGCACCCGTAACGACCAGGGCGAGATGGTGCCGATCGGCTCGATGGTGAACATTCGCCAGAGCTTCGGACCGGACCCGGTATTGCGTTATAACGGCTACCCCGCAGCGGATATCGCCGGGGAGGCGGACCCAAGGGTGCTGTCATCGGCCCAGGCCATGGATACGCTGACAGCGCTGGCGGACCAGGTGCTGCCAGCCGGAATGGCGTTTGAATGGACCGACCTGAGCTATCAGCAGGCCACCCAGGGTAATGCCGCGCTGGTGGTGTTCCCGCTTGCCATCCTGCTGGTGTTCCTGGTTTTGGCAGCGCTTTATGAGAGCTGGACCCTGCCGTTGGCGGTGATCCTCATCGTGCCCATGTGCATGCTCTCGGCATTGATCGGCGTGTGGTTTAGCGACGGGGACAACAATATCTTTGTCCAGGTGGGTCTGGTGGTGTTGATTGGCCTGGCCTGCAAGAACGCCATCCTGATCGTGGAATTTGCCCGCGAACTGGAGCTTCAGGGGCGGAGCATTGTGGAGGCGGCGCTGGAAGCCTGCCGGTTGCGGCTGCGGCCCATCATCATGACCTCCATCACCTTTACCGCTGCGGTTGTGCCCCTGGTGCTGGCCACCGGCGCGGGCGCCGAGGTGCGTGAGGCTCTGGGCACGGCCGTATTTGCCGGCATGATCGGGGTCACCCTGTTTGGCCTGTTCCTGACTCCGGTGTTCTACGTGGCGCTGCGCAAGCTTTCTGGAAGCCACCCGCTGAAGAGCCATCATACATCCACACTGTCTTCCGATGACGGCGATAGCGAAGACGCATTGCCAGGAGGTAGCCATGCTTAAAGTCATCACCATGACGGGGGCTCTGGCCCTGTTAACAGGATGCGCCGTGGGCCCAGATTACCAGGCCCCGACGACGCCGGAACCGAATGCGTTTTCGGAAGGGCGAACCATGGTTGCCGGTGGAACCGATCAGCAGCGTTTCTGGCAGGGATTTGATGATCCTTTGCTGGCACGCCTGATTGATGATGCCCTGGCCGCCAACCTCAGTCTGGAAGGCGCCGTCGCTCGCTATGAGCGCGCGGCCGCCCTGCTGTATGGCGCCGAGCGGGATCAATGGCCCAGCGTCACGGCCAGCGCCTCTGGCGCCGAACAGTATCTTGCGGATATTGAGCAATCTCCCCCCGGTGCCGGGCCAGAACGGGTGCAGCGTTACCAGGCTGGCGTTGCCGCCAGTTGGGAGCTGGATCTGTTCGGGCGCCTTCGCCGTGCGACGGAGGCCCAAAGGGCGGAACTGGAGGCAGCCGGTGCCGATCTCGGTGCCGTTCAGGTAGCCATCGCGGGCCAGTTGGCCAGCAGCTATTTTGAGCTGCGAGGCCTTCAGCAGCAGTATCAGGTTGCCCTGCAGAGTGTGGCTTTGCAGCAGCAGTCACTGGACATCGTGGAAGCCCGGGTAAAGGCCGGGCGTGGTACCGAGTTTGATCAGGTCCGTGCCCGTGCCCAACTGGAACGGACCCGGGCCGAATTGCCCACCCTGCAGGCGGGGATACGAGGGGCCATGCACCGCATTTCCGTGCTGACGGGCCAGCCGCCGATGGCGCTTGTCGATACGCTGTCACCTCGTGGAGCGCTGCCGGAAACCCTGCCGACGATTCCCGTGGATAGCCCGGGGGAAGTTCTGCGCCGCCGCCCGGATATCGCCGCTGCTGAGCGACGCCTGGCGGCCTCCACCGCCCGCATTGGGGTGGCCACCGCTGACTTGTTCCCTCGCTTTACCCTGAGCGGGCTAATCGGTTCCGTTGCCGGCGACACCAGCGATCTGTTCACCGGTCCGGCGGAAACCCGACGCGTTGCCCTGGGCATTGACTGGACTTTCCTGGACCACGACCGGGTCAAATCCCGTATCGAGGCGGCAGGAGCCGATAGCCGTGCGGCATTGGCCAGCTACCAGCAAACGGTGCTGGAGGCCCTGGAAGAGGCAGAAACGCGGCTGGTGCGTTATCAGCGAGCGCAACAGCGGGAAGAGCGGCTGGAACAGGCGATGAATAATGCCGAGCACGCCGTGGAACTGGCCCGGGCTCGCTATGAAGAAGGGTTTATCGGCTATTTCGAGGTGCTGACGGCGGAACAGGAGTTCACCGCCACCCGGGATGCGGCCGTGCGTAGCCGCACAGCGGTCACCCTGGCGATGGTGGATGTCTACCGCTCGCTGGTAGGTGCGCCGGGGTAAGTCTCCCGGCGATCCTGATTACTTCATCTCGAAGCCCTTGCCGCGCAGGAAATCCCGCATGTGGGGGCGCAACTTGGATGTAAACAGTGGTTTCAGCTGTTGCGACCAGTTGGTGTCCTTGGTGCCCCCGGTGCGGGCCTGGTAATAGGTGTTCATGGTGGTGTCGAATTCCGCCACCAGTTCCGGATCGCGTTCGCTTTGGTAATAATCCTCTTTGAGGATGGACGCCAGTGGCAGTCTCGGTTTCACCTCGGGTGCCTGGTCCGGATACCCCAGGCACATACCGAACACCGGATATACATGCTCCGGCAGACGTAGTAGCTCGCTCACCTCCGCTGGGTTGTTACGTATGCCCCCGATATAACACAGGCCCAGCCCCGCCGATTCTGCTGCGGTGGCAACGTTCTGGGCCACCAGGGCAGTATCGATGCTGGCCACCAGCAACTGCTCGGTCATCCCGCGGACTACCTCGGCACCTGCGCGTTCCGCGGCATCCGTGGCCCGTTTCATGTCTGCGCAGAACACCAGAAAATCTGAACTTTCCGCCACATAGCGTTGGCCGCCACTCAACTCCGCAAGGGCCTCTCGGTTGTTCGGATCGACCACATGGATAATGGAGTAAGCCTGCACATGACTGGACGTAGCGGCGCTCTGGCCAGCCCGGATCAGTTCCTCGAACAGCTCGCGGGGAATCCTGCGGTTCTGGAACTTGCGGATTGAACGGTGTGATTTAAGAAGCTCAATGGTGGGATTCATAGCGCCCTTCAGCATGACAACGGAAAGCGCTTATCCTGCCATTGGCAGGCGATGATGGCAAAAAGGGCCCCGCAATCATCATTACGGGGCCCTTTTAGAGGTCGAGCGTTTTTTTAGCCAGCGACTAGCGGCGACGGCGAAAGCCCAGGCCGAGCAGACCTAGCCCCATCAGCGCCAGCGTGCCCGGTTCAGGGACCTGTGCGGTTACTCTTACGTCGTCGAGGAAGTTGCCGACGGTGCCATCCGGGCTCACGGAAGTGAACTTGATGGTGGTTTCCAGAGCGCTGGCAATGAAGCTTCCTGAGAAGATGCTCCAACCACTCGTTACATGATCATTCAGCAGCGAATCGGCACTGTTTCCATTGGAAATCAGGGACAACATGAAGCTTTCAGAGTTGTTCTGGCGAGCGCGGTAAGCAAAGCTCAGGTCATAACGCTGGCCAATGGTGGTATCAATGGTCTGGTAGATGCCAAATGGGCCATCCATGTCCGGGTGGGCATTCAGCTCGGCAAACTGGCTGCCGTCATAAGCGTTCACGCTGTTGAAGCCACTCTCCCAGATTTCAATGTTGCTGCCGGTCCAGCCAGCGACCTGGTCAGATGTAAAAAACTGCCAGGTGCCCGTAGTCACGTTGGGGTTTTCGAAGCTGCCATTCTCGATCAGGTTAGCGGTTGCCGGAGCGGCGAATGCGAGGCCTGCGGCAAGGATGCCCAGTGTGGCGATACGGTTGATAATGCTCATGTGGCCTTTCCTTAATGGTCATCAGTGTTGATCTGCACTGATAAAGGCAACATGTGGGCCACTGTCAAAAATTCTCCTTGAATTCAGATGCCACGATGATTTTTGAGCGCAACCTTGAAGGCAGTGTGTAAAGAATTCTGACAGGCCGGCAGCTGTTGCTGGCGATCAGAAGTGCTTCACAATAGCGCCCCCGAGGTCTCTGATAGCGCCATTACGTTCATCAAAAGACGCACCGGTTTGCGTTATATAGATCGCGATCACCAGAGGCGGGCGATGGGGTGGCCATAGCACGGCAGTGATTGAACGGGAGCCGTGGCCGCCGGCTCCAGAGCGGTCTCCGATTGTCCAGTCCGGTGGTATCGCTGCCCGGAGCAAGTTGTCACTGACACGGTTGCCTTTGAGCCAGGTAACCAGAGTATCCCGGGAACCTTTGGATAGCGCCTCACCAAGTACCAATTTGCGGAGGTTCGCGACCATCGCCTTGGGACTTGTGGTATCTCGCAGGTCGCCCGGCGTGGCCTCATTGAGTGAGGTTTCCGTCCGGTCCAGCCGCGTAACGGTATCGCCCAGATCGCGTGCATACGCGGTAACGCCGTCGGGGCCATCAATGGCCCCCAGTACCAGATTGGCGGCGGTGTTGTCGCTGGTGGCCATGGTCGCTTCACACAGCTCCCGCAAACTCATACCTGCCTCTTCCCCTACACGTGTCTCAGTGACCGGTGAATAGGTCACCAGATCGTCCTTGCTGAAGATCACTCGCCGATCCAGATCAACAGTGCCGTTATCCACCTTTGCCAGCAACGCCGCACAGGCCAGGGTTTTGAAGGTGCTTGTGATGGGGAAACGGTCATCGCCGTGATAGTCCCAGGATTCTCCAGTCCCGGAATCATAGAGGGCGATGCCCACGCGTGCGTCCAGGCGCTGTTCCACGGTTTTCACCGCCTCAAGCAACGGGTTGGCGTGGACCAGAGAAAGCGTGGAGGTCATCAACCAAAGGGCGAGCATTAACAGGGCGGAACGCATCTAATCTCCCACTGAGTAAGACAGAATTCGCGACAGGTGGCTGTAGGGCAGGCCAGTTTCCTTATGCCAGTCGTTGAAGGCCTGCTGTGCCTGCATCAAGGCCTTTTTGCTGCCGGGGCTGGCATCCAGCCGTTCCTCCCGATGCAACCCGGCGGCCACATCCGACGACAGGATAAACCCATCCCAGCCTACCCGACGCAGGAAATATTGGGCGGTGTTGCCGCCGAGGCGGGCACCGTGGCGTTTGAACCACATCAGCAAGCCGACCTGATCGTGCGAAGGCCACTGGCTCAGGAAGGCTCCAAAGCCACCGTGCTCACGGGCGCCATCCACAATCATCCGGGCGTTGTCCGGCACCGTGCGAATTTTCTGCATGTTGCGCACAATGCGTTCATCCTGTGCCAGATCCTCCAGCACTTCTGGCGGAACCTGCTGCCAGTACAGCGGCACGAACCCCTTGAAGGCATCTTCAAATCCCGGCCACTTGTTCTCGATCACTCGCCACACGAAACCGGCCTTGAAGACGCAGCGTGTGACCTCGGACAGGTAGCGGTCGTCACCCATGGCTTCAAGCTCACCGGGCGCCGCAACCCGGGGCAATATGGCGCGTAGCTCGACTTCGCCGCCTTTGCGGGCGGCTGCCTGATTGTAAATTCTGGAGAAGGACATCGTAATTTCCGGAATCCGGTTGTCGGGTTGAAGGCGTGTGGTCCACTATAAGGTAAATGGGTTCAATGAAGGAGCCAAGCCATGCCACTTATCGGATGGGTTTTTGTCATAGTCGCGCTGGCCCTGGTGGTCGGCAGCCTCTTCGTGCTGCGGGACAGCGCCAACAGTATGAAGATCTCTGACGAAAAGATGAAAAAGATCCAGGAACGCAAGGCCGAGGTAGAAGCTGAGGAAAGTGCGGAGGACCGGGAGCAGTGGTAATTTGCTGTCCCCGTTAGACATTTCACGAAAATTCACATTGTCGATGAAACGGTAGCGCAAGAGCCCCGTATCTCTGATGAATTTCTCATTTCACGGCAGTTTGGCCATTGGCGAAACCGGTCGTGAACAGTGTTCATCCAGAAAAACGGGTTTCAGAATGACGGGATATTACGATTACACCCTGGTGGCCGCCTCCTTTGTGGTTGCGGTACTGGCATCGTACAGCGCGCTCTACTTCGGCGCACAGCTTGCTACGCTCGAACAGGCAAAAGCCAGGCTATGGCTGGCGCTCGGGGCTCTGACGATGGGAACCGGGGTCTGGGTCATGCATTTCGTAGGCATGCAGGCCTATGTGATGCCGATGGAAATGAGCTACGACCTCACCATTACCCTGATTTCCTGGGTTGCCGCTGTGGGTGCTTCGGGACTGGCCCTGCATATCATCGGCAAGGACCGCGCGGGCCCGCTGCAGATCGTTATCGGCAGCCTGTTCATGGGCGGCGGTATTACGTCCATGCATTACGTCGGCATGGCGGCCATGGAGATGGAGCCGGGGATGCGCTACGACCCGGTTCTGTTCAGTGCTTCCGTTGTCATTGCGGTCGGGGCCTCGGGTGTGGCCATGTTCATTTGCCGCCGCTTGCAGTCAGTACAAGGCCTCAAAGGAACCGCCCTCCAGCTCGGCGCCGCCCTGGCCATGGGCGTGGCTATCTGTGGAATGCACTACACGGGCATGGCTGCCATGATCTATCCTGAAAACGCCATGCCCGCTGCAGACAATCTGCTATCGGGTGATTGGCTGGGTGCCCCGCTGGCCCTGTTCAGTGGCGTATTGATCCTGGTCGCTCTTTTTGCCTCCGCCAATGACGTCAAGCAGCGCCGGAACGCTGAAATCCAGGCGCTGGAGGAATCCCGGCGTGTCGAGCGCAAAGCACTGTACGATTCGACCACAGGACTGCCCAACCGGGCCAGCCTGGCGAATCATCTGGTCAAGGAACTGGCAAGGAGTGAAACCGACAAACACGAGTTCGCTGTGCTCTACCTGGAGGTTGCCAACCATCGGGAGATTCCCGACAACCAAGCTGAAGACGCAATAGCCGCCCTGGCCAGAACCGTGAGGACAGCCTTCGATGAAGGAACCTACCTGGCACGCCATTCAACCAGTGCGTTCGTGTTGCTCGTGACAAACCCCGCAGACGACAAACACAAAGACCTGTATCAGCGCCTTCGGAATCTTCCGACGGAAACAGAAAGTGGCGTTACACTTGAACTTCGAGCCGGGCAGAGCGTGTTCCCCAACTCCGGGCGTAATAGCCGGATGCTGATGAAAAAAGCGATGGAAACCTCAGAGCTTCGAAAGCTGGGGCTCGCCAGCATGAACGAAGAGGTAAAATCGGCGGATTACTTCGAGGCGCGTTCAGCATTGCCGGAAACATGATGCTGGCGGGTCAACGACGCCAGTTCATTTTGCAGCGGATCCAGCAACCGGGCCCTGACGGTAGGATGCACTCGCGATTCCGGGTAGCAAATGACCAATCGAATGTGGGATATGTGTTCGTCCTTCGGGAAAACAATATTCTCAACGTACTGGCCTGATTGGCTGGCTTTCATCAGGTTGCGCTCAGGCTTTTGATCGGACCCAAGCCGGTCGCCCTCTGAGAAAAAATTAAGGCACCTGAAGACGTTGGCCGGCGCCTTGCGGGGGTTGAATCCCCATTGGGCCGGCAACGTTCGGCCCAGGCCGCCTGCCGCAATGGTCACAACCAGGTCGACTGTGATGTCACGCCGGGCGAGTTCACGTGCCACCTTGATCGCCTCGAAACCGCCCTGACTATAGCCGACGATGGCTATTCTGCGGTTGGCGCCAGCTGCTTCGCTTAAATCGTCCGCGATGGCTTTCGTGGGATGCATATGGCTGTACATCGTTGTGTCGTGGTAACCGGACTCCTTCATCATGCGAAGCAGGTGTTTCCGCATAAGGTCATGGCCCATAAGGCCGTGAATCGCCGCCACCTTTGGTCCATTGAAACCAGGTTCAACTGCCGGGTAGTCCGGTGCCTGGGGAAAAGGAATTCGTATCATCGACTGCTTTTCTCTCTATTGGGCTATTGGGAGGAGCTTTGATCCACCAGCCGAATCGCAACACCGGCATGCTTCGCCCCGGCTTTAGTTTGGTGATGGGATTCGAAAAGACTCACCCATTGGCCTGCTTCCAGTACCAGCGTCCCCTGGCCCGCGAGGTTGCCATCACGGGTTGTGTATTCACTGGCATAGGTGAGCTGGAATGAACCAGAGGGCTTTTCCACCGGGCTGATCTCATATCCCATGGAGAGTGCCCGCGAAGCAACAAAGTTACTGTGTTCGGTTGTGACTGCTCCCACCCTTAGAACCCTTGACTCATCCAGAAACTCTGGCAGCACATCGCCTGGGGCGCCGTTAGGGGTGGTGGCACGACACTCACAGTAGCGGATTTCGAGAAGCAAAGGCTTGCTGCCGAGGTAGTCTGAAGCCGTGGGCTGGCCGGCTAACGTCAGGTCAGGGAGGGTGGAAAGTGCTAGCAAGCTGATATTGCGCAATGTCTTCCTTGGCATTTGGGGCTCCTAAAGATTGTTTACACCACTGGCTCTGACCAAACGGCATACTCATTGCCATTGGGGTCCGAGAAATGAAAACGGCGACCGCCCGGAAATGAAAAAATGTCCTGCACGATGGCACCGCCCGAGGACGTCACTTTTTCAAGGGTGGCTTCCAGGTCGGCACTGTAGAGGACTATCAGGGCACTTCCGTTGCTGGTGGTGGCGACCTTATCCGATTTGAAGAAGCCACCGTCCAGCCCGGCATTCTCAATAGCAACGTATTCCGGCCCGTAGTCTACAAACGACCAGCCAAACGCGCTGGCAAAGAACCGTTTCGTGACGTCAAGATCCCGTGAAGGGAGTTCAACATAGTTGATCTTTCCGGTTTCTCTCATGTCCCTAATCTCCCTCGACGACGGCTTCCCGTTCCCTCTCGTACTCATCGTACGATTTGTTGGAGCGCGCCATACACTCTTCGTACTGAGCCGGCGGAACCGTATTACATTCCTGTCGGTTGTTGTGCTGGATGTTGTCGTAAACGGCCTTGTTGCTGCATCCAGCTACCGAAAAAATGAAACACGCCATCAGAACTCTGTGCATGATTTTTACCGTCCCTAGAAGGTAGCTTTGGCGCAGCTACCATTTTCAGTTGGCGGAAGGCAGGTTGCCTCCCAGCATGTTCTCAACCACCGCCGCATTGTAGAAGGCTTCAACGGTCTGGATCTTATCGTTGCGCACGCGGAACCAGACGGCCAGCCGCACATCCCCAATCGGTTCAAAGTGGGTCTGGTAATCCAGAATCGCGAATACGTGCTCCCCGTCGGCACTGAGCTGCCGGAGGACGAGGTCTTTCTGGATGGCGGCCATACCGAACTGGTAGGACAACATGTCATCCGGACTGAGGAAATGCATGTTGGGCCCAACATATTCAAACCCGTCGGCAACCAGCCACGCTTTTGCCTCATCAAAGCGATGAGCACGGGTATCGGCGATGAACTGCTCCACGACGTCTTTTGGCTGCATGTACAGACTCCATTCCAAGACAGGACGATTTAAGTGCCTGGATCTGCGTAGATTGCATTGTTCTGCCACCCAGATCAAAGCATAGCGATTATTGTTATCGTCGTGGAGTCTTAAACCTTATTTAATCCCTGGCATCCCGATGTATCCAGGCAGCGATTTTATACGGTCGATCCAGGCCTGGATGGCTGGGTATCGCTCGAGTGTTACGCCACCTTCCCAGCCCGTTGCGACGTAAGGAAACACGGCACAGTCGGCAATGGTGGGCCGGCCCAGTGCCAGCCATGGATGTTCGCTGAGATGTTTCTCGATCAACGGAAGAACTTTAGCACTGACTTCCAGTGCGCGCGCCTTGTCCAGCGGGTACCCGAACTTGTCGATCAAACGGGCGGCGTTCGGGCCAGCGTGAATCTCGTTGGCGGCGGTCGACAGCCACTGCATGACCTCGCCCTGCTGTGCTGCGCCGTCTGGCCACCATTGGTTGCCGCCGTATTGGCGAGCCAGATACACCAGAATCGCCTGAGAGTCGCGCAGAACAACGCCATCATCGGCCAATACCGGCACCTGGCCCCAGGGATTGAGTGCGATAAACGGTGATTGTTTGTGATCGCCACCCGGGAGATCCACCGGTTCCAGTTCCAGATCAATGCCTGCTAATGCAGCAAACAGACGAACTTTGTAGCAGTTCCCGGACAATTCCAGATCGTATAGTTTCATGGCATGTGCTTCCTGAGCGTTAATGGTTGTTGCTGGTGGGTGTGCTGGCAGGCCCTGATTCAGGCAATAACTGGTTGAACTCCAGTACGTTCCTGTCGGGATCACGGATAAACAGCGTGATCCGGCGTGGGCCGAGACGATGAATGCCTTCGGTAATGGCAATGCCTGCCCGATCAAGCCAGTCTTTCAGTGCGTAAAGATCATCGACCACGAAGGCGGGATGGGTTACACCGGGTAGCTTGACCGGCTCATCCAGCAACACGTTCCGGCCGTGAGGCAAACGCGTAGCGTTGAAGATCAGGTTGATGCGCACGCCGTCTGGCGTTTCCATTTCATTGGCTTCGTACTTGTCGAAGCGGCGTACCTCCTGAAACCCGAGTTGTTCATAGAAGGCCACGGCCTGTTGGCGGTCGCTGACCCGGATACCGACGTGATCGTACTGACGAATCGGCTGAGGTTGTTTCATGACGGACTCCGAATGAATGACGTTGTGCCACCAGTAAACGCCTCAACGCGGATTCAATAAATGCCGTCCACCTGTTAGGATTATTCAGGTTTTTGCACAAATCCCTGCCACACGCTGTGACGGTGCCCGCCGATGGACAAACTCAAAGCCATGAGTACCTTTGTCGCCATTGTGGATCAGGGCAGCCTCTCCGCAGCCGCTGACAAACTGGACCGATCCCCGGCCGCTGTCGTGCGAACCCTCGCCAGTCTGGAGCAGCACCTTGGTGTTCGCTTGCTCAATCGCAGCACCCGCCGTATCGCGCTTACTGATGAGGGGCGCGAATACCTCGATCACTGCCGCCGTATTCTGGCGGACATCCAGACCGCAGAGTTCCAACTGGACAGCCGGCGCGCCGACCCCGCTGGCAAGCTGACGATCACTGCGCCTGTAACGTTTGGCCGTCTGCACATCGCACCATTACTGAACCAATGGCTGAAACAGAACCCCGCCATGAGCGCGGAACTGATCCTGCTCGACCGCATCGTCGATGTGATCGAGGAAGGTTTTGATCTGGCCCTGCGCATTGGTCACCTGGCTGACAGCTCACTGGTGGCGAGACAGGTCGGCAGTACGCCCTATGTACTCTGTGCGAGCCCTGAGCTCATCGAACAGCGCGGCCTGCCCAGTCATCCCGAGCAGCTATCAGACTGGCCGACCGTGGGGTTCACGCCTGCCGGCGAGGTGTGGCAGTTTCAGGTAGAGGGAGAGCTGTGGGAGCAGCGCATTCATCCCGTAGTCAGCGCCAACCAGATTGACACCGAACTCGCCGCCGCCCGGGATGGCCTGGGCATATGCCGGGTGTTGGGCTACCAGGCGCAGGAGGATTTTAAGCGCGGCACTTTGGTACCCGTGTTGGCGGAATACAATGCCCCGGCGTTGCCGGTGCAGTTCGTGTTTCCGCACAGCCGTTTGCTGTCACCGCGAGTGCGGCAATTTCTGGATGCGGTGGTGGGACCGTTGCAGGAACGGTTGAGTGGGACGTACTGATTCATAGCGCCGTTGTTATGCAGTATGTAGCGGCTTGATTCGATCCACTTCTTCCTTGACCGACTGAGCGGCCGTCCAAAGATCAACAGATCGCTGCGCATTCAGCCAGAATTCCGGCGAATTACCAAACAAACGGGCAAGCCTGAGCGCCATTTCAGGACTGACAGCACGACGTTCGCGCAGTAATTCATTAACTGACTGGCGAGAAACACCCAGAGATTCAGCCAACCCGGCAACGGAAAGGCCATAGTCCGGAAGGAAATCCTCCCTCAGCATCTCGCCAGGGTGGGTCGGCTTGCGCTGCATGCCGGCAGTATTAAGAATAGCCATAGTCATCACCTCACTCAGTGGTAGTCACACACTTCGACTTCATACGCATCGCCATCTTCAAAACGAAAACAGATACGCCACTGATCATTGATTGAAATTGCGTGCTGCCCCTGCCTGTTTCCCGACAGCGGGTGAAGGCGATTGCCAGGCGGCACTTTCAAATCCTCCAGCTACACGGCCAGATCCACGTATTCAAGTTTTCTAGCGGCTCTCGGTGCAACATCCGCAGGAAATTTCTTTGACTTGCCCTTGGAGTAAAGTTCTTGGGTTCGTTTGTCAGAGAAGGAGTGTATTGTGCCACGTGACGCTTGTCAGCGTGACATGGCAATGCTGCATAACGCTCCGCTAATGTGCGCCGCCTGTGGCGTCACCATAGAGCGGTTTATTAGCAGATTCTGCCTGCAAACGCTCCACCAGCCACACCTTGATGATCGATTGGCGGGTAACGCCAATGCGTGCAGCCTCACGATCCAACGACTCGACAACCCAAGCCGGGAAATCGACGTTGATTCGCTTTTGTTCCTGATTAACGCGGCGAGCAGAGGACAGGTCCAGGTCATCGATGATATCTTTCTGACCTTCTTCAAATTTTTTATCGAAGTCTTTAGCTTTCATAGAGCTCAACCTCCTTCTTGCGGGAACGTCTGACTGAAATCAGACGAATACGAGCATCCCTGTACGTGACGACAGCCGACCAGTACTTTTCACCAATCTTTCCTATCAGCAAACCCCTCTGTTCATCCTCTGATTTTGCGCGGATCTCCAGCAGGTACGGATCTTTCCACAGCCCTTGGGCGGCCACGAAATCGATACCGTGCTTGCCCAGGTTGGCCTGGCATGGTTAGATTTGCCCGGTTTTCAGCACCTCACGGCTCTTTTTCTCAATTGGGTAACGGCAGAGCGACATTCTCAGTCTTGATACCGTGGGCATTTTGCTCAGAACCAGCTTTTCTAAATAGTGAATAGCGTAGTCAGCATGACCTGCAGCACGATCAAGTTCAGTCGCTATTGATTCAAAATCATCCGAATCTCGTTGCGAAGGCTTTTTAACAGCCCCCGGTGAGCGGGAGCTGTCCTCGGTAAACGTACCCTTCAAATCAAGAACTCGATCTTCAACTATTGAAAAGCTTATTCTGAAAAGATGTAGGTGGGCCGCAAGTGACACATCTACATCCAGCAACCGAACCATCTCAGCTTCAAAATAAGGTGATATTTTCGGCCTACGCAGCGATAGCTTTTCAGCAAGCCATCTCGGGTATTTCTCGTCAGATACATTGCTATCGGCAGCAAGAGTGTGCAAATTTTGAGCCGCTGTAACAATGGCTAGAAGATCAGAAAACACTAACATAGCCGCCGTCCGCCGCTCCCTGCGGGTTTGCGCTAGAGCAACTATTAGAGCCGCGATTAATGCAATGAGGCCTCCAAAAATCGCCCCCAACATTGTTTGCCAATGATCTAGCCATTCAATAATAGCGGCCATGAACAAAGTGCCTCGTAAAATCTAACGCGGAGCGCACCGGCGCACTTAAGTGAGTCAGAGTGACGCGAATTGTTATAAATGTTCTCGGACAAACTGCTCAACACTGAGATGCCGTCCCTTGCTTTGGTAGTACCCATCTAAGGCATAGGCCATCTTTTCTAGCGGAGCGTTATCATACCCAAAATCTTGAATCTCTCGAATGTAGCGTTCTATGAATCCTTGGGGAGCGAGCTCTCGCCATTGCACCACATGAACCAACTCATGGAAGTGAAGCCGAAGCTCGTTTGCGGCCTCTACCTTTATGTAATAGGTATCGTTGTAGGTGATACCTCCGACGTTCATGTCGATGAAGTCGCCTAGACCTGCTTCTCGGAGTTCTGGAAAATCAGGCTTCGGAATTTCGTCGGTAACAACGAAAAACGCTGTTTTGAGAAAATCAGGCGAGTAAAAACCACTGAAGTATTCTTCAAGGACGGAGCAAGACCGACGCACTTTTTTATGCGAGGAGTTCACCTGATGTATCCATTCCTCGATCCCTTCGATCATTACTCCTCCTATTTATAACGCCCGGCTCATCACGCGCCGGTTTGGAGCCGCGAAGCGGCGGAAAATCGGTCGCTGTGCAGCCGATTGTTATATTTATTCGGCTTTGAGCACGGAGCCTTCAAATATCTTGTGATACTTCGATGGCGAATAATCTGGGTTGAGGTAGAACTTGGGATACCTTTCCCCCTCGATACTTGCGTATCCATTTAGCTTGTCTTTGAGCTGCCCCATTTTTGAAGGAATAGCAAGCTCCTCTAGGGTCCGTTTTATAAAAACTCGATACCTCTTACCAACGAAGAACTGCTTATAAAAGGCGCTGGGTAACGAGCACTTCAGACTAGCAGGATCACCATTGACCCCAATACCTAAAAGGGTAGTAGGAGGGGAAAGCGTGATGTACCGTTTCTCTAACCCCTTTTCGATTAAGATGTTCTCCCCGATTTTTTCAATATCGGCTTTTAGTTTCTGAGCAGGCCTAATATCACCTGACGCGATGCCATTATTCACTTCTGACAGCATTGATCTGAGCGATTTAACGTCACTCTCATCTCTCATCTGCTTGAGCACATTCATAAAGTCCGAACCATCCTTGGATTCTTGGATCAATAACGGCAAGAGGCTATGAATGGTTAGTGTTGATGATTCGGGCGATAGCCCCAGATCTTCAATGATGGCAGGTAATTTGCCAGAGAATCTGGTGACACCCTTCGTAAATACTCGCGAGAATTCAGAAGCGTCTGTAGCGCCGCACTTTATTCGACCCATAAAGTCGGCTGCGAAGAAATCTCTCAAGGGGTGTGGCATGTAGCTGTGACCATTCTCAGCAGCCATTACTTGGTGCCACACATATTGGTTACCAAGCCACCCAAGAACGGTAAGCATCCTCTTAACGTGTGGGGCAAGGCGTTTCCATTGAACGGGAGCCCCATCAGTACCTCGGATATTGAGCCTTGGGCCCGTTAAGGAATCCACATTTTCAGCTAAGACAGCCTCTATAAGGGGGTTAGCCTTATCGATTCCTAGCGCACGAAAAACCAAGAAAAACTCTGAACTAGAGTGTTCCCAGAGGAAGTGGCTAAATGCCTGAACCTGCTGAAAATAATGACTAAATAGACCGCTATCTTTTTGGGCTTGAAATGCTTCAGTCCAGGTTTCCGACAAGCCCGAAGCTGTTTCAATGTATTCACGGTCTTTTTGACTTGGAATCTGTGCAAAACTAACCGATGGATGCTCTAGCAGATCTTTTCTCTGCTTGGAAAATTCTTCTTTGTAATTGTCAGGAACGACCAGTTGATCATGGAGCAAAAAGGCCTCTACGAAACGACCAAGCGCAACATGCTCCATATCCAACAGGTTTGGCTCAGAGATTGGGACGAATCCCAACGCACGTTGAACGCTCGATATTGTAGAGTTATCAATTAAGGTCGCCATATGCTGTTAACTCCCCAAATATAACGCAGAACTTTGCGGCAATTATGGAACCGCGAAGCGGCGGGAAAAATTGCCCGACAACAGTGACTTGTCAGCTGAAACCGATCCTAGTTTGAAGGCCACAAGGCTAGGATTCTTCCTTTGTTCATCACGACAAAACTATCAGGATCACTCTTGTATACCGCGCGTCGTTTCGTTTCCCACGAATAATAACCTTTCACTTCCCATTGCCGCGGAGCTCCGAGTGCATCTTCCAGTTTATTCTGTAAAAACTCATTACCAAATTTGTGATTAAACCCAAGTCGATACATTATGTGGGATATGGCTTGATCGTCTTTAGAATTATCAAAATAGTATATTGTACTTTTGAAGATTGAGTGTTCCAGATTTACCGTCCAGTAACCTTTATCTGTCTTTTCAATTGTTTCGGGCGAGAATGTATTTTCAAGCTCCTTTCGACTACTGCCCGGCCGAATATCTTGTAAACCCTGTGGGAAAGGATTGTTCTTGCCAAACAACGACTCTGTTTGGAGTTCGTAAAGTTGATCGCGTATTGAGCGCAACTGTTTATTTAAAGACTCAACCTGAGACGTTTTTGATGAGACTTCGCCACGGAGCTCTATCGCTTCTCTAGTAACGTTTCCCAACTCCTTCTCAAGATCTGCCGTTCGGACCGGTAAAATCACTTCATTGAAGAGTAAAAGCATAAAGCCAACTGTACTGGCGACAGCCACTGCCGCAACAGCAATTGGGTGATTTCCCGGACCGGATTCTGGTATTTGTAAGTTTATCTGAGGAGCTCTGGGGTCCAGCAATTTTCCTTTTCTCAATTCAACCTCTCCGAGTGAACATGCACACAGCTAACAACAGTTCGATAGCGCTCAAATTGATCACACAGATTTGACCGCTTCATGATTCCATCCAATCACGGTGTGTTCGTGCGTCAACGATCAAGGTAAACAACAGCTTAGCCTACACCTCACCGTGCTGCCATGTAGTATCGAGGCAGTCACCGTTCTCCCAATCATATCGGCCTCACGCTCATGGTTCAGCGGCAGGTTGGCTGTCCGAGCACAAAAAAAGCGCCGTGCTCATAGAGCAGGGCGCTTTCTTCAGTAAAGGCGGGCTTACGCTTTCGGCCCGGCCTCCACGATGGCGTCGGAAACATCAAACTTCTTGAAGTTTTCCACGAACTGGCCAATCAGCTCGGCGGCCTTGGCGTCGTAGTCTTCCTTGCTGGCCCAGGTGTTGCGGGGGTTCAGCAGGTTGTTGTCCACGCCCGGTACGTCAACCGGCACGTCCACGTTCAGGGTGGGCAGGTGCTCGGTCTCGGCATCGTCCAGGTCGCCATTTTGGATGGCAGCGATGATGCCACGGGTGGTGGGGATGCTGAAACGCTCGCCCACGCCGTAGGGGCCGCCGGTCCAGCCAGTGTTCACCAGGAAGACCTTGCTGCCAAACTCATCCATGCGCTTCATCAGCAGCTCGGCGTAGACGCCGGCCGGGCGCGGGAAGAAAGGCGCGCCGAAGCAGGTGGAGAAAGTGGCTTTCAGCTTGGACGAAGAGCCCATTTCGGTGGAGCCCACCAGCGCGGTGTAGCCACTCAGGAAGTGGTAGGCCGCGGCTTCCTTGCTGAGGATGGACACGGGCGGCAGTACTCCAGTCATGTCGCAGGTCAGGAAGACGATGTGTGACGGCTCGCCGGCGCGGTTCTCAATAACGCGTTTCTCAACGTGCTCCAGCGGGTAGGCGCAACGGGAGTTTTCGGTGAGAGAGACGTCGGTGTAGTCCGGCTCGCGGGTTTCCGGGTCGATGGTGACGTTTTCAACGATGGCACCGAAGCGGATGGCGTCCCAGATAATAGGTTCGTTCTTCTGGCTTAGGTCGATGCACTTGGCGTAGCAGCCGCCTTCAATGTTGAAGACGGTGCCGGGGCCCCAGCCATGCTCGTCGTCGCCGATCAGGAAGCGATCAGGGTCGGCGGAGAGGGTGGTCTTGCCGGTGCCGGAGAGGCCAAAGAACAGGCATGTTTCGCCGTCTTCACCAACGTTGGCGGAGCAGTGCATGGGCAGCACGTCTTTTTCCGGCAGCAGGAAGTTCTGTACGGAGAACATCGCCTTTTTCATTTCGCCGGCGTAGTGCATGCCTGCCAGCAGTACCTTGCGCTTGGCAAAGTTGATGATCACACAGCCGTTGCTGTTGGTGCCATCGCGCTCGGGCACGCACTCAAAATTGGCGGCGTTGAGGATCTGCCACTCCTGCTTGTCGGCCGGGTTGAAGCTGTCAGGGCGAATAAACAGGTTCTGGCCGAAGAGGTTCTGCCAGGCGGTTTCGGTGGTCATGCGCACCGGCAGGTAGTGTTCCGGGTCGGAGCCAACGTGTACCTGGCTTACAAAGCTGTCTTTCTCGGCGATGTAGGCTTCAACGCGATCCCAGAGGGCATCAAACTTGTCCGCATCGAACGGGCGGTTGATGGGGCCCCAATGGATATCGTCAGAGGTACTGGGCTCTTCGACGATGTAGCGGTCTTTCGGGGACCGGCCTGTACGTTCACCGGTTTTGACCACCAGAGAACCATTTGCGGCCAGTTGGCCTTCGCGTCTTTCCAGTGCCAGCTCAACCAGTTGTGCTGCACTCAGATCATTATAAGTGTTACTCACTTCGACCTCGCCCTCGGGATGTGATCGTGATTACTCAGGCCGTCCCCCCTAAAAATTGACGGAAATCTGAGCAATCGGGTCAATTCAGGCGCGCTATTATGCCAGAGACGCCGGTAAAAAACGACTGCCCCGGAAGCCGCTCTACGACTGGCTTTCGGGCCGTTCAGCCGGGTGTTCAGTGTAACGTATGGCCGGTGAAAAGGTGATCAATATCATTTCTATCGAAGCGATAGTGTTGATGACAGAACTGGCAGTCCATTTCGATGGAACCCTGCTCGTCGAGGATACTGTAGCACTCCTCCTTGCCGATGGATTCCAGGGCGCCCAGCGTTCGCTCCCGCGAGCAGCTGCAACGGAAGGCGACGGGCTCGGCATCGAACAGGCGCACAGTTTCTTCGTTGAACAGGCGATGGAGCACGGTTTCGCTGTCCAGGGTCAGTAGTTCTTCGGCTTCCACAGTGCTGGCCAGGTGGTTAAGGCGATCCCACAGGTCGGAGTCCTGTTCGGTGTCGCCGGGCAGTTTCTGCAGCATCAGGCCGGCGCTGCAGTTTTCATCGGCAAACAGGAAAAAGCTGGTGGGGATCTGCTCGGAGCGTTCGAAGTATTCTTCCAGGCAGCCGGCCAGGCTTTCCTCTTCCCGGGGCACCACGCCCTGGTAACGCTGGCCTTTGTCCGGGGAGATGGTGATGGCCATGCGGCCCTCGCCCAGCAGCGCATTCAGGGAGTCCTCGGTCACAGCGTGTTCGTCGTAACGGGCCAGGCCACGGATGAAACGATCATGGCTGCACTCTGCCATCAGTGTGCGCAGCGGGCCTTCGCCCTGGGCTTGCAGCGATAGGGTGCCTTCAAACTTGAGGGTGCTGCTCATCAGCACGCTGGCCACCAGGGATTCGCCCAGCATGCGCCGCACGGACGCGGGGTAGGGAGCCTGGCTGCCAATTTCACTGTAGCTGTCGTTCAGTTTCACCCAGGCTCCCCGGACCTGGCTGTCTTCAAAAATAAATCGCTGGAACTGGTCCCGGGATGCCATTGGTATTTCTCCTGAGCGTTAAAGTCGGAAACGGTAATCATTGGGGCGGGAAACAGGAATGCTAGAGCCCGTTCTGTTCCCGGAAGCGTTGTATATCCCGTCGGTCTTTCTTGGAAGGCCGTCTGGCCGGGGGTAGCTGCGCCGCCTGCATGGTTTTGCGCTGCCATGAGAGTTCTTCCCGGCGTTTCACGCTGTCGTCGGTTTCGTGATAGAGCTTCTGGGCTTCGGGGGCGCCCCGGCGCCGGTCACTGATGTCGTCCACCACCACAATGCATTCCTGCCAGCCCAGCCGCAGGGTCACTTTGGCGCCGGGCTCCACCAGTTTTCCGGGTTTGGTTCGCTGGCTGTTGTAGTGAACCTTGCCCCCTTCGATGGCTTGCTTGGCGAGGTTGCGGGTTTTGTAGAAGCGTGCTGCCCACAGCCATTTGTCGAGTCTTACGCGGGTGTCGTCAGTGGTGGTTGCCGTCATGTCTCCTCACCTGATGAGCGTATACGCATAGTATAGCTGGCTCACTGGCCGGATGGCAGGGGTTGGCGCTGACGCAGTGCCGGCAGGATTTCATCAAAATGATGAATCGAGGGGATGTCGGGGTGCCGGTCGCGGGCGGGCTGCCTGCTGTCTGGTGCCAGAATGGCAAGGCACTGGGCGATGCCAGCGGTGCGGGCGCTTTCCAGTACCGGGAAGCTGTCGTCCACCATCAATGTTGCGGCGGCCTGATAGGCTTCCAGCCCGGCGAGGTCCTGCCAGAAGGCGGGATCTTCCTTGGGTTTGCCCAGCTGGTGGCTCGAGATGATGTTGTCCACCCGGCTGTCCAGGCCGGTGCGCTGAAGCTTCAAACTGAGCGGGTCCGGATGGCAGTTGGTGACAATCACGGAGCGCAAACCGGTATCACGGACGGCATCGAGAAAATCCGTTACATGGGGGCGGTAGCCAATGCGTTCGCCCACTTCGGCCTTGAGCCCGGTGATGTCCATGTCCAGCCGGTCGCTCCAGTAGTCGGTGCAGTACCAGTTCAAAGAACCACGTTCGGCCATGATCATTGGGATGATGGTGTCACGGGCTTCTTCCGGGCTGAGATTATTGTACTCGGCGTAACGCCTGGGCAGGTGCTCGAGCCAGAAATGGTTGTCGAAATGCAGGTCGAGCAGAGTTCCGTCCATATCCAGGAACACCGTCTCAAGGGAGTGCCAGTTCACCATAAACAAAAACAGCCTGAAGTTGGTTAAACGTCAGGCTGCCGAAGAATGCGCAAATTGGCAAGGCGGGTTTTTACGGATCAGTTACCGCTTTGTTCAATGGGCTGTTGTTTCCTGCCGGTGCGAGTACAACCGAGGCAGCGAACAAAGGTGGCTTTGGCCGGGCCAACAACCAGGACTTCGCCGGCTTCCGCTGCGTTACCGCCCAGTGCGGAGAACGGCAGGGATACCAGGTAAACCACGCTTCCCACGATGGTGGTGGCAAACAGGGCCGGGCGAACAAACAGCGCATCGCCTGTCATCGCCAGTGCTGAGGGCTCTTCGTCAATGGCTTGAGCGTGGCCGACGGAGGAAAAAGCCAGCAGGCAAACCGCTACGGCTGTAATAACGATGTGGGAAATCTTACCGGTCATTTCTTGTTTCTCCTGAGCTTACCTTAGCTTGTCGGCGTTCTGATCTGGCCGATGGTCGCCCTGCCTAGGATGGCTGACGATACATATACCGCACAGTGTAGCTTACGATTATGGATACTCTGTTAACTATGAATCATATTTGCGTATTTTCAAACGATTTTTCTGTTTCATTAGTTGTCTGGAGGCCGTTCAGCGCTGGCATTTTCCACAGTAAACCGTCGAGCGCTGGTTCATCCGGATTTCCTTCAGCGGATGGCCGCATTCGCGGCAGGACTCGCCATTGCGGCCATACACCAGCAGCGACTGGGCAAAATAGCCCGGTTTGCCGTCGCTGTTCACAAAGTCCCGCAGGGTGGTTCCACCCATGAGAATCGCCGCACTGAGGGTTTCGCGGATGGCTTCCACCAGGCGGTTGTAGCGGTCCAGGCTGATGCGGCCGGCGGCGCGTCGGGGGTGGATGCCGGCCTTGAACAGGGCTTCGTTTGCATAGATGTTGCCCACGCCCACCACCACATGATTGTCCATGATGAAGGACTTTACCGGTGTCTTCTTGCCCCGCGAGAGTCGATAGAGCAGGCGCCCGTTGAATTCCGGTGCCAGGGGTTCCGGCCCCAGGCTGGCGATCAGTGGATGCTGGTCCGGTGTTTCGGACCAGAGCCAGCAACCAAAACGGCGGGGGTCGTTGAAGCGCAGGCGAATGCCGTTGTCGAGTGTCAGTTCCACGTGGTCATGAAGTAGGGGCTCACTCTGATCGGTGATCACCCGCAGGCTGCCGGACATGCCCAGGTGCACGATCAATGTTCCGGCAACGGTGGCCGAGCTTACGCCAATCAGCAGGTATTTGGCCCGGCGGTCCACGGTGTGGATGACAGAGCCTTCGATCAGTTCCGCGAGGTTGCCCGGCACGGGCCAGCGCAGGCGTCCGTCGCGCACGGTTACCTGAGTGATGGTCCGGTTTTCACAATGGGGGGCGATGCCGCGTCGGGTGGTTTCTACTTCGGGCAATTCGGGCAAAGGGGTATACTCCAGCGGCACGGGCGGTAACGGATAAGTGTAATCGGTAACAAATTCGCATCCAAATGCGGTTGTTCGAGCTAACAACTGTACGCTAAAGTGGCTCGATACGGTTGTCGGGCAGTGCCGGACCCGGATTTCGAACGAGGAAAACTCTATGTGGTACAACGGTCTTCTGGACCTTTCGGTGATGCAGCTGATTCTGGTTGCGCTGGGGCTTACCCACATCACAATTATCAGCGTTACGCTTTACCTGCATCGTCATTCTGCCCACAACTCGCTGGATCTTCATCCGGTGTTGGCGCATTTTTTCCGTTTCTGGCTGTGGCTGACCACGGCCCAGAACACCAAGCAGTGGACGGCGATTCACCGTAAACATCACGCCAAGTGCGAAACCGAGGAAGACCCTCACAGCCCGGTGGTCCTGGGTATCCGCAAGGTGCTGCTTGAAGGTGCCGAACTGTACGACGAGGCCGGTACACCAGAAACGCTGGAGCGTTATGGCCAGCGTACCCCGGAAGACTGGGTCGAGAACAACGTGTATAGCCGCTATAAACTGCTGGGCATTCAACTGATGGCGGTGATTGATCTGCTGCTGTTCGGTGTTCACGGTATCTGGATCTGGGCGGTTCAGATGATGTGGATTCCGGTATGGGCGGCTGGCGTGGTCAATGGCATCGGGCACTTTATGGGGTATCGCAATTTCGAGTGCAGCGACAACGCCCGCAACATTTCGCCCTGGGGCATCCTGATTGGCGGCGAAGAGCTGCACAATAATCACCACACCTACCCCAATTCCTCCAAGCTGTCTCGCCGCTGGTATGAAGTGGACATTGGCTGGGGCTATATTCGTCTGTTCCAGTTCTTCCGGTTGGCGAATCCCAAGGGCTTCAAGCCGATCGCACATTATGTACCTGGTAAGCAGGAAGTGGATGTCGAGACGGTTCAGGCCATTACCAACAGCCGGTTCGATATTATGCGTCAGTATCGTAAGCGGGTGATGGAGCCGGTGTTGCGTCAGCAGAAGGCGGTGATGGACGAGGAGATCCGTCCGCGTTATCGCAGCCTGAAGCGGTTGCTGTCCCGTGAGGTGACGTTGATCAAGCCGAAGGAGAAGGAGCACTTGGACATTGCTCTGGAGAGCAATGCGGTGCTGCGGCAGATTTATGAGAAGAGCAACGAGCTGCAGGAGTTGTGGCGTCGCCGTGGTTTGAAGCCGCAGGAGAAGTTGCATGCGCTGATGGAGTGGTGCCGGGAGGCGGAGGCCAGTGGCATTCGTTATCTGGAAGACTTTGCGGCGCATTTGCGGGCTTATTCTCTTCGGCCTTCTCCGTAATTCTCCTTGTAGCCTGAGGGTTCAGGTGTCTGGTCCCGAGGTGGGGTGCCTTTTCTTCTGGGAAAAGAATTCGCTTTGCTCAGACACCTTTTCCCGGCAGAAAAGGCACCCCACCCCGAGACCGTCTGACCACTTCGGGATCGCTGTTGCGGTTTCTTCAGACAGGTTCTGATTCTTCTACTCTGAATAAACAGTAGGTCACCTGGCCTGCTGTTTTTTGTCGATGCAGGGTCCAGTTGGCTGGTGCTTTGGGTGTCTGCATCTCGCTTTCGTGTTCTGCGTAGATCCAGCCCCCGGGTTTTACCCAACCATTGTCCGCGATCATCGGGAACAGTTTTTCCAGCCAGCCCTGTCTGAAGGGTGGGTCCATGAACAGGATGTCGACGGGGTTGGCCGGTGGCTGGGCCAGGTAGGTGTCGACAGCCTTGCAGGCCACTTCTCCGTTTTCTGATTTCAAAAGGCGCAGGTTGCTTCTCAGGGCCTGGGCGAGTGCGGGCGTGTAATCGACGAAGACGGTTGTGCCAGCGCCTCGGGAGAGGGCTTCGAGGCCGAGGGCGCCGGAGCCGGCGAAGAGGTCGAGGCAGCGGCTGCCGGCGAGGTGGTGCGTTAACCAGTTGAAGAGGGTTTCGCGGGTGCGGGCGGGAGTTGGGCGCACGCCGCCGGCTTCGGGGAAGCGGAGTTTGCGGCTGCGCCAGTCGCCGCCGATGATGCGGAGTTCTCCGCCGCCGCTAGCGGGCCTGGGTTTCTGGTTGCGTGCCATTCTGGGTGCGGCCTCTTGATCGCTGGTGTGGTGCGCCTGTGAGTGCGGTTGGCGCCATGTTACGAAGGTTTATCGGGCGAGTCACCTGCGGCCATCACTTCGGCCAGCCAGTCTGCTAGAATACCGCCTTTCTTATATTCCGCGAATCGACGACCAATGGTATGACTATGACGGCAGAGTGGATTGCTATCGGCCTTCTGGCCCTTCTTGTCCTTGTGTTTGTTCTGGATGTGGCGGCAAACCGTCAGCGTGTACCCCGGCCAAAGCCGGTGCCCCAGAAGAAGCCGGAGGCTCCGGAAGGTGCTACCCCGAAATCCGGGGCGGAGGAGAAGGCGGAGCCTAAGTCCGAGCCCGATAGCGCGCCGGTCGCGGAAGCACCTGAAAAGCCTGCTGTTGAGGAAGCGCCCGCTGAAACCCCGACAACGCCGGAGCCTGAACCAGAGCCGGAAGCGCCTCAGGTCAGTGTTTTCGAGCGTATTCGCAAGGGGTTGGGTAAAACCCGTGCCAACCTGACCGGTGGTTTTGCGGATCTGTTTTCCATCGGCAAGAAGGTGGACGAGGATCTGCTCGAGGAAATCGAGACCACGCTGCTGATGGCGGATGTGGGTGTGACTGCTACGTCGGAAATCATTGAGTCGCTCACCGACAAACTGGAGCGCAACCAGCTCAAAGACGGCGAAGCCCTGCGCAAGGCTTTGAGGGACGAGCTCCATGGCTTGCTGGCGGATGTGACAAAGCCCCTGGAAATTGAAGCCGGCAAGAAGCCTTACGTCATCCTTATGGTGGGTGTGAACGGTGTTGGTAAAACCACTACGATCGGCAAGCTCACCAAGCTGTTTCAGCGGGACGGCAAGTCGGTGATGCTGGCGGCGGGGGATACTTTCCGTGCCGCGGCGGTTGAGCAGTTGCAGGTGTGGGGCGAGCGTAATGACGTTCCCGTCGTGGCCCAGCATACCGGCGCCGACAGCGCATCCGTCATCTTTGATGCTGTTCAGTCTGCGCAGTCCCGTGGTGTGGATGTGGTGATTGCGGACACCGCCGGCCGCCTTCAGAACAAAGACAACCTGATGAGCGAGCTGGAGAAGGTTGTTCGGGTCATGAAGAAGCTGGATGAGTCCGCGCCCCACGAGGTCATGCTGGTTCTGGACGCCGGCACTGGCCAGAATGCGTTGAGTCAGGCCCAGGTGTTCCAGCAGGCGGTGGGGGTCAGCGGCATTACCCTGACCAAGCTGGACGGCACGGCCAAGGGTGGTATTGTGTTTGCCATCGCCCGGCAGTTGCAGCTACCCATCCGTTACATTGGTGTGGGGGAGCAGGTGGATGACCTGCGCAGCTTCGATGCCCGCACCTTTGTGGATGCGCTGTTTGATGAAAGCTCGGATAAGTAACCTTCAATGATCGAGTTCCGCCAGGTCACCAAACGTTATGACAGCGACCATACCGCGTTGCGTCAGGTCAATTTCGGCCTGGAGCGTGGTGAGTTGGCGTTTCTTACGGGGCATTCCGGTGCTGGCAAAAGTACGCTGCTGAAGCTGATTATGGTGATGGAGCGCCCCAGCGCCGGCGAGGTGATTGTGGGCGGGCAGGTGCTCAATACCCTGCCGCGCCGTCAGGTGCCTTACATCCGCCGACACATCGGTGTGGTGTTCCAGAATCACCAGTTATTGTTTGATCGCACCGTGTTCGACAACGTCGCCATGCCTTTGGAGGTGATGGGCACCCCGGCCCGGGATATCGGTCGCCGCGTACGGGCCGCTCTGGACAAGGTGGGGTTGTTGAGCAAGGAAAAGATGAACCCGATGCAGCTATCCGGGGGTGAGCAGCAGCGGGTGGGCATTGCCCGTGCCGTGGTGAACAAGCCTCCGGTACTGTTGGCGGATGAGCCCACCGGTAACCTGGACCCGGAATTGTCTGCCGATATCATGCGGCTGTTTGCGGAATTTAGTCAGGTCGGGGTCACGGTGTTGATTGCTACCCACGACATTGCACTGATTAACGATCTCGGTCGCCGTACGTTGACTCTCGATCATGGTCGGCTGGTGACAGGTGTTGGCGCAAAAGGGGGGCTTTATGGCTAACGATCCCCGACGGCAGCCTGCCCGGGGCGCCAAAAGTGCCCGTTCACCCTGGCGCCAGCAGGCCGAAAGTTACCTGAATCATCATCGTAAGGTGGCCCGGGACAGCGCGCAGCGTCTTTGGCATTCACCCGTGGCGAGCATGATGACCTGGACGGTGATGGGCGTGGCGCTGGCGCTGCCAGTGGCGCTCATGCTGTTGCTGGCCAGTCTGGAAGGCGTCAGTGCCGGCTGGGAAAGCTCGGCAAGGGTGACGGCCTATCTGAGTGACTCCGTTTCTATTGAAGATGCCCGGTCATTGAAAGCCGAGGTGGCTGATGACAGCCGGGTGGCGGAAGTCGAGCTGATCGATCGTGAGACTGCGCTGGAAGAGTTCCGCGCTTCTTCCGGCCTTGAAGACGCCCTCGATTACCTGGACGGAAACCCGCTTCCCCATACTCTGCTGGTCACACCCAGTGAAGGTTCCCGCACCGCCGACGGCGTGGAAATGCTGCTGAAGGTTATTGAAGGGCTGGACGGTGTTGACCGGGTACAGGTGGATCTCGGCTGGTTGCAGCGTCTGAACGCGATGACCGACCTGTTGGGCCGTGCCGTCTGGGCGCTGGCGCTGTTGTTGGCGGCCGCCGTGGTGCTGGTGATTGGCAATACCGTTCGCCTTGCGATTGAAAATCGCCGCGACGAAATTCTGGTGGCAAAGTTGGTGGGTGGCACCGACGCTTTCGTGCGCCGGCCGTTCCTCTATACCGGGGCCTGGTTTGGCCTGGGCGGTGGTATTGTGGCCTTTATCCTGCTGCAGGCGTCGCTCTGGTGGCTCAGTGGCCCAGTGGAGCGGCTAGCCGGGTTGTACCGCAGTGAGTTTTCCCTGAGCGGGCTGAGCGTCGATGGCGCGCTGGCGTTGATAATTGCAGCCATGCTGTTAGGCTGGTTGGGCGCCTGGGTTGCCGTCAAGCGCCATCTGGATGACATTGAGCCGGGGGAGATCGCTGGCGGGTGATCCCCGATCTCGGAAATACCGTATTGAAGCCAATGCCGTTTCCGGCGTAGGTTGGAATCAGAAGTGAGAGGCAACCAGATTTCCAGTTTGTTGATTCAGAACGATTTATGCGGAAGTTTGGGGAATTCTAAGAGTACTTGGCGGTCTACGTTAGAGTTGTTATATTTATCGGTCGTCATGTTCGGAGGATAAGACATGGGTACGAGTTTACAGATCATCGACAGACTGGTTCCGGGTGCCAACCTTGAGTCCTATATCCAGGCGGCCAGCCGCATTCCGGTACTGTCTGTCGAGGAAGAGCGCAAGCTCGCCGAGCGACTGCATTACGATGGTGATGTGGAAGCCGCGCGTGAGTTGGTTCTTTCGCATCTGCGCTTCGTGATCCACATTGCCCGCAGCTATGCGGGTTATGGGCTGTCCCAGGCAGATTTGATCCAGGAAGGTAACGTAGGCCTGATGAAGGCGGTCAAGCGTTTCAATCCGGAATATGGTGTGCGCCTGGTGTCCTTTGCAGTGCACTGGATCAAGGCCGAGATTCACGAGTTTATCCTGCGCAACTGGCGCATCGTGAAAGTGGCGACCACCAAGGCACAGCGTAAGTTGTTCTTTAACCTGCGCAGCCAGAAGAAGCGTCTGGCGTGGTTGAGCCATGATGAGGTTAATGCCGTGGCCAGTGACCTTGGGGTTGAGCCCAAGGTTGTGCGGGAGATGGAAGGCCGTCTGGCTTCCCACGATACGGCGTTCGATGGCCCCCAGGATGATGACGACGACAATGCCTATCAGGCGCCGGCGTATTATCTGGAAGACAAGCGCAGCAATCCGGCCACGCAGTTGGAGCAATCAGACTGGACGGACGATTCCAATGGTCGTCTGATGGCGGCGCTGGGGCAGTTGGATGAGCGTAGCCAGGATATTCTTCGTGAGCGCTGGTTGTCGGATAGCAAGTCGACACTGCATGAGCTGGCTGACCGATATGGTGTTTCCGCTGAGCGTATTCGTCAGTTGGAGAAAAACGCCATGAAGAAGATTCGTCTGCATATGACAACGGAAGAAGAGGCGGCTTAACCCTTAGTTGACTTGGGGTTTGTCAGAACGCCACCACCCTTTGCGGGGTTGGTGGCGTTTTTGTTTGTATACTCTTTTAAAACAAACCTTGGGTAAGAACAAATGACTGAAAATCGGTTTCATATAGCCTTCCTTGGTGTTGGCCTCATGGGTGCGCCCATGGTTCGGAATTTGTTGGATGCGGGTTATCCAATGACGTTGTGGAATCGGACGGGGAGTAAGTGCGAGCCTTTTGCCGATAAAGCTACCATTGCCGGTACACCGAAAGACGCGGTTCGAGATGCCGATATCGTCATCACCATGCTGGAGAACGGCGATGTGGTGGATGACGTGATGGTGACCCAACGCGGTATCGCGGCGCTCAAGGCCGGGGCGGTCTATATTGATATGAGTTCGGTTCAGCCGTCGCTGGCGCGACGCCATGCGGCCTTGGCTAAGGAGCAGGGGGCCGGGTATGTGGATGCGCCTGTGTCCGGCGGCACTGTCGGCGCTGAGCAGGCAACGCTGAGTATTATGGCTGGTGGCTCTGGCGCAGACGTCGAGCGGGTGCGGCCGGTTTTTGAGGTGCTGGGGAAATGCACGCCCATTGGTCCGGTAGGGGCGGGGCAACTGGCGAAGCTGGCGAATCAGGCGATCGTGGGGATTACCATTGGCGCGGTTTCAGAGGCGTTGTTGCTGGCAGCGAAGGGTGGGGCTGATCCTGCCGCTGTTCGGGAGGCGCTGATGGGCGGTTTTGCGGGCAGTCGGATTCTGGAGTTGCACGGGCAGCGGATGATTGACCGGGACTTTTCACCCGGTGCACCGGCGCGAATTCAGTTGAAAGACCTGCGGATGATTCTGGATGAGGCCCGTTCCGAGGGTCTGACCCTGCCGCTGTCGCAGCAGGTGCATAATGAGTATCAAAGCCTGATCGCCAACGGGCACAGCGATGTGGATCACAGTGGTTTGTTGCTGGAACTGGAGCATCTCAACGGGGCATTGTTGGGTTCTTCGTCGGCCATCAAGCGCAAGTAGCAGGCTCGCTATGAATGTCTCCATGCTGTTTGCCGAGGTGAAATGCAGGAGCACGGCGCGGGTGAGATTAACTTTCGGAATGTTTTCGCAGCGCTGGACCGCCTGGACTATGGTGGTTGGATGAACGTGGAATATTGCCTTGCGGGCTATACGGTGTCGAGACTAGGCTGGTTCGGGGTATGTCGTGACCGTCGCCATTGGCGACACCCTCTTACAAGATCGTAACTGGTCGGCAACGGATGTTCTTCGTACCCTAGCTGTTAATGTAATCCGCTATCGGGAGGAAAACCGGTGAAAGCACTGGTAATTGAAGACGATCAGGACGTGGCAAACTACCTTGTTAAAGGGCTGAAAGAGTCTGATTTTGTCGTGGACCACGCGGCGGATGGCAAGGAAGGCATGATGATGGCCGCCAGCGAAGACTACGACATCATGATTGTGGACCGCATGTTGCCAGGTATGGACGGCCTGTCGATCATCAAAACGGTGCGTGCCACTGGCAACCAGGTTCCAGTGTTGATCCTCAGCGCCCTGGGCGATGTGGATGACCGGGTGGAAGGCCTGCGTGGTGGTGGCGATGACTATCTGACCAAACCGTTCTCTTTCACCGAGCTGCTGGCCCGTATCGAATCCCTGGTGCGCCGTAATCGCCAGTCTGCGGAAACCGAGACCGTGCTGCGGGTGGCCGATCTGGAAATGGACCTGCTTGCCAGAACCGTTAAGCGGGCCGGGCACAACATTGATGTTCAGCCCCGGGAGTTCCGTCTGCTGGAATATCTCATGCGAAATGCCGGGCAGGTGGTCACTCGTACCATGTTGCTCGAAAAAGTATGGGACTATCATTTCGACCCCCAGACCAACGTCATCGACGTACACATCAGCCGTCTGAGGGCGAAGATCGACAAGGAATTCGAGACCCCCTTGCTGCAGACCATACGGGGTGCAGGGTACATGTTGCGTGAAACTGCTTAGCCAGCTCAGAACCTCATCGTTCCAGTTAGCCCTGCTGTACATGGTGGTGTTCGCCACCTCGGTTTTTTTGCTGCTGGCGTTTATCTACTGGCGCACGGCAGGGTTCATGACTGCCCAGACCGATGAGACCATCGAGGCCGAGATTGCCGGCCTCGCGGAGCAATACCGTGGCAGCGGTATCAATGGCCTTATTTCCATCATCCGCGAGCGTGTTGCCCGCGACCCCAACGCCAAATCCATCTATCTGTTGACGACGGACGACTTCGTCAAGCTCGCCGGTAACATCGAAAACTGGCCCAAGGGTTCTCGCTCTGACAGCGGCTGGATCAATTTCACTCTGAATCCGTCAGTGGGCTGGAATGGTCCGGAGCGACTCGCACGGGCTCGCATTTTCGAAGTGCAGGGTGGCCTGCGCCTGTTGGTGGGCCGTGATGTGGACGAGCTCACTAACCTGAAACGGGTGATCGAAACCGCCATTAACTGGGGGATGGGTATTACCCTGGCGCTGGCGCTGCTGGGCGGGTTCCTGATGAGCCGGAGCACCACGCGGCGTATTGAAGTCATCAACAATACTTCCCGGCGCATCATGAATGGGCATCTGTCCCTGCGTATACCAACCCGAGGTACCGACGACGACTTCGACCAGCTGGCGGAGAACCTGAACCAGATGCTGGATCGCATTGTGTACCTGATGGAAGGTATCCGGCATGTGTCCGACAGCATCGCCCACGATCTAAGAACCCCGTTGACCCGGCTGCGCAATCAGCTTGAAAACACCCTTATGTCGGTAGACAACGACGAGGCCCGGGAGCAGGCCGGCAAGGCCGTGGCAGAGGCGGACCAGTTGTTGGCCACCTTCAATGCCCTGCTTCGGATCGCGCGTTTGGAAACCCGTGGCAATACAGCGGACATGCAGCAGGTACCCCTGGGAGAGCTGGTTAGCGATGCGTGTGAGCTGTATGAAGCGTTGGCGGAAGACAAAGAGCAGCAGTTCGAGCAGTCCCTGGAAGATCATGTGGTGATCGAGGGCGATCGGGACCTGCTGTTCCAGATGGTCAGTAACCTGATTGATAACGCTATCAAGTACACCCCGGAACAAGGCGAGATCCGGGTAAACGTACGCAAGGACGGCAACGACGCGATTTTCGAGGTTGGGGACAGTGGCATTGGTATCCCCGGTGACGAAAAAGACCAGGTGTTCCAGCGCTTCTACCGGGTTGGCAAAAGCCGGTCATTGCCCGGCAACGGCCTTGGGCTCAGCCTTGTCAGCGCGGTCGCGGAGATCCACCAGGGTGTTATCTCATTGAGCGATCATCACCCAGGGGAAGACTATCCGGGGCTGATGGTCACCATTCGGTTGCCCGCTTACTCGCCGAACCGGAAACGTCTGAAAGACACCCAGACCATTTCCGCTTCGGAAGCCGGAGAACAAAGTTCCCCGGGGGAGCTCAGGGGCGTTTGATCAGTTGCTGGATACGCCGCGGAACTGATTCACGCGGCTGATCACTGGCTTCAGCAGCGTGTCTACCTGTGAGCGACGACGATCGAATTTGGCCTGGATGCTGTCCCACTCACCTTCCAGATGTTTCTGTTCCAGCATGATAAACGCCGCCAGGTTATGACGGTTCAGCTTGCCGGTGATGCCGTATTGGTCAAGCCGATAGCCGATACTGTCGAGACCATTGAGGGCCGTGTTGAGAAGCTTTTTGGTGTTCATTCTGGTATCCCGTGCTTGGACGTTAAATCGGAAATTCAGTTAATTGAACGCTAACGCCTGCGTCTAGAGTGCGCAACCTAATCTGGCCCTGACCAAAACGTAATTCGGCCGCCACCACTGTGTAACCTGTTCTGTGGAAAATGGAAGGTGTAGCTAAGGAAGCTGGCGGAAACTCCGCTTGCTTCTCCCTCCAGCACAGCGCTAGCCTTACCCCGTTTTTACGGGGTTTTTTTATGTCTACACGGTGGTTTTTCTATGGCCAGAACCCGCTACATAACCGCGGAGGGCGAGCAGGCTCTTCGTGAGGAATTGCGTTTTCTCTGGAAGGAGAAGCGTCCGGAAGTGACGCAGGCGGTGCGGGAAGCAGCCGCTCAGGGCGATCGCTCAGAGAACGCCGAGTACATCTATGGCAAGAAGCAGTTACGGGAAATTGATCGACGCGTGCGCTTCCTGACCAAGCGGCTTGATGAGCTGACGGTGGTGGATCGTCTGCCTGATGACCGGGGCAAAGTGTTTTTTGGTACCTGGGTGACCATCGAAAACGAAGGCGGCGACGAAAGCACCTACCGGCTGGTTGGGCCGGATGAGTTCGATCTGTCTCGCGGTTACCTGAGCATCGACTCTCCCATGGCGCGTGCGCTTTTGGGCAAACGCATTGACGACGAGGTGGGGGTGCGAACACCGGATGGCTGGAATCACGTTGTGATCACCAACATTCATTATGAACCGCTAACGCCCGACAAGTGAGGAGTGTCACAAAACTGGCGACTGACCGGGTTTTTTGTCGTTTTTGGCGATAGACTGATCAAAAATTGTCAGCCTGAGATGTATTTGTTCAAATAATGGTCAGGCTCGGCATGACATAAAAAGGCAGTCGTTATGGGCGGATTCGATACAAAAAGGACTATGATCGGCGCGACCGTGCTGGTGGTGGCGTTGTCACCTCTGGTGTGGGCCCAAACCGGCGAAGAAACCGTCGAGGGTGGCGCCTTCAACTATGAAGAGCGTTCAACGCTGGAAACCATTCCGTTCAACTCCATGGAAGAAGAGTCTCTGGCCAATACCGTGATCGAAGGTGGCCTGGAAGCGCCGGCGGCTGGCGTGCCCGTGCAGCCGCGAACGGACGAGGATTTCTACCTGGATCCCCTTGCCCTTCAGCCCCGTGATCCACGCACGGATCTCGGGCGAAGCGAAATTCCGGTGGAATTCCGCTTCAGCAACCCCAAGTCCATTCCCGGGCAAACCCACGGCGACAACTACATTATCCGCCCACCGACCAATCGGAACTACGGCGCGTTCAATACCACAACGACGGAACGATAATTCGTCTGCCGTGAGGGTTCAGGCGGCAACAATGCCCTCGGGCTCAGTTCTGCCCAACACATCTTCGTAGAAGAACGCCAGCGCCTGTTTGGCCTGATTGAGGCGTGCCCGTGACACTTCCAGGCGTTCGCTCAGGTAAGCCAGGAATAATTGCCGGTCGCCGGGTTGCAGCGTTTCCGGATTTTTCAGGTCGTGGAAAAGCACGAACCGGGAAATCCAGTGGAGATAGGTTTGCTCTGCGCGGTGGTTAAGCTGATGTTTGCGGATGGCGCCAGTCACTCGACTGACAAGCCCGGGCTGCGACTGTTCCAGCGCCTCGGTGATATCCATGATGCGTCTTCCGTGTGAATTGTTGTTCTTATGATGCGCGCATCTTATGACAATCGTTTGACCGCCGCAAAACTTTTGCGAGGGAAATTGAGTGGGAGCAGAACCGTCGGTGCGGCGGCTGCTCCCGATCAAGCTGGACTACGGGTTACTTCAGGGATTCCAGCTTATCGATGTACTTCTGCATGGCTTCCTCGGAGGAGGTGCCCTTGACCTTTTCCCAGGCGTCGTACTTGGCGCGGCCGACAAAATCCATCATGCCCGGGCGTTTGCCACTGACATCACCTTCGGTGGCCTGCTTGTAGAGGGCATAGAACTCCAGCTTGAGTTCGTTGGAGGGTTTGAAGTCGCCCTCGGCGTTCTGGATGTAGTTGACGGCTTCGTCAAAGCGGGTTTTCAGGTCACTCATATGGCGGTTCCTTTTCTGGTGTTGAATCCGATATTCACGATGCGGAAGAGTATAGCCAGAGACAGTGTGACCGTCATTGGCCGATCGTTCCAATCCTTCGACGAATGGGGTATTGTCCGCATCCTTCTTTTAAGATAAACGGAGATGCCCCATGGCCGCCGCCAACAAACTGGCAAGCATTGTTGCCAAGATCAATCAGTTGCCGGAATTTGCCCGGCCCAAGGCTTTGTCGCTGTTTTTCGGCAAGGCGGTTCCGTTCACTGGTACCACCGGCATTCGCATTGAAGCCCTCGATCAGGAACGTTGCGTGATCTCCCTGAAGAACAAGCGCAGGGTCCAGAATCACATCAAGGGCGTACATGCCGTGGCTTCCCTGTTGTTGGCGGAATCCGCTACGGGCTTTCTCGTCGGTCTGAACGTGCCGGATGACAAGGTGCCCGTGATCAAAACCGCGCATGCCGAATACACCCGCCGTGCCAAAGGCGATATGAAGGTGGAGGCGTACCTTACCGCTGAGCAGCGTGAGCGTATGCTGACCGAAGAGAAGGGCGAAACCTCGGTGCCGGTGACCATCCACGACAGCGAAGGCCAGCAGCCGATCGAGATTGAAATGATCTGGGCCTGGACGCCAAAGCGTCGCTAGTTGCGATAGGTCATTGTTGTGAAAGGCCCCGGGATGTCGAATGGTTGGCAATTCTTTGCCCGGGGTCGAAATATTGCCAGAAGCTGGCCAATTTTTGCTTGAGTACCCGATTTATCCTGTGTAGAGTTCTGCCTGTAGCGTGCCAGGATGGTGCGCACAATGGACTGTAACACCGCAACTGAGTTTGCACATGGACCACAGGGAGCAAGCGCATGTCTTCAAAAGACGGTTCCGTCGCGCCGAAAGAGCGCATCAATATCAAGTATGTCCCCGCCACCGGTGATCAGCAGGCTGAAACAGAACTGCCGCTGAAGATGTTTGTCGTTGGTGACTTCAAGGGGCAAGCCGAAGAAACTCCGATCGAAGACCGTAAGGCGATTTCCGTCGACAAGAACAACTTCCGTTCTGTGATGTCGGAAGCCGGTCTCACCCTCTCCACCACGGTCACCAACAAGCTGGACGAAGAAGCCGAAGAATTGCCGGTTAACCTCGAATTCCAGACGCTGGACGACTTTTCCCCGGATAGCATTTCCCGTCAGGTACCTGAGCTGAAGAAGCTGATTGAGCTTCGTGAAGCCCTGGTTGCTCTCAAGGGCCCGCTGGGTAACGTGCCATCGTTCCGATCCAAGCTGCAGGAACTGCTGGACAACGATGACGCCCGCGACAAACTCCTCCAGGAGCTTGAGCTGGCCACGGACGAAAGCGGCGAATAATCCGAACTCTTGATTCGAATTCTGCCATTGCTGGCAGGTTTCACTTTTCTATTAAAACGTACTGAAGGGATGTGGTATGTCTGATACTGCTGAGCAGCAATCTGCTGCCTCCGAAGCTGCTGCGGAAGGCTCACTGCTGGACCAGGTAATGGCCAACAGTCGCATGGCTCCCGCCGATGAAGGATACGATGTGGCGCGCCGCGGCGTGGCAACGTTTATCTCCAACCTGCTGAAAAGCGACGAGAAAGGTCAGCCGGTCAACAAGGCACTGGTCGACCAGATGGTGGTCGAGCTGGATCGTAAGATCAGCGCACAGATGGACGAAATCCTGCACGCGCCCAAACTGCAGGAACTGGAGTCTTCCTGGCGCGGCCTGAAGCTGATGGTGGATCGCACCGATTTCCGCGAGAACATCAAGGTGGATATCCTTCACGCCACCAAGACTGAACTGCTGGAAGACTTCGAGTTCGCGCCCGATGTCACCCAGACCGGTTTCTACAAGCACATCTACTCCACCGAGTACGGCCAGTTTGGCGGCGAGCCCGTGGGTGCAGTTGTCGGCAACTATGCCTTCACACCCTCCACGCCGGACATGAAGCTGCTGCAGTACGTGTCTTCCGTAGGCGCCATGGCCCATGCGCCGTTCCTGTCCTCCGTTGCGCCAACGTTCTTCGGTGTCGACAGCTATCAGGAACTGCCGGCCATCAAGGAACTGAAAGCCGTCTTCGAAGGCCCGAAATACGCCAAGTGGCGCTCCCTGCGTGAGTCGGAAGACGCCCGCTACCTGGGCCTGACATCACCGCGCTTCCTGCTGCGTGTGCCTTATGATCCCACGGAAAACCCGGTACGCAGCTTCAACTACAAGGAAGACGTGTCGGGCGACCACGAGCATTACCTGTGGGGCAACACGGCCTACCTGCTGGCCACGCGCCTGACCGAAAGCTTCGCCAAGTACCGTTGGTGCCCGAACATCATCGGCCCGCAAAGCGGTGGTTCGGTGGAAGATCTTCCGGTTCACACGTTCGAATCCTTCGGCCAGCTGGAAGCCAAGATTCCGACCGAGGTGCTGATCACCGACCGTCGCGAATACGAAATGGCTGACGAAGGCTTCATCGCCCTGACCATGCGTAAGGGCAGTGACAACGCAGCGTTCTTCTCTGCCAACTCGGTACAGAAACCCAAGCAGTTCCCGAACACCAAGGAAGGCAAAGAAGCGGAAACCAACTACAAGCTGGGTACGCAACTGCCTTACATGATGATCGTGAACCGCCTGGCGCACTACATCAAGGTGCTGCAGCGTGAGCAGATTGGTTCCTGGAAAGAGCGTCAGGATCTTGAGCGTGAGCTGAACACCTGGATTCGCCAGTACGTGGCCGACCAGGAAAACCCGCCGGCGGATGTTCGCAGCCGTCGACCACTGCGCGCCGCCAAGGTGACCGTTTCCGATGTGGAAGGCGATCCGGGCTGGTACTCGGTATCCCTGGCAGTTCGTCCGCACTTCAAGTACATGGGTGCGAACTTCGAACTGTCACTCGTCGGCCGTTTGGACAAGGACTAATCCGTGTTCAGGAACACCGGTGCTGACGGTGTTCAGGCTTCGGGCGGCAGTCTGTTCGAGCGTTTGGAACAGGCTGCCGAACCTGCGGGGCAAAGCATGGGGGAAGTAACCCATGTGGTGGATTCCATCAAGCGCCACCTGGTTCGCCTGCTGAATGCCCATCCGGGCAACAGCGAGAGCGTACCGGACCTGGGGCTGGTGGATTTCAACGACGCCACGCTGGGTACCCATGATCTGAGCATTCGTATTCGAAGCGCTATACGGCAGTGTATTGAGAAGTTTGAACCCAGGGTGAGCCGGGTGGATGTGATGGCGATGCCCCAGGGGCCCGATCCATTGCAGTTGCGGTTTCAGGTGACGGTCTACCTGAAGGTGGGTTCGGAAGACGATAAAACGACCATTGATTTGTTATTGGATGACAAGCGCTATTACCGGGTGATTTAACGCCACGAAATAGCTTGAAGACACGGATGAGAGTGGGGGTGCAGTCAGGCTTCCAAAAGTGTGCGGAGCCATGGATGGCGGAGCCCAAGCGCCCATGGATTGGCTTGCAGCGTCTTTTGGAAGCCTGACTGCACCCCTGCTCGGAGTCAGAGGCGATGGCGATACCTTTTCTTCTGGGAAAAAGAACTCGCTTTGCTCGGACACCTTGTTCCCGGCAGAAAAGGTATCCCCATCCCCTCGGCCGAACTTTGGTGTAGTAGTCGTTATGAAGTTGAATCGATTTTACAGGGACGAACTGAGTTTTCTCAGGCTACAGGGCAGAGAGTTTGCGGATGCGCATCCTCAGCTGACCCGGTTTCTTTCTGAGCAGAGTACTGACCCGGATGTCGAACGGCTGCTGGAAGGCTTCGCCTTTTTGACCGGGAAGCTCCGTGAGAAGGTCGAGGACGAGTTTCCCGAGCTGACGCATTCCCTGCTAAACATGCTGTGGCCGAACTATCTGCGGCCAGTGCCCAGTTGCACCATCATGCGGTTTGATCCGCAGTTGCACGCCATCAGTGAGCGTCAGCGGGTGGATCGGCATACCGAGATCAAGAGCCGCCCGCTGGGAGACGCTACGCGTCAGACCCAGTGCCGGTTCCGTACCTGTCGGGCGGTGGACGTGTTTCCAGTCAGCGTGGCGGATGCTCACGCAGAGCACTCCCGGGAAGTGTCTTCTGTCACCGTCGACCTGGCGTTGCACACCGATCAGCCGTTGTCGTCCCTGGGGTTGGAGAATTTGCGTTTTTACCTGGGTGGCGAAAGCCATATTTCCGAGACGCTGTACCTGTGGCTGAACCATTACCTGCAGCGTATGGAACTGGTGGTGGGCGATTCGGTGTTTTCCATTTCGGCCAGCCAGTTGAAGCCCGTCGGGTTCGCTAACGACGAGGCGCTGTTGCCGTATCCGAAGAACGCCTATCCCGGCTACCGGATCCTACAGGAGTTCCTGAGTTTTCCTGAAGCCTTCCGGTTTGTGGATATTCAGGGCCTGAAGGCACGACTGCCGGCGGTGCAGGCGGATGAGATCAGCCTGCGGTTCCACTTCAGCCGGATTCTGCCGCCGGATGCCAAGATTCGTGCGGAGAATTTCCAGCTGTACTGCACGCCGGCCATCAATCTGTTCACCCACGAAGCAGACCCGGTGGACCTGAACGGGCGGCAGACGGAGTACCGGATTGCGCCGTCCAGCCGGTCGCCGGAGCACTACGAAGTATTCAGCATTGAGCAGGTGGAGGGCTGGCTGGAAGGCCGGTCCGGGCGCGGGGAGCCGCGGCTGTACACCGCGTTCGAGAGTTTTCAGCACGAGGTGGAGCGGGATCGTGGTCGTACCGCCCTGTACTACCGGGTTAAGGCCCGGGAGAGCGTTCGTGGGGATGGCTTTGACCACTACATATCCTTCGTGCGCGGTGACGAGTCCGAGTGCCTGAACCGGCAGGAAGCGGTATCGCTGACTCTGACCTGCACCAACCGTCAGTTACCGCATCAGCTGGCGGTGGGGGAGATCTGCATGGCGACAGAAACCACGCCGGCGTTCGCCTCATTCAGCAATATTACCCGGCCCACGCACACCCTGCGGCCGACGCTGGATGGCAGCCTGTTGTGGACACTGATCTCCAACCTGTCGCTGAACTACCTGTCGCTGCTGGATGTGGACGCCTTGCGCACAGTACTGCGGGTTTATGATTTTCGCGCCCTGGTGGATCGCCAGGCGGAGCGGGTATCCCAGAAGCGCCTGGCCGGCATTCTGGACATCGAAACCACGCCGGTGGACCGGATGGTGCGGGGCTTGCCGGTGCGGGGTATTCGCTCGGTGATGCGGCTGGATCAGCAGTCGTTCGCCTCGGAAGGCGATTTGTACCTGTTTGGTACGGTACTCAGCCAGTTTTTCGCACTTTACGCCAGTATTAACGCCTTTCACCAATTGGAAGTGGTGAATACAGACAATCAGGAACGGTACACATGGACGTTACAACAAGGGCAGCAGCCTCTGATGTAGCCGAGTTGCAACCCGTTCTGGGCAATGCACGGCGCTACAGCTTTTTCCAACTGGTGGATCTGATCCATCGTCACCACGGTGATGATCTGGAAAGATCCCAGGACGAGCAGCCACAGCGGGAGCGCATCCGCTTCTCGGCCTCGGCCGGCCTGGGTTTTCCCGGCAGTGATGTGGTATCGGCGGCGTCGCCGGAGCACGAGCACGCGCCCTATCAACTGGAAGTCAGTTTCCTGGGCTTGCATGGTTCTCAGTCGCCCCTGCCAGGCTATTACCTGGAGGACCTGGCCTGGGAGGCGGGGCAGAACCTGGGCATTCGTCGCCACTTCCTGGATTTCTTCAATCACCGGCTGGTGACGCTGTTTCATCGGGCGTGGCGCAAGTATCGCTATTACGTGCGGTTTCAGCCGGAGGCCTCTGACGGCTTCTCCGAGCATATTTTCTCCCTGGTGGGTCTCGGTGACCCGCAGGTCAGGGCGGCAACACCGGTTAACTGGTCGAAGATGCTGGCCTATGCCGGGATGATGGCGGGCCGTAGCCGTTCTCCGGAAGTGGTCAGCGGCATCATCGGTCATTGCTTTGATCTGGACGATGTCGGCATTGAGCAGTGGGTATTGCGTCGGGTGGAGATCCCGAAGGATCAGCAAACTCGGCTGGGGCAGGCCAACGCCGCCCTCGGTGAGGACACGCTGGTAGGCTCGGGCATTCGCGATCGCAGCGGCAAATTCATCCTGCGCATCCGCAACCTCGACCGACAGCGATTTGCGGATTTTCTGCCCAACGGCGACGACCACGACCGGCTGGTGAAGCTGGTGGAGTTTGTCACCCGGGAACAGCTGGCTTACGACCTGGAACTGCAGATGCGCCCGAGGGATGTAAAGCCAATGCAGTTGGGCGCGGATGTGCGGCTGGGCTGGAACTCGTTTGTCACCCCGGAAAAAGCCCGGAAGCTGCCAGCGGTGCGGTTGCAGATTCGCCGCTGAATTCTATGGATTGCTTAGCAGGTTAATAAAGGAAACCGGATATGGAACATCAACCAACCCATAACCTGAAACTGGTGGTCAGTAATCCCACCCAGGTTGCCAGCGGCCTGGCCCGGGAACACGTGTTCGGGATCAGCGGCGGCTCAATCGGCAGTGCCGGCAGTGATACCTGGCAGCTGTCTTCACACCGCACCGGTGCTGTTGGCGGCCATGCAGAAGTTCGGTTTATGGACGGCGTGTTCTGCCTCATTGACCGCAGCGGCCGCACCTATATCAACAGCGGCACCCAGCCAGTCGGCCGGGGCCGCCGGGCACGCCTGAAGAGTGGTGACACCATCACCATTGGTCGCTATCAGCTCAAGGCAGAGGTGCTTAGCGGCCAGCGCCAGGATGGCAACCTGCCGGAGGAAGCGGAGGACGCCACTCTGGTCAATGTCGATGAGGGCGAGCTGATGCGCGCCGAGGAGCGTGAACTGGAAACCGTTGGGGATGAACCGCTGCACGGTTTGCAGCCGGCGCCGGGTGAAACCTTCAGCGACGATCCCCTGCAGGCCTGGTCAGACCCCCGTGGCGAAAGCCAGCACGCTGATGTGGCCGAAAGCCGTGACCGGGAGTCCCTGCTGGCGGACAAGCCAGAGTGGTACGCCAGCGAGGGCGCTATAACCGACGAGTATCGCGAGAACCGTGACGTAGCCATGGGCTTGCCCATGCGAAAAGGAGAGGGTGACAGGATGTCAGAGACCACCAAGCCGGCCCGCCGCCGGGAGACCAGTGATCAGAGCCGCCAACACATCAGCGGTGCGCCGCTGTTGCGCGGCATGGATACCGATCTGGGCTTCGCCGACAGCGACGAAATGCGCCTGTTCCTGGAAGAGGCCGGGCAGACCCTGAAAGCCACCGTGGAAGGCCTGCTGGCCCTGCATCAGGGTGAGGACAGCCGCCATCAGGCTCTGCGCACCCGCTTGCAGCCCATTGAGGACAACCCGCTACGCCTGGGCGAAGACTACAACGAGACCGTGCAGACCCTGTTCGCCAGCCAGCGCAGTCCGGTTCATCTGTCCGCACCGGCGGCGGTCAGTGAGAGCCTGCAAAGCCTTCACCATCATCAGCTCGCTACCCAGACCGCTATTCGCGAGGGGCTGGATGCCATTCTCCACGCTTTCTCACCGGAGGCATTGCTGCGCCGGTTCCATGGTTATCGCCGGGGCCTGAAAACCGACGAAGATGAAAGTAACTGGGCATGGGAGATGTACCAACACTATTACCGGGAACTGAGTTCCAGTCGTCAGCAGGGTTTTGAGCGCCTTTTTCAGGAGGTGTTTGAACAGGCTTACGATCAACAACTGCGTCAATTACAGAGGGAGAACCTGTCGTGAAGTACTGCAAATGGAGTTTGCTGGTCGCCATTCTCGTTTTGGTGGGGTGTAGCACCCCCTACAACGCTGTTACCAAGACCGCCAAGGTGATGTGGGATCCGGACATCCCTGTGGGTTACCCGGATGAGCTGCCAAGCCGCGTGGACCTGACCATGTTGGCGGAGCCGGACGTGAACCCCAACGAATCCCTGGCGCCGACACCCATCGCCTTCCAGATCATCCAGATGCGGGACAGCTCGCGCCTGATGGCGGCAGATTTCGACCAGTTGCTGGGCGAACTGGAGCCGTCCCTGGGTCGCAACTATGTGGACCACAGCGATTACACCCTGGTGCCAGGGCAGTTCAAGTTCATTGAGCCGTTCGAAATCGCCGAGGATACGCGCTTTATCGGTGTGATCGCCTTCTACGCTTATCCCAACCTGTCTCAGTGGAAGAAGGTGGTGAAGGTGGATCCCATCGGTGGTCGTTACCACCTGCTGGTCAATCTGCGCGAGCGTGAAGTCAAACTCAGAAGGTCGGATGAGTCCTGATGTCTGCAACGAATCGAGTCGTCTGGAGTGATGGGCTGTTCATCAAGCCCCAGCACTTCCAGCAGCAACAACGTTACCTGGAACACCAGATCAACGAACGAGCCCTGGCGATTTCTGATTACCTGTACGGTTTCAGCGATCTGGAGCTGAACGCCGAATACCTGAGCTTTGGCCGGGTAGGCCTGGTACGGGCCAGCGGCCTGTTTCCGGACGGCACCCGTTTCTGCCTGCCCCAGGACGACGTGATGCCGGAACCCCTGGAGATCACTGATGCCTCCGTGGCCAACCAGGTGGTGTATCTGGCCCTGCCGCTGGGCAGCGAGAGCCTGGCGGAAGTGGAATGGCCGGAAGCCGCCATCGCTGGCCGTTTCCGGGCCCAGAGCGAGGAAGTCCGGGACCTGCATTCCATTGACGGAGACTCCCACACCATCGACGTGGCCCGGGTGGCCCCGAAACTGATGCTGGAACGGGACGATCGCAGTGCCTACGCGGCCCTGGCCATTGGCCGGATCCTGGAAAAGCGCCCGGACGGCAGCCTGGTGATGGACCCGAACTTCATCCCCACCATGCTCAGTGTGCGGGCAGCGCCCCGGCTTCAGCGTTTCGTCGGGGAAATGGCCGGGCTGATGCGCGAGCGGGCCAAGAACATTGCCGAGCGCGTGGGTGCCCCGGGGCAGGGTGGTGTCGCGGACGTGGCGGATTTCATGCTGTTGCAGATGCTTAATCGCGCTCATCCCCGTTTCCTGCATCTGGCGCGTTTGCGTCAGTTGCATCCGGAGCGGCTCTACGAGGCTTTGCTGGAGCTGTGCGGCGAACTGGTGACCTTTACCGATGAAAACCGCCTGCCCCAGGAATACACCGCGTACGATCACGACCTGCCGGAGGATTCCTTCACCCCGCTGATGCAGGTACTGAGGCAATCACTGAGCACGGTGCTGGAGCCGCGCGCGCTGGCTATCCAGCTGCAGCAACGCCAGTACGGCCTCACGGTGGCGCCGGTCCAGGATGCACAGTTGATCGGCCAGGCCGAGTTCATCCTGGCAGTGAAGGCGGACATGCCGCTGGACGATCTGCGCAAGCAGTTCACCCAGCAGTGCAAGGTGGCGTCGGTGGAGAAAATCCGCGATCTCATCAGCTTGCAATTGCCGGGGATTCCGCTGTCGGCCCTGCCGGTGGCGCCCCGTCAGTTGCCGTATCACGCCGGGTTCGTGTACTTCCGGTTGGACGACCAGAGCCAGGCCTGGCAGATGCTCGACAACGCCAGCGGCTTTGCGTTCCATGTGGCCGGCAGTTTCCCGGGAATGGAAATGCAGTTCTGGGCAATCAGGAGCTAAATCATGGCAGATGCACCGGTGATGGATTCACCCAATGGCAACACGGAAGCAGGTGGCAGTGCGTTTGATGACCTGATGTTCGCGGACAGTAACCGCGATGGTCGCGTGGGCGATCAGGGCTTCGGTAATGACCAGTTCCAGCTGCGGGGCCTGGAGGATAACCGGCTGATTGATGCCGCGACGCCCCTGCTGGGGCTGGTAATCCGGGTGCGTCGGCTGGCGGATTTCCACGGTGTGGAAAACCTGTACCAGCAGGTGGTCGACGAAGTGGCCGCCATTGATCGGGAACTGGTGGAGCAGGGCTACGAGCGGCCGACGGTGGTGGCCTATCGCTACGTACTCTGCGCCTTTATTGACGAAGCCGTGCTGGGCACCGACTGGGGTGCCCACAGCGTGTGGTCCCAGCATTCGTTGCTGTCCCGTTTCCACAACGAAACCTGGGGTGGCGAGAAGGTGTTCGCCATCACCGCCCGCATGGAGCAGGAACCGGAACGTTACCGCGACATGCTGGAGTTCATCTATCTGTGCCTGTGCCTGGGATTCGAGGGCCGCTACAAGGTAATGACCAACGGCCGGGACGAATACGAACAGATTATTCGTGGGCTGTATGAACAGATTCGCGGGTTGCGTCGCGACGAGGAACCGCAGCCCCTGACCCGCGCACTGGACAACGTAACCCCGGCTCGCAACCGGCTACGGACAGGCCTGCCCCTCTGGGGCATTGGCGGACTGTTTGTGGCGGCCATGGCCGGGGTATACACGCTTTACAACATAGCGCTGAACGAACGCATCAGGGATGTGCTCAGCGTACTGGAACAACTCCCGAAATAAGGAGATCACTGTGATTCGGGTAGAACTGCCGGCGCTGATTGGGCGCCTCAACGAGATTTGTCGCCAGGGAATGGAAAGCTCGGCGGCCCTGTGCATCAGCCGTCAGGGTGCGGAAATCACTCCGGCCCACCTGCTGTTCAAGCTGCTGGAAACACCGTTTACGGACGTGCGCCAGATTCTGGAAAGCACCGGTATTGACCACCACACCCTACAGCCGGTGGTGGGGGACAGCCTGAACGGCGAGCCTCAGTCCGCCGAGCCGTACCCGTCGTTCTCGCCGCTGTTGATCGAGCTGCTGCAGGACGCTTGGCTGATTGCCTCCACTGAACTGGGCCACACCGACCTGCGCTCCGGTGCCATCATGCTGGCACTGCTGATGAACGCAGACCGTTACCTGATGCCCCAGGTCAGTCAGCGTCTGAAAGACATCAACCGCGAACAGCTGCGCCGCCAGTTCGATTCCATGACCCGCGGGTCGGTCGAACAGCCTCGCGCTGAGGATGGCCCCAGTGCCGCCAATCAGGCGCAGGTGGACATGGACCCGCTCAAGCGCTACGCCACCGACTTCACCAAACTGGCCCGGGACAAGAAACTGGACCCAGTGGTGTGCCGAGACACCGAAATCGATCAGATGATCGACATTCTCTGCCGTCGTCGCAAGAACAACCCCATTGTTGTCGGCGATGCCGGCGTGGGCAAAAGCGCCGTTGTTGAAGGCCTGGCCCTGCGTATCGTCAGTGGCGATGTGCCGGAGCGCCTGACGGGCGTGGAACTGTGGACTCTGGACATGGGGGCACTGCAGGCCGGTGCGTCGGTGAAAGGCGAGTTCGAAAAACGCCTGAAAGGCGTGATTGAAGCGGTGAAAAGCTCCGCGACGCCCATCATTCTGTTTATCGACGAAGCCCACACCCTCATCGGTGCCGGCAACAGCGAAGGCGGCTCCGACGCCGCCAACCTGCTCAAACCGGCCCTGGCCCGTGGCGAGCTGCGCACCATCGCGGCCACCACCTGGCGCGAGTACAAGAAATACTTTGAGAAAGACCCGGCCCTGAGCCGCCGCTTCCAGCCCGTCGCGCTGGATGAGCCAACCCCGGCTCAAGCGGTCCACATCCTCCGTGGCTTGCGCACTGTCTACGAAAAGGCCCACCAGGTCCTGATCGCCGACAGCGCCCTGAAAGCCGCTGCCGACATGTCAGCCCGCTACCTCGCTGGCCGTCAGCTCCCGGACAAGGCCATCGACGTGCTGGACACCGCTTGCGCCCGGGTCAGCCTCAACCTCAGCACGCCTCCGCGCCGTCTCAGCCACGTGCGGAGTGAACTGCACCAGTTGGGCATGGAGCAGGAACTGATGACCCGCGAACAGACACTTGGGCAGGCCATCGACCACCAGCGTGAACACGAACTGGTGGAGCGCCTGGAAACCCTGCGAGAGGAAGCGGAAGAACTGGAACAGCGCTGGAACGACCAGCGGGAACTGGTGGCGCGTCTCGTCGACATTCGCGAGCAACTGCTGAGCGAGAACACTGCCGAGACTGACGCGGACGTATCAGCGGAAGACGCCACGCCGGAAACCAACGAAGAGCGCCCTGACCTAAAAAGCGAAGCCGCCGCCATCGAGCAGGAACTGGAAGAGCTGCAGGCCGACGAACCTATGGTGCATGCCCGTGTCGATGCCCGCCAGGTGGCCGAAGTTATCGCCGACTGGACTGGCATTCCGGTCAACCGCATGACCGCCGACGAGCTGGAAAAAATCACCCGGTTGCCGGAATATCTGCAATCGCACATCAAAGGCCAGGACACCGCCATCGGCGCGCTGCACCAGCACCTTTTGACCGCACGTGCCGACCTGCGTCGCCCCGGCCGCCCCATGGGCGCCTTCCTGCTGGCCGGCCCCAGCGGTGTCGGTAAAACCGAAACCGTGGTGCAACTGGCCGAATTGCTCTACGGCGGCCGCCAGTTCCTCACCACCATCAATATGTCCGAGTACCAGGAGAAACACACCGTCTCCCGCCTGATCGGTTCACCACCGGGTTATGTGGGCTTCGGCGAAGGCGGCATCCTCACCGAAGCCATCCGCCAGAAGCCCTATTCGGTCGTGCTGCTCGACGAAGTCGAAAAAGCCCATCCGGAAGTCCTCAACCTGTTCTACCAGGCCTTCGACAAGGGTGAACTGGCCGACGGTGAAGGCCGCCTGATCGACTGCAAGAACGTTGTGTTCTTCCTCACCTCGAACCTGGGCTACCAGACCATCGTCAAACACGCGGACGAGCCCGAAAAAATCGAGGAAGCGCTCTACCCGGAACTGGCCAACTTCTTCAAACCGGCATTGCTGGCACGTATGGAAGTCGTGCCCTACCTACCGCTGGGTGAGGAAACCCTCAACCGCATCGTTGGCGACAAACTCGACCGCCTGGCCGCTCAGATCGGCGACCGGTACCACACCGACGTGGAACTGGAAGGCGGCCTGGTAGAAGCCATCCGCAGCCGCGCCACCCGCAGTGAAAACGGCGCGCGGATGCTGGAGTCGATTATTGAAGGTGAACTGCTGCCGCCGGTCTCGCTGGCGTTGCTGGAGAAACTGGCTGCCCGGGAGCCAGTCACCAAAGTGACGCTTGGTGTTGAAGACAACAAGTTCACAGGAACAGTCGCTTAACGTGCAGGCATCCTGAATGGTAGCGCTCCGTGGGGTTGAGCCTTCCAAAACCCTGCGGAGCCATGGATGGCGGAGCGGAGCCTACAGGGACGTATTCAAGGCGTGTTTTGGAAGGCTCAACCACACGGAGTGCGGGCGGCGAACGAGAGCGGAGCGTACAGGGATGTATTCACAGCGTGTTTTGGAAAGCCGAACCACAGGGTACGCGGTCGGCGAACAACCTACACAGGGAAGAAAAATAATGGGACGGATGCAGACGGAGTTGCACACCGGCATAGACCTGGCGGTTGAACTGCTCCGGCAGGACAGCCTGCCAACCCTGCTAAAAGTCGCCTCATGGCAACTCGAAAACACCTTCGGCCTCACCCGCTGCTGGTCACTGGAACTCGACCTCAGCGGCCGCACGCTCCATTGTGCAGCGCTGGGCGAGCAAGGCGAATTCGACTGCGGCGACTTCAGCCACCCCTTTGCCCACCTGCTGCAACAGGGCAAACCCAGGGAGTTGTCACGGGCCGCCAGCTACCGCCTGGATCATCCAGGGTTCCAGGCCCTGGTCGACGCCAGCAACCGGCCCCGCTCATTCTGGCTGGAACCCATCAAAGGCGAAGACGGCCGCACCCTCGGCATCCTCGTGCTGTGCAATGAAGAACCCGAATGGGACGGCATCACCGCCCAGCCACTGTACCGCGGTTTGTTAACCCTGCTGTCTCACCAATGGGTCAGCCAGCTCAAGACCAGCGACCAAGTCTGGCAGCGGCGCATGCTCAAGCGCTCCCTCGACCACCTCCACGACGCAGAAGCCGTACGCCAGCGCTGTGAAGAGTTGGCGACCACTCTGGTTGGCAACTCCAAAGGCATGACCGACCTTCGCGCCCAAATTGTCCGGGCCGCAGGCAGCCAGCTCTCGGTTCTGGTGCAGGGTGAAACCGGCTGCGGCAAGGATCTCGTAGCCCAGGGCATTCACCGGTTTTCGGATCGGGCCGAAGGGCCCTTGGTGGTGGTCAATTGCGCCGCCATCCCGGACTCGTTGCTGGAAAGCGAACTTTTTGGCCATACCAAGGGTGCGTTTTCCGGTGCCGACCGAGCCAAGGAAGGTCTGCTGGCGCAAGCGGATGGCGGCACCCTGTTCCTGGATGAGATCGGCGACATGCCCATGGCTCTGCAGTCCAAACTGTTGCGGGTGCTGGAAAGCCGACGCTTCCGCCCACTCGGAGCTCAGCAGGAACAACACTCTGATTTTCGACTGGTCGCGGCCACCCATCAGCCACTGAGTGACTGCATCGAAGAGGGCCGGTTCCGCCGCGACCTGTTCTACCGGCTCAGCCAGTTCCCGTTGCGGGTCAAGCCATTGCGGGAGCGCCCGGAAGATCTGGAGCCCCTGTGCCGGCATTTCATCCGTGAGTACACGGCCCGCGAGGGCGCCGGCCCACTGGGTATCAGCAGCCATGCCTTGGGCATGCTGGCGGCATATAACTTTCCCGGCAATGCCCGGGAACTGAGGAACATTGTTGAGTTTGCCTGCCTGCAAACCCCGGTGGGTGACGATATCCAGCCGGAAGTACTGCGCCTGGACGACCTGTTTCCGAGCCAGGAAACCTGTGTGGCCAGTGACCTTCAGGGAACTGTCGTACCGGGCATGCCCCAGGCGGATGAAGTGGACGACCTTCGGGCTGCGGCCCAGGCGTTCGAGGCAGCCATCATTCGTGAACGCCTGCGCCAGTACGGTGGCAACCGTGCCCAGGCAGCGGAAAGCCTGGGGCTGCCCAAGCGCACCCTGGCCCATAAATGTCTGAAGTATCAGGTGACAGAAGCGTGAACCCAAGTATTCGACGTAACAGCCTCCTTGCCATTGTGCTCTGTGCCCTTGGTACGACTATGTCTCTGGCCGCCAATGCGCAGGGCAATCCCCAGGTGGCGGAGGCCATGGCGTGTACCGAAGAGAGCCAGCGCCTGGAACGGTTGGCGTGTTTTGACGAGGTGTTTGGTACCCCGTTTTCAGTGGCGGTTGAAGACGCCATCGTTGGCAACCAGCCCGAGCGCTGGCGCCAGGCCTTTGCTCAGGAACAGCGCCGCCGCCCGGGTGACGGCCCGCTGTATCGCAATACTTCGGAGCTGGCAGGACATCTGCTGACGCTCAGTGCCCTTGGGGTCAAACCGCCGAGGCCGCTGCTGGCGGTGCAGTGTCACAACAACATCACCGAACTGACGTTGATGATGCCGGAGGCAGTGAAAGAGGAACGGGTCACCGTCGATTTTGGCCAGGGCCGTCAGATCTGGCGGGTCCGGGACGACGGTTTCGTGATCAGTGGTGGTCGGGGGCTGCCCGCCATCCGAACCGTGCGAAACATGGCGGCCGCGTCCGGAGTGACTGTGGCGTCGTCCAGTGGCGTCGTCGACGGGTTGATGTTCGACCTGACCGGGTTTCGGGAAACCCTTGAGCCACTGCGGGAAGCGTGTGGCTGGTAGTGATCTTTATCAAGAATGTGTAGTGCCATTTGCAAAGACAGGGATTGGACATGCAGGCAGTAGAGCAGCATCCATACGTTGAACAGGTGTTGAATAGGCTTTCCGGTGAGAGCGCCACGGGTGAAAACCTGATGGACGACCCCACCATGGAATACCTTGAGAACGAAATCATGAAAGTGGGCTCGCTGGCCCACACCGGTGTTGAATGGGGCAAGGTGGAGAGTGAATCGCTTCGCTTGCTGTCAGACACCAGTAAAGATCTCAAGGTGCTGGGATTTCTTCTGCTGTGCCTGCAGCGTGGCGGCAACGGTGAACGGTTTGCGCTGTCGCTGTACCTGTTGCACCGGGTACTGGACAGTTGGTGGCACGATGCCTGGCCTTATCCGGGCGACAAGGGCAAACGCGCCCGCAAAATGCTGATGACCCAGATTCTGCAACGAGCCCTCAAGGAAGTGTCGGCACTGAGCTTCGACGGCGGCGTGGGCGATGGCCGGGAATTCTGCCTGACCACGCTCGCCAAGCTGCTGGAACAGGCGAGTGCACTGGAGCTGCCGGATGACGGCCTGGTCGACTTGCGTCGGGCCGTGGAAAAACTGCCATCGCCTTCCGATACGCCCAGGCCGTCGGAAGCCACCGATAATACCGAAACCACGGGTACGTCATCGGCCGGCTCCTCTTCGCCGCAAGCCAGCAGCACCTCTTCCGCGTCTCTGGGCAGCCTGACCCTGGACCCTGCCAATGAGCGGGCCACCCGCCAGAGCCTGCTTAAAGTGGCGGATATGCTGACCGAAACCACGCCCGCCGATGCATTGGGCTATCAGCTCCGCCGTTACGCCATCTGGCAGACCATTACTTCGGTTCCACCAGCACGCGACGGCATCAAGAGCGATCTGGCGGCGGTCAGCGCCGACAGGGTGGCTGACTATCGCGAGAGCCTGTCCAAATCCCCGGATCTGGCACTTTGGCAACGCATTGAGCAAAGCCTGTCGGTCAGTCCGTTCTGGCTGGAGGGCCACTGGTTAAGCGCACAAGTGGCGTCTTCGTTGGGGCATGAGACCTGTGCCGAAGCTATCCGCACGGCGGTCAAAGCCTTCGTTGAGCGGTTGCCAGAGTTGGCGGACATGACCTTTAACGACGGCACGCCTTTTCTGCCCAAAGCGGTAGCCGACTGGATGCTCAGCGGCCCGGCGAAAGGTGGCGCCGCAGGCGGCGCGAGTGCATGGGAACAGGCTTACGAGGATGCCCGGGCAGTGATGGATCAGAAGGGTCTGGCGCCGGCCATGAAGCTGCTGGAAGAAGGCCTGGATTCCGCCCGCGAGCCCCGTGACCGATTCTACTGGCGGCTGATGAGCAGCCAGTTGATGAAAGACAGCGGTATGAAAAGCCTGGCGAAACAACAGGTGCAGGATCTGCGTGAGCAGACCCGTGGGATGAATCTTGAAGACTGGGAGCCCGGCCTGGTGGCCAGGCTGGACAGACTCGCATAACAACTGACGGATCAAATTGACAGGAATGGACACCATGTGGAGACAAGCCCTACTCATTGGACGACGGATACTGCCCTTTGTGCGCAGTGCGGCGCCGATTACCCTGGCGCTGGGTGTGGTGGTACTGCTGGCCGCAACCTGGTGGTTGGGCCCGCGCCTGGAAATCGGCGGTGAATACCCGTTGGCAGCCTGGCAGATGCGTGCCCTGGTGACGCTGGTGGTGGTACTGCTGGTGGCCATGGTCTGGGGCATGATGCTGGCGCGCAAGCTGCGTAAAGTGAACGTCGCCAAGGCGGAAGAGCAGAAGGAAGAGGAAGATCCCATCCTGCCGCTGGAACGGCGTCAGCAGCGCCTGCTTGATCGCCGCCTGACGGAACTCAAGAGCAACCTGCCGGGCCGAAAGGGTGTCTATCGTTTGCCCTGGTACCTGGTGATGGGCCTGGAAGACGCTGGTAAAACCAGCCTCATCCAGCGCTCAGGGCAGACATACACCCTCACCAACGTCACCCGCAATCCTCGCACCGAGCGTAACCCTTTCGGTTTTGAATGGTGGGTGGGCGACAACGGTGTACTGATTGACCCGGACGGCGAACTGCTGAGCCAGAATGACGGTGAAGGCGCCAGTAGCGAAATTCAGCAGCGGCTGTGGACCCACTTCATCACCTGGCTGGAAAAGAACCGCCCCCAGCGCCCCTTGAATGGCATTGTGCTGGCGGTTGATCTTGCCCGTCTGAGCACTGGCAATGAACAGCAGCGCCAGGCCCAGGCCATCCTGCTCCGTACCCGGCTGCGGGAACTGATGGAGCAGTTGGGCTCCCAGTTGCCGGTGTACATCAGCTTTACCAAAATGGACCTGCTCTACGGGTTTGCGCCATTTGCCCGCACACTCTCCAAAGCCGAGCGTGAGCAGCCCCTGGGCTTTACCTTCCAGTTGGACGGCCAACTGGATGCCGACGACTGGCTGGGCGAATTTGACCAAAGCTTCAGCAAACTCGCGGAGCAACTCGGTGAGCGGCTTCCGGACGTGCTGTCTGCCACAAGGGATGCTGAAGAGCGTGCCGCTGCTTATTCCTTTACCCGTCAGTTGGCCGGCCTGAAGCCAGTGCTTGAGCAGTTCCTGGCAGACCTGCTTTCTGCGGATGCCTTTTCAACGCCGGCCCTGGTGCGAGGCACCTACTTCACCTCCGTGGTTCAGGAAGGCGTGCCGGAAGATGCGTTTGTCTCAGCCGCTGCCGCGAATTATGGGCTTGCCAGCCCGATACAGCCGGCTCAGCGTGGTGGGCAGTCCTCAAGCCTGTTCACCGAAAAGCTGTTTCCCAACATTATCTATCGCGAAGCGGGCCTGGCTGGTGACAACCAGAAAGTGGTTGGTAGTCGGCGTCGCCGCATTGCTGTCGCGGCCGTCGTGGCCGTTGCCGCCGGCCTGGGTATGACCGCCGGATGGCAGCACTACTTTATCGAAAATGCCCAGGCCGCTACCGCGGTGGAGGAGCGGGTACGCAGTTTTATCGATAACTGGCGCCCCATCGGCTACGAACCTGATACCACTGGCCGCAATTTGCTGGAGCCTCTGGACCAGCTGCGGGAAGCCACCCTGGCGTTTGGTGATTACCGGGCGGAACCGGCTGTCGTGGCGGATATGGGCCTGTATAAAGGCCACAAGGTTGGTCCGGAAGTGGAAGAATCCTACCTGGACATGCTGGCCTACCAGTTCATGCCCGCGCTGATGCTGGGCGTGATGGAAGAGATGAGCGATGCCCCGGACACCAGCTCTGAGCGCCTCGACCACTTGCGTGTATTGCGGATGCTCTACGATGCCAGTGGCCGCCGCCGGGACATTGTTCACAGCTACATGAGCGATTATTGGCAACGCGCCTACCCGGCGCAGCGGGATCTGCAACAACGGCTGCTCAGCCACCTGGACTATGCGATGCTGCACACGGACCTGAACCAGAGGGTGGAAGCGGGTGACAAGACCGCGGACATGGCCCTGGCCCCCTTCCGCAGCAGTGTTCAATGGGCTCAGCACGAGCTCGGCCGCATTGCGACTCCGGACCGGGTTTATCGGGATCTGGAGAAAGAAGCGGAGCAGAACTTCCGCTCACCGCTGGATCTGGCCCGGGAGTCCGGACCGGCCTTCAGCACCGTGTTCGTACGCCTGGATGAGTTCGGCGAACCTCTTGATGAGGAGAACACCGAACAGGAAGATCCGGTGGTGATTCCATCACTGTTGACCCGTGAGGGCCTGGATTCCTGGTTCCTGCGCAAATCCGGCTCGGTGACGGAACTGGCTCTGGTTGATGCCTGGGTATTGGGCCGTCGGGACGATGTGAACTTCAGCAAGGCGGATGAAGCGCGGCTGCAGGCGCAACTGCAATCCCTGTACGCGGAAAACTACGTGGCGAGCTGGCGTCGGGCGCTGAGCCGGCTGGACATCCAGAGCTTCAGCGACCTTAACCATGGTGTGCGTATTCTGGAAAGCCTGACCAGCGGTCACGAGCCGTTGAATCAGTTGCTGGCGCAGGTTACCGCCAATACCCGATTGATTCCCGGTGGTAGTGAAGAAGCCGAAGCGGCCCGCAAAGTGATGGAGCAGTCCGCCCACTTCCAAATGGTTCAGGAAATTGAACGACAGTTCACCGACCTGAACGCATTGATCGACAAACGGGGTGACAACCCCAGCGATATGGAACAGGTGATGGACGTGGTTCAGAACCTGCACACCTATCTGCGTGGCATCCAGGAAGCACCGGATCGTGGCAAGGCTGCGCTTTCCGCCGCCCGTGCCCGGATGGGCCTGCAAGGCGCGGACCCGATCTTCACCCTGCAACGGGTAGCCTCAAATCAGCCGGCACCGCTGGACCGTATGCTTGAGAAGCTGGCATCGGAAAGCTGGCGCGTGGTGCTGGATCAGGCTGTGGCGCAGCTGGAACGCCAGTGGTACCAGGAAGTCTACCAGCCGTTCCAGCAGAGTCTGGCCAGGCATTACCCGTTCAATCCGGGCGCCGGCCGCGACGCCGCACTGCAAGATTTCGAGCGCTTCTTTGCGCCGGACGGTGTGCTGGACCAGTTTTACAACGACAATCTGAAGCTGTTTCTGGAAGACCATCCGGAACACATTGCCGGTTCCAAGCGCGCCAGCCTGGTTCGTCGTGATGTGCTGGCCTCGCTGGAGAAGGCTGAGAATATCCGCCGTGCCTTCTTCACGCGAAGCGGCTCATTGGATGTCGAGTTTGCACTGGAGCCGTTGCACCTGTCTTCCAACAAGCGCCGCAGCGTGATGAACGTGGACGGGCAACTGGTCGAATTCAGCCACGGCCCCAGCCAGAGCATTCCGCTGGTGTGGCCCAATACACTGAGGGATTCGGTTGAGAGCCGGGTGACCCTGGTGCCCACGGAAGTGAACCGCTCGCCACGCAGTATTTCGGAAAACGGCCCCTGGGCGTTGTTTCGCCTGCTGGACGAAGCCGACATCACCGGCGTGAGCAGCAGTGCCGTGGATGTGCGGTTTGCGTTGGACGATGGCGAGATGCGTTATCGCCTGCATGCGGGCAGTAATACCAACCCGTTCACACAGCAGTTGCTGGCGGGGTACCAGATACCACGCAGTCTGTATTAGACTATGCACCAGAGCCAATACGGAAACAGGACGTTTTCCGTATTGGCGGTTCAGGATTTTACTGCTTCAAGGATCGAAGACATGCCCCAGGCAACCGGACTGCAGTTCACGGCCACCCTTGGCCAACTCCCCAAAGACCTGTTCGTGGTCGCCCGTTTCGAGCTGACCGAGTACCTTTCCAGGCTTTGCTACTGCAAGCTGGAACTGGCCAGTACCTCCCCCGACATCGCCCCCGAAGACGTGCTGGAACAGCCCGTGGAACTGGTGATGTGGCAGGACGGTGTACCGCTGCGGCGCTTTACCGGCGTGGTCAACGAATTCGTCCGGGGCGACTCCGGCCACCGCCGCACCCGTTACGACGTCATCGTTCAGCCACCCCTGTGGCGCCTCGACCTGATGCACAACAGCCGCATCTTCCAGACCCAGGCCACCGACGCCATCGTGCGCACCCTGCTGGAAGAGCGGGGCCTTATCGATACCGTGTTTGATTTGAAACGCACCCCCGAAGAACGGGAATACTGCGTCCAGCACCGGGAAAGCGACCTGGCCTTTGTCGAGCGCTTGGCCGCCGAAGAAGGCTGGCACTACCGTTATTACCACGGCGATGTGGAAGGCAACGACCAACCTGCCCTCATCATCGCCGACCACCACGGCGACGCCCCCCGGCTCGAGCCGGTGGAATACAACGCCAAGGCTGGCGGCAGCACCCGCCAGAGTACCGTCTTCCAGTTCCGCTACCGGGAACGGGTGAAAGCCGCCTCCGTGGCCATGAAGGACTACACCTTCAAGAATCCCGCCTACGCCCTGATGCACGAACATCAGGCCGACAAACTGGACGGCCAGCGGGAAGACTACCAGCACTACGACTACCCCGGCCGCTTCAAGCAGGACGCCAGTGGCCAGCCCTTTACCGAAAGCCGTCTCGATGCCCTCAGGAACGACGCCGCCATCGCCGATGGCCAGAGCAACCGCCCCGACTTCACCGTAGGTGCCAAAGTCGAACTCACCGACCACGACAACCCACGCCTGAACCGGGAATGGCTGTTCACCAGCATCACCCACACCGGAGAACAACCCCAGGCCCTGGAAGAGGATGGCAACAACGGCGCCACCACCTACCACAACGCCTTCAACGCCATCCCCGTGGACCGCACCTGGCGGCCCCAGGTCGAGCATCGCCCGTTGATGGACGGCCCCCAGGTTGCCATTGTCACCGGCCCCAAAGGCGAAGAGATCCACTGCGACGAACACGGACGCGTCAAAGTCCGATTCCCGTGGGACCGTTACAGTAAAAACGACGAACACAGCAGCGCCTGGCTCAGAGTCAGCCAAGGCTGGGCCGGTGGCCAGTATGGCTTCATGGCGCTGCCGAGAATCGGCAACGAAGTCATCGTCAGCTTCCTGGACGGCGACCCGGACCAGCCGATCATTACCGGAAGAACCTACCACGCCACCAACACCCCGCCGTACGCGCTGCCGGAGCACAAGACCAGAACCACTCTCAAGACCCAGACCCACAAGGGTGAGGGCAGCAACGAACTGCGATTCGAGGATGAAGCGGACAAGGAACAGATCTACGTCCACGCCCAGAAAGACCTGGACCTGCTGACGGAAAACAACCGCACCGAAGTCATCAAAAATGACAGCCACCTGACCGTGGACCGCCATCGCAAGGCCCACATCAAGGGCAATGACCACGCCACCGTGGACGGTGAGAAACGGGAACAAACCGGCAAGGACCACAGCTTCAACGTCACCGGCACCCTGCACCTGAAAGCCGGCACCGCCTGGCTCAGCGACTCCGGTACCGAACTGCACATCAAGGCCGGCCAGAAAGCCGTCATCGAAGCGGGTGCGGAAATCACCCTCAAGGCCGGCGGCAGTTTCGTAAAGATCGATCCCAGCGGTGTCGCCATGGGCGGCGCCGCCATCAAGCTGAATGCCGGTGGATCGCCGGGTAAGGGCAGTGGGCAGAAGGTTCAGGTGCCGGAAATGCCGGGGTTGGTGGAGAAGAATGGTGGGGCTGTTGCGGCTGAAGAACTGCTGGAGACACCCCAAAGACCGATGGCCAAGCCCGACCAGATACGCGCCATCAAAAATGCCGCGAACCAGGGTAAGGGTATCTGCCAGGTTTGCTCGCCAGAATCGCAAGGGGCGGTCTGATGGGTAAGCTGGCTGAATTTCCCGATAAGGGCAGAACGTTCATTCTTGTCGACGGTGCAAAAGTGAATGATTTGTCCCAGATTATTTATCGTGAACTAGAAACACCTCATTGCGATGCGCTCTACAGGGAAACTGAGCTTGCTGACCTTTTGGAAATTTCACCATGGCTGGTTGAAACGGGAATAGACAGCTCTCTGGCACTTAGATGTTTCGAAGAGTGGAAGTCTCAGGGTGTAGCGATCGCAATGCAGTCTGACTGCAATTTTGAAGGGGTCATGGACCATTTGCGTGGATTGCTTATGGCCAGGTTGGTGACGGGGGATGACGTTGTGTTCCGATTCTATGATCCTGAAATCGCGCGGCATCTGTTGAAGCTGGATTCATCAGGTGAAGATGTGAGGCGATTGATGGGGCCTTGTAGCCTGTTCGCCATTCAGGATCGTCGCACGGGTGAGTGGGAGTTCTTTCACAATGACCAACCCAATAGTGAGCAACAGGCTGAGATGTTCAGCATTCGTGAGGAACACCAGGTTGCGATGGAGAGAGCAGCGGAAGAGACGGCCCTCAGGAAGCTCGAGCTTCACGTTGCAAACTACTTTCCCCATTTGCTTCAGAAAACGAATGCAGATGGGCAGGATTGGGGGGCAGTCTCTGCGCTAGTCGACGGAGCAAAAGCGCGGGGATTGTACAGTACCCGCGGTATCGCCCTGTATATCAACACAATCGGCTGGCTTGGGCACCATGCATTCGAAGGCAGTGAAGTACAGACTCTGTGGAAAGAGAATTCCGCAGTACCAGGCAAAGCCATAGCGCGAATTGCAGAATTCGCCGAGAAAAAGTCTACGGAGGGACTGGTCCATGGGTAGTGCTAACAGCTCAGCGTTTTTACAGGGTGCTGATGACATCGACTCAGCGGCACAGATGTGCCCTCTCAAGCTCAAAACCGTTGCATTGTATCCGGTGCGCTGGGCGATCAGTCAGGAAGAGGTTACTTTGCCCCCCAACTTCCGCCCACCTTCCGTGGCGCTTGGAACCACTCATTACTGTGTTCGAAAACTGACACCCGGTTGGGTCTACATGTTCTCCGAAGTTTTCGGAACGCTACATGAGTACCGGGTCAATGAGCAGGGCCTGATAACCGAAGTACAGCCCGGTGTGAACTCTGTACTGCTTCCAGATGTCGATGCTGAACGTGCTTTGCCCGCTATACATCACCCGGCTGGAGGAAAGGTGCTCCTGAAATTCGTGCAGCATCGATGGACTGTGCGTTTGCAGGAACTTGTACGAACAGATGCACAGGTCCGCGACGAGCATATGCAGCCGTTTGACTTGAGCGGGCTTCCGGAAAAGCGTGAAGGTGCAAATATCAGTGAAACCGAAGCCATAAACGGAGTGGTTGAAGATTTTCGGCCAGAACCAATGGATTTCGAGTGGAGCCTGACGGATTTCGCCCAAGGAATCAGCGAGTCGGATTTGCAGGGGCAGTGCAAGAAAGAAACTGAGTTTTCGTACTGCGTTGCCCTTAACGATGAAATCGGTATCACCTCCGAGCTGGGCCAACTGCATGCGCTTCATGTAAATCTGATTACGAATTACGCGGAGGAGAATGCATATGCCTACTCCACCTCCCAGATGGTGGATGCGCTCATCGCCCGTGAGGCCAGCAAGAAGGAAACGGAAGAAGAGCGGGATGAGAATGCAGAAGAACTGAAAGAACGCATTCGTTCCGCTGACAAGGATGCGTTCGTAGAGGGTTACCATAAGAGAATTGAGGAATACGACCAAGCACGTGGTCGTGTATTCGATGACTGGAAGAGATGGGTTGACTCCGACCATTTGGCCCGGAAACTGGAGTTCAACGACTGCTACTGTGCGGAAGGGTTCGAAGCGGTTGAGCAGGAACTGGCAGATATACTGGATGGCTATGTCAGTGCCGAAAAGGGTAAGGAAGACGCCGAAGAGTGGTTGGCTGCAGACGAAGGCGAAGCCGGTACGGTCGGAAACATGCTCAGTACCGTGCTGTTCCTGGCATCTGCCACCAACGGTATTGCCCAGAAACTGAAAGACCTTCCCGGTTTTGATTATGGTCGCCTGAAGATCGTCGACAGTATCTTCGACATGCCGGCACATGTGCGAGTGAGCACTGCCACTGATGTTCTGATGCTGGAATTTGCCGCCCCCGCCGCAAAGATGGGAACCTGGGCGAAAGACCCTCAGACTTGGCCGCAGTGGAAAAAATGGACCAAGGCCGTCCAGAAACGCTATGGCATAGATGTTCATCGACAGGGAATCACCCTGAATACCGCGACGGACCTGCTCACGGCGGTCCACCGCAAATCACTGGAAGCTGCTGGCCATAACCTGTCTGAACTGACAATGACGCCGCTGGCTGCCGGCATGGCGGATGCCAGGATCAGGAATTACCTGCGTGGCACCATGATCGACGTGTTCCACCTGACCCCGGATTTCAAGGACAACCCCTTTGGCTGGCTTCATACCCGATTGGACCCGGTGGTTGAAAGCATTAAACAGAACCGGGGCAAGTTCATTGGAGCCGTGACCTTCTTCCACGCGATTAATGTGGCAAGCCTGTTCTCCGGCCTGGATAAGACCCAGCAGGATGTAATGCTGGGCGACCGATCCGTCATCGACCGGTGGGGGTATTTTGTATCTGGCCTGTGGAGCATCGGCGAAGGTGTGGTTAACCTCAGCGGGTTGCTGATCAAGGAGGAGTACGCGAAAGCCCTCGGGGCAAACTTGTCGGCCGCTGGGGCGAGGGTGTCGGTGGCTCTAAGTATCTTAAAGGATGTGAAGATTTTGTCTGTTGCTGCTAAGGGCTTCGTGACAATCACCACAAAGACCCTTCCCTATGTCGGTGTTTTACTGTCGATAGGTCTGGAAGGAAGGCGGGGTCTCAAGGCCTTGGACACAGGCCATCACGCAATGGTGGCTCTGTCCGGGGTCCAGATTGGGCTGAGCATCGGTATCACTTCTCTGGCTTCGCTGGCTGTGGCGGGTGCGTTTACCGGGGCAGGCGTGGCCGTTGTGCTAGTGGTGGGCGCGGTTCTGATCGCAGTCTCCTTCGTCATCAGCATGGTTCAGCTATACATCGCCCGGTCCAGGATTGAGGATTTCTTGTCATTGTCATTCTGGGGCAACGCGCCGACGTTGCGTTACTGGGATGATCAGTCCCGGCCATCAAGCGCGGAACTGCTGGAGTCAAGCAGGACCATCGCTTCTACGGACGAGGGCGGAGAAATCCGGGAATATTTTGAAGCGGAACTGGATGCGTTCTACTACATGTTGTTCTCGCCCATAGTGCGGATAACCGAGTACATGCCCAAGAATTGGGCTATATCCCGGCAGGGCGAACATAAGGTCCTGTCGGAATTTACGAGTTTCGCAGTGTATTTCCCGGGTTTTGTTGAGGGGACTTGCGCGGTTTCCATCAAGCTGTTCGAGGCGAACAGGAACTGGTTTTCTGACGACGATTCGAGCGATATCACCGACCTGTTTGATCGCAGGAGGACGATAGACCCCTCTCCCCAAGGGCTGATGTACGGGTTTACCCACTACAACCACGACGGGTGGGAACAGCTTGAACTGTTGATCGAGTACGAGAAGGATGGACGGAAAGTGACGGGTGAAAACGGGCTCCGTTTTATTCTGGACGGAAACGATGTGGAGGAATTGGGTGTCGATGAAAGACTCGCCTTTGAAGTGTGATTTTCCGGAAACGGACCTGGAGCAACAACTGGAAAAGAAGCTGTACCGCACCCATGGTGCGCGGCTTGCCAGTCCGCCGGCCCGTAAGGTGGCGGGGGTGTCCGATTCCTCGGAAGGAATGGATCAAGGCGTTGCTTTCATTAGTGAGCGGCTCATGGACATTAGGACGGCCTTCTTGTCTCTTCGAAGGGCCATGCCAGTCATCGTAAGTATGTTCATGATAATTGTTCTGGCGTTGGGTTGGATTGTTAGCTTGTTCTACTCAAAGGCGTTGCTTGGAGTATTGATCGCTTTTGGTCCTGTCTGGGTGGCCGTCTACCTGTTCGAAATCTTCTTTCCGTACACGCTGCCGGTCCGGATCGACCGGAAGGAGGGGTTCGTCTACATAGGACACCGCGGCACCTTCTACCGGATTCCCTGGGACGAGCTGGAAGTGACCTTTTCCTACAACTGGCAGTATCTGGGCTCTGGGGTAGTGTGGGAGCGGCAGTACTACGCCCACCTGTTCATGCGGGAAAAGCATTACTTTTGCGGGAAGCCCCCCAAGATGCCCCTACAGCGCAAGAAGATCTTTTCTGGGTTTAAGGAAGAGGATATGTATCGGAAATGGAATTTCATTGTCAGGTATTACGACGAGGGGGTTGTTGAAGAGGATGAGGAGAATCTCTACGGAGCAAATTATGACTCCTATAATCAGCACGTGGCTGGCCAAATGGGTCGTCGTATTTTCGGGCATGTATTATTTTTCTTCTTTATGCCGACCATAGTATGGTCGAAGTATACACCCTCAAAATACAAATGGCCGAAAGAGATTGAAGCAATATTTGGGAAGATTAACTACTACTGATTCTCCGCTATTTGCACAAGCTGACTTCGGCTTATGCGGATCGCAACCAAGATGAGCGGCCTGCCGGTCTTCCTGCTTGTAAGTTGTAACTATAGTCCCGTATACGGAGATTAAAAAATGAAGAAAGGACTCCTACTCCTCCTCTGCCTCCTAATTACCCCCATCACCCAGGCCGGTACCTACCGCTGGGTCGATGAAAACGGCCAGACCCACTTCGGGGACCGACCGCCGGTGAATGCAGCCTCTGATGAAGTAGAGCTAAAAGCCCCCGCACCGTCTTCGGATGCCGATGCCCGCGCGCGCAAGGAGCGGATGAATGAATTCCTCGAGCAAACCGAACAGGAGCGGGCTGAGCGCAATGAAGCGAAAGCCAAGCAGGAGGCGAAAGCGGCTAAGCATGAGGCTCTTTGTGAGTCCTTACGGGCACGGTTGAAGCATCTTAAGAGCGTTTCACGTATGTACCGGCTGAACAAGGAGGGCGAGCGGGTGTTTGTCGACGATGAGGAGAATGAGCGTATCCGCCAGGAGTTTCGTGCGAAGGTACAGAGTGAATGCGGCGCCTGATTCCGTTTTGGTTTGCTTTCGCCCTCTTTACCGCGTTCAACGCCTATGCAGAACCACCGGAACTGGCGCTGGCCGGTGTCTACGACGAAGGCGTTGCCCTCGATGATTATTGGGTAAGCGAGAAACTGGACGGTGTACGGGCCTATTGGGACGGTGAGCGGTTCTGGTCCCGGGGTGGCAACGAGTATCGGGCGCCTGACTGGTTTACTGAGGGCTTTCCCGATGTGCCCATGGACGGCGAACTCTGGATGGGGCGAGGCCGGTTTGCGGAGCTGTCCGGCGCGGTGCGCCGGCTGGAACCGGTCGATCCCAGTTGGCGCCAGATCCGGTTTATGGTGTTTGACCTTCCGGCGCTCGATCAGCCCTTTGCTGAACGTGTTGCGGCTATGGAAGCGTTGGTGCAGCCATCACCGTCGCCATTCCTGGCCATGGTCGTGCAACGTAAGGCCACGGATCATGAGCGTTTGATGTCGGCGCTGGACAAGGTGGTGTCCGAGGGCGGCGAGGGTTTGATGCTGCGTCGCGGCGGCAGCCTTCATTCAACTGGCCGTTCAGATGATCTGTTGAAGGTGAAGCGTTACGATGATGCCGAGGCGGTCGTGGTAGCGCATCTTGCCGGCAGCGGAAAATACGAAGGCATGCTTGGATCAGTTCTAGTAAGGCGGAATGATGGCCGCCAGTTCCACATTGGTACCGGATTCAGTGATGAGCAACGGGAAGATCCGCCGCCGGTTGGGGCTACCATTACCTATAAATATTACGGCTTCACGTCGACAGGCCTTCCCAGATTTGCCAGTTTTCTGCGGATTCGCAATGACGAACCCGAGGCGCCGTGATCCTGGGGCGCTCAATTACGAGGTCTTCATCTACCGCCCCATACCTTGTGCTACAGTGGTTTTAACCGTGGTCGTTCTATATCTTTCCATGGTTGCTGAATGCCAGCTCTGTCAGGGCAACCCTGATGCCGGTAGTCAGTGGACAATGTGAATCGTTACCGAAAGCCGAAATAGCAGTACGACATACTGATAAGGAGGCAACAAATGGAAGCGAAATCCAGTCAGAACGAGTACGAGCAGGTCAGGCAAGATTTGCAGCAACTTCGCGAAGATCTCTCCAAGCTCACCAAAGCCGTTGCTGATGGGCAAAAGAGCAATATCAGCAGCCTTCGTGATGAAATTCGCCGGGAAAGCCGTGAGGCCTTTGATCAGGTCCGGCAACGCGGTGATGAGGCCTTCAACCGTGCCCGGGATGCGAGCAGTAAAGCGGTGCACGATGTTGAGCACAAAATCGAGGAGCGGCCGTTCCTGAGTGTTGTGCTCATGTTCCTCGCAGGCTTGTTGGTTGGCCGGTTGCTGGACCGCTGATCATGCCCGATTCCGCCTGGTTACAGGGCGTCTTGCGCAAGGCAGTCGCGGCCATCATAGGTTTTATGCTGGCCTTTGTGTTGCTGGTCGCCCTGTTGATTACCGGTTTTTACATGCTCGTCAATGCCGCCATGCTGGCTTTATCGCCCGTGATGGGGGAGGCCGGCGCCATGGCGGTGACGGGCATGTCCTGCCTGTTGTTGCTGGCGTTGTTTTTCTATCGAATGACACGTCCGGCTACGTCCAAGAAAACCGCCAGTGCCGCCGGTGAGGGTGATGACCAGCCTTCCACGTCACCAATCGATGCCATCAGAGACCTTGTCCGCAACAATCCACTGGAAGCGGTGTTTGCGGCATTTACTCTTGGTGTGGTGGAGCAGGGTGATCCTCGCCTGAAGTCACTGCTGTTGCAGGGCGGCATGGTCCTGATGAAGGAAGCTGAGGCCGAGCAGGCCCGAGACAAAGACAAAACGGACTCACGGGAAAGTGGCACGGACGCGCCAGTCACATGATCGTCACCTGAGCGTAACCCCCCGCGCCGACAATAGCCGTGCAGTACCATTCATTGCACAGGGAGCTTGTTATGAAGTTACGCACGTTACTGGTTATGGCATTACTGATGCCTCTATTCTCTGCCGCCCATGCGGCACCGGATTGGCATGGCAAGGAGGATCGTTGGACTCCGCCAGGCCTTGAAAAATGGCACGACAAGTGGCCGGATCTGAAGGACAGGCATCACCGGGGTAAACGCGAAGTCCATCTGGGGCCGCGCCCGTTCTGGCTGGTGGAAGACATGGATGAGGGGCGCCTGAAAGACCGGCTCCAGTCCTGCCGCGCCGACAAAATCCGTCCTACGGATTTCTCCATCGGCCATCGGGGTGCGCCGTTGCAGTTCCCGGAACACACGCTTGAATCCTATGTTGCGGCTGCCCAGATGGGTGCTGGCATCCTGGAGTGCGATGTTGCCTTTACCAAGGATCGGGAGCTGGTTTGCCGTCACGCACAGAATGATCTCCATACCACCACCAACATCGTGACGATTCCGGAACTGAACGCCAAGTGTACGCAGCCGTTTGTCCCGGCGGACCCGGCAAGTGGCACTGAGGCGCAGGCAGAATGCCGCACCAGCGATATCACGCTGGAGGAGTTCAAGTCACTGGAAGGCAAGATGGACGCCTTCAACCCCATGGCAACCACGCCGGAGGAGTACCTGGAAGGCACGGCAGACTGGCGCACGGAGCTTTACAGCAGTCGCGGCACCCTGTTGACCCATAAAGAGAGCATCGAACTCTTTAAACGACTGGGTGTGAAGTTCACGCCGGAACTGAAAACGCCGGTGGTTGAGATGCCCTATGAGGGCGACTACAGCCAGGAAGATTACGCCCGCCAGATGATTCAGGATTACGTTGAAGCCGGCGTGAACCCGAGGGATGTCTGGCCGCAGTCGTTCCTGCTGGATGATGTACTGTTCTGGGTCAATGAAACGCCGCGGTTTGGACGACAGGCTGTGTTTCTGGATCAGGAGCCGCTGACACCGGAGAATTCCTCCCTGGCGTGGATGGAAAGCCTGTCTGCGCAAGGCGTGAATATCCTGGCCCCCGCATTGTGGAAAATGTTGACCCTGGATGGCCACCAGCAGATCGTGCCGTCGGACTACGCTGAAAACGCCAAGGCAGCGGGGCTGGATATGATCGCCTGGACGGTCGAGCGTAGTGGTCCGTTGGCCAATGGCGGGGGTTGGTATCACCAGACCATCACCGACGCCATCAATAACGACGGCGACGTGTTCAATGTGATTGACGTGCTGGCCCGGGAGGTTGGGGTGATTGGTATCTTCTCGGACTGGCCGGCCACCACCACTTTCTACGCCAACTGCATGGGGCTTGCCGGCCGGGGCCATTGAAGGTCAGTTGCCTCGACGCCGTAAACTGGTGAAAATTCAGCCAATCGTTAATGCCGTTATCGGAGTAGACTGGTGATAACTCATCAAACGGTAGCGGTTGTGCATGGATACAGACACCAGTCCGGTGTGGCAAAGACACGCCTCGGCCATCCTCAGCGGGTTCCTTGGGGACTGGCTTGAGGCGCGAAACAACCCTTTGGCGGTGCCCATGGAGTTCTTCCACGGGCGCTCGCCCATTGACTTATCGGCACCCGCAGTGGAGTCGCCCGGTTCGACACTGTGCCTGTCCATACATGGTTTGATGGAACTGGAGACGGTTTGGGACCTTCCGGGGCAAGCTGAGTCTCACTACGGGTCCCTGCTGGCTGACGAAGGGCGCTCCATCACACCGCTTACCCTTCGCTACAACACCGGCCGACCGATTTATCGCAATGGCGAAGACCTTGCCGAGCTTCTGGAAACCCTGATCCGCCGTTGGCCGGTGCCAGTTGAGCGAATTATTCTGATGGGCCACAGTATGGGCGGGTTGCTGATTCGCAGTGCCTGCCATCATGGTCAGTATCTAGCTCACCGCTGGGTTGAGAAACTCACCGACTGTGTCTACATCGGTTCGCCACACGATGGTTCCTGGCTGGCAAAAGGCGCGAAGGCCACAGCCGACCTGATGAACCGGGCACCACGGGATTACCTGCGCGTGGTGGGTGAGGTGATCGATCTGCGCAGTGAGGGTATTCGCAATCTGTCCCGCGGGGAGGTTGTTCATGGGAATGAGGGCGAACCTCCTCTGCTACCCGGAACCCGGCATTACGTTGTCTGTGGCCTGCTGGCGCGATCCCGTCAACATCCGATCAACGCCCTGTTTGGAGATGCGCTGGTGCATGAATCCAGTGCTCGTGGCCATGAGCGGAGGGGCTGGACACTCAGTGGTGTCGCCAGCTTCCCCGGCGTTGACCATATCCGTCTGGCCCATCACCCGGATGTGGCCAGCCAACTGAAGGAGTGGCTGTTATGAGCGAACATAATCGCAATTGGTGGGCTGGCGTTGCCGATATAACAGCCAGTGGCCTCAATCACGGCGCTCTCAAAGTGGAGCGTATTCATCTGTCGATTGCGGATGAAACCTTCAATATTCTGCAACGGGTGCCGATTGCCCGGCCCTGGAGTGAGGCTGTTCGCTCCATCCACCACGGCATTTCCCGTCTCTCCTATCGCAGCGTTTCGCTGGCGGCTGCCAGTCTTGAAGCATCCGTGAAATACGTCAATGCGCCGAAAAGTTGCAAGGCTGACATTAACTAACATGAAAATGAGGTGAACAGACCGTATTGTGCATTTAACCCACATCCCGCCGATTTGTAGGTAGCCTGAGTTCAGGTAATCGGTATGACGCTTTACCGGTTAATCCAACAGGAAATCAATCATTTCCGAACTCAGAAGGATGGATGCGATATGAGCTATAAATCCGGTTTTGCCTATGTAACGGTTCTGGCCTCGGCCATGCTGGCCGCCCCGGTTGTATCAGCCCAGGACAACACCGATCGCGACAGCTCCGGTGTATATCTGAGCGGCAGTTATGGTGGCTACAAAGCCCATGGTGGCGAGTTTGATGATGAAAACGATCTGTTCGGCGTGGGGCTGGGCTACCAGTTCAACCAGTTCTTCGCCCTGGAAGCCGAGTACATTGATTTCGGCAACTTTGGCGACGATGACGTCGATGGCAAGTTGAAGGGTACTTCCCTTGGCCTGATCGGGCGGCTGCCTTTGACAGATACCTTTGGTGTTTATGCTAAGGCTGGCGCATTTGCTTCGTCGTTCGATGTAGACGCGTTTGACGAAAGTGAGACCTACGATGAGGTCAATCCATTTGTCGGTGCCGGTGTTGATTTCCGGGTCACCGAACAGTTGACGGCGTTTGCGGAATACAACCGCTACAACGTTGATATCGACGAAGACGACTTCAATGGCCAGGTCACCAATGACGGGCCGGACTTCGATACCGGTCGTGTTGGTATGCGTTTCCAGTTCTAACGTAAGTACCTGAAAAACCCGGGGCGGTTCTGGCCCCGGGCTTTTTATCAGCTTCTCTGCAATACCTACCGTATTACTGAACGTTTTCCAGCTCGCCAAACCGCTCTGCGAACAGCGCTGATGACAGGTAGCGCTCGGCGGAATCCGGCAGAACCACCACGATATTCTTGCCCTTGAATTCCGGCAGCTTTCCGATTCTGACCGCAGCCACAACCGCTGCACCACAGGAAATACCACAGAGGATGCCTTCCTCCTGCATCAACCGGTGCGCCATGTCCATGGCGTCCTGATTGCTGACTTTTTCCACCCGGTCCACCAGGTCCATGTCCAGGTTGCCCGGAATGAAGCCGGCGCCAATGCCCTGGATCTTGTGGGGTGCTGGTGTTTGGTCCTGACCGCCGCGGGCCTGAGTGATGATTGGCGAGTCTTCCGGCTCCACGGCAACGGTGGTGATGGCCTTGCCTTTGGTATTGCGGATGTAACGGGTTACGCCGGTCAGGGTGCCGCCGGTACCAACCCCGGACACGAAGATGTCGATGGCACCGTCGGTATCGTTCCAGATTTCGGGCCCGGTGGTGTCCTCGTGGATGCGGGGGTTGGCCGGGTTCTCGAACTGCTGTGGCATGAAGCAGTTGTCCGGGTCTTCAGCAACGATCTCTTCGGCCTTGGCGATGGCGCCTTTCATGCCCTTCGCCGGCTCCGTAAGCACCAGTTCCGCCCCCATGGCCTTCAGTACTTTGCGGCGCTCCAGGCTCATGGATGACGGCATGGTCAGTTTCAGCTTGTAGCCTCTCGCAGCAGCGACGAAAGCCAGCGCGATGCCAGTGTTACCGCTGGTGGGCTCGACGATCGTCATGCCGGGTTTGAGAGCGCCACGCTTTTCCGCATCCCAGATCATGGCGGAACCGATCCGGCACTTCACGGAATAGGCCGGGTTGCGCCCTTCAATCTTGGCCCAGATGGTGGCCCCTTCGTTGACCCGATTAAGCTTGACCAGCGGGGTATTGCCGATCGACAGCGAGTTGTCTTCGTAGATCTTAGCCATGGTGTCGTCTCCTTTGCGTTTTCCCTGTCGCAAAAGGATAGCATCAGCTAGCCCCGTCTGGCTGCCTGATCTTCAGTGGTCAGAGCTTCCAGGCGGTTGCGGCCGTTTTGCTTGGCGAGATACAGCGCCTTGTCTGCCAGCCGAAGGAATTCTGCCGGCACCGTGTCCTTGCCGGGTGTGCCAGTGGCCAGGCCGATGCTTACAGTAAAGCGGATCTGTTCGTCGTCGCAGCAGGTGGTTAGCCCCGCCAGACCCTCGCGGAATGCTTCCAGCCGCGAAACCAGCTCATCACGGTCGCTGAAGCTGGTGAACATCACAAACTCCTCACCGCCGAACCGGGTAAGGCGGTCTGTGTCACGCCGAAAGTGAGAGCGCATGGTATCTGCCAGCGCCACCAGACAACGGTCGCCCGCGTCGTGGCCGTAGGTGTCGTTGATTTCCTTGAAATGGTCCGCGTCCACCATCGCCACGGCAAAGCCGGCTCCGTGTCGTTGACACCAATGGAAGCTCTTGCTGAACTCACGGTCGAAATAGCTGCGATTGCCGATCTGAGTCAGGTCGTCTGTTACGCTGAGATGCGCAAGGCGGTCATTGGCCGCAGCGAGTTCATGATTCAGGCGCCCGAGTTTGCGGTTCCAATAGAACAGCAACCCCAAGAGCACCACGGCACCCATGATGAGCTGGAATACCAGGGTGTAGTCGACGGTCTGTTCCAGTTTGAGTCCTGCCCATTGTTGTTCAATGGTTTTAAGCTCCGCTTCCGTCAGGCTGGACACCAATTTTTGCATGATGTTGAAGAGTTCGGGCTGGTCATTCCGGGTGGCGACTCCCAGGGTCCAGTCTGCGGGAATCCGCCCGAGCACTTTCAGGTCTGCCAAACCCAGCTCCTGCATGTTGTAGCTGGCGGTGGACAGAGTGCCAAGGTACCCCGCCAGCTTCCGTTCCTGAACCATGCGCAGTCCGGTTTTTTCGCTGGGCACTTCCACCAGATTGAGGCCGGGATTGGTTGTCTTCAGCAGTTCCAGAAAAGCGTAGTCCTTAACCACGCCGACCGGTCGGTCCCCCATGTCGTCCAGTGTATTGATGTAGGGGGCTTCCACACGTCCCAGAAGCACGCTGGGAATCTGGATATAGGGTTTTGTGAAATTCAGGTATTCAAGCCGCTCCGGTGTTTCCATGGCCATGGAAAGCATGTCGCAGTGTCGGTTTTTGACTGCCTCTATGGACTCGGACCAGCTGTCTACGGGAAGAGGGGTGAATGTGATGTTGGAACGATTCGCAAACAGGGCGAAGATGTCGGCGGAAATACCGAGGTGTTTATCGTTTTCGCTGAGGCCCTCCAGTGGCAGCCAGTCAGGGTCTACGCAGATGGTCAGTTGTCGGTTGCGGTCGGCCAGCCAGGCCTGTTCGGCATCGGAGAACGTTAACGGGCCGGTGGCCGGTGTCCGGTTACGACGGGCGGAAGCGCCAAGCCAGCGATTCTCGATAGTGCGCATTTCCGTTGGGCTGATGGCCTCCAATGCGGCGTCCATTATAGAGGCGAGCGGCTCAAGAGCGGGACGCACGCCAAAGCGCAGGTCTTCTCCCGGCATGCCATCAAGGGTCATTTCGCCGGCAATATTCACTCCGGCAATGCGAAGCTCCCTCACCCAGTAGTTTCCGTTTGGCAGGGCTGCCAAGGCAACATCGACGGAGCCCTCAGCCAGAGCCCGGAACATGGCCTGCTGGGAGGTGAAAGCGAACACATTGTCGCCCAATGCCTCACGAAGGGGTCCCTCGTAGTAAATACCTGAACCAATAGCGACCTTCAGTCCCTGCAAGTCTGCTGGTGAGCTGAATGCCAGATTCTTATCCAGAGTGAAGGCGACGTTGGGAATGGTATGGTAGGGCCGGGTGAACCGTATGAACGCTTCGCGTTCGTCGGTTTTCGAGATATTGGCCATGATATCAATGTCACGGTCCATAAACCGGGGGTACAGTTCCGACCATTGCCCGGGCACCGGTACGATTTGCAGGCCGGTCAGATCCGATATCCGGTTCAGCACGTCAACGGACAGTCCTTGCAACGCGTCTGCGTCGTGAAAGCTGAAGGGCGCATAGTCACTCATAAAGCCCACCCGTACCGGGCCGACCTCACTGATGTAGTGCTGATGGGCATCACTCAGGGTAAAACCCGACGATTCAGCAATGCTGGTCCCGCCGTATTCCTGCCACCGCTTGAACAGTTCCTCAATGCGCTTATCGGGAATGGCAGCCAGGCCGCTGCTGACCACGTCAAACAACTCATCGTTTGATTTCAGAACGCCAAGTCGAAAGTCTTCTTTCGACCATTCTCCCAACGGTGCGGGGCCAGCAATCTCCAAAAACCGGAAGCCGGCCTCGTTAGCGTAGTAGTTCAGGGTCAGTTCAGGACCGATGATGCCGTCCACCCAGCCAAAGGCCAGTGCCCGGACCAGGCCGGGAATGGAATCGTAGGTGACGAGCGACAAGCCCGCCGTTTCAAGTGCATCGCGGAAATAGGCGTCACGCACAACGCCAATACGGTAGTCATTGAGGGATCCCGGGGAATCAATGTCTTTGAGCGGGTTGGCTGGGTCATGCATCAGATGCATCTGGCGAATGTGGTACGGCTCGGTAAACTGTATGGTTCTGGCGCGGCCGTCGTTGTATGAAATTCCTTCGATAACGTCGATGTCGCCGCGCTGGAATGCACCGAACACTTCGGGCCAACTGCCTGCCCGAAACTCAATGTCCAATCCTGACTGGCTAGCCACCTCCCGGACTATATCGATAGAGAAGCCGGAGGCTGTGCGGCCCGCCATGGACGTGTAAGGTTTGTTGTCGGCCACAATGCCAACGGAGATGGGTTCTTTTACAGAGGGCCAGGCAGGCATCGATAGGAAGGTGAGCGCCAGTACACCGAAAATGCTAGCAAGCAGTGTGATCAGAGATGGCCTTTGCCAGGCAATTACAGCGCTCATCGGGTGATTCACAATTCTGTGGTGATTAACTGTGAGTGTAGTCGTTGGCGGGTTATTTGCCCAATGACGAGGTGATTCGTGGCCTGCGATTGCTGGTGCGTGATGGTAGGATGTCGCCACCTCAGTACGTTATGGGAACGACCATGGGCCTTTTGTTTGAACAGATCGACAGCCAACCCTCATCATTGGGAGAGATCACGCTTCGCCGCCGTCGCATTCCGGCGCTGGGTGACCGGGATATCTATGAGGTGAAGCTGGGTGAAGAGTTTCTCATGTCCAGCATGTTTGTGGACGCGGAAGTAGCCCTGGCGGACCTGGGCCTGAACGCCGTCGAGGGCGAACAGCTGAAGGTGGTGGTCGGCGGCCTGGGGCTGGGCTACACCGCGGAAGCGGCCCTCAAACATGAGCGCGTGAGCGAGCTGCTGGTCGTGGATGCCCTAGACACCGTCATCCACTGGCATCAGCAGGAAAAGGTTCCGTTGGGTAAAGTGTTGAATGCCGACCCGCGTTGTCGCTATGTGTTGGGCAGTTTCTTCGATCTGGCGGTATCGGAATCCGGTTTCGATACCGAAACCCCGGGCAGGGTGTTTGACGCCATCCTGTTGGACATTGACCACTCCCCCAGGTCCCTCCTGAACGAGTCCAATGCCAGCTTCTACAATGCTGAAAGCTTAGGCAGAATGGCGGCTCACCTGCGCCCTGGCGGCGTTTTCGCCATGTGGTCCAACGACCCGCCGGACGAGCCGTTCATGGACGTGTTGCGAACTCTGTTCACGGATGTGGATGCGAAGGTGGTGTCGTTCTACAACCCGTTCCAGAATCGGGAGTCCACCAACACGGTGTTCCTGGCCAGAAAGCCTCTCAGTTAACGGAACGGCCGGTGTAACTCGAAAAATCCGGCCTTTGCGGTTGGTGCTGGTCATCCGTCATATAGGCGGATGTCAGGATGAACTCTGCGGTGGCCCGGTTGCAGGCGACGGGAATGTTCCACAATGCAGCAATGCGTAGCAGGGCCTTGATGTCCGGGTCGTGTGGCTGGGGTTCCAGCGGGTCCCAGAAGAACACCAGCAGGTCAATTTCCCCTTCCGCGATCTTGGCGCCAATTTGCTGGTCGCCTCCGAGCGGGCCACTGAGCAGGCAATGGATGTCGTCCCGGCCCAGGTTTTCCTTGAGCAACCGGCCAGTGGTGCCGGAGGCGTAGAGTCGGAGGGAGGCAAAGCGTGTCTGGTTGTCGGCGACCCAGTCCACCAGTTCTCTCTTTTTGTTGTCGTGGGCGACCAGAGCGACGGATTTAACGGCCATTTGCGGTAAAGTCTCCTTTTTGGGGTGTGTCCGGTATAGGGCTCCAGTGTTTCATATTCGTGATAAACGCGGAACAGGAAATAGGTGTTATGTCGACAGATCACGCCATCAACTGGGCAGAGACGCCCGCCGCCGTGTGGCGCCGCCACCGTCAGGGACTGCGGGCCATTCGGCGGCTCGACCCGGTGGGTTGGGCCGACCTGACCGGCATCGAGCGACAGCAGACAGCCCTGGCCCGCAACACCGAGCGCTTCCTGGCCGGTGAACCCTCGAACAATACGCTGCTCTGGGGAGCCCGGGGCACCGGCAAATCATCGCTGATCAAGGCGCTGCTTAACCGGTATCGGGAGCAGGGGCTGCGGATGATCGAGGTGGACAAGGACGATCTGGTGAACCTGCCGGAGATCGTCGACGACATCGCTGAATTGCCCTGGCGCTTCGTGATCTTCTGCGATGATCTATCGTTTGAAGTGGGTGAGTCTGGTTACAAGGCGTTGAAAAGTGTGCTGGAAGGCTCGCTCGAGCTGCCGCCCGAAAATGTCAGGGTGTACGCCACCTCCAACCGCCGGCACCTGATGCCGGAATTCATGGACGATAACCTGAAAAGCGAGATGCGCGGCGGCGAACTCCATCCGGCGGAGGCCATCGAGGAGCAGGTATCCCTGGCGGACCGGTTTGGGCTGCAGTTGTCGTTCTATGGTTTTCCCCAGGATGTATACCTGCAGGCCATCGATGCTCTGTTCCCCCAAGTGAGTGATCGGGAGGCGTTGCATCTTGAGGCCATTCGCTTTGCCACCAGCCGGGGTGCCCGTAACGGCCGCACGGCGCAGCAGTTCTACCGCCAGTTTGCCGGCGACCCGGATGCCTTTGGCCAGTAGGCAACTGGTTACTGTCGCCGCGCCAGCCTGATGAACCGGTGGTGAATCATCCGCACGCCGATGAACACCAGGCCCAGCACAACCGGTATGGCAATGCCCAGAACCATTGAGGTGTTGACGTCGAATCCGGCGTCATCGGCGGACTCCAGCGCCAGCTTCAGCAGTGCCAGCAGGTAGTAGCTGATGACCACCACGGAAAACCCTTCCACTGTGTGCTGCATCATCAACTGGATTTTTGAGCGCCGGTCCATGGAGCTCAACAACTGTTGGTTCTGGCTCTGGATGGCCAGCTCCACCCGTGTACGCACCATGTCCGAGGCCCGGTCCACTCTGCGCGACAGGTCCTCCAGGCGTTCCTTCACCGATTCGCAGGTTTCCACCGCCGGTGTCAGCCGCCGGGTCATGAACTCGGTGATGGTGAGGTGTCCCGACAGCTCATCTTCCCGCAGCTCTTCCAGGCGGGTCAGCACCAGCTGGTGATAGGCCCGTGTCGCCGAGAAGCGAAAGGTGGCATGGGCGCGGAAGGCTTCGATGCGGGCCGCAATGTTGGTCAGATCCGCCAATACCTCACGTTCGTCGATGCCCTGGTTGTCCGCCAGGGACTGGGTTATCACCGCCAGTTGCTGGTCCATGTCGTTCAGCGAGGGTGTCATCTCCCGTGCCAGTGGCAGCGACAGCAATGACATCAGGCGATAGGTTTCGATTTCCATCAGGCGTTGGGTCAGCCGGCCGAGCTGGCTGTCGGACATGTCCCGGTTGAGAACCATGAAGCGCCCAAACCCATCACTATGGAGCCTGAAGGTGCCCCACACCCGGGCCTTCCCTTCCCAGGGGCTGCTGCCCACCAGTCGTTCTCCCTCGAACCAGTGGCGGATTTGCGCCAGGTCGGTTTCCGGGCCGTTTGAGGCTTGCTGCAGGTCAATATGGAAGGCGGCCACAACGGTGCCGGTGAGCTTCTCGAGCCATCCCTTGGGCAGCGACGAGATGCCGGTATCCTGGAAGGGCTGATGGTCGTCCCCAATACCCAGATTAATAAACGTGTAGGAGGCAAACTCCATGTGCATTTCACGCCGGATACGCAGGGAGCCAAAGGTGGCCTCGTAGCAGCTGACGTCCTCCCGCGGCTCGGGTTGCCCCAGCATGATATGCAGGTCCTGCCAGTGGCGGAACTGGTCGGCCCGCTGCTCCGGGGTGGTTATCAGGGCGATGTGGGTAACCTGTGCCGGGCATGGCAGCACGTGGAACGGGCGGGAATGGAGCTCGTTGTAGAGCTCTGCCCGAAGAGGGTGCAGATCCAGCTGTGTGAGCGGCGGGTTCAAGGCTTGGTCCTTTGACGACGATTGAGGGGCCTACAACGGAACAATAAAGGCTCGCGGGTCGTTCCGAAAGACGACTTGTGGCTTACGACTCTGGTCGCGGGCGGGACGGCAAAAGCACTGTAAAACGCACGCCACCGGTATCATCGCTGGCCATCACCTGGCCGTTGTGGTGCTCGGCAATCAACCTGACGATCAACAGGCCCTGGCCCAGGTGTCCTTCCTGATGGCCGGTTCGCACGGACACGAAGGGGCTGAAAATGTCACTGGCGAGGTTCTCCGGCAGAGCGGAACCTTCATTGAACACGCTCAGTTCCAGTTGTCGGGCGTTCTGCGTCAGCCGTATTTCAATGTTTCCCTGCTCTGGTGTGAAATCCCGGGCATTGTCCACCAGCTTGTCCAGAAGCTGCACCAGCAATTCCGGGGAACCGTGGCATAGACAACCGTTGGCCGGTCCGATGTAGTGAATACGGTGGTCGGGGTCCAGTTCCTGATAGGCGAGGGTGGTCTGGGAGGCGACTTCGGCCAGGTCAAAGGTTTCCTTTTCGGCGTGGTCAAAGCTTTGCTCCAGCCGGGCTGCCTCGCTCATCCCTTGTAGTATCTGGCTGAGACGATCCGTGGCGGAGCGGGCTCGTTCGATGTAACTGGCCTGATCAGCCGGGTCTGTGGTTTGCCCCAGATTCTCCAGGGAAGAACGTACCACCGCCACGGGGGTTTTCAGTTCGTGGGACAGGCGTCGGGAGAAGCTCTCCAGATAGTCTGTGTAGCCCTGAAGGCGGTCCACCATTTGGCTGAATTGCCGTGACAGGTCGCCCAGTTCGTCCTTCGCTTTTGCGGGTGGCAGCGTGCCCAACACGCGGCCGTCGTCGTCAATGCTGGCGCTGACCGCCCGCTGCAGTCGGGTAATGCGCCAGGACAGCCAACTGGCGTAACCCAGCAGAACCAGCATCAGGCCGATGATCAATAACACGCTGCGGGAAATGACCGAACCAAGGGTGCTGCCGGACAACGCCAGCAATTGGTCCAGTGATTCTTCCAGCACCAGCATCCGGCCATCGCCCAATGATTGTTTCACCAGCATGTAGGTGTCGCCGTCCCGGTGACGAACCAGCCCCTGTGATGGCAGTTCCCCGGCGTCCATGCGATGGGTTTGCGCATTCAGTTGTGAAGGCTCGGGCTGGTAGAAGCTCACCAGTGCCCGCAGGCCGTTCAGGCTGATGCGTTCCAGGATCTGCAGTGGGCTGAGGCTGTCGAATTCGGCCTCGTCGGTTTCGGAGTCGCGTGTCTGGCGAGCAATCACCCAGCCGTCAGGCTCCAGAACCCAGGTGCCCTGGCCCGGAGCGATCATGGCCGCAAGTCGGTTTTCGAGTTGTGGCATTCGGGTGACGATGTGCGCTGAGGTGGGGCCAGCAGAGACGCGCCCATCACCGGTGGCTACCGGCTTTTCCATAGGCCATGTCACCTGGAAACCAAGGCGGGACGAGGGTGCCGGACGCGGCATTCTCAATTCAGCCTGGTAGCCGTTGCTGACCGCCTGCCAGTAGCCGCTGATGCGATAGTCGGTTGCCCCTTCGCGCTCCGGGTCAATCGCATTGATGGCCCCTGGCGCCTGGGTTCGGATCAGGCGCTGCGTCGTCTGCTTATCACCGATAACCTGGAGTTGGATCTGGTCATGGGGTTGGCGGGGTTTGCCGGGGTTGAAGAAGTCAGCGGTTCTGCCGCTGACACGAATCAGGAGGTAGAGATGGGTTTGATCGACGGCTGCCTGCCAGGATAACTCGGGTCTGTCTTTGTTGATGGCCTGTTGTGTGCCTTGCCACTGCTGCCGGGATTCTTCCTCATCATATCCGGGCCAGTCGTCGCCGTAGCCATCCAGATTCGGGCTGCGGGACAGGAGGTCGGCGTAGATAACGTTGGTACCCGCAGCAACCGTTGGGGTCTCGGCAAGTTGTTCCGCTGCAAAACCGGCCGTGCGTCCGGCCTGGCTCTGCAATTGACGAGCGGCCTGGTCACGCAGGGCCTGGTCCAGCTCCAGCACGAACTGCAGGCCCGCCCAGGGAATCAGCAGCATCAGCAGGCTGGCAATGAAGAGTTGGCGCTTAAGGGTCAAAACTCAGGCCTCATGGGCGTTCCAGCGGTAACCCATGCCGTAGGCGGTGTGAATGCCATCGAAGGCGTCGTCGATCTGCAGGAACTTGCGGCGTATACGTTTGATGTGTGAGGTCACCGTATTGTCGTCCAGTACCGTGCTGGCGGCTTCCATCAGTTGGTCGCGGCTGCGAACGTGGCCCGGGTGCTGAACCAGGGAATGCAGCATCCAGAATTCGGTGACGGTCAGGTCGATGGGCTGGTCATTCCATTCTGCCGTCATGCGGTCCACGTTTAATGCCAGGCGGCCACGGTGCACCACTTCATCCGGTTGCTTCAGGGCCTCGGCCCAGGCATCTGCCCTGCGCAGCAGAGCGGTAACCCGGGCCAGCAGGTGGTCCATGCTCATGTCCTTGGTGACATAGTCATCGGCACCCAGCCGCAGGCCGTGAACGGAATCGATGTCGCTGTCGCGGGCGGTCAGGAAAATGATCGGCAGGGTTTTGGACAGGCTGCGCAGGTCCTGGCACAGGGTAAAGCCGCCTTCGGGTTCATCGCCCAGTCCCACGTCGATGATGGCCAGGTCCGGCAGGGCGGTGCGCAATACCTGGAAGGCACTGTTGCGGTCACCATAGGCAGACACCCGGTATCCCCGGCGCTCGAACGCGTCACGGTAGTTTTCCCGGATGGCGGGTTCATCTTCAATCAGCACGATGTGTCGCTTCATAGCCTGCAACCATTCCCCTGTTTGTACGGGTTCCTATTTAACCATGGCCTGTGGCCAGAACAAGGTAAAGCAGAGGGTTTGCCACAATTCATCATTTTTTCATCGCCGGATCGCCAGATTGTGGCACCGGATCGCCGCTTCCATGGGCTGAAATAGTCGCCAGTTGCCACCAGGCGTGCTTTTTCAACCACAGTGATACAAGGAAGCGAAACAATGCTGTTGACCAACCTGGGACCCTATTCATCAACCGCCCCGAATGGCGGGCGGCAGATTGCCGGTAGTATGACAGGGAGCAAGATCTCCCCTCGGCTGCGACGCTGGCTGGAGGGCATTTCCCTGTGGCTGGCAGTGCTGCTTTTCCTGTTTGTACACCCGGTGTACGCAGAGGCCTCCGAAACCGGACGCGAAGGCGCCGGTGAGTTTCATTTTGTCGATGATGCCGGCCAGCGACTGGGCTCGGCAACCCTGTTGAACACAGACTACAACGTAACTGTCAGCGGTCTTATCGCCGACACCCGCTTGCGCCAGAGCTTCCGTAATACCAGTCAGCAGTGGCGGGAAGGCGTGTTCGTGTTCCCGTTGCCGGAAAATGCGAACGTATACGGCATGACCATGACCGCTGGCGAGCGGGTGATTGTCGGCGAGATTCACGAAAAGCAGGAGGCCAAACGCCAGTACGCCAAGGCGAAGGAGGAAGGCCGTAAGGTCGCCCGTGTAGACCAGCAACGGCCCAACCTGTTCACCACCCGTATGGCGAATATCCCCCCGGGAGAAACCATCACGGTTGAGCTCAACTACCAGCAGGCGGTGCGTTACCAGTCCGGCGAGTTCGAACTGCGCCTGCCCACCACGCTGACACCGCGCTACATGCCTGGCCAGGCACTGGACAACGAGCCGGCGCAGTGGTCGGGTGGTTGGGCGACGCCCACCACGGCAGTGCCGGATGCCGACCAGATCAGCCCGTTCACGGTGCGGCCCGACGATGTGGGCCCGGATAGCCATCGCGCAACCATTGCCCTGGAAATCAACGCAGGCCTGCCGGTAAGCCGTGTGTCGAGCCCCAGTCATCGAGTGACCAGTACCTGGAACGGCAACACCGTGGATGTGGCGCCGGAATCCCGGGCTGTGCTTATGGACCGTGATCTTATCGTGCGCTGGGCGCCTGCCCGGGGTATGGAGCCCGCAGCCGCCGTTTTCCAGGAGCAGTGGCAGGGTGAGGACTACCTGCTGGCGTTAGTGGTGCCCGGCGTCAATGGAAAACAGCGCCTGCCAAGGGAGCTGGTGTTCGTGATCGACACCTCTGGTTCCATGGCTGGCGAGTCCATCCGTCAGGCCCGGCAGGCGTTGTTGCGGGGGCTGGAGACACTCGATGCCGATGATCGTTTCAACGTTATCCAGTTCAACAGTCAGACCCACTCACTGTTTATGGAGGCGGTTCCCGCCAGTGGCAACAACCTTGCCCGGGCACGTCGTTACGTGAAAGGGCTGAACGCCGATGGTGGCACCGAGATGGCCTCGGCTCTGGATGCCGCGCTTGAGATGACCGGTGATGGTGGCGAGGAGTCCCGCGCCAGGGTCAGGCAGGTGGTGTTTATTACCGATGGAGCTGTCGGTAATGAAAGCGCGCTCTTCGGGAAAATTCGTGATGGGCTGGGCAGCAGTCGGCTGTTCACCGTAGGCATCGGTTCTGCCCCCAACATGCACTTCATGCGTGAAGCTGCACGCTATGGCCGCGGTACCTACACCGCCATCAGTGACCTGTCGGACGTGGCCCGCCCGCTGGACGAGCTGTTCGGTAAGATGGAGGCGCCGGTGTTGACCGATATCGCAGTGAGTTGGCCGGGCCAGGCCGCTGCAACCGAAGCCTTCCCTGACCGAATTGGCGATCTGTTCAGGGGGGAGCCCATGGTGCAGGTTGTGCGCGGCCTGCCGGCTGAAGGCGCACTCGACGTTTCCGGGCGTCTTCCGGATGGCAGTCAATGGCAACAGTCGTTGAACCTCGAACAGGCCGCCAACGGCAAGGGCCTGCATCGTCATTGGGCAAAACAGAAAATCGATAGCCTGATGGACAGTGGGCTGACCGGCCAGATTGATGATGACGCGCGCCAGCATGTGATCCGTTTGGGGCTGGAACATCAGTTGATGACAAAGTACACCAGCTTCCTGGCCCAGGACAAAACCCCGTCCAGACCGTCTCAGGAGGCGCTGGAAACCGACAGCGTGCCCACACTGCTGCCCGCCGGGAGCCAGGGCACGATGTTGCGATACCCCCAGACCGCAACCATGTCTCCACTGCTGATCGCCATTGGCCTGATTGGGCTGATGTTCTCGGCCGCGATCACGCTCCTGAAGCGGAGGGTATACCCATGAACCGATTGATTCTCCTGTTGGCGACGACGTTCGCGACTGTCCTGGCGGTCGGCCTGTGGATTCCGTTCAAGGCCCTGGTGGCGCAGGAGCTTCTGGAGCTGGCCTGGGCTGAAAGCCAGGCGCGGCAGCAGGAAACCCGGCCCTGGCCCTGGGCAGACACCTGGCCAGTGGCCCGCCTGATGGTGCCTGAAACCGGCCAGTCACTGATCGTGCTGGACGGCGCGCACGGTGAAAGCCTGGCCTTTGGGCCGGGGCAGGTGGTGGGCAACGACGGCCGGGCGGGCCCGGTAGTAATTGCGGGCCACCGCGATACGCATTTCCGGGGGCTACAGCATCTGGAAACCGGCAGCCGGGTAAAGTTGCAGGATCGCGATGGCGACTGGCGTTCATTCCGGGTGGACCGTATTCGCGTTGTCGATAGCCGGCACGAGCAAATCAATACCGCACAACTGCCCAGGGATTCGCTGTTGCTGGTGACCTGTTATCCCTTCGATGGCCTTGAGAACAACGGTCCGCTACGCTATGTGGTGGAGGCCACAGCCGAGCCCCTGGTGACGGCCAATAAAGCCGATAACGCCCTGGCCCGGGAGGCTGTTGCCGGAACCTGATTTTGGCGTACACTTGTGCGCCAAAAATTGCATCAGGGTTGTCGTTAATGGGAATGCCAAGAAAACTGCTGGCCTGGCTGATGGTGCCGGTCATCTGTCTGTTTGCACTGGTTCTGTATGTCGCCCGGCCATTCAATCCGGACAACAACCGCTTGCTGGCACGAACGATTGCCCGCGTCGGTCGTTTGCTCCTGGGCATGGAGCGCCCTCTGGAAGGGGCCGACAACATGCCGCAGGACCGGCCCACGGTCGTTATTGCCAATCACCAGCACAACGATGACCTGTTCGTGATGGGGGATTTGCTGCCGCCCCGCACCGTCACGGTAGGCAAGTCGTCGCTGATATGGATCCCGTTTTTTGGCCAGGTGTTCTGGCTCGGAGGCAATGTCATCCTCAACCGGGGACGCTCCCACAAGGCTGTTGCGGTGATGCAGGCGACCAGCGAAGCGATCAGCCGTGACCGCAAGAGCCTCTGGGTCTTTCCAGAGGGTACCCGCAGCCGCGGCCGGGGCCTGCAATCATTCAAGAAAGGGGCTTTTCACGCCGCCATTGCCTCCGGTGCGCCCATCACCATGGTCTGCGCCAGCCAGTACTATGATCGTACCCTGGGGTGGTCCGGCCGCCGCGAACCGGTGGCTATCCGGGTGCTTCCGCCGGTTGAAACCGCAGGACTCACGGTTGCGGATATTCCCCAGTTGATGGCCCAGTGCCGCCAGCAAATGGAAGCGGCCATCGCGGACCTCGAACCTACCGCCTGAACGTGTCCCACGAAACTGCCCGCCTCCCTGCGGAAGTGCTTGAAGCGCCGGGTAAAACAGGGCAGTCTTTCGGGGACTGTTTCGCTGCTCGGAGATGCATGCAATGAATCTGATTCTGTTCCTGATTATTGGTGGTGTGGCCGGTTGGCTGGCCGGCCTGATCATGAAGGGCCGAGGCTTCGGCGTACTGGCTAACATCGGTATCGGTATTGTCGGGTCCGTTCTGGGCGGTTTCGTTTTCCGCCTGCTGGGCCTGGCTGCGCAGGGCGCCATTGGTGAACTGGTTACCGCCACAGTGGGTGCCGTGTTGCTGCTGGCGGTTGTCAGCGCGATCAAGAAGGCCTGATCATGATCGTACCTGTCTCTGCCGTTTTCGCAGCCGTTCTCGGGCTGTTGCTGCTGGTGTTGTCGGGAATGGTTTCCCGTTTCCGCCTGAAATATAAAAAGAGCCTGGGTGTCACCGACGACCGGGACTTCCAGGCGGCTGTCCGCGCCCAGGCGAACCTGGTGGAATACGCCCCCTTGGGGCTGGTGATGCTTGCGATTGCCGAGTTGAACGGTGTTCCCAGCGGGCTGGTGTACTGGACCGGAATGGCCTTTGTGGTGGGGCGTGTGTTGCATGCCTTCGGCATGATCAATGGCCGGGGCGGCCCCCATATTGCCCGTATGGCAGGCATTCTGTTGACCTGGATTGGCATCCTCGCCATTGCCGTGTTGCTACTCTGGAACGTGTTCCAGGTTTACGGCTGAGTCTCCTGCGGGGGCGACGCAGCCCCCGGATCTTCTATTTGCAAGGCCGGGCTCCTAGAGCGCCCGCGCCATTTCCATGGTGACGTATTCCAGTTCCAGCCGGCGGTTGGCGGCGTGGTCTTCCGGCCGCGCCAGCGGGCGATCGCTGCCCCAGCCGCTCACCAGAATCTGGCTTTCCCTGACGCCCTCGCGAATCAGTACTTTCGCCGCGCTGCTGGCCCGCAGGCGGGACAGGAAATGGTTGTATTCACTAACGCCGAAATTATCGGCATGGCCATGGATTCGCACCGTAGCGCCCGGGTTGTGTCGCAGGTAGAGCGCGTGCTGGCGCAGGATGGTCAGGTCCTGCTCATCCAGTCGATGCTTGTTGAAACCGTAGTGGAACCGCAGCCGGTGTGGTTTGCGGGGTGTGCTGTCCGATGCCAGTGAGGGCATCGGCAGGCCTGATTCGATGGCCGCTCTGGCAAGTAGATCCGGATTGTCCAGTATGAGTACAGTCATGGCAGTTTCCTTGGTTGCACGTCCTGTTTTTCTTGTTGTCCCGGCAACTATTGGCTGTGGCCGGGACAACGGCAATTGGCGATTGGTCGAAACCCATACTCCGTGCTCGTTTCGAGCATCGTGCGATTCGCCCCTTTGCGGCTGCCCTGATTGAATGTCATTTGTATGACCATCGTGTGACAACCGCAGAGTAGCCTGTTTGTGGTGCCGCGCACAGTTTGTTTTGCCCGTGGCCGGCTAAACCGCTTCAGGATTCATTACAACGCGAAAAACTGGCCATGCTGTGGTAAAAAGCACCTCTCAAGAGACAAATTATGATGAATTGTGACGGCCCATGCTGATTATCCCCGCCGAAAACACCGTGAACTGGAAGCGCCCACCCTGGGTTACCCTCGGGCTGATCACGACTTGCCTGCTGGTATTCTTCTTTTACCAGGGCGACGACAACCGGCTGATTGAAGAAGCGGTTGAGCAGTATCTGGAATCGGACCTGAAGTCTTTGGAAGCCCCGGTATACGAGGACTACCTCGAGCGCCAGATTGAGTTTGAAGACAATCAGAATCGGGTCTACGACCTGCAGAACTTCCAGCAACTGCAAGAAGAGGGCGGGGACTTGTGGGTTGCCTACAGCCTGCTGGCGGACCGTGAGTTTTACCAGTACATGCTGCAGAACCGGGACAGGCTCTGGGCGCCGGCCGAGCGCCGCCTGTGGCTGGAGCAGCGGGGGGACATTCAGACCCAACTGATGGACAGGCTCAGCGCCAATCAGTTGGGGCTGGTGCCAGCAGAATTTTCCCTCTACACGCTGATTACCTACCAATTCCTCCACGGCGGCTGGGGCCATATTATTGGCAACCTGGTGTTCCTGTTCCTGTTGGGGTTTACCGTCGAGAAGGCCCTGGGGGCAGGGCGTTTCCTGCTGGCATACCTGTTGTGTGGCGCTCTGTCGGGTGTGGTGTTCACCGCGTTTTCCATGGGCAGTCACATACCCCTGGTGGGTGCATCCGGGTCTATCTCCGGGCTCATGGGCATGTACGTGGCCATCTACGGGTTGCAGAGAATCCGCTTCTTCTATTTCGTTGGTGTGTACTTCAATTATTTTCGCGCCCCGGCGTTGGCGATCCTGCCCGTGTGGTTGGGCAAGGAAATCTACGATTACTGGTTCGCCGGAGCCACGGGCATTGCCTACATGGCCCACGCGGGTGGCCTGGTGGCCGGCGCGGGTATGGTCTGGCTGCTGGGCAAGAGCTGGTTGCAGGTGAAGGAAGAGTTTTTCGAACCAGAGGAAGATGAGCAGGACGAGCGTTTCACCACCGGCTACAGTCAGGCCATGGCCAGCCTCGGCCGCATGGATTTCGACCTGGCCCGGCGCCAGTTCGAGGCGCTGAGAGAGCACTACCCGGACCGCACTATCCTGTTGGAGCACTTATATCAGCTGGCGAAACTGCGCCCGGACCTGCCGCAATACCGCGAGCGGACTCAGGAATTGATGAACGAGTCCCTTAGCCGGCGCCAGCCCGAGCGGATGGTCGAAATCTGGCAGGAATACCTGGGCAAAGGCGAAGGCCATGCCCCGCTCGACGCAGAGGACCATAACCGGGTGTTGTTCACCTGCCTTCGCAATGACGACCTGAAAGCCGCGGAGAAAGCCTTCGAACGCCTGCGCAGTGCCGGTGATCAGCTCCTGGCCAGCGAAGCCTGCCGCTTGCTGGCCGAGGAGTTCGAAAAGCGCGAGATGACGCCCAAGGCTCGCCACTACAGGCAGTTGTTACAAGAAGGCTAGCTCACGGTTGGACGGCCGATTGTTGGGGAGACTTTTCCAAAACACGCTGTGAATACATCCATGTACGCTCGGCTCCGCCATCCATGGCTACGCACGGTTTTGGAAAAGCCTCCCCAACAATCAGCCTGACTCCCTTACTCCTGAACTGCGAAAGAAGCCTTCGGGCCTTTCAATGGCTCCCGGTTCTCAACCTGCTGCAGGTACACATCTACCTGCTCGTGCAAAGGATGGTTCAGACAGCGTTTCTTGACGAAATTCAGGAACGCCGACGCTTTTTCCCACTGCCCCAGACCGTTCGCCAGCGCCTGAGCGACCAGCAGATAGGCCGGTGCCAGTTCCTCGCTGTCCGGGAAACGCTTGTGGAAGTCCTGCAGTAACTTCAGCGCCGGTTTGAAATGCCCGCGCTGATACAGGCAACGGGCGCAGCGCACTGACAGCTCGGGGTCCTCCAGCCGGAACCCTGGCTCCACAGTTTCTATAGCCGCCAACAACGCCGCTATACCTTCGCCGTCGTTCCGTTCCGCCAGCATGTTCAGCAATCGGGGGTGATACCGATACAGCTCCGGAATATCATTACGGGCGGTCAGCAGCTGATGCAACTGCCCTAACCGAAAGGCGTTCTGGGAATCCCGTTTCAGGGCTTCCTTGAGCATCGACTGGACCCGGTCGTAGTTGCCGTCCTTCAGATTCATGTCAATGTCGGCGTCAAACCGATGGGTGCGGTCGCGGTTCTGCATTTCGCCGGCGTTTTCGTCATCCTGCAGATCGCTGGCAAAGCCCAGCTCCTCCTGGTACTGGAACAGCAGGTAACCCAGCATGTGGAACAGGATCAGCGTAAAGGTGCTGTTGAGAAAACCCGCCAGTGTACGGGCAACACCCGGAGCGAAGTGGGTGAGGGCGAAATCCTGGGCTGCCCCGGACGCCAGGGTCAGCAGGATCAGGTAGCCATACAGCAGGAAATAGGGCGTGCCGATGCGCGAGATCAGCACCGCCAGGTTCATGGGGTTCACCGCGGCCATGACCGAGCGCTCCATGGCCAGCACCATGATGCTGGCGGGCAGGGCCAGTATCACGAAGGCCACGGCCAGGAACATCAACAGCGGCCCGCCAACCATGGCAGCGGCCGCTACCATGCCGCCCATAAGCGCAAACACCAGTAGCTGCAGGATCACAATGTCAAACCCGCTGCCGGTAAATGCCACTGCTACCGGAGGCGGTTTCATATGACCCTCGGCGGTGTGGCTGATAACGGCATAGGTATACTTCAGCAGTGCCAGGGCCAGCACCAGCGTGATGATCAGGCCGATGAGATTGCCGCTGACGACCAAGGGCACCAGCGTACAAATGGCAATAACCATCAGCGGATCGGTGTGGAACGGGTAGCGGAAGAAAGCACCGATCCGGTTCCAGAATGGCACGGCCTCCGTGGCGGCACCGAGATAGCGCATGGCACGGCTGCAGTGGGGGCACAAGGCGTGTTGTTTTCGGGTGTCCGCATCCGGCATGCAACGGGTGCAGTAGTGTATCTGGCAGTCACCGCAATGCCATTTTGCGGGTTCGCCGGGGTGGTAATGGCAGTCGTGTTTCACAATGGGCCCGGTTCTGGTACATCGAGGGTTTGAGGGGCAATGATGGCAGAAGGTCGGGTAGACTGTCACCGAATTTGCAGCGTACCAGTGTGGGTGGCATCGCATTAACGGAGGTTTCTTGGAGCAGGCGGCGGATCTGAACGCAGTCGGGCCGGACAGCAGGGGTCGCAACGACAACCGGTACACCTGGCGGGGTATTCTGTCCCTTGCCCTCAAACACAAGCCGCGGCTGGTGAGAGCGAACATGCTCGCCATACTGGCCACGGTGGTCAGCGTGCCTATTCCCCTGCTGTTGCCGGTACTGGTGGACGAAGTGCTGCTTGATGAGGCCGGCCCGGTGCTGCCCGTAATGCAGACGATGCTACCCGAAACATGGCACCTGCCGGTGGTTTACATCGGCCTGATGGTGGTAGCAGCGTTTCTGCTAAGGTCGTTGTCGCTCACCTTCAACGTGCTTCAGTCCCGTGAGTTCTCCAAGATTTCCAAGGATGTGGTGTTCCGTATCCGTTCCCGACTGCTGGGCCGGCTGCAGCGGGTGGCCATGTCGGAGTACGAAACCCGTGGCTCGGGCGGCATCACCAGTCATTTCATCACCGACCTGGACACCATCGATCAGTTCCTGGGTACCACCATCAGCCGTTTCCTGGTGGCGAGCCTGACCGTCACCGGAACCGCCATCGTGCTGATGTGGGTTCACTGGCAACTTGGGCTGCTGATCCTGCTGTTCAATCCTCTGGTGATCTTCGCCACCATGCTCATTGGCAAACGGGTCAAGGAACTCAAACGCCAGGAGAATAGCGCCTACGAGGATTTTCAGGGCGACCTGACGGAAACCCTGGACGCGATCCACCAGCTCAGGGCGGCCAACCGGGAACAGCACTACCTGCGCCAGCTGATCAGCCGCGCCCGCACGGTTCGCGACCACGCCATACAATTTGAATGGCGCAGCGACGCCGCCACCCGCGCCAGCTTTGCGCTGTTCCAGTTTGGTGTCGACACCTTCCGCGCGGCGGCGATGGTGACGGTCCTGTTCAGCGACCTGAGCATCGGCATGATGTTCGCCATCTTTGGCTACCTGTGGTTTATGCTCACGCCGGTACAGGAAATGCTGAATATGCAGTACGCCTGGTTCGCCGCCAATGCGGCGTTGGGGCGAATCAACCGCTTGCTGGAGCTGGAGGAGGAGCCCCGTTACCCGGCGCTGGAAAACCCCTTCAGGGATCGTCACACCGTTGGCCTGACTCTGAAGGACATCCACTTCAGCTACGGTGAGGAATCCGTGCTCAAGGGCATTGACCTCCATCTTGAACCGGGGGAGAAAGTCGCGGTTGTGGGCGCCAGTGGCGGCGGAAAATCCACTCTTGTGCAGGTCATTCTGGGTATGTACACACCGCAGCAGGGGCAGGTGCTGCTGGGTGGTGTGCCGGTCCAGCGCATCGGGCTCCCCTGTCTGCGGGAGAACGTGGCCACCGTGCTGCAGCACCCGGCCCTGTTCAACGACACCGTGCGACAGAACCTCACCCTGGGCCGGGACAAGACCGACGCCGAACTGTGGCAGGCCCTGGCCATCGCGCAACTGGACGGGACCGTGGCGGACATGCCTCAGCAACTGGATACCATGATTGGCCGCCAGGGGGTGCGTTTGTCCGGTGGCCAGCGCCAGCGGCTGGCCATTGCCCGTATGGTGTTGTCGGATCCCTCCGTGGTGATCCTGGATGAGGCCACCTCCGCCCTGGACGCCGAAACCGAGTTTCAGCTGCATCAGGATCTAGAGGCTTTTCTGCGTCAACGCACCACCCTGATCATTGCCCATCGTCTGAGTGCCGTGAAACAGGCCGACCGTGTTTACGTTTTCGAGGACGGCTTCATCACCGAGGAAGGGCATCATGATGAGCTGATCGCCCGCCAGGGGCTCTATGCCCAGCTTTATGGGGATCGACAGGCCTGAGGAGGGTAGGGGTATTCACCGCCGCAATACTGAACATTCACGGAACCGCAGTTGAAGTCTGGTCAATCGGTGCAATAGTTATAGGAGACTTTCAAAATCAGGGTCTTTGCATCAGTCTATTGCCATCCGCGGTCAGTACGCTGATGCAAAGGCTACTGCTAAGCCTTCCGAAATCTTCGGATCATCAAAAGGAGGCACCTCATGTCGAAACAAAGCCTGAGTAAAGACAGTCTCAATACCCTTTCCAGCCTGGAGGCTGGCGGCAAGACCTATCACTATTACAGCCTGCCCAAGGCTGCCGACACCCTTGGCAACATCGACAAGTTGCCGTTTTCCCTGAAGGTGTTGCTGGAAAATCTGCTGCGCAACGAAGATGACGCCACCGTGGACCGGGGCCATATCGATGCGATGATTCAGTGGATGAAAGACCGGAAATCCGATACCGAAATCCAGTTTCGTCCCGCCCGTGTACTGATGCAGGACTTCACCGGTGTGCCCGGTGTGGTGGATCTGGCGGCCATGCGGGAAGCGGTCAAGTCAGCCGGCAAGGACCCGGCAATGATCAATCCGCTGTCGCCGGTGGATCTGGTGATCGACCACTCGGTGATGGTGGACAAGTACGGTGACCCATCAGCCTTCAAGGACAACGTTACCATCGAGATGGAACGCAATCAGGAACGCTATGAATTCCTGCGTTGGGGCCAGCAGGCGTTCGACAATTTCCGCGTGGTGCCGCCTGGGACCGGTATCTGTCACCAGGTGAACCTGGAGTATCTGGGTAAGACCGTGTGGAGCAAGGACCAGGACGGAAAAACCATCGCCTACCCGGACACCCTGGTGGGAACAGACTCACACACCACCATGATCAACGGCCTTGGCATCCTCGGCTGGGGTGTGGGTGGTATCGAAGCGGAAGCGGCCATGCTGGGCCAGCCTGTGTCCATGCTGATTCCGGAAGTGGTCGGCTTCAAGATTACCGGCAAGCTGCGCGAAGGCATTACCGCAACGGATCTGGTACTGACCGTCACCGAAATGCTGCGCAAGAAAGGTGTCGTGGGTAAGTTCGTGGAATTCTACGGTGACGGCCTGAAAGACATGCCCGTCGCGGACCGTGCCACCATTGCCAACATGGCGCCGGAATACGGGGCTACCTGTGGTTTCTTCCCGGTGGACGAGCAAACCATCAAATACATGCAGCTAACCGGCCGCGAAGACGACCAGCTTGAGCTGGTGGAGGCCTATGCGAAGGCCCAGGGCCTCTGGCGCCAGCCCGGCCAGGAGCCGGTGTACACCGACACCCTGGAGCTTGATATGGGTGACGTCGAGGCCAGCCTCGCCGGCCCCAAGCGCCCGCAGGACCGGGTTGCCCTGAAGAACATGAAGGCCTCGTTTGAACTGCTGATGGAAACCGCCGAAGGCCCGTCAGAGTCCCGCGAAGGCAAACTGGAATCGGAAGGCGGGCAGACCGCCGTTGGTGTCCAGGACAGCTACGAACACGCCGCCAGTCAGCCGCTGGAAATGAACGGTGAAAAGACACGGCTGGACCCCGGCGCGGTGGTCATCGCAGCAATCACCTCCTGCACCAATACGTCCAACCCGAGCGTGATGATGGCTGCGGGCCTGATTGCCCAGAAAGCGGTCGCAAGGGGGCTGGATACCAAACCCTGGGTGAAAACCTCCCTGGCACCGGGCTCTAAGGTGGTGACCGATTACCTGAAGGTGGGTGGTTTCCAGGACGACCTCAACAAGCTTGGTTTCAACCTGGTGGGTTATGGTTGCACCACCTGTATCGGTAACTCCGGCCCGTTGCCGGATGCCGTTGAGAAGGCCATTGCCGATGGTGATCTTACCGTGGCCTCGGTGCTCTCCGGTAACCGTAACTTCGAGGGTCGGGTGCACCCACTGGTGAAAACCAACTGGTTGGCCTCACCACCGCTGGTAGTGGCCTATGCCTTGGCGGGCAACGTGCGCCTGGACCTTTCCAAGGATCCTCTGGGCGAAGACAAAAACGGGAAGCCTGTGTACCTGAAGGACCTGTGGCCGAGCCAGCAGGAAATCGCCGAAGCGGTCGAGAAGGTGAAAACCGACATGTTCCATAAGGAGTATGCGGAAGTCTTCGACGGCGATGCCACCTGGAAGGCGATCAAGGTCCCCGAGAGCAAGGTGTACGAGTGGTCCGACAAGTCCACCTACATCCAGCACCCGCCGTTCTTCCAGGGCCTGAAGGAAGAGCCGGACGCCATCGATGATATCAAGGACGCGAACATTCTGGCGCTGTTGGGTGACTCCGTCACCACCGACCATATTTCGCCGGCCGGGTCGTTCAAAGCCGACAGCCCGGCGGGTAAATACCTGCAGGAGCGGGGTGTGGAGCCGAAGGATTTCAACTCTTATGGTTCGCGCCGGGGCAATCACGAGGTGATGATGCGTGGCACCTTCGCCAACGTGCGCATCCGGAACGAGATGCTGGACGGCGTTGAGGGTGGATTCACCAAACACATCCCCACTGGCGAGCAGATGCCGATCTACGATGCGGCCATGAAGTATCAGGAAGAGGACACCCCCCTGGTGGTTATTGCCGGCAAGGAATACGGCACCGGCTCCAGCCGTGACTGGGCTGCGAAAGGTACCCGCTTGCTGGGCGTGAAGGCCGTGGTTGCCGAGTCCTACGAGCGTATCCACCGCTCCAACCTGATCGGTATGGGCGTGATGCCGCTGCAGTTCAAGGACGGGGTCGACCGCAAGAGCCTGAAGCTGACGGGCGAGGAAACCATCAGCATCAAGGGCCTGTCCGGTGACATCAAGCCGGGTCAGACACTCGAAATGACGGTGACCTATCCGGACGGCAAGACCGAGACCTGTGAACTACTGTCCCGGATCGACACCGCCAACGAAGCGGTTTATTACCGCCACGGCGGTATCCTGCACTACGTCGTGCGGGAGATGCTCAAGTCGGCGTGACTGTTTGGTCTGGCGTTGGTCTGGCAGGGCAACCTGCCGGGCCTCTCAATACTCAGTTACCCATTACCCCGCCACTGGCAGTTCCAGCCAGAACGTAGCCCCCTCGCCCGGAACGGATTCATAGTCCACCGTGCCCTTCATGCGCGCCATCAGCTCCCGTGTGATGGCCAGACCGAGCCCGGTTCCGCCACTGGCTCTTCGGTCCGACGAATCAGCTTGTGAGAACTTCTTAAAAATATGCTCCCGAAAATGCGGGGCGACGCCCTCACCATGGTCTCTGATACACAGCCGAACCGACTCTCCGCGCTGGCTGGCGAAAATGTCGACGGAGGACCCTGCCGGAGAAAACTTGATGGCGTTGGACAACAGGTTGGTGATGGCCTGGTTCAGGCGCTGACGATCCACATGAACTGTCACGGCTGGCAGTTCAGCCACCTGAAGATGAATGTCTCGCTGTTGGGCAAAGGTTGCGATGTTTTCAACACTCTCGTGAACAAGATTTTGCAGAACATGGTGTTCGCTACGGAAGGGCATTTTGCCGGCCACAAGCTTTTCTATATCGAGTAAGTCGTTGATCAGGAACGTAAGCTGTTGGCTGTTCCGATAGGCGATGTGCGCCAGTTTCGAGGCCTTCTCCGGCAGCTCGCCGACGGCATTGTTGGCCAGTAGCCCGAGGGAGCCGGAAATCGAGGTCAGTGGGGTGCGAAGCTCGTGGCTGACAGTGGAAATGAACTCGTTCTTCAGGTGGTCGACTTTCTTCCGCTCTGAAATGTCCTCGGTGATCAGCCAGACAACGGGTTCGTTGCCGTAATCGTCCAGTTGCAGCCCGTGGAGCATGACGGGGGCCAGTTCCTGCCCTGGCGTCATGAAGTAGCCTTCGAGGCCGCTGAGTCTGGCATGTTCCCGAAGGGTTTCCTGAACCCCGGGCCTGTTGGCCAGCGGCTCTCCATGGACATCAAGCGGTTGGTCGAAGAAATCCAGTGACTGGACGGATCTGCCAAACTGGTTTTCGAACGTTGGGTTTGCCCGGAGCAGTCGATTGGAGGTGACACTGAACAGCCCGATGCCCATGGGGGCCAGTTCGAAGAGTCCCCAGAGCCGCCGCTGCATTTCGCGATCCCGTGACATCAGGCTGGTGAGCCAGAAAACAGCACCGCTGACAATGACCAGCATCGCGAACAGGCTGCCACGAAATATCCAGGGCTGACTGGGGTGGTTTGGCCAGCCCCCGACTGGTTCGGCAAACACCACCCAGGTAGCGCCTCTCATGCGAATCGTGCTGGTGACTGGATCTTCCCATTGAAAGGGGCGTGTGGAGAAAAAAACCGACTGAGTGTCATTAACGTCGGCCGACGACGAGATCGCTACATTGAAGTCGTCTTGCAACGTATCCAGCCCTATCGACGAGTACAGTTTCTGAAGGTCCAGTATCACTGAAATAACCCCCCAGAAATCGCCCGAGGCCTGTTCGAATATGGGAACACGCCCCGCCAGCCCCTGCCCGCCCTGAACCAGATCAATAGGGCCGGTGAACACCACGCGACGGGTGTTGAGCAGCATCTCGATCTGATCTTGCGACAAGCTCTGTGCGGTCAGGTCGAGACCGATCGCAGCCTCATTGCCGGCCAGTGGGTAGACATGGCGAATCACGAAATCCGGAGCCAGTCCGATGTTTCGGAGTTCCGGTGCCAGGCTGAAGATGACCGAGGCCAGTTCCCGGAAGCGTTGGCCGTCGATATCGGGTTGTATCGCGACGTTGGCGGCCAGTCCCCACACGGTCTGGATGTTCTGCAGTATGGCACTTTGCAGCTTGAGGCTTATCTCATCCGTTTTTTCCTGCCACTGCTGACGGACATCGTTGCGGTGGCTGGAAGAGCTGGATGCATCAAGGGAAACCGCGACTACAATGACCAACAGCAGAACGCCCAGCCTTGAAGCCCAGATCAAACGATGAAACACGTTAGCCCGCGTTTGTGCCGCCACTATCGATTACTCGTCACTCTCATCGGGTTTGTCACTCTCATCGGGTTTGATGTCCAGCCAGAACGTCGAGCCGTATCCCTCGGTGGATTTGAACCCCACGCCGCCGCCCATTTGCGACATGATCTCCCGGGTAATGGCCAGCCCGAGGCCCGTACCGCCACGGCCTCGGGTATCGGAGCTGTCAGCCTGGGCGAACTTTTCGAATATCCTGGCTCGGAAGGCTTCCGGTATGCCTGTGCCATAGTCCGTGACTTCGATGCGAAAAAGGCCGTCATGAAGGTGTGTCAGTATGACAACCTCGGCCTCCGGCGGAGAAAACTTGATGGCGTTGGACAGCAGGTTGTCGAGTGCCTGGCCCAGGCGCCGGGCATCGATAGCGGCTTTGACCCAGGGATGGTGATTTTCGAACCGAAGTGAGATTTGCCGATCAACCGCGTAGGTTGATGTTCGATCCAGGCTGTCCTGAATGATCGCGCTGATGTTCTCGCTGTGCATCCGCAGTTCCATTTTTCCGGAGACCAGCTTTTCCATATCCAGCAGATCATCAATCAGATGCTTTAGTTGGTCGCTGTTGCGGGCTGCGATAGCCACCATGGCTTTGACTTTTTCAGGTAGATGGCCAAAAACCCCGCCCGCGATCAACCCAAGGGAGCCTGATATGGACGTCAGGGGGGTTCGTAGTTCATGGCTCACGGTGGAGATGAACTCGTTTTTCATTCGGTCAACCTTGCGGCGCTCTGATATATCCTCAACCAGCGACCACACCAGTGGTTCGTTGTCGGCACGCTCCACCAGAACGCCCTGGAAGAGCATCGGGAACCGGGTGCCATCCTTGCGGATAAACTCCTGCTCCACGGGGCCGAACCGCCCGTGTTCTTTCAAATCAGTGATGGCCTGCTGCGTTTGCTCGGCGTAGTCCTCGGGAGTGACGTCCCAGTAGTTCAGTGCCAGGAACTCGGCGTGTGAGTAACCGCTGTACTCCAACAGTGCCGCGTTAACATCAAAGTTCTGTCCGCTTCTGAAACTGGTCAGAAGAATGCCAATCGGTGACAGTTCGAATAAGGTACGCAGCAGTTGCTCTCGTTCCGCGAGTGCAAGCTGCGAGCGCTTCTTTTCATCGACGTTGGCGAGAAACCCATGCCAGATGACGCTACCGTCCGGGCGCCGTTCCGGCGTGGCCCGGCCCTCGACCCAAATCCAGTTCCCATCCGGAGCTCTGACCCGAAACTCGGACTCCCAAACCGCCAGTGCCTCCTGGGAACGGTCGATGGAAGCGGCTACATATTCAATGTCGTCGGGGTGTATGGCATCAAAGGCAATGCTGGCATCCTCTATAACAGTCTCCGGAGAAACGCCGTAAATATCACGTATGCCGTCGCTGCTGTAGAGGAACCTCGACTCACCATCCTGGAGTACCTGATACTGATAAAGCATTCCAGGCACGTTTTCGGACAGCTTTCGCAGCGTATCCTCATGGGAATGTTGCTGGAGAAGGGCTGCCATCCACTGTGCCAGCCACACGATAAACAGGCGATCCAGATCCGTGAACGGTCTGGATCTTGGCGATACCGAGGAAAAATTAAGCGTGCCGAAGAGCTTGCCATCAAACTCTATGGGTGCCGCAATATAGCTCTCGAGGCCCATTTGGGCATAGCACGACTGATGGCGATAGCGCGAGTCGCCCATATGGCTGATCGCCAGATGGTCGCCTTTTGCGAGCATCAGTGCACAATAGGTTTGTTCCACCGGTAGTGACAGGCCGGCTTCCAGTGGAGAGTCATCCGGCGCTCTGAACCAGCGAATCGTATAGACATCGGTGGTGATTTCGCTGACGATGCCGGTTTCCAGTTCAAGGTGTTGGCGCCCCAGATCCAGGGCCATGTCTATTTTTTGTTCCAGGGGCGCGGAGGCGTCCACCGTCAGGTTGTTCAGTGCACTCAGAATCCGGGTCTTCTCGAGTTGTTCCTGGCGGGATTTACTCGCTTCGAAGTCATTGATCTCTTCATCGACACATCGGGCCAGCTCTTCCAAAAGCATGCGTTGATCGCCGTCGAGCGATCGTGGCCGGGTGTCTATGATGCAGAGAGTGCCCAGGCGATAACCTTCATGGCTGCGGAGTTGAGCACCGGCGTAGAAGCGAATGTTTGGCGGGCCGGTAACGAGCGGGTTATCGGCAAATCTCGAATCCTCGTGGGTGTCCTCGACAATGAACAGACGATCACTGAGGATGGCGTGGCCGCAGAAAGAGATGTCCCTGGGGGTCTCCCTGGCCTCCAGCCCCTGACAGGATTTGAACCATTGCCGTTTTTCGTCGACCAGTGACACCAGGGCAATGGGGACGTCGAAGGCCAGTTTGGCCATGCGAGTAAAGCGATCAAATCGCTCCTCTGGTGACGTATCGAGCAGGTGAGTTCGCTTCAGCGCGAGAAGCCGTACCGCCTCATTCAATGGGCTTTCGGGTGCTATCACGAGTCTGTTTCCTCATCAGCGACGGTCGACAATGCCTCACCGGATCCGGATGTGGGCATATCGACCCAGAAATGCGCGCCCTGATCATTGTAGTAGCCAACCTCTGCATGCATCAGCGTTGCCAGTTCGGCACAAATGGCAAGCCCCAGCCCCGTACCCTTTACCGAACGGGTGGTGCCGGTTTCGGCCTGTGCGAATCGTTTGAACACGCTGTCGGCAAAAGAATCCGGTACTCCAGAGCCCTGATCACTAACGGTGACTCTCACGTATTCCGGTGAGTGGAGCCGGGCTTTTATCCTGACCACTCCGTTTTTGGGCGAGAACTTGATGGCGTTGCTGACGTAGTTGTCCAGAATCTGCCTCAGCCGGTGCTTGTCACAGAGTATATGTGGTAGCTCACCGCTGTCTGACATCAACCGGACATGATGTTCAGTAGCCATAGTGTTGTTGTCCTCAACGGTGCCGTAAAGTATCGGTTGGATCGCTTCGCTTTGAATTCGCACTTTGAGACTGCCATCGGACAGTTTGTTGAAGTCGAGCAAATCCGACACCAGCAGTTGCAGGCGCTCGCCATTTCTCAGGGCGAGGTTTGCCATGCTCTGGCTTTTTTCGCTGAGTGGTCCGGTGGTGCCGGAAGAGAGCAGCTTCAGAGCGCCAGTCAGTGACGTCAGGGGCGTACGAAGTTCGTGGCTGACCGAGGACATGAAATGATCTTTGAGCCTGTCCAGGCCGTCACGTTCCTCCAGAAGTCGATTGAAGGCCACGGCCAGGTTGCTGACCTCCGGAATGCCGGACTCGCCCAACCGCATGGCAGAATCCGGTTGTTCAGCCATGTGCTTTATACTCGTCGTCATTCGGTCCAGTGGCGACATGGTGCTCTTGACCAGCAGGTAGCTTAACGCGGCGATCACCAGTGTGATCAGCAGGCTGATGCTGAAGAACTGGAGAAAGGATTGTCGGGCGGGTGTTGTTGCCTGATCATAGGGAACAGCACGGACGAAGACCCACCCCAGCCGTTGCAGGTGATTGGTGGCGTATATCAGGGGCTGACCATCCTGGCCGTTGACCTGTCCGAACGTGATGCCGGATAGCGCTGCGTCTGTCAGCGCATCTGCGCCAGGAGGCGGCAGGGGTTCGATGTTCTGGGAGCCCTTGCCGGAATCCACGTACAGAAAGTTTTCCGTGTCGATGATTTTCTCGATACCCTGGGATCCATACAAACCCATGTTGCGTTTTTCGGGTAATAGAGTGGTCTTGCCCAGATCCAGGGTGCCGCCTGCGAATCCAAGCAAGTCCCCTTCATCCGTTTCGATGGGTGCCAGAAAGGAGAGCAGGGGCCTGCCAGTGGTTCGCCCGATAATAGGCTTGCTGACAATAGGCCTTCGTTTCTTCAAGGCTTCCTGGAAGTGAGGGCGATCCAGATAGCAGGTGCCAATACGATTTGGGACGTAGACATTTTCTGCCACGGCACATCCGTTCTCATCGAAAATGAGAAGCGCCGCCGGAAACAGATCCTGGATTGCCGTTTGGCGATTCAGTGCTATCTCCAAGGCAGACTGGTCCGGAAGGTCGTCGTCGGCAAATTGTGAGGCGAACGCTGACAGAGAATTTAGTCGAAGCTGAAGCTTCTGGTCGACCTGCTCCGATGTTCTTGCAGCTTCGAGAATCTGGCGATGGGTGAGCAGGTCTTCAAAGTCCTGTACCAGGGCCTGATAGGCGATCGCAATAATGGCCAGGACGGTTACTAGACTGCCTCCGCCAATAATGATCGCTACGCGACTACTAAGGGAGAGCGATTTGCCTGATCGCAATGAAGTGCCTCTCTGTTGCGTTTTTCCGGATAATGTTCTGTGATGAAAGAAGATTAGCCTAGTTGAACCGGTTATATTAGTAAAAAATCGAGGCCTCAGACCTTTTATGGGAAAAGATCCAAAAGCGGATATCGCGGATAAACTCGCACAATTGCGACTCAGCTTCCGTGGTAAGGCGGAGGGGGAACTCGATCAGTTGAGCGAAGTCGCTGCGAGGGTAACCGGGGGGGCTCAGGGGCAGCGACTGCGGCGTGAAGATGTGATGTCGGCCTACCAACTGCTTCATCGTCTGGCCGGTTCTGCCGGAACCTTCGGGTATGCGGTATTGGGGGCGGAGGCACGAAGGCTGGAACAACGCCTTAAGCCATTGGTGGAAAAATACCCGGTGCAAGCCGACGGTGACCCAGAGGTTCCCGGCGAGGAAACTCCACAGGTTATCGATACCCTGACGCAGGCAGGGCACTTGCGTTCTTTGTTGGATGAAACGTCGGTGTCGACAACCCGCAGTACCAACGATCCTGAGCACTTAAATGATCATTACAGTCTGACGGCCGCAGATATTCAGGTTGTCCTGTGTGGATTATCGGAAGGTTCGCAGGTTTTTCTGGAGTACGCACTCTCAAATTACGGTTTTTCGATATCGCGACAGGCGGTCTCCACCCTCTCCCTTAGCGGAATGTCGGGAGTGACCCTTGTGGTGACCGGTGAGGACGCGCTTTCTGAGGTGTCCGCGGCGCTCGATAAGAAGACAGGGAGCGCCAGCTTACTGAAACCACCGCTCATTTGTATCGGACGCAGGGATGATTTCCGAAACCGGTATGCCCTGGCGGATGCCGGGGCAGATGCACTTATTACGGAACCGGTTGATGCAACCGTACTGACGGAAAGCATCGAGCGTTTGGTCAGTGAGCAGAGCCGGACGGTTTCCGGGAAAATCCTGATTCTGGATGACGATGAAGATCTTGCTGGGCACTACCGGGCGGTGCTGGAAGGAGCGGGCTTTAATGTCCGCGCCATCAGTAATCCCGAGACGGTGTTGTCGGAACTCTCGGAATTCTCACCTGACATAATGCTGCTGGACGTTCGCATGGGAGATTACTCCGGGCCGACGGTGGCAAAGCTGGTTCGTTTTGATCCCGAATGGGTAAGCCTGCCGATCATCTACCTGTCGTCCGAGCAGGATAAGCAGGTTCAGCTCGAAGCCATGGCAAAAGGGGCGGATGAGTTCCTGACCAAGCCCGTGTCCGACAGCTATCTTGTACGCGCCGCCCAGATCCGCTGCTATCGCGCCCGCCAACTGAACGAGCTGCTGATACGGGACAGCCTTACGGGCCTGTTGAAACATTCGTATATAAAGCAGGAAATTGATAAGGAACAGGCCCGCTGCAAGCGACTGTCGCAGTCCTCGGTTGTCGCCATGCTGGACCTGGATCATTTCAAGAAAGTGAATGATCAGTACGGGCACAGAATGGGCGATATTGTCATTAAGGCACTTGCCAGCCTCCTCAGGCAACGATTGCGTTCCACCGACATGATCGGCCGGTATGGCGGGGAGGAGTTTGTGGTGGTTTTGCCGGAGTGCTCGATACAGGAAGGGCGGTCGGTGATGACTCAGATCTGCGAGGCATTCTCTGACCTGTCGTTCAACAATGATGGTGCTAGCCTGTCGGTTACCCTCAGCGTGGGTATTGCCGCGCTGGATGCTTTTGAGTCCGGTAGCGATGCGCTCAACGCAGCGGATCAGGCCCTTTATGAGCGAAAGAAAGGGGGCCGTAACGGCGTGACGATTTTCCATCAGGGATGAAGCATAACGTTATGAAGGCACTTATTCTGGAAGATGACACATTGCTGGCGGATCTGCTGGAAACGGTGGTCGGCGGGCTTTACCCGGGTATTGATATTTTCGTAACGGCGTCGGTCAGGGGGGCTCTGGCACATTGGTCCCAACACGGCTCTGACCTGATGATCATCGACTGGAATCTGCCGGATGGCTCGGGCCTTGAGGTTATTCGCGCTGCCCGTGAGAAGAGCAGCAAGACCGCCATTGTCATGATCTCCGGCCGGGCTGACAGGGATTCGGTTCTGAAAGCCGCACGCTACGGCATCAATGGCTATATCAGCAAACCGTTCAGTGTGGAGATGGTGCACGAAAGGCTGACAGCACTGGTGGACCCGGCAGACTTTGATCGGGAGTCTCAACCTGATCTGGAGCACCTGCTGCAGACGTCGGTGGAGTCCGTTATTCAGCTGCCCTCCGCCATTGATACGGCTCGGGTTCTCGAATTGATGGCGCGAAAACAGGATATCTCCCCATCGCAGCTCGCGGAGCGGTGGCATGGCGAGGTTGCGTTGACAACCCGTCTGCTTGACGTGGCCAACAGCGCCTCGTTCCAGAAAACCGGTGAGCCGGTCCGCAGTCTGCGTGACGGGATTGCCACCATGGGTGTGGATATGGCCTTGCGGCACGCGATGGCCATGTCGCTGGATATATGCGGCCAGTTGCGCGATACCCGTTTGGCGGAAAGAGCGACTGTCTTTCTCGAAACCGCCGAGAAGGTAGCCCAGGAAGCCGTACGAATTGCGTTACGTATCGGAATCGATCAATCCGATGTGCACACGGCGGCCCTGCTCAGCCGGGTCGGCGAACTGGCGGTGCTCAAGGTGATGCAGCAATGCCTGGATCGCAAAGGCCAGGTTTCTGATGAACAGATTGAAAGCGGGTTAACGGCCTGGGCTCAGAGTTATGGGAATCGTCTCAAAGTGCAGTGGCATCTGCCTTTGCAGTTGAGAGAGCTGATTGGCGCAGTTCATTTTCTGCCGCGTGATGCCACGAGCGATTCAAAACTGGTTATGCGTGCCTCCGCCTTGATAGCGGATGGGCAGAATCAGGGCGAGGAATGTTTGCGCTTGCTGCGCAGACTGGGGGTGGATAACCATGAGAGAGGTACAGACGATGGCTAGCCCGGTCGGAGAGCTTCAGCGAATTCTTTATGTGGAGGACGATGCCGACATCAGGGCCGTGGCGGAGCTGGCACTGGAAACCGTTGGGGGGTTTTCAGTAAAGAGCTGCAGCTCCGGTCAGGAGGCGCTTGTTGAGGGTCCGGATTTTGACCCCGAACTGATCCTGCTGGATGTTATGATGCCGGGTATGGATGGCCCGACTACGTTTCAGGCGTTACGGGAAATTCCGGCATTGAGCGCGACACCTGTGGTGTTCATGACCGCTAAGGTGCAAACTGAAGAGGTGGCGTTCTACAGGGAATTGGGAGCGGTTGACGTGATACCCAAACCGTTCGACCCCATGACTCTTGCCGATCAGATACGTGAAATATGGACGTCCAAGGTGTGAACATGGTTGCGAAAGAATCGCCAGAGGAACTGAAACACAAGCTGAATCTGGAAACGTCCCGGATTAATTGGCATGACCTGCAGGTGTATTATGCCCGTGGTCATGTCGTGAAAGTGGTCCCGGAACTGGACCTGCTGGATGTGGCGGCAGAACTGTCAGCGGACAACAAGGCCCAGTTTGAGCGTTGGTTGGCCGATAACAAAGTGGGCGATGTCGCTCCGGATCTTGCCCGCCACTGGTATGACGAGAACACGGAACTCTGGGCAGTGGTGATTGCGCCCTGGGTGCTGGTGCAGGACAGGTCCGGGCATGTACTTCACTGAAACTCCTGGAATAAGGCCGTGAAACTGCATTACTTTCATGGGCGTGGCCCGCTACGGGCATTGGTTATGGTCCGGGAACAGCGCCGGGTTGAATTGTTCATCAAACCCGTCGGTGAGGACATCTGGGCGTTGGTGGCACTCAGTGGTTCGGTGGACGGCCAACCAGAAAAACATCGCTGCCAGGGCCCCTATCGTTCCATTTCCCAGGCGGAAGCGGTGTTGCGCAGTGTTGCGGGCGCGCTGATGGGGCAGGATTACCAGCCCCAACCCAACGACTATGTGGTCTGGTCGGTGATGGCCCAGCGCCTAGCGCGCACCATTCGAACCGATCGCGATGCCAGTGCAGGCAAGTTTCATTTTGATCCCGATCAGTACGAACCTATCGGCTGATCTTCTCCTCCCCAATACACTTTTTTCGAGGACTTCATGCTGACCGGCGCACTGCTGATCCTGGCACCGCTTTTCCTGGGTTTTGCCCTGGCACTTGAGAACCGCCATCTGATGACGGCCATTCACTACGGCGTTGAAGGGCTGGTGTACTTTATCCTGGCACTCTTGGGGCTGAGCCTCGGGCAGATGGAAGGCGTTGGTGGCCAGTTGGCCAATATGGCGTCCCAGGTTGCCGTGCTCGTGGTGGTACTGTTTGTGGCCAACATGGCGGGGCTGTGGCTGTTTCACCGTTGGCAGCCGATGGCAGCGCGGGAGGATCATGTGGACCAGCCTCGTGGCTATCGTCGCCTTTTCCTGGCGGGGTTGAAGCCACTGTTGGCGGTTGTGGTGGGTGGTTTGGCCGGTTTCTACTGGCTGCCGGATATGCCCATGGCCGAAGACGTGGCGACCTGGTCGCTAATGTTGCTGCTGTTTCTGATTGGCCTGCAACTGCGCAATGCCGGCCTGTCCCTTCGTCGGCTGCTGCTCAACCGACAGGGGTTGGGCATTGCGTTAGCGCTGGCCGGGAGCTCTCTGCTCGCTGGTTTCGCAATGGTGCCTTTGCTGGACGCCGCCTGGCATGAGTCGTTGGCACTGGCGTCCGGGTTTGGCTGGTATTCCCTGTCCGGTATTGTGATTGGCGATGCCCTGGGGCCGTCCTGGGGCGGTGTCGCCTTTCTCAATGATGTGATCCGGGAGATTATTGCGCTTGCGATTATTCCGCTGTTAATTGGCCAGCGACCGGCCATGGCCATCGGCTATGGGGGGGCGACTGCCATGGACTTCACCCTGCCTGTGATTCGCAGCAGTGGCGGCCTGGACTGCGTGCCCGTGGCGATTGCGTCGGGGTTTATCCTGTCGTTCCTGTCTCCCATCCTGATGGCCGTGTTCCTGTCCATGGGAGGGTGATGTTTCAGAGCAGGAACTTTCTGACGTCGATCTTGTAGTCTTCCGGGTCCACGGAACGCAGAATCCGGTCCTGGGTACCCGGTTTCGCCAGGTTCAGGGTGTCAACGGTGATGGGCATGCGAAAACGGGTGTCATACATCACGCGCAGCACGGGCAATCGCTGGTCCTCGTCGTTGGTCTCGATGACGACACCGAGCCGGCCGCTTTCCAGAAGCACTAGTGAGCCAATGGGGTAGAGCCTCACACAACGAATAAACTCTTTCACCAGGGCGGCGTCCAGATGGCTGCCGCTCCACTCCAGCAGTTTCTTCAGGCCCTGGGTCGGGGTCATGCCCTTGTGATAGACGCGGTCTGAGGTAATGGCGTCGTACACATCGGTAATGGCCACCATACGACCGTACACGGAGATTTCCTCGCCTTTCAGACCCTCGGGGTAGCCACTGCCGTCCAGGCGCTCATGGTGCTCTGCGGCAGTAACGATGGCCAGTTCGCCAATACCCTCTGTTGCCTTGAGAATATCCCGCGAATGCCTCGCATGGGCTTTCATGACCTCAAACTCTTCTGGCGTTAGCCGTCCCGGCTTGTGGAGAATGTCGTCCGGCGTCAGGATTTTGCCGATGTCATGGAGCAGTGCACCAACAATGGTTTGGTGTAGCGCCTCCGAAGGCAGCTTGCGGTAGTTGCCAAACAGGGACATCAGCACGCTGAGATTGACCGAATGCTCCAGCAGATAGTTATCCTTCTCACGGATACGGCCCAGGCAACTGAGGGCATTGGCGTTGCGCAAGATAGAGCTCTGGAGCTCGTCAGCCAGTTGGTGAATGGGGGCTATGTCGATGGCCCCTTCAAGCTTCACGCTGTTCATCAGGTTGCCGACCAGCCCCTGAGCCTGGTTGTGCACCTGCTGGGCGAACACCATTTCCTCGGCCACTGCTACCCGTTTGAAAACGCCGGGAGTCTGTTCGCCGGCGCGCTGCAGCGCGGACTCGTTGCGGCGATCGACTTCGTGGGCTGGTTCCGAATCCTGGGAATCCAGGCCCTTGGAGACATCGATGTAGACGTAGTCCACCCCCATCCGGCGGATTTTTTCAACGGTGTCCTCTTTTTTGATCACGCCGCGACGGCGCTGGGTGTTGTGAGGAATCCAGTCGTTGTTCAGGTCGGTGATGTACATGCCGACCTTGAGCGCGGAGACGGGGATGCGTTTGATCATCGCGGCTGGAAGAACGTTCTCAGGCTGTTGTCATAGGTTGTAGCCAGTACGTTCTCCAGCGGTAGTTGTTTCACCTCGGCGATTTTCTCGGCAACAAATGGTATGTAGAAAGGTGCATTTTCCTTGCCGCGATAGGGAACCGGGGTCAGGAACGGTGAATCCGTCTCCAGCAGGATCTGCTCGATGGGTGCCATACGCACAATGTCACGCACGTTTTCGGCTTTGTTGAAGGTGGTGATGCCGTTAAAGCCCAGGCACCAGCCTTCGTCCAATGCGTATTGCGCCAGCCCCGGGCCTGACGTGAAACTGTGGATGACGCCGCGGCGCTTAAGAGTACCTTCGAACTCCTTCAGGATGTCGATGGTGTCGTCATCGGCCTCGCGGCTGTGGATGACCACGGGCCGGTCGGTGTCACAGGCGATCTGCAACTGGCGGCGGAACACGTCACGCTGAACGTCCCGGTCTGCGTTGTCGTAAAAGTAGTCCAGGCCAATTTCGCCCACTGCCACGATCTTGTCGTCGCCAGCGTGCGCGCGGATTTCCGCCTCGGCGGCATCGGAATACTGTTCGGCATCGTGGGGGTGTACCCCTTGCGTGCCATACACCCAGGGGGCTGTTTGGCTCAGTTCACGCACGGTAGCCAGATTGTCCGGTGACACAGCGATGGTGATCACACGTTCGATATTGACCCGCTGCGCTTCGGCCAGGGTTTCCGCCAGGGGGCGATCCTTGAGGTAATCCAGATGGCAGTGGGTTTCGATAATCGGTTGATCGAAAACGGGAATGTCGCGACGTTTCTTGCTCATTGGCGGTTACTTCACTCCATCGCAACCAAAGCGTTGGCTGCTATCCTGAGAACTTTGTCACAGTAGTTTATCAGCTTGTTCGATTGTTGACCTACATTGCTGTCATAGGGAGAAGTGCATGCACATCATTGTTGTTGGTGCCGGCGTGGTTGGCGTAACCACGGCGTATGAGCTGCAAAGCCGGGGCCATCAGGTAACCGTGCTGGAACGTCACAGCGCGGCTGGGAATGAAACCAGCAAAGGCAACGCCGCCCAGCGCTCCTACGGGGTGGTCTATCCATGGGCAGACCCATCCATGGTGTTGAAGGCCATCCCCTGGTTATTCAAGAAGGACGGCCCGCTGAAAATGTCGGTGCCGCCATCCATGGAAACCTTGCGGTTTATGTTCGCAACGCTGCGCTACGCCTGGTCGCCTGGCCTGTTTGGCCTGAACAAGCGCGCCATGATACGCCTTGGTATTCATAGCCGTGAACGCTTCCTGGCCCTTGAAAAGGAGCTTGATCTGCCGTTCGACGGCGGCCACCAGGGCCTGCTTCACCTTGCCAGCACCCCGGAAACCCTGGAAAACTACCGCGAAACCCAGCGGTTGCTCGACGAACTGGGTATCCCCTCCCGATTGCTCACTCCTGAACAGGTTCGCGAAGCAGAGCCCGGCATGATCGGGGATGGCCCACTCTACGGCGCCCTGAGCTATGACACGGATGGCACCGGTGATTGTCATCTGTTCTCCCGTGAACTGGCCAAGGCCTGCGAAACGAAGGGGGTGCAGTTCCGCTACAACACGGAAACCGAACATTTGGTGGCTGATGATCGGCGGGTAACGGGGGTGACCATCCGCAAGGACGATGGCACATCGGAAACCCTTGAGGCAGACGCTGTGGTTGTCAGTGCCGGTTGCTGGTCGGGGCATCTTACCCGTCCCCTGGGGCTTGAGTTGCCGATCTACCCGGTGAAGGGCTACAGCTTTACGGTGCCCTTGAAAGACCCTGGCCGCGCGCCGGTGTCGACCATCCACGATGACAACTACAAAGTGGTCTCGACCCGTCTGGGAGAGAGACTACGCGCCTCCGGCTTTGTGGAATTGGACGACTTCAACCGCGACATTCCGGAAGCCCGGCTGGCGACCATTCGAAAGTCCGTGGAATCCCGTTTTCCCGGTTGCGCCGATCTGGAGGCCGCCGAGACCTGGACCGGTTTTCGCCCCATGACTCCGGACGGTCCTGCCATCATCGGTCGAGGCCCCCGGGAGAACCTGTTCCTCAACACCGGGCACGGCACCTTTGGCTGGACCCTGTCGGCGGGCAGCGCTTCGGTGATTTCCCAGTTGATTGATGGGGAGGCGCCGTCGGTGTGCCTGGATGCTTTTCGGCCTGGGCGATTTTCCGAGTGACGTTACCTTCGGCGGCGAGTTCACATCACCGCGCTGACGCTTTTTATCGGCGCTGGCAGCGCTTGAACGATTGGCTGGCGCAGCATCGTGAGTTCTGGCAACCGGCGCCATTCGCTGACCCGAGCCCGGCCTGGACGAAGAACTGGCCGGCATTGGCGGACCGGGTTGCCCGGCTCTCTGACAGCGACTGTGTGCAATGGGACGATGATCCTGTCGCGCTGGCTGAATGGGTGGCCGTGGAGCTGCCTTCTTTCCGGGAGTTCGGTGAGCTGACCGACATTCAGCCACTTGCCATCGAATCCGCCGATCAGAACACCTTGCCTGAGGTCCGGGCAACGGATATGCCCGGGCGTAAGCGGCTTCAGGCCGGTGCCTTTGCAAGCGCTATCCAACCCTTGAAGCACAGCGTACTGGACTGGTGTTGCGGCAAGGGCCACCTGGCCAGAACCCTGGCACCCCTGTGCGGGGGTGACGTAACCGGGTTTGAATGGAACGCGACCCTGGTGGACGATGGCAACCTCCTGGCCGGAAAGTTCGGGGATGCGGTTACCCTGCAGTGCCAGGATGTCATGGCCGAGAACCTGACGATGCCGCCCGACGCTCACGGTGTTGCCCTTCACGCTTGTGGTGACCTTCATCGCAGGCTGATGCGTAAGGTGGCTGGCGAGGGCCTGCCAAGGGTGAGCGTTTCACCTTGCTGCTACCACCTGACGGAAGCGTTGGACTACCAGCCTCTTTCCAGGCGCGTCCGGGCTTCAAAAAATGGCTTGGAGCTGACCCGCAACGAGCTGCGACTGGCCGTCAGGGAAACCGTGACCGCACCGAAGCGTGTGCGTGAGCAAACCCGCAGGATCAGTCGTTGGCGTCTCGGGTTCGATGGTCTTCAACGGCAGCTTCGCGGCGTGGATGCCTACCTGCCGGTGCCGTCGCACCCGACGCGGCTGACGAACGGCGATTTTGCCACCTTCTGTCGCTGGGCAGCCGGCAATAGGGGGCTGGAACTACCCGGGGACACAGACTTTGGTGTCTGGGAACGTTATGGCGAGCGGCGACGGCAGGAAGTGCGCCGCCACGAGCTGGTGCGCCACCTGTTTCGGCGGCCACTGGAGCTTTGGGTGGTGCTGGATTATTCAATGTTTCTTGAGGAACAGGGGTATGACGTTCGGCTGGGGACCTTCTGCGAGCGCCAGCTGACGCCCCGCAATCTGCTGATCGACGCCGAAAAAAGGTCTGTGGACTGCTAAATGGCTCAGGGCTTTCGGTACACTACATCTTCCACGCAGCCGTCCCGAAAATACACGTAGGTCAGTTCATAAAGGGCGCCATAGTATTTCGTCTGGTATACCCAGGTTTCCTGGGGTGTGGGGTAGGTTTCCGGAGGTCGGCCAAAGGCTTCTAGAACATGCTCTTTGGTCATGCCTTTCACCACCTGTTCCCGCACCAGATAGCGCCGCAGGTCGGTGGAGTTAATAAAGCGGCAGGTGTCTTCACTGATCGCCTCCTGTGTGCTTTTTTCCGGTTCTTCCACTGTTTCATCACGCTTGGGTGACGGCGGGAGGTTCTGGCCAAAATTGCCGCCAATCCGGTTGTCACGGATGGTGATTTCCTCGGAGTCTTCCCCGCAGGGCTGGTCCGAAAAGCGAGTATCACCACCGGCATCGCACCGGTAAACCTGGGGCCACGCAGCAGCGGGTATACCCCATGTGAGAATAAAGACGAACAACATTCGCTTCACGGCATTCTCTCGCGAGCATGAAATTAAGGGCGCCTGCCCGCCAATAAAAAAGGCGCCCGAAGGCGCCTTTTCGTTGAGCTGATCTGCACAGGATGTCTGTACAGGATCAACGTCGACGCTTAACGGCGAACCTGAATGCGAGCCTCAACCCGACGGTTCTCCGCGCGGCCAGCAGCGGTCTCGTTACTGGCAACCGGCTCGGACTCACCGTAACCAACGGCATTCACACGGTCCTCACTGATGCCCAGGGCATCGGTCAGCCGGGTGGCAACTGCCTCGGCACGGCGCTGGGACAGGAAGCGGTTGTATTCCGCCTCGCCAATGCTGTCACTGTGACCGGCGATTTCCACGTTGGTTTCCGGATACTCGAGCATGAAATTGGCGACGCGGCGAATTTCATTGTCGAAGGCATTGCCGATCACCGAACTGTTGGTCGGGAACTGTACGTTCAGCTCGATGGTTTCGACGGTTTCTGTCACGCCTTCACAACCCATGGCATCCACGTCTGCGCCTGCAGTCGTGCCGGGGCACTGGTCCGCGCTGTTCACCACGCCATCGTTGTCGCTGTCCAGTTCACAACCACGGCTGTTGACGCTGGCGCCCGCCGGTGTGTTGGGGCACTGGTCCATGCTGTTGGCGACGCCGTCACCGTCGTTGTCACGCTCACAACCATTGCTGTCAACGTTCACACCTGCAGGTGTTCCGGCGCACTGATCGCGGTTATCCGGCACGCCATCGTTGTCGCTGTCTGCGGCTTTGCGTGGTGAGGGCTTTGAGTCCGCGACGGTGCGAGAGAAGGCAAAGCTCAGGCCAAGGGTTGCCTGGGTATCGAAGGTGCTTTCGTCAATGCCATGGAACTCGCGCAGGTCCGCGCGAATGGAAACGCTGTCACTGACGTTGTAACGGAAGCCCGCCCCGACGTTGACGCGGGTTTCGTCATGATTGGAACCGGCTGTCTGGTAGCTCAGCACATCGTCGCCGAAGTCCGCGTGGCCGGCACCAGCCGAGACATACGGATTCCAGGCTTCATCCTGGCCGGCAAAGTAATAGAGGCCGTCCAGTCGATATTCTTCAAAGTCGCTACTGCCATTGACGTACTTACGATCGGCATCCGCCTTGGAATAGACGCCTTCCACGGCCCAGTTGGGGTGGAAGCGAAATTCCGCGCCAATGCCCAGGGTGCCGGTTTCACTGAGGTCGCGCTTGTCGTCAAACAGCTGGAAGCCGGCAAACGGGTTCAGGTAAATGGTTTGCTCGCGTTCGGCGAGTGCGGGGGTCGCAAGGGATGTCGTCAGGGCCGCAATGGCCAGTGGGCGCATGATATTCATGCAGAACCTCCTGTTCAATTATCGTTGTAAAAAGTACTCATGTCGTACTTTCGCATAAAGCATTGCTGCAGCGTACTTACGTGAAATTTAAGGTTCATCGCGGGTTAGCGTGAAAAAGTAGGAGACGGCGGTAAAACCGGTTAGTTTTGAGTTCGCCAAAACAACAAAATTAGCCAATCCACCGCCGCCTCTATGAATGCTAATCTTCTTGATCTGTTCTGGGAAGGATTCACGATGGAATCCTACGTCCAGATTGACGCCCACTCCGTGCTCATCCGACTGCAACCTGCCGCTGATCATCTACCCTGCTGCAGTGGTTGTAACCAGCACACGCTTGCCATCCACGACACTAGTACCCGACGAGTTCGAGAGCGCGACCTGTTTCATTATCGAGTTTGGCTGGATGTGCCTGTCCGTCGAGTTCGCTGTGTATCCTGTGGTCCCAGACTTGAACAGATTCGCTGGTTACCAGGGCGACAGCGCCTGACAGCGGGCATGATCAATTGGATTGAGTCCTTGGTGCGCCTGATGCCAGTTCAGCATGTAGCAACCCTGTTGGGGTTGCACTGGCATACGGTCAAAGCCGTCGACCATCAACGTCTCAAGCGGGAAGTGACTGAGCCTGACAGGCATCGAATTCGCCGATTGATCATGGATGAGTTCGCCTTGTTCAAGGGGCACCGGTACGCCACCGTGGCGATTGATGCAGACACGCAGCAAGTGCTCTGGGTTGGAGAGGGGCGTAGCCGAGCCGCTGTGCGTCCCTTCTTTGAATGGTTAGGAGCTGAGGCGTGCACGCGGATCGAAGCTGTGGCGATGGACATGAATACCGCCATGGATCTGGAAGTTCAGCATCATTGCCCTAACGCTCGCGTGGTTTACGACCTGTTCCATGTTGTCGCCAAGTTCGGACGGGAAGTGATTGATCGGGTTCGGGTCGACCAGGCCAATCAGCTTCGACACGACAAGCCCGCTCGAAAGGTAGTGAAGCGAAGTCGCTGGCTATTGCTCAGAAATCGGACCAACCTCAAAGATGATCAAGCTCTGAAGCTCGAAGAGTTGCTGCAGGCTAACCAGCCTCTGATGACAGTGTATGTGCTGAAAGACCAGCTCAAAGAGCTCTGGTACGCCCCTTCAGAGGACGAAGCCAAGCAACGCTGGCAGGACTGGTTGAATCTGGCAATGAGCAGTGGGCTGGCACCAGTTCAGCAATTTGCCAGACGCCTCAAAGGCTATGTCGAAGGTATTATCGCCAGTGCTGTCTACCGGATGAATACCAGCGTCCTGGAAGGGATGAACAACAAGATTAAGGTCATCAAACGGATGGCCTATGGCTACCGGGACAACGACTACTTCTTCCTTAAGATAAAAGCAGCGTTTCCCGGTAAAGTGCGATGAACCAAATTTAAGTCAGGGGATTCAAAAAAACAAAAAAAGAGGGCCAGTGTTACGTCCGCAATTGTACTCAGGCCCTTGATGACATGGCGGTAAAATACAGGTGGGCACTTTTTTTGCTGAAATTCAGGGTGTCACCGTTGTCGAAAGCGACTTCGAAGGACCGTTCGTCCTCCCCCGTCACTGAGCCCGGCCCGAAGATGGCATGGCTGAGACGGTTTCTTGCCCAGAGCGGTGTCGTCTCCTCGGCCGTTGCTTCCGTACTTGTCTGCAATGTGACGCCTTGAAGGTGCGCATAGCGAAGACCGGTCGACGTCAGTGGTACGGTGGCTGTCAGTGCGTCAGCGCTGTCGCAGGAACGCCCGCCCAGCCACTGGCCAAACTCTTGGGACAGTGGAAAGCACAACTCATCGACAAACCGGCTTGGGCCCTGGTCGCCGTCAAGGTGTCTTTTTTCTCCGAATGGCCGGGTGATCAGGTGTAGCTGCTCCCGGGTTCGGGTCATGGCCACATAGAGCAGGCGGCGTTCACTTTCCAGGAAGGCCTTGGGGTCGTCCTGGGCTCGGGGGCTGTAGGGCAGGTACTTCTCCTGCAGTCCCGGCAGTATAACGGTCGACCATTCCAGGCCCTTGGTTCGGTGGATGGTGGAGAGCAAGGCGCCGCCATGGCGATTTTCACCCGCCTGTTTCTTCAGAGCCTTGAGGTGTTCCAGCGCGCCGTCAATGCTGACATCGAGTCCCGAGAGGTACAGCCGGAAGCCCCGGATGGTCTCGATGCGTTCGTCCGCGGTTTCATGGGTCAGTGCCAGGCTGCGAATGCCCTCGTAGAGTTCGGTTTCCTCCGCATAGCGGGATATCAGATCTGCCACTGAGCCTTTGAAGCGCTCCAGCTGTGCCAGTGTTTCCCCCAGCTTGCGGAGCTTTTTGGCCGCCATGGGGGCCAGTGCGTCAAAGTCCATGGCCAGCAGCCGCTCGTGCCAGCCCTCGCCGAACCCAGCCAGAAAGCGTGCCAGCTGTTCGAGCTCGGGCTCCTTGAGGCCCACATGGGGGAAACGCAGCAATTGCCGGGCAATATCAAGCCGGTCTTCATCAGGCAGATTGCGAATCCGGCCCGACACCACCATCAACAGGCTGGTGATGGCCTGAACCTCGCGACTGAACAGGGCTCCCTTTCCGGCGTCGATACGGTAGGGCACTTGTCGCGCGAGCAATTTCAATTCGATAGGAACACTCTGGCTCCACACCCTGAACAGGATCGCCGTGTTGGCAAGTGCTTCGTCGTCCATGGGTTGCAGTAGTTTCAGGACGAGATCACTGTCGTTTTCCTGCTGGTGCAGGGTGATGCCGGTCTCAGGTGTGGTTGGATGGGAATGGCAGAGCACATCCTTGCGACCGGTGTTGTGACAGATCAGGTGATTGGCCAGCAGAGCCACCTGATGGCCATACCGGAAGGTATAGCTCAGGGTCTGCTCCAGTGGGCTTTCAAACTCTTCGCTGAAACGCCTGAGTATAAAATCGGGTCTGGCGCCCCGGAATTCGTAAATCGTCTGATCCGGATCGCCCACGACAGTCACCCGTGCCCGGTCACCGGCCACGTATCTGAGCAGTAGATGCTGGATTTCGTTGGTGTCCTGATACTCATCCACCAGTACCAGGTCCATTTTGTTGCCGACCAGGCGCTGTAAGGGCGGGTTCTGGTGAATGGCCATCACCGGTTCGTACAGCATGTCGGCGTAGCTGATGCGGCTCTGGGATTTGCGCCACTGTTCAAAGCTGTGGAACAGGTCGATCAGGTAGCGGTGTTTGTCGGAATAGCCGAGTTCCTCAAAGACGATGTCCACCGGGGACAGGGTGGTTTTCACCAGGTCGATGAAGTTAACGGCGGTTTCGACAAAGTCTTTCTTGTTGCGGCGGATCTCGTCGGCCAGGTCTTCTGGCGCCAATCGCCGTGTAAGCTGCCAGGCCTGATAGCTGATTTCCTGGTCGGTGAGGATCTTGTCGGAAAACCCGGGCAGGAAACCCTCCCGCACGAACCGTTTGTAAAGTCGTAACCCCATGGCGTGGTAGGTGCGAATTTCAGGTGTCGCCAGGCCCAAATTACGTGTTACGTCCTGAAGTTTGTGTTCAAAGTCCACCCGCGCAGCGCGGTTGAACATCAACACCAGCATACGGTTCGGATCATGCCCCTGTTCCAGCAGATAGCGGATGCGCCAGGCCAGAGTGGACGTTTTTCCACTGCCCGCCACGGCGGTGATTACCGCATGTTCAAAACCTGCGGTGATGATGGCCCTTTGCTCATCAGTGAGGTAATCGGGCAGATTGGAGGTTTCAGGTATTTGGGGTGGGGGCGACATGCTGTGTATTGTACCCGGCGACTGGTAGTGCTGATACTGGTGCCGCATAATCCTGTTACTTTTGTGCGTGGCATCTGGAGTAAGTCGCTCATTGGGTGCAGGAGGATTTGGATAGCCGCTTCCAAAACACGCTCAAGCACATCCCTGTGGCGCTTGAGCTCCGCCATCCATGGCTCCGCACAGTTTTGGAAGCGGCTATCCAAACCCTCCCCCTAATTTTGGAGAATGATGTTATGGCTGCAACGGCTGAACCGGTGAACGTGCTGGGTGAAAAGTTGGAAGTGTGTGGTACAGATCCGGAAACCGGGTTTTATCGGGATGGGTGTTGCAACACTGGCCCGGATGACCTGGGGGCCCACGTTGTCTGTGCAGTCGTCACAGATGATTTTCTGGAATATTCAAGTGCTCAGGGTAACGATCTGAGTACACCAAGACCTGAATTTGGTTTCCCCGGTTTGAAAGAAGGGGATTCCTGGTGCCTGTGTGCATCCCGCTGGCAGGAGGCGTTTGAGGCCGATAGTGCGCCGCGTGTGAAGTTGCGTGCGACGCATCGTTCAGCGTTGAAGTATTCAAAGCTGGAAGATCTTAAACGTCACTCCGTGGATTTGAGCTGAGTGGATGGCGGATCAAATCGGGCCTGATCTGGCCGGGTGGCAGGAGCTGCAAGCCGGGTTGCGGGCTGCCGGACATCGGCGGTTGGTGGTTCTGGAAGGTGAGCGGGCAGCTGCTCTTACGTGGCTGCGTGAACTTCTTCCAGTATTGTCGATAGCGCCAGGCGTCTGGACCGGGCCGGTTGAGGATCAGCCGGAATCCTCGCTGACCTCGATCAAACCGGTCGAGGGACGTCGCTGGCTGGGACAGGAACTGGCTTGCGTGGTCTGGGATGGCTGGCAGGGGAATCCGCCGGACGGTTTTGCGGCGTTGTCGGGAACCCTCGCGGCCGGTGGTCTGTTTTTCTGGCTGATGCCGAAGCTGGAAAACTGGGACGGTTTCGACGATCCGGATTATCGGCGCACCGGATTGGACGGAGCCGGTCAGCATTCGTTTGCGGCTCGTCTGGCCGGAGTTGTGGCCGGTGATCCCGATAGTATTCGTATCAACCCGTCTGTTGACCCTCAGCCGCCACTGCCAACGGCTGAACCACCCCGCGATGCCTTCCGGGTAGGCGCCACCGATGACCAGCGTGCGCTTGTGGAAGAGGTTGTTCGAACGGGGCTGGGGCGGCGCCGGCGACCGCTGGTGGTGACGGCGGACCGGGGGCGGGGTAAGTCTGCGGCACTGGGCCTGTCGGCGGTTCGTCTTCTGAATGAAGGGCGGCGGCGCGTGGTTGTGACGGCGCCCGGGCCGGATGCGGTGAAAACATTGTTTCACCACGCCCGCCTGGCCAGCGGGCAGGCCTCTGATCCTGACATGGGCACGGGCGATGTTGCGGTGGGCGATCAGGGGCGGCTGGAGTTCTGGCCCCTGGACCGGCTGCTTGCTGAAAAGCCGGAGGCGGAAGTGATCATGGTGGATGAAGCCGCCGCCGTACCGGCAGACCTGCTCAAGCGGATACTGCTGGGTTGGCCCAGGGTGATTTACGCTTCCACGGTGCACGGTTATGAAGGTTCCGGTAGAGGCTTTGCCATCCGTTTTCGCTCGGTGCTGGATGCCGAAACGCCTCACTGGCGCAACACATCGCTTACGGCGCCCATACGATGGTCTGCCTCTGACCCCCTGGAGCCGTTGACGCGTCGGATGTTTTTGCTGGATGCCCAGGCACCACCCGTCAGTGATGACGAAGTGAATATCGCCGTTGAACGCTGGAACCCGGGTACCGCAGAAGACAATGAATTGGAGGAGGCCTTCGGTTTGCTGGTGGATGCCCACTACCGGACCTCACCCGGTGACTTGCGCCAGTGGATGGACGATCCGGCCGCGGTGAGTTGGCGTCTGACCCGGGGTGGTGTTCTGGTCGGCGTGCTATGGGCGACGGTGGAAGGGGGGCTGGACAGCGAGCTTGCAGAGCAGGTCATGTTGGGCAAGCGCCGCTTGCGGGGGCATCTCTTGCCCCAGTCCCTGGCGACCCACAGTGGATTTGCCAAAGCAGCCTGCCAGAGTCTGTTGCGCATCGTGCGGATTGCCGTGAGTGCCGAGGTTCGCGGTGAGGGGCTGGGGCAGACACTGGTGGCGGCTGCAAATGATTATGCGTGCAAGCAGGGGCTGGACGGTATCGGTACCAGTTTCGGCGGTAACGCCGGGTTGTTGTCGTTCTGGCAGCGGTGCGGGTTGGAGCCGGTTCGGCTCGGGCTGAAGCGCGAAGCCAGCAGCGGCGAGTATCCCCTGCAGTTGCTTGCCGGGGTGTCTGCGCAAGGTAAGGCGCTGACAGACCATTTGCGTGGCAGGTTGACGGAGCACTGGCTCACCCTCGTGCCGCGCAACTGGATAGACGCAGAGCCGGAGTTGATTCTGCGGATAACCTGCGGCCTTCCCGCTGACAGACCGCTCAATGAGGATGATTTCAGGGACCTGCACAGTTTTGCCCATGGCTATCGGGGCTTCGATCTGGCCTTGCCGGTACTGAGACGGCTGTCATTGCAAGCAGGCGTCGTCAACGGGATGGCTGACGAACGTTCGCGCTCCCTCTGGGCCAGGGCGGTGCTACAGGGTTGGTCGTGGCTCGAGTTGCAGGCGAACGGTGAATGCGTGGGCCGGGAGGCAGGCGAAGCGGAATTGCGCTCTCTGGTGGGCGATATTTTGCAGAACCGGCCGGACTTGTGAACCGCTCGCTTTCATTGCCGCCGACGACTGACCAGAATATCCGCAAAAATAAATCAACAGAGACTGAATCACCATGGCCCAGGGAACCGGCACCATCCTCGTGAGATTTCTGGCCGTCCTGGTCGCAAGCGCGCTGATGACAGCGTGTGCGACGAGCACAGATCCATCCAACCTTGAGCAGCGTCGTGCGTCGGTGGCGGATACGCCCTTGATGGCGGCGGTCAGCAACGGAAACCTTGAACAAACCAAGTCGCTTGCAGCCTCTGGCATGTCTTTGAACACACTGACTGAGGCCGGCACGCCGCTCTCGGCGGCGGTCAGGGCAGGCGAGGACCGAATTGTCTGGTTCCTGCTCAGCGAAGGTGCAGCGCCGGACCTGGCCACGGCAAGTGGTGTCACGCCACTGATGATCGCCTCAGGGGATGGCCATCGGCGGATCGTGCAACTGTTGTTGTCGGCCGGCGCCAGCGTAAATGCATCTGACGGCGAGGGTACAACGCCGGTGATCCGCGCAGCCCGTAACGGTCATCTTTCCGTGGTGAAAGTACTGTTGGCCGCCGGGGCGAACGTCAATGTGAATCAGGGTGGCCACTCGCTGCTGATGCACATTGTCGAAGGCGGGGATTTACTGACCGCCGAGATGCTGCTGGCGGCGGGTGCAGACGTCAACTATCGCGGTAGCGATGGGCGAACGGCTCTGGATCTGGCGCGTGCCAGCAACAACCGGGATATCGAGATGTTGCTGATCCAGGCCGGCGCCGAGCTATGATCCAGGCCGGCGCCGAGCTATGATGCGGGCTTGCGGCCCGTTCAGCTCAGTGCCATGGGGTCGTTGCTGTCGTCCAGTTCCGGCTCGAAGTGTTCTTCAACCACTGTGTCGGGCACGTCGCTGACGCTCGGGAATGACCAGGTGGGCTTGTGATCCTTGTCGATCAGCCTGGCTCTGATACCCTCCCGCAAATCTGGCCGCTGGGTGCAGCGGGCGGCCATGGTGTATTCCATCCGGAAGACGTCCTTCAGTGACATTTGCTGTGCCTTCTTTAGCTGGGTCCAGACCAGCCAGGCGGTAACCGGGCAGCCGCCGCGCAGGTTTTTCACACAGCCTTGCCACCAGTCGCTGTCGATCTCCGCCGCCAGGAGATTTTCAACAATGGCCGGGAGTTCATCGCCTGCGCTCAGCCTGGCGATGTCCTGTTCATGGCGCGCCAGTTCACTGGTTGGCAGCGCCCTGTAGTCCGGATGCTCAAGTTGCTTGACGAGCCGGAACAGGCGGTTGTCATCAGCCGCTGATTCACCGGTCCAGCGCTCCTCCTTCAACCGCTCTATCAATGATTCCACCTGATCTGGCAGGATGGCCATATCGGCCAGGCCAACCCTCAACGCGTCAGAGACGTTCAGCCGCGCTCCGGTCAGCCCCATGAACAGACCGATGCGGCCTGGCAGCCGATTGAGGAACCAGCTTGCACCAACATCGGGAAACAGGCCGATGGTGATCTCCGGCATGGCCAATGTGACATCGGGCGTTACCAGGCGGTAGCGGCAAGCGGAGAAAATGCCAAGCCCCCCGCCCATCACCACGCCGTGGCCAATGGCGATCACCGGTTTGGGGAAGCAGTGAATGGTATAGTCCAGGCGATACTCGCTGGCAAAGAACTCGGCCGGTGCGTCCGGATCTTCGTCGCCGGACAGGGCGCCATAAAGTTCGCGGATATTACCGCCTGCGCAGAAGGCACGTTCACCGGCGCCGCGGAATATAACCAGGCTGATGTGGTCAGCTTCGGCCCACTGATCCAGTACGGCCTGGGTTTCGTGGATCATCGACGCGGACAGGGCGTTCAGAGTGGCCGGTGAATCCAGGGTGATCAGGCCGATGTTGCCTTCCCTGCACGCGATTTCCTGAACCTGAATGGGCATGTCGACTTCTCCGCATCGAATGGGGTGATTATTGATCCATCACATTTGAGCTTTGTTCTTGCTGTGCTATAAATTCGTGCAACTTGCGCACCGGCAGAATCCTGTCGGGCTATAAAACGATGAGAGGGTAAAACCAATGAGACTGAAATACCACACCCTGGCTGCTGCCGTGTTCGTGTTGGGGGCTGCCGCTCCCGCCGTTACCATAGCCGCTGGTGATGCTGAGGCCGGTAAAGCCAAGGCCGCCGTGTGCGCAGCCTGCCATGGCAAGAATGGCATCGCGGCCATTCCGGGTTACCCCAACCTGGCAGGACAGAACGAACAATACCTCGTGTCTTCGCTCAAGGCGTACAAGAACAAGCAGCGCAACGGTGGCCAGGCCGCCATCATGCAGGGCCAGGCGGCGGGCCTCAGCGATGAGGACATTGCCAACCTGGCCGCTTATTACGCCAGCCTTCCGGCGGATGGTGGGGAATAATCCCCATCATCGTCAGGGTGTGGCGGGCGTTGCTTCGCTGATAATCCGGTAACTGGGTTCGTAAGCACCGGAACCGGGCAGTTTCATCCGGTCCTGGGCGACGAACTCTTTCAGCATCGCTTCCAGGGGTGCCAGTAGCTCCGGATCGCCGGAAATTTCAAATGGCCCCTTGGCTTGCACGTGGCGTATGCCGCTTTCCTTGACGTTGCCGGCAACGATGCCACTGAACGCCTTGCGCAGATTCGCGGCAATCAGGTGAACCGGCTGGTGACGGTGTAGCGCCAGTGCCCGCATGCTTTTATGGGTGGGCTCGAACGGCATCTGGAACACCGGGTCGATCTTCAGCATCCAGTTGAAATAGTAGGCGTCCTGCATGGCCCGGCGGAAGGTTTCCACGTCCTTCATGCCCTGTTTCATCGTGCGGGCGACTTTGTCCGGGTCGTCGATGATGATTTCGTACTTGCTGGCGGCTTCATCGCCCAGCGCGTTGCGAATGAACTGGTCGATCATCTCGAAGTATTCCGCGTTTTCCTGCTGGCCGGTAAAGACGACCGGGAAGGGCAGGTCGGCGTTGTCCGGGTGCAGCAGGATGCCGAGCAGATAGAGTATTTCCTCGGCGGTACCCACACCACCGGGGAACACAATCACGCCGTGGCCCGTCCGAACGAAGGCTTCGAGGCGTTTCTCGATATCCGGCATGATCACCAGCTCGTTGACGATCGGGTTTGGCGCTTCGGCACCGATGATGCCCGGTTCCGTCAGGCCAATGTAACGGCCGTTCTTCACCCGCTGTTTGGCATGGCCAATGGTGGCGCCTTTCATCGGGCCTTTCATGGCGCCGGGGCCGCAACCGGTGCAAATGCTCAATCCTCGCAAACCAAGCTGGTGGCCCACTTCCTTGCTGTACTGATATTCGCGCTCGTTGATGGAGTGGCCACCCCAGCACACCACCAGGTCCGGATGACGCCCTGCCTGTAATACACGGGCGTTACGGAGGATGTGAAAAATCAGGTTGGTGATGCCTTCCGGGTCGTCCCGGCGAAGACCGACCGCGGACTGGGGGATTGAGTAGGAATAGATAATATCCCGCAATACCGAAAACAGGTGTTCGCGGATGGCGCGCAGCATTTGCCCGTCCACGAAGGCGTGGGCGGGTGCATTGACCAGCTCCAGTTTCAGACCCCGTGGCTGTGGCACCAGGCGAACGTCAAAATCCGCATGGGCTTCCATCAGGGTTTTACAGTCGTCGGTTTCAACACCGGTATTGAGCACGGCCAGGGCGCATTGCCGGAAAAGCCGATACAGCCCTCCTTCGCTTCGGTCCTTGAGCCGGTTGACTTCAAAGTTGGAGAGGATTTCCAGGCTGCCTTCTGGAGATACCAGGGCATTGATGGTGGATTCGGTCATGAACGCAAAAGCTCCTGAATGTTCTGCGGGCCCCTGGCGTCAGGGCGATGCCTTTTTATATGAGTATAGCGAGTATCGGGAATGCCTGATTTTGAGGCAAACGGCGAAACCGTTACACTAAGCGCTTTACTGTAATTACGCTACCCGACAGACGTCCGATTTATGAAACTCCTTATACGCCCCGCCGCCGAAGTGGCCATCAAGAGCAAACCCGTTCGCCGGCAACAGATGCGGCACCTGCGGCAGAATATTCGCAAACTGCTGGCACGCCTGGACGACGATATCCACGTTGAGGGTTCCTGGGACAGGGTTGATGTGGCCATCCCGGATGGGCGCGGCCTTGCGGGCCCGGTGATTGATGAGTTGGGCCGTATTCCGGGCATTTCGACCATCCAGGAGATAGGTGTATTTCCCTGGATAAGTATGGACGACGTGGCGGAGCAGGCAGTAGCAGCCTACGCAGACCGTATCCGCGGAAAAACCTTTGCGGTTCGGGTTCGCCGCCACGGTAATCACGGGTTTCGCTCGATTGATTTGGAGCGCTTTGTCGGCTCCGCCCTGTTTGAGGCTTCCGAGCCCGAGGGCGTAAACCTTCGCAACCCGGATATTGAAGTGCGTATTGAGGTCCATGAGGATCACTATCACATTGCGCATCGCAAACATCGTGGTGCCGGCGGCTACCCATTGGGCGCGGTGGAAACGGTGATGACATTGGTGTCCGGTGGTTATGACTCCTCGGTGGCGGCCTACCTGATGATGCGTCGGGGGCTTCGCTCCCACTTCCTGTTTTTCAGCCTGGGCGGTCCCGCCCATGAAATTGGCGTGCGCCAGGTGGTGCATTACCTGTGGGATCGTTACGGCGCTTCCCATGGTGCCAAGTTCATTTCCGTACCCTTTGAAGGCGTGGTCGCTGAAATCATGCGTTCAGTCAACCAGCGACATTGGGGGGTGGTGCTCAAGCGCCAGATGCTGAAAGCTGCCTCAGACATTGCAGCCGCCAATAACGCCGCGGGGCTGGTGACCGGTGATGCCGTGGCGCAGGTGTCCAGCCAGACCCTGTCAAACCTCAACGTGGTGGACCGGGCCAGTAACGAGGTGGTACTGCGGCCGCTGATTTCCATGGACAAGGAAACCATTATCAACATCGCCCGGGACATCGGTACTGAGCCATTTGCTCGTACCATGCCGGAGTACTGCGGTGTGATTTCCCGTAAGCCGGCCACCCGCGCCAAGCTGCATCGGGTGGAGGAAGATGAAGCCGCTATGGACACCCGGGTTTTGGAGCAGGCCATCGCCAGCCGTCAGGACACGCCGGTCAACCGCCTTCTGGAAACCACCCGGACGCCAGAAGAGGTTGAGCTTGTACATACACCGGCTGTGAACGATGTGATTATTGACGTGCGCCACCCGTCAGAAGGGGAGCAGTCACCCCTGCAGCTCACCAGCAATCAGGTGGTGGAGATACCGTTCTACGAACTGAATGAGCGAATCCAATCGATGCCGGACGACAAGCAGTACCTGCTGTACTGTGACCGCGGCACCATGAGCCGCATGCATGCCTGCCACCTGAAAGCCGAGGGCCACACCAATATCAAGGTGTATGCCCCGGCGAACTGAGGTGGTTACCCTTCCAGCCCCTTGAAGAACTGCTGCACGTTGGCACTCAGGGCTTCCAGGTCATAGCCGCCTTCCTGCACAACCAGTGTGGGAAGACCGGTGCGACGGATGTCGGAACCGAGGCGACAGAAGCCTTCCGAAGACACTGATACCTTGGCCTGGGGGTCGTTGTGGTAGATGTCGAATCCCAGGGTAAGTATCAGCACGTCTGGCTGGAACAGTCGAATGGCGGCCAGTGCCTCATCCAGTTTGGCGAAGAAATCTTCCTCCGAGGAGCCGTGGGGCATCGGTAGGTTGATGTTGTAGCCAAGTCCCTCGCCTTCACCGCGCTCGTCCTCATAGCCACTGACCACCGGGTAGAAATTGGTGGGGTCGCCATGAATCGAGACATAGAGAACATCGCTGCGGTCATAGAAGATTTCCTGGATGCCCTGGCCGTGGTGCATGTCGGTGTCCAGTATGGCGATCCTGGGATAACGGGGTTTCAAATGTTCTGCGGCAATCGCGGCATTGTTGAGGTAGCAGAAGCCGCCGGCGGCGTCCTTTCGGGCGTGGTGGCCCGGTGGGCGACACACCGCATAGGCATGGCGCTCGCCGGCAACCAGGGCGTCAGCGGCGCCGAGCGCTGTCTGGGCCGACCAGTAGGCGGCATCCCAGGTGTTGGCTCCGATGGGGCAGCTGCCATCGGCCTGGTAGCGTGCAGCTTCCGCCAGGATGCCTTTGAGGGCGTTTGGTGATCGGACGAAGATGTTGGAAATCACTTCGTCACCCCAGTCTTCCATCTTTGCCCAGCGCCGGTGGGCAGACTCCAAAAAGCGCAGATAGCCCAGATCGTGGACCTTTGAAATTGCACCGGCACCCTGGTCTGCCGGCTGCAACACCGGAATGCCCATGGCCTTCAGGCCTTCCAGCATTTGAGCGGTGCGATCAGGAACTTCCTGGGGCTGACGCATCTGGCCGCGGGTGAAGTAGGTCTTGGGAAGATGTTGGTCCTGCGCGGGATGAAAAAACGCCTTCATGTTCCTGCCTCCTGATAATGACATGGTTCGAGTATAGGCCCCCGCCGGCGCTGGTCAAAACACCATGGTCTGACTTTACAGTGGCGGTTTCTGCATCCACTATGAGAGACATATCACACTGACGCAAACCCCAATTTATACAATCCGAGAACATTGTGAAAAGGAGCCGAGATGATCGAGTCACCACTGCTTCCCAAGCTGACTGGCTACATCGGCGGTCGCTGGTCTGAATCGCCGGACGGTAACACCTTCGATGTCTATAACCCGGCCACGGGTGAGGTGGTTGCCAGTGTGGCATCGATGTCCGAAAGTGAAGTGTACAAGGCCGTTGAAGCGGGCAAGTCTGCGCTTCGTTTAACCAGTCCCTATTCCATCGAAACCCGTCGCAAGTGGCTGGAAGATATTCGTGATGCACTCAGGGCCAATAAAGAGGAAGTGGGCCGCATTCTGTGCATGGAGCACGGCAAGCCGTTGAAGGAAGCTCAGGGTGAGGTCGATTACGCCGCCGGGTTCTTCGATTACTGCTCCAAACACATTCAGGCGCTGGACGCCCATACCATTCCCGAAAAGCCGAAAGACTGTACCTGGACAGTGCACTACCGCCCGGTTGGTGTTACCGGCCTGATCACGCCCTGGAACTTTCCCATTGGCATGATCGCCAAGAAGTTGTCTGCCGCCCTGGCGGCCGGGTGCCCGTCGGTGATCAAGCCGGCCAGTGAGACGCCGCTGACGATGATTGCGCTGTTCGCGCTGATGGACAAACACGTCGACCTGCCAGACGGCATGGTCAACCTGGTTATGGGCAAGGCCAGTGTGATCGGCAAGGTGCTTTGCGAAAGCCCCGACGTGCCCATGCTCAGCTTCACCGGCTCTACCGAAGTGGGCCGCAAGCTGATACTGGATACGGCAGATCAGGTGAAGAAACTGGCCCTGGAATTGGGTGGCAACGCACCGTTTATTGTCTTTGACGATGCGGACCTGGATGCCGCTGCTGATAACCTGATCGCCAACAAGTTCCGGGGCGGCGGCCAGACCTGTGTCTGCGCCAACCGGATTTTCGTTCACGAGAAAGTGGTGGATGAATTCGGTCAGAAACTTGCCGACCGGGTCAATCGCATGACCGTGGGTAATGGTTTGACGGAAGACGTTGACCTCGGCCCGCTGATCAACAAAGCCGGGTTTGATAAGGTGAAGCGCCACGTGGAAGACGCCCTTGAGCGGGGTGGTGAACTGGTGGCAGGCAAAATGCCGGCAGACCTTGGGGATGGCCACCTGTTCTTCCCGCCGACGGTCATTTCCGGGGTGACCCGGGACATGTGCTGCTCCCGCGAGGAAACCTTCGGGCCGCTGGTGCCCATGGCCACTTTCCGCACTGAGGACGAGGTTATCGATGCCGGTAACGACACCGAATTTGGCCTGGCGTCATACGTGTTCACGGCCGACGCGGAGCGCGCCCAGCGGGTGGCCGCCGGGCTGCGTTTTGGTCATTGCGGCTGGAACACCGGTACCGGACCCACGCCGGAAGCGCCGTTCGGGGGCATGAAGGCGTCCGGCACTGGTCGCGAAGGCGGCCTGGAAGGCCTGTTCGAATTCGTCGAGGCCCAGACCGTTCCGCGCGGGTTTTAAGGTTCCGGCGTCAACAGGACCTTAACGGAATCATCCACCAGGGTGGAATCGAGATAACCGATACTGCCCAGGGTGGATGACACCACACTCTTCATGCTGTTCGCCGAGGATACCTCCCTTGGCGGATGGCCCTTTCCGGTCAGAACCTGCCGCGACCAGAACGACTTCAGCCAGGCGTCATTGCGCTCGGTGATCAGGTCATTGAACTCATCCCGCATGCTGTTGCCCGCTGGAAGCTGGAACGCGACCACGCGCTGGCCGTCAGGCATTCGTGAGCTGCGGTTCAGGTAGATGTCCTTCACCTGTTGCACGGTGATGGAATCCGGGCCACCGTGGTGGCCGATGATCACCAATTCCGCCCGCGAGACACTGCTCAACAGGCACAACGCAATGAGCAATGCAGGCACGGATACGCGTCGAATCGCCATGGTGTCCCTCCTGATCAAAATGCGGCATCAAGCCGGACAGTGTATACGTCAGTGCTGTCGAATCGACCGCCGGGATTGCCGGCCAGGGCATCCAGTTGGTTGCCAATCAGGCCCCCAGTGGTTTTGCCAAAGCCCCGGGCGTGGGTCCAGTCCACCTTCATGGCAACCGAGGTGGTCATGTCCCAGCGGAAGCCCAGGCTATAGGCCTGGCGGCGCACGTCCAGTACCTCCAGTGGCGTGCCGTCACGCTCGTAGTTGTCCTGGCTTTCGACCCAGGAAGCCGTTACATAGGGCGTGACTTCCTTTACCCGGTAGCCAAGCGTGATGTAGGCGGAGTCGGTGTCCTGGTAAAATCCGTCCACCTCAACCCGTGTCAGTTCCGACATCAGCAGCCAGCTGCCATCGTCGTAGGACAGGCCCAATCCCATGAACTCGGTTTTTTCTTCGTCACCAAGCGGTGGTGTTCCGCCGATGGTGGCTTCTGCATGGGCGTACACGCCACGGAAGGTCCAGAGGTAATTGGTCCAGTTGGCGGTCAGGCCGGTTATGTTGCGTAGTTCCACATTGACGGTCTGGCCAAGGGAGGCGGCATCATCGTCAAGGTGTCCTGCAAAGGCGCGTGTCTGAATGGATGAGCCAGAGAGGTTGATGGTATAGGCCGCATCGGCGCCCAGATAGCTGCGAACCGGCACCGGGTCGTAGACTGCTTCGGGTGGTCGCGCCCAGGGCTGACCATAGCCAATCTCCAGGGTCTCGGATTCCATAAACAGCGGCAGGCGCATTTTACCGGCCCGCAGTTCAGAGCCATTGCTGAATTGTTGTCGCAGGTAGCCCCATTCCAGTTCCGTGTCCCAGTCTTCGCTACCACGGGACACCAGTTGCAATACCGCGTCGGTGTTGCGGCTCAGTGAAAAGGTGCTCTGCAGGCCGAACAGGCTGAGGGTTTCAAGGTCGGATTGTTCCGTTGCCTCGTCGTAGCCGGCGTCATTATTGGCGCGGGTATAGCCGGTGCTGAAAAAACCGTTAAGGCGAACCTTTTCCAGGCTCGATTCGGTCATCTGCTTCTGCATGGAATCCAGCCGTTGTTCCAGCTGGTCAATTCGCTGGCTGTCATCGGCCATAGTGGGAAACGACAGGGTGGCGGTCAGTGCAAGGGCGGAAAAGGCAAAACGGGGGGTAAAACGGGCAGTGCTTCGGTATACGGAGTACATCGTACATCATCTCCTTTGATGTCTGGTCGCAAGATGCGGGCGCCTTCCTGGCTTCAGGGGACTTATGTCTTGCCCCTGCAATTTGTCTGGTGCGGGAAAACGGTGACCAGCAGAGGAACAGGAAGTTCTTCCGGGCAACCCGCGGTGGCGAGTATACCCAAGTTGACGCCAGTTTCATAAAAAGTGTTCACATTTTCTGTATCGGTACCTTACATGTGTGCGGATAATCCCAGCTCACCCGCATCCGGCAAACCCTCCTTTCTCCTGTTATAATTCCGCACCTGTTCATTTAACCAGTAGCGACCGGATCTCTATGGATGTCTCCCACATTATCGACGCCCTGAACGACGCCCAGCGCGAGGCTGTAACGGCCCAGAATGATCATTTGCTGGTGCTGGCAGGTGCGGGCAGTGGCAAAACCCGGGTGCTCGTGCACCGGATTGCCTGGCTCATGCAGGTGGACAAAGTACCGCCGACGGGCATCCTGGCGGTGACCTTCACCAACAAAGCGGCGAAGGAAATGCGCTACCGCATTGAGCAGATGATGAATATTCCGGCTCGGGGCCTCTGGTTTGGCACCTTTCACGGCATTGCCCACCGGTTGCTCCGGGCCCATTACCAGGACGCCGGCCTGCCAGAGAACTTCCAGGTGCTGGACAGCGACGACCAGCTGCGGCTGATCAAGCGCGTGATGCGTGAGCTGCAGATTGATGAAAGCCGCTGGCCGCCGAAGCAGGCCCAGTGGTTTATCAACGGCCAGAAAGACGAAGGGTTACGGGCGGAACACATCCAGGAAAATCCGGGCGATCATTTCACGGCCACAATGCTGACGGTTTACCGCCAGTACGAAAAGCTCTGCAACCTAAGCGGCTTGGTGGATTTTGGCGAGCTGTTGCTACGCTCCCACGAACTCTGGCTGTACCGTCCGGAACTACTGAGCCATTATCAGAGCCGTTTCCAGCAGATTCTGGTGGACGAATTTCAGGACACCAATACCATCCAGTACGCCTGGCTGCAGATCCTGGCCGGGAACCGGGTGCCGCTAACGGTGGTGGGCGACGACGACCAGTCCATCTACGGCTGGCGAGGCGCGAAAATCGAAAACATCCAGCAGTACCAGCGGGACTTTCCCAACGCCCGGATGGTGCGATTGGAACAGAATTACCGCTCCACTCAACTGATCCTGAAAGCCGCCAACGCGGTGATTGCCAACAACCAGGGCCGGTTGGGCAAGGAACTCTGGACCGACGGCCCGGATGGCGAGCCCATCAGTTTGTATGCGGCCTTCAACGAGCAGGACGAAGCCAACTACATCGCCGACACCATTGGTAGCTGGGTCAACGAGGGCAACCTGCGCAGCGAGTCGGCCATTCTTTACCGATCCAATGCCCAGTCCCGGGTGCTGGAAGAATCCCTGATCCGTCAGGGCATTCCCTACCGGGTCTACGGCGGTCTGCGATTCTACGACCGCCAGGAAATCCGCAACGCCATCGCCTACCTGCGACTGGTGCATTATCGTCGGGATGATGCAGCCTTCGAGCGCGTGGTGAACATTCCCGCTCGCGGTATCGGCGCCAAGAGCCTGGCGGACATGCGCGCGTTCGCCACTGAACGCAGTGTCTCCTTGTGGGAGTCTGCCGAGCGTTTGCTGGAAGCCGGCCAGGTCAAGGGCCGCGCCAAAACCGGTCTGCAATCCTTCATGGGCATCATCGAACGCCTGACGGAGATGGTGGACGATGCATCATTGCATGGTCTGATGAAGACAACCCTGGAGCTAAGTGGTCTCAAGGATTACCACGCCAGCGAAAAGGGTGAGAAGGGGCAGGCGCGGGTGGAGAACCTGGAAGAACTGGTGAATGCCCTGTCGGATTATGAGGTGGAAGAGGGCGTTGATCCGCTGTCGGAATTCATCGCCCAGGCAGCGCTGGACGCCGGCGAGGCTCAGGCGGAAGCGAATGAGGACTGCGTGCAGCTTATGACCCTTCATTCCGCCAAGGGCCTGGAGTTTCCGCTGGTATTCCTGGCCGGTGTGGAGGAAGGCCTGTTTCCCCACAGTATGTCGTTGGAAGAACCGGGGCGGATGGAAGAAGAGCGGCGCCTGGCCTATGTGGGCATTACCCGGGCCATGCAAAAGCTGGTGCTCACTTACGCGGAGTCCCGCCGCTTGTACGGCCAGGAAAAATTCCACGCGTTGTCGCGGTTTGTTCGTGAGATTCCCGGTGACTGCATCCAGGAAGTGCGGCTGCGGAATACGGTCAGCCGCCCGGCCATGATGGCCCGGCCCAATGAGGGCCTGTTCAGCCAGGAACCTGACGTTGGCACGGGTTTCAGCCTGGGCCAGCGGGTACGCCATCCCAAGTTTGGTGAAGGTATCGTGATGAACTCCGAGGGTTCTGGTCACCATACCCGGGTGCAGGTGAACTTTGATGAGGGGGCCAAGTGGTTGGTTTTGGCCTATGCGCCGTTGGAGGCCTGCTGAGATCGGGAGTCGGCGTTGTTTGACAAAGCTGATAGTTCGGGAGTTGGCCCAGGCATGGGGCGGCCTTTTCAGAAAAGCGCTCGAGCCATTTTTGGTCGCAAAGCGAACATTCAGATGATGCGATGACGGCTGGAATTGCGGCTTACCGAAGCGCAACGTAGGTGCGTCCGACAACAGCCACTGGTTATACCGCATCCGCAAGTGCGGCAACGGCTGCAATAATTTTATCCCTTCTCAGCTCGTATTCACTACTCACTGGCTCTTGGCTACGAGTAGCCATAAAAAAAAGCTCCGATGAGATATTCTTCAGTAAGTTAACCACGCTAGAAGATGGCCCAAGTCGGTTATTCACCGCCCAACGGTCAATCGCACTGGAGGACAGTCCGAAGAGCTTTTCATCAAGATCCAGTCTTGAGTTGACCATGTCCAGAACATGTCTTTGAGTCGCCATTCGGCTAACAAACTCATCCATTTAAATTTACCTCATGGCATAGTTCTTCGATCCAAGATCGGCAGCGCTTCAACTCCGGCAATAGAATCGCCAGATCGATATCACCAATACTGTCCCCGGCACCTCTCGTGGAAAGCAGTCGGGCCTGCATTAGCAAAGAGTAAACATTCTCATCAATATCCAGACTTCTTGGGCCAAGCCTTCTCGCCGAATCCCTTCCGAAGGTTGGGCTGTCCGTCCTCGAAAGCGAATAACAGGTTGCGATATTTCGCAAAGCTAGAAAAATCGTTGAAAGTTCAAACACGAGACTCGGCGTGCCTTTCTGGACAGACTGGAATGAGGACTCAAATACATCTCGAAATTTCAAGCAATCGGCTACCGCTCCCGAGTATCTAGACGGCGACCCCAAGCTTCTAAGAAAGTCAGTCCCGTCAGCGGCGTAAATCAGGCGGCTCTCAAGAGACAGATGCCAGGCGAATGCATTACCCGCTTCCCAGAGTTCAAGCATTCTCGCATACGAATAAATCGAAAACTTCTCAGGATCAAGGCGAGAATCCCGGCCTTCCACAAGCGCCAGCAGGTCGACATCTGAGTCAACAGAAATATCACCGCGACAGATTGAGCCAAAAGCGTAGATATGCATTATCGACGACTAAAACGTTTAACTAGAATCGACACCAAGCAGGCAAGCATTACATACCTCAAAGCCGCGATACCTGCTAATAGCAGGCCTGAAAACCCATCTGGCCTAGCGACGCCAAGGAATACTTGCGGAGCATTTTTTACTGCCTCAACGTAACTGTTCAGTGAGGCTGGATCCTTTAAGAAATAAACCTCGCCTAGTGCAATAGCTAATATTACCAAAAGCAATGTTCTAAGCAGCTTTATGAAGCTTTCACCATTCCCCCAAAACGCATCAAGCAATACAAAATCAAACCATTCTAAGAAAGCCTTAATTCGCGTTACACCTGGATAATGCTTTCGGTAATAGGCCTCACGAGACCGCCAAGCTTTATACAAATGAACACGGCCGGCCTCGAGCTCAATTCTAATTGCCTTGTTTGCAGCAACTGAATTTCCAATTTGATGAAAATTCACCCTAAGCATTCTGGCAAATTTCTGCTGAAGGTTTTCCTGTCCGGGGCATCCTGTATCAAGAATCTCGGGCTCTACTTGCGTTTGGGAAAACTCTGCGTAATCAAACACGCAGCCCTCAAATTTGCTACCTCTTAGGTTTGAATTAGTGAACTTGCACCCAACAAATTTGCAAGAATCAAAAATACACTTATGCAAGTATGCTGAGTCAAACTGCGAGTAGCTAAAATCACAATCTGTGAAGCGTTTCTTCTTGGCAACCAAACGTTCAAATTGTTTATTTTTCAGGTTTACGCCTTTAAGGTCATGGGCGATAGCTTGGTCTGAGATAATTTCCCTGCCCGTTGGGCGAAAGTGATCATTCATGCCGTAAGACTCATCCTTCATACGGTGTAACGTTGGAACTGTGCAGCGCAGACGAAGCGCAGCGTAGTTTGCGTCCTAACCAGCGACTTGTTACGCATCGGCTGGCCAGCCTTCATTTAGCTGAAAGGCTTCCCTCATGGAGAGCCCCTCGTACCATTTAATTTGGTCTTCCTCGACGCAGGCATGAGGGAAGCATTTCAAAGAAGCAGGTGCGCAATGAACTGCCCATGGATTGAAATACAATGTACTGCTCCTGTTTGCCAAAGCAGAGGCATGTAAGTCATTGAATATCCAAACCGCGCTTACACGCGTGTAGATGGGACCACTTTTACCCAGCCAGACACCGTTGGGCGCTCTCCTCATCTCAGGCTCTGCTTTTGATCCGGGTTTGACTATGTATTGCTCTTGTCCAAAAAGAGCCTGGAGCTCGTCGATACGGTCCAAGTCAAAAGAATCCAGATTGATTGCAACGACCAATGGCTTTTCTAGCTGACCGTATTTGCTTCCTTTGGCCCTCACGGCATCTCTAATTGGACTCCACGCATCAACCCAACCTCCCCCAATTCCACTACAGCCAACCAAATTACCGCTCATGCCCCGACGCTCAGGAGAGATTGGATTGGGCCGAACTTGTAGGTCCCACCCATCATGACTCCAAGTAAAGGGCTCTAGCGAATCGAATCCGCTCTCTGAAATTTCTTGCGCGACTACATCCGGATCAAGCCTATCGAGCCAGTTGTGAATTGCCTTTACTAGCTTCTTTCCACTAGGTGGACTTTTAGGACTCCCATCGTCAGTAATTACGATCATGAAATTTTGATGAGGACAAGCTGATAACGTGTCTAGGACAGCTCCTCTACGGGCTTCACCACCTCTATCCAGCTCATTATTCTCTGATGCCAATCTGGCCTCTAAGTAAAATTCGCGACCTGTTTTGTCTTTCACCAAAAAATCAGGTCTAAAAGAGCTACCATTCGGTAGTTTAGGGTGGGGAGTAAGCTCAAAGCCCTGACTTATTAGTGCTTCATGCAAAAAAAGCTCAAATGATGCTGATCTAAAGTGAACATCGTCACCTGACCGCAGTCGACTAGCCAAGTCATTCAGTTCTTTAGCAGGATATCTTGAAGCGAAACATTCCAATAAGCCTCTGACTTGTTCCATTGCAGGCCGAGAGGATCGATTGTAAAAAGCAAAATCAGTTTCAAGATTTTTTTTCGGGGAGCTATCAGTTCGCTGAATATTGTCGAAAATCGGAACACGACGACTTCTTCCAATAGCGAGCGCTAGAATTTCCCGCAGCGCTTTTGTCCTTCTTTTCTTTTTTACTATTCCCATATCGACCCGATACAAGTATGTGCGTAACAGCGACTAGGCCAAGTACTTTATCATTGCAGAATTTTGACTACGTCATTATCACTGACTTTGAACCATCAATCGCGCTGAGCACGAATGATAAAACAATAGCTTAGCCGAGCGTGACCATCTTCGCCATGCAATCATTCGGCGTTTGCAATATGCTCCGCCAATCATACTGGATGAAATGGATCAGATTAGCTTCTAGGCTCCGGAGAAGAGCCCTGGCTCGAATGTTCGCTTTTGTTTGGAGCTTGGGAAGCTCGGCTTGGTCCAAAAGCAGACATTCGATAATTGGCCAGAGGCAGTCTCTTTTGATGCATAAGAACTGGTCGTGAAGCCATAAAATTGCAGCCTCATTGGAGCGAACCTTTTTAACGGGCTGAGATGGGTTACTTAGGGTGGCCTCGATAGTGCTGCAAAGATCACAGTGTTCGCTTTACCTGTCGATTAAGCCGCCGCCTGGAAAGGAGCCCATAGGAACACTAACGGTGCGCTCATGGAGTTCGATGGATTTCACGAGTCGATATGTCAAGATGCAACGGTGCTTCTGGGGGATCTAGATCTCTCATTGGTGGTTCTAAGTCTTCGATATCTATAATGTGAGGAAACTCTGGATCGCAACTGCTACCTTTGTTTTCGCATGCCTCGATTCGTGACTTAGCTTCTTCGAGTTGGCTTTTGTACCTGACCAGACGCTCAATGTTCCGCTGAACACGCTCCTGGTCCTGACGTGACAGATCAGTCAGCCTCAGAACCTCATGGCACGTCGGGTTACTGCACCCTGAAAGTCTGCGCAATAAGGATTCACCGCCTTGATCGCTAAAGGCGATGCTTGCAGTTCCAAAGTAGAATGACGCCTGTCGAAAGTGGTTTATTGCGGTGTCGATATAATCAACTGCGATCTTGCATTTTTCGATGGTGCCCTGAATCCTGGCAATCTGGACAAAACACGACAACAAGCCTGAAGAGCACGAAGTGATCAGCCGACTTCCTCTAGCGGCACATGAGCCGCCTTCAACGATCCCTTTTTTACTTGCCTCCCAACCTCGTTCTTCAGCTTGGCTACCATTTTGTCGAGTGCCTCTGATGTCCTGTAAGCTTTGTTGGCATGCTTCGCGGAGTTGTTGAGCTTCATCAGCGGAGCACTCAGCCGCAATTACGTGCGTCGTGGCGACGAGAATCACTAACGCTAGAAGAATTTGCCTAGTGAGGTCCATGTCGTTCACCGATTTCCTAGGAGCTATATTTGAATATATTCAGAGTTGAGATAGTTCAGCTCACCCCGCCTCATAGTGTAAACATCCGTGTTCTAGTTGCACCACTGATTTGATCTTTCTTCCCGTTTGGATTTCGCCGTATTCCCATGGTGTTGGGTTTTCTAGTGAAATTTCGGAGGAGGGTAATGGGCTCACGCGGCCCAGAAAAAGGTCCACTTTTGTTTAGCTGGACCTGGTCGCAAAGCGCACTTTCGGATTATGGTCAATGTCCGAGTAAGCCTTCGCCCAGGCAATACTGAATAGAAGCAAAAGCATTACGGTTTAGGCACACGGTTCACCGCCTTTTTAGATGTTTATTAGATAGTATCGGTCAAGCTCTCAATCCTTAGTTATCCGAACGTGTCTATTTAGGCGAGGGGAATCCAAGGCCGACAACAGTCACTTATTAGCTATCAACTGGCGATGCCATTAGTTGACAGCCAACGCTTTTTAATAGATCAATTTCAGTTTTATGCTCTGCACAATCAATACCCGAAACTATATTTAGACTATCGGTAAGACTGCATATTGCACGCAAGATTGTATATTCGTCGCTTTCATAACCTGCACCTTTCGAAAAAGACCTATCTATGAACAAATAGCTAAAATTTAAACGCTGTATATATGAAAGGCTACTATAGCCAGTGCCAAATTGAGAAACACCTATACTAAACCCTAAATCTCGAAGGGAAGCAGCCGTACGATAAATACCTTCATGATTATATGTGATAACTGTTTCAGGAAGTAAAATAACTAAATTACCGGGTGATATTTCGACATCTCTAGTCAGCGCCGTGAGAAATTGCGGAACAAAGAGCGTCTTGTGATATAAATAAGGTATTTCGATGAATAACTTTTGACCACTATCATTTGGCATTCCTATTTTCTTCCACACTGCTTTGTCTAGGTATTTTACTAGCAGAGTTTCCCCTTTATCATTCTCTATAAGGGAATTTAGAACGGAAGAAAAAGGAATTCCATTCACAGCATTAGGAGTAATGAATAGTCCTTCATCGTTTCCAGACAAGCAGCTTACTTTTTGTACGTTAACGCTTACGTTAGAGCGGCAAAGTACATCTTGATCGCTAAAATTTTTTTGATTGATTTTTTTAGCATCTGTTTCAAAGTTTCTTTTACTTTTTTCTGGAAATATTTTGTATAGCTCTTCTACGATTTCAGTTTGATTGTTTGACCACTTCAAATATCTCTTATCGTTAATTAGTGGATAAGCCTCTATTATTTTTCTCTCTATAACACCATCACCAACGACCAACGGCAGCACTTTGACAACGCCACTTGATGATTCCGTATTAACAACAGAGTTGAACTCTCTGTTAGGCCACCGTTTTTCCAGAAAGCTCTCACTTAAAACAACCACAACGTATTTTGAGTGAATTAGGCCCCAATTCACACGCTCAGTGATGCTATCACCCCATTTAATTTCTGCTTCGTCATACCATATGTTAAAGCCTTCTGACTCCAGCTTCTCGTAGAGAGGTCGGACAACATCGGGCTTGTCTTCACTAGCATGACAAATAAAAATGTCTTTCTGTTGAATACTCACGATATCCTTTCTTTGATAGCTCAATAGCAGTTAGGCCGCGCGCTTTATCATTGCAGAAACTGGACAGCGTCATTATTCCCGACTTTGGACCATCAATCGCGCTGCACAAAGATTGATAAAACAAAAGCTTAGTCGAGCATGGCCACCTTCGCCATAAAATCATTGACCGTCTGCAATGGCTCCGTCAATGATGCTCGATGACATCGCTTTTTCTTAGCTTGGAGCCTCTGGAGGGAAGCCCTGACTCAAATGTTCGCTTTTGTTTAAAAGTGGACCTATTGAGCGGCCCAAAACTAGGCCGGAAACCGCCCCCGGGTTTGATTGGCAATTCGAACGAGAACTAGCATCAACGGAACCTCAACCAGAACGCCAACCACAGTCGCTAGTGCCGCGCCCGATTGCAGGCCGAACAGCGCAATGGCCGCCGCGACTGCCAGCTCAAAGAAATTACTGGCACCAATCATGGCCCCGGGCGCAGCGATGCAGTGACGGACCTTCCATAAGCGGGCCCAGCCGTAGGCCAGGAAGAAAATCAGGAAAGTCTGCACAATCAGCGGCACGGCAATCAGCACGATATGCAGCGGGTTGTTCAGGATAACTTCGCCCTGGAACGCAAACAGCAGTACCAGGGTAACGATCAGCGCTGCCGGGGTGACCGGCCCCAGGCGTTTCATGAACACCTCGTCGTACCAGCCTTGCCCGCGCTTTGCGATCAGGGCGCGGCGAGTAAGGTAGCCGGCGGTCAGGGGAATGACAATGTACAGCACCACGGAGAGGATAACCGTGTTCCAGGGTACCTGAATGTCGGAAATGCCCAGCAGGAACACCACAACGGGCGCGAAGGCGAAGAGCATGATGATGTCGTTCAGGGACACCTGCACCAGGGTATAGGCGGCATCGCCTTTGGTGAGATAACTCCATACAAACACCATGGCGGTGCAGGGCGCCGCCCCCAGCAGGATGGCGCCGGCGAGATATTCGCTGGCCAGCTCTGGCGCAATCAGTGGCTCAAACACCACCATCAGGAAAGACCAGGCGATGGCGAACATGGTGAAGGGCTTGATCAGCCAGTTCACGATGGTGGTGATGGCCAGGCCTTTTGGCTCCTTGCGCACGCCCACCACTGCGCTGAAATCGATCTGGGCCATCATTGGGAAGATCATGGCCCAGATCAGAATGGCAATAGGGATCGACACCTGAGCGTATTCGAATCGGGACAGGGTTTCGGGAACCGTAGGTGCCAGTTGCCCAAGGGTCACGCCAGCGATGATCGCCAGCGCCACCCAGACCGACAGGTACTTCCCGAACAGATCCATGCCTCCGCCGGAGTCTTCGGTTGTGGTTTCTGCGTTGCTACTCATGACTTCTCTCTTACATGGACCGTTGATTGACGCGTTTTGAGACTTCAGCGGCGCTTTCCACCCGTTCGGAATAGCGGTCCGTCAGGTAGTCGCTGCGGTCCCGTATCAGCAGGGTGAATTTCACCAGCTCTTCCATGACATCCACGATGCGGTTGTAAAACGGGGACGGTTTCATCCGGTCATGAGCATCGAACTCCAGGTACGCCTTGGGTACCGACGACTGGTTGGGAATTGTCACCATCCGCATCCAGCGCCCCAACACGCGCAACTGATTCACCGCATTGAACGACTGGGAACCACCACACACCTGCATCACCGCCAGGGTCTTGCCCTGGGTAGGGCGTACGCCGCCGATGGATAGGGGAATCCAGTCGATCTGGGTTTTCATAATGCCAGTCATAGCGCCGTGGCGTTCCGGCGAGCACCACACCATGCCTTCCGACCACTGGGCCAGTTCCCGCAATTCCTGAACTTTTGGGTGCGAGGCGTCTTCAGCATCGGCAAGGGGTAGACCGCGGGGGTCGAATACGCGGGTTTCCGAACCCATGGCCTCCAGCAGCCGGGCAGCTTCCTCAACAGCTAACCGGCTGAATGACCGCTCCCGCAGTGAGCCGTACAGCAACAGTATCCTTGGACGATGTGAAGAAGGCGGAGTTGCAAAAACCTGTTCCTCAGTTGGTTTGCGGAACTGGTCAGGGTCGATATTGGGGAGGTCACGGGTGCTCATTGTAATGAAAGGGTCCTTTACTCGTTAAAATCTTCCGGATATTATGCAATAAAATAGATATGCATGAAAACGAATATATGGGAATTTGCATATGAAGCGCCGCGTTTTGTTCGTCTGTACCGCCAATAGTGCCCGGTCATTGATGGCGGAAGCCTTGCTAAGGGAACTGGCCGGTGACCAGTTTGAAGTGGCGAGTGCCGGAACCGAGCCTGACAAACCCCACCCAATGGCGTTGCAGGTGCTCTCAGAGTCGGGCTTTTCCGTCGATGGTTTGCAGAGTAAATCGCTGGCAGGCGTTGAAAGTGAGCATTGGGATTATGTGATTACCCTTTGTGAAAAAGCTGCCAACGAGTGTGGCAACGTCTGTCAGCCCGCCCAGCAAATCGCCTGGGACTTCCCGGACCCGGTGCCAAGCGGGCGCCATGCCACCTTCGCACTGACCCTCAAGGAAATCCGCGAGCGCATTGGCCTGTTTACTCTGGTGCACAGGAAAGAAACCGGTATGAAGCCGGTGAACTTTGACCCGGTGAAGGTATTCAAAGCGTTGGGTGACGAGCTTCGCCTGGCTGCGCTGATGCTGGTTCGGCAGGAAACGAAACTGTGTGTGTGTGAACTCACCGCCGCCCTTGATATTTCCCAGCCCAAGGCCAGCCGGCACCTGGCCACCCTGCGGGAGGCGGGCCTACTGGATGCAGAGCGTCAGGGGCAATGGATGTACTATTCCCTGAATCCCCGGATGCCCCAGTGGCTGTCGCGGGTTCTGGATGAAACTGCCGATAGCAATCCCGCCCTGATCACTGAGGAACTTGAGCGCCTTTCTGTCATGCCAGACAGGCCGGTTGTGCGGTGTATTTAATGGATAACGCTTTCTGGAGCACATCATGAGCAAGATCAAAGTCGGAATAAATGGATTCGGTCGAATCGGTCGCCTGGCCCTGCGGGCAGCGTGGCAGTGGCCGGAGATGGAATTCGTAGCGATCAACGATCCGGGCGCCGATGCCGAGACGCTGGCACATCTGCTGAACTTCGACAGTATTCATGGCCGCTGGGACCACGAAGTGGGTGTGGACGGCGACAGTATCGTTATCGAGGGTAAATCGGTTCGCGTCACCCGCAATAAAACCATTGGGGAGACCGACTGGTCCGGCTGCGATCTGGTGATTGAAGCCAGCGGCAAAATGAAAAAGGTGGACGTGCTCCAGGCGTATCTCGATCAGGGCGTCAAGCGCGTGGTGGTGACCGCTCCTGTGAAAGAGGCTGGGGCCAAAAACATTGTGGTGGGCGTGAACGACGGCATTTTTGATCCGGCCAATGACCGCATTGTCACTGCTGCTTCCTGCACCACCAACTGCCTGGCGCCGGTGGTGAAGGTCATCCACGAGAAGCTGGGTATCAAGCATGGTTCCATCACGACGATCCATAGCCTGACCAACACTCAAACCATCATCGATGCGCCCCATAAGGACCTGCGGCGGGCCCGCGCCTGCGGCAGTTCACTGATTCCGACCAGCACCGGTTCCGCCACCGCGATTATCGAAATTTTTCCGGAGCTGAAGGGCCGTCTGGATGGCCATGCCGTGCGGGTGCCATTGACGAATGCCTCGCTGACCGACTGCGTATTCGAGGTGGAAACACCCACGGATCGCGATACCGTAAATCAGTTGTTAAAAGAGGCTGCTGAGGGCGATCTGAAAAACATTCTGGGCTACGAAGAGCGCCCGCTGGTGTCCATCGATTACCAAACCGACCCTCGTTCCTCCATTATTGATGCCCTCTCCACCATGGTGGTGAATGGTACCCAGGTGAAAATCTACGCCTGGTACGACAACGAATGGGGCTACGCCAACCGCACCGCAGAACTGGCGCGCCGGGTAGGTTCCGTCTGATATGACTGCTGCCATCCGACAGTACCTGGTCATCACCGGTAATTACTGGGCCTTCACCCTGACGGACGGGGCCTTGCGGATGCTGGTGGTGTTGCATTTCCATCAGCTCGGCTATTCACCGCTGGAAATTGCCCTGCTGTTCATTTTCTATGAGTTCTTCGGGGTGGTGACCAACCTGGTGGGTGGCTATTTGGGCGCTCGCATGGGGCTGAACCGCACCATGAATATCGGGCTGTTCCTTCAGATTGCCGCTCTTGCCATGCTGGCGGTGCCGGCGGCCATGCTGACGGTGCCTTGGGTGATGGCGGCTCAGGCCATCTCCGGTATCGCCAAAGACCTGAATAAGATGTCCGCCAAGAGCGGCATTAAGCTTCTGGTGCCAGATGAGCAGCAGGGCACTCTGTACAAATGGGTGGCCATCCTTACCGGATCGAAGAACACTCTGAAGGGCGTGGGCTTTTTCCTCGGCGGTGTGTTGCTGATGGCTGCTGGGTTCCAGGGCGCGGTCGTTATCATGGCGGTGGTTCTGGGACTGGTCTGGCTGGCCAGCCTGTTTCTGCTGGGACAGGATCTGGGCAAGAGCAAGGCAAAGCCGAAGTTTCGCGAAATTCTGTCCAAGAGCCGGGCCATCAACGTGCTGTCTGCTGCTCGAATGTTTCTGTTTGGCGCCCGGGATGTGTGGTTTGTAGTGGCTCTGCCGGTTTATCTGCACACCGTGTTTGGCTGGGATTTCTGGAAAGTGGGTGGCTTCATGGCCACCTGGGTGATTGGCTACGGCTTTATCCAGACCCTTGCGCCGCGTATTACCGGGAATATGGAAGGCCGGCAGCCCGCCATGATTTGGGCGGCGGCATTAGCGTTAATTCCAGCCGGTATTGCGGTTGGTCTTATGGTGGGCTGGTCGCCCCAGTTCGTGGTGATCGGCGGCCTGCTGCTATTCGGGGTACTGTTTGCCATCAACTCGTCGCTGCACAGTTACCTGATTGTCAGCTATGCGCGAGGGGATGGTGTCTCGCTGGATGTGGGTTTCTATTATATGTCGAATGCCGCCGGCCGCTTGCTGGGAACGATCCTGTCCGGCTGGGTTTATCAGGCCTACGGGCTGCAAGCCTGTTTGTGGATATCCGCGGGTCTGGTGGCAGCAGCGGCGATACTCTCGATGTTCTTACCGGAGAAGCGGCCAGTTCCTGCCACCTGATCAGGTGGCCTGGTCGGGAACTTCCCGGATGCGGCCATGCTCGTCGATGGCCACATAAATGAAGAGACCTTCGGTTACCTTGCGCGGGGCCTTGGCGGTGCGGTCCAGGGTCCAGACTTCAATGTTGATTTTCATGGAGCTGCGCCCCACTTCCACCAACTCACCGTAACAGCCAACCTGGGATCCCACCCGCAACGGCGAAAGAAACTCCATCCTGTCCATGGCCACAGTGGCGTTGCGGCCCTGTGAAATTCGCCCCGCGAGCGTTGCCGCAGCAATATCCATCTGTTTAACCAGCCAGCCGGCGAACACATCGCCGTTGGGGTTGGTGTCTGAGGGAAGAGGGATTACCTGGATTACCAGTTCGCCCCGGGGCGTGGGTTTGTCGTCATCAAGCGCCGTCATGGATTCAACCTTATCAGTTCGGAATTGTTTTAGTACCCCGCATGTTAGCGGCCTGCGCCGCGTCTGCAAGAAAAATTGAACGTCCTGTTCTATATTTCAATGGCTGTAACAAAGTTGTCATAGAGTGCCTTTATTGTTCACACATCGGTGAAGCAAACCCGTAAATAAAGTCAACGTGACAAATGGAGACTCAACGTGATCAAACTTAGAACAGCCCTTTCAACTGTGGCACTGGCCGGTAGCATTGCCGCCGTGTCGACTCCTGCCATGGCGCGCGACACCATCAGCATCGTCGGTTCCTCTACTGTTTATCCGTTCGCGACGGTTGTGGCTGAGCGCTTTGGTTCTTCAACTGACTTCCCGACTCCGAAGCTTGAGTCAACCGGTTCTGGTGGCGGCCTGAAGTTGTTCTGCGCCGGTATCGGCACCCAGCATCCGGACATCACCAATGCGTCACGTCGCATGAAGACGTCTGAGTACGATCTTTGCCAGAAAAACGGTGTAAAAGACATCACCGAATTCCGCATCGGTTCTGACGGCATCGTGATTGCCAGCTCGCAGAAAGCCGATAACCTGGACATCACCCTTGAGCAGCTTTTCCTGGCCCTGGGCAAGCAGGTTCCTTCACCGGACGATGAGACCAAGCTGGTTGATAACCCCTACGAAAAGTGGAGCGACATTGACTCCAGCCTGCCAAACGTTGCCATTCGTGTGATGGGACCGCCTCCCACCTCCGGTACCCGTGATTCTTTCAACGAGCTGGCCCTGCAGGGAGGCTGTGAAGATCTGCCAGCGGTTGCCGACATGAGCGAAGACGACATGGAAGGCGTGTGTCAGAGCGTTCGTGAAGATGGCGCGTTCATCGAAGCCGGCGAGAACGATAACCTGATCGTTCAGAAGTTGATCGACGACAAAGGCCTTTACGGTGTGTTCGGTTACAGCTTCCTGGAAGAGAACGCTGACCGTCTGCAGGCTGCAACGCTGAACGGCAAGGTACCGACGGCTGAAGCCATTGCGGCAGACGAATACCCGGTTGCCCGTTCACTGTTCTTCTACGTCAAGAAAGCCCACGTTGGTGTGGTTCCGGGTATCGCGGAATACGCCGAGTTCTTTGCGAGCCCGAGCGCCATGGGCAAGAATGGCTACCTGAAGGACGTTGGCCTGATCGTTCCTCCGCGCGACGCGCTGATGAAGCTGCAGGACAAGGCATCTGACATGCCTAACCTGGCCAAGGAAGAACTGATGTAAGCCAGTCGACAAGGTGTTGACTGACAAGGGTGCGGGTCTTTGAAAGGCTCGCGCCCTTTTGCACGTCTGGAAAGCGGCATGTGCGTCCTGTTTTCCGAATGATTACACTTGTGGTCCTTTTTAGCTTGTTACGGGAATTTTCATGCAACCGGCCAATCTGCTTTTACTGACCATCGTGCTGTCGATGGTTGCCTACGGCTTGGGCTATGCCCGATCGCGGTCACTGGCGATGCCGATGGGGGGCATTCGTCATCTCAAGTCCCTGCCCTTTTATTACGGGGCACGAGCGGCTTTGTGGTGCGGCATTCCCGCGCTGCTGGTGCTTGGGCTCTGGGCAGCGTTCCAGGGAAAAGTTATCCAGACCCTGGTTATTGGCTCCCTGCCACAGGAAATGTTGCCGGCGTCCGAGGGCGAGGCGAGTCTTCTGTTGAGCAAGATCAGCAACGTGGCCAGTGGTAGCCTGCCTCCGGGGTTTGCGGAAGCACCCATTGTTGAAGCTGCAGAGCGACTGAAGGCGCTGAGGGAACAGAGCCGGATGTTCATGACCACCCTGGTGGTGTCCGTCTCTGTGCTGGCGGGATTTTTGGGCTGGCTCCGGGTTCGCCCGGCACTGAACGCCCGGACACAAGTGGAGTCGATCCTGAAGTGGCTGTTTTTCGCCTGTGCCGCGCTGGCGATTCTGACCACCATCGGAATCATTTTCTCCGTGGCGTTTGAAACCTTCCGGTTCTTTCAGAAGATTCCGTTCACCGAGTTTATCTTCGGCTCCCAGTGGAGCCCGCAAACCGCATTACGAGCAGATCAGGTGGCAGCCCAGGGCGCCTTTGGCATGATCCCGCTGTTCACCGGCACGCTGCTGATTTCGGCGATTGCGATGCTGGTTGCGGTGCCGGTGGGATTGCTGTCGGCAATTTACCTCTCGGAGTACGCCAACAAGAAAGTGCGCGGTGTGGTCAAGCCGTTGCTTGAGATGCTGGCGGGTATCCCGACGGTGGTCTACGGCTTCTTTGCAGCACTTACCGTCGCGCCGTTCATCAGTAACTTCGCGGCCTCTCTGGGTATCGATGCGTCGTCCCAGAGTGCGCTCGCCGCTGGCGGGGTCATGGGCATCATGATCATTCCGTTTGTGTCTTCACTGTCGGACGACGTCATCAACGCGGTACCGCAAACCCTGCGTGACGGCTCCCTGGCTCTGGGCGCTACCCAGTCGGAAACCATGAAGAAGGTGATTTTCCCGGCGGCACTGCCGGGCATTATGGGCGGGGTGCTGCTGGCGGTCTCCCGGGCCATTGGTGAAACCATGATCGTAGTCATGGCCGCGGGCCTCGCGGCGAATCTGACGGCCAATCCACTGGAAACCGTCACCACGGTTACCGTACAGATTGTCACCCTGCTGACCGGCGACCAGGAATTCGACAGCGCCAAGACCCTGGCGGCCTTCGCCCTCGGCGCGATGCTCTTCCTCGCTACCCTGTTGCTGAATGTGGTGGCCCTGAAAATCGTTCGCAAATATCGGGAACAGTATGACTGATCAACGTTCACAGGCGGAGCTCGTCCGCCAGTCACTCAAACGGCGTTACCGCAAGGAGCGCCGGTTCCGGGCCTACGGCATACTGGCGATTGCGATTGCGCTTTCCGCCCTGGTGGTGCTGTTCGTCGACATTATTGGTAAAGGCTACACCGGCTTCACCAAAACCACGATCACCATGGAAGTCGAGCTCGATGGTGAAATGATGTACCTGGACGACGCCACGGACAAAAAGCAGATAAAGATGGCTGATTTTGTGGAGCCATTGGTGCAGGCGATGATCAAACAGGTGCCGGGTGCAACGGAAGAGAACAGGGATGCCGTCCGTGATCTGCTTAACCCCTACGCGTCCAATGAGCTACGTGACATGCTCGAGCAGAACCCCGAGTGGCTTGGAACCACTCAAACACTGACTGTTCTGGCTCATACCGACGTGGATGTCTACGTGAAGCATGCAGGTGACGACGCCTATTCCATCAAGCTCAGTGACCGGCAACAGCGCTGGGTGGATCAGCTGGTGGAAAATGAGGTTGTGCAGACGTCCTTCAACGATGTGTTCTTCAGCAGCGGCGATTCCCGTGATCCGTCCCGCGCCGGTATTCTTGGGGCGATCGTCGGGTCCTTGCTGACCATGCTGGTGACACTGGTGCTCTCGTTCCCCATCGGGGTTGCGGCTGCCATTTACCTGGAAGAGTTTGCACCCCAGAACAGGCTCACGGATTTCATTGAAGTGAACATCAATAACCTGGCTGCGGTGCCGTCGATTATCTTCGGTTTGCTGGGCCTGGCGGTGTTCATCAACCTGTTCGGCATGCCTAGATCGGTGCCGGTGGTGGGCGGTCTCGTACTGACGCTGATGACCCTGCCAACCATCATCATTTCCAGCCGGGCGGCCATTAAAAGCGTACCGCCGTCAATCCGGGAGGCTGCCGAAGGTATTGGTGCCTCCAAAATGCAGGTGGTGTTACACCATGTATTGCCGCTGGCCATGCCGGGAATGCTGACCGGTTCCATTATCGGCATGGCGCAGGCACTGGGCGAGACCGCCCCCCTGTTGCTGATCGGGATGGTGGCGTTCATCGTTGATGTTCCGGACGGCTTTTTCGATTCGGCGACGGTACTCCCGGTCCAGGTCTTCCTGTGGGCGGGCAGCCCGGAGCTCGCCTTTATAGAACGTGCGTCAGCAGCCATCATGGTATTGCTGGCATTCCTGGTTAGCATGAACGCACTGGCCATTTGGCTTCGCAAGCGCCTTGAGCGTCGGTGGTAAGGAGATAAGCGATGAATACGATGAACCCAACGATTACCAAAGAAGCCGATCATCAAGAGGTTGAGGCGGTTGCTCCGGTGCGGGAGCAGCCCGAAGAAACGATCATTGAGGAAGGCAAAACGGTGGGAGAGCCTTTTGCCGACAATGCCAAATTCAAGCTTCGCGATGTCAATGTTTCCTACGGTGATACCCGGGCGATCAAGAACATCAGCCTGGATGTGGCGAAGAACGAGGTCATTGCCTTTATTGGACCTTCAGGGTGCGGCAAGTCCACGTTCCTGAGGTGTCTCAACCGGATGAATGACAGCATCGAAATCTGCAAGGTGACGGGGTCACTTCAGTTGGACGATCAGGACATCTATGACCGTCGCCGCGACGTAGTCGAATTGCGTGCGCGGGTGGGCATGGTTTTCCAGAAGCCAAACCCGTTCCCCAAGTCCATTTATGACAATGTGGCCTATGGCCCCCGGATTCATGGCCTGGCCAATCGAAAATCCGATCTTGATGACATCGTCGAGAACAGCCTGCGCAAGGCGGGGCTGTGGGGCGAGGTCAAGGACCGTCTGGATGCGACAGCCACCGGAATGTCGGGCGGCCAGCAGCAGCGCCTGTGCATTGCGCGCGCTATTGCGGTGAGCCCGGAGGTTATTCTGATGGACGAGCCTTGCTCCGCACTGGACCCCATTGCAACCGCGAGGGTGGAAGAGCTGATGGCGGAAATGTCGGAGAGCTACACCATCGTAATCGTGACCCACTCGATGCAACAGGCAGCCCGTGTATCGAATCGAACGGCGTATTTCCACCTGGGGCATCTGGTGGAAGTAAACGAAACCAACAAGGTGTTTACGTCGCCCGAGCACGAACTCACCGAATCCTATATCACCGGCCGTTTCGGTTAACGCCGGTATTGTTGAACACTGGAGAACACAGTCATGCCAGATAAAAAGGACGATGTTTACGGCGATCACATTTCGCACAAGTTCAATGACGAACTGATGGCCCTGAAGAGCGAGTTTCTTGAGATGGGCGGCCTGGTGGAGTCCCAGGTCGACCGTGCGATTACCTCACTGGTGGAAAATGATGGCCACCTGGCGGACGAGGTCCGTGCCACGGACAAGAAAGTCGATCAGATGGAAATCGACCTCGACGAGGAAGCAACCCTGATTATCGCCCGTCGCCAGCCCACCGCGCGTGATCTGCGGTTGGTGATTTCGGTGATCAAGATGGTGGCGGACCTGGAGCGGGTTGGTGACGAGGCCAAGAAAATCGCCAAGTTTGCCATCAAGCTGTCAGAGGAAGGTCAGGCGCCTCGTGGGTACGTGGAAGTGCGCCACATTGGCAATCATGTTCTTAGTATGTTGCACGATGCCCTGGACGCCTTTGCCCGTCTCGATTCTGAGCAGGCGCTGCGGATCATGAAGGAAGACAAGCGGGTAGACGAGGAATACCAGGCGGCCACGCGGACGTTGCTGACGTTCATGATGGAAGATACCCGTAACATTTCCCGCTGTATGTCGGTGATGTGGATTCTTCGCGCCTTGGAGCGGGTGGGGGATCACGCCTGTAACATTGCCGAGAATGTGATCTTCATGGTCAAGGGTGAGGATGTTCGGCATACGCCGGTGGAAGAGGCTGAGAAGGTCGTCGGGCGCTGAGTTCGTAGCCTTCTGGTTTGGGAGTATCCGCCGGACCGGGGTACTGTTCAGAACACGCCCGTAAATACGTCCTTGTAGGGCTCGGTCGCGCCATCCCTGGCGCTCCACGGTTCTGAACAGTACCCCGGTCCTGCTCGGCAATTCTCACAGATAAAGCCTGGGGGCCAAGGCGGTCAGGCTTGCTTCATCCGATCAGTATAAGGCGGCCAACCGAGCGGTTTGCCGGCCAGCAGGTGCAGGTGGATGTGGAACACCGTCTGCCCTGAGTTTTCGCCGCAGTTCATGACTGCCCGATAGCCATCGTCGGCAAAGCCCATCTCTTTCGCCAGCTTGGCGGCAACCCAGTACAAGTGGCCCACCAACTCCCGGTCTCCTTCCTCGATATCGTTGATCGTTGCGATTTCCTTTTTCGGGATAATCAGCAGGTGCACCGGTGCCTGTGGGTTAATGTCCTTGAACGCCAGGCTGATGTCGTCTTCGTAAACGATGTCCGCCGGGATTTCCCGGTTCATGATCTTGGTGAAAATGGTTTCCGCCATGATGATTCCCTGTTGATGAGTTGAGGCTTGTGAAACGCTTTACAGTTGCTTCATCCCCGGCAGCCGATCCGCCAGTTGTCGGATCAGCGGGGGTAGTTCGTCGTCGATGCCCATAGCGTATTTGGCCACCCGGTTTCTGGCAAATGGCATTGCTTTCGCGGCGCCCAGGCCCAGATTGCGCAACAAATGCAGAGGCGGCGTGCGGTTGCTGAACAGGTGGTAGAACACGTCCATCGCCATCATCATACGGCGGTTGGCCGGGCGGCGTTGTTGCTCGTACTTGGCCAGCCACGCCGGATCGGCCAGGTCGCAGCCTGCGCGTTTGGCCTCGCGGATGACGGTCTGCAGGCAGAGGGCGTCCTGGAAGCCCAGGTTGACGCCCTGGCCTGCCAGTGGGTTGATTGTGTGGGCAGCATCGCCCGCCAGCACGACACGATTGTTCACATAGGTTTTGGCGTGCTGGCGGGCAATCGGGAAGCTGGCTTTGGCTTCAATGTGCGTCAGCAGAGGTAATTCCGGCGGGAAGGCGTTCTGTATTTCTGCCATCAACGCACGGTCGTCCAGCGATTTCAGGCGCGCTAGTTGCTCCGGCGAGTCATACCAAACCAGAGAGGCCCAGCTTTCGCCATTGCCCGCGGAATGCAGCGGCAGGAAAGCTCGTGGGCCGGACGGGTAGAAGCCCTGCCAGGTGATGTCCTCAACCGCGCCCTGGTAGCGAACCGAAATGACCATTGCCTGTTGCTGGTACTGGTCCCGGGTTACGCCGATGCCCGCCAGTTCCCGGACGCCGGATGCCGCGCCATCGGCGCCCACCACCAATTGGCACTCGAGTTCGGTGCCGTCCTCCAGGGTCACAGCAGCGTGGTTGTTGCCGTTTTCGAGGTGACTGACGGCGTTGTCGGGAAACAGGGAAACCGAGTGCAGAGCCGCGGCGCTGTTCCACAACGCCTGCTGGGTAATGCGATTCTCCACGATATGCCCCAGGTGTCGGGCGGACAGATTGCTGGCGTCAAACACCACATCGGCGACCTTGCGGGGCAGCAGGTTGCTGAGTGGGTGGCGGGTCTCGTCCCATACCGCCAGGCGGGCGTAGGGTGTGGCACGCATGGCGAGCATGCTGGGCCAGACGTCAAGATCGTTGAGGTAGCGCTCACTGCCGGCGCTGAGGGCTGACACGCGGATGTCTGGAGGCAGCGAGGGATCGAATTCGGGGGCGGAGCCACGGTCAACCAGGGCCACGCGGAAGCCACTGCGGCCAAGTCCGGTCGCGAGGGCAGCACCGACCATGCCGGCACCGACAATCACAATATCAAAGGCTTGAGTCATAACGGGTTCCTGTCTGGTACGCCCAGTTTACGCGATGGGCGCATCCAGACAAGCCGTCCGGATCAAGCCTGGGCCGGTTTTTGGTGTCAGTAACCGGCCAGGTTGGCGGTGGGGCTGCCGGTCAGGGACTCAGCCCTGCGGGCGCGGCCCTTGAGCCAGGCTGGCTTTTGCGCGCCTGGTTTTACAAATCCCTGCTCCAGCACCATCGGATGCACGAGTTCCAGGAAATCTGACGTTTTCATGTGGATGGATTCGGTGTGGCTGCCAGCGGCAAAGGCGAGTTCCGGTTGCCGGGTCAGAGCCTCTGCGCAATACACGGACATATCAAACAGGTTGCCGAATGGCGGCATGGCGCCCACTTCGCACTCGGGGAAGCGGTCCTGAAATTCCTGTTCGTCCGCAAGATCGACAAAATCGGTATCCAGGATGTGGGTCAGTCGGTCCCAACGGATACGCCAGGTAGCGGGCATGACCAGCATGGCCATTTTGCCATCCAGTTCAATAATGACGGTTTTCACCACCCGGTCGCCGGCGATTTTGACGTGATGGGCGAGTTGCTGGGCGGAAAACGCAGGGGGGTGAGACAGGCACATGTATTCCACGCCTGCCTGATCAAGGTATTCCTTCAACTGCTGTACCGGCATAGTGACAACCTCCTACCAGCAATGACAGCGGTACTGGAACCGGTGATATTCCTGAACCGGTTCCGGTGACTGGCGGTGACGCCGCTAATGCGACTGCACCGCCATTACTGGTCAGCTTAGTTGAGGCTGTACAGAATGCGAGTAACAGTGTGTGTTAATGAGATACCAATCACTCGGATTTGTAGACATGCACATCCCGCTGTGGGAACGGAATGGTAATGCCCTCGGCGTCGAACGCCTTCTTCACTTTCTCGTGCATGTCCCAGTAGTACGGCCAGAGGTCATCGGTGGCGACCCAGGCCCGGAACATCAGGTTAACGGAGTTGTCGCCAAGACTGCCCACGCAGATACGGGGTTCCGGATCCTTCAGTGAACGTTCGTCCTCGTCGAACAGGCGCTTCAGAATGGCCTTGGCCTTGTCGATGTCGTCGTCGTAGTGAATACCGAAAGTCATGTCACAGCGGCGCTTGTCGTAGATGCTGACGTTCACCAGGGTGGCGTTGGACAGGCTGCCGTTGGGAATGACGATGCGGCGGTTATCGAAGGTATTTACCACCGTGTAAAGAATCTGAATCTCCGCGACGGCACCCAGGTAGCCCTGAGCTTCGATGGTGTCACCGACTTTGAATGGCTTGAAGATCAGAATCAGTACGCCGCCGGCAAAGTTGGCCAGGCTACCCTGCAGCGCAAGGCCGATGGCAAGGCCAGCAGCACCAATAACAGCGATAAAGGACGTCGTAGCGATGCCGATCATCGACGCGACGGAGATCAGCAGCATCACCTTGAGGATGGCGCTTATCAGCCCACACAGAAATTTGTTGAGTGTCGGGTCTTTTGCACCCAGCTTTTTATCGAGAACCCCGATGCAACGATTGATCAGCCAGAGGCCGAGTACCAGCGTGATGATGGCCAGGACGACCTTTGGGGCGTAGGTCATGATCAACGAGAGTGCCTGGTCCCATAGCTCCGAGGCATTAATGTCGGTTCCCAGAAGATCTTCCATTCAGTGACTCCTTGTTCGGTAGTAGTGGCTTATTACTTTAAATATGACAGGGACAACGGCTGTTCAATTGATATTTGCCTGCGTTTTGTTATAGCAGAGGTTTGTGGCAAACGTACAACATGCGCGTCCAGTTTGGGTGGGAGCGTTGTACGTTGTAAATCAACGACTGGCCCACCCGATGATGGTTTCCGGCCCGCCCTTCACAATAATGCGGCCTTCCTTCTGGCTGAGCTGGTAGTCATACATGGGGTCGTAGTAGTCCTGCAACAGTGCCTCGATCCATTCATGGTGCGCACCGGTCTCCCCGGTTCGGTGCTGGCGGTCGAGGGCATCCTCCATCATCTGCCGTAGTCGGCTATGGCGCTCACCGCCGAGGCGTTTCCGGATTCTGTCGAGGGCGCTGAGAAGGTAGTCGCGAAAGTTGAGCCAGCCTGCTTCTGTGCCGTCGCGTTCCACGTAGTCGGCCGTCATCTGGTCAACATAGTCTTCGCGGATGATTCGTACTCGCTCCTCGATCGGTTGATCCAGCACCATCAGGGGTGCTGCTGCCATTCGGTTTCTGAGGCTTTCCGGCAGGGCGCATCGGCCCACCAGTCTGCTTTCATCTTCCAAATACACCGTCCCGCCGACGTGATGATGGGCCTTGAGCATGGCCACGGCCAGGCGGTTTTCGAAATCAATCTGTGACGGTTGGGACGTTACCTGACGACCGAAGCTGGAGCCACGATGGTTTGCCAACCTTTCAAGGTCAACAGGATTGGGCAATTGATTCAGCACGCGGGTTTTGCCGGTGCCGGTGCGGCCGCTGAGAATAACGAACTCGGACGATGCCGTGAGGGCTTCCAGGCTGTCGATCAGGAAGCGGCGCATGGCCTTGTAGCCACCCTGGATGAGCGGAAACTCGATGCCAGAGTCTTTGATCCACTGCTGGGTCAGCCGCGAACGCAGGCCGCCGCGGAAGCAGAACAGGTAGCCGTTCGGGTTTGTGGCGGTAAATCGCTTCCAGGCTTCGATGCGTTGCGCCTTGAGATCCCCGGAAACCAGTTGGTGGCCCAGTTCAATGGCCTTGTCCTGACCTTTTTCCTTGTAGCAGATACCGACCCTGTGGCGTTCCTCGTCGTTCATCAGGGGCGCATTGATAGCATTCGGGAAACTGCCCTTGCTGAACTCGATCGGGGCCCTTACGTCCATGAGCGGAACGTCGTTCAGGAACAGGGAGAGATAGTCGCTGGTATCAGGTCTGGACGGCATGGCAGGTTTGGGTTCGTACGGGAAATGAGGCAGCAGTATAACGAACATGCTGGTTTTTTGCTCGCCTGCGGGTGTGCCGCCGCGCCGCTGCCGCTACAATGCGTGCCTTGCCATGCCTGTGTTCCGGAGTAACCATGACCCCCGACATTCTAGATCAGCATCTTGGGAAAACCCTCAGCCGGGGGCAGGTTGCCGTTACAGCCCCGGCGGGTTGCCCCGACATCGTTCTCTACCTGTTCGACCCAGGAGTACTGGAAGGCCCACTAAGCCATGAAGAGGCGCAGGCGGTGGTTGCTGAGCCGGCGTACTGGTCGTTTTGCTGGGCCAGTGGACAGGTATTGGCGGCCTATATCCTCGCACATCCACATCTGGTGAAAGGCAAAAAGGTGTTGGATTTTGGATCCGGTTCCGGGGTGGTGGCTATTGCTGCCGCAATGGCCGGGGCGAGGGAGGCCATCGCCTGTGATATTGACCAGGCTGCACTGGATGCGGCAGCGGCGAACGCCAGGTTAAATGGCGTGTCGGTGACCCTGAGCGCCGATTGGGCAACGCGGCCGAGCGATGTGGACGTTGTGACCGCGGCGGACGTGTTGTATGACCCGGAAAATCGCCCGCTGCTGTCCGAGTTCAGGCGAGCCGCGCCTTTGGTGATACTGGCGGATTCTCGCTTGCGGAATCTGGGTGACGACCACTACCGGCAACAGGACGTAATCGAAGGCCGCACCTGGCCAGACCTGAATGAGTTTGAGGAGTTTAATCGGGTGCGGGTGTACCTGGCAGGCCAGAGCTCGATGACCTGAGAGCGGGCGAAAAAAAAGGGCAACCTTTCGGTTACCCTTTTTCGGAACAGGTGTCGCGTCCCTGCGCTGTTGGCAACTACCTTGTTGCCGATTTCCCTTGCCAGTCCCTGGTGCCGGCGTCCGAGCCGGCGATCCGAAGAGGTCTCCCTTAAGCGAGCCATCCCTGTGTCCCTGCTTCTCCCTGCATCCAATTGCCGGGGTGCATCCAGTGCGTCGTCCATTTCCCTGTCATCCTTGATGTAAACACTATACCAACCGCAGTTTTACAAACATGTGAACTGTGCACGCCAGAGCAGCTGTGCTGGTAGTGGTTTTGTTATAAGTTCTTTAATATCAGTTAATTGAGATATCGGCGGGTATTCCTGTCGGGGAAACCTACGCTATGTCGCAGCAAGATCTTACGAGTTTGTAGGATATATCTCACACAAGTCCGGGTTGATGTCTCAAGTCCGGTGGGTGGTGCTTTATTGACGGCTGTTGGCGTGAACGATGGGCCGGTCGTTTTGCGTGTGTGGCCTTATAAATCCGGGACACGGTAGTAACCCGATAGCAATGCCTGCAGCGTCGGCGAGAATATCGGCAATGGCAAAGGTGCGGTAGGGTAGCTGGGCCTGGACAAGCTCAATGCCCAGCCCGAACGCCAGCAGGCCGATGACAATCCACAGTTTCCCCAAGCCCGGCCAGGCCAGCCGGGTAACCACCGCCAACTGCAAGAATGCCAGCAGGTGATTGACTTTGTCGCTGGCTGCCGAGGGAATCGGGTAGGGTTGGCTGGTGGTTGCAAGGTAAATGATGGCGGCGGCCGAAAGAGCCAGTATTGCCCGCCAAAAAGGCTGATACTCGAGCAGAATCAGAATGCGCTGCCTCAGGAATGCCATGGTCACCGTCGGGCTGTGGTGGAGTTTGCAACATGATATGCTTTGCGCCCCGTCACTGTCATCGAAGCTGAGGTGCTGCGAGGTATGTTGAAAGGTAATTTTTTCCGCGGCCTGGGTTACCTTGGAGAAGGGTTCCGGCTGATACGGCAGCCTGGACTGAGATTGTTCGTTGTTATCCCCCTGGTTATTAATATTCTGTTATTCGGCCTGCTGTTCTACTTTCTGGCTGAACTCTTTGCAGCGATGATTGCCACAGCCATGAGCTGGTTACCGGATTGGGCGTGGCTACAAAGCCTCGACTGGTTGTTCTGGATTCTCTACGGCGCCGTCATCCTGTTGATGTTGGCTTACGGGTTCGTGATCCTGGCGAACCTCATCGGCTCGCCCTTCTACGGTTACCTCGCGGAACTGACGGAAAAGCACCTGACCGGTCAGGAGGTCAGCACCGATGATGGCTGGAGCCAGATCATACGGGATATTCCCCGCTCTCTCTGGCGGGAGGTGCAGAAAATCCTCTACTACCTGCCCAGGGCCATTGGCCTTTTCATTATCGGTGTTATCCCGGTGGTCAATTTGGTGGCGGCCGTGCTGTGGTTCGTCTTCAATTGCTGGATGATGTCGCTGCAGTACGTGGACTACCCGGCGGACAACCATCGGGTCAGTTTCCCGGCCTTGCGGCGGCTACTGGGTGACACTCGCCTGTCGGCTCTCGGGTTTGGCCTGCCGGTGGCATTGGCGGCCATGGTGCCGGTGCTGAACCTGGTGGTGGTGCCTGCCGCGGTTTGTGGTGCCACCGCCTATTGGGTGCGTGAGAACGGTCCCTCGAACACAGACGTATAAAGCAGTTACGGTGATTTAAATCTGTCGGAGGTTTCTTGGATACATCGGAATTTGTAATTGGTCAGCGCTGGGTCAGCCACAGCGATACCGCGCTCGGCCTTGGTATTGTCACGGACATCTCAGGCCGCCGTGTAACGCTGGGTTTCCCGGCGGCGGATGAGGAGCGCACCTACGCCATCGACAATGCTCCGCTGTCGAGGATCATCTACCAGATTGGCGAGGCTATCGAAACCTTCGATGGCGAACGTTACATCGTGAGGGCCGTGGAGGATATCGGCGGTGTGCTGATGTACCACGCCGATGACGGCGGAGAGAACCTGATCCATGTTTCCGAGGTAAAACTCAGCAGTTCCGTGGACTTTTCCGCCCCCCACCAACGGCTGTTTGCCGGCCAGTTTGATCGCAATGGTGCGTTTCGCCTGCGGATGGCCACCGCGCAACACCTTGACCGGTTACGTGCATCCTCGGCTCAGGGCCTGATCGGTGCGCGCACGCAGCACTTGCCACACCAGATTTACATTGCCCACGAAGTGGCAACACGTTACGCCCCCCGGGTTCTGCTGGCGGACGAAGTGGGGTTGGGCAAAACCATTGAGGCCGGCCTGATCCTTCACTATCAGCTGCACACCAGTCGTGCCCGTCGGGTGCTTATCGTGGTGCCGGATTCATTGATGCATCAGTGGTTGGTGGAAATGCTGCGGCGGTTCAACCTGCGATTCTCGATCATTGATCGCAGCCGGTATGAGGCCATGGAGGATCTGGAGGGGTTGTCGGAAGAGGATGACGACCTGACCGATGCCGATGAAAACCCGTTTGAGAGTGAACAGCTTGCACTGTGCAGCCTGGATTTCCTGATGACCAGCGAACAGGCCCAGGCGGATGCCATTGCCGCCGGTTGGGACCTGATGGTGGTGGATGAGGCCCATCACCTGGCCTGGAGCCCGGAGGTGGCGAGCCCTGAATATCGGCTGATTGAGCAGCTTTCAGAAGCCAGCAATGGCTTGTTGCTGTTGACCGCAACCCCGGAGCAGGTGGGGGTGGCCAGCCACTTCGCTCGCTTGCGGTTACTGGACCCGGCACGCTTTCACGATCTGGAGACTTTCCGGGAAGAGGAAAAGCAGTACGAAGTGATCAATGGGGTGGTTTCCCATATCCGAGAGCAAGGCATAACCGCTGTCTCCGACACGGATCGGAAAGCCCTCGAGGGCTGGCTGGGTGATGAGCTGGAAGGTTTGATGGCGTCCCAGGAGCCGGCACAGGCCGTGGTTGATGCATTGCTGGACCGTCACGGTACCGGTCGCGTGCTGTTCCGGAACACCCGCGCCGCCATCAAGGGGTTCCCGGAGCGCCATCCGCTACCGGTTGCGTTACCCTGCCCGGAACTCTACCAGCAGGGAGATGTTTGTCAGGGGGTAGCCGGGTTAACGCCCGAAACGGCCGTGGACGAAGAACAATGGCTGGCGGAAGATCCCCGTGTCGCCTGGCTGGAGAAGACTCTGACCGGCCTGAAGCCGGCCAAGGTGGTGGTGATCTGTGCCCACGCCTCGACCGCCATGGCTCTGGAGCACTACCTGCAACTGCGTGCCGGTATCCGCAGCGCTGCCTTCCATGAACATCTGAGCCTGATCGAGCGGGATCGCGCCGCAGCTTACTTCGCTGATACTGAACAGGGCGCCCAGGCACTGATCTGCTCGGAAATCGGCAGTGAGGGGCGCAATTTCCAGTTCGCCCATCACCTGATCCTGTTCGATCTGCCCGCCAACCCCGACTTGCTGGAACAGCGCATCGGCCGGCTCGACCGGATTGGCCAGACCGACACCATCGACATCCATATCCCCTACCTGCAGGGAACGGCCCAGGAGGTCCAGTACCGTTGGTTTGAGGACGGCGTGAACGCGTTCAATGAAAGTTGCTCTGTGGGTGTCGCTGTCCACGATCATGTGGCCGTGCAGTGGCAGGCCGTCATTGATGGTGCGACGGACGACCTGCCGGCGCTGGTGGATGCTTCGCGGGCCGAGGCCGAGCGCCTGCGTACGTTGCTGCGCAACGGCCGCGACGCGCTCATCGAGCTTAACTCCTGCCGTCCGGACGTGGCGGAGGCGTTGATCAGCCAGATCGAATCCGAGGAAGAATCCGCCCAGGTACGTGACTATATGATCGAGGCCTGCGATATCCTCGGCGTTGATGTCGAGGATCATTCCGAGCATGCCGACGTGCTGAGGCCGGGCGAGCAATACCAGGCCGGACACGTGACCGAGCTGCCGGAAGACGGCCTGACCGTTACCTGGAGTCGTCAGCAGGCTCTTGAGCGCGAAGACATGGCCTTCATGAGTTGGGAGCATCCGCTGGTGACCGGCATCATGGAATCGGTCACCAGTTCCGGGCTGGGTAAGGCGGCTTTGGCCAGTATGACGGTCAAGGCGCTGCCACCCGGCACCCTGTTGCTGGAGGCCCTGTATACCGTGCATTGCCCGGCGCCTGAATCGCTGCAGTTGTCCCGGTACCTGCCGGTCTCGCCGTTGAGGCTGCTGGTGGATGTGAACGGGCGTGACTTGTCGGCAACTCTGCCTCATGACCGGCTCAACGACATGTGCTCGAACATCCGCAGGCGCACCGCTCAGGCCATCGTGCCGCAGATTCGCCCGCAGGTGGAAACCATGGTCGATCATGCCGAACGCCTTTCCGAGCCGCACCTGGAGCCCCTGAGAGCGTCGGCCCTGGCCCAGGTCAGAGACGTGTTCGGCCCGGAAATCCAGCGTCTTGAGGCGATGAAGAAGGTCAATCCGACCATTCGTGACGACGAAATCGATTTCTTCCGTAAACAGTTGCACGCCGCGGAGACGTTACTGGGGCAGGCCAGCCTGTCCCTGGAAGGCATTCGCGTGATTGTAACTGCCTGATGGTGAACCAGTTGCTGGTCAGGATTCATCTGATCAGGTAGGTTGAACGTAACAGAATGTAGTTTTTGACATTCAAAACCACGGACGACAGAGAGTATCCATGATGACTTTCATACTGTTTCTTGCTGCTGTTACCGGCCTTCTTGTTGTGATGCGCAAGGAATCCGGTGCCAAACCCGCTATCGGGGTGATGGTGGTAACAGGCGTGCTTTCGCTTTTCCTGGCGTCAGGATTGCTCGCGCTCATACTGTTTATCGGCGCCGCCGTTACCGCCGCTGCAGGTCTGCCGGGATTTCGCCGGAGCTGGCTGACCCCGCGGGTATTCGCCATGTTCAAGAAAGTGGCTCCCAAGGTGTCCGATACCGAAAAGGTGGCCCTGGAAGCGGGGACCGTCAGTTGGGATGGCGAGCTGTTTACCGGGCGCCCGGACTGGCACAGCCTGCTGATCAACCGCAACACGGGCCTGTCTGAGAAAGAGCAGGCTTTTGTGGACAACCAGTGCACCCAGGCCATTTCCATGTGTAACGCCTGGGACTTGGCCGTTGAATGTGCTGATCTGCCGGCGGATTTGTGGGAGTTCCTCAAGAAAGAGAAATTCTTCGGCATGATCATTCCCGAGGAATACGGCGGCCTGCACTTCTCCGCCAAGGCCCAGACAGCGGTGTTGCAGAAGCTGGCGGCCAACGAAATGCTGATGGTCACCGTGGGCGTGCCCAACTCCCTCGGCCCTGGTGAGCTACTGGTCAAGTACGGCACCGACGAACAGAAGAATCACTATCTGCCCCGGTTGGCGGATGGTCGCGAAATTCCCTGCTTCGGCCTGACTGGCCCCCGCGCCGGTTCCGACGCCACCTCGCTGCCGGACACCGGTGTGGTCTGCAAGGGCGAGTTCGAGGGCAAGGAAGTGCTGGGCCTGCGTCTCAACTTCGAGAAACGCTGGATTACCCTGGCGCCGGTTGCGACTGTGGTTGGTCTCGCCTTCCGCATGTTCGACCCCGACGGGCTGCTCGGTGACACCAAGGACTATGGGATTACCTGTGCGCTGATTCCCCGCAATACCAAGGGCATGGAAATCGGCCGCCGGCATTGTCCCATCGGCACACCATTCATGAACGGCCCCATCAAGGGCACCGACGTGTTCATTCCGCTGGATTACATCATCGGTGGCCAGGAAATGGCCGGGCAGGGCTGGCGCATGCTGGTTGAGTGTCTGTCCGTCGGACGCTGCATCACCTTGCCATCCGGCGCGGCCGGAGCGGCTGCCTACTCAGTGGGCACCGCTGGCGGCTTCACCCGCATCCGTCGCCAGTTCAATACCCCGGTGGCAGACATGGAAGGCGTGCAGGAGCCTCTGGCCCGCATTGCTGCCAAGACCTACATCGCCCAGTCGGCAGTGAACCACACCGCGAACATGATCGACAAAGGCGAAAAACCGGCGGTACCGTCGGCGATTCTCAAGTACCACCTGACCGAATTCCAGCGCGGTGTCCTGACCGACGCTATGGATGTGCATGGTGGTAAGACGGTCACCCTTGGCCCCCGCAACTACCTGGGTATCGGCTTCAGTGGTGCGGCGGTTTCCATCACTGTGGAAGGCGCCAACATCATGACCCGCAGCCTGATGATCTTCGGTCAGGGTGCAATACGCTGTCATCCCTATGTACTGAAGGAACTGGCGGCCAAAGACAACGATGACATCGACGCGTTCGACGATGCCTTTTTCGGCCACGCTGGCCTGATCTTCGGCAACGCTGCTCGTGCGTTCACCCAGGCTCTGGGTATCGGCAAACCCGACGTGCCGTTTGACCACAATGCACGCAAATACGCTCAGGGTGTGGCCCGCTTTAGCGCCGCCTTCGGCCTGTGTGCCGACGCCGCGATGACCACGCTGGGGTCGGAACTGAAAATGCGTGAGCTGATTTCCGCCCGCCTTGGTGATGTGCTGGCCAATCTTTACCTGGCCTCCATGGTGCTCAAGAACTGGCATGAAACCCAGCCGGTTGACGGTGAGCGCGACCTGATGGAGTACAGCATGGCGCTGTTGCTGAACCGAGCGGAAACCGCCATGGAAGAATTCCTCCAGAACCTTCCTAACCGCCCGGTCGCTATGGCCTTGCGTGCCATCACCATGCCCCTCGGCCGTCGTTGGGACCAGCCCCGTGATGATCTGGCCCGCAAACTGGCAAAAGCCATCTCCACCGACAGCCCCGTGCGGGAGAAGCTGTTGGCCGGCGCCTGGACGACGGCTGGCGAAGGCAAGGGTGCGGTTGAGAATCCCATTGCTCAGTACAACTATTTGCTGAAGGATTACGACAAGGCCGAACAGCTGTATCGCAAAGTCACCAAGGCGTATGCCAAGGGCCAGTTGCCGATGGACGCGCTGCATCCGGAAGAACGCTTCGAAGCCGCACTGGAAGCGGACATCTTCACCAAGGAAGAGGCCGAGTTCATGCGCGAGTACGAAGCCGTGGTCCTGGAAATGCTGACCGTCGACGACTTCCCGTTCGACGAGTTTGCCCGTAACAAGGACACGCTGATCGACCACAACCCGGCCTGACAGAGGGTATAGGGGTTTGGATTGAGGATGCCGGATGGCAACATCCGGCAGACACCAAATCATGAGGTAATTTGGGAATGTGGCTATCAATCCTGGCCGTAAGCGCCGGAGCCGTCATCGGTGCTAACCTGAGATGGGCACTGGGCCTTTGGCTCAACAGCAGCTACCACGCCATTCCCTACGGCACCCTCGCCGCCAACCTCTCCGGCGGCTGGCTTGTTGGCCTGCTTATTGGCTATTTCGTTCATGGCACTTCGTTGGCACCGGAGTGGCGCCTGTTTGCCATTACCGGCCTTTGCGGCGCCCTGACCACCTTCTCCACCTTCTCCCTGGAAATGCTTTCCGCTATCCAGGAAGGCAAATGGAGCATGGCCCTGGCTGGAATTCTGGCCCATGTTGTTGGCTCTATCCTCATGACAGCACTGGGAATTTACACCTTCGGGCTGGTCCGGGGATGATGGGTAACACTACGTACGGAATAAATTAAAAATACGCTTGGCAATCCCAAAAACAAAGAGTAGAGTTATTTGCGTAGGAAAGATTCAGTAAAGCTTTCATGAATAAGACGTACCTCCGCAGTTAGTAGTGACCGTCCTGTTTTTGATTCCGCGAATTCTGTATTTCCGTAAACGCTGATCAGGCATCACGACGATGGCCTGGCGGCAAGATAAAATGATTGATTTCAGGAAGTTTAAGTATGTCTACTACTACCGGCACTGTTAAGTTCTTCAACGAAGCAAAAGGCTTTGGCTTTATCACTCGTGAAGGCGGCCCGGACGTATTCGTTCACTACAGCGCAATTCAGGGCAGCGGCTTCAAGACCCTGGCAGAAGGCCAGCAGGTTGAGTTCACCGTTACCCAGGGCCAGAAAGGTCCTCAGGCGGAAAACGTTACTGCTATCTAACGGATAGTAGGGCACCGCCAGAAAGGCAGCCTCGGCTGCCTTTTTTTGTGGGTGGATTTTGTGATTCCCACCCGAATGTGACATCTTTTATCCCCTGCCGTCGGGCGATCGCCCAACCTTAGTTTGCTCAGGGCCTGCTATGTTGAACACCCTCAAAGCTGTCTGGATCCTGTTTTGGGCTGCACTGCTCACGCTGGTCCTGTTCCTGCCTATTGTTATCGCCGCACTTGCCGGCCGCAATGGCAACGCCGCCTTTCACGGCACCCAGGTATACGCCTGGTGCATGCTTAGACTCACCGGAATCCGCCTTGAAGTCAGCGGACGCGAGCACATCGACCCGGCCCAGCGCTACGTTATCCTCAGCAACCATGCGTCCTATTTTGATCCCCCGGCCCTGGTGTTGGCATTGGGGCTGCAATACCGCTGGGTGATCAAGAAAGAGCTGCGTAAGGTGCCACTGTTTGGCCTGGCGCTGGAGACCTCGCGTAACCTTTTCATTGACCGATCAAAAGGCAGTGATGCGCTGGAAAGTATCAAGCGCGGCGTCGCCCAGTTGCCCGAAGGCACCAGCATCCTGATGTTTCCCGAAGGCACCCGATCCTGGGATGGCAAACTGCTGCCCTTCAAGAAAGGCGGGTTCGTCATTGCCCGCGACGGCGAACTACCCGTTCTACCGGTGACGATCCGAGGCTCCCATGACCGACTCCCCAAGGGAACCGCGGTATTCTCGCCAGGTTTGATCGAGATTATTGTTCATCCGCCGGTAGCCACCGCCGGACGTGAGGTGAGGGAAGTTCAGGAAGAAGTGAAGGGCACCATAGAAGGTGCCCTCTGAAGGGCAACGATCAGTCGCCGAAAACGTCTTCGTAGAGCCGCAGGGTGCCCTCCCAGGAACGTTTTGCAGCCTGCTCGTCGTAGGCGATGGGCATATTGAATTCCTCGGCGACCTTATCCGCTCCCGGATTGGTGAACGAGTGCATGACACCGGGAAAACTGACCAGCGTTAGATCGGCCCCGGCATCCTGCATTTCTTTCACCAGACCGGACACCTGATCCGAGGGCACCATCTTGTCCGCACCACCGGTGTAGACGTGAATCCTGGGCTGAACCTTGCCGGCTTCGGCTTTGATGGGGCTGCCCAGCGCGCCGTGATAGCTGACTACGGCATCCAGATCCACACCCAGGCGTGCCATGTTCAGTACCACGGCACCGCCAAAGCAATAACCCTGGGCGGCAATCCTGCTGCCGTCGACACTGTCGTGCTTCGCGAGCAACTCCTTGGCGGCCATGAAGCGAGCCTTGACCTGATCAATATCCTTGGTCGCCTCCTTCATAAAGGCCTGCGCATCTTCGGGATGTTCGGCGAGTTTGCCGGAGCCATACATATCCAGCGCAAACGCCGTGTAGCCGGCGGCTGCCAGCTTTTCCGCCTGCTCACGGGCAAACTCATTGTGCCCCCACCATTCGTGAACCACCAGAACGCCTGGGCGCTTGCCTTCGGCTTCGTCGTCGTAGGCCATGTAGCCGGTAAACGTTTTGCCGTTTACGGTGTACTCCACGGTTTCTGTCTGCATGTCGGCTGTCACCTGTCCACTTGCCAGGGTAAGGGCTACTGCGAGTGAGAGCGGCGCTGCCGCCAGGGCATGCCTGTATCTGTTCATTGGTTCCTGCTCCGTTTGGGTCGATTGCGTGGATTGCTTCGGGTTTTACGCCGAGGCCCATTAAACCGATGCATTCAATTGCTACTGCCGGTGTCAGACCTTTTTACTACACTTTACCCGATGAGACATCGTTTACCCGACGGATTCAAGGGGTCAGGCATGAAGATAGGCGTACCGAAGGAGATCAAGAATCACGAGTACCGGGTGGGAATGACACCGGCGGCGGTCCATGAGCTGTGTGGCCACGGCCACAGTGTTTGCGTTGAGACGAATGCTGGTGCTGCCATCGGCTTCACGGACGATGATTATGTGAAGGCCGGGGCCGAGATTCTGGAAAACGGAACGGCGGTGTTCGAGGCAGCCGACATGGTCGTCAAGGTCAAGGAACCCCAGGCGGAAGAGCGAGCCTTGTTGAAGTCCGGCCAGACCCTCTTTACCTACCTGCACCTTGCGCCGGATCAGGCCCAGACCGATGACCTGGTAGCGTCAGGGGCAACCTGTATTGCCTATGAAACAGTCACCGACAGCCACGGGCGGCTGCCGCTACTGGCCCCTATGTCGGAAGTGGCGGGGCGGATGTCGATTCAGGCTGGTGCCCACTGCCTGGAAAAATCCCTCGGCGGTCGAGGTGTGCTGCTGGGCGGTGTGCCGGGTGTGAGCCCTGCGCGGGTAACTGTGATTGGCGGTGGTGTGGTGGGTCAGAACGCTGTCGCTATGGCCATTGGCCTGGGGGCCCATGTAACGGTCCTCGACCGCAATATGGACGTACTGAGAAATCTTGACCATCTCTATGGCAACCGCATCAGCACGTTGTTCTCAACCGCCGCGACCCTGGAGGAAGCGGTGATCGAGTCGGATCTGGTCATTGGCGGCGTGCTGATTCCCGGAGCGTCCGCACCCAAGCTGGTCACCCGTGATATGGTCAGCCGTATGCCCGAAGGCAGTGTTATCGTGGATGTAGCCATTGATCAGGGCGGTTGTACTGAAACTTCGAAACCCACCACGCACGATGCGCCTACCTACGTTGTGGATGGGGTGGTGCACTACTGTGTCGCCAATATGCCGGGCGCGGTGGCAAGAACCTCCACTCTGGCGCTGAATAATGTAACACTGCCGTTTATCGTCGCCCTGGCCAACAAGGGACCGGAAAGGGCGATGAAGGACGACCCCCATCTGCGCAACGGCCTCAACGTGTTCCAGGGCAAGGTCACTTTCCGCGAGGTGGCGGAATCCACCGGCTATGAATTTGCAGATCCTGACAACCTGCTCTGATAGCAACGTCATTCAAACAAGGAGATTTCATGAAACTGATCGGTTCCACCACTTCCCCCTATGTTCGCCGTATCAGGCTGCTACTGGATGATAGTGACTATGAATTCGTGAACCTCGACATCTATGGTCAGGGCAGGGATGAGCTCCGGCGCAACAACCCGGCGCTGAAGATTCCCATGCTGATCGACGACAATCAGGAGGTGTACGATTCCCGGGTAATTGCCCGCTACCTCAGCGAAAAGCAGGGCATGGTGCCGTTGACCTGGGACCAGGAAAACCAGCTGACGCTGATTGACGCTGCCAACGATTCTGCGGTGATCCTGCTGCTGTCGGCCCGTTCGGGCATCGATACCAACGAAGACCTGATGTTTTTCAACCTCCAGCGTGAACGCATCATGATGACGTTCAGAACCCTGGCGGCCATGGTGGACGATGGCCAATTCGCCCAATGGAACTACCCCGCCATCTGCCTCTATTGTCTGGTGGACTGGATCGAGTTCCGGGACCTGGTGGATTTTGCCGGCATTGAGAGTCTGCTCGGGTTCAGGGATCAGCATCGTGATCAGCCGCTTGTCGCCGCTACTGACCCGAGAAAAGCGTAAGGTTTTGTCGGGAAGTGATTGGCAATAAAAGACAAGGTGGCTTTAACACTTGCGTTTCTAGGCTATAGTTGAGGGTAGCGTGGCCTGATCTTTCCAGGCCCGTGAGGCGTATCCATTCAACCAATAATAAAATTACCTCAAGGGGGTAAAGCCATGCTCCTGAATCACGCATTTGGTCTGTTCACCCATCCCGATGCCGAGTGGGCCGAGATCCGCAAGGAACACGCACCTCCCCGGCGGCTCTATGTTGCCTATGTGCTGTTGCTTGGCGCGATAGCGCCGATCTGTGCCTACATTTCCACGGCTCACATCGGTTGGACGGTGAGCGGTGAGCGCGTCATAAAGCTCACGGAAGTCAGTGCGATACAGCTAAGCGTTCTGACCTATCTGGCCATGCTGGTGGGGGTGTTTGCCCTGGGGTTCGCCATCAACTGGATGGCTCGGACATATGGCGCCCATGAAGAAACCGTTCCTTCCAATGGCATTGCGTTGGCGGCTTATTCCTGTACGCCGCTGTTCCTCGCCGGTTTTGCGTTGCTCTATCCGGTGCCCTGGTTCAATGCCCTGGTCTTCCTGGCGGCGGCCTGTTATGGCGCCTGGCTGATGTACGATGGCCTGCCGATTGTCATGGGCATTCCCAAGGACCAGGCGGTGATGTACGCCGGTGCCCTGTTGACCGTGGCGCTGGTCATTCTGGTGTCAACCCGCGTGGGTTCCGTCATCCTCTGGAACTATGGCCTGGGGCCGGTCTTCGTCGAAGGGTAGCGGCTTTGCCCGGCCTGTCGTGATTTGCTATTCAGGATGTCGCCATCCGTCATCCTGTCGTTACACTTTGGCGCTACCTTTTACCTGACCACTAAACTAGGGCAGGGAAAGGTATGAAACGATTGAGCCGCAGGGACTTCCTGAAAGCATCCGCTATGGGCATGGGCGCTGTTGCCATATCCACAGGGCTGGCCGGATGCATACTCGACAGCAGCGACAAACGTGATATCCGCTTCTCCCAGGGTGTTGCCAGTGGCGACCCCCTGCAGGATGGCGTGATCCTCTGGACTCGTGCCGTACCGGACGACGATTCCGGGCGGGACGTGGACATCGCCTGGGAAGTTTCTACCGACGCTGACTTCCGGAGCATGACTCATTCCGGCCGCTCGCGCGCCTCGGCTCAGCACGATTACACATTCAAGGTGGATGTTCGGGGTCTGATGCCCGGCCAGCGCTATTACTACCGTTTCCGCACCGCCAGAAGCACCTCCCCGACCGGCATGACGCAGACCCTTCCAGAGGGTGCGGTGAGCCAGGTGAGGTTTGCCGTGGTGTCCTGCTCCAATTACCCCGCCGGCTACTTCAACGTGTATCGGGAAATCGCGGGCCTGGATAACCTGGATGCCGTGCTGCATCTGGGGGATTATCTCTATGAGTACGACAGCGACCCGGATAGCTATGGCGCCGCGCAGGCAGAAGCCATGGGCCGTACGTTCCCTGCGTCGAATAACCGTGAGCTCATCACCCTGGAGGATTACCGCCATCGCTACGCGATTTACCGGGGCGATGATCATTTGAGGGAGTTGCACCGCAAGGTGCCGTTCATCACTGTCTGGGATGACCACGAAGTAGCCAACGACACCTGGAGGAACGGTGCTGAGAACCACAACGCCGATGAGGGTGATTTCAGTGACCGTAAACTCGATGCACTGCGTGCCTACTTTGAATGGATGCCGATCCGGCCGGTCACGGACGGAGACCAGGAAACCATCTCCCGCAGCTTCCGCTTTGGCGACCTGGTGGACCTGCACATGCTGGATACACGGATCATCGGCCGCGACGAACAACTGGCCTACGCTGATTACCTGACCCAGGATGGCATTGACGCGGCCCGGTTTGCCGCAGATGTAGGCGACCCGAACCGCACCATGCTGGGTGCGGAACAGCGGCTTTGGCTTGAGAACGCGCTGGCAACCTCGACTGCCACCTGGCAGGTGCTGGGGCAGCAGGTGTTGATGGGACGGATGACGCTGCCTGCGGAGCTGCTGGCGGGCATCATCAATCCTGACCCGTCTGTGTTGTTGCCCCTGTTCGCGGAACTGGCCGGCCTCAAGGGCCGCTACCTGGCTGGAGATCCCTCGTTGACCGCCGAGGAAATCGCCCGGATCGAAACCGTGCTGCCCTACAACCTGGACGCCTGGGACGGCTACTACGTGGAACGGGAAGTGATCCTGGAAACGGCGAGGCAACTACAAAAGAATCTCGTGGTACTGGCCGGGGATACTCACAACGCCTGGGCCAGCAACCTGAAAACCGGCAATGGTGACCAGGTGGGTGTGGAGTTCGCCACGCCGGGGGTTTCTTCCCCCGGTCTTGAAGACTATCTCCAGTTGCCCGAAGCGACCATACCCGATGCCGAGGCGGCTATAGAGCTTCTGGTGGACGATCTCGACTACCTGAACGTGAACCAGCGGGGCTATATGCTGGTGACATTTACGCCCGATGAGGCGAGGGCGGACTGGCGCTTCGTCAGCACCGTCAAAGACCGTAACTACGAGATTGTCAGTGGTCGCAATGCTGCCCGGCAGACCTTGCCGGGGCCGGGCAACCGTTCACTGGTAACGCTTGGTTGACGGGATCTGTAAACCCGCTGCCGAACGATTCAGGCAGCGGGTTCGAATTGCCGCTGCAGCCATAGCTTGATGTCGTCGGATTCGTACAGCCACTGATCCTTGCCGTCATCCTGCCGGATCCGCAGGCAAGGCACCTTGACGTGACCGCCGCCAGCTTCCAGCTCGGAGCGGCGTTCGCTGTCATGCTGTGCGTCACGGGTTTCGATATTGAGGCCCAGGCGCGCAATTTCCTTACGGACCTTGATGCAGAACGGGCAAGCCGTAAACTGGTAAAGCGCGAGGTCTTCGCAGGCACTGTCCACCTTTGCCTGTGCGTCAGGCGTGCGCGTGATGCCCTTGGGTGTGCTCAACTTCTCGCTGATCAGCATGAAGGGGGTCAGGATCAGCCGAAGGGTACGGAAAAAATAGCGGATGATGATTCTCATGGACTCGATACTGCTCCAGTCGATGGGGTGGATTTCGTTGCAGACCAAACCGGATAGGGAATGCCCGACAGCCTGTTCATGCAATAAGCGTGTGCCAGAAGCAGGCAAACGCCAGCCATCAGGACGGGCAGTTGTGCCGGATCAGGCATCAGGCCGAGTGATACGATAAGCGCAGTGGCTCCGGCCGGCGGATGCACGACACGGAATAGTACCATCAGGCAGCCGGTCAGGCCGAGGGATAAAGCCGAAGCGCCGACCCTTGGCAGATCGACTCCGTGTAAAAATGCGGAGGCCTGGTCCTGTAGACCAAAAATATGAAGACTGAACAGCCCCATCAACGCACCGATGAGGTGGCCGCAAAAGGTATTGCGCGGAGAGGCCGGTTCCGCGAGCGGAACGTGGAACAGTATAAACGCCGTGGCGCCCAGCGACGGGAATATGAAGGCTTCCTGAGTAACCAGTGCGATAAAGGAAACAAGCGCGATACTCAGTGTGCCGTTGATCAGGCTAAACCCCGCCATTACAGTTCGGCGGCTGTATCGGTTCGTCAGCTGTTCAAGATGAAACACCTTTAGCAGACCACTGGCTAACTGCCAGCGCAGTCGTTCGTTTCTGCGTCCCATTGCTCTCTCGTTAACCTGAATCATTTGCACCAAAAAGGTGCGTGATAGTAAGCCCTGACCCTGCACAAGGCAAATCGCTATTTCCGATAACCGTGAGCGACTGGCAAAGGTTCACTGATGCTTCTGAGCAGAAGGGCGTAAGGTATTGCCTGGGGCGTTGTATTGCTGTCGCCGGGCGTTTCTGACAGTCTTTTGTTAATGACAGAAACAAGGCCGGGCTAACCGGACATTCAGGAGAGCACAGTAATGACAGAAGACAAACGCCGCCGTTATTCCGCGCCCGTGGTCGACGGCCTGGGCAAGTCGGCAAGCCGCGCCATGTTGCGGGCCGTGGGGTTTACCGATGAAGATTTTCGCAAACCCCAGATCGGTATTGCCTCGACCTGGAGCAACCTGACGCCCTGCAATATGCACATCAACCAACTGGCGGAGGAATCCGCTGCTGGTGCCGACGAGGCCGGGGGCAAGAGCCTGACGTTCAACACCATCACGGTATCGGACGGCATCGCCAACGGCACCGAGGGTATGAAGTACTCTCTGGTGTCGCGGGAAGTCATTGCCGACTCCATTGAAACCGTGGCTGGTTGTGAAGGTTTTGATGGCCTGGTTGCCATCGGCGGCTGCGACAAGAACATGCCCGGCTGCATGATGGGTCTGGCGCGGCTGAACCGGCCGTCGGTATTTGTCTATGGCGGCACCATCATGCCCGGCGAGAATCACACCGACATCATCTCTGTGTTCGAGGCGGTGGGTGCCCATGCCCGAGGTGATCTGGACCTGATTGAGGTCAAACAGATCGAGGAAACCGCGATTCCGGGCCCAGGCTCCTGCGGCGGGATGTACACCGCCAACACCATGGCCTCGGCGATCGAAGCCATGGGCATGAGCCTGCCGGGCAGTTCTGCCCAGAACGCTATTTCCGAGACCAAGGCGGCAGACTGCAGGGCGGCGGGCGCGGCGGTGCTCAACCTGCTGGAGAAAGACCTGAAGCCATCGGACATCATGACCCGTGAGGCGTTCGAGAATGCCATCACCGTGGTGATTGCCCTGGGTGGCTCCACCAACGCGGTGCTGCACCTTATTGCCATGGCCAGTACCGTTGGCGTTGACTTGTCGCTGGATGACTTCGTGGAAATCGGCAAGCGGGTTCCTGTGCTGGCGGACCTGCGCCCCAGCGGTCACTACATGATGTCAGAACTGGTGGCCATTGGCGGTATCCAGCCATTGATGAAGATGTTGCTCGACCGTGGCATGCTCCATGGCGACTGCATGACGGTCACCGGCCAGACACTGGCGGACAACCTGAAAGACGTGGCTCCGTACCCGGCAAGCCAGGACATCATTCATGCCTTTGATGATCCCATCAAGGCGGATAGTCATCTGCGTATCCTTTACGGCAACCTGGCGCCCACTGGTGCGGTGGCCAAGATCACCGGCAAGGAGGGCACTCATTTCACTGGTCGTGCACGGGTGTTCCAGTCTGAGGAAGAGGCCCAGGAGCGGATCATGGACGGCACTGTTGTGGCCGGGGATGTGTTGGTGATCCGGTTTGAGGGGCCCAAAGGCGGCCCGGGCATGCGGGAAATGCTGACGCCTACCTCGGCCATCATGGGCAAGGGCCTGGGCAGCGATGTGGCGTTGATTACCGATGGGCGTTTTTCCGGTGGCAGCCACGGTTTCGTGGTTGGTCATATTACACCGGAAGCCGCCGAAGGGGGCCCGATTGCGCTGGTGGAAAATGGTGACACCATCACCATTGATGCGGTGGCTAACCGTATTGAGCTGGATGTTTCGGAGCAGGAAATGGAACGCCGCCGACAGGCATGGACGGCACCGGCTCCCAGGTTTACCCGCGGGGTGCTGGCCAAGTACGCGCGTACCGTAAGCTCCGCCTCGGAAGGCGCAGTGACGGACAAGCCCTGAGTGCGTCAGGGGCAGGCCGGTTCAGGCTTGCCCCAAAAAAAGCCCTGCCCGTAGAGGTCCGGGAATTGCTGTAACCAGCGCACCACGGCCTCATCTTCAACACCTTCAACCACCACATCCAGGTCCAGTGCTTCACCCAGCTCGAGGGTCGCACGGAAGATTCGCTGGCGCGTAGGGTGGTCGAGAATGTCTTTCAGGAAACTGCGATCTATCTTGAGCTCATCCAGTTCAAAGCTTGCCAGTGTGCCCAGTGATGAATGGCCGGTCCCGAAATCGTCCATGGCAATTCGGAACCCTTTTCGGTTCAGGGTGTGAATCATACGGCGGGAAGCCTCTGGATCGGTCATCATCGCGGTTTCCGTAATCTCCAGTATCAGGTCTTTCGCCTGAATGTTGTGACGGGTGATGATGTTGGTTACCTTCTCCTCGAAGCCAGCATGAGTCAGGTCCGTGGCGGAAATGTTGACGGCGATGGCCAGCTCGTCGCCGTAGCGGGCTGTCAGGTGGGGGTATTCGCTGCAGGCCCGTTCAATGACCCAAAGCGTCACAGGATAGATCACCCCCACCTGTTCGGCCTGGGGAATCCACTGGTCTGGTGGTACATACCCGAACTCCGGGTGATGCCAGCGTATCAGGGCTTCCACCGAACGAACTTTGGCGTCTCGAATGCGCACTTTGGGCTGGTATTCCAGCCACATACTGTTGCGGGCGAGTCCGTTTTCCACCTCCAGCATTAACCGTTGTTGCTGGTCTTGCCGCTCGGTTAGGGCCGGGTCGTACCCAGGGAGTCCCCGGCTGTCGTTCGCTGATGCGGCCCCCGCGGAAGAGAGCAGGCTGGCGGCTCCGGTTGTCAGGATGACCGAGCCTGCGGCAGCGCCAAGGAAGAACGCGGACTCCGCAAAGCTGGTGCTCGGCGCCCAACCCGTTGTATGTAAAAAAGAGATCACGGCCCCGACCAGTATGGCGAGGAAGGCAAGCCCATAATAGCGTGCAAGGACGTGCTGACGAATCTGGCTCAGAACCACCAGCAGGATAAACGCGCCACCAGCGAGGGCCAGGCCGAGGAAAGACGCTTCGCCAACACCCGGAATGTTCACCGGCGTCGCCAGTAGATGCAGGAAAGCCAGCAGACTGATGACGTGAATGATTCGCCGGGAACGACGGCCCAGCGGCAGGAAGTGCGGCGTGAATTCACACAGTGCGATCAGGCACAGCGGCAGACTGATGTGCAGCAATGCGTTGTACTGCGGCTGGTCGGGCCAGATAAACCAAAGGCCAAACTGTTCCAGAACCAATTGGCAGTGCAGGACACCGGCCATGAACACACTGAGCCACGCGAGGCCGGGCCGCTGTAGCATAAACACAACTGCCAGGTTGAACAGCAGTGCAAACGCCAGAATCCCGCCGATAAATACTTGCCGTACCAACGCCATCAGGTCCTGAGGCAAACCCGTTTCCAGGCTCGATAACCAGTGGACGCTGCCCAGTGCCTGGGGAGTCAGCGACGCAAGCAGCCATCCGTAGGCAATGGCAAAGATCAACACGATCAGGGGTAGCCAGCGGTAGAAGCCATTGCTCGCATCAAAGGGCAGGGGCGTACTGGCGATTTTCTGCGTCGTTTCGGGTCCGGTTGAATCCATTCGCTTGGTTGTCCTGCTCGTTTCCCGGAGGGCTTGTTACACTATGGTTACCTTGTGAAATATTGTGTAACAATATGATTTCAATGTAATTTTACGCGATTTTATACGGTTTTGCATTTGATGTTTTAAACGCCTGAATGAATTCTGTGTCCGATCCCGTTAATACTTTTACCCTGGCCTACCCGGAGCCAGCCGCCAATTTGGCTGGTATAGTGAAAGGCTGACACCGTAATGACACATAACAAGGTTTGACCAATGATCCGAACGGCCATTGTCCTGGCGCTGACAGTCCTGTGTTTGCTCAACGTTTCCCGGGCGATGGCGATCGAGAGGTCCGAGTTGCAATTGGCATCCGTTAACGCAGCTGTGGCCTATGCCGACGATGAGGGGCTGGTTTACGGCAAGAATGCGGATCGGCGGGTGCCCATCGCGTCCATCACCAAATTGATGACTGCGCTGGTGGTGATGGAGTCCGGCGAGCCCCTGACCGAATGGCTGGACTTCCGGGAGCGCCATGTTCCCGCTCCGGCGAATGCCTATACCCGTATTCGTGTGAGCTCCGAGCTCAGACGCTCTGACGTACTGCGTATTGCACTGATGTCGTCAGAGAATTTTGCGGCCCATACCCTGGCAAGACACCATCCCGGTGGGTATGACGCCTTTATCGAAGCGATGAATGCCAAGGCCGTTGAGTTGGGAATGCTGAAAACAACCTTCGTGGATCCCACTGGATTGTCGGTTGACAATCGTTCCACCGCGGCGGATCTGGTTCGCCTGGTCAGGGCGGCCAGCCAATACCCACAGATACGGGAGTATTCCACCACCCGCTATTTCACCGCCCAGTTCCGCCAACCCAGATATCGACTGGCGTTCGGGAATACCAATGTCCTGGTTCATCGTGACAGTTGGGGCGTGGGGATCAGTAAAACGGGCTATCTGTCCGAAGCTGGCCGTTGCCTCGTTATGCTGTTTGAACTGGATGGCAAGCCGTTGGTAACGGTGCTGCTTGATTCTCTGGGCACCCGTTCACCGATGGGGGATGCGGGCCGGATCAAACGATGGCTGACCACCGGCGCCGGTGGCAGTGTTGCTGCGGCCGCGCGTGCGTATGAGCGGAAAAAGAACGCAGCTTATGCCGCTTCGGATGGCGCATCCGTGAGCGTGAACTGACCTCTGGCGAATCGGGAACGCAGCGTATGATTGAGATATTCACCACCGGTGGCACCATCGACAAGGTGTATTTCGATGCCAACAGCGAGTTTGAGATTGGCGATAGTCTGATTGCGGAGCTGTTGGCGGAGTCCAACATCCATGACGGCTATACCCTGCACGGGTTACTGCGCAAGGACAGTCTGGAAATCACGGACGGCGACCGGGAGGTCATCAGAACCGCCGTCAGTCAGTGTAACGCCGAGCGCATACTGATCACCCACGGTACCGATACCATGCCGGAAACCGCCAGAGAGCTGCTGTCGGTGAAAGGGAAAACCATTGTGTTGTTTGGCGCCATGCAGCCGGCACGTATGCGCCGGAGTGACGCGGTTTTCAATATCGGCTATGCATGGGCGGCGGTCCAGCTATTGCCTCACGGGGTTTATATCGCCATGAACGGCGAGGTGTTCGAGGCAGGTTCCGTGCGCAAAAACCTGAAGGCCCAGCGCTTCGAACGCACCTGATCAGCCCAGGCTGTTCACTTCCTCCGTGGTTAGTTCCCGGTATTCTCCCGGCGCCAGTGAGTTGTCGAGTACGAGGGGGCCGACACGCCATCGGTGCAATCCCGTCACATGGTTACCCACCGCCGCCAGCATTCGTTTGACCTGGTGGTAACGCCCTTCCGACAACGTCAGGTCAATTTCCCCGGCATTGAGTAAATGGACATCGGCAGGTCTGGTTGGCCGCGACTCACCGTGCAGTAATACACCCTGTTGCAGTTGCGTGATGGCGAGGTCATCAATGGGTTCGGCGAGCGTCACCCGGTAGGTCTTGGGGCATTTCACCCGGGGCGATGTGATGCGGTGTGACCATTGGCCATCGGTGGTCAGCAGCAGGAGCCCGGTGGTGTCGGCGTCCAGCCGCCCGGCGATGTGGAGCCCGTGGCGGACATCTGCGGGCAGCAGGTCCAGCGCCGTGGGCTGCTGACTGTCGGTGGTGGCACTGATGACACCGGCAGGCTTGTGCAGCATCAGGTACCGCTCTCCTGGCAGTGACAGCGGCTGGTCATCGAGGGAAACCCGGGTGTCTGCGGCCACCGGAGAAGAGGATTTGCGACAGATCTGCCCGTCCACCCGGATTCGGCCTGAACTGATGGTTTTTTTCGCATCGCGGCGCGACAGGGTGGTCGCGTTGGCAACGAAATAATCCAGGCGCATGCTCAGGTACACCCTTCTCCTGGCGGCGGCAGCGTTAGGCTGGCAAGGCACAGTACCTCCGCAGAACCCGTCATTCGCGACCAGAGCACGCCGAGGAGCTCCCCGCCAATCGCCGGACGCTCCAGCTGTGAACTGGGCTCTGGCTCAAGACGGTCGCCATGGTACTTGGCGAGTATGAAGGTGAAGGGATGCGCCCCGGGGATGCCCAGGCGGATATCGGTGGCCGTGAGCTGGTCGCCGTCCATGTCGTAGTGCAGGAAACCACGCGTAAACCAGTCCAGTCGCTGGCCTTCTGGTAATGACGTGGCGGCCTTTGCCAGGCTGGGTTCGCGGGGAAAGTGTTCCACCGTAACGGGGCCGTCGCCATCGAAGAATCCGGTCACGATTTCCACTCGTTTTTCCTCACCCACAACGGTCACTCGCCACAGTACGGTATTGAAAGGCATTGGCTGAACCAGCCGTGGGGCCTCTTCCAGGCCTTCCTTGGCCAGCGTGGGGCCAACCCGTTCCTGGATGATTTGTTGCGCCGTTGCGCTCCACCCCAGATAAAGCGTTGAAAGGAGCAGGCCGGCCATGATGGCGCTGGTTTGTGGCCCGCGGATGAGGAACGCCGTGATGCCGATCAGTAACGGCAGGGTATAAAGCGGGTCGATGATGAAAATGCTGCTGATGGCCACCGGTGGGCCGATAGGCCAGAACAACTGGGTTCCGTAGGTGGTAAAGGCATCAAGCAGGGGGTGCGTCATAAGCACAAGCGCGGTGAGGGCAAACCAACGCCCGTAGCCGAGATGGGGGCGCCACCGATGGAGTGCAAAGGCCAGCAATACGGACAGCGGCAGCAGGACAAACAGCGAGTGGCTGAATCCGCGGTGCTGGGTGAAGTTGGCGACCGCCGTGCCGTAATCAATGATGACGTCCAGATCGGGAAGGGTGCCGAGAACGGCACCGACCAGCAGGGCTGAACGGCCAAGGGTTTTTCCGGCAACGGCACCGGCCAGCGAGGCGCCCAGTGCCGCCTGGGTAATCGAATCCATCGGGATAACACCTTGTCATTTAAGTCCGGCAGGTATTATGCGCGGAATCGGTTGTCGGATCACGCCCCAGATGGTCGGCAGATGGCTGTCAGGTATCACTCCCGGACGTTTCAGGCGTCAGGTCTACCCCCAAGGCATTGAGAACCGTGTCGCCGGGATAGCCGTCGGCAACGAGGCCATTTTTTGACTGGTAGCCGCGAATAGCCGACCGCGTGTTGGGGCCAAGGATGCCGTCCGGTTTCCCGGTATCAAATCCCTGCTCGTTCAACGCTTTTTGCAGGGTAAGGATGTTGTTCCGTGACAACGCTGGCATATCCTCCGGTGGCGGGTTCTGCAGTTTACCGGCACCGGCGATGCGGTCCGCCAGATGTCCAACCGCGATAGCGTAGAATTCAGAGCGGTTCCAGCCCATGATCACATTAAAATTCTTGTAGGCCAGGAATGCAGGCCCCCGGTGCCCGGCCGGGACCACCAGCGCGGCTTCGATGGGTTCGTTCGCCAGTTTATTGCCGAAGGCGTCGGTTACGCCCAGGGTGCGCCATTTTTCCAGGGGTAGTCTGCGGCCGTCCGCCAGGCTGTAATCGAACCCCTGGGGCAGAAGAACCTCCCGCCCCCAGCGGTAGTCGCCATCCCAGCCGAGATCCTGCAGAAAGTGGCCGGCTGACATCATCGCGTCCGGCAGGCTGTTCCACAGGTCGCGCTTGCCATCGCCGTCGCCATCCACCGCATGGCGCAGGAAGACGGTTGGCATGAACTGCACATGCCCCATGGCGCCTGCCCAGGAGCCCTCCATCTGCTCGGCGGGTATCGCGCCCTCGTCAATGATTCTCAGGGCTGCAATCAACTGTTCGGTAAAGAATTGGCTGCGCCGTTCGTCGCACGCCAGGGTGGCGAGGGAGCTGGGCACCGACATCTTGCCAAAGTAGGAACCGAAGTTGGTTTCCAGGCCCCAGAACGCCACGAGATAGGGGGCGGGCACGCCGGTTTTCCGGGTGACGCGTTCAAGCAGTGCTTCGTGTTGGTCCAGCAACTCCCGCCCGCGGCTTACCCGGTCGGAGTTGACCCTGCGGTTAAGGTAGTCCGCGAAGGTGGTGGTGAATTCGGGCTGGCGGCGGTCGAGCTCTATCACTCGCTCCAGGTATTCTGCGCCTGCCAGCACTTCGCCCGCCGTTTGTGATGACACACCCGCCTCGATGGCCTGGCTTTCCAGGTGTTCGATGCACTGGGGGAAACGGTTTTCCAGGTCGGCGTCAGCGGCCGCGGACACGGACGCACTGCTCAGGACGAACAATCCGCTGAGTGAAAGGTGTCGAATCGTCCGTTGGCTCTTTGATGTCCCTGTGAATATGCTCGGCACGCTAAACCTCGGTCTGGAGTGGATGTTTCTGGCTCATGGTAGCCTGTTTTTGTGGCCCTGAAACACTGTTGTTACCGGATTCCGGTGACAATTCTTTAACCTGGTGTTCCACACCGCATCGGATGTGTCGTCTTTTTGTAGTCCCGCTATTCCCCGCCATCGGCTTGTTCTATAGTTTGCAGAACGATACGACAACTTTCTGAAAGACAAAAGGTCCGAAAATGGCAACGCTGAAGGCGCTGGTGGTGGATGACGCCAGCTTTGTGAGGGATCTGGTCAAGCGAACGGTGCGTCAGCGTTTTCCAGTGATTGACACCACGGATGCCCAGAACGGCCGCCGGGCGCAATCACTGATGTCGCGCACAACGTTTGATCTCATCCTCTGTGACTGGGAAATGCCGGAGATGTCGGGTCTGGAGCTGTTGCAGTGGATGCGCCAACAGCCGCAGTATGAAAAAACGCCCTTCATCATGATCACCAGCCGTGGTGACAAGGATCATGTGGTTGAAGCCGTCAAGGGGGGAGTCTCTGAGTATCTGGGGAAACCCTTCAGCCCCGAGGGCCTGAGCAATAAGATCATCAAGGTGATGGGGCGCCGCCTCAAGGACGCCATGGATCGCGGCGGGAAGTCCATGGCCGGGCCGGCGGAAGCGTTTCGCGAATCCGCCAGCCTGCTGACCCAGAAGCGGGAAGCTGCTTCTCCGGCACCAGTCCGTGCCAGCAAGTCGTCCACGTCCTCTGCCTCCGGGTCGACAGCCAGGCCGCCAATGAGCGTGGCGTCGGTGCGTTTTTCAGACAGCACTCTGCGCTCAGTCGTCAAGGACATCACCCTCACGGAAGTGCGTGTGATCGCCAAGCGGGACCAGCAGTTTCCGGGCATCCTTGATCAGGCTGTGGTGGATATCGAAGTGGCCGAAGGGCAGGTAGCGCGGCTTAATGGTTACGTCCACCAGTTGCAGGCGGTGGACAAACGCCAGGACACGGATTTTGTGGGCGTGACCATCCGATTTGTGGACGAAGACCCGAAAAAGCTGGAAGACCTGTCCCGTTTTATCGCCCGTTTCCGCAGCGGCGGTTAGCCACGAAAGCTATCCCAATCAGGACGCGGTCTCAGGAAGCCTTTCCGCCAATCGTTCCCGGGGGAAGTGGCAGATGAATTCGCTGCCGTCGCCAATCCGGCTTCGAATTTCCAGGTTACCGTCATGGTTGAGCAATACATGCTTGACGATCGCCAGCCCCAGGCCGGTGCCACCGGTCTCCTTGTGTCGGCTGGGGTCGGCGCGATAGAACCGCTCGGTAAGCCGTGGGATATGAACCGGGTCTATACCGATACCGGTATCTTTCACTGACAGATGCCCGCCGTCGCGGTCTGTTTTCCAGATGATGGTGATGAGTCCACCGGCAGGTGTGTACTTCACGGCGTTGAAAATCAGGTTGGAGAAGGCGCTGCGCAGTTGGCTTTCGTCGCCCCTCAGCAGATGGCGATCGCCAATGCTGACGTTGAATTCGTGGCCCTGGTCGCCGCTGAGGGCCTTGGCGTCGTGGCAGATCTGCTGGATCATCGCCTGTAAATCCGTGACCGCATCGTTGATGGTTTGCTCGCCGGTTTCAATTCTGGACAGCAATATCAGGTCGGTAATCAACGCTTCCATGCGCGAGGACTGCTGCGCCATGGTGTTGATGGCGCGCCGCCATTTGGGCGGCAGGTCGTCGGCGTTGTCCACCAGGGTTTCCAGGTAGCCGCTGATCACCGTCAGGGGTGTTCTCATCTCATGGGAGACGTTGCCAACGAAATCCCGTCGCATCTGTTCAAGCTGGTACAGGCGGGTTACGTCCTTGGCCACAATCAGGCGGTCGTCGTCGCCAAACAGGCTGATCTGGATTTGCAGGTGAATGTGCGGTTTCGCGGGTGAGTTCAGTTCCAATGGTTCCCGGTAGTCGCGGGAGTCGAAGTAGGCCTTGAACGCGGGGTTGCGGATCAGGTTGTGAATAAACTGCCCGCGGTCCGAACTGCGACGAAAGCCCAGAAGATGCTCCGCTGAGCCGTTCCACCACTCCATGGCGCCCCGCGAGTCGGTCATGATCACACCATCGCGCATGGCATTGGTGGACTCCTGGACCCGGTTGATCTGGGCGCGAAGTTTGTCCTGGGTGCGTAGGTGGTTCTGGTGAAGCCTGTGTAGGCCGTCGAAGATGTCGCCCCAGAGACCAACACTCTGAGGGGCTTCGTCACTGCCGCTGGGATTGCCGAGCCAATGGTACAGACGTTTGGCCTGGGCCAGAGTCCACCACAGGTAAGCCAGCAGCCCTGCCGTCAGCCCGTAGAGGGGCTCGCCAAAGAAAAGCCCGACGGCCGTGCAGGCTATCAGGAGCGTGATAATCCATCGCAGGTACTTTGACCAGTTGTGTTGCATTACAGCTGCCCCTGAATCAGTTCCGGGCCCTTTTCGGGGTAAAGGGCGCCGGTTGTGGTTATGCTGCTCTGGTTGAGAACCGGTAGCCGGTGCCACGCACTGTCTGGATCAGGTGATCATATTGGTCGCCAAGGGCTTTGCGCAAACGGCGTATGTGAACGTCGACGGTTCGCTCTTCAACATAGACGTTCCCACCCCACACCTGATCAAGCAGTTGGGAGCGAGTATAAACCCGTTCCTGGTGTGTCATGAAGAACTGCAGTAACCGATATTCCGTGGGGCCGATGTTCAGGGCGCCGGTTTCCGTGGTGACCCGGTGGCCGACCGGGTCCAGGGTCAGGCCATCCACTTCGATCGGAGTTTCCACGCCGGGCGGCGTGGTGCGGCGCAATACGGCTTTCAGCCTGGCCACCAGCTCCCTCGGCGAGAAGGGCTTGGTGATGTAGTCATCCGCACCCACTTCCAGGCCCTGGATCTTATTGTCTTCCTCGACCTTGGCCGTCAGCATGATGATGGGGATTTCCGCCGTTGCCTCTTCTTTTTTCAGGCGCCTGGCCAGTTCCACGCCGCTGGTGCCTGGCAGCATCCAGTCCAGGAGTATCAAGTCGGGCTGTTTGTCAACGATCAGGGCATGCGCTTCGCGGGCATCCGCTGCCTCAAGGTAGTCGTAGTCGGCCATTTCGAGGGCCACAGCGATCATTTCGCGGATGGGTGCCTCGTCATCGACGATCAGGACAGTTTTTCCAGTCATGAGCATTAACCTGTGTCATACCGAGTATTGTTGCTGCCTCATTACAACCGGGTAGTGTTACAAGTATATGACAGTAGCAGGCTGTGACTGGATTTGTTCGACTAACTGATGATCCGGTCAATCAACAGACCGGTGAAAACTGCAAAGCCCGCCCAGTTATTGTTGAGAAAGGCCTTGAAGCATCCGTCGCGTTCGCGGAAGCGGGCCAGGTGCTGCTGGAAGACAAACAGGCACGCCATGGCGACGAGCCCGAGGTAATAGAAAACGCCGAGCTCGGCCTGCTGTCCCACGAGGATGAGAATCAGCACCACCAGGGCCTGCAGGATTGCGATAACCGCCCGGTCGGCGTCTCCGAACAGAATGGCCGTGGATTTGATGCCAATCCGGATGTCGTCATCACGATCCACCATGGCGTACAGGGTGTCGTAGGCAACGGTCCAGAGCACGTTGGCGGTAAACAGCAGCCAGGCCAGTTTTGTGACCTCACCGGCCTCGGCGGCCCAGGCCATGGGAATGGCCCAGGAAAAGGCAGCCCCAAGAAACAGTTGCGGCAGATGGGTGTAACGCTTCATGAACGGGTAGATGAACGCCAGTACTGCACCCCCGAACGACAGATAGAGAGTCAGCGTGTTGGTGAACAGCACCACCATCAGGAAGGCTGTCACGCAGAGGCCTGCGAACAGGGCGACAGCTTCCCAGGCTTCGATGCGACCGGAGGTCAGTGGGCGGTCTTTGGTGCGTTTGACGTGTCGATCCACCTTGCGGTCGGCAAAATCGTTGATGGCGCAACCGGCAGCTCGCATCATGAATACGCCGAGGGTAAAGACGATAAAGTTGCCAACGCTGGGGAAGCCGTCTGCAGCCAGCCAAAGTGCCCAGTAGGTTGGCCATAGGAGGAGCAGGCTGCCGATGGGGCGATCGACTCGCAGCAGTCGGGCGTAGTCTGCAAGGCGGGCCTGGATGTGATCTGGCACAGCATTGGGCAGCATAGGTCTGGTCCGTCCGGGATGATGTTGCTGAGGCTGAGCGGGGATTATAGCCAGCGGTGAGGTTCGGTTAAAAGAGCCGCTGCGTCAGGGGCAGAGCGTGGGCAGGAAATACTCGCCGACCAAGAGGCTATGATGACCGCTGAAAAAACGGGAGCGGCGGGCCGCCATGGGTTGATGGCGGTTAGCCCGATGGCAAAGACCGGTCTCGAACGGCCCCCGTTGCCACTGTGGGTTGCTGAACAGATAGGCGCCGAGAGGGCGGCGTCCCAGGTTGCGCAGGCGGCGTCCACGCCCAGATAGGGTTGCCAATGGAATGATCGTACGGGCGAGCACCCAGGGGGTGTTGTCGCCGTTCAGGCAGACCTCGCGGATCCACGCATTCTGGCGCACCGGAATACCCAGGGTATGGGCCTCCTCCACAGTGGGGCGGGCAAAACCTTCCTGGAGGATATCCACGTGAAAGTGCTCGCGACATCGGAGTTGAAGCGCCCGGGTCAGTGAGCCCTCCAGCGTCAGCCAGTGGCTGAGCGGCCCGTGGATGGCCGGGTTCTTCAGCGCGGCTGCTGAAAAAGAGCGGTACCAGTCCGTAGCGGGGGTGGAGATGGCGTTTTCACCCTCAAACATGCTGGGTGCGTACCGGTCAAAGTCCCTTGACGGCATAAATTCCCGGGGCGTTGCGCCAGTAACCTTTGTAATCCATGCCGTAGCCAAACAGGAAACGGTCCTCAACTTCCAGGCCGGTAAAGTCTGCCTTCAGGTTTGGCTTTGCCTTGCGATCGTGTTGTTTGTCGACCAATACGGCCGTCAGAACCTCGCTGGCGCCATGGGCGAGGCAGTAATCTGCAATGGCGCAGAGTGTCGTACCCTCGTCAAGGATGTCGTCAACGATCAGTACCGTGCGGCCATTCATATTGGCTTCCGGCTGCAGTTTCCACTCCAGGATGCCACCGGTGGTTTCCTGGCGGTAGCGAGTGGCGTGAAGGTATTCCGCCTGCACGGGAAACGTCAGCCTTGGCAGTAGGTGGCCGGTGAGGATAAGGCCGCCATTCATCACACAGAACAACAGCGGGTTGGTGTCCTTGAGGCGCCCGGTGATCTCTTCTGCAAGAGACTGGATGGCAGCCTGTACCTGCTGTTCGCTCACCAGGCAGTCGGCTTCGGCCATTACCTGATTCAGTTCGGCGACGGTGTCGGTCATAGCACTGGGGTCCTATCGTAAAACGGCCGATTATACCGGAGGTGGCACGCTGAAGGGAGGGGCGTTTCCCGGTTCGCCTGATGGAAATTCTGGGGATTGGCAGAAAACCCGTTGAATAGCCGTCGGCGACGGCATTGGTCAATGCCGCAGCGGTGGGTATGATGGTTTCCCAGTGTGAATGGTGCCAACTCGGTGCATGAAAGACTTGCGCGCACAATTGTCTGACAATTATTATCGCGCCCCAACGAGTTTCGGAGGAATGACATGAAGAAGTGGCAGTGCGTTGTCTGTGGATTTATTTACGATGAGGCGGAAGGCTGGCCGGAAGACGGTATTGAGCCCGGAACCGCCTGGGAAGACGTACCGGAAGATTGGGAATGCCCGGACTGCGGCGTGGGTAAGGAAGACTTCGAGATGATTGAAATCGGCTGATACGCCGGTACCGCTGAACAGGTTTGGAGAGCAGTAATGAACGCAGACGCCCCTATCGTGATTGTGGGTACCGGATTGTCAGGCTATTCGCTGGCTAAGGAAATCCGTAAGCAGGACAAGGACACACCAATCGTCATGGTAACGGCGGACGATGGCTATAGTTACTCCAAGCCCATGCTTTCCACTGGCTTTACCAAGGGCAAAGAGGCTGATGAACTGGCGCAGGCGTCGGCGGAGGCAATGGTGGAGCAACTGAACCTTCAGCTGCGTACTTACACCACCGTGACCGGCATTGATCCGGATGCCCACGAACTTGTGCTGGGGGACGAACGGCTAGGATACAGCAAACTGGTGTTGGCCTGGGGTGCCGATGTGATTCGCCTGTCTATTGCCGGTGACGGCCATGAGCGTGTCTTTTCCATCAACGACCTGATGGACTACCGTGCCTTTCGCAAGGCTTTGAAGGGCAAGAAGCGGGTGGCCATCATGGGCGCGGGCCTGATCGGTTGTGAGTTTGCCAACGACCTTCGCAACGGCGATGTCGACGTGGATGTGATTGCTCCTTCTGATGCCCTGATGCCGGGACTTCTACCACCGGCTGCTGCGGCAGCGGTGCGCGATGGACTGGAAGGGTTGGGCGTCCGTTTTCATCTGGAAACGGTTGTGGAGCACATTGCCAATAGCGGGGAAGGTGTCCGCCTGACCCTGGCCAATGGCGAGGAACTGGACTCCGACCTGGTTATTTCCGCGGTCGGGCTGCGACCACGCACGGAGCTGGCTGCAGCAGCGGGCCTGGAGACCCAGCGTGGCATCGTGGTCAACCGCGCCCTGGAGACTTCAATGCCAGATGTTTATGCACTGGGTGACTGCGCTGAAGTCGACGGTCATGTGTTGCTGTATGTGCTGCCGCTGATGGCGTGCGCCCGTGCGTTGGCAAAAACACTGGTGAGTGAGCGCACTGAAGTGAAGTACGGCACCATGCCGGTCATGGTCAAGACCCCCTGTTGTCCAACAGCGGTGTGTCCGCCACCGGCGAATGCGTCGGGCAACTGGGAAGTGGATGCGGACGGCCAGGATGTCCGTGCCCTGTTCAAGAGTGAGTCTGGCGAGGTTCTGGGCTTTGCGGTAACCGGTGGTTATGCGATGGAGAAGCAGGCCCTGTCGAAGGAGGTGCCGCCGATTCATAACTGAGGGTGGTATCAGGATTGCGAAAATCCCCAGCTTGCGGTAGAAACTCATTCGTGAGCTAACGATATTGACAGGAGCTGGCATGCTTGAAGTAACCAGAAAACTGGTGGATCTGCTGGATCTCTCCCCCATCGGTGACGACCATTTCCAGGGGGACAGTGAAGATCTCGGCTTTCCCAACGTGTTTGGCGGCCAGGTTCTGGGGCAGGCGCTGATGGCCGCCAGCCGTACGGTGGAAGGTCGCCTGCCACACTCGCTGCACGCCTACTTCCTGCGCCCCGGCAATCACAGCATGCCCATCGACTACGAGGTCCAGCGGGTTCGGGACGGTGGCAGTTTCTCCGTCCGACGGGTGATTGCACGTCAGGGTGGCAAGGAGATCCTGACCGGCTCCATGTCATTCCAGGTGGCCGAAGAAGGCTTCGAACATCAGCTCGACATGCCCTCGGCACCGGATCCGGAAGGCCTTAAATCCGAGCAGGAGTACGGCGAACTGCTGGCCCCCCATGTTCCCGAACATCTCCGCGACACCCTGACCCGGGATCGTCCCATCGAAATCCGTCCCGTAGACCCGGTCAATCCATTGAAGCCGGAACCGCGGCCGCCCTACAAGCAAAGTTGGTTCCGTACCCAGGGGCACCTGCCAGACGATCCGGTGTTGCACCGTTGCCTGCTGACCTACGCGTCAGACTTTTCTTTCCTGGGGACGTCGCTGAACCCCCATGGCGTGTCATTTATGAACAAGGAGATGCAGGTTGCGAGTCTGGATCATTCCATCTGGTTTCATCGTGAGTTCCGTATGGACGAGTGGTTGCTCTACGACAAGGACAGCCCCAGCGCCTCTGGCGGACGCGGCTTCAATCGCGGCAACTTTTTTGATCGCCAGGGCCGGCTGGTAGCATCGACCACCCAGGAAGCCCTCATCCGTCAACGGGGATAGGTTTGCGGAGATAGTTAGCCAAGCTTGTGGCTTCTCCCATGATGTTTGTAGTCGGCCAGCCAAACGATGATGTCGTCGAACGGCAGTGGCGGCGTCAGGATGTAGCCCTGGATCATGTCACAGCCCATCTTGTCCAGCAGTTCCATTGCCTCTGCGCTCTCCACGCCCTCGGCCACAACGGCATAACCCAGGCTGTGGCACATTTCGATCGTGGTCTGGACGATGACACGGTCTCCAGCCTGGGATGCCAGGTCGGTGACCAGTGAGCGGTCGATCTTGATCTCGCTGGCGGGCAATCGCTTGATATACGACAGCGAAGAGTAGCCGGAACCGAAGTCGTCAATGGACAGCGGGATACCTGTGGTGTGCAGGGAATTGAGGGCGCGCAGTGAGTTGACCGGGTCCTGCATCATTGAGGTCTCAGTAACTTCCAGGATGATCGCTCCGCGATGCGTGTGATGGCTGCTCATCAGGCGCTGGACGTATAACGGGAAGTCCGGTTCCCGCAGGTTGTTGGGGGAGATGTTCACCGAGATATTGAGCGGGTAGCCGTTCTCCAGCAATTGCCCTCTCAGCGCCAGTGACTCTTCCAGTACCCAGCGTGTCAATGGCTTGATCAGCCCGGACTGCTCGGCCAGGGCAATCAGCTCGTCGGCGGGTATTGGCTTTTTCCGGCCGGGCCAGCGAATCAGCGCTTCAAGGCCGACCACCTCCCTGGTTTTCAGTGACAGCTTTGGCTGCAGGTATAGGGCAAGTTCACCGTGTTGAAGGGCACGTTGCAGCTCGGACACCAGGGTAAGGCGGTCCGCGCTGTAGGAGTCCCGCGACGGCTGATAATAGGCCAGCCCACGGTCTCGGGCGTCGTCCGAGCCCTGCGCAATAAAGGCGCGCCGGATCAGGGTATTGGTGTCGGTGGCGTGATCCGGGTAGATCGCCGAGCCAGTGTGGGGGGCCAGCGGCAATTGCATGCCCAGATAGTCCAGCGGTGCACGGATTTCCTCAAGGGCACGAACAATGGCACGGGGTGTTTCCGAAATAACATCTGCTTCCACGATAAACCCGAAGGTGGCCGACTCCAGTGAGGCCAGGTAGAAACTCTTCCGATCATTGGTCTCGACCGCACAGATGCCGGGCAGTTCGCTGACGATGCTGTTGAAACGCCGGGCGGCAAGCTCGAGCAGCCGGTCGGTGTTGCGATGCCCCAGGGTTTTGGTAATAGCTGGAAGGTTGCTTAGGTGGATCACCGCAATGGAGAGGCGCTTTTCCGGCTCTCGGTTGATCAGTTCGTTGATGGTCATTTCCAGGCAGGCGCGATTGGGCAATCCCGTTAGCGGGTTGTGGAGGGCCTGTTCGATCAGTCGCAGCTCTGCCGAGCGCCGTGCCGCCATGGCGGTGATCTCTGCTTCGCGGGCGCGAACCTTGTCTTCTCGTTCCTGGTAGAGCCGGGCGGCCAGGGCGATGGTCAGCAGGACAGCTTCGAGCGCGGAGCCGATTTCGATGCCGTAGGCCGTCACGAAGCTGTTGGGCACGAAGCCGTATTTATTGGCTGCGGTGATGGCGCTGCCCAGGGTGAGCAGGCCCCAGGCTATGGTGTAGTAGCCGGCCTGGGGGTTGCCCCGAATCCATTGTATCGGCCCCATAACGGTCAACAGCAGGCAACTGGGGATTGCCAGGGCAACCGTGAGCCGGCTGGCAACGCTGTAGTCGGTAACGAACGTTGCCACCGCCACCACGATGTTCACCAACACCATATACCACACCAGCTTGTCCATGCGCGGGCTGGTGACGCGCAGGTTGAGGAAGGCACGTGAGAACAACAGGGTGAATATCAATGCCACCGGCACGGTGAGAACCATGGTCTGGTTGTGCAGCCAGGGCGACTGTGGCCAGAGCAATTGGTAAGTGCTGCCATTCAGGCTGCCAATAAACATCAGATAGCTGAGGGTGGAGAGCACGTACAGCAGGTACATGCGCTCTCTCAGTGCCAGGAAGATAAACAGGTTGAAAAAGATCACCATGATCAGGATGCCGTAATAGATCGCGTGCATCTGGTCTTCGATGGACGTGGCTTCGAAGTAGGTTCGAGGGTCCCACAGTCTGATGGGGATCTGCATGGCGCCCTGAGTCCGGACACGCAAAAACACCTGGTAATCGCTTAGCGGATCGGTTTCGAAGGAAAACAGAAAGTTGCGGTGTTGAATCTGGCGCTGCGCAAAGGGAAGGTGGTCGCCCGTTGAGATGCGTTGCCTGACGACGCCATCCTCTATCAGGTAGAAGGTGATATCGTCGAGCTGAGGGTAGCGTATCTCCAGTAGCTTACGGTCACTGGGTATGGCGGATACAGGAACGCGGAGCCACACGGTGTCGCGAATGTAGCCGAAGTTGGGGCTTTCGCCTTCCAGTGACTGCCATCGGTCGGAAGCAAGGGCTTCCCTGAGATCCATCTGTTCCGAAGGTGCCACCCGAATATAGTCCATATCCGGTTCTGCAAAGCCGGGCGAAGCCGCGTTTGCCTGGGTTCCGAAAGCCATCATGATCAATGCGCCCGCCAGGGCGAAAAACTGAGCAATATGGCGCACGTAGTACCGATCTTGTTGTGATTGTCTGGCTCAGTATGGCGTTATCTGCCGGGGGGCTCAAGGCTGATAATGCCGGTTTTCGAACGTCACTTGTGTCAGGTGTTACAGCTGTTCAAGCCACTCCCGTACCCAGGGAACGGCTTCCATCTCCGGCTCGGTGGTTTCCAGGGCATCAATCCTCAAGGTATCCCCCACTTTCCGGGCTGAAGTTTCGTATAAAGCCTCTTCCATCAGCTCACCGGCACCACAAAAGGTGTCACCGTAGGAGCTGTCGCCAAGCACAATTACGCCAAACGGACGCGCGGGTTGTTGGGGCAGTTGCTCGCGCAGCCGCAAATAAAACGGTAGCAGGTTGGGGGGTAGCTCTCCCTGGCCGGTGGTTGATGTACACACCAAAAGCGGTTCGTCGTTCCCGGTGATGTCCTCCAGGTCGGGCTCCTCAAGGATCGTGATCCGATGCCCTTCCGGTTCCAGGGTTTTCTTCAAGGTACGTGCTGTCAGCAGGGCGCCACCATAAACGCTGCCGACCAGAATCCGGATTGAAGCCATGAATGGTCCTGTTGATTCGTAACGACAACCGTCCTTTGACGGCTGTCTGCGTTGGGGCCCGATCATAGCCGGTGATGCGGTAACGCTCAAGATCCGGCTCCGGAAGGGCTGGTTTCCCTGGGGGAGGTTCGTACTCTGGGAGCAACGCGATTGCGCCCGTCTTCCTTGGCGCTGTATAGGTGGACGTCAGCCTGTTTCAGTAATTCATCCACTGAGCCGGTCTTGGCAATGGAGCAGATGCCGGCGCTGATGGTGACGGGCATGCGCTGGCCGGTAAAGGAGAACTCGGCACTGGCGACCTCGGAGCGTAGCCGTTCTGCGAGAGTGAGAGCCTGTAGCAGTGACGTGTCCGGCAACAGGATCAGGAACTCCTCTCCGCCCCAGCGTGCGGCCACATCCGTTTGGCGGATAACGGTTTGCATCAATTCCGAGAAGGCCCGCAGTACGTGGTCACCGGCGTCGTGTCCGTAGTCGTCGTTGATACGCTTGAAGAGATCCAGGTCGATGAGAACGATGGAGAAATGGTGGCCGGAACGCCGGTACCTTGAATACTCCTCGTTCAGCCGATGCTGCATGTCCCTGCGGTTGGACAGGCCCGTCAGTTCGTCAGTACGGGCTGCATGTTGGTGGGTGCGGGCCATATCCATCAACTCATTGCGTGCCTTCAGGCGACTGGCTTCCAGCACGAAACAGAAGATGGATTCGAACGTCAGCGTGGCGAAAAAACGGATCTTGAAGTCTGTGCTGTATTCGGCGGTCACCAACGGTAGTTCAGGGAACTGGAAAACCACAACCGCCAGCAGGCAGCAGAATAACAATACCGCTGTGCCGGTTTTCAGATCGGTCAGGTAAAACAGCAGCGGCGGGAACACGTAGAACCAGAGTGGGCCGGTGTTGCTCTCGCCACCGGTGATGATCAGGTATCCGAACAGCAGGCCGACAATGGAGATCATGCCAGCCTTCTGATGGCGGCGGTTGCGGGAACGGGCAAAGGACAGCATGTTCATTGCCACCAGTCCCGCAAAGAACCAGAGCGAGAAGGCGTGGTGAGTGTGGGTTGCAAACCACGCCTTGGCGCCAATGCCCAGCAGGAAGAGGATGGCCATGGCTGACAGACCGGTCAGCAGGCGGGAGACGCGTTCCTCCTCGCCTTCGTCGGCTACTTGTTGGCTGGTATCGGGGAGTCTGGTCATGACACTTTTTGTTGTTGTCGATTTGTTGTTGGTGCTTTGTCCAGACTGCGTGAGCCGGGATAGTGAATCAGATTAGTCGAAGCGGGAAATCTGTACAGCGACTTTGGTCAAGCAATTACCATTATGACCGTTATGTTTCAATTTCATGGCAAAAAATTTATAGTTGCCGCCGTAAGTACTGTGAAACTGTAGCTTCCCGTATCCTCCCTGTTGCGAGACCTGACGTATTATGGCCGGCAAAAACGGATTCCTCGATACTCTCCTGACCAGCCCATCGACCGAGCGTTATCGCGTTGGCTTCAGCTTCCTGTTCCTGCTCTGCATATTTATAGCCGTGGGACAGATCAGCGACGGCATGCCCAACAACATGCTGCTGATGGCAGCTGCGGTCATCGGTGGCTACATGGCCATCAATATCGGCGCGAATGACGTCGCCAACAACGTCGGCCCGGCGGTGGGGTCCGGGGCGCTGTCGCTGGGTGGCGCGGTTCTGATCGCCGCCGTGTTTGAGGCCGGCGGTGCCATCATCGCCGGTGGTGACGTGGTTTCGACCATTAAAGGGGGCATTATTGCCGCTGAAAGGCTCGATGATGTCAGCGCCTTCGTGTGGCTGATGACAGCCGCACTTCTTGCCGGCGCCCTGTGGCTGAACCTGGCCACCTGGATGGGTGCTCCGGTGTCCACTACCCACTCCATTGTCGGGGGCGTTCTTGGGGCCGGAATTGCCGCCGGCGGCTGGGGCATTGCCGACTGGGCCGTCATGGCCAAAATTGTCGCCAGTTGGGTGATTTCCCCCGTAATGGGTGGCGTGCTGGCGGCGCTGTTCCTGTATGCCATCAAGAAGACCGTGCTGTATCGCAAGAACGTGGTGCCGGCGGCAAGAATCTTCGTGCCCTGGCTGGTGGCGATCATGGCCTGGGCCTTTGGCACCTATTTGATGGTGAAGGGGGTCAAGAAGGTCGTTGAAGTAGACTTCCTGGGGGCCTCTCTGGTTGGTCTGGGGCTCGCCGCAGTCATTTTCTTCCTGATGCGGGTTCTGGTCGGCCGCCGTGCCGCAACCATGGAAAACAGCTCTGCCGGAGTGAATACCCTGTTTACCTGGCCGCTTATATTTGCCGCGGCATTACTCAGTTTCGCCCATGGGGCGAACGATGTGGCCAATGCCATCGGCCCGCTGGCGGCCATTAACGATGCACTGTCGGCTGGTGCAGTGGTCACCGCAGCGTCCATTCCTTTGTGGGTAATGCTGGTTGGTGCCCTTGGTCTGGCCGTTGGTCTGATGCTGTTCGGCCCACGCCTGATCAAGACCGTGGGGACTGAGATCACTGAACTGGATAAAACCCGGGCGTTCTGTATCGCCCTGTCGGCGGCGCTTACCGTCATCATCGCCTCCCAGTTGGGGCTCCCGGTCAGTTCCACCCACATTGCCATCGGTGGTGTGTTTGGTGTTGGTTTCCTGAGGGAGTATCTGAAGTCAAACTACGCCACCCAGCTCCACAACATCATGGACAGCCATGAGGAAGAGGAGCGTGAGCGTCTGCGCCCGTTCCTGGAAGATTTCCGTAACGCCTCGGTTGAGCAGATGGAAAACCTGCTCCAACAGGCCAAGAAAAAGAAACAGGTACCGCTCTCCAAGAAGGAGCGCAAACGCCTTAAAAAGATCTACCGCGAGGAGATGGTCAAGCGTTCGCACCTGACTCGTATCGTTGCTGCCTGGATCATTACGGTGCCCGCGTCGGCCTGCATGGCGGCCGTTCTGTTCTTCACCCTGCGCGGGCTGATGCTGTAAGGGATTGTCGCGCTGGTTGTCAGGTGCCTGTTTGGCCCATACTATTCTTCAATACGGGAGGCGTTTGCCTCCCAATAAGTTGCCACTCTGTCCGGGGATTGATTCATGAGTTCAGCAGAAGAAAGCCGTCAGGCGAAGGTCATTGACGAGCTCAGGGTGTTTATCAAGAAGGTCCTCAGTGATCCGACCATTGCGGTGAAATCGGTGGAAATTGCCCGCAAATATCGCAATCAGCCCAATGCCAATGAGTTGATTGCCCGTGAGATCAGCGCCAACACAACGATCCGTATTCCGGAGAGCTGGAGTCGGGCGGATCACATGTTTCTCGATATCCTGGACGAAGTCCTGGATGACGAAGAGGCGCTTTACTGATCTTTGTCAGGCCTGCCGAACGCCGGGCTGATGCTGCTTCAACACGGCATCGGCCATCTGGTCCAGGATGGTGATTTCGTCCTGGATGCCCTCGTCCGATGACAAATCCCGCTGTTCCTTCAGTATGTCCGCGAGGATTTCTTTCGTGGTCAACGGGTTGGCCAATACCACCCGGAACACGATGCAGGGGAAGTGATAATAACGCGACGGTTCGAGCCGGGTACGGGAAACGAAGGCTTTACCCCGTTCACGTTGGGTTTTCTGAATGAACTTGGTGATGCGGTTCAGGCAGGTGTTGAGTCGTTCGGCCTGTAGCGAGTCCGCGATTGCCAGTGCCTGCTGCACTTTCTCCGGGCAATAGCGATAAGTCAGGATATTGAGCTCTGGTTTGGTGATGAGCTCGAAATCCGTTTCTGCGTTGATCATTTCCGCAAAGGTTTGTGCCTTGTCGATGCCCTGGTCGATGAGGATCTCATAGCCTTCCCGCGCCAGGATTCTCAACCCCGACTGGATCAGCATTGACATGCCCGGCCGCGAACCTTCCAGGGTGGTACTACCCAGATCCCGCGAGCCTTTACGGATAATGTACTGGGCGTGATGCTCGACAGCGCTTGCCAGGCCCGGGTCGCGGAACACCACCAGCCCAGCCCCCATGGGAACATAGAGTTGCTTGTGGGCGTCGAAGGTCACCGAGTCGGCCTTTTCGATGCCCCTGAGCAGGTGCCTGTGGGTGCGGGAAAACAGTGTCGGCCCACCCCAGGCCGCGTCCACATGAAAATGGGCGTTGAACTCCCGGGCGATGTCTGCCATGGCGTCCAGCGGGTCGACGTTGCCGGTCTCGGTGGTGCCGGCAATGCCGCAGATGGCCATGACCCGGATTTTCTGGCGGTGCAACTCCAGGCATTTCTCCCGCAGTGCATCGGTGTTGATGCGGTTGTCGTCATCGGTGTCGACAGGCACCAGGAAGTCCCGGCCCAGACCCAGTACATCGGCGGCTTTGCGCAGTGAGTAGTGGCCGCGGCGGGAGACCAGAATGGCGGCACCCTCGCAGCCGTAATAGCGTAGTGCCCGGAACAGGCCTTCCTGATGGATACCGCGGAAGCTGCCTTCGGCGGGGAACGCGTTGTTGCGTGCCACCCAGAGTGCGGTCAGGTTGGCCACGGTGCCGCCGGAGCACATGGCACCGAGGGCGTAGCGGGGATCGTGCATCCACTTGCGGTAGAAGGCACCGTCCTGCTCATACACCAGCCGGTGGATCATGCCCAGTACCTGGCGTTCCATGGGCGTGAAGGCCTTGGAGGTTTCGGTTTTAACCAGGTTCTGGTTGAGGGCAATCATGATCTTGGACAGCGGCAGCATGAAATAGGGCAGTGCCGAGGTCATGTGGCCGATAAAGCTGGGAGACGCCGTGTGTACCGAGTTGGCCACCAGCTTGTCGAGCAGGAATTGGGCCTGTTCGGAGACGAAGATGGGCTTTTCCGGAATGGCGTAGTCCGAGAAGTCTTTCTCGACTTCGGAAAGATCCCGCTCGACCGCAACGATGTGTTCCTGGAGGAATCCGGCAAGGTTGCGGGATATGTTCTGGTCAATCCTGCTCAAGGTGGATTCAGGCGCCTCGGGCACGGTGAATACACGATACATGGCCTCTACCGAGGCCTGGGCGGATTTTTTCTTTCCGGTCATAGGTGCCACACACTATCAGTGGTCATTCGCAAAGCCTGTCCCGGGCGTTCCGTTCTCCCTGAGGGGGCGTAGTATACGGTGTCGTGAAACCATACGCTACAGCATGGGCCCTGCATGGCGGGAGGGTCAAAGTATCTCTCGGTGTACGTCCAGTATGGCAGCGTCGATGCGTTCCTGTATGGCTTTTTCGATCTGGTCGAGGCGCTGGGCGATCTGTTGCGATGAGCCTCCGAGGGCGGCGATGGTCCAGGTGGCGCAGTCGAGGGCGTCCTGGTCGGCGGTTTCGGCGACGGCCAGGTCGGGTTCTTTGCCCCAGACGGCTTTCAGGGCGGTGAAGACTTTGCGTTTGGCTTTGAGGTCTTCGCAGCCGTAGAGCTGGAAGTGCAGGGTCAGGATGCCCACGTGGGGCGTGATGACTGTTTGCTGGGGCGTATTGCCCTCTTTTAGCAGCCTTCTTAGAGCTTCAGACATAGGTGTTCCGATTTTGGTGCTGGAACTGGAGGCGATGGGCTTTCCAAAACACGCTCCTGCGGCACGTCCATGTGACGCTTGGGCTTCGCCATCCATGGCTCCGCACAGTTTTGGAAAGCCCATCGCCTCCAGTCCGCGAACCTTTCAGGTGGAGTCCGCTTCGCCAGACAGTATGTATTGTCCAGCAGTCTGTTTTCTAGCCTACTACAGGCGTCGCCCGTTTGATAATGGCGGCCGGGTCGGTGCCGGAGGGCAGGTTGCCGTAGTTCAGGCCGCCATTGTGTTCCAGGCGGGAGGCGCAGAAGGCGTCGGCGACCGCAGGGTCGGAGTTTCTCAGCAGCAGTGACGACTGCATCAACAGGGCCAGGCGATCCACCAGGTTGCGGGCGCGGTATTCGAAGTCGCTGATGTCGGCGAAGTCGTTCTGCAACTGGGCGAGGAAGCGGTCGAAGCGGGCGTCGGCGCCGCGGGCTTCGGCGGCTTCGCTGAAGAAGGCGTCGAGGGTGTCTGGTTCTTTCTGCAGTGCGCGCAGGGTGTCCAGGCACTGGACGTTGCCGCTGCCTTCCCAGATGGCGTTGACTGGGGATTCCCGCAGCAGTCGGGGCATGATGCAGTCTTCCATCACGCCGCTGCCGCCGATGCATTCCATGGCTTCGTAGGCGTGGTTGGGGGTGCGTTTGCAGATCCAGTACTTGCCAACCGGAGTGGCCAGTCGTGCCAGCAGGCGCTCGTGCTCCAGATGTTGGCTGTCCAGGGATTTGGCGATTCGCATGGTGTAGGCCAGGGCGGCTTCGCTTTCCAGTGCAAGATCGGCGAGGACGTTCTGCATCAGCGGCTGTTCGCTGAGTCGCCCACCGAAGGCGCTGCGGTGGCGGCAATGGTGGGACGCCTGGGCCAGTGCCTGGCGCATGCCGGCGGAGCTGCCGATCATGCAGTCGAAGCGGGTCATGGCGACCATTTCAATGATCGTCGGTACACCTCTGCCTTCCTCGCCCACCATCCACGCCAGGGCGCCGCGCAGTTCCGCTTCGCTGGAGGCGTTGGCGACATTGCCCATCTTGTTTTTCAGGCGCTGGATTTGCCAGGGGTTTTTGCTGCCGTCCGGGCGCCAGCGTGGCATCAGGAAGCAGGACAGGCCGCTTCTGGTCTGGGCCAGCACCAGGAAGGCGTCGCACATGGGGGCAGATACAAACCATTTGTGGCCGACCAGTTCATAGGCCTGCCCCGGGCCTTCTGCACCGATGGCGTAAGCACGAGTCGTGTTGGCCCGGACGTCGCTGCCACCCTGTTTTTCCGTCATTGCCATGCCGATGGTGACGGATTGTTTTTCGCTGTCCGGCAGGTTTCGGGGGTCGTAGCTATTGGCGAGGATTTTGTTTTCCCAGGCCGCGGCCAGTTCCGGTTGTTTGCGGATTGATGGAACGGCGGCAAAGGTCATGGTAATGGGGCAGCAGTGGGCGGCCTCAATTTGGGAGTGCATGTAGTACTTGGCCGTTCTCGCGACATGGGCGCCTGTGCCGGGATTGGTCCACGGGCTGCTGTGGAGGCCGTTTTCCATCGCTGTGGACATCAGTTGGTGGTAGGCGGGGTGGAAGTCCACCTGATCCGTGCGATGGCCAAAGCGATCATGGGTATTGAACGCCGGTTTGTTCTCGTTGGCATGGAAGCCGAGCGCGATGGTGTCCGCCGCGCCGGCGAAAGCACCAAACTGCTTAAGGTCGCTGGTCGCTGCTGCGGCGCCCTCCCGGGCGACCGCCTCCTGCAGGGCCTTGTCCTGTTCGAAGAGGTTGTAATCCTCCAGAGCAGGTGGCTGATTGAAGACCTCGTGGGTAACCGCCAGGTAGCGGTCGTCACTGGAGGGGGTTGCGGTTTCCTGCTGCAGGGGCTGGCGGGCCTTCATGTTTATCTCCTGGTGCCAGTCAACCCCTGCATGCAAAAGCAAATGATGGAGTTGACCAGCGGATCGTGGTCGTTGGTCTCTGCCTGCTCCGTGGTATCAGCCTGTGCCGGGGACAGAGGCCCCACAAGGCTTTCGGCGATGGCACCTACAAGGCAGGTACTGCTTTGCCTGGCATCCTGATCCGGGAGGCAGCCCTCCTTGATGCCGTCCCGGATGGCCTGCTCGAAAAGTTGAGCGTAGGCGCGGCGGAACTTGAGGCGCTCTTCCTCAACTTTCGGGTCTACCGGCTCTGCGATCAGCGACCAGGCCATCACCGGACCTCTCAGGGCTCTCTCCGCAAACTGGCGAAGGGCCACTTCCAGACGGGAAACGGCGTTATCTTCGGCGGCCAGTGCCTCAGCGACTTTGTCGACTTCCCGTTGTGTCGCAATCCTGAAGATCTCTGCAAACAGGTCTTCTTTGGACTCAAAGTGTCGGTAGATGGTTCCCGTAGCAACGCCGGCGCACGCTGCGATGCGCGTTATCTGGGCGCTGCGGAAGCCGCCGTCGGCAACGCATCCGTATGTGCATTCGATAATGCGCTTACGGGCCTCTGCCTTGCGATTGCGCATCTTTTCCGTTTCCCGATATGCCATGCGGGTTCCTTATAAGTAGTGAATCATTATTCATTCTTTGTGTCAATCAATAGACCAGTATAGCTTGGTTCATATTATTCTTTAAAAACAATATCGTGGAGTTGCTTACAAAAATTTACAAAAAAACCGTTGTCAGTAAATAGCGTTGCAACTGAAAGCGGATTATAAAGACGCCAAGGCAGGTAGTAAGACGCATCCGCCGAGATGGGGCGGCCGTGCCATAACAGGCTTGGCGCGCTCGTTGTACTGTTTTCGTTGATGGAGAAAATCATGAGTGAATTCGACGAAAGCAATCTGGAGCAATCCGGTAGCTGGACACATGACAGCGACGATACACATTCCATTGCCGGCCGTGCGCGAATCCGCGCTCAGCTTCAGCAGGATATTGAATCGTTTCTGAGCCAGGGCGGCAGAATTCAGGAAGTGGATACAGCATTCCGTTCGGACCCTTCCCGCAAGGTGGATGTCGGTTTCAATAATCGCTCCCTCTGAATTCATGAAGCCGCAGCCTCTGAGGCTGCGGCCTGTTTGCGTTCGTGGCTTACGGTTGTTTTGACGCCGGTCTCACCGCTGTATCCCGTATTCCTCTATGCTGCGTTCTGCAGGATAGCGTGTTCCGTGCACCATGACCGTTACTCACCCCACATTCGACCCTTAAACAGGCCGCGTTCATGAGAGGATTCCTTCGTTTTGCAACCACGGCGCTCGTCGTCATGGCGCTGATCGCGGCAGGCATGGTCATTTTCTTTGGTGATACCCCGACCCCCGCCCAGGAGACAGTTGATACAACCGCCGATACAGAAAGCAGCGTTGTGCCAATGTTGGATTCCACGTCAGGACGTGGAGTGCCTTCAACACTGGTCGGCGAAACCGCGGTTGCGGTGCCGGATACAATGCCAGCGTCGTTGGCGGGAACCAGCGTGCCCGGTGGCTGGGCCGAAACCGATGCTAATGGCTCCCTGGTCCCCACGCCGCAGTTGCGCCAGTTGTTTGAATATTACCTGGCGGCTCTGGGCGAGGAGACGTTACCCCAACTGGTTGCCCGGATAGAGCAGGCGTTGGCCCGGCTTGAAGAGCCGGCCCGATCGGAAGCTCTCGACACTTTGGGGGACTATCTGGACTACAAGCTGGCGTTGGGCGACCTGGAAGCCACTTATGGTCATGACGCCACGACGAATGCAGAGGACATGCAACGGCGAATGGCAGAAATACGCGCCCTGCGACGCACCTGGATGGATGCGCAAACCGCCGACGCCTTTTTTGCAACGGACGAGGCCGTAGACCAGTTCCAGGTTGAGCAACTGCGTATCCGAACCGATCCGTCTCTGTCTGAAAAGGAGCGGGAGCAGGCGCTGGCAGAAGCCGAGAAGGCGCTCCCGGAACCGCTTCGTCAGGCACGCCGGGAAACCCGCAAATTCGCCGACTATCAGCGTGCGCAGTCGGAATTCGCGGATGATCCCGACGCCTTGCGCGCCTGGAGGGAGGAACGCTTTGGTGCCGAGGCTGCCCGTGAGCTGGAGAAGGTGGAAGCTGAACAAAAGGTATGGGAAGCCAAGTGGCAGGCCTATAGCCAGGACCTGGCGGAGCTTGACGACATGGGGCTTGCCGGCCCGGAGCGCAAAGCCGCCATTGACGCGCTCAGGGATGATTATTTCGAGGGCGCTGAAAAGCTGCGTGCCGAGGCCCTGGATTCCATCCGGTAACAGTCCTTTCATCTGAACGTAGTAGCCTGATGGTGTGGCTCGGCTGTAGGCCCTGCCACCGCCGCTTATGGGCGTGTATGATGGGGCGGTAGCCCCATTTTCCACAGGAGGTATTCCGTGAGCTTTTCGGCCAATCGCATGTTCCCAGCCACTCGTCTGCGTCGTAACCGGGTTGACGGTTTTTCCCGGCGTCTGGTTCGGGAGAATCAGCTCAGTGCCGACAACCTGATTTTTCCGGTGTTCGTACTGGAAGGCGAGGGTCAGCGGGAGGCGGTACCCTCCATGCCCGGCGTCGAGCGCCTGAGCGTTGATCTTCTGGTGGAACAGGCGGCGGAACTGGTGGCGCTTGGGATTCCGGCCGTGGCGCTGTTTCCCGTGGTGCCTGCGGAGCACAAGAACCTGTCCGGATCTGGCGCGTGGGATTCCGATGGTCTGGCCCAGCGTGCGGTGCGTGCGCTGAAGGACGCCTACCCTGAGTTGGGTGTTATTACCGATGTGGCACTGGACCCATTCACCACCCATGGCCAGGACGGCATTATCGACAACGACGGCTATGTGCTGAACGACGTGACCGTGGAAGCGCTGGTTAATCAGGCGTTGTCCCATGCCGACGCGGGTGCGGATATTGTGGCGCCGTCCGACATGATGGACGGCCGGGTCGCTGCCATCCGCGACGCCCTGGAGTCCGCTGGCTATGTGAACACGCGTATTCTGGCCTACTCTGCCAAGTATGCTTCCAGTTATTACGGGCCGTTCCGCGATGCGGTCGGCTCAGCGGGCAACCTGGGCAAGGGCAACAAGGCCACCTATCAGATGGACCCGGCCAATAGTGATGAGGCGCTCCAGGAAGTGGCGATGGACATCGCCGAGGGGGCCGACATGGTGATGATCAAACCCGGCATGCCGTATCTGGATATCGTTCACCGGGTAAAACAGGAACTGCAGGTGCCAACGTTCGTCTATCAGGTCAGTGGCGAGTACGCCATGCACATGGCCGCTGCCGAGAACGGATGGCTGGATGGCGACGCCGTGATGATGGAGAGTCTGATGGCCATGCGCCGTGCCGGTGCAGACGCCATCCTTACCTATTTTGCCGTCAGGGCTGCACGGCTGATGCGTGATAACCGCACCTGACAGGTTACAGTCAACAGCAGGGTGCCTTAAGGCCTCTGATAAATGGAAGCAGTAAGCAATGACTACTGAATCTGCAAACAAGCTAAAGGCTGTCGATGTTCCGGACGTGCCGGCTCCCGTGGAAGCACCATCCCCCGGCGTGGAAGTTGATGTCGCCGCCCAGGAAAATTATTTCAACCGCGAACTGAGCCAGCTTCAGTTCAACTACCGGGTGCTCAAACAGGCTCTGGATACCACGCATCCGTTGATTAACCGGCTGATGTTCTGCTGCATTTTCAGCAGCAACATGGACGAGTTCTTCGAGATCCGGGTGGCGGGCCTGCGCCAGCAGATCAAGTATGGCCGTGAAACCCTGGGCTCCGACGGCATGATGCCGGAGCAGGTGTTGGGCGAAATCAGCCGGGTGGCCCATGAGTACATCCGGGAACAGTACGACATCCTGAACAACGTGCTGATCCCCGAGATGGAGCAGGAAAACATTCACTTCGTCCGGCGTCGTGAATGGACGGAAGCTCAGGCCGACTGGGTGCGCCGTTACTTCGAAGAGGAAATCCTGCCGGTGGTCAGCCCCATCGGGCTGGACCCTTCCCACCCGTTCCCGCGCCTGGTCAACAAAAGCCTGAACTTCATTGTTGAGCTGGACGGTAAGGATGCCTTCGGTCGCGAAACCGGGATGGCCATCGTGCCTGCGCCACGTTCGCTGCCGCGTCTGGTCCGGCTTCCGGATGACGTTTGTAACGGTGGCGACAACCTGGTGTTCCTGTCCTCCATGATTCACGCCCATGCCGATGAGCTCTTCCCAGGCATGGAGGTGAAAGGCTGCTATCAGTTCCGCCTGACCCGCAACGCCGACCTTGAACTGGAAGACGACCTTGAAGATCTGGCCTCCGCCCTGCGCGGCGAGTTGCTGAGCCGGCGCTTCGGTGACGGCGTGCGGCTGGAAGTGGCGGACAACTGCCCGGAAGAACTGGTGCATTTTCTGCTGCGCGAGTTTGGACTGACGGATCGTGACCTTTATCAGGTTCACGGCCCGGTCAACCTGACACGTTTGATGGCCGTCGGTGGGCTGGTGGATCGCCAGGACCTCACCTATTCGGGTTTTTCGCCGTCGATTCCCAGGCAGATCCGTGCCAAGGAATCCATGTTCGATGCCATCCGCAAGCGCCCGCTGCTGTTGCTGCATCCCTATGAAAACTTCAGTCCCGTGACCGACCTGTTGCGGCAGGCTGCAAAAGACCCACAGGTCCTGGCTATCCGTCAGACCCTGTATCGCACCGGTGCCGACTCGGAAATTGTCGAAGCGCTGATGGATGCAGCCCGGCGTGGCAAGGAGGTGACTGCGATCATCGAACTGCGGGCCCGGTTCAGCGAGGCGGAAAACCTGGAGCTGGCCAGCCGGCTGCAGGAAGCGGGTGTGATCGTGGTCTACGGGGTGGTGGGTTACAAGACCCACGCCAAGATGATCCTGATCGTGCGCCGTGAGGAAGGAAAACTGAGGCGTTACGTACACCTGGGTACCGGGAACTACCATGCCGGTAACGCCCGCCTGTATACCGATTACAGCTACATGACCAGCGACGAATCCATCGGTGATGACGTCAACAAGCTGTTCCAACAGCTGACGGGCATGGGCAAGGCCTTGAAAATAAAGAAACTGTTTCACTCACCCTTCACACTCCATACCCGTCTTCTGGGCCTGGTGGACCGTGAAGCGGAACTGGGGCCCAAAGGCCGGATTATTTTCAAGTTTAACGCCCTCACTGAGCGAGAGTTGATCAAGGCGTTGTATCGTGCGTCCCAGGCAGGCGTGAAAATCGACCTGATCATCCGCGGTATCTGCTGCCTGAGGCCGGAAGTGCCGGGGCTGTCGGACAACATCCGGGTGCGCTCCATCATTGGCCGTTTCCTCGAGCACACCCGGGTTTACTATTTCGGCAACAACGGCCGGCCGGAAGTCTATGGGTCCAGCGCCGACGGCATGGAACGGAACCTGCTTAGCCGCGTGGAAACGGCGTTTCCGATTGAGGATCCGGCGTTGATTGCCCGCGTCCGCGAAGACCTGGACACCTATCTGGCGGACAATTGCCAGTCCTGGGTCTTGCAGCCGGACGGTAGTTACATTCAGAATCAGGCAGCCGAGGGCGAGGATCGCCTGGCGTCGCAACTGGTCCTGCTTGAACGCCTGACCGGGAAATAACGATAACCCGCATGCGCCTGCCCCAGTGGAGGCGATGTGGGCGCTGTAATGGAGTAAAGGCTGTTGAAGAAACAATGGATGGTTGCCGGTGCAGCCGTACTGGCGGTTGGTGTGGCTGCGCCCTGGGCCGTTGGATATGTAACCGAACAGCAGTGGCAGAGGGTCACTGCGGACGTTAATCAGGCGCAGCCCCTGTTCAAGCTGCAAACCCGCGATTATAACAGGGGCTACATGGGAGCCGAGTTCGCCGGCACCATCACGATCCAGGATCCGGACACCGGTGACGAGCACTCATTCGACTATCAGGCCCGGGTAAGCCATGGGGTTACCGGCAGCCTGATTGATTTTACCCCGCCTCCTGAGCTTGGCGCTGAAGTTGAGAAGATCTTCCCCGACGAAAAGCCCCGGTTGACCCTGGAGACCCGCCTGTGGGGAACGGCGATCGCCGAGCTTTCCGTGCCGGCTGTGAGTGTGATCGACGAGGAAACCGGCGAGTCCTTTGATATGTCGGAAAGCTTTAGCCGAGCAGAAATCAGTGGCAACGGTTCACAGGCTGATATCCTCATGCTTTGGCCGGGCGCCGTGATTCGGGGGCCAGACCTGCGCATCAGTATCGAGGATTTTCGCCTTGAACAGACCATGGAACACCTGACAGGCGACGTCTGGCTGGGTGACGGGGACATGTCGCTGGCGCGACTTGAAGTGGCGGCACGGGGCGAGCCGACCCTTCGCTTTGATGACTTTTCGATGAGTGGTGAGACTACCACCGACGATGACGGCAAGAGCATTGATTCCGAGGCTGTCGTTACTTTGGAAAAGGTAACGGCGGACGACGAGAGCTTCGGCCCTCACCGTATGGAAATGGTGTTAAGTGGCCTGGACGTGCAAAGCTGGAGTGACCTGACAACGGCAATGACGGACATGCAGGCGGCTGCCCTGAACACCGCAGGCGGCGATTCGAGTGCCATGATGCAGCAGCAGATGGAATCCATGAATCGCATCAATCAGGCCATGCTGGGCCTTGCGGCCAACGGTTTCTCGTTCGGGTTTCCGGAGCTGTCCTTTGCCACGCCTTATGGCCCGGTCAATGGCGAGATCATGGTGCAGCACCCGTCGCTGTCTGACGACGAGAAAGACCAGATGATGATGGTGATGCAGCAGCTGACCGGCAATCTGGATGTCAGCATGCCGCTGGCTCTGGTGGAGCAGCATCCGGAGCTGGGGATGCAGGTTGCGCCTTTGATCAAGCAGGGCATGGTGGTGCAGGAGGGTGACCGGCTGCGAATCCAGGGCACACTGGAAGATCTGGCCCTGGACATCAATGGCAACGTGATCCCGCTGCCACCGATATTCTGATCCGTTGTTCTGTGCTGCCCGGGATGGGCAGCACTTTCCCGTCTGTCAGTCCTTGATGAATTTCTGTTTGAGTGCAGCTTCCACAGCCGGGTCGACAAATTCGGAGACGTCACCGCCCAGTGAGGCGATTTCGCGGATCAGGGTGGAGGAGATGTACGACAGGTGGTTGGAGGGTGTCAGGAACACGCTTTCCACTTCCGGCGCCAGGCGGCGGTTCATGTCGGCTAGCTGGAATTCGTACTCGAAGTCGGAGACAGCTCGCAGTCCGCGGATGATTACGGTGGCGTTCTGTTCCCGGACGAAATCGGCGAGCAGGTTGCTGAAGCCGGTGACGCTGACGTTGGGCAGGTGGGAGGTGGCTTTTTCCACCAGCACGCAGCGTTCTTCCAATGTCAGTAGCGGGGACTTCTTGGGGTTGTAGGCGATGGCGACGACGACTTCGTCGAAGAGCCGGCCTGCGCGCTCGATGAGGTCGGTATGGCCGTTGGTGATCGGGTCAAACGTACCCGGGTAGATGACTTTTGGCATTCGGAGCTCCTTTTCACCGGAAGCGCACAGGATAGCAGCCTTCGTCTTGAACCAAAATGTTCCCTAATCCCTCACTTCTGCGGGCTGCTGACTTTGGATTGCTCGCTTTGGTGCATGTGCCGCATGAGGATGGCCTTCCAGGATACGCTACGAGCACCCCTTCGGGGTCCGGCCAGCAATCATAGATTGCTGTCGTTCGGCTGTCGCATGAAGCTTTGCTTCATAAACGCTCGGCCTCACCCATGTGCGCTTGAGTAAAGCCGTCCCTGGCTTTACACAATCCTGAGAAGCCCTCCTCACGCGGCACTTCGGACTGCGTACCTGCCTAAGAAGACCTCAAACTCTCTTTGGGACTCCTTTCTTTAACTCCCGAGTTTCTGAGCCAGTCTGGTGCTGTTCCTCGCAGCCAGTGCATAAACCGACAACTGCGGATTCGCGCCGATGCTGGTGGGGAAGATCGAGGCGTCGTGGACGCTGAGGTTGGCGACGTGGTGGTGTTCGCCGAAGCTGTTGACCACGGATTCTTCCGGGTTGCGGCCCATGCCGCAGCCGCCCATCTGGTGGGCGGTGAACAGGCGGACGCGGTGGGGTTCCATGGCCAGGTTGTCGATGCCGGCTTTGGCGTCGGCCCACGAGGTGTACCAGGGGGAATCCAGGTGCATGATGCGGACTTTCTGGGCGCCGGCGGCGAACTGGATCTCGGCCATTTTGTAGAAGGCGTCTTTCAGGCCCTTCCAGAGGTAGTCGCTGACGGGGTAGTCCAGGATCGGGCTGCCGTCGTCGCGGAGGCTGACGGTGCCGCCGACGCTGTCGGGATGGAAGCCGTCGCGCAGCAGGGCGATGACGGAGTTCAGCCGGGGCAGTTTCGACAGGTCGCGGATCTGTTGTTCGCCGTGGCCGGGAACCACGCCGGCGGACATGGCCGGGTGCAGGGGCGGTACTTCCAGTTTGAAGCCGGCGGGGCCGTCGACGCCCTGGGAGAAGTTGAATTCGTCGGAATAGATTGACTGAGGTGCACCGTAATAAGGATCGACGGTGTCAGGCATTTCCGCGATGGTGGCATTGACCGGGTGCAGGAAGGTGCGCTTGCCAATGCGGTCGTAGGGGTCGGGAATGTCTGAGCGCAGCAGCAGGCCAGGTGAGCCGATGGCGCTGGCGGCCACCACGAAATGCCGGGCTCGCAGTTCCACGGTGACGCCAGACGGGGTGACACCGTCCGCCGCCATGGCCGAGGCCTGAAGGTGGCTGATTTTGTTCTGCTCCATCACCAGTTTGTCGGCCCGCAGGCCGTGGAACAGTCGGGCATTGTTGTCCAGGGCGCCGGGAATAGTGGTGGTCAGAGCCCCCTGTTTGGCGTTCGTGGGGCAGCCCACGCCGCAGTAACCCAGGTTCCAGCAGCCTTTGACGTTGCGTGGGATCACCTCCCAGGACCAGCCCAGCGCCTCGCAACCCTGGCGCAGGATGTCGTTGTTCACATTAGGCTCGGCCAGCCAGGGCTCAATGTTATGTCGTTGCTCGCGGCCGTCGAACCAGGGCTTCATGGATGCCGGGGTCAGGTCGTCGAGCCCGAAACGGCTGGCCCAGTGATTCAGCGTCGGTGCCGGTGTACGGAAGCTGGACGTCCAGTTCACTGTGGTAGAGCCGCCCACACACCGGCCCTGAAGAATGGCGATTGCTCCGTCTTTGGTGACCCGGCTCATGCCTTCCTGGTAGAGGGAGGCATAGGCGTCCAGCTCGTTCATTTTGAAGTCTTTCTGGTGATACAGACGGCCTTCTTCCACCAGAATCACCGACAGCCCGGCTTTCGCCAGAATCTCCGCCGTGGTGCCGCCCCCGGCGCCGGTGCCGATGATCACCACATCGGCTTCGTGGGTCTGGTTCTGTGTCAGGGTGGCGCCGTCGGTGACCTTCCAGCCAGCCTCAAGCCCACGGGCGATACGATCCGTTAACGACATAATAATGCTCCGGTTGGCTCAGGCGTTGTCTTTGAACTGGGGCAGGGCGTCCACGGCCCAGGCGGGTGGTCCGGGGTAGCCGGAGAGGTGCCAGTGGTCTTCGTGGCCATAGAACGCCACGTTACTGACCTTGGTCAGGGCGATGTAGCCGTTGTTGAACAGCCCAACACCACTGGTGCGCCAGCGCTCAAGGAAGGCATCCACGGACTGCGTGCTGGCGTTCTCCCAACTCGACCAGATCCGGGCAACCGTCACCCGTGTCAGCCCGAAGTTCAGCAGGTCAAACAGACCCCGCAACTCCTTCTGGTTGGCGGGTCCGAACTGATGAATCCCGGCATCAATGCGCTCAATCGTCGCCTGAATCTGCTGGCGGCGAACCACGGGCTCCTCAGTCAGCCCGGGGCCCACCATGGCTGGTAGCAATGCCTGGAACAACACAATGTCGTCGCGGGTCAGGAACTGGAACTCGTAGCTCTGGTCCATCGCCCCCGGCATCGGATAGTCCCGCCCGGCGGGCGCGGTTGCACAGCCGGACAGGCCAGCGGTCACACTCACCGTGCCGAGGAACATGGCTCCACCAAGCCCGGTCCGGAGAAAACTCCGACGGTCCATGGCGGAATCGGAAAGGTCCGTTTGCACGGATCGAGAAAGGCTTTCAGGCATAACGACTCTCTTGTTCTTATTGTCTTTTTTTGGCCGGCGACCAGCACCCAAGTCACCGAATAAACAACTTATATACCATCTTGTGAGCCGTCGTTCCGTGCGGCGCATACACAAACTTGCCACTGTTGAACTTCTGCTTACTGAAAATCGCCCGTTGATGAGAGAACGTCAGGAAACCTTCCTTGCCGTGGTAATGCCCCATCCCCGAATCACCGATACCACCAAATGGCAGGTCATCCTGGGCAACGTGCATCAGTGCATCGTTGATGCACATGCCACCGGAATGTGTCTGGTTGACCACATGCTCCTGCATCGACTTGTCGTAACCGAAGAAATACAGCGCTAGCGGGCGAGGACGGTCATTAATGTAATGGATCGCCTCATCCAGGTTGCCATAGCTGATGATCGGCAGAATCGGCCCGAAAATCTCATCCTGCATGATCTTCATATCCGGCGTGGTCTTCAGCGCCAGCGTAATCGGCATCTTGCGGGTGCCATCCTTCAGGTTCTCATTGGCCGGATTGATCTCAATCAGCTCGGCCCCTTTTTCCCGCGCATCGTCAAGATAGCCTTGCAGGCGGTCATATTGGCGCTCATTGATAATCGCCGTGTAATCCTCGTTATCCCGCAGGCTCGGATACATCGCCGCAAACTGATGGCGATACTCATCCACAAACGCCTGCACACGGTCTGCCGGGCACAACACATAATCCGGTGCCACACAGGTCTGGCCCGCATTCAGCGCCTTGCCGAAAGCGATACGCTGGGCGGCGTCTTCCATCGGAACATCCGGCGATACGACGGCAGGCGACTTGCCGCCCAGTTCCAGAGTCACCGGCGTGAGATTTTCCGCGGCTGCCCGCATCACCAGCTTGCCCACCGACGTGGAGCCGGTGAACAGAAGGTGATCGAAGGGCCGGCTGGAAAAGTCTGCGGCGACATCCGCTTCACCGTTAATCACACAGACCAGGTCCTCCGGAAACGCAGATTCGACAATCTCCTTGAACAAAGCAGAGGTGTGCGGCGTGAACTCCGACATCTTGATCATCGTACGGTTACCCGCAGCCAGTGAGGCCACCAGCGGCCCAACGGCCAGATACAGAGGGTAGTTCCAGGGCACGATGACGCCCACAACACCCTTAGGCTGGTAGTGAACGCGGTTGCTGGCGGGCTGGAACAACACGGACACATGCCGCTTGGAGGGCTTCATCCAGCCTTCCAGGTTTTTCAGGGTGTAGTTGATGCCCTGAATGGACGGCATCACTTCCGCAATCAGCGATTCGTCCTTCGAACGACAGCTGAAGTCCCGGTCGATGGCGTCCAGTAACCGATCCTGATTGGACAGCAGTACGCGCTTGAGGCGCTTCAGATTCTCCTGACGCTCGGTTAGCGACGGCATCGGGTTGTTGCGAAACGCCTTCTTCTGGTCCTCAAACACACGGTGGGTGTGCTGGATGTGCTTCTTGCTTTCAGTCAGCTGGACAACGGTGGCTACCATATCGCTCTCTCCTCGCGGCCCCGGCCTGCCGGGTCGCCGCCCTTATTGTTCGTGGAGCCTGCGACAGCTCCGGAATGCGGTGGTGAAAAAGTATTCAGTTTGCGCTTGGGGCTATTATTAGAGTATATACTCTAGGTAGTCAAGCTGGCCCTGATGGCTGATCGGGCCATCCACGGATCGCAGCGCCAAAGCACAGGCACCCACACAACAACACGCATTGCTGAGCCTATGAAAACCCGAGACAAGATTCTTCTTTCGAGCCTTGATCTGTTCAACGAAAGGGGAGAGCGCAACGTAACCACCAACCATATCGCCGCCCACCTCGCGATATCGCCGGGCAACCTGTATTACCACTTCCGTAACAAGTCCGACATCATTTACGAGATCTTTCTCGAGTATGAAAAGCTGGTGGATTTTTACCTGGATATCCCGGAGAACCGGCCCATTACTCTGGATGACCTGACCTTTTATCTCGAATCGGTGTTCGATGGCCTTTGGAGCTATCGGTTTTTTCACCGCGACCTGGAATACCTGCTCGACAGTGATCAACGCCTGCGCCAGGACTACCGCGAGTTCACCAACCGCTGTCTGGCGGCGATCAGCCGGATATTCGAGAAGCTGGCGGAGGCGGGAATTATCGAGCCTCAGCCTGAAGAGCTGCGTTCCGCGATGTCCCTGAACGTATGGTTGGTCATTACCAACTGGATGGCTTTCCTGAAAACCGCCCACGCCTCTGAGGCCTCTGCGAGCCTGACTCTGACCGAGCTGAAGCAGGGCATCTATCAGGTGCTGACCCTGGAAATTCCCTATCTGACGGCGGATTACCGGGAGCAGGTGATGACGTTGCGGGAGAAGTATCGTCCGCGTTTGCCGGATGCGGCTGACGCATCGGTTTCAGGGCAGGGCGAACCCATCTGGAATCATTGAGGAACTTTTGATCAATTGGCGTGTCAATAGTTACGACATCGGGGATTCGGACATTCTCGGTGTCTCCTGAGTGAGTTCTCAGGTTTTAGCACGTCGCAAACCCTGACGTTTCACCGGCCTGTCTTCTGGCAGGTCGGCTTTTTATGCCAGCCCTCCCCTCATAACCCCAAACCGACCTTCCATTGCATCCTTGTCAGAGCGTTTTAAATCCAATAGACTCGCAAATGTTACCGGTAACATATGCCGGCACAAAAACAATCAGGAGATACCAATATGTTCCCGACAAGACTCGCAGCTGGCCTTCTGTCAGCCACCCTGGCGTGCAATGCCCTTGCCGCCGATTTCAACTTCAAGTTCCAGTCTTCAGATCCTTCCGGCGTCAAGAACTTCGAGATCCAGCAGGCGTGGGCCGACCGGGTAGAAGCGATGACCGGTGGTCGTATCGAGATTGACCTGCTGCCGGTGGGTAGCGTTGTCAGCCACACCGAAACCCTCGGCGCCATGAAAATGGGCGTGTTGGATGGCCATATTTCCGTGACGGGGTATTTCTCGGGAAAGGATCCTGCATTCGGCCTGATCGGCAACACCGTTGGCGCTTGGTCCAGCCCGGACCAGCTCATTGATTACATCAACCATGGTGGCGGCTATGAGTTGATGAACGAGCTCTACAAGCCCTATGGCGTGAAATTTGTCGGCGGTGGCGGTACCGGCGTGGAGTCGTTTGTGTCGAAGAAACCGCTGGATGGCGTCGAGGATCTCAAGGGGCTGAAGATGCGCGCACCGGAAGGGCTGGTGCAGTCTGTCTTTGCCGCCGCGGGCGCATCCCCCGTGAACCTGCCGGGGTCTGAAGTCTACACGGCGTTGAGCAAGGGTGTGATTGATGCCGCGGACTACACCGTGTTCTCCACCAACCATGAGGCCGGTCTGAACGAGATTGCGCCGCACCCGGTCAACCCTGGTTTCCATTCGCTGCCATTGATTGAAATCGCGATGGACCTCAAGGAGTGGAACGAGCTGCCAGAGGACATTCAGGCCATCATGACGGTATCCGCCCGCGACTTTGCCCAGGATATCAGCACCCAGTTGGCGATGGCCGATCGTGAAGCTGTCAACGAAGCCCGGGCCAACCCGGACATTACCATCCACGACTGGTCCGCTGAGGAGCGTCGGAAGTTCCGCACCATCGCCCGTGACCAGTGGCAGGTCTACGCAGAGCAGTCGCCCAATGCCGAGAAGGTCTACCAGTCGGTGACTGAGTACCTGGAGTCCCAGGGCCTCCTCTAAAACAGGTTCCCTCGATATCAGCCTCCGGGCGCCCTATGGCCCCGGAGCGAGGAGTTCATTATGAAGGATGAAGACGTCGGGTTTACCCGGCTGGACAAGGCCATTGTCTGGCTTGGCAAGAGGCTGAGCCTGGTCTTTGCCGCCATTGTAGTGGTGTCGTTCTACGAGATTGTCCGCCGTTATGTGTTTGATTCCCCCACGCTCTGGGTGCACGAAACCGTGACCTTTGCCGGTGCCACACTGTTTGTTATTGGCGGGCTTTATGCCCTGGCTACCGATCGACACGTGCGTATTGTATTGATCTACGACGCCGTCTCTCACCGTGCCCAGCGTTGGTTGCGGGTTGTCCACCACCTGCTGGGACTTGCCTTCTGCGGCATGCTGCTGTTCGCCAGCTGGTCGATGGCGACCGAAGCCGTACTGGCGCCCTGGGGTGGCTGGCGACTGGAAACCTCCGGCTCCGCCTGGAACCCGCCGTTTCCCGCGCTGCTGAAGGTGGTCATCCTGGTTGCGGTGGCGGTCATGACGCTTCAGTTCCTGTTGCACCTTATGCGTGACCTTCGTGGCAAGGGAGATAAATGATGTTTGAACTGGCCTCCCTTGGTATCGGCTATGGCAGCCTGTTGATGCTTGTCATGCTGATTGTATTGCTCCTGACCGGTATGCAGTTGGCGTTTGCCACCGGTCTGGTCGCTCTTGTGTTCGCGCTCGGTTGGTTTGGCCCGGATGCCCTGCCCATTGTCAGCAGCCGTCTGTACAGCTTTATCGGCAACTATGTGTTCCTGGCGGTGCCGATGTTCGTGTTGATGGCCTCGCTGCTGGATCATTCCGGCATTGCCCGGGACCTGTTCGATGCCATGGCCCGCCTGGGTCGCAAACTCCGAGGTGGTGTGGCCATCCAGACGCTGGTGGTGGCGGTGATCCTCGCCTCCATGTCCGGTGTGATCGGTGGCGAGACGGTGTTGCTGGGCATCCTGGCGCTGCCGCAAATGCTGCGCCTGGGGTACGACCGCAAACTCGCCATTGGCACCACCTGTGCCGGTGGCGCACTCGGCACCATGCTACCTCCCAGTATTGTACTGATTATCTACGGGCTGACCGCCAACGTGTCCATCGGCGATCTGTTCAAAGGGGCTTTCTTGCCCGCATTGATACTGGCGCTGCTCTATATGGGGTATGTGTTGATCCGGGTTTGGCTGAAGCCGGAGATGGCGCCGCTGCCGTCGGACCAGGACACGCCCGAAACGCCGGCGCCGAACTTCTTCAAGGCGCTGCTGTTTCCCCTGCTCACAGTGGTTGTGGTATTGGGCAGCATCTATGGCGGTGTGGCGTCGGTCACGGAAGCCTCGGCCCTGGGCGTGATGGGTATTGCCATCAGCACCTGGATTCGTGGTGAGCTGTCCCTTGCCATGGTGCGCAAGGCCACCATCAGCACGCTGCGGGTGTGCGGCATGATTATCTGGATTGGTATCGGCGCAACCGCTCTGGTGGGCGTCTACAACCTCATGGGCGGTATCGATTTCGTCCGCGACATGGTTTTCGCCGTCAGCGGTGGCCATGGCCTGACGACGATCCTGTTCATGATGCTGATCCTGCTCATCCTGGGTATGTTCCTGGACTGGGTCGGCGTTGCCTTGCTCACCATGCCGATCTTTGTGCCGATTGTGACGGAACTGGGCTATAGCCCGATCTGGTTCGGGGTGGTGTTCTGCATGAACATGCAGGTGTCCTTCCTGTCACCGCCGTTTGGCCCGGCGGCCTTCTATCTCAAGACCGTGACGCCAAAAGACATCTCCCTGGGGGAGATCTTCCGTGCCCTGCTGCCGTTTATCGCGCTTCAGGTGGTCGCCCTTGGTCTGCTGATTGTGTTCCCTCAATTGGCGCTATGGTGGCAGTGACATGAGTGAAAGGATGACACCAAAGACACCAAAAATCGTGGTGATGGGCGTGTCCGGGTGTGGCAAAAGCCTCACCGGGGCCAGGCTTGCACAGGAACTCGGCGTTCCGTTTTTCGACGCGGACGATTACCACAGCCGTGCCAACGTGGAGAAAATGGCAGCCGGTATTCCGCTGACCGATGAGGATCGTCTCGGTTGGCTGGATGACCTTGCCGAGTTGATCCGGCGGGAGGAGGGTGGTCTGGTGCTGGCCTGTTCCGCCTTGAAGCGCGTCTACCGCGAGCGTTTGCAGGGGGGCAGCCCGGAAACCCGGTTCGTTTATCTCAAGGGGGATTTTGAAACCATCTGGGCGCGCCACTCCAGCCGAACCGATCATTACTTCAATGGTCACGCGATGCTGGAGAGCCAGTTCCATTTGCTGGAGGAGCCGGGGCCGGGTGAAAACGCGGTGGCCGTCGATGTCTCCGGTACGCCGGAGCAAGTGATCCGTCACTGCCTTGTCGGGCTCGGGTATGATAGGCCTCTTTGAACGTTCTGGCTGGAGCCGTAAATGGTAAAGAACAAACGTCCCACATTGCAGGACATTGCGGACCGGGTTGGTGCCACCAAGATGACGGTCAGCCGTTGCCTTCGTGGTGCAGACAATGTCTCCAAGCCTATGCGGGAGCGGATCTTTGCCGAAGCCGAAGCACTGGGGTATATCCCCAATCGCGCGCCGGACCTGTTGTCCAAGTCCACCAGCCACGCCATTGGTGTGTTGCTTCCGTCCCTGACCAACCAGGTCTTTGCGGATGTGATCAAGGGTGTGGAAGCGGTTACCGAGCCCGCCGGTTACCACCTGATGCTGTCTCACTACGGCTACAGCCCCGAGATTGAGGAGCGCAGTCTGTCATCGCTGCTGTCCTACAACGTGGACGGCGTGATTCTCTCCGAGAGTCAGCACACGGGCCGCACGCTGAGGATGCTTCAGACCGCTGGGGTGCCCACCGTGGAAATCATGGACACGCATTCGACCCCGTTCGAGCAGGCTGTCGGGTTTGATAACGTCAGCGCGGCTTATGACATGGTGCGGGAGATGATCCGGCTTGGACGCAGGCGCGTGGTCTATCTCGCCGTGCGGCTGGATGCCCGTACCTTGCAACGTCAGGAAGGGTACAGCCGGGCAATGGAAGAGCAGGGGCTGACGCCAGTCACCCTGCGCAGCGAGCAACGCTCGTCTTTTAGTGTGGGTGCCACCCTGATGGTGCGGATACTGGAGGAGAATCCGGACGTTGACGGCATCTTCTGCACCAACGATGACGTTGCGATTGGTGCGTTTTTCGAGTGTCAGCGCCGGGGTATTCCGGTGCCAGAGCGGATTGCGATCGCCGGTTTCCATGGTCACGACGTTGGCCGTGTGATGGTACCTCCCCTGGCGAGTGTGATCACACCACGAGAGGCCGTGGGCCAGAGGGCGGCCCAGGAGCTGCTGACCCGCCTGGGCGGTGCCGGCATCACCGAGCCGCGTATCGATCTGGGCTACCGGATAGAGCGTGGAGGCACGCTCTAGTTAGTCCTCGGTTTCCAGCCAGGCGGTCAGTGCCTCCCGGCACTCTTCGACTCCCCGTTTTGACGTTGCCGAGAACATAATCAGGTGCTCCACGCACTGGAACTCTTCCAACTTTTTGGCAATGCCCATCATGGCCGTTTTGGCCTGGCCAAATTTCAGCTTGTCGGCCTTGGTGGCAAGAATCATCAGTGGAAGGTTGTTATGTTCGCACCATTCCACCATCATTTGGTCGAAGTCCGTTAATGGGTGGCGTATATCCATGACCAGTACCAGCCCCCGCAGGCAGCGGCGATCATTCAGGTAGTGGCCCAGATGTTTCTGCCAGTCGTCTTTCATATCCCGGGACACTTTGGCGTAACCGTACCCGGGCAGATCGACCATCCGGCAGTTTTCCCGGTTGAGTGAGAAGAAATTGATCAGCCGGGTGCGCCCGGGGGTCTTACTGGTACGGGCCAGCTTGCCGTTGGTGGTGATGCAATTGATGGCGCTGGATTTGCCCGCGTTCGAGCGGCCGGCGAAGGCCACCTCGGAACCGTGGTCCGGAGGGCATTCCTCCAGGCGTGAGGCACTGATCAGGAACCGGGCGCTGTTGAACGAGAGGCTTTTTTGAGTCAGGTCTGATGACACGGGTGTTGGTATTCCTATTGGATTTCAGTTATCAGGGATTAATGTATAATGCTACACCAAATCCGGGCAGTACGCTGAGCGTTGCTGCTGAACAGCCCCGGTTTGTGCCTTCTTGGCCAGTGCCTGCCGGCTGCATAACGAAGAATACTTTTGGATGAGAGAAGCGGAGCGAGCATGAAAAAACTGATCGCAGGAGTTGTTCTCGGTGTTGGCCTCACAGCGATGGCTCACGGGGCGGGAGATCCTGAAGCAGGCGAAGCAAATGCAGCGGTGTGCGCCGGGTGTCATGGCCAGGGCGGTGCCAAGCCGGTCATGGCGGTTTACCCGAAACTGGCGGGCATTGGCGAAGAGTATCTGTACCAGCAATTGGTTGCGATCAAGGAAGGCAAGCGTGAAATTGCCGAAATGACGGGCCTTTTGAGTGACATGTCTGACCAGGATCTGCAGGATCTTGCGGCCTATTTCGACAGTCAGGACATTACCGTGGCCCAGGCCAACCCCGATCTGGTTGAAGAGGGTCAGATGCTCTACCGTGGTGGCAACATGGCTTCTGGTGTGCCGGCGTGTGCCGGATGCCACAACCCTCGAGGCATGGGGAATGGGCCTGCCGGCTACCCCAGGCTCAGTGGTCAGAGCGCTGAATACGTCGAAAAGCAGCTCAAGGCGTATCGAGACGGTGAGCGTGATGCTGGCCAGAACGCATCCATCATGATGGATGTCGCCGCCAAGTTGACCGACTCTGAGATCAAGGCCGTTTCGAGCTACGTGTCCGGTCTTCAGTAACCTCTGACACGCGCTACGACTGAAAAAACCCCGCTGATGCGGGGTTTTTTATGGGTTGCTTCTGTTTAATCCATGTCTGGTGGAACTTTTCGTGCCTGCTGGGTCATAATCCTTTCACATCATCCAATCAGATAACCGGAGACCATGAATGATCCGATTAATCCGGAACGCCGCACTATCCATCCTGGCCATGTCGTTTATTGCGCAGGCCAGCGCCGCCAACTGGGAAGAAGGGACGCACTATCAGGTGCTGGATACCCCGGTGAGAACCGCCAGTGAGAGTGGTATCGAGGTGGCTGAGGTCTTCTGGTATGGCTGCCCCCACTGCTACACCTTCAAGCCGCTGGTCGAAAGCTGGGCGGAGGATCTGCCTGAAGACGTCAACTACGTGAAAATTCCTGCGGCCCTCGGCCGCTCCTGGGAACCCCATGCCAAGGCCTTTTACGCGCTGGAAGCCATGGGAGAACTGGACAAGGTTCATGACGCCCTGTTCGATGCGCTTGCGGGAGAACGCCGCCCGCTGAATTCGGGTGAAGCTCTTGCTGATTTCGTGGCCGGGCACGGTGTCGACGGCGAAGAATTCCTCAAGAATTACAACAGCTTTGGTGTTAATGCCAAAATGCAGCAGGCTCAGGCCAAGATTCGGGGTGCGCGTGTTACCGGCACACCGACTATGCTTGTGAATGGCAAGTACAGGGTTACGGCTTCCATGGCGGGTAGCCATGAAGCGGCATTGGAGGTTGTCGATTACCTGATTGAGCAGGAGCGTGCTGGTCAGGCCGAGTAAACGCATGGGCCCGGTCCGCTGGCCGTGACCGGGCCTTGTCAGGAGTCTGAGCTGCCATCATGTACAACCGTATTCGCAAGCAGCTGAATGGTATCCTCAGGTCGACGAACGGCCCGCGCGGGGCTTGTTCTGGCGATGAGCACGTTCCCGAGTTTGAGGCGCATCGTCACATCCGGCTGCTGACCTTCAATATCCAGGTCGGCATCAACACCTCCTCCTACCGCCACTACTTCACCCGGAGTTGGCAGCACTTTCTGCCTCACCGCAACCGCATCCAGAACCTGGACCGTATCGCCACCCTGCTGAGTAACTACGATGTGGTCGCCCTGCAGGAGTGTGATGGTGGCAGTCTGCGCAGTGGTTACATCAATCAGGTTCAGTATCTGGCCGAGGCTTCAGGCATTCCTTACTGGTACCAGCAGCTCAATCGGAACCTTGGGCAGCTGGCTCAGCACAGCAATGGCCTGCTGAGTCGTTATCGTCCGCTGGATGTGAAGGAGCACCGGTTGCCCGGACTGATTCCGGGGCGGGGTGCCATTATCGCCCGTTACGGGGCAGAGGAAGACCCCCTTGTGTTGGTGATGATGCACCTCTCGCTCAGCAAAGCGGCTCAGCAGCGGCAACTGGCGTATATTCAGGAATTGATTTCCGAGTATCAGCATGTGGTTCTCATGGGGGATCTGAATAACCACGCAGAGCAGTTGTTGAGCAATACGCCGCTGAAGCATTCGAACCTGGTCCCGCTGCCCGAGACGGCCCACAGTTTTCCGAGTTGGCGACCGGAGAGGGCGCTGGATCACATACTGGTCAGCCCAAGCCTGGAGATACGACGGTCAGAGGTGGTCAGCTATCCGGTGTCGGATCATTTGCCGATCGCCATGGACATCAAGTTGCCCAAAGGGTATCTGGAAACATTTTAAGGCCAGGCACAAAAAAACCCGGCCATGGCCGGGTTTCTTGGGTAACGAAAATCTTACTTGATCTTCGCTTCCTTGTACGCAACATGCTTGCGGACAACCGGATCGTACTTTTTGATCTCGATTTTTTCCGGGGTGTTACGCTTGTTCTTCTTGGTCGTGTAGAAGTGACCAGTACCTGCTGATGAAACCAGCTTGATTTTCTCGCGCATGATGCGGCTCCTTAAAATTTCTCGCCGCGGGCACGAAGATCGGCCAGCACAGCGTCAATGCCTTTTTTGTCGATAACACGCATACCCTTGGTGGATACGCGCAGCTTTACGAAGCGCTTCTCTGATTCAACCCAGAAGCGATGGTTCTGCAGGTTGGGCAGAAAACGACGACGTGAGTGGTTCATCGCGTGAGAAACGTTGTTACCGGTGACCGGTCGCTTACCGGTAACCTGACAGACTCTGGACATACTTGCCTCCGACCTGAGCTTTGGTCCTGAAAATGCGTATTTAAATCGTTTAATCGGGTCTCTGGTTGCTACCTGCGCCTCAAAAAATGCACGCTGCTCGCCAGACGCCGCCAGAAAGGGACGCTTTTATACCAGAACTGCTTCCCCAACGCAAAAATTTGTTGGGAATTTGGCCAGTTTTCCGATGAAGCGCCAACAGGTTTACATCAGCCCCTTTACATCAGTCCCCGTTCTGCAAGTGATATTACCTCACCATGGCCGACAACCATATGGTCAAGAACCCTGATATCCACCAACCCCAGTGCCTCTTTCAATCTCCGGGTCAGTGAAATGTCCGACTGGCTGGGCTCTGCGACCCCTGACGGGTGGTTATGGGCGAATATAACCGCCGCTGCGTTAAACTCCAGGGCTTGCCGGACCACCTCCCTCGGGTAGACAGCTGCGCCGTCAATGGTCCCCCGGAACAACTCCTGATAGCGGATCACCCGATGCCGGTTATCCAGGAACAGGCCTGAGAAAACCTCGTGGGGGTAGGTGCCAAGGCGGCTGCACAGGAAACGACGGGTATCCTCCGGCGAGCGCAATGGGTCCCCCTGACGAAGTGGCTCGTCCATGACCCGTCGGGCCATTTCCATAGCCGCCTGGACCTGGGCGTACTTTGCAGTACCGAGCCCTTTGACGTCGCAGAATTGCCTGCGCGAAGCGGTCATCAATCCTCGCAGGCCACCGAAGGCTTCGGTGAGATGGCGGGCGAGCGCCATCACGGGCATGCCGGCAGTGCCGGTTCGCAAAAAAATGGCCAGCAGTTCCGCGTCCGACAGGCTGTTGGCGCCGTGGGCCAGCAGGCGTTCCCTCGGGCGTTCGTCGGTGGGCCAGTCTGAATGTGACATGGTGGAGTCCTTTCTACCGTTATTGCGCGCATCCTGCGCCTTGAATACCGGGGTGGTGGTCGCCCGGTGGACGGCTGGAATTCTAGCATGGCTGTGAGGCTGCCGGCAGCGCTCTGGCATGCTATCTTATAAGCCTTTCATTTCGTGATGAATACGGAGCCGTTGATGGCCGCTAAACGAATTCTGCTGGGCGTGACCGGTGGCATCGCTGCCTACAAGAGCGCAGAACTGGTTCGCCTGCTAAAAAAATCCGGTCACGAGGTACGGGTTGTGATGACCCGTGGTGCCGAGGCCTTCGTGACACCACTGACGTTTCAGGCGCTTAGCGGTGAGCCGGTCAGAACCTCTTTGCTGGATCCGGAAGCAGAGTCCGGAATGGGGCATATCGAACTGGCAAAATGGGCCGATCAGGTAGTGATTGCGCCCGCCTCCGCGGATTTCATAGCCCGCCTGGCCCAGGGCATGGCTGACGATCTTCTGACCACGCTTTGTTGTGCCACAGAGGCCCCCATTGCAGTGGCTCCGGCGATGAATCAAGCCATGTGGGGTAATCGCCGAACCCAGAGAAACATTGAGCTGCTGGCGGCGGATGCCCAGGTGACCCTCCTGGGGCCCGACCAGGGCGCGCAGGCCTGCGGTGATGTCGGGCCGGGCCGAATGCTGGAGCCCACTGTGTTGTTTGACCTGATTTCCGGTGCCACCAAAGGCCCGCTGGCGGGCCGGCGTGTGGTTATAACCGCGGGCCCTACGCGGGAGCCGATTGACCCGGTGCGCTATATCAGCAATTACAGCTCTGGCAAAATGGGGTATGCGTTGGCCTCAGCCGCAAGAATGGCCGGTGCGGACGTCGTCCTTGTCAGTGGTCCGGTGTCCATCGAAGCGCCGGCGGGTGTTGAGGTTCGCGGTGTGACAACCGCGCAGGACATGCTGGAGTGTGCCAGTGGCGCTGTGGATGAAGGCTGCGACCTGTTTATTGCGACGGCGGCGGTGGCGGATTATCGCCCCGACAGCTGTGCTGGCGACAAGATCAAGAAAACGGATGAAGGCATGAGCCTGTCGCTGGTGCGTAATCCCGATACCCTTGCTGCCATAGCTGCGCGTGCCGATGCGCCCTTTACCGTGGGTTTCGCGGCAGAAACCCGGGACGTTGAGCGCTATGCCCTCGACAAACTGACACGCAAAAAGCTGAATATGATTGTGGCCAATGACGTGTCTACGCCAGGGCTGGGTTTCAACAGTGACAATAATGCAGTGATTGCTTTCTGGGCCCAGGGCCAGGAGGCGATCGGGCCTGACACCAAGGTGGCCATCGCTCAGCGACTGATGGCACTGATTGGCGAACACCTCAAATCAAAGGCTGGCGCAGCCGGCGCTCTGTAACAAGGAAACTCAATGACCCGCAAAACCTTTCAGGTACGCATTCTGGATGACCGGATCGGTCGTTCAGTCCCTTTTCCCGAGTATGCGACGGATGGCTCTGCAGGGCTGGACCTGCGCGCCTGTCTGGACGCACCGCTCACACTGAAGCCGGGGCAGACCGAACTGATAAAGACCGGACTCTCGATTCACATCGCGGATACTTCGTTGGCAGCGATGATTCTTCCCCGCAGCGGTCTCGGCCACAAACATGGCATTGTGTTGGGCAATCTGGTGGGCCTGATCGATTCCGACTATCAGGGCGAGTTAATGGTTTCCTGCTGGAATCGGGGGCAAAGCGAGTTCACCATCGATGTGGGTGAGCGTATTGCGCAGCTGGTGCTGGTGCCAGTGGTACAGGCAGACTTCGAAGTGGTGTCTTCCTTTGACGCCAGCGTGCGAGGTGACGGCGGCTTTGGTTCCACGGGAACGCGATGAGGCGTCAGGCGCAGATCGCTGCTCAGGGTCTATACTTCCCTGATAATTGAAGAATTCGGGCGAATAACACCTGCAGGATGGACTATGAAGCTTGGTAAAAAGAAGAACTCTGAGGACGCTGCACCCGATGCCAAACCGGACGGGAAGCAGACAAAAAAACAGAGCAAGGAGAAAAAATCAGCCACCGGCCCACGGCATAAACGGCTGACGTCCGTTGCCGTTTCCCAGGCTGTCGTGGTGGTGCTTGCCGGCGTGGCTTCGGCAGCATTGCTGTATTTTCTGTTGGCGGTTCCGGCAGAGTCCCGTCGTTACGACAGTCAGGCTGCCCTGGAGGCAGACGCCGTGGCCGTGCGCGTCAATCAGCAGCTTGCCTTGCTGCAGTCCACGGTTGAGGGTGTCGCCGATCAGGATTATGTGCGCGCCGCCCTGAGAGGGGAGGCTTCTCTGAGTGCCGCCGCAGCAAATCTTGCCAAGGTGTTGCCGGATATTGAGGCCGTCTACCTTTTCCCCTACGGAGACATCCCCCGTACCTCCTCCGAACCCACACTGGGTTTTTCCGGCCTGGACCTTGCTCGTCGCGCCGAGACGGGGCAAAGGCTTTTCCCGGATGCGTTTCCGCGCAACGGCCAGTGGTATCTGCAGATGTCGACCCCGGTTCGCAACCCCCAGAGTCGAGCCGTCACTGGCAGTGTCCTGGTGGTGTTTGATGCTGCACGGCTGCAACCCCTGATGACCGGTGTTAACTCGGCATTGGGCGGAGAGTTTTCCCTGGTACAGTCGGTAAATGGTTCAACCCGCAACATTGTCAGCCGCGGTAGTGGCAATGGCCCGACGTACGAGCGGGATCTTGTCAACCCTGACTGGAAGCTCCGATACAAACCTGCCACTGCCCCCGCGCCGCTTTTCAGTGGCACGATGGCTATTGTGTTTGCGCTGGTTCCGGCCCTGGTCGCCGCAATCATTGTCTGGGTCTTGCTCGGCAATGCCCAGAAAGGGCTGCGACAGGACGTAACGGCTGTTATCCAGTGGGCCCATAAGGTCTTTGGTGGTGAGCGGGTGAAGCCACCGACGTTGAAGTGGGACATGGTGGCGTCGACGGCTGAAGTGCTGCACCGGCTCGCCCAGATGGTGGAAAAACGGGTTGCCAAGGCCGGTGAATCGGCGCGGCCGAAACCGGGCAGTCGGCAGCCATCCCCATCGACCGCCGATGAGCCGTTGTTCCAGGACAAGGATGTACTGGACATTGATATGCTTGATGGCGATGACGATGTGCTGGGCTTCGGCGGGTCCGATGGCCTTGACGATACGCCAGACGTCGAAGAGGTCAGCCTGCCTGAGGCCGAGGTCTCAGACACCATATTCCGGGCCTACGACATTCGTGGCATTGTTGGCGATACCCTGACGGCGGATATTGTCACCGTCATCGGCCGTGCCATCGGCAGTGAGGCTATTGAGCGGGGAGTGGACAGTCTGTGCATCGGGTACGATGGCCGGCATTCCAGCCCCGACCTGGCCGATGCGCTGGCGCGGGGCGTCATGGCCACTGGATGCAATGTCATCCATGTGGGGGCCGTGCCCACCCCGGTACTCTACTTTGCGACCCACGAGCTGGATAACGGTTCCGGTGTTATGGTGACCGGCAGCCACAACCCGGCCAACTATAACGGTCTGAAGATCATGCTGGGTGGCGAAACCCTGTCCGGCGAGGCAATCCAGAAACTGCTGCAGCGAATCCGTACGGGTGACTTTGCCAGTGGCCATGGTGCCCAGTCTTCAGAGGACGTGCGCCGCGCTTATCTGGATCGTATCGTGGGTGACATTGCGGTTGCGGCGCCCTTGAAGGTGGTGCTGGATGCTGGAAATGGCATCGCCGGAGAGCTTGCACCGCTACTGATCGAAGAGTTGGGCTGCGAAGTGATACTGCTCTACTGTGAGGTGGATGGTAATTTCCCCAATCATCACCCCGATCCTGGCAAGCCGGAAAATCTGGCGGACCTTATCGAGCGCGTGAAGGCCGAAGGCGCCGATATCGGCCTGGCTTTCGATGGCGACGGCGACCGCCTGGGCGTTGTGACCAACACCGGGAAGATCATCTGGCCGGACCGCCTGCTGATGCTTTTTGCCCGGGATGTGGTGTCGCGCAACCCCGGTGCCGATGTTCTGTACGACGTAAAGTGCAGCCGTCGCCTTGCGGGTGTGATCTCCGAGGCTGGTGGCCGGCCAATCATGTGGAAAACCGGTCACTCGTTGATGAAGGCCAAGATGAAGGAATCCGGTGCCTTGCTGGCGGGTGAAATGAGCGGGCATATTTTCTTCGGCGAACGCTGGATGGGCTTTGATGACGGCTTGTACTCCGCTGCCAGATTGCTGGAAATCCTTGGCATCGAAGACCGGCACTGCGATGAGGTCTTTGAGGATTTCCCCGAAGATATCAGCACCCCGGAGCTGAACGTGGAGGTCTCCGACGAGACCAAGTTCCCATTGATGGAAAAGCTGGGCCGCGAAGGGGACTTCGGTGACGGAAACATCAGCACCATTGACGGTATCCGCGTTGAATTTACCGATGGCTGGGGCCTGTGCCGTGCTTCCAACACCACACCGGTGTTGGTACTCCGCTTCGAGGCTGAAACCGAAGAGGCGCTCGAGCGTATCAAGGCGGTGTTCCGTGAGCAGCTTCAAAAGGCGGCTCCGGACCTTGTCGCGGATTTCTGACAGCTCTGAAATAATGAACCGACTTTTCTGACTAACAAGGCAAGATGAATGGCTCTGGATCGTGAAACAGCAATGCAGGTGGCGGCCGTACTGAGTAAGGGGCTGCCCTATATCCAGCGGTTTACCGGAAAAACGGTAGTGATCAAGTACGGCGGCAACGCCATGGAAAATGAGGAGCTGAAAAGCAGCTTCGCCCGTGATGTCGTTCTGATGAAGCTGGTGGGTATCAACCCCATTGTGGTCCACGGTGGCGGCCCCCAGATCGGTGAGTTGCTCGAGCGCCTCAACATCAAATCCAATTTTGTGAACGGTATGCGCGTTACCGATAGCCAGACCATGGACGTGGTGGAAATGGTGCTGGGCGGCCAGGTTAACAAGCAGATTGTCTCGCTGATCAACTCCCATGGCGGTACAGCAGTTGGCCTGACCGGAAAGGACGCCAATCTGATCCGCGCCCGCAAGCTGGAAGTCATGAACCGTTCCGCGGAGCTGCAGCGTCCGGAAATCATTGATATCGGTCACGTGGGCGAAGTTGCCAGCGTGAACGTGGAAGTGATCGACATGCTCACCCGTAGCAATGTTATTCCGGTGATCGCTCCGATTGGTGTTGGTCCCGATGGTGCGTCCTACAACATCAACGCCGATCTGGTAGCGGGCAAGGTGGCGGAAGCCATGAAGGCAGAAAAGCTGATCCTGCTAACCAATGTGTCCGGCCTCAAGAGCAAGGAAGACAAAGTGCTGACCGGATTGACCGCAAAACAGGTCAACGAGCTGATAGACGATGGCACCATCCACGGCGGTATGCTGCCCAAGATCCGCTGCGCCCTGAGCGCTGTGGAGAATGGTGTTCGAACCTCCCACATCATTGATGGCCGCGTAGCCCATGCAACGCTGCTGGAAATCTTCACGGATGAAGGTGTCGGCACCCTGATCTCCCGTAACTGACCAATGCCGCCTGTTGCCTCGCAATGCGAGGTAACATCCTGGCGTCACGCCCCAAGAGGACCACATCATGAAGCGCCTGCTGACCTTTCTGGTTATCCTGGCCCTGATAGGCTACCTGTCGTTCAAAGGGGCGGTCTGGTGGCTGGCTGACCAGCGGCTGGCCGATGCCCAGCAGGCGATTGAGGAACTGGGCGTTATTGATCGGGGTAATATTCGCTCGGACCTCGTCGGCCGACTGGTGCTGGGTGATGGCAGCTACCAGGATTTCCGGCTTACCCGCCCGGTGGCGTTCGACCGGTTGATGTTCAATGCAGGCTCTCCGGTCGCCCTCGTGCGTGCGCTCCTGGACCCTGCGGACCTGCCCCCGCATTGGTCATTGGTGGCGGAGAACCTGAGCCTGGGTCTCGACACCAACATGTTCCGTAACTGGGTGACGGCAGCAGGCGACGCAACCCCGGCGTTGTTCTCACCGGTCTGCGGTCCTGATCATCGCCAGCAGTTGGGTAGCGGTGATCTGATGCGTCTTGGTGTCGATGGTGTGTCCGGGGAGGCTATGGTCATTCAGAGTGGCGATGGTCTCTACGCGGAGCTGACGACCGCCAACGCCGGCAGCGTGGAATTGGACTGGCCCGGCGCTCGCCTGAATCCCCTGTCATTGCCGGCCCTGCCGGAATCCACGCAGTCGCCGGTTACTGTGACATTGCGGGATGGTGGCCTGATGCGTCGTGTTGCGGCCTACTGTGCCAGGGAATCGGGTGTGGAAACCGGGGAATGGGCCGGTATCGTCATGGCAGCGTTTCGCGACTCGCTGGCGGCTCGTGGCTTTGGCGCCAGTGACCAGTTGCTGGCCCTCTACCGACAGTGGCTGACAGAAGGCGGAGAACTGACCCTGGAATTGAATCCTTCGGCACCGGTATGGGGCGTGCCTGTTCGCAGCGATGAATCCGCAGACGCCAGCCTGGCCGTCCACTACAACCGTTCGGTGGTGCCCGATGTCTATCTTGAGCGCGTCGAACCCGCGGTGCCGGATGTGCCTCAGGAAGTGCTTGAACCGGTAGTGCCGGGAGAGGGTGCCCCGGTCGTCGATGGCTGGAACCTGGCCGACACGGAGAATGCTGAAACCTGGGTCGGGCGCACGGTGAGAGTTACGCTGGACAATGGTAATGTTGTGGAAGGCCGCCTGGTCAGCGTGGGTGACGAACGACTGGAAGTCGCACGGCTGATCGATGGCGGGGAAGTGGCGTATCCGATCGCCATCAGACTGATTGCAACGTTTGAGGTCTGGCGCCAAGGCCAGGCCCGCTAGCCCCACACCGGGGCGGAGAGTGTTCTATGTCCGGATCCATCCAACACCTGCCTGGCATTCGCGAGATGCTCACCAGGCTGATTTCACAGCCGTCGATCAGCAGTGCGTCTGCCGAGTGGGATCACAGCAACGAACCGGTGGTGCGTACTCTGGCCGAATGGCTGGAGCCCATGGGGTTCAAGGTCGAGATACTGGAAGTGCCCGGATTGCCCGGAAAGTACAACCTGATCGCGACACTGGGCAGCGGCCCTGGCGGTCTGGTGCTCTCGGGCCATACCGATACCGTCCCGTTTGACGACAAGCGCTGGCAAAGCGACCCGTTTACCCTGACCGAACGGGACGACCGCTGGTATGGCCTTGGCACCTGCGACATGAAAGGCTTTTTCCCGCTGGCCATTGAAGCGGCCAAAGCCTTTGTGGACCAGGACCTGAAGCAGCCACTGATCATTCTCGCCACCGCCGACGAGGAAAGCTCCATGGATGGTGCCCGGGCGCTGGCCGAGGCCGGTCGTCCCAAGGCCCGCTATGCGGTCATCGGTGAGCCTACCGGCTTGAAGCCTGTGCGCATGCACAAGGGCATCATGATGGAGCGCCTCGTGTTCGAGGGCCAGTCCGGCCATTCCTCTGACCCGTCCCTTGGCCGCAACGCGATGGAAGGCATGCACGAAGCGCTGGGTGAACTGCTCGCGCTGCGGTCGGGGTGGCAGGCGAAATACAGCAACCCCAATTTCAAGGTTCAGTTACCCACCATGAACCTGGGTTGCATCCACGGCGGTGATAATCCTAATCGCATTTGCGCCCGCTGCGAGTTGCATTTTGATCTGCGCCCCTTGCCCGGCATGGACATGAAGGCACTGCGCCAGGAGATACTCGACACCCTGCAGCCGGTCGCCAAAAGCCGTGAGTTGTCGCTGACATTTGAGCCGTTGTTCGATGGTGTGCCGCCATTTGAAACCCCGGCCGAAGCCGAACTGGTCCGCGCCTGTGAGAAACTGACAGGCCATACTGCGGAAGCGGTAGCCTTTGCCACGGAAGCACCGTGGTTGCAGAAATTGGGTATGGAAACCCTGGTTATGGGCCCCGGCTACATCGACCAGGCACACCAACCCGATGAATTCCTGGAGTTGTCGCAGTTGGACCCGGCGGTAAAAATCCTCAAAGGATTGATCACAAGGTTCTGCCTTTGATCGTTTGGAAGGCAGCTCAGAGGTATAACGAGGGTATTGGCGGGAGACTCTCCCAAAACCGTGGAGCGCCAGGGATGGCGCGACCGAGCCCTACAGGGACGTATTCACGGGCGTGTTTTGGGAGAGTCTCCCGCCAATACCCGGAACGCTCCATAAGCTGAAAACTCGCAGGAGAAGAGTTTGAAATCGAACGAATGGTTGCATGGATTCCGCCACTCATCGCCCTATATCAATGCACACCGTGGTCGCACTGTGGTGTTGACGATTGGGGGGGATGCGATTGCCCATGACAACCTGATCAACATCATTCATGACATTGCTTTGCTAAGCAGTTTGGGTATCCGGCTCGTGGTGGCCTTCGGTGCAAGGCCCCAGATTCAGTCGCGTCTGGACGCGGCAAACGAAGAATCCACTTTCCACCGAGGCTTGCGGGTAACGCCGGAACAACAATTGACGCCGGTGCTGGAAGCCATTGGTGGGCTGCGGGCGTATCTGGAAAGCCAGTTGTCCATGGGACTGGTGAACTCACCCATGCATAACGCACGAATCAGGGTAAGCAGCGGCAACTATGTCACCGCGAGGCCGGTAGGCGTTCTGGACGGCATCGATTTTGGCTATACCGGGCAGGTTCGTCGGGTAGACGTGGCCGGAATCGAGAAATTGCTGGAGTTGGGCCATATCGTACTGCTGCCGCCGCTTGGGTATTCGCCGACCGGAGATGCCTTTAACCTGTCTTATGAAGATGTGGGTAGCCAGGTGGCCGCTGCGCTACAGGCTGAGAAGCTCATCATGTTTGCCGAGAATCAGGGGTTGCTGGATGAAAATGCCGGACTGATCCGTGAACTGTCCGCTCGTCAGGCATCTGATCGTCTGGCGGCAGGTATGGTGCAGGGGCATGATGGCGATCTGCTGCGGGCAGCCTGTGACGCCTGCGTGAAAGGTGTGCGTCGGGCTCATATTATCAGTTACGTCGATGATGGCGCGTTGCTGGAAGAGCTGTTTACCCGTGACGGTGCGGGCACGCTGGTCAGTGGTGACAACTACGAGCAGATCCGCCAGGCCCGGGTGGAGGACATTGGCGGTATTCTCGGCTTGATCCAGCCGCTGGAAGAGCAGGGCATTCTGGTGCGCCGTTCCCGGGAAATGCTGGAAACCGAAATCAGTCGGTTCGTGGTGGCTGAGCGGGACGGCACGATTGTGGGATGCGCTGCGCTTTACCATTACCCCGATGAAGGTGCGGGCGAGCTTTCATGTTTCGCCGTGGACCAGGCCTATCGCCGTGCCGGTCGCGGTGATGACATCCTGGCGATGGTTGAAAAGCTGGCCCGGGGCCAGGGCATCCAACGGTTGTTCGTGCTGACCACCCAGACCGAACACTGGTTCCGGGAACGGGGGTTCCAACCTTCCACGGTGCGTGAATTGCCGGGGCCGAAGCTGGCGTCCTACAACACCCAGCGTAACTCAAAGGTCTTCGTGAAAGCGTTGTCCTAGATCGGATAGCCGGCGCTGTCGAATGTCTTGGGACTGATCTGCCAGGGTCTCCACCGCTTTATAGAAGTCGCTGAAGTCGCCAGCATGGTCCCGGAGTAACTGTCGGAAGGCGGGCACATGCTGGTTGTACTGGCTGAACAGGGCGAGGTTGGCGTTGTTCAGTCCGGTCGGATTTTCTCCAAACGGTCCTGGCTGCTCCCAGGTTGCTGACAGGGCCAGGTAATCGTCCTGGAGGGCCTGGAACAGCTGCGCTTTCTGATGTCGGAGTTCCGTCTTGGGCAGGGTGCCCTGTCGGGCGTAGAGTGCTTCAAGCTGCCGTGATACGTCCTCGACCAGGGCGAGGGTCTGGTTGCGTTGACGTAGACGCGCCAGCGCCCTCTGGAACCCCGAACCATCGCCCTCTGTTTCTAGCCACAGCCGGAGGCCCTCCAACTCCACGGCAGTTGCGAAGCTCTCATTAAAGGCCGTATCGTCGCTTATATAGACCACGCGATGCGCCAGTTCATGGAACATCAGCGCTACCATGCGGTTGTCTGGCAACGACGTGAAGCCGGTGTGTAGAGGGTCGTCGAACCAGCCCAGGGTTGAATAGGCGGTGACACCACCAATGAACGTGTCGTAGTTGTCCGCCATGAATAATTGCTGCTCGTTCCGGGCGTTCTCCAGCTCGTAGTAGCCCCGGTAGGCCTGGCAGCCAACCACTGGATAGCACCACCGATGGGCCTGAAGGGAAAACTCCGGAACGGCCACCAGATTGACAACCACCCAGGGCCGCCCGAGCTCAGCGTACTTTGCAAAGGCGTCTCCCACCGGCAGTGCCAGACGATGCGCGGCAAACTGACGGGCTTCGTTCGCCACCAGGAGTTTCTGCTTCAACGCCGGCGGTGTTGATGGTGTGTCGATCAGTCCGGACACGGATTGCGTGGACATCATCAGTGACAGGTGGCCACTGACCGCCTGGCTGTAATAACCTAAAGTCGTACACCCTGAAAGTGTCGTTATCAGTAGCATAACGAAGTAGATCTGACTAAGCTGTTTCATAGTCCAGGCTGTTATTTTGTGGCTGGCTGGCATAGCTGCCAGACGCTATATTACAGCCATGTTCCCCCAAGTAGCAGGTAGCTACCGCTGCCTTTCAGGGATACCGGCCGGTGACAGAAACAGTTTACCCTATCGGGTCACTCGGCTTTACCAGATATCAGGTAGTTCATGGATCCGAAAGAACGTCGTTCTAGTCCCCGCCAACCGATTAAACTCGCTGCTCAGCTGGATGTTGGCAGTGGTGACAATCTACCGTGCCAGATCGCCGACTTTTGCGCGGAAGGCCTGTTTGTACGTTATTCCGGGGAAACGTCCAGAAAACTGGATCAGGTGCTCTCGCGGGGTGCCGAGGAACTGGTGGTACGCTTTCGCAGCCCTGATGGCCGTAAGCGCCATGAGCTTCATGTAAATATCAGGCGGCGGATAGAGGGCGCCATGGGCGTGAGTTTTACCCGCTCCAACCCGGAAGCCGTCAGCGCCATGCTGGAGCAATGTGGTGCCAACCGTCATCAGGACCGTGCGTCACTACGGGCACCCAGTGACAAGGTCCAGTTTGTTCTGCATCAATCCGCGAAGGCGGTGATTCAGTATATTGAGCCGTTGATGGATGCCTGCCTTGTGCAGATGACAACCGCCTTGCGGGATGCTGCCCAGAAGGCTGGCAATGACCAGCAGGCGAATGAGTACATGGATGCCTCTGGCCAGCTTCAGGCCCGTCAGCGGGTCATCTGGCATCAGATGGCGCGTAGCCTGGAATCGCCACTAAAGCCTGCTCCGAAGGGGTTTCCAGGGTCTGAATTGTCGGTTGTCGACAAGGGCGAGTTCGAAGACTGGCTGACGATTCGGGTGATGGTCACGAAGGCGGATACCCAATATCGGGGTGAATTGCTTCAGCTGAAGTTGCGGCTCGATAAACTGGGCATCGCCAATTCCACGGGGCATCATAATCCGTTAGGGCCTTCGCTGATCTGTGAGTCTTTCCATGTTGGCTTGAGCCAGCTCAAGGCGGATCGCGAGGTAGAAAAAGTCTGCCTGCGTGTCTTCGAAAAATCGGTGCTGATGCACCTTGGGCCGCTGTACCGGGAGTTGAACAGCATCCTGATCCGCCATGGTGTGCTGCCGGACCTGGATCTCAGCAAGTATCTCAGTGAGCAGGCGCCAAAGACATCCGAACAGAGCGAGAAAAAACCAGCTCCGCCGACGGAAGCACGGCAACCGGACGACTCTGGAGCGGCGGTACAGCAGGCCCCGGCGCAAAAGAGCAGCCAGCAGTCATCCCGTAAGTCGGTGACCGAGTTTCGGGGCTATGCCAGCGCCGCCCAGAACGCTTTTGCCACGGTAAAAAACCTCCTCGGTACCCTGTCTGCCAGCCGCCTGGCAAGGGGCGACGTTGCTCCTGCTGATTTTTCCCCCGGTGCGAGGGAGCTGTCTGCCGGAGAGTTACAGAAGCAATTGCAGGAGCTCCAGGTACAGGCTGCGACGGTGGCTCCGGACCAGCCCTCCCTCCGCGAACGTGTCGTGGAAAGAGTGAAGGAAAGCGGTGAACATGCCCTGGGCGAAGAGCAACAGGGCACGCTGGACGTGGTGGACCGCTTCTTCAACAGTGTGGTGGAAAGCCCGAAACTCAGTGAATACGCCCAGTCGCGGATGCGCCAGCTGGAAGTGCCAGTGCTGAAAGTGGTGATGCGCGACCCGGAATTCTTCGACGACCAGGAAAGCCCGGTGCGCGGTGTGATGAATCGCCTGGCCCAGTTGGGTGTGAAAGGCGGCCGCATCAATCCGGTTGTTCAGCGGCGTATTGATGAGCTGATCCAGCGGATAGCCACCGATTTTGAACAGGATACCAGCGTGTTCGAGAACGCGGTGCAGGAGTTGGACTCGCTGATTGATCGCCAGAACCTGGTCTACCGCCGCAACGTGGAAAGGGTAACGGCAGCAGCGGAGGGCGCCCAGAAGGTTTCTGAATCCAAGAAGGCGGTTGCCCGTGTGCTGGAGCTTAAACTGGCCGGGAAAAAAGTGCCGAAAGCCGTGGTCAGTCTGCTGGATGGCGGCTGGCGAGACCTGCTGTCGCTGACCTGGATACGCCAGGGAGAGGACAGCCCACTGTGGCAGGATTACCTGTCGGTGATCGATTCGCTGATGACCTTCGCGGAGGATCCGCAAAGCAATATCAATCTGCCCGAACTGCTGCGGGTGATCCAGGATGGGCTGGCGTCTATCTCCAGCAACCACATGCCGTCCTCCCAGATACGCGACGAGCTCAAGCAGTTCCTGGTGCGCAGCCCTGAAAACCCGCCCGAGATGGTGGAGATTCCACCGTCGAAAAGCGAGGACGACAAGCGTCAGGCAATGTCCGAGCGTGATCAGCGCAGCCTGCAGCGGTGGATCAACCGGGCACAGCAACTGCGTACCGGCGACTGGTTGCGGGATCAGGAAAAACCGGATGAACCCCAGTATATCCGCCTGGTATGGGTAGCCCGAGGCTTCAGTCGATTTGTATTCGTCAATCATCAGGGTATGCGCGTGGTCGAGCTGGCTCTGGAGGCTTTGGCCCAACACATGCGCAAAGGCATTATCGTTCCGGACAACCAGTACGACCGGCCCCTGGTGGATGAGAGCATCGACCGGATGGTGCGTAAGGTCTATGACCAGTTGTCGTGGGCGTCCACCCATGACGAGCTGACCGGCTTGCTGGGGCGCCGCGAATTTGAACGTATGTTGGATCAGCAACTGGCCAGGCGCGAGGACCAGCGGGCTCTTGTGTTGCTGGACCTGCGGCAGTTCCGTCTGCTCAACGATACGGCCGGCTATCAGGCCGGTGATGAAGCATTGCGCAGGGTGGCTGATGTGCTTCGCAGCCATGTTGGTGATGGCATGCCGCTGGCCCGGTTCTCGGGGAACGAGTTCGCGTTTATGTTGCCGGCGGAAAACGCCCTGGACGCGTCCCGTGGGATAGTCTCAGCCATAGAAGCCATGGAATTTGTTTTCGACAGTGGCAGTTACCATCTCTCTGCCAGTGTTGGCCTGGCACCTGAGTTGCCGGCGCTGGCAAATGCCGAACGTTGGCTGAAGGCGGCGGAGGAAGCCATGAAGTCGGCCAAGAAACGCGGCCATGGCAAGGTGATGGAATACACTCTGGATGCGCATGACCATGCCCGTCAGGAGCAGATTGCAGCGAAGGTGGCCAACCTTGGGGATCTCAACGAGGAGCGTATGTTGCTGCGTTGCCAGAAGATCATCCCGCTGCACGCGCGTACGTCCATGGCAGCGCAGTATGAGGTTCTCATCAGTATGTATGGTGATGACGGCAACCTTATCACCGGCAAGGATTTTGTCCGCATGGCGGAGCGTTATGATCGCATGCAGGCGGTGGACCGCTGGGTGGTGGGGCATATGCTGGACTGGCTGCGCGACCACGCACCGGATCCGAAGCACATGGGGGGGATTTGCATCAACCTTTCTGGCCACTCGTTGAATGATCAGCAGTTGATGGAGTTTATTTACGACAAGCTGAGCCAGAAGGACGCACCCATTGAACGACTGTGGTTCGAAATAACCGAGGCCTCCGCGATCAACGACATTCAGGGTATTTCAGAATTCATTGAGGAAATGAAGGAGCTGGGATGCCGTTTCTGCCTGGGGGATTTTGGCAGTGGGCCAACGTCGTTCCAGTTCATGCGCAGCCTGCCGGTGGACATGATCAAGCTGGACAGCGCCTTCACCAGCCAACTGGACACCAGTGAAACCGATCAGGCCATGGTGAAGTCCATGGTGGATATGGCGCACTACATGAAACGGGAAGTGATTGCTTCACGGGTTGAAACCCGCGCGGTTCTCGATATGCTGACCAGTCTGGGTGTGGATTACGCTCAGGGTTTCACCATCGAAAAGCCGCGGCTGCTGACCAGCCTGGACTGACTTTCCGGACCTCCTGCTTATGTCTAAACGCCATCCGATCATCGCGGTTACCGGCTCCTCCGGCGCTGGAACCACCACTACGGGTGAGATATTCAGCCGCCTGTTTGCCAGCGAAGGGCTGCGGGCCGCCATGGTCAGTGGTGACAGCTTCCACCGCTACAACCGTGAGCAGATGGCCCGCCTCGCGGCGAAGGGGCAGTTCGGTGAACGCAATCATTTTGCCCTGGCGGCGAACCATGTCGACAAGCTGGAAGCCCTGTTCTATGACTATGGGCACACCGGCAACGGCCAGTTCCGCCAGTATGTGCATGACGAAGACCGGCGGTTGATTGAGGCCGGCCACAAACCGGGTACCTTCACCCCCTGGGGACCGCTGGCGGCGGAAACCGATCTTCTGTTCTACGAGGGGCTGCATGGGGGCGTGGTCAGCGATGCCTACAACATTGCCCAGTACGTGGATCTGTTGGTGGGAGTGGTACCGATCGTCAACCTGGAATGGATCCAGAAAATTCACCGCGACACCAACAAGCGAGGGTACTCACAGGACGCCGTCGTTCAGACCATCGTCAACCGTATGGACGATTACGTGCACGATATTGTCCCTCAGTTCGCGCACACCCATGTGAACTTCCAACGCATTCCGCTGGTGGATACCTCCAATCCTTTTGTGGTCCGCGATGTGCCGACAGAAGACGAGAGCCTGATCGTCATCCGGTTCCGAGACCCATCGGAGGTGGATTTCCCCTATCTGTTGCAAATGATTGGCGGCAGCAGCCTGTCCCGGTACGACACGCTGGTCATCCCGGGAACCAAGCTATCGCTGGCCATGGATCTGACCATGCGCCCGCTGGTGCAGGAACTGATCGCCCATAAGCCCTTTGCCTGAAGGCCTTCAGGCCGTCAGGCGGCCGTCCCTGTAGTCCCGCAGAGTCTGCTCGATCTCTTCACGACTGTTCATCACAAACGGGCCATACTGCACCACAGGCTCGCCAATCGGTTTGCCGGCAATCAGCAGCACTCGGGCTCCGTTCTTACCGGCGCCAACGCGGACGCTGTCACCTTCGGAAAGAATGCTTGCCGCTGAGCGTTTCAGGGGCTGGGGGCCTGTCGCTGAATGCAGGGACGCTTCTCCGGCGTACAGATAGAGCAGGCCTTCCAGTTCCGGATCGATCGGCAGCAGGGTTTCCTGTCCCGGTTCCAGGTGGATATCCGCATACAAAGGCCGTGTGCTACCGCCGGTGACGGCGCCCTGGTGTATCTGGCCGTCAACGGTCAGCTCTCCAGCCACCAGCTTGATAACTCCACCATCGAAGGTAATGGCTGGTATTTCATCAGGCTGGATATCGCGGTAACCCGCCGGTTTCATTTTCTCCGCAGCCGGCAGATTGAGCCACAGCTGGAAACCGCGCATTTGCCCCGATTCCTGCTGGGGCATTTCAGAGTGGACAATGCCCCGCCCGGCGGTCATCCATTGCACGCCGCCATTCTTCAGGTTGCCCCGGTTACCGAGATGATCCTCGTGCAGCATGTGCCCTTCGATCATGTAGGTCACCGTTTCAAATCCGCGATGCGGATGTGACGGGAAGCCGGCCATGTAATCCTGCGGTTGGTCGGAACCGAATTCGTCCAGCATCAGGAAGGGATCGAGACGGACGTTCTGCTGCTGTCCGAGGGAGCGCTTGATACGAACGCCGGCGCCATCGGACGTTTCGGTACCGGGAATAACCTGTCTGAGGGTTCGTTCTATCATGACGGATCTCCTTCCAATGCCAAAAATCGCCGGGTTCAGGCGGTCAGGGTTTCAATGGCTCGTCCGGCCTCTTGCAGGGAATTCTCTTTTTTATCATCCCCCATATTCAGGCCCTCGGCGTAGACAAAGTGAACGTCCTTGAGGCCGATAAAACCAAGGAAGGATCGAATGAACGGCGTCTGGGAGTCGTTCGGCGTGCCGGCGTATAGGCCGCCGCGCGCCGCCAGGATGTACACCGGCCGATCTTCCAGAAGGCCAACAGGGCCGCTTGCCGTGTATCGGAAAGTGATGCCGGCACGGGCAATGTGGTCGAAATAGGCTTTCAGCACCGACGGTACACCGAAGTTGTACATCGGCACACCCATAACAATGACGTCTGCGTCGACAACTTCACTGATCAGCAAATCTGAATAATCGACGACGCCTTGCTGTGAGCCATCGCGGTCGTCCGCGTTGGTCAGGAAGGCACCGAACCGTTCGGCGTCCAGATGCGGTACCGGCTCTGCGGAGAGATCCCGATAGGTGGCCTGGATGTCGCCGTAGGTCTGCCGGAGCTGGTCCAGTGTCTGACTGACGAGTCTGGATGACTGGCCGTCCTGACCAAAAATGCTTGCGGTAATAATGAGAATATTCTTCATGTTCAGAGCCTCTTGGTTGATTAGAACGCTATGAGGCTATTGAACTGCGTGACGGAAGAAGATGAAATCGGAGAATCTTGGAATGGTTGTTCAGTTAAATTGAACAAGTTGGCCCGCGCCCCGGTAAGGCGCAGGCTCAATCTTTCTGTGCGTGTTACTACTCTACGTTGCGGGAGTAGAAAATCTCCAGCATTTCCCGGCGCAGACGATCCTCGATGGACTGTGCTTCCTGGGGGTCAAGATCGCTGGCATTGACTCCGAACACATAGTTATCCAGATCGAAATTCTTGAGCATCATCTTGGTGTGGAACAGGTTTTCCTGATACACGTTGACGTCAATCATCTGGTAGGCGTTCTGGGTGTCTTCGGTCAGGTAGTTCTGGATCGAGTTGATGTCGTGGTCGATGTAGTGCTTGGTGCCGTCCACGTCGCGGGTAAAGCCGCGCACACGATAGTCCACCGTGACCACATCGGAGTCGAAGCTGTGGATCAGGTAGTTCAGTACTTTCAACGGCGAGATCAAACCGCAGGTCGACACGTCGATATCCGCCCGGAAGGTGCTGATGCCTTCGTAGGGGTGGCTCTCCGGGTAGGTATGTACTGTTACGTGGCTTTTATCCAGGTGGGCCACGATGGCATCCGGCAGGGGGCCGGGTGACTCTTCGTTGTCCGGTTCACCGTTGCTGAGTTCGTGTTCGGCAATCAGCATGGTGACAGAGGCGCCGTGGGGCTCATAGTCCTGACGGGCAATATTGAGCACGTTGGCACCGATGATCTTGACCACGTCGGTGAGGATCTGGGTCAGGCGTTCGGCATTGTACATCTCATCGATGTAGTCAATGTAAGCTTCACGTTGCTCTTCGGTCTGCGCATAACAGATGTCGTAGATGTTGAAGCTCAGTGATTTGGTCAGGTTATTGAAACCATGTAACTGTAGTTTGGTTTCCATGTTCAGCCCCCCCAATTGTCTGGAGATGAATGTCAGTGGTCATGTCTGTCTGATGCATGCCACCAAGGCCGCCACCGATAACTGACCGGATTGTTTACCTTTTGCGCAGACCGGCGGAGAAGGGTGCGTATTATGCACATCGACCTTCAATTTGGGTAGAGTACGGGGCAACATTCTAGCATCCGTAATAACCGCCGGTTTGCCACAGACTGGCAGGCCGCTGTGACCGCGTTGTGGGAACCTGTTGTTTGCCGGTTCAGGCGGTGTCGCGTATCTCATGGCTGTGGGTGATGGCAACGCCCGCCTTTTCCAGCATGATAGACGCAGAGCAGTACTTCTCGGCCGACAGGCTGACGGCCCGCTTCACCAGGTTTTCCTTGAGGTTGTTTCCGGTGACCACGAAATGCAGATGGATGCGGGTGAACACTGCCGGAACGGCGTCGGCCCGCTCCGCTTCGAGTTCGGCATGGCAGGCGGTGACGTCCTGACGGCTTTTCTGCAGAATGCTCATGACGTCGAAGGACGAGCAGCCGCCCAGCCCCATCAGCATCATTTCCATGGGGCGTGGCCCCAGGTCCTTGCCGCCATGGTCGGGTGGCCCGTCCATTTGCACCGAGTGGCCGCTGCCGCTGGTTGCCCGAAAGCTGGCGTCGCCGGTCCAGTCAATGGTTGCTTTCATCTGATTTCGCGCTCCGAGTGGGATATAACGTACGATTGGCAGCGATGCTAGCACATCCCGTCAGCACCAGCAGCCCGCTGAAAAGCAGCCCCGCTGATGTGGTCTATAATGTTTCAGGTTGCCGAAACCGGGCCATCTTGTTATAAGTTGCGCTCATAATGAATAAACCCGCAGGGAAAGCAGGGTGAATAAAAACATTGGGATCCCGCCAGTACAAAGGAGGCATGACTCGCACTATGGCCACTATCGTCAAGCCGGTTGAGCAGAAAACCAAGCATCTGGACTATTTTCTTTCGCAATGCCATCGCCGGCGTTACCCTGCCAAGAGCACCATTATTTATGCAGGGGACAAAAGCGATTCCCTGTTTTACATCGTCAAGGGCTCCGTTACCGTCATTATTGAAGACGACGATGGCCGCGAGATGATCATGGCTTACCTGAACGCTGGGGATTTCTTCGGTGAAATGGGGCTGTTCGACAACATGGATTCGCGCAGCGCCTGGGTAAAGGCGAAGACGGAGTGCGAAGTTGCCGAGATCAGCTATACCAAGTTTCGTGAAATCGCCCAGCAGGACCCCAGGGTTCTGTACTTCATCGGCGAGCAGATGGCCTCACGTCTGCGCCAGACCACCCGCAAGGTGGGTGATTTGGCTTTCCTGGACGTGACTGGACGGGTTGCCCGCACCCTGCTGGACCTGTGCAAGGAACCGGACGCCATGACCCACCCTGATGGCATGCAGATCAAGATCACCCGCCAGGAGATCGGTCGGATCGTGGGTTGCTCCCGGGAGATGGTCGGACGGGTTCTGAAAACCCTTGAAGACCAGGGCCTGGTGCGAGTCAAGGGCAAGACCATGGTGGTGTACGGTACCCGCTAAAACCGATTACCACCCTGTCCCGAAAGGCCGCTGGAACCAGCGGCCTTTTTCGTTGTGCGCCAGGCATGGCGCGTAGCGCCTTGACGGGCGCTGTTCCGGTACAGGTGGTGCTGGCCGGATGACTTGGGGGTGCAAGTCCCCTGTGGACCCGGCAAGGGGAACCACTAGCCGGACGGCAAGGGTGTCCATCGTGAGATGGAATCTGAAGGAAGCCGCAGGCAAAGCACTGGCCTGACGAACAGAAATCGCATATGAGGCGGTCACACCGGGTAAGGCGTCAACTATCGTCAAAGCCCTGTACTTGCACGGAAGGTGTGGACGTAAATGCGGCGGGCATAAGTGTGAAGGTCACGCGTCTTACCCTGGGAAGTCTGGTTCTCTGCCGCTGTGCTACTCACTTCGCGAGAGGTGGGGATGGGGAGCCAGAACTCAGCCGAGGCCATAGTAGGTGCGTCACCGCGTACGGAAGGGCCGAACATGGTTGGCCGTTAGTAGGCGATGAGTTCTCGTAGTGTGCTTATGAAGACAGAAGCGACCCGGATGGGGCAGGGCATTCAGGAAGGCGCTGGACGGTATCCGGCAGAGACTGAAGTCCGTGTCGAGGCAGACGCGGGGGCTCACTCGTGGACGAACGCGGAGCCGAACACGCTGATGGAACAGGTGCTTGAGCGCCCGAACCTGATGCGTGCGTATCAGCGGGTGGTATCCAATAAGGGTGCCGCCGGTGTCGATCAGATGCCGGTGATGGCCCTGAAGGGCCACCTGCAACAGCATTGGCCAACGCTGCGCGAGCGGCTGTTGGCCGGAGACTACCATCCTCAACCGGTCCGCCGGGTCAGTATCCCCAAGCCGCAAGGCGGGGAGCGGACACTGGGTATCCCAACGGTGCAGGACCGCCTGATCCAACAAGCCCTTCACCAGGTGCTGAGCCCGACGCTGGAACCGACCTTCTCGGATCACAGCTATGGGTTCCGCCCCGGTCGAAGTGCCCACCAGGCGGTCAAGGCGATGCAGCAACACATCAACGACGGCCACCGCTGGGTGGTCGATCTGGATCTGGCCCAGTTCTTTGACCGGGTCAACCACGATGTGCTGATGAGCCTGCTGGCTTGTCGCATAGCCGACCGGCGGATACTCACCCTGATCCGGCGTTACCTGCAAGCCGGCATGCTCGAAGGAGGACTGGTCAGCCCGAGACGGGAAGGCACGCCGCAAGGCGGCCCCCTGTCGCCCTTGCTCTCTAACGTGCTCCTGACCGAACTGGATCGGGAGCTGGAGCGGCGGGGACACCGGTTCTGCCGCTATGCGGACGACTGCAACATTTACGTCAGCAGCAAAAGATCCGGCGAACGGGTGATGGCCAGTATTACCCACTTCCTGGAAACGCGCTTGCGCCTGAAGGTGAATACGGTGAAAAGCGCCGTGGACCGCCCCTGGCGTCGGAGCTTTCTGGGTTACAGCGTGAGCTGGCATAAACGTCAGGTCCGGTTGAGAGTCGCGCCCAAAAGCCTGAAGGCCTTCATGGCCAAGCTTCGCCCCCTGCTGAAACGGTCACGGGGACAGTCGTTGACGACCACCATCCGGAACCTGAACCCGGTGCTGAGAGGCTGGGCAAATTACTATCGCCTGACCGCCTCGAAGCGTTCGGTCGAAGCCCTGGATGGCTGGATAAGACGGCGGCTTCGCCTGATCCTGTGGCAGCAGTGGAAGCGGACCCGCACGCGGGCCCGCAACCTGGTACGGCTAGGCTTGACTGAGATAAGGGCTTGGAGGAGCGCGACCAATGGTCGTGGACCCTGGTGGAACAGTGGCGCGACTCATATGAACGCGGCCCTGCCTAAGAGGGTATTCGACCGTCTGTCTCTGGTAAGCTTGCTGGATACGATGACTCGGCTTCAGAGCCGACCATGAACCGCCGTGGTACGGAACCGTATGCCCGGTGGTGTGAGAGGACGGGGGAGGTAACTCCCCCTCCTACTCGATGTGCGCCAGGCATGGCGCGTAGCGCCTTGACGGGCGCTGTTCCGGTACAGGTGGTGCTGGCCGGATGACTTGGGGGTGCAAGTCCCCTGTGGACCCGGCAAGGGGAACCACTAGCCGGACGGCAAGGGTGTCCATCGTGAGATGGAATCTGAAGGAAGCCGCAGGCAAAGCACTGGCCTGACGAACAGAAATCGCATATGAGGCGGTCACACCGGGTAAGGCGTCAACTATCGTCAAAGCCCTGTACTTGCACGGAAGGTGTGGACGTAAATGCGGCGGGCATAAGTGTGAAGGTCACGCGTCTTACCCTGGGAAGTCTGGTTCTCTGCCGCTGTGCTACTCACTTCGCGAGAGGTGGGGATGGGGAGCCAGAACTCAGCCGAGGCCATAGTAGGTGCGTCACCGCGTACGGAAGGGCCGAACATGGTTGGCCGTTAGTAGGCGATGAGTTCTCGTAGTGTGCTTATGAAGACAGAAGCGACCCGGATGGGGCAGGGCATTCAGGAAGGCGCTGGACGGTATCCGGCAGAGACTGAAGTCCGTGTCGAGGCAGACGCGGGGGCTCACTCGTGGACGAACGCGGAGCCGAACACGCTGATGGAACAGGTGCTTGAGCGCCCGAACCTGATGCGTGCGTATCAGCGGGTGGTATCCAATAAGGGTGCCGCCGGTGTCGATCAGATGCCGGTGATGGCCCTGAAGGGCCACCTGCAACAGCATTGGCCAACGCTGCGCGAGCGGCTGTTGGCCGGAGACTACCATCCTCAACCGGTCCGCCGGGTCAGTATCCCCAAGCCGCAAGGCGGGGAGCGGACACTGGGTATCCCAACGGTGCAGGACCGCCTGATCCAACAAGCCCTTCACCAGGTGCTGAGCCCGACGCTGGAACCGACCTTCTCGGATCACAGCTATGGGTTCCGCCCCGGTCGAAGTGCCCACCAGGCGGTCAAGGCGATGCAGCAACACATCAACGACGGCCACCGCTGGGTGGTCGATCTGGATCTGGCCCAGTTCTTTGACCGGGTCAACCACGATGTGCTGATGAGCCTGCTGGCTTGTCGCATAGCCGACCGGCGGATACTCACCCTGATCCGGCGTTACCTGCAAGCCGGCATGCTCGAAGGAGGACTGGTCAGCCCGAGACGGGAAGGCACGCCGCAAGGCGGCCCCCTGTCGCCCTTGCTCTCTAACGTGCTCCTGACCGAACTGGATCGGGAGCTGGAGCGGCGGGGACACCGGTTCTGCCGCTATGCGGACGACTGCAACATTTACGTCAGCAGCAAAAGATCCGGCGAACGGGTGATGGCCAGTATTACCCACTTCCTGGAAACGCGCTTGCGCCTGAAGGTGAATACGGTGAAAAGCGCCGTGGACCGCCCCTGGCGTCGGAGCTTTCTGGGTTACAGCGTGAGCTGGCATAAACGTCAGGTCCGGTTGAGAGTCGCGCCCAAAAGCCTGAAGGCCTTCATGGCCAAGCTTCGCCCCCTGCTGAAACGGTCACGGGGACAGTCGTTGACGACCACCATCCGGAACCTGAACCCGGTGCTGAGAGGCTGGGCAAATTACTATCGCCTGACCGCCTCGAAGCGTTCGGTCGAAGCCCTGGATGGCTGGATAAGACGGCGGCTTCGCCTGATCCTGTGGCAGCAGTGGAAGCGGACCCGCACGCGGGCCCGCAACCTGGTACGGCTAGGCTTGACTGAGATAAGGGCTTGGAGGAGCGCGACCAATGGTCGTGGACCCTGGTGGAACAGTGGCGCGACTCATATGAACGCGGCCCTGCCTAAGAGGGTATTCGACCGTCTGTCTCTGGTAAGCTTGCTGGATACGATGACTCGGCTTCAGAGCCGACCATGAACCGCCGTGGTACGGAACCGTATGCCCGGTGGTGTGAGAGGACGGGGGAGGTAACTCCCCCTCCTACTCGATGTATGGGGCAGCTCAGGGGTGTGCAGCCACGAATGTGCGGACGGCACGAGATACGGCTTCGGGTTCCGTCAGTGGCGCCCAATGGGTTGTATCCAGCGTTTGCAGGGTTAATTTTCCGGTCCAGCGAACCAGATGCTCGTTCAGTTGAGGGCGCACATATGCGTCCCTGGTCGGGATGATTACCTGGACCGGACAGCGCGCCACGCGGGTTCGTGGCCGCAGCAACCGGGTCAGGAAGTTCGCCCGGTAAAGCTTGACCCCATACAGCCCGTCGGACTTCTGGGAGGCGCTGAACCTGGCATCGGCAACCTGCTCATGATGCTTCAGGTACCCTGGCCAGAGCCTGTCGAGGCCGGCTTTCCAGATCATTTCCGGGATCACAGGCACTTGGAACAGGAACACGTACCAGGAGCTTGTGAGTTGCTGGAGTACCTTCGCTGCCCCTGCCAGCCCGGGTGTTTCCAGCTGTTTCCGGAGCCAGAAGCCGATGTGGTCCAGACAGGGGCCGGAAATGGAGGTGTAGGAGCGAATGCGATTCTGCAAGGGCTCTCCGGTGACGGACTCCCAACTCTGGATCGCCCCCCAGTCATGCGCGATCAGGTGGAACTCGCGTCCGGGGATCAGGGTGTCTACCACCGCTTGGAGGTCGTCGGCCAGCAGGGCCAGGCGATAATCCCGGGTTTTTCGGGGCTTGCCGGACTTGCCGGCACCACGGACATCGTAACGGATCACCAGATACTCCTGGCTCAAGGCGGCGCTGACCTTGTCCCAGACCTGAAGATTGTCCGGGTAGCCATGAACCAACACCAGCGGCGTCGAGTCCGGATGGCCTTCGGTAACGGCATGGATAGTGAGCCCGCCGCTGTGCACCCAGTGTGTTTGATGATTGCCCACAATCAATACCTGCCCTGTGTTTGAGAGTCAGGTCAGGGTAACCATCCTGGCGCCGACGCCGGATAGCAGGGCGGGCCAAACACCGGGCCAAAGGTGTCAGTCCACGAGAGCTACGGACTTTATTTGCATCCACACGGTCTTGCCGGGTTCAAGGCCGAGCTGGTCTACGGAGCGGGTGGTCAGCCTTGATAACAGCGGGGTTGGCCCCGCCAGAAGCCGGACAAGGCTAACGCCCGGCGCCACATCCGGATCGACCTGATCGATGATGGCCGGAACCAGGTTCTGGATGCTCTGGTCGGAATGCTCAGCCAGCGCGAGGCTGATATCCCGCGCCAGGACCTGCACACGAACCCTGTCTCCCGGTGTCAGCCGGTCGTCCTGGCGCAACCACAGTTGGCCCCCGTCGAACCTGAACAGGGCCAGATGCCAGCGTGGGTCCAGATGGTCGATCCGTCCTTCCAGCAGAACCCCGGCATCGTCTTCCAGTCGAAAGGGGTTGTTGGTGCGGGCGAGCGTTTCCTGCAGCGGGCCCTGGGCCACCACCCGGCCATCCTCCATCATCACGATGTGGTCGGCCAGGCGGGCGACCTCTGGCGTGGAGTGGGACACGTAGATGATGGGAATCGCGAGGGTGTCCCGGAGCCTCTCGAGGTAGGGCAGGATGTCCTGTTTACTGGCTCGGTCCAGAGCAGACAGCGGCTCATCCATCAGTAACAGCCTTGGACTGGTCAGCAGTGCCCGCGCAATCGCGACCCGCTGGCGCTCACCGCCGGAAAGTCCGGCCGGCATGCGCTCCAGGAGGGATTCCAGGCCAAGCCAGCGAACGGCGTCATCGAATCTGATCTGTCGTTCGCCGGCGGGAATACGGCGGTAACCGAACTCCAGGTTCCTGCGGACGTTCAGGTTGGGAAAAAGCTGGGTTTCCTGGAACACGTACGCCAGGGCGCGCTTGTGTACCGGCCGGACGAGCTCTTCCGTCTGCCAGGGTTCGCCCAGAACGGTCATGGTTCCGGGCGCGTTCTGAAGGCCTGCCATGCACCGAAGCAGCGTGGTCTTGCCGCAACCGGAGTGCCCGAACAGGGCGGTAATGCCGGTACCCGGGAGGGTCAGGTCAACGTCCAGGTCGAACCCCGGAAAGGCACACCGGAAGCGGGCATGGATAGTGGCGGTCATCTGAGAGCTCCCGCGCGGGCTTTGCCGTTAAGCGCGTAGAGGGTCACCAGAACCACAAAGGAGAACACCACCATGCCGGCGGACAGCCAGTGGGCCTGGGCGTACTCAAGGGATTCCACGTGGTCGTAGATGGCCACCGACAACACCTTGGTTTCACCCGGGATGTTGCCACCGATCATCAGGATCACGCCGAACTCACCGATGGTGTGGGCGAAGGTGAGCACGGAGGCGGTCAGGAATCCGTTTCTTGCCAGGGGCACGGCGATAAACAGGAACCGCTCCCACGGGGCGGCACGAAGGGTTGCGGCGGCTTCCATGACCCCCTCGCCTACGGCTTCAAAGGCATTCTGCAGAGGTTGAACGGTGAATGGCAGGGAGTATATGACCGACGCCACCACCAGGCCCTCAAAGGTAAATGGCAACAGGCCGATCCCGAGGGACTGTGTTATCTGGCCAACCCAGCCGTCAGGCCCCATGACCAGCAACAGGTAGAAACCGAGCACTGTGGGTGGCAGCACCAGGGGCAGGGCGACGATCGCTGCAACCGGCTGGCGCAGCCAGCGCCGGGAGCGGGCCAGCCACCAGGCGATGGGCGTGCCAATGAGCAGCAGCAACAATGTGGTGGTCGTGGCCAGCCTGAGTGTCAGCCAGACCGGGTCCCAGTAGGTTTCAAGCATCAGTCAGCCGTGTCGTAAGCGGGGTCATAGCCATAGCCCCGGATCGTGGCGATGGCAGTGTTCGATTTCAGGAAATCCATCCAGGCCAGGGCTGCCTCATTGCTGGTTCCCCGGTTCAAAAGGATAGCCTGTTGGTCAATGGGTTGGTAATAGTCCTGGGGCACGTTCCATAGGGAGCCTTCCTTGTCGTCCCAGGATGTTACCTGAGACAGGGCTACAAAGCCGGCCTGGGCGTTGCGGCTGACCACAAACTGGAAGGTCTGGGCGATGGAATCGCCACGAACCAGCTTCGCCTGCAGTGCCTGCCAATGGCCTAAATGTTCCAGAACCTGTTGTGCTGCAAGGCCGTAGGGCGCGGTCTTCGGGTTTGCCATGGCCAGCCTTGCGAACGTTTGCTGGGCCAGGTAGCTCTCAGCGTCCCCGAAAGCGTCCGGGGTCGGGCTCCAAAGCACCAGCTTGCCCCGGGCATAGGTGAAGCGGGTATTGGGGGCGCCGGCCCGCGCCTTCTCAATAAGCGCCGGCCTGCGTGCATCGGCGGCCATGAACACGTCGAAGGGCGCACCGTTCCGGATCTGGGCGTACAGCTTGCCGGTGGACCCGAAGCTGGCTGAAACCGTGTGGCCGGTCTTGGCTTCAAACTGTTTGGCCAGTTCGCGGGTGGTGTCGGTGAAATTAGCAGCAACGCCGAGGCTGACGTCACCGGCCATGACCGGGGGGCTGGCTATTGAAAAAAACAGCAGCGTGGCAATGCGTAAGAGACAGACTCTTGGTAGATGATCCGCTGACGTGGATTGGTACATAACCGTTTTCAGTGACTCCAGATTCAGTTCTGCTTGCGCGCCAACTTAAACATCATCTCGGGAGCGACACGCTTGACCCAAAGCGCTGCCATTTCCTTGCCCTTGCCGACGGGAATCTCTCGCTTTCCCCTGGCCAGCGCGCTGACGATGACATCCGCGCACTCGCCGACGTCCATGCCACCGGCAATGTTCTCGTCTTCCTCGCCGAAGGCAGAGCCATCGGCCGCCAGGGCATTGCGGGAAATGTCCGTGCGGATGAAACCGGGGGTGATAGTGGAGACCAGAATGCCATCGTCTTCCACCTCGGCCCGCAGGGCGTCGAAGAAGCCCATCACCGCGTGCTTGGCGGCACAGTAGCCGGTGCGCAGGGGGACGCCGACTTTACCGGCCACGCTGGCGGTCACCGCCAGGTGTCCGGATTGGCGCTCCAGCATATGGGGGAGCACGGCCTTGGTCAGCGCAATCTGCCCCATCACATCCACATCCAGTAGCTTCTGGTACACCGACAGATCGGTATCTTTGCACAGAGAGCGTTGGGAAAGGCCGGCGTTGTTGATCAGCAGGTCGATCTGGCCGAAGTGACTGATGACGTGGTCGGCAGCTACCGGAAGTGAGGGCAGGTCGGTAACGTCAAGAGGCAATACCAGCATGTTTTCCGGGGCGGCGCCGGCATCAATGCAGCGCTGGCGGACCCTCTCCAGCTCTGGCTGGCGTCGCGCCGAAAGAACAACTCTTGCATTTTCGCGCGCAAACCTGGCCGCCAAGGCCTCACCAATGCCGGATGACGCGCCGGTGATCCACACGACTCTGTTGGTAAACATGGGCTTACTCCGATTAGTTGGGTGGCATTGATCTTAGCGCCCCGGGCCGGTCGGCGTCATGTTTTTACGCGCCGGAGTCTGCCTCGGTACGCAGGCAGTCGAGGATGTGGTGCCAGACCTCGTCAGCATTGGTTTCATTGACCAGTTCGTGACGGGCGCCGGGAAACAGACGGTCGGAGGCAACGAGCAGGCCGGCGCCACGAAGGTTGGCAACATGCCGGTTGAAACCTTGTCCCATCTCGCCAACTGGGTCGCTGTCACCGGCCAGCAGGTGTATCGGAAGGTCCTTGCGCCATGTTTTTGGATTGATGGTCAGCATGCCACCAATGAAGTCGGACCATAGGCCTGCCGTGCAGGGAAAGCCGCAGAGTGGGTCTCTCTGGTAGCGGTCCACCTGTTGCGGGTCGCGGCTGAGCCAGTCATGGCTGGTGCGATTGGGGGAGAACGCCTTGTTGAAGGCACCGAAGGTCATATTGTCGATCAGGCGGCTGTGGTGCCGTTTCCCGCGCAGTGCCCGGAGAGAGCGGACCAGTGCCAGGGAGGTCAGCAACTTCGGCTTGTCGATACGATTGGTCGCGCAGAGGATCAGTCTGTCGATCTGGTCACCATACTGCTGGCTGAAGGCCTGGGCGATGAACGAACCCATGCTGTGGCCGAACAGCGTTAGCGGGAGGTCGGGGTGTTGCTTTCTGGCATGGACAACGACTTGCTGCAGGTCGTCCACTACTTTCTGCCAGCCCTTGTGGTCGGCGTAATGGCCAAGGTCAGTTTCGGGGCAATGCGGTCCGTGGCCTCGATGCTGGATCGCAATCACCGATACCCCCTGCTGGTTCAGCCAGAGCGCCAGCGGCTGGTAGCGGGCTGCATGCTCCGCCATGCCGTGGGCAATGACCAGCACGGCCGACGGGGCCTCCGCCGCCCACGACAGCAACGGAATTCGATGGTGATCGGGGCTGTTGATGAAACTTTCCTGCAGGTCCATGTTGGTCGATTCCGGGCGGTTTGGTGGCGTAAACGGGAGTCTAGCCGGAAATCGGGCCTTAATGTGAGACGGAGCCGGAAAATCCGGCTTTTGTGGCGCTAGTCCGCGTCCCGATCCCATTCGGGTGGCTTCCACAGGTGCTTCAGGCGGGCTTGCAGGCCGCCTGGTCGGGCCATGGCCCGGAACAGGTCCACGTACTCGTGGGTCCACAGCACCAGCAGGTTCCTGGAGTGTATCGGTCGGGTAATGCCGTAGTCCGGTGGTGCCTGTTCGTCTTCGGCGACAAAGGTGCCGAACAGTCGGTCCCAGACGATCAGGGTGCCACCGTAGTTGCGGTCGATATAGCCGGGGTTGCGGCCATGGTGAACCCGGTGATGGCTGGGGGTGTTGAATACGGTTTCCACCCAGCCTGGCAGTTTGCCAACCAGCGTGGTGTGAATGAAAAACTGGTACACCAGTGAGAGGGCATAAGCCACGCCGATCCACACAGGATTGAAGCCGATCAACGCCAGGGGCACATAGAACAGCCACATGCCGTTAAAGATATTGGTGGCATTCTGGCGCATGGCGGTGGAGAAATTCATACGCTCGGAGGAATGGTGGACCACATGGGCGGCCCAGAACCAGCGTATGCGGTGGCTGGAACGGTGCATCCAGTAAAAACAGAAATCCACTCCAACAAACGTCAGAAGACCCGTTGCCCAGTTCAGTTTCAGATCCAGCAGGCGGTGATGGTAGAGGAATGCGTATACGGGAAAGGCGATCAGGCCCGCGAACAGCAACTCCGTCATTTGGTAGCCGGCACCCAGGGCAAAATTCCGCAGGGCTTCCGGTACGTCCATGCGCGTGGGGTCGTGGCGAATCCGCAGGTACTCCCACAGGGTGACGGCAATAAACACCGGCGTAGCGACAACGAATATCAGTTGGCGTTCGTCCAGTGCCAGCCAGGGGGCGAGGGTGTTCCAGAGGGGCAGCAACCCGCTCTCCTCAAGAACCGCCCTCATCATGTCCAACAATGCCATGGTGAAACCGTATTGTGATTGTAGGTGTGAGTGTATTCTGCGCCGATGGCGACGCCATAAATTGACAATAAACGCCACAAAATTGATGATTAGTGCCAACAATGAATGACGCAGCGCGTGGAGGACGGTGAACCATGGCCAAGGTAATGCGGGTAACCGGCGCCTGGACGGGACTGCTATCGGACTGGCTTGAACAGGAGGGACTGGAGAATGCCCCGGTCAGGATAGCGCTGGCGCGCTGGGCGTCGGAAGACAACGTACCGGTGCCGGTGTGGCGTGACCTGCTGGCGCAGGGACTGGCTCTGGCGCTGGCGCCTCAGTATGCCGCTCCCGAGCTAAAGGTGGGGGCCTGTGTGCGTCCTGCCCATGTGGGTGTGCTCGGCTATCTGGTGCTGGCGTCCGACACCCTCGGCGAGGCCATGTTGGCCTACCAGCGCTACGAAACCCTGTTTTATGGTGCCAGCCTGGCGGAAATCGAGGTCGTCGGCGATCAGGCGGAAATGCGCTGGCCGCCCTCGGAGAATGAGCTTGGCCAGCAGGCGGACGGCGCTGCAATTGCAGCATTGGTGACCTTTATGCGTCGCCAGATTGATCAGCCCCCTCCGCCCTCGCTAGTGAGTTTTCTGGGTGACGTCAGTGCTGAGGCGGCCAGGGAATACGAACGGTTTTTTGGCTGCCCGGTGACCTGGAACGACAGCCATGTGCGAGTCCGGTTTCCGCTGCATTACCTCAGCCTGCCCATGCCCCGGCGAGACCCGACACTTCGCGAGTTGCTGGACCGGCAGGCCCGTGCCCTGCTGCGGGCGTTGCCGGAGGCGTCACAGGCGGGCTCGGGCATTGATCGCCAGCTACAGCAGGTACTGCTGAAACTGTTGTCTGATGGCGAGCCCACCCTTGCGCGTGCAGCCCATGCCATGCACATGTCACCGCGAACGCTGCAGCGACGCCTGGCCCGGTATCAGTTGAGCTGGCAGCAGTGGCTCGATCGGAACCGGGAACAGCTGGCGCGACAGTACCTGGACGACACCTCCCTGACGCTGACTGACATTGCTCTGCTGTTGGGCTTTTCCGAGCAAAGTGCTTTTACCCGGGCCTACCGCCGCTGGACCGGCAATTCACCCGGCCGAGAGCGCCGTCAGTGGCTCAGCGATTAGCAGTGTAGACCTTTTCCAGCGTGTGGATCTGTGGCTGCCATTGATCCAGCCAGGCCTGGATGTCTTTGGGGATTTTCGCCGGTTTGGGCCAGGGCACCGGGTATTGGCCGGGCTGGAACATGGGTGCGAACAAGGAGGCCGCGGCGAGGTCGGCGCGGGAGAAGCTGTCTCCAGCCAGGTAGGGCTTCTCCTGGTAGGCATTCGCCAGTTCGGTCAGGTAGCGCTCCATGGTTTCCCGCGACTGCGCGGCGGTTTTCTCGTTGATCTTCATCCATTTGCGCATGACCTCGTCCACCCGGCTGAAGGCCAGTCTCAGTAGAATCCGATTGTAGAAGGGCGTGCCCGCAGCCAGCATGGGAACGACCACCTTGGGGCGTTGCAGGAAGTGGTGGTAGGAGTAACAGCGCACGCTGGGGCCGGCTTCGTCGTCCAGCCGCTGCTCCCAGGACAGCGCGGCCTCGCGGGCCTGCGGGTCGGTCGGCGTAAGCGGGTTCTCGGGAAACGTGTCGTCCAGATAGTCAATGATGGCTTTCGATCCCTGAACCCGGTGACCGTTATGGTCCAGTACCGGTACCGATGAATCAGCGCCCGTCAGTTTGCGGATGGTGTTGATGTGCTGGCCGGGCAGAAGGCTGATGGCTTCGTAGCTCAGACCTTTGTGATCCAGGGCCCAGCGAGCCTTTTCGCAGTAGTGTGAAATAGCAAACTGGTAGAGTTTTATCGCCATGACGTGGAATACTCCCGGGTGTTTTGATGGCCTAAGCGTAATGCTTTAAGGCAGGAAATGGTAACGGCTCTGCTTTAAAATCGGCAGCCATCATGGATAATCTGCAACTGTTACAACCACAGGGAATGAGGAATAAACAATGAAAGGAATCGCCGCCTCTTTGCCGGCCTTGGTCAGCGTCCTGCTGGTCGCGGGCTGTGCATCCACCGAGGATCAACGCGCCGGTGACGGCCTTGCCGTCAATACCATGGCATGCGGCCAGGCTGATATAGGCCTCGACTACCACGAAGACCGCAGTGGTCTGACGATAACGTTCGGCAGCGACAAAATGGTGTTGAAGCAAAAGGAAAGTGCCTCCGGTGCGCGCTTTGTGGACCCCGACAACGATGGCACCCAGTTCTGGAGCAAGGGTGACACTGCCACATTGACAATAGACGGGCAGGCGTTGCCGCTATGCCTGGTTCCGGGCGCTGTCGAGAAGCCGTTTATCGCCCGGGGGAACGAGCCGTTCTGGCGGGCAGTTCTTGAGCCGGGGCAACTGGTGGTGGAGCAAATGGGCAAGGAGCCGATTGCACTACGCTACGAGGTTGTCGAGAGCGCGACCACGGGACGTACTTTCGAGGCTGAAGGTGATGGCGTTCGGGTATCGCTGAAGACAGCAAGCCAACTGTGTCGCGATTCCATGACCGGCATGCCCTATCCTCGACAGGTGCGGCTGGCCGTAAACGGAGAAGAATCCCAGGGCTGCGGAGGGGATCCTGAGCGGTTGCTTCGGGGAACTGAGTGGGTTGTTGAAGACATTGGTGGCCGCGGGATTATTGACAGTTCCCGGGTGACACTGAACTTCCTGGCGGATCAGCGTGTGGCAGGGCGTGCGTCCTGCAATCAATTCAGCGGTGGATGGAATTTGACGGGTGAAGGGCTCGAGTTCACCCGGATGGCGTCAACCAGAAAAGCCTGTGCGCCGGCATTGATGAACCAGGAAGACCGATTCCTGTCGCTGTTGGGTGAGGTTCGACGCTTCGACATTGGCCGGAACGGTGAGTTGCTGCTGGTGACCGGAGATGGACGTCTGATCAGGGCATTTCAGTCCACAGACTGAGACCGTATTGGTCCAGGATCTGCTGTACCCGGCCGCTGTCCATGAGTTGTCGGGTGCCTTCCGTTAAGAGTTTCGCAAGTTCTTTTGCGTCTTCCCGTACCGGGGAAAACGCGACGAAGGCATCGATTTCGTCGACCAACCCTGCTTGCCGTGGCGCGGGGACAGTGTCGTTGTTGTTCATTTCCCACCAGGCCATCACGTAGATATCTTCCGCAAAAATGTCAGTACGGTGTTGGTCCAGCAGGTAGATGGCCCGATCAAGGGGTGACGGCCCCGCGATCACCCAGATTCGTTCCGGGTTGGCCTGATGCTCCTCAATGTACTGGTCCAGCTCATCGGTATAGGAGTACCCATTGATGACCAGCAGCTTCTGGTTATGGAGCGACGCCAGCCCGTCGTATACCCAGCGGTTGTCAGGGTGGGTAAACAGCGCAATGGCTGAGCGCCCCTGGGGGGTGTCTGGAAACACGAAATCCGGGGCATCGGTTGTGAAGGCACCGACCACTGCGTCCAGTTGACCTTCACGCGTTAATTGCAGCGCCCGTGCCCAGCTAACGTTGACGTACTCCACGGTATAGCCGGCTTCGCCAAGGACCTCGCGGGCAATGTCCACCATGTAGCCCTCGCGATCGCTCCCCGCTTCGCAGTTATGGGGGCACCAGGGATCGGATGCGATAACGATCGTCCGGGGCCGGGGTGTCGTATTGGAAAGGGCAGCGGACAGGGCCTCATTGGTTGGCGTCTGCGTGTCGACGTCTGAAGAAGGGCTCTCTTCGTCAGGAGGAGGTGAGCAGCCGTGCAACAGGAGTACGGTTAGTAGAGCCACTGCCAGTCTGGGCATGATCGTTGTCTGGGGCACCGCGAAGCTACGGCGACCTATTTATAATAGCCCGTCTGTCACGCTGCTGTCATCCAGGAGCCCACCTCCACCGGGATGGCCCCCGATCAGTAACGGCTGCGATTGTCTCCTTCCGATGCATCGACCGGCACCAGTGCCTTGACCAGTTCTTTCATCTCGAGAATGCCTACCTGGTTGCCTTTTTTGACCACCCGATAGACAAGGTCGGTATCGCCGTCGGACCTTGCGATCACCGACTCCAGGTTGTCCCGATCGGAAATGTCGCCGGCACTGTCAGCGGGGGGTTCCGTGGTTTTTGCCATCACGGAACGCACTCTCAGAACCCGTGCACGATTGATGTCGCTGATGAAATCCGTAATGTACGGATCGTTGGGATGCATGAGAATTTCCTGGGGTTCGCCCTGCTGGACGATGTGTCCGTCCTTGAGGATAACCAGGTGGTCAGCCAGCTTTAGCGCCTCGTCCAGATCGTGGGTGATGAACACCACGGTTTTCTTCAGTTCCTCCTGCAACTCCAGCAGCAGGTCCTGCATGTCGGAGCGAATCAGCGGGTCCAGGGCGGAGAAGGCCTCGTCCATCAGCATCACGGGCGAGTTGGATGCGAGTGCCCGGGCAATGCCCACGCGCTGCTGCATACCGCCGGATAGCTGGTGCGGGTATTGGTTTTCGTTGCCTTCCAGCCCCACCCGGGCGAGCCATTTCTTGGCTTCGTCCTCGAAGTCCCGCACCGTATGGCCTCTTACCAGCAGCGCCATGCCGGCGTTCTCCAGCACCGTCTTGTGGGGAAGCAGGGCGAATTTCTGGAAAACCATCGACATTTGTTCACGCCGCAGCTTCCGCAATCCGTCCTCGTCGAAGGCGAGTACGTTTTTGCCATCCACCTTGATCTCACCCGCAGTGGGTTCGATCAGCCGGTTGAGATGGCGTATCAACGTGGACTTGCCTGAGCCCGACAGACCCATGATGACGGTGATCTCGCCTTCTCGCATATCCACGTTGATATCCTGGAGACCCAGTACGTGGTTGTGCTTTTCCAGCAGTTCGGCCTTTCCCATACCCCGGCGCACATACGCCAGGGCGACATCGGGAATGGGGCCGAAAATCTTGTAGAGGTTCCGGATGGAAATCTTGATATCCCGGTCCACGATTCGCTCCCTTACTGTTTCTGTGAGGCGTTGATGCGCGCCAGTGAGGCCTTGGTTACCCGGTCAAGGATCACCGCCAGAATCACGATGCCAAGGCCGGCAACCAGCCCGACACCCAGCTCCAGGTTGCGAATGCCCTGAAGCACCAGCACCCCGAGCCCCGGTGCCGACACCAGGGAAGCGATAACAACCATGGCCAGGCTCATCATAATGGTCTGGTTTACACCCGCCATAATGTTGGGCAGCGCCAGTGGAATCTGGACCTTGAAGAGTTTCTGCTGGCTGGTCATCCCGAAGGCGTCAGCGGCTTCGATTACATCCTTGTCCACCAGGCGGATACCCAGGTTGGTGAGACGGATGACCGGCACAATGGCGTACAGGATGATGGCAATGCCGTAGAGCTTGGACTCGGTCACGCTGAACAGGAAGATCAGCGGAATCAGGTACACAAAGGGCGGCAGTGTCTGCAGCATGTCGAGCACGGGAATGGTCAGGCGCTGCATCATGTCGCTGCGGGACATGGCAATGCCGATGGGCACGCCCAGCAGCACACAGAGGAACGCGCAGACAAAGATGATCGACAGCGTCTCCATCGCATACTGGTAGTAGTCAATAAAGGCCAGCAGAACCAGGCTGCCCGCCACAAATCCCACCAGTTTCCAGGATTTGGTGACGACAAACACCACGGCCAGCAGCGCCGGTATCACGATCCACCAGGGCGTGTTCAGCATGCCGTAGAGTGTCCCGTCCAGAAACCAGCTTAGTGGTTGGGTCAAAGGGTCCAGAACAACACTCAGACTGTCCTTGATGGACAGGAAGCCCTCTTCAAGACCTTTTGTCAGTTCCCTGGATTTGGGGAAGGCCGCACAGGACTCGTTAAGCGCGTCCATGGATGGAAAAGGCAGGTCCCATAGTGACTCTGCTTCGGCGTCCGTTCCTTTGGTTTTTTGCAGCAACGCCGCCATCGACATGGGGGCATCACTTTGGCCGTCAGAGCACCAGTCTTCCAGACCCAGTGATGAAAACACGAAATCGTAGGTCGCCATTTGCGGTCAGTTCCCAGAAGCGTTCAGATGAAAATGGGTAATGTGAGTTCGCCTGTTCGGTTTGACAGGGCCGGGAGACGGCCCTGTCAGGGTAGGTGGAGAGATTACTCTCCCAGCACCGAAGCCAGGCGTTTCTTGGCCGAATCGTTCAGCCAGCTTGACCACTCGTCGCTGTTGTTGCTCAGGAAATACACGGCCGCTTCTTCTGCAGACGCGTTGTTGGAATCCATCCACGCCAACAGGGCGCTCATGGTGTCGGTTTTGAATGTCAGCTTGCTGAGCATTTCCGCGACTTCCGGCTCACGATCCTTGAAGTCCGTGGTCACGGATGTCAGTACGGTGGCGGCAGGAAATTCAGACACGCCAGGGTTGTCCGCTTCCTGGGTCTGATTACGGGTATGAACCTCCGGCTTGTAATCACCCAGTTCGACGCGGGTCATGTCGAACTTGCCGAGCGGGACAGTGGGGCCCCAGTAATAGCCAAACCAGGGCTCTTCAGACTGCACGGCGGAGGCCATGGACGAGGCCAGGGTTTCACCGGAACCGTGGTTGAACACCTCAATGCCAGAGTTTTCCAGGTCGAGCGCCCTAACCAGGTTGTCACTGACCACACGACAACCCCAGCCACTTGGGCAATTGTTGAAGCGGTTGTCCACCAGTTCCGGATTAGCCATGACACCTTCGATGGTGGTCAGTTCCGGGTGCTTCTCGGCCAGGTAAGTTGGAATCCACCAGCCCTCAACGCCACCGGGCTCCAGTACTTTTGTCAGGCGCTCGATCTTGCCCTGTTCTTCCAGTTCCAGGTAGGCCTCACCTGCGGAGTTGAGCCACAGTTCGGTAACGATGTCCGGTTCACCATTTTCGGCGACCGAGGTAACAGCGGGGACGGTGTCGGAGGGAACCACGGTGACATCGCAGCCGTACCCCTGCTCCATGATGAATTTGGCGACGCTGGTGACAACCGTGTTGGATGCCCAGCCCATTTCGGTGATGGAAACTTCACCGCAATCGGCCTGAGCAAGTGCAGGCACGGACATCGCGCAAAGCAGCGCGACTGGCGTTAGCTTTCGCATGATTGGTTCTCCTTATGGATTTTGAAAATACGCGGAAACAGATCCGCTGGAGCGGTTCTGAAGACCGCTCTAGAGGTGAAGACGCCGTATTGATACTGCGTTTTCAGAGGGCAAGACAAATGTTGTGACCTCGGTTACTACGTATCTTTAGAGTAACGCCCTGAGCGTGAGTTACAAGCCATTCATGTAAAATGTCGCCAGAAAATGCACATGCTTTCCGGTGTTTTGAGCCCCAGTGTCAACGAACTGAAGCAATTCAGCAGTAGTTTGAAGGGTTGTCTGAAACGGGAGAGCCCCATGACTGAATTGCGCAAACTGACCCCCCATTCTGCTATTCCTGCCGAACAGGCCCGTCGGGATAGCCGCCAACGCCATCTGCTGAGAACCTTTCTGCCGGAGATGATTCGTCTTGAGCGTGTGCTGGCGGAAGCGCCGGGACAGGTTACTGTGAAGACGCTCTCTCGGGTTGCGCTGAAACACATTGACCTGCCGATCTACCGGGTAGACCTCGGCAGCGAGGCGCCCGATGCGCCAGTGGTGATGCTGGTGGGTGGCGTTCACGGTCTTGAACGCATCGGCAGCGAAGTCGTCATGGCCTGGTTGCGCAATCTGCTGGCAAGGATGTCCTGGGACGGGCATCTCCAGGCCCTGCTGAAAAAAGTGCGGGTTACCCTGCTGCCCATCCTCAACCCTGGCGGCATGTACCTGAATCAGCGCAGCAATCCCAACGGGGTCGACCTGATGCGCAACGCACCGATCACCGCCCAGGACCGCAGTGCGTTCCTGTTGGGCGGGCAGCGCTTCTCTCCGCGCCTGCCGTGGTTCATTGGTGATCCCGAGCAGGGTATGGAAGCGGAGAACCAGGCCCTTGAGTCGGTGATCTCGGAGCTCCTGCCAGGCCGTCCTTTCAGTGTCGCGCTGGACTGTCATTCCGGTTTCGGCTGGCAGGACCAGATCTGGTTCCCCTATGCCTACCGTCGTCGCCCCATGCGACGGATCGAATCGGTGATGGCGTTGAAGCTGATCTGGGAGCAGGCCTGGCCGGAACACAACTATCGCTTCGAGCCCCAGTCCCGTCATTACCTGACCCACGGCGATCTGTGGGACTATTTCTACAAGAAGATCAACCGCAGCGGTGAGGGCGCCTTTATTCCCCTTACCCTGGAACTGGGCTCCTGGCGATGGATCAAGAAGCGCCCACGACAGTTGCTGCGACTGGACGGCTTTTTCAATCCGCTGGTACCCCATCGCCATCGGCGCGTACTGCGAAGTCACCTGACCTTTATCGATTTCCTGGTCAGCGCCGCCGCCCATCACGAAAACTGGTTGCCGCACTCGGATGAGGCGTCCATGCTAAGGGAGGCCGCCATCGCCCACTGGTACAGGGATCATCACTGACAATGCACTGGATTCTGTTGCGCGGACTGACCCGGGAGCAGTCACACTGGGGCTCTTTTCCCCACAGGCTTGAGGAAGCCTTTCCCGGTCATCAGTTTCATCTGGTTGATCTTCCGGGCACGGGCGTGCACTTCAAGGATTCCAGCCCTGACCGTATCGCGGAGATCCGGGAGAAGGTTCGCCGCAGTGTTGGTCACATTCCAGCGCCATACAATCTCATCGCTTTGTCCATGGGCGGGATGGTCGCCCTGGACTGGGCTCAGCATGTCACCGAGGGTGAAATTCAGAACCTGGTGCTGATCAACACGAGTTCCGGATTCAGCCTGCCCTGGCGACGGATGCGTCCGAGGGCCTGGCCTCGTATCGTTCGCCTCCTGACGCGCCGGGAACTGTTCGATCGTGAGGTGGATGTTCTGCGGTTGACGAGCAATCGACCGGTCGACCTCGATGTCATGAAACACTGGTACAGCATCCAGCGCCAGCGGCCAGTCAGCTATGCCAACGCCTATGCCCAGATGAAAGCGGCGATGGCCTACAAACCCCTGCCTCAACGCCCTCTGCCGAACGCACTTGTACTCGCCAGCAAGGGTGACCGTATTGTCCATTGGAGCTGCAGTAAGGTGTTTGAGCAGCGTTGGCAATGGACGCTGAAAGTCCATTCGTCCGCCGGCCATGACCTGCCAATGGACGACCCTGAATGGGTCATCCAGCAGATAAAAAACTGGCTGCCCAAATGATTACGGTTGCTTGACGCAACCGGTGTTCCGCGTCAGTCTTCTACACAATTCCTCAGATTCACCCCGAGTTACTTTTTTGGATTGGAGTCGATAACAATGAAAATTTTTGAGACCAAGACAGCGCCCAACCCACGCCGGGTAAGGATGTTCATGTCTGAAAAGGGCCTGTTGGACAAGGCTGAGTTTGTTGAGATCGATCTGCAGAAGGGTGAGAACCTGACGCCGGAGTACGCGGCCAGGAACCCCATGAAGAAAGTACCCGTGATGGAACTGGACGACGGCACCTGCATCGCCGAAACCATGGCGATTTGCCGCTATTTCGAAGAAAGCTATCCGGATGCGCCAACCCTGCTTGGGGACACAGCATTGGAGAAAGCGCAGGTGGAACAGTGGCTGCGGTGGATCGAGTTCTCCTTTTTCCTTCCCACCGGTATGTGTTTTCAGCATACCAGCGGCTATTTCAAGGACCGCATGAACCCGATCAAGGAATGGGGTGAGGAGTGCCGCACGTCGGTGGAAAAATTCATGCACTTCCTGAACAAGCATCTGGATGGCAGGGAATACATCTGTTGCGACCGGTTCACGGCCGCGGATATTAATGCCTTTACCACGGTGGCCTTCGCCCGTGTGGTGGATATTCGCATCAAGCCGGAGCAGGCCAACCTCCAGGCCTGGTATGATCGCATCAAGCAACGTCCTTCCGCCCAGGTATGACCCGATGACCCAACAGACCCTACTGGCCTGTGTTCTTGATAGAATCGATACCGCCAACCGTGCAGACCCCAACATCGAGCAGGTTGGCGGAATACCCTTGCCCAAGGAATACGCCTACAGCCAGCACATGACCCGCTGGCTGTTTGAGCTTGAGCCGCAGCCCTCCGAACGCATGCAGATTGCCTGCCGCGCCCAGCACATCGAGCGCTGGACCATCCCCCGTAGCGATTTCCCGGAAGGTCGCAAGGCCTATTACGAATGGCGCCAGGCCTGTGGCCGCATGCATGGCCGCCGGGCCGCCGGAATCATGGAGGAATGTGGCTACCCACAGGAAGAATGCCAGAAGGTGGAAACCATCCTGACCAAGCGGGAGTTGCGCAAGGACGCAGACACACAGCTGCTGGAAGACGTTGCCTGCATGGTCTTCCTAGAACGCTATTTCGCGGATTTCTATGAGGAAAAAGCCGATTACGACCGGGAGAAATGGCTGCGCATTGTCCGCCGTACCTGGGGCAAGATGTCTCCGCGTGGGCATGAAGCCGCGCTGAAGCTGGCCGAAGGGATGCCGGCGCATTTGCTGGCGTTGCTGCAGGAGGCGTTGGCTGAGGATTAGTCCGTGCTCAACCCATGCCCGCTGACTTGTTCGAGCTTTGCGTAAGCCCTCCTAAAAAAACAGCTCCTGCAGTTTCTTGCCAGGTTCTTCGGCCCGCATGAAGGACTCGCCCACCAGGAAGCCGTAGATACCCCGGTTGGTCATGGTCTCCACATCGGCCCGGGTCATGATGCCACTTTCGGTGATCGTCAGGCGGTCGGCCGAAATCCGTTCATGCAGGTCGAAGGTGGTATCCAGCGAGACCTCAAAGGTGTGCAGGTTGCGGTTGTTGATGCCCACCAGCGGTGTTTTCAGGGTGAGGGCATCGTCCATTTCCTCGCCGTCGTGAACCTCGACCAGCACGTCCAGGCCAATTTCATGGGCGATGCCTTCCAGCTCCTGCATCTGGTCCCTGGTCAGGCAGGCGGCGATCAGCAGGATGCAGTCGGCGCCAATAGCCCGGCTCTCGTAGACCTGATACGGCGCCACCATGAAGTCCTTGCGGATGACCGGCAGGCTGCAGGCGGCGCGGGCGGCTTGGAGGTAGTCTTCATGACCCTGGAAGAAATCCTTGTCAGTGAGTACTGACAGGCAGGCGGCACCGCCTTTTTCATAGCTTTCGGCGATGGCCTCGGGAACAAACGGATCGCGGAGAATGCCTTTGCTGGGGGAGGCTTTTTTGATCTCGGCAATGACCGCAGGCGTTTGCTGTTCGATGCGTCGGCGAAGGGCGCTCGCAAAGCCCCGCGCTGGCGGTTGATTGCCAGCCATGGCCTTCCGATCGCCAATAGAAACCCTGCGCGTACGCTCATCAATTTCCTCCCACTTCCGATCAACGATCTTTCGCAGGATGGTAGGCGTCTTGTCCAGATGTCTGTCAGTCATTGTCAGGCTCGTATTAGAAACACTGCGAAAAGTCAGCAAGCTCGGACATCTTGCCGGCTGCCAAGCCTGAGCCCATGGCGTCCAGCGCCATCTCCACGCCTTCCGCCGTCGTCTTCGCCAGGCCTGCCACATAAATTGCTGCGCCGGCGTTCAGGGCGATAAGATCCCGCGCTTTCTCAGCCATTTCATCATGACCACGACCGAACGCGGCACGGATCAGTTTCAGGGAGTCCTCGGCGGTATTCACCGTGAGACCAACCAGCGCCTGGCTCTTGATGCCCAGGTCTTCCGGGGTGATGTCGTACTCAGTGACTTCGCCGTTTTTCAGCTCCGCCACATGGGTGGCGCTGGCCAGGCTGATTTCGTCCAGGCCATCCTTCGAGTGCACCACCATAATGTGTTCGGCACCCAGGCGGTGCAGAACCTCCGCCATGGGGCGACACAGCTCTTTCGTGAACACACCGATCAACTGGCGCTTGACGCTGGCCGGGTTGGTCATGGGGCCAAGGATATTGAATAGGGTACGGCAACCCAGTTCCTTGCGAGGGCCAATGGCGTGTTTCATGGCGCCATGATGGGCCGGGGCGAACATGAAGCCAACGCCGATCTCCTCCACGCAGCGTGCAACCTCCTCAGGCGCCATCTGCAGGTTGATACCCAGCTTTTCCAGCAGGTCCGCGCTGCCGCTCTTGGAGGACACGGCACGGTTGCCATGCTTGGCCACAAAGCCACCGGCTGCGGCGACCACAAAAGACGCCGCGGTGGATACGTTGAACAAGTTGGCACCGTCACCGCCGGTGCCCACGATATCCACCAGTGGGTCGGCGTTGACCGTCACGCGGGTGGCCAGTTCCCGCATGACTTCGGTGGCGCCGGTGATTTCGTCGATGGTTTCGCTCTTGATGCGCAGCCCCATGAGAAAGGCCCCAATCTGCGCATCGGTGGCTTCACCCTTCATGACGATGCGCATAACGTCCTTCATCTCCTCCGTGGACAGGTCCAGGTTGGAGGCGATGCGGTTCAGTGCTTCTTTCATGTCCATGTGGTGGCCTCTTATCGTGTCTTCAGAAAGTTGCGCAGCAGCTCATGGCCCTGTTCCGTCATAATAGACTCTGGATGGAACTGTACACCTTCGATGGGCAGTGTTTTGTGCCGAACGCCCATGATTTCTTCCACCGAGCCATCGTCATTGCGAGTCCATGCAGTGACTTCAAGGCAATCCGGAAGGGTGTCTTTGTCGATCACCAGGCTGTGATAGCGGGTCGCCTTCAGCGGGTTGCTCAAGCCACGGAAAATGCCCTGGTCCTTATGGTAGACCGCAGATACCTTGCCGTGCATCACCTGCCCGGCGCGAATAACCTTCCCGCCGTATACCTGCCCGATGGCCTGGTGGCCGAGGCAAACGCCCAGAATCGGCAACTTGCCGGCAAAGTGGCGAATGGTGGCCATGGAAATGCCGGCCTCGTTGGGCGTGCAGGGGCCGGGAGAGACAACGAGGCGCTCCGGTTTCAGGGCTTCGATGCCCTCCACGGTGATCTCGTCGTTGCGGTAGACATGAACATCTTCGCCCAACTCGGCCAGGTACTGCACCACGTTGTAGGTGAAGGAGTCGTAGTTATCGATCATCAGCAACATAATCTTATCCTCCGCCTCAGTGGTCGAAATCGTTGTAGGTCATGGCGACGGCGCGGAAAATCGCGCGGCCCTTGTTCATGGTTTCCTTCCACTCAAGGCGGGGCACCGAGTCGGCCACCACGCCGGCCCCTGCCTGAATATGCAGGGTGTTGTCTTTGATTACCGCCGTGCGGATGGCAATGGCGGTATCCATGTTGCCGTTGAACGACAGGTAACCCACGGCGCCGCCATAGACACCGCGCTTCACCGGCTCCAGTTCGTCGATGATTTCCATGGCGCGAATTTTGGGGGCACCGCTCAGGGTGCCGGCGGGTAAGGTGGCGCGCAACACGTCCAGGCAACTGGTGTTGTCTTTCAGACGACCGGTGACGTTGGAGACGATGTGCATCACATGGGAGTAACGCTCCACAATCATCTTGTCCGTCAGCTTCACCGTGCCGGTTTCAGACACCCGGCCAGCGTCGTTGCGGCCCAGATCGATCAGCATCAGATGCTCGGCGATTTCCTTGGGGTCGGCCAGCAGTTCCGATTCCATGGCCCGGTCCTCGGCATCGGTGGCGCCACGCTTTCGGGTGCCGGCGATGGGGCGCACAGTGACTTCGTCATCTTCCACCCGTGCCAGGATTTCCGGCGAGGAGCCGACAATCTGGAAGTCTCCCAGATCCAGGAAATACATGTAGGGGGACGGGTTCAGCACCCTCAGAGAGCGATACAGGTTCAGCGGTGGCGCCTCGAATGGAATCGACATGCGTTGCGAGATCACCGTCTGCATCACGTCGCCGTCCAGCACGTATTCCTTGATGTGGCCGACGGCCGCTTCGAATTTTTCCTGGTTGAACCCGGAAATAAAGTCGCTCTCATCCACGGTTTTACCGCGCAGATGTTCCGGCGTGCGGGGCGCGTTGGCCGTCTGCCGGTGCAGGCGGGACTCCAGGTCGTCAATTCGCTGGAGTGCCTGTTCGTAGGCGCCCTCCTGATTTGGGTCGGCATGGACAATCAGGTGCAGTTTGCCGCGCAGGTTGTCGAACACCACCACATCGTCGGACACCATCAGCAGGATGTCGGGCGTGCCGATCTTGTCCGGCGGGCAGGTGTTGCGCAGGCGCTTTTCGATGTAACGCACGGTGTCATAACCGAAATAGCCAACCAGGCCGCCATTGAAGCGGGGCAACTCCTCCAGGTCCGGCGCGTTGAAGCGGGCCTGGTAGTCTTCCACAAAGGCCAGTGGGTCGTCGACCGTGGTTTCTTCGATCACCTTGTCCTCGCGGGTAATGGTGACGGTGTGATCATAGACCTTTAGAACTTCCCGGCTTGGCAGGCCGATGATGGAATAGCGGCCCCACTTTTCACCGCCCTGGACGGATTCAAACAGGTAGGAATAGGGGCCGCTGGCCAGCTTGAAATAGGTGCTCAGGGGCGTGTCCAGATCGGCAAGGACTTCGCGGTATACGGGGATACGATTAAAGCCGGCCTTGGCGAGCTCGGCGAATTGCTCGGGTGTCATGATAACGGTTCCTGAATCTGATCTGTATGGAGGACTTTCGGGCGGCATTCAGCCGGTGCGCCATCGCCACCATCGTGTCGCGCGGGTTGTCAGTACGCCACGCGCTGTCATCAGACTCAGTCCCTGCACGGCAGGAATCTCCCGAATTGAAGGTTTCAAATCAATATCCTGTGAGATTACAAAAGCTGGGCCAGGGAATCAACAACGGCATCCGCGCCGAGCGAATCCACGGGCGCCCCGTAATTGTAGCCGTATCGTACCGCCACCGAAGGAATGCCTGCTGCCAGGGCCGCGCTGATGTCGGTGACCGAATCGCCCACCATCACCGTGGTGCCCCGGGTGCCGCCCAATTCGGTCATGGCATGGATCAACGGTTGCGGGTCTGGTTTGCGCACCGGCAGGGTGTCTCCACCGATGCTGATATCGAACCAGTGTTCTATGCCCATCTGCTCGAGCAACGGTGCCACAAACTGTTCCGGCTTGTTGGTGACGATGCCCATGCGGCAGCCGTGGGCGGCAAGACGGGTCAGGCAGTCCTCCACGCCGCCGTAGAGTACGGCATGCCGGCCATTAAGGTTTTCGTAGGCATGGTAGAACATGGTCAGTGCATCGTTGAACAGGGCGTCGTCCTTTGGGCTGACTGGTTCCCAGTCCGCCTGGCCTGCCAGGGCGCGGCGTACCAGCACGCCGGCACCGTTGCCGACCCACTGGCGCACGTTGTCGATGCCGGCCTTGCGGCGACCTAACTGTTCCAGCATGGCATCAATGGCCGCCGCCAGATCGGGGGCACTGTCTACCAGTGTGCCGTCCAGGTCAAACAGGGCAACCCCCGGCCAGCGCTGGTTGAATAGCCCCGCCAGGCTCATTGGTTCAGGCCTTTTTGGGCCAGTTCCAGTTCCGCCCGCATTCCGTCGATGGTGGTCTTGTAGTCGTCGGTGTTGAAGATGGCGGAGCCGGCCACGAAGGTGTCGGCGCCAGCCTCGGCGATCTCGCGGATGTTGTCGGTTTTCACGCCACCGTCGATTTCCAGGCGAATATTGCGGCCGCTGGCATCAATGCGCTTGCGGGCTTCACGCAGTTTGTCGAGAGTGCCTGGAATGAACTTCTGGCCGCCGAAACCGGGGTTTACGGACATCAGCAGGATCATGTCCAGCTTATCCATCACGTGATCAATGTAGTGCAGTGGTGTGGCCGGGTTGAACACCAGGCCCGCCTTGCACCCACCTTCACGAATCAACTGCAGGGAACGGTCGATGTGTTTGGAGGCTTCCGGGTGGAAGGTGATGTAGCTGGCGCCGGCATCAATGAACATCCGGATCAAGTCGTCTACCGGCGATACCATCAGGTGCACGTCAATTGGAGCGGTAACCCCGTGTTTGCGCAATGCTTCGCAGACCATGGGGCCGATGGTGAGGTTGGGTACGTAGTGATTGTCCATGACGTCGAAGTGGACAATGTCGGCGCCGGCGGCCAGTACGTTATCGACTTCCTCGCCCAGTCGGGCAAAATCGGCTGAGAGGATGGACGGGGCAATCTGGAAAGGGTTCATGACGGCTCTCTTGAACGTATTGATAGTGATATCGATGATGGCGCGTACAGCGGTTCTCTCTGCAAAAGGCTGCAAAAAGCTGCTGGGCCGCAAAGCTGCTAGTCTACCAGTTTGATGGTGATTTTTCGCACGGAATGAGTGACAGCCTGTGAGCAGATGGATTGAAAAAACGGTTACGCAGGGTCTGGTCATCCTGGCCTGCCTTATTGCTTTTTGGGCCCCGCCAGCGTTGGCGCAGGCGCAGAAAGACGCGCAGGACCAGAGTGCCAACCCGACCGGCCAGGAAGCTGAAAAACCCGCCGGGGCGGCTGTTGAAAGGCCGTTGATATCGACGGGGCTCGATTCGGATGCAATCGCCAGAATCTGGCCGGACTCGTCAATATGGCTGGAACCGCCGGAAGAAGAGCCTGTGCTGGCCCTGTTTGAGCCAGAATCCGAGACCCCCGCGAAGGGCGCACTGGTGATTCTTGCCGATGAGGGGCAATCACCCGCCTCCGGGTTGGCTGCCGCCCTGCGGCAACCGATGGCACGTGCCGGCTGGGCCGTCATGGTGGTCGGGCTTGAGACACCGCCGTATGAGCTACAGGAAGCGCGTCGACAACGGGACTTCGGGTCACCCGAAGACGCTGGCATGCCGGAAACGGACGCCGCCGATGAAACGAGCGAAAAATCTGTGGACGACGAGTCGGTGATGATTGATGTGATGGCCAGTGAGGATGTCGAGGCATTGGCAAGCCAGTACCGCGCCCGCATCCAGAAGGCCCTGGCTGCGGCGGTTGGCAACCTGGTTGGTCGTGGTTACAGCCGGGTGGCCATGGCTGGCGTCGGCCGGGCGGCTGGTCATGTCACCCACGCGGCCACGGCCAGCGGGGGGCAGGATGTGTCGGCGCTGGTCTGGATTGCGCCGGTGTTTGATCAGAGCGATTCGAAAGCCCTGGCGGAGTCACTTGGTGAGTCTGGCGCGCTGAAAGTGCTGGAGCTTTACAGTGCCCGCAGCTCGTTGGACGCCGGGGGCGCGACTCAAAGGTCGCCAAAGCAACGGGAGGCTGCATTCCGGCGGGCAGGGATTGCAGGCTACTCCCGACAACCTGTCGCAATGGCTGAACAGCCACAGCCCAGGGAGGCGCAAGCGCTTACCAATCGCGTCTCAGCCTGGCTTGCCTCCGAACGCTAGGAAATGATCAGCCACCCACGGCGGTGGATGAGCCGATGACAACTCCACCACAGCTCACAGCATCGCCGGTCAGAGCGGCCGGCTTGCCCTCAATCAGCACGGTTGGGCTTCCAACTGCGATGGTGCGGGGGTGTGGTGGATGCTTGGGCTTGGAGTGCATGGCGAGCTGGTCGCCGAGTCGAGCAACGGGCTTGCCGTCGATCAGCACGGTAGCGCTGCCGGTAATGACGGGGGTTGGAGGGAAGCCTTGGTGATCGGTTCCGATGTCGCCGAGCAGGATGAGTTTCTTACCCATGGGAATGTTCCTTTTCAGTGGGTCTTGCACGCCGCTGGTCCGTGGGCATGCCTTCAATAAGTGATACTGATGCCGAAGTCTAGCAAGCTTGGCGTCGAACTCAAAATGTCGGATTCAAACCGAAAGGCGCTGGCTGATCAGTTCCCAGGCCTGCTGGTAGCGAAGAAGGCGGTCTTTCGCCCTGGTCAGTTCCGCCGGGCTCAGCTTCTGTTGTGCCAGCTTGTCCGGGTGGCATTCAGACACCTTCTTCCGGTAGGCCCGTTTGATAACCTCGCGGCTGTCACGGCGGGTAACGCCGAGGACCTGGCAGGCCTGCTCGAAGCTGGAGGGCCGTGGCTGGCCTTCCGGTTCGGTGATCCAGACCTTGCTGGCGTAACTTTCGAGAATGTCATCGCTGACTCTGATCGGCAGCCCCATCTGGTCAATGGCGTCTTCGCAGCGATAGCGGCGGGGCTTCTCGGGGCGTCCCTGCAGCTGCGCCGCGTGGCAAAGGCAGATGGCAACGCGTAGCGAGGGCGAAGGCCAGATTCTGTGGGTCAGTCGCAGGCGCAGGGCTTTCAGGGTAGGGATGCGCTCAGCGCTCTTGCCCTTGCGGAAATTGTCAATGGCTTTGCGCCGCTGGCGACCGGAGAGTTTCAGGGCCTTCATCAGGGTTTCGGCGAAACCGATGTCTTTCTCCGTAACCCGTCCTTCCGATTTGGCGATGTAGCCCAGGAAAAAGAACAGGCTCCGGCGGCACCAACGCGGCAGTCGGGTTCTGACCAGCAATTCGTTGGCCTGGTGGCCGCAGGCGGTCAGCTCTCCAAGCAGCTCACTGAACTCCGCTTCCATGCGTGCGGGCAGGTTATTGTCTCTGGTCTCAGAGGTCATGGCTCAGCCCCCGCCTTCCTTAAGCATCCGATCCAGCTCGCGTAGCCGTTCCGGTGTACCGATATCCATCCAGTGTCCGGTGTGACGGATGCCTGTGACGCGTCCCCGGGTCATAGCATCTCGCAGGATTGGAGCCAGCTTCCGGGCGCCCGGTTGCAACCCTGAAAACAGGTTTCGGTTTAGCAGGCTGATGCCGGTAAAGGTCAGCGTTTCGGGGCCGTTGTCAATCACCGTACCATCCGCTTGCAGGCAGAAGTCGCCCGCTGGGTTGTGGTCAGGGTTACCCGTCATGACCAGTAACGCGTCTGCATTTTCGGGTGGCGTCAGTTGCGCGAGATCAAAATCGCACCAGATGTCTCCGTTGATCACAACGAACCACTCGTCGCCGCTGCTGGTTAACAGGGGCAATGCGTGGAGAATTCCGCCGGCGGTCTCCAGGGGGTCGCTTTCCCGCGAGTATTCAATGGCCAGCCCGACATTACTACCGTTACCCAGTTCCGTTTCGATCTGTGTGCCCAGCCAGGCATGGTTGATCACAACTTCCCGGAAACCAGCGGCTTTCAACCGTTCCAGGTGGTGCACGATCAGCGGCTTACCGCCGGCAGACAGGAGCGGCTTCGGAGTGGTCAGGGTCAGCGGCCGCATGCGCTCGCCTTTGCCGGCCGCGAGAATCATCGCTTTCACTGGCCGAATGTCTCCACAGGGCCGATCCGTTGCTCAATGGGTGGCACCACGGTTTCCGTGAGCCATTCGTGGAAGTGGCGCAGGGCGGCCTGACGGCTGCTGGCCTCCACCAGATAGCCCACGGTACGGGGAACATCCTTCAGGAAGCCGGTTTTGCCGTCACGTATGGCCAGCCGGGCAAAGATGCCCGCAGCTTTCAGATGGCGCTGCATGCCCATGAGCTCCAGCCATTGGCGGAAGGTGTCCCTGTCAGCCTTGTGAAGGCCGGCCTCGGCGCTGAGTACGCGAAAATGGTCTGTCCACTGGTCGATGCGTTCTTCCGGCCAGCGGATATAGCAGTCTTTCAATAGCGATACCAGATCGTAAGTGACCGGGCCGCGCACCGCGTCCTGAAAGTCGATTACGCCGGGCCTCGTGTTGCCGGGGCGGACCAGTAGGTTGCGGGAATGGTAGTCACGGTGCACTGCCACGTTCGGTTGGGCCAGGGCGCTCTCACGCAGGAAGGCGAAGGTGGTGTCCAGCAGCGCGCGTTCGCCGTTGGAGAGAGTCAGCCCCAATTGTTGTGTCAGCAACCAGTCCGGAAACAAGGCCATTTCCCGATCCAGCAGGGCGATGTCATAAGCGGGAAGTGGGTAGTCGGGTGCGTCGTCGGCCTGCTGTATGCGGACCAGTTCATCCATTGCCGCGCCATAAAGCCGGTCAGTGTTGGTGTGGTTCACGGCGCTGAGCATCAGGGCGTCACCGAAGTCTTCCAGCAGCAGGAACCCCCGGGTCAGGTCTTCGTGGACGATGTCCGGCACAGCGATATCAAGGCTGCGCCAGTGATGGGCAATAGCTACGAAGGGGTGGCAGTCTTCATGCTCGGGCGGCGCATCCATCACGATATAGGGTTGTGGCCCGGTGCCATGAGGGTCGCCGCTGACGCGGAAGTAGCGGCGGAAGCTCGCGTCCCCGGATACTGGCTCGGGTGTCGCCTGGTCAAAACCGGGAAGGTCTCTGACCCACTGGGTGAGCATTGTCAGGCGGGTATCCATGAAATTGGCTGTTTTCCTGGCTCAGAAGTTATCGGTGACCTGGCCGCAACGAACCTGCGGGCCCATGGCCGAAAGTTAGCAGATCAGTATAGAGGCGGTAAAACGGTTTTGCAGCAATGGCTGGTTTCCGTTAACAAAGGCCGGTTTCCGTTAACAAGGCAAAGGGCGCCGTGTAAACTAGGCCGCTGTTAAGTATCTCCGACAGCCGCGAATCCATTCTGGACAGGAACCTGCTCACCGTGCCAGCCCCAACAAGGAAGCTGCGAATGCCAACGCCCCGCATGCGGCACCGTCTCGGGTTGCTGTTTGCGTCCGTTACGGGGTGCACAATGTTGGCACCAGTTTCGGTGGTTTATGCTCAGGAAGCCGCCCCTTCGGCTGCCGAGATTGAGTGGCGGCCCAAGTCTGATTTGCCGGAGGATGTCCGTCGATCCCTGCCGGACTTCTGCGGGGGTGGCTATTTGCCTTCCGCGGTCCCGGGGGTGGGAAAGGGAAACGCAGGTGAGCCGGCAGCGAAAAATGGTCAGGCGCCCCTACAGGCCAGTGGGCTCAATGCGCGGTATGAACTCGACAACGAACTGTTTCTGCGGGGAGATGTTCGTCTGGAGCAGCCGGGGTTCCGGGTGACTGGCTCCGAGGCCCGCTACAACCAGGCAACCGGTGCGGTGGCCATTGAAGGGCCGTTGACCAGCCGCGGTGATGGCTTCCTGCTGACCGGCGAGCGTGCGGACTACGACGTCAACAGCGGCCGGGTTGACATCAATACGGCGACCTTTCTCCTGCACGGCCCGGAAATGCGGGGTTCGGCCACTCAGCTCTCCCGCACGGCGGAAGACCAGGTGCGGATTCGTGGCGGCTCTCTGACCACCTGCGCCCCGGACAACAACGATTGGTCCATCGTGGCGTCCGACATCCACCTGGACCAGGGCGAAGGTGTGGGCACCGCAAAGCACGTACGCCTTGAGATCAGTGATATCCCGGTGTTCTACTGGCCCTATGCCAGTTTCCCCATTGACGATCGCCGCAAGACAGGCTTTCTCTATCCGTCTTTTGGTACCTCCAACGCGGGTAGCGGCGCTTTCCTGTCGGTTCCCTACTACCTCAACCTGGCGCCACACTACGACGCGACGCTGACGCCCCAGTACATACATGGGCGTGGATTGTTTACCGAGGCGGAGGGGCGTTACCTCAGCAGTCTTGGGGAATCGGTGCTTCAGCTAGGCTACGCGGGCAACGACACCGAGTACGAGGAGGAGTTTCCCTCGCAAGGGGGTGAACGCTGGGGGCTTGATTTCAGTACCCAGGCGAGATTCGGATACGGCTGGACCGGCTACGGGGATTATTCCGTGGTTAGCGACGACGACTACCTCAGTGATCTCAACCGCAACCTGGAGATCAATCGCGCAACCCATCTGCGTCGCCGGGGTGGTATCCGCTATCGGGATTCCTCCCAGTATTTCGAAACCTATCTCAACGGCTACCAGACCCTCAGCGATTTCATTGCCGACGAGAACATTCCCTACTCGCAGTTACCAGAAGTATTGTACGGCGCCACCGTGGATGCGGGGCCGGCGGAACTGAATCTGGAAAGCCAGTACACGTATTTCTACCGCGATAATGATGACCTGACGGGGCTCGACCGGGCCAACGGCCAGCGCTTTCGCGCCATACCCGAGCTGGCATTGCCCATGCGGGCGCTCTGGGGCTATGCCAGACCTTCCGTCAGTGTCGATTACACACGCTATGAGCTGGAGGACTACACCACACGGGACCCTGGCTTTGATCGTACCGTTCCGGTCGCGGAGTGGGATTCCGGCCTGTATTTTGATCGCCAGTCCAGCCTGTTCGATATTCCCTATAACCAGAGCCTGGAGCCCCGGCTTTACTACGCCTGGGCTGATGCCGATGCTGACCAATCGTTCATTCCGGATTTCGACACCGCCATTCGCTCGTTCAGCTTCGACCAGTTGTTCCAACGCAATCGTTTCAGCGGCGGTGATCGGGTAGGTGATAGCAATCAATTGACCGTGGCACTAACCAGCCGCTTCAATGATCTGCTCACTGGCGCTGAACGTGCCCGCTTCAGCATTGGCCAGGTTCACTATTACGATGACCGGGAAGTGACGCTCGATGGGGAGGGGGCCTCTGACGCCAGTGACTCCCCGCTGGCCGGTGAAATGGTTTTGCGACCGGTGGACGGCCTGGAAATTCGAACCTCCGGCCTGTGGGAGCCAGACACCAGTAAGACGCAGGAAGGTCGCAGTCAGCTGATTTTCCACTCCGATGATTACCGTTATCTGGCCAGCCTGGGGCACAGTTACCGGCGAGACGAATTCGAGCAGTCGGATATCGGGGGCGTTTTTCCTGTCACAGACCGTGTTAGTCTGATCGGCCGCTGGGTCTACGATTCCGAGCTTGATCGTACGGTCGGTTCACTGGCCGGGCTGGAATACAATAACTGTTGCTGGAGTGTGCAGCTGGTGCACCAGAATTACCTGACGGACGATGAACAGCTTGAGAGTCGCATGCTGTTTCAGATCCAGCTCAAGGGACTGGGCGGGAGCGGCGGATCGTCCAGCCAGATTTCCGAAGCCATCTATGGCTTTGACGAAAGGGAACGTCGCCGTTTCGGTGATCGCTGATGCCTGACAGTCAGGCTCGGGATGCCGGGGTGACAGGCAGTATTCTTCCATACTAGAGGTGACTATGAAGGCGAACCTTCGCCATTGCGCACAAATGATGCTGGCACTGATGGTTGTGATGGTATCCGCAACCGTACAGGCGGACCGTAAACTGCTTGATCAGGTGGTGGCAGTCGTCAACGACGACGTTATTCTTCAGTCCGAGCTCGAGGCACGGATCAACACCATCACCGGGCGGCTGCGCGCTCAGGGCACCGGATTGCCCCCAAGGGATATTCTGGAAGAACGGGTTCTGGAGCAGTTGATCAGCGAGTCCATCCAGTTACAGATGGCGGACAGGGCCGGAATGCGCATCAGCGACAACGAGCTCAATGAAACCCTGGCATCCATCGCCCAGCGCAACAATATGACGCTGGCCCAGTTCGAGCAACAACTGGTCCAGGAAGGCGTCACCTATCGCGAGGCCCGTGAGCAGATTCGCAACGAGATGATTACCAGCCGGGTACAGCAGCGCCAGGTTGGCAATCGCGTGCGGGTTACGGATCGGGAAGTTGAGAACTACCTTGCGGCAATGGAGGGTCAGGGCCGTAGCAATGCAGAGTATGAGCTTGCCCATATTCTCATTGAGGTGAACGATTTCAATGACGAGGACGAGGTCAGCGCTGCCCGCGAAAAGGTGGAGCAACTGCGTGAAGAAATTGCCGAGGGGCGGGACTTCCGCTCTGTTGCCGTTGCTGAATCCGATGCCAGCAATGCCCTCGACGGTGGCAACATGGGATGGCGTGCCGAGAACCAACTGCCGTCACTGGTGGCCGATGTGGTCCCGGATCTTGAAACCGGAACCGTCTCCCCGGTACTCAGGAACAGCAGTGGCTTCCACCTGGTGATGGTGATGGATCGCCGCGGCGGTGATAAAGCACAGTTCATCGAGCAGTCGAAAGTCCGTCACATCCTGGTACGCACCTCGGAAACCGTGTCGGAAGCCCAGGCGGAAGCAACCATTCGCGATCTCTATCAGCAAATCGATAATGGCGCCGATTTCGCCGTCATCGCCCGGGAGCACTCTGATGACCCGGTTTCCGGCTCTGACGGTGGTAACCTCGGATGGGTCAGCCCCGGACAGATGGTGCCGGAGTTCGAGCAGGCGATGATGGAAGCGGATGTGGGCGAGCTCAAGGGTCCGTTCCGCTCCCAGTTTGGCTGGCACATTCTGCAGGTGCAGGACCGTCGTCAGCAGGACATCAGCAGTGATGTACGGGAATCCGAGGCGCGGCAGGCCATCTACCGCCGCAAGTTTGATACCGAACTGCAGAACTGGCTGCGGGAGATCCGCGACGAGGCGTTTATTGAGTTCAAGAGCGGCTACGGAGCTGACAGCGAATCATGACACAGCCGGTCATCCTCGCACTGACAGCGGGCGAACCTGCGGGCATTGGCCCGGAGCTTTGCTTGCAACTGGCCCTGAAAAAACGCGGGCCCGGCATTGTGGTGGTGGCCAGCAAACCTCTGCTGGAGGCGAGGGCCCGACTGCTTGGGTTGAATGTAGAGCTGGAAGACTGGGCGCCGGGAGCACCAGCCACTGCTGAACCGGGCCGGCTCTCCGTGCTTTCCGTTGATGGATTGGCGTCCACTACGGCCGGCCAGCTGGATCCGGCGAATAGCGCCTATGTTCTGGAAACCCTGCGAGTAGCCGCCCAGGGCTGCCTTGATGGTACGTTCGATGGGATGGTGACGGCACCGGTTCACAAGGGCGTTATCAACAACGCCGGCATCGCCTTTAGTGGCCACACGGAGTTCCTGCAGGAGCTCTGTGGTGTTGAGCGTGTGGTGATGATGCTGGCCACGGACGAGTTAAGAGTGGCACTGGTGACCACCCATTTGCCCCTGAAGGACGTCTCTGCGGCGATTACGGCCGAGCGCCTGGCCCAGGTCACCCGTATTCTGGACAATGACCTGCGCAAGTTCTTCGGCCTTCAGCATCCCAGAATCCTGGTTGCAGGGCTTAACCCCCACGCTGGTGAAGGCGGACATCTGGGGCGGGAAGAAATCGACGTCATCGAGCCGACCCTGGACAAGCTGCGCCGGGAAGGCATCGACCTGACTGGCCCATTGCCGGCGGACACCCTGTTTACCCCTCATTGGCTCGATAACGCCGACGCGGTACTGGCCATGTACCATGACCAGGGCTTGCCGGTTCTCAAATTCCAGGGCTTCGGCCGGGCGGTCAATATCACCCTGGGCCTGCCCATTGTGCGGACCTCCGTCGACCACGGCACCGCCCTTGATCTGGCCGGCACGGGCAGGGCAGATGCCGGCAGCCTGGAAACGGCAATCCGGGTGGGTGAACGAATGGCAACTTCAGCGAAAGAGATCCTATCGAGTGAGTAGCAAACACGGCCATCAGGCCCGGAAACGCTTCGGTCAGAACTTTCTTCACGACCCCGGCGTGATTGAACGCATTATTCGCGCTATCCATCCCAAGCCGGACGATGCCCTTGTGGAAATCGGGCCTGGCCTGGGCGCTCTCACCGAGGAAATGCTTGCCGTTAACTCGAACCTCCAGGTGGTGGAGTTGGATCGGGACCTGATTCCGGTGCTCAGGACCAAATTCTTCAATTACCCCAACTTCCGCATTCATGAAGCGGATGCGTTGAAGTTTGATTTCGGCGAACTGGTTGCCGACAAGCCCCTGAGGATCATCGGCAACCTGCCGTACAATATTTCCACGCCATTGATTTTCCACTTGCTGGGGCATTCCGGCGTGGTGCAGGACATGCATTTCATGCTGCAGAAGGAAGTGGTTCAACGAATGGCGGCGGTGCCCGGAGACAACAACTACGGCCGGTTGGGGATCATGACCCAGTATTTCTGCCGGGTGCAGCCGTTGTTTGAAGTCGGCCCAGGCGCTTTCCGGCCAGCGCCGAAAGTGGATTCCGCCATCGTTCGGCTGGTGCCCCATAAGACGCTGCCGCATCCGGCAAAGGATTATAAGCTGCTGCAGGCGGTGGTGCGCACCGCCTTCAGTGCCCGGCGAAAAACCCTCCGAAAGGCGCTGGCCGGCATGGTTTCCGTGGATCAACTCAACAGCGTTGGCATCAACGATGGCCTGCGCCCGGAAAACCTTGGCCTGGCAGAGTATGTTGCGATTGCCGATTTGTTGGCCGACAGTAAACCTGAAAATTTCGGTGCTGATGAGGTAAGTCATGACTGATTACGCCATTGGCGATATCCAGGGCTGCTATGAACGTCTCCTGGATGTGCTCGCCAAGGTGGATTTCTCACCGTCGCGGGATCGGCTCTGGGTGGCCGGCGACCTGATCAACCGCGGCCCGTCTTCGCTGGAAACCCTGCGCTACGTTGAAAGCCTGGGTAGCTCTGCAGTGGTGGTGCTGGGCAATCACGACCTGCACCTGCTGGCGGTGGCCATGGGTGGCCATGCTCTGAGGAACAAGGACACGCTCGCCGATATACTCGAAGCGCCGGATCACCAACGGCTTTTCGATTGGCTCCGGCAGCAGAATCTCTGTGTTCATGATGAAGACCGCAATCTGGTGATGGTCCATGCCGGGCTGCCACACATCTGGTCTGTGGAAGAAGCGGTCGGCTACAGCCGGGAAGTGGAAGCGGTGATTCGCGGGCCCGAGGCCGAAAGCTACTTTGCAGATATGTACGGGAACTGGCCTGAACGCTGGCACCCGGACCTCAGTGGTATGGATCGGTGGCGGGTCATTACCAACTATTTCACCCGTATGCGGTTTATTGCCGAGGATGGCACCCTGGAACTCGCCGCCAAAGAGTCGGCCGCGTCGGCGCCGGATGGCTATGCACCCTGGTTTCGCTTCCCTCGCCAGGATGATGTGCGTGTGGTGTTCGGACATTGGGCAGCACTGGAAGGCCAGACTGAAAGCACCCGTTATTTCGGGCTGGATACCGGTTGTGTCTGGGGTGGAAAGCTTACCCTGATGAATCTTGATACCGGGGAAAAGATCCATTGTGACTGCTAGACAGATAGAACCCCTGCGCCCGGCACTGGTGTTGGGCGCGCTGTTTGCCCTGTTAGCGGTGATGGCAGGAGCCTTTGGTGCACACGGGTTGCGTGGTGTAATTGACGAGCGGGGGCTTGAAGTTTTCCAGACTGCCGTCACATATCAGATATACCACTCATTGGCGTTAATTCTTGTCGCGATACTCCCGGTTGCGGGTCTGTCGCGGCGTTTGCTCGGCGTTGCGGCCGGCTTTTTTGTTGCTGGAATCCTGTTGTTCAGTGGCAGCCTGTACCTCCTGGTGCTAACGGACCTTCGCTGGATGGGGCCGGTTACGCCGGTTGGAGGAATCGGCTTTATGGTGGGCTGGATATTGGTTCTGATGGCGGGATTCAGGCGTTAGAGACAGATGTTTAAGGCAGGTAACGTTATGCAGGTACAGGTCAACGGTGACGCCATGGAGCTTCCCGAAGAAGTCACTGTCGCGGTATTGATAGAGCGGATGGCATTGGTTGGCAAGCGATTCGCTGTGGAAGTCAACGAAGATATTGTTCCCCGCAGCCAGCACGCCACCTTCAGCCTCAGCGATGGCGACAGGGTAGAGGTGGTTCACGCTATTGGCGGCGGTTAATAACCGCCTTGCCATTCCTTTTCCACGATTCTTTTAATGAGTTCAGGTGTAAAGCATGAGTGACAGTTCTGAAAGACCGCTTCCCGAAGACAAGCCGCTTGAAATCGCCGGTCGGGTATACCAGTCCCGGTTGCTGGTAGGCACAGGTAAGTATCGGGACATGGCTGAAACCGGCCATGCGATTGAAGCCAGCGGTGCGGAGATTGTCACCTTTGCCGTGCGCCGTACCAATCTGGGCCAGAACCCGGATGAACCGAGTTTGTTGGACGTGGTATCCCCTGAGCGCTACACCATGCTGCCTAACACCGCTGGCTGTTACACCGCAAAAGATGCCGTGCGTACCTGCAAGCTCGCACGGGAGCTGCTGGATGGCCATGACCTGGTCAAGCTGGAAGTGCTGGGTGAGGAAAAAACCCTGTACCCGAACATGACCGAAACCCTGGTGGCCGCAGAGGAACTGATCCGCGATGGCTTCAAGGTGATGGTGTATTGCTCGGACGACCCGTTGCTGGCCAAGCGTCTTGAGGAAATGGGCTGTATCGCCATCATGCCGCTGGGCGCACCAATTGGTTCCGGCCTGGGTATCCAGAACCGCTACAACATCCGCCTGATCGTCGAGAACGCCAATGTACCGGTGTTGGTGGATGCCGGTGTAGGTACTGCTTCTGATGCAACCCTGGCAATGGAGTTGGGTTGCGATGGCGTGCTGATGAACACCGCCATCGCCCAGGCCCAGGACCCGATCCGCATGGCCAAGGCAATGCGCCTGGCTATTGAATCTGGCCGCGATGCCTATCTGGCGGGGCGTATGCCGAAGAAGCTTTATGCCAGCGCATCGTCGCCCCTTGATGGTACTTTCTTCTGATCAGGTCCAGAATTTCAACTGATGGTGCCAGTACAGGCGGGCGCATCCATTCGGGACACGCCGTGAATACGTCCCTGTAGGCTCGTAAAAAACATCCCTGTTTTTTACGGTCCCGAATGGATGCGCCCGCCTGCACCCAAATTCCGTAGATAAACAGAGCGCTGTAGTCCTGTTATGACAGAACAAAAAATCAGTCGCCGTGAAGCGATTCTTCATGCCCTCGTGGAGCTTCTGGAGAAAGATCCGGGAGCACGAATTACCACTGCTGGCCTGGCCAAGTCGGTGGGTGTCACCGAGGCGGCCTTGTATCGCCATTTCCCCAGTAAACGGAAAATGTTCGAGGCGCTGATCGAGTTTGCCGAGGAGGCGGTGTTTTCCCGTTGCCAGGTCATCCTGCAGGAACAGGAGGATGTTCGGGTTCGGCTACAGCAACTCGTGCATCTGGTGCTGGTGTTTGCCGAGCGCAATCCGGGGCTTTGCACGGTGCTGACCGGTGATGCCCTGATGGGGGAGAACGAAGCCCTGCGCAAGCGAGCGTCGCAGTTCTTCGAGCGCCTGGAAACCCAGGTACGCCAGGCACTCAAAGAAGGCGAGATTCGCCAGGGTTTGCGCCCGAGAACCAGTTCAGCTCGAGGCGCGGACTTTGTACTGGTGTTTATGGAGGGCCGGGTTCAGCGCTATGTCCGTTCCTCCTTTTCCCGATTACCCTCCAACGACTTTGAAGAGGCCTGGGGCCTGGTTTCAGAAGCGGTCTGGGGCGTTCAATCGTAGCCCGACGCCTTGCGCAGGATGTCACGAACCGACTCCCAGACCGCCGGGGCTGATATCAGGATATCCCGCCCCCACAGGTCCGCCGGATAACCCTCCGGCACCTCACTGAAATGTCCCGCCGTCGCACCCGCCTCCAGCGCAATCAACCGTGCAGCGGCAAAGTCCCATGGGCTGACGTTCTCGTAGTAGATGTCCAACCGCCCGCAGGCCACCCAGCAGATGTCCAGCGCCGCAGAACCGATACGGCGCAGATCCCGGCATTGATGAATCATCGCTTCCAACCGACTTATCAGGGGTTCAAGGCTGTCCTTGGTGTAGGGGAAGCCGGTCGCGAACAATGATTCCCTTGGCCGTGTCGCCCCACTGTGTTTGATGGGGTTGCCATTCAGGGTGGCACCGATGCCCCGCTTGGCACGGAAGGTTTCACCAGAAAACGGAGCGTGTACCACGCCTGCCTGCACCCGCCCCTTTTCCGCATAGGCGATGGAGACTGCCACCTGGGGGTGGCCGTAGGCGTAATTCACAGTGCCGTCGATGGGGTCGATGATCCACAGCGGAGTGTCCAGGTGTTCGGCCTGGCTCAAGTCCGGCATGGTTTCTTCGGAGAGGATGCGATGGTCGGGGAAGCGCTCGCGAATGGCGCCGGTGATCATCTCGTCGGCCATTACGTCGGCGTGGGTGACCAGCTCCGACTGCTGTTTGTAATCGGTACGAAGGGTGTTCTGTTCTCGTTCGTGCTTGATCAACTCACCGGCCTTCAGGGCCAGCTCTTCGGCGAATTCCGCAATGGCGGTAATGGCTTCCGGGTTAGACATGATGGCGCCCTCCGATCTGAAATGAGGGCGCCAGTCTATCATGACCCTGTTACAGGCCGGTGAGCCACTGCTCCATCTTGTCCATGGCTGTCACCAGTCGCGGACAGGCCTGTTTGACGAAATCGTCACTCAGTTCCTGTTCACCGTACTCTTTTCCGGCCAGCGCCAGAGCCTCAGCACCGTCAAAGTCCACAAACGCGAGACGTGCGGCAAGGTGGTCCGGGACAAAGCCGAAATCACTGGCCGGCAGGATGGCCACACCGGTATTTTCCAGTAGCGACTGACACAGAGCCTGACTGGTTTTGATGTCGCGACGGGCCAGTGCTTCGCGGAAGTTGGAAAAGTCCGGGAACAGGTAGAACGCACCCTCGGGCTTTTGCACCACGGCCCCCATATCCGTCAGGCGGCGATGGAGGTATTCGCCTACTACCTTGAGCACCCGGCGTGACTGCTTCAGGTACTCATCCAGGTCTTCGCCACCATTAAACGCAGCAATGGCCGCATGTTGGATCGGAGCGCTGGTTGCGGTGTAGGTTTCGCTGGCGATGATCGCCATGGCGTCCTGCAAAGGGCGCAGCTCGGGCGGAAAAATAAACGTGCCGAGGCGCCAGCCACCCGCGCCAGCCCACTTGCTCAGGCCAGTGCTGATAATGGTGCCTTCCGGGTAATAGCGGGCGATGGACTTGTGCCGTCCCTCAAAGTGCACTTCGCCGTATATTTCGTCCGACAGCAGGATCAGTTTGTACTTGCGAGCGACGTTGGCGATAGCCAGCAACTGGTCGTCTGTGTAGGTACAGCCCGTTGGGTTGGACGGATAGTTCATGATCAGGATACGTGGTCGTGACGGGTCGTCGCGGCAGATGATGTCCAACTCTTCCGCGGTCAGCTGCCAGTTGTTTTCCGCGTGTGTTGGCAACCAGTGTACTGAGCGGCCGATAATGCGTGCCTGCGGCGCGTAGGATACCCAGCTTGGGCGCGGGATCAGCAAGTCGCCATAGTAGGCGAGCTGCAGCATGAACAGCAGCTCCTTGGAGCCGGGGCCAATCAGTACGTCTTCCCAGGTGCAGCGCATGCGCTCACTGCGGTTGATGTAGCCCGAAATCGATTCCCGCAGGGCCTTAAGGCCCTTCACCGGAAGGTAGTCCTTTTCATGGGCATGCTCGCGCAGGGCATCGACCACACGGTCGGGCACCGGAAATGGCGACTGGCCGAGCCCCAGCTTGATAATGTCCCGGCCTTCGGCGCGAAGCTGATTACTGAGTTCGTTGATTCGGAGGGTGGCGGAGGGCTGGATGCCTCTGACGTTCAGGTTGATGGCGTAGCGGTGATCAGTCTGGATGTCCATGGTCCCGGTCTGTTGGTTGAGGGGTACAGCCCGCAGTATAGGAAACCTTTATGCGCCTGTGTGGTTTCGCAGATAGGTGATTGCCGCAGACGCTAGTCGGAATTGCGGGTTTTCAGCTCGGCCAGCACCTTGTTGAATTCGTCGCGGAGCGCCTCCCCCTTCGGATGCTGGCGGGAGAATGCCGCCCGAAACCCCCGCACTTCGCCAACGGTTTGTGGCATTGCGGATACATTTGCCAGCTCCGGACGGTCGGCGATGTGTTTGTCGATCAGATACCGGCAGACGGTTTCCTCGCAGATGAACAGGTCGATACGGCCAAAGGCAATCATTTTCAGCCCCGTGAGTTCCGGGGATTCCTGGCTGATCTGAACAACCCGGGCGTTGCCGGCGACCAGCCATTCCATGAACTCGGGGGCATAACTGTAGGACGCGGATAGCCCAATCCTCAGGCCGGCGAGATCATCCAGCTCCTGCCACTGAAGGCCCCGGTCGGAAAGGCTGAAAAATACATCCCGGGCCTCGCTGATGGGGTTGGTGAAGTAGTAGTGGCGGGCGCGGCTTGGCGAGTATGTCAGGGAGTAGATCAGGTCGGCGGTTCCAGCACGAGCGCTCGCTTCCGCCCGGGCCCAGGGTACAAGCCGGAAAACGGGGTCATAGCCCATCCTCGTCAGGACCTGGCGAAGGGTTTCCGTGTGGGTACCCTTCACCTCACCGTTATCCAGGTATTGGTAAGGCGGATAGATCGACGTGACAACCGTCATTGTGGGGCGGTCGGCATGGGCAATAACGGGAATGAGCACAGCGAGTAGAAGTGCCAGAAAACGTCCAGACATCAGTGCCTTGATCCAAGCAGATGAGAAAGTGTCGTGGCGCCAGTATAGCGATTACACCCTGCACCTGCACAGGTGGTGGAAGGGGCATGCATCAAAACTGTTAAACAGCGAACGGTCGATTCCGGTTTTCATCCGTATAGTATTCCGCACCGCAGTAACAATAACAGCCATTTTGCGGAGAAACCCATGGACACCAGAACGGCTGAAAACGCCGACTGTGCGCTACTGTCATCCGGAGACTGCCTTCCCCTGGCCCGCGTGCTGATCGTGGATGATCATCCATTTTTCCTGTTTGGAATTACGGCGATTCTTGAGCAGGAGCAGCTCGCCCGGGAGGTTGCAACGGTAGCCTCGGTCGCGGACGCGGTGGACGATCTCCGTTCGCGGCCGGAAACCTCTCTTGTCCTGCTGGACCTGACATTGCAAGGGGAGGCGGGCCTGTCGTTGTTTTCCGAGCTTGAACAGATCGGGCTGCCGATTGCCGTGGTGGTCATCTCCAGCCGCGAGGACGAGGCCTCAGTACGAGCGGCACGCTCTGCGGGCGCCGTGGGGTTTCTGCCCAAGTCTGCTGGCCGCCGCTCGCTGCTTCGAATGGTCCAGCGGGTCAGCATCGGCCAGTTGTTCTATCCGTCGTTGCCGTTTCCTTCCCTGAGCCCGGAGCACCTGACCCCGCGCCAACTGGAGGTTCTTACACTCTTGGCGGATGGGCTTCCCAACAAGCGGATTTGCCAGGCCCTCGACCTCACCGAGCACACGGTGAAGACTCACCTGAAAGCGATTTTCACCCATTTAGGTGTTCACAACCGGACCGAATGTGTCGCCGAGGCAAGAGCGCTGGGACTGCTCTGACGCGATCAGTCAGCAAGACGATCCAGTTGGGTAATCGCGGCTCGCAGTCTCATGGGTATCAGCGGTTTGTGCAGTACCCAGAGTCGGCGTTCAGAGTCGTAGCCCTGGGGAATCGTTGTATCAGCCGTCATCAGGATGCCACCGCGGACCGACTTGCGAGCGAAAAGCCGATCGTAGAGGGCATCGCCAGACATTTCCGGGAGGTGGACGTCACTGACCAGAATAGCGTTGGACGATGCGCCCCAACGGGTGATTGCCTGTTCCGCGCTGGCAACGCCTCTCACGCTGTAGCCCCAGGACGCCAGGGTTTCGCAGGTCCAGTGACGAGCCTCATCGTGATCCTCCACAACCACCAGTGAGGGTGAGTGAGCGGAAGGTGGAACAGCCGCTCCGGAAACGGACTCTGTTGTCTGTGGTGCGGGCGTTGCCGGCAGGAAAACCCGGAAACAGGCGCCTTGCCCTGGCGATGAACTGACGTTGCAATGTCCCTCCATCATGCCCGTCAGCTCATGGACAATGGCCAGCCCGAGCCCCAGGCCGGGGCAACTACGCTGGCGCTGACTGTTGCGAAAAAAGGGAGTGAAGATCTGCTTGAGGCTGCCGTCATCGATGCCCCGGCCATCATCCTGTACCTCGAAGCACAGCTTTCCGTTGTCCTGATGGGCTCGAAGATCAATGCGGGTGGCGTCGCTATGTTCCAGGGCATTCGTTACCAGGTTCTGGAGCACGCGGTGCAGCAACTGCGGGTCGGCAAACACCCCACTGCCGGTGGCGGGTTTATGGATGACTAGCTGCGCGCCCGGGCGTTGTACCTGCTCGCTAAACGTTTCAGATACCTGCCGTATGACCTGCCACGTACAAAGCCTGGTGGGCTCAGGGGAGATCATGCCCTCCTGGATGCGGGAGATATCCAGAACCGAGGCCAGCAGGTTGTTGAAATGGGTGACCGAGGATTTCAGTCGCGACACCAGCGACTGCTGTTCACCTGGCAGACCGTCAGCGGTGAGGTTTTCCAGAATCAGGCTGATGACATTCAGGGGTTGACGAAGGTCGTGGCTGGCGACAGTAATAAGTCGGGTCTTGCGGTGATTCTCCTGTTCGGCCTGTTGTTTGGAGGCGTTGAGCATCTGGCGATCCAAAAAGTGGGCTCTCTGACGGTGTTCACTGAGCCAGGACCCTACCATCCCGATGATGTTGGCAGTGCCTATGAAAAACCCGTTAATCATGAGTTGGTGAGCCTCTGAACCGGTGGCGTACTCCACCCAAAGATAGGCAATGATGACCAGCAGGGAGGCGCCGGAAACCGTGCGAAACGGGATGCCCATCACGAAGTAGCCAAACATCAGCATCAGCAGGATGCCTTCATAGGGCAGTGGGTGGTTCTCCAGGCGTGCAAGCCCAATAATGCCCACCACACTGAGGCCGCCAACCAGATAGGCGAGCGCATAGATCTTAACGAAATGATCGTCGCGAATGTCTCGATAGGACAGCCACCACACGCCGATGATGACCGGGCAGGTGACCATAAGCCGAACTGCGATGGTATCCCGTGCGATGGCCGCGGGCAGCATCAGGGAATCCAACAGGGTATATACCAGGAACAGCGTCAGCGCACTGGCGGAGACCAGCCGTGCGCGTGACCGTATGCCTTCGTCCCTGGCTTTGCGATAGTGGGCTTCCAGCGCAGGCTCAAACCGCAGCCGTCGAAACCCGTTGGCCCGTTGATCCCGAAGCTGGGAAAAATTCATCGAGGACTGTCCGGTTGTCGTTGTCGTTACCTCCAGTTTACGCCGGCCAGATAGTCAGGAATGGCATTGGAGCACACTATGGTGATTGTGACTCCAATACCCGCAGTCGGGCCCAGGTGCGGGTCTGTTCGGTATCAAAGTGCTGTTTCAGTAACCGGTTCTCCTGGGTCGTCCTGTCCTCTTCCGCCAACCCTGAGTTGTCCAGACTCGCCAGTGCCTGCTGGAACTGCTGGTATTGGCTGTCGAACTGCTCCCGTTCCTCCATGTAGGCGACCACTTCTCTGGCCTGGGCATCATCAACGCCCAGTTCCCGGAGTCTGCGTCCGGCCTCGGACGGTGAGTCGGCGTCGGATAACGCCTGTTGTCTTGCCCGGTGGTCCCCGCTTTCCTCAATCATGCGGGTTTCGGTGCGGCGGATGACCTCAGGAAGCTGCTGTCGATGCCATTCAGCCAGTGTGTTTTTTGCTTCGGCGGACAGGTCGGTGCGCTGCTGGATATCAAGGGTGGCGAGCGTATAGTCGCCGTAGGCCTCCTCCAGCCCGAAAAAGGCCTCGTGAGTGTCGGCGGAGAACATGCGCCGGCGCAGCTGTTTCATGTCGGCCAATGCACCCTTGAGCATTTCCAACTGGTAGGCGGGGTCGTGCTGCCGGGCGGGGTCAAGGCCCTGGTTCCCAAGTGCCAGTGAGGCATCCTTGTACGCCAGGTACCGGTTGAGCAGGGCCATGGCTTCGCGGGCGGCGCTTTCCGGCAGGCTCTGTTGGGCCAGGGTTCTGATCTGGTCCAGTGCCTGCTCGGCTGATACCTCACCAATGGTGTTCAGGAAGTAGTCGAAGAAGTCGCGGGTTTCCAGATCAACGATCAATTCGCCGTTGGCGTCGGCCCGTAAGTTGCCGTCGATATTGGTACCCGCGAGGGAGCTGGCAAACGGTTGGTCTCCCAGGCTATCGGGTGTCTGGTAGGGGATGGGCGTATCCTCGCCAACGGCAAGTGGCGCCTCGGTAATACCGGGTTCTGGTTGTTCTGAGGTCGTGGCGGGAGTGCTCGCCGCCTTTGTTATTGCTTCACCGCGTGGCTCGTCCGCCAACAGGAACCACACACAGGCAAACACCACCGGAACGGTCATGATCAGGGGAAGTAAAGCCTTCTTGTTCAGTCTGTCGCTATTGTTCATACCCATTATCCTGCCTTGGCAACTGTCGTCGCCGGGCACGCATCAGCGGGGCGCCCGGCGACGGTTCAGACTCGAAAGCGCGAGGGTTACAGCCCGCGATTTTTCAGGCGGTTGGCATGGCTGCGATAGAGCGAGACCGGATTGGTCCGCCACGAACGAGCGCCGAACAGGTGATTGATGGCGTCTACGTGGTTCATGTCGTAGTGGGTGCCGATGACGTTGCCCATCTTGGTGGAACATTCGCCGACCAAGCCATCATTGGGCTCGTTGCCGAAAGCCAGCGAGGTAACACCCAGGAACGGGTCGGTGATGTCGGTCCAGTTGGTCCAGACCGATGTGCCGGTCCAGGAGAAGAACTTGATCCGGTTGCCGTTGATCCACACGTCTTCATTGGTGCCCGCGCATGACCACCGGTTCACCCCTTTCCAGCCGAGGGCGTTGTTCAACTGCGTGGTGCCCGGTGTGGTCAGGGTTTCCAGAGCGGCAATACCATCCTGTGGGTTGTTGGAGCCAGACAGTGCGTTGACCAGATCGCCAAGCGCGTTGGCAATGGCGCCGGCTCCACCTTCGACATAGCTGCCGGGTGGAATGATTCCCCGCGCGACGTCCGCGACTTTTGAGCCTTTGTTGACGCCATTGATAGATGTTACCGAGGCAACTTTGTGGGGAATAAGCGAGGCGGTCACGCGGGAGGTGGGCGCGCCCTGGCTGTGGGCCATGATGTTGACCTTCGAATGCCCAAGCCCGTTGATGTAATTGGCGAGTTGCTGGCCACGCTGCTCGCTGCTGTTCACAAAGGACACACTGGCGGAATATACCCGGGCGCCGCTGCGCTCAAGGTTCCAGGGAACGTTGTGGAAGTAATTGATCAAGCCACCGATGGTGTTGAAACCGGTCACACCGTGGACCAGAACGATGGGATGCTTTGTTTTGGTATAGCTGGCATGGCTGAGTGTGGGTGCTGCAAGCACGGCACAGCTCATGATCACCGCGAAAGTGATGAGTTTACGCATGGTTGACTCCTGTTGTTTTTGTGAGAAAGCACACCCTGTGAGGGCCGCTTATTGTCGCCAATGCGTGGAGGATTATTTGCGATTGGGGCGGGAGTAAGAATCGCCCATTTGGGGGAGGTGATCTGTCGCGTCGACGGGGGGATGTGCCCGGAGGTTAGAGGTCCGGGCCGAAACGGTGGGGGTCCAGCTCCATATGGATGATGCGAGGGCCGAGCATGATGATTCTGCCGAGGTAGCGTTCCTCTCCGGTTGATGTGAATTCAAACAGGAAGCGGCGCCACACCCGGGTACGGCCGTTGTCGTCACGCTTGAACCATACGCCACGCAGGTACACGGCGTCGTCCAGCAGCATCACATCCATTTTCTTACAGTAGTTCCTGGCTGCCTGAAGCACAAAGTCCTTGATGGCCTTGGCCCGCCACCAGTACCAGGTGGCGAAGCCGGCTACAAACAGCCAGAAGAGCGTTCCGAGGGTCACTGGGCGTGAGCCGTATTCCCAGTGCTGCCATTTGCGTCGTCATCCGCCGTGGAGCCGTGGTGGTCACGGCCCAGGAGGATGTAGAACGCGGGCAACACGAAAATGGTGAACAGCGTACCGATGCCCAGGCCTGCACTGATGGTCAGGCCGATGGCGAACCGGCTTTCCGCGCCCGGGCCTACTGCAATCAACAGTGGAACCATGGCGAAGATCAGCGCCAGGGAGGTCATGACGATCGGGCGCAGACGGATGGCCGCCGCTTCCACGACTGCCTCGCGCTTGTTCAGGCCCTTGTCCACCTGCAGCTGGTTGGCAAACTCCACGATCAGTATCCCGTTCTTGGACACAACACCGATGAGGGTGATCAGGCCCACCTGCGTGTAGATGTTCATGGTGGCAAAGCCGAGCACAATGAAGGCCATGGCCCCAGCCACCGACATCGGTACTGATACAAGGATGATGAACGGGTCGCGCCAGCTTTCGAACTGGGCTGCCAGCACCAGGTAGATCACCAGCAATGACAGGAAGAAGGTAACCACCAATGCGCTACCCTGATTCGCGAACTGACGCGACTCCCCGGTGTAGTCGAACGAGAAACCCTGCGGGAAACTGTCTGCGGCGGCATTCTCCATGAAGGCCATGGCATCGCCCACTGTCACTCCCGGCGTCACAACGCCCTGCAGGGTCAATGAGTTCAACTGGTTGAACTGGGTGCGTTGTGACGGCTCCACGTCTTTCTGGAAGCTGATGACGCTTGATAGCGGAACCAGGCTGCCGCTGTCGGCACGAATGTAATAGTCATTGAGCGCCTGCTCGTCCAGGCGGAAATCCTGGTCGACCTGGGGAATGACCTGATAGGAGCGGCCCTGCATGTTGAAGCGGTTGATGTAGCCACCGCCCAGCATGCTGGACATGGCACGGCCAACGTCCTGCATCGACAGCCCAAGATCCGCCACCCGGTCACGGTCGACGTTGATGCGGGTAACCGGGCGGTCAAAGTCGATGGATTTCTGCAGGAACATGAAGTTACCGCTTTGCATGGCCTGTCCGAGCAGGTCATTGGCAACGTCATTCAGGCGCTCGTAGTCCTCGCCCGTGGTGATCACAAACTGGAATGGCAGGCCGCCACCGGAACCCGGAAGGGAAGGTCTGGGGAAAACGGCGGTCTGCAGGCCGGTGACGTTTTTCAGTTCCTGGTCAAGCTGTGGCTGAACCTCGAACTGGCTGATGTCACGCTCGGACCAGGGCTTCATCTTGAAGCCGCCGAACACGGCGTTGGGCCCGGTAATGCCGAGAATCATGAAATCCTCATGGTAGCCGGGTACCGTCGACATACGCTCCTGCACCTCATCTCCGTGTTCCTGGAGATAGTCGAGGGTGGACGTCTGGGGACCAAGCCCCTGATAGAACAGGATGCCCTGGTCTTCAGTGGGTGCCAGCTCGTTCTGGCTCATGGCCACCATGAAATAAATCGATCCCAGCACCACGATGGCGAAGAAAATCACCACGGACTTGGTGTCCATCAACGACGCAAGAGCACGTTTGTACCCATTGGCCAGGCCGCCGAAGGAGCGCTCCACGACCTGCTCGAACCGCCCTGGATTGCCGTGGGGCTTGAGGATCTTGCCGGACAGCATTGGCGACAGGGTCAGTGCCACGATGCCGGAAATAACGACGGTGCCGGCCAGGGTAAATGCGAACTCGGTGAACAGTGAGCCAACCAGTCCGCCCATGAAGCCGATTGGGGCATAGACCGCCACCAGGGTTGTGGTCATGGCGATGATCGGCGTTGCCATTTCGCGGGCACCGTTCAGGGCCGCGTTGAAGCGGGACTCGCCCTCTTCAATGTGGCGGTGGACGTTTTCCACCATGATGATCGCGTCGTCCACGACAAGACCGATGGCGAGTACCATCGACAGCAGTGTCAGCAGGTTCAGTGAGAAGCCCATCATCAGCATGAAAAAGGCGCCGCCAACCAGAGACAGAGGCACCGCCACGGACGGAACCACGGCTGCCCTGACTGAGCCCAGGCAGATGAAGACCACCACCAGAACGATAACCAGCGCCTCCAGCAGTGTCTGGATAACCTCTTTAATCGAACTGTCGATAAAGTCGGACGCATCGTAGGCCAGGCGGACATTCATGCCGGAAGGCAGTTGGCTTTCAATCCCCGGAAGTTCATCTTTGACCAGCTTTGCAACCGTCAACGGGTTAGCGCCGGGTGACAGTTCAATGGCTACGTAGGTTGCTGGCTGGCCCTTGTACAGGGCCAACTGATCGTAGGTCTCGGAGCCCAGTTCAACGCGGGCAATGTCCCGCAGGCGGATCAGTGAGCCGTCGGATTCCTTGACCACCAGATCCTTGAACTGCTCCGGATCACCGACGTCGGTGTCGCTGGTCATGCTGATCTTGGTGTATTTGCCCTTGGTGTTGCCTACCGCCGCCTGATAGTTGTTGCGCAGCAGTACATCCACCACTTCCTGAGGAGTCATATCGACAGCGGACAGACGCTCTGGGTCCAGCCAGACCCGTAAGGCGAACTGGCGACCCAACAGGTCGGCCTTGCCCACGCCGGACAACGCCTGCAGCTTGGGCTGCACCACCCGCGTCAGGTAGTCCGTGATCTGGGGTACCTCCAGCTCATCGCTGTAAAAGGCGATGTACATCAGCGCGGTGGAATCGCCGGTTGTGGAGGTTATTACCGGGTCCTGCGCATCGGCGGGCAGCACGTTGCGCTGACTGGCCACTTTTGCCTGAATCTCGGCCAGCGCTGCGTTGGCGTCGTAGTTCAGCACCATCTTGGCTTCAATGGTGGATTGCCCCTGGGAACTTGTGGACGTGAGGTAGTCGATGCCACTGGCTTCAGCGATGGCCTGCTGCAATGGTGTGGTGATGAACCCTTTTACCAGCTCAGAGCCAGCGCCGGGGTAGGCGGTTGTCACCGTGACGGTGGTGCTTTCAAGTTCCGGGTACTGACGGATTTCCATCTCCATCGCTGCCCGGGCCCCGAGCAGCAGGATCAGCAGGCTGACCACCGTCGCCAGGACGGGGCGCTGTATGAATATGTCGGTGAAACGCATTACTTGGACGCCTCCGCCGGCTGCTCATCTTCCTGGACTTCAACGCGCTGGCCAGCCCTCAATCTCAGCAGGCCCTTGGCGACGACCTGCTCACCTTCTTTCAGGCCTTCGAGCACCGCAACGCGACTGTTCCGGGTGTTGCCGGTCTGGACGGTGCGACGATTGACGACCAATTCACCGTCATCATTCTCTTCGACAACAAACACGAAATCGCCGTAGGTATTGTAGGAAATGGCGGTTCTCGGCACGGTGACAACCTCCTGATCCTGGGGTTGCCTGGTTGCGACCGTGGCGAACATGCCCGGGCGAAGCTGGTTCTCCTCGTTGCCAAGCGTGGCACGAATCCGGACGGTACGGGTTTGCGGATTAACCGACGTGTTGATGGCGCTGACCTGGCCGGCAAAATCACTGTCGGGGATGGCCGCAACGGTCGCCACTACGTCGTAGCCCTGTTGCACCATGGGCAGGTCTTTTTCCGAGAGGGTGTAATCCACGTAGATCGGATCGAGCATGTTGATTTCGACGATCGGCGTACCGGTACCAATGTATTCGCCCTGATCCACCAGACGGAGGCCAAGCTTGCCGTCAAAAGGCGCGCGGATGATTTTCTTGCTCAACTGGGCTTCGGCTTCATTGACCCTTGCCCGTGCTGCGTCGAAATTGGCCTTGGCTTCATCGTACTGGGATTGCGACACGGCGCGCTTGGGAAGCAGGTCGGACACCCGCTTGAACTCCTGCTCCGCGAGCTGTGCCTCGGCACGGCGTGTGCGCAATGCGGCTTCATCAATGGCGGCGTCCAGGCGGATCAGGATGTCGCCTTTTTTCACCGTATCACCTGACTCGAACGCGATGTTCTCAACCACACCGGGAACTTCGTTCGCCACTTCAATACCATTGATGGCTTCAACGCTGCCAACGGCTTTGATCTCAGGTGTCCACATCTCGGTGCTGGCCATGGTCGCGGAAATTTTCGCCGGCGGCTGTGGCTGGGAAAATTGTTCCTGCATCTGGCCGAACTGGTAGAACTTGTAACCAAAAATGCCGCCGAGCACGACACCGAGAAAGATGAGTACAATCAGGAAGCGGGAGGCAGTGCGCATAATTCAGGTCCTGGGTCGTATGTCCGTTACAGGTAATCGTGTTAGCTTTGCAGGCTCCTGATCCCGTAGGGATGGAGTTGCCCGGCTCGTCGGGGGCTGTGTTGGCAAGGACTCGTCAACAAACCGTAAAGAATAGCATCCTATACAAGCGAGAGGGTTGCTGTCACTGATTTGTCAGTGAAAATGCGTACAATTACTGCGCTCCAGGCGCCTTCGCCTGCCTTGTCCAGGCGGGTCCGGGAGCTCGTCCCGTTCACTAGGTTGCCAAACAAGAATGACAGATTTACGACTCGGTCATCTATAAGGATTGGCGAATGCAATGGATTCTTGGTATTGCACTGGCGGCAGCCGTATTTATTGTGCTGAAACAGTGGGGCGCGTTATCGCCGGAGAAGAAAAAGGCCGCCACCTGGAAAGTCGTGTTGGTGGCTGGCGCCGCGGTGCTTCTATTCATGGTGTTGACGGGGCGGGTGCATGTGCTGACCGCCGCAGTGGCCGCCCTATTACCACTACTGAGAAAACTGCCAGCCTTATTGAAGTTTGCCCCAACGGTCAGCCGCCTGTTCGGGCAGAACCGTCAGAGTGGGTTTGGTAATGACGACACCGCCACCCAGCATCAGCGCAGGCAACAGAGTGCCAGTTCCGGAAATATGTCTGTCAGCGAAGCCTGTGAGGTTCTGGGGGTTGCGCCAGACTGCACAGACGACGAGATTGTGCAGGCGCATCGACGTTTGATCCAGAAGCTCCATCCCGATCGAGGCGGCAACGATTACCTGGCCGCAAAGATCAACGAAGCCAAGAGTGTCTTGCTGAAACGCCGTGCCTGACCGGCCTTAAAGAACCTCAACCTTTACCTCGAAGGTCTGATTCTGACGGCGACTGTTCCCGGTTTGGTAGGTGATGCCGGACTGCTCACCTACTCGTTGTTGGCGCGTGCTGCCGAGTTCCACCCATTCACCGGGTTCTACCCGGCGTATGGTCATCACCGCCTCGGTGTCGTAGCCGGGCGGATTGCCCTTCGGGTCTTCCTCAAAAGAAACGATGTTCAATTCGACCGCCTGATCTGAAATCACTTGCGGGCTGACCAGGAAGCCGCTTCGGGTTTCGACCTGTCCCAGAAACGCCGCTGGATTACGGCCCCCGCGGATGGCGATCGGTACGGTGCGGACCTGGCCAGAGGCAATATGAGCGGATTGCCCATCCTGAACGATCAGCGTGCGTTCCTGATTCCGCCGTGTCGTGGTGACCTTGCGTTCTGCCTGTACGCTGACCTGGTTGTTGTTGACGGAAAACCCGCCGCCACCGGTTTTGGCATCCACGTTGTGTCGGGAACGAACCGTAATGCGCATCTGTGAGGGGGCGACGTCCATGGTCTCCACCAGCCTGCCGATTTCATCCAGCACCTCTGGTTCACCACGAACCACCATTTGCTGTCCGCGAGCGGTGATCGACACCTGGCCATCCGGATAAAGTTCGCGGATCTGTTGTGCCACACCCGCTGCGGAGCGCTGTGCCATCTGGTAAGTACGGGCCTCAGGCGCCGCTGCTATAGCGCCTGAAAAAAGCAGCAGGATCAGCAACAAAGAAAGCGTGGGCCGACAATTCATCGCTGTGTTCATGAGTGACTCCGGGACTGGTAGGGCCGCAATACCTGCAAAAAACCGAATTTACGGGTTGCAAAGCCGGAAACCGGGGATATATATTGGAAAGCATGAAGACGACACACGCGACCTGTCAATTGAATGTTCTGCAAGCTTTCGGTGAAAAATCGATCGCTGCGGTCGCTGCTGTGTTTTTTTGGTGGTTTGGTTATGGCTATTTTAGCCAGAGCCCGGGCCGCCCATAAGATCTTCATCGACCGAATAACGAGGAAGGCAGCCCGGCAGAAACCCAGGCTGCCACCGGACTCAAAAAGCCCCGACTGGTAGCCACCAGCCGGGGCTTTTTTGATTCTGACACAGGGAAACGGGAACACTGACCATGAACATGTCGCTGAACATCGAGACACTGAACGAGACCCAGCAGCCATCAGAGGCTGAGCCGGGAACCCGGGAAGTGCCGCTGCCGACACCTGCCGAACTGCGAGCCAGCCTGCCGGTTCCTGCTCACATTCAGGCGCGGATTCGCCAGCACCGGGATGCTGTTCGCCGGATACTCAACGGCGAGGACCCGAGAACGCTGGTGGTCGTTGGCCCCTGCTCCATCCACGACGAAGTGGCGGCACTGGAGTATGGCGAGAAGCTCAAAGCGCTGGCGGATGATGTCAGCGACCGTTTCCTGATTGTGATGCGTACCTACCTCGAAAAACCCCGAACCACCGTTGGCTGGAAAGGCCTGCTCTATGACCCGGAGCGCACTGGCAGCGGAAATCTCAACGAAGGCTTGCTGCGTTCCCGGCGCCTGCTGTTGAACCTGTCAGACATGGGCCTGCCATTGGCCACGGAAGCCCTGAGCCCGTTCGCCATGGATTACCTTGGTGACCTCGTTAGTTGGACCGCCATCGGTGCCCGCACCACTGAGTCCCAGGTTCACCGTGAAATGGTCAGCGGTCTGCCGATGCCGACCGGTTTCAAGAACGGCACCGACGGCAGCATTGGCGTTGCCATCAACGCCATGAAATCAGCGGCCCATCCCCATCACCGGTTCGGCATAGGCAGTCATGGCGCACCCGCGATGATTACCACCGAGGGCAACCCCGATACACACCTGGTATTACGGGGCGGGCGAGGTATTACAAACTACGATGCGGAGAGTGTCCGCGAGGCCGTGGATGCCTTGTCCAGCGCAGGTGTTTCTGCTTCGGTGATGGTCGATTGCAGTCATGATAACGCTCAAAAGCAATCATCGCGGCAACTGGAGATAGCGAAGGAAGTCATGTTCCAGAAGCGGTCGGGTAACCGAAATATTGTTGGATTGATGCTGGAAAGTTTTCTTGAAGAAGGGCGTCAAAATGACAGCGACGATTTAATTTACGGATGTTCCCTAACGGATCCCTGCATTGGCTGGAAGCAAACGGAAGAATTGCTCAGATCGATTTAACGGGAGATATCACCCAGTTCCGATGTGCCGGGCGGGTAGCCTTGGTCAGGACCGTGGAGCGCCAGGGATGGCGCGACCGAGCCCCACATGGACGTGCTTGTGGGCGTGTCCTGGCCAAGGCTACCCGCCTGGCTCAGGCAATCGGCTCTCAGTCCTGGCCGGGGTTAAGGGCCTCGCCCCCGTCCCCAGACACTGTTGAAAACAGCAACTGCCCCGCCAGTAACAACAGAACGCCCCCCATCAGCCGGTCAAGCCAATAGCCGAAACGGTTAAACCCCCTGCGGATCTGCGGCAGGGTGAAGAATACCGCCACGGCCATGAACCACAGGCCGGTGGCCACTGCCATATAGACGCCATAAGCCGTTTGAATCGCAATCGGCGTACCCGGGCTGATGATCACGGAAAAGAGTGATACGAAGAACAGCGTGGCTTTCGGGTTCAGGGTATTGGTCAGAAAACCCAGCCGATAGGCCGCGAAACCGCTTTGCCGACCACCGTTTGCCGTTTCGACATGAATGCCGCCGGCTTTCGAGCGCAGACACTGTATCGCGATCCAGGTGAGATAGAGGGCGCCAACCACTTTGAGAATGCTGAACAGCACCAGCGACTGCTGGATGATCAGGCCAATGCCCAGCAGGGAATACCCCACGTGAATCAGAATTCCCGTGCCAATGCCGAAGGCCGTCAGCAGGGCGTTGCGACGGCTTTGGCACAGCGCCTGGCGAAGCATCACGGCAAAGTCTGGCCCTGGGCTGGCTACGGCCAGGAAATGAACGAGGGCGACGGTGATGAATTCCGGCCAGTAGTTGTGCATACCTTTTATCTCCAGGAAAGCTCCGTTACAGGGCGCCAGTCTAGAAGGCGCGGTTGAAAAAGTCCCGCATCGAATGCTGCGACGTCTTTGGTTGGCAACTGAACGGTTTCCCGTATTCACTCCTATACTGAGGCAGAACCATGAAATTTGTAGGCGGTGAGGGGAGTTGTAGACGTGGAAAAACGCAAAGTGGATGTCGCTGTTATTGGCGCGGGTACCGCTGGCATGAGCGCCTATCGCGCTGCCCGAAAGCATACGGATAATATCGTTTTGATTGAAGGGGGTGCCTACGGTACCACCTGTGCCAGTGTCGGCTGTATGCCCAGCAAGCTGTTGATTGCGGCGGCCGACAGTGCCCATCAATTGCACAAGGCACCTACGTTTGGTGTTCATCCCGGTGACATCCGAATTGATGGCAAGGAGGTGATGGCGCGTGTCCGCAGGGAGCGGGACCGGTTCGTCAGCTTTGTGGTGGAGGCTGTAGAGGGGTTTCCCGAGGCTCACCGGCTTCGCGGCCAGGCCCGGTTCCTGTCGCCTCACCGAATTGTTGTCGGCGAGAAAGTGGAGGTGGAAGCCGCCCGTGTGGTCATTGCCACCGGTTCCCGGCCGAACATCCCCGGCTTTCTCAAGGACGCCAAGGACCGACTGGTGGTGAATGATGACATTTTCGAGTGGGACGACCTGCCTGGGTCCGTTGCCGTGTTCGGTCCCGGCATAATCGGCCTGGAACTGGGGCAGGCGCTCAGTCGGCTGGGGGTTCGGGTGCGGATGTTTGGTGTCAGCGGAAGTCTTGGGCCGCTTCAGGAGGAAGCGATTCGCAACTACGCGCTGAAAACATTCAATGAAGAATTTCCGTTGGATACCAGCGCCAAGGTCCGGTCGGTTGAGCGAACGGACGACGGCGTGCGTATTCGCTTTTCGGGAGCGGATCGCAGTGAAACCACGGAAACTTTCGACTATCTATTGGCAGCCACCGGGCGTCGCCCCAATGTCGACAGTCTGGATATACAGAACGCGGATATTGCCGAGGATGATCATGGCTCACCGCTGTTCGATCATTACACGCTTCAGTGCGGTGACAGTCATATCTTTATCGCTGGAGATGCCAACAATGAAGTGCCACTGCTCCATGAGGCGGCTGATGAGGGGCGAATAGCCGGCGATAACGCGGCTCGATACCCGGATGTGCGGGCGGGGCTGCGCCGGGTGCCATTGGGCATCGTGTTCACCGATCCACAGATCGCCACGGTGGGGATGACCCTCAACGAAGTCGATGAGCGTTGTAAGGGTGGTTATGCCGTTGGTGAGGTTTCTTTCGAAGGGCAGGGGCGCAGTCGCGTTATTGGCGCTAATAAGGGCTTGCTGCATGTCTACGGTGAGCGGGGCAGTGGGTTATTTCTGGGCGCGGAGATGTTTGGCCCCGCAGCCGAACACATCGGACACTTGCTGGCCTGGGCTCTGCAGAAGCGCATGACGGTGAGCGAGATGCTGACCATGCCGTTCTACCACCCGGTAATTGAGGAAGGAGTTCGTACGGCATTGCGTGACCTCAACCGCAAGCTGGATATTGGGCCACAACCGATTGAGCATTGCCTGGATTGCGGCCCGGGTGGTTAGAGTCTGGGAAATGGCCCTGATCAGAAACTCCGGGCAACCGGGATTGCCTCCGCACCAGAGACGCCCCTTGCAATCTGCTGCTTCCGCGCCCATATCTTTTCATGAAAGAAATAGGCCACCGTGTTAATCGCTGGTTCTACCATGGCAATCAGGCTGCCAATCAGTATGTCGCCGGTCAGCAGGTAAGCAACGGTAAAGGCCACGGTGAAGTGGGTAATGGCGAATGTGATGGTTTTCAGCAACGAGTTGTCACCCTTTGAACCATGGTCATGGAAAAACATCTTCAGGGCACTCATAGTCAGTCAGCTCCGCAAGTGCGATGGATATGGGTCCATTCAACAGCAATTGAGAATCGTTGTTAAATAAATAATATGCAGATTTTTGATAGCCCTTAGCTATTACTTGGTCTTGCCAAAGATTAGTAAGAGCTATCAAGAAGATTGGATAACTAAACTTTATCTATTCACGATTCCTGGTTAGATTAGCCACCAGTACATTCCGGTAACTGTCAAGGAGACACGTTATGAGCAAGAACTTTATTGGTCTGGACACTGAAAAGACCCAGAGCCTGGCGAACGCACTGAACGATCTGCTGTCCAACTACCAGATCTTCTACATGAACGTTCGTGGCTATCACTGGAACATCAAAGGTGACAACTTTTTCGAACTGCATGCCAAGTTTGAAGAGCTTTATGACGACCTGCTGTTGAAGATTGACGAGATAGCCGAGCGGGTGCTGACCCTCGGGCACAGGCCTGCACACGCCTACAGCACCTACATCGAAAAATCCGAGGTGCCTGAGCGAAAGGATGTGGCCGATGGTAAGGATGCTGTTGAAAACATCGTGGAGAGCTTCGCCAAGCTGATTGGTAAGCAGCGGGAGTTGCTTCACCTAGCTGGCGATGCGGACGACGAGGGCACCGTTGCGTTGATGAGCGACTACATCTCTCAGCAGGAAAAGACGGTATGGATGTACCGTAGCTACCTCGGCCAATAAAGCCCTTGAAGCTCTCAATCACTTGAGCAAGTGTTGATAATGGCGACCGCACGGTCGCCATTTTTTTGCTGATACCACCTTCCCTGAGCAGTTCTGACTTAAAAGTGACGCATTTCTGTCACCTCTTCTCCATAAAGTGTCGTGTACAACCACACGTGTAACGACAGAAGAAGAGGCAAACATGACATTCCAGAACTCACTCCTTACGGCAGCCATCCTCGCATCCACCCTGGGCCTGGCGGCCTGCGACGGTGATGACGGCGACGATGGCAGTACCGGTTCGCCCGGCACCAGCCAGACCCTGATTGAGCTGAATACCCTCGGCACCTATGCAAGTGGTGCTTTCGATGAAGGCGCAGCGGAAATCGTGGCTCACGATCCCGCCAACCAGCGTCTGTTTGTCATCAATGCCAACGATTCGACCGTGGACGTGCTGGACATCCAGGACCCGGAGATGCCGGTCAAGCTCAGCACCATTGATGCCACCGCCGAAGGTGCTTCTGCGAACAGCGTGGCGGTATACGGCGATCTCGTGGCCGTCGCCATTGAAGCCAACGTCAAGCAGGACAACGGCAAGGTGGTGTTCTATAACAGCACTGACCTGAACAAGGTGGGTGAAGTAGAGGCGGGCGCCCTGCCGGATATGCTGACGTTTACCCGCGATGGCCACAAGCTCCTGGTGGCCAACGAGGGCGAACCCAGTGATGACTACAGTGTTGACCCGGAGGGTTCCGTTAGCATTGTTGACCTGTCCAACGGCGTGGCTGCGGCGACGGTCACCACGGCCGGGTTCGCCAGCTTCAACGGTCAGCTGGCCGAACTTATGGAACAGGGCCTGAGAGTGTTCGGGCCGGGCGCCACTCTGGCACAGGATCTGGAGCCGGAATACATAGCGATCTCTATCGACGGTGAAAAAGCCTGGGTCGCGATGCAGGAGGCAAATGCCGTTGCCGAACTGGACATCGCGGCCGGGGAGATTACCGCCATTATTCCGTTGGGTTTCAAGGATCACAGCATCATCGGCAACGAATTGGATGCCAGCAACGACGACAGCGGCATCAACATTCGCAACTGGCCGGTGAAAGGCATTTACCATCCGGATGCCATGACCAGCTACGGTTTTAACGGAAAAACCTATTACATCACCGCCAACGAGGGTGATTCCCGGGATTACGACGGCTTCAGTGAGGAATTCCGCGTCGCCGACCTGACGCTGGATGCCATGGCCTTCCCGAACGCTGCCGAGTTGCAGGAAGACGCTAACCTGGGACGCCTGAACGTCACATCCACCCTGGGTTTTGGCAATTCCTGCGCGCCCAGCGATCCTGCCAACGTCATTCTCGTGGGCGGTGAGTATGACCGGAGCTATGTGGAGAATAACTGTGTCTACAGTGAGCTCTACGCCTACGGTGCGCGTTCGTTTTCAATCTGGTCGGAAACCGGCGAGCGGGTCTTCGACAGCGGCAGTGAATTCGAGCGCATTACCGCGAGCCTGATCCCGGACAATTTCAACAGCAATAATGACGAAAATGCGTTCGACAACCGCTCCGACGATAAGGGACCAGAGCCTGAGGCGGTCACCGTGGGTACCATTAATGGCCAGACCTTTGCCTTTATCGGCCTTGAACGGGTTGGGGGCATCATGGTCTATAACGTGACCAATCCGCAGAACCCGGAATTCGTCCAGTACCTCAATAACCGCGACTTCTCTGCCTCCCAGACCGATCTTGAGAGTGGAATGGCGGGTGATCTTGGGCCCGAGGGGCTTGCCTTTATCGCTGCTGGGGACAGCCCCAATGGCAAGCCAATGTTAGCGGTAGGCAACGAGGTGAGTGGCACGACCACTCTGTATGGTATCGATGTGATTGAACTGGCCGCTGACTGACCGTCGGCGTGATAAGGAGAACCGGACCGGGTACTGCCCGATCCGGTTCTATACGTTCTCTCAACCCTGGGAGACCGTCGCCAGTGGTGGCACCTGCTGATGCAGGAACCATTTTTCGGTGACCACCTTGCGGGTAAACCAGTGAGACCGCATCAGGGTACTGGCCAATGGCATTTTGACCCAGTCCGGCACTTGCCAGCCCTCATCCTGAGGCATGGCGCGATTACCAAAACGGCTGGCAATAGCTTCGCCGTAGGCCTGCAGTGCCTGGGCGGAATAATCCTCCTGGTCGCGAATAATGTCCGCCGCCATCAACGCAGACTCGATGGCAGGGCGAATACCTTCGCCGCTCTGGGTGTAGGCCAAGCCGGCGGAATCCCCGATCAACAGCAGGCCGTCATCGGCCAGTTGTCTTTCCGCGTGGGCGTATAGCAGGTAGGCATGACCTTTGAACTTGCCCGGTAAATCGGCCGGTATGCGTCCTTCGGATTTCATTTCCTCCACGAAGGCGTTGAGGTGCTCGGTCAGTTTGTGATTGTCTTCCCGGCCAAGGCCGATATTGAGGAAATTACCTTTTCGGAACACCCAGGCATAGCCCTTCAGGTCGCGGCAGAACCAGAGCTCGGGGGTGTCGCCACGAGCTTCGCACACCTCGGCCTGTTGAGGCGTCATCTCGAATTCCACCTCTTTGGCCGCCACTACGACTTCGTGGCTGCCGGGGCCGTCTCCCATCAGCTTCGCCACCGGGCAGAAATGGCCCCCGGCACCTACGATCAGGGGCGCCTCCCAGGTATCGTTGATCACCCAGTTGCCATCGCGACGAACAATGGACTTGACCGGTGTGTTCAGTTGCTTCGGCACGGCTGTCCTGTCCAGAAGAAACGCATCGAACTCGCAGCGTCGTATGCCGTAGCTGACAATCTCACCGTGGTCATTTTCCACCGCCGATTGCCCCATCATGCCTATACGGAACCGCCGGATGGGCTGAAGGGTTCGTCCGGTGCCGTAGTGGTTGATGTCGATATCGAGACTGTCCATCACCGCAGGAGTAACCCAGCCGGCGCAGGTCTTGTCCCGAGGAAAGTCCTGCTTATCGATTACCAGAATGCGTTTGCCGCTGTCCTGCAGTGCGTGGGCGAGGGTGGAGCCGGCAGGCCCGGCACCTACGATAATCAGGTCGTAGTAGTCCATGATTATGCCTCCGGAGCTGCGGGGGACGAATAGATGTCCTGGCGGTTTTGTGGCAGCTGGTTGTTCCCGCCATGGGTGAAGACCACCTGGAACAGTTGCAGTGACCCGGCGCGGAAGGCGGCTATGGAGCCGGCGAGGTACATTTCCCAGGCCCGGGCAAAGTGCCCGTCGTACATTTCTGTGACCTTGTCCATGTTGCTTCTGAACCGTTCCATCCAGTGGGTCAGCGTCTGTGCGTAGTGCAGTCTGAGATTTTCGACATCCAGCACCGAAAAGTCGCTGTGTTCGCAGATACCCATGAACTCAGAGATACTCGGTGGGTAAGCACCCGGAAAGATGCGTTTCTCGATCCAGGCGTTCATCAGCATGGGCCGGTTGCGGCCGATGCTGTGCAGTAACGCCAGGCCGTCCGGCTTCAGGGAACGACTGATAAGCTCCGACAGCGCCAGGTAATTGTCCTTGCCGACATGCTCCAGCATGCCGATGGACACAAAGGCGTCATATTGGCCGCTGATGTTGCGATAGTCGTCTTCAACGTACTCAATCAGGTGGTCCAGCTGCTGACGCCTGGCTTCTTCCCGAGCGTACGTCAGCTGTTCTTTCGAGATGTTGTAGGAATGTACCTTCACGCCGTAATTCCGGGCCATATAGCGCGCTAGACCACCCCAGCCACAGCCGGCTTCCACAACCGTCATGCCGGGTTTTAGTCGTAACTTGCGGCAAACGTGCTCCAGCTTGGCCAGTTGGGCCTGTTCCAGGGTCAAATCCGGCGTTTCGTAATAGGCGCAGGTGTACTGCATTTCGGCATGATCCAGCCAGAGCCGGTAAAACTCGTTGCCCAGATCGTAGTGGTGGTGAATGTTCTCCCGGGCTTCAGAAACGCCAGTAGAGCGGGGGTTGTGGTTGCGCCACAGGGCTTCCAGCCATTTGGGCCATTTCTGCCTGGCGTTGTGAATTGAGCGGTAAAGTGTCTCCATCAGCTCCGAAAGATCGCCATCTACCTGCAGCCTGCCCGCACTGTATAGATCCCCAAACGCCAGGTTGGGGTTGGTGACCAGCGTAAACAGCGCCTTGGGGTCTGTCAGTTTGAGCGTAAAACGGGCATGGCCTTCTTCGGGGTCAATGAATTCATTGTTCCACAGCTGGAACCGTAGCGGTGGTGACCCGGCCATGCGCATCAGCTTGGCGATCAGCCAGCGTTCATAACTGTGAGGCTCACGGTCCGCCTGCTGCTCTTCCAGGGGCAACGTCAGGACGTGAGGCCTGTCCTCCGGTCGGTCGTTGGTGGGCGCTGGGGGCTTCCGGGCGGTGCTTTGGCTCATGGATACATATCTCCCTTTTTCAGCTGGTTAATCACGGACTGAAGTCGGCGGGCTTGGCCGACAGTGATTCAGCATCAGGGCGTGTCCCGATATCACAACTGAGAATCGCCTGCTTCGTCTTTAGTATAGAAAACAAGCGTGTTTTGTCATATCCCCCCACACACCAAAGAATGGAGGGTTGCTATTGGGGCAATAGGTAAAAGGGGTAAAAGCGGGAATGGCGGGCGAAAAAACCGGGGCTGCACGGCCCCGGCTTGTTGGTGTGCTGTCGACTGGCGCCGACGTCAGTAGGTCGAACTCATGCCAAACCATTCCGGGAAAATCACGATCATCACCAGCACCAGTACCTGCATCAGGATAAACGGTAGTACCCCTTTGTAGATATCGATGGTCTGTACACCGGGTGGTGATACGCCTTTGAGATAGAACAGACTGAACCCGAATGGGGGCGTCAGGAAACTGGTTTGCAGGTTCATGGCAATCAGAATCGCGAACCACAGCATGTTGATGCCCATGGCTTCCGCCACTGGTGCCAGGATCGGAACGATGATGAACGAAATTTCCACGAAGTCGATGAAGAAGCCCAGCACCAGGATGACCAGCATGGCCAGGATGATGAAACCCCATTTTTCGCCGGGAAGCTGCAGTAGCCATTCTTCCAGCAGGTAATCGCCACCGGTGTAGCTGAACACCATCGAGAATGCGGTTGCACCGACGAGGATGGCGAACACCATGGCAGTGACCTTCACCGTGTCCTTTGAGGCATCCCACACCATCTTGAAGGAGAACTGGCGGTAAATGATGGCCAGCACCACGGCGCCGACACCACCGAGCGCCGAAGATTCCGTGGGGGTGGCAATACCGGCAAAGATGGAGCCCAGTACGACGATGATCAACGCCAGCGGCGGGATAATCGCCAGCAGCGCTGCACGGATTTCCTTGCCCCGTGACAGTCCGCTGTCATCCGGCATGGCGGGGCCGGTTTCAGGCTTGAAGCGGGTGAGAACAAGGATGTAGATGATGTACAGACCGACCAGCACCACACCTGGGATAACGGCTGCCCTGAAGAGGTCGCCAACCGGGAGCCCGAGCACGTCGCCAAGGATAATCAGGATAATCGAAGGCGGTACGATCTGGCCCAGTGTGCCGGACGCACAGATAGTGCCCGTTGCAAGCCGCTTGTCGTAGTTATGGGCCAGCATCACGGGGAGAGAGATCAGACCCATGGCTACCACACTGGCACCGACGACGCCCGTTGATGCGGCGAGCAGGGCACCTACCAGGATGGTGGAAATGGCCAGGCCCCCTGGCAATCCACCGAACAGGCGGCCCATGGAGGTCAGCAATTGCTCGGCCAGCCGCGTGCGTTGCAGGACCACACCCATGAAGATGAACAATGGCACCGCCATCAGCACCGTGTTCTGCATGACGCTCATAATGCGATAAGGCATGAAAGCAAACAGATCCATGCCTTCGGCATAGATCCCGAAAAACAGGGCAACGCCGCCAAAGGTAAAGGCAACCGGGAAGCCCAGCATCAGCAGGAGGAGGGCGGCTCCGAACATAATCATACCGATCATGCGAGACCCTCCGCGCCGTGCTTGGGCTCATAGGTCTTGTCGCCGGAGATAACCCGTATTGCGAAGGTCACCATGTTGAACCCGGCGATACCGGTAAACACCGCGGAAATCGGGATCACGCTCTTGATCACCCAGCGATGGGGTAGCCCACCCGGGTCGCCGCTGCCTTCGCCCATGCTGTAGGACTCAACGGCAAAATCGTAACCGTAGTTCCAGATCAGGTAGGCAAAGGGGATGACAAAGATAACAGCACCAACGATGTTGACCCAGGCCTTGGTCTTGTCACGCCAGCGGGTGTAGAAAACGTCTACGCGAACATGGCCGTCCGTGCGCAATGCGTAGGGGATGCCCAGCAGGAACACCACGGAATAGAGATGCCACTCCATTTCCTGCATACCGATCGAAACTTCATTGAAAGCGTAGCGGGCTACTACGTCGTAGAAGACGTTACCGGCCATCAGAATCATTGCGGCACAGGCCACCCAGCCGCAAAAAATGGACAGGGTGGCCAGGCCCTCGTCCAGCTTGATAATCCAACGCATTGATTGTCCTCCGCCAGCGAGCCGGCGATTTTTCAATTGCTATAAACGACAAAACCGGGATCACTGCTAGAGCGATCCCGGCTCAGTTACTGCCGATATGTTACTCGACTTCTGCCATCGTGTTTAGGTAGGCCCGCTCGGAAATGTCCGTGTAGGCCCGGCTCTTCTCAAGATATTCCTGTTGGGATTTTACAATCTTTGCGGCTTGCTCATTGTTCGCTGCCGCTTCTTTCAGGAGTTTCTCGTTGGCCTCGTGCATGGCCTGGAAGATTTCCTCAGGGAATTTCTTGATCTGTACGTTCGGGTACTCTTCCTTGATGTTGGCCCAGGCTTCTGCGTTTGCGTGCTGAGAGTGAACCAGCATGTCGTAGGAGGCTGTGCGCATAGCGACGCGCATGATTTCACGAAGGTCGGCTGGCAGTTTTTCCCATACCTTCTTGTTCACCAGGAACTGCAGCTCCGTGGCGGGCTCGTGCCAGCCAGTGTAGTAATAGTCTGCAATTTGCTGGAAACCGAGACGCAGATCCAGGGAAGGACCAACCCACTCAACCGCGTCAATGGTGTTGCGTTCCAGGGCTGTGTAAAGCTCGCCCGGTGGGATGTTGGTCGGATTAACGCCTACTTCTGCAAACACCTCACCGGCGAAGCCAGGAATACGCATCTTCAGGCCCTGCAGGTCTTCGAGAGTGTTGATTTCCTTGCGAAACCAGCCGCCCATTTGAACGCCGGTGTTGCCACCCGGGAACGACAGCATGTTGTGGGGTTCGTAAACCTCCTGCATCAGTTCCATACCACCGCCGTGGTAGAACCAGGCGTATTGTTCCATCGCGTTCATGCCGAAAGGCATGCTTGTGAAGAACAGGGTGTTGGGTACTTTGCCTTTCCAGTAGTAGGACGCGGAATGACCCATGTCGTACTGGCCGGCCTTGACCATATCAAAGACACCGAAGGGCGCTTTGTGCTTGTTTGACGAGTCGATGCGGACCTTCAGGCGGCCGTCGGACATCTTTTCGACAGTTTCAGCGAACCGTTTGGTGGTGTCACCGAAAATCGGGAAGTTGGGCCCCCAGGTCTCGGCCAGGCGCAGGGTAAACGTGTCTTGAGCGAGGGCTTGTGTGGAAGCAAAGGTAGTTGCTACAGCCAGCACAGCCGCGGATAGAACAGAACGGATCTTCATTGCTCTTCTAGCCTCTTTTGTCGTTATTGTGTTGAGAGCCTCTCCCTCTGTCTGGGAAAGTAACTCCTAATTCTAGTTCAAGTTATCAACAAACGTTAAGAAACGGAACGAAAAACCCGCCTCTGTACGACCTAGGTCTTACGACTTTCTCCCGCTGGTCAGCATGAGGTAATGTTTCCGGTCTAGAACAATCCGATCTGCTCACCCGCAGGACGCCTGAAGAGGTCGCTTCTAAGGGGCTCTGCCTGATGAAGGTTCAGGCCCAGTTGCCTTGCGCGCTTTGCGAAGCGCTGGCGGACAAGATCTGCGTAGGGGCCCGTTCCTGTCATTCTGCGCCCGAACTGGGCATCGTAACTTTTGCCACCCCGCAAATCGCGCATGCGATTCATCACATGACTGGCCCGGTCTGGAAAGTGCCGCTGCAACCAGTCCTGGAACAGCTCATCCAGTTCCAGCGGCAGGCGAAGCATGATCCAGCTTGCCCGTTCCGCACCTGCCTCTGCTGCGACCCCCAGAATGCTCTCAATTTCATGATCGTTGATGAACGGGATAACCGGCCCCAGGATGATGCCCGTTGGTACGCCGGCAGCGGCCAGCTCACGGATGACTTTCAGGCGTGTCGCCGGCGCTGCAGTGCGAGGTTCCATCTGGCGCTTCAGGGTATTGTCCAGGGTGGTTAAGCTGACCCGAACGGAACACAGGCCCTGATGTGCCAGTTCTGACAGCAGGTCCAGGTCCCTCAGAATCAGTGCCCCCTTGGTGATAATGGACACCGGATGGCGATACTCGACCAACACCTTGAGGACGTCGCGGGTAATTTCCCGGTGCTTCTCAACCGGCTGATAGGCATCGGTGTTCACGCCAAGGGCAATTGGCGACACACGGTAGCCGGGTTTATCGAGCTCCCTTCGAAGCTGTTCCGCAGCATTGGGTTTGGCGATCAGCCGGGTTTCGAAGTCCAGCCCCGGCGACATGTCCCAGTACGCATGGGTAGGCCGGGCAAAGCAGTATATGCACGCATGCTCGCAACCTCGGTACGGATTTATGGACTGGTCGAACGGCACATCCGGCGACTGGTTCCGGCTGATAATCGTACGCACCTGTTCATCCACCACTTCGGTTGCCAGTGAGTCCGGGCAGGTATCGTCAGCGGGGTCCTGATACCAGCCATCATCGTATTGGCGGTCCGTCACTATGGGCTGGAAGCGGTTCTGTGGGTTGAGGGGTGTCGCGCGAGTCTTCATGGGGGAAACTCCCGATACTGTTTATATATACAGTACTATCGGTGACTCGCGATTTCCAGTTTTCATGTACAGAGAGTGGAAGAATTCAGACATCATCCATCATGCCAATCTGCCTCGCGAGCCTCATGGCTTCGTTCTCCTCCATGGCGCGTAGGGATTCAGCGAGTTCTTTCGCTTCCGGAATCTCTGCCTTGCCGGCCAGGCTGTCATACAGGTCGATCAGTTGGTCATGGAAGTCGAACACCTCGCGGACAATGCTGTCGAAGTCGAGACTGGCGTAATGATCATCGCAGGTGCGGTGGGTTTTGATGGCCTTGTGTTCGTCGTTCAGGTAGTCGTAGAGTCTTGTTTTCAGGGCTCGTGAATCGGCCTGTTTCTCGAACTCCGCCGTGATGCGCTCCAGTTCGGCCTCATGGTCCGACAGATACGTCAGCAGTGCCCGGGCTCGCTCCTCCTTGTTTTTTGTTGAGCACTCCGACAAACATCGGGACAGGTGGGCGTGGAGCTCGCGAGCCCACTCAATCAGGTCTTCAAAGCTTTTAATGTCCATTTGCCAGGCTCCTTATCCACATGGGTAATCGGAGAGCGGATGTGAATCGCCACTGCTCATTACTACTCATCACTACATCATCAGTACGAGAAGTCTAGCCGACATTGCTAAACTTGTCCGGTGACCCCCACGGCCTGATGAGATACCCTCTGGACGGTAAACCATCTGTGTACTCGCGAAATGGAAACGCCAATGGCAGAGCAACCCCCACTGGGAATCATCGAAGGCTTCTATGGCCCGTTGTGGAGCTGGGAAGAGCGTCGGCAGCTGGTTGCGGCACTGGCTCCCCATGGTTATCGGAACTATTGGTACGCACCCAAGGCGGATGCTTTTCTCAGGCGCCGGTGGAACGAGCCGCATCCGCAAGCGGAGGCCGATGAGCTGGCTGATTTCGCCCGGTTTTGTGGCAGTCACGGAGTCCGGTTCGGCATTGGCCTGAGCCCGTTCGAGGTGTTCAACAATTTCGATGGCTCGGCGAAAACCGCGCTGACGCAAAAACTGGCAGCGTTTGATCAGTTGGGTATCACCGATCTGGCGATCCTGTTTGATGACATGAAAAGCGATACACCGGAACTGGCGGCCAGACAGGCGGACATCATTCACTGGGTGGCAGAACGCAGTACAGCGGACCAACTGACCGTCTGCCCCAGCTACTACTCCGATGATCCGGTGCTGGACCGGGTGTTTGGTCCTCGTCCCGAGCATTACCTGGAAGATCTAGGCAAGGCACTGGACCCGTCCGTGCAGGTGTTCTGGACGGGCGAGGAGGTGTGTTCGCGGGAGATATCGCCGGGCCACCTGCAGCGTGTTTCAGAAGCGCTGGGGCGCAAGCCGGTGCTGTGGGATAACTACCCGGTGAACGACGGTGACCGTATGTCCCGGCATCTGCACCTGCGGGCATTTACCGGCCGGCCGGCGGCCAACGGCCCGTATCTCTCGGGCCACGCCATTAATCCCGCGTTACAGCCAACGCTCACTACGATTCCGGCCATCACTCTGGCCCGTAGCTACGAACAGGGGCCCGGCTACCAGTATGGCAAGGCCTTCCAACTGGCCGCCGAGGAAGTGTTGGGCAAAGAGTTGGCGCAGCAGGTACAGGCCGATCTGCTCCTGTTGCAGGATGCCGGCTTGCATAGGCTCAGTACCGAACGCCATCAGGCGCTGACGGAATGTTATGGCCGCTTTGATCACCCGGCCGCCAGCGAGATCCTGCATTGGCTGGCCGGCCGCTATCAGGTTACCGATGAAATGGTGCAGACCCAGTAGCCGGTGGCGACTGTCTATTTAAGATAGTACTCCACGGTGGTCACCACCCGGACGGTTTTAATCGGCTGTTGGCCTTCGCTGACGCCTGGTGCCTGGTCTCGGGCCAGGATCTGGAACACGCCCTGATTGGCGCGGCGCAGGTTCCCCAATTCAGTTTTTGCATCCCTGGCAAACTGTGCGGCGGCCTCGCGGGCGGCGGCGGTGGCCTCGGCAATCATCTCGGGTTTGATGTCGTTCAACCGGTTAAACAGGTAAGTCGGCCCGCCTGGGCCATAATCGGATGACAGAATGACGCCGGAATCCACCAGTTCACTGACAGACTGCGCGGCCTGGCGAATGCGATCGATGTCGTCGCTGCGAACCATCAGGGTCTGGTTGATGATGAACTTCTGGCCGTTGCTTTCCTGGTAGGGATTGGCGCGGGTGTCCGTAACGTCCAGGCGTTGCAGTTCCACTGCGTCTGTGTCGATGGCTTGCAGCTTGAGGAAGGCCATAATGGCTTCGCGGCTGCTGCGGGCCTTCTCGCGGGCTTCGTCCAGGCTGTTGCCGGTAGCGACGAAACGCAGGGGCCAGAGTGCGAGGTCCGCCTGCACCTCCCGTTCCGCAACGCCCTTGACGGTGACGAAACGGTCTCCGGTGCGTAGCCCGGTCAGGCCGTTGGCGATGAGTGACGCGGAAACAACGGCGGCAATCGCCAGGATCAGGGTAGACAGAATTTTCATCACGGCGTCCTTGTGCGTGGATCTGGCGGATACCATCGCCGCAAATACCGGGGGCGTCAAGCGCCCCCGGAGGGGAGGTCTGCTAAGAGGAGGCGGTTGCCACCTCGGCCTTGCCGGTCTTGATCATGGCGTAGCCAAACCCGATTATCAGCGAACCGATGGCAATGGCGGCCACATAGGGCAGTACTGTGCTTACCGCGTTGGGAATGGCGAGCACGAACAGACCGCCATGGGGTGCCATGAGCTTGACAGTGAACAGCATGGACAGGGCGCCCGTGATGGCGCCCCCTACCATGCACACCGGAATCACGCGCAGTGGGTCTTTGGCCATGAAGGGGATCGCACCTTCGGAGATAAAGCACAGCCCCAGTACGAAGGAGGCCCGCCCGGCCTGCCGTTCGGCCTCTGCAAACTTGGCGCGGGCAATAAAGCTCGCCACACCCATGCCGATGGCGGGCACCATGCCCGCGGCCATGATCGCCGCCATGGGGGCCGAACCACCACTGCCTTCCGAGAGTAAACCGACACCGAAGGTATAGGCGGCCTTGTTCACCGGACCGCCCAGGTCAAAGCACATCATGGCTCCGAGAATACCGCCCAGCAGGATGGCGTTGGTGGTGCCCATCCCTTCCAGGAAGTTGGTCAGCCCATCCATCAGGGCGGCGGCGGGTTCGCCGATCACGTAGATCATGGCCAGGCCGGTGACCAGGCTGGCCAGCAACGGAATGATAAGGATGGGTTTGAGGGATTCGATGCTCTCGGGCATTGGCAGCTTCTGGCTGATGAAACGGGCGACGTAGCCCGCCAGGAAGCCCGCGATGATGCCGCCCAGGAAGCCTGCGCCAAGGGTGCTGGCCAGGTAGCCGCCAATCATTCCCGGCGCCAGGCCCGGCCGGTCGGCGATGGACCAGGCGATATAGCCGGCCAACAGGGGAATCATCAACTGGAAGGCGGTGCCGCCGCCGATCTGCATCAACGCGGCTGCCAGGGTGCCCTCCTCTTCAAACGCGTCAATGCCGAACACGAATGACAGGGCGATCAGCAGGCCGCCGGCTACCACCATGGGCAGCATGAAGGATACGCCCGTCAGCAAATGCTTGTAGGGGCCGCGTTTCTCGCCACCACCTCCTGAGGTCGCTTTTTTCTGGCCTTCCTCGACAGAGGCATTGGTCATGGCGTCATCAATGGTGGGCCCCGGTTTTTTCAGGGCGCTGCCGGTGGACGTGCGCCAAAGCCGCTTGCCGGCAAAACGGCTGGGGTCGACTTCGATATCACAGGCCAGGATCACCAGATCCGCCGCCTCGATTTCCTCGGCGGTCAGCGGATCCTGGGCACCCACGGAGCCCTGGGTTTCCACGCGGATCTGATGGCCAGCCGCGGTCGCGGCGGCGGTCAGGGCTTCTGCCGCCATAAAAGTGTGGGCGACACCGGTGGGGCAGGCGGTGACGGCGACAATGCGTTTGCCTGCGTTACCTGAGGTGGCAGGCTCGGGCTGTGAAGCCTCTGTTGGTTGATAGGGCTCGGCCTGCTTTTCGGCCTGGTCCAGAATCGACGCGGGATCGGGCAGGGCGGCCGTTACCGGGACCTGATAGAGGCGTTTGCCGGCGTAGGCGTTCAGGTCCGTTGGTGTTCCTGTTGCGGCAACGACCAGGTCCGCCGAGGCGATGACATCCTCGGGCAGGGACGACAGTGGTTGCTGCGGGCTGCGAATGTCTGTTCTGGCTTCCCAGCCCTTTTGCTGCGCGGCCCTTTCCAGGGCCCGGGCCGCCAGGAAGCTGGTGGCCACGCCCTGAGGGCAGGCGGTTACAATGATCAGTTTCATGATGGCATCTCCCCATTGTTGTTGTGCCCGGGCCAGGGGGTAAAGAGAGTGACGCGGGTTTGCTGAATCAGTTGGATAAAGTCGTCGGCCATTGGATCGCCAACGCCAATGTGTCGAACGCACTCGGCCGACAGCGCGGTGGCGGTTGACAGCACCTGTTCCGGGTGATGACGTTCGAGCAAGCCGTGAATCATTCCGGCCAGCAAAGTGTCGCCGGCGCAGACCGTGCTCGTGGCGGTCACGGGCGGTGGCAACGCTTGCCAGTTGCCCTTCGGCGACAGCCAGAGCACGCCTTTCTCGCCCATGGAAATCACCACATTGGCGATGCCGGTGGCCTGAAGTGAGCGGCCTGCCTCGGCGATGGCGTCCAGGCTCTCCAAAGGGTGCCCGGCCCATTCGGCCAGCTCTTCCGTATTGGGCTTGATGCCGTCTGGCAGCGCCTTAAGCCCGGCTGTGAGGCCTGCGCCGCTGGTATCCAGCCACACCGGGATGTCTGCTTCGCGAGCCAGGGTGACCAGTTCCGCCAGTGCCTCGGGCGGAAAGCCGCCGGGCAGGCTGCCAGCAATGGCAACGGCATCGAACCTGTTCTTCAAGTTACCCAGGCGTGCCTTTAATCGGTCCAGGGCATCCGCGGGTACGTCAAATCCGGGCCCGTTCAGATCGGTCACACGACCATCGCCCTCGGCAATTTTCACGTTGATGCGATTCTGCCCGGGGATGCGGACAAAGTGGTCTGCCAGGATGTCAGACGAGAACAGGCGGTCGAAGGGCGCGGCGTTGATGTCTCCCAGCAGTCCGGACACGGTCACGGTATGGCCGAGGCGTGACAGCACACGGCCCAGGTTAATGCCTTTGCCGGCAGCCTCCAGACGTGTGGACCGAGAGCGGTTCACGTTACCCAGCCGGATTGAGTCGGTCTCGGCATTTAGGTCCAGCGCCGGGTTCAGGGTGATGGTGAGTACCCGGGCCATTACAGTGTCTCCAGGGCGTCGCGCACTTCGGCTGCGGTGGCCTTGCCCAGCGCCAGTTTCGCCTGTTCACGGGCGTGTTCGCGGCTAAGCCCGCGGATACAGGCTTTGACCAGTGGCACTCGCCGGCTGGTCACCGACAGCTCGTCCACATCCAGGCCCAGCAGTACCGGAATAGCCTGTGGGTCGGAGGCCAGCTCGCCACAGATACCCACCCAGCGTTGGTGAGCATGGGCGGCTTCGACGGTCATGCGGATCAGTTGCAGTACCGAGGGGTGCAACCCGTCGGACTCGGCCGAAAGCTGGCCGTGGCCACGGTCGATAGCCAGGGTGTACTGGGTGAGGTCATTGGTGCCTACCGAGAAGAAATCCACTTCCGGTGCCAGGGTGTGGGCCAACAGGGCACAGGAGGGCACTTCAATCATCACGCCCACCTGCAGGCCCTGGCAGGGAATCTCGGCGCGGACCCGTTCGACGATGGCCTTGGCCGCGCGAAACTCTTCCAGGTCCTTGACCATGGGAAACATGATTCGCAGTGGGCGGTTGTCGGCAGCCGTCAGCAGCGCGCGCACCTGGGTTTCGAGGATTTCCGGTCGGGTCAGCGACAGGCGAATACCGCGCAGCCCAAGGAAGGGGTTGTCCTCGTGGGGAAGGGGCCAGTAATCCAGGGGCTTGTCACCACCCACATCGAGGGTGCGTGCGACCAGTGGCAGGCCGTTGAGGGCGTCGAAGGCATGGCGATATTCCTTCACCTGGGTGTCCAGGTCAGGCGCGTCCGGATGCTCCATGAAAATGAATTCGGTACGCAGCAGGCCAATGCCATCGGCGCCCCGGTCGACAGCATCCGGGGTGTGGGCGGTGTTGCCAAGGTTGGCGCATACGTCGATGGTGTGGCCATCGGTGGTGGTGGCTGGCTCGTTCCGGCACTCGTGGGCGTCCGCCTGCAGGCGGGTGAGTTGGTCCAGGCGACGGTCAATGCGGTCGCGGCGCTCGGCGCTGGGATTGGGCACCAGGCAGCCGCGTTCGCCGTCGACCACCAGGTTCGTTCCGTTGCTGATGGTCAGGATACGGTCACCAGCCCCGACCACGGCTGGGAGCCCCAGCGCCCGAGCCAAGATGGCGCTGTGGGATGTGGCGCCACCACGGGCCGTGATCAGGCCGCGAACGCGTTGGGTGTCCAGCCTTGCCACATCGGAAGGGCCCAGGTCGTCCGCCACCAGTACATAGGGTTCGTCCGGCGGTGTCGGCATGGCCACCCCGCAGAGGTTGGCCAGCACGCGCCGGCCAACATCCCGCAAATCTGCCGCCCGTTCGGCCAGAAGCCGGTCTGCCAGTGCTTCCTGGGCACGCGCGGCGGTATCAATGGCGAGCCACCAGCCGGCTTCGGCAGACGCGCCTTCGTTGATGGCTTCCAGGGCGGCCTGGTAGAGATCGTCATCCTGGAGCATTTCCACATGCACCGACAGAATCGGTGCTGCCTCACCGCCTTCGGCCTGGCGAATCAGCGTGCGCAGTTGTCCGTCGGCCTCGTCGATGGCCCGGCCCAGTCGGCTGGTCTGTTCACCGGCATCGCTGGCGGTGGCGGGGTAGTCCAATGTCGGCTGGCGCATGACGAAGGCGGGTGCCAGAGCCAGGCCCGGTGAGGCGGCGACCGCTTTCAGCGGTTCGTCATCGGCCAGAGGTTCGGGTTCCGGCTCGGCAGGCGCCGGCTGGCTCTGTTGTTGTCGAAGCGGGGAGATGGTTTCTCCGAGCCCGTCATTGATGGCCTGGCAAACGGCTTCTACCGCCTGTTCCGCATCGTTGCCGGTTGCGGATATGATCAGGGTTTGCCCCCTGCGGGCACCGAGGCCGATGATCCGGGTGAGACTGGTCGCCGATACCGAATTGCCATCGCCGTCCTCCAGGCGGATGCGAATGTCTGCCTTGTGCTGACGGGCTTCCTGTACCAGTTGTTTGGCGGGCCGGGCGTGTAGGCCATGGGTATTCAGCAGGCGCACCCGGTCGCTGACCGCATTGGCCTGCTCACCGGAAAGCCGGGAAAGTACAGCATCCACGGACTGGCTTTCCAGGGGGATGTTCTGGGCCAGGAAATTATCGATACGTTCCAGCAATTCGCGGCAGTCGTCGCCAGGGCCCGCCAGGCAGAAAACGCCGGCGAGGTCGTCACGGGGTTCTTTGGGGGTTGCCAGTGCCAGCGCAGGTCGGATACTGCCAACGCTGTGGTGAACCAGCCAAAACCCCTGGCCCAGCCCCACGGGTGGCTGGCTGACAATTTCTTTCATAAAGCTGGCGTCGACACAGCTCAACCCCTGTAGTCGGGCAGCAGCGCTGATGGCCAGTTCGCTGGTGGTCCGGGTGTTAACACCCAGGCAAAGGGTCTGAGCGTCGCATTTTGGCATCACTGGCTCCTTCGACAATAGGGATACCAGCGCCTCGGTGTCATCGGCCTCGGCCAGTTTCTGCGACAGGCCGGGTTTGTCCAGTACGCGGGTCAGGTGGCGCAGGATATCCAGATGCTCATCCGACTGGGCCGCAATGGCGACCAACACATGCACAGTGGCGTTGTCATGCCAGGTAACGCCGCCGGGAAACTGCAGCACGCGGATGCCGGTGCTGGTGACCGCCTCGCGGCTTTCCGGTGTGCCGTGGGGGATGGCAATGCCGTTGCCAAGGACGGTGGAGGACTGTTGCTCCCTGGCCAGCATGCCCGCGTGGTAGTCGGGAGTGGTCCGGCCTGCATCCTGCAGTTCCTGGCTGGCCTGGTTCAGGGCATCCCGCCAGTCGGTTGCAGTGCAGCCCAGGCGGATATCATTGGCTGTTAGCGTCAGCATGTGGGGAGCCTCGCCTTGTTGTTGTGAATACCAGTAAAATCTAGGTTGCTGAATCGTGTCAGCAAACATAGAATGAATCATGAAACAGATATGATCAGAAATCAAGCAATCTGTGCCCAGGAGGACTCGGCCCCATGACCCTTGCAGAACTTGCCCGCCTGGCGGGGGTGTCCCGCACCACCGCCAGCTACGTGATCAATGGCCAGGGGCCGGCCCGCCGGATCAAGCCGGCGACTATCGAAAAGGTGATGGCGGTTGCGCGGGACAACCACTTCCAGATAGACCCGCAAGCCGCGTCGCTGCGTGGTGGGGCCAGCCGCACCCTGGGGTTTATCCTGCCGGACCTGGAGAACGCCAGTTACGCCCGCCTGGCCAAATTGCTGGAGCAGGGTGCCCGTGCCCGGGGCTATCAATTGCTGATTGCCGGCTCCGGAGATGACCCGGATACCGAGCGCGAGCTGGCACGTTCTCTCAAGGCAAGGCGATGCGATGCCCTGATCGTTGCGAGTGCCCTGCCACCGAATGACCCCTTCTACCAAGAGTTGCAGGAGGAAGACCTGCCGGTGATCGCGGTGGACCGATCGCAATCACCGGGTGTGATCAGTTGCGTGGTCAGCGACAATCGCAAGGGCGCAGCCACACTGGCCCGTTCAGTGCTGGAGCCGGGCACCGGGTCGGTGGTCTGGCTTGATGCGGTGCCGGCGCTGGCAATGACACGGGAGCGCCGCGAGGGCTTTGAGGCGGTGGCTCGGAGTCGCAGTGGACAATGGGCGGTCTACAGTGGTGAACACTATGACCGAGCCTCCGGCGCCCGACTGATGCAGCTGGTGCTGGCGGATCAGGGGCTTCCGGATGCGTTGATTACCGCCTCGTACACCCTCTTGCAAGGGGTGCTCGACGTGCTGCTGGAGCAGCCGGGAGGCTTGCCGCAGTCCCTCAGAATGGCTACCTTCGGAGATGACCGGCTGCTGGATTTCCTGCCGGTCAAGGTTCACTCGTTACCCCAAAAACACGAAGCCATTGCCGAGGCAACGCTGGACCGGGCGCTGGCTGCCATCGCAGGTCACGGCGAGCCGGAAACCGTTATTATCAACCGCTCGCTGAAGCGGCGACGCTGAGGCAATGGCCGGGAGGTTTCCATGGCACAGGTTGAACTGAACGGAAAAACTGTGGAATGCGTTCGTGGCGACATCACCCGCCAGGATGATCTGGAAGCAGTCGTTAATGCCGCCAATGCCCAATTGATGTCCGGGGGCGGTGTCGCAGGCGCGCTCCATGCGGCGGCAGGGCCAGGGCTGGCTGAAGAGTGCCGGCCCATGGCGCCGATCCGCCCGGGTGAGGCGGTGATTTCAGGGGCGCATAACCTGCCAAACCAGTACGTCGTCCACTGCCTGGGGCCCGTTTACGGTGTGGATGAACCTTCCGATCACTGGCTGGCGGAATGCTATCGCAATGCCCTTGAGTTGGCAGACAGTAAAGCAATTGAATCCATAGCGTTTCCCGCCATTTCGGCAGGGGCTTTCGGTTACCCGGTGGAAGGGGCTGCAGAGGTTGCCATGGCGACGGTCAGGCAGGTATTGCCGCGTCTGGGAAGGGTTAGGTATGTGCGCTTCGTGCTTTTCAGCGCAGCGGACGAGGCGGTTTTTTCCCGCGCCATGGGGGCGGCTTTCGCCAAGGCTGGTGAGGCTTAGTCGCAGGTTGTTTCTGGCACCTTCCGGAATGCATCCATCATCGATTCGTGTCCCCGTGCTTCGTCCCGGTACTCCGGGGGCAGCGGTAGCAGGAAGTAGAGATAGTCGCCCTTGTTTTGGTTACCGGTGAGCGGTAGTTCGTCGCCGTCGGGCTGTGCTTCCATAAAAACCGGGCTTATAACCGCTACAGACAGCTCGGGGTTTCGCTGCAAAAGGGCCTCTACCGTGCCCAGGCGCTCCTCGCTGTGAAAGGTGCCCGTCAGGTGAATGACCTGGTGCTCGGGGTGGCGTTCCCTTGCGGCCAGTATCCGGCTTGCCATGGTGTTGTCCCGCAGCAACTGGGCGTGATAAGTGTTCTGCAGTCGCTCATTGTCGGCGGTGCCATGCCGGCCGCCCATGGTGCCAAAGAATTTTTCCCGGTAGGCTGCGCTGCCTGCGAAGGGCGCGTCTGGGATGTGGCGTTTCCGAGCTGCGTTCAGGTCCGCCAGATACTCGGGCCCCTCGCGTCCCACGCAGCGAACGATATCACCCGGAGCGTTTGCGGCGATGACCGGCAGGCCCTGGCGACGAGCAAATTCCACCAGCGGTCTGTAGGCGTATTGGTAGATAGGCCAGGCGCCGGCATCCTCGACCAGTTCCATTTCGCCAATGTCGCCGGCCAGGTAGCGGTCCAGCACCGGCTGCCGGTCCACCTCGAACTGTTCCATGGATAACAACTGTTCAGGGCGATGCTGGTACAGATGAGCCTGCAGGCGGGATTGGAGCAGGTGAGCGCCCTGGTGGCCGTGATATTCGCCAATCATGACCACATCCTGTTCCGCAAGTCGCTCGGCCAGTTGCGGTATGGAAACCGCCGTGCCGGATACGGCCTCGACCACGGGGGCATGATAGTGGGTTTGTGGTGGCGCCGGTTCCGGTGTTGGTGCCAGCAGGGAGCAGCCCGTCATCAGCGGGATGACAGCAAGTGACAATGTGATCGGCGCATGGGACATGAAAAACCGGCCAGTCTTGCAGCCGCTCAGGGCCGCGTTGGAGAACTTGATAGACATCTATACGATGCTGCGGATTGCGTAGCCAGTCAATTGTTCGTGAACGAGCGTGCTATAAGGCACCGCTCCGGTTTTATTCCATACGTTCTGCGCTATGCTACCGACATTCCCCATCTTGCCAGAAGGACGATCATGATCCCCTTTCGTTTTGTTGACCGCGTGAAGTTCATCGTTGAGCGCCAACTCGTAAAAGGTGCGGGCTTTCAGTTGTTAGTGGTGGGTGTCTTTATAGGCATCATTTCGCTTGTTGGCGGGCTGCTGGTGATCCCCCTTGGAACGCCTTTTGAAGATGTCGGCGATGCCATCTGGTGGGCTTTTTTGCGGCTGACGGACCCGGGCTATCTCGGAGACGATGTGGGTAACTGGCAGCGGTTTGTGTCCACCATTCTCACCGTCAGCGGTTATGTGGTTTTCATGGGCACGCTGGTGGCGATCCTGACGCGCTGGTTGATCGCCAAGATGACCGACCTGGAGCGGGGGCTGACCCCGGTTACCCTGCGAAACCACATCGTAGTTCTGGGCTGGACCAGCCAGACCTTACCGCTGCTGGGCGAGTTGTTGGGGTCATCAGGGCGCATGCGCCGTTTCCTGGAAAAACGTGAAACCAACCGCTTACGCCTGGTGGTGCTTTCCGAGCATGCCTCGGCGGCCCAGGTGCATGAGTTGCGCGACGAGCCCGGTATCGGGCGCAAGTCTCGCCAGATCATCCTCCGTGCCGGCGCTGCCATTCAGCCGGATGCCTTGCAGAGGGTAGCCTGCCTGGATGCCGCGGCTGTCATAGTGCCCAGTGCCTCCCATCAGGCGGGCAGCCTGGTGACATCGGACGTGGAGACCGTGAAGGCGTTGCTGTCCATTGCTGCTCAGGCACGACACCTGGGGGCATCACTGCCCTTTGTCATTGCCGAGATACAGGATGTGCGCAAGCTCCCGGTGATTGAGCGCGCCTATCCCGGAGAGGTGGAGGTGGTTGCCGGCGATGCCACCATAAGCCGGCTAATGGTGCAGAACATCCTCCATCCGGGGTTGTCGGAAATTTACAACGAACTTCTGACCGCCGGTGAGGGTTGCGAAATCTACATCCGGGGTGGCGATGCCCTGGCGGGACTGTCCCTCGGAGAATTGGCCTCTCTGCGGCCCCAGGCAATTGTGCTGGGTATTCTGAAGCGGTCGGGCAAGGCCTGGATGGTGAGGATGCCGGCGTCGTCAGACACGGTGATTGAGGCCGGGGACCGGGTTGTCATGATGGCCAGGGACTACACCGAAACCGAGTCGGATTCGAAGGTGCCGCCGCTGCCGGTTATCACTCGAGGTGAACCCGCAAGCCGGGCTGTCTCGCTTTCAGGCGGGGTTCACCGGATTCTTGTGCTGGGATGGAATCGCCGGGTGCCAAGCCTGATCGATGAGTTTTCCAGCTACAGCCAATGGCGGTTCGAGGTGGATCTCGTTTCGGTAGTGCCTGCCAAGGAGCGGGAACAGGAAATTGACCGTTACCTGGGGGGGCAGCGGGACGTGATCTGCCGCCATATCGAAGCGGATTACATGGTGGAAGGCGAGTTGAGGCGGGTTGGGCCGCTCAACTATGACTCCATTATGTTGTTGAGCAGTGATCGTCTGGCGTCCGGCGAGGAAGCTGACGCCCGTGCCATGGTGGGTTACCTGCAACTGGAAGACCTGTTGAGTGAGGGTGATAGGCGCCCGCAACTGATCATGGAACTGAGCGACCCGGACAATCGAAATCTGTTAATGGGCCACCAGAGTGAAATGCTGATCAGCCCAATGATCATCAGTCACGTGCTTGCTCAGGTCGCCCTGCGGCGGGAGCTGAGGGTGGTGCTGGATGAGCTGTTTACGGTGGGCGGTGCTGAGGTGCAGTTCCGGGATCCCCAGAACTATCCTTTGCCTGCCAGCGCGGATTTTCAGGTACTGGAGAAAACGGTCGCTGCGGAAGGAGAAGTGGCGCTGGGCATATGGCGCGCGCAGCCCGACTCGTTGGGGCGGCATCTGGCGCTGAGCCCGCCACGGGACGAGTATCTTGACCTGAATAGCGCTGATCGGCTCGTTGTTCTTTGCAATGCGTGAGGGAAGATGTCTTCATTCATACAAAAAATGCCGAATATAGATAATATAAATTTCAATTATAAAATCAAAGCCACTAAAGTAACCCTCAATGTCAGCGGTCTGGTTATTTTTTGAACGGACGCTGGCTCGCTGAAGTCGCTTTTATGCTTCATAAAAGAGCACCTCAAACCTTAGAAACAGGACTGAGACCATGCCATACGCAAAAGACGTTGACGCCATCGCTTCCCTGCTGAAGCAAAACCCGACCTGGAACGCCATCAAGCCCGAGCACGCGGCCCGCATGCGCGCCCAGAACAAATTCAAGACTGGTCTGGACATCGCCAAGTTCACCGCGAAAATCATGCGCGAAGACATGGCGAACTACGACAAGGACACGGCTCAGTACACCCAGTCCCTGGGTTGCTGGCATGGCTTCATCGGTCAGCAGAAGCTGCTGTCCATCAAGAAGCACTTCGGTACCACCAAGCGTCGTTACCTGTACCTGTCTGGCTGGATGGTTGCGGCCCTGCGCTCCGAGTTTGGCCCGCTGCCTGACCAGTCCATGCACGAGAAGACCGCTGTATCTGGTCTGATCGAAGAACTGTACACCTTCCTGCGTCAGGCGGATGCCTGGGAACTGAACCACCTGTTCCGCGCCCTGGAAGAAGCTCAGAACGCTGGCGACAACGCCAAGGCTGACGAGCTGATCAAGCAGATCGACAATCACGAAACTCACGTTGTGCCGATCATCGCCGACATCGACGCTGGTTTCGGTAACGCCGAAGCAACGTACCTGCTGGCCAAGCAGATGATCGAAGCAGGCGCTTGCTGTATCCAGATCGAGAACCAGGTGTCCGACGAGAAGCAGTGTGGCCACCAGGACGGCAAAGTGACCGTTCCTCACGCCGACTTCCTGTCCAAGATCAACGCTGTACGTCTGGCTTTCCTTGAACTGGGTGTGGACGACGGTGTGATCGTTGCCCGTACTGACTCCCTGGGCGCTGGCCTGACCCAGAAGATCGCTGTGACTGAAGAGCCGGGCGACCTGGGCGACCAGTACAACAGCTTCATCGACGGTGAAGTAATCGAGAAGGCTGAAGACATCAACAACGGCGACGTTGTGATCAAGCAGAAAGGTCAGCTGGTTCGTCCCAAGCGTCTGGCATCTGGCCTGTTCCAGTTCAAGCCTGGCACTGGCGAAGACCGTGTGGTTCTGGACTGTATCACCAGCCTGCAGAACGGTGCTGACCTGCTGTGGATCGAAACCGAGAAGCCCCACGTTGGCCAGATCGCTGCCATGGTTAACCGCATCAAAGAAGTGGTTCCCGATGCCAAGCTGGTTTACAACAACAGCCCGTCCTTCAACTGGACTCTGAACTTCCGTCAGCAGGTATTCGACGCGTGGAAAGAAGAAGGCAAGGACGTATCTGCCTACGAGCGCGCCGACCTGATGAATGCCAAGTACGACGAAACCGACCTTGGCAAGCTGGCCGACGAGTGGACTGCCAACTTCCAGCGTGACGGGTCACGTGAAGCCGGCATCTTCCACCACCTGATCACTCTGCCGACTTACCACACGGCTGCTCTGTCTACCGACAACCTGGCCAAGGGCTACTTCGGTGACGAAGGCATGCTGGCCTACGTTGCAGGCGTTCAGCGTAAGGAAATCCGTCAGGGTATCGCGACTGTGAAGCACCAGGACATGGCCGGTTCCAACATCGGTGATGACCACAAAGAGTTCTTCGCGGGTGACGCAGCTCTGAAGGCTGGCGGTAAAGACAACACCATGAACCAGTTCTAAATAACGGTTCGGGTGTTGTTCCCGGGCTTGCCCGGGACCTGCCACAAAAAAAGCCCTGCCGGGATTCCGGCAGGGCTTTTGTCGTTTAAGGGGGTAAGGGCCATGGGGATAGGGAGTGGAATTCCTTAGTGGCGTTCACTCAGCTTCTTGCGGGTTTCCAGGCGACCTTCCCGACGGATTTCGGCGTTGTTGAAGCGGCGTTTCTCGTCGTCGGTTTCCGGCTCTACCGCAGGCACGTCCACGGGATTGTCGTTCTCGTCCAGCGCCACGAAAGTGAAAAATGCGGAAAGGATATGTCGGGACTCTCCGGTGTAGCTGTTTTCCGCTTCCACCCGAGCTCCGATTTCCATGGATGACCCCCAGCTGCGGTTCAGGGCAAGGCTGAACAGCAGGGTATCGTTGCCCTTGGCGGGCGCGCGGAAGTGAATGGAGTCCACCGCTGCCGTGACGCAGACATGGCCGGAGTGTCGTTCCGCCACCACCAGGGCCAGACGGTCGCACTTGGCCATAATCATGCCCCCGAACACCGTCTGATGTGCGTTCATGTCATTGGGAAAAACCTTGTAGACATGTTTGTCGATGGCAGAGGCCGCAACCGGCCTGGTGGGTCTGGATGGCATCGTGTGTGCTCCCTGTGATGAACGTATCGCTACTATACCGATCAGGGCGTCTGTTTAAAGCGTTCGATGCGCTCGCCCGTTTCCGGGTGGCTCGACAGCATGTCGCGAAGGCTGTCCCACCGGCTAGTGCCTTCCTCGGCCTCTGAGGAACGGTCCTCGCCATGAGCAGCCATCAGGCGCTCCATGATGGTAACGAAGTGGGTCGGGTCCAGGTCGTGGTCCGTCATTGCTTTCAGGGCATAGGCGTCGGCCTCCCGTTCCATGTCACGGGAGTAGGACAGGCTCATCATGACCGCCGGAACCACTACGGTTGCGTCGGAAAACGCAGACAGGTCACCGGTCATCATCACGATCAGCCAGAAAGTCAGTGACGATTGCACCATGCCTTTCATGCCATGGTTATGGGCGACATGGCCGATTTCATGGGCGAGGATAGCGGTCAGTTCGTTATCATCTTCGGCGAGGTTCACCAGATCGTCCGTGAAGATCATCGTGCCGTCCGGCAATGCCATGGCGTTGGTGCCGATGGCGGGAGACGAGCGGAAAATCACTCTCAGGTCTTTGCCCGCCACTGGCATCAGGAAAGGCTCGAAATGGGCCTGCAACGCCTGTTGGCGTTCCTCTGAAAGCGAAGAAGGTTCAAGCCAAGTGCTGTCCAGCGTGGTGAGTGTGGAGTCGCCAACCTGCTCCGCTATACTGTTCGGGAGTGCATTGGCCACGGCCTGGGCCGCCCAGGGCACGCCCCAGACAAACGCAGCGCCGGTGGTCGCAATCGTGACGACGACCGCAACCAGAATCAGCCCCAGGTGATTCTCCAGCGCGTGCAGCAGCCGATTGCCACGCCCCCGCCGGGATTGCCGGCTAAGCTGATCCACCGCGGCGTTGTCTTCGGTTTCAAAGACCCCATCGTCAGGCAGGTGGAGGTAGCGGGGGGCGTTGCCAATCCGTGGTGATATGGTCACATCGTCGTGCGCGAGGCGCAGTCGGGTGTCTCCCGCATCAACGATGATCACGCCAGCGGCGGAGCGCAATACTGCGCCCCGCCGGCTGGAGTCATTACCTGAATAGAACTGGCCTTCGATCGTGACTTCAGATGGCGGCGAAGTCGACATCGAAGGCATCTCCCAGTTCCTGTCCCAACGCGCTGGTGCGGTTCTGCTCGGCTGCAACGAAGTGGTTCAGGTCACCGCTGACCATCATGGCCGTGCAGGAAGCCCGATACCTTGCCATGCGCACCTTGGCCCAGGGGGTGAAAAGGCCAAGGGTGAGGACTACGAAGAAACTGTTGGACAGGTAAATCCACACCATTTGCAGCGGTTGCAGGCGGGATTCAAAGCCGTGACGGTCGAGGTGGACGGCATTGAGGAAGAGGTTTGAAATGCCCGCCATGAAATAGCCGAACAGTGTCAGGTAGCCAGCACCGGCAATGATCGACCCGACGGTAAAGCCGACATAGCGCATGGCGAGGAACGCCGCAACACCGAAGGCAATGGCGATCAGCAGGCCTTTTCCGAAGAAACGGTAGTAGGATCCGGTATCGGCTTTGAGCGCGAACTCGGTGGTGCCGTATCGGCTGCCGTTAGCGATGAATTCGTGGGTTTTCTTCATCACCAGTGGGGTAAGCAGCAACAGGGTCAGCATGTTCAGCAATGGCCACACAAACGCCACCATGAAAGCCTGGCCATAGCGGCCCTGAAAGTCGAAGCGGATGTTGCGGTAGGCACTGTTGACGGCATTGAACCGCAGCGAGCGCACCATGATCCAGGGTACGAGGGGGATAAATGCGATGGCAAAGACCACGGCAGCTTCAACATACATCTCGGAAAGCACCACGTAGACAACCAGGACAGCCAGGGCAATCAATCGACCTTTGAGGATAGTGATCGGGCTGGCCAGGTACTGGAAACTGGCTCCATCGAGTTTGGTGTTGCCGTAGAAGTATTGATTGTTACGCACCGTGGCCCAGGCCGAATAAATGCCAAGGGTGACAATGGTCAGCAGGATGTTGACGATCCAGATTCCGAAATACTCGCGGCCGTTGCCGGTGAACTCCAGCGGTGTCTCCCGTTGTGGACCGGTCGGGGTGGCCGTTGCTGGCTCGTCGTCTGACGACGCTGGCGGTTGGGCGCCGGCGGTTTCCAATTTGGGGTTTACTGCAGCGGCGGGCTGTTTCGCAATTTGCACTTCGGCACCAGCTTTTGTCAGTCGCTCCTGGTAAACCAGGGCGTCCGCGTGACTGAGACCGGACTTGAGTGTCTTGGTGGCACCGCTGAAAAGGCTTGCAGTACGTTCGTCGGAGATCCGAAACAGGGCTTGTACATTTTCCCTGACTTCTGCGTCGTCGAATCCTTCGAGAATCCGCCCGGCAAACGTTATCTGATAGAGTTCGTTGTGGAGTTCCTTGGTCATGACGTCCCTTGTACCTGTTGTTCCCTGATGGGGTGTTCATGTCACCCGTTGTAATCGAAAGATGGTGCTGCGCTCGTAAAAGACCGCTACGGGAAGAAAGTTACCAGAAATTCATGCGGCATGCGCGATATCAGGCACAAATAATCCATGTTAAACCGACGATAAACCGTCGGATGTAAAATTAAGGGGTAGGCGTGACCACAGAGCAGGGAATTGTCTTCGCAGTGTTGGGGGCCACGCTGGCTCTGTTCATCTGGAACCGGCTGCGGTTCGATGTGGTGGCGATGCTGGCGTTGTTGGCGATTGCCATTGCCGGGCTGGTGCCCACTGACGAACTGTTTGCCGGCTTTGGTCACCCTGCCGTGGTGACCGTTGCGGCGGTTCTGGTGATCAGTCAGGGCCTGGTGAATGGCGGTGTGGTGGATAACATAGCCCGGTTCCTGGGGAAGGTAGGGCACCGACCCACCATACAGGTGCTTACCCTGACGGCGGTCGTTGCGCTCTGTTCCGGTTTTATCAACAACGTGGGTGCGTTGGCGCTGTTGATGCCGGTAGCGGTGTGGATGTCCAGGGAGGCAGGGCGCTCGCCCTCATTGCTGCTGATGCCACTGGCGTTTGGTTCGCTGCTTGGAGGCACCATGACCCTGATCGGGACGCCTCCGAATATTATCATTGCCAGCTATCGGGAAGGCAGCGAAGCGTTCGGTCTGTTCGATTTTGCGCCGGTGGGCGCTGCGATCACCTTTGCCGGTGTCGCTTTCATCGCCCTGGTGGGGTGGCGATTGACGCCCAGAAGGGGCGACGAAAGTGGGGATGACGACAAGCTTTTCAGCGTTGGCGACTACCTGACCGAACTGAAGATCCCCGAAGGTTCTCCCCATGCCGGCGCGACACTCCACAACCTGCTGGCGGAAAGCGGGGAAGACCGGGACGTGGTGGTGCTGGCGCTGATTCGCGACGACAAACGCCAGCTTGCGCCATCAACCTACAAGGTACTGCAAGAGAACGACCTGCTTCTGGTGGAATCGGACACCGAGAGCCTACAGGCGTTCCTTGACAACACCGGCCTGGAACTCGGTAGCCAGGATGACTCCGAATCCGAAGAGGACAAAACGGCACGGAAAAGCCGTAAAAAGGAACTGAATGAAGGTGAGGTGCAGCTGACCGAAGCGGTGATCACCCCTGAATCTTCCCTGGTGGGGCAGACGGCCAATCGCCTCAATTTGCGCGAGCGCAACGGCCTCAATATTGTTGCCGTTGCCCGGCAGGGGCATCGGCTGAAGCGCCGGCTGGGGGATATTCGCTTCAATGCCGGTGATATTCTGCTGGTGCAGGGCTTCGAAGACACCCTGACCGGTACGCTGTCCAACCTCGGTTGTCTGCCGCTGGCCGAACGCGGGTTGCGCCTGGGCTCTTCCCGCAAGACCCTGCTGGCATCCGGCATCTTTATCATCAGTATCGTTGCCATTGTCAGCGGTTGGCTGTCAGCCCCGGTGGCGTTGGTGTCCGGCGCTGTGGCCATGGTTTTGACCAAGCTGATTGACGCCCCCGGTGCCTACCGGGCCATCGACTGGTCTGTGATTGTGCTGCTGGCGGCGATGATCCCGGTGGGACAGGCGCTGGAAACCACGGGTGGCGCAGAGTTGATCGCCGGCCAGATGCTGGCAATTGGTGACGGACTGGCCCCGTCGGCCGTGCTGGTCATGGTTCTGGTGGGAACCATGCTGTTATCGAACGTGGTCAATAACGCGGCGGCGGCCATTCTGGTGGCGCCTATTGCACTGAGCCTGTCCGCTGAACTTGGCATGGCCTCCGATGCGGTGCTGATGGCGGTTGCGGTCGGCGCGTCCTGCGCCTTCCTGACGCCCATCGGTCACCAGTCGAATGCGCTGGTGATGGAGCCCGGAGGCTATCAGTTTGGCGACTACTGGCGTTTGGGCTTGCCGCTGTCGATCCTGGTCACCGCTGTTGCCGTACCGATGATCCTGCTGGTTTGGGGGTGACGAAGAGTGATGAAGGGTGATGAGCGCGAGCATCGAGAGCGTTCCCTGTACCAGGCTCTCTGTTATGCTGAAGGCGAGAAACGGGTAATCGACGGAGCCGACATGACGCAGAGCGAACAGGCGCAGAAAACAGAACTGCTGGCCGAGTTGGAGGCGACCCGCCAACGGACCTTTGAACTGGTGGACTCCCTCAGTGATGAGCAGCTTGAGGTGCCCTACCACCCGGGCGTGAACCCGCCACTTTGGGAAATGGGGCACGCGAGCTTTTTCTACGAAGTGTTCGTTTTTAACCTTCTGGATGGAACCCCGAGCTACGATCCGTCCATGGATGACCTCTGGGATTCGTTTCACATTGATCATGGAGACCGTTGGAGTCGCAAACTCTTCCCCGGCCGTGAGCAAACCCTTCAGTATTTCAACACCATCTACGATCGTGTTGCGTCGCGCATCGCACAGCAACCACTGACCGACGAGGCCCTGTACCTCTATCGCTACGCCATTTATCACCAGCACATGCACATTGAGTCGATGACGTGGTGTCGGCAGACGGTTGCCCTGCCTGCTCCCCCCGGCATTGTTGGCGCCTTGCCAGAACGTGTGGAGCCTCTGCCCGGCGATGCACTCATCCCCGGCGGTCGCTACCAGATTGGAATGCCGGGCGAGTCTGACTGCTACGCCACCACCGACTTTGCCTTTGATGGGGAAAAGCCGCGTTTCGAAACCACGGTGGAGCCGTTTGCAATTTCCCGCACCCTTGTTTCCAACCGCGATTTCCTGGCGTTCGTTGAGGATGATGGCTACCGGCGACCTGAACTCTGGTCTTTCGGAGGACGCAAGTGGTTGAGTACCGAGACCGATACTGCCCTGGTGCATGGCAGCTCCCAGCCAATGTTGCGGGAGCCCAGGCATCCACTTTACTGGCGCTGGCACGAGGGCGAATGGCAGGAGCGAGTGTTTGACCGCTGGCAGGCCCTGAATCTGGATGCGCCTGTCGTCCACGTCAGCTATTGGGAGGCCGAGGCCTATTGCCAGTGGGCCTGCCGCCGCTTGCCAACAGAAGTGGAGTGGGAGGCTGCGGCACTGGGTAACCGGATTGGCGAGGATTTTCGTCGTTTTCCCTGGGGGAATGAACGCCCAACACCCGACCATGCGGATCTCGACGCCACCCACATGGCGCAGCAGCCGGTGTGGGATTATCCGGCGGGTGATAGCCGCTCCGGCTGTCGCCAGATGATCGGCAGTGTCTGGGAATGGACCAGCAGTCAGTTTCTTCCCTATGACGGATTCAGGGTCGATATGTACCCCTTTATGTCTACCTTGCAGTTCGGTGATCACAAGGTGACCCGGGGTGGTGGGTGTGCGACATCTTCATGCCTGATCCGGGGCACTTACAGGCAAGCCTATCTGCCCCTTCGCAACGACGTGTACACCGGGTTTCGCACCTGTGCGCTGTCGGATTCGGCTTCTGGTACACGCTGAGGATCTTGATATGAATGTCTATGAAACCGACGAACTACTCGGGCAGTACCTGGGGTTCCATTTTGGTGAAAGCCATTTCGGAGTGGGGAATTATCCCGCCCGCTGCGCCGGTATCTGCCAGGAGTTGATGGCAGGCCGGGATAAACGACGAGCGCTTGATCTTGGGTGCGCGGTGGGCCGAACCGCCTTTGAGCTTGGCCGGGTCTTTGACCATGTGGTGGGAGTGGACCTTTCCCGCCGGTTTATCGATGCGGCGACTACCCTGCAGAAGACCGGAGAGATCGATTACTTCCGCCGCGACGAAGGGGAACTTGGCGAACGCGTAACGGTGAGCCTGAATGCCCTGGGGCTCGACCGGGCGACTGAAAAAGTATCGTTTGCCACCGGCGACGCCAGCAACCTGGGGCCGGAACATGTGGATTATGACCTGGTCTTCGCGGGCAACCTGATTGACCGTCTTCAGGATCCGGGCGCCTTCCTGGAAAGCATCCATAGACGCCTGGCTCTGGGCGGCACCCTGGTGATCAGCTCGCCCTATACCTTGATGGATGAATTCACCCCGATTGCCAACTGGATTGGCGGATACGAACGCAATGGCCAACCCTATACGGTCTATCAGGGTATGAAAGAGATACTCTCGCACCATTTTGAAGAGATACAGCCGCCCAGGGATGTGCCGTTTGTCATCCGGGAAACCCGCCGTAAGTTTCAGCACACCATTGCGGAGCTCAGTGCCTGGCGTCGAACCCGGTGATCAGTCCCGGCGGGTAAAAAATGCTGTCTGGGTAGGGTGCCCAACGTCGGGTACGTAGTCTCCAATGCCTCCAAATCGCACGTCATAGCCGTTGCGCTCGGCCACACCACGGGCCCAGCGCTGGAACTTGGGCCTGTCCCATTCGAATTTGTGGTCTTCCTCGCGGAATTCACCCGGCGCCAGGTCGAACAGGGGGTTGTACTCCCGATTTGGCGTGGTCATGAACAGATACCCTGGCCGGTATTCCCCGAACACCGCGCGTTCCACCCTCGACAGCTGCTCTGGCCGGACATGTTCAATGGTTTCCACCATGGCGGCCGCATCGTAGCCGGTCAGGGTAGGATTGCTCTCGGCGTAGGAACCGCGGACCAGCCGGATCCTCGGAGTTTCTTCGCACAGGTATTCAGCGAGCACGGCGCGGGCCTGCTGAAGAGACACGCCGGAATCCTCAAGGCCGGTTATGCTCTCGAACTGTGGGTCGGCAAGCATGCGGTAGAGCAGGGAGCCGGAACCGCAACCCAGGTCGAGTACACGCCTTGCCCCGGTCGACTTCAGGGTACGCAATACGAAATCCAGACGCTCCTCGTGGAGGGAGGTCATCTGGGTCATCATGCTGTTATCCGGAGCCTTGAGTTCGTGCATCAGGCTTTTGCGTTCTCCGTTGGTGATGGTGCCTGGCCGTCGCGATGCAACACCTGGCTTGCCAGGGCGACGCCGGTTTCACTCATGGTCAGGTAAGCCTCGTCCGCACCCGCTTCGCGAATTCGCTCTGCTTCGTCGGCGTACAGGGTATGCGCCACAATATAGCCGGTGAAGCCCTTTTTCCGAAGGTTTCTGGCGGCGATCAGTTTGCCTTCGATGTCACCCATGGCAAGGATGACGGCTTCAACCGCGGGCATGTGCAGCCCCTGCCAGAAAGAGATGTCCTCCGCGTCACCAAAGACCACGTTGCGTCCTTCCTTCTGGTGTTTTTCCACCTTTGCCGGGTCGGAGTCAAGCGCCTTGATCAGTGGCTCCTCACGAGCAAGCTGGTCATAGGCGGCTGAGCCGGTACGGCCCATACCCATCACCAGTAATCTGGTGTTGCCCAGGGAGATCGGTTGTTCGTCGGGGTGGCGCCGCTGGCTCTCAAAGGGAGCCAGACGGGCACTGAAGCGCTCATAGACCGTGTGGGAAAGCCGGTTCACGGGGGCAGACACCACGAAGGACAGTGCCACGGTGATGGCCAGGGGGACCAGCCACTCCGGCAGGGCGACACTGGCCACGATAAGGCCAAATTCACTATAGTTGGTCAGTGACAGGGCGCTCAGGAAACTGCTGCGAGAGCGCAGGCGGAAGGCCAGCAACAGGAAGAAAAACAGCACCCCTTTCAGGGGTACTACCAGCAGCGCTACGGCTGCAAACAGCAATGCCTCACCATCCGGCAGGCCGCCGATGCCAATCTGCAGGAAAAAGCCCACCAGGAACATTTCCTTTACGCTCCATAGCGACTTGGCCAGTTCCTGGGCACGTGGGTGGTTGGCCAGCATGGCGCCAAGCACCAGGGCGCCAAGCTCCGAGCTCAGCCCCACTGCTTCAAAACCGAGCCCGCCAAGAACCAGAGCCAGCAGGAGCCCGAGCAGAACCAGCAACTCATCGTGACCACTGGCATCCAGCAGTTTGAACAGCAGCGGTCTGAGCAGGGGCAGGCCAAAGATGATCAGCGCCCACTGGGAGGGCGTCTGGCCGGCGGCCAGACTCATCACCACGAGGGCAATCAGATCCTGCATGATCAGGATTCCGATGGCGACACGCCCATGGAAGGCTCTCAGTTCACGCTTTGTTTCCAGCACCTTGGCGGCCAGCACGGTACTGGAAAAGGAGAGTGCGATGGCGAGCAGAAATGCAGTCTGCCACGTGAGTTCCATCAGCAGGTAGAGGCCGGGGGTAAACACCGCACAGGTGATGCCAAAGTGAAGCAGGCTGCCGCCGATGACTTCAGGGCTGATGATGGAACGTAGCTTCAGCTTCAGGCCAACGGTAAACAGCAGCAACAGGACGCCCAGGTGGGCGATGTGTTCAAGAACATCGGTAGCTTCAATGGCCAGGTCAGTGGCGGCGGAGAGACCGCTCAGCACAAACCCTGCTGCCAGGTATCCCACCAGGGGCGGCAGGCCAATGGCTTTGACCGTCAGGCCGAGGACAAAGGCAAAGGATATCCATAGTGCTTCGGGCATGGGTCACTTCACGGTTTAGAAACAAGGCTCTGGCAAGGCTACCGTGTTTCCGTCGGGCCGTGTAGTCAAAACTGACTTGTCGTGCCAGTTATCACGCGTTGGCGATCACTTTCCCTGGCCGGTGGCGGTTGCGACGAACTCGCGGAACAAGCGTGCGGATTCTTCTGGCACCTCGACCATGGGGGCGTGGCCGACGCCTTCCAGAAGCACTTTACGGGCATCTGGGATTCGCTCGACGAACACATCAGCGTTGCGATAATTGATCACCCGGTCTTCCATACCCCAGACCACCAGAACCGGTGCCTGGATGCGGGTGATGGCATTGCGGAAGTCATCCTCGTAACCGGTATCCCGGATGGCATCGAAAATCACTTCGTTGACGTCGCGGTTGGCAATGGCCTTCTCTTCCATGACGTCGTAAATGGGCCAGGGCACGAAGGGTTTCTTCTCCAGCGCAAAATCAACCAGGCGTTCAAAGTCGCCCTCCTGGGAGGGGATCAGCGGATTGTCACCGCCCATGACCAGGCTGACCAACTCGCTGTCGTACTCAAAAATTCCCGCCGGATCAAAGAGGGTGGCGGTGAGGATCTGGTCCGGGTAGGTCGCTGCATAGAGAGCGGTGATGGCGCCGCCCATGGAGTTGCCCATCATGTGCGCTCTCTGGACGCCCAGAGCATCGAGAATCCTCGACAGGTGCCTGACCTGATCCTCGAATCGATATCCCAGGTCCAGCTCCTTGCTGCTGTCACCATGGCCGGGCAGGTCGATGGCGTAAACGTTGAACTCATCCGTCAACTGCCGCGCCAGTCGGGTCCAGTTGTCCTTGTTGGCGCCAAAGCCATGGACGAGCACGATGGTGTCGCCGTCCACCGGCTCTGCATTGCTCAGGTAGGCAATGGTCATCTCACCAACGGTGATACTGGATTCCTCCAGCCCGGCACTGGAGCGTTCCCAGCCAATGGCGTTGTCATACAGAGCCTGGCGGGAACAGGCACTGATCATCAAGGTGATGATCAGTATTGAGAGGGTCGACAGGACAGATCGTTGAGCCATCAGAGCGTTCCTTGCGAAGAGTGGGCAGATTCGGGCCTGCGCTATCAGGTGTTTTCCCTGGCAATCGCGCGATAGGCAATGTCCTTGCGATAGAAGGCACCGTCCCATGAAATGCGCGCAGCTACCTCGTAGGCGCGCTTCTGTGCCTCCGTGACGGTATTGCCCAGGGCCGTGGCGCACAGCACTCGTCCACCGTTGGTAGCCACCTGTTCCCCGTTCAAACGGGTACCGGCGTGGAAGACCTTCTCGCCCTCGGTTTCCGATTCTGGCAGCCCGGATATGACGTCGCCCTTGTTGTAGCTGCCAGGATAGCCGCCCGCAGCCAGCACGATGCCCACGGAAGCGCGCTCGTCCCAGTCTGAACGGCACTGGTCAAGCTTGCCGTCAATGGCAGCCCCGCAGAGTTCCACCAGATCCGATTTCATCCGCAGCATGATGGGCTGGGTTTCCGGATCGCCAAAGCGGCAGTTGAATTCAATGACCTTGGGGGTACCTTCGCCATCGATCATCAGGCCGGCGTACAGGAAACCTTTGTAGGGGTGGCCTTCCGCGGCCATGCCGCGCACGGTGGGATAGATTACTTCGTCCATGATTCGCTTATGGACATCCTGAGTGACCACAGGAGCCGGGGAGTAGGCCCCCATGCCACCGGTATTCGGACCAGTGTCACCGTCGCCCACACGCTTATGGTCCTGGGAGGTCGCCATGGGTAATACGTGCTCGCCATCTACCATGACGATAAAGCTGGCTTCTTCGCCATCCAGGAATTCCTCAACCACGACGCGGTTGCCTGCATCACCAAAGGCGTTACCGGCCAGCATGTCGCGGATGGCGTCTTCCGCCTCCTTCAGCGTCATGGCAACAATCACGCCTTTGCCCGCAGCCAGGCCATCGGCTTTCACCACGATGGGTGCGCCCTGCTTGCGTACATAATCCAGTGCCTGGTCCACGTCGGTGAAATTGGCGTAGGCGGCGGTGGGAATGTTCTGGCGATCCAGAAAGTCCTTGGTGAAGGCCTTGGAGCCTTCCAGCTGTGCGGCACCGGCACTGGGGCCGAACACCCGCAAACCACGCTCTTCGAACAGGTCTACAATGCCATCAACCAGCGGCGCCTCGGGGCCGACAATGGTCAGTCCCACGTTATTGGCCGCGGCAAAGTCCGCCAGGCCGTTGAGATCCATCACGTCAATGTTGATGTTTTCCAGGCCTGGCTCGCGGGCGGTGCCGGCGTTGCCGGGGGCAACAAACACCCGGTCAGCGTCCGGTGATTGAGCGGCTTTCCAGGCCAGTGCGTGTTCGCGTCCGCCGGAGCCTATAACAAGAATATTCATGATCGGTTCCTGTGTGTCGGATTAGTGCCGGAAGTGGCGCATGCCGGTAAACACCATGGCAATGCCGTGCTGGTTGGCTGCGTCGATCACTTCCTGGTCACGCATGGAGCCGCCGGGCTGGATCACGGCGGTAATGCCGGCTTCTGCGGCGGCGTCGATACCATCCCGGAAGGGGAAGAACGCATCGGACGCCATCACCGAGCCTTTTACCTCAAGGCCTTCATCGGCGGCTTTGATGCCGGCAATCCTGGCGCTGTAGACGCGGCTCATCTGGCCGGCTCCCACGCCGATGGTGCGGCCCGCCTTGGCGTAGACAATGGCGTTGGACTTGACGTACTTGGCCACTTCCCAGGCGAAAAGCAGGTCGTTCAGCTCCTGTTCGGATGGTTCACGCTCGCTGACCACCTTGACGTCTTCCATCGCTACCATGCCCAGGTCACGATCCTGAACCAGCAGGCCACCGGTGACGCGTTTGTAGTCCATGGATTTGGCGCGTTCGCCATCGAACTCGCCACAGGCAAGCAGGCGTACGTTCTTCTTGGCGGCGACCAGCTCCACTGCTTCTCGTGCGATGGTCGGGGCAATGATCACTTCCACGAACTGACGGTCGATGATGGCCTTGGCAGTTTCCGCGTCCAGTTCGCGGTTAAAGGCAATGATGCCGCCAAACGCAGAGGTGGGGTCGGTGGCGAAGGCCAGGTCATAGGCCTGGAGGATGTCGGCGCCGATGGCCACACCACAGGGATTGGCGTGCTTGACGATCACGCAGGCGGGATCGGCAAAGGGCTTGACGCATTCCAGCGCGGCATCGGTGTCGGCGACATTGTTGTAGGACAGTTCCTTACCCTGAAGCTGTTTGGCGGTGGCAATGCAGGCTTCCCTGGGGTTGCGCTCGGTGTAGAAGGCAGCCCGCTGGTGGGGATTTTCTCCGTAGCGCATGTCCTGAACCTTCAGGAACTGAGTGTTGAAGGTGCGAGGGAAATCGGCGTTGTCGTTGTCGGAGGTGCGGCCGCCGAGATAGTTGGCGATAGCACCGTCATAGCCGGCGGTGTGCTCGAAGGCCTTCACGGCCAGGTCAAAGCGCGTGGTGTAGCTCAGCTCGCCGTCGTTGGCTTCCAGCTCTTTCAGAACACGGCTGTAATCAGAGGCGTTCACCACAATGGCCACGTCGTTGTGGTTCTTGGCAGCCGCGCGAACCATGGTAGGGCCGCCAATGTCGATGTTCTCAATGGCGGTGGCAAGGTCGCAGTCCGGTTTGGCGATGGCATTCTCAAATGGGTAGAGGTTTACAATCACCATGTCGATGGGGTTGATGCTGTGCTCTGCCATCACCGCGTCGTCGACGCTGCGACGACCAAGGATACCGCCGTGGATTTTCGGGTGCAGGGTTTTGACCCGGCCATCCATCATTTCCGGAAAGCCGGTGTAGTCACTGACTTCGGTGACGGGTACCTGGTTTTCCTGCAGGAGGCGAAAGGTGCCACCGGTAGAAAGCAGTTCGATGCCGCGATCGGTCAGTGCACGGCCGAATTCAACGATACCGGTTTTATCGGACACGCTGATCAGCGCACGACGGACGGGGGTATTAGCCTGATTTGCCATGAGTCACTTATTTCTGCTGGGTATGAACGAATGAAGGCCTCGCGAATGGTGTCCGGGAGGCCCTCGTTTCAATCGGGTAGCTGGATTATAGCAGACCGTACTGTTTGAGCTTCTTGCGCAGGGTGCCGCGGTTCAGGCCAAGCATGGTCGATGCCTTGGTCTGGTTATTGCGGGTGTACTTCATCACCTGCTCGAGCAGCGGGGCCTCTACTTCCGATAACACCAGTTGGTAGACCTCGGTCACCGGGGCGCCATCGAGTTGGGCAAAATAGTTTTTAAGGGCAACTTCCACGCTGTCGCGCAGGGTAACCGTGTTGCCGCTGCTGTTCACCGTTTGCAACTGATGAATATCATCGTTGGCAGGTGGGGTCAGGTTGTCTTTAGCCAAAGTCTCAGCGGTCATGCTGCGAATACCTCTCCATTTCGTAAGCCTGCAAAGTACTGTTGAATACTGTCTTTCTGCGCCATCGCGTCGTCAATGGCGTTGAAGCGTTTTCTGAACTGTTTGTCTTCGTCGTGGGACTGGAGGTACCAGCCCACGTGTTTCCTGGCAATTCGTACGCCCATGGTCTCGCCGTAAAAGCGGTGCAGGGCGTCCAGGTGTTCGCTTAATACCTGTTCCACCTCATCCACAGGCGGCTCCGCAAGGTGTTTTCCGGTTTCCAGGAAATGCAGGATTTCCCGGAAAATCCAGGGTCGTCCCTGTGCTCCACGGCCAATAAGCAGCCCGTCAGCACCGGTGAACTTCAGTACATGCTGTGCCTGTTCCGGCGAGTTTATGTCGCCGTTGGCAAATACTGGAATGCTCACCCGGGACTTTACGTCGGCGATCGTGTCGTACTCGGCCTCGCCTTTATAGGCATCGGCGCGGGTACGACCATGAATGGCCAGGGCCTGGATGCCAGCGTCTTCTGCCATGCGGGCGATCAGTGGCGCATTCCGATGTTCCCTGTCCCAGCCTGTGCGCATCTTCAGTGTCACCGGGATGTCCACGGCAGCCACGACCGCTTCCAGGATATCCCGCACCAGCGCCTCATCTTTCATCAGTGCTGAGCCGGCGGCCTTGTTACACACCTTCTTGGCCGGGCATCCCATGTTGATGTCGATGATCTGGGCACCGAACTCGGCATTCAGCCTGGCGGCGTTGGCCAGCATTTCAGGGTCGCCGCCGGCGATCTGCACAGAGCGGGGCTCGGGTTCACCTTCATGGTTCATGCGCGTTTGTGACTTGCGCGTATGCCACAGTTTGCTGTCCGCAATGACCATCTCGGATACAGCCAGCCCAGCGCCCATTCGCCGGCAGAGCAGGCGAAAAGGCCGGTCTGTTACACCGGCCATAGGTGCAACAATCAACGGATTGGGCAGGGTGTACGGCCCGATTTTTGCCGTTGGCAGCATGATCTGAATCCGTGTAACAGCGGGTTAAGCGAACGTCGGATGTGATCGGCTGCTCAATAAGTAACCGATCCTGATCCGAAGGGCGGTAATGATACCGCTGGCAGAGATCCTATTGAAGGGGCGAAGCCATGAAAAAATTGATTATTTTTCGTCCTTTCTGGTTGACTTTCAGTCTATTCGGTGGCCGCCCCCGCTTTCTGTCGAGTGAGGACTTGCTTACTCCTGATAGGCGCGGAAGGCGATATTGTAGTTCACGGCGTCCTTTCCAGGGTCGCGGATGTTGATGACGATCCTGACCGGGGTATCGGTCGGCATCGCCTCAAGATCACGGCCGTCTCCCGCCAGGTACTCGTCCGGTGTGAACACACTCTGGGCGACCACATCACCATTCAGGTTGGAGAACGTCAGGGCGATGGCGGGGAATGGCTGTTCAAAAGCGGCCCGGTTGATGATGACGGCATCAACCACCAGTTGGCTGCGGTTTTCCGGATTGGTTCGGACCACCAGTTTGCGGCTCTGGATGGCATCCACATTGATCAGCGGTTTCAGTTCGCACCCGGCAATTTCGCAGCCCTGTTCATAGAACGGGCGCAGTTCCGGTATGGAAGACAGGCGGTCGAACTGGAACCAGGTGACTTGCGCCACCAGGACGCCGATCAGTGCCAGGATAATCAGGGTCCATAGGACCGTTCTCACGCGGCCCCTGCCATTGCCTGCCACAGAGACCGGCTCCCTGCGCAGGTTGCTGTAGGGGGAGCCGGCGATAAGAGGTTCGTTGTCGGTTACCGGCCCGGCATCATAGTCGAAGGACGACGATTGGGGTTCATCGACGTAGAAGCCATCGGCGTTGTCCACCGGTTCCAGGCTCAGGTCTTCGGGTTCCCGTGGTGTTGCTTCGGGCTCACCCCAGACCTGTTCATCAAATGGCTCGTTCTCGAGTGGTTCTGATTCCGGTTGCTCGAATTTCGCAGGTTCTTCTTCTGGCGGCTCGGGTTCAACAGGGGCAGGCTTGGTCTTGCGCCTGGTGTCGTCTTCTTCGGACAACATCGCCTCGGCCCAGCTTTCATCGATTTTTTCGTGGGTTACGTCGTCGCTGTCGGTCTCGAACGTGCCACCGCTGCGCTCGTCGACAGTGCGAAAGCTGTCGCTCAACTCGTCGTCGGAGAAGGTCAGCCGGGTACCAGCGTATGGGCCCTCGGCAGCATCTTCCTCAGGGTTGTCCGCAAAAATCAGGTCATCATCCGAGGTGAACCCTGGATCTGCCGGAGCATCCTGCTGTTCCGGTGCGGGCGGGCCGCTCTTTGGGCTGGATATGCCTGAAGCTCCCTCGTTTATCCGGTGTTCGACGGCATTGAACACCGCCATGCAGTTGCCGCAACGCACTTTTCCGCTGGCTACGCTCAGCTGTGCGTCGGTGACCCGGAACCGGGTTTCACATTTTGGGCATCGTGTCTGCAGGCTGCTCTGGGTCATGCTTCTTTCCTGTAGGCGGCATCGCTACGAGTCACGGAGTTTAGTTGGTTCGGCAGAATTCGTCACCTGTCGTTGCGCCGTCCTGTGAGCCGTATCCACTCCTCGCGTTGTTCCGGCTCGTCCATGATGAACCAGGGCTCGTAGGCCTCCATGACCTCCCGGGCCTGGTTGGACAGTATGCCGGACAACACAATATCACCGCCCGGTTTTACCTTTGCTGCCAACCTGGGTGCCAGGCCAATCAGTGGCTGGGCCAGTATGTTGGCCAGCATGATGTCCGCCATGGTATCGGGTTCATCCCCGGGCAGGAACAGGTCCAGCCGTTCTTCTTCGACCTTGTTGCGGCGAGCATTTTCCCGGCTGGCTTCCAGTGCCTGGGGGTCTGTGTCGACTCCGATAACGTGGTCAGCGCCCAGTAATAGGGCTGCAAGACCCAGTATGCCGGAGCCGCAACCATAGTCGATCACTTGCCGTGAGGTCACGTCCTGACCATCAAGCCATTCCAGGCATAGAGCCGTGGTGGGGTGGGTTCCAGTGCCAAAGGCCAGGCCGGGATCCAGCAGCAGGTTGGCGGCGTGGGGATCTGGAGCGTCGTGCCAGCTGGGCACGATCCATAGCCGGTCACCGAAGCGCAGTGGCTTGAAGTCATCCATCCATTCGCGTTCCCAGTCCTTGTCTTCCACCAGGGTAACGTCGATGTCGGGTAATGATTGTTGTGTCTGCTGGTGCCAGGCATCCTTAACGGCGGCGCAGAGCTCTTCAATATCGCGATCGGACCCGAACAGGCCGGTGACACTGGTCTGGTGCCAGAGCGGCGTTGTACCCGGGTCGGGCTCGTACAGGGGCTGGTCTGCGGCATCTTCCATGGAGACGGCTTCTGCGCCCATCTCCATGAGCAGATCCTCAAGCTGGTCCGCGTTATCCGGATCAGCTGGGATCTGTAGTTGTATCCAGGGCATGTGGGTGTCCTGTTTGGTAGACGAATCGACTGATCGGGTCAGTCCCGAATCAGTTTTTCCAGATAATGGATGGTGAAGTCTACCTGTTTAAAGCCGCCATCGCGTACCAGTTTTCTGTGCAGCGCCTGGTTCGTCTTGATGCCCTCGACCACCAGTTCATCCAGCGCATTCTTCATGCGGCGGCGGGCAATTTCCCGATCGTCTCCCCAGGTGATCAGCTTGGCGACCATGGAGTCGTAGAATGGAGGTACGGTGTAGCCGCTGTACAGGTGAGAGTCTACCCGTACACCGTTACCGCCAGGCGCATGGAAGTGCTTGACCTTGCCCGGGCTGGGTACAAAGGTTTGCGGGTCTTCGGCGTTGATACGGCATTCCAGCGCGTGGCCGGAAATCTTGATCTCGTCCTGGGTGTATTGCAGGGGCAGGCCACTGGCAATGCGCAGCTGCTCGCGAACGATATCGACACCGGTCACCATCTCTGACACCGGATGCTCCACCTGCACCCGCGTGTTCATCTCGATAAAGTAGAAGGCGCCGTCCTGGTACAGGAACTCGAACGTACCTGCACCCACGTAGCCAATCTCCTTGCAGGCGTCGACACAGGCTTTCAGGGTCTTCTCACGCGCTTCCGGATCGATATTCGGCGCCGGGGCTTCTTCGATGACTTTCTGGTGCCTGCGTTGCATGGAGCAGTCACGGTCGCCAAGGTGGATGACGTTGCCGTGGGTGTCCGCCAGTACCTGCACTTCGACGTGGCGGGGGCGTTCCAGATATTTTTCGAGATAAACCGTAGCATCCCCGAAAGAGTTCTTGGCTTCCGACTGTGTGACCTGCACGCTCTTCAGCAGGGCCGCTTCGGAATGCACCACCTGCATGCCGCGGCCACCACCGCCAGAGGCGGCCTTGATAATGACCGGATAGCCAATTCTACGGGCGACTTCCAGGGTGCGGTTGTCGTCGTCCGTCAACGGGCCATCGGAGCCAGGCACGGTAGGGACGCCCGCTGCAATCATTGAGTTGATGGCGGAGACTTTGTTGCCCATCAGGCGAATGGTGTCGGCTCTGGGGCCGATAAAGCGAAAGCCGCTTTTTTCAACCTGTTCAGCGAAATCCGCGTTTTCGGCGAGGAAGCCATAACCGGGATGGATGCCGACGGAATCTGTCACTTCAGCCGCACTGATAATAGTCGGGATGTTCAGGTAACTGTCTGCGGCACTGTTGGGGCCGATACAGACCGACTCGTCCGCCAGGCGAACATGCATGAGGTCGCGGTCGATCTGTGAGTGGACAGCCACGGTTTTAATGCCCAGCTCCTTGCAGGCGCGCAGGATACGCAGGGCAATTTCGCCGCGATTTGCGATCAGGACTTTTTCTAACATAGCCATGAGAGTATCACCGGGTTCAGGAAATGATGATCATCGGCTGGTCGAACTCGACCGGCTGACCGTTCTCCACCAGGATCTCGGCGATGGTGCCGCTCTTGTCTGCCTCGATCTGGTTCATCATCTTCATGGCTTCGACGATGCACACCACGTCGCCGGCTTTCACTGATTGCCCGACTTCCACAAACGCTTTCGCGGTGGGTGAGGGCGAGCGGTAGAAGGTGCCGACCATTGGCGACTTCACCGCATGGCCGGAAGGCTCTGCCGGCTTTGCGGGCTCGTCGGCGGCTGGCGCGGACGGCTGCGGTGAGGCGGGCTGGGGTGCTGGTGACGGATACTGTGCCATATACTGTGGCGCAGCCAGTTGTTCACGACGCCGGGAGATGCGAACAGAATCATCACCCTCGTGAATCTCCAGCTCCTCGACGTCGGATTCCTCCAGCAGTTCGATAAGTTTCTTGATCTTGCGAATGTCCATAGTCAGTCCGATCCCGTTTTAATCAGTTCTATCGATGAATTCGTTGCAGGGCGGCTTCGAGTGCAAGGTCGTACCCCAGGCTGCCCAGCCCGCAGATAACGCCATCGGCGATATCAGAAAAGTATGAGTGATGACGGAATGCTTCCCGCGCATGCACGTTGGAAAGATGGACCTCAATAAACGGTATGCCCGAGGCCAACATGGCGTCCCGCAGTGCAACACTGGTGTGGGTGAACGCCGCCGGGTTGAAGATGATGAAATCAACCCCTTCTGATCTGGCTTCATGTATCCGCTCAATCAGTTCATATTCCGCGTTTGACTGTAAATGTAGCAGGTGATGGCCATCTTCGGCGGCTTTCCGGTGCAAACGGTCGTCAATGTCCGCCAACGACTCGTGGCCGTACACCTCCGGCTCGCGGGTTCCCAGCATGTTCAGGTTGGGGCCATGAAGTACGAGTATGGTCGACATGATTTCGTCTGCCTTGCTGACTTTTTTACAGGATCGCCGAATTTAGCGACATTTTCCCACAATGGTGCGTTCTTGAAGTCTTCAGATCAACACTTTTTGACAATCGGGTGTGTGTCGAAAAGTATCTTATCTCTGTGTCGAAAAGAATCTTACCCGCGCACAAGCAATCTTTGTCGTTTGCACGGTCATTGTCGTGAAGGGGGATCAGGAGTTCTATAAGACGTTGGTTTCATAGAACGGCCCCGAGAGCGGGGCGGGGCCGTTGCTGGGGAGAGCCCGCCAGTGGCGTTTGGGCTCAGTCGCCGGCGGCGGTCACGCAGTTGCGGCCCTGGGCCTTGGACCGGTAAAGAGCCTTGTCCGCCCGTTCGCAGAGAGCCTGGGAGGTATCACCCTTCCAGGCGGCAACGCCGCAACTGAAGGTGACATTAAACTCCCGGTCGCCAGCCGGTTGCAGCAGCTCCGAGAAACGCTCGCGGATTTCGTTCAGCACATTGCGGGCATCGCTCTCGCGGGTGTCCGGCAGAATAATGGCAAATTCCTCGCCACCGTATCGGCCAATGTGGTCGGTCTTGCGCAAGCGCTGTTTCAGGAACATGGACAAACTTCGCAGCACGCGGTCGCCAATGGGATGGCCAAACGTGTCATTCACCTTCTTGAAGTAGTCGATGTCGATCATTGCAAAGCACAGTTGCTGGTCTTTCTGCCGCGCCCGCACGATCTCCTGATCGAGCAGGTGCAGGGTATGAGTGTGATTGAATAGGCCGGTGAGGCTGTCGCGGATCATCAGCGCCAGCAGTGACCGGGCGCGGCGGCCCCGATTGTGTATGGTGGAGATCAGGTGTTTCGGGTCAATCGGCTTGGTCAGGAAGTCATCGCCCCCCAGGCTCATGGCATGCAGCTGTTTGGAAACGTCTTCTTCGGCGGATAGGTAGATGATAGGCACGCTATGAAAACGGTCCTGCTGGCGGATTACTCGCGCGATTTCCATGCCGGTGCAGCCAGGCATGTACATGTCCAGAATGATGATCTCCGGCGAGAACGACTCCAGCGCATGAATGATTTCCATCGGATCGGTGATGATGTGGGCATTCATGCCCGCTTTTTTCAGAACCGTTTCCATGAACTTGGCCTGAGCGCGGGAGTCATCCAGCACCAGCACTTTGTAGGGCTCAACGGTATTGCCGTGGGTGTAGGTCTCGATCTTCTCGATCAGCTGGCCGGGATCAACCGCCGGGTAGAAGAATTCCTCGCCACCGCAGCGGGACGCCCGCAGGCGGGTTTGGATGGTGCCATCTTCGTCGCTCATGAAGATGATGGGGATGGGTGTGTCGTGTCGCTCCTGAAGCCGCTCGATGGTGGCAATTCCGCTCAGCGGCTCGCCGCCGTAGTTAACGTCCATCAGGATGGTTTCGGGTTTGTGAAGTGCGCAGGCTTCGATCAGCTTGTCGGCGGTGTTGAACGCTGACGCACGGAAGCCGAAGAACTCAAGCTGGCGGATCAGGCGGCTGGCCATCTCTTCACTGGCCAGAGCAATATAGACGGGCGTGCGTCGATACTGTTGGGGAGCCTCGCTGGCTTCCTGGTCGGTCCGTCTCAACGTGCATTGGGACAGCTGCTCTATGGCGTCCTGGAGCTTGCGATCCAGGCTTTCGGGAAGCGCGGTGCCTTCCGGCCACTCGCCGATCAGGTCAAAAACCTGGCGCCCGGAATCGGCATGGCTTTCCATGTCGAAGCGCTTTGCGTAGCGAACCAGCTTGTCGGCTGCCCTGGCAAAATCGCCCCTGAAGGCGGCAGACTGGCCGGTGTCTTCGTGGATCTTTTGCCATGTATCCAGGACGACGCGCGCCTGGGTGGTGACACGGCGAGCGAAGTGCTGCCTGAGTTTGTCTTTCTGGCTATCGTCGTTCATTGTGCTCCGGCCTGTGTTTTTCTCGTTCTGAGCCGCCCGTTTCCGGTACAAGCGGATATTTTCAACATTAGTCTTTTTGCAGAGTCTATAGTGTTTAATGTTGTCGGCGTAGGTGACGCTGTGTAAATGTTTGTCAACTCTGCGGGGCAGGTCACACCAGATAGCCGACAATCGTTGTTTCAGACTAGGGGCTGCCAGTGATGGCACGGACGCAAAACGACCGACAGATCTCTCGCCAGCAAGGTGTTATTACCTTGCGCAGTCTGCTGTTGCTGTTTACCGGTGGCATGTTGCTGCTTGTGCTGGTGGCGGCGGCCAGCGTCAGTTTTGACCGGTTCCGGGACTACATGTCGGGTCAGCTCCAGGGCCATGCCCGGGATGGTGCCACGGCCATTGGCCTGTCCCTGTCCAATGCCATTGACGGTCGCGATCCAGTGGCCTCGTCTTCATTGATCGATGCCGTTTTCGACAGTGGTCGTTATCTCTCGGTGGTCTACGTCAATAATCAGGGTGAGGAGGTGGCCGGGCGGGAAACCTCCCTGCGTGAGGTGGATGTGCCGGGCTGGTTTGTGGCGCTGGCGGATCTGCCACTGCCGGTGGGTGAAGCGGAAGTGGTGCGCGGCTGGAGTCGACTGGGTAAGGTGCGGGTCGTAAGCCACCCTGGCCGGGCCTACGAAGACCTGTGGGTGGTGACGGTTAGAATCGTGGCCGGCTCTGCCCTGATTGGTGGCCTTGGGTTGATCGGCCTGTTTTGGATGATGACACGCCTGATGCGTCCGCTCAGGGCTGTTGAGAAACAGGCCAGGGCCTTGGGTAAACGGGACTTCAGGCGTCGGGTCGACATTACCTCCACGCGGGAATTGAACCAGGTCACCCACGCGATGAACCAGATGGCGGATGACCTCGGGCGACTTTTTGAAGGGCAGGCCAAACTGATCCAGCACCTGCGCAAGGTGAACAACGAAGACAGCCTGACCGGGCTTGCGAGCCGGCAGGCGTTCGAGCAACGCTTGAAGGTTGAAGTGGAATCGGAAGAGCGGTCCGCCCCCGGGGTGCTGTTCCTGATCCAGTTGGAAGAGTTCGCCCAGTATAACCAGAGTTATGGCCGCGACGAGGCCGACCGCTTGCTGGTTCGCATTGCGGGGGCGCTGAATACGTTTGTCCATGCGCACAGCGATTCGTTCGCCGGCCGCATGACGGGTGCCGGGTTTGCTGTCTTCCTGCCTGGTGTTTCACGTGCCGATGGGGTGATCTGGTGTCGCCAACTGGTCGAAGAGCTGGATGGCATCTATTCCGACCTCTCCGCTCCCATGGATGTGTCTGTTCATGCAGGCATTGCCCAGGCTGCTGAAACCCGCAAAGCGGGCGAGCTTATGTCAGCGGCCGACGAAGCGCTTCGGCAGGCACAGATGGAGGAGGGATCTGCCTGTCATGCCGCTGATCGCGACCGGCCTGAGCACCATGACAGTGAAAAGTGGCGGATCATGATTGGCGAAGCGATCACCCAGGGACAGATGTCGCTGTGGATGCAGCCCATGATCAGCAATGGCGATAACGGGGTGCTGTTCCATCAGGTCTTTTCCCGGATGAGAACGGAGGAAGGCTGGATCAAGGCTGGTATTTTCGTGCCCATGGCGGAACGCTTTGGCATGATCCCCGACATTGATCGCTGGGTCCTTGAGCGTTCCCTGGCGCTTCTGCATACGGAACCAGACACTCGCCTGGCGTTAAGCCTGGGCATGGTTTCGGTGGCCAGTGAGGCATTCCGCAAAGAACTTCTGGAGCAGCTGTCCGCTGCCGGCAAGGAGCGCTGGCGATTGCAGATTGGTATTTCCGAGCAGGCTGTTCACCACCACCGGACGGCGGTAGGACTCCTGGTGCGTGGGCTGAACCGGCTCAAGGTGCCGGTGATTGTCGACCGCTTCGGTGTAGGCGGGGTGCCCTTCAGCTACCTGAGGAATCTGAGGTTCCAGGCACTGCGTATTGATAACAGCTTCGTTCATGATATCGACAGCCACGACGACAACCGCTTCTACCTCGAATCCGTGACGACCATCGCCCACAGCCGCGGCGTGCGGGTCTACGTCACAGGTGTTGAAACAGCCGGTGAATATGCGGCACTGCAGGGTGTCGGTATCGATGGCGCAATGGGGTACCATTTGGGCCGGCCATTTGAGGTGGGACATTAGTGTGTGATCGCGGTTACAGTGCCGAAAAACGCCGCAAATTGCATAAACGTTGCCGTTGCTTCATGGTATTCGCAGTGCGCGAACGGATAGCGTCCGGGATAAAACGACAAACAGGGGAACTGAAAACCGATGCCAGGAAAAATCAGACAGTATTTCAGTGATCGCAAAGACGACGTTCAGGACTACACCGGCGGAGGGGTTGTCGGCAAATTTATACTGGCCGTTGTGGTTGTGTACCTGCTTGTTGCCCTGGTGCTAGGCATGATCTGGAGCAGCGAGCCAGACGTTTTCTCGGTACGCGAACACACACGCGCCGTGGCCAATGAGATGCAGCGTGAACCGGTGGCCGGTTTCGCAACAACGGCAACCATGATCCGGGTGGCGGAGACTCTTCTCGATAAGCCTGGCGGTTACGTTTCGAACGACATATTCCCCCCGGGGCTTTGGCTCGACAACATGCCTAACTGGGAATACGGGGTGCTCGTTCAGCTTCGCGACCTGTCCCGTGCCATGCGCAAGGACATCAGTCGTTCCCAGAGTCAGTCCGCTGAGGACCCTGACCTGACAATTGCTGAGCCTCAGTTCCACTTCGACAGCGGTAGCTGGGCCATTCCCTCCACCGAGGCGGAGTATCGTCGTGGCATCCAGGCCCTGTATAGCTACCTGGACCGCTTATCACGCCCCGATCAACCCAACGCCCAGTTTTTCGCCAGGGCTGACAACCTGGCCAACTGGCTGGCGGACCTGGAAACCCGCCTGGGCAGTCTATCCCGAACGCTTGGTGAGAGTGTTGGCAAAGCGTCGGTGTCCGACGCCGTGTCCAACGTCAATCCCGGCGACCCGCTGTCGGAAGATGTCATGGGCGAGGAGGTCAAGACCTCCTGGACGAAGATAGACGACGTGTTCTATGAGGCGCGCGGCAGTGCCTGGGCTCTGTTGCATATCTTCCGCGCCATTGAAGTGGACTTCCGCAAGGTGCTTAACGACAAGAACGCCCTGGCCAGCGCCAAACAGATCATTATCGAACTGGAAGGTGCGCAGGGTGAAATGTGGAGCCCCGTGATTCTGAACGGCAGCGGCTTCGGTGTGCTGGCCAATCACTCATTGACCATGGCGGCGTACCTGTCCCGCGCCAGCGCTGCGATCAGTGACATGCGTGACCTGCTGACCCGAGGCTGATGCCGGTACAGCATCGCCGCATAAAAAAAACCGGGCCACGCAGCCCGGTTTTTTTGTCATCGACTGAAAGCGTCGCCGATCAGCCTTTGTAGGCCTTCACGGACGCTTCGATGGCCTTCTTGGCTTCGGCGGCGTTGGCCCAGCCCTGAACCTTAACCCACTTGCCCGGCTCCAGCGTCTTGTAGTTCTCGAAGAAGTGCTGGATCTGGTCGCGGAGCAGTTGCGGAAGATCTTCCACATCTTTCACGTCGGTGTAGCTCTTGGTGAGCTTGTCGTGGGGTACGGCAACCAGTTTGGCGTCGCCACCGGCTTCGTCTTCCATGTTCAGCACGCCAACCGGGCGGCAGCGAATCACGGAACCGGCCTGAACCGGATACGGGGTCACCACCAGCACGTCAATCGGGTCACCGTCGTCAGCCAGGGTGTGGGGAATGAAGCCGTAGTTGGCCGGGTAGAACATTGGCGTAGCCATGAAGCGGTCTACCAGCAGGGCGCCCATGTCCTTATCCAGCTCATACTTCACCGGGGAGCTGTTGGACGGGATTTCGATGGCCACGTAGATGTCTTCCGGCGGGTTCTTGCCAGCAGGGATATGGTCGAAGTTCATGGTCGATCCTTTCTGAAGTGCGTTTAACTGCGTTTAAAAAGTGGGCGCAATTATACGGGACAATGGTGTGGATCGAAACTAAACGTTGGTATCGCCTTACCGCTACAACCGCATCTGCTTGGCGATCAGTTCCTTCATGATCTCATCGGTACCGCCGCCAATCGACAGGATCTTGCCATCCCGGTAAAGCCGCTCTACGACGGATTCACGCATGTACCCCATGCCGCCGTGAATCTGAACGGCCTCGCGGGTGACTTTCTCGCACACCTCCACCGCAAAGTTCTTCGCCATGGCAACCTGCTTAATCGGGTTCTTGCCCGCCTGCATCAGCGCGGCACAGCGATAGGTATACTCCCGCGCCACGTCCACTTGGGTGGCCATGTCGACCAGCTTGTGACGGGTGACCTGGAATTTGTTCACCGGCCGGCCAAAAGCCTCCCGTTGGCCGGCCCAGGCTATCGAGGCTTCAAGGGCGATTTCGGCTGTCATGTAGGCCATGATGGATAAGCTGAGGCGTTCAAACAGAAAATTGCTCATGATCGCGATAAAGCCCGCATTCTCGGCACCGATCAGGCGGTTGGCAGGCACCCGGCAGTCCTCGAAAAACAGCTCCGCCGTATCGCTGGCCCACCAGCCCATTTTCTTGAGCTTCTTGCCGGTGGAAAAGCCGGGCATATCGCGGTCAATCAACAACAGACTGATGCCACCATGGCCCTCGCCACCGGTGCGTACCGCAACGGTGTAATGATCGGCACGCATGCCGCTGGTGATAAAGGTTTTGCTGCCGTTGACGATGTAGTCATCGCCGTCCCTGACGGCCCGGGTTTTGATATTGGCAACGTCGGACCCGCCGCCGGGCTCGGTAACTGCCAGCGCGGCAATCTTCTCGCCTCGCAGCACCGGGGGCACAATCGCTGCTTTTACGTCCTGCTGCGCCCACTTCGCCACCGGAGGCAGGCCGATATCCAGCGACCCCAGCCCAGCCACCAGGCCGCCGGAGGTGGATCGCATCAGCTCTTCGGAGACGGCGACTTTCATGAAAATATCGCCTTCACCAATGCCGCCAAGACTTTCCGGAAAACCGACCCCAAGCAGCCCGGCCTCCCCAGCGGTCTTATAGAGCTCCCTGGGGAACTCGCCAGCTTCCTCCCAGTCGTCTATATAGGGCAATACATGAGTGGCAACGAACTTGCGGGCACTCTGGCGAACCTGTTCATGGGTATCGTTGAAATAATCAGACACGGAAAGCCTCCCTGTGATCAAAAATCATGGAAGCAGTCTCACTCAATTTCAGCAACCAAGCAAGCGCTTGGTTTTCAGAAGGCCCGAAAAGAGTCCAGGCCGTGGAGAGGCAGGGACATCAGGGGACGTCAAAAACAAGGATGTTTTTGTCGAGCGTACACGGACGTATTAACAGCGTGCCCCTGATGTCCCTGTCTCTTCACGGTCTCCTCCGTAGTCAGTCGTCCTGTCGAGAGAAACTCTTTACCCCGTCTTCGGTACCCAGCAACAACAAGTCCGCAGGACGCCGAGCAAACAGGCCATTGGTCACAATGCCCACAATGTTGTTCAACTGCTCTTCCACCTGAAGCGGGCGGGAAATATCCAGATTGTGGATGTCCAGGATGATATTGCCGTTGTCGGTGGTGAAACCCTCGCGATAAACCGGGTCGCCGCCGAGCTTGACGATTTCGCGGCCAACGTGGCTGCGAGCCATGGGTACCACTTCCACCGGAAGCGGAAACGCGCCCAGAATATCCACCTTCTTGGACCCATCGGCAATGCAGATAAACGTCTTGGCCACCGCCGCTACGATCTTCTCTCGGGTCAGGGCGCCGCCGCCCCCCTTGATCAACTCCAGGCGTTCATTGGTCTCATCGGCACCATCGATATAGAACTCCAGGGGGCCGGCACTGTTGAGGTCGTAAACCGGAATACCATGGCTCTTCAGGCGCTCAGCCGTGGCGTCGGAACTGGCGACGGCGCCATCGAAATCGGTGCGGATATCCGCCAGCAGATCGATGAAACAGTTGGCCGTACTGCCGGTACCCACGCCGATAACGCTCTCCTGATCCAGGTGCGGCCTGATATGGTCCAGTGCGGCCTTGGCGACGGCTTTCTTCAGTTCGTCCTGATTCATCGATCGACTCCGGTTTTGCAGGAAAGTGTGGTTAAAGCCGCCATTATAGCTCTTCTGTGGGGCGAGCTTATAGACGGAACCCCGGCAAAGTTTCTACACTGTCCGTTTTCCCAACGACAATCCAACTCCGGACGGACCCATGCCGCAACGCTACATAAAGAAAATCCTCGATGCTCGTGTTTACGACGTGGCCATCGAGACTCCGCTGACCGAGGCCCGTAGCCTCTCAAAGCGCTTTGGCAACAACATTCTGCTCAAGCGCGAAGACCTTCAGCCGGTGTTTTCTTTCAAGATTCGTGGCGCCTACAACCGGATTGCGCAGCTCTCTGAAGAGCAAAAAGCCAAGGGCGTGATTTGTGCCTCTGCTGGCAACCATGCCCAGGGCGTGGCCCTGGCTTCCAAGAACCTGGGTATCAAGGCGGTCATCGTCATGCCTCAGACCACGCCAGAGATCAAAGTGCGATCTGTGCGTGATCACGGCGCCAAAGTGGTTCTCAAGGGCGACGCTTTTGACGAGGCCGCAGCTCATGCTCAGGAGCTGATCGCGAAGCACGGCTACACCTACATCCCGCCCTATGACGACCCGGACGTCATCGCCGGGCAGGGCACTGTGGCCATGGAAATCATGTGGCAGTTCAGCAAACCCATTCATGCCATCTTTATCTGTGTTGGCGGCGGCGGACTGATTGCTGGCATGGCGGCCTACATCAAATACCTGCGCCCGGAAATCAAGGTGATCGGCGTTGAACCCGAGGACTCCAACTGCCTGCAGGCGGCCATGAAGGCTGGCAAGCGGGTGGTACTGGACGAAGTGGGCATCTTCGCGGATGGCGTGGCCGTCAAGCAGATCGGCAAGTATCCCTGGGAGATCTGCAAGGACTATGTGGATGAGGTGATCACCGTCTCCACCGACGAAATCTGCGCCGCCATCAAGGATGTCTTTGAAGACACCCGCTCCATCGCCGAACCGGCCGGTGCGCTCGGCGTGGCTGGTATCAAGAAGTACATCGAGCGCGAACAGATCGAGAATGAAAACCTGGTGGCCACCCTCAGTGGGGCCAACATGAACTTCGATCGCCTGCGCTATATCTCGGAGCGCACGGAAATCGGTGAAAAGCGCGAGGCCATCCTGGCGGTGACCATCCCGGAGAAACCGGGGGCCTTCAAGACGTTCATCAACGCTCTGCACAAGCGTAGCATCACCGAGTTCAATTACCGCTACGCCGATGCCACCAATGCGACCATCTTCGTGGGCATCCAGATTGCGGCGGGCGGCCATGGCCGTGAAGATCTTATCCAGGACCTGCGGGAAACCGGGTACTCAGTGATTGACCTGACCGAGAGCGATCTGGCGAAGCAGCACATTCGCCATATGGTGGGTGGTCATGCGCCAACCATCACCAACGAGAAGGTTTTCCAGTTCGAGTTCCCGGAGCGCCCGGGTGCCTTGCTGAAGTTCCTGATGTCCTTGGGCACGCGCTGGAACATCTCCATGTTCCATTACCGCAACCACGGTGCGGCCTACAGCCGTGTTCTGCTGGGCGCCCAGGTGGAAGACGACGAAGTGAAAGACTTCGAGAAGATGCTCGACAAGGTTGGCTTCCGCTACGAAAACATGACTGACAATGAGGCTTATCAGCTGTTTTTGGGAGCCGGGAACAATAAGTCTGGGTAACGCGGATTAGGATTGGGTACGGCTGGCCTTCCAAAACTGTGCGGAGCCATGGATGGCGGAGCTCAAGCGCCACATGGATGTGCTTGAGCGTGTTTTGGAAGGCCAGCCGTACCCAATCCGGACGGTGAACTCCTGCTCTAGAAAGTCTTACAAAACTTTAATCTGTGAAAAATTGTAAAACACGGGATAGGTGTTAGTCTTTCGTCTAATTCTTGAAAACAAGAATAGTCAACTGATTTAGATCGATTTTACTATTCAAAATACCGGAGAATCCCCTCATGGGCCGCAAGCCTGACATTATCCGGACGGTCGTGCTGATTTTCGCCGTTGGCCTTGTTATTACTGGCTTCACATCACTTCAGGCCTCTGATGATGAGCCTACGGCCTCCGATAGCGAAGCCTTTACAGTGTCCGCCGTTCGAGACTAAACCTTACCGAAAGCTCTTTGATCTCATTCGGTAACGCTCTCTGTCAGTCACCACGCTGTGCAGAGGGATATCCCAGGGTTCCAGCGGTAACTCCGATACTTTTTGACAGTCATGGGCCAGCCCGATCAGCTTGGGGGCCAGTCGTGGCCGGATTCGCGTGAACGCAAAGGTGCGATCATAGAAACCGCCACCCATGCCCAGCCGGCCACCGAAACCATCAAATCCCACCAGCGGAAACAGTACGGCATCCAGCGCCCATGGTGGCCGCTCCAGCCCCTTGTGGAAGGGTGGTTCCGGAATGCCAAAGCGGTTGGCTGTCAGCTCGGTGCCATCGGTAAAAGGGCTGAAAACCAGCCTGCCACGGTGCACCGGATGCAGCACCGGCAAATAGAAGTGAATGCCTCGCCTGCGGGCAACATGAACGTACACCTGGGGATCTATTTCACCGTCGTTGGGCAGGTATACGGCAACGTGGCGGGCCCTGAAAAGGTCAGGATGTTTCAACAGGTTCAGCGCAAGCTGGTCAGCGGCAATCTGTTGTTCTTCCACAGACAGCGAGCGGCGCTTCTTCCGAAGGGCCTTGCGAAGATTGCTTCGGGATTGCGAGTCAGGGTGTTCTTCAAAGGGCTGGGGTGAGACAACGTTGGTCAACATAGAGCTTTTTCTACCATCGGGCTGCCCCTGTTGTACAGAAAAATGTCGCCTGTCACCGGTCTCTGGTTATGTCGGTGTGGCGAGCCGATAGGCTATCATTGGCCCTTCAAACTTTTCGTTCAACAGCAGGTCAATCCATGAACCATGATGCATTAATGAGTGTCCTCGAATCAGACGGCGAAGAACGATACGACTATTTCCTGAGCCAGGTCGGGGAGGAACGTGAAATCTGGATTCTGGTGAATGCGGAGAATCGCTTCCTCAAGATCGTGTCTGAAGATGGCGATGTGGAGTACCTGCCGGTATGGCCCAGTGAGGCATTCGCGGTGGAATATGGTAAGGGTTCCGACGATCTCACGCCTAAGCGTATTCCGTTGCCGGATTTTTTCAGGAAATGGGTGCCGGGTCTGACGAAAGACGGTCTGGACGTCGGGGTGCTGCCTGGCCTGGATGAAACCCTGTGGATAACCGAGCCAGAAGAGCTGAAACGCGACCTGCAGGATGAATTGTCGAGTTTCTGAGGATCCTGGTTGAAAGTAAAGCTTCCCGGGCTGCCGTTATCGGATGTGGCCCTTGAACCCAAAGTTCAAGGTCGGTGGCCGCTGTGACATATTAGGCTTTCCCCGTATGGGGACGTGCTCACAATGCCCTGAAGTAGCCACCTGGGTAGTGCGCATCGGCTCGAGGACGAATCCGACCAGCGAACAGCCCAGGAAGTTAAATTCATTATACGGGCATTGCCGGGGCTGATTGCAACACCTGAATCGGATTCCTGTGTAAGGACTAGTTACCGGTGCCTTCACCCAGTGCGGTATCGAGCTTTTCGTCCATGGCGTTGAGAATTGAACTGGCGGTGTCCGACATGGTGTCCCGCTCAAGCATCTCATTGGTGATGTTGAGTGCCGCCATCACGGCGATACGTTCGGTACCGAATACCTTGCCGCTGGCACGTATTTCCCGCATTTTGGTGTCCAGGTGCCTGGCGGAGCGGAGAAGGGCTTCCTGCTCTTCCTGGGGGCAGGCGACCAGGTATTCCTTGTCGAGAATCTTGACTTCGACGGTTGTCGGCTGCTGTGGCATCAGTGGTGCTCCAGGGCCCGGAGGCGGCCTATCATGGCTTCAATCTTGTTTTTGGCAAGATCATTCTTGTGCATGAGCTGCGCTCGCTCACGGTTCCAGTCGTCCTGCAGCTCGCGCAGCATCGCGTTGTCACGTTCCAGTTTGCGACAGTGTTCGATCAATCTGTCGAGTTTGTCCGCCAATGCCTGTAGTTCGGACTGTTCCATGAGTCGTCCAACGCCTGTATCAAAGAAGTGAACTAACTATAAGTGTGGACTGCAAGCTGGTCAATTTACAGGGATGTCATGGCCCGCGTTGCGTGATGTCCGTCACTCTGGGGCTACGTGTCCCAGCCCCTGTTTTCGGCTGCCCCGCCAGGCCTGGAGTGCCGGAATCAGTCCCACGAGCAACGCTGCCAGAGGGACGCTGGCGATGATCGACCATTCCGTTGCATTCAGCGGCCGCAAGCCTACCTGAACGCCCCATGTATCCAGTAGCCAGGGGCTAAGAGCCGCGATGCCGGCCGCTCCGGCCAGGATCGCGAGCCCGCAGGCCGCGATGGCCAGCAGAATGCATTCGATCACGTGCAATGCCGCGATGAGGGCCGGCGAAGCCCCGGTAGCCCTGAGAATCGCCACTTCCTGCCGCCGCTGCGCTTGCAGAGTCAGCAACACGGCCACGAGCCCGACCAGGCTGGTGACCACGACAAAGCCGGTGATGCCCAGCAAGGCTTTTTCGAACTGACCCATGATTCGCCAGAGTTCGCTGAGCGCCACCCCCGGGAGAATCGCCGACAACGGTTCGAGCTGCGATTCGTTGATCTGGCGCTGAACCTGAAAAGTCAGCACCTTGCGGTCGATGCCCACGAATGCGGCGGTAATCGCGTCCGGTGTGAGGTCCCTCTGCCTGGCCTGTTCGGGCGTGACGGTTCGCCCGGGGATGGCAACACCGGATTCCCAGCCAATATGGATGGCTTCGAGGCCCTCCAGGCTGACGTAAACTGCCTGGTCCACCGGTGTGCCAGTGGGAGCGAGGATGCCAGTGACCGTAAACGGAGTGTCCTTGTGGTTGGAGAAGCTGGTCTTGCCGCCACCATGGGACAGGACAACCCTGTCGCCAGTCTGGTGAGCGTGCTTGCGGGCTACTTCGGCCCCCAACACCACGTCGAAGACATCGGCGAACCATTCTCCCTCGGCCAATGCGGGTTTCTGGTCCCGACCGTAGCGGAAATGTTCCGGGAACTGCTCGCTGGTGCCGACAACCCGGTGCCCGCGATAACTGTCACCCAGGGATATGGGCACCAGCCAGCCGATGCGCTCATCCTCCTGCAGTTTCTCGTAGGTACTCCAGCGGATGTTATTGGTGGCGTCACCGATGTGAAAGACCGTGTACAGCAGCAGGTTCAGCTGACCGCTGCGAGCGCCCACGATCAGGTCGGTGCCGGAGATGGTGCTGGTAAAGGACTGCTTCACTTCGGTGCGAAGGTACTGAATGCCCAGAAGCAGGGTGATGCTGAGCGTCAGGGTCAGGGTTACCAGCGCCAGTACCCTGCGCCGATACCAGAGGCTTGCCATGGCCAGAGACAGTGCCAGCCGCAGGTTCATGGGGTCACCTCCAGGGCCAGTTGGTGGTTAAAGCGTTGGGCCAGGCTCTTGTCGTGACTGACAAAGACAACGGATGAGTGTTTTTCCGCCGCCAGCCCCAGCAACAACTCGATAAAGCGGTCCCGGTTGTCGCTGTCCAGGGCCGAGGTGGGCTCGTCGGCGAGGATCAGTTCCGGGGCGCCGGTCAGTGCCCGGGCGGCGGCTACTCGCTGTTGTTGCCCGACGCTGAGGGTGGTAACACGCCGGTGCCAATGGCTCTGGGGGATGCCCAGGGCAGTCAGCAGGGATTTCGCTTCTGCCTCCGGCGAAGACAAGGCCCGCGCTCGGCGTTTCCGTGAAAGCTTGCAGGGCAGTGTGACGTTGTCCAGCGTGCTCAGGTAGGGCACCAGGTTGAACTGCTGGAAGATAACGCCCATGTGGTCGGCCCTGAATCGGTCGCGTTGGCCGCTGGTCAGGCCTGCCAGGTCTGTGCCCAGTAATTCCAGGCGACCGGTGTCCGGCACGATCAGGCCTCCCATCAGGCTCAGGAGTGTGCTCTTACCGCTACCGCTGGGGCCTCGCAGGAAAAGGTGTTCACCGCTGTTCAGTGTTACGTCAGGATAGCGGATGCCCGGCTGGGTCCGGTCCCAGCGAAAAGTGAGTTCGCTGATGCGGAGGGTTTGCCGTGGGGTTACGGAACTCTCTGAGGTTACGGAACTATCTTTGTGCAAGTCTGTCTTGCCGGTCATGTCAGGCATTGGTCATCCGGTGTATGATCCCTGAATCGTTACAGGAGACGTCAGTTTTATGTCAGAACCTCTGGAATCCCGCTCGCGGCAACGCTCTCTGTTCGCCACCCTGTGTATGGTGGCGCTGGTCGCGGCCTTCAGTCTTTCAACCGCCGTTAGCGCAAAAGACGCCTCGCAAGAGATCGACTGGCTGGAATTGATGCCAGAGGAGGATCTCAACCTACTCGAGAATATGCCAGAAGTCTCCCACGAGGGTGACGGCCCTGCCACATTGCCGGACGAGATCATGACAGGCCGCGTGGTGCCTGAAATGGATGGCCGGTCGGGCCGGATTCCGGGTTTCGTCGTGCCGCTGAAAACCACACAGGATATGCGCATTCTGGAGTTTTTCCTGGTGCCATACTATGGCGCCTGCATACACGTGCCGCCACCTCCTCCAAACCAGATCATCCATGTGAAGTACAAGAAGGGCTTCAAGCTGGAAGCACTCTACGATCCGGTGTGGATTGAGGGCACCCTGAAGATCGAGAAGACCGAGAACGACATTGCTTCGTCCTCCTACTCCATCGTGGCGGAGAACGTCTCACCCTACGAGGAGTAATGTCTCTGCAGGGCGTTCATAGGTCAGTTGTTGGCAGTAAATGCCCGGTTTGAGGGTGTCAGCCGGGCACTACCCTGGCCAGAGGGGCTGACCCATTCGACGGTGAGCTCCTCCATGCCCTCGAACCTCTCCATCAGTGCCGATGTAAATTCCTGATCGGCGTCGATGCGGTTGCATTCCAGTTGCTGGGATACGTCGTATTCCCGATGAGTGGCTTCCCCATGATGTTCTTCGTCATGATGTCCTTCGTCGTGATGTTCGGCCTCGTGATGATCGTGCTCGTCGTGGCCGTGATGAGTCTCCCCACCATGGTTTTCGTCTTCCCCGCCGAGTTCCACGGCTGCGGCCGTCACGCGGCAGTCGGCCGCTGCGGTGTTGACCAGCGGCGTGGTTTCCAGCCAGCGGGTAATGTCCGCCAACCGGCTTTTTTCCGCCTCTGTGCGGGCGCCATGCTCGAACCCGGCGAGGTTGTAGGCCGGGGAATTGAGCATCAGGTCAATACGGTTTTCTTCCACCGCCATCTGCAATCGGGCATGGCCGTGCTCGTGGGCGCCGGGATTGTCGGCGGCCAGCGCCATCGGTGCCAGGCTGCAGGCGGCGACCATACATCCAAGTGTATGCAGCGAGCGTGGACGGTTGGGGGGTAAGCGTTTAGCGGACATGGCAGGCGGCTCTCCTTGAAATTGATATGTTATAACATAATTTACTCTTTCCCGGTCCGGAATCAAGAGGGCAAGTGTCTTAAATGCGCCTGAATGCTAGGATAGGGCCTTCACTCATTCATACAGGACCGTCCCGTTTCATGTCCGAAACCGACACCTCCAACGCCCGCGCCGTCGCCTTTGAGCGCTGGGCGAATATGTTCACCGCTCACAAGGCTTTCAGTCATCCATCAGAGCTCCATGGCGTGCTTTGTGGCCGGCTCGCTGCCGGCGCTCGTATCAATGAAGAAGAATGGCTGGCCATGGTGTGTGAGCACATGGGCCTGCCCCAGGCTGCGACCGACGAATCGGACGAACTGCGGGAATTTATGGCCTCGGCCTATAGCCAGACGCTTGAGCTGTTGAAGGCTACCGATATGAGTTTTCAGCCCTTGCTGCCGGACGATGATTACGCCATCGAACAGCGACTGGAAGCGCTCACCTCCTGGGTGCGTGGTTTCCTGGAGGGCATGGCGCTGTCCGCTGGTCAGGCACTGGGTGAGGCGCCGGATGAGATTCGCGAACTCATTGAAGATCTGGTGGCGATCAGTCAGGTGGCCGATGATGACGAGCCGGACGATGAAAGCGAACAACAATTGATGGAAATCGTCGAATATGTACGGCTGGGGGCGCTAGCGGTGTTTACTGAGTTCAATCCGCCGGAAAAGCCGTCACCCAATACCCCGACTTTGCACTGAACAACGCTGATACCCTTGGGAGACTTCATGGCTTCACTGATACCCGTCAAGGAATTCAACGATCGCCGGCACCGGCTGATGGAAAGAATGGCGCCGGATAGCATTGCCATACTGCCAGCCGCCCCTGAACGGGTGCGCAACCGGGATGTCCTGCATCCGTTTCGCCAGGACAGTGACTTCCATTACCTGACGGGGTTTGGTGAGCCGGAAGCGGTCCTGGTTCTGATTCCCGGCCGGGAGCATGGAGAGTCCGTACTTTTCTGTAAGGAACGAAACCCGGAAAAGGAGCTTTGGGATGGCTTCCTGGCAGGCCCCGAGGGTGCCATCGAGACCTTCGGCCTGGACGATGCCTTTCCCATTGCCGATATTGACGACATCCTGCCCGGCATGATCGAAGGTCGCAGCCGGGTGTATTACCCACTGGGCAAAGATCATAATTTTGATGCCAAGGTGATGGACTGGGTCAAACTGATCCGCAGCAAGGTGCGTTCGGGGGCCCATCCGCCCGGCGAGTTCGTAGCCTTGGAACACTTGCTCCACGACCTGCGCCTGTACAAGAGCGCGGCGGAAATCAAGGTGATGGCAAGGGCCGGCGAGATCAGTTGTGAGGCCCACAAGCGGGCGATGAAGAGGGCCGGCAAAGGGGTCTTTGAATATGCCCTGGAAGCCGAACTGATCCACACGTTTATGGAAAACGGTGCCCGCTCCACGGCCTATCCGTCGATTGTGGGGGGCGGCCAGAACGCCTGTATCCTCCACTACATTGAAAACAGCGCCCCGTTGAACGATGGCGACCTGGTGCTTATCGATGCAGGCTGTGAACTGGAATGCTATGCCTCCGATATTACCCGTACCTTCCCGGTCAGCGGAAGGTTCAGCGATGAGCAGCGGGCCCTGTATGAAGTGGTGCTGGCGGCCCAGTACGCGGCCATTGAGGAAGTTCGTCCCGGGAATCACTGGGACCATCCCCACCAGGCCGCACTGAAAGTACTTACCCAGGGCTTGATCGATCTTGGCCTGCTCAAGGATACGACGGTAGAGCAGGCCATCGAGGAACAGGCGTTCAAGCCGTTCTTCATGCACCGTACCGGCCATTGGCTTGGCCTGGATGTGCATGATGTCGGGGACTACAAGGTGGGCGATGCGTGGCGCGAACTGGAGCCGGGCATGGCACTGACCGTGGAGCCCGGGCTATATGTGGCGCCGGACAACACCAGCGTGGATGCGAAATGGCGTGGTATCGGCATTCGCATCGAGGATGACGTGGTGGTGACGAAAGAGGGCTGTCGGGTACTCACCGAGGCGGTCCCCAAGACCATTCCCGAGATTGAAGCGCTGATGGCCGACTGACCGTGAACCAGCACGATACCGATATCATCATCGCCGGTGGTGGGCTGGCAGGAGCCACCCTGGCATTGGCGCTGGCGAGAACCTTGCCGCAATTGCGGGTGACCGTGGTAGAGGCGTTTCCGTTGTCTCCGGAGGCCCTGCCTGACAGTTACCAGCCCAGCTACGATGCCCGCTCCACAGCGCTGGCCTGGGGCTCAAGATTGATCTTTGAAGAACTGGGCCTGTGGCAACAGCTTTCCGAGCATGCCACGCCCATTCGCCATATTCATGTATCGGATCGTGGGCATTTCGGGGCCACGCGCCTGAACGCCGCCGAGCACCAACAGGAGGCTCTGGGCTATGTCGCGGACAACCGCTGGATGGGGCTGTGCCTGATGCGGGAACTGCTGCAGACGCATGTGGTCTGGGAAGCACCGGCGGAAGTGACAGCCATGCAGCCGCTATCGGAGGGTGTTCGCGTTACCCTGGGCGCCGACACGGGAAATCGGGAACTGACCGCGCAGTGTCTGTTGGTGGCTGACGGCGGCCGTTCCGGCCTGCGTGAAACACTGGGCTTCCGGGTCAATGAACAGGCGTATGATCAGCATGCCCTGATCGCCAATGTCTCCACCTCCCATAGTCATGAGTTTACCGCGTTTGAACGTTTCACCGATGCTGGCCCCATGGCGTTGTTGCCTCACGGCTCGCCAGCGCGCGCCGGCACAAACGCCGCCCTGGTATGGACGTTGAGTAGTAAGGCTCTTGATGAACTGCTGTCATTGGGCGATGACGATAAGTGCCAGCGACTGCAGCATCGTTTTGGCTGGCGCCTGGGGCGTTTTACCCGCATCGGTGAATGCAGCCACTACCCGCTGACCCTGAAAACCGTGGATGAGGCGGTTCGGCCTGGTGTGGTGTTGGTAGGCAATGCGGCGCACACCCTTCATCCGGTTGCCGGTCAGGGCTTCAACCTGGCGTTGAGAGGCCTGATGGCGCTGGTGGAACAGTTCCGTGTGGCCGTCGAGCAGCAGCAACCCCTGGGCAGCCTGGGCGTGCTTAACGCTTATCAGGCTCGTCATCGCCGGGACTGGCAACAAACCGTACGGTTTTCCGACTCACTGATCCAGCTTTTCGGTAATCATCTACCCCTGGTGGCCACCGCCCGCGACGCCGGCCTGATGGGGCTGGATCTGCTACCCGGCGCCAAGCGCTGGTTTGCCCGCCAGGCTATGGGCCTGGGTGGGCGCCGGGCCGAGCTTCGTACTCCTGACAACGTTTTCTCGGAACGCAATGACCATGAGTGAGCAACCGCAATTCGATATCCTGGTGGTTGGCGGCGGCATGGTGGGCTCGGCCCTGGCGCTGGGTTTGTCTCGGCAGGGCTGGAATGTCGGGCTGGTGGAAGGTGCCGACCGAAAGGCCTTGATGCAGGGCCTCGAAGAAGCGCTATCTGTGGAAGATTTCGACCCCCGCGTGAGCGCCATTTCGGTCGCCAGCCAGCGGCTGCTGGAACAGTTGGGGGTATGGCCGGACATAACCGCTGGTCGCCACTGTTCCTACCAGACAATGACGGTGTGGGACGGCGATGGCACCGGCCGCATCCAGTTCGAGGCGGCAGAGCTCCGCGCCCCGGCGCTGGGTACGATCATTGAGAACCGTCGAATTGTGCAGGCACTGTTTGATGCCCTGGCTGACAGCGCTGTGACCCTGATTGACGGGGTCAGGGTGAGTGGCTGGTGGCAGGACGGGCACACGCGAGGCATCCGCCTGGAAGACGGCCAGACCTTCGGCGCCAGGCTTGTAGTGGCGGCGGACGGTGCCCACTCCCGATTGCGCCAGTGGGTGGGGCTACCGACCCGCGAGTGGGATTACGGCCAGCAGGCCATCGTATGCACCGTTCGAACGGCCCAGAGCCACCGCTATACCGCCTGGCAACGGTTCTCGCCCACAGGACCTCTGGCGTTCCTGCCATTGTTGTCAGAGTCCGGCGATGAGCATTTTTGTTCTATTGTATGGTCACAGGATACTGAAGAGGCACGGCGTCTGATGGGGCTGGATGACCACGCCTTCAAAGCGGAACTGGAACGGGCGATAGAGCGTGAACTGGGCGCAGTGGATCTGGTCTCGCGTCGCTACGCGTTTCCTTTGCGTCAACGCCATGCCAAGGAATACATCGCCCCTGGCTTTGCGCTGGTGGGAGATGCTGCCCATACCATTCATCCCCTGGCCGGCCAGGGGGCGAATCTGGGTTATGGGGATGTTCGTGCGTTGCTGGATGAACTTGCCAGTGCCCGGAGCAAAGGCATTGATCCAGACAACGAGCTTGTTCTGGCTCGCTACCAGCGCCGTCGCAAGGGTGAGAACCTCGCGATGATGGCGGCCATGGAAGGTTTCAAGCAACTGTTTGGCCGAGATGAGTTGACCCTGCGTTGGCTGCGCAACACCGGCATGCGCTGGCTGAACCAGCTTGGGCCGATCAAGAATCGTATTGCCGCCGAGGCTATGGGGCTGGATGCCTGAGTATGGTTTGCAGGGCGCACTATAAACATCGTTGAACCAAAAGGAATTCGTTATGGCTGCCAGCAGTCTCCTCGTATTGATTGATGACATCGCCACGGTTCTGGACGATGTGGCGTTGATGACCAAGGCGGCCACCAAGAAAACCGCCGGCGTGCTGGGGGATGACCTTGCGCTTAATGCCCAACAGGTGACCGGTGTGAAACCTGCGCGGGAACTGCCGGTGGTCTGGGCGGTGGCGAAGGGCTCGATGCTCAACAAGGCCATCCTGGTTCCGGGCGCTCTCGCCATCAGCTTCTTCGTGCCCTGGTTGGTGATTCCCCTGCTGATGCTGGGTGGCGCCTTTCTCTGCTTTGAGGGGTTTGAAAAAATCGCTCACCGGTTCCTTCACAAGCAGGAAGATGAACAGCACAAGGAAGAACTCCGCAACGCCCTGAAAAATCCCGACGCCGATCTGAAAGCGGTTGAGCAAGACAAGATCAAAGGGGCGATCCGCACGGACTTTATCCTGTCGGCTGAAATCATAGCGATCACCCTGGGAACGGTCAGTAGTCAGGGCATTGGAATGCAGTTCATGGTGCTGACGGTCGTCGCCATAATGATCACTATCGGTGTCTATGGCCTGGTGGCCGGCATTGTGAAACTGGACGATGGCGGTTTGTACCTCAGCCAGAAAGAAAGCCCATTCGCCAAGCGGGTTGGGGAAGGCATCCTCTGGTTTGCTCCCTGGATGATGAAAGCCTTGTCAGTGCTGGGCACCATTGCCATGTTCCTGGTGGGTGGCGGCATTCTCACCCATGGGCTGCCACCGGTGTATGAGGCCATTCATCACTTTGTCGAAGGTTTTGGTGGTGTCGCCCAGGCCGTTATTCCGGTGCTTGCGGACGGCCTTTTCGGCGTTGTAGCGGGGGCTTTGCTGGTAGCGGTGATCACACCACTGACAAAACTCTGGAAGGCGCGTTCGGCCTGAGCTAAACGCAGGCGTCGAACAGGCGGCTGACCAGCACAGGTACGGCGGTCTCCACCCGGAGGATACGGTTGCCAAGGTGTACCGCTTCGCAGCCCGCCTCGGTCAGCTTGTCGACTTCATACGGTATGAACCCGCCTTCCGGGCCAACGCACAGGGTGGCGGGTTCGTTGATGTGTGCCGGGCAGGGCGTGCTGGTGCCGGGGTGGGCCACCAGAGCACGGGTATTTCTCAGCAGGGCCGGCAATTCATCTTCCACGAACGGCTTGAACAGCTTGCGGACGTGCAGCCGGGGCAGGTGGGTGTCCCGCGCCTGCTCCAGGCCGAGTACCATGTTTTCCCGCAGATTGTCGTCCGACAGCCACGGCGTTTGCCAGAAGCTTTTCTCCACCTTGTAGGCATTGATCAGCCAGATATCCTTGACGCCAAGGGTTGCGCAGGTCTGCAGTACACGGCGGAACATCTTTGGCCGTGGCATGGCCAGGATCAGCGTCAAGGGCAGTGGGGCTGGCGGTGGTGTGGTTAATTCCACCTGGAGTACGGCCTCGGTATCGTTAAGCCTGACCACGCGACCCGTGCCAATATCGCCGTCCACCAGACCCACAGGTACCAGGTCGCCTTCCGCAACCTTCAGCACTGAATGCAGGTGTGCCAGCCGGCGGCCCGTGAGCACGGCTGTGTCCGTTGCCACGAAATCATCCTGAAACAGTAGCGCCAGGTTCATTCGTTGGAGGCGTCCGTTGCATCAGGGGCTTCCACCTCGCGCCTGGCGAGCCGACCAAACAGAATGCCGAGTTCAAACAACAGCCACATGGGCACCGCCAGCAGGGTCTGGGAGATGATGTCCGGTGGGGTCAGCAACATGCCGATTACGAAGCAGCCCACCACGATGTACGGGCGCTTCGCAGCGAGGTCTTCGGGCGTGGTGGCGCCAGTGAGAATCAGCAGTATGGTGGCGATGGGAATTTCGAAGGCAACCCCGAAAGCGAAGAACATCTTCAGTACGAAATTGAGGTAGCTGCTGATATCCGGCAACTCAACAATGCCTTCCGGGCCGATGGCGGTGAAGAATCCGAACACCAGCGGGAACACCACGTAATAGGCAAAGGCCGCCCCCAGATAAAACAGGACGACCGACGTAAACAGTAAGGGGAACGCCAGTTTCTTCTCATGGGCATACAGGCCCGGCGCAATAAAACTCCAGAGCTGGTAGAGGATCACCGGAATGGCCACGAACACGGCTAGCACCAGGGCCAGTTTCAATGGCGCGAAGAACGGCGAGGTGATGTCCGTTGCGATCATGGTCTGGCCGACTGGCAGCAGGTCCCGCAAGGGTTGCGATATCAGCAGGTAGAGTTCATTGGCAAACGGGTAGATGGCGGCAAAACAGATGATCACCGCCAACACCATTTTCAGCAGGCGGTTGCGCAGCTCCAGCAAATGCTCGATCAGTGGCATTTCCGGCTGTGCATCTTCGGGACGTTGGGCGTTTTTGCCGTCGGGCTGGGTGGTCATGAACGGTTATCCGGCGTGCTTTCCTGTTGTTTCGGGGTGCCATCGGCCGAATGGTCGTGCGTGCTGTCATCCTCTCGTGGCGGATCATCAGGGGCCAGAGAGGCATGTCCGGAACCGTTGGCTGAGGTAGGGTCTTCCTCAGGGTCCATTACGGGCTCTTCGGGTTCGGCAATCCGACGGGTCGCAGGTGCGGGCCGGTGTTTGGGCTTATCGTCGTCGGACAGAACCATGTGTTCGTATTTCTTGGCCTCGTCCAGGGCGCCGCGCACCGACTTCTGGACATCTTCCAGGCCGACGTCGCCGGCTTTGCGCAGTTCTTCGCGAAGCTCTTCCGCCTTGAGCTGACGGTCGAGTTCCGAGGAGAACTGGCTCACCATGCGGCGGGCACCACCAATCCAGCGCCCGGCTGCCCGGGCCGCTGTAGGCAGCCGTTCGGGGCCGAGAACCAGTAACGCAATGACGCCGCAGATCAGCAGCTCGACAAAGCCGATATCAAACATTCAGCCCGTCTCAGCTGTGGGACTTGTCCCGTGGCTTTTCTTCGGCGCGGGCTTCATGAGCTTTCGCGTCGGCATCGTCTGCAATGGCGTCCGGGTCATCGTCCTTCTTGTCGTCTTCGTTCATGGATTTTTTGAACCCACGAATGGCACCGCCGAGATCCCCGCCGATGTTGCGGAGCTTTTTGGTTCCGAACAACAGGATAACAATGCCAAGTACGATTAGGAGTTGCCAGATACTGATGCCCATGCCGGGACCCTCGTCTTAAGGTTTCTGTTACGGTTGATTGTACGCCACTTCGGGGGGCTTCCGGAAACCCTCTTCAGGGTTGCCCGGATCACTGATCCCGGGAGGCTTTTTCTTCAAGGCCAGACAGGTCAAATCGGCTGGCGAGCTCGTCGATGACGTCCTTGGGGCCAAGGCCAAGCCGGGACAGCATCACCATGCTGTGAAACCAGAGGTCGGCGGTTTCATAAACCACGTCCCGGGTTTCACCGGAGTGCTCCGCGTCCTTGGCGGCCAACAACGTCTCGGTGCACTCTTCCCCTACCTTTTCCAGGATCTTGTTGAGCCCCTTCTGGTGCAGACTGGCGACATAGGAGGTTTCCGGATCGGCCTCCTTGCGGGCTTCCAGCACCTGGGCCAATTGCTCAAGAATGTCACTCATGGTTGCTACCTCCCTGTTTGTCACCGTAAATAGCGCCGGGATCCCGCAGAACCGGATCCACGCTCGTCCATTGCCCGCCTTCCAGTTTGCGATAGAAGCAGCTTCGTCGCCCGGTGTGGCAGGCGATTCCGCCTTTCTGTTCAACCTTCAGAAGAATCACGTCTTCATCGCAGTCCAGCCGGATTTCCGAGATCACCTGTTGGTGCCCGGAGGTTTCCCCTTTGCGCCACAATTTGCCGCGGGAACGGGACCAATATACGGCCTGGCCTTCTTCAGCGGTCAGCCGGAGCGACTCTGCGTTCATCCAGGCCATCATCAGGATGTCGCCGGTAGCGGCGTCCTGGGCAATGGCAGGTACCAGCCCATCCGCATTCCAGCGGATTTCCTCTAACCAGTCAGGCGTCCCGACTCTAGCGTTTGAATCTTGCATTTAGATGACTTCCGTCAGTTTTTCCGTTCATGGCCTACAACCAGCCAGGCCGCCACGGCCAGTAAAGCCCAACCATGAACGGGCATGGTCTGTGCGAGGGTGGCAAGGTCGTGGTCGAGGCTCAGCCAGGCCACCCCCGCCAGGGCTGCAGCGGCCAGCCCCCGTCGCCAGCGCCGGTCGGCCCGGGCCCGGTTTTCACGAATAAGTTCCAGTGTAGCGCGACTGGGGTGGTCGTTGGAGCCCGTGTTGCGTAACTGCACCAGCGCGTCGTGTACCAGCTGTGGCATTTCCGGCGACTGCTCCAGCCAGGCGGGCAAATGGGACTGCAGGGATTTGATCAGGCCGGACGGGCCGATGCGTTTGCGCATCCAGGCTTCCAGGAAGGGTTGGGCGGTGCTCCACAGGTCCAGATCCGGGTAAAGCTGGCGCCCCAGACCTTCCACATTCAGCAGGGTTTTCTGCAGCAGTACCAGTTGCGGTTGCACTTCCATGTTGAAGCGCCGCGCCGTCTGGAACAGCCGTAGCAGGAAGTGGCCAAAGGAGATGTCTTTCAGTGGCTTCTCGAAAATCGGCTCGCAAACGGTGCGGATAGCGGCCTCGAATTCGTTGACCCGGGTGTCCGGTGGCACCCAGCCGGACTGGATATGCAACTCGGCGACCTGGCGGTAATCGCGGCGAAAAAACGCCAGCAAATTGCGGGCAAGATAGCTTTGGTCATCCGGTGCAAGAGTGCCAACGATGCCGAAATCGATGGCAATGTACTTGGGGTCGGCCGGGTTGCTGACATCCACGAAAATATTGCCGGGGTGCATGTCGGCGTGAAAGAAGCTGTCCCGGAAGACCTGGGTGAAGAAGATCTCCACCCCTTTCTCTGCCAGTACTTTCAGATTGACACCGGCTTCACGAAGCGCCGGAACGTCGGCAATGGGGATGCCGTGGATGCGCTCCATGACCAGAACGGACTTGCGTGTGTAGTCCCAGTCGATGGAGGGGATATAAATCAGCGATGAGTTCTCGAAATTACGGCGCAGCTGACTGGCGTTGGCGGCTTCGCGTTGCTGGTCGAGTTCGTCATGGATGGTGGAATCGTAGTCCGCCACCACTTCCACCGGGTGCAGCCGACGGCCTTCGGACCAGTAGCGTTCCAGCAGACCGGCCATCATGTACATCAGAGCCAGATCCTGGCGGATGACCCGTTCAATGTCGGGGCGGATGACCTTGACCACGACTTCCCGGCCGTCGAGAAGCCTGGCGGCATGCACCTGGGCGACGGAGGCAGAGGCCATGGGCTCGCGGGAAAACTCCGCAAACAGTTCCGACACCGGCGCACCGAGGGATTTTTCGATAATGCCCTGGGCGACGTCGCCGGGAAAAGGCGGTACCCGGTCCTGCAGGTTTTTGAGGGAAAGCGCCATGTCGTCGGGTAGCAAGTCCCGTCGCGTCGACAGGATCTGGCCGAATTTGACGAATACCGGCCCCAGCTCTTCAAACGCGAGGCGTAGGCGGTCCCCCCGGTCCAGCTTGGGTTTCGGAAACAGGTGCCAGGGGGCCAGCAGGAAGAACACTTTCAGGGGGACAGGCAGTTCCGCCAGCGGTAGAAAGGTGTCCAGCCGGTAGCGGCAGAAGACCCAGGCAATGCGGAACAGGCGTTGCAGGCGCGTCACGGCGTCTCCGTTTGGTCTTGTTGTCTGGGATGCTCCAGCCGCGTGACCCTGGCTTCCAGGCGTTCGGTCTGCAGGTTCAGCCGGTCGATATCGGTAAACGTGGCTTCCAGCTCCCGGCGCCCGGGCAGGCTTCGGCTTTCTTCATGAATATATTCTTCAACATTGGCGTTCAGGGACGCAAACGCCTGTCGGCTCCAGCGAACAGCCCCGCGAACGCGCTGGCCGATAAAATGCGCCGGCACATCACCAATATACCCGGCCATGGCAGCTTCCCAGTCGGGGTCGAGTTGGTCGATGGCGCGCTGGAACTGATGCGCCAGGGCGGTATCGCCAGTCACGTGAATGCGGCCTTCGCTGAAAACTCCGTCATCGCCGGTGGCCAGGGCGGCGAACGCCATGGGGCGGCCGGACAGGATCAAAGCGGGAGCTTCCGAGGGCTGGCTGGCAACCTGAATGCGATCTCCCGCCTGTTGCAGCGTCAGCGTGAGGCCGAGCCCATCCAGCGAAAACTGTACCGGCCCCGTGAGCGCTGACATCAGCGCCTGCTTGCCAGCGGGGTCCAGCGCCAGCGCTCGGTTGAGCGCGCTCTCAATGATAGAGGTGGCGGCAGACAGCAGGGTTGGGCCGGGAAACATCAGGGCTTGATTCCCACATGCAGGGCGACCACGCCACCGGTCATGTTGTAGTACTTGCAATTCACCAGGCCGGCCTCTTCCATCATCGCCTTGAGCGTATCCTGGTCCGGATGCATGCGGATGGACTCGGCCAGGTATTGATAGCTGTTGGAATCGCCGGCAATCAACTGGCCCATCAGCGGCAGCGCGTTGAATGAATACACGTCATAGGCTTTGCTGAGCAGCGGATTCTTGGGTTTGGAAAACTCCAGTACCATTACCTTGCCACCAGGTTTCAGCACCCGGGTCATGTCCCGCAGGGCCTGGTCCTTGTCGGTAACGTTGCGCAGGCCAAAGGCAATGCTCACAGCGTTGAAGCTGTTGTCCGGGAAGGGGAGGTGTTCGGCATCCGCCTGCACGTATTCGATGTTGCCGGCGTAGCCTCGGTCCATCAGCCGGCCCCGGCCAACCTGAAGCATGGACGCATTGATGTCGGCCAGCACAACCTTGCCGGTTGGGCCGACCAGGTCCGAGAACTTCATGGTCAGGTCGCCGGTACCCCCGGCAATATCCAACACCTGGTGCCCCTTGCGGACGCCGGAAAGCTCAATGGTAAAACGCTTCCAGAGGCGGTGGATTCCCATGGACATGAGGTCGTTCATCAGGTCGTACTTGCCGGCCACGGAATGGAACACGTCAGCGACCTGACCCGCTTTCTGGCTTTTCGGCACGTTGCGAAAGCCAAAATGGGTAACGTCGTCTTTCGGTGTTTCCGCCTGCGGCTGGTCGGTAGACGGTTGTTGCTCGCTCATGGGCATGTCCTGTCAGAATCTGAACCCCGTATTCTAACGCTTGCGGGGGTGGCTACAAGTTTAATGCCGCCTTACACTATAAATAGCGCCCGAAATCCTGGAGATATCCGTTTCATGTCAACAATTGATGTACGCCGCACTCATTCCCTCGACAAAGAGCACGCCCGCCAGGCGGCGGAAACCCTGGCTGAGGATCTGTCAAAGCAGTTTGATGTGAACTATCAGTGGGAAGGGGATCATCTCAAGTTCAAACGCAGCGGCGTGAAAGGCCAGTTGGAAATCACCGATAGCAATTTCCATGTTCACCTGGAACTGGGCATGATGCTGCGGCCGTTCAAATCGCGTATTGAGCAGGAAATCCACTCCCAGCTTGATCAGATTCTGAAGGCCTGAGTTCCCCCTATTTCGTTAAAGGTCACTCGGTAGCTCAAATGGTTTCGGGTGGCCGTCCAGGATGTTCTTCATGACCCGCTTCTCTCGCGTGACCAGCCGGTCAATCAGTAGTTCTACATTGTCCATTTTACGGAACGCGGAATAGCCCCGGTGCAGGAAACTGTGCAGATCGCTGAGGCCCGCCATCTCGGCCGGTGCCCGGCTCATTGAAAGCAGCCAGCCAAGGGTGCGGTTGCGGACATAGCGGTCGAGCTGGTGCCCCACCTCAGCCACCAGGGTAATCTGCCGTTCCCGTTGTTCCAGTTGCTGGCTGCTGCGAAAGATCTGGCAGTAGGCGTCGCTGGAAAGTTCGCTGGGAGAAAGGCCGCTTGAATGGCAGAGTTCGGCCAGCTCCAGGTCCAGCCGTTGGGTAATCAGGTTCAGCTCCACCAGCCCGGCGAAGGTGTCCAGCAGGTTGTCCGGGAGCCACTTCACCATCTTCGGGAATACGCGGTCGATGTTGTCGTCGCGTTGGGTCATGCCGGCGGGGGCGTAGAGGTCCGTCAGCAGGAATTCCAGGCCGGTGTGGTAGCCGGGGTGTTGGTAGAGGTCCGCGTGGGTGGCCTTCAGGCGCTCCGCCTGCCAGTCCGCTATCCGGAAGGTGTGTTCCAGCAGGGAGTGGGTGGCTTTGTACTGGCGGAAGTCGTGGTAGTCCAGTAGCAGTAGCTGCAACCGGCGGGCGCTGTCGGAATGGGTTGGGGTAGCGACTAGGCGCTCACGATACATGGGTGTGTGGCTCCACTGGACCTGCAACAGAAACGCGCCAGTTTAGCGGAGCCGGGGCTCGAGTGCAGCTGTGCTAACCCTGGGCCGTCGCCGGCAGGCTCTCAAATCCCGGCACCCATTCCTTGCTGTCGAGTGTAATAAAGTGGCTGGGAGCCTCGGTTTCGACAATCCGCATGGTGGTCGGGCTTTGGCGTGCACTGGCCAACATGGCCTGTCGGTCCAGTATTCGGTCCACAGCCGGTATCAGGAAGGTGCCGTAACGAACCTTGTTGTACACGCTGGTGTCTGTCCTCTCCATCCAGGCCATCAGGTTCTCTATGTTGCGAACAATGGTCAGGTGGTCCTTGGTGGCGGAAAACAGTTTGCCCAGCAGCTGCTTCTTGCGTGGGTTCATTTTGCCGAAGAAGGTTTGACCATAGGCGGATGAGGGAGCGCTGTTTATCAGGCGAATCAGCCAGGGCCACATGCCATGGCTCACCGGCTCCAGTACCGCCGTTACCAGGGCAGAAAGACGTCCCTGGGGCAGAACGGGTGCTTCCAGCACCAATTCCACGTTTTCATACAGTTCCGGCCATTGATTGATGGCCTCAAGGATGACGGCGCCGCCGCGAGAATGGCCATGTACGCGGATGTTGTCGGTGCTGGGCAGGTTCGCCAGGGCCTGGTTGAGAATACAGGCGTCGTACTCGATAGTGCCGTCGAGGTGTTTGATAGGCACTTCCCAGTCCGGTGCTTCGGGCGTTACGCCGTTTACGGGAATGTGATAGTTGCTGCAGGTCAGCAGGATCAGTTCGGTGGTTGGTGCTTCGTAGGCCTGGGTGAAGTAGCAGTGATTTTCCAGAAAACCGTGGACGCCAATAACGGTCTGTTCGGCCTTGCCGCTGTGATTGCGGACGGAAACGGCGCCTGTGCCGACGCGGAAGACTCGCCCTGAGAACATCTCCGAGTAAGCGCTATCGATCGGTTTTATCAGTTTTCGTACATGGCTCGCTTTCATGACTGCTCTCCTTCAGCACCTGATGCCTGCCTTTTATTGGTCTTTATGGGCGCTGGTACATTCAGTTGTACCGATTTCTGCCACCGCAGGTATTGGCACTGATTACTGTTTTTACGCTCAGCCAGGGCCAATAGACGTTTGGCGAACAGTGCGTAAAGGCACGTGTAGTGCCTAATAGCCATTTCATCAAGCCTTATTCCCAGTATAGGGGTGAAAGGTTACTTCCGTGTAACTTTTTGTAACTACGTGACGCCGACAGCCTTATGGAGCCTTCAGGGCTTGTCTGGCACAATGCGGGGTCAACTTTCCATTTCTTGCAGCATTTATCCGGGGACAGACAGGTTTGAGTCAAAAGGAATCGCATCTGCTGTTGCCTGTGGACTCGGCCTGGCTGGCTCTTGAGCGGCCCGAAAACCCCATGACGATTACCGTTATGTTGCGGGTGGAAGGGCTCACGGAAGCCCGGTTGCTGGAATTCCTGCGTATTTACTGGCTTGCCTGGGAGCGTTTTCGCTATATGCCGGTTCGCCGCGCCCCTGGCTGGTGGTGGGAAAAGGACCCGGTATTTTCGCTCCATCATCACCTGCAGGTGGTCGGCGGCGAGCTGGACCGGCAGGCCTTGCAGGACTGGGTGTCAGCCCGGTTGAACCAGCCATTGCCCACGTACCGTCCGCTCTGGAAATTCTGGCTGCTTCCCGATGCCGAGGGCGGCGCCGTACTCCTTTTGCGCATGCACCACTGCTACGCCGACGGGCTCTCCCTGCAGGGCATATTTGACCGGTTGTGCCCGCCGTCACCGCAACAGGCGCCGGTGCTTTACGGCGCGGCGGAACAGGCGGACATGGGGCGTTGGGGAAGAGCCGCCAATGCCTGGCTGCGTGAGCTGACGGCTAGTGAGTGGCCGCGGGAAGAGGCGGGTCCGGGGGGCGATATTCCCCGCAACGGTGGCACCGCCGGTCGCAATGCCCTGGAGCGGGCGACCTGGAAAAGTGTCAAGCTGGTCAATGAGCTCAGCCAGTTCCTGGTAGAGCCGGAAGATACGGACTCCTCCCTTAAGCGGTCGCTATTGGGACGTCGCCAGTGCCGCTGGTCGCAGCCCGTGGCGCTTGAACGTTTTCGCCGGATTGCCACGCTTACCAGCGTTACCATCAACGATGTGTTACTCAGTTGCGTGGCGTCTGCAGTCCGCAATCGGCTTGTCGCCGACGATACCGATATGGATGAGGCGGTGCTTCACGCGGCGGTGCCAGTGGATATCCGCAACCGCCTGCCGGAAGGGGTAAAGCCGGAGCCCGGTACTCTGGGTAACTATTTCGGGACCGTGTTCGTGCCGTTGCCGGTGGACGGTGAAAGTTCCCTGGAGCGGCTGTTCCGCATCAAGCATGAAACCCGCAAGCTCAAGAAAAGTTGGCAGCCCGGCCTGTCCTGGGCGCTGACAGGCAGCGCACCGCTGATTCCCGAAGCCTGGCGTCAACCTGTGGCGGATCTGTTCTACCGCAAGGCCAGTGCGGTGGTGTCCAATGTTCCCGGTACTCGTGAGCAACGCTACCTGGCCGGCTGCCGTATTCTAGAACAGATGTTCTGGGTACCCCAGGCCGGGGATATCGGGCTTGGCGTCAGCATTGTCAGCTACGCCGGTCAGGTCCAGTTTGGCGTGGTGGCTGATGAGGCTGTTATGGCCGATCCGGAGTCCTTTCTCGATGATTGCCTGCAGGAGTTGGAGTGCTTCCCAATCTGACGGGTAGTAGTTCCAAAGTTCTGTTTTCATAGCCTCCTAAAAGATCAGAAAACCTGCCCCCTTGGCGCATTTTCCACCCCCGCTGCTTCGCCGACCATTGAATTCAGGCGAAAGAATGCGCCTGAGACACGGGTAACCACCCGCTGCTCAACACCCAGATTCAATAAAAACCGGGGGAGTTTATGAACAACAACAATTTCCGAAAGTCAGGGCTGGCCATCGCGATGGTTGGTGCGATGTCGGTCAGTGCCGGCGCAAACGCGGCAATCGAAGTGTACAACGAAGACGGAACCAGCTTTTCCGTGGACGGCTATTTCAACGCCTTCTACGTTAACCGTGACGACAAGCTGAACGACACTCGCAATTCCGACGTGAAAATGGGGTTCCTGCCCAATACGATCGGTTTCAACTTCAGTAAGGAAATGGGCGACCTGACTCTGGGTGGCCGGTCTTCGTTCTGGTCCACCATCAACGACAGCCTGCAGTCACCGACAGATACCGCCATCGATGTGCGTCAGTTGTACGCCACGGTAGATGGTTCTTTCGGTCAGGTTCTGATTGGTAAGGACTTTGGTCTTTACGCCCGCTCCAACATCTTCCTGGACGAAATCCTGATGGGCTTCGGTTCTCCGGGGGCAGCCACCGGCGTTTCCTTTGGTAATATCCGCACTGGCTACCCTTATCCCAATCCCTCTGCCCAGATTACCTATCGGACCCCGGATATGGGCGGCTTGAAGGTGGCTGCTGGTATTTTTGAGCCTGCCAATACCACACCGGGTGCGGAGTCAGAACAGTCCGCGCCGCGTTTCGAAGCAGAGGTTACCTACAGTGCGGACCTGAACGGCCTGGCGTTGACAGGCTGGGTTAATGGTCGCCATCAGAGTTCCGAGAACGCAACCACGGAAGTGGACAGCCAGGGCCTTGGTTACGGCCTTAAGGCGTCGGTTGCAGGGCTGTCGCTGACGGCCTCCGGCTTCACTTCTGAGGGAGACGTGCCTGTATTGCTGACAGATGCGGCCCTGGCTTCCGAAGAGGACGCCGACGGCTATTTGCTTCAGGGATCCTATACCCTTGGCGCCAATCGGCTGGTGCTGTCCTACGGCGAAACGGACTCTGACCAGGGGGATTTTGAAACAGAGAACACCTCGGTCGCGGTCTTCCATGATGTAAACAGCAACTTCAAGCTGGTTGCCGAATACAACATGTTTGAGCAGACCACGAAGTCCACCGGCGCGGATGCAGCAGAGTTCGACACCCTGGCGCTGGGTGCTGTGATCACGTTCTGAGTGTTTGAAGAGAGCCCCAGCACCGGCAAGGATTCCCGGCGCCGGGGCCTCGAACTTAAGACTAAAGTGCCGGTTTGCTTTCCCGCAAATCGGCAGCGCCAGCAGGCATTGATTCAGGAGGGTTTTTAATCAATGGCTTACGATCATTTTGGCGCGCCAATTAAAAGCACTGAAGTCGCATTGGCTCCGTTTGCGGATTCCGTAGAATCGAGTGAAAGCCACTCGGTTTCGGAGCGCGTATCCATGAAACCCGTTACCACGCTGCCTGCCGTTCGGGTAGCCAGCTCGCATGTTCGTGATCCGATGCTGGCCGCTACCAACCTTGCCAGCGAGCTCAGTCATGAACACCTCGGCTGTGTCCTGTTTTTCTGTTCCGCTGAATACGATCTCGGCCGTCTGGGCATTGCCCTTGAACATGTCTTTGATGGCGTGCGGGTCAGTGGTTGTACGTCTGCGGGGGAAATTACACCGGAAGGTTACGGCCGGGGCTGTATCACCGCTATTGGTTTCGACCGGCGTTACTTTTCTATTGAATGCGCCCTGATCAGTGAGCTTGAGCATTTCACCCTTCACGACGCCCAGGGGGTCATTGATGGTCTGTTGTCCACCTGTCGTGATGCCGGCCTGGCATCGGTCAAGGGCAACACCTTTGCCATCACTTTGCTGGATGGGCTGTCGAGCCGGGAAGAGCTTGTGCTGGCGACACTGAATGCCGCGCTCGGCACTATCCCACAGTTTGGCGGATCCGCGGGCGACGACGAGCGCCTGGCCAATACCCACGTGTTTTTTGAGGGCCGGTTTCACACCGGGGCCGCCACTGTGATGCTGGTTAATACGCCGTTGGACTTCCGTGTGTTTTCCACGCACCACATGCAAGCCCGCGAAGAAAAACTGGTGGTTACTCACGCAGATGCTAAGAGCCGGACCGTCTATGAGTTGAACGCGGAACCGGCAGCGGAAGCCTACGCCCGCGCAGTGGGCGTAGCGGTGGAAGAGCTTGACCGCAAGGTGTTTGCGCTGCGACCGATGGGCGTGCGGATCGGGGGGCACTATTTCGTGCGCTCGGTACAACGGGTGAACGCCGACGGGAGCCTGACGTTCTACTGCGCGGTGGAAACCGGCATCGTGATGACCGCCATGGAGCCTGGCTCACTTCTTGAGAGCGTGCGCACGCAAATTGAGGCCTCCGAGCGGGTCGTGGGCCCGCCACTGGTAACCATCGGCTGCGACTGCTTTCTTCGTCGTCTGGAGGCGGAGTTCACCGGCGTGGTGGATGAAGTGTCAGATTTCCTTCGCCATCACAAGGTTATTGGCTTCAATACCTATGGTGAGCAGTTCGACGGTATGCATATCAATCAGACGTTTACGGGGGTGGTGATTGGTCAGCCCGATGCCGGTTACGGTCACAACTGAGGCTGATCCCGACAACCGCAGGGATCAGCGGATTGCCGAGCTGGAGGCGGAGAACGAACGCCTCCGAAAGATAAGGGACGCTCTTATTGTTCGGGTGGAATCCGGCTCGGCTCACAAACCCGAACCCTATGCGGCGTTTGAACACTCGGTGGTTCTGGCGGAGCAGGTGCGGGAACGTACGGAAGCGCTCAACCAAACCATGGATGAGCTCAAGCACAGCAACAAGGCCCTGAACAGGGCCCGCGAAGAGGCTGAAACCACGCGCCAGCGTCTGGCAGACGCTATCGAAAGCATTGCTGATGGCTTTGTGCTTTTTGATCACCAGCACCGCCTTATTCAATGTAACAGCCGGTTCCGCAGTTACTGGGCCGATGCCCGGTTGGATGTTCCTCCCCCCGGCACTTCTATCGCCGATCTGAAGGCCATGGCGATCAATTCCGGGCTGGTGGTCGAAGAGCATGTGAATGAGTCCTCAGAAGGGGCGGTGTTCCTGCTGTCCAATAGCCGTTGGGTGCAGATGACGGAAAGGAGCACCCGTGAGGGTGGGCTGGTTGTTCTTTACTCGGACATTACTGACGTCAAGAACAGTGAAATGGCTCGCCGAATCAAGGCGCTTGAAGAGAGCGAGCGCTGGATCCGCGTGGTGACGGACCATGTGCCCGCACTGATCGCCTACGTGGGCGCGAACATGACCGTGCAGTTCTGCAACAAGGTTTATGAAGCCTGGTATGGCCGCAATGGTGAGTCTCCACTTGGTAAACACCTGGAGAACATTCACCAGCCTGAGCTTTACCAGCGGCTCATGCCTCATATGCAGGCGGTGCTCAGGGGTAATAGCGTTAACTTCGAATTCGAGGAAACCAACGACACCGGAGAGACCCGCTACATGCTCCGCGCCTACGTACCAAACGTGGACGACCACGAGGAGGTTATCGGGTTCTTCGTGCTGATCCGGGACATTACCGACCGCCGCAAGACCGCGCTGGCACTGGAGCAGGCGTACGATAATCTGGAACGGCGGGTGAAAGAACGTACCGCAGCTCTTACCGGCCTCAACAGTCAGTTGCGACAGGAAATCAGTGAGCGGGCGGCGGTGGAAGCGCGACTGCGTGACGCCAAGATGGACGCCGAGCGCGCCAACTTGTCGAAAACCAAATTTCTGGCGGCGGTCAGCCATGATCTGCTGCAGCCACTGAATGCAGCTCGCCTGTTCACCAGTTCTTTGTTGGAGCACTCCTTCGGGCCCAAGGCCGAGGGACTGGTGCGATCGGTAAGCACCTCCTTGGACGATGTGGAAAACCTTCTGGGCACCCTGGTGGACATTTCCAAGCTGGATGCCGGCGTGATCAAGCCGGACATCATGGCCTTCGACTTGCGGGACCTGCTCAACAACATCGCCCGTGAGTTTCGTCAGATGGCACTGGCGGAGGGGCTGACGCTGGACTTCGTGCCATCCTCGGCAATCGTGGAGTCCGACTCCCAGCTACTGGCGAGGATTCTTCGCAACTTCCTCACCAATGCCATTCGTTATACCGGTACTGGGCGCATTCTGCTGGGGTGCCGCCGGCATCGGGAGCATGTATTGCTGCAGGTGTGGGACACCGGCCCTGGTATTCCGGAGGACAAGCTGACCGAGATTTTCCAGGAGTTCAAGCGCATTCGCCCCGCTGGCTCGCAGCCGGACAAGGGCCTTGGGCTGGGGTTGGCGATCGTCGACAAGATTTCCCGCATGCTGGGCCACGAGGTGACGGTATCCTCGATAGAGGGCAAAGGCTCGGTGTTCAGTGTAAAAGTGCCGGTCGGGCGGTTGTTGCCCAAACAGCCGACAGCGGATGACGACCGCGCAGTGTCAAACCACGGCGGCCTGGGTGGCGCCAGGATCTGGGTGATCGACGACGACCATGCCATCTGCCAGGGCATGCAGACGTTGCTGGAAGGCTGGGACTGCCAGGTGGTTTCAGCGGTTTCCCTTGGAGATCTTGAGCGACAGCTGGACCCGGCCAAGAGTCCCGTGGACCTTATCCTGGCGGATTATCACCTGGACAACGACGAAAACGGGGTAGATGTGGTAGCCGAGATCAATGGCCGCCGCCATTGCCCGGCGCCGGTGGTCATGATTACCGCCAACTACACCAACGAGTTGAAGCAGCACATCCGCGAGTTGGGGCATGTGTTGATGAACAAGCCTGTGAAGCCGTTGAAGTTGCGCAGTGCGCTGAATCACCTTTTGAGAGGGTGATCTCCTACCGCTTCAGATACTGACTGAAATCCACGTCGCTGGCCGACAGAATCGCCTGCACCCGGTTGTGAACCCCCAGCTTACGAAGAATCGCCGAGACGTGGGCTTTTACCGTGGTCTCTGCAATGTTCAGGTTGTACGCAATCTGTTTATTGGATTCCCCTTTGGACATACGCTCCAGTACCAACAACTGGCGGCGGGTCAGGGAGTTCAGCAGCTCTGGTGAAATCGGGTTGTCCTCATGACGGCTACGGCGATGGGTGCTTTCCTTGCCGGTACGGATAATGTCGGAAGGCAGATAAACATTGCCGTTGAGGATCTGCTGAATGGCTTCCGTCATCTGGGCGCGGGGAGAAGATTTGGTAATGAAACCGCAGGCGCCGTAGGTAATGGCCTGCAACACCACCTGCTTGTCTTCCTCCGCCGATACAATGACCACCGGGATGGTTGGCGCTTCGTTTCGCAAGGTAATCAGACCGTTCAAACCGTGCATTCCCGGCATGTTCAGATCCAGCAGGATCAGATCCAGATCATCGTTTTCGCGGGTAATGTCCAGGGCGCTATCGAGGTCGGCAGTTTCAATGATCGTACTGCCGTCAAAACCGGTCGATATCACGCTGCTGATGGCCTCACGAAACAGCGGGTGGTCGTCGGCGATCAATATTTTGTAGGTTGGCTCCATCACTGGTTCCACCGGTTTGTTGTCGTTATCAGGGACGGTTTTCGGGACATCATAGCGCTTTTCGGGAGAGAGTGTGGCATCGGGCTCATTCAGCATGGCGGCCTCCTGGGACAGGGGATCTCCCAAGTGGGGTGTGATCCTCTGGTTATTATTGTGATGATTGCATTACACGCTATCCTCGTCTTGGGTTGAATGCGACCATCGCACCAAAAAACAGGCACCAAAGTACTATTCTTGCCGGCTGGCGGGCTTCGTATCGTGGAGGGATGAGCCAACAAACCATAACAATGCCTGATCCCGTATTTCCCGTTGCCGCTGTCCGCGCTGCCTGGATGGCTATGGCCATCGTGTGGTTGGTTTTTGCGCAACCCGGGTCAGCTATTGCCAGCGATAACCAACCCTTGCCTGTGTTGTCCGTCAGTGTGTTGCAGTTCGGCACTGCTCACTGGGAGTTGGACCATATACTTCACCGGAGGCTGGACCGGAAGAACGGCTTCCAGTTGGAGCTCACGCCGGTGGCTAACCTGCCCGCGTCCCGCCTGGCGGTAACCAGTGGCTCCGTCAACGGGGCCGTAGCCGACCTGCTTTGGGCTCAGGCCCGTTTTGAGGACGGAGCGCCTCACCTTTACGTACCGTTTTCATCCCAGATTGGCGATATCGTGGTGGCTGAAGACTCCGATATACACGCCGTGGCCGATCTGGCCGGCACGCGTATCGGCGTTGCAGGCGGGCCGGACAGCAAGGGCTGGATACTGTTGCAAAAGGTTGCCGAGCAGCAAGGGATCAAGCTTGCCGAATCTGCCGAGGTGCAGTTTGCCGCTCCACCGCTGCTGAGCCAGGCCCTGAGGCGGAGCCAAGTGGATGTCATCATTACCTACTGGCATTTTGCGGCACGCCTGACAGGTGAGGGTGGCTGGCGCTCGGCGTTCAGAATGTCGGACCTTCTGGCCGCTATCAAACTGGACCGAAATTTGCCGGTTCTGGGGTATGTTTTCCCGGCTGATTGGGCGGACGACCATCGCGGATTGATGGACCGATTTGCCAGATCTTTGCAGCAGGCCAAGAAAGAGCTCTCGGATAGCGAAAGGTTCTGGCAACGCTTGCGGCCACTGATGGGTGAGCCTGACGACGCTGTGTTTCAATCGCTGCGGAAAGGATTTGTGGCAGGCGTACCATTACCGCTAACGGACCAGCGCATTGCGGACCTGCATCGTCTGCTGGCGCTCACCGGTGCCAATCCTGACAATCGTATGCCCGCCGACCTGTTCCACCGGGGCCAACCGTGAGCGCCTTCTCCGGCCGCCCTCCGGCCTGGAGTTACTGGGTGGTGTTGCCGTCTCTCGTCTTTTTCTGGGCGGCGGTTGCCTGGGTGATCAAGTCCCCCTTGCTGCCGACTCCCCTCGACGTTTTAGATTCCCTGATGCAGGAATCCGAATCCGGAGCCCTATGGCACCACCTTGGTGCCACACTAGCGCGTGTGGTGGTGGCCTTTGCATTGGCCATGCTGCTCGGTACCGGGATCGGCATTGCTATGGGGCGCTCCCAAACTACCAATGCGCTGTTCGATCCTTTGCTGGTCCTGCTTCTCAACCTGCCCGCGCTGGTAACCATCATCTTGATGTATGTCTGGTTTGGCCTGGTCGAAGTGGCAGCGGTGATGGCGGTGGTGATCAATAAGGTCCCCAATGTGGCGGTGACGGTTCGGGAAGGGGCCCGCAGCCTCGACTACCGGCTGGAGGAAATGGCCACCGTCTACGAGTTCACCCGCTGGCAACGGTTTCGTGAGGTCTGGGTACCACAACTGTTTCCCTATCTGATGGCGGCTACGCGTGGTGGCTTGGCTCTAATCTGGAAAATCGTGCTGGTGGTCGAACTGCTGGGTCGTTCCAGTGGTGTCGGTTTCCAGTTACACATGGCCTTTCAGGTGTTCGATGTGGCTTCCATCCTCGCCTACAGTCTGGCCTTTATCGCCGTGGTGCAACTCATCGAGTTGGCCATCCTGCAGCCCCTTGAACGCCGCTCCAGTCGCTGGCGTCAGCCGGAGGCCGCCCATGCTTGAGCTACAAATCGCCGGGCGCAGTTTTGGCAAACCCGTATTGGGTGAGGTCTTCGCCACCATTGAGCGGGGCGATCGCATCTGCCTGTTAGGGCCGTCCGGTATTGGCAAAACCACCCTGTTGAACGCCATCGCCGGGCTCGACAAAGCACTCCCGCAGGGTGCCATTATTGGCCGCGAGACACTGCGGGTTGGCTACCTGTTCCAGGAACACCGATTGCTGCCCTGGCGAACCCTGAATGCCAACCTCCAGCTTGTAGGGGCGAGTGATGAGGAGGCTGAAATCGTTCTGGGCCAGGTGGGCCTTGCCGGATACGGTCACTACCTGCCGGACCAGCTTTCCATCGGCATGGCTCGACGAGCCGCACTCGCACGTTGCCTGGCGGTTAAACCGGATTTGTTGTTGCTTGATGAGCCCTTCGCGTCGCTTGATCCGGTAAAGGCGGGAGAACTAAAAACACTGATTGCTGGCATCATGGACGCCAATGCCAGCATGGCCATGATTTGCGTAACCCATGATGGGCGCGATGCCGAGACTCTGGCGAACCGTCTATGGTATCTGGATGGTAGTCCAGCGCAGTTGCAGTGGGACGATGCCATTGGTGAGCCCCGCTTGATCAGCAATCTTCTTGATAAGTTGCGAGATGCGGAGGACGTGGACCTGGTTTAGTGACATAAACGTGACACTCGAATTGTTGCCTTCGTGAAACTTCGGCTAACATGGTCAGCCTGTCTTTTACCGTCAACAAGGAGTGCTGACGATGGGCTTTATGGACCTGGTCCCGGTTTGGGACCTGAAGGCCTACCACCTTCCCCGCATTGAATCCCCCTTTATCGCCACCAGTATGGCTAGGCGCGTTATCCAGGACGATGGCAGTGTCCGCGCGCGCATGGAATCGGCGTTCGGGCCCCAAACCCGCAGCGGCCATCATCTGACCGAAACCGTCTGCCGGGCAGTCAGCGATAACAGGCTGATGCTTGTCTATACCGGGTCCGGCCGGCCCCTTTCTCCCGTCGTGAGCTGGCTGCCAGACGATAGCCTGCCCGCGGGAGGACGCTGGAGGTTACGCAGTGGCGGAATGAACTCACCTTATGCCATCCAAAAAGGCGTAGCAGAGCTGAATGCCTGCGACATTACCCCTGAACAACTGCGCCAGTATCATCCCCAAGGCATTGGTGGGTTGGGTGTAGGGTTGTTCTCGGCGAATTATCGTCAATGGCGGAGATCTGAGCGTGAGTCGCAAGACGGGGCGGAAGATCATCGATTGAGCCTGCCGCTGGGAGCCTCTGCTTCAGTGGCATCGCTGAGTGCTGCGGCAGCACTGGCCGCCGAGAAAACAGATTCCTCCAAGGCTGTTCCTCCCAAAGTACATCTGGAAGTCGGGATATTTACCGACGGCACCATGAACAACGCTGCCAATGCACGCTCGTTTGCCGAGCAGCTGGAGCGGGATTGTCTGATTCCCTATGAAAACGATGAGATAAGTCGGGAGGAGTGTGAGTGGCGAATTCGCCTGATGATGGGGGATAGTTACGCCAATGGCCTTAGCAACGTGGCTAAATTGTGGGACTTGTATGTAGAAGGCCGTAACGAACTGGATGATGCCGTTAGGTATAGGCGTAAATTGTATGCTCCTGGAGTAGGCACCAAGACCGGAGGTGACGATGTTTTATATGGGGCGATAACTGGTATGGGAGAGTCTGGTGTCGTCCAGCAGGTGAAGGGCGTGTTTGTGGATCTAGCACGAGAGGCGAAGGAAATTCTGCAAACATTATCTGTTGAACAGCGAAATAGACCTTTTGAGAGATTAACACTCGACCTGTTCGGCTTCAGTCGGGGTGCGTCCGCTGCCCGCCATGCTGTCCATGAAATCAGCAAGGGGGAGAGCGGCCTTTTGGCCAAGACTCTGTTCGAAAACGGTATATCTTGGCCGAAGCACATAGAAATTCGTTTCGTGGGTCTGTTCGACTCCGTGGCAGCCATTGTGAACCCTGCGGCCGGTGACCTTTCGGCTCACAATGATCGCAACCATCCTGTAAGGCTTTATCTGGACTCGGACAAGGTAGATCGTGCGGTACATCTGACCGCTGCTCACGAACACCGTAAGAATTTCGCCCTGAACAGTCTAAGAAGTCGCGACGGCAGCTTGCCTGCCAACTTCCGAGAGATAAACCTGCCGGGTGTCCACTCTGATATAGGTGGTGGCTATAGCGACAACCAGAGAGAAGAAGTGTTACTGAGCCCAATTCTACACGTGCCCCGAAACCGGCTGCGCTGGCCAAAGAAAACCATGCAATGGGATGATTTGGAGTTTCAAAGAAAACAAATTGTGGCGGAAGGGTGGGTCGGTCCCCATAGCTTGCCAGTGCAGCGATCAGACCACGCGCAGAATGGGCCAAGCGATCCAGGTTCTGGAGAGCCCGCGCGACTCGAGATCGTTAGCCGACGATATGACCATCCGGCCCCAGATGGCCGAGTCGATCTAGTGTTGCGGATGCAGCGCCAGGTGCGCGGCGAGTATTCGAGAGTTGCTATGCGGTTGATGCACCATTTTGCGAGAGAGGCCAAGGTGCCGTTCAACGCCGTTGAAGCGAAAAAGAGCGACAACGCGCTACCCGAAGAACTTGAACCCATTTTCTCAGAACTTATCGATCAGGTTTGCGTGGGTAATGACTCGCCTTCACTTGCACAAAAAGACTTGAACTTGTTGCTTCAGCGATATATCCATCATTCATCGCACTATAACAGTGTCACGACTCAGATTGCGGGTGAATCAGTGACAATTGAGGGCGTTTACCCCAACTCGCCAGCGCCCTCCGGGGAACGTTTGGTTTATCCACAGATGGAAGGCGAATAATGATTAGGAAGATCTCGGTCGCTTGGGTGTTAGTGCTGGCTGTATTGGCCAGTGGCTGCGCATCTCCGCAAGATAATGACTCCATTTGGTATATCGATGTGGCTGCTCCCGAACACTATGATGTTTGGGGGGTAGAAATGTTCTTAGAGAAGACTGGCGAGCGGAGTTGGCGTCAGCCCGTCGGCTACGTAGGTTGCTGCTGGGAGGGGCCTAACGGCCCAACTGGGTCTGGTTCCAGGGTTGATCCGTTTCCAGAACTGATATGGATACGTTGGTTCTCATTTGCCGAGCAAAAGTATTACGTCAAGCTGATCGAAGTGCCGCCGAATCTGTTAGAACGCATGCGGAAGCCTGCACCCTACGCAACGCAGGTTGATATGCGTTCTGGGCCAAGAGATACCATGGTTATTGGTTTGGCTCCTGGTGGTACTGTCGTGGTTTGGATCTTGAACCAGATAGGCAACGAGATAGAAGTAATGCGCATGAAGGCGACCGAGGTGCCAGGTGATCCGGACGATTTTGAAGTGGGAACCCGAAACTACCTAGAAAAGCACGGCGACTACCTCCAAGAACACGGCGTACCAAAGGAAGGTTGGTAAGCGGGTACCCTGCCTGCCGAATGCCTCTCGGTCAGGCAGGCTTTGTCCCCAGTATCTTGGTCCTCTGCGGCCGAAACCCCGCCGTTGCCAAAAGTGCCAGCACGACCGTTACACTGGCGGTAATGCCGAAGGCGGTGGGATTCCACTCCAGATACAGCGAAAACCGGATCGCTTCCACTGCGTGGGTGAACGGATTGAACTGGCAGACCCAGTACAGCCAGGGGCTGGCTTCGTTCATTTTCCACAGGGGGTACAGCGCCGAAGACATGAAGAACATCGGGAAAATGACAAAGTTCATGACCCCCGCAAAGTTTTCGAGTTGCTTGATCCAGGTGGCAATCAGCAGGCCCAGCGCACCCAGCATCAGGCTGGTTAATACCAGGGCCGGAAAGACGGCCAGGTAGCCCCACAACGGTGGCTCCACATCCACCAGCAATGCCAGCATCAAGAACACATACACCTGCCCGACCGACACCACCCCCATCGCCAGCAACTTGGTCACCAGCAGGAACGGCCGGGGCAAAGGGCTCATCAATAAAACCCGCATACTGCCCAGTTCCCGGTCATACACCATGGAAAGCGCCCCCTGCATGCTGTTGAACAGGATGATCATCCCGCACAGCCCGGGGGCGATGTAGGTCTCGTAAGTGATGTAGGTCTGGTAGGGCGGAATAATGGAAATACCCAGCACCGCCCGGAAGCCGGCGGCAAACACCACCAGCCACAGAAGCGGCCGAACCAGGGCGCTGGCGAAGCGAGTGCGTTGTTGCCAGAAGCGCAACCACTCCCGCGTCTGGATGCCGACAAAACAGTGCCAGTAATGGGCCGCTTTCATGATTATCCTGCCCCCGTCAGCGAGTGAAACGTTTCCGCCAGGTTCCGGGTGCCCTCGGCTTCGCAAATGTCCTGGCCGGAGCCATCGGCCAGCAGTTTCCCCTGGTGCAGGATCAACACCCGGTCATCCTGTTGCACCTCCTCGATCATGTGCGTCGCCCACAGCGCGGTCAGGCCGGCCTCGTCGCACAGAATGCGAACATGTTCGTTGAGCGCTCTGCGACTTGCCACATCCAGGCCGACAGTGGGCTCATCAAGCAGCAACAGAGAGGGCTCATGAAGCAAGGCCCGGGCAATTTCCACACGCCGTCGGTGGCCGCCATTGAGCTTGCGCACGGGTTCGTTGGCGCGCTCCAGCAGTTCAAAACGAGCCAGCTCGCGATCACCCCTCGTTCGGGCGTCTTTGCGAGATAATCCGTGCAGCGCGGCGTGATACTGCAGGTTCTGGCGCACGGTCAAATCAAGATCCAGAGCGTTCTGCTGGAACACCACACCAATCTGGCGCATGGCCTCGGATGGCTGTTTTTTCAACGATTGACCGGCCAGCAGTAGTTCGCCTTGTTGGAGCGCCAGAAGCCGGGTTAACAAACCGAACAGTGTGGACTTGCCGGCGCCGTTGGGGCCCAGAAGAGCGTGGAAACGGCCAGAGGTCAGCGCGAAGCTGACCTCTTTGAGCACGGGCTTGTCGCCGTAGCGAAAGCTGATATGGCTGGCTTCAATGGTCATGCTGGTGTTATGAGGACGGATCAATGACCACACCCCAGGGGTAGCGGCCGACCTTGATGGATTTGATCACCTTCAGGTCTTCGACATCGATCACCGAAACGTCTCCTGAAACGCCGTTGGTGGTATAGAGATGTTTCTCATCCTTATCGAGATCCAGTTGCCATACCCGACTGCCCACCAGTAGATAATCCAACACTTCATAAGTCTGGGCATCGACGACTGCAACATGATTTGATGGGCCGAGCGCTACGAAGGCGTATTTTCCATCGGAGGTCAGCTCGATACCGACGGGCTGAACGCGGTCCTGATTCACGCCAGGAACCTTGAACGACATCTCATGGATCTGCTCCAGATTGTCCACATCGATGATGTGCACGGTGCCGCCGATTTCCGCCGAAGCCCAGGCAATCTTGCTGTCTTTGCTGAATTCCACGTGGCGGGGGCGTTGCCCGACAACGATGTTCTTTTCAATCTCAAAGGTCTCGGTGTTGATCCAGTGCAGCATGCTGGTGGTTTCACTGGTGTTGACCGCCCATTTTCCGTTCGGGCTTACAGCCATGCCTTCCGGCTCTATACCGACGTCAATCTGGGCCAGGACGTCTTTTGTGTCCACATCCACCACTGTGACGATGGCGTCGTCCTCGTTGGCGATGTACAGATGCTTGTTGTTCGGGTGAAGTGAGAACTGTTCGGGATCTTCACCGGAGGGCAGGGTGTCGACGATCTTGCGGGTCGCCAGATCCAGCACCTGCACAGTATCGTCGTCACTGGCGCAGATATAAAGCTTGGTGTGGTCCTTGGACAACAGGATGCCCCGTGGCCGCTGGCCCACATCAATGGTCTCAACAACTTCCTGAGTCTCGGTGTCGATGATGGAAAGGGTGTTGTCTTTTTCGTTGGACACGTAGGCAAGGCTGGCCATGGCCGGTGTCGACAGGCCGACGATGGCGACCAGGGCGGCGTGCTTGAGCAGAGACTTCATGGTGTAACTCCTTCTTGTTATAGAAAGCTTCCGCCAGAGCGGTCAGCCGTTGATGCGACATTCGCTCTCTGGTTTGTCGAAACCGAGCGTGTCCATGTCCGTGTTGGGATGCAGAAACCCCTCGAACGGTGCCCTGGCAACCAGTCCCCGTGGATGAACCAGGGGAATTGGCTGTCGAAGTTGGCCGTTCCAATCGCGATAAGTCAGCTTGCGGCCCTTGAAAGCGGCAAGCTGGAATTTGTCGCTGAAAAGAAAACTTCGGATTGCGTTGGGGCTTGCGTCACCCAAGTCAGTGACGGCTGTGCCGATGGAACGAATGGCTGCCCAGGTGGCATAGTCCTCGCCGTTCATGTCGCGGCCAGCCAGATCACGGAAGCGGCTTTGCAGTTGAGCGGCGCCCCAGCTTTCCACTACCCGGTGCCAGGTAACGGGGGACATCCCCTGAGTGCCGACGACAGGTCGCGGCAGCCATGTATTAAAAGGCACGTACTCGCCAAAATCGCCTCGAACATCCGCCACCACAACGGCATCGTAGTCGCTGGCCTGGGTAAACAACGGCAGTTCCCTGGAGGCGGTGCGGCGAAGGTCGGCGTCAAAGGTCCATGGTTTGTCTTCAATAACTTCCAAACCGAAGCGCTTGGCAGATCTGCGAAAGGCATTGGCCCAGACTTTGTCGTCGTCAGTGGGCCCGGTAATCAAGAAAATCTCGTTCCAGCGCCGTTGGTTCAGCCACTGTGCCAGTGCGTCCGTCAGCATGGCGTAGCTGGGCATGGTATGGAGCAGGTTGGCGTTGCATTCGATGGTTCGAAGCTCGTCCGCTTTTGAACCGGCATTGAACAGAAGTGTGTCTGCGTCCGTCTTTGCGATCATTCTCTTCAATGTCTGTGCCGGAGTATTCACCACGAACAGTTCGATACCGGACGCGCGCAGTTGGTCGAAAGCGGCCATCGCCTCGGCTTCCGAGTCGGCAACCCTGCTTTCCAGGGTGTAGGTCTGCCCGAGAAACTTCCCGGTGGTGCTGTTGTCCTGCATGCCCAGTTCTGCGCCTTTCAGGCCGGCGTCTTCCGGTTCGGGAAGGACATTGGACAAGACCGGGCCCTGGTCCGGATGCCATTGCACATACCCTACACGTACCTCAAGAGAATCTGCTTTCAGCGGGGCGGTGCTGAGGATGGCTGCCAGTATTGCGGTTGCAGTCCTGAACAAAAGAGACATGAAGTTCTCCGGTTTATTGTTGTGCTTCCAGCTTAGAGAAGGGAAAAAGTCCCGGAAATATTCAGAAAGTAGGAAAGTGCCGGTACTAAAGAACTATTCCGGTCAGAAATAGGGCGTTTAGCATGATTGGTATAGGTGCCAAAGCCTTTGACTGGACCAAAATAATGACGGCTTACCGGAAAATTTCCCTGACCATGCTGGCGGTATTTGTTGTCGTGTATCTGCTGGGTGCTGCGTTGTACATTGGGCAGGCGCAGCACGATGTTCAGCGTGAGCTCACCGGCGTGTCAGGTCTGGCGAAAAGTCTGGGCGATCCTCAAGGTCTGCCGGCTAATGTGGTTGCGAATATGCGGCACATAAAGCCAGTGGCCGACAAGGCAGACGACAATGGGCATGTGCCTTCCTGGTTTTCGTCCATGGTGTCGGGACAGGTGTCTTTTCCCTCGGTCAATGGCTGGCGGATTGATCCCGCTGATGAGGTCGAGGAAATCTGGGAAGGGTTCCTGCTGGTTTCCTTTTCCTACGCAGTGGGTATGGTTTTGTGCTTCATGGCACTCTACGGAATGGTCAGGCAGGGGCTTCGGCCCCTGGTTTCATTGGCAAGCGCTCTGGAGGCTGTGGCCGGGGGGGAGCTGACGTCCAGGCTGCCAAGGCAGAGTATCCGAGAACTGGATACTCTGGCCGGTCGGTTCAATGCAATGGCCACCGCGCTGGAAAAGGAACAGAAAACCGTCAGCCACCTGCTGAACGAACTGCTGCAGTTACAGGACCGGGAGCGATCACATATTGCCCGTGTCTTGCACGATGATCTTGGCCAGTATCTCACCGGTATTCGTGCGCAGGCGCGAAGCTGGGTGTACGACCCCGAATTGAACGAACGACAGAAGCAACAGGCAAAAGATCTAGCGGGACACTGTGAAACCGTGCAACAGCATTTCCGCCATTTGTTGCAGGATCTGCACCCATTGGTGATGGAGCAACTTGGCCTGGACAGCGCCATTCGACACCTGGCGGAACAGTGGCAGCAGTTGAGCGGGCTGGACTGTCGGCTTGATATGGATACGCAACTGCCGCAACTCACCGATGAGCAGCAGACACATCTCTATCGTTTCCTTCAGGAGGCGCTGAACAACATATCCCGACACGCCAGAGCCCGCTGCGCAATACTGGCGGTTGCTCAACATTCCGATGGACTGCGGATTGACATTCGGGACGACGGAGCCGGTGCAGAGAACTTTCCCGCGAAGGCGGGCCTGGGCATTCGCTCCATGCGTGAGCGGGCGCGATGCCTCGGCGGAAAGGTGCAATTTTCCAGCAAGGTGGGTGAAGGCACACGAATACGCCTTGCGGTGCCTTTGTCTGAATCCATTACAGCGCCAGGAGGTGCCGTGTGAAACTGATGATCGTTGATGACCATCAGGTTGTGCGTCAGGGGATTGCCAACCTGCTGAGGTCGATGATACCCGCCGTCGCCATTGTCGAAGTGGAAACAGGACAGGATGCGGTTGCCCGTTACGCGGACCACCAGCCGAATGTCGTGCTGCTGGATATGGGGTTGCCGGATATCTCTGGCCTGGAAGTGGGGCGCCGACTTCGTCAGCGCTGGCGCAGCGCCGCCATTCTGTTCTTTACCATGCACGATGAACTACCAATGGTGCGCCAGGCCCTGGATGTTGGTGGGCTGGGATTTGTATCCAAGAGTTGCGCCCCCGAAGAATTGGCGGAAGCGGTCAAACGGGTAGCGGCGGGCCAACCCTACATCGAGCACCCGATTGCGACCCGGCTGGCTATGAATCAGGAAAGACCGGTGGATCACCGTCTGCGCGATATCACACAGCGGGAGATGGAAGTTTTGCTGATGTATGCCCGGGGGGAGAGTGTTCCGGGGATTGCCGGGCGCCTGTGTGTTAGCAATAAAACGGTTTCCAACCATCTGGCGGTATTGAAAAGCAAACTGCAGGTGGCCTCGTCAGTGGAGTTGATTCACCTGGCTGTGGATGCTGGTCTGATTCGGTACGGGCAATTGGGAGAAGGCCAGCGGGTGTGAGCCCGCCCACCATTACCAATCGAAAGGGCAGGCCGTGCAGCCTTCCATGTAGGTACCCTCGAACGTTGCGTAATGTATCCGGGTTCCGGTGAGATTGGCGTTAGACAGATTGGCCAGTCCGAGCTTGGCCTCCTGAAGGTTGGCTCCCCGCAGATTGGCACCCTTCAGGTCGGCTTTTGGCAGCCAGGAGATTTCAAAACTGCTGAAGGCGAGATTGGCGTTCTGCAATGAAGCGCCTGAGAATCTCGAAAAATCGAAATTGGCCCCCGTTAGATTCGAGCCGCTAAAGTCAGCCCCCTGGGCAAAAAGGTATTGCCCCTGCATGCCCTGAAGATCTGCATTTTTCAGCGATGCTCCCCGCATGCTTGCTCGGTAGGCCTGCAAACGGTAGCCAACGACGTTGTCCAGACTTGCTCCATCCAGATTGGCACCTCTGAGGCTTGTATGGCTCAGGTTGGCGCCTGAAAGGTTAGCGCCTTTGAAATCAGCGGAACGCAAGTCCATGTTGGACAGATCGGCGCCCCGAAGATCCGCTCCGGGGCACTGGGCCCGGCGCTCAAGAACACAGCCGTTGAATGAGGGCGCATGATCCTGGCCGGCCATGTAATCGCCGGCGAACGACTGTGAGCACAAAGCCATCATGGAAGCAGTAATAACGAATTTCATGGTAGTCACTCCCGAACAGATACAAAAAAGGGCCTGGCGTTAAGCCAGACCCAGGTCGGAAATTGGTTAGCGTGAAGCCTGCGCCCAGGAGGGCATCTTGAACACCCAGAATGACCCGCCTTGAGAAATGGGCTTGGTCAGCTCAGCCATATCGCCGCCCCACAGTGGCACTGCACCGCCGTAGCCAGAGGCAACGCCGATATACTGCTCACCGTCCATCTCCCAGGTGATCGGAGACGAAATGATCCCGGAGCCGGTCTGGAACTTCCAGAGTTCTTCGCCGGTTTCGGCGTCAAAGGCCTTGAGGAACCCGTCTCCCGTGCCTGTGAATACCAGGCCGCCCTTGGTGGCAAGAACACCTGCCCACAGGGGCATATTTTCCTTGTGCTCCCATTCAATGTCGCCGGTGATGGGGTTCATGGCACGGAGGATACCCACATGGTCGTCATACATGCGCTTGATGCGGAACCCCTGACCCAGGTAGGCCGCGCCTTTTTTGTAAGTGACCTCCTCGGTCCAGTAATCCTCTTTCCAGTGGTTGGCTGGCACGTAGAACAGACCGGTATCCTGGCTGTAGGCCATAGGGTTCCAGTTTTTGCCACCGAGGAAGGGCGGAGAAACTTCGATGGATTTGCCGCGGGTTTCGCCTTCAGCTACGGGTGGTGGGCGCTGGCCTTCGGCTTCGATTGGACGACCGTCCTCGCCAATCCCTTTGGCCCAGGTAATATTGTCTACGAACGGGAAACCTTTTTTGAAATCGCCGTTGGTACGGTCAACAACGTAGAAGAACCCATTGCGATCGGCGTGCGCTGTCGCTTTTACGGTCTCCCCGTCCTCATCGTATTCAAAAAGCACCAGTTCGTTGTTGCCCGAGAAGTCCCAGGCATCGTTGGGTGTGTGCTGGTAGAACCATTTCACTTCGCCAGTGGACGGGTCTACGCCGACCTGCCCGGACGTGTACAGGTTGTCGTAGTCGGCGGGGTCGCCACCGGGTGATGTGCGCTTCCAGGTGTTCCATGGGGCAGGGTTGCCAGCGCCGATGATGATGGTATTGGTGTCGGCATCGAAGCTCGCGCTCTGCCAGGGGGCACCGCCACCGTGGCTCCAGGCCTCGACCTTTCCAGTTTCAGTGTTGGGATCGTCAGGCCAGCTCGGTGCACGAGGATCGCCGGTCGGTGTGCTTTTCTCGCCATTCAGGCGACCATAATGCCCCTCCACGAATGGACGCATCCAGATTTCTTCGCCGGTATCAGGGTCACGCGCAAACAGTTTGCCCACAACGCCGAACTCATCCCCGGACGACCCGTGAATCAGTAGTACCTTGCCGGACTTCTGGTCTTTCACCAGGGTTGGAGCCCCGGTCATGGTGTAGCCTGCTTCGTGGTCGGCGAACTTTTCCCGCCAGGCTACCTTGCCAGTGTCCTTGTTTAGGGCAACGATGCCGGCGTCAAGGGTGCCAAAGAAGACCTTGTCACCGAAGATGGCTGCGCCCCGGTTCACAACGTCGCAGCACGGGCGGATGCCCTCGGGCAGGCGGTGATTGTATTCCCAGAGTTTGTCTCCGGTTTTGGCGTCCAGGGCGTAGATTCTGGAATAGGAACCGGTGATATAGATAACGCCGTCGTGAATCAGCGCCTGCGATTCCTGCCCCCGCTGCTTCTCGTCGCCGAATGAGAAAGACCAGGCCGGAACCAGGCGCTCAACGTTCTCGCGATTAACAGTGGTCATCGGGCTGTAACGTTGTGCCTTGGGGCCGATGCCGTAGCCAAGTACGTTTTCCGTGGTTTGTGCATCGTTGGCGATGTCGTCCCACGTCACGTCTTTGGCGTGCACCTGAAGTGACAGAGCGACTGATGAACCCAGCATCAGTGCCAGGCTGATCCCGCGTATAAGCGGATGCTTTTCTTTGGTGGTTTTCATACATGTTCCCCTTGGTTTTTGTTGTGACTAACGCCCTGCTTAGACGTCGACGCACTGAGTATTAGCTGCGTAGCCAACGCCAGGCGACGGAAATACCCATGCTGGATCCGGGAAAAAACCAGAAAAACCCGGGAAAATATCCCGATAAGCGTGCTTGTAGCTGAGAAACGGGCAGTTTTCAGACATTGCCTTTCGATCTCATGCTTTGGCCTTCGCTCTCTGCGTCTACTACCAAGGAACTACACCAAAACCTCCAAAGTGGCATTCGGATTGAGCGGTGCGATTCCTAGACTGGGAGCAAGCACATTGGCGTCTGACAAAACCAACAGCCAATGGATGAGGAATCAAATAGCAGAGGTAGCAACAATGACCACGCCCTTTTCACTTCACACGCTGCTGGCAGCCGCTCTTTTGGGAGTTGCTGGTCTGGTAATGGCTCACGGCAACGTGACTCCACAGGAGGTGGACACTGGTGACCTGCCTGAACTCGGTGACGAAGTGCGATCGCAGAACCCGTTTCGGGAAGGCAATGAGTATGGCAAGCACAATGCCCAGGCCGTGACAGTGGGAGAGAGTGCGTACGCCGGCAACTGCGCAGGCTGCCACGGTATCCGCGCTATGTCCGGCGGCCTGACGCCCGACTTGCGTGAGCTGACCGAGTGGGATGACGAGTATTACGTTACCCGAGTGCTCAACGGCACTGACAGGGGCATGCCCGCTTGGAAGAAAACACTGGACCAGAACGCCATATGGGCCATTCGGACTTATGTGGAGTCTCTGCCGAAGCCGGAATGATCGCTTCTCGGATCTTCATACCAAGCCTGTACTCAGGCCGGCCCTGTGCCGGCCTGGCGTCGTTGGGGAGAAAACAATGAAAACACTGTCCCGTATTGTTGTACTGATGCTGTTTTTCCAGGTGGTCCCGGCGCAGGAAGTGGATGACGGCGATCCGTTACTGAACAGGCCTGCGGAGCGAACCTACGACATCATTCTCGAATCCGGTTATCTGAAAGTTGGTGTTTATGAAAACTTCCCGCCGTACTCCTACGAGGTGAACGGAGAACCCCGTGGCATTGACGTGGAAGTGGGCAAACAGATTGCCGAAGCCATGGGCGTTGAATTCCGGGTGCACTGGATCGTGCCCGACGAAAACCTCGGAGATGACCTCAGAAACAACGTCTGGAAAGGGCACTACCTCGCCAAGCGCCGGCTGGCAGACGTGATGATGCGGGTGCCTTATGACAAGCAATATGCCTACATGCAGGATTCCACCGGGGAATACATCAACGAACAGGTGGTGCTGTTCGGCCCCTACCAGCAGGAAACCTGGCAGATTGCCTTCAATCCGGAGAAGATTGACGGTGTCGATACCGTCGCCAAGTTCCAGTACCACCCCATTGGCGTGGAGATCGATACCCTGCCGGACTTCTACCTGAGTTCCGGTTTGCAGGGCCGTATGCGGGATCAGGTCAGGCATTACCCGAACGTTCGCAAGGCATTCGATGCCATGCGCGAGGGCACGGTCAGTGCCGTTATGGGTATGCGCGCCGAGATCGATCATGAGCTTGGGCGCCCTGGAAATACCGAATTTCAGCTGGCAGGGAACGGCTTCCCGGGTATCGGCAAGCAGGTCTGGGACGTGGGCATGGCCATCAAGCATACCCATCGCCAGCTCGGTTATGCGATCGAAGCCATTATCGGTGACCTGGTGAAATCCGGCGACATGCAAGCACTGTTTGCGGAGCTCGGGCTGCGATATAGCGTTCCCCAATATTATCGGGAATTTCTCAGCGAGGAAGCGTTGACTAAGGCCGAAGGTCAGCGTTGATGACTCCCCGCTTTATTTCGAGCGATACATCAAGCCCGCGAAGCCCTCGCGGGCTTTGTTTTTGGAGGTAGTAATACCAAGTGATGAGAAAACCAGTGCCGGGGGGTAATTGTTGGTTTTCGTCCCAAAGCGAAGAATCACTTCAGAGGCGGGAAAAGTTCCCGGTTCATCCTGAAACAAAAACGATAGCACCGAAAACAAGAGACTTGGAGAGCGCAACCATGACATCGAACAAGTTCGGGATTCGCATTGCGGCCAGTGCCCTGGCGCTGGCGGTATCGTATGGGGCCCAAGCGGTCACCGACGAAGACATCATGAACGATCATAAAACGCCGGGCGATATTGTCAGTTACGGCATGGGTACCCAGGGTCAGCGCTTCAGTATCCTGGAAGACCTTAACACCAGCAACATTCAATACCTCCAGCCAGCCTGGGCGTTCTCGTTTGGCAGCGAGAAAATGCGCGGCCAGGAGTCGCAGCCATTGATCAAGGATGGCGTGATGTATGTGACCGCCTCCTATTCCCGTGTTTACGCTATTGATGCCAGAACCGGCGAGGAGATCTGGCAGTACGACGCGCGTTTGCCCGACGGCATCATGCCCTGTTGTGATGTGGTTAACCGTGGCGTTGCCCTATACGACGACAAGGTTATCTTCGGTACTCTCGATGCCAAACTCGTCGCTTTGAACAAAGATACCGGCAAGCCCATGTGGATCAAGAAGGTTGCCGACTACCAGGCGGGTTATGCCATTACCGCCGCACCTATCGTTGTCAAAGGCAAAGTGATTACCGGCGTTTCCGGTGGTGAGTTCGGTATTGTCGGCAAGGTGGAAGCCTACGACGCCAATACCGGTGAGCTGGTGTGGATGCGCCCGACTGTTGAAGGCCATATGGGCTATGTCTACAAAGATGGCAAGGCGGTTGAAAACGGCATTTCCGGCGGCAAAGCCGGACAGACCTGGCCGGGTGATATGTGGAAGAACGGCGGTGCTGCGACCTGGTTGGGTGGCACCTATGATCAGGACACCGACTCCCTGTTCTTCGGAACCGGTAACCCGGCACCCTGGAACTCACACCTGCGCCCTGGCGATAACCTGTTCTCATCCTCGCGGGTGGCAATCGATCCGGACGATGGCAGTATCAAATGGCACTTCCAGACCACGCCTCATGATGGCTGGGACTACGATGGTGTCAACGAGCTGATTTCGTTCGATTACAAAGAAAAGGGCAAAACCGTGAAAGCGGCGGCAACCGCTGACCGTAACGGCTTCTTCTACGTTCTGAACCGTGAGAACGGCGACTTTATTCGCGGCTTCCCATTCGTGGACAAGATCACCTGGGCTGAAGGCCTTGATCCGAAGACCGGTCGTCCGATCTTCAAGGACGGTGGCCGCCCGGGCGATCCTTCCGCAATGGAGGGAAGTAAAGGTGAGGTGGTTGTTGCCCAGCCGGCGTTCCTTGGCGGCAAGAACTGGATGCCCATGGCGTATAGCCAGGACACCGGGCTTTTTTATGTGCCGTCCAATGAATGGTCCATGGATATCTGGAACGAGCCAGTTTCCTACAAGAAAGGCGCGGCTTTCCTGGGTGCGGGCTTTACCATCAAGCCAGCTAATGACGATTACATCGGCGTGCTCCGTGCCATGGACCCAAAGACCGGCAAGGAAGTCTGGCGTTATGAAAACACCGCTCCACTGTGGGGTGGTGTGATGACAACCGCGGGCAACCTTGTCTTCACTGGTACGCCCGAAGGCTATCTGAAGGCTTTTGACGCCAAGACCGGCGAAGAGCTGTATAAGTTCAACACCGGTTCCGGCGTTGTGGGTACGCCTGTCACCTGGACCATGGACGGCGAGCAGTATGTCTCTGTGGCCTCTGGCTGGGGTGGGGCGGTTCCGCTCTGGGGCGGTGAAGTGGCCAAGGTGGTAAAGGACTTCAACCAGGGCGGTATGGTCTGGACGTTCAAACTGCCGAAGGATCGTGTTGCGAGCAACTGATCCCTGGAGTTTACCGACTCGGTATCGGGTCTAGAAGGGGCTGCCGAAAGGCAGCCCTTTTTTTTGGTACATCCTTTCAGTTTTAATCAAATGATTATATGATGCCTTAATCAGATGATTAAACAGGGGTGGCTTGTGGTGCTGGTAATCATTCTTGCGGTGCTGATACTGGCCGGCTGCTCGCCGGCTTCTGAACCACTGGATACCTCGTCTTCGCCACGGCTAGTGGACGTGGCAAATGTTGAGCCGGCTGAATCGATGTCCTGGATGACCTTGCCGGGCCGGGTGGAATCAAGCCGAAGAACCACGCTGAGCTTTGAAGTAACTGGCCAGGTGGAGTATCTGACCCTGGATGTTGGCGATGCCTTTCAGCGTGGCGATATCCTCGCAAGGTTGAATGGCGAGCGCTACCAACTGACGTATGAACGCAGTAAGGCGGCAGAGGTGGAGGCCAGGACAGGCCTTGCTGACGTTCAGCGCGAGCTACGGCGGCTGACAAGGCTGCGCCAGGGCGGGCATACCAGTGAAGCTACCCTGGAAAACGCAGAGGCAGCCGTGGCTGGTGCCAGGGCCAGGGTGGACTCCGCCGTCGCGTCCCGGAAACTGGCAGCGCGGGATCTGGAACAGACAAGCCTGCGGGCACCGTTCGATGGCACTGTGGCACGCAGGCACGCTGAACCCGGGCAACGAGTGGCGGCCAACGAGGTCATCTTCAACCTTGTTTCAAGTGGCGACGGTTTTGACGTGTTGACCCGGGTGCCGGAGAACGTCATCGGGCAGGTTCAGGCAGAAAGCCTCCAGTCAGTGTCAGTGCCCGCACTGGACGGCGCACAGACGACCGCGCGGGTAACACACATTGGCAGTCACGCCGCTGACGGGAATGATTACCCGGTTATCCTCCGTATGACTGGGTCCATGGCGGGGCTTCGCTCTGGTATGACCGCTGAAGTTTCTTTCAAGATAGCGACCGATAGCATGACCACGTCGGTTGACTCCTTTCGTGTGCCACTGACTTCCCTGTTATACCCAGTCCTGGGTGAGCCTCGGGTTCTGCTGCTTGATGACGCTAACCAACTGGTCTCCGTGCCGGTGAAAGTACTCTCGGTAGCAGACGGCGAGGCGGTGGTCACCGGGGGCCTGCAAGTGGGGCAGAAAGTTGTCGCGCGCGGTGTCGAGTTTGTCTCGATAGGTGACCGCGTCAGCATTCTGGGCCAGGGCCCACAACAGTTCCATTGAGGTGGTCATGAACCTCTCCCAGCTCGCGTTCCGTTTCCGTCCGGTTGTCCTGTTGGCCACCGTGGCCGCCATGTTCTTTGGCGCGTTCAGCTACCTCTCGCTTCCCACCAGGGAGGATCCCAGTATTACCGTCCGCGAGGCGGTGGTCAGTACCCGTTTTGCTGGCTTACCCGCCGAGCAGGTCGAGGAATGGATCACCAAGCCGCTGGAAACCCGGATTCGACAGGTTGCCGAGGTGGAGCATATCCGGTCCACCTCGATGCGGGGGCAGTCACTGATTCATGTTGAGATTCAGGATCGCTACTTCGATCTGGCTCAGATCTGGGATGACGTGCGCCAGAAGGTGGAGAGTGCCCGCAGTCAATTACCGGAGGGGACTGAGGCGCCAGTCGTCAATGACGATTTCGGTAATGTGGCCGTGGTCACTGCTGCGCTCACCTCAGATCAGTTCAGCCAGGCTGAACAACTGCAGATTGCCGAACATGTGCGCGCCCGTCTGTATGGTGTGGAGGGAACCCGTAAGGTGGAGTTGCACGGTGTGCAGCCGGAACGCATCTACATCGATGTCAGTGAATCCCGCCTTGCCAATCTTGGGCTGACGCCGGTTCAGTTGGCCTCACAGCTTAGTGATCGAAACGTTATCTCACCGGCGGGCGTTATGGAATCCGGAGAGCAGCGGCTGGCACTGCAGGTGTCGGGTGCGTTTCCGGACTTGGAAGCCCTGCGGGCATCGGACATTCGGTTGCCCGATGGTGGCTCCCTTCGCCTGGCGGACCTTGGAGCGGTCAATCGGGGATACCTGGATCCTCCGGCTAACACCGCTTACCACAATGGCAAGCGTGCAATTGTATTTGCCATCTCCATGACTGATGGCTATAGCGTCCTTGATTATGGCGAAGCCGTAAGGGCTCGCCTGGACAACATCGGGGCCAGCCTGCCGGCGGGCTATAACCTGGACATCATGACGTTCCAGGCGGACCAAGTGGCCAATGCGGTCTATGGCGTCAGCCTCAGTGTGATACAGACCCTGGCTATTGTTCTGGCGGTTGTGGTTCTGTTTCTGGGCATTCGCACCGGCCTGATAGTCGGCTCAACGGTACCGGCAGTCATGCTCGTAACCCTGGCATTGATGGGGCTCTTCGACATGACGTTGCAGCGCATGAGCCTCGCAACCCTCGTCATTGCCCTGGGGCTGTTGGTGGACAACGCGATCGTCGTTGCGGAGGACTTCAAAGTTCGCCTGGCGGAGGGTACGTCTCGTGACTTGGCGCTGAAACAGACCGGGGGTGAACTGTCTATGCCCCTTCTGTCGTCCACGCTGACCACCATTCTGGTCTTCCTGCCACTGATGTTGGCGGAACATGTCTCGGGCGAATATACCCGGTCGATATCAATAGTGATTGCCCTGTCGTTGCTGACGTCCTGGCTGCTGTCGATGACAGTGGTGCCGATATGGTGTCATCGCTTCATGCAACGCCCCGCTGATGATTCCGATCGCAGTGCACCTCAGCAACAAACCGGGCCGGCGGCATTATCCGAGCGCCTGTTCCGGGCTATGTCCAGTGGGTATGAGGTGGTGCTCAGACGCTGCCTGCGGCATCGGCCGTTATTCCTGATAGCGGTGGTGGCTTTGCTGTTGCTGGGTATTGGATTGATGCAGGTGGTGCCCAAGAAGTTCTTTCCCGATTCAGACCGGCATCAGGTATTGGTCTACCTGGATCTGCCATCTGACAGTGCGCCCTCTGCAACGGACCAGCAGGTTCAGGCGGTCAGCCGGTCGCTCACCGAATCTCTGGGTGACAAACTGACGGGTGTGGCGGCCTACGCCGGATTTGGTGGTCCCAGGTTCGTGTTGTCACTCACCCCCATCGATCCGGCGCCGAATAGAGGCTTCCTGGTGTTGAACGTGGCAAAGAGGGACCAGATGGCATCGGTGATGACAGCGGCGCGGCAACTGCTGGCTAAGGAGTTTCCGCAACTGTCCTCCCAGGTCACCCGGATGTTCCTCGGGCCTTCAGATTCCAACCTGCTGGAGATTCTGGTCAAGGGGCCAGACCGAGAGGTGCTCTACGATACTGCGGCAAAGGTGGAGGCAGAACTCCGCGCTATGCCGGGGGGCAGGGACGTGCGTCAGAGCTGGGAAGCACGCATACCGTCATTGCGCATCGAGGTTAACCAGGCACAGGCGGATCGCGCCGGTGTCACCTCTGCCGATATTGCCTGCTCGCTGAAAGGAGCCATTGATGGTTATCAACTGAGCCAGTTACGCCAGGGCGACACCCTGGTGCCCATTGTGTTGCGTTACCCGCCTGAAGTGAGGTCCCGATTGGAGCGCCTGAAATCGCTAGTGGTCTACCCGCTGAACGATCCTGGTGAGGGTGTTCCCCTGAACCAGGTGGCGACAATCGGGCTGGACGATGGCTACTACCGGATCGACCGGCACAATCTGGTTCGCGCCATTACCATCGAAGGACGAAACGATGCTTTGACTGCCGAGGACATGATGCCTCGCATTACCCCAACACTGAGATCCCTGGAGGCCTCTTTGCCGCCGGGCCATTGGGTTGAGTTTGACGGCGTGGTGGTGCAGTCCGCCGAAGGGCAGGCCTCGATGCAAGCCAACCTGCCATTGTGCCTGGGGTTGATCCTGATCCTGCTGGTAGCCCAGTTCAATTCCTACAAGCGCCCGCTGTTGATCGTGGTCACCATTCCCCTGGTGATACTGGGCGTATCAATAGGCCTATTGGCATTGCGGGCGGATTTCGGGTTCATGGTACTTTTGGGGATCTACAGCCTGGCCGGCATTATCATCAATAATGCCATCGTGCTGATCGAACGAATCGACCGGGAACGTCGTGACGAGGGGCATTCGCTGCAGGAGGCCGTTGTCCGCGCCTCCGTTCGACGGCTCAGGCCCATTGTCATGTCGGCTGCCACGACCATCCTCGGACTGTTGCCGCTGATTGTGGGTAAAGATCCGCTATTCTATGCCATGGCCAGCGCCATGGCCTTTGGTTTGGGCCTGGGAACCCTGATGAGTCTGGGCGTGGTGCCGGTGCTGTACACCTACTTTTTTGCCCGCGAATCAGGGAAGATGCCTCATGCAACCGAGACAACATAGTGCATTTGGAGAGAAAGCAGTGGCAAACGAGCCGGGCAAAGCCGAAGACGAAACCGCCCAAAAACTGATCCTGGCGGGCATGGAGTTGTTTGGTCAATATGGTTTCAAAGGCACCACGACCCGCATGATTGCCGAAGCCGCCGATTCCAATATCGGCTCCATTGCCTATTACTTCGATAATAAGACTGGCTTGTACCACGCCATTGCCCGGCATATTGCCCGGCGCATGAGAGAAGTTTTCGGTTTTACTGGCGAGCAATCGGCTGCAAGCGCCAGTGATTGCGATCAGGCCCTGGCCCAACTCGAACTCATCGTGAAACGCATGGTTCGCCAGTTCGCCCAGGCCCCGGAGGCTCGCCGCTGGCTCATGTTGGTGATGCGCGAACAGGCCAGTCCCACTGAGGCGTTTGATATCCTCTACGAGGAAACCTTCGAACGTGTCCATGTGCACCTGACCCGCCTGATTGCGGTCGTGATGGACCGGTCACCCGACGAGCGCCGGGTCATCATCGAGGCCCATACCGTCATGGGTCAGATTGTCTTTTTCCTTGTAGGCCGCTTCCCATTACTACGCAGGCTTGGGATAGAGGGCGAATTCCCTCCTGACGTCGTGGACACTGCCGAACAGGTGGTAATTTCCCACCTCCATGCCCTGGCGTTTACTACCAAGGGATGAGTTTTTCACCTCCATCGAATCATTCAACTATCCAGTGCCGGGGTCTACATTGAATAGGTAAACGCGCAAGGCCGCGTTGTCCTGCGACAAACACAACAAGAGGTCGAGACCATGATCTACGCACAACCTGGTAAGGAAGGCTCCGTCGTCTCCTTCAAACCCCGTTACGAGAACTACATCGGCGGCGAGTGGGTCGCCCCGGTCAAGGGTCAGTACTTTGAAAACATCACGCCGGTGACCGGCGATGTCATCTGTGAGATCCCCCGCTCCTCGGCCGAAGATATTGACCTGGCTCTGGATGCCGCCCACAAGGCCGCGCCAGCGTGGGGAAAAACTTCGACCACTGAGCGTTCCAATATCCTGCTGAGAATTGCCGACCGTATCGAGCAGAATGTTGAAATGCTGTCGGTCGCCGAAACCTGGGATAACGGCAAAGCCGTTCGCGAGACACTGAACGCCGACATTCCTTTGGCGGTTGACCACTTCCGTTACTTTGCCGGTTGTATCCGCGCCCAGGAAGACACGTCCAGCGCCATCGACAACAACACTGTGGCCTATCATTACCATGAGCCACTGGGTGTGGTTGGCCAGATCATTCCCTGGAACTTCCCACTGCTGATGGCTGTGTGGAAACTGGCGCCTTGTCTGGCAGCCGGCAACTGTACGGTGATGAAGCCTGCCGAGCAGACGCCAGCCAGCATCCTGATCCTGATGGACCTGATTGGCGATCTGTTACCCCCGGGCGTGGTTAACATCGTCAACGGCTACGGCATTGAAGCGGGCCAGGCCCTGGCCACCAGCAAGCGTATTGCCAAGATTGCCTTCACCGGCTCCACACCGGTGGGCTCCCACATTCTCAAATGCGCGGCCGAGAACATCATCCCCTCTACTGTAGAGTTGGGCGGCAAGTCTCCGAACATCTACTTCTCAGACGTAATGCAGGCTGAGCCGGAGTTTATCGACAAGTGTGTGGAAGGCCTGGTGCTGGCGTTCTTCAACCAGGGTGAGGTCTGTACCTGTCCGTCCCGTGCGCTGGTACAGGAAGACATGTACGAGGAGTTCATGGCCAAGGTTGTTGAACGCACGAAGTCCATCAAGCGTGGCAACCCGCTCGATACCGATGTGCAGGTCGGCGCTCAGGCCAGCAAGGAGCAGTTCGACAAGATCATGTCCTACCTCGACATCGGCAAGCAGGAAGGCGCGGAAGTGCTGACCGGCGGTGGCCGTGAGGAAATGGACGATGCCTATAACAATGGCTTCTACGTTCAGCCCACGCTGTTCAAAGGCAAGAACAACATGCGTGTGTTCCAGGAGGAAATCTTTGGTCCGGTGGTGGGTGTAACCACCTTCAAGGACGAAGAAGAAGCCCTGGCCATCGCCAACGATACCGAGTTCGGTCTGGGTGCCGGTCTCTGGACCCGCGACATCAACCGTGCCTATCGCATGGGCCGCGCCATCCAGGCGGGCCGCGTATGGACCAATTGTTACCACCAGTACCCGGCGCACGCTGCCTTCGGTGGTTACAAGAAGTCCGGCGTTGGCCGCGAGAACCACAAGATGGCGCTGGACCATTACCAGCAGACCAAGAACCTGCTGGTCAGTTACGACATCAACCCGCTGGGCTTCTTCTAAGTCCGCCAATGACTGTTGTGCCCGGGCCCTCCCACACAGGCCCGGTGGCGAGTCAGCACATGGATGTGCACATTCCTCCCCGGTGTCTGGCCGGGGTGCATCTCTACCGGGTTGTAGTTGACTGGTGGGGGTGGATGGGTCTTCCTGCCATTTTTAGGTCCTTCCCAGGGCCTTTTTTTGTGTCTGCGCCGGCGTTCACCGGAATGGGTCGAAAGGATGAATTTCAGGGCCCGGATCGGCTGGAAATCAGTGCCAAAGTACCATATTTGCCTTTTCGTGGACTGGGTAGGATTGAAGGTGAGTTGCCGGATGACCGGTTAACGGATCCTCAATGCCACAACAATCATCACAAGAGGTAAGCGTTATGTGGACCAAACCAGCCTATGAAGACCTGCGGATCGGCTTCGAAGTCACCATGTACTTCGCCAACCGCTGAGAAGTGATGGCCAGCCTAGTGCGCTGGCCATTTTGCTTCTGGAGATTTCGTTATGCAGATTCGTATCCTCGGTTCCGCCGCCGGCGGAGGGTTTCCCCAGTGGAACTGCAATTGCGCCAACTGTGATGGCTTCCGCAAAGGGACCCTGAACGCCAGCGCACGTACCCAGTCATCCATCGCCATAAGCGAAGACGGCGTGCACTGGATTCTCTGTAACGCCTCTCCTGACATTCGTGCTCAACTGGCAAGCTTTGATGCCATGCAGCCGGCGCGTGCGCTTCGGGATACCGGAATTAACGCGGTGTTGCTGTGCGACAGCCAGGTGGATCACACCACCGGTTTGCTGATGTTGCGCGAGGGGTTGCCCCTGGACGTGTGGTGTACCGCCCAGGTGCATGAAGATCTGAGCAGCGGCTTTCCACTGTTTCGCATGCTCACCCACTGGAGCGGTGGCCCCCAGTGGCATGAAGTACCCTGTACCGATCAACAGTCTTTTTCCATTCCCTGCGCCCCGGCGTTGCGGTTGACGGCCATTCCGTTACTCAGTAATGCGCCGCCGTATTCGCCGCGCAGGAATAATCCCCACCCGGGAGACAACATTGGGCTTTTCATAGAAGACACCCGCAGTGGTGAAACCGTCATGTACGCCCCGGGGCTCGGGCAGCCCGATGAGCAGATTCTGCAGTGGATGCGCAAAGCCGACACGCTGCTGGTGGATGGTACCGTTTGGCACGACGATGAAATGTTGCGCTGCGAGGTGGGTACCCGTACCGGTCAGGAAATGGGGCATCTTGCCCAGAGCGGCCCCGGGGGCATGATCGATGTGCTGGATACCATGCCAGCACGCCGGAAAATCCTTATCCATATCAATAACACCAACCCCATTCTCAACGAAGACTCCCCGGAACGGGCCGTGCTGGCCAGGCACGGCATTGAGGTGTCGTTTGACGGCATGCATCTGGATATGAAGGTGCCCTCGTGAACGCACTCGCTACACCTGTCATGAATCGCGGGGATTTCGAGCAGGCCCTGCGGGCAAAGGGCCAGTACTACCACATCCACCATCCGTACCATAAAGCCATGTATGGCGGTGATTGTACTCCTGAGCAGATTCGTGGCTGGGTCGCTAACCGGTACTACTATCAGATCAACATTCCCCGCAAGGACGCGGCGATCATGGCCAACTGCCCGGATGCCTCGGTGCGCCGGTTGTGGCTCCAGAGAGTACTGGATCACGATGGCCACAGTGACGACGAAGGCGGTATCGAGGCCTGGCTGAGCCTGGCGGAAGCAGTAGGGTTAACTCGGGACGAGGTCATCGACCAGCGCCACGTGCTGCCGGGTGTGCGGTTTGCGGTTGATGCGTACCTGAACTTTGCCCGACGGGCGACCTGGCAGGAAGCGGCCTGTTCCTCCCTGACGGAACTGTTTGCGCCGGAGATTCACCAGTCCCGGCTCGATAGCTGGCCTCAGCATTATCCCTGGATCCAGACCGATGGTTATGGCTATTTCCGCAAGCGGTTGTCGGAAGCGCGCCGTGACGTGGAACATGGCCTCACCATCACCCTCGATCACTTCACCACCGCGGCACAGCAGGCCCGTGCCCTGGAAATCCTTCAATTCAAACTGGATATCTTATGGTCTATGTTGGATGCCCTGACTATGGCTTATCAGCACCGCACGCCGCCGTACCACACCGTAACCAGCCAGCCAGTCTGGCACCGGGGGGTGTAGTGGCCACGCCCATGGAGCGCACACCGCGACTTCGCCCGGGTTTCCGCTTCCAGTGGGAGCCGGCCCAGAACGCCCATGTGCTGTTGTATCCCGAAGGTATGGTGCGGTTGAACGACAGCGCCGGGGCGGTGCTGAAGGAAGTGGATGGCCAGCGCACGGTGGCCGATATTGTCGCTATCCTGGAACAGCAGTTCCCCGATGCGGGATCCCTGGCAAACGATGTCAGTGATTTCCTCAAGGACGCCGAACAGCAGCATTGGATACTGTTTCCATGAGTCAGCACGACACCATGCCGACGGGCGATCGCCCTGGTATTGGTCCGCCCCTATGGCTGCTGGCGGAATTGACCTACCGCTGTCCACTGCAGTGCCCTTACTGTTCCAATCCACTGGATTTCGCGCAGACCCAGCAGGAATTAAGCACCGAAGAGTGGGTCAGGGTGCTGCGCCAGGGCCGTGAGATGGGAGCAGCCCAACTGGGCTTTTCCGGCGGCGAACCGCTGGTGCGTCAGGACCTTCCGGAGCTGATTGCAGAAGCCAGGCAGCTGGGCTATTACACCAATTTGATAACCTCCGGCCTGGGGCTCACCGAGGCCAAGGTGAACGCCTTCCGCGACGCCGGGCTGGACCATATCCAGGTCAGTTTCCAGGCCTCAGACCCGGAACTGAACAACGCCGTGGCCGGCTCACGCAAGGCTTTCGAGCAGAAGCTGGCGATGGCCCGTGCGGTAAAAGAAGCGGGTTACCCCATGGTGCTCAACTTTGTGATCCATCGGCACAATATCCACCAGATGAACGATATCATCAGTTTGTGTGAGCGATTGGGTGCGGATTACGTGGAGTTGGCCACCTGCCAATACTACGGCTGGGCGTTCGAAAACCGTGAGGGGTTGATGCCCTCCAAGGCACAGCTGGAAAAGGCTGAGGCCGAAGTAAACATCTATCGCAAACGTCTGGCAGATGACGGCTCGGCGATGAGGTTGATCTTTGTCACCCCGGACTATTACGAGGAGCGGCCAAAGGCCTGCATGAACGGGTGGGGCAGCCTGTTCCTCACCGTGGCGCCGGACGGCACCGCCTTGCCCTGCCACAGCGCCCGCCTGTTACCCATTGAGTTTCCCAATGTACGGGATTCCTCGCTACACTCCATCTGGTATGACAGCCCGGGTTTCAACCATTACCGGGGTGACAGCTGGATGCCGGAGCCGTGCCGGTCCTGCGACGAAAAAGGAAAGGATTTCGGCGGCTGCCGATGCCAGGCCTACCTGCTGACCGGTAATGCCGACAACGCCGACCCGGTTTGCAGTAAATCACCCCATCATGACCGCATCCTCGCCGCCCGCCAAGCGGCGGACCATGCCACCGCCGGGTTGGAGGAGCTGACCTATCGCAACGCCAACAACTCCCGGTTGTTCTTCAGGGGCTGATGCGCCCCGTGAGCCAGATGCAACGACAAAGCTGACGTCAGAACAGGCCTCGTCGGCGCTTTTACAGCGTACAGAGCTAGCGGCATCTGCGACCGGTGAATTCTGGCTGGAGTCCGACCCGGTCAGTGGTGGCAATGTGATAATGACCTTGGAGGCGGGTGTCGGGATTCCTTTGCTCTCTCGCAGCTTCAGCGCTCGCAGCCAGGTTAACGGTTATGGAGGTGGTGCGCTGTGTGCCGGGCCCGAAAGCGTATTCGCCGTCGAGGCGTCCGGGCAGCAGGTTTATCACATTGATACGGCCACAGGGGCGTGCTCTCCACTCACTGACGACGATGCCTGCTATGGCGGACTCTCCTGGGACGCGGCGCATCACCGGGTGTTGGCAGTGCGTGAGGCGAACGGCCGCCAGCAACTGATGGGTATTGCCCTAACGGACAGTGAATCAGCGAACTGCATACTCCACGAGTCGGAAGACTTTTACAGCGCCCCGACGGTATCGGCCGACGGGCGGCACCTGGCCTGGGTGAGCTGGTCACTACCGGACATGCCCTGGGTTGCCTCCGTACTCTGGACAGCATCGATTCAGCGGGACGGCTCACTGACCCAGGCGCGACGCTGGCCTTCGCCCTCAGAAGGCAGTGTTCAGCAGCCGATATTTGATGGCGACGACGTGATTGTGTTGTCGGATCATGAGGGGTGGTGGCAACCTTGGCGGCTGACGTCCGGCGGGCAATGGCACTTGCTGGATGACAGCCGGGAGGATCATGCCAGCGCCCCCTGGCAACTGGGTGAGCGTCACCACCAATGCCTTCCCGACGGTGGTTGGGTACGTATGCGGTACCAGGCTGGAGTAGGGCAGTTGTGGTTGTTTTCAGGGCATGAAGAAACAGGCGTGCGGATCGCCAGGGAGTATGTCGACTTTCGATGCCTGGTTGTGCAGGGCCAGAGGGTGTTGTGTATTGCCCGCTCGTCCACCCGGCTCGACACGGTGTTGTCGGTCGATTGGGGCACCGGACATGCCGAGCCACTCTCCGGTGGCGAAGAGCCTTTCCCTGGAATGACATTGTCTCAGCCGGAACTCTTCAGCGTTCCGCCATCAGCCGGTGGTGTCGATGCCATCAGCGGTTTTTTCTACCCGCCAGTGCCATCCGCGTCTGATGGTAAGTCGGTACCAATCATCCTGATTGCCCATGGCGGCCCGACCTCCACGACCTATCCGGTACTCAACCTCCAGACCCAGTTCTGGTGCCGTCAGGGGTTTGCCGTGGCTGAAGTGAACTACCGCGGCAGTTCTGGCTTCGGCCGGGCCTTTCGCATGGCGTTGGCGGGGAACTGGGGACGTGTGGACGTGGCGGATATGGAACGTGCTGCTCGCTGGCTGGTCGCCAACAAAGCCGTTGATCCCGCCAGGCTTTTCATCCAGGGCCGCAGTTCGGGCGGTTATACCGCATTGCTGGCCATGGTCCAAACCGACGTGTTTGCGGCGGGCGCCAGCCAGTTCGGTGTCAGTGATCCCCGGCGGCTGAGAGCGATGACGCATCGATTTGAATCCGGTTATCTGGACTGGTTGTTGGGATCTCCCGACGACTGTCCCGACAACTGGCAGCAGAGGTCGCCACTGGCTCAGGCAGATCGCCTCTGTCGACCGATGATCTTTTTCCAGGGTGCGCAGGATCGGGTGGTGGTCCCGCAGCAGACCACTGCCATCGTCAATGCGCTGCGTCGCAATGGTGGCTCTCCGGAGGTGTATGTGTACCCTGACGAGGGTCACGGATTTCGCAAGCAGAGCAACGTTGCCGATATGCTGGAACGATTGCTTCGGTTCTATCGCAGGCAGTCGACCGATCAGTAATGTGACGCCTGTCCGCTTTCCCGTTTCGCTGTAAGACAGTCTTACATACAGTTTTCAGTCCCCCCGACAATACTCTTCCATCAGACAAGAAACCGGCCAATTCGGCCTGATGTGGGGACAAAACAATGAAAATAGGGACTGATGGATTTCCGGGAAAGGCAGTCGTTCTGCTGGGCGCTCTGGCGGTATTGACCGGCTGCGGTGGCGGCGGGAGCAGCAGCGAATCCAGCCCTTCGGATTTTGACGCACCGGTAGAGCCGGTCAACATTGGCGGTGATGGCGATATTTTTGACCCGGAGCGCCTGCTCGACGTGGAAATCACCATGTCCGCCAGCAACTGGCGAACATTGAAAGCCGAGGCGCGAACGTTGGCTGACACCTCCCGCGAATGCCTGCCCGAGTTCGAGTACACCGAGTTGCCCGCCACCGTCACCATCGACGGCGATACCATGGGCAACGTGAACGTGCGAAAAAAAGGCTTTATCGGGTCCCTCAGCCCGGATCTGCCTTCCCTAAAACTGGATTTTAACGACCTGCAGGAAGGGCGCACTTACCAGAACGTGTCCCGTATGACCCTGAACAACAATCGTCAGGATCCCTCCAATGTTCGTCAATGCCTGGCTTACGACCGGTTCCGGGATATCGGTATCGCAGCGCCGTTATGCAACTACGCCCAGGTGACCGTCAATGGCGAGGATTTGGGGGTTTTTGCCCATGTTGAACCTATACGGAAGCCCTTTTTGCGGCGCACGTTTGGCGATGACTCGGGCAATCTGTATGAGGCGCAGCAGGCCGATTTCGGCAACTATCTGATCCGCCGGTTCGAGACCAAGACCAACGAAGACGCCAACAACCGCTCTGATCTGCAAGCCGTTGCGGACGCCATGGCGCTGGATGATGAGGCGATGATGGACGTGTTGCCCCAATTGCTGGATGTGGATGAGTTCATCCGTTTCTGGGCCATGGAAACCTTGCTGGGAGCGTGGGATTCGGCGAGCGGCAACGCCAATAACTTTTACCTCTACCATTCTCCGGACGATGGGCTGTTCCACTTCATCCCCTGGGGTGCCGATACCGCCTTTCGTGGAACCCATCCCCTGAAGCCTGGCTCCGCGCCTCTGTACCGTAACTTCCGTCTGGCGGAGCGGCTTTATGGGATGCCGGAATACCGCCAGCAATACCTGGACGCGCTGGAAGACCTGTTGGCCAACCACTGGGACGAAGAAGCGATGCAGCTGGAGATCGAGCGGGTGATGGCGTTGACCGGGACCACGAAGGCCGACGTTGAAAGTGTTGAAAGCTTCCTGCTTGGCACCGGCATGCCCGGAGACGACGGGTATGAGCGATCGCAACGGGAGGTGTTGCTCAGCGCCATCGCCGGAAACGAGCCGGAAGAGGCGGTGACCTTGCTGGAGGATACCCAGCCGGACTGCTCCGAGCCGGCCAAGACCAACCTGACCGCCAGTGTTTCAGCGGTATCCGGTACAGACTCCGGGGTATTCAGTTTCACCTTGCCGGATGGTCGACAGGTCAGCGCGAGCCTGACGTTCGCTGCCTTTGAAGTAGACAGCCTGGTGTACTCCGTTGACACCGAGCAGGCTCCCGCCGTGCACAGTTTATTGCTGATTGGTGTCGACGCCGCCCAGGGCTTCAAGCCTTATGTGTTGCAGGTATTTATCGAAGACACCGATTACAGACCCGGAACCCATAAACTCCATGGCTTTGCCACCAATGCGCTGCTCTTTGAAGTGGATGAATCCGTACCTGGCGACGTGGTGTCACTGGCGCTGGGGGCGACCGGCACCATCACCCTCAGCAGCGTAGGCAGCGGCGCAAACGCCGGCGATGTGGATATGGACATCGACATGACCATGGAATACCTGCCGGGTACTGAATAATGGTCAGTTGTTTCAGCCTGAACGCATTTGAATCCCACTCACTGGCGGATCAGAGCTCGTCAGCGTTGATGGATCGGGTGGATACCAAGTATCTGATCGACGCTGCCGAACTGAACCAGTGTCTGGCAGAGCTGACGGCAGAGTACACGGTGCTGGAGATGAACGGGTGTCGGGGAATGGCATACGACACGCTCTATTTCGATACGCCCGGCCGGCAGCTCTACCTCGATCACCACAATGGCAAACTGAACCGCGTAAAGGTCCGCACTCGCCACTACCGGGCCACCGGTGAGCGTTTTCTGGAGGTCAAGGTCAAGACCAACAAACTGCGCACCTCCAAACAGAGAATGGTATTGACCGGGGCGGAGCCAGACGCACGAATTCTGCGTCACTTCCTTCAAGAGCAATTGGGCCTGCCGGCGACACGGATGCTGCCGGCTCTTTTTGTTCACTACCATCGCATCACGCTGCTCAGCAGAACCGGTCACGAGCGGGTTACCGTGGATACGGATATCTGCTTCGAGCATAGCGGGGAACACCAGCGGATCGGGTTGCCGGGCGTTGTGTTGGTGGAGGTCAAATCGTTGCGCCATCAGCGGCGTTCACCCGTTCTGGACATCCTGAAAAGGATGGGCCACAGGCCCGTCAGCTTCAGCAAATACTGCATCGGCACGGCGCTGCTGTGCCGGGGCCGGATCAAGGCCAACCGCTTCAAGCCAGTGTTGTCGAAGCTTGATGCGCTCAGGGCCCCGAGAGAATACCGCTACTTCAAGGAGTCATCATGGAATCTGCAGTTGATGTCCATTTCTTTATCCGCCTGATCATTAACCTGATCTCGGTTTTCATCCTGATCCGTTGTTACTACGCATTTTCCCACCATCGTGAAAACGCCGCCTCGTTCATCCTGTTTGGCGTGGGTGTGTTCCTGGTCACGGCGTTACTGAATTCGGTGACCGTGTCCATGGGTTTCGCCTTTGGGTTGTTCGCGGTGTTCTCGATGTTGCGATACCGCACCGAAGCATTGGGCATCAAGGAAATGACCTATCTGTTTTTGGTGATCGCCATGGCGCTGTTGGCGGCCGTCGGGAACGTGGAGCATTGGGTGTTGGCGTGCCTGAATGGCCTGGTGATCGCCATCGCCTTGTTGCTGGAAACCCGGATGATGTTGCCATTGTGCGGCGAGAAGGACATCGAGTACGAAAAAATTGACCTGATTCACACCGACCGTCAGGACGAACTGATTGCCGACCTGCGATCTCGGACTGGCCTGGATGTGAATCGGGTGGATGTGGTTTCCGTGAGCTTTCTGCGGGATACAGCGCAGCTAAGGATGCATTACCGCATGGAGCAGGGATCATGATGGACGATCTGCGCTGGGCAATGCTGGTGATGTGGCTGATGGCCTGCTTTTCCCTGCAGGTGCGTGCAGACACCACTGATTTTGAGGCCGACATCGGCGGCTACGTGGTGGGCGGTGTGGACCATTATGGCGCTTTCCATGACGAAGATGGCGTTGACTCGACCACGAACACGGTACTGCGGAAATTCAGGCTTGGACTTGAACTTGCCTATGGCAAACACTGGTCCTTCGAGCTTGATGGTGACTATCAGTACGACGGTGATGAGCAGGTACTGGAATTCGATGACGTCTGGTTGCGATACGATGGCTTTGGCTGGGGTGGCGTCCAGGTGGGTCGGATGAAAGAGCCTTTTGGTTTTGAACGTACCAGTGGCTATTCCAGCCTGATGACCAACGAACGCTCCCTGGCGACCAGTGCCTTTGCGCCGGGGCGCTCCGAAGGCGTGATGGTAAACCGGGCCGGTAAAAAGGCCACCTGGGCACTGGGCGTATTTCGGGAAAGTGGCGATTCCCAGGCTCCCAGGGCGGTAACGGGCCGCGTGACCTTTGCCCCGCTTCACACTGAACATCAGACAATCCATCTGGGCCTGGCCGGATCCTGGCGTGACATGCGCGGCGAACGGTTCCAGATACGCGATCATGGGGAGGTCTACAGCGCCGACAATGTGATCCGAAGCCCGCGTTTTGACGCGGATGACCTGGCACTGTTGGGTGGCGAGTTTGCCTGGAGTCGCGATTCAGTCACCGTCACATCGGAGGCGATGACCCAGCGTGTCAGGCAGGTCGGGGGCGATGAGTGGCAATTCAGTGGCGGCTATGCCCAACTGGGTTATCTGCTCACGGGCGAACACCGGGGGTATAGCCGGGGCGAGTTCGACCGCATTGACCCACTCAGCCATCTGGGGGCCGTCGAGCTGGTGGCGCGCTGGAGTGGGGTGGATCTCCGGCAGCGGGATGTGGGCGCCGAAGCCTCCATAGCGATGCTGGGGATCAACTATTATTGGCGTAAATCGGTTCTGCTGAGGGTGAATTACCTGATTCCGACCATCAGCGGCAATGCTTTGATGGCAAACCCCGATGGGGATGCGGTCACCGTGCGTGCCCAGCTCAGGTTCTGACGCGATCGGCCTCCAGGGGCAGCGCCAGTGTCACCCGCGTCCATTGCCCCAGCGCACTGCTAATCGACAGTGTCCCACCGTGGTGGCGCAGGATGGTCTGGCAAATGCTAAGGCCCAGCCCGAGGTTTTCCGGTGTGTCACTGGTCGAATAGAAAGGATCCGTCAGGCGACGTATCTCCTCCTCGGGAATGCCGCAGCCATTATCGGCCAGTGTGATATCAAGGGTCCGGGCATCGCGAGTCGTCGACACATGAATGATGGCGGGCTGACGATCCAGTTGGCTCTGAAGCGCCGAGGCAGCATTGAGAAACAGATTCACGAACACCTGAGTCAGCGCCGAAGGGTAGCAAGGTACTGTTAGGGTTTCCGGTACGTCGATCTCCAGGTCAATGCCGCGCAGTTTGTGTTTGGTGAAGCGCGTGGCGGCATTGATAAGCCCCGTGAGGTTTGCCAGTTCTTTGGCGTGCTCCGGATGAGGGACAGAGAAATCGATAAGGTCCGAGACGATGTCGGCAATGCGTTTCTGATGCGCCGCGGCATCGTCGATCGCTTCGCCCAGTTCGGGGTCTTCGTTGATATCCTTTGCGTACTGCAGCGCCTGCACGGAGCAGTTGACCGGATTCATGATTTCATGGAGCAGGCCCTTGGCCATGTGACTGAGGGCCTGATGCTTCTGTTGCTGGATCAGGTTTTCCTCAGTCACCTGAAGCGTTCGCAGAGTGCGGCTCAACATCCGGTTTCTGTCGCGCAACAGGAACTGCAGCGCCAGGATGTTTCGCACGAAGCGACGAAAAAAAACGGCTAACAACGGTGAAATGACCAGGCACATCAGAACCAGCCAGTTCAACAACACTTCCTGTAGCTTGGTTGCCACATCCGCTGCGGGTACCGCGGCCCAGATAGCGGCGTAGAGAAACGCCAGATTGATGGCGATCATGATCAGGGTATGCCGTGGCGACAGCGTCACGATGCCGAGGAAGCTGATGAAGAAGTAGAGCCCGATCGTCGGTGTGAGATCTCCACCGGTTTTGATAAAGGCAAGATAGCTGAACAGGGCCATGTTCAGGAAAACCAGATACATGATCAGTGGCGTGCGAAAACGCACGGCCTTGAATCGGTGGGCCACAATGAGACAGGAGAGAATCGTGGTGTAGACAAACAGTCCGCTCGGAACGTTGGCAGGGCCAAGCTGTGTGGCCAGCGTCATCATGTGCGCAAGGGTTCCGATCAGTGTGATTAGCAGCGAGACGTCCGCAAAGACCGGCAGGAAACGGAACCGGGATTGGGCGCTATAGAAACGCTCGAACTGTCGTTGCTTGCGTGGAGTAAGTTGCTGAACCTGTTGCAGGCCGTCGAGTATTTTCATGAGTCGAGATTGTTCCTGAAGCGTTTCATGAACAGCATCAGATCCGGTTGCCGTTCAAAGCCCATCTTGATGAATATTCGGTCCTTGTAGGAGTGCACTGTTTTATAGGAAACCCCGAGTCGATCCGCAATGGTCTTGAACGCGACCCGATCCGCCATGAGGCGTGCCACTTCCCGTTCACGGGCAGATAGCGCGTGAAACGCCTCCAGATCTGGTGATGTTGTGGTAGCGGGTGCCTGGCACGAGTCCGCGTCCACATACACTTGCCCGTTGCGAATGTAGTGCAGGGATCGAATGAGTTCCTGTACTGACTGAGTCTTGGCCACAACCGTTTTGATGCCTGACTCCAGATAGATCGCCAGGCGGGCTGGAGAGACCGGTCGCTCGACCAGCAGTAGCACAGACAGCGCGGGGTGATTGGAAAGGGCCACTTCGGCGATGGTCAGGCCATCGTTGTCCTGCAGGGCTTCCTCAATGATCAGCACGGTAGGCCTGACGGTCGGCAACTGCTCCAATGTATCGACACCGGTTGCGGACTCGCCCACCAGATCAATGTTCTCTTCAAGAAGCAGCTGATAGAGGATGGCGTCCCGGTACAGGCGCTTGTCGATGGTGACGTACAGCCGGATATCATCTTTTGTCACGGCTGCCGGCTCCCGCCCGAGGGCGCGCGCAGAGGCAACGACAGCTCAAGGGTGAAGCGTTGTTGGCCTCCCTGAAGGAGAACTTGGCCGCCCTGTTGTTGGGCCATGATGTAGAGCGCAAGCAAGGCGCCCTGTTGCTTCAGTAATTGGCTGGAAACACGCGCCATTGGCGAAAGGACATGACTGTATAGGTGGAGGTTCTTGCCGGCTTCCAGCCGAAGGGTCGTGACGTCCTCATCCTGCTCTCTTATGAGGTGGTCACGGCTCATTCCGGACGCGCTCAACAGCACATCCAGCGCTGACTGAATGGCGTCGGGCAGGGTACCGTTGTTGGGAACGGCGTCGGTTAACGGTATCTCCAAATACCGAGTCAGTTCGGCGCGTAGCCCGCGGACCAGAGCGTTATCCAGAGCCTCAGGGCTATGGTCACGAAAGTGGGAGGCGCCGGGAGGCAAGGTGCTGATGGCGTCCATATCCCTCAGGAAATTCTGTATCACGTCCCGTGACGCCAAGGGAACTGATGGCGATTCGGTCAGAGCCCTGAGAAGAGCGGCTTTTCGCCGTTCGCGAACGCCCTCGAAACGCTCAGCAAGTGCAAATTGCCACTGCTCCGATTTCTGGCGCGATGCGTGGTGCTGAGCAATAGCGTCGTCCAGCACCGGGAGCAGGGATGCGGCATGCCACGGCTTCTTCTGATAACGGAAGATTCGCCCCTGATTAACCGCGCCCAGCGCAACGTCCAGTTCCCCGTAGGCCGATGTGAGGATGCGAGTAATATGGGGATAGGACTGTCGCATCTCGTTGATCAACTGCAGTCCTTTCATGCCTGGCATGCGCTGATCTGTCATCAGGACTGCAGTCCGGTGACCTTCCTGATGGAGAGTCTCCAAAGCCTGCTGAGCGCTGGCGGCGCAGCGGATTTCGAAGCGGTCCTGCATCCGCATCAGCTGTTTGCTCAGGTACTTGGTCGCCGATTGTTCGTCGTCAACGATCAGTACCAGCGGCTTGGGGTGTTCGCTCTCGACGGGAGTGGGCCCGGCGTTATCCTGTACCGACATGGTGGCTGCAAACAGGTCGGTGCGTACGAGGTTGATGTCCCAAGGCTTGGCGTAGCAGCGGTCGACAACCCTATTCTCCAGCAAGTGAATGATCTGATCGAGGGAAAACTGGCCGCCAATGACGATTCGCAAGCAGCAGCCACCATCGCTGACCTGCTGAAGTAGAGAAGACGCCAGCAACTGATCGGTGTCGGTGGTGATGAATACGAGCGCGTCGGGCAGGGATCGGCCCCGTGCAATGGCGGCCAGGGCCTCTTGGTCAGAGGAGTAGCTGTCAATTGAAAATGCCCCGGCAAAATCCTGGAGAAAAGCATCCCGATCGTCTTCCCGGTCGTACCTGAGAAGTACCCGATGTGGTTGATCAGCGGACATGTGAGCTGGATCCTTGGAGACAGGTTGGCCGAGCGATAATACCAATCGGGTATCGACCCGAATGTAGGAACATCCTACGCTGTTTGGGTGCCGAAAATCCCGGCACAGGTCTCAGGATGAGGAACCAGATGAGAAGGCACCCGGGTTGGGTTAAACTCCGGGTGAGACATAATAACAACGACATAATGGCGAGACCTTACATGAGCTACGACATTTCCTCCCTGCGCAAGTTTGTGTCCCCCGAGATCATCTTTGGTGCCGGCTCACGCAAGGCAGTAGCCAACTTCGCCAGTAACTTTGGTGCTCGACATGTGTTCCTGGTATCTGACCCTGGCGTGGAGAAAGCCGGCTGGGTTGCGGAAATCATGGATATCCTGGTGGCGGCGGGTCTCCGTGTCACGGTATTTACCGGCGTCTCAGCCAATCCGAAAGTGGACGAAGTCATGGCCGGGGCTGAATTGTATAAGTCCAGCCAATGTGACGTGATTGTCGCCATCGGCGGCGGCAGCCCCATGGACTGCGCCAAGGGTATCGGCATTGTCAGTGCCCATGGCCGGAATATTCTTGATTTTGAGGGTGTGGACACCATTACTTCGCCCTCGCCCCCGATGATCCTGATTCCCACCACGGCGGGGACATCCGCCGATGTCTCCCAGTTCGCGATCATTTCCGACCCCAGCCGGCGCTTCAAGTTCTCCATCATTAGCAAGGCGGTGGTGCCGGATGTGTCGCTGATCGACCCGGAAGTGACGGAAACCATGGACGCCTACCTGACGGCCTGTACCGGGGTGGACGCCATGGTGCACGCCATTGAAGCCTATGTCTCCACTGGTAGCGGGCCGCTGACGGACACCAACGCCCTGGAAGCCATCCGGCTGATCAACCGCCATCTGGAGCCGCTGGTGCTGAACACCGCCAATGTGCACCTTCGAGAGCAGATCATGCTGGCGTCCATGCAGGCCGGCCTGGCGTTTTCCAATGCCATCCTGGGGGCGGTGCATGCCATGTCCCATAGTCTCGGTGGCTACCTTGATTTGCCCCATGGCCTTTGCAACGCCCTGCTGCTGGAGCACGTTGTAGCGTACAACTACACCTCGGCAGAGGACCGGTTCCGGCGCGTGGCGGAGGCCATGGATATCGACACCCGCGGTATGTCAAAACCGGTCATCAAACAGCGCCTGATGGCGCGAATTATCACGTTGAAACAAGCTGTAGGGTTGGAGGCCAAGCTTGGCAAACTGGGCGTGACCACGTCTGACATACCCTACCTGTCCGGCTTTGCATTACAGGATCCATGCATCCTGACCAATCCTCGCAAGTCTTCCCGACGTGACGTCGAAGTGGTTTATGAAGAAGCCCTCTGATTCCAGCAACGCCGACTACGACATCGGTGACCTGCTTGGCCTTGGCAGCCAGTCGGTAAGAAAGAACTACTACCCGGCGCTGCAGGAGCGGATCGACGAACTGGAGAAGGAGCGTAATCGCTACAAGTGGCTGTTCGAGAATGCCCTTCACGGCATCTTTCAGGGTAACCTCCGGGGCGGCTTTGTGGCCGCCAACCCGGCCATGGCCCGGATCTGCGGCTATGAAAGCTCTGAAGCCCTGATCACGGGGGTTATCCGCCTTCGTGAGCAGCTGTTTTGCAGTTCTGGTGAGTTTGACGCCATCCGCCAGGAGTTACTGGATAACGGCAGTCTCAGTGCAAGGGAAACCCGGCTCAGACGCGCGGACAATACGCCAGTGCAAGTGGCAATCACGTTGTTGCGGCGGCCAGACCTCGGCCCGGAAGTGGTTGAAGCTTTTGTCGCCGATATCACCGAGCGCCACCAGGCGCGAGAAAAGTTGCGCCAGCTCAACGCGGATCTGGAACGCCGTGTGGAGGAGCGCACCGAAGAGCTGCAGAACGCCAACGTGGTGCTACGTTACCAGATCGAGCAGCGCGAACGGGTGGAGCGGGAGTTGGTGGTGGCTGTAGAGGCCGCCAAGGAGGCCAATGAGAGTAAGGACAAATACCTTGCGGCGGCCAGTCATGATTTGCTGCAACCCCTGAATGCGGCCAGGTTACTGGTGTCCGCCCTGATAGACAGTGATCTGCCAGCGGATGAAAACCGACTTGTCCAGCGTGTGTGGAGGTCCCTGGAGAGCGCTGAGGACCTGTTGGCGGATCTCCTGGATATATCCAGGCTGGATCAGAAAGCCATGCGGCCAGATATCGTCAATACCGATGTTGGCGAACTGATGAGAGGGCTGGCGCAGGAATTTGAACCGGTGGCTGAGAACGCAGAGCTGCACTTTCGGGTGCGCTTGGGGACAGGCTACGTAAGCACTGACCCGCGAATGCTAACCCGGATACTCCGCAACCTGTTGAGCAACGCGTTTCGCTATACCCGTGAAGGCGGTGTGCTGTTTGCGGCCCGCAAGCGTGGTCCCAATCTGGAAATTGGGGTGTGGGACACCGGTGTGGGCATTGAGCAGGAAAAGCTCGAGGACATCTTCCGGGAATTTCACCAGATACTGCCCAAGGGTGGCGGTCGCCAGGGTGTGGGCCTGGGGCTGGCAATTGTCGAACGCATGGCAAGGATACTGGCCTGCGAAATCCACGTGGGTTCACATCACGGCAAAGGCTCCTGTTTCAGTATTCTTGTTCCTCTGGCCCGGTTCACTGAGGCGACTGTCAGTAGTCAAAATGCGGAGCCGCCACCAATTGCACCTGTGTCCTTCGATGGGCTTCGTGTTCTGGTGATCGACAATGAAGAGCCGGTACAGGAAAGCATGCAGGCCCTGCTAGAGCGTTGGGGTTGCATGGTCACCACGGCGGGTAGTGCGGTTGAGGCTGTGGCGCATTGCGGCGGCGCAGACATCATCCTCGCGGACTTTCACCTGGATGAGAACCTGACCGGCTGTCAGGCGGTGTATGCCGTACGCAGACACTTCGGTCGTGACATCCCGGCGGCCATCATTACTGCGGACCGCAGCGATGAAACGCGAAGGCTAATCAGTACCCAGTATCTGCCCATTCTGAACAAGCCAGTAAAGCCTAACCGTCTTCGGGCGCTTGTCTCCAGTCTTGCCGCATCCCTGAACTCAGAGTCGCAATGACGGTCTACACTTTATTCTGTCAATCATTGTTTTGTCAGGAGAGTGTGACATGTCCGTTCCCGAGAACGCCCTCACGAACCACGAAGTAACTGTATGCCTGTCTGGCGGTGCCGTCCTGGGACCCTTCAACGCCACCTGGTCGAAGGACGAAGGCGGTGACGTAAGGGAACTGGTGCGGGAGTATGATGGTTTTCTGCAAGGGGAGAAGCAGCGCCGCTTCAAGTTTCACCTTCACGACACCTACACCAACACGGTTCATACCCTGATCCTGAATTTTGATCAGGTTACCGGCATTTGCGACCATGTCAGACTGAAGTCACCGCCAAACGGGTGAGCCCCAATGCCTGTGAACAGAGGAGGATGTCATGACGAATTTCAGGACTGAAAAAGACAGCCTGGGCGAAGTACGCGTTCCTGAAGACGCTCTTTGGGGCGCACAGACCCAGAGGGCTATCGAAAATTTTCCGGTAAGCGGCCAGCCAATGCCACCGGCGTTCATTGCGGCAGTGGTAAGAGTGAAGCAGGCCGCCGCCGATGCCAACGCCAGCCTCGGTTTACTGGATAACGATCTGCGGGACGCGATTGTTGCGGCCGGTGACCGCCTGGTAAACGGTGAATTCGCTGACCAGTTCCCCATTGATCGTTATCAGACCGGGTCTGGCACCAGCACTAACATGAATGTGAACGAGGTCATCGCCGCCCTGGCGGCGCAGGAGGATGTTGAGATTCACCCCAACGATCACGTCAACATGAGCCAGAGCTCCAACGACGTGATCCCGACCGCCATCCATGTCAGTGCCGTGGCTGGTATATACGAGCGTCTGATTCCCGCGTTGACCCACCTGTGTGGGGTGATCTATGAGCGTGAGGCGTTGTTCGCGAATCAGGTCAAGACCGGCCGTACTCACCTGATGGATGCCATGCCGGTCACCTTGGGCCAGGAGCTGAGAACCTGGCGGGAGCAATTGCTCGCCGCGGAAAGACGGCTTGAGGCGGCCGCCGATGATCTTCTGGCGGTGCCCCAGGGTGGCACGGCCGTGGGAACCGGGGTGAATGCGCTGGAAGAGTTTCCTGGGCAGTTCGTTAAGTTCCTCACCTCCAATACGGGTTACCATTTCCGCTCCCTGGAGCATAAATTCGTGGGGCAGAGTGCTATCGATGCGCCCGTAGCTCTGTCGTCCCAGTTGCGGGGGCTGGCCATCGTACTGACCAAGATCGCCAACGACCTGCGCTGGATGAACAGTGGGCCGATTCACGGTCTGGCGGAAATCAGCCTGCCGGCGTTGCAGCCGGGCAGCAGCATCATGCCAGGTAAGGTCAACCCGGTGATTCCCGAGTCGGTGGCCATGGTCGGGGCCCAGGTCATGGGGCTGGACAGCACCGTTGCCATGGCAGGGCAGTCGGGTAACTTCCAGTTGAATGTGATGTTACCGCTGGTTGGTGCCAATCTATTGGACATGATCGAACTGCTGACCAACGCCTCAACCATGCTCGGAGATAAGGCGATTCGGGATTTCACGGTGAATACCGATCATCTGGACGCCGCAGTCGGCAAGAACCCGGTACTGGTTACCGCACTCAACCCCGAAATTGGTTATAGCCTGGCGTCTGATATTGCCAAGGAAGCCTACCAGACCGGACGACCGGTGATTGACGTGGCGGAAGAGCGCAGTGGCCTGGATCGCAACCGGCTGGAGGAACTGATGGACCCGCTGAAGCTGACCAAAGGCGGGCTTGCCTGATAGTAAGTAACCGCCGAAAGGGCGGCCCTGACGGAGACTGAGCCGATTGCTGATTTCTATCGAGCTCTTCGTGATGCTGGTGCTCGCAAATGGCGTACCGGTTCTGGCCGCCCGGCTGTTTGGCCGGCGCTGGTCGGCCCCTGTAGATGGTGACAGGCTATGGCGGGACGGGCGGCCGGTGTTGGGGCGCAGCAAAACCTGGCGCGGTATCGTATCCGGTGCGCTGGCGTGTTGCCTGTTTGCGTGGATCACCGGGATAGGCGTCATATTCGGCCTGGCGTTCGGGTTACTGGGGTTGGCTGGCGATATCATCAGCAGTTTCATCAAGCGTCGTGCCGGGCTCGCCTCCAGTGCCCGGGCCTCAGGGCTCGACCAGATCCCCGAAGCCTTGCTGCCGATGCTTCTGGCATGGCTTTGGCTGGACCTGGGCTGGTTTATTGTGGCGGTTGTCGTGGTGCTGTTTACGCTGTCGAATATCCTGCTGTCGCCCGTACTGTACCGCCTGGGTATACGCCATCAGCCGCACTGAGCTCAAGCTTTAGCCGGGGCCCCTTGTCAGGGTGTGTATTGTTACCTCTGGTGGGCAATTCAGCCGTACGTTGACCACCGATGTGCCCGCGCCTGGTGAGGTATACCCCTGCATGCCGTTGCGGCGCCAGTAGCCGCGGCCGAGTTCTCTGGGGCAATCGGAATCCAGGGTCACGGGGATGCCACCGGGCAGGCAGATCTGGCCACCGTGGGTATGGCCGCACAGGAAGATGTCGTAGCCCGCATGGGCAGCCTCGCGCCAGATCTCCGGCGTGTGGCTCAGTAATACGCTGATGCCACCCGGGGGGATCTCGTCTCCTGCTCGGTGTAGGTTGTGTACCTTGTAGAAATGGGCATCGTCCACACCTGCCAGATAGAGTTTGTCCTCGCCACGCTGCAGTACGGCATGTTCATTCATCAGCAGGTGATAGCCCATGTCCTCAAGTCCAGGAACCATGCGTACGCTGTCGTGATTGCCCAGTACAGCGTAGGCTTTGCCGCGAATAGCGTCCCGCAGCCTGGCCATGCCATCCATGGCACCATCAATCGAGCCCCAGGTGAGGCGCCGGTAGTCCCCGGTGAGCACACACACATCGTACTCGAGGGGCTCGATTTGACGGATGACGGCCTGCAGGTTGGCTTCATCCATATCCACGTGAAGGTCGGTAAGGTGCAGTATGCGGAAGCCTTCGAAGGCCTGAGGCAGGCCAGGGATGTGGAACTGGTTGTGGGCGGTGTCCAGCCGGCGGCTGTTGTGCTGTCCCCGCCGGAACAAACCGGCCAGTTTCAGGCAAACACTGATGAAGCGTGGAGCGGAGGTGATGTTTTCCAGGTGGAACGAATGGCGGTCCGGGCCGAATACACGAGCTTCCGCTTCCCGCTCAATGCCCAGGCGCTGGCGCGCGTGTACCGGGCCAAGGCGGAGGCTCAGGCGATACTCCAGGAGGTCATCCTGATTGTCTGGTGTATGGGCCCGGGCGGTCATTGCTGGTCCTGTTGGTTGTTGGAAACGTTACCTGTCACGATCCGGTCAACCCGTCCCTTCATTATGGTCTGGACTGGGAGTGATGCAACCGAAGCGTCATAATGTTCATCTTTCTTAACACACGTTGCCACGATCAGAGTGTTCCATGACCAAGGATAGCTTCACCAGGGAGACGTATGCCGGGGCCCTGCCAGCCTGGCACATTTTTCTATTATTTCTGCGTTTGGGCCTGACGTCTTTCGGTGGTCCGGCGGCCCATCTGGGATTCTTCCATGACGAATTCGTAAAGCGCAGGCGTTGGTTGTCGGACGCGGCCTATGGCGAGGTGGTGGCACTGTGCCAGCTGTTACCCGGCCCTGCTTCCAGCCAGGTGGGATTGACCCTGGGGTTCCTTCAGCGCGGCTATCGAGGCGCAGCAGCGGCCTGGCTTGGCTTTACCCTGCCGTCGGCATTGTTGATGACGCTGTTTGCACTCGGCCTTGGCCTCTGGCCGGATGCCGGGCAGGGTGGCTGGATAACCGGCCTTAAGTTATTTGTGGTCGCCGTGGTTGCCCAGGCGGTCTGGCAGATGGGCAAAACCCTGTGCCCGGATGCTCCGCGCCTGTCGATTGCCGTGGTGGTCGCGGTTGTTCTGCTGATGGCGGGCGAAGCCTGGATGCAGATACTTGTCCTGCTTGCAGCCGGCGCGGCCGGTGCTGCGATGCACCTGCCGCAAAAGCGCGTGGAGGAGGCATTAACCATACCGGTTCAGCCCCGTCGCCCGATGGTGTTTCTGGTGGTATTTTCCGCGTTACTGCTGTTGGCTTTTTTACCGTTGGCCGAAGGCTCCCTGGGCTGGATCGGGTCTGAACTCTATCGCGCGGGGGCGTTGGTGTTCGGAGGTGGGCATGTGGTGCTGCCCTGGCTTCAGGGGAGCTTTGTGGTGCCAGGGCACCTGTCGGCGGATACGTTTCTGGCCGGTTATGGCCTGGCTCAGGCCATGCCAGGCCCGCTGTTTACCTTCTCAGCGTTTCTGGGAGCCATTGAGGGCGGCTGGACCGGTGCTGCCGTGGCTGTGGTCGCTGTTTTTCTGCCGGGAACCCTGCTGGTATTTGCCGGTCTACCCCTGTGGTCATACATTCGCAGCCATTCGGTTGCACGGGCGGCCCTGGCTGGGGTGAATGCCGGCGTTGTCGGGCTTCTGCTGGCGGCGCTGTATGATCCGGTGTGGACCTCTGCCGTACACAATGCAGGGAGCGTTGCGTTTGTCCTGTTGGCCTGGGTTTCCCTGTCGATATGGAAAGTACCGGTCTGGATACTGGCACCCGGCAGCGCGCTGGTGGGCTTGCTGGTTTTCTGATGCCCCCAAAGTGGGGGTAGCTAAAACCAACCAGGGAGGCCACACTTGGACATTGGGGAACTAAATGAACGGTAATAATCCAGAAGCAGAGGCTGATTATGTCCACATCCTGCACGATTCCGGGCTTGAACGTACCGAAAAGCCGCTTTCCGGAGCCTGAAAGCGATTTGCCAACCGGCGATAACCGCGAGCAAAGGGTTGTGCTTGGCGGTGGCTGTTTCTGGTGTGTGGAAGCCGTTTTTCTGGCGGTGAACGGTGTCAGCCGGGTGGAATCCGGCTATGCCGGGGGCACAGCGGAAACCGCCAACTATGAGGCGGTGTGCGGCGGCCAGACCGGCCACGCCGAAGTGGTCGACGTTCATTACGACCCGCAGACCGTCAGCTTCGGGGATATCCTGAAGGTGTTTTTCTCGGTGGCCCACGACCCAACCCAGCTTAACCGGCAGGGAAACGACCGTGGTACCCAGTACCGTTCCGCCGTTTTTTACGAGAATGACGAACAGAAACAGGTGGCGGAAGCCTACATTCGCCAACTGAACTCGGCGGGCGTTTATGATAATCCTCTGGTGACAACCCTGGAGCCGTTGGAGGCTTTTTATCCGGCGGAAGACTATCACCAGAATTTTGCCGCACGGAATCCATACCAGCCCTACATCACGGCTGTTGCGGCACCAAAGATTGAAAAGCTTGTGGACACGTTCGGTGACCAGCTCAAGCCCGGTTACACCGACAACAACATTGCCTGAGGAGGCTGCTATGAGCGTTTCTGCTGCAGGTTATGACCTGACCCCGCTGACACCACAACAAGTGGACGAAAAGGCCGCGGGCCTGACGGACGAGGAGCGCCGCGTGTTGCTGGATCATGGCACCGAGCGGCCATTTTGCGGCACCTTGCTGGACAACAAGAACGCAGGTGCCTATTACTGCCGGTTGTGCGAGTTGCCGCTGTTCAGTTCCGATTCCAAGTTCGATTCCGGTACCGGTTGGCCGAGCTTTTTCCAGCCTTTTGACACCGACCACATCCGTTACATTGAAGACAACAGCATGGGCATGGCTCGCACGGAGATCCGTTGCCCGCGTTGTGACAGCCACCTTGGGCACGTGTTTCCGGATGGCCCGCCGCCAACCGGCCAGCGTTACTGCCTGAATTCAGTGGCGATGGTGTTCAGGGAGAACCAGGCCTGACCGGCCTGGTTAGCGGATGACTGTCGACACCAGATAGCTGGTGTAGCAAACGTACACCAGCAATAACAGCACGCCGTCCGGTCGCCCGATGGTCCGGGACTTACCCGTCAGCCCAAAGCTCATCAGCAGAAGCCCGATGGTGAGGGCTGTCATCAGGGTCCAGTCGCGGTAAAGCACTTCCATATCCACGGCCAGGGGCTCAATGGTCGCAGCCAGGCCAACCACGGCCAGAGTGTTGAAAATACCAGACCCCACAATGTTGCCGAGTATCAGGTCGTGTTCGTTTTTCTTGACGGCCGCCAACGCAGAAGCCAGTTCCGGCAGAGAGGTGCCGATGGCAACGATTGTCAGCCCGATGATCAGGTCACTGACGCCGAGGCTCTGGGCAATAAACACCGCGCCCCAGACCAGCATGCGCGAGCTCACCAGCAAAAGCACCAAGCCTACAACCAGCCACATCACGGCTATTTTCAGCGGCATCGGGTGGGCAACCAGCTCGGAGTCGGTCTCGCCGATCAGTGAGTCCCCCTTGCCCTGGATGCCTTGATAGATGGACCAGCCCATGACGGCTGCGAACACACCAAGCAGTACCCAGCCATCGAGCCGGGTCAGGTTGCCATCAATCAACTGGTAACCGGCGATGGCCGTCAGTACCAGTAGTAGCGGGAGTTCCTTGCGTATTACCTGGGAGTGCACGGCAATTGGTGCAATCACCGCAGTCACACCAACGATCACGGCGATGTTGGTGATGTTCGAACCGTAAGCGTTGCCCAGGGCCAACCCGGGATTGCCATCGAGTGCGGCCATGGCTGACACTGCCAGTTCAGGCGCAGAGGTGCCGAATCCGATAATCACCATACCAATCAGCAGCGATGGCATACCGAGGTGTTTGGCGGTGGCTGCTGCGCCTTCAATGAAGCGGTCTGCGCTCCAGACCAGTAAAACCAGGCCAGCGATGATTGCTGCGATTGCCAATAGCATAAAGGATGCCCTGTTGGTGTAAGCCGCACGGTATGAGACTAAAGTGGCGGTGATATCGTTGAGCACAGACGCGAGAATGTAACAAAGAGCGCCCGGCGAGCGCATTTTAAACGTTTGACCTACACACGGCCACCGTTGGTAAATAAATCAGGACGTTGGCCCTTGTCAGATATGTTGGCGCAACCAGCCCCAGGCGGGCCCGACCACGAGTCAGTTGATATTCGCAATTTATTATCCGATCAAAAAACGGGATAATCGCGCCACAATTTCCAAGCCCCTCTGCTGATCGTGGGCGGGCAACAGGCTTTAAACTAGCTAGGGTGATAACCAATGGCCGTTAGACAGGCAGATGTGGTGCTGGTCGGCGGGGGCGTCATGAGCGCCACCCTCGGCATGATGCTCAGGCAGCTTGATCCTTCCCTGGACATCGTCATGGTTGAACGTCTTGATCACGTCGCCCATGAAAGCACCGATGGATGGAACAATGCAGGGACCGGGCATGCCGGCTACTGCGAACTCAATTACACCCCCGAAACCGACGATGGCGATGTTGCTATCGAGCGGGCGTTGAAGATCAATGCCTCGTTCGAAGTATCGTTGCAGTTCTGGTCTCATCTGGTTGAGCAGGGGATGCTGCCGGAACCCAAAAGCTTCATCAACCGAACTCCTCACCAGAGCTTTGTATGGGGCGAGGATGGTGTGAAGTTCCTCAAGCGTCGCCACGAAAAGCTCAGCGCCCACCATTTGTTCCGGGAAATGGAGTACACCGAATCCCCGCGGGATCTGGAAGAGTGGATGCCGCTGGTGGTGAACAACCGCGACCCGATGCAGAGAGTGGCCGCCACGCGTATCAAGCACGGTTCAGACGTGGACTTTGGCTCTCTCACCCGCAGCATGGTGGAGTTCCTGGAAACCACGCCGAACTTTGAACTGATGTTAAGCAGCCCCGTGCATTACCTGGCCAAGCGCGACAATGGCCGCTGGAAGGTACGGGTGAAGAACCAGAAAACCGGAGAGCTGACGAAGCTTGAGGCTGGGTTTGTCTTCCTGGGCGCCGGTGGCGGCGCCTTGCCGATGTTGCAGAAGTCCAACATCGACGAATCCAAAGGCTACGGTGGTTTCCCGGTCAGCGGTCAGTGGCTGGTTTGCCAGAAGCCGGAAATCGTCCAGCAACATCACTCCAAGGTCTACGGAAAGGCGCCAATCGGCGCACCGCCGATGTCGGTTCCGCATCTGGATACCCGTATTATCAACGGTGAACCCGCGCTTCTATTCGGCCCGTTTGCTGGCTTCACCACACGGTTCCTCAAGCAGGGTTCGGTATTCGATCTGTTCGGATCGGTCCGCTCAGCGAATCTTCGTCCCATGTTGTCGGTGAGCCGCACCAACATGGACCTGACCCGCTACCTGATTGGTGAGGTATTCCAGTCTCACAGCGACCGTGTGGCTTCCCTGCGCAATTACTTCCCGGATGCCCGCGAAGAGGACTGGCGCCTGCAGGACGCCGGCCAGCGCGTGCAGATCATCAAGAAGTCGCCGGAAGGTGGCGGTAAGCTGGAATTCGGTACCGAAATTGTGGCGGCGAAGGACGGCACCCTGGCCGCTTTGCTGGGTGCATCGCCGGGGGCTTCGACGGCTGTCCAGGCCATGATCGATGTGATCCAACGTTGTTTCCCGGAACGTATGGAGTCTTCGGAATGGCAGGAACGCATGAAAGTGATGGTGCCTTCCTACGGTCAGTCGCTGGTAGACGATGAGCAATTACTCAATAGAGTGCGGGAACGAACGCTCTCAACCCTGAAATTGAGCTGATATTCCCAAACGATCTAACACTGGCGGAAGCGCTGGTAGTCCTGGCTTAAAAGCTGGGGCTGCCGGCGCTTTTTGTTTTCTGGGCGCCGGGCCCGGTTGCGATTTGCGCCTGAAACGTTAGGTTATAAGGAAACACCACCAAGGAGAACGAACATGAGCGAGCAAGAATTCGATCCGAATAAAGGCTATATCGCACTCCTGGGATGGAGCCTGAACGCGGTGGAAGCTGCCGATAAATTTGATCGACGATATGTGGTGGTTGCGCCGGATTGGGCGGAGGCTTACTGCAAGGAACATGATATTCCCTATGTACCTTGGAACTTCGAGCGCCTGAACGACCGGTCAGTTGAGATTGCTCAGACACTCAAAGAGATGGGCGTTAATGTGGCTATCCCATTGTTTGAGGAAACCGTGGAATGGGCCGGCGCTATCAACTCGGTTCTGATGGATCAGCCAAAGCTGTTCGGCCAGTCCATGTTGTTACGGGACAAGGCCCTGATGAAGCGCCGCGCGCAGCTGGGCGGCATTCGCGTTGGGATCTTCGAGGAAGCCCATGACCGAGACGACGTTATCCGTTTCCTCAAGCGCGTCAACCAGACCCTCTTGAAGTTGGACGGTGACCCCAACGATCCGATTCACCTCAAAGCATTCGACAAAGCCGGTTGTCTGGGCCACCGGGTGATTCGTACCCCGGACGAAGTGGACACCATTCCCGAGGAAGAATTCCCGGTGCTGATGGAATCCCATCTGGACGGTTGGGAATTTGCCGTCGAAGCCTGGATTCACAACGGCAAAATCGCATTCCTGAACATCTCGGAGTATGTGACCCTGGGTTACTCGGTGTTTGTGCCGGCCACGCCGGACCTGGAGAAGTACCGGGAACAGATCACCCGCGAGATCGAAAAGCTGATCAAAACGTTCGATATCGAGTTCGGGTTTATTCACCCAGAGTACTTCGTGACCAGCGACAGTACCATGTACTTCGGAGAGGTGGCGTATCGGCCGCCAGGCTTCAAGGTGTTCGAGCTGCTTGAGCGTGCCTACGGCTTTAACGCCTATCAGGCACTGATCATGACCTTTGACCCGAAAACCACGGCAGAAGAGGTAAAGGCGTTCTTCCCCAAAGAGGTGGTGGATGCCAAGGGCTATGCCGGCTGTTTCGGCGTTTATCCGCGCCGCCGGGTGGTCAGCCAATTGGAAATGCCGGAAGAGACCGAGAACCACGATTACTTCGAGTCCCACGAGCTCACGCCGCCGTTGGAAGAAACAGTTACCAAGCGTACTGCCTTTGGCACACATTGGGGCCTGGTTTACTTCTTCGGTGAAGACCCTTATGTAATGCGGGATTTACTGAAACATCAGGAAGAACTGGATTTCTATGTATAATTCCGTAAGGAATTAACAACAATGGGTCTGATTCAGACTCTGAGGAACACAGTTTGAGCAACTCCGACGCTGGAAACCCGGCACCTGTCGTCAATTTCGATAAGCTGGTTCAGCGACTGGACGATGCCATCGCGGCTCTCGATGAGAGCCGCGATTTTGCCAAACTTGGCAAGTTACCCCGGTTGTTCGACATCGTGCGACGGGTGCTTCTGCAGCCGGAGGGCTGCCTTGCAATTGAACAGCGAGCCGAACGGCTTGAGAAAGCCGGCGTGTTCCTGGGAACAGACTGGGCAGACCCCTCCATTCTATTGCCATCGTTGACCACCTTTTCCTTGCAAAGCCCACAGGCCGATACGGTCATCATCGAAGGGCTCAGCGAACTGCGTTTGCTGGCGGTCGCGCGCGGTGAATACCTGCATGAGTCGATGTCGGCGGAACAGGCGCATCACTACCTGACCCAGGTATTGGCCATCAACCTGAACATGCTGTTTGGTGAAGCAGGCGAAGCCGAGCGGGAGCAGGGCAAGCTGGCACTGGTCAGCCGCGCGGTGGTACAGCATGTTGCCACCCAGATCGGCTATGAGCATGTCATCGATCAACTGATTGAAGAGATCTGGCGCATATTGCAGCAACGACCGATCCAGGTCAGCAGCGTACGGCAGATGATTACCCAGATTGCACTGTGCCGCATTGATCCCAATGTGGATCTCGGTGGTGCGGGTCAGGGTGCGGAGCGTCTGATTTCGAGCCTTTACGGGCCAACACAGGCGTGCCGCGAAGATCCTGGCATTCCTGTTTACCAGGAACGGCTGCAGTCCATGGACGCCGTGGCCCTGCAAAGTGAGGCGACCGGTTTTGCCCGTTCCATGCACGACACCGGATTGGTGTCGCCGTATCACGCCACGTTTGTCCGCCACATCCTGGAGAGTCAGGATGCGCTATTGACTGAAGCCCTGGGCCTGTCCAGTACCGGCCGCGATTGCCTGCTCTGCTACAAGGATCTGGTGCATGAGTTGATCAATGAAGGCGTCTATCCGGAAACAGCCCAAGGTCTTTATGGCCTTGCGTTGATGCTGGAGCGAGGCATTCTCTATCAACCGCCACTTGCACCCGCGCTGTGGCGCCAGGCCAGGCTCTCCATCTGCCCGCACGCCCGGGAGCGTATCCGATTGGCATATGGTTACCAGCCACAGCCGAAGGCATGGCTGTTGCAGGGTGTGCTCAACATGCTGGGCCAGCCCCTTGGCGTGGGGCAGGGAAACAACCCTACCTGCCAATCTGCACGGGCGCTGTCCATGTGGGCCTACAACGATCCGGACTATCTGTTGCAGATGGTGGCCTGGGCCGCCCGCGACAACGAAATCATCATGCATTTCGAGGGTCGCCCGGTATCTTCCTCCGGCAGCCAGGGTGGCGTGGCCTCCGAAGTAACGCTCGACCTGGATCCGGTTTCGCTGGTGGTAGTACCGCACCTTGACCGGATTTATGCGGAAATGGGGCGCCTGTGTACGGACCGCCAGGGCGACCCCCACCAGTGGGTTAACCCCGAGTTCCATGGTTGGTCCGCCGGCCGTGGATTCCGCATAAACGTGGATGTTGCAACCGGTCACCTGGAAGACCTGGACACCTTCCTGCGACATTTCTATGCCAGCTACCACCCTTACTATAATGGCAACCAGCCGCTGATCCATCCGCAACCGGCTGGCGTAGCGGTTACCGACAGTGCCGCAAGATTCATCGGCTGGCACGCGATTACCATCCTCCGTGTGACTCTGGACCCGGAAGAGGTCATGCGGGTGTATTTCTTCAACCCCAACAACGACAGTGGTCAGAATTGGGGCGACGATGTGGTGGTCAGTACCTCCAGGAAAGGGGAGCGGTTCGGTGAGGCATCCTTGCCCTTTGAACAGTTCGCCTCGCGGCTGTACATTTTTCACTTCGACCCCCTTGAACGCGGTGAACCCGCAGACGTGGGCGAGGAGGAATTGGAGCGGGTGATCAGCCGCGTTCACCGCAGTTGGGGCCGAGACCGGTTGCCGGCTGAGGCATTGCAGGCCGAACCTCCGCAGGAAAAGTAGACCCAACCAAGCCAGAACGGGAGAGATGATGACCGCTGAGGCCACTACCCGCCGCAACGGCGCCGAGCTGTTTGTTCGTGCCCTGGAAAACGAAGGTGTTCGGTACATCTTCGCGGTACCGGGTGAAGAAAACCTGGATCTCCTTGAGGCCCTGCGCGAATCCAGCATTGAGCTGGTGCTCAATCGTCACGAGCAGGCAGCCGGCTTTATGGCCGCGACCTACGGGCGCCTGACAGGCCGTGTGGGCGTTTGCCTGTCGACCCTCGGCCCTGGGGCCACCAACCTGGTAACCGCCGCTGCCTATGCCCAGCTCGGCGGCATGCCAATGATGATGATTTCCGGGCAGAAGCCCATTAAATCGTCCAAACAGGGGCTGTTCCAGATCCTGGATGTGGTGGACCTGATGCGGCCACTTACCAAGTACACCCGCCAGATCAGCAACGCCAACACCATCCCCGCCAAGGTGAGAGAAGCCTTCCGGTTGGCTTCGGAAGAGCGCCCCGGTGCGGTTCATCTCGAATTACCGGAAGACATCGCCTCCGAGGTGGCAGAGAGCGATACCCATATCTTCCAGCCCAGTGATGCCCGTCGGCCCACTGCCAGTACCAAGAGCCTGGACACTGCCTGTGACATGATCAGCAAAGCCAGGTATCCGCTGATCATGATTGGCGCCGGTGCTAATCGCAAACGGGTTTCCCAGGCCCTGATCCACCTGGTGAACGTGACTGGCATTCCCTTCTTCACCACCCAGATGGGCAAGGGCGTGGTGGATGAGCGCCACCCCCGTTACCTGGGTAATGCGGCGCTCTCGGCCGGCGATTTTGTGCACTGCGCCATTGATCACGCTGACCTGGTGATCAACGTCGGGCACGATGTGGTTGAGAAACCGCCGTTTTTCATGCATCCCGGCGGCAAACAGGTTATCCATGTGAACTTCAGCGCTGCTGACGTGGACCCGGTTTACTTCCCCCAGCACGAGGTGGTGGGCGACATTGCCAACAGCGTGGAGTACCTGGCCGAGAAATGCGGCCAGTGCTCTTCACACGACTTCAGCCGGTTTATGGAAGTGAAAGCTTCCGTGGACAGCCATATGGCCGACAAGGCGGACGATGGCCGTTTCCCGGTTATTCCCCAGCGAATCGTCAACGACGTACGCCAGGTCATGCCCGACGACGGCATCATCGCGCTGGACAATGGCATGTACAAACTCTGGTTTGCCCGCAATTATCCGGCCTACGATAACAACACTGTGCTGCTCGACAATGCCCTGGCTTCCATGGGCGCCGGCCTGCCCAGTGCCATGATGGCGGCCATGCTCTATCCACACCTCAAGGTGATGGCGGTGTGCGGCGACGGTGGCTTCATGATGAATAGCCAGGAGCTGGAAACCGCTGTGCGGCTGAAGCTGAACCTGGTGATACTGATCATCAACGACAATGCCTACGGCATGATCAAATGGAAGCAGGCCCAGGAAGGCTTTCAGAACTTCGGGCTGGATTACAACAACCCGGACTTCGTCAAATACGCCGATGCCTATGGTGCCACTGGCCATAGAATCACCCGTACCGAAGACCTGCGGCCGACGCTGAAAAACGCACTGACCTCGGGGGGTGTGCACCTGATCGATGTGCCCGTGGACTACAGCGAAAACCGCCGTGTGTTTGATGAAGAATTGGTAAATCTGACCTGTAACCTCTAATGCCTGTAGTATTATTCGCCCAGTATTGAACATTGATTGAGGATGGGCGAATGAGTTACTCGTGGTTCAGAGTGGTGGCACTAGCGCTGGCGGCCGTGGTGGTCGCTGGATGCAGCAAGCCGGAAACGCCCCAGGAAGTGGCCGCTGAATTCTGGCAGGCCCTGTCCGAGAAAGACGCGGATACCGTTGCCGATCTATCGACGCTTGCCGCCCCCTCTGCCTTCGATGGCTACGCCCGGGACTGGTCTGGCACCGTGCCTGATTTCGGTCGGGTGGTCATCGACGATCGCGAAGCTACGATCGTAACCCGCCTGCCCGCTGAGAACGGCGTCCCCGGCGAGCGCCGGGAAGTGAATACCTACCTTGTGGAACAGAGTGGCGACTGGCTGGTGGATTACGACCGCACCGGCGAGGCGATCATGAATCCGTCTCCGTTTGCAGGTTTGATCGGAGAAATGAACCGGCTGGGCGAGCGCTTGACGGCCAGTTTCGGACAGTCCTCCGACGATCTCTCTCGCCAGATGGACGCCATTGCCCGCGAATTCGAGGCGTATTCCGATCAGGCCCAGCGCCGGGCAGAGCAGGCCATGGAAGAGTACGGCCAAGCCCTGCATGGGCTGATGGAAGAGTTGGAGGAATCCATCGAAGAGGCGTTGGAAGACAACCAGCGGGCGCCTGAGAGAGATCGAAGTGTCTTACAGCGAACCGCGGCGGACCTCAATCGAAGCAGCGACAGGCTGGATGAGCCGGATTTCGACGCCTTTGCCGACAGTTCTCGTGCGTTAGCTGAGGCGGGAGCGCGTATCTCGCGCCTGAGTGACGATACCTTCAAAAGCTACAAGCGCACGTGGGACGCCAAACTGGACGAAATCACTGAGCGTACCCGCGTATTTTTTGAAGAGCTTCATGGGCGTGGGTGATAACCCGGCGTCATAGAACTGTCATATTGATCTGGTGTACTGAAGATGTGTTAGTCCCTGAAAGCGACTAAAGGAGCTCCTGCTCCACTGCATCTTTGGGCCAACGGACGGCTCCTTTTTACGCCTCTAGTATTACCCCGCCAGCCCGGTAACCACAAACCAGCCGGTCACCAGCGTGAGCGACGTTGCTACAATTGCCAACAACCCGTCCCTCGCTACGATTGCCAGCCCGAAGGCCGTCAACGCAGCGCCGCCACCATTGGCGCTGAAGGGTACCACCTCCATCGCCGGCATGGCCAGAGCCACCAGCATGCAGATAATGGCCATCACATAGAGCCCTGGCCCGTCCGCCAGAAACACCAGGCGCGGCCCTGTCCAACGATCCAGAAAACGAGCCGGTTTTTGCAGCCAGTCCAGTCCCTTCAAGAGCTTGTCCTGGGGCACGGAACGCTGGGAAATCCAGGACGGCATCCAGATGGTGCGTCTGTGGAACAACAGTTGCCCCAGCGTCAGCAGAACCACCAGCCCCAGAATGGTTGGAACGCCGGGAATGTCACCGATCAACGGCGCCAGGGTGATCAGCCCTGCTACGAGCACCACGGGCCCGAACGAACGTTCCCCCACGCCATTCATGATATCGTTCACCGACACTCGCCCGGCTCCGGCCGCCGACTCGCGAATCTGCTCCAGCAGTTGTTGCATGTTGGTAGGATCGCCATTATTGCGCATAGATAGGGCTCTTCCTCGAATCAGGGTAACGTCTGCCAAATCCGGCCTTTAAAACCTACCATTCTCGATAATCGGAAAACAGCGATTGCGACCGAACCGCAGCGGAAATGATTGAAGCCTTTGCAGACCAGGACTAATCTCGATCCAGCGATAACAAAAACTTCAGAACCCGGAAATCCCCATGGCAGACTTGCTCAACGTTGACTGGATGCTCACCCTCAACCACCTGCTGTTGATGGCCATTGCCTACCTGCTGGCGTTCCCCATCGGTTTCGACCGGGAAGAGCAGGGGCCCAGGATCGGCCTGAGAACCTTCCCGCTGGTGGCCGTGGTTTCATGTGGCTTCATGCTTGTTGGTCGAGCCGTCATCGACTCCCCGGGCGAACAGGGCCGCGTACTGCAAGGCATTGTCACCGGCATCGGTTTCATTGGCGGCGGCGCCATCCTCAAGGACGACAGCCGCGTAATCGGCACCGCCACCGCCGCGAGTATCTGGAACTGTGGCGCGATCGGTGTGGCTGTTGCGTACCACCACCTTGAGATTGCCATAGCCCTGAGTGCCCTGAACTTCTTCACGCTGCGCTACATGGGAAGGCTGGTGCGGTCGGTGACCGGTGAGCCTGTGGTTGAAGATGGGCAGACAACCAAGCCTGTGGAAGTTCGGGAGTCTGATAACGAAAAAAGCCCCTGAAATCAGGGGCTTTTTTCGGTTGGTTGGTGGAGACGGCGGGAATTGAACCCGCGTCCGCCAGTACTCAGCCTTGAGGTCTACATGTTTAGCGTCTCTCTATTGATTTAAGTTCAAGCGACCCGAGAGCCAGGGTGCAAGAACCGAGTTCTTTAGATCTTAGCCGTTAGCCAGTGAACTCTGGAAAACGGAGCATCCCGTAAGCGATGACGTCCTGAGATGTTGCTTCCGGGCTACGGGCGACCCGGTCAGGACGACTAGCAGCTTACGCTGCTAGTGCGTAGTTTTCGTCGTTTGCGACTATTGCGTTGCAGCTTTGGATTAACGAGATTGGCTGCCATCTCGACATGCACCCAAGGGTTCGCCACCGGCGTCGAAGCCATGTCGTCCCCTTACCGACAGTATATGTGGCTGCTTCCGCCAACTTCAAGGTTTTCCTGGTTTTGTTTTGTGGTGTCGGGTGGTCAGTTGTACCTATCAACTGGCGGCCCGGGCGGTGTTCTGTTCGCTGTTGTGCAGCGCGGCGTCCAGGAGTTCGGCAAAGCTGTCGCGGAAATGCCCCATCACACTGGCCGGGTCGGCCTTGATGTTCTTGTCGATGGTGATGCCGAATTGCACCGTGCCGGCGTAGCTGAATATGCTCAAACCGATGCCGATATTGCCGCTTTGGGGCACCCAGAACATGGGCTGGGTGAGCTTTGCTCCCGCCAAATATACAGGTTCTTTTGGGCCCGGCACGTTAGTGAGTACCGCAGAGGCCTTATTGCTGAGCATGGAGAGCGCCCGCCGCTCAAGGACATCCGGGCCGCGCCCGAACAGGTCCAGCAGGCTGTAGGTTACCTGAGCCTGATAGGAGCGTTTGAGGCGGTTCATGTTTTCCTGAACCTGGCGGAACCGCATGATCGGATCGGTCTCCTCCACGGGCAGGGTGACCAGCACTAGCCCGAACTGGTTGCCCAGGGTTTCGATCGGCTGTCGCATCGGGCGCAGGTTAAACGGTACGGCAACGCGAACACCGCATTCCGGCGTGGCCTCGCCGGTGGCTAAAAAATGCCGTTGCAACGCGCCGGCGGCGGCACACAGCAGCACATCGTTGGCGGTGCCGCGCAGGGCTCTGGCGCACACCTTCACTTCGGCGAGACTCAGCGGGTCGGCCCAGGCGACATGCTTGCGACCGCTCAGGGGTATTTTCAGGCAGGTGTCTGGTTCCGCCGGGGAGAGGCCCAGCTTGAGCAGGTCGACGGCGATGTTGCCCGCGGTAGTGGCCAGTTTGAACGGGTAGCCCGGCTCGTTGCGGATGGACTTCAGAAACAGGCCTGCCTGGTCGATGGCGGTTTGTCCATTATGCAAAGCCCGGCTGGCGAGCTGTCGTAGACCTTGAGGTGCATGGGTCTTGGATTGGCTGGATGTCGATACCCGGCTGAGTCTCGGTTCCGGCGAGTTGTCGGTCAGCGAAAGCAGCACACGCACCAGTGAAATGCCGTCAGCAATGCAGTGATGGATGCGAACCAGCAGGGCACAGCCACCCTGATAGTTCTCGATATAGTGGATTTGCCAGAGCGGGCGCCGGAAATCCAGCGAGGTGCTGGTCAGGTCGCTGGTCAGTGTTTGCAGCTCCTGTTTGCCTCCATCGCCGGGAAGGGCAAGAACGTGAATATGGTTGTCGATATGAAAGAGTGGGTCGTCCTGCCAGTACGTGCGGTCGCCTTCGGTGACGACGCGCTGTCGAAAGCGCCGGAAGGTGAGAAAGCGTTCGTCGAGCGTTCGCTTGAGGCGCTTGAGGGCAATGGGCTGATCAAACACCAGCACCGCTGAAATCATCATGGGGTTCTCGGGGCATTCCATGCGTAGCCACGAGCGATCTACTGCAGACATGGGTGTTTGTCGGCGTGTCATCACTTGCTCCCTTTGGTTCCCGTCTGTCCCTGGGTGGCCGCTGTCCGTATGCGGATTGGGGTAAGGGATCGAGTATAGGCTGATCAGAGAGGGGCTAAAAGAGGATGCAGATGCGACATAAAATGCGGGGAGAAGTCGCCGGGCCTGGGGCCCGGCCAGCGGATCAGACGTTGGTTTCGCGGAGGATGCGTTGTTTCTGGCGGTTCCAGTCCCGTTCTTTCTCGGTGGCACGCTTGTCGAAGAGCTTCTTGCCTTTCACCAGGGCAATTTCGCATTTCACCTTGTTCTTCTTCCAGTACATGGCCAGCGGAATGCAGGTATGGCCTGCCTGGTTAACCTTGCCGACGATCTTGGCAATTTCCTTGGCGTGCAGCAGCAGTTTGCGGGTCCGGGTCGGGTCCGCGATAACGTGGGTTGAGGCGGCGGTGAGCGGGATGATGTGGGATCCCAGCAGCCAGGCCTCTCCGTCCTTAAGCAGCACGTAGGCATCGGTGAGCTGCGCCTTGCCGGCACGGATGGATTTTACTTCCCATCCGAGCAGGGCCAGGCCCGCCTCAAAGCGTTCCTCGATGTGGTACTCGTGTTTTGCCTTTTTGTTCAAGGCAATGGTGGCGCTCGGTGCGCCGGGTTTCTTCTTGCTCATGAATCGTTGATCCGGAGTCGGACAGAAAATTTACCGTGCGTAATCGTGCCGGAAAAGCGCGCATTGTAGCCCAGTAGTACCAGACTGGTCACGAAATCGGCGCGATTGACTGAGTCGATGGTCGTATGGGTTGTGATTCCTCCGCTACAATGTGCGCTGAGATGTCGTCAGGGAATGGAATGCCTACTCCATACGAAACACCAATCGGGTCGTGGACCCGGCCAACCACTTTTTTCTGGGCCGCGACCGGGGCAACCTTTGGCCTCGCGAACGTGTGGCAGTTTCCCTACCTGGCCGGCCAGCATGGCGGCGGGTTGTTCATATTGCTGTACCTGGCGTGCCTGTTGCTGGTCACGCTGCCGTTGATGGTCACCGAATCCGCGATGGGAAGATACGCCCGCCATGGATTGGTGCTGGCGATGGATGGTTTCGTTCGCAGCGCGCGACGGTCCCGGGCGTGGATGTGGGCTGGTCGTCTGGGGGTGTTGGCGGCTTTTCTGGTGCTTTCCTTTACGGCTGTTTTCGGTGCCATCGCTCTGGCCTACGTATTCTACGGAGCCATGGGCCGGTTTATTGGCGCCGGCGAGGCTGAAGCCGCAGGTATCCTCTCCGCGTTGGTGTCGGACTCGCGGGACTATCGCGTGTTCATGGGCTGGCACGGATTCTTCCTGTTGCTGGTGGTGTGGGTGTCGATGCAGGGCGTGGTGGACGGTGTCGAGCGTGCAGTACGGGTGGTGGCACCGGCGATGATGCTGATTCTGCTGGCGCTCTGCGGTTTGGCCGCCTGGAGTGGGGATTTCCGCAGTGCGTCGGACTTCATGCTGGATTTCCGCCCCGCCGACGTGACCCTGGACAGTTTGCGGGCGGCGTTGTTTCACGCGTTTTTCACTCTTGGGCTCGGAATGGGCGTGTGGACCCTGTTCGGTGCCTATACACCCGCGGACACTCGCCTTAAGCGTTCCGTGCTGGCTGTGGTGTTGATGGACACCCTGATCGCCATCGGGGCCGGGTTGGCGATTTATTCGTTGGCGCCCGATGGCCATTCCATGGAAGGTGAGCGCGGGTTCGGGCTGCTTTTCCTGTCGCTGCCGGTGGCCCTGGCGGATCTGCCGGGCAGTCAGTTTCTGGTGGCGGCCGTGTTCCTGGTCATCGTGATGATTGTGTGGACGACGTCTCTTTCATTGCTTGAGCCGGTGGTCGGTTGGTTTCAGGAGTGGACAGGCGCACCAAGGGGCTTGTCCGCCTTTCTGATGGGCAGCTCAGTCTGGCTGGCGGGGCTTGGGTCGTTGCTGTCCTTCAATCTATGGTCCGACGAGCGTTTCGCCGGGGGCACCTTGTTCCGCTGGCTTGAGCTGATCACGGGTGGCCTGCTGATTCCGCTGGTGAGTATCCTGATATCTGTCTTCGCGGGCTGGTACCTGACCCGAAATCTGACCTTCACCATACTGGGAAAGGCACCACGCCTGATTGGCCGTATATGGTTCTGGGTGATGCGCTTGATCTTGCCGCTGGTGGTGGCGTATATCGGCCTGCAGTACACCGCCACGTCGCTGGTGGCGTTGTGCGACAGCGGTAGCAACGGATTGTGGTGCGAACCTACCGTAGAGTTGGCGCCAAGCTCAATGACGCCAACTGCCCCCGATGCGAATGATCCCAACAATGAAGCGGGTGATGCCGGTGGGGGTGGCGAGCCAGAGACCAATCCGGGCGAGCCAGGCGAGAAGAGCGGTAAGAACGGCCCGGCTGGGCAGGAAAGTGACCCCAACAACGGTGATATCCTTTATCATAGCGTCTGATATTGGCGTCCCGATTAAAGGGGCTCCCCCTTTGCAGGGTCTTCAACTCAAGAGTATTCGCAAGCAGGACGTCCGGTTCCAATGCCCCATCAGATCGACAAGACCGCGCTGGTTATGCACTCGGCGGAACGCATGTTCCACCTGGTCAACGATGTTGCCAGCTACCCCGACTTTCTTCCCTGGTGTTCAGCCAGCCAGGTGCACGAGCAGACAGACCACGAAATCATGGCATCTATGGATATCGCCAAAGGTGGTATCCGTCACCGGCTGACCACGCGCAACCAGCTGTACCTGCCGCATACCATTGAAATGAGCCTGGTGGATGGTCCTTTCCGTAACCTTAGCGGTCGTTGGCAGTTCAAGCCCCTGCAGAATAACGCCTGCAAGGTGATTCTCACGCTGGAATTTGAGTTTTCCGGATCCTTGTCGAGGATGACGTTCGGGCCGGTCTTCAATCAGGCTGCGAATACCATGGTGGACGCGTTCTGCCGTCGCGCAGACCAGGTGTATCTCGGGGGATAACAATGATTCGAGTTGAGGTGGCCTTTGCCAGGCCAGACAGGCAGGAAATCATCAGCTTGAGTGTCGAAGAGGGCACCACGGCTGTGGAGGCTGTGAAGCGTTCCGGCATTGTTGCCATATTTCCTGAGGTCGATCCGGAAAATGGCGATATGGGAATCTTCGGTAAGGTGATCAAGAATCCGTCCGCCCACGAGTTGCGGGACGGCGACCGGGTTGAAGTTTACCGGCCGCTGCAGATCGACCCCAAGCAGGCCCGGCTTAACCGGGCAAAGAAGAAGGGTTAAGGCTTGAGGCTGGCTCAGTAGGCGGGCGTTTCTTCCAGCAGCTGGGCTTCGTAATGGGAATACTGGTCGTTATCGTAGTAGACGATGACCCGTTGTTCCTTGATATCGCCACCACTGCGCTGGAAGGTATACACATAGTACTCCCGGGACGGATCGGCGGGGTTGGTCATCAGCGGGGTGCCCAGCAAGGAGTGGACCTGGCTGCGGGACATGCCCTCGGCCAGTGATGTCAGCTCTTCGTCGGTCAGTATGTTCCCCTGTTGTACATTGATCTTGTATACGCCTGGGAAAACACAGCCAGCCATGATGAGAGTTAGAATGAGAGCTGTGAGCTTTTGCATCGCCGGGGGAAATCCTCTATCTTGAAATCGCCTGCCAGGGGCAGGTGTGACACGGTCTGACCGTTAACATGCGGCTTCATCATACCGGAAGCCGTGAGGCACACCAAAGAGTGAATCGTAACATGTCATCCGAAAACACCGAATTACGAAAAGTCGGTCTTAAAGTCACTCTGCCAAGAGTGAAGATCTTCAATATTCTGGAGAACTCCGAGGAGCATCACCTCAGCGCCGAGGATGTGTACAAAAAGCTCCTCGAACAGGGTGATGACGTGGGCCTGGCAACCGTCTACCGGGTGCTGACTCAGTTTGAGGCAGCTGGCCTGGTTCTGCGCCACAACTTTGAAGGTGGGCACGCCGTTTTTGAGATGGCCGGCGACGATCATCATGATCACATGGTCTGCACTCAGACCGGTGAGGTCATTGAGTTCGTCGATGAGGTAATCGAAGAGCGGCAGCAAAAAATTGCCAAAGAACGAGGCTATGAGATTGTCGATCACAGCCTGATTCTTTACGTCAAACCCCTCAAATCCTGATAACTCAGGATTTGTTCCGGAAAAAAGAAAAAAAGGGGGCGGGGTTTTAGCCCGCCCCAACAACTCTCAGGATCGAGAGGGGAATACGCTTACCTTTCAAACTGTTCAGTGATGCGTAGCCTGGCCTTTCGTGAACATTTCGTGGGCATGGGCAATGGTGTGTTCGGTCATATCCACACCACCGAGCATTCTTGCCACTTCGCTGACCCTGCCATTGTCGTCCAATGACTCGATCTTCGAGTAAGTGGCGTCTGATTCCGTAAACTTGCTGACGAACAGGTGCTGATGGCACTGGGCCGCTACCTGGGCAAGATGGGTGACGCACAACACCTGTCCATTACTGCCCAGGCTGCGAAGCAAGCGACCAACCACTTCGGCGGTGCCGCCACCAATGCCTACATCCACCTCGTCAAAGACCAGTGTTGGTGTGGTGGAAGTTTGCGCAACCACCACCTGAATGGCCAGGCTGATGCGTGAGAGTTCGCCACCCGAGGCTACCTTGGCTAGCGGACGTGCGGGTTGGCCCGGGTTCGCGCTGACCAGGAATTCAATGTCTTCCAGGCCGTGGGGCGCAGGCTCGTCGCCTTTGTTGCGGCTCAGGTGGGTTACGAACTGGACCGCTGGCATGCTCAGTTGGGCGAGCTCCTCCGCGATGCGCTGATCAAGGTTGGCAGCAGCCTGTTGGCGTGCGTTCGACAACTCGGTGGCCAGGGTATTGAAGTGGCTTCGCTGTTCTTCCAGTTCCGCCTCCAGCTTCTCAACGCTGCCCTCGCCGTCGTCCAGCGATGCCAGTTCGGCACTCAGGCTCTGGTGGAATTCCGGGAGAGTCTCCGGTGTGATGCGGTGCTTGCGGGCCATCTGGTAAATGGCACTCAGGCGCTCTTCCACTTCGGCCAGTCGGGCTGGGTCGGCGTCGTAATCTTCCACAAAGTGGCGCAGGTTGTCGCCAGCCTCGGTGATCTGAATCTGGGCTTCATTCAGCATCTGGATGGTTTCCGTCAGTGCCGGTACCTCCACCGGCAACTGCTCCAGTTGCTGTAAAGCCTGGCGCACCAGATCCGCTGCGCTATTCTCATCTTCCGTGCATAGCAGGGTAGCCTGATGGCTGTTGTGTAGCACCGTGTCGGCATGGCTGAGCCGTTCCTGTTCTTTCTCCAGCTCTGCCTGCTCTCCGTCTTCCAGCGCCAGGCGATCCAGTTCTTCCACCTGGTAGCGCAGTAGCTGCAGGCGGGCTTCTGTCTCATCGGCATTCTGCTGGCGTTCGGTCAGCCGCTGGCGGGTTTTGTGCCAGGCTTTCCATGCATCCCTGGTTTGCTCTCCCAACGCTTCTGCGCCAGCGAACTCGTCCAGCAGTTTGCGGTGAGTCTCCTTGCGCAGCAGGGACTGGTGCTGGTGCTGGCTGTGGATGTCCATCAGGGCGCTGCCCAGATCTTTCAGGTGGGCAAGGGGGCAGGGCTGGCCGTTGATGTAGGCGCGAGAGCGGCCATCCTTGCTGATCACTCGGCGCAGGATGCATTCGTTGTCATCGTCGAGCTCATGGTTTTCCAGCCATTGCCGGGCTTCGGCAATGCGGGACACGTCGAAAGTAGCGGTAATATCGGCGCGTTTGGCGCCATGGCGTACGGCGCCAGCGTCGGCGCGCCCGCCCATGGCAAGGCCAAGGGCGTCCAGGACAATGGATTTGCCGGCACCGGTCTCTCCGGTCAGCGCCGTCATACCCTTTCCAAACTGAAGTTCGACCCGCTCGGCAATGGCGTAATTGGAAACAGTGAGCTGTGTGAGCATGCAGAGGTCCTCCGCTCAATTCCTGAATACTGTGATTACATACAGTGACTGTGAATATATACAGGGTTTTTCCTGTTTGCAAACATCGGCTGGCGAATTTGTGAATGAATGAGGTGCGCAACGGTTGAAACATCCGATACGGGCCCCATATCCGTTCGCAAACATGTTTTTTTCGGCCCATGGCGGTCGGAAACCAAACGTTAACCGGCCGGTCGTCTGGCCGCCGACGATCAAGCAGGAGTAGTCATGAGCGCTGACGAGAATCGTAACGAACAGGTGGAAGAAGAGTTGAAAGACACTGCGGAAGCCGCTCCCGAGGAAGAAACGGCGACGGAAGACAGTGCCGAAGCCGCTCCGGAAAGCGAAGTTGAGGCCCTGAAGGCCCAGGCGCAGGAGTTTCAGGAGCAGATGTTGCGTTCCCAGGCGGAGATGCAGAATGTTCGCCGTCGCGCTGAGATCGATGTGGAGAAAGCCCACAAATTCGCGCTGGAGAAGTTTGTGAAGGAGCTTCTGCCGGTCGCTGACAGCTTGGAAAAGGCGGTTGAAAGCACTGAGGGGCATGAAAGTGCCGGCGAACTGGTGGCCTCTATTCGTGAAGGGGTCGAGATGACTCTTAATCTGTTCATGGGGAGTCTCGGCAAGTTCAATGTGGTTCAGCTTAACCCCGTGGGTGAGCCGTTTGATCCCCAGCAGCACGAGGCCATGTCCATGGTGCCGGCACCTGATGCCGAGCCCAACAGTGTGGTGGCTGTGGTCCAGAAGGGCTACACCCTGAACGATCGCCTTGTTCGTCCCGCGATGGTGGTGGTCGCCAAGGCCGAAGACGCGCCAAAAATCGACGAGCAGGCTTGAAAAGCAGATTAAAGCGCCAATATAGCCAGTAAACAGGCGGCGCACCGGGACTCCGGGGCAACTTTCAAGGCAGCCGGAACTGAATTGAACAACCGAATTGGAGTAATTGCATGAGTAAGATCATTGGTATCGACCTGGGAACCACAAACTCCTGTGTAGCCATTATGGATGGCGACAAGGTCAAGGTTATCGAAAACGCCGAGGGTGATCGCACTACCCCGTCCATCGTGGCGTATACCGAAGACGGTGAAACGCTGGTAGGTCAATCTGCCAAGCGCCAGGCGGTCACCAACCCGAACAACACCCTCTACGCCATCAAGCGTCTGATCGGTCGTCGCTTTGAAGACGACGTGGTCCAGAAAGACATCAAGATGGTGCCGTACAAGATCGCCAAGGCAGACAACGGTGATGCCTGGGTCGAAGTGAAAGGCGAGAAGATGGCGCCGCCGCAGGTGTCTGCGGAAATCATCAAGAAGATGAAGAAAACCGCAGAAGACTATCTGGGCGAGAAAGTGACCGAAGCGGTTATCACCGTGCCGGCCTACTTCAACGACAGCCAGCGTCAGGCCACCAAAGACGCCGGCAAGATCGCTGGTCTGGACGTGAAGCGGATTATCAACGAGCCAACTGCTGCTGCGTTGGCCTATGGTCTCGACAAGAAGAGCGGTGACCGTACTGTTGCTGTTTATGACCTGGGTGGTGGCACCTTCGACATCTCCATCATCGAGATCGCCGATGTGGACGGTGAGCACCAGTTCGAAGTGTTGGCCACCAACGGCGACACCTTCCTGGGTGGTGAAGACTTTGACATGAAGCTGATCGAGTATCTTGCCGATCAGTTCAAGAAAGACAGTGGCATTGACCTGCGTGGCGACTCGTTGGCGATGCAGCGACTGAAGGAAGCGGCTGAGAAGGCGAAGATTGAGCTTTCCAGCAGCCAGCAGACCGATGTGAACCTGCCTTACGTGACGGCAGACGCCAGTGGTCCCAAGCACATGAACGTGAAAGTGACTCGTGCCAAGCTGGAGTCACTGGTTGAAGAGCTGGTCGAGCGCAGTCTCGCGCCGTGCCGCACCGCGCTGGAAGATTCCGGTGCCAAGATCGGTGAAATCGACGAAGTCATCCTGGTCGGCGGTCAGACCCGCATGCCGATGGTTCAGGAAAAAGTGAAGAACTTCTTCGGTAAGGAAGCGCGTAAGGACGTGAACCCGGATGAAGCTGTAGCCATGGGTGCTGCCATCCAGGCGGCCGTGCTCTCCGGTGATGTGAAAGACGTTCTGCTGCTGGACGTTACCCCGCTGACCCTGGGTATCGAAACCATGGGTGGCGTGGCGACACCGCTGATCGACAAGAACACCACGATCCCGACCAAGAAGTCGCAGACTTTCTCCACTGCGGATGACAACCAGACTGCAGTGACCATTCACGTGGTCCAGGGTGAGCGGAAGCAGGCGACACAGAACAAGTCACTGGGTCGCTTCGACCTGGCGGACATTCCGCCGGCGCCCCGTGGTACGCCGCAGATCGAAGTCACCTTCGATATCGATGCCAACGGTATCCTGAACGTGTCGGCCAAAGACAAGGCGACCGGTAAAGAGCAGTCCATCGTCATCAAGGCGTCTTCAGGTCTGAACGACGACGAAATCGAGAAGATGGTTCAGGACGCGGAAGCCAACGCCGACGAGGATCGCAAGTTCGAAGAGCTGGTCCAGGCCCGCAACCAGGGTGACGCGATGGTCCATACCGTGCGCAAGACCCTGGCCGATGCTGGTGACAAGGTGTCCGACAGCGAGAAAGAGTCTATCGAGGCTGCGATCAAGGAGCTGGAAGAAGCCCTGGCTGGTTCTGACAAGGACGACATCGAGGCCAAGACTCAGAAGCTGACGGAAGCGTCTTCTGAAATGGCCCAGAAGATGTACGCGGATCAGGCAGAGCAGGCGCAGCAGGCCGGGGGCGAAGAGTCTGCCCAGTCCGGTTCCAGCGACGACGCCGTTGATGCCGAGTTTGAAGAAGTCAAAGACGACGACAAGCGATAAAACTTAAGATCATCAGGCAGTTGGAAAACGCGGGAGCTCTTCCGCGTTTTCCTCGTTTTACCAACAGGGTTTTAGAGCATGGCCAAGCGCGACTATTACGAGATTCTCGGGGTGTCCCGGGAAGCGGATGAAAAAGAGATCAAGCGAGCCTACCGCAAGCTTGCGATGAAGTATCATCCTGACCGGAATCCGGATGATGAGGACGCCGATCATAAGTTCAAGGAAGCCAGTGAAGCTTATGAAATACTCTCCGATTCCTCCAAGCGCGCAGCCTACGACCAGTTTGGCCACGCCGGTGTTGATGGCTCTGCCGGCGGCGGATTCGGAGGAGGCGGCGGTGGTGCCAGCTTCTCCGACATTTTTGGCGATGTGTTTGGTGATATCTTTGGTGGCGGCCGCGGTGGCCGCAATACGCGCGGGGCTGACCTGCGTTACACCCTGGAGCTGGACCTGGAAGAGGCGGTAAAAGGCAAAACCGTCCAGATCCGGATTCCTGGCCACACCGAGTGCAACACCTGTGACGGTTCCGGGGCCGAGAAGGGCTCACGGCCGGAGGCTTGTGGTACTTGTAATGGCATGGGCCAGGTGCGGATGCAGCAGGGCTTCTTCACTGTGCAGCAGGCGTGTCCTACCTGTCGTGGTTCCGGCAAGATCATCAAGAACCCGTGTAAGAAGTGTCACGGTGCCGGTCGCATCCAGGAAGAGAAAACGCTGTCCGTCAAGGTGCCGCCGGGCGTGGATACCGGTGATCGTATTCGTCTCTCCGGTGAAGGCGAGATGGGTGTTGAAGGTGGGCCTTCCGGTGACCTCTATGTGCAGGTCGCGGTTCGAGAGCATTCCATCTTTACCCGTGATGGTCGCAACCTCTATTGCGAAGTGCCTATCAGCATCGTGGATGCCAGTCTCGGTGGCGAACTTGAAGTGCCGACGCTCGATGGTCGCGTTAAGCTGAAGATTCCACCGGAGACTCAGACCGGCAAGCTGTTCCGTTTGCGGAACAAGGGCGTTAGCCCGGTTCGTGGTGGTCCGTCCGGTGATTTGCTGTGTCGCGTGGTTGTGGAAACTCCGGTTAACCTCACCAAGCGTCAGAAAGAGTTGCTGGAAGAATTCCAGAAGACCCTGGACGGTGGCGATGGCAACCAGCACGGTCCGCGAAAAACCTCCTGGTTTGAAGGTGTGAAAAGCTTCTTCGACGAAATGAAATTCTGAGGGCAGACGTGATGAGGGTAGCAGTCATCGGCGCCGCAGGGCGCATGGGCAAAGTGTTGATCGAAGCCGTTGACGGAACTGAAGGCCTGGAACTTGGCGCGGCAGTCGTCGAGCCTGGCAGCAGTCTTATCGGCGCCGACGCCGGTGAAATGACCAGCATTGGTAAGACTGGCGTCAAGATGGCTGGCAGCCTCGCCGAAGTGAAGGAGGATTTCGACGTACTCATCGACTTCACCTTCCCGGATCTGACCCTGGAAAATGCGGAATTCTGTAAAACCAACGGCAAAATGATTGTGATCGGTACCACCGGCCTGACCGACGCCGAGAAAGAACAGCTCGCCGTTGCCGCGGAAAAGGCCCCGGTAGTGTTTGCCCCCAACATGAGTGTGGGCGTCAACGTCACCCTCAACCTGCTGCGCACCGCCGCTGCAGCCCTGGGTGACGACTATGATGTGGAAATCATCGAAGCCCACCACCGCCACAAGAAAGACGCGCCGTCGGGCACGGCATTGCGAATGGGCGAAGTTGTCGCCGATGCCCTCGGTCGAGACCTTAAGGAATGTGCTGTCTACGGCCGTGAAGGCTTTACCGGGGAGCGTACCCGCAAGGAGATCGGCTTCGAAACCATTCGGGCCGGCGATGTGGTTGGTGATCATACCGTTCTGTTCGCCACTGAAGGCGAGCGCATCGAAATTACCCACAAAGCCAGCAGCCGGATGACGTTTGCCAAAGGTGCGATGCGTGCGGCATTGTGGTTGGAAGGTAAGCCGGCCGGGTTGTACGACATGCAGGATGTGTTGGGGCTGAAGTAGCGACGAGTAAGATTTCGCGTGGACACAAACTGCCATATTTCGTACAATAAGGCGGTTTAACTGCACCAAGCGTAGCTTTGACAACGCTCAACAGAAAAAGCGGGACGGAGTTCAACTCCCTCTCGCTTTTTTGCGACCTGAATTTGCGCTTGCGTTCCTGTTCGTGACGAACCTGTACGCCACTCGATGAGGATACAAGCCTTGAGTACACCTGCCATCCTTGCACTCGCAGACGGAAGCCTGTTTTACGGCACCGCCATTGGCGCTGAAGGGGAAACCAGCGGAGAGGTGGTGTTCAACACCGCCATGACCGGTTATCAGGAGATCCTGACCGACCCGTCCTACTCCCGCCAGATTGTCACCCTCACATACCCTCACATCGGCAGCACCGGTGTGAATGAAGAAGACATCGAATCTGATCGCGTCCAGGCCGCCGGCCTGATAATCCGTGATCTGCCCCTGCTGGTGAGCAACTGGCGCAGCACCGGCTCGCTACAGGACTACCTGCGCGACAACAATATCGTCGGCATTGCCGATATCGATACCCGTCGCCTGACCCGAATCCTGCGGGATAAAGGGTCCCAGAATGGCGCCGTGGTCGCCGGCGCAGACGCCACGGCCGAGCGTGCTCTGGAGCTGGCCAACGCTTTTCCGGGCCTGAAAGGCATGGATCTGGCGAAGGAAGTCACCTCGGAAAAAACCTGGACCTGGAGCCAGAGTGAGTGGGATATCGAAAGTGGCTATGGCGAGCGCACCGAATCAAAATTCAAGGTCGTCGCCTGGGACTACGGTGTGAAGCTCAACATCCTGCGCATGTTGGCCAGTCGCGGCTGTGATATCACTGTTGTGCCAGCCCAGACCCCCGCTGCCGATGTGCTGGCGATGAATCCCGATGGTATTTTCCTGTCCAACGGCCCCGGCGACCCCGAGCCATGTGACTACGCCATCAGCGCCATTCGCGATGTGTTGGAGACCGACATTCCGGTTTTCGGCATCTGTCTTGGCCACCAGTTGCTGGCCCTGGCCAGCGGGGCCAAGTCCATCAAGATGGGGCATGGCCACCATGGCGCCAACCATCCGGTACAGAACATCGCCGATGGTACCGTGATGATTACCAGTCAGAACCACGGATTTGCGGTGGACGAAACCAGCCTGCCGGACAATCTGGAGGCGACCCATAAATCCCTGTTCGACGGTTCTCTGCAGGGAATCCGCCGTACCGACAAGCCAGCCTACAGTTTTCAGGGTCACCCGGAGGCGAGCCCCGGCCCGCACGACGTAGCGCCGTTGTTTGATGAATTTATCCGCCTGATGGAGGCACGTTGATGCCAAAGCGTACCGACATTAAAAGCATTCTGATCCTGGGCGCGGGCCCCATCGTGATCGGGCAGGCGTGCGAGTTTGACTACTCTGGAGCCCAGGCCTGTAAAGCCCTGCGTGAAGAGGGGTACCGGGTTATCCTGGTGAACTCCAACCCGGCCACGATCATGACCGACCCGGTAATGGCCGATGCCACCTACATCGAGCCTATCACCTGGAAGACCGTTGCCAAGATCATCGAGAAAGAACAGCCGGATGCATTGCTGCCTACCATGGGTGGTCAGACAGCCCTGAACTGCGCTTTGGACCTCGAAAAGCACGGCGTTCTGGCTGAGCATGGTGTGGAAATGATCGGCGCCAACGCCGACACCATCGACAAAGCTGAAGACCGTGATCGTTTTGACAAGGCCATGAAGAAAATTGGCCTGGAGTGCCCTCGCGCCACGATCGCCCATTCCATGGCGGAAGCCTGGGAAGTGGCCAACGACATCGGATTTCCCTGCATCATCCGCCCGTCCTTCACCATGGGTGGTTCCGGCGGCGGTATTGCCTACAACCGCGACGAATTCGAGGAAATCTGCACCCGTGGTCTGGACCTGTCGCCGACCAACGAGTTGCTGATCGATGAGTCCCTGATCGGCTGGAAAGAGTACGAGATGGAAGTTGTCCGCGACAAAAACGACAACTGCATCATCGTCTGCGCCATTGAAAACTTTGACGCGATGGGCGTGCACACCGGTGACTCCATCACCGTCGCGCCGGCCCAGACGCTCACCGACAAGGAATACCAGATCATGCGGAACGCCTCTCTGGCGGTACTGCGTGAGATCGGTGTGGAAACTGGCGGTTCCAACGTGCAGTTCGGCGTAAACCCGGACAACGGCCGTGTCGTCGTCATCGAAATGAATCCCCGGGTGTCGCGTTCTTCGGCGCTGGCGTCCAAGGCAACGGGTTTTCCGATCGCCAAGGTGGCGGCCAAGCTGGCGGTGGGTTACACCCTTGATGAACTGCGCAATGAAATCACCGGTGGTGTTACTCCGGCCTCGTTCGAGCCCAGCATCGACTATGTGGTCACCAAGATTCCGCGCTTCACCTTCGAGAAGTTCCCCCAGGCTGATGCGCGCCTGACCACCCAGATGAAATCCGTGGGTGAGGTGATGGCCATCGGTCGTACCTTCCAGGAGTCGCTGCAGAAGGCCATGCGTGGTCTGGAAGTGGGCTCCGACGGTTTTGAAGAGAAGGTCGACCTGAGCACCACCGACGGCCAGGAAACCCTCACCCAGGAACTGAATGTGCCTGGAGCCGAGCGCCTTTGGTACATCGGCGATGCCTTCCGAGCCGGGATGACCGTGGAAGAAGTGTTCAACAACACGCATGTAGATCCATGGTATCTGGTACAGATCGAAGACCTGATCAAAGAAGAGACTGCCCTCAAATCCGCCGGCAAGGCGGATATTGATCGCGATACGCTGTTCCGCCTCAAGCGCAAAGGGTTCTCCGATGCGCGCTTGGCCAAGCTGCTCAGCATTTCTGAAGTCAGCTTGCGCAAGCTGCGCCATGACCTGGACATTCGCCCGGTCTACAAGCGGGTGGATACCTGCGCGGCTGAATTTGCCTCATCAACCGCCTACATGTATTCGTCCTATGAGGAAGAGTGTGAGGCGGGTGCCTCTGATCGCGAGAAAATCGTGGTCATTGGCGGTGGTCCCAACCGCATCGGTCAGGGTATTGAGTTTGATTATTGCTGCGTTCACGCCGCCCTCGCTATGCGCGACGATGGTTATGAAACCATCATGATCAACTGCAACCCGGAAACCGTTTCCACCGACTACGACACCTCGGATCGGCTCTACTTCGAGCCCATCACCCTGGAAGATGTGCTGGAAATCATCCACGTCGAAAAACCCAAGGGTGTGATTGTCCAGTACGGCGGCCAAACCCCGCTGAAGCTGGCCCGTGGCCTGGAAGCGGCGGGTGTGCCGATTATCGGTACCAGCCCGGATGCCATCGACCGCGCCGAAGACCGGGAGCGTTTCCAGCAGATGATCGGCCGCCTCGGCCTGATTCAGCCGGAAAATGCCACCGTGCGCAGCCACGAAGAAGGCATCCTGGCGGCTCGCGAGATTGGTTATCCGCTGGTGGTACGCCCCTCCTACGTGCTGGGTGGTCGGGCCATGGAAATCGTCTATGACGAGGATGAGCTGGTTCGCTACATGCGCAATGCCGTGCTGGTCTCCAACGACAGCCCGGTGCTGCTGGATCACTTCCTCAACGCCGCCATCGAGGTGGACATTGACGCCATCAGCGACGGCAAGGACGTGGTCATCGGTGGCATCATGCAGCACATTGAGCAAGCGGGCGTGCACTCTGGTGATTCCGCCTGTTCCCTGCCGCCCTACACCCTGCCGAAAGACGTGCAGGATGAAATGCGCGAAGCGGTACGGAAGATGGCCATTGAGCTGGATGTTATCGGCCTGATGAACGTGCAGCTGGCCTGGCAGGGTGGCGAGATCTACGTGATCGAGGTGAACCCGCGGGCGTCCCGTACCGTGCCGTTTGTGTCCAAGGCCATCGGTGTGTCACTGGCCAAGGTGGCGGCCCGTTGCATGGCTGGCAAGTCACTGGCAGAGCAGGGCTTCACTCAGGAAATTGTGCCGACTTACTATTCCGTCAAGGAATCGGTGTTCCCGTTCAACAAATTCCCGGCAGTGGATCCCATCCTGGGGCCGGAAATGAAGTCCACCGGTGAGGTGATGGGTATTGGTGACAGCTTTGACGAAGCCTTCGCCAAGGCGGCCCTGGCCTCCGGTGAGCGCCTGCCGGCCAAGGGTACGGCCTTCATGTCCGTACGGGACGTCGACAAGCCCGGTGCCGCGAAAGTGGCACAGGATCTGATTGACGCCGGTTTCAAGGTGATTGCCACCACTGGTACCGCCAAGGCTCTGAAGCAGGCCGGGCTCACCGTTGATCGGGTGAACAAGGTTCGTGAAGGGCGTCCGCACATCGTGGACGCTATTAAAAATGGTCAGGTACAGCTGATTATTAACACCACCGAAGGTCGCAAGGCGATTTCCGACTCGGCACAGATTCGCCAGTCGGCCCTGCAGACCAAGGTAACCTATACAACGACACTGGCGGGCGGCGAAGCCTTCTGCAGGGCCATCAAGTTCGGGCCCGAGCGCACTGTGCGCCGCCTCCAGGATCTACACGCAGGAAAGTAAGACTATGGCTGACAGAGTACCCATGACAAAGGCGGGCGAAATCCGCCTACGTGAGGAACTTCAGAAACTGAAGTCCGAAGATCGTCCCCGGGTGATCGCGGCTATTTCCGATGCCCGCGAACACGGCGACCTGAAAGAGAACGCGGAATACCACGCCGCTCGGGAGCAGCAGAGCTTTATCGAAGGGCGTATCCAGGAAATCGAGGGCAAGCTGTCCGCAGCCCAGGTAATCGACGTCAACAGCATCGAAAACACCGGCAAGGTGATCTTCGGCACCACCGTGCGAATGCTTAATGTCGATACCGACGAGCAGGTCAGCTACCAGATCGTTGGTGAGGATGAGGCAGATATCAAGGCCGGAAAGCTGTCCATTTCCTCGCCGATCGCGCGGGCGCTGGTGGGTAAAAGCGAGGGTGACGTGGTTGCCGTGCGTGTGCCTTCGGGAACCGTTGAGTATGAAATCGAGCAGGTAGAGCACATCTGACGTTCGTCGGGTGCTGATTCTGCAAACAAAAAGCCGGCTGCGAACAACAGCCGGCTTTTTACATTGTGCGGCCCTGGCGTGCTGACAGCGTCAGTGTTTCTGGCGCAGCAGGTTGGACAGCTTGGGGTTGGGCTTTTTCGCCCGGCGCAGGATCACGGCGATCTTGCCGATGGTCTGCACCAGCTCCGCGCCGGAGGCTTCGCACAGGGCGGCAACGGCTTCCTGGCGGGTTTCGCGGTCCTGGCTGGCAACCTTGATCTTGATCAGCTCGTGGTCGTTCAGGGCCCGCTCGAGTTCCTCCTGAAGCCCTTCGGTCAGGCCCTTGTCGCCGACAATGATAACGGGCTTCAGATTGTGGGCGATGCCCCGGTATTCCCGGCGCTGTTCCGGCGAAAGACTCATTATGTGATCTCTTTATGGGTGCGATTAATAAAACGTCAGCGGCGAAATGCTCGCCAATTCCGTATAATCGCGGGATTGTATCAGATCAATCGGCCGGTGAAATCGCCGTTACCACGTACCCATATGATTGGAGGTCCAATTGGAGCGCTTTATGGAGGTAGGTTTTGGCTCGCTCGAAAACCAGTGACCGCTGGCTGAAGGAACATTTTGATGATGTCTGGGTCAAAAAGTCTCGGGAAGACGGCTATCGTTCGCGGGCCAGTTACAAGCTGATTGAGCTCGATAACAAAGACCGCCTGTTCCGGCCCGGGCAGACAGTTGTGGATTTGGGTGCTGCGCCTGGCGGCTGGTCCCAGGTTGCGGTTGAGCGGGTTGGTGACGATGGCACGGTGGTCGCCAGCGATATTCTCGAGATGAGCCCGATTGCAGGTGTGGCGTTTGTTCAGGGCGATTTTACCGAGCAGTCAGTGCTGGACGAATTGCTGGATTTACTGGGTGAACGCCGCGCTGACGTTGTAATTTCGGATATGGCACCCAATATGAGTGGTATGGCGGCAGTGGATATTCCTAACGCCATGGGTTTGGTGGAGCTGGCGCTGGATATGGCGCAGCAAGTCCTGAAGCCCGGTGGCGTGTTTGTCGCCAAGGTATTTCAGGGAGAGGGATTTGATGCCCTGCTGGCTGAAATGCGTAAAAGTTTTGGCACCGTTGTCAGCAGGAAGCCTGACTCCTCCCGCGCAAGATCGAGGGAGATTTATCAGGTGTGCAAGGGATTTAAGGGCTGACCCCGCCCCGGAACGGAATGACCGTGGGATTGACACCCCCGCAGTGGTCGATACGGATAGGCCGATTCTGGTGGACGGGCGTACAATTGGTGTAAGGTGTCAGAAAAGGCTTTCTCCTGACGGGGCGATCCTTCAATTCACAGGTGACGATCCTTGAACGATATGGCAAAAAATCTGGTTCTCTGGCTGATTATAGCCGCCGTACTGCTGATGGTGTTTCAGAATTTCACACCCACCACCAGCGGGCAACAGGTCAATTATTCGCAGTTTGTGGAAATGGTGCAGGACGGACAGGTCCGTCAGGTCACCATTGATGGTCTGCAGGTTCAGGGTACCCGTGGTGACGGCTCCCAGTTCCAGACTGTCCGCCCACAGGTGTCCGACAATAAGCTGATGGATGATCTGCTGGCCAACAACGTGGAAGTCATCGGCAAGGAACCGGAGCGTCAAAGCCTCTGGACCCAGCTGTTGGTGGCTGCCTTCCCAATTCTTATTATCATCGCGCTGTTCGTGTTCTTTATGCGGCAGATGCAAGGCGGTGGCGGTGGCAAAGGCCCCATGTCCTTTGGCAAGAGTAAAGCCCGCCTGATGAGTGAGGATCAGATCAAAACCACCTTTGGTGACGTTGCCGGTGTCGACGAGGCCAAGGAAGACGTCAAGGAGTTGGTGGATTTCCTGCGGGACCCCAGCAAGTTCCAGCGTCTTGGTGGCAGTATCCCCAAGGGTGTACTGATGGTGGGTCAGCCGGGTACCGGTAAGACCCTGCTCGCCAAGGCGATTGCCGGTGAGGCCAAGGTGCCATTCTTCTCAATCTCCGGTTCGGACTTCGTGGAAATGTTCGTGGGCGTGGGTGCCTCCCGTGTCCGTGATATGTTCGAGCAGGCCAAGAAACAGAGCCCCTGTATCATCTTCATCGACGAGATCGATGCCGTTGGCCGCCATCGTGGCGCTGGCATGGGCGGCGGTCACGACGAGCGTGAGCAGACACTGAACCAGTTGCTGGTAGAGATGGACGGCTTCGAGGGTAACGAAGGCGTTATCGTGATTGCCGCCACCAACCGTCCGGACGTACTGGACCCGGCGTTGCTCCGCCCAGGTCGCTTTGACCGCCAGGTCGTTGTCGGGCTGCCGGACATCATCGGTCGTGAGCAGATCCTCAAGGTGCACATGAAGAAAGTGCCTCTGGCCGATGGAGTAGAGCCTGTGTTGATTGCCCGTGGCACGCCCGGCTTCTCGGGTGCTGACCTGGCGAACCTGGTGAACGAAGCTGCGTTGTTTGCGGCCCGTCGTAACCAGCGTCTGGTCTCCATGGAAGAGTTTGAGCTCGCGAAAGACAAGATCATGATGGGCGCCGAGCGCAAATCCATGGTCATGAGCGAGAAAGAGAAGCGTAATACGGCTTACCACGAGTCCGGTCATGCCATTGTCGGGCGTCTGATGCCTGAGCATGATCCGGTCTACAAAGTCAGTATTATTCCTCGCGGCCGCGCATTGGGTGTCACAATGTTCCTGCCGGAGGAAGACAAGTACAGCCACAGCAAGCGCTTCCTGATCAGTTCCATCTGCAGTCTGTTTGGTGGCCGTATTGCCGAAGAACTGACCCTTGGTTTCGATGGAGTCACCACCGGTGCTTCCAACGATATCGAGCGGGCAACCAGCCTGGCGCGTAATATGGTCACGCGTTGGGGGCTGTCTGAGAAGCTTGGCCCGCTGCAGTACGATACAGACAGCGAAGAGCCTTTCCTCGGTCGCTCTGCCGGTCAGGCGCAAACGGTCTATTCTCCGGAAACGGCGCAGCGTATCGATGAGGAAGTTCGCAACATCATCGACAGCTGTTATGAAAAGGCGAAGCAGTTGCTCGTCGATAACCGTGACAAGCTCGACCTGATGGCCGATGCCCTGATGAAGTACGAGACCATTGATCGTTACCAGATCGATGACATCATGGAAGGCCGTGATCCCCGCCCGCCGAAAGGCTGGGGTGATAGCGGCCCCTCCGGTGGTGTTCCGGCTGATGAGCCTGAGCAGGCGCCTGCTCCGAAGGGTTCCGACGATGGTCGCCAACCGGGTGTTGGTCGACCGGCCGGTGAGCACTGAGCCAGGCTGGATACTGGTCAGATATAGTTGAAGACTGAACGCCGCCCCTGACGGGGCGGCGTTTGTTTTTGCGGGTTGCAGAAAAGGTTACTTATGCAGATAAACTTTGCGGGCAGGATTCTGGATATGTCCGGCTGCCACGTCATGGGGATCCTGAATGTGACGCCGGACTCCTTTTCGGATGGAGGTCGGTACACTACCGCTGAGATTGCCCTGGCAAGGGCCCGTGAGATGGTGGCGGACGGTGCGGCTTTTATTGATGTGGGTGGTGAGTCCACACGGCCAGGCGCTACGCCGGTGTCTGTCGAGGAAGAGCTTGAGCGAGTGTGTCCGGTGGTAGAGGCGATTGCCCGTGATTTGGACGTTGTCGTTTCGGTCGATACCAGTTCGCCCGAGGTTATGGCGGAGGTGGTGAAGCTCGGTGCCGGGATGATTAACGACGTCAGGGCGCTGCAACGGGATGGCGCGCCCGAGGTGGTGGCAAGCGCTGGAGTGCCGGTGTGTGTCATGCACATTCAGGGCGAACCGGATACCATGCAGGATGATCCTCGCTACCGGAATGTGCGGCGGGAGGTCAGTTCGTTTCTTACCGAGCGAATGCGGGTGATAGAGAAAGCCGGTGTGCGGCCAGATAACATCATCCTTGATCCTGGTTTCGGTTTTGGCAAGTCTCCGCAGCACAACCTTCAGTTACTGGCCTCGCTGGAACAGCTGCAGTTGCTAGGGCACCCGATTCTGGTGGGCATGTCCCGCAAGAGCATGCTGGGCCATATCACCGGTCGTGATGTCAGTGAACGCTTGCCCGCAAGCCTCGCTGCCGCGACAATATCCGCCATGAAGGGCGCATCCATCATTCGCGTCCACGATGTCAGGGAAACAGTCGATGCCGTTAAAGTGGTGACGGCAATGGAGGAAGCTGGACGATGAGCGACAGAAAATATTTCGGCACGGACGGTATCCGGGGCCGGGTGGGCGAATTTCCAATAACCCCCGAATTTATGCTGCGCCTGGGTTGGGCTGCGGGGCAGGCCTTCAAACGGGATGGGCAGCGTAACAGTGTGCTGATTGGTAAAGACACCCGTCTTTCGGGCTATATGTTCGAATCCGCCCTTGAGGCAGGTTTGTCCGCGGCCGGAGTGGACGTGAAACTGCTTGGGCCCATGCCCACCCCTGCGATCGCCTATTTGACCCGAACCTTTCGCGCCTCCGCGGGGATTGTCATCAGTGCGTCCCACAATCCGCACCATGACAACGGTATCAAGTTTTTCTCCCCCGCTGGGACCAAGCTGGATGATGCTTTGGAAGCAGAGATCGAGAAGTGGCTGGATAAGCCCATTGAGGTCTGCGGCTCGAAAGAGTTAGGCAAGGCGTTCCGGGTTGATGACGCACCAGGCCGATACGTTGAGTTCTGTAAGAGTACGGTACCCAACGAGTTTTCACTCGAAGGACTTCATATTGTCCTGGATTGCGCTCACGGTGCTACCTACCACGTCGCCCCGAAAGTGTTCCGCGAGTTGGGGGCGAAGATTTCCGTGGTAGGGGGCGAGCCTGATGGTCTGAATATCAACCTTAATGTCGGTTCCACTCACATGGGATCATTGAGCAAGGCCGTTCTGGAGAAGCAGGCTGATCTCGGGATCGCCTTTGATGGCGACGGTGACCGGGTGCTCATGGTGGATCGTGACGGCTCGGAAGTCGATGGCGACGAGTTGCTCTACGTGATCGCCGCGCAACGTCATGCCGCCGGAACCTTGAAAGGGGGCGTTGTGGGCACCCTGATGACCAATCTGGGCGTTGAGTTGGCGCTCAGGGAGCAGGGTATTGATTTCGAGCGTGCCAAAGTCGGCGACCGGTATGTCATGGAGCGACTCATCGACCGGGGCTGGCTGCTTGGCGGTGAAGGTTCCGGCCATATGGTCATCCGCGATTGCACCAGCACTGGTGACGGTATTGTGTCTGCGCTCCAGGTATTGTTGGCCATTCGTCGCGCAGGTAGCTCCCTGGCAGACCTTCGCCAGGGTATGAGCAAGTTGCCTCAGAAGATGATCAATGTGCGGGTCGACCAGCGTTTTGATCCTCTCGGGCGTGACGATATTGTCAGGGCCGTGGAGTCGGCGGAGGCCAGGCTGGGTGGCGGTGGTCGCGTGTTGCTGAGGGCGTCGGGCACAGAGCCTCTGATCCGGGTAATGACGGAAGGGCAGGATGAGGCACAAATCGTGAAAATTGCCGAGGAACTGGCTGTTGTGGTTGAGAATTCCCGGGCATGATTTTGTGCTTAGGGGCAGTTGTCTGCTGTAAAAGACTGCTGTATAGTTCGCCCTCCCTTGAATCAGGGATTTTTTATGCGCCGTAAGATTGTCGCCGGCAACTGGAAAATGAACGGGTCGAAAGACTTGGTAAGCAATCTGGTTGGTCAAGTCCGGTCCGAATTAGCATCGTTTGATAATGGTGTGGAGGCTGTTATTATTCCTCCCGCCCTGTATGTTGGCGATGTTGCTGAGCAGGCTGGCGATAAGCTGGCTGTTGGTGTTCAGAATGTAGCGTGCTGGGATTCAGGCGCCTACACCGGGGAAATCTCCGCGGCGATGGCAAAAGATTGCGGCTGTGGTTTTACCTTGGTCGGGCATTCGGAGCGCAGGCAGCTCTTCGGCGAAACCGATGAGCAGGTTGCCACCAAGGTCGGGCAGGCCCTGACGTCAGGGTTGGTCGCTGTTGTTTGCGTTGGCGAGACCCTCGAAGAACGTGATGCGGGCAAGGCTGAAAGTGTCGTGTCGCGACAGGTTCGCAAAGCCCTCGTCGACGTTGGCAGTGAGTCATGGCAGCAGGTTGTGATTGCCTATGAGCCAGTTTGGGCCATAGGAACGGGTAAAACCGCAACCGCTGATGATGCTCAGACCATGCATGCCGCTATCCGCGATGTGTTGAAGTCCCTTGGGGCTCCGGCGGATGAGATATCGCTGCTTTACGGCGGCAGTGTAAAAGCGGATAATGCCGCGGCGCTTTTTGCTCAGCCGGACATCGATGGCGGGTTGATTGGTGGCGCGTCATTGGATGCAAACGATTTTGTAAGTATTTGCCGGGCGGTGCCAGGCAAGTCTTGAGCGTTAAAGGTTCGCGAAAGCCATTAGCAAGAGTCATTAGAGAGTCATTATGGATTGGGTCGAAACACTGGTTGTCGTTCTGCACGTGCTCATTGCGGTGGCGCTGGTGACGCTGGTCCTGCTCCAGCAGGGTAAGGGTGCCAATGCCGGTGCTGCATTTGGTGGTGGCGCCTCCCAGACCGTGTTTGGCAGCGAGGGCAGCAGTAGCTTTCTGACCCGTGCCACAACTTTGCTGGCTATCGTATTTTTTGTAACGAGTTTTTCGCTGGCTGTATTTGCCAAGCAGCGTGCCGAAGTGGCAGGTGAGGCGGGTATTCCTGTAGTCCAGGAGTCACCGGCCGAATCGGATGCCGGGCAGGCTGAGGGTGAATCAGCGACAGAAGGCGAAGACGGGCGCGGGGATGAAAATAAACTCCCCGAGCTCGAGTAAAGGTGCTGCCCAGGTGGTGGAACTGGTAGACACGCTATCTTGAGGGGGTAGTGGCGAAAGCCGTGCCGGTTCGAGTCCGGCCCTGGGCACCATATAAGAAGAAAAACGGCTTGGATTTACCAGGCCGTTTTTTTTGGTCAGTCCTTGACCAGTAAGGCCGGCGTCTCTATACTCCGGCGGATATTGGAGCGGGCTCCGGGCACAGTTTGCCCTGCCGGTTCCAGGCAGGCCAGGTGTCTGTCAGCAGGGGGTGTTTAGATTGCTTTTCCCCTGTGAGTTCTTGCAACAAAGGGCCCCACTTTTTAGGGGCTTTTTGATTAAGGGGCCTGGCGCATCAGGCCCTGGTGCATAAAAAGGGCTGATCAACAGCCCTTTTTTTGTTTTTGGGGTCGGAAAAATCGAGTAACGGAGACGGGATAACCTTGTCAGCCAAGTTGAAGCAGCTGGAAGAATTGCTCAGGCCCATTGTGGAAGGCCTGGGTTACGAGTTTTGGGGCATTGAATTTCGCTCCCAGGGACACCATTCCCTGTTGAGAATTTTTATTGACGATGCTGAAAACGGCATCGGCATTGAAGACTGTGAGAAAGTCAGTCGCCAGGCCAGCGGCGTAATGGATGTGGAAGACCCCATTCAGACGGAGTATACCCTGGAGGTATCTTCTCCGGGCATGGACCGGCCGTTGTTCCGTCTGGAGCAATATGAGGCATTCGCAGGCCACCAGGTCCAGATCAAATTACGAATGGCATTTGAGGGGCGTCGCAAGTTTCAGGGCCTGATTAAAGGCATTGAAGGTGAAGACGTTGTCGTGGTTGTTGATGATCACGAATACCTGTTGCCATTCGATAGCATCGAGAAAGCCAACATCGTTCCGGTATTTGAGTAAGTCAGTGGACGCAAAGTTTATTTTTAAGGGCAGGGCAATCCAATGAGTAAAGAGATCTTGCTGGTGGTTGAATCCGTCTCGAACGAGAAAGGTGTCGAGAAGGACGTGATCTTCGAAGCAATCGAGCTGGCACTCGCCACCGCTGCCAAAAAACGCTACGACGACGAGGAAGCGGACATCCGCGTTTCCATCGATCGCCGCACCGGCGAATATGAAACGTTCCGTCGCTGGCTGGTGGTTGATAACGATGCGGTTCCTGCTTTGGGCACCGAGCTGACCATGCAGGAAGCGGAAGAAATCGACAAGAGTCTGCAGCCCGGCGATATCCATGAAGAGAAAGTGGAATCCGTTGCCTTCGGCCGTATTGGTGCCCAGGCAGCGAAACAGATCATATTCCAGAAAGTGCGGGAAGCCGAGCGCACCAAGATTGTCGATAGCTACCGGGATCGCGTGGGTGAGCTCGTCTCTGGCACCGTAAAGAAAGTGACACGTGACAACGTCATCGTGGATCTGGGGGCCAACGCCGAAGCCTTGCTGCCCCGTGAACACCTGATTCCCCGTGAAACGTTCCGTATGGGCGATCGTGTGCGCTCTCTGCTGCAGGAAATCCGTACCGATCATCGCGGCCCGCAGCTGATTCTGAGCCGTACCGATCCGCAGATGCTGATCGAACTGTTCCGCATTGAGGTGCCGGAAATCGCGGAGGAGCTGATTGAGATTCGTGGCGCAGCCCGGGACCCAGGCTCCCGCGCCAAGATTGCGGTCAAGACCAACGACCGCCGGATTGATCCGGTGGGTGCCTGCGTGGGCATGCGTGGTTCACGAGTACAGGCAGTTTCCAACGAGTTGGGTGGCGAGCGTGTGGATATCGTGCTGTGGGACGACAACCCCGCGCAACTGGTCATCAATGCCATGGCACCGGCGGAAGTGGCGTCCATCGTCATGGACGAGGACCGCCATACCATGGAAGTGGCAGTAGCTGAGGACAATCTGGCCCAGGCGATTGGCCGGAATGGTCAGAATGTTCGGTTGGCGACGGACCTTACCAGCTGGACGCTGAACGTCATGACAGAAGAGGAAGCAGGTGAGCGTCAGGAGCAGGAGTATAATTCTCTGCTCGAGCACTTCACCGGCAATCTGGATGTGGACGAAGAATTTGCAGGTGTCCTCATTGAGGAAGGGTTTACCTCCATTGAGGAGGTAGCGTACATCCCCATGGAAGAGATGCTTGCCATTGACGGTTTTGATGAAGAAACCGTGACCGAATTGCGTCGCCGTGCCAAGGATGCCCTGTTGAATCAGGCCCTGGCCAGTGAAGAGGCGCTAGAGGGCGCTGAGCCCGCAGAAGATCTTCTCGCAATGGACGGTATGGATCGTGGCCTGGCTTTCAAGCTGGCCGGTATGGGGATTCGTACCATGGAAGATCTTGCAGAGCAGTCGGTTGACGACTTGCTCGACATTGAAGGAATGGAAGAAGAGCGTGCCGGCCAGTTGATTATGGCAGCACGCGCCCCCTGGTTTGAAGACCAGGCTTAATCGGGAGGAGGACCAGTATGGCTGATGTAACGGTAAAACAACTGGCCGCAGATGTAGGCGCTCCCGTGGATCGTTTGCTGCGACAGATCGTGGAGGCTGGCCTGAAAGCCCGCTCCGAAGGGGATTCTGTTACCAGTGATGAGAAGCAGCAGTTGCTGACCTATCTGAAAAAGAATCACGGTGAGAGTGAGGCTGAGCCCAAGAAAATCACTCTTAAGCGCAAGACAACAACCACGCTGAAAGCGGGCCGTACCAAAACGGTCAATGTTGAGGTTCGCAAGCGCCGTACGTATATCAAACGCGCCGAGCTCGAGCCGGAAGCGGCGAAGCAGGAAGAAGCTGCCGAGCAGGCGGCTGCGGCCCCGGAAGAGGCCCCAGCGACAGTCGCGGCTGAGCAGGCACAGCCTGCGGATGCGCCGAAGCCGGAAGCGCCGGTGTCAGATTCTCCGGCTGAAGAGCCGGCTACTGACGAAAAACCGGCTGAAAAAGCTCAGCCGGAAGTGGCTGCCGAGCCGGAACCGTCACCGGTTCCCGCGCCGGAAGACATGCCGATACCGCCGCCTGAAGAAGGCGAAGGCAAGGATCGAAAGCCGAAGAAGAAGAAGGAAAAGGCCCGCGAGCGCGGTGATGAGCCCGAAGAGGGTAAGCCCAAGAAGAAGTCCGCAGGGCATCGTGGGCCGCGCAGCCGTCCGGTGGAAGAGCCTCTGATTATCAATGAAGAGGAAGAAGACACCACGCTGCGCAAGCCGCTCCGTGCGAAAAAGAAACCCAAAGAAAAGCGTCATGCTTTCGAGAGGCCGACCAAGCCAATGGTACGAGAAGTCGATATTCCCGAGACGATCACAGTGGGTGATCTTGCCCAGCGGATGGCGGTCAAGTCAGCGGACGTCATCAAGAAACTGATGGGCATGGGGGTAATGGCGACAATCAACCAGGCTCTCGATCAGGAAACCGCTGTTCTGGTGACTGAGGAACTCGGTCACAAAGCCAACACGGTGAGTGAAGATGCGTTCGAGGAAGAGGTTCTGAGTGAATTCTCCTTTGAAGGCAAGGAAAAGACCAAGCGTGCGCCGGTTGTCAGTGTGATGGGTCACGTTGACCACGGTAAGACCTCGCTGCTGGATTACATTCGCCGCACCAAGGTGGCGTCCGGCGAGTCCGGGGGTATCACCCAGCACATCGGTGCGTACCACGTTGAAACCGACCATGGCATGGTGTCCTTCCTGGATACTCCGGGCCACGCCGCCTTCACGGCGATGCGTGCGCGGGGTGCCCAGTGCACCGACATCGTTATCCTGGTGGTGGCCGCCGATGACGGCGTTATGCCGCAAACCAAGGAAGCCGTGGATCACGCACGTTCCGCCGGCGTTCCCATCGTCGTTGCCATCAACAAGATGGACAAGGAAGAGGCCGACCCGGATCGTATCAAGACCGAATTGGCGGGTATGGAAGTTATTCCGGAAGACTGGGGCGGTGACGTTCAGTTTATCCCTGTATCCGCCCATACCGGTGACGGCATTGAAGATCTGCTTGAGGCACTGCTGCTGCAGGCTGAAATCCTTGAGCTCGAGGCCTCTCCGGATGCACCTGCGAAGGGTGTGGTGGTCGAATCCAGCCTTGAGCGTGGTCGCGGTTCCGTGGCTACCGTACTGGTGCAGAACGGCACGCTCCGTCAGGGCGAGATGGTGGTGGCTGGTTCCTTCTTCGGTAAGGTTCGCGCCATGACCGACGAGGCCGGCAAGCAGGTCAAAGAAGCCGGGCCTTCCATTCCGGTGGAAATCCTGGGCCTGAATGGCACGCCGAACGCTGGTGATGAGTTCTTTGCTGTGGCTGACGAGAAGAAGGCCAAGGAACTGGCGGAATTCCGTCAGTCCCGCGAGCGGGAGCAGCGTCTGCACAGGCAGCAGGCTGCGAAGCTTGAGAACCTGTTCGAGAATATGGGCAAGGACGAGGTCAAAACCCTCAACGTGGTGCTCAAGACCGACGTTCGTGGTTCCCTGGAAGCCATCACCAAGTCGCTGCAGGATCTTGGTAACGACGAAGTACAGGTCAAGATCGTGTCGTCGGGCGTTGGTGGTATCGCAGAGACGGACATCAGTCTGGCCATGGCGACCAACGCGGTTATCTTCGGCTTCAACGTGCGTGCGGACACCGCGTCCAAGCGTCTGGTGGAGCAGGAAGGTCTGGATCTGCGCTACTACAGCATCATCTACAACCTGATTGATGATGTGAAAGCAGCTCTGACCGGCATGCTGGCGCCGGAATTCCGCGAGGATATCGTGGGCATTGCCGATGTGCGTGATGTGTTCCGTTCGCCGAAGTTTGGCCAGGTGGCTGGCTGTATGGTCACCGAGGGTAACGTTTACCGCAACAAGCCGATCCGTGTCCTGCGTGACAACGTGGTTATCTTTGAAGGCGAGCTGGAATCGCTGCGCCGCTTCAAGGATGACGTGCCGGAAGTCCGCAACGGTATGGAGTGTGGTATCGGCGTTAAGGGCTACGACGTGAAAGTCGGCGACCAGATCGAGGTATTCGATCGCGTTCGGGTTGAGCGTAAGCTTGAGTCCACCGGCGCGTGATGCGCCTGAGATTAAAGGAAACCTGATGCCAAGAGAGTTCAGCCGGATTGATCGCATCGGCGATCAGATGCAGCGGGAGCTGGCCCAGCTCATCCAGCGGGAGGTCAAAGACCCGCGGGTGGGCATGGTCACGGTGAATGCCGTCAAGGTGAGCCGTGACCTGGGTTATGCAGACGTTTACGTATCGCTGCTGACCACCGAAGAGCTGACCGAGGAGTCGCCGCAGGTGCGGGATTCCCTGACAGTGCTGAATAAAGCGGCTGGCTTCCTGAAAGGGCAGGTCGGCCGTGCCATGAAATTGCGGGTGACGCCCCAGTTGCGTTTTCATTTCGATACGTTGCTTGGGCACAGCCGTCACATGGACAATCTGATTCGGGAAGCGGTTGGCGACAAGCCAGTGGTTGACCGTGACGACGACGCCCGCAACGACGGGGCGTCTGATGATCCGGAGCAAAAGGCTTGAGTCGACGTCGTAAAGGTCGCGATGTAAACGGCATACTGGTGATCGACAAGCCGATGGACATTACGTCCAACGGCATCCTGCAGCAGGTAAAACGCCTGTTCGGGGCGGCCAAGGCCGGTCACACCGGTGCGTTGGACCCGCTGGCCACCGGCGTGTTGCCGTTGTGCTTTGGTGAAGCCACCAAGTTTTCCCAGATGATGCTGGACAGCGACAAAGCCTACATCGCCACCGCTCGCCTGGGTGTCCGCACCGAAACCGGGGACAGCGAAGGTGCCGTGGTTGCTGAGAGACCTGTGCCCCCTGGGCTCGATGCCGATGCACTGGAACCGGTGTTGGAGCGCTTTCGTGGCGATATCCAGCAGGTTCCCTCCATGTACTCCGCGCTAAAGCACAAGGGCAAACCGCTCTATGAATACGCGCGCGAAGGTATTGAGGTGGAGCGTCCGTCGCGCCCGGTGACCATATACGAGCTGACGCTGCTGGAGGTGCGCGAGACCGAGATTGATATCGCGGTAAGTTGCACGAAAGGCACCTATATTCGCTCGCTGGTGGAGGACATTGGCGAGGCATTGGGCTGCGGTGCCCATGTCACGGCACTGCGCCGCACCATGGCCTCCGGTTTCACGCTGGCGGATGCCCGTGAGGTTTCAATGCTGGAGTCCATGCGCGAAGAAGGTGAAAGTCTGGATGGCCTGCTGGTGGCCCCGGATGCTGCTCTGTCCATGTTCCCGGAGCGGGATCTGGAAGGCAGTTCGCTGGTGTCGATATTGAACGGACAACCAGTTAGAATATCGGGTCAGCCCGCGGAAGGGTTCGTTCGCCTTTATGGCAACGGGCGTTTTGTCGGGCTGGCGGAAGGATTCCCGGAGGGGGAGGCGACCAAACTGGTGCCTCGTCGTCTGGTGAAGAGTGGCTGATAGCCCTTTGAGGGTTATTGCCAGTTAGCCGGGCTGTAGAGATGCGTGGTTCGGCCGAATTCGATAGCATCGCGACAATGAGGTGAGTTTTATGGCACTTTCTGCCGACGAGAAAGCACAGATCGTTAAGGATTTTCAGCAGGGTGATGGCGATACCGGTTCTCCTGAAGTTCAGGTTGCACTGTTGAGCCACAACATCAACAAGCTGCAGGATCACTTCAAGACCAACAAGCAGGATCACCATTCCCGCCGTGGTCTGATCCGGATGGTTAACCAGCGTCGTAAACTGCTGGATTACCTGAAGCGTAAGAACGCAGACCGCTACCTGGACCTGATCCAGCGTCTGAGCCTGCGTCGCTAATCCGGTTGTACTTAACGGCCGGCGGGGCTTTGATAGTCCCGCTGGTTGTGCCTCTCTCCTGCATCGTGTCTGTCTGTGAACCCTGAAGGAACTCCCTGTCGTAACGGAAAGCTGAAATTGATAGCAGGTTGTTGAAAAGCCCGGTTTAGCCAGGTGGCTTACGCCCCGGGGTTTTGCAACAGCCTGTTAGCTTTCAGACGGGCTACCCTTCAGTTCATCACTTCAGGCGATGTTGCAGTTATAGCGGATAATTCGCAGGGGCGAGTTATCCGGGTCAACCAATTGAAATGATGAATTCAGGAGTTACCGTGGATCTTAATCCCGTTAAAAAATCGTTCGAACTCGGCGGCAAGACCGTCACCATCGAAACCGGTCGCATCGCCCGCCAGGCCACCGGCTCTGTGCTGGTCACCGTAGACGACATTTCGGTACTGGGTACCGTGGTTGCGGCCAAGGAAGCCAAGCCGGGCCAGCCGTTTTTCCCGCTGACCGTTAACTACTTCGAGAAAACCTACGCTGTGGGCAAAATCCCGGGTGGTTTCTTCAAGCGTGAAGGCCGTCCGTCCGAGAAAGAAACCCTGACGTCTCGCCTGATTGACCGTCCGATTCGTCCGCTGTTTCCCAAGGGATTCATGAACGAAACCCAGGTCATCACGACGGTCATGTCCTCCAGCAAGAACCAGGATCCGGATATTGCCGCCATGCTGGCCGCTTCCGCCGCCCTGTCCATCTCTGGTATCCCGTTCGATGGTCCTATCGGTGCATCCCGCGTCGCATACACCAATGAGCGTGGCTACTTCCTGAACCCGACCTTTGAAGAACTGGAAACCTCCCTGCTGGACATGGTGGTTGCCGGTACTGAAGACGCGGTTCTGATGGTTGAATCCGAAGCCAAGGGCCTGACAGAAGACCAGATGCTGGGCGCCGTGCTCTTCGGGCACCAGGAAATGCAGACAGCGGTTACCGCGATCAAGGAATTTGCCGCTGAAGTTGGCAAGCCTCGTTGGGAGTGGCAGCCAGAAGCAGAGAACACTGAGCTTCTGAACGCTGTAAAGGCTGACTTTTCGGCCGATATCGAGCAGGCCTATGGCATCCGTGACAAGATGGAGCGCTATGCCCGCTTGAGCGAGATCAAGTCCGCTGCCGTTGAAAAACTGGCCGGAGAAGAAGAAGGTCAGCCGGCGGAAGACGAAGTGAAGAAGTATTTCGCCAAGGTTGAGAAGACCATCGTTCGCCAGCAGGTTATCGACGGCAAGCCTCGTATCGACGGCCGCGACAACAAGACCGTTCGCCCGATCGAAGTGGAAGTTGGCGTTCTGCCCAGCACCCACGGCTCCGCCCTGTTTACCCGTGGCGAGACTCAGGCCATCGTGACCACCACGCTGGGCACCGCCCGCGACATGCAGATCATCGATGCCCTGGAAGGCGAGCGTAAAGATCCGTTCCTGTTCCATTACAACTTCCCTCCGTATTCCGTTGGCGAAGCGGGCCGTGTGGGTACACCGGGTCGTCGTGAAGTGGGCCACGGTCGTTTGGCCAAGCGTGGTGTCGCCGCGGTTATGCCGACCATGGAAGAATTCCCGTACACCATCCGTGCGGTATCCGAAATCACTGAATCCAACGGTTCCAGCTCCATGGCCTCGGTCTGTGGTTCCAGTCTGGCACTGATGGATGCAGGTGTTCCCATCAAGGCGCCGGTTGCCGGCATCGCCATGGGTCTGGTCAAGGAAGGCGACCAGTTCGCGGTTCTGACCGATATCCTGGGTGATGAGGATCACCTCGGCGATATGGACTTTAAAGTTGCGGGTACCTCTGAGGGTATCACTGCTCTGCAGATGGACATCAAGATTCAGGGCATCACCGACGAGATCATGGAAATTGCGCTGGATCAGGCCAATGCAGCACGTCTGCACATCCTGGGTGAGATGGCCAAGGTTATCTCTGCGCCGCGCAAAGAGCTTTCCAGCCGCGCGCCGAGCATCACGACCATCAAGATCAACCCGGAAAAGATCCGCGACGTTATCGGCAAGGGCGGTTCCACTATCCGCTCCATCTGTGACGAGACCGGTGCTTCCATCGATCTGGATGACGATGGCAACGTGAAGATCTATGCCGACAATCAGGATGCGGCCAATGCTGCGATGAAGCGGGTGATGGAAATCACTGCGGAAATCGAAGTAGGCGCTATCTACAGCGGTCGCGTTGAGCGCATCGTGGACTTCGGTGCCTTTGTTAACATCCTGCCTGGCAAGGATGGTCTGGTGCACATTTCCCAGATCTCCGAGCGTCGCATCGAGAACGTGACTGACGAGCTGAGCGAAGGTCAGGAAGTTCTGGTGAAAGTTCTGGATGTGGACAACCGTGGCCGCGTGAAGCTGTCCATGAAGGAAGTGAAGGAAGGTGAGCAGCCGACGGATCTGTCCGCGCTGTAAGCTCTGCTTCTAATAAAAAGCCCGCCACTCCCTGGAGTCTGGCGGGCTTTTTCATTTTCAGGCCTTCAATTTTGTGAAGCGCCCGTCGCAGACAGGCTTTCAAAACACGCCACGTAAATACGTCCCTGTGGGGCTCGGTCGCGCCATCCCTGGCGCTCCACGGTTTTGCAAGCCTGTCTGCGACGGACGCCCAGGCTTTTTACTCGCCCTCCATAAATTTCAGAACTTCATCCTGATACCCCGGAATCACAAATGTCGAGGCGTGGGGAGTATCCGTCTGCAAGAACGTTTTGGGTTCTTCTGCTTCCTCGTACAAACGCTCCCCGTGGTGAAATGGGATAATCCCGTCCCGAACACTGTGAATCACCATCACTGGAACCGGGCTGATATCACCAATGCTTTCGTAAGCCTCGTATTCGTCAGTGATCGTCCAACTCAATGGAACCTGCAGTGGCCAGGTGAGCCAGAAGTCGCCGAGTTTTTCACGGGCAATGGCGCGGAAGCCGGAGAAGGTGCCGTCTAGAATCACGCCGTCCAGGGGTGGTTGCTCGTCCCGCTTTACCCATTCACTGGCCAGGGCGGTTCCCAGTGCGCCACCCAGGCTCTGACCTAGAAGGAACAGGGGCTGGCTCTGTACGTCCGGCTGGTCGACCAGCCATCGCAGGCCGGTCTCTGCGTCGTGCAGGGTGCCTTCTATGTCCGGTGCGCCAGTGGAGCGCCCATATCCCCGGTAGTCGATCAGGAAGACGTTGTAGCGTCTCTCAGGCAGCCAGGCGACGTTCATGATGTGGCTGCTGATGTTCTGGGCGTTGCCGTGGAGGAAGTAGACCGTACCCTTGGGCTCGGACTTTGCGGGGAGCCACCAGCCGTGGAGGGTTTCGCCGTCGGGGGTTTCCACGAACACATCTTCGAATTCCAGGTTCAGGCGGTCGGGAGTGATGTAGGTGACCTGGTCCGGATAGAAGAACACGCTGCTGCAGCCGGTCTGCAGCAGCAAGGTAAACGCGGCGGCGAGGCCGGCCAGTGTTCTCAGAATTGTCAGAAGTAGGCGTGGAGTCCGAGTTGCCATGTGCTGCGGTACCTGTCGTAGTGGTCTTCACGGCTGAATTTTCCGAACAGGCTGAAGTCCCGTTCGAGGTGCCAGTTGCCTTCCAGGTAGGCCTGATCCTGTCGGTGTTGGCTGCTGACGATCCAGGCTTTGGTTTTTACGCCGCCCAGAAGGCTGAACTGGTTGTTCTGATGCAGTATACCCAGGTCGGCGCCGGGGGCGGCGTCGTAGCCGCGTCGCAGGTCGTCGTCGATTTCCAGGTCGGCAGTGGCCATGGCGAAGGCTTGGGTGCCGGGTGCCAGCTGCCAGCTGCCACCGGCGCCGCCCTCCAGATAGGGGGTGAATACGCGGTTGGTTTCGGTGTCAGTGCGGCGGCCGCCGAAGCCGACTTGCCAGGATAGTGGCGAGAAGAACTGGTTGCGCGGCGAGAGTGAGCGGATTTCCACGCCGGTCAGCTGTTCAATCTGTACTTCGTTGTTGTCCGTGTACAGGCGGGCATCCAGTCGTAGGAACTGGAGCTGTGCTCCGCCACGGTAGCCTGCGGGTGGATCAAGTATGTCGTGATAGGCGGGGCGTAACGTGAGTTCGCTGAAGTTGCGGTCACCCATGCGCCCGCCGCTGACGCTGGCGCGAAAGGTGTCATGGCCCTGGTCGTCCCGGATGGCAGGCTCAGGGGGGCTGTCCTTTATCGCGACTCCGCGGATCTTGCTGCGTTCCCTTAGCAGGTCATGGGAGAGTGGGGCTGCATGTTCCCTGGGCCAGCCCTCGGCTTCGCTTTGGTAACGAACATAGTCGTAGGTGGCGTCCAGCACCCGCGCACGCGGTTCATCACTCAATGCCTGTACCTCGGGTGCATCGGCATCCACATAGCCGTTGGCGATGGCGGCGGCGAGTGTCTGATGGTCGTCGGGCAGAGCGTCGATGCGGTGGCTGACGTTGGTCGCCGCAGAAGGTCGGTAGTAGACGGAGTCGACGAGTCCCTTGTCGACAACCCATCGCACCGTGTCCGAGGGAATGGCATGGGTGCCGACTTCCCCCAGCAGATCGGTACCGGGCCGGGCGACGTCGATCAGGGCCAGCAGGCGGTAGGCGCAGTTCTCGTCAAAAAAGTAGTAATCGAAATTGCGCTCGCGTATCTCCCAGGTATGGGCGAGCATCATGTCCACTTCCGACTGGGTGAGGTTGAGTGTGTACTCCCACAGGTCCCGGTGCTCAATGTCGGAATAGAGGCGAATTTTTTCGTAGTAGGGCTGGATGGAGGTAATGCCCGGGTAGCCACCAAAAATGCCCTTATAGGCGAACAGAATTTCGCTATCGTGGGCGGCCGCATCGGCGGCGTAAGAGATGGTGTTGGCCAGGATCAGGTTCGTTTCCTCGTCTTCCCTGGGCGGGTCCAGTCGCAGGAACGTATGGCCAAACATGGACGACGGGCTGTTCAGGTAGGACGCGGCAAATACCAGTGTCACGGTTTCGGTATTCAACTCGTCGGTCCACTCCTCGAAAGCGGGGCAATTTACGGGTTGCCCGGGCAGGTCCAGTTGCGCCCTTAGCCAGCGGTCCCGTGCCGGGAAGCGGCAGCGCGCGTGCTCATTCCCGCCTCCGGGCTGGGTGATGGCCGCGAGTGTGGCTTCCAGTTCCGCCTTTGGTGAGGTTTTGCCGTTATCGCTGAGGTAGAAGGCATCGTCGTCCGCCTGACCGGTGTAGCCGTCGCCGAAGCGGTCGGGTTGGTAATGGAGCAGGGTCAACCACGCAGGATTCTGATGTAGGTTTCCGGTGTCGGGGAGCGATGTTGCAAATGCATTGAAACAGGATGCCAGCCATATAGGGGCCAGCGCGAACTGAAGCAAAGTGCGCATGGATGGTCAGTCAATTCCGGGTTAGGCGACGGGTGGATGGTGAGACATTCGTTGCGCCGTCCATGGCGCGCAAACTCCTTTTTCTTCGCGCCCGAAGATCAGGCGGCTACGTACTTGCTCAGCGTATCGTTCTGCTCCAGCAGGGCTACGATGGCATCGACAGCCTCGCCAGAGGTGGTGTCGGACGATGGGAAGATGGTTGCGAAATTATCCTGCAGAACTTTGCGGAAAGAGTCGCGATCCGCTTCGTCCACACCCAGCAGTACGGCCAGGGTGTCCAGGTTTTCGCCGGAGCCACGGGACATGTCGCGGGCAACTTTATCGATGTTGCTGTCCATGTACATGGCCATGGATTGCACGGACTGGTTGGTCTGACAACCCAGGGTACCGGTGGTCATGCCAAACGTCTGGTTACCGAAAGTACCGTTGGTGGTTGCCGCCAGAACGTGGGGGGCGATGCCTGACTGTCCTTTCCAGATCATTGCACCAACGCCGCAACCAGGCTGAGCGAAGGCTAGGGTAGAAGCACCCATGAGCAGTGCACCTGCGATGAGTTTTTTCATTATCCACTCCTTGTTTGATTTAGCTGTCGTCGCAAACGCGCCATGCCCACCTGAAAGGGTCCCGGAGCCGGCGCGCTAACGGCCCTGACTGATTTCCCGTGGAGACAGGTCGACCGTTGACTCTGAGTATAGTTGAAATATCAGGAAGGCAAATTACAAAGGCGCTGAGTGATTGATTTGGCCCGCAAAGTCAAAAATGTGATCATGTGTTCATATTTCTAAATCGGCTAAAAAATGTTCTTTTGTAATGATCTTGTTATATAGAACTTGTTTGGGTATAGTGCGCGCGGCCATGAAGGCTTGTACACAACACATGGAGATTGAGTTTTGAAAAAAGTTCTTGTCGCATCATCACTGATTCTTGCTGGCGCACTGACTGGCTGTTCCTCACTGAACACCAGCGCTCCCTCCCTGCCGCTGTCTGGCTCCGTTGCTACCGACGTTAAGGCTGACATCGAAGTAGGCGAGAAGATCACCGGTCAATCCTCTGCAACCAAGGTTCTGTTCTTTACCCTGGGCGCTGAAACTGAATACGCTGATGGCGTTGCCTACTCTGCCGGTGGTAACGGTGGAAGTGCACTGCCTTTCGCTCTGCCGAACCCGGTTGAAGCTGTTAAGGCGGCTGCTGCCTACAACGCCATTCAGGAATCCGGTGCTGACGTGATTGTCGCTCCGCGTTACACCGTCAAGAAAGACGATTACGTGGTATTTGGAACCATCAACGTATCCGTTGAAGGTTACAAGGGCACCATCAAGAGCGTTAAGTAAGCGATTGCTTGATGCCAGGTGTTACAAAAAAGCCGGAACATGACACCATGTTCCGGCTTTTTTGCGTTTAGGTACGCCGTTCTAGCGGTGGGTGGCTATCTCATCAACCACCGAGGTAGGCATTCTGAACGTCCGGGTTGGCCAGCAGGTTTTTCCCGGTATCGTGCAGGCGGATACGTCCGGTTTCCAGCACGTAGCCTCGGTCCGCCAGGTTCAGGGCCTGATGCGCATTCTGTTCCACCAGGAACACGGTAATCCCTTCCTCGCGCAGCTTTCCGATGATCTCGAAGATCTGTTTGATCACCAGTGGAGCCAGCCCGAGGGAGGGCTCGTCCAGGATGATCATGTTCGGTTTGCTCATCAGCGCCCGCCCGATGGCCAGCATCTGCTGCTCGCCGCCCGACATGGTGCCGGCACGCTGATGTTCCCGCTCCTTCAGGCGCGGGAACAGTTCGTAGACGTGGTCCTGGCTTTTGCGGATTTCCGACTTGGTGTTGAAAAAACCGCCCATGTGGAGGTTCTCTTCAACGGTCAGGCCGGAAAACACGCGCCGGCCTTCGGGCACGATAGCAATGCCCGAGCGCATGATGTTCGATGTGAGATCACGGGTGATGTCCCGACCCTGGAGAATCACCCGGCCAGAGGTGGCCTGGGGATTCCCGCAGACGGTCATCAGCAGCGTGGTCTTGCCGGCGCCATTGGCACCGATCAGCGACACGATCTCACCTTTTTTCACTTCGACAGAGACACCGTGAAGTGCCTCGATCTTGCCGTAATGGGTATGGACGTCTTCTAGTACAAGCATGGTTATTCCTCAGGCCTCACCCAGATAGGCTTTGATGACATCATCGTTGCGGCGAATCTCATCCGGTGTGCCGCTGGCCAGGGGGCGCCCCTGGTTGATCACATTGATGCGGTCAGAGATATCCATCACCAGGCTCATGTCGTGCTCAATCAGCACCACAGACACGTTGTAGTCTTCCTTCAGACTGATAATCAGCTGGTTCAGGTCTTTGGTTTCGGCCGGGTTCAGGCCTGCAGCGGGTTCATCCAGCATCAGTAGCTTGGGCTCGGTCACCATGCAGCGGGCGATCTCAAGACGGCGCTGCTGGCCGTAGGCCAGGTTGCCGGCTTCCCGGTTCGCCATATCCGTCAGTCCCACCCGGTCCAGCCAATAGGCGGCGCGGTCCAGCGACTTTTGCTCTTTCTCCCGATAGTTCGGGGTATTCAGTATGCCGGAGAGCAGATTGGTGTTGAGGTGGCGATGTTGCGCCACCAGCAGGTTCTCCACCACCGTCATACGGCTGAACAGACGCACGTGCTGAAAGGTTCTGACCAGGCCAAGGCGGGAAATCTTGAAGTCCGGCTTACCCTGGATTTCACCTCCCTGGAACAGGATCTTGCCACCAGTGGGCTTGTAGAAACCGCTCATGCAGTTAAACACGGTGGTTTTGCCGGCTCCGTTGGGGCCGATGATAGCGACAATCTCATGTTCCTGTACGTCCAGCGACACCTGATCCACCGCCAGGAGCCCGCCAAAGCGCATCGACAGATTCTGTACTTCAAGCATTATCCGTCACTCCTGCTTTTTCAGTTCAATGTGGATGCGTCGCATGGGCAGCAAGCCCTGCGGGCGCCAGACCATCATCAACACCATGGCCGCGCCGAAGATCAACATCCGGTACTCGGAGAACTCCCGTGCCAGTTCCGGCAGTATGGTGACCGCGATCGCAGCGAGGATGACTCCCATCTGGGAGCCCATGCCGCCCAGTACCACAATCGCCAGAATGATGGCCGATTCCAGGAACACAAAGGATTCCGGGCTGATAAAGCCCTGCTTGGAGGCGAACACCGTACCGGCAAAACCGGCGAAGAAAGCACCGATGGTAAAGGCGGAAAGCTTCACCGCAGTTCGGTTCAATCCCAGGGATTTTGCCGCAATCTCGTCTTCGCGGAGGGCTTCCCAGGCACGGCCTACCGGCATCCGCATCAAGCGGCGAATAGCGATAGCGGTAATGACGGCCAGTACCAAAGCGATCAGGTACAGGAAAATCACCTTGTGCTCACCGCTGTAGGCAATGCCGAAGGTTTCATGGAACGACGTATTGCCTTCCTCCTTCACCCGGCGGCCGAATTCCATGCCAAACAGAGTAGGGTCGGGAATGCCGCCGATGCCATTGGGGCCGCCCGTCAGGTTGGTCATGTTGTTAAGCAGGATGCGGATGATTTCCCCAAAACCGAGTGTGACGATGGCCAGGTAATCCCCTCGCAGTCGCAACACCGGAAAGCCGAGAACCAACCCGAACAGGGCCGCAAGCAGGGCACCGATCGGCAGGGCAAACCAGAATGAAACGCCGTAATACTGAGACAGCAGGGCAAAGGTGTATGCACCGACGGCGTAGAAAGCGACGTAGCCCAGGTCCAGCAGGCCGGCGAGGCCGACAACCACATTCAGGCCCAGGGCCAGCATGACGTAGATGAGCACCAGGGTAGCCAGATCCACCGCGCCACGGGAGGCGATAAAGGGCCAGATAAGGGCGCCTATGATCATCAGCGTGAGCAGGGCCGATTCCAGTTTCAGCCGCTTGCTCTGCTCCATGGGCTTGCGGTTGGCCAGCGGGTTTGCTGCGGGCAGCTGCCGCAGTGAGCCCATCAGATTGTCCCGGAACAGCTGGAACAGGAAGACAATAACCGCTGCCAGCAGTACGCCGATGACGGTAGACGTCTCGGCGCCTTCAAGGGTAACCGTGGTGCCTTCGCTGGCCAGGTTGAATCCCAGAATGGGGTACGAAATGATCAGGGTGACAATGGCGCAAAACAGCGCGTGTTTCAGGTTATGAGCAGCCATCAGATCTTTTCAACCTCCGGTTTGCCAAGCAGGCCGGTGGGTTTGAACAGCAGGATCAGGATCAGCAGTCCGAAGGAGACAACGTCCTTGTATTCGCCGCTGAGGTAACCGGAGGTCATGCTCTCGGCAACCCCGAGAATCAGCCCCCCAAGCATGGCGCCCGGAATGCTTCCGATGCCCCCCAAAACGGCGGCCGTAAACGCCTTCAGTCCCGCAATGAAGCCAAACAGCGGATCGATGGAGCCGTAGTACATTCCCAGCAGAAGGCCTGCGACCGCGGCCAATGCAGCACCAATGACGAATGTGGCTGAAATGATGCGGTTGGTGTCTATGCCCAGCAGGTTGGCCATTCCAAGGTCTTGGGAAACGGCCCGGCAGGCGCGGCCGATGCGGGAGCGGGATATGAACAGGGAGAGTATTGTCATGCAGATCAGTGTGGTGATGAAGATGGTGACTTGCATGTAGGAAATCGAGGTCTGGAACGAATCTTCGGCACCGAACCGGAATCCGCCTTCAATCAGCGCAGGAAAACCGATGTTGCGTGATCCCTGGGCCAGGTGAACGTAGTTCTGGAGGAAGATTGACATGCCGATTGCCGAGATCAGCGGAATCAGGCGGTGCTTTCCCCGAACCGGTCGATATGCCACCCGCTCCACGGCCCAGCCCATGGTGCTGGAAACGATCATCGCGCAGACCAGCGCCACGATCAGTATCAACGGAAGCCAGGCGACACCCAGTGCGGCAAGGCCGGTAATGGCGATAAGGGCGGTATAGGCCCCGATCATGTAAATCTCACCATGGGCAAAGTTGATCATGCCAATGATGCCGTAAACCATCGTGTAACCGATGGCGATCAGGGCGTAGGTGCTCCCGATCGTCAGCCCGTTTATGAGCTGCTGGATAAAGTACAGGAGGTCTTGCATCTGTGTGGGACTCCGATAGCCTGCCCCTTCCTCTGCACACAGGCACAGCCCGGGGTACCGGGGGGACTGAATACAGGATCAACAGGGGCCTAGAAAAACACCTTCTCCCGGATCGCGGTGAGAAGGTGCTCTCATAATTACCGTTTGTTAACGATTGCGGCTTAGTTTACCGGAGTTTTGCTGCCATCTGAATGCCATTCGTAAACAACAAACTCAAACGATTCCATATCGCCTTTGTTGTCGTACTCAACGGTACCGATTGGCGTCTGGAATGTGCCTGCGCGCAGCGCTTCGGCCACATCGAATGGGTCAGTTGATTCGGCGGCTTCAATGCCATCGGCAATCAGCTGTACAGCGGTGTAGGAGGTCAGTACGAAAGGACCGGAGGGATCTTCGCCTTTCTCTTCAAAGGCCTGAACCAGTTCCTGGTTTTCGTCTTTTTCATCGAAGCTCGGCGGCAGTGTAACCAGCAGCCCTTCGGCTGCCTCGCCGGCGATGGTGTTGATGTCTTTGTTGCCCACGCCTTCCGGGCCCATGAACGTGGCGTCCAGGTCAGCCTGTTGCGCCTGACGCAGGATCAAACCGAGTTCCGGATGGTAGCCGCCATAATAGACGTAGTCCACATCAGCCTGCCTGAGCTTGGTCACCAGCGATGAAAAGTCCTTGGCACCAGCGGTAATGCCCTCAAACATGGCCACTTCAACACCGGCTTCTTCGAGGGTGTCACGAACGGCGGTCGCAATGCCTTCACCGTACTGTTGCTTGTCGTGAACAACGGCAACACGCTCGGGCTTCTGGCTGATCAGGTAATTGGCGGCAACCGGGCCCTGCATGCTGTCCAGACCGATAGTACGGAAGACCAGTTCGTAGCCACGCTCGGTAATGTCCGGGCTGGTTGAAGCTGGCGTCACCATCAGGATGCCTTCGTCCTCGTAGATGTCGGAAGCGGGCTGGGTGGAGCTGGAGCAGAGGTGCCCGACCACGAAGCGCACGCCTTCGTTGACCATGTTGTTGGCAACTGAGACGGCCTGCTTGGGATCACACACGTCGTCCTGTTCGACGGCTACAAGTTTCTCTCCCATAACACCGCCATTGGCATTGATCTGTTCGATCGCCATGCGGGCGCCAGAGAACTGCATATCACCGTACTGGGCGACAGGGCCGGTCATCGGCCCTGCGATGCCGATTTTGATTTCGGCAGCGGCTTGGCCGGCGCCCATCACGGCAATGGATGTTGCAACAGCGGATACGAGTTTCTTGACTGGTGTTCTCATTGGGTCTGTCCTGTTTTGTGTCAGGGTTTTTCTTATGTTCTCAGCGATGTAAACAAACACCACACCTGCCACCTTGTCAAGCAGGCAATGCCAGTGAATGTGACGGAACGCTGACGGTTGTTTTTCCAATCATAGGCGAGCAAGGAGCGTGCCGGCCTGTCGTGTCAGGCGTCAGACTGCTCCCCGTCGTCCGTGAAAATCAGTTTCCGGAAACTGTCGTGATCCCTTAACTGTTCAAAGCTGGGGTCAACGGAGGCGTCGTCCTTGTATGCTTCAGAGATATTAATCGCCTTTTGCAGCGTCGTCACGGCATCGTCCCAACGACCGATCTCGGCGTAGGCGCAGGCCAGCTGATAGTGCGCATGGCCGTTTTCAGGGGCCAGTTTCAGGGCGCGCTGGCAAAGACTGATCGCCCACAGTGGCTCCTGCATTTCCAGCACCGCATCGGCCTTGTAACTCAGTGCCTCCACGTCGTCAGGCCGAAGATCCAGGATCGTATCGTAGGCAGAAATCTTATTCTGCTGGGAGGTTTCCTGGCTGGCTTTCAGCCAAAGGGAGTGCACTTCGTTGGTGCGTTCGATCTCGGCCTGGTTCTGATGAATGATGTCGGATTTCTGCCTTAACTGGTCCTCGATGAATTCCAGGCGCTTTTCATATTCAACGACCAGTTCATTGACCCGCTTCTCGGCAAGGCTGGTGAGCTGGTTGCGCATGTCGCGAATCGAATTCCAGCCAATGACCACGAGAATGGAGGTGGCGCCAGCGATCAGGTAGAAGAAGTAGGTAACGGTGTCGGTGGCGTACGACATGGTTTTGTCGGCCACCGAGAGTTCCTTGTCGACAACCTTCTCGATCAGCTCGGCGCGGGTGTTCATCATTTCCTTGCGCAGTGCTTTGGTTTCCTCCAATAGATACAGCTCAACAAACGGCGTGTACATGGGTTCTTCCGCGGTATCGATTCGCTGCTGGACATCCTCGGCGGTCAGGTTCTCGCCGGGCTCCTGAGCCGTGGTGGCAGAACTGAATAGCAGTGCGATCAGGCATGAAGCGAGGGCGGTTGTCAGGCGCTTCCCGGAAGAGCTTTGCAGGATAAGATTATGTACTCGGGTGTTCATTGGGCCGTGTCCGTTGTGCGGAAATTCAACAAGGGGGTGACCTTAGCATAGTGGTTGGCGGAAGAATGCGAAAATTCGTAAAAGGACTGGCAGGTCAGTGGAATACACCGCGGTGGGTGTGGTGACTACTGCTTGCAATCTTGGGAACAAAGACCTCTAATGCTTAGTGTTATAAACAATTCGGCAAATCGAAGCGGAGTGTTGCGTTGAACAATTACGAAGAGGTTTTGGTGGCGTTGCGTCGGGTGATTCGAGCGACTGACCTGCATTCCAAACGCCTTAGCAAGCACGCGGGGCTGACCGGCCCGCAATTGCTGATTATGCGCAGCATCCGTGACCTGGGCGAGGTCACCATCGGAACCATCGCCGATAAGGTGAGCCTGAGCCAGGCAACCGTGACCACGATTCTTGATCGGCTGGAGCATCGTAAACTGGTTTACCGTGTTCGCAGCACCCAGGACAAACGCAAGGTTCATGCGCATCTGACGAGTGAGGGCGCGGAAATCCTATCGCGGGCGCCGAACCCGCTTCAGGAAGACTTCACACGGAAGTTCCAGAGCCTGGCAGAATGGGAGCAGACCATGATTCTGGCTTCATTGCAGCGGGTGGCCAATATGATGGACGCGGATAATATCGATGCAGCCCCGATGCTCACCGTAGGGTCGGTGCTGAAGGATGATGGCTGGAAGGCCGATGACAAGTCCTGAGACGATGGCACCGGCTTCAAGGATCATTCCGGCATTTTTGCATTAATCTCAATGGATTGGTACCAGGCTGCCAGATCAGAAATCTGTTGATCAGTCAGGTTCCTGGCGACCAAAGACATCATCTCGTGTTCCCGTTTGCCACTGCGAAACGCTTTCAGCTGTTTCTCAATATACATCTGGCTTTCGCCCGCCAGGTTTGGTGCTATCGGGATCTTGGCTATTCCGTCCAGACCATGGCAGGTCTTGCACTGGGCAGCGAGTTTCCGCCCCTCTGCGGGGTCCGCGCCTTGGGCCGCGGGGCTCATTGCGAGAAAAGATGTCAGAACCGCTATTGTTGAAAACGTTGCTCTGACTTTTCTTGTCGCATGATGTCTCCAGGGAGCTGGGGGCTCCCTCCCCGTTGTTGGCATCATGAGCCGGAACCTGTGTAGGCGATTCTGTATACTGCCCCGGCCAAATCATCCGAAACCAGTAATGAGCCATCCTTCAGCTGTGCCACATCCACCGGCCGGCCCAGGTACTCACCATTTTCATCCAGCCACCCCTCGGCGAAAGGCACGGTTTCTCCATTAACATTTCCTTCGGCGTCCACCGGCGTGAACATGACCCTTGCTCCGACTGGAACGGTCCTGTTCCAGGAGCCATGTTGCGCGGAGAAAATCCCACCCCGATATTGCTTCGGAAACATTTTTCCGGTGTAAAACATCATGCCCAGGTTGGCCGCATGTGCGGTAGTTTCGGAGACTGGGAACACTACCTCTACCGGCACTTCCTCGCCCTTGTATTCGTTGGTGCGAACATCACCGCCTCCGTACCAGGGATGGCCAAAATGCTGGCCCATGGCGGTCTGGCGATTGATTTCTCCAGGTGGGATGTCGTCGCCCATGCCGTCGACCTGATTGTCCGTAAACCACAGATCGCCGGTGGTGGGGTTAAAGTCCTGCCCTACAGAGTTGCGGACACCACGTGTGTAGATTTCACGATCGCTGCCATCCTGATTTACCCGGATGATCCCGCCAATGCCCCATTCACTGAACGTCTCCAGGTGCTCCTTGGGTGCAACATTGTAGGGTTGGCCCAGCGAGATGTAGAGCTTCCCGTCCGGGCCAACGTCGCAGACCCGGGCAGTGTGGTTGTAACTGACGAACTGTTCAGGGATTAATTCGCCCCCCGGGATTACCTCTGAAGCGACAACATCGCCGCCTTCAAAGAAGAATTCCGCTGCCGGATACGCCAGTACCCGGTTCTGCTCCGCAATGTAGAGTACGCCCGTAGGCGAAAAACAGGGGCCGTTGGGTACGGATTTGGCCAGCGACGGTGCGAAGTTCTTTACCTCATCGGCCACTCGGTCTTTGTCCCGGTCAGTCATTGCCCAGACTTCGGTTTTACGGGTTCCAACAAAGGTGACGACACCCTGGGGGCCAACCGCCATGTGCCGCGCATCGGGCACCAGAGCGTAAAGGCTGATTTCAAAGCCCTCAGGGAGTTTTATTTTCTGCAGAGTCTTGCGAATAGCATCGGCGCTGTCGCTTTTCTGGTCGATCACAGTGAACTCGGCTTTCCCGGTAGTCTGGAAATTGCCAAGCTTCTTGAGACTATCGTCAGATTGGCTGTAGGCGAAGGGGATGAAAGCAAGGCCCGCGGCCACGCACAGGATCGAGTTTTTCTTGTTCATTGTTTTACCACTCTCTTTAACTCAGGAGTCGGAAACCGGTGACCTGGCGCCACCGGAGATTGCTTTTCGTCCATATCAAAGCGAGTAAAGTCAAGGGCTGAACAAGCGTCAAGGCAGTCTTGCAGTGGTCAGACCAGTAATATCAATGGACGCTCGATCCCTTGCGGGGTTTGTTCCCGAAACATACCTGAAACACGTCGTTGTATTGCTTGGCGAAATTCACCGTCAGCCCTTCCTTCAGGTAGTCGGGCAGCTCCTCATAATCCCCCCGGTTCGCCTCCGGTAAAATCAGGTTGCTGATTTTCTGGCGTCTGGCGGCGATGACTTTCTCGCGGATACCGCCAACCGGGAGCACCTGGCCGGTGAGGGTCAGTTCGCCAGTCATGGCGAGGTTCTGCTGTGGTGACTCGCGACGGGCGATGGAAAGCAGCGCGGTGGCCATGGTGACGCCGGCGCTGGGGCCGTCCTTGGGGGTGGCGCCTTCGGGGACGTGCAGGTGCACGAAGGATTTGTCGAAGAAGGTGGGGTCACCTTTGAATCGCTTGAGGTTTGAAGAGACAAAACTGTAGGCGATTTCGGCGGACTCTTTCATCACGTCACCCAGTTGCCCGGTGAGTTTGAAGCCACGCTGACTGCTGTGTATGCGTGAGGCTTCGATGCTCAGGGTGGCGCCGCCCATGGCGGTCCAGGCCAGGCCGGTGACCACACCGGTGCCTTTCAGGGATTTCTCTTTGCGGAAGGCTGGCTGTCCCAGGTAGGTTTGCAGGTCGGAGACGCCAACCTTTACGGGCTCGTCCGGCTTTTCCAGCAACCTCACAATGCCCTTGCGGATGACTTTGTGCAGCAATTTCTCCAGGCTGCGGACGCCCGCTTCACGGGCGTAGCCTTCGATGATCTGCTTGATGGCGGCGTCGGTGATGTTCATCTGCTTTTTCAGCAGGCCGGCTCGTTTCAGTAACCGGGGCATCAGATGATGCTTGGCGATGGCAAGCTTTTCTTCGGTGATGTAGCCGGACAGCCGGATGACGTCCATGCGGTCGAGCAGGGGGCGGGGAATGGTGTCGAGCTGGTTGGCGGTGCAAATGAACAGGACCTTGGACAGGTCCATGCGCACGTCCAGGTAATGATCCAGGAATTCCCGGTTCTGTTCCGGGTCCAGTGTTTCCAGCAGGGCAGAGGCTGGGTCGCCCTGGAAGGAGGCACCGATCTTGTCAATCTCGTCCAGCATGATCACCGGGTTGGACACCTTCGAGTCTTTCAATGCCTGCACGAATTTGCCAGGCATGGCGCCGATATAGGTGCGGCGGTGGCCCTTGATTTCAGCTTCGTCACGCATGCCGCCCACGCTGAATCGATAGAACTCACGGCCGAGGGCGTCGGCGACGGAATGGCCGATGGAGGTTTTACCCACGCCAGGCGGGCCCACCAACAGGAGGATGGAACCGCTGACTTCGCCCTTGAAGGTGCCTTCGGCAAGGAACTCGACGATACGGTCTTTCACGTCGTCCAGCCCATCGTGGTCACGGTCCAGGATGCGGCGGGCTTCGGTCAGATCGAAATGATCCTCCGAGGTCAGGCCCCAGGGCACCTGGGTCAGCCAGTCCAGGTAATTGCGGGTGACACCGTACTCCGGTGAACCCTGCTCCAGAACCTGCAGTTTCTGAAGCTCGTCGTCAAAGCGTTCCTGAACCTGTTCCGGTGGGTTAAGGCTTTCCATGCGCTCGCGGAAACGCTCGGCGTCGGCGGTTTTGTCGTCCTTGGCCATGCCCAGTTCGCGCTGGATGACCTTGAGCTGTTCTTTCAGGAAGAACTCACGCTGGTGCTTTTGCACCTTCTCGTTCACTTCTTCGCTGATTTCGCTCTGCAGGCGGGCGACTTCCTGTTCTTTCGCCATCAGCAGAAGTACTTTCTCCATGCGCCTGAGCAGAGGCACGGTGTTGAGTACCTCCTGCAGTTCCTGGCCCGGGGCGCTGGTCATCGAGGCACCAAAGTCCGCCAGGGGAGAGCTGTCATCCGGCCCGAATCGGGACAGGTATTGCTTCACTTCCTCGCCGTAAAGCGGGTTGGTGCGCAGCAGCTCCTTGATGGAGCTGATGATCGCGAGGGTATAGGCTTTCAACTCGTCGGCGGCTTCTTCCGGCTCGTCCGGGTATTCCACTTCCACCAGGTAGGGCGGCCGGCGCCGAAGCCATTGGGTGATGCGAAAACGCTGCAGGCCCTGGGCAATGAACTGGACTTTGCCGCTTTCGCCCTGGGCGTGATGGACGCGCACGGCGCAGCCTACGGTTTCCAGCTCCTCGCTGCCGGGAATACCCTGTTCAGGATCGCTGTCTTCCACAAAGCATATACCCAGTACCTTGTGGTCGGTTTCGCCTACACGCTTGAGGGTTTCCTGCCAGGGGTTCTGGTTAACCACAATCGGCTGCACCTGGGCGGGGAAGAACGGCCTGTTCGACACCGGTAACACGTACATGCGGCGAGGCATCTGCTGTTTCGGCAGCACCAGGCTTTTGCTGTTCTCGTCCTTGCCGATGTACTCGGTCAGATCTTCTTCGGCAGCATCAAAAGAGTCGTTGCGGTTGTCGTCGTTCATGCCGTACACGCATCCTCCAGGAAATTTGATCCGGGCTGTCGCCCCGGCCCTATTGCCTATGTAACGGCAAAGGGGATTATTTCAAGGCAGGTGGCGGTAATTGCCGTTATCGTGCAGAGCCTGCGGCAAAACCTTGAATTTCGACTCTCAGCCCCCAATACCAACAACAATCCGTTAATGACATTTCAGGAAATCACTTTCAGGTGCCATCCATGAGCAACTCGCCGTACGTTTTCGAAGCCACCATGGACAACTTCCAGCAGGATGTGATGGAAGCGTCCTCCAAAACGCCCATATTGATTGATGTCTGGGCGGAGTGGTGCGCCCCCTGTAAGCAGTTGATGCCGTTGCTGGAAAAGCTGGCGGAAGAGTATAAGGGCGGCTTCATGCTGGCCAAGGTGAACGCCGACGAGCAGCAGCAACTGACCGGCAGCCTGGGTGTGCGCAGCCTACCCACCGTGATCCTTGTGAAGGATGGCCAGGCAGTGGACGGCTTTAATGGTGCCTTGCAGGAGAGCGAGATCCGCAAGGTCCTCGACAAGCACATTGACATGCCGGAAGACGAAGAGGCTCCTTACGATAAGGCTCACCGACTTTGGGAAGAAGGTGATGTGGAAGCTGCGTTGGCCGTGTTAACCGAGATGAACCGTAACAACCCGGATGATCTGAAGGTACTGATCGACCTCGCGCAACTGAAGGCGGAGCTGGGTGATCTGGAAACCGCCGAGCAGGTGCTGGAAAGCCTGCCGCCGGAAGAAAAGATGCAGCACCAGGCCAAGCAGTTGGCGGCACGTATAAAGTTCCTCAAAGCGTCCGCTGAACTACCTCCGGTCCATGAGCTGGAAGATGCGCTGGATAAGGATCCGAAAGACCCGAATGCCCTGCACCTGCTGGCGTTGCATCATATTCTGCAGGAAAACAACGCCGAAGCGATGGAATTGCTGATTCGCCTGATGCGGGTGGACAGTAAGTACAAGGATGAAGTGGCGAAAACCACGCTGATTGAGCTGTTCGATAAACTGGGTAACAACAATGCAGATGTGCGTACCTATCGGCGCAAACTGTATACGCTGATGCATTGATGTGCAGTGAAAGGCATTTCTGGAAGGAGGGGCCCACCTAGGGCCCCTTTTTTTGTGGGGCCGGGTTAACCGTTGCCCTTCTTCATCTGCTCATACTCATCCTCAAAGAAGAACTTCTCTTCCCCAAGGGCCGGTTCCAGCTCATGCAGCCAGGTGGCTGTTTCGCTGTACTTGGCAAAGAACGGGCGCTGCACCCAGTCCGGGTTGCGGGCCTGGATGAACCGGAGCACGAACACTTTCTCGCCGTTGATCTCGGTGATGCCCTGTACCTCAACCTTGCCGGGGCCAGCGCTCATTGACGGGCCGCGGGCGGTGCGAGCCAGGCCTGAAACCTGCTTGATGGCTTCGCGGTAGATATTGAACGCTTCTACCAAAGGCACTTCGAAGTAGTTCTTGGCTCCGGTGTCCCGCTCCACAAACATGTAGTAAGGGATGATGCCCAGCTGTACTTCCTTGTCCCACAGTTTTGCCCAGTCGTCGGCATTGTCGTTCACATGCTTGATCAGTGGGCCCTGGGCGCGGATTTCAGCGCCGGTGGCACGCAGGCGGCGGATGGCTTCTTCCGCGATATCGGTGGTGATTTCCTGCCAATGGTTGTAGTGCGCCATGATGGCCACGTGCTTGCCGGCATCCACAAGGCGGGCAAACAGATCAATCAGTTCGTCTGCATCCTTGTCGGTCACAAAACGGTATGGCCAGAAGGTCAGGGCCTTGGTGCCGATGCGAATGGTCTGGATGTGATCAAACTCCGGCTGCAGAAGAGGCTCCAGGTACTGGACCAAATTCTTGGTTTTCATCACCATGGGGTCGCCACCGGTGACCAGCAGGTCACTGACTTCGGTATGCTCCTGCAAGTAGCCGTGAAGCTTTTCTGCTTCGGTGCTGGCCATCTTCAGGTCCTTGTCGCCCACGAACTGAGCCCAGCGGAAGCAGAAGGTACAGTAGGAGTGGCAGGTCTGGCCCTGGGCCGGGAAGAACAGAACGGTTTCACGGTATTTGTGCTGAACGCCGTCCAGGACTTCGCCGTTCAGTTCCGGCATGTTCATTTCCATCTGGCCGGCCGGGTGCGGGTTCAGCTCGTCGCGAATTTCTTTCGCCACTGCCTGGATTTCTTTCTTCTCCGCGCCCTCACGATGCATCTTTGCCATGCGCTCGTAATGCTCGTCCTTCAGCATGCCCTTCTGGGGAAACACCAACTGGTAAAGTGGGTCGTTCGGCACCTTGTTCCAGTCAATCAGCTCATTGATCACGTATTCGTTAACGCGGAAGGGGAGTACGCTGGCTACCACCTTCATTTCAAACAGGGTCTCTTCAGGGAGATTCTGGATAACGTCAATCTTATCGAGCTGGCGGTCTGTGTAGACCTTGAAGCGCCGCTCTTCGAACTCGGCGGTTGGAATCCGGTTCGGGAACGTGACGATGGAGTTCATAGATCGCCCTCTTTGGTTGTGAGCCATATTCTGGAGGGGTGGAGATTGCCACCACTCCGCTGGTCAAAAAACGGGCAGGCGAGTATACATAAATCTAAAAGTATTTTCAGGTCTAATCAAATTGGTAGGAAACCTACGACCTTGGTCTGAATATGCTTGTTTGGGAGAGAAAAAGGCGCCATTCTTACGTAAGTAACCGAAATAGTCCGACAGGCAATGGTGAATTTTCCTCAAAAATTGAATTTTTATACCGAAATGTAGTAAAAATACTACTTAATCGTCGGTGTGGTTTGTGCCGGTGTGTGAGTGATACCTGAATTCGCTGACCAAAAGCCAAGTGACTCAAGGGCGCTTCACGCAGTAAAACTGGCGATCGTGTTCTATGCTTGTTCAAAGTAACGGGCAGGCAGATACCCATAATAAAACGCTCTGCATTCCATCGCAGCTTATCGATATTGCAAGGCGCTCAGCCGCTGATCGTGGCGCGCTCTGCACTTTTTAATGCCAAGGGGAGGTTTGATGTACCAGGACGATGATCCCATAGAGACCAGTGAATGGCTGGATGCGCTGGAGTCTCTGATCGAACAGGAGGGCGTTGATCGCGCCAAGTACATTCTCGAAAGGCTCTCCGAACGAGCCAGCCGCGACGGCACTGAGTTGCCTTATTCCATCACGACGCCCTTCCGCAATTCCATTCCGGTGACCCAGGAAGCCCGGATGCCGGGCGACCTGTTCATGGAGCGCCGTATTCGTTCGTTGATCCGCTGGAACGCCATGGCCATGGTACTGCGGGCCAATCAGCGCCCGGGTGATCTGGGCGGGCACGTGTCATCCTTCTCCTCGGCGGCGACATTGTATGATGTTGGCTTCAACTACTTCTTCCACGGCGGGGATGAGAAGCGCGAATCGGATCTGGTGTATTTCCAGGGTCACTCCTCACCAGGTATTTACGCCCGCTCCTACCTGGAAGGGCGTTTTAACGAAGATCAGTTGGACAAATACCGGGAAGAGGTGGACGGTGAAGGCCTGTCTTCCTACCCCCACCCCTGGCTGATGCCGGATTACTGGCAGTTCCCAACGGTGTCCATGGGCCTTGGGCCGATCCAGGCCATCTATCAGGCTCACGTGATGAAGTATCTGCACAGTCGTGAGCTGATCGACATGGGCGACCGCAAGGTCTGGTGCTTTGTCGGGGATGGCGAGTGCGACGAGCCCGAAACCCTGGGTTCCATCTCTGTGGCTGGCCGCGAAAACCTGAGCAACCTGATCTTTGTCGTTAACTGTAACCTGCAGCGCCTCGACGGCCCTGTGCGTGGTAACGGCAAGATTATCCAGGAACTGGAAGGCGTATTCCGGGGAGCTGGCTGGAACGTACTGAAAGTGGTCTGGGGCCGCATGTGGGATCCGCTGTTCGAGAAGGATCAGGACGGCCTGATGCAGCGCGTCATGGACGAAGCCGTTGACGGCGACCTGCAGAACTTCAAGAGCAACGGCCCGGCCTATACCCGTAAGCACTTCTTCGGCAAATACCCGGAGTTGTCCAAGATGGTGGATAACCTCACCGACGAGGACATCAACAAGCTTAACCGCGGCGGCCATGATCCTTACAAGGTCTATGCGGCCTATCATCACGCTATCCATAACAACGGTGGACGGCCGACGGTGATTCTGGCCCATACCATCAAAGGTTATGGCTTTGGTAACGCCGGCGAAGCGCAGAACACAGCGCACTCGCTCAAAAAACTCGATATCGAGCAACTGAAAGCCTTCCGTGACCGCTTTGCGGTGCCGCTGAAGGACGAAGAGCTCAAGGACGTGCCCTATTACCGGCCGGCGCCGGACAGCCCGGAAATCGTTTACATGAACAAGCGCCGGCAGGAACTGGGCGGTTTCTATCCCAAGCGCCGTAAGGACTGTCAGCCACTGCAGACGCCGCCGCTGGGCACCTTCAAGAACTTGCTGGAAGGCTCCAATGGTCGTGAAATCTCTACGACCATGGCATTCGTGCGACTGCTGACGGCTCTGACCAAGGATAAGCGCATCGGTAAACGGGTGGTTCCGATCGTACCGGACGAGGCCCGTACCTTTGGTATGGAGGGTATGTTCCGTCAGTTGGGTATCTACACCTCTGAAGGCCAGAAGTATGTGCCGGAAGACCGTGACCAGATCATGTACTACAAGGAAGACAAGAAAGGTCAGGTGCTTGAGGAAGGGATCAACGAAGACGGTTCCATGGCGGCCTGGATGGCAGCAGCGACCTCCTACAGCACCAACAACTTCCCGCTGATACCGTTCTACATCTTCTACTCCATGTTCGGTTTCCAGCGCGTGGGCGACCTGGCCTGGGCGTCGGGTGACATTCAGGCCCGCGGTTTCCTGGTGGGTGGCACCGCCGGGCGAACAACGCTGAACGGTGAAGGCCTGCAGCACCAGGACGGCCACAGCCACATCCTGGCCCAGACCATTCCCAGCTGTAAGGCCTATGACCCGGCTTACGGTTACGAAATGGCCGTGGTGGTCCAGCATGGCATCAAGGAGATGTTTGAAGACAATCAGAACGTCTTCTACTACCTGACCATTGAAAACGAAAACTACGAGCAGCCCGCCATGCCGGAAGGCAAGGACGGCAAGAAAGTGGAAGAGGGCATCATCAAGGGTATGTACCTGCTGGATTCCGTCGAAACCAAGGGCCGCAAGAAAACCCCCAGGGTTCAATTGCTGGGCTCCGGCGCCATCCTCAACGAGGTGCGTGCGGCTGCTGAGCTGCTGAAAGAGGACTTTGGTGTTGCCAGTGATATCTGGAGCGTGACCAGCTTCAACGAACTGGCCCGGGACGGCCTGCACATCGAACGCTGGAATCGCCTGCACCCGGACGATACGCCCAAGAAGTCGTACATCACCCAATGCCTGGAGAAGCAGCAGGGGCCGGTGGTGTCGTCCACCGACTACATCAAGCTGTTGTCTGAACAGGTGCGGGCGTACATTCCGAAAACCTACCTGACCCTGGGCACCGATGGTTTCGGCCGCAGTGATACCCGCGAGAAATTGCGGAGTCACTTCGAGGTGGATCGTTACTATGTGGCGGTGACCGCGCTGGCAGCCCTGGCAAGGGATGGCGAAGTCAAAAACGACGTGGTTCTCGAGGCTATGCGCAAGTACGGAATCGATCGCAACAAAACGAACCCGGTGCTGAGCTAAGGAGACCGCCATGAGTGAACAGGAAATCAAGGTTCCGGATCTCGGCGGTGCAGACGAGGTCGAGGTTATCGAAGTGCTCGTCAGTAAGGGAGATTCGGTTGAGGAAGAAGATCCGATACTGACGGTGGAGTCCGATAAAGCATCGGTAGAACTGCCGTCACCGGGTGCCGGAAAAATTACCAAGATCACCGTCAAAGTGGGTGACAAGGTCAAGGAAGGCGATGTCGTTGGCATGATGGAAGTCAGTGGCGACACTGGTGGCTCGGATGACGACAAGGATTCTGGCGAAGACGCCAAGTCCGATGAGAAAGACGAGGCGGAAGCCAAGTCGGACGACAAAGAAGCCAAGTCTGAAGAGAAAAAGCCGGCACCGAAGAAATCCGGCGGTTCCCGAAAGGAAACCGTGAAGGTGCCCGCGCTGGACGGCTTCGACAATGTGCCGGTGATCGAGATCAACGTCAGCGAAGGTGATGAGGTTGAGGCGGACGATGCACTGGTGACCGTGGAGTCCGACAAGGCCACCATGGAGATTCCGTCTCCCTATGCCGGCAAGATCGGCAAGATTCTGGTGTCCGAGGGCGACAAGATCTCCGAAGGTCTCGATCTGGTTGAAATGACCATCGTGGAAGAGGGTGGCGACGAAGGCGAAGAGGACGCGTCGTCCGAGGCGTCTGAGTCTTCCAGCAAGGAAAAGCAGGAAGGTGAGCCTGAATCGAAAAGCAAGCCTTCCGATCCCAAGCCGGAGCAGCCCTCGGCAACCTACGAGCCACCGGCGCCGGGTGCCAAGGTTCATGCTGGACCGGCGGTGCGCAAGCTGGCCCGTGAATTCGGCGCGGATCTGACTCGCATCAAGGGTTCCGGCCCGAAGAGTCGCATCCTGAAAGACGATGTCCAGGCCTACGTGAAAAGCCAATTGCAGCAGACGCAGCAAGGCAGCACCGTGGCTGGCGGCGGTGGCGCCGGCATTCCTGGCGTGAAACTGCCGGACTTCAGTCAGTTTGGTGAGATTGAGCGCGAATCCATGTCACGCATGATGTTTGCTACGGCGAACAATATGCAGCGTAGCTGGCTGAACGTGCCCCACGTCACCCAGTTCGAGGACGCGGATATCACCGACATGGAAGACTTCCGCAAGGCCCAGAAGGCGGCCGGCGAGAAGAAAGGTGTGAAGATGACACCGCTTCCGTTCCTGCTAAAAGCCTGCGCCACGGCGCTGGCGGAGTTGCCGCAGTTCAATGTGTCGCTGGATATGGACCGCAAGGAAGTGATCCGCAAGCAGTACATTCACATTGGGATTGCGGTGGACACGCCTCACGGGCTGATGGTGCCGGTGATCAAGGATGTCGACAAGAAGGGGCTCTGGGAGCTCGCGGAGGAAAGCGCGGACCTGGCCCAGAAGGCGCGGGACAAGCAGCTTAAGCCGACCGAGATGCAGGGTGCCTGCTTTACCATCACCAGCCTGGGTGGTATCGGTGGCACGGCGTTCACGCCGATCGTGAATACGCCGGAGGTGGCGATTCTTGGTGTCTCAAAGGCGGCGATGAAGCCGGTCTGGGATGGCAAAGATTTCCAGCCGCGGCTGATGCTGCCATTGTCGCTGTCCTACGACCACCGCGCGGTGAACGGGGCTGATGCGGCCCGGTTTACCTCGGTGTTGAGTCAGTTGTTGGGGGATATTCGGTCCCTGCTTCTTTAAGGCTGGCAGTTCTGTTCCGTAGCCTTCGGGCTGCGGAGCGGTCGCGAGGCCGGTCAGGTTATTCAGAACACGCCCGTGGATACGTCCCTGTAGGGCTCGGTCGCGCCATCCCTGGCGCTCCACGGTTCTGAATAACCTGACCGGCCTCGCTTGTTTTGGCTTTGTGGATATCTCCTGTTTTCCTACTGACTTGTTTGTCACCTCAACTTTGCGAATGGCGCGACGGCCAGCACCGTTGCCCGGGAGGCCTATTTCCTGGAGTTTGCGGAGAAGATGTGCAAGCGGGTGGATGTGCCGTTGAGGGAGGTGCTGGCGGTGATGACGTCGCGGGGGGTGCGTACCCGGCTACGGGCCGGCGAGTGATGGTTTGAAGGTTTCCAGCTTGTGGTTGAAAATCGCGCGTTGGGCTTCGGCCTCTGCGACGTCCGCAAGGTAAAAACGGATCCGTGTCCCGGGCCCACGTTGCGCCAGTTGGCCAGCATCCAGGGCGCTCAGGCAGCCTATTTTTGGGTAGCCACCGATGGTTTGCCGGTCTTTCATCAGGACGATCGGCTGGCCGTCACTGGGCACCTGAATGGCACCATAGGCGATGCCTTCGGAGATGATGCCGTCCAGCTCAGAGTGTATAGGGTCGCCGGTTAACCTATAGCCCATGCGATCGATTCGCTGGCTGACCTCGTAACAGCCCGTGAAGAATTTCATACGCTCACCAGCAGAGAAGTGCGCGTATTGGTAGCTGGGGATCACACCGATGTGGAGGTCCTGGTTATAGTCCGGAATTTCCCCGGCTGGCAGGCTTGCCATGGTCTTTGGATGGCTGCGGTCAAACCCGATGCAGTCGCCTTTGGCCAGCTTTTGCCCGCGTCCATCCAGCCCCCCAAGGCCTTCGCGCACGACGGTGGCGCAACTACCCAGTTTTACGGTGGGCTTCAGTCCCCCGGCGACGGCAAGGTATGCCCTTAGTCCGGCCACCGGCATGCCGAATTCGATACGGTCTCCCCGGTGGATTTGATAGGTATGCCAGGGTGCTGCCGCCTCTCCATTGATCTGCGCTCCGAGGTCCGCACCCGTGAGCGCGATGCAGGTATCCTCATGGGCCAGCAGGCTCAGTTTTCCAATATTGATCTCGATCTGCGCTGCCTCCGGTGGATTGGCGAGCAGGCGATTGGCCCAACGAAAGGCATGCTCGTCCATGGGGCCGCCGGTGGTCACGCCAATGTGCTGATAGCCGTACCGGCCAGGGTCCTGCAATAAGGCCAGCATACCGCCATCCAGAACTTCAAAACTCATCGAGGCTGCCTCCCAGGTCCAGATACTCCTGGCGGTCAATCGACCGGAACCGCACCCTATCCCCTACTGATACCAGCGCCAGGGAATCGCTGTCCCAATCGATCATTCTTTGAGGTGTGCGACCGACTATCTGCCACCCGCCCGGCGTGGCGCTGGGATAGATGGCGGTCTGCGAGCCGGCAATGCCAACGCTCCCGGTGGGTATTTTCTGTCGGGGCGTGGCTTTGCGGGGCAGGGCAATGCGTTGGTCGGTAATGCCAAGGTAAGCGAACCCCGGGCTGAATCCGATGGCGTAGACGCGGTAGGTCTGCTCACTGTGGATGCGCACCACTTCGTCCCGGCTCAGGCCGGAATAGTCACACACCTCGTCCAGGTCCAGGCCTACTTCGTCGCCGTAGTAGACCGGCAACTCAATGGTGCTGGAAGCGCTTTCATCCGGCGCCTCCTGTTCGCCCTCGCTCAGTGCCTTGCGCAGCCGGGACGCGATGCCGAAGCGGTCGGTCCTGTTGGCGTCATAGCAAACCAGCACGGAGGTATACGAAGGCACCAGGTCAATCACCAGGTCCGACAGGTTCTGGCGAATGGCCTCCGTGGCCCGCTTGACCTGGCCGGCGATGTCATCGCTGATACGGTCACCAAAATAGACGATGTACGTACTTTCGTTGACGGCTTCAATGATCATAGTGACTCAACGACCTGCCGCATGTGCCTGGCCGCCTCTACAGCATGCTGGCTGTCGCCATGAATGCAGAGAGTGTCGGCCTTTATCGGGATACGTTTGCCGGAAATCGACGTGACGCTGCCTTCGGTGATGATCTGTGTTACCTGCCTTTCTATGGCTTCCGGCGTGTCATGAACCGCGTTCTTCACCGAGCGTTTAACCAGACGGCCTTCGTCGCTGTAGGCACGGTCGGAAAACGCCTCGAACCACACGTTGATGCCAGCGTCGGCGGCCAGCGCCAGAACTTCGTCGGCATCAGGTGTTGCCATGACCACCAGGGGGCAGTGGGCTGCATAGTTGCGTACCGCAGCCATCACCGCTGCCAGGGTTGTGCGGTCTACTGCCATTTTGTTGTAGAGCGCGCCGTGGGGTTTGATGTATTCGATGGCTGTGCCGTGGGTGCGGCAGATGCCGTCCAGCGCAGCGATCTGATACACCAGCAGGGCCTGGAGTTCCTCGGGTGCAAACTCCATGTCACGCCGGCCGAAGCCCAACAGATCCGGATAGCCGGGGTGCGCGCCGATGGCGACCTTCTCGACAATCGCGGTTCTGACGGTGCGGTCCATGGTCAGCGGGTCTGAGGCATGGAAGCCGCAGGCAATATTGGCCATATCAATGTAGGGCATGACCTCGGCATCCATGCCCTTGGTCCAGCTACCGAAGCTCTCGCCCATATCGCAGTTGAGTTTCATTGGTTGTCTCCAGAAACAAGTGAATGTGCGCTAGCCTCGGCTCATGGTTTGAGGGAGGTAGGTGACAATTTCCGGGAACCAGCCGATCAGAAACAGCGCCGCCATGATCAGCAGGAAAAAGGGGAGCGCAGCTCGGGCAACGTAGAGGATGTCTTTCCCGGTCAATGCCTGGATCACGAACAGGTTAAAACCCACCGGCGGTGTGATTTGTGCCATCTCAACCACCAGAACAATAAAAATGCCAAACCAGAGCATGTCGATGCCGGCCTGCTGGACCATGGGCATGACCACGGCGACGGTAAGAACCACCACGGAAATGCCATCCAGGAAACAGCCCAGTAGAACGAAGAGGGCAGTCAGGCAGACAAGCAGTTCGAAAGAAGAGAGCGACATGCTGCCAATCCATTCCGCCAACTCTCTTGGAATGCCGAGAAAGCCCATGGACAAGGTGAGAAAATGCGCGCCCACCAGAATCAGGCCAATCATGCAGGAGCTCTTGACCGCGCCCAGCAGGCTTGCCTTGAAACTGTCGGCGTTCAGGGATCCGGTGACAGCCGCCAGCAACAGGGCGCCAAAAACTCCGAGTGCGGCAGCCTCGGTGGGTGTGGTAAAGCCGGCATAAATCGAACCAAGCACAAATACAATCAGGCCCACAATCGGCAGCAGCATTCGCAGCGCCTTGATCTTGGCTGAGAACGAGATGTGCTCTTTCTTATGCTTGGGCATCTCATCCTTGTTCAATGTCGCCCACACCATGGTGTACCCCATAAACATGACCACCAGCATGAGGCCAGGAAGAGCGCCGGCGATAAACAGGCGGCCGATGGACACTTCGGCCGCCACGCCGTAAACGATCAGAATAATAGACGGTGGTATCAGCAGCCCAAGGGTGCCGGAACCGGCAAGGGTACCGACAGCCATGCGATCGCTGTAACCCTGAGCCTTGAGCTCGGGCAGGGTCATGCGGCCAATGGTGGCCACCGTGGCGGCCGACGAGCCGGACACCGCGGCGAATATACCGCAGCTGAGAATGTTTACGTGCAGCAGCTTGCCCGGTAAACCACCCATCCAGGGTGACAGTCCCTTAAACAGGTCCTCGGACAAGCGAGTACGGAACAGCACCTCGCCCATCCAGATGAACATCGGCAGTGCGGTCAGAGACCAGCCGGTGCTTGCGCCCCAACTGGAGGTTGCGAACAGAAGGCCGATCTGGTCGTTGCCGGACAACAATAGCCCGAGGACGCCAATGCCAACCAAGGTCAGTGATACCCAAACGCCAAGCGCGAGCATCAATATCATGGAGGCAGCGAGGGCGATGGAAAGCAGCGTGGTATCCATCAGATTTCCTCCAGATTGACGTCACTTTCGTGTTGTTGGTAAGAAGGCACACGTTTTCGCAGTACCGCGATCAGGTCGTCCAGGATCGCGATAGTAAGCGCTAACGTGCCCAGCCCTACCGGGATCTGAGGAATCCAGATCGGAATGGGGATGTAGCCGTGTGAGACCTCCTCGAAAACGTAGGACTCCCACACCATGTGCCAGCAGTAGAAGGTCATGAAGCACGCAAGGCCGAGGCCAAGGATGAGTACCGCCAGTTCCTGAACGAACCGCGCCCGGGCCGACCATTTCTGGATAACCAGGGTTACCCTGATATGGCCACCTTCATGGAAGGTGTAGGCAAGCCCGAAAAACGTAGAAGCCGCGAGAGCATACCCGGACACGTTTTCAGCGGAAGGGATGATGAAGCCGAACAGGCGGCCGACAATCTGCACCAGGATCACGACCATGATCAGTGCAATGCAGAACCCCGCTGCGTAACCAGATGCCAGGTAAAACTTGTCTCGAAGGGTACTCATGGAAGATGCCTCCCAAGGCGGCTTTCCCGCTGGAATACCAGGGGAAAGCGTCTTGTGAATGGACCATTAACGGTAGTTTTGCAGAATAGCGCCGACTTCCTTCGGAGCTTCTTCTTCCCATTCCTGGATCATGATGTCGCCGATCTTCTGGAATTCCTGCATCAACTGTTCGGATGGCTCGGACACTTCAATACCGTTCTCTGCCAGCGTCGCCGTGTCTTCGGCGGCGGTTACACGAACGCCCTCCCAGCCCTTCGTTTCGGCTGCCGCGGCGGCGTCAAGAATGACCTGTTGTTGTTCCTCGCTCAGGCGGCGAAAGGCGCGCTTGTTGACGACGACAACGTTCTTGGGAATCCAGGCTTTGATGTCAGTGTAGTGAGAGAGGTAATCCCAGGCCTGGCCGTTGGCGCCGGTGGATGGGGAGGTGATCATCGCGTCAATGATGCCAGTACTGAAAGCCTGGGGGATTTCAGGTACCTGAACGGTGGTTGGGGTGGTGTTCATGAGATCAGCCAGTCGTGAAGTGGACGGGCTGTAGGCACGCATCTTCAGGCCTTCCAGGTCGCTCATGGTGTTGACCGGAGCCTTTGTATAGAGGCTCTGGGCGGGCCACGGTACCGTGTAAAGCAGCTTCATGCCCTCTTTGTCGAGTTGTTTTTCCACCTCGGGTTTTGCCGCTTCCCACAGCCGTTTTGCATCCTCAAAGCTGGTTGCCAGAAACGGAATGTTGTCGTGTTTGAACACCGGATGGGTGTTACCCATGATGCCGATGAAGATTTCCCCCAGCTGAACCTGCCCTGTGCGGACGGCCCTCGGGATTTCCGGATGTTTGACCAGTGAGGCGCCGGAGTGGACGGTGACGGCTATGTCGCCATTGGTGCCTGCCTTGATGTCTTCAGCGAACTCATAGGCGATTTTGGTTGGCAGGTTCGCATCGCCGTAGGGCGTTGGCATGTGCCATTGGGCTGCGTTGACTGCGGTGGTGAAGAAAAACCCTGCCATCAGGGTGGCTGTCGCAAGTTGTTTGAACATATCGATTCTCCCGTTCTTTTGTTGTTGCTTTGGTCATCAATTGGCAGTTACTACAGCACCGCCAGTTCTTCGTTGAGCCGCTCGGTGAGCAGCATTTTTCCCGGTACGTGAGTGATCGCGATCGGGGGGCGTGCATTCTCCAGGGCGACCTGCGGTGTCACGCCACAGGCCCAGAAGACGGGTATCTCGTCACGGCCGATGGTGACGGCGTCGCCAAAATCCGGAGCGTGGATATCGTTGATTCCGATCAGGGCCGGATCCCCGATGTGCACCGGCGCCCCGTGCGCTTTGGGTAGCCGGGTGGTGATCTGAATCGCCCGGATGGCATCGGCAGCTTTGAACGGCCTCATGGAGACCACCATGTTGCCGTGGAACCGGCCGGCCGATTGGGTGGCAATGTTCGAGCGATACATGGATACGTTCTGTCCCTGCTCGACGTTCCTGATGGACAGGCCGGCGCGGACCAGCGCATCTTCGAACGAGAAGGAGCAGCCGAGTACAAACGTCACAAAATCGTTGCGCCACACATCGCGAATGTCAGTGGCAGACTCAGCCCGTTCACCATTGCGGAAGATCTGGTACTCGGGGATGTCGGTTCGGATGTCAAGATCACGCCCAAGGCCCGGCAGCATGGGGTCGCCGGTCTGGGAGACGCCAATCAGGGGGCAGGCGACAGGATTGTTCTGGCAAAACAGAAGAAAATCGTTCGCCCAGTCGGCCGGCAGGATGACGACATTGCCCTGAACCAGGCTCTGTGCCTTGCCGCTGGTGGTTCCGGTATGGGTGCCGGAGCGTATGTGCGCGCGTAGCTCAGATACCTGGTCAAGCAGGCCTGTTTTGAAGTCTGAATAATCGCCGGTCTGCATCTCGGCTACCCCTGATTGAATTTGTTATGTGGTTATGGATCAGGTTATTCCTATTGGCGAAAAAGTCTAATTATGGTTTTTTACGTTTGGTGATAAGTTCTCGTGATGTCCGGTTCCGCGTACTGTTTCGAAACGTTGACCGCCAGGTTGGCGGCCAGTTCGGCTATCGGGTTAAACGGCACGCTGGGGTACGAGGCTGTGAACGCCAGTTGTGATGGTGTCCAGGCGGCATCCAGAGTGATCAGGCGTCCGCTTTTCAGGCCGTCAGATATCACGCTCATTGGTAGTGCCGACACACCAATGCCATCCAGCGTCAGCCGGCGACATGCTGCCAGTGAACTGGATGAATAGAAGCGTGCTGGCAGTTCGTCCAGTTCGCTGAATTTCTGGCTGATTTCGGCAAACGGCTTGGTGTTTCTGGCGTAGGTAATGATGGGCCACTGGGCCAGTTCCTCGAGCTCCAGTTTTCGGTCTGGCAGTTTCAGCGAGGGACTTGCGACCCAGATCAGGGGGAAGCTGCACAGGTCCAGGTTTTCAATCTTGGGTTCGGAAACCGGACCCATCAGGAAAGCGAGATCGAAGGTCCGGTCCATCAGGCCGGTGCGGAGGTTCCCGGTGACGTCGACCGTGATCTCCACGTCCAGGTTTGGTGTGTTTTCATTCAGCTTGCGGAAAAAGTATGGCAGCCAGGAGTGGACGATGGTCTCGGAAACGCCAAGTCTCAAGATGCCGGACAGCAGCGCGACCCTGTCGGCGCGTTTGCGCAGCTGCTGCGACATGGAGACGATTTTTTCGGCATAGGGCAACAGCTCCTGCCCCCTGGTCGTCAACATGGTGCGGCCGGAATCCCGCTCAAAAAGCTGAACGCCCAGTTCTTCTTCAAGCGCTGCTATTCGGTTGGATATTGCGGGTTGCGTGGTGTTTTGCCGCTCCGCCGCCTTGCGAAAGCTCCCGAGGGTAGCAACCCAGATAAAAGTTTCCAGACGTTTAAAGTTCATGGGCGTTCTTTGTGGGGTAAAGGATGCAGTGTCAACCAGTTCTGAATGAGGAGTGTGAATACATACTGGAAGCTTAGCTCAGGCTAGCTAAAGATATAGAAAAGATTGTGGGTCGCCTGAAAGTGACCTTCGAAGGCCTGCCCGGCAATACAAGGTCTCGCCGGACGTATTACGACCGCTTGGGGATGTGGGGTAAGTCAATTACGTAGTGGGAGGGGCGCTTATGCTGGATATCAATCCCTGGCGCACCAGAGAAATAACGGCCGGGCTATTGCCCGGCCGTTATCGTAAGGATCATGAGATTACACGATCATCAGTAGCTAATGTTGACCATAGCGACAACCTTGTAGGTGTCCTCAGGGTTGTCTCCGTAAAAGTCTCCCATGAAGCCATAGGATCCACGAAGGCTGAGGTCATACACGCCGGCGAATTTTTTGCCGAACTGGGCAGCGACTTCAGTGCCGAGGCTCGAGCCGTTAGCCTGAGTGGCGCTGTCGGGCGCGTCGTCGGCAACCCGGAAGTAACCGGTGCCGTACTTCAGGTAGTAGTCGTTAGAAAGCTTCTGATCACCCGAGACCATTAGCCCCATCAGACCGTATCCCTGGTAAGCTGCATCGTAAACTGACTTAGCCCCCTGAGAACCATTGTTGTAGTAGTAGTCTGTTCCGAAGATTTGCAGATTACTGCTATTCAGCTCCCAGCCTGACTGGTTTGCAGCGAAGCGATCTGCACCATTGCTGCTGTCGTCAGCCGGAATGTAGATGCCGTGAATCTTGAGGCTCGCGTTGCCCCAGTGTCTCTGGGCGTACAGGTTCAACATGTAGGTGTCGCCATCTGTTGCGTCAGAGTCGAGCCCGGACGACTTTTTGTAAAGTACCGAGCCGCTATAGGCCATTTGGTCATAGGTATAGTCGGCGTAGGCACCGAGATAGTTGTCATCCGTTCGAGCCGCCGTACCATTCAGAGCAACCTGACTGCTGTTGCTGATCTGGGCTCCGGTGAGGCCGTAGTGGAAAACCTCGCTGGGGTGAAGCTCGGCGCTCACCGTGTAGAAGTCCACGTCGTCTGCGGAATCTCTATCGTTTTCTTCCCACTTGAACCAGCCACCTGTCAGCGTGGCCATGCCAACATTGCCCGCAAAGGAAATGCCATTCATGTCGTCGTTGGTGACGAAACTCTCGTACTTGCCGAAGCCATAGCCCTGGATGCCCGCCCGTACCTTCCAGTCGCTGTTTGGCACCTTCAGTTCAGCGTAAGCATTTTTGGTTTCAACGCCAACGCCATCGGCGCTGAGCTTGCCGCAATTGTCACCCTGGCAGCTTCCCGTCTCACCCCACGGAGAATCGAACTCACCGTACCAGACTACAGTCACGTTATCGTTGAGGTCGCCGCTGATCTTTGCGCGCAGGCGCTGATCTACAAAGGCACTGCTGTTGTCGTTGGTCTCGTCCAGGCTCTGCGACGTGGCCTGAAGGCGGTAATAACCGTTCACTGTGAAGGGCGAATCGCCATTCTTAAGTTTCTCCATTTCTGCTGTCAGTTGATTTATTTCAACCTTCAGGTCTTCTACAGTCGGTGACGCACGTCCGACCGGCTCTGCGGCCAAAGCCGGCGTTGTTGCTACAGCCATTGCCAGCGGAGCGGCGAGTGTTCTCAGCTTATTGCGCATGTGCACATTCCCTTTTAGTCTTTTTGTCAAGTCATTTATTTTTTTCGAGCCACAACATAGTTGTTTTTCTTACAAAAAAGACATTAGATTACTGTCCGTCGAATTGCAACATTTTGTCTGTTAGACTTTTGGTTACCAGTCGCCGTGTGCGGAAACCATGCAGGTGCGGCGGCTCTCCGGGCATTTGTGCCCCAGCAAAGCCCGGTGAAGATAGGAAAGCGCGCGTTTTTTGGCCCCATCTGTGTCAGTGCGAGCCGTGTGTTGAGGGTGTCTTCAGGGTAGGCAATGGATGGCATCGCCGGGCTCTGAGCCTGTCAATATATGTATATTTTTCTTGCGCCCTGGTTATCACTTTCTTCATTAGTTAATACGAGTAATCGAAACGCTCCCCTATTTTTCACATATGAAAAATCAATAATAAAAGAGCTTATTTCATGCATGGGTGAAATCGAAAACCCGGATTCGGGCGTATCACTGTCCCAGCTTGCTTTGATTAACGAATCTGGTCCTGAAGCGGATGTTAAGCCAGAAAGCCCCGGCCTTCTTTTTCTGAGATAGGTTACAACCGATCCATTGTTCACAACCGCTTTCCTGGGAATGGACAGATGTTCTTCGTTAACGGAAAAGGCGTAATCGGGTGATGTAATGATTTTCCTGTCCTTCAGGCGTTTCGTTAGTCTTGGCGAGGATACCTTGCCGAGCCCGAGTTGTGGCGAAGACTTCCAGCTTGAGTTCCGCAATTCAAGATTGGCTTCATTTACTATGATTGAGGTAGCGTTGTCGATAGGGAAGTAGGAAAAAATCATGTTTCCAGCATCGGCCGGGACAACGGAGTCATTTCGAGCATTGGTCTGTTTCCCGGAAGTAACTGCTATTTTTCCAATGTCACCTTGCAGCAACTCGTATCGTTGGGTGTGCAGCTGATTATTGATAAACCGTAACGCCACATTCTCGGCTTTTTCGGATTCTTCCTGCAGCGTTTGCCCCGAGATTTCAAAAAGCTGAGAGAAGATCTTTGTGTATTGTCCCTTGCCTGAAATATCCCGGTCCTGACCCCATACTACGGCAACCTCCGGGTTCGGATCTGAGTCTGACTGGCCAACTGACAAGAAAATGGCTTTCGAATTTTTGATGCCTGATGTCAGTTCATCAATTCTTTTAACCCTGCCGCCATCGAAGAGTCCCAGTACCAATGCCGAATCTGACAGGAAAACCAGTTGACTGTCTTTCTGGCTGGGCCGAGGCAGCGCCTCAACCATTTTAGGGCTGAAATCTTCCGGCAGTGGGAGAATGCTCGGAGTGTAGGCTTCGGCTCGTATTTCACCCCCGTCCTGATTGGCTTTGTCAATCAGGACGGAAAGAAAGTATTTTTGAGAATCGGTGGACTTTATAGAGAGTGCCGTCTTATCTCTGACCTGGAGAACCTCAAGAGTCAGGCCTTCATCGATGGGTCCGGAACTGCCAAACTTTACATCGAATCCCTTGACGGTGAGGCGCCCCAGCAGTGCGAGAAACTCTTTATCGGTGTTCAGGTCCTCAATATTCGATACCACCCTGATGCTCTTCTTTCCTGTCCACTCCGACAGCGAATCCAATGGTACATCGTAGCCTTGGGCCTGAGCATTGGATGCGGCAGAAAAAATCAGGAAGATCACGAAAAACGGCTTCATAAATCTATGCCTCTTAAAAAAGTTGAGGCCCCGTTACCGGCGCCTCAACTTGATTGCTTCCAGTCGTTATTAATCAGCCGGGCTCAGTAATTCCAGTTCAGCTCGAGCATTGCAACATAGGCCGCATCGTCTGCGCCGGTGGCATCCTCAACGCCCTTGCCGGGCAGGAAACTGGAGAGTACCAGCCTTGGAGCAAAGTACTGGTTAGCCTGGTACTTTACAGCCACATCAAGTTCGGTGCCGGCATAACTGTCCACCGATCCGCTGGCGGTGCTGAGCGTTTCAAGGCCGCCCGTTTGCTGGAACCACATGGGAAAAACCTGTGCCTGATATGACAGCTTGGGCGAGATCGACGCTAAATTTCCCGAACTGCCAACAGAGAGCATGATCTGGCCTGGGTTGTTACCGGTGCCGGCATTGGAAATGCCGCCGTACCCAGCACCACCAGGGCCAGCCTGGTCAAGGGCGAGACCGAAAAGGCCCGATGCTATCGCCTGGTTAGAGTTTGGCTGCCATCCCATAAACTGGCCGTCAATACCGATCAGGGGCGAATATCTGCCGATGTCGGTGATGCCCAGCCAGCCCTCTACATCATTGTCGGTAGGGTCGTCATCCCCACTTGCTACGCGTAGTGCTACAAAGGGGTTGAAGGATTCACTAACCGGGTACTCAAGGCCCGCGTAACCGGCATAGGCACTGATGTCATCGCCATTGTCGAAACTACCGGTCACGCCCAGCACCTCGGCCCGTACCTTTATGGCGCCAATATTTCCGATGTATTCGACACCGTAATAGGTTGCCTTTGCACCTTGCTGCTGGTTGTCGCTGTATGTCAGGATCGGGGAGATACGACTACCTTTTCCCAGATCAAAATCAAACTTTGAAGCAAACACGTCCCAGTCCAGTTCACCGTTAGCAGGGTTTGCTCCAGGAGCCTGGATGTTGGAAATCAGCCCATCTGTAATCGGCATCCAGAAAACATCGTAGCTACCGAACGAGGTCTTGCCGGTGGCGCCGAACAAGGGGTGGTCGTCGCCATATAGAAGGCCGCCTGAGGCGAGGTCCAGATTCTTGAAGGTCCAGCCGCCCTGCAGGGTAAATGCGGGATCAAAGGTATAAGTGAAGAAGGCCTGCTCCAGGCCAAATCTCTCGCCTCGGAATGCGCGATCAACAGAATTGGCATCAAGGGAAAAGTCATTCTCAAGAAGTATTTTGCCTGTCCAGTTATCGCCAGTCGCCACCACTCCAAGCCTGACCTCAGCCCTGACGTGCTCATCTCCAACCTGAACAGCGCCAGCAGAAGTGCCAGTGGCGCCATCGTCGACGCTGCTGTCCAGATCGAAATTAGAAAAATAGGTTGGTTGAAACTTGCCTTGGGTAAGTATATCCAGCTTGATTCCTGAAGCTGTCGGGACCTCCACCGCTAAGGCAGCAGGTATGCCGTTTGCGGCTATCAGCGCCCCCAAAAATCCCTGACTGATTCGCTTTTGTATTGTTTTCATCGATCCTCCAGCGTCTCTAGAACGAGATTGTCGTTATTGCAGCCCAAAAACAATAAGGCTGTGTTCTATCTAGCAGAAAAGCCTGAAATCGGCAAGTCTACGGCACGGCAAAATGTGTCTGGCAGTGTTGCACTAAAACAAATTTACAGATGCTGGCAGTCGGCGCCCGAAAGCCGGCTGGCAGGGGTGCGGGGCAGGCACTAAAAAAAACAGGGCAGGCCAGTGCCTGCCCTGAAAATCAGAGCACGTCATTAATGATCGACTTGACTCGACTCGGGTAAAGCGTATCAAGCTAAACTTAACCAGAGCTGAATTTTCCGATTATATTTTGATGGTGATGTTTTCTGTATCGGTTTTCAGCCAGATATAAGTTTGATCGGGGATTCCGTGCGGTCAAAATGCATATTGCAACCTTGCACGCACTTCATCTCCGCTAGCGCCATTGGCTTCTTCGCCATCCATGTAGCTCATTCCAAGTCGAACATTCTTGTTGGCGTAATAGTTAACGCCCAGTGTTGTTTGCTCACCGTCGGTCGTGGCCAGCCCCACATCACTGTATTTTCCGTCACCATCCTCAAAGCGGGCAACAACTTCCCAGGCCCCTTTGGGTGATGCCGGTTTTACCCGCTTGAATGCTCCGGCTTTGTAAGGACGGCTTTCGCCGGTGATGATCCAGCCAAGCTGTACGTAATAACCATCAACATCCACCTGGCCTTCCTCGGAATCGAAATATTCGGCCTGGGCATGGAAGGGCCCGGAAGCGCCGGCGAGCTCCAGATTAAACGTATCGACCTCATCGGCCTGAGTGTCGGCATCACGCGTGGTATAACCCGCACCAAGATGAACAACCATATTGTTCGTTTGAATCGGTGCAACCGTGCCCCGTGCGGTTACTGCCGTGTTATTGAAATCGTCGCTGCCATTGCCGCCTGCCTCGAAGTAGCCGATACCGTAGGTCCAGTTGCTGCCTTTGCCGCTGAGCTGGATGCCGCCGCTGCGACCGGGGGCATAACGCTCGGTCATGGCAGATCGCTCAAGCGCTGAGATGTCTTTTGAGCTCGTTAATTCTTCCAGGCCGAATGGCTCTTTCTGTTTACCGATAGTCACGGTTGCAGCTGAGCCAAATCCCATGTAACGAATGTACAGGTCTTCAGCAGTACCGCCGTCGGCGCCATCACTTTCAGCGACGTTGAACTGGGTCTTGTACGCCCAGTCGCCAAAGTGGCCCTTGGCGTAGAGGCGTGCCCGGCGCACATCGAAATCGGTAGTGTCAACACCGTTGTCGTCAGACTGCGTGGCGTCGTAATCCCACTGAATGCGCCCGCCGAGCTGAAAAGACGCAGAGTTATCCGACACTTTCACTTTGATACCGCTGTCGGTATCGATCACAAGGTCTTCGCCGCTGGTCGTAACGTTTCCGGCCTGTGCAGCAGAAGCGGCAGAAATCGCCAAAGCCAAGCCCAAATATTTCTTGCTCATGATCTGTCTCACCTTTTTCGGTTTGCTTGTGTGTGTTGAAGCGCTATTAAAGTCTATTTGGCAAAGATTACAGAATGGTTACAGAGAATGCATCAAAACAGGGCGCTGGTCCGGGCCGGTGACAGGTTCTGGGGCGCTAGGTGTTGGGTCGTTTTTCGGGGGCAAGCTCAGAATGTGCCGATTTGTCTCTATAATAATGATAAACAAGAATAAATAAGATGTGGCAAGACTTTTGCTAAATCATATTTGGAGCAATGAAACCCAACCGAAGGTATCCATTATGAAGAAGCAGTTTTTCACCAAATCCGGATTTATCAGTATCACTTTGCTTGCAGCACTTCAGGCTGCGCCCGCCATTGTTAGCGCTGACGTCAGCTCAAATGTGAGCGCCAGCAGCAACTATCTGTTCCGGGGCGTCACCCAGACAGACGGGGCTGCGGCTGTCCAGGGAGGGTTGGATTATGAGCATGCGTCGGGCTTCTACGCCGGTGGTTGGGGTTCCAATGTCGATTTTGGTGACGGCACCAGCTATGAGCTTGATCTTTATGCCGGATTCTCCGGCTCTGTGGAAGAACTGGGTTATGACGTTGGGTACATTTATTATGCGTATCCTGACGCGCCGGACTCCATCGACTTCGGCGAACTGTACGGCGAGATCAGTTATGGCATTGCGGCCATCGGCCTGGCCTACACGATCAACAGCGACACCAGTGGTGATGGGGTGTTCGTGCAGGGGGATGCCTATTACTACGCCTCTGTTGGGGTGCCTCTGGAGGACAGCTACAGTGCCGGTGTGACGCTTGGCTATTACGACTTCGCTGATGACGGCAAGGCTTCTGTCGGCGAGGCAAGTTATTCACACGTCGCCGCCAACGTTACAAAGGATGCGGGAAACTTCGGTTCTTTCAGTGTTAACGTGGAGTACGCGGACATTGAGTCAACCGACGCGCTTGGCTCTGTCAACTCGGATGATCCGAAGTTCTGGCTGGGTTGGAGCAGGAGTTTCTGATCGGCCAAGTGATCACAAGCAATTCAGATCCAGAATAAAAAGCCGGCCCAAATGACGGGCCGGTTTTTATTTATCATGCAAGAACCCACCATCGTGCGCCTGCCTTGACGCCCGGTGACTCGACATCCTCGCCCTTACCTCTGCCCCCCCCCTGCCGCCAAAGCTCATTTCTTATCCGGTGCCTGAATTTCAAACTGTATTAAAGGTTTGTCTGTAAGGTCGTTCCAGATTCCCACGCAAAAATGCTGACTCACTGACCTCAGTCAAACAGCCAGGATGATACTGAATGAACAAACGATTGTTGTTGTGCGCGATGATAGTTCCGGGAGCCTTGGCCGTCTCTCCTATGGTGTCGGCCCAGGCAAAAGAGAGTGTGTCGCTGAAAGAATATCAGCAGGCCAAAGCCAGCCAGGCTGTTTCCCTGAACCAGGCCATGGTGATGGCTTTCGAGAATAGCCCGGTATTGGCTTTGAGGCGGGCCGCGGTCTCGATACAGCAGGGACAGCTTGATCATGCCAGCCGCTGGGCGCCGAGCAATCCAGAGTTTGAGTTGGGGGCCCGTCAGGCCCCGGATCAGGCCGACGAGTCCCTGGAATATGGGGTGAGGGTTACTCAGGAGATCTGGATGGGTAATCGCGGCGACCTTGGGCAGTCGCGTGCCCGGAGTAATCTCACGTCCCGGCAACAGGAGCTTGAATACCTGAAGGTAGCCACCAAGGCGCGGGTGCGGGCCGCCTATTTCCGGATACTGCTGGCTCAGAAAGAGTTGGAAACCGCAACCCGTGCCGTTGAACTTATGCAACGCACCAAAGACCTGGTTGAAATGTCCGTAAAACAGGGTAAACAAACCCGGATTGATCTCAATACCGCAGTCATTGGGCTTGCCAGGGCCCGGAATCAAAAAGCCTCGGCGGAACAAAAGCTCGAGCAATCAAAAATTGACCTTACCGAAGTGCTCGGGGTGTCCCCCTCCGATGCCGTTGGGGTGACCGGCGAGCTTGATGTGACGCTCGAAGACCTGCCTCCGACCAGCCAGCTTGTCGAGATGGCACAGAGTCAGAGAGCGGACCTGAAAGCGGCGGCCGCCAGAATTGCAGCGGATGAATCTGGCCTTGAAGTTGCGAAAAGCCTGACGATTCCAAATCTGAAAGTCTTCGGATTTTATGATCGTGAGGAAGGCTCCAACCTTTTCGGTGCAGGGGTGTCGATGCCTTTGACCGTTTTTCATGATTATTCCGGTGAGCAGAGACAAGCTGCTGCGCGGCTGAAAACCTCCGAGCTTGAGGCAGAGGCCTTGCGCCTGGCTACAGAGCGTCAGGTTGTGTCAGCTGTGGCCCGGTACGAATCCACCGCCGTTCGGCTGCGCCAGATGAACGAGTCGATCCTGGAGCGTTCAGAGGAAACATTACAGTTGATGCAGAAAGCACTTCGGGCGGGCAAGGTCGGTGCCTCGGATGTTCTGGCGGCACAGGACAATCTCCTGTCGGTAAGGCAGGAATACGTTCAGGCGCAGAATGATTATATCGATGCCGTCCGGGCGCTGGAGATAAGCACAGGAGGTGCTCTGTCGATGTCAGCCGGTTCCTGAGGGTATGAAACTCAAAATTGACCGTTCTCTTAGTACCGTTCTCTAAATATTGAGGGTGAATGAATGATTCGCAATCTGAAGATACTGTTAATAGTTGTCGGCGCTCTGAGCTTGCAGCAGGCATACGCTGCCGGAGAAGCCGAGGGTGACCAGCACGAAAATGAAGAAGCCGAGCATGCCGGAGAGGAAAACCAGTCCCGCCAGATCCATCTGACGCCGGAGCAGACAGAGTTACTGTCGATTCAGACTGTGGCGGCTGCCAAGGGGCGCGCTGGCGCAATTGTTACGGCACCTGCCGAGATTCAGTATGTGCCGGACCGCGTGGCCGAGGTTGGTCCGCTGCTGGAGGGAAAACTGACAGGGTTGGCGGTTGATCTGGGGGATCGTGTCAATAAGGGGCAGTTACTGGCAACCCTGAACAGTGTGGAGCTGGCCCGGATTCGCTCCCGGTTAATCTCGCTGGAGGCCCGCAAAGAAGCGGCCGAGTCTGACTACAATCGTGAAAGGGAGTTGCAGGGACAGGGTATTTCCAGTGAAGAAGAGTTCCTGGATGCCAAGGCTGCCTTTCTTGAAACAAAAGCGGAGTACGATTCCGTGCGGGAACAACTGGCGGTTTACGGCAGCGAGTCGTCAGGTGACAGTGGGGGGCTGGCGCAATACGCGCTCCGCTCACCCATTGAGGGGCGTGTCGAGCAGATGCATGTTCGTCTGGGGCAAACGCTGAGTCCGTCGGATACGCCTTTCATCGTGGCGGATGCCTCGGTGTTGTGGGCCATTCTTCAGGTGTCCGAATCCGATATTGACCAGATTTCAACGGGAGACGAGGTTCAGATTTCCTCCAGGGATTCAAGTTCTGACCGGTTTCACAGTGGGCAGGTATCCTGGGTGTCGAGCATGCTCGATGAAAAGACCCGCACCATCCCGGTTCGCGTTGTGCTGGAGTCTCCCAGAGGCGACCTTCGCCCGAATACCTATGCCACGGCCAGAATCATGACGGAATCGGAGGCCTCACTGCCGCTGGTTCCGGATGATGCGGTTCAAACCATTGGCGATGACTCCGTTGTGTTTGTTCCGGGCGATGAGAAAGGGGCTTACAAGGCGGTTCCCGTCACGCTTGGCAAGGAGGCAAACGACTGGATCGAGATCAAGTCCGGCATTAGCGCAAACACGGAAGTGGTTTCAGTAGGCGCTTTTGATCTGATGTCGGCCATTACCGCCAGTGGCCGCAGCGCCGCTCACGGACACTAAACCCCGGGGGGAGCATGATCAACGCAATTGTGAATTATGCGCTGAACAATCGTCTGATGACGCTTGTTTTTGCTATCGCCGTGATCGTTGCCGGCGTATTTTCATTTCAAAAACTGCCGGTGGATGCGTTTCCGGACGCGACGCCGACCATGGTTCAGGTGTTTACCACCAGTCCTGGTCTGTCGCCGGTTGATATCGAAACGCTGATTTCCTATCCCGTTGAGATCAGCATGTATGGAATTCCCAAGCTGGAAAAAGTGCAGAGCACGTCGATTTTCGGGTTGTCGCGGGTGACCATCTATTTCGAAGATGGCACCGATATCTACTTCGCCAGGCGGCTGGTAAACGAACGGCTTTCCGAGGCCAAGCGCCAGATTCCCGAAGGGATGGGGCAGCCGGAACTCGGGCCCATAGCGAGCGGTCTTGGGCGCATCCTGATGTATTCCCTGGAAGCTGAGGATAAGGATCAATACAGCCTGCAGGAAATCCGCACGATCCAGGACTGGATTGTCAAGCCCCAGCTCAGAACCGTTCCGGGTGTAACCGGTGTGCTGTCCATCGGCGGCGAGGTAAAACAGTATCAGGTCAATATCGATGCGCAGAAGCTTCAGGCAAGGAACCTGACAGTGTCTGACGTTCGCGGCGCCCTCACCCAGAATAATCGGAACGTCGGCGCCTCTTTCATTACGCGAGGAGGTGAAGAGTATATAGTTCGCGGCTACGGTTGGGTTAATTCAGGTACCGAGGGCATCGAGGACATCCAGAACATCATTGTGTCCAAGAGTGAGGGAGAGTCTCCTATTTATGTCAGGGATGTGGCAGAGGTTAGCCTTGGACCGGCAATTCGCCGCGGCGCGGAGGTGTCCTCGGGCGAGGAGTCCGTGGGCGGCTACGTGATGAAGCTGATCGGAACCAACACCAGTCAGGTACTCGAGGACGTCAACGCAAAAATCGATGATCTGAACAAGTCACTTCCCGAAGGGCTGAAAATAGAGGCTTATTACTCCCAGGCGGAGTTGGTGGGCAAGGCCATAGGCACTGTCGAGAAAGCATTACTTGAGGGCTCGGTTCTGGTGCTGGTGTTCCTCTATCTGTTCCTCGGAAATATACGTTCCACACTGATCGTGGTGGCGACCTTGCCGTTGTCTGTGCTTTTCGCATTCATTGCGATGCGGATTTCGGGCCTGTCCGCCAATCTGATGAGTCTGGGGGGGCTGGCTATCGGCATCGGTATGATGGTGGACGGCGCCGTTGTGATGATAGAGAACATCTTCCGACATCTGGAAGAACGATCAGAGGAAAAGGTCAGTGTTCTGAGGCTTGTAGGTGAATCTGCCCGGGAAGTGGCTCGTCCGATTGTGTTTGCCATTGGCATCATTATTATCGTTTTTCTGCCGCTGTTTACGCTGCAGGGCGTTGAGGGCAAGCTGTTTTCGCCCATGGCCTACACCATCAGTTTTGCGTTGATCGGTGCGCTGTTACTCGCGTTGACGTTGGTGCCGGTTCTGGCCTCGCTGTCATTCAAGATGGGCGGGCATCACAAGGAGCCGAAACTGGTTCTGTTCCTGAACCGGCTATACAAGCCGGTGGTGAATACTGTCGTCAAAGCCCCTAAAATTGTAATGGGCGTGGCCGTCATTGCCTTTGCCGGCAGTCTCCTGCTGTTTCCCTATCTCGGGAGCGAGTTCGTGCCCACGCTCAGGGAAGGCACGTTCCAGATTCGCTCGACACTGCCTCCTGGAGCCAGTCTTGAATCCGCCATCAAGTATGGCAAACGGATTCAGTCCGTTGTCGATGAATTTCCAGAGGTCACCGGCACCTATGCCAGGATCGGTCGTGCCGAGGTGGGCGGTGATCCTGAACCCGTGAACGTTGTCGCGACGCTCGTCAATCTGAAGCCTCTGGATCAGTGGCGAGAAGATGTGAGCTATGAGGACCTTCAGAGCCGGATTGCGGAGTCTTTGGATGAGCGGGTTCCCGGGCTTGCCAACAATCTGTCACAACCGATTCAGCTCAGAACCGACGAACTCCTCTCAGGCGTTCAGGCGCAACTGGTTGCCAGCATTTTCGGCGACGACCTCGACGAGTTGGGCCGGATCGGCAAGGAAGTGGCGGCCCTGGCGAATGATGTGCCGGGGGCAACGGATGTGCGCGCTCAGCAGAGCGCAGGTAAAAAACAGATCGTTATTCGCCCCGACCGTGAAGTGCTGGCGCAGTTTGGCATCAGCATTGATAACCTGATGAGTACGGTCGAAACCGGGATTGGCGGTAAAGGCGCGGGGCTGGTCTTCGACGGTGTCCGGCGATTTGAGATCTTCGCCCGGCTGCAAGAGTCCTATCGCGGGTCCATCGATGAAATCAGAAAGCTTCCCCTCCGGGGTAATAGTGGCGAGCTCATCCCGCTTTCACGGGTGGCCGATGTTGAAATGTACGCTGGCCCCAAGAAAATTTCGCGCTCCAATGCCAGTCGGCGACAGTACGTGCAGATGAACGTACGTGGTCGCGATATGGGCGGTGTTGTTCAGGATTTGCGCAAGCGGATCGAGGAGCAAGTGGACATGCCGCCGGGGTATTTCGTGGAGTTCGGCGGTCAGTTTGAGAACCAGGAAAGGGCCATGGCGCGGCTGGCGATCGTTGTGCCCATTACCCTGGCGCTTATTTTCCTGCTTCTCTTTTCGGCATTCAGTAGTCTTCGCTATGCGGCGCTGATCTTCATGAATGTGCCCTTTGCGGTTACTGGTGGCATTGTCGCGCTGTTTGTGACGGGGCTTTACCTCTCTGTGCCCGCTGCCGTGGGATTCATCGCGGTGTTCGGCGTAGCCGTACTGAACGGTGTGGTGATGGTGAGCTACATCAATCAGTTGCGGGACGAAGGCTACGAAGTCATTGAAGCAGTCAAGTTGGGTGCTCAACGCCGTTTGCGGCCGGTTCTGATGACCGCCTCTGTGGCTATTCTGGGGCTGATTCCCCTGCTGCTGGCCGATGGCATTGGCTCTAATGTCCAACGGCCACTGGCAACGGTTGTGGTTGGCGGTCTGATCACGTCAACGTTGCTGACGTTGGTAGTGTTGCCCAGCGTGTATCAGTGGTTTGCATCCGAACGTCGTGACGTTGAAGTCTGATAGGCAGGAGAAGGCTTATGTATGAAATAAAGGCTTATGTCAGAGAGGTTATGGCAGAGCATGTGGTTGATGCTCTGGCCAGAGTCAAGGGCGTGACAAGCATTGCTGTCGTGCCTCTCAGCGAATTTGGTCATCTGGTCGGCGATGAGTCGCCTCTGGAGAAAGTGAAGATGGTCAAGCTGGAAGTAGACGTAGCGACCGATGATGTCGCTGGTGAAGTTGTGGAACTCATTGTCAGAACGGGCAGAACCCAGGATGGGCACCCGGGTGACGGCAAGGTACTTGTATCCCGCCTGGTTCGGGCTGTTCGTATCGAGGACGGCGAAACCGGTGAGAGTGCACTGGAGCCTGCTTCAAGCTAGTGCTCTGGAAACTGGATGGCGGTTCTGCGGCTTTTGGTTGCGGGCCGCCATCACAGTTCTATCTCCAGTTCCCAGCGATAGATCATATCGTCTGAGTCCGTAGTGAGGCCAAATGCAACGCCCGCCTGGAGTTCCAGAATACTGGAACCCATTCTGAACTCAGCCAGGATGGCAGGTCCCATCAAATGGTTGTTTTCGGCCCCGTAATACTCCAGCCCTGGCTGAAACGTGTCAGACTTCGTGTAGGCGAACTGTAATGAGCCAGTGGGCTCAAGCTGCTCGTCGTCTTCGCCAAATGAGCGGCTAACCAGAAGGTTCGTCAGGATGCTGTAATGCGCGTATAGCTGTCTCTCGTAAAGTGACCCAAGGGTCACTCCACCGGCTTTTTGGCCATGTTCTTTTGACAGTTCAATGAACAAGCCCGCAGCGCTCTCAGTGTCTTGAAAAAAGTTTCCAATCAGTTCGATTTCGTATTCCTCAAGTGAATACGCTCGCCCCGGTCTCTTGATTGCGTTGAAGTTAAGTTCGGCGCTCAGGCGTTCAGATAGCCCGTAACCCACCTCCCACTGATCGGCACGAAGGTTGTCAATTTCGCTCCCCTCACTGTCCAGAAACGCCCCAACCACTCCGATTTCGAGATCCCCCGCAGTTACCCGGGGGGAGTAAATTTCATCGACTGCGAGCTCTGATTTGACCGTGAGGGGCCATAACAGAACCAGGAAAGCCAGTTTGAGTTTGAATCCGTGGCGCGGTGCGCCTGCGTTATTCGTTGCTCGAGACATAGATCACCTTGAAGAAGTGACGGAAAGTAAGGGGCATCGAATGACAGGCTATTGATCTGAGCGCTACAGAAACATAAGTCTTTGGTACTCATTTTGTCCGTCAAAAGGACAGTCCGGGAATGCTGGTGGAGTTGGAGGGCGGTTTCTTTTGTGGATGACGCTTCGAATTCAAGTTCATTTCAACCTTTTCACTTACTATCCTGGCCTGTTCCTACCTTGTCATGGACGCCTCGCGCCCATGAATTGTGGCTATTTACCCCTTCGGGAGAAAGTCGATGAAGGCAAGCAAGCACTCGCCCAGGGCGTTGCTGTGTTCAGTACTATTGTCCATTCCTCTGTTCGGTCAAGCGGAGACTGTGAATTGGACAAACTGGCTCACTGGCCAGATAAGCAAGCATCCGGATGTCATGGCGTCGACAGAGCAGGCGGCAGCCCGGAATCAGGATGCTGAGGCAAGCGAACAACCGCGGTATAACCCGGAGCTGTCTGTTGGAGCAGACAGAACGGGCAGTGAAAACAACTTTGAGGCAGGGCTGTCACAAACGATCGATTGGTCTGATCAACAGGGTGCGCTAAAGGACAAGGCAAAGCTGATCAGGCTTTCCGCTGAAGCTGATTTGAACGAGGCGGTTTTGGCACAAACGTCCGAGTCGCTGTTTGCGCTTGTCGAGTGGCGCGCGGCGACGCGTGCCGAAGAAATTGCGGAATCCCAGCAACACCGTCTGGATGCCTTGCTGGAGCAGGTTGAGCAACGCCAGCAGGCGGGCGACCTGGGTCGTACCGATGCAGAGTTGCTTTTTTTAAGCCTTTCTCAGCAGCTCAGTGAGCTCGCCCAGGCAAAGGCTGCGGTTGATCAGGCGCAAGCCCGGGTCAGAGAGCTTCTGCCGGATTGGCGGCCTCAGGATGGGGGGATCCCCGGGCACATTTGGCCGGCTCTTGCTTCCAGGGTCGATAACGACAATTTGCTGGCTCATCCGTCAATTGTTGCCGCCCGCGCGAGGTGGCAGGTGCTGCGGAGCGAAGCCGAGGTGGTCAGTCGCAGAGCGGCGGCATCTCCCACGGTCGGGCTGAGCGGAGGGCGTGATGGCGGTGAGAACCTGGTTGGCCTGACGTTCTCGATCCCTCTGAATGTCCGTAATAACTACGGTGCCGAAATCCAGGCTGCCAACCGACGATCATTAGAGGCCGAAGCTCGGTTTCAGGCACTTTATCGGAAGCAGCAGTATGGTCTGGCGGGCGCCCGAGCTGCCTGGAAGCGATACGACACCCAACTCAGCCGATGGACAGAACTCTCCCAGGGGCGTGTACAGCGAAGTGCTGATTTGCTTGAGAAGCAGTGGCAGGTCGGCGACCTCTCCACCTCTGAGTATCTCCAGGCGCTGGGCCAGCGCGCGGAGAGCCTGAAAACCGGTATTGAACTGGAAAAGCAGGCGCAGCTGGGTCTGATTGAGCTCTTGAGTCAGTCTGGCGAACTGATCACCCCCTTCCAAAAATAGTCTGGAAACTGGATATTCATTATGAAAAAAACTCTGATTTCTGTATTCGCATTGACGTTGCTTACAGCCCCACTTTCTTTTGTACAGGCAGAGGAAGATGCTCATCAGGAAGCCGGCCATGATCATGCTGCCAGTGGCGACGATCGTCAGGAAGTCACCGGTGAGGAGGGCGAGCATAAGGAAGATCATGGTGAAGAAGGTGAGCATGAAGAGGAAGGGGGGCACGGCCACGAAGACGAGAACGGTGGCCATGAAGAAGCGGCCACCGCAAGCATCAACGCCAAACAGAAAGATCTGGCCGGCATTGAAGTGGCAACGCTCGAAAGCCGGCTCGTTGACTATGAAATTTACGCGCCCGGTGAGCTGCTAACCAACGGTTATACCAGCTATCACGTGTCCCCCCGGGTTGCCTCAGTGGTGCTGCGGCGTCACGTGGAACTGGGTGAGCACGTAACCAAAGGCCAGCTGCTGGTAACCCTGTTCAGTGAGACAGTGGCACAGGCGCAGGCGGATTACAGGAAAGCTTTTCCTGAATGGAAGCGAATCAGCGGGCTGGGTCGTTCCGTGGTGGGTGATCAGCGGTTCAATACCGCGAAAGCCAATATTGAGGCGGCAAGCGCGACTCTGCTTGCTTACGGGCTAAACGATGATGACATTGGTGCACTGAAGGCCAGTGGCGTGGGTAGCCTCGGTGAATACATGCTAAGGGCTCGCGTGGATGGCGCAGTGCTGACCGATGACTTTGAGCAAGGACAAAGAGTTGAGGCTGGCCAGCCGCTGGTGACTCTTGCTGACGAGAGTGAACTTTGGGTAGAAGCCCATCTGCCAGCAAGCTCCGACATTGTTCTTGAGAAGGGCGCGGAAGCCGAAGTCAGGGCAGCTGGTCGTGTGGCCCTGGCAACGGTGTCCCAGGAAGCCCACACCATTGATCCTGTGACCCGCACCCGGATTGTCAGGCTGGAGCTGGACAATCCTGAAGATCGTTTTCATCCAGGAATGTTCGCAGATGTGTATTTTCGTTTTAAGACCAGCGAGCCGGTGCTTGCCGTGCCGGAGACTGCATTGATGCGTGGCGCGGACGGTGACTGGACGGTCTATGTGGAAGAGGCCGAAGGCGAGTATGAACCCGTGGAAGTGGAGCTGGGTCGCTCAATTGGTGGGCTCCGTGAGGTTTCCGGCCTGGCTGCGGGCCAACGAGTCGTTTTGCGGGGCGCATTTTTTGTGGCCTCTGAGATTGCCAAAGGCGGCTTTGATCCGCACAACCACTGATTCCGGGAGCCATTATGTTCAACCGAGTAGTCGACTGGGCGGTTCAGAACCGCCTATTGGTTCTTATTGCACTCGCTGTGCTTATCGCCACGGCCGCATTTCAGATCCCAAAACTGAATCTTGATGCTTTCCCTGACGTTACAAACGTCCAGGTCGCTGTTAATACTGAGGCGCCCGGACTAGCGGCTGAGGAAGTCGAACAACTGATCACCTATCCAATCGAAGCGGTAATGTATGCCTTGCCCGATGTCGAGGAGGTTCGGTCCATCTCCAAAACCGGGTTGTCCGGTGTCACCGTGGTCTTTAAAGAGGGCACGGATATCTATTTCGCGCGCCAGTTGGTGTTCGAACGGTTACAGGCCGCGCGGGAGCTGATTCCGGATGGCGTCGGGGTGCCTGGAATGGGCCCGAATACGTCCGGTCTCGGCCAGGTCTACCAGTACTTGCTGATAGCGGACCCGGATTCGGGGTACGACGCAATGGAATTGCGCAGCTTGCACGACTGGCTGGTCAAGCTGTTGCTGATACCGGCTGAAGGGGTTACGGAAATCCTGTCGTTTGGCGGAGAGGTTCGCCAGTACCAGGTGAATCTGAATCCGGCTCGGATGCTGTCCTATGACCTATCACAGAATGACGTCATGGAAGCCCTGGAGAACAACAACTCCAATGTCGGTGGTTGGTACATGGGCCGCGGGCAGGAGCAACTGGTTATCCGTGGTATGGGCTGGTTGGGCAGTGGCGAGGAGGGCCTGGAGCAGATCCGACAAGTACCCGTGAAAACCAGTGATGGCATCACGGTGACCGTGAGCGACGTCGCTCAGGTGGCGTTGGGCACTGAGATCCGCCAGGGTGCGGTGACCATGACCCGGAAGGATGAAGCCGGTCAGGTTGAACAACTGGGTGAAGTGGTTTCTGGCATTGTACTCAAACGAATGGGGGCCAACACAAAAGCCACCATCGACGGCATCGAGGCCCGCATTGATCGCATAAATCAGGCGCTTCCGAGTGGGGTTCGTTTTGAGCCCTATTACAACCAGGCGGATCTGGTGACCAAGGCCGTAGAGACGGTGACCAATGCGCTTTTGTTGGCTTTTGTGTTTATTGCGATTGTGCTTGCCCTGTTCCTGATGAATCTGCGGGCAACAACGCTGGTGCTGCTTTCAATACCGATTTCCATCGGTATTGCACTGATGATCATGGCCTGGTTCGGTCTCTCGGCCAACCTGATGTCTCTGGGCGGTATTGCTGTGGCAATTGGCATGCTGGTGGATGGCTCTGTTGTCATGGTTGAGAACATGTTCAAGCATCTGACCCATCCCGATGCTGAGCATGACGCCCACCGGAATGAGTTGGCTGAAGGCGACCCCGATCCACTGGATGCATCGCACGATGATCGTGGCATTGCACTTCGACTGCAGGAAGCGGGCCGGGAAGTGGCGCGGCCGATCTTTTTCGCGACGGCGATTATCCTGGTCGTTTTCATGCCTCTGTTCAGCTTTGAAGGTGTGGAAGCCAAGCTTTTCCAGCCAATGGCGATCAGCATCATGCTGGCCATTGTGTCCGCTGTGATCGTCGCTCTGGTGGTTGTACCCGCGCTGGCGTCATACATGTTCCGTAAGGGTATCCGGGAGCGGGAAAGCTTCATTCTAAAACCCCTGGAAAAGCTCTATCGCATGGGGCTTGCCTGGTCACTGAAGCATAGCCGCGTGGTTGTTGGCGCGTCGGCTGTTCTTGTTGTGCTGGCGGCGCTGATTGTGCCACGACTCGGTACTGAGTTCGTGCCTGAACTGGAAGAGGGCACGATCAACCTCCGGGTGACTCTGGCTCCCTCATCAAGCCTCGATACGGCGCTTGAAGTGGCGCCAAAACTGGAGGCCATGCTGATGGAGTTTCCAGAGGTGACTTACGCTCTGTCCCGGGCGGGGCGGGCGGAAATAGGCGGCGATCCGGAGCCCGTGAACAACATCGAGATCTATATCGGCCTTAAGCCAACAGCCGAGTGGACCAGCGCCAGTAATCGCTATGCATTGCAGGCCCTGTTTGAGGAGAAGCTCGAACAGCACCCGGGGCTACTGTTTAACTTTTCTCAGCCTATCGCGACCCGGGTTGATGAATTGTTGTCAGGTGTTCGTGCGCAGTTGGCCATCAAACTTTTTGGCCCGGATCTCGACGTACTGGCGGAGAAAGGTCAGCAGATTGAAGCGGCGGTCCGAACAGTTCAGGGAACACGGGATGTGGCCATGGAGCAGATTGCCGGTGAAGCGCAGTTGGCGGTTCAGCCTGATCGTCAGGCACTCTCCCGGTACGGACTCGCCGTGTCTGATGTGATGAGCGTCGTCCGGGACGGACTGGGTGGTGCCGCTGCGGGCCAGATCATCAGCGGCAACGAGCGGTATGATATCTATGTGCGTTTGGCCAAACGTTTCCGGGAAGACCGGGATGCTATTGCCGATCTCAGGTTACAGGCGCCGTCCGGAGCCTGGGTGAGACTTGGTGATGTGGCCGATGTGTCTATTGAGTCTGGCCCGCCCCAGGTGCGCCGCGACGACGTTCAGCGCCGTGTGGTCATTCAGTCCAATGTGCAGGGTCGTGACATGGGCAGTGTGGTTGCCGATATTCAGGATACCATCGCGTCAGACGTGAACCTTCCCCCCGGATATTCGGTGGATATTGGTGGTCAGTTCGAAAACCAGCAGCGAGCTCAGAAGCGATTGACCATTGTGGTTCCTGTATCTCTGGGCCTGATCGCGCTGTTGCTGTACTTTGCTTTCAGTTCGGTCGGTCAAGCATTGTTGATTCTGGTCAACGTGCCGCTTGCCGTTATTGGTGGCGTCTTTTCACTCTGGATCTCCGGTCAGTATCTTTCAGTGCCCAGTTCCGTTGGATTTATCACACTGTTTGGTGTGGCTGTGCTGAACGGGGTCGTTATGGTCGAAAGCATCAATCAGCGAATACAGGATGGGTTGAACGTGGATACCGCGGTGTTTGAAGGTGCCGTCTCCCGTTTGCGTCCTGTCTTGATGACAGCAATAACCTCGGCGCTTGGTTTGATACCGATGCTGTTGTCGACGGGCGTGGGTGCGGAAATCCAGAAGCCACTGGCCAGCGTGATTGTTGGTGGCCTTATCACCGCAACTTTCCTGACACTCTTTGTTTTGCCGGTTCTGTTCGGTCGCTTTTCGAGAGCCAAGGTGGGTGATATTCAGCGGTAGAACATAGGGAAGGCCGCAGGGAGTCTGTAAGTGGATGAGTTCATGTTGTCCGGTGAGCTCGTTCACGGGCAACCTCCGGAGCAGAGCCGAGAGCCTGAAGGCCGGATGTGTCATGATGAGTGGTCTCGCTAGTCCGGAAACGGCAGTAAAATCATAATCCTGGCTCCTCCGTTTTTCGAGGATCCGATTTCCAGGTGTCCGAGGTTGTCTTCGACAATCTCGGACACGATGGACAATCCGAGCCCAAATCCGGCGACCGTTTCATCCAGCCTGGTGCCCCTGTCCATGACAGTGGCTGCCGCCTCGGGAGAAATTCCGGGGCCATCGTCCGTTACTTCTATGGAGAGTCCTGATGACGTGCGGACGATTGTAACGTCGACGGTTGTCTGGCACCACTTTCCACCATTTTCGAGTAAATTGCCAAGCAGCTCTGAAAGATCCTGCCGCTCCATTGGCCAACTGAAGTTTTCGGGTAAGGTGGTGTGGAGGCGGAAAACCGTATCAGGGAATATTTTTTCCATGACGGTGATGACACTTGCCGTGATTTCAACCGGCATGCACGTTCGTCCCATCTGTCTGCCTGATATGTCTGCCTTGCTCATCCGGTAGTTCAGGGATTTGTCAAGCTCCCGCAAGTTAGAGGTCATAAACACAATATCCTCCCGGGACGGAGGCAAGGTGTCGATGTCCGACAAAATGGCAAGATTGGCAGAGATAGAGGTTTTGACCAGGTGAGAGAGATCAGAATTCAGGCGGCGGTGGCGGTCCAGACGCCGGTTTGACAGCTCAAGCAAATCATTGAGCTGGCGGATCAGCGGACGAAACTCTTCCGGTACGTGAGGGTTCAGACGACTTTGTTTCCCGGATTGGAGCCGTCTCAGATCCTCTTTTATCTTACTGATGGGCTTTAACGTCAGATGTGTGGTGGTTCCAATCAGAGCCAGCAGTATCGCGAGAAGAACGGCCGAGGCGCCGAGCAATGTCAGGTGGGCCTTCAGCGGTCGTTCAGAGAGCGCCCCCTCGGTTTCAAGAACGCTGATTGAGGCCAGTTTTTCACTGGCGGAGAAAATGCGTTTGAGCCCGAAAAGCGTGTTCGCACCCTGCGCTATGTGGATGAAACCCTCGGGCTTCTCTGCAGCGCCCTGCAGTTGGCTCTGGTCAAAGTTCGGGCTCGCCAGGACGCTTCCGCTAGCCGTTTCGATGACGATGGCATGCCCCAGAAGCATTTCAAACTGATTGATCATGTTGCTGAGGTCGTCGGTTGTGGGGGATTCAGCCTCAATGATTGCCTGAAAGTTTTCCAGCTCTTTGTTCAGGTGTTGCTTCCTGGACTCGTCCGATAGTTGCTTTATCACGTAGGTGTGTGAAAAGAATATCAGAGTAAAATATACGAGGCTGAAAACAGCACCATACTGAATGGCTGTTCTGCGGATACTTTTCGGAGCAGACATATTTTAACCTGGTTGGTTCACTCGGGCGTTCAGCGGTTAGGATCTTTTTCGAAGTAGTAGCCCTGGCCACGCAATGTTTTTATTTTATTGACCCCTATTATTTTTCTAAGCCGGGTTATGTAAACCTGAACGACATTTCTGGTGGGGCATCTTTCTATGTTGTAGAGGGATTCAACCAGTTCGTCCTGGGAAAACACTCGGTCCGGTGAACGGAGGAAACACTGTAAAAGGCGGAATTCCGTAGCTGTCAGTCTGAACTCTTTCTGGTCGGGCGTGGTAAACGTTCGGTAGGTGGCGTTGAGACTGAATCCGTCAACACTGATCTGGTCTGTCGTTCTGCCGTCCTTTCTTCGGATAATCGCACTGAGCCGGGCTTTCAGTTCATCAAACTCAAACGGTTTGGGAAGGTAATCATCAGCTCCCGCATTCAACCCTTCTACTCTCTCAGTCCAGTTGGAGCGTGCGGTCAGAATAAGGATGGCCTCTTTTTTCCCGTTTTTTCTCCATCTTTGCATTAAAGAAAGTCCATTTTCATCGGGCAGTCCGATATCGAGAATAACGGCCTGGTAGGAGCTTGTTTCAATCAACGAGTCCGCTTCTTTGCCGGTTTTGGCGATATCTACTGTGTAGTGCGCCTGCGCAAGCCAGTCCGATATTTTTTTGGCAAGTACAGCATTGTCTTCAACAATCAGAATTTTCATTTGTAAGCGCCGTTTTTCGTGGTGGGAAAGTTTCGCTCGTCCGCTATGGATTGTAACAGTAACGAAGGAATCAGGATCTGAAAAGCCGGTTATTAGCGTTGTCCAGGTTGGCTCTTCCGAGGTTGGCGACGCTGCGGTCCAGATCATCAATGGCGCGAAGTTCTCAGGCGAAGTGGCGCCTGAGTGTGAAAAAGGGATTATCGGAGTGCCCCAAAAATCCGGCTCCCGAGGAGTGGAAGCCGGATTTTCAGCAACCTCCGTTCACTCATCAGAAATTGACACTTACCCCCAGTGAGGCAGTGCGAGGCAGGTTTGCCATGGCACCATCAGGCAAGCGTGAAACAATTTGCTGCTCATCGAACAGATTGTCCACTTTCAGGAAGACATCGGCACTGGCGGTCAGTGCGTAGCGGCTGATGAAATCGACCAGGACCAGGGACTCGGTCTCGTCCAGTTTCGTCGCGGTGTTGTTGCATCCCGCGCTGACGCACATCTCATCGACGTAGGTGGCCACAAGGTAGTTGTCCCAGCCACTCGGGTGCTCCATGCCTGTGCGGAAGCTCATCTGGTTTTCAGGTACGTCCTTGAGCTGCTCACCTTTTCTCAGGCCAGAGGCGGCATTGTCCTTGCTGATCTCCGCCTGGGTAAAGGTGTAGGTAAGGCTGACCGGAAGGTAGAAATCGCCCGCCCGGGTGCCGGTCTGGAGCTGGAATTCCGCACCGGCAATTTCAGCCTCGCCGGTTATAAAGCTGCCAGAGGTGGCGCCATTGCTGCACGGCGAGCCCACGGAGCAGTTTTCGGCCTTGTTGGAAAAGTCGCTGTAGAAGCCGATCACTTCCGCGAAGAACGCATTGCCAAAGTAGCGGACGCCAGCTTCCCAGTTCTTGCTGGTTTCCGGTTCTTCGTTTGCCCTGGCACCACCCCCGAGAGGGGAGAAACCTCGGTGCACGCCGCCCAGAACCTGCCAGCTTTGGGTCAGGTCGTAGGTAAAGGAAGCGCCGGGCAGGAGTTCAGCGCTGTCATTGGCGCGGGTGCTGTCGATGGTTGTGCGGCCGGGATCCGCGTATTGGGTGCGACTGGTCTGCACATCCTCGTAGCGCAGGGCCAGATTAATGCTGAGCTTGTCCGTCGCCTGCCATTTGTCGAGTGCCCAGAAGCTCAGGGCTTCGCCGGTCTCGAAGCGGTTGTTGCTGCCCGTTGGGGCCACGCTGTTCTGGAACACCAGGGAGCCATTGACCTGGTCGTACACATCCACCGGCTGGAAGCGATCCATTTCATCTTCGTGGGCGCGGGCGCCGAAGTCGAATTCGTGGTTGCCAATGGTTACATCGAAGTTTGTCTGCACGCCCTGGGAGACGTACTCCCTGGCGTTGTTCTTGTAATTCAGGCCGCTGGTGTCAACGGTACCGTCGAGAATACCCTGGGCATTGGCGTCTCCGGCGTTTGCCGCGTCGATGATGTTTCCGCCGCCACTGAGCTTGTACCAGTTGCGCTTAAAATCGTTGCGGTAGAGAGTCGTGGTGCTGCTGACATTGTCGCTCCACTCAAACTGATGAGTCAGGCTGACACCGGAGTGGGTGTTATCCATCTGGTCGGGACTGGACAGCCCGTAGCGCCGGTTGGGATCCTGGCTGAAGTCCGCATCGGTCAGGCCGAGGTAACTGGAGTTGGAGGTTTCTTCGGAGTATTGCAGCTTGGCGGTCACGCTCTGGCGATCTCCCTGCCAGCGTAGCTTGCCGACATAATCACTGATGTCGAAGCCACTGTTGCGGTTACTTCGGTCAATGTCCTTGAAGCCTTGCGCTGAGCGCTGGACCGTTTCAAACAGGTAACCCCAGTCACCGTTCGTGTCGCCATAGGTTGCATGAACGTCGGTGGAGCCGCGCTCGTTGGTGACGGCTTCGACGTAGCCCTTCTGCTCGTCGGGAATGGGTGTGGAGATCAGGTTGATCACACCGCCGGTGGTTTGCGGGCCATAGCGCAGCAGCGGCGCACCCTTGAGTACTTCCAGCGAGGACATGCGCTTCAGCGTCGGGAAATAATAGGCGGCCGGATTGGAGTAGGGTGCCGGCGCGGTCAGTACGCCATCTTCCATCAGTGTGACATTGCTGCTGCGCTCGGCGGTGGCACCGCGAATGCCAATGTTAGGGCGCAGGCCCTGACCTTCCTCTTCCCGTACATACACGCCCGGGACGGTTTTCAATACCTGGCTGATGTCGGCCTCAACCTCGGTTTTCAACTGCTGATCGCCAACTACATAGCCTGACCCCGGCAGAGTTTGGGCTGCAGACGCATCGCCAATGATTTCCATAGGTTCAAGCATCTGGGGCTGGTCATCGCCGGCGGCCCAGCTCATGCCCGGGGCAAGGCTGATCGCCATAGCCAGTGATAGTTGGGAAGGTTTAAACATGTGTTTCTCCGCAATCATTCGTATTTGAAGATATAAATAGCAATGATTTACAATTGCAAATGAGAATTTACGGATTGTTCATGATTAAGTCAATAATTAGTGTTAATGACCGGGAAAAGTGTCAACAGGCTAAAAAGGTTGAATTTCTGTTAAACGGGCGATCCGAAGGTCAGTTCGGGTTGGGAGGAGGGTATCAGCTGGCCCGCACCCCGGGGCCAGCTTTTTCTATAGGGCTTTATGGTGTTAAAACCACCACCGGACGCCTGCCACGAAGCTGGAGGATTCGACGTCTTCTCCCTCGCGCTCACGAAGGTCCTTTGTATTGCCGAGAAAGCGGGTGTAAGAAACACCCACGTAGGGTGCAAACTCCCTCGAAAAGTGGTATCTCAGGCGGAGCCCCAGGCCCACATTGTTGATGCCACTACCGACGCCCCATTCCTCGACATCGCTGAAGGCGACGAGCGTTTCGCCGCGGCCCTGCAAAATGAGCCTTTGGGTCAGCAGCCAGTCGTACTCGGCTTCAAGATCGTATGACACGTCACCGTCGTCGGTCACTCTGAAGTTGGTGTCTACCTCAAACCAGTACGGGGCAAGTCCCTGCAATCCAACGATGGCAGAATAGCGTTCCTTATTAGGGCTGGGGCCAAACGTTGTCTGGGCACCCAATCCTGTCTGTAAATCCCAGAAGCGATCAAAGCGATAGCTGTACTGCACATCAAAATTTTCGATGTCGCCGCTGTCGCTGGATAGATCGGTCTCACCTTCCGTTTCGACCCATAGCCGATTGCGATCTTTGCCAATCCATCCCTGGGCATCCCACAGGGCCATTTCGTTGTTGCCGTCACGCTGGTATTCCAGCCGGTCAAACAGAACCTGGCCAAACACCTGGTTGTCGTGTATTGGCAGTGTCCAGTCCGGTTCGGCCTGAACGCCAGTACCGGCGGCGCCGGCTCCTGAGGCAATCGTGAGGGCTGAGGCGCCCACAATCCACTTGATGCGATTCATCATAATGCTCATCCCCTATCCCGTTAAACGACCGACACGACACGAAACATGCCTGCGTCCATGTGGTACAGCAGGTGGCAATGGAAAGCCCAGTCACCCGGTGCATCCGCCGTAATCAGCGCGGATACACGCTCGCCGGGTTTGACGGAAATCGTGTGTTTGCGTGGACGATACTCACCCGCACCGGTTTCCAGTTCCATCCACATGCCATGCAGGTGAATGGGGTGATCCATCATTGAGTCGTTGACGAGGATCAATCGCAGGCGCTCGCCATGGTAGAACTTGACCGGGCCATCGACTTCAGAGAACTTTTTGCCGTCGAACGACCACATGTAACGTTCCATATTGCCGGTAAGGTGCAGTTCCACTTCGCGTTCGGCCGGGCGCTTGTCGGGCCAGCCATCAATGCTCTGCAGCTGGGAATAAGTCAGCACCCGATGATTGGCTGTTTCAAAACCTACACCAGGGTCATCCAGGCGTGACTGCGGGCTGGAAGCCACCATGGCCGCCCCGGGACCGTGATTGTCAGGGCCATGGGATATCGGCCGACCCGCCGTCGGGACCTCATTCATCGTTGCTTTGTCCGAGCTCATCTTGTTCATTCCCGAGTCGGCGCCATCCATCATCATTTTGCCATGGGCTTTGTCGTTGCTGCCCGACATCATCGCCATCTTGCCACCCATGTCCATGCCGCTGTCCATGTTCATATCGCCGTCCTTGCCCATGGCGCCCATGCTCATCGCGCCCATGCCCATGGCGGCCATACCGCGCTCGGTTCGCGGATACATGGGCGGCACTGGCGCCTCTATTCCCTTGCGGGTGGCCAACGTTCCGCGCACATACCCCGACCTATCCTGTGACTGGGCAAACACGGTATGGGCCGTGTCGGTTGGCTGTACGATCACGTCGTAGGTTTCCGCCACGCCAATGCGAAATTCATCCGTTTCTACGGGCTGCACTGGCTGGCCGTCAGCGGAAATAACAGTCATCGGGAGTCCCGGGATACGGACATCGAAGAAGGTCATCGCCGAGGCGTTGATGAATCTCAGGCGAATTTTCTCGCCGGGACGGAACAGCCCGGTCCAGTTGCTGGCGGAAGGCGACCCGTTCATCAGGTAGGTATATTCAGAACCGGTTACATCCAGGATATCCCGGGGACTCATTCGCATTCTGCCCCACATGCCGGCTTTGCTCCACGCGGCATCCCAGCCCATGGTTTCGACATCTTTGAAGAAGTCGCCAACGGTGCGCTGGTTGTAGTTGTAGTAGCCCTCCGCCACTTTCAGATTGCGGAATACGTCGTCGGGAGAATCAAAGGTCCAGTCGGAGAGGACCACAACGTATTCGCGATCGTAGGCCACCGATTCCGGCTCGGCAGGATCAATGATAATCGGCCCATAATGGCCCAGCTGTTCCTGAAGGCCAGAGTGGCTGTGGTACCAGTAGGTGCCGTGCTGTTCGACCGGAAAACGGTACTCAAACGTTTCGCCGGGCATGATGCCGGGAAAGCTGACGCCAGGAACGCCATCCATCTGGTACGGCAGAATCAGACCATGCCAGTGAATGGATGTTGCCTCCGGTAGCGTATTGGTGACACGCAAGATTGCCTCGCGCCCCTGCTTGAGGCGCACCAGAGGCGCCGGCAGAGTGCCGTTGATGGTGATGGGCTGTTCCGAGACTCTGCCCCCTATCTTGAGAGGTGTTCTCGCGACGGTCAGGTCGTAGATGTCAGCGCCATTACGCACGGTGTGGTGTGCGTTAGAGTTATCGAGTTTGCCTCTTGCAAACGCAGGCAAAAGGCTGTCGTAGCCGGCAAGAAAACCCATTGCAGCCGCGCTTTGGATAAGTCGCCTTCTGGACAGCCGCGTACCCTGATTTTTCAAGCTCATGCTTTGCTCCTGTCTTTGCTGGCTTAACTGAAAAACGGAGAGCTCAAATCACTAGGTTAACAGTTCGTTCATTGGATCATATGCAAGCTCTTGCGTTTCACGCCTTGGGGTATGTTAAATGACGCTACTGAAACGAAACTGAATACGCTTTCAGCATTGATGCCGTCATTTGTAGTCTTGAATGAAAGCCAGCGTCTGTTTAGCGTAGCCCGATTGTTTAGCGACGATAGCACTTGCGTTCCGGTGGCCCCCTAAGTGTCAGTGAGTCTTGTATGCAGTAAACCGGCCGGGAAGGAATGGTGAGTGCAACGGATGTGCTCATGCCCTGAGTGGCGTATGATTAACTGTATCTTTTCACGTTTTGTTTGAGAGACACCGATGAACAGAGAACCTGTCAGCCGTGAGTTATTCGATGAGGTAATGGTCCCCAACTACGCACCCGGGTCTGTGATTCCCGTCAAGGGTGAAGGCTCCCACGTTTGGGATCAGGAGGGTAAGGAGTACATCGACCTGGCGGGTGGCATTGCGGTGACCTGCCTCGGTCATAATCATCCCGGCCTTGTGGGCGCGCTGATGGAGCAAGCCGAGAAAATCTGGCACCTGTCCAATGTCATGACCAACGAGCCCGCCCTGCGGTTGGCCAAGACCCTGTGTGATCTGACCTTTGCCGAGCGTGTGTTCTTTGCCAATTCCGGTGGCGAGGCCAATGAGGCCGCGTTCAAGCTGGCCCGTCGCTATGCCTGGGAACATTTCGGCGCGGAAAAGAATGAAATCATCTCCTTCAAGAGCTCGTTCCACGGCCGCACCCTGTTTACGGTCAGCGTGGGTGGCCAGCCCAAGTACCTTGAAGGTTTTGAGCCTGCGCCAGGAGGCATTCATCACGCCGATTTCAACGATCTTGAGTCGGTCCGGAAGCTGATCTCCAGGGAAAAGACCTGTGCGGTGGTGGTAGAGCCTATTCAGGGCGAAGGTGGCGTCATGCCCGGCGATCCGGAATTCCTCAAGGGCCTGCGCCAGCTCTGTGACGAAAACGATGCCTTGTTGGTGTTCGATGAAGTTCAGTCCGGCGTGGGCCGCACCGGGCACCTCTATGCCTACCAGATGTATGGCGTAACTCCGGATATCCTGTCCACGGCCAAGGGGCTTGGCGGTGGCTTCCCGGTGGCGGCCATGCTGACCACGGAGAAGGTAGCGAAAAGCCTGGGTATCGGTACCCATGGCAGTACTTATGGCGGCAACGCCCTGGCGTGTGCTGTTGCCCAGCGGGTAATTGATACGGTGAGCCAGCCGGATATCCTCAAGGGCGTTGCGGCGCGTTCGGAGCGCCTGCGGAAGGGGATGATGGACATTGGTGAGCGCTACGGCATCTTCAGCGAGGTTCGTGGCTCCGGCTTGCTGCTCGGCTGTGTACTGACGGAGGAGTGGAAAGGCAAGGCGAAGGAGTTTCTCAATGCCGGCCTGAACGAAGGCGTGATGGTGTTGATTGCCGGCCCGAATGTCGTGCGGCTGGCGCCATCACTGATTATTCCAGAGCCTGATATTGATGAAGCGCTGGCGCGGTTTGAAGCTGGTGTGAAAAAGGTTTGTGGTCAGTAGCAGACGTTAATCCGCGACAGTAACCACAAGCATGATGACAGGAGCCGCCTATGTGGCTGGTACGTCCGGCTCAGCCGGGTGACCTGAACGACATACTCGACATCGCCGGGGGCCAGGGCCCCCGGATGTCATCCACCCTGCCCAAAAAACAGGACGCACTGTCCACCAAGATTGATCAATCCACCCGCTCCTTTGCCGGCACAAACAAACCCGACGAACCCAAGCGGTTCCTGTTCGTACTGGAAGACACCCGTACAGGCAAGGTGCAGGGCGTATCGGGTATCGATGCCCGGGCGGGTAATGGGCAGCCGTTCTACAATTACCGTCAGGACGCACTTATCCATGCCTCCCATGAGCTGGGCGTTTCGCGCCGGGTGGAGGTTCTGTACCCATCCCATGCGCTGACCGACCACACGTTGTTGTGCTCCTTCGCCATCAGGCCGGAGCTGCGTGGTACTGACGCCTTCGAGCTGCTGTCCCGTGCCAGGATGCTGTTTATCGCCAGCCATCGCTCGCTGTTCACGAATAAGGTGGTTGTGGAGATCCAGGGTGTGCAGACTGAAGACGGGGAGGTGCCGTTCTGGGACAGTCTGGGGCGGCATTTCTTTAATATGGATTTTGAAACCGCGGACCAATATTCCGGGTTGTTGAGCAAAACCTTTATTGCAGAACTGATGCCGCCCAACCCGATCTACGTCACGCTGCTCAGCCAAGCCGCTCAGGATGCGCTTGGGCAACCTCACTCACAAACCCAGGCGACGTACGAGTTACTTCAGTGTGAAGGGTTCCGGGCTGGATGCTATCTCGATATCTTCGATGCCGGGCCGGTACTGGAAGCTCGCACCGATGCGCTCAGGTCTGTTGTGACCAGTCATCCGAAAACCCTGCATGCCGCCCATACTGACGATGGCGAAACATGCCTGATTTGTGGTGGTGAGGGCGGGGATTTTCGCAGCACGCTGACCCCGCTCTCGGAGAGCCTGCAGGACCAAGTGAAAGTGCCGCCGAAAACCTGGGAATACCTGGGCCTGAGCTCCGGTGACACGGTACGGGTGACACCATTATGAACAGGGCAAGCACAGCAAGCACAGACAGGAGGCCGGAATGCTGGTAATCCGACCCTTGCAGGAGAACGACCTCGACGCCCTGTACGCCATGGCACAGGGCGCCGGAAAGGGATTGACGACATTGCCCGCGGATAGGGCACTGCTGGCAAGGAAGATCCAGCATGCGCAGGAAACCTTCAACCAGCGCTGCGCACCTGAGGCTGGCTTGTACCTGTTTGCTCTCGAGGATACCGAGCTCAAACGGTGTGTGGGCATCAGCGGCATACAGGCGCGAGTGGGCCTGGATGAAGTGTTCTATAATTATCGGCTGAGTGTGACGGTGAATGCCTCCCGCGAGCTCGACGTGCATGTGCGCACCCCGACGCTGCATCTGTCCAATGACATGACCGGTACCACCGAGGTCTGCTCACTGCTGCTTTCGAGTTCCCATCGGGGTGGTGGCACCGGTCTGCTGTTGTCCCGTTGCCGGTTCATGTTCCTGGACGACTTCCGTTCGCACTTCTCCGAGAAAGTCTTCGCCGAGATGCGGGGGGTGTCCGACAGCAACGGCCAGAGCCCACTGTGGGATGCCCTTGGAAGCAAGTTCTTCGATATGGAGTTCAGTGAGGCGGATATGCTGTCAGGCCTTGGCAATAAATCGTTCATTGCCGAGCTGATGCCCAAGTACCCCATTTATCTGCCCATGCTGCCGGACGCTGCACGGGCGGTTATTGGCCGTGTGCATGAAAACACCGAGCCTGCGCTGAAAATGCTGCAGGCGGAAGGCTTTAACTTCAATGGCATGGTGGACATCTTCGATGGCGGCCCGGCGGTTGAGGCCTTCATTCACAGTATCCGTACCGTGCGCGAGGGAATCAACCGCCACGTTATGATCCGCAAGAAGCCGCTGGTGATGGATGTCCCGGCGGAGCAACAGGTAATGATATCCAACCGCTCGTTCCGAGACTTTCGGGTAACGACCATACCGGCTGAGTGCATAGGGCTCGATACTGTCAGCATTCCGGCCGATGTGGCCGAAGCGCTGGAAGTTGAATCCGGAGACCTCGTGCGGCTGGCCCCTTTGAAAGATACCGGAAGGAGGTAATGACAATGGCAAACCTGACAGGTCAACTCTTTATTGATGGACTCTGGCTGGAAGGCCATGGCGACTTTTTCGAATCCCTCCAGCCGGTCACCGGAGAGACGGTCTGGGATGGCGTCAGCGCCAGCATCGAAGACGTGGACGCCGCCGTGCGCGAAGCCCGCTCAGCGTTTGTCCACTGGCGCAAGCGCCCGTTCAGTGAGCGCCAGGCCCTGGTGGAAAAATTTGGCACTCTGCTGGAGGAACACAAGGAAGAACTGGCGCACCAGATCGGCTCGGAAACCGGAAAGCCCCTGTGGGAATCCCGCACCGAAGTGGCAGCGATGATAGGCAAGATCGGAATCTCCGTTGCCGCCTATCACGACCGCACCGGTCACTCCGAATCCGACGTTGCTGGCGGCCATGCTGTATTACGGCATCGCCCCCATGGCGTGGTGGCGGTGTTCGGCCCCTATAATTTTCCCGGGCATCTGCCCAACGGGCATATCGTGCCGGCGTTGCTGGCGGGCAACACCGTGGTGTTCAAACCCAGTGAACTGACCCCCGGTGTCGCCGAGCTGACCGTGAAACTTTGGGAAAAGGCCGGCCTTCCTTCCGGCGTCATCAATCTTGTGCAGGGGGCAATGCCGACCGGTAAATCCCTGTCGTCGCATCCGGGCGTTGATGGGTTGTTCTTCACCGGCAGTTCCACGGTAGGGCACCTGCTGCACAAGCAGTTTGGTGGTCAGCCCGAGAAGATCCTGGCGCTGGAGATGGGCGGCAACAATCCGCTGATCGTCCAGAACGTGCATGACCTGGATGGCGCGGTGCATCACGCCCTCCAGTCCGCCTTCCTGTCGGCGGGTCAGCGTTGCACCTGCGCACGTCGTTTACTGGTACCAAAGGGTACCAAGGGCGACCAGTTCCTGGAGCGCTTTGTTGAAGTGGTCAGCCGCATCACCGTGGGCGATTTCGATGCGGAGCCGCAACCGTTCATGGGGTCGGTAATTTCAAAAGAAGCGGCCGACAAGCTGTTGGCGGCCCAGAACAGCCTGGTGACGAAGGGTGGGCAACTGCTACTGGAGATGCAGAGTCTGCGGGAAGGCACCGGCCTGTTGTCACCGGGCATTGTGGACGCAACCGGCCTGGACCTGGTGGATGAGGAATTCTTCGGCCCGTTGCTGACGGTATACCGCTACAAGAGCTTTGATGAGGCCCTGGAGCTTGCGAACAACACCCGCTATGGACTCTCGGCGGGCATCCTGACCGATGACCACAAACTCTACGAGCGACTGACGGACGAAGTGCGCGCGGGCATCGTCAACTGGAACCGGCCGTTGACGGGCGCCAGCAGTGCCGCGCCGTTCGGTGGTGTCGGGGCCAGTGGCAACCATCGCCCCAGTGCCTACTACGCTGCCGATTACTGTGCCTGGCCGATGGCCTCGCTGGAGGCGAAGAAGAGCGAAGTGCCGGACAGCCTGGCACCCGGGTTAAATTTCGACTGACGGAAGACGAGTCATGGCCAAGCACGCAGTAGAAGCCAATTTCGATGGCCTGGTAGGGCCTACCCATAACTATGCCGGGCTGTCATGGGGCAATGTGGCGTCCAAGTCCAACGTTCGCTCGATGTCCAATCCGAAGGAGGCCGCCCTGCAGGGGCTGGCGAAAATGAAGCGTCTGGCGGATCGCGGTTTTGTCCAGGGTGTTCTGCCACCCCATGAACGCCCGCATATTCCGACCTTGCGGGCATTGGGGTTTACCGGTTCGGACCGCGACGTTCTCAGCGCGGCCGCCAAACAGAGCCCGTCCATCCTGGCTGCTGCCTCGTCGGCGTCTACCATGTGGACGGCCAACGCCGCTACGGTGTCGCCGAGTGCGGATACCTCCGATCACCGCGTGCATTTTACGCCGGCAAACCTGAGCGCCAAGTTCCATCGCTCTATTGAGCATGTGGTCACCGGCCGGGCACTGAAATCCATCTTCGCGGACGACGCCTGGTTTGCCCACCATCCGGCGCTGCCGTCGGTCAGCCAGTTTGGTGATGAAGGCGCCGCCAACCACACCCGTCTGTGCGGCGGGTATGGTGAGCCGGGCGTTGAACTGTTCGTATACGGCCAGATCGCCTTCAACGAACAGGCTCCGGCCCCGAAACTGTATCCCGCACGCCAGACACTGGAGGCCTCCCAGGCCATCGCCCGCCTGCATGGCCTGAAAGACAGCCACGTGGTGTTCGCCCAGCAGAACCCCGCTGCGATTGATGCCGGGGTGTTCCACAACGACGTTATCGCCGTCGGTAATGGCAACGCTCTGTTCTACCATGAGCTGGCGTTTCTGGATGAAGAAACCGTGCTGGCTGATATCCGCTCGCGCCTGACAGGTGCAGAACTGGAAGCCGTGCGTGTCACCAGTGAGCAGGTGCCGCTGGAGGACGCTGTGGCCTCCTACCTGTTCAACAGTCAGTTGCTGAATACGCCCGATGGCATGATGCTGGCGGTGCCGGGTGAATGCCGTGAAATTGCGTCGGTCAGCCGCTATCTGGACGAGTTGGTGAACGACTCGGGGCCGATTACGTCGGTGGAGGTTTTCGACGTCAAACAGTCCATGCGCAACGGTGGCGGCCCGGCATGTTTGCGTTTGCGGGTGGTGCTGAACGACGACGAACTCAAGGCCATGCACCACGGCGTATTGCTAACCGACTCCCTGTATGAACGCCTGACTACCTGGGTCGAGGCGCATTACCGGGAGGAGTTGTCGCAGGAGGATCTGGGCGACCCGATGCTGCTTGACGAAGTCCGTAAGGCTCTGGATGAGTTGACCGGGATTCTTGGGCTTGGGTCTATCTACGATTTTCAGCTCTAATCCGGTTATCGTCCTCCTTTCTCAGGACGAGATAGAGGACGTCAGCATCTCCATGGTATGACGGATCAGTGATTCCGCAGAAACGTTGTCTTCCAGGCCGCTCTCAGTCATTTCGCTCTGACATAGCATGATGACGCCGTGGAGGGCGCCACGGAGGTAGAGCGCGGTTTCAACCGGATTGTGGATGCGCTCGCGGTTCATGGTGCCGTCTTCCAGCCCCAGGTGTATCGCGCCGACCATCAGCTCCATGGTTTCTGCCTTGCAGCCAAACATCTCGCCTGCCAGCTCGTCATCTGCGTCGACCATCGCCGTGGAGGCTGTTGTCAGTGCGGAGAAGTAATCCGGCTGCTCGCGGTAGAAGTTGTAATAGGCCACTCCCATGGCGGATATCTGAGCCAGCCCGGTGTCCGCCGTCTGGCGAGCCTCCTCGAAGCGGCGGCAAAGGCTGTGGCCGGCACGAAGCATGATGCCGCGCTGGATCGCCGCCTTGTCCTTGAAGTACACGTACAGCAATGCACGGCTGAGCGCGGCCGTGCGCGCGATGTCGTCCATGGATGTGCGCTCGTAGCCCTTCTCCGAAAACACCAGTTCCGCAGCATCCAGAATGCTGTCGTACCTGGCCTGCTTCTCTTTCTCTCTACGGGTTTTTAACGGCTCACTCATAGGGGGTTCCGGGTAATGGAGACTGCCATCTCATGATACATGGTTAGGGATGAAATCCGATTATTGACAAATTGTCAAAGAATGACATTATGTCTGATAATGAACTTTTGTCCACCGGATGGATGATGAAAAACACCGTGACCATGGAAGAGAGGACTTCTCAATGAACATCGCCCGGCGCTCCGCCATCGTTTCCCTCTTGGCCGCTGCAAGCCTCCTTGTCAGCGCCTGTAAATCCAGTGAACCGGCGCCTGAACAGGGTGCTGCCCCGGTAACAGTGCGTGCTGCCGAGGTGACGGGCGGCCAGACGGAGGGCGTTTCGCTGCGCTTTTCCGGTATCGTCCGGGCGGCCCAGCGGGCAACGCTGACGTTCCAGGTGAGCGGCACCCTTCGAGAACGCGCGGTTGAACTGGGGCAGACCGTCAAGACCGGTGACCTGCTGGCGCGGGTATATAACCCTGCACTGGAACCGGCGCGGGATTCCGCAGCCGCCCGGCTGGACGAACTGAGAACCCAATATGATCAGGCCAAACGGGAATGGGAACGCTCCCGTCAACTGCACGAGCGCGGGGTCGTTTCGGAGCAGGGACTTGAGCAACTGGCTTCCCGGCGGGACAGCCTGAAAGCCAGTATGGCAACGGCCGAAGCATCTCTTGCCGAGGCCACACGCTTACTGCGAGAGAGTGAACTGAGGGCGCCGTTCGACGGCCGGGTTGAAGCCTTGCTGGTGGAGCGGGATGAGTTTGTGGCCTCCGGCCAGCCGGTGATGCGTCTGTCGTCCCCGGAGGGACGCGAAGTGGAAGTGCGGGTACCGGCGTACATGCTCAACCATGTGTCGCTGTCGCAACTGCTGCCGGTCTGGTCGGTGCAGGATCGTAACCGTGCGTCGGTCACTGGCTCTATCGTGGAAATTGCCCAGCCCGGCGGTGTTCGCGGCGAGCTCCATCCGGTATTGGTCAGCCTGCCGGCAGATACCCTCGAACCCGGGGAGCCGGTGGAAGTGGGTATTACGCCCCGTGAAACCGTGGCCACGACGGTGCCGTTGTTGTCGGTGATGAAATCCAACGGAGGCGCCAGCGTGTTCCGCATTTCCGATGGCGTTGCCCGCCGTGTGCCGGTGACGGTGCAGCGGATTATCGGTGAGCGTGTAGTGGTGGATGCCTCCGATCTTAGCGCTGGTGATCAGGTGGTCTTTGCCGGCATGACCCGTATTTCCGACGGTGATTCCGTGGAGGTGCGCTGATGTCACTGCGCCTGCTGAACTTTCAACGCTTGCTGGGCATGGTGGTGACCATGCTGTGCCTCCTGGGGATTGCGGCCTACAGCACCATGCCGCGCCAGGAAGATCCTTCATTTCCCTATCGCGCCGGTCTGATTAGCATCAACTACCCAGGCGCCAGCGCCGAAGCCGTTGAGCGGTTGGTACTGCAGCCATTGTCGGACGAGTTGCGCCAGGTGGAGGAGGTTGATTACACCCAGGCCACTGCCCGCACCGGTGTGGCGATTTTCAACGTGCGCCTGAACGACACCATCTACGATACCGATTCCGCCTGGGACCGTGTCCGCCAGGCCATGGACCGGGCGCGCCTGGATTTCCCGGATGACGTTGGCCAGATGGTTCTGGACGACCGCCTGATTGATATTCCTGCCATTATTCTTGCGGTCAGCGGTTCTGGTTCGGTTACCGAACTGAGCGACGTGGCGGAGCGCCTGAAACAGAATCTGGCGGACATTTCCGGCGTGTCCCGTATTGAACTGGAGGGTGACGCGGACGAACAGATCACCCTGGCGCTGGACGACGCAGCCATGTACCGGCTGGGCATTTCCCCCGCACGCGTGCTGGACACGTTGGCGCGCCGCAACCAGACCACGCCGGGCGGTTTTGTTATCGCCGACGGTCGTCGTCTGTCGGTGTTGCCAAACAGCGAATTCACCAGTGTGGATGCCATTCGCGCGACGCCCATTGAACTGCCGGACGGCTCCCAGGTGCCCCTCGCCGCGGCTGCTGAAGTCTGGCGTGGCCCAGCGGAGCCCCGGCAACCGGAAGCCTGGTACGACGGTGAACGGGTAGTGCTGGTTTCCATGATCATGGAGGAGGGCAGTACCGACGCCATTCGGTTTGGCGAACGTGTGCGGGAACGGCTATCGACGATCCGTGACGAGTTCGCTCCCTATGAAATCCGCGAGATGTTCTTCCAGCCCGATAAGGTGGAAGAGCGGCTCGACAACCTGGCCTGGAGCCTGGTGATGTCCGTTATCATCATTGTGGCCGTGGTGTTCACCGGTATGGGCATCCGCATGGGGCTGCTGGTGGCGTCGATCCTGCCGATGGTGGCGCTGATCAGTATCGGACTTTATGACCTGGGTGGAGGTGTACTGCACCAGATTGCTGTCATCGGCATGGTGATTTCCCTCGGTATCCTGATCGACAATGCCATTGTGATTGTCGAGAGCATTCAGGGATACCTGGATGACGGCATGCGACGGTTGGACGCCCTGAAGCAATCTGTGAAAGAGCTGGCGGGGCCGTTGGGAGCCTCCACGGGTACTACCATTGCGGCGTTCATGCCGTTGTTGCTGTCCAAGGGTGGGACGGCGGATTTCACCCGTGGTGTGCCGGTGATGATCATGCTCACCCTCTCCGTCAGTTACCTGCTGGCTGTGTCCGCCGTACCACTGCTGGCGGCCCGCTTCCTGAAACCCCGCAAGGCAGACACGCGCGAAGACAAGCTGGTTGGGCTTTCCCGTTTTCTCGGCGCCCTGGTGGCGAGGCGTCCGGGCACTTTGATCCTTGCGGGTACGGCGCTGGTGGTGTTCAGCCTGTCACTCACGCCATTCATGAAACAGCAGTTTTTCCCCAACGCGGATCGTCCCCAGGTGGTGGTTGAGCTTTACATGCCCGAAGGCACGGATCAGGAGCGCACGTCCAGTGTGGCGGCCGACCTTGAGCGTGCGATCCGCTCCCGACCAGAGGCCCTGGAGGTGCATCGGTTTGTTGGCTTTACCGGCCCCAGCTTCTATTACAATCTGCAGCGTGAGCCCCAGGCGCCGAACCGCGGGCGAATCGTGGTATCAACGCCCACCCTGGAAGATACCACCGGCCTGGTACAGTGGATTCGCGACTACGCCGGGCACGAAATGCCGGAGTTGCAGCTAACGGCGGGAATACTGGGGCAGGGGCCGCCACGGGCAGCGCCGGTGGAAGTGCGGGTTTATCATGCCAGCGACGACACCCGCGCCCGTGCCGTGGAACAGGTGTTCTCGGCGTTACGCAGCGTTAAGGGCACGGTGGATGTGCGTCACAACCTGGATATCGGCGTACCGAGCATTGCCATCAATGTGGACGATGCCAGCGCGGCCCGCTACGGCCTGAACCGTGCCGATGTGGCCCAGAGCCTCTATGGTCAGAGCTTTGGTGTGGTGGCTGAACAGTATCGCCAGGAAGAAGATCCGATTCCCCTGGTGTTGCGCTCCCGGGAAGGCACCAGCCTGTCATTGCCACGCTTGTTGTCGGTGAATATCTACAACGATCAGGGTGACGCGGTGCCTCTCTCCGCTATTGCCTCGGTGGAAACGTCCTGGCAATCGGCGGCCCTGTTCCAACGCAATGGCACCCGGATGAATACCGTCTGGTCCAATCTGATAGCAGATTACAGCTTCAGTCAGGCTCTGGAAGGGCTGGAAGCAAGGCTTGCAGAAAATCCTTTGCCCCCGGGTACCCGGCTGGACATGGGTGGTGATGCCGAGGGCTCCGGCGATGCCAACAACGCCTTGCTGACCACGGCGCCCATTGGTGTGTTGCTGTTGCTGTTCTTCCTGTTGATACAGTTCAATTCCTTCCGACGTGTCGGCATCATCCTGCTGACAGTGCCACTGGCCACCGTGGGTATCTTCCCGGGGTTGGTGTTCTCCGGCTCGCCGTTTGGTTTCCAGTCGCTGCTGGGCGTCATCGCCCTGGTGGGAATAGTGGTGAACAATGCGATCGTACTGCTGGATGTGATGGATCGACAGTTGGAGAAGGGGGATGACATTCGGGATGCGGTTCGTAAGGCGGTGGAGCAGCGCACACGGCCCATCCTGCTGACCACTGCGACCACCGTTGCGGGTTTGTTGCCGTTGGCGTTCTCCAGCTCCACCTTGTGGCCGCCAATGGCCTGGGCCATTATCTCGGGCCTGCTGGCCTCTACGGTACTGACGTTGCTGGTGGTACCGTCGGTCTGTACCCACGTGATCAGCTGCAAGGTGGCAGAGCCAGAGAACGCTCCGGCCTGACGCTAGCGGGTGGGTCTGATCATCAGGCCTACCCGCTGGCCAACGGGTACGTCGCGGTTCGGGAACACAATGCCTTCGGGTGTGTCGCCTACCGTGTAGCGGGTGTTACTGTCTTCCCAGATGACCGTGCCCGGGTCGTACATGGTGAAGTTGGCGACGTCGTCTGGCACGTGGAATTGGAAGCTGTCGCCGGTGTTCAGAATTTCATGCACCACTTCAAACACTGTTATCGGTGCTGCCCCCTTGTCCCTTTTCGGCGGCTCCTCGCCTTTCAGTCGTCGTCGCAAGGCATTGGCAATGCCCGTGAAGCGGCCGAGATCGTTCTGCCCGAAAGGCCGTACCTTGCCAAGTTCCACAGTGAAGCTTTCTGCTCCCAGTTCGGACGAGGAAAACGAGGCAAAGGTGGTGCCTTCACGGTGCTGCAATAGCAGGGTTTCCACCTCCGCCTCCAGCAGGAAATCAATCTGCCCATCCGGAATGTCCCGTCCCTCCACAAACGGATAGAGGGCGAACTTCTCCCGCAGTGACGGGCGAATGGCGGTGTGCAGGTCGTAGTGGCACACATTGGCAGAGTGTTTGGTGGCGAAGGCCCTGCAGGCGTCCTCCAGCAACCGGGCTCGTTCCGCCTCGGGAAAGTTCCGGTATTCCGGTTTACGGTGGGCGCCACCGAACAGGCGGTTGAGGTTCACGTCAATAAAGCGCTGGCCAGCATCCATCGCCATTGGGTTGCCAAGTATCAACAGCGCCGGGCAGGCCAGTTGCCATTGACCGTCGATCAGCTCATTCAACAGATGGTTCAGAACCTCAATGGGCGCGGTTTCATTCCCATGGATGCCAGCGGAAACAATCAGCGACTCATTGTTGGGGTTGGGGCGCCCAGTAGGGGGTTCCAGATAGAGGAGCCCGGAGTCCTGCAACTGCAACCCCGTGCCGTCGTCCAGAACAACAATCTTTTCCGATGTTGCGTGCTCTGTTCGTGTGAGCGTGTGAGAAAGCCAATCAAGGCCAGGACCAAAAATCATTTCAGCTGCGCTCCGGACGTCCCTGCACTGTGGATTTGTCAGCCACTCACCGGCCGTTGATGTTGCAACAGATAGTTTTCCAGCTTGCGGAAAGCAAACACCAACATAAACGTCAAAACCATGTAGAGCAGCGCCACAAAGATAAACGCATCAAAGGGGGCGTAGAATCGGGAATAAATGTTCCGCGCCGCCCCGGTCAGGTCCACCAGGGTCACCACGCTGGCAATGGCACTGGCGTGAAGCATGAAAATGACTTCGTTGGAGTATGCCTGCACACCCCGCCTCGCCGCGCTCGGCAGGATAATCCGGCGCATCCGCAGTGCCCAGCTCATGCCATAGGCCTTTGCCGCCTCAATCTCCCCACTGGGTGTGGCTACAATGGCACCCCGGATAATCTCCGTGGTGTAGGCGGCGGTATTCAGTGTGAACGCCAGCAGGGCCGGGTAGAAAGCTTCACGGAAGATGTCCCACCAGAAGGTTTGCTGGATACCCTCTATCTGGGCCAGGCCGTAGTAAATGATGTACAGCTGGATCAACAACGGTGTGCCCCGGAAAATATAGGTATAGAACCAGACCGGGCCGTTGATCAGTGGGTTCTTCGAGGTGCGCATGATCGCCAGGGGAACGGCAACCAGCAGGCCCAGGATCAGTGACAGAAATACCAGTTGAACGGTAGTGACCAGCCCGCCCCAGTATTCCATGATGGTGGGGGCCGTGAAGATATCGTTCTGGTTCAGCAGTTCAGCAAGAAATTCAGGCATGGTTCAGCTCCCCTGTACCACGCCAATATTGGCGCGCTTGTTGAGCCACTTGATAAACAGCTCGGAACCGGCTGTCAGGCTGAGGTAAACAAACGCCACCGGAATAAAGAAATGGAATGGCATGCGCTCGGCCTTGGCGGCTTCTTCGGCGACCCGCACCATATCGGTCAGGCCGATGATGGAGACCAGTGCGGTGGTTTTGAGCAGTACCTGCCAGTTATTGCCGATGCCAGGAAGGGCATGGCGTAGCATCTGCGGTAATATGATTCGGTGAAACGTGCGCCAGCGGCTGAAACCGTAGGCACGGGCCGCTTCAATCTGACCGCTCTCCACGGCGAGAAAGGCACCACGGAACGTCTCCGCCATGTAGGCACCGAAGATCAGGCCAATGGTGATGACACCGGAGATAAAAGGGTCAAACTGGAAGAAGAAGTCTATGTCGTAGGCGTCGTAGAGGTAATCCGACAGGTTATTAACCGCGACCTGGCCGCCATAGTAAAACAGCAACATCATGACCAGATCCGGTACGCCACGGATCAGGGTGGTATACGTGGTCGCAATCCCAATGGCTACCCGGCTTTTGGACAGCTTGGCGGAAGCGCCAATCAGCCCCAGAACCAGCGCGAGAGCAAGGGAAAAGAAGGCCAGTTCAATGGTGACCACAGCCCCTTCCAGCAGGGCCGGGCCGTAGCCTTTCAAGTCAATCATGGGTACATCCGGTAAGCGGGGGCAGCAAAAAACGCTGCCCCCGGGCCAGTTTTACATCTTGATGTCGTAAGCGAAGTACTTTTCCATGATGGTGTCGTAGGTACCATCTTCCTTCAGGGTGGCAAGCGCCTCGTTGACTTCCTGCGCCAGATCCTCGTCACGCTTGCGCATGGCGACGCCCACGCCCTGGCCGAGTTTGACCGGCTCGCCAACTTCCTTGAAGCCATCCTTGCTCAGGACGGTCTGCTCACCAACCGGGTAGTCCACAAAGACCACGTCCAGGCGCTGGCCTTCCAGGTCAAGGACCATGTCGTCAGCGGTGGTGTAGCGCTTGATGGTCACAACGCCACCCATTTTTTCGGTCACAAAGGTGTCCATGGTGGTGCCGCGCTGTACGCCAACGGTCATCCCTTCCATGGCGGCCATGTCGGTGACGTCGGTGTTGAAGCTTTCGGGGCCGAACCAGCCACCCGGAGTGTTGTAGTACGGCTCGGAGAACAGCACACGCTCAGCACGTTCGGGCGTAATGGACATGGAGGACATGATCAGGTCGAACTTGCGCGCCAGCAGGCCCGGAATCATACCGTCCCATGCCTGGATAACGAATTCGCAGTTGGCGTTCATCTCTTCACACATGGCTTCGGCCAGTTCCACTTCGAAACCGGTCAGTTCGCCGTTTTCATCCTTGTATTCGAACGGCTCGTAGGGCACGTCGAAGGCGATGCGAAGGTTACGTTCCTGGGCGTGGGCGACACCGGCCATCATGGCCAGGGCGACGCTTGCTGCAACAATCAGTTTTCTCATGAGTCACTTCTCCAGTAGTCAGCCTTGTGGGCTTTATTATCGGCAGTGGTCTGCCTTATTTTGCTGGTTTTGGCATTTACTTCCGGGGCGGATCTGCCCCGACAAGGAAACATGGTTTCAAGATAGCACTGCACGTCAGAACTTTGGAGCCAGAAACTGCTTCATTCTTTCTGAATCCGGATTGTCGAAGACTTTGTCCGGTGTACCTTGCTCCTCGATCACGCCCTGATGCAAAAACAGGACCTGGGATGACACATCCCGCGCAAACGACATTTCGTGGGTTACCACGATCATGGTTCTGCCTTCTTCCGCGAGGTTCTGCATGACTTTCAAAACCTCACCAACGAGCTCTGGGTCGAGCGCGGACGTGGGTTCGTCAAACAGCATCACTTCCGGCTCCATGGCCAGGGCACGGGCAATGGCGGCCCGCTGTTGCTGCCCGCCTGACATCTGGGCCGGGTAGTAGTCCTTGCGCTCGTAGATGCCGACCTTTTCAAGATAGGCTTCGGCCCTTTCGATGGCTTCTTTTCTGGGCACTTTGAGCACGTGAATAGGGGCTTCAATGATGTTTTCCAGCACGGTCATGTGAGACCAGAGGTTGAAGCTCTGGAAGACCATGGAAAGCCGGGCGCGAATCAGTTCAACTTGCCTGTTGTCCGCCGGAATCCGCTCGCCCTTGCGGTTGGTGGTGAACCGAATCGGGTCGCCGTGCACGATAATGTCGCCGGAGGTGGGTGTCTCGAGCATGTTGATACAGCGCAGAAACGTACTCTTACCGGAGCCGGAGCTGCCGATCAGGGAAACGACATCCCCCTTCTTTGTTTCCAGTGAAATGCCCTTGAGGACTTCCAGTTGATCAAAGGTCTTGTGGATGTCCTTGCAGATCAGAGGCGCTGAATCCGCCATAGGTGGCTCCCGAGGCTATATAACAAAGGCGCAAGTTTTACGGGCTGTGGATGCGGAAATCAATCCCCCTAAAGCGGGGTTTTTCTGTTTTTCATTACATATACCGCGTGTTAATTGTGGATTATTGAACGTTTGATGCAAGCTTTTTGCAGTTTATGCCCGTTGTGGTGGCTTTTCCGATGTTGCCGATGCGTGCAGGGAGACCCGGATAATGGCCGTTCCCTGTTGCTCGATCGTACGCATGGCGTCACTGACAAAACGCACATGGGCCATGGCGATGCGTTTTGCCGCCTCAGGCTTTCCTGCCATCACCGCCTGGTAGATTCGCTTGTGTTGCCGGGAGATCTTGTTGCGCATTTCCTCACGCGGATTCAGGTTGGCCACGGAGGCTTCCACCGTCAACAGCATGAGGTTCTTCAAGCCATTCAGAACATGCACCAGGACCGGATTGTGGGACGCTTCCACGATGGCCTGATGGAAACTGTGATCCGGCCGGGCGTTGGTGAGTGGGTCGGTCTGTTCGAGTGCGGAGTAGGCCTTGGTGATGCGATGAAGGTCCAATGCAGTGGCACGTTGTGCCGCCAGATAGGCGGCCTGGCCCTCCAGCTGTTCTCTTACTTCCAGCAGGTCATACAGGGTTCGCGGGTGGCCGGTAAACATCTGCAGCAGCGGGCTGTCCTCGCCGTCCTCTTCACCGCCGGGCACAATTCGGGCTACGAAAGAGCCCTTGCCATGCCGGGTCTCAATCACGCCCCGCCCCTGTAACTCGTGCAGGGCTTCGCGGATGATGGCGCGGGACACGCCAAGCCGGGTAGCCAGTTGTCGTTCCGACGGCATTTTCTGTTCCGGCGCCAGCCCGCCGTCGAGAATGAGCCGTTCGAGTCGATAGGAAATTTCCTGTGCGATTGCCATGATGTTTCCTGCCAGGAGTCACTGGTCGGACCAGTTGTTTTTATCGTGCCTTGAATTAAAGAAACCCTTTCGGGACCAGTAAATATGGCTCATTACAGCGTTTTCGTCTATCGGGCATTTACAAAACTGGTCTGACCAGTTGGCAATTTTCTGGACTAAACCCGGCAGGACTACGAATATCGATCTAATGCCAGCTGTTGCTGGTGTTGACGTGACCCCGATAAAAACAATGTCAACGGAGATGTGGCGATGAATACCAACAAGAACAGCGAGCAATTAAGCGCTCCGGATACGCAGTCTGGAAACGTTGCCCCGCGGCGAGGTTTCCTGAAGTCATTCGCACTTGCCGCTGCCTTCTGCGGTGTGGCCATTGCAGGCGCTGGCCAGGCCCAGGCTGCAACCACCTGGAAGATTCAATCAGTATGGGACGCTGGCACCGTAGGCTATGACCTGTTCGAGGAATGGGCCAACAGCATGGAGGAGAAATCCGGTGGCGAGCTGATCATCAAGCCGTACCCGGCCAAATCGGTTGCCGCGGATAACAACGCCCTTTTCGAGGCGGTGCGCAACGGCGTTCTGCAGGGTATGAATCCCTTTACCCTGTACTGGTCCGGAAAGATTCCGGCCTCCGTTTTCCTGTCGTCCTACCCGGCCGGTCCCGATCAGCCGCACCAGTGGGACATCATGTTCTATTCCATGGGCATGCTGGAAAAGACCCGTGAGATCTACAAGAAATTCGGTCTGTTTTACGTGGGCCCGATTCAACACGACGCCAACATCATTCACTCCAAGAAGCCGGTGAACAGCCTGGCGGATATGGAAGGCCTGAAGATGCGTGTGCCCGGTGGCATGGTCGCTGAGGTTTTCCAGCAGTTTGGTGTGTCCACGGTGAGCCTCCCGGGGTCGGATATCTTCCCGGCTTTGGAGAAAGGCACCATCGACGCAGCTGACTACGTCGGCCCTGCCGTGAACTACGAGCTGGGTTTCTCCCAGGTGACCGACTACATCATGTTCGGGCCTCCTGGTGTTATGTCCATCTACCAGCCGGTGGACCTGATGGACCTGACCGTCAACCTGCGTGCGTGGAATGCGCTGGACCCAGAGCTTCAGCAATTGGTTGAGGACGAGGTTCGTATCTACTCACAGAAGCACTACCTGACCATTCAGAAGCGCAACATTGAAGCGATGGAGAAGTTCAAAGAGGATGGCTCGAAGGTGACACGTCTGAGCCAGGAAGACCTGGAAAAGTTCCGGAAGGCTGCGATCCCGATCTGGTTCAACTGGGCCGGAAAGAACGAGGATGCCAGGGCGATTCTGGATATCCAGCTTGAGTACATGATGAACGAGACCGTTGGCTACCTCAACGAGGAAGACATCAAAGGCATGTAAGCCGGCATAACCATAATAAACCGATCACGGGGAAGGCAGGGAGTGCGCCGATGGCACGCTCGCTGCCTTCCCCGCTCTGTGATTAAAGGTGATAAAACATGTCTGACCTGAGTGCGTTCGGCTTTGTATTGCCTCACTGGTTCTACTGGGGCTGGCTGGCGGTCATGCCGCTGATCATGATGGCGCTGGACCGTTGGTTGTCCCAACGGGGTGTGAAAGCCATCGACAAAAATGCCGAGGCCAACCAGAAGCTTCAACAGATTGAAGCGGAACTGAAAAAAAGCGTTGATTACAGTGATGCGAGTAACTGGTTCACCAAGGCGGTGGACTGGATCAGCGAGAAATCCGGTGTCTTTATTTCCTTCTGGACCGTGAACGCGGTGGTGTTCTATTTCTTCGAAGTGGTGATGCGCTATCTGTTCAACCAGCCCACCATCTGGGTACACGAGGCCAGTTTTCTACTGTTCGGCATGCAGTATCTGATGGCGGGTGCGTTTGCATTGCTTCACGGTGCCCATGTGCGGGTTGACGTGGTTTACAACTTCCTGCCACTTCGGGGCCGCGTGGGCATGGATATTTTCACGTCCATGTTCTTCTTCATGTTCGCGATTGCGTTGATGATTACCTCCTGGACCTTCCTTGAGAACTCTTATTCCATGGACGAACGAACCGTTGAGACATGGGGCATTCAGTACTGGCCGGTGAAGGGCGTTATGCTCCTCGGGTCGACGCTGCTGTTCCTGGCGGGCCTGTCCAAACTGCTCAAGGACATCACTATCTTCATTAAACTCGGCCGGGAGCAACACGCATGAGCACAGAAACCATGACCAACCAGGGCACGGGTTCGCTGATCGGCAAGCTCGGCACCTGGCTGATGATCATCGCCACGATTGCCCTTGCTTTTGTCGTGTTGGTGGAAGTCATCAATATCCTGTTTTATGACCCCTGGAGCGACGAAAAATTCCTGTTCAAGCTCTCCGGCCTGCTGTCGGATGTGAAGATTGGTCCGCTGACCTACATCATGTTTGGCTCCCTGGCGGTGCTGTTGATGATGGGGCTGCCGCTGGCCTTTGTGACCGGTGGCCTGGGCGTGGCGTTTATCTATCTGGTGGGCGACTCGATGATGCTGAACATCATCCCCAGTCGAATCTTCCCGATGATGACCAACTCGGACCTTGCAGCGATCCCCCTGTTCATCTTCATGGCCTCCATGCTGGAACGGGCCGGCCTGATCGAAGAGATGTTCAACGTGGTCTACAAGTGGATGGGCGGCCTGGGTGGCGGCCTGGCCATTGCCACCATACTGGCCTCCACGATTCTGGCCGCCATGGTCGGGGTTATTGGTGCGGCCGTGGTGACCATGGGCATTATTGCGCTACCGGCGATGCTCAAACGCGGGTACGACCAGAAGATCGCGTTGGGCTCGATCATGGCCGGGGGCACACTGGGCATCCTGATCCCGCCTTCCATCCTGGCGATCCTTTATGCGGTTGTGGCGCAGCAGTCAGTAGGTGAGTTGTACCTGGGCTCAGTGATTCCGGGGCTGATTCTGGCTGGCCTGTACGTGATTTATGTGGGTACCCGCGCGTGGCTCAATCCGGAACTCGGGCCGCCAGTGCCGGAGGAAGAGCGGATTGGCCTCAAGGAAAAACTCCTGCTGCTGAAAGACCTGATCGCCCCACTGGTACTGGTATTCCTGGTGCTGGGCTTGCTGTTTGGCGGTGTTGCGACTCCCGTTGAGGCGGCCGGTATCGGTTCTTTCGGGGCGATCCTGGTGGCCATGAAACACAAGGTATTCTCTGTCGCCACACTGCGTGATGCGTCGGTCACCACCGCCAAGGCTTCGGCGATGGTGCTGTGGATCATGTTTGGTGCATCGGTGTTTGTCGGGTTCTACATCCTGCAGGGTGGTCAGGACTTCATTACCGAAACCATCCTCGGTATTGGTCTGTCGCCCTACGCCGTTCTGCTGTTGTTGATGGTGTTGCTGGTGGTGCTGGGCATGTTCCTCGACTGGGTGGGTATTCTGCTGCTGGCTGTGCCCATTTTCATTCCGATTGTCGAGGCGCTGGAATTCCCTGGCCTGCTGGGTTTCCCGGCCGTGCCCGGTGAAGACGTGGTGCTGTGGTTTGGTGTGCTCTATCTGGTGAACATGCAGATGTCGTTCCTGAGCCCGCCGTTCGGCTACGCACTCTTCTACATTCGGGGCGTGTGTCCGCCGGACATCACCATGGGCACAATCTTCAAGTCGTCACTGGTATTTCTTGCTATTCAGGCATTCGGTTTGTTTATCTGTGTGCTCATTCCGGGCGTCGTTACCTGGCTGCCCAATCTGGTTTATGGCTAATAAAGAGGAGTAATTGCTCATGTTGACGGTTAAACGACTTGATCTGGCGGATGCCAGAATACTCATCGAAGGCGCGGCGGAGAAGGCGCGCGAGATTGGCGTACCTATGTGCATCGCCATCACCGACGAGTCCGGCAATTTGATCGCGTTCGAACGCATGGACGGCGGCAAGATCACCAGCGTGACCATTGCCCAGGACAAGTCCTTCACCGCATCAGCGGCGAAAAAGGCGACACACGATTACAACGCCGTGAACGTACCCTGCAAGCTGGCTTTCGGCATTCATACCGAAGTGGGTGGGCGTATCAGTTCTGTCGGTGGTGGCCTGCCGGTGATGGTCGATGGCGAGGTTGTTGGCGGTATCGGTATCAGCTCTGGCACCCCCCAACAGGATATGGACTGTGCCCAGGCAGGGATTGATCACTTTGAAACCAAACGCGGTTGATGGCTGTCTCACTGAAAGCCATGACTCCCAGAGAATGATATGAACAGCAAACCGAAAATCAGCGCAGCGGAGCTGGCAGAACAGTTCCGTGCGTTCATAGACCCGGACTTCGTCATTACCGATGACGAAACCATGAAGCCCTATGAATGCGACGGTATGTCGATGTACTGCGAGATGCCGATGCTCGTGGTGCTACCGGAGACCGCCGAACAGGTGCAACGGGTGATGCGCATCTGCAACGAGCACGAAGTGCCCGTTGTGGCCCGTGGTGCCGGAACCGGCCTGAGTGCCGGTGCCATGCCGCACAAGGAAGGCGTGGTGTTGTCGCTGGCCAAGTTCAACCGCATCCTGGACATCGATCCGTTGGCGCGAACGGCCTTACTGCAACCGGGTGTGCGTAACCTGGCGATCAGCGAGGAGGTTGCCCAGTACGGTCTCTATTACGGGCCGGATCCTTCCTCCCAGATTGCCTGTACCATTGGCGGCAACGTGGCGGAAAACTCCGGCGGCGTGCATTGCCTGAAATACGGTTTGACCGTTCACAACATTCTCAGCGTGGAAATGATCACCGCCGAGGGAGACCGGGTGACCGTCGGCAACGACGCTCTGGACGCCTGTGGAATGGATCTGCTGGCGTTGATGACCGGCTCTGAAGGGTTGCTGGGCATCGTCACCAAAGTGAAAGTAAAACTGCTGCCGAAACCGGAGATAGCCCAGGTGGTGATGGCCGGCTTCGACAGTGTGCAGAAAGCCGGCGATGCCGTCGGCGGAATTATCTCCCATGGCATCATCCCCGGCGGCCTGGAAATGATGGATGGTCATGCGATTATCGCGGCTGACGATTTTGCCCAGGCAGGTTACCCGCGCGAGGCGAAAGCATTGCTTCTGTGCGAGGTGGACGGCACCGAGGAAGAAGTCCATGAACACATCGAACAGGCGGAGAATGTGTTCCGAAAACTGGGCGCTACCTCGGTCAAAACCTCCCAGAGCGAAGAGGAGAGGGCGCTGCTCTGGAAAGGCCGTAAATCGGCCTTCCCGGCAGTGGGTCGTATCTCGCCGGATTACTACTGCATGGACGGCACCATTCCGCGTCGGCATCTGGCGCACGTGTTGCTGGAAATGGAGAGAATGTCCGAAGAATTCGGCCTGCGGGTAGCCAACGTATTCCACGCCGGCGACGGCAACCTGCACCCGCTGATCCTGTTTGATGCCAACGTGCCCGGCGAATTTGAGCGCACTGAGGCCTTTGGCAGCAGCATTCTCAACCTTTGCGTGGAAGTGGGGGGCTGCATCACCGGTGAACACGGCGTGGGTGTGGAAAAAATCCGCCAGATGGCCGTGCAGTTCAACGACGAGGAACTGCAGCAGTTCCACGACGTCAAAGCGGCGTTCGACCCGGCTGGTATTCTCAACCCTGGCAAGGGCGTTCCCGCCCTGCGTTTCTGTCAGGAATACCGCTCGCTCGAGCACAAACAACACAAGCACGACACGGTGGACGCGGCGCATGGCTGATCTGTCTCAAAAGCTGCAGGAGCAGGTTCTCCAGGCCCGCAAGACGGGCCAGAAACTGAATATCGAAGGCGGTGGCACCAAGGCCTTCATGGGGCGGGCCGCCGACGCCGATGCCGGCTCTCTGAACATGGGCGAGCACACAGGCATCGTTGAATACCATCCTGTGGAACTGATATTGACCGCACGTGCCGGCACCACCCTTGCGGAAATCGAAGCCACCCTGGCCGAAGAAGGCCAGTGCTTGCACTTCGAACCGCCCAGGTTTGGTGATGGTTCCACGCTCGGTGGCACGCTCGCGTGCAACCTCTCCGGCCCCGCACGGCCCTGGTCCGGCTCGGTACGGGACCAGGTGCTGGGCATCCGCCTGCTCAACGGCAAAGGTGAACACCTGCGCTTTGGCGGCCAGGTAATGAAAAACGTGGCCGGCTACGACACCTCCCGGCTACAGGCCGGTGCCATGGGCACATTGGGTGCGATCACCGAGATCAGCCTCAAAGTCATGCCCAAACCGGCGATGTCTCTCACCCTGGTGCAGGACGTGGCGATGGACGAAGTCATCCACTACATGAACAGCCGCGCCAAAGAGCCCAAGCCCATCACCGGTGCTGCCTGGGTGGACGGCAAAGTCTATCTGCGCCTCGCTGGCGCCAAATCCGCCGTGGAGGCCACCGCCGAAAAGTGGTCCGGTGAAGTCATGGAGCAGGGTGACCAGTTCTGGCAACAGCTACAACACATGCAGCACGAATTCTTTGCCGGTGATGAACCGCTTTGGCGCTTCTCCGTCGGCTCCACCGCCAAAAACCCGGACCTTGATGGCCCCTGGCTGATCGACTGGGCCGGCTCCCAACGCTGGTACCGTGGTGAAGCGGACATAGCCCAACTGGAAACCATGGCCCAGCGCGCCGGCGGCCAGGTGAGCCTGTTCCGGGGTGGTGACCGCACGGATGAAGTGATGCACCACCAGCCGAGGGCGCTAAAAGAAATCCAGCAACGGCTGAAAAAGTCGTTCGATCCCGACGGTATTTTTAACCCGGGCCGACTTTATAGCTGGTTGTAACAATCAGCTCCGGTATCTCACAGGAAACTGAGCGGGCCTTCTGAGATGCCGGGGAAGTGAGTGGTGGCCCCTTTTCTGAAACTGTACGGAGCCATGGATGGCGGAGTCCAAGCGTCACATGGATGTGCCGAAGGAGCGTGTTTCAGAAAAGGGGTTACCGCTCACTTGTGCTCCAAATCAAAAAAGCAGGTAAACAATGCAAACCAATTTAGTCCAACAATTCGCCAACACCCCAGAAGGCCAGGAAGCCGAATCCATCCTGCGTGCCTGCGTACATTGCGGCTTCTGCACCGCCACCTGCCCAACGTACCAGGAACTGAACGACGAACGCGACGGCCCCCGCGGCCGCATCTACCTGATGAAAATGTTCCTGGAAGGCGAAGAGGTCACCGAAAAATCCCGTGAACACCTCGACCGCTGCCTCACCTGCCGCAGCTGTGAAACCACCTGTCCTTCCGGTGTGAAATACGGCCGCCTGGTCGATATCAGCCGAGGCCTGATGGAACAGGAAATGCCGCGGCCACCCAAAGAGCGCTGGATACGCTGGTCGCTGGCTCGGGTACTTCCCAACCGTCGACTGTTCGGCTTCCTGCTGCGCATGGGCCAACTGTTCCGCCCGGTACTGCCATCCGTATTGCGCACCAAAGTGCCGCCCAGGAAAAAGGCCAGCCCCTGGCCGGCTGCCAGCCACGACCGCATCGTGCTGACCCTTGCCGGTTGTGTTCAGCCCTCCGCCACGCCGAATACCAACGCCGCTGCCGCCCGGGTGCTCTACAAACTGGGTGTCACCATGGTGGAAGCACCGGAAGCCGGATGCTGTGGTGCAGTGAACCATCACCTCTCGGAACATGATCAGGCCCTCAACGCCATGCGCCGCAACATCGACGCCTGGTGGCCCGCCATCGAAGCCGGAGCCGAGGCCATCATCATGACCGCTTCCGGTTGCGGGGCGATGGTTCAGGAGTATGGCCACCTGTTAAAGGATGACCCGACGTACGCCGCCAAGGCGCAGAAAGTCAGCGACATGACCGTCGACCTGGGCGCTTTCCTGCTCAAACAGGATCTGGAAAAACTGAAGGTGCCCCAGGGCGCAGGCAAGGTCGCTTTCCATTGCCCCTGCACCCTGCAACACGCCATGCAGCAGAACGGCGTGGTGGACCAGGTATTGCGCAGGGCCGGCATTGATCTGGCTGAAACCAAGGAGAAACATCTGTGCTGCGGCTCCGCCGGCACCTACTCCATTCTCCAGCCCAAGCTCAGCCAGCGCTTGCTGAACAACAAGCTCAAGGCGCTGACTGTAGACAATCCTGACCGCATCGTCACCGCCAACATTGGTTGTCAGATGCATCTGGAAACCAAGGCCCAGGTGCCGGTCCAGCACTGGATCGAGCTACTGGATGCGTGATCTGTGGGCCAGCCGTCATACTGGCCCTCTCACTCGCACGCGGTTTTGTTTATAATGCCCGCGCCGACACACGAACCACAGGGAGTGGAAACCAATGCCATGGAGGCAGGCCGCAGTCTTTGTATTGCTCGTTATCCCCGCCATCTCATCAGCCCAAAAAATGTACACCTGGGTTGATGACCAGGGGGTTGCTCACTTTACCGACATAAAGCCCGGTATACGCGAACACAAACGCGTTGAGCTGAGGACGCCCTCGCTGATTCCCATGCGGGAGAACATCACCCGGGGCAAGCGGGTGAGCACCATCAACCAGCAGGTGAATCGTAGCCTGGAAGCGGGCAGCGGTGGCGGGCGAACGTTATCCGACAAACAGGAAGCCCGCGAGCGTGAGCGTAAGAACGCCCGCTGTAAGGAGTATCGGGAAAAGCTGGACCGCATCCAGAAGCAACTGCGGGCCGGGTACTCCAACGACCAGGGCAACCGCCTGCGGCGACAGCGCCGGGAAGTCAGCCAGAAGCTCTCGCGGGAGTGCCTGCTTGGCTAGGCCCGGTCAGGACGTGAACGTGGTTGAGATCAGGTAGACGGTGTAGCCTACGAAACAGGCGAGTAAAAGCCCGCCCTCCAACCGGTTAATCCGTCCCGGCCCGCGAAAGCCATAGCCCAGTATAAACAGCGACAGAGTCAGCGCTGACATCACCGCGATATCCCGGTAGAACACCTCTGGTGCCACCGCCATCGGGCTGATGGTGCCGGCAATGCCCACAACCGCCAGGGTGTTGAACAGGTTTGAGCCGAGAATGTTGCCAAGGGCAATGTCATGCTCACCCTTGCGCGCCGCGATAACCGACGACGCCAGTTCAGGCAGGGAAGTTCCCACCGCCACAATGGTCAGCCCGATGATCAGGTCGCTCACGCCAAAGCCAAGCGCCAACTCAACCGCGCCCCAGACCAGAATCCGCGAGCTCACGATCAGCAGCAACAGGCCCGCAATCAGCCACAGCACCGCGTTGCGAAGCGGCATGGAGCGGTGGCTCATTTCTTCCGCAACCTCCGTGCCCAGGGAATCGTTTTTCTGCGTCATACCCTGGCGGATGGACCAGGCCAGCAACAGGAAAAACACGCCCAGTAGTACCAGCGCATCCACAAACGTCAGCTCACCGTCCCACACCTGCCAGGCTGCCAGTGCCGTCACAGCGGTGAGTATAGGCAGCTCCTTGCGCATTACCTGCGAGTGAACCGCAATCGGGCTGATCAACGCCGTAATACCCAGAATCAGGGCGATGTTGGTGATATTCGAGCCATAGGCGTTACCCAGAGCCAGTCCCGGATTACCCTGAGTGGCGGAAAGGGCAGACACCACCATCTCCGGCGCCGATGTGCCAAAACCAACCACCACCATGCCGATCAACAGCGGTGGCATACCAAAGTATCCGGCCATGGCCGCGGAACCCTCAACAAACTTGCCGGCGCTCCACACCAGAACGGTGAGGCCGATGGCGATAGCCAGAAACGAAAGAAGCATGGATGGTTCCCTGAAAAATCGCGCTGTTGGCAGTGGTGTTAATGATGTAAGTTATTCTGGTTCCAGAGAATGTTAGATGCAAATATGAGCGTTGTTATCTCAGCAGTTATGCGGATGGAGCGGTAGAGGATAAAAGCAGGTATTTTCCCGTGTGTGGCAACACGCATTCGGGTTCGGCGAGAAAAAGGCACCGGTCTCGTTTAAGCCGGTGGAGCAAAAGTAGGGCGACAGAAATAACAAAGCCCGCACAATGGCGGGCTTCGTCAGAAATCTTAATGGTGCCCGGAGGCGGAATCGAACCACCGACACGGGGATTTTCAATCCCCTGCTCTACCGACTGAGCTATCCGGGCGTGTTGCGGTGCTGCTGCAACGGGGCGCTATTAAACCGGTTTAGGTTGCCTGAGTCAAGGCCGTTCCGGGAAAATTTTGATAGGCGCTTCCACAAGTTGGGTGCGCCTACTTCTCTGGCGGCACATAGCCCTCAGCCTTATCGAACGGCTCGTTGTTGAAGAAGCGTTCCATCTGCGCCTGCAGGTACTTGCGGGCGTTGGGGTCCATCAGGCTCAGGTGTTTTTCGTTGATGAGCATAGTTTGCTGGGCCTGCCACTCTTCCCAGGCTTTCTTGCTGACGTTCTCGTAGATGTCTTCGCCTTTCTTGCCGGGCATGGGGGGGAAGTCCAGCCCTTCGAGTTCTTCCTGGTATTTGCGACAGAATACGGTGCGGCTCATGTCTGCTCCTGTTTGGAGGTGGTGTTGCTGAATCTGCTGGGATGATAACAGATCAAAGCAAGAGGGTTTGTTCCGGCGCGGTCAGCAGTGTGCGAATGGGGGCCGGCAGGCCGAGGGTAAGGGCCTGGCCCCGGTGGACCCATTTGTAGCTGTCCCGATCATTGATGTGAGCGGGGCTTTGTACGGTGAGCCGTGCCGGCTGGATATGAAGGTGGTAATGGCTGAAGGTGTGCCGAAAGCCGCTGGTGAGTTCCGGTTCGCCACAGTGGAAGCCGAAGGCCTGTTCGCAGGCGTCTGGCAGTTCTTCCGGGCCGTAGGCCGGGTCCAGTTCCGGAAGGCTCCAGAGGCCGCCCCAGATGCCGCTGGGAGGCCGGCGTTCCAGCAGGATGCGCCCTTGGTGATCTTCCAGTATCACCATCCAGGTGGTTTTTTTGGGCTTGGTTTTCTTTGGTTTTGAGCCAGGGTAGAGGCTGGTTTCGTTGTTGGCATAGGCGTCGCATCCGTCTTGTAGCGGGCAGCTGTCGCACGCTGGACGGCTGCGGGTGCAGACCATGGCGCCCAGGTCCATGATGGCCTGGGTGTAGTCGCGGATGCGTGCATCGGGCGTGTGTTCTTCAGCGCGCTCCCAAAGCTGGTTGAGCACGTCGGTCTTTCCTGGCCAGCCGGGGATGGCGTGGTAGCGGGCCAGCACCCGTTTTACATTGCCATCCAGTATGGCCGCCCGTTGCTGGAAGGCCTGGGCAAGGATGGCCGCGGCAGTGGAGCGGCCAATGCCGGGCAGGGCCTGGAGTTGTTCCAGGTTGCCGGGAAACTCGCCTCCGTGCTCGTTGGCCACCTGTTGCGCCGCTTTCTGGAGATTGCGGGCGCGGGCGTAGTACCCAAGGCCGGACCAATGGCTGAGAACGTCATCCACCGGTGCAGAAGCGAGCGCCTTCACATCTGGAAAGCGCTGCATAAAGGCTTCGAAGTAGGGAATAACAGTGGTCACCTGGGTTTGCTGAAGCATGATTTCCGAAACCCACACGCGGTATGGGTTCCGGTCATGATGCCAGGGCAGGTCGTGCCTGCCGTTTTCGTCGTACCAGGCGAGAAGCTTTTGGGCAAAACCGTCGTTCATTGACCGAACAGGCCCTTGAGGGCGTCTTTCACCTTTTCGCCACTCTCTTCACCCAGCTTTTCTTGCAGTTTTTCGGAGACTTTGTCTTCCGCTTTGGATTTGGCCTCGTCCACTTTTTCGCGGGCCTTGGCTTTTGCAGCGTTGGCGGCAATGGTTTTCAGGGTGTCGCGGAAGCGCGACCCGTCAAAGGAGCAGAGGCCGGCCGGGTCTTCCGCGAAGTCGCCGCGGCACTCAACCGGGATCACCACGTTTTCCACGTATTCGGTCACTCGGCAAGCTTCGTCCCGGTGGATCTCGCCCACGATCCGCAGGCCAACTTCGTAATCCAGATCGGAAGCAGCCAGGTCCACCGTGCCGTCGCCTTCCAGTCTCATGCCGGCGAGGGCAGCCACAAGGTCCGTGTTGTTCAGGGTGTTGCCGTCAATCTTGAGGGTGCCCTTCATGTCGTTGAACGGCGTGCTGGTGCCCCAGTCTGATGTAGAGAGGCTTTCCTGATTGGCCAGTGCAATGCCCTGGCACGCTATGCGTGTGAGGTTCATGCGGGTGAACTCACCCTCGGCCAGATCAAAGTTGATGTTGCCTTTGGCATTGCTACGCAGGGCGGAAATGCGATTGCCTGTGGTATTCACATCCACGGACAGGTTGGCGCCACCGGCAAGCATGTCCACTTCGGCAAGGTCGGTCAGCAGTGGCAAAGTCTGTACGTTGTTGACCTTGGAACCGATGGTCCACTTCGGATTGTCGGTGCGGGCATCCAGGGTCACTTTGGCGCCGAAGGAGCCTTCGTACAGTTTGCCGCTGAAGTCCTGCACTTGCAGCACACCATTGCGTGCGGTGATGACCGATTTGATTTCCTTGATGGTGAGATTGCTGACAATCAGTTCGCCCAGCCCGAGTTTGATGTCCAGAGCCAGTGACCGGAGGGTTTCCAGGGGCAGCAAATCGCCCTCTTCCGCCGGGGCGCCACCACCTTGCGGTGCTTCCTCGGCAGCCGCTTCGGTCTGTTCCTCACTGGCAGGCGGCAGATAGCGGTCGGCATTGATCGCGTCGCCCTGCAAGTCCAGGCCAATACCGCTGTTGGCCAGGGCGTAACTGGCACTGCCCTGGAAGGTGGTGTCGTCCAGGCTGATGGTCAGATCGCTGAGTTCCACGGTGCCGGCGGGGCCACCGATGTTGGTGGAGAAAGCGACGGCCTTCATGACGTCAGGGTCTTCTGTTTCGATGGCGGGTTGGCCAAGGGCCGCCAGAAGCGCTTTGAGGGAAAATTCGTCAATGCTGAGGCTGCCTTCGAGTTTCGGTTTGTCGCCAAAGCCGTTCACCGTCAGGTCTGTGTTGAGCGTCAGGTCGGCCAGGCTGGCGGTAAAGCCATTAAGCGTGGCGGTTTCGTTTTCCAGATTAGCTTCCACGGAGCCAGCTATTTCGGCGCGAACGGATTCGCCGCCAAAAGGCTCGCCGTTCATGTCGAAGATGGCTTCCAGGTCAGACACGCCAAATTCGTTTAACGCTTCATTGGCGGCCAGGCGGGCACTGATGTCGCCCTGAACTTCAAACTGCGGCTGGTTGGTGGCGAAGCGGAACGAGACGTCCAGTGGGAAGCTTGAACCCAGGGTGATCTCGCTGGCGTTTACGGTGAAATCTTCCAGGGTAAATGCCTGGCCCGTGCCCTTGTCTTCGTAATGAACGCGGGCGTTGCTGATTTCCACGCTCTCTACGTTGAAGTTCAAGGGCTCGCTGGCGCCGCTGCTCTCTGGCTGTTCTTCAGCGGTTTCGGCTGGCGTGGCGGGTTCTTCCTGCTGCGGCTGTTCTTCACCTTCCGGCATGATGCGGGTCCAGTTACCGGTACCGTTGGCATCAACGGACAGGTTGGCGTCCAGCCCGCTCAACAGGAACGTATCCACCCGGGGCGACATGGTTACCAGGGACCAGAAGCTGACCTGGGCCACCAGTTGGTCAAGCTTGACCAGGCGTTCGTCTTCCAGGGTGGCCTCAACGTCGTTCAGTTCCAGGCCCAGTGGGATGAAAGACCAGCCAATATCCCCGGCCAGTATCAGGTCCAGATTGGTCTTACTTTCGACCACTTTCTCAATCTGTGGCTTGTAGGTGTTTGGGTCAATAACGGCGACCGCGATAGCGACGGCGGCAACGGCAAGAATGAGCAGGCCAACGATGGCAAGAGCCACATAGCGAACAGCTTTCATGATTTTGGCGTCCTTCCGATAATTCGTGTCCGGTAACTGGGCTTGTGATTAGCCCAAGGATAACCCAGGGGTAACAAAATAAAAGCCTGAGTGTATGACAATACGTTAGTGATCAGCCAAAATAGGCACCTTATTTCTACACAACGATATAAAGCGCGTCTTACAACGATAAAAAGGAGTAAACAGTGGCTATTACTGTCTCTATTGAGCTTAACCGGGAACTGGATCTGCCGGCCGGATATGACGAAGTATTCGAGCTGCTGGCGGACGTGCCCGCATCGGCCAGCCATTTTCCCAAGGTGCATAACCTGGTGGATCTGGGCGACAACGCCTATCGCTGGGAAATGGAAAAGGTGGGCGTGGACAAGCATGCCATCCAGTCTGTATACGCGTGCAAATACTTCGCGGACAAGGACAACGGCAGGATTACCTGGGAGCCGGTGAAAGGCGAGGGTAACGGTGTGGTAAAAGGCTCCTGGACCCTCAAGAAGAAAGACGACAACACTACTTCAGTGAAATTCCAGACCAGCGCCGAGTTGACCGTTCCGCTGCCGAGCCTGTTGAAACTGGCCATCAGCCCCGTGATCAAGCACGAGTTCAACAGCCTGGTCGATACCTACATGAGTAACCTCAAGAAAGCGTTCTGATGGTCGTCGCTATCAAGGCTATAAAGGCCATTGCGGGACGCGGGGAATCATAAAAGGTATAATGCGCGCAGACACTTTTCCGGCATGTGCCGACTGATGACTTTGGAGTCCCCATGGCCGAACGCAAGGCTCGGGTAGAAAGAAATACCCTGGAAACACAGATCACCGTCGAGATCGATCTCGACGGCACCGGCAAGTCCAGCTTCGACACGGGCGTGCCTTTCCTTGAGCACATGATGGATCAGATTGCCCGCCACGGGCTGGTGGACCTGAACATTGTCTCGAAGGGCGACCTGCACATTGATGACCACCACACGGTGGAAGACATTGGTATCACCCTGGGCCAGGCCTTCAAACAGGCGGTTGGCGACAAGAAGGGCATCCGTCGTTACGGCCATGCCTACGTGCCGCTTGACGAAGCACTGTCCCGCGTGGTGATTGACCTGTCTGGCCGTCCCGGCCTGATGATGGATGTGCCCTATACCCGTGGTGCTGTGGGAGGCTTCGACGTCGACCTGTTCGAGGAGTTCTTCCACGGCTTTGTGAACCACTCCATGGTCACCCTGCACATCGATAACCTGAAGGGTAAGAACACCCACCACCAGATCGAAACCGTGTTCAAGGCCTTCGGTCGTGCCCTGCGTATGGCCATTGAAATGGACGAGCGAATGGCGGGTATTACCCCGTCCACCAAGGGGTCGCTGTAAGCGGCCCTGGGCTCAACTAAAAGAACCACGATTCAGGAAGTCTCTCTTCGCATGAAAACCGTTGCCATTATCGACTACGGCATGGGTAACCTTCATTCCGTCAGCAAAGCGGTTGAACACGTCGCGCCGGATACACAGGTGCTGGTCACCGACAACGCCGAGCAGATCCGCAGCGCGGACCGGGTGATCCTCCCTGGCGTGGGTGCCATCCGCGACTGCATGGCGGAAATCCGCCGCCTGGGAATTGATGAGTTGGTGCGGGAAGTCTCCGCTGACCGTCCGTTGCTCGGCATTTGCGTAGGCATGCAGGCGCTGATGTCCCGCAGCGAGGAAAACGGCTGGGTGGATTGTATCGACCTGTTCCCGTCGGAGGTGCGCTTCTTCGGTGACAATCTCACCGAGAACGGCGAACGCCTGAAAGTGCCTCATATGGGCTGGAACGAAGTGCGCCAGACCATGGATCACCCGCTTTGGCACGATATTCCCGACGGCGACCGCTTCTATTTCGTGCACAGCTACTACGCTGAAGCCGAGGGCAACCCGGATATTGCCGGCCGTACCCATTACGGCGTTGACCTGGCTGCAGCCGTGGCGAGAGATAACATCTTTGCGGTGCAGTTCCACCCTGAAAAAAGCGCTCGGGCGGGGCTGCAGTTACTGAAAAACTTTACCAACTGGACTGGAACATGCTGATCATCCCGGCCATAGATCTGAAAGACGGCAAATGCGTAAGACTGCGCCAGGGCCGTATGGACGACTCCACCGTTTTCGGTGACGATCCTGTTGATATGGCAACCCGCTGGGTGGATGCTGGCGCCCGCCGCCTGCATCTGGTGGACCTGAATGGTGCCTTCGCCGGTGAGCCCGTCAACGGCGAAATCGTCCAGGCCATCGCTCGCAAATACCCGGATTTACCCATCCAGATTGGCGGCGGTATTCGTTCGGCGGAAACCATCGAGGCCTATCTGAAAGCCGGTGTACAGTGGGTCATTATTGGTACCAAGGCGGTGAAAGAACCGGAATTCGTCACCGAGATGTGCAAGCGCTTTCCCGGCCACATTATCGTGGGCCTGGACGCCAAAGACGGCCGCGTTGCCACTGACGGCTGGGCGGAAGTGTCTGAAGTCATGGCGACCGACCTGGCGAAACGTTTTGCCAACGACGGCGTCGAGTCCATTGTTTACACCGACATCAGCCGCGACGGCATGATGCAGGGCGTGAACGTGGAGGCCACCGCTGCACTGGCGGAAGAAGGCGGCATTCCCGTGATCGCTTCTGGCGGCGTTACCAACATGGACGATCTCAAGCGCCTTGCTACCGTGGCTGACAAGGGCATCCTCGGTGCGATTACCGGCCGAGCCATCTATGAAGGCACCCTGGATGTGGCCGAGGCCCAGGCCTTCTGCGACAGCCTGAAGGGGTAAAACGAATTATGGCTCTGGCAAAACGCATTATTCCCTGCCTGGATGTCGATAAAGGCCGCGTTGTAAAAGGCGTGAACTTCGTCGATATCCGCGATGCCGGTGACCCGGTGGAAGTGGCCCGCAAGTACAACGAACAGGGCGCCGACGAAATCACTTTCCTGGACATCACCGCCAGTCACGAAAGCCGCGATACCACCTATGAAACCGTGGAGCGCATGGCGGCTGAAGTGTTTATCCCGCTGACAGTGGGTGGTGGTGTGCGCACTGTTGAGGACATCCGCAAGCTCCTGAATGCAGGCGCGGACAAGGTTTCTATCAATACTGCGGCGGTGTTCAATCCGGACTTCGTGCGCGAAGCGTCTGACCGTTTTGGTAGCCAGTGTATCGTTGTCGCCATTGATGCCAAACGTGTCACTGGTGAAGGAGAGGAGCCCCGATGGGAGATCTTCACCCACGGTGGGCGCAAGCCGACAGGGCTGGATGCCGTTGAATGGGCTCGCAAGATGACCGCGATGGGTGCCGGTGAGTTGCTGCTGACCAGCATGGACCGTGACGGCACCAAAATCGGATTCGACCTGGGGCTGACCCGCGCCATCAGCGACGCTGTATCAGTGCCGGTCATTGCTTCAGGGGGTGTGGGCGAGCTTCAGCATCTGGCAGACGGTGTGACCGAAGGTCGCGCGGATGCCGTACTGGCGGCGTCCATCTTTCACTTCGGTCAGCATACGATTCCCGAAGCAAAGGCATTCATGAAGGCCCAGGGGATTGTGGTGCGGGATTGAGGCCGGGCCTCATTCCTGCTTCGCCAGCGCGGGCCGAATCGCCCGCTTTTCCCCTTCCGCAAACATTGGCCGGTTGCCATTCCTCATCGCCCATACGCCGCTGACGGTCGCTACGGCAATTCCCTGCTCGTCCAGCTCTGGCAGACGTTTCTCCAGATAGTCCACCGTTACCTTGTGAGGATGGCCAATGCCGATGGCGCTGCCGTTTTCCTTTGCCCGCTTGATAAGAAGCTCGAACTGCTGATTCACGAATTCCTCGGTTTGCTCGTGATCCAGGAACACGTCGCGGGTGAGGGTGGGTATGCGGTAAGCGGCTGCGACTTCGCCCGCAATGGAGGAAGCGATGGTGCGGCTGTCCACGAAGTAGACCGGGTAGTGATCGAGTTCAGACATCACCCAGTCCATCGGCTGAAGTTGTTGAGTTAGCAGGCTGCCCATATGGTTGTTCACGCCCTGCACATGGGGAATGGACTGAAGCGCTCGCCGCAAGGTAGTGGCCAGGCTGTTCTGGTCCATGTCCGGGTTCAGGCCGCCGGGCCCAAGGCCGATGTTACGGGTATTGGCCATTGGCGCATGCAGCATGATTTCCTTGTGCTTCTGGTGCGCCAACTCCGCCAGTCTGGTGGTGTATCTGCGGTAGGGCAGAAAAGCCAGGGTGATGGGCTGATCCAGGGCGATCAGTCGCTCACCCTCCACCAGGTTATGTCCCATGTCATCGATGATGATGGCAATAGTGGGCGGGAGTTGCCCCTCGTGCTCCCCGGCAACAACCGGGGAGGTGGCCAAAAGGGCGGCAATCAGTGTTGCTAGAACTTTCAATCCGCGCTTTCCTGTGTCGGCTTGTTACGCTTGTTGAGAATGCCCATGCCTTTCAGCAGGTTCAGTGCAGAGCGTAGCTGGAAGTCCTTGTTCGCCGGCGACGTGCTTTGTGCGTCCTCCTGCTTTTGCGGTTCTTCCTGCTTCCCCTCATCCTGCCCCTCAAGGTGGCCGCTGAGATCCGCCTCGGTAAAGAACGGCTGACTGTCGAGCTCCGTCAGTTGCGCCGGCTTCACTTCAATATCCGGTTTGATCCCCTTGGCCTGGATGGAGCGCCCATCCGGGGTGTAATAGCGGGCGGTGGTCATCTTGATGGCGTGAGTCTCATCCAGGGGGATGACGGTTTGCACGCTGCCTTTGCCGAACGACTGGGTGCCCATGACCACGGCACGCTGGTGATCCTGAAGCGCGCCCGCAAGAATCTCGGATGCAGAGGCGGAACCGCCGTTAATCAGAACGACAATGGGCGTATCCGGCATCACATCTCCGGGTTTGGCGTTGAAGCGCAGGCGCGAGCTCTGGATGCGGCCTTCCGTGTAGACGATCAAGCCGCTATCCAGCAGGGCATCCGCTGCTTCAACCGCCGCCTGGAGAATGCCACCGGGGTTGTTGCGCAGGTCGATCACCAGGCCGTCCAGGTCGCTGCCATGTTCTTTCTCCAGGGCTTCCAGTGCCTTGGTGAACTGGGTGCCGGTATCCGCCTGGAACTGGGTTATGCGAACGTAGCCATAGCCGTTCTCGATGATGCGGGATTTGATGCTGGTGACCTTGATGATGTCACGTTCCACATCAATCTCGATCGGCGCTGATTCTCCCTCGCGTATGATGGTCAGGGTGAGGACGGTTCCGGGCTTGCCGCGCATCAGTTTAACGGCTTCTTCCAGCGACATGCCTTTCACCGGCTGGTCACCCAGCTTGATGATCAGGTCACCCGCCTGTACGCCGGCCTTCTGAGCAGGGGTGTCATCGATGGGGGAGATAACTTTTACGAAGCCATCTTCCATGCCCACTTCGATGCCCAGGCCGCCAAACTCGCCGGAGGTGCTCTCTTCGAGCTGTTCGTAGTCTTTCGGGGCCAGATAGGTGGAGTGCGGGTCCAGGTCAGACAACATGCCTTTGATCGCGCTTTCGAGGAGCTGTCGGTCGTCCACCTCTTCCACATAGGCGTCCTTGATTCGGCCAAACACTTCGGCGAATTTGCGAAGGTCGTCCAGTGGTAGCTGTTCTTCCGGATCGGGCAGCTGTATTTCCACCTGCTCACCGTGCTGGATGCCTTCCAGCAGGCGTCGGGTTTCTTCATCGGCTTCCTGGGCATGAATAAGGCCGGGCAGAACGGTTAAGCAGGTGGCAAGGGCGAGTGCGCGTGTGCTGGCGTGGTGTAGACTTCTTACCCGTCTCATTCACATGTCCTGTGTTAATCCGATGACTGGTTGTTCCCAAGTATTGCTGGACAGTATGGCGTTACCGGGCTGATTTGTCAGCCTTTGGGGTAGCGTGAACCAGTTCATCGGTTGCCGAGCCAGCGTCGGGGATTGTCCGGTTTTCCATTGTGGCGGACCTCGAAATACACCGCGGGGTCATTGGTCCCGCCGGTTCGGCCAGCCTGGGCAATTGCCTCGCCCGCTTCAACCCAGTCTCCGGGGCTGGTGAACAGGCTACTGCTGTGGCCGTAGAGCGTCATGTAGCCGTCGCCGTGGTCGAGGATGGTGATCAGGCCAAACCCGCGTAGCCAGTTGGCGAAAACAACGCGGCCATAGTGAACGGCTTTTACGTCGCCTTCCTCGGCGGTGTTGATCAGCAGTCCGTTGTGCTTGAGTTTTCCGCTGGCGTAACTGTCTCCGAAGTTGCGGACGACTTTGCCTTCCGCCGGCCACGGCAGTTTGTTCTTGAGTGATCCGAACGGATCTGACTCATTGGGCGTGGGGATGTTGGCGATGGCCTCTTCGACCTCCCGCAGCAGTTTTTCCAGGCGCTTGCGATCCTCTTCCAGTTCCTCGCGTTCGCTCAGCCGATTGCTGATGTCGGTTTTCAGGGCCGCCAGGGTCTGTTCCCGTTCCTTTTTGCTGCTGCTCAGCTTTTGTTGGCGGTCGGCGACATTCTCTTCCAGTTCTGCCAGCCGCATCCGCCCGGCCTTGACCTGCTTTTGCGTTTCTTTCAATTGGCGGAGATTGGCAGCGAACGCCTCGAGGCGGTCAATGGTGTCCCGGCTGAGGTACTCGTAGTAGGTCATCGTGCGGGCGATCTTGTCCGGGTCAATCTCGTTGAGCAGGACTTTGACGGCGGGTGCGTCGCCTTCCATCCAGGCGGCGCGGATCTGTTTCTTCAGGCTGTCGCGCTGGCTTTCCAGCACGCGGGTGAGTTCGGTCTCTTCCTTGCCGAGCTTGGTCAGGCGCTGTTGCTGTTCCCGTGCCTGCTGGCGGAGCTCCCGGCGTTCGCGGGTGAGCCGGCCTATTTCCTGTTCGAGCCCGGAGAGCTGTTGCTCCAGCGAGGAACGGTCTTCCTCGGCGTCGGCAAGCCACTCATCAATATCGGCAATCTCTTCCTTGAGATCTTCTATCTGGCCAGGTGTGACCTGTTGCTCCGCCAGTGCTGGCGTGACGACTGCAAGCATCGTCACCGCCAGCCAAAGACGCAGACTCAACCGATCTCCACCAGGCTGTGCCCGGTCATTTCAGCCGGTTGTTCGAGGTTCATCAAGCTCAGCAGGGTGGGTGCCACGTCGCTGAGGCTACCGTCGTCCCTGAGGTTGACCTTGCGTGGGCCAACGTAGATAAGCGGTACGGGGCCGATCGTGTGGGCCGTGTGTACCTGGCCGGAATTGGGGTCGGTCATCTGTTCGCAGTTGCCGTGGTCAGCGGTGATCAATGCTTCACCGCCCACTTCCTGCAAGGCTTCGGTAATACGGGCTACACACTGATCGATGCATTCCGCGGCCTTGATGGCGGCATCCAGCTTGCCGGTGTGGCCCACCATGTCGCCATTGGCATAGTTACAAACAACCAGGTCGTATTTCCCGCTCTTGATCGCCTCGACCAGCTTGTCAGTGACCTCGGGCGCACTCATTTCCGGTTGCAGATCGTAAGTCGCCACTTTGGGCGAAGGAACCAGGATTCGGTCCTCACCTTCAAACGGTGTTTCGAGACCGCCGTTAAAGAAGAAGGTAACGTGTGCGTACTTCTCGGTTTCGGAAATCCGCAGCTGGGTTTTGCCGAGGCTGGCCACATACTCGCCCAGGCCATTGGTCAACTGCTCCGGGGGATAAGCGCAGGAAGTGTTAATGTCGGCTGCGTACTCGGTCAGCATGACGAAGTCAGCCAGTTCCGGATGCTTGCGACGCTCAAAACCGTCGAAGTCCTTTTCCACGAAGCAGCGTGTCATCTCGCGGGCGCGATCGGCGCGGAAGTTCATGAATATAACGGTGTCACCGTCGTTGATGGTGCCTTCGTTATCGCCGCTGGCCATGATACGGGTGGCTTTTACAAACTCGTCGTTCTCGCCGCGCTCGTAGGCTTGCTCCAGCGCGGACACCGGATCAGCTGAGGTGAACTCTGCTTCGCCCAGGGTCATAACGTTGTAGGCTTCTTCCACACGGTCCCAGCGATTGTCTCGGTCCATGGCGTAGTAGCGGCCAACAATGGAGGCCACCCGGCCCACGCCCAGGTGCTTGAGTTTGGTGGCGGCTTTTTCCAGTGACGCTTTTGCACTGCGGGGAGGCATGTCGCGGCCATCGAGGAAGGCGTGGATATAGACTTCCTTCGCGCCGCGCTTGGCTGCCATCTCAGCGGCCGCCAGTACGTGGTCTTCATGGCTGTGAACGCCGCCGGGGGAAAGCAGGCCCATCAGGTGCACAGCACGGTTGCTGCTGACGGCTTTATCAATGGCGGCGCAAAGTACGGAATTTTCCGTAAAACTACCTTCTTCTACATCTTTGTCGATGCGTGTCAGGCTCTGATAAACCACCCGGCCAGCGCCCAGGTTCATGTGCCCAACCTCGGAATTACCCATCTGTCCCTGGGGCAGGCCGACAAACATGCCGGAGGTGTTGATGAGTGTTTTCGGCTGATTTTCCCAGAGCTTATCCCAACACGGGGTGTTGGCGTTGCTGATGGCGTTGTCTTCAGCCGGGTCACGGTGGCCCCAGCCATCAAGAATGATCAGTGCGGTAGGCTTACGCGTGGCAGTCATCACTTAGTCCGATGGTAGTTTGGTAAATTTACTAAAACGAACATTGATTCTAAACATTTTCGCACCCTCCGGCCAGTGGCGTCACCTTCGGCCTGGTCACCTTCTGTCCTTGGGGAAGGGTGTGTATAATCCCGCCACAAACTATTCAGCAAGGTGTTTTCATGGAAAGGGTGTTCGAGTTCGCGGTTAACCATTACATTCTGGTATCTCTGTTTGTCGCTTTCCTGCTGGCCATATTGGTGCTCGAGTCTCGCCGTGGCGGCAAGAAAATCTCTGCGCAGGGAGCCGTGAATCTGATTAACCGCGACGAAGCTGTCGTCGTCGATATCCGTGATCGCAAGGATTTTAACGAGGGCCGGATAACCGGTTCAATCAATATTCCCCTTAATAGTATCAAAAGTCGTGCGTCGGAACTGAAGAAGTTCAAGGACAAGCAGATTATTGTGGCTGACAAGATGGGTCAGCATTCCGCCATGGCGGTCAAGCAGTTGAATGCGGAAGGCTACGCCAATGTGGTTCGCCTCAACGGTGGCGTTGCGGACTGGAAAGGCAGCAATCTGCCGTTGGTGAAGAAGTAACGGCCCTGCCAGGCCTTGAACTGAACGGTAAACTGTCGCACTGTTTCACATCGGCCGGCGGAGCCAGGCATTACACTGTTCCGGCAGCACTGACATAACAACGGGCCCTGGTTGCCCCTTATCGAGAATGAAAGGATAGAACATGGCTGAAAATGAGCAGGCCGCAGCAGGCAACGAAAACCAGAATCAACCACAGTTCGCGCTCCAGCGTATCTATGTGAAGGATCTGTCGTTCGAGTCGCCGAATTCCCCGACGGTTTTTCAGGACCAGTGGAAACCTCAGGTTAATCTGGATCTGAACACCTCCCACAACAAGATCAGCGATAACCAGTACGAAGTGGTCCTGTCTCTGACTGTGACCGCGAAAGTCGATGAAAAAGTGGCTTACATCGTCGAGATTCAGCAGGCGGGCGTTTTCCTGGTGAAAGGTATTGAAGGCCCGCAGCTTGGCCAGATGCTGGGTGCCTATTGCCCCAACATCCTGTTCCCCTACGCTCGGGAAGCCATTGACGGCGTGGTCGGTCGGGGTAGCTTCCCGGCGCTGATGCTGGCACCGGTTAACTTTGATGCCATCTACGCACAGGCATTGAAGCGCAAGCAGGAAGAGGCGTCAGGGGAAGCGAAGGAAGAGCAGACTCACTGATACGCTCTCGTCACAAGCGTCAGAAAAACCCCGCCAACGGTTCAGGTTCGTGGGGTTTTTTATTGGGCGATTTCCTGCCCGATACCGTCACTGATTATCTGGTCGATCTCGCCGGATGCCTTCATGGACTCCAGCGCCCGGGACAGGCAAGGGATATCGTCTTTTCGGGATTCATGAACCCAGTGATAGAGGGGGGCTTGCAGCAGTGGCTCGCCAATGGACAGGTTTGGGTTCTTGCGTTTGGCCGCCAGGGCATCCCACTCCAGGGTCAGTGCCACGTCGATACGGCCTCGTTCCAGCAGATCGATCAATTGAAAGGTGTCACTGGTGGCAACCTGTGTCACATCCTCGGGCAGCACCCGCGCAATCATTCGATAGCCATTGAGGAAACCAATCCGTTTTCCCTTCAAAGAGGCCTTTGAATCGCCGGCCTTGCCGTTGAGAACCACCGAAACCAGGCGCGCCTCCTGGATGGGCGTCGTCAGCGGTAGCAGCGGGGCATTGTCGTTGACGGCCATCGGGATTCGGGCAAGCTCGCCGTCTGACTGGCCTTTCTCCGCCATAAGCACGGCCCGTGCAGCCGGGACATCCAGATATCTTATGTCCAGCCCGCAGCTGTCATAGAGCTTTCTGATGATCTGTTTGCCAAGGACCACAGACACTTCTGACGTTGTCGAGGGCGTGGTGATAACACGGGTAGCCAGCGTATTGTTATTGGACCAGGCGTTGCTGGTGGTCAGCATGAGCAAAACGGCAAAAACGGGCCATCCGCTCTGGCGAGGGTTACTGCGACCCTTCAAATCCAAACTGCCTCCACGCTTCATAAACCACCAGTGCTACCGTGTTGGATAGGTTAAGGCTGCGACTTTCCGGTCGCATGGGCACTCTCAGGCGATGGTGCTCCGGCATCGCCTCTCGGACGTCCTGTGGCAGCCCGCGAGTTTCGGGGCCGAACATCAGATAGTCACCGTTCTGGTATTCGACATCATGATAGCCGCGGCTACCTTTGGTGGTCAGCCCGAAAAGCCTTGAAGGTTGCTCACTCTCCAAAAAGGCCTGGTAGTCGGAGTGTACCGTTACCGTTGCGTACTCACTGTAGTCCAGGCCCGCCCTGCGCATCTGCTTGTCCTCCAGGGTAAAACCCAGGGGTTCAATCAGATGCAGCCGGCAGCCGGTGTTGGCGCAAAGCCGGATGATATTGCCGGTATTCGGCGGTATCTCCGGCTCGAACAGCACCACGTTCAACATCCTGTGATCAACGCTCCACGGCGAGGGCAACACCCATGCCGCCGCCAATGCACAGGGTGGCAAGACCCTTCTTTGCATCCCGGCGAGCCATCTCGTGCAGCAGGCTGACCAGAATCCGGCAACCGGAAGCCCCGATTGGATGGCCCAGTGCGATGGCACCACCGTTCACATTGACCTTCGCGGTATCCCATCCCAAGTCCCGATTAACGGAAATGGCCTGGGCGGCGAAGGCTTCGTTCGCTTCCACCAGATCCAGATCGTCCACCGACCAACCGGCCAGTTTCAGGCAGCGTTGGCTTGCCGGGATCGGGCCGGTGCCCATAATGGCCGGGTCGACACCGGCATTGGCATGAGCCCTGATCGTGGCCAGAGGCTCAAGCCCAAGTTCCTTGGCCTTGTCGGCGCTGCACACGATGACGGCCGCCGCGCCGTCGTTAAGGGAAGACGCATTGCCGGCGGTGACGGTTCCATCCTTTTTGAACGCGCCACGAAGCTTGCCCAGGCTGTCCGCGGTTACGCCAGCGCGCGGGTTCTCGTCCGTGTTGACGATCAGTGGATCGCCCTTGCGCTGAGGAATAGTGATGGGAACAATCTGGCTTTCGAAGTAGCCCGCGTCGATCGCGGCGGCCGCCTTCTGTTGGGACGCGGCAGCAAACTCATCCTGTTCTTCACGGGTGATGCCGTACTTCTCCACGATGTTTTCTGCGGTGACGCCCATGTGGTAGTCGTTAAAGGCGTCCCAAAGGCCATCGGAAATCATGGTGTCCACCATGTTCCAGTTACCCATGCGCTGGCCGTTGCGGCTGTTGGGCAGCACGTGGGGAGCCTGGCTCATGCTCTCCTGACCACCGGCAATCATCAGCTCGGCATCGCCGCAGCGAATGGCCTGGACCGCCATGTGCACCGCCTTCAGTCCCGAGCCACATACCTTGTTGATCGTCATTGCCGGTACAGAGGCGGGGATGCCGGCGTTGATGGACGCCTGGCGTGCCGGATTCTGTCCGCAACCGGCCGTCAGAACCTGGCCAAGGACCACTTCGTTGACCTGATCGGCAGCAACACCGGTTTCTTCAAGCAGGGCTTTGATAACGGCGCTGCCCAGCTTATCGGCACTCAGGCTGGACAGCCCGCCGCCGAAGCTGCCGACGGCGGTACGTTTGGCGGCTACGATAACTACATCACGCATGGAGTCTCTCCGGTTTGCACGCAGATTTTAAAAGCTGGCTTCATTGTATCGGAAAGCGAGAGTGGGCCAAAGCAGGCAGCTGCGATGGTCTTAAATATTGAGGGATCTTACATATTGAGGCTGCGTCCGCCATCCACCGCGAGGATCTGGCCGGTGACAAACGGGGCGTCGCACAGCAGGAAGGCGATGGCGCCAGCAATGTCCTCCGGCTTGCCGGTACGGGCCAGGGGCGTTTTGGCCAGTATACTCTGCTGGTAACCTTCGTCGATCGCCGCATCACCCTCTGGCCAGAGGATCGCGCCCGGTGAAACCCCATTTACACGTACCTCCGGTGCCAGGTCCTTCGCCCACGACTGGGTCAGTGAAGCGAGCCCGGACTTGCTGGCGCAGTAAAGCGGATGGTCGGCCAGCGGTCGTTGGCTGTAGATATCGATAAGATTCACGATGGCGCCCTGTGACTGTTTCAAGGCAGAGAGGCAGGCCTGGCCGAGAAAAAAAGGCGCCCGCAGGTTGGTGTTCATGATCGCGTCCCAGTCACCTGCGCTGGCGTCCTGTGTAGGGTTCGGGTAGAACACCGAGGCGTTGTTCACCAGGCCATCAAGCCGACCCCAGGTGGAAATTGCCTTGCGGGCCAGCAGTTCTGTCTGATCCGGGGCGGCAAGATCGGCCTGGATGACAACCGCCGATTTCTGTCGGATGCTGTTGAGCTCGTCACGAAGGGCATCCGCGTCCGCCTCCCGCGAACGGTAATGAATGACCAGGTTCCAGCCGCGTTGGTGGAGATGTCTGGCGGTATGGGCGCCAAGCCGATGCGCTGCGCCGGTAATGAGCACTACAGGTGTTGAGGATGCCATCGCGTGTCTACTCTTTGTTGAGAAATGCGAGGATACGCCGCAACCGCTCTTTGCGGATTGCTTCACCCAGTTCTTTTCCACGAAACCCCTGTTCCATCAGGGTTTTCGCCTGCACCCCGGTGGCGGCGTGTTGCGCGGATTCCAGCCAATCCACCTTGTGCCGCTCTGTCTCCGGCAGCGCGCATTTCAGAGCAACCAACAGGCCGGAAAATCGGTCTGCCCGACGCCACACGTCTGCTCCATCCAGCATGTCCAGCAACAGGTCGGCGTCGTGAGACGTCATAGTGTGAATCTTTGGTATCACGTCGGTGATGAGGCGGGTGAGATCCTGGCAGTCGTTGGGGGCTTTCAGTGCCCTGGCTCGATTCCGGGCTTCGGCTGGCGCCAGGGGGGAAAGCAGCGCGGCGAAGCGGACACTGGTGTCGTCGCTGCTTTCGTGGGCACGGCGCAAGGCGCCGATGGCGCCTGAAAACGCCTTGAGTGGCTCAAGCTCCGGTATAAGGATGGCCAGTGCGCCGCATTCATGCAGGACCTCGAAGAAGGTGCCGGGTTCCTGCTCATGCAACGCTCGCTGGATTTCCTGCCATACCCGCTCCGGCACCAGGTCGCCGACCTCTCCCTGGTCCACCATCTGCCGCATCAGCGCCATGGTGGGTTCGGCAATGGTGAATCCCTGGGGCTGCAGGCGGGCAGCAAAGCGTGCAGTGCGCAGTATGCGCAGCGGGTCCTCGGCGAAGGCCTCGGAAACGTGGCGTAGTTTGTGATCCTGCAGGTCCTGGCGGCCGTGGAAGGGGTCGACAATTTCACCTGCGGTGGACTTTGCCATGGCGTTGATGGTCAGGTCACGGCGCTTCAGATCGTCCTCAAGGGGCACGTCCGGGGCGCTGTACACGGCAAACCCGTGGTAGCCTCGTCCCTGCTTTCGTTCCGTTCGTGCTAATGCGTATTCCTCCCGCGTGTCTGGGTGAAGGAATACCGGAAAATCCGCGCCTACCTGCTTGAAGCCCTGTCGCAACATGTCTTCCGGCGTTGCACCGGTGACCACCCAGTCCCGGTCTTTGACCGGCAGACCAAGAAGTTCATCACGGACGGCTCCGCCCACCAGATAGGTTTTCATGGATCGGGTTCTGCTCCTTGAGGGATGTTGCTCTAGGGATTATCCCGGCAAGGCGGGCCACAGGCAAACCGGTTGGCCACAAAAAAGCCCGGTATCAAACCGGGCTTGGTGGACTGCTTCTATACAACAGGCTCAGAATGCAGCACCGAGCTCAATCGCCGCGCCCAGATCGGCATCGCTGATCAGGCCGCCGATATCGAGGCGGGCACCGAAGGGCGACAGGCCGATACCGGCCGTAAACTGGGTGTCTTCCTCGATGCCATCGTTGTCGTCATTGCTGGCCAGGTTCTGGCGCACGCCGAAGCGAAGTTGGGCGTAGCGGAAAGCGTCGAATTCCGCGCCGAGGGCAACCCACTGGGTGTCATCCTCATAGCCGAAGGCTTTCTTTTCCGTCAGGTCCACTTCTGCGGTCAGCACGTGGAAGTCGCCTTTATGGGCGATGCCCGCGGTTACCATCGGGTCAAGTTCCAGAGTGCGCTTTTCCTCGTCGGGGCGGCTGGCTGCAGAGTCCAGCTCCATGGGGATCAGGTTCTTGACCGCAATGCCGGCATTCCACTGGTTGCGGGATCCGAAAGCGTAGGCGGCGCCCACGTCCAGGTTGAACCCGCTCTTGTCGGTCTGGTATTCGTCGCTGTCGAACTCGTCGTCTTCAAACCCGGAGACGGTTTCGGTGTATTGGAAGGTGCGCAGTTGAACGTATTTTGGCGATACGCCGAGTTGCAGCCGTGAGCTGTCCTGAAGCTCTATGGAAGTGGCGATGGAAAGGCCTACTTCGGCGACAGCGGAGGCCAGGATGCGGCCGCGGGACTCCAGGTCACGGTCGAGATCGGCGGCAATCAGGTCGACGGTGCTTGCGGTTTCCAGGTCGGCCAGAAACTGCTCGTCGTCCTCGTCAAACTCCCCGCGGACGGTGGCGCGGATGTTGCCGTTGGTGAAAAAGCCGACGGCAAAAGACTCCGTGGGCACGGCCAGGGCGACGCCCAGGCCGCCGTCAATCCGCACGGTGTCGCGGTCAAAGTCGTTGAGCTGACGTCTCAGGTCGCCGGCGGCTTGGCGGGCATCGTCCGGGTTGGACGTCTTGTCCAGTTCCTGGAAGCGATCAATCGTGTCCTGAATATCGTCGATCTGGTCAACGGTTTCCTCTTCGTCCGCAAAGCGGGCGTTGACGGAGGGCAGCATCAGACCAAAATCGTTGGACCATTCATGGTGGTCCGCAGCCATCATCGCCGGATTGGTGGCGCCCGCCGCAGCCGGATGGGCGACGGCGACACCGGTGCCGCCCATGGCAAAGGAGCGTGACGACATGAACGCCTGCGGGCTCGCGATGGCGGAGGTGGTGGCGATGGAAAGGCCGATGGCCAGTGATAGCTTGGTCAGACGGGTTGGGGTCATGATGAGTCCTGATGAAGCGATGATGCTAAGTTAAAAGTGACATGCAGTTCAGGTTAATCCAGTTGCCGCCGTGACTCACCGGTGATGCGGTAACGGTTTGTTTTTTTACTGTAAATAGCGGTAGTTTTTTGCCGCCTGGTTTCTGTGTGGCGGGCCCGGTGGGACATGAAATTATGGAATTCAGTCGGTTACAAAGGTTGGCGTGAATTTTTCATAAGGGCAGTGAACAGATGTTTTTTCGGAGAACCAACATGACCCTGCGGTGGATACTGATACCTGCGCTGATGGTGACAATGATCGGCTGCGCCCCCGTGGGCCAGCACCGGAACGCCGGTGCCGACGGGCAGCAGACCGAACTGGACCCGATTACCGTGCGAGTTAGCGGCTTCGGGACCTATGAGGAAGTGTCGAAAGATCGCCTGAACACGCGCAAGCGCCTGCTTGCCCGGCGTGCGTCCCAGTTGGATGCCTATCGCAACCTGGCGGAGCGGGTTTATGGCACCGTGATCTACGGCAGCTCAACGGTTAACGATTTCGTATTGCAGAACGATATGTTCCGCACCTACGTTGATAGCTACATCCGTGGCGCCAAAATGGTTGCCGTGAATGAACACAGTGACGGCGTGGTGGAAACCGTTATGGAACTCAAGCTGGAGCCCAGGTTCCGTGCCTGTGTTTCCCGCGTAACCGATCGGGAAGTGCAGGACCTGTGCCCAATTCCGATGCCCAGAGGCAATGACAGCACCGGAGATTTCCAGAGCCGGGGCGTTGATTCCCTCTACTACCTCGAATAAGAGAACGATTTCCCATGAAGCTGGCTATTTCCGTTGTCACAGCACTGTTGGTAATTGCGTGTGGCGGTGCCCAGGCAGTGGTGCTGGAGGGCGTCGGCCACGCCACCATTTACAACGATGACGTCGACAGCGCACGGCAGGAGGCTAAGAAGGCGGCGTTAAGGGATGTTTCCCTGCAGTACGAAGCCAGGATCAGTAGCCGCGACACCATGGAAAACGGTGTGGTGACGGAATCCCGCCTACAGGTTGCCTCGTCAGCGCGGGCAAAGTCCGTTGAAGTGGTGGACGAGTACCGGCGGGGCAATCTGTTACGTGTCACGGTTCGCGCCGACATGTCGGCCGGCGGCCAGTGCCAGGCCGGCGATGCCGCAGAGTTGAGAAAGCGCGTGGCCGTGACCGGTTTCCCCATGGTGTATCCGGATCAGGCCCGGATAGGGCGCATAGGGGATGCCGGCGAAGTCTTGCCGCAATTGTTGCAGGCAGATCTACAGAGTGGTGGCCAACTCCAGGTTTTTGGTGCGACCACCCAGCGCCTGTTTGATGACCTGCTTAATGCCCCAACGCACCAGAAATTCAACAATCGATTGAGCAACGTGATCCAGGTGGCTCGCGAGCTTGGGGTGCAGTTTGTGGTTACCGGTGTCATCCGTGATGTTGGCGTGTCTGACCCGGACGCCTGGGGAAGTTCTGTTATCGACCGCCTGCAACGGGGCATTGGTGCGGCGAACCAGAACCGGCGGTTTGTGGTGGACATGATGGTTTATGACGGCTTCAGCGGCGCACCTGTCTATCAGGAGCGGTTTTCGGCGGAGGCACGTTGGAATGCTGGGCCGGGGTCTTCTGATGGGTTCGGGTCGGCGGGTTTCCGGGAAACCGAGTACGGACAGGCTGTTGCGGGATTGATGAACAACATGGTGTCCGCGGTCAATGATGCGCTTGCTTGTCAGCCATTCATCACGCGGGTGACGAGAGTCGACGGTAACAAGGTCACGCTCGATTCCGGAGCCACGGCAGGCTTGCGCCCGGGGGATGAGCTGAAACTCTATCGCAGTGCCAGTTTCTTCGATTCACCCGGGGCGACCCCGGAACTGGTGGACAGCCGCGCCACCATGACAGTGAACAACGTTCACCCGGATTTCAGTAACGGCAGCATTCCTGTCTTTGGCGGGCTGATTAATATACAGCGGGATGACGTGGCTATCGTCTGGTAGGGCTGCTCAATCACGCTGCGGCGGTTTCCGCAGCCACATCCCGGATTTTGCCAACCATGGCTCTCAGGCCGTTGCCCCGTGTGGGCGAGATGTGGCGGAACAGATCCAGTTGTTCGAACAGCTCGTCGATGTCCGTGGCCAGCAGGTCCCTGGGAGACTTGCCATTCAGGGCCACCAGGATAATGGCGGCAAGGCCGCGAACGATGATGGCGTCAGAGTCAATCAGCAGGTACAGCTTGCCACTTTGCTCATCGTAATGATGGATCAGCCACACCTGGCTCTGACAGCCGTGAACGTAATTCTCTTCCCTGCGCTCGTCGTCCGGAAATGCCGGTAGCTGCTTGCCAAGGTCGATAATGAACGCGTAACGCTCTTCCCAGTCGTCCAGGAATTCAAAGCCATCGAGGACGTCTTCGAGGGTGGTGTCTTTCCCGAGCGGATTGTTCAAAAACTCCTGTTCAGCGGCAGTCATTACAGCATCCCCAATTCAAGCTTGGCTTCGTCGGTGAGCATGTCATTGTTCCAGGGTGGATCGAAGGTCAGTTCGACGGTCACCTTGTCCACATTGGGTACATGCTCAAGCTTGGTCTTGACGTCTTCAGTGATCACCGGGCCCATGCCGCAGCCGGCGGCCGTGAGTGTCATCTTGACGTACACATGGTTGCCGTCTTCCGTGCCATTCTGTATTTCACACTCGTAGATCAGGCCCAGCTCCACCACGTTGACCGGAATTTCCGGGTCGTAGCAGTTGCGCATCGCTTCCCACACCTGGTTTTCGTTCACCGTACCGTCTTCAGGGGTGTCGAAGCTGCTTTCAAGGGGTTTCTTGCCCAGGGCATCGGCATTGTGGCCTTCAATACGAGCGAGGTTGCCGTTCACGGCCACGGTGAAGCTACCACCCAGTGACTGTGTGATGGTGACGAAGGTGTCCGACGGAATCATGATTTCGGTTCCGGCGGGCACCAGGCGCGCCTCTACTTCGCGTTTGGTCAGGACCACTTCCCGTTCTTGCATGCCTTAATGGGCCTCGTATTCGCTATCTGGTTTGTCGGGTTCAGGCGACTGTAAAGCTCTCGCCACAACCGCACTCTGCCGTCGCATTCGGATTCCGGAACTGGAACAGGGAGTTCACCCCTTCGGTCACGAAATCAATTTCAATGCCGTTCACCAGAGGCAGGTGCTCTTCCTTTACAAAGACGTCCACACCGTCGATGTGAAACACCTTGTCGTCCGCTGCGGCTTCTTCCACCCACTGGGTTTCATACTTGAAGCCGGAACAGCCGCTTTTCTTGATCGCCAGGCGGATACCTTTCGCCTCAGGCTTCTTGTCCAGTTGTTTGCGTACGTGTTTCACCGCTGTCGGGGTCATGGTGACCGCCACGGTTGGTGTGAAGACTTCGGCTGTCATATTTCCACCTCCATCAGGCAAACAGACGCTGGATTTTCTGCAGGGCAGTGAATAATTGTTCCACTTCCTCCAGCGTATTGTAAAACGCAAAGGATGCCCGGGCTGTACCGGGAACCCCGTAAAAGTCCATCAGCGGCATGGCGCAGTGGTGGCCAGTGCGAATCGCGATGCCCTGCTGATCCAGCAGTGTTCCTATATCACTGGGGTGCAGGCCGGCGATTTTAAAGGACATGACTGGCACCTTTTGGCTGGCCGTACCGATGATTTCCATACCCGGGACCGACTCGACCAGTTCGTTGGCACGGGTGAGAAGCGCGTTTTCCGCCGCTTCCATGCCATTGCGATCCAGGTCGCCCAGATAATCAATGGCCGCGCCCAGGCCGATGGCCTCGGCAACCGGCGGTGTGCCGGCCTCGAACTTGTAAGGCAGCACGTTCCAGGTGGTGCGCTCGAACGACACCCGCTCAATCATTTCACCGCCACCCTGGAACGGGGGCATTTCTTCCAGCAACTGGGCCTTGCCGTACAGCACGCCAACGCCCGTCGGGCCGAACAGCTTGTGGGACGAGAACACGTAGAAATCACAGCCCAGAGCCTGTACGTCCGGCTGGAAGTGCGGCACCGCCTGTGCGCCATCGATAACGGTGATCACGCCGTGAGCCTTGGCCTGCTCAATCAGCGGTGCAATCGGGTTCACCGTGCCCAGGACGTTGGACACGTGCGTCAGTGCCAGTACCCGGGTGCGGTCGCCCAGCAAACTATTGAACGAGTCCGGATCCAATTCACCCTGTGGAGTGATCTGGATGGGAACCACCTTCGCGCCCGTGCGCTCGGCCACCATCTGCCAGGGCACGATGTTGGCGTGATGTTCCATATGGCTGACGAGAATTTCGTCACCAGGCTTGAGGCGGCCGGCCAGGCCATTGGCCACCACGTTGATGGCCTCGGTGGTGCCACGGGTCCAGATAATCTCGCGGGTGCTGTCAGCGTTCAGGAACGCGCGAACCTTCTCCCGGGCGCCCTCGAAGGCGCTGGTGGCGCGGTCGCCAAGCGTGTGGGCGCCCCGATGGACGTTGGAATGCATTTCCCGGTAATAGCGATCCATGGCGTCCAGCACGGCGATGGGCTTCTGTGACGAAGCGCCGTTGTCCAGATACACGAGGGGCTTGCCGTTGATCTGCTGATCAAGAATCGGAAAGTCCCGGCGAATGGCCTCGACGTCGAACGCCGCAGTGCCCGCCTTTTTGGCCATGGAAAGGTCTGTCATAACCGGTCAGGCCTCCTGAAACGTCTGATCGAAAAATTCATTCAGCCGGAGCTGGGCAGCGTCTTTGACCGCCTGAACCGGAATCTGTTCAACAAGTTCGTTAATAAAGGCCATTGTCAAAAGGGTATTGGCCTCACGGCGACCGATGCCGCGGGATACCAGATAGAACAGGGAAATCCTGTCGAGCTGGCCGATGGTGGCACCATGGGCGCATTTGACGTCGTCCGCGTAAATCTCCAACTCGGGCTTGGTGTCGATTTCGGCGCCGGTGGAGAGCAACAGGTTCTTGTTGTTCATGTTCGCGTTGGACTTCTGGGCATCCTCGTGGATATGGATGCGGCCATTGAACACCGCGTGGGACTCGTCTGCAGCGATATTGCGATAGGTTTCCTCGCTGTCGCAGTGGGCGGCCACGTGTTCAATAGAGGTATGGTTGTCGTAGTGCTGCTTGCCCTGGGTGACAACCACGCCGTTCAGCTTGCACTCACCGCCTTCGCCTTCCAGCCGAACCTGCAGGTCATGGCGACGCAGTGGCCCACCGAAGCCCACGCAGTGGCTCTCGAAGCGGGAATTGGCGGCCTGGCGAACACCGGTAGCCCCGATGTGCTGTACATTTTCGCCTTCCATTACCAGCCGCACATTCGTGACCTGGGCTCCATCTGCCAGTACAAACTCGGTGACGGTATCCACCATGACCGGCTCCTCGCCACTGGAGAGGTATTCCTCTACCACCGTAATCTGGCTGTGACGCGCGGCATCCACATAAATGCGCGGGTACGCCGAGCCGGAAGCTGTGCCGGTCACTTCGTGCACGATGAACAGCGGCTGATCGAGAACCGCTTCCTTGTCCAGCTGGATGTACAGGCCGTCTTCAAAGCGAGCGGAGTTCAGTCGCGCCATCTGTACGGCACGGGTGTCCAGCGTGTTGTCCAGGCGTTCGGCCAGGGCCGCGGCCTCGTCATCGTCCAGATCGGCGAAGCGTTGAATGCGGATGCCATCCAGGTCCGGAAAGTCCGAGGCCTCCGGAATCATCACGCCGTTGTGGAACACCACGCGATAACCGGGAATCGACAAGCTGCAGCCGTCCTTGCCGGTTGCGGGCAGGGTGGTGGCCAGTTCGTCGGTCAGCTTCAGGTGCCGGCTGGAGTATTTCCAGTTCTCGGTTTTGCGGGTGGGCAATGGCATATCCACCAGTGCCGTGCCCCGCTGTTTGCGCAGTTCAAGCAACGGCTCGGGCAGCGAATGCCCGCCCGGCTCAAGGAAGGCGCTGGAAATGGTTGGTGCTGGTTTCATTCCACGGCCTCCTTAGCTGGCTGCACTGGGGGTGGCTTCTTCGTCTTTCACGCCGAGCCAGCCGTAGCCACGCTCTTCGAGCTCGAGGGCCAGCTCGCGACCCCCGGATTTGACGATCCTGCCACCGGCCAGTACATGAACATGGTCTGGCACGATGTGGTTCAGCAGACGCTGGTAGTGAGTCACCATCAGAATGGCACGGTCTTCGGCGCGCAGGGCGTTTACGCCCTTGGAAACCACCTGCAGGGCATCAATGTCGAGCCCTGAGTCTGTCTCATCCAGAATGGCCAGCTTTGGCTGCAGCAACAGCGCCTGAAGAATCTCATTGCGCTTCTTCTCGCCACCGGAGAAGCCTTCGTTGACACCGCGCTTGAGGAACGCCGGGTCCAGGTCCACCTGTTTGGAAACCTCTTTGGCCAGCTTCATGAACTCCGCGGCGTTCATTTCCTGCTCGCCGCGGTGTGTGCGCATGGCGTTGACGGCGGTGCGCAGGAACTGCAGGTTGCTGACGCCGGGAATCTCCACCGGATACTGGAACGCCAGGAAAATACCTTCACGAGCCCGCTCTTCGGTTTCAAGGTCCAGCAGGTTCTCGCCGTTCAGGCTGATTTCGCCCTGGGTTACCTCAAATGTCTCATTGCCTGCCAGCACCTGGGACAGGGTGCTCTTGCCTGAGCCGTTGGGGCCCATGATGGCGTGAACTTCCCCGGCCTTGATCTCCAGGTTGATGCCCTTGAGGATCTCTTCACCCTCAACGGATGCGTGCAGGTTCTTGATGCTTAGCATTTCTGGCGTCTCTCTATAATCTGAAAACTGGAATCTGAATATCTGTATATGAGCCTGGGCTTAACCAACGGACCCTTCAAGGCTGACTTCAAGCAACTTGCCAGCTTCCACGGCAAACTCCATCGGCAGCTCCTTGAACACCTCTTTACAGAAGCCGTTCACAATCATGGAAACCGCCTGCTCCGGGTCGATGCCACGCTGGCGGCAGAGGAACATCTGCTCGTCGCTGACCTTGGAGGTGGTTGCCTCGTGCTCAACGATGGCCGACTTGTTCTTGCTCTCGATGTACGGGAAGGTGTGGGCGCCACAGCGGTCGCCGATCAGCAGCGAATCACACTGGGTATAGTTACGTGCACCTTCCGCACCCGGGCCGAACTTCACCAGCCCGCGATAGGCGTTGGAGCTCTTGCCGGCGGAAATGCCCTTGGAGATGATGGTGCTGGACGTGTTCTTGCCCAGATGAATCATCTTGGTACCGGTATCCGCCTGCTGGTAATTGTTGGTCAGTGCCACCGAGTAGAATTCGCCCACGCTGTTGTCACCACGCAGCACGCAACTCGGATACTTCCAGGTCACCGCGGAACCGGTTTCGACCTGGGTCCAGGAAATCTTGGAGTTCTTGCCAATAGCGGCGCCTCGCTTGGTGACGAAGTTGAAGATGCCGCCTTTGCCATTCTCATCGCCCGGGTACCAGTTCTGCACCGTGGAATATTTGATCTGTGCATCGTCCAGGGCTACCAGTTCAACAACGGCAGCGTGAAGCTGGTTTTCGTCGCGCATCGGCGCGGTGCAGCCTTCCAGATAACTGACGTAGCTGCTGTCCTCGGCGATGATCAGGGTGCGCTCGAACTGCCCGGTATTGGCCGCGTTAATGCGGAAGTAAGTGGACAGTTCCATGGGGCAACGAACACCCTTGGGTACGTACACGAACGTGCCATCTGAAAACACGGCGGAGTTCAGGCCCGCGAAAAAGTTGTCGCCTGCAGGAACCACAGAACCCAGATACTTTTTCACCAGTTCCGGGTAGTCCTGGATGGCCTCCGAAATGGAGCAGAAGATTACGCCTGCCTTGGCCAGCGGCTCCTTGAAGGTGGTCGCCACCGAAACGGAGTCGAATACGGCGTCAACAGCCACGCCGGCGAGCTTTTCACGCTCGTGCAGGGGAATGCCCAGTTTCTCGTAGGTCTTGAGCAGCTCAGGGTCGACTTCGTCGAGGCTCTGGGGCATGTCTTCCTTGCGCTTGGGCGCGGAGTAATAGGAAATCGAGTTGTAGTCGATTTTCGGATAACCCACGTGTGCCCAGTCCGGCTCGTCCATTTCCAGCCAGCGACGGTAGGCCTTCAGGCGCCATTCCAGCATCCATTCCGGCTCTTTCTTAATGGCGGAAAGGCGGGCAATGACGTCTTCGTTCAGGCCGGGCTCGAACGTGTCGGCTTCGATGTCTGTTACGAAACCGTGTTCGTATTCCCGTTTGATCAGCTCGTTCACCTCTTTATCGGTGGTCGCCATGATCGTCGCTCCGTATTCTCTCATCTCGGGCCTTGCAGCCCCTGGTGTCGCCGGTAGTCTCGTGTTCAGGGCTGCCGGGCGGATGTCATAAATTCATGCGTCGCAGTGATCGCCCCAGATCTGGGTGCGCCCTGCAATCGGTTTTTGGATGACGGATTGGGTGCGGCCCTGTTGAAAATCAAGGGCAATATCCGTTTCTTCTGGTGAGTGAGTATACAATACCAGAGTAAAATAGTCAGGTATTAAATTGCGCGTGTCGTGATTATACCTTAATCGACCCTTGTGGCACTAAGGGTGCGGTAATCGGGTCGATAGCCCGGCTCTTTGTGCTATTAGGCGGAGTGTGTCTTCCTGTCTGCGACTAAAGCCCAATATGGTTATTTTCGGCTAACATGTGTACGCTGACCAGCGCAGGTAAAGCGTGCCTGCAGGGAATGATCAGGAGACCGTGACATGCACTCAGAACCGATGAAGCCCCGCGCGGCTATGGCACCGTTCAGTGCGCGAGTGACTTCGTTGATTGCCGGGCATCTGGAGCGAGGTCGGGTAGGGGTGGAGGCTGTTGCCTCTCAACTGCACATGAGCCGGCACACGCTCCATAAAAGATTGAAAGAAGAAAATCTGACCTTTGCTGCGTTGCTTGAGGACATCCGGCGTGAACGGGCGCTGGCCTACCTGAAGGATCGCAGTAAGCCCCTGGTGGAAATCGCTGAACAGCTCGGGTTCTCCGAACTCAGTGCTTTCAGCCGTGCGTTCAAACGCTGGATGGGTAAATCGCCAGGAGCCTACCGCTCGCGGGTTGCTTAAGGAATATTGAAAACGCCGGGGCCGCAAATTTGTGCGTGCCCCGGCGGCTTGCTGCCGGGTGGTCAGGCTTTCTTGAAGATCAGCGTGCCATTGGTGCCGCCGAAGCCAAAGCTGTTGCTCATCACCAGGGGCAGATCCACGTTGTCCTGCCGTTCCCGCACGATGGGGTAGCCTTCGGCGCCCTCGTCCAGGTTCTCGATATTGGCTGACGGAGCAATAAAGTTCCCCCGCTGCATGATCAGGCTGTAGATGGCCTCGTGCACACCGGCTGCGCCCAGAGCATGGCCGCAAAGTGGCTTGGTTGAGCTCAGTGGCGGTATCTTGTCGCCAAAGGTTTCCTTCAGGGCTTTGAGTTCGGTGACATCCCCCGCTGGCGTGCTGGTGCCGTGGGTGTTGATGTAGCTGATCTCGCCATCGATGTTTTTCATCGCCTGCTGCATGCAGCGAATGGCGCCTTCACCGCTGGGCGCCACCATATCGGCGCCGTCAGAGGTTGCGCCGAAGCCCACCAACTCGGCCAGGATGTTGGCTCCGCGAGCTTCCGCATGCTCCAGGGCTTCCAGTACCAGGATGCCGCCGCCGCCAGAGATGACGAAACCGTCCCGGTCCCGATCGTAGGTGCGGGAGGCTTTTCCGGGGGTGTCGTTGTATTTGGTGGACAGCGCACCCATGGCGTCGAACATCAGGCTCAGCGTCCAGTGGATGTCTTCACCGCCACCGGCAAACATCACGTCCTGGCGGCCCAGGGCAATCATATCGGCAGCATGGCCAATGGAGTGGGCACTGGTGGCGCAGGCTGAGGTGATACCGTAGTTGATGCCGGTAATGCCAAATGCCGTAGCAAGAGAGGCGTTGATAGCGCTGCCCATGGTGCGGGGCACACGATAAGGCCCTACACGACGGATGCCTTTCTCACGGTGGGTGTCGATGGCGTCCATCAGCTCCACCGTTGATGCACCGCCAGCGCCGGTAATGACGCCGGTAGAGTTGGCGCGGATATGCTCTTCTGTCAGCCCGGCTTGTTCAATGGCTTCTTTCATCGCCAGGTAGGTGTAGCCGGAGGCCGGGCACATGAAGCGCATCAGTTTGCGGTCGATCAGTTCCGGCAGATTCAGGTCAATCTGTCCGCATACATGGCTGCGCAGACCGTTGTCCTTGGCTTCCTGGCTAAAGCCAATGCCAGGAATTGAATCCCGCAGGGACCGGGTTACTTCGTCTTGATTGGTTCCGAGGCTGGAGACGATTCCCATGCCTGTAATAACAACACGACGCATTTAATGGCTCCTAGAAGTCATCCGTAGAATTGAACATGCCGACCTTCAGGTCTTTGGCGGTGTATATTTCCCGGCCATCCACTTCCATACGGGCATCGGCAATGGCCATGGTGAGCTTGCGGCGGATGACCCGTTTGATGTCGAGGTGATACCGAACGAGTTTGTTCGTGGGTAGCACCTGGCCGGAAAACTTCACCTCACCGCTTCCAAGCGCACGCCCCTTGCCTTCACCTCCGGTGGCTGCCAGGAAAAAACCCACCAACTGCCACATGGCGTCCAGGCCCAGACAGCCGGGCATGACCGGATCGTCCACAAAATGAACCTTGAAGAACCAGAGGTCCGGGTTGATGTCCAGCTCCGCAACGATGCTGCCTTTGCCATAGAGCCCGTCGGTTTCGCTGAAATGGGTAACGCGGTCCATCATCAGCATTTCATTGATGGGCAGTCGCATCTTGCCGGGGAAGAGCGTGCCTTGTCCGCAGGCTTCCAGATCGGCCTTGGTAAAGTGATCAGGGGTCATAATGCCAGTGTTCCTGTTACAAAATGGTTTCTTATACTTTAGCTGGTATTACCGCTAAGGCTATTGACCATTGGTTGCAGTTTGCAGTCGGGCACAAATTTTCTGTGACGATTTTTCACTTCGCCATGGCGACGCCACCCTGGCCAACGACTCCGGAGGTCAGCGCCCCCCGGATTTCTCGGATACCTGCTTCGTCAGTTCCTGCAACTGTTGCTGAACCGCCTTTAACTGGCGTGCGATCTCGTCCCGTTCATCGTGGGCTTTTTGGGCCTGCTCCGCATTCTGTTCCTCACTCATGACTTCCAGGATAGCCCCGATCATCATGTTGAGGAATACGAAGGCCGTCAGGAATATGAACGTCAGGTAGTAGAGCCAACTGAGCGGGTAGGATTCCATCGTGGCATACATCACATCCGTCCAGTCCTCGAAGGTTGCCACCCGGAACAGAGTAAGCATGGCTATGGCGACATCGCCCCAAAGGGTCTCGTCCACGTCGGCAAAGAACATTGAGCCCATGGCCGCATAAATGTAGAAAATGATAAACATCAACAGGGCGATGTAGCCCATGCGCGGGATGGCTTTCAGAAGAGAGTTGATCAGGAAGCGCAGCTCTGGCACCACAGAGACCAGGCGCAACACCCGGAACACACGCAACAATCGACCAAGCAGCACGGCGTCGGAGTTGTCCAGGGGGATGAGGCTACCAACCACGACCAGTGTATCGAACAGGTTCCAACCATCCATCAGAAAGCGTTTCTTGTTGGGGCAGGCAGCAAAGCGGAACAGGATTTCTATCAGAAAAAATACGGTGATGGCGCTGTCCATCACGCTAAGGGAACCCTCCACCAGTGGCGGAAGCTCATAGGTCTTTGCGCCAATGGTGAGCGCCGACAGGATGATAATGCCGATAACCACGCTCTGGAAGATCCGGCTGGACTCTATGCGGCGCAGTTGTTCGAATCCGGTTGTAGGGCTTGGTTGGGCAGACATGGGAAAACAGCAACTCCATAACGATCGCGGAGCCTGAATTCTAAAGGGAGTAGGGCGGATTGGGTAGCGGGAACTTTGCTCAGGCGTTGGCGAGTATGATCCGCCACTGCTCTTCAGTAACGGGCATCACCGACAGGCGGTTGCCACGCCTGATCAATGCCAGACCCTCAAGCCCTGGCAGGGACTTGATTTCATCCAGTGGGATCAGTCGTGGCAGTTTTTTTTCAAAGGCCATATTCACGGCCTGCCAGCGCGGTTTTTCCGGTGTGCTTTTGGGGTCGTAGTAGGGCGAATCTTCCCGGAACTGGGTCGGGTCCGGATAGGCGGAAGTCACGACGCGGACAATCCCCGCCACGCCAATGTGTTTGCAGCTGGAGTGGTAAACAAACACGTCGTCCCCCTCGGCCATTTCCCGCAGGAAATTTCGCGCCTGATAGTTGCGCACTCCGTCCCAGGGGATGGTCTGATCCTTCGCGTTCTCAAAGTCATCGATGCTGCATTCGGACGGTTCGGTCTTGACCAGCCACTTTGCCATTGTTCGGCTCCCGACATGGTGAGGTTATACAGTATAACCAAAATCCGGCTCGTCTGGCCGTTATGGCACGGTCACGCTGTCACAGGGTATGGGGCAGGACGCCGTAGTAGATTGCGCTGAAGTGCAGGGCGCTGCCGCCGATGACGAACAGGTGCCATACCGCATGCATGTAGGGAATGCGGTCCGCAAGGTAGAAGCCGACGCCGGCTGTATAGACCACGCCACCCGCGATGGTCAGGTAGAGGGCTGTCTCGCTGATGCTAGCTACCAGGTCCGATGAGGCGAAGGTGATCAGCCAACCCATGGCAATGTAGATACCTACACGTGCCAGTTTGAAGCGGTTCTGGAAGATGACTTTCAGAACCACGCCGGTAGCCGCCAGGGACCAGATGATGGCAAACAGGGTCCAGCCGCTGGTGCCGCGCATGTTGACCAGCAGGAAAGGGGTGTAGGTGCCGGCGATCAGCACGAAGATGGCGCAGTGATCCAGGGTCTTGAACAGTGCTCGCATCCGGGGATGGCGAGCGCCATGGTAAAGCGCCGATGCCAGGTAAAGCATGATTAGGGACGCGCCAAAAATGCTGAAGCTTACAACCTTCCAGACATCACCCAGTTGGCTGGCCGCGACGATCAATGCAACCGTGCCGATCACGCTAAGAAGGGCGCCGAGGCCGTGGGTGGCACTGTTCAGCCATTCCTCGATACGGTGATGGACGGATTCTTCGGGGTTCTCGCGAGCTTTCATGGGTACCTGGTTCGGTTCTGTCATGCCGCTACGGTACTTCAGCGTACAGGTGTACGCAATAGACGAAGTGTGACGTGTTGTTCAGCTCGAACCTGTAATGACACTGTTCGATGGATTATCCCGAGCTGCGGCCGTTGCCGGACGCCTTTTTCAGCCTTGAGAAGGTTGCCGGCACCACGCCCAGCCACGACGCCAGCTGGTTGTCCGGCACCCGCTTGATCAGCTCGGGATACTCGTCCAGCAACAGCCGGTAACGCTCCTGGGCCGGCATGGTTTGCTTGCGGAACTCCCTCATGCTGGTCAGCTCGGCGACTTCCTCCGTCAGCACAATGGCGAACTTTTCCCAGGCGCCATCCCCCTGTGCCTGGACTGCTGCCCGGAACGCGGAAAAATCGGCCACCCAGAGTGTTGCGGGGGTAACGGCTGTGAGGCACAGGGTGTTGCGGGAAGTTCGGCTTCTGCCAAAGACAGGCCAGATCAGATCCCCTTCCGTGAAAAAATGGTGGATGGCCACCTTTCCCGCCAGTGATTCCCGGAACAGTCGAAGCACACCGTGCTGGATCAGGTACACGTTACCCCAGGGGCGGTTGTGTCGCTCCAGATCGGTTTCAGCGTCCACCCGGCATTTCTGGAACAGTCCGCCCAGTTCACTGACGAAGCGCTGTTGGGGGTTGTCGCTGTCGTTGCTCAGATGAATGCCAAAGCAGTGGCTGAGCCCACTGAGTAACGCATGGGACTCCGGCGCGGGCTCATGCCAGATAATATCCCGGTGTCGCTCTGCCAGCATGCAGGGGGGCGATGAGCTGGCAATCGGTTCCTGTTTCATGGGAGCACCTTGGCTGAGTCGGTTGTCGGAGTTTGGCATCTGGATAGGTACATTCAAAATAAATTAAACCAGTTTGTCTTAGCGGCTGAATCAATATTCCTGCTGGTGTTAAACTCGGTGCCTTTCTTGCCCTGTACCGGAGTCAGCATGGCCGCGGCCCTCGCACTGTTCTACAAACTGCTCCCCCTGTATATCACGGTTGCCCTGGGTTGGGTTGCCGGGCGTTATCTTCAGGCCAGCGGTAAACACATCGCCGGTATCATGCTCTACATTGTAACGCCCTCTGTGGTGTTTTCCGGCGTTATGGCGGCACCGCTCTCGACGGAAGTGATCCTGTTGCCACTACTGGTTTTTACGCTGTGTTCGGTGCTCGGTTTTGCGCACATGAGGATTGCCCGCGGAATAATCTCGGACGGCAGTGCCAGTCTTATTCCGTTGTCGGTGGGCACGGGCAATACCGGTTATTTTGGCATACCGGTGGCATTGCTGCTGTTTGGTCAGGAAGGACTGGCGCTTTATATCGTGTGCATGCTGGGTACGACGCTGTTCGAGAATTCCGTGGGCTTCTATCTGGCCGCCCGGGGACGGTACAGCCTCAAGGATTCCCTCGTGAGGGTGGCGCGGCTGCCTTCGGTCTACGCCTTTATGTTGGCGGTTGTGCTGAACCTGAACGGATTTTCCATCCCGGATGTTTTCACGCCGCTTTTCGACAACCTTCGTGGGGCCTACAGCGTCCTCGGCATGATGATTATTGGCATGGGGATTCTCAGTTTTCGCGGGCTGGCGGGCAACCCGCGTTTTACCGGCCTGGCGTTCTTCGGCAAGTTCGTGTCCTGGCCGCTGGCAGCCATCCTGCTCTGGTGGCTGGATGCCCGTTTCTTCGGTATCTATAACCTGGCCGTCTACCAGGCGATTTTCCTGATTTCCATAACGCCCATTGCCGCCAATACGGTGGTCATAGCCACGCTGCTGGACACCGCGCCAAAACAGGCCGCCGGCACTGCCTTGCTGAGCACCTTGTTTGCCCTGGCGTTTATTCCGGTGATGGTGGCCCTGGTTATGCCGTAACCCGGGGAGCGGTGCGTAAGGTGAACAAGCCCGCTATCAGGCCGGTGAGCGCGCCAAGCCAGTGGGATTGGACGATGACATGGCCCCCAATCAATGGGTTTTCGCCAACCGCCGGGTATAGAAACACCTCCGTTGCCATCTTCAGCAGAATGAATGCCAGTATGGTGATGCTCCAGCGGGTATCCGTTTTGATATTGAACAAGGCCGTAAACACCAGAAGCCCATGAAGACAGCCTGAAAACCCCCGATACCAGTCAACCTCGGGCGCCGCCAGAAACAGGCCTGAAGAGATGGCGAGAGGGGAGAGAATCAGGTAGCTTATCCAGCTCGGCAGGGGGGGATGCCTTGTGAACAACAGGCCGGTTACCAGTAGCCCCGCCAGGTTGAGTAGCAGGTGGTTCGGGCCCAGGTGGGTCCAGTGGCCGGTGAGCAGCCGCCAGTACTCGCCGCCAGGAATACCCTCACGAGACCATTCCAGAGCGCTTGCCGGCCACAGGAATGCAGCCGCCAGCAGCGCTGCCAGTACCGTGAATCTCGGCCAGTAAGGGAACAGTTGTGGTGATCGTGTGTGTGTCATAAATACACGGCGTTACGCAAAACGCCTGGTGCCCTGTTTGCGAAGTGATTAGATTTTGTGCACCCCCTTTAAACAACAAAACAGGGATGTTCAATGCAGTTCAAGTTTATACAGGTTGTTGCGGCCATAATCACCCTCATGCTCCTTGCTGTAACCCCTGTGGTTGCGGACACCAGCACGGCTCGTGATATCTGGATCGACGGCCATGATTACGCAGCGGTGTTGGAGGAGAACTTGCGGGTGGACAACACCCGGGATTCCGACCTTGCCGGCACTCACTATAAAGGGCACTTCCCGGAAGACCCGGACAGTTGGGTGAGGGTTTCCCGCCTGGACAGCGGTTGGGAAGGCTTGGCGTACGTTTTCGGGCGTATGCATGCCATCGGCGATGCCCCTCGTGCCAGTCGCGTGACCAGTTTTAGTACCAGCCAGTTGGAGGCGCCGCAGTGCGGTCTTGATCATCTCCATGGCCGAACATTCATCACTCCGCAAAGCTTGACCGGTCGTGCCATGGCGCAGGCGGTCTCCGCCAGTTACGACACACTCTGCGCAAACAAGGTAGACGGCGCCTGCTTGATGCTGGAACTTGAGCTGGCATTTGACCAGCAGTTCCAGGATCGCTTCCCGGGCGACTTCCAGGGCCGTGCAGGAGCCATACTGAATATGGTGGAGGGCTTCTACGCCGATCAGTTCGGGATTGTGTTCGATACCTTATCGCTGACGTTCACCGGGCCGGGGACGTTCGACAGCACCACGGATGCGGGAACCCTGCTGGACGACGTAACTGCCCGGAGAGGCAGCCGAATTTTACCGTTCCTGGAAAGCGAACGGTCGATATTTCACCTGATCAGTGGTCGCGATTTTGCTGGCTCCACGGCAGGTCTGGCGTGGGTTGGTACGGTGTGTTACTCGCAAGGCTATGCCTCCGGTATTACCAATGCTTATAACTCTAACGCAACCACTGCGGTTGTGATCGCCCACGAGATTGGCCATAACCTGGGGGCAAGCCACGACTCGCCAGATAATGGGTGCGATGAAGGCGTAAATATCATGAGCCCTTATGTGGTGTCCTCGGCCACGCAGTTTTCCCAGTGCTCCGACGATGCCATTACCAACAGGATTTCCCAGCTAAATTCGGTCGAACAATGTTTTAACTTCCCGGCGGATGCGGGGCTCACCGCCGTCTCCGGAAACCCGAGTGAGGTTCAGGCTCAGTCGTCGTTTCAGGCGCATTTCGACATTGCGTATCGCCGGGCTGCCGAGCCAGCAGACGGCCTTGTCGTTGCAGGGGCTATCGGTGATCAGGAGGGGCGCTTGCTTGGCGTCAGTGTAGGTGGCGCAGCCTGTACCTTGCTGGGCACCGATGCCTATGACTGTGGTGAAATACAGGCTAGAACGGGGCTTCAGCTCAGCGTTCACGCGGTTGCCGGCGATCGCCCGACTTTCAGTTTGCTGCAGAATGTGAGTCTGGCCAGCAACAGCGGTGACGTTAAGGATATCCGGCCGATAAACGATTCGATACTGACGGAAATTGCGGTTACCGACAATGAGTCTGGGACGACGGGAGATCCGGACGACGCTGAACCGACATCAGGCACGCCGGAAGCCACCGGCTCGGATTCCGGAGGCGGTGGTGGCGGTGGTTCCGTTTCCTGGTGGTGGCTTGTGGCCGCAGTATTCGCGGCAGGCCTTCGTGGTCAGGGCCGTGTGGGCCAGCCAGTACGAGTTATCGGACTTCCGGGCTGGCGGAACTGACTGACGCCTGTTTGGCGCCTTCAATATCCTTCCGGGCATGACGCACTACGCTGACACCCGCGGTAATAGCCAAGCCGCCCATGATGGTCGCCACGGCCAGGTCAGGCCACGCGGTGCCAGTACCAAATACCCCCAGGGCGGCCACCATGACAGCGACATTGCCGATAGCATCGTTGCGACTGCACAGCCACACCGAGCGCATGTCAGAATCACCGTCCCGATAGCGGAACAGTATCAGTGCCACAACGACGTTTGCCACCAGTGCCATAAGGCCCACGACCCCCATGGTCAGCGGCTCCGGTGTGATGCCGCTCTGAAGTACCCAGATGGCCCGGGCGAGTACGATGACACCGAAAACGGCCATCGTAATACCTTTCACCAGGGCGGCCCGGCCGCGCCAAAGCATACCCATGGAAAGTACGGTCAGGGACAGCACGTAGTTGGCGCTGTCGCCAAAGAAGTCGATGGCATCGGCCATCAACGACACCGACCCGGATTGAAGGCTTGCGATGCCTTCCACCAGAAACATTGCAAGGTTGACCCAAAGCGCAATCCACAATGCCTTTCGAAAGCCTGGAGCGGGGGATTTTGGGTTGGGGGCGGAGCAGCTACTGCAGGCCATGAATACCTCCTTATGTGAGACTGTATTCATTAAAAACCCTGTAGCTACTACAGAGTCAAACCCCGTCGCGAAAATGGTGTTCAACGAGAGCCGTGAGTGCCGGGAATATGGTTGTGGTTGCCGGAGGACGCTTCGTGGGCCGGCTCCGAAGTCAGTCCGCCGAGGATGCCGCACTCGCTGACTGTACGGCCTTCGGAGCAGGCATGCTGCAGTTGTTCAAGGGTATCTTCCAGGCTTTCAAGCTCCTGCAAACGCTCGCGTACATGGCTGAGGTGCCGAGCCAGAAGGGCATCCACCTCACTGCAATCAGAGTCCGGCTGGTCGGCCAGGCGTATGAGCTCCCGGATTTCGTCCTGTGCCATATCCAGGTTACGGCAACGTTTGATGAACAGCAGACGATCAAGGTGGCTTTGCCGGTATTGGCGATAGCCACTGGCCAGGCGGTCGGGTGCCGGCACCAGCCCGATTTTTTCGTAGTAGCGAATGGTTTCTACCGGAATGCCTGTGGTTTTCGAAATTTCGCCAATTTTCATGGTTGTTCGCCTGCCGTTTGTCCGCCAAGACCGTTATGGGTTCCTGACCGGCTTCAATGGTTCCAGATTTTTCCGGTTGGCCAGAAATTCAGGCCGTGGTTTATTGCCACAATAAGGCTCTTCCAGAGTATTGTGAACGCTGTTGTAAACGAAAAACAGGTTGCTTCGCGGCCAGCACGACATATTCACGTTGGAACCATGCAGCGTGTTGCACTCGAAGATGATCAACGACCCCGGTGGGCCCTTCGGTGCCTCAATGGCGTTCTCGTCCATCAACCGGGTCAGACTGGCGGCGTCCGGCACCCCGAGATCCTGGCTCTTGAGGGATTCCTTGTAGTTGTCCTCCGGCGTGCGACCGACGCAGGGGATAAAATACTTCTGGGAACCCGGAATCAGCATCAACGGGCCGTTGAACTCGTTGTTGTCGGTCATCACGATGGAACAACTGAGGCTGCGCATGCGCGGCATGCCATCCTCGCTGTGCCAGGTTTCGAAATCGGAATGCCAGTTGAACCCCTTGCCTTTGAAACCGGGCTTGTAGTTGATCCGCGACTGGTGAATGTAGACCTCGCTGTCCAGCAACTGACGCACGATGTTGAGAAGGTGAGCATCACGGGTCAGCCGGTCAAAGCGCTCCGAAATGTCATGAATGCCGAAGATGGATCGAATCTCCTCCTTTCCGGGCTCAAGAATGGTGCCCTCAGACAGCTTGAGGTCGTCATCGTCCTCGTAGTCTTTAAGCTCTTTGATAAACCCGTCCATCTCGTCCTTGGAGAAGAAGGAATCAAAAAACAGAAACCCCTCTCGTCGAACTCTCGCACCTGCTTGGCGGACAGTGGGCCGTCTGACAGGCGCTCCGAAGGGGTGTGTACCACAGGATCCAGTCGCTCAAACATGCCCAGTTTGCGTTCGAGGCGTGTCGGAAACAGGTCTTGTGGGCGTGCCATATGTGTCCTCCTTATTGCGTAGGTAACCTGATTCGTTGGGGTCTTAAGATGTATTTCAACCGTTGATATGGAGGAGACCCTTGAAACATCTTCGAGCGAGGCCGCAGTTTGAAAAGTCCACTACCAACCCAACCGGCCATGAGTCGTGGTCCTTTGAACAGTGAACGTTGATTGCCGAGGATCAGACGGTGGTTGTTTACGTGTTTTTTACGATTTACGGGTGCCCAACTCCTTTTCATGCTTCTACTATGGAAGGTTAGGAGCGTTCAGGGGAGGAAAGGTATGCGGTTGCCGTTATCAATCAGAGTGTTGTTACTTTTGGTTCTTCCGGGGTTGGCTGCCTTGCCGGGTGCCGCCAATGGTGCTTTTCGCTGTGGCTCGTCACTGGTGGACGTCGGCGACTGGCCAGTGGAGGTTGAAGAGCGCTGCGGTGCGCCGGATTACGTAGCGACCTACCCAACGGCCACCGTTCCCGGAATAGGTGTTGTGGGCGAAGTCGAGCATTGGTACTACAACCCCGGCCCACAGGGATTTATTCGCCGCCTTGAATTCAGGAATGGCAAGCTCCGGCATGAGCACAGCCTGGGCTATGGCTTCGCCGGCGACAGTGCCGGTGACTGCTCTCCGGCGCGGCTGCAAAGCGGGCTCAGCGAATTCGAAATGGTGGCCTATTGCGGCGAGCCGCTTTCCCGGCGGGTCACCTGGGAACCCGTTGGCCGTGGATCAACGGTCGCCGGTCACTACCGTGCCGATCAACTGGTGCCTGTGGAAGAGTGGCTGTACGAGACTGGAAAGACCCAGTTCCGCCGCATCGTCAAGTTGCGTAATGGGCGGGTGGTTCACGTGGAGACCGCGAAGAAACCAACGGGAAACTGATTATGGCCCGATTCAGCGATGGACTGCCCGCACCCTCGGTATTGATGTTTGACTGGCATGGCACGCTGGTGGATACGCACGACGCCATGTTCAGCGCCATGGAAGAGGTGCTGCCGCAGCTGGAAGACCTGGGCCTGGTGGACCGGCTGCTGCCCGAGGACAAATGTCGCACCTCAGACGATGCTCGCCTGGTCCGTTACATACGGATCTTCAGGCGGCTGCACCCGCGCATTCTGGCGGAACGGCGGGTATCACGAACCGATATCTTCAACGCCATCTTTGGCGACGATAAAGACGCCAAGCTGATTGCCCATAAAGCCTACAATGATTGTTACCGGAAATACTTCGGCAAGGTGCGGCCCTTCCAGCAGGGCGCCTACGAGTACCTGACCGCCATGAAGGAAATGGGCATCCAGCTGGCGGTGTCCACCAACCGCAACCGGGAGTTCCTGGACAAGGAGCTGAGCATGGTGGACGAGGGGCGCTGGAGCAACCTGTTTGACGCTACGGTGTGCGCTGACGATGTCACCGAGTACAAGCCCGACCCGGAAGTGATTACCCGCGTGCTGGAGAAACTGGGGCTGCCAGTCGACGAACAGGCCTGGTATGTGGGCGATAGCTACGTGGATATGCTCACGGCCAACCGTGCCGGGGTATCGGGTGTTTTCTACAATGGCGCCTGTTGGGAGCCGGATCGAATTGACAGTTGGTTCAGTTATCGCGACGCTCCGGCCGCCATACTGGACAGCTTCGAAGACCTCATAGACCTGTTGGCGTTGCTGGAGCGACATCAGCCAAAGGCGTTTCGGGCCACTCCGGCGGAAGTCCGGCCACGGCCCTATCCTCGGCCGGAACCGCCACAGCCCCGCATTGAGCCGGATTGGCATCCTGCCGTTGTCAGCCTGATCCGCCCGTCGGTGGTGTTGTTCGACTGGCACGCCACGCTGGTGGATACCCTGGACGCCATGTATCACGCGGTGGATGATATGTTCCCGGAATTCGAGGAACTGGGCCTGGTCAGCCGTATGCTGGCGCCGGAAGACAGCAAGACACCGGAAGACGCTCGGCTGGTGGCTTACGTGCGGGAGTTTGCCAAGCTTCACCCCAAGGTTCGGGCCGACCGCAAGATTTCGCGCACCGATATTTTCGAGGTCTTGTTCGGGGAGGATCAGGAGGCCAAGCAGATCGCCCACAAAGCGTTCAATCGTCACTACCGCGAGCACTACGGCACGGTGAAAGCCTTTGAGCCGAAGGTGCGGGCCGTTCTTGAGGGACTTCGGCGGATCAATATTCAGGTGGGTGTTATTACCAATCGTGACCGGGAGTTCTTCGAGCATGAGTTGGCCGCCGTAGAGGACACCGGTTGGACGCATCTGTTTGATGTGGACGTCTGTGGAGACGACACGCCGCTGAGAAAACCTCATCCCGATCAGCTTTATCTTGCCGTGCAGAAGCTGGATTACCCGCCAGACCCGAGCGTCTGGTACGTAGGTGACAGCACCACAGACGTGATAGCCGCCAAACGCGCCGGCATGACGGCGGTGTTTTTCAACGGTGCGCAGTGGGATTTGCCCTGGCTGAACCGGATCTTTCCGGGCACTCACAAGCATCCGGATAAGCCGGATGTGGTGGTCAATGACTTTTCGGAATTCTGGGCGCTGGTGCTGGCCTGCGAAATCGGCCCGCCGTAATCTCAGTGAGGCCGGCTGTTCGCCAGCGCCTCTTCGATGTCGAGTCCAAGGGAGATAACGCCCTTTGGCAGCTTGTCGGTAACGGGCCCAACGGGGGCGCTGACCGTCACCTGAAAGCGGGACGTCGAGGCATCGTATCGAATGTCCGAAAGGTACATGGCCTCCAGCCCGGTTAAGCCGGAGCGGATGTTTGATACGACAGCGTTGAACTTTGGCTCATCCCCCTGCCAGTAATCCGAGGTAAGTTGGCTCATGGCGACCAGAGTGCCCATGTTATTGGAGAGCAATGCCTCGGTGACCAGTTCCGGGTGAGTAAGCGTCCAGGCATTCAGAGTTCGCGATCCCGGCAACTCAAGTATGGTAGTGGCAAGGTCGGTTGCCTTTTCCGGTGCCCGTGCCTGCCACATGCTGTCGAAGGTCAGTACGTCCGCCAGGGTTTCGAGGCGTGGGCCGGCATCAATGGCTTGTTGCAGGTCCAGCATGCTGTCGAGCTCGCTGAACAGCCGGTCCGCCAATTGCCTTATGCGCTTGTCCTCCTCTGCGGAGAGTGTAATCTGCCCCTCCATGCACCCGGGTAGATAGCGGTTAAAGCTTGAGATGAAGCCCGGGTTGTTGGCGGTGAAATTCTCGCTCATATACAGATACAGCGGCGCGTAGCGAAGAAAGTGTGCGTTCAACTCGTTGTAACCCGTACCCTCCATGTGTTGCAGGCCACTCATGGTTCGCTCATCCATCAGAGCGGCGTCAATTCGCCCGCGCCTGAGCAGGGCTGGCAATTGGCTTGGTGATGACACGCTCAGAAAAATGTTATAACCATTGGCTTCGAGCCAGGCTTTCTCGTTGCTGCCGTCGACAACGCCGATACGGGCGGTGTCTGGGATGGGGCCGGGTTCTGTGTTGAAAAGGTACCACTTCTCCAGCGATACCGGGTCACTTCTTTTTGCCGTGATATCCAGCTCTGTGGACGGATCTATGGCAAAGTATCCGTCAATGAGATTGCGGCTGAGTGAGTGCGCAGCCCGGTTCTGGGGAGCGAGCCGAATGTTCGTGGACCAGCCGGCCTGGTTGGCCGCGCAGGTCACGGTATCTACGGTTTCGCCAACCACATTCGCTACGCCATCCGCTGTCTGTGCAGGCATCTGGTAAGGCGGGGATTCAAATGTGTAGAGAGTGAGTGTGGGAGGCCCGGCGTGGCACACGGAAACAGCTAGGGTGCCGAGTACGCTCAGGGCCATAGGCCGAAGATCCATGATGACCGTGTCATCCCTTTTGTTGACAATGCTGACTGAAGACTAGCATTTGGATGTGGGTTTTGCGTTATTTTGTCTGACAGCGGCCCGACAAAGTTCAGGCATCTCCCCGCTCGAATGAATAACAATAAAGGCTTATGAATGTCTGATGTAAAAACATCGATTCTGGTTGTTGACGACGACCTGGCAATCCGTGAATTGTTGCATGAGCACCTGTCTCGTGTCGGCTACGATGTCATGACCGCGGCCGAGGGCGACAGTATGCGCCGCACTCTGTCAGAGGCACGGGTCGATCTGATTGTCCTTGATGTCATGTTGCCGGGCGACGATGGCTTCACGCTGTGCCGTGAGATTCGTGAGCACTCACAGGTGCCGATCATCATGCTGACCGCGAGCTCGGACGAAACCGACCGTGTGGTCGGCCTTGAAATCGGTGCCGACGACTACCTGGCCAAGCCCTTCAGCGCCCGGGAGTTGCAGGCCCGGGTCAAGGCACTGTTGCGACGCTCCGGGTTCAATCGTGCGGACAATCCCCGGTTCGTATGCTTTGATCGCTGGCGGCTGGACACCCAGGCCCATGAGCTTATCTCGGACCAGGGAGAGGCCACGCCGTTGTCCGGCGCGGATTTTTCGTTGTTGCAACTGTTCCTGGCACACCCCAATGAAGTCCTGGACCGTGACACCATTTCCGGCGTTACCCGGGGGCGGGAGTCCATGCCGCTGGACCGGGTGGTGGATGTGGCGGTCAGCCGCCTGCGCCAGCGCTTGGGAGATCAGGGGCGCAGCCCCAGGCTAATCAAGACGGTGCGAGGGGCAGGGTATCTGCTGGCGGCAACGGTGACCCATGGCGCGGAATAATGAGGGGGCCGTAGAAACCGGCCGCAAGGTCTGGCGTCTTGTGCCCTCGTCGCTTCTCGGACGCATCCTGTTGCTGACTCTGCTGGCAATGGGCGTTGCCCAGGTCGCCTCCAGTGTGATCTGGGTAGGCACATTCCGCGCCCAACAGGTGGAGGGCCTGGTGAACACCACCCGCAACCTGGCCTCATCAGCGGCGGCAACGACACAGTTCTTCAAGTCTCTGCCACTGGAATACCGGCATATCGTGCTGGACCAGCTGCGGGATATGGGAGGCTCCCGCTTTTTTGTCTCCCTCAACGACAAACACATCGATATGCGTGCGTTGCCTGACAGTGAACGCAAGCGCCTGGTGACAGACGAAGTCGTGGCGGTGTTGAAAAGCCGGTTGGGCAAATCGATCAATCTGCACGTGGAATTTGTTCACCCCGATGATCTGCGAATACTGAATACCCAGTTGCCATTGGATGCGTTGCCGAAATCCTGGGCTCACTATGCTTTGACACTGGAACCCATCAAACCACCTGTTCTGGTGACCCAGGTGGAGATTGCTACAGGAGAGTGGCTGTACCTGGCTTCGCTGTTGCCGGCGCCCTATGTCTCGCTGGATGATGAAAGCATCCCGGGCCAGCAGATCGTGTTTATCCTGGTGATGATAGGGGTTCTGTTCCCGGTGCTGGCCTGGCTGGTGCGTCGCCAGACCCGACCACTGCACAAGCTGGCCAGGGCAGCGCGGGACCTGCCACTGGATGAACACCGATCACCATTGAGAGAGCAGGGTAGTGCGGAAATTGTGGCGGTAACCCGTGGCTTCAATACCATGCATCGGCGGCTACAAAGTTACATCAGCGACAGGGATCAGCTGTTCCGCGCCATCTCCCATGATCTGAAAACCCCGATAACCCGGCTTCGCCTGCGCGCCGACCTGATTGACGATGCCGACATTCGCGAGCGATTCGAGAGCGACCTTCAGGAGCTGGAATTGCTGGTGAAGGGGGCCTTGCAGGGGATGAAGGACACCGACATCCATGAAAACGTGGAGTTGGTTGATATTGACGGCATGTTACGGCGAATGGCGGAAGCGTATGGAGGAGAGAGCCCGCGGGTAGTCGTGGAAGGAAACTGCGCGGCTTATCGCGGCAAACCACTGGCGCTCAAACGATGCCTGGGTAACCTGGTGGACAACGCTGTCAAGTATGGGGACTCTGCGACCATCTGTGTGGAGGACTCTCCAGAGCAGTTGACGATCCACGTCAGGGATTACGGGCCGGGTATTCCGGAGGCCGAACTTGGACGGATTTTCGAGCCCTACTACCGCCTGGGCCAGGAACACCGGCGGGGGCATGGGCTTGGTCTCGGCATAGCCCGTAACATTGCCCAAAGCCATGGTGGCGACCTTGAAATCGCGAATTGGCCAGGCGGTGGCCTGGACGTCACCCTCACGCTGCCCCGACATTGAGGTGGCATGTAACAACCGTGTTACATCGGCCTTTCAGTTTGATACGTTCCTCCCCGAGGTATTGCCATAGACTCCGATATTGCTAATACAACAAAAACAAGGAGTCATTATGAATACCCATAAAACGTATCGTTCTGCCCTGATCCTGGGCGCCAGTCCCCTTCACAGACTGACAGCCGCCGTAGGCGTGGCGTCGTTGGGGTTGTTTGCCGTCCAGGCGCATGCCCAGGAGAGCGTGGAAGAACGCTTGTCCGCCCTGGAGCAACAATTGGCTGAGGTCGAACCCCATGCCAAGGGTGAGCAGGGCTTCTCCTTCAACACCTACGCCCGTTCGGGCCTGCTGCTCAACAGCGATGGTAAAAGTGCTCCCGGCGGCCCCTACCTGACCCCCGCTGGCTCTGTTGGTGGGGCCGTGGGTCGGCTGGGTAACGAGCCGGATACCTATCTCGAAGCCATCCTTACCGCCAATAATTATTTCGGCAACGTGCAGTGGCTGATCAATGGTATGTCTGCTGCGGATAACGATGAGCGTGTCGTAGGGGGCGTTATGGAGGCCGCTGACTCAGGTGTGCAAACCATGCTGGCCTACCACGGCAATCCTGGCAGAAACCAGTAAGGACCGCTACGTGGAAGGGGCCGAGTACCAATGGCTGACCTTCAACACCCGCCTGGCCAACGAACTGGGCGCCAACTTTGAAATGCAGTACGAAGCCTCCTGGCAGGTGATGGACCTGCAAACCGAAGGCTACGAAGGCCGTGGTGATGTGGATGGCGACTACGCCCGCTTTACCATTGCACCGACTTTCAAGCCTCAGGTAGGCGGCTTCTGGAACCGCCCGGAAATTCGGGTTTTTGCTACCTACTCCACCTGGGACGACGAGCTTAACCGCTACGACGGCGGCGATGCCCTGGGGCAGGAAGACTTTGGTGGCAGCCAATGGACCTTTGGTACCCAGATGGAAGTCTGGTTCTGAGCCTGACAAACGTCTCCACGACAAGAATAAGGAGTCATGATATGAAATCGTTCAAGCGTCATCTTACAGCTCTGGCGGTCTCTGCCGCCCTGATGCCAACAGCGGCCGTTCAGGCCGGAGAAGTCGAGGTTCTGCACTGGTGGACCGCCGGCGGTGAAGCGCGTGCTGCGGCCGCTCTCAAGAAAATGATGGAAGAGCAGGGCCACACCTGGAAAGACTTTGCCGTAGCCGGCGGTGGTGGTGAAGCCGCCATGACCGTCCTGAAAACCCGCGCCGTTTCTGGCAATCCTCCTGCTGCCGCCCAGATCAAGGGCCTGGATATTCGTGAATGGGCGGAGCTGGGTTTTCTGACCAGCCTCGACGGCGTCGCTGAGGCGGAGAACTGGGATCAGCTCATACCGCCAATGATTTCCGACGTTATGAAATACGAAGGCGAGTACGTGGCTGTGCCCGTGAACGTCCACCGGGTGAACTGGTTGTGGGTGAACCCGGAGGTCATGAAAGATGTTGGTGTTGAGGTTCCCACTACGCTGGACGAGTTCTTTGAAGTGGCCGATAAGCTGAAGGCTGAAGGCTATATTCCGCTCGCGCACGGTGGCCAGCCCTGGCAGGACGCAACGGTATTCGATGCCGTGGCGCTGGCTGAGCTGGGCCCCGATGATTACCGCAAGGCGTTTGTCGAGCACGACATGGACGTGATCAACAGCGCCAAAATGGAAGAGGTCTTCGCACAGTTCGCCAAGGTCATGAGCTACGTGGATGACGATGCCGCGGGCCGTGACTGGAATACGGCGACGGGCATGGTGATTCGCGGTGAGGCGGCCATGCAGATCATGGGCGACTGGGCCAAGGGCGAATTCACCGCGGCCGGCCTGACACCGGGAGAGGATTACCTGTGCGCACCGGCGCCGGGCACCGCAGGCCAGTTCACCTTTAACGTGGATTCCTTCGCGATGTTCACGCTGTCCGAGGAGGAGGACATCAAGGCCCAGAAGGATCTCGCCCGAACCATCCTGGAACCGGAATTCCAGACCCTGTTCAACCAGAACAAGGGCTCAATCCCGGTTCGTACCGACATGGACATGAGTGATTTCGATACCTGTGCCCAGGCGTCGATGGATACCTTCAAATCCAGCGCGGATGACGGCGGTCTGGTGCCAAGCTTCTCCCACGGCCTGGCGACCACCAGCTACATCCAGGGCCAGATCTTCGATGTGGTCACCAACTTCGTAAACTCCAACAACCCGGACCCGGCAAAAACCACGGACCAGCTGGCAGCCGCCATCCAGTCCGCCATGTAATGCCGTATCAGGCCGCCCGGTGGGCGGCCTTCGGGTTTCTTCAGGGGATTCCTCATGGAACACACTCAACGTCGCGCCACCGGGGTGGCCAGGGCATCGTCTGGCCTGATGGATGGCCTGCAGCGCTGGTTGCCCAAACTGGTGGTGGCCCCGACCTTCCTGCTGGTTGGCATCGGGATCTATGGCTACATGCTATGGACGGGCGTGCTGTCATTTACCAATTCCAGCTTCCTGCCCAGTTACAATTTCGTCGGCCTTGAGCAATACGCCAAGCTGATGGAGAGCGAGCGCTGGATCGTCGCTTCATGGAATCTGGCGATATTTGGCGGGCTCTTTATCGGCATCTGCCTGTTGATCGGCGTGGTGCTGGCGATCTTTCTGGACCAGCGCATCCGCCAGGAAGGCGCGATCCGGACTATTTATCTCTATCCCATGGCGCTGTCCATGATTGTCACCGGCACCGTCTGGCGCTGGATTCTTAACCCGCGCCTGGGCCTGGAAAAACTGATGCACGACTGGGGCTGGACGTCCTTCAGCTTCGACTGGCTGGTGAACTCCGACTTCGCCATCTACACCATTGTGATGGCCGCTGTCTGGCAGGCCTCCGGCTTTGTGATGGCGCTGTTTCTGGCCGGGCTGCGGGGCGTCGACTCATCCATTATCCGTGCTGCCCGAGTGGATGGTGCCAGCCTGCCGGTGATCTACTGGAAAATCATCCTGCCGTCCTTGCGGCCGGTGTTCTTCAGCTCCGTGATGGTGCTGGCCCACATTGCTATCAAGAGTTTTGACCTGGTGATGGCGATGACGGCGGGTGGCCCGGGCTATTCCACCGACCTGCCGGCGGTGTTCATGTACGCCCATACCTTTACCCGTGGCCAGATGGGGCTGGGCTCTGCCAGCGCCATGCTGATGCTGGGTGCGATTCTGGCATTGCTGGTGCCTTACCTGTATTCCGAACTGAGGGAGAAACGCCATGACTGATATGGTTCGTACCGGCTTTCGCCCCAGCCGCATTGCCATCTATGGCGTGCTGCTTCTGGCCTGCCTGGTGTACCTGATTCCGCTGATCGTGATGTTGATCACCAGTTTCAAGACGCCCATGGATATCCGCTCTGGCAACCTGTTGGCACTGCCCACCGACTGGACAACCATCGGTTGGACCAAGGCCTGGTCCGAGGCCTGCACCGGTGTGCAGTGTGAGGGCGTGAAAGGGTATTTCTGGAACTCGTTCAAGATGACGGTGCCAGCGGTGATGATTTCCACCCTGCTGGGTGCCTTTAACGGCTACGTGCTGTCGAAGTGGAAATTCAAGGGCTCGGATCTGTTGTTCGGGATGTTGCTGTTCGGCTGTTTTGTGCCCTTCCAGGTGGTGCTGCTGCCCATGGCGGCCACCCTTGGCAAGCTGGGCATGGCCAACACCACCGCTGGATTGGTGCTGGTCCACGTGATCTACGGGGTGGCCTTTACCACGCTGTTTTTCCGCAACTATTACGTGGCCATTCCCGACGCTTTGGTGAAGGCGGCCCGGCTCGACGGCGCCGGCTTTTTCACCATCTTCTTCCGCATCCTTCTGCCCATGTCCACGCCTATCTTCATGGTGTCGCTGATCTGGCAGTTCACTCAGATCTGGAACGACTTCCTCTTCGGCGTGGTGTTCGCCAGTGGCGACAGCCAGCCCATCACCGTGGCCCTGAATAACCTGGTGAACACCAGCACCGGGGTGAAGGAATACAACGTGGATATGGCCGCCGCCATGATTGCCGCCCTGCCAACGCTGGTGGTGTACATCGTGGCCGGCAAGTACTTTATACGCGGCCTGACGGCCGGCTCCGTTAAAGGGTAAAACAACATGTCACAACTTGAACTGCGGGACATCCGCAAGACATACCCGGGGGCCCTCGATGAGACCCTCAAGGGCATCAACATCGACATTGCATCCGGTGAGTTCCTGACCCTCGTTGGGCCGTCCGGCTGCGGCAAGTCGACCCTGATGAACAGCATCGCCGGCCTGGAAACCATTACCGGCGGCTCAATCGTGGTGGATGGCAACGACATCTCCAACATGGAGCCCAAGGACCGGGACATCGCCATGGTGTTCCAGTCCTACGCGCTGTACCCCACCATGTCGGTGCGCGAGAACATTGCCTTCGGCCTGAAAATCCGCGGCATGCCGAAAGACGAGATCCAGCAGGAAGTGGAGCGGGTGGCCGACCTGTTGCAGATTTCCGCATTGCTGGACAAAAAACCAGCCCGGCTTTCAGGCGGTCAGCAGCAGCGAGTCGCCATGGGGCGCGCCCTGGCTCGCAGGCCGAAGATCTATCTGTTCGATGAGCCGTTGTCCAACCTGGACGCCAAGCTGCGGGTGGAAATGCGCACCGAAATCAAGAAGCTGCACCAGCGCCTGAAAACCACCATTGTGTACGTGACCCACGACCAGATCGAAGCCATGACGCTGGCGGACCGGATCGCGGTGCTCAAAGACGGCGAACTGCAGCAACTGGGCACGCCGAAGGAAGTGTACGACACGCCGGAGAACCTGTTTGTGGCGGGCTTTATGGGCTCGCCGTCCATGAGTTTTATCAATGTGACGGTAGAGCAGGCTGGATCAGGCCTGGTGGTCAACGTTGAGGGTAGCGATGGCCGGAAACTTGCCCTGCCAGTGCCGGATTACCTGAAGGGCTGGGCCGGTAAACAGGTGGTACTCGGCATCCGACCGGAGCACATAAGCCAGCCAGATGAACAGAAAAGGGATAGCCAGATGGTGGCCGAGAGCCGGTTTACGGTGGAGGTGACCGAACCCACCGGGCCGGACATCCTCGCCGTGATTCGCCTTAACAATGTTGATGTGCAGTGCCGGCTGGATGCGGAACACCCGGTGAACTGGGGTGAAGAAGCGGAGCTGATGTTCGACATGAGAAAGGTCGTGTTTTTCGACCCGGACAGCGAGAAGCGCATCCGCCCATAGTCGCGCCAGCCCCTCTCCGTTTTCAGAGTTGCTCCAGGTGTGCCAGCAAGTTGTCGGCACGCTGGAGCAGCGCCTCCCTCCTTTCTGGTTTCTGCTTGTCCCAGTTGCGGTACATCATGCCCATGCGCGGATTGCTGGCAAAGTCTGCCCGATGACGATTGATGAAATGCCAATAGAGCGCATTGAACGGGCAGGCGTCGTCTTCCGTGGCCTTGTTGACCTTGTAGTGGCAGTTGCTGCAGTGGTCCGACATGCGCTGGATGTATTTGCCGCTGGCGGCATAGGGTTTCGATCCCAGATAGCCACCGTCTGCGTGCATCACCATGCCCAGCACGTTGGGTAGCTCCACCCAGTCGTAGGCATCGGCATACACGGCCAGGTACCAGTCACAGATCTCCTCCGGCTTGACGCCGGCCAGCAGCGCAAAATTACCGGTCACCATCAGCCGCTGGATATGATGTGCATAGGCGTTGCGACGAGTGGCATCAATGGCCTTGTGCATGCAGCGCATCCTGGTGTTCCCGGTCCAGTAGAACCAGGGCAGGGAACGGGTATTACCGAGCCGGTTTTCCTGTGCGTACCCTGGCATATGCAACCAGTAGATACCCCGCACAAACTCACGCCATCCCAGGATCTGGCGGATAAAGCCCTCCACTGCGTTAATCGGCGCACGCCCCGAATACCAGGCCTGTGCGGCGGCCTCGCAGACGGCCAGTGGATCCAGCAAGCCGCAATTGATGTAGGGCGACAGGATGGAGTGGAACAGCCAGTCTTCATTGTCGGACATGGCATCCTGAAAGTCGCCGAAACAGGGCAGGGCGAAATCGATGAAGTACTCCAATGCCTGCTCTGCGTCCTCGTGGGTGACGGCAAAGTGAAAATCCTCTGTGGTGCCGAAGTGTTCGGTAAAGTGTTGCTCTACCAACTCAATCACCTCCCGAGTCACCTTGTCGGGCTCAACGCGGTAGGGAGCCGGAGCCGCCGGTTTTCCCGTCCACTTACGGCGGTTGTCGGCGTCGAAATTCCATTCGCCGCCCTCAGGCTTGCCATCTGGCGTCATCAACAAACCGGTTTTTCGTCGCATTTCCCGGTAGAAGAATTCCATTCGCAGCTGTTTACGCCCCTCTGCCCAGTCCGAAAACGCCTGCTTGCTGGCGATAAAACGCGTATCCGGCCGGATCTCGACCGGCACACCCAGGCGCTTATGCCAATGGCTAACCTGCTCGTGCAATCGCCACTCGCCGCACTCTGTCGTGATCACCCTGTCAGCGCCGGTTTCCTTGAGCTGATTGGCGATGACAGACTCGAGATTTCGGGTTTCGTTATCGGGGTGGTAAGTCTGGTAGTGAACCTGCCAGCCATCATCCTCCAGCCGCTGTGCGAAATGGCGCATGGCGCTGAACAGCAGAACCAGTTTTTTCTTGTGGTGATTGGTGTAGCTGGCCTCGTCGTGGACCTCTGCCATCACGATTCTGTCTCGTTTTCTGTCAGCGTTGTCGAGTGCGCTGATGGCGGTGGTCAGCTGGTCACCGAGTATCAGAATCAGATTGGACATAGCGGGAAACGACCTCCATACCTGGGGCAGCAATCACCCATGATCGCCACGATGTGGTACGAAGGATACGCCAGCGGCGCAAGGCTGGTTCAGCTGGAAGCTAGCCGCCGGTCATATTCATAAACCGAAGAATCTGAACGTCACCCTCGCTGGAAAAGTGATGGCGCTCCGGTTTCAGGTCCATGGCGTTGATGATGGTTTCACGGAGTTTGTCATCGGTTTCCGGGTGGCCGCGCAGCACGCGGCGCAGATCAACGGAATGCTCGTTGCCCAGGCATAGCAGCAGACGGCCTTCCACCGTGACCCGAACGCGGTTGCAGGTAGAGCAGAAATTGTGGGAATGGGGCGAGATGAAACCGACCCGAATGTCGCTGTCCGGCATGCGGTAGTAGCGGGCGGGGCCGCCGGAATCTTCCGGTGTGGGAACCAGCTCATGGCGCTGGCTGATGATATCGCGCACTTCGTCGCTGGTGCACAGCACCTGACCACGATCATGATCGGAAATTTCACCCAGTGGCATTTCCTCAATGAAGGTAATGTCCACTTTCTTTTTGCGGGCAAACTCAACCAGCTCTGGTACTTCCTGGTCGTTGCCACCTTTCATGACAACGGTATTGAGTTTGATGCCCTCAAACCCCGCCTCTTTTGCAGCGTCTATACCATCAAGAACCTGGGCAAGCCGGCCGGTGCGGGTGATGCGGCTGAATTTCTCGGCATCCAGGGAATCCAGGCTGATATTCAATCGTTTGAGCCCGGCCTTGCGCAGTGGCTCTGCCATGGTGGGCAACTGGCTGCCATTGGTGGTCATGGCGAAGTCCCGTAGGCCAAATGTGCCGATTTCCTTGACCAGTTCCAGAATGCCCCGTCTGACAAGCGGCTCTCCCCCGGTCAACCGAATCTTTTCGGTGCCCAGGGATACGAAGGTCTTTGCCACCTGGGCAATCTCTTCAAGCGTCAGCACCTGCTGCCGTGGCAGGAAGGTCATCTCCTCGGCCATGCAGTACACGCACCGGAAATCGCAGCGGTCTGTGACGGACAGACGCACATAGTTGACGGTGCGACCAAAACGGTCTGTCAGCGCGGCGTTGGGCATGGGTAAGTTCCCCGTCTGGCTTTGTATACAACAAGCATAACCAATGTGTGGCGAATAACCCAACCCAATATCGACAAAAGAACCATTCGGGCATAAGAACCGGTTTCATGAATCCTGCGTATACAAGTATCGGTTTAGCCACTTTCGGTGTGAACCTGATATCGATGACTTATTGGAGTTGATGAATGCACATCACCCGTTACACCGATTACTCCCTGCGTGTTCTGGTTTACCTGGCGGTCCAGGGTGAAGAGCTGGCGACCATTCAACAGATCGCCGACAGCTATGAGATCTCCAAGAATCACCTGATGAAAGTCGTTCATCAACTCAACAAGAAGGGCTACATCGAAACCGTCCGTGGCAAGAAAGGAGGGATGCGCCTGCAAATGGCGCCGGAGGACATTAATGTTGGCATCCTGGTCAGGGAAACCGAACAGGATCTCAGTGTTGTGGAGTGCTTTTCCTCCAGGAATGCCTGCCGCATCACGCCGGTCTGTGGGTTGAAATCAATGTTTGGCGAGGCCTTGACGGCATTCCTGGAAGTGCTGGACCGATACACGCTGGCCGATATTATTCACGACCAGCATCGCCCTCAGTTGCTACGACTTTTGCAGATCGCTTAACTCAAGGCCCGGTTGCTGAATTCCGGTAGCAGCCGGTTGCGCATCCGGTCCGGCAGTGAATAGCCGAAAATGCGTTTCAGCACGGTTGAATACTGTTTGGCGAAGGTGCCAGTGTTGTAGGGAATGCCGTGCTTTTTACACACCGCTTGAACTTTCTCCGACATTTCGGGGTAGCGGTGGGCCGGCAAGTCCGGGAACACATGGTGTTCAATCTGATAGCTCAGATGGCCGCTCAGCAGGTGCACCCACTTACTGCCGGTAAAGTTGCTGGAGCCTGTCAGTTGGCGCAGGTACCAGTGCCCCTTGCTTTCTCCTTCGCACTCTTGTTCGGTGAACGTCTCCGCATCCTGGGTAAAGTGGCCACAGAAAATGACCGTGGACGACCACAGGTTACGGATCAGGTTGGCGCCAATGTTGCCTGCCAGTACCACCGGAGCCACCGGAAAGGTGATCAGCGGGAAGAACACATAGTCCTTGAAGGCCTGACGGCCGCCCTTGCGGAAGAAGTCCTTCAGGAACGGAATCTTTTCCCGTACCGAGATTTCCCGGCGGCGGATTCGTTCAGACTCCAGCTCATGCAGCCCCACGCCCCACTGGAAGAACACGCTCAGCAGGATATAGTTGATGAGCTGCAAGCTATGGGCCGGCTTCCATTTGTCGTCGTCGCTCAGGCGCAGCAGCGCATAGCCATAGTCCCGGTCCTTGCCAATAATATTGGTGTAGGTGTGGTGCTCGTAGTTGTGGGTGCGGCGCCAGGAATCGCCAGTGCACACCGTATCCCATTCATAGGTCTGCGAGTGGAGCGACGGGTCGTTCATCCAGTCGTACTGGCCGTGCATGACGTTGTGGCCGATCTCCATGTTTTCGATAATCTTGGAGATACCCAGCGCCGTGGTGGCGGCCAGGAACACGGGTGGGATAAACCCGAAGGGCATCAGCACCCGGCCACCGATTTCCAGGGATCGGTGAAGCCGAACGATCCTGCGGATGTAACGTGCATCCCGTTCGCCAAGATCGGAGATCACCTGATCACGAATGGTGTCCAGGTCGTTTTCAAGCTCTTTCAGTTGTGTTTCGTTCATCGTTTTCATGGTGACTCCTTGCAGAATGGTCGAACCATGTCTGCCAATAATGGGTTCAGGCGTTGTGGTGCGGCCGGTCAGAGTTCAACAGACACCGGCCCGCTCGGAACAGACACACAAAGCTGAATGGTTTCCTCGCCCGGGCCGGAGGCTTTCCCGGTCAGGCGGTTGATCACAGTGCCGCTGGTCTTGCGGCAACTGCACTGGTGACAGATGCCCATGCGGCAGCCGTAGCGTGGCGAGAGTTTCGCGGCCTCGGCAATGTCCAGCAGCACCGCATCGCCTTCGGACGAGACATCCAGGTTGCTGCGTTGGAAATGCACCGCTCCTCCGAGGGACTCGGTGTCGAGATTTGCGGACGGTGCGGAGAAGAAGGTGCTGTGAATGCGGTCTTCGCCAATCCCCCGCCGATACAGGAGATCGTTGGCCAGATCCATGAGCCCTTTCGGCCCGCAGAGATAGCACCGCCGGGCCGCAATGCCGGGAACCTCATCCAGGTGTTGCTCGCTGAGGAACTGGGGCGGGTGGGTGTCGCTGGTGGCAAACACCTTCAGGGTGAAGGCCGGCCAGCGACTGGCCAGCGCGTGCAGCTTTTCAGCAGCAATCACATCGGCCTGGGTGCGCACGAAATACAGCAGGGTCACCGGTGCCCGATAGTCTGATGCCGCCATGGTTTCCAGCTGGCTCAGCACCGGGGTGATGCCGCTGCCACCGGCGATGTACAGGGCTGGCTCCTGCGGATCGGGAATCTGGAAGTCGCCGAACGCCTCGCCCAGCCCGATGACAGCGCCTGGCTCCAGGTGGTCGTGCATCCAGTTGGTCACCAGGCCACCGGGAAGCCGTTTGATGGTCAGGGTGACGGTGCCGTCTGCGCGCCATTGAATGGGCGAACTGGAGAGGCTGAAGGTTCGGTTGCGACGCACGCCGTCGACATTGATGCCAATATTGACGTGCTGGCCGGCGGCAAAGCCTTTCCAGCGGCCGGCCGGCGCCAGGACAAAGGTTTTGGTGTCGGCGGTTTCGTTGTAGATGGCCTTCACCCTGGCCGGCGTGTATTGCCGTACCCACATCGGGTTGATGCGCTCCAGCAGGGGATCAAAAAAGGCAGCCGGGTCGTCCCGGTTAAAAAGCTGCCTGCCCAGCCAGTGCAGGGTCGGTGACTTTTCCAGTACAGATATCATGATTGCTCTCCTTTGTACTGATGTGTACAAGTGTTCACTAATGTGTACGACTGTACACACCGAGGTGTTAGGCGGCAATCAAGCCACTAACATTGTCCTGTAATGACAAGTTCGGGTTATTTTTAGTGTGGGCCTGTGTACACTTGTTGGCTTGTGATCAACCGATGAGCTAGTTCCAGGCGATGGCAGAAAAACAACGACGTAAGCCGGGTGAAACCCGCGAGAAACTGATGAACGCGGCATTGGCCCTGGTGGGAAAGGGGCGGCATTTTGCCAGCCTGGGCATCCGCGAAGTCACCCGACAGGCAGGCGTGGTGCCGACGTCTTTTTACCGGCACTTCCGCAACATGGATGACCTTGGGCTGCAGTTGGTGGACGAATTGGGGCTGGTGCTTCGACGGATGATGCGCGAGGCGCGGGCGAACGTATTGCAGGCGGACAAACTGATCGACGAATCAGTCGGTATTTTTATCTCCCATGCCCGCAATAATCGCAGCTTTTTCATGTTTATGGCCCAGGGGCTGGCGGGGGAGAGCCGGGCGGTACAGGAAGGCATCCGCAGCGAAATGCGTTATTTTGCCAGCGAACTGGCCAATGATCTTCGGCGTCTGAAAGTGGCGGATCACCTGAGCGATGCCGACCTGGATATGACCTGCGACCTGGTGGTGCGCAGTGTGGCCTTCAGCCTGACGGACATCCTGGGGATTTCTCCCGACGACGACTATCAGGAAGAACAGGTGCGGCAGCGAACCGCACGCTTTCTACAGCTGATATTTGTGGGCGCAGCCAACTGGAAGAGTCAGTCCTGAGCCCACGTTGTGTTCCGGGTCACATGACGCTTTCGGCCTCCTTGTAGAGGGATCGCACAGGCTGAGCGAACACCCGTTGCACCATGGGCTCGAAGTAGGAAAGCGGTAGCGTTTCCGCATCAGGGTCGAACGCGGGTGAGTCATACTTGTGAACAAACTCGATGGTGCGTTCGAAGTGTGGATGGTCCCGGTACTGGTCTCTCATATCCCGGTTCATACCGAGATAGTGAAAGAAAAAGTAGCCCTGAAAGATGGCGTGGTGTTTTACCATCCAGTAATTAGCGTCGCTGACGAACGGTTCCAGTAGCACTGCGGCGACATCCGCATGGTTGTAGGTGCCCAGGGTGTCACCGATGTCGTGTAGCAGAGCGCAAACCACATACTCGTCGTCCTTCCCGTCCCGGTGTGCCAGGGTAGCCGTTTGCAGGCAGTGCGTCAGCCGGTCAACCGGAAAACCACCAAAGTCGCCCTCCAGCATTTTGAGGTGCGATAGAATTCGATCTGGCAGGCCTTTGGCGAATTCCCCGAAAGACGACGCGATGACCTGCCAGTCTTCGGCCTTGCCGTCTTTCATATGAGTAAACGTGGCCTGGTTCTTTGTCGGTTGGTTCATACTGTTCTCCCCCTTATTCCCGGAAACTGGCATCAATGCGGTCGAGCTTGCGTAGCAGGCCCGGCCAGGCCAGCTTGCCGCCCAGGCCTTTGGTCACCTGATCCGCCTGTTGCCGGATGGTATCCACAATGCCGGCAGGAATTGGCGTCAGTGGGCGATCGCCCGACAGTGCCCTGATCTGAATCTGACAGGACGTTTGCAGTATGTACATGGCCAGGAAGGCATCGGGAATACTGGAGCCGGTGGTCAGCAGGCCGTGGTTGCGAAGAATCATGAAATTGGTATTACCGAGATCCTTTTGCAGGCGGGCCTTCTCGTCTTCCCTTAGCGCCACACCTTCATAGTCGTGATACGACAGGCTCGCCAGTGCAAACAGGCTCTGCTGGGATAGCGGCAGCAGGCCCTCCTGTTGGGCGGATACAGCAATACCGTCGGTGGTGTGCAAATGCATGACGCAGGCGGCATCGTCCCTGACCTGGTGGATGGCGCTATGGATGGTAAAACCCGCGGGATTGATATCGAAGTCGTCGGGGTTGATCTTGTTGGCGTCCTGATCCACTCGCACCAGGCTGGAGGCTGTAATTTCCTCGAACATCATACCGTATGGATTAATAAGGAAGTGGTGCTCGTCACCGGGTATCCGTGCGGAGATATGGGTGAATACCAGATCGTCCCAGCCGTATAGGGCGACCAGACGATAGGCCGCGGCGAGATCGACTCGGAGCTGCCATTCCTCCTTGCTGACCTGATCTCTTTTTGACGGAATTGAAAGTTGTTCGGACATGGTGCGGCCTCTCAAATCGGGTGTTCTTGTTGTGGTGAGTGTTTAGCCATTCATTGAGTGTAGGTGCGAGTGATCGGCGAAGACTGTCAAATCGTTTACAATTCTTTCCCATGAAGAATATCAAGACTGTCCTTGCCCGCTGCCCTTTATTCTCCGGCTTTTCAGAGTCGGCGATTGATGACCTGGAAGGTATCGCACGGATTCGCCGTTTTGAGGCTAACGAACTCATCTACAGTAAAGGTTCGGCAATATCGACCCTCAACATCATTGCCAGCGGGGTGGTTCGCATCAGTTCTGTGAACCCTGCAGGTCGGGAAGCCACCCTGATCATGTTCAGCGCGGGTACCTGGTTCGGAGATTCGGTGTTTTCTCCCGGGATGCGACGGGTATACGGCGCTACTGCCCACGAGGCCGTAACGCTGATAGAAATACCGGGCGAGGCATTTCGCGAACTCATGGCGACATACCCGGAAAGCTACCCGGTTATTCTTGATATGGTCAGCCGGCGGCTATGGGCCGCTATGTCCATTATTGAGGATGATGCACTACGAGGTGTTGCCGCCAGGATAGGGCGACGACTGTTGTTTCTGGCGGAAATCCAGGGCAATGGCGACGTCGGCACTGACCCGGTCACGATCTGGATCACCCGCGAGCACATTGCCAATATGATGGGCATGACCCGCCAGGGCGTGCATAAGTGGATTAAAGACTTTGAGCGTTCAGGGCTGCTGGAGCTGGCTTACGGCCGGATCGTATTACCGGATCCGACCGCATTGCAGCGACACCTGGAGACCATTGAGTAACTCTCTCCACGGGCACCGGAGCCCTGTTAGCTCTTTTCCGCAGTCTTTTTGCGAGGCGCCTTTCGAGCGTTGGATTTGGTCTGATTTGGTGGTGGCGAAACCAGGCTTTCCAGTTCATCCAAAGCCTCACCGGTGTAGACCGCCAGCTTCTGCATACTGGGCAACGTATCGCGGCAGCCCGTGAAACCGAAGTTGAGCGAGCCGGCGTAGCTCAGGCAAGTAATGTTGAGCGCACCGCCGTGGGCAATAAGCGAAACCGGGTACATCGCCTCCAGTCGTGCTCCTTCATAGTAAAGGGTTTCCCCTGGCCCTGGCACGTTGGAGATGGTCACGTTGAACACCGGGCGCATTCGCCCGCCCAGGCCTGACATCAACTGCAGGATGTAGGGCGACATCAGTAGCATGGTGTATTGGGTCAGGGCTTTACGCGGCAGTTTCTGAAGGTGCTGTTTGGCCCTGCGGGTAGAGTGTTTGATGTTCTTCAGCCGCTCGAGGGGATCGGCTTCGTCGGTCGCCAGTGAGGCAATCATGAAGCTGATCTGGGTGCCCGTGCCCTGATCATCGGAGGGGCGGATATTCACCGGAATTCCGGCGGTGAGTGGCGTATCCGGCAAACCATCCTGTTCAACAAGAAAGCGGCGCAGGGCAGTGCCACAGAGGTAGAGCACAATGTCGTTCAGGGAGCCGTTGGATGCCTGGGCGACCTGTTTGATCCGTTCGAGCTGGTAGTGCTGAGTGGCAAACCGCCGCTGACCGGTGACCCGGTGATTGAGGGCGGAAACCGGGCCGGCAAAGGGCGCGGTCAGCCCCTCTTCCGGGTGCCGTGCGGACTGGATCAGGCGGTTCATCGCATTCCAGAGCCTCGGCGCCATGTCGGCCTGAATCCTCAGGGCTTCCATGGCCTGGGACAGGGCGGCTGAAATGCTGGCTTCGGAATCTGTCTTGCTGCCCCGTGTCCGCTCCGGGCGTACCGACCATGGCGGCAGCATATTAATCTCACCGGGGTCCTTGCTGAGCACTCGCTGCATCAGTCGAACACCGCTTATGCCATCAATCATGGAGTGATGCATCTTGGTGTAGAGGGCAAAACGGTTGTTCTCCAGGCCCTCGATAATGTGGCATTCCCACAGCGGGCGGGAAAAATCCAGCGGGTTGGAATGCAGCCTGGATACCAGGATGCCAAGTTCCCGTTCACTGCCGGGGCGCGGCAACGCCGAGTGTCGAACGTGGTAGTCGAGATCCAGCTTCTTGTCGATCTTCCAGGACGGGGCGACCAGGCGGCCCAGGAACCCCGAAAAGGCGAGCTTGTAGCACCAGGGCGGCGCTACATCGGCATCGGCTTTCATGCGGGCGAGCATGTCTCTTAGAAACGTCTCCGGAGCATCTTCCGGTAGTGAAAAAATCTGCAGGTTGCCGACGTGCATCGGGGTGTCTTCCGATTCCACCGCCAACCAGGAAGCGTCCAGTGTGCCCAGGCGTTTCATTGATCGTCCTCTTGCTTTATGAAGCTGCCAAACTGCACTGAATCTGATGCGTTTGGATTCGTATAGTTGTTGTTCGAAAGTATACGCAACAACCGGGACAATCACACGAACAAGCAGGTTGAAAGGTTCAGGTTTTTGCGCGCAATCCCATTCCTGTCCTTCCTGCAATTACATGTTGTTGCGAATCCACATTCACTCTTTTTCGGTGGCTTATGCTATTTTCACTAGCTGGCTAATCTAATCACAACAACAATCCTTGGAGGCTTTGTGGAATCGAGTCCACTGATCTCTGCGGGGCTGCCGATTGCCCTGTTTATTATCATGATCGGTATAGGTATGACCCTGACGGTCAGGGACTTCCGCCAAGTGGCTGTGTATCCAAAAGGGATGGTGGTGGGTACCGTTGCCCAGATACTGCTCATGCCCATGGTGGCCTTTGCCATTGCCTCCATGCTCGACCTGTCATCGGCCATTGCCGTGGGGCTGGTGATCATTGCGGCCTGTCCGGGCGGCACTACCTCCAACCTGTTCGTGTTGCTGTCCCGGGGGAACATTGCCCTGTCGATCGTGTTGACGGTCACGGCCAGTCTTATAACCATCGTGACTCTGCCGTTGTTCACCAACTATGCGCTTCAACTCTATGCCGGCACGGAGGAGTCCATCACGCTGCCGGTGGGAAGAACGGTAGGCATGCTGGTGGGGATTGTCCTGTTTCCTGTGGCGATTGGGATGATCTTCCGTACCCGGGCACCAGAGCTCTCACGCCGTGCTGAAAGCGCAGTCAGCGTGTTCGGGGGTGTGGTTCTGGCGTTGCTGGTTGTCGGTCTGATCTGGGGCGTGCGCGACCAGATCTGGGACCTGCTGCGACAGGCCGGCCCGGCAACCCTCCTGTTGAACATTGCCGGTATATTCCTGGGGCTCCTGGCGGGCCGCGTCGTGGGCCTGACCCAGCGCGAATCCATTGCAGTTGCCGTGGAGCTGGGCATCAAAAACAGCACCATTGCCCTGTTGGTAACGCTGACGCTGCTGGAGTCCAGCACCATGTCGATTCCCGCGGCGGTATACGGCGTGCTGATGTTCCCGATCGGTTTCCTGCTGGCGGCCTATGGCCGGAAAGTGATTCCCGCGACTACCATCACGACCACCACCCCGCCGCGCACAGAGACCAAGGCCGGGTAGGCAAGGGGCCGCTTAGTGGCTATGCTCCTGACTTGGGCCGTTTTTTCTGTCGGGAGCTGCCACCATGAATTTTCTCAACGGAATAACCCTGCTGCTGGTGTATCAGTTGGTAGGGGAAGTCACTGTTCGTCTTCTCTCTCTGCCGATTCCAGGGCCCGTGCTGGGTATGGTGATGTTGTTCCTGACGCTGATGATTCGGGGCGCCACGCCAGAGCCACTTGAGAACGCTTCCAGCGCATTGCTCAGCCATCTGTCGCTACTGTTCGTGCCGGCGGGTGTTGGCATGATGAGTCATTTTAGCCGGATTGCGGATGAGTGGCTGCCGATCACGCTGGCCCTGTTTCTCTCCACTATTATCACCATGGTCGCCACCGCCGGCATTATGCAGGTAACCTCGCGATGGTTTGCCCGACCCGAAAATGCGGGAGGGCAGCGGGATGAATGAGCCGGTCATTCGTGATATCTGGGTTTATCTTTCAACGTCGCCGTTGCTTGGCCTGACCATTACGCTGGTGGCCTATGGCCTTGCCTATCGGCTCTATCTCAAGTCCAACTCCAGCCCCCTGGCCAATCCGGTGGTTACCTCAGTGGCGATGCTGATTGCCCTGTTGATGCTCACTGGTACCTCCTACGAGGAGTACTTCGAAGGCGGGCAGTTCGTTCACTTCCTGTTGGGGCCTGCCACGGTGGCGCTGGCGGTTCCCCTTTACCAGCAGTTTTCCCGGCTGCGCCAACTCTGGTTGCCGGTATCCATTTCCCTGGTGTGTGGTGTTGTGATTGCAGCGGGCAGCTCCATTGGGCTTGCCTGGCTTCTTGGCGGCTCCACTGAGATTCAGGTGTCCCTGGCGCCCAAATCCGCCACGGCGCCGGTTGCCATGGGGATCTCCGAAACCATCGGCGGCATTCCGTCCCTGACCGCCGTTCTGGTGGTGGCCACTGGTATTGTCGGTGCGGTGCTCGGTACCAAACTGTTTGAATGGATGCGTATCACCGACGACAGTGTGAAAGGCATCGCCATGGGTGTGGCGGCCCATGGCATTGGCACAGCACGGGCATTTCAGGTCAGTTCCCAGATGGGCGCTTTTTCGGGGCTGGCGATGGCGCTGTCGGCGTTTGCGACGGCATTGATTGTGCCCTGGTTGGTGGATTTACTCGGTATTTAACCCGGCAGCAGGAGGTAAAGTGGTCATTATCAGAATGTTGATCGTGGTCTTTTCGGCGCTGATATTCGCTGGAACATGGGGCACCGCCAATGCGCAGCAAAGCGTGGAGTCGCAAGACAATGTCATCAAGGTGACGTCGCCCCGCCTTGAGAGAGACCTCTACGAGACCCCCGCTGCGGTGTCCGTGACCAATGCCCCGGACATCCAGGAGGGCCAGCAGAGGCTGCAACTGGACGAGTCCCTGGATACTGTCCCTGGCCTGTTCTTCCAGAACCGCTACAACTTCGCCCAGAATCTGCGGCTGTCCACCCGTGGTTTTGGTGCCCGGGCGCCATTCGGCATTCGCGGCATTCGTATACAGGTGGATGGCATCCCCTACACGTTGCCCGATGGGCAGTCTCAGATTGATGCGGTGGACCTGGACTCGGCACAGCGCATTGAAGTGATTCGCGGGCCGTCGTCGGTTCAGTACGGTAACGCCTCCGGTGGGGTGATCGACATTACCACGGCCCGTGGAGACGAAATGCCGCCGGGCGCGCGCCTAAGTCAGGATGTGGGAAGCAACGACTATTACAAAACCACGTTCCAGGCCAACGGAAGTGAGGGGGCGACGAGTGGCATCGCAACTGCGTCCTGGCTTAACTACAACGGTTACCGCGATCAGAGCCAGGTTGAGAAAGGCCTTTTCAATGGGCGGGTGTCTCATGGTTGGGGAGCCGGGCAGCGTTTAACGGCCACCTTCAATGCCTTGCACACGCCAAAAGCAGAAGACCCCGCCGGCCTGACAGCGAGCCAAGTGGAACAGGATCGCCGCCAGGCGACGGCCAATGCCGAACGGCTCGACGCCGGCCAGGACGTTGACCAGCAGACGCTTGGGTTGCTGTATGAAACCGCCGAGATGGGTACTGGGGACCTGGCCGTTAGTACCTTTTTTACGCACCGTGATTTTGCCCAGCAACTGCCGTTTCCCGGCCCCAGCCGAATTGCCTACGACCGGCAGTTCTACGGCGTCAGTACGGATTACCAGCAGGGCAGCGAGGTAGCGGGCCTTCCGCTGACCTGGGTGGTGGGCGTTGACCTTCATCGCCAGGTTGATGAACGCCGGCGCTATTCGGTGTCGTTTAACGGTGATGTCACCGGACAAACCCAGGACGAAACCCAGAACGGCACTACCGCCGCGGTGTTTGCCCAGGGTGACCTGGCATTGACGGAGCGCCTGAACGTGTCTCTGGGCACCCGGTTTGATCGCCTGCGGCTGTCGGTGGATGACCACAGGATCAGTGACGGAGACGATTCCGGCAGCCGCACCTATCGGGAATTCAGTGGTTTTGCAGGAGTCAGCTATCGGTTGGCGCCACGCCAGCAGTTCTACGCCACGGTGGGCACGGCCTTTGAAGCACCCACCTTCACGGAGTTTGCCAATCCCGACGGCAGCGGTGGCTTCAATCCAGACATTGAGCCCCAGCAGGCGCTTAACCGGGAAGTCGGTATACGCGGCAGCCTGGGGCAGGGGGTCCGTTATGACCTGGCACTGTTCTCCATCCGGGTGGACGACGAAATCCTGCCCTATGAGATCAATAACCGTACCTTTTACGAAAACGCCGGCCGCACGGAACGGAATGGGGTAGAGCTCGGCCTGAAGTGGGATATCTCCTATACCTGGCGGGTAACCAGTGCCGTGACCCTCGCGGACTACACGCTTAAGGACTTTACCGACGAGCAGGGCAATGACGCCGATGGCAATCGCCTGCCGGGGTTACCGCAGGAGCAATGGGTTACGGAAGTGGAGTGGCGTGGTGACGGGCAACGGTTTGCTGCCCTGGAGTGGCAGTACGTGGGTGACCTGTACGCTGAGAACAGCAACCAAACCAGGGTCAGCGATTACTGGCTGCTGGGGATTCGGGCCGGTGACAGCGTTCGCGTGGGCAGTCAAAAATTCAGCGTCTACGGCGGTATCCGCAATCTTCTGGATGAGGACTACTTCAGCAATATCCGCATTAATGCCAACGTGGACAGGCCCATAGAAGACCGGGGCTACTATGAGCCTGCGCCCGGCAGAACCTTTTATGCCGGGCTGGAGTGGGCATTCTGATGATCAATGGCCGCGACTAATCCGCGTCATCCAGCTCCCGTTGCGGGCAGTGGCATTCTTCCATGACCACGCCGTTTTCGACGCTTTCCAGGTGGACATCAAAGCCCCACAAACGATGCACGTGGCGAAGAACCTCGTCAGTGTCGTCGCCAAGTGGAACCCGGTCGACGGGAATATGCCGCAGGGTGAGTGAACGATCCCCCCTGACATCCACGTTCCATACCTGAATATTCGGTTCTCGGTAGCTCAGGTTGTATTGCCGTGCCAGCTTTTCGCGCAGGTTACGGTAGCCCGGGTCATCGTGAATGGCGGTGATCCGATAGACGTCCTCTTCGTCATCGTTCTGAATGGCAAAGAATTTCAAATCTCTCATCACCTTTGGAGACAGGAACTGCTGGATAAAGCTTTCGTCCTTGAAATTCTTCATGGCGAAGTGCAGGGTTTCCAACCAGTCAGAACCGGCAAAGTCCGGAAACCACTCGCGGTCCTCGTCGGTGGGATTCTCACAGATCCGACGCAGATCGGTAAACATCGAAAAACCCAGGGTGTAGGGGTTGATGCCCGAATACCAGGGGCTGTCAAAAGGCGGTTGGTAAACCACGGCCGTATGACTTTGCAGGAACTCCATCATGAAACCGTCGTTCACCAAGCCCTTGTCGTACATTCTGTGTAGCAGGGTGTAGTGCCAGAAGGTGGCCCAGCCCTCGTTCATGACCTGGGTCTGGCGTTGTGGGTAGAAGTATTGGCCCAGTTTGCGAACGATACGGATGATTTCCCGCTGCCAGGTTTCCAGCAGCGGTGCATTCTTTTCGATGAAGTAGAGAATGTTCTCTTGCGGTTCTTCCGGATAGCGCTGCTTGCGCTTGACGGGGTCGTCGTCCTCGCCCATCTTCGGAATGGTACGCCACAGGTCATTCAGCCTGCGTTGCTGGTACTCTTCCCGTTCTTTTTGCCGGCGTGCCTCCTCTGCCGCAGAGATCGGCGCCGGGCGCTTGTAGCGGTCGACCCCGTAGTTCATCAGGGCATGGCAGGAGTCCAGGATTTCCTCCACGGCATCCAGCCCGTAGCGTTCCTCACATTCCGATACGTAGTGACGGGCAAACACCAGATAATCGATGATTGCGCTGGCATCCGTCCAGGTGCGGAACAGATAATTCCCTTTGAAGAAAGAGTTGTGGCCATAGGACGCATGAGCAATCACCAACGCCTGCATGGGCAGGGTGTTTTCCTCCATCAGGTAGGCAATGCAGGGATCGGAGTTGATCACGATCTCGTAGGCAAGGCCCATCTGCCCCCGCTGATACCCTTTTGAGGTAGACAGGAACTGCTTGCCGAAGGACCAGTGGTGGTAGCCCACGGGCATGCCGACGGAGCTGTAGGCGTCCATCATCTGTTCGGCGCTGATCACCTCCACCTGGTTGGGGTAGGTGTCGAGGCCGAACTCTGCCGCGCATTTGGCGATTTCCTTGTCGTATTTCTCGATCAGCGGGAAGGTCCACTCGGAACTGGTGGATATGGGTTCCCGGGTTTTCGGCTCGTTGGGTCTGTCGATGGTGTCAGTCATGCGGCTTTCCTCTCGAACAGCTGGCGGAAGACCGGATAAATTTCACCAGGATCGGCAATCTGCTGCAGCGCGAAGCTCTGCGGGAACCGCTCCTGAATCTTCTCGTATTCGTACCACAGCATCTGGTGATCCTGGGGCGTGATCTCCACATAGGCGTAGTACTGCACCAAAGGCAGGATGCTGTCGGCCAGCAACTTGCTGCAGATGGGAGAGTCATCGTTCCAGTTGTCACCGTCCGAAGCCTGGGCGGCATAGATGTTCCACTCCGCAGGGGAGTAGCGGGACTCGATGATCTTGTGCATCAGTTTCAGAGCACTGGATACGATCGTGCCGCCGGTTTCCCGGGAGTAGAAGAACTCTTCCTCGTCCACTTCCTTGGCGCTGGTGTGGTGGCGGATGAAGACCACTTCGATCTTCTTGTAGTTCTTCTTCAGGAACAGATACAGCAGAATAAAGAAGCGTTTGGCGATGTCCTTGTGCATCTGGGTCATCGACCCGGACACATCCATCAGGCAAAACATCACGGCGCTGGTGGCCGGTTGTGGCTTCTTGATGTGCTGGCGGTAACGCAGGTCAATCTCGTCAATGAACGGAATGCGCCGGACATTGGCCTTGAGATCGGCAATTTCATCCTCCAGGGCTTTGATCTGGTCCTCGTGGCTGAACGCCGGGTCCAGATCCTCCGGTGCACTTCTCAGTGCGGCCAGCTCTTCCTCCATTCGGCGGATTTTCTTGCGGCGCGCGCCACCGAGGCCAAGGCGTCGGGCATGGGCGCCCCGCAATGAGCGAACCACGTCCAGCTTGGCGGGGATGCCCTGGGTTGAAAAACCGGAGCGAACGTATTTGAACGCCTCGGTGTCTTTCAGTTTTTTACGGGCGAGATTGGGAAGCTCCAGATCATCAAACAGAAAGTCGAGGAACTCTTCCTGGGTGATCTGGAAGGCGAACTCATCCATGCCTTCGCCATCCGGGCTGGCCTGGCCTTGTCCCTGGCCTCCGCCGCCACCTCCCGGAGGTTTGGGCACAGTGTCACCGGTGACGAACTCCTTGTTGCCCGGATGCACCATCTCCCGTTTGCCGCCCTGGCCATGGTGGAAAATCGGTTCGTCAGTATCCCTGGACGGAATACTGACATTCTCGCCACGCTCAATATCCGTAATGGAGCGCCGATGAACCGCGTCCGCCACGGCCTTCTTGATATGATGGCGGTAACGGCGCAGGAAACGTTCCCGGTTTACCGCGCTCTTGTTCTTGCCGTTCAGTCGCCGGTCGACTACGTGAGTCATACCCATAGTTTCACTCCAGTTCAGCGTATGAAGGCTGACTTATTGAGACTTACGAACCCGCAGGTACCATTCCGCAAGGAGACGGACCTGTTTCTCCGTGTAGCCTCGATCGACCATACGTTCGACGAACTGCTTGTGCTTGTTCTGATCCTCCTGGCTGGCCTTCGGATTGAAGGAAATAACCGGCAGCAGGTCCTCGGTATTGGAGAACATTTTCTTCTCGATCACGCTGCGCAGTTTTTCGTAGCTGAGCCAGGACGGGTTGCGACCCTGGTTGTTCGCCCGTGCCCGCAACACGAAATTGACCACCTCGTTACGGAAGTCTTTCGGGTTACTGATGCCGGCCGGTTTCTCGATTTTCTCCAGTTCGTCGTTAATGGACGAGCGGTCGAGAATTTCTCCGGTTTCCGGATCACGGTATTCCTGATCCTGAATCCAGAAGTCGGCATAGGTGACGTAGCGATCGAACAGGTTCTGGCCGTATTCGCTGTAGCTTTCGAGGTAAGCCGTCTGGATTTCCTTGCCAATAAACTCAACGTAGTGAGGCGCCAGGAACTCCTTGATAAACCGCAGGTAGCGGTCGTGGGTCTCGGCCTGGAATTGTTCCTGCTCGATCTGTTTTTCCAGCACATAGAGCAGATGAACCGGGTTTGCGGCTATTTCCGTGGTGTCGAAGTTGAAGACCTTGGACAGAATCTTGAATGCGAAACGGGTGGACAGTCCGTCCATACCCTCGTTTACGCCGGCTGTATCCCGGTATTCCTGAATCGATTTAGCTTTCGGGTCGGTGTCCTTGATGTTCTGGCCATCGTAAACCCGCATCTTGGAAAAGATACTGGAGTTTTCCGGCTCTTTGAGCCGCGACAGGATGGAGAACTGCGCCAGCATATCCAGGGTGTCCGGTGCGCAGGGGGCGCCGGAGAGGGAACTGTCGCGCAGCAATTTGCGATAGATATCAATCTCTTCCGTCACCCGCAGGCAGTAGGGCACCTTGACGATGTATACCCGGTCAAGGAAGGCCTCATTGTGCTTGTTGTTACGGAAGGTCTGCCACTCGGACTCGTTGGAGTGGGCCAGGATAATACCGTCGAACGGCACGGAGCCCATGCCTTCGGTGGTGTTGTAGTTGCCTTCCTGGGTGGCGGTGAGCAACGGATGCAGCACCTTGATGGGCGCCTTGAACATTTCCACGAATTCCATCAGGCCCTGGTTGGCCTTGCACAGGCCGCCGCTGAAGCTGTAGGCGTCCGGGTCATCCTGGGAGAAGTCTTCCAGCATGCGGATATTCACCTTGCCTACGAGGGCGGAGATGTCCTGGTTATTGTCATCACCCGGCTCGGTCTTGGATACACCCACCTGGTCCAGTACCGACGGGTACATCTTGACCACACGGAACTGACTGATGTCGCCGCCATACTCGTGCAGGCGTTTTACCGCCCAGGGCGACATGATGGACTTGAGGTAGCGGGGCGGGATGCCGTATTCCTCTTCCAGAATGCTGGCATCCTCGGCTGGATCGAACAGGCCTAGTGGCGACTCGTTAACGGGTGACCCTTTGATCGCATAAAAGGGCACTTTCTGCATCAGTGACTTGAGTTTTTCAGCGAGCGAGGACTTGCCGCCACCGACGGGGCCGAGCAGGTAGAGGATCTGTTTCTTCTCTTCCAGGCCCTGGGCAGCGTGGCGGAAGAAGGAGACAATGTTTTCCACGGCTTCTTCCATGCCATAGAACTCGGAGAATTCCGGGTAACGCTTGATCACCTTGTTGGAAAAGATACGTGACAGCCGGGAGTCACGGGATGTGTCGATATGTTCCGGCTCGCCAATGGCCAGTAACATCCTCTCTGCGGCAGTGGCGTATGCCGCCGGGTCCTTTTTGCAGATCTCCAGGTATTCCTCAAGAGTGTATTCTTCTTCTTGAGTTGCTTCATACCGGTCTTTGAAATGCTGCATTATGCTCATAGATGGCCCCTCGCTTGCTCTCTTGCCATGAAAAGACAGCTTTTAGTTCACACAATATCCCCGTTGCTGTTGGGTCCGCCGCTCCAGGCGGTCGTTATGGTTATGGGTGGAAGTAAAGGGAGTAACAGACCGATTTACGCTGACGCGTTTATGTCGGTCTTGTTACTGTGAGCTTAGTTCAAGCTTCGGGACTTGGACAGGCGTAAAAGCGTTAAGGTTCATTAAATTGTGTATCAGCGCTTGCTGAGACGGAACACACTCTCCGTCGCGCCAGCAAGCCCTTTACGCTTGGTAAAAGGGTGATCTTTTGCCAGCGTATTGGTGAGTATATGTTCGATCTCGTAATCAGCGGAGTATAGTTTCAGTACTTCTTCGTCACTGACATTGAACGGCGGGCCCTTGATGTCGGTGTCGTAGTCCAGGGTGATCAGAAGTATGCGGGTGCCATCCGGAATCACGGCGGTCAGGTGGTCGACATAATCCTGGCGCATGTGGGGTGGCAGGGCGATCAGGGCAGCACGATCGTACACCAGCCGGACGTGCTTCAGGTCCTCCGGCACCAACTGGAAAAAGTCGCCGCACCAAAGCTGGAGATCGTCGTGGGCAAATTTGGTGAAGGGTTCACCCGGGTGAACCTTCGCTTTCTCCTGGCCCTCTTCGAAGAAGTCCTTGCAGGCAACGTCACTCAATTCCACGCCGATGACAGCGTGGCCGCGGTCATGGAGCCACCACATGTCATGGGCCTTTCCGCACAGGGGAACGAGCACGGTACCGGTGCCATTGCCGGCGAGCTCTGGCCAGTGGTCATGGAGGTACTGATTGACGGTGCCTTCGTGGAAGCCGATTTCTTTCTTGGCCCAGCGTTCGTGCCAGAACTGATGTTCCATGAGTGTTCCCCTTTTCGCCAATTGGAGGTTTCGCTCAGTCTAACTTAATCTGGGGCTCTGTTGGTCGGCCAAAAACTTCATGAATAAGGAACGACGAATGAAAGCCGTATTTCTGGATGCAGACACACTGGGTAACGATGTGGACCTCTCGCCGATTGAGGCAGTGACCGGGGAAATGGTCAAACATCCGCGAACGTCCCCCGAGCAGGTGCAGGAGCGCATACGGGGGTTCGACACGGTATTGGTGAATAAGGTTGTGCTGTCGCGGGAGCACTTCGAGGCCTGCCCGGAGCTAAAGACGGTTGCGGTGGTGGCGACGGGGCTGAACAACATTGATAAGGACGCGGCGAAAGACCACAGCGTAACGGTGATGAACGTGACCAACTATGGCCGCTCCACCGTGGCGCAGCACACCATGGCGTTGATTCTCGCGCTGGCCACGCGCTTGGTGGATTACGACAAGGACGTGCGGGCCGGGCGCTGGGGGCAAAGCTCGATGTTCTGCCTGATGGATCATCCCATCATGGAACTGGAAGGGCGCACGCTGGGGGTTGTTGGCTATGGCGACCTTGGGCAGGGCGTTGTGGAGCGCGCAAAGGCGTTTGGGATGAATATTGTGCTTGGCGCAAGGCCCGGACAGGCAACTGGTGAGGTGGATGGTTACCCCCGGATTCCCCTGGATGAGCTGCTGCCCAAAGTGGATGTGCTGTCGCTTCACTGCCTGCTGACGGACGACACCCGGAATATGATAGGCGCCCGCGAACTGAAGATGATGAAAAAGGAGGCGCTGCTGATCAATACCAGCCGTGGCGGCCTGGTGGACGAGCAGGCGCTTGCGGATGCCCTGCGGGCGGGGACTATTGGCGGTGCCGGCTTTGATGTGCTGACGGAGGAGCCGCCCCGAAATGGCAATGCGTTGCTGGCGGATGATATTCCCAACCTGATTGTGACGCCACATTCGGCCTGGGCGAGTCGGGAAGCGCGGCAACGGATCGTCGATATTACGGCGCGTAATCTGTCTTCGCTGGTCTGATTTTCTGACGGTTTTCCCGGGTACGCCCCCTCACTCCCCCCTGAAAAGTTCGCAGCCGTATGACGCGGCTGCGGTTCTTCCCCGCCTAAACTCCCTGTGAAATGCCCCCGATAGGGGCATGCGTTTCACCAACGCTCAAACAATAACAACAGGGCGATACCTATGATCAGACCTCTCCTGGCTCTTATGCTTTCCTGTGTTTTCTTTTCTGCACCGGCATTCTCCTTTGAACGCGGTGAATTGCTTATCTGGATCAACTCCGACAAGGGGTATGAAGGGCTGGCTGAGGTTGGCCGACGCTTCGAAGCCGAAACCGGCATTCCTGTGACCGTGGAGACGCCGGACGATCTCACCTCCGAGTACGACCATTATGGCTATTCCTCCAAGGCGCCCGATATCGTGATCTGGCCCCATGATCGTTTTGGAAGCTGGATCAATGAGGGCCACCTGCGCCCCATCGAGCCGTCCGAGCAGGTGCGTGAGGCTATTGCACCCTTTGCCTGGCAGGCGGTTTCCGTGGGCGATCGGGTGTATGGCTACCCAATCGCCATGGAAGTGGTCAGTCTGCTCTACAACAAGGATTTGGTCTCAACACCGCCCGCCACTCTGAAAGGCGTGAAAGCTGAGCATCAACGACTGAGCGCACAGGGTATTGAGGCCATCTCCTGGGACTACAAGAATGTGTATTTTTCCTGGCCAGTGTTCGCCGGATCCGGTGGGTACAGTTTCGGCCTGGAAAACCAGGTTTACGACCTCTCCGATGTTGGTGTGGACACAGATGGCGCTGTCGGTGCCGTGGCAGGCATAAAAGACTTGCTGGATTCCGGTGTGCTGTCGGCAGATGCGGATTACGGCACCATGATGGACGGCTTCAAGGCCGGTCAGACTGCGATGATCATTAACGGTCCCTGGGCCTGGAGTGAGATACGGGACGCCGGTATAAACGTGGGCATAGCCGACGTGCCCACTGTCAGCGGTGAACCTGGAAAACCCTTTGTGGGCGTGCTGGCCGCGGGGATCAGCGCGGTATCCACCAACCATGAACTGGCCCGTCAGTTCATGGAGGACTATCTGCTGACCGAATCCGGCCTGCACGCCGTGAATGACGACAAGCCCCTTGGCGCCGTGGCCCATCTGGAAGTGGTGAAAACCCTCAGCGAAGACCCGTTTATTGACCATACCTTCCGCTCCGCCAGTCGTGGGGAAATCATGCCCAACATTCCTGAGATGAAACGCTTCTGGGATCTGATGACCATCCGCTTTGACGGCATGCTGGCCGATGATTACCCCATAGCGTCCACGCTCAAGGAGGCTGCAGGTCGGCTTGAAAGGCTGGATGACATGCGGGGCTGGACACGCCGGCATTACGTTACGAACTGAGTGAGCTCGCTATGGCATTCCCCCGATTAGAATTGACCATCCGTTCCCGGGTGATCCTGTTGTTTACCCTGTTGATTGGCCTGTCCGTTGCGTCATCGGCCCTGGTTTACCAGCGCATAGCCGGCATTGGTGACAGTGTTGATCAGCAGGCACGCGGCATCGCCGGCCAAATGGTTGCCATTGATGAGCAGTCCGAACTCATTGACCAGCAAAGGGCGTTGGGCAAGCTGTCCGAACGCGTTACGGTCGCCCAGCAACATATGGGTGCGATGCAGTATTGGTATTTTCACGCCGCTCTAAATGCGGACATGGAGTCCCTGGACAAGGCTCAAGCCGCCTCCGAACAGTTGGTGGACGAACTGGCTGCCATGGTGGCGGCCGATAGCAGCCTGCAGGCGGAGATCGCGGAAATGACAGAAACCGTGGAGCAGTACCGCACGCTCGGCGAAAAAATGTTCGAGTTCTTTGAAAAGTCCATGATGCTGATGGGGCGTTCGATGGCGGAGGTCGCCCGGGAACAGGCCGTTAGTCTCACGGCTAGCCTCAACGATATCCGCAGCGGCTACCAGCAACGGGAGGCCGTACTCACCGGGGGCGTGTTGGAAGCCGGAGAGACAGTCAGACGTGCCAGTGATCAGGTCGCCATAAGTGGCGGTGCTATTCGACACGAAATTGATCGGGCTGGATCGGTCAGCCTGATAATGGCTGGCGCGCTCGTTATCTCGGCATTGTTGCTGGGCACGCTGTTCCTGCGTTCACTGCTTCGTCCGGTGCGCAGGTTGGGGCAGCGTATTGGCGAAATACAGGCCGACAATGACCTGCGGGGCAGCCTCGAGTACCGCAAGAACGATGAATTAAGCGTGATCACCCGCGCCTTTGATCAGATGCTGGCGCGATTTGGCGGTCTGATCGGTCATGTCGCTGCCTCCACCAATGAATTGGGGGATATGGCGGCTCAGGGACGGGAAAGCAGTCAGAGTCTTGCCGACCAGGTTGGACGCCAGCAACAGGAAACCAGTCTGGTGGCGACAGCTGCAAACGAAGTTACTGTCACTGCGGAAGAAGTCCGGAAGAGTGCCAACCACGCGGCATGCCTTGCCGATGAGGTTGGTGGATTGACGCACAGTGGCGGTCAATCGGCGGATGAAGCCGTTGCCGCCATGGCTAGGCTGGAAACACGAGTGGAAGCCGTGGCCGAAACCATCGCCGGGCTGGCCAGCCAAAGCCAGTCTATCGGCCAGGTCGTGGATGTAATCCGGGGCATTTCGGAGAAAACCAACCTGCTGGCATTGAACGCTGCCATTGAAGCGGCCAGGGCCGGTGAAATGGGCCGGGGGTTTGCCATTGTGGCCGACGAAGTGCGGGGTCTGGCCAGCCAGACGGCGAACTCGACCGGGCAGATAGACGATCTCGTGTCATCGTTGCAGGCACAATCCCGTGATGCCGTTGAAGCGGTGGAGGCGGGGCGGGAGGAGAGCCGTACAACCGTCCAGCGCATCCGGCAATGCAGCGAGAGCCTGGGGCTGATCGATGAGAAGGCGGGCGAGATGCGTTTGCTCAACCAACAGGTCGCCCAGGCTGCGGCTGAGCAGAGCGAGGCTGTCAGCAAAATCGACGAAAACCTGATCAACCTCAAGCGCCAGATTGAAGACATTTCAGACAATGCCCGCGATACCGGAAGCATGACCGATTCCCTCGCGTCACTGAGCGAAGTGCTGAGAGGAAATATCAGCCAGTTCCGATACTGAGCCGAAACCGCTAGTAAAAGCCACACAATACGCCATACTTTGTTGTGATTTGGTATCTGACTGATAATCTGTACAAAACACTGGCAAACAGGACGTTGTGTGGCTTCATTTCAATTCAAAGATCGGCTTCAGTCTGCGGAAACCTGGATTCTCGCCAATCCCAATCCACCGCAACACTGGCCATGGACCTGGCTTTATAAAACCGGGCGTACCGCCTATGCGCTGGTGCGGGACGTCGTTAGTGGCAACCTGACGCTTCATGCCATGAGCCTGGTGTATACCACCTTGCTGAGTATTGTGCCGTTGCTGGCCTTGAGCTTTTCGGTGCTCAAGGCGCTGGGCGTACACCAGCGTATGGAACCCTTCCTGTTCCAGTTCTTTCGGCCCATGGGCCCCCAGGGCGTCGAGATTGCCGAGCAGATTCTGGGCTTCGTGGATAACATGAAAGTGGGTGTGCTCGGCTCGGTCGGCCTGGCACTGCTGGTTTATACCGTGGTGTCACTGGTGCAGAAGATCGAGCGTTCTTTCAACATGATCTGGCGGGTGCCGGACATGCGCTCGATGGCCCAGCGCTTCAGTAATTATCTCAGCGTTATCATGGTGGGGCCGTTGTTGATGGTGTCGGCCATCGGTATCAGTGCCACCATTTTCTCGTCGGCGTTCGTGCAGGCGCTGATGGAAATCGAACCGCTCGGCTCCATGATTGTCTTCGCCACCCGCTTTACCCCATTCATGCTGGTGGTCGGGGCGTTCACCTTCGTATACGTGTTCATTCCCAACACCCGGGTGAAGCTTCGCTATGCGTTCATCGGTGGACTGGTGGCAGGTATATCCTGGCAGGCGGCGGGTATGCTGTTTGCGTCGTTTGTCGCCGGTTCCGCCAAGTACGCTGCCATCTATTCCAGTTTCGCAATCGGCATCATCCTGTTGATCTGGGTGTACCTCAACTGGATGATTCTGCTGCTGGGGTCCAGCATTGCCTTCTATCTCCAGAACCCGGGCTCGGTGGCCAAACGCCGCCAGGTGCGGTTGTCGCCGGAACTTCTGGAAAAAACCGGGCTGGCGTTGATGTGGCTGGTGGCGAAACCCTTCAGCGAGGGCCGGCCGGCACCGCAGCAGGAAGCGGTTGAGCAGCAACTCAGGGTGCCGGGGGAGGTGACCCGTGGTATCAGCGACAAGCTGATCCGCGCCAGACTGCTGACATTGGCCGGTCGCAACGGCGATTGCCTGGCCCCGGGCCAGTCCCTCGAGAGGATCACCGTTGGCAGCGTGCTGGAAGCCATACGTCGTGATGAGGATCGGGTTGCTGACCGTTTACCTTATGCCGTGCCGAGCCATCTGATGGAACGCCCTCCGGAGCACGAATCGGTGTCCTTCGCCGAACTGCTGAAGCAGGAAGGGGGTTACGGAGAAAAAACCTAGGCGCGGGTTTTTGCACCCGCTTCCAGGGTATCGAGGATCACCTTGCGTACCCGCGTAAACTGCTCCCTCGAGATGTTAGTAATACGCAATACGTCGTCTTCCGGCATATTGCGCTGGTGGGCATGGCGTAACACCTCCCGGGTGCCGATAATAATACCGTCGTTCAGCGGGGTGTGTTGCTGCCTCGGCGCCGGCCGCTCCGCCGCCAGAAGCTGGGCGTGGTATTTAGGCGGCAGCCCCCATTCATTGGCCAGTAGTTGTGACGTGGCCCACTGGTAGCGGGAAAGGGCGATGTGGATCAGCGAGGGTGGCGGTTCCGCCAGCCCGGATTCCGTCCTGCAGACGCGCTGCAACTCCCTTCGTAGTGTGATGTAAGAGAGTGCTGGCAGTAGGCCTGCCATGAAATAGACGCTGCTATCCTGGCCCTGAATCTTCGCAATCAACTCCGCACTACGGGCACAGGTGAGCCCCCAGCGCCATACCCGTTGTGCAAAGAGTGCTTCCCGACTGTTCCTGGCCGCCATCATCGGCCGCATGATGGCGGCGGAAATAACGTTGCGAATACCGTCCATACCCAGAACAAAGACCGCCTGGTCCACCGAGTCGATGGACTGGTCGCCGGTGCGGAAGTAAGGGCTGTTGGCAATTTGCAGTAGTTGGTCGGTCAACGCGGGGTCATTGAGGATGATCTCCGTCAGTTGGTTACGGCCTGTATTGGCATCGGAGAGTGCCCGCATCAGCATCGGCAGGGTCATGGGTTGGCGCGGTAATTCGTCCAGTTCACTATTGGCGATTCGCCAGCGCAGTTTTTCCAGCACTTCATCCCATTGCCCGGTTTCTGAGCGCAGCGTGGCAGGGGGTGAGTCAAGCAGCCAGCAAAACAGACGTTCTTCCAATTTGTCGATCAGGGCCGGGTCTATGTCCGGGCTGTCGTTTGTTGAAACAACCGGGTTGAGCAGGCGGGATTCAGGTGCTGTTGCGGTTGTTGGTTTGTCGGACGAGAAAAGTCCTGAAATCCAGGAAATAAAGCCTGGCATCCGATGCCTCCGGGAAAAGAATAGTCGCCGGGAAATACATACCCGTACACCGCGAGTATAGAATGAGCTAGCGGCTATGCACAGTATAACAGCAGGCTTTTTGGCACTAGAGCCTCAGAAAACAGAGCCTCCGAAGACGAACACCAATTGGCAGATACCGGCGGCGAAACCCAGGAAGGCGCCCACCAGGATCAGTTTGATTTCGTCCTCCTGGAAGCAGGGTCGAAGAAGGTCTTGAAATTCCTCAGATGAGAGGGCAATCATGCGCTCCACCATGATGCTTTCCACGGCCCTTGCCCGGTCGGTTTCGAACACCGGGTTATTGAAGGAGGTTTGCGAAATTTCGATGGCTTTTTTGCCGACCTGGTTCTTTAGGGTCGCAAAGCCTGTTGGTCCAAACGCCATCTGAGTCAGGGCCTTACCCATGCCGGCGGTTTCGTCCACCAGGGGTTTAATGTGTTTTTTGACCATGTTGCGGGCCCGGTCGCCCTTTGGGCCCTCCAGTATGGCGTTGATGATGTTGCCAACCGTGAGTATTTCGTGGGTGACGATGTGGCAGAAGGATTCGGCGACTTCCTGCTGGCGTTTGAGGAACAGTCCCTGGAATCGGAAAGGGCCGACTTTCTTTTCGTGCAAGGGCCGGAAGATCACGTTCAGCGCGATCCAGTTGGTTGCCCAGCCCACCATCAGGCCGAAGAAAGGCAGTACCCACCAGCTTTGGTAGAAATACCAGACGGTCATCTGAACCAGGCCGAACAGGAAGCCGAAATAGAACCCGGAGTTGATGATGAAACGGAATTCCACTTCCCCGCACTCGATGAAGATCCGGTTCAGCAGCCGTTTGTCCTTGGCCAGGCGTTCGATGACCATGCTTTTGATGTCGAGCAGGTCTTCGATGTTGTCGGAAACGTCACCCACCAGGTTGTCCACCAGTTGCGGGGTGGACTTGCGTACCCGGTCGTAGACCATGTTCCTGGCTGAGGAGGGCAGGTTTTCCCAGAAGGTGGGATATTCCTTGAGCATCAGTTCGTCGACGTATTCTTCGGTGCGGGGTTCGACGGTGTAGAGGATGTGGGCTGCCAGTACCTTGGGGTCGATTTGCTGGAAGATTTCCTGCACGGTGCCAATCTTGGAGATGGTGGCGTCGACGCTGATGGCGGCCATTTTTCGGGCCTTTGAGGGGATGATGCCCTGCCAGCCCAGTAACGGGGGCTTGCCGACGAATTCCAGCGGGTAGAAAGTCATTTTGATGGCCAGCCAGTTCGTGGTCCAGCCGATCAGGGCGGCAATGACGGGGATACTGAGGTATTGCCAGAATTCTGGGGTGCTTAGCAGGCTTGTCATCCGGTGTTCGCTTTTTGGGTTCTGGAGTTTGCTGCATTACGGGGAGGCCTTTCCAAAACACGCTCCTTGCGGCACATCCCTGTGGCGCTTGGGCTCCGCCATCCATGGCTCCGCACAGTTTTGGAAAGGCCTCCCCGTAATACAGCCCCGACTACAGAGCTATCCTCAACAGACTTATCACTCGACAGGGATAATGTTGTCGGGGGCCGGCTCTGTCAATGACTTGCGCGCCAGATTGAGATGGCGGCACAGTCGGTAGGCTCAACCGCCGATATCACCCCACAACCACTGACACAGCGCCATGGCGGCAACCGGGGCGGTTTCGGTGCGTAAAACGCGGGGGCCGAGGGCAACGGGGAGGAAGCCGGCGGTTTCGGCAGCGGTGATTTCGTCCGGGCTTAGGCCGCCTTCGGGGCCGATCATCAGCGCGACGCGAGCGGGCTTGGCAAGGGTGTCCAGGGATTGTTCGGTGCGGTGGTGTAGAACCAGGCGCAAGTCGCAGTCACCCGAGCTTTCAAACCATTCCGACAGTGTCATCACCGGTACTATCTCGGGCACCCGGGCTCGGCCGCATTGTTCGGCGGCGCTGATAGCGACGGATTGCCAGTGGCGCAGGCGTTTGTCTTCACGGTCGCCTTTGAGTTTGACGTCGCAGCGTTCGGTGGTCAGCGGTACGATGCGGGTAACGCCCATTTCCACGGCTTTCTGAACGGCGTAGTCCATACGGTCGCCTTTCGACAGGGTTTGCCCGAGTACGACCTCCAGATGGGACTCGGTGACATTGGCGGACGGCGTTCCTACCTCGACCGACACGTGTTTCTTGCCGGCCTCGGTGATGGTGGCGGGGTAGTCGTTGCCGTCGCCATTGAACAGCAGCAGCTCCTGGCCGGGTTGCATGCGCAGCACACGGCCGACGTGTTGCGCTGCATTGTCGTCCAGGCCGGCCGTGGCGCCTTCACTCAGGGGTGAGTCGGTGTAGATGCGGGGGATGCGCATGGTGTTTGTCAGTCCCGTACGGCGATTTCGATGCCTTCTGTGGCCACTTGGGCCAGGTGGCGGATCTGTTCTTCGGTGATCACGTAAGGGGGCATAAAGTAGACTACGTTACCCAGTGGCCGCAATAGCGACTGGCGGGTGAGCGCATGCTGGTATACGCGGATGCCGCGCCGCTCCTGCCAGGGGAAGGGCTCTTTGGTGGCTTTGTTTTTCACCATTTCCACCGCCAGGGTCATGCCGTGCTGGCGGATGTCGCCGACGTTGGGGTGGTCCGCCAGGTGGGCGACGGAGTCTGCCATACAGGTGCTCAGGCGTTTGTTGTTTTCGATGACGTTGTCGTCGCGGAAGATGTCCAGGGTGGCCAGCGCCACGGCGCAACCGATGGGGTTGCCGGTGTAGCTGTGGCTGTGCAGGAAGGCCTTCAGGGTTTCGTAATCGTCGTAGAAGGCGTTGTAGACGGTGTCCGTTGTCAACACCACCGACAATGGCAGGTAGCCCGCGGTCAGGCCTTTGGACAGGCACATGAAATCCGGAGTGATACCGGACTGCTCGCAGGCGAACAGGGTGCCGGTGCGGCCGAAGCCAACTGCGATCTCGTCGGCGATCAGGTGCACGCCATATTTGTCGCAGGCTTCGCGCAGTTTGGTGTGGTAAATCGGATGGTGCATGCGCATGCCCCCTGCGCACTGAATCAGTGGTTCGACCACCACGGCACAGATTTCGTCATGCTTTTCGGCCAGTAGCGCGTCCATGGCCTCGAACTGCCGCAGCGCGTACTCCTCGTCGGTCTCGCCCGGCTCCTTGTTGAACGCATCCGGGGAGGGCGCGGTCATGACTTCCATCAGCAGCGGCTGATAGGTGTCCTTGTAGAGGGCAACATCGCCCAGTGCCAGTGCCCCCAGGGTTTCGCCATGGTAGCTGTTGCTCAGGTTGACGAAGTTTTTCTTGCCCGGTTTGCCCTGATTCTTCCAGTAGTGGAAGCTCATCTTGAGCGCGGCTTCAATCGCAGAAGAGCCGTTGTCGGCGTAGAAGCACTTATTGAGGCCTTCAGGGGTCACTTCGATCAGTCTCTCGGAGAGGCTGACCACCGGCTCGTGGGTAAACCCCGCCAGGATCACATGCTCCAACTGACCAATCTGCTCCTGAATAGCCGCGTTGATTCTGGGGTTCGCATGGCCGAACAGGTTGACCCACCAGGAGCTCACGGCGTCGATGTAGCGGTTGCTTTCGAAGTCCTCAAGCCAGACACCTTCGCCCCGTTTGATGGGCACCAGGGGCAAGGTGCCTTCGTGGTCTTTCATCTGGGTGCAGGGGTGCCATACGGATTTGAGGCCGCGGGCGACGAGGTCAGCGTTGCGCATGATAAATCTCCATCAAACGGTGGGGTTCTGTCAGGTTCCAACAAAAGGTCGGCTGTTAACCAGTGCGAATATTACAGTTAACAACGCCTGCTGACCACTATGCCATCCACCGATGACCGGCGGGCCAATGTGTGAATGAAACTCACCGCGCACAATCAGGCCATTCTTTTACGGAGGCCTTTATGGAACTGGAATTGAGACATTCATACGATGCTGGCCTGGACCGGGTGCTTGGGGCTTTCTTCGACGAGGCCCATATCCAGGAGAAAAACCAGCGGCTGGGTTCGCGCAATGTGAATATACCGGAGCTGACCCGTGACGACTTGTCCGCGAAGGTTGTGGTTGAGCGTGAAATGACGGCCTCCACCGAGGTGCCCGGCATCCTGGCGAGCTTTCACAAAGAGTGGAATCGCGTACGCCAGGAAGAGCACTGGTTCCGCAAGGACGACGGGGAATGGCATTGCGAGTTCCGGGTAAAAATTGAAGGCGTGCCCGCGAAGATCAAGGGCAATATGCGCCTGCAGGGCACAGACCAGGCCTGCATCAACTACGTTACGCTGAATGTCTGGTGCGAAGTGCCGTTACTGGGCAAGAAGATTGCGCGGTTTCTGGCGGATGATTCCCATACCAAGATCGAGAAGGAGTACAGGATCACCCGCCAGTTGCTTTAACGCGTCTGGCGGGGTAAGTCAGTGCGCCAACACCCGGCTCAGGAATGCCTGGGTGCGTTCATTCTGCGGATTGTCGAACACATCCGCCGGTTTGCCTTCCTCGACAATCTGGCCTTCGTGGATGTAGATCACGCGGTCGGCCACTTCCCGGGCGAAGCCCATTTCGTGGGTGACCACCATCATGGTCATACCTTCCTTGGCCAACTCTCGCATCACGTCCAGCACTTCGCCGATCATTTCCGGGTCCAGCGCGGAGGTGGGTTCGTCGAACAGCATCAGCCGGGGTTCCATGGCCAGTGCGCGGGCAATGGCTACGCGCTGCTGCTGGCCGCCCGAGAGCTGGCTGGGAAACTTGTCAGCCTGACTGCCGATACCGACGCGGTTCAACAGTCTCTCCGCCGTGGCGTTGGCGACGGTTTCGGGGGCATCCTTGACCTTCCTGGGCGCCAGCATGATGTTCTTTTTCACCGTCAGGTGCGGGAACAGGTTGAACTGCTGGAACACCATGCCGACTTCCTTGCGGATTTCAGCCAGGGCTTTCGGGTTGCCACTCTTCGGGGCAAGCTCGTTACCGTCCACCACCAGCTTGCCGGACTCGAACTCTTCCAGGCCGTTAACGCAGCGGATGAGGGTGGATTTGCCGGAGCCACTGGCGCCGATAACCACCACCACTTCGCCGGCTTCAACGGTCAGGTCAATTTCCTTGAGGACATGCAGGGTACCGAAGTACTTGTTCATGCCCTGCATTTGCACGATCTGTGTCATGGGTACCTATCCTTCAGACAGAAGCCAGTCCGCGCCGCTCTATCAGGCGGAGCACGAGTGAGAGGGAGAGGGTAATCGCGAGGTACATGATCGCCACCACGAAGTAGACCTCGAAGGCGGTAAAGGTGTTGGCGATGTACACCTGGCCCTGGCGAACCAGCTCGCCCACACCGATGACCGAGAACAGTGACGTGTCCTTGATACTCACGATCGCCTGATTGCCCAAGGGCGGAATCATGCGGCGGAAGGCCTGGGGCCAGATAATCGACCAGAAGGTCTGGGAGCGCGACAGGCCCAGAGAGAGGCCGGCCTCGGTCTGACCCTTGTCGATGGATTGCACGCCGCCCCGGACCACTTCGGAAATATAGGCGCCGGAGTTCAGGGCAATGGCGGCGATACCGGCGGTCAGCGGGTCAATCGGGCCGCCAACCAGATCGGGCAGACCGTAGAAGATAAACAGCACCTGCACGAGAATGGGGGTGCCGCGGAAAATTTCGATGTACGCGGTTGCGGGCCAGCGAAAAAACCATTTTTTGTTGATGCTCAGCAGGCCGAAAATAATGCCCAGCACAAAACCAATGGCGAGGCCGCCAAAAGAAATAAGCAGGGTATAGGGAATACCTTTGAGCAAATAAGGAACGGCGTTGATGGCTGCCTGCCAGTCAAACTGAAACTGGAATTCCACAGTGGATGTCTCCGTTGGATGGGGAGTTACCAGCCGGGGCGTTGTACACCCCGGCTGTGGTTTTCAGTTTTACATGTCTTCCGGCATGGGGCCGAACCACTTCTCGTAGATTTTCTTGTAGGTGCCGTCTTCCTTGATGGAAGCCAGGGCTTCGTTAACGTCATCCACCCACTCACTGCCGTTTTTCAGGGCGATGCCGTACTGCTGGCCTTCGTACAGCTTGCCAACGGTTTTAACTTTGCCTTCACCACGGGTGCTGGCGAAGTAGCCAACGTTAGGCGCATCGTAGAACACAGCGTCAACGGCGCCTGACATAAGCGCCATGTACATGTCTGAGCTGCCTGGGTAGGGCGTTACGCCGTCATTTTCGTCCAGCGTTTTCATCAGGTAGTCGTAGCTGGTGCTGCCGATCTTGGTGCCGATCTTCACACCTTCGAGGTCTGAAATTTCCTCGACTTTTCCATTGTCCTGGCGCACCAGGATGCGCAGGCCGGAGTCGTAATACGGATCGGAGAAATCAACGATTTCTTCACGCTCTTCGGTGATGGTGATCCCGGCAATGGCGATGTCCACGTTGCCCGTCTGCAGGGCAGGGATGATGCCGTTAAAGTCCATGGTGTTCAGGTCGATCTCAAAGCCGGCACGGTCTGCCACTTCGCGGATGATCTCCATGTCGAAACCGATCATCTCGCCGGTTTCCTGATCCATCATTTCGAACGGCACGAAGCTGGGGTCGGTGACGACGCGCAGGGTCTCTGCGCTGGCAGTGCCTGCGGCAACGGTAAGTGCCAGTGTTGCGCCAACCGTCTTAAGCCATTTGGTGCTCATACAATCTCCTGTTTTTACTTTTGTTGCCCGTGCACCCGGTGGAGTGCTCCAGAAATGCGGGCTGATCAAGCCTGTTCTTTCCGGGGGCGGTTTGTGGAACTGCAACCCTTACACTTTAGACCATCAGGCGGAGAAATGCAGAAAATCAAATGGTTGGAGGGGGAGCCCTCTCCCATGGAGGGAGAGGGTTTGGGGAGCGTTGGGGAGAGTTGGGGAAAGCAGCGAATCTTAAAACGCAATCTTCTCCCGCTCACCAATCCCCAGGTTTTTCCAGATACTCTGGCTCGGTTCCGCCTGGTTCAGGGTATAGAAGTGAAGCCCGGGCGCCCCGGCGGCAAGCAGTTTCGCGCACATTTCGGTGACCACTTCCTCACCAAACTTGCGGATGCTGTCGCTGTCGTCGCCGTAGGCTTCCAGCTGCTTGCGGATCCAGCGGGGGATCTCCGCACCGCACATGTCCGAGAAGCGGGTCAGGTTGGAGAAGTTGACGATGGGCATAATGCCCGGCACCACCGGAATGGTAACGCCCATCTTCTCCAGACGGTCGATAAAGTAGAAGTAGCTGTCCGCGTTGAAGAAGTACTGGGTGATGGCGCTGTTGGCGCCTGCTTCAACCTTGCGGGCGAAGTTCTTCAGGTCGTCTTCCGCGGTGCGGGCCTGGGGGTGGAACTCCGGGTAGGCCGCTACTTCAATATTGAAGGTATCGCCGCTGTACTCGCGGATAAAGCTGACCAGCTCATTGGCGTACCGCAGTTCACCGGCGGCGCCCATGCCTGATGGCATGTCGCCACGCAGGGCGACGATGCGGTTAATGCCGTTGTCGCGATAGACATCCAGCAGTTCCGCAATGCTGTCGCGGGTGGCGCCCACGCAGGACAGATGCGGTGCGGTGGACACGCCCCGTTTGTGAAGGTCCAGCACCGTCTGCACGGTGCGGTCCCGGGTGGAGCCGCCGGCACCGAAGGTGACCGAGAAGAAATCCGGGTCAACCTCGGCCAGCGTATTGCGCACGCCCTGCAGCTTTTCCCAGCCCTTGTCGGTCTTGGGCGGGAAAAACTCAAAGCTGAAGCGGCGTTTGAACTGTTTCTGGGTTTCCATGCTGCTACTACCTGATCAGTACTTGTAACTTTCCGGCTTGTACGGGCCTTCGACCGGTACACCAATGTATTTCGCCTGCTCCGGTGTCATTTTGGTGATCACGCCACCAAAGCCTTCCACCATGGCACGGGCCACCTCCTCATCCAGCTGCTTGGGCAGAACCTGAACATAGATACCCTTCTCGCGGGCGTCCTCCGGAAGATCGGCAAACTTGCGCTCGAACAGGTGCATTTGCGCCAGCACCTGGTTGGCGAATGAGCCGTCCATGATCCGCGACGGGTGGCCGGTGGCGTTACCGAGGTTCACCAGGCGGCCTTCGGACAGCAGGATCAGGTGGTCGTTGGTGGCCTTGTCGCGATACACCACGTGCACCTGCGGTTTGACCTCGTCCCACTCCCAGTTCTTGCGCATATAGGCGGTGTCGATTTCGTTGTCGAAGTGGCCGATGTTGCACACCACGGCACCGCTCTTGATGGCCTTGAGCATGTTGGCGTCACACACATTCATGTTGCCGGTGGTGGTCACCAGCAGGTCGGTGTTCTGCAGCAGCGCCTTGTCCACGCCCGCTTCGGTGCCGGTGTTCACACCGTCCAGGTATGGGGACACTACCTCGAAGCCATCCATGCACGCCTGCATGGCACAGATCGGGTCGGCCTCGGTGATCTTGACGATCATGCCTTCCTGGCGCAGGGAGGCCGCAGAGCCCTTGCCCACATCACCATAACCAATCACCAGCGCTTTCTTGCCGGCCATGAGGTGGTCGGTGGCGCGCTTGATGGCGTCGTTCAGGCTGTGGCGGCAGCCGTACTTGTTGTCGTTCTTGGACTTGGTAACCGCGTCGTTGACGTTGATGGCCGGCACTTTCAGCTTGCCGTCACGCAGCATTTCCTGCAGGCGGTGTACGCCGGTGGTGGTTTCCTCGGTGACACCGTGGCAGTTAGCCAGAATCTCCGGATACTTTTCATGGAGCAGGGCCGTCAGGTCGCCGCCGTCGTCCAGAATCATGTTGGGTTCCCAGCCCTCTACGTCGGCGCCAACGGTGCGTTCGAGGCACCAGTCGTATTCTTCGTCGGTCTCACCTTTCCAGGCGAAAACAGGGACACCACTCTCGGCAATCGCGGCGGCTGCCTGATCCTGGGTCGAGAAGATGTTGCACGATGACCAGCGCACTGTGGCGCCCAGCTCAACCAGTGTTTCGATCAGCACGGCGGTCTGGATGGTCATGTGAATGCAGCCCATGATGTTGGCGCCTTTCAGCGGCTGCTCGGTTTTGTATTTCTCACGCAGGGCCATCAGCGCAGGCATTTCGCCTTCGGCGATGTTGATTTCCTTACGGCCCCAGCCCGCGAGAGAGATATCGCGAACTTTGTAATCATCGAATTGCTTCAGTTTTTCTACCGGAGTGCTCATGGTGTTCTCCCGTCGTATAAATAGTGGTGATGGTCGTGTGTACGACCGGTCTTCAAATCAAATACCAGAGGCATCCTTCAACAGGTCAGCCCGATCTGTCTTCTCCCATGGGAAGGCAGTAAACGTCTTGCCGCCAACCGTCATCTCAACCGGCTCGCGACCAAAGTGGCCGTAGGCCGCGGTGGCCCGATACATCGGGTGCAGCAGGTCCAGCATGTTGGTAATTGCATACGGGCGAAGGTCGAAGTGCTCGCGGACCAGCTTGATGATCTTGTCGTCGCTGATCTTGCCAGTGCCGAAGGTGTTCAGGGAGATGGACGTTGGCTGCGCCACGCCGATGGCGTAGGACACCTGGATCTCGCACTTTTCAGCCAGGCCAGCGGCGACAATGTTCTTCGCCACGTAACGGCCGGCGTAAGCGGCTGAACGGTCCACCTTGGACGGGTCCTTGCCGGAGAAGGCGCCGCCGCCGTGACGGGCCATGCCGCCGTAGGTGTCGACAATGATCTTGCGACCGGTCAGGCCGCAGTCGCCCACAGGGCCGCCGATCACGAACTTGCCAGTCGGGTTGATGTGGAACTGGGTATCCTTGTGCAGCAACTCCGCCGGCAGAGCGTGCTTGACGATCAGTTCCATGACGGCTTCTTTCAGATCTGCCTGGGACACGTCTTCGTCGTGCTGGGTGGACAGAACAATGGCGTCGATGCCGGTGACCTTGCCGTTTTCATAGCGGCAGGTGACCTGGCTTTTCGCATCGGGGCGCAGCCATGGCAGCAAGCCGCTCTTGCGGGCTTCGGCCTGGCGTTGTACCAGACGGTGAGAGAAAGTGATCGGGGCCGGCATCAGCACGTCGGTTTCGTTGCTGGCGTAGCCGAACATCAGGCCCTGGTCGCCGGCGCCCTGGTCTTCCGGCTTCTGGCGGTCAACGCCCTGGGCAATGTCCACGGACTGCTTGCCGATGATGTTGATAATGCCGCAGGTGTCACCGTCGTAGCCCACGGTAGAGGAGGTGTAGCCGATGTCCTTGATCACGCCGCGCACCAGGTCTTCCAGATCCACCCAGGCGCTGGTGGTGATTTCCCCACCGACGATAGCGACCCCGGTCTTTACCATGGTTTCGCACGCAACCCGGGCATGGGGGTCGTCGACCAGAATGGCGTCGAGGACGGCATCGGAAATCTGGTCAGCCAGTTTATCAGGGTGGCCTTCAGAGACCGATTCGGAAGTAAAGACGCTGTAATCAGACATAGGGTTGTTCCTCTGTGAGCGTTGCAAATTCGGGCCGGCAATGGGTTCTTGATTGAGGCCGGCAGTTTTGATGTTGGTATCGTAAATCAGTTTTCTGAGTCTGCATATTTCTATATCAAAAAAAATTGATACAGTTTTGTTTCTGTCCTATGTGGACTCTGCGGTTTTCCAGAATTCTCTCACCTGCACCTGGAAGCCGTTTCTCAGCCCGATGAACAGCGACTCACCCGCAGCCAGGCCTGCATCGGTGGCCCAACTGGTAAGCTCTTCCGGTTCAAAACCCAGCCACAGATCGCCGCAGGCTTCCTTCGCCCAATCCTGGTCATGGCTGCACAGATCACTGACAAACAGGCAGCCACCGGTGTTCATCAGTGCCGAGGCATCCAGAAAAATGTCCGCGGGGCTGGGTACGTGATGCAGGACCATGTTGGCCACCACCAGGTCAAAATCGTCACCACGAGCCAACAGGTTGTCGGTAACACCTTCAATCAAATCGACGTTGTTCAGACGTTCTTCGATGCAGGTACGGGTGGCCTTGGCCAGCATGTCGCGGGAGTTGTCCAGTGCCACCACGTGATTGCAGATCTTCGAGAGCACCGGCAGGAATGCGCCTTCACCGGGGCCGATTTCCAGGGCCGTTTTCCAGTCATGACGCTCGGAACGATTACGAATCAGGTTCGCCACCGGTTCGGCGTAGAGGTCAAACGCGGCAATGAGTTCCTGTTGCTCCCGGAATTTTTCGGCGTAACGGGAGAAGAAGGCCTGGGACTGGTCCGCGCGCTGATTGCGGATGGCTTCGATCTTTTCCTGCAGATGCTCAGGCAGCGGAATACGGTCCACGCTCTGGAAAACCTGGCGGATGGTCTGGTCCGTCAGCTTGTCGCTTTCGAGGTTCAGGGGGCGCCGGTAGAAAATGGCGTTGCCTTCCCGCTGGGGTTCCAGCAGTCCTGCCTTGTGCATCACCTTCAAATGATGGCTCATGCCCGACTGGCGCATCTCGAAGAGCTGGCTCAGCTCCAGTACGCCAAAGGTGTCCCGACGCAACACCCGCAGAATCTCCAGGCGTAACGGGTCACCGCTCGCTTTGAAGATCGGTGCCAGGGCGTCCACGGAGGACAGGTCAGTTGCAGGTGTGGTCATGGATGTCATGGGAAAGAAGTGTAGGCATGTCTTTCCGGGCAATCAACATCTATATCAAAATAAATTGATATAGATTTAGATCTGTTTGAAAAATCAGATAAAATTTCTGTGCAAAAATTCCGGCGTTGAAAACATCCGTAAAACTTCCATAAAAAGAGTGTCGCCGATTTGCCCCGGTGGTCACTAATCGGCGAAAATACGCGCCTTCTTTTTAACCGTTCACCTTTTGCCGACCAAAAACTGGAGAAACGTCAATGCCGTCTCGCACAGATCTCGCCAACGCCATTCGCGCGCTGAGCATGGATGCGGTTCAGAAAGCCAAATCCGGCCACCCGGGCGCGCCCATGGGTATGGCGGACATCGCCGAGGTCCTCTGGAACGATTTCCTTAGCCACAACCCGGCAAATCCCAATTGGGCTAACCGTGACCGGTTTGTGCTGTCCAACGGCCATGGCTCCATGCTGCAGTATTCCCTGCTGCACCTGAGCGGCTATGACGTCTCCATCGACGACATCAAGAACTTCCGTCAACTGCACTCCAAAACCCCGGGCCACCCTGAGTACGGTTATACACCGGGCGTTGAAACCACCACGGGGCCGCTCGGGCAGGGCATTGCCAATGCGGTCGGCTTTGCGCTGGCGGAGAAAACCCTGGCGGAGCAGTTCAACCGCCCTGGCCACAATGTTGTTGATCACTACACCTACGCCTTCCTGGGCGATGGCTGCCTGATGGAAGGCATTTCCCACGAGGTGTCTTCCCTGGCCGGCACATTGGGCCTTGGCAAGCTGATCATGTTCTACGACGACAACGGCATTTCCATCGACGGTGAAGTGGACGGCTGGTTTACCGACGACACGCCCAGGCGTTTCGAAGCTTATGGCTGGCAGGTCATTCCCGAGGTTGATGGCCATAACCCGGAGGCCGTTCGCGCTGCGATTGAGGCCGGCCGGGCGAACACAACTCAGCCCACACTGATTTGTTGCAAGACCATCATTGGTTTTGGTTCACCCAACAAGCAAGGCACCGAAGCCTGTCACGGCGCTGCGCTGGGTGAGGACGAAATTGCACTGACCCGCGAGAAGCTGGGTTGGAACCACGGTGCTTTCGAGATCCCGTCTGAAGTATACGGTGCCTGGGATGCCCGTGAAAAAGGCGCCGCCGCGCAGGCTGAGTGGGAGCAGGCGTTTGCTGCCTACGAAAAGGCGGAACCGGAACTGGCCGCTGAGCTCAAGCGTCGTATGGCCGGAGAACTGCCGGCGGACTTCTCCGAGAAGGCCCAGGCGTATATTCAGGAGTGCCAGGACAAAGGCGAAACTGTTGCCAGCCGCAAGGCGTCCCAGAACACCCTGAACGCCTATGGCCCGATGCTGCCGGAACTGCTGGGTGGCTCTGCCGACCTGGCGGGCTCCAACCTCACCATCTGGAATGGCAGTAAGCCACTGACCAAAGAAGACGCCAGCGGTAACTACGTTTACTACGGTGTTCGCGAATTCGGCATGGCAGCCATTATGAACGGCGTCGCCCTGCATGGCGGCTTCGTACCTTACGGCGCTACCTTCCTGATCTTTATGGAGTACTGCCGTAACGCCGTGCGCATGGCCGCGTTGATGAAACAGCGCTCCATCTATGTGTTCACCCACGACTCCATCGGCCTGGGCGAAGATGGCCCAACGCATCAGCCCATCGAGCAGTTGGCGAGCCTGCGCACCACGCCTAACATGAGCACCTGGCGTCCGGCGGATGCCGTTGAGTCAGCGGTCGCCTGGAAAGCTGCCCTGGAGCGTGTCGATGGCCCGACTGCGCTGGTCTTTTCCCGTCAGGGACTGCCGCACCAGCAGCGTGATGCCGAGCAACTGGCCAACATCGCCAAGGGTGGCTACATCCTGTCAGACAGCGAAGGCACGCCGGACCTGATCCTCATCGCCACTGGTGGTGAAGTGGGGCTGGCTCAGGACGCGGCCGAAGCGCTGCGCCAGAAGGGTAACAAGGTTCGCGTGGTGTCCATGCCATCCACAGACACCTTCGACGCCCAGAGCGCCGCGTATAAGCAGGAAGTACTGCCGCTTGAAGTGACCAACCGGATCGCCGTCGAGGCCGCTATTGAAGATTACTGGTACAAGTACGTTGGCCTGGACGGCCGCGTGGTGGGCATGAGCACCTTCGGTGAGTCTGCGCCTGCCGGTGAGCTGTTCAAGGAATTCGGCTTTACGGTAGACAACATTGTCGCTGTGGCCGGGGAGCTGCTGGAAGCCTGATGAGCACCGCTGCACCGTATCGCATCGCCATCAATGGATACGGCCGTATCGGCCAGTGCGTCTTGCGTGCACTCTACGAGAATCGTTTTCGCGATCACCTTCAGGTGGTCGCGATTAACGAGCTGGCGGACATCGATACCATTGCCCATCTCACCCGCTACGACTCCACCCATGGTCGATTCCAGGGTGAGATAAACGTTGAGGGAGATTCCCTGCTGGTAAACGGGGACCGTATTCGCGTCGTCCGTTGCGCCGAAGCATCGGAGCTGCCCTGGGACGAGCTGGGCATTGATCTGGTGCTGGAGTGCTCCGGTGCTTTCACCGACCGCGCGACGGCCGAGCAACACCTGAAGGCTGGTGCTGAACGCCTGCTGTTCTCACAACCGGCGGAATCCGATGTGGATCGCACCATTGTTTATGGCGTGAATCAGGACCAACTGGCCGAGTCTGACCGTATCGTGGCTGCTGCCTCCTGCACCACCAATTGCCTGGTACCGGTTATCCAGGTACTTGATGAAGCATTGGGGGTGGAGCACGGCACGACAACCACTATTCATGCGGCCATGAATGACCAGCCGGTGATCGACGCCTACCACCATCAGGACCTGCGCCGAACCCGCAGCGCCCTGCACAACATTGTTCCGGTCGACACAGGCCTTGCGAAGGGCATTGAGCGCTTGCTGCCTCACATGGAAGGCAAGTTCAGCTCGGTGGCCATGCGGGTGCCCACCATGAACGTGTCGGCAATCGACATGGTGGTGAATGTCAGAGAAAACACCTCGGTGGAGGCGGTGAACAACTTACTAAAAAACGCCGCCCATGGCCCGCTGAAACACATTCTGGGCTACACCGATGAGCTTCTGGCCAGCTCCGATTTTAATCACGACGCCCACTCCGGCATCGTCGACGGAGGCCAGACGCGCGTAACCGGCGGCACCATGGTGAAGGTGCTGTGCTGGTTTGATAACGAGTGGGGGTTCGCAAATCGGATGCTGGACGTCAGCAAACACTGGCTCTCCAGCCACTGACACATTTTGATCAGGGGATGAACAACGATGACTATCAAGAGAATGACCGATCTGGATCTCGCCGGTAAGCGGGTACTGATTCGTGAAGACCTCAACGTACCGGTAAAAAATGGTGAAGTGTCCAGCGACGCTCGCATCCGTGCCTCGCTGCCGACGATTAAGGCGGCGAAGGACGCAGGCGCAAAGGTCATGCTGATGTCCCATCTCGGCCGCCCGGAAGAAGGCGTTTACGACGAAGCCTCCTCCATGAAACCGGTGGCCGACCACCTCAGCAAGGTACTGGGTCAGGACGTTCGTCTGATTACCGATTACCTCGAGGGCGTTGATGTAGCCGACGGCGAAGTCGTCCTTTTCGAAAACGTCCGTTTCAACAAGGGCGAGAAAAAAGACGACGAAGAGCTTTCCAAAAAGTACGCTGCGTTGTGTGATGTCTACGTGATGGACGCCTTCGGCACCGCCCACCGCGCCCAGGCCTCTACCCATGGCGTTGCCCGCTTCGCCCCGGAAGCCTGCGCTGGCCCGCTGCTGGCCGCAGAGCTGGAAGCCCTCGGCAAAGCCCTGGATAACCCGGCCAAACCCGTGGTTGCGATTGTCGGCGGCTCCAAAGTATCCACCAAACTGGACGTGCTCAACGCCCTGGAAAAAGTCTGCGACTCCATCATCGTCGGTGGCGGCATCGCCAACACCTTCCTGGCAGCCGCTGGCCATCCGGTCGGCAAATCCCTGTGTGAACACGACCTGATCGACACGGCCCGCGAAATCGCCTCCCGCGTTGAAATTCCGCTGCCTGTAGATGTAGTTGTCGCCAGCGAATTCGCTGAAACAGCGAAAGCCACCACTAAAAAAATTGACGACGTGACCGAAGACGACATGATTCTGGACGTCGGTCCCGAAACCGCCTCCAAATTCGCCGGCTTGCTGAAGTCCTCCAAGACCATTCTTTGGAACGGCCCGGTCGGCGTCTTCGAATTCGACCAGTTCAGCAACGGCACCCAATCCCTGGCGAAAGCCATCGCCGAAAGCGACGCTTTCTCCCTGGCTGGCGGCGGTGATACCGTCGCTGCCGTTGACAAGTACGGTGTGAGTGACAAGATTTCGTACATTTCCACCGGTGGTGGTGCTTTCCTGGAATTCGTGGAAGGTAAAACCCTGCCAGCGGTTGCTGTACTCGAACAGCGCGGCGTATAGCACAAGCTTGAATCGCGAGGAGGGCAGAGACACTCTCCCGGGACCGTCAAAAACATGGATGTTTTTGTCGAGCGTACACGGACGTATTTACAGCGTGTCCCGGGAGAGTGTCTCTGCCCTCCGACGCAGACTCCAAACCAGAGAAGTCTGCCAAAGACATTGTTTAATAAACCAAGGAGACAACCCCAATGGCCCTGATATCGATGCGGCAACTGCTGGACCACGCCGCCGAGCATGGTTACGGTGTACCGGCGTATAACGTGAACAACCTTGAGCAGATGCGCGCCATCATGGAAGCGGCTGACAAAACCGACTCCCCGGTGATAGTCCAGGCCTCAGCCGGTGCCCGCAAATACGCCGGTGCCCCCTTCCTGCGTCACCTGATTCTGGCGGCCATTGAGGAGTTTCCCCATATTCCGGTGGTTATGCACCAGGACCATGGCACCAGCCCGTCCGTGTGCCAACGCTCTATCCAACTGGGCTTCAGCTCGGTGATGATGGACGGCTCCCTGGGTGAAGACGGCAAAACCCCGACCGACTACGAATACAACGTCGATGTTACCCGTCGCACCGTTGAGATGGCCCACGCCTGTGGCGTCTCTGTAGAAGGCGAGCTGGGTTGCCTGGGCTCCCTGGAAACCGGGCAGGCCGGCGAAGAAGACGGCATTGGCGCAGAGGGCACCCTGGACCACAGCCAGATGCTGACCGATCCGGAAGAAGCGGCGGATTTCGTCAAGAAAACCCACGTGGACGCCCTGGCCATAGCCATCGGAACCAGCCACGGTGCTTACAAGTTCACCCGTCCGCCGACCGGTGACATCCTTGCCATCGAGCAGATTAAAAAGATCCATGCCCGCATCCCGGACACCCACCTGGTTATGCACGGCTCCAGCTCCGTGCCCCAGGAGTGGCTGAAGATCATCAACGAATACGGCGGCGAGATCCCGGAAACCTACGGTGTGCCGGTTGAGGAAATCGTTGAAGGCATCAAGCATGGCGTTCGCAAGGTCAACATCGACACCGACCTGCGCCTGGCCAGTACCGGTGCAACCCGTCGCTTCCTGGCCCAGAACCCGGCCGAGTTCGACCCGCGTAAATTCCTGAAGGCGACCATGCAGGCGATGACCGACGTTTGCGTCGCCCGCTACGAAGCCTTCGGTACTGCCGGCAACGCCAGCAAGATCAAACCGGTCAACCTCGAGCGTATGTTTGAGCGGTATGCTTCTGGTGAGCTGGATCCTAAGGTTCGATAAGCACTGGGCTTTGCCTCTGTAGCCTGCTGATTTCGCGGGCGCGCACCGGTGGCAGAGACTGCTCAGAAAACGCCCGTAAATACGTCCATGTAGGGCTTGGTTGCGTCACCCCTGGCGCGCCAAATTTCTGAGCAGTCTCTCAGTGTCTGTCGGCTCCAAAGATCCGGTTGATGGTTCCATCCTGTTTCATGTCCTCCAATGCCTCATTGAAGCGAGGAACCTCCGCCCCGATTGGTGACGACTTTGACAGACCAATGAAGAATGGAACCGCCTTGAACGGACCCCGCTGGTGAGTGAGCTTTTTCCGCAGGTTCGGGCGGTCTTCAATGGCAGATTCACCAGCAACCCGATTGACAAGAAAAATGTCGATTCGCCCCAGAGCAAGCCTCAACATGTTGCTGAGAATGGTTGGGCCCGGGTCTACCTTCAGCCGGTATTCCTTAACCGCCTGGTCAAAGGCCTCTCCATAGTTGAATCCTTCCGTCAGCCCTATCCTCAGTCCCTGAAAGTCTTTGAAGGTTCGGAAGTCTCGCTCAAAAGTACGGCTTTTCAAGGCCCAGACCACGTTGGCATCCTGATGGACCGCCACGGAGAAACTCAGGTATCGGGATCGATCCTTATTGCGGGTCAATAACATCACGCCATCGTATTTGCCTTCTTTAGCCCATAAGAGGCAGCGCTTCCAGGGCAGAAGCCTGAGGTGAAATGCCATGCCCAGGCGTTGTTCCAGTTCCTCGAAAAGCTCAACCGCCATGCCGGCTTTGGGGGGCAGGCTGGTCTCGCCGACTGTGTAGGGGGGCCAAGGGTCTTCGCAAAAGCGGTAGGTGGGCTGAAGCTGATCGTTCGCGGCAGAATGGAAGCTGAGAGCCGCAAGCAATGGCATCAGTATGTATCCGACAAAACGCCGTAGTGTATGGTTCATGATGCCATCTGTTTTCTATATGTAGACCGATTCACCGGAAAATACGTTTTAGCCTTTGGTGGAAAGCTTTTCAATCTCTGCGTAAATTTTTTCCGCTTCCTCCATCAACGTGCCATGGGTACGTAAGTCACCGTTGCGCTGGGCGTGGAGCGCCTTCTGCAACTTGGCCTCGTATTCCTTCTGCAGCTTTTTCTTCGGATCGCCCTTCGGAAATCCCAGCATTCTCGATCACCTGCTTTCATTGATGTGTCCAGTAGCTTACGCCCATTGGCCTGGAAAGTTCACAAACGAGTCCCCGTATCGCTAACGGTCTTCGTCAGGCGGGCGCCAATGAGAGAGCGACTGACTCCCAATTTCAAACAATTTCACGGGGTTGTTACAAAATCGGTACACGAACACGTCACCCCGTGGTCTACGTTTTGCTCTATAGTCAGGCATAAGCATGGCCGGGCAGGCCACGTCCTGCCGCCGGGATGTGTGATTCAAACGTGTTGACGGAGTCCGTATGCCCCCTCGTTTTCTGAAGGCACTGGTAACCAGCCGCTTGCTGCGACCTGTTTTCCTGATCCTGATTGTTGCTGGCGTGGTGCAGGTGGCCATGAGCCAATGGCTGATTTCCAACCAGGTGAACAGCCTGGTCGAGACCGCCGGTTCCGCTCTTGAGGCCAGTAGTCGGGAAGTCAGTGCGTCGTTTGGTGACACGCGCGAAGACGTCCGTAATCGCCTGCAGCTCATGCAGCAGAGGACCACGGAAGAGTTGGCGGGTGAATTGACGCGTCAGCAGACGGCACAACAGGAGCGGGTGGCGAACAACGTTCGGTCAGCGGTCATGTCTGAAGCGCAGGGGCTGGCGGAGGTACTGGCGGCGGTCGCTGCGCCACTGATCTGGGATCGGGACGTGCCGCGGTTGACGGATCTTATTGAGCTGGCGGATGCCCGGGAGTCGGTTCTTTTTGCGATTTATTACGATCAATATGGGGAAAGGCTGACCCGTTATGTTGATCGCACGGATGATCGCGTACGCACCTTAATGGAGCAGGGGGAAGGCCGTGGTGCAGCAAACAAAGTTCTGGATGCGGCAAGTCGCGATCCCAATGTGGTTATTATCACCGCCGATATAAAACCCCAGGGCACGGCGATTGGTCAGCTGAAAATGGGGCTCTCACTGGAAGGGATCAACCGTGACCTCGCTGCCCTGGAAGAAGAATTCAGTGAGACCATCACCGGCAGTATCGACGCGCTGCGCCAGACTTTGGAGGCTGAGACCGGAGAGGTCAACCAGCGCCTGCAGCAACAGCTTGCCACCATGGGTGAAGACACGCAGGCACGTATTGATAGCACCGTGGAGGCACTGGATCGTGAGGCAGATAGCCTTTCCTCCAATCTCTCATTCCTTGCCATCGGCTCCGTGGTTGTGCTGATCGTTCTGGTGGCGGCCGTGCTCGGCGGCGGTCTTCTTCCCCGTGTGCTCCGGTTGAGTTCGGCGATCTGGCAGATAGCCGACGGTGAGGCCGATCTGACCCGACGGGTATCCCTCAAGGGCCGCGACGAACTGACGGAAATGGCACGGGGCATGAACCAGTTCATTGCGCGCATCCAGGAGTTGGTGTCAGAGGTAAAGTCGTCCGCCGAATCAGCCGCTGAGAGAGCCAGAGAACAAGGTCAGATCAGCCGCGATGCGGTATCGGCCGTTAATCGCCAGCAGCAGGAAGTGGCGGAGGTGTCGGAGACCATGTCGGCAATGTCGGGCAGCATTGCCGAAGTGGCTGACAGCGTCCAGGAAATAGCCGGTTCCGTCCAGAACGTAAACGCGGAGAGTGAGGCAACGGCATCGATTTCCCGTGATGTAAGAGGGCGTCTGGATCAGGTTGTTGCTAACGTGGAGCAGGCCGTCGCGGCGGTCAATGAGCTGAACAGCCAGAGTACGGAAATTGATTCCGTGCTCTCGGTAATCGGAGCTATTGCTGAGCAGACCAACCTGTTGGCGCTTAACGCTGCCATTGAAGCGGCGAGGGCGGGCGAATCCGGGCGCGGCTTTGCGGTCGTGGCCGATGAAGTGCGTACCCTGGCCAGCCGCACCCAGGAATCCACCACGGAAATTCAGGGCATTATTGATCGCCTTCAGCGGGGCAGCCGCCAGACCGTGACCGTGATTGATCAGGTTTCGGGGCAGGTGGCGGAATCGTCCGCCGAATTCCGTCGCGCCGACGAGCACTTCGACCAGATCAACCAAATGCTGGGTAGTTTGCAGAAACGCGCGCTTGAGATTTCGGCGGTTGCGGAAGAGCAGAGCAGGAATGCGGGGGAAGTCAGCGTCAGCGTGACGGACATTGCCCGCCTGTCCGGTGAAACCGTTGACGCCATTGAGCGCTCAGATCAGGCCAGCGGGCAGATCGGGGAACTACTGGACACCCTGCAGGGCAAGGCATCCCAGTTCCGGGTATAAGTGCGCTCGGCGGCTCTACTCACAGAGCCGCGCACGGGCACGTCGATATTCATCACCAATTCGCCCGACAAGATCGCTGACCGATACAACGTCGGTGATCTGGCTGACGCCCTGGCCGGCGGACCAGACGGTTTTCCAGGCTTTGGCTTCGTCGTCCACGGGCTTGAGCTTATCGCCGTAATTCAGCTCACCGGCCTGGTTCAGTTTATCCATGGGGTAGCCGGCGGCTTCCAGACTCTGACGCATAAAGTTTGCGGGAATCCCTGACACCGCCGGCGTGTGGATGATATCGCCCGATACCGCTTCGATGATCATGTTCTGGTAGGCCGCTTCCGCCCGCGATTCCGTGGTATTGATAAATCGCGTGCCCAGATAGCAAAGGTCAGCGCCCATCGCCTGGGCGGCCAGAATATCTTCGCCTTTGGAAAGCCCGCCGGCAAGCAGGATCACGCCCTCGAATACCTCTCGGATTTCGTGCACCAGCACGAACGGATTAATGATGCCGGCGTGTCCGCCCGCACCGGCAGACACCGCGATAATGCCATCCACACCTGCTTCGGCTGCTTTGCGGGCGTGTTTCTGGTTGGTGACATCGTGGAATACCAGGCCGCCGTAACTGTGCACCGCTTCGGTCACTTTGGTGGCGGCTCCCAGTGAGGTGATCACTATGGGCACCTGGTGTTTCACGCACAGGTCCAGATCGGCCTCCCAGCGCGGGTTCGTGCGATGAACGATGAGGTTCACGGCGTAAGGCGCGGCTGTTTGGTCCGGATGGGTTTCCCGAAAGTCTTTCAGGCCTTCGTTCATCTGAATCACCCATTCCTCGAAGCCTTCGCTGGTGCGCTGGTTCAGGGCCGGGAAGCTGCCAACAATGCCCTGCTTGCAGCAGGCCAGCGCCATCTCCGGGCCGGAGATCAGGAACATGGGTGCCGCCACCAGTGGGAGGCTCAGCGATGTCTTCAGGGATTCGGGTAAGGCCATGAGAATTCCTTAATTTTTGTTGGAACTTATGTAATGTATAAAGATCTTAGCGTGCTCATTACCGCGTGAAAACGTCCACGAATGAATAAACAATAAGGAGCTCTACCATGGGCGAGGCAAAAAGAAGAAAAGAGACCGGCGCACCGCCGCCCAACAGGAAGAAAGATCGTAAGTCGTTGTATATCGGCATCAGTGTCATCGTTCTTGTTTTTGTTGCGGTGGGCGTATTTTTCCTGACCGCGAGCCCGGCCCCCACCTCGGATGAGTTGCCGGTTGCCGGCCCCAATGCCGACCCGTTTCCTGCCCAACTGGATCGCTTCGGCGTCTCCGTTGGTGACGAAGACGCACCCGTGGTGGTGCGGGAGTTCGCAGACTACCAGTGCCCCGCCTGCGCGCGTTTTTCGGACGCCAGCCAGCAGTTGAAACAGGAATACGTGGAGTCCGGCAAGGTGCGGTTTGTGTACTTTGATCTGCCACTCCAGCAGCACGACAACGCCATGCCAGCGGCACAGGCCGCTCGTTGCGCGGGTGACCAGGATGGCTACTGGGCCATGCACGACAAGTTGTTCGACATGCAGACCGAATGGAGCGGTTCCAGCAGCCCGGTTGATACCTTTAGCCGCTACGCCGAGGATCTGGGGCTTGATGACCGCCGTTTCAGTCGGTGTATGACCACGGATCTCCACGTCGAAGAAATCGAGCAGAGCCGTCGAGTGGCCATGCAGCTTCGCGTTACCAGTACCCCAACCGTGTTGGTGGACAATATCCGCCTGACCCGCCCCGGATGGGGGCAGTTGTCGGCGATGGTTGAGCGGGAGCTGGCCGGTTCCCAGCGATAATACGGCGACAGGTTCTCCCTGGAAAACTTCCGTACGGCGGGAGTTTTCCAGGCCGAAAACTGCAGCGCCGGGCATTGTTAATGACGTCCCTGTAACTCCCCGTAATACTCTCCTTCGTCCGTATTCGTTAGAATGGCTGCCTCGCGCCCGTCGGCGATTATCAACCATGCTCCGGATTTACGGTCCGGCCCGCAGGAGAAACCAGACTCATGAGCCAGGATGTTGTTGTCTGCGCGCTTTATAAGTTCGCAGTTCTGAATGATTACAAAGCCCTTCGTCAGCCATTGCTGGACCTGATGTTGGAGAAAGAGGTGCACGGCACATTGCTGCTGGCTCGTGAGGGCATTAACGGCACCATAGCCGGCAGCCGTGAAGGTGTGGATGCCATTCGCGACTGGTTGGAGGCTGACCAGCGGTTCGAGGGCATCGACTACAAAGAATCGTTCGTCGACATACAGCCCTTCAAGCGAACCAAAGTGAAGCTCAAGAAAGAGATCGTCACCATGGGAGTGGAGGGCATTGACCCGAAACGGATCGTGGGTACTTATGTGGATCCCAAAGAGTGGAATGATCTTATTTCAGATCCGGACGTATTGGTGGTAGACACACGCAACCAATATGAAGTGGAGATCGGCACCTTTGAGAATGCCAGAAACCCGGCCACAGATACGTTTCGTGAGTTTCCGGAGTATGTGAAAGAGAACCTGGACCCTTCGAAGCACAAGAAGGTCGCCATGTTCTGTACCGGTGGTATCCGCTGTGAGAAATCCACGGCGTTCCTGAAGGAGCAGGGGTTTGATGAGGTCTACCACCTGAAGGGCGGTATTCTCCGGTACCTCGAGGAAGTCCCGGAATCACAAAGCCTGTGGCAAGGGGAGTGCTTTGTATTTGATGACCGAGTAACGGTGAACCACAAGCTGGAACGGGGTGAGTTCGATCAGTGTCACGCCTGCCGCCGGCCGATCACCGAGGAAGACAAACAGCGCCCGGAGTATGAGCCGGGCGTGAGTTGCCACCGTTGCATCGATTCGTTGACGGCGGAGCAGAAAGCCCGTTTTGCCGAGCGTGAGCGGCAAATGCGGTTGGCAGAACGGCGCGGCGAAGCCCATGTAGGTGGCGCAGCGGCGCGCATTGTAGCGGAGCGTAAAGCCCGGAAAAAGGCGGAGCGGGAACAGCAGGCCCGCAAGAGCGCCATGGGAGAGCGTTGCGCAAAATCCTGACAATAATCAAGGAGATTCCATGCAGTTCAGAGCAACCCTGGCGATCATTACTCTGACGGTATCGCCGACGATGGTCGTTGGCGCTGAGTTTGACAATTGGGAAGGTGAAGGGGAAGCGGGTGTGCTTGTCACGTCCGGCAACACCGAGGAGACCAATATCAACGGCCGTCTGGGCCTACTCCACGAAGTTTCAGAGTGGCGGAATACCGGTGATTTTCGTTCATATTATTCCGAAACCGATGACACCACAACGGCTGAAAAATACAGCGCTGAAGTGCAGTCTGATTACAAGTTCGAGGGCAGCCAATACCTGTTCGTACGCGGAGCGTATGAAGACGACCGTTTTTCCGGGTATGACTTCCAGTCCTCGTTGACCACCGGTTACGGTAACCGGGTCTGGCAACGTGGCAAGCGCTCTTTTCTTGATCTGTCTGTCGGTGGCGGTTATCGGTTTAACAGGCTCGAGGAACCGGAAGCAGACGGCAATCAAGAGGAGGAAGAAGCCATCGCGCGCTTGGCAGGAAAGTTCGACTACGCCCTCTCTGAGACTGCGTTGTTTCGTCAGAAGCTGAGTGCCGAAATCGGCTTGTCGGAGAACAACACCATCAGTGAGTCGGAAACATCCATACAGGCAACGGTTGTGGGTAACCTGTCAATGAAGGCTGCGTATCTGGTTCAGTATGTTTCAGATGAGCCTGAGGGCTCCGAAGACACCGATACTCAGGTGTCCGTGTCACTGCTCTACGGATTCTGACCAGGCGTTATACTCGATTCCTGAGCCCCAGCTCATCCGGGTAGGGGGTCAGGTATTTCTGGCTGCTGAGATAGTCCACCGGCTCCCGCCGCTGGGCCATCCGTAGCAACGTCATGGGCACCACCAAGGGCACCTCGCCCCGGTGGTAGGCGTCTATCTGCTCCATCAGTACCTGCCGGTCTTCGTCTGCCATGGCATCCCGCAGATAGCCCATCAGGTGCTGCATGGCGTTCACGTGGGAACCCCGGCTGACGCGCTGGGTCATCGCTTCCATGAACGACGAGATGTATCGGTCAGCAATGTCTTTCAACGGTTCTGATTTCAGGTCGCCGAGCATCGGCCCCAACTGCCGATAGATCTTCTCGGAATGAGCCAGTAGCTGGAACTTGTGGCGGGTATGGAACTCGATCAATGCACGGGCGGTGAGGTTGTCGCCAGCCACGTTCTGCATCCAGTCATCGTAGGCAAATACCCGCTCTATAAAGTTTTCCCTCAGCATGTCGTCGTTCAGACGGCCCTCTTCTTCCACCGGCATCAGCGGGTAGCGACGAATCAGTGCCTCGGCAAACAGGCCCCGGCCATCCCTGCGGGTGACATTGCCGTCTTCATTGTGCACCTTGATGCGCTCCATGCCGCAGCTGGGAGACTTGGCCATCAGGATGTAGCCCCGCAAATCCGCCAGAGTCGGTAGAACCTGGTCGATAAATCCCTGCATGGCATCCGTATGGTCCGCCGTGCCTTTGGTTTCGATCAGCTTCAGGCCGTCGTGATATTCACGCAGGTGAATGGCGGGCCGGGGCACACCGAGGCCCGCTTCCAGCTCCGGGCAGATGGAACGAAACTCGAAATGGCGGGAAAGTACCTGGGTGCAGAAGCGGGAATGCTTGTGGCCGCCATCATGGCGAACTTCCTTGCCCAACAGGCAGGTGCTGATGCCAACGGGAATACCTATCACTGTCAGTCTCCGAATCGAAAAAGATCCTTTAAAGTACGCTTTTCCAGTTTAAACCGATCATCTCCGATGTTAAAAACGGCGTGGTAAGTCACTCAGCGGGAGGCTGATCGCGCCAGGGTCAGGGCGTAGATTTCCCGCATGTCCCGGGCAAACTGCTCGACGGAATAGTCCGCCGCGAACGTCAGTGCGTGGTCGGCCAGTTCCTGACGCAAGGCATCGTCTTCCAGCATCTGTTGCACTCGCTCACACCACTGGTCCTGTTTTTCCGGCGTTTTGAAGCCGTTGTAGCCATGGCGCACCACGTCCTCGATGCCACTGGAACGCACCGCCACCACCGGTAACCCGGCTGCCATGGCCTCCAGGATCACCATGCCCTGGGTTTCGGATTTGGAAGCAAACAGGAACGCGTCGCCCAGGTGATACCAGGTGGCCATATCGTCCGGCGGGATGGAGCCGACGAGTGTAAAGCAATCCTGAAGTCCCAGCTCATCAATGCGCTGCTGCAGTCGTTCGTGCTGGTGCCCTTCACCAATCATCAGGAACCGGAAAGGGCGGTCGGTGCGCCGGCGAAGCTCCTCAATGGCATCGATCATGAAATCAATGTTCTTCTCGTTGGACAGCCGCGAGACGCTGACAAACACGGTCTCATCGCTGATGCCCAGGGAGTCCCGTAGTTTGCGAACATCACCGTCGTCCACTTCCTGAAATGTCTGGTACTCAATGCCCGTAGGCTGCACGAATGTGGGGCTTTTCACGCCGATCATCCGCAGGTACTCCTCGGTGGAGTCGGTGGGCACAATCACACCATCGCATTTGTTGGCGAAGCGTTTGATCAGCTCGTGGGAGATCAGGTTGCGGAACAGATTGCCCGGCAGCGGCACGAAATGGGCGTAGTGCTCAAGTCGGGTGTGGTAGGTGTACACCGCCGGTACTTTCAGGCGCCGGGCCACGAACAGCCCCAGCGAGCCCAGCCAGATGGGGTGGTGAATGTGGATGATGTCGGGTTTGAACGCTCTCACCTGTCGGCGGATCCTTGCCAGGAAGACGTTGGCAAGGCGGAACTCCCGTTTCTCCCCCATAGCCAGCAGGGACGGCACCCGCACCACGTCGGTTTCCTCGGTCGGTTGGTCGCGATAGCGGGGGCAAACGATGAGGATGATGTCCCCCAGGGTTTCCAGGCCTTTGCGCAGGCGTGCGATGGAGATGGGCACGCCGCCAATGAACGGCAGGTAGTTGTTGGTGAACATGGCTACCCGCAAGGGTTTCGACAGCCAGGGCTGGGGGTCCAGATCGTAGTCCGGGTAGTAGTCCTTCGCCACGAAAATGGCGCTGTACAGCTTGGTGCTGATCAGTACGAACACCGCCACCAGCAGGATGAAGTTGATGTAGCCCACATAGAACAGGGAATAGATAAAGAACCAGAGCGATTCCAGCGTGCTCAATACAGGGTGCTGTCTCGCCTCCAGGCGCGCCATCGAATGGCTGATTTCGCCGTCGTCGTTCACGTCGATGCGGACATAGTGGTAGAAGCTGGTGTCGTTGTTCAGCACCAGCCCGCCCGCTCCGCCGGTGGTGATGAAGCGTGTATCACCCTCGACCTGATCGGCATACAGCGAGAGGTTGGCGGAGAACACCATATCAACATCATGGCGGTCGATGGCGTCCAGCAAGGCCGTTCTGAATTCCGGGGGTTGCAGGAAATCATCGTCCTGCTCGAAAGGGGCTTCCTGATCCGGGTGGAGCAGTGGGTGACCGATGAAGAGAAAGCGCAGCCGGTTGGGCTCCTGGCTTAACAGATCATTCAGCCAGCGGATCTGCCATTGCCAGGGCGTCTTGCCGGTGCTGTCGAGGAAGATCAGGCGGGCGCCGCCGGCCTTGATGCTGAAGAAGTGAGGGCCGAAGTGGTCGTAAAATCGGTAACTGCCGAAGTTTTCGTACTCATTCTCGCCGAACGTCAGCAGGTAGGGAATCTCCAGATGGGAGAGTGTGCCCTGGATGGCCCGGTACTTGTCCTCGCCGCCGCCACTCACCGCGTTACCGGCGGACACCATAAAATCCACGCCGGACCGGTTGAGGGCCGGTATCATGCGTTCCTCGAACACGCCCACGGAATTGTTGATATTGCCCACGACCGCGAAACTGAAACCGCCGTCATCGGAGAGCATGTCGTGGATACGGGCGACCTGTTCCGTGTGCAGGGCCTCGAAATCCGGCTCGAACAGGTTCAGGTAGGCCTTGTATCCGATCAGCAGTACAACGATCGTCAGGCTGATGTAGAACAGCACTTTTAACGGGTGACGTCGCTTCATTCGGATGCCTTCCTGTTTCTCACCAGTTCCCGTTGCAGTATCACCAGGCCGACCAGCATGCCTAGGTAGATGGTGATGAATCGCCAACTGATGGTTACCAGCACCAGGTGGTTGGCTGTGAGTATGTCCCGGAAGAAACTGCCGAACACCCCTTCCGAAATGCCAGACGCACCGGGTGTGGGTGAAAAGTACATCACAAAAGTTGTGACCACCAGCAGTCCCGTGCTCACCAGGTAGTCTACCTCGTAATCCAGTGTTGAGATCAGCAACGCTGGAAAACTGAAGAGACTGAGCAGGAACACAAAGGTGAACAGCACCGATAGCGCAACGAACCGTTTGGGGCCTCTGAGGTAGTCGCCAAAGCTGTGGGAGAATCGCATCATCTCTCGCTTGGCCTTGAACTGCCAGCGTCGATGCCGGCGTTCACTGATCAGGTGAAACCGGTGCAGTGAGCTCAAAAGCCGGGCCAAGGGTGCCATCAGCCAATGGGTGCGGAACAGCACCACCATGAAAAAGCCGAGGTACAGGAGGATCAGCACGGCGAGCACCGGCCCCAGTTCACCGACCAGGGGTTGATTATCCAGAGCGCTGAGCGTGAGCAGGAATACCGGTGTGAGGGAAAAGATAAAGATCACCGCGATCACGGTGCGGATGGTGGTGGCCGCCGTGGCGCGGCCCACCGGCACGCCATGATGCTGGAGATACCAGATTTGCGCAAAGCCGCCCCCGGTGGCCATGGGCGTCACATTGGAGAAAAACAGGTTGATGAACACCAACCGGAAAATCGCCGGGAAGGGCAGGCGGTGCCCCAGCGCCCGCAGGGTGAAGTGCAGCCGCAGGCCGTCAGATGCGAAATAAACGACCAACAGGCCAATGATGGAGGCGAGCGCTTGTGGTGAGACCAGGCGCGTGTCGAAGGTTACGCTGCGCCCGGCAAACTGGTCGTAAACCGCGTAGAGCCCGGCGGCGGTCATGGCGATGAATATCAGGCTGAATACCGTGAGCCGGCGCCAGGACGCGCGCTGCTGATAATCTTGATCCGGGATGTTGGTCATGGACTGCCCGCCGTTAAGAGACGGGCAGTTTACTGTTGGTGGCGGGGGGCTTGTCCAGTGTCTTGCTAGTGGCCATACACCATCATGGTGGTGTTTTTAATGGCAAAATCCGTGAACTGTACGGAGCCGATACTGGTGCCACCGACTTTGAACACCGGCATATCGATGTCTGCCCGGAAATCCACCTCATGGATGGAAAGGCCTTCTTTGCCAGAAGCGGCGCTGGTGCCGCGGGAGAGCTTCGCCGTGGCACTCGCCATGCCAAAGTGGCCCAGGGTGTCATCGCCCCGGCGGTTGTGAATCTGCAGCCCTTCAATACCAACGGCAGCGAAGTTGAACAGCAGAATCAAATCGGCGGCGTCCCAGTCCAGGCTACCGTCGGTGATCTCAAAATGGGTATCCAGTTGCAACTCTGAGCCTGAAACGACGTTGCCATTGGTCAGTGTGCGGGTGTTACTGCCCTGGTTACGAATCACCAGATCAGTAGGGCCGATATAACCCTGCAGCATGATATTGGAGAACAGGCTGGCAGTGCCGCCGGAGCCGGTTGCTTCAACACTGTCTACGGCCAGCTCGAAATCCACGGCCTGCAGGTAATCGTCCAGGCTGGTCGGGTCGCCGTAATCTGTGGCACCCAGGTGAATCACCAGGTCACCGCTATCGAACTGTTTGCCGTAACCACCACCCACGGCATAGCGGGCGAGGGCATCGGCCACATCCGGATTGGAGACATCCAGAAGGCCGGCGTCGGCGCGGCGGGCAATCTCGGAGAAGCCGTATTCAAGCACCTCATCCTGGCCGGCAATGTCCAGCGTCAGCTTGAGGTTGTCCAGCACTGTATCGTTCTGACCGGACAGGCGAATGCCATTGACGTTCAGCGAGCCTTCATCCGTCCAGCTCAGGCGGTCCATCTCAATCTTGGTTTCCATCTCGATGGTGACGCCTGTCTGGCCAGTGACGTTGCCCAGGGTACTGTCGTCCAGTGGGCGAAAGTCGGCCATCACCGGCAATGCCGACAATGCCGACAATGATAGACTGGCGGTCAGGCTCAGGGTAAAGAACCTGCGCAGGGCAGGTTTGAATGGTTTCAGGCGCTTGCGGGCGTTTCGACGTGTCATGGTGGCCCCGGATCGTTGTTGTTATGCCGGCTTCAGACCGGTCTCAGTCATTGTGTAGCCGCAGGGGACAACCTGACCAGCGCAGCGGACTTAGGAGTTTGTTACAGACTGTTACGATAGGTGGGATAGGGACAGGAGTCTGTGAGTCAGGTCACAGACTAGTGTCCCGTTTGGCTAATTCGCTGGCCTACTGCGCGGCGCTGGGGCTCCTGGCCAAGGCGCCAGTGCGCAGGTGTGGTGGCTCCACATCAAGTGCTGGCAACACAGGCCTGGGGCCCTAGCGCCGCGCCCTTCGGGAGCCACTGAGAGCCTTGATAGCAGTGTTGCGCTGACTCGATTTGGAGCCACCAAACCTTCGCCATCGCGCCTTGCTATCAAGGCTCTCAGTGGCTCAGTAGGTCAGCGAATTAGCCAGACGGGACACTAGGCCGAAGGGGCCAAGGCCTGGTGAATCAGCGCCTTCTGGTGAGCGCCGAAATCCGCCACCAGTGCCTCGGATTCACCAGCATCCCGCGCCAGGATGGCATTCGTCAGATTGGTAAAGAAACGGCCGGTACGGTCCAGATCCTGCCGGTATCGGTCTGCACTCAGATAGTAAGCCCGGCTGACAGCGGGCTTGAAGTTGGTCAGAGCCTCCGTGAGGTAGGGATTGCCGACGACTTGGCAGCAGACGCCCATTACTTCAAAGCTCGCTTCCACAATGGCCGTGATATTGGCGTCCTTGCGCTGCATCTGGCCAGTGACGTGTCCAACCGCTGACAACAACGCGGCTTTGTCCTCTTCCCGCCAACGCTCACACAAATGCCGCGCCAGCATGATTAACAGGTGCATGTACACGTCATAGAGCTCTGAGGCATGCACCGCATCCAGCTTGGTGGCCGACGCGCCCTTACGTGGGGTGATCTCGATCAGGTGCCAGCGTTCCAGGGTATATAGGGCCTCTTTCACAGATGCCCGGCTTACCTTCAGTTCCGTGGCGGTCGTCGCCTCCTGCAAACGCTCTCCGGGTTTTATCTGCCCGGTCATAATGCGCTCGGCCAGATAGTTGGCAATCTGCTCGGCGAGGGTGTTGGGGACCTGGAAATCCATGGTTTAAAAGGCCTTATTATCGTCCAGACGCAAAAGTAGCACTATATTAATGGGCTGGCGGAAGAGTTGATACTGGGTTGCGAGAGAATTTGCCAGGGAGTTTAGGGACAGGCATTGCCGCGTGGATAACAGACTGAGTTGAACCTCGCTGTTTGTTTGCTTGGACGTAAACGCTGATTTGGTAGAAATCGTGTTTACCTGCTAGCTTAATTGTAGTGAATCGACTTTCAACTTGATGATAGTGATTATTCCGCTTCATGACTCTTGTCATGGAGGTCAGTGGAATGTAATTGATTTATGAGTTGTTGCTTTGCTTCTTAATGAGAGAAGCAAAACAGTAAGGAGGCATGGATGAGCCCCACCAGATTTTTGTCTGTTCCGAACTTAGTCGTCGGCCTTGTAGCGATACTCTCGTTTTCAGCGAATTCCGCAGAATCACCTTTCCCCGACGAAGTTGTCCAGCCTACCGAGCTAGGGGCGACGCCGCTACGCCTTGGGCGTGATTACAGCATCCTGGATCTTGGAAATATTTCCTCTGAAATGTCTGGCAGTCAAGTAGAGGCGTTGTTGGGGCCTCCTGCTGACCGTACCTCCCATGGCAACCTTTCCCACTGGCACTATAACGTCAACTTTTCCATCGCAGGCGGTGACAGTGAACTGGTCTGCCAATACAAAATCGTTTTCAGGCCTGATGGAACAGTCGAGTCGACTCACTGGCGCCGACACACGTGTGAGAACCTGGCTCAGACATTGACCGTCCCGCCACCGGCGGAGGCGAAGCCTGAACCGAAGGTACAGGTAGTAACTCTCTCCGCAGATATTCTCTTTGGTTTCGGTGAGTCGGAACTGACCTCCCAGGGCAAGGACCGTTTGCGAGAAGTCGCCGAAAATCTGCAGGCCGCCTATCAGAACCCGATGGTCACGTTGATCGGACACACGGACCGGCTCGGCTCTTTCGACTCCAACATGGGCCTCTCTCAGCGCCGGGCTGAGGCGGTGCGACGTCAGTTGGCGAAATCCGGCCTGAGTAATAGCGCAATGATCGCTGAGGGGCGAGGCGAGACGGAGCCTGTTGTGGTCTGTCAGACCGATCAAGTGGAAGAGCTGAAGCAATGTCTTCAGCCGAATCGTCGAGTTGAAATTGAAGTTTTCGAGCGGCGAGTCGGGGATAGCTCTTAACGAATAGCGTGAGGGATAGAAGGTGCTACGAAGAGGCTAGTTGAGCTTCTTTGCGTATTTGTTAGTGGGGGGGAATATGCGTGACCTGACAGCAGTGATGGTAACCAACAAGGAAACTGGTCAGAGCTCAGACGTAGAGCTCGATGCGTTGGATAACCCGACTAACAGCGTAATAACGCTTTCGGTTGGCCCCGAGGAAATTGCGTCCATTGACACGGTGGCAGACGATTTGCTGGTCACCCTCACGTCGGGAGAGTCGATTGTCATCGAGGGGTTTTTCGCTCCGGGTGACGACCAGAGAAACGAACTGGTTCTCAAAGACTCCAGCGGTATTTTTTGGTGGGGGCAGTACGATTCGCCCTGGTCTGAATTTTCCTTTGCTGAGATAACCGTTGATGAAATTGCGGGTGCGGGTGCGGGTGCGGGGGATGGGTCCGGCTGGTGGCTGCTAGCGGGGATTGGCGGAGCTGCCGCGGTGGCCGGTGCAGTGGCTGTTGGATCATCTGGTGGATCCTCATCGGGTGACTCCGCAGGAGATGACGTTCCTCCTGACGTATCCCGGGCCAGCGTTAGCGATACTGGTGACCAGGTTAGAGGCGTTGCTGAACCGGGTAGCACCGTAATCGTCGCCTATGCCACCAGTGGTATCGAGCTGGGCCGGGCTACCGTCGGTGATGACGGCAGGTACAGTATCGACTTGGACGAGCCGCTAACCAACGGCGAAGTGATGGTGGTTACTGCGACCGATGAGGCCGGCAACGAATACTACCGGGCCACAGTGACTGCGCCTGACATGACAGCTCCGGATAGCCCGAGCGTCGACTTCAACGACGCTGGCAATGAAGTTAGCGGCACGGCCGAACCGGGCAGCGTAGTGACCGTCACCGATGGCAGCGGTAACGAACTGGGCAGCGCCACCGTTGACGATAATGGTCAATACCTGGTCAGCCTGGATGAACCGTTGACCAATGGTGAGAGTGTTGAAGTCACCAGTACCGATGGGGCGGGCAACGTGTCTGCCCCGACCACTGCTACCGCTCCGCATATCCCGACGATTGATACGGCCACTGACGATACCGGTAGTGTGACGGGCGATCTACCGGCCGGATCGAGCACCGATGAGACCACGCCGATCTTGAGCGGTACTGCCGAAGCGGGCAGTACGGTGACAGTGTTCCTGGATGGTAATGCGATCGGTACAACGGTGACGGATAGTGGGGGGAACTGGAGTTTCGAAACACCGGCCCTGGCGGAAGGTGGCCACAACTTCACCGCCATGGCCACTGATGTGGCAGGGAACGAATCGCCTGTCAGTAGCACGTTCGAACTGACCGTAGACACAGTGGCTCCGAATGCACCGACGCTGGCGTTGGCGAACGACACCGGCACCGACGGCGATGGCGTGACCATCGACGGTACCGTCACGGTCGCTGGCCTGGAGCCCGGAGCCACCTGGTCGTACTCCACCGATGGCGGGGCCACCTGGAACGAAGGTGCCGGCAATGGTTTTGAGCTCCCGGCGGGCGAGTACGCCGAAGGGGAGGTACTGGCGCGCCAGACCGACGAGTCGGGCAACACCAGTGATGAGGGCAGCCTGATTGGGGTGACCGTGGACAACACCAGCCCCGGTGGTGCGGACGGCACGGATGCGCCCACGCTGCAGATCCCTGAAGCGGACAACGGCTTCATCGGCAACGATGAGTTGAGCGATGGCATTCAGGCGGTGGTCAGCCTGACGGTGGGGACCGAGGAAGGGGACACCGTCAGGGTAACCCTGACCGACGGTAACGGGGTTGAGCACACGTTTGAACATCTCGTAACAGGCGCAGACCTGGCCGCCGGCGACGTTGGCCTGGACCTGACGGGCCCGTTTGCCGAAGGGCTGTCGAATGCCGTGGCGGAGATTACCGACGGGGCGGGCAATGCCTCGCTGGCCACCAACGAGGTCACGTTCACGCTGGATACGACGGTTCCGGAGGCCGGCGCTAACAGCATCGCCTTCGATGATGGTGGTGATGACATGTTGGGTGCCGCCGATGCGAGCGCCGTCAGTCTGAACGGCCAGGTGGAAGCGGGCGCCACCGTTGACAGTATCGAGATCACCGACGGTGTCTCAGGCATCGTGACGGTCCCTGCGAGCGCGATCAGCGTCGACGGCAGCGGCAACGTCAGCGTGACAGGCCAGGACCTGAGCGGTCTGGCCGATGGTGAACTCACCGTGACCATGACGGTGACGGACGAGGCTGGCAACAGTGGCTCAGTGGCCAGCACCACCACGCTGGATCAGACGGCTCCGACCGTGGGCGTGAACCCCCGAACCACCAACGACACCACACCGGCACTGACCGGCACGGTGGATGACGCCAGTGCCGACGTCACCGTGACCGTGAATGGTAATGACTACAGCGCCACCAATAACGGTGATGGTACCTGGACCCTGGCCGACGACACATTGCCAGCGTTGGGTGCGGGGGATTACACCGTCACCGTAACCGCGGTTGATCCGGCGGGTAACGAAGGGTCGAACACCGGCACCCTCACCGTGGATACCTCCGTGCCGGCGGTGACCTTCGACAGGCTGTCCACGAACGACACGACCCCGGCGTTGAGCGGAACGGTGGACGATGCGGCCGCCGACGTCACCGTGACGGTGGACGGTAACGACTACAACGCCACCAACAATGGCGATGGCACCTGGACCCTGGCGGATGATCAGTTGCCGTCCCTGGCCGAGGGCGATTACACCGTTGAGGTAACCGCCACGGGTGCGTCGGGCAACGTTGGTAGCGTCAGCGGTACGCTGACGATTGATACCACGCCGCCGTCGGTCACCGTTGACCCGGCGGGGGATGGTGACCTGACCGGTACAGCGGAGCCGGGCAGCACGGTGAGCATTGACACGGATGGAGACGGCACGGCGGATTACACCCTCGAAGCCGATGTGGATGGCCGCTGGTCGGTGACGCCCGATGCGCCATTGGCCGATGGCACCGATGTGAGCGTGACGGCCACCGATGAAGCCGGTAATACCAGCGACCCGGTTACGATCACCGTGGACACGGTCGCGCCGAATGCACCGACGCTGGCGTTGGCGAACGACACCGGCACCGACGGCGATGGCGTGACCATCGACGGTACCGTCACGGTCGCTGGCCTCGAGCCCGGAGCCACCTGGTCGTACTCCACCGATGGCGGGGCCACCTGGAACGAAGGTGCCGGCAATGGCTTTGAGCTCCCGGCGGGCGAGTACGCCGAAGGGGAGGTACTGGCGCGCCAGACCGACGAGTCGGGCAACACCAGTGATGAGGGCAGCCTGATTGGGGTGACCGTGGACAACACCAGCCCCGGTGGTGCGGACGGCACGGATGCGCCCACGCTGCAGATCCCTGAAGCGGACAACGGCTTCATCGGCAACGATGAGTTGAGCGATGGCATTCAGGCGGTGGTCAGCCTGACGGTGGGGACCGAGGAAGGGGACACCGTCAGGGTAACCCTGACCGACGGTAACGGGGTTGAGCACACGTTTGAACATCTCGTAACAGGCGCAGACCTGGCCGCCGGCGACGTTGGCCTGGACCTGACGGGCCCGTTTGCCGAAGGGCTGTCGAATGCCGTGGCGGAGATTACCGACGGGGCGGGCAATGCCTCGCTGGCCACCAACGAGGTCACGTTCACGCTGGATACGACGGTTCCGGAGGCCGGCGCTAACAGCATCGCCTTCGATGATGGTGGTGATGACATGTTGGGTGCCGCCGATGCGAGCGCCGTCAGTCTGAACGGCCAGGTGGAAGCGGGCGCCACCGTTGACAGTATCGAGATCACCGACGGTGTCTCAGGCATCGTGACGGTCCCTGCGAGCGCGATCAGCGTCGACGGCAGCGGCAACGTCAGCGTGACAGGCCAGGACCTGAGCGGTCTGGCCGATGGTGAACTCACCGTGACCATGACGGTGACGGACGAGGCTGGCAACAGTGGCTCAGTGGCCAGCACCACCACGCTGGATCAGACGGCTCCGACCGTGGGCGTGAACCCCCGAACCACCAACGACACCACACCGGCACTGACCGGCACGGTGGATGACGCCAGTGCCGACGTCACCGTGACCGTGAATGGTAATGACTACAGCGCCACCAATAACGGTGATGGTACCTGGACCCTGGCCGACGACACATTGCCAGCGTTGGGTGCGGGGGATTACACCGTCACCGTAACCGCGGTTGATCCGGCGGGTAACGAAGGGTCGAACACCGGCACCCTCACCGTGGATACCTCCGTGCCGGCGGTGACCTTCGACAGGCTGTCCACGAACGACACGACCCCGGCGTTGAGCGGAACGGTGGACGATGCGGCCGCCGACGTCACCGTGACGGTGGACGGTAACGACTACAACGCCACCAACAATGGCGATGGCACCTGGACCCTGGCGGATGATCAGTTGCCGTCCCTGGCCGAGGGCGATTACACCGTTGAGGTAGCCGCCACGGGTGCGTCGGGCAACGCCGGTAGCGTCAGCGGTACGCTGACGATTGATACCACGCCGCCGTCGGTCACCGTTGACCCGGCGGGGGATGGTGACCTGACCGGTACAGCGGAGCCGGGCAGCACGGTGAGCATTGACACGGATGGAGACGGCACGGCGGATTACACCCTCGAAGCCGATGTGGATGGCCGCTGGTCGGTGACGCCCGATGCGCCATTGGCCGATGGTACCGATGTGAGCGTGACGGCCACCGATGAAGCCGGTAATACCAGCGACCCGGTTACGATCACCGTGGACACGGTAGCGCCGAATGCGCCGACGCTGGCGTTGGCGAACGACACCGGCACCGACGGCGATGGTGTGACCATCGACGGTACCGTCACGGTCGGTGGCCTGGAGCCTGGCGCTACCTGGTCGTACTCCACCGATGGCGGGGCCACCTGGAACGAAGGTGCCGGCAATGGCTTTGAGCTGCCGGCGGGCGAGTACGCCGAAGGGGAGGTGCTGGCGCGCCAGACCGACGAGTCGGGCAACACCAGTGATGAGGGCAGCCTGATTGGGGTGACCGTGGACAACACCAGCCCCGGTGGTGCGGACGGCACGGATGCGCCCACGCTGCAGATCCCTGAAGCGGACAACGGCTTCATCGGCAACGATGAGTTGAGCGATGGCATTCAGGCGGTGGTCAGCCTGACGGTGGGGACCGAGGAAGGGGACACCGTCAGGGTAACCCTGACCGACGGTAACGGGGTTGAGCACACGTTTGAACATCTCGTAACAGGCGCAGACCTGGCCGCCGGCGACGTTGGCCTGGACCTGACGGGCCCGTTTGCCGAAGGGCTGTCGAATGCCGTGGCGGAGATTACCGACGGGGCGGGCAATGCCTCGCTGGCCACCAACGAGGTCACGTTCACGCTGGATACGACGGTTCCGGAGGCCGGCGCTAACAGCATCGCCTTCGATGATGGTGGTGATGACATGTTGGGTGCCGCCGATGCGAGCGCCGTCAGTCTGAACGGCCAGGTGGAAGCGGGCGCCACCGTTGACAGTATCGAGATCACCGACGGTGTCTCAGGCATCGTGACGGTCCCTGCGAGCGCGATCAGCGTCGACGGCAGCGGCAACGTCAGCGTGACAGGCCAGGACCTGAGCGGTCTGGCCGATGGTGAACTCACCGTGACCATGACGGTGACGGACGAGGCTGGCAACAGTGGCTCAGTGGCCAGCACCACCACGCTGGATCAGACGGCTCCGACCGTGGGCGTGAACCCCCGAACCACCAACGACACCACACCGGCACTGACCGGCACGGTGGATGACGCCAGTGCCGACGTCACCGTGACCGTGAATGGTAATGACTACAGCGCCACCAATAACGGTGATGGTACCTGGACCCTGGCCGACGACACATTGCCAGCGTTGGGTGCGGGGGATTACACCGTCACCGTAACCGCGGTTGATCCGGCGGGTAACGAAGGGTCGAACACCGGCACCCTCACCGTGGATACCTCCGTGCCGGCGGTGACCTTCGACAGGCTGTCCACGAACGACACGACCCCGGCGTTGAGCGGAACGGTGGACGATGCGGCCGCCGACGTCACCGTGACGGTGGACGGTAACGACTACAACGCCACCAACAATGGCGATGGCACCTGGACCCTGGCGGATGATCAGTTGCCGTCCCTGGCCGAGGGCGATTACACCGTTGAGGTAGCCGCCACGGGTGCGTCGGGCAACGCCGGTAGCGTCAGCGGTACGCTGACGATTGATACCACGCCGCCGTCGGTCACCGTTGACCCGGCGGGGGATGGTGACCTGACCGGTACAGCGGAGCCGGGCAGCACGGTGAGCATTGACACGGATGGAGACGGCACGGCGGATTACACCCTCGAAGCCGATGTGGATGGCCGCTGGTCGGTGACGCCCGATGCGCCATTGGCCGATGGTACCGATGTGAGCGTGACGGCCACCGATGAAGCCGGTAATACCAGCGACCCGGTTACGATCACCGTGGACACGGTAGCGCCGAATGCGCCGACGCTGGCGTTGGCGAACGACACCGGCACCGACGGCGATGGTGTGACCATCGACGGTACCGTCACGGTCGGTGGCCTGGAGCCTGGCGCTACCTGGTCGTACTCCACCGATGGCGGGGCCACCTGGAACGAAGGTGCCGGCAATGGCTTTGAGCTGCCGGCGGGCGAGTACGCCGAAGGGGAGGTGCTGGCGCGCCAGACCGACGAGTCGGGCAACACCAGTGATGAGGGCAGCCTGATTGGGGTGACCGTGGACAACACCAGCCCCGGTGGTGCGGACGGCACGGATGCGCCCACGCTGCTGATCCCCGAAGCGGACAACGGCTTCATCGGCAACGATGAGTTGAGCGATGGCATCCAGGCGGTGGTCAGCCTGACGGTGGGGACCGAGGAAGGGGACACCGTCAGGGTAACCCTGACCGATGGTAACGGGGTTGAGCACACGTTCGAACATCTCGTAACAGGCGCAGACCTGGCCGCCGGCGACGTTGGCCTGGACCTGACGGGCCCGTTTGCCGAAGGGCTGTCGAATGCCGTGGCGGAGATTACCGACGAGGCGGGTAATGCCTCGCTGGCCACTAACGAGGTCACGTTCACGCTAGATGTGGATGCCCCGGATGCTCCAACGATTGATTCCGCCACTGACGATACCGGTGATGTGACGGGTGGTCTACTGAGTGGGTCGAGCACCGATGAGACCACGCCAATCTTGAACGGTACTGCGGAAGCGGGCAGCACGGTGACGCTGTTCCAGGACGGTAACGCGATCGGTACGACGGTAACGGATACCGGAGGTAACTGGAGTTTTGAAACACCGGCCCTGGCGGAAGGTGGCCACAACTTCACCGCCATGGCCACTGATGTGGCAGGGAACGAATCGCCTGTCAGTAGCACGTTCGAACTGACCGTAGACACAGTGGCTCCGAATGCACCGACGCTGGCGTTGGCGAACGACACCGGCACCGACGGCGATGGCGTGACCATCGACGGTACCGTCACGGTCGCTGGCCTGGAGCCCGGAGCCACCTGGTCGTACTCCACCGATGGCGGGGCCACCTGGAACGAAGGTGCCGGCAATGGCTTTGAGCTCCCGGCGGGCGAGTACGCCGAAGGGGAGGTACTGGCGCGCCAGACCGACGAGTCGGGCAACACCAGTGATGAGGGCAGCCTGATTGGGGTGACCGTGGACAACACCAGCCCCGGTGGTGCGGATGGCACGGATGCGCCCACGCTGCAGATCCCCGAAGCGGACAACGGCTTCATCGGCAACGATGAGTTGAGCGATGGCATTCAGGCGGTGGTCAGCCTGACGGTGGGGACCGAGGAAGGGGACACCGTCAGGGTAACCCTGACCGATGGTAACGGGGTTGAGCACACGTTCGAACATCTCGTAACAGGCGCAGACCTGGCCGCCGGCGACGTTGGCCTGGACCTGACGGGCCCGTTTGCCGAAGGGCTGTCGAATGCGGTGGCGGAGATTACCGACGTGGCGGGTAACGCCTCATCGGATAGCAATGAGATTACGTTCACGCTGGATGTGGATCCCCCGGATGCTCCAACGATTGATTCCGCCACTGACGATACCGGCAGTGTGACGGGTGATCTACCGACCGGATCGAGCACCGATGAGATCACTCCGATCTTGAGTGGTAGTGCCGAGGCAGGTAGTACGGTGACAGTGTTCCAGGACGGTAACGCGATCGGTACGACAGTGACGGATACCGGGGGTAACTGGAGCTTTGAAACACCGACCCTGGCTGAAGGTGGCCACAACTTCACGGCCACAGCGACGGATGCGGCAGGGAATGAATCGCCAGTCAGTACCACGTTCGACCTGACGGTGGACACGGTGGCCCCAAATGCGCCGACACTGTCGCTGGCGAACGACACAGGCACAGACGGCGATGGTGTGACCAGCGATGGTACGGTCACGGTCAGCGGCCTGGAACCTGGAGCCACCTGGTCGTATTCGCTCGACGGAGGGGCGACCTGGAGCGAGGGCACAGGCAATGGCTTTGAACTCCCGGCGGGTCAGTATGCCGAAGGAGATGTGCTGGCGCGCCAGACGGATGCGCCGGGCAACACCAGTGGTAACGGCAGCCTTATCGGGGTGAATGTGGACACCACGGCTCCGGTTGTTGGCGATGCCCTTAGTGCTGTTTCGGAAGAGGGCCTGCCGGGTGGCGAGCCGGATAATACCGGTACGCCTGATGACACAGGGAACTCCGCGACCGTGGGCGGCACGTTGTCTATCACGGAGGACACCAGCATCTCCGAGGTCACGGTTATCGAGCCTCCACCGGTTACCTCCGGCGGGGAGGCCGTGTCCTGGCAGGGCGCGTTCTCGGGAGACACCTATACGTTGACGGGTTCAACTGTCAGTGCTGGTACCGTTGCTACCCTGACGCTAACAACGGCGGGCGCATACAGTTTTACGCTGGAGGCGCCGCTGGACCACCCCGGTGACAGTGTTGAAGATGTCCTGACATTGAACTTCGGCGTCAGTATGACCGATGCCGCTGGCAATACCAGTAACGAGGGCGCGCTGGCCGTGAATGTCGAGGATGACATGCCGGTGGCGGCAGACCCGGTGTTATTCAATATCACTTCTGCACCAACGACGGAGAACGGTTCATTTGTCGAGTCGTTTGGCGCCGATGGTGGGCATATTTCCTCGGTAACGGTTGATGGCTATACCTTTGAACTCGACTCGGCAACCAATTCGGTGTCGGCGAGTGGGACCACTGATAGTGTCCTGACGTTCTCTTCGGAGGACTACAACACCACCACTGGAGAACTCACGGTCCAAACCGTTAAAGGTGAGTCGTTGGTGGTCAATATGTTTGATGGTAGCTATGAGTACACGCACACAGGCGTTTCTCAGTTGCCGGTTGAACAAATGGTCGGCCCAGAGGTGTCTTTGGGCGATTCGAATAGCCTCCTGGGATTGGTTGGCGCAGATGCATTGAATCTGATCAATTTCAGCGAGCAACAAGCTTTTGCTGCAACTGATGAAAACAATGACATTGAGTCAGTTACCCTTAGCTTTACCGTTCTCAGCGTTAATTTGGGGCCCTCAGGTTTTCGGGGGGCGGAGGATCTGGCTGACGAGTTCGGCTTCTCCATAGAAACCGACGATCTTGGCGCATTGTTGGGGCTGACCGCGTCTATGACAATTTCAGCCGCGGACGGAGGCGCCCTCGATAACCAGCAGCTCAACGAGTATCTGGGATCCGTTTATTTCACAAGTCCGGTTCTTAGCGTGGGCGTAGCGCCGACGCTCTCTATTGAAGCGACTGATTCCCAAAATAACACGGTGAGTGAGAGCAGTAGCGATCTGTTGGCACTCAATCTGCTGAACGATAACTCGCCCGATTATCTGTTCGAAGGGGATGGTGGAAATAACTCTCTGACTGGTACCGAGGGCTCAGATCGTTCTTATGGCTACGCTGGGAATGACAGTCTCAACGGTCTTGGTGGCTCGGACATCCTGCGTGCCGGCGCTGGCGACGACACGCTCGATGGGGGCGACGGCAACGATATCCTGATCGGTGGCGCCGGCGCCGATACCCTGACGGGCGGCTCTGGTCGTGACGTGCTCCGCTGGGAAGACGGTCATCAAGGGGTAGCTGGTACGCCAGTGGTAGATACCGTGGCCGACTTCAACTTCGTATCGGTGGCCGCCGATGGCGACATACTCGACTTAACGGGTTTGTTGCAGGGCGAAGGTCGGATTGGCTCGAATCCTGGCAACCTGGCGAATTATCTGCATTTCGCTTTTGATGGTACGAATACCACGATCTCTATTAGCAGCACCGGAGGGTTTCTCGGGGGCTTTAATGCTGCAGAGGTTGATCAGGAAATCGTGGTGGAAGGCGTTGATCTGATAGAGGGCGCTGCTACCGATCAGGACGTGATTGCCGCTCTGCTCAACCAGGGTAACCTGCTTGTGGACGAAGCCACGGCTGATACTGACCTGGTAGGAGGGACGACCACGGTTACCGCGGGTGTTTCGGACAACGATGGCGACACGGCTGATACCCAGGTGGAGTTTGACAGCACTGGTGGTACACCACCGGCGCCATCGCCAGGCCAGCCTGCTCCTGTTGTTCAGGTCGACACCTCCGCGTTGCTGGGCGTCGTTGGCGTGGAAGCGCTTGGTCTGTTTAACCTCAATAATCAGGATTTCACTGCGGTGGATGCGGGGGGCAAGCTTCGCTCCGTCGAAGTGGCCTATCAACCAATACTCAGCGTCAACCTTGACGAGCAGAGTTTGACGGCATCATCGCAACTGGCCGATGAGCTTGGACTGCAGTTTCGTGTGGAGAACGATCCAGGCTTGCTGGGCTTGCTGGGCTTGGTCGCTCCCTCGTCCGTGCTGACCATCACGGCGGCCGATGATGGCGACATCGACAACTTCGCAATCAATGAACTCCTGGCCACCGTACGTTTCGAGAATGGCCAGTCCCTTCTGGGGCTTGATATCGATGTGCAAGCAGACTTGCTGGCTGCCACTAGCATCACGGCCACCAATGCCGACGGCCTCACCGACTCTGCCTCGCTTGGCCAGTTGACCTCGGTCGATGTTCTCAAAACGCTTCTGGGCGCCGACGAAATCATCGAGGGTGGCGACGGTAACGATACGCTTATTGGCTCAGGAGAAGGCGAGCGCCTGTATGGCTACGACGGAAGTGACGATCTCTATGGCGGGGGCGGGAACGACCTTATTCGGGGAGGTTCAGGTAATGACACGCTGAATGGTGGCGATGGCAGCGACACCCTGATAGATGGATCCGGCCAGGACACCTTTAATGGAGGTAACGGTGATGACTTTATCTGGGCGACCAGTGATCAGTTTGCGGCAGTTGATGGGGGCGACGGCTTCGATGAGCTGATGCTTGATGGGGGGATCAATCTGGACATGACCGATCCCGGTACGGGGCCTGTTTCGGGAATAGAGCAGATTGATCTGGGCCAGAGTGACGGCTCCAGTACCCTGACGCTTGATAGCGCTGAGCTTATCGAACTGACGGACGAAGACAACACACTGATCGTTCAGGGCGACGAGCAGGACACCCTGAATATCGGCAGTGAGAGTTGGGTTGAGGGTGCTTCGGTCGTGCGTGGTGGTGTGACTTACTCCGAGTATTCGCTCAATGACGCCACTCTATTGGTGCAGGATGGGATTAACGTGGAGGTTTCTTGACGCCCGGACGGAGCTTTTGCGCATTGCTCGTAGGCGTGGCCTTCATCGGGCTGGTGACGCCATTACCCTCGGAGGCCATAAGTCTGGAAGAGGCGGTATACCGAGGAATGCTTAACCACCCTTCCGTTGCCGCAGCCCGTGCCGAGGTTGAAGCAGCCGGTATAAACCTTGATATCGCTGTTGATGGGTACTGGCCGACGGTACAGGCCAGCGCCGGTCCAGAGAATAGCTTGTGGGGTGAAATCGGTTACGAAGTTACTGCACGCCAGACGCTATACGACTGGGGAGAGGTTAACTCCCAGGTAGAGGGCGCGTCAGCGGTGGAGCGCCAGAAGCTGGAGGCTCTCAAGATTGCGAGTGCCGAGGCAGCTCTGGACATCATTGAGGTTTACCTGGATGTGCTGCTCTACGAGTCACGAGCAGAAGCAGTGAAACGTCATATAACGCGGCTGGGGCAACTCGCGGAGCTCAGCCATGATCGTAGCGAACTGGGTTACGTAGGTCGGTCCGAGGCGGGGCGGGCGGAGCTGGAACTGGCCCGTGCTCGGGAACAACTGGCTGTTGAAAGGGGGGCGCTGGCAGACGCCAAATCGCAGTTTCGCGAGCTTGTCGGCTATGCCGCCGAAGATCTTTCTCAACCTGATCCGAAAGCCATCATTGGCCGTTTGCGGCGCTCCGGAGAGCTGGATAAAGCCGTGGCCGAGGCGCCGGAGTACCGGCGGGTCCGCGAAGAAGTTGATGAGGCAATCGCCCGGCGTGATGAGTCCCGTGCAGCGCTGAAGCCTCGTCTCAACCTGGAAGGCTCATTGATGCGTCGCGAGATTGGTGGCCGCATGGAAGAGGACGCGGTGATCGCCCTGCGTTTGCGCATAGATACGTTTCAAGGACTCTCCAATTTTCGTCGCGTGGAGTCGGCAGGCCGTCAGGTTGAGGCCGCGAGGTGGGAACAAAGGGCGACACGCCGGGAACTGCGTCGGGAGCTTACCGCCTGGTTCGAGCAACACGAGGTCCTTGGCTGGCGACTTGAATCTCTTGAGGTGCAGCTTCGTCGCGCTGAAGAGGTTGCTGAGGCATATCACGAACAGTTCGAGGCTGGGCTTCGGGACATTGAAGATTTGCTCCCTATTCAGCGAGACATGTTTGATACCGAACGACAGATCCGTGAAGTCGAGAGCCAGAAGGTCCGTCTTCAATATCGCGTCGCTTCTCGGCTGGGCCGATTGAATGAGGTATTGAGCTCAAAGGTCGATGACGGAAACGAAGCGCTATGACAAGGAAGCAGGAACAGGTGCAGCGTCCGGAAGACCCCTTGAGGGAGGGGTTGGTGGTGCTTTGTCGGCAGCTCGGTGTGACGGCCACGGTGGCTGAACTGGGTGATGGCCTGGCGCTTGAAGAGGGGCGGCTGCCATTGGCGCTCGTCTCGCGGGCGCTGCATCGGGTTGGGGTCGAGGGGCGGGCTTTGGCGTTGCCTTTCGAACAGATGGATTCTCGCCTTCTGCCAGCTTTGTTGATTCAGCGTGACGGCAGTACGGCGCTGTTAGTGGAGTGGCAGGAAGACGACGCGGTGATCCTGGTGCCTGAGAGCGGCGGTGGCCAAGAAAAGGTAACCCGGGACTCTTTGGCGCACTGTTACGCTGGCAGCGCCATCGTCGCGCGGAAGGCCTATAGGCCCGACCAGCGAGCGGGCGATTTCGCCCGAGCACAGGACGAGCATTGGCTTAAGGAGCCGTTAAAACGGCGTTGGCGCACCTGGGTTGAGGTAGGCGTGGCGGCGCTGATGGCAAATGTGTTGGCCATATCAACGGCGATCTTCGCCATGCAGGTCTATGACCGGGTCGTGCCTACCTCCGCTTACGATACGTTATGGATCCTGGCTAGTGGTGTGGCGTTGGCGGTGGTGATGGAGTTCATGTTGCGCAGTCTGCGCGCCCACCTGCTGGATGTAACCGGTAAGGGGTTGGACCTTCAGCTCTCGGGGCTGTTGTTCGACCGGGTGATGCAACTCAAGTTGGCCGCTAAACCTGGCTCCACCGGCGCCTTCAGTTCCCAGATCCGTGAGTTTGAGGGAGTCCGTGAGTTCTTTACCTCCTCGACGGTTGGAGCGATTAGCGACATGCCTTTTGTCGTTCTGTTCCTCGGCGTTATTGCCTACATCGGTGGGCCGTTGGTTTGGGTGCCGCTGGTTGCCGTGATACTGATGGTGTTGCCGGGGCTCTTGGCTCAAGGGCATCTGGCCAAGCTTTCCCGACAGAATCTGAGCGAGGGCGCCGTACGTCAGGGCGTGCTGCTGGAGTCTATAGAAAACCTGGAGACGGTCAAAGCGACCAGGGCTGAGGGGCGCAACCTCCGGCTTTGGGAGCACCTTTCAGCGGATCTCGCTGAGGTAGGCGTTCGGGTGCGCCGGCTTTCATCGATGCTTGGCTACGGTGCCATCATGGTGCAGCAGCTTTGTTACATCGGCGTGGTCATGGTCGGTGTATACCAGATTGGTGCTGGCGAGATGACCATCGGTGCGTTGATTGCGTGCACCATTCTGGCTTCGCGTACGGTTGCACCAATGGCTCAGGTGGCCGGCATTCTCACGCGGTGGCAGCACGTCAAAGTGGCCATGGAGGGGCTCGATGAGCTGATGAACGCGCCGGTAGAGCGTCCGGCGGGACGCGCCTTCGCACACAAGCCTTCGCTGAAGGGCCACTATCAACTGGAAGACGTAACCTTGCGCTATGAGGAAGAGGCTCCAGCGGCGTTGGCCATTTCATCGTTGGAGGTGCATGCCGGCGATCGTGTGGCTCTGCTGGGCGGAAACGGGGCTGGTAAATCATCGCTACTGCGCCTGATGGCCGGGCTGACCGATCCGGATGGTGGGCGTGTGGTTCTGGATGACGTCAATCTGGGTCAGATAGAGCCGGCAGATCGCCGACGAGCGATCGGATACCTGCCTCAGGATGTCGGATTGTTCTATGGCACCCTGCGTGAGAATCTCCTTCTGGACAACGCCGCCCATGATGATGCGACTCTGCATACTGAACTGGAAGCTGTGGGCCTGGGGCCATTTGTGCGCCGTCATCCGCTGGGCCTGGATCTACCCATTCAGGGCAGTGGTAGTGTCTCAGGTGGTCAGCGTCAGGCAATCGGGCTGGCGCGCCTGTTGCTTCAGGATCCTCGTATCGTACTGATGGATGAGCCAACATCCGCCTTCGACCAGGCCAACGAAAAGCAGATTATTGATTACCTGCAGCATTGGCTGGAGGGACGAACTCTGGTGGTGTCGACACACAAACGGGCACTGCTGTCATTGGTGGGTCGTGCTGTGGTGCTGCGGGATGGCCGGGTAGTGATGGATGGCCCGGTGGGGGCGGTGGTTGATGGCAATCTGGTGCGAGCACCTAAGCGGGATGCCGTGGAGAAGAGTGAGGGCCAGGATGGCTAGTCGGGATACTCAAACACTGCGCATTCTGAATGAACTGGGTGATACAAAGGTTAGCCGTCACTATCGGGCCAGCCATCCGATACTTTGGTTCAGTCTATTGGTCATTGCGGTGTTCATTGGTTGGTCGGCCTGGGCGGAGGTTGACGAAGTCACTCGTGGTGAGGGGCAGGTCGTGCCTCTGAGCCGCATGCAGACTATTCAGAGCCTGGATGGCGGTATTCTGGCCGAGCTTATGGTACGCCGCGGTGATCGTGTGGAGCGGGGGCAGCTCCTGGTACGCCTCGACGATACGCAGTTCCGGAGCGCCTACCTCGAGATCGCGAGTCAGATCGCCGTATTGCGCGCATCCATTGCACGATTGAAAGCCGAGGTGCTGGAGAAGAGTGACATTGATTTTCCCGAAACACTGGATCCTGAAGGCGAACTGGTCCAGTCAGAACGAGCGTTATTTCATGCCCGGCGTGAGCGGATGCGTGAGGCGGAGCGATCAATCAACAAGGAAATGAGTCTGGCGCGCCGACAGCTGGAACTGGTAGAACCGTTGGTCGAGCGACGTTCTGTCAGCGAAATGGAGTCTCTGAAACTGGGCCAGACCATTGCCGGCCTGGCCGGACGGCTGGCAGAGCTGCGTAATACCTATGTGCAGGATGCCTACACCGAACTGTCCGCCAAACAGGCGGAGGTGAGCTCCCTTGAACAGAAGTTGATGCAGAGGCGAGATAAGCTTGAACGTACGAACATATACTCCCCGGTGCGAGGCAGAGTTAATGACATTCTGATCAATACCGAGGGTGGGGTGATTCGGCCCGGTGAGCCGATCATGGAAATCACACCTATTGAGGGGCAATTGCTGATTGAGGCCAAGGTGAGGCCTCAGGATGTCGCCTTTGTGGCACCCGGCATGCCTGCCAGCGTGAAGATTACAGCTTATGACTACACCATCTATGGTGACCTCCAAGGTGAAGTAGAACAAATCAGTGAAGACACCATCGAAGAGGAAACGCCACGGGGTAAGGAAGCCTTCTACGAGGTGCTGATTCGCACCGAGAAGGCTTATCTGGAGCGCAACGGTATAACCTTGCCGATCCGCCCGGGCATGGTGGCACAGGTTGACATCCAGACGGGCAAGCGCACCCTGCTGAGCTATCTTCTGAAACCGATTATCAAGGCGCGCTTATACTGAGACGTAAGCGCACCAAGGGCCCTGGGAAAGTCGAAGAAAACCGTGCGTTGTCCTGCCATACTTGGTGAATTTCCGCCTATTCATTTCTAATGTCTAATATCGACGCTTCCCCGAAGATTGATATACAAGCTGCTATCCTATGATGACGTCAAAGGATCAAACGTCCCGACGCTAATCCAACAAAAACGAGGTGAGCAACATGCGAAAGCTATTTCTGGCACTGGGCGCGACCGCGCTGATCGGTGTTTCTCCGGCACAGGCGGATACCAATCTCTCCATTGCCACGGGCGGCACCGGTGGTACCTATTACCCTCTCGGGGGTGGCCTTGCGGAGTTGATCAGTCAGCATATTGAAGGGTACAGCGCAGTTGCCGAAGTCACCGGTGCTTCGGTTGAGAACATGGGGCTGGTTCATCGTCAGGATTCGGATCTGGCGATTGCCCTGGCAGACACCGTCCATCAGGCCTATAACGGTGGCGAACGTTTCAATGGCAACAAGCTGGATGTGCTGGCCATTGCCTCGCTTTATCCGAACGCGGTTCAGATTGTCACCCTGGCGGACTCTGGCATTACGTCGCTGGCAGACCTGGCTGGCAAGCGTGTGTCGGTTGGTGCGCCGGGCAGCGGTACCGAAGTGAACGCCAAGGCCCTGCTGGAAACCAACGGCATGAGCTTCGACGATTTCGACGAGCGTGGCCTGAACTTCAATGAATCTGCAGATGCCATTCGCGATGGCGACATCGACGCCGCGTTCTGGAGTGTTGGCCCGCCAACAAGCTCTATTGTCAGCCTTGCCACCACCCGTGACATTGCACTGATACCTCTCTCCGAGAAGGAAATCGCCAACGCCAGAGCAGAAGTGCCGGTGTTTGCGCCCTACAAGCTGCGTTCCGGTACCTACGAGGGTGTCGATTCGGACATTGCAACGATCGGCATTCCCAACGTTCTTACCGTCAATAGCGCCATGTCGGAAGATCTTGCCTACAAGATCACCAAGCTGCTCTTCGAGAAGGTAGAGGCCCTGAGGGCGATCCATCCGGCCGCTGACGACACCACCGTGGAGTTCAGCCTGGATTCCACACCCATTCCTCTCCATCCGGGTGCCATTCGCTATTACGAGGAAATAGGTGCAGAAGTGCCGGAGGCACTGCGCCAGTAATCGAGAATCCGTCGTTATCATTCGTCGGTTCATGGTTTGCAGGGTCTGTTGCCTGCTCGCGTCACTGCTGTGGGGATTATGGCCCACAGCAGTCGGCGCCCAGAGCAAAGCGGTCTGGCAACTGTCGGTGTCTGATACCAGTCAGACGTCGCTGGTGCAGCTCGGCCTGCCCGAGGGCGGGCGGTGGTGCCTGATCTGGAATCACTCGGTGCAGGGGTTTCCTGTGACGGACTGCTTTCGCATGGAAGCGGACCAGTTGATTCTGGACAGTAGCCACACACCGGACTTTGCAGCCGGCCTTGGCCATACCCGTGGCCGGGGCACACTGACGTCGGATGACGACCACGGCTACCGCATCGTCGATATGCAGGTGCCCATACCCAATAATCGTCTCTCGCTGCGCGTTGGCGCCTTGTCGGTGAATCACCGCATTGAGGTGGATTCGCGCGTGGTGAGTCTAAGCCGTCTGGCAGCTGACAAACTCGTTGAGATTCGAGTACGGCCTGCAGGGGATAAAGGAAGCACGCTTCAATGAGTCAAGAAACGGCCATCTACCTGAAAACCAATGGCGCATGGCAGCCGACCAGAATGAGCGGGCCCAGGGCACTGCTCTGGCTGATCGCACTGATTGGTATCGGCCTATCGCTGTTTCAACTATACAGCGCCGGTATTCAACCGCTGGGACTGTTCTATCAACGGGGCATTCACCTGGCGTTGGTGATGATGCTGTGCTTTCTGCTGTTTGGGCCCCGTCCTGGCCGACCGCGTGGCGCCATAACGGCGTTGATTGATACCGGCTTTTTGATAGCCTCGGGCGCATCCGGTTTCTATCTGGTCTGGTTCCTCGATGAGATTACCGGCCGGGCCGGGTTCTGGAACCAGACCGATATTGTCATGGCCTGGGTATGCACCATCACCTTGCTGGAGGCCAGCCGCCGGGCGGTAGGCACCGGGCTGACGGTGATCGGTGTGATTGCAATTCTCTACGCGATGAGTGGCCAGCGTGGGCCGCTGTCGGAGCTGGGGGAATGGCTGCCGGGCATTCTCAACCATCGCGGCTACTCCCTCGACCGTATCGGTGCCCAGTTGTATCTGGGGCAGGAGGGTATTTTCGGCCTGCCGTTGGGCGTTGCCGCTACGTTCGTGTTCATCTTTGTGCTGTTCGGCGCCATGCTGGAAGTGACCGGCGCAGGCCGCTTCTTCATCGATCTGGCGTTTGCGGCGACGGGCCGTCAGCGCGGCGGCCCCGCCAAGGCTGCGGTTCTGGCCTCGGCCAGCATGGGGTCCATCTCCGGCAGTGCCATCGCCAACGTGGTAACCACGGGCGCGTTTACCATTCCGCTGATGAAGAAACTGGGCTTTCGTCCGGCCCAGGCGGGCGGCATTGAAGCCGCAGCCAGTACCGGTGGCCAGATCATGCCGCCGCTGATGGGCGCCGGCGCCTTCCTGATTGCGGAATACACCCGTGTGCCGTACCTCGACATCGTAAAAGTCAGTGTGTTTCCGGCCCTGCTGTATTTCGCCACGGTGTATCTGCTCGTTCATATCTGCGCGGTGAAGCAGGGCATGAAAGGCCTGCCTGCCAGTGATCTTCCCCAGCTCCGGGAAGTGATGGCTTACGGCTGGTACTTCCTGTTGCCGATCATCATGCTGGTGTACCTGCTGGTGATGGGCATCTCCCCCATGCGGGTCGGGTTTTATGCCGTGGTCGGCATCATTGGTATCGCCGGGCTGAACGGCCTGTACCTTGCCTATAAACAGGGGCGGGCGGACAACCAGCTTGGAAAAGCCCTGACGCATGCGCTGCGTGAAGGCGTTGTAAAACTGCTGCAGGGCCTCGAACTGGGTGCCCGCAACGCGGTCCCCGTCAGCATTGCCTGCGCCATTGCCGGCATTGTGGTGGCGGTGGTTGGCCTGACCGGGCTGGGCCTCAAGTTCTCATCAATGATGATCGCGTTCGCCGACGGCAACATTCTGATGGCGCTGTTCCTGGTGGTCATCGCCAGCTTGATTCTGGGCCTGGGGCTGCCGGTGACTGCCAGCTACATCGTACTGATCGTGCTGGTGGGGCCGGCGTTGACCAACGAGTTCGGTATCCCGCTGTTGGTCGCGCACCTGTTGGTGTTCTGGTACTCCCAGGATTCCAACGTCACGCCGCCTGTGGCGCTGGCCGCCTTCGCGGGGGCGGCGATCGCGGGCAGTAAAACCATGGAAACCAGCGTACAGGCCTGGAAGTTCGCCAAGGGCCTTTACCTCATTCCGCTGTTCATGGTGTTCAACCCCGTGATCATCGAAGGGGGGCCGTTACCGCTGGTTCTCTGGAACGGCTTCATCGCCATACTCGCCCTTGCGGCCTTTGCAGCGGCGCTTGAAGGCTTTCTGTTCACCCACATGAAACCCTGGATGCGACTGGCATTGAGTGGCGCGGTGATCGCAATCTTTTACCCGGACCTGCAAGTGGAAGTCGCCGGTGTGGTCGCGATGCTGGTACTGCTGGCCATGAATTACTGGCACCGACGCCGGGAACTGCATGGGGCTGGAACCCCCGAAACAGAGGAGCAATCACAGTGAGATAGCGCGATTGGGGCTGTATTGATAAATGCAGTGATTAAAAAGTACCACGGTTTTCTTGACGACTGTTATATTGTAGGACAATAATGCAGTTAACAAGAAGCGATCGCCCAGATCGAAAGTAACAGCCGATGAGGGAAAACACGTGAGTACGAAACCATTGATCCTGAGCACCGAGTCCGCCCGCCGGAAAGTGCTGCTGACACTCAAGAAATACAGCTACCTGATCGCCATGCTGCCCCTGGCCCTGCCGCCCCTGTTGTTGGCGGCCGGGCAAGCCACCGGATGGATCAACCTGTTCGCCTGGGGCGTACCGGTGGTCGTCTTCGGCATCATCCCCATCCTCGACCTGCTGCTGGGCAAAGACGCCCTCAACCCGGACGAGGAAGCCGATACCCCACGCATGAACACCGAACGCTTCTACAAGTTCATCACCCTGGGCTGGGTTGCCGCCTTTGCGGTGTTGCTGGTGTGGAGCATGTTCGTGCTGGCGTCCGGCCTGTTCAATGTGGCCGGTGGCATCGGCTGGATCTTCTCCGTCGGCATCGTTGGCGGCCTGGGCATCAACGTTGCCCACGAACTCATCCACAAAGACGGCAAACTCGAAACCTGGGCCGGCGGTTTCCTGCTGTCACTGGTCAGCTACGCCGGCTTCAAAGTCGAACACCTGCGCGGCCACCACGTGCATGTCTCCACCCCGGAAGACGCCTCGTCGTCGCGCTACAACCAGTCCCTCTACAACTTCCTGCCCCAGGCCTATGCCCGCAACTTCATCAACGCCTGGAAACTGGAAGCCAAACGCCTCGAGAAAAAAGGCCATAGCGCCCTCAGCTGGCGCAACGAACTCATCTGGTGGTACAGCATCACCGCGCTGGCCTTCACGGCCTTCACCGTCGCCTTTGGCTGGCTCGGCGCCGTGTTCTTCCTCGGCCAGAGCTTCATCGCCCTCAACCTGCTGGAAATCGTCAACTACCTCGAACACTACGGCCTCCACCGTCGCAAGCTCGAAAACGGCCGCTACGAACGCACCGGCCCGGAACACAGCTGGAACTCCAACTACTTCCTCACCAACGTCTTCCTGTTCCACCTCCAACGCCACAGCGACCACCACGCCTGGGCCAAACGCCGCTACCAGGTCCTCCGCCACCACGAAATAGCACCCCAGCTCCCCGCCGGCTACGCCGCCATGGTCGTCCTGGCCATGATCCCGCCACTGTGGAAAAAGGTGATGAACCCGAGGGTAGAGGCGTACTACGAAGGCGAAGAACACCAGTTGGCATGAGTTGAGTCGAAACAAATACAGGAGGCACACGCCTAAAGGCGTTACCTGGAAAGTCAGATCGGTCCGAGCGGGTATGCCCCTCCCAGACCGTGCATTGCCAGGGATGGCAATGCCGAGCCCCCATGGATGGGTTAACGGCGTGTCTGGGAGGGGCATACCCGCTTGGACCAGCCCCCCCCCAACCATGCAATCAAAAAAGTTTCCAAGGCCCCACAGGTTTTGTGTCTCTGACTGTGGGGCCTTTTTTTGCCCTTGAAATCTCCCCGCAACGCCCGCAAGTATAATGGTTGAATCCTGAACCCATAAAAGGGAGCTCCCATGCCCAAACACTTCGAACAAGCCCCCGGCCTGCACGAAGCAACCGTCCCCGAAACCGAAGGCTACGTCTTCAACCAAACCATGATGCGCATCAAAGACCCCGAGCGCTCCATGGACTTCTACACCCGGGTAATGGGCATGCGCCTCGTCAGAAAACTCGACTTCCCGGAAATGAAGTTCACCCTCTACTTCCTCGCCTACCTCGACGACCGCCAGGCCAACATGGTCCCCAACGACGACGCTCACCGCACCACCTTCATCTTTGGCCGCGAAGCCATGCTCGAATTGACCCACAACTGGGGCACCGAAAACGATGAAGAGTTTGGCTACCATAATGGCAACGACGAGCCCCAGGGCTTTGGCCATATCGGCGTAGCGGTGCCGGACGTATACAGTGCCTGCGATCGCTTTGAAAAACTGGGCGTGGACTTCGTCAAGAAGCCGGACGACGGCAAAATGAAGGGCCTGGCGTTCATCAAGGACCCGGACGGCTACTGGATCGAAATCCTGCAGCCGAACATGCTCGAAAAGCAGCGCCGGGTAGAAGAGGAAGAGTAAACCGCCTGACTCGGCGGTATCAGGCAGTGTCGGGACGACTCCCGGCACTGCTGCGAGAGGCCACGATCACCGCCGCCGTCAGAATCAACGCCCCGGCAATACCGATCACCCCCAATTCCTCACCCAGAATCACCCACGCAAGCATGGCCACGAACAGCGGCTCCAGAGTCACGATAATGCTCGACAGAGTAGCCGGTGTTGTCTTCATACCGCTGAAGAAACTCACATACCCCAGGCAGGTCGGCACCACGCCGATGTAGCCCACCATCAGCCATTGTGAAATGCCCAGGCTCTGTAGCCCGTCAAAACCACCGCTCAGCGCAACGACAGGCAGCAGGATCAGCGCAGCGGTAAAAAAGCAGATGAACGCCGTGGTGAACACCGGTGTGCCGGTGGACGTGTACCGGCTGGTGAGTGTGAAGCCTGCGTAAACCAGCGCGGCCAGAACCGCCACCAGAATACCACCGAGGCGAAGATGGCCAGCACTGTCCATGTCGCTGATCACCAGCATCGCGGTGCCGGCAATAGCCGCGGCCAACGCCAGCATTGTCACCACGCCCGGTTTCTCGCCCAGCAGGGGCGCCGCCATGATGGCGACAAGCACGGGTGCCAGGCACAGGGCAATCAGCGTGGCGATACCTGCACCGGTCATGTCCACGGCCAGCAGGTAGCTGCCCTGATAGACCGCCTGGAAGAAACCCAGGGCCACAAGCGGAACCAGAGCTTTACGGGTGAACTTTGGTGGAGAGGTTGCACTGCGAGCGAGCGCGCGCTGCTCCCTCAGCATCAGCCCAAAGAAGAAGGGTAAAGCGACCGCCAGGCGCAGGAAGCCCAGTGTCACTGCCTGCAGGTCGGAGCCGGAAAACAGGAATTTTGCCACGATACCCGTGGTCGCCCAGAGCAGGGCGGCCAGGGCAATCAGTAATGCGCCTCGGATCATTCAATAACCAGTACGATGAGTTCCTTGGGACCGTGAACACCGTAAGCGAGAGTTTGCTCGATATCAGCGGTCTTCGAAGGCCCGGAGACTAACAGCGCATTGGTTGGCATGCCAGCGGCCCAGTTCTGGGATTGCATGGCATCGTGGAACGTGGTGTACAACTCACTGGCCTTCAGGATCGCAATATGAATGGGCGGCACCAGGCTCATCAGCCGGGGTTCATTCGCCGTCGGCCAAAGAATCAGTGACCCGGTTTCGGCAATGCCGCCCCGGGTAGAGGTGATGCCGGCGTCCACCTCATTGAACAGTGCTTCCTGCCAGCTTTCGATGGGCTCGTCGTACACCAGCAGTTGCGGCAGGTCCTCGCGGTTTTTGGTGGCGCTTCTCAGGGCCTGGCCGATCTCATGTTCCTTGGCAATCAGCAGGGTCTGGGCGCCGCGGCTCTGAAGGATTTCAGCCAACCGGTCAATCCAGCCGGATTCCGTGGTGCGATGCACTTCCCCGTGAACCGATTCGATGGTCCGTTCGAACATGTCCAGCCGTTCAGCGGTGCTCCAGTCCGGACGATCAAGCACTGAAAAATCGCATTCCGGGGCCGTCAGTTCACCGCCGGTGCGGTTGCGCAGGCGCTGGAGAATGGCGTCTCTGGAACTCATTGGCCACGCTCCTTCATCCGTTCGTGGAGGGTTTTGGGCGCCAGTTTTGGCGCGGTTCGGTATTGCGTCCAGGCGCCCATCTTGCCTGGTTGCAGCTTGCGGAATCGTGCGCCCAGGCTGGTGCCAAGGCGATAGAGGCCTGGTTTGGCGTGCATCCAGCTCCAGCCCTTCCAGATCATGGCTTCCACGCCACTGCGCTTGGCACCGTGGCCGCGCACCTTGGCCGGATGCAGCTTGTCACCGTCCACGGATTCCTGTCGCAGCCGCACCAGCAGGTCCGGAATCGGGATCTTAACGGGGCAGACTTCACCACATGCCCCACACAGGCTTGAGGCCGTCGGCAGATGCCGGCCTTCATCAAGGCCCACCATATGCGGCATCAGGATTTTACCAATGGGGCCGGGATAGGTGGTGCCATAAGTATGGCCGCCCACCCGCGTATACACCGGGCAGTGGTTCATGCAGGCGCCGCAACGGATGCAGCGCAGGGTGTCCAGCAGCTCGTCGTCCTGATAGATGGTGGAGCGGCCATTGTCCACCAGCACCACGTGAACCTCTTCCGGGCCGTCCATGTCGTTGGGCTTGCGGGGGCCGGAAATCATATTGAAGTAAGTGGTAATGTGCTGGCCGGTGGCGGAACGGGTCAATAACGCCAGCAGGGCGGTGACATCTTCCAGGTTGGGCACCACCTTCTCGATGCCGGTCACGGCAATGTGGCAGGGCGGTACGGTGGTGGTCATACGGCCATTGCCTTCGTTTTCCACCAGGCACAGGGTGCCGGTTTCGGCCACGGCGAAGTTAACGCCGGAAATGCCCACGTCGGCATTGCGGAACTTTTCCCGCAACTGCAGCCGGGCGTTCGCGGTCAGGTATTCCACATCGTTGGAGAGGTCGGTGCCGGTTTTGTCGTGCAGCAGTTGGGAGATCTCGCCAGTGTTCTTGTGAATTGCCGGCATGATGATGTGCGAGGGTGTTTCTTCCGCCAATTGCACAATGTACTCGCCAAGGTCCGACTCCAGCGCCTCGATGCCCTGTTCCTCAAGGTAATGGTTCAGTTCCATTTCCTCAGAGACCATGGACTTGCCTTTGATCGCCGTCTTGGCGTCCCGCGCCACGCAGATATCGCGCACGATACGGCAGGCTTCATCACCGTCGGTGGCCCAATGCACGGTAATGCCGTTCTCGGTCAGCTTCTGTTCCAGTTGCTCCAGCAAATCCGGCAGGCTGGCCAGGGCCCGCATGCGAATGTTGGCACCCAAGTCCCGAAGGGTTTCCAGGTCCCAACCTTCAAAGGCGGACTTGCGCTTGGTCATCAGACCGTCCATCGCCTTGCGAAAGTTCTGGCGAACCTGCGGGTTGTGGATGGCCGCCCGGGCGCGCGGGTGGAACTCTTTTACATCGATGTGATGGGCGGAATGGTGTGAAGAGCCGTGTGTTGTCTCGCTCATGACTGTTCACCTCCACTGCTGGTGCGTTCCCAGAGGAAACTCAGAATGTGCTGGCCGGTCACCGGCTTCTGGTTTTTCTCAGCGTACCCGGCGATGTTCATCAAACATCCGCAGTCCGTGGTGACAAACTCTTTGGCGCCGGTGTCCACCAGGGTGTCCACTTTCTCGCTGACCATGGCCCCGGAAATTTCCGGATGGCGCACCGCGAAGGTACCGCCAAAGCCGCAGCATTCCTCCGCTCGAACCTGTTCTACCAGGTTGACGTTTTTTAGCTGCCCCAGCAGCTTGGGGCCGACTTCCGCCACACCCATTTCACGGCGGGCGGAGCAGGAGGTGTGCATGGCTACGGTGGTGGGTTCACCCAGGTCATCCAGTTTGATGTGGCACACGTTCACCAGAAAGTCCGTCAGCTCCCATACCCGCCCGGCAATTTCAGCGGCCGCGACTTCATCGGAGGTGTCCTTGAACAGCGCCGGGTAATGCTTGCGCATCATGCCGCCACAGGAACCGGAGGGCACCACAATCGGCCAGTCTTCCGGAAACAGCCCGAGTTGGGCGTGGGCGACTGCGCGGGCTTCGTCGTGATAGCCGGAGGTGTAGGCAGGCTGGCCACAGCACGTCTGGTCTTCAGGGTAGATGACCTGAATGCCTTCCCGCTCCAGCAACTGGATGCCGGCCATGCCCGCGTCGGGATAGAACATGTCGACCAGGCAGGTGCCGTAGAAATAGACCTTGGAAGGTTTGGCCGGGTAAACCTTGATGGGATCAACCATAGTGCCGTCGCTCGCGATTATTATTGTCTCTCTGAGCCACAATAATAGGGCGGGGCCATGGTAGTTGCCAGGCGACTTTATGGGGAGTCTGCGTGCTCGGAAAACGGGTGGGGTGGTAGCTGGTGACTTGGGAGCGGGCAGTGGCAGCCGGCCACTGCCCGAATAGCGTTATTCGACCGTCAGGCGCTCGGCGTTCTTTTCAACCGTGCGCTCACCAATGCCCTTGACGTTGGTCAGGTCGTTGCTGGACTGGAAAGGACCGTTGGCATCGCGATAGGCCACAATCGCTTCGGCTTTGCTCTGCCCGATGCCGTTGAGACTGGCCAGGGTTTCGATGTCGGCGGTGTTGATGTTGATGGTGGCGGGTTCAGCGTGGGCGAAACCGGTGAACAGGCTGAACAGAAGGACCATCATGGCGATAAAGGGGGTGCGTTTCATGCTTGCGTTGCTCCTGAGAGTGATTTTACGTGTCTGATTATTCGTCAGGACGTAAAAGCGGCGGAGCTGGTTGAATAGAAAAGACGGTAACCGGCGGGATGGGGAAGTGCACGGACAGGAACACATTCCTTATGCTCCTGAGCCCGTGGCTGACCCCATGCCTGATCCTTCAGGCTGCGCAACATCCTGTGCGCGTCTTCCCTGTTGTTCGTCCCTGCAGCCCTGATTCCCTGGGCAACTCCCGATCCCTGGAGTTATCTTCCCTGAGCCAGCTTTCCTTGCCAGCTTCTCATCCTTGACGTTAACCATTCTACATGGGAGCCATTCTCAAGAAATCGGACATTCGCTCCCTTATCTGTGCGATATCTCTTACAGATTTGTAATCAAGCGGACAGGTGAAGGTTGAACGTATGTTCATGCATTTTCTGGATTTTCCCGTTTACAGCTCCGGTGCACGATTAAGGGTCTGGAGCACCAGAGTTGACCATTCTGTTGCCCCATTTTTTTACAATAACCGGAGGCCAGTTGGCATCAGAATAAAAACAATATTTAAAACAACAGGTTATTTTTTAAGTTCATAGAATTGCAGGTTTGTGGGTTTGGCGCATCGTAATAGTGCGTTTAGCGGAGTGGCGATTCATCGTGGTGCATTACTGCTGGTTCGAAAGCCCGGTAAGTGGTTATCAAATGTCATTTAACTAACTGAAAAATAAGGCGTGTTTTTCATTCTGGAACAGCTGATGCAGAGGTGTTGGTGCATTTTGGGGCAATAACACCAATCAATCCGAAAAGGATGCACAACATGACGATTAGAAAACACGTGAAACTGGGCCTGTCAGCACTGGCTCTCTCAATGTCTCTTAACGCAGCGGCCGCCGAAGATCCCATCAAGGTCGGCATCCTCCATTCCCTCTCCGGCACCATGGCCATCAGTGAAACCGTGCTGAAAGACACCGTCGAAATGCTCATCGCCAAGCAGAACGCCGAAGGTGGGGTTCTGGGCCGTGAACTGGAAGCGGTTGTGGTTGACCCTGCCTCCAACTGGCCGCTGTTTGCCGAAAAGGCCCGTGAACTGCTGGCCCAGGAAAAAGTGGACGTGATTTTCGGCAACTGGACGTCTGTTTCCCGTAAATCCGTACTGCCGGTGGTTGAAGAACTCAACGGCTTGCTGTTCTACCCGGTTCAGTACGAAGGTGAAGAATCTTCCGAGAACGTTTTCTATACCGGTGCCGCTCCCAACCAGCAGGCCATTCCTGCGGTGGACTACCTGATGAACAACATCGGAGTTGAACGCTGGGTGCTGGCCGGTACCGACTACGTGTACCCGCGCACCACCAACAAAATCCTTGAGACCTACCTGATGGACCAGGGCGTGGCCAAGGAAGACATCATGATCAACTACACGCCTTTCGGTCACTCCGACTGGCAGAATATCGTGTCTGACATCAAGCGTTTCGGCTCCGCCGGTAAGAAGACCGCCGTGGTCTCCACCATCAACGGCGACGCCAACGTGCCGTTCTACCGTGAACTGGGTAACCAGGGCATCTCCGCTTCCGACATTCCGGTGGTGGCGTTTTCCGTGGGTGAGCAGGAGCTTTCCGGTATCGACACCGGCCCGCTGGTTGGCCACCTGGCGGCCTGGAATTACTTCATGAGCGTGGACAGCGATGCCAACTACGACTTCATCGACCAGTGGATCGAGCACACCGGCAACGAAGAAGCCGTCACCAACGACCCGATGGAAGCTCATTACATCGGCTTCAACATGTACATCGAAGCGGTGAAGAAAGCCGGCACCACCGACGTGGATGCGGTCAAAGACGCCATCGTCGGCGTGAGCGTACCGAACCTCACCGGCGGCTACGCCACCATGATGCCCAACCACCACATCACCAAGCCGGTACTGATCGGTGAAATCCAGGACAACGGCCAGTTCTCCGTGGTCTGGGAAACCCCGTCTACCGTGGCTGGCGATGCCTGGTCTGACTTCCTGCCGGGTTCCCGTGACCTGATCGCCGACTGGCGCAAGCCGATGTTCTGCGGAAGTTTCAACACTGCAACCGGCAAGTGCGGCGCCTCCGCTGGAGAAATGGCGGCTGAAGAAGCCGAATAAGGCATAGCAGCCAACAGCGCAATACAGACAACCGGGAGCGGCGATGCTGCCCCGGTTGTCGCCCCCGCAACTCGCTTTCAACCGACAGGACACCATCATGAGCATCCTTCGATCGCTCACATTGCTGTTTATCGCCCTGGTTTCCGTGCTCTCGCTTCCGGCCTCCGCCCAGGAAGACGACCCCGGAACGGCCTTGCTGAATAACCTTGCAGAAGCGCCCGCCAGCCGCATTGAAGAGGCCATCAATGCCATCGTCAGCAGCGGTGATGAAAGAGCCAGGGGCTGGCTCGAAGCTTATGGCAACAACCGCCTGAGCCGGATAGACGACACCGGCCAGGTCGTGATCGTACTGAACAACCGGGGCCGGGACTGGGAAATCGCCAACCCGCTGACCGGAGAGAACATGGGCGAAATGTCCCGCCGCGAGCTGGACCGAATCGCCATCAATAACCGGATACGGGGCCAGCTTGAGGGTATTCTCGCCATGCTGGACCTGAACGCCGCAGACCCTGACGTGCGTGAAGCCTCCGCACAGGACATGATGGGCAAAGTGGACGCTTCCCTGGTCAAGCCGCTGCAAGCGCAGCTGGAACGGGAAGAGAACGCCTCGGTGCGCAGTCGCATTGAAGAGGCACTGGCCATTTACAGAGTGGGTGAGGGTAATCTTGAGGCCGTGGACGTACTGGCCGGCAGTCTTCACCCCCGAGCCCGAGCTGCCCTGAACGAAGCCGTGCGCAGCGACAACCCGGCCCTGGCCGACAAGGCCGAGCAGGCCCTGGCTTCCATCGAACAGAAACTGAAACTCAACCGCGCCGCCGAAACGCTCTATTTTGGCCTCAGCCTGGGTTCCGTGCTGGTCCTGGCCGCCATCGGCCTGGCCATCACCTTCGGCGTGATGGGCGTCATCAACATGGCTCACGGCGAGCTGATCATGCTGGGTGCCTACACCACCTGGGGCATGCAGCAACTGTTGCCGGGCCAGCCGGGCTTGGCATTGATTCTCTCGATTCCCGCCGGCTTCCTGGTGGCGGCCACCGCCGGCATCATCATCGAGCGCAGCGTAATCCAGTTCCTCAAGGGCCGCCCGCTGGAAACCCTGCTGGCCACCTTTGGTATCAGCCTCATCCTGCAGCAACTGGTGCGTACCGTGATCTCGCCCCAGAACCGCACCGTGGTCACACCGGACTGGATGAGCGGCTCGCTGGTGATCAACGACGCGCTCTCCCTCACTCTTAATCGCCTGTACGTACTGGCGTTCGCACTGATCGTCTTCGCCGCGCTGATGATGATCATGCGCAAAACCCGCCTCGGCCTGGAAGTGCGCGCCGTCACCCAGAATCGCGCCATGGCACGCTCCATGGGCATTCGCGCCACCCGCGTGGACATTATGACCTTTGCCCTGGGCTCCGGTGTTGCCGGCCTGGCCGGTGTGGCGCTTTCCCAGCTCACCAACGTGGGCCCCAACCTGGGCCAGAACTACATCATCGACTCGTTCATGGTGGTGGTGTTCGGTGGCGTGGGCAACCTGTGGGGCACGCTCATCGCCGGGCTGTCGCTGGGCACCATCAACCAGCTTCTGGAACCCTGGGCTGGTGCTGTGCTCGCGAAGATCATTGTGCTGGTCTTCATCATCCTGTTCATTCAAAAACGGCCGAAGGGGCTCTTCCCCCAGAAAGGCCGGGCTGCGGAGGGTTAAGGTATGTGGTTGACTCGACCCTTGCGTGAGCGATCCACGCAGATTTTCCTGGGCGTTCTGTTTGCAGCCCTGGCCATCGTGACTTTCCTTCACGTGGCCATGCCGGAAGACAGCGCCCTGTATGTCAGCGCCTACACGGTGACATTGCTGGGCAAATACCTGTGTTACGCCTTGCTCGCGGTGGCTGTGGATCTGGTGTGGGGGTACCTCGGTATCCTCAGCTTGGGCCATGGCGCCTTCTTTGCCATCGGCGGCTACGCCATGGGCATGTACCTGATGCGGCAGATCGGCGATCGCGGCACCTACGGCGACCCCATCCTGCCGGACTTCATGGTGTTCCTGAACTGGCAGGAACTGCCCTGGTACTGGCTCGGGTTCGACATGGCCTGGTTCGCCTTCATCATGGTGCTGCTGGCCCCGGGCCTGCTGGCGCTGGTGTTCGGCTTCCTCGCCTTCCGTTCGCGGGTCACCGGCGTGTACCTGTCCATCATCACCCAGGCGCTCACCTTCGCGCTGATGCTGGCGTTCTTCCGCAACGAGATGGGCTTCGGCGGCAACAATGGCCTGACCGACTTCCGCGACATCCTCGGCTTCAACCTGCGCACCGACGCCACCCGTTTGGGGCTGTTCATCGCCACCGGCATCGCCTTGGCCATTGGCTATGTGATCTGCCGCGGCATCGTTACCAGCAAGCTGGGCCGGGTCAGCATCGCCTGCCGCGATGCCGAAGCCCGCGCCCGATTTCTGGGCTACCGGGTGGACCGGGTGCAGCTGTTCGTGTTCGTGGTCTCCTCCATGCTGGCGGGTGTGGCGGGCGCCTTGTACGTGCCTCAAGTGGGCATCATCAACCCCAGCGAATTCTCCCCCCTGTTCTCCATTGAAGTGGTGGTCTGGGTCGCGCTCGGCGGCCGCGCAACCCTCTATGGCGCAGTGATTGGCGCGGTACTGGTGAACTACGCCAAAACCGTGTTCACCGGCGTGATGCCGGATGCCTGGCTGTTCGCCCTGGGTGGCCTGTTCGTGCTGGTCACCGTGTTCCTGCCCAAAGGCATCGCCGGCCTTCTGGCCAGCCGCCGCAAGGGAAAACAGGATGAACAGGACACCCCAACCGCCCCATCCACCACGGAGGCGACCGCATGAGCATTATCGAGGAGCTTTCCAACCGCGACCGGGTGTTCGAATTCCTGACCCCGGCGGTTTCCCCCGTGGACACCCGCCACGGGCCCATCCTCTACATGGAAGACGTCAACGTGAGCTTCGATGGCTTCCGGGCCATCAACAACCTCAACATGACCATCGACGACGGCGAGCTGCGTTGCATCATCGGGCCGAACGGCGCGGGCAAAACCACCATGATGGACATCATCACCGGTAAAACCGCCCCGGACACCGGTTCGGTCTGGTTCGGCAGCCGTCACAACCTGCTGACCATGAACGAGCCGGAAATCGCCACCCTCGGCATCGGCCGCAAGTTCCAGAAGCCCACCGTGTTCGAAGCCTTAACGGTGTTCGAAAACCTCGAACTGGCCATGGCCACCGACAAGCGGGTGATTCCCACCCTGCGGGCCGCCATGAAAGCGGAGTTTCGCGAACGCATCGGCGAAGTGCTGGAAACCATCGGTTTGCAGGAACTGCGAAACCAGCTGGCGGGCATCCTCTCCCACGGCCAGAAGCAGTGGCTGGAAATCGGCATGTTGCTGATGCAGAAGCCGCGCTTGCTGCTGGTGGACGAACCCGTGGCCGGCATGACCGAACAGGAAATGGAACGCACCGCCGAACTGCTCACCAGCCTCGCCGGCAAGCAGTCGGTTGTGGTGGTGGAGCACGACATGGGCTTCGTGCGCTCCATCGCCCGCAAGGTCACCGTATTGCACCAGGGCAGCGTGCTGGCGGAAGGCAGCATGGACCAGGTCTCCAACGACCCGGAAGTGATCAAGGTGTATCTCGGGGAGGAAGCCTGATGCCAACTGAAAGCCAAATGCTAAAGATCGAAAAACTGAACCAGTTCTACGGCGAAAGCCACACCCTGTGGGAGCTGGAGCTGGACGTGCCCAAAGGCCAGTGCACCTGCGTGATGGGCCGCAACGGCGTGGGCAAAACCACCCTGATGAAATGCGTGATGGGGGAGGAAACCACCAGCAGCGGCAGCATCCAGTTTGATGGCGGCACCGAACTGACCAAACAGAAACTGGAAGAGCGCTCCCGCCTGGGCATCGGCTACGTGCCCCAGGGACGGCAGATATTCCCGCTGCTGACCGTGGAAGAAAACCTGCGCACCGGCCTGGCCGTGCGCAAGGACGGCAGCAAGAAAATCCCCGAGCGCATCTACGAGCTGTTTCCCGTGCTCAAGGAAATGAAAAACCGCCGTGGCGGCGACCTCTCTGGCGGCCAGCAACAACAGCTCGCCATCGGCCGCGCCCTGGTGATCGAGCCTCAGCTGCTGATCCTCGACGAACCCGGCGAAGGCATCCAGCCCAACATCGTCGCCCAGATCGGCGAAGTCATCCGCCGGTTGATCAAGGAAGACGGCCTGACGGTGTTGCTGGTGGAGCAGAAACTGCCCTTCGCCCGCAAATACGCCGACCGCTTCGCCATCATGGACCGGGGGCGCCGCGTGGCCGAGGGAGGCATTGCCGAGCTGTCTGATGAACTCATCAAGAAGCACCTGACGGTATGACCGCCTACGAATCGATCGCCCTCAACGCCGCCGACGCGGCCCACGACTCCGGCCACCGCTTCGACGCGGACCGGCGCTGGGCCGCCACCCTGGACCTGGCCTTCGAAACCAGGCAGGAGCAGGGCGCGCAGGTCACCCGCATGACCCGCACCCGGTTCAAGGGCCCGTTGCGCGTGCAGCGGCCGTTCTACCCGGAAGGCAAAACCGGCTGCTGCCACGTGTACCTGCTGCACCCGCCCGGCGGCCTGGTTAGCGGCGATGCCCTGAATATCAATGTGTCCGTCGGCATTGGCGCGCACACCCTGGTGACCACCCCGGCGGCGGCAAAACTCTACAAAGCCGACCGCAACGGCGTCGCCTGGGCGCAGCACACACATCTGAACGTCGCCAACGGCGGCGTTCTCGAATACCTGCCCCAGGAAACCCTCGGCTTCAACGGCTCCCGGGGCGAGCAGACCACTACCATCGACCTGGAAACCGGCGCCAAATGCCTGGGCTGGGAAATCCTCGCCCTGGGTCGCCCGGTCAGCAACCTGCCATTCGTCACCGGCCACATGGAGCAACGCTTCAGCCTGAACATGGACGGCAAACCGCTGTGGCTGGAGCGCCAACTGTTAGACCCCACACACGCCCGTTTCAACGGCAAATGGGGGCAGGGCGGCGCCACCGTTCAGGCGACCTTGTGGGTGGTTGGTTTGGAAGACGAAGCCGGCGCCATCGAAGCCATCCGTGAACAACTGCCGGCTTCAGCCCACTGGGCCATCACACGCCGGCGTGGCGTTGTGTTGTTGCGGTACCTGGGTAATGAAAGAAACGAAGCCTGGGATGTTTGCCAGCGGGCCTGGGAGGTACTTCGGCCTCTGTTGGCCGGCCAGTCCGCGGTTGTTCCGCGGATCTGGTTGACTTGATGGTTGGTGCGGGAACAGGGCGGGGCGAACCGTCCGGGGCACGCTGTGAATACGTCCATGTACGCTTGACGAAAACATCCATGTTTTCGACATCCCCGGACGGTTCGCCCCGCCCTGTTAAGCGGAAAAATGAGTTAGCGCACTAGCTCGATAGGGTCAGAAACAACTATTTGGAACAACGGAAGTTAATCCAACAGGCAACTCAGAATTCAGACAAGGCAGGAGGGAAGGGGTGCACGGGATCGTAAAAAACATGGATGTTTTTTCCGAGCGTACAGGGACGTATTCACCGCGTATCCCGTGCACCCCTTCCCTCCTGCCGACAAACTCCAGAACCCGAGGAGAACAAAAATGGAATTAACCCCAAGAGACAAAGACAAACTGCTCCTCTTCACAGCAGCACTGTTAGCAGAGCGCCGCAAGGCCAAAGGCCTGAAGCTGAATTACCCAGAAGCCGTCGCCCTCATCAGCGCCGAAATCATGGAAGGCGCCCGCGAAGGCCGCACCGTGGCTGAAATGATGACCGCCGGCACCGAAATCCTCACCCGCGACGACGTCATGGAAGGCGTGGCCGACATGGTTGACGAAGTCCAGGTAGAAGCCACCTTCCCGGACGGCACCAAACTCGTCACCGTCCACAACCCCATAGTTTGAGGAGGCTGCCATGATCCCCGGCGAATACCAGCTTAAAGACGGCGACATCGAACTCTGCGAAGGCCGCCAGCGCATCACCATCGAAGTCGGCAACACCGGCGACCGCCCCATTCAGATTGGCTCCCACTACCACTTCGCCGAAACCAATCCCGCTCTCGATTTTGATCGGGCCAAGGCAAAGGGCTACCGCCTGGACGTCGCCGCCGGCACCGCCATCCGCTTCGAACCCGGCCAAACGAGAGAAGTGACCCTTATCCCGTTCGCCGGAAAACGCGAAATCTACGGTTTCCGCCAAGAAGTCATGGGAAAACTCGACAAGAACTGAGGACAACAGGAGCAAGGGGTTAAAGAAGGCTCGAATGAACTCTGAGGGTCGGGCGGATAGGGCTTTCCAGGAATGTGCGGAGCCATGGATGGCGGAGCCCAAGCGCACATGGATGTGCTTGTAGCGTTTCCTGGAAAGCCCTATCCGACCGGCCCAGGCACCGAAGTTTTAGGCCTCAGTAACCCAGGCACCCAAGCAAAAACGAGGGACAGCATGAAGATAACAAGACAAGCCTACGCCGACATGTACGGCCCCACAGTGGGTGACCGAGTCCGCCTGGGCAACACCGAACTGTGGATCCAGGTTGAAAGCGACGCCACCCACTACGGCGACGAAGTAAAATTCGGTGGCGGCAAAGTCATCCGCGATGGCATGGGCCAGAGCCAGCGGGCTGATGACACCGTCATGGACACCGTCATCACCAACGCCTTAATTCTCGATTGGTGGGGCATCGTCAAAGCCGACGTCGGCCTGCAAAACGGCAGAATCGCCGCCATCGGCAAAGCCGGCAACCCCGACACCCAGCCGGACGTCACCATCGTCATCGGCCCCGGCACCGAAATCATCGCCGGTGAAGGCAAAATTCTCACGGCTGGCGGCATCGACGCCCACATCCACTTCATCTGCCCCCAGCAGATCGAAGAAGCCCTCATGAGTGGCATCACCACCATGCTTGGCGGCGGCACCGGCCCAGCGACTGGCAGCAATGCCACCACCTGCACCCCCGGCCCCTGGCACATCGGCAAAATGCTCCAGGCCGTCGACGACATGCCCATGAACATCGGCTTCCTCGGCAAAGGCAACGCCAGCCTGCCAGAGTCCCTCGAACTGCAGATCAAAGCCGGCGCCATGGGCCTCAAACTCCATGAAGACTGGGGCACCACACCGGCCAGCATCGACAACTGCCTCACCGTGGCTGACAAGTTCGACGTACAGATCGCCATCCACACCGACACCCTGAACGAATCCGGGTTTGTGGAAGACACCCTCGCCGCCTTCAAAGGCCGGTGCATCCACACCTACCACACCGAAGGCGCCGGCGGCGGCCATGCCCCCGACATTATCACCGCCTGCTCCAAGGACTACGTACTGCCGTCCTCCACCAATCCCACACGGCCGTACACCGTCAACACCATCGACGAACACCTCGACATGCTGATGGTCTGCCACCACCTGGACCCCAACATCCCGGAAGACGTGGCCTTCGCCGATTCCCGCATTCGCCGCGAGACGATTGCAGCGGAAGACATCCTCCAGGACATGGGCGTGATCTCCATGATCGCCTCCGACTCCCAGGCCATGGGCCGGGTGGGGGAAGTGGTGTGCCGCACCTGGCAGACCGCCCACAAGATGAAAGTGCAGCGCGGCCTGCTGCCGGACGACGAACAACTGGGCGCCGACAACCTGCGCGCCAAACGCTACATCGCCAAATACACCATCAACCCCGCTATCACCCACGGCATCGCGCACGAAGTGGGTTCCGTGGAAGTGGGCAAGCTGGCGGACCTGGTGCTGTGGGACCCGGCCTTCTTTGGCGTAAAGCCTGCGCTCATTGTGAAAGGTGGGATGATTGCCGCGGCCCCCATGGGCGATCCCAACGCCTCCATTCCCACGCCCCAGCCCGTGCACTACCGCATGATGTTCGGGGCGCTGGGTCGGGCCGCCAGTGCCACCCGCCTGAGCTTTGTCAGCCAGGCCGCGCTGGATGCGGGCATTGGCAAGGAACTGGGGCTGAACAGCACCCTCGCGGCCTGTAAAAACGTACGCAGCGTTCGTAAGGGCGACCTCAAACTCAACGACGCCTGCCCACACCTGACCGTGGACCCACAAACCTACGAAGTGCACGCCGATGGCGAACTGCTCACCTGCGAGCCCGCCACCGAACTGCCACTGGCGCAGCTATATCATCTTTTTTAAGGAGCCCGACATGCTTGAGCTGACACAGAGAGTCGGCCCAGTGGAAACCAGCGAAATCCACGACCACCTCACGCTGCCCTTTGAGCTGCGCATGCGCGGCCGCCTGCGCGCCAGAACCGACACCGGTTACGATGTTGGCCTGTTCCTCGACCGCGGCCCCGTGCTGCGAGAGGGCGAATTCCTGCAGGCCCAAAGCGGCGAAATCATCCGCATCCGCGCTGCGGACGAACCCGTCGTCACCGCCCGCATCGAACCCGGCCTGCCGTTGGCACGGTTGTGCTACCACCTGGGTAACCGACATGTGTCGCTGTCCATCGGCAGCGAAGACACCGCAACAGATGGAAAGACCGGATGGGTACGCTTCCCGCCGGACCACGTACTGGAAGAACTGGCCGAACGCCTGGGCGCCACCCTGGTACACCACCAGGCTCCCTTTGATCCGGAGCCCGGCGCATACGCCCAAGCAGGGCATGCTCACGGCCATGGCCATTCACACGATCACAGCCACGGGCACGACCATGACCACCCTCATGCTCACTGACAGCAGCCAGACCGCCGTAGGCGACCTGTCCCTGCTGGGCTTGATGCAACTGGTCAGCCCCGCACTGCCCATCGGGGCCTTCGCCTGGTCCCAGGGCCTGGAAAGCGCCTTCGAACTGGGCTGGGTGAACAATGAAGACCAATTGGGCGACTGGTTGGAAGGCGTACTGGAAGACGGCCTCACCCGCTGCGAGTTGCCCCTGCTCGTGCGCCTGCAAACCGCCTGGGCCAACAGCGACAGCGCCGAATTGGTCCACTGGAACCAATGGCTGCACGCCACCCGCGAGACCGCTGAATTGAGCGACGAAGACGCCCGCCTGGGCTCTGCGCTCATTCGCCTGCTGGGCAGCCTGGAACTGATGCCGGCCGAAGGCCGAATGCCGGAAGACCCCGGCTACGTCACTGTCTTCGCCTGGGCCGCCCACATGCGCCACGTACCCGTGCGCCAAACCCTGCTCGGCTTCGCCTGGGCCTGGCTGGAAAACCAACTCGCCGTCGCCTGCAAAGCCATGCCCCTGGGCCACACCGCCGCCCAGCGGCTGACCGAACGGCTGCGCCCCAAACTGGTACACGCCGTCGACCAGGCGCTGACGCGGGAAGACAACGAACTCGGCCCGGTACTGCCCGGCCTCGCGCTCGCGAGCGCACACCACGAAACCCAGTATTCACGGCTTTTCAGAAGCTGAACAAAAACGATCTTGATTAGAGAAACGGAGAACACGCCATGAAACATTGTCTGAGAGTAGGAGTCGGCGGCCCGGTTGGCTCAGGTAAAACCGCCTTGCTGCGTCAACTTTGCAAAGCCCTAAAAGATCACTACGACATCGCCGTCGTCACCAACGACATCTACACAAGGGAAGACGCGGACTTCCTCCTGAAACACGATGCCCTCCCAGCCGACCGCATCCTGGGCGTAGAAACCGGCGGCTGCCCCCACACCGCCATCCGCGAGGATGCCAGCATGAACCTGGCCGCCATCGACGACCTGCAAAGCCGCCACCCCAATCTGGAACTGGTACTGGTCGAATCCGGCGGCGACAACCTCTCCGCCACCTTCAGCCCGGAACTGAGCGACTTGACCCTGTACGTGATCGACGTGTCCGCCGGCGACAAAATCCCCAGAAAAGGCGGCCCCGGCATCACCAAATCCGACCTGCTGATTATCAACAAAATCGACATCGCCGAACAGGTACACGCCTCCCTGGATGTGATGAACCGGGACTCAAAGAAAATGCGCGGCGAGCGCCCGTTTGTGTTCACCAACCTGTACGACGGAGTAGGGCTGGAAACCATCATCAGCTTCATCCTCGAGCGCGGCATGCTGCCGGAACGGCGCCCCAACAAAGTGGCCGAAACCGCCTGACACCGAACCACAAACACCGAATTCAGCAACACAAGGAAGAACACCATGAACCAGACGACCAAACTCCTAGTGGCCGCCGGCCTGCTACTCACCGCCACCACCGCAGCGGCCCACACCGGCCATGGCGCCCACGCAGAAAGCGGCTTCCTCAGCGGCCTGCTGCACCCGATGCTGGGCCTGGACCACCTGCTGGCCATGGCTGCTATCGGGTTCTGGAGCGTGCGCCAGAGCAACACCATGAAGCAGATTACGCCGCTGTTTGTGATTGGCGGGATGGTGCTGGGTGCGGGGATTGCCTGGGCTGGGATGAGCCTGCCGAGTGTTGAAACCGGTATTACCTTCTCCGTACTGGTGGCCGGCATTCTCATCGCCACCCTGGCCAAATTGCCCACTGCTGTTGGCGGCACGCTCGTCGGCGTTTTCATGCTGTTCCACGGCTTTGCCCACGGTACAGAAATGCCTGCAGGCGCCACGCTCGCGGCTTACCTGGCCGGTTTCTCCATGGCTACTCTCGCCATAACCCTGGTTGGACGTGGGCTGGGTAGCCTGTTGCTGAGGGCTGACAGCCGGTTTAGCCGTGGTATTGGTGGTGTGTTGGCGGTTGCTGGGGCATATCTGGCGGCTGCCTGATAGCCGATTACAGAAGTAAGCGAAACTAGAAGCCGTTCGGGATCCCGTGCGGCTTTTTTCTCAGTAAACAATCTGGTCTGCAAATAGTCCGTCATGGTGGCCGAGCAATTACATCGGCTTCGTGCGCTCCATTACCCGCCAGGTGACCGTACTGCACCAGTGCAGCGTGCTGGCCGAAGGTTCCATGGACCAGGTCTCCAACGACCCGGAAGTGATCAAGGTTTACCTCGGGGAGGAGGCGTAATGCTCAAGATCCAGAAGCTCAACCAATACTACGGAGAAAGCCACACCCTCTGGGATCTGGACCTGGACGTACCCCAGGGCCAGTGCGGCCGCAACGGCGTGGGTAAAACCACCCTGATGAAATGCATCATGGGCGAGGAAACCACTACAAGCGGAAGCATCGAGTTTGCGCAGGATGTGGAGCTCACCAAAAAGAAAACCGAAGACCGCTCAAGACTGGGTATCGGCTACGTGCCCCAGGGAAGACAGATCTTCCCGCTGCTGACCGTGGAGGAAAACCTGCGTACCGGCCTGGCCGTGCGTAAGGATGGCAGCAAGAAGATTCCCGAGCGGGTGTATGAGCTGTTCCCGGTGCTGAAGGAAATGAAACACCGCAGAGGCGGTGACCTTTCTGGTGGGCAGCAACAGCAGCTGGCCATTGGCCGGGCGCTGGTGATTGAGCCCAGGCTGCTGATTCTGGATGAGCCGGGGGAGGGGATTCAGCCGAATATTGTGGCGCAGATTGGGGAGGTTATTCGCCGCCTCATCAAAGAAGACGGGCTGACGGTGTTGCTGGTTGAGCAGAAGTTGCCGTTTGCGCGGAAGTATGCGGATCGGTTTGCGATTTTGGATCGGGGGAGGCGGGTTGCTGAGGGGGGGATTGTTGAGTTGTCGGATTGGTTGATCAAGAAGCATTTGACAGTTTAGAAGCTGTGAACCTGACCCCCGCATTCGGTTTCTGGTGTGCAGAACGTGAGCGTTACTAAAGATACTAACCTCGTCAACACTTCGAACTCCCGAGTAATAGAGCATGATCAAAGCTTACAACCACTCATAAACTCTATCAATATCCCCGGAAGGGAAGTCCAAGGCTGTGGTGAGTTGAGAAAACCGGGAATTATTTTCTGGGTGAGAGAGCAAACGTTCACTACTTGGGAGTTGGGTGTCGACCCTCTCGAGACTCACCCTTTCAGGGGGTAGAAATGCCCAAATGGAAGACGTTTTGAGAGCCTTTTTGTTAGGTCGATATTCTACCTTTGAACTTGGGCTTGTAATCGATCTTCAACGTGCTACATACAGACTGATAAACTGAGCTTTCTATCTCATGTGTGTTAATAAACTGCTGAGTTCGAATAGAAATAATTCTGTGCAAAAAAGAGTGCTCCTTTCCCTGGTACTCTCTAACTAGTCCTTCGAGTTGTTCTTTGTTTCTTTTGGTAAAATTTTCAGAGGTGTCGAGAGAGAAGAAGTAATAAATTATTTTGTAAGCAGGTGTATTTTTTAGTAATGAAAGTTCTTTTATTACGGGGCTGATTTCTGGCTTGTTTATGGAAGAAACCACCCTTTCTATGTTCGACATTATCCATAAGAAAACGTGAAAAATTACTGCTTTTCTAATATCGTCCTCCTTGATCTTTAAATCAATTTTATCATTATCTGATCCACTGATTCGAAGTCTCTCATGAATATAGTTGATAAGCTCATTTATTTCGTTTTTACTCGTAACTAATAATCTTGATAGCCTGAGGCCGGCATCACAGATTGTCTCTGCTATTTCAGCTATCTTTTTTCTCTCTAGGTTTCCAACATTATTTCTTAAGACTTGGCTCAAAACTTCTATATTTTTGTTGCAGTGATATATATCATTTAGGATTTTATTGTCTCTTTCAGAGTCATCTATATTTTCAATTTCTGATAGTTCTTCATCTTTTTGTTCAACCAAGTCTCGTCGCGCTCGTTCGGATTCTCTATCTTCTTTTACACCATTGGATTCAAGTTTCTCAGGAATTGCGGTCAGCAACTCATAGAATATCTCAGTCTCATCGGTATCCAGCGTGGCCGGTGCTAGTTGATCGATCGCACAGGCGGTGTGAGTGAGGATTTCATCGATTATTTTTAAGTCATGTGCGTGATGTATCGTAAAAATAAGTGTTGTTGAATTATTCTTTTTATGGCTGTTCTCGATTAGTTCGCTCACAATATCTTCAATTTTGTTTTCGTTATAGTGTTTTGATAAGTAACCGCCGAGAAAATAATAATAGCTGTAGCTTAGGTTAAAACAAATGTTTCCATTTGTTTCAGTCTTTAGTATTCCATATCTGCCTTTAAGTCTGTTTATAAGTGACTTGTTTATTATATATTTTTCATTATAGCGATCATCAAATGACTTCAGTTGTTCATTTGTAAGGTAAAGCTCTTTGGGGTTTTTTGTAAAAATTTCGAAAGCTAGATTTCTTGAATAATTAAAGCATGCAGATATGGATTCGTCTTTTGGTTCAACCCCAGATTTCACAAGGTGTGCCACTATCAGAGCATAGTAACAATGCCCATACGCTGTAATTTCAATATTTTGAGGCATGAATGCCTCATATGTTTGAAGTATAGACAGAATAAAAAACGGATATCTTGGAAGTATTTTGTTATGTATTATGATTGAGTTGATGTTGTTTTCGATTTGGTCTATTTTTCCGTGGTGGCCCTCAAGGTTGTTTTCTTTTTTGCTTTCTTGAAGCCAGTTTTTGATGAGTGATTCTTGTTTTACATGAGTGAAGGGTAGTATTGATACAGGCGTGTAATGTGCTAGCCTTATTTCGTCAGAAAAGTATGAATTGTAGTCATCATCTGATGTGGAGAGTATGATTTTATCAAAATGTTTCTCTGCGAACGAAATGTGGTCTAAGCAGTTCTTTTCGTGAGAGAGGTTATCAAAAATTATAGTTTTCTCTTTTTGTTTTAACCAACATTGAAAATCTCCGTGATATTGGCTTTCATAAAGTTCTTGTAAATTTGAGAGTGATGGCTTCTTGTGCGCAAAGGCGTTTAGGTTAACAAATAAAGCAGGTTTTTTGTCATTAATGGTTTCCAGAAATAGGTGGCTGCATAATTTTGTTTTCCCGCTTTGAGTATCCCCGTGAATTATCAATTTTTTATATTTTCGTAGGTCCGACGAATTTTTTATATTTACTTGCTTTTCATCCTTTTCTGAAATTTTGCTCAGGTTAGGAAATACAAAGATCTTTGAGAAGTCCAGGTCTTGATTGGATTGGGAGCAAAATTCTAAAGACTTTAGTTCCTTTAAAAAATCTTCCTTTACTTCAAAATTTTTTTTTAGGTCCATGATTACATTTTTGAAGTCATTGTAAACGTATGTCCACGCTTCATCTTCGTCTTGCCAGGTATTGATAGCTTTTCCATCTCGGGGAGTTGCTAGATACGGTGCAATGCTATCATGGTCTTGCCATGGGCACTCACGAACAATTACAGAGATTAACTTCTTTCCATTTTGTTCTGCCAACTCTTTTGCTAGGGAAAGTTCTTTTTGGCATGCATTTGAAGATAAGAAATCAACACTTATAAGGAATGCTACGATGTCTGAGGACCGAATTTCATCTTCGATGATCCTTTCGATATGCTGACCAGCTAAAATTTTACGATCATACCAGTGCTCAACTAATCCTTGGGTTTGCAGCAATTTTAAAAATTTCTCCATTTGATCTCGATATTTCTCATCTTGATGTGAGTAGCTATAGAAAATTTTCACTGAAAAGCTTTTCATGCCTGCAACCCTTTGACATTATTGGTATTTATAAGCAATTTATTTGATCTTCCCTGTTAATTCAAGCGCCTTTTGCCAGAGCAAAAGAGAGTTAGCTGAAATTTTTTGAGATCTATCTTTCTAGGGCCGCATCCTTGACTCTATCCCTCACTTCACTGTCAACTTTCGAAATTTTCGGAGGCGGCTGCGTCCAGGCCTTCAACAACTGCCCCGCCTCCTGATAAAAATGCGGCACCGCCTTTTCCAGCTCCTCAACAAATACTTTCCGCCCACTGAACTTCCCGGCAAGATCCACCTCATAAACCACTTCCAGCGTCGTGGCCGCTGTGTTGGAGGTATCTGATTCCAGCAACTCCGGCGAATCCCGCAGGTCTTTCAGTGCCTGGTAGGTTGTTTCTGCCTTGCCGGGCCTGGTGGCGCGAATGAAGAACCCGGTGGGAGCGGTCTTCTTCAATTGTCGCAGAAGCCAGTTAACCCTGGCTTTGGTGCTCTGTTTGTCTTTAGGAGCCGTTAGGCGCATTGAGCTGTAAATCATTCGCCGCTGAAGGTCGGCCGTTACTTCCAGGTCCGCCGCTGCGTTGATGATGTGGAGCGCGCAGTTCAGTGTCGGTGCTTTGCAGAAGGCATCGGCATCGTCTTTCAGGCGTTTGGCAGGGTCCAGGCGGTGGTCGTTTTTCAGTTTTAGGGAAACGTCGCTGCCGGTAAGGCGGGACATGATCAGGCAAAGGTCCCGTTGTTCCTGGTGCCAGGCGGCGATGGTGTTCTGTACCTCATCGCTGGTTTTGGCGAGTGGGGCGTTGCTCTTCACTTTGTTGACGACGTCTTTCCACTCCGCATTCATCTGGTCGAAGTGGCTGATGCCGGAGCGGTCGCTTTCGAGGTATCGCAGTATTTCGCTGAGGATGAATACCTGGTCTTCATCTTCAACGCCATCGTTCTTGAGCAGGAGCTGGCACTGGGTTCGGATGAAGGCCCATGACCAGTGGAAGAGGGCGACGGACTTGGTGGCGTTCTTCGGGAGTTTTACGGGGTGGTGCGTCGGCAGTGCTGCAAACTGGTTGGTGATGGTGATCACGGCATCCAGTTTGTGGTTCTTTGCCTGCTGGAGGTAGCGCGATACTTGTTCCTCACCGATGGTGTCGTTGTTGACCTTGGCCTCTATCAGCGCCCGCCATTCGCGCCGGCCGGTGCGAAGAATCAGGAGGCCGTCAGGTCGGTCTTTGTTTTTGACCGCTTTCTTGTCCTCGTTCTGGAATACCGGCTCTATCCATGCCTCAAGGGTGGCGTTGGTTCCGACGCGCACTCCCAGGGATTTCAGCAGGGACTGTCTCAGCTCAAGCACGGAGCGCAGGCCGGCGAGGATAACGGAGACGGATTTTAGTTCTCTGGCGCTGTCTGGTGTTACCGGGATAAGGCGTGCTGGTTCACCGCCGGTGAGGAAGTCTGGGCGTGGCATCATGGCGCTCCATGCTTTTTATTAGATTTAGTTTCCTAATTAAGGTTAGCAGTGATTTCCGGGGGCGCCGGAGATTTGGGGACTTGTTTGTGAAATCTTGAAAAACGCTGAAGGCCGTATGAGGGCTTAAAGTCTTTTCCCTGGGCGTATTTGGTTGTGTTCATGCATGCACCTTTTGCGTACATGTCCTAGTCTGGTGGGAGGGAAATCTCGACTATGAGGGTGGGTATGAAGAAGTAGTTGGGGGTTATTGTCTTTACCGTTTTGCTATCTGGCTACTACAGATTAGCCCAAAGTATGGTTTACGAAAAGGATACAAAAGCATCTAAGTAATCCAACAAGTTCCAATAATGCAGGTGCTAAAGTGACGTTAAAATATACTGATCTAAGTAGCTTTTATAGATATAGAAGAGGGATCGAAAATGAACAAAAAGCAGAAAGCCGAAAAAATTCTTGGTGACAAAGCTCAACTGAGTGCGTTTGCGGCAGTTAACGGCCTAGCAGTCGATGGCGCACGAGCGCTGCTTCAGAGACTTCTGGAGAAACCAGAGTCCTCGCCAGAGTTTGATAAGTATAATTTTGACCCCGAGAGGAGTGACGATTTTAAAGCGTACAGAGCAGGTCTCAACGATGGTAAAAAGGATGGAAATGAAATGGGCTTCGGTAAAGGAGTCGCTATCGGAATGATGGTTGGGGCTGCCGGCGCAAGCTTCGCTTTTAGTAAACTCACCAAGTAGTACTCTTTTTCGAGTTCCACGATTTTCCTCAGAACTCCCAGCCATTGCCTGTTGTGACTTGGTCAATACCAAGTCACTGCATATTCCTTAAGCGTCCGGCGAGGGAAAACCGGGCCAGATTTATTTTCGATCTTCTTTCAGCCCTTGTTGCCCACGCACGCCGGCAATGCAGCACGTCGCGTCGCTTGATTTCTCTCCGTATGCCCTGATTATTCCTACAAATAGCCAATCAGAGGCAGATCCATCATGACTGACGTTCGACACCTGGTGTGTCCCCATTGCCACAAGGTGAACCGTGTACCTGCCGACAAGTTGTCCTCCGGCGGCAATTGCGGCGCCTGCAAACAACCGCTCTGGCCGGATCAGGTTCTGGAGTTGACGGAGCAGAGCTTTGCTACCCACACAGGACGCAGTGATGTGCCCGTGCTGGTGGACTTCTGGGCCAGCTGGTGCGGCCCCTGTAAAGCGATGGCCCCCCAGTTCGAGCAAGCTGCGAAAGCCTGGCGAGGCAAAGTGCGCTTTGCCAAGCTGAACACCGAACAAGCCGCTGGGCCGGCCGGTCAGTTTGCGATTCGCAGCATACCCACCTTGATTCTGTTTCAGAATGGCCGGGAAGTCGCTCGCCAAAGTGGTGCCATGAATCAGGCGCAGATCAATCAGTGGTTGAAATCGAAAGGTATTCGTTAGTGAGATGGGAAAACCGGGACAGATTTATTTTCCCTACAATGACCGGCTTCGTTAATTCAGCCAGGAGCTACGCTATTACCGTGCCATTGCCTCGTTTATATTCTTTCCGTCGTTGCCCTTACGCTATGCGCGCTAGGCTCGGGATCTTGTTTGCCGGACTGACGGTGGAGCTGCGGGAGATCGTGCTAAAAAACAAGCCGGCGCAGATGCTGGCGGTCAGTCCCAAAGGCACGGTTCCTGTTCTGGAACTGGCAGGAGGTGATCGTTCTGAGAGGCTCGTTATTGAGGAAAGCAGGGAAATCGTCGAATGGGCGTTGCGGCAGAGTGATCCGAAGGGTTTGTTGAACACTGATTTAGTAAGCGCCAATGCCCTGATCGACCGCAACGATAACGAATTCAAACACTGGTTGGATCGTTATAAATACGCGGATCGCCATCCAGAACTCTCCCAGTTGGATTACCAGCAAAAGGGTGAGGTGTTTTTGCAGGCGTTGGAGAGCCTATTAGCCAAGAACCGGTATCTCCTGGGGAGCAACATCAGCATCGCTGATATTGGCATCATGCCCTTTGTACGCCAGTTCGCCCATGTCGATCGGGAGGTGTTTTACAGTCTGCCCTATCCGAATTTACAGAAATGGCTGAGGGATTGGCTGGAACATCCAGTGTTCCTGCAGGCCATGGTCAAATTCCCGTCTTGGCAGGAAGGCGATGATGAGGTGGTATTTCCACAAATAACCGCGTTCGCAAGATCTTAAAAACCGTAAAATCCGGGACAGATCTATTTCCCCCCAGCCCGTTCCCGCCGAATTAGTAGTAACAAAGCTAGCGCCGCCAGTGATCCCATCACAGCGGCGAAAGTGATCCCGGTCGTCTTCAGGCTGGTCACGCTCGCCATCAACCCCAGGCCGATCACCGGCACCGAGATAGCGATATAGGCCACGACAAAGAACGTGGACGTAACCGCTGCCTTCTCTCTCACAGGGCTGGCCGCGGCGATGGCTCCCATGCCGGCGCGGAATGAGATGCCCTGGCCCATTCCGGCAATCACAGCACCGAAGATGAACAGCGCGAGAGACTGGGTGTATATGCCGAGCGCGATCGGAATCACCCCGAGCATCAGGGAAACGCAGCCCAGAGGTAGGCGCAGCCTGAGAGGCAATCTGCCCTGCAGGAACTGACCCAGGGTTGAGGCGATGAAGATGCTGCCGGCCACAACGCCGATCAACAACCGATTGTCGTAGCCCAAGACCTTGCCCATCATCGCCGGGGCGATGGATGTGAAGAAACCGCACATGGCGAAGCCTGCGAAACCGGCAATGGCGGCGGGAATAAATACACCGCGGACTTCCGCTGGCACGTTCAGGCGCTGGACGGACAGTTTGGGGCGAGCGGGTTTCGAGATGGTCTCAGGCGCTGCCCAGATGCAGCATACGGCCAGCACAGCCATGACAATGTGCACCAGAAAGGTCAGGTGCAGTGGCCAGGGCAGGTACTGGGAAAGAGCGCCAGCTAACATCGGCCCCAGGCCCAGCCCGCCCATGTTCGCCGCCGTGGCAAAGAAAGTGGCTTTCTCCCGCCAGTGGGGCGGGGCAAGTTCAATGACGGCCACCGTGGCCGTGCCGGTAAAGATCCCTGCGGACAGCCCCGACAGCACTCGGCCGGTCAGGATCATCGCGAGGCCATCGGCCTGCAAGAACACCAGGTCACTGATGATGGAGCAGGCCAGGCCCGCAAACAGTAAAGGCCGGCGGCCTATCTGATCAGACCAGCGCCCGGTCAGTACCAGTGCGGCGATCACACCAAAGGCATAGGTGGCAAAGATGATGGTGATCATCAGGTCGGAAAACCCGAAACGGTCCTGGTAGATCGGGTAAAGAGGCGTCGGCATGGTGGTGCCGATCATCGTGACACTGAAGGTGAAGGCTGCGCCCAGGAAAATAAGCAGCGGAAACAAGCGGTGTTGCTTGGGTGAGGGCATGCAGGGGTCCTGGTCGGCAATCTTAAAAGTTGGTGTGCTCGTTTTTGGTCTGTTCACACCCGATCAATAATCCCACACAAGGCATCCAGCCCATCCGTCAGCGCCGCCGATGGCGTAGAGGGTCTCTGTGGTTTCTTCGGTTAGGCAGACGATGCGTTGGGGATAGTTCATGGGGGCACTATACCGTGAAAGTGGGGCTTGACCACTCATGCAAATCCGCGTGATCGCAGACACCCACAGCAAAATGCGCCCTGGCATCTACTCGTAGACGTCTCGCAGGGAAAGCAGCTCAAAGTCCGGGGTAACGCCCAGCCCGGGTCGATCGCTGAGCCACATGCGGCCATTGGCGACCTCCGGGGCGCCTGTGGCGAGTTGCACTGTGTTGTAGTTGTGCAGATCGGTGGTGTTCAACAAGGCTCTGGGGGATGTACTGGCGGCCAGATGCGCATAAGCCGCTGTCGCAATACCGCTGCCCCAGGCGTCTTCTACGGTCATGGGTATGCCGGCATCTGCACAGACGTCGCGAATGATGCGGGATGGCGTCAGCCCACCGAATTTGCTGACCTTGAGGGCAATGGCATCCATGGCGTCGTCCCTGATGCCGCGCTGGAGCTCATTTAGGGTGTTGAAAGCTTCGTCCAGTTTGATCGAATGCCTGGCACGGCGCCGGACCGACAGGCACTCTTCGTAGCTGCGGCAGGGCTGTTCCAGGTAAATATCCACATCCTCGACGGCCTGTGAAAAACGCAGCGCCTCGTCGCGCCGCCAGGCCGCATTGATATCACCGATCCAGAGCTCATCCGGCTGTTTGAGTTTGCCAAGCCTGCGAACGAGGTCAATGTCTTCTTCAACCTCATGGCCCAGCTTAATTTGAATGTGGCGGAACCCCTCGTCGCGGTAACGTCGTAGTGATTCTTCCATTTCCTCTGGCTCGGCCAGTGGCACAATCCGGAGCAGGGGCATGGAGGGCGATTGAAGCCCGCCAAGCAAGGTGTAAACCGGAAGCCCGGACACCTTGCCCAGTAGATCCCAGCAGGCAATATCGATGGCCGCTTTGGCAACAGCCTGGCCGGTAAGGGCCTGATTCATCCGTTCCTGGATGACTGACACTTGCCGCGGGTCCTGGCCGAGTATTTCAGGAGCGAGCAGGGACAGGCAGGAGGGAAGGCCCTCGGCAAACGCCGGCATGTAGTTGGGGCCGCAGGGGCACACCTCGCCATAGCCTTCGAGGCCCGTGTCTGTTGAAAGTACAACCACCGTCGTTTCGAAAGCCTGATGAGAGCGGCCACCAGCGAAGGCATAGGCTTTTCCAGTATATTCCAGGCTCGCCGTGTATACGGCCATTCGCTCGATACGCATAGACCACTCCGCTCTGTACCCATCCCTGATCAAGTAAATCTAGTTCAGCTATGTGGGGATAGATAGCAGAGCCGGTCGCCTTGAATGTCACGTTTGGCGACAAACGCTTCGGCGGGAGCCTATTCCTCGTAAATCATCTTCCGCGTCATGCCGCCGTCGATCACGAAGTTCTGACCGGTCACAAAGCTTGCGTCCGGCGACACTAGGTAGTCCACCATAGCCGCCACGTCCTCGGGTTTGCCGACACGCCCACTGGGGTGTTGCCCATGATCGGTAGCGGAAAGAGGCTGCGGTTCAGAGGGCGCATGGGCCTGCCAGGCACTGACATCTATCCAGCCCGGGCTGATGCTGTTGGCTCGCACATCGGGCCCCAGGCTCATTGCCAGAGCGTGGGTCAGGGCGAGCAGGCCGCCCTTGGTTGCCGCATACGCCTCGCTATTGGGCTCGGACTGCAAGGCGCGGGTAGAGGCGATGTTGACGATGCAGCCCCGGCGTTGGCGCAGGTGCGGTGTCGCGTGCTTTGCCAATAAAAAGGCGCCGGTCAGGTTGACGTCGATTCTTCGTTGCCACTGATCCAGTTCAAGCATTTCTATGGGGCCAGTGTCTGGATCTGCGATCCCCGCATTATTGACCAGAGCATCCAGTCCCTGGCCCCATCGCGCGGCCTCCTCTACGGCCGAGGCTACGTCGGGCTCGCGGGATACATCCGTGGTGATCAGTAGCAGGTTGTTCGGATCGCCGAAATCCTGTCTGCACGCGCTGATGGCGTCTGCATTCTGGTCCAGGACGACCACTCGCCAGCCCTTGTTCAGGAAATGGGCGGCGATACCCTTGCCGATGCCCTGGGCGCCGCCTGTTATCAGTATGACCGGGGGTTGCTGTGCCATGTGTTCGGGCTCCTTTTGAAAACTGGGACAGGGCTATCTTCTCCCGCTGCCCTCTAAATCTCTACAAACCGCGGCACCAACATCAGCCCGTCACCCACTGCCAACATCTCCCAGGAGCTGCTTGCAAGGTACGGGTACAGAATCATCCCAATGCCGCAGTAACGGGTGACGATGTTTTTGTGCGCCTACCATACATGAAGTGCCCGAATCCGATGCAGGTCCAGATCGGCCAGTGGCTGCAATTGAAAGGAGTGCGCATCCCTTAAATTTTCGTAACCTGTTGAAAGATAAATAAAAAATAATAGGTGGAGCAGCGTGTATTTCTGGTATTCTCAAATGGTTCATAAAACTGGCAAGTGCCTGATGGGAGGATGGAGAAGATGGTCTCCTTCCCGTCATACCGGGCAGATCAGACCACCTGAACAATGGGATTTATATCAATGAAAATGAAATCACTGCTCGTTTTGTTATCTCTGAGTGCCACCTCATTGGGGGCCGTTGCGGGTGACACAGCTGACGCCGCGCTAGGCGGCGGTATTGGCGGAGCAATGGGGGCTGCCATCGGCAACGAGGTAGGTGGCAGAGATGGTGCTATTCTCGGCGGTGCCCTCGGTGCGGCAACCGGAACAGCCATTACCACCAGAGATCATAGAAAATACGATCGCGACCATGATCGCCATCGTCATGACTACGATGATCGCCGGCCTTACCGGAAGTCTGGTGGCCATTTCTGCCCACCGGGCCAGGCGAAAAAGGGCAACTGCTGAAACGCTACACGCCTTGCGCTGCCATTTTGAACTCCAGCGCCATGTTGTACGCGGCTCCACGCAAACATATGACGTGGTGCTCTCGATCATATATATCCATCTATCTCTCCCTGATGCTTCTCGCCACCTGTTTGTAGCGTGCGTCTTTTCCTTTGACGACAATATGATGAATAGCGGCTCGGTCAAAAATGTAGATATGCCCAAGACCGTGGGGCTCGCTATAACCTCCCAGTATGTCGAATGAATCGAGCGAATCTTTATAAACCGCATGGTCGGGTATATCGAAGGCTTCCCGTTGCTTGGATGTTCATATAGCACCCAGATAACAAGCGCAGCGACAGGCCTTATTATGCATTTGGATAAAGCAAAGAAGCGTATCGCAAAGCAGGTCAAGAAGGGCTTTCATGGCTATCCGTTGGTTTCGCTGGAATACTTTGGTAAAGCGCCGGATTCAGCCACCGAGGTCGTTGTTTCATTTACTGAGGAAGAGGTGCATATTCCGGCGAACGTGAACGCCCATTCTGGCTGAACGTGAACACCCTTTTTCTTAACGCATCACCCACCGGAGTTTGTACTCCGGGTGTTCACGTTCAGTCAATTTCCTGAAGTCTTTTTCTCATTGATTCTCCTTTCAGAGCCCAGCGGTGGGCGTTGTGCATGAGTCTGTCCAGGATGGCGTCAGCCAGGGTGTTGTCACCGATAGCGGCGTACCATTGATCGGTAGGCAACTGGCTGATGATCATGGTTGAGTGAGTGCCGTGACGGTCATCCATGATTTCCATCAGGTCGTTTCGCTGTGCCGGTTTCAGAGCTTCCAGCCCCCAGTCGTCCAGGATCAGCAGCTTTACTTTGGCCAACTGGCTGAGAGCTTTCTGGTAGGTGCCATCGGCTTTGGCCTGGGTCAGTTCCAGCAGTAATCGGGAGATCCGGTAATACCGGGTGCTGAGGCCGTTCAGGCAGGCCTGGTGCCCCACGGCGCAACCGAGGTAGGTCTTGCCGCTGCCGCAAGGGCCGGTGATCAACAGGTTCTGGCCCCGTTCGAGCCAGTCGGCCTGGGCCAGTTGAGCTACCTGGGCCTTTTTGAGGTTGCGCGGGTGCTGGTAGTCGATGTCCTGAACGGACGCCCGGAGCTTGAAGCGAGCCTGGCGCACCAGACGATCCTGCTTCCGGTGGTCCCGGCTTTGGAACTCCCGATCAAGTAACAGTTCCAGGCGTTCGGTGAACGATAGCTCGTCATAAGTCCCCGGCTGATTTTGTTGATGCTCCAGGGCGGCAGCCATGCCGCCGAGCTTCAGGTCTCTCAGTCGTGTCAGGGTTTGTAAGGTGTTCATACGGGGGTCCTAGTGGAAGCTCTTTGGGCCACGGATGTTCTCGTGATGCTGGGGCAGTTCGGTGTGTAAGGGCAGCTGTTCCGGCAGCTTGTCCCGGTTGCTCCGGAGGATGGCCTTGATGTGTTTCAGCCGGTCCAGGCCTTCGCGGTTGGCAATGCGGCAACTGGCATTCAGGCGCTCGGCGGGGTACGCCTTGCTCAGGTTGAGTAACCCGAGACAGACCCGATAGGCCTGCTCCGGATGTTCCCGCTCATCCATCCGGCCACTGACCCAGACCAGGGTGTCCGGTCCGATATCCCGGGCCCAGCTCTTGAGGCGTCCGGGCGTCCACTGCTGTTGTTTTTGATGGCGGGTGGGCATGTGCCCTGGCTCGGTGGTGATGCCGTACTGATGGCTGCGTGGGTGACTGGTGATCAGTTGCTGCCGGAAGTAGATCTGCACCAGTCGCTCACCGGCATGGAGGTCTACCTGCTCGCCGACATACTGGTGCGGCACCGAGTAATAATGGCGCTGGAACTCAATGTGGTAGTCGATGTTGACCCGGCAACGCCGGATCTCGACGTACTCATAGGGGTGTTTGGGTAACGCTTTCAGGGCGGGCTGATCGAGTGTCTTGAAGGCTTCCTGCCGGTTGCCCGGCAGCGCTCGGAAGGGGCGGCTGTTCAGGTCGTCCAACAAGGCCCGGATACACTGGTTCAGGTCGGCCAGAGTGAAGAAAGTGTGGTGGCGCAATCGCGCCAGGATCCAGCGTTCAACGATCTGTACGCCCACCTCCGCCTTGGCTTTATCCTTGGGCTTGTAGGGCCGCGCAGGCAGTACCGCGACCTGATAGTGCGCGGCCAGTTGCTGGTAGCTGGGGTTCAGGTCCGGATCGTACCGACAGGCCTTGTTGACACCGCTCCGGAGATTATCGGGAATGATCATCTCCGGAACGCCGCCAAAAAATTCAAAGGTGCGCACGTGGCTCATCAGCCAGTCCTGCAATACCTGGCTCCAGGTCGCCTCCGCGTAGGTGTAATTGGACGCCCCCAGCACGGCGACAAACACCTGGGCCGTGCGGATTTCGCCGGTTTGCGGGTTAATGATCGGAACGGTGGGGCCACAGTAGTCAATAAAGCACTTTTCACCGGCCTTGTGGATCTGGCGCATGGAGCGCCTTTGCTGCTTTTGCCAGTGCCGGAAGCGGTCACAGTATTGAGAATAGCTGTAACACCGGTTGGGGTATTGGGCGGTGTATTCCTCCCACAGCAACTGCTTGGTAACGCCCTTCTGTTTGAGGTTCTGATGGACGGTCAACCAGTCCGGTACCTGGTAACGGCTGGAGCTGGTGGGGTCAGCACCGGGATAGAGCATGGCCGCCAGGCGGCCATCGTCCAGATTCTCGGGTAAGGGCCAGGTGATTTCTAAAGCCTGGGCTCGGGTCAGGAGCTTCTGGATAGCCCCGACACTGGTTTTGGTACTGGCGCTGATCTGCCGGATCGAAAGCCCGGCTTCCAGCCTCAGACGAAGCACTTCTCTGATTTTGCGCATTGGATTTCTCTTTGCTGCCATGACCCTGATTCCCAAAAAAAGAACCAGAGTAGCAAGCGGTTGAATAAACAATGCGTTAAGAAGGATTCTGGTGGAACGTGAACACCGATTCCGGGAACGTGAACGCCAATTCCGGCATGGTGAACACCGATTCCGGAAATTCTTGAAAAGTGTTCATCTTCGACCAGAATGACTGTTCACGTTGAACCAGAATAGGTGTTCACGTTCGTCCGGAATGGGCGTTCATGATGGGCCGGAATATGCAAGAGGGTGCCGATCCTCAGAAGCAAACGTTTGTAAGCGGCGGTGATGCCCGGGAAGATGAAACAATCCAATCCACCCTCGTGAAAATTATTGAGCGGGCGGATGCCAAGACGGTGACCGAGATCGAGGGCATTTCCACTCTATAATTAAAACAGACGTGTTAGCGCCATGATGACTTGTTCATGCAAGCACAGAGCCCCTCAGAGGTAATCTTGGCGAATAAGCATCTTTTGGAAAGAGTTACTTGGAGTTATCAGCCCATTTCGAAAAATATCTATCAAACAAGAGCTATCAAACAGACATGACGAGAAAGACATTAGGCTTAACCCGGAAACCCATTAAAGACGCCAAACCAGTGGCTGAGGAAGCCGAAGCTAAGGTTGAGGTTGAGGCTGATCCACAAAAACGTTTTTTAAACGGTGTGGTTATCAATCCAACGCCGGGGATTCGTTTGGAGTCAGGTTCAGAAAAACTCACGGTGCGTGCGATGGATTTGATCACGCCGCTTGGAATGGGGCAGCGAGGTTTGATAGTTGCACCGCCGGGGTCTGGAAAATCGACGATCTTAAAAGATATTTGCCAGGCGGTGGGAAAGGCGTATCCCGAGATTAAACTTTACGCGTTATTGATCGATGAGCGACCCGAAGAGGTCACTGATTTCAGGCGTAGCGTCCCGGCTGAGGTACACGCTTCTTCTTCGGATGAAAGCTATGCTCATCACGTTCGCGTTGCCGATGAGCTTCTTGATATCGCCCGCCAACAAGCTGGTGAGGGTCACAACGTCATGATTGTGATTGATTCTCTCACGAGGCTTTCGCGTGTGCATAATGCGGAGCGAAAGAGCAGCGGTCGTACTATGTCTGGCGGGGTTGATGCGCGAGCGATGGAGATCCCGCGGAGGTTGTTTGGCGCTGCACGAAACATTGAGAATGGCGGGTCGCTGACCATTTTGGCAACCGTTCTGGTTGATACCGGCAGCCGTATGGACCAGGTTATATTTGAGGAATTTAAGGGCACGGGGAACATGGAGCTGGTTTTATCAAGAGACGTTGCGAATCAGCGAATCTTCCCCGCGCTGGACATTTCGAAAAGCAGTACACGCCGGGAAGAGCTGCTGTTAGATCCGAAACATTTAGACAAAATAAGAGCTTTGCGCCGGGCGCTCAGTGGTCTCAAACCGCTGGAGGGCACGAGAAAGCTGGTTGAGTTGCTTGAGAAATACCCCACAAATGCCGAGCTTCTGAACAGCATCCCCGGAACGCACACCGATTGAATCTGCGATACGAGGTCAGGCCTGCGAGAAAGCCGCAAAAGTGATCTCGCTGGAATCCTCGCATGTCAGGTTGGCAATGATGGCCTTGCAGCTGGCCAGATCTTTTATTTCGGTTATTTGGGTAACCTGGGCCTCTTTTCTGGAGTCATCGAGGGATTAGGAGGGCGTAAACATGCAAATCGGAGTGATCGCAGACACCCGCAGCAAGATGCGTCCCGAAGCCCTGGAGGTTTTGGAAGGCTCGGATCTGATTCTTCATCGTTCAACGCGCAATCAGGCTGGTTCGCCAGTTTGAGCAAAACCAGCCAGTCTCCACATAAGGCCATCGAGCGCTAAACGGAACACGAATTAATGGCTAATGGACAGTTTCGGCAGCTTCACGTGGAAGAAGGACTTGATTTTGGCTTTGAGTGACACTGCCATCTGCGCGATATATTCGCTTCGTTCCTGCGATGCAAGCTTTGTGTAGTAATCAATGTCGATAGTGCCCTGTTCGTTCAGTTTCGGAGCCTGATAAGTCATGGTGGTGTGTCCTGGTTCGATAAGTGAGTATCTTCTACAGGACTTATGGTAATGAGTACGAGGCTCTTGAAAAAGCGATCCTTTCTCATCAGACTGATGAATTAATCTCATCAGTCGAGCGAAGTTATGCGCCACCTGCCACCCCTGAATGCGCTTCGGGTATTTGAATCAGCGGCTAGACACCGCAGCTTTGTCGCAGCTGGCAAGGAACTTTTCGTGACGTCATCGGCGGTCAGTCATCAGGTGAAGACACTTGAAGAATATTTAGGGCTTTCACTGTTTGATCGAAGCAGGCGAGCGGTGACGTTAACCCCTGAAGGCGAGCAATATCTCTCATCGGTCAGGCATGCGTTCGATGAGATTGAAATGGCCACCCAACGACTGACCGCGAACCAGGAATCCAACGTGGTCAAGATCAGTGTTGCCCCCAACTTCCTAACCCGCTGGCTGATGCCACGCATGGCACGATTCCAGGCCCTATACCCGGATATTGAGCTGGAAATTAATGCGTCCATGGGGCTGCTGGATTTCGATCGCACCAGTACCGATATGGCGGTTTATTTCGGGAATGGTGAGTGGGACGATATTGAAGTGCATTTCCTGCGCAAAGTTATGCTGGTTCCGGTGTGTAGCCCGCGGCTACTGGACGGTGAGTTGCCGCTGGAGAAGCCTGAAGACTTGGCTAAACACACTCTGATTTATGTCAGCAAACGGAAGTGGGAGTGGGAGAACTGGCTGGAACAATCAGGCGTGGATTTTATATCCGCCCGGGGCAGCTTACAGATGTCCAGCGGGCAACTTGCCACGGCGGCGGCCCAAGAGGGCCTTGGAGTGGCGCTGGCTGATAGCACCCTGACGTCCCGTGAGATTAAATCGGGGAAGTTGGTGGTGCCTTTCGACATCCAATTGGATACGAATCGGGCCTTCTATCTGGTCTACCGCAAGCAACGTCCGCTGACCATCGGAATGAAAGCCTTCAAGGAGTGGCTGATGAGCGAGATATAGGGAGCCCTCGGGCCTGATTCTGGGAGGAAAACCGGGACAGAAACGGCTTAAACTCGGGGCGGCTCAGATGAATGTCCAGGCCAAGACCCGCGTAATCTTATTTCCCTGCTTCATCTCAATTTCCCTTATATCGACTGCACCAAGCTTACGAATCAACTTCTTTGCGGGCTTAACATTGTCGGCTTTTGAAACCAGGCTGGTAAACCAGCGACATTGAGTTGAATACGCCTGGCTTTCTCTTATCAGCTTTTTCAGAAACAGCTGCTCACCCCCCTTGCACCAAAGCTCTGCTCCCAGACCGCCAAAATTCAGAGTAGGGGATTCGGATTTTGTTTTTTGTTCACCGCGACTGCGAGCAAGGTTATTGAGTTTTAGCCGGCTACCTTTCATCGCGTCATCGAGAGATGCATGGAAAGGCGGGTTGCATACGCTGACGTCAAAGAACTCACCAGCTTGGATGATCCCTTCGAACATGTGGTTTTTATCGTGCTGGGTGCGGAGCGTGAAGCGACCTTTGAGTGTGGGGTTGTTGGTGACGATTGTGGCTACGTTCGCAAGCGACTCCGTATTGATGTCGCTACCGACACACTGCCAGCCGTAAATTTGGCAGGCCAGCAGCGGGTAGATGCCATTGGCTCCCGTCCCTATATCCAGCAGCTTGATGCTGGGCTGATCAAGCCCGGGCAAGTCAGCGATGTAATGGATATAGTCGGCCCTGCCCGGGATTGGAGGGCAAAGTGCCCCGTCCGGAATGTCCCAAGCGACAATGTTGTAGTATCGGTTTAATAACGCGGCGTTGAGAGTTTTTACTGCCAATGGGTCTGCGAAATCGATGGAAAGGTTGCCATGAGGGTTCGTTTTCACATGGGGGGCTAGTGCCGGGTGGGTTTCTACGAGAGCTGGGAGGTCATAGCCCTGATTGTGCAGATTCCTCGGGTGTAGATCCTTGCGAGCAGGCTTTGTGGAAATCGGAACAGGATTATTTTTTTGGTTCATAAGCAGGGGGAAACTGTGACAGACCTATTTTTCGGGGCTTTCGCGTAGGTTCTCTGTGTAGATGAATTGCGAACAGGCGTTTACGAAAGTCATCGGATGGCAAAGTTGCATGCTATCACTCAAACGGTTGTTACACATTTCTGGAAGTTAAACATGTACTTCATGAATACATGTTCTAATCTGGTCGACAAGAGTGAGCGTTTGGTTAATCGGGTAACCTGGTTCGCTTTCCCGGAGTCATTCCCCGCTCCCACTCAGCTTCGTCTCCTGGCGCCGGAAGAAACCGGCCAAACTCGATCATCTGAGTGGCTGGAATGTCCTGCAGGTAGATCCACACGTCCTCAGCAGTTATGCCCGCAATTCGGGCTATCTCTTCAAGCATCTGGCTCATCAGGGCCTGCTTGACCTCGGTATTGCGGCCCTGCCGGATCAGGCCGTGCACATACACCTGGGGCGCGGTGTTCACGCTGCCACCGACAAAGTGATCGCCCTCATCGGTAGAAAAAAACCAAACCTGGGCAAAGAAACGGGGCGCTCCTGTTTGTGTGCTGTGGGCCGTTGTTATGGCCTCCGCGATCTGTGATTTCTGCTGCTGCGACAGAGAAAGATTCGCGACCGTGACGGTATAAGTGGGCATGGGGGAATCCTACCGGGAGTGACATGTATTTACCTGTTCTGGCCGACGTTGAGAATCAGGTGGTCTTGTTTCACTATAGCAATGCTTACCTGCATGGCCATACGCACGGGCCGGGTTGGCGTCATTGGGGAATCTGGAGGGCGTAGGCATGCAAATCGGAGTGATCGCAGACACCCACAGCAAGATGCGTCCCGAAGCCCTGGAGGTTTTGGAAGGCTCAGATCTGATTCTTCATGCCGGTGACGTGGGGCGGGACGAGGTTCTGGAAGCGCTGGAGCAGATCGCCCCCTTGGTTGCGATCCGTGGCAATATCGACAAAACCGGCCGCGCAGCCACTCTTCCCGATGTTCAGGATCTGGAATTCCTCGGCCAGGCTTTTTACATGCTCCACGACGTCAAAACCCTCGACCTCGATCCGCAAGGCCGTTACCGCGTGGTCATCGCTGGGCATTCCCACAAACCCCGTAATGAATGGATTGGAGATGTGCTTTATTTCAACCCAGGCGGCGCCGGGCCCCGGCGTTTTACTCTGCCGATCACGGTGGGGCGGCTGCAGGTGAGTGAGGGCGGTGTGGTTGGTGAGATTGTTGAACTGCCGGTTTGATGAGTTGGAAGAACCGGGGCAGATCTGTTTGATCGCGCGGGTTGATTCCTTCCTGATTATTTTGGAAACTCCGCTAGGTATTGCAGCGGCAGGAGCCAGTGAAGGCGATCCTGCGCAAAGATGGACAAATCTCCCTCAAGGACAGAAGGAGCAAAGGAATGAGCAAGAAAGTTGTTTTATTAGGTGATGTGGGTACTGATCACTCCGGGTTCCCACCAACCCCGGTAATCGCCGGTTCCTCCGATGTGTTGATTGATGGCAAACCTGTTGCCCGCGTTGGTGATCCCCTCGCACCACATTCCAAACCCAAGCATCCGCCTCATCCACGGGCTATAGCAGCGCGGTGGCTGGTGGCCAGGTTGTGTATGGTGCATCCAACCCATTCTTCGAAGTAGACCCGCGGATGGTCGGGTCTCGCGCTTCTGCCCTTACTTCGGTCTGATCTTGTTGTTTCCACCCGGTCGGATGGCAGGGGTAAAGGCGGATTCCATTTTAAAGCTGATGGCACCGCCGGCAAATTAAGCCCCAGATCACAATCCCGTCGCTTTGATATTTGGCTCTGAAATCGCCGAAACGCCGATGCGCTCGGCCAGGTAATCGCAAAAGTGTTGGGCGACGTCCTGACCGTCAAGGTCTTCGGCGATGGTGATCTTGTTTTGCTGGTTATCAACCGCAATAAGCTTGAAGTGTTCCACTTTGTCCACGCCCTGGCCCGTGCTACCCGTGCGCTTGATTGCCAAATGCCTAACCTGATTCATGGCCAGCTTGCGGCTGCGTACAGGCAGATAGAGCCAGCTTCTTAACGTACGAATTCCGTGGCGGTCGATACGAACGACCAGGCGGTTGAAGGGCAGGTACAAAGCCGCAGCACTTGCGGCGATGGCCACCAACACAAAGGGGATGGTGAACAGACCCGCTAGCAAGCCAAAGCCCCCGCCCGAGAAAGCGGACATCAGCATCATTGAGCTGGCAAAGCCGAAACCGCCGGCAAAAAACCAGGCGAATAAGGTGAGCACTTTATTGCGGAACATGGGGAAGCGCATTTTTATCTGATGGCCATAATCCTGGTAGTGCATGGCCCGGGAAAGGCCAGGCAGATCCAACCGCCCCGACTGTATGGCTTCTTTAGCGGCCCGTGATTTTTCGTCGCGTAAGGCGCGCACTTGCGCACTGATATCATGCCCTGCACTTTGAGAACGGGCATCGCCTTTGAACGCCGGAATGTCGTACTGGCGCTCCAGATCCACGCCCTCGATATCCGCTTTTACGGACAGGCGCCAGAAATGGTATTTGCTGGAACGTTTAGCATCTGCCTCTGGCAAGTCTTTCGGCAAGTCAAAGCTAAAAGCAAGGCGTACACCGGGCCCTGCAGCTTCAACTCGCGGCGTTCCGCGCTCGGCCCAGAGGATTCTCTCTACGCGGGAGCGGTTTTTCCCGGAGCCGGAGACGTAGGTATAAATGCACTCCAGCGTCACGGTGACTTCTGCACCGGGAGTTATCAGGTCCTGGGCCCGAAGCCGGGGCACAAGAATTGTGCCACCCATCTGACCACCAATGGCTGCCGGATAGGGGGTCATGACAAGCTCGACTGTGCCGTAGTGACGATATGCTCGGGTCATGGTTACCGCTTTCCACAATAGCCCGAGGCCCACTGCAGGAAAAAGCAATGCCATTAAAACCGTCCAGAGGCTTTGATCCCAGGCTTTGGGTAGGGTCCACAGTAGCGGCGTGCTTATGGTGTTCCACACAAGGGCTACTACCCATATAAGCAACAGGGTGCGTTTACGATCAGATCGGATGTGGGGGCTTTCCCAGCCCTTGCGGCTTTGCCAGTTGGAGTTTTTGGGTGCCATTGGTCCTTCTCGTTGCGGACAGAAAACCGGGACAGATCATTGAGCTTTTTCGTTAGCCAAATGCACTTTCAGCAGATTACATCCTAAATTGGATCCATGCTCACAGGCACGCGTCAATAACTTTAACCCTTTCTTCAGGTTCTTGGTCACTCCTTGACCGGAGGCATACATAGTTGCCAAGAAAGAACAGCCAAGCATAGAATTATTTGAGCACGACTTTTGAAAGTATTCTAAGGCTCGTTGGTAATCGATAGGTACGCCTCGGCCATGCAGATAAATTGCACCCAGCGCATCGCAGCCTATAGTCAGGTCCCTGTCACAGGCCATCTTATTGTAGTGAAGCATTTTTTGGATATCACGCTCCACGCCTAAACCTTTGTAGTAAAGACCGCCTAGATTGTTACATCCCCAAACTGCCTCATCGTTGCACGACTTCTCGTAGAGAGATTTTGCTTTTCGAATATCTTTTTCAACACCTCTTCCCTCTTGGTAAAAATAGCCTAAATTATTGCAGCCCTGCAGGGCGCCCCTTTCACAGGCCAAATGATATATATCCCTTGCGGCCGAATAACTCTGATCAACTCCCGCGCCGTTCTCGAACATGAAGCCAATGTTGACGCAGGCTTCAAGATCATCTGCTTTACATGCGACATCATAAAACTTTATTGCTCGCACGTAGTCTGAATCAACACCAAATCCAGTCATATAAAGCCAGCCAGCCCATTTGCATCCATCAGGATGCCCGAACTCGCAGGCTTTCTGGTAGAGGTCAGCTGCTTTCTTTCCATCATCGTCTAGGTAATAGTCGCTTGCTGCGATAATGCAATTTTCTAATCCACCTCCATCACAATTCTTTTCTAAGAAGAAAAGTGTTTGTTTCTCATTCGTGGAGAGCCGAGCCAGGTCATCGCAGGTGGCCTTTGGAAAAGTATCACATAGGTATCTGTCGAATAAGCTTGTGTTCGAGAGTTCTGAATCTTTAAAGAAAGGAAAAAGAATAGCGATGATCAGAAATATTGCAATGCCGCCTATTAGTGCGATTTGATGGCCCGGATTATGCTCGATATCTAAGAGTTCGTTGAGTCGTGTTTTTGAAATTAAACGAACACACCATGATGAAAGGCAGTAAAGCCATGCCCAAATGGATGTTAAAAAGGTGGAGTAGAAGAATATGGAAAATATACTGAAAACCGCCACCAATTCCACAAGCGATGGAGCTGGTTTTCCAAGAACAAAAAGATAGGCCTCAATGGCGAACCAGATAATGCCAGCAGTGATAAGTGCATCGAATGCCAGTAAAGCTAGCTGGTTCCATATGCTTGATATGGAGCTAAATTTATTAAGCAACCAACGCGTTTCAAATAATGATAAGTAATCAGAAATTACATTAAGTATCAGGGCATAAATGATAAGGTCCTTGGTGTCAAGATATACCCCAATTCGGCCTTTCTCTTGGAGGATGTCGCCCAGTAAAAAATACAATATAAATACTGTAATAAAAGATGCAACAGATGACCTTAGGAAACAAGCCCAGCTAAGATGTCTTCGGCCAAAAACAGCGTCGAATAATAGACAGAACTGCCTCAGCCAAGTGGACTCATAGCTTCCCCACAGCCAGAGTGACAAATGTTCCTTACTTTCTTTGGATAAATGTTTAGAACTAAACCAACTCACTGTTCCGTAAAAGCTGACAGCGATGCCCAGGGCGTAGGCCCAATAATTCGATATTTCAGAAAAATTAAATGTACTCAGATCAATGCTCATCGGTCGCGTTTGCCTATCTGGTTACATATGATCGGCCTAAGTGCAAGAAATAGCCGCTTAGAGCTATAGCAACCCTCATACATCCAGCTTGAGGACCGGCCATATTTGGACGAGTCCACGACCGTAGGATTCAGCTTAATTTACCTTATGGAGCTTTGCATAGAAAAAGCCCCGCCTAAACGGAAAACCGGAACAGGCTCCCCCTGCTGAGACGGATTCCTCATATCCATATACCACTCGCGTATAGCCCATAATTGCACCAAATTTCCTGAGGCCTTGTGGCACAAGGCTTATGGGCACTTAACCCTAGGTTCCTAACAAACTTATCCACAGCTTCTGTGAGTAAAGTACGTGGCAATACCGGTTTACCAACGAGCCGGTACTGACCAGAATCCTCGCCCTTACGTTTTTGAATGCCTGCTCACTAACGGGCCAGGGTATAACGGGAGCCTCCATGAAAGCTGTACTTGATGCTTATCTGAATACGTCGCTGGTTCTGCGCATTGGTATTGCGCTTGTTCTTGGTCTGATTGTGGGACTGGTGGGCGGGCCCGCGGTGGCCGAATGGCTGGACCCTCTGGGAGAACTGCTGCTTCGGTTGCTGAAGTTCCTGGTTGTGCCGATTGTCCTGTTAACACTGATGGTGGGAATCAATCAGGCCAATCTTGGCAGTATGGGGCGTGTGGGCCGGAAGATGCTGGGCTTCTATGTGCTGACTTCGGCGTTGGCGATCACGGTGGGGCTGGGTGTAGCGTCTGCTTTCTCGCCTGGCAGTGGCCTGGAATTGACGTCTTCGGAAAGTGTCGAAGTGCCGGAGAATCCGGGCTTTATCCAGGTACTTCTGAACATTGTTCCCACCAACATGGTTGAGGCCTTTGCCGAGCCGAACCTGCTGGGGATTATCTTCACCGCGATTGTTTTTGGCATTGCTCTGTTGAAACTGCGGGAGTCAAAGGCTCACGGCGAAGTCGCTGAGCGGGTGTATGGCGTGGTTTCAGGTCTGAACGAGGTCACCATGAAGGTGATGGCCGGGGTGCTCCAGTATGTTCCGATAGGTGTGTTTGCGATTGTGGCCAGCACTGCAGGTGAGCAGGGCATGAACACGATACTGGCCCTCGGGGATATGGTCATGGTGTTGTACATCGCCCTGGCGGTACAGCTGGTGGTCTACGGGGTTCTTATGCGTCTTAACGGCGTAAACCTGATGGACTTCGTTCGCGAGGCCCGGGCTCCGGTCGCCACGGCCTTTGCCACCCAGAGCAGTTCCGGAACGCTGCCCCTGACCCTGAACGCAGCGCGGCGTTTGGGTGTTCCCCAGAGTATCTATGGCTTCAGCTTGCCGCTGGGCGCCACCATCAATATGGACGGAGCCGGCATCCGCATTGCCATTTCTGCAGCCTTTGCGGCCAATGTGATAGGGGTGCCCCTGGACTTTGTCACCATGCTGGAAATCGTTCTGATCGGCACTCTGGCCTCCATCGGTACGGCCGGTGTGCCGGGTGCGGGTATCGTGATGATTGCTACGGTGTTTGCCCAGGTGGGCCTGCCCATTGAAACCGTAGCGCTGCTGGTGTCCATCGATGCCCTTGTGGGTATGGGGGCCACGGCGATGAATGTCACCGGGGATCTGGTGTGCACTTCAGTGATTGCCCGTTCCGAGGATAAATATGAGGCGGCAGAGGCAGGCTCAAGCCAGGCGGTGCCGCAGGAACAGCTGTCCTAGGGGCAGCGTGTCAGTGGGAGCCGAGCATCGACTGACTCACATTGATGCGGCCCCTTTCATGCTGGTCACCTGAGCGACATAGGCGGTGATAAAGGCGGTTTCCTGAAACACCTTCAACTCCGTGTCGGCGAACGCAATGGGCAGTGGGTTGGATGCCAGGGTAGATTTGATCATTGCCGGGGGCAGCAAGGTCACGGTTAACTCAGTGTCGGTGATCAGTTGAATGGCCGCTTCCAATTTGAAGCTGATGGCACCGCCGGCAAACTTGCCTTTCGGCATCCGCTCCTTGATCGCGACACGGGTGACCCCGTACTCGGCCATTAACTCCGCAAAGACCGCCTGGAACCGCTTCAGGTCTTCACGGCTATGATTTTTCGGCAGTGACAGTTTGCGCACCTTGCACTCCGGCAGGTTGAACTGCCCTCTGTCCATATTCAGCAAACACACCACCGCATCGCTGCCCGTCAGTTCAACTCCGCAAACAATCATAGCCATTGTCCTCTGTGCTCCAGTTGTGATCAGCCACGAATGACTTTACCAGCATGCACTTGTCCGATGTGGTTCTTGGCAAACTTTTACAATTGACTACATTTCGCTATTTCATTTTTGCAGTAAAAACATAAGCTTGTGCCGTTGGTCTGACTGACCTTGTCATAACCAGTCTGCAGCAGGCGTTCCTGGTTGGCCGGATAGGGTTCCGTGTAGAGGGGAATCTGATTATCGACGAAGAGATCGACGGTTGCAGCGCAAACGCATAGTTCAGATTCTTGCGCGCTAAGTACCTGGAATTCTCTCGGCCGGCAGTTTCTGTCGGCCTTTTCAGCTCCGAACTCTCAAAGCACGTTTTTGTTGCTCGGCCACAGTGGCCGATGTTTCCTTGGCGAGTAGTTACAAAAATCCTAAGGCGCCGAAACGAAGACTGATTTATGTTTCACGTCGGATGGATTTAGGAAACGAAGCAAGGATGTTTGAGAAATGGATTTGAGCCCGGTCTACCAGCTCCTTATCACTTCTACTCTGGTACCTGTTGCCCCTTGCAATCATGCTGGGTGTAATCAAGTCGCCCTGGTTCAAAGGTAAGTTTGGCGAGTTTCTGGTCAACTTCTCCGCACGGTGGTTACTGGATAAATCCCGCTACCATCTCATCAAGAACGTTACCCTCCCCACAGAGGACGGCACCACGCAGATTGACCATGTTCTGGTGTCGGAATTCGGGGTCTTCGTTGTCGAGACAAAAAACATGAAGGGCTGGATATTTGGTGGCCCTCATCAGCGCTTCTGGACCCAGAAGATTTTCCGCTCCAATCACAAGTTCCAGAACCCGCTGCACCAGAACTATAAGCACGTAAAAACGCTCCAGGCATTGCTCGGGTTAAACGACCATCAGGTGCACTCGGTGGTGGTGTTTGTGGGGGACAGCACGTTCAAAACACCCATGCCGGAAAACGTGACTCAGGGGCTGGGGTATGTTCGTTATATCAAGTCGAAGATTGATCCTTTGCTTAGCCTGGAGCAGGTGGCGGAGGTTCGGGAGAAGGTGGCAGCTGGTCGCCTCAAGGCATCTTTCGCCACCGACCGGGCCCATGCTCACCATGTGAGAAATTTGGTTGCCGAGCGCTACGCTGAAGCGCCTCGTCGGCCGAGTAGGGGACGCCTCAAGTTCTTGGTTTTTCCAGCCTTGATGTTGGGCGTCGGCGCGATCGGAATGAACGCCTATTGGAATTTTGCTTCGCAGGAGATGGCAATAGACACAAAAAGGGTGCCTGAGCACAGGGTTCAAAGCGCACCGCAGCCCACTCGTCACAGACCTGAAAGCGAGCCCAAAACCGATTCACGGACGGTGGAGCCTGAGCCTTCGTCAAGTGCTGTTATTCAGCGTGTTCATCAATCTTCCTCCGAGTTTCTTTTGGCGCGGCAGGAATGTAACTCCCTGATTGCGGCTGCTATTGGTAGCTCGGATCCGCGCCTTCTAAGAGACAGGGACAAGGCGTGTGCTCGGTATAAGGTTTTGCGAGGGGAAGAGCATTGAATCTGAAAGGGTAGCGCCCCTGGGCAAGTAACCTAGTTCAGTCGATAGAATGGACGATCATAATCGAGACTGGTTGGCCGCTGGTCTGGCGAACTGGTTGTGCCTTCTCCTGTGTAGAGAATATTGTTGTTGATGTAAACGACATTGTACTCGTCGATCTCGAAGTCGGCGCCATTGAACTGAGTCACATGCGACGTGAGTTCGGTAGCGGTGAGGCCGGAACTCAGTAAAACGTCTTCACCGAGTGTGAAGTTGCCTGATGAGGTAGGATTTGGAGCTTCCGGTAACGGGGTGGTGCAAGCGCTATCGATGTAGTTCTCGATACTTGTGGCAAATGCGCTGCGGGTGAAAGAGACCGTCACGATATCGTAGTGTGCTTCGCCCTCCACGTGCCCGCATGGTTTCTTCCAGGTGCCCTCGAGTACCGTGACTTGATCGGGTGGCGTCACGGGGTCGCTATCGTCGTTCCCGTCAGACGAACCTGAACCGGGAGTGGTATTTTCGTTGGTTTTTTCCAGATCGCTCCCACTTCCGCCGCCTCCGCAACCGACCATTAATGCCGAAATAAAGGTGCACGCCAAAATCCTTTGCATCGTTCTGTTTCCTTACAATGTTATCTAAATAGAATATTGTTATATCATTGTTGCATAAGGTGGATGGCCGCGATAGACCTGGCTCTCTCTGGAGAGGGCGGCATACTCTCCTGTTCATCCAGGATGAGCCGAGGTGTTCCGATCTCCGGCTTTCGGAGTCAGCGCCACTGCTGGCTATAATGGCCTACCTCAAACCGTTGCAGAAAACGTTATGCCAATCGAAAAGATTAAGTGGTCAGACGCTGTTGTGAATAAGTTTCAGGTGTTGGTGATTCCATTGCTGTCGTTAATCGCCGGCTGTACCAACATGGCCGGCGATGTCGCCAGAACCATTCATCCGGCGCCGTCGTCTGCTCTGGATGAAAACACGCTGTTTTCCGTTGCCAGTGAGTTCTTCATCGGGAAGGACTATGAGTGTGATGCCAGGCATGACCTGAGTACGCTTAGGTGTGCCAAAGAACTTCGTGATCTTTATATTCACCAGACCCAAGCGGTGGTGCAGATTTATCCCGGCGACGATGTGGCGTATCCCCATACTTTGGTGACGTCTCGATGGGATGAAGGGCTGATTCCGGGTGAGTTCATTTCCAGTGAGTTCACGAATCCCGATGTGACGGCGTTTTGTGAGTATCTTCAGGCGCAGGCGGTGGGGAGTTGCCGATTGTTGACCGAACACCGCTCTGCCCGGGGGCCGGAATGATCAAGCCGAGTTGCTACAGCTGTCGGAAAAAATTTGACCCATCCGAGCTGAGGCTTTCCTACTCAAAAAACTACTGTGAGGGCTGCGGCGTTGGGCTGTTTGGTGACGACTATTTTCGTTTCGCCAGAAAGCCCGCTCCAACGGCCCGGAAGAACCTGGCTGTTCATGTGGCCGTGCTTCTTTCTGTGGTTGCCGGCTTGTCGTTATGGCTTTTGATGGGTAGGGCGTGACGGCTCCAGGCTATTTGTAGACCTCCCGCAAGGACAGTAAGGCAAAGTACGGTACAACGCCGATCCCGGATTGGTCACTGAGCCCCATTCGACCGTCTGCCGGCATGGATGCACAGTTTTGCAAATACTACCGAGCCGTACCCGGGAACCGTCTGATCGTGTGGTAAGCGAACTCCGTGAGGTAATCGTTGACGGCCAGCGAGGATTCCGCTGCTTTGCTTTCGTCCCCATGACAGATGGCCTTCAGGGTTGCTGCATGTAGTTTGCCGGCAATTCCGAACTCAAGGTTGAATGACTGAATGTGAGCGAACCAGAACCGCCTTGAGAGCCCCTGTAGAGGAAGAATGGCCATGGTGAGGTATTCGTTCTGAGTGGAATCCGCAACGGCACGGTGCACCTTCTTCAACGTCTCTCCATACCGTTTAGGGTTTCCATAAAGGGTCTCGTCCAGCAGCTGTTCTGCGAGCTGCAGCATCGCTTCTTTCTGGGCGACAGTTGAGCGATGAGCCGCAAACCGTACCGCCTGTTCCTCCAGGGTTCTCCTGACTTCAAGCAGTTTTAACTGTACTTCGACCGACATTAACGGAATCAGAATCCCTTTGCGTGGATGTATCTCCACCATCTTTTCTGCTGCGAGTTTCTGTAGGGCTTCTCGAATAGGGGTTCTGCCCAGCTCCGTCTGCTTCATCAGCTGACTCTCCGAAACCATGGTTCCTGGCTCCAGTTCCCGGAAGGTAATCAACTGCTCCAGCAAATCGTAGGCAACGTCGCTTTTGTTCTTCATCCGTCAGGGGCTGCTTATGGGTGAATGTTGGAAAAGGATTGATCGCCAGCATAGCAAAATCGTTTGACACTGACTATATCTTCTGAATACGATTGATGTTCAACTGATATATCACAACAACAAGAGGTGAGTATTATGGATTTCAAATCGTGGAAAACAGTGTGCCGCTATGAGCAGCAGCCGGATCTTCCGGTGCTGGACGAGGTAGATGTACTGGTGGTTGGCGGCGGTGCCGCCGGGGTTGCAGCCGCAACAGTGGCTGGAGAAGCCGGGAAATCAGTGCTGCTGATCGAGAAGTATGGTTTCTGTGGTGGCGCGGCTGTGGCTGGAATGTCGGGCACTATTTGCGGCATGTATCTGGCGAGGGAGCAGCACCCGGATGGCCCGGAGCAGGTGGTTTTCGGGTTTACGGAGAGATTTCGCACGGAACTGCGCCGTCGGGGCGGCCTGACTGAGCCGCAGGCCTACGGCAAAACGTTCACAGCAACTCATGACCCTCTGATGTGGAGAGAGGCAGCAGATCAGTTCCTGCTGGAGGCCGGCGTCAAGCTCTACCTGCATACGGCGGTCACCGGCGTGATCATGGAGGGCGATCATTTCCAGGGTGTTGTGATCGAATCCAATGCCGGGCGCTCTGTGGTTCTTGCGAAGCGGATCATTGATGCATCCGGGGATGCGGCGGTCATCGCACGGGCGGGGCATCGCTATTTTTACGGGGACCAAGGGCGAATCCAGAATCCAACGATGTTCTTCCGTGTGGGGGGCGTCGATATCGATACCTATCTGGACTATTACGGTGACAATACCATTTGTCCGCCGAAGGTCACGGCGGCCATTGATGAGGCCAGGGAAACCGGGGAATACACCCTTCCCAGAAATAAAATCTGGATGTTCCCGACGACTCGACCGGGCGAACTCATGGTGAATGCGACCCGCCTGGCCGGTCAGGGTGGTCGGGTTCTGAACGTCATTGATCCTGCGGACTTCACTGAAGCGGAGATCGGTGGGCGATTACAGGTCAGGGACTACACAAGATTCCTCAACAACTTCGTGCCCGGCTGTGAGAACGCTTACGTGGTGGATACGGGGGTCGAAGTGGGGATTCGCCAGACACGTTCTATAGTCGGCGTTGAGATGCTCACCAATGAAGACGTCGTCAGTTGCCGGAAGAGAGACGACGGGATCTGTCGGGTACCTTGGCCCATTGAATTGCACAATGGCGAAAAGCCGAAGTTGCACTGGTTGCTGGATGATTATTATGAAGTGCCCTATGGCGCACTGCTTCCGGAAATCGGAGAAAACATTATTGTTGCGGGCCGATGCCTGAGTGCTGAACATGAGGCGCTGGCGTCTGCCCGTGTCACTGCACAGTGCTTTGAATATGGCCATGCTGCGGCTACAGCGGCGGTTTACTCTCTCAACGCAAGCATTCCTATGCGCAGCATTGAGGGTACAACTATTCGCGCAATGATGCGTGACAACGGCAGCGCTCTCTGAGGACAACATAATGAAAACAACACAAAATCTTCGCAATCCCCTTCGGGACCTGACGCAGGAAAACATCTCTGCGGGTTTGCTGGCCGCTATCTTCGGCTGTGTTGCCACATCTCTCATTATCATTAACTCGGGAGCGCAGGCAGGGCTGACGGATGGCCAGATCGTGAGCTGGCTGTTTTCCTGTTGGTTCTTTGGCGGGTGTATTGGTGTGTATCTGGCCTGGAAAACGGGCCAGCCGATCAGTGGCGCCTGGTCGATTCCGGCGGCAGTGATGCTTGGCGGAACTCTCGGACATTTCCCGTTTGAGGAAGCCGTGGGTGCCTATTTCATGGCTGGCGCTATGGTGTTTGTACTGGGAGTAACGGGGTTGGTGAATCGCATCATTCGCCTGATCCCTATGCCTATTATCATGGCGATGATCGCGGGAGCCCTTATGCGGTTTGCGACGGGCATCATGGGAGGGTTGTCGGACCTGCCCCTGATTGCAGGGGCCACAGTGGCTACTTATTTCTGCTCTCTGGCTCTTCTTCCCAGGGTGACACCCATTATCCCGGCGCTCGCGGTTGGGCTGTCACTGTTCTTCGTCTTTGGTGAAGCCGCACCGGTAGCAACGGCCGCCCAGTTTCAGCTGCCTGGTTTCTATATGCCTGCGTTCTCATTCGAGGCATTCATTGCCATCTCGTTGCCTGTTGCCGTTCTGGTGGTTGGTGCTGAAAACGCCCAGGCGACAGGGGTGCTTATGAGCGAGGGGTACAAGCCGCCGGTGAATACCATGACTACGCTGTCCGGAATTGGAGGCATGGTCGCGTGCTTTTTTGGCGCTCATAATGCCAACATCGCCGGGCCGATGACGGCCATCTGTTCGTCCGAGGTAGCAGGGAGCGAGAAAGAAAAGCGCTATGTGGCTTCGATAATCTGTGGGCTGATTTGCCTGACTTTCGGGATCCTTTCCAGCTATGCGATCAGCTTTATCAAGCTTGTGCCCCTGGCCCTCATCGCCACTGTTGCAGGGTTGGCAATGATTAACGTCCTGCTTCAGTCACTGCAACTGGCGTTCACAACTGAGAAAAAAGCGTCCTTCCAGCTCGGTGCTTTCACCGCTTTTGTGGTTGCCTTGAGTGGCGTTAGTTTTCTGAACATCACTGCGCCATTCTGGGCATTGGTGGCGGGGCTGGTCATCACTCTGATTACAGAGAAGCAGCAGTTTAAACAACTCTTGGTCCCGCAAACGCCATAACTCCCTTACCGCTCTGGAAACGGCCAGACTGGCGAGCCAGTCTGGCCGTGGAGTCGATGTCTCGGAAACAGTCCTTCCGCCGCCAGTGGCTATAAATTACCAGTGGTTACTTCTTTGGGCGGTAGCAAGTACTGAAAGAATTATCGGGGCTCACAGGTAACGTCAGCCGTGTCTGCTAGTATGGCCGCCTTGTTACCCTGAAAACGATTAAGCCCCAAAAAATGAATGTTCCCTTCAAGCTCCGGCCTTACCAGCAGGAAGCCGTCGACGCCACGCTGAATCATTTCCGCAGATCCGATGAGTCTGCCGTCATCGTGCTGCCAACCGGCGCCGGCAAAAGCCTGGTCATTGCCGAGCTGGCCCGTCTTGCCCGGCGCAAGATTCTGGTGCTGACCCACGTCAAAGAGCTTGTGGAGCAAAATCACGCCAAATACCAGAGTTATGGGTTGGCCGGCGGCATCTTCTCCGCCGGGCTGAAGCGCAAGGAAAGCCACCATCAGGTGACGTTTGCCAGTGTGCAGTCGGTATCGGCGAATCTGGATCAGTTCCGGGATGAATACTCGCTGGTCATCATCGATGAGTGTCATCGGGTCAGCGGCGATGAAACCAGTCAGTATCAACGCATTATTGAGTTGCTACGGCAACAGAATGACGTCCTCAAAGTGCTCGGGCTGACCGCTACGCCCTACCGTCTGGCCATGGGCTGGATCTATCGTTATCACTACCGGGGCTTTGTTCGCGGCTCTGTTGACGAGCAGGACAAGCCCTTTCAGCACTGCATTTACGAACTGCCGTTGAGCTATATGATCAATCGGGGGTATCTCACCCGGCCCGAGTTGGTGAATGCGGCAGTGGCGCAATACGATTTCTCCGCGCTGGCTCGGGACCGCTTTGGCGAGTATGCCGAGAAGGACGTCAACCAGCTGCTGAGCAAACACAAGCGTGTGACCCGCGCGATCATTGAGCAGGTGATGGAACTGGCCGCTGAGCGCCAGGGAGTGATGATCTTTGCGGCCACGGTGGAGCATGCGAGGGAGATCACCGGTTATCTTCCTGAATATGAGACCGCTTTGGTAACTGGCGCGACCGATCAGAAAGATCGGGACATGCTGATTCAACGATTCAAACAGCGGCAGTTGAAGTACTTGGTGAACGTATCCGTGCTCACCACGGGCTTTGATGCGCCCCATGTGGACGTTATTGCCATTCTTCGGCCTACCCAGTCGGTCAGCCTGTATCAGCAGATCGTGGGCCGTGGTCTTCGCCTTGACGAGGGCAAGCAGGATTGCCTGGTGATTGATTACGCGGGCAACCACGTGAATCTGCATCATCCGGAGGTGGGCGAACCGAAACCGAACCCGGACAGTGAGCCGGTGCAGGTATTCTGCCCGGGCTGTGGCTTTGCCAATATCTTCTGGGGCAAAACAGACAGTGAAGGCCGTGTGCTCGAGCACTACGGGCGCCGTTGTCAGGGGCTTCTGGAGCCTGTGGACGGAGACGAGCCTGCTTCGCAGAAAGGTCGCCTTGAGCAGTGTTATTACCGTTTTCGCTTCAAGGAGTGTCCCCACTGCGGTGGCGAGAACGATATTGCCGCCCGCAACTGTCACCGATGCCAGAAAGCCATTATCGACCCGGATGATCAGCTGAGAGATGCGCTGAAGCTCAAGGATGCCATGGTGATCCGTTGCGCTGGAATTGCACTCAGTGTTGATGGAAACAAGCTGAGAGTGACCTATCACGGCGAGGACGGGGAGGAACTCAGGGAGTCGTTTGATTTCAGCAAGCCTGGCCAGCGCACCGTTTTCAACAAGCTGTTCGGGCGGCGTTTCGCGAACGGCCGAGCGCCGAAAACATTCAGCAAGGCGGAGGAAGTACTTGAGAGCCAGGCCTTGTTGCCAGCGCCGGATTTTGTTGTTGCCCGCAAGCAGAAGCATTATTGGCAGGTGCAGGAGCGGATTTTTGATTATCGGGGTAGCTATCGTAAGGCGAATGAGGTGTAAAACCGATGGTCCGTAAAGCCCTGACCTTCTATATCGAATTGACTGAAGTGCACGCTGCCGAACCGGGGGGCGTTAGCGCCTGGTTGCGCGCACAAGGTCGTGATGCTCAGAGCTCGAAGGTCATGGCCACTTCCGGCGCCTGGATGAAGTGCCCCTGAAAATGGCGGATGCCACGGTCCCAGAACCACGTCAGAGCCTTGGCGTCTTCGACCCGGGTGGCTACGATTGGCTGGCTCGACCCGAAGACCCCGGTAAGCTGGCGAAGCATGTTTTCCAGTTCAGCCGTCTGCTCGGCGCTGGTGCCATACTTTGGAGCCAGCTTCACGAATTCCACGGTCGGCAACTCTTTCAGCAGTTCAATCGATGCCGGGCCGGTCTCAACGTGCTCGATGATAAGACCACAGTTCATGCCGTGCAGCACGTTTAATACCTGCTTGGCCTTTGCGACGTCTTTGATCACGGTTGGGCTGGACAATGCGAGGTAAATGCGGCGTTTGCCTTTGATGCTCGCGTTGCGCATACCGCTGCTGAGAAAGGGCATCATTCTGGCTACATCCGCCATGGGGGACGCGAGTTTGATCGCCACGGAGTAACCCGCTGCGGCTTTTCCCGAAAGCTCTGAGAGTCCCTCAAGCGCGTGCTCCACGACCCAACGATCGAGATCATGCAAGGTGCCATGATTTCCCTCTGTCAGCTGTGGCAAGAACTGGCCGGGCAGATACAAGGCATCGTCTTCATCCACTAGCCGTACCAGGGCTTCAAAGACAGTATCTCCGGAGTTCATATTCACGATCGGCTGGTAGTGCAGTTTGAAGGCCTGGGCATCTAGCAGTTCCCGAATGCGATCATCCAGTTTGCTATGATCGGAACGCTCCGGCGCCCGCCGCCAGACCACCCGAGCGTTGTCCGCCTGCATGGCCTCACAACAAGCCTGCTCGACTTCCATCAGGGCCTTGTCTTCATTCACCGCTTCTGTAAGAGGCAATACGCCCATACTGACGGTAACGGAATTCGGCGGTTCACCCAGGGACCATGCCGGGCTGTTCAGGCGTTGGTGAAACTGGTCCAGATAGGCACTTGCGTCCTCGGCTACAGGCGCGGTTATTTGAAACAGGAAGCTGCCGCCGCCCAGGCGACAGCCGGAATCCCTGGCACCCAATTGGTCCGCGAAGTGGTGCTCCATGCGGGCAGTTAAACTGGCCAGTGCGCGTGCGCCATGCTGTGCGCGCAGGTACTCCTCGCGGTCGATTCCCACCTGGACCAGAAACCGCGCCTGGTTGTTAGGCGAGGCCTCAAGATAAGCGAGGGAGGAGGCCAGTTCGGTCAGAAAAAAGTCATGGTTCTGCAAGCCCTGACGTTCTTTGCGTTGACTGACCAGGTTGATGCGCGCCGAGATGCGTTGAGCCTGTGCCAGGTGATGATGCAGCGCCGCCAAGAATCGTTGATTGTCGAGTGGTTTCTGGAAGAACTCATTGCCCGCCATGCTGTTCGTCTCGAGGTGGTCGGCTACTGCCTGCGACGCTGACACAAACAGGATGGGGATGGTGAGATATCTTGGGTCCTGGCGCAGCGCGCGGGCAAGTTCCAGACCTTGGACGCCCGGCATTTCGTGGTCCAGCACGATGGCGTCAGGTTGGAACTGTTCGATGCGCTCGAGAATTCTCGCGGGCTGGGAAAGGCCTTCTACTTCGTAACCTTGATTGAACAGTAAGTCTTGATAGTAGGCGAGCAGGTCGCTGTCGTCATCCACCCAAAGTACCCTTTGCCTGACACTGGTGCTGAGTAGCTGATCGATCCGCTTCTCCAGCGCGTCCATATCCAGGGGTTTGGTGATGTAGCCATCCGCGCCGGCCCGCATAGCCCGCATACGTGCGACGATGTCATTTCGGGCTGACATCATGATCACCGGGCTACAGGCATCCACCTGGTGCTTGAGGCGGTCAAGAAGCGTTATTCCCTCCAAAGCGCCGTCGGGGAAGCTGATGTCCAGAAGAATCAAGTGGTAGTAGTCGTTTGTTTGTTGGCTAAAGGCGTTTGGCGTGTCGAACGTGTCAACATCAAAGCCCCGTTGTTCCAACCAACCCTGCAGAAAAACCGCCTGGTTGCGATCGTCCTCGATGACGGCGATTCGGTGATGGTTTATGACAGTCACAGCCGCCGGGGCCGTTTCGTTCGGGGTGGCGGTATTGATAGCCTGGTCAATGGCCCGCTCCAGAGCCTGGAGCGAGGCTTCAATCTGGTCACGTTCTATGGGAGTTGCTACCGGTTTATTCAGCACGTGCTGCAACTGGCTCTCGAGGACCTGTGCACTTTCGCTGATGGCAGAAAACTGGAACGTAGTTCCGCTGCCCGACAGCTTGTGGGCGCACCGGTCCATGAGCAATAGTGTTTTCTTGTCCCAATTGACATGTTGCAAATGGCTCCAGGAAGCTCTCAGTTCCTTTGCGCGGCTTGGAAGGTTTTGAGCATACTGCTGTCTGAGCTCCTGATACTTTACTCCCAAGTTGGCGCCTACCATTCATGAACCTCATCTGCTGTTGGAGGAAAATCAGAGTGTGGGTCAGATTTCGAATTAACGGAGAGTGTTGTTACCTGATCATAGCTTGCTGAAAAAAGTTCCGCGACTTGTTATCAGATGGAAGTGAACCGAGGCAGGTCTGATTTGCCTTCACTGAAGTCAAGGCCGCCACTGGGTATAATGGCGTACTTTGAACCGTCGAAGAGAACCTATCCTATGCCAATCGAAAAGAATCAGGTGGTCCTGTTTCACTACAGTGTCCGTGATGAACAGGGCAACGAAGTTGAGAATTCCCGTGGTGGCAAGCCGAATGCCTACCTGCATGGCCACGGCGGTGTTATCCAGGGTCTGGAAGAAGCCCTGGAAGGTCGTGAGGCTGGCGATACGTTCAGCGTTACCGTCACTCCGGAAAAAGCCTACGGTCCGCGCAAGGCCGATGCCGTTCAGCGCGTGCCGGTCAAGCATCTGATGGGGGCCAAACGCTGGAAGCGGGGCATGATCGCCCAGGTGCAAACGGAGCAGGGCCCGCGCCATGTGATCGTCGCCAAGGTCGGCCTCAAATTTGCCGATGTCGACACCAACCACCCGATGGCCGGTAAAACCCTGACCTTCGATATCGAAGTGATCGAAGTACGTGCCGCCGATGCGGAAGAGATAGCGCACGGCCACGCGCATGGGCCGGGTGGGCATCACTGAAGATAAAAGGGGGCGTAGATGCAAATTGGTGTGATCGCAGATACCCACAGTAAAATGCGCCCCGAAGCCCTGGAGATTTTGAAAGACTCTTCAGCTATGCGGCAGAAGCCGATAGTCTTTCAGAACTACCTCTTTCATTTGCAGCGCATACTGTGTGGCAAATCCTGGATACATGGTCGCGTTAAAACCATCCTCGGTGAGATACCAGCTTTTGCAGCCGGTGTTCCAATTGGTTCGTGACAGGCGCTTTTGTATCGCACGATTGTGACTTTCCTGTGCGCTCTGGCGCACGTCCAATCCTTTCAGGTCAAGGCTGGTGATGGTGCGCACGGCTTTAACAATATAGTTAATCTGCGACTCCATATACACCAGAGCGGAGTTATGCCCGGGGCCGGAGTTCGGGCCGAATGTCAGGAAAAGGTTCGGGTAGCCGGAAACATTGATGCTTTTGTAAGCCGATGCGCCCCGTTTCCATTCTTCGTTCAATTGCCGGCCATCCACACCGGTTATCGGAAACGGTGTGCCGGCGTTGCTGACGTTGAAACCGGTGGCAAAAATCAGGCAGTCGAACTGGTGCTCGATGCCCTCAACCGTGCGCACTCCGTTTTCATCGATCCGGGCAATGGGCCAGGTGATCAACTTGCAATTGGGTTGCTGTAGGGCCGGGTAATAGTCGCTGGATACCAATACCCGTTTGCAGCCCAGGCGGTAGTTCGGGGTTAGCTGGCGGCGAAGCCAGCGATCCTTCACTTGATTGCGCAGGTGCCACTTGCCCAGCCGCTCTGCCAGGCGAGTGAGGGGTGAGTTCCAGATCACCCCAAGAGCCATGGATTCGTGGGCGAGGTAGAGCGCCTTGCGCAATGCGTTCTGGCTCAGGGGCAGTTTTCGAAACGCCAGCTTCTGCCAGTCCGGCGTTTCGAAATCTGGCCGTGGCATCACCCAGGGTGGTGTCCGCTGGAACACGGTCAGCTTGTCGACCTTGCCCACGATGCTTGGCACGATCTGGATGGCGCTGGCTCCGGTACCGATTACCCCGACACGCTTGCCTTCCAGGTTGTAGTTGTGGTCCCACTGGGCACTGTGGATTTTTTTGCCTTTGAAGTTTTCGATGCCTGCAATATTCGGAAAGCCCGGGTTCGATAACGGCCCCTGGGCCATCACCACGGTTTTTGCGTAGTAGGTTTCTCCGCCCTCGGTGGTGGCCTCCCATACGCCCCTGTCCTGATCCCAGTTCAGGCCGGTGACGTTGGTGCCAAAGCGAATGTATCGGGCCAGGTCAAACTGGTTCACCAGATGGTGGATGTAGCCCAGGATCTCGCGAGCACCGGAGAAGCTTCGGGACCAATCCGGGTTTGGCGCAAACGAATAGGAATACAGGTTTGAGGGGATGTCGCAGGCGGCACCGGGGTATTGGTTATCCCGCCAGGTTCCGCCTACCTGCTCGTCCCGCTCCAGTATGACCATGTCATCGATGCCTTCCTGCTGCAGGCGAATGGCGGTGCCGAGGCCGGCAAAACCGGCCCCGATGATCACGGTGGTAACCACAGGCGTCGTCTGTACGTCAGTCATGGCGTCAGGCCGTCGTCTGGTAGGTGATTTCGCGCACCCAGCTGGGTACAGCGGGGAAGGCTCGCCGGGGGATGGCGTCGGTCACTTTGACCAGGGCGTCGATCGGCTTGTGGTAGAACCGGTTACCCCGATCCACCACGAAACGCCCGTGGTATTTGATGATCTGGAACCAGGGGTTGCGCCGGCCGTCTTCTGAGCGGCCACCAATCTTTTCGAATTTCTGCATGGCTGCGTACAGTTTCTCTTCCGGCAGGCCCATTTCGATGATGTTGTCGCGCATCTTGTTCAGCAACGGAAAGTAGGAGGCGATACCGAGGATCAGCCGGGGGTCTATCAGCTGGGCCACCATACGCGCCAGTTCCCTGTAGGTTTTTCCATGGCCTTGCATTTCCATCACCGTGAAGCCAACGCCAAGGTGCCGGGACTCGTCGTTGTTGATCAGCTCAAAGGCCTGATGGCAGACGGGGTCGTCCACGGTTTCCAGCAGGAACTTGCAGAGGGCACCATCAAGCGCAATCTCCAGCATGGGGACCACGGTGCCCAGCACGTACACGGGCTGGTCGTCGGCAAAGCGGTCCAGCCACTCGATCACCAGGCGCAGGTTGTTGTTGGGCTCGGGCAGCTCGTTTTCTTCCAGCATGCCCCAGCGCTTCATCAGCGCCATTTCGGCGTTGGCGTGGCGCTGTTCTTCGGCGTGGAAATAGGTGTAGATTTCCCGCAGCGTGTCATCCGGTGCTTTCTTGGCCATGGCTGCGAAAGCGCGGGCACCTACATGTTCGATCCACATCAGGTCGGCCATGAAGGCTTTCAGTTTGGGCCACTGTTCGGCGGTTATCAGCTCGGCTCCCGGTGCGTCCCAATCCACGTCGGACAGTGACCACTGGGAGCTCTTGATCTTCTCCAACATCTTGTCCAGGTCGATTTTAGCCATGGAGTCTACCTCTCGCTGTCTCTTCTTCGGTTACGCTCCCGGTCTTACTGACAAAACGGTTCAGCAAGCCTGTGCCGACGGCGTAGCCGCCTGGCAGCAGTCGTTTCAGGCGCCAGATCAGTTTTGCGTCCAGTTGCGGCATCACATACAGCTGGCCCCGGTCCAGGCCATTGAGGGTGATTCTTGCCACCTGTTCGGCTGACATTCCGAAACGGTCCATCAACCGGTTGAACAGGGCACCGGAATCGCCAGTGATCCGGCCATTGGCGGCAATGTTGGTTTTCACCAGGGTGGGGCAGAGCGCGGTGACCTGAACGTTGGTTTCGGAGAGCTCCGCAGCCAATGTTTCCGAAATCGCCAGGGCGGCCGCTTTGGTGGCGTTATAGGGCCCCATCAACGGTGCCGCGGAGAAGGCCGCAGTGGAGGCAACATTGATAATGCCGGCGGCTGGCTGGCCCTTCAAAAGCGGCGTGAACACGTGGCAGCCGTGGATAACGCCCCACAGGTTGATGTTGATGGTCCAGGCCCAATCCGCGATTGGGACGTCGCCGATCTTCTGGCCGCCGATACCGATGCCGGCGTTGTTGATCACCAGGTTCAGGGGTTGCGGCAGTAGCTCCTGAGCTTGCTGGGCCAGTGCCTCAACCTGCGCCAGATCGCTAACGTCGCAGGCGACAGCCCAGGCCTCGCCGCCTTCTGCCCGAACCTCCCGGGCGGTCTGCTCAGCCGCTTGCAGGCTGATGTCCGAACAGACGATGAGCCCCTTGCGACGGGCCAGCTCCAATGCGAGGGCTTTGCCGATGCCGCTTCCAGAGCCTGTGATGACAGCCCGTGACTGATGGGTGAGTCTTTGCTTTTGAAACATTGCCGATTCCGCTTATCAAGTTTCAAACAGGGTCGCACGAGACGGCCGAGCTTTTTGGGCCGTATGTGATTCGAGAGAGGACGATTTACTTGCGGACTGTTACCAGATTGCGAACCTGGCCGGCGTTGGAGAGCGTGGTCCAGAGCCTTGGGAAACCGTAGGCTGGCGCCTGATGCGGTTCTTGGAAGGTCAGCACATTGCGTTGTCTACCGCCCCGAAGCCCAACTGCCCCGGGCCAGGTCCATGGCCCGGTTGACTTCATCGGCAGGGATGTCGCCCGGCTCGCCTTTTTCTATCGGGTCATAGTGGAACACGTACAGTCGGGAGACGAACTCGGCTACCGGTAAGGAAGCTTCGCCGAAGAGTTCACCGTAGCCATGGGTGGAGGTGATGACGCCCTGGCCCCAGTTCTGGCCGCTGTCGTTGTTGGGGTTGAAAAAGTAGACGCGCATGGTCTTGTCTGGGTCCATGGCGAGCCGTTGGATGGTGATGGCGTGCCAGCCGAGAAAGCGCGTGGCGCTGTCGGTCACCGCGATACCGGCCGGCTGTGGATTGATCACGGGAATGTTGCCGTTATAGAACGGGTGATAGGCGGCGTAGAAATCCCGGACAAACCCTTCGAAGTCTTTCAGGCCGCCGGTGAAAACGTCCACGGCGATGCGAAATCCGTGGCCAACGTGGTCGCCGTGAAACTCGGCGTTGACCCATTTGTGGGGATCCTCTCCGCGGCCAATACTGCGCCGCCCCATTTCAAAATAGATACGGTCCAGATGCGGCACGGTCAGCAGGGATACGGCATCGACATCCACGGGCGGTTCGGTTGCCAGTCCGGCGCCAAGCTCCTTTGAAGAAATGCTGTTGCCTTCGAAGCGCATAACGATCTCATCGTCCCGTGCTGCCCAGGCAAGGATGCGCAGCAGTTCTGCCGGCATGTTGTACGCCCACATGGACAGGGCGCGGGTGGACTGGCAGGTCGGGTAGTTGCCCTGGCCCACGCCCAGTGGCCGCCCCAGCACGTTGAGTACGTCGGCAAGCAAAAAACATTCGGGGGAACGGCTGCTGCCGAAGACCGTCGCGATCTTCTCGGCTGCGGCGTCGCAGAGCGTCATGCGTATCTGGCGCCACAGGGATGGCGCTACCGGTGGCGAGTAAAGAATGCCCCGCTCCAGCATCATGGCCAGGCCGTAAGTGCATTGACTGGTTTCCGGAAACACGGCGTCGTCGATCAGGCGGTGAATCAGTGCAGGGTAGCAGTGGAATGCATCGGCACCGGTGTAGCTCAACCCGAGGGCTGTGGGGATCAGGGCGTTCCAGCGCCCGCGCAGGTAGCGTATGAACACCGGCATGTAGGCCGACACCAGGCCGGTGTTGTGCATGGCCTGGGCAAAGGCGATGGCTTCCTGCATCAGGGCGGCGTCGTCCATGTCCGCCAGTCGTTCGGAATAGACTTCAAAGCCAGGGTCTTCACGGCAACCTTCGGTGGGGCTGAATACGGCGTTGATCAGTTGCAGGGCGTCGTCGCCGACTTCTCCGCCCAGGGCGTCGGGTTTTTCCAGGCAGACGGCAATCTGGGTCACCATGTGTTTGACGCCCTCAACCTGCACCGGGCGCTGCTCCAGAATCCGCCAGACTTCGGCCACCAGGTGCTCCAGCAGGTTTTCATATCCCAGATGCTGGAGCAGGTAGTGATACAGGTTCTGCACGGCATGGCCGAGCTGATCGGGCCGCAGCCGGTCGCTCTCCTGCAGGTCATCACTGACCACCAGGTCCAGGTTCATCGCCATCACCTGGGCGAGGAAATTATGGGCATGTTCCGCCGAGATAGAAGCGTGGACGTAGTCGCCTTTGGTGACCGCCAACAGGCGAACCTGACTCAGGCATTCGACCAGTGTTGCGGTGGGCTCCCCGTGGCGGACCGTACGCGCAGCCAGGGAAGGCACCAGTGTCTGGGGGTAGTCCCAATCGCTGCCACCAAAGAACCCGGCGGATTCAATGGCCGGAACGCGTTCGTAGATTGCGTCCAGCCCTTCGGAGCTGAGCACCAGGGGCCTTGCCGCATCAATTACTTCGAATACGGGCGAAACGCCCTCGATCGCGTTGATTGCAGCAAGGCGGCTAACGGCATCGTCAAATGCATTTACAAGTTCCGTTGGCGCGCGGCTGTTCTGGTTTTCGGTTGCTTTTTTTTGTCTGGCCATACAACCATCCTTGAGCCAACCTCGGACTGTGTCAACCTGGACTGTCGAAAACATCCGTGCCCACCGGTTGGCTGAAGCCAGGAACCTGTTGGTCCACCATTTCGGATAGGATCAATGGCTGATGATTGGTAAACAGGCTGACGTTAACCTACATATCATTATGAGCAAGAGATCCGATAAAGTGACGCCCGCCCCCACAACAAAAGAAGAGCAGACACCTGATGGCTGAATCCTTTGGTACCGAGCTGGTTGAACAGCTCCAGCGAAATATTGGCGATGCCTTCCTGGCCGTGTCAGGTGAGGATTTGGACTGGGGCGCGCTTGTCGTACAGATGCTTGGCCAGTTGTTGGTCTCTGTAATCTATCTTGGGGTGTTTTTCGGGATCTATCTGGTGGTGACAGGTGCTATCCGGCTGGTCTTGGGCAAGCAGCGGGCCAAAACACCTCTGTTCATTCAGGTGCGAAGCACTCTGCGTTATCTGGCCGGGTTAGGGGCGCTGGTCTTCATTCTTGCACAGTTCGGGACGTCTCCTGAGGTTCTCAAGGCGATGGCGAGGGCGGGCTTTATGGCCCTCGGTTTCTATGTGGCCTGGCTGGTTCTGGCACGCCTGATCAAGGACAGCATGGTGCGCTACAAAATGGATCCTTCGATTCGTCAGCTGGTCGAGAACCTGTTTTCGGTGGTCGTCTCAGCGCTGGCTGTGGTGACGGTGCTCGCCCAGTTCGGTTTCGATGTGACTTCGATTGTGGCGGGGTTGGGGATCGTCGGTATCGCCGTTGGCTTTGCGGCGCAATCAACCCTCTCCAATTTCATTGCCGGTATCACCCTGCTGATTGAGAGGCCGTTCCGCATTGGTGATTGGGTGACCATCAACGGGCAAGACGGCAAAGTGGTCAAGATTGCCTTGCGCACCACCTGGCTGCGCACCCGGGATAATATCTTCGCGATGATTCCAAACGACAGTGTGGCGTCATCCGACATCATCAATTACAGCGCAGAAGGGGTCACCCGCCTGAATATCCCGGTGGGCATTGCTTACAAAGAATCCGCGAAGGCCGCGAGGGATGTGCTGATGCCGGTTCTGCTGACGCACCCTGAAGTTTTACAGGGTGCTGGTATGGAGCCCCGTGTTCTGCTTAAAAGCCTGGGCGATTCTTCAGTGAACCTTGAAGCCAAGGTGTGGATTACTCCCGATAATCTGGATGTGCAGCCCAGAATCATGGCTGATGTTCTGGAACAGATGAAAGAGGCGCTGGATGCCGCCGGCATTGAGATTCCTTTCCCTCATTTGCAACTGTTTATAGATGATGCAAAAGGGCTCAAGCCGGTTCTGGAGCCCCTCTACAGCAAGCGGGAAGCTAACGGATAACTCCTTGCTCCCCCCCCTCCTCTCTCCCACGCCGGGTGACGTGAACCCTGTTATGACAATGGTGACACTCTCGTGATCATTCCGTGATGATCTGGTCGGCCCATGCAGCGCACTATTTGTTCAGGCGGGAAACACATGCTGAATGGTTGCCTGCCGCTCCGAACTCATAGATGAAAAGGAAACAGATATGAACACGATGCTAAACGGTGCCCGCATTGCAGCTCTCGCCGCCGCCTTCGCGACTTCAGGAATGGCCTATGCCGCTGAACCACCTGCCGGCTCCAGCGGTGCGGCGGTCTCCGGCAGCGATAAAGTGCATTGCTATGGGGTGAACTCCTGTAAGGGAACGGCCGACTGCAAAACCACCGAAAATGCCTGTAAAGGACAGAACGCGTGCAAGGCCCAAGGCTTCAAGGGGATGTCAGCAAGCGACTGCCTGTCGGAAGGTGGTGTGATTGGCGATCTGGGCTGAGTAGGCCAGATCAAATGTGTTTGTCCGGAGGCGCGTTCCGGCGCGCCCCGGGTTTTCAACGGGAGATTTAACGGATGATGAATCACTCTGCCAAAGCCAAACTGAATGGGCTGAAGAACAGTCTCCGTGAGCCGTTCCAGGGTTTTGGGCTGGGTTTGCGCCCGCGTCATTACAACAGCTTTCTTGCCCAGCCGCAGGCGGTGGATTGGCTCGAGGTCATCTCCGAAAATTACATGGTCCAGGGCGGAAAACCGCTTGCGATGCTCGACAGGATTCGCGCCGACTACCCAATCGCGATGCATGGTGTGTCGATGTCGATTGGTTCTGTTTCTCCCTTAGACCATGGCTATCTGCAGCGCCTGAAAGCGCTTGCGGACCGTATCCAACCGATGTGGGTTTCTGATCACTTATGTTGGACCGGTGTGCACGGCACGAACCTGCACGATCTTTTTCCATTACCTTATACCGAAGAAGCCTTGCGACACGTTGCCGCGCGCGTTCGCGAGGTGCAGGAAACGCTTGGGCGCCGTCTGGTGCTGGAAAACGTTTCAAGCTATATCGATTACGCCAGTTCAGAGATGAGCGAATGGGCGTTTCTGACCGCCCTTGCGGAGGAAGCCGACTGCTTGCTGCTACTTGATGTAAACAACATCTACGTAAGCGGTATGAACCACGGCTTCGACCCGCGTGACTTCATCGACGGCGTGCCAGCGCACCGCATCCAGCAGATTCATGTGGCCGGGCACTCAAACCTGGGTGACGTCATCATCGATACCCACGATGCGCCGGTACCCGACGAAGTGTTTGATCTCTACGCCTATGCATGCCGTCGCTTCGGGCCGGTCAGCACGATGATCGAGCGTGACGATTCAATTCCGCCGCTGGAGGACCTGATCGTGGAACTCGACCGGGTGAGGGCCGTGGCGGCTCGTCACACCCCTGTATGGGATCGCGAGGAGGCATTCGCATGACTGATTACGCCCCTCGTTCGTTAGCCGATCTGCAAGCAGGACTGCAAAACTATGTTTTGGGCGATGGTGTTTCGGACGACATTCTTTCCGAGCTGACGGGCGGTGCTTCTGACCAGAGTAAGCGGCGCCTGCATATCTACCATTCTGGCTATCGCTCGCGGATGAACGAGGCGCTCCAGTCTGCTTTTGAGCAAACTTGGGCCTATCTCGGTGACGACGCATTCGACGCAATTTGCACTCGCTACACCGAGACGAATCCATCGCACTCGCCGAATCTGGGCGACCATGGCCGCAACTTCCCACGCTTTTTGCAGCAAGCTTTGTCTTCCGATCCGGAAATCGCCGAGCTGGCAACCATGGACTGGAGGCTCCACAGCGCCTTCGATGCACCGAATGCCGCCATTCTCACCGGTGAGCAATTGGCAAATGTCGGCGAGGCGCAGTGGGCATCGCTGGGATTCGTCTTCCACCCGTCCGTTTCGCTCGCTCAGTTCGAGTGGAACGCACTGGAAATCTGGCATGCGCTGGATCAGAAACAAACACCGCCCGTCGCCGAAAAGCTGAACGAGCCGGTAGGGCACCTGTTCTGGCGCAGCGACCAGCGAAGCTACTTTCGCACACTTGAGTCGGATGAGTATGCCGCACTTAAGGGCCTGCTTGAGGGGCTCAGTTTTGCACAAGTGTGTGAGCAACTCGCAGAAGGCTATCCGAATACCAGTATTGACGCGTCGATTGGCACCTGGCTGGCGCGTTGGCTGGCGGATGGGCTGTTGTCGGAGGTCAAGCCGGGGCCTGTTTGAGTGACACCGTAACCCTTATCGGCGTGCTTTGGCCGACCGTAAAATTCAGGAGTCTGACATGTCCAAATCCAAAATCTCACAGTCCGAGATCACCGAAACCAACACCACCCGCACCATGACCGCTGCTGCCATGGCACTCGCCCTGGGTTCTGCGATCTCCATCGCTGCCGTTCCGGACGTTGCCCACGCGGAGGGCATGGAAAAGTGCTATGGAGTTTCGCTCGCCGGTAAGAACGACTGCGCCGCCGGGCCGGGCACTACCTGTGCGGGCACGTCCACTATCGATTATCAAGGGAATGTCTGGACGCTGGTTCCGAAAGGCACTTGCGAGGAGACCGCATCCCCGACTTCACCCACAGGCTTCGGACAACTCGAAGCCTTCGAGGAGAAGTAGCAATGCTGCCCTCACGGGCAGGCTTGGGCCTGAAACCAGAGCACTTTCGGAACATTCTGGAATCGGGCCCAGACATTGGTTTCTTTGAGGTTCATGCCGAGAACTACATGGTTTCGGGTGGCCCTATGCACCATTATCTGGGGAAAATTCGTGAGCACTACCCGTTGTCATTGCATGGGGTAGGGCTCTCGATCGGAGCCGACGCTCCCCTGGACAAAACACATCTTGATGCGCTGGCGGTGCTGATTGACCGTTATGCGCCGCAGGTTTTTTCTGAGCACCTGGCCTGGTCGAGTCATGGTGACTTCTTTCTCAATGATCTGTTGCCGCTGCCATACACGGCCACCACCCTGAACCGTGTGTGTGACCACATCGATCAGGTGCAGACGCATCTGGGTTGCCGCATGTTGCTGGAGAACCCGGCGACCTATCTGGAGTTCTCGACCTCGACCCTGTCGGAGACCGACTTCATCAGCGAAGTAATACGCCGCACGGGCTGTGGCCTGCTGCTCGACGTCAACAACGCCTATGTTTCGTGCATCAACCATCACCGCGAGCCCGGGGCTTATATCCGTGCATTACCGCTTGACCGGGCGGAGCAGATTCACCTTGGTGGTTTTGCCTCCCAGGCCGATGCCAACGGCGACCCGCTGCTTATAGACAGCCATAGCGCACCCGTTGCGCAAGACGTGTGGGCACTCTATACCGAAGTACTTGAGCAAATGGGGCCGACTGCCACGCTGATCGAACGCGATAACGACATTCCGCCATTTGACGTTTTGCTGGCCGAGGTCAATCTCGCCGACTCGTACCTTGTTGAAGCAGGAGGCCAACGTGAGTGAGCAGACAGTATTCGCCAGCGCATTGCTTGATCCGGCGCAACCCTGCCCGGACGGGTTACGGGCGTGGAACGGTTCCGATCCGAACCAGCGCTTTGCGGTGTATCGCAACAACATCGTGGTATCACTGATTGATGCACTCGCTGCCACGTTTCCTGTGTGCCAACAACTGGTTGGCGAAGCCTTCTTCCGCGCCATGGCCAGGGTGTTTGTGGTGGCGCAACCACCGCGTTCGCAAATCCTGACCTTCTACGGGCGCGAATTTCCGGCCTTTATCGACACCTTTAGCCCGGCATCATCAGTACCCTATCTGGCCGACGTGGCCCGACTCGAAAGACTACGACTCGACGCATTCCATTCTGCCGATGTTGAGCCGCTTGGCACGGAGGACATAACCGGAGTGCTGTCTGCTCCCCCTCGGCTACCCGGGCTTCGCATGGATATCCATCCCTCGGTGGCAGTGCTGCAATCACGGTTCGCCGTGTTTTCGTTGTGGGCCGCGCACCAGCAGGCAGACCCTGGACTGGCCCGTGTTGACCCTCTGCAACCAGAAACCGTATTGGTGCTGCGTTCCGGGCTGGAAGTCCAGTGCATCGATATCGCAGAGGCCACCGGCGTTTTTATGGATCGACTGATACAGAAGGAAACGTTGTCGCAGGCTGAACAGGACGCCAAGGCATGCGAGCCCGGTTTTGATCTTGTTGCAGCGCTGACCCTTTTGCTGCGCTGGCAGATCATTACCTCCCTTTACCCCGGAGATGAACATGGACAACTCGACTGAAACCGCTGCTCAAACCTCAACCGGCACGGGTGTCCTGCCAGGCCTGATCAAGCAGGCAAACACTCTTTTCGGACGCATTCCGGACACCCTGATCGCTATGATCGCCCGCTTTTCGATTGCCGGCGTGTTCTGGAAATCAGGCCAGACCAAAATTGAAGGGCTGGCCATCGACATTGTCTCCGGTGAGTTCAGCCTGGGGGTACCACGGTTGTCGGACAGCGCGCTCTTTCTGTTCAAGGAGGAGTACAGTCTGCCATTGATCGCCCCCGAGCTGGCGGCCTTGATGGCGGCGTTCGCCGAGCATCTGTTTCCGATTCTGCTCTTGTTGGGGCTGGCCACCCGATTCTCGGCGATGGCCCTGCTGGTGATGACGCTTACCATCCAGATATTCGTCTATCCCGGTGCCTGGCCAACGCACGGGGTATGGGCGGCGGTGCTGCTTTATCTGATGGCTTACGGGCCGGGTTGGTGTTCAATGGACCGCTTCATCGCGGCACGTTACCGGCGCTGAAGTACATCCAAACACTTTTTTCCTATTTCATATATCATGGGTGTTTAGTTGTTGGATAAGCCAACAGTTAACGTGGAGAACACCATGAGCAAGAAGCCCGAGAAAGTGACATTAACCTCTGCCACCATTGAAGAGCAGACGGCAGCTTTTTTAAAGGCTGGTGGGGCCGTTGAGTACGTAGGTAAGGGTAAGAGTGGCCAAGAAACCTCAGCGGGCCCGAAGCAGATTAGCGTGAAATAGTCACCGGGGCAGATCTGGTTCTGAAGCGCAGGGATTAAAGCGTTAATGAAAGTCGTAAACCCAGTCCTTGTTTTTCTACTCTCTATGATCTTTGCAGTCTCTGGTCATGCAAAGATTTATAAATGGGTGGATGAAGACGGGAAGATTCATTTCAGCGATCGGGAAGACCATCGCGTTGAGCAGGAAGTTGTCAACGTGAAGCCTGGCGCGTCGAAATGGTCGCGTTTTGATATCAAGATTAAAGCCGTCGATGTGGAGCTGAGTGAAGAGGAAAATCAGCAGATTGTTGATGGTGTGAACAACGTCTACGAGTTCTTTGACCGTGTGATGTCCTTTGATATGTACAGGACGGTTCCGGTCAATATAGTGATGTTCAAGGATAAGGCTGAATACCGGAATTACCTTGTTCGCAGGAATAAAGGTCTGGCGGTTGCTTCATACGGCCTGTATATACCTTCCGAACACCAGATAGTCGTCTATGTGCAGGAAAACAGAAGCCGCACCTTTGAAACGATCAAGCATGAGGTGAGCCACGCGGTTGTCGATACCATCGTTCCTTATGCGCCGCTCTGGTTGAATGAGGGGCTTGCCGAGCAGATGGAAATGCTGGAACGTGATGAATCGGGCCTGTACTTTGAACGTCATCAGGAAAACAGTTGGGTGGTTGCTCAGGCCCGTGAACAGGGCCGTTTAACGGGCATTTCACAGTTTCTGAAATTATCCAGTTATAAGTGGCGCCATTCAGAGCTGTCGGGGCATGGGAGTTTGAGGGCTCAGTCCGGTCAATTCCTGAGTTTCCTGCTCTCCAAACCGACCCGCCGCAACTTCGTGGTGCGGCTGATGCACAACTTCAACCGGGGTGATCGCACTCTCGCATACTACCTGGTGGATGATAATTACATCGGCGGAGTCAGTATGTTGGATTTGGACTGGCGGCGTTGGCTGCACGAACAGGGTAACGACATCATCCGGTTTTAACCGTCGGTCGTTGCTCTTCATCTTTGAAAACCCGCAATGAGAGGACTCACTATGCCTCACCTTCGTTTTACCCACCTGCTCGGTTTTGCGTTTCTTGTTGCTGTTCTCGCTGCCTCTGCCGCTCATGCTCATCACGGTTGGGCCTGGGCCACGGACGAGGAATTTGAAATCACCGGTACCATCCAGTCAATGCGCCTTGGTAATCCCCATGGCGAGGTCACGATAGACGTTGATGGCGAGGCATGGGTTGTGGAAGTCGGCCAACCCTGGCGTAACGACCGTGTCGGGCTCAGTAAAGAGATTTTGAGCGTCGGCCGGGAAATGACCGTGCACGGTCACCGTTCCGCCAAAGAGGGCGAACGGTTGGTCAAGGCCGAGCGGATTGTCATCGATGGGACGAACTACGACTTGTATCCCGGTCGTGATTCCTGAGCCTGGGAATGATTGAGCCGGCGCTGGTCTTTGTTGAAAACCTGGCCTTTGTATCGGCGCTGCGCAATTCCACCCTCGCATACCCGCTGATCAACGCCGGGCATATTCTTGGTGTTGCCCTGCTGATTGGTGGAATTGTGCCGCTGGATCTGCGTTTGCTGGGGCTCTGGCGCCGCTACCCTGTGATGGTGTTTGTCGATGTGCTTCGAGTCACCTCCGCGTTTGGTTTGGGGTTAGCGGTGGTCTGTGGCTCGCTTCTATTCGCCACAGCGGCGGTGGACTACGCCGGGTCGATATTGTTCCGGGTCAAGATGGTGGTTGTCCTGTTGGGATTGTCGAACGCGTTGCTACTTGCTCGGGTGTTAAAGCGCCGGGATATACGGAGCCTCCCAATGAGTGCTTCCATGCCTTTGCCCTTGAGGGCAGGTGCCTTGATGTCTCTGGTGTTCTGGATGAGTGCGCTGACTATTGGCAGGCTATTGGGCTACTTCTGAGCAGGCGGGTAGCGACAGGAGTTGCCGCTACCCGGTGTTTCGAAGGCTAGCTGAATGCAGGTTCAAGAGGTTTACTGCCAGCAACCCGTTTCATCCACGCCATGTCCAGTGGAACAAGAATGTTCACTGCGAACAGCACCCAGCCCAACGCCTGCAGGCTCTCCGCAAACCACAGCATCAGGGCGAAAGACAGCAGGGCCCAGCTAACATCCACAACCATCATCAGGTTGAAGTATTTCTCCAGCCACCGTGCGTTCATGGCCATAGCGGCCATATCAACGCACCAGAGCAGCATCACTATGCCCACCACCAGATAGAAGGCTGCACCTGGCCCTCCCGCTAGCTCGGCGATCGGCTCTGCGGCCAGGATCAGTGCCAATGCCAGTGGCGTAGAGAGGAAAACATCGCTCAGGACGATCTGTTTTACGCTGAATTGACGGACGAAGTTTTTCATAGGATCACCTCAATCGGGTTTCACAATGTGTTGGACTACGCTACAAAGCATCTACCTGGGCGGTGATGGGCACAATTACCTGTGAGGTAATGGTGCAGCACACCCTTGAGGAAGATAATCGCTGAACACTCGAATATTCACAGGAACTACCATGAGCGCCTTCGGTACGCTTTTTAGAGAAATGCGGCAGGGTAAACGGTTGAGCCAGATGGATTTCGCCCTGGAATGCGAAGTATCGGCGAAGCACATCAGCTTTCTGGAAACGGGCCGAAGCCAGCCCAGTAAGGGCATGGTTCTGCATTTGGCGCAGATGCTTCAGACGGATCTGGCGGCGACCAACCGCCTGCTGTCTGCGGCGGGTTACAGCCAGGTTTACAGCGATCAGGATTTGAACGCGCCAGGCATGGCAATGATCAAAGAAGCGCTTGATCACCTCTTGCAGGCGCACCTGCCGTACCCGGCGGTTGTCTTTGATCACGAGTACTATCTGGTGATGGCTAACACGGCCATGCAGGCGATGATGGTAAGAATGGTGGAACTGGGTGCTCACTTTCCCGCAAGGCCGAACTTTCTGCTATCGCTGTTGGACAACGAGGGCATGAAACCCTTTGTGGGAGATTGGGGAAACATCGCATGCCACATGCTGCAGCGGGTCTACCATGAGCATCTAGCCGGCCCCTTCCGGGACCAGCCCAACCGATTGCTGGAGCATGCCTTGACTCTGCCCGGTGTTCCACAGAACTGGAAAAGCCACGTGGTGGAACATCTCGACTACCCGGCGATTCCTTTTACCCTGAACCTGGGAGATCAGCAGCTTAGAATCTTTTCGACCATTGCAACGATAGGCACGCCTTTGGATGTCACCGCACAGAACTTGCGGATCGAGCATTTTTTCCCAATGGATGAGCGTAGCAAGGCTTTCTGGCAAAGCTGAAGCGGGCTGCTGCCGGGGAAAAGACTTCCGGGCCGGCGAGGTAGATGCGTTTGGGTCGTGTCATGGGGAATCAACTGGTCATCAAAGGCCGAAAGATAGGTGTTTCCTGTTTTATCCTACCGCACCGTCTTTCCAGTGGCATAATTCAGCCTGTTAATAATAACCACGGAGCGACGGCATGTCTCTGGCTGAAAAAATCTGCCTTTCAGCGGCTTTCCTGTTTTTTATGACAGGCCTGCTTACCGGCATTTGGAAATACCGGCATATGGCGCGGAGTGAGGACGCTACCTCGCCGGTATATGTGGATATCGCTCACCGCAGTTCGCTGCTCTACAGCTTTGCGGCGCTGCTGCTGGCGGCGTTCAGCGCTCATAGTGTGCTGGCTGATTGGGTTAACACGACTGCCGCCGTGGCTGCACTGGTGTTCTTCGCTTTTGCAATTGGTACCTATGTGATTCACGGCCTGCTTCAGGATACAGACAACCAATTGCGCCGGCCCCACCGCCTGGGTAAGCGGCAGTTGCCGTCCTGGGTGACCGGGTTCTTCATGCTGTTGCTGATCGTCGGGGAAGTCGGCGGGGCGCTCGTTCTGGGTGCAGGCGCAATGCTGGGAATCTGGCAGGGTTAAGTAGGAGATATTCACTGCACCGCCTTGCGAACGTTCGGACTCGTTAAGCTCCAACGCACTCGATGATTTCAAGCGACGCAGGCAGGCCTATCTGTTTTCCGGCACTAATGAAGTCGGTGTAGAAGCGATCCACATACTTGAATGAGGCGACTTTACAATGAGAGCTTTGGGTCCATTTGCTATGGTTGGCCACCAGCAAGCGTGACCGGGTGTTGGAAATGATGGCCCGGCTGACTTCGGCCTCGCGGATATCAAAATCCATCAGGCCATGCTGTGGGTCCATGCTACCGGTGCTGATGATGCCAAAGTCGGTGATGAAGGAGCTGAAAAATCCGGTCACTTCCGGCCCGACCACATCATGGTGATTGTGCCGGTATTGCCCACCGGAAACGATGACTTCGATGCCGGAATTGCCGGAAAGCGCAGAGGCTACACTGAGATTGTTGGTCAGGATGCGCAGTGACTGATGATGAATCAGCGCTTTCGCCACCAGTTCGATGGTGCTGCCGACGCCCAGGCTGACGGTGGCGCCTTCAGGAATATCCATTGCAACCCGCTGAGCCATCTGCTGCTTGGTGACATGATGATGGATCCGCGCGTTTTCAACGGGAGAAACCGTGGCACTGGCCGGTAGGCTGACGCCGCCATAACGACGACGTAGCACACCCTGTTCGCACAGTTTGTTGATGTCTCGGCGAATGGTTTGGGTGGTGACTCCAAAGCGTTGGGCAATGTCTTCAACCTCGACATGCTTCTGCTCGTTCACCCAATCCAGAATGCTTTTTTGCCGATCTTTGGCGCCCATCAGATTAGATACTCGGTCCATTACCCCTGGCTTGATCACACAGGATGTGTTTCGGCCTGAGGCAGGTCGGATTCGGTCCGTTGCCTCAGCCAGTTTTCGGCCATCTCCGCGAAGCCCAGCCCGGAACGCTGGCTGACAACGGCGGCCGGCCGATGGGTCATCCCGGGCAGATGCTTGCGAATGTTTGCCACGCCAACACTTAATGGAAAACATCGAAACATGCTTTCATCATTGGGTGCATCGCCGATGAAAACCGCGCGCTGCTGCAACGCCTGACGATCCAGTCCCAACACTTCCTGCCCTACACGCACGGCCATCGTGGACTTGTCAAAATCGCCGAGCCAGACGTTGAGGTGGATCGAGCTTTGCCGAACGTTGAAGCCCCGGCCAACCAGAGCATTATGAAGAACCGCTACTTGCTCTGAGCTTAAAGACTGCTGCTGGTTGTAGTCGACCGCTACATCGACATAGCGGAAGGCCTGGTCGCTGGCGAGTTGTGGCTCGAAGTCCAGATCCAGTGCGGCGACTGCAGTCAGTATGGCCTCTTGGTCGCGCTTATGGCCGGCTGCGTCGTTCCAGTAGTGCCAGCGGACCGTCTGGGGGGCGGTCCGCTCGGCGTAGAAGGCGCCGCCTTCACCAATTACGGCAGTGACCGGCCACGTTCTGATGATCTGGTCGCACCAGCCGGCGCAACCCCCGGTCACCGGAATCACGCGAATACCAGCCGCTGCCAGCCGACAAAGGGCCAGATAGGTTTCTGGCAGCAATTGACCATCGGTGGTCAGGGTATCGTCCACGTCGGTGAACAATACGTCCGCTTGGCCAAAGTTAAAGCTGTTTGTCATGGACTGGGTTTTCCGCGTCAGATAACTTTCTTGCGCAAGGCGCTGGTTAGTGCTTCGCCCAGAATTACCAACACCACAATAGCGAGCAGAATCGTGGCCACCGTCTGCCAGGCAAACAGGTCGATAGACCCTTGCAGCAGCACTCCGATGCCACCGGCGCCCACCAAACCAAGCACGGTGGATTCACGGATGTTGATATCCCAGCGCAGGATGATGATGGCAAAAAAGGCTGGCATTACCTGCGGCACGATCGCGTACAGCACTACTTTCATTTTGCTGGCGCCGGTTGCCTGCATAGCTTCGACGGGGCGGCGATCGATCTCCTCGATAGCCTCGCCCATCAGTTTACCAATGAAACCGATTGACCGGAACATAACCGCCAGAATGCCCGCAAGTACCCCGGGGCCGAAAATGGCGACGAACAGCAGGGCCCAGATGATGGTGTTTACTGAGCGGCTGGACACAAGAATAAACCGACCGAGCCACAGGGTGGCCTTGTTCGGCGTGGTGTTCTGCGCGGCGATATAGGACACCGGCAGGGCAATGAATATCGTGAGCATGGTAGACAGGGTGGCAATGTGTACGGTTTCCAGCATGGCCGCGAAGATGGCATTCCAGGTGCTGAACTCCGGTGGCCACATGCGTGCACCCAGGTTCTGGATCTGGTTGGGGGCGTCCCACACCCAGGGCCAGAAAATGTCGATGTCACGCACCGCCCAGACAATCGCAATCAGGGTTACCAGGTAGATCCCATAGCGGGTCCACTGTTCTTTCCGGTCGTAGCGGGACCAAACACGGTCAGTCAGTTTCGCAGCGTGATCTACCATACTTTTTTCCTCACCCATCCGCTTATGCCTTCGCTGACCAGAATGATGCCAATAATCATCAGCAGAATGGCAAAGGCGAAGTCGTAATCGTAACGTCCGAACGCATTCATCAGTGTGCCGCCAATACCGCCTGCTCCGACAATGCCAACCACCGCGGAAGCGCGCAGGTTGCTGTCGAGCTGGTACATGGATAGCCCAATCTGGCGTGGCATGATCTGCGGAAACACGCCGTAGATCAGCATCTTCAGATACCCTGCGCCGACGGAGCGCATGGCTTCCACCTGGCCCCAGTCGATTTCTTCGATTTCTTCGGCCAACAGTTTGGCCACGAACCCGATGGAATAGAGTGTCAGGGTCAGAATGCCTGCCATGGGGCCAAACCCGACGGCCGCCACAAACAGGATGGCCACGATGACCGGGTGGAAGCTGCGGGAGATAATGATGATAGCGCGCCCCACTAGATAGACTGGCTTCGGAGCCACGTTTTTGGCAGCCATCACCGCAATAGGTATCGACAGAAACACCCCAAGCAGGGTTGCCAGGAATGCAATCTGGAAGCTTTCCTTGAAGCCGGTCCACAAGAGTCCGGCACGCTCAAAGCTGGGAGGAAAGGCTCCACCGAATATTTTGGCGGCTCGGGGCAGGCCCTCGGAAATTCGCGCCCAATCAAACGGCAGCGTGGAGAAAGCCCAGTAGAGATAGGTCAGGGTAACGGCGATCAAGCCATAGCGGAGCCAGGGGTTGGCTATGAACGGGGGCTTCTTCCAGACCCTGCCCGACGTCATGTCGGTTGCAGTTCTGCCGGTGGTCATACGGTCGCCTCCTGGGTTTGGGCGCCGGCCTCAGCCGCATCCTCGTCCGGGGACTCAATGCCGCCGTAAATGGCATCCAGCGCATCCTGGTTGAAGTCCTTGGGAGAGCCGTCAAAAATCATCTGACCGTGACGCATACCCACAATGCGATCCGTGTACATCCGCGCCTGAGTGACGTTGTGGATGTTGATCAGCACCGGCAGCGACATTTCGCTGGCCAGGGTTTGGAGCAGGCTCATGATCTGCTGAGAGGTTTTGGGGTCCAGCGACGCGGTTGGCTCATCCGCCAGCAGAATCTCCGGCTCCTGCATCAGTGCCCGCACTACGGCTACCCGTTGCCGTTCACCCCCGGACAACTGGTCGGCTCGATTATTGGCGTAGTGGGCGATACCCACGCGCTCCATCAGGTGGAAGGCGCGATCGATATCCGATTGAGGGAAGCGGCGGGTCAGGGCCTGGAACAGTGACACATAGCCCAAGCGTCCAGACAGCACGTTTTCCATGACCGTCAAGCGATCAATCAGGTTAAATCCCTGAAAAACCATGCCGATACGCCGGCGGGAATGTCGCAATTCGCTGCCGCGAAGATTGACCAGTTGGTGGCCATTCAACTTGATCGAACCCGATGTGGGCTCAACCAGCCGGTTGATGCAGCGCAGCAGTGTGCTTTTCCCCGCTCCAGAGGCGCCGACGATGGAAACGACGCTGCTGCCGTCAACCTCAAGATCCAGGCCTTTTAGCACCGGCTCATTGTGCCCGTATCGCTTTACCAGGTTGGTAATTTCTATCATGAATTCACTCCGGCCAGAGCTTCCGGCCATTGGCCGGAAGCGCCTGTTGCTCTTATTTCAGATTGTCGGGCGTGTACTGAACGCCGTTGGACGCCTGGATGGTGCGAATTACGCGCCAGTTGTCCTTGTAGTTGATGGGGATGAAGGTTTCGACGCCCTCAAACTCTTCGCCCAGCTCGGTGCCGGAAAACTTGAAGCTGTAAAAGGCTTCACGAATTTTCTCGACCAGCTCGGGATGCAGGTTGTGGGCGTGGTTATAGGAGGTTGTCGGGAACCGGTCGGACTCCCACACCAGACGCACATCTTCCTCGTCGTAAAGCCCTCGCGCGGCCATACGCTCAACCACTTCCGAGGCCACAGGAGCCGCGTCGTAATCCTTGGCCACCACGCCGAGCATGGACTGGTCATGGCTGCCGGAGAAGGTGATTTCATAGTCGTCACCTGGTACCACGCCCATTTCCGGGAACAGGGCACGGGGGGCCTGGTTACCGGAGTTCGAGGTAGGGGAGGTGTGTGCGACGCGCTTACCTTTCAGGTCGGTTATTTCATGGATGTCGGAATCGACGTGGGTGTAGACCTGAAGCGAGTAGCCGAACTGCCCGGAGTCTGAGCCCATCAAGGCGAAGGGCACCGCACCGGCGAGATTTACCGCGAAAGGCGTCGGGCCGGTAGAAAAGCCCGCCACATGCAAACGGCCGCTGCGCATGGCTTCCACTTGCGCGGCGTTGGATTGCACGGCGAAGAAGCGAACATCCTTGCCTGTCACTTCAGACAGATGATCGATGAAGGGCTGCCAGATGTCGGAATAGATGGCGGGGTCTTCGACCGGCGTGTAGGCAAAGATCAGAGTGTCGGGATTCACCCACTCTGATTTGTCCGCTGGCAGGTCAGCAACCATATCGCCGTTTTCGTCGCAGTACTTGGCGTCTAGCGAGCCTCGTTCGCAATCCGCAAATGCCTGACCGCTGAAGCCGACCAGCAAGGCGGATGCCGCCAGAGTCACCGACGGGAGAATACCGGGAAACACTTTCTTAGACAGGTTCATTCTTTTTCTCCATGTGGAGCGGTCCATGCCTGAGGTTTCTCTGCCTCGCATTGAACATCCGGGAAGGACCAGCTCACTCAGCTTGTTATTATCAGATGTTCAATTGAACATTCAGCATAACAGTAAATGAGCATTAGACAAGGTGAGAGGCATCGGAACACTTGGATCGACACCGTAATTAGTGTTCAATTGAACATCATCCATATCGAGGACGATCTTCTCTATGCCCGACACTTTTAGCCTGGTAACTCCGACCGACATTGTCTTCGGGAGAGGACAGATAGCCCAGCTGAGCGACCGGGTGACAAGGCTGGGTAAGCGAGTACTGATCGTTCATGGTCGCCATCCTGATCGACTTGCCAGGGTATTCGAGTCACTGAATGCCGTTGATATTGTCCAAACGATGTCTGTGCATAAGGAACCAGATTTACAGACATTGAATGCTGCCATTCGGCAAGGCAAAGCATTGGGTGTCGATCTGGTCATCGGCATTGGTGGTGGTTCTGTCATGGATTCAGCGAAGGTACTGGCTGCGATGCTGTCCAGCCAGACTGAGTTGATGAGCCACCTGGAGGTGGTCGGAGAGGGGCTGCCGTTATCCACCCAGCGCCTGCCCTTGATCCTGATTCCAACCACTTCGGGAACGGGGGCAGAGGCGACCCGAAACGCGGTTATTGATATTCCGGAAGCTCAGCGGAAGGTGAGTCTGCGGGATAACCAGTTGCTCCCTGACCTTGCCCTGATAGATCCTGCGCTGACCGACCATTGTCCCCGGGGTGTTACCTTGCACTCAGGGCTGGATGCCATTACCCAGGTCATCGAGCCGTATCTCTCATCACGCTCCAATCTGTTCACCGACATGTTGTGCAAAGAGGCAATCCCCAAAGGCCTGGCCGCGTTAAAACAACTGATGGATGGTGAGTCTGAAGAGGCGCGTGACGCCATGGCTCAAGTGAGTCTGTTTGGTGGGCTTGCACTTGCAAACTCGGGACTGGGTGTCGTTCATGGCATTGCCGGTCCGTTGGGAGGATTATCTGGTGCGCCCCATGGTGCCCTCTGTGGTGCCTTGTTGCCGGCAGGTATAGCCGCCAACCGCGATAGCGTGGTTGAGGCGGAGCATAAGGCTCGTATTGATCGGGTAGTTGGCTGGATTGCAGACATATTTGAGGCGTCCGCGGATCAGGCGCTACCACGTTTTCGTGAATGGATCTGTCAAAGTGGCTTGCCCGGGCTGGCATCCATTGGAGTGACGGAAGAGCACATTATTGCCGCTTCACAGTCGGCTGCAAGCTCTTCTTCCATGAAGGCCAACCCCGTTGTGTTGCCAAGGCCAACCATTGAAAACATCATGCGCGAGTCGTTTTGAAAAGTGAGTTGCTATCAAAACGTTCAACACTTCGGCTAACATCCGTTATCAAGCGTTAAGATAACAACAAGAAGGTAAAAACAGTGATGTTGCTAACCGGCTTCGGGCTTGGCTGCCTGTTGCCCCTGTTTGTGATTACGTTGCGAGACTTCCGGCATTTGCTGGTTGGCCAGTTGTTCCTGCTGGTGATTGTTGGGTCTGTGGCGTTCCTGGTCGATCCTTTGATTCCAGCCGAATGGCGCTGGATCACTTCCGACCTGCAAACCGCGTTGCCCGCCTTGTTCTGGCTACTGTGTCAGCTGATTTTTGCGCCGCGACCGCGTTTGAAGTCAGTGTGGGGCGCGATGGCGCTATACAGCTTTCTGGCGCCAGCGTTGGCGCGGCCCTTCGTAGAGCCCGGTGACGCGTGGACTCCGGCGGTGTTCTTCGGATGGCGGCTGGGCCAGTTCTTCGAGTACGTGGTGCTGCTGCATGGCCTCAGTTTTGTGATTCGGTACTGGCGAAACGATCTGGTGGAAGCCCGCAGGAAGGCCCGTCTGGCCTTTTTGTTGATTGTCGGCAGCGCCGTAGGCGTGGCGACGGTCAGCCTGAACTTCGGGCTTTACCATGAGTACATCCGCGGGATCATCACGGGGCTGGCGGCTTTCGCAACCCTGATCTGCCTGGTTACGGCGCGGGAGGGAATCATGGATCTGGTGGGCAGCGATCGGCCTGCCGGCTCGCCACAGCCACAGCCCAGACCAACTCCAGAGACAGAGCCCCAGGAGGCTAACGAGGCACACTTTGCACAACAGGAGCAGGACGCCTCAGTGCTTTGCCGAACCATGGATGCCGGCTTCTATCGAACAGAGAAGCTGACTCTCAAAAAGCTGTCGGAAGCCACTGAGATTCCTGAATACCGTTTGCGCAAGGTGATTAACCAGGCTTTGGGTTATCGAAACTTCAATGACTACATCAACCAGCTCCGGGTAGCCGACGCCGCTGAACGTTTGCGGAACGAACCGGGCACACCCGTGCTGAACATCTCTCTGGACGTTGGCTACCGTACCCTGAGCTCGTTCAACCGGGCGTTTCGGGATATCCAGAACGCCACCCCAACAGAGTACCGTCAGCAGTGCCTCGGGGCTGACATCAGCTGATCAAAACCTGCAATTTCCGGAATTGCAGGTTTTGCACAGTGCCCTTCTTTTCTCCTCTCAAACCCCTGGTGCACGGGCCGTTGCAGAATTTGCACAGGGCGTGAGGCTTTCTGCACATCGGTTGTTCTCGCCAACGTGTCGCATCCTGCTTAGTGTCGTTCGGGACACCGCGTTCTTTTTGGGAACGCCTGAATAACAACAACACGATCAAGCAGAGGTTACGATGCGCCAGGCCAGAACGTTCAAGAAACTATTGTTGGTGACTGCCATTTCAAGTGGGTTCCTACTCGCCGGTTGTGATGGGGACGATGGAGAAGACGGCAAGGCCGGAGCCGATGGACAGTCCGCCGATGTCGTTGCCCAACTTGCAATGACCACGTCTGGTTTTTCCATTCCTGAAGACGCCATCCTTGTAGCGCCGGATGCTGCAGACGGTGACGACATTACCGAGGCACTGTCCGTGGCGTTGTTCGATTTGCCGGAGGATGCCCTGGTGGTTCTGCCAAAAGGGCGGTTTGTGGTGACCGAGAGCATTGTCATCAACAGTGCCAGTGGGTTGACCCTCACCGGCTACGGCATCAACGAAACTGCGCTGGATTTCAGCACGTCCAATGGCGACGACGCGTTCCGCTTCCAGGGCGGGAACGGTATTACGGTGCGGGACTTCGGTGTGTACGAGGCGCCGAAGAACGGCATCAAGGCCACCAACGTCAACGGCATCCATATGACTTATACCGCCACGGTCTGGGAAGGCGAGTTGGAGTCGGCCAACGGCGCCTACGGGCTGTACCCGCTGAAAAGCCAGAACGTGCTGCTGGAGAACAACTACGCCTTCGGGTCGGCGGATGCGGGCATCTACGTGGGGCAGTCCGAAAACATTGTGGTTCGGAACAATACCGCCAAACAGAACGTGGCCGGCATTGAGATTGAAAACTCCACCATGGCGGATGTGTACAACAATATTGCGCTCGGAAACTCCGGTGGCATTCTGGTGTTCGACTTGCCAGGGCTGGATAAGGCCTACGGCGGCAATGTTCGTGTTTTTAACAACCAGGCCTACAACAACAACGCCGATAACGTAGGCGCTGGCGTGGTTGGCACGGTGCCACCGGGAACCGGCGTCCTGGTGCTGGCCACCAGTGACGTGGAAATGTACAACAACCAGATAACGGACAATGACACCACGGCGGTCGCGATCACCAGCTATCTGCTGGTTGATGATGACCTTGCCAGTTACCCGGCCAACTACGGCGCCACCATGGGCAATGGTTGGAGCCCGACACTGAAGAACGTCTACCTGCATAACAACACCATTGCCCGGAACGGCGATAACCCGCGAGGTGCGCTACTTCAGCCGGTTATTGATGGTTACTCCTCGAACATGAACAGCAAGGGGGCGCCGCAAACCTTTCCTGCGATTCTGTATGACGGAATCGGTGAACTGCTGTCGAATGCCGGAGAGTTGGCTGGCTTCAATGCCCTGGTTGGCGCCGAGGCGCAGGCCGATGGGGTGAACTACGACCCTTACGGCGCAGGCGACCAGATTTGTGCCAACAGCAACATCAATGGCAACCCGGCGCCAGACTATGACGAAGTGAATACCGGACTGGTCTATCCGGATGATCCTGCCGACGTAACCATGGTTGATGGCGATGGCAATCCTCTGCCCCACCTGTTAATCGATCAAATGGTCAACAACACCTACTTGAACTGCGTCCAGCCGCGACTGGCGCCAGCGGTGGTGAACTTCCGCAACAACATCTACGGCTGCACCGGGGATGATCTGGCCGAAGCGGCCTGCGCGCTGTAAGGGAGAGTCTCCAATGAAACACAGTAATAGAACGATTGCGGCGGGTGTGGTGACGTCTTTTCTTCTGGCTGCGTGTGGCGGCGGAGGAGGTGGTGATTCGTCGGACGATAGTGGCTCCAACCCGACTGGCAGCGCACTGAATGCCGGTGCTGGTGCGCCGACAGGAGCAGAGGGCAGCTGCAGTGCAACCACGAATGGGGTGAACTGGGACGCCTTGATGACGGAGGTGTGCCCGAAGCTCTCCGACTACAATCTGTTTACCGATGCCAGTGATCCAACGGCCGGGCCGACCCGGGGCGGGGTGCCTTATGATCTCTCCACGGCGTTGTTCTCCGATTACACCAGTAAGTACCGTTTTGTGTTTGTGCCGGAAGGCAAGACCGTGGGTTACAACCCATCAGAGGCGCTGGATTTTCCGGTTGGGACGGTCATTACCAAGACTTTCGCCCTACCGGAAAATACCGCCATGCCTGACGGTGCGGAGCTGGTGATCGAAACCCGCCTGTTGATCCACCGGGTCGATGGCTGGATGGCATTGCCGTATTACTGGTCGTCAGAGTCCGAGGCGACACTCGCCATTGCGGGCAAACGCCTGACCGACCTGACCACCATCAACAACCAGGGACAGACGCTCACCTTTGATTATGCGGTGCCCAAAGCTGCGGACTGCAACTCCTGCCACTCCATTGTGCCGGACCTGGCGGGGCCGGATGACCAGCGTGAGCAGATTTTTCTGCCCATTGGCCCCAAGGCCCGTTATCTGAACAAGGATTTCAGCTACCCGGACGGCACGGTCTACAACCAGCTTCAATACTGGTCGGAAGGCGAACTGCTCACTGGGTTACCGGCGGATTTCAACAGTGTGGAACAGGCACCGGTGTTCAATGACGAAACCCACATCCCGTCACTGAGCGACGCAGAACTGAACGACAAGGCCAGGGCCTACCTGGACATCAACTGCGCCCATTGCCACCGGGCAGACCTCACCCTGCCGGCCGACTATGCCGGCCCCGCAGGCAGTAGCGGCGTGCAGTTGGAGTACAACCGCGTCTACGCTGACTCGCCGGGTAAATTCGGAGTCTGCAAGGACCCGGTGGCCGGCGGCAAAGAGGGCTATCCGTACGACGTGATTCCAGGCAACGCGGATGAGTCCTACCTGCTGTTCCGCATCGAAACGACAGACAGCCGGCACAAGATGCCCGAGCTGGGCCGTAGCACAACGCATCAGGAGGGTGCTCAACTGATTCGCAGTTGGATTGACCAATTGCCCAGTGCCAGTTGCTCGCCGATGCCGTAATAGCGTCCCACCCTGGCGGGTTTAGCCGGGAATCCGGTCAAGAGAGTTGGTTTTGTGGCGGGTGAGGCTTATGCTCGTCACACATTTCTTATCCGGGAGTCGCTTTATGGGTCTGGCTATCGCATTGCATGTTCTCTCTGCCGTGATTTGGGTCGGCGGTATGTTTTTCGCCTATATGGCCATGCGGCCAGCAGTGGTGGAGGTCATTGATGCATCGCAGCGGGGTACGCTTTGGTGTCACACCCTGTCCCGGTTTTTCCGCTGGGTATGGCTGGCGATCATACTGTTGCTGGTGACCGGTTACTGGATGGTCTTCAGCGTATTCGGTGGCATGGCGGGTGCCGGCTGGCATGTCCATGTGATGCAGGGGCTGGGGATTGTGATGATGCTGCTCTATTGTCACGTCTATTTTGCACCTTTCCGGCGGTTGAAGCAGGCCGTTGCCAATCAGGATCCACAGGAAGGCGGGCGCCAGGTGGGACAGATCCGCAAGCTGGTGGGCACCAACCTGATTCTTGGGCTGATTGTCGTGGTGATTGGTGCGGGCGGGCGGTATCTGTAGGCCTATCTGGTAGCTGATAACGCCTCATGCTGACGTCCTGTCGTCTTATTTCTTTGCGAATCGCACGGGGATTTGCAAGAACTCATGGCTTTCCGGGATGATTTGTTGATACACGATAAATCATCCCGGAGAGTGTGATGAACGAAGCCTGGCTGAAAACCCTACCCAAAGCGGAGTTACACCTACACCTGGAAGGGGCGCTTGAGCCTGAACTGATGTTTGCACTGGCTCGGCGCAACGGCATTGAATTGCCGTGGAGCGACGTTGACGTGCTGCGACAGGCCTATTCCTTCAATAACCTGCAGGAATTCCTGGATCTTTATTACCAGGGTGCCAATGTGCTGCGCACGGAGCAGGATTTCTACGATCTCACCTGGGCGTATCTGCAGAAGTGTCAGGCGCAGGGCGTTGTCCACGTTGAACCTTTCTACGATCCGCAAACCCATACCGAGCGCGGGATTCCCTTTGAAGTGGCCATCAACGGCATCAGCGGTGCCATGCGCGATGGGCGCGAGCAGTTGGGCATTACCGGTGGGCTGATTCTCAGTTTCCTGCGGCACCTGTCTGAAGATGACGCCTTCCGGACACTTGAACAGGCGATGCCATTTCGTGATCAGTTTTTTGCGGTGGGGCTGGACAGTGCCGAACAGGGCCATCCACCCAGCAAGTTTGAGCGGGTGTTCGCCAAAGCGAGGGCTGAGGGCTTCCTGGCGGTTGCCCATGCCGGCGAAGAGGGGCCGCCTGAGTACATCTGGCAGGCCCTGGATCTGCTCAAGGTAAACCGTATTGACCATGGGGTCCGTGCCGCGGAAGATCCGAAGTTGTTGGACCGACTGGCGGATGAGCAGATCCCGTTAACGGTTTGCCCGTTGTCGAACATCAAGCTGCGTGTGTTTCAGGACATGACCCACCACAACATTCTGGACCTGTTGGAGCAGGGTTTGAAGGTTACCGTGAACTCGGACGACCCGTCCTATTTCGACGGTTATGTGCTGGAAAACTTCGTGGCTCTGCGTGATGGCCTGGGGATGACAGAAGAGCAGGCCCGCCGGCTGGCGCAGAACAGTATGGACGCTCGGCTAGCTCCGTAGATGCAGCTTGTACAAGGCAGTATCGATATTCGGCAAGATGCGAGAATCTGTCCTACCATTGAACAGTCAATCCCGCGTTCAAGGAATGAGTCATGAGCATGATCAGCAGCACACAACGTTTATTGCTTGGTTCGGTTCTTGCCTTCTCAATGGTTGCCGGGGTCCATGGAGCGACACCCGCCCCTGAAGGCGCGTCGGTGTATTTTATTACACCAACTGATGGCCAGACCGTGAGTTCTCCAGTCACCGTGAGATTCGGTCTGGATGGGCTGGGTGTGGCGCCAGCGGGCGTGGAACGTAAGGGCACCGGCCACCATCACCTGCTTGTGGATGTAGACGATATGCCGGCGATGGACCAACCGGTTCCGTCCGATGATCGTCATATTCATTTTGGTGGCGGACAAACCCAGACGTCCCTGGAGCTGTCACCGGGCGAACACACCTTGCAGTTACTGGTGGGGGACCACCTGCACGTACCTCATCAGCCGCCTGTGATGTCCGAGAAGATCACCATCACGGTGGAGTAGTAACCATAAATGGCTCAGAGGCAGGCCAGAACGCTGTCGCCAATTGCCACCTCGCCCCCTTCAATCACTCGCGTCGTTATACCGCCATGCCCACGCATGGCGTTATAACCGCCCGGCCCAAGGGCGGTCTCCATCTTGCTGCAGGGGTGACACAGGCCGGTGTATTCCAGCACCACACCCCCGATTCGGAACGTTTTGCCTTTCAGGGCCAGGAGGTTCAGGCCAGAGACCACAATGTTGCGCCGGAAAATGTCTGGGTCAAGAGCATCCCGCCCGAGGCAGGAGGCAATGGCATGCAGGTGCTCTTTCTGGATCAGGGTGACCTGCCGCTTGCTGGTCTCGCGGCCCTCGAATCGATCGCCTTCTAGGCCTTTGCCCGGCGTGATCATCACGTTATCGAGTATTGTCATGGGCTCATCACGGGCAGGGCGGATGCCAATCCATTCAACCCGGCCGCTCTGAGGAAGGGTGTCGAATAAGGTTTGAAGCGGGGTTGGTTGCGCCATGGGTGCCTCATGTGAGTTCTGGTCAGTTTGGCCCTGCCGGTACTGATTGTAGTTCAGGAACAGTCAGTCCTCGCTGCCTGGGAGGCTCTTGCCTAAATCAACCCGGCTCGGATCATGTCGAACGTGTCCAGAATGCGGGCCACATACTGGTCTTTCGGCCGAAAGCTGCTTTGGGTGCTGAGCGATACGTCCCGCTCCAGGTGATCCAGCAGCTTGTGCAGGCGACGACGATGAAGGCCGAGTGCCGCCTGCACGGGGTCGGAAATAACGCCAGACAGCGCTGCGAACGCTGCCAGGGCGGCCATGACCGCGAGCATGACGCCGGCGGTCGTTGCCAGCGACGGCTCCGGTGGAAAGACGCTGTAGTACCACGTGCCAATGGTTTCGCCGAGGATAAAGTCCCGTGCGGCCAGGGTCTTTGCAAGCATGGACGCCAGCACCACTCCGAGCCCTATGCCCCCAGGCGTAAACTTCTGGAATGCAAACGCGCCCAGCACGGTGCATGAAATGCTGTTGGTGATATCGGCAGAGGCCGTCCGCGTTACGCGGTACTGACGAAGAGCGTCGGCAATCACGGGCTCTACCAGTTTGATAAAGTGCTGGTGGTCGACTGGCTCAGAGCTGTGGCGCTCGTAAACCGCCTCCAGCGCTTCCACCAGATAGTCCTCCAGCAAGTGGCCCGTTGGCTGGCCATTGTTCAGCAGGTCGGCCTGAATAAGGCTCGAGATGTGCTGTTGTACGCGGGTGGTAAAACCAGCAGGCACACGATCAGCCATTCCGTGCAGCCATCTCAGACCGGCTCGTTTGCGCGTGGGAATTTTTACCAGGCAGGCAAGGGCGTAAACCGGCGCCCAAAGCAGATTGATCGGCGCCCGCAACATGTCCCAGCCCAGTGCCATCCGGTTGGTTGCCACAGCGCCGGGATAGTGGAAATGTCGGTCGATAAACGCCGGCACCCGCGACCGGCAGTCGGCGAAATACCGTTCAATGCCCGAGCCTATGGCCAGCTCTATCTCTGCTTCAGAGATGGTCTGCTCGGGTGGTATGGCAATGGGCATAAGTGACAGGTGCAGTTACCGGTAAGTGGGACGGAGTCGTTTACAGGCGCTCACTTTATCAGGAATCGTTACGGTTTCCTGTTAACGCCCTGATCATCCGGTAGAGAAACTTCAGAACTTCCCTAAATCAGAGAAACTTAGTACCTTGCGGACATTCCGAACAAAAACACCAACAGGATCATCGTTATGAAAATCCGTGCCGCTGTATTGGAAACGATAGGTGCGCCACAGCCTTTCGACGAAAACCGACCGCTGACGATTGAAGAGCTGGAACTGGATCCGCCGGGCGATCATGAGGTGTTGGTTCAGATACGGGCAGCGGGTTTGTGCCATTCAGACCTGTCCGTGATTGACGGCAACCGGCCAAGGCCCGTACCTATGGCCCTGGGCCATGAGGCGGCAGGCGTGGTCAAAGCCGTTGGGGCAGGGGTGACAGATCTCAGCCCGGGTGATCACGTAGTCACTGTCTTTGTTCCCAGCTGTGGGCACTGCAGCCCCTGTGCCGAAGGTCGCCCCGCCCTGTGCGAACCGGCGGCCGTCGCGAACAATGCCGGTACGCTTGTTGGTGGCGAACACCGGCTGCATCGGGCGGATGGTACGCCGGTGAATCACCACCTGGGCGTCTCTGCGTTCGCCGATCACGCAGTGGTGTCCCGACATTCACTGGTACGGATTGATCCAGACCTGCCGTTTCATCATGCCGCCCTCTTTGGCTGTGCCGTGCTGACGGGCGTGGGCGCCGCCATCAACTCGGCCGATATCAAAGCCGGCCAGACGGTCGCCGTTATCGGGCTTGGCGGCGTGGGCCTGAACAGTGTGTTGGGTGCGCTGGTGGCCGGGGCAGGACAGGTCATTGCCATTGATCTGGATGAAGACAAGCTTGCGATGGCCAAGAGCTTGGGCGCCAGCGCTGGCATCAACGCGGCGGACGAAGATTGCGTGAGCCAGGTGAAAGTCTTGACCAACGGAGGCGTTGATTGTGCGATCGAAATGGCGGGTTCTGAAAAGGCGCTGGAGTTGGCTTATCAACTGACTCGTCGTGGCGGTACAACCGTAACAGGTGGGTTGGCACACCCTGACAGGAAGGTGTCGATTCAACAGGTGAGCCTGGTGGCAGAGGAACGAACCCTCAAGGGTAGCTATGTGGGAAGCTGTGTGCCGGTGCGAGATGTGGCCCGCTACGTCAGCCTGTTTCGCCAGGGACGGTTGCCGGTCGACAAGCTACTGAGCGACACCCTGACCCTTGATGAGATCAACGAAGGCTTTGAGCGATTGGCAAACGGCAAGGCCATTCGCCAGGTCATTCTTTTTGACGACCACTGACGCCAGGCTGCCTCCATGGAACGATCTGACTTTCCCGTGTTTTACCCCATCATCACCCGATGGATGGATAACGACATCTACGGTCACGTCAACAACGTGACCTACTATTCTTACTTCGATTCGGTCATCAACCGCTATCTCATTGAAGAAGGCGGTCTTGATATACACAACGCACCGGTAGTGGGTTTCATGGTGAGCTCCAGCTGCCAGTTCAAGAAGCCGGTTGCCTACCCCGATGCCCTCGAAGCTGGCGTTCGGGTTGCCAGAATTGGCACCCGTTCTGTGACCTACGAGGTGGGGATTTTCATGGAGAACGACACCCAGGCAGCCGCACATGGCGAGCTTGTCCATGTGTTCGTTGATCGAGCCACCCAGTCCTCGACACCGATTCCCCCAGGGATTCGGGAGGCCCTGGAGCGAATTACGGTGTAAACGTCGCTCTCGGGAAGGGCGACCGCTTCAGGCGTCCGGTGTCCAGAGGCCCTGCAGTTGCCCCAGCAACGAAGAGCCAACCCCCTGGTTCCCCAGGAAGCTCATGATAACCGGGACAAACTGCTGGATCATTCCGCTGTCCATACCCAGAGCTGTAAAGGCCGACCGCACGCCGTCCATCGACGATATATTGGAGAGCAGGCTTTCGCTCAGGCTGCTACCACCGCCCAACAGGCTGGACAGGCCCGAGGCTTTGCTGGTGAGGGTGCTCATGGAGTCGTTGCCCAGCTGGTTTTTTGCGAGCTGTAACAGGGCGCCAGTACCACCTGTTGCCTGGGCCTGCGTGACGCCGAGCTGGCTTTGGAGTTGGCCGACCAGTTGCTGGGCTTCACCGCTGACCTCTGATGCCGAGGTCATTGCTTCGGTGCCGCTGGAAAGCGCGTCGTTAAGGTCGAAGGCGTTAACGGTTGGGGCGAGTAGGTAGATGCTTGAAACCAGGAGGAATTGCTTGATGGTCGCGTTCATGGAGTGATCCTGAGGGATGTGTGGTCGAAGTCTGTCTCCTTTAGATGGTGGCGAACGGTGTTTAATAAAAGTGTGGGAAACCGAGACATATCTGCATGTCGGTTTGGTGTTGCCTTCTCGCTTCTAAAAAAGGGAGGGCAGTGAGCCCTCCTCCGTGCGTTCAGGCAAAGTCGTATTCACCGCCCTTCTCGAGTGCCTTTTGGTAAGCCGGCCTGGCGTGAGCTCTCTTAACCCACGCATTGATATGGGGCCGGTCTTTGCCAACGATACCCCGTGCTACTGAGGCTTCCAGTGGAAAGCTCATCTGAATGTCCGCCGCGCTGAGGTTATCCCCCAGAAACCAGGTGTTTTTTGCCAGGTGAGCTTCGACAAAATCCAGGTGTGTTTTGATCATCGGGCCGATGAAGGTAGCAGTGGTTTTATCGGCAATGCCTTTGGCCACCGGCTTGATAAAAAACGGCATCGGGCTGTTTTTTACCTTCTGGAACACCAGGCGCATTACCAACGGCGGCATCAGGGAGCCTTCGGCGTAATGCAGCCAGTAGGTATAATCCAGCCACGCCTGGCCGCCGGTTTCCGGCAACATGGTGTCTTTGCCGTAGGTGTGGGCCAGATACTCGATAATAGCGCCTGACTCCGCTACCACCAGATCGCCATCGGTAATCACCGGTGATTTACCCAGCGGGTGCACTTTTTTTAGGCTGGCCGGTGCCAGCATGGTTTTAGGGTCACGCTCGTAACGCTGGATTTCGTAGGGCACTCCCAATTCTTCCAGCATCCAGAGAACGCGTTGTGAACGGGAATTGTTGAGGTGGTGAACGGTAATCATGCAGTGACTCCACTGGTGTCAAAAGAATGAGCAGGTTAGCAGTGTAGTCTGCAAATAGCTTTTTGGATCACCACGGGTTTTGCTTCGAGTCGTTTTCCAGTGAGTGTTCTTGCACAAGGCAGTTTTCCGAGCTAGATAAGGATAACAATAATATTGCGAGAGGCATCTGTAGTGGATGCATGTTGGTATCCTGATAGTTAGATAATCATTCGATGAAACATACATAGAGGAAGGATTTCTCATGAAAACATGGTTATCGATCATCGCTATTAGTAGCTTAATCTTCACGGGGTTGGCGAATGCGGCTCCCCAGAGTAAACCCAACGGCCCCTGGGTCACCGACGAACAGAATGTGTCTTTGGCTGCGTTACGAAGTTATGCCCAGCTTTGGCATACGCTCGAGCAACTGGATCGGTCGGCCAAAGGAGAGTTTGTCCTTTCGAGCGCTCCTCGCCTCAGTAATACTGGCCGGGAAATCCCCGTGGTTACCATAGGGAGCGGGCCTCAGCGCATAATGATCATCGCTCAGCAACACGGCAACGAGTATGTCGTGAGTGAGGCTATGGTTGATTTGGCCAGAGATCTATCCGACAACTCGAGGGAATCGAGAGCCATACGGGATGCGCTCACGCTCACCATCGTACCCAGGGTCAATGTCGACGGGTTTGACGCAAGCGTTGAAGATGCTTTCGGGAATACGCCACCGTGGCGCCAGAATTACGATCCATCATGCGTATCGGGTCCTTGTCCCGCGTTTTATCAGCGCGGACGCGGTTATGACATCAACCGCTACCATTCATTTCTAGAGGATGGTCCGGAGGTCGATCCATACGTTGGTGGCCCCAATCCTGTGCCCGAGTCGGTTGCCATGCGTTTGTTGTTTGACGAATTTCAGCCTTCGGTGGTTATCGATTTCCACCACCAGGGCTCTTACGTTGATGCCGACGGCAATTTGATCACCGGATCGACGCTATGGCCGAATGCCACATCGGCGGCTGAAGCGTTGGGTGTGGTGGACCAGTTTGAGTCTGGAGTGGAACTTGCAAAAAAAGTGGTCACGGTTATGGCCACAGAGCTCGACCAGTACGGTTATGCCAACATCACGCTCTATCCCGGTACCACAACGCCCGGAATCGCCCGTAACGCGTATGGATTGTTGGGTGCCGGATCGGTGCTGTTCGAAATGCGTGGGGGTATTGGAACCAAGGGCAATGGGTACATTACCAAGACTGCGTACAATGCTGCCAAAGCCGTTGTCGCCGCCATGGCCGACGGCACTTTGTTCGACGCGGACATTACGATCGCGGAAAGCCTTCCCCCCAGGGGACCGGGAATTGGCGCGCCTAACGAGGAGGGAGGAGAAGTAGAGTAACAAGGTAAACCCATGAATGGGTTAGCCTCATCCCCACATATAGGGGATGAGGCTCCAGCCATATGATCATAACGATTGAACCTGCCTCGCTTTTTCGTTACATCTACCCTTTCGTTTCATCTGAAATCAGTCACCTAATTTGATAGATCAGGAGGTCGGCAATGTCGGAACCATCACTGAAGGAACAACTCAACACCGCGGTGAAAGACGCGATGCGGAACAAGGATAAGACCCGGCTTGTCACCCTGCGTATGGCGCAGGCGGCAGTCAAACAGATTGAGATTGATGAGCGCCGTGATTTGAGCGACGAGGATGTCCTCAAGGTGTTGGACAAGATGCTCAAACAGCGCCGTGACGCCGCCAGTCAGTACGATGAGGCGGGGCGCGAGGAGTTGGGTGACAAGGAAAGAGCGGAAATGGTAATCATTGAGGAATTCATGCCTGCGGCCCTGAATGAGGATGATCTGGACGGCCTGATTCGAATGACCATCAGCGCTACCGATGCACAGGGAATGCAGGATATGGGCAAAGTGATGAACGAGCTAAAGCCCCAGGTGCTTGGCCGGGTTGATATGGGCCACCTGAGCAAGAAGGTGCGGGCAGCACTGGCGGGCTGATGGGAACCCAGGTGCGTGACGCACTGGTAAACGAGAAAGGACCACTATGGCCGACAAAGAACTGCGCCCCAAATCCGATAGACAGGCCATCGACCAGTTTATCAACGAGGTTCGCACACTGCCTAAACAGGGTGGCGGGCAGGGCAGGCTGATATTCGCGCTGGATGCCACCGCCAGCCGGGAGGCAACCTGGGATGAGGCCTGCCACTTGCAGAGTGAACTGTTCATGGCGACCCGGGATTTGGGTGGTTTGGCTATCCAGCTTTGTTACTACCGCGGCTTTGGCGAGTTCAAGGCCACAGGGTTTGTGACGGAGACCGGTCAGTTGTTGAACCTGATGAACGGCGTTTCCTGCCTGGGTGGGCGCACCCAGATCAGCCGGGTGTTGGCTCATGCCGTGAAGGAAACCCGGGAAAAGGCCGTCAGGGCGGTGGTGTTTATTGGCGACTGTTGCGAGGAACCGGTGGACGAACTGTGCCATACCGCGGGGGAGCTGGGGATGCTGCGAACGCCGGTGTTCATGTTCCACGAGGGCGCCGACGCTCATGCCAGAGCGGTGTTCCAGCAGGTGAGCAAGTTGTCTGGTGGCGCCTATGCCCCCTTCGATCGCAACAGTCCGCAGGTTCTCAAGGATCTTATGGCTGCGGTGGCGGTCTATGCTTCCGGGGGAGCCAAGGCCCTGCAGGATTTTTCCAGCCGCAGCTCTCCAGAGGTCAAGCGCTTGACCCAGCAGATCAAGTAGCGCTTGTTTCAATCCACGTTCAAGCCATCGATGGACCGATGAGTTCCGGGGTATCTGAGTGCCACTAACGCTTCTGGTCATAGCACTGTCGGTTGTCGCGTGGGTCTGGCTGCGCAACCAGCCCGCCAGCCAACGTAAGCCGGCGATGATAAAGCTGGCCTTGATGGCCGCTATCGGGATAGTGGTTCTGATGGCCGTTACCGGCCGCTTACACGCTCTGTTCGCGTTGCTGGCGTTTCTCTACCCACTGCTACGCCGGGTGCTGCCGTCATTATTGACAGGACGCATGGCGGGGGCCGGAACGGGAGATGCAAACGCAAGTTCGGGCAACCAATCCCATGTCTCCGGCGACATTCTGGAAATGAGCCTGGATCATGACTCCGGCACCATGAGTGGCAAGGTCCTGAAAGGCCCCATGGCCGGGCGAGAGCTGGCGGACCTGGGCGAAAGTGAATTTCTTGAGCTGTTGCGATACTGCCGGGCGCACGACGAGGACTCCGCCCGGCTGCTGGAAAGTTATCTTGACCGCCGGTTTGGTGACTCATGGCGTGCTGACGATGAGGCCAGCGCTGGAGGCGAAGAATCCGAAGAACAAGCCAATGCTGGCGGTCCACTTACCGAGAGCGAAGCACTGGACATCTTGGGGCTGAAGCCCGGTGCAACACAGGACGAGATCATTCAGGCCCACCGCAGGATGATGCAGAAAGTACACCCGGACCGCGGTGGGAGTAACTATTTGGCCGCCCGCATCAACGAGGCCAAGGCGTGTTTGTTGGGCTGACGGCTTCTGTCGGATCTAGGCGATCATTGTGCCAGGGGAACGTTACCCAATGTGTTAAGTGCAAAGCTGAGCAACCAACGATTCCCACGTTCAATCTTCGAAACCCGGTGTTGGTAGAGATCTGGTCGAAACAGGTATACCCGGCCAAACAAGTTGAAAATGTTCTTTTCGCAGATGAACTCACCGCCTGCTTTGGGCTTTACCAGAACACAATTGAGTTTGTACAGCCGGCCTTCGGACGTCATGTCCAGGTGCGGTCCCACCTTGTGACCTTCCGGGTAGCGGACGAGGTACAGGTTCAGGCGTTTGGAGCGGAACAAAATCCGGGTTTTGACGTTTGCGGGCATTGAATGTGCGTTCTATCTTGGGAGGGTTGAGCTGTTAGTTTGTGCGGTTTGTCGGGTAGCCGTCAACCGTCGCTCCGAATCGTAACTTTCCTGCTACCAAAGTCCTGGCAGTTTCGTGATTTCGTATCATGTACAGCAAACGGGTGGCTCTGGGAAGGTGGTGTTTAACCAACGAACGGGGGAGATCGTTATGACTCAGTACCAGGGCAGTTGTTTCTGTGGCGCTGTTAAGTTTCAGGTATCTGGCGCACCCGAAGCGATGGGATATTGTCACTGTGATTCCTGTCGTCGCTGGTCGGCCGGGCCGGTGAATGCGTTTTCTCTGTGGCCATACGACAGCTTCGAGGTGTTAGCGGGTGCCGATCAGATTGGCGAATTCCATCTCACGGAACAAAGCTATCGCAAGTGGTGTAAAAAGTGCGGTGGTCACGTGTTTACCGATCATCCGGCGTTAAGTCTTATGGACGTCTATGTTGCCAACCTTCCGGACCTGACGTTTGAGCCCGCGGTCCATGTGCATTACCAGGAATCGGTACTGCCGATTCGCGACGGGCTGCCGAAGATGAAGGATGTTCCGGCCGAAATGGGCGGGTCAGGCGACACTTTGCCAGAGTGATGTGGTGAGAGCGGGGCGGGTGACGCATCGAATTTCCACTTATGCCTATATATCCAATTCAGTAAGCATGCTAAAACGTCTCGCCCGGTGCTCGCTCGCTTTTTTCGGGCGCCGGGTACTCTTCCATTCATCGAGATTTCAGCATGTCAGACAAGTTCTTCTACAAAGGCCGGCAGGACGCGCGCCAGCACCACACCGCCCATGGTGGCTTCCAGACCAAGGCCAGTCAGAAGAGTGGCAGCAAGAAGTTTCCGCTAACACTGGTGGTTACCAGTGAGGCGCGCAGGCAGGAGGTCGAAGCTCAGGTGGCGGAAGCCAATCTGCATGCCAACATTACTGTGGATGCCCGTGAGGGTGCGGTTGAATCCATCACCGAACTGACGGCGCTCCTGAACAAAGGGGCGACGGTGACCACGGCGAAACTGCCTTCCCGCAATGATCCTTGCCATTGCGGGAGTGGTGCCAAGTTCAAGAAGTGCTGTGGTTGACCACGCGTTTCTCAATCGCTCTGTTTCAGACCCATTTCCCAGAAATCGATTTCCAGCCGGGTGGCGTCGCTGAATATCCGGGTAAGCTGCTCGAACCTGGCGGGGGATACATCCGCCAGTCGTTCATCCAGCCACTGGATTTCCGCGTGCATGGCCTGCTGGAACTCGTCGCTTTCATACATGGCGATCCAGGCGTCATACGGGTTTTTGTCTCCCCGAATGGTTTCTGCCCGGTTATTCAGCCAATTGGCGATTTCCCCGTAGCCCACCATGCAGGGTGAGAGCGCAACATGCAGGTCGAGCAAATCGCCGCGGTTGCCCGTGTCGAGCACATAGCGTGTGTAGGCAAGGGTGGCGCGCGCTTCCGGCAGGTTGGCAAGTTCTGCTTCTGAAATGCCCCATTCCTTGCAGTAGCTGATGTGTAGGTCCAGCTCTACATCCACGATGGCCTGCAAGCCTTCCTTTGCCTGGCGGAGATCCAGCAAGGTTGGGCTTTTGTAGGCCGCCAGGGCGAAGGCGCGGGCAAACTGGATCAGGAACAGGTAATCCTGCTTGAGGTAGTGCTGAAACGCTTCGGGAGCGAGCGACGCATCGCCTAACTGCTTTACGAAACTGTGTTCAATGTAGTCGCGCCATTCTGTCCGGCAAGCCTTCCTTAGGTCTTCGAACTGATACGTCATTGTGAATATCCTTCGTCAGATTGAATGTGTTTGGGTCAGGCAACTCAACGACAAATCCTTTTCCAGCCGATAGGTATCAAAATCCTGCGCCAGAAACAGTTGGCCCTTGTAGTGCTGCATGGCTTCGGCCGCCAGTTGGTTGATGTGGGGCGCGCCTCCCGGCCCGGACTGGTAACGTGAGCTGAAATGGGTCAGCACCAGGTTGGGCAAGTGAGCCTGTTGGGCGAAGCGGGCCACCTGTTCAGCGGAGCTGTGTTGTGGCCAGGGGCCGACCCGGTCGGCCACGTCCTGGGTATAGGTGGCTTCGTGGATCAGCACGTGGGTGCCGTTGCAGGCATCGGCCAGCAGGTCCGGGGTGTCGTTGTCGCCGGCGACGATCAGGCGGCGGGCCGCGCGGGGAATGTGCGTGTATTCGTCACTTCTGAGCCGGCGGCCATCCTCCAGCGTTATATCGTTGCCTTTCTGCAATTCGCCCCAGCCGGGACCGGGCTCGATGCCTTCCGCCCTTAATTTGTCCTGAAGTAGTTGTCGCTCCAGGCTTTGCTCGGTGAACACATAGGCGCGGCAGGCGACACGATGGGACAGTGCCACATTGGTAACCCTGACGTGCTCATCCTGCCACTGGAAATCCGATGCTTCGGAATCGATGAAGTTTAGCGAGTAGCTGAGACTGGAGTCGCTGTTTGCGAGCACTGCGCTGATGAAACGTTGTACCTGGATGGGGGCAACGATGTCCAGCGGTTCCGTGCGGCCAAGCATGGAGGCGCTGGTGAGCAGCCCTGGAAGGCCGAACGTGTGATCGCCGTGGATATGGGTGATAAAGATGGCGCGCAATTGCACAACCGAGTAGCGGGTGCGAAGCAACTGGTGCTGCGTGCCTTCACCGCAGTCGATCAGGTACCAGGGTTTGGGGCCGGCGTGGCATAGGGCCAGCCCGCTCACATTTCGTGACCGTGTCGGGGTGCCGGCGGATGTGCCCAGGAAAGTGAATTCCATTATTAATCCGCCCATTGCCAGGGTGGCGCATCCAACAAACCCTGCCCCAGGACTATAGTTTCGCCAAGGTCTTTGTTCAGGGCGATGGAGCTACAGTCGCCATCCTGTTCCAGAGTTGCCACCAAACGTGGTGCGTGGGAAACGACCCACACCTGGGTTTCACGTGATGCGCGATTGATCAGGCGCCCCAAGGCAGGCAGCAAATCCGGGTGCAGGCTGGTTTCCGGTTCATTAAGCACCAATAGTGACGGTGGTCTTGGCGTGAGTAGTGCGGCTACCAGCAACAGGTAGCGAAGCGTGCCGTCCGACAGCTCCGCCTGGTTTAAGGGGCGCAGCAACCCCTCCTGCAAAAACTGCAGTATGAAACGGTTGCCGGAGTCTGCCTCAAAGTTGATGGTTGCCCCGGGAAAGGCATCCTCAATGGCATCGTACAACGCCGCCCGGTCGCCAATCTCGTGGATGGTCCGCAGAGCCGCGACCAGGCTATGGCCGTCGTGATCAAGCACCGGCGTTCGCGTACCGATTTGGGGAGTGCGGATGATGGACTGGGGATCGGTTCGGAACTGGTCGTAGAAGCGCCAGTTGCGGATGGTTTGCCGGACAGCATGAACCTCGGGCACAGCCACCGGATCGCTGATTTCGTTGAGGATGCTTTCGTAGGTGTTGAGGTGGGCGTTGTAGACTTCCCATTTACGACCGTTGCGCACTTTCACCACAGGCCCGACCCGGTCAATCAGGCAACTGCTGGGACGGCAGACGTCTCCCGCCCAAATGCACTCGCGCTTGATTTCCGGGTCAAACTGAAACATGGACGGGTCCTGGTAGCCCGCAAACCCCTGAGGGGCGGGCATACCCAGTGAGATGGCGTAGCCGAAGTCTTCACCCACGAAGCCGAGTCTGAGCCGGCTGTTCTGTTTTTTGGCAGAGCCTTGTACGGGATCGACACCGTCTTTCATGCCTTTGGTAAAGGTCTCCGGCCCTGCCCAGAACGTGTAATCCAGCCCGCCTTCCTGCGCGATCGACGAGATTAAGTTGCCCTTTGCGGTTTCAGCCAGTAACCGCAGAGACTTGTAAAGGTTGGATTTGCCGCAGCCGTTGGGCCCGGTTACCACATTGAGGCCGGTCAGGGGCGCGACGATACTCTTGAGGCTGCGGTAGTTGGATACGGCAAATGCGTTGATCATAATCTCAAGATCACTGAGTTTGGTAAAAAGGTCTCGTTATCTCAAGCGCTCTCAGCCGCTTGAATTCGGTTTCGGCCGCTCTCTTTGGCTTTGTAGAGTGCCGCATCGGCGGCAAAGACCAATTCTTCGAGACTGCTCTTGTCATCGGGAACGATGGTGGCGCAGCCCACGCTGACGGTGATGCAATCTCGCGCCGTTGAATGGTCGTGCCTGATGTCCAATGCTTCGATGGCAACGCGGGCATTTTCAGCGACCTGTATCGCACCATTTTCGTCAGTATTGGGGAGTATCAGAATGAACTCTTCTCCCCCGTAGCGCGCCACCATGTCGGTTGAGCGCTGCAGTTGCGCCTGCAGTGTTTCGGCAACCCGGATCAGGCATTCGTCACCCATCTGGTGGCCGTAATTGTCGTTGAAGTGCTTGAAGTGATCCACATCGAGCATAACCACAGATAGGGGCTGGGGCTGCCTTCGCAGGCGCAGCCAGGTGTCTTTGAGGTAGGCGTCACCGGAACGCCTGTTGGCGACGCCGGTCAGGCCATCGCGGTCGGCCAGGCGTTGCAGTTCTTCATTGAGTTCTTCCAGCTCTGCCGTGCGTTCAACCACTTTCTCTTCCAGGAGCCGGGAATGGTCCTGTACCTGGGTGTAGAGCCGGGCGTTTTCGATGGCGACAGCCGCCTGGGCGGAGAGCAGTTGAATCAATTCCACCCGGTCGTCGGTGAAGACGGCGTCGGTCAGGTTGTTCTCCATGTAGACCGCCGCCTCAAAACGTTCCCGCACGATGATAGGGACACACAGTACTGATCGTGGATGCAGGTGAATAGTGTAGGGGTCGTTCACAAACGGGCCGTCGGCCATGGCATCGTGCAGGACCACGGCTTCGCCCCTTTGAAACACCTGGCTGATCACGCTCATTGGCAGGGCGAGGGCCTTGCCCTGACGATCGCTGAGTGTTGAGTGGGTGGGGATCTCAACCTGTGGTGACGGCTGCTCTGGCCGGATTATGGCCTCGACACTGAACGCACCACCGGCCCGGACAATCAGGCAGCCCCATTGCCCACCGGCATTTTCCAGCAGAATCGCCAGGGTTTTCTGCAACAGCTGGTCCAGCACCATCTCGCCGGAGATCTCACGGGAGGCTTTCATAACCGATGCCAGGTCGAGACTGGCCAAATGGCTTCCTGGTGGGCTGAGGTGGGCCTGAACCCACTGACGAAGCACCGGGAACTCGTCCTCCAGCTGTTCTACCTTGCGTTGTGCGCCCCAGCGGTTGTATACCCCGTGGGCACCACGGAGATAACCCTCGGCTGAGCGCCCTTTACCCAGTGCCAGCAGGTGCCGTGCGGCTCGCTCAAAGGCAGTGGCCTCATCGCGCAGGAAGCCGTTTGCCCGTGCCGTGTCGATGGCCGTGTCATAGAGCTCCAGTGCGGCGTCGTGCCTGCCATCCAGGCGGGCGAGTTCTGCGGCCATCAGAAATTGAAGGTGGCGGAAATTCGCTTCGCAATTGTCCGCCCAACGGGTCATGCGCGCCAGGTCCCGTTCCAGGCGTTCTCGTGTGGCCTGTTGGTCAGCCCTGTTCATGGTGGGGAATAGAGTCGTGAGGGTGAGGTTGGCAACAATGTAGAAACGAACGAGCTGGGGCAGGGACATCGCGGACTTGATTAGCTTGTCCTGCTTTCTGACAAAGTGCAGTGCCTGTTCGTAGTTCCCGTAGAGCAGGTTGATCTCGGCACTGTAGATCTGATGATTGGCAATGCCGGTCATGAACCGGCGCGTACTCATTGCCTCGAGACACGCCTGGTCATCAAAATCATCGGTGCTCAGACTGGCCGGTGAGTGGGTGGTGCCAAGAAAATTGCGCTGCATCTGCAGGAAGAGGGAACCGGAGTCCAGCGAATCCTGGTAGGCGCACTCGCGAACGATGTCGAGGTTTTCCTGATGCAACTGGCTTGCGGTTTCCAGATCCATGCCCGGGTCCCAGATCACGCAGTCCTGGGCACTGTAGGCCAGATAGAGCAGGTCGCCGGATTGATAGCCGGCTTCGATGCCCTTGCGGAACCAGGGCGTGAGCGTTGCCCAGTGGTTGCTCCAGTGATGAACGAACATGGCGTATACATAGATAACGCGCGCCCTCAGGCTGAGGTCATCAAGCCGTTCATTGATGGCCAGGCCAACCTTGGCGTACTGATAGCCCAGGGCGGGCTCGTCCAGCTCACCACACAAAAGCATGCCGTAGGCGGCATAGGCAAACGCCGATTCCGGGCAGTTGCCCCGATGCAAAGCCAGGTTAACCGCTTTTAGCACCAGGTAGCTGAACAGCTTGCTGCCGGAGAGAAACGCGGCAGCAAAGATTTCCATCAGCAGACGCATGGCGGTCAATGTGGCTGGGTCTTCGATGACAGGAGCGCCAACCAGATCGGTGATTTCGCGGCCAGCCAGGTTCGTCAGTACCCGTTGGCGTTCGACATCGATATCGTGCTGGCTGGGGTGTTCGGTGAAATTAACACCCAATAGTGCCAGCCCCTCAATGGCAGCGTGAATAGACGCCTCCATTCTACCCAGCGTGGCATTCTGCCGGGTACGTATGGCGAGAATGTCGGCGCGATGCAGCCGGGAGTCCGCATGGTCCAGCATCTGTTCCAACCAATGGTCGGCCTCTTCGGTACGTCCGGTGAGGTAGAGGCAAAGCTGTATCTCTGACGCCAATGTGGCCATCAGTGAGGGCATCTGTGACCAGGCGTCGTCTGGCAGCAATTCCTCGGCGACCTGCAAGTAGTCGAGTGCCTGTTGATAGGCTGAGGTTTGTCGGGCGCGACTGCCGGCACGAAGGTTGAACTCGGCCAGTTGAAGGCGTTCTGACCCGGACTGGATCAGCGCACGCCCCTGATTGAGATGATTAACGATATCAATCAATTGGTCATCGGCGACCTGCCCGCCGCCGTGTTGTAACATCAGGCGCCCGACCGTTAAGTGTACCCGGGGGAGCTCGTCGGTTGCGATGAGGTTGTAGGCAGCCTGCTGCACCCGGTCATGCTGAAAACGATAGCTGGGGTTGAGCACCCGCTCTTCGTCCTGGTGTCTCGCCAGGCGATAATCACTGTGTAGCGGCAGCACGGTGTACTGTTTCAACGCCGGCAGAAGGGCCCGGGCGGTTTCCGCAACGGTATGCTCGTAGATGGTGGCGAGCGTTTGCAGGGTAAAGGTATTACCGATGCTGGCGGCCAGTTGAAGTACGTTCTGTGTTTCGTCCGGGAGCTGTCGCAGGTTATCCAGCATGAACTCAACCACGTCATGGCTGGTTTCATCCCAACTGGCCCTGTCGAGCTGCCAGTGCCATTGGCCACTGCCCGAATCTGACCAGATTGCCCCCTGGGCATGGAACTGTCGCAGCAACTCGTTGGTAAAGAAGGGGTTGCCCTGGGCGCGGTGAAACAGCATCTCGCTCAGTGTGCGGCTCGTTTCCGGCTCGCAACGCAGGGCATCGGCCACCATTTGGTCCACCGACGATTCATCAAGCGGCCCCACAGGGATCTGATGAATTCGACGATGGTTGTTGAGGTCATCCAGGAGCAATCTGAGCGGGTGCCCAGGGCCGACTTCATTGCTGCGATAGGCGCCAATCAACAACAGGTGGCTCTGGTCCCTGGAGGTGACTATACGGCGTATCAGGTCGAGGGTTGGGGTGTCGCTCCACTGCAGATCGTCCAGGAACAGCACGACCGGATGGCCTTCGCCGGCAAACACTCGCAGGAATGCGGTCAGTACCAGCTGCAACCGGTTACGGCTCTCTGAGGGTGGCAGCTCGGTCACAGGGGGTTGTTCGCCGATAATCAGCGCCAGCTCCGGTACCAGGTCGATCACCAGGGCGCCGTTGGGCCCCAGCGCACCAAGTAGTTCGGTGCGCCAGCAGTCAAGCTGGTTGTCGGGCTCTAGCATGATTTGCTGCACGAGGGCACGAAAGGTGGCTGCCAGTGCTGAGTAGGCTTCGCTTTGCTGGAACTGGTCGAACTTGCTCTGGACCAGGAAGCCGCGTTCACGGATCTGGTAGCGATCAATTTCGTTGACCAGTGCCGACTTGCCAACGCCGGAGTAGCCGTGAACCAGGCAGAAACGGGATCGTCCCTCCACCGCCTGCTCGAACAGGCCCAGCAGCTCCTGCAGCTCGCGCTCGCGGCCGTAAAGTGCCTGGGGAATCAGAAACTTCTGCAGATGGTCCTTTTCACCCAGTGTGAAGGGCAGCAGTGGCAGATCCTGTTCTATCGACGTGGTGCAACGGGATAGGTCGTGCAGCAGGCCCAGGCTGCTTTGATAACGTTCTTCCGGGGATTTGGCCAGAAGCTTCAGCACAATGTCTGAAAGGGCCTCGGGTATGTCCTCAAACACGGTGTGAGGCGCCGGAGGCAGACGACTTATGTGGCTGTGTACCCACTCCAGGGTATTGTTGGCTGTAAACGGAGGTTGGCCGGTCAGAAGTTCAAACAGCAGCAAGCCGAGGGAATAGTAGTCCGAGCGGTAGTCGAGGCTCCGATTCATGCGCCCGGTCTGTTCCGGCGACATGTAGGCCAATGCCGCCTCGGGCTGATTGGGCAGCTGTTTGGCCTGCCGCTCCTGCCCCAGCTCCGATGCTATATTGAACCCCGACAGCACCAGTGCGCCACTTCTTGAGTCAAACAGGACGTTATGGGGTGTCAGCGACTTGTGCACGATGTCCTGTGCGTGGATGTCGCTCAGAATCTGTACCAGGGCCTGGGCTATTTTCAGCGCCTGGGGCAGGGGCAAGCGTCTGTTACGGCTCTCGGCCATTACCGAGGCAAGCGAACGCTCACAGGGATCGGTGACGAGCGCCAGGTTCCCACTACCGTGTGGCAATATGTCATGAACCCTGCGTACGCCTTTCACGCCGTCGAGCCGTGAAGCAATGCTGGCTTCGTGATTGAGCGTGGCCACCTGCCTGCGGTCGGGATATTCGGTATCAAGGGTTTCAATGCAGACGTCTGCACCGTCCGAGAGTCGCCGTGCGCGATAGGCCGCCCGGCCTGCTTTTCTCCAGAGGCAGAAGGAGATTGTGTATCCGGGCAGCTGTAATTCGCTCTGCATCAGGTGCCGCTCCTGGGGATCACGCCTGGCAATGGAACACTCGATCGAAGGTGGCGCTGAAGTCCTCTTTGGCGTTGTCCAGTAGGGGTTGGCCATGGCCACAGAGAACGTGTTTGAAGTTCAGTGTTTTGAGCCGGTTAAAATCCTCGGCAGCAGGTTCCGCCGCCTGCAGCCAGACTGGGCCAATGTTGGCGGGTGTGAAGAAGCCCATCTGCTCCATTCGCTGTCGCGAGGCGTCGCAGAAGTGCTCGTCGGGTTTCAGCCAGTTCTGCAGGGCGTCACAGGCTATCAGGATGCCGCCATCCCGCTGGAGGTGGAGTACGCCTTCAGGAAGTTTGGTAGTTTGGAACTGAAATAGCGATGCGTCACTCAGGGGCAGCGTCTGGCCGAGGACGTTTGCCTCTCTTTCAGACCCGCTTTGGTCCTCCGGTTCCAGACCTGGCATCACCCAGTACTGCGCCTGGTAACGGTCAACATAGAACGCATCGTCACGCCCATGCAGAGCGCCAAGCCGAATCACGTCGGTTACTTTTCCCAGTCGGTCCAGTTCCGCCAGGCCGTCATCATCAAGGCGGACCGTATTGATGAGGATCAGCCGTTCACCGTCACGGACGATGGTCATGTTGCGGCTGAATTGCCAATCCAGGTCCATAAGGACGGTTTCCATGGCACCACTGACAAAAAACAGATCCGGCAGGATCTCTTCGATGGCATTGTGTGCCAGGGCTGGCGGGAAAGACGGCATGAGAGCTCCTCAGTCTTTATCATAGTTATAGCGGCCGACGTAGCGATACTCTCTGGCGTATTCGTTCAGATAGGCGTTGAGGTATCGCTTCTGGGCCTTGTTGAGGCGTCCGTTCCGGATATCGTCCATGGTTTCATCAACGTTGCTGCTGTCCAGCCGTCTGAGGTGAAAAAGCGTCATGTCCCTGCCTCCAAAAAAGCCTTTGAGGAAGTGGTGCAGAGGCCTCGCCTCGGACATATCAAACACGGCCCCGTAGAGGGCCGTGTACAGCGGCTGTTTTGCCAGCAACGCCCGGTCAAATGTTGGGTAGTCTCCGGGTGGTGCCGCGAACGTTGGGTGCTCATCAAGTTGATGAATGGGCTGATTGGCCAGTGACTCCAGGTATTTGCCATCCAGTCCGGCCTGGCGGCCTCCCTCCAGAACGATGTTCAGGTAACGACGGCTTGGTCGGCAGTCGTTGTCGATAAATTGGGGCATGCCCACATAGGTGAGAGCAGAGACCTTCGGGGCCATTGCCGCGCTAGGGTTATCCGGCTCTACCTCGATCTCTATGCGGTTATAGCCATGCCCGTAAGCTTCGGCCTGATCCAACAGAGAAAGCGCCTCGTCGGGGCATTCATGGAGCACGCCGAGAACCCGGTCGTCCGGGTGGCCGGTGTTTTCGATGTTGCCAACACCACCCTCATGGCGGAAGAAGTGCTGCACGTTGAAGCGTAACCGCCATCCGCGCAGCACCGCTTTCGTAGATGCCCGAGGCTCGACACCCTTCGCTCTCAGCGAGAGCATGCTCATGTTGGAGCCAAAGCCAAAGTAGTAAAACATAGATTCAATAGGTTACAGGTTAACCTGCCCTCAGGTACTTTTCTATAACCTGCCACGGCAAAGGCGGTGGCAGATTGGCTTATCAGCAATACGGCCAGGTATCGGTTTTCGCGGAGTTACCTTTACCCCGGGATATTGGGGCTTAATGGTAGTCTATATGGCATCATTATTTATGATCTCGCGTTGAAGTTATACCCGAGTATTGAAAGTGCCAAACCCCGTTCCCTTTAGCCTGAAACCATGACCTCTCTTTATTCACTATGATTCAGCATCTCACAGAAGCCCTTGTCCCTCTGCTGTCTTTGATACTCCTCGGGGCCATTCTTGGCCGAAAAACCGATTTTTTTGACGGCAAGGCATTGGCTGGCCTGGTTACCACCGTTGGAATCCCCGCGTTGCTGCTCCACTCCGTATTGAGCATGGATATGGACATTTTCGGAATGGGTGCCCTTGTAGGCATTACCGTGGCCTGGCTGGTCGTCATGGCGATGGTCACTGCACTGTTGCTTACGCTAGCTGGCCTGCCGGTGAGGTCCTATCTTCCGGCGTTGGTGCACCCGAATACGGGCAATATGGGGGTTCCGGTGTGCTTTGCGCTGTTTGGTCCGCAGTCGCTTGGGCTGGCGGTGGTGATTTCCTCGGTGATTCAGGTCAGTCATTTTACGTTGGGAATCGGCTGCCTGTCCGGGCGGTTTTCCATCAGGGCAATGCTGAAGAACGGGCCCGTCCTGGCATTGATCGCAGGTGCTTTTCTGTTGGCGACAAACATTCGCCCGCCTGGACCGGTGATGATAACGCTGGATATGCTGGGCTCGATTACCGTACCGATAATGCTAATGCAATTGGGCAGCTCTATTGCCAACCTGCGGCTGTCAGGCGCGCGGGATATGCTAAGGCCTCTCGTGTTCAGTCTGTATCGGCCATTGGGTGGTCTAGCCCTTGCGTGGGTGCTGTTGCTGATTTGGCCGTTGAGCGCCATGGAAGCGCAGGTTTTCCTGATTCAGTGTGCGATGCCGGTGGCGGTAATGAGCTACGTACTGTCGGTGCGCTATCAAGGGCCGTCGCAGGAGATCGCTTTGACTATTCCAATGTCGTTGCTGGTTTCTTTGGGGATTGCCGTAATTTTTGCCCTGTTTGCGTAGGGGGCAGCGCCCGGGATTACTGCGGCGAACATCAGGTCGGCTTGCGGCTCCAACGTATTGACGGTGCCCAGTTTCCGCAGTCACCCTGAATGAACCGTGTCTACCAGCAATCGTTTGGCCGGGCGGGAGAGTATTCTGACTGATCACACGCCAGAACAATCCGGTGACCGCGCGCTAAGAAGTGCAATGCTTGTAGCGCTTGCAGCCCTTTTCTGGGGGCTTTCGGGTGGTATCGGCGCCATCCTGCTCGCAGAAGGGTGGGGCTCGTTCGTAGTCTCGTTCTACCGGGGGATTGTCGGCCTGCTGTTTGTACTTGTCTGGCTGATTCTACGTCCTGGGAACAGCGGATTGGCCAAGCCGCGGCTCTGGTTCTGGGCGGCGGTGGCCGGCCTTGGCGTGGCGGGCAACTTCTCCTTCTATTTCCTCAGTATCTCCGAGGGCAGCGTTGCCGTCGCGGCGACCCTCATGTATTGCGCCCCGGTGTTCGTGTTTCTGGTTTCCTTTGCCATCGGGCTGGAGCAGCCAACGCCGTTCAAATGCGTGGCCATTGTCATCGTTATTGTCGGCATCGCTCTACTCACGGGTATCTATGACGTTGGCGGTAGCAGTATTACGTGGGTTGGCGTGGTTGCCGGCCTGCTTTCGGGGTTGTCCTATGCATTGTTTATTTTCGGCTTCAAGTTTGCTGCCAGGAACGGCAGCCCTCAGGCTGCTCTGGTGATCGCGTTTGCCGTGCTCGGTATTGTTCTGATCTGGCCAGCCAGCCTTGTGCAGGTCATTGCTGTGCTGGGTGCACCGGAATGGCCGATGTTCATTGCGCTGGGGGTGCTCGGTGGTGGCGTGTCTTTTATAAGCTATATCGTGGGTCTCAAGCACACCGTACCAACCGTCGCTGCCGTTGTAGCGATGGTCGAACCTGTTACCGCTACGCTCTTCGGCATTGTATTGCTCAATGAGAGCTTGGGCAGCGTCCAGTTCCTCGGCATGGGGCTCATCCTGGTCACAGTGACGGCCTTGAGCGTCTATTCGAGCAAGTCCCAGTAGTAATCAACCGGGATTCCAGCGTTCTCTGGCGATAGCCATTTGCCTTCAGAAACATGAAATCTCGCCCACAATTTGGCGTGCCGTTCGATTAGCTCCTATGTTGTCGGAAAGACTCGGGGAGAAATCGCCATGGAAGCTCTCGCAAGAAAGTTGGGTCTCAGGACCAACCCGACCATCTTTTTCACGTCCGCTGGGATCATGATCCTGTTTCTGGTTGTGCTCCTGATTGCGCCAGGCCCAATCGGAGAGGCCTTCGGAGCGGGGCGCGAATGGATCGTTACCAACCTGGGTTGGTTTTTCATTTTCGGGGTGACGAGTTGGGTAGCGTTCCTCTTGTGGGTTGCGCTCAGCCGATTCGGCGCCATCCGGCTGGGCGGCAACGACGCGAAACCGGCCTACAGTAATATCTCCTGGTTCACCATGCTGTTCGCCGGTGGCATCGGCACCGTGCTGATGTTCTGGGGCGTGGCCGAGCCCATCTCGCACTTTTCTTCCCCGCCGAGGCCGAATGTCGAGCCCTATTCGGTCGAAGCCGCCGACGATGCCATGAGCTTCGCTATCTACCACCTGGGGCTGCACACCTGGGCGATCTTCACCATGCCGGGGCTTGCCTTTGCGTATTTTATCTATCGTTACGACCTGCCGATGCGCTTCAGTTCGGTGTTCTATCCGTTGATCGGCGACCGCATATACGGGCCTCTCGGCAAGACTCTCGATGTGTTCGCAATCCTCGGCACGCTGTTCGGTGTGGCGGTGTCAATCGGGCTGGGCACGCAGCAGATCAACGCCGGGCTGACTGAGTTGTTTGGCATTCCGGATGCGGTAATCACCAAGGTGCTGATCATTGCCATCCTGACGGCCGTCGCTGTGGGGTCGATCGTCGCCGGGCTGGACTCTGGTGTGAAGCGGTTGTCCAACATCAATATCGGTATGGCCGTTGGCCTGATGGTATTCGTGCTCTTTACCGGTTCGACGGTTTTCCTTCTGCGAGCCGTGGTTGAGACGTTTGGCCTCTACATATCGAACCTGCTGCCCATGGCCTTCTGGAACGACACACTTGCAAGCTATACCGGCGACGATGGCGGCTGGGGATGGCAGGGCAGCTGGACGGTATTCTACTGGGCCTGGACGGTGACCTGGTCGCCCTTTATCGGAATCTTCGTGGCGCGGATTTCACGGGGGCGGACCATCCGTGAATTCGTGCTCGGGGTCCTGTTCGCGCCATCAATCTTCACCCTGATCTGGTTCGCCATTTTCGGCTGGTCAGCAATGCAGATCGATGGCATTGGGCCGGAGGCCAGGGAGGCGCTGGGCGAACAGGCGGGGGTGTTGTCACAAGCCGTAGGGGAAAGTGTTCCCCTGGCCATGTTCGCGTTCTTCGAAAACTTTCCGGGGGCTACGTTGATTCAGGGCCTGGCGGTTGTGATTGTCGCCATCTTCTTCGCGACCTCATCGGACTCCGCTTCCCTGGTGGTCGATATGTTATGCACGGGCTCGCCGGACCCGGGCCCCTGGCATCAACGCGTTTTCTGGGGTGTGTCTGAAGGCATGCTGGCAGCGATGCTGATCGTACTTGCCGGTGACGCCGGGCTGACCGCGTTGCAGGAAGTGATCACCGTGGTTGGCCTGCCGATGTTCATCCTCGTATTCGCCATGATGTTTGCCCTGTTCCGCGGCCTGGCCCAGGAGAAACTCAGCGAAGTGAGGGTGGGCAGTCCACCGCGGCCGGAGCAGTTGTGAACTGACCTGAATTGGTTGCTGATCACTGTTGATGGCTGGCCGAGGCCAGCCATCCTGGAGTCAGGAAAGGTGATGAACGTTTTCCATACCGTACACCGGCGTGTCGATGCCCTCCTTTCGGGCTTTCAGTTGAAGTGCGAGATACAGCGAGTAGTGGCGTGACTGGTGCAGGTTGCCCCCGTGGAACCAGAGCGCTTCCTGTTGCGTTGGCTTCCACATATTGCGCAGCTCGCCTTCCCATGGGCCAGGGTCCTTGGTGGTGTCTGATCCCATACCCCAGCACTTTCCGACTTTATCGGCGACCTCTTGGGATATGATTCGAGCCGCCCAGCCATTCATTGAGCCGAAGCCGGTGGCATAAACAATCAGGTCGGCCGGCAGTTCGGTGCCATCCGTCAGGGTGACAGAGCGGGGGGTGATGCGTTCAATGCCGACCCCGCTTTTGAGCTTGATTTCGCCCTGGGCGACAAGTTCGGATGCACCGACATCGATGTAATAGCCTGAGCCACGGCGCAGGTATTTCATGAACAGCCCTGAGCCATCATCGCCGAAGTCCAGCAGGAACCCTGCTCGCTCCAGCCGACTGTAGAAGTCCGCATCCTGTTCGGCGACCTGCTCGTAAACCGGGATGTGCATATCGGGCATGATTTTGAAGGGCACCGACGCAAATGTGAGATCGGCCTTTTCTGTGGTCATGCCGTTCTGTACCGCCTCTTCGGAGTAGAGTGGGCCTAGCACCAGCTCCATCAGAGTGTCGGACTTGATGATGTGGGTTGATGAACGCTGAACCATGGTGACGTCGGCGTCGTTCTCCCATAACGCAGCGCAGATATCGTGTGCGGAGTTATTTCCACCCAGGACTACGCACTTCATGCCTTTATAGGCAGCGCCACCGGGGTGTTTGCTGGAGTGGTGTTGCTCGCCTTCAAAACTGTCCATTCCGGGAATGTCGGGTATGTTGGGGATGCCCGACATGCCGGTAGCCAGGACGAGCTGCTTGGGGCGAAGGGTGACTTGCTCTCCGTCCCGAACCACTTCCACGACCCATTCCTGACTGGCCTCATCGTATCGCGCACCCGTGCACTCCGTTGAGCTCCAGTAGTTGAGCTCCATAATCTTGGTGTACATTTCGAGCCAGTCGCCGATTTTGTCTTTCGGCGCGAAAACGGGCCAGTGGTCCGGGAACGGCAGGTAAGGCATGTGGTCGTACCAGACCGGGTCATGCAGGCAAAGAGACTTGTAGCGGTTGCGCCAGGAATCGCCTGGATTCGGGTTTCGCTCGATCACAATCGTTGGCACGTCCAGTTGCCGCAGACGGGCGGCCAGGCCAATGCCCCCTTGTCCACCGCCGATGATCACGCAGTAGGGCTGGCGGCTGTATCCCAGTTCCTGTTCTTCGTCCTGCTTTGCCTCAAGCCAGGTTTTCCGTGACTTGGTCGCTCCATGCTGAGCGCCTTTGGGTCGAAGAAAGTTTTTCTTCTCGGGAAACTCCTTTAATTCCTGCATGGTGGTCAGCAGGGTCCAGGCACCGCCATCGCGAAGCCGGATGTGCCCTTTACCCAGAGCATCCCTGGTTTCGAAGGTAATCCAGGCTTCGGTCACGCCGTCCTGTTCTGTCGCGTCTTCGGCAACCTTCCAATTGCTGGGGAGGACATGTTTCGAGGTCTGTTCCAGCATGTCGCGGATATGGTCCCGGCCCTCCAGGGTTTTTATGTTCCAGGTTATTGCAACAAGATCTCTCCAGAAGCCGTTTGCTTCAAACAGTTCCGCCGCCCTTCCAGGATCGCTCGACTGCAGTATCTCGCTGAACCCGTCAAGCCACTGCTGAACTCGTTGGGTGGGGGTGATTTGGGTTTCGGTCATCACGGTTCTCCAGATTTCCATTGTTTTTGTTGGCGGGGAGTCTTTGATCCCCGGTGCGTTGTTGAACACGCTAATAGGAACGGAGCAGATGACGTGCCACATCGGTCTCCAAGGGCTTTTTATTTTCCAGGTATCTGAAATAAAGGGGTTTCAGGGATTTTTGTGAAAGGAGGAGGGGGTGGCGGAGCCATGTGGCAGAAGGCCCTGGCATTACGGCTGTAATGCGATTGCCTGTAAATGCGTTACAGGTGTAACGATCACTCAGGCACTAAAGGAGGATGTTGATGCCGGGTAATCCGGTATAGGCTGTCAGAACGACGAAGCAGTATCTCATCGTAAATGACAACAACAATATCAGAGCAATGCAGGAGCTTGGCATGACGATGCAACAGGCACAGCGGCGCCACATAGATACGATTCTAAGTTATACGGATGAAGGCGTGTGTGCGGCTTTATCTCCGGAGTCCGAACTGATTGGTCGCTCATGGAAGCGATGTATTGACGAGTACGGACTGGACCCGAGCCAGCCGCGTCGTGCCCGGATCGTGACTCATCAAACCCTGAGGGAGCATCAGGACTCGGTCGATGAATTTCTCAACGTGGCTCGGGCCGGCGTTGAGCAACTGTATATGAATATCGCAAAGCTGGGTTATGTGCTGTTGTTGACGGATCACCGGGGCATTACCGTGCAGTTTCTGGGGGATCGGCGTTCTGACCAACGTTTGCGTAAAGCCGGTTTGTACCTGGGGGCCGATTGGAGTGAGAAGTACGCGGGCACCTGTGCTGTGGGTACGTGTATTGAAGAGGGGCAGGCCCTGACATGTCACCGGGTCGACCATTTCGATGCAACCCATATAAGCTTGACCTGCACCTCGGCGCCCATTCTTGATCCGCTGGGCAACCTGCTTGCGGTACTCGATATTTCGGCTCTGGATTCGCCTGATCCACACAGCAGCCAGACGTTTGCACTGCACCTTACCCAGCTCTACGCCCGCATGATTGAGGACGCCTATTTCCTCCGCCGTTATCGCAATCAGACGGTCTTCCGGTGTGATGCCTCGCGGGAGTTTGTGCAGGTAAATGGCCAGTACCTGTTCGCCATTGACGGGGATGGGTGCGTGGAGGCCGCCAATACAGCCGGTCGTTCACTCATGTGGAGCCATGGAAACGGCAGCGATACCAAGCTGACCAGCCTGTTTGAATGCGAGTTAAGGGACATCTGGAGCATCCCTTACGATCAGGATGATCAGGTCAGGGCGTTCAGGCACTGCATCAGTGGCAATACCTTTTTTGCAGCGTTGATCCAGCCTAGGATCAAGTCGACGGCTTCCGCATCTTCTGACGCCCTGCCCACTGATGAATCTGTGCCTGAGCTAGATGCGCTGGCAGCGGATGACCCCGTCATGAGGCGAACTCTTGGCCTTGCCAAACGACTGAGGAACAGAGATGTCGGGCTGCTGGTGCTGGGTGAGACCGGCACGGGCAAGGAAGTGCTTGCCCGGGCAATACACCAGTCCAGCCACCGCTCCCGACGGGCGTTTGTTGCCGTAAACTGCGCAGCCATTCCCGAGTCACTGATCGAGAGCGAGCTTTTCGGGTACGTGGCGGGCGCGTTTACCGGTGCGCGGGCCAGAGGAATGCGGGGAATGATCCAGCAGGCGGATGGTGGGACATTGTTCCTGGACGAAATCGGGGATATGCCCCTGCAGCTCCAGACCCGGCTGCTGCGGGTGCTGGCGGAAGGCGAAATTCTGCCAGTGGGCGCCGACAGTCCCGTGAAAGTGAACTGTCGCGTGATAGCCGCCACGCACCAGGACCTGGGCCAACTGATTGAACATGGTGCGTTCCGCGCTGACCTCTATTACCGGCTGAATGGGGCCACGCTGCGCTTGCCCTCTCTGGGAGAAAGGGCTGACCGACAGCATGTCATTAACCGGGTACTCACACACCTGATCGACCAGGGACAGCTGCCCGATGTTCGAATCCGGGCAGATGCGATGAGTGCGCTGCTTGCCTATGACTGGCCGGGTAACATTCGTCAGCTTGTTAATGCACTGGCGTTTGCAGAAGCTACCTGCGACGATGGACAGATCACGGCCAATGACCTACCAGACGAGTGCTTGAGAGATCCTGCGATCGCGGCAACGAGCGTTGAGCGGGATGTCGACCCCGACGAGAGCGATCCGTTATTGGCGGCACTAAAGAAATATCGCTGGAACGTCTCTGAGGTCGCACGTCGTTATGGAGTGTCACGCCCGACTATCTATCGCTGGATGCAGCAGCAGGCGATTGAGGCGCCGAGGTTCCAAAGCAAAATATAAGTCTACGCTGCATTATATCTGCTTGTAGACCACCTCTGACAACCGGCTGCGGTTGCCATCCGTATCCAGGGTGCGGATAGCGAAGTACCAGGTGCCTTCGGTGAGCTCGTCCACCAGCAACTCGTCGATAGAGGCGTCGCCAACGGCCAGGCTTTGGTCCAGGCTGTCCTCGCTGTTGCCGTAAACCACCTCAAAGCCGGCAATTTCGCCCATTGCGAGACTGTCTCCATTTTCTCTGGTGAGCGGCGCGGTCCAGCTTAGCAGGGCTGCGTTGGCCGGAACGGTGTCCTCGGGGCTTGGCTCGGGGGCCGGCGGTTCGCTGGTGTCGTTGTCCGTTCCGTTGTCGGCGACAGTATCTCCAGTGCTGTTGTCGTCACTGGTATCGGGCTCTGGTGTATCGACAACGCTGGTGTCGTCTTCGCCGTATACCTCTGCAATGGTCTTGAAGCGTTGTACGTAGCGGTATTCGGCCACCACGAGTCTCTGGCTGATGACGCTCGAGTCCACCTTGGCCTGCAGCTCAGAGGCCTGCACTGCTGCGGCAGACACGAGATCGGCCAGAGCGATGTTTTCGCCGTCGCCCATCAGGCTGATCTGGCCGGTTTCGAGAATCTGGGTTGCCACGTTGTTCAGGACATCGGAAATGTTGTTCCATTGGGCGTTGTTGTTGACCAGGGCAAGGAAAGCCGCATTGGCAACGGCGACCTGCAGGGCATCGGCAGACACGCCGTTAAACTCGTCCAGGCGAGTCAGGTCTGGCGGGTCGAGGCGCAAGGAGCCCGCTGCCAGGCCAAACCAGCTTTCAACCCTTTCATAGGCCCCAGAGAGTGCATCGGGGGAGAGCCCGTTCTCGCTACGCTCAGCCAGCGCCACGGCCAAATGGGTCAGCGGCGTGAGGTTGACGGTCTCCATGCGAAGATCACCGGCTCCGCGCAGACTGAAACTATCGTCCAGCATCATGGTGTCGCCAAAGGCAACCGGCTCGGCGCCGCTGCGTTCGCATTGGGGAACGACGTCGCAAGTCATGCGGGTATTACTGTCAGCGGTAAGTTCTACCAAAGCCCAGCTGTCCGCCTTTCCTCGCAATTGCCACACATAACTACCGTCGTTTGCTGTCAAAACCGGTTTTGCGGCCTGTCGCTGTGGAGCATAGTAGCCGTCTTTGTCGGATATCAGGCGAGTGGCGGTCACCAGGCCTTGTTGAATAACGCCTTTCATGGCGGCGCCGGCAAGCTCAACCGTTTCAGCCGCCGGAGTGGTTGACGCTTCTGACTGTGGTGTCGTGGCGTTGTCTGAGGACGTCATGTCGAGACCGCAGCCCGAAAGCAGAACCGCTAGAGATAGAGTCAGCAGTCCATGCTTCGTTAAATTATTGCCGCAAGTTGACATTGTTTCGCACCAATTTATTGACGAGTTCGGACGAATCTTACAGCGGCATTTTTCGGTTATATGCGGTCTGGTTCAGGGTTTTTCGGGTGAGAATCGTCAGGAAGTTGGCGCTTACAGAGCGATACACGGTGAGACTGAGCGTTACATGCTCTCGGGGCGATTTTGGTTCCTTAGTTCGCTGTTATTTATACATTTTATGCAATCGACCCGGCAGCCGGGACATTTGCTTGGGCGCGGAGGGACTATTAGCGATTACAAATTTAAACGGTGGGCAGGAGTTGGATATACCTCTAAGTATTAATACGTAGTTTTTTTGCGGCGTTCTAAGTAATCACTGCGTATTGGTTTGGTCATTCCTACGGATTGTTAGTTCTCGCTCAAATCGTGACCATAAGTCGCGAATGACGACCCGAGCATCGTTCTAATACAACAAACACAACAGGAACAAGATCATGAAAAACTTCTTGAAAGCTGCTGCGACCGCCGCAGTGGTGTTCTCCGTGCTGTTCACGTCCTTTGCCCACGCTGCTGATAAGAGCTACACCCTCCGACTCGCAGAAACCTGGGGGCCGAACTTCCCGATTTTCGGTGATGCCACCAAGAACATGGCGGAAATGGCCGAAAAAATGTCCAACGGCCGGCTCAAGATCCGGATCGACTCCGCCAACCGCCACAAAGCGCCTTTTGGCGTCTTTGATATGGTTAAAGCGGGCCAATACGATATGGGCCATTCAGCGTCTTATTATTGGAAGGGCAAAGTGCCCAACACCCTTTACTTCACCAGTATGCCGTTTGGTATGAACGCTCAGGAGCAATGGGCGTGGTTCTACCACGGTGGCGGTATGGAGCTGATGCAGGAAGTGTACGAGCCCCATAACATGCTGTCGTTCCCGGGCGGTAATACGGGCAACCAGATGGGCGGCTGGTTCCGCAAAGAAATCAAAACCCTGGAAGACCTCGACGGGCTGAAAATGCGAATCCCCGGGTTTGCTGGCGAAGTCTTTGCCGAAGTTGGCGTTAATCCTACCAACATCCCGCCGGGAGAGCTTTACACTGCCCTGGAGCGCAACACCATCGATGCGGTTGAGTGGGTAGGCCCGGCCCTGGACCTGCGTCTGGGTTTTCAGCAGATTGCTGACTATTACTACACCGGCTGGCATGAACCCGCCACCGAGTTGCAGTTCCTGATCAACAAGGATGTCTGGGAGGACCTGCCGGCGGATCTGCAGGAAGTTCTGCGTGTCTCTATGCGTACGGCATCCTACGACATGCTGACCCAATCCGTGCATGCCAATGCACAAGCTTGGGCATCCATTCGTGACGAGTACCCGAACGTCAAGGTCAAAACCTTCCCGGACGATATCTTCAAAGCCATGGTCGCGGCTAACGAAAAGGTCCTGGAAGCGTATTCCAGGGATAACGAGCAAGGTCAGCGCATTATCAAGTCACAGCAGGCCTATCTGGACAAAACACGTGCTTACATCGACATCTCCGAGCGCGCCTACCTGAACACCATGGCCGAACTGGAAGAGTAAGTTTCCCGCCATTGGCCGGATGCTTGGCGCTTCGCAAGAAGCGTCGGCATTCGGGTGTTTTCATGAGTCCTATTTAATCCCGATTGGTCCGGAGTCCCCGCTTCGGCAAGAGGAGTTGTAATGCGTTGGTTAATTGCTGTGGATGACGGGTTAGGCGCTGTATCTCGAGCGTGTGGCTGGGTCGCAAGCGTGGCATTTGTCCTGATGATGCTGAACGTTTTCTACGATGTGGTGGCTCGGTATGCCTTCAATGAGGTATCCATTGGGATGCAGGAATTGGAGTGGCACTTGTACGCCGTCGTCTTTCTGATGGGCATTCCTTACGCCATGAGGACGGATGGCCACGTGCGAGTGGACGTTCTTTATGCCGGCCGTAGTGAAGCTTTCAAGGCTTGGGTCAATCTTGTTGGGGCCCTTTTTTTTGCGCTTCCGATTGCCGCCATGATCGCCTGGCTGGGTTGGGGATACATGCTTGATGCCTATCACATGGGAGAAGGCAGCGGAGATCCGGGAGGTTTGCCCTACCGCTTTATTGTTAAAGGGCTGATTCCGTTTTCTTCATTCTGGCTGGCGGTTGCCAGCGTGGGCATGGCGACCTTCGCTCTCAGGGTTCTTGTCAAAGAGTCCGCCTACGACGAGCAAAACGGTGCAGGAGGTCTGGCATGATCGGGATGATAATGTTTGGGGTCTGCCTCTTCATGCTGCTGTGGGGCTTTCCTGTTGCGTTTACGTTCGGCGGCGTTGCGTTGATTTTTGGCCTGATTGCAGAGGGGCCGCAACTGTTTGCCTTCATGCCATTCCGCATTATGAGCATCATGCAGAACACGGTGTTAATGGCGATACCGCTGTTCATTTATATGGGCATCGTGTTGCAGCGCACCCGATTGGCGGAGCAATTGCTGGAGTCCATGGGGCGACTGTTTGGTGGACTGCCCGGGGGGCTGGCGATATCCACCATCGTGGTTGGTGCTTTACTGGCCGCCTCCACTGGAGTGGTGGGTGCCAGTGTCGTGGCCATGGGGTTGATTTCGCTCCCGGTCATGCTGGCGAATGGCTATGACAAAAAGCTTGCCTGCGGCACCATTTGTGCCTCAGGCACCCTGGGGCAAATTGTGCCGCCATCCATCATCCTTATCATCCTCGGTGACGTGCTCGGCTTGCCTGTAGGGGACCTTTTCAAGGCCGCGGTGATCCCCGGTGTGGTGCTTGTGGGGCTCTACATCGGGTATATCCTGTTCGTCAGTTGGCGATCGCCGGGAACGGCGCCAGCGATGCCGCGGGATAGCGATGACAGCCGGGCACAGGAAATCGGCAAAGCCCTGATGGCGATCATACCGCCGCTGGCATTGATTGTTGTGGTACTGGGCTCGATCTTTACCGGTATCGCAACGCCGACCGAATCTTCAGCCCTGGGTGCCGTCGGCGCGCTGGTTCTGGCCGTGGCCTATCGCCAGTTTTCCTGGCGGATGATGTGGGAAAGCTCTCGGGATACGGTCAAGGTGACGGCCATGGTCTTCGCCATTCTGGTAGGGGCAACCGCCTTCTCCATGGTGTTCAGTTACACCGGTGGCGACTACCTGCTGGAGGAGTGGATGCTGCAACTGCCGGGTGAGAAATGGGGCTTCCTGATCCTGACCATGCTTATTATTCTGGTGTTGGGTTTCTTCATCGACTTTGTCGAAATCTCCTTCATCATCGTACCTATTCTGGCGCCCATCGCTGAACTGATGGGTATCAATATGCTCTGGTTCGCCATCCTGATCGCGATGAACCTGCAAACCAGCTTCTTGACGCCGCCCTTCGGGTTCAGTCTTTTCTACCTGAAAGGAGTATCACCACCCGAGGTTAAAACCACCGACATCTATCGCGGTGTGGCGCCATTCATACTGCTGCAGATAATGGTGCTGATCGCGATCCTGATCTTCCCCGCGTTCTTTGGTATGTCATCCTCCTGAGCGAGTTCTGGAGGCTTTTATTAATGACGCTGAGGGCATGTTTCGATCTGGCTGAAGTACCTTGACTGGAGGTTTGGCGGGCCTTGGGAGACTCTTTTCCAGGCCCGCTCTTTTTTACGGTTTGGGTTAGACTGATGGAGTCTCGCAACCGATGCCTAGATGGCGTGTGCTTATAAAGGACAATGTGACGGTCATGTCGTTAAGAACAAAATTGATACTGCTTGCCCTGGTTCCCTTGCTGGTGGTGACCGGTATTTTCTCCGCGGTGACCTTGCACCAGGGCGACATACTCATGGAACGCGAACTGCAGATTTTTGAGCAGAACCTGCGGCGGTCCAAGGAAACAGCGTTGAAAGACTACGTTTCCATAATGCGCACCGCTATCGAATTTGTCCGTCAGAACGCGGCCAATGATGATGAAGCCCGCGACAAGGTTATGGCTCTGATGCAGGAGGCCTCATTCAGTGACGACGGCTATTTCTATGCCTACACCCATGACGGATTGAACCTGGTCCACGCAGCACAGCCGGCCCTGGTCGGACGGGATATGTACGATTTCCAGGACAGTAGCGGGAACTATCTGATCCAGAATCTGATACGGATTGCTGACAATGGCGGAGGGTATTACCAGTATCTGTGGCAGCAGCCTTCCACCGGCAGGGAAGTGGATAAAGTTGGCTACGTTGAACAGATTGAAGACTGGCAATGGATGTTTGGCACGGGATTGTATATCGATGATATTGCCGCTGAGATGCGGGCCATCGAAGCGGGCGTGGACGCTAACGTTAAACAGACCCTGTGGGCCATTCTGTTGGCGTTGATGGTATCAATCGGTGTTGTGGTGTCTGCGGGGGTTCTGTTTAATGTGCACGAACATCGCTTGGCGGACCAGAATCTGAAAGAGCTGAGCCACAAGACCGTGCAACATCAGGAAGAAGAACGCCGCCGGGTATCGAGGGAATTGCATGATGGCATCAACCAACTGCTGGTGTCTGTGAAATATCGGTTGGAGACGGCCATGACCCATATTCCAGAGGGTGACTCCGTCGCCCAGGAGTCACTGGTGAAAGGCGGAGAGGTTTTAAACCGTGCGATACAGGAAGTACGGCGTATTTCCCATGATCTGCGCCCCAGCGTACTGGATGACCTGGGGTTGTTGGCGGCGCTCAACCAGTTGCTGGATGACTTCCGCGAACGTAGCGGGATCGTTATGGACATAGATATCCAGCCACCGCAGGAGGATATTTCCGAGGAGGTGGCTACAACGCTGTATCGTATTGTTCAGGAGGCCTTGTCGAACGTTGAGAAACACGCCCAGGCCACCCGGTTGGCGCTGAGCCTGGAAGAGGATGCGGAGGGGCTCTTTCTGTGTATTTCCGACAACGGCGTAGGCATTGCCGAGAAAGATGCATACGCCAGGCGAGGCATCGGGTTGCGTAATATGCGCGAGCGTGTGGAGTTTTTGGGTGGGGAGTTTGAGGTATCTCCGCGGCCAGGAAACGGAACCCGGATAATGGCCTCGTTCAAACAATACCAGGCATAGTCGAAAGAATAAGGATAAGCCTGGCGGTGTAGTAAACCTGACGGTAACGGTCCTATGAGCACATCAGAATCTGTAGTGAAGGTCATGCTGGTCGATGACCATATCCTTGTCCTGGAAGGTATCAGGGCGCGGCTGGAACAGGAAAAGGGCATCGACGTCGTCGGCCAGGCAACCGATGGGCTGGAGGTCCTGGAACGGGTCAAAGACCTGAAGCCGGACGTGATCATGATGGATGTCAGCATGCCCAACATGAACGGGATTGAAACAACGAAAATTTTCCAGGAGCGCTATCCCGATCTGAAAGTGCTTATCCTCAGCATGCACGACAACCGGGAATACATTTCACAGCTGATGTTTCATGGCGCCAAGGGTTACATCCTGAAGGACGTATCGGTTGAGGAAATGGTGAGCGCCATTCGTACCGTGGCTGATGGCGCCACCTACATCTGCCGGGCAGCGACCGAGACGTTGTTTCGTCATGGGGAAACAATGGAGCCGGTGGAGAGCAAACTTACTCGCCGCGAGGAGGCCATTCTTTCCAGAGTGGCCAAAGGGCTTAGCAGTAAAGCCATCTCCAATGAGCTCAACATCAGCGTGAGAACGGTGGAAACCCATCGGCAAAACATTAAGTCCAAGCTGGATTTGAATACCACGGCGGAGCTGACCAAGTACGCCTATGACCAGCAGTTGCTCTGAGTCAGAATAGCCCCATCTGGGGCTGGGTCTCGTCGAGGTCCAGGGCATCAACCATGGGTGCCCGTTCACGCAGTAACTCATTCCAGAGCGCCGCCAGGGAAAGGGCATCGCCCTTGTTCGGCATGTGCATGAAAATATAGGGACGTTTCCCTTCCTCGATCCACGCAGCTGCGCGCTCAACCCAGGGTGCGAGAAACGGACGGTTGGCCTCCAGGTCGGGATGGCCGACAAAGCGGATCACCGGCGCTGCATCCACAGGGAGCAGATGCACTGGTACTCGCGGCTTTTTGCGCTGTGCATCGCGTGTTTCCTCGTTATCCGGGGTCGCGGCAAAGAGTGCCCGGCTGTCCATGCACACCCGTGCAATGCGGCGTTCTCTCAAGCCACGATTCAGGGCTTTCTCGGCCTCCCCCTTGTCAAAGAACGCACTGTGGCGAACCTCAACGGTGCAGGTCAGGGTCGGGGGCAGGGCATCCATAAATCGCCAGAGGTTTTCTAGACGCTCTGGCCCGAAACTGGCGGGAAGTTGCAGAAGAATGGGGCCAAGCACATCGTTGAGTGGCGCAATTATCTCAAGAAAGTCAGATGCTTCGCGGCCAGCGCCACTCAGTAGACGGTCATGAGTGATCAGGCGTGGAAACTTCAACAGAAAACGAAAGTCATCGGGCACCTGTGACCGCCACTGTCGGCACTGTTCCTGGCTGGGCGTGGCGTAAAAAGTGGTGTTGCCCTCCACGCAATTGAGGGCACTGCTGTAACGCGCCAGCGGGCTCTGACCGGGAGGGAGTCGGCTGGTCCAGTCGGGATGTTGCCACTGGGGGCAGCCGAGAAAGTAGGGTTGTGCCATGGTCCCGTTTTACCACCGTTTATCAAGGGTCTGCTAAAAATTAGTCTCTGTATGTCACAAACATCAGGGCTGCCCCGTCTACCTCTGTAGAACCTACGTGGACATGATGCCACCTCGTGTCCCCCCATGCAGAGGAGTAAGATAATGGAAACGCGATTGAATGCCTACAAGGCTTCCCCTGATGCCATCGCCGCAATGACCCGGCTGGAGGAGTACGTTGGCAGTTGTGGGCTGGAACACAGCCTCATCCACTTGGTGAAAACCCGGGCATCCCAGATTAACGGTTGCGCCTATTGCCTGCACATGCACACCAGCGATGCCCGCAAAGCCGGTGAAAGTGAAGTACGGCTCTACCTGCTGTCCGCTTGGCGTGAGTCCGGGCTCTACACACCTCGTGAACGGGCTGCCCTGGCCTGGACCGAAGCACTGACGAACGTGGCTGACACCGGTGCACCCAGTCAGGATTACGAGCAGGGGCGAGCGAATTTCACCGAGAAGGAGTTCGTCGACCTGACGTTGCTGATCGGTGCGATCAACGTCTGGAACCGGATCAGCGTGGGCTTTCGGGCGGTTCACCCGAATGACAGTAAACTGTAACCAAGTACGCCGGGAACCAATTGCCATGAATGAACAGCCCGCGCATCAGTTTGATCACTGGCGCCGATACCTGACAGGCGTCGCGTACCGCATGCTGGGTTCGGTGACGGAGGCAGAGGATGTGGTGCAGGATGCATACCTGCGTTGGCACCATGCCGATCACCTGTCAGTCGATGATGTGCGGGCCTACCTGACCACGGTCACCAGCCGGCTTTGTCTTGATCGCCTTCGCGCCGCTCATCGGCAGCGGGAGGTCTATGATGGTCCCTGGCTGCCGGAACCTATAGTCGAAATTCAGGACACTCCGGCAGGCGCCGAGGCGCTTGCCAGTGATGTGTCCTTTGCCCTGATGCTGGCGCTGGAGCGGTTGTCTCCCCTGGAACGTGCTGCGTTCCTGTTGCACGATGTATTTGGGCTGGATTTCAGCCAGGTCGCTGGGAGCCTGGAACGCAGTGAAGCCAGTTGCCGCCAACTCGCAAGCCGCGCCCGGAAACGTGTGCAGGCTGAGCGCCCGCGCTATGAGGTGAGTTTAAGCGAGCATAATCAGCTGACCGATCGATTCTTCGACGCCGCCCGCAGTGGCGATGTGGCAACGTTGAAGGCGCTGCTGAGTGAGAACGCCATACTGCATACCGATGGTGGGGGAAAGAGGATTGCAGCGCGGCGCCTGATTCTTGGTGCCGACAGGATCAGCCGGTTCTTTGAAGGCGTGGCGCGCAAGTCTGCATCGCCCAGCCCTCGGTGGGTTAAAGCCGTTTTCGTGAATGGGCTACCGGGATGGTTGACCATCGAACAGGATGGGCTGCCACAGATCACGACACTGGATGTGGTGGATGGCCGTATCCAGTCGGTCTATGTCGTGCGCAACCCGGACAAACTACGGCATTTGGCCGGCCACCTGCCAGAGTTACGTGTTTAGGGTGTCACACTGGCGCCACCCCGAAGAGCCATTGGTGAGCCCACATTACCAGCACCGCATAAACCGCAAGGCCACCAACAACCGCTATGGCATCGTTCGCTTTGCTGGCCGGCAGGGTCGCAATCGGCCGCTGGGTTCTGCGTTTCAAGGAGATCCGATCCACCACGGCCCAGGCCAGGAAAGAGCCGAACAGCAACAGGTCGTGCAGCATCCCGTTCGCGAGTAAGTGAGCCAAAGCCCAGAGCTTGACCGCGACGAGCATTGGGTGCCCAAGTTTTGCCTTGATCTTGCCCGGAAAATAGGTGGCCAGCAGTAGGGGAAAGACCGGAATCAGAAGGAGCATGGCCAGGTGCCGGAGCCAGCCTGGAGATGTGTAAATGACGGTCGGGTCGAGGCGGGCGTTGCCATACCCCCAAACGATCAGAACCAGACCGACCAATGCGGCCAGCGAGTAAAGCCCCTTGAACGCCCCTTCGCCAAGGGAGTTGTGCAGGCGATTGCGCAGCGGTTCGTTGACGATGGACAGAGAGTGCACGCCAAGAAATAAAACCAGACCAACGATCAGTGTTGCCATTTACCCATGCTCCGTTGAGAAATTCCAGACAGTATAGTTGCGCAAACCGGGACAGGGCAGCCTCAAGCGTTTATCATCCGGAGCCTGTTTTACCGGATTGAGAAGGCCCCATGAAGTTTCCAAAAGTCACGGTCGTATTGGTTTCCGCAGCCCTGTTGTTCGTACTTTGGGAGCAGACCCGGGAGCGCCCGCAACCCGTGGATGCCCGCCGTTTTGCCAACCTTGCGGATAATCCAGTCGAACTTAGCGTAGCCATGGACTGGGTCGTTCGCCAACTCCCCGTGTTGTGTGAGGACGCGACTGGACAGGATTCGGACTCCGGGGCTCATTCGACGTGCGTCAGTGAAGGGGAGACCCGTACATCGGCCTGCCGACGTGCGGTTTATGATCGTTTTCCAAGTGTGATCGCCTCGGAACAGGTGTTCCGAGATGTCGCCCTCAGCGCGATGAACTGCCTTGTCCCGCAGTCCGGATTGGTTGAATAAGCTTTTAACCAATGACGTACAGGACGTATGGACGGTGTTTTATGCGAGTATCCCGGACGAACACCTGAATCGGCACTATAGTGGGGTAACATCAACACCATAGTGAGTTTCCGTGTTCTGTGGCCAGACGATGACCCGTACTCAATGCCTCGATAGTGTCCTCCGGCTCCAAAGCCGAGCCCTCTTTATTGCTGGGACTCTCTCTTTCAGTCAGATCGCTTGGGCGCAAATTGACACTGACAATTGTATTGTCAGCGAAATCCAGCCGGACGCGATTGATCTTGACCAGCCCCGGGACCAACTGGCTCGCCAGAGCGACTTGGATATTCCGGCAGGTGCCAGAATCGGCCGAATAAACATTATTCGGCGCCCGATCTTCGATACCAGCGATCCGGAACAGGACAACTTTCTTTATCGCACGCTGAACGCTCTAAATACCCCGACCTGGAAATCGGCCCTGCGTGCCCAGTTGGTGTTCGACGAAGGTGACGTTTACCAACCGGGTACGCTGGACGAATCCGAACGTATATTGCGGCAGAGTGAGTACCTGACGGCCGCGTGGATCGGTGTTACCCGCGTTTGCGGGAATGAGCTGGAAGTCACTGTCCTTGCACGTGACACCTGGACGTTACTGCCGAGCGTTGGTGCTTCCAGGACGGGAGGCGAGAATAAAACCAACACCGGCCTTTCTGATCCGAATTTCCTGGGTTCCGGCAAGAGCGTGGGGATTTCCCACAAAAAAGATGCCGACCGCAGCGAGACCAGTGTCGATTTCGATGATCCGAACGTGCTTGGCTCCCATTGGCAGGCAGGCCTTTCCTACGATAAGCGCAGTGATGGGCGCGGTCGCAGTGCCTACCTTGAGCGTCCATTCTACAGTGAGCTGGCGGAGTGGCGATTTGGCCTGAGTGGTGAGGATGACATTCGCGAACAATCCCGCTATGTGGGGGCGGAGGCAATTGCGGACTATCGGCAGGACCGCGATTTTGCCAGTGTTGATGTCGGCTGGCGACTGGCAGAACGCAATGGCAGCCAGTTAAGGCTGCTTGCCGGTTTTCGCTACGATGCTCGGGCGTTTGAGCGCTTACCGGATGAAACCAATCTGGACCTTCTGCCCGATGATCGGACACTGAGCTACCCATGGGTCGGGTTTGACTACCGTGAGAACCGCTTCCGGGAAATGACAAACCTGACTCGTCTGCAACGGGTCGAGGACGTGCGGGACGGCTTTGTGTGGCGTACCGAGCTGGGGTACTCCTCGCCGGGACTTGGAGCGACGGAAGACCGCGCCGTACTGAATATGGACTTCCGGGATGCTTTGCTGGCCACTGACACCAACTACGCCAGCTACGGGTTCAGTCAGAGCGGCACCTGGCGATTTGACCAGCACCGTTTCGAGAACCTTATCGGAACCCTGAGCCTGGAGTACTTTCATGGCGGGGCAGTGGATTGGAACAGTTGGTACACCAACCTGTCGTTCACGGCAGCGCACAATTTGACCGTGGATCAACAGCTTCTTATTGGCGGTGACAATGGCCTTCGTGGTTATCCGAGCAACTACCAGCAGGGCAACAGAAGAGCGCTGTGGACACTGGAGCGCCGTTACTTCCCGGACTGGCACCCTTTCGAGCTGTTTCGCATGGGGGGTGTGATTTTCACCGATGTAGGCAGAGCCTGGTTTGATGATGGTCGCAATAGCGGACCCGATGACGGCGTACTGACGGATGTGGGATTCGGTCTGAGGCTGGCCTCAAGCCGGATCGAAGTACAGCGAATGCTGCACCTGGACTTCGCCTTCCCGCTGGCGGGAGATGACAGCGTTGACCAGGTGCAGGTCTTGTTGCGGGGTCGTTCGCGATTCTAAGCGACAGTCATGTCACTTGATCCACTTGTCGCCCCAATGGGTGATGTCGTGCTTCTGCTCCACTTGCAGTGTGCGGGCGCCAGCGGCCGGTTCTGCTTCTTCCGCGGCAGCAATTTCCTCGTCAATCACTCGCGTTGAGAGGGACAGCCAACTGGTCACGAAGGCGGCAGCATCGCCGTTGATCTCAAGAGCGAGCTCGTCGACGTTGGTGATGTCGTCACAGGCTGAGTGATAACAGGGGTCGAAAGCAATGCCAGCCTCGCCACCGAACTTGGCCGCCTGCTCTTCGGTTTTCAGCACTTCCGCACCGGTAAACAGCCCGCCAAACGCAATGCCGTCCTCGAAGAACTGCGCGTAGTCTGAGCGGAAGCTGATTTGCGTGCCCTCTGAGGCGATTTCACGCAGGTTGAAGTACTTCTCGAACAGCGCCTCCGTGGCGGCTGATCCCGGAGGACCTGCCAGATCGAAGTCAGAACCATCGCCATCGTAGATAAAGTTGCCGAAGTTGGGCGAACCAATCATGTCGTAGTTCAGGTAGACCTTGATCTTGTCCTTCTCTTCCTGGGAAAGGCTGTTGACGTAGAACGTTGAGCCAACCAGGCCGGCCTCTTCCGCACCCCACCAGGCAAAGCGGACCTGATTACGGGGGTGAGCCCGTTTCATTTGCAGGGCCAGTTCAAGAAGCGCAGCGCTGCCGGAGCCATTGTCGTTGATGCCGGCCCCTTCAAACACTGAATCCAGGTGAGCGCCCGTCATCACGACGTTGTCAGGGTTGCCCCGATTGGTTTCGGCAATCACGTTGGAGGTTTCGGTTTGCTCTCTCACCACGTTGGTCACGACTCTGAGCTGGAGGTCCTGCTGCTCAACCCAGCCAGCGCCAATGTCGTAGGTGGTGAACACGACGGGAACTCCCCCGGCGTAGTCATCGCCGAGCGTGGCGTTGATCAGGCCTTTGCGGTCTTCCGTGTTGCCCTGGTTGAAGATCACCACACCCGCGGCACCTGCATTGGCCGCGTTGGTTGCTTTCTGCCCGAAGGCGCAGGCTCCCCGTTGGATGACGGCGACCGATCCAGCGGGGAAGTCGGTAAAGTCCTCGGGTTCACAGCCACTGGTGGAGGTATTGTCGGGGCCGAGTTGAACGTCAACGGCAACGGCCATGCCCGTCACATCGCCTGGCTCCGTCTGGGACAGGTAGGTAAAGTCCTCTTCCCATACATAGTCGGTCGGAGTGGGTGCCGTGGCCTGCAGAATGCCGTCTCCGGTCGGGTAGAAGGCATTGAAAGGAAACTGCTGGATGGTCACGTCATAGCCCGCACTCTCCAGTGTGGTTTTAACGTAATCGACCGTCGCCTGGTATCCAGGTAAGCCGGCAGCGCGATTGCCATCATTGGCTTCGGCAATGCCGTATAACCGGTCCAGGTGGTATTGGATGTTGCTTGCCTGCATGCAGCGGGGCAGACCAAATGGCGTGCTATTGAGAATGCCAAAGCGACACTCAAACGGACTGATTCGATCCGGGCTCCAGAAATCGTTGAGTAAATCGCCGGTGGATTTCTGGCCTGGCGAGGCGTGTGCGGTTATTGCAAAGAAAAGGGATCCTAAAGCCATGGTGCGGCTTGCGGTGCTGATTTTCATTGTGATTCTCCAATCCTGGGAGTTTGTTGTTAGGTCCGCTTGTGGCGGACTTTCAGCGCGGGGAGGCCTGAATGGATGTTAAACAGGCGCCCGGGCATCACTACTTCCATCGATGCCTACCGCAAGACTAGTCGCGGTTTTTTTGTCCATCCAGGCGGAAAACATTACAAAACGTTAGGTTTCGGGAGGCGCCGACGTGAGCGTTGGTCACGTCGGCGTTGGGAGGCAGGAAGGGCGCTCTTGCGGTGCGCTCAGAATCCGTAGGAGCGGGAAATGGTCTCCTTTTCGCCGGACTCAACCAGTGCCTGGTAACTTTTGTTCAGAGCCTGCAGGATCTCGGGGGCGGTGTCCTTGTGGACGGCGAGATACATTGGCGTTTCACGGAACACCAGAACGCGCTCGAGCCCGGTTACATCGGACGCATCAGCAGCCAGGTACGGGCCAGCCAGACCGTCAGCTACCCAGAGATCGATCTGATCCTGGACCAGGCGGCGCGCATTCAGGCCGTTATTGCTGATTGCGGAAACGTCAAAGCCCTTGTCGATCAAAAAGTTGGTCATGACGTCGCCCTTGTACCCACCGATCTGATAGCTGTGGGCATCGTTCAGGGTGTTCAGTTCAATGGACGCCCCGGGTTTGGCGAACAGTGTCCATTCGATGGAGGACAGTGGCCCCACCCAGTCGAAAAAAGGCGCTCGATCCTCTGTTTTGGATACACAGTAGATGGCGTGGTCAGGATGCCGTTCGGCCCGGTTGAGGCCATAGCTGAGGTCCCGGAGTTTAATGCTGTAATCCAGCTCGGCTTTACCCAGAAGCGCCTTCACGACATCGGTACAAAGACCCGTGATGTCTGCTTCCGAGTGGGCAAATGGCTGACCATTGGTGGTCATGTTATAAGGAGGGTATTGCTCTGTGTAGATCCGCAGTTCTTCTGCGGCAGTCGTACAACCTGCCGTTAACATCAGGGCCATTGTCAGCCCGAATTTTCCTTTCATGAACCCACTCCACATGTATGGTTACGGTATTTACGGAGTGCGGCATGATATTGAAGAGGAATCCAGCGTGGCATGCTGGATTCCTCTTCTTTACATTTTGGCAATGTAGTGAAAGTGGCAGGTAATGCTGACGTTCTACCTGGCGTTTGTCCGGGCACGGTAGACGGAAGGTGTCTCTCCGAACCTCGCCTTGAATGCCCGGCTGAACTGGCTGGCGTCGTTGAAACCGCAGTTGAGGGCGATGGCAGTGATTTTACTTCCCGGTTGGCGGAGTAGGTCCCGGGCCCGGGTCAGGCGTTGTTCCTGAACGTATTGATAGGGTGCGCAGCCAAAGGTCGCCCGGAACAGGCGGGCAAAATGGTAAGGGCTAAGATTAACCCAGCCCGCCATGTCCGCGAGGGTCAACGTCCGGTCCAACTGCGCGTGAATACGTTCCTGTAGCAATCGGCGGTAACGCAGTGAGAGTTGTCCGGTAACAGAGGGAGTTGCCTGCTGTACGTTCGAGTGACGACTAACCACCTGTAGTAACAGCCACTGGGCCAGGTGATCCATCGCCATGGACTGACCGGGGGCGAGCCAGTCACTCAGTGCCAGTAACTGGCCCGCCTGGGCCAGAACCGGGTCCTGCGTGTGGTATCGCTCACTGAGTTCAACCCGGTCAGGTTCGCAGTCCCAGGTCTGTTCTGCGCAGCGGGCGATGTCCAGGTCATTGAAGTAGAGGTGGAAGAATTCGAATTGGCCGTCGATCTGCCAGGTGGATTGACTGCCGGCGGGAAACAGGCAAACAGCCCCCGGAAAGCCCTGGCTCACGGCCCGTCCGTTTACCACCCGCCTCGCTTTGTCGCCCTCGTTAATGTAAATGCTCAGGGCGTGATGGCGCGGTCGCTCGTAACGCACCTCGCCCTTGCGGTTCTGCCACTGTGCGAGGGCACGGCCCTGGTCCAGCTCCATGAGCTTTTGAGGCGCCACGCCAGCGGCTCGCAGCGCGTCCACAATGTCGCGGCGTTCCCTGTGGGGATTCTTCGTTGAATCGGGTATCTGGGGTGAGCTGGTCTGCATATCGGGCCTCCGCAAGAATCATCCATGGTTGCGCAGGATCTGACAAGTTTTCCCCTTCGCACTGTCATAAGATCGGCCACTAGATACATCAATGCGTCACTTATTAAAGGGAATGACTGTTATGCCGATTTCCATGCACTACGGTTTGACGGTACTGATCTGGGGCCTGACCTGGACGGCCATTCGCCTGCAGGTTGAGTCTGCGCCGGTGGATGTTTCGGTGTTCTATCGTTTTTTGATGGCTTCTGTTGTGGCTCTGGTGGTGCTTGCATTGCTTGGGCGCCTGCAGACGTTGACGCTCAAGCAGCATGGCTGGCTTTTTTTGCAGGGGCTGACGCTGTACAGCGTGAATTTCCTGCTCATATACCGTGCCGCCGAGTCCATGACCAGTGGGTTGCTGGCAGTGGTGTTTTCACTGGCGGCGCTGTTCAATGCCTTGAATGGCTGGCTATGGTTGCGGTTGAAGCCCGCCGCCCGTCTGTATCCCGCGGTGGCGTTGGGGATTACTGGCGTGGCCCTGCTGTTCTGGCATGATCTGCAGCTTGGCAACGCCACCGGTGCCAGCATCCTGTTTGCGGCTGCCGGCACGTTCTGGTTTTCCATGGGGAACCTGGTGAGTATCAAGGTTCGGCTGGCGCAAATCCCCTTGTTGGTGGCGAATGCCTGGGCCATGGTTTACGGCGCTGTGATCCTCGGCGTCTGGTGTCTGTTGCAGGGAGTGGAGTGGGTGGTGCCAACCTCCGCGACCTTCTGGGGCGCAACGGTTTTCCTGGCGGTACCCGGCTCCATTATTGCGTTTTATTGCTACATCACTGTGATCCAGACCCTCGGTGCTGACCGGGCTGGCTATGCAACGGTGCTGTTTCCGGTGGTTGCCCTGAGTGTATCGACCTGGCTGGAAGGCTTTGAATGGACAACAACCGCCGTATTGGGTGCCCTACTGGCCATCCTGGGAAATTACGTGCTGTTTCGCCGAGTCAAATGATATCCCGTGGGGCCTCGGAAACCGCTACGTTGTATGGAGCTTCAGATGCGTCACCTTTTCCGAGAGACGGCTGGGTTCCGTGCCGAGGATGTCATCCAGTGAGGAAGGCCGATGGACCCAGAAGCCCTGGAGAAGATCCACGCCGATCTCCTTCAGTAACGACGCTGCATCCTCGGACTCGACGTACTCGGCCACCGTGATCATGTCCATGGTTCGGCCAATGTCATGAATGGCCCTCACCATTGCAAGGTCTGTTTTGCTGGTGACGATATCGCGAACAAACATCCCGTCGATCTTCAGGCAGGTAACTGGCAACCGGCGAAGGTAACCAAACGACGACAACCCTGAACCGAAGTCGTCCAGGGCAAAGCTGCACCCCATGTCGCTCAGGCGTTTCATGAAGGCCTGAACTTCCAGCAGGTTATGGACGGCGGCAGTTTCGGTGATTTCGAAGCAGATCTTGTTCGCTGGAACCCCGTAGTGGTGGAACCTGCCAACCACAAAATCCGCGAAGTCTGTTTGATCGAACGAGCGACCAGACAGGTTGATGTGGCAGGCTTCCAAGGCACCAAGGTGTTCTGGGGCGGCGGACAGTTTTTCGAGTACATTCTCGATAACCCAGCGGTCGATTCTCGATGCCATGCCATAGCGCTCCGCAGGGGGCAGGAAAGCACTGGGAGGCACCACCGAACCATCCTGTGAGCGCATGCGAATCAGCACTTCGTATCGCAACCCCTTGCCCCGGCCTGTGGGCGGGGCAATTATCTGGCATTCAAGGAAAAAGCGGTTGTCCTGAAGCGCGGTCTGAATGCGGTTGTGCCATTCCATCTCGCCCTGCTGGGAGGCCATCTGCTTGTCGTCCATCGACATCACGCACACGCGGTTGCGGCCGCCGTCTTTGGCGGTGTAACAGGCAATGTCGGCGGCTTTCATCAGGGCGCTGATGCCCGCGCTTTCTGCGGTTATAGGCACCACGCCAATACTGCAACTGATGGTGTGGCTGGTTTGCTGCCAGGAAAACACCAGGTGGTCGAGAGAGGCCCGCACCTTTTCAGCCACATGATGGGCGGTGTCGAGGTCGCAGTTCTGAAGAATGATACCGAACTCGTCGCCGCCCAGTCTGGCCAGGATGTCCGCTTCGCGCAGATTCTTTGAAATGATGTCGGATACCTGGCGCAGAAGTTGGTCGCCCGCGTCATGGCCCGACGTGTCGTTCGCCAGCTTGAACTGGTCCAGGTCGATGTAGCAGAGGGCGTGTTGTTTTCCTCCGTTGCGGACGTGCCCGAGATGGCTGGCAAGCTGCTGCTCAAACGCTCTTCGGTTTATCAGGCCGGTCAGGCTGTCATGGGTCGCCATGTAGCTCAATTCCGTCGACAGACGGTGAGACTCGGAAATGTCTTCCATAACCGTTGTGAAGTACGCTGAAGCGCTGGGCACATCCCACACGCGGGATACGGTGAGCCTGGCCCACAAGAAGTCATTGTCTTTTCGAACAATGCGATGCTCGGTCGTATAGCTGTCGATGTTACCGAAGCTGATATCCCGTCGTTCTTCCCGGGCAACGTCCCAGTCTTCCGGATGGACCAGCTCCCGATAGGGGCGATGCACAAGGTCATCGGGCCGGTAGCCAAGGATGTCGCAGGTCGCCTGATTGGCATTAACGATTCGGCCCTCGGTATCAATCTGGATGATACCGATGGCGGACTGCTCGAAGATCGAGCGGAAGTTCTGCTCGGTTCGATTGAGCAGTCTCACCAGCCGGAATCCCAGGAACCAGGACAGCAGCGCCACAAGAGTCAGGAACAATGCACTGACAACAGACAGGAAGCTGGCGGCCCAACGCGAGGCGTCTCCCATGGAAAGGCGGAATTCCCGGGCATTCACCTGCAGTTGCTGGTCAACAATCGCGAGCTTGTCTCGCAGGGCCTGCAGTTGCTCGCGATCCGGAGGTGCCGCCAACCACTCTCGTTCCATCGCATTGCCGATCTGATCCAGTTCAAACAGCAGGTCATCGGCGCCCTCCCAGGCGGTTAACGCCCGCTCCAGTTGATCAAGCCACGAAAAAAGACGGATCAGCAGAATCATGCGGGTCAGGTCTTCTTCATGGTTGCCCCCTTGGAGAAAACCATGCCTGGCACGTTGCCAATCGAGCGTATCGGAGGTGATGGCGACGCGGGCGTGCAGATCGCCGATGGGAACCGCCAGCGCCTGCCTCGCCTTCGCAAGGTGCGAAAAATCACCAGATTCGGAAAATCGGTTGAGGTGGTGGACAGTATCGATCTGCGCTCGGGACCAGACGCTTTCGCCCCAGGTATAGGCAGTGATTGCCGACTGCACCTGCACCACGGCGACCATGAAACACACCGTCAGGATGATCGTGAGGCACAGTCCTGCCACCAGCGCAATCAGTTGTCTTTGAAGATTGGGTTGCTGTCCTTTGCGTCGCATGGCTGCCGGTACTCTCCATACATGGTGCAAAACAACATAAATGGCGCACCACAAATGGTGCCAGTAGGTGGCATTTTCTCAATGGGGCGTCGGCTTACAACGTATGCCCCAACAACCCCAGGACACCGAGGATGATCAGATAGCCCGCCACGATGTAGTTCAGCAGCTTTGGAAACACGAGTATGCCAATGCCCGCGCCCAGGCTGATCAGTGGCGCCAGTTCAAGGTGAAGTGTCATAAGAGTAATATCCTCGTCGAGTACGTTGGAGCGTGTTTTTTCTATCTTTCATCGTAGTCGGTAAGTCTGCACAGTGCATCCACGCACGCCTCGATCTGTGACTCGCTCGCACTCGCGAATCCCATCACCAGCCCGGTTTGCGCGGTTCTTCCGATGTAGTGCTCGCTGAGGGCTGTGCTGCCGAAGCCCAGGTCTCTCAGTTGCTGACTCAGGGCAAGGTCATCCACGTTGCCTTTCAGAACCAAATGCATCCCGGCACTTTCCGCTATGGGGGCCAGCCTGCCGCCAAGCTTTTCGGTAACCCGCGCCTGAAAATGATGCCACTTATCACGATAGAGTTGGCGCATACGGCGCAGATGTCGTGTGAACTGGCCGCTGTCGATGAACTCGGCGATGGTTGCCTGGGTCAGTAACGGTGTCTCTCCGCCGCTGACACGTTTGGCCCAGAGGAAATGGTCGACGAGTGCCTCTGGTACGATCAGGTAGCCGACGCGCAGGGCTGGCAGCAGTGTCTTACTGAAGCTACCCACATAGAGAGCGGGGGCGGTATCGAACATGCCCTGAATGGCTGCAAACGGTTTGTTATAGAAATGGAACTCGCTGTCGTAATCGTCTTCCACGATCCACGTCTGGTTTCGGCGCGCCCACTGTAGCAATGCCATGCGCTGTGACACATCGAGAATGCCCCCCATGGGGTACTGATGAGTAGGGGTGCAGAACAGCAGTTTGGCAGCGCCAAGGCTGTCCAGGACACCAACATCCAGAACCTGTTGCTTGAGCGGTACGGGCAGCAGTGGGTTGCCGTGACGACCAAGGGCGTATCGGGCGCCCCGGTAGCCGGGGTTCTCAACAAAGACCCTGTCACCGGGTTTTAACAGCACGTCTGCAATCAGCGACAGCGCCTGTTGAGCCCCATTGGTCACGATCACCTGGTGTTCCTGGCAACGCACCCCGCGGGAAGCTCGTAAATAATCAGCAATGGCTCTGCGCAATGGCTGGTAACCCTGGGTTGTGTCATAGCCGCGAAGGCTTGTTCGGCTCTCCTGATGGTGCAGTATTCGGTTCCAACTGCGAATGGGGAAGGCGTTGATGTCGGGCAGCCCGGGCTGGAAGGGCAGGTTGGCGTCCTCCCCAAGCTTCAGGCGGCTGGCGGGAGCCGGCGGCAGTGGCGGCAAGGTCATGGCCTGCATGGTTTGAATGGCTCCGCCGGTAGGTTGGTTGATGGCCAGGTTGAGGTCTTGATGCACGAATACGCCCCGACCAGCCCGGCTTTGCAGGAAACCTTCGGCTTTCAACTGGTCGTAAACGGCATTGACGGTGTTGCGGCTGATACCCAGGTCTGCTGCCAGCTGACGGCTGGAGGGCAGTTGGCTTCCCGGCAGGTAACGTCGATGGATAATGCGTTGGGACAGGTGTTGATAAAGCTGTGTTTGCAGCGGTGTGGTGTGCTCGAACCGTATATCGTCAATCACCTTAACTGGTCCTATTGAAATCTATAATCTGGATCTTTCCATGGTATCAGATGTTGCTTCTAATAGAGATGTACTTTGCAAAAGGAGCATACGATGTCTCGGAAGGAAATCACGGATACCCCTTTATCACTACCGTTATCACCGCCGTCATCACCGCTGTCTTGCTGTCCTCGCAGTCGGGTGAAGCGCGCGGCCAGGAGAGCCAGTTATGAGCGGGCGCCGGCTTACGCCCTGATCGATCGGTTAAAAACAGCGCATGTGGGTTTTGTGGAAGAAGGGGAGCCACGCATCATCCCGATCACGGCCTGGCGTCTTGCTGACGACCTTTACCTGCATACACTCAGCGGTGGCAGGTTGGCGCAGACGCTGGCATCGGGACAACAGTTGTGCATTTCATTTGCCGTGACAAACCAGTGGGTAATGACTAAGTCAGCGTTCCACCACAGTGCCAACTATGAATCGCTGGTGCTGTTCGGCAGGGCCTCGCCAGTGTCGGATGATCGTGAGTTCGACGCCGCGTTTCAGGCCATCATTAATCAGATTGAACCGGGCCGCTGGGAGCAGGTGCGTGCCCCCAATGCGAAGGAGCGGAAGGCGACGGCATTGTTCCGGATTCCGATCGAGGAGGGCGCGTTCAAAAGCCGGGATGGCGGTCCTGGAGAGGAACCCGAGGATATGGCGCTCCCGGTGTGGCACGGTGTGCTGCCCGCGTAAGGTGAGTGTAGGCGTTGATGCACCCCGATCGTTGGCCGGCAGGTTATGATTGGGGGTCATTCAAGGTAAACTGTGTTCACAATCGTTTCATTTACTTGCCAGATAACACAGGCAGCAACGCATGTCCGATGTTGATCCCCTGAAAGCCTTGTCCGATATTGCCAGTGATGCCCATACCCGCATCCAGGCTGCCCATGAGCACATCAACCCGGTGTTGGAAGTGCGCCGGGGCATGCGTGATTCGGGTATTCCTGCGGATGTCATGACCATTGACTGTCTGCGCACCCGTCGCCGCATAACGTTGATCCTGCACGACAACCAGCCAGGCGTGTTGTTGTATCAGTTCGTGACCATCGATGATGAAGTGGGTGATGAGTTCCAGGGCATGGCGTTGTCGGAGGTCAGTGCCCAAACGCTGGTGGACTGGATGCAGGATTATTTTGGATAAGCGGGCCCTTATGTCGGGCGCCTGACACACGAGGGGCAGCATGGAAGCATTATTGATTATTCTGGCACTTGGTCTTGCCATACTCCTGCCGGTGGGCTCCGTGCTGGGTATTCTTGCGTTTTCCCGGCGTCGTGATCAGTCGGAACGCCTTGAGTCCCTGAACCGGGAAGTGTCCCGTTTGCGCGAAGAAGTGACTTATCTAAAGCAACATTTGGGCGGAAAAGACCAAGACCAGCCGGCCCCGGAGCTGGAGCTTGAACTTGAACTCGACGAAGCCGTTGTCGAGGACACGCCAGCCCCTTCTGAATCAAGCCCCTCTTCTGACACAAGCCCCCCGAGTGCGGATGCGACGTCACGCGATAAATCTCGCTTTGTCCAGGCCCTGAAGGATAACTGGATGGTCTGGCTTGGTGGCCTGAGCGTTGGGTTGGCCGGTATTTTCATGGTCAGCCACTCCATCAACGCAGGAATGATCGGCCCATCGCAGCAGTTGATGTTGGCGCTATTCAGCGGTCTTGCGTTGCATGCGGGAGCGGAGTACCTGCGTCGTCGCAACCGGGGTGCAAACGAAGTATTTGCGGCGCTGGCGGGTGGAGGCAGTATCACCCTCTATGCGGCATTGCTGGCGGGCGTTCACCATTACGGGCTGGTCGGCCCTACCGTGGGCCTGTTCGGGCTGGCTATTGTATCTCTGGGTACCATGGTGCTGTCGCTTTTTCATGGCCCGTTGCTTGCTGTCATGGGGTTGAGTGGTGCCTATCTGGTGCCGTTATTGATCGGTGGCGATGATGGCAGCGTGGCTTTTGTGCTGTCTTACAGTTTCCTGATCACCGTCAGTTCGTTGATGTTGATGCGTTATGTCTATCGGGACTGGCTTTGGTACGCCACGTTATCCGGCGCGTTTCTGTGGTGGTTGGCCACGTCCAGCGGAGCCGCCATCGGCGCCTCAACAGCCTGGTACATCGCCGCCCTGTTTGTGGTGTTTGCCATGGTTCCGGTTCGCGCAAAGCAGGCGTTGCCGTATTTACGGGAAGTCTTGATATCCCTGCTGGTTCTCTGGGCACTATCGATGGTCGGGCAGGGTGATCGCCCGTTTTTCTGGAGCTGGCTTATCATATTGCCGGCCGCAGCTCTGGTGCCGCAGAGTCGTGGAGCGCTCTGGTTCCTGCCCTGGGCCGCGGTGCTGGTCAGTGCGCTGGGATGGCTCGGATACGTCGGGCGCAATGGCACCGAGGTGACCTATTTTACGCAGATGGCGCCGGAGCATCAGGGTGGTTTGCTGTCCTACCTGATTGGGGCCGCCATACTCTCCACCGGGCTCGGATTATGGCACTGGGTTCGCCAGAATGATCGCCGCCGATGGGCCTCCTTTACACTGTTGTCGCCACTGGTTTGGGCGGTGCTGGGTTGGCTGTTAGTACACGGCTACCAGACGTCGTCGGCCTGGTCGGTTGCAATGTTGCTGGTTGGCGGCGTTTACGGCGTTCTCGCGTGGAAGCTCGAAAGCGTGCAGCGCTATCGAGTGGGCGTTGTCTGGGCAGTGATGGCGGCACACGTCAGCTATTCCCTGGCGGCGATAATGATTGTTAGTGAGGCGTCACTCACCCTCGCCCTGTCTGCTCAGTTTGTCAGCCTTACCTGGCTGGCGCGTCGTTATCAGATGCCCGAACTTCACCTGCTGTTGAAGGTGGCCCTGGCCCTGGTGGTGGCACGGCTGACGTTCAACCCCTGGCTGCAGGATTACGACACCGGTCTCCATTGGTCACTCTGGAGCTATGGTGGGGCGACGTTGTTTGCCGGCATTGCTACCTGGCTGGCGGGGAAGGATCGCGCCATTCGTCCTTGGCTGGAGGGGGCAACCCTGCATCTACTGGTGCTGTTCCTGGGTGCCGAGATGCGTTACTGGCTTTACGATGGCGATATTTTTTCCCAGCAGTACAGCTTTACCGAGGCCGCAATCAACACACTGCTCTGGGGTGCACTGGGCGTGACCTATATGGTGCGTGCCGGGGCAAGTGAGTCACTGGCCTGGCTGTACCGGTTGTTCTCGCGGATACTGGTTGCGCTGTCGATGTTGAGTTATCTCGCTCTGGTGACGCTGCACAATCCCTGGTGGGGCGGCGGCCATATTGGCGATACACCGATCATCAATATGCTGCTTCCCGGCTACGGTGGTCCCATTCTGCTGGCGCTTGCGGTCAGCCGGTTTCCCTTGCTTGCGCCCCGGTTCTGGTCGTTGTGCGTGGCGTCTGCCGGCTTTCTGCTGTTTACCGCGCTGGAGATCCGGCAACTCTGGCAGGGGAGTGACATGGGGTTGTCGTTCGGTATGTCAGAGGGTGAGCTTTACACTTATTCGGTTGTCAGCCTAATGTACGCGATCGGCGCTATTGCCTACTCCGCCAAGCGTGACAATGCGGTGCTCTACAAGGCTGGTATGGCTCTGTTGGGACTGGTGATTGCCAAGATCTTTCTCGTCGATATGGCCGGCCTACAGGGGCTTTGGCGAGTGGCGGCCTTTATGGGGCTTGGGCTGGCGTTACTGGGGTTGGCCTGGATGTATCGGAAAGCGCAGCCTTCGGCGGGTAATCAGACCCTCTCCGACTGATCAGGTGGGGCCGCGGGAGCGGCCCCACCCAGTTGTTTGCCGGTCGCTTACTTCGCTGTGATGGTTTTCATCACAAGCTTACCGTCTTTCTTGATGGGACCATCTTCCTTGGCGCCCAGGGTGTATTCGAAAATGCCCGTTTTCATGCCACCGTCTTCGCTATGAAGCATCAACATCAGCATGTCACCGGATTTGACGTCTTCAGTCAAAATGGCGGCCACATCTGTGTTTTTACCCTTGCGAAGGGGCGCGTGTGCCACGACCGGGCCGGGCTTGCCGCTTTCATCCGTGCGATGCACTACGAGCCAGCCATTTTCCTCGGCAACGACTTTTTTGGCAGTGACGGTGCCGTCCGCAACTGACTGATTGTCTCCCCAAACCCCGACTTTCATGTTGTCCATTGCCAATGCGGAACCAGAAGCCAGAGTTGCGGCTAGAAATGCGCTTGTCATCAAATGCTTCTTCATTGTGTTCTCCTTGCTTTCGGGTTGATCCCATCTTGATGTCTTGTTCGATGGGTGTAACTACAGCTACGGGATGTGATTCCCAAAAGTTTCAGCAAGGAAAAAAGAATCAGTGAGAAGGGTCGGATGTGCCATCAGCAACGGGATAAAGGTAGCCATGTATAGCCGGCCCGGTGGGCTGGCCAGTAGGTGAACCGCCTTCGGGCTCTACGCTGATACCGAAGGTGGCTTCCTTCAGTAGTTCAGGATCGTAGTCACGAAGGGCTGCACGCTCCAGCTCAAAGTTGTCGTTAAGTACGCCCAGGGAGCGCGGATTCGGCCCAAGCGAATCGGCCTTTATCCACATCTGGTAGGATTTTCCCTGCATGGGTTTGGCCGTTACCGGACGAATCTGCATTTGACGGTTGTTGAGGTCTACCGAGAGCATGAAGGCCGGCTGCTGGTCATTCTGTTGGAACACGGCCACAAACGACTGCGGGCCCTGCTCTGGCGCAGGTTGGAATACGAGAACCGCAACCAGCACCATGGCAGCGGCTGACGCCAGGGCTGTACTCCACTGCCAACGCCGGAGGCGCTTGTGCAGGGAAATCACGTTGGATTTATCGAGGCTGTCAGTATCGACACCTGCCCGGCGCGTCTCGAGGGCATCGATATCTTGTTCAATCCGCTGATACAGCTCGGGGTCTGGCGTGACCGGCGTTACTTCATCAGCCAGTGCAGACAAACGCTGCTCCCAGGCAGAGATCATCTCGTCGAGATCCGGTTCGCTTTGCCGACGCACGGCCACAGCGGCCCGCTCCCGGGCATCCAGTGTGCCCAGGACGAACTCTGCTGCCAGCATGTCCAGATCGTCGTGGTCGGTCATGGTGTGAGACACCCTTTCAGTTGTTTCAGCGCCCGGTGTAGCCAGGTTTTGACAGTATTCACCGGTTGATCGAAATGCGTGGCCAGGTCTGCTCTGGACCAGCCGTTAAGATAGGCCAACCGCACCATGTCGCGGCGATCTTTTTCCAGCTCCTCCAGGCATAGGTTCAGTCGGTTCACGGTCTGCTGGCTTTCCACTTGTGATTGGGCATTGGGTTCTTTGCTGGCAAGCTGCTCCAGCTCATCTTCCGGTGCCTTGCGACTTGCCGGCTGCTTTCGCAGCTCGTCGATAGCACCGTTGCGGGCAATGGTGACCATCCAGGTAATCGCAGAGGCCTTGGACGCGTCGAACTGATCCGCTTTTCGCCAGATCTTGATATACGTATCGTGCACGACTTCCTCGGCCCAGCCCCGGTTATTCAAGATACGGGTGATGGTGCCAAGAAGTTTCGGCGCCGTTGCTTCATACAGTGTTGCAAACGCTGCGCGGTCTTTTGCGGCAACGCCCTTAAGAAGCTGGCTGAGTTGATCGGGGGACACTGACATGGATGGCGACTCCGCGCCTGATGGGGCGCGGCCAGTGGTGGATGAACTGAACGGTTCAGACATGCAGGAGTCGCCAACGGGTGTGTGAAAAGTTGCCTCGTGATACGCAGATTGCCGTGTTCGGGTTTATTTCGTCAAGCAAGTTTGTGTGTGAGCCCTTCACCAACGGTAGCGGACGCTGGCAACCACGCTGCGGGCTTCGCCGTAGTAGCACCAGTAATCACAGCTTGCGACGTATTCCCGGTCCGCAACATTGGTGACGTTCACCTGTGCCTGCCAGTTGCGGGTTACATCGTATTGGGCCATCAGGTCCAGAACCGTGTAAGAGGGAACATCGGTCGTGCCGTCGCGAGTAGAGCCCACATAGCGTGCGCCGCCGCCGATTTTCAGGCCTGGCACGTGGTCGACGAAACTGTAATCCAGCCAGGCTGACGCCATATGTCTAGGGATAAGCGGGGCTGCGCGTTCGCTGTTGTCGGTCTCGGTTTCCTTGATCGTGGCATCGCTGTACGTGTACGCGGCGGTCAGTTCCAGTTGGTCGGTCAGGTAGCTGACACTCTCCAGTTCAAAGCCAGCCGTGGTGCGCTCCCGGTCCTGGATCTGGAAACCGCTTTGGCTGGTGCCGAGGGAATTCTCTTCTTCGATCCGGTAAATCGCCGCTGTTACGTAGCCATCCAGATCGTCCGGAGCGATTTTGACGCCGGCCTCCAATTGCTTGCCTTTCCTTGGTTCGTAAAGGTCGCCAGTGCCATCAGTACCTGAAATAGGCTGAAATGATTCGGTGTAGGACACGTAGGGCGAGAATCCGTTGTCCGCCAGATACATCACACCACCGGAGAGGGAGAATTCATCAGCATCGGCTTCCTGGCGTGTGCCGGCCGTACGATTAACGCTGTCGACTTCGGCCTGGTCAAAGCGACCACCGGCCAGGAACACCCAGCGATCATCCAGGCGCAGTTGATGTTGCAGGTAGTAGCCTGTCTGCTGCTTGTTGATGTCCTGTACGATCAGATCTGTGGCAGTGATTGGCGTGAAGTTGCCGTACTGCGGGTCGAACAGGTCGATAGGACCGCCAAACGGAGTAGATCCTCCAGCGCCGTTCTGTTTGCCCTTGTTTTCAAGATCCTGATAGTCCACCCCGAACAGCAACGTGTGTTCGGTGCGGTCGGTAAACCACTTGCCCACCAGGCGATTGTCGATTGTCCAGCTGTTGATCTCGCCGTCCCGGTAGACCAGATAGCGCTGACCTTCCCGCGGACCTGTCTGGAAGAAGATAAAGCTGCTGCGTAACAGCAGGTCTACCTGGCTGTAGCGGAAGTCCTGCTCGAAGGTCCAGGTGTCGTTTAGGCGATGACTCAGTGAATAGCCGATGGCTGACTGGGTGCGTTCGTTGGTGTCGTAGCCTGGCTCGCTGTAGTTGGTGGACGGGTCCACTTTGCCAAAAGGCGTGTCGTCTATGGTGCCAAATGGCAGCTTGAACGGATTGGTCGGAATGGCGTCGTCCTTCTGGATACTTGCCAATAAGGTGAGCTCGGTGCTGTCAGACATCTCCCAGGTCAGGCTTGGGGCCAGGTAATAGCGCTCGTTCTCGGTGAAATCCAGATCGCCTTCGTTATAGCGGTACAAGCCAACCAGACGGTAGCTGAGATCGTTTCGATCGCCGACGGGTCCGGACGTATCGACCCCAAGCTGGCGATGCTCATCGGTTCCTGCCTGCAGATTGATCTGGCCCTGAACAGTATCGGTAGGTCGCTTGCTGATTGCATTGATGACACCACCCGGAGGCGCTTCGCCGTACAGAATGGACGCAGGGCCTTTGAGCAGTTCTATGCGCTCCAGGCCAAAGGGCTCTGGCAGCCATTGATAGAACCCCTCGCGATAGATTCGCAGGCCGTCCTGATAAGTCGACTGGTCGAAACCACGTATCTTCAACCAGTCGGTATCGTTGTCTTCACCATACTGTCCCGAGAGCACCCCGGCACGGTAGCGGAAGGTTTCATCAAGCGCCTGCACGTTGCGCTCTTCCAGTTCCTCCTGCTCCACCACCGAGCCGGGCCGGGGGGTTTCCATCAACGGGGCTTCCACTTTCAAAGCGGTTGCGGACACAACCAGCTCCCCCAGACTCGTTGGTTCGCTGGCATCGTCCTGCGCAGCCGCGATAGCTGGAACACAGATTGCAGAGCAGGTTGCCAAAAGGGTTAGTGTGCGCCTGATCGCCAGCGTGAGCTGGTGCGGGGTGGGAGACTGGGCCATCGAAAACCTCCGGAAAACGCTGGGAGAGAAATGAACGGATGTTCATGTTGGATGGCGGCAATCATATCAGCCGCATTAAATAATGCAAATCAATCTCATTATGATTAATAATTTCGGATGGCATTCTCACTCGTAGGTCTGTGTTCGGTGGCATGTCGTGACGAGCTGAGGAAAGCACTTTTTGAGTAGCAAATTCGGAGTTTTGCAAATAGAGTTAAGGTCTTATCAGTCTTTTCGATACAGACTTCCAGGAGTATGCCCGTGTCTGAGTCAGAACAGTTTGCCAGTGATAATTACAGTGGCATTTGCCCGCAAGCCTGGTCCGCAATGGCCGAGGCGAATGGTACTGACGAGCCGGCGTATGGGGAAGACCGCTGGACACAACGAGCCGCCGATGGGCTTCGGGGCCTATTCGATACCGACTGCGATGTCTTTTTTGTGTTCAACGGCACTGCCGCAAACTCACTGGCACTGGCATCCATGGGGCAGTCATTCCACAGTGTGATCTGCCACGAACTGGCGCACATCGAGACCGACGAGTGTGGCGGGCCGGAGTACGCTTCCAACGGTGCAAAACTGCTTTTGGGGCAGGGGCCGAACGGCAAGCTGACGCCAGAGAGTATTGAGCACCTGGTTACCAAGCGCACGGATATCCACTACCCCAAACCCAAGGCCCTGAGCCTGACCCAGGCAACTGAGGTGGGTACTGTCTATTCTCCAGACGAGCTACGCGCGATCCGGCAAACGGCTGATCGTTTCAACTTGAATATCCATATGGACGGAGCTCGTTTCGCCAATGCCGTAGCGGCGCTGGATGTGCACCCTTCCGAGATTACCTGGAAAGCTGGCGTGGACGTACTGTGTTTCTCGGGCACCAAGAACGGCCTGGCTCTGGGGGAGGCCGTTGTGTTCTTCAATCGTGCGTTGGCAGAGGACTTCGAATGGCGCTGCAAGCAGGCGGGGCAATTGGCGTCAAAGATGCGCTACATTTCCGCGCCCTGGTGCGGGCTGCTTGAAGGTAATGTATGGCTGGAGAATGCCCGGCACGCGAATGCCTGCGCAGAGCGACTGGCGAAGGGCCTGGAAGGCTTGCCGGGTATCGGGCTCCGTTACCCCAGGCAAGTGAACGGCGTATTTGTAGAAATGCCTGACCCGGTGCAGGCGGCGCTGCGCGACAAAGGGTGGAAGTTCTACAATTTCATCGGCGGAAGTGCCCGTTTGATGTGCTCCTGGTCGACCACCCCGGAGCAGGTTGATCGCTTTCTGGCGGACTTGCGGGCGCTGGTGTCCTGATTTTGGTGTCGGGCCTCTCGCCAGCGTCGTCGCTTCATGATATATCAGCACCCTGTTTGTCCCACTTTAAATTCCGGAATCCGTAGCAATGCCAAAAGCAGGTGAAATCAAAAAGAATTCGGCGATCGAGTACGAAGGTGGTGTCTACTTCGTAAAAGATATTGAGCGTTCTGTCCCGCAGGGGCGTGCCGGTGGCAGCCTGTATCGCATGCGCCTTTACGACGTTGTAACCGGCTACAAGATCGACCAGACCTTCAAGGACTCCGATATGCTGAACCTGGCGGATCTGGTCCGTCGGCCAGCAACGTTCTCCTATTCGGATGGCGAGGAGTACGTCTTCATGGATAGCGAGGACTATACGCAGTACAGCCTGAATGGCGAGGCCATTGCCGATGAACTGCTGTTCATCAACGAAGAGACTCAGGGCTTGATGGTGGTTCTGGTGAGCGATGCGCCAGTGGCGCTGGATTTGCCCCCTACGGTGGACCTGCTGATCGAAGAAACCGACCCGTCGGTAAAGGGTGGCTCGGCCACTGCCCGCACCAAGCCGGCCAGGCTCACCACCGGCCTGGTGGTGCAGGTGCCCGAGCATATTTCCACGGGCGACCGCATTAAGGTCAATGTCGATGAGCGGCGGTTTCTGGGGCGGGTTTAATCCTCGGCTTACCCGATAGCGGGGCTTTCGGTGCCGTTGTGGCTCATAGCCCCGCGTCTTTCACATTCTCCATGACCACAAACGTGCTGGTCTGCAACACATGGGGCAGCGCCGATATCTGCTCCCCCAGCACTTGCCGGTATTCTGCCATGTTCCGCGTGCGTACTTTCAGCAGGTAGTCGAAGTTGCCGGCAATCATGTGGCATTGCTCTACCGCTGAAATCTGCTTCACCGAATGGTTAAAGGCCGCAAGGGCATTACTGCTGGTGTCGTTCAGGGTGACCTGGGCAAAGGCAATATGACTCTGTCCGAGTTTGGTCTGATTGATCAGGGCTGTGTAACCCGTGATATAGCCCTGTTCTTCGAGGCGCCTCATACGGACCTGGCAGGGGGTTTTTGACAAACCAACACGTGACGCCAGTTCGGTGACGGTCACCCGTGCGTGTTTTTGCAGTTCGCGGATGATGGAGTGATCGATCCTGTCCAATTCGACCATAACTTATTTCTCGATATGGATATACGGCTATACAAAGCCAAGAATATAATCAAATTGCCTGCATTTTAAAACTTTATGGGCAAAGAGTCTTTCGTGAGTTGTCTATACTGGGGATGTTCCGTCATACATGCCCCAGTTGATATCCCCGGAGATCTCCGATGACCCATTCCGATTCCCCTCAAAAGCAAACCCTCCTGGAACAGCTCTCCGAGGCGTTGGAGGGTGAGGACTACGACCCGGACGATTCCGGCCATCTGCGTGACGTTGTGGCGACGATGCTGGAGGAGTCCCAGTCCTGGGACGACGCGTTGCACCGCCGTTTGACCGAGGTGTTGGGTAAAGCGGAAGGAAAGCGTTGGGCGGGGATGTTCAGCGGCGGGTTCCCTTCGAGTTACCGATCGAGATTCTCCGTCGCGGAGGCCGCTGGCGATATCCAGCAAATCCAGTCCATTGCCCTCAGTTCTGATGTGCCCATGAGGTTCTACACATCATCGGAGCAGGGAGAGCAGGAACTGAACTTCAAGCTCTACAGTCAGGGCAAGCCGGTGATTCTGTCAGATGTGATTCCGATCCTTGAGAATCTTGGCATGCGAGTGTTGGGGGAGCACCCGTATCGTATTCGGCGGCGTGACGGCGAGCAGTTCGGTGTCAGTGATTTTACCGTGGAATGTCATTCCCGCTGCCGTGGCGCAGATGTCGAAGCGGCCAAACCGCGACTTCAGGAAGGGTTCCGGGAAATCTGGAATGGTTTCGCTGAAAACGACGACTTCAACCAGTTGATGATGGCGGCGGGTCTGAATTGGCGTGAAGTCAGCCTGCTGCGAGCCTACTCCCGCTACATCAAGCAGTTGCGCTTCGGATTTAGCCAGCCCTTTATTGCCGACACCCTGGCCCGGCACCTGGATATCACGGCGTTGCTGGTCGCCCTCTTCAGCGCTCGTTTCGATCCTGTTTTGGGCAATCGGGAAACAGAATCCGAGCACATCGAGAACCGGATTCTTGGGGCTCTCGAAGCCGTAACTAGCCTTGACGACGACCGTATCCTCCGGCGGTTTTATGTACTGATCAAGGCCACCCTCAGAACCAACTATTTCCAACGCCAGGACACCGGCGAGTTCAAAGGCTATATCTCGCTTAAACTCGATCCTTCCAGCATCCCGGATATTCCCAAGCCATGCCCGCGTTTCGAGGTATTCGTGTGTTCCCCTCGGGTGGAAGGGGTTCACCTCAGGGGAGGCGCCGTGGCCCGTGGTGGTTTGCGCTGGTCCGACCGTAGCGAAGACTACCGCACAGAGATACTCGGGCTGGTGAAGGCCCAGCAGGTCAAGAATTCGGTCATCGTACCCGTGGGTGCCAAAGGGGGCTTTGTCGTCAAGCAGCCTCCGGAAGGCGGCTCACGCGAGGCGCTGAAAGAAGAGGGTATTGCCTGCTACCAGACATTCATCCGCGGTCTGCTGGACCTGACCGACAACCTGAATGAAGGCAGCGTAGTGCCACCGGTTGACGTGGTCCGTCACGACGCCGATGACACCTACCTGGTGGTGGCCGCCGACAAAGGCACGGCGACCTTCTCTGACATTGCGAACCGGCTTTCCGGGGAATACGGCTTCTGGCTTGGTGACGCTTTTGCCTCCGGCGGCAGTGAGGGGTACGACCATAAGAAAATGGGTATTACCGCGAAGGGCGCCTGGGAGTCGGTCAAACGTCATTTCCTTGAGAAAGGCATCGACACCCAGGCCGACGAATTCACCGTTGTGGGTATTGGCGACATGGGCGGGGACGTGTTTGGCAACGGTATGCTGCTGTCGGATCGCATTCGCCTTGTGGCAGCCTTCAATCACCTGCACATTTTTGTGGATCCGGAGCCGGATGCAGCGGCGTCGTTCGCCGAACGCAAGCGCCTGTTTGAAACACCGGGATCGAGTTGGGAGGACTACAGTGCAGAACTGATCAGCGAGGGTGGTGGTGTGTTCTCGCGGGCTGCCAAATGGATTCCCGTGTCGCCGCAGATGCAGGCACGCCTCGGCATCCGTGAAACCCGCCTGCCGCCCAATGAGTTGATCAGTGTGCTGTTGCAGGCCCCGGTGGACATGCTCTGGAATGGTGGTATCGGCACCTACGTGAAAGCGGCTGGCGAGACCCATGACGACGTCGGCGACAAGTCCAACGATGCCGTAAGGATAGACAGCCACCAGCTACAATGCGGGGTCCTTGGTGAGGGCGGAAACCTCGGTTTCACCCAGCTTGCTCGCATCGGTTTTGCCAGAACCGGTGGTGCCGCCAATACCGACTTTATTGATAATGCCGGTGGGGTGGACTGTTCGGACCATGAAGTAAACATCAAGATTCTGCTCAACGAGCGGGTGCGAAGCGGGAAGATGACGCTGAGGCAGCGTAACCAGATGCTCCGGGCAATGACTCCGGAAGTGTCGGAGCTGGTGCTGCGGAACAATTTCCGTCAGGCCATGGCTCTGAGCCTGGCCGCCACGGGGGCGGTTGCCACTACGGACGAGTACGAACGCCTGATGCGGCGGTTGGAGGCAGAGGGGAAACTTGATCGGTCCCTCGAATTTCTGCCCGACGACGAGGAACTCCGCTCGCGGCGAGAGCGTGCTTCGGGGCTGACTCGCCCTGAGCTTTCGGTGTTGATTTCCTACGCCAAGATTGAACTGAAGCAGGCGTTGCAGGCTGCTCCTATTGTTCACGACGATCGTTTCGCCAAGGCCCTGTATTCCGCTTTTCCCGGCTCGTTGCTCAAACGTTTTCCAGACGCGATCGATGCCCATCCCCTGCGCGGGGAAATCGCAGCAACGCAGATTGCCAACGATATGGTGAATCGCATGGGCATCAGTTGGGCGGACAAGCTGCGTAATGCCACCGGTGCCGACTGTGGCCGGATTGCCGCCGGCTACCTGATCTCCCTCCAGATCCATGACGTAGAGACCCAGTGGAAAGCGATTGAAGCGCTTGACGGGAAAATCAGTGCCGGCGTACAGGCGGAGTTGTTCAGCGATGTGATTCGACTGGTTACCCGCAGTACCAGCTGGTTGCTGCACAATCGCCGGGCTGACCTGGACCCGAAAGCCTGCATTGCCCACTATCAGCAGCCACTGGCGGAAGTGCTGGCATCGACAGAGAGTCTGAAGGCGGTAATTCCTGCAAGTCGGTGGCAGGAACGCTATGATAAATACTGTGAACACCGTGTTCCGGAGAAACTGGCAGCCTATGCTGCCTCTGCAGAAAGCCGCTATTGGCTGATGGATATCATCGAAATCGGCCGTCAGTTGGATCGGGATCTCGAGTCGGTGGCCTGGGTGTACTTCAGCTTGGGTGAAGGTCTCAAACTGACCTGGCTGGACCGTCAGATGCGTGCCTTCAAGGCCCGAGGGCACTGGCAGGTACTGGCGACGCTTCATTACAGGGACGAACTGGACCACCAGTTGCGGAATCTGACCGCGAGTGTACTGTCCTTCGCGTCCGAAGGGGGCGGATCGATGTCTCCTGAGCAGTCGCTTGAACGTTGGCGTGAAGACAAGCAGGCTCTGTTGAGCCGTTGGCAAAAGATGCTGGCTGATATGCAGGCCGCGAGTGACGTGGATTGTGCCGTGTTCTCGGTGGCCCACGGCGTGCTTCGGGAGCTGGCTGCAAAGGCAGCTTAGTCATCTGTCAGGGTGTTTTCGTCTGAAAATTAATCATTTCACAGGAAAAATGTAAATTTTAATTAACCAAAAAAGCCTGAACGTCGCGCTTGTATGGTTTTTACAGTCAAATAGTCTTTGTCGTTCCCGGTAGAATGCGGGAAAGATAAACAACTGAGAGGGTTCAACCATGAGACCGCAGCAATCAGAGACTCCCACACTGGTCGATAGCCGGCAGGCCATCCGCAATTATTACCTCGCGGACGAACACAAGGTGATTAGTGAGATGATTGCTGGCGCCCAGTTGACCCGGGCAGAGCGCGATGGAATATCGGAGCGCGCCGCCGATCTGGTACGCAGCGTCCGCAAGAATGCCAAGTCCACCATTATGGAAAAATTCCTGGCGGAGTACGGCCTCACGACCAAGGAAGGCGTTGCACTGATGTGTCTGGCTGAGGCGTTGCTGCGTGTGCCGGACAATATGACCATTCACGAGCTGATCGAAGACAAGGTCACTTCTGGCGCCTGGGGTACTCACGTAGGCAAGGCGTCCTCAGCACTGATCAACACGGCGACCGTGGCGCTGTTGATGACCAGCAATCTATTGAAAGACTCTGAGCGACACAGCGTGGGTGACACGTTGCGTAAGCTGCTGAAGCGTTTCGGCGAGCCGGTCATTCGCACGGTTGCCGGTCAGGCCATGAAGGAAATGGGCCGTCAGTTCGTGTTGGGCCGTGATATCGACGAAGCCCAGGACGAAGCCAAAGAATACATGGAAAAGGGGTATACCTATTCCTATGACATGCTGGGTGAGGCTGCCCGCACCGATGAGGACGCCAAGCGCTATTTCGACTCCTACTCCAATGCCATTGATAGTATTGCCAAGGCCTGCAAAGGCGATGTGCGCAAGAATCCGGGTATCTCCGTCAAACTGTCCGCACTACTGGCCCGATACGAATATGGCAATAAAGAGCGGGTGATGAGCGAACTGCTACCCCGCGCCAAAGAGCTGGTAAAGAAGGCCGCAGCGGCCAATATGGGGTTCAATATTGATGCCGAGGAACAGGATCGGCTTGATCTGTCCCTTGACGTCATTGAAGCCCTGGTCGCGGACCCGGAACTGGCCGGTTGGGACGGTTTTGGTGTTGTGGTTCAGGCTTACGGCAAGCGTTCAGCCTTCGCGCTGGACTGGCTGTACGGGCTGGCTGAGAAGTACGACCGTCGCTTTATGGTGCGCCTGGTAAAAGGCGCGTACTGGGACGCCGAGATCAAACGCGCCCAGGTAATGGGCCTGAGCGGTTTCCCGGTATTCACCCGCAAGGCCTGCAGTGACGTTTCGTTCCTCTCCTGCGCAACCAAGCTGCTGAACATGACCGACCGGATCTATCCGCAGTTCGCCACCCACAATGCCCACTCGGTATCGGCGGTGCTCGAGTTGGCCAAATCCAAAGGCGTGGATAACTATGAGTTTCAGCGCCTGCACGGTATGGGTGAATCACTCCACAACGAAGTGTTGAAAACCAGTGGTGTGCCTTGCCGGATTTATGCCCCGGTTGGCCCCCATAAAGACCTGTTGGCGTATCTGGTACGTCGCCTGCTGGAAAATGGCGCCAACAGTTCCTTCGTGAACCAGATCGTGGACAAGAGCATTACGCCGGAAGAAATCGCCAAAGACCCGATAGACTCCGTTAAAGAGATGGGCAGTAATATCTCAAGCAAGGCGATCGTCCACCCCTTCAAGCTCTTCGGCGAACAGCGCAGAAACTCCAAGGGTTGGGACATCACCGATCCGGTGACGGTTGCGGAAATCAACGAAGGCCGGGACGCCTATCGTGACCATCGCTGGAAAGGCGGTCCGATCATCGCTGGCGAAGTATCCGGTGCGGAAGTGCAAATGGTCCGTAACCCCGCCGACGCGGAAGACACGGTTGGCCATGTGACGCAGGCGTCCGAGGAGGACGTGAACACAGCAATCACCGCAGCTCAGGAAGGCTTCAAGGCCTGGTCGGCCCGGTCCGCCGAAGAGCGGGCCGAGTGTCTTCGCAAGGTCGCTGACCTGTATGAGGAAAATGCCTACGAGCTGTTTGCGCTGGCCACCCGCGAAGCCGGTAAGTCGCTGCTGGATGGCGTCGCTGAGATTCGGGAGGCGGTGGACTTCGCCCAGTTCTATGCCAACGAAGGTATTCGCTACAAGGACAGCGGTGAGTCGCGCGGAGTCGTGGTGTGTATTTCGCCCTGGAACTTCCCGCTGGCGATCTTTACCGGCCAGATTCTTGCCAACCTGGTAGCAGGCAATGCTGTGTTGGCCAAGCCGGCCGAGCAGACCTCGCTATTGGCGGTAAGGGCCGTGGAGCTGATGCACCAGGCCGGTATTCCGGAAGATGTGATCCAGTTGCTGCCGGGCACCGGTGCGACGGTTGGCGGGGCGTTGACATCCGATTCGCGGGTCGCCGGCGTTTGCTTCACCGGCTCGACTGCGACGGCCCAGCGCATCGACAAGAAGATGAGCGAGAACATGGCCCCCGATGCCACCCTGGTGGCGGAAACCGGTGGTCTGAACGCCATGATCGTGGACTCCACGGCGCTGCCGGAACAGGTGGTGCGGGATGTTCTGGCGTCATCTTTCCAGAGCGCGGGCCAGCGCTGTTCTGCACTGCGCATGCTGTATGTGCAAAAAGACATTGCCGACCACCTGCTGGAAATGCTGTATGGCGCGATGGATGAATTGGGCATTGGTGATCCCTGGTTACTGTCCACCGATGTTGGCCCGGTCATCGATGAGACGGCCAGAAAAAAGATTGTCGACCACTGTGACAAATATGAAGCCAAGGGCCGGCTGATGAAGAAAATGACGGTGCCGGAGAAAGGCAACTTCGTGTCACCTGCGGTGATCAGTGTCAGCGGCATTGAAGAGCTGGAAGAGGAAATCTTCGGCCCGGTGCTGCATGTGGCCACATTCGCGGCCAAGGACCTGGACAAAGTCGTCGATAGCGTTAACGCCAAGGGCTATGGACTGACCTTCGGTGTTCACAGCCGGGTTGACCGCCGCGTCGAACGCATCGCCAGCCGTATCAAGGTGGGCAACACCTATGTTAACCGCAATCAGATCGGTGCCATTGTCGGCTCTCAGCCGTTCGGTGGTGAAGGTCTTTCCGGTACCGGCCCCAAGGCCGGCGGCCCGCAGTACGTGCGTCGTTTCCTGAAAGGCGAAACGGTTGAACGCCCGGCGGATGTCAGTGCCAAAGCGGTGGATATCAAGAAGCTTGAAGGGCTGATTGGCAAGGTAGTGGATGTGAAAGCGCCTGCGCCGGAGCCCAGAATTGAAGCCATGAAGCCTGTTTTCGGTGATGTGCCAGCACCGCTGGACGCCCATGCCGAGGAATTGCCGGGGCCAACGGGTGAGCTGAACCGCCTGAGCAATCATGCCCGGGGTGTGGTGCTCTGTCTTGGTCCGGACAAGGAAACCGCGTTGGAGCAGGCTGCAATGGCTCTGTCCCAGGGCAACAAGGTGGTTGTGGTTGCGCCGGGCACCCAGGATACGGTTGACCGTGCTGCCAAGGCCGGTTTGCCGATCGTGGGTATTGAGGGCCTGTTGGAGCCAGAGGCATTGTCCCAGGCGCGTGGTTTCCAGGCAGCCGTAAGCTGCGCTGAGCCGTCCTTGCTGAAGGAGTACCGTCAGGCCCTGGCGAAGCGGGAAGGTGCGCTGCTACCGCTGATCACCGAACACAGGCTAGACCAGAGGTTTGTGATTGAGCGCCACCTGTGTGTGGACACCACGGCGGCGGGTGGCAACGCCAGCCTGATTGCAGCATCCGAGTAACGACCTGTCACCTTGCAACGCCCAGGGAAGGGCGTTGCAAGGGTTTTGGTCAGGCAGAATCAGCGATCTCCCGGAATGCGTTGATCAGGGTGTCTGGCTCCTGCGCACCGGATATCAGGTACTTCTGGTTAATGATGTAAGCAGGAACTGCCGACACACCTGCCTGCTGATACTGTGCCTCTTCCTCCCGAACAGCCTCTGCATACTGGTCAGACGCCAGTACCTCGCGCGCTTGCGAGCCGTCCAGGCCAATCGTTTCCACACAGTGGATCAGCGTATCCGGATTGGAGATATTCTCGGCGCGTCCGAAATAGGCCTCGAAAAACGCCATTTTCATATCGGTCTGCCTGCCCTGCTCACCGGCCCACTTCACCAGCCTGTGGGCGTCAAAGGTGTTGCGAGTGTGACGTTCCTGTAGCTTCTCGAAGTTCAGTCCCAGCCCCTTGGCAATATCCATCATCTGCGCCTGATTGGCTCTCATCTCGTCCTCGCTACGGCCGTATTTGCGGCTCAGGGCGGGCAGGATGGGTTCGCCGTCACCGGATGGGTCCGGGTTCAGCTCAAAGGCATGCCATGCAACAGTGAAGTCCATGTCGTCTTTCAGGGCGTCCATCGCCTTTTCCAGGCGGGCATAACCAATGGCGCACCAGGGGCACGCAATATCGGAAACAATGTCGATGGCTATTGGGGTCATGGTGGCTCCTGTGTGTAAGGGCGAATAAGGGCAGGGTACCTGAAAGTTAAGCGGATGACTGCCCGTGCAGGCTCTTGGCCGTCCGGGCGCTCGGACACCTCTGTCCGGCGTTCCGGGCATATCGTTATTCGGAACAATCCCTGGGATGAGGGAAATCAGCAACCTGCAATCCTGGCACGTATCTTTCAGTTGCAACACTGCCGAACAATAAATCCAATAAAAGGAGCTCAAGATGTTCCAACTCATCGCACGTCAGGTGCGCGGTGGCACGCTATCGGCATTGCTGGCCTCCGCCGCCCTGATGATTCCTGCTCTTCCCGCGGTCGCGGGCCAGACAGATTCCTATACCCTGCCACAACAATCCTACAATCAGTCCAGGGCCCGTAACTACAAGGTGTACGTGCCCTCGAACGTGCAATCGCCTGCACCCATGGTGATGGCATTGCATGGTTGCAAACAGACCAACAACGACGTGCTCAATGACTGGGGGCTGAAAGCCGCAGCCGATGAGTACGGATTCATTCTGGTTGCCCCCTTCATTACCAGCTACGACGGGCTGCGTAATGAAAACTGTTGGGGCTTCTGGTTTGATCACCATCGCCATGAAGGCGCTGGCGAAGTGGAGGACCTGCACCAGATTGCACAGGCTGTTGAATCCAATTACACCATTGACGCCAATCGCCGTTATATCACCGGCCTGTCTTCCGGCGGTGCCATGGCAACCGTAGCCTCGGTGGCCCATAACGAATACTGGGCGGCGGCCGCGCCTGCCTCGGGCCTGCCGTACGGTGAGGATTCTGCGTCTGTCTCGTTGTCCGGACAGTGCCCCGGTAGTGCGACGTTTCACAGCGTATCGCGGGTATCCTCCGACATGCAGTCGGAGGTGGACGACCAGTATCCGATCCCGCTTATGGTGTTGCAGAACGAGAACGACTGTACCGTGCTGAAAGAGGCGGCTGATAACACCCGGGATGCGCACCTGCAGGTGTTTGGCGAGTCCGGGTTCCAGACCACGGGCCAGGCCTACGCCTCGTCAGTCGCCTGTTCACCCTATTATCAGAACAACCACAGCTGCGAGCACATCCGTTATACCCAGGATGGCACCAACGGAGCGCGTTCGGTGGTTGAAACCGTCTACCTGGACGGCCCCCTGTCGACCCCCAATACCCAGGATACCAATCATGGTCACTACTGGGTTGGCGGAGAGCATGGTAATAATGGCAAATGGTCCGTGAGGGTGGGGCCCAGCTATCCGGATATCATCTGGGATTTCTTTAACCGCCACAGCCGCGATGGAACCGAGCCCGAGGGTTTTCCGGTCATCACACTAATCGGCGATAACCCGATGACCGTGGCGATCAACACCACGTTTACCGATCCGGGTGCCACCGGGCAGGATGCCGAGGACGGTTCACTGACGGTAACGGCTGACTGCAGTGCGGTGGATACGTCAACGGTCGGAACCTACACCTGCGACTACAGTGCGACTGACAGCGACAGCAATACCACGACGAAAAGCCGTCAGGTCGAGGTGTATGACCCCAACGCACCTACCGAGACCTGCGAGCAGGCGACAGCGTCGCCCAATGCCCACATCTCGGCAAACCGGGCCTACGCTGGAGGTAACTCCAACCTGAGGGCCTATGCCAGTGGCGACGACATCGACATCGGGGGCTCCTTCGACACCTGGAGCAATGTCACCCTCTATGAGGGCGATCCGGGGCTCTGGTATACGTCCGAACCCAGCGCTTGCAGCGGAACCGGCGGAGGCGGTGATGGTGGTGGCTCCGGCGGCGATGTCACCTGCCAGGACTGGAACGATACCCATCTCAACCATGATACCGCTGGCCGGGCGTACTATTCAGGGGGGTACTACACCACCGGTGGTAACGATTACCTGGGCGCGGTATCCGGCACCTACAGCTGGGTGAAGGAGACCGACAGCGGCGTCTTCGAAGCCGGCCAATGTAACTGATCGCCATCGAAGACAGGCGATCACAGGGGGCGGGAAACCGCCCCCTGTTTCGTTGTTATTCCAGAATAATTTCGCGGGTGGTGAGTGGTCGGAATTCCCCGGGCTTCAGCGTTGGGTCCAGTGTTATCGCGCCCATTTGTTCCCGGTGCAGGCTACTCACACGGTTGCCCGTTGCGTGGAACATACGCTTGATCTGATGATAGCGGCCTTCGTAGATCGTTACCCTGGATTCGTTGGCAGACAGTGGTTCCAGGCGCGCAGGAGAGGTGGTCAGTTGTTCGTATTCGAACCAGATTCCTTGTGCGAAGCGCTCTATGGCATCGGTTGAAACCGGTTCGACCGTGGTGACCCGATAGACTTTGGGGAGCTTTACCCTGGGCTCCGTAACCCTTCGTGACCAGGTTCCGTCATTGGTCAGTATCAACAAACCGGTGCTGGCGCGGTCAAGCCTGCCGGCAATGTGAAGGTCTTTTCGCAGTTCCGGGTCGATCAGCTCCATTACGGTTTTGTGAATCTTGTCCGCCGTGGCACTGAGGTATCCGGCCGGTTTGTTCAGCATCAGGTAGTGGGCCCGGTCCCCGTGCTGGATAACCCTGCCGTTGCAGGCTACAGTGCTGAAACGGTCGACTTCCCGGGCTGTCTCCCTGCAGATACAACCGTCCACTGTAACCGTTCCGGCCGCGACCAGGGCGTTGGCCTGCTTGCGGCTGACACCGTTTTGATTACTGAGAATTCGGGAAAGCTTCATAGTGGCAATGTTATAGTCTTTCCGACTTTCTCCGTGATTCCCAAACCTGGGTGATGATAACACCGTGGCTCAACGATCCGTGATCCAAAAATCCCTGCGCGCGCTTGCCTGGTTACTGGTGGGCTTTTTGCTGCTGATAATCGCATTGATTGTCCTGCTACGGTTCGTGAATCCGCCGACGTCCACCTTCATGCTGGGGCATCTGTTTTCCGGTTCCAGCCACGAGCTCAGACAGGAGTGGGTTAGCCTGGACGAGATATCACCCTGGGTACCGTTGGCAGTGGTGGCCAGTGAGGATCAACGCTTTCCGTACCATCAGGGGGTGGATTTCAGCGCCATTCGCAAGGCACTTGCGGAATACCGTGCGGGCCAGGGTTTGCGGGGCGCCAGCACCATCACCCAGCAGACGGCAAAAAACCTGTTCCTGTGGAACGGACGCAGTTTCGTGCGCAAGTCGTTGGAGGCCGGACTGGCGCTCGGTATCGACGCTATCTGGCCGAAGCGTCGGATCATGGAGGTGTACCTGAATATCGCCGAATTCGGCCATGGGATCTACGGTGTTGAGGCTGCCAGTTGGGCCTTTTTCGGCATCCCCGCCAGCCGGCTGTCGCAAACCCAGGCAGCACGGCTTGCTGCGGTTCTTCCCAATCCGAAAGTGCTCAGTGCCGCCAGCCCCTCCTCCTATGTATGGGAGAGGGTGGCCTGGATTCGTGGGCAGATGGCTCAGCTGTCCGGGTTGCATTATCTGCGTGGTCTGTATAATTAAGAGTTCGGTTTCTCTCAACGTAAGAGTCTGTCTGTGATGTCACTGAACCTGGCCCTGCTGTCCGCGTTTATCCCGACGTTTTTTGTGGTGTCCATTACGCCGGGCATGTGTATGACCCTGGCGCTGTCCCTTGGTATTACCATTGGCGTGAAGCGGGCGTTGTGGATGATGGCCGGAGAATTGGTTGGTGTGGCCGTAGTGGCGACTGCAGCGGCGGTGGGTGTGGCAACCTTCATGTTGAAGTACCCGACGGCCTTCGACGTATTCAAGGTTGTAGGCGGCGCCTACCTTGCCTGGCTGGGCATCCAGATGTGGCAGTCCCGGGGCAAAATGGCCATGCCGGAGGAGGATTCGCAACCGGTGGAGAGTTCAAGGGTGCAATTGGCGCTCCAGGGGTTTGTGACCGCTATTGCCAACCCGAAGGGCTGGGCGTTTTTCATTGCGCTATTGCCGCCGTTTATCGACAGTAAACTGCCAATGGCGCCACAACTCACGGTTCTCATCCTGATCATACTGGCCCTGGAGTTCCTCTGCCTACAGCTCTACGCCCACGGTGGAAAGACTCTGCGCAAGGCTCTAAAGCAAGGCGGTGGTGTTCGCACGGTTAACCGTGTGGCGGGCAGTCTGATGATGCTGGTGGGCGCCTGGCTGGCGTTCGGTTAGGCCGGTCAGTTACTGGCGTAGCGCTGATGAAGGATTCCAACCCGCTCCACATAGGCGCGGGTTTCCGCGTAGGGTGGTATGCCGCCATGGCGCCCGACGGCCCCCGGGCCGGCATTGTAGGCGGCCGTTGCCAGCTTGATGTCACCGTCGAAGCGCTTGAGCATACGGGCCAGGTAATTGACTCCACCGCGAATATTCTCCGGGGCCACCATGGCATTGCGAACACCCAGCTCCTCTGCGGTGGCAGGCATTAACTGCATCAGCCCCTGGGCTCCCTTGGGCGACAGGGCTTTGTCATTAAACGCCGATTCCGCATGGATGACAGCCCGAACCAGAGCGGGGTCAACGTTGAACTCCCTGGCGGCCGTCTTGATTTCATCCCGGTAGGGCGACAGGAACAGCGGTGTGGTGCGCCAATTCACGTTGGAATCCGGATCGCAGGCGTAGCAGTGGAACCGGATGACACTGAAATTCGAGCTGGCGGGCTGGATACCACTGTAGGCAACCACGCCATTGTCGTCAGTGTAGCGGTAAACCACCTCATCCTTTGTTGACGCACGCTTGTCGCCACTGCCCTTGACGTTGGTGTACTCCACGGTACCGTCGGGGTGCACAATACGCTTGATACTGTCCGCCGATACGGGCGCAACGAAAGCCAGTAGCAGAAATGCCAGCGAGGAAGTGAGAAGGGTTTTGCCGCTTATCATCGTTGACTCTTGGAGTGCATGATCAAGAACGCCGCCTGCATTCGTAAATAACAACCGTAAGGCGGATTATACGGCGTTAATTGCCTGAAGAAACCGCAATGTTTGTCGGAAAAGTGTTACTTTTCTCAATATAGCCGGTCAATTCTCATTGTTGGCGACATCCTGGAGATTCTGTGCCTTTGAATACGTCCCGCAGCAACCTTGTACTCATCGGAATGCCCGGCAGCGGCAAAAGTACGGTTGGGGTGCTGTTGGCAAAACAGCTTGGCCTGGGGTTTATCGATACGGACCTGCTGATTCAGGAGGAAGCAGGTCGCACCTTGCAGGACATTGTCGACGGGGATGGCTATCAGGCACTAAGGCGAATTGAGGAGCAGGTATTGCTGAGGCTGGATGTGCGGCGTCAGGTGATATCCACGGGCGGCAGCGCCGTCTACAGCGAACCTGCGATGAGCCACCTGAAAGCTGATGGTCTCGTGGTGTTTCTTGATATTCCGCTGGAGGTGGTCATTGCGAGGATAGGGGATTACAGCGCCCGTGGCATCTCCCGACGACCGGATCAGTCGCTGGAACAGCTGTTTTGGGAACGTTTTGAGCTTTACTCGCGGGCTGCGGACGTGGCAGTCAATTGTGTTGGTAAGAGTCAGGAAGACGTTTGCGACGACATATCGGCGGTGATGTTGCAGATGCCGGCGACACGTTAAAAACATGCCGCCGGAAGCGAAGACTTCTAGGGCTTCGGTCCTTTGCCCCGAAGCGCGTTGGCCACCAGTGAAATAACCAGCAGAACCAGAAAGATAAAGAACAGAATTTTCGCAAACCCTGCGGCTGTCCCCGCGATACCACCAAAACCAAGTACGCCGGCGATTACCGCGACGATCAGGCATACAATAGCCCAATAGAGCATAGTATTTCTCCTGTTGTGTAACGTCACCTTCAAAGTGGCACATGGGCCTGAAAGCCACAAATAGTGGAAGTCCGAAAACGCTTCGCAAGAGAATGATTTGTGCTGCAAACGATTGTTTTGTGGGTCTAATTACCTTTATTGTCGGTTGATTAAGCTTTGCTAAGGTGCGGTTTTACGCCAAAAGTTGTTACTGTCTACCAAATAATATCGGGAGAATTTCAATGCTCTTCAAACAACTCGGTTATTCTCTGGCTTTCGTTCTTGCACTTGGCATGTCCGGTTCCCTGCAGGCGGAATCGTCCGGGGATTCCTCGGTTGAGTCGCTGAAAAAAGAAACCCGCGAGCTTGGCCAGGCGTTGCAGGAGTTCGGTGCGGACCAGAAAGCAGAGGCGGAAACAGCCATTGAAAATACGCTCTCAGCTCTCGATAAGCGCATAGACACGCTACAGCAGGAACTGGATCAGAATTGGGACGACATGAGTGACACGGCCCGGGAACGGTCAAGGAAAAGCCTTGAGTCACTGCAGGAGCAGCGGCAACGCGTCCAGCAATGGTATGACGAGCTGCAGGCCAGTTCATCCTCCGCCTGGGAACGTGCCAAGCAGGGCTTCTCCAACGCCTACGACGCTTTGTCAGAACAGTGGAATGAAACCGAGCGCAAACTGATGGACGACTCGGACAAGAAGAACGACAGCATTTAGACGGCGTTTCGGAATTGCACCGGCCATACAGACCCGCCCTGAACATCTGTACTGGTTGTTAATTCCGTTTACTGTATCTGTTTTGTTTGTCAGTCACAGGTTACAGTGGGCAGACTCACATTCGTCTGCCTCTCGGTTAACCGTATGCCCCCGATTTTCTATTCGTTTTTTGTGCCGGCGCTCTTTGTTTGGCTGTGGAGCACGGGCTTCATTGGCGCCAAGTATGGTTTACCCTTCGCTGAGCCGTTTACGCTCCTGCTGATACGCATGCTGTTTACGCTGGTACTGCTCAGCGTACTCGCCTGGATAATGAAAACCCGCTGGCCTGGTTGGCGTGGTGCCGGTCATCTGGCGGTTACCGGCCTGCTGGTGCATGGCTGTTATCTGGGCGGGGTTTACTACGCGATTCAGGGGGGCATGCCGTCGGGAATCGTGTCGCTTATTGTCGGCCTGCAGCCGCTGGTAACGTCGGCCGTGGCCATTCTGGTGCTGAAGGAAAGTGTCTCGAGCCGGCAATGGCTGGGCCTGGCACTGGGCCTGGTCGGTGTAACACTGGTGTTGCTGGAAAAGTTCGGCGGTGGTGCTTCCGCCTCCGATTTCCCGCTTTGGACTCTGCTTTGGGCTGCGCTGTCCCTGGGCGGAATATCCTTGGGCACGGTGTACCAGAAACGTAACGGCACCCAGTCGGATCTCGTCGCGGGTACGTTCATTCAGTACAGTGCTGCGGCAACGTTTTTCGCCGTTGGTGCCTTTGCGTTTGAAGCCCGTGAGGTGGTGTGGGCTCAGCCGTTGATCTGGTCGATGGTCTGGCTGGTGTTCGGTGTTTCCATCGGGGCGATTCTGCTGTTGATGTGGCTTATCAGGCGCGGTGCTGCCTCACAGGTGGCCAGTCTTTTCTATCTGGTGCCACCTGTCACTGCGCTGGAAGCATACTGGCTGTTTGATGAAAGGTTGGGCGTGCTTGCGATGATTGGGGGTGTTATCTCCATCACCGGGGTCGCCCTGGTGGTAACGCAGCAGCGAAAACAGGCGGCCTAGTTCCAGGGGTCTACCCGGAACAGGGTACCCAGGCCGGATTGCGGGGTCAGTTTGCCGCACAGCCTCAGCCCCTCCCAGAAGCTGACCTGATTAGCGGTCAGTACCGGCTTGCCCGCCGCTGCCTCCAGGTCTTCCAGCCAGGCGGCGGAATGCAATGCGGTATCGGGAATCAATACTGCATCTGCGTCCGGGTGGTCATTGTCCGTCACGAACCTCAATACGGCCTCTTTCTCCAGCGTGCCCACCTCCGCTGCGGTAATAATGCCGCGGCAGTTTATGTGCACCACTTCGATATCAAAGTGCTCCAGAAACGTTTTGAACAGCAGGGCTATGTCCCGCGGGTAGGTAGCCGCGATGGCGACCCGCCTGGCGTTGATGGCGGTAACCGCCCTGGCGAATGCCATGGCCGTGGTAGAGGCCGGGATATGAAGCAGTTTTTCGAGCGTCTCGATCTGTTCCCCTATACCGTCGATGCCACGAACGAAACTGGCACTGGTGGAGGTCCATAAAACGGCTTCCATATCCGCATTTTCAAGGTGTCCGGCTCCTTCCGTAAGGCGCGCCGGGCTTCCCATTTCGGTGAGTGCGTCAACGGTATGTGCATCTTCATCGAACGCCGTATGTACGACTCTCACCTCAGCCGGTGGTGAGATCATTCCGGCCAGACGTGGGTAGTCATCCTCGGCAGCGTGTCCAGGATAAAGAAAGGCGAGGCGGGGAACCGGTGTGTTCTTGTCCATGCCTGAACAGTATTAGAGTTCAGGCAGTGTTGGCAACAGGATTGCGGGATGTCAGAAGGTGGTGTCCAGTACGGTGCCCATTTTTTTCTGACCCAGTGCATTGTCGAACGACGTTCCGTGCCAGGCTGGATGGCCTGCAATCATGACCAGGGACACCACACCATCGGTGCGGTTAACGAGTTGCTCGTGCTGAAATGCCTCCCGGTACTGACGTTGCACCGTATTGTTGTGGTCCATGCGGCGCAGGGCTGACGGGTCTACCAGGATAAGGTCGGCCTGATCGCCCACTTCGATGCCGCCCCCTTTGACGCCAAACACACGAGCGGGGTCTCGGGTGAGACGGCGTACCATATACGCTACATCTATATCGCCGCCGTCAGAGGCCAGTTTCAGGGCTCTGAGGTTGCCGTCGTAAAAGGCCATGTTGGTGAGATGGGCACCACTGTCATTGAAGCCCGGCAGCAGTTGCCGATCCATCAGCAGGTTGCGGACAACGCGTTCGTTCCGATTCGCGGACACGGTATACCAGCTCAGATCACGGTCGAACGCCCGCAGCATCGCCAGCACGAAATCGCCTTCGTCCTTCACCCCAGAGAAGTGGTCTTTCAGCAGGGCCCGTTCCGCATCGCTGCCTTCGAGTGGTTTTCCTGCGTTGGCGGCATTCACCCGAGCGAAGACATCGGCAAAGGTATGGCCTTGCCATTCTCTCAGGGGGCATACGTCGATGGTCATGTCCGCCAGGGTACGGTTGAAGGCGTAGTCCTCCAGGCGTACCAGCCGTTTGAGGCGCTTGAGGCCAAAACCGGTTTTGCCGCTCATCCACATGGCTTTGAACGACGCGATGTAGGCTGGATCGTTGAGGATTTTCAGCCGGCCTTCACGGTCCTCCAGTTCGGTCTCATTGAGAATACGCAGTTCCTCAATCTCCTCGGAGAGCGGCGTTACGGCGCCGTCGGACCATACCTTGAAGGGGGCGGCCAGGGCCTGCAGGTGGAAGTCACCCCGCAAAAGTCGGGAATTGAGAACCCGGGCCAGCAATCTCGCCAGCCGCACGATCTTGCGGTTGCTTTGCACATCCAGGGCAGCCACCACCGTTGTTCTGAGTGGTTTGCCGTGGAGTAGGCCACAACTGAGCAGAAAAGTCTTGATGGTGCCCATGGTGCTGTCTTTCGGTGGCGTGGCCTGCCAGACACCGCCCTTGCGCCGTACCACGTCCGTCAGCCGTTTGATTTCCGGGTATTTGGCGAACTGCGTGGGTATGGTCTTGCGGGTATTGGGCTGGTTGGCCAGGTAATGGAACGGCAGGGCATCGGTGGAGAATCCGGCATAGCCGTCATCCATGGCCTGCTCCAACAATGCCTCCATGGCCTTGAGTTCGTCTTCCGTGGGGTCGCGGGAAATGCTGGCGTCAAACCCCATGACCTCAATCCGCAACATTGAGTGCGGCACCATGGTGACCAGATTCGGGCCCAGGCTAAGTCTGTTCAGATGCTGGATGTATTCCTTCGGGTTCTTCCAGTCCACTCGATCGGCGGTCGCCCGCAGGACGTCCTTGGGAATGTTCTCCACTCGGGCGTAACAGTCCACAATCGGGTCTGCACCGTCCTTGCGCTGTGCGCCAAACGCCAGCCCCAGGCTACAGTTGGCAATGACAACCGTGGTGGTGCCATGGCGCACGGATTCGGGCAGGCCAGGGGCAACCTCCAGCTCCAGGTCGTAGTGGGTATGAATGTCAAACAACCCTGGCATGGCCCAGCGTTCAGTGGCATCGATGACCTTGTGCGCTTTTTGCGGATCAAGGTCCGGCCCTCGTGCTGCGACCCTGCCATCTGCGATGGCGATGTCTTCGCGGACCGGTAATTCGCCAATACCGTCGAAGACCTTGGCACCCTGGATCAGATAGTCCCAGACTGTATCGGGTGTGGTATCGCTCATGCGTGCCTCATGGTTTGTTGTTATGGTTCTCCCTAGAAGCCAGACGGGGTGCTAGGGCCTGATCTCGGTGGTGCTACCGGCCGGATTGGCGGGCTCATCCTTGGCTATAACATAGATGGCGCCGAGCACGATGGCCAGGGCTGCGATCAGAACGCCGGCGGCGCCGATAATCATTTTGGGCCTGGAGCTCTGAAGGCTCCCGCATTCCGGGCATTTAGGCGTTTCGGTGGGAAGGCTGGCTCCGCAGTTGGAGCATTGGGTCTTTGCCATGTTGTCTGTCCTCTTGGTGATGACGGGTCACAGGCATAGGGTGACATGCACCGAGTTAAGGCCAGAAAGCATTGGGGATAAATCCGTAGTGACCCTGAGTCAGAGCGCAAATACCGCCACAAGGGCGGTGAATACTGCCAGAGTGCCCACGATCACCAGGAATTGCATCCAGGGGAACCGCGGCTTTTGCTGAACGTTCAGTTCGGTTTCCAGGTGCTCCCTGAGCAGTTGGGTATTCCGGACATTGGCCTTCCAGGCGAAGTCGAAGACGTCGCCAATGACCGGAACAAGGCCGCCGAAAAAGTCGATCAGCATGTTCCTGACCATTTGCTGTTTGACCCGGGGGCTGGCTCCGGCACGGTGCGCTTCCAGGAGTACGTAGCAGGACATGAGCAGCCCGGCCAGGTCGCCGAGTACCGGAACAAGGCCGATGATGGGTTCCAGCCCGATCCGAAAGCGCGTGAAGGGTATGCCAATAGCGTTATCGGCCATCTGACTGAATCGGTTCAGGCGGGCCAGGGCTGCCTGTTTCTCTTCCTGGCTTACGGGCGTTGACATCCCATCAATCCCAGGATTTTTCCTTGAGCCGATAGAACTCCTCGACCACGGCATCCATGGCACCGGCGTCATAGTCACGAAGGCCACTGACCACAAGCTTTTTGGAAACCTCGCCGGCAACGTTGCCGTCTGAGATCAGCCGGTAGTCCAGTGAGACATTGCCACGCTTTCCGTCCGGCTTCAGCTCCGCGTTATGGAGTTCAAGGTCGGGGCTTGGCGCATCAAGCGTATCCAGGGCCAGGCTCATGCTTTGATACATGATCATTGGCCGGTCCGGATTGAACATCACGCCAGCATTTTCCATCAGCGGTTTGAGCGTATGGGGGAAGTTCTTGCCGGACGCGGCCACGTAGCAGCGAGTGAAGTTCTCAATCACGGTGTCATCGTGAGTCCGCTCACCACTGCGTTCCACCTCGATGTAGACCTTGTCATTCTGATCGTAGACGCGGATCAGGCCGTCGTCGTCCTCGCGGAAGTCCAGTGGAACATTTTCGCCGAGCAGGCTGCGAAAATGGAAGGTCATCTGTCGGGACAGGCCGAAGTGTGACAATAACAGGGCAAATAACAGGTCTCCGGGAACACAGAAACGCCGGGCATCCGGATTGTGGATCGGATTAAAATCACCGGCCACTTCCTTGGCAAATCGACTGGCCTGGGTCGCGCTGATCAGTACGAGTCCGTTCTGGGTGGCGTGGTAGCGTTCAAGAAACATGCGTTGCCTTTTCGTTTTCGCAAATAGAGATGCCATGATAGTGGCCTGAAACGTCCTTTGCAGCAAGACACTACGAAACCAATGTCTAAGGCCTGGACGTAAATAAATGGTTTCGCTATGTCGCCCGGCGATGATGGCGGCCGGTTTGCATGTACACCAGAGTGCTCAGGCTGTGGGTACCCCGTCGGTATGGCCGAGTGATCGATCGGGCGAGACTTCATTTCGAACCAGTTGCTTCAGTTCCCGGATGTCGGGGAAGCCTTGCTGTTCCTTGCGTGACCAGATGCGTTTGCCATTGACGTGAATTTCAAAAATTCCGCCTGTGCCCGGTATCAGGGTCAGTTCGTTCAGCTCCTCTTCAAAGGTGCTCAACAGTTCCTGGGCCATCCAGGCGGATCGAAGCATCCACTTGCAGCCCGTACAGTACGTGATTCTTACGCTGTTTGGCATGGGTGGTCTCCCGTTGATTCGGTGATTGTGGTGTTTCAGGCTTTTGCGATGGCCCCCAGACTATCCATCCGCCGGGGTTTTGCAATACAGAATCCCTGCCCGAAATCTACCTGGATCTCTTTAAGCAGCTCTAATGTCTCCATATCTTCCACATATTCGGCGATGGTTTTCATGTCGAGGAAATGACACAACTCGGTGATGGATCGAACCAATGCGTAGTTGGTCAGGTTACTGGCCATGTCACGGACGAATATGCCGTCCACCTTGACGTAGTCCACCGGTAGTTTTTGCAGGTAGGCGTAGGAGGACAGGCCGGTTCCGAAGTCGTCCAGTGCAAACCGGCACCCAAGCCGCTTCATCTCGGTCATGAAATCGGCGGCGTAATGCAGGTTGGCAACGGCGGACGTCTCGGTGACTTCGAAACAGATCTGATGGGTGAGGGCGTTGTGCTGCTTCATCCTCGTTTCCAGGGCGAACAGAAAGGCGTCGTCACTCAATGATGCGCCGGAGAGGTTGATGTTGAACGTATGGATGCTCTCCATGGCGCCTGGGTGTCCTTCCATCCAGTCTATTGCTTCGTCAATCACCCAAAGGTCAACACGGGAACTCCGGCGGAACTGTTCCGCGGCCTCAATGTAACTTTGTGGGGAAATTTCCTGGCCGGAGGAGTTCTGAAGGCCTAGCAGCAGTTCGTACATGTCTCCGTTGCTGCCATCAGTCAGGGGAAGGATCCGCTGTGCTCTCAGGTACAGGCTGCCATCGCGTATGCTGCGGTCAATTTCGGGTACCCACTGGGGGCCCGAGGTGGGCACTTGCTGGGATTGGTCCCGAACCCGTTCAACGCTGTTTCCGCCTTTTTTCTTGGCGGATTTGAGCGCCAGGTTTGCCTGGTTCATCAGTTCGCCGGCGGAGCGTAGGGTGTCTTCGAAAGGGCACACGCTCGCACTCAGGGTGGCGGAGAATTCGGTGTCGTCAACGGTATGTGACTCGGTTCGAAAGGCGTCACGCAGCCGTTCGGAGAAATCCAGTCCTTCCTCCACCGGCATCTTTTGGGCCAGCAGTGCAAATTCGTTGCCTCCCAGTCGACCGATGCAGTGATCGCCGGAGTGTCCCGAAGCCTGATCCTGAAGCAGGGAAGCAAACCGTTTAAGGAGTTCGTCGCCGACGCCGGTGCCATAGGTGGCATTGATCACACTGAATTCGTCGATGTCGAACACCATCAGGGTATGACTACCTGGTTTGCCGTCCATTACGGACAGGGCCTGGGCCAACTGCTTCTCGAAATCATGCCGGTGAAGACATCCCGTGAGGGCGTCGTGAGTGGCTTCGAAGTTGAGCTTGCTGTAGACCCCCTGAACGATGTCGAACAGGCTCTGGTCGACAAAGGGAATGTCTCCCTGCTTGACGAGCCACGCGTCACCGCGGGCCAGTCTCGACACGAATTCGGAATATTGATAACTCACCTCACCCAGTCCCTGGGGCGAAAGGAACACAAAGCGAAAGACATCCTTGCCGCCCCAGACCAGTCGCATGCGACGTTTTTCACCATTGTCGAGGACAATCTCAACCCAATCGCCCACGCCAATTTCCTGGGCACGCCGGGCCCAGCGGGTGTCAACTGACTCTGTAGAGGCCTCCGCTTCCTCTAGCTGGCAGGAACCCGGGGGATAGGCGTCGAGGGTTACTGTTTCGGTCGATACCTGCTGATGCAATTCCCGGGTCAGCCTCGCCACCACATCGCGAACTGGAGACACTTCGCCAACCGTACGTAGTTCCCTGTCGATAAGCTGGATCAACGCGTCGCTTTCCAGTTCCCGCTCAAATGCGAGATCCTTGCTGGTTTCTCCGCCCGATAGCCAGAGGCGGATCTGCTCAACGATGTTAATGAAACTTGTGGCGGTTTGGCTCTCAGCGCCTTCCCGCAATACCGCCAGTACGATCAACTGCTCCCAGCCTGCGTTCAAAAGATCAAGCAGTACTGTTGGCACGGCTTTATCCGCCAGGATCATGTTCAGGCGTCGCTGCACGCCGAGCCGCGTCTGCCGCAGGCGCTCCTTGCCTTCCAGGGTCTTGGCGATACGTTCGGAGTTCCTCAGGAACGATTGTTCCTGGCGTTCTACCAGGCCCTGCAACCGGGTACCGATGGACCTGTAAAACGCTTCATCCCGTTCTTCCGTCTGGATGAGTTCATCGATAATCCCCGTCACCGTCTGTTCCAGGTTGCGGCTTGAACTCCGCTCGGCCAGGCAGAGGCGCATAAGATCGTTGACGATGGTCCTGGCCGGGTGGTTGTCGCGGTCCAGAAATTCAGAGGTATCGAGCAGGACCTCCAGAACCGGAAGTCTCAACTGTTCAAGCTGTTCCCTCAGCGTTCTGTTCAGCCCCTGTTCATGCTCCAGTGGGGCGAACAGACGATCCACGAGGGTGACTTTGTCCCACGTACCGTCATCAAGTGCCTGTTCCAGATCCGGATTGGAGGATGCCAGGTTTCGAATGGCCTCCTCCATGCTGGGGCCCGGCTCGCCCAGCACCTTGCGCAGATCATCTCTGTGCGGTCGCAGTTCGGCGGTAAACTGTGGGTTGGTGCGTGGCCAGGTATCCCGCAGGTTACCCGGATCCTGTTGCAGGCTCATCAGTCGCAGTAACGAACGCCCAGGGGCAGAGGCGGGTGCCGCGGGGGGCGTGGAATCTACCACCGATGCTTCAGGATGGGGCGTCTCCGTTGGTGCTTCCCGGGCCTTACTGGATTCCCTCAGTGACCAGTTGGAAGGCAAGCTGGTCAGATCGAGCGCCAGCAGGCCCGCTGCACGAAGGTCGCGGTTCAGCGACTCTGCGGCTCGGGGCCAGAGGTCGTCCAGCACGGTCTCGAAAGCAAGGTAGAGCGTGCCGCGATGCTGTCGGGCAATACCGAGTCGATCAATGGCGAATTGCAGGCAGGTGCACAGTGACAGTGGTGAAAGAGGGTTGCTGCGGTCGCTGATATCGCAGGAAAAAAGCTGGTTGAGCAACTGGCTGAGCACGAACAGCGTATTGGTGTGTTTGCTGGCGAGCTCGGATGCCACCATCTGGAGTTCCAGCCAGTCCTCAAAAACATGCTGCTCCACGACCCTGAGTTCGCCGTTTTGGCTGTCGTTGTCCTTACTCGGGTTGAGCTGGTGGTCGAACGCTTGGAACTGCAGCGTAAAATCCCGGTATATCTGCTCCCCCCGACTGTTGAAGATAAAGCGCATGTCCTTCAGACGGGTGATCTCACGCACTTCCGCCGCTTGTTCAAGGTCGTTCCCGATACCCTCGCAGGCGTGGTCGATGAAGTCGGCTACCAGGGTGCCCAGCAGGCGCCGGGTGTGTTTTTGGTAGGTATCTCGCAACGACGGCAAGCTGGCGGAGGGTGGGGTGAGCTGATCAGGAATCCTTTGTGGCAAGCGTCGCAGATATTCAATGGTTTCCGTGTCGTGGGGATCACTGGTCATCCGCACACTGTCCCCAGCGGCAGCTTGTAGACCACCACTCACACGCGTGGGGTGATTGCCGTCAAACAGAAATAGTTCGGCGGGAGTGTGGTCCGACCCATTCAGGTGTTGTATCAGACCAGGCGAAGTGAGGTTCGCCAGTGTCAGTTGGGCGCCGTCGTCGCCGGACGAGGCCGCGACCAGTTCACATCCACAAGGAATAAAACCGCGAACAACGATGAGAGCGTTTTGACGGAGGCCGGTGATACGGGTCTGGCTTTCTGTCATAAACGGGGTCCCTGGGCAGGCCGGCTGCCAACAATTCCATAAACATGCATTCAGATTTTACACTTCTTCACACCTCACGGTAGACCAGTTTCAGCGGAAAATCTGTTTATTCCGATGGATAAAGGTATTGACGGGTGTATTGGCATTATTGCTCAAAGTGACTAGCCTAAACTACCAATACCCCTACCCATTGCGACGAGGACAAAAGCATGCCAGCCAAACCAGGCCCAGAAATGACCGGCCCGTTGAAGTTCATTAGACCGGTCTTGCAAGGCCTCCTTATGCTGGCGGTGGTGTCGTCGGCCGTTGCTGACGAGAAGCTGTATATCTTCACCGAGAACTACCCACCCTATAACGCGTCAACCACGGGGCAGGGCTTCGCCCATAATGAAGACGATATCACCGGTATCTGTACCGATATGGTTAAAACCATGATGGAGCGGGTGGACTACGAATACGTCATGAAGATGCGGGACTGGAGCCGTGCCTACGAATGGGTCCAGGGGCGGGAGAACCATGCTCTGTTCTGCACCGCCAGAACCGAGGAGCGGGAAGACGAGTTTCAGTGGGTCGGCCCGCTGGCGTCGATCAAGTGGACCCTGTTTGCCGCGCCCGATTCCAACATCCAGTTGGAGTCCCTCGAAGGTGCCCGGCAGTACAAGATTGCCGGGTACAAGGGTGACGTCATGTCGGACTATCTGGTGAGTGAGGGGTTTGATCTGGTCATGACTGTGTCCGGTGAGCAGAATCCTCGACGTTTGGTGCTGGGCCAGGCCGACCTTTGGGTGACAGATGGTCTCGTGGGGCCTCTGGTGGCGGAGGAAGAGCACGACATCACTGGCCTGAAACCGGTTCTCGTTTTCCGTGAGACGCCGATGTACCTGGCGGTCAGCAACGAAACGGCCCCGGCCATTGTGGAGGACCTTCAGGCAGCGCTTGATGAAGCGCGAGACAGCGGCGCCCTGGACAGTATCGCTCAACGCTACGAGCCTTGAGCGGTGGTAACAAATCCTTAACGCAACCAGTGGGGGTGTGGACAGCAGTAATGGCAAGCTTGTGCTAGCTTTTAACGTGTTTCCCGACGAATGCGGTGGCGTTAATGAGCAATCCCAAGCATACCCTTTTCTGGATGACGCTGTTCCTGGTGGTCGTTGTGGTGGTTTGTGCATTGATCCACAAACCATTGCAGGCCGCGTTTATGGCGAACTGGGTGTTCAACCTGTTAATTGTTTGTGTGCTGCTGGTTGGCATTGCCATCACCTATCGCCAGGTGTTTGTGCTGTTTCCGGAATTGCGCTGGATTGCGCAGTTCCGCACCGGCAACGCCGGGCTCTCCGTATTGCAGGAACCCCGTCTTCTGAAGCCGCTGGCGCGACAGTTGGATGACGACTCCAAGCGTGACCGCTTCTCGTTGTCCACCATGTCGTTGCGTACGGTACTGGATGGCATCCACAGCCGCATGGACGAACAGCGCGAAATCACCCGCTATTTCATCAGTCTTCTCATCTTCCTGGGATTGCTGGGCACCTTCTGGGGCCTGCTTGGAACCATCAATTCCGTAGGCGCCGTCATTGTAAACCTGGACATGAGCCAGGAGGACTTCGGCAAGGTGTTTGCGGGCCTGCAGTCTGGGCTGCTGGAACCCCTGGAAGGCATGGGAACGGCGTTCAGCTCGTCGCTGCTGGGGCTTGGCGGCTCCTTGGTCCTGGGTTTTCTGGATATCCAGGCGGGCCACGCCCAGAACCGGTTTTATGACGGCCTTGAGGAATGGCTGACTGGTGTAACCAACCTCGTGGACCGGGTTGACGATGATCCGCGATAGCAGGCCAGCCCCATGATCGGTTCCCGGCGTCGAACCCGCAGCAGCATCAACGTATGGCCCGGATACGTCGATGCGTTGTCGGCACTGCTGATGTTGATCATCTTCATGCTGCTGATTTACGTGGTCAGCCAGCTGTACCTGTCGCAAACCCTCTCGGATCGGGATTCGGAACTGGCCAGGCTCAATAGCCGCTTGCAGGAAATTTCCCGGTTGCTTGGTCTTGAGCAGGAAGAGACCGCCGCCCTGGAAAACGAGATGGCGGCGGTCCAGAACCGCTTCAGCGAAAGCCTCGCGCTGAACGATACACTTCGTGAGGAGCTGGAGGAGGAGAAGGCCCGGCGGTTGGAGCAACAATACAATGCCGAGGCCCAGGCCCTGCGGGTTGAAGATCTTGGCAAGGCCGTCGCCAGGGCGGAGTCGGAGTTGGAGGATGAAGAGCAACTGACGGCTTCCCAGCGCACAATCATCCAGCAGCTTTCGAACCAGATTGCGGCGCTGCAGGATCAGCTCGGCCGCATCACCGCTGCGTTGCGTTTACAGGAGGACCTCACCGCCGAGAAGGAAGCCGAACTTGAAGAGGTGGGAAAGCGCCTGAATACATTGCTTGCCGAACGAGTCAATGAACTGGAGCGCTATCAGTCGGAATTCTTCGCCAGGCTGCGGGATATTCTGCAGGACAACGAGAACATCCGCATTGTCGGCGATCGCTTCCTGTTACCTTCGGAATTGCTGTTTGCCTCCGGCTCCGCCAGCCTTGGGCAGGAGGGTCAACAGGAGCTGGACAAGCTGGCAGAAGTGCTGCTGGACGTGGTGGACGCCATTCCCGAGGATATCGACTGGATTCTGCGCATCGACGGCCACACCGACCGGATTCCCATCAATACCGAAGCGTTTCCCTCGAACTGGGAACTCTCCACGGCCAGGGCAGTCGCCGTCGTGCGCTACCTTGCCTCTGCAGGCGTTCCCCAGAACCGCATGGTAGCTGCCGGTTTCGGGGAATTTTTCCCGGTTGCTTCGGGCGGTTCTGCCGAGGCGCTGCGACAGAACCGACGTATCGAGATCAAGCTGACAGACCGTTAAACGCTAGAGGCTGTGTCAGCCTGTCCGCCCGAAGAAACGTTCGAAGAACCCGGTTTCCCGCACGTCGGGAATGGGCAGGTCGGCGTTATCCTCAAGCGCCTTGCGCCAGAACTTCTCGGGGTCATCGAGGTGGGCAACTTTTTCCCGTTCCTGTGTGCTGTAGGAATTGTGGTCTCCACTGAGCCCGTGTTCCATGAGTTCCTGTTCCCAGAGATACAGGGCGCAGCGAACAACGCGAAGCAGCTTGTTATAGCTGTCCCTGCTGATGGTAATGGCCAGTTCGGCGGTCAGGTTGATATGCGCCTGAAGCGTGGCCATTTCCTCTTTGTCGAAAACAATACGGTGGCCCGTGCCTTTCTTGCAGGCCATACAGGTTTTTTCCAGGGATTTGATGCCTTCTGGCATGTCTCGATGGCCGAAGTCCTGCTTCTGCTTGTCGTCGACCGGGGCGGGGATCCAGCCATACTGGGGTGAGCGGGCCACGATATGGCCGGGAACATCGCGCCGGTAGGGCGGGAGTTCCGAAGTATCACTGTAGCCGTCAAACTCGATTCGCATCCACGACGCCATCGTCCGGTGGCGCAACATCATGGCCAGGGTGATGGCTGAGGGCATGATCTCCTCAAGTGATTCTCCGTCGTCCCGGAGCCGTTCGTCCAGATGATCAACTGCTGCTGACATGGCTGTTCTCCATTTACCACGGGCAGAAGGGCCCACCTCCTGCCTGGCTGTTGTTCTTGTCGGAAATTCTGTCCGGCGGCTTTACCGGAAGCATTGATTAAAAACTAGGCGCTTTCTGTCATTTCTTCCGTTGTAGAAAAGTAGCCAGTTTGTTACTGGAAGTAAGGGCTTCCCGGCAGGTATGCTCATACACCTTTGTATTCGCGAACCTGGCTCCCGGAACCTCGATACCTCTATGTCTGACTTGGCGTTGTACCAGTATGTCCTGATTGGCCTGATTTTTATCTGGAGCGGGTTTGTCCGTTCCGGGCTGGGATTCGGCGGGGCGGTGCTTTCACTGCCTTTCCTGCTGCTGGTGCTGGACGACCCGCTGGTGTTCCTGCCCATCATTGCAGTGCACCTGTTGGTGTTTTCCTCCCTGACCATCTGGATGAATAATCGCAAGTCGTCGGGTACGGGTGATGATGGCGCGGCGGTCGTGGGTACGGTCGATTGGCATTATCTCTGGCGGATTCTGGCGATCATGATCGTGCCCAAGCTGATCGGGGTGTTCGGACTGATCACACTGCCGTCAGAGATCATGAGCACGATTATCTTTGTGATCGTGTCCCTGTACTCCATCTCCTACATCCTGGACCGGCCTTTTCGCAGCGGCAGCCGGACTGTGGACGCGGTGTTTCTGATGGTGGGCGGCTACATCAGTGGTACGTCCCTGATTGGTGCCCCGCTGATTATTGCCGTTGTGGCGCAGCATCTGCCGAAAGAGCGCCTGCGGGACACCCTGTTCGCACTCTGGTTCATCCTGGTGGTGATCAAAATGGCGGCGTTTATCTGGGTGGGCGTCGACCTGCAGCTGATCCACCACCTGTGGCTGTTACCCTGCGCTGCCATTGGCCATGTCATCGGGCTTTACGTTCACGACCGCATGCTGAAGGCGGAAACACCGATCTTCTTCCGGGTGCTGGGCGTTGTGCTGTTGATCGTCAGCAGCATCGGTATGGCGAGGGTGTTGTTTCCCGGCTAACCCAGCGTGGCGTCAAGGAACATCATGATGACGAAGCCGCCCAGAAGCGAGAAGGTGGCCAGGGTCTTGAAGCGGCCACGATGGGTCTCGGGGATGATCTCATCACTGATAATGAACAGCATGGCACCGGCCGCGAAGCCAAGGGTCCACGGCATGATGGGTTCTGCCAGCCATACCATGGTGCTGCCGAAAAGCCCGCCAACGGGCTCGAGCAGCCCGGTCAGCACCGCGATCCCGAAGGATTTCAGGCGTGAGTGCTCGATGGCCAGCAGGGAGACGGCCACGGCCAGGCCTTCGGGGATGTTCTGAAGCCCAATGCCCACCGCCAGGGCCACCCCATTACCGATGTCACCACCGGCAAACCCGACGCCAACGGCCATGCCTTCAGGGAAGTTGTGCAGGGCAATGGCGATGATGAACAGCCATATCCGGCGTATACGTGCGCTGTCAGGGCCTTCCCGGCCCAGGGTGAAGTGTTCGTGGGGTAGCCGCTGATGAATGCTGAAGAGCAGGCCTGCGCCCATGAGAAGACCGGCGATAACCATCAACGCGGCGCTCCAGGTAGCGCCGGTGAGCTCCTCGCCGTATTCGATGCCCGGGAGTAGTAGCGAGAAGAACGACGCCGCCAGCATGACCCCCGCAGCTGCGCTGAGCATGCTGTCCTGCAGCTGTGGCGTGAGCTTTCTGACCAGGAATACACCCAGGGCGCCGACACCTGTCCCAAGGCCTGCCAGCAGGCTGGCAATCGACCCCAGCCAGACAACATTGACATCTTCCAGCATCGGTCTCCCTTAGTTCGTCGGTGGCGGCGTTACAGCGCCGTTAAACCTTGACCATGTTGATGGCAAGTTCCGCTACCATGGCTTATACCTTAGTACGTCAAAAATCCAAAACAGACTCAGGAAGACGGTATGCAATGGTTTACTGGTTGATGGCCAACCCCAACGCCGGGGAAAAGGACAATCGTGGCGCTGAGTTCTGGCGAAATTACCTGGAAAGTGCGGGCATTGTCGATATCCGGGATTGCAGTCTTGACGATAAGAGCTGGACCGAAGAGGTGGGCCCCAGGGACTTCATCCTCGCGGCTGGAGGCGATGGCTCAGTAAATGCGGCGGCCGGTTTTTGTCTCGATACCGGCGCTACCCTCGCGGTTCTGCCTTCCGGGACCGCCAATGATTTTGCCCGCAACCTGGGGCTGCCTGACGATCCCCAGCATGTTTGCAATCTGGTCTCGGCAGGACGGACCCGTATGCTGGACGTAGCCACCACCGATAACGGTCTGTTTCTGAACGTGGCTCATATCGGACTCGGCACATTGCCGGTTCGAGAGTCGTCGGCGGACGCCAAACGACTTCTCGGTCGCTTCAGCTATGGCGTAGCGTTGCTGCAGAAACTGCGGGTGTATCGGGGTTTCCATGGCCTCATCGAAACCGAGAAGGGAACCGTAGCCGGGCGATGGCTGACCATTGCGGTGTCCTCCGGTGCCTTTTTCGGCGGTGGCAACGAGATTCCCCAGGCGTCGGCAGGGGATGGTCAATTGGATGTCGTGGCCGTGAGGCCGCGTTCGCTGTTCCAGCTTTTCATGACTTTTTTGACGGTGCGGTTGAGCCGTAACTCTCCGAAACGAACCAGCACAGTGGTTCACCTCAAAAGCCCGACCGTGTCGATCACCACCCGTTCGCGCCGAACGGTCACCATGGATGGGGACATCGCCGGCGATACACCACTTCGTGCTCAATGCAGGCCAGCCTGCCTGAAGGTCATCTGTGAGGAACTGGTAACGACCTGAAGGCTTTGTCCTTCAGGTTCGGCTGTCCGTGCTCTCGAAAATCTTGTCCGCCGAGGCGGCAACAAAGCCACTGTAGAGCTCTCCGTCAGGCTTGGCATAGCGACGTGCGAACTCGTAGAAGCAGCTTGGTATGGCCGCCGTCTGATCCGTAAACCGGACGTCGGCACGGTCCGCCATGGTGGAAGATTGTTCCAGCAGCTCTTCCGGAGAGCCTTTGATCTCACCTCCGGAACTGTTCACACGGTAACCGTTGTCTTTGAGGGTCTGATTGATTTCAGCCACGGTTTTGAATCGGCTGAGATGATTGATGCTCACCGTAAAGTGGTTGGCCCGATAACCCCAAGCCGCTACCCAGGCCGCGTATTCACTTTCCTCCAGCAGGGTCTGGTAGGTGGCGTGGTCGACATCCCAGTGACGACCGGAATAGAGAAAGTCGTCCCGGGTGACGGCGGTAGGGTCCATCTGGCTCACCAGGCCTTCCACAATGGATTGCAGCGACCCGGAACACTGATCAACCAGCAATTCGGAAATGAACACCTTGGGGGCAGTCGGATCTGGATGCTCGTAGTGTTTTGCGTACAGTTTCTTGGCGTCGAAGTGATAGTCGCCGCCTTCGTGATATCCCAGCGCCAGGAAGTGCGCGGCCAGTTTGTCCAGGTTTACCTTCTCGATGTTGAAGGTACGCAGGGCAATGTGGTCATTCACAATTTCGCCGCCCTGGGTGTCATCCAGCAACCGGTGGATATCCTGTGCCGAGGGTGTCACCTCGCAGTAATTGTCCCAAAGGTGGCGGAACAAAGTATCTCTATCGGTGTGCATGGATGGCCTCCTGTTGTTGGCGCAGTGGAATGGCTGTGGTCGCAGCTCCGCTCTGTGCGGCTGCAAGTTCCATGAAACGGACTTCTCCATCGTTGCGCAGATTAAGCGACTTTGCCAGTGCTGCCGGTACCTGCAGGAGATTGTGAGCAGGCAGGTATCGGGCAGCACTGGTGACGGTGGCGCGGAAATTCGCCGTTTCGGTATTGGTGATGGCCAACAGTCGGCCCTGGCCACCCCGGTTCCATTCCTCGAGCGTCGGTCGCACATCATCAACAATCTGGATACGGCAGCCGACGGACGTCGATACCGAGCGGATATCGGCCAGTCTCGCCTCAACGGTCGGGCCGGCATCAAACAGATCCACGTAACCATTATGGCGGAACCCTTCGGCTTCGAGCATGGCGAGGGCCGGACGGGTTTGCGGGTGTACCTGCCCGATAACAGCGCGGGCGTTTTCGTCCATCAAATGGGTGTAGAGCGGGTGTCGGGGCATCAGGTCGGCGATAAAGCCGTTGTCGCCCGTGCCCACCATGCGTGTCACCGTGCTGAAATCAAGATCCACGAAATGGGTCCGCAACCAATCCCAGAAGGGCGACTGCCCGCCTTCGTCCGAGATGCCCCGCATTTCAGCGATGACAGTCTCAGCAAAACGCTGCGGATGCTGGGCCATAAACAGAAAGCGAACCCGGGAGAGCAGCTTGCCCGCGTGCGCCCGCCGAAACCTGGGCCGCAAAAACAGTGTGCAGATCTCGCTGCAACCGGTGTAATGATTGCACATGTTGAGGACTTCCAGTCGGCGGAGCAGATTCAGTTCCGGCGAGTGGTGAACGACCTGGCTGCGATGATAATGATACAGAGGGCGTCGGATGCCTACAGAGGCTTCAATACCGGTGGTACCCATGATTTCGCCGGTTTCCGGGTCTTCCAACACGAACAGATAGCCTTCGTCGCCTGGGGTACCGGTATGGCGGTTAAAACTGTCCATGGAATGACGGATTTTCTGGGTCAGGAAATCACGGTCATCGACCAGTGAGGTGAAACCGGGGCCGGATTCCACGGCAATCTGCTGCAGAGCGGCGAGGTCTGAGAGGGCAACCGGGCGGATAATCATAGACATGTCCTCATCTGCTGACCGCTGGAAGCGGAGAGTGGCAGGGCCAGTATGATGGGGTGTAGTGCCATTTTGTAGCGTCAAAAAATGATAAATGATGATATATTATGGCAATTTGACCAGGAATTATGTCGATATGATCAGCAAGCAGGACCAAAGGCTACTATTACACCTGCGCCAGAATGCCCGTTGCAGTGTCTCGGACCTAGCTAGGGCACTGGACCTGTCGCGCTCAACGGTGCAGAACCGCATTGCAAAGCTCGAAGCGAGTGGCGTGATTCGCGGGTATTCCGTTGAGCTTGGAGGCGAGTATACGACAACCCAGGTGGAGGCCCATGTGTCGATCAAGGTTTTCCAGAAGCTGACGGCTCGAACCAACGCAGCCCTGGAACAGATCAGCCAGGTATCCCAGTTGTATTCTGTCAGCGGCGAGTATGATCTGATTGCCATCGTCCAGGCTCAGTCCCTGGAGGAGCTGAGTGCGGTTCTGGACGAAATCGGCAATCTTGAGGGTGTGGAGCGAACCAATTCGGCGGTGGTTCTGGAGACGCGTTTCAGGCGTTGATACCAGTATTTCCGGAAATGGTTTGTAAAAGCTGTAATGAGTTTCAACATCTTTGCATATGCGACATATCGTCTGAGTGTTGATTCCTCGCCCAGGTCTGTACCCATTCAGGTGGCTGATTTTACGGGGCAATGCTATTTAGGGCTGAGATAGGGGCTGGTCATTAGAGCTCGAAGTGGAAAACGCCAAGGGCGTTCGGCTAAAAAGTGTCAGATTTTGATACGTAGGGTGTAAAGCAAACCAGAAAACTCTGTAAATGTGTTTAAAGTGCAGTGATTGTGTTGGCTCCTGTCTGCAAAAATCTCAAATCCGTACTTTTTCGTGCTCTCCTGAAAAAATTCCGTCGTCACCCGCTGTCAGCAATGTATGCAGGCGTGCTGTTTTCCGGCGGTCGTGGAAGTTGTCCAATGTTGGCTGTCGGTCCCGAATGTGCCTGGCTGTTGTTGTTAACTGCCTGTTTGAGCATGGGATTCCGATGGGCCCGTAGTTCGGTTTTTTCACTTGATATCTCGCTGGCATGGAAGCTGCTATTTCCCTGGGGCTCGTCGCGAAGGGCACGACGCCCTGGCCGTTGTTCGCGGCTTCGACGGTCTGAGGACCTGATAGTCCAAATGGGAGAGAGGAATGAATATCAAGGAAACGTTCGAAACGAGCGAAAAAACGTACAAGAAAGTCAACATGTGTCCCGGCCATGGCATGGGCGGACGGCACCCGTCACGCAAGGGGCTTGACCAGTTATCCGGCCACGATGACCCAGGCATGTTTGGTCGTATGTTTCCGGGCCTGTCGGCCCTGGATGTGCCAGACAACAAGTTACAGGCGCTGGCGGAAGCCATGCTGGATCCCGATCCGACGGACAGTTCACTGGACAATCCGGGCATTCCGGGCGGTTACACCTACTTTGGCCAGTTTGTCGACCACGACATCACGCTCGATCTGAGCTCTTTGTCCGATAAGAAAAGGGACCCGCTGGGACTGGAGAACTTCCGTACCCCGGCGCTGGACCTGGATAATGTCTATGGTCTCGGCCCTGACGGCTCACCCCATCTGTATGCCAGGAACCCGGCGGACCCTTCGCAACGTGGTCCCAAGTTGGTGATTGGCCGGAACATCAACGTCGATTTTGGTGGCATCACCGGCGATTTTGCCAACGACCTTCCCCGCAGCCCGGAAGGCGTGGCATTGATTGGTGACCCGCGCAACGATGAAAACCTGCTGGTTGCGCAGACCCACCTGGCCTTCCTGAAGTTCCATAACGCTGTGTGTGACAAGCTGCAGAGCGAGGGCGTAGCGGCTGAACAGCTCCTGACTGAAGCCAGGAAAACCGTGACTTACCACTATCAGTGGATGGTGCTCCACGACTGGATGGAGCGTCTGTGCGGGGAAGGTGCGACCGACCGAATTCTCAACGATGGCCGGCAGTACTACCGGTTCAAGAAAACCCCTTACATGCCGGTGGAGTTTTCAGTGGCGGCCTATCGTTTGGGACACAGCATGGTGCGCCAACGCTATAGCCACAACCGGATCTTCGCGGATACCGGTTTTGATCTGTTGTTTGCGTTCTCCGGACTGTCTGGGGACATTATTGGAAATCTCGCACCGCAGCCTCCCACCGGGCCAACGCCAGTCAGTGTGTTGCCCAGCAACTGGATTATCGACTGGCGGCGCTTCCACGACCTTGACCGTCCATCGTCGATGCCATTCAATCCGTCGCGGAAACTGGACCCGTTGTTGGTGGAGGAACTTCATAATCTGCCGGGTGGTGGCGGTAACCTGGCTTTCCGTAATCTCAAGCGCGGCGTGAGCCTGGGCTTGCCCTCCGGCCAGGATGTGGCCCGTGAAATGGGCGTAGCCAATGCGTTGACTGCCGATGAAATTGCGACCGGGCCAGATGGCGAGGAAGCCAAGCGCCAGGGGCTGCATGAGTCAACACCGCTGTGGTACTACATCCTGAAGGAAGCGCAGGTGAAAGAGGCCGGTGACCGGCTGGGCCCGGTTGGGGCAGCCATCGTGTCCGAGGTGTTCGTGGGGTTGATCCACGGTGATCAGCAGTCGTTCCTCTGGCAGGAGGGCAAAGACTGGAAACCATCCCTGCCGGCAGCCACGCCAGGAACCTTCACCATGGCGGATATGTTGAGGTTTATTGGGGATATCAATCCCCTGGGAGACTGATCCGCGCAGACGTACCGAGGCGGGGAGGCGTGTGGTGAATGAGCGCCTCCTCGCCCATTCTGGGTTATGCGTCGGTGGTTTCGTTCAGCAATGAGGGTTTTTTCAGGGCCTTGGCGAACAGGTCCTTTTCCTCGGCAATGGCGAGTGCCGCTTTTTCCGCCATGGCTTCATCCAGGCCCTCAACTCGCGCCTGTAGAAACTGGGTGATTTCCTCGGCCAGTTCCAGGACTTTGTCCCGGGCATCGGCTTCCGCTTTGGACGAGAAGAGCATTGTGTCGGGGTGTTTCAGTGCCATCTCCAGTCCATCCCTCTCCGAGTAATACAGCGCTTGTACGGCCATGACGTTCTCCAGTGTGTTCCCGCACGTTGTCGTGTCTGGTGGGGTTCATTGAATCTGCGGTGAGTATACTTAAGGTATCTGTATATGTATACAGTGTTTTCGGTCGCCTGGGCGGCAGATGTCGGGCGGAAAAATGTGATAGTGTCTTAGGCCGACGATGACCAGACCCACCATCAAGGAACCGATACGCTATGCACGACCGACCCATGGCCAGCCCAGGCCGAACGCCCTTTCAGCTTGCTGCTCTGGCCTTGCTGGCCATGCTGCTCACCGGCTGCGGCATCAACAACATTCCAACGTATGACGAGCAGGTTAAATCAGCCTGGGCGCAGGTGGAGAACCAGTACCAGAGGCGGGCGGATCTGGTGCCGAACCTCGTTGAAACGGTGAAAGGTTTTGCGGATCAGGAACAGGAAACCCTGACGGCAGTCACCGAAGCGCGCTCAAAGGCGACCTCTATTCAGGTCGACGAAAGCATTCTCAACAACCCCGAGAAGCTGAAACAGTTCCAGCAGGTTCAGGGTGAACTCAGCAGTGCGCTCAGCCGCCTGATGGCGGTTTCAGAGCGCTACCCGGATCTGAAGTCAAACCAGAACTTCCTGGCGTTGCAGTCGCAACTGGAAGGTACGGAGAACCGTATCTCGGTCGCAAGGCGTGACTTTATCCAGGCGGTTGAACGCTACAACACGGAAATCCGGACCTTTCCGGGCCGTCTCTGGCACAGCATGCTGTACAGCGACCTTGAGCTTAGGGCCAACTTCGAGGCCACTACCCCCGATGCCCAGGAAGCACCACAGGTGGAGTTCTGATGCCTGTTCGTTTCCACCCCATTATCGTTTTTCTGGCCTTGATTGTGCTGTGCCAGGCCAGTGCCCAGGCGCAATCCACTCCTGATTTCCCCGAACTGACCGGTCGCGTGGTGGACCGCGCCGACATGCTGCCCGCCAAAGTTGAACGTCGCCTCAGCCAGATGCTTGAGGCCCACGAGCAGTCAACGACCGAACAGGTGGTTGTGGTGACGCTGCCGAACCTTCAGGGCTATGCCATTGAAGACTTTGGCTACCAGTTGGGTCGTCACTGGGGAATTGGCCAGGAAGGTGAAGACAACGGTGCGTTGCTGTTGGTAGCCAAGGATGAGCGGCGGATTCGCATCGAGGTTGGCTACGGCCTCGAAGGTCGACTGACCGACGCCACATCCGCCACGATTATTAATCAGATCATTACCCCGGCGTTCAGGCAGGGGGATTTTGCCACCGGCATTGCCAACGGTGCTGCGGCCATGGTTCAGGTATTGGGTGGTGAGCCACTTGCGGTTCCGAAGTCCAGTCGCCAGGCAGCCGAAGACGATCGGCCCCATCCGGCGTTGGGCATCCTGTTTTTCGTCATTGTGCTGATTGCGTTCTTTAGAGGCGGTGTCGGCGGGGGCCGTGGTGGCCGCAGTGCCCTGCTGGCCGGTGCGCTCGCTGGTGGTCTTGGTGGAGGTCGCGGCGGCGGTTTTGGCGGTGGTGGCTTCAGCGGCGGAGGCGGTGGCTTCGGCGGCGGTGGTGCCTCCGGCGGTTGGTAAACCAGCGACTCAACGCGAGTAGACAGCGAACCTATTGATTCAGCAACACCGGAACGAACATGACGACGTTACTAACAGACAGTGAGCAACAACAGGTGGCTGCGGCCATCACAGAGGTGGAGCGTGAGACCGACGCGGAACTGGTAACGGTTCTTGCCGCAGCCTCCGATGATTATTCCTATATCCCTCTGCTCTGGGCCGGGGTTATTGCACTACTGGTGCCCGGAGCGATCAATTACTTTACCGGTTCGTTGGGCGCGGACTGGTTGCTGGTGGTTCAGTGGGTGACCTTTATCCTGTTATGCCTGTTGTTTCGGTTTCCGGGTGTGGGACATCATCTGGTTCCAAAGGCTGTTCGCTTCTGGCGGGCGTCCAACATGGCCCGGCGGCAATTCCTGGAGCAGGATCTTCATCACACCCAGGGCGGCGTTGGCATGCTGGTTTTCGTCTCGGAAGCGGAACACTATGTTGAAATTCTGGTGGATCAGGGCATTGCCGATAAGGTCAGCGACGGCGTTTGGGAAGAGATTGTCGGCACCTTTACCAACCAGGTTCGCAGTGGCGATACCCTGGCCGGCTTCCTCGGTTGCATCGAAAGTTGCGGCCAGCACCTGCGGGAGCAGTTGCCCGCAACCCGCGAGAAAAACGAATTGCCTAATCATCTGGTGCTAATACCGAAACGTTCTTAATGCCTGCCGCCGGTCTGCCGATAAACAGGGGCAGGCTGCGGAAGCATCCCATGTCCTGACTGCAGACAGCGCTGATGAGGGGTGAGGGTATGGTTTCTCCAATTAATATTCCCGGTTCCGGAATGCCAGGTCGCTCCGGCGCGGAGCCATCGGGAAGCCGGCCGACAAACAATGCCCCCGAGCCTACCAAGGTCCGGGAACAGGTCAGGGGGGCGATCCGCACGGCCGAGGATGCTATTAACGCACTTCGAAGCAGGCTTGAACAACAGCTTCAGCAACGACTCGGGGCACCCGGCCCCGACGCATCTGCCTCCACCCGAAATCGATTCGAACCGCCGACAGCCGCCGACGTGGCCAGCCGCGTGCTGGGCTTCGTCCAGCAGCGCCTGCAAAAGGAAGCGGCTGCCGGTGCAGACTCGGAGCGCCTGGCAGGCCTGCTTTCCGATGCACGCCGTGGTGTTGAGCAGGGGTTCTCCGAGGCGCGGGAGCAGATCGAAGCCCTGGGGTTGATGACGGACAGATTGAATCGTGATATCGACGACAGCTTCACGCGCATCCAGGACGGTTTGTCTGATCTGGAATCGCGGTATCTGCAAAACGGGATGCCGTCGGAGAGCCGGGTAGCAGCGGCGATGGTGGAGAGCGCCAGCAAAGAGTCTTTTGCGTTTGAGGTCACCACCCGTGACGGCGACCGTGTGACCGTTCGCATGGAGGAGCAGCGCTACTCGGCAATGTCGGCAAGTGCCCGCGAGAGTGATGGCGTCCGGTCTGAAGAAGTACGCTCGGCCAGCCTGTTTTCGGGGCGTTATGCGTTCTCGGTGGAGGGCAGTCTGGATGACGGCGAGAAGGCCGCGCTCGCGGATCTTTTTGGCAAAGTGCAGCAAGTGTCTGGCCGTTTTTTCGACGGCGATATCCAGGGTGCCTTTCAAGCGGCCCAGTCGTTGAGTTTGGGCGGGGATGAACTGGCGAGCTTCAGCCTGAACCTCTCTGCTACCCGGATGGTGTCTGCCGCTGCTTACGAGTCTGTATCCCGTGAGCCTTCATCCGAGCCCTCCGCAAACATGCAGTTGCGACCGCTTGGCAGTCTCGCCCGGGATATCCAGGGGCTTGCTCAGGAGTCGGTTGCCAAAGGCATGGACCTTCAGGCAATGGAAGGGCTCATGCAGGAACTGCTGGACGATATTCAGCGGCTCCAGAACGAGCGGGGCGGCGAAAACAACCCCGCGCCGCGCTCGTTAATGGATGATTTCCTGTCGTCAGTGTTGGCCGCTTTCGAAAGTGCCGGCCAGAAGGGCGAGCCGGCTTGAGGCATCAGGCCGGCTTGATTGCATAACCCTGTTTCGGGAAGTGGACATGGACCTGCCCGACACGCGCGTGGGAACGCTCCAGAATCAGGGTTTGCTCATCTGCGAACACCAGGCGTCCTGCGACCGGGTCGCGCCCGTAGTCATCGGGTGCGACTTCGACATTCTTTCCTGTTAACTCATTACCACCGGCAGACTCAATGGCTCGCGGCGTTTCACTGCGGGCAATGTCCAATGCCTGGTCAGCGGTGATCTCACTAGGTTTGCCGTGTCCGAAGGCTTTCATTCGCTCCAGCCACGCTGCCACGTTGGGAGCGTCCCGCAGCCAGGGTTTGCCCGCCAGATCGCAGACAAACCACAGGCCATGATAGGCCGAAAAATCCGCAATACAGGGGGTGTCACCAAACAGAAAGTCTTTCGCCAGCATCGACTCCATGGTTTCGATGTGCGCCATAACCTTGGCTTTTGCCTGCGGCCCTCGTACCGCTTTCACGCGGGACTTTGTGCCCATGGTGATGCGGTCCTTGAGGAAGCGTAAGGCGTTCAGCAGCGACGTGTCGCGGATCAGCTTCCGCAGCATGCGGCCATCGCTGGCGGCAATCACGCAGGCAAGAAACACCTCAAGGTCCGTGGTGCGCACAAAGTCGATGACTGCTTGCGGCTGGTTGGCCAGGCTCAGTTCCGGTTTGCCACTCAGGCGTGCGATTTCGTCAGCGATGGCGCGGCTGTCGCAGAACACATCGGCGCCACTCTGGGCCACGGGAACTTTGCGGTAACCGCCCGCCAGCGCGGAAAGCATAGGCCGGGGCGGCATTTCCCGGACGATAACAGACTGCCAGGAAAGGCCGGCGTAGCCGAGCATGGCCCGGACCTTTTCGGAAAAAGGCGACATGGCGTAGTGGTACAGAATGAACTCTTGCATGGGGAAACCCATCCTTATTTGGCAATGTTATCTGGCGCGATCCGGGAGGTTACCCTGCAATCCTGTCGGGCGAAAGCCCGGGAGTTGTCCGTGTGGGCCAGCTGGCCCGTCACCATCGCCCAGGCTTGAGGAAACGGGAAATACAGGTACTATGCTTTAGTTGCCCAAAAATAACGTCAGAAAAGACGACAACAATAAGGAGCCCTTGATGGCTGCAGACAGCAACAAGCAAACGTCCCTCCACTGCCTGTATTACTGGGCAAAGCAAACCCCCGACAAGGTATACCTGACCCAGCCATTTCCGGATGGCACCACCGAAGACATTACCTGGAAACAGGCCGCCGACCAGGTGTCCCGGATGTCGGCTCACTTGGCAACACTGGGCCTGCCGGAACGCAGCAATGTCGCCATTCTTGGCAAGAACAGTGCGCACTGGATCCTGTCAGACCTCGCCATATGGGCTGCCGGCCACGTTTCAGTTCCGCTATATCCGACGCTCAATGGTGAGACAGCAGCGTATGTGCTGGAGCACAGTGAAGCGAAACTGCTGTTCCTGGGGAAGTTGGACGGCAAGGCGGACGGCTGGAACGATATCAAGGGCCACATTCCCGGAGACCTGCCGGTTATTTCTTTGCCGATGTCGCCCCGGGACGACACGCCGAAATGGCTGGACGTTATCGCCCAGCAGCAGCCGGCCGAACCCAGCTTGCCGGACCCTGATGACCTGGCCACCCTGGTTTATACGTCTGGAAGCACCGGTCGCCCGAAAGGCGTTATGCACAGTTTTCGCACCATGATTTCCGTCGCCGATGGGCTGCAGCAGATATTCCCTGTCACCCAGGATGAAAGAATGCTTTCCTATCTGCCTCTTGCCCATGTTGCTGAACGTGCGGCGGTGGAAACCCAGTCGCTTTATTACGGATTCCACCTGTATTTTGCCAATTCCCTGGACACCTTCCAGGAAGATCTGCAAAGAGCCCGGCCGACCCTGTTCTTCTCGGTGCCCAGGCTGTGGATGAAGTTCTACCTGGCCATCAACAGCAAGTTGCCGCCGAAGAAGCAGAAGGTGCTGTTCAATATTCCGGTACTGAACAAACTGGTGAAAAAGAAGGTATTGAAGCAGTTGGGCCTGGATCACTGCCGTGCGGCCCTCACGGGGGCGGCACCGCTCTCGGGTGAAATTATTGGCTGGTACAGGAACCTTGGGCTGGAGCTGCTGGAGGTGTATGGGATGTCGGAAAACTTCGGCTATTCTCATGCCAATCGCCCGGGCCGGGCCAAGGTGGGTACCGTGGGTGTCACCAATCCTGGTGCGGAGCATCGTCTGGCTGAGAATGGCGAAGTGCAGGTCAAGAGCCCCGGCCAGATGCTGGGCTACTATAAGAACGAAGAGAAAACCCGCGAGGACGTTACCGAGGATGGCTTCCTTAAAACCGGGGATATGGGAGAGATCGACAGCGAGGGGTATCTGCGCATCACTGGCCGCGTGAAGGATCTTTTCAAAACCTCCAAGGGCAAGTATGTGGTGCCAGTGCCCATCGAAAGCCGTTTTAATCATCCCAAGGCAGAGGTTGTGTGCGTGGCGGGAGCCAACCAACCTCAGCCCTGCCTGATGGTGCTGTTATCCGAAGAAGCACGGGAAGCGCTGGAAGCAGGAGGCAGTCGTGATGAGCTGGAGAGGGAGCTGGCTGCGGAGCTGGACGCCGTTAACAGTGGGTGCGAGGCTCATGAGAAGCTGGCGTTCGTGGTGGTGGTGAAAGAACCCTGGACCATGGAAAACGGTATGCTCACACCCACCATGAAGATCAAGCGGAATGTGATCGAGGACTTCTACAACCGCAAAATGGACGAGTGGTTTGGCAAGAAGCAAAAGGTGATCTGGGAGTTCTGATCCCCAAAACGAAAACACCGGTGAGCCTGGGTATCCAGGGCCACCGGTGTTTTCGAAATCTGTCTTCCCTTACTTTCCCATACAGGGACGGGCTTAGTGCTCGCCCTGCATCATCTGGGGCATCTCCGGCGACGCGGTTGCTGCCCTTTTTCTCCAGGAATTCATCTTCCGGCTGATAACCTGTACGGCTTGCTTTGCAGCTGCACGGGTATATTGGCGCCTGACCTCAGTACTGTTGTGGAGGATACTGGACGGCAGCGGGTGTACGGTTGCGATATGGTCTTGAGTCATAGCGCCTTCCTCCTTATCTGGTGGATTAAAATATTGGTTAGCTGACTATATAAAGAAGTTTACGGCTTCGTATTTGCAGTTTAAATACGTTAAACTCCGTACTCACGTTGCAAATATGCAGTATCTATGGATTGGGATTATCTTCGATATATACACGCCCTGGCAATAGGGGGAACCCTTGCCAAAGCCGGTGAGATGCTGGGCGTTCACCAGACCACGGTGCTTCGTCGCCTGGATCAGATGGAAGAGCAGATGGGCGTTCAGTTCTTTGAGCGCAACCGGGATGGTCTGCAACTCACACCCGTGGGTGAAACCGCATTCCGCGAAGCCGAAAGGCTGGCCGCCGATATGGAAAATCTTGAACGGCAGTTGGTCGGGCAGGATTCAGCGCCCGTCGGTAAGGTCCGGTTGGCGGCCACCGACACCATGGTGAATGCCCTTATCAGTCCGATGATTGCAGAGCTCGTCCGGGAATACCCGGACATCGAACTGGAAGTGCTCACCGACAACGATGTGCTGAACCTGAGCCACCGCGAGGCAGACCTGACACTGCGGCCGGTAAACAAACCCCAGGCCACACTGGAAGGGGAGCGAATAGGCACGATCGAGTCGGCTATCTACGCTGCTACCAGCTACCGTAAGCGTCATACCGACCTGGACCTTGAGCATTCGCCGGAGCAGGCGCTCTGGATTCTGCCGGATGAGAGCTTTAGCCACCTGGCAACGGGGCGGTGGTATCGCAAGCACCTGAAGAATGCGTCGTCCATCATCCGTTGCAACAGTCTCCAGGCAATGCACGCCCTGGCGCGGGCCGGGGCAGGGCTGGCGGCATTGCCCTGCTACCTGGGCGACAGTACCAAGGAGCTGACGCGCCTGTCGGAGCCACTTGAAGGCGAGGGCGTTGACCTGTGGCTGATGGTGAACCACGACACGCAACAGATGGCACGGGTACGGATTGTAATGGAGTTCCTGACCGCCAGGCTGACCCAACTGACACCCCAGGTGGAAGGCGAGAGCTGACGCCGAATCATTGTCTGGGCTTACCAGTCACCACAGAAGGGCCAGAACTGGTAGAAACGCCAGCACTGGAATTCTTCCTCGCAGGTCTGGAGCTGGCGGTCATAGCGGAAGGCCCGGTTCTGGACCCGAGTGGCCAATGACCTTACCTTCGGCTTGGCGAGGTAGCTCTGTCGCTGGTAGCCGGTCCTGCCTTCGTGGTAGGCGAGGTAAAGTTTCTCGGGGCTGGTGAGAGGAATGCCCACTTCTCTGCGGGTCAGGTGGTTATACCAGCCCACGAAATCGAGTGCGTATTTCATGTTGGTTCGTACCACGGACAGACCGTCTCCGTTTGCGGCCAGGTACTCGGCCCACGCCGGGTCGAGCGCCTGGGCGTAGCCGTAGGCGGATGTTGGCCGGCGCCAGGGAATGAACCCCAGCAGGCGGGTCCGTGGTGGACGGGCATGACTGCGAAACGACGATTCGTAGTAAACAAAAGCCATCTGCGTTGCAATCGGGGTGCCCCAGCGCTCCCGTGAACGGCTGGCATAGTCGTACCATACCGGATGCTCACGGAAGATCTCACAGACGTCGTCCGGGTTTGCCGGTGGGTCTGGCTCCAGCAGGCTGAAACGCATGATGGCGACAATGGCGATTGCCAGCCCCAAGCCCAGTGTTGGCAGGCCATACCACCGCATTCGGGACTTCCAGATTTTCACCCGGTTGCTTTTAAGTCGTCCAGGTCGTCTGTTTTTCGGTCGATTACGGCGTTTCTTCATGGGCGGGACCGGGCCCTGTCACTCCACACTACAAAATGGTCATCTGTTACTGGCCGGCTTTGCTTGCAGCTCTCGCCAGCTCCATGGCATAACAGACCCTCGTTATCAGAGGATACTAGGTTCATGCGCACACTATCCCAAGTTAAACCGGCATTACTTTTTCTTTTGCTGGTCTGTGGTTCTGCCACCGCAAGCCCTTTGGCGGACTCGGTGCTCCGGGTGTCGCCCATTGATGAGGTTGTCGCCCAGTACCCGGCGATGATGAGCCAGGGCATCCGCCAGGGCCTGAAACAAAGCGGGCGGGTTGAGCCGTTTGTTGCCAACACCATCAGCAGTGTTGTGAGTAATGCGTTCAGTGTTGCCGAGATTCGCGCGCGGCTGGTCGAGGACCTGGACCAGGGGCTCAGCGAGGGGCAGTTGAACTCGGTACTGGCCTGGTATGAAACGCCGCTGGCGGAGAAAATTTCCAAGGCCGAGGTGGCCGCCTCCAACCCTGACACCTGGAAGCAGGTGGAAGCCAATGCCGCGTCGTTGCAGGAGAAGTACAAGGGCAGCGAAAGGGCCAAACTGTTTACCCGCTTTGACCGGGCTGCCCGTGCAACGGAGAGTGCCGTGGATACCACCGTTGCTGTCCAATTGGGTTTAGCCTCTGCCATGGCAGCGTTCAACGGTAGCAAAGGCCCAACCTTCGAACAGCTTCAGCAACAGATCGAGAACCAGCGTGGCATGCTGCGGGGCATGGTCGCCCAGCAGGTCTACGATGGCTACCTCTACACCTATCAGGATCTCAGCTCTTCCGAGTTGAAGAAGTACATTGAGTTCCTCGAAAGTGATGCCGGCTCGGCATTCACCCGCGTGGTTACCAACAGCGTTCAGCGCTCGATCACGGACCCTGTGGAGTCCATAGGGAACCAGTTGGGGCGCTTTTTTAATCGGCGGTGACACCGCGAAAGATTGAAAAGCCCCTGTTTTGGGTCCAGTCTCCAGTAGTCACTTTCCGTAACGGAGACGGCCCCATGGATTTCAATGCCTACCAGCAAACCCTGGCCACCGAACTCAGGGGCCGGGAATGTCCCTTCCCTGAGGCGGAGTACCAGCAGCGTCTCAAACACCTTCGCGCCAGGATGCTTGCGGACGGTTTCGGAGCTGTTCTGTTAACCGACCCGTCCGATCTGTTTTATCTGACCGGTTACAGTACCTTTGAAGTCTCCGTTCACGTCGCCCTGGTGGTCACCGCCGATACGCTTACCCTTCAAGTACCCTCCATCGAAACCGGTCCCGCCATGGTTACCACACGGGTCGATCACGTTATCGGTTACCGTTGGGAAGGCGTGGGCGATGTGTCGGATCCCCTGGCACACGCGCTGATAGGGCATGGCGGAAAGGTCGGCGTTGACTACTGGCATGGCTCGCTCCGCCAGGGGGTCCTGGAAGGGCTCAAACAGCGACTCCCGGACACACAGTTTGTGGATGCTTCAGGCCTGTTGAAAAGCATCCGAATTGTGAAATCAGCGGCCGAAATTGATTGCCTGCGGCACAGCGCCCGCATAACGGGGAAGGGCATCGAAGCCGCGGCAGCGGCCATCCGCCCCGGGATGACCGACAACGACATAGCGGCCATCGGCGCAGAAAGCCTTCTGGCGGGCGGAAGTGAGTTTATGAGTATGCAGCCTATCGTAACGGTGGGGCTGCGCAGCAGTGTCATCCATACCAATCACAAGCGGTGCAGGATCGAAGACGGTGATACGGTGTTCCTCGAGTTTGGTGCTGCCTGGCAACGTTACACGGCACCGATGATGCGTACGCTGGTGGCGGGTCATCCCTCGGCCAGGATGCGGGCCGTTTTTGACGGCTGCCGTCGCGTGGTGGATGTCCTCAAGGCGTCCATGGTGCCAGGCCGAACCTTCGATTCCGCCGCCAGGGCTGCGGAGCAGGTTATGGCTCCACTGGCCAGTGAGGTGTTTTTCTCCGGGGTGTTTGGCTACACGGTGGGGGCGCAGTTTCCTCCTTCATGGGTGGAGGGCTCCGGTTTTATAGCCCGGGGAGAGTCGACGGTGTTCCAGCCGGGAATGGTGTTCCACCTGCCCATATGCCTCAGGATTCCGGGGCAATGGGGCATGGGTTGCAGCGATACGGTACTGGTGGGCGAGCATGGTGGTGAACCGCTGACGGCCAATCCCTGGCGGCTCGACTGAGTTCAGCCGGCTGTTATCTCACTTTGTTCAGTGATGCCTGGGGCCTGGTTTCAAAATAGGTGTCATAGCGGCCATTTTCACGGAATATCTGCAGGCGCTTGTTGAATGCCTCTAGCAGGGCTTGTGTCCCCGGTTCGTTGGCTGGAAACAGCAGGAAGCTTTGATTCTCCAGAATGGGCTCCGGGTGGTGGGTAATCCGGCGGGCTTCCTGTGGGTCTGTTTCCCGGCGAAGAATGTAGTAGCCGACGTTGATTTCTTCCGGGAAAGCATCAATCCGGCCAAACAGCAGGCGGCGGAAATTAAGTTCCGTGGAGGCGACCCATTCCACGTTCAGAATACCGTTCTCGATTGCACGATCAAACTCAGGGCCGTAGCTGTACCCGATGCTTCCTCCAAGCTTAAGGTTGGCAAGGTCCTGCATCTGGTTCCATTCAATGGACGTGTCCTTGCGATAGAACAGCACGAAGCGTTCGTTCATCACCGGTTCACTGTAGATAAAATCTTTCTGTCGGTCGGCGGTGTGCATCCAGATTGCAGTGGCGTCGTGCTGGCCAATTGCGGCTTCCCGATAGGCGCGTTTCCAGGGCCGGAAGTGAAACTCCACTTTGTAACCTTCCGCAGCGAAGATGTCCCTGACCAGTCGTGCAACTGTGCCTTGACCAGGCTCGCTTTCCACGAAAAAAGGAGGCCAGTCGCCAACGCTAATGCTCAATGGTCGCTCACCATCATTCGCTAATGCCAGAGTTGACCACAACGCAACCAGCGCAACGAAATACGCTTTTAAAGCTTTCATGCAATCGCCTACGCAAAGATACTGCACAAATAGGCAAGGGGATACCTTACGGACGCTTCTCCTTTTGATAGTAGACCAGGGATGATGATCCGTCATTCCAGCCGAATGTCACGCAGATAGAGGGTTTTGGGTTCCGGCAACGCAACCGTGAACAGAATTAGCCGTCTGATGGCCTGCATATTCATTGATCGGCTTTCGGGGGCTGCCTTGATCCTGTCGAGGTCCAGTTTGAATTGGTTGGGGCCGGGAGTCAGGGGAAGGCGAGTGTTGAAGCGGTCATTGTAGTTGTTGTCGCCCAGGTCATGCTCCATGTCGTTGATTCTCAAAATCATCGGCAATGGGTGGTCCTGAGGGTTGTACAAGTCGATGACGAGGCGGTCATAGTCGCGCCAGTCTTCGGGTAAATTGTGTAGGGAAACTCCGGAATAATGCGCTGTGGACAGGGATATCCTGAGTGCGCGCTTGTGGGCGTCTATGGCATGCTCGGTTACGGGCGCTATGACGCCATCCCAGAATGGTGAGGGATCTGGCTGGCGGAAGTCGTAGAGTGCCGGCAGCAGTTGGCTGACGTGGTACTGCTGAATGGCGACCCTTGCCGTGGCACCGATTTCGGCGGCCAGTAGCGCAGCCACGATGAGCCTCAGTGGCCAGACCACCGGCCGTGACTTCCGGGTGAGTGAGGCCCGTGGCCGCAGGGCCAGGATGGTCCATACGCCCACCTGGTTGCGTAGGATATCCTGCCAGTCCATCTGGCGGCTGGTTCCGTGTTGTAGCAGTTCGATACCGGTGCCAAGCAGGAGTACGGCAAGTGTGCCGATGCCCCAGAGAGTCCAGCCCGTCCAGATCCGCCAGGGCTGAATGGCGAGGGTCAGCAGAGCAAAGAACAGAATATGCCCGAGATTCCAGGCTGATTTGAACAACGGCCCGTCGGACCAACCGGGGCCGCCGACAAAAAACAGAGGGGCAATCAGAATCATGCCCGCAAAAGCCAGATACCGGAGTATCTGGGTATTGCGGGCGGGCCGGTACGCTGGCAGGTTTAAAGCCATCAGCTCCGGCTGGTCACTTCCAGCAGGTGGTAGCCGAACTGGGTTTTCACCGGGCCGAGCACCTTGTTCACTTCACCACTGAAAACCACCTTGTCGAATTCCGGAACCATCTGGCCCGGGCCGAAAGCGCCCAAGTCGCCGCCGTTGCGGCCTGAGGGGCAGGATGAATGTTGCTTCGCCACTTCCGCGAAGTCCTGGCCGCCTTCAATGGCTTTCTTCAGTTCTTCACATTTTGCTTCGCTGTCTACAAGGATGTGACGCGCGGTTGCCTGTGTCATGGTGTGTTTCCTTTTTTCGAATGAGGATCATGTTGCGATCACCGAGGGTGAAATGCTGCCCGCACTGGGCCGTTGAGGCAAGCGCTTTTTATCCGTGTTTTTGCTGTCTCACGGTTTTGGCCACAAACCTGTACAATGCCGGCTTTTCCTTCGCCGGCCCGTGCCCGGTCTTCACTCTCAGCAGGTCTATTCTTGATATCCACCGCGAACATTACCATGCAGTTCGGGGCCAAACCCCTTTTCGAAAATGTGTCCGTCAAATTCGGCAATGGCAACCGCTACGGTCTGATCGGCGCCAATGGCTGCGGCAAGTCCACGTTCATGAAAATCCTTGGCGGCGACCTGGAACCGTCGGCCGGCCAGGTCATGGTGGACCAGAATCAGCGGCTGGGTAAGCTGCGCCAGGACCAGTTTGCCTACGAGGACTGCTCGGTGATTGATACGGTCATTATGGGCCACGAAGAGCTCTGGCGTGTAAAAGCCGAGCGTGATCGTATCTACTCGCTCGCTGAAATGAGCGAGGAAGACGGCATGGCCGTGGCGGACCTGGAAGTGCAGTTCGCCGAGATGGACGGCTATACCGCCGATGCCCGCGCTGGCGAACTGCTGCTGGGCCTGGATATTCCCCTGGAACAGCACAACGGCCCCATGAGCGCTGTTGCGCCGGGCTGGAAACTGCGTGTTCTGCTGGCCCAGGCGTTGTTCTCTGATCCTGATATCCTGCTTCTGGACGAGCCCACCAACCATCTGGATATCAATACCATACGTTGGCTGGAGAACATCCTGGTGGCTCGCAACAGCACCATGATCATTATTTCCCACGACCGCCACTTCCTGAACAGCGTGTGCACACACATGGCGGATCTGGATTATGGCGAGCTTCGGCTGTTCCCTGGCAATTACGACGAATACATGACCGCTGCCACCCAGGCCCGCGAGCGCATGCTGTCGGATAACGCCAAGAAGAAAGCCCAGATTGCCGAGTTGCAGCAGTTTGTCAGTCGCTTTTCCGCCAACGCTTCCAAAGCCAAGCAGGCAACCTCCCGCGCCCGTCAGATCGACAAGATCCAGTTGGAGGAGGTCAAACCGTCCAGTCGGGTAAGCCCGTTCATCCGGTTTGAGCAAACCAAGAAGCTGCATCGACAGGCGGTAACGTTGAAGGAATTTACCAAGGGCTTCGATGGCAAGCCCCTGTTCGACAAAATGAACCTTCAGATCGAAGCGGGTGAGCGAGTGGCCATCATCGGGCCCAACGGCATTGGCAAAACCACACTGATGCAGTGTATGGCCGGCGCCATGAAGCCTGACAGCGGCGATGTTAAGTGGACCGACAGTGCCCAGGTCGGCTACTACGCCCAGGATCACGGCGCCGACTTTGATGAGGACATGGATCTGACCGAGTGGATGTCGCAATGGACCACCGGCGGAGAACAACTGGTTCGGGGAACCCTCGGCCGCATGTTGTTCTCAGGGGATGATATCGGTAAATCTGTGAAGGTCATTTCGGGCGGAGAGCAGGGCCGTATGCTGTTCGGTAAGCTGATCCTGGAAAAGCCCAACGTCATGCTGATGGACGAGCCCACCAACCACCTGGACATGGAATCCATCGAGGCCCTGAACCTGGCGCTGGAAAATTACCCGGGCACGCTGGTGTTTGTCAGCCATGACCGGGAGTTCGTGTCATCCCTTGCCACCCGAATTATTGAACTGAAGGCCGACGGCATAACCGACTTCAGCGGCAGTTACGATGACTACCTGCGAAGCCAGGGTTATGTCTGATCACTTTCGTCCAGGCGAGCCAGCAGGGTATTGATCGCCCCCGCAAACTCAACCGGTGAGTCTTCCTGCAGGAAGTGTCCGCCGGTGAGAGTGGTGTGGGGCTGGCCCTTTGCGCCGGGAATTCTCTCCTGCATATAACGGTCGCCGCCCCGGGTGATCGGGTCGCCGTTACTGAAAGTGGTCAGGAACGGCTTCTTCCACTGCTCCAGAACCTTCCAAGCTTCGCGATTGGCTTCACTGGCAGGGTTGTCCGGTGTCACCGGCACCAGTTTCGGAAAAGCGCGAGCACCGGCCTTGTACTTCTTGTTGGGGAATGGCGCATCGTAGGCACGACGCTCGTCGGGCCCCAGGGTGCGAAAGCTTCCGGTATTGATAATGCGGGCAATGGGAAACCAGGGGCTGTACAGCGCGAAGTTCTTCCACAACTGGAACGCTTTTGGCACGGGCTGGTCGCCGGTAGGCAGCATGCCATTACCCACAACGATGGCTCGGAACCGCTCCGGATTTTCCGCCGCCAGTCTCAGGCCGAGAAGAGATCCCCAGTCCTGGCATACGAGGGTGATGTTCTGCAGGTCAGTCTGTTCCAGAAACGCCTGCATCCAGTCCATATGGCTCTGGTAACTGTACGCGTTGATATCCGTGGGTTTGTCGGATTTGCCAAAACCGATCAGGTCTGGCGCGATCACCCGGTGCCCTGCCGCTGCACAGATGGGAATCATGTGGCGGTAGAGGTACGACCAGGAAGGTTCGCCGTGCATCATCAGCACCGGGCTGGCGTCCGAGGGGCCTTCATCGACGTAATGCATGCGCAGTCCGTCGACCTCCACGTAGTGAGGGGCGAAGGGATAATCCAACAGGCGTTCAAATCGTTTGTCAGGTGTTCGCAGCGCGTTCATCGTGTTCTCCGGCAGCCATCGGTCACGGAATTATTGTAAGCTTGCTTAACGTATCATGACTTGCGCTGGCTGTGTCGGTCCTTTCAGGTCCTTTTCAGTCTTGTTCGGCGCTCGGGCAGCATTTTCGCCATCCTTTCCCCGCTTTTAACGTATGGGAGTTTCAACTTGGAGTGTAATACCGTTCTGGCCGCCACGCGGCGGTGGGTGTCAGAGGTGGTCATTGGTCTCAACTTGTGCCCGTTTGCCCGTCGGGAGTTGGTGAATGGGCGCATTCGATTTGTGGCGACGGATGCCAACTCGGAGGAGGGGCTGTTAACTGCACTGCAGGAAGAAATGATGCATCTGGACCAACATCCGGAGGTTGAGACAACGCTGCTTGTGCATCCCGACGTGCTGACGGACTTTATGGACTACAACGATTTTCTCGACGCAGCCGACGGCCTTCTTGTGCATCTCGAGCTGGATGGGGAGTATCAGATTGCCAGTTTTCATCCCGACTATCAGTTTGGCGGCACCAATGCGGCTGACGCCGAAAATTACACCAATCGCTCTCCTTACCCGATGCTGCACCTGCTGAGGGAACGCAGCCTTGAGCGCGCCATCGCCGGCTATCCCGGAACAGAATCGATACCGGAGCAGAACGTTGAGCTGATGAATCGATTGGGTGCAGACCACATGCGCAACCTGCTTATCCGGACTTTGTCCCCCGGATAAGAGCTCTGACGGGTAATGAATCGCTCAACTGTTATGGTCAAAAAACCACACTTCTGAATCTGTTTCACTGGCGGCCCGCTTTGTAGGATTGACGAGTAACGAATCGGTAACAGGGAGCTCGGCAGGGAACATGGAAATCGTATTAAGCGTATTGCTCTTCGCGCTGGTGTCGACGGTAACGCCAGGCCCGAACAACATCATGATCATGACATCGGGCGTCAATTTCGGGGTGTGGCGAACGCTACCTCACTACCTGGGTATCTGCTTTGGTTTTCCCGCTATGGTGGTAGCGATCAGTCTGGGCCTGGGGAAAGTGTTTGAAGCATTTCCGCAGTTACACCTGGTGATCAAGGTTCTTGGCATAACCTATTTGCTGTATCTCGCCTGGAGAATCGCGACCACAGCCACAGAGATCGACGGTGAGAAAACCAGCAAGCCGTTGTCGTTCCTTCAGGCGGCGGCCTTCCAGTGGGTGAATCCCAAAGCCTGGGTCATGGCGGTTGGCGCTTTGGCGACGTTCACCACGGTCAGTAGTGGCGAGGTGCTGCAGCAGTCGTTCTGGATCGGGCTGACCTTTTTGCTGGTCAGCGTGCCCTGTGTCGGTAGCTGGATGCTTGGCGGGGCAGGATTGCGGAAATTGTTGCGCAAGCCGTTATATCGAAGGATGTTCAACTGGAGCATGGGCGCGCTGCTTGCGCTGTCGGTAATTCCCATGCTCTCGGTGGAAACCGCAAAGCTGGTCTAGCCGGTTCCTGACAGCGGGCAGGTAGCCCGCTGTCAGATTTCGGTGATCGACCAGGTCGATATCAATCCACCCGGGTCAATGTCACATCGATGTTGCCACGGGTGGCGTTGGAGTAGGGGCACACCTGGTGAGCTGCATCAATCAGCTGCTTGGCCTGTTGATCGTCCATGCCCGGCAGAGAGATTTTCAGTTCCACCTCAATCCCGAAGCCTCCGGGAATCTGGCCAATGCCGACTACACCCTCAATAGACGCATCTTCTGGCATGGGAAGCTTGTCCCGGCCAGCGACGAATTTCATGGCGCCGATGAAGCACGCAGAATAACCGGCCGCGAACAACTGCTCCGGGTTGGAGCCTTTGCCGCCGGCACCACCCATTTCTTTCGGTGTTGTCAGCTCAACATCGAGGACGCCGTCCGAGGAGATGGCACGGCCGTCACGGCCGCCGGTAGCTTCTGCTGACGCGCGATAAACAACCTGTTCAATAGACATGTTTTCGACTCTCCTTCGTGCGCATTACAACGCATCGTGTGTTGATGACTTTATTTCGTTGTTAATGGTTGCACAAAATTAAATTTTGCACAATGCAAATAGAATATTGTGCCCTCTTCAGAATCTTTTCCGGTTGTTACCATTGGCAGCGGTGGATTTGCTCCCTAAAGTAGAGGAGTCCCCAACGAGTGTGAGTGTGATGCCTGTCATTCAAAAACCTGTTAAAGGCGTAACAATGCCGGCCGCTGACCAGCCACTGGAGCTGCATTCTCCCGAGCAGGCGGGGGCCATGCTGGCGGAATTCATCCACCGGCATCCTGGCCTGATGATATTGACGGGAGCCGGCGTCAGTACCGATTCCGGCATTCCTGACTATCGGGATGGCGATGGCGCGTGGAAGCGCAAACAACCGGTCCAGCATCAGGACTTTATGACGAGCACGATGGTTCGCCAGCGTTATTGGGGACGAAGCCTCATTGGTTGGCCAATCATTCGCAACGCCAGGCCCAACATCGCGCATCATCGTGTTGCCGAGTTGGAGCTTCGCCGCTACAGCCGCCTGCTTGTCACCCAGAACGTGGATCGCCTGCATCAGCAGGCGGGTAGCCGTTCGGTAACCGACTTGCACGGCAGGGCTGACGAGGTTGTCTGCATGGATTGCGGATATCGCTGCAAGCGGGACGAGGTCCACGAGCGTTGCGCGGACATGAACCCGACTTTTGGGCACTATTCCGCCGGCGCCGCGCCGGATGGTGATGCCGATCTGGAAGTGGACTTCTCTGAGTTTCGCATCGCGGACTGCCCCTGTTGCGACGGCATTCTGAAACCGGATGTGGTGTTTTTCGGCGACTACGTGCCCAAAGACCGGGTGACGTCCACACTGGACACGCTCAAGACGTGTGATGGCCTGTTGGTGATCGGCTCTTCGCTGATGGTCTATTCTGGATTTCGATTTTGTCGCTATGCCAAGGAATGGGGTAAACCCATGGCGACACTGAACCTGGGGCGTACCCGTGCCGATTCACTGGTGGACCTGAAGCTTAACGCGGGCATCAGTGACACCCTGGCCTACACCCTCGGCCAGTTCTGACTCTTCGGCATCTACCTATACGCATCTGAAGCTGGTTTCATTAGCTTGCTTAGATGAACGTTCATACATATTCCTACCAGCTTCAACCCGAAAAAGTCCGCGCGGAGTTTTTTCGGCTTCTTCCCATCTCGTTATTTGTGGTGGCCTTTGGTGCTGCCTTCGGATTGGCGGCCATCCAGAAAGGATTGGAGCCACTGCAAGCGATACTCATGAGCACCACGGTATTTGCGGGCGCTTCCCAGTTTGCCGCTGTCGATATGTGGGGTAGCGAGGTGTCGCTGATTCCTTTGATGGCCGTCGTGTTCGCCATTAATTCCCGCCATCTGCTGATGGGGGCCTCCCTGTACCCCATGCTCAGGGATGTGTCCCCGGGTCGGCGCTATGGCTTACTGCTGCTCCTGACCGACGCCAACTGGGCCGTGTCCGCGCAGGAATACCAGAGTGGTAAACGGAACCTGGAGGTTATCCTCGGCGGTGGTCTTGTGCTGTGGGTGGCGTGGATTATCGGAACCTGGCTGGGGGTTTATTTCGGTGGCCTGCTGCAGAATCCCAAGTCTCTGGGGCTGGATATGGTGCTGGGTTGCTTCCTGCTGGCCATGGCACTCGGCGGCAACAAATCCCCCCGAACCCTGATGGCCTGGACCGTCGCGGCAACCTCATCGCTGGCCGCCTGGAAATGGCTACCGCCCAATACCCACGTGGTTGTCGGTGCGTTGGCAGGTGGCGCTATTGGTTTTTTCTGGATGGAAAAGAAGTCTGAAGCACCGGAATCTGTTGAAGAGGGACGTTCATCATGACGGTTGAAACCACGGTTGCTGGCACTCTGGCCCTGATCGCCATCATGACGCTTGTCACCCTGGCGACTCGCTTCGGCGGTGTGTTCCTGATGTCGTTCGTAACGATCAACCCGCGCATCGAAAGCTTCATCAACACCATGGCCAGTTCGGTGCTGATCGCGATCATCGTCCCCATGGCGGTAAGCGGCGATGCCGGCTCATTGGCAGCACTGGTTGTCACCGCTGTTATTATGCTGGCAACGAAGAAGCCTCTCCCCGCTATCGCAGCCGGTATCGCTGCAGCAGGGCTAGTCCGCTATGCAGGAATCACCGCGCTCTAGGGTTTTCCTCCGAATCAGGCCGAGGCAGGGCAGGTCTCCCAAAAATGTGCGGAGCCATGGATGGCGGAGCCCAAGCGTACATGGATGTATTCAAAGCGTTTTTTGGGAGACCTGCCCTGCCTCGGCCGCCTCAGCGGCACCAGTTTGAGGCACAGCGTCGGTCTCAGGCTCAGAGTTCGAGCCAGACGGTTCATGCATCGGATTGGTGCTGCGGAACGCCAATTCGCCGACTCCGGGGAGTTTGATGCCAAGCGCCAACGGGTTGATGCCCATCGAGAGCCCCAGAATGTTCAATTCCAGTCCTTCCCGAACACCGGCCAGAATACCAAAATAACCACCGAGCGATAGTTGATAACCGCTGCCGCCAGGTACCTCGGACACAACGCCATTTCCCAGATAATCCTTGCCAATCGCGTGGTTGGGCAGGGCCACGTCCATTTCCGGAATCTGACGGATCACCCAGGCGACGAAGGTGTTGCTGTTGGGGCCGGGCCAGGCGGTGTATTCCGTTGGGTATGGGTAGCGGTCAATCACCTCATTCAGCTGATCAATAATCCGCTCGGCCTGCTCACCGCGGATATCCGCAATCAACGTCGGCGGCGCGCCATACCAGGCACGATCCGGGTCGTCTGGCCGGGACTGGACCACGTAGTGACGCCAGCCCGTGACTTCATGAACATAATAGCCATCGGCGCCCGCCTCTTTGGTGCTGATCCAGGTATGCAATGAGAAATACCCCCGCCAGTTATAGGCACGGGCCCCGTAGACCTGAACCACCGCCGCCTGCTCCTGCTCCGGGCGTGGGGCAATGCCCGCGCTGGAGCGGTCTGCCGTTCGCCAGCTCCCTGAGTCCTGGAGGCCGGCGCAGGCGGCCAGGAACAGCGGGCCGGCGAGCAGAAGTGACAGTGTCAGGGTGAAACCGATAAAACAGCGTTTGAAGGTTTTCATCTGAATCCGGAAACGTTGAATGACCCATGTTTTGCGATGGTACGACGAAAGAAACTCAGAGTTCATTCATGCCGTAAAGTTCCCGTCGCCCGTGCTCTTGGTCATTTGATGGTCACGGTTTACTGGTATACGCTGAAAATACAGGCATTCGAAGCACTTGCCTGACACTTACAGCCTTGGAACAGGAGGCGTCATGTCCGACCATCATGTTTACAAGAAGGTGGAAGTGGTTGGCTCTTCGAAGAAAAGTATCGAGGATGCCATTGAGAATGCGATTGCCGAATGCAGCAAGAATCTTCGCAACATCGAATGGTTCGAGGTGCAGGAGACGCGCGGCCATGTGGTCGACGGAAAAGTCGGACACTATCAGGTCGTGCTCAAGATAGGCTTCAAGATTGAGGGAAGCTGACATCCGGTGATCTGAGCAAATTTTTGGTAAAACCATGGGAGGTATTCTTATGGGCACTGGACCAAATGCTCTGTTACTGGTTGATGTTCAAAATGATTTCTGCGAAGGCGGCAGCCTGGCGGTGCCTGGCAGTGATGACATTTTTCCGGCGATCAACGGATGGATCGACAAGGCCCAGTCGTCTGGATGGCCGATTCTTGCCAGCCGGGATTGGCATCCGGTGGATCACATAAGTTTCAGTGATCGCGGTGGGCCCTGGCCCGTCCATTGCGTTCAGGACACCCCCGGGGCCGAGTTTCATCGAAACATGGCACTGCCTGACTCGGCCATCCGGGTGAGCAAGGGCACCGCATTCGATACCGATGCCTATTCCGCGTTCGACGCTACCCAGCTGGACAGCTACCTGCGCCGCCACGGCATTCATCGGCTGTTTGTAGCCGGGCTTGCACTGGACGTGTGTGTCCAGGCGACCGTGAGGGATGCGTTGAAGCTCGGCTTCGAGGTTGAGCTCATTACCGATGGAACACGGGCCGTTCAGGCTGATAACGCCCCAGCGGTTTTCAAACAACTGGAAGAGGAGGGCGCGGAACTGTGCTGAAACACCCCCCGGTTGTAAAAGGGACTGACCTGCCTCTGCTGGTGGATCTGTATGAGCTGGCTATGGCCCAGGCGTACTGGTCCGAAGGCATGAACGAGAACGGGGTTTTCAGTCTTTTCTTTCGCACTCTTCCTGAGAACCGTAATTTCGTTCTTGCCTGTGGCCAGCAGCACGTGGCCCATATTATTGAATCTCTCGCCTTTACCGACGAACACATAAAGCGCCTGGAATCCCTGGGCAGGTTCCAACCCCGGTTTCTGGACTGGCTGCGGGAATTCCGCTTCAGTGGTTCTGTACATGCGATTGCGGAAGGAACGCCGGTATTCCCTCAGGAACCCTTGCTGGAAGTGGAGGGGCCTGTTGCCGAGGTTCAGTTGCTGGAAAGCCTGGTGATGAACTACGTGCATCTGGAATCTGTGCTGGCCTCCAAGGCGGTCCGCCTGATATTCGCGGCGCAAGGCCGGCCGGTCGTCGACTTCGGGATGCGCCGCACCCATGGTATGGACGCGGCACACCGAGGTGTGCGCGCGTACCGATTCGCCGGCCTGGCCGGAACCAGCAATGTCCTGGCAGGCCTGGATTTCAACATGCCGGTATACGGCACCATGGCACACAGCTTCGTTCAAGCCTGTACAGGTGAGATGGAGGCGTTCAGAACCTATGCCCGGCTCTACCCGGGCACAACACTGCTGGTCGATACCTATGACACCCGCTCGGCGGTGGCGAGGATCATCGATTGGCTGCAAGAAGAACCGGAGGTGCGTATTGGTGGTATCCGCCTGGATTCCGGCGACCTTGCCTCGGACGCTGCTGAATGCCGACGTATGCTGGATGAGGCGGGCCTTGGCGATGTAAAAATCATGGCGAGCGGCGGTCTGGATGAATACAAGATCGCGACACTTGTCTCCGACAACGCCCCCATCGACGGCTTCGGTGTTGGCACTGCCATCGGGGCCTCGAACGACGAGCCGGCATTGGAGCTTGCCTTCAAGCTTACGGAGTACGCGGACCTGCCAAGAATGAAAAACTCCCCTGGCAAGCAGTCGTTCCCAGGCCGCAAGCAGGTCTACCGTCGCCTTGACCCGAACGGCCGCCTCGCGCAGGACGTCGTTGCCGGCCGGGACGAAGTGTTTGATGGCGAGCCGCTGTTGAAGCCGGTCATGAAGCGAGGCCTGATCATCGAAGGCGCCATTCCGACACTGGATAGTCAGGTGGACAATGCGAAGCGGGCGTTGGATGCCCTGCCGAGCCAGTTTCGCTCGCTGGAGCCTGCACATGAAAATCCGGTTGTGATCAGCGACTTTCTCAGGGCATTGCAGCGGGACACGCTGGCAAAGGTCCGGGGCTGACTGAAAGGCAGAGGTGCGAGATTCCGCGTGGCCCGGGATTACCGAAGCATGCGCCGTCTGATGGCGCCAACCAACTGGTTCAGCAGTTCGCGGGATTGGCCCTCGTAAAGCGTGTGAAACTTTTCTTTCTGCACCTCTCGTTCATGGCTGGTGTTCGACGACAGGGAATCCTTGCGCAGATCCATGAAGTGGCAGGCGGCCAGATGGGCTTTTATATGGTTGTCAATCAGTTGCGTAATGAGCCCATCGACGTCGTCATGGCAAAAGGGGCGTACGCGATTGAGGGTACTGCGTGCGTCCAGTGCCGCCTTGCGGGCTTCCAGGCGTAATTCGCCGGCCGGTTCATCAGACTCCACAGAACGCAGGAACATGCCCAGCTTGTCGTGCAATAGCCAGACCAGAGGCCAGATGGCTTCGTAAGCGGCCTTTTCAGCAGAGAACTGCTCACTGGCAATCGGGTTTCTTCCGGCTTTCGTGGAGTCGGGGCCATTGAACTGGGACACGCGTATTTCGTCCATGTCATGCCACAGGCTTTCGACGCGCTGCTTCACGGTGTCACTCTGTTCAGCCGCGGCCCGCCTGGCGGCGGAGGCCGAAAACAGGGCGACAATTGCCACAACGAGTGCGGCAATTGCGATGAAGAACGTCAGCTGTGTTGTCGCGAGAAAGTCGAAAAGGTAGTCCATGTCCATGGCTGCCCGCTCCGGTAAGTGTCTGCACGACCCCTGGCTCGCTACTGGTTCTGCTCGGTCTGTCTGAATGGCAGCGCCTGCAGGGCATCTTCAGTATAGGCCATGACATGCTCCGCTTCTTCGCTGGTAAACCTTTCGATGGCGTCGCGAAAACCGGGGTGCATAACGCCATGCCAGGAATGGGTGATCACCGGCTCAAACCCCCGAACCAGTTTGTGCTCCCCCTGCGCGCCAGCATCGAAGCGTGCCAACCCCAGCTGTATGGCCAGTTCAATGCCTTGATAGTAGCAGGTTTCAAAATGCAGGTGGTCGAATTCCTCCAGGCAACCCCAGTAGCGCCCGTAGAGCGTATCCTCGCCCGTCAGGAATAGCGCACCGGCGATCATCTCACCCTCTTTTACCGCCATGACAAGGTGAAGATGCTCCGCTTGGCGGTCTTTCAGCAGGCGGAATAAGGCCTTGTTCAGGTATGGCCGCTGGCCCCGTTTCAGGTAGGTGGCCTGGTAAAATACGTGGAAGGCCGCGAGCACGTTATCCGGGATATCGTCTCCCGAAAAATGTCGGAATGAAATGCCCTGATCCGCAACCTGTCTTCTTTCCTTGCGGATTGATTTGCGCTTGCGCGACGTCAGCCGGGCGAGGAAATCCTCAAAGGTGTTGTACTCGTGGTTGTGCCAGTGGAACTGGCAGCCGATCCTGTGCAGTTGATCGTTCCTGTCCAGCAGTGCCTGGTCCTGGCGATCCGGGAATAGCAGGTGCCAGGAGTGGGCCCCCAGGCGTATGGTGATGGCATCCAGCGCATCGTGGATTCGTGCGGGCGTCATCCACTGGCGAAGGGTTTTCGAAAACAACAGCCGTGGCCCCTGGCAGGGTGTGAACGGGATGGCAATCAGCAGCTTGGGATAGTAATCCATGCCATAGCGCTGATAGGCATCGGCCCAGGCCCAGTCGAAGACGTATTCTCCCATGGAGTGAGCTTTCAGGTAGGCCGGAGCCACTCCGGCAAGCCGATTGTCCAGGTAGAACGCCAGATGGGCCGGTTGCCAGCCTGTCGCGGTGTTTGTGCAGCCAGACTCTTCCAGTGCAAGCAGAAACTCGTGTTGAAGAAAGGGGTTATAACGGCCGACAAACCCGTTCCAGTCTTGCGGATGGATGTCATCAATCGACTGGACGGGGCGGATTGTCAGTTCTGCGGTACCGGGTTCTGGCATGGTCGGGGCTTCTCCGTGGTTTACCCAGTACCATACGTCAGAACCCGGCCTGTGATCACTGCTCGGAAGTGCGGTTTTCCATGTCTTTGCAGCGCTTTTCCATTTTCTTTTGCCGTTTTTCCATCTTGGCGCTGTGTTTCTCTCGCCTTTCCTCGTGGATCTCGTCCCAGATCTCGCGTTGCTCGTCGGTCAGTTTCAGGCGATCCGCCATGTCGTTGCGGTGCTCTGCCCATTTTGCCTGGCGCTTTTCGTCATTGAACCAGCCTTTGCCCTCGCGCATGTTCTCGCACATCTCGGCTTTGTCGTGTTTGCCGCGGTGGTGTTCGCCGTGGTCCGAGGCCATCGCCATTGGGCTGGTCAAAAGAGTTGCTGCGATCAACGCGCTGGCAATGCGTCCGGAAGTGATGTGTTTCATTGGGTGTTCTCCTGTGTTGTAAATAAGCCTGCTCCAGCAGGCCCGGTCTGAACTCACAGGGACTATGCTAGCGGAGGACGGTGTCAGGCGGCGTCAGCGAACTGTAAAGGTTATGCAAAGGAAAATGATGCAAATCAGTGGGCTTGTGGGAGCGTGTTAGACTGCATTCAGTCACAACGGAGGATTGCCATGCAGAACCGGGTGCTGTTGGTTGAAGACGACGAGGAGTTGCGGGAACTGCTGTCCCGCTATCTGACCAATCAGGGCTTCACCGTAAGAGAAGCCGCAAACGGTCAGGATGGATTGTCACTGGCGCTGGGGCAACACTGCGACCTGGTGGTGCTCGATATCATGTTGCCGGATATCAGCGGCCTGGAAGTGCTGCGTCAGTTAAGGGCAAAAACCCATCTTCCCGTTGTACTGCTGACGGCCCGTGGCGATGAGACGGATCGAATCGTGGGTTTTGAGGTTGGCGCGGATGATTACATACCCAAACCCTGCAACCCCCGGGAACTGATCGCTCGGCTACAGGCGCTGCTTCGCCGTGTTGCCTGGGATCAGGAAGTGGGAACGGATGAATCAAGGGCATACGGCGACTTGCGGGTCGAGCCGGTTCATCGTCGAATCTACCACAACAACGTGGCACTGGATCTGACCGCTACGGAATACGAAGTGTTGCAGGTACTGCTGGCCCACGCAGGCAGTGTGGTACGCAAGACGGATCTTATGCAGTGGGCTCTGGGCCGTCGGCTGGAAGCCTATGATCGTACCCTGGATATGCACATCAGCAACCTCCGGAAAAAATTGGGCAACGACGACCCGCCCCGAATCGAAACCGTACGCGGGCTGGGCTATAGCTATCGGGTGCCGGCATGACCCGGCGGCTCAGGTTTCCTCTGTTCTGGCGGATATTCCTGTCGATCTGGCTGGCTATGGCGGTCACAGTGCTGATGAGTAATGTGGCAACCCGTGCCCTGATGGAACGGGAGCGAATGGCCATCGAACGACAGGTCGGTCTGCGGGAGCTGGCGCTGGAGGCTCTGGTGGTCAGGGAGAACGAGGGCCGCGGAGCGGCCTGGCGCTTCCTTAAGGAGCAGGGGCGGAGCCTGGACCTTCACCTGTCGCTGATAGACGCAGATCGCAACGACGGAGACCTGCCTTCATCCATCCGCGAGCGGATGAAGTCGGGGGGGTGGCACCGGCAGAAACCGGCAGTTATTGAGGTCGGTGCGGACCATCGCCTGGTGGCCTGGCCCCGCCTGGATGGCGAGGGCTGGCTTGATCCCAAGTTGTTCCGTCTCCTGGAACTGGGGCTGGCGTTCGTTATCATCACGCTTGCCTGTTGGTGGATTGCGCGTCTGGTTTCCCGCCCCCTTAAACATATGGAATCCACCGCTCGTGCCATTGCTGGAGGGGACAATGCGCTTCGGGTCAGTGATCGCATCGCGAGTCGACGGGACGAGGTGGGTGCTTTGGCGACAGCCTTCAATGCCATGACCCAGCAACTGTGCAGTTTGCTCGATCGCCAGACACACCTGTTGCGTGATATATCTCACGACCTCCGAACCCCCCTGACACGGCAACGGATTGCTATTGAGCTGGCCAGTGACGGTAGTGTGGATGCGGATCTGCTGGCCTCGATCCTGCGGCAGAATGAACGTCTGGAAGCGATGACCTCCCAGATCCTGACGCTCTACCGGGTCTCGGAGCAAGGAGGCGATATCGAGCGGGAAGCCGTGCAGCCAGTCGTGGTGATCAATGACGTTCTGAGGGATGCGGCGGACTACGCCGAGCACCGGGGAGTGGATTGCCAGCTTATGGTGGATGAGGGCTGCCGCAACACGTCGTTGTTAGGGGATCGCGGGCTCATCCAGCGTGCGCTGGACAATGTCCTTCAGAATGCCCTGGATCATACGCCGCCGGGAAAGAATGTGCATGTCGCGCTGCGCTGTGATCAACGGCACTTGTTGGTGGAAATACGGGATGAAGGCCCAGGTGTGCCTGAAGACGTTCTGCCCCATCTCTTTGAGCCCTTCTACAGGGCTGACAAGTCCCGCGGGGGCAAGGGGTGGGGGCTTGGTCTGGCTATCGCGAGGGACATTGTTGCCATCCATGACGGCCGGATAGAAGCGCTCAATGGCGAGCCGGGCGGTTTGATGGTGGTGTTGAGATTTCCGCTCTTTACCTCTGGGTGAAGAGGATAGAAAGGCTTGCTGTTGGCCTCATGATGGCTGTGTGTCAGGAACTGGTTTTATGTCCAAGGATTACCCGATACCCGCTGGCTTTCTTGAGCGGGAGACAGAGATCAAAAAGAGTCGGTTTATTGCCCGGGTTGCGCCGGTGTCGTCCCGGGATGAGGTCAAGGCCTGGCTTGAACAGGCCCGGAACGACCACCCGGATGCCCGTCATATCTGCTGGGCTTATCAGATAGGCCGGCCCGGCGCGGCCGCTGAAGCCGCCATGAACGACGATGGCGAACCATCAGGAACGGCCGGTAAGCCCATTCTCAGTGTCATTCAGCACAAGGACCTGGGAGACGTGCTGGTGATGGTGATACGGTATTTTGGAGGTATCAAACTCGGGGCTGGCGGCCTCGTCAGGGCCTACGCAGGAGCAACCGAAGCTGTCCTTTCGGGGGTTGAAAGGGTGATTCAGCAACCCATGTCACAAGTAACGGTGACGATGACCTTCGCAGATGAGCAGCCACTCAGGCATTGGTGTGACCAAAACGGTGCCGAGATTGGCAACGTTGGGTACAGCGCCGGTGTAACGGCTGACGTGAGCCTGGTGGAAGAGCGGAATCAGGAATTTACGGCGTTTTGCGAGAGCCGGGGTATGGGTTACCGTTTTGACAGCTAAGGAACCATTTGCGAAACGCTTCGTGTCGACTGTGCGTATACTTTAATAAATGAAGTATGGAAAGAGGCAACCAAGATTATGAAAGCTATCGTTGTGTCCCTGTTTTTGATGGCCCTGACGGGCTGCGCCAGCAACGTAGTCACCGATTACGATTCCAACGCGGTCTTCGGTAACTACAGTTCCTGGGCCTTTGCACCGAAGGGCGAGGACCAGTCTTTCACCTCGCTTGATGGTGGTCGGATAGAGAGTGCGGTTGAACGAGAGCTGAACCGAAAGGCCATGCGTAAAGTGGGCGAAAGCGAGGCGGATCTGCTTGTCACCTGGCAGGTGGTTGAGGAGGAGCGTCTCGAGCGCAGCGGTGTTGGGCTCGGCTTCGGCTTCGGCAGTGGTAACTTTGGCTGGGGGCTGTCGTCGGCTCCACCAGTGCGTGAAATCCAGGAAGGCAAGCTGGTGGTGGAGTTGGTAGACACGGAGACTGATCGTGTCGTCTGGCGCGCAGCAAGCCGGCGCTATCTGAATGAGAACCAGGCAACCGAGTCGCGGCGGGAGCTGATCGACGAGATTGTCGCGGACATGTTCGAAAAATACCCTCCCGGGGCGTGAGTGTCTCAACAGGGCTCTTAAACAACATGAGGACGTTATGAAGAATCGTTCTGGGGGACTGGTGTTCTCCACGGAACAGGGGCGTATGTGCCCGGACTGTCGCCACCCCGTTGATGAATGTGTTTGCGGGGCACCGGCTCGCCCCTCCGGTGATGGCGTTGTGCGCGTCAGTCGGGAAACCAAGGGGCGCAAAGGAAAGGGCGTTACCTTGATTACCGGTATTCCGATGGACGACAAGGAACTGAAAGCGTTCGCGAAGGTGTTGAAAGCCCGATGCGGAACCGGCGGCACGGTGAAAGAAGGCACCGTGGAGATCCAGGGTGATCAGCGAGACCTGCTGGTGCCCCTTTTGAAGGAAAAAGGTTGGACGGTGAAACGGTCCGGTGGCTGACATTGTATACCCACATGTATACTATGTAGAGTTCTGAACTTGTTCAACCGGAGAAAATGGATGCACGTACTGGTGCTGGGTGCAGGTGTTGTTGGTGTTACAAGCGCATGGTTCCTGAGGCAGCAGGGATATGATGTGACGGTAGTGGACCGGCAAAATCAGGCAGGCACCGAAACCAGTTATGCCAACGGCGGCCAGATATCGGTATCCCACGCCGAGCCCTGGGCCAAACCTTCTGCCCCCTTGAAGCTACTTAAATGGCTGGTCCGGTCCGATGCACCGCTGCTTTTTCGTCCCCGCCTGGACCCGGTCCAGTGGCGCTGGGCGATGGCTTTCCTGAAGCAGTGCACTGCTTCCCGGGCGGCTTACAACCTTCGGCAGATCGTGAATCTGGGGATCTACAGCCGCGCTCATTTACAAGCGTTGCGCCAGGACATCGGCATTGAATACGACCACCTCGAGAGAGGCATCCTGCATTTCTACACCAATCCTGAGGAATTCGAATTGGCCCTGAGGCCGGCCCGCATGATGCGAGAACTGGGGTGTGATCGTCAGGTGATTGACACCAACAGGGCCGTCGAACTGGAACCCGCCCTGGCTCCAGTTAAAGACCGGATTGCCGGCGCCACGTACACCGCGGAAGATGAATCCGGTGATGCCCGTCGATTCACTCAGTCCCTGGCGAAAAAGGCTGAGGAAGCCGGTGTGGAGTTCCTCTACAACAGCGAGATCCTGGGGTTCGAGAACACCCAGGATCGTGTTCTCGGAGTCAATGTTATACGTGAAGGTCGCCACCAGATCCTTCGTGCCGACAACTACGTGCTGTGCCTGGGTAGCTTCAGCGCTATTCTTGCTCGAAAACTGGGCCTGACTCTGAACATTTACCCAGCGAAAGGCTACTCCATTACGGTGCCGGTGAAGAGTGAGGCCGCTGCCTTCAACGTCAGCCTTACCGACGATGAATACAAGCTGGTGTACTCAAGACTGGGCGACCGCATACGGGTCGCAGGCACCGCGGAACTGAGCGGCTACAACCGGGCACTGAACCTGACCCGCTGCCGAACGATCGTCCGGCGCACCGCAGAGTTGATGCCCGATGCGGGGCACTGGGAAAGGGCCGAGTTCTGGGCCGGATTGCGCCCGGCGACCCCCTCCAATGTGCCCTACATCGGAAAGAGCCACTTCGGCAACCTCTACCTGAACACCGGCCACGGCACGTTGGGGTGGACACATTCCTGTGGTTCCGCGGCCGCTTTGGCGGACATTGTGGCTGGTCGCACCCCCGATGTGGATTTTGCGTTTACCGGGCTTTAGTGTTCCTGCAACTGATCCCGAATCAGTTTCTTGTTGATCTTGCCAACGCTGGTTTTCGGTATGTCGTCGACGAAATCAATCTGGTTCGGAATGGCCCACTTATTGATCTCACCGGAATCCACGAACTGCTTCAGGTGGTTCTGGATATCGTCCAATGACGCTTCCTCTCCCGGCTTCAGGATAACCAGGGCGTGGGGCCGTTCGCCCCATTTCTCGTCGGGCACACCCACCACCGCTGCACCGGCGACGGCTGGATGCTGACTGATCAGGTTTTCCAGATCCAGGGAGGACAGCCATTCACCGCCGGTTTTGATGACATCTTTGATGCGGTCCTTGATCAGCAGCGTGTTGTCTGGCTCCAGACTTGCCACGTCACCCGTGTGCAGCCAGCCACCTTGCCAGAGCTCCTCGCCTTTCTCCGGCTCCTTGAAGTAACTCTGGGTCAGCCACGGTGCCCGGGCAACCACTTCGCCCTTGGCCTCGCCGTCGTGGGGGACCGGTTCGCCCTCCGGATTCACGATTTCCAGTTCCACCATGGGCACGGCAATACCGGTCTTGATGCGCTTGGAGGTCTGCTGCTCCAGGGGCAGTTCCAGATCCTCTGCTGTCAGGTGAGTGGTGCTGAGAAGCGGGCAGGTTTCCGACATGCCGTACCCCGTGTACATGGATACGCCCAGCTTCGCCCCGGCGTCACATAGGCCGCGCGTAAGGGCGCTGCCACCGATCAGTACGTGCCAGTTGCTGAGGTCGGCCGTCTTGATGGATTCGGTTGCCATCATCATCTGCATGACCGTCGGCACACAGTGGGAGAAGGTCACCTTGTGCTCCTTGAGGAGGTCTACCAGCAGTTCCGGTTCATAGCGTCCGGGGTAGACCTGTTTTATGCCCAACATGGTGGCCGCGTAGGGCACGCCCCAGGCGTGTACATGGAACATGGGGGTCACGGGCATGTAAACGGACGAGGACCTCAGTAGCGGCATCTCATCATACGCAGACAAAGAGCCGGTCATGGCCAGCGTATGGAGAACGAGCTGGCGGTGACTGAAGAAAACACCCTTTGGATTCCCGGTGGTGCCGGTGGTGTAGAAGGTGGTGGCAATGCTGTTTTCGTCGAAGTCCGGGAAGTCGAACGTTGTACCGGCCTTGGCAAGCAGTTGTTCGTATTCGCCGAGTGATGGCAGTGATGTGGTTTTCGCTTGTGCCTCGTCACTCAGTTGGATGTAGTGTTTGACTGTTTTAATCTCGTCCTTCACACCTTCCAGGATGGGCAGGAAGTCATCGTGGACCATCACCAGGTCGTCTTCTGCATGGTTCATGGTGTAGACGATCTGCTCGGGCGACAGGCGTACGTTCACCGTATGCAGCACGGCGCCAATCATCGGGATGGCAAAGAAGCATTCCAGGTACCGGGGCGTATCCCAGTCCATCACAGCAACGGTATCGCCCGGTTTGACACCCGCGTCGGTGAGGGCGTTGGCCAGTCGGTTGATACGTTCAACCAGGTCGGTATAGGTGTACTTGCTGCGGTTGGCGTAGACGATTTCCTGGTCGGGAGAGTACCGGGGGCCGGAAAGAAGCAGTTGTTTGATCAGCAGTGGGTATTGGTGAGCGTTGTCTGCCGGCTTCAGGATGCGGGTCGGTGCCATGGTTCGGTGCCTCTCTCAATTGTTTAATTTATAACGAGAAGAGGGGTAAATCTGACACAGTTTCTGGCTTACGGAAACCTTTAGGCGATAAAAAAGCGCAGATCCGGTGCAGCGGGATTTAAATGGCCCGCTGGTCCCGGTCTGCGCTCTCGATGGGGTGTTCGCGAGAGGTTATTCGCGAGAAACTATTCGTAAGTGCAGAGGTAGGCCGTGTCGATGTCAGTCCGGGCCTTGAAGCTGGCCTGTCCCGCCACTTCAAAAAACTCGCCGGAACCGTAGGTCATCCATTCTTCCATGCCAGGCAGGAGAACGGTCAATACGCCACTGATCACCGTCATGGTTTCTTTCTTGCTGGTACCAAACTCATACTCGCCCGGGCTGATCACCCCCACGGTAGCCGGAAGACTGGAGGTCTGGAAGGCGATGGATTTGGCCTTGCCGTCGAAATACTCGTTAACTTTCAGCATGGGATACGCTCCTCAAAATTGTGGGAGCCTACTATACGGGAATTTTGTGCAACTCCAATGACAAATTTGCCGTTACTGGTCCCAGGTATTTCCACGCGTGTTGTCGGTTGTGGATACGCCGATATGCATCGCCGCCTTTGCCAGTATGTTGGCGCTCACTGGAGCGGTCAGGAAAAGGAACACGGTGATGAGCACTTCGGCAATGCCTATACCTTCTCCTTTGCTGCTGAAGTAGATGACTGAGCCCAACACAATGGCGCCTACGCCCACGGTGGTGGCCTTCGTTGGGCCATGCAGGCGTGTGTAGAAGTCAGGTAGTCGAGCCAGGCCAATGGCGCCGACCAGGGTGAAAAAACCACCGACGATCAGTAACAGTGCAATGGCGTATTCGGCAATGGGACTCATAACGGGGAACCTCTGGTCACAGGATGCTTGCCTTGTAGGTTATTCAATCACGCTGCCGCGCTTCAGGTATTTGGCCATCGCCACGGTACCGACGAAGCCCATCACGGCGATCAGCAATGCGGCTTCAAGATACAGGCGTGTACCCAGCGTTATTCCGAGCAGGACAATCAGCGCGATAGCATTGATGTACAGGGTGTCCAGCGCCAGTACCCGATCCGGTGCATCTGGCCCTTTGATCAGTCGATAGACATTCAGTATCGCCGCCAGGACAACCATGGCAATGGTGACGTACAGCGCGATGGTAATCATTGAAACATCTCCTTCAGGCGTGCCTCGTAGCGGGTGCGGATCGCGTTGATCACCTCGTCGTCGCTCTCGGCGTCAAGAGCATGGATTAGCAGCAATGTTCTGTCGTCACTGACATCGGCGCTGACGGTTCCCGGTGTCAGGGAAATAGTGCTGGCCAGCATGGAAATGGCCAGGGGGTGCGTCAACTCCAGGGGATAGGAGACCAGTATCGGCCTGGGGTCGCGGCCGCTGAGTATCAGGCGGGCGACGGAAACGCTGGACACCAGGATATCGTAGAGGACAAGGACCAGATACGGCGGCAGCTTCCAGGGACGCGTGAAGAAGGGAGGGTCCGGCCAGAAGCCGCGGGTCAATTGTGGAATCATCCAGGCCAGGGCCAGCCCCATGACAACACTGGCGCCAGAAACGCCGTCACTCAGAAACTGCCAGACGGTAAACAGGATGAGGCTGAGGTATGGCTGTGGAAAGCTCAGGCGGTCAAGCATTACTTTTCCTCCCCAACCATGGGTTTGCTCAGGATTTCTGTGTAGGCACTGGTGTCATGGAGCTGTGCCGCCGTATCTTCGGCGTAGCGGCTGATTGGCCCTGCGAGGATGACCATCACGATACTCAGAGAAATCAACGCGCTTGCCGATACAGACAGGGATGGTGTCAGCTTTTGAGGTTCTTCAATATGACCTTCCACGTTGCGCCAGAACACGATACTGCCTGCGCGGCTGTAGGCGATCAGCGTGAAAAAGCTGCCAATCAGCAACACGCTCCAAAGCCAGGCAACATCCGACTCGGTCACTGCCGACTTGAGAATCAGCAACTTGGCAAAAAATCCACTGAGGGGCGGCAGGCCCACGGCAGCCACCGCCCCCATCAGGAATAGCACACTCAGGAATGTGCGGTTGGCGATCCGTGGCGCAGTGACAATTTTGTCCTGGGCGCTGCCACGTTGGCCATCAACGAGATCGGCCACCAGGAACAGGCCACCGGCCACCCAGGTGGTGTTGAGGAGGTAGAACAATGCAGCGGATGTGCCGGCCACCGTGCCAAACGAAATGGCGGCAAGCAGCGTCCCGACAGAGATAATCACCTGCCAGGCAATCAGTTTCCTCAGGCTCGCGGCACCCAGGGCCCCGATGACGCCCATGGTCAGAGTGATCAGCGCCAATGGGAAGAGCCAGTCCATACCCAGGCCCGACAGCTCACCTGCCTGGTTGCCAAAGATCAGGGTGAAGACGCGGATAATGGCGTAGATACCCACCTTGGTCATGACCGCAAACAAGGCTGCGACCGGCGCTGTGGCGTTGGAATAGGCACCGGGTAACCAGAAGCAGAGCGGCAGGATGGCGGCTTTCAGGCCAAAAACCACCAGCAACATCATGCCGCCGGCTTTCACCAGGGGAAGGTTCTCTTCGGCCACCTGCGGAATCTTGACCGCCAGATCTGCCATGTTGAGTGTTCCCGTTACGCTGTAAATCATGCCAACGGCGATCAGGAAGACGGCAGAGCCCGCGAGATTCAGAACCACATAATGCAGGCCAGGAACGGTTCGGCTGGTGCCTTCGCCATGCATCAGCAAGCCATAGGAGGCAATCAGCAGAACCTCGAACGCAACGAAGAGATTGAACAGATCACCCGTGAGGAAGGCGATGTTCAGGCCAAGTAGCTGAAAAAGGAATAGCCCGTGGAACTGACGGCTGCTCTCGTCGGTACCACCGATGGCATAAATGTGACAAAACAGCGCCAGCACCGCGGTCATGACGAGCATCAGAGCCGCGAGCCGGTCCAGCACCAAAACGATACCGAATGGTGGTTGCCAGTTACCAAAGGCATAGAGGCGATAACTACCGTCGTCGGCGAGAACAAGAAGGACGATCGCAGCAACGAGCATCAGCACTGTGGTGGCAATGGCGAGCGTCCGCCTCAAGGCGATGGGCGCGTATCCCATAAAAGCCTGCAATATGCCGCCGATCAGCGGAATCAGTATGGGAGCAGTCAGCCAGTGGTTCATGTGTTGGCGCCCTCCTGCTCCTGCTTTTGCACAGTGCTGTCCTGTTCTGGAACGCGGCCGTTGACATGGTCGTCGTTGTTGTCGGCAAGACTGCGCAACGACAGCACAACGACGAAGGCGGTCATGGCGAAACCGATCACAATGGCGGTCAGCACCAGTGCCTGGGGCAGGGGGTCGGAATAGGTTTCCGCGCTGCCGATGATGGGCTGGCCACCGGTCGCCAGCCGTCCTGACGAGAACAGGAACAGGTTAACGCCATAAGACAACATGGTCAGGCCCACCACAACGGGAAAGGTGCGGGCTCTGAGCATCAGGTAAACCCCGGAGGCAGTCAAAGCCCCGATGACCACCGCGAATGCAAGCTCCATTATGAGCCCTCCTTATAGTTGGTACTCTTGATGGCCGAATGGGGCGACAGGCGACCAACGCTGGTCAGTGCCAGCAGTGTGGCGCCGATGACGGTCAGATAGACGCCGAGATCGAAGATCAGCGCCGAGGCGACCTCGAACTTTCCAACCACAGGCCAGTAAACGTAGTCGAACGTGGATGTGAGGAACGGATAGCCGAATGCGAAACTGCCAGCCCCGGCGATCAGTGCAAACAGCAGCCCCAGGCCGATGACGTTGTGGTAGCGGATTGAAATACGGCCCTGGGTCCAGGACATCCCGCTGGCAATGTATTGCAGGATCAACGCCACCGCAGTGATCAATCCGGCGATGAAGCCGCCACCCGGCATGTTGTGGCCGCGCAGGAATATATAGGCGGAGATCATCAGGGCCAATGGCAGCATCGGCCTGGCAATCTGCTGCAGCATCATCGGGTACGCATCCCGCGTCCAGGGATGGCCCTGGCCGTCACCCGGAGGCGGGGTCAGGTCGACATTGCGCAGCATTGCGTAAATGCCCAGTGCCGCAATGCCCAGAACCGTGATCTCACCGAGGGTATCGAAGCCACGGAAGTCCACAAGAATGACGTTGACCACGTTGGTGCCACCGCCGCCGGGTTTGCTGTTCTCGAGGAAAAACTCCGAAATGGACGTAAACGGCTGTGTCAGCATGGCCAGAGTAATGAGTGTCATACCGATACCAGCCGCGCCAGCGATCAGAATATCCCTGATGCGGCGGCCTTTCGGCGTCTCGATTGGCGTCCAGGACGGCATGTAGTACAGCGCCAGCATCAGCAGGACAATCGTTACCACTTCAACCGACAACTGCGTCATCGCCAGATCCGGAGCTGAGAAGCGGGCAAAGCCGAGGGCAACAAGAAGCCCGACGACGCTGAGCAAAACCAGCGCAAAGAACCGGTCACGATGCACTGCCGCCGTACCCAGGGCCGCAACCACCAGGATGGCAACACCGATAAGCGTGGGCCAGTCCACCGGGCTGAGCCCATTGCTGCCAATGGCAATCCCCAGGTCCCAGAGCGGGAGCACGGCAACCGCAATCACACTGACGATCAGCAACATGGCGTAGCGCTGCAGTGAGCCGTTCTCGATGTAGGCAGTAACGGTATGGGCAGTGTCCGAAATTCGGCTAACGATGGCCTCGAAGACCGCTTTTTCATCAATTTCCTTGAAACGGGCGTGGAAATCGAAAAACCGCTGGCGCTGGGTATACATCAACAGGCCACCGAAGAAGGCCACAAAACTCATCAACAACGGCAGGTTAAAGCCGTGAACAACCGTCAGGTGATACTCGGGAACGTCGCCACCCAGAGTGGCAGACGCTGCAGCATAGAGCAGTGGGCCGACGGAGAACGCCGGGAACATGCCAACCATCAGGCAGGCGAAGACCAGGATCTCGACCGGTATCTTCATGTACCTTGGCGGCTCATGGGGCGGAAAGATAGGCAGGTTGACGGGCCGACCGTTGAAAAACACGTCGTGGATGAACCGCGCCGAGTAGGCAACTGCAAATATGCCGGCCAGCGTTGCAATAAGCGGAGGCAGATAGGCCCACAGGCCGGGAAGATTCAGTTCCAGGGCTTCGGCGAAGAACATCTCCTTGCTCAGGAAACCATTGAGCAGCGGCACACCCGCCATCGACGCTGCCGCCACCATGGCCAGCGTGGCGGTATGAGGCATGTAGCGCCAGAGGCCATTGATCCTGCGCATGTCCCGGGTGCCGGTCTCATGGTCAATAATGCCGGCGGCCATAAACAGGGACGCCTTGAATATTGCGTGGTTGATCACGTGAAAGACCGCGGCGACGGCAGCCAGCTGGGTCCCCATACCGAACAGCAGGGTGATCAGGCCAAGATGACTGACCGTTGAATGAGCGAGGAGGCCTTTCAGATCATGCTTGAACATAGCGACATAGGCGCCAATCAGCAGCGTGGCCATGCCGGTAAAGCTCACCATGTAGAACCACTGTTCGGTGCCGGCGAGGGCCGGGTAAAGCCGGGCCATCAGGAAAATGCCGGCTTTCACCATGGTGGCTGAATGCAGATAGGCCGAAACAGGTGTCGGCGCCTGCATGGCGTGGGGTAGCCAGAAGTGGAACGGGAACTGTGCGGACTTGGTGAACGCGCCCAGCAGTACCAGCGTCAGTGCCACCGGGTACATGCTGTGGTTCTTGATCAGATCCCCGGCGGCGAGAACGTCCTCCAGCTCATAGCTGCCCACGATGTTACCAATCAGCAGAATGCCTGCCAGCAGTGCCAGGCCGCCACCGCCGGTAACGGCCAGCGCCATCCTTGCCCCGCGGCGGGCGTCTTTCTTGTGAGTCCAGAAGCTGATTAACAGGAACGATGTCAGGCTGGTCAACTCCCAGAAAACCATCATCAGCAACAGGTTGCTCGACAACACGATACCAAGCATGGAGCCTTTGAAGCACAGCAGAAGCGCGTAGAACTTACCGACGTTCTCGTGGGGCTTCAGGTAGTAGCGGGCGTACAGGATGATCAATAGCCCGATAATCAGGATCAGCAGGGTAAAAAGCAGCGATAGGCCGTCCAGGCGAAAGCTGAAAGACAGCCCGATGGCTGGCAGCCACTCGGTGGTGTGCTGCACGATGCCGCCGTCGGCCAGGATTGCCCAATGGGGGTATAGTGCCGCCAATCCAATGATGGCAGGGACACAGGAAATGACAGCAATTGCCGTGCGTCCGCCCTGGGCGAACAGCGGAGCCGCCAGGGCTCCCAGAAACGGCAGTAAAACGACCAGCGGTAGCGACATCGCAACCTCTTGTTGGCTTTCTTCTTTATGGATGGAGAAGCAAATGTTGCCTGAGTTTAGCCCCCGGTGTCCGTGCTTGCACGGGCAACCATATGAATGGTGGCCAGGATATCAGCAGTGATGGGGTGGATCCGGGAAGTAGGGCAAGCTGCCGCGATGCTTCTTTGCATCAGCAGCGACCGGTGAAAAGCCGGGATGTGTATTAGCCAGGGACCTTGCGGTCGTCATGGTTGCTCCGATAATCAGTTACCCTGGCTGATGATACGTGGCCGTCTACGCAGGTCAAGTACGCTGACCATTTATCCGCGTTCAGAAATCACGGCGGTCCTGGTAGGGTTTGTCGGGAGAGCCGGAATTCCGGGCAACGGCAATGCGCTGGTTAGCCCGCCCGAGTACCTTCTTCTGCAGCTTTGTTTCCCAGTCCAGTGCGGTTCTGTCGGTGGCGTTCCAGCTGCGGTTGAACAACAGCTTGCTGGCGGCGACGGCGTCTGGCGAGCGCTCGGCCAGCTCGCGGGCGAAGTTCATTGCTTCTGCCATGGGATCGTCGCTAACGCGGCTGACCAGGCCCATGGCTTTTGCTTCCGTGCCGTCGAATCGTCGCGCGGTCATGGTCAGTTCCTTGGCCAGATCAATGGGCACCAGTTCCCGCAGGGTCACCGTCAGGCTCATGTCTGGGATCAGCCCCCACTTGCTCTCCATGATGGAGAATTCGCAGTCGCTGGTGGAAAACCGAAAGTCGGCACCCAGCGCAATCTGGAAACCACCACCGAAACAGTAGCCATGGGTAACCGCAATTACCGGTGCCGGCACATCCCGCCATAAATAACCGACATTCTGGGCAAGGTTGCTGATCCTGCGGCCAGGTTTGACCAGCAGCTTGAGGAAATTCACCGGATTCTTCGACACGGTCTTCACATCCAGCCCGGAGCAGAAAGCGTCTCCGGCACCGTTCAGTATGATGGCGCGCACACTGCGGTCTTTCTTCAGGGTTTTGGCCGCCCTGGTGATCGCCTCGAACATGGGCATGTCCAGACCGTTGTATTTATCCGGCCGGTTCAGGGTCACGATGGCGATACCGTCCTCAATCGTGATCAGTACCCGTTCAGAATCGCGTGTGCTCATAGTGTGGGTTCCATGTCATACGTTAGTCGTAGGCCGCTATGCTACCATGTTGCCTCCTGATGAAAACGTCCGCATGAGACGAGACGACCAGACGACCAATCAAAGAGAAACAACATGACCGCTGCCTACCCGAACCTGCTGAAACCCCTCGACCTGGGTTTCACCGAGTTGAAAAACCGCGTGCTTATGGGCTCCATGCATACTGGCCTGGAAGACCGGTTCTGGAACATCCACAAGCTTGCCCGTTATTTTGCCGAGCGTGCGGAAGGCGGAGTGGGGTTGATGGTTACCGGGGGCTTTTCACCCAACTTTGTCGGCCAGCTTTCGCCCCTGGCGTCCACCATGAACCATCGTGGCACCGCCATGCTTCACCGTCATGTCACCAGTGAAGTTCATGACGCTGGCGGCAAGATCTGCCTGCAACTGCTTCATGCCGGTCGCTATGGCTACCAGCCGTTCAGCGTATCCGCCTCGGCCACCAAGGCGCCGATTACGCCGTTCAAAGCTCGCGCGCTCTCCACCAAGGGGGTCGATAAGCAGATTGATGACTTCGTCAGCGCCGCGAAACTGGCGAAACTGGCCCGTTATGACGGCGTTGAGGTTATGGGGTCGGAAGGGTATTTCATTAACCAGTTCCTGTGTGAGAGAACCAATAAGCGTACTGACAAATGGGGCGGACCGTTCGAGAACCGCATGCAGTTGCCGGTGGAGATCGTTCGCCGCATGCGGGAAGCGGTCGGCCCCGAGTTCATTATCATTTACCGCCTGTCGATGCTGGACCTTGTAGAAGGCGGGCAGACCTGGGACCAGGTGGTGCAATTGGGCAAGGCCATCGAAAAAGCCGGTGCCACCATTATCAATACCGGTATCGGCTGGCACGAAGCCCGAGTGCCAACGATCGTGACGTCGGTGCCACGGGGCGGTTTTGCGGATGTGACCGCCAAGTTTTACGGCGAAGTGGACATTCCCGTGTGCACCACCAACCGCATCAACACCCCGGAGAAAGGCGAGGAAATCCTCGCGGCGGGCAAGGCCGATATGGTGTCCATGGCGCGACCGTTGCTGGCGGATTCGGAATTTGTGCGCAAGGCCGAGCAGAACCGTAGCGACGAAATCAACACCTGTATTGCCTGCAACCAGGCCTGTCTGGATCACGTATTCCAGCTCAAACGGGCGTCCTGCCTGGTGAACCCGCGCGCCTGTCACGAAACCGAACTGGTCCTGACGGTGGCTCCGGTCAGCCGCCGCGTGGCGGTGGTCGGAGCCGGTCCTGCCGGTTTGGCCGCCGCGACCACTGCCGCCAAGCGGGGTCACAAAGTGACGCTGTTTGAAGCGGATGACAAAATTGGCGGCCAGTTCAACTACGCCAAGCGCATCCCCGGGAAGGAAGAGTTCTATGAAACGCTGCGTTACTACCAGCGCCAGATCGAAATCCTGGGTATTGAACTGAAGCTCAATACCCGCGTGGATGCCGATGTATTGGGAGAGCAGGGCTTTGACGACGTGATCATCGCCACGGGCGTGAAACCGCGTACGCCAAGAATTGATGGCATCGACCACCCGAAGGTGCTCGGTTACCTCGATGTTCTGCGCCACAACAAGCCCGTAGGCCAGTCGGTAGCGGTGATAGGTGCCGGTGGTATCGGCTTCGATGTCAGCGAGTTCCTCACTCACGAATTCGGTCATCACCCCGAGGGAGAGCAGGTCAGCATGGCAGACTGGCAGGCTGAGTGGGGCGTTGATCCGCAATTCGACGGGCCGGGCGGCCTAGCTAAGCGCAAGCCGACATCGTCACCCCGCAAGATCTACCTGATGCAGCGGAAAACCAGCAAAGTCGGCGGTGGTCTGGGCAAGACCTCTGGCTGGGTACATCGCAACAGCCTCAAGCACCGTGACGTTGAGATGCTGAGAGGGTGTAGTTACGAGAAAATTGATGATGACGGTCTGCATATCACGCTGTCCGACAAGGACGGTAAGGTCACCGAGAGCAAGGTTCTGGCGGTAGACAACGTCATCATATGCGCAGGTCAGGAGCCTTTCCGGGCGTTGTTTGATGATTTGGTCAATCGGGGTATTCAGACCCACCTGATAGGTGGTGCGGACGTGGCCGAAGAGCTGGACGCCAAGCGTGCTATTCGGCAGGGGACGGAAGTGGCTGCCCGGATCTGACCGGGTGGACAATTTTGGTCATAAAGTGATCATCTTGATCATTTGTGACCCGTTTGGGCGTCAGTCATCGTTACGGTGACTGACCCGGGTTACCGAATGGCTTTCAGAGCCTCGCTGATGGCGTCTGCCTCGGCGGACAAAACCCGATAGCGAAGGCTATCGGCCTGCTGGCTGGCCTGAAGTAGCTGTTTCTGCTTCATGTCGTAAAGGCGACTGAGCAGTGCGCATTGCTGGTTTTTTTGCGGTGCGTTCATGGTATTACCCTCCACAGGGAGTAGCCTGTGTCAGTTATTTTTACGTTTTGCCTCGGCTTTTGGCCTTGTATTGAAAACTAAGCATAACCCGGGCCAAAAGCGCTCAGGCTCGGGTTACCTTCCGAATCTCGCCCGATAAATGCCGGGCGCCAGGCCGGTATGCTTCCTGAACAGACGGCTGAACGAACTGACATCTTCATAACCGACCAGCCGCGTGACCTCTTCAACCGCCACCCGCGAATTCTCCAGATGCTGCCGGGCCGCCTCTATTCTCAGAATCTGCAGGTAACTGGTGGGGGTGTCCCCGGTTGCCGCTTTGAACCGACGAATCAGCGAACGCTCCGTTAGATCGGCGAATGCGGCAAGGGCTTGCAGCGTCACCGGCCGGGTGTAGTTCACATCCAGCCAGTCCTGCAGTTTCAGAATCGCGGCATCGGAATGATAGCGCCGGGCCTGTAGCGCTCCATAAGGCGCCTGGCTGGTCCGCCCCGCATCAATAACAAACGCCTTCGCCAGTTCACGCGCCACCTTCGCCCCGGCGTAGCGTTCCACCAGATACACCCCCAGATCCCACCACGCCATACCACCGCCGGCACAGGCAATGTGCCCATCCACTGTAATCAGCTTTTCCGGCTTTAGGTCTACCCCGGGAAAGCGTTTTCTGAACTGGTTGCTGAACCCCCAGTGCGTCGTTGCCTGCCGCCCGTCCAGCAACCCGGCCTCCGCCAGCAGAAACGCCCCCGTGCAGTTACTGGCCAAGCGGACCTGTCCGGTTGGCGCCTCCCGAAAGCCGCCGAGCCAGTCAACCAACCCGGGATTGGCCTTCAGAACCTGCGCAATCGGCGCGCCAATCGTGGGAACAATGACCAGGTCTGCCTGCGAATTACCGGTGGGAATGTCCCGCCAGTCCCCATCGGCCATCAACGTTATCCCATTGATACACCGACAGGGCCGACCACCCTCGGTCAGCAATTGAGTGGTGAACTGCTGCTCCGGAGGCGTATCGTTGATGCGTGCCCAGGTTACCCCCGCCAGTCGAAACAGGTCGATAACCCCCGTAATCGCACTGGCAAGCGCCCCATCAAACCCAATAACAGAAACCGTTCGCATGCCACCTCCAAATCAGGGCGCCAGCCGGGAAGACCCTCCCGGGACTGTCGGCAGCAAGGATGCTGCCGTCAAGCGTACACGGACGTATTCACAGCGTGTCCCGGGAGGGTCTTCCCGGTTGGTGCCCGTCTGCCGAGCACCACAAGCCGCGCATTCACAAAAGGAGACCTAGAATAAAAATGGCAATTTTAACCATGATTATGTCATTAACGCCGGTTTCAACAAAAACAACCGTATGAGAGGCTATACGCCATAAACAGGAGACCCGAAATGACCGACACCCTGATTGACCGCCGCGACCTGGCGTTCCAACTCTACGAAGTACTCGACACCGAAAGCCTCAGCGAACGCGAGCGCTTTAGCGAACACAGCCGCGACACCTTCGACGCCGTCATCGAAACCGCCGACAAAATCGCCCGTGACAAATTCGCTACCCACAACAGCGCCGCCGACAAAGACGAGCCAAAATTCGTCGACGGCCAGGTGGAAATGCTGCCTCAGGTCAAAGAAGCCTTTGACGCCTACGCCGATGCCGGCTTCATTGCCGGGCGCTACGACTACGAACTGGGTGGCATGCAGCTCCCCGAATCCGTCATGGCAGCGTGTAACGGCTTCTTTACCGCCGCTAACCCGGGCACTGCGGGTTACCCGTTCCTCACCACCGCTGCCGCCAACCTGATCCGCGTGTTCGGCAACGACCAGCAGAAAAGCACCTTCCTGCCACACATGCTCAGCGGCCGCTTCACCGGCACAATGGCTCTGACCGAGCCCCACGCCGGCTCGTCACTGGCTGATATCCGCACCTCGGCCACGCCGACTGACGACGGTCATTACCTGATCAAAGGCGCCAAGATCTACATCTCCGGCGGCGAACAGTCCCTCACCGAAAACATCGTTCACATGGTGCTGGCGAAGGTCAAAGGCGCCCCGGCAGGCGTAAAAGGCATCTCCCTGTTTATCGTGCCGAAATTCATCGTGGATGAAGAAGGCAACGCGACTGAACGTAACGGCGTGAACCTGGCCGGCCTGATTCACAAGCTGGGCTACCGCGGGACCACGTCAACGGCGCTCAGTTTTGGTGACGACGCACCCTGCCATGGCTATCTGGTGGGCGAGCCCCACCAGGGCCTGAAGTACATGTTCCAGATGATGAACGAAGCCCGTGTGGGCGTCGGCTTCGGCGCCGCCGTGATTGGTTATCGTGGCTACATGCACAGTCTGGAATACGCCAAGGACCGCCTGCAGGGCCGCAAGCCGTCAGAAAAGAACCCGGAGGCACCCCAGGTTCCCATCATTGAGCATGCCGATGTGCGACGCATGCTGCTGGCCCAGAAAGCCTACAGTGAAGGTGGCCTGGCGCTGTGCCTATACGGCGCACGCCTGATGGACGACCAGCACACCCATCCGGACGAGCAGAAGCGGATGGAAGCCGGCAAGTTGCTGGATCTGCTAACGCCAGTCATCAAGGCCTGGCCATCCGAGTTCGGCCCGAAGGCCAACGACCTGGCTATCCAGGTCTATGGCGGTGCCGGTTACACCCGGGAATACCCGGTGGAGCAGTGCTGGCGGGATAATCGCCTGAACCCGATTCACGAAGGCACCAACGGCATCCAGGCACTGGACCTGCTGGGGCGCAAGATCTGGCAGGATCAGAGCCACGGCCTGCAGTTGCTGATGCAGGAAATGCAGGTGGACCTGGAAGCCGCCACCACCGATCGGTGCCAGCAATGGGCGCTGTCCCTCAGTGAAACCCTGCAGCAAGCAGTGAAAGTGACCCAGAGTCTGGGTAAATCCCTGATGTCGGAGGATCCCGACCGGGTGTTGGCCAACGCGTCCTGCTACCTGCACCTGTTCGGACATATCATCGTATCCTGGATGTGGCTGCGTCAGGCCAACGCCGCCGCCAAGGCCCTCGGTTCTGCCAACAGCGACGAAGAAAGGAACTTCTACCAGGGCAAGCTTCAGGCCGCCCAGTACTTCTTCCATTGGGAGTTGCCCACTGTGGCACAGGATCTGGTGCTGCTCCGCAACCAGGACGACACCTGCATGAACATGAAGTCGGAGTGGTTCTGAAACTGGCGGACTGACACAATCTAAACCAGACTGTAGGCTGGCCCCGGAACGCAGGTTTCAGCGTACCGGGGCGCTTTCCTATCCTGCTGCATCCACAGGGAAGAAGCTGCCATGACGTCGGGACACGCCTCCAATGCCTATCGCCCGGTACGCTGTGAAATTCACAGTTTGCTCCGGGAGTATCTGACCTCTTCAAAACTGGCCGAGATTGTCTATCGCGACGATGCCGGTCAGATCTGTACGACCCACGATGTCATCCGCGATCTCTTCAGTCGCGCTGGCCAGGAGTTTGTTTTTCTTGGGCGGGGGCACATGGTTCGCCTTGATCACGTGCTGACACTGGACGGTAAGGTCGTAGCCGGAGCCAATTAATGGCTACAGGTTATTGCTTTCGCTAACTTATTGTCGCTGCTAACAAAAACGTAATTCCCAAGTAATTGTGCCCGCTCCGTCACGGCCGTAGACTTGTCGCTGTTGTTTTCACACGCCAAAGAAAGGACACAGTTATGAACAAGCTGACACTGAGCGCACTGGCACTGCTGATGACGCTGGGCCTTGCGGCCTGCAGCCAGGATGACAACGAAGGCGTCGATCTCGAGGAAGCCGGCGACAACGTTGAGGAAATGGCGGATGACGCTGGCGATGCGGTCGAAGAGACCTACGAAGATGCCACCGGCCAGAATGACAGCGCCTGGGACGAAACCAAGGACGCTGCTGGAGATGCCGCCGAAGAAACTGGCGAAGCAATGGAAGAGACCGGTGAGGAAATGGGCGAAGCCGCTGAGGAAGCCGGCGACTCCATGCAATAAGATTGCGTCTGTGGCCTGCCCTTTATGGGCAGGCTTTTTTGGTTGTAAGAAATTGTTAAAGAAACTGTCTTTTTACTGTCTGAAATCTGTCACCTAACCCACCGACACTGTTCTCTCGAAAACCAATAACCCACCCGAGAGAGAGCAGGACCATGGCAAAGCATGACCTGGATCCCAACTACCTGGATCCCAATTACGAGCCCGTCGTCAACCATTCAAGCAACACGCCCTTTCATCAGGTCCTCGCGGCCCGTATGCAGCGCCGTACCGTTATGAAAGGTTCCGTTGGCGCCGCGTTGGCCAGCGTTATGGGGTTGGGCCTGGCTGGCTGTGGCAGTGATGACGACGATGACAACGGTTCCTCCACAGGGGGAAGTTCCGCCAATACGGATCTTGGTTTCAAGGCGGTTGCCGTATCCAGCGACAATGAAGTCGTTGTTCCCGAGGGATACTCATCCGTGGCTTTTCTTCCCTGGGGCACCCCGATCACCGGATCCTATCCCGAGTATAAAGCCGATGGCACCAATACCGGTGCCGATCAGGAACAGCAGGTTGGAATGCACCACGATGGTCTCCATTTCTTCCCGATTGACCAGAAGGCCGGTGGCAACAGCTCAACGGAAGGCCTGTTGGTGATGAACCATGAGTACATCGAGCAGGACTTCATTCATGCCAATGGCCCGACCAATGCTGCTGATAACGGTGGCGTGCGACCCGCCGATGAGGTTCGCAAGGAAATTGCCGCTCACGGTGTGTCTGTCGTTCACATCAAGCGTGACACCAACGGTACCTGGGACGTCGTCTTCGGCAGCCCATTCAATCGTCGCATTACCGGCAACACCGAGATGGACATTCGTGGCCCGGTACGTGGTTACAGCAAGCTGGTCACAACCTACAGTCCCGACGCGACCGAAACTCGCGGTACCCTGAACAACTGTGCGATGGGCCCAACGCCCTGGGGCACCTACCTGGCCGCGGAAGAGAATTGGCACGGTTACTTTGCCAATAGCGATGCGACCCAGCCTCGCGAGCAGACCAGACATGGTGTTGGCAGCTCCAGCCGATACGACTGGGAGTTGGCAGACAGTGCGGCCGACCAATATGTGCGATTCAATGTGAGCACGACCGGAGCGGCGGCTACAGATGATTATCGCAACGAAGCCAACACCTACGGCTTCATGGTTGAAATTGATCCGTTTACGCCGGAAAGCAAACCCCAGAAACGCACTGCGTTGGGACGCTTTGGTCACGAGGGCGTCATCTTTGCGCCGGCGAAGGAAGGTGAGCCGGTGGTGTGTTACTCCGGTGACGATTCCCGTTTCGAGTACATCTACAAGTTTGTGTCGTCTCAGCCCTACTACGCCGCGACGGCCGGTGGCTACCTGTTGGATGAGGGTACCCTGTACGTTGCCCGCTTCAACGAGGATGGCTCTGGTGACTGGCTGGCGCTGGATCTGGACGACGCGGATTTCGCCAGCAAGGTTGCTGCGGCTGAAGGCGGCATGGTCGGCGATATCCAGTTCGACGGTTTTGAGAACCAGGCTGATGTTCTGCTGAATACCCGCCTCGCAGCCGATATTGCCGGCGCTACGACGATGGACCGCCCGGAGTGGGGTGCCGTTGATCCCAACTCTGGCGAGGTCTATTTCACCCTGACAAACAACTCGAACCGGGGCCAGCCAGGGTTCGACGACGTCAACGCCGCCAACCCGAACTCTCCCAATGCCACCGGCCACATCATTCGCTGGACTGAAGAAGGTAGCGATCACACGGCTACCAGCTTTGACTGGGACATCTTTGTCTTCGCCGGCGAGCAGGGTACGGAAACTGTTGTCGATGGTGAGGCCGTCGTCTCCCTGAACGATGATAATATTTTCAACAGCCCGGATGGCCTCTGGTTTGACTACAATGGCCGGCTGTGGATCCAGACCGATGGTTCTGATGCTGACCCGTACTTCAACAACATGATGCTGGCCGCCAATCCGGAGACACGCGAAATCAAGCGCTTCTTCGTCGGGCCCCAAGGTTGTGAAGTAACTGGCGTTGTCAGCACACCGGACGTTAAGACCATGTTCGTGAACATCCAGCACCCGGATGGTAACTGGCCGAACGCGGCCGAGTCCCGTCCCCGCGACGCCACTGTTATCGTAACCAAGGACGATGGCGGTGTGATCGGCGCCTGATCGCCTGATAGAGGCGCCACGGGCGCACACCGACAAGAGCCAGCCGTAACGCCGGATTCTTCCAACAGGACGTCTCCGGCGTTACGGCTTTTTTGTTTCAGTTTTTCATCGATCTGCCGTAAAACCAGTATTGGTCAACTAAAGTAGCAGTTATAAGTAAAGGTCAATTCTTTACTCTCAAGAGTAATCGTCAAAAAAGATGCATTCACTAATAATGAAAATAAAGAGGTGGATATGGGTTTGCTCAGTCGGCCTGTTCTGGTTGTGGGGGTGTCAGTCGCCGTTGTCGTCGCCTTTGGGGCTTTCCTGGTGGCGCCGTTGATAGGGTTGGATAGCGCGTCGCTGGTGGCGGGCGTGGTTATTGGCCTGGTCGTCGCCACCGCGTATCTGGTGTTACGCGTTCTGGAACCGGTTGAACGTTCCATCAAGCAGCTCAACGCCGGTAAGCTGCCAGCGGATAGTCCGCTGGGCAAACAGTGTGCAAGCCTCCTTGCGGACGCCAAAGCAGGGCGGGCACTGGTGGAAACCCTGTCCGGCAGTGCCGATAAAAGTGCCATTTCTGCGGCCCAGGTGTCCCACGCGGCCGACCAACTAAAAAACCGCCTGGATCGACAGGTCAGTGAAACTGCACAGATGGCGGAGTACGCGGGTCAGATTACCGAGAGTGTGCGTGAATCCGCCCAGCAGGCCACCGATGCTGCGACCATGGCTCTGCAGAACCGTCAGGTGAGCGTTGAGGGCCGTGATGCGCTGACCACTGCCATCAATAGCGTGCGAGCCGTGCACGAGCAGTCCAGCGAGAACCTCAGATTAATTCAGGAACTGAACGAGAAATCCAACAAGATCCAGGGTGTCACCACCACCATTCAGGGCATCGCGGAACAAACCAACCTGCTGGCCTTGAACGCGGCAATTGAAGCCGCTCGTGCCGGCGACCAGGGGCGGGGCTTTGCGGTGGTTGCCGACGAGGTCAGGCAATTGGCCGGGCGAACCGCGCAGGCAACCGGTGAGGTGGCCGAAACGCTGCAGGAAATACGTTCCGATACCTCCCTGATTGTTTCGCGGATCGAGGACCTGGCCAAGAGCGTTGAATCCGGCTTGGAGTCAGTTGAAAGCGTTGGCGAGCGCCTTGATCAGATTCGTGATCAGTCTGACCGTGTGCAGCAGCAGGTGGCGCGCATTGCCGAGATTGACCAGAACAACGAGCAGAGCCTGCAGCAGGTATCGTCGGCCATTGAAACGGTTCGGGATCAGATTACCGAGAGCGATACCAGCGTTGCGTCGCTTGCCCAGCAGGCAGCGACACTGATGGAACTGGCGGAAGAGGCCAACGCGGCATTTGCGTTGAACAGCGATGAAAGCTATCACCGCTTCTTCTACGACCAGGCCCGGCAGGGTGCGGACCGGATTGGAAAGCTCTTTGAAAAAGCGGTTCGCGATGGGCAACTGGCAGAAAGCGCCCTGTTTGATAAGCAAAGAACCCCCATTCCCAAGACCGATCCACAGAAGTATTCCAGCAGCTTTGATCGGTTCACCGATCAGCAACTGCCCACCGTTCAGGAAGCGGTGAAAGGGGCCCACCCGTCGATGGTCTTCGCGATTGCCGCCGCGCCGGATGGCTATGTGCCGACCCACAACCGTGATTTCGCCCATGCGCCAACGGGCGACCCGAAAGTGGATCTGGTAAAGAGTCGCAGCAAACGGCTGTTTAACGACCGCACCGGTGCTCGGTGTGGCAGCCATACCCAGAATATGCTGCTACAGACCTACCGCCGGGATACTGGCGAGGTTATGCATGACCTGTCAGTGCCGATCTACGTGAATGGCAAGCACTGGGGTGGCTTCCGCCTGGGTTACAAACCGGACAACCGCTAAGTTCCAGCGGTTTCCGGCTCCTGTTGCTGTGATACACTGCGGGTGTGGAGCCAGAGGAGAGTGACTTGTCCGAGCACGAATACATCCCCGCCAATGCAGACCCCATAGCACGACGTGAAGAGCCAGGCCGCAACCTGGCGGTGCTGGTTTATATCCTGCAGGCGCTGTCGTTCTTTGTCGGTGGCATTACCGGCCTGGTGGGTGTGATCATCAATTACGTCAAGCTCGATGACGTAAAGAGCACCTGGATAGAGCCTCATTTCCGTTGGCAGATACGAACCTTCTGGATCGGGCTGTTATGGACGGTGATTGGCATCGTGACGACGCCACTGATCATTGGCTGGTTTGTGTTACTGGGCATCTCCATCTGGATCATCTACCGCATTGTGAAAGGCGCCCTGGCGTTGAACGACGGGAAGCCACCGGAACCTCACTGATCCTCGGTCACTTCCCTTAACCGGGTGGCGCTGATGGCGCCGGCCAGCCCCATGGCGCCCAGCGTCAGTATCACCGCCACGTCGGATATCATCGATACCAGCGCTGTCAGCCCGCCCGTTGCCAGTAACAGCACCCCAATAACGGTATTGCTCACGGAGGTATAGTCGGTGCGTTTGTTGCCGCCTGCCATATCGACCAGATACGTTTTACGTCCCAGTCGAACCCCCGCATGCGCAATGCTCAGCACGAAGAACCCGGCGGGATAGAACCAGATGCTGGAGGTTGCTTCGCCGGCAAACAAAGCGGTCAGGCCCACCGTCAGGCAAGCGCCACTGGCGACAATGGCACCGCGAATCATTACCCGCCGGCTGGACTCGTCCGCCATCCAACCCCACACGCTGGCGCTGATGGAACTGGCGAGGCTGCTCGCCAGCAGAAAGACGCCCAGAAGCCACCCGGTATCAGAGTTTTTCTGGGCGAGCACGACAAAGTAAGGCGACGCCAGCGCTGAGCACAACAGCAGGGCGCGGGTAATCACGAAGTGCCGGAAGGGCACGTCATCCCTGAGAAGGGACAGGCTTTTGAACGCGTCCCCAAGCGCATTGCCGCCACCGCCGGTTTCGCCCTCGTATTCATCAACAGAGGCGAATAGAAAGCCGGCAATAACCCAGAGGCAGGCAGCCAACAGGAGCAGGAGGGTGTAGAAAAGTACGCCAGGGTCACCCCGGTTCCAGAACAGCAAGGCGGTGAGGATGACTGTTGCGGTCCCACCGATGGTGGAGGCCAGGCCAGACAGCCGCCCTCGGCGTTTCTTCGGGATGCATTTCCCCTGCACGTCCTTCATGGACACCGAGCAGAACCCCCGGGCCAGGGAAAACAGCACCAATGCGCCCACCACGCCGGCGCCCGCGGCGTAGCCCTCCAGGAACCAGACGCTCGCCGCCATGCCCAGAACACTGGCCGCCTGGCCAAAGCTTCCCAGGGTCCAGAACCATTTGCGTACAGGCTTGCGCCGGACCCAGGCACCGATCACCATTTGCGGAATCATTGAGCCGGACTCCCGGATCGGAACCAGCCAGGCCACCAGGGCAGGCGCTCCGATAGCGCTCAAAAGCCAGGCCAGCACGGTCTTGGGGCTGATCAGCAAGTCACCAAGTTTGGTCAGCACATTGCTGCCGAGGATCAGGAAGAAGTTGCGTGGCACCTCCCGGCAGGCTTCATCGGGGATGTCCGTGCAGACCCGGGCGTCTTCTTCGTTGGCAATCAGGCTGTAAACCTGGTCGAGGGTGTCCTTGTTTCTGGCGGGCAAGTTGCCGTCCTCCTGAACAAATGGCTCATAAGGATACCAGCTAAGGCGAGTTGCCTTAAGGCAGGAGGGCCGCGTTGCGGGTGATTCAGACCAGGTGGTGGTCCCACTGGACCGGCAGATCGGCGATTTGCCGTGACTGATTGTCCTGCCCCAGGCGCACCAGTTTTCCGCGTCCGGAGGAGATCAGGAAATCGCCTCCTGCCAAAGCCTGGACGCCAGCGCAGTCGGGTATGGACGCCCTGGCCAGCAGTTCGCCAGTGATGCCATTGAACACCACGGCGGTGCCGCCCACTGGCGACGCGGCAGCGACAAGGTCGTTCTCGGGATGGGCAACAACGCTGGCGATGTAGTTGGCCAGTGCTGCCTGGGTATCCTCTTCGAATCGGATTTCCTGAAGCTCACCGCCTTCCAGCCGCGCGATGAGGGCGGGGGACTCGTGAAGGGGCCCCTGGTACTGGTAGGCAACGTACACCCGGCCGTTCGAACCGGTACTGACATGACGGGCGCTTTGCTGGTGATGGGCAGGGTTGAACCGCCCAATAATCCGACCGCTGCGGCGGTTCATCAGGATCAGCGCGGGTTCCATGGTGTCGAGGTTCAGCTTGAGGCGATCGTAGTCCGGGTGGGTCAGTATGCCGCCCAGGCCAATCACCAGGGTTTCCCCATCTGGATGCAGTGTCAGCTCATGGGGGCCAATGCCCTGAAGCTCAAAGGTATCGACCCGCTGATAATTCTGCTCCGCGTCATAGACGGCAATAATGCCTTGCCCCGGCTCGTAGCGGCTGGCGGTGACATAGAGCCAGCGGCCGTCGGGGGAGAACACTCCGTGACCGACAAAGTGTTCCCCGGAAGCGGCTTTGACGCGATGTGTCCTGTTGCCGCTGTGGGCGTCGAACCCGTAAAACGCCCAGCCGGGCCGGCGTTCGAAGAAGATGACCTGAGAGCCATCCGGGCGTGCACATCCGCTGTGGCAACGGGTGTCGACCGGTGACTCCCATATGAGGTGACCTTTGCGGTTGATGGCACTAATGCCGAACTTACCCCCGGGCAGTCCCACGGCGCCGACGTACTGATCTGGCGCGTAATCCGCTTTTCGAGGCAGCAGACTGCAGCCGGACAGGGTGGCTGCCAGTCCTCCGGCCATCCCCGCTTTCAGTAGTTGTCTGCGGTTGATAAGTGCACCTCCGGGTTGCCTGTTGCTGCTCATCAGTCGCCGTCGCTGGAATTGAAGCCGCGAATGACGCCGAGTTCAACCGCTGCCTGGTCATTGATCAGAGTGGTTAACTGGGAAACGTCAACGTAGAAGCCCTGGAGCAGGGAAAAGGCATCGTCATTGGAAAGCAGCTCAGTCATGGGGCGATGGAGTTCCGGGAAGTGCTCCAGAACGTCCTTGAACTGGTTTTCAATTCGTGGACCCAGTTGCGGTTGTTCGCTTTCCTTTAGCAGCTGTGTCAGGCCCGGCAGGAAAGACTGCTCCAGGCCATGGATGGTTGCTTCCATGGTCTTCAGGCTACGGCCGCTACGCCAGGCATCGGCGGCGTAGACAGAACGTTTGCCATTCCCACGGAGCCCCATTGGCTGGGCAAGCCGGCGATCCTCCAGAATCTCCAGGGCCGCCATGCCGGCCCGGATGGTGGTGTCGCGGTATTGTTCCGTGGCCAGGTAATCCTTGCGGAACGTCTGCCATTGATCACGGAGTTGCTGGCTATTGGTTTCGATGTGGCCGGCAACCGCTCTCAGCAGGCCGCAGGTCTTTTCCGCGGGTAGGGCATTGTCGCTGGCGTTCAATGGTTCGTCGTACAACAGGTACTCCAGCATGGGAAAACCCTGTACGGCCACGCCGGACTCGGCGATGACCTCACCCGATATCGGGTCTTCCGAGTTCAGCAGGTAGCTGGCTTTGCGGGCAATGAGGTTTTTCGGGTCGGGCCAGAACTGGAACTGCCAGGCAAGGTTGTCGTTCTCCACCGGGCCAAAATCCACAAAACGGACAAGCTGCCACGCCAGGAAGGTGTCCAGCCAGGCTTGCTCAAGGGTATCGCGTGCCGCCTGTTCCGGCGCGCTGCAGTAGTCGACAGCCGCAACGGACAAGTCGCCCGCTTCGGCCGCCAGAGACTGGTAACCTGCGAGAATTCCCTGGTGCCATTGTTGTGTCGCGTTGCTGTTCGTTTCAGTCTGGCTGGCAGCCATCCCAGCAATTGGAACCAGTATCAGCGCGGCAATACCCACGGCTTTCGTTAATGGTCGCATGGCGTGTCCTCAGAGAGAGTTCAGGAAATCCAGGAGTGCCTCCCGGTCTTCGACGGGCATCTGACGGTAACGTTCAGCTGCCGGCCCGGCCTCGCCCCCGTGCCAGAGCACGGCTTCTTCGAGTGTTCGCGCCCGCCCGTCGTGGAGGAACCCGGACTGCGGATTGACCCGTTGAGCCAGGCCGATTCCCCAGAGCGGGGGTGTCCGCCATTCGTTGCCGTTGGCCAGGAATTCATCCCGACCATCGGCAAGCGCCGGACCCATGTCATGCAGGAGCAGATCGGTATAGGGCCATATGGTCTGGTTGCTGAGGTCCGGGCGGTCCGGGGCGATGCCGGTAGTGTGCCTTGGTGTATGACAGCCGGCGCAGCCGGTTTCATTGAACAGTTCCGCACCTTGTTGAACGGACACATTGTCCAGGTCACGGCGTGCCGGTACTGCCAGGCTTTTGGCATAGAAGGTCACGAAGTTGCTCACCTTGTCGCTCACTTCGGGGCTGCCGCCGTTGGCGAAGCGCCCACAGTTCTGCTCGGGCGTACAATCGGTTGCCGGTTTGAGGGTGGACGTCAGCCCCATGTCTCCAGCAAACGCCCCCATGCTTTGCTGATGAACGTTTGGTTCGGCAGCTTTCCAGCCGAATCGACCCGGCACGGTTTGCTGGCTGTCCAGGTCCCAGACTTGATTGAGTTTGCCGGAGAGGCCGTCGTTGTCCGTATCCTCCGGATCCGCCAGTGCTTGCAGGTCTTCAAGCGGTATGGCTTCCAGCAGACCCATGCCGATCATCTGCGGAGCCACCCGCGGAGACACCAACAGGTCTTCCGGGAGTGGGCCATAGTTAGGGTTCTCGATCCGGTAGACCGGTTTTCGTAGTTCTATTTCGGTGCCGTCCGACAGCGTCTCTGTCACCGATTCCCAGTCGATCACCAGATCGGCTTCAGGTTTGGCGGCCGGCAGGGCGGCGGTTTGCAACTGGCTGCCGTACACGGGGGCCGGTTTGAATCCGTGGGTCTTCAGGATATCCGCATCCTGCTCGGGATCGGCTGGCACGGCGAGGCGGAGGAACAGCGATATAGGTTTGTCGTCAGCGCCGGGAGGATGTCCACGGCCATCCTTTATGTGACAGCCCTGGCAGGAGTTGGTGTTGAACAGTGGCCCCAGTCCGTCGCGGGCATCCGTGCTGGCAGGGGCTTCGACCCAGGGGTTGCGGAAGAAACTGTTGCCGACACTGAAATCCAGGCGCCTGGTCATGGACAGGTTAGCCTGGGGCAGGGAATAGGCATTGTGATCGAACTGATCCACTGTGCCTTCGCCCCCCGTCTTGACCGTCGCCTGGATCGGATAAGGTTCCTGGGCGGCAGCCATGGCGAAGGCCGCTGCTACGGCCACTCCCGAAAACAAGGTCAGCAGTAGCAGGGGGCGTTGGCGCATGGTTTCTCTACAACATGTCGTTACTTTTTAGTGGGTCAGCCAGTTAGTGGGTAAGCTAGAAGGTATGGCCGGCGTCATCAGGCTTGAGCGAGTCGATGCCCAGTTCGCGGGCGGCCTGTTCAATGGAACCGGTTTGTGCCACCAGCGCCATAATCGCGCCGTTTACGATCTCCGCGCCTTTCTCATTGCCTGGCGCGATCATCATATCGAATTTCATCGGCTCTGACTCGGCTTCGGCACTGGATTTCATGGTTTGCAGCGCCCTCATCGACTCTTCGAACTGCTGGCTCAGTGTCTCGTTCAGTTCCGGGTTGAGCTCGGCAACCAGATCGGACAGGGAAGGACCGGTCAGTTCAGAACCGTCAATCCGGGTGTAGCTGCCGGAGTAGATGTTGGCCACGCCCTGGCCGTTGTAGTAATGGGAGTTGTGGGTGTTGTCGCTGAAGCAGTCGTGCTCATCCTCGTAGGAATTGGCTTCCAGGGCGACTTTCATGCGCTCACCGGCAAGCTCACCCAGAGACAGGGAGCCCATGCCGAAGAACATTTTCTGGATGGCGGCGTCCGGTGCTTCGGCGAGCAGCTGGGAGCGGTAGTTGTCTTCCTGGCCGGGTGCCCATTGTGCAACCATCCATTCGAGATCGGTGATCAACAGATCGGTCGCGGCATCCAGGTAGGCGGCGCGGCGGTCGCAATTGCCATGGGTGCACTCCTCGCCCTGGGCGTAGTCCGTCGCAGGACGCTGTCCGGCGCCGCGATCGAAGCCGTGCAGGTCCTGGCCCCACAGCAGGAATTCAATGGCATGGTATCCGGTGGCCACGTTGGCCTCCGAGCCTCCGATTTCGTTCAGCTCCGCCAGCAGGTCTGGTGTCAGGCTGGAAGCGTCGACCGTCGTGCCACCAATATTGATTTCCGTGCTGGCAACAATGTTTGCAGTAGCGCCCTCGTTGCCCAATTCGTACTGGTAGCCGTCTTCCTTTACGTAATCGATCAGGCCTTCGTCCAGCGGCCAGGCATTCAGTTGCCCTTCCCAGTCATCAACCACGGCGTTACCAAAGCGGAACACCTCAGTCTGCTGATAGGGCGCCCGGGAAGCCAGCCAGGCCTGTTTTGCCTTTTGCAGATTTTCTTCGGTCGGGCTTTCCAGGAAGGTGTCTATTGTGCTGTCGAGGGACTGTGCGGCGGTCAGTGCGTCTTCAAAGTTTGCATGGGCCAGGTCGGCGTAGTGTTCCACGACATCGGATTTGCTGATGGCTTCTGCTGCCGAGGATGTGGATGCGGTTTCGTCGCCGCTACTGCAGGCCGTCAGTAGCGTCGCGGAGATAGCGAACGCCAGGGGAATGCTTGATGCGTTTGAGAGCAGGGCCATTTCGATGTCCTTTCGCTGTTAATTAAATAAAACGTATTGTTATTCGCATTATAGAGAGCGGGTGGGCGGTTGCAACGAATGTGAGAATGATTTTCAATTTTGTTGACTTGGCTGGAGATAGTTAGAAATGTTTGCCAACTCTGCTCCTGCTGTAGCCTAATGGTGCCCCTTTCGTCAGGAGTCTGTAATGCTGAGTTACCTCCACGCGTTTCATGCCGGTAATTTTGCCGATGTTCACAAGCACGCTGCCTTAACGCTCGCGGTCAGGATGATGCAGGCCAAATCGTCTGCTATCGCCTGCTTCGATACTCATGCCGGCAGTGCCAGCTACGATCTTGCGGGAGAAAGGGCGCTTAAAACCGGTGAAGCCGCTGCAGGGATCCAGAAGGTCTGGCCACTTCGAGCCGAGCTGCATTCCGACGACTGGCAGGCCGTCCTGGCCGGGTTGGCCGCGGGGGAGGGGAAGGACGGGCAATTGGCGAGCTATCCGGGGTCGCCGCGCTGGTTCCTCCGTTACCTGCGGGAGCAGGACACTCTGACCGCCTTCGAGTTGCACCCCGCCGAAGGCGAAACCCTGGGGCAGTGGGCTGCCGGGCATTCCCGGGTCAAGGTCTTTCAGGAGGATGGATTAAAGGGGTTGCTTCGCCATCTGCCGCCCAGGCAACCAAGGTTGCTGGTGCTGACGGACCCTTCATACGAGATCAAAAGCGACTATGAAGAAGTGGCGAACACCTTGGCGCGAGCGTGGCAGAAATGCCGTCATGGCGTGTATCTGATCTGGTATCCGATTCTGGCGGGTTTCCCCCACAAGCGATTAAAGGATGCGGTGTCTGATGGGCCCGTGCGCAAGGTGTTGTGCAGCGAAGTTGCACTCAACCGGGCCCCGCAACGTGGAATGTCCGGGTCCGGAGTGCTGGTGGTGAACCCGCCCTGGGGATTCGACACCCGGCTTGCGGAGATGATGGATACGGTTTCCGGTGATCGCTGTCTGGGCCTGTCATCGAACAGCAGCTGGCTGGTGCCTGAATAGCGCTATTGGGCGGTCGTATCCGTTGCTGGTATTGCGGACTCTGTTGTGCTGACCATTGTCAGGAGTTGGTCCAGGATGGCTGCTCCACGCTCACCAGCCATACGTATATAGGCCTTGCGGGCCGGCCGGCTGGCCTCACGGAAGCGGTCCCGCTCCTCCTCGGTCAATTCAACCACACGGATGTTGCTGTTTTTCTTGATGGTATCGAGACGGCTTGCATTGAGTTCAGTCTGTACCTCGTAAGCCAGCGGTGCGATCTCATCCATAGCATCTTCCAGCCAGAGTTTCTGGTCTTCGGGGAGGGCGTCAAACCACGACGTATTGGAAACCACGGAGGTGACAAATTGGGCAGGTCTGGCAAACGTCATCACACCCTGGACTTCATAGAATCCCATCTCTTCAATGGCGAAAACAGGGTTGGCCTGCCCGTCAATGCGGCGTAACTGAAGGTCGCTGTAGACCTGCGAAAAAGGAACCTGGCTGGTTGTCGCGCCATAGGTTTTATAGGTCTCTTCAGCGATGTCCGACGTCATGGTGCGGATAGTGAGTCCGTCGAAGTCCGCGGGGCTCCGCAAGGGCTTGTTGGCGGTCCAGACCATCCAACCCTCAGGTACGAAACCATGAAGCTTGAGGCCCTGCTCCTCGTAAGGCTCGTGGAACAGTTGCTTCAAATCATCGCTGGCAAGGACGCCACGATTCACCTCTTCGTCATCAGACAACAGATAATGGAGGGTGAACACGCCCACCTCGGGAATAACGTTGGCCAGGTGGCCGGGGGAGGCGAAAGCGAGATGGACGGAGCCTTCCCGGGCGAGATCCGTCAGTTGGAGTGACGTGCCAATAGAGCCATAGGGAAAAACATCAACGAGGATGTTGCCATCAGAGATACGCTCGATACGGTCCTTGAATTCAAGGGCATAACGGTGTTGGACGCTGCCTTCAATTTCCTCAAGGGCAAAGCGCCAGGTAACGGGATAGGATGGCTTCTCATCATTGTCACCGCTGGACACCGGTGCGGGGCTGTCTGAACATCCTGCCAGGACAAGCATAACCGTCAAGAGCAATGGGGTTAGCCCGCGGCAGAATCTTCGCATGGTTTGTCTCCATTGGTCTCTACAAAATCATGCCGACAAGATACCACAATCAACGTTGATTATGGCCATCGCGACCTCGTTTGCAGAATCAAAAAGGCCCTGCAATAGCAGGGCCTGAAGCAACCAATGTGGGGAAGCCGCTTACATCAGTGCATCAACGCGATTCCGAACCTGAGGTTCACTGTTGTAAGCGGTGGCGATGGAATTGTAGGTGGGGATATCCATGCCGGAATCCTCAATCACTGTGACCATTTCATCGTTGGCTTCCATCTGCAGTTCCTGGGCCTTTTTCTGGGAATCAGCCGCTTCGATTTTTTCCATGTATTCATCACGGATATTGTTGATACCTTCCTGGGCCTCAACGAACTGCTTCAGTTCCGCGTCGGTAAAGTTGGTTTTCTGGGTGCCGGCGGAGGCGGGATCACTGTATCCGCCGTTGGGATTGGTGGCTTCTGGACTTTGCTGGTTTTCTTGTGCCAGTACGGGGCCTGCTGCCAGCAGTGCCAGGGATGCGGTCAGTGAAATGAGAAGTTTATTCATGGCGTTCTCCTTTTGCGTTGAAGGGACTGCACGGTGTCATCGAATGCAGTCTGACGTTGAAAGGAATGCGATTCCTCGAACGTTGGTGTTGCTTAATCAAGCTCTGTGCCAGCTTTTTATTTTTATGAAAAGCTAGAAAAAACAGTGATTTGGATATGTATGAGCGTTACCTTTGCGTAATGTGCGTTGTGGCTAAATGTCACATGTGGCATACCTGTGTGACACTTTGTCGGAGCACGTTATGAAAACGCCTGTATCAAGAGCGCGGGACATGTTTCGCTCGCTGCGCCTGACCTTGGTGCTGAGCATGGTTGTACCGTTGATGGTATTCAGCGGCGTCGCCATTTATGTGGGGCTCGGTGCGGTCGAGCGTAATCTGAATGACCGTTTGCGGGAAGATCTGGAGCTTGTGGCCCGGGCGGTCAGTGGTCCATTGTCCCAGGCCATGTCCGATGGCGATGAAATTGTTCTGGGGGAGTCGCTGAAATCCATCTTCCGCATCGGCCGGGTGTTTGGTGCCTCAGTGTTTGATGAAGACGGGCAGCAGATCGCCAGCCTCGGTGTGGCGGACAGTGATGTTACGCGGAGCGACAGTGCCGAACGCGCGATAGCCAGTGGCAAGCTGGACGGAGCGTTTCGTAGGGTCGACGGGGTGTCAGTCTTCTCACAATTCACGCCGCTGGTTGCCCCGGACGGTCGAATTCAGGGGTTGCTTCAGGTAACCCGAAAGCGTAGCGATTTCCATGAGTTGGTGGCATCAAGCCGAATCTGGGCCGTCAGTATCTGGTCGGTGGTGTCGTTGATGGTCATTCTGGTGGTTGTTCTGGGGCACTATGGTGCCGTCGGTCGCCATGTCAGCCGGCTGTTGGAATTGATGGAGCGGATGGCCCCCGGCCGCTGGCAGATTGATGGACCTCCCGCGGGGCCGAGGGAGCTGAGACAGATCCACGAGGGGTTGCAAGACATGGGCGCCCGTATGGCGGTTGCGGAAAATGAAATCCGGGAGAGCGTTGAACGCGAGCGGGAACTGTCAGAGAAGCTGAAGTATCAGGAAAAGGTCGCCATGATCGGGCGGGTTGCCGGTGGCGTTGCCCATGAGCTGGGTGCGCCGCTGAATGTCATCCAGGGTCGCGCCAATATCCTTGGGCGGGGCGACCTGGCAGATAGCGACCGACGACACCTGAAGGATATCGAACATCAGGTCGAGCGGATGACATTGATTATCCAGCAGTTGCTCGATTGTTTTCGCCATGTGCCGGACTCCCGCCGGGAAACCGACCTGGCGGCGACGGCTCGCGATCTGACCGCGCGGGTATGCGACGAGCCCAAGTGCCATGGCGTTGAGATCTGTACCGATATTCCGGAGGCCAGCGCCGGCGTTCTGGCCGAGCCAACCCGTCTCGAAATGGCCTGCCTGAACCTGGTCCGCAACGCGTGCCAAGCGGCTCGCTCGCGGGTGATCGTGTCTGTTATTCCCCTCGACGGATACTGGGAGTTGCGGGTGGATGATGATGGCCCGGGTATCGATGATTCGCTGCGGGAGCGGATTTTCGAGCCTTTTTTCAGTACTCGTGCGGCGGGTGAGGGAACCGGTCTGGGGCTTGCGGTGGTCGGCAGTGTAATCAAGGAACATGGTGGTCGGATTGAGGTTGGCACGAACGCGAACGGCGGGTGCCGGATGTCAACGTTCTGGCCAGTGTATGAGAAACGAGTGGACTCGACGGAGGCCCATCATGAAAGCTAGGCCCGCTTTGATCATGCTGGTGGAAGACGACGCCAGTTTGCGGACGCTTCTGTCAGAGGAGCTTGAGGTGGATGGTTATGCGGTACGCAGTGCTGCAACCGTTGAGGAAGGCTGCAATGGGTTGCGGGAATGGCGCCCGGACCTGATTGTGTCGGACCTTCGATTGCCAGACGGCGACGGCCTGGCAATATTACGGAAACTGCAGGCGGAAGGCCATTCGGTTCCCTTTATCATCATCACAGCCTTCGGCACGGTTGACCAGGCGGTAGAGGCGCTTAAGGCCGGTGCCGATGACTTTCTCACCAAACCACTGTCCACCGACCATCTTCGCTTGAAGATCAAGCGCCTGCTGGCCCATGCGGCGGTGACCAGTGAACTCGCACGTTACAAATCCCAGAGTGAAAGCGACAGTGCGCTGGGGCTGGTGGGCGAGAGCCGGGCGATGGGGCGTTTGAGGAACGAAATACGACAGGTGGCCCGTAGCCAGGCGGCCGTCCTGGTCAGTGGCGAGAGCGGCACCGGCAAGGAACTGGTCGCCAGGGCCATTCACGACGAGAGCGAGCGCCGGCAAGGACCGTTTATACCAGTCAATTGCGCGGGCATACCCCATGAGCTGATGGAAAGCGAGTTTTTCGGCCACGAAGCCGGTGCTTTTACCGGCGCAAAATCCGCCCGTAGGGGGCTATTTGCCGAAGCGGATGGAGGCACGCTGCTGCTGGACGAAATTGGCGAGATGCCGCTCGCTCTTCAGGCGAAATTGTTGCGTGTGCTGCAGGAAGGCACGATTAAGCCGGTGGGTTCTGACCACGAAGAGGCCGTCAATGTGCGTGTTATTGCGGCTACCCATCAGGACCTGGTCAGGGCCGTGGAACAGGGTGGCTTCCGCGAGGACCTTTACTATCGCCTGGAAACCCTGACCTTGATGGTGCCGCCATTAAGGGAGCGGGATGACGATGTGGATCTGCTTGCCATGCATTTCCTGCGGGATTCCGCCCGGCGTCACCAGCGCGGATTCCTGCAGCTGGGCGAAGTGGCTGCGCGAATGTTGGCGGATTATCCGTTTCCCGGCAATGTCCGGGAACTGGCCAGCGCGATTGAACGGGCCGTGACCTTTTGCGACGGTGATGTGGTGTTGCCGGAACATCTGCCGGCCCGTATCCGCAAGCGCCAGACAGAGTCTGCTGAGGGCCGGCCGGTGCTGCCATCAGGAAACCTGGCGGATTGGCCCACGTTGGAGCAGGTCCAGCAGGACTATGTTGTGCGTGTTATTGATGCGGTGGAAGGCAATAAACGCCGTGCGGCCCAGATACTCGGGGTAAACCGGCGTACGCTCTATCGCTGGCTTGATGCGGAAAAGGACACTGCTCATGACTAACCAGAAACAGGCAATGCTTTACGGCCTTGGAACGGTATTGCTCTGGTCAACAGTGGCCACTGCGTTCAAGTTGTCATTGCGGGAATTGACCCCGGTCCAGATGCTGGTGGTCGCCTGTTCCGCGTCGGTAATAGTGATGGCGCTTATTCTGGTCGCACAACGACGGTGGCACCTGGTCTTTGAACTGTCGCGCCGCCAATATCTGCAGTCTTTCGGTATGGGGCTTATCAATCCCTGCCTGTACTACTTCCTGCTGTTTGGTGCGTTCGACCGGCTGCCTGCCCAGGAGGCGCAACCCCTGAACTACACCTGGGCGCTGGTGCTGGCCTACCTGTCGGTGCCCTTCCTGGGACAGCGACTGCGGCGTGCCGATATCATCGCCGGATTGATTTGCTACAGCGGGGTCGTCGTTATCGCAACCCGTGGCGATGTGTTGTCGTTAACGTTCTCCGACCCTCTTGGTGTGGGCCTGGCCATCGGCAGCACCCTGGTCTGGGCGTCCTACTGGATTATCGCGACTCGGGATACCCGGGATCCGGTGGTCGGTCTGTTCCTGAATTTTCTCTGCGGTCTTCCGGTGATCGTGGTGATTTGCGGGGTGACGGATGGTTTCGATTTCAACCCCACAACAGGCCTGTTGGCGGCCACCTACGTGGGTGTGTTCGAAATGGGAATTGCCTTTGTGCTCTGGTCCTACGCCATGAAGAAGGCGGAAAATACCGCCAGGGTGAGTAACCTCATCTTTATCTCACCGTTCCTGTCGCTGGTGTTCATCTATTTCATTCTTGGCGAGATCATTCTGCCATCCACATACGTTGGCCTGGTGTTGATCGTTGCGGGGCTGTGGATTCAGCAACGTAAAACCCGGGAGACAATGGCGAGGGCTTCATCGGTATGAGCCAGTGGTTCATCTACATGGTACGGACCGCCAAAGGGGCTCTTTACACGGGGATCACAACCGATGTGGCGCGGCGCTTTGCCGAACACCAGGCCGGTGCACCAAAAGGGGCCCGTAGCCTGCGGGGCAAAGGGCCCCTTGAGCTCGCATTTTCTGCCGAGACGACAGACAGGGCGACGGCGTCGAAACTTGAGTGGCAGATCAAACAATGGCCGCGCAAGCAGAAGGAAGCGCTGATTCGTGGGGAGGTTGTCCTCCCGGTCAACTCGACAGATGCTGGCGTATAAACGCGCCAGCTGTTTGCAGGGCCTCGGTGGCGCGGTCCAGTTGCCCCGCGTGGACCTGGAAAACGTGCCAGAGCCCGTTATAGATTTCCAGGCGTGTATCGACACTGTCACGGCTGGCCGCGTTCGCCAGGCGCCGGGCATCATTCAGCAGGATTTCCTGGCTGCCCACCTGTATCAGCAACGGCGGAAGGCCGGAAAGGTCGCCAAATACGGGTGAAACGAGAGGCTCGGACGGTGGTGTGTTGCCGCAGTACAGGCGCGCGGACTTGTCGATCCACGGCTTCTGTAGAACCGGCTCGCATTCAGGCGCGTAAAGGTGCTGGTGGGAAAGATCAGTCCAGGGCGACAGCACCATCAGCGACGAGGGCAAGGGCAGGCCTTTGTCGCGTAGGCGCATGGCCAGGGCTACGGCGAGTCCGCCGCCGGCTGAGTCGCCCGCGAGGCATAGGGTTGCAGGCGGATGCCCTTCGTCCAGCAAGGCGCGGTAAACCATTTCAGCATCGTCCAGTGCCGCGGGGAAGGGGTTCTCCGGTGCCAATCGGTAGTCGGGAGTAACCACCATCGCGCCACTGAATTTCGACAGGTGGCCGGTAATTCCCTTGTGTGTTTTTGGCGAGCCTATGATGTAACCACCGCCATGGAAATACAGTATGACCCCGTGAGGGTTGTCGCTGTGACAGGCCCGGGTGATCGAAAGCCCTTCTGCCTGGATGTCTTCAAACCGGGTGCCACGTGGCGGAATCGATGTCAGGTAGGCCTTGCTGATCAACCGGCGTTGCAGGGCAACGGGAATCGCGGGATGCAGCAGGGGACGAACGAGTTGGTTCATGGTCTGGCGCAGGCCGGCTTCCAGGGCGGTTTGTATCATCGGCAACTCCGGGGTTGTGGTGTGCTAATCTAAGCACCAAGCTTAGTGCAGACACACTGCTATTTTCATACCCATTCATGACAGGCGTTTAACTCTACGTGTACTGGAAAACAGATACCATAGAAATTCCGAACTGGGACAGGGCGTCGTTACTTGAGCGAATGTCGCCCTTCGAGCCTGAAAGCCAGGAACAACTCAGCGAGGATATGGTGGCCTACTGCCGGTTCTACGGCCTCGATCTCTGGGTAGAGCACCCGGAGGTCAGCTATCGCCAGGGTTATGTGATGGCGGACCGGCACCAAGTGATGGTCCACTATTTTCGCCTTCCGGATCAGTGCAAGCCCCGGGGCACGGTGTTTATCCTGCATGGCTACTTTGACCATGTAGGGCTATACAGCCAGTTGATCGACCGTTGCCTGGGTGCGGGCTTTGATGTGCTCGCCTATGATCAGCCCGGGCACGGGCTGTCCAGTGGCACACCAGCGGCGATTGGTAGTTTTCTCGAGTATCAGGCCGTGCTGACGGATGTCATGGCCAGTGTAAGGCGTCACGTGCGGGCGCCCTGGTATGCGGTCGGGCAGAGTACGGGCGGGGCTATCCTGATTGACTACCTGCTGACCAACCATCACGACCGGGAAACCTCGGATTTTCGTAGGGTGGTACTGCTGGCACCGTTGATCAGGCCGATGGGGTGGCTGGGTGCCAAAGTTCTGCACAGCCTGGTAAAACCCTTTATATCGCGATGGCGACGGGCGTTTGGGGCCAACAGTGGAAACTCGCGTTTCCTGAAGTTCCTCAGGGACTACGATCCGCTCCAGGCCAGGGCCGTACATGTGGACTGGGTTTCTGCATTACGGCAGTGGGTACCGCATATTGAGTCCGCCCGCCCGGTCGATTTTCCGATTACCGTGGTGCAGGGGGAAAAGGACCTGACTGTAGACTGGCAGCACAATCTGCGGATTATCCGCAATAAATTTTCCTCGGTGGAGGAACTCCGGATACCGGATGGGCGTCATCATCTAGTAAACGAAGCCCAGGATTTACAGGCAACCGTATTCAATACCATTGTGGATACGTTTGAAAACGACCATGACGGGTCTCTGTCTGAGGCCAGTTAAGGAAAGCCAATGGCGGCACCATGCCGCGAACAGTCATACCTTGGAAAGACTTTGGAGAATGCCGTGAAGAAAACGATTGTAGCTTTTGCCGTCGCCACCGTGGGTCTTGGCGGCTGTATGACATACGATCCTTACACCGGTGAGGAAAAAACCTCTAGCGCCACGAAAGGCAGCATTATCGGGGCCATTGGTGGTGCCGCCGTCGGCGCTGCAACCTCCAGCAGCAGTGACCGTGGCAAAGGCGCACTGATTGGTGCCGCATCCGGTGCGGCCATTGGTGGTGGTATCGGTTATTACATGGATAAGCAGGAAGCGCAGTTGCGCCGCAAACTCGAGGGTTCCGGTGTTCGCGTTGTACGCAATGGTGACGAAATTGAACTGGTCATGCCGGGCAACATCACCTTCGACGTCAACCAGTCCTCCATCAAGCCGTCGTTCAGCAACACGCTGGAATCCGTGGCGCTGGTACTGAAGGAATTCGACAAGACCATCATTCAGATCGAAGGCCATACCGATAGCACTGGCTCGCGGGATTACAACCAGTTGCTGAGTGAGCGCCGCGCTGGGTCAGTCAGGGATTTCCTTTTGAATCAGGGTATCGCACCCAAGAGGACCCGTGCGACAGGTTATGGCCCGCGCTACCCGATTGCCTCCAACGACACTGAAAGCGGACGTGAACAGAATCGTCGCGTCGAGCTGACACTGGTTCCCATGCAGTAACATCAGCCCAGGCTGAATCAGCGACTCCGGATCATGCCCGCGTCCGGAGCCGCTTCCCTCCCTTTTTGCTCCTTCCCCATTCTGCCATCAGCTTCAATTGTCAACATCGGCCTTTGTGCATTAAAGGTTGTTTAAGAGAGCCGAATTGGCCTCATCTGACCTGAATCGCCCTTCAATGCATGGAACGGTGAAGGGGAATGTCCCGTGGTGGAACATAAGGCTCTATGTTGTCCGTTCCCGGTGAGCCTCAATCATGGAAAATGAGCAAATGGGAGATCTGCTTTGACAACAACGATCACAAAAACAATTGGTTTTACCCTCAGTGTTCTCTTGGCCGCCCCGGCCTTCGCAGAACTGTCGGATGGTGTCGGCCTGACGGGCACTTCGGAAGCCTCCGAATCCGCGCTTCAGCCGGGAGATCGCATACCGGGGCGCTATATCCTCACACTGGCCCCGTCGATTCCTGACATGCTGGGGCTTGCCGACCTGCAGGCAAGCGTCGAATCGCTTCTGGTGGCCGTAGGTGGTGGTGATATTCTGCATGTATACCGAACTGCGATGACCGGTGCGGCGGTCACGATGACAGAGCCGCAGGCAGCACTGTTGTCATCCCTGCCTGGCGTGCTGGCAGTTGAGCCCGACCAGGTTGTTGCCGCAAATGCGGTGACGCAGGGTGATGCCACCTGGGGGCTGGACAGGATCGATCAGCCGGTGCTCCCCCTGGATGAGCAATATAGCTACCCGTCCTCTGCCGGTAACGGAGTCAGTGTCTATATCATCGACACAGGTCTGCGGGATAGCCACGATGAGTTTGCCGGACGGGTGATTGAAGGCCGTAACTTTGCGGTGAACGATACGGGCTTGCTGGGGTTGGGTGGGTTGCCGTTGATCGGCCCGATCGTCAACATTGGTGGCGAGACTGACCCGGAAGACACCACAGACTGCAATGGTCACGGGACCCATGTCGCCAGTACCGCAACTGGCACCGTCTATGGCGTTGCCAAGAACGCATCCATCTCGGCCGTGCGGGTGTTGGATTGCTCCGGTGCCGGTTCTAACGCGGATGTGATCGCAGGTGTTGACTGGGTGGCTGAGAACCATCAGGCGCCGGCCGTTGCCAATATGTCCCTTGGTGGAGGAAATTCAGACGCTCTGGACGATGCCGTGCGTGGTGCGATAGAGCAGGGAGTGACGTTCGTCGTGGCCGCCGGTAACAGCGATGCTGACGCCTGTTCCGGCTCTCCAAATCGGGTTGCATCAGCGGTAACCGTAGGAAGCACTACCCGCGAGGATCAACGATCGTCGTTTTCCAACCACGGAGAATGTCTGGACCTGTTTGCCCCGGGGTCTGACATCACCGCGGCCTGGTACCAGGAGGACGATGAAGTAAACACCATCAGCGGGACCTCTATGGCATCGCCACACGTAGCGGGCAGCGTTGCCCTGATCCTGGGGGCTGAACCCGATCTGTCACCGGCATCGGTCAGCACCAGGCTGGACGAGCTGGCGACCAGAAATGTACTTGGGAGTATTGAAGAGGGCTCTCCCAATCGTCTGCTAAGAGTGCCGCAGTAATGCTTGAGGGCCGGAACGATCCCGTTCCGGCCATTTATCGTTTCCTAGTTCTTCCCGCCGGGAAGCCACTCGTCAATCCTTGCCTTCAGGTCCCGCAACTGGTCTTCCCCTGAATCCCGGATTTCCGAAATCTTCTTGCGTGCTTCTTCGACGTGTTCTTCCAGCGCCTGAATGCGCTCGGAGAAATCTTTCTGGATTTCAGCCTCTGCCTGGTCGTCCTGGGCTTTTGCCATCCTTTCTTCAGCATCGGCCTGCAGGCTCTGGATCTGTTTGCTCCAGTACTCGGTCTGGGTTTCCAGTTTTTTCTGCAATGACTCCTTCAGTGACATGGAATGCTCCTTGGAGTGAATGTTGGATGCAATGTTAAAGCTTTCACTTCCATCATGGCTGCATCTGATGACATCTCAAGGTCAAGTGCCCTAAAAGAGGATTAATAAGAGGTCATGTGCGGGAGTTGGCCTGTTTGGCCATAAAAAAGCCGGGACCTGTTGGCCCCGGCTTCTTTGTGGTGCTGAAACACCGTCTGGATCAGAACAGCACGCGGCAGCGGATGGTGCCTTTGACTTTCAGCAGTTTCTCAAGTGCCAACTCGCCGTACTCCTTGTCGACGTCGATCACCACGTAACCAATGTCTTCCTTGGTTTGCAGGTACTGGCCACAGATGTTGATGCCGTTTTCCGAGAACACCTGGTTGATTTCCGACATCACGCCCGGCACGTTTTCGTGGATGTGCAGCAGGCGGTGCTGGTTCGGATGTGAGGGCAGGGCCACTTCCGGGAAGTTCACGGAAGAGACAGACGTGCCGTTGTCGCTGTACATGGCCAGCTTTTCTGCCACTTCGCGGCCAATGTTTTCCTGTGCCTCAATTGTGGAGCCACCGACGTGCGGAGTCAGGATCACGTTGTCGAACTCGCGCAGTGGAGAGATGAACTCTTCATTGTTGGACTTGGGTTCAACGGGGAAGACATCAATGGCGGCGCCCAGGAGCTTGCCACTGCCCAGGGCATCGGCCAGGGCGTCAATGTCTACCACGGTACCCCTGGAAGCGTTCATCAGGATGCTGCCCGGCTTCATCTGGGCAAACTGCTCGGCCTTGAACATGTACTTGGTGGACGGCGTTTCGGGAACGTGCAGGCTGATCACATCGCAGGTGTTGAGCAGCTCCTGCAGGGTGCCTACCTGGGTGGCATTGCCGATGGACAGTTTGGACACCACGTCGTAGAAGTACACGTCCATGCCCAGGCCTTCGGCCAGCACGCTGAACTGGGTGCCGATGTTGCCATAACCGATGATGCCGAGCTTCTTGCCACGGATTTCGTAGCTGTCTTTGGCGGACTTCAGCCATTCACCACGGTGGGCCTTGGCGTTTTTCTCAGGTACGCCGCGCAGCAACAGAATCGCCTGGGCCAGAACCAGCTCCGCCACACTGCGGGTGTTGGAGAAAGGTGCGTTGAAAACAGCGATACCGCGACGGGTGGCCGCCTGAAGGTCAACCTGGTTGGTGCCAATGCAGAAACAGCCCACCGCTACCAGCTTCTGGGCAGCGTCGAATACCTTCTCGGTCAGCTGGGTGCGTGAGCGGATACCCACGAAATGAGCGTCGGCGATTTTCTCCACCAGCTCGTCTTCGGCCAGTGAATGAGTCAGGAATTCGATGTTGGTATAGCCTGCGGCGTTCAGGGTATCAATGGCGGACTGGTGCACGCCTTCCAGCAGCAGGATGCGGATTTTGCTCTTTTCAAGAGACGTATTTGACATGGGCTTGCTTCCGAACCTTTCGTCACATGAAATGACCCGTGAGGACCGCTGTTGGCGGGCGGGCTCACAGAACAGGGGCGGTATGATACCATAAACGCAGATTTTCACAGCGCGTCGGACCACCTGAATCAACTCTGCTTAACGACGCCCTGATTAACCCTTTGCGAGACCGGACTATCCATGAATCCTGAACAGATCGTTGCCTCCCTCAAAGCCCTGATGGAAGCGGGCCAGACTCCCGGAAAAGTGCTGACTGACGCGGCCGACCTGGAAAATTACGGCAAGGACTGGACGAAGATCTATCCACCCAAGCCCGTGGCCATTGTTTTGCCCAAGACGACGGAACAGGTGCAGGCGCTGGTGAGGTTTGCCAACGAGAACCAAGTGGCTCTGGTGCCTTCTGGTGGGCGCACCGGCTTGAGTGCCGGAGCCGTGGCGGCCAATGGTGAGGTTGTGGTGGCGTTTGACAACATGAACCAGATCCTGGACTTCAGCGCCAGCGACCGCACCGTGAAGTGTCAGGCCGGGGTAGTGACGGAACAGCTGCAGACCTATGCCGAAGACAACGGCCTGTACTATCCCGTGGATTTCGCCTCGGCCGGCTCCAGCCAGCTTGGCGGCAACCTCTCCACCAACGCCGGTGGTATCAAGGTGATCCGCTACGGCATGAGCCGGGACTGGGTGGCTGGTCTGAAAGTGGTCACCGGCAAGGGGGATATCCTCGATCTGAACAAAGATCTGGCGAAGAACAACACCGGGTACGACCTGCGCCATCTGTTTATCGGCGCGGAAGGCACTCTCGGATTTATTACCGAGGCCACCATGAAGCTCTCTCGCAAGCCGGATAATCTGACCGTGCTGGTGCTGGGCCTGAACGACCTGACCAACACCATGGACGTGCTGCAGGCGTTCCAGAAGCAGATCGACCTGACCGCCTACGAGTTCTTCTCCCATCAGGCCATGGGGCATGTACTGGCCCATGGCCAGGTGCAGGCGCCGTTCGAAACCGAGGCGCCGTACTACGCGCTGCTGGAATTTGAGGCGGTGTCCGATCAGGTGATGGACGATGCCATGGCGCTGTTCGAGCAGTGCGTGGAAAACGGCTGGGTGCTGGACGGCGTTATCAGCCAGAGCGAAACCCAGGCCCTGAACCTTTGGCAACTGCGGGAACGCATTTCAGAGTCCATTGCACCGCGTACGCCGTATAAGAACGATATCTCTGTGGTGGTTTCCAAGGTGCCGGGGTTCCTGCAGGAAATCGACGCGGTGGTCACCGAGCACTACCCGGATTTCGAGATTATCTGGTTCGGCCACATCGGCGACGGCAACCTGCACCTGAACATCCTCAAACCGGAAGACCTTGCCAAAGAGGATTTCTTTGAGAAATGCCAACAGGTGAACAAATGGGTCTTCGAGATTGTCGAACGTTATCAGGGCAGTGTGTCTGCCGAGCATGGTGTCGGCATGACCAAGAAGCCGTATCTGGAGTACACGCGCAGCGCCGCTGAAATTGCCTACCTGAGGGGCATCAAGCAGGTGTTCGACCCCAAGGGTGTGATGAACCCCGGCAAGATATTTGACTGAAGGCGTTCAGGCGATGCGGGTGGTGGCTCCTGGGAGCGACCTGAATGGTAGAGCAGCTTTCCGAGTGTGAAGGCGACTGTTTTCTCCTGACCCCCAACCGGTCCATGAACTGGCGGGGCAATATCCGCATTTGGCTTGCGGCTGTGTTGCTTTCGCTGGTTATTTCCACTGGCATGCTACTGGCCGGAGCATGGCCGGTATTGCCGTTCGCGGGTCTTGAGTTGACCGCATTGGCGGCGGCGTTCTACTACACCTCCCGTCAGTGCCAGAGGCGCGAAGTGCTCACGTTCGCACCGGAGCTGATCCGCCTGGAAAAAGGCCTGACCCAGAAGGAGCGGGAATGGGAGCTGCCCCGGCGCCACACCCGCGTATGGCAGGACATGCCACGTCATCCCTGGACTCCCCCAAAGCTTCACCTGCAGTTCCGGGGCGAGGAAATTTCCCTCGCACCCTTTCTCAATATCGATGACACCAAGGAACTGGTTGCGATCCTGGAGAGGCATGGGCTGAGGGTGGAAAAACGGCGCAGGCCGGAGAAGCTCTGGTTCTGACTACATTCATCTGACAATCAAAGTGTTGCTGTATGAAAGATCACATCGTTGTGCTCAGCGGCGCCGGTATGAGCGCCGAAAGCGGACTCTCCACGTTTCGCGATAATGGCGGCCTGTGGGAACAACACAGTGTCTATGACGTGGCGACGCCAGAAGCCTTTGCCCGAAACCAGGAACTGGTGCTGCGCTTCTACAACGAACGCCGGCGGCAGTTGAAGTCGGCACAACCAAATGACGCCCACCGCTTGCTGGCGGAACTGGAGCAGCATTACCGGGTAACGATCATTACCCAGAACGTGGACAACCTGCATGAGCGGGGCGGCTCCAGCAATGTTATACACCTTCACGGTGAACTCACCAAAGCCCGCAGTTCGACGCATCCGGAACTGATTTACGACATCGGATTCAACGACATACAGCCTGGAGACACCTGTGATCGCGGTTCCCAGCTTCGGCCGCACATCGTATGGTTCGGCGAGGAAGTGCCGATGATCGAGGCCGCAGCGGAGATCGTGCCCACCGCAGATCATCTGCTGATTGTGGGCACGTCCCTGCAAGTCTACCCCGCAGCCGGGCTGGTGGATCTGGTGAATTTCGATGTGCCGGTAACGGTCATCGATCCTGGTGAACCGGCCAGCCTTTCGAGGGCGGAGGTTATTCGCAAGGGCGCCGGTGAGGGCGTTGCGGAGTGGATGAAGGGGCTGGGGTTATAACGCCAGATACTCCTCGAGTTCTTCCCGAAATGCTGCTTGCACCCCCAAACGCTTCATCATCCAGTAATGGCCGGCAATCATTCGGTCAATGAAGATGCTCTCTACCGGCGGCTTGAAGTAGTCCAGGTACTTGAACACGGTGGTGGTTTTTGCAGCGACGTCCTTGTGCAGCTCTGACTCGGCAAAATCGTAGGGCGTATCGCTGTCAAAGGGCTGAATCAGAATGTCCCGCCACATGGCATAGTAGGCTTCGTCCACCGCCGGCTGTGATTCCACGCGAGCACCAAGGGCGATCAGGTGGCGATCCAGGGCGGCGTAATCCTCTTCCAGGGCGGAGACCAGGGCGTTGCGATAGGCCTCGACGATTTCCGGCTTCAGCTTTTTCACGCAGCCAAAGTCATAAAGGATGATGGTGCCATCGGGCCGGTAGGCGAAATTGCCGGCGTGGGGGTCGCCATGGATGCACTGGTAGCGGAAAAGCTGGTCCGCCATCATGGTGAAGATGCGGTGCCCGATCAGGTTGATGGTGTCCTGAGCGTATCTTGCGGGGGTTACCTCGCTGATATGGTCGCCTTCCACCAGCTCCATGGTCAGTACCCGCCGGGACGAGTGGCTGGCAAAGACGGTCGGGATCTCGATCCAGTCGTCATTGGCATGGAACGCCTGGAATTCCTTCAGGTTGCGGGCCTCGTTCTCGTAATCCAGTTCCTCTTTGAGCCGCACCCGGATTTCGTCGAACAGCTGGTCGACGTGCTCTTTCGGCATTTTCAGCAGGCCGCCCAGTTTCAGGGCCATTCGTAGCTGTTTCAGGTCGCTGTCGCAGGATTCGTCCACGCCGGGGTACTGAATCTTGACGATGACATCGGTGCCGTCGTGCAGGCGGGCCCGGTGAACCTGGCCGATGGACGCCGCCGCGTAGGGTTTTTCCTGCAGGTACTCGAACAGTTCTGACACCGGTTTGCCCAGTTCGCTCTCCACCTGACCGACAATCACCTCGAACGGCATGGGCGGGGCCTCTTTCTGAAGCCGCTCAAGGGCATCCGAGAATTCCCGGGGCAGAAAGTCCTGGGTCTGGGAGGCAATCTGGCCGACTTTCATGACCGCGCCCTTGAGCTCACCCAGGGTGTCGACAATCTGGTCCGCCATGCGGGTATAGCTCTCAGAGCGGGCGCCCTCGTTGTCTTCCTCGCTGCGGAATATCCGGCGCGCACGCTGCCCGGCATACTGACCGGCCACGGACGCCGTCATGCCTGCCAGTCTGAAGAATCGTCCGCTGCGTGTGGTAACCGGTTTCTTTGCCATGCCTGTTATACGTCCTGAAGAGCCGATGGACCTGAGGAGGATCGCAATGTCCCATGCCCAGCCTAGAGCACGGTGGTCTCCACAAACAAGGCGTCTTCCAGTTCCAGAGACAATATCTGGCCGGATTCCAGGGGGCCAACGCCTTTTGGTGTACCGGTAAGAACCACATCGCCGGGCATCAGGGTGAATTGGGTGCTTATGTGGGCGATCAATGGCACGATCGGGTTCAGCATATCCCGGGTATCACCGGTTTGCTGGCGTTCGCGGTTGATGTCGAGGGTAAAGGTGAGATGGTCTCGGCGGAGACGGTCGATACACACGAAGGGCGACAGTGGGCAGGCACCATCAAAGGCCTTGGCGCGTTCCCAGGGCTGGCCTTTCTCTTTGAGCCGGGATTGCACGTCTCGCAGCGTCAGGTCCAGCGCCAGGCCGTAGCCAAGGATAGCGGCTTCGGCGTCGCTGGCCGACGCATTGGTCAGTGGGCGGCCGATCAGCACGGCCAGCTCGGTTTCAAAATGAACCGCGCCCTGGTTGCGTGGGAAGTCCAGGGGGCGGGTGATGTGCACCGCGGAGGTTGCCGGTTTGATAAACAGCAGGGGCTCATCGGGAACCGGGTTGTTCAGCTCCCGGGCATGTTCCGCATAGTTACGACCGATGCAGACGATTTTGCCCAAGGGCAGGTTAACCGGTGTTCCGTCTTTCCAGTGGTGCTGATAGTCAGGCATGGCCGCTCCCGTCGTGCGTTATGGAAGGGAGCGAGACGCTCCCTAATCACCCTCAAAAGAGCAAACAGTATAAACCTTCAACTCCTCTTCCTGCAGCTTGCGTGAGCCCCCCAGGTCGGGGAGGTCAATCATGGCAGCCACTTCGACGATCTCGGCGCCAATTCTGCGAATGAGCCGTGAGGCGGCCAGCATGGTGCCGCCGGTGGCGATCAGGTCGTCCACCAGCACCACGTTGTCGCCGGGCTTGAAGGCATCCTTGTGCAGTTCCACCGAGGCGGTGCCGTACTCCAGTTCGTAGTCTTCCACCAGGGTATCGAACGGCAGCTTGCCTTTCTTGCGGATCAGTACCAGCGAGGCGTTCAGCTCATAGGCCAGGGCGGAGCCGATGATAAAACCACGGGCATCTACGGCGGCAACGGCATCAATATCGTGGCCGTGGTAGCGGTGAACGAAGGCATCAATCAGCTTGCGGAACGCGGTGCGGTCCTGGAGCACGGTGGTGATGTCGCGGAAGGCGACGCCTGGCTTGGGCCAGTCTGGCACGGTGCGAATGGCTTTCTTGATGCTTTCTGAAAAATAGTCCATAGCGTGTCCAAGCGCTGAAAGCGCAGCTTAGGCTGCGTCCAGGAAGATGAATTTCAGGATAAAGACCACGGCGATGATGACCACGCTGGGGTTCAGGTCCGACCAGCGGCCGCTCAAGGCCTTGAGGATGGCATAGGTAACGAAGCCCAGGGCAATGCCGTTGGCGATCGAGAAGGTCAGCGGCATCATCAGGGCGGTTACCACTGCCGGTGCGGCTTCGGTGACGTCGTCCCATTCGATCAGCTTCAGGCCGCTGGCCATCAGCACCGCGACATAAAGAAGCGCCGGAGCGGTGGCGTAAGCCGGAATAATACTGGCAATGGGCGAGAGCAGCAGGCACGCCATGAACAGCGCCGCGACGACCACAGCGGTCAGGCCGGTGCGGCCACCGGCGGAGATGCCGGCGGTGGATTCGATGTAGCTGGTGGTGGTGGAGGTGCCGAGGGCAGCGCCGGACATGGTGGCTACGGAATCGGACATCAGCGCACGGCCCAGCCGTGGCAGTTTGCCGTCCTTGTCCAGCAGGCCACCGCGCTGGGCGGCGCCGATGAGGGTGCCGGAGGTGTCAAACAGGTCTACAAACAGAAAGGCGAAAATCACGCTGATCATGCCAATGTTCAGCGCCCCTGCGAGGTCCAGCTGCATGAAGGTCGGCGCCAGACTTGGGGGCGCGGACGCAAAACCATCGTACTCCACCATGCCCAGCCCCATGGCTGCTGCTGTCACGGCAATGATTCCGATCATCACCGCACCGGTGATCTTGCGGAAGGACAGAGCACAGATCAGCACGAAACCGCCGAAGAACAACAGGCTCTCGGCCACTTTTACGTCACCCAGACCAACGAGGGTGGCGGGGTTATCAATCACGATGCCGGCATTTTTCAGCGCGATGAGCGCCAGAAAGAAGCCAATGCCGGCGGAGATGCCAAAACGCAGGGACATGGGAATGCTGTTGATGATCCATTCCCGGACTTTGAAGATACTCAGCAGGAAGAAGATAAAGCCGGAAATGAAGACAGCACCCAAGGCCACCTGCCAGCTATAGCCCATGCCGCCAACAACGGTGAACGAGAAGAACGCGTTCAGGCCCATGCCCGGCGCCAGCGCGATCGGGTAGTTGGCCCAGAGCCCCATGATCAGGGTGCCTATGGTGGCCGCCAGGCAGGTCGCCACGAATACCGCGCCGAAGTCCATGCCGGTAGCGGAGAGAATGCTGGGATTGACCACGATGATGTAAGCCATGGTCAGGAAGGTGGTAAAGCCCGCAAGTACCTCTTTGCGAACTGTGGTGCCATTAGCCTGGAGCTTGAATAGTCGTTCTAGCATGACGTATGCCTGCCTTACAGGGTGCTGAATGGGGGTTGAATGAACCGGTTTCAGGAATTGGGTGAAAAAACGGCAATGTTACCGGCTGGAGGCGAGAACGCCAAGGGACGATTGATCATCGGTAGCCTCATTGCACTGTTCGCCTGTCCCGCTGGAGGCGGATGTCGAAGCGCACAGCCAGCAGTCGGGTGATGAAAATAAACAAGAGGCCAATGGTCATGGCCAGGGATTCGCTCTCCAGCAGCCACTGGCAAACAAAGTATAGCCAACAGCCGGCGAAGGATATGGACGCGTAGATCTGGTCTTTGCGGAAAATCAACGGCACCTCATTGCAGAAGGTGTCACGCAGTGCACCACCAAAAGTACCGGTCATCACGCCCAGGAGTGACGCCACAAACCAGGAGTGGCCAAGGTCCAGAGCCAACTGCGCGCCGAGGATTGTGAAAACACCCAGGCCGAGAGCATCAGGAAGCAGGATGCGCGATTCGCGGATACGCTCGACACGGTGCCAGTAGCTGAACACAACGGCCATGCAGAGGATCAGGATAGGTTGCTCCTGATGCTTGATCCAGTACAACGGGTGATTATCCATCATCAGGTCACGAAGGGTTCCTCCCCCCAGGGCGGTCACGAAGCCGATGGTGAAAACGCCCACCGGGTCCATGTTCTTGGATCGGGCGATCAACATGCCGGAGATCGCAAAGGCAATCACACCGGTCATTTCCAGCACGTAAATTATGTCAAACATCTCTGGCCCTAAGCCGCGTATTGCGAGCGCTGTGATCCGTTCCCGCTTTTTGAAGCGTGTTTGAGGCCTATCTTGAAGCTGTTACGCGTATTGAGCAATGACTATGTCTCTGATTCGTCTGGCCTATGCCAGTGAGTCATTTTTCCGATCAGAATAAGCCCTGCTAATCCGGAGAGATTAGATTTCTTTATTTGCTTCATGATCCGACTCTGTTTAGGTTGATAACCATCCATTGATGTTGTCCTCTATCGACCGTCCAAATATCGACTGTCCTACAACGGAGTCACGAATATGAGAGCGATCCTCTGCAAGGAATACGGCCCGGCGGAGACGCTGGTGATTGAAGACGTCACCAGCCCCGTCGTGAAAGGTCACGGGGTCAAGGTGCGCGTTAAGGCTGCCGGCCTGAACTTCCCGGATACCTTGATCATTGAAGGCAAGTACCAGCTCAAGCCCACCATGCCGTTTTCTCCCGGTGGAGAGATGTCTGGCGAGGTAATTGAAATCGGCGAGAAAGTCACTCGCTTCAAGCCGGGTGACCGGGTTGCCGGCCTCACCGGCTACGGTGCCTTTGCCGAAGAGGTGGTCGTCCCGGAGCAGAACATCCTGCCCATTCCCGAATCCATGTCCGACGAAAAAGCGGCTGCTTTTTCCATGGTCTATGGCACCTCGTATTACGCTCTCAAGCAACGCGCCAATATCCAGCCGGGGGAAACTCTGTTGGTGTTGGGTGCCAGCGGCGGTGTTGGCCTGGCAACGGTGGAACTGGGTAAAGCCATGGGCGCCCATGTGATTGCGGCAGCCAGTACGGCAGAGAAGCTGGCGGTGGCGAAAGAGGCCGGTGCCGACGAGCTGATCAACTACACCGAAGAGCCGTTGAAAGACGCGGTTAAACGCCTGACCAACAGTAAGGGCGTGGATGTGATCTACGATCCGGTCGGCGGTGATTTTACGGAGCAGGCGTTGCGCGCCATGGCCTGGAACGGCCGTCACCTGATCATCGGCTTCGCGGCTGGAGATATCCCCAAGATTCCGGCGAACCTGACGCTGCTGAAAGGCTGTTCCGTTGTTGGTGTCTTCTGGGGCAGCTTCACCCAGCGTGAGCCTCAGAACAGCGCCCAGAACATGATGGAGCTGCTGAAGCTGTTCTCCGAAGGCAAGATTAATCCGCGAATCAGTGAAGTCTATGACTTCGAGGATTACGAGAAGGCCCTTGGGGCGCTGACTGGGCGGACGGCTACCGGGAAGGTTGTTCTCAAGGTCGGTTCTTAAGGCTTGGCTTGGTGCTGGCCTCTGAATCTAGCCTGATGGTTCAGGTGATTGGCCATGGCTGACAGGGACTCCCCAAAAACGCTACGAGCACATCCATGTGCGCTTGACTCCGGCCGTCCCTGGCCGGAGACATTTTGGTGAGTCCCTGTCAGCCAAGGCCTGCGGACCTCGGGGATATACCGGTACATGATGAAACCGTAGGGCGGAACCTTCCATGATTTGACAGCACCGGTGGGAACCCCCTCCCAAAAATGTGCGGAGCCATGGATGGCGGAGCCCAAGCGCACATGGATGTGCTTGAAGCGTTTTTTGGGAGGGGGTTCCCACTGGTGCAGCCCCCAAAGCCAAACAGGCTAGGGCCAAGATACACAGGCACCACCATAGGCCCAGGAAAACTCAAAACCGGACATCACCCGAATCAATCTGGGCAACCAGCTCAGAAGTCAACCGGGTATAACCATCTGTACCGGGTAACCAGGCGTAAACCTCCTCCCCCGGTTTGTCGATGGAATAACCGGCTTTCTGGATATCCACCTTGCGGTACTTGAAGGTCCCCGTTTTCTCGATGGCACTGGTTACCCGAACAAACACCGGAATCGCATAGGGCGGCAGGTTGTCGCTCAGGTACCGGAACAGTCGGTTTACATCAAATTCATGGCCATTGGCGTGGGGAACCAGCGTTACCATGCCGGCCTTGCCGTTGGTGCCCGGAATCTCCACCCCATAGACAATGGCTTCCTCCACCATATTGGAACCGTCGATGATGTTCTCCACCTCTGTGGTGGATACGTTCTCGCCCTTCCAGCGGAAAGTGTCGCCCATGCGGTCCACGAACTGCAGGTGTCCGCAGCCGATTTCTTTTAGCACGTCACCGGTGTTGAACCACTGGTCGCCTTTCTTGAAGGCGTCCCGCAGGATCGATTTTTCCGTGGCTTCTTTCTGGGTATAACCCTCGAAGGACCACTTCTTGGTGATCTCGCCGATCAGCAGGCCCGGCTCGCCCTTTTCGACTTCCTGCATGAATCCGCTGTCGTTCCGAACCGGGTCGCGGGTGCCGTCGTGGAATTTGACCAGTTTGTAGGGGGCGGTGGAAAAGCCAACGGTGTTGTCCAGGTTGAAGAAATTGCTGAAGGCGATGTTGCCCTCGCTGGAGGCATAGAGTTCCGCCACGGTTTCGATGCCAAAGCGTCCCTTGAACTCCTTCCAGATGGACGGGCGCAGGCCGTTGCCGATCATCTTGGTGAGGTTGTGATTGCGGTCCTGTTCGCTGGGGGGCTGATTCAGCAGGTAACGGCAGAGTTCGCCCACGTAGCCGAAAGTGGTTGCCTGGAAATACCGCACGTCGTCCCAGAACGCGCTGGCGGAGAATTTTCGACGCAGGGCAATGGCAGAGCCACCGGCCATCACGGATCCCCAGCACACCAGCAGGGCGGTGCCGTGGTACAGCGGAAGGGTGCAGTAAAGGACATCGTCCGGTCTCATGTCCAGGGACATCATGCCGAACCCGCCGTAGGCTTTCATGAACTTGCGGTGGCTGCCCGGCGCCGCCTTGGGTAAGCCAGTGGTGCCGGAGGTGAACAGGTAGATGGCGGTGTCACCCATAGTGGGCGGATCGGCCGGCTTGGGGGCCGTATTCCGATGGGCGCTGACCGTTGCCGCCATGTTCACATAGCCCTCCGGTGCATCGCCGAAGATGTTCGTGGTGTTGGTATCGGCCAGGAACAGGAATGGGTTGGGGTGGCTGGTCCTGATATCGGCTTTCACGCCGTCAAAGGCCTCCACCAGTTCCTCGCCCACAACGACCATTTTAGGACTGACCAGATTGATGCTGTGTTCCAGTACGCGCCCCTTCTGGGAGGTGTTGAGCATGGCACAGGCCACGCCCACCTTGGCGGCACCGGCGACCACGGCGAGCAGCTCCGGGCGGTTTTCCAGGAATACGGCGATGGTATCGCCCCGGATAAGGCCCTCTGTCTTCAGGAAACCGGCAATGCGGTTGGCCCAACCGTTGAATTCCCGCCAGGTAATGCTGCGGTCTTCGAACAGGATGGCCGGGCGGTGTCCGTATTTTTCGGCGTTGCGGTCCACCAGGGTGCCAAGGGTCAGGTCCTTGTTCTCGTTTTTGACCGAGTAGTAGTAATAGCCCTTGGCAATGGCGGGAAATCGCCGGAGTATGCCCGGCAGGCTGCGAGCAATGTCACGTGGGGATACGTTGTCCTGGGTCATAGGGTCATCCGTCAGGGTCAGTGTGAAACGTTGTTGTTTGTTTTGCCCCCGGACAACGAATGGCTCCGGGGTTAATCCAGAAACAGGTCCGGCAGCAGGGGCTTGTCGCCTGGCTGGTACCGGTAGTGTTCGAAATCCGTTACGCCGTCGGCCCTGAGCACGTCCTCATCGATCAGGGACTGACCGGTCATTGCCCCGGCAGGACGGCTGAGGACGCTCAGTGCGGCGTCCGCCATGATGTCTGGCTTGCGGCCCTGGGCCATCATTTGCGGGCCGCCCACTTCAAACTCAATGGCGGCCGTGGCGATTAACGTTTTAGGCCACAGGGTGTTCACTGAAACCCCGTAACGCCGAAACTCCTCGGCCATACCCATGCTCAGCATGGTCATGGCGTACTTGGTGGTGGTGTAGGGCCCATACTGGGCGAACCACCGGGTATCCAAATTCAAAGGCGGCGACAGGCTCAGGATATGGGCCTGGTCGGACTCCTTCAGCCAGGGCAATGCCGCCTGACTGCAGAGGAATACGGCGCGAGCGTTGACCTGATGCATCAGGTCGTACCGGCTGACCTTCAGGTTCTCGACGCCGGTCAGTTTGATGGCGCCCGCGTTGTTTACCAGCGCATCAATGCCGCCAAAATGGTTCGCAGCTTCATCTATCCGCTGGCGCACCAGTTTTTCGTCTCGCACATCCAGCACCAGTGGCAGGGCCTGGCCACCTGCCTGTCGAATTTCCTCCGCCACGCTGTGTATCGTGCCCGGCAGCTTTGGATGCGGTTCGTCGGATTTTGCACCGATCACCACATTGGCACCTTCTCGGGCACAGGCAAGGGCGATGGCTCGCCCGATACCCCGGCTGCCTCCGGTTATAAAAACGGTTCTGTTCTTCATTGTGCTCATTGTCCGGCCTCCTCTGAGGTGACGTCTGTGGCAGTGATCTCTACCAGTAACTGGCTGCGTTTTACCTGGTCGCCTTTGGTGGCCAGTATCTCGCCGACCGTGCCATCGCGGTCGGCTTTTACCGGATGCTCCATCTTCATGGCCTCCAGGATGACCAGAGTGTCGCCCTGTTTCACCGCCTGGCCGGCCTGGACCAGAACATCAATAATGGCGCCGTCCATGGTGGCCTTGATACGGCCACTGCCGCTGGCGGCGGCACCGCTGGCCGGCTGGTGGGTCACGTCACGCACTGCCAGTGCCTGCCCGAACGCCTGCAAATATAGGTGATTGCCCTGGCAGTGATATTGGCATCGCTGACGAACGCCGTTGTCGATAATGCATAACAGGCCATCGCCCATGCTTTCAAGGTCGAGCTCGTATTGCTCTTCGCCCAGGGTCACGGTGACATGATTGCCGGCGCGGCGGACCAGCAGTTCCAGGGTTTTATCGCCGGTATCCAGTTTCATCGGACTGACAGTCGACGGTGCGTTGCTCCAGGCATTATTGAGGTCGGCCCGAACGTCAGGACGGCCTGAATTGCCATGGCTGAACACGCAGGCCGCCAACGCAAGCTCGCGGATGCTGATGTCTTTTGGTGCCAGGGATGGATCGTCTCTGAACGCCTGTTGCAGGAAGGCGGTGGTGGCCTCGCCTTCGCCGAAGGTGTCGTCCGCGATGATGCGGCTCAGGAAATAACGGTTGGTGGTCACACCGAATACAGTGGTGTCTTCCAGCGCCCTGAGCAGTCGACGACGGGCTTCGTTGCGATTGGCCCCCCAGGCGATCACCTTGGCCAGCATGGGATCATAGTGAGGCGTAATCGAGTCCCCGGAGCGCACGCCGGTATCAAACCGCAAACCTTCGCCTTCCGCAGGCTGGAACTGGTGCAGCTGCCCGGTTTGCGGTGTGAAGCCGTTGGCTGGGTCTTCTGCGTAAAGGCGCACTTCAATGGCATGGCCGTTCAGCTGGATCTGGTCCTGTGTTAGTGGCAGCGCCAGGCCCTCGGCCACGGAAAGCTGCCAGGCCACCAGATCCTGACCGGTGATCAGTTCGGTCACAGGGTGCTCCACCTGCAGGCGGGTGTTCATTTCCAGGAAGTAGAAGTTGCGGTCCTTGTCGGCGAGGAACTCGACCGTACCAGCACCTTCATAGTCACAGGCCAGCGCCGCCTTCACGGCAGCTTCGCCCATGGCCTGGCGCAGTTCGGGTGTTACAAACGGAGAGGGTGCCTCTTCGATGACTTTCTGATGGCGCCGCTGAACTGAACAGTCCCGTTCACCGAGATACACCGCGTTACCGTGTTGGTCTGCAAATATCTGGATTTCGATATGGCGGGGTTCAATAACCGCCTTCTCCAGAATCAGCTCACCATCGCCAAAGGCCTGCTTGGCTTCGGAGCGAGCCCGCTGAATGTTATCGGCCAGTTCCGCTGCCTTTTCCACCAGACGCATACCACGGCCACCCCCGCCGGCAGAGGCCTTGATCATCAATGGGTAGCCGATATTTTCGGCGGCGTTGATGAGTTCTTCGTCGCTGGCATTGTCGCCCTCGAACCCCGGCACCACCGGCACACCGGCTTCCTGCATGGCAATCTTCGATCGCCGCTTACTGCCCATCAGCTCAATAGCCGCCTCCGGTGGCCCGACAAACACCAGGCCGGCGTCTTTGCAGGCCCTGGCAAACCCGGAATTCTCCGACAGGAACCCATACCCCGGATGCACACAATCCGCCCCGGTTTTCCGCGCCGCCTCAATAATCGCCTCTGCGTTCAAATACGACGCCGATACCTGAGCCAGTCCGATACACACCGCCTCGTCGGCCAATTCCACGTGCAGGGCCTTGGCGTCTGCCTCGGAATACACTGCCACCGTCCGGTATCCCAGCGACTTCGCGGTTTTGATCACCCGTACGGCGATTTCGCCTCGGTTCGCTATCAGGAGCTTTTTTAGCATTTTTGCTGGTCTCATGGTTGGGTGGTTATCCGCTTTGGTGGGAGGGAGGCCCTGGTTCAGGACACGCCGTGAATACGTCCATGTAGGCTCCTAAAAAACATCCATGTTTTTTAGGGTCCTGAACCAGGGCCTCCCTCCCACCAAAGCTCCTTCCAACTGTTGTAATTGCATGTCTTTTTTTATGAGCGTTTTGCACGGTGTCTGGGGTCGGGGTTGATCCGGCTTTCCGGGACCGTCAAAAACATGGATGTTTTTGTCGAGCGTACAGGGACGTATTCACCGCGTGTCCCGGAAAGCCGGATCAATCCCGACCCTCCACCATCAGTCTGACTTGGCCCAAGAAGCCGGCCGTTTCTGCATAAACGCAAGAGTCCCCTCGGAACCCTCGTCACTGCGAATCGCCTCGGCAAACTTCCCGGCAGCACTGTCCAGAAGCCCACTCATCGACTCGTGACCAACGCGGTGCAACAACGCCTTGGTCTGGGCCGTCGCATTCGGCGCGCACTGCTGTACCCGGTCAACCGCATGGCCGAGCAACTCATCAATCTCAACTTCAGACTCCGCCACCTGGTGAACAATCCCCAGCCGGCACGCCTCATCCGCGTCCACTCGCAGCCCCAGCAACGCCAACCGACGCGCCTGCGTCAGCCCGATGCGCTCCACCACAAACGGCGCAATCTGCGCGGGAATGACTCCCAGGGTCGTCTCCGGCATACCAAACTTGGCTGTCGGCCCGGCAATCGCCACATCCGACACACAGGCCAATCCAAAACCGCCGCCCATCACCGCACCCTCGGTGACTGCAATCACCACCTTCGACGACTCGTTCACCTGTTGAATCATCTGGCCGAACGCCCGGTTCAGCCGGTAGAAAGGATCTTCCTCACCCTCGGAAGGCTTCTGCCCCCGGGCACCGGCCATGTCCTTGATATCCCCGCCGGCGCAAAAGTGGCCACCGGCTCCGCGAATCACCACGGCACGAATGCTGGCGTCGTTCTCAACCTGACTGAACACCGTCGACAGTTCCGCCACCATCTGCAGGCTCATGGCGTTCCGAACGTCCGGCCGGTTGATGGTGACGTGAAGGGCAGGCCCCTGTTTCTCCAGAACTAGCGTTTCGCAGTGAGGTAAATTTTCCATAGACATGACTCCAATACCGTTGTCTGGGGGCTGGTTGGCAGGAAGGTAGGGCCGTTTCGGGACCGTCAAAAACATGGATGTTTTTGTCGAGCGTACATGGACGTATTCACAGCGTGTCTCGAAACGGCCCTACCTTCCTGCCTGCCAGTCCTTCCCCCAATGCCAAAATCCAAAAAATCAGTCCCGCTGCTTACCAGGCAAAGTCCCCATCATCTTGCAGATAATCCCCAACATGATTTCGTCAGCACCGCCGCCAATCGACACCAGCCGCACATCCCGGAACGCACGGGACAGGGGGTTCTCCCACATGTAACCATTGCCCCCCCAATACTGCAGGCAACTGTCCGTCACCTCACGCCCAAGCCGGCCAGCCTTCAGCTTGGCCATTGACGCCAGCTTGGTCACATCCTTGCCTTCCACATGCAGCTCACAGGCCTGATAGGTGAGGGCACGCAGGGCTTCCACCTCGGTTTGCAGCTCTGCCAGGCGGAAGTGAATCACCTGGTTGTTGATCAACGGCTGCCCGAACGTTTTGCGCTCGCGGCAGTATTCAATGGTCTTGTTGATACAGAGTTCCAGCGCCTTGATCACGTTGGCCGCGCCCCACATCCGTTCTTCCTGGAACTGCAGCATCTGCATCATGAACCCGGTGCCTTCCGCACCGATGCGATAGCGCTGCGGCACTCGCACATCGTCAAAAAAAATCTGCGCGGTTTCGGAAGAGCGCATGCCCAGCTTGTTCAAATGCGGGCTGAAGGAAATGCCCGGCGTGTTCATGGGCACAACGATGAGCGATTTGTTCTTGTGGGGCTTGTCGTCGGAGGTGTTGGCCAGCAGGCAGATGAAGTCGGCTTTGGGGCTGTTGGTGATCCACATCTTGGAGCCGTTGATGACGTAGTCATCGCCGTCCTGTTTTGCGGTGGTTTTCATCCCCGCCACATCAGAACCGGCGGCGACTTCGCTGACGCCGATACAGCCCACCATATCGCCGGCAATGGCCGGGGCAAGGAAGGTCCGTTTGAGTTCGTCGGAGCCAAAGCGTGAAATGGCAGGGGTGCACATATCTGTCTGCACACCTATTGCCAGCGGCACACCGCCGCAATGGGCAGTGCCGAGTTCTTCGGCGGCCACCAGGTTGTAGCTGTAATCCAGCCCCATGCCGCCATACTCTTCCGGCTTCTGAATGCCCAGCAAGCCCAGGTTGCCGAGCTTCTTGAAGATATCGTGAATCGGGAACTCGCCGGCTTCTTCCCATTCGTCGCAGTGGGGATTGATTTCCTTCTCCACGAAATCGCGGACGGTTTTTCTGAGGGCTTCGTGTTCGGCTGTGAATTTCACGTTTTTGTTCTCCTGATGTTAGTTCGTGCCTAAGTGGTAGTGGTGCACGTTCTCTAGCTTGGGTGGCGGCTGTGTAGGCGGGCCTTCAGAAACACGCTCCTTCGGCACATCCATGTGACGCTCGGGCTCCGCCATCCATGGCTCCGCACGGTTTCTGAAGGCCCGCCCACACAGCCGCTTTGTCTATAAATTCGTTGCTTCCTGCAGGGCGGTTTTTGGGAGGCCTGCCGCTCCGGGGTCAACCACCATCACTAAGCTCTCCTAGAGGCGGGCAACGCCAAAAGAATTAGGCCGCAACTGCCGAACCTCAGACTCCCGACAAACCGAAAGCACCAACGCCAGAACCCGCCGGGTATGCCGCGGATCAATAAGCCCGTCGTCCCACAATCGAGCCGTACCGAACAGAGCTGTAGAGCCGTCTTCCAGTTTCTTGGCCGTAGCCTGCTCCAGGAAATCCAGCGTTTTCGGATCTGGTTCCAGGCCGCCCCGGCGCTGTTTGTCCTCGGCCACAATGCGCATCACCTTGCCTGCCTGCGCAGGGCCCATGACCGCTGTGCGGCTGTTGGGCCAGGCGAAGATGAAGCGTGGGTCCAGGCCGCGGCCACACATCGCGTAGTTACCTGCACCATAGGAACCGCCGATCACAATTGCGACCTTGGGCACCCGGCAATTCGCCACCGCCTGGATCATCTTTGAGCCGTGTTTGATGATGCCGTTCTGTTCCGAATGGGTGCCGACCATGAACCCCGTGGTGTTATGCAGGAACAGCAACGGCGTGCCCGCCTGGTCGCAGAGCTGGATAAACTGCGCTGCCTTGGTAGCGCCGGCAGGCGTGATCGGGCCGTTGTTGCCGATGATGCCCACCGAGTGGCCTTCAATGCGGATGGTGCCGCACACGGTCTGGTCGTCGTAGCCGTTCTTGAAATCCATGAACTTCGAGCCATCGGCTATGCGGGCGAGGATTTCACGCACGTCATAAGGCTTCTTGGCGTCGCTGGGAATAACGCCCAGCAACTCTTCGGCTGGGTAGAGCGGCTCTTCCCATTCCGGCTCCCGCGACGGGGGCAACTGCTCGTTCCAGGGCAGGGCTTCGAGCACATTGCGGGCGTGGCGAATGCCGTCGGCGTCGTCCTCGGCCAAGTATTCCGCCGTGCCGGCCACTTCTGCATGCATCTGCGCGCCGCCGAGTTCTTCATCGGTAGCGACTTCGCCGGTGGCCGCTTTCAGCAGGGGAGGGCCCGCCAGGAACATCTTGGCCTGTTCGCGAACCACAATCACATAGTCCGACAGCCCCGGCTGATAGGCACCGCCGGCGGTCGCATTGCCATGAACCACCGTAACCTGCGGAATGCCAGCGGCGGACATGCGTGCCTGATTGGCGAAACCGCGAGCGCCCAGCACGAAAATGTCCGTGGCGTAGTTCAGGTTGGCGCCGCCGCTTTCAGACAGCGACACCACTGGCAGCTTGTTCTCCATGGCAATTTGTTGCAGCCGCAGGGTCTTGTCCAGCCCCGCCGGCGTAATGGTGCCGCCCTTGATGGCGCTGTTGCTGGCCACCACCAGGCAGCGAACACCGCTAACCGTGCCAATGCCGGCAATAATGCCGCCACCGGACAGGCTGCCGTCCTTGTCGTCATGCATCTTGTAGCCGGCCAGGGAGCACAGCTCGAGGAACGGCGTACCACGATCCAGCAGGCGATTGATTCGGTCACGGGGCAACAGTTTCCCGCGCTTGATGAACTTCTCCCGCGCCGCTTCCGCCAGATCAAGAACCTTCTGCTCCACATCGCGGAAGGTGGCAATGTGCGCCTCCATCACCTCCGCGTTTGCGCGAAAGTCATCCGACTGGGGATTTACGGTGGACTCCAGTACCTGCATCGAATTCTCCTCAGTCGTCACTCAACACTTTTGGCGTGACTGCCCGGTGGAACCCATTAAAGGGCTCATTGTTCTTCGCTTTCGGGAACGGCCAAACCCGGCCCCCCTGGGACGCGGCACCGTCAATTCGCAGGCAATCCCCACTGATAAACGCCGCCGCCGGGCTCAACAGAAAACAAATCGCTGCACTGACCTCGGACTCCGTCCCCATTCGCTTAAGAGGCACGTTATCCCCGAGGCTACGAATCCACTGCTTCATATGTTCGGGATAGTTATCCATCCCACTGGAGGCAATCCAGCCCGGTGCCACAGCGTTCACCCGAACCCCGGAGCAACCCCACTCAACTGCAGCGGTCTGGGTAAAATTCACCATCCCCGCTCGTGCAGCGCCGGAATGCCCCATGCCAGGCATGCCGCCCCACATGTCCGCCACAATGTTCACGATGGCGCCGCCGGTTTTTGACAACAGCTGATTGTAGGCTTCACGGGCAATGAGAAAGCCACCAGTAAGATTCGTGCGAACCACCGTCTCCCAACCTTTCTGGTTGATATTTGCCAGCGGCGACGGAAACTGACCCCCGGCGTTATTCACGACGCCGTTCAGCCCGCCATGTTCCTCAATGATGGCCGTGACGGTCGCCTTTACAGACTCTTCCTCACGGATGTCGCACACGTGAGTGGAAGCAATACCACCGTCCTCAGTAATCTCGGCTTTCACCGCCTCAACCTTCTCAGCCTTCCGCCCAACGAGCGCAACCCGAGCCCCAAGCGCGGCGAGTTCATGAGCGGTACAACGCCCAATTCCGGAACCACCCCCGGTAACGATAAAAACCTGATCCCGAAAGAGATTCGGGTGAAAAACAGACTGATAGCTCATAACAAGAGGACCTTTTCAAATGTTCGGGCGCTCTGGTGGGAGGATATGTCCGGGACCGTCAAAAACATGGATGTTTTTGTCGAGCGTACAGGGACGTATTCACCGCGTGTCCCGGACATATCCTCCCACCAGAGTGCATGCACCAATGTAAAATCAATCAAGCAGTTCAGCACGAACCGGAACAGGGAACTCAAGCAACTGCTGGGCAAACGCCTTCCCCTGCGGATCAATCCGCAAGCTGGCAACGCCCCCGCCGCCAAGACTGTGCTCCAACAGGAAATTAAAGGCCTGAAACCCCGGCAACGCCCAACGGGTCACCCGACCATGCTCAGGGTGTAGCGTATGGGCCATCCATTCCGCCACAGCCAACTCCGTCAACGCCGCCTCAATAAACGGCACAAACTCCGCCTTGCGGGCAATCACCCCGATATTGGTGTGATCCCCCTTGTCACCACTGCGCGCCCAGGCCAGTTGAATCAAAGGCACCGTGGTATCCGTGGCCGGAGCGGCCGCACTGGCAGACTGCTCAATCAGCTGGCTTGGCTCGAACCCGCCGTCAGTAGCCACGTCTACCGTCTGCTTGTCGCCACCAAGATCCACGGCAACGGACACCTCCGTTTTCGGAACCAGGCACGAATACAACCGAATCTTCGGCCACACCGTCGGCCGTCCACCCACAATGCCCGTAATCCCAGGTGCCATCCCTGTCGCCGCTTGGGCGATTTCCCGGGAAAACAGCACCAGCGCTTCCTTCTTGAGGTGGGCCGTGCTGATCTTCACTACCACCTCCCGACACTCTCCCATACGCCCCTGAGCGCCGTAGGTGGCCTCGGTGCCTAATAGTTCGATGCTGGTTTCCGTGTAGTCCGGCAAGCCCCGCTCACTGAACATCCGCGAGGTTTTGGCCAGGATCGCCTCGGCGACTGTCCGGGCCTTGGCTTTCGCATCCATGCCTGCCAACAAGAAGGTTACCGTGCACTTGAAACCGTCCGGCCAGGTGCCGGACACCTTATAGCTGTCCGTGGGGGGAAGCCCCTTGGCGCCAGAAACCCGAACCTCGTCCGTTGCCACTTCCTCAAGGGAGACCCCGGTAAAATCACAGGTCACATCCGGCAGCAGGTAAGCTCTCGGGTCGCCGATTTCATAGACCAACTGTTCCGCCACCGTGCCCCGGGACACTTTGCCCCCGGTACCTTGCGGCTTGGTCATGATGAAATCCCCGGTGGCGGAGACTTCTGCAATCGGAAAGCCCATATCGGCATAACCCTCGGCTACATCTTCCCAGTCGGTAAAGTTACCGCCCGTGGATTGCGCGCCGCATTCCAGTAAGTGCCCGGCCAGGCTGCCCTGGGCAAGTCGGTCGTAATCGCTCCAGCGCCAGCCAAATTCATGCACCAGAGGCGCCAGCACCAGGGCGCTGTCGGCAACCCGGCCGGTGATAACCATGTCCGCACCCTGTTCCAGTGCTGCGACCAATCCCGGAGCGCCCAAGTAGGCGTTCAGGCTGACCAGCATCGGCGGCATTGGCTGTGCGGTGGTCATCTCGGTGATGCCGGCATCGGCCAGTTGCTTCTTTTTCGGCAGAAGGTCATCACCCAGCACCAGGGCGATCTTCATATCCAACCCCGCTTTTTCGCACAAAGCCTGCAGGGCATCGCGGCAGGCGACGGGATTGACGCCACCGGCGTTCGCCAATACCCGGATGCCTTTCTGTTTGATCTCACCCAGCAAGGGGCCCATCACCGTTTGTACGAAGTCGCGGGCGTAACCCTGGCTTGGGTCCTTCATCTTCTGCCCCGCCATGATGGACATGGTGATTTCCGCCAGGTAGTCCGCCACCAGGTAATCAATATTGCCCTTGTGGACCAGTTGGGCGGCAGCCGTTTCGGTGTCGCCCCAGAAGGCGGCAGAGCAGCCAATACGGACGGTTTGTGGCCTGGAGATGTCGGAATCTGGCATGTCTTCACCTTGTTAACGGAAGCCGCAAAGTGCTTTCAGAGACCCTTACAGGGCCGCTTTTAGCGGAGATTGTCTATCATGCGGTTGACGATACCAAGCAAGCGCTTGGTTTGTAAACAGGCAAATTCGGGATAGAATGGGCGCTCTTCTGTTCCCTGGCTGGAAAACACTGTGAATCAAGACTCTATCCTGCGCTCACTGGTTGCCGACAACCTGGTTTCCGATCCCGCCGGAGCCCGTGGCCGGCTTCTCCACGAGGCCGCAAAGCTGTTTCGTGACAAGGGTTATGAGCGGACCACCGTCAGGGATCTGGCCGCCGCCGTTGGCATTCAGTCCGGTAGCCTGTTCCACCACTTCCGCACCAAGGAAGAAATCCTCAAGGCCGTCATGGTGGAGACCATTCGTCTCAACACAGCCCTGATGCAGGCTGCGGTGGATGCGGCCAGTACCCATCGTGACAAGTTGCAGGCGCTGATTCGCGCTGAACTGGAGTCCATCAACGGGCAGACCGGGGAGGCCATGGCAGTGCTGGTGTTCGAGTGGCGTAGCCTGTCCGAGGAATCCCAGGCTTACGTCCTTGAGCTTCGGGATATCTACGAGCAGTTGTGGTTGGATGTGCTGGAGACCTTGCGTCAGGACGGCGTGCTGGCGGCAGATCCCTTTGTGGTGCGCCGTATGCTCACGGGCGCCCTGAGTTGGACAGTGACATGGTATCGGCCTGATGGTGGCCTGACCCTGGATGATTTGACGGCGCAGGTGGTTGCAATGATGGGTTTAACGACGCCCTGAATCGGATAACCCGGCGTTAAATGCCGATGGTGGTACAAATGTCTCAATTGTAATTTTTTGCATAACTTATTGTTTTAAAGAAATTAAAAGATAATTTCCTCTCGTCTATGTGGGCCATTGGCCTGATCGGCATAACCAAATCGGCAATCCAGCCATTTTTGTCTGACAAGATTCAACGCATTCTTGCCCTCGTCAAAGATGAACGGGACAGTGATTGCGATCGCCCCCGACCTATAAAAACAATGCAAACAGGACGAACTATGAACTCCTCACTGGTGAATTCCTTTGGGCATGCCCTCAACGTTCGCAGCCGTCACCTGCTTCTTCTTGTGGTGACGTTTTTGGCCGGTTGCTCGGCCAACCCCATCTACACTACAACGGGTGTGGTGCTCTCCAATTACTCCGAGGGGGAAGCAACCCCTTACGTCATGCAGATGTCCGATCCGCAAATGGCCTGTGCGTTGGGTGAGGGCGTTGACCCGCTGTTGTACTCGTTTTCCCGCGTGACCGAGGCGCCTGAGAGCACCGGTTCCCTGTTGATGCTGCTGGCCGCGAACTGCTCTGAATACAAGGCATGGGAAGCGGAACTGGAATACCTGCGCGCTGACTTTGCCGGTGATGTACCTGCCGCAAAAGACGCGCGGGAGAAAGCAAAGCGGCTGAATGCCCGAACCGCCAAGCGTCGCTATGTCGCCTATCAGCGCGCCATGGCGGCCTATGACTTTGACCCGGCCGCAAAGGAATTCGAGTGTCCGTTCCTGTTCGATGACCAGGAGGAGCTGACTTTCCTGCTGGGCCTGCTGACCGGCATGCAGGCCATCGTGAACGACGCCAACTCCGGTGCCATGGCAGGGGTTCCCCGCAATATTGCGCCCCGGGCGGAGCGTGCCGCCGAATGCCTGGATAACGAAAAATGGGGCGGTTTACCGAATGCCATACGCGGCATGGTGTGGTTGCTGTTGCCGGACACCCGACCAAGCCTGTCTCCGGATCCTTGGGAAGTGCTTGAGGATAGCTCCCGCCTGGGGGTTGAATCGGGTATACGGGCGTCCATGGCTCTTGAGGCCGTGGCTGCAGAGACGTTTGGTCGCCCGGAGGTGCTCAAGGATGTCATCGCGCGGTTCGCCGAGGCGGATGGAGAGATCAAAGTATGGGCTGAGTATCGCCTGGTAGACGAGATCGCCCGAGACGTCATTCAGTTCTCGTCCGATAAGCATTGGACAGCGAACTACGGCTACCGCACGCCCCGTACCTATTTCGGAAGACTGAGCCCGGAACGGCTCGAAGAGCCTGAAACCATGGATCTGGACGGCCTGCTCTAAGCAGGCCCCCGACTCACTGTAATTACCTACAAACACAAGAAAGACCCGGAGGTCATTCATGATCCGTAAATCCCTTGCTGCCCTTTCTTTTGCTGCAGTTGCTCCGATGGCCGCCGCACAGTCTGTGACGATGTGCGTTTTCGATGTGATCGGCGCAAACGGTGATATGTACAACATGGTCAAAGACTATGCGCTGGAAATGAAAGCCCATGGGGTTGATTTTGAACTGCGCCCCTACACTGACGAAGGGGTTGCCGTGGGTGATTTCAATTCCGGACAATGCGACGCCGTCGCCGCTACGGATCTTCGGACCCGCCCGTTCAACCGATTTACCGGCAGCATCAGCGCCGTTGGCGCGATCCCGACCTATGACGATCTGAAAACAACCCTCGCCACGCTTGCGCAGGCCAAGGCAGCGCCCTTGATGAAACAGGGCGACTATGAGGTGCTGGGCATTGTTCCGGCGGGTGCAGGCTACCTGTTCGTCAATGACCGTAGCATTGATACCGCTGGTGAACTGGCCGGCAAGCGCATGGCCACACTGGATTACCAGAAGGACGCCATCCACATGGTTAACCATGTGAAAGCGACGGTTGTACCCTCCGACATCACCAACTTTGCCGGCAAGTTCAACAATGGCTCGGTGGATACGGCTTACGCACCGGCGTTTGCCTACGAAGCTCTGGAACTCTACAAGGGCATTGGTGAAGACGGTGGCATCGTTGATTATCCGCTGGCGCAACTGACCATCCAGGTCATTGCCCGAGACGATGTGCTCGACGACGACACGGCTCAGAAGTCCCGTGAAGTTGCCTGGGGGATGTACGGCCAGGCCATGGACCTGATTCAGCGGCAGGAGTCCGCCATTCCGGAGGAAAAGTGGATCCGTATTCCCGATGCTGACATCGAAGGCTATCAGGAGATGTTTCGGGAAAACCGCCTGCAGCTTCGGGATGGAACCGATGGTGCCAATAAGGTCTATCACCCGAAGATGATGAGCCTGCTCAGCAAAATCCGTTGCTCCAGCAATCCCGGTGCCTCCGAGTGCACAGCGCCTGACCGCGAATAATAAAGGCTGACCCTCCATGAACTGGCGAGCATTATCAGCGGCAGGCCCGAAAACGCTGTACCCCGTGCATCGATTGCACGGGGTTATCCTCCTGCTGCTCCTTATCTTTACGCTTCTTCTGGGTATGGGAAACTCACTCCACTCGCGCATGCTGTGGGTGGGGGAGCAGACCTGGCCGAACTACTACCTGCTGGACCCGGACGCCACGGAGCCGACCTGCACGTTGTCCATGGATGTGGATGCAGAGGTCAGGAAACGTGTCGAGGCCTACGAGCCAGATCCGGACGATCTTTTCAGCTCGCCGCCGGACCCGGATGCGATCCGCAAGTCCCTGGAAAAAAACCTGGCACTCTGCCAGCAGAAGCATCGCCTCTATGAAGAAAACCAGGAGCATGCCACCGAGGCGTTGGCAGTTTACAAGGCGGTTGAACAGGGCTTTGCGGATTTCCTGCTGGATAATATCGAGCTCACCAAGTTCCTGTTTATCGCCATGTTTGCCATGGCTGCGGCGATTTCGGCCTTCGACGCCGATCACATAGCCCTGCGATTGCCGCGCAACCGGTCAGAGTGGCGTCTGAGCCAGGGCATGCAGTTTGTGGTCAATGGCCTGATGGTGTACTCCCTGTTCTCTTACGTGGGTAAGTTATCCTCTTCGCCGGGCTCGGAAGGCACCGCGTTGCTGCAATACGCCTGGGCGGCAGTCTTCGGGCTGTTCATGGTGATTAACCTGATGCGGTTTGTGTCGGTGCCGTCTCGAATGAGGCCAGGATCACTGGCGGCGTCCTCCGGCCTGGTACTGCCGCTGTATTGCGCAATGGGCCTGATCGCGATGAGTTATTTCTTCTTCGTGGACGGCTACTCGTCCGGCCTGGCGATCTATTTCGGTATGATGACCAACCTGTCATCGATGTTTATCAACATCGGGCTCTATGTGCTTGTGGGCATGGCGCTGAAGCAGACTCGCATTCCGGACCTGCTGTTGAACGTCATCAAACCTTACCATCTGCCCGCGCCCATGCTGGCCTCGGTGATGATATTCGCGACCGCTTTCCCCACTGCGTTTACTGGCGCCTCGGGGATTTTCATCCTGGCCGTGGGTGGTGTCGTCTACGATGAAATGCGCAAGAGTGGAGCAGGGCGACAGCTATCGCTGGCTACCACGGCCATGTCCGGCAGCTTGGGGGTGGTTCTTAATCCCTGTTTGCTGATCGTGGTTGTGGCGGCGCTGAACAAGGAAGTGACCACCTCCGAAATGTACGGCTGGGGTTTCTGGGTGTTTATTATGTCGGCCACCCTGTTCTCTGTGGTTGTCTGTAAAACCCAGGGCAACTGGAAGCCTCGCCCGGCTCCGGGGGCATTCCGTAAATCGCTGGCGCAGCTTCGCCCCCTGGTGCCTTATGCCATCGTTACCGCGGTGGTTATCCTGGCCATCTGGGTCATTCTCGGTTTGGGATTCAATGAGTACAGCGCGCCGATGATCCTGCCGCTGGTGATGCTGGCGCTGGTCTATCTCGATTCGGGCAAGGATCCCAACGAACAGGGCCAATCCCGGGTGCGTGCTTTTTGTATGCGCACAACGGCGGCCGCCAGTGACTCTGCCGTACACATCGGCGCGCTGCTGGCGCTGATTGGTTTCTCTATCTGTCTCGGGGGCATCCTGGAACGTTCCGATGTGGTGCACGCATTGTTCCCGGAAAACCTGACCAGCCCCTGGATCGCCATGTTGGTGATTGTGGTTATGCTCACCATTATCGGCATGGTGATGGACCCGTTCGGCGCGGTCATCCTGGTGTCGGCCACCATCGCGCAGCCCGCCATCCAGTTGGGTATCGACCCGCTGCACTTCTGGATCGTGTGCCTGGTGGCGTTTGAACTGGGCTACCTGAGCCCGCCGGTGGCACTGAACCATCTGCTGACACGGCAGGTGGTAGGTGAAACCGAGGTGTTGGCCGCTGAGCGCACGGGTTCGTTCTGGCATCGCTATGAGAGACTGTTGCTGCCACTGGTGGTGATGGGACCGACATTGCTGACGGCGGCGTTCGTGCCTCTGTTTTTCTACGCACTGTAGATATAGAGCCTCGGAGACACCGACGCGAAACCGCCTGTGGGGTAACCTGCAGGCGGTTTTTTGCATCTGATTATGGGTTTGGAACGTAATCGGTTTCATAGGCGTTTAATGAGTACCATACTGAAAGCATATGGTGTCGTTCTCGCACTTCTAAGTTGTCGTCCTTGTGAGCCCATTATGATTCGGACTGTTCCTGTTACTGCTGGTTTGATCTCGTTTACATTGCTGTTCGCAGGCTGCGGCGGTGGTGGATCCGGTGGTAGCAGTGAGGCGCAACCCGATCTGAGTGGGGTGATTGACATCGAGAGCGGTACACGGGTGGACTCCGATACCGCAGATGATCGTCGTGTTGACCTTGCCACCGCCAATAACACGGCCGTGTCTGCCCAGACTCTGCCGCCGGGCGCAACGGTGGGTGGCTATCTGAGTTCTGGCTCCGATACCTACGCAAATTTTTTCCAGTACTTTGAAGATGCCGTTGATGTCTACGCCGTAGACCTGTCACCCGGAGACCGCGTCTCTTTTCAGGTGTTCAGTTCTCCGGAGGATCTCCTGCCCGCTGGCGCAGCGGCGCCGGAGCGTTCTCTTCGGATACTGAAACAGCAGGCGGGAACCGTTGTGGAAGTGGCGTCTCAGTCTGCTTCGGGTGATCTGCGACCGCTGGTCGAGGTGCTCGACGACACTTTCGAGCCCGGCTCTTACCTGGTGGAAGTCAGTACCACCAGCGGTATTCCATTTCGGTACGTGCTGTCGCTGGCAGGTGAAGGAACAGCCAGCGTGATGAACACCAGCTACTCGACGCCGCCATTCATGATTGATGAAGCCGTAGTCACCCTCGCGCCAGCCTCGGGGAACCTGCCAGTGATCGCAGCGATGGCGACGTCACAGCGCAGGGAACTGGGTCGAGGTGCCTGGCTGGTGCGCCGTGACCGGCCACGAAACCTGGCAACCATGTCGTCCGGGCAGCGAGAAAGTGCGCGTCAGGAAACCCTGGAATGGGTCAGGGAGTTGCAGCAACAGCCCGGTGTGACATCGGCGGAGCCGAACTACCTCTATTCCTCCCAACAAGTGTCCCCGGACAATGATCCACTCTACAGTCGCCAATGGAGTCTGCGACTGATTCAAACGCCGTTGGCCTGGCAGGCCGCACCGAGTGCGGGTGCAGATATTGGTATCGCGGTCATGGATACCGGCGTATTCCGCTCGCCACCGACGGCGACGGGCGACTGGCATCCGGACTTGAGCGCCAATGTGCAACTGATCCCAGGGCAGATCATGGATTACGTATCGGGTGATCTGGATATTGATCGGGAGGACAGTGGCCAACGTGACACAAACCCCGCCGACCCGGGTGACGGCAAGGCCCGGAGCAGTAATTTCCACGGAACCCATGTGGCAGGTATTGCCGCTGCCGTTGATAACACCCAGGGTGTCGTCGGGGTTTCGCCGGGGGCCACTATCTATCCGGTACGGGTGCTCGGGCGTGACGGTGTAGGGTCGTCCGCTGACCTGATTGACGCCCTGAACTGGGCAGCCGGCCGGAATGAAATAGATGTGATTAATCTCAGTCTCGGTGGGCTTGGCCCAAGCAACGCGCTCAAGCAGGCGATCGACGCCGCCTGGAATGGTGGCAACGGCAAACTGATTGTTGCCGCTGCTGGCAACCAGGGCACGGACGAGCCTACCTACCCCGCTGCCTATCCCAACGTTGTCGGAGTGGGGGCTGTAGACGGCGGAAGTGTGCGTGCCTCGTATTCCAACGTTGGCCAGTCCGTCGACGTGGTTGCTCCGGGTGGTGATGCAAGCAGGGATGCCAATCAGGATGGTACGGCCGATGTCATTGTCAGCGCCTGGGGGCGCGACGATACGGGCTCATTCGAGCCGGGATACGCTGGCCTGCAGGGCACCTCAATGGCGGCACCTCATGTGGCGGGCGTTTACGCCCTGATGAAGGCGGAAGTGCCGACCCTTACCCCTGCCGGATTTCAGAGTTTCCTGGTAAATGGTGACCTTACGGACGATGTGGGGCCCGCGTTTGAATACGGAGCGGGACAGATCAACGCATTGGCGGCGATGGATGCGGCCCTGGACGGCAACTTCCCAATCACTCTTGGTTCCTCGCCCACGGCCATACAGTTCAATGCTGCGGTGCTCAGCGAACAGCTGGTATTTTCGACCTACCCCGAAGGCGAGAGCGTCACCATCACAGACGTGGACCCTGGTGCGCCATGGCTTGATGTGAGTGAACCCAGCGATGCGCGACCGTTGTCACTGACAGTGACCGCAGACCCTACGCAACTGGGGGGTGACGGGCGCTACATGGCAACGCTGGTGATTACCTATCAAGCAGACGGCGCACCTGCTGCAACGCTTATGATTCCGGTATCTCTCAGCCTGGGTAGTCCATCGGATGAACGGAACGCAGGCCGACACTATGTATTGCTGGTCAGTGCGGACGACGAGCGCGATACTCTTGAGCAGGCCGTTGTCTCCGCCTCCCGGGGGCGGTACGAATTTGCGTTTGACGAGGTTGAGGCCGGTGAGTATTTCCTGGTTGCCGGCAGCGACATGGACAACAACGGGCTGATTTGTGAAAACGGCGAGGCCTGTGCCGAATATCCGGTCAATGGGTTACCTGAAAAAATCGTTATTGGCGAAGAACCGGTAGGCGGGGTAAGGTTGAGTACCAGTTTTCGTCGGCCCACCATTACCTCCCTGGGTCTGCCCAGAGTGGGCTTTGAGGGGTATCGCCTGAAATCAGGCCCGAAGTCAAAAACTGGCGGTGAGCCGATCCGCAACGTGGAGAGTACCCGTTGACCTGTCGTTTTACGCTGCTAACACTCTGTGTACTCGTGCTCAGTCTGATCACAGGCTGTGCGATCAATCGCTCGGCGACCGCTGATGGTGCGCCTCTGGCGAGACAGGTCACTGAGTCCGATCACTGTGGGCTTACGGCGCCGGGACTGGTCTATGTGTCCAGTGCCGGAGATCTGGACAAGCTTGCCCAACTGCCCTCCGGAAACCTGGCGCTGAGCATGCTTCGCGCCATTGATTTCAAGGAGGAACATCTGGTGTTGGTGGGGCTGGGGCAGAAAACCACTGGCGGCTACGGCCTGACACTGACGTCGTCCGAGATCGTAGACGATGTTCTGGAGTTGGCGCTCAAGGTCAGGCGGCCGGCGGCAGACGCCATGGTAACCCAGGCGTTGACCACACCCTGTGCAGTGATCGCCATCAGCCCCGCAGAGTGGGAGCAGTTGCGGGTGTCCGGGGGAGGCCTCGGGCGTTTCTCGCGACAGCGTTAACGGCGCCGGGGTCGTGCTGGTCCACACCAGCACAAAACAACCGTTGATCTTTCCCTGCGAATCCCTAAGCTATGGGCCAGTTTTATAACAAACCCGTGGAGTCGCTTCCTTCCCATGAGCCAGAAACAGTACAACGCCGATGCCATTGAAGTTCTGAGTGGTCTGGACCCTGTCCGCAAACGCCCAGGCATGTACACCGATACCAGTCGGCCCAACCATCTGGCCCAGGAAGTCATTGATAACAGTGTCGACGAAGCCCTGGCGGGGCACGCCCGCAGGATCGATGTCGTCCTGCACAGCGATGGTTCCCTGAGCGTGGAAGACGACGGCCGCGGGATGCCGGTCGACATGCACAAGGAACATGGCGTTCCGGGTGTGGAGCTGATTCTGACCCGCCTCCACGCCGGCGGTAAATTCTCCCAGGGTAACTACAACTTTTCCGGTGGCCTGCATGGGGTGGGTGTCTCGGTGGTCAACGCCCTGTCGACGCTCCTTGAGGTTTCCATCAAGCGTGATGGGCAACTGCACCGGATGACCTTCGCCAACGGCCACAAGAAGACGGAACTAACAGTTGTCGACTCTGTGGGCAAGCGGAACACCGGTACCCGATTGAAGTTCACCCCGGACCCAAGCTACTTCGACAGCCCGAAATTTTCCGTCAGCCGTTTGCGCCACAACCTGCGCGCCAAGGCCGTTCTCTGTCCCGGCCTGAACGTCACTTTCCTGCAGGAACACACCGGTGATAAAGATGAATGGTGCTACGAGGGCGGTTTGCGGGACTACCTGCGCACCGAGCTTGCCGACATCGAAGCCGTACCGCTGGAGCCGTTCACGGGCAGCTTTTCCGGCAACAAGGAAGCGGTGGACTGGGCGTTCCAGTGGTTGCCGGAAGGTGGCGAAGCGGTTATGGAGAGTTACGTTAACCTGATTCCGACCGCCCAGGGCGGCACCCACGTGAACGGCCTGCGTACCGGCCTGCTGGAGGCCATGAGGGAGTTCTGTGAGTTCCGTAACCTGTTGCCCCGGGGCGTCAAGTTGTCTCCTGAAGACATCTGGGAACGCTGCGCCTATGTGTTGTCGTTCAAGATGCAGGAACCCCAGTTTTCCGGCCAGACAAAGGAACGGTTGTCCTCCCGGGAAGCCGCCGCGTTTATTTCCGGTGTGGTGAAGGACGCGTTCAGTCTGTGGCTGAATCAGCACACGGACATTGCTGAAGCACTCGCTGAATTGTTCATCAGCAATGCCCAGCGTCGTCTCAGGGCCAGCAAGAAAGTGGCCCGCAAAAAGGTCACATCCGGTCCGGCTTTGCCCGGAAAACTGGCGGATTGTTCCGGCAGCGACACCAACCGCTCGGAACTCTTTCTGGTTGAGGGTGACTCCGCCGGCGGCTCCGCGAAACAGGCTCGTGACCGTGAATTTCAGGCGGTCATGCCCCTGCGAGGCAAGATCCTCAACACCTGGGAAGTGGACTCCAGCGAAATTCTTGCTTCCCAGGAAGTCCATGACATTGCCGTTGCCATTGGGGTAGATCCTGGCTCCGACAAACTGGAAGGCCTGCGTTACAACAAGATCTGCATCCTGGCGGACGCTGACTCCGATGGCCTACACATCGCCACCCTGTTGTGCGCGTTGTTCGTCAAGCATTTCCGACCGGTGGTTGCTGCCGGCCACGTATTTGTTGCCATGCCCCCGCTGTATCGTGTTGATTTGGGAAAGGAAACTTTTTACGCCCTTGATGAGCACGAAAAGCAGGGCATTATCGACCGGCTGGCGGCCGAAAACCGTCGCGGCAAGATTTCCGTTACCCGTTTCAAGGGCCTGGGCGAGATGAATCCGCTCCAGTTGCGGGAGACGACAATGGCGCCGGATACCCGCCGGCTGGTGATGCTGACCATTGAAGACGGCGACGATACCGACAGCCGCATGGACATGCTGCTGGGTAAAAAGCGGGCGTCTGACCGCCGCACCTGGCTGGAGACTTACGGAAATATGGCGGATATCGAAGTCTGAACAGCCCCATATTTCTTCTGGTGCTTTAAACAGCATCCTTTATTCTTTCTAAGTATTCGGCAAACTCGTTATCCTGCCCCTTTTATCCAAAGGACCACCAGATGGATTGGCAGGGCTGGTTTGCATTAAGCCTTACGGGTGTGGCGTTGTTATTGATGAGTGTCGGGCGGTTCGGCCCGCATCTCGTCATGCTGGGTGTACTCATCGTTCTCAGTGCCAGCGGCATTATCAGCGCCGATCAGGCCCTTGCCGGATTCAGTAACAGTGGATTGATCACGGTGGTTGCCATGTTCGTGGTGGCGGCGGGCATTCACCATTCCGGTGGGGTGGACCTGGTTGTCCATCACCTGCTCAGATCGCCTCGTACGGTGCGCTCGGCCCAGGCCCGCATCGCATTCCCTGTCGCGTTGCTGAGCGGCTTCCTCAACAACACCCCGGTAGTGGCCACCATGATTCCCGCGGTCCATGCCTGGTCCCGCAAGATTGGCATATCACCCTCGAAACTGATGATCCCCCTGAGTTACTCCGCCATTCTGGGTGGTACCCTCACCCTGATTGGCACCAGCACCAACCTGGTGGTCAATGGCCAGTACCAGCAATTGACCGGGGAGGGCGGTTTCTCGATTTTTTCCATCACCGCCGTTGGGTTGCCGGTTGCTGTGATCGGCTTGGCTGTCATGCTTCTGGTGTTACCGAGGGCGCTTCCGGATCGTAAGGACCAGCAGAAGTTCGGTTCCATGCGGGAGTTCACCCTGGAGGTGGCAGTTGCCTTTGATGGGCCGTTGGTGGGCAAGAGTGTCGGAGAGGCCGGGCTGCGTGAGTTGGAGAGGCTGTACCTCGTCGAGATTGAGCGGGATGGCAGCGTTGTTACGGCGGTACCTTCGGAAGAACGCCTTCGAGGCGGTGACCGGTTGGTCTTTGCTGGCGATACCCAGGCTATTTCCGATCTGCTGCGAATCAACGGTATTGTCCCTTCGGTACACGATGATGAGCCAAGCCTGAGTAAAGACCGGGCAGAGCGCCGGCTGGTTGAAGCCGCGCTGTCCCCGCAGTCGGAAGTGCTGGGTCTGACCATCCGGGATGCCCGTTTTCGGGATCGCTATGGCGCGGTGGTATTGGCAGTCGCCCGGGGTGGTGAGCGGGTGTCGGGCAATCTCGGCAATATTCGTCTGAAAACCGGCGACGTTCTGTTGCTGGAGGCACGTCCCGCTTTTGTCAGTCGTCAGCGATACGCCAAGGACTTCCTGCTGATCAACGACCTGGAAACCGAAACACCCCGCCATGACCGTGCCTATCTGTCCTGGGGCATCCTGCTGGTGCTCGTGGGCGCTGCCGCTTTTGGGGCATTGAGCATGCTGAACGCCGCGCTGATGGGGGCGGCCCTGATGGTTCTTAGCGGTTGCTGTTCCGTCGGTCAGGCACAGAAAGCGGTGGATGTACCAGTGATGCTTACAATTGCTGCGTCATTTGCCTTAGGGGCTGCGCTTCAGGAAACCGGGGCTGCAGGTTATGTTGCGACGGGCATTCTGGAGGTGAGCAGTGGTCACCCACTGCTGACCATCCTGCTGGTGTACTTCGCGGTATCGGTGCTGACCGAGGTCATTACCAACAACGCAGCCGCAGTGTTGGTACTACCCATTGTACTGTCAATGACAACGGCCCTGGGGATCGCGTCAGAGCCCTATGTTATCGCCGTGATGATGGCGGCATCCGCCAGTTTTGCCACACCACTGGGCTACCAGACCAATATGATGGTGTTTGGGCCAGGGGGATACCGGTTTATGGACTTCGTAAAGGTAGGCCTGCCGATGAACCTGTTTATCGGGCTGGTGACCGTCGGCGTGATCTCGGTGGTCTACGGGATCAGCCTTTCCTGAGGGCGGTTTCGGTAGGGTTGGCGAGAATGTCGCAGCAAAGAACCCTCAGCTCGCCCTTGTGGTAGTAACCGAGGGACAGGGTAACGCACATGTATGCGCCGGTAATACAGAGGTAGGGCGCGGTTATATGAACATGGCCTGGCTGGGCAATGGCCTGGCGTAGATACTGTTGGCGATACCAGTCGGCACTGGTGGTGCTTTCCAGCGGCCGGAATCGAGGGTCCAGGCCTCGGGCTGTGGCGTCCGATACCATGGTGTCATCAATTTGTACGCCGTTGGCATCGACCAGGTAACACCGCGACACCGCAGGATGATTCAGCAGGCTACTGCATGCCTCGTTCATCGGCATGCCCTGCGAGAGTGTGTCTACGGCACTACGAAAGAAATCCTCGAAGTAGGAAATCAGTTGCTGTGTTGGGTCTCTCGTTATCCGGTTTTTGCTCTTGTAGTCTTGCAGTAACCCGTCAAGGTCCGTCACTTTGTGGGGAATGTCCGCCAGGGCAGTACTTGGCCTGCTGAAATAGAATCCCTGGACAAAATCAACGCCCGCGTCGATAGCAATCATTGCCTGGTCGTGAGTTTCCACGCCTTCAAGGAGCACTAGGCACCCAGACTGATGCAGCAAAGAGACGATGCCGTTGAGTATCTGTCTGGCCTTGTGGTCGTCTGTGGCCCGAGTCAGAAGCTTACGGTCCAGCTTCACGATATCCGGTGACAGGTTCCAGATGCGCTCAAAGTTGGAATGCCCAGCACCAAAGTCATCGATAGCGGTCAGGCAGCCCAGCTGTTGGTAGTAGGCAACGGTTTCACGCAGTCGTTCTGCGTCGTCCGTTGGCTGCTCCACAATCTCCATCACGATGCGATGGGGGGGCAGGCCCGTTTTCTTCAACAGTTCGCCGAAAAAGCTGTCGGCACGGTTGCCAGCTGAAACCACACGGGGAGATACGTTAAGGAACAGCCAGTTCAGCTGGTCCTGGAATCCGGAATAGTTGCTGATGTGCAGGTATCGGCACAGGCGATCAAGCAGCAGGTTTTCGGCGTCAGAGCTCGGTAGCTCGAACAAATGAAGGGGTAATACCGCTGCATTATCGGTATCAAAGGCGCGAATCAGCGCTTCGTAGCCGACAACCCGTTTGTGGGAAATACTGAATATTGGCTGCAGCGCCGTTCGTAAAGTCAGGCCCTGGTAGTCGGCCGTCCATGATTCCCCCTCCCTGGTTAACATAGGCGACAGCACATCAACTTCCGGTGCGGTCATCTGCTCTGGGAGGGTTCGCGACATAGGCCTTTTCTGGTCCGGATAAACGAAAACATCGGGAAAGCCTGTGGCAGCCCGATCTGTTGATCCTGGTCGCATTTCGTTGACTTATAGGAAAGTAAATCAGTCAGCACGAACAGGATGGTCTAGATAGACAGAAGAGTGCCAAAAACAGCGGGTTATTACCACTATTTCATGTAAAAACAGGCAACGTCAGGCGGCAATGCGCAGGTGGGTGAGCAGGACCGGTGTCCGGCAGCTCCGGTGGGAGCTGCAGGGAATCAGTTGTTGCTGGGTACTGCGACGGATTCGTCGAATTCAAGTTCCATGTTTATTCCTCTCGTTCACTGAGTGACCCGAACCGGGTAAATGAAGTATGTAAAAAGTTTATCGTACCCATTGTTTTCCACAATCCGTAAAACCCGTATCAGACCAAAGGTATAAGGGATCGTACGTATGGGGTTGTTCATCAGAAAATCTGATCTTCGTCTCCAAAACATTTTGATTGGTTTTGTGCGGGGCTCTTCCTAAACTGTTGGGATCTTGTCTGGTATCAGGGAGTGGGACGTTAAGCGTCATGCAGGTACGCAATTCGAGCAGTAATTTTGGTGTGGTATCCGTAGCCATTCATTGGCTGGTGGCTGTAGCGGTGTTTGGCCTATTCGGGCTGGGTTACTGGATGGTGGATCTATCCTATTACGACGACTGGTATCGCACCGGCCCGGATATCCATAGAAGTATCGGTATATTGCTGCTGTTGGTCATGCTGTTTCGCCTGGTGTGGCGACTGTTCAATCCGCTGCCGCGTGCACTCCCGAGCCATAGCCGACTGGAAGTGTTGGCCGCTCATGGCGCACACTCTCTGCTCTATGTGCTGATTTTTGTTGCTATGGCCAGTGGGTATCTCATTTCGACGGCGGATGGGTCCTCAATAAGTGTGTTCAACTGGTTTGATGTGCCTTCGGTGACCGGCCAGATTAAGGGGATGGAGGACACCGCCGGGCTTGTCCATTACTGGTCTACCTGGGCACTTGTCGTGCTTGCCGGGGTACACGGTCTGGCTGCGGTTAAGCATCATCTGATTGACCGGGACGACACCCTTCGACGCATGTTGGGTTCAGGTCGCCGCCAATCGTAATTCAGACTATCGATTCAATCGTGCCTACGGGCTGTTTCAACAAGGAGATGAACATGAAAAAATTGCTGCTTGCATCTGCGGTTGCACTTGCGGTGTCTGGCGGAGCCCAGGCATCCGAGCACAGTGGAACCTATGCTTTTGATACCAAGGGTTCCCACCAGTTTATTACGTTCAAGATTTCCCATCTGGGCTATAGCTGGTTGTATGGTCGGTTCAACGATTTCGATGGTGAATTTGTCTACGATGCACAAAACCCGGCGAACAGTTCCGTTGAAGTTGCCGTGGACACATCCAGCGTTGATTCCAACCACGCCGAGCGTGACAAGCACCTGCGCTCGGAAGACTTCCTGTACGTTGACGAATTCCCAGAGGCCACGTTCAAGAGTAAAAGAGTGGTTGTGGACGATGAGGGCGAGGCCGATATCGTCGGTGACCTGACCCTGCGTGGTGTGACGAAAGAGGTCACCCTGGACGTGGAAATGCTCGGGCATGGTGACGATCCATGGGGTGGTTACCGCATGGGGTTTGAAGCTGAAACCGAATTCAAGTTGACGGACTTCGGTATCCCCATGGATCTGGGCAAGGCGTCTGAAACGGTTGAGATGATCATTTCTGTCGAAGGCATTCGCCAGTAAAAGCTTTCTAAATGCCGCCTTCAGATTTTAGTCCGGAGGCGGCAATGCTCCTTCCTTCAAATTCACACCTTGAACCGGCCAGTCTGCTGCTCAAGTTCCCTGGCATAGCCATCCAGCGATTCGCTAATGCGGTCGATGCTGCCTGAGCGCGTCATGCTCTCTGACGCCAGATCATTGATTTCAGTTACGCTTCGGTTGATTTCGTCAATTACCTGGGTTTGTTCCTCGGTGGCTGAAGCCACGCTGGTGTTCATGTCGCTGATATCCGCCATGGATTCGAGGATGCCCTGAAGCTCCGCCTCCGCCTCCGTGGCCAGCTTTTCAGTTTCCACCGCTTCCTTGCTGCCGGTCTCCATCACCGCAACGATATCGGCAACGCCGGTCTGCAGGGCAGTGATCATGGCCTGGATATCTTCCGTGGATTGTTGGGTGCGCTTGGCCAGGGTGCGAACCTCATCGGCCACAACCGCAAACCCCCGTCCCTGTTCGCCGGCCCGGGCGGCTTCGATGGCGGCGTTGAGGGCGAGAAGATTGGTCTGGTCTGCAATCTCGCGGATAACATCCAGTACCGAGGTGATGTTCTCCGAGTCCTGTGACAGCTTGCGTATAACCTCCACCGCCTTGGAAATCTGCGCCGCCAGTCGCTGTACCTGGACGGAGGAGTTGCGAATGATGGTGGCCCCGTTGCGGCCTTTTTCCTGGGCGTGTTTGGTAATGTCGGCCGCACGTGATGCATTGCCCGCCACTTCTTCAATGGCGCTTTGCATCTCATTGATGGCCGTGGCGACCATGGAGATAGCATCTGTTTGCCGTGTTATCCCGTCGCTGTTGTCGCGCGCCGCACTGGACAGCTCGGATGCGCCCGAGCCAAGTTGCTTGCTGAGGTCCTGGATGGAGCCGATCATGGCCTGGAGGTTTTCCAGCACCTGATTAAAGCTCGTGGCCAGTTTGCCGAGGTCATCGTCCATTTCCACGGGAATGCGTTGTGTGAGGTCTCCTTCGCCCCGGGCAATGTTGTCAAGTTGCTTCCTTAGCACACCAACGGACGCAATAATCATCCGAAGGAACACGATAAACAGAAGAATGCCGGCTATGACAGCGCTGGCGGTGATGGCCAGTATAAAGGCCGAGCTGGCAGCCCCCTCCTGAGATGCTTCGTTGGCTACAATCTGAGCCTGCTCATCGGCGTGAACCCCCACCTGGTCGTAGTAATCCCTGAGCTCACTGAACAGCGGGTTGCTTTGTTCAGTCAGTAGCCTGTGCCCAGCGGCGGGGTCTCCTGACTGTGCAGTCCGCATGGACTCTCGAGCGGTCTCCAGCCAGAGGTCATAGGTTTTGCGAAAACTCTCGGTTTTCTCGGAGATACCAGTGCCTTGCAGGCGTTCTATCGCTTTCTCCAGCCTCTCCAGTGCTTGGTCAGCGTTTTCCTCGAAGTCAGCCTGATACTGGTCCGGAGATTCATTGTTCTCCGTTGCGCTGAGAAAAGACATTTGCGCGACCAGGGCCTGATAAAGGTCTCGATCGCCGTTGAGCGCTTCGCTTACGGCGGGAAGATAACGTTCGGAGAGCGTATCTGTATCGGATACCAGATTCCGTGCCGTCAAGACGCTAAAAAGACCGATGACGATCAAAGCGATGGCGGAAATTGCGAAAGGTAAAGCGATCTTGGCTCTCAGGCCTAAGGAATTCTTGAAATTCATCTTTCCTTCCTGCTTTTCTGAAGACGCGTTTAGTCAGGATAGCATCGGAAAGAAGGTTGTCAGTGTTAGCGGGTTGCTTATGAGGTGTGGTTGGCAGGAATACCCTTAAAGCGTATCAGGGGACTCCTGGGCTGATTGTCCGTTTCGGCAGAGATGGCGCTGGCGCCAGAACTGGGCGAAGAAAATAACCAGTCCGATGAGCAACCCCGCCCACAGGTAAGGGCCCGCCAGTTGGAAAGTGCCGGTTATGGCAAACTCCACCAAGAGCATCAGGGTAAGAGCAAGAACAGCGTTCACCATGGCCGTAATCAGCGCCTGCCCACAGGCTTTCAGGTTGGGTCTCATAGTTCTCCACTCGTGGATGTCGTGAAACGGATCATCGTTTACTGATGGCGAGCATACGGTGAGGGTTACACTCTCTCCATGCGGGAATTCCGCTATTGGAAAATCCACGGGGTGTTGGTGTATCCGTCCCCGCCTCCATATAATGTGCAGTCCCGGCTTAGGCCGGGATAACCAGCGGAATTCATATCAGGCAATAACAAAGGGGCATCCATGCCAGAGTTTCAGACCACGGATGAAGGCTTTGAGCGGGTTTCATTGCGGGACTACACCGAAAAGGCCTACCTCGACTACTCCATGTACGTCATTCTGGACAGGGCGTTGCCCAACGTCGGAGACGGACTGAAGCCGGTGCAGCGGCGTATTATCTACGCCATGTCCGAGCTTGGTTTGAAATCCACCTCAAAGTATAAAAAGTCTGCCCGTACGGTGGGCGATGTCCTGGGTAAATTTCACCCCCATGGCGACAGTGCCTGCTACGAAGCCATGGTGTTGATGGCTCAGCCGTTTTCCTATCGCTACCCACTGGTGGATGGCCAGGGCAACTGGGGCGCGCCTGACGACCCCAAATCTTTCGCGGCCATGCGTTATACAGAATCCCGTCTCGCGAAATTCGCGGATGTCCTTCTCAGCGAGCTGGGGCAGGGCACAGTGGACTGGGTGCCAAACTTTGATGGCACCATGGACGAGCCTTCAGTATTGCCCGCGAGGTTGCCTCACGTACTTTTGAACGGCACCACCGGTATTGCCGTGGGTATGGCAACGGACATCCCGCCGCACAATGTCCGGGAGGTGGCAGCGGCCTGTGTAAGGCTGCTTGACCAGCCGGAGGCCACCACCGATGACCTGTGTGAGCATGTCCAGGGGCCAGATTTTCCCACCTACGCGGAGATCATTACGCCTCGCAAGGATATTCGCCAGATGTACGAGACCGGCCGGGGCTCGCTAAGAATGCGGGCGCGCTGGATTAATGAGAGCGGGGAAATCGTGGTGACCGACCTGCCTCATCAGGTCTCCGGGAACCGGGTGCTGGAGCAGATCGCCCAGCAGATGCAGACCAAAAAGCTGCCCATGGTCGCGGACCTGCGCGACGAATCCGACCATGAGAACCCGACCCGGCTGGTGATCGTTCCACGCTCCAATCGTGTGGATCAGGAAGGGCTGATGGCCCACCTGTTTGCCAGCACGGATCTGGAGAAAACCTATCGGGTGAATATCAACGTCATCGGCAATGACGGCCGCCCGGGCGTGAAGGGCCTGCGCGAAATGCTGACGGAATGGCTCAGCTTCCGTCGCACCACCGTCACCCGGCGCCTGCAGCACAGGTTGGATAAGGTCCTGGCGCGTCTGCATATTCTTGAAGGCCTGTTGGTGGCCTATCTGAACATCGATGAAGTTATCGCGATTATCCGCTACGAAGATAAACCCAAAGCAGAGTTGATGTCCCGCTTCGGGCTGTCCGGAGAGCAGGCTGAAGCCATTCTTGAGTTGAAGTTGCGTCACCTGGCCAAGCTTGAGGAAATGAAAATCCGTGGCGAGCAGGACGAGCTGTCGGCTGAGCGGGATGAGCTGCAGGCGATTCTTGGCTCCGAGGACCGCCTGAGGGAGCTGATCAAGGACGAATTGCTGGCGGATGCGGAAACCTATGGGGATGATCGTCGTTCACCCATTGTCGAGCGCCGGGAAGCCAGGGCCTTCAGCGAAACCGAATTGGTTTCCAACGATCCAGTCACGGTTGTGCTGTCGGAGAAGGGCTGGGTCAGGGCGGCCAAAGGGCATGATATTGAGCCTGAGGGGCTTAGCTATAAGGCGGGTGACAGTTTTGCCATGGCTGCCAAGGGGCGTAATAACCAGCAGGCGGTATTCCTGGACTCCACGGGGCGGGCTTACTCCCTGGTCGCCCATACGTTTCCATCTGCGCGGGGGCAGGGCGAGCCTCTGAGTGGCCGTATCAATCCGCCGTCGGGGGCAACGTTCTCTGGGTTGCTGATGGGCGATCCAGCGCGGAAGGTGTTGTTGGTTACCGATGGCGGCTACGGATTCGTGACCTCCCTCAATGACATGATCAGCAAAAACCGCAACGGCAAGGCCGTGGTGTCGGTACCGAAAGGGGCGAAGATCATGTCGCCGGTGGTGGTGCCCGGCTCGGACAAGCCGCTTTATCTGGGTGCCATTTCCAATGAAGGACGGATGCTGGTGTTCCCGCTGAGCGAGCTGCCGGAGCTGGCCAAAGGCAAGGGTAACAAGATCATCAGCATTCCCTCGGCGCGGGTTCAGAACCGGGAAGAATATGTGGTGGCTGTTGCCGTTTTCGCTGAGGACGACCAATTGGAGATTCGTGCCGGCAAGCGCAAGATGGGGCTTCAGTTCAGCGATCTGGAGCACTACCTGGGCGAGCGTGGCCGCCGTGGCCATAAACTGCCTCGCGGGCTTCAGAGAGTGGATGCGATAGATGTGATTCAGTCAGCCAGCAATGCGGCAGGCGTTTCCGATGCAGACAGCGTTGCCAATGCAGAGGAGCAGCCTGACAGTGAGTGAACTGGTTCTGATTAACGTTTCGGGGCGCGACAAGCCGGGCCTGACGTCGGAGATAACCGGCATCATGGGGCAGTACGATGTGCGTATTCTGGATATCGGCCAGGCGGTGATCCACGACCACCTGACCTGGGGTATCCTGATCGAGATCCCCGATGAGTCCAAATCCTCACCGGTGATTCGCGACCTCCTGTTCCGACTGCATGCGCTGGATCTGCAGGTGCGTTTTGCGCCGATTACGATCGAGGAGTATCAGCAATGGGCGGAGGGACGTAACCGCGCCTGTTACATCGTCACGCTGCTGTCGCGGGATATCAAGGCTGAGCAAATTGCGCGGGTGTCTGCGATTACCGCCCGCCATGGCCTGAACATCGATAACATCAGCCGGCTTTCTGCCCGCCCGTCGCTGAATTCCTCCGAGAACCGCATTGCCTGTGTGGAATTTTCTGTCCGTGGCACACCATCTGATCTCGAACAGCTGCGCTCCGACTTCCTGCATATCGCCGGAGAGATGAACGTGGATATTGCCTTCCAGGAGGACTCCATCTTCCGCCGTAATCGACGGCTTGTCGTGTTCGATATGGATTCCACCCTGATCGACGCCGAAGTGATCGACGAACTGGCTTTGGAAGCCGGCGTTGGGGCGCAGGTGGCGGAGATCACCGAGCGAGCTATGCAGGGTGAGCTGGATTTCGGGCAGAGCTTTGCAGAGCGTCTGGCGCTTCTCCAGGGGTTGGATGAATCCGTGCTTGAGGGCATCGCCGCCCGCCTGAATCTAACCGAAGGTGCGGAACACCTGATACTGAGCCTGAAATCCCTGGGCTACCGAACGGCGATACTGTCTGGTGGCTTCACCTACTTTGCTCGCCATCTGCAGAAAAAACTCGGGATTGACTATGTGTACGCCAACGAGCTGGAAATTGAAAACGGCAAGGTGACGGGCAAGGTGTCGGGCCAGATTGTTGATGGCAAGCGCAAGGCGGAACTGCTTCAGGAAATTGCGGAACGCGAGCATATTTCACGGGAACAGGTCATTGCGGTGGGTGATGGTGCCAATGATCTGCCCATGCTAAGCCAGGCGGGGCTCGGGGTGGCTTTTCGGGCCAAGCCTCTGGTCAAGGAATCCGCACGGCATTCGATTTCGACGCTGGGGCTGGATGCGATCCTCTACCTGATCGGATTCAGGGAAAGCGACAGTCTGCAGGCCCGGGAAAGGTAGCAGAACGCGCGGCATGGGAGGGCTATGCCGCGCGATTCTTCAGTGGTCACCGAAGTCGTAGTTCATCTCCGGGACCGGGGCCTGCAGATAATAGCCCTGGATGTAGTTCACCCCAGCCTGCCACAGGGTTGCAAGCACGCTGGCGTTCTCGACCAGAGGCACGATGGTCAGCTTGCCTGCACTCTGCAAGCTCTTGACCATTTCCTTGACCTCTTCCTTGGCGTCGTCCTTCTTCTGAAGTTCTTCAGTAAAGGAACCGTCGATCTTCACGTAATCCACGTCGATATGCTTCAGGGTATTGAACGGATTCAGAGCGCACCCGAACTGGCAGATCGAGATCTTGCAGTGCAGCTCGTGAACCGCCTTGGCAAACTCTTTGGCCTGTTTCATGTAGTTGTTGGCATCACCTTCGCGTATCTGGAAGATCAGTGAGTCGCCCGGCAGGCGAGCTGCCTTCAGGGCCACACTCAGCCAGGGGGTAAAGGTTTTGTCTTCCAGGGTCTCTGCCGTCACGTTCAGGAACAGGCGGGTATCGTGCCCGCGCGATCGATGGCTGGAAAGCTGCTTGATGGTCTGCAGAATCACCCAGCGGTCAATCTTGATAGCCATCTCCGAGGGGCCAACGGGCGGCAGGAAGTCGTACGGTGAGACTTCCTCGTTGTCCTTGTTCAACATCCTGACGAAGGCCTCGTAGTGTTCTTCACCCTCGCCGCGTAGATTGATAATGGGTTGGAAAAGCAGCTTGAAGCGATTGTCATCCAGGGCTTTCTGGATGGCATCGACCGAGTTGCTTTCATCCATGGCCTCGTAATCTGCCGGGTTGTACACCAGAACGCCGTTGCCCTGCTCATGGCCCGGCTTTTTCTTCAGCTCCGAGGAGGCGGTGTGGGCCCGGCCCATCAGGTCCGGTGCCTTGGGTGCATTCTCGGTAATCGCGGCAACGCCGATGCTGAGAGTCAGTTGTACCGTGCGGCCGTTGATGTCGAACAGATGGTCTTCGACCTTCTTGCGAATGGCTTCACATTGCTCCGCCATGACTTTCTCTTCGCACGGTTGGCACAGCAGGCAGAAGGCGTCGTCGCTGAGGCGGGCGAGGACCATATTCTCAGGCGCCTGCTCCTTCAGCAGGGTAGCCAGGTCGCCAAGCATCAGGTCGGCGCCGGCAATGCCCACCTGGCCTTTCAGGCTCATGAAGTTGTCCAGGGCGATATAGGCCAGTGCACCAGTCTTGTTGTCCTTGCCAGCCGTCGCAATCGTTTGGCCCAAGGCATCCATCAGGTATTGACGGTTAAACAGGCCGGTTAGCAGGTCCTGGCTGCTGATCTGACGAATCTTCTCTTCCAGCTCCGCGTCGCTGTGCTCTGGCTGGATCACGATCTGGGTGCAGGTCTCACCATCATACGTCGCTGCGGATACCGACATGGTGACGCTGAGTTCCTGGTCGTCACTGCGGCGGGCGACGCAGTTCATGGTCATGCCATCCTCACCACTATCGGCGAAGGATTTCATGAACTCCTTGTATTTTTCCTGGCTTTCCGGTGTCAGGGTGTCGAGCACAGGGATGCAGATCAGGTCGTCGATGTCGTCGTAGCCCAGGAACTCCATGTACGATTGGTTGGCGTAGATGTGCATGCCATCGTTAATGTAGGCGATGGCGTCCTTGGAACTTTCCAGCAGAAGCTGGCAGCGTTGTTCAGATTCCCGTAGGTGGGATTCGAGAGTCCTGCGACGCCGCCGATCCTCCAGGGCGCTCAGCTCCCGGTTAACCACCAGCACCAACTGATCCGTGTTCTCGAACGGAACCGTGTCCTGTCCACCGGCTTTCATAATGGAGACTGTGCGCTCGCGATTGAATTCGCCGGTCAGGAGAACGAACGGAATGTCCTTGTCCAAGCGCCGAATCATCGCCAGGGCGCCATCTGCGCCGAACTCCTGTTCAACATCGTCGCGCGCTAAAAGCAGGTCCCAGTTACCCGTTTTCAGGGTTTCTTCAAGGTCTTCCTCGGACGTGATGCGATGGGCTCGCGTGGCTTTGCCCGAGTTTCGGAGCAGGCTGACCAGGGTCTCGGCGTCGTTCTGGGACGGATCAAGGATGAGCAGGTGTACGGTTGCGTTCTTTTTCTGCATTTCGTCAGATGTCTCGTGATACACGTTGGCTGTGCCGACACCTGTCGTAGAACTCAGAGCACGGGGCCGGCTTTCACTAACGCTGAATGATGCAGGGGTTACCGGTTAATAACAACCCTTCGGGCGGGTTCATAAGCGTCCGTTCACAGTAACGGTGCGCTATAGCGAGGGCCATAGCGAGTCGAACTCGTCTTCACTGGTGCCTGCCTCCGGCGGATTGTTGCCGGCTGGCGTTACACTGGCGCTCTGAAGCTTGAGTTCAAACTGACTGACACTGCCGGTCGCTGAAATCTTGCGGGACAGTGTGCCCTGATCTTCCCGACCGTCATGAAGCAATGAAATCCGGCTGCCGGACTGGAACGGAAGTCGCGGTGTGATTAGGGTTGCTGCCTGGTTAACGACGCTGATTTCCGGTAGCAAGAGGCCGCGCAGGTACTCGCTGCTGTTGCCAATTTTCTGAATCAGTCTTACGCCGCATGGCGCCGCACTGGGGGCCAAAAGCTCAATGCCAACCTGTGTGCCCTGGTTGCGAACCTGTCTTATCCAGCGCACAACCGCTACGCTCCAGGGGTGGTTTGACTGCTCGCGGACGCCGAGAACCTCGCCCGCCTGAAGGGAAGAGGGGACGTTGGTCTCCCACGCGGCGCAGTATCCGCCGGGACTGGTGTTCACCAGCAGTGCATGGTGGCGTTTGGGTTTTCTTCGATCACTCTCACTGTCTGGTGTGGCGCCAATACTGTTACGGAAGTTAATTGGCGTATCTGCCGATTGCAATGGCTCGTCGTTGGGCCCGGCGTCATGGGCGCCGGCCCAGGCATCCTGTTTCTGCCGGGACGAGCGCAGGAACATGTTGTCGTCGCCGTTTTGGTTGTCGTTGCCGCTGACAAACTCGTTGAACGTTTTTTCGCCGGCCACGTAATAATGGGTTGCGGTCAGGCCTACGCATATCTCGAGCGTGCCCTGACTGGCAATGCGATTGAAGTTGCGCTTGGCAAGGATGCCGAGCGCCTGGCTCAGGTGAGTCAGAAGTGTGTCGCCAATGCGGGAGGGCAGCTCAAGTTCGCTGGATCCACCATCCCGTTTGTTGCGGGCGTGCAAGGCGTCCGTGATCTGTTCTGATAATTCCCGAGTGTCGAAGTTGTAGCAGTCGTTACCCGGCTTTTGTTCCAGCAGGCTGCGGTAGACCGGCGAGGTGTCCCGCTCCATGTTTACCACGAACAGGCTGTCGTTATCGGTTTCGGGCCCGCAGGAAACCAGGTGGGTCCAGTTCTCGAACAGCTCGTAAACCTGCACCAACTCGCCTTGCCGGAGTTGATTGGGGCGGGCGCAGCCTAGCAGCAGGATGCGCTTGTAGCAGTCTTCCACGGAGCTTCCACGGCGATGGGTCAGAGTATCGTCGTCGACGGACAGCCCCTGAATCTTGTTGCGATGGGCGAATCGGAAAAGTCGATGACATTCCAGCCAACTTTGCGCAGGGCTTGGGCAATACAGTTGATGGGCCCTTACGATCGTAGCCGCCAACTCTGAGATGGCGCGGTGAATCGCTGTCGAGACCGCCTTACGATTTTTGTCCAGGCCGCCGTTGTCCAGGAACTCAAGCACACACAGTTTGTAGCCGCTGGCGGCATGGAGCTGCAGGGCTTGGGACAGATTGGCAACCTTGCGCTGTTTTTCCGGTAGGGCAACGGCCAAGCCAAGGTAGTGGCGAGACAGTTCGGAGCAGACGAAGTGAATCTTCGGGCGAATCAGTTCCAGCAGTTGCAGCCGCTGCTGAGGCGCGATAAACAGATGATTGAGTTCAATGATGGCGTGATAGAGCTGCCGGGAAGCTTCCCCAATATTCGCCATTGGTAACTGGTTTACCCAGTCCCTGAAGGCTTTGGGGGAAGTCTGGCAAAAAGAGAGACTTGCCGTCTTCTGTTCAGGAACGCGGAGATCGGGCTTCAGAATCATGCCTTCCATGCTATCACGCCAATTGTCTGGACCACGGTAGGTACTCCGGGTTGCACCACGAACTACAGGCGTATCTTGGTAACGCCTGCGTGTTTTAATCGGAAAACGCCGCGAATATCGGTTTTTATTGTTATCGCTTTCTGCACTGTAAAATAGCAAACGCACAACAAAAAGCGAGAAAAGCACGAGTTGACAATGTTTAACAAGTAAAATTGGGCCAACATTGCCAAATGGGTCACGCAAACAGGTCCAATGGTGTTTTCCCAGGCTGGCCCGGAATCTCCCTGACAAGCCTGGGTACCAGGAAACCTGGCAGCACTGTGATCAGTTGCCGTACCAGGTCCCGAGCCTTGTCGTCACTAACTTCGAAGTGGTGGGCGCCGGCCACTGGGTCGAAGGCATGGAGGTAATAGGGCAGTACACCGCACTCGAACAATCGCTCGCTGAGTTCCGCCAACACTCTGGCGTTGTCGTTCACGCCTTTCAATATCACGCTCTGGTTCAGCAATGTGACGCCCGCGGCTTTCAGTCGCCCGAGGGCCTGTTGCGTGTCGGCATCCAGTTCGGCGGGATGATTGACGTGGATGACAACGACAGCCTGCAGGCGTGAGCCCGAGAGCCACGCGATCAGCGAATCAGACACCCTCTGGGGGATGACGACGGGCAGTCGGGTATGGACTCTCAGCCTGCGGATGTGTGGGATGGCTGCCAGTGCCTCCGCCCAGGCCGACAGCAGCCGGTCATTCGCCACCAGCGGGTCGCCCCCGCTGAAAATCACTTCGTTTATGCGAGTATCGTCGGAGAGGGCCTTGAGGGCCTGCGACCGGTCCTCCGGCGACAGTCGGTGGTCCTCGTAGGGGAAGTGGCGGCGGAAGCAGTAGCGACAGTTGATGGCGCATTGCCCGGTCACCATTAACAGGGCGCGGCTATCATACTTGCGAATCAGCCCGGTCGCTGGCATCGAGCCACTTTCCTGAAGTGGGTCGGAGACAAACCCGGGATAGGTGTCTGCTTCGGACGATAAAGGCAGCACCTGACGTAGCAGGGGGTCGTCGGGATCGCCCCTCGTGATTCGATTCAGATAGGGTTCGGGTACCCGTATGGGGAACAATCGGTGGCCTTCGTCCGCGCCATGGAGCCAAGCTGCCGGGTCAAGGTCAAGCCGGCGCAGGAGGGCATCCGGCGTAGTGACGGACTCCGAGAGCAGTCGCTGCCAGCTGTGATCAGCGTGATCGACGGGGCGGGCTTCTATACGGGTGGCGGTTCGCTGTATCATAGCCAGCTTCGAATTTCCAAAAGCATCGTTTCAGGTGATAATTTCATGGCTTCATATTCTACCAACGAATTCCGTGGCGGTCTTAAGGTTTTGCTGGACGGCGACCCCTGCATCATTCTCGAGAACGAATTCGTAAAGCCCGGCAAAGGGCAGGCATTCAACCGGGTAAAACTGCGTAACCTGATGACCAACCGGCAGTGGGAACGCACTTTCAAATCCGGCGAGAGCCTGGAAGCTGCTGACGTGATCGATCTGGAAATGGAGTACCTGTATACCGATGGCGAATTCTGGCACTTCATGAAAACCGACGGGTCTTTCGAGCAGTTTCCGGCGGATGCCAAGGCGGTTGGTGACTCGCTTAAATGGCTGAAAGAGCAGGATGTTTATACCGTAACACTCTATAACGGCGCGCCTCTGACAGTCTCCCCGCCCAACTTTGTCGAGTTGGAAGTGGTGGACACGGATCCGGGTATGAAAGGCGATACCGCCCAGGGTGGCTCCAAGCCGGCGACGCTTTCCACGGGTGCCGTTGTCAACGTGCCACTATTTATCACCATTGGTGAAGTGCTCAAGGTGGACACTCGCTCCGGTGAATACGTCAACCGGGTCAAAAACAGCTGATTGGAGCCCTGGTGACTGACTCCCTTCAGTGGCGGCCCTCGGCTTCACAGGTGGCTCTTAAAAGCCGCGCACAACAGTTTGCCTGGGTGCGTGGCTTTTTTGCGCAACGTGATGTGATGGAAGTCGAGACGCCCGTGCTTGGCCGGCATGGTGTTACTGATATCAATATTGACAGTATCTCCGCGAATCCCGCCTCGATCGGAGTCCGCCCAGCGGGCGGGTGGCTGCAGACATCCCCGGAATATCACATGAAACGGATGCTGGCGGCTGGATCCGGCCCTATTTATCAGATCGCCCGGGTGTTTCGCGACGGTGAGTTCGGGCGGCGACACAACCCTGAGTTTTCCCTGCTTGAATGGTACCGGCCCGGTTTTACGGATGTTGATCTGATGGAAGAGGTCTCCGAGTTGGTTTGTGGCTGGCTGGGTTGTGAGCCGCCACGCACCATGGATTATCGCGATGCGTTTGTCCGGTTCGCAGGTATTGATCCGTTTTTGGCCGGTAATGACGAGTTGTCAGAGCGTTGCGAACAATGGATGGAACCATCCCAGCTGGATGGCCTCTCTCGTGACGACTATCTGGATCTGCTGATGAGCTCTCAGGTGGAGCCGGCACTGGCGGGCGTTGGGCCGGTATTCGTGACCGGTTATCCGGAGTCCCAGGCTGCACTGGCCCGTGTGTCTGAACGGTCCGGGGTGCGGCAGGCTCATCGTTTCGAGCTCTACGTGGGCGGTGTGGAGCTGTGCAATGGCTACTGGGAACTGACCGATCCCGACGAGCAGAGGCGTCGGTTTGAGGCGGACAACCAGGCTCGCCGCAGAGTGGGAAAGCCCGAGATGCCCATCGACCAGGCGTTCATGGCGGCCCTGGAGTCGGGGGTGCCCGATTGTTCCGGAGTGGCCTTGGGCCTGGACCGCCTGTTGATGCTGAAGTTGGGGCTTGATGAGTTGGCCGGCGTTATTGCGTTCCCGGCTGACCGGTGTTGATGTCGCCGAAAGCTTCACCCATGCGCACCGTACCGCCTGCTACCTGATTGGCGTTCCATTTCACGGCGCCCTTGGGCATAACCATGATCACCGTTGAGCCCAGGCGGAACCGTCCCATTTCCTCGCCTTTTTCAAGCTGGATGGGTGTTTTGAGGCTGTCATAGCGACTCTCGGAAACCTCACCCCCGCCGGGTGCCACGACGCCAGCCCAGGTCGTCTCGACACTGCCCACGATCATTGCGCCGACCAGCACCAGGGCCATTGGGCCTGCGGGGGTGTCGAATAGACAGGCAACCCGCTCATTTCGGGCGAACAGGTTGGGCACGTTCTCCGCGGTGGTCGGGTTGACGGAAAACAGCTTGCCGGGAACGTACACCATTTCCCGGAGCGTGCCGGCCAGCGGCATATGAATGCGGTGATAGTCCTTAGGGGAGAGGTAGATGGTAGCGAATTCGCCATCGGTAAAGCTTGCCGCCCGCTCCTCATCGCCACCGAGCAGTTCGTTGAGGCTGAAGGACTGGCCCTTGGCCTGGAATACCCGATCATTGCTGACTTGACCCAGTTGGCTGATGGCGCCGTCAACGGGACTGACCAGAGTGCTTTCTCGCTCGTCCACGGGCCTCAGGCCGGGTTTCAGGGCGCGGGTAAAAAAGGCGTTGAAGCTTGCATAGGCCGCCGGGTCCGGTTCCAGCGCTTCGCTCATATTGACGCCATAGCGGCCGATGAACCACTTCACCACACGATCCTTTAGTCCGGGCATGCTTTCATTGTCCGCAAGTCGGCCCGCAAGGCGTGAAACCGCGAGTTGCGGCGTTATGTACTGGCTCATTACAAACAGCTTGTCGAACATTGGAAAGTGATCCTTGGCCCTCAAAGGCGCGAAGTTTAACAAATCGCGGGGTGTGTATAGAAATTGTTTCATATCTTCGCGGTTCGGTCCGCTGCTTGCTATTATCTGTGCAGGCCGGCCAGGCGGCTCCGCTTCAGGCGCCTAGCCTGACAGAAATCATAGAAGGTGTGTTCTCAATCCATGCTACTTATAATCGGTGCAGTCATTGTCATTGCCAGCGTCCTCGGCGGCTATGTCCTCCATGGTGGTAATCTTCTGGTGTTATGGCAGCCCACGGAAATACTCATTATCGGCGGCGCTGCAGTGGGGTCGTTCATCATTGCCAACCCCCTGCACACCATCAAGGAAGTGGCGAAAGGTGTCCTCAGCCAACTGACGGGTTCTCCCTACAACAAGTCCTTTTACATGGATTTGCTCAGCCTGATGTACGAGATTTTCGACAAATCCAGGAAACAGGGTGTGATGGCCATCGAGGAAGACATCGACAATCCGGAGTCAAGCCAGATCTTCAGCCGTTACCCCGCCATTATTAAGTCGAAGTACCTGCTGGCCTTTATCACCGACTACCTGAGAATTATCAGTTCCGGGAACATGGCAACCCATGAGCTCGAAGGCATGATGGAAAATGAGATCGAGAGTCGTCAGCACGAACTTGAAGAGCCAGCCCACGCTGTCAACAAGATAGCCGATGCTCTGCCAGGCCTCGGGATTGTCGCAGCCGTGCTCGGTATTGTTATCACCATGAACTTCCTGAGTGAGGGCCCTGAAAGAATTGGCCTCAGCGTGGCGGCGGCGCTGGTGGGAACGTTCCTCGGAATCTGGATGGGGTATGGCTTCGTTGGCCCCACCTCCATTGCCATGGAGCACACCGCCAAATACGAGATCAAGGCCTACGAATGCGCCAAATCCGCAATCGTTGCCACCGTGTCGGGCCAGGCGCCGCAGATGGCCATCGAGTTCGGCCGCAAGGCCCTGCCGTCGGATAAGCGGCCCGGGTTTCAGGAACTCAACGACCACGTGCGTTCAAAATAGTCTGAGCAAGAGCCGTCAGGAGCAGTTTCTTGGAAGAACAGCCAATCATCGTAAAGAGAAAAAAGAAAGTTGCGGCTGGGCACCACGGCGGTTCATGGAAAGTGGCTTTCGCCGATTTCGCTACCGCCATGATGGCGTTTTTTCTCGTGCTCTGGCTGACCGCAACGGCGTCTCCTGAACAGATTCGTGCTGTGGAAGGTTACTTCAAGGACCCGGTCGGGTTTACTGAGGGTGGGTCTCCCAATCCGGTGGATCTTGAGGGCAGTGCCTCGGTGATCAACGAAAGCAGCGAGGACATCGAGCGCAGCGATATCCAGATCGAAGACCAGGTTGTGGAGGAGCTGGCGCAGACTCTGGAGCAGCGGCAGATGGAGGAGCTCTTTCAGGACCTTCAGGACCGTATAGAGCAGAGCCAAACCCTTCAGGAGTTTAAAGATCAGCTGCTGATCGATATCACCAGCGAGGGCCTGCGTATTCAGATCGTCGACCGCTCACAGCGCCCCATGTTTGACAGTGGTCGGGCCGAACTCAAGTACTATTCTCAAGATATCCTATTTGAGCTTGCCAAGACACTCGGCACCGTCAACAACAAACTGAGCATTACCGGCCATACCGACTCCACGCCCTTCAGCGGTCGCCCGGGTTACACCAACTGGGAATTGTCGGCGGACCGGGCCAACACGGCTCGCAGAGCGCTCGTTGCAGGCGGTGTCAGGCAGGAGCAAATTGGCCGGGTTGTGGGGCTGAGCGATTCGGTGCTGTTTGATCAGGACGATCCTCAGGCGCCGGTTAATCGTCGTATTTCCATTATCGTGATGAACAAAAAGACAGCGGCTGGCATCCAGAGCAATGCCAGTCGATCGGGTGAGCCCTTGATTGACCTGACTGCCCCCTCTGAAGAGGAGCAGCAGGAGGCAATGAAACGGCTGGAAGAAGGCAGCTGGGCGGAAGAGAAGGAAGAACCCAAGCCCGGAGAGCTGAACTGGTAAGTCGGTTCAGTCGGCTTTCAGTCCCCGTGACTGCTGTTCCGCCATATCCTGAAGAATCCGGTTGAAGCTTTTCAGTCGCTCCGTGCTGATGCGACCATCCTCGGCAGCCTGCGCAATGGCACAGCCGGGGTCACCCATATGGCTGCAATTGCGGAACTTGCAGTGACCGATCAGGTCTCGTATCTCCCGGAAGCCGTACTCGATCTCTTGTGGTGTCATGTGCCACAGCCCGAACTCCCGGATACCCGGCGAATCGATGAGATCGCCTCCGCAGTTCAGGTGAAAAAGTTTGGCGGTCGTGGTGGTGTGAACCCCTTTCCCGGTGCTCTCCGAGACCGCGCCTACCCGGATCGATGCTTCCGGCAATAACGTCTGGATAATGGATGATTTGCCAACTCCCGATTGACCCACGAATACGCTAGTCTGACCTTTTACCAGGTCTTCAACCCTAACCGCCTGCTCACCCTCCAGGGTTTTTGCGGAGGTGCGTTCTATTCGATATCCGAGCTTTTCGTAGCGAGCCAGAAGTTGGTCGATTGCTTCCCGATTCTGGTCAGTCACCAGGTCGGTCTTGTTGAGCAGGATGATGACCGGAATGTCTGTGCTCTCGGCCGCCACCAGATAACGATCAATCAGGTTGTCGTGGGGTTCCGGTTCGGGGGCGATCACAAGGATGATGTAGTCAATATTGGCAGCGACGGGCTTGAGTGCGCCGAAGTTGTCGGGCCGTTGCAGTAGGGTGTGACGGTCGCAACGCGCCACAATGACGCCGGTATTGTCGCTGCCTGGGCGCCAGATCACCTTGTCGCCAGTTACCAGGCTGTCGATGTTCGCTCTCACAAAGCAGCGCAGCACCGTGCCGGTGTCTTCCCCCTCCAGGGCTTCCACGTCGAGTTGCTGGCCGTAGTGAGCGATAACAAGGCCTTGTTGCTCCGGGCCGAGATCACCAGCGTCCAGCTTTTCGCTGATGGATTCTTCTTTCTTCGCCGCCCGTGCAGCCCGCTCCTGCTGAATTTTCTTGATGCGCCACTGCTGCTGCTTGTTGAGTCGACGTTTAGCCATATCGTGGGTCGGTTAATTCCTGCTGGGAAATGGTGATTGCTGTAACATCATACGTGAATGATTTCGTCAGAGCCTGTTTGTTCTGTCGGGATTGGCCGATATATTACCAATATTACGAGGGTGGCCGGTCACTGCTTCCCGGGAGCGTCTGAAACCAGGGATGGTTTCAGTCGAGCGCACATGGATGTGCTTGTAGCGTATCCCGGGAAGCAGTGACCGGCCACCCATGCACGCATTGGAAGGCTGGGAGTCACCGAATGCCAGAAGCCAACTACCTTGTCTGGATTGACCTGGAAATGACGGGGTTAGACCCGGAAAAAGAGCGCATCATCGAGATAGCAACCATCGTTACGGATTCTGAATTGAACACGATTGAAGAAGGGCCGGTGATTGCCGTTCACCAATCAGACAAACTGCTCAGTGAAATGGACGAGTGGTGCACGCGGACCCATGGCGAAAGCGGACTGACCCAGCGGGTAAAGGACAGTAAGTACGGCGAGATCGATGCCGAACAGAAAACCCTGGAATTCCTGCAGCGGTATCTCGAGCCGGGGCAGTCCCCATTATGTGGCAATAGCATCGGCCAGGATCGTCGCTTCCTGGTGAAGTACATGCCGGAACTGGAAGCCTTCTTTCACTACCGCAATCTGGATGTGAGTACCATCAAGGAGCTGGCGAGGCGCTGGCGGCCGGATGTGCTGGACGGGGTGAAGAAGAAAGGCAGTCACCTGGCGTTGGACGACATTCGCGACTCCATAGAGGAGCTGCGGCATTACCGGGAACACTTTTTCCAACTGTAGGCCGCGGCGCTTTCAAGCTATAGGCCGTGCCTGCGAAGGGCCCAGTGCACATGCTCCCGAACCATCTCTGACGGAAAGTCAGCCCGCTGTTTTAGGGCTTCGATCACTGGGATGGTTGAAGGCGCATTGCCAAGGCCCACCGCCAGGTTCCTCAGCCATCCCTCGTAACCGGTGCGGCGGATGGCGGAGCCTTCAGTGCGTTTGAGGAATTGTTCTTCCGTCCAGAGGAACAGCGTAGCCAATTCGCTGTTGTCCAGGCCATGGCGGGGCTGGAAGTCTTTTTCCGCCGTTGGCTTGCTGAACTTGTTCCAGGGGCAGACCAGTTGGCAGTCGTCACAACCGAACACGCGGTTACCCATTTTGGGGCGCAGTTCTTCCGGAATGCTGCCCTTGAGTTCAATGGTGAGGTAGCTGATGCATTTGCGGGCATCGAGTTTGTGGGGGCCTTCAAAGGCATCTGTGGGGCAGATGTCCAGGCACGCGGCGCAACTGCCGCAATGTTCCTTTTCAAACGGTTCGTCCAGCGGTAATGGCGCGCTGGTAAAGATTTCTCCAAGGAAGAAAAACGACCCCGCTTTTGGATGAATCAGCATGTTGTTCTTGCCAATCCAGCCCAGGCCCGCGCGCTGGGCAAGGGCCCTTTCGAGCACAGGAGCACTGTCTACGAACGCTCTGTAATCGTATCCCGATACCGCCTCGTCAATGCGTTTTGCCAGGGTCGCCAGTCGTTTGCGCATCAGCTTGTGATAGTCACGCCCAGTGGCATAGCGGGTAATGTAGGCCTTCTCGGGGTTAGTGAGTATTCGCCCCGGGTTATCAGGCGCAGGCAGGTAGTCCAGCCGCACGGAAATGACTCTTTGCGTTCCTTCCACCAGTGAGGTGGGGGTATAGCGTTTGTCGCCATGATCTTCCATATACGACATTTCGCCGTGAAAACCCTTGCGGAGCCAGTCCTTCAGGCGAGCTCCGTGAGCACCGGTGTCCGGGAGGGTAATGCCGACATCACTAAAGCCGAGTTCCCGGGCCCAGGATTGGATATGTTCCGGCAGATGTTCGAGGTTTTGATCGATCGATTCGGTCATGGAGTGCCAGTCGAGTGGCGGCCGGTTTTCCCGGCGGCCCGAAGGGTAATGAAGTTTAATTTGATTAAGTTATGACCTTTTCCGCTGTTTTGCTATTCTTTACAGGTATCTGGCCGATTTTCTTAATCCGAATTCTTTAGCGGGAGCCGATTTTCATGCCCCTGTCTGGTGGTCATAGTTTACCAGAAGACCTCTACTCCGCCGATGCGGTGAGGGAGATTGATCGCTATGTAATTGATCAACAAGGGGTTGACGGATTTGACCTGATGCAGGCCGCAGCCGCCGGTGCGTTTCGCAGGCTGGTACGCAACTGGCCTGAACCGGGCCGGGTTCTGGTGCTGTGTGGCGCCGGCAACAATGGCGGTGACGGCTATTTGGTGGCGGCCAATGCCGTACGCCATGGTTTGGATGTGGACTGTATTGCCGTTGCGCCGACGGGAAAATTGTCTGGTGATGCCCGCAAGGCCTGGCAAAAATCCGTGGCCGATGGGGTAAAAGTGCGGGAACTTGCGGATCTTGGGAGCGGCGATGCGCAGCGATCAATTGCCAGCGCCGGTTTAATCGTGGACGCCATGTTGGGAACCGGCGTAGCAGGCGCTCCCAGGGAGCCCTTTGCGGCGATGATCGACGCGTGCAATGAGGCGCCTGCGCCCGTAATGGCGATTGATTTGCCGTCCGGCCTGAACGCAACCACTGGAGCGGTGGTCGGACAGGCGATACGGGCTGATGCAACAGTGACCTTTATTGGGCTCAAGGCCGGACTGTTTACGGGGCAGGGGGCTGAGTGTGGGGGTGACATCCTGTTCGAGTCCCTGGATACCGATGACTGGGCCTCCGAGAGCGGTCAGCAGCCTTTTGCTCGCCGGGTTGACTGGCAGTCGATTCGTTCGGTCATCCCCAGGCGATCAAGAACCGCGCATAAGGGTCGTTTCGGGCACGTGCTCGTGGTGGCCGGGGACCGGGGTTTTGGCGGTGCCGGCCTGTTGGCAGCCGAAGCAGCGGCAAGAGCCGGTGCCGGACTGGTTGCGCTGGCCACGCGCCCGGAATACGTCTCACCGGCCCTCGCTCGCTGTCCATCGGTCATGGTGCAGGGGCTGATTCATGGTTCTGAACTGCCGCCGTTGATTGAAGCGGCGGATGTCATAGTCTGTGGTCCGGGCATCGGCCAGGGCGCCTGGGGGCAGCAGATGCTCCAGCAGGTGGTTGCGAGCGGTAAGCCGAGGGTGCTCGATGCAGATGCCCTCAACCTGATGGCCTCAAGGGTGGCGCAGCCGGCACACAATCATATCCTTACCCCGCATCCTGGAGAGGCAGCGCGGCTTCTGGCGTGTGATGTGGCGGAAATTGAAGAGGATCGTGTAGGCGCTGCCGGGCGAATCTCTCAGATGTTTGGCGGAGTTGTGCTACTTAAGGGGGCCGGAACGGTGGTGGCAGGCGGAGGTGTAGTGCCGGACGTTGTCAGCGGCAGTAACCCTGGCATGGCGACTGGTGGCATGGGGGATGTTCTTTCGGGCGTGCTGGGTAGTTTGTACGCTCAACTGAAAGATGCCCGTGTTGCAACCTCGGCAGGCGCTGCATTGCATCTGGCGGCTGCGGACCTGGCGTCGGAAACCCGCGGTTATATGGGGCTGTTGCCGATGGACGTTATTGAGGCCCTGTCACAGGTATTGGTGGATTCTGAGCGCTGGCCGGATCGTCGTTCGGCTGGCGGTGGTGGAGACGAATGATGGACGTTGCAGCGCAGGAGCTCTCGCTGTTCCTGAAGGATGAGGTGGCAACAGAAAACCTTGGAAGGGGGCTCGCTACCGTTGTGGTTCAGGCCGGACAGGGAGCCACTGTATTTCTCGAGGGCAACCTGGGTACGGGAAAGACGACCCTGAGCCGTGGAGTTATGCGTGGCCTTGGCCATGACGGGGCTGTTAAAAGCCCGACCTACACCATTGTGGAGCCGTATGAGCACCTGAGCCCTCCCGCTTACCACTTCGACCTATACAGATTGGGTGATCCGGAGGAGCTGGAGTACATGGGTATACGTGATTACTTTCAGGGCCAGAGCCTTTGTTTGATTGAGTGGCCCGAGCGGGGTCAGGGAATCCTTCCGGATCCCGACCTTTGGATACGCTTGAGTGTCAGTGGAGATGGGCGTAAAGCGCTTGTCTCGGCGGCAACGGCTGTGGGTGTGGGGCTGCAGGCCAGGCTTGCAGCAATACCGTTGTCGAGTGTTCGAGGTTAATTATGTGTGATCAGTGCAGGTGGGCAGGAAAATGATGGCAAGAATGTTCTCCAGATGGTGCCTGGCCGGTAGTGTAATGCTGACTCTGTTGTTTCCTATGGCAGCAATGGCGGGCGTTAACGTGGAAGGCGTGAGGATCTGGCCTGCGCCGGACCATACCCGGCTGGTGCTGGATGTTGCCGACAAGATTGATCACAAGGTGTTTGCCCTTTCCGGGCCTTCGCGCCTGGTGATTGACCTTGAGAACACGACGCTCAAGGCCGATTTTGACAAGCTCGATCTCTCGGGCAGTCCCGTAAAGCGTATCCGCAGCGCCCCGCGCAACGGTAATGATCTTCGGGTAGTGCTCGATCTGAAGAGTGACATCAAGCCGCGCAGCTTTCAGCTCGAACCCAATCAGCAGTACGGTCACCGGTTGGTCGTTGACCTGATCGACGAAGGTGGTCTGAAGGCTCGAAAGCCTTCGGAGCCAACCGTCACCGAAAACGCCAACGGCAAGCGGGATATTATCGTGGTGGTTGATGCCGGCCACGGCGGCGAGGACCCGGGAGCAATCGGTCCCCGTGGCACCCGTGAAAAAGACGTGGTGCTGAGAATGTCAAAAACCCTGGCGGAACTGATCGACGCCAAGCCGGGTTATACCGCCAAGCTAACCCGTACCGGCGACTACTACATCGATTTGCGTAGCCGCACACTGCTGGCCCGGAAGCACAACGCCGACCTGTTTGTGTCGGTCCACGCCGATGCCTTTCGCACGCCTCAGCCCCGTGGTGCTTCGGTGTTTGCGTTGTCACAGCGGGGTGCCACCAGTGAAACCGCCCGCTGGCTGGCCAAGACCGAGAACCGCTCTGACCTGATCGGGGGTGCCGGTGGGGTGTCCCTTGATGGTCGAGATGACATGCTGGCGGGTGTGCTGCTGGACCTCTCCATGACCGCCAGTATCAATTCCAGCCTCGGTGTCGGGGACTCTATCCTCGGCAGGCTTGGCAGTGTCGCCAAGCTTCACAAGAAAGGCGTTGAGCAGGCTGCGTTTGCGGTGCTGAAATCACCGGATATTCCATCGGTTCTCGTTGAGGCGGGATTCATCTCGAACCCGAAGGAAGAGCAGAACCTTTCCAGTGCCTGGTATCGTGAAAAGCTGTCCCAGGCGGTGTTTCGGGGTATCGATGACTACTTCCAGAAAACGCCCCCGCCAGGCACGTTGCTGGCGTGGCAGAAGCAGAACGGCCGTGGCGATGGCAGTGTCAGTCAGTACCGGATTCGCCGGGGGGATACGCTCTCAGGTGTCGCTCGGGAGAACCAGACAACCGTCAGCGAACTGATGCAGTATAACGGCCTCAATGATGACCGTGTTATGGTAGGGCAAACCATTCGTATTCCTGCATCCTGACACGAGGTCCCCTGGTAACATGCCCTCCATTCGATTACTGACGCCCCGCCTGGCCAACCAGATTGCTGCCGGTGAGGTGGTTGAGCGCCCGGCTTCGGTCGTGAAAGAACTGGTAGAAAATGCGCTCGATGCCGGTGCCCGCCGGGTCGATATTGAGGTGGAGCAGGGGGGTGTCAAGCTGATCCGGGTACGTGACGACGGCATGGGTATAGACGAGACGGACCTTCCCCTTGCGCTCAGCCGTCATGCCACCAGCAAGATTGAAAATCTCGAAGACCTTGAAGCAGTGGCGTCCCTTGGTTTCCGGGGGGAGGCCCTGGCCAGTATCAGTTCCGTTTCCAGGCTGGCACTGACATCACGCACAGAGCGCCAGGAGGCGGCCTCAAAGGTAGAAGTGGAAGGGCGCGACATGGACGCCAGTATTTCCCCGGCGGCCCATCCGGTGGGCACGACGGTGGAGGTCCGGGACCTGTTCTTTAACACGCCCGCCCGACGCAAGTTTCTCCGTACGGAGAAGACCGAGTTCAACCATGTTGAAGAATGCATTCGCCGCCAGGCCCTGAGCCGTTTCGACACCGGTTTTACGCTTCGACATAACCAGCGTGTGGTCCAGAGCCTCAGGCCGGCTGAGAATCCGCTGGACCGGGAGCGGCGGATTGGCTCTCTATGCGGTCAGCAGTTTATCGACAACGCCGTGGTGATTGATGCTGAGGCTACGGGATTGAAACTTTGGGGTTGGGTTGCCCTGCCGACCTTTTCCCGCAGTCAGGCGGATTTGCAGTACTTTTTTGTCAACGGGCGGGTGATACGGGACCGGCTGGTAGCGCATGCCGTGCGCCAGGCTTATCGGGATGTGCTTTACAACAACCGTCACCCGGCGTTCGTGTTGTATCTGGAGGTTGATCCCGCGAACGTGGACGTGAATGTTCACCCCACCAAGCACGAAGTGCGTTTCCGCGATGGGCGCCTGGTTCACGATTTTATTTTCCGGACGCTTCACAAGGCGCTGGCAGATGTACGCCCGGATGATCATCTCAAGGGAGCGGTAGCCCAGTCCCACGGTCGGGAGGCCGGTACGGCAACCGGTGGTTTTGGCGTTCAGGCTGCCATGCCGGGTGTCAATCACCAGCCCGCCTCCGATCCGTTTACAGGTTCCGGCGGCAGCCCGCAGCATGCCGGGTTCTCAGGGAGCCCGAGGCCCCCGCAGCCTGAATGGCAGGCCCGCGATCAAATGGCGTTCTACCAGTCCCTGAACGGGGGCGGTGGAACCGGGGCGCAGCCCGCGATGGCTGACTCCGGTGATCTGGCCGTTGCGGCGCCTACGCCACCGCAGGACAGCGGTGATGAGCCGCCGCTTGGCTACGCCATTGCCCAACTGCACGGAATTTATATCCTGGCCCAGAGCCGTCAGGGCATGATCGTGGTGGATATGCACGCGGCCCATGAACGTATTACCTATGAGCGTATGAAGCGTGCGCTGGAGGCGCAGGACCTCAAGAGTCAGCCGCTGCTGGTGCCGGTTTCCCTGGCTGTCAGCCAGAAAGAGGCGGCATTGGCGGAGACTCATGGTGAAGAGCTTTTGCAGTTGGGATTGAGGGTGGAGCGCATTGGCCCCGAAACTCTCGCTGTGCGGCAGGTGCCTGCGCTGTTGCGGGGGGCGGACACCGAGCAATTGGTTCGGGATGTGCTGTCTGACCTGATTGAGAACGGCGAAAGCGACCGTGTGGAGGCGGTGATACATGAGTTGCTTGGTACCATGGCATGTCATGGTTCCGTGCGTGCCAATCGGCAACTGACCATTCCGGAAATGAATACCCTGTTGCGGGACATGGAGGCCACCGAGCGCAGTGGTCAGTGCAACCATGGTCGGCCCACCTGGACTGTGGTCACCCTCTCGGAGCTGGACAAATTATTCCTGCGCGGGCGTTAACACCGGTATGACGGCATCAACCGCTAAAGGCACCAAGCCCATGGCCATATGCCTGATGGGCCCGACTGCCTCGGGCAAGACCGACCTGGCCATCGAGCTCTGTCGCCACCTGCCCTGCGATATCATCAGTGTTGATTCGGCGATGATCTACCGGGGTATGGATATTGGAACCGCCAAGCCCTCGCACGAGGAGCTCTCCCAGGCGCCACACCGGTTAATTGATATCTGCGACCCGGCGGAAACATACTCGGCAGCGGACTTCCGTCGCGATGCCCTGCGTGAAATGAACGACATTGTGTCAGCGGGGCGGATTCCGTTGTTGGTGGGTGGCACCATGATGTACTTCAAGGCATTGCTGCATGGTATGTCCAACCTGCCGTCTGCTGATCCAGTCGTCCGGGAGGCCCTTGAGCAGGAGGCGAAGGAGCGAGGCTGGGGTGCCCTTCACCAGGAGCTGGAGCGACAGGACCCTGTGGCGGCGGGTCTCATTCATCAGAATAACCGGCAGCGACTTATTCGGGCACTTGAGGTGATTCGTCTGACGGGACGGCCGATTTCCTCAATATGGCAGGACAAGGCGAGCAGAGGCCAGGCAGAGAACCGTCAGAACAGCGATGGCATTGAGGATTACACCTATTTCACCCAATGGCAGGCAGACGAATCGCCGTCTCTTCCGTATACTGTAGTGCAGCTTGCGATGGCTCCCGCCGAGAGGCGGGTGCTCCATGAAAGAATAGCCCTGCGTTTCAACGCCATGCTGAATGCGGGTTTTCTTGATGAGGTCAGGGCGCTGAAGGCCAGGGGTGATCTGAATGCTGGCCTGCCCTCCATGCGTTGTGTCGGATATCGTCAGGGCTGGGCACATCTGGCCGGTGATTATGATTACGACACCATGGTAGACAAGGGCGTTGCTGCTACCCGGCAGCTTGCCAAGCGACAGCTGACCTGGTTGCGAAAGTGGTCCGATGTGGACTGGTTGGATAGTGGCGACAAACTTATGTCCGACACTGCCTTGAAAATTATTGAGTTTCGCACCACATTTAACAATTGAAGTTGACGATCTGCCTTTACTTATAAACAGGAGAAAACACATGTCAAAAGGGCACTCTCTACAAGACCCTTACCTTAATGCATTACGCAAGGAACGCATTCCGGTTTCCATCTTTCTGGTCAATGGTATCAAGCTTCAGGGCCAGATCGAGTCTTTTGACCAGTTCGTGATTTTGCTGAAAAACACTGTCAGCCAGATGGTCTATAAGCATGCCATTTCCACTGTGGTGCCCGCGCGGAACGTTCGTATTCCGCCACAGGCTCCGGGCGGAGAAGAATCTGAAGACTGATTTATCCGGGCACACCGGTGTTGTTACCCGCGCTCCCGAAGGGCCCGAAAAGGCTCCCAGGGCCGCGGGTGTTTGTTTTGGTGACAGGTGCAGTCTGACTGATTTGGAGTTGTTACTACTTGTTTGAGCGTCCCGACGTTGGTGAACGGGCGATTCTCGTTCATATCGAGTTTTCCTCACACGAAGAAGCTGAGGATCTGGGCGAGTTCCGTGAACTGGTCTGGTCTGCCGGTGTCGAACCCGTAGGTGTTGTCACCGGCTCGCGCAAGCAGCCCAGCCCGAGACTGTTTGTCGGCGAGGGGAAGCTGGAAGAAATTCGTGATGCCGTGACCGCCAACGAAGCGGATGTGGTGCTTTTCAATCACGCACTCAGCCCCAGCCAGGAACGAAACATTGAGCGTGAGCTGAGCTGTCGTGTGCTCGATCGCACGGGCGTCATCCTGGATATTTTCGCTCAGCGTGCTCGCACCCATGAAGGTAAGCTTCAGGTGGAACTGGCTCAACTTGAGCATATGTCGACCCGCCTTATTCGGGGTTGGACGCACCTTGAGCGCCAGAAGGGTGGTATCGGGTTGCGTGGCCCGGGTGAAACCCAGTTGGAGACGGATCGGCGGTTGCTGCGGGAGCGTATCAAGTCCATTCATCGCCGCCTTGAAAAGGTCCGTAAACAGCGTAACCAGGGTCGCCGGGCCCGGATGCGTGCGGATATTCCAACCGTCTCACTGGTGGGCTACACCAACGCGGGCAAGTCCACGCTGTTTAACCGCATAACAACGTCAACCGTTTACGCGGCGGATCAGCTGTTTGCGACCCTGGACCCGACGCTGAGGCGCCTGGAACTTCCTGACATTGGCCCGGTCGTAATGGCCGACACTGTCGGCTTTATCCGTCATCTTCCCCACAAGCTGGTTGAAGCCTTCCGTGCCACCCTGGAAGAAACCACCGAAGCCTCAATTCTGCTCCACATAATCGACTGCCACGATCACCGGCGTGACGAGAACATGGAGCAGGTGGAAGAAGTGCTGGCAGAAATAGGTGCTGACGAGATTCCGGTGTTGCAGGTTTTCAACAAGATCGACCTGCTGGATAACTTCCAGCCGCGGGTTGAGCGCAACGAAGATGGCGTTCCCGTGCGTGTCTGGGTTTCTGCGGTCACCGGGGAAGGTCTTGAAGGCCTGTTTGATACCATCGTCGAACGATTGGCGGAGGACGTGATCCATCAATTCGTACTGCTGGGCCCGACGGACGGCAAGTTGCGGGCGCTTTTGCATGAAGCGGGCTCTGTCGTGACGGAAAGTCACCGCGATAGCGGGGATTCGGTACTGGAAGTACGCCTTCAGCATCGTGACTGGTTACAGCTTTTGAGCCGCGCTGGCGTGCGCGAAAATGATGTAAGGCTTGAAGAACAACGTACATAGGCCGGCTGTGCTATTGCCGGGGCGCTTATAAATCCCTAGTATTTGCAGCCATTCGATTAGTTTGGAACGGAGAACACTATGGCCTGGAATGAACCGGGTGGAAACCGCAACGACAATGACCCCTGGGGTACTGGTGGTGGTCGTGGCGGAAATGACCAGGGCCCACCGGACCTGGACGAGGCGCTAAAAAAGGGTCTCGACAAGCTCAATCGCTTGCTGGGTGGCAAGGGCAACAAGTCCGGAGGCAGTGGCGGCAGTTCGTCCTCGGGTGGCGCCGGCGGTTTTGGTGCCATCCTGGCGTTGGCGGCCATCATTTTTGCCGGATACGTGGTCTTTCAATCGTTCTACACCGTGAACGAGCAGGAGCGTGCGGTTGTGCTTCGCTTTGGCGAGTTCAGTCGTACTGAAACGCCGGGTCTGCGCTTCAAGGTTCCGTTGATCGATAGCGTTTATCTGGTCCGGGTGACGAACGTCCGGAATGCGGAATCTACAGGCCAGATGCTGACACAGGACGAGAACCTCGTCTCTGTCGACCTTCAGGTCCAGTATCGTGTTGGTGATGCTCAGGCTTATGTGCTGAACGTCCGTGATTCCAACCAGGCATTGGCGTTTGCTACTGACAGCGCCTTGCGCCATGAAGTTGGTAGCTCAACACTTGATGACGTGTTGACGGAAGGTCGTGCCGAGTTGGCCGTTCGCGTGGAGCAGCGCCTGCAGAGCTTCCTGGAAGAATACGGCACTGGCTTGACCATTGTCCGTGTAAACGTCGAGAGCACTCAGCCACCCGATGCGGTGCAGGATGCCTTCCGTGAAGTGCAGCGCGCCCGTGAGGACGAGCAGCAGGTCAAGGAAGAAGCTGAAACCTACCGCAATAAAGTGGTCCCCGAGGCTCGTGGCCGGGCACAGCGCTTGACCGAGGAAGCGGCGGCCTACAAGGAAGAAGTGATTGAGCGTGCCCGTGGTGAAACCTCACGTTTCCTGGCGGTTCTTGGTGTGTATCAGACTGCGCCGGAAGTCACTCGCGAGCGTATGTACATCCAGGCGCTTGAAGGGGTTCTGTCGAATACCAGCAAAGTGCTGGTGGACACCCAGAGCAGCGACAATATGATGTACCTGCCTCTGGATAGGCTGACTAACCGTTCCGGTGCCAGCACCGGCAGCCAGAGCGGTTCCGGAAGCTCCGGCAGTGACATCGACATCAAGACCCTGTCAGATCAGGTGATTCAGGAGCTGCGTGGCAGGCAGGATAGTGGCGTTCGGAGGAGCAGATAATGATGGGACCCAAAAGTATTGTGGGCCTTGCAGGCGCCCTGATTGTCGTACTGGTTACGCTCTCCAGTGTTTACATTATCCCGGAAACCCATCGTGGCGTGCTGCTGCGGTTCGGTGAGTTGATCGAAACGGATATTTCAGCCGGGCTTCACTTCAAGGTGCCGGTCATTGATCAGGTCCGGGAATTCGACATCCGATTGCTGACAACGGATCTTCCATCGCGTCAGTATTTGACCATCGAGAAGAAGCCGCTGGACGTCGATTCCTACATCGCCTGGAAAATCCGCAACGTGGATCAGTTCTACCGGGCCACTGGTGGTGACGAATACCGCGCCTCCGAGCTGCTGTTGTCTCGCGTGGATAACGGCCTTCGGGATGAGTTCGGTGTTCGGACCATGGTCGAGGTCGTTTCCGGCCAGCGTGACGAGCTGATGCACACCCTGCGTGACCGGGTGAACGAAACGTCGCTCAAGGAATTTGGCATTGAAGTGGTGGATATCCGCGTCAAAGCCATTGAATTCCCGGGGCAGGTGAGCCAGAACGTCTATCGTCGAATGGCGACCGAGCGCGAGAAACTGGCGCAGGAATTCCGCTCCCGCGGTCGCGAGTTGGCGGAGGGTATTCGCGCGGATGCTGATCGCCAGCGCACCGTTATCCTGGCGGAAGCCTTTGCCAAGGCTGAGGAAATGCGTGGTGAAGGTGATGCTCAGGCCGCCCAGATCTATGCCGATGCCTATGGGTCTAACAGCGAGTTCTATAGCTTCTACCGCAGTCTGGAAGCCTATCAGAACACCTTTGCCAATGAAGACGACATCATGGTCATCGACACTGATAGCGACTTCTTGAAGTTCCTGAAGGACCCTCAGGGAAACCGCTAACCACGACGATGGTAGTGACAAAACCGGAATACCTCGGTATTCCGGTTTTTTTGTGTCTGCCAACAGTGTAAAATTCTGCCGGTTTTGGTTCGGGTTTTTATCTTTCCCCGAGCATCGCCCTAAATCCTGTGCACTCTCGCGGCAAGAAGCTTCCGCCCCGGGACAGAACGGACAACCGAATCTCATGACAGTATCTGATCGCTGGCTACTGCCTGATGGCGTGGAAGACATCCTTCCGCCATTGGCTGGACAGATTGAATCCCTGCGCCGGGATGTAATGGATACCTGCCAGCGTTGGGGTTACCAGCTGGTTATCCCGCCGTTGATCGAATACCTCGAATCACTTTTTACGGGCACCGGGCACGACCTGGAGCTTCAGACCTTCAAGCTGACTGATCAGCTGACCGGCCGGATGATGGGGCTGCGTGCGGACATGACGCCGCAGGCAGCACGCATTGATGCCCATACCCTTGGCCAGGAAGGTATTACGCGGCTGTGTTATGCCGGCCATGTGCTCCACACCCGACCGCGCCATATGCTGACAGGGCGCACGCCCATCCAGGCGGGTTGCGAGCTGTTTGGTAGCGCCTCCGAATCGGCGGATCTGGAAGTGATCAGCCTGATGCTTGAAACCCTGCGTGTATCGGGTTTGCCCAGAATCCATCTGGATCTTGCCCATGTCGCGATCTACGAGACATTGGTTGGAGAGGCCGGGTTTGATCGCGATACCGGCGCGGCCATCTTTGATGCCATGGCCCGTAAGTCTGTGCCGGAACTGGATGAATTGCTGGGCGGGTGCCCACCGGGTTCTGCTGGCGGCATGCTCAGAGAGCTGGCCAGAGTCAGCGGTGGGAAGGATGCCCTGCGTGAGGCAAAGCGCATTCTTGAAGGGGCGCCGGAACCGCTTCGTCAGGCGCTGGATCAACTGGATCGAGTGGCGGATATGCTGTCCGCGAGCTATCCAGAGGTAAGCTTCGGGTTCGATTTTTGTGAGCTTCGAGGATACAACTACCATACCGGGCTGGTGTTTGCGGCCTATGTGCCGGGGCATGGTGACGCGGTTGCCAAGGGCGGTCGCTACGATGCCATTGGCAGTGATTTCGGCCGTGCACGTCCGGCGACGGGCTTTAGTCTTGATATCCGTGCGCTGGTCTCACTTGGTCAGCGAACCGGCCGCGCTGGCAAGGCCATATGGGCGCCAGCCACCGAAGATCCTGCGCTGGATGGCGTGATTTCCGGCCTGCGGATGACGGAGACGGTTATCCGCGCCCTGCCGGAAGACGAGGGCGTTGATCCTGGCACGCGCAATTGCGATCGTGCCCTGGTGAAGCGAGACGGCCAGTGGGTCGTGGAGCAGTTGGACTGATGACCTTCGGGGTCGGGCCACTCATTTACAGGTAAACCTGCGGGCACCCCATCAATTGGCGGGGCCGCACTGAGAGAGAGTCATGGGTAAAAACGTTGTAGTGCTGGGCACCCAGTGGGGTGATGAAGGAAAAGGCAAGATTGTTGACCTGCTGACCGATAAGGTTGCGGCGGTGGTGCGCTTTCAGGGCGGCCACAATGCCGGCCATACCCTGGTTATTGAAGGTAAGAAAACCGCCCTTCATCTGATTCCGTCTGGCATTCTTCGCCAGAATGTCCAGTGCCTGATTGGCAACGGCGTCGTGCTCTCTCCGGAAGCGTTGCTGAAGGAAGTCCGCGAACTCGAAGGCAATGGGGTTGCTGTGCGGGAGCGTTTGAAGATCAGTCTGGCGTGCCCGGTCATCCTCAAGACCCATGTTCGTATCGATCAGGCGCGCGAGCGAGCGCGAGGTGTCGACAAAATTGGCACCACCGGTCGCGGTATCGGGCCGGCCTACGAAGACAAGGTTTCACGCCGTGGGATTCGCGTTGGAGATCTGTGTGACCCGAAGAGCTTTGAAGAGAAGCTCCGGGAAATCATGTCGTACCATAACTTCGTGTTGACCGAGTACTTCAAGGAAGAGCCCGAAGACATTGATCAGGCGTTTTCCGAACTGATGACCATGGGCGAGGAAATTCTGCCCATGTCTGCCGACGTCACGGATATCCTCCATGACCTTCGCAAGCGCGGCGAACACATCCTCTTTGAAGGTGCGCAGGGCTCGCTGCTGGACATTGATCTGGGTACCTACCCGTACGTCACCTCCTCAAATACCACGGCTGGCGGCACGGCTACCGGGTCTGGTTTTGGGCCGTTGTTCCTGGATTACGTGCTGGGGATCACCAAGGCCTACACCACTCGTGTCGGTTCCGGTCCGTTCCCGACCGAGCTGTTTGACGATATGGGCCATCACCTGGCGGTCAAGGGCAACGAGATTGGCACCACCACCGGGCGTTCACGCCGTTGTGGCTGGTTTGATGCGGTTGCACTGCGCCACGCCATCCAGATCAACAGCGTATCGGGCATCTGCCTGACCAAGCTGGACGTGCTCGATGGCATGGATACGGTGAAGGTGTGCATTGGCTACAAAACGCCTAACGGGGAGATTACCCGCCCGCCGATCGGTTGCGATACCTACAAGGACATTGAGCCGGTGTATGCGGATCTTCCGGGTTGGCAGGAGAGCACGGTCGGGCTGACAGGCCTGGACCAGTTACCGGAGAACGCCAGGGCCTATATCCGTTTCCTGGAAGAGCAGATCGAAGCACCGATCGATATCATTTCCACCGGTCCTGACCGGGTAGAGACGGTCATTCTGCGCCACCCCTTCGGCGAGTAACCTTCCTGGGTTGTCGCGGACACCTTCAGGGCTTGTCCGCGATAACCGTCGCCCTTTTCGGACCCGGATAACCTTCCACGGTCTTCGTTGGGTCGTCCGGGTCGAGAAAGTCCTGCAGCGACTGGAATTGCATCCAGTCAGTGCTGCGTTGCTCCTCGATCGTGGTTTCTGTCACATCCACCACGCGGGCGTTGCAAAAACCGGTTCGGTCCAGCCAGCGCAACAGAGTGTCGCAGCTGGGCAGGAACCAGACGTTGCGCATCTGGCCGTAGCGGTCCTCCGGCATCAGGCTGTAACCTTCCGGCCCATCCGCTATCAGCGTTTCCAGCACCAGTTCGCCACCCGGGCGGAGTGTGTCTTTCAGTTCCAGTAAGTGATCAAGTGGTGAGCGACGGTGGTAGAGCACACCCATTGAGAAAGTGGTGTCGAATGCTTCCAGCTTTGGCGGCAGATCCTCTACGCGCACCGGGAGCAGATCAATGCGCTGCTCCTGGCCTGCATACTGTTTGACGCTGAGAAACTGGAACAGGAATAACAGTCCTGGGTCGATGCCAATCACCCGGCCGGCTCCTTCGCCCAGCATGCGCCAACAGTGATAGCCAGAGCCGCAACCGACATCCAGTATCTGCCGACCACTCAGGTCTGACAGGTAGGGAGCGACGCGGTCCCATTTCCAGTCAGAACGCCATTCGGTATCGATATAGGTGCCAAAGAATTCGAACGGGCCCTTACGCCAGGGCATCAGTCCTCGCAGCCCTTCTTCGAGCTTTGCACGGTCTTCTGTGCTGAGGGGCTGGTCGGAGTTCAGGGTAATGGCCGACTGGTTCAGGTTCGCCGTGGCATCACCAATGTGGGGCAGGGTGTCCAGAGCCCGGTTCCATCGGGCAATATCCCCATGAGGGTTGTCGTCAAAGCGCTTTTGTAGCTGTTGCTGCAGTTGCTTTCGCCAGCGCTCAAGGCCACGGCTATCAAGATCGTCAAGCAGCGGGGCAAAGCACCCCTGCCAGTTGAAGGTCGTCATGGAGGCTCCGTTCAGTGCGATTTAATGGCGAGCATGGAGACAAAGTTGAAACACTGGTACCACACCATAACCTGACTAAATCCTGCGTTTATCAGTCTCTCACGGTGTTCGGCCAGGGTTTCCGGTATCAGTACCTGTTCCAGGGCGGAACGCTTCTGACTGATCTCCAGGTCGGAATAGCCGTTGGCCCGTTTGAACTCGTGATGGAGTTGGGTCTGTGTCGATTGCTCGGAATCGGATTCAAAGCGAATTTTCTCGGAGAGGATCAGTACTCCGCCGGGCAGTGTGGCGTCGGCGATGCGAGCCATCAGTTCTGCGCGTCTGTCTGGCGCCACGAACTGCAGTGTGAAGTTCAGGGTGGTCACCGACGCGTTCTCAATCGGGGTGTCGAGGATGTCCTCGCACCGCAGCGAAACCGGCAATGGGTGGTCGTCCAGAGCAATATAATGCTCGCAACGCTCAATCATGGCAGCCGAGTTGTCCACGCCTGTAAGGGTGCAGTCGCGGTCCCCAATGCCATGGCGCATGGCCAGAGTGGAGGCGCCGAGAGAGCAGCCGAGATCGTAGCAGTGACTGCCCGGGCGGGCATACTGTTCGGTGATCACTTCAATCATCGGAATAATCGTGGTGTAACCCGGTACTGAGCGCCGGATCATGTCCGGAAATACCCGAGCCACCGATGTGTCAAACCGGAATTCTCCGGTTTCCCGTTCAGTGGCGAACAGACGGTCCAGCGCCTGGCCCGGTTTTTTGTTCCTGTCAGCCATTGTCTGCTGGCTCCTGGCCCTCATTGACAGGCCTGTCGTGTGCGGGTGTCGGGCCTCGGCTGCAGCGTACGCCCCGGTTCTTGTAATCAACGAGGATGCCCCGGAACTCCGGGTCCACATCGGCGGCGATGGCCAGATACCCCTGTTCGCAGACAGCGTGGAGTTCCGATGACTTGGGCGACATGCGGAACTCTTCGCCAGGTTTGATGTGAACGGCCTCAAATTCCCCCACCGGCACATGATCCTTATTCTCGGCATGATCAATCCGCCCGCTGGCCTCCAAAACCACGATGGTAACGATGATGGTGGCAATGGCAGTGACAATCAGGCTGCGGACGGTAAATCGGGCCTCACTTTGGCTCATCGGTTGGTCTCCGGTCTGTCGGTAATAGTGGCCTCAATATTGGCCGGGTACATGAATGGAAGGGGCCTGTAGCGCCGCCAGTTGTTCCCGAAGTGACAGGATCTGGTCGGACCAGAAACGCGGCTGGGCAAACCAGGGGAAGAAACGCGGGAAGGCCGGGTCGTCCCAGCGCTTGGCCAGCCAGGTGCAGTGGGAAATCTGCCGGAAGCAGCGCATGGGTTCAATCAGATGACGCTCACGACGATTGAAATCGCGGAACATCTCGTAGCCTTCCAGTAGTTCACCAAATTGCTGGCCACGTTCAACGTCATCACCGTTCAGTAACAGCCACAAATCCTGAATCGCAGGCCCGGTACGGCAATCGTCCAGGTCGACAAACAGCATCTGTTCCTCGCGGCAGAGGATGTTGCCGGCGTGGCAGTCACCATGAATTCTCAGGGAGTGCACCTCGCCAGCGTCATCGATCCGACGGGCGCAGTGGTCGACAAGATCGGGAATCAGCGAGTCCCACGCTGGCCGAAGGTCATCTGGAATCCAGCGGTTTTCCGTAAGGAACCGATTGTTATCCTCAATGCCCGAAAGAATCGACATAACCGGGCGATGGTTGAAGGGCTCAGTGTCACCGATATTGTGGAGCTGGCCCAGCCACTGGCCGAGGCGGTACAGGGTATCTGTCACGCTGGTGTCGGGCGCCTGCCCGCCCCGCTGCTGAAATACGGCAAACAGAAAGTCCCCGCAACGGCCCAGTGTATCGCCGGAGGGCATAGCCATGGGCGCCACGACCGGAATATCGGCGTTGAGCAACTGGACGGTAAACTGATGTTCTTCCCGGATCTGGGCTTCGCTCCAGCGCCCCGGACGGTAAAACTTGGCGATTATCGGTGGCTGGTCTTCAATACCAATCTGGTAAACACGGTTCTCGTAGCTGTTGAGGGCAAACAGGCGTCCACTGACCACAAATCCGGCGTCTTCCAGGGCATCAAGAATGGTATCGGGGGTAAGGGCGTCGTAAGGATGGCTGGAGGTTTCGGTCATAAATAAGGTTTAGTATCTCGAATTCTGTTGGGACTTCATGCTGGCGAGGTGATACCAGTTTTCGTCCAGTTCCCATCGCACCCGATCAATGCCAGACGCGCTGAGGACGATGTTGCCTGCCTGGGCCTGGACCTGGGCCAGTTCACGCTCGGCCCGTTGCCAGTCACGATCATTGTCTCCCAGGTTACGCATGCTCGGAAAAATGGTGGTGAGTGCTTCGTGCGTCGAGGTTTCATGGGAGCGCAGTGAGCTCATGATGGCGGTCCCTCCTTCAACCCGGAGAACGCGATGCTGATAAGGATAGTTGGCCACCATTTCATCGGCCTTCAGTGCCTGGTTCAGGCTGATGACTTCAAAGCCTCGCCAGCCAAGCCAGCCAACAAATATGGCCGCCACCAGCATTACAATAATAAACTGCTTCCTGTCAGACATCGGTTCCCTGCTCCGTGCACTCAATTCACGGCCAAGTATAACGTTTCGGGGGCGACACCGTAATGCGATTCGGGCTTTTTAGCCAACGAGCGTGTTGGTGATGCTGACAAACGATCGAAACACAACGCGGGTGACGTTAAAGCAGATGACAGGGCGAGACATAGTACAGGCAGATACCGTGGTCGTCGGTGCCGGCATTGTCGGCCTCGCAGTGGCCAGGACGCTGGCCAAGCAGGGCAGGGAGGTGCTGGTGCTGGAATCCGGCGCTCACTTTGGCGAAGGGGTGTCGTCCCGCAATAGTGAGGTTATCCATGCTGGGATCTACTATCCCGAGGACTCCCTCAAGGCCCGGTTGTGTGTTCGTGGTCGTCGGATGTTGTATGAGTACTGTCAGACCCGTGGCATCGACCACCGCAAAACCGGCAAGTGGATTGTGGCCAATGGCGCGTCGCAGGTGGAGAGGCTCGACACTATCGCCAGTCAGGCCCTTCGCAACGGTGTTCCGCTCCAGCGGGTAACCCGCAGGGCCCTGCGGGTGTCTCTGCCGGACGTGACCGCCCAGGAGGCGTTGTACTCACCGGAAACGGGCATTGTAGACAGTCATGGTGTGATGCTGTCGTTGCTGGGAGAGCTGGAGGACTACGGTGGCCATTTGGTCCGCCAGGCGCCTGTAGAACATGCGGCGACCTGTGACGGAGAGCATCGGTTGCAGGTTGGAGGGCCGGCGCCCTGTGAGCTCAGGGCGCAACGGGTGGTGAACGCAGCCGGCCTCGGAGCAGTACCATTGGCCACGAGCTGGCAGGGAGTGCCAGCGGATATCGCGCCCCGCCAGTGGCTGGCCCGAGGTGTCTACTTCAGCTATTCCGGTCGCCACCCCTTCCGTTCATTGGTATACCCGATCCCTGAACCAGGCGGCCTCGGCGTTCACCTGACGCTTGATCTAGCGGGCCAGGCTCGATTCGGGCCCGATGTTGAATGGATAGAGCGAGTGGACCTCTCGGTTGACCCCGGTCGGGCAAGGTCGTTTGCTGAAAGTATTCGCCGTTGGTGGCCAGCATTGGACGAGTCCCGCCTGCAGCCCGCCTATGCCGGCATTCGTCCCAAGCTTGCTGGCCCGGATGGTGGGTTTGCGGATTTCCGGATCGCCGGAGAACGTCGGCACGGTGTTGCCGGACTGGTGCACCTGTTCGGCATTGAGTCGCCGGGATTAACGGCTGCTTTGGCCATTGCGGATGAAGTGGCAGGGCAGCTCGCCGACTAATGCGTTTGCATACCTTTATCCGGGGGTTCTTGCCAGCGCCCAGATCTGAACCTCCCTGGCGCCGGCCTCAAGCAGCACTTCAGTCAGGCTTCGTGCAGTGGCGCCGGTGGTGACCACGTCATCAACGATGGCAATGCTGGCCGGTGGTATACGGGTAACCTGGTAGATTCCCCGCAGGTTGGCCAGGCGCTCTTCGCGGTTCAGTCCTCGTTGTGGCCGGGTGCGCCGGTTCCTGACGACAAGGTCAGCGCTCCAGGGAATGCCCGATTGACGGCTGATGTGCTCTGCAATATCCGCCGCTTGATTGAATCCTCGTTTTCGTCGACGGGCCGGATGCATCGGGCTGGCCAGAAGCAGGTCCGGCGTGCGTTCAGGATGGGTCTCCAGCATCAATGTCAGATGAGTGCTCAGATCCTGGATCAGGGGGCGGGCATAGGCGCGTTGGCCATTGTATTTGTAGCGCTGGACCATACCGTCAACCGGGAATCGATAGCGCCAGGGCGCGACGATTCGGCTGAAGGGCGGTGGGTCTTTCAGGCACTGACCGCAGATGAGTTCATCGCCAGCGTAGGCGATAGGCAGTGCGCAGCAGCGGCAGTGCGAGTGGTTGGCGGGCAAGTCCTGCCGGCAGGGAGTGCAGAGCCCGAAATGGGCATGCGGTTCCAGGCAGGCCACGCATTGCCCGCCGCGCAGCTGAAATAAGCCCTTGATGCTGATTTGAGCGCGCGGAATCCGTTTCGCGCTGTTAACCTTTGGTGTGATCAAGGTTGACAGCGATTTCAGTCCCTTTATCATCTGTTCAATCCGTAAACCAGAATCCCGGTAAAGTTAACAGGACTGAATCATGACTGCCACCGCACACGCCGATGCACCCTCTATAGCGCCTTCTACCGCGCCTTCTACCTCACCGCGCCACGATTGGACCATGCAGGAAGCCCGTGCGTTGTTCGAACTGCCATTCAATGACCTGGTGTTCCGGGCTCAGAGCGTCCATCGTGAGCATTTCGACCCGAATGAAGTGCAGATCAGCACGCTCCTGTCCATCAAGACCGGTGCCTGCCCGGAGGACTGTAAATACTGTCCCCAGAGCGGTCATTACAACACCGGCCTGGAAAAGGAAAAACTGCTGGAAATTGAAAAAGTGGTTGCTGAGGCCAAGGCCGCCAAGGCAAAGGGCGCGTCCCGTTTCTGTATGGGGGCGGCCTGGCGTAGCCCGTCGAAGAAAAACATGGAATATGTCGTGGATATGGTGCGCCAGGTGAAATCCCTGGGCCTGGAAACCTGCATGACTCTCGGCATGCTGAAGCAGGAACAGGCCGACGAGCTGGCCGAAGCCGGGCTGGATTACTACAACCACAATCTGGATACGTCCGAAAAGTACTACAGCCATATCATTACCACCCGCACCTATCAGGACCGGCTGGACACCCTCGAGAATGTCCGTAATGCAGGCATGAAAGTATGCTGCGGCGGCATCGTGGGCATGGGAGAAGACCCTGACGATCGTGCTGGCCTTCTGGTTCAGTTGGCGAATCTGCCCCACCATCCGGAGAGCGTGCCGGTGAACATGCTGGTGAAGGTGGCAGGAACGCCGATGGAAAATGTGGAAGATCTGGACCCGTTCGACTTTATCCGCACCATCGCTGTTGCTCGGATCATGATGCCTGCCTCGCACGTGCGATTGTCTGCGGGCCGTGAAAATATGAATGAGCAGATGCAGTCCCTGTGCTTCCTGGCTGGTGCGAACTCGATTTTCTATGGCGAGAAGCTGCTGACGACCGCCAACCCCGAGGCGGATGCGGACCGCGAGTTGTTCAAGCGTCTGGGCATTCGGCCTGAAGAGCGCGAGCAGTCCTGCACCGAACAGGAAGCGGAAGAAGCTATCGTTGAAGCGGTCGAATACGAACAGACCCGTCACATGTTCTACGATGCCACCCGTGAGTCTGCATAGGCAGACAGCATGTCTGTGAGGGCTGGCCATGCGTGACTTTGCAGCAGAGCTGGAAGAGCGAAAACAGGCGGGGCTTTACCGCACCCGCCGCCAGATCAGCGGCCCCCAGCAGCCCGCGTTGGTTTCCGATGGCGTGCCGCTACTGTCGTTCTGCAGCAACGATTACCTGGGGCTGGCGAATCACCCCGGGATTATCAAGGCTGCCACTGAGGCCATGCCAAACACCGGTTTTGGCGGTGCCGCTTCGCATCTGATTTGCGGTCACCACGATGCCCACCACCAACTGGAACTGCGGCTAGCGGAATTTACCCGCCGCAGTGCTGCGCTGTTTTTTTCGACCGGCTACATGGCCAATATGGGCGTTATCTCTGCGCTGGCTGGCCGTGGCGATACCATCTTCTCTGATCGCCTGAACCATGCCTCCATCATCGATGGTTGTGTTCTCAGCCGCGCCAGGGTGCGTCGTTATCGCCACGGTGATATGAGTGCCCTGACTGACATGCTTGCCGCTACCGGTGGCCACAAGTTGGTGGTGACAGACGGCGTATTCAGCATGGACGGGGATATCGCACCATTGAGGGAGTTGGCGGCACTGTGCCGGGCGCACGAGGCCCTTCTGGTGGTGGATGACGCCCATGGTTTGGGCGTCCTGGGGCCCCAGGGGCGGGGCAGCCTGATGGAGCAGGGATTGTCCGAGGAGGACGTGCCCATATTGATCGGCACCCTGGGAAAGGCTGTGGGCACCAGTGGCGCCTTTGTGGCTGGCCCGCAGCTGTTGATGGATTTCCTGGTACAGAAGGCCCGCACCTATATCTACACCACCGCCATGCCTCCGGCCATCGCTCTGGCCACCTGTGCCAGCTTTGACCTGATCGAACGGGAAGATAGCCGTCGCAGTCACCTGCAGATGCTGATCTCAGAGTTTCGCCAGGAGGCATCGGCACTGGGCTATGAGTTGATGCCATCGCGCACACCAATTCAGCCAATCATGGTGGGCGACAACTGGGCAGCCCTGGCATTGAGCCAGGCCCTGGAGGAGAGGGGGCTAATGGTTACGGCGATCAGGCCGCCGACTGTGCCGGAAGGCCAGGCTCGTTTGCGGGTCACCTTCAGCGCTGCGCACTCTTCGGAAGACCTGGCAACGTTGCTGTCCGCATTGGCGGACTGCCGTTCACTACTGAACAGGCCCTCTGCAGAGGTGGTATGAACGCTGTGGAATCACGAATCCCGCTGGTGGTTGTGGGTGGTTGGGGTGTCGATGCCGCCATGTTGCTTCCGTTGTTTGATCGTTGGCCAGGGGAGATTCATCTGATATCGCTGAACGACGCCCTGATGTCCCGATGCGACTCGGTCACGGGGGTGGCGGATTATCTGCTGGAGCGTTATCCGTGCCCGTCAGTTTGGGCGGGTTGGTCCCAGGGGGCGCAGGTGGTAATGGCGGCTGCCTCACGCAGTTGTCCCCAGGTCCGCAAGGCAATCACTCTGGCGGGGTTTCCCCGCTTTGTGGCTGGGGAGCAGGGGTCCACAGGGATGGAAGTGGATACTTTTGAGACATTCCGGGAACAGGTGTCGCAAAACGCCGGCCTTGCCTGGCGGCGCTTTCAGCGACTTTTGATTCACGGCAGCCATGATGAGTCGCAAGCCCGGCAGGAACTGCGCCCCTGGCTTGCGCGAGGGCCTTCTGTCAGCGACGTGAACCTGGTTCGGGGCCTGGACTGGTTGGGCAGCGAAGATCAGCGGTCTCTGTGGGGTGCTTTACCAGTGCCGACGCTGCATCTTCAGGCGAGCAACGATGTGGTCGTTGAATGTTGGGAGCACTCGTTTCATCCGTCTCCAGCCGCCAAGGTCGTTAGGGTAGCCGGTATGACCCATTGGCCTCGAGGGCAGGCGCTTTCGCGTTGCCATGACGAAATCCTTCAGTTTGTTTTCGGCAAGGAGGTTGAATGGACCCTGTAACATCCAATATCCACGACTGGGTGCCTCCGAAATCCACAATTGCCCGCGATTTCGGCTCAGCTTCCCATACCTACAATCCCGCTGCCCGGCTGCAGCGCTATATGGGCCAGGTCTTGCTGGACCAGTTGAAGGAAGGGCTGCATCAGGCCCAAAGCGCAGATGGACTCCAGATACTCGATCTGGGTAGCGGCACTGGGTGGTTTACAGGGCAGTTGGCGTCGATTCCGGGGAGCCAGGTGACCGGCGTTGATATTGCTGCGGGAATGCTTCGTTACGCCCGATCTGCCAACCCGAGCGGCATTCGGTGGATCGAGGCGGATGCCGAGGCGTTGCCGTTGCCGGATAACAGTGTGGACGTGGTCTTCAGCAATTTGATGATTCAGTGGTGCCGTGACCCGGCCGGTGTGCTTGCTGAATGCCGCCGGGTTCTGCGCCCAGGCGGTCGGCTACTGGTGTCGACATTGCTGGAGGGTACCCTCGACGAACTTCGGGAAGCATGGCACCGGGCAGACCCCGGGCACCAGCATGTGAATCGTTTTGAATCGGAAGCGCGTTTTCGGGAGCAGGCATTTGAAACGCTCCCGGCTCCGCAACTTGCGATCGAGACCATTTCACTGGATTATCCCTCGCCGCTGGCTCTGCTGGCGGAGCTCAAGGCTATCGGCGCCGGGTACAAAGGCGCCTCGCGGCGGCAAAGCGCGACCGCGCCTGGCCGTTTGCGGGCCATGTGCCGTTATTATCCGCGAGACGGGGAACGCCGGATACAGGCCACTTACACATCGGCATGGCTGGGTTGCCGTCTGCCGGACTGACATGGGGATTCATTGATCTATGGCCAGAAAGAGTTACTTTGTGACGGGTACCGACACCGGCGTGGGGAAAACGCTGGTGTCTGCTGCGATTCTTGAGGCGGCCGCTACCCTGGGGAAGAAAACGCTTGCGATGAAACCGGTGGCGTCTGGTTGCGACGAAACACCGGAGGGGCTGCGCAATGAAGATGCGCTGATACTGATGGAGTCCATGTCGGAACCGTTGCCTTACGATCAGGTGAACCCGGTAGCCTTACAGCCCGCCATCGCGCCCCATGTGGCAGCTGCCCAGGCGGGTCGGCACCTCACGGCGGAACGGCTGGTCGGATTTTGCCGCGGGTTGCAGATGCGTCCCGCGGATTTACTGTTGGTGGAGGGTGCCGGCGGCTGGCGGGTACCACTCAATGATCGTGAAACATACGCCGCCATGCCTGTCGCTCTGGGTATGCCTGTCATTATGGTGGTACCCCTGAAACTGGGCTGTATCAACCATGCACTGTTAACCGCTGAAGCTATCCGCCGTGATGGCTTGCCTGTCGCAGGCTGGGTGGCCAATCGGCCGGACCCCACGGCCATGAACTGTGAGCAGGAAACCCTCGATTATCTGATTCAGAACCTGCCCGCGCCATGCCTGGGGGTGTTGCCATGGCAGAAGCGTGCCGACCCGAAGGAGCTGGCCGAAGCCCTGGATGTTGCCGTTTTGTTTGAAAATTGACCAAATTTGTGGCTTACTGGTGTCAATATATGGTCATTGGGCTGCGCGGTTATGATCAGCAATACATTAGGCATTGGTATTCAGGGTATCCAGGACGGCATGCAAGGCATGGAAAATGCCGCCCGCAGGATTGCCCGTGGCGGTGTTGATGGCCCCCAGGGCACGGCAGAAGGTGTCGGTGGCCTCGCGGAACCGATCATTGATCTGAAACTGTACGAGCGCAGCGTTGAAGCCTCGGCCCAGGTAGTGAAAACCGCCGACGAAACCCTGGGAACGCTTCTGGATATTACTGCCTGAACCCTCTCAGGGCGTCCGAGCCCTGTTCAGGTCCTTTGGATTCGACGGCCAGTCTGCTGACATGATGATTTCGGGCTCCCTTCCGTCAATGGCTCCTGCCTTTCCTGCGCCTTCCGTTGGCTCGGGAGACGCAGCTGCGGGTGCCCCTCTCCGGCCATCTTCGGATGAATCACCTTCATCTCGAACATCTCCTGAAACCTCCGGGTCCGGCCGCGTAGCTGACGATAATGCTGCGGAGGATCGTACCCGCTCGCAGGGTTCCAGCGTAGAGGATGCTCAGGGCCTGGATGAGGCAGAGCTGAAACAGCTTACGGAACTGAAAGCCAGGGACCGTGAGGTTCGTGCCCATGAGGCAGCCCATCAGGCGGTTGGCGGCCAGTACGCCGGTTCCATTTCCTACGTCTATGAACGGGGCCCCGACGGTGCCCAGTACGCTGTTGGTGGCGAGGTCTCGATCAGCACCTCGCCCGTGCGGGGAGATCCCCAGGCGACAATCGATAAAATGCGTGTGGTCAGGGCCGCAGCGTTGGCGCCGGCAGAGCCTTCCCCACAAGACCGGGCAGTGGCGGCAGAGGCCATGCAGTTGATGCTGCAGGCACAAGCTGAACTCTCCTCAGAGTTGGGTCGCACTGACGAGTCCGGGCAATCTGAAGTGTCCGAGGACCAGGCGGGTGACGAAAGCAGTGCAAAGCAGTCGCAGGAAGCGACGAATGCCTATCAGGTCATCTCCGGCGTCGGGAGCAATGATGTAAGCGCCAATCCCTCTTCATCCTTCCGGGCAACAGCCTGAAAACAAGCTGCTTTTTAGTCTAAAACCTCCCCGTGTGCTTAAGCCATCGGTACACATTCGCGACAAAACACAACACAAATTTTGATTGCGCCTATTGACAATTCTGTGCCTCTAAACGTATGTTTCAAACAAGTGTTTTATTGGCGTTCAGCTTCTCTTGCTGAGCGTATGAGTAAATCCCGAGGCTGAGTGTTGTGACCGTGTCGCAGCTGAGACCGAAAACCTGAGGTGGATTCCATGCCTGACTACAAAGCGCCCCTGCGTGACATTAAATTCGTAATGAACGAGCTGCTGGACAGCGAGCAGCACTACGCCAATCTGGAAGGCGCCGAAGATGCAACTCCGGATATGGTCGATGCCATCATCGGGGAAGGTGCCAAGTTCTGTGAGCAGGTTCTGTCTCCGCTGAACCAGGTGGGCGATAAAGAAGGCTGCACCTGGAGCGAAGACGGCGTGAAAACGCCAACCGGCTTCAAAGAGGCCTATCAGCAGTACGTGGAAGGCGGCTGGCCGTCCATGACCGCTGATCCCAACTATGGTGGCCAGGGCCTGCCACACTCTCTTGGCCTGGTAATGAGCGAGATGGTGGGTACCGCCAACTGGTCCTGGGGCATGTATCCCGGCCTCAGCCACGGTGCGACCAACACCATTGAAGCCCACGGCACTGAAGAGCAGAAGCAGACTTACCTCACCAAGCTGATCAGCGGCGAGTGGACCGGCACCATGTGTCTGACCGAGCCTCATTGCGGTTCCGACCTGGGCACGCTGCGTTCTAAGGCTGAGCCCAATGCAGACGGCACCTACAGCATCACCGGCACCAAGATTTTCATTTCCGCTGGTGAGCATGACATGGCCGAAAACATCGTCCACATTGTGCTGGCCCGGCTGCCAGGCGCTCCTGAAGGTACCAAGGGCATTTCCCTGTTTATCGTGCCCAAGCTTCTGCCGAATGACGACGGCTCTTCCGGTGAGCGCAATGCCGTTTCCTGTGGTTCCATCGAGCACAAGATGGGTATTCACGGCAACGCCACTTGTGTGATGAATTTCGACGGTGCCAAAGGCTGGCTGATCGGGCCTGAGAACAGGGGCCTGAACTGCATGTTCACCTTTATGAACACGGCGCGTATTGGTACCGCGATCCAGGGTCTGGGTGCTGCTGAGCTTGGCTTCCAGGGCTCCCTGGCCTACGCCAAAGACCGTCTGGCCATGCGCTCGCTGAGTGGTCCGAAGAACCCCGAGGGTATCGCTGACCCGATTATCGTTCACCCGGATGTTCGTCGCATGCTGCTGAGCCAGAAAGCGGTTGCAGAAGGCGCCCGTGCTCTGATTTACCTGACCGCACAGCAGGCTGATATCGTTCACAGCGGTAAGACCGAGGAAGATCGCAAAGCGGCTGATGAAGCCCTGGGCTTCCTCACCCCGATCGCCAAGGCGTTCCTGACCGAGATCGGTTACGAAGCAGCCAACCTGGGTATGCAGGTATTCGGTGGTCACGGGTTTATCTCCGAGTGGGGTATGGAGCAGAACGTTCGTGATTCCCGTATCGGCATGATCTATGAAGGCACCACCGGTATTCAGGCGCTGGATCTTCTCGGTCGCAAAGTACTGATGACCCAAGGTGAATCCCTGAAAGGTTTCACCAAGCAGGTTCACGTGTTCTGTAAGGAAAACGCCGACAACGAGCAGTTGAAAGAATTCGTTGAGCCGTTGGCCGCCATGAACAAGGAGTGGGGCGAACTGACCACCAAGGTTGGCATGTCCGCCATGAAGAACCGCGAAGAAGTTGGCGCGGCCTCCGTGGACTACCTGATGTACTCCGGTTACGCTGTTTTCGCCTATCTTTGGGCCCGTATGGCCAAGGTGGCGCTGGACAAGATGGTGGAAGGTACCACCGAGGAAATGTTCTATAACGCCAAGGTTCAGACAGCGCGCTTCTACTTCAAGCGCATGCTGCCGCGGGCCAAAGGGCATGCGGAAAGCATGCTGGCGGGCTCAGACAGCCTGATGGACATGCCGGAAGAAGCCTTCGCCCTCTAAGGCGGGTTTCACGGAACTCTAAAAGCCCGCTCTCCCAGGAGGCGGGCTTTTTTGATGACATGGCCGCCGGTGCTCCATGAGTTGGGGGCTCCAATAGGGTAGAATAGGCCACCATAAATATAACCTGTGCGGACACATAGCCGAGGAAGTGATCAGGGCCGAAGGTCCATCGTTGTTCACTTCGCAGACTGACTGAATTGTGGAGAGTTTTGAGATGGCTGATTATCAGGCACCTTTACGTGACATGCGCTTTGTCCTGAATGAAGTATTTGATGCGCCGGCTCTTTGGGCGTCTCTGCCCAAAGTGGCAGAGAACGTTGACCCGGACACTGCCGATGCCATTCTGGAAGAAGCCGGTAAGATTACCAGTGGTGTGCTGGCTCCTCTGAACCGCGAGGGCGATGAGCAAGGCTGTAAGTGGAATGACGGCGACGTGTCCACACCCGAGGGGTTTCGCGAGGCCTACCAGACCATCGTTGAGGGTGGCTGGAACGGCCTGGGCGGCAACCCGGAGTTTGGCGGTATGGGCATGCCAAAAACTCTGGTTGCCCAGTTTGAGGAGATGATGCAGGCGGCCAACATGGCCTTTGGCCTAGCCCCGATGCTGACGGCGGGCGCCTGCCTGGCCCTGGACGCCCATGGCAGTCAGGAGCTCAAGGAAAAATACCTGCCTAATATGTACGCGGGTACCTGGTCAGGCGCTATGGACCTGACGGAACCTCATGCGGGCACGGATCTGGGGATTATCCGCACCAAGGCCGAGCCTAATGGCGATGGCTCCTTCAGTGTAACGGGCACCAAGATTTTCATTACCTGGGGCGAGCACGACATGGCGGAGAACATCATCCACCTGGTGTTGGCGAAGCTGCCGGATGCGCCCAAGGGCCCCAAGGGGATTTCCCTGTTTTTGGTGCCCAAGTTTGCAGTCAACGAAGACGGCTCCCTTGGCGAGCGCAATAGCCTGAGCTGCGGTTCCCTCGAGAAAAAAATGGGCATCAAGGGGTCCGCTACTTGCGTGATGAACTTCGACGGCGCCAGGGGCTGGCTGGTTGGTGAGGAGAACAAGGGACTGGCCGCCATGTTCACCATGATGAACTATGAGCGTCTGGGCGTGGGCATCCAGGGTGTTGGTGCTGCTGAAGCATCGCTGCAGAGTGCTCGTGAATACGCTCTGGAGCGTATCCAGAGCCGAGCTCCCACGGGTGCCCAGCAGCCGGAAAAAGCTGCGGACCCGATCCTGGTCCACCCTGATGTGCGCCGCATGCTGCTAACCATGAAAGGGTATGTGGAAGGAGGGCGCGCGTTCTCTACCTATGTTGCTCAGTGGCTGGATATCGCCAAGTATTCCGACGATGACGAGCGCCGCAAGCATGCCGAGGGCATGGTGGCGCTGTTGACACCGGTAGCGAAGGCTTTCCTGACCGATCGTGGCCTGGACGCCTGTATCATGGGCCAGCAGGTTTTCGGCGGTCACGGCTTTATCCGGGAGTGGGGCCAGGAACAACTGGTTCGCGACTGCCGCATAACGCAGATCTACGAAGGCACGAACGGCATCCAGGCGCTGGACCTGATGGGTCGGAAAGTGGTCGGCAGCCAGGGCAAGCTTTATGAGCTATTTGCTGAGGACGTGGCCACCTTCATCGAGGAAAGCAGCAGCGACGAAAACCTGCGCCCCTACCTGGAGCCACTGGCTGCAGCATTTGAGCGCCTGTCGGATGTGACTGAGCATGTGATCAAGCAGGCTGGGGATAACCCGGACGCTGTGGGCGCGGCCTCCGTGGACTACCTCGACCTGTTTGGCCTGACGGCTCTCGGCTATATGTGGGCCAAAATGGTTAAAGTGGCGGCACCGAAGGCCGATGGCGACACCTCTGGCTTCTACACCGGCAAGGTGAAGAGCGCACGCTTCTACTTCGACCGATTGCTGCCGAAGACCGTCGCACTGGCTGAGGGCATTCGCAGTGGTAGCGACTCAATGATGGCTCTGACGGCTGAGGAGTTCTGAGTAGTCAGCGGTGAACAAAAAGGCAGGCCCGCGGGCCTGCCTTTTTTGTGCTGCTCTATATACTCGCTTACAGGTTTTCTATCCGGCCTGGATCAAGAACAAACGGGTTTTCGTTACCTTGAATGTCGGCCACCTGGCGATGGCGGACAAGCTCTCGATCATCCGGTGGATCGATCTGATTCCAGCTCTTGAACACCCGGGAAGCGCCTGCCCAGGGCAGGTCATAGGTGTCCACCATATAGGCAACCGTGCGGGCGATATCGCCTTTTACCTTTTGCGGGGGTTCAAAAAACTGCGCACTCTCGCGAATTCCGCACTCGTCCGGGCTGCTTGCATTGCCCAATTCTTCGTAAATCGCGTTTCTCCGGGACATTTCAATGCGACTGCGCACGGGGACCATGTTATGAAGGTCCGATGCAATCTGCCGGTATCTGTCGTCATCGTCGCATTGGCTGCTGGTGCCGCACCCAAGTGCATTGCGAACTTCTGCCAGAGGGTAGACATAGCCTTCCGTAAGGACAAAGCCTTTATTTTTGAAGGGTGTGTCACAGAAGAAGGAGTTGCCGCCTTGGGCATAAAGGTTGCCCCAGAACTCGTTTTTTACAACGGTGTCCGGGTCACTGAAGCGGGTGTTCTGGCTGATGACGAGAGACGGGATAAGCAAGGCCGCCAGTGCGACCAAAACAACGTTTTTAGTTTTCATAGGCCATTTATACCTCTCAGCGCGTGACAGCGCCTTTGCTGATCGGGCCAGGAAAGGAAGTGGTTAGATCTGGCCGGTCAGAAAAATGACGGTTTATTCATTTATAATTGAGAAGTATGACACAGAGGCTCCAAAGGGAGAGAGCCTCTGTGTGGCTATTTGTTGCATTATGTTAACTGGTTAACACTTCACTTCTTTCGGTTGCGCAGATTCTGGTAACCCGTTCTCAAATCTTCGCCCAGCTTATGAGCGGTCTCGCGAGCCTCTTTTGATGCATCTTCGGCGTCGTGAAGGATGTGATCGAGTTTGCTCCGAAACCGTTCCCAGTCCTTCTCCAGATCGTCCCACTCGTCTTTCACGTCCTCATGGGCCAGATGCATCTGAACCCGTGCTTCGTCACGGTACTGTTTAATCTTTTCGGACAGTTTTTTCAGTTCGTCCTGGAAGCTCATATCACGCACCTCCTTTAACAGTTAACAACTATACGATGCTACTGAATATCGAAAACTGTCAAGCCGGATGACGGCCATTTCGCGGAGTCAGGCGGGTCTTGCAAGCAAGGTGATCAGGTCTTGCAGGTAGTGCCAGGGGGAGAGCGTATCAAAGCCTTTGGCGGCCCTATCGGTGGTGCTGCATAGTTCCAGTGCGGTATTGAGCTGGTGGCGGTTCAGGCGTCTCGCCGCTTGTTCAACGGCCTTTGCGCGCTGGGGCTGGAACACTCCGCGCTTCTTGAGGAAGCCGGCAGTATTCTCCCGTTTGGCCGCGGCGATATTCAGCTCCATGGTGAGGTTCAGGTCCCGTGTCAGCACCGCCAGCAATCCCAGCGGGTTCTCGCCTTCCTGCTGCAGTACCCCGACGATTTTGCGAGCGTGGGCGGCCCGGCCAGCGAGGAGTTCTGTCACCAGCTCAAAACCGTTGAAGCGGGAGCTGTCCTGAACAGCCTGTTCGACGGTGTCTTCGTCGATGGTGGCGCCGGTGCCCAATAACGCCAGGCGATCCAGTTCCTGACTTGCCGCCAGGAGGTTGCCCTCGAGGCGTTCCGCCAGGATGTCCAGTGCGCCGCGGGTAAGGCTGAGGCCATGGTTGCGAGCCCGCTGTTGCAGCCAACCCGGGAATTTATCCGTATCTATGGGCCATACCGGCACGTGTACGCCTTTGTCCTGCAATTCCTTGTACCACTTCCGGCGGGTTTCGGCGGCATCCAGCCGTGCGCTGATCAGTAGCAGCACAATGTCGTCAGGAGGATTCTGCAGCACGCTTTCAAGAACGGCGCGGCCATCACCCAATTTGCCGGTAGGCAGGTGTATTTCGATACGGCGTTTTTCGGCAAACAGCGATAGCGCACCAAACTCCTCGCCCACGCGGTTCCAGTCCAGCTGCTGGTCGGCGTGGAAGGTTACCCGGTCCTGATAGCCCGCTTCCCGCGCAGTCTTCCGGATCTGGTCGCAGCATTCCTGAACCAGTAGGGGCTCATCGCCTGACACCAGGTAAACAGGTGACAAGCCTTTCTGGAGAAGCTGGGATAGCTGGTGGGCCTGGGTCTTCATGGTTGGCCACTGTCTTGATCGCGGGTCTGTTCCGCTTCCTGTTTCAGCCGGTCAATGCGATCCCGGTCAAGGGGCGCCAGGCGAAAGATAATTTGCTGGGCCAGTCGGTCATAGAGTTGCTCCTGGAGGGCTTCCTCTTCCCGTTGCTTGGCCAGCACATTGGATTCGTCGTAGCGATAGGTTTCACTGCTATTCAAGTCGGTTGGGGCGATCAGAGGAACCTTGTCGGAGGTCAAAACCTCAATATCGACCGTTTGCCGCAACGTATACTCAGCAGCCGCGGCGCGCACGGTGATGGCACTGGCACGACGTTCCCGGCGGAAATTGCTGATGTTGAGCACATAATCGGCTTTTTCGGAGGGCTGAAGGTCGATGTTGCCCAGAGACAGCTGTTCCTTCACCGAGCCACACAGCTGTTCTGGCACATCGCCGGAGCAATCAACAGCCAGCGGCTGCAATGCGGATGACACCGGCGGGGCGCCCCGTAGCTGAAACCCGCATCCTGACACCAGAAGTGACAGGGCGAGGCCAGCCGGAAGTACCTTGGGGAGGCTCGCCAGGAGGTTCATATCAGTTCGCCACCACGTTCACCAGTTTACCGGGCACAACGATGACCTTTCGCACGGTTTTGCCTTCGGTGAAACGGACAACGTTCTCGTTCTCGAGTGCCAGAGCTTCCAGTGCGCTCTTCTCGATGTTCGCTGGGACGTCGGCTTTTGCCCTGACTTTGCCATTCACCTGCAGGACAACCTGAATCTCGCTGCGAACCATGGCGTCCTTGTCTGCCTCAGGCCAGGGCGCGTCAACCACAGGCTCGTCGTGACCCAGTGCGTGCCACAACTGGTGACAGATATGGGGAACGATTGGTGACAGGACGAGTACCGCGGTATCCAGCGCTTCCTGGCGAACCGCCAGGCTCTGGGGCTCATTGTCGGTCAGTTTGCTGACATCGTTGAGCAGTTCCATCACCGCTGCGATGGAGGTGTTGAACGTCAACCGTCGGCTGACATCGTCGCTCACCTTGGCAATAGTCTCATGGGTCTTGCGACGAAGATTGCGCTGACCTTCACTGAGGCCGGTGGTATCCAGGGCAGGAACTATTCCGCTTTCAGTGTGCTCGCTGACCATACGCCACAGGCGCTTGAGGAAACGGTGGGCGCCCTCAACACCGCTGTCGGACCATTCCAGTGACTGCTCTGGAGGCGCCGCAAACATCATGAACAGACGCACGGTATCGGCACCGTGCTCATCGATAATAGCCTGGGGGTCAATGCCGTTGTTCTTGGACTTGGACATCTTGGTGACACCACCGGCCACCACCGGTTGTCCGTCGTCCTTGTGAACGGCGCGCACGACCTGACCCTTGTCGTCTTTCTCAGTAACGACATCCGCTGGCGAGATCCAGATTTTTGCACCGTTATCGTCTTCACGATAATAGGTTTCGGCCAGCACCATACCCTGGCACAGAAGGCGGTTAAATGGCTCGGAACTGTTGACCAGCCCCACATCCCGCAGCAGCTTATGGAAGAAGCGCGCATAAAGCAGGTGCAGAATGGCGTGCTCGATGCCGCCGATATATTGATCTACCGGCAGCCAGTAGTTGGCGGCAGCCGGGTCCAGCATGCCCTTGTCGTAGTTGGGGCTGCAGAAGCGGGCGTAGTACCAGGACGACTCCATAAAGGTGTCAAAGGTGTCTGTTTCCAGCGTGGCCGGTTGGCCTTCAAAGCTGGTCTTTGCCCATTCCGGATCTGCCTTGATGGGAGATTGGACGCCGTCCATCTCCACGTCTTCGGGCAGTGTGATCGGCAACTGATCGTCCGGTACCGGGCGTTCGGTGCCATCGTCCAGGGTCATCATCGGGATTGGAGCGCCCCAGTAGCGTTGGCGCGACACGCCCCAGTCCCGCAGGCGATAGTTGACCGTGCGCTTGCCAATACCGCTTTCTTCCAGATGATCGGCGATTGCGTCAAACGCCTCGGCACTGGTCAGGCCGTTGTACTTTCCAGAGGATACCAGAACACCTTTTTCGGTGAAGGCGCGCTCCTGAACATCGATTTCGCGGCTGTCTGTGGCGGCGATAACCTGCTTGATGGGCAGGCGATACTTGAGCGCGAACTCGTGGTCCCGGTCATCATGGCCAGGCACCGCCATCAATGCGCCAGTGCCATACTCCATGAGCACGAAGTTGGCGACGTAAACGGGAATCTCTTCCTGCGTCAGCGGATGAATGGTCTTGTAACCGGTATCAATGCCTTTCTTTTCCATGGTTGCCATATCGGCTTCGGCAACCTTGCTGTTACGGCACTGCTCGACAAATTCAGCAACCTCGCGATAGCGCTCGGAAGCGGCCTTGGCAATGGGGTGCTCGGCGGCCACGGCCATGTAAGTCACGCCCATGAGCGTGTCCGGGCGGGTGGTGTAGACGTCCAGCGCGTCCTCGCGGCCTTTGAGGGGGAAGGTCAGCTCGGTACCCACAGATTTGCCAATCCAGTTACGCTGCATGGTCTTGACCTGCTCAGGCCAGTCCTCCAGCTCGTCCAGATCATTCAGCAATTCTTCGGCGTAGTCGGTAATGCGGATAAACCACTGGGGAATCTTTTTCTGCTCGACCAACGCGCCGGAGCGCCAGCCGCGACCATCAACCACCTGTTCATTGGCCAGCACCGTCTGGTCGATTGGGTCCCAGTTGACGGTGGACATCTTCTTGTACACCAGGCCTTTTTCGTAAAGACGGGCGAAGAACCATTGCTCCCAGCGGTAATAATCCGGCTTGCACGTCGCCAGCTCGCGGTTCCAGTCGTAACCGAAGCCCAATTGCTTGAGCTGGTTTTTCATGTAGGCAATATTGGCGTGGGTCCACTTCGCCGGCGCGGTCTTATTGGCAATGGCGGCGTTCTCAGCGGGCAGACCGAACGCGTCCCAGCCCATGGGCTGCATGACGTTCTTGCCCTGCATGCGCTGGTAGCGGGAAATGACGTCGCCGATGGTGTAGTTGCGCACGTGCCCCATGTGCAGTTTGCCGCTGGGGTAGGGGAACATGGACAGGCAGTAGTATTTGGGTTTGCCCGGTTCTTCCTTCACCGTAAACGTGTTGTTTTCTTCCCAATAGGTACGGGCTTGTTGTTCAACATCGCGCGGATTGTATTGCTGGTCCATTCCTGCCATTACCAAAGTTACCCTTTATCAGACCGTGTCAAAAAAGATGTGCGAAGCGGCCGGACATTCTAACGCACACAAGGCTTAACAGGTAGTCTGCCAATTTGCCGATACTGTGCCATGCTTGGGGTTATGGTGAAGGGCAGAGCGGGCATGGCTGTCCAGGGCACGCTGTAAATACGTCCCTGTACGCTTGACAAAAACATCCATGTTTTTGACATCCCTGGACAGCCATACCCGCTCTGCCCCGGACTCTGGGAGTCAGGCTTACAAGGCAACTGCCAATGTCTGGTGTCGGGGTGTCGGTTGCCTTTGCGGGACTGTCTGCAGCATGGATGCTGCAGTCAAGCTTACATGGACGTATTTACAGCGTGTCCCGCAAAGGCAACCGACACACCGGCGCGGCACCTGTAACCCGGTATAAGGAGCTGTCATGACCGAACCAGAACGCAATCATCTCTCAGGCAGGGCTCTCGAGGCCTACGACCGCATGCTGGAGCGGGTCCAGGCCCGGCTCAGTGATATGGAGAATACCACTCGCGATACCTTGAAAGACGAAATCGAGCGGGCGGTGGAGTTTGAGTATGAACTGGCAGAGATGACCCGCGAAGAAGCGGACCTGCTTGGCGCGTATCTGCAGCGGGACCTCGAACACCTGCTGCATTTTGTGGAAGAAACCGGCGAAGGTCTGAAGGAATGGTTGCAACTGGATATCTCACTGCTGGAGCACCAGTTGGCGGATATGCTGTTCTCGGTGGCGGATAAGACCCGACTGGATACGCTGGAGCTGAACCAGAAATTGGAAAACCACGAGCCCAGTCAGTATATCAGCGGCGAAGTGGCCACGGCCGGCATGTTCAAATGCCTGAACTGCAGCCACATGCGATGCCTGACCGCAACCAGCCATCTGGAACCCTGTGACGCCTGCGGCTCCCACTACTACGAACGCGTCACCAGCCGCTGGCCACGGAAGTCAGAATAGCCATAGGAAGACTAGGGGAGTCCAGCGCAGAGCCAGAACGGCCATGGGGTGGGGGTCCCTTTTCTGCCAGAAAAAGGTGTCCGAGCAAAGCGAGTTCTTTTTCCAAAGAAAAGGGACCCCCACCCCGTGGCCAGGCACCATTCAGGCAGGCTACGAACCCGCCCCCAGGATAAATCAGTTCCGCGGAATCACTCGCTCCCGAACAAACACAATAAGAATCGCCGCCAGCGTCAGCACCGGCCAGGAACCGGATTGCATGTAGGGCGTATTGCCCTCCGCCGCATAGACCTCACCTGTCATCACCGCACGTTCAAACTGCGGGATGGTTTCGGTGATCTGGCCCTTCTCGTCAATAATGGCCGTTACACCATTATTCGTGCCCCTCAGCATATAACGACCGGTTTCCAGTGCACGCATGCGGGCGATCTGTAGGTGTTGCAGCGGGCCAATGGAATCGCCAAACCAGCCATCGTTGCTGATGGTCAGCAGCATGTCACTGTTGCGGGCATTGGTGGCGACGAAGTCCGGGTAGGCCACTTCGTAGCAAATAAACGGCATGATCCTGATGCCATTGGCCTCAAGCGGCGACTGATTGGCAGGGCCGCGACTGAAACTGGACATGGGCAGGTCAAAAAAGCCGATCAGACCGCGAAGCCACTGCTGCAGCGGCACATACTCACCAAAAGGCACCAGCTTCTGCTTATGGTAGATGCCGCCGCCGCTACCGATGGCCATGATGCTGTTGTGGTACGTAAAGTCTTCAATGCGGTCACTGAAGCCGTACCAGGGGATGCCGGTAATCAGTGTGCTGCTCTCTCCCAGTTCCTCACCGATGTGGTCGATGATTTTGCCAGCCTGGTCCTGGGGAATCGGAATAGCGGTTTCCGGCCACAGAATCAGGTCGGTATCCCAGTGGTCTTCAGTCAGCTCCAGGTAAGCGACGATCTGGTCCCGGAGGAAGTCCGGGTCCCACTTGATTTGCTGGGGAATGTTGCCCTGCATCGCGACAAACGTCGTTGGTTCTGTCTGCAGGGCCGTCCATTGTGCTTGAGAAAAAGCCGGGCCGGTTACCCAGGGCAGCAGCGCCACGCCGGCGACGAGCGCCGTGCTGGCATGGCGGGCTTTCCGGACCAGCCACCAACAGCCTGGAATTGCGCAGCCGGTCACGGCCACCCAGAACGTAAGCCCGTGGACGCCCGTTAAGGGGGCGAAGCCGCCCAGAGGCCCATCAACGTGGGCGGTGCCCAGATACAGCCAGGGAAACCCTGTCAGTAGCCAGCCCCGGACCCAGTCACAGAGTATCCACACCGCTGGAAACAGGATCAGCCGCCTGACCGCGTTGTTTTTGGCAAGTTTTCCCCAGGCCCAGAACGCCAGACCATGGAAAAGAGCGAGTCCCGACACAAAAATGACGGTGAGTATGATCGCGAGTGGAACGGACGTATTGCCGTGTTCACTGATGCTGATGTAGACCCAGCTTGCGCCCGTACCGAACAGCCCCAATCCGACCAGCCAGCCAGCCCGAAACAGCTTTTGCGGGGCGAGCGGCAGGCAGCAAAACAGTATCAGCGCGACCGACAACGGCCCCAGCCACCACCAGTTAAAGGGTGAAAAGGTGAGTGTTTGCAAGGCCCCGGCAACGAGCAGAGTGGCCGCTCGCAGCCAGGCGTGCTCGGACAGGGCGGATGTCAGTTCGGAGGTTCGGGCCGTTGTATTACTGGTCATCACCACGCGTTACCTGCAGCAGACGGATAACACGGTTATCGGCGTTGGCAATGGTGAACTGCAATCCGCCAAACTCAACCGACTCGCCCCGTCTGGGCAGATGGCCGAATTCCTTGAGCACAACGCCGCCAATGGTGTCGAACTCCTCTTCGTCCAGCTCGGTTTCGAAGAATTCGTTAAAGTCGTCGACGGGGGTGACGGCCTTCACGGCGTAAGTGCCATCGCCGCGGGCCTTGATGTGGGTTTCCTCGTCGAAGTCATGTTCGTCTTCGATTTCGCCCACGATCTGTTCCAGCACATCCTCAATGGTGATCAGGCCGGCTGTACCACCGTATTCGTCAACCACAATGGCCATGTGGTTGCGGGTTTCCTTGAACTCTTTTAATAGCTGGTTCAGGCGCTTGCTCTCCGGTACGAACGTGGGAGGGCGAAGAATCTCGCGGATGCGGGTCCAGTTGAGGTCGTTGTTCAGGGCCAGAGGGAGCAGGTCCTTGGCGAGCAGTACGCCAATGACATCGTCCTGGCTGTCGCCAATGACCGGGAAGCGGCTATGGGCAGATGAAATGATTTCGCCCAGGAACTCTTTCGGGTCCTGGGATGCCTTGACGGTGACCATCTGGGAGCGGGGAATCATGATTTCATCCACCCGCATGTCGATCACCTGCATGGCACCTTCGATGATGCTCATGGCATCGGTATCGATGATTTCCTGGGACTCGGCGTCCCGCAGGATTTCCAGCACGTCCTCGACGGACTCAGGCCCGCTGGAGAAGGCCTGTGATATACGCTCCAGCCAGGACTTGTTGCTGCCCTGACTGCGACTCGACTGATCGTCGTTCATGAGTCTTTTTCCGTTTCCTCTGTCTCGTAAGGATTGCTGAACCCGAGCTGCGCAAGCAGCCGGATCTCGAGGGCTTCCATGACCTCGGCATCATTGTCTTCAATGTGGTCGTAGCCCTGAAGGTGCAGCATACCGTGCACCACCATATGGGCCCAGTGTTCCGTCAGTGTTTTATGCTGCTCGGCTGCTTCTTTTTCAACAACCGGGGCACAAATGATCAGATCACCGGCCAACGGAACCGTTATACCGGCTGGCGCCTCAAATGGGAAGGACAGTACATTGGTTGGCCCTGATTTCCCGCGATACTGGCTGTTCAGCTCGGCGCTCTCATCACTGGCAACGATACGGATCGTCACCTCGGATGGATTCTCACCCAACCATGCGGCCCGGGCCCAGCGCTCAAACTCGATGTCATCTGGCGCCTCGGGTACCTCGATGGCCCGCTGCAAGTCCACTGTCAGTTCACTCACTGGCCTGTGGCGCTCCCGTCGTCAAAGGAATCGTAAGCCTCGACAATCCGCTGCACCAATGGGTGACGCACCACATCGCGGGCCTCGAACCGTGTGAAGCCAATACCGGACACCTTGCTCAGCACACCGGCCGCATGGATCAGGCCGGAATTCTGCCCGCGGGGAAGATCCACCTGGGTGGTGTCACCGGTGATCACGGCAGTGGAACCAAACCCGATCCGTGTCAGGAACATCTTCATCTGTTCGCGGGTGGTATTCTGGCTCTCATCCAGAATGATGAACGAATTATTGAGCGTGCGGCCGCGCATGAAGGCTAGCGGCGCGATCTCAATCACGCTTTTTTCGATCAGCCGCGTCACATGATCAAAACCCAGCATTTCGTAGAGAGCGTCGTAGAGGGGGCGCAGGTAAGGGTCCACCTTCTGGGCCAGGTCACCCGGCAGAAAACCGAGCTTTTCGCCGGCTTCCACGGCCGGCCGGACCAGCAAGATGCGCTTCACCTGTTCGTCTTTCAGTGCCTCAACGGCGCACGCCACCGCCAGCCAGGTTTTGCCGGTACCAGCGGGGCCGATGCCAAAATTCACATCGTGGGTACGGATGTTGTGCACGTATTTCTGCTGGTTCTCGCCTCTGGGCTTGGCCTGCAGTTTCGGGGTTTTGATGACGGTGACGGCGCCCTTGTAAGGCACGTCATCCGGCAGCCGTTCGAATCCGGTCTCGCGGATAAACAAATGAACCATGTCCGGCGAGATATCATCGTTGGCTTCGGTTTCCCGATACAGGTGCCGGACAACTTCCGTAGCGGCTGCCACGTGTTCAGTTTCACCTTCCACCCGGAAATGATGGCCACGGCGGCCAATTTTGACGTTCATGCGCCGCTCAATGTGCTTCAGGTGCTCATCAAACTGGCCGCAGAGGGTGGTCAGTCGGCGCTGGTCTACCGGGTGTAGGTCGAATTGTCGGTGATCGTTGGCGTTCAAAAGTGCTCCGTTTGTTTACTCCCGTGGATTCAGGGAGCGGGTATGTCATGAATTGTGCAATTGGGCGCTGGCCGGAGGACTATCCCAAAAAACGCCCGTGAATACGTCCATGTAGGGCTCGGTCGCGCCATCCCTGGCGCTCCACGTTTTTGGAATAGTCCTCCGGCCAGCGCCCTTATCCAACTATGTGCAGGCTCACTTGTTTAAATACAAGACCATTTGCACGCTGAAGACACGAGAAGAAGTTGCGGAGAGTGGTGGGGGCCTCCTCCCAAAAATGTGCGGAGCCATGGATGGCGGAGCCCAAGCGCACATGGATGTGCTTGTAGCGTTTTTTGGGAGGAGGTCCCCACCACTCGCCATTCACCAAACCCGAGACGCGTGGGGCCCAGGTTTAATACATCCCGGAACCCACAGGAACCCCGCGAAGAGAATTAGGCAGAGCCTCCCGAATCTCCACATCAATAAAGTGCCCAACCACCTCCGGATTCTCATGCCGGAAGTTCACAATACGGTTGTTCTCGGTACGGCCCGCGTATTCACCGGGGTCCTTCTTGGACAAGCCTGTCACCAGAATACGCTGTGTCGTGCCCACCATCTTGCGACTGATGTCCATCACATTCTGGTTCAGCCGGTCCTGGAGAATGCTCAGGCGCTGTTTCTTCACCTCCAGTGGCGTGTCATCCGGCAGGTCCGCCGCCGGAGTGCCGGGCCGGGCGCTGTAGATGAAGCTGAACGACATATCGAAGCCAATATCGTTGATCAGCTTCATAGTGTCCTCGAAATCCTTCTCGGTCTCCCCCGGGAAGCCAATGATGAAATCCGAGGAGAAACTGATGTCCGGGCGAATCTTGCGCAGGCGACGGAGTTTGGACTTATACTCCAGAGCTGTATGGCCGCGCTTCATGGCTGCCAGGACTCGGTCTGAGCCACTTTGCACCGGCAAGTGCAGGTGACTGACCAGCTCTGGTACCTGCTCATAGGCCTCGATCAGTGAGTCCGAAAACTCCACCGGGTGTGAGGTGGTATACCGGATACGGTCAATGCCGTCGATGGTGGCGATTAGGGTCACTAGCTCCGCCATGTCCATCACGTCGCCATCGTGGGTTTCGCCGCGGTAGGCATTAACGTTCTGGCCCAGCAGGTTTACCTCACGCACGCCCTGGCTGGCAAGGTGGGCGACTTCCGCGATCACGTCGTCCACCGGCCGACTGACTTCCTCGCCACGGGTGTAGGGCACCACGCAGAAGGTGCAGTATTTGCTGCAGCCTTCCATGATGGACACAAATGCGGACGGGCCGTCGGCACCGGGATCAGGCAAGTTGTCGAACTTCTCGATTTCCGGAAAGCTGACATCTACCACGCCAACGCCATTACCCTTGGCGCGGACTTCGGTGATCATATCCGGCAGGCGATGCAGGGTTTGCGGCCCGAAGACCATGTCCACGTAGGGTGCCCGGTCGATGATAGCCTGGCCTTCCTGGCTGGCCACGCAACCGCCTACACCGATGATCAGGTCCGGTTTGCTGTTTTTCAGTTTCTTCCAGCGACCCAGCTGGTGGAACACTTTTTCCTGCGCTTTTTCGCGGATTGAGCAGGTGTTTAGCAACAGGATGTCGGCGTCGTCCGGCGAGTCGGTCATTTCGACGGTTTCGCCGGTGCGAAGCAGGTCTGCCATGCGTGATGAGTCGTACTCGTTCATCTGGCAGCCATGGGTCTTGATGTACAGCTTCTTGGCCATGATTCTCAACGTGCTTGGTGTGTGATTTGCGCCGGGAGGTTGGGAGTGGCGCTTAAAAAAGTTAGCTGCACATTATAACGGGGTGATCAATCGGCAACCACCTTTGTCTCGGCAATCCTCTAAATCGCTTGTGGTAGTATTGGTTTTTCCAATTTTTTAGAACGCTCAAACAATCATGACTCCCGAACGCCTGGCCCGAATCAAACAAACCCTGGATACTCGCCAGCCCGATCTCAGCGTCCTCACCGACCAGGTCCACAAACCCCGCAATCTGTCGGCCATCATCCGCTCCTGCGATGCGTTTGGTCTTGCCAGCATGCACGTGGTCTGGCCGCGGGAAGGTTTCCGTGCCTTCCGAAAAACCGCCGGCGGCAGCTACAACTGGGTCACCACCCACACGCACCCCACCATGGACGATGCGGTTTCGGAGCTGAAAGGGCGGGGCCACAAACTCTACGCCGCCCAATTGTCGGAAAGAGCGATTGATTACCGGGAAGCGGATTTCACCGTGCCCTGCACGGTGATCATGGGTAATGAAGTAGATGGTGTCAGCGACAGCGCTGCCGAACAGGCTGACGAGCACATTGTGATCCCCATGATGGGCATGGTGGAGTCCCTGAACGTGTCGTCCGCCTGTGCGATTATTCTGTCCGAAGCACAACGGCAGAGGAAACAGGCAGGCCTGTATGCCCACCAGAGGCTACCAGACGATGAATACAACCGTCTGCTGTTCTGCTGGTGCCAGCCGGTCGTAAAACGCTACTGCGACGACCGCAACCTGCCATACCCGCCTATAGACCCGGAAACCGGTGAATTAGTCGACGGCGTAGGCTGGATGCAGGAAGTCCGAAAGCTGCGAGCCAACCGTCCGAGGTGGACTGATAAAACAGAATCAGCCACCAACGAACCTCAATAAAAGGATTAACCACAGTCGATTGATCGGTCACGGTGTGGGGTAGCATTTTCTGCCGGAAAAAGGTGTCCGAGCGCAGCGAGTTCTTTTTCCAGAAGAAAATGCTACCCCATGGCGGGACCAGCCCCAAGAGTTCTCAGTCTAGAAGGTCAGCCCCCAAAGTCATCAGATCAGTGAGCTGCTATTCCTCCCGGCCTTCAAGATAACGTTGCAGCTGCTCCCGCAACGCCTTAGGCAACCGCGTAATCGTCAATGCGTCGTTGTCACGGTCATAGTAAACCGCCTGATTCACCAGATCCGAAGAGAACGACACGCTCATACCACCACCTGAGCCCGCAATCCGAACCAGCTTCTTCACCTTGCGGTGATCTGGATGCAACACCCCGCTTTCCGGCAGCTCGGCAGTCTCACTGGCAAACTCCTTGAAACGCTGGGGCTCGTTCTCGTCCAGATAGCCCGACAGAGCTTCAATGGCCACCGGCTCGCCCAACGCATGCTGCTCCTTCGAGAACTCATAGGCTCGCGCACGAATCTTGCCCGCTTCTTCAGGCTCTGAAGACTTGGCAAACGCCTCCACCGCATCCATGAACGTCAGCGTCTCTTTCTCCACATCCACCTGATTGGTGAAACCGCATAGCTTGATGAACAGGTCACCGCCTTCCCCGGAACCACGAGCGTGGACCAGCGTAAGATAGTTCTCGCCGGCGTTGTCACTCAGCCAGTCGTCCAATTCCACGCGCACCGCCAGATTCAGCCGCGACAGGCTCAGGATGTCCGTCGCGTCCAACGTTTGCTGGGCATCAAAACGCATGGCGCTGTCGTTTTCCAGGATAAACAGATAAACCACCTCCGCATCCGCGAGGGCTTCGTGGACAATCATCAGGTGCCCCTCAAATTCCTCCTGGGCACTGTTCAGCAGTTCCTGCCACTGGCCAAAAAGACGGTCAGTCATCGACGCAAAGCTTTGCTTGTCCTCCCGGTAGTCCTTCAGCCAGCTGCTGAACGGACTTTCACCGATGTCCTCGGAAAAACGACCGTATTTCTTGCCGGGCTTGCTGTTGAACAGGCGCTTCATCTGCTTGTGAAGCGCCTCATAGTCGCCACCCGGCTCGGCCAACGCCTCGCCGGGACGAACCCGCGCCGGCTGTCCGGGCTGATACTGGCTGGCGAAGAGAGTGCGGAGCTGTTTGATGGCCATGGAGTCAAGAGTCCCTTGGTTAATAGAACGTGTAGGAGGCTGAGGGTAAACCTTCAGGGGTTGGGATTGTAATGGTTTTTATAGGACTGTGGGATCAGCCCCAAAACGAAGAAGCCCCCAAGGCCTAAGACCATGGGGGCTATCCTCAAGTCCCAAAAGCGAGGTTAAACCCGCTTATGCCGCATCAGGTCCTGAATCAGTGAAGTCACCGCTTCAGTGACCTCCTTGTCATCGTCTGCAGAAACAGACGCCGATGCCACATCCGCACCCAGGTTCACCGCAATGGCAATCAGGCCATGGGCACTGACCACCTGCGCTGCGCGCCGACGGTCTTCGGCATTGCCGGCATTGTCCTCGCTGAGGACAACGGAGGTCTTGCCCTGATCGAACAGCGCCCGTTCAACTGCCAGGGCCAGCGCCGTGGCCTGCTTGCCGTTACAGGCAATAATGGCAGGCTTCTGCGCCAGACGGCGCTCGCGCTCTTCGCTGGTCACCGGGTCCAGCGACTCAACTGTGCCTGCAGTGCCAGCAATCATGCCCGCACCGATCGTCACGTTGGTCAGTCGATCAATCACAATGAAGCTGCCCGTGGCGTGGTTGCGCTGATAGGCATCAAACGCAATGGGCTGGCTCAGGGTCAGCTCACACAGTCCGATTTCGTTCAGCTGAAGCGCAGACGGGTTGTCGTTCTTCTCCAGCGTGTTGACGTCGGTCTGGTGATGAATCTTTTTGACGGTAGCCGAGGTAAACGTCGGGCCGAGCTTGATGTCGTAAAGGCGACCGGTTTCCAGCGGGCCGTCCGTCATCCAGACAATGTTGGCGGTGAAGCGGTTGCCCACTTCTGGCTCATCCTCAGCCTTGACCAGCATATCGCCTCGGCTGACATCGATTTCATCGGTGAGCGTCAGTGTGACCGCCTGGTCGATATAGGCTTCTTCCAGGTTGCCATCAAACGTCACAATGTCTTTGATTGCGCTGGTGCGTCGTGAAGGCAAGGCCATCACTTTGTCGCCGGGGCGCACAACACCAGAGGCTATGGTGCCGCAGAAACCGCGGAAGTTCAGGTTCGGGCGCGTCACGTACTGGACGGGGAAGCGGAAGTGCTCCAGATTTTTGTCGTGGGATACTTCCACCGTCTCCAGAATGTCCATCAGGGGCTGGCCGTCGAACCAGGGTGTGTTCTCACTCCTGTTAACGACGTTGTCGCCTTCGAGGGCAGACAGTGGCACGAAGCGAATATCCTTCAGGCCAAGCTGATTGGCAAACGCCAGGTAGTCGTCCTTGATTTCGTTGAAGCGTTCTTCGCTGAAATCAACCAGATCCATTTTGTTCACTGCGACCACGATGTGGCGAATGCCAAGCAGAGAGGCAATGTAGGAGTGGCGGCGGGTCTGGGTCAGAACGCCGTGGCGCGCATCGATCATCAGGATCGCAACTTGAGCCGTCGATGCCCCTGTCGCCATGTTGCGAGTGTACTGCTCGTGGCCGGGAGTGTCTGCGATGATGAACTTGCGCTTATCAGTTGAGAAAAAGCGATAGGCAACATCAATAGTGATGCCTTGTTCCCGCTCGGCCTGCAGGCCATCGACCAGAAGGGCAAGGTCCAGCTTTTCGCCCGTTGTGCCCATCTTGGCGCTGTCACTTTTCAGGCTCGCCATATGATCTTCATAGATCATCTTGGTGTCGTGCAGCAGGCGACCAATAAGGGTGCTCTTGCCGTCGTCCACACTGCCGCAGGTGAGTAGGCGCAGCAGTTCCTTGTTTTCGTGTTGCTTCAGGTAGGCCTGAATATCTTCCGCAATCAGATCAGACTGGTGTGCCATCTTAGAAATACCCTTCCCGCTTTTTCTGTTCCATGGAGCCGGCCGAATCGTGGTCGATCACGCGGCCCTGACGTTCGGAGCTGGTTGCCAGCAACATCTCCTGGATGATCTCCGGCAGCGTGTCTGCCTCGGATTCGATGGCGCCGGTCAGTGGGTAACAGCCCAGGGTGCGGAAACGGATGGATTTCATCATCGGCTTTTCGCCTTCTTTCAAAGGCATGCGGTCGTCGTCCACCATGATCAGCGTGCCATCGCGTTCCACGACGGGCCGCTTGGCGGAGTAGTAAAGTGGCACGATTTCAATGTTTTCGAGGTAGATGTACTGCCAGATATCCAGCTCGGTCCAGTTGGACAGCGGGAATACCCGGATGCTCTCGCCTTTGTTGATCTTGCCGTTGTAGATGTTCCAGAGCTCAGGACGTTGGTTCTTTGGGTCCCAGCGGTGGTACTCGTCACGGAAGGAATAGACGCGCTCCTTGGCACGGGATTTTTCCTCGTCCCGGCGAGCGCCGCCGAAAGCAGCATCAAACTTGTACTTGTCCAGGGCCTGTTTGAGGGCCTGGGTTTTCATCACGTCGGTATGCTTGGCGCTGCCGTGAGTAAAGGGGCCGATGCCCTGTTTGATCCCGTCCTCGTTCTTGTGGACGATCAGGTCCAGGCCATACTCTTTTGCTTTGCGGTCCCGGAATTCAATCATCTGCTTGAACTTCCAGGTGGTGTCCACGTGTAAGAGCGGGAAGGGCAGCTTGCCGGGATGAAAGGCTTTGCGGGCCAGGTGCAGCATTACTGCGGAGTCTTTCCCGATGGAATAGAGCATGACCGGGTTGTCGAACTCGGCTGCAACTTCCCGGATGATGTGGATGCTTTCAGCTTCCAGCTGTTTGAGATGCGTCAGGTTGTAAGTGGTCATCGTGTCCTGTTACCGCTTTGCGTGCCTCCGGATTCGATAGAGGCTGGGCGTGTGAATGCCGCAATGATACCAGATCAGGCCATGGCATAAGAAGTCGGGTAACTAGAGTTTACTGCTATAACAATATAGCGGCAGGAAAGGCTGGAGGGTAAAACTTCCGAGTTAGTGCGACGAGGTGGAAAGCAGTTTGCTGACGTAGTTGTTCACGTAGTCGAAACCATTGCCTTCGAACTCCGAGAACTGGATGCCGAGCTGGAACTGGTCGCGGGCAATTCGTCGCATGTGTACAATGTTGCCTCCGGCGATCACAGAAACGGGTTGGTTGGCAACAACCGGCACAGAGAATGTCGTTGTTACGGATATCCAGTTTCCGGGTGCCGGTGTTTTCTGGCCGGGAACCAGTTTTCTCACGGAGTCCTGATCACAGAGGACCATCAGGCCGGTTCGGGAAATGTTGGAGACTTTACAGGTAAGGCAGCTGCCGTCGGTTTTTTCAATCCGGGCTTCGGTAGCGACATCGACGCGTTGTTGGTTGCGTAGGTTTGGCTTGGCGGCAACTGGTTTCATAGTCACTCTTCTTGCATCTCTGGTTTCAAAGCAGGCAGCCTTACCCATCGTTCAATCCTTTATTATTTTTACTCGCTGCCTTCTTTCCAGGCACGCTTTCTATACACACGAGAAAGCCAGCCAATTGTCATAAATCTGCAATATGGCGAGTGCGAAAAACAGCAAGCGCTTGTTGTTTCGATCTTAACTTCCTGAAAGTCTAGTTGTTTGTTTGGTGATCAGCAAGTTGCCTGTCGCCAAAACTGTCAGATTTGTGAACTGAATGTGAGCGTGGTGTCACCAAAATCGATTCGGAGCGCTCGCGATCAGGCGGATACGACGGGCAGCTGTTACTTACGGTGTCGGATTGGCTGCGGTAAACTACGCACCAACATCCACCGGGGCCGCTAACGGCTCCACGATTTCGTGCAGGTTATGACAAACAAGATTTCATCCCTTCCCGCAGGCAGCGGAAAAGTGGGTTTTATCAGTCTTGGCTGCCCCAAGGCCCTGGTTGATTCCGAGCGCATCCTTACCCAGCTTCGGCTGGACGGCTACGATGTGGTACCGACCTATAACGACGCTGATATCGTCGTGGTGAACACCTGTGGCTTTATAGATGCCGCCAAGCAGGAGTCCCTAGATGCCATTGGTGAAGCAATCAATGACAATGGCAAGGTCATCGTAACCGGTTGCATGGGTGTTGAAGCGGACAAGATACGTGACACTCACCCGGGTGTTCTCGCCGTGTCCGGCCCACACGCCTACGAAGAAGTTGTGGGAGCGGTGCACCAGTTCGTGCCGCCGAACAAGCAACACGATCCGTTTACGGACCTGGTACCTCCTCAGGGTATCAAACTGACCCCCCGGCATTATGCATACCTGAAAATTTCCGAAGGCTGCAACCACCGATGCACCTTCTGCATCATCCCGTCCATGCGCGGCGACCTGGTCAGTCGCCCGATTGGTGACGTGATGGACGAGGCCAAGCGCCTGGTGGACGCTGGCGTAAAAGAGCTTCTGGTGATCTCCCAGGACACCTCTGCATACGGTGTCGACACCAAGTACCGTACCGGATTCTGGCAGGGCCGCCCGCTAAAGACCAAGATGCAGTCCCTGTGTGAGGCGTTGGGTGAAATGGGCGTTTGGGTGCGCCTGCATTACGTTTATCCCTATCCGCACGTGGACGATGTGATCCCGCTGATGGCGGAGGGCAAAATCCTGCCGTACCTGGATATCCCGTTCCAGCACGCCAGCCCGAAAGTGCTCAAGGCCATGAAACGCCCGGCCCACGACAGCAAGACGCTGGAACGCATTCGCAAGTGGCGTGACATCTGCCCGGAGCTCACCATCCGTTCCACCTTTATTGTCGGTTTCCCCGGCGAAACAGAGGAAGATTTCCAGTACCTGCTGGATTGGCTGGATGAGGCTCAGCTTGATCGTGTCGGAGCCTTCAAATACAGCCCGGTGGAAGGTGCGAAGGCGAACGAGATCGAAGGTGCCGTTCCGGAAGAAGTAAAGGAAGAGCGCTTGGCCCGGTTCATGGAAAAACAGGCTGAAATATCAGCGGCCCGATTGCAGGCCAAAATCGGCCAGACTATTGACGTTCTCATCGACGAAGTCGACGAAGAAGGCGCCATCGGCCGCTCCAAGGCGGATGCGCCGGAGATTGACGGCATGGTTTACCTCAACGACGAAACCGATCTTGTTCCGGGGCAGATTGTTCAGGCTGCGGTCGAGCATGCGGATGAGCATGATCTATGGGGTCGGCTTGTTCGGTAGCCTCCCACCGAGGCCTCCCCCATATCAAGCAGGCTAGGGCTGCAGCAAAAAGCAACACCCGTAGCCTGCAAAAACGCTGAGAAATCAGCCCCCAAGTTTCTTAACAAGAATCTCATTAAACAGCTTCGGATTACCCTGGCCCTTGGAGGCCTTCATCAGCGGCCCCATGAACCCGCCGAGCATCTTCTTCTGCTTCTTGGGGTCGGATTCCTGCTGGTACTGGGCCACCTGATCCGGCATGGAGGCCAGAACCTCGTCCACCATTTTCTCAAGCTCGCCAGTGTCCGACACCTGCTTCAGGCCTTTGGCATCGATAATCGCATCCACGCTGTCATTTTCGCCGGCCCAGAGCGCCTCGAACACCTTCTTGGCACCCGCCGAGGAAATCGTGTTATCCGCGATGCGCACCACCAGATCCCCTAGCTGCTTGCCGGAAATCGGTGAGTCGGCAACAGATTTTTCCTCCGCATTCAGACGTGCGGAGAATTCGCCCTGAACCCAGTTGGAAGCCAACTTGGCGTCCTTCCCGCGATCAGCGGCGGCTTCGAAGAATGCGGCCAGTTTCGAGTCGCCAGCCAGTAGTCCAGCATCGTAGTCGTTCAGGCCGTACTGCTCCTTGAAGCGGGCCTTGCGGGCATCCGGCAGTTCCGGGAGGCTGTTGCGGGCTTCGTCGATAAAGGCGTCGTCGATTTCCACCGGCAGCAGGTCCGGGCAGGGGAAGTAGCGGTAATCGTTGGCTTCTTCCTTGGTGCGCATGGAGCGGGACTCGTCCCGGTCGCCATTGTACAGGCGGGTTTCCTGAACAATGGTGCCGCCGTCCTCGAGAATGTCCATCTGCCGCTCGACCTCATGGGCAATGGCCTGCTCCATGAAGCGGAAGGAGTTCAGGTTCTTGGTTTCGGTGCGGGTGCCCAGGGTATCGGAACCCTTGGGCTTGAGTGAGATGTTCACGTCAAAGCGCATGGAGCCCTGTGACATGTCACCGTCACAGATGCCCAGGGACGTGACAATGCCGTGGAGTTTCTTGGCAAAGGCGACAGCCTCATCGGCATTGGTCATGTCGGGTTCAGTGACCACCTCAATCAGAGGCGTGCCTGCACGGTTCAGGTCGATGCCCGTCATGCCGTGGAAATCCTCATGGAGAGATTTTCCGGCATCCTCTTCCAGGTGGGCATGGTGAATACGCACCCGCTTGGATTCGCCGCTGGCCAGATCGATATCCACATAGCCGGGGCCGACAATTGGGCGCTCCAGTTGTGTTGTCTGGTAGCCCTTGGGAAGGTCCGGGTAGAAATAGTTCTTCCGTTCGAACACTGAGCGGCGTTCAATCTCGGCGTTGACCGCCAGGCCAAACATCACCGCGTAGCGGAATGCCTGCTCGTTCGGCACTGGCAGCGTGCCCGGCATGGCCAGGTCAACGGCATTGGCCTGGGTGTTGGGTTCGGCACCATAGGCGGTGCTGGAGCCGGAAAAAATCTTGGTTTTGGTGGCGAGCTGAACGTGAATCTCCAGCCCGATCACAATGTCCCATTGCATAGTCGTTCTCCTGTATCGGGCTTATTGCGGTTCGCGCTGGTGCCAGTCGGTCACCTGCTGAAATTGATGGGCGGCGTTCAACAAGCGAGCTTCGGAGAAGTAATCCCCAATAATCTGCAGGCCTACTGGAAGCCCATCCACAAACCCGGCTGGAACGGACATGGCGGGGATGCCCGCCAGGTTGATGGCAATGGTAAACACGTCCTCCAGGTACATGGTCACCGGATCGCTGATTTTCTCGCCCTGGATAAAGGCCGGGGAGGGCGTGGTCGGGCTCATCAGCACATCCACTTCCTTGAAGGCGTTAATAAAGTCCCGCTGGATCAGCCGACGAACCTTCTGGGCTTTCAGATAATAGGCATCGAAGTAACCGGCGGACAGGGCGTAGGTGCCCACCAGAATCCGCCGCTTGACCTCGGTGCCGAAGCCTTCGGCCCGGGTGCGTGTGTACATGTCCAGCAGGTCTTTCGGGTCTTCGCAGCGGTAGCCATAACGGGCGCCGTCAAAACGGGACAAGTTGGCCGAGGCCTCGGCCGGGGCGATAACGTAGTAGGCCGCGATGGCGAGGTCAGCGTGGGGAAGGGATACTTCCTTTACCGTGGCGCCGAGCTTCTCGTACTCCCGGATAGCACCCCGAACCTGTTCTTCCATGGCGGCACTGAGGTTGCCAGAAAAGTATTCCTTCGGCAGCCCGATGCGTAACCCTGTCAACGGCTCGTTCAGCGTTGCGGTATAGTCCGGAACGTCACGGTCAATGGAGGTGGAGTCCTTGGGGTCAAAGCCCGCCATTACATTCAGCATCAGCGCATTGTCTTCGGCTGTGCGGGCCATGGTGCCGCCCTGGTCCAGGCTCGAAGCAAAGGCTATCATGCCGTAACGGGACACCCGGCCATAGGTTGGTTTCAGCCCGGTCACGCCACAGAGCGCGGCCGGTTGACGAATGGACCCGCCGGTATCCGTGGCTGTCGCCGCGGGCACGAGCCGCGCTGCAACCGCCGCCGCGGAGCCGCCGGAAGAACCACCCGGAACCCGCTTCTCGCCCCGGCTCAGCCCCCAGGGGTTGGCAGTGGCGCCAAAGTAGCTGGACTCGGTGGACGACCCCATGGCGAACTCGTCCATGTTGGTCTTACCCAGGCACACAGCGCCCGCCTTGCGGAAGTTCTCCGTGACCGTTGCATCGTAGGGCGGCACAAAATTCGCCAGCATCTTCGAGCCACAGGTGGTCGCCACGCCATTGGTGCAGAATATGTCCTTGTGGGCGAAGGGCACACCCGTCCAGGGTGTGGCCTTACCCGCCGCCCGTTGCTCGTCTGCCGCATGGGCGTCGGCCAGGGCCTGTTCTTCCGTAATGGTGATAAAGCTGTTGAGCTGCTCGTCTTCCTTTTCAAGGCGGCCCAGGAACTGCCGGGTCAGCTCCACGCTGGAAATCTTGCCGCTTTCCAGATCTCGGGAAAGCTCTGCTACGGATTTGTTATGCATGATACGTCCTGTTTACGTCGCTGTTCGTCGGGTCACTCGATGCCCTTTATTCAATCACTCGGGGAACCAGATAGAGGCCATTCTCGGTAGCCGGCGCAATGGCCTGGAAAGACTCCCGTTCATTGGTTTCCGTCACCTCATCCGGGCGCAGGCGCTGGACGGCATCCAAGGGGTGGGCCATGGGCGCCACCGAATCGGTATCCGCCGCGCTCAACTGGTCCACCAGATCCAGGATATTGCCCAGATCCTTTTCCAGCGCTGAAACCTGTTCCTCGTCCACCCGAATGCGGGCGAGCACAGCGACTTTCTCAATGTCCTTGCGGGAAATGGTCACGCTTCCTCCCATATATATGAAGTTTCAGTAATTTAAATGCGCGCTTTATATCAACTGAAGTTTGCACGGATGATGAGGGTGCTTGAGAGACAGCCTTCCAAAACTGTGCGGAGCCATGGATGGCGGAGCCCAAGCGCCACACGGACGTGCTTGAGCGTGTTTTGGAAGGCTGTCTCTCAAGCGCCCATGCACCCAAGTTCAAAAAGAAAGCGCTATGGTAACAGATTCAAACAATCGCGGGAGGGGCCAAAACAAAGGAGAAGAGCGCGAAAGGCGCCTCGGGAGCCCCGATGGTGCCTTGCCTGCGGGGGTGCTCACTGCTAAAGTTGCCGCATCATTTTTGCGACTGCAACTCTCAGGTTGAAACTACACGAATGTTGATCAAAAGACTCCGAGGTTTATTTTCCAGCGACCTGTCCATCGACCTGGGCACCGCCAACACCCTTATATACGTGCGCGAACGCGGTATCGTACTCAACGAGCCCTCCGTTGTAGCCATCCGCACCTCTGGCTCACAGAAAATGGTCGCAGCCGTCGGCGCCGAAGCCAAACGCATGCTTGGCCGCACACCGGGAAACATCACCGCCATCCGTCCGATGAAAGACGGAGTGATCGCAGATTTCGTGGTTACCGAGAAAATGCTCCAGCACTTCATTCACAAGGTGCATGAGAACAGCTTTATCACCCCAAGCCCCCGCGTACTGGTTTGCGTTCCCAGCAAATCCACCCAGGTAGAGCGTAAGGCTATCCGTGAATCCGCCCTGGGCGCTGGTGCCAGGGAAGTGTTCCTGATTGAAGAGCCGATGGCGGCGGCCATTGGTGCTGGCCTGCCGGTGGAGGAAGCCAGCGGTTCCATGATTGTGGACATCGGCGGTGGCACCACCGAAATCGCTATCATCTCCCTGAATGGCATTGTGTACGCCGAGTCTGTTCGTACCGGTGGCGACAAGTTCGATGAAGCGATCGTTACCTACGTTCGTCGCAACTACGGCAGCCTGATCGGTGACTCCACTGCGGAGCGCATCAAACACGAAATTGGCTGCGCCTATGAGGGGCTGGATATCCGCGAGATCGACGTTCGCGGCCGCAACCTGGCAGAGGGCGTGCCCCGGGCGTTTACCCTGAACAGCGAGGAAATCCTCGACGCTCTCCAGGAATCCCTGGCTCAGATCGTCCAGACGGTGAAAAGCGCCCTGGAACAGTCGCCGCCAGAGTTGGCGTCTGATATCGCTGAGCGTGGCATTGTGCTTACGGGTGGTGGTGCGTTGCTGCGCGGTTTGGATAAACTGATCAGCGAGGAAACCGGCCTGCCGGTGATTATTGCGGAAGACCCGCTGACCTGTGTCGCCCGTGGTGGCGGCAAGGCGCTGGAAGTGATTGATCGTGGCGGAATCGGAATGTTCTCCCAGGAGGGCTGACCTTGACTCCGGCTTTACGCCCCGACATTGCCTTTACCCGGCCGCCGCTCGTGAATGATCACGGCGGCGGTTGTCGTATGGACACCTGCATGGAGTGCGGGAGGGTGAGCTATTAAAACCATCTTTGTCCAAGGCCCCGTTCCCGGTTTCAGGCTGCTACTGGTTATTGTGCTCTCTGCGATACTGATTGTTGCGGATGCCCGCTTCGATCAGGTAACGCCGGTTCGCAGCGCGATCGGTACCGGCCTTGCCCCGGTTCACTGGCTTGGCAATGCACCTTCCGAATTCAGCGACTGGGTCGCCAGCCTGTTTACCACCCGTGAAGACCTCCAGGAAGAAAACGAAGCGCTGCGTGCTCGCTTGCTGATACTGGAGCGCCGGGCGCTCAAATATGCCGCCCTGGCCTCAGAAAACAACGAACTGCGCAAGCTGATGAACTCCTCAGAGGTCCTTGATGACCGGGTCATAGTTGGCGAAATAGTCGGTGTTTCACCGGACCCGTTCTCTCACGAAGTGGTGATCAACAAAGGCAGTCGCGACGGTGTTGTGGTCGGCCAGGCTATCCTGGATGCCAACGGCCTGATGGGGCAGGTCCAACAAACCAGCAGTTTTACCTCACGGGTTCTATTGGTATCGGACAGCAGCCACGCGGTGCCTGTGGAAGTGGTTCGCAACGGCTTGCGAGCTATCCTGCTTGGAAATGGGGACACCAGCACGCTTGAATTGGTGCATGTGCCGGATACCGCCGATATTCGCGAAGGGGATCTGTTGGTCAGCTCCGGGTTGGGGGGGCGTTTTCCCAAGGGCTACCCGGTGGCGGAAGTGGACCAGATTTCCAAGGAGCCGGGTGAACCGTTTGTGAAAATTCGTGCTACGCCAATGGCGGAACTGAACCGGAGTCGCCTGGTGTTGGTTGTGTTTTCACCGGAACAGGACGACGCCACGAATGACGCTGAAAGCTCGCCCGAAGGCTCCGATGCTGGATCACCAGAACAGGATGGGGTGCGCTAATGCTGTCGGTGATCAGTTATCCCGTTTTTGCCCTGAGCGTTTTGTTTGCCCTGGTGCTCAGCAGTTCGCTGTTTCCGCTGGGCTGGTTTGAGTTCCGGCCGGAATGGCTGGGCCTGATTGTGTTCTACTGGACATTCCGGGCACCGGCCCAGTTCGGTATCCTGTTGGCCTGGTGCCTCGGTCTGCTGCTGGACGTACTGGAAGCCACCCCGCTGGGCGTGAATGCCCTGGCCATGGGTGTTATTGCGTTCCTGGTGCTGACCATTCACCAGCGGCTGCGTATGTACCCTTTGCCGCAGCAGTGCCTGATGGTGTTCCTGTTGTTGGGCATCAACCAGATGCTGGTGCATTTTATCAAGCAGACACTGGGAGTTGACAGCTCCGGTTTCAGCTACTTGTGGCCGGCGCTGACCAGCGCTCTGGTCTGGCCGGTGTTGTGTGTGTTGCTGGATAACCTGAATCGCAAGCTTGGCTAGGATTGGAGGGCGCTATGCAGTCTATTGTTCTTGCCTCAGCGTCTCCTCGAAGAGCCGAACTGTTAAGGCAGATCGGTCTGTCGTTCCTGGTTCAGCCGGCGGATATTGACGAAACGCCCGCGAGCAACGAGTCAGCCGAACACTATGTCGAACGCCTTGCCCGGGAAAAGGCTCTGGCGGGAAGTGCTTCCAAGCCTGGCTGCCTGGTGATTGGTTCGGACACCTCGGTTGTACTGGAGGGCCGGATTCTGGGCAAGCCAGACAGCACCGGCGATGCGACCGTTATGTTACAGGCGCTCTCGGGAACCACCCATCAGGTCATGACCGGTGTCGCTGTGGTTCACAAGGGTATTTGTGAGTCCCGCCTGGTGATAGCGAATGTTCGTTTCCGCGAGCTGCTGGCGGCGGAAATCGATGCCTATGTGGCAACTGGTGAGCCCATGGATAAAGCGGGCGGCTATGGCATTCAGGGGCGGGGTGGTATTTTTGTAGAGGAACTCCGAGGCAGTTACAGCGCCGTAGTGGGACTGCCCCTGCAGGAAACCGCAGCATTACTGGCCGGTGCCGGATACCCGGTATGGGAAACCTGGAACAGCAGGCAGGAGAGCCGCAATGAGTGAAGAAATACTGATCAATGTGACCCCGGTGGAAACCCGGGTGGCGCTCGTGGAGAACGGTATGCTCCAGGAGGCCTACATTGAGCGCACCAGCCGCAAGGGCATCGTGGGCAACATTTACAAGGGCAAGGTGGTTCGTGTATTACCCGGCATGGAGGCGGCATTTGTAGATATCGGCCTGGAACGTGCGGCGTTTATTCATGCCTCTGATGTCGTCACCAGTCAGCAGCCGGCCAGCGAAGCCCCCGAGACACCGAAAACGGTTCCGGATATCCGCACCCTGCTCCGAGAAGGGCAGTCCCTTGTGGTTCAGGTCACCAAGGACCCCATTGGAACCAAGGGTGCACGGCTGACCACCCAGCTATCCATCCCCTCGCGCTATCTGGTATTCATGCCTGGCGTCCGTCATGTTGGTATTTCCCAGCGAATTGAAGATGAGACCGAACGTTCACGGTTGAAGTCACTGGTTGAAGAGGGTGCTGCCGCAGAACCGGACATCTCTGGCGGCTACATTATTCGCACCGCTGCAGAGGCTGCCTCGGAAGATGACCTGATCGGCGATATGACCTACCTGCACCGTCTGAACCAGGCCATTGAGGAGCGCATTACCCGAAGTCAGGCGCCTTCGGTGGTGTATCAGGATCTTCCCCTGTTTATCCGCACCATTCGCGACCTGATTCGTCCACAGACTGAGAAGGTGCGCATCGATAGTCGGGAAAGCCACCAGCGGGTGATGGAGTTCGTTGAGGAGTTTGTGACCGAGTTTTCCGACAAGGTCGAGTATTACCCGGGCGAACGTCCCATTTTTGACCTGTATTCCGTTGAGGATGAAATTCAGAAAGCCCTCAGTCGCAAGGTCCAGCTCAAATCCGGTGGCTACGTGATCATCGACCAGACCGAAGCGATGACCACGATCGATATCAACACCGGCGCGTTTGTGGGGCACCGCAATCTGGAAGAAACCATTTTCAAGACCAACCTCGAGGCGGCCCGTGCCATTAGTCGCCAGCTCAGGTTAAGGAATCTCGGTGGTATTATCATCATCGATTTCATCGATATGGAGGATTCCGAGCACCAGCGCCAGGTCCACCGAATGCTGGAGAAAATGCTGGAGCGGGATCACGCCAAAACCAAGATTACCGGGGTTTCCGAGCTCGGATTGGTGGAAATGACCCGTAAGCGCACCACCGAAAGCCTTGGTCAGATTTTATGTGAGCCTTGCCCCATCTGTGATGGACGCGGCTTTCTCAAGACCAGCGAAACGGTCTGTTATGAAGTGTTCCGTGAAATTCTCAGGGTCAATCGCGCCTACGACGCGGAAAGCTATCTGGTGATGGCGTCCCAGAGCGTGGTGGATCGGCTGTTGGATGAAGAGTCCGACAACGTGGCAGACCTTGAGACATTTATCAGCAAAACCATCCGTTTTCAGGTTGAGCCATTCTACAGTCAGGAGCAGTATGATGTGGTACTGCTGTAACGCCGGCCCGGCAGGCATTGGTTAGGCGTGGCGATTACCCCTGATGGCATCCAGTGTGGCTGATCAAACTCTGAAACATCTGTTACTTCGAATCGTCTCGGGCGCCGCCAGTCTGATCTGGTGGTTGTTGCTGGCGGTCGTCGTCCTGCTTGCACTTTATGCCGGAATAGGGCGCCAGGTTACTCAGAACATCAACGAGTATCGCTCTTCGATTGAACAACGGTTGTCGTCTGAGCTGGGCCAGCCGGTCAGTATTGGTGGGCTCTCCTCCAGCTGGAACTGGCTGGATCCCACCATTGTCGCCCGCGATATCGTGGTCGTCTCTGAAAGCGACCGTAGTGACGTTGTCGGGTCACTGAAGAGCGTCCGCATTGGCCTCGATTTTCTCGCCTCGCTCATGCGCCTGCGCATTGTGTTCGCTGATTTTAACGCCGACGGGCTGGAACTGACGATCAACCAGACTCCGAGGGGGGTGGTGACCGTCGAAGGTGTCGATATTCCCGATCCCGTCGCTAACGACCTGGAACTCTGGCTGGATATTGCCGGCGAATGGCTGTCCGACCCTTCCGTCAAGATTACACGCCTGGACCTGGGTATTCGCGACGCCAATGGCACTTTGAGGCATGTAGAGGTGCCCCAGTTGGACCTGATCTACCGGCGCGGGCTGTTTCATGCATCAGGCCGTGCCATGCGGCCCGGAACGACCGAGCAACTGGCCAGCTTCGAGCTGGTTGGCCGGCACTTCTTCCGTGGTGACTTCACGGGTCAGGTTTATGCGGATATTAACTCCGGCCGGTTGTTTGATGGACTGGCAGAGGAGTACGCCTGGCGGAACATCCGGGCGGAAGGTTTTGATCTCGGAGGTCAGGTCTGGATGACGTTTCGGGATGGGCGCATCGAGCAGGTCAGTGGCAACCTTGAAACGCCGTATCTGCAACTCGGTGTCGGTCACCAATCCCTGGCCCCACTTGAGAATATCAGGGCGAAATTTGGCTGGCGCAGGCACGACACGTTGGGCGAGCATGAGCCAGAAGCGGCGGCTAAGCCCTGGTACGCCACCGGTGAGTTTCACGTAAAGGAACTTGAGTGGGAGTGGAACGGCAATACGGTTTCTCCGTTCAGCCTCCGGTTCAGTCATCGCGACGGGAGCCGAAGATTGATCGCTGATGCGCTTTCACTCCAACCCCTTCGACAGTTGGCTGTGGGCATGAACCTGTTGCCAGGCAGGGCTGAAAGGGCTCTTGAGAATTATCGTCCCACCGGCCGTCTGGACCGGGTGATGCTGAACCTGCCCGCGGACGATAGCGATGGCTTTGAGCTAACGGCTGCGTTGAACAATCTTGGCGTCAGGGCTCATGATGGCGCGCCGGGTGTGTCTGGTCTCGATGGTACCCTGCTTGTTAATCCGGAAGGCGGTTTCGTCAGAGTGAACAGCGAGGGGCTGTCACTCGGTTTTCCGGAGCTGTTCCGGGGGTTCTGGAGCCTCCGCGACGTCCGCGCAGGTGTGGCCTGGCGTTTTGAGGGAGGGGTAACCCGCGTATACGCGGATGATATCCGTATGGTTTATGGTGCCAACACCCGGCTGACGGGTGCCTTTGACCTGCGGATGGATCTGGGCGGGGAGGACAATTTGGGGCTGAGGGTCGGTGTGCGGGATGGTACGGCCGATATGCTTGCCGACTTCGTGCCAATGAAGGTTGTCGACCCTGACCTCTACCAATGGCTGACGACGTCGATCACCAAGGCCGATATTTCCAGCGGTGAGTTTTACGGTCATGGCCAGATTGATCGTGACGCCCCGGAAAATTCTTTCTCGTCCTCAATGGTTTACCGATTCGAAGAAGCCAGTATCCGCTACGACGAGCGATGGCCCGAGGTGGCGGATGCCAGTGGTGAAGTCTTTATTCAGGATGGTCGCACCCGGGTCGACATCCGCGCAGGACGAACGGGAGGGCTGGAACTGGAGCCCGGCGAGGTGAGGGTTGTCCCGGAGGGTGAGGACATTCAGGTGTACGTCGATGCGTCAGCCCCGGTTCCCGGGTCAGCGTTGGCTTTCTGGATGGACAACAGCCCCCTGGGTGAGCTGGCGGGAGAAGCAGGGCGGAGCATCGTCCTGGATGGCGATTTTCACCTGGATCTCGGGCTTGGTTTGCCTTTGATATCCGATGCGCCGCCCACCATCAACGCCAGCGTCAGAGCCGATTCCGGTACCCTGACTTATCCCGAAGCCGATCTACAGTGGACCCAGGTCAATGGGGAACTGGGGTTTAACAGCGATGAGGGATTTTCCGAGAACCCCCTGCAAGCTCGGTTTATGGGAGCTCCGGTCACGGTTCTGATGCGGCGGAGTGAGAACGGTCAATCGCTCAATATCCGTCAATATGGTCGCCTTGACGTTCGCCAGCTCCTGGATCGAACTGAGTTGCCGGAGGGCATGGACATGGGGCTCAGTGGCGACATTGGCTACCAGGCAACGTTGGACGTCTCAACGGACACCGCTTCTGCCGTTACGCTGTATTCGGATCTGGCCGGGCTCTCGGTTGACTGGCCTGAACCGCTGGCAAAAGACATTGATGATGAAGCGCCCCTGAGGGTAACAGTCACGCCCCGACAAGAGTCCGGCGTTGATATGTCAGTCGACTGGCAAGATCGCGCCAACCTGGATATGACCTGGGAGTCGGGAATGGTAGACGTTGCCCTGAACGAACTGTTTCTGGGCGACCGCCAACTGACTGATATTACGGTGTCTGCGCGGCAAAGTGACAGTGAGTGGTTGATCACTACCGACTCGGAATGGGCGTCAGGCCATGTGCTCTGGCCCCAGGACGATCGACCGGTCAGCGTCGACTTTGAGCGCCTGATGCTCTCCAGGGGCAATAGTGAGTCGGGCGATGAACAGGAGCCCGAACAGCAGGCACAGACATTCCGTGACCTGGGCCTCGGCAACTGGCCGGACGTGGATGTCCATATTGCCGATCTCAACATGGATGGGGAAAACGCCGGTAGCTGGTCGTTCCAACTGAGGCCCGAAGCCACACAACTGCTAGTACAGGACATTGTTGGCACTCTCAAATCCCTGACCCTGACGGGAGAGCTGGCCTGGAGCATCGCAGCCGGGCGGGAAATCACCCGTTTTACCGGTGATATCAACGGTAAGTCGCTGGCGGACCTGGACACCTTGGTTGGCGCTGAGATTCCCTTCCGCAGCAAGAACACGGCCGTTAAGCTTGATGTTGACTGGCCCGGCCGCCCGGATCAGTTTGATGTTTCGGGCCTTAGTGGCTCGGTCAGTGTGCGTTTTGATGACGGTGTCATCCTTGAGGGCAACAATACGGCTCAGCTGTTCCGGGTGTTCAACCTGCTCAATGCTGACACGCTCTGGCGACGCCTCAAGCTCGATTTCTCCGATCTGTACGAAGCGGGTGTCGCCTTCGATGCCATCTCCGGCAAGGCCAGCATGATTAACGGCCTGCTGACGTTGGATCCAGAGCTGCAGGTGGTAGGGCCTTCCGGCGCGTTCAAGCTGACGGGCACCTCCAACATGATTGAGGAAACCCTCGACATGAGAATGGTGGTGGTGTTGCCACTGACTCAGAACCTGCCCCTCGCCGCTCTGTTGATGGGGGCCGGTGCTCCGATTGGCGGTGCGTTGTTTGTCCTCGACAAAGTGTTGGGCGACCCATTGAGCAAACTCACCAGTGCAACCTATAGTGTAAGTGGAAGCTGGGACGAACCAGACGTGCGACTGAGGCGGGTATTCGATACCGGCAATTGATGGTTTTGGCAGGAGGGCCGTAATGTCAACGCAAAGAGACAACCCCGTCAAATGGCAGGCAAGTCGGGTAGCGGCGATACAGATGGTGAGCACCCATGACATCGCCGCCAACCTCGAAGAGGCAGCAAGGCTGCTGAAGGAGGCAGCCGACGCAGGCGCCAGCATTGCAGTGCTGCCTGAGAACTTTGCGGTACTGGCCACAAAGCAGATGATCGGTTGCGGTCGACGGGAAGCGGAACCGGACAATGTGATTCGGCAATTCCTGGCGCAGAAAACGGCCGAACTTGGTATCTGGGTGGTGGGGGGCTCACTGCCCGTTGCGACCAGGTCAGACGGCTCCACTGTGACCGATCGGGTTCGTGCCTGCTGTTATGTCTATGACGACCGTGGCCGTGAGGTTGCCCGCTACGACAAGATCCATCTTTTTGACGCCACGGTGGAAGATGCCCAGGGGCAGTATCGCGAGTCGGATACCTTCGAGCCGGGTGAGGACGTGGTTGTGGTTGATACGCCGGCAGGGCGGCTCGGCATGGCCATCTGTTATGACCTGCGTTTCCCTGAGCTGTTCCGACAACTCCGGGAGCAGGACGCCGAATGGGTATCCCTGCCCAGTGCTTTTACCTGGCATACCGGTGACGCCCACTGGCATGCGCTGATACGTGCCCGTGCCATTGAAAATCAGGTCTGGCTGGTGGCGGCAGCCCAGGGCGGCCAGAACAGCGAGCGCCGGCGCACCTATGGGCACAGCGCGATCGTGGATCCCTGGGGCCGAATACTGTCCGAGATCGATGAAGGGCCGGGTGTCGTCGTTGGCGAGCTTGATCGCGAAACACTCAAGGACATCCGCACGCGGATGCCCGTCTGGGAGCACCGAAGACTTTAGTTTCCGGTGGCTTCCGCGTCGTCGATGCACTCCCTGAGGTAGCGAAACAGCTTTCGTGGCTGGCCGGTATTCTTTTCTTTCTGTACGTCCCGGCGAGCGTTGCGCGCGAGGTTGCGCAAATGCTGTATATCCGCCGTTGCGCAGTAGTTCAGGAATTCGCCGACGGCCGGGTCGCCTTCCTCAATCATCCGGTCACGCCAACGTTCAGCAAGGTGATGTCGGCGGGTGTGCTCTTCGCTCCCGGCATCGAAGGCGTCGATGGCTCGAGTCAGCCCTTCCGGGTCGTCTTCCTGGCGGATAATCTTGCCGATGTACTGCAGGTGGCGGCGACGGGCTTCGTTCTGGCGAATGCGACGGGATTCCTCGATGGCCGCCCGCAGGGTGTCGCTGATGGGCAGGGTATTGAGCTGATCGTTACTCAGATCCAGCATGCGCCTGCCAAGATCCTGCAACTGGTGCATTTCACGCTTGAGTTGGGATTTGCTCGGGCCGAGGTATTCCGGGGCGTCGTCTTGGGAGTCGTTCATTTTAAGTCCGTGTTGTCGGATACAGGTTATCCGTAGAATATCGTCGCCAGACCAAGGAAGGCCATAAAGCCGACCACATCCGTGACCGTTGTCAGTATAACGCTACCGGCCAGTGCCGGATCAATGTTGCGGGACTTCAGGAACAGAGGCAGCACGGTACCCACGAGGGCCGCAGCGATCAGGTTGATAATCAGCGCGGCGGCGATAATGGCGCCAATCATGATGTCGCTGAACCAGAGGGTTGCCGCTGATGCAACCACCACCGCCCACAGCAATCCGTTCAGGGCACCCGCAATAAATTCGCGGTTTAGCAGCCAACCCACGTTAGCGCCACTGATCTGTCCCACGGCCATGCCGCGGATGACCAGGGTCAGGGTCTGACTGCCGGCGATGCCGCCCATGGATGCCACGATGGGCATCAATACCGCCAGGGCCACAACCTTCTCGATGGTCGCCTCAAACAGCCCGATCACGGCCGAAGCGGTAAAGGCTGTGAGCAGGTTGATGCCCAGCCACACGGCCCTGCGCCGGGTGGTCTTCAGAATCGGCGCGAAGGTGTCTTCGTCTTCATCAAGGCCGGCCATGCTCATCAGGGAGTGGTCTGCGTCTTCGCGAATAACGTCAACCACGTCATCGATGGTGATTCGGCCCAGGAGTCGGCCTTCCTCACTGACCACGGGTGCTGAGATCAGGTCGTAACGTTCGAACAGGGTTGCCACCTTGGTGTCGGACAGCGTAACCGGTATCGGTTCGATGTCCGTGTCCATCACTTCCCGCACGGTTGCCGCCGGGTTGGATACGAGCATTTTGGTGATGGGCAACATGCCGATGAACTCGTCGCGCCGGCTGACCACGATAAGACTATCCGTCATCGGCGGCAGGTTGCGATGACGGCGCAGGTAGCGCAAAACCACGTCGATACTGATGTCCGGGCGCACCGTAATGGTGTCCGTGTTCATCAGGCCGCCGGCGGTATCTTCCGGGTAGGAGAGGACTTCCTCGACGCGTTGACGGTCCTGCTCGTCCATGGTGTCCAGGACTTCCTGGATGACCGTGTCGGGCAACTGCTGCAGTAAGTCGGCCAGATCGTCCGACTCGAAATCCTCGATGATGTCAGCGAGTTCCTGAGCGTTCAGCTGGCTCAGGAAGTAACCTCGGATATCGTCGTTCAGATACTGGAGAACTTCGCCTTCAAGCTGCTTGTCGACCAGGTTCCAGAGCAGGGCACGCTGGCGCGGTGGCGATGATTCCAGCAGGTGGGCGATGTCACTGGGGCTCAGGCCACCATTCAGGATGCGGGCAACCTGTTTCAGGGCGCCACTGTCCAGCGCTTCGCTCAGGGAGCGAAGGCGTTGGCGCGCTTGGCTTTTCTCCAGAATATCGGTCATGGATCACCCACGGTCAGAAAACCCTCGTATTATAGCGAAGTTAGGCAACATAGGTGAGGAAGAGTTGTAGGTGAATGCCGTAGACGGGCAAGGATGTCCAGTGTGGAGGTGGTTATTCGCCTTCCCCGAAGTAGTCGTTGATCAGCGTAACCAGCGCATCGACAGCTTCGGACTCATCCGGACCGTCTACAATCAGCTCTACCTCTGATCCCTGGCTGGCGGCGAGCATCATGACTGGCATGATGCTTTTGGCGTCCACCTGTCGCCCTTTGCGACTGATCTGAATGCTGCTGTCGAATTCAGATGCCTTGCCCACCAGTTTGGCTGCGGCCCGGGCATGGAGCCCAAGTTTGTTGATGATGGTAATGGGGCGGCGGATCATAGGCGGTTCAGCTTTCCCTGCTTTGCAGGTGGGGCAGTTCGGTGTGGCGAACCTGCACATTGCTGTATTTGCCCGAGAAATAGCGGCCGAGCTGATCGCAGATATAAACCGAGCGATGCTGGCCACCGGTGCAGCCGATGGATATGGTCATATAGCTGCGGTTGCTGTCTGAGAACGAGGGTAGCCAGTTTTCCAGGAATTGGGTCAGGTCCTCGACCATCTTACGGCTCAACGGCTCCTTTTCCAGGAAATCGATAACCGGCTGGTCGGTGCCCACAAACTGCCGAAGGCTGGTGTCCCAATAGGGATTGGGCAGGCAGCGCACATCGAACACATAGTCCGAATCCAACGGTACACCGTGCTTGAACCCGAACGACTGGAACAGCAGCGCCAGTTCCTGGTGACGCCTGCCCGCAACCCGCTGCTTCACCATATCCCGGAGCTCATACATGGACAGCCCCGTGGTGTCGATGTAGAGGTCTGCCAGCTTGGAGAGCGGCTCCAGAAGCTTCTTTTCGTTACCGATGGCCTCCCTCAGGGAGGTCTTGTCATCACTCAGTGGATGCTTTCGGCGCGTGGCATGGAAGCGCTGCAGAAGAGACTGTTCATCGGCGTCGAGATAGATGATCTCGATGGTTACGCCAGTATCCTGAAGGCTGCGGTAGATATCCTCGAAGTTGCTCAATTCTCCGGAAAGGTTACGGGCATCGATGCTGACCGCCATCTTTCCCAGCCGGCTGGGAGAGTTCTGGTTGGTGGCTTCCTGCGTGAGGGGGAACAGGAGGCCAATGGGCAGGTTGTCAATGCAGTAAAAGCCCAGGTCTTCCAGAACATGTAACGCGGTACTTTTCCCGGAACCTGATCGGCCGCTGACGATGATCAGTTTCATAGCCCGTTCACCTTGGATGTGGAGTGGTTCAGCCTGTCTCGGCTGTCATCCGGCGATAGAGAGAGCCTGCATCAGTGCACTGACGCAGCTGGTCGCAGAATGCACGCTCGTTGAACTTTTCGGCAAGCTGGCTCAAAAGCTCAAGATGCTCGCTGGTGGCTTCCTTGGGGACAATCAAGGTGAAGACGAGGTCCACCGGCTGATTGTCGATAGCATCGAACGCAACGCCTTCTTCCAGGGTCAGCAATACGCCGACCACGTGATCCAGCCCTTCCAGCCTGCAATGGGGGATCGCGATGCCCTGTCCGATGCCTGTGCTCCCCAGTCGCTCCCGCGCGACCAGGTTGGTGAATATCTGGGTGTCGCTGAGCAAAGAGTCGTGCTGCTGGATCTGCTCGGCAATGGTTTCCATAACCCGCTTTTTGCTGGAGGCAGGCACCCGGCAAAGGGTTAGCTCCGGCGCGAGAATGTTCTCGATAGTCAGGGATGTGTCGGTCATGAATCGACTGCATTTCCGTAAAAAAAGGCTGCGGCACCTATTGCATGGTTAGCCAGTGCCGCAGCTCGATTAACTGTCATGCCGGGGCGTCGTCCTAGCGGGCGCCATTCCCGTGCATCCGGTCTACGTTCTTTTCCTTGTGCTTCAGAATCTGCCTGTCCAGCTTGTCTACCAGTCCATCAATGGCAGCGTACATATCGCTGTTTTCGGCCTTTGCGTGAATCTCACCACCTATCACGTGAAGCGTAGCTTCCGCCATCTGGCGCACTTTTTCCACCTCAAGGGTAACCTGGCAATTGCTGATATGGTCGAAGTGCCGCTCAAGCTTTTCAAATTTGCCTGATACGTAATCTTTCAGTGCGGGAGTCAGTTCTACGTGATGGCCTGAAATATTGAGTTGCATAGGCTTCTCCTGTTTTCAGCTTGCCGGCACCCGTTAGGATACCGGCTGTGTGCCACAGCGTTATGCTGCAGGCGGTATACTTTCAGGAAAGGGCTCTCCCCGTGAGGCCGGGAACAGACGCTTCCTACACCAATCGCTTTCGCTCGTTGGACGGAGGAATGTGCATTGCCTCGCGATACTTGGCCACGGTTCGTCTAGCCACCTTTATACCCTGGTCTCCTAGCATGGCTGCAATTTTGCTATCGCTCAATGGCTTTTTCGGAGTTTCCGTTGCAATCAGCTTCTTGATCATCGCGCGGATTGCCGTGGATGAGCACTCTCCACCTTCGTCGGTACTGACATGGCTCGAGAAAAAATACTTAAGTTCAAATATGCCCCGCGGTGTGTGCATGTATTTCTGGGTGGTGACCCTTGAAATGGTCGACTCGTGCATTTCCACCGCCTGGGCAATATCCGAGAGAATCAATGGTTTCATGGCTTCCTCGCCATGGTCCAGAAACCCCTGCTGGTGCTCGACAATGCGCGTGGCCACCTTGAGCAGGGTTTCGTTGCGGCTCTGCAGGCTCTTGATGAACCACTTTGCCTCCTGCAACTGGTCCCGCAGGTAGGTGTTGTCGGCGCTGCTGTCCGCACGCTTTATAAGAGAAGCATAGCTTGCATTCACACGAATGCGTGGTGCAATTTCAGGATTCAGTTCCACGCGCCAGCGCTCATTGTGCTTGCGCACGATCACATCCGGGATGACATAGTCCGGCTCGGCCTGGTCCAGGGTGTCGCCGGGGCGGGGGTTCAAACCGGTAATAAGTGCCAGGACATCCCGTAGCTGTTCTTCTTTCAGGCGGCTGCGGCGCAACAGCTGGGCGTAATCGCGGTTACCCAGCAGGTTTATGTAGTGGGTAATCACCAGTCGCGCCTGAGCCAGCCAGGGTGTTTCCGGGGGCAGTTGGTTCAGCTGGATCAGCAGGCATTCCTGCAGATCACGGGCGAACACGCCGGGTGGATCGAAGTGCTGCAGGCGATGAAGAACGGCTTCCACTTCGTCCAGTTCCAGCGGGTCTTCGTCGGATTCGTCCACCATGCCTGAATGAATTTCTTCAAGCGGAGAGGTCAGGTAGCCGTGGTTATCAACCGCATCCATCAGGGCATGGGCGATGGCCTGATCCCGCTCGCTCATGGGCGTCAGGTTCAGTTGCCATTCCAGGTGGTCCTGGAGCGTTTCGGTGGGGGAGTTACGGGTTTCGAAGTCGTGGTCGTTTTCGTCGTCGTTACGGGCTGCTGACGCGGGGGCTGACTGGTAAATGTCATCCCAGGCGGTGTCGACGGGAAGATCATCGGGAATGGTGTCGGGACTGTCCGTTTCTGATGACCAGTCAGGTCCATTTTCGGATTCGTCCCACTCGGTAGCAGTGTCTGAAGCGGTGTTGGATTCCTCGGTTGACGCTGTTTCAGACGACTCGTTGTCACTGTCCGTTGATTCCGGATTCTGGTTGTCGTCGTCTTCCGAGGTTTCCAGCATTGGGTTGGATTCCAGTGCCTGCTGGATTTCCTGCTGGAGGTCCAGGGTGGAGAGCTGCAGAAGCCTGATAGCCTGTTGCAGCTGGGGCGTCATGGTCAGGCTTTGACCCAGCTTTAACTGTAGTGAGGCTTTCATAACCATGGTTCAGGATCCGTCACTCGGTCTCTCTCTTCCGTCACTCAGGCTCTCTCTTTACGTCATCAGGGCGCTTTCTGGAGCCGGGGTTGCACAAAAACTCTTTGTATGCTGGCTACTTGCCGCACCAAGCAAGTTCTTTGCCGAGTCTACTACAGGCGAAACTCGTTGCCTAGATACACTTCCTTGACCTGCTGGTTGGCCAGTATATCGTCCGAATTACCAGAGGCAATGATGTGGCCGCCGCTGACAATGTACGCATTCTCGCAGATGTCGAGGGTTTCCCGCACGTTGTGGTCGGTGATCAGTACGCCGATACCCTTGTCCCGCAAGTGTCGGATAATCTGCTTGATGTCGCTCACGGAGATCGGGTCGACACCGGCGAAGGGCTCGTCCAGCAGGATGAACGCCGGTTCCATCGCCAGCGCCCGGGCAATTTCCACCCGCCGTCGCTCACCGCCTGACAGGGCCATGCCGACACTATCGCGGATGTGGGTAATGTGAAACTCTTCAAGCAGTTCCTCTAACTTGGCCTCCCGGTCAGCGCGTTTGAGTTCGCGGCGGGTTTCCAGGATCGCCAGTATGTTGTCGCGCACGGTGAGCTTGCGAAACACGGATGCTTCCTGGGGCAGGTACCCGATTCCCTTGCGGGCACGGCCGTGCATGGGCAGGGGCGTGATGTCCTGATTGTCGATGGTGATGCGACCGTTGTCGGCGGAAACCAGGCCAACAATCATGTAGAAACACGTCGTTTTGCCCGCGCCGTTGGGGCCGAGCAAGCCGACGATCTCGCCACTGCGAATTTCCAGGGAAACGTCGATGACGACCTTCTTCTGTTTGTAGCTTTTTGCGAGGTTACTGGCCCTGAGAACTGCCATCGGTATCCTGTCCGTTAGGGTTGTTATCTGGATTGTTGCCGGAGTTGCCGCGTGGCTGGATGACCATTTCGACGCGACCGCTGCCATCGCCCTGGTCAGCAGAGCCCTCTGCGGTCACCACGCGTTCGGCGCTGTCGTAATGAATGACGTCGCCCCGGAACAGGTTGCCGCCCTGTTCGATCACAGCTTCGCGCCGAAAGGTAACCCGGTTGTCGGAGGCGGACCAGGTGATTGTAAGTGCGCGGGCGTCGGTTTCGCCCTGGCCTTCCATGGCAGGCTGGCGGTAGCGTGCCGGGGTACCGGTGGCTTCAATGCGGCTGACGCCATTCTCATCCCGGTGGAGTACAACCTTGTCCGCCATAAGGTTGGCATCGCCCTGGCTCATTTCAACCGAGCCGGTATAGGTTGCAATGCCCTGGCCTTCGTCGAGCCGAGCATTGTCGGCATTGACCCTGATGGGTTGGTCAGACTCAAGATCAAAGGCCGCGGCGAACGGCATGCCCACGGTCAATGTCAGCGCCAGGACAATCGCTGAGACTGCCGTGCGCGATGCCACCGGTTGGTGCCTATTGCGGTGAGGGTTGGGCATGAATTTACTTGCCGGTCTCATAGCGTCCTTCCACGTCAGAGTCGAGTTCGAGGATTCGGTCATCAATCCAGGCCTTCATGCCGGTGGCGCGGGTCAGGCTGAACGAGTCGGTCAGTTCCACCGGGGCGTCTGTGTAAACAGTACGCTCTGTGTTATCCAGTGTCAGCGTTGACGTGGTCAATGTCAGGGGGCGCCCGCCTTGGGGTTGCTGGGACACCCGAACATCCCCCGTCAAGTAAACCAGGTCGTCAGCTTCCATGAATTGGCCTTTGTTGGCCTGGACTTGCCAGGGTGCGTTGCCGGGTTCGCCGTAGAGCGTCGCATTCGGCGATTCCATAATGGTTTCGTTGCGGGCCTCGAATTGCTCGATACGTGGGCTTTCGAAGTGTGCGGTAAGCCGCCCGGTCTCGTCGAAAGACAGATAGCGACCATTGACCACGAAACCGTCTGGTTCCGATTCGCCTCTCAGCGCGGCGGCATCCACCGGCTCTGATGACTCGTCACTTTGCCAGAGCAGGAAAAACAGTGCCACTATCGTGACAGCCAGCCCCAGAGTTCGTACCCAGGGCCGGGTAAAGAGGGCTTCAGCGGCCATTCAGTCCTGCTCCAGGTAGGGTTGCAGGCTTGCGTTGAGCTGCCCGCAGGCGCAGAGCAGCAGTTCGCAGGCTTCACGGACGGCGCCGCTACCCCCCGCGGCCGACGTGCAAAAATCCGCGTGCTGGCGCACCAGCCAGTAGCCGTTGGGTACTGTTATGCCCAGCCCGGCGTAACGGATTGCGGGCAGGTCCGGCAGGTCATCGCCCATGTAGGCAATCTGGTGTGGCGCGATCTCCAGCCGTGCAGCCAGTTCCCGCAGGGCGATTTTCTTGTCCTCTCGGCCTTGCATCAGGTGCGGGATGCCGAGGTCATTCATGCGTTTCTCTGTCAGCGGCGAGCGCCGTCCGGTAATGACGGCAACGTTGATGCCAGCAGCCATAACCTGTTTGATGCCCAGGCCGTCGAGAATGTTGAACCCTTTCATCTCATCGCCTGAAGCGCTGAACAGCAGAGTGCCGTCGGTCATGATGCCGTCCACATCCAGGGCCAGCAGGCGAATGGCAGCGGCTTTTTCAATCAGCTCCGCTGGCCATTGAGGGCGCAGAGTGTCGGCCATCAGATGACTCCCGCCCGCAATAAGTCGTGCATGTTGATAGCGCCGGTCAGTTTGCCGTCGCGATTGATGACGGGCAGGGCGTTGATCTTCAGCTCTTCCATCATGTTCAGTGCCTCGGCGGCCAGTTGGTCATCGTGGATCACACGACCGTTGCGGGTCATGGCCTCGGCAATCGGTGTGTTGTGAATGTCCACGGAGCGGTCCAGGGTGCGGCGCAGGTCGCCGTCCGTAAATACACCGACCAGGTCGCCCTCGGCGTTAATGACCGTTGTCATACCCAGGCCCTTGCGGGAAATCTCCAACAGTGCGCCGCTGAGGGTGGTGTCTTCCTGCACTCGGGGGATCTGGTCCCCGGTATGCATAATATCGCTGACACGCAGCAGCAACCTGCGGCCCAGACTGCCACCGGGGTGTGAGAGCGCAAAGTCTTCGGTGCTGAACCCCCGGGCTTCAAGCAGTGCCACGGCCAGGGCATCACCCATCACCAAAGTGGCCGTGGTGCTGGAGGTGGGGGCCAGGCCAAGAGGGCAGGCCTCCTGGGCGACACTGATGTCCAGGTTGGCAACGGCCTCCCGAGCCAGGATGGAGTTCTCGTTGCCCGTCATACTGATCAGCGGGGCCCCCATGCGTTTGATTAACGGCAAAATGGTCAGCACTTCGCTGGTGTTGCCGCTATTGGAGATGCCCAGCACTACATCCTGGCTGGTGATCATGCCCAGGTCACCGTGGCTGGCCTCGCCCGGGTGTACGAAGAACGAGGGCGTTCCGGTGCTGGCGAGGGTGGCAGCGATCTTGTTGCCGATATGGCCGGATTTGCCCATGCCGGTCACGACAACACGCCCCTTGCACGCCATGATGACTTCGCAGGCGCGGACGAAACGGTCATCAATCCGGTCGGTCAGGGCGTGAATGGCCTCACGCTCGATCTCGATGGCTCGGAGGGCGGATTCTTTGAAGGTCTGGCTGGTTTCGGTGTTCATCTGGCTTCCGGGTTCGAAATGTTGATGCTTTCGTCGTGGCAAAAGTATATCACTTCAACGGCTTTGGCTGCCCTTCATGACAAGACGTTCAGCAAAACTGATCATTGACATCAGTTCATTTTGTGAAGGATGGATTGAGGTTCACGGCAGGTTGACATAATGTAGCGCACTCATTAAAGGCTGGGAATGCGGGTTCACCGACACTCAGGCGGTTCTGGAAGCAGGTATGGACACATCCCCCTACATTGAATTGAGAGACGTGGTTTTCAGTCGCGGGAATCGTCGTATCTTTGATGGCGTCAGCCTGGACATTCCCCGCGGCAAGATTACCGCCATCATGGGGCCGAGCGGCACCGGCAAGACTACCTTGTTGCGGCTGATCGGCGGCCAGCTGAAACCGGATTCCGGCAGCATATCCGTAGCGGGGGAGAACGTTCCTCAGCTCAAGCGCAAGGCGCTTTACCGTCTGCGGGAAAAGATGGGGATGCTGTTCCAGAGTGGAGCGCTGTTTACGGATCTCAGTGTCTTTGAAAACGTGGCGTTCCCGCTCAGGGTTCATACCACCTTGCCGGAGGACATGATCCGCGACATCGTTCTAATGAAGCTCGAAGCTGTGGGGCTTCGCGGAGCCCGGGATCTGATGCCGGCAGAGCTGTCAGGTGGTATGACCCGGCGCGTGGCCCTGGCCCGCAGCATCGCGCTGGACCCTGAGCTGATCATGTACGACGAGCCCTTTACCGGCCAGGACCCGATTGCCATGGGTGTACTGGTGAAGCTGATCCGGGATCTCAACAGCTCCATGGGCCTGACCAGCGTGCTGGTATCCCATGATGTGCCGGAGTCCCTGAGTATCTGCCACTACGCCTGTATCGTTGCAGACGGCCGTATCATAGGCGACGGCACGCCCGAGGAGTTGAGGGCGCACCCATCGGAGCAGGTTCAGCAGTTCCTGCGTGGTCATCCGGACGGTCCGGTGCCGTTCCACTATCCGGCTGCGGATGCGGCTCTGGACTGGAGTGTTGCCGGGAGGGGGGATTGATGGACCGGCTGGCGGCTTTTGGCCGATTGGGGCTGAACGTGATTGCATCGCTCGGTCGCTCCGGGCGTTTCCTTGTCGGTGCCCTGGCAGGTGTTCCGCGGCCCTCGGTTGGTTTTCCGCTGTTGCTGAAGCAACTCTACTCGGTCGGTGTTCTGTCCCTGGCCATCATTGTGGTGTCCGGCCTGTTTATCGGGATGGTTCTGGGGTTGCAGGGATACACCATTCTCAGTGACTACGGGTCTGAGGCCGCGATCGGTCAGATGATTGCCCTGACTCTGGTGCGGGAATTGGGCCCCGTGGTGACCGCGCTGTTGTTTGCCGGCCGTGCGGGTTCCGCACTGACGGCGGAAATCGGGTTGATGAAAGCCACCGAACAGCTTTCCAGCATGGAAATGATGGGTGTTGATCCGCTGCGCCGGGTGATTGCCCCGCGGTTATGGGCGGGCTTTATCTCAGTGCCCGTGCTGGCTGCTGTGTTTTCGGTGGTTGGTATCTGGGGCGGCATGCTCGTGGGTGTGGAGTGGCTGGGCGTGTTTGAAGGCTCTTTCTGGGGCAACATGCAGTCTTCCGTAAGCTTCACCGCCGATGTTCTGAACGGTGTCGTCAAGAGCCTTGTGTTTGGGTTCGTCTGTACCTGGATTGCGGTCTATCAGGGTTACGACTGTGTGCCCACCTCAGCTGGTATCAGTGCCGCAACCACGAAAACCGTGGTGTATTCGTCGCTGGCCGTACTCGGGCTGGATTTTGTGCTTACCGCCGTCATGTTTGGTGACTTCTGACCGCGGTATACTGAAACGTCAGGAAACAGGGGGCCGGAATGGCACAGAGAACAACAGAGGTGATTGTGGGGCTGTTCATGATCGCGGGCATCGCCGCCATAATGTTCCTGGCGTTGCAGGTCAGCGGGCTGACACCGAAGGCCCCGGAAAGTTCGTACACGCTCTACGCCAACTTTAACGACGCTGGCGGGCTGACGCCCCGGGCAAAAGTGTCCATGGCTGGTGTCACGGTGGGTAAGATCCGGGAGATAACCCTGAATCGGGAAACCTACCAGGCCCGCGTGACCATTGATGTGAACGCCAGTGTGGATAATATCCCGGCGGACAGCTCAGCAGTAATACGTACATCCGGGCTGCTTGGTGAACAGTACATTGATATATCGGTGGGCGGTGATATGGAGTCCCTGGGGGACGGGGATACCTTCTATTCCACACAATCCGCCATGAATCTTGAGCGGCTCATATCCAACTTTGCCTCCGGGCAGTCACAATGAAAGAAAGTGGTTCACGGGAGAAAACCATGGTTCTGATCAGACATAGCCTGATGATTGTTGCGTTGCTGATGGTGGCGCTGGCAGCACCGGCCCACGCCGGACCGGAGGAGGACCTCCGCACGTATGTGGATAAAAATACCCAGCGCCTGGTCGACAAGCTCCATCAGGAAAAGGGCCTGTACGAGCAGAATCCACAGGCGTTTTATCGGAGCATGGATCAGGAGCTGAAGAACTTCGTCGACTTTCGCCGAATTGCTGCCCGGGTCATGGGTCGCTATGCGCGGCAGGCATCACCGGAGCAGCGCGACGAGTTCGTTGAGAAGTTCAAACGCAGTCTTTTCGACAGTTACGCTCAGGCTCTGGTGAGCGCTGACGATTTTACCATCGAGGTAAAGGAAGCCACGATCAACCCGAATGACGACGGTCGGGCGTCTGTGCGTATGGAGGTGATCAGTGCCTCTGGCAATCGCTACCCCGTGACTTATTCCATGTACGAAACAGATGAAGGACGCTGGATGATGGAAAACGTGATCGTCGAAGGTGTGAACATCGGGCTGGCTTTCCGTGATCGTTTCAGCCAGGAGATGGAGAAGAACGGCGGCAAGGTCCAGGCTGTTATCAACGACTGGGGCGATGCAGTGGAATCGCTGAACCTCGAAGGTGAAGTCGACAAATCATGAATGCAAGCCGGCCCGTGGTGACTCTTGATGGCGACACGCTATTGGTGAGCGGCGCGGTTGATCCGCTCACCGTGATCTCCGTCAGGCAGGAAGGCGAGAAGTGGATACGGGCGGGCAAGGCGGATTTACAGGTGGACCTGTCCGCCATGGGCACCGCGCACAGCGTGGTGCTGTCTCTGCTGCTGTGTTGGCACCGCCTTGCAGTTGCCCGCAGTCAGGCTCTGCGATTCACCGGCGTAAGTGCGCGGCTGAACTCTTTGGCGGCCCTGAGCGGCCTTGATCGCCATTTGCCGGGCTTTTCCTCCCAGTCCTCTTCTGAAAACCTGCACCATAGCTGACCCGAATGCCATAATTGGTTACAATCTCGCCCCTGATTTAAAAACGCCCGAGGATTATTTATGGAAGCCACCGAAGTTGCCGAGTTGGTTAAAGAGGCGCTGCCTGGCTGTGAGGTCGAAGTGCAGGTCGATGGCAATCACTATCTTGTTGTTGTAGTGGGCGATGTATTCGAGGGTTTGCCAACCATCAAACGGCAGCAACTGATCAACAAGGCGCTGTTCCAGCACATTCTGGACGGTACCATTCATGCCCTGCACCCCAAGGCCTTTACGCCGGCTGAATGGGCCGCGCGCCAGGGCTGACATGCCCGCAAACTACAGGACACCATTGTGGACAAACTTCTGATCAGAGGCCGCAAGCCTCTCGATGGCGAAATCCGGATTTCCGGCGCCAAGAACGCCGCCCTACCGATTCTGGCTGCCACCCTGTTGGCGGATGAGCCGGTGACCGTGGGCAACCTGCCGCACCTGAACGACATCACCACGATGATCGAGCTGCTGGGCCGCATGGGTGTGGAACTGATGATCGACGAAAAAATGAGCGTCGAGGTGCACGCCAACACCATCAAGCAATTCCATGCGCCGTACGAGCTGGTCAAGACCATGCGTGCGTCGATCCTGGTGCTGGGCCCGCTGGTGGCTCACTTTGGTGAGGCAGAAGTCTCCCTGCCCGGTGGCTGTGCCATCGGTAGCCGACCGGTAAACCTGCACATCCAGGGCCTGGAGCAGATGGGTGCCGACATCAAGGTCGAGAATGGCTATATCAAGGCGAAGACCAATGGTCGCTTGAAAGGCGCGCACATCTTCCTGGACACGGTGACCGTCACCGGTACGGAAAACCTGATGATGGCTGCCGCGTTGGCCGATGGTAAAACCATCCTGGAAAACGCTGCCCGGGAACCGGAAGTGGTGGATCTCGCTGAATGCCTGATCGCCATGGGTGCTGACATCAAGGGTCATGGCTCTGCAACGATTGAGATCAACGGTGTCGAGCGTTTGCATGGCTGTCACTACGATGTGCTGCCGGATCGCGTCGAAACCGGCACCTACCTGGTTGCAGCAGCAGCTACCCGTGGCCGGGTCAAGCTCAAGGATACCCGCGAGGATCTGCTGGAAGCAGTCCTGCTGAAGCTGGAAGAGGCCGGTGCCCACATTGATACGGGCAAGGACTGGATTTCGCTGGATATGAAAGGCAATCAGCCAAAAGCGGTTAGCCTACGCACAGCGCCATACCCTGCGTTTCCGACCGATATGCAAGCGCAGTTAGCGGCGATGAACGCGGTATCCGAAGGCACTGGCACCATCGTGGAAACGGTCTTCGAGAACCGGTTCATGCACCTGCAGGAGCTGATCCGCATGGGTGCGGACATTACTCTTGAGGGCAACGCTGCGATCATCAAGGGCGTGGATCACCTCACCGGTGCCCCGGTGATGGCAACGGACCTGCGGGCGTCCGCGAGCCTGGTCATTGCCGGGCTGGTGGCGGATGGAGACACCATCGTTGATCGCATCTACCACATCGACCGTGGCTACGAGTGTATCGAAGAAAAATTGCAGCTGTTGGGCGCCAGTATCCGCCGCTTGCCAGCCTGAACACATTGAACCGGAAAGACGCATGACCGATTCCATCACCATCGCGCTGTCGAAGGGGCGAATCCTCGACGAGACCCTGCCGCTGTTAAAAGAAGCGGGTATCGAGCTGGTCGACGATGTTAAGAAGTCCCGGAAACTGGTGTTTCCCACCACGGACCCGAACGTACGGGTTTTGATCCTTCGGGCCACCGACGTGCCCACCTATGTGCAATACGGTGGAGCGGATCTGGGGGTAACCGGTAAGGATGTGCTGATGGAGCACGGCGGTGAGGGACTGTATGAGCCGCTGGACCTGAATATTTCCCGGTGTCGGTTGATGACGGCCGGGAAGAAAGACTGCAAAGCGCCAGAGGGCCGTTTGCGTGTGGCGACCAAGTTCGTAAACTTGGCTCGGCGCTATTACGCGGCCCAGGGGCGGCAGGCCGATATCATCAAGCTCTACGGTGCGATGGAGCTTGCTCCGATTCTCGGGCTCGCCGACGAGATTGTCGATATCGTTGATACCGGCAATACCTTGAAAGCGAATGGTCTTGAGGCTCGCGAGCTGATTGAAAACATCAGTTCTCGCCTTGTGGTTAACCGTGCCTCGATGAAGATGAAACACCAGGGCATTAATCCCATAATTGAGAAAATGTCGATCGCCGTTGAAAAAAGGCGAGCTTCAGAGTAAGAAGCGCTCAGGGACGGCTTTCCAAAACACGCTCCTTCGGCACGTCCATGTGACGCTTGGACTTCGCCATCCATGGCTCCGTACAGTTTTGGAAAGCCGTCCCTGATCACTTCCCATGCCAAGGCGTTGCCTTAAACACAAAGAGTAAACAATCCGAAACAGGATTTAGTGATGACCGATATCAGCATCAGACGATTGAGCGCTTCCGACAGTGACTTTGACAGTGCGCTGGCCAAGCTATTGGCGTGGGAAGACAGTGTGGATCATCAGGTGAATGAGTCGGTTCGTCATATCCTGCATGAGGTGAAAACCCGTGGGGATGCTGCGGTTCTGGAGTTTACCGAGAAGTTTGATCGCTTGAAGGTTGGCACTGTTGCTGAGCTGGAAATGGGGCAGGATCGCTTGCGGCAGGCGCTGGAGGCTATTCCCCAGGGGCAGCGTGTTGCCCTTGAAAAGGCCGCCGAGCGGGTGCGTGACTATCACGAGCGTCAGAATCAGACGTCCTGGCAGTATGAAGACGATGACGGCACCGTACTCGGTCAGAAGGTCACGCCGCTGGATCGGGCAGGGCTGTATGTGCCCGGTGGCAAGGCGGCCTATCCCTCCTCCGTGCTAATGAACGCCATCCCGGCGAAGGTCGCGGGTGTGGGCGAGGTGATTATGGTGGTTCCCACGCCGGACGGTGTGGTGAACGAACTGGTTCTGGCCGCTGCGGCGATTGCGGGTGTGGATCGCGTCTTTTGTGTGGGGGGGGCCCAGGCGGTGGGTGCATTGGCCTACGGCACACAGACCATTCCTGCCGTCGATAAGATTGTTGGGCCGGGCAATATTTTTGTCGCTACCGCCAAGCGAGAGGTATTCGGAACCGTTGGTATCGACATGATTGCAGGCCCTTCGGAGATTCTGGTGATTTGTGACGGCAAGACTGACCCAGACTGGATTGCCATGGATTTGTTCTCTCAGGCCGAGCACGATGAGCAGGCTCAGTCCATTCTTATCAGTCCCGATGCCGATTTCCTGGATGCCGTGGAAGCCAGCATCAACAAGCTGCTGCCGACCATGGAGCGGGCCGGCATCATCGCTACCTCGATGACGGATCGGGCTGCGCTGATTCACGTGGCCGACTTGTCGGAAGCGGCTCGCGTTTCCAATCGTATTGCGCCGGAGCACCTGGAGCTTTCGGTGGAAGATCCGGAAAATCTGGTGGACGAGATTCGCCATGCCGGTGCCATCTTTATGGGGCGCTATACGGCGGAGGCGCTGGGCGATTATTGCGCCGGGCCGAACCATGTGTTGCCGACGTCCGGGACGGCGCGTTTCTCCTCTCCTCTGGGGGTTTATGACTTCCAGAAACGGTCGTCCCTGATTGGTTTTTCTGCAGCCGGTGCCGACAGGATGGGGCGAGTTGCCTCTGTTCTGGCGCGTGGAGAAGGGTTAACGGCTCACGCCCGTTCTGCAGAGTATCGGGTTCGGGAGGGCCAGTCAGATGAGTAAGTTCTGGAGTTCACGGGTCAAAGAGTTGGTCCCCTATGTACCGGGGGAGCAGCCGAAAATGGCCAACCTCGTGAAACTGAATACCAACGAAAACCCTTTCGGCCCGTCTCCGAAGGTGATCGAGGCGATCAACACGGAACTGAATGACAGCCTTCGGCTTTATCCGGACCCCGAAAGTGAAGCTCTGAAAAGCACCATCGCGAAGTACTATGGCGTGCAGGGCGAGCAGGTTTTCCTCGGTAACGGTTCCGACGAAGTGCTGGCACACATCTTTTATGGTCTGTTCCAGCACGGTGAGCCCGTGTTGTACCCCGATATCACCTACAGTTTTTATCCGGTGTATTGCGGCCTCTACAACATCGAAGGCAAGACCGTACCGCTGACCGACAGCTTTGAGATTGATCCCAAGGACTATAAGCAGCCGAACGGCGGCATCATCTTCCCCAATCCCAATGCGCCCACTGGGCGTTACCTGGCGCTGGATAAGGTTGAGGCTATCGTCGCCGCCAATCCCGACCGGGTCGTGGTTGTGGATGAAGCCTATGTGGATTTCGGCGGCGAGAGTGCGATCAAGCTGGTGGGGAAATACCCCAATCTGCTGGTCTGCCAAACGCTGTCCAAGGCCCGTTCCCTGGCCGGGTTGCGCGTCGGTTTCGCCATCGGCAGCCCGGAGGTCATCGAAGCCCTGAACCGCGTCAAGAACAGCTTTAACTCTTATCCTATTGACCGCCTGGCTCAGGTCGGCGCCATTGCGGCATTCGAGGATGAAGACTGGTTTCGAGCCACCTGCGAAGGCGTCATTGGCGAGCGAGGGTGGGTTACCTCGAAACTGGAAGCCTTGGGGTTCGATGTATTGCCCTCAAAGGCCAACTTTATTCTTGCGCGCCACCCGGATCATGCCGGTGAGGCGTTGGCGAAGGGGCTTCGGGAGAAGGGGGTTATCGTGCGTCACTTCAATAAGCCCCGCATCTCGGACTTCCTGCGCATCACCATCGGCACGGCAGACCAGAACAAGCGACTGGTCGAGTGCCTTAAACCGTTGGTGTAACACAAGACATTCAAGGCAACCACATGGAGGCAGCATGGCTTCACGCAATGAGATACTCCGCACACTGAATGACTGGCTGGCCCCGGAAAACTTCAAGGATTATTGCCCTAACGGTCTTCAGGTTGAGGGCGCTGAAGAGGTCAGTACCATAGTAAGTGGCGTCACGGCTTCCCGGGCGCTCGTGGACGCGGCGATCGAAGCCGGTGCCGATATGATTCTGGTGCATCACGGGTATTTCTGGAAAGGTGAGGATCAGGCCATCCGTGGCATGAAGCGGGACAGGATCAAGCGTCTGCTGGAGCACGATATCAATCTGGTTGCCTATCACCTGCCGTTGGACGATCACCCTGAGTATGGCAATAACCGGCAGTTGGCCGACGTGTTGGGTATTCTCAATCCCCGGCCACTGGGAGGGCTTGTGTGGCAGGGTGAACTGAGCGCTCCGATGGAGCCCCGGGCGTTCGCGGAGTTGATCGGAGAGCGTCTGGCCCGTGCTCCGCTCTGGGTCGGGGACGGCTCCGCAGAGATTTCCAGGGTCGGCTGGTGTACTGGCGCAGCTCAGGGGTTCATTGGCAGCGCATTGGAAGCCGGGCTGGATGCCTATATCAGTGGCGAGATTTCAGAACCCACTACTCATACTGCCCGCGAATGCGGTATTCATTACTACGCAGCCGGCCATCACGCCACTGAGCGGTATGGCGTTCAGGCCCTGGGGCGGGCCCTGGAGCAAGCATTTGGGGTAAGTCACCGGTTTATCGACTGCGATAACCCGGTGTAAGCGTCAGGCTTTTTGCTGTTTTTCCGCCAGGCCAAAGTCTTCGGCCAGGGTGCCTTTTTCCTGGGGGTCGCTCTTGGGGGCGTAGTCCCGGGGTGGCTCTGCATCATCCTTGCTGGCGGCGCCTTCCAGACGCGCCTTGGCGTTCTCTTTCTCGAGCTCCAACAGCCAGTCTTCGTCGTTGCACAGGCGGTTAGCGCCCCGCGCCATGTGCTGATTTACGTCCCGGTAGGTGTCGTTGAAGCGGCGCAGCAGATGCGCAGATTCCATAAAATGCTCGTTCACTTGCGCCTGATAGCGTGTGTACTCGTTTCTCAGCTCCTCGATCTGCTGTTCAGCCCGGCGCTGCCGCAGCGTAGAGCCCTGACCAGACCGGCCAACCAGTACTCCGATGACAATGCCGACAATCAATGCGGCGATGGCTGCCAGAATCAGGTTTGTCATAAGCTGTATGATCCTTTTAATGAATAGGAATTCCTTCCCGAAGTATACCGTCCCAAGGCCCGTTCACGCACGATTGCCTCGTGCGCCAATCGTCGTATTGCGTCGTATGTCTGGCTCGCCCCCGCTGTTGCAGCGGTTTCTCAGGGTGTTGAACGTGGCGAAAAAAGCCAAAATCGGCCACAATACGCCGCCGTTATGAATGACCATACTTCGGGAAACGCCTTAATGACACCCCAAAAGCGAATCCGTATGACCACTACCCATATGACCCCATGGGAACGATACCAGCAGGACCTTGAGCGGCCCGAGTTTCACAAAGACCCGGCCCAGGAAGATGCGGTCCGCCGTTTGCAGTCACTTTACGACAAACTGGTGGCGGCGGAAAGGGAGCGGGACAAACCGATGGTCAAACTTCGCCTCAAGTTCAAGAAGGGCAAAGAAGATCCGGTGAAGGGTTTGTATTTCTGGGGCGGCGTGGGTCGCGGTAAAACTTACCTCATGGATACGTTCTATGAAGCTCTGCCCTTTGATCGCAAGATGCGGGTGCACTTCCACCGGTTTATGCAGCGTGTTCACAAGGAACTGAAAAGCCTGAAAGGCGAGAAAAACCCGTTGGATATCGTGGCGAAAATGTTTGCGGACGAAACCCGGGTGATTTGCTTTGACGAATTTTTTGTCTCTGACATCGGTGACGCCATGATACTGGCAACATTGATGGATGGTCTGTTCAGCCGTGGTGTGACCTTGGTTTGTACCTCCAATATCGTGCCTGACGGGCTTTACAAGGATGGCCTGCAGCGTGCCCGCTTCCTGCCCGCCATCGCGCTGGTCAAGAAACACACCGAGGTGGTGAATGTGGATGGCGGTGTGGATTATCGCCTGAGAACCCTGGAGCAGGCGGAGCTTTACCATTTTCCGCTGGATGAAGACGCGGACAAAAGCCTCCAGAAGAGTTACGACGGGCTTGCGCTTGAGGCTGGCAGCCACAGCCTGGAACTGGATATCAATGGTCGTAAACTCACGGCTCTCAGCCATGCGGACGATGTGGTCTGGTTTGAGTTCAAAACCCTGTGCGACGGCCCCCGTAGCCAGAATGATTACATTGAACTGGCCCGCGAATTTCACGCCGTCATCATCAGCAATGTGCCGGTCCTCGGTAAAGACAAGGAAGACCAGGCCCGCCGGTTCATTAATATGATCGACGAGTTTTATGATCGAAACGTGAAGGTGATCATTTCCGCGGAAGCCCCGATTACCAACCTGTACGCCGGTGGGCGGCTCGGGTTTGAGTTTGAGCGAACAGAATCCCGGTTATTGGAGATGCAGTCCAGGGAATATCTGGAAGCGCCCCACAAAGCCTGAAAAACAACCTGTCAATACGAGAGAGATCCCAATATGAGCACAGACAACGTCGTCATCGTCAGCGGTGTACGCACCCCCATGGGTGGATTCCAGGGCAGTCTGGCCGCCGTTTCAGCGCCGGAGCTTGGCGCCATCAGCATTGCCGAGGCGATTCGCCGTGCCGGGTTGCAGCCGGCCGACGTTCAAGAAGTCATTATGGGCAACGTGCTGCCCGCAGGCCTCAAACAGGGGCCTGCACGACAGGCCATGCGTCAGGCCGGACTTCCCGATAGCACCGGCGCTACCACGATCAACAAGCTTTGCGGTTCCGGGATGAAAGCCGCCATGTTTGCCCACGATGTGATCAAGGCCGGTACTAACGACATCATGGTGGCTGGTGGCATGGAAAGCATGTCGAATGCGCCTTACATCCTGCAGGGTGCCCGCAGTGGCTACCGCATGGGGCCCGGGCAGGCGCCACAGGACCACATGTTCCTGGACGGGCTTGAAGATGCGGAAACCGGTCGGTTGATGGGCGCCTTCGCCCAGGAAATGGCCGACAAGAAAGGCTACACCCGGGAAGAGATGGACGAGTACGCCATCACCTCCCTGACCCGGGCCAAGAAAGCCATTGAAGAAGGCCTGCTGAAAGACGAAATCATTCCCGTCACCGTCAAGACCCGAAAAGGCGAAGTGGTGGTTGAGGACGACGAGCAGCCCCACAACGCCAACATCGAGAAGATCCCGAGCTTGCGCCCGGCCTTTGCGAAAGACGGCACCGTCACCGCCGCCAATGCCTCCTCGATATCCGACGGCGCCTCCGCACTGGTACTGATGCGTGAATCCGAAGCCGAAAAGCGCGGCCTCAAACCGCTCGCCCGGATCGTTGCCCACAGCACCCAGTCCCAGCATCCGTCGGAGTTCACCTGCGCGCCGGTCGGTGCCATCGAAACCCTGTTCGCCAAAACCGGCTGGACAAAGGACGACGTGGACCTGTTCGAGATTAACGAAGCCTTCGCCATGGTCGCCATGATGCCCATCCGCGAGCTCGGCCTGGACCCCGAGAAAGTCAACATCCACGGCGGCGCCTGCGCTCAGGGCCACCCGGTTGGCTCCACCGGCTCCCGCCTGCTGGTGACGCTGATGCACTCCCTCAATCACTACGGCAAGAAGAAGGGTGTTGCAGCACTGTGTATCGGCGGTGGTGAGGCAACGGCGATGGCTATTGAAATGCTGTGATTTGTGCCGGCTGGTTGCATCCAAATTTGTTGACTATAGTGACTCAGTGCGAGGGAAGTCTGCCGCAGAGAGGGGCGTAATAGAGAGAGGCTTAATCGTAAAATCATACTTTTGACTGATCAAAGCGTTCGATGGCGTTAGCTATAGTGCCAACATCACGAGCACTGTGCATGAAGCCTCCAAACATCGTGAACACCAATAATCAGAGCAGCGACTCAGAACAACAATGGAGTAGCCTTCCAATGACAAGAAAAACACATCAATGGCAGCAGTGGACTAAATTGCCGCTGGCCGTAGCAGTTGCAGCCGGAGTATCCGGGCAGGCAGCTGCCTATTCATTTTACGTGGGGGATGTGGAAGCCTCTTTCAACACGACGCTGTCGGCGGGCGTTGGCTGGCGAACCGAGTCACAGGACAGAAGGTTGATTGCCCAGGGTAACCTGGGGCCTGAATACGCTCCCGGTCAGCCCTTGGCCAACATCGGTGCTTCTACCAACAACTATGACGACGGTAACCTCAACTTCGAGAAAGGGGATACCTACTCCAAGATCGTCAAGGGTAACAGCGAACTGTTTCTCAGCTACGATGTGGATAACGATACGCTTACCCGGGTCGGTGGCTTTGTGCGGGGGCGTTACTGGTATGACTTCGAGTTGAAGGATGAGAGCAGAGCGGTTGATCCTGTTGGTCAGCGTCGAGAGTTGAACGAAGAGGCCAAAAAAAATGCCTCTGGCGGTGAAATCCTTGATGCCTACGTATTCTCGGACTGGTACTTTGGTGATGTCCCGGTCAGTCTCCGCTACGGCAAGCAGGTGTTGAGCTGGGGTGAAAGTACCTTCATCCAGGGCGGCATCAATACCATTAACCCGGTTGACGTACCTGCCTTCCGGGCACCAGGCTCCGAACTGAAGGATGCGCTGTTGCCTGTTGAAATGTTCTACGCCTCGGCGGGTATCACGGAAAACGTGACTGTTGAAGCGTTTGTGCAAGCTGACTGGGAGCCGGTTCGCCCAGACGATTGCGGCACGTTCTTTTCCACAAACGACTTCGCTGCTGACGGTTGTGGTCCAGTTTTGCTAGCAGGTCAGTTGCCTGATTCTCAAGCGGCGGCACAGGGGTTCGTCGCTCCTCGTCTTGCGGACCGTGAGGCAGATTCCAAAGACCAGTTTGGTGTCGCGTTGCGCTGGTATGTGCCGGCCCTGAACGATTCAGAGCTTGGTTTCTACTACATCAAGTACAACAGCCGTCTGCCGTATGTCAGTGGTCTGGTGAACAACCCGTCTTCACCCAGCGGCAGCCAACAGAACGATCCGAATGAGCCGAACTCCACGTTTCCGAGCTACTTTATTGAGTATCCCGAAAACATCAATCTCTATGGTATCAGTATCAACACCACGACCCCGGGTGGTTGGTCTCTGGGTGCTGAATACAGCTTCCGTGATAACGTTCCGCTCCAGTGGAACGCATTTGAGCTGATCTTTGGTGGTTTGCAGCAGCGTGGTCCAAACGGGGAAATTCTAAGCAAGCTGGAAAAACAGCGGCTCGAAGAATCCGGTGGAGCCAACCTGGCTGGAAAGCCTGTTGACGGCTACGACCGGTTCAATGTTTCCCAGGCGCAGTTCACGCTGATCAAGTTCTTCGACCAGGTCATGGGAGCAAGCCGCCTGTCCCTGATCACTGAATTTGGTGCCACCTACGTTCACGATCTTCCGGACGAAGATGAAGCCCGTTACGGTCGCTCAGGCACCTTCGGTATCGGTACGTTGCCGGTGGACGGCTCCAACTTCACGGGTGATTTCTGTGAGGCAGGCGCCAACATCAATACCAACTATTGTAATAACGAGGGCTTTACCACGTCCTTTTCCTGGGGCTACCGTACCCGTCTGGTGTGGAGCTACCTGAACGCGTTCTCTGGCATTAACCTTTCACCACAACTGGCCTGGAGCCACGATGTGCAGGGTTACGCGCCTTCTCCGGGCGGTAACTTCAGCGAAGGCAACAAGGCCATTGGTCTGTCATTGCAGGCTGAATACCAGAACCGTATAACCGGTAATATCGGTTACACAAACTTTTTCGGTGGCAAGCCGTATAACGAGTTGACCGACCGTGATTTCGTGAGTGCGAGCGTTTCCTACTCATTCTGATTCGGCCTGAATTCGTTTAACGAGGTAATTTAAATGAAACTGAACAAGAAGCTATTGGCCACTGGCATTCTGTCCGCAACGTTGATTGCGGGTAACGCCTTTGGCGCGGTTTCCGCACAGGAAGCGGCCAAGCTCGGTGACTCGCTCACGCCAATGGGTGCTGAGAAAGCGGGTAACGGGGGCGCAATTCCGGCCTGGGATGGCGGTCTGACGACGCCTCCTGCCGGGTATAAAAACGATGGTATCTATGTGAACCCGTTCCCGAACGAAGAGCCAAAGTTCACCATCAACCAGAGCAACGTTGACCAGTATGCGGAAAACCTGTCCCCGGGACAGGTCGCAATGATCAAGCGTTATGACGATTACGTCATGCCGGTGTACGAGACTCACCGTTCCGCCGCATACCCGGAACAGGTCATGGAGGATACCGTTGACAACGCCACGACAGTGGAACTGATCAAAGACGGTAACGGCCTGGGTAATTACCAGACGGCCACGCCATTCCCGATTCCTCAGAATGGTCTGGAAGTCATCTGGAACCACATCACCCGTTACCGTGGCGGTTCGGTCCAGCGTAACGTTGGGCAGGTCACTCCGACAGAAGACGGCGCTTTCAGCGTTGTGAAATTCCAGGACGAACTGACGTGGAAAACCTATCTGGAAGATTACGAGGCGGGGCAGGACCCGAACGTACTGTTCTACTTCAAGCAGGCCATTACTGCGCCTGCGCGACTGGCCGGTAACGTCCTGCTGGTTCACGAGACTATTGACCAGGTTGAAGAACCGCGTCGTGCATGGGTATACAATGCCGGTCAGCGCCGGGTTCGTCGCGCACCGCAGGTAGCTTATGACGGCCCTGGTACCGCTTCAGACGGCATGCGTACCTCCGACAACTTCGATATGTTCAACGGTGCGCCTGATCGTTACAACTGGGAACTGGTTGGAAAGAAGGAAATGTACATCCCGTACAATTCCTACAAGCTGGTCGACCGTAGCCTGGACTATGACGAGATCATCAAGGCCGGTCATATCAACCAGAATCTGACCCGTTATGAGCTGCATCGTGTCTGGCACGTGCGTGCCACCCTGAAGGATGGTGAGCGTCATATCTACGCCCAGCGTGACTTCTACATTGACGAAGACACATGGCAGGCAGCGGTGATCGATCACTACGATGGCCGTGGAGAACTGTGGCGTGTGGCTGAAGCGCACAGCATGCAGTTCTACGATCAGATCGTGCCCTGGTACGCCATTGAAACTCTTTACGACCTGCTGTCTGGCCGGTATCTGGTCCTGGGGTTGACCAACGAAGAGTCCAACCCGTATGAGTTCGGTGTTGACCGAAGGTCACGTGACTACACGCCCGCTGCTCTGCGTCGTGCGGGGACACGGTAAGTTGTCATGATCCGGGTAGTTAGTTAATCCCGGGTGAAGTAAAAACGGCGGGCTCAAAGCCCGCCGTTTTTATTTAAAGCCTTTGATTTTCCCCGATTGTTGGAAACCTGCCGGTGTTTCGTCACCTCCCCGTCAAAGTTTTGCAGCCTACCCCTGATTTGGTTTAACCTCTCTCTACTAATACTAAAGGCGAACCCGATGCAGGGCGCCGCAGCAACAACAAAGCAGAGATCACATTTGCCGGAGTAAGGGCCCACCAGGCTCATAGATTCCGGGCTTTCAACGGGGCAAAGAGTGAAACCATTCGATGATGGCTGTGCGGCCAACGATGAGTTCCAGTCAACATTAGGCGGTAGTCATCGTGGTGAGTTGATCAGGGACTTGTTGCGCCAACGGATACGGATGCCGGAGCCCGTTCCGAATTATCTCAAAAGGCCGGCGTTGACCGAGAAACTGACCGCTGCAATAACACCGGGCTCTGCCCTGTTGCTGGAGGCGCCGTCCGGTTATGGAAAAACCCACGCCCTGAGTGCGGCGTTCCGTGAAACCGCCCGTAGCCCCGACACCCTCCGGTGGCTGGGCCTGACCGGACAGGAAAACGATGCCGGGCGTCTGTTGGCCTTGCTTGAAATTGCGCTGATACCACCCGACGCCACTTCCCGTCCGTCCGGACAACAGAAAGCCTCCAGTAATATGGATGCGCTTGCCCTGCTATTGTCTGATCCTTACTGGAGCGCCCCTAATGGCGACAACGTGCTCGTGGTTGATAACGTAGGCACGGTCGCCAACCCAACTGCCATAGCTCTGCTTCAGCAGCTCATTGAAAACATTCCTTCTGGTCTGGCCCTGGTTATGGTGTCCAGAAGGCCGTTACCATTTGAGACCCACACGTTCGAACTGGAAGGTCGATTCCACAGAATCGGTGCTGATTCGCTTGAGCTGACACGGTTGGAAACCTTCGAATTCTTTCACGCCGTGGTCAACCGTACTCAACTGACCACGGTTGCAGTGGAGCACCTTTATTCGCTGACAGAGGGGTGGATTACGCCTTTGGGGCTGTATCATAGGGAATTGGACTCCACACCGGAATCACGATTGCCGATCCAGGAGACCTTCAGTGTTGAGCGGTTTCTCAGGGATGCCGTGCTAATTCACCTAACGCCTGGTCAGCAGCGTTCGCTTCGAATTATTGCGGAAATGGAGATCGTCTCGGACGAGCTGTTTCTGGCATTGGCCGATGCCGGCTGTGACCACGCTTTTCGGCCCTCGGCAGCGTCGGAAAGTGGTGTCCCGCTGCGTCCATTACCGGGCCGTGGGCGTTGGTTCCGCTTGAACCCTTTGCTCCATGACTGGTTACAGACACCTGCCCTTGACGGGGCGCAGGAGCGTGCCCTGAAAGCCAGTCGCTGGTTTAGTGACCGTCATCAGTTTCCCGAGGCACTGCGTTATGCGTTGGTCAGCGGTAGTCTTGAGGAGTCGGTCCGGATAGCCTCTGAAGGCTCAGAGGCCTTGCTGATTGGGCAGGATACCGCGTCATTGCTTCGGCTTCGCCGGTCATTGCCGTCGGGGCTGCTGGAGAAAAGCGCGCGCCTGAAGATTGTCTACGGTTGGGTCCATTCCATCGGTGGTCAGTTCAGGCAGGCAAGAATGTTGATCAACGATCTCGATAATGGCGAGCGTCCCGAACTTGCTGGCCGGGTCGATGCGCTCAGGGCTTTTATTCTCCGCGGCGAGGGCAGTGTTGATGAGGCCCTGATGGTCGCAGACAGAGCTCTGCAGGCGGAGGAGTTGTCTACTCAGGGCCAGCTGGTGACGCAGCTGGTTCGTTCCAGTGCGCTATGCGCCGCCGGCAAATTTGGCGATGCCCGGGAGGCCAACCGCATTGCCGCAAGGCTGGCTCGAGAGGCTGGAGACGCTGGTTCGGAAGTTCTGGCAGTCTATGCCCACGCGCGGATCGAGCTGGGTAAGGGATCGTTGAAGCACGCAGAGCAACTGCTGCGCACCGGTCTGGATACCGCCATGAACGAGTCATCGCGGCCCGCACGTGTTGGCGAAACACGCCTACAGCTAAATCTGGTGATGGTGCTTTGGCACCAGGGACGGCAGGCGGAAGCAGACCGCCTCTTGGTGACCTGTATCCGCCATGCAGAGCAAACCCGCGATCTTGGGTTGCTGCTGGCCATGGCGCTGAGGGTGTTGATTTGTCGCACCCAGAATCGGATGGACGATGCGTTCGCCTGGATTGGTCGTGCCGAGCGAACCATGCAGTCGTGGCAGGTCGACGAGTCCGTCTATGTGCCTGTGCTTGAGGCTCTGAAAATCAGCGGCTGGCTGGCATTGGGTCAGACAGACACGGCGGCACAGGCTATGGAGCGGCTCAAGCCATGGCGGGACGTGAATTGCGTGCCGGAAATGTTCCCGATGATGCCCGGCATGCTGCAATGCCTGCAGGCGAGGATCGAACTGGCGCGGGGGGATGACATCAAGGCCGCTGAAACCGTCAGGAACATTCGGGACAACGGCGGCGAGACATTGCCTTTCGGTTTGGACTTATATTCCAGGCTGCTGGAAAGTGTCCTTAGCTGGCGCCAGAAAGGCCCTTCCGCTGCCCAGAAAATACTGACCGCCACTATAGCCATGGCAGGAGAGGAGCACTACATCAGCCCCTTCGCGGAGCTGAGGGGAGAGCTTCAGGAGCTGCTTGAGAAAACCTGGCCCCAACTGCCGGATACACCATTTGTCGGCGCAATAGGAAGGCTGTACGGTCTCACCGACATGAAAGAGCATGCGTCTCTGGCTGAACCCATCAGCGACCGGGAGCAGGGGGTGCTTGAGCTGATTGCCCAGGGGTTGTCGAACCAGGACATTGCTGACCGCCTTCACATCTCCTTGCACACGGTCAAAACCCATGCTCGTCGTATCAACGCCAAGCTTGAGGTGAAGTCACGCACGCAGGCCATCGTCCGTGCCCGCGAATTGGGGCTGCTGTAGCGGGCACGCTACAGCCCAGCACTCAGGCTGAACGCTTCAGTTCGTCTATAAGCGCATCCTTTTCTTCCCATACCTGGCTTACCCAACGCTGGAAGTCCGCCCGTGTTTCACGGTTGTTTTCGTAGTCCATGCCCAGGAAACGGTGTGGAATTTCCCGCGTTCGAATATCAACCACAATCCGTTGGATTCGCCCGCACAGGTAATCCCAGATGCCGGATTTGCCATCCGGATACACGATGGTCACATCCAGCATGGTGTGCAGGGACTCCCCCATGGCTTCCAGTACAAAGGCTGTACCCCCTGCGCGAGGCCTCAGCAGGTGTTTGTAGGGCGAATTCTGACTTTGGTGTTTGGCCGGTGTGAGCCGTGTACCTTCCATGAAGTTGAAAATGGTCACCGGTGTATACCGGAACTTCTCACAGGCGGCTCGAGTGGCTTCCACGTCCTTGCCCTTCAGTTCCGGGCGGCGGGCAATCTGCTCCTTGGTGTGGCGCTGCATGAAAGGGAAATCCAGCGCCCACCAGGCCACGCCCAGCAAGGGGACCCAGATCAACTGCTGTTTCAGGAAAAATTTCAGCAGCGGAATGCGGCTGTTCAACACGTGCTGGATGGCGGGAATGTCGGCCCAGCTCTGATGGTTGCAGGTGACGAAGTACCAGTGTTCGCGGCTCAGGCCCTCAGCGCCGCGGACATCCCACTTGATGTTGTGAAGCACGTCAGCCAGCACATTGTTGAAGCCAATCCAGAACCACGCGATGCGGTTCAGAACGATGGTGCAGCCTTTGCGAACCGAAGGCGTCGGAACCAGCAACTTGATTACCGCAAACACCATCAGGATCGGGAATAGCCAAAGGGTGTTAAGAACAATACAAAGCACTGCGAGCACACCTTTGACGGGTGCGGGCAAGAACCTGGACATTGACGGATGACTCCGGAATACGATTCAGCTTGGTGTTGTAATGGCGGGGGTTAGCCTTCGCCACTGGTTTCATCAGCGCCGGTGGCGCCTGGCAAGAGTGCCTCTGCCTGTTTCGCCGCAGCCAACTCCGAGAGTTGTCTGGAATCCGTTTCCTGAACAATCGCCTGGAATTCCTCGTCGAAATAATCCAGGTTGTTGTAGCGGATCATGCTTCGGATCTCCTCCACATAGTCCTCACCGCGTTCGGAATACCCCAACAGGCCGGCAGCAAGCCTGGCACCGTTGGCCAATTCACCACGGTTATGGGCTTTCAGGCGAATGTCCCTGAGTGGCTGGTAGGTGGGGTGGCGATTCAGGTTCTGGATGTAGGAGCGCACGGACAGGTACGGTGAGGAAAAGCTCGCCACCTCATGGCTGGCGCCTTCAACGCGGCCCCGGGGCACCAGGCCGCAGCCTTTGGAGAAGCACCATTGTCCGAACAGGTTGTTGCCTCTCCGGGCAAAACGGGAGGTGCCCCAGGCGGATTCATTGGCCGCTTGCGCCAGCACCAAAGACGGAGGAATCACATCCAGACGGTTCCGCAGGCGCCGGAACATGTCTTCGCTGGCCGGCTCTTCATCCACCCTCAGGCGCTCGGCCTGGTTTTTCAGCCAGGTCAGTTCCGATTTACTGAGTTTGTCCTTGCCAGCAAGGCTGTCCAGGTACTCGCGTTCGATCAGAACACGAGAGTTTGCCAGCACAATGCGCGGATAAAGAAACGAGAAAAACGCCGCTTTCTTCTCGGTGGTATCACGATAAGCGGAAAAATCCGGCAAGTTGGCTTGTGACCAATCAGGGAGCGACGGCAGCTCGGCCAGCGCAATATCCGAGTCTTCGTTGTCGCGATCATGGTCAGGGTCTGGCGTGTGCAGTGTGCCCCAGACACCAAAAACCACTATCGGAACAATCAGCCACAGAGCCCGGATACCTGAAGACATAAAACCTCTCGTTACAATCGATATGACAGCAATTATAACAGGTTATACGTGGGCGTCGCCCGGGTGGTTTGGTGCCCTCTATTCAGGTAAGCGTGTCGCCATCACCAATCCGAGCACCTCTTCCTGGCCGTCTGTCTGCCTGAGCTGCAGGAAAAACTGCTCCTGGTCGCTGGTGAAAAAGCCGTCCAGCGTCAGGCTACCTGCGTTAAACGTTGCCGACCCACTGTTGTTAGCGCTATAGGACAGGGAGATCGCCCCCGGAGACTGTGCCTGCGGGGCGGACACGGATTCGGCATCAACCTGGTGGACAACATCGAGCCTTCGGCCTTCCAGGCGGGCGCTGCCGGAGGATTCGATCACCAGCAGAGCGTTGTCGACATGCGCCAGCCGGTTGCTGGATTGCGCCATGCCCAGGCCCGCACCCTGAAGCCGGTAACGCCCCTGGGTGGGTGGCGAGGTATTGGCCCGCTCGGCCGCCACCAGGAGCCCATTACCGATGGCGCTGGTATCCAGGTTGAAGGCCATCAGGGAGCCGTCTGGTGTTGACGCACCAACGGCGACATCCGGTTTCTCATCCAGGCCGGCGGCGTCGTTCCGGTCCAGATTAAGGCGGCCGTTACTGACAATACGGTTGCCGGTGTTTGGGTCATAGGCCCGCGACTGGCGTTCACTGATGACCCAGTTGGCATCCCGTTGGCCCGGGTTGTCCGCGGGCACGGCAACACTGACAGCGCCTGTGTTGCCCCTGCGCAGGGTGGTGGTTGCCATGGTCTGGGTGACGTATGGGCCACTGATCTGCCAGTCTCCAACGCCGGCCTCCACCACGAAGGGCTCGGACTCATCCCCCATGCGGGTGGAAAGGTAAACAACGTTATAGTCTCGGCCGTCCAATGTTTGCCGCTCGAACCCCTCTTCCCGAAGCAGGTTCATTTCAAACACCGACAGGTAATGATCTTCCAGCGTGCGTTCGCGTTTCAGCTCGCCGCTTTCGGAGCGCAGTTCAATGGCTTTACCGGCACTGAAATAACCGCTGAGGACGCGGTCAGGCTGCTCGGTGCCTCCGCCGACGTAGGCATTCAGGAAATAAGGGTTTCGGGTCCAGCCGATGATCTTTGAGCTGCCTCGGCCAGTGATGCTCTGATAGAGAGCCCGGCCCGCCAACAGGCGGATTTCGTCCTCCACGGTGGCAGCGCCGGGGGATGAGGAATGGGTGTTCAGATCCCAGGCCGGGCGGTCGAAGAACTCATTGCCATCGGCGTGAATCAGGGCCCGGCGGTCATAGGGGATGTCGCTGGCAAGGGAAGTGGCCCGAATGTTGAAGGCGTCGAGGGAGGTTAGCGTCATGCCCGGGTAAACATAGCCGGTACCACCGTTCTGGTCGGTAGTGGTTTCCTCGCGGGCGATCCGCACGCCCCATTGGCCGGAGCCGGCAATGCTGGACTCGAGAAACGTTTGCCCCAATTCGACGCCCCAGAACACCGAATGGTAATTCGCGGCGCTGGCTTCTATCTTGCCAGAGGAGCTTTCTCCCAATAGTGCATAATCGGCCATAGCGTCCACATATCGGGCGAAATCTCCCCGTTCCTCTAGCAGAGCGAGCGTCCCATCGACATCAAGATTGCCGGGGATATTGATCTCAAAGTCATGAACCTGATCGGCGAGGGTGGCCCACACATACTTATTCAAACAAAGGGTGCTGTTGGCATCGTTCACACAGTCCATGATCTGGGAGAACTCACCAGAGCTGTAACTGTCCAGCGAATTGGCCACTAGGTATTCCGAGAACGGATTCACCTTCACGTCCCGGTCCGCGTCCGCTGCCAGTGCCCGCATGCGGCTGTTGCCATAGGTGGCCTCGATCACCACGTCCGGCCCTATTGGTAGCCCATCTTCAAAGCGAATAACAGTTCGCCCGCTGTCTTCCCGGCGGGACCGGGTGTCTACGGAGCCGAGTTCGCGAAGGGTTTGGTCAGTCTGGTAAACCCGGATGGTCTCTGGCTCCACGATACGCAGGTTGCGGCGGGTCAACTCTCCGCCCGGGGCAACGGCTTCCGGAACCTCCATGGTAATCCGCACTTCATTTCGGGCCAGGCCGGAGGCGTTGCTGGAGTCACCGGTAGAGCCGGACGTAAAGTCGTCGTTGGCATTCTTGGCCGGCGGGAAGCTGTTTCCCCGGCCCGCCACGTCGTCGTTCGCGTCGCCGCTACCGTCGCAGCCGGCCACCAAGGTGATTGTGGATAGGGTGAAAGCAGCGGTAAATGCCCGCGCAGCTAGTTGAAACATAGGGTTGTCCATGCCTGATAAACGTTCCCGGAGCGTGAGCCAGAAGTCTATCAAGTTGGCAAGGCACAAAGAGTGAGGAAGGGCACGAAATGGGGAGTGGTAACCCCGCCCTGATAGTGGCGGGCAGGGTTATCCTGCGGGATCAGGACCTGATCAGAAGAAGATCTTCATACCGGCCATGACGCCTTCATCCAGGTTCAGGTCACCACGACCGTCAAAGTCGGTATTCAGGTAGCGGTAACCGGCAAATAACTCGGCGTTGCGGATAACACGGTAGCTGCCGCGAAGCTCAAGGCTGGTGAGGTCATCGGAATCGCCAAAGGCAAGGATGCTGGGCGCGTAGTGAAGCCCGCCGGTGAACGACAGACCTGGTGCGTTGGGTACGTTTACGGTGGCAAAGCCGCCGAGAGCCACGGCGCCGCCGTCCAGCCGATCATCATCCCATCCGAAGGCGCGAACACCAATGCCCGCTGTGGTGGGCAGGTTGCCAATGGCCGTGCGGCCCTGGGCGTGGAAATCCACGTTGCCGATGTGACGGCTGCCTTCGTGATAGGTATAGCCGGTGCCGACCTGGATGTCGGAATTGGTGCCGAAGAAGTTGACCTGGCCCTTGACCGAGTCGTTGGTCAGGCTCAGGTCCACATCGGAGGCGTATACAGGTGCTGCCGCAAGTGACAGAACGATAAGGGGAATTCGGGACGCTTTCATTCTTCGACCTTCTTAATGTTTGAATGTAACCGCCGGAATGTTAACGGTCCGGCCCAAGTGGCTCAACTTAAAACGGGTTAAGGGCGGGTTAATGCGGGCGATCAATGGGTGGTTGTGTCGCCGCCCTGATCCAGATCGTCGGGGGATGCATTTTCTGCGGGAACACGATATTCCTCATTGGCCCAGGCGCCCAGATCAATCAGTTTACAGCGTTCGGAGCAGAAAGGGCGAAACGGGTTATTCTCATTCCATTCCGCGGACTTTTTACAGGTGGGACATTCTACGTTCATGGTGGCCTTGTGTCGGGTATTCAGGTGGATGCGGAGGATTGGCAGTATTGTTCCAGAACCGCCCGCAACATTTCAATATTGACCGGCTTGGCAACAAACGAGTCCATGCCTGCCTCGCGGCAGCGCTCTTCATCCTTTTCCATAGCGCTTGCAGTCAGCGCCACCACAGGTACCCGATTACGGTTGTGGTCCTTCTCCCATTGGCGCAGGCGGCGAGTGGCCTCGAAACCATCCACCCGGGGCATCACACAATCCATGAAAATCAAATCAAAGGGGTGCCATTGCCAGAGACTGGAGGCGGCTTCGCCGTCATTCGCCGTCATCACATCACAGCCCAACTTTTCCAGCAGCCGGCGGGTGAGGGTGCGGTTGACCGGGTTATCTTCCACCAACAGAACTTTCATGCGGCCGCAGGGTAATTCCTGGCGGCGGGTATTGTCACTGACGGCTTGCAGGGAAAACCGGGTCAGGAAGCGACGTTCGTTACGGACGGAATCCGAAAACAGTTGGTGCAGGATAGGGGTCAGGCACGATTCCCGCAGGGACTTGCTCAGGAAGGCATCGGCGCCGGCCTGCCGGAAGTGCTCTGCATCCCCCCGCTGGGGGTTGGACGACAGAATCAATAGCCGTGTATGGCCCCATTCCGGGTTGCTACGGATCTGTCGGCACAACAGGTCACTGTCCATATCCGGTACAAACCCGTCCAGCACCAAGGCATCAAAGGGCTTGTGGTTGTCCGAGGCCAACCGCAATGAGGTCAGTGCCTCGCCGGCGGATTTTACCGCTTCGATATCCAACTCGTGGCGTGAAAGCATTTCCAGGGTAATCTTGCGGGACAGTTCATAAGAGTCCACCACCAGAATGTGCCGCCCGCGGATCATGCTGGTATCCGGTCGACCGCGGGCGGCGCTCTCTGGCGCAACCTGCAGGCTGAGCTCCATCCAGAAGGTGGAGCCCTCGCCGGGTTTACTCTCAAGGTCCAGTGAGCCGTCCATCAACTGAACCAGCTGGCGACAAATGGTCAGGCCCAGGCCTGCACCCGGCAATTGTCGCTGGAAACGCTGACCGAGCTGAACGTAGGGCTCGTACACCAGCGGTATGTCCTCGGGGTTGATCCCCACGCCCGTGTCTTCAACCGCCACCCGAAGTCGTACGTTGTTATCCCGCCGACCCAGCACCTCGATGCTGATCAGCACGTGCCCGGAGTCGGTAAACTTGATGGCGTTGGATGTCATGTTGAGCAGAATCTGCCTCAGCCGTACCGGATCCCCTTTCAGGGCCCAGGGCAGGTTCTCGTCAATTCGCAGTTCCAGCGCCAGACCCTTTTCCCGAGCCCGTGCGCCCAGCATGTGCACCAGATCATTCAGGGTGTCGCGAAGGTCAAAGGGAATGTCATCCAGTACCAGCTTGCCGGCTTCCATACTGGAGATGTCCAGCAGGTCATTGATAATGGCCGACAACCCCTCCGAAGCGTTGAGCAGGGTGTGGACATATTCCCGCTGGTCCTGATCGAGGGGGGTATCTGACAGGAGATTAGCGTAGCCCAGCACCGATTGTAGCGGAATGCGCAACTCATGGCTGACGTTGGCCAGGAACTGATTCTTGGCATGGTTTGCCCGCACGGCTTGATCTCGTTCATCCTGGGATTGGATGGAGGTCTGGCGCAGGGAGCGGGTGTCTTCCAGCAGCTGCAGGCGCATGGTGTTCAGCGCCTGTTCCAGCTCACTCAGTTCGTCACCCCGCTTTGGGGGCTTGCGGCGGAGCCTCAGCGGTTCAATCAATGCGTCCAGGTTAAGCCGGGCGGCGTAGTCGGCAATCGATTCCAGATGACGGGAAAGGGTGAGCCGAACAATGACCAGAAGCCCGAGAGTGCCCAGCATCACGATCATCGACTGGAACAGCAGTGTGAGCAGCGCCCGGTCCATCAACTCGTTGTAGACGGTTTCCACAGACGACGTCACCGTCAAGGTGCCCATGGCTTCCGGGTTATTGAAGGACGCGCGATTGAACACCAGGGGGAAGGATTGGCTGATCACCCGGCCATCCGGATAGGTGCCCGTGTTGAACTCCTCGCCAGCGGCTGTGATCACCCGGGCATGCTGGATAACCGGAATGGCGCGCATGTCATCCAGGCTGTTGGCAACCTCGCTATAGTTCATCAACCAGAGGTTGTTGCTCATACTGCCGGCAACCAGTTCCGCAGCGCGTTCCTGGGTGCTGCGCAACTCTTCGGTTCTGCGCTCAAACTCGCCAATCATCTGAACGCCGGTGGCAGCCAGCGACAGGATCAGGCTGAACAACAGAACATATACCAGCAGCCTGGCAGCCAGTGGCCGTACACCTATTCGTCTGAATAACCGGATCGGAGGCAAGGCACGCATTCCCTGTGTCGAAAAATCAACCGATCTGCAGTTTAACAGACCGTTAGCACTTCGACACGTTCCTGTGATTCATCATGGATAAAGCGGAAGCGCACGTTCAGATCGTACAAATGCGCTCCGTATATCCGTTCTTCATCCCGGCCACGCCGGAACGACGGGCGAGGGTCGTAGCTCACCACATCTTCTATCAAGTCTCGGAAATCCGGATACTGATCCGCTGGCAAGGCTGCGAGCTGTTGGTCAGCCTCATCCAGGAACACTACCGGTAGACGATCCGTCGGTGCGGACTCCGCCCAACCCAGGGTGGCTTCCGGCACTGAATCTGCAAATGGCAGATAGGGCTTGATGTCCAGGATGGGGGTGCCGTCGATAAGATCGTGGTCCCCAATCCGCAAAATAAGGCGACCGTCTGCATCCCGCGTCAGTCCTTCATTTCGCACGACTGACAATCCCAGGCTGTTGGGCCGGAAAGGTGACCGGCTGGCAAACACACCTATCTTTTTGTTGCCTCCCAGCCGGGGTGGCCGAACCACTGGCCGCCATTCCGCCCGTACCGCCTCATGGAACTGGAACGTCAGCCACAGGTGACTGGCCGTCTCCAACCCTCGGAACGCATCCTCGCGATCGAAGGGCGATTGGATGACCAGGTCAGCGTGGGCAAAGCGGGTCAGTCCTGGTTGTCGGGGTACACCAAACTTGTCCCGGAAGCAGGAACGGGTAATAGCGATGGGGGTCAGCGTCAAGGCATCAACGGCGGGGCGGGAGGGGTGTCGGCTCATAGACACTAGCGCCCAAAGGCTGCCAGGAACGTCTGGTGTAACTGTTCAACCTGACGCTCAACATCCATTATAGCCAGGTTGTTGTCCACCACGTCATCGGCTTTCCGGAGTCGTTGTTCTCGCGGCATCTGAGCGGCGATGATGCGTTCAACCTGCTCTCTGTCGTTGGTATCCCTGGCCATGGTTCTCTGGATCTGCACATCGACCGGCACATCCACCACGACGACTTTCTCGGCCAGCTCATGCTGGTCGGTTTCCAACAACAAAGGCGACACCAGAAGTACATAGGGTAGGGAATAGTTATCCGGACGCAGTTGCCGCATCAGCTCCTCACGGATCACCGGGTGCAACAGCCCCTCGAGCCAAGCGCGTTCCTCCGGCGCATCGAATACGATTCGCCTCAGCGCCGCACGGTCCAGGCCGCCACCCGGCAGCAGGATCTCCTGCCCAAAATGCTCCGCAACCTTTTCAAGGGCAGGTGTGCCGGGTTCGACGACTTCGCGGGCAACATCATCCGCATCCACCCAGTGCACACCCAGTGCTCCGAACAGCCGTGCAACCGTGGATTTGCCAGAACCGATTCCGCCGGTAAGGCCTACGACTGCCATTCAAACCCCCAGATAGGTAAACCAGGCTGCCTGAATTTCTGCCCCAAACCAAAGGCAGAGCAAACCCGCCGCCGCCAAATAGGGCCCGAACGGAATTGGCACTTCGCGGCCGTGCTTGCGGAACACCATCAAACTAATCCCCACAACGGCACCGACCAAAGACGACAACAAAATCACCGCCGGCAGCAATTCCCAGCCCAGCCAGGCGCCCAGCGCCGCCAATAACTTGAAATCGCCGTGGCCCATGCCCTCCTTGCCGGTTACCAACTTGAACAGCCAGTACACCGACCACAGCGACAGATAGCCTGCCACCGCGCCCCAGAAGGCACTGCTGAAATCCGTCAGCACGCCGAAGTAATTCAGGATTAGCCCCAGCCACATGAGGGGCAGCGTCATGCTGTCTGGCAACAACTGGGTGTCGAAATCGATCACCGTCAGCGCGATCAGCACCCAAACCAGCAACAGCGACCATAGTGCAGCCTCAGACGGCCCCATGACCAGAATGGTCACCACCGAAAACAGCGCGGTAATTGCCTCAATGATTGGGTATCGCGGTGAAATGCCCGCTTTGCATGATGCGCATTTGCCGCCCAAAACCAGGTAGCTGATGACCGGGACGTTTTCCCAGGCGCGAATCCCGTGACCGCAGGAAGGGCAGGTGGAGGCAGGTTTGGAGAGCGTAATCGGCTCATCGTTCTTGCGTTGATCGTCTGATAGCTCCAGGAACTCTTCGCATTGGCAGCGCCAGTCCTGCTGCATCATCTTCGGCAGGCGAAGGATCACCACATTCAGGAAGCTACCGATGCAGAGGGAGAAGAAAATGACTGCGGTATAGAGAAGCCAGGGCGTGGCCAGGAACGTATCAACGGAAATCATCAAAACTCTCAATCTGTGCCATCAACCCCCCCTCCCATTGCGGAAGAGGGGTGGGGAGAGGGGTTGGTGAAAGGAAGGGCGTGATCAGCCAACCACCTGACCCATCTGGAAGATCGGCAGGTACATAGCGATGATCAAGCCGCCTACGAGTACGCCCAGTACCGCCATGATGATCGGCTCCAGCAGGGCTGTGAGGTTGTCGACCATGTCATCCACCACCGCTTCGTAATGGACGGCGACTTTCTCCAGCATTTCATCCAGGTTACCGGATTCTTCACCAATGGCAGTCAATTGCACGGCCATAACCGGGAACACATCCTGTTGGCGCATGGTGGCCTGTAATTGGGTACCGCTCGAAACATCGTTTTTTATTCGCTGGATAGCATCCCGATAAACGGCGTTGCCGGTCGCGCCGGCAACGGAGTCGAGCGCATCAACGAGCGGAACACCAGCCGCAAAGGTCGTGGAAAGTACGCGCCCAAACTTGGCAACGGCCGACTTATCCAGGATTTCGCCCACGACAGGCAGTTTCAGCACATATTTATCGACGAGATCCGAGAATTTCTGAGATCGTCTTACAGCTTCCTTGAACAGAAAGATAGTGCCGACAATGCCGAGCAAAACCACAAACCACCAAGTCTGAAGCCATTCCGACAACCGGACCACCATCTGTGTAAATACTGGCAGGTCTGCACCAAAGCCCTTAAACAGGCTTTCGAACTGGGGTACCACTTTTACCAGCAGGATGGCCGTTACGACGATAGCGACCACAACAATAGCAGCAGGGTAGGTCATCGCTTTCTTTACTTTTTTCTTAAGAATTTCAGTTTTCTCAAGATATGTGGCGATGCGGTCCAGCATGCTTTCCAGTGCACCGGCCTTTTCGCCGGAATCCACCAGGTTGCAGTACAGGTCGTCAAAATGCCTGGGATACTTCCGCAGGGCGCCGGCGAAACTGGTGCCCGAGGAAATATCGTTGCGGATGTTGGTAACCAGCTCTTGAAGGCCCCTGTTCTCAAGGCCGTCAGCCACAATATCGAAACTCTGAACCAGCGGAACACCAGCCTTCATCATGGTGGCGAGCTGGCGAGTAAGCATGGCGATGTCGAAAGGCGTGATCTTTTTGCTGCCGCCAAACAGGGGTTTTGGTTTCTTCTTCACCTTGTCTGGAATAATGCCCTGCTTACGCAACTGGGCCTTCACCAGAGCCAGGTTGGTGCCAGACACCTCGCCCTTGGTTTTGTTGCCCTTGCGGTCTTTGCCTTCCCAGACGAACGCCTGAAGTTTCTCTGCTTTCTCTGCCATGCTTAATCCTTCGTCACGCGGTTGGCTTCCTCAAGACTGGTCACGCCCTCAATGACTTTTTTAAGGGCAGACTGCCGCAAGTTCGGGAAGCCTTCGGCCTGTGCCTGCTTTGCAATTTTAATCGAGCTCGCTTCTTCCATAATCATGTTCGCCAGCTCCTCGGTAATCTTGACCACCTCGTAAATCCCGACGCGGCCTTTATATCCACCATTGCATTTATCACAGCCCTTGGGACGGTACAACGTGAACCCTGTATCAATTTGTTCCTGTGTGAACCCCTCCGCTAAAAGCACGTCTTTGGGGATGTCGGCAGGTTGTCGACATGAATTACAAAGCCGACGGCCCAGTCGCTGGGCAATGATCAGGCTGACCGACGTGGCGATGTTGAAGGAGGGAACGCCCATGTTCATCATGCGCGTGAGCGTTTCCGCAGCACTGTTGGTGTGCAGGGTCGAGAGCACCAGGTGCCCTGTTTGTGCCGCATTGATAGTAATGGTCCTTTTCGGCCGGATGGCAATTCCCTGGCTAGCCGCTTCATTGAGATTCGTTTTGCTAGGTGGGCTTCTGTGGTGTCTGCTTTCCTGGGCTATTCCAGAGCTGGTTTTCGAGAAAACCATGATTCGTGGTCTGCATTCCGGTGGTTCCGGGCGTCTGCCGCTTTGGGTCGAAGCATGGGAAATGAGTTTGCAGAACTTCCCGTGGGGAATGGGAGCGCAGTCATGGCTCACTCACACCACTCTTACCAGTAACTATTTGGCTGCGCGGACTCTTGGGCATCCGCACAACATGTATCTGATGTGGGCGGCAGAGTATGGCTGGGCGTTGATAAGTTTGGTCGCTGTTCTCATTTGCGTGAAGGTGAAAAGGCTTATTTCGCTGCGCAGACTGATGGGGTCGGGCATGCAGGGGGCAGCCTCTTTGGTGGTCGCTTTTACTGCCTCATGTGTAGCGGGTCTTGCTCACGCTGGAGTTTCTGCAGTCTTTCTTGTTCCCGCCACAATGTCTGTAGCCTTGCTGGTGCTGGCTATTTTTTGGGCTTTATCGTTACCAATGGTCACGACTGATTCGGACTCGAAGATTATTAGCGGGGAGGTAAAACGTTGGGTCCGCCCGAGTATGCTGCTTGCACCTTTCGTATTATTTTTTGGTATTTTGTGGATACAGGAGGTTTGGCGCTATCACGAAGCGATGACGGAGGACTTGAGGGTTTATGTTGAAAGCCAGAATGCTCCTCTTTTGCCGCGCTTCTGGCTACATGGATTTTTCCCGCGCCCAATACCTGGTGAGGTTGGTCCGGGTTTTGCTGAATGAAGGTATGTCTCGATTTCTGGAATACGTAATATGATTGGAAAAAACAGCGGATTTACCTTGATTGAGCTCATGATTGTTGTGGCGATCGTCGGCATTATTGCGGCAATTGCCATACCAAGCTACCAGGGATATGTTATGCAGTCTCAGGTAAATCAAGCGCTTGGAGAGTTGTCGGCTTACAAAACTGCTGTAGAGGAACGCTTGTCCCAGAGCGGAGCATTGGTTAATTCTGATATTGGTTATTCCCCCTCACCGTTAACAACGGGTACAGCCGCTATCGATATCGCTGTGCTGAATCCTGACGGTTCTGGTCACATTGAGGTGACCATGGGGGGCAATGCGCACGGGAGTCTGACAGGTGTCGTCTTAAGGCTGGAGCGCTCCGTTACGGGGAGTTGGAGCTGTATTGTCGACACAAGTGGCGCCCCTGGATGGAGTGACCGCTATAGTCCGTCAGGCTGTGCAGTCATTTAAGTCTTGGCCGCTTCAAACTAGCACCTGACTTCGGTGCCCCAACCAAGAAGTCTTACAGATTTGCTTTCTATTGACGTTGCTCGCAACTGCTTCTCCGTGGGCGTGGGTGACGTATAGACTTTATGCAGATCGAGAGAGTTATTGTCAGCTAATACCCCTCCACCCCAGTATTTCCCTCGAACCTTCAATGAAAGGTGCCTCCGCATTAGTTTTGATGTGTTGCGTCACTATCGCCCATAATAGCGCAAACGTAATTGACCTGACGCAGGAAGCCGACCCTCATGCACTACAGCTCCATCCTCCCCGATGTCCTGAAAATCGCAGACGCCGCCAGCGAAAAGGTGCTCAGCATCTACATGACGGACTTCAAGGTCGATTTTAAGGCGGACGAGTCGCCGATTACTGCGGCAGACGTCGCCAGCCATCGGGTGATTGTGGCAGGCCTGCGAAACCTCAGCCACGATATCCCCGTGCTTTCAGAAGAGGGTGCAGAGATCCCCTGGAGCGAGCGCAAACAGTGGCGGCGCTTCTGGCTGATTGACCCGATTGATGGCACCAAGGACTTTACTCAGCGCACCGGTGAATTCACCGTTAACATCGCTTTGATCGAAAACGGCGAACCCATTCTCGGGGTCGTCACAGCGCCTGCGTTAAAAGAAGCCTACTGGGGCTTGAAAGGCGAGGGCGCCTACAAGCGGGACCGTACAGGCCGCACCCGGCGGATCAGTGTGGTTGAGCCCGGTGAGGCCAAGCGCGTTGTTGCCAGCAAGAATCACTTGAACGACGAAACCAAAGCTTTCATCGAAAACCTTGGCGCTCATGAGCTGGTGCAGGCTGGCAGTTCCCTCAAGTTCTGCAAGATTGCCGAAGGCCATGCGGACATTTACCCGAGGTTGGGACCAACCTGCGAGTGGGATACAGGTGCCGCCCACGCCGTGCTCTCGGCTGCCGGGGGCAAGGTCGAAACGCTGGAAGGCCGGCCTTTGCAGTACGGAAAGGAGGATGTGCTCAATCCCAATTTCATTGCCGCTGGTAACTGGTACAAATGACCTGGTACGCATTGCAGCACAAACCCAGCCAGGGTGATCGCGCCCTGACTCATCTGCAGAATCAGGACATCGCCTGCTTCTACCCGAAAATCACGGTGGAAAAAATCAAGGCTGGCAAGCGCACCAAAAAGCTGGAGCCATTGTTCCCCGGCTATCTGTTTGTGAACCTGGAGCAAACGGATCCCATGTGGGCCAAGCTACGCTCCACGAGAGGCATCCTGCGGGTCGTCAGCTTTGCCAATAAACCAGCCGCCATTTCGGACGATGTCATACAGCACGTTAAATACAGTCTGCACACCGTTGCAGAGCAGGGTGGCATCAAACCCGGTCAGGCCGTGGATCTGGAAGACGGGCCCTTTAAGGGTATCAGCGCCATCTTCCAGGCTTACGACGGCGAAGAGCGTGCCATTGTCTTGATCAGCTTCATGCAGAAGCAGCAAACGGTCAAAGTTCCCCTATCCACCCTCCACCCACGTAAGTCGGATTAGCGCAGCGTAACCCGACAAGCCAGCCCTAGCTCAAAGAGGAACTTTTGTTCACTTCTATTCGTTCTTCAAACGGTCATAATGTCATTAACGCTTAACAAACGATGGTTACGGAATGCTAGACCCCTCACAAGGGCCATCACGGCCTCAATACGATGACGAAATTAATCTGGTTGATCTGGCCAGGACGTTCCTCAGGCGAAGGCGGGTGTTCTACATCGTTTTTGTGGTGGTCTCTCTCGGAGGCGTGGCGTACGCGTTGTTTGCGCCCGAGAAACACGAATACGTCACCTTGGTGAAATTGGCTGAAAAGGCGAACGGGGATTTCATCGAGGAGCCTGGCACCGTCATCGCCGAACTGGACAGCCTCTGGGTGCCGGATCTGCAGGCCACCTATCACGCAGAAAATAGCAGAAACCTGCCTTTCAAACTAACCGCCAGTAACCCGAAGGATACCGGACTTGTTAGAATCGTTTCCGAAGCCTCGCCCCCCTTGGCAGAGCTTATAGAGAAGAATCATCGGAAGCTGATCGAACGGCTAAGCTCTGAACAAGAGCAGGCATTGTCTAGGCTGCGCAAGAGTCTTGAGAAGCAGATTGCGTCCCTGGATTCGACCATCAAAATGCTCGAAGAAGGGGAGAACACCGGCGATGCAATTGCGTCCGCTGTAGAAAAGCAGCTTGCACTGGAATCGGATCTGCAATCGTTGTCACCATTTGAGGCTCTGGTCGTTAGCAGGCAAAGCGGTGAAAATGCGGGCACGTCGAGAAGCCTGATTGTCGTGCTATCAATAATGCTAGGGTTGATGGCGGGGGTATTTATTGCGTTTCTCGCTGAGTTTATTGGCCTGGTTAGAAATCAGCTTGCTGGCGAGTGATCAAATTTATGAGCCTTTGACAATTCTTCATTTCAGCGCACCTGACAAGGGGCATGTCAGGGGCATTGTCACTTGCGTGTCATATAGGATGCCGTAAAATCGTCACGCTTTTGACACAGAAGCTTCATCAACCGACAGGGATACAGTTGGGATTAGGTTGTTCCCTCCGTGTTGCTCGTTTTTCCTGTCATTTTTCAGAAAGTTGCCGGTATATGACCTCAAAACACTGGACTCTGGTCGGTGGGGCGGTAGCGTGCCTGATTGCCGCCACGTATTCTTCTGCGGCCTTTTCGGCACCTTGGCTGAAACCTGGCGATAACCGTGCCCGCTTTGCCCTGCAAAAGCTGGCGGACCGGGGGCACCTGAACCGCACAACCTCCACCTGGCCGGTGATGATGGGTACTGTCCATAGTGGCTTGGGCCGGGAAACCGGTAACGATGCCCCAGCCATCGGCGGCCCATTGGCTTACCTGAAGTTCGAGATGGATGAACAGGGCCAGCAGGGCTGGCGAGCGGAATACGAACTGGGCGCAACCAGCGAACCGACCTTTGTAAGAGGCTTTCAGGCTGGCCCACGCGAAACAGCCGAGACCAGCCTCAATGTGCAATGGCAGGGTGAATCCTGGGCCTTCGGCATAAAACCAGGCCTGGCAGCCAACCCGGAAGACGACGATACATTTCGCCTGGACGGCTCTTACCTCGCTGCAACCGCCGGCAACTGGGTGTTTGGCGCTGGTGCCATCGACCGCTGGTGGGGGCCCGGGTGGCAAAGTAGCTTGATCCTTTCCAACAACGCTCGCCCCATGCCCGCAGTATGGCTGAACCGTAAGGACGCCGCAGAGCCGGAAACGAGCTGGCTGAAATGGATCGGCCCCTGGCAGTTCACCACTTTTGCCGGCCAACTGGAAAGCGAACGTGCGGTTCCCGAGGCCAAGATGATCGGCATGCGCCTGACGGTAAGGCCGATCGACGGCCTAGATATCGGCTTCTCCCGCGCGATCATGTTCGGTGGCGAAGGTCGGCCGGAAGGCGCCTCCACCATCTGGAACGCCCTGATCGGCCGAGACAATGGTCAACTGGAAGAGAACGACCCCGGAAACCAATTGGCCAGTATTGACGCGCGCTACGGTTTTTCCATCGGCGACCAGGCCATGGGCGTCTACGGCCAGATGATGGGCGAAGATGAGGCCGGTGCCTTTCCAGCTCGCAAATCCTGGTTATTGGGCACGGATTGGACCACTCAATTGTTAGAGAGTGACCAGCAATGGTTTGTAGAGTACGCCAACACGTTGGCCGATGACTTTCTGGGTAATGCCATGCCCAACATCACCTATACCCACTCCCGCTACCGCAGCGGCTACCGGCACAAGGGCCGCAATATGGCCTCCACCTTCGACGGCGATGCGGAAACCCTGACTTTGGGCGTATTTAACTTCTTCCCCGATGGCCGTAACCTGTCCGCATCCCTGGGTTATCTGGATCTCAACAAAGACGGTGCCAATCGCACCGTCATCCCGGACGACGATATTTTCTATAATGTGCCAGAAGGCGATCAGAAAGCCGCCATCGCCTCCGTGGGTTACGGCACACAATTTCTCAACGGCTGGCTGGACCTAACCGCCCAGGCCACCGATAAAAAAATTGAACTCCTAGGTGGCGAAAAGGACCAATGGTCTGTCGGCGCTGCCTGGCGCTACCGCTTCTAAAAAACGGATTTGACTAAGTGAACCTGACTAAACGACTACTGACGTCACTGGCGCTTGTATTGCCAGTAACTACCGCCGCCCAATCCATAAGCCAGTCCCAGATTGAACAATTCAAAAGCATGCCACGGGCCCAGCAGGAAGCCCTGGCCAGCCAGTATGGGGTGGATCTGGATTCCATTGCTGGCTCGGCGAGCCAGCAGAAGCAGCGGCCACAAAATGTAAACGTGGTAGAGCCGGTTGACGCCATATCCGATGAAGAAAGGGAGCGCGCCCGGCAAGAGCAGGACGACAACGATGAACAGGACCGCAAGAACGGCGGCCTGAAGCCTTATGGGTACGATCTGTTTGTTGGAAGCCCCACAACATTTGCGCCAGTGACGGAAATTCCCATTCCCAACAACTACACCTTGGGCCCTGGCGATGTACTGCGGGTACAGCTCTGGGGCAAGGAAAACCAGCAACTGGAATTGCCTGTTTCGCGGGACGGTACCGTGAGCTTTCCGCAGTCAGGCCCCCAAACCGTTGCAGGTCTGACGTTTGACCAAGCCAGACAGCAGATTAAGAAGCGGGTCTCCGAGCAGTACATCGGTGTGCAGGCCAGTGTTTCCCTAGGAGAACTGCGCAGCATGCGGGTGTTCGTGCTGGGGGAGGCCAGAAATGCCGGTTCTTATACCGTCAGTTCTCTCTCCACCATTACCAATGCCCTTTATGTGTCTGGCGGCATCAAACGTACTGGCTCCCTGCGTAAAATCCAGCACAAACGGGACGGAAAACTGGTCGGTGAACTGGATCTCTACGACTTGCTATTAGCGGGCGACACCTCCGACGATAACCGACTGCAACCTGGTGACGTCATCTTTATCCCACCCGTGGGAGATCGCGTAGGCATAGAAGGCGAAGTTTACCGCCCCGCGCTCTATGAACTAAAAAGTGACACCAATCTGCAGGAACTGGTCAATCTTGCTGGCGGCCTTACGCCCCAGGCTTACCCACAATTGGTACGCATTGAACGCAACAATGACGACTTCCTTCGCATCATTGCCGAAGCCAACCTCACTACCCAGAAAGGCAAGCAGGCGAGGGTACGCCCCGGTGACCGCATTGAAGTCGCCTCTATTTCCGATATTACCGGCCAGTACGTGGAAGTAAAAGGTGCGGCCACCCGCCCCGGCCGTTACGCCTGGGTGCCGGGCATGCGGGTAAGCTCCGTGATTCGTTCGCTGGACAACGATCTACTCAGGGAAGCGGACAAACGCTATGCGGCCATTGTGCGCACAGACCCGGAAACCGACACCGTATCGGTCATCAACCTGCGCCTGCGGCAAGCCCTGAATAACCCGGGCGGTGAGAATGATATTCGTCTGCAGGAGAAAGACCAATTCCTGATTTTTGCGGATGAAGGAAAGGTAAGCGCCAGGAGCGAAGACCAGAATGACAACGAGCGCAATCGCGAGGGAGCCAGGCGGCGGAACCAGGAACGATCAGCAAACGAAACTGGAATACAAGATGAAGACGACGAAGACTACAGCCGCTTCAGCAGAGAAGTGTTGTTTGCACCGGTGCTGCAAAGATTGAAAGCACAGGCCAAACCGGGCGCACCACAACAAACCATAAGGGTAACGGGCCCGGTACGATACCCCGGCGAATACCCCTTGCCAGCTTCCGGGAAAGTGGCCGATGCCATCTATGTCGCTGGCGGCTTGAAAGACTCCGCTTCTCTGTACACTGCCGAGCTGGCCCGCTTTGGCATAGACGATGAAGGAACTGGCGAAACCAAAGTTCACAATCTGGACCTGCAGGCCATTATGAAAGGCGTGTCATCGATAACACTCAAAAGCCGGGACCGCTTGCTGATCAAATCCATACCGGAGTTCGCCCAAGCCAAGACTATAGTGCTGAATGGTGAGGTACGCTACCCGGGCGAATACACCATCCGCAACGGAGAAACCCTGAGAGACGTGATCAAACGAGCTGGCGGCCTCACCGACAACGCCTTCCCCGAAGGCGCTATATTCACCCGGGAGAAACTCCGCCAGCTGGAGGCCCAGCGTCTACGTGAAGCCGAAGAGCGGTTACAGGGTGACTTGGTAGGCGTACAACTGGAAGGCGATGACTTTGGTGGCCAAAATGCGGAACGCACCAAGCAGGTCCAGGACCTGCTTGAAGAAGTGCAGGATTCACGCCCCGTCGGGCGAATGGTGATCAACCTAGCGGCGGTTGTGGGCAGCGACGACTATCAGCCCATTCGCCTTCAGGACGGTGACATCCTAACCGTGCCAATCATCCCGCAAGCGGTTAGTGTATTTGGTGAAGTCCAGTTCCCCACCAGTCACCTGCACAGCGCAGGGTTGACCGTGGATGACTACTTGGAACGCAGCGGCGGCCCAACCCGCCAGGCGGATGAGGAAAGGGTGTACGTAGTGAAGGCCGACGGCTCGGTAATGCTGCCAGAGAAAAGCCGCTGGTTCGGCGGGCGCAGCCAGCAATTGGCGCCGGGCGACACCATTATTGTGCCCATTGATGTGGACAGACTGAATCAGTTGGAGCTGTGGAGTAACGTGAGCCAGATCGTTTATCAGATGGCGCTGGGTGCAGCGGCTGTGGGGAACCTGTAATGACCCGTTACGAGCGTGTACCAGAACCGCCAGAGACCAGACATTACCCGGATGATGAGATTGACCTTCGGGAACTCTTTGCCACCCTATGGGTGGGTAAGTGGATAGTCATCCTGGTGACCATACTGTTCGCTGCAAGCGGCGTTGCCTATGCGCTTTACAAACCCGACATCTACCAAGCCAATGCTCTTCTAGCGCCTGCGGATGGAGATAATAGTGGCCGGCTTGGTGGACAGCTAGGCAGCCTGGCCAGCCTTGCCGGTGTAAACATAAGTGAGGACGGCTCCAGCAATACGGTTATCGCCAAAGAAGTGCTTCAGTCGCGGGTGTTTCTGACTGATTTCATTCGTCGCCATGAACTCGCGGCACAGCTAATGGCGACGGAAGCATGGAATATTCGACAGAGCAAATGGGTCTATAACCGGGAAATTTACAACCCAGAGACGAGAGAGTGGGGCACCGATGAAGACGGTGAGAGCTTGGAGCCAACCAACTGGGACCTCGTAAAGAAGTTCAAGCAAAGCCATCTAAGCGTAAGCGAAAATCAAGATAACGGCATGGTAACTGTGAGTGTTAAAAGCCTTTCGCCGGTGGCTGCAAAACAATGGACCGAATGGCTGGTAAAAGACATAAACGAACACATGCGAGCCCAGGATATCGAAGACGCAGAAGCCAGCATTAATTATCTGGAAGCCAAGCTGGATGAAACCAACATCGCCGGCATGCAACAAGTGTTTTATCAGTTGATAGAAAGTGAAACACGAACGGTGATGCTGGCAAACGCGCAGCAAGAATACGTCTTCAAAACCGTAGACCCGGCTGTGGTTCCCCAAGAAAAGAGCGAACCGAAGCGTGTTCTTATAGCTGTCGTGGTGACCATGGTTGGCGGTATGCTCAGTGTATTCATCGTATTCGTTCGAGCCATGCTGCGCAGTGGCAAAGAGCCTGAGCTCACGCGTAAAGGATAAAACGACTTTAGACGGTATTTAAAAGTCAATGACTATTTCCGAAAGCCGTACATCGGTCAGAGCAAAACGAAACTCGGCTCTGTATACCGGACGCAACGTCTTTCTTGCAAATGAAAGTACGTAGTACCGTTTGGCAAACTCAAATCGTGCAACAATGGCGAGTCTCCTAGCGGCCCGTCCTGCCAGCAAACAACCAAAGGCCAAGTCCTAATTAAGAGGGCTTATGCCTCATTTACTCCTAACTCATAGGCACCAATGTTCAGCCAATTAAAAGAGCTCTACTCCTTACTAACGATCGACCAACGGAAAAAGCTCATACGTCTGCAAATCCTGGTCGTACTTATGTCTTTCGCCGAGATCGCTGGCGTCGTCTCCATCGGCCCGTTTATGGCCTTGGTAGGGGAAATCTCCCAGTTGGAAGGGGAAGGCTTCCTGGCAGAAATTTATCGCGGTACCGGCTTGGAAAGCCCACGCGACTTCTTGTTTTGGCTGGGCATTTTTATTGTTTTGTTTCTCGCACTGGCCACGTGTATTTCCATGTTCACTATCTGGCGCCTATCCATGTACGGTGCGCAGGTAGGCGCGGAATTGGCCAACCGCTTGTTTCGGCACTATGTGCAACAACCGTGGCTTTTTCACGCTACCGGTAGCAGCAGCCAGCTAACGAACCGCATCGCTCAGGAAGTACAGAGAATCACAAACCAAATCATTAACCCGCTGATGCAAATGAATGCGAAGCTGGTCATGGCTCTGTTCATGGCGGTGGCCGTTTTTCTTTACAATCCCGCTGTAGCAGTCTCTGGCCTGGTGATTTTTTCTAGCGCCTATTGGCTGCTGTATAAGGTCGTGCGCCGCCGCCTTATTTGGAATGGCCGCTCGATAAGCGAAGCGCAGCAAATGCGCTTCAAACTTATGGGTGAAGGCTTTGGAGGCATTAAAGATGTCTTGCTACTCGGCCGGCAAGACGGTTTCACAAATCGCTTCAAAACCGCCTGTGACAAATATGCTGCTGCTCAGGGTGCTAATATGGCGTTGGCGCAAGCTCCCCGCTACGCGATGGAACTAGTAGCATTTGGAAGTGTAATATTTTTGGTTTTGTACCTACTCGGGACCCATGAGGGTAATTTGGGCGCAATCCTCCCGGTATTATCCGTCTATGCTTTGGCCGGAATGAAAATGTTGCCTGCGTTCCAGCAAGCATACGCTGGGCTATCCCAAATCAGAGGTAATTTAGCGGCGTTTGACACTGTCCGCGACGATCTCCGGGCTAGCAGTCTGGAGTCAGCTAGAGCAGTCGCGCAATCGAATGAACGCCTGGTCCCGCAGCAGGAGGTACGCCTGAGCAACGTACTATTCAGGTACCCTGGTAAAGAGGAACCCGCGCTCAACAATATCGACATGCGAATTCCCGCCAATGGTGTAATTGGTTTGGTTGGTGCCTCTGGGTCTGGTAAATCTACCGCCATCGATTTGCTACTAGGACTTATTGAGCCACAGGAAGGAAGTTTGTTCATCGACGGAGAGCCGCTTACCAATGAGAAGCGTCGGGCTTGGCAAAATACAGTCGGCTTTGTACCGCAATCAATATTTCTGGCGGACAGCTCCATTAGAGAAAATATCGCTTTTGGCTTGCCTTTCGACGCAATAGACGAAGAGAGCGTCAGACGAGCCGCTAAAATGGCCCACTTGGACGAGTTATTAGCCGAGCTCCCGCGCGGGTTAGATACAGAAGTAGGGGAGCGAGGTGTTCAGCTCTCGGGCGGCCAAAAACAGAGAATCGGAATCGCCAGAGCTCTATATAACGATGCCGATGTGTTGGTACTGGACGAGGCGACAAGCGCGCTGGACGGCATCACCGAAAAGCTCATTATGGACGCCATTCATGATTTTTCGGGCAAGAAAACCATTATTATGATTGCCCACCGTCTAGCAACAGTGCGCCAATGTGAAACTATCTACTTATTGGAGAAAGGTGAATTGACGGATCACGGCTCTTATAACGATCTCGCGTTGAGAAGCCCGATTTTTCGACGCATGGCAGACAACGCCTAATCTAGCGTCATAGCCAGTTCAAGCGAATAGCCTAATTTGGAACAAATCTCTCAAAACGCCGAGAAATAGTAAATGAAAAAATGTCCCATATGTAATTCAGCTAGCCTGACTGTTATCCGGCAGCATTCTAGCCAAGAGGCGGCGATGCATGTATTGGAGGGAAATCAAGATAAAACTCTTTTAACAAAGGTTTCTCAATACATTGAAAATATTATTTGGGAGAGTGAATCAGCATTTTACAAACACTGTAATGAATGCGGCTTCGAGTTTTCTTCACCATTCAAGGCAGCGGATTCTCATCTCTATAACATTTTGTATTCCCAATCAAAAATAGATCAGCCATTCTGGAAATGGGATTTTCAAGAGGCCTTCAAGCTCATACCAAAGGAGAGTGGCCAGTTTAATCTATTGGATATCGGCTCAGGGTCCGGTCATTTTTTGAAAAAAATTGATGAATGTTTTTCAGGAAAGGCTCAGCTATATGCCATTGAGTATTCGGACGAGTGTCGTAAATACCTATCTGATTTTGGCGTCAGTTCGTACTCCAGTCTTCAGGGAGTTAAAGAGCTAGGGCCAGATTCCCTTGACTACGTTTGCATGTTTCAGGTTTTGGAACACATTGATGATTTCAACAGCTTGTTGAAACTTGTCCGGGATAGTCTGAAAGACGGCGGCCTTCTGATTATAACGGTTCCTAACTTTCTACAAAGAAAATTATATGATCAGGCAGGTGTGCACGAAGACATGCCACCTGTTCATATCAGCCGATTCAGTCAACAATCTTTGAGAATCTTGGCTAAAAATAATGGCTTTAAAGTGAATTTTTACCAAGTGGAGAAAAGCAAAGGTTATAGAAGAGTTTTACGGTTTGCATACATGGCGCTGAGACATAATGAATTTTATTTAAAAACAAGGAATATTTTCTCGAGTCGCGTCACAAAAAAGATTGCTACTGCTATATTTTTGTTAGTCACCGTGGTGCGTAATGCTTCCTGCGTAACAAAGCTGGCGTTCAAAAAACAAACGGGTGTTAGCCAGATGATCATTCTGGAAAAATGACACTTCATAATTAAGTGCGAGATATAAGAGTACGAATAATTTCAACTTATATTCCTTACCTTATGCAGAGAGTTTAGGAAAGTCTATCGCAATGAATGAAAAGAGCCGAAAAAAGGTCGTGTTTCTGCTGGTGCCGCCAAATTTTTTCGGCCATCGGCATTTTCACGAACGTAAGTTAGCAGCCCTGAGAAGTGTAAAAGTGTCGGCAAAGGCAGTAGCATTTGTGCCAGAGAGTTTGTTTCAGGCTAGGAAAGAAGCTTATAAATCAGTGAATTCAGATGATTTCGATATTGTTACCTATAAAAGAAAGATTTCTAAATCATTTTTAATGGCGAAATATTTTTATCGGGAGTTGGCATTAAAAAGGCATGTAATAGTTCATGCTCTCAGAGAGACCACGGTGCCCCTGATAATTCTTAGAAAATGTCTTTTCTTAAGCGCTAGGTTAAAAATAGCCCAGGAATTTGAGGGCGATAATAGATCGGAGTTCATCTATAACAAAGAGTTTTGTGATCCTGACCGTCCTCCAGACTATCCTAAAAAATTATCTAATGTCATAAAGTATAAAATTATTGCATTCTTTGATTTTTTCAAAGCACAGAATGCCGATGCTTTGATACTGATGTCGAAAGAACATGCCGAGCTATGGACCCAGCGCCTTGTTGGCAGGAAGAAGATGTTCATTTTTCCCACTTTGCCTCTTCCAGATGATGTTTTCTTTGACCGAAATGCTCGTGCGGAAATCCGGAAAAATCTCGGTGTTGATGACAAGATTATATTTGTGTACGTGGGCAATGTAACCTGTACATGGCAGAGGCTCTCGGGAATGTTCAAAGTTTTTAAAGAGATTTCTGAAGTTTACCCGACAGCCAGATTCCTAGTGCTCACTCGAGTCGAAGATTTCAAGCTCGTGAAAGATGAGGCCAAGAATTTCAATGTCGAGGATCGGCTTGTTTTAAAAAATGTACCTCATGAAGAAGTCTATAAATATTTGTCGGCTTCTGACCTAGGTCTATTCCTCCGACATAGTCATATAATGAATAAGGTTGTCACCTCCGGAAAGCTTGGTGAATATTTGGCTTCCGGCCTTCCCGTTGTAACCACGGGTGCTAACTCACGCAATCTGAATGACTTCATTAAAATGAACGATATGGGAGTATTTGTAGATGATAATTTAGGCACGGACGTGGAGATAGAGGAAAAAATAGAGCATATCGTAGCTAATTTGCCAGATTATTCAGAACGAAATGCTTTAGCAGTAAGTTTTCACGAGAGTATGAATTTAACGAATGTTGTGAACATCGACTATCCTAGATTTTTAACAGAGTTATAAAGTTCCAGATTGTTTTGTAATCAAATCGGTTTTCTGAGGTTTATAAGCCCGCTTAGGGGGTGAAATCTATGAAAGATACTTTATCCATTTTGTTCAGTGGTGATTTTGCTCCTTGTCGAGCGTTCGAAAATCCTGTACTTGAGAAGGAGGAGCAAGTTCTAGGCGATGCGTTGCCGTTGATTCAGAGCGCTGACTTGGCATTTGTAAATCTGGAATGCCCCCTCACCAACAGCAATGATCCGATAAGTAAAGATGGTCCAGTTTTAAAGGCTAATCCGGAGTGCATAAGCGCAATAGGCGCCTTTTCTGTTGTGGGGTTAGCGAATAATCACATCCTGGATTACGGTCAAGACGGATTAAGAAGCACCTTGGATGCCTGCGCATCGATCGGCCTGCCAACGGTGGGCGCGGGGGCGACGATCACTGAAGCGCAGAAGGTCTTCATTAAAGAATTGGACGGCGTTAAAGTTGCCGTCATAGCTATTGCAGAACACGAATTCAACCAATCTGAATGCGGCGGTGCTGGTTCTGCACCGATCGACCTTGTTGATAATTACCATCAGATTCAAACCGCTAAATCACTCGCTGACATAGTCATTCTTACATTGCATGGCGGGAACGAATACCTCCCCTATCCTCGGCCCCGTCACCGGAAGATGTTGCAGCATTTCATAGATCTGGGAGTCGATGCGGTGCTGTGTCACCATCCGCACGTCCCTGGTGCTTATGAGCTTTATAAAGGCAAGCCTATCGTTTACTCCTTGGGAAATTTTTTATTTGACCACGGGAATCCTCCAAAAGATTGGAATTTTGGATACATGGCGAAACTTATTTTTGATGTGGAGAGCAAGGCGTTCGCCTCAATTGAACTAATTCCATACGAGCAATCAGTTCAGCTCGGTGGAGTAAGGCTACTGAAAGGTGACAGAAAAGAAGAGTTATTGAGAAAGGTTGAGCATTATCGTGAGAAGCTTGGAAATGAAAGCGAGTGGCTGCAAGAGTGGGATTCTTTCGTAAGAAAGAAAGCAGACGGTTACCTCTTGAAAATGTTTTTTCCGTTCACAATGAGAGGATTGAACTTTTTATCGCGCTATATCCCCATAACACGAATTTTCTATAACAAACGAAATAGCCTGTCCAAGCTTAATTTGCTGCGTTGTCAGTCCCATAGAGAGTTGCTGATATACTCTCTTGAATCTCGAAGTACATCCCGCAATGATTAGTTCGTTTTCTCCGGGGGAGAGCCCTATAAAGTTGCAGGGAGACTTGGCGGGAGAGCACCCGATATACCTTTACTGGCCCAAAGACCGGTCAAGATTGGTTTATAGCCGTTCGATCACAACGCTATTGGACGATAGCCGCGTACCCAAGCCGCTTGCTTTCTCAAACGAGGGCATGTCGTTCATGCTCCAAAATGGCGTAGCCCCGCCACCCCGGACATCGTATGAAGAAATATACATTCTGGGAATCGGGGACGAGGCAAAGATTTTCAGTCGTGGCGACATGGTGGAAGTTGAGTTTACTCACGACTTTCCGTTTTCGAACCGTAACCGTTGTTTAGCGGGAGAAATGGATCCAGATGAGGACAAGATCCTCGAGATGCTGGCGACCGCAACCATCAGCCGGATAGACCCACGGCGCCCAAGCTTTCTGTTTCACAGCGCAGGTAAAGACAGTAACAGTATAGCTTTGGCTCTCGCTGAAGCTGGCTGGCAAAAACACGTAACCCTCATAACGCATAAGTCAAAAGGGCAGGCTGACGAAAGCGAAATCTCGGCTAAGTTTGCCAAGAAGTTGGGATTCAAGCATCGCATATTGCAAGAGGTGGATCAGCTCCAACCACTGCACCATCAATCGATTGATCACTACTTTGCTAATGCTCCGTTTCCTTGTACCGATAATGTGACACTGGCGTACCCGCTTTATGCGGTCCAAATACCGGAATTGCAGGAAGCGAACTTAATTGACGGCGGCGGCAACGATTCATATATGGCTACGCCACCTACTGAGCGCGAATTAAAGACCAATGAACTCGCAAAGCTCACCTCAAGATTGCCGGTTCTTCGGAATTACATCAAATCTGAGAGCATGCTTAATTCGTTGTTGAAAACCCCGGCAGAGTGGTGGGGTATGACGGGCTTTAGCTTGGCAGATGCCAACAGAATATACCCCGGCAATGTACCTGTTTATTCTTATTGGCAGAACGAATCGAAAATTCGTAAGGACTGGGATGTTTATGATTTTAAAACCGATGTTCTAACAACCCGAACTGCCGCAGAAGTGCATATTCGCAAAGTGAGAAATTTTTCTGACACAATCGGTTCCAAACTGATTTTGCCATTCTGTGATGAAAAAATAGCCGATTATTTTGCCAAGCTTCCCGAACCCTACTTATTTGATCGTAAGACGTTAAAGAATAAGTTGATTTTAAGAAAAATCATCAACGAGAAAATGGGTCTCGACTCAGACAAAGTAGGTAAAAAAGGCTTTTCCTACGACTCACGTAGTGTGGTGCTTCAAAATTGGGAAGTGATCATCCGGGAGATTTACGACTGTTCGTTATGGAGTCGAGCAGGGGTGGAAAGAGTAATTACGCGATTGAAGCATACCGTAGAGGCCAGTTCCCGGTACTCACCCCTAGCAGCAGAATTAATTTATCGAATTTATTTAATATCAAAACACAGTTCAAAAAATAAATACTGTTAGCTTCAGAATCAATAAAATTAAAGACACGAAACTTAAGTTAGGGATTGTATGAAGGCTTTCAATAATTTCAGGATAAAAACCGATAAAACAAGAAAGCCTTCCGTCCTGATGTTTGATGCGGCGTACCCGCCTCCAGTTGTTGGTGGAAAAGAAAAACAAGCACATTTGTTAGCAAAGGCACTGAAGGAAATGGGTCTTGATGTCGAGGCGCTATCGTATATCCACAACGGAAATAAAAGCGCACCTTACGAGGGGGTTTATGTAGAGCGAGTTCCAAATACTATTTTATCCTTGGTATTTGTTTTTTTAGCCATATTGAAAAAACGCTCGCGGTTTAATCTACTTCATATTCATACGCCGAGCCGAATAGGGCGTTTTGCTGCGCTGGTTGGCTGGTTAGCCGGTTACCAAGTAATATTTAAGTTTCCCAATGAGTATCTACTGGATAATTTAAGAGCCGTCGACCGCTGGTTTTGGAGGGTTGTCCTCAGCACGGCGTCACTGTTTGTCGTTCTGGAAAACAAGACAAAAGCAAGGCTTGAATCAATTAACGTGGGAAATCAGAGAATATTCCATGTTGCAAATGGTGTCTGTATGGGGCCGTTAAAAAACAGGTCGATAGATCATAACTACGTTAAGCTCGTCTTTGTCGGTCGTTTAACCGCCCAAAAATGCTGTGACCAGCTCATCTACGCTTGCGATCTGTTAGCGAGACGCGGTATTCATTTCCATTTAGAGATTGTCGGCGATGGTCCATTGCGCGATGAATTGCAATCACTGGTCCGGGAGCTTGGCCATGAGGCGAACATTTCATTTTTGGGCCATCAGTCGAATATCTTTTCGCATCTGACTACGGCTGATGTCCTCGTACTGCCCTCAGAAAAGGAAGGAATGTCTAACGTTATCCTGGAGGCAATATCAATCGGAGTTCCGGTAGTAGCAACAGACGTAGGCTCGGTAAGGAGCCAGGTTGGCGACTTTGGTGAGCAGTTTTTGTGTGAGCCTTATAATCCCGACTGTTTGGCTGATAAAATTGAAAGGTTGGTGAAAAACCCCCAGCTTTATTTAGAATTTGGACAGTACCTTCATACTCGGGGCCATAAAATTTTCTCCATGGACACGGTCGCCTCCCAGTACGTTGAAAAATATTTTGAGCTATTAAAAAAAAATGATTCAAACCGCTCCCATTAGAAGAATTATTAATTTAATTCCTGAACTCGTGGTTTAACTGGATGAGTTTTAATTAGAATGTTCTCAATGTTGATGGATGTTGAATGAAAGGGTCTAGTTTTTCCTATAAATTATACCATCTATTTATATATGGCGTGCTTGCCATTTTTTTCTTTTTTGCGTCATTTCTCCTTCTTTCTTGGTACAAAGCGGGTGACCAGGTTTATTACATCAAGTTTTATGAGGGAGTTAGAGAACTTTCGTATTTTGAAGCCTACGCTTACGCTAGAGGTGTTATTGGTGCATCTGATCCTTTAAGTATTTTCTTTCTTTGGTTTGGATCCTTTCTTGGCTTTTCAAAGTTAACGTACATTTCCTTTTGGAACTGCATTTTTTTGCTTTTTATTGTTAAGGTTATTCGAATTTACAAGGTTGATTTTTTTCTTTATCCGTTTATCTTCTCAAATTTCTACGTCCTTGTCTTGCTGACTGGAGCGGAGAGGTTGAAATTTGGTGTTTTTTTCATGGTTTGTTCCATTGTTTTTAGTAACTGGTTAAAGGGGGTTTTTTTTGCGTCAGCGCTTGTATCGCACTTTCAAACTATTTCTTTAGTCCCCAGCGCTTTTGTTTATAGTATGTACAATAATTTAGTTAGACTTTTTTTCTCAGGGAAATTGAGTTTTTACTTGCTTAGATATTTTGTTTTTTTAATATTTGTCTTTCTTTCTTTGGTTATTATTTTTTGGGACGCGCTATTCGGTAAGTTTTCAGATTATTTTAAAGAAGACTTTGATGGGTATAATTTTATAAATATCCTTGCTTTGCTTTTTTGTTCAGTTTTGGTTTCTTCAAATTGGAAAAGAATTGCTTGCTCTTTGGCCCCGTTCTTTTTCCTAGTTTTTTTATTTGGTGATTCCAGAGTGAATATTTTGGCGGTACTTTTTGTTTTTTTTGCTTTTATTAAAGAGAAGAGATTGAGTCACCCGTTGTCAATTGCCTTATTAGTGTATTTTTCATTCAAGTCTATTTTCTTGGTTTATAATATATATATATATGGACACGGTTTTGTATAACTCATCGGAGGACGAAGTTTGATAGTATTAGTTTTTTCTGGGAGCTACCTTCCAGGCTATAAAGGTGGGGGGCCTATAAAGACTGTCAAAAACTTGTTCGAACAAGTCGGGGATAAAATTAGCTTTAAACTTATTACCAGTGATAGAGACTTGGGTGACACATCACCATACGTTTCAATAATCAGTGGTACTTGGAACAAGGTAGGGAACGCATCCGTGTTCTACGCTGAACCCGGGAAAACTGGCTTCCTACAGATCGCTCAACAATTAGTTAATAGAGATTTTGATGTAATTTACCTAAACAGTTTTTTTTCCCCGCGCTTCTCGTTCTTTCCGCTTTTGCTGGGCAAGGTGCTGCTGAGGCAGACCGTAGTACTTGCCCCGCGGGGAGAGTTTTCGGTGGGCGCGCTTTCACTTAAATTTATAAAGAAGCGAATTTTTATTGCTGCATTCAAGATAATTGGCTTGCACCGTCGCATTGTGTTTCAGGCGTCCAGCGGTTTCGAGGCAGAGGATATTCGTAGAAGTCTGGGCCACGGCGTCGATATTCAAATTGCGGAAAATATCGGAACGCCCGAATTTTCAGAACAACTGCCGTCTCGCACTGCCGGGCCTTTGAAAGCTGTTTTTGTTTCACGTATTTCTCCTAAAAAAAATTTGTTGGCAGCTCTCGAGATGTTACAACAGGTCCAACAGCCTCTGGCGTATGATATTTATGGTCCTATCGAAGACAACGATTACTGGCAAATGTGTGAGACGGTAATTGCTGGGCTGCCCTCGCACATTCGCGTTCTGCACAGAGGCCCATTGAGATCCGATGATGTTGTTAAAACTCTCGAAAAGTACGATGTGTTCTTCTTGCCGACCAAGGGGGAGAACTACGGGCATGCGATTGCGGAAGCACTTTGCGCGGGCCTCCCAATTCTTATCGCAAACACCACCCCTTGGCGAGATCTTCAAAACCTTGGCATAGGTTGGGATCTGCCCCTCAACAATCCGGGCGCCTTTAGTGCGGTACTGGATGAGCTGGCTGCCATGCCCGCTGGTGAGCTTCAGAAAATGCGCCAGCGGGTGCTCACCTGGGCTAAAAACAAATTTGTTCAGCCCGATGCCATAGAAGCTAATATCGCTTTATTCAATTACGCCTACGAAAAAAAGTAAGGACCACTCCACATGCCCTTCAAGAGGAAGACCCTGTTAATCACCGGCGGCACCGGCTCCTTCGGCAACGCCGTCCTCAGCCGTTTCCTGAATACCGATATCGAAGAAATTCGCATCTTCAGCCGGGATGAGAAAAAGCAGGATGACATGCGCAAGCGCTACTCCCATTCTAAGCTGAAATTCTACATAGGCGATGTACGCGATTACCAAAGTCTCTTGAGTGCCACCCGGGGTGTCGATTTCATTTTCCATGCAGCCGCCCTGAAGCAGGTTCCGTCTTGTGAATTCCATCCGATGGAGGCGGTGAAAACCAATGTGCTGGGAACTGAAAACGTGCTGGAAGCGGCTATCCAGAACGAGGTAAAGCGAGTGGTCTGCCTGAGCACCGATAAGGCCGTATACCCCATAAACGCCATGGGGATATCGAAGGCGATGATGGAGAAGGTGATGGTCGCCAAATCCCGTAACGTGGACCCCGAGAAAACGGTTATCTGTGGGACCAGGTATGGCAACGTGATGGCGTCTCGAGGTTCTGTTATCCCATTGTTTGTGGATCAGATACGTTTGGCCAGGGCTATAACGGTTACTGATCCGAACATGACTCGGTTCATGATGACGCTGGCAGATGCGGTGGATCTGGTTCTGTACGCCTTCGAACACGGCAGCAACGGTGATTTATTTGTTCAGAAAGCGCCGGCCGCAACTATCGAAACGTTGGCCCGCGCCCTGACGGGTTTGATGGGTATATCAGATCACCCTATTCAAGAAATTGGTACTCGCCATGGCGAGAAGCTTTACGAAGTTTTGCTGAGCCGGGAGGAGATGGCCTGTGCGGAGGACCGGGGTGATTACTACCGCATTCCTCCAGATCTGCGAGACCTGAACTATGGAAAGTTTGTGGAGCAGGGTGAGGAGAAGATCTCTCATTCGGAGGACTACAACTCCCACAATACCGAACGCCTGGATGTAACCAGTATGCAAACCCTGCTTCGAAAGCTGGATTTCATTCGTGCCCTGGAACAGGGTGAATACCTCAACCCGGAGGATTGAGCCATGCGCGTACTGGTCACCGGTGCTAACGGTTTCATCGGTAAGAATCTACAAATGCATCTGCGCGAGCGGGGCGGATTAGAGATCGTGCCGTTCACGCGTAATCACAGCGAGACGGATTTGCCCGATTTGCTGGAAGGTGTGGATTGGGTATTTCATTTGGCTGGGATCAACCGGCCGGAAGATCCTTCGGAATTTGTTACCGGCAATACTAACCTCACTCAGGCTTTATGTGATGCAGTAAGGGAAACTGGCCGTAAGATTTTGGTGGTTTATACGTCCTCAATTCAGGTGGAACGGGATAACGACTACGGTACCAGCAAACGCGCTGCGGAAGAGGCGCTGCTGGAACTGAATCGTTCTTCAGGATGCCCGGTTTATATTTATCGCCTCCCAAATGTATTCGGCAAGTGGGCGCAGCCGAATTACAACTCCGCCGTCGCTACGTTTTGCCACAATATCGCTCGGGGTTTGCCGGTACAGATCAATGATCCGCAGGCCGTGATCAAGCTGGTTTACATTGACGATGTGGTGGCGAGTTTTGTGGCATTGCTGGATGGTGTAGAGCATTCCATGCCCTTTGCGGAAGTGAATCCGGTTTATGAGATCTCTGTTGGCGAGCTGGCTGACCAGTTGCAGCGCTTCAAGGCTACCCGGGATAACCTGGTCACGGAACCTGTGGGCACAGGGCTTACTCGGGCATTGTATTCTACCTACGTGAGCTATTTGCCGCCGGAAAGCTTTACCTACACGGTGCCTCAGCATGGTGATGAGCGTGGTGTGTTTGTGGAAATGTTGAAAACTCCGGACGCGGGTCAGTTTTCGTTCTTTACGGCGCATCCTGATGTTACCCGTGGTGGCCACTATCACCACTCCAAAACCGAAAAGTTTCTGGTGATTAAAGGAGAGGCCTGCTTTCGGTTCCGTCACATGCTGACAGGCGAGTTCTATGAGCTGTTTACCTCCGGCAACAACCCAGAGATTGTGGAAACGGTACCGGGCTGGACGCACGATATAACGAATGTGGGAAAGGAAGAGTTGGTGTGCATGCTTTGGGCCAATGAGATCTTTGACCGAGAGAATCCGGATACTTTTGCTTGCCCGGTAGGCACAAAAGCCTGAACGAATTTTGAAGGACTGTATGAAAAAGCTGAAAGTAATGACCGTGGTCGGCACCCGGCCTGAAATTATTCGCCTGTCTCGTGTGATGGCCAGGTTGGATGAGCATTGCGAACATATTCTGGTGCACACTGGCCAGAACTACGATTTCGAGCTGAATGAAATCTTCTTCCAGGATTTGGGCATTCGCAAGCCGGACCACTTTTTGGCCGCAGCCGGTGCTAGCGGTGCGGAGACCATTGGTAATGTGATTATCGCTGTAGACAAAGTTCTGGCCGAAGAACAACCGGAGGCCCTGCTGGTACTGGGCGACACCAACAGCTGTATGGCTGTTATTTCCGCCAAACGCCGCAAGATTCCGACGTTCCATATGGAAGCGGGCAACCGCTGTTTCGATATGCGCGTGCCGGAGGAGATCAACCGCCGTATTGTGGACCACACGGCGGATATCAACCTTACCTACAGCACCATTGCCCGGGATTATCTGTTGCGCGAAGGTCTGCCACCGGACCGGGTGATCAAAACTGGTAGTCCTATGTACGAAGTGCTTAACCACTTCCGCGAAGGCATTGACGCGTCAGACGTATTGGATCGCCTTGGACTGATGGAGGGGGGGTTCTTTGTAGTCAGCGCTCACCGTGAGGAAAATGTGGATTCCGACAGGAACTTCCTGGCTCTGGTAGAGACTCTGAATGCCATAGCGGAGCAATATGGCTTTCCGGTGATTGTTTCTACGCACCCCAGAACCCAGAAACGGGTGGATGTTATGGGTGTCCAGTTCCATGAAAATGTGCGGCTTTTGAAGCCACTGGGCTTCAAGGACTACAACAAGTTGCAATTAAGTGCCAAGGCCGTGTTGTCTGACAGTGGCACTATTAACGAAGAAGCTTCGATACTTAATTTCCCAGCCCTGAATATTCGGGAAGCCCACGAACGCCCCGAAGGTATGGAAGAAGCGGCCGCCATGATGGTCGGCCTGAGCAAGGAGCGTGTGCTGCAAGGGTTGGCCATTCTGGAAACCCAGGGCCGCGGTGATGAACGTTCCCTTCGGTTGGTGGCTGATTACAGCATGCCGAATGTGGCGGATAAGGTGGTTCGCATTCTTCATAGTTATCGTGACTATGTGATGCAGACGGTTTGGAAACAATATTAAGGTAACTCCCCCTGATGGGATCTAAAAAAACCGATCTTGCTATTGTGAACCGTAGTTTCTGGCCACAAAGCCAGGTGATAGGCGAGAGCCTGCTGCAGTTTGCCGAACAGGCAGCCAAAAAACATTCTGTTTGCGTAATTACTCAGGCCGATGGCGACTTGTCTGAAAAGCTTGCCAGGGAGGGCAGGGGGAAAGGCGTTCAGGTGCGTGCCTGCAAGTCTTACACAACCTCTGCCAGCGGGCTGGTGAAACGCATGGCGGAAGCCATTTTTTTCATGCTTTGGACGTTCATTAGTCTTGTACGAGCAAATCCAGCTAATGTTTATGTATCTACCAATCCTCCGGTGGTGGTGCCGTTCATTGTCTCTTTGTATTGCAGGCTGTTTAATGCCAACTACGTTTACCATTTGCAGGATATTCACCCTGAGGCAGCGAACATAGTGGTGCCTTTGAATGGGGTTATGTTTGGTTTGCTCAAGCGCATTGATAACCACACCCTGCGCCACGCCAAGGCAATTATTACGCTCTCTGAGGAGATGAAAGCGTACATCCGACAGCGCAGTGGTATCCCCGCCCCCATTTACCTGTTGGATAATCCATCCTTTGAAGTAGTTCCGGCCCCCATGGAAGAGCGCGCTAGAGACGTCGTTTTTTGCGGCAATGCTGGTCGTCTCCAGCGAATTTCTTTGCTGATGACGGCAATACGCGAGTACCTTCATAAAGGGGGTAAGCTGAGATTTACTTTCGCTGGTGGCGGTTTGTATGCCCCGGACATAAAAGCTCTGGCTGAAGAATATGTGCAGGTTGATTACCTCGGCATTGTGCCGGCAACTGAAGCAGTCGAGCTGGTTAACCAGCATCGATGGGCATTGCTGCCGATTGATGACGAAGTAACGAAGTACGCTTTCCCGAGCAAGTCCTCTGGTTATGTTTTGTCTGGTTCAGGGATTCTTGCCGTGTGTGGGGCAAAAACCAGTGTGGCGCGTTGGGTCGAGGAACTGAACGTTGGTGTGGTCTGTATGGCGGACCACGAGGCATTGGTTCAGTGCTTATTTTCACTTGAGAATAGAGAGTCAGAGAGTTTTGCGGTTGAGGAGGACGTTCGGGAGCGATTACAGATTCCTTATTTTGCGAAGCGATTGCTGGATTTGACCCTCGCTGAAGGGATGAAGGGTTAGCAGTTGGATATGTTAAAGAGACTTTTTGATATCGCGGGTTCCACCTTGGGTTTACTGCTGTTATCTCCAATCATTTTGATTGTGGCTTTGCAAGTGCGAGGCAAGCTAGGATCGCCGGTGCTTTTTCGACAAATCCGTCCCGGCATGCACGGCAAACCATTCGAAATGATCAAGTTCCGCACTATGAAAGATGCGGTCGATGCAGAGGGCAATTCCTTACCCGATTCAGAACGAATGACTGCCTTCGGACAATTTTTGCGTGCAACCAGCCTGGATGAACTGCCAGAGCTCTGGAACGTGCTGAAGGGCCAAATGAGTCTGGTAGGCCCCAGACCGTTGCTGATGGAATACCTTCCACTGTACTCAGAGGAACAGTATCGTCGACATCAGATGCGACCGGGAATCACTGGCTGGGCTCAGGTAAATGGCCGGAATGCAATTTCTTGGGAAGACAAGTTTAAGTTGGATGTGTGGTATGTCGACAACCGTTCGTTCTGGCTTGACTTGAAGGTGTTGTTTCTTACCGTGAAGAAGGTGGTGGTCCGTGATGGTATCAGCGGTGAGGGTGAAACGACCATGTCGAAATTTACAGGGAATAAAGACTGATGCATCTTGCCATTCTCGGAGCGAGCGGCCATGGCAAGGTGGTTGCCGACTCAGCAGAGCAGGCGGGTTGGCAGAGCGTTACCTTTTTTGATGATGCCTACCCTGGGATTAAAGAAAATGGCCCCTGGAGGGTGCAAGGAGGTACTAGTGCGTTGCTTGAAAATTTGTCGGATTTTGATGGTGTGATTGTTGGTATTGGTAACAACCATATTCGCGCAAATAAACATTCGGAGTTGGCTGATGCAGGCGCGAAACTGGTAAGTATTGTTCACCCCTCCGCAGTTGTTAGTCCGCATGTTGCCATTGGTTGTGGAACTGTCATTTTTGCGAACGCGGTTGTGAATGCCTGTGCTTCAATTGGTGCCGGTGTAATCTTGAACACTGGTGCCGTTGTTGAGCATGATTGTGTGATTGGAGACTTCGTCCACATCAGCCCGAACGCTGTTCTTGCAGGAGGCGTAGTGCTTGAACAACAAGCCTGGGTAGGTGCTTGCGCCTCCGTCAGGCAACTGGTTTCGGTCGGACATGCCTCTATTGTTGGTATGGGAGCCGTGGTGACCAAAGATGTGTCTTCTGGTGTGACTGTAGTGGGTAATCCTGCCCGAGTTCGCACAAAGTGATTATTCAAAAATTACTGGGTAGCCAATGCTGAACGGACCTTTCTCTCCCTGGCCTTCCTTCACTCAGGAAGAGGCCAGCGCTGTATATGATGTTTTGCTTTCTAATAAGGTGAACTATTGGACCGGCCACGAATGCCGGGAATTTGAGCGTGAGTTTGCCGATTTTTCCGATGCGGAATACGCCATTGCTCTCGCAAACGGCACCCTGGCATTGGATCTGGCTCTGAAGGGCCTGGGTATTGGCCCGGGGGACGAGGTGGTGGTTACCTCGCGCACCTTTCTGGCGTCGGTGTCCAGCATTGTAACGGCAGGTGCTACGCCGGTGTTTGCAGATGTAGATGCGGAGTCCCAGAACATCACCCCGGCATCCGTACACAGGGTAATGACGCCCCGAACCAAAGCGATCATTTGCGTTCATTTGGCAGGCTGGCCCTGCGAGATGGACGGCTTTATGGCGCTGGCCGAAGAGTACGGCCTTTACGTAATCGAGGACTGTGCCCAGGCCCATGGCGCCCGTTTTAAGGGGCGTTCCGTGGGTTCCATTGGTCATGTTGGTTGTTGGTCTTTCTGCCAGGATAAAATCATGACCACTGGCGGGGAGGGCGGCATGGTTACAACCAACAACCGCGACCTCTGGAAGCGTATGTGGGCCTTCAAGGACCACGGCAAAAGCTGGGATGCTGTATACGAACGAGATCACCCTCCTGGCTTCCGATGGCTGCACGAAAGCTTTGGCACTAACTGGCGGATGACTGAAATGCAGGGCGTGATTGGCCGTATTCAGCTGCAACGCATGCCGGAATGGACCGCCGCCCGCCACCGCAACGCTAATGCTATTTGGCAAACAGCCCGTCAGTTGCCGGGGCTACGCGTACCGGAGTTGCCAGTTGATATAGAGCATGCAGCATACAAGTGCTACGTATTCGTGGAGTCAGAGCAACTGGCCGACGGCTGGAATCGAGAACGCGTCCAACAAGAAATTGTAGATGCAGGCGTACCCTGCTTCTCCGGTTCGTGTTCTGAGGTGTATCTGGAGAAAGCGTTTGATGGCACCGACTGGCGGCCAAAGGAGAGGTTGCCAGTGGCCCAGGAGCTTGGAGAGACGAGTTTGATGTTTCTGGTGCATCCGACGTTAACAGACGCCGAGATTGACAAGACTTGTTCTGTGCTTACTGAAGTTATGGGTCGAGCTATAACTTAAGAATGAATTCAGTTACAGACACGAACTGACAGTCACCGATGGGATGGAGCTTGGTTATGGTCACGAAAGCATGTGGGTGCGCATCTTTCGGCTTGGGGAGATAGTAGTATCTTTATAGTCTCCAAGTTCGCGATAGCACTTATTTCCCCGCTAGGTACTGCAATATTTGGTGGTCTTCTGGCAGTGGTTCTGGGGTTGGCGAGCCGACACCGTTTGGCTTTTGGTCTCGGGATGGTGTCCGTTGCTTGGCTGTTGATCTGGTCTTTGCCGGTGACCAGCAATGCGATACGCGGTTACCTGGAAAATCAGCACCCGGCGGTGAATGTTAGCGCCATGCCGGAAGCGGGGGCGATTGTGGTGCTGGGCGGGGGCACGTCGCCCCTGAGTTACGGTGAGCAATACCCGAATCTTAGCGCAGCCTCGGACCGGGAATGGCACGGTGCTCGGTTGTATCAAGACGGTAAGGCTCCGTTGCTGATCCTGACCGGCGGGCATGATCCGCAATATCGGGCGACCTCTTCCGCCGAGGCCATGCGCCGGTTTATGAGTGCACTGGGTGTGCCTGATTCTGCCATGGTGCTGGAAGAGCGTAGCCGGAATACCTCTCAGAATGCGGTCTTTACCGCGGATATTCTTGCAAGGCGAGGGATTGATCGTATTTTGCTGGTAACCTCTGCTATACACATGCCTCGTTCCAAAGCGCTGTTTGAGGCCCAGGGGTTGGAGGTGATTCCGGCTGCGACGGATCACGAGGTGCAAGCCATCCCGGCCTGGCGCAACTGGTTGCCGAGCACCGATGCGTTGGATGGGAGCAGCCGGGCGATTAAAGAGATCGTGGGGCGGTTGGTGGGTCGATAATGGTTTTGCGACGTGACGCAATGTTGAATTGCCTCAGTTTTGGGTCTGATGGGTTTCAAATGTTTAATTCCGCGATTATTGCAACTCCCTCCTATACTCGATGCTGGGTTCGTCATTTTTTGAAGAGGGGTGGTTTTCTGATTTGGGATCAGGCCCGTGGGTGGCTGTTGGGCATTTCACTCCGTATGGTGAGGGAGATATCTTGTGAACGGGGATAAACGGAATAAACACTCGGGCAGTAATCCTGTTGTTAAGGCCTTTCTGAACCTTCCCCGGTTCCAGAAGCGGGTAGTCTCTGTACTTTCAGATGCGTTTGTTCTGTTTTTTGCCATCTGGGCCGCATTTTCGCTGCGATTGGAGCAGCACCTGTGGTTGCCAACCCAGGAGCAGTTGACGGTGGCAGCGATTACGGTGGTGTTTACGATTGCGGTGTTCATTCGCCTCGGATTGTATCGGGCAGTTATCCGCTATCTTGGGGACAGGGCTTTTCTGACCATCATCTACGGGGTGGTGGCTTCTGCAACCACCCTGATTGTTTTGGGCTATCTGTTGCAGGTGTTCGTGCCCCGTTCTGTGCCCATCATTTATGGTGCCCTGGCTTTCCTTTTTGTAAGCGGCACCCGTATGGGTGTGCGGATGATCGTAAACCACCCCAAGCAGATGGCGAAGGAAGCCGTTGCCATTGTCGGTGCGGGCGAAACCGGCATGCAATTGGCGTCTGCGCTGGAGCAGGGCACGGAGTACCGGCCGGTGGTGTTTGTGACGTTTGACCGGGCCAACCACAAGTCCATGATCAATGGCTTGCCCGTCGTCAGCATTAATCACATCGCCAAGCATATGCCTAAGCACCGTGTGCAGCGGATATTGCTGGCACTGGATGAGCATTCACAGGTTGACCGCAAGAAACTGCTGAAACAACTGGAGCCGTTGTCTATTCCTGTTCAGACCGTTCCCTCCATGTCTGAGTTGGTGGCTGGCCAGGCTCGGATTAATGACATTCGAGATCTGGAGATTGAGGATCTGTTGGGGCGGGATCCGGTTCGGCCGGATTCGGCTGTTGTTGCCAAGAGTCTGTATCAAAAATCCGTGATGGTGACTGGTGCAGGTGGTTCGATTGGTTCTGAGCTGTGCCGCCAGATTATTCGCCATCGCCCGCGTGTTTTGGTTCTTTTTGATCAGTCAGAGTTTTCCCTGTACGCCATTGAGCGGGAACTGAGTGTCATTAACCGCATCGAGGGGCTTGATGTAGAGCTACACCCACTGCTTGGCAATGTGAGCCACCGCCGCCGGTGTGAATCGGCGATGCGGGCGTTCGGTGTGCAGACGGTTTACCATGCCGCCGCTTACAAGCATGTGCCGCTGGTTGAGCACAATGTGATCGAGGGTGTGCAGAACAATGTATTTGGCACATGGCACACGGCGGAAGCGGCGATTGCAGCCGGTGTTGAGCGTTTTGTGCTGATTTCCACGGACAAGGCGGTTCGTCCCACCAATGTGATGGGGGCCAGCAAGCGGTTGGCGGAACTGGTGCTGCAGGCGTTGGCACAGCGGCAGAAAAAGACGGTGTTCTCCATGGTGCGTTTCGGCAACGTGCTTGGTTCTTCTGGCTCCGTAGTTCCGCTTTTCCGGGATCAGATTCGCGATGGTGGCCCGGTTACCGTTACCCATCCGGACATTATCCGGTACTTCATGACCATTCCTGAAGCCAGCCAACTGGTTCTCCAGGCCGGCAGTATTGGCTTGGGTGGCGAGGTGTTTGTGTTGGATATGGGCGAGCCGGTGAAGATTGCGGACCTGGCCCGCAAGATGATTCACCTCATGGGGCTGGAAGAGAAAACGGAAAGCAATCCCGCAGGTGATATTGAGGTGACCTTTAGCGGCCTTCGCCCTGGGGAAAAGCTGTATGAAGAACTGTTGATTGGTGACGATCCGCAAGGTACTTCGCACCCACGAATCATGATGGCACGGGAAGTTTATCTTCCCTGGGAGCAGGTAGAAGACTTCCTCAGTCAGTTGCAGCGGGCCAGCCAAGCCTTTGATTGTGGTGCGATTGTCGAAGTGTTGAAGAATGCCAAAACGGGGTATGCACCCAACGGCAATCTGGAGGATCTGGTGTGGTGCAATGGGCAGTCCGATGTGGTGGCTGCGGACCGCCAGGGTGATAAAGTGCACCGGTTATCGGTGTAGGAAAAACAAGTTTCAAGAGCAAGGTTGCTGTTTCATGTCTGAAAATATCGTCTGGCATCACCAGAAAGTCACCCGTGCTGATCGCGCTTCCATCAAGAACCAGAGCCCGTGCCTGTTGTGGTTTACGGGCCTGAGTGGTTCCGGCAAGTCCACTATTGCCAATGCGCTGGACGTGGCTCTGTTTGAGCGCGGTTACCACACCTTTCTGTTGGATGGAGACAACGTGCGCCATGGTCTGAACAAAGATCTTGGCTTTTCCGATGAGGACCGGGTTGAGAATATTCGTCGTATAGGTGAGGTGAGTAAGCTGTTCACAGATGCTGGGATGATTGTGCTCAGTGCGTTCATTTCCCCCTTTACCACCGACAGGCGCTTGGTGCGTAACCTGTTTCCGGCGGGTGAGTTCATTGAGGTGTTCATGGATACCCCGCTTCAGACGTGTGAAGAGCGGGATCCAAAGGGTCTTTATGAAAAAGCCAGGGCGGGCAAAATCAAACACTTTACGGGTATCGATTCCCCCTATGAGGCGCCCGAGCGCCCGGAAGTGCGCCTGGATACGTCGCAGATGTCAGTGGATGATTGTGTGAACCGCTTGATCAGCTACCTTCTGGACCGGCAATTGATCTTTGCGTCACCACAAGCCACCGGAGCGTAAGCGCCTATGGCGTGGGAAGCCATTGTTACCCTGCTTACCTTGTTCTCGGTTCTGGCAGCATTGGTGGTTACACGAGTGTCTGCCGATCTGGTGCTGATGGCGGCCCTGGCGTTCCTGTTGATTACCGGCATTCTGGGGCCGGCGGATGCGTTGGCAGGGTTCGCAAACCCGGGTGTGATTACCATCGCGACGCTCTATGTGGTGGCTGCCGGCCTGAAAGAAACGGGCGCCGTGCAGTGGATTGCCCGTTTGCTACTCGGGCATCCGAAGACCGAAAAAGGCGCGCAACTTCGGATGCTGGCGCCGACCGGTATCCTCAGTGGTTTTATGAATAATACGGCCGTTGTTGCCATGTTCATCCCCGCCATCCAGGACTGGGCCCAACGCCTGGGTATTCCTTCCTCCCGCCTTCTCTTACCCTTGAGCTACGCCGCCATTCTGGGCGGTACCTGCACGTTGATTGGCACCAGTACCAACCTGGTGGTGGACGGTATGCTGCAGGCGCGCCTGGGGGTTCATCTGGGGTTATTTGAGTTGGCCTGGGTGGGGGTGCCGCTATTGTTGGTGGGCGGTTGCTATCTGGTGTTGGTGGCCTCCCGGATACTGCCCGACCGTGGCGGCATGCGAGAAGAGCTGGAGCAGGTTCGGGAATACGGCGTAGAAGTGGAAGTGGACGCGGAAGGCCCATTGGTGGGCAAAACCGTGGCCCAAGCGGGTTTACGTGCGCTCAACTATGGTTACCTGACGGAGATTGACCGGGGTGGCCGGCTGATTACGGCAGTAGAGCCGGATCGGATGCTGCAGCCGGGGGATAAGTTGTATTTTGTGGGCGCGCCGGAATGCGCCAGTGAATTGCGTCGGATTCAAGGCCTGAAACCAGCCCATGCCAGTATCCAGAAGCTGGATCTGGCGAACCATCAGCGCTGCCTGGTGGAAGTGGTGCTGGGACAGGAATTCACGGCTCTGGGGAAGACCGTGCGGGAAAGCCGTTTCCGTACTCGCTTTAACGCCGCGATTCTCTCAGTTTCGCGTGAGGGGAGTAGGGTGCCTGGTAAACTGGGGGATATCACCTTCCGGATGGGCGATACCCTTTTATTGGAGGCCAGCCACCAATTTGTAGAGCAGTACCGCTTCCGCCGGGACTTTTTGTTGGTCAGCGCCCTGAACGATTCCACGCCACCGGATTTTCACCGGGCGCCCCGGGCGCTGGGAATCTTGTTGTTGATGGTTGTGGCCAGTGCTACCGGGCTATTACAGATTATAGAGGCGGCCTTCCTGGCCGCGGGCGCAATGATTGTCACTGGGTGCATTACGGCCAGCCGTGCCCGCCGGAGTGTGGATTTGCCAGTACTGGTGGTGATTTCGGCCTCTTTTGCGCTAGGCAATGCCATGACGGAAACCGGTGGGGCCGAGTGGGTAGCCGCCAGCCTGCTGGGCCTGTTCGGCCCGCTCACGCCTTGGCTCGCTCTGGCGTTGGTGTATATCCTCACCGCTGCCTTTACCGAAGCTATCACCAACAACGCGGCAGCGGTGCTGATGTTTCCGATTGCGTTGGCGGTGTCTGAACAATTAGGCGTTCATTTCCTGCCGTTTGCCGTGGCCGTGATGTTCGCTGCTTCGGCGTCGTTTATTACGCCTCTGGGTTATCAGACCAATCTCATGGTTTATGGCCCCGGCCGCTACCAGTTCATGGATTACGTGCGTTTGGGCTTTCCGTTGAGCCTGCTCGTAGGCTCAACTGCTATCGGTTTGATCCCGTTTGTCTGGGGGTTTTGAGCTGTTTGGGAATATACTGGCAGAAAGCGAATTGTGAATAACAAGGATGTGTTGAATGATCGATATAAAACACCACGGAGCGGTGTCAGGTGTAACCGGTTCTTGCCACGAGTTGGTCGTTGGCCGTTCCGGCATTCTGATTGATTGCGGCCTGTTCCAGGGCGCGGAAGCCGGTAACGGCGCGAGTGCGTCGAATCTCGCCGTTGATTTCTCCATTAGCCATATCCGTGCGCTGGTGGTCACCCATGTGCACATCGACCACGTCGGTCGCATTCCCTATCTTCTGGCTGCCGGGTTTGACGGGCCGATTATCTGTTCGGAGCCATCGGCCATTATGTTGCCGGAGATTCTTGAGGATGCCCTGAAGATTGGCTTCACCCGGGACCGAGCCCTGATTGAGAGGGTGCTTGGGTTGATTCGATCCCGTCTTGTGCCGGTGCCCTACGAGCAATGGCATTCGGTGTTCGATGGCAAGGATGAGTCGCTTTCCGTTCGGTTGCAGAGGGCCGGGCATATTCTTGGTTCGGCTTATGTGGAGTGCGAAGCGGAGAGCGATGGCGAGTTCGAGCGTGTCGTGTTCAGTGGTGACCTTGGGGCTTCCCATGCGCCACTGTTGCCTGAGCCACAGCCGCCGGAGCGTGCTGATAGGTTGGTGATTGAAAGCACCTACGGCGATAAGGACCACGAGAGCCGGGAAGAGCGTCGTTATCGTCTCAAGGCGGTGCTGGAGCACGCCCTTGAGGACGGCGGGATGGTTCTGGTGCCGGCGTTCAGCATTGGGCGTACGCAGGATCTGCTGTATGAACTTGAAAGTCTGATTCATGAGTTCGGCAGCGATGAAGTCGGGCCGGACTTGCCTTGGCGGGATCTCGAGATCGTTGTGGACTCGCCTCTGGCCGCCACTTTTACCCGTATCTACCGGGACCTAAAGCCTTTCTGGGACGCTGAAGCCACCGAATTGGTCAGTCAGGGCAGGCACCCGCTCTCGTTCGAACAACTCACGCTGATCAACAGCCATGAAGACCACCTCAATGCCGTGGATTATCTGGCAAAGTCACACCGCCCCTGCGTGGTGCTTGCTGGCTCTGGCATGTGTGCAGGGGGCAGGGTGGTGAACTACCTGAAGGCCATGCTGGCGGATGAACGCAACGATGTGTTGTTCGTGGGCTATCAGGCCAAGGGTACGCCGGGCAGGGATATTCTCGCCTATGGGCCTCGTGGTGGCTGGGTGGAGTTTGACGGCCAGCGTTACGATATTCGCGCCCGGGTTCATCAAGTGGGTGGTTACTCCGCCCATGCGGGGCAATCGGATTTGCTGCGGTTCGTAAGCGGAATTGAGTCGCCACCAACGGAGATCAGGATTGTGCATGGTGATGCGAAAGCCAAAGAATCGTTGAAAAGCCAATTTCATTCCGCCGGACTAACGGGGATAATGATCCCAGGTTTGGCGTAAACCAGTTATTTGTTATTAAAGGATTGTTGGAATCATGAAAAAGATCGCCGTCGTCGGCCTGGGATATGTCGGTTTGCCTTTGGCCGCCGCATTTGGGGAAAAGCGGGACGTTGTTGGTTTTGATATCAACGTAAAGCGAATAGCCGAACTAAAAGATGGCGTGGATTTTACCCGTGAGGTTTCCCGCGAAGAGCTGGCGGCTTCAAAAGGGTTGTCGTTTGCCGACTCCCTGGACGGTATTCGCGATTGCCAGATCTATATTGTGACTGTGCCCACACCAATTGATGAGTTCAAATCCCCGGACTTAACACCGCTGGTAAAAGCCAGTGAGAGTGTGGGGAGCGTGCTCAAGCGTGGCGATATTGTTATTTATGAGTCCACGGTTTATCCGGGGGCAACGGAAGAAGTCTGCGTTCCCATTCTGGAAAAAGTATCTGGTCTTGTTTTCAATCAGGACTTCCACGCCGGTTACAGCCCCGAGCGGATTAACCCGGGTGATAAAGAACATCGTGTTACCACCATTAAAAAGGTAACTTCCGGCTCTACGCCGGCCATCGCCGATGAAGTGGACGCGATTTATGCCGGTATTATTACCGCTGGTACTCACAAGGCCAGTTCCATTAAGGTGGCCGAGGCTGCCAAGGTGATTGAGAATACCCAGCGTGATTTGAACATTGCGCTAATGAATGAGTTATCAATGATTTTTTCCAAGCTTAAAATTGATACTCACGAAGTGATTGCTGCCGCATCGACCAAGTGGAATTTCCTCCCGTTCAAACCGGGATTGGTTGGCGGGCACTGTATTGGCGTGGACCCTTACTATCTGACTCACAAGGCCCAGGCCATTGGCTATCATCCGGAAATTATCCTGTCTGGCCGCCGCGTCAACGACAACATGGGCCCGTATGCAGCGTCTGAATTGGTGAAGGCGATGATCAAGGCCGGGCATACGGTTGCCAACGCTCGGGTGTTGATCATGGGCTTTACTTTTAAGGAGAACTGCCCCGATTTACGTAATACTCGCGTTATTGATGTGGTTAAGGAGTTGTCTGAATTTGGTTGCAAGGTGGATGTAACGGATTGCTGGGCCGACAATGAAGAGGCTGAGCACGAATACGGAATTACATTGAACCAGAATCCGGAGAAAACCCAGTACGATGCGTTACTTCTGGCGGTTCCGCATAGGGAGTATGTGGCGCGTTCGTCCCATAATCTACGCGAGTATATGAAAGACAATGGGGTTTTGTTTGATCTGAAAGGTGTATTGCCACTGGGTGAAGCTGATTTGCGTTTATAAACGCTTTGGCTATTTAAGTAAAAAAGCCAGCCTGCGGGCTGGTTTTTTTTGGGTTACTTTTCCGTAAATGAATTATTTTGCCATGGTCTGTTTTATGGATTACTATTTCTCGTGACTTTCAGTCATAACCGTCATATTCAAAAATTATCCATTCGCAGGTTCCGTGCTTGGTTGTCTGAACTAATTGCGGCCTTCGAATATCGGCAAATCAATAGCAGTTAATTAAATAAGGGTTTGTATCCATGGCAAAGATTAACGATTACTACCAGAAAAAACAGCTTATGGAAAAGCTCTCTGAAGAACTGGCGAAACTGGAGCAGGACCAGGCGCTGAAAAGCGAGCTTGAGTTTGAAAACAAGGTTCGCGACCTGATGAAGAAGTATGACAAGTCGCCAAAAGACGTTCTGCAGATTCTGGGCGCCATTGATCCGTCCATTTCAGGAGCCAAGGCCGACACAGCCAGCGGCAGCCGCCCCAAACGCCCCATGAAGACCTACAAGAACCCGAACACCGGTGAAGTGGTCAAGACGCGTGGTGGGAACCACAAGGTATTGAACGAGTGGCGTCAGAAGCATGGAAAAGAAACTGTGCAGAGCTGGCAGCAGGACTGATTGAGTCGTTTTTAACGTGGTGTCGGATTACGGCTTTGCGTAATCCGACCTACGATTGCTCCCCGAATACCACCACCCGGTTTCTTCCCCCTTCCTTGGCGGCGTACAACGCTTCATCCGCCTGCTGTAACCACTGCATATGATTCTCCGGCCTATCCGTTAAGGGAGCGATGCCAATGCTGACGGTGTACTGGATCGGTGCTGCCGTGGTTTGAACCGTGCTGTTCTGTATGGCCTCCCTTATGCGCTCGCAAATCACCCTGGCGCCTTCGGCATCGGTTTCCGGCAGGATGATGCCGAACTCCTCGCCACCGTAGCGGCCGGGGCTGTCGGACTGGCGCAGGTTGTCTTTCATAACCTTGGCGGTGTACTTGATGACTTCGTCACCCGCCAGGTGGCCGTAGGTATCGTTCACCGCTTTGAAGTGGTCTATGTCGAACATGATCAGGCAGGTGTTGTGACCATAACGGCGGTAGCGTTCGTATTCGGCGTCGATCAGGTTTTCCCAGGTACCACGGTTGAGCAGGCCGGTCAGGCGGTCGGTCATGCTCAGCTTGGCCAGTTGTTCGTTGGCGGTTTCCAGTGCCCGTTTGCTAGTGGCGATGTCGGTGACGTCGTAGACCATCAGGCAGATTTTCTCGACCTGGCCGTCTGGCCCGGAGAGAGGGCTGATGGTCAGATTCTGGTACATGAAGTCTTCCGTGCCGGTTATCGGGCGCGTGTTGCGAAAGCGGAACAGGTAAGGGCGCTGTTCCCAGGAGGTGAATGCCCGGGTGTTTAGCATGGCGACTGAGTCGACCTTGCGGGTCAGCCATGCTTTGGGGATGTCCGGGAACACGTCAAACAGAACCTGCTCGCGAATCTTGCTGGCGGTGATGCCGCTATGGTGTTCCATGAAGCCATTCCAGGCCTGCACGCGGAAGTCCAGGTCCAGAACCACCAGGCCGACTTCCACCGATTCCAGCATGTCCACCAGCCAGTGGAAGGTGCTTGCTCCGATCTCTTTAATGGCCATGGTTAATCCACCAGGTACTGTAGTCGTTGTTCAAGGAAGGGCACTGAATCTTCTGTCAGCAGTACCAGCATGTCGCAACTGATCTCCCGGTCTTCCAGTTCATAGCTGATTTCAATACACAGCAGCTTTTCGTGGCGAGTACTGTGGTGCTCTAGCAGGTCTCCGATCTGTCGATGCTGGCCCAGGACGGTTGGGTGACCAAGACCGAGTTTGAGATCCAGCTGGTCGCCAATGCCTTTGAGGAAGGCGCCAAACAGGATGCTGGACATGTCCATGAGCACCTCTACCTGAATGCTTTCGGTGTCCATGTCCTCGTAATGGAGCAGTTCGGCCATATCGTTGAAGCTGGCATCGGCAAACAACAGAAGGGCTTCCCCCGCAATACCAGCGCCGGTGAATCCCTGGCAGACAGCGGAGTAGTTGCTGTCCGCCTGGGCGGCCGAAATCGCCATGCTGAGCTCCGAGCGAGCAATCATTTCCACCCGGGGGATGGGCTGTTTGACGAATACCCGCAGCAGCCTTGCCAGCAAGTCGGACGAACGGCCCATGGCAACGTTGGCGATCTCCTGGAGATAGTCGTTCAGGCTAATCGGTGCGCTGGTTGAAGTGGTGTTGGTGGTATCGGACGCAGCGCTCTGCTCGTGTTCTTCAACCAGATCCTCAAGGCGCAGAAAACCGTAGTCCTGCAGCAGCTTTAAAACCAGGTCGGTGTCCGTAGGCTTTTTTATGAATTCGATGGCGCCGAGCTTGCGGACTCGAGCCCGCGCTTCTGGTTGGATGTCGCCGGAAACGACGATCGTCAACACGGGGAGATCCTCTTTCCTGATGGCGTCCAGAACCTCGTAGCCATCCATTTCCGGCATATTGAGGTCCAGAAACAGCAATTCGCCGGCACCGGCGCGGAGCTTTTCCAGAGCATTGCGGCCATCAAATGCGAAGGTAACTTCAGCGTTCCAGTTTTTGGGTAAAGCGCGCGCCATTTGTTTTCGGGCGAGAGAGGAATCGTCGCAGATAAGAACGCGGGTGGTCATGGGGGCTCCGTTTATTATTTAACCCCAGTATAGCAGTGCCTGAAGTGAATTCTATGCCCTGTGAACTATCTCACTCTATTGGCTCGGCAGCCTGGTATATAGTGCTCCTGCGGTCATAATAAGAATTGATTCAGAGACACAACACTATGAGACAGGATGCTTGTTGGTATGCTGTCCCTCTCACCATCTGTCTGGGTATGTCGCCTGTTGCCCTGGCAGAGTTGGAGCCTATTTCCGAACAGGAAATGAGCCAGGTGCAAGGGCAGGCAATGATGACGGTGGATCATGTGGATGGAGTAAACCACCGGTTTACCCGCGTGACACTGGGCGTGGACGCAGAAACCCGGCTGAACGCCGATGGTGTGGTGATGGGCGGGGATGATTCTGGCGCCGATCTCGATATCAAGAATTTCGCGCTCGGCCACTACGTGCGCGACGACACTCGTGTCCAGATCGACGGCAACACCTACAACGTGGACGAGGTGGTTCCGTTTGAGGGTGTTGAACCCTATCTTGAACTGGCTGAACGGGATGGTCAGCTCTCCGGTTTCCGCTTTGGTCTGAACCAGGCTCGGGGCACGCTTTCTGGCGAGATCGCCAGCTTCAGTGGCAACCTGAACCTGAAAATCAACGATGCAGACGGCAACCCGGTGGACGCCATGCTGTTCGATGATGCAGGAGTGGCCACCAATCACCGAGCAACCCAGATCGGTCTGGCGGGTGAAGACGGAACCTGCAGTCAATGTGTGCCGCTGACCAATCTGCTGTCCATGGATATTGGTGTGGACAATGGCGATGGCACGGTTGGCTTTACGGAAGACCTGTTCCTGGCGTTCCAGCGTGAGTCTGTGGACTGGCAGGACCTGGGAGGCCCTGGCGCCATTCAGGGGCCTGAAGGCGTGTTCCTGAATCTGCCCACCAGCATGACGCTGGACATGCAGACACTGCAGAACGGTGTTCAGCGGGAGCGCACGCATTACGTGGATCGCGGTACCGGGATGTTTTGATTACACTACCCTGCATTCGACCGATTCACGCAATGCAGGAGTTCTCTCGGTGATCCGTTCTTTCTACTGGCACGACTACGAAACCTTTGGTGTCGACCCCGTACACGATCGTCCCTCCCAGTTTGCCGGGGTGCGCACCGATGCAGATCTGAACATCATCGAAGACCCGCTGATTATCTACTGCGCACCGGCTGACGACTACGTGCCCTCGCCAGAAGCCTGCCTGATTACCGGCATTACCCCACAAAAGGCATTGGAAGACGGTTTTCCCGAGGCGGAGTTTATCGCACAGGTCAACGAGGCCTTCAGCCAGCCCGGCACTTGCGCCGTGGGTTACAATAGCCTGCGCTTCGATGACGAAGTGTCCCGCCATACCCTGTACCGTAACCTTCGTGACCCTTATGCCAGAGAATGGCAGAACGGCAATTCCCGCTGGGATATCATCGACATGGTGCGCCTGACCTACGCGTTGCGACCAGAGGGTATTCAATGGCCAAAGAAGGAAGACGGCAGCCCCAGTTTCAAGTTGGAAGAACTCACGGTCGCCAACGGCATTGCCCATGAAGCCGCTCACGATGCTCTGTCGGATGTAGAGGCTACCATCGCGGTGGCAAAGCTGATCAAGGAAAAGCAGCCAAAGCTGTTTGAGTTTGTGCTGCAAAACAAGGACAAGCACTCCGCCCGCGCCATGCTGGATACTGCCAGTATGAAGCCAGTGTTCCACATTTCCGCAAAGTACCCGGCCACCCGTGGTTGCTGCGCAATGGTGGCGCCATTGGCTGATCACCCCACCAACAAGAACCTGGTGATCGTGTACGACCTGCGCGAAGACCCAAGCGAGTTGATTCACGCTACGCCTGAGCAGATCCGTGAGCGGGTATTTACTTCCCAGGCGGAGTTAGGGGAGGGCACCAGCCGTTTTCCACTCAAAGGCGTGCAACTGAACAAGTGCCCGGTACTGGCCCCCGCCACCATGCTGAAATCCCTCTCTGAGGAGCGGCTTGCCGAGCTGGAACTGGACGGCGACAAGCTGCGTGAGCACCTGGCCATTTTGCGCAAGGCGCCGGATCTGCCAGCCCGAATCGCTCAGGCCTTCGATCACCCCCATGAAGGTGACCTGACGGATCCGGACGAACAGCTTTACGCTGGCGGTTTTATCAGCAAAACCGACCGCGAGAAGCTCAACTGGCTATTGCAACAGCCGGTAGAAACCCTGGGAGAGCAGGAAGTACGGTTTGAGGATGGTCGTCTGGAAGAAATGGTGTTTCGCTATCGCGCCAGGAATTACCCCAATACGCTGATATCCGAAGAGCAGGAGAAGTGGGAAGTCTTTCGTCAGCAGCGGCTGATGCAGCCCAAGAAAGGGTGGCGGTCTCTGGAGGAGTTCTTCAAGATTTTGCAGAATCTTGCCGCTGATCCGGAGCTTACGCCGGAAAAGCGGCATGTTCTGGAAGAGCTTCACCTCTATGGTGAATCCCTGATTCCTTACGTCTAGCGCCGGCGCTGGAAGTACACGGACAGGCCTTGACCCATCAAGCTTTGCACCTCGCTTCCCAGAGCCTCAGCCTGGATCTGTTTCTGTACAGGCTTGGTGGCGAGGCTGTGGCCGTCGGTGTCCCGGGCTTTTGCCAGTTTCCAGTCCACTTCGTTGCTGAGCAGCGCCATCAGCTCTTTTAGCTGCCTGGAATCCTGCTCACTGAACCAACGGTCGCGGCAGCCACCCAGGCCGTAGAAGTCGGTTTCGGCAACCAAGGATTGCCACATCGGATCCTGCCGATTGGTCAGTACCATCCGTCGGAGTTGACGCAGGGCCGTACGTGTCGGTTTGAGGTCGTGTTGGGAGATCAGGCGGCGGATCTGTTTGTCGCCATCGGTCTGTTCGTTGACGGCGGTGTGCATATGGACAACAGCACCGTTGCCGGTCGCTGAACTCACCAGGGCTGCGAGGGACACCTCGGTCATGCTTGTTGACGGCAGGCGCCCGATTTCGATCCAGTGCACCTTGTGGTCATCGGCGACGAATTGCTGGGCGATGGACCAGGGCCAGAACACGATGTTGCTGATGCCCATCTCGCCCGCGAGTCGCGTTGCCTTGGCAACGTTGGCCAGGGATTCATCCACGGCGATTACTTCCACGTCTTTCAGGTAGTGCGCCAGTTCCATGGCGCGCTGGCCGGACTGGGCGCCACACACCATGATTCGGATCGTTTCCGGCAATTGCTCGGTACTCATGCCCAGCTCGGTCGCCATTATGGCTTTCAGGCTGGTTTCGGAGCGATAGGCAAGTTTCGACCAGTTGGGCCAGGCCTGGGGCACATCGGTTTTCTCCAGACAAAGCTCGGCTGATTTCTCGTCGAAATTCTGTTTGATGGCCTCTTCCGACGCGCGGTTATAGTAGCTCGCGGCCATCATCCCCTGCATGGCAACCGGCCAGTCCACCAGGTTCCAGCGGCCAAGGTGTACAGCATACTTCTGATGGAACAGAGCGCCGTACATGGCACTGATGATCAGCGAACCGATCATGCCATCCTGTTGCTCGCCCATGGCAAGTTGGGCGCAAATGCTGTCGTTGATGGCTGAGGCCAGCCGTTCTTCGTCGTCCTCCGCGGTCAGGGCGTAACCGGTGCGATCGGCGTAGACCGCCAGGGCCAGCGCCAGCGGTTGAAGTTCGTCCCGCAGTTCAACAGTCTGTGCGACTTCCGCGATAATCGCCCGGCGCAGCAGGGTGGCCAGCTCTTCCACGGCTGGGTCTGGCATCAGGGTTTTTTCCAGTGCCAGGATCAGCAGTTCGTCCTCGCTGGCGGCGTCCAGAGCCACTTGGGCATTCGGGTTTTCCAGATCGTATTGCTGGCGGATGATGGCGCCTACGAAACGGCCGATTTCCTGGTGGGGCAGGCCGTCATGTCGCAGCAGAAGGATAGCGTCGCGGGCCAATTTGGTGTCAGCCCTGTTCACATCCAGATGCTCCGCACAAGTCAGCATGCCACTATAGATAGACGGCCATTCCAGGCCCATTTCCAGCAGCTTGCGGTAGTGCAGATAGGCTACGTCGAACTGGCCCTGCAGGCGCTTGGCATGGGCGACTCCGCCGAAAGCGGCGGCGGATTGCCGGTCCATTTCCAGGGCCTGGATGAAATACTGCTCCGCCAGGGCCGGGCGCTCGGACTTGATTGCCCAGTAGCCCAGGTTGGTGAACTGCTGGGGCTGTGCCGGGTCATGGCTCAGGCTGTCCGTGAACAGGGTGTGTGCCTTATCAAGTGCCCCTTCGTCCATTTCCACACGCCCCATCAAGCCCAGCGCGCCTGCGTTACCGGGTTCCTGCGCCAGAACCTCATTCAGGTAGTCACGGCATTCCTGCCGCGCCTTGAGACGCTGAACCAGCGATGTCGGGCTGTTTGACTCGGCATAAGCCAGGTTTGCCTGCAGCAGTAGCCGCGCAATGTGGGCTTTTTGTGCGTCTGTGGCATGGATGTTGTGCTGTGCTTGCATGGGGCTACCCCTTTGACTCTGTGACGAAACCCGATTAACCCTGCAGCAACTGCAGAACCTGCTGTGGCCTTGCGTTGGCCTGGGCCAATACCGACAAGCCGGCCTGCTGCAGCACCTGGGTGCGGGCGAGTTCTGCGGATTCAGCGGCAAAGTCTGCATCACGAATCCGTGAGCGCGCGGCCGACAGGTTCTCAGAGGTCGTGCTCAGGTTGGCAATGGTCGACTCGAGTCGATTCTGGGCGGCGCCCAGGTCGGCACGAATGCCACTGATGGTTTCCAATGCCGCGTCCACAACTGCGAGTGCGCTGGTGGCGCCGTCAACGGTGCTTATATCGATACCTGCCACTTCTTCAGGCGTAGAGCCGGCAGCGGTATTCTGCGCACTGTTCAGGACGCTGCCTGCGGCCAGGGTGGCGTCAGACGTCGCGGCGAAGCTAACGGACGAGTCCAGCGTCAATTCGCCGGCAACCCGTGTGGCATTAGCTCCACCACTTGTCAGTTCGATGGCGCTCGGGTCGCCGCTACCCTGTACCGCCAACTGTTGAGAGCCGGCAGCGGTAAAGTCTTCGATAGTGATGTCTTTACCCTGTTCCTGAATCAGCGTGATACTGCCGTCGTTAGCAACTTCCGCGGTAATGCCGGTCTTGCCAGACGCGGCGTTCACCTCACGTGCAATCGCTGAGAGGTCGTTTGCATCGGTGATCTGCGCGGAAATGGTCGCTGAGCTGCTCCCATTGGAAAGGGTGAGCGACACGGTTTGAGGCACGGCGATTGGCGTGGTAGCGGTGTTGCTCAGGGTCGCCGATGTTCTTGCCGTCGCGTTCACACCCGTCGTGGCACCAATGTCGTTGATGGCTGCGGCGATGTCTTCTGCCGTGTCACCTGCTGTAATGGGCACCACCTGGCTGTCCAGCGAGCTGGAAATGGTGAGATTCTGCGTGGCGATCGTGTTTTGTGCGGGTAACGTCGCATTCGCTGCCGTTGTTGAACCGGTGCCCTGGTTCAGGGTTGCGTTGGCCGCGTCGAGCGTGTTGTTGGCCAGGTCGGCGGTTCGGGCGCCTTCGATGGAAACGGCGATGCTCTGGTTTTCATTGGCGCCAGCCTGGAATTTTTGGGCCTGGAAGGTGCCGTCCAGGAGTTTCAGCCCGTTGAACTCGGTGGTGGTGGCAATGCGCTCCAGCTCGCCTTTTAGCTGGTTTACTTCGGACTGCAGGGCCTTCCTGTCAGATGCGGAGTTCGTTGCGTTGGCGGATTGTACCGCCAGTTCCCGAATGCGCTGCAGGATGTTCCCGGATTCGCCCAGCGCGCCTTCAGCAGTCTGAGCCAGAGAAATACCGTCGTTGGCGTTTCGAATGGCCTGGTTGAGGCCTTTGATCTGCGATGTGAATCGCTCAGAGATGGCAAGCCCGGCGGCATCGTCCTTGGCGGAGTTGATGCGCAGGCCGGATGACAGCCGCTGCAGGGCAACGTTGGAGTCTTCCTGTGAAGTGTTCAGGTTTCGCTGAGCATTCAGCGACGCGATATTGGTGTTGATGATCTGAGGCATAACATTTCTCCCTGCTCAGAGATGCCGGTAACCCGGTGCCCGATCAAAATGGACGCCTTGCCGGCGGAAGTTCATTTAATTGCCGTTTTGCAGGGAGGTAAGCGAAGGTTGTGCCAGTTTCGGAGTTTTTTTTGTAAAGCATTGATTGGTATTGGTTTTATTAGTCTGTTTTGAAGTCTGGAGCATGAGTCCAATCGTCAACATGTAGCGGTATAAGGAAGACTATTGCCGCTTTTACATTCCCTTACAAAATACCGTTAATTTTTTCTAAAGGTACGGACGGGGGCGCCGTTAAGCGCAATAACAGGGAGGCGCTCCCAAACTGAAAATGGGCGCCATTCCTTTTCCATGAAATAACGACATATGTCGAAGGAGAAGCAATATGGCTCTCGGTATTAACACTAACGTTGCGTCACTGTCAGCTCAGAACCAGTTGGGCAAATCGCAAAGCCTTTCTGACCAAGCCTTGCAGCGCCTGTCTTCCGGTCTTCGCATCAACTCCGCTAAAGATGATGCGGCAGGTCTTGCGATTTCCACCCGCTTCCAGTCTCAGATTTCTGGGTTGAATGTGGCTCAGCGCAACGCGAATGACGGTATTTCTCTGGCACAGACGGCTGAAGGTGCTTTAGAAGAAACGACCAACATTCTGCAGCGTATCCGGGATCTGTCCATTCAGTCGGCGAACTCTACTAACTCCTCGTCGGATCGCTCTGCGCTTCAGTCAGAAGTAAACCAGCTTCAACAGGAGATGCAGAGAATTGCTGAGACAACTCAGTTCAATGGTTTGAATCTGTTGGATGGCAGCTTTACTGCTCAGAAATTCCAGGTGGGTGCTAACGCGAATCAGACTATCTCGGTTGATGTAGGTAGCGCTAAAACAACTGACCTTGCGAATTATTCCCTGACAGCCGGTAGTGAAGATGCCAACTTTGGTTTGGGTACTGCGGCGAACCCGAACGCCACAATTCCAGGCACAAACACGGTAGCGGCGCAAGACGTCACTATCAACGGCCCTGTCGCTCAGGGCTCATTCAGTCTGACTGGTGGTGAGTCGGCTGAGCAGATTGCAGGTCAGGTCAATGACATTTCTGGGGCGACTGGTGTTTCTGCGACAGCGTCAACCTCCGCGACTTTGTCAAACCTGAGTGCAGGTGGCTCCGTAAGCTTGACGATTGAGAGTGGCGGTCAGTCCGCAACGGCAACTGCCAGTGTGACTACCGGTGATCTTTCTGCACTTGCTGATGCAATCAATGGTCTGACAGGTACGACTGGAGTTTCTGCAGAGATTAACTCCAGTAATGAAATTGTGCTTTCTCAGTCAACAGGTAAAGACATCGGACTTACCTTTCTGGGTGCGGCAGACGGAGATACAATTGAAGTCGCGGGTGCTGGTGACGGCACAACCGCCCAAACTGCAATCGATCTGACTTCAGCGAATACAACTGGCACCAATACGGATTCCACTGTAGTAACCGGCACCGTTGAACTGTCGGCCGATCAGGCGTTTTCAGCGAGCTCAAGCGTTGGAGATGATGCCGGCTCGATTTTTAATAGTGCAGCAGGTGATGTTAATAGCGGCTCTGCAAATACAGTCGCACAGATCGACATTAGCAGCGAGGACGGAGCTGCATCTGCGATTGCAGTAGTAGACTCGGCGTTGTCCAGGGTGAACTCTATTCGGGCTGACCTTGGTGCAATCCAGAACCGCTTCGAGAGTACAATTGCAAACCTGGCGACAACTTCCGAAAACCTGAGTGCCGCCAACAGTCGTATCCTGGATGCAGACTTTGCGGCTGAAACTGCAAAACTGTCTAAGTCTCAGGTTCTCCAGCAGGCTGGTATCTCTGTACTGGCGCAGGCGAATGCCCGCCCGCAGCAGGTTCTGTCCCTCCTGCAGTAACAGGGGCATAACGGCAAGGCCGGGGTCTTTGGGCCCCGGTTTACTGCTGTATGAGGATAGCGAGGTGAGCTATGAATGGCGTTAACCTGAATGGCCCGGATTTGAAGCTGATTCGTTCCAGCGAGCAAGCTCCGGCTCGGGCAATTTCGTCATCTCAGGCCGAAGGCAGGAATGCCTCCGCCCTGACTGCACCTTCATCACCTGGTCTTGCTGAGCGTTCGGAGTTGTTGTCCGGGGCTCAGGAACTTTCGAAAGCTGAGAGGCTCGAAAGGCGCAGTGAGGCACAGAAAGAGAAATTGGATGATGCCGTGTCTCAACTGAACGATTTCGTTCAGACGGTCCAGAGGGATTTGCAGTTTGAAGTGGATAACGAGCGGGGACAGACGATCGTCAAGGTCGTCGATCAGTCCACCCAAGAGGTTATTCGGCAAATTCCGGATGAAGTTGCGTTGAGGTTGGCAGAAAACTTGCAGCAGGATGAACCGCTGACGTTATTCAACACGAAGGTCTAGAGTTTGCCGCTCTTGGCCTGACGTTGAAAACGGTTGTTCAGCACCGCCGCACCCGAAAGGGGCCGGCGGTGTTTTGCTTACATGTGGTTACAAAATTGGTCGGTAGAAAAGGCAAAGTTTTGCCGCTTCAGGCCGATATATGGAATAGCATTGGAAATTGCCCTCCTGAGGAGGCACATACTATGGCAAATATATCATCGTTGGGTATCGGGTCTGGTGTTCTGACCTCCGAGTTGGTCGATCAGTTGGTGCAAGCGGAACGGGCACCGACGGAAAATCGTTTGGCTCAGAAAACCGAGCGCACCCAGGCGCTGATTTCTGCCTATGGCACGCTTCGCAGTGCAGTAACAGAGCTGCGCCTTCCAATGCGGCAATTGAGTGCTCCAGATAATCTCAAAGCCTTTTCTGCAACGTCGTCCAACGAAGACGTTGCTGTGTCTGTGGACAGCTCCAAGGCTAACCGCGGTACTTACAGTGTCGATGTGACAAGTCTCGCCAGTGCTCAGGCGCTCGCGTCTCGTGATGTATTCGCGGATCGCGACAAGACCAGTGTTGGCCAGGGAACAATGACGCTTTCTGTTGGTGACAACACCACCAATATTGTTATAGACAGCAGTAACGACACGTTGCAGGGCCTGGCAAACGCGATCAACGATTCTGATGCAGGGGTTTCAGCGGGCGTAATCGATACCGGTAGTGGTTTCCAGCTCGTACTATCGGCAGACGAAACCGGTACGGCAAACGCCGTTAGTATTTCCGTATCGGGCGACAGCGCCGGCACGGATACCGATGCCCAGGGGCTTTCCCGTTTTGCGTTTAACACATCAATGGATGCGGGCGCCGGTCTCAATGAGACAATCGCCGCGTCGGACGCCGTGATGAGTATCAATGGCGTAGAGGTTACCCGTTCTACCAATAGTTTTGAGAACGTCATTGATGGTTTGACATTTGATCTGACTGCCACTGGTACGTCCACGGTTAAGGTTGAACAGGATCTCGGAGCGGTAGCAGACCGTGTCCAGGGCTTTGTCGAGAAATTTAATGGCCTGCAGGAAACCATTGATGCGCTGGCAGGATTCAATGCAGAGAGCGGTAGCGGAAGCCTTCTGACTGGCGATAGCGTTATTCGGGGTATTCAGAACCAACTCCGCCAAGTGCTGACCCGCGTTGTTCCCGGGCTTGAAGACGCAAGTGTCCGAAGTCTGGCGGATGTGGGTATTACCACAAATTTCGAGACTGGCTCTCTGGAATTTGACCGCGAAGAGTTCATGGCGCAGTTAAAGGCTAATCCGGACGATGTCACGGCCTTGTTTGCCGAACAGGGCAGGGCTACCGACAGCCAGGTAGAGTTTGTTCGCAGTGGTGTAAACACCGAACCTGGAACCTATGATATCAACGTGACCCAGGCTGCGACCCAAGGCACGCTTGCCGGGAATGCCGCAGCCACTTTTCCCGTTACTATTGACGGAACAAATGATGAGTTTTCACTGCTGGTTAATGGTGATACCTCCGTTAACCTTCAGCTTACACAGCAGACTTACAACAGTGCACAGGATCTGGTTGACGAGATTCAGGCTCAGCTTAATAGCAACAACGCGCTGAACGCGTCAGATGGGTCCGTTCAGGTGAGCCTGGGGGCTGGGGATGAGCTGGTTTTCTCTTCCTCCACCTACGGCAGCGAGTCTTCGGTCACCTTGTCGTCCGCTGAAAGCGCGGCTACGTTTGGATTGGATGCCGCCACAAGCACGGATGGCCTCGATGTTGCGGGTACCATTGACGGAAGAACAGCTGAAGGCGAAGGGCAAACACTGTTTCTGGGCGAAAACAGCGGTGCTGCGTCTGGGCTCCAGGTACAAATATTGGGCGATCAGACTGGAAGTCGAGGCTCGATACAATTTATTGAAGGTGTTGGCGAACGTACGGTTGACCTGATCACCAACTTTGTCGGTGCCGATGGTGCAATTGATACCAGAACCGAGAGCCTGAACCGCGATCTGGAGCGAATTCAGGAAAATCAGATTCGGCTGGAAGAGAGAATTACAGCCTATCGAGAGCGCCTGGTGAGTCAATTTACAGCTGCGGATTCATTGATCTCGCAACTGAACAGTACACAGGACTTTGTGAGCCAGCAGCTTGCTGCGCTGGCACCACAGAATAATCGCAATAACAATTGATGTTTATTGCACGAAAAGCGAATAAAGAGGTCACTTATGAACGGTTTACAGGCTTACCAACGCGTAAACGCCCAAACCAGCATTACGGATGCCGATCCTCACAAGCTGATCCAGCTTCTTTACAACGGAGCGTTGGAACGCATTAACATGGCCAAAGCCAGGATGCAGGCGAAGGATTTTGAGGGCAAAGGCCGATTGATTTCCAAAGCGATTGAAATCATCGGTGGCCTCCGTGGCTTTCTGGATTTCGAGAAAGGTGGCGATCTGGCCGTGCGCCTGGAATCGCTTTATGACTACATGGAGCGGACCCTTTTTGAAGCGAATGCCAAGAATGACGTCGCTAAGCTTGATGAAGTCGCGGACCTTCTGCGCTCAATCAAAGACGGCTGGGATGGCATCCGCGAAGAGGCTACCTCCAAGCAACAGCAGGCTGTCTGAATACGACGTTCTGGTGTGAATACCGTGCATTCTATCCAAGATGCCACCTGGCGCCCTGCCGGTGGCATCCGCGGCCAGTAACGAGGTCGCACTCTTGCCCCAATAGCCATTCCCCCCGCTGTCCCGTACAATACGCCCCTTATTTTTGATACATCCATTCTGTTCAGTCTGGAGCAAGGGCATGTCTGATATTAAAAAGGTGGTTCTGGCGTATTCCGGTGGCCTGGATACCTCGGTAATCGTTCGCTGGTTGCAGGATACCTATGAGTGTGAGGTGGTGACGTTCACCGCCGACATCGGCCAGGGCGAGGAAGTTGAGCCGGCGCGTGAGAAAGCGAAAGCGCTGGGCGTGAAGGAAATCTACATTGAGGACCTGCGCGAGGAATTCGTTCGTGACTACGTGTTCCCGATGTTCCGCGCCAACACCATCTACGAAGGGGAGTACCTGCTGGGTACCTCCATCGCACGCCCGCTGATCTCCCGTCGTTTGATTGAGATTGCCAACGAAACCGGTGCGGACGCGATTTCCCACGGCGCTACCGGCAAGGGCAATGATCAGGTTCGTTTCGAGTTAGGTGCCTACGCACTGAAGCCGGGTGTGAAGGTGATTGCACCCTGGCGTGAGTGGGATCTGAATTCCCGTGAGAAGCTGCTGGCTTATTGCGACGAGCGCAACATTCCGGTGGAGAAGAAGAAGGGCAAGAGCCCATACTCCATGGATGCCAACTTGCTGCATATTTCTTACGAAGGTATCAACCTGGAAGATCCCTGGGCGGAAGCCGAGGAAGATATGTGGCGCTGGAGTGTGTCTCCGGAAGCAGCGCCCGACACGCCTTCCTATATCGAAGTGACCTATGAGAAAGGCGATATCGTGGCGATTGATGGCCAGGCCATGAAGCCTCACGAGGTGCTTGAACATCTGAACAAGGTCGCCGGCGAGAACGGGATTGGTCGTCTGGACATTGTTGAGAACCGTTATGTGGGTATGAAATCCCGCGGTTGTTACGAAACTCCGGGCGGCACCATCATGCTGCGCGCCCACCGTGCGATTGAGTCCATCACCCTGGACCGCGAAGTGGCGCACCTGAAGGACAGCATCATGCCGCGTTATGCGGAGGTGATTTACAACGGTTACTGGTGGTCCCCTGAGCGGGAAGCGCTGCAGGCGCTGATCGACCAGACCCAGACTTATGTAAACGGTACCGTGCGCCTGAAGCTCTACAAGGGCAACGTGGATGTGGTTGGGCGTAAGTCTGACGATTCACTGTTCGATGAGAAGATTGCGACCTTCGAGGAAGACCAGGGCGCCTACGATCAGAAGGATGCTGAAGGCTTTATCAAGCTGAATGCGCTTCGGTTGAGGATTGCGGCTGGCAAGGGTCGCAAGCTTTAAGTGGCCTCCCGTGACGCCCGGAACTCTCCGGGCGTCTTCCCCGTCTCTGCTTTGAACTTTCGGTGAAACGACGTTGTTTCGCTGTACCCCAGCCTCAACGCTATCTCCGGAATGCCCAGTTCGCTGTTCGTCAAAAAATCTTCCGCCATTGCCTGTCTTACCTCGTCCAGCAACTGCTGATACGAAACACCTTCCTGGCTAAGTTTTCTCTGCAGCGTTCGGCTGGTCATACCCAGATGGTCTGCGACCATGTCCTGGCGGGTGATGCCGTGCATCAACTGTTTGCGAATGCTGTGTTTAACCCGGTTGGTGAGGGCTGTGTCGGTTTCCAGGGTGGCCAGTTGGCTGAGGGCGTGGGCTTCCAGGGTTTTTCGCAGCAGTGGGTCAGGCTGGCGTAGGGGAGTGCCCAGCAGGTCTTTGTGCAGAACAATGGCATCTTCGTTGGAACGAAAACGTACCGGGCAGCCCCAGCGTTCCGTGTAGGCGCTCTCCAACTCCGGCCCGGGGGAAGGGTGTTCGAGGTGTACTTCCACTGGCGAGGCGGCGTTGTTGTCGGCCAGCCACCGGGCGTAGTTGATCCAGGAGGCGAAGACGTTGTCCACCATCTGGGGGCGAACGACCGGGTCGGTGTAGTTGCAGGCCCAGATCAGTTTGATGTGATCGCCGCTACCCGCAATTTGCGTCGTTCCCATGTCGCCGACCAGTTTCTCGAACGGGGCTATACGAGCTACTGCTTCTCCCAGCGTGGCGGAGCTCATGGTGATATACCCGAGAACACTGTAGGACCCCGGTTGCACGAAGTCACCGGTTTCAAGGCCGAGGATGAGGTTATTGCTTTGTTCACAAAGCAGCCGTATGAATGCCTGGAACTGCTCGCCGTTTATACGCTCGTCGTCGGTCTGGAGAATCGACGCATCAAGCCCGGCGTTGCTGAACAGTGCTGAGGTATCCAGGCCTTGGGTATTGGCGGCGCGGACATATTGTCTTAGGGCTGCTACGGAGGCGGTTCCGAGGGTCTTCATGATTACGGCAACGTCTTGGGGTTATTGTTGCCATCAGTATAACGGAAGCAGAAAAGAAAAAAGCCAGCTAAGAAGCTGGCTTAAAAACAAGGAAAGAACGAAAGTGCCTGAAAAATTCGTTAATTCTGCGGACTTTCCCCATTTGGCGGCGGAGGTACTACTCGGCTCCTCCGCCATGGGGGATACTGCTTAAATCCACAATTTCAGAATAGGGCTTTCGCTCATGGAAGTCTGTTTGTGATGTGTGTCGCAGTGTTACGTAGCGTAATCCGACACTCTTCCTTCAGGCTTTCTCAAGCTCTGGCCTGGTCTCGGTAAACCGCCGGGTCTCATAGGCATCTACCAAGCCTTGAACTGCTGCACGCTCCATCTCCTGAACCGAGGGGGTGCCGTTTTGGGCATCCGCCCTGCAAAGCACCATGCCTGCCTCAACCGAGATGTAACCCGCCGTGGTCTTCAGAGCTTTGTGGTTAATGCCGTCGAATACGCGGCGAAAAGCCGTTGTGGAGCAATGGTCGCTGTTTGGGAAGTGAGCGATAATCGCGTACTGGTTGTCGCCCACGCGGCACAGGGAATCCATGGGCCGGATCAGGTGGCTCAGGCGGCGGGCGATGCCAACGGCCAGCTCACTCATCACCGAGGGAGCGTGCTTACGCTTGAGTTCCTGCCAGTTGCGAATGCCGCACAGCACATAGGCAGAAGCACCGCCTCGGGATTCCGCCTGCCGCAGGCATTTGCCCAGCTTATTCCGGGCATAACGGTTGTTGCAGAGGCCCGTTTCAAGATCAATGATGTTGCTGCTTTCCAGTTCGCGGTTGTTCTCGATCAACAGGGAATTGGCGCGCAGCAGGGTGTTCTGGCGGTCTGCCATGCGGTCGGCCGCGAAAATCCTTGGAATCAGCTGCTTGGTCATGTCCGATTTATAGATGAAATCGTCGACGCCCCGGTCGAATGCTTCTGACAGGGCCTCCACGCTCTCCCGGGCGGTGAGCAGGATCACGTAGGTGTAGTGGTTGTTCTGCTCATCCTGCTGGCGGACCTGATCGGTCAGCTCCAGCCCGTCCATCTCCGGCATCAACCAGTCGGCAATCAGCACACTGACCGGGCGTTGGTCAATAAACTCAAGCGCGGCAGGGGCATTGTTGGCGATTCGTACGTCGCGGTACCCTGCATTGCGGAGGGTTCGGCCCACCACCATACTGCTGAATTTGGCGTCGTCTACCACGAGGATGGGAAGATCAAGATTTGGCATTGTTAACTACTACTCACCAGTCCATTGTCAGATGCGGTGCCGGCCCGGTCTTGGTATGCTTTGGCACCTTGCGCAACCAGAAGGGCACCAGTATAGCGTTTTGTACGTGCCCTGACGTGGATAATTGTAAAAAGTGAGAACACATCATGCCTTCTTTTGACATCGTTTCTGAAATCGACATGCACGAAGTCACCAACGCCGTGGACCAGGCCAAGCGCGAGCTGGGCAATCGCTGGGACTTCAAGAACGTGGACGCGGACATCGAACTGGACGACAAAGGCATCACCATCAGCGCCGAACAGGAATTCCAGTTGGAGCAGTTGATGGACATGCTGCGCATGGCCTTCGCCAAGCGCAATATCGATTCCCGGGCGTTGTCCGAAGACGGAGAAAGCAAAGCCGGCAAACTGGTCAAGCAGCATCTGCAATTGAAGCAGGGAATCGAAACCGACATGGCCAAGAAGATCGTTAAAATGATTAAGGACGGTAAGCTCAAGGTCCAGGCCAGCATCGAAGGTGACAAGGTAAGGGTAAAAGGGAAAAAACGCGACGACCTGCAAACGGCGATTGCGCTGTTAAAGGAAGCAGAGCTGGATATTCCACTGCAGTTCAATAATTTCCGCGACTGAACCGGGAGCCACACCATTTTATCCGGCAACACCCTGGCGTTACTTAAGGAAACCCTCCACACCTACACTCGTTGGCAGGTCATTGCGCTCCTGTTTCTGGGGTTTTCGGCCGGCCTGCCGTTCCTGCTGGTGTTCTCCACCCTGAACGCAAGGCTGGCGGATGTCGGGGTGGAAACGGCCACCATCGGTTTTTTCAGTTGGCTTGGCATAACCTATTCCATCAAGGTGTTCTGGGCGCCGGTGGTGGACCGGTTGAAACTGCCGTTTCTCGACAGGATGCTGGGCAAGCGCCGGAGTTGGATATTATTGGCTCAGGCGGGCATCGCAACGGGCCTGTACCTCATGGCCCACGTGGACGCCACCGTGGCACCGGAGATGATGGCGTTCTGCGGTTTGCTGGTGGCTTTCTCGTCCGCCACCCAGGACGTGGCGATTGATGCCTACCGGATTGAAGTGGCGGAAGAGCGGTTGCAGGCGGCACTGGCGGCCACCTATATCTTCGGCTACCGGCTGGCTTTGCTGGTCGCCGGGGCCGGGGCCTTGTATCTTGCGGAGTTCTGGTCCTGGCAGGTGTCTTACGAAGTGATGGCGCTGCTTGTTGGAGTAGGCATGGTGACGGTACTCATCGTGCGGGAACCCAGGGTCAATCACTACGCCGCCGCACAGGACATCGCCGACAAAATTGAGCATGAGGCGAGTAAGCGCACCCACCTCAACCCCCGCCTGGCTCGATTCATCGGATGGTTCTACGCTGCCATCGCTGGGCCCTTCCTGGACTTCTTCCGTCGCTACAAGGAACTCGCCATCCTGATCCTGGTGATGGTCGCTGTGTATCGCATCTCCGACATCGCCATGGGGGTTATGGCGAACCCCTTCTATCTGGATTTCATGGGCTTCTCAAAAACCCAGGTGGCCGACGTTACCAAAATCTTCGGCTTCTTCATGACCATCGCCGGCTCTCTGGTGGGTGGTGTACTCGTAGTACGGTACGGCGTACGTCGCATCCTGCTGGCTGGCGCCATCATGACCGCGGCCACCAACCTGCTTTTCGTCGTTCTGGCACAATACCCGCCCAACATTGTCACCCTTGCACTGGTGGTCAGTGCCGACAATCTCAGTGGCGGCATCGCCAATGTGGCATTGATAGCCTGGCTGTCCAGCATGACCAGCGCGGCCTTCACCGCTACCCAGTACGCCCTGTTCAGCTCCCTGATGACACTGCCCGGAAAATTCATCGGCGGCTTCTCCGGCATCGTCGTGGCCGGATTCGGTTACGCAGAATTCTTCCTGGTTGCCGGCATAATGGGCGTTCCCGCCATACTGCTGGCCATATACATGATGCGCAAAGGCGAACGCCTGGACGCCTTGGCACCGCGGAACGAAGCTGTTGAGTCGTCATGACCGAACCCACCAAAGACCAGAAAATCTGGCAGGTTGTCGCCGCTATCCCCCCTGGCTGCGTAGCCAGCTACGGCCAGATCGCAGATATGGCCGGCCTGGGCCGGCAGGCCCGGTATATCGGTAAAGCTTTGGGAAAACTCCCAGAAGGGCACGCCATTCCCTGGTATCGCGTGATCAGAAGCAATGGCCAGATCGCCTTCCCCATCGGCAGCGAGGCTTTTGAGACGCAAGCCCAGAGCTTGCGGGAGGAAGGAGTCGTCGTTGTAGATGGACGAATATCAATGAAGCAGTTCGGCTGGCGCCCGTAGTTTATTGGGTTGATATACATCGGAGTACAGTCGGGCACCACCCCCTAGCCAGCCCCCAAACCCTTCAGGCTAGGTAGCAGAGAGGGGCAAAGCTCAAAACCTACAGCCGAAGCGCCCCATCAACCTCAATCATCCGCCCCGACATATAGTCATTCTCAAAAATAAACGCCGCCGCAGACGCAATTTCCTCCGGCTTACCCATACGCTTCAAGGGAATACCAGCGGTCATCTTCTCAAGGGCTTCCGGTTTCATCGAGGCCGTCATCTCAGTCTCGATAAAGCCAGGCGCAATCCCCATGCACCGAATGCCATAACGGGCAAGCTCCTTGGCCCATACCGGCACCAACGCCGAAACCCCCGCCTTGGCGGCAGAATAATTGCTCTGGCCCATATTCCCCGCACGGGAAATCGACGCAATGTTGATAATCGCACCCTGATCGCCATTCTTGATCATCTGCGTAGACGCCTCACGGCCGCACAGGAAAACCCCCGTCAGATTCACATCAATCACCGACTGCCACTGCGACAGCTCCATGCGCTTCTCAACCTGGCCGTCCTTAACCTTCACCATCAGCCCATCCCGAAGGATGCCAGCGTTGTTAATCAACCCGTTAAGCTGACCAAAATCCGCTACGATAGCCTCAAATGTCTTCTCGACATCGTCTTCCTTGGCGACATTGCAGATATAGGTTCTGGCATCGCCACCGGCTTTCTTACAGGCGGCTGCAGCCTCTTCCAGCTTCTCCGGCATCAGATCAATCAGCGCCAGACGAGCCCCTTTGGCTGCCAGATACTCAGCCATGGCTCGGCCCAAACCCTGGCCGCCGCCAGTAATTGCGATCACGGAATCTTGAAGTTTCATGTTTTGCCCTAAGGTTAAGCATTAGCGGAAGCGGCGAGTATATCAGAGGTTTTTACGGTCGCAGCAACCAGACCAACGCTCATCCACGGAGGCTCCCTTGGGCATTTTTCTGTTTTTGTTCATTGTCATGCCCATCGTCGAAATGACGATATTGATCAAAGTTGGCACCATGATTGGCGCCCTGAATACCATTGGCCTTGTCCTCTTGACGGCCATCATTGGTGCCGCGCTGCTGAGGCAGCAAGGGCTCGCCACCTTGTTGAAAGCCAATCAGAGGCTCAATAGTGGTGAGTTGCCGGCGAAGGAAGTGGCGGAAGGCCTGATTCTGGCCGTGGGCGGCGCCCTGCTGCTGACACCGGGATTCGTCACCGACACCATTGGCTTCCTTTGCCTTATTCCGGGCACCCGCCATTGGTTTGCGGCCCAGGCCCTGAAGCGGATGGTGGTGGCCGGTCAGTCCGGCGGTTTCACATTTACCGCAGGCCAGCAGGGGCCTTTCCAGGGGCAGGGGCCCTTTGGTGGCCGCGAAGGGCCGTTCGGGCGTCAAAATCCTTTCGACAGGAACGATGACATTATTGAAGGGGAATACCGCGACGAAACCGAGCGCGACTACGATCGCCTGAACCGGAATACCGAAGGCCGAGAGGATAGTGATCACGGCGATGGCGGTCCGAAAAAAAACTGAAAAATTTTTTGGGGGAAGTGTTGAAAACGCATCGGCCACCCCCACATAGGTCTCACAAGTTCGCTGCGGGCTAATAACCGCTGTAAAACAGTTGGTTAAAAGCCCCGGCTTTTAACGCAACCATCATTGCCAAACCTAACCTGACATTGGAGATATCGAGCAATGAAAATTCGTCCGCTACACGATCGTGTTGTCGTGCGCCGTAAGGAAGAAGAAGAGAAAACAGCTGGTGGCATCGTACTGCCGGGTAATGCCAAAGAGAAGCCGTCCCAGGGTGAAGTTATCGCCGTAGGAAATGGCCGTATCCTCGACAATGGCGAAACCCGTGCGCTGGCGGTAAAGGTGGGTGACACCGTGGTCTTTGGCCAGTACGCCGGTAACACCGTAAAGGTTGACGGCGAAGACCTGCTCATCATGAGCGAAAACGACATTTTCGGCGTTCTCGAGTAAACGCTCGGTTACGCAGCAATCCGATTGAACGATTAAATTGGGTTTAACGAACAGGAATAGAAGACATGGCAGCAAAAGACGTTAGATTCGGTGACAGCGCCCGTAAACGTATGGTTCAGGGTGTCAACATCCTGGCGGACGCGGTTAAGGTAACCCTGGGCCCGAAAGGCCGCAACGTGGTTCTGGATAAGTCCTTCGGCGCACCGACCGTCACCAAGGACGGCGTATCCGTCGCCAAGGAAATCGAGCTGAAAGACAAGTTCGAGAACATGGGTGCCCAGATGGTCAAGGAAGTTGCTTCCCAGGCCAATGATACCGCCGGTGACGGCACCACCACTGCGACCGTTCTGGCACAGGCCATTGTTCGTGAGGGCATCAAGGCCGTTACTGCCGGCATGAACCCGATGGACCTCAAACGTGGCATCGACAAGGCGACAATCGCAGCAGTACAGGCCATCCGTGACCTGTCCAAGCCCTGTGACGACAGCCGCAACATTGCCCAGGTAGGCACGATCTCCGCCAACGGCGACGAGACCATCGGCCAGCTTATCGCAGACGCGATGGAGAAAGTGGGTAAGGAAGGCGTTATCACCGTTGAGGAAGGCCGTGGCCTGGAAGACGAGCTGGACGTAGTGGAAGGCATGCAGTTTGACCGTGGCTTCCTGTCTCCGTACTTCATCAACAACCAGGAAAACATGTCCACCGAACTGGATGACCCGTACATCCTGCTGGTTGACAAGAAGATCTCCAACATCCGTGAGCTTCTGCCCGTTCTGGAATCTGTGGCCAAGGCTGGTAAGCCTTTGCAGATTATTGCTGAAGACATCGAAGGTGAAGCGTTGGCGACCCTGGTCGTGAACAATATGCGCGGCATTGTGAAAGTAAATGCTGTAAAAGCACCTGGCTTCGGTGACCGCCGCAAGGAAATGCTGCAGGACATCGCTATTCTGACTGGCGGCACTGTTATTTCCGAAGAAGTCGGCCTGTCTCTGGAAAACACCACCATTGATGACCTGGGTACTGCCAAGCGCGTCAACGTCACCAAGGAAAACACCACCATTATTGGCGGTGCTGGTGCTCAGGGCGATATCGAAGCCCGCGTTGAGCAGATCCGTAAGCAGATTGAAGACAGCTCTTCCGACTACGACAAGGAAAAGCTCCAGGAGCGCGTGGCCAAGCTGGCTGGCGGTGTAGCCGTCATCAAGGTTGGCGCCGGTTCTGAAGTGGAAATGAAAGAGAAGAAGGCCCGCGTTGAAGACGCCCTGCACTCCACCCGCGCTGCGGTCGAGGAAGGCATTGTACCGGGCGGCGGTGTCACCCTGATTCGTGCCATTGCGGCCCTGGACAAGGTAGACGCCATCAACGAAGAGCAGAAGGCGGGTGTTAACATCCTGCGCCGTGCCATGGAAGCTCCGCTGCGCCAGATCGTAACCAACGCCGGTGGTGAAGCCTCCGTTGTTGTGAACAAGATCATGGAAGGCGAAGGCGCCTATGGTTACAACGCCTCTACCGAAGCATTCGGTGACATGCTGGAGATGGGTATCCTTGACCCGGCCAAAGTGACCCGTTCCGCGCTGCAGGCAGCGGCTTCCGTGGCTTCCCTGATCATCACTACTGAGGCGATGATTGCGGACGAGCCGGAAGAAGAAGGCGCCGGCGGCGGTATGCCGGACATGGGTGGTATGGGCGGAATGGGAGGCATGGGCGGCATGATGTAATGCCGGCCGGACCCGGACCAATTCTCAATTTCTGAGGAATGGCCCCATAAACCCGAAAAACCCCGCATTGGTTCACACCGATGCGGGGTTTTTTGTTTTTTTGTCATGAACTTGCGAAATGGCTTTGCTAGACTCGGCAACCGGCCATTTATCTTTGTGACACTCTATGAGCGAAACCCCAGCAAAAGCCTTTCTCAGACCCGGCAAAGTGTTCCTGCTGACCTTGGCCGGTGTGCTGGTTTATCTGGTGGCGCTGGTGGTTCTCGTACCGGCCGGATGGCTTTGGCATCAGGCGTCTGCCTATGTTGCGCTTCCGCCGGAAGTGCAGGTCAGTCAGGTGTCTGGCAGGGTCTGGTCAGGCGCTGCCGGTGTGGTGGTCGCCGGTTATCCTGTAAGGCTTGAGTGGCGGCTGGGCATGCCGTCCGTTTCCGGATTATCGTTACCCGTCGATTTTTCAGTGTCGTCGTCACAGTCTTCCGTGGATGGCAATGTTAGTCTCGGATGGCAGGGGGCAGGCACCCTCAACGCCAGTGGCCATCTGGCAGTCGCTGAATTTGAGGACTTGATCCGACGCAGCGGTGGAGCAGTCATCGAAGGTGACGTCACCATTGATCGATTGGTGTTGTCGTGGCAGGACAACCGCGTGACCCAGGCCGACGGCGTTGGCCGCTGGGCAGGAGGCCAGGTTACCTGGCCCATGGGGAATAATATTGGCCAGGCAGATTTCCCGCCCATGCTGGCGACGATGGACAGTACGGCCGATGGCGTTGCGCTGGTCATCTCGGAGCAGGGCGGCGATGGCCCCGCGGCGGATGCCGAGATTCGCTGGAACGGTATGATGGAGTTGCGAGTCTATAAACGCATGATCGACCTGGCCGACCAACCCTGGCCAGATTCTGCTAACCCCAGTGATGTCGTCTTCAGGGTCAAGCAGCCCTTGATTCCGGGAGGTGCTCTGTGACAGCAATGGCGGCTGTTATCGGTAGCCGGCGACTGCCCCGGTTGCTGGCCAATTTGTTACTGGCGGGCCTCGTGGTTTATGTTGCCCTGGTACTGGCGCAGACAACCTGGCTCATCGCCTGGGATGACCGCCCGGTGGCCATGGCACCCGCCTCTGACAGCCGCGCGAGCGCTTCAGGTGGCGGCCGATTACAGCCACTGGCGGCCCATCAGGTGTTTGGCAGGGCGGAAGAACAAACCCGTGTCGCAGAAGTGGTACGCCGGTCGGCACCGGAAACCAGGCTCAACCTCAGGCTTGAAGGTGTGCTGGTGGCAGAGCGCCCGGAGGACTCCGGTGCTATAGTTGCGGGAAGCAATGGAGTAACTGAGCACTATCGTGTGGGTGAGGTCTTGCCCGGTAACGCCGAACTGGCGGAAGTGGAACCAGGCCGGGTGCTGATTCGCAGGAATGGGCAATACGAAACCCTGACGTTTGAAGAACAGCTTTCCACTGGCCTGGTTGAGGGCGTGGAAGAAGATTTGGCGGAACCGGCGTCTTCGCCGGAGCAGTTCCTGAGTGAAGCACGGGAACAGCTTGATTCCCAGGGAGTTGCGGCGCTTGCACCATACGGGCTGAGCCCGACCGGGGAGGGAGGTACGTCCGGTTATGTGTACGATGGTTCCAATGCCATGCTCAATGCTGTCAACCTCAGGGCCGGTGACGTCATCACTGCCGTCAATGGCCAGCGGCTGGGGGATCTTGAGCAGGATATGATGCTTTTTGAGAATTGGCGGTCTGAGCCGCAATTGGAAATAGAAATTGAACGGGACGGATCCATTCTGACCGTGAGCTATGCCATACCTGAACAGTGGCGATGAACGGATTTAACGATACAGGACAATAACGCCAGATGCTTAACCACAGATCCAAATTATTCCGGGCCTTTGTTCTGGCCCTGCTGATGCCCCTGATGTCTGTTGCTTACGGGCAGGAAACGGAGACCTGGCGACTGAACCTCAAGGACGCCGACATTCGCGCCTTTGTGACCCAGGTGGCCGATATCACCGGCTACAGCTTTGTTGTGGATCCACGGGTAAAGGGAAAGGTGACCGTCCTGTCCAGCGCCCCCATGAACAAGGACGAGATTTACGACCTGTTCCTGGCCGTGTTGCAGGTGCATGGCTTCACCGCCATTCCCGGCGAGGAAGTGATCAAGGTGGTTCAGCAGGTGGACGCCAAACAATCCGCTGAGTCGCTGGAGCGGTTTACGGAGGTACCCTCAGAGCAGCTGATTACCCGTGTTATCCAGATCGATAACGCCAATGCCCTCGAACTGGTGCCCATCCTGCGCCCGCTCGTGGCCAAGTATGGCCACCTGGCGGGGGTGGCGGCCGCCAACGCCCTGATCGTCAGCGACCACTCTTCCAATATCCAGCGCATCGAACAGATTGTGAGAGAGCTCGACAGTCCGTCCAAATACGAGGTGGAGGTGATCCAGCTCGAAGAGGCCTGGGTGGGCGATATGGTCGAGTTGCTGCAGGAACTGGCTCCGGCGGAATTGGGCCAGGGTGGTGGCGATAACGCTGCCCGCAAGTACAGCGTAACGGCCGATGAGCGCAGCAACCGGCTTATTCTCAGGGGGGATGAAACCTTCCGTGACAAGATGAGGGAGCTGATCAGGAAGCTGGACCAGCCCTCAGCCACCGGCGGTACGACCAAGGTCATTCGCCTGAGCCACGCGGACGCGGAGAATCTTACCGAGATTCTCAAGGGTGTCATGGGTGAGGTGGCCAAGGAATCCACTGGGGGCTCAGGTGGTGCTGGCGGCAGTACCGGAAGCGGGCGTAATACGAGCTTTTCAGTGTTCGCTGACGAGGGTCTGAACGCACTTGTGGTACGCGGTGAACCGTCGATGATGCAAGAAGCTGAAATGATCGTTAAGGCTCTGGATGTTCGTCGTGCCCAGGTAATGATTGAGGCGGCCATCGTCGAAATCAGCGATGAACTGGGGCAGGATCTGGGCGTCCAGTTGGCGCTGGGGGATGAATCCGGCGAGTCTACGCCAGTAGCCGGCACTAACTTCAACAACGTCGGCCGAAGCCTGGGCGACGTATTGGGTGCGATCCTTTCTGATTCGGTGATTGCACCGGCCACCGGCGGTATTACCATTGGCGCAGGCCAGCGGAATGAAAACGGCGTTTCCTGGGGCGTGCTGCTGCAGGCTCTGTCGACCTCGGCGGCGGCAAATCTGCTGTCTACTCCCAGTATCATTACCCTGGATAACCAGGAATCCGAAATCATCGTTGGCCAGAACGTACCTTTCCGTACCGGTCAGTCCACTGTCACAGGTGACGGTACAACCAACCCATTTACCACGATTGAGCGTCGCGATATCGGTCTCACCCTGAAGGTGACACCCACTATCAGCGCCGATGGTCTTGTACGGTTGGTGGTGGAGCAGACCACCGAGAATATTGGTGACAGCGTGGAGTCCGCCTCCGATATCATTACCAACAAGCGTGAAATCAAGACTACGGTCTTGGCAGATGATGGCGAAACCATCGTTCTGGGTGGTTTGACAACCGATGATTTGCAGGTGAATAAGAGTAAGGTTCCCCTGCTGGGCGACATCCCGGTGTTGGGGCGTCTGTTTTCCTCCGAATCCGAGCGCCGGGTGAAACGCAACCTGCTGGTATTCCTGCGCCCGACGATCATGCTGGGCAAGGCCGATGCTGTAGCCGCCACGGATGAGAAGTTCCAGAGCCTGTGGGAGATCAATCTCGGTGTGCGCAAGAAGCTGGGCCTGCCAGACCCGGAAAGACCGCCAACGAAAGACTCGCTGTTCCGGCCTCAGCCTGACTGATCGGCCAAGGGGCTGATCTCAGGCTGCCAGTGGCGGCATCGGGCAGTCCAGTTGATCCGCCACCAGGCGGATCAACTCATATTCCGTGGTATTGATCTCTCCATCCGCAAGCACGCAATGGCCGCAAGCGTCGAGAATTGCCGGTTTTAGCAGCGGCGACAGGGTGTTCAGCACCAAAAGCGCATCCCGCAGATGCTTGATCGACACCGTCTCCAGAAGTTCCGGCTCCTTAGGTCCGTCGGTAAAACCTGCCATCGCCTCAGTGAACAGTCCCTGGCTGTCGATGCCCTGACGAGCACCCGCCCGGGCCATCAGGCTGAACAGCACTTGCAACTGGTCGGTTACTGTCCGGTAGCTGCGATGGCGTACCGGAACCGGGCGGGCCGAGTCTCCCGCCAGGTGGCGGCGAAGAAAGGTATGCATGGCCAGTTCGTAGAGGCTCAGTCGGTTGTCTGCCCTGATCAACACCTCCGTACACGACATTAACTGGTTGCGCTCATCCGGATCGAGCTTTCTCAGGGCCGGCATGGCCAGTTCCAGCGCCGGGAATCGTACTGCCTCGCCCAGTGAGGTAAGGGCGGGCAGCAGTTTGTTCAACAGGTCGGCGTTGGGCGCAAAGAGGGCGTTGGCGGTGACCAGCGCCAGTCGTTTCTGTTGCGATGACTCAGGAAGCTGGTAGATCAGTAGCGCATAGCACAGCTGAATGGCGCCGGCCCGGGTGTAAAGCAGGTTGCGAAATGTTGATGGCAGTCGGTTGAGAAGGTCCACGGCGTAGTCTTCGCTGCGTTTGTTGACGGTGCCTACCGTCGTTGAGATATCTGCCGATGGCCGGGTGTTCAGGGGCGATGTGGAGGCGCGAGGGCTGGCTGCGCTGAAGCCGGAAACCGCTCCATGGGCCGTATCTGCACTGGTTTCGGAGGTTTGGAGCGAGCCCATGGATCGAAGGGCACTTCCCGGTTCGCTGTCTCTAAGCCTGCTGCGAAGGCGGGCAAACATACCCGGCTGGATGGCTTCGATACGCTCCTGAACCGGAGGGTGGGACGCCAGCAATGCTGCAAATTTCATGCGTGCGCTTTCGCCAAAACACATGTGGTTCATGTCACTGGCATGGCTGGTGGTGTCCAGATAGCCCCCTTTGAGGCCAATCTTGAACAGCGCGCCGGCAATGCCTTCGGGGTTACGGGTGAATTGTACCGAGGAGGCATCCGCCAGCATTTCCCGTTGCCGTGATACCGCGGACTGAATCAGTCTTCCGAAGAACACGCCCACATAGCCGATTACCAGCAGCGCCAAACCTACCAGCCCGAAAACAGCCTGGCCCCGACGGTCACGGGATGAGTGGCTGGATACATGGGAGCGGTAGAAGGATGCCCTGAGCAGGAAGGCGCCGATCTGTCCGATCATCAGGATGCCGGCCAGGATGGCGATCAAACGGACGTTCAGACGCATATCGCCGTTGAGAACATGGCTGAACTCGTGACCAACGACGCCCTGGAGCTCATCACGGGTGAGTTGTGTCAGGGCCCCATGGGTCACCACCATGACCGCCTCGCCGGGCGTATAGCCGGCCACAAAGGCGTTGATGCCGGTTTCATGATCCATCACGTAAAGATCGGGCACACTGATGCCGCTGGCGATGGACATTTCTTCCACGATATTGCGAAGCCTACGCTCGTCGGTGTCCCTGGTGGCGGGGTCAATCGCACGGGCGCCGACCATTTTTGCAACACGCTCGCCACCGCCCGACAGGTCCGCCCAGCGGATCAGAGAGCCAATACCGATCAGGGCAACGACCGCTATCGCTGTATACAGCCCATGGCGGCTCAGTAGCCAGTCGGCAAACGCCAGCCCGGTGTATTCGCTGCGGGTTACCAGATAACCCACCAGACAAACCAGGAGCGTGATGATCACGACCGCGGCTAGAAACAGAGCCACCAGCAAGCCCGTGTTGCGACGGGCGCTGGCCTGGCGCTGGAAAAAACCGGGATGTGCCATGGCAACGGGCCTCAGAAGGCGACTTTCGGCGCCTGACGGGCCTCAGGAGATTCCAGCTCCAGCTGGGAGGAAGGTTTGAAAGCGAACAGTCCGGCCACGATGTTGTTGGGGAACTGTTCACGGAAGATGTTGTAGCCCATGACGCCATCGTTGTAGGCCTGGCGGGCAAAGGAAACCCGGTTCTCTGTGCTGGAAAGCTCTTCCATCAACTGCTGGATGGTTTCGTTGGCTTTAAGCTCTGGGTAGTTTTCCGCCACGGCGTAAAAGTTGGCGAGCGCTTTAGAGAGCATGTTCTCGGCGCTTCCCAGGCGCTGGATTTTGCCTCCATCTGCTGGGTCGCCCGCAGCGTCCTTCTGAGCGCTGACCGCATTATTCCGGGCTTCCATCACTTCGGTAAGGGTGTTGCGCTCGTGGGAAAGGTAGGCCTTGGCCGATTCCACCAGGTTGGGAATCAGGTCGTGGCGGCGCTGGAGTTGAACATCAATCTGGGCAAATCCGTTCTTGAACTGGTTTCTCAGAGATACCAGGCGGTTGTAGATAAACACGATGTAGACAACAACGATTGCAATAACAATCAGGCCGATCAGTGTGGTTCCCATGGGCGGCTCCTTGCGTTCCTGGTGGGGTGACTCAGTGGTCAGACATTATTCTCGACAATTTTGTTGTGAAAGCCAGCAACAAATACCTCAAAATCGTGGGGTTTGAGCGGCTTGCTGAAGTAGTAGCCCTGGGCCAGTTTGCAGCCACGCTGCGCGAGGTAGTATTCCTGTTCAGCTGTCTCAACGCCTTCGGCCACCACCGTCAGATTCAGACTCTTGCCAAGGTCGATGATGGTGTTGGCAATGCGGGTGTCTTCCTCGTTAACAAGCAGGTCATGAATGAACTGCTTGTCGATTTTCAGATGCTGGACTGGCATGCGCTTGAGGTAGGTCAGGGAAGAGTAACCGGTACCGAAATCATCCACCGCTATGCTGATGCCTGCTTTATGCAGGCGTTTCAGCTTCTTCACGGCGTCTTCCAGATTGGTCATGAAACTGGTTTCGGTCACTTCCAGTTCAAGACGTCCGGCGGGGATGTTGTGGCGTTTCAGGGTATCCAGAATCTCGTCCACGATGTGGTTCTGACGTAATTGTACCGCTGAAAGGTTGATCGCAATGCGCAGGGGCATGCCGTCGCTGGCCCAGCGCGCCGCCTGCCAGCAGGCCTGATCCAGAACCCACTGGCCGATTTCCACGATACTGCCGTTCATCTCGGCTACCGGTATGAAGTGATCCGGTGGCACAAGGCCCTTCTCTGGATGTTCCCAGCGAATCAGCGCTTCCGCCCCGATAATCCGGTGGGTTTCCAGGTTGATCTGTGGTTGGTAAACCAAGTGGAACTGCTGGTTGTGGAGCGCGATGGAGAGATCTTTCTCAAGCTGTTTGCGTTCACGAATTTCCTGGTCAACGCTGGCAACGTAGAACTGGAAATAATTGTGTCCACCTTCCTTGGCCAGGGCCATGGTTTGTTCGGCGTTTTGTAGCAACCTGTCGGCTTGACTCGCGTCTCCTGGAAACAGGGCGATGCCGAGGGTGGCGGTCATGGTGATGGTCTGCTCATCGAAGATCATCGGGCTGCTTAGAGAGGCCAGTATACGGTCGGCAGTGTCGGCGGCCTGAAATCCGTCTCTCAATCCCTTCTCCACCACAACAAACTGGTCGCTGCCCAGTCGGGCGATGGTAAAGCGCGTACCGCCGAGCTTCTGCGTAAGGCGATCGGCCACGGTTTGCAGGATCATGTCGCCGGTGCGGAAACCGCACTGCTCGTTGATGGACTTGAAGTCATCGATGCCACAACAAATCAGTGACAGGACCAAGTTGTCATCACTGGCGTCTGCAATATCGGCCTGGAGCAACTCCATGAAGGTGTCTCGGCTGGGCAGGCCGGTTAGCTGATCGTACCTTGAGAGCCGGGTAACACGATCTTCTGCTTCCCGGTGGCGGGTCTGGCTGTCGCCAATCGCAACCAGGAGGTTGTTGGTGGCGTTGACCCAAAGGCCCAATTCATCTTTCTGATGGCCGTGAGGCAGGTGGATCAGATTGTCATCGGGGTGATCCGGGTTGACCTGTTTAACAGAGCGTACAATTCGTAGCAGTGGGCGCGTCAGCAGTAGATGGAAAACCACAAACAGCACCATTCCGAGAATGACGGCAATAGCGATGCCGGAGGCGAAGGTGATGGAAGCGCGCTCAAGCCAGGTTCGGGCAGCCGGACCGGTGTCGTACTTTAGCTCAAGGTAACCGTAAACATTGCCGGTGCCAGTGTCCCGGGAAAGCTCTTTGCGATAGTAACGTTCAGATTCAAAAATCGGGTCCGTAATCCGGCGGGAGGCGCTTTCCTTCAAAGGGCGGTCACGGCTGCCGAGAGGTTCGCCGTCGGGGTGGGTAATGCGTGCGACACGCATGGCTTCCTGAGCAAACAGGCCGTCGACCACCTGTTGGGCAAGGTCAGCATCGATACTGAAAACGGCCTGGGTTGATGCGTCCTTGACCAGTGCCATGGTTTGCCGCGCCTGATCATCGAGAGACTGCGATACCCGTCCGGCATCAAGGATGACCTGCACGGTGCTGACGATGACCCCACTAATTAACGCCACGGCGAGTACCCATCGCAGCACCCGGTACCCCAGGCGATGTTCTACCTCATAAGAATTTTGCATGGAGGCCTGTTTGATTCGTTCCAACTGAATGAGACCCGGTATCGCTCACCTGGGGCAAAGGGGCTCTCGGCTGACATATTCTTTTTCAAGTATGGTTCAGTTTTTACCTACTGTACCCAGTATCGGCAATTCTTCCAGATAATTCAGGCTACGGGTGTATCAATTTGTAAGATCGTTTGTATCACAGATACGAAAACGCCCGCGAAGTGCGGGCGTTTTTGCGTGCAGGTTGTGGCCTGCAAGGTATCCGAAGCGCTGTTATGCCAGGTTTTCGTTGACGAAATCCCAGTTAACCAGTTTCCAGAACGCTTCCAGATAATTCGGACGGGAATTGCGATAGTCGATGTAGTACGCGTGTTCCCAGACGTCGACCGTCAGTACCGGCTTGTCGGCGGTTGTCAGCGGCGTTTCGGCATTGCTGGTATTAACAATGGCAACGCTGCCGTCGGCCTTCTTCACCAGCCAGGTCCAGCCTGAACCGAAGTTGTTGGCGGCCTTGTCGTTAAATTCTTTCTTGAAGTCTTCGAAAGAACCAAAGGCTTTTTCGATCGCGTCCTTGGCCGCTCCCGTAGGCTCACCACCACCGTTCGGGCTCAGGCAATGCCAGTAAAAGGTGTGGTTCCAGACCTGGGCAGCGTTGTTGAACAGTGGGCCGCTGGCGCTCTTGATAATGTCTTCGAGCGATTTGTTGGCGTTGTCGGTGCCTTCGACCAGACCGTTGAGCTTGGTTACGTAAGTGTTGTGGTGCTTGCCGTAATGGTACTCAAGAGTCTCCTGAGAGATGTGTGGTTCCAGTGCGTTCTTTTCATAGGGCAGTGCGGGAAGTTCAAATGCCATGAGGTCGTTCTCCCTGATTCTCTCTGTTTATGTGTATGTAAGCCATTATTAAATATAGGGGCGCTTTGAGTTATATCAACCCCTTGTGTGCACCCTGCCTACTGCTCGGACAGGGTGCTTTTAAACTCTGGACAACCGGGTAAAAACTGGGCGCAGTTCTTTACCCGCCAGACCAATTCTTCGTAGCTGTCCGCCAGAACGGTCACATGGCCAAGTTTCCGGCCCGGGCGCTCGCCTTTATTGTAGAGGTGTACATGAGCGTAAGGCAGTTCAAGGATTCGTTCAATGTCGCCATGCTCGGCAATAATGTTGATCATGCAGCTGACACCGCGAGCGTCGGTGCTTCCCAAGGGGTGGCCGCTCACGGCGCGGATGTGGTTCTCGAACTGGCTGGTCATGGCACCCTCGATGGTCCAGTGCCCAGAGTTGTGGACCCGCGGTGCCATTTCGTTGGCGACCAGACCTTCGGTGGTTTCAAAGAGTTCAAGCGTTAGTACGCCGACGTAATTCAGTTCGTTCAGCAGCGCCTTGATGTAACGTTCTGCGTCTTCCTGGACATGTTTTTCCAGCTTTGGTGCCGGAGCAATGGAATAACGCAGGATGCCTTCGTGATGAGCGTTTTCCGCCATCGGATAGAAGGCCAGTTCGCCATCCTCGGCACGCACGGCAATAATGGAGACTTCGCGGCGAAACCCGACGAATTTCTCGACGATCAGACGCGGATGACCAATGGATTTCCAGGCCTCTGCTGCGTCTTCCGGTGAACGAAGAACTGCCTGTCCCTTGCCGTCATAACCTTCGGTGTTGGATTTGGCAACCACCGGGCAACCGAGTTCTTCGGCAGCGGCCTGCAATGACTCTGCGGTGTCTGCAATTCTCCATTCTGGTGTGGGAATGCCAAGCTCGCCAAAGAGCGTCTTTTCAGCTTCTCGATTCTGGCAAACCTGCAGCGCTCGGGGGCAGGGGTGAACCGGCTTTTCTTTGGCAATTCGCTCTGCTACGTCCACCGGCAAGTGTTCGAACTCATAGGTGACCCGATCTACCCGGGAAATGAGGTCGTCCAGGTATTGACCGTCTCGATCAATAATCACTTCACCCAGCCCAGCACTGGGATTACCTGACATATCATAGAAAACAAACGTCTTGGCCAACGGGTAGCCAGCCAGAGCCAACATCCGGCCAAGCTGACCGGCCCCTAAAACACCAATTCTCATTCGTTGTCTCCTGCCTTTAATTAGGCATCTGCATTAGTTCGGGGAGTGGGTGGGGGATGCTTTCCAAAACTGTGCGGAGCCATGGATGGCGGAGCCCAAGCGCCACATGGATGTGCCGCAAGGAGCGTGTTTTGGAAAGCATCCCCCACCCGCTCGTACACCAAAGTCCGATTCCTGATTATTGATCGCTGGGATCAGGATTATCCAGGATTGTCTGTGTCTGTGTAGCGCGAAACTCATCGACCGCTATACGGACATCGTCCTTGAATGTACCGATAATCTGAGCCGCCAGCAGGCCAGCGTTAGTGGCACCGGCTTTACCAATTGCCAGGGTGCCAACCGCAATGCCGCCGGGCATTTGTACGATGGACAGCAGCGAATCAAGACCGTTGAGTGCTTTGGACTGGACGGGAACACCAAGGACCGGCAGTGACGTTTGTGACGCGACCATGCCAGGCAGGTGAGCAGCACCGCCCGCGCCTGCAATGATCACCTTCAGGCCCCGATCAGAGGCAGTCTTGGCATAATCAAACAGCAAATCCGGCGTACGGTGGGCAGAGACAACCTTCGTCTCGTAAGGCACGCCCAGCTTGTCCAGCATCTCGGCGGCGTGTTCCATGGTGGGCCAGTCAGACTTCGAGCCCATGATGAGTCCTACAAGCGGCTGCATATGCAACAGTCCTGATATGTGAGAAAGCCGGACATTGTATGTAAGGCCCCGTGGCCATGCAAACAGTCGATGGCCAAGGAGCGCATACTGTCAGCTCTCCTGGCCGTCATTTTGCTGAGTCGCAAGGTACGGGTATTATCGTGCTTTATTAACGTTACCGTCCATATACCGGAGCTGTTATGGAACCAATCCGTCCAGATGATGATGAAGTACGTACCGGCGTGCCCGGCAATAAAGTGGAAGAGCGCAAAAAACGCCAAGCACCCGTGCCAGAGTCGGCCGGTAATGGCGGCCCGGGCAAACCTGCTGGAAAACGCCGGAAAACATCTGGCGGTGGTGGTTCGGGCCGCAGTGCAGTGTTGTTGATCGCGCTGTTGATTGTTGCCGGAGCGGCGGGCGCTGGCTGGTATCAGCAAGAGCAGCGTATACAGGCACTGGAAGGTCAGCTGGAAGAAGCGGATTACTGGGCGCGCCAAAGCAAACTGGCGCTGGCCCGGTTTGAGGGGGAACTTTCCGAGACCGGCGAGAACCTGCAGGAGAAAGGGCAATCCATTGAAGACACGCTGGCATCCCACAAGGAACGCCTCAATACGGCTGACAGCGAGATCGCCAAGCTGTGGGGGGTTGCTAATGACCGCAACCGCAAGCGGCTCGACGACCACCAGGCCAGGTTGGAATCTTTGAGGTCAGATGTGGATAGCGGCAACAGCCAGCGGGAAGCATTGTCTGCCTCGGTCAAGGAGCTGGAGGCAACGGTGTCCTCCAGGCTGGACAAGGTTCAATCGGACTTTGAGCGGCAGCTTACCGCCGTTCGCGAAACTGGCCAGGAGAATGCCTCACAATTGACGAAGCTGGATGAATCCCTGGCCGGAGTGGACAAGCTGGTGGAGCGTCAGCTGTTGCGTTTCGAGCGAGAGCAAAACCTCACCATTGATGGCCTGGAAAGCCGTATTGCGGCGTTGGAAAAGGCCACCAATAACCTGTCCAGCGGCAGCCAGCTGGATGCCGTTCGCAAAGATCTGGCGGGGCTGAGGGAAACCGTGTCTTCGATTGACTCTTCGCGGGCGCAATTAACCTCAAGGCTGGTTCGCCTGTCGGAAGAGGTCAATGATCTGCGCTCGCGGATGTCCGGCCAATAGAAGGCGGCTGCGAACGGGTAAGCAGGCACAGCAGGGCAGGCAGGGCCTGCTGTGCTTTGTAACAGTTTGTATTCATCCCTTGCGGTAGCTCTCAGTTCCGCGAGATTGCAGTTGTTATGATCGGGACAACTCGCGAAAGGATGAAGAGTGCACAACAATGACAACCCGATTTCTTTTTCCCGGTTTTCCCCGGCCACTGGCGGCCGTATTTGTGGCTTTGCTGTTGGTTTCTGGTGCCGGCTGCACGGTGTACCAGTCCATCGGTAAAAGCGTTGGCTCGTTTTTGCACCCGGTATCCGGGCACGATTTCGTTCATATCGGCAATGATGAGTGGGATCGCAGCAATGCGGTTCTCTATTTCTACCGCACCCATTCCCAGTGGGCTGCGGACGAGATCGAGGCGCCAAGCGTTTACATAGACGACCACCACTATTTCAATATTCGAAACGACAGTTTTACCTGGCTTGAAGTTGCCCCTGGCGAGCGGCATATCGCCATCCGCCGGCCACTGCTGGGGCTTGAGGGGCTCAATTCGTTCAGCCTGAGCCTGATTGCAGACGCCACGCTCAAGGTCGAACCCGGAAGGGTGTATTACCTGCGCTATAACGAGTTGCAAGAGCCGGAGAGTAACCATCCGGAACTCGCCGAAGACCACCCCCTGAGGTCTGGCGACTTGCAGCTCGTGACCCGTGACTACGCCATGCAGGCCAAAGAAATTGTCTCCACGCGTTTTCTGAATAGTGATTTGCTTGCCCCTAATCACGCTGCGACCTCCATTGTTGAGGTGAATGAGGACGCAGACTACGAGCGCAATCTGGTTCTTCTGGAAGAGGAGCGAGCGGCTGAGATCGAGCGCCTGAGAGAGCAGGGGAAGTATGACGAAACGCCTTGGTACTGGCCCTTTGGCGGTGGCCCTACGGTGCCTCTTGAAAGCGATCGTCGATTGCGGGAACTGGAGCGGGAGTATGCGGCGTTGGAACAGGAGCGGGAGCGTCGGGAAGAGGCAGAATCCGGTGGCGGTTGGTGGATATTCTAACGTCGCCGATCTGGTGTGCTGCGAATTGTTGTTTCCGGTTTCGGTTACTAGACTGTGAAGTGTCCGTATTCAGAGGGTTGCCGGATCATGTCGCTGAGAGATTCATTACAACTAACGTTTCGCCGGCTTTCCGGAGAATTGCTTCCCGAGGCACTGGAAAACGCAGGCCACCGGATAGCTAGCCTCAGAAAACGTCTTGATCATCTCAATTGCTCGCTGGCGGAGCGGGCATTGCCTGCGGATCGAAAGTCGCGTGTGAACGAGCTGTCACTTGATCACAAGGCGAGGAAGGCAGGACAGAAAGCCACTCGGTTGAAGTCTGTGAAGGCGGCAAAGAAAACCGGGAGTGACAAACAGGCTTGATTGAAAATTGTACATTTTTTAACGAGTTGCAGGTTTTTTGAGAAAAACTCCGGAAAAAATTTGACACCGCCAGACAAATGCTTAAAATGCGCGTCTCACTTGGTTGAGACAGCAACGCTGACTCACCAGTGTGCTGTAAAAGTGGGCGGTTAGCTCAGCTGGGAGAGCATCGCCCTTACAAGGCGAGGGTCACTGGTTCGATCCCAGTACCGCCCACCACTTTTCAGCATCACCGGGCCACCCCGCCCGGTTTCAGGTCCCTAAGGCCGATCAGGCCGGGATTGATGCGGAGCGGTAGTTCAGCTGGTTAGAATACCGGCCTGTCACGCCGGGGGTCGCGGGTTCGAGTCCCGTCCGCTCCGCCATTTTTTGTTTCCAGATCCCGGGTGGTTAGCTCAGCTGGGAGAGCATCGCCCTTACAAGGCGAGGGTCACTGGTTCGATCCCAGTACCACCCACCATTTTCCCCTTGTTATTTCCCAATCAACGATTGCCCGCAAACCCGAACAACGTTCCCGTTCACGCCGTTTGATGCAGGATTGCAGTACCACGCAATAGCCTCGGCCACGTCGACTGGCAAACCGCCCTGAGACAAGCTGTTCATGCGCCGGCCGGCCTCGCGAATGGTAATCGGCATAGCGGCCGTCATCTGGGTTTCGATGAACCCGGGCGCTATCGCGTTGATGGTCACGCCGTTTTTCACCTGTTTTGCCATCGCCTCTACATAGCCGATCACGCCGCACTTGGCGGTGGAGTAATTGGTCTGGCCAAAGTTGCCAGCAATGCCGCTGATGGAGGAAATGCAGACAATGCGTCCGTTTTCACGCAGCAGCTCCTGGTGCATCAGCTCTTCGTCGATCAGTTCCTCGGCGGTCAGGTTCACGGCAATGGTCATATCCCAGAAATGCTCGGGCATGTTGCCCAGGGTTTTGTCACGGGTGATGCCGGCGTTGTGGATGACCAGATCAATGCCTTCGAAATGTTCCTTCACAAAGTCTGCAATCTGTTTTGGCGCTTTCTCATCCGTAATATCACACGCCATCGCCTTACCCTTGATGGGGGCCATAACTTTCTGCAGGTCCTCAAGGGCCGGTGGGATATCCAGGCCAATGACCGTGGCGCCATCCCGCGACAGGGTTTCGGCAATAGACGCGCCAATGCCGCGGGACGCACCGGTTACCAGTGCAATCTTTCCGGCCAGCGGCGCGACAGGGTTGGTGGCGTGAGCGGTCGCTCCCTTACTGATGCGGGTTACCTGGCCAGAGACATAGGCCGATCGGGGCGATAAAAAGAACCGGATGCTGGATTCCAGCTGCTGTTCGGCCCCGGGGGCCATCCAAAGCAGGTTCGCGGTAGCTCCTTTCTTGCCGACTTCCTTGCCGACACTGCGTACAAAGCCTTCCAGAGCCTGGTGAGCGGCGGCCTTGGCGGGTTGGCGGCAGGTGCCCGGGTCCTGGCCTATCACCAGCACCCTGCCGTTGCCCGCCAGCTTGCGGATGGAGGGGTGAAAGAAATCGTAAACCGCTTTCAGATCGGTGGTGTCTTTCATACCCGTGGCATCAAACACCAGGGCGGAGAATTTGCGATCAATGTCCGCGTTCAGGGGCAACGCTTCGGCCTTGTTGCCGCTTTTGGCAGAATCGTTCAGAGTATCCATGGCGCTGGCATGAAAGAGTTTTGCGGCGCTGGCGCCCAGCACCTTTCCAATCGTCGAGATAGCTTTGCTGCTGTTGGTAGCGCCGATCAGCACGTCGCCCTCAATAAACGGCTGGTCCGCGCGCTTCCAGCGTTTCAGGGGAACCGGGGCGGGCAGCCCCAGGGACTGGGCGGCGGTCTTGCCAAACGGAGTATTGACGAACTTGAGATAGCGATCAGACATGGCATTTTCCTTTTGCGAAACGAATATCGGCGTACAGGTTAAAGAATCCGGCCGCTTTTGAATTGACTCAATGCCCTGTTACGGTTGTCAGGGATGCCAATGAGCCGGGCCCAGTTGGCGCTAGACTGCAACGCAACGGATATACTCGTTTAAACAGGACATCATCATGGCACAGGCACCGAAAAGCACCCAAAAGAAAACGTCGACGGCAAAGAAGACCACGGCCGCTAAAAGCGATATCCGCCGGGTTGCCATTATTGGTGGCAACCGGGTTCCTTTTGCCCGCTCCAACACCGCGTATAGCAAGGTCAGCAACCAGGAGTTGCTGACGAGTGCGCTGCGAGGACTGGTTGATCGCTTCGGGCTGGAGGGGCAGCGCCTTGGAGAGGTCGTTGCTGGCGCGGTTATCAAACACTCCAGGGATTTTAACCTGACCCGGGAATCCGCGCTGAGTAGTGGCCTGGCGCCGGAAACACCCGCCTACGATATCCAGCAGGCCTGCGGTACGGGCCTCGAAGCGGCCATTCTGGTGGCCAACAAGATTGCGTTAGGGCAGATCGAGTGCGGCATCGCTGGCGGCACTGATACCACCTCGGATGCGCCGATTGGGGTAGGCGAGGGTCTGCGTGAAATTCTTCTGGATCTGAATCGGGCCAAGACAGCCGGAGAACGCCTGAAAGTGCTCAGTCGTTTTCGTCCGAGCCATCTGAAACCGGAAATTCCGCAAAACGGCGAACCCAGAACGGGGTTGTCCATGGGGGGGCACTGTCAGATTACCGCCCGCGAGTGGTCCATCCCCCGCGACGAGCAGGACAAGCTGGCCTATGAGAGCCATCAGAAACTGGCATCCGCGTATGATGAAGGTTTTTTCAAGGATCTGATGACCCCACTGGCAGGCCTGGAGAAAGACAACATTCTGCGCCCGGACACGACCCTTGAAAAGCTGGCGACGCTCAAGCCCGTATTTGATCGTGAGAACGGCACCATGACCGCCGCCAACAGCACTGCGCTGACGGATGGTGCCTCCTGTGTGCTGCTGGCCAGTGAAGAGTGGGCAAAAGCCAACAACATGGAGATCAAGGCGTACCTGACGTTCTCCGAGGTGGCTGCAGTGGACTTCGTCGACAAGAAGGAGGGCCTGCTGATGGCACCTGCTTACGCCGTGCCACGCATGCTTGAAAAAGCCGGGCTGACGCTGCAGGATTTCGACTTCTACGAAATCCATGAAGCGTTCGCCGCCCAGGTGCTCTCCACCCTGAAGGCCTGGGAAGACCCTGCGTTCTGCAAGGACCGGTTGGGTCTGGAAAAGCCGCTGGGGAGCATTGATCGAAACAAACTGAACGTCAAGGGCAGCAGTCTGGCCACCGGCCATCCCTTCGCGGCGACCGGTGGGCGTATCGTGGCCACTCTGGCGAAGCTGCTGGAAGAGAAGGGCAGTGGCCGTGGCCTGATCTCCATCTGCGCCGCAGGGGGGCAGGGGGTGACTGCCATACTTGAGCGGTAAGTTGGCGAAAAAATTCATTTTTCCCTTTGACAGACGCATCAGCGCCCCGTACTATGCGCACCTCGTTGATCGGGGCCTTACCCGGTTAACCAGCAGTTTGATGCGGGGTGGAGCAGTCTGGTAGCTCGTCGGGCTCATAACCCGAAGGTCGTAGGTTCGAATCCTGCCCCCGCTACCATCTCAATAAGGGCCGGTCTTTGACCGGCCCTTATTCGTCCGGATGGGTCAGGGCATTCAGGAAGGGGTTGGGCGGAACCCGGCAGGTACTGAGGCCCGTGTCGAGGCAGGCGCGGGGGCTCACCCGTGGACGAACGCGGAGCCGAACGCGCTGATGGAGCAGGTGCTTGAGCGCCCGAACCTGATGCGTGCGTATCAGCGGGTGGTGTCCAACAAAGGGGCGGCTGGCGTCGATCAGATGCCGGTAACAGCCCTGAAGGGCCACCTGCAACAGCATTGGCCAACACTGCGCGAGCGGCTGTTGGCCGGAGACTACCATCCTCAACCGGTACGCCGGGTCAGCATCCCCAAGCCGCAAGGCGGGGAACGGATACTGGGTATTCCGACGGTGCAGGATCGCCTGATCCAGCAAGCACTTCACCAAACACTGAGCCCGATGCTGGAGCCGACCTTCTCGGATCACAGCTACGGGTTCCGTCCTGGTCGAAGTGCCCATCAGGCGGTCAAGGCGATGCAACGGCATATCAACGACGGCCACCGCTGGGTGGTCGATCTGGATCTGGCCCAGTTCTTCGACCGGGTCAATCACGATGTGCTGATGAGCCTGCTGGCTCGTCACATCACTGACCGGCGGATACTCACCCTGATCCGGCGTTACCTGCGAGCAGGCATGCTGTCAGGCGGGCTGGTCAGCCCGAGGGGGGAAGGGACGCCACAAGGCGGTCCCTTATCTCCTCTGCTGTCCAATGTGCTTCTGACCGAACTGGATCGGGAGTTGGAACGCCGGGGGCACCGGTTCTGTCGTTATGCGGATGATTGCAACCTCTACGTTCGCAGCCGACGAGCCGGTGAACGGACCATGACCAGCATTACCCACTACCTGGAAACGCACCTGCGCCTGACGGTGAATACGGCGAAGAGTGCCGTGGATCGCCCCTGGCGCCGGAGCTTTCTGGGTTACAGCGTGAGCTGGCATAAACGTCAGGTCCGGTTGAGAGTCGCGCCCAAAAGCCTGAAGGCCTTCATGGCCAAGCTTCGCCCCCTGCCGTTTCAGGACACGCTTTTCCCGTATCGGCCACGAAAGCTTGCATTGCCACCATCCCCTGGGGTTATCATTAGCCGTCGCCTTTGCATTAGTTAGGCAACTACTAACACGGTGAAATGATGCCCCGTCGCTCCGAACACACATTCAGTCTGTCTGGCAACCTCGTTGCGTTGCTGGCACTGATATTTGTTGTCTGGACATCGGTTACCGTTGCGCTCCCCACCCTGGATGATCCTGTTGCCACCACTGTCGCGCTCAGCGATTGGCAAGGCAGTTCCGAATCCTCAGAAGGGGCCTCGTCACCCGGCGATGTGTCGTCGCTGTCGCCCACATTCGTTTATCCACCGTCGGCGTTGACGTCCCGCGCCCTTCACCAGTTGGCCTTTGACGGCCCCCCCAGAAGAATTCTCAGTTACCCAGGCCAGTCACAGGCACCTCCCTCCCAGCTATAGACATTCGAACTGATTCAGGCGCTGCTGCCCCTGCGTGGGTGCCCCGCGCCTGGAGAAATGGTCTTTAGCCAGGAGAATTGCCATGGGCAATCAATCAAGCGTTCAAGCGTCCCTGTCTGCCGGAGCCAGATACCGGCTTGTTTCACCGGAAGACGAGGACACCCTCACCAATGACGCCGCCGCGTCGGAACTGTTGAAGGACTTCACCAGGCAAGCCCCGGTGATCGTCCGGTCATCGCGAGAGATCCAGGAGGTCAAGAAGACACTGGATGTTTCCGGAGAAACCTTTTGTGTGGTTATCAATCGAAATGATGAAGAGGGCGGGATATTGACCCTGAATGGCCTGAGATCTGATGAATTAGTCGCCATTTTCAAGGGGCTTCATTCGGACTATCTTTTGGGAATGATCAGCATTTAGAGGAAGCTTCCATGGCCATTAAAAAAGTGCTCATCGCCAATCGCGGCGAAATTGCCGTTCGCATTGCGCGGGCCTGCAAGGAGTTGGGCATTCGGTCTGTCGCTGTTTATTCAGAGGCGGACCAGTACTCCTTGCATGTCAAGAAAGCGGATGAGTCCTATCAGATCAGTAAGGACCCGCTCAGCGGTTACCTGAATCCCCATCATCTCGTGAACCTGGCGGTCGAAACTGGCTGTGATGCTCTGCATCCGGGTTACGGCTTTCTTTCCGAGAATGCCGAGTTAGCAGCCATCTGCCAGCAGCGGGGGGTAACGTTTGTCGGCCCGTCATCCGAGGCGATCAGTGCCATGGGCGACAAGACCCAGGCCCGCAAGACCGCCATTGCCGCAGGTGTCCCCGTTACACCGGGTTCGGAAGGCAACCTGGATGACGTCGAAGATGCCGTACGCCAGGCGGAGGACGTTGGCTACCCGGTTATGCTCAAAGCCACGTCCGGTGGTGGTGGCCGGGGCATTCGTCGTTGCGATAATGAGAAAGAATTGCGGCAGAACTACGAGCGAGTGATTTCCGAGGCCACCAAGGCCTTTGGCAGTGCCGAGGTTTTCCTGGAGAAGTGCATCATTGAGCCTCGTCATATTGAAGTGCAGGTATTAGCGGATCATCACGGCAATGTGGTGCACCTGTATGAGCGAGACTGCTCCATCCAGCGCCGTAACCAGAAGCTGATCGAAGTGGCACCATCGCCACAGTTAAGTGAGGAGCAGCGAGAAACTATTGGTAACCTGGCCATCCAGGTTACCCGCCAATGCGGTTACGTGAATGCTGGCACGGTAGAGTTCCTGCTCGACCACGACGACAGCTTCTATTTTATGGAGATGAACACGCGGGTGCAGGTGGAGCACACGATCACCGAGGAAATCACCGGCATCGACATCATCAAATCGCAGATCCGAATCGCGTCGGGCGAGCCGCTGGAGTTTTCTCAGGCCGACATCAGTTATCGCGGTTTCGCCGCTCAATTTCGCATTAACGCGGAAGACCCGAAAAACGGGTTTCTGCCCAGCTTCGGTCGCATCAGTCGCTATTATTCCGCCGGCGGCCCGGGTGTGCGCACAGATGCCGCCATGTACACCGGCTACGAGATTCCCCCTTACTACGATTCCATGTGCGCCAAGCTGATTGTCTGGGCGCGGGAATGGCCGGAACTGGTAGCCCGTTCCCGCAGAGCGCTCAGCGACATGGCTATCTACGGGGTACACACCACGATCCCTTACTACCAGCAGATCCTGAACCACCCGGATTTCCAGGCCGGCACGTTTAATACCGGTTTCGTGGAGCGCAATCCGCAGTTGCTGGAGTACAGCGACAAGTCCCGACCGGAATCCATTGCCACGGCCGTTGCTGCCGCCATCGCAGCTCAGGCTGGCCTGTAATACGAATATTGGAGAGCACCATGAGTAAGAGAAAAATTCACATCACCGACGTCATCCTGCGGGATGCCCATCAGTCCCTGATCGCCACGCGTATGCGCACCGAGGACATGCTGCCGGCCTGTGAATGGCTGGATCAGGCCGGCTACTGGTCACTGGAATGCTGGGGCGGCGCCACGTTTGATGCCTGTGTGCGATTCCTTAAGGAAGACCCATGGGAGCGTCTGCGTACCCTGCGTAAGGCTCTGCCCAACACCCGTCTGCAAATGCTGTTGCGCGGTCAGAATCTGCTCGGGTACCGCCACTACGGCGACGACGTGGTGGAGGCGTTTGTTGAAAAGGCCGCGGAAAACGGCATCGATGTGTTCCGTATTTTTGATGCGCTGAATGACGTGCGCAATCTGGAGACCAGCATTAAAGCCGTGAAGAAGGCCGGCAAGCATGCCCAGGGTACGCTGTGCTACACGGTCAGCCCGGTGCACGACGTGAAAACCTTCCTGGCTCAGGCCGAGACCATGGCAGACATGGGTGCTGACAGTATCGCTATCAAGGATATGGCGGGCCTGCTGACGCCAGCGGTGACCGCCGAGCTGGTCAGTGGCCTGAAGAAGAACCTCAAACTGCCGGTATTCCTGCACTCCCATGCCACGTCGGGCATGGCGCCCATGTGCCAGTGGGCGGCATTGGAGGCCGGTGTGGATCATATCGATACCGCGCTGTCGGCGTTTGCGGGCGGGACCAGCCATCCGCCGACCGAATCGTTGGTGGCTGCGTTGCATGATGCTGGCTGTGAAACCGGCCTCAACCTCGAGTTGCTGGACAAGGCCACCCGCCATTTCCGCGAAGTTCGCAAGAAATACCATCAGTTCGAGAGTGACTACAATGGGGTGGATACTTCCGTACTCCTGTCCCAGGTGCCCGGTGGCATGATGTCCAACCTGGCGAATCAGCTAAAAGAGCAGGGCGCCCTCGACCGGATTCAGGATGTGTTCGAGGAAATCCCCCGGGTGCGTAAAGACCTGGGATACCCTCCGCTGGTGACGCCCACTTCACAGATCGTTGGCACCCAGGCAGTGATCAATGTGCTGGGCGGCAAGCGTTACGACACCATCACCAATGAGGTGAAGAAATACATGCAGGGCTGGTATGGCAAGGCGCCTGCAGAGGTGGACGCACAGCTGCAACGCCGCGCTGTGGGCAAGGAAGAGTTGATTGAAGAGCGCCCGGCCAACCTGATTCCCAAGGAGTTTTCCGAACTGCGCAAGGAGCTGGGTGATCTCGCCGAGAGCGAGGAAGACGTACTGACCTACGCCATGTTCCCGGACCAGGCCCGCACGTACCTGGAGCAACGCCGCGACGGCACCTTGCAGCCGGAAGCCCTGGAGCCCATCGCCAACGGTAAGACCGGCGGCAGTGTGTCCACCGAATTCCGGATCACGGTGCACGGTGAAAGTTACGATATTCATGTGACCGGTGCCAATCCGGTGAGCGAGACCGAGCGCCGGTTCTACATGACAGTGGACGGCGTGCCCGAGGAAATTCAGTTGGAATCCCAGGGCGAAGCTTCTGAAAATACCCGCAAGGGTGGTCGTGCCAGAGCCACCGGAGAAGGCCAGGTGACCACCACCATGCCGGGCAACATCGTTGATGTGCTGGTGAGCGAGGGTGACGAGGTATCCGCCGGTGACGCGGTGCTGATCATCGAAGCCATGAAAATGGAAACCGAGGTTAAAGCCACCAAGTCTGGTATCGTCAAGGCGGTGAATATCTCGAAAGGCGACCGGGTAGCGCCTGGTGAGAGCCTGATCGAAATCGAATAACCAAACCCCCCGGGACGATCGTCCCGGGCACTCCATCGCAGTTGGGAGCACCCCCTCGAATGAAGTCGATCTTGCTGTCGTTAGCGGCCGTGTTATCGCTGGCGCCCGGACCGGTGTGGGCAAATGCCGACCGGGCCGTGGATCTTATTTCCCACCCTGTGGGCTACATTGCCATCGCGATTTTCGTAGTCGCGTATCTATTGGTCATTCTGGAAGAACGGATTCACCTGGCCAAATCCAAGCCGATGCTGATCGCGGCAGGGTTGATCTGGATACTCGTGGCCCTGGCATACCGCGCCGCGGGCGCCAATGGCGAAGTCGAAGAGGCCATACGGCACAACTTCCTGGAGTACGCGGAGCTGTTCTTCTTCCTCCTGGTGGCAATGACCTACATCAACGCCATGCTGGAACGAGGCGTCTTTGACCAGTTGCGGATATGGCTGCTTGGCAAGGGCTTTGGTTACCGGCGTCTGTTCTGGATCACCGGTATCCTGGCGTTCTGTCTGTCACCGGTCGCGGACAACCTGACCACGGCACTGATCATGTGTGCCGTGGTGATGGCCGTGGGCCGGGACAGCGCCAAATTTGTGTCCCTGTCCTGTATCAATATTGTGGTGGGCGCCAACGCGGGCGGGGCGTTCAGCCCGTTCGGCGACATCACCACTCTGATGGTCTGGCAGAAAGGCATTCTCCCGTTCCAGGACTTCTTCCAGCTGTTGCTGCCTTCGATCGTCAACTTCCTGGTGCCGGCGGCGTTGATGCATCTGGCTTTGCCGAAGGGCCAGCCGTCATCACCCGAGTCATTCGGTAACGTTATTCGCCCGGGCGGGCTCGTCATCTGCGCTCTGTTCCTGCTGACCATCGCCACCGCCATCAGTTTTCACCAGTTCCTGCACATTCCACCGGTGTTCGGCATGATGACGGGGCTCGGTTACCTGAAGATTTTTGGGTTCTATCTCAAACGCCATGAGGAATATCACTGGAACGAGGGCTTTGAGTCCCCACCGGGAGATAGCTCGGGTGACCGGGCCCAGGGGCGTCGTGCTTTTGATGTTTTTTCCCATATTGCCCGGTCGGAGTGGGACACTCTGTTCTTCTTCTACGGGGTGATTATGGCGGTCGGCGGCCTGGGCTTCATTGGTTATCTCGGCATGATATCGGCCACGCTGTACGGCGATCTGGGGCCCACCGTTGCTAATGTCATGATCGGAGTGATCTCTGCGCTGGTCGACAACATTCCGGTGATGTTTGCGGTGCTGACCATGAACCCGGCCATGCCGGACTATCAATGGCTGCTGGTTACGCTGACTGCTGGCGTTGGTGGCAGCCTCTTGTCCATAGGCTCTGCTGCGGGCGTCGCACTGATGGGACAGGCCAGGGGGCAGTATACGTTTCTCAGTCACCTGAAATGGACACCGGCGATTGCGCTGGGTTACGGGGCCAGTATCTGGGTGCACTTTCTGGTCAATGGCTGAGGTCCGGCGGCTGCTGGAAGCCGGCAAGTCCGCTGGCTTCCAGCAGCTCTGCGAATCGGATCGTCGTCAGGTCCATCCCCGGCGCACCGATGACCTGCACATTGAACGGCAACCCATCCGCTGTTTTTCCAATAGGAACGGAGGTAGCGGGCAGCCCGAGCAAGGTAGCCAGGGCAATCCAGCAGAACTGGTCCATGTACGCCCTGGGCTGACCTGCAACGGTGATCTGCCGCTTGAACACCGGATTGCTGTGATCGTGGCGAATGGCCGTGGTTGGGGTGATCGGCGTTAATAGCACATCGAATTCGTCGAACAGGGTAGTGATTTCGGCCCTCATCTTCTCCCGCATTTCGCTCCAGGCCATCCACTGGTGTACCGGCTGGTTTACGCCGCGGCCGTATTCTCCGATGAAGGCCGTGACAGGGCCAAACAGGTGTAGCCAGCGTTCAAGCCGGGAGATCCACATCATTTGCCGGCGTTGGGCCGGTTTCATGGACGTGCTGAGAAGGCTGCCCAGTAAGTTGAAATAGGCAGGCAGGATGTGTTCCAGGTTGAGTAGTTGATGCTGGGCTTCGGCAACCAGTGCTCCATTGCTTTCCAGTGTCCGCCCGAGCTGTTGGTAGCCGTTCAGTAATTCGTCGTCGATGGGGCACAGCGGGTCTTTCAGCCAAAGGCCCACGCGTGTCTGTTCCAGAGAATGAATGGTGGCCGGTGCCATGGCCAGTTGCCAGCTGTTGCGTTCCCGTTCTGCGGGGCCGGCAATCACGTTCAGCAGCAGTTCCAGATCCTTTGCCGAGCGCGCCAATGGCCCGCCTTCGGCCAGGTCCGGCCGCGACTCTGTGCCCGGAGGCCCTGGAATGTGACCACGGAAGGAGACCAGGGCACGGGAAGGCTTGTGCCCGAAAACGCCGCAGAAATGCGCCGGTGTGCGGATGGAACCCGCGAGATCACTGCCCACTTCCAACGGTGTCATGCCTGCCGCAAGCGCTGCGGCAGCGCCCCCGGATGAGCCGCCGGGGGTATGTGCCAGGTTGTGGGGGTTGTTGGTGACACCGAAGAGCTTGTTGTAACTTTGGAGGTCGGTGGCGTAAATGGGGACGTTGGTCTTCCCCAGGATGATCGCACCGGCGTCTTCCAGGCGCTGGACCACGTCGGCGTGTTTTGTCGGGATGTAGTCTTTCAGCGCGGGTGCACCGGCGGTACAGGCCATGCCGGCAACCTCCCAAGTGTCTTTCAGGGTGAGTGGCAGCCCATGCAAAGCGCCCAGTGTCTCACCTTGTGCCCGTACCTCATCGGCTTGCCGGGCTTTTTCCAGGGCTTTCTCTTCATCGAGCGTCACCACGGCATTGATGGTGTCATTGCACTGGCGAATTCTGTTCAGGAAGGCCTGAGTGACGTCCACACTGGTTAGCTCCCCGTTTTTAAGGTCGCTAATCAATTCGGCGGCAGAATGGTAGTGCAGTGGTTCCATGAAAACCTCGATGTTGTTGGCAGGTTCAGCTCAGGTCAGTTCGCTACGCCAGTGTTTGACCCTGACCTGGCTTTTGACGGCATCCAGCACTTCGACAATCAGGTTGATCAGGGCTTCGTTGTGTTCGTCGTTATCGTCTTCGTTATCGGGCGATGGCAGGAATACGTTGACGATGTCTTCGATGAACGCGTGGTTGGATGCTGAAGCAAGGTCTTCCAGAATCTGATGAATCACGTTGGCGACGATGTCCCCCACGGCTTCTTCCAGGGTTTCCTGGATGGTGGGGCCGACGACGGGCAGGTATTTCAGCCTCGACAACTCCAGGTTCTGTTTGAGGGCGTTGTCGACGCGGGTTTCCAGGTAGCTTCGCAGGGCGCCGCGATTGGGGATGTACCCTTCCCGGGCTGCTTCCGCAACCCGTTGTGATACCCAGTCGGATAGCATTTCCCGCCTTGGGTAGAGGATGTCGTTCTGAATGCGCTCGAACAAGGGTGAGCCCTTGCGAATCTCGTCTTGAGCACCGGTGAGCACTTTGATGACGATGCGGTCGGAGAGTTCTTCCATAAAGGCTTCGTAGTAGAAGTTGAAGAACTGGAAGGCTCGCGTCTGGGTGACGTCGATCACTTTGTACTGGTGCAGCCGGTAGATGATGGAGATAACCCGCAGTATCCGCAGGAAGCGGAAGCTGCCAACGGGGATGCAGCCGATGATGTCGTACCAGTGGATGAACGGGTAGAAGTACCAGCGGTCGTAGACTTTGGCCTTGATGGCGTAGCCCCAGCGCACGACGAACTCGGTCAGGAAGATGCTGACGAAGATGAGGTCGTAGAACAGAAAGTTTTCGTGGATGGGGTGGTAGAGTTCTTTGATGACCGGGGTATTTTCGGCCAGCAGGTTTTGGACACCGGTGAAGTTGTAGATGGAGTCGAAGATGATGAAGGCCAGGTTGATGATAAGCAGGCCTAGCATCAGGAAGTCTATGATGAACCAGATGAGTTGGTGGCTGGTTTTCAGGTTCTCTCGGTTAATTTTCAGCATTCATCAATCCAGGACTTCGAGTTTGGAGTCTGCGGCGGATGTATCGCTTCTCCCCAGACACGCCGTTAACCCATCCATGGGGGCTCGGCATTGCCATCCTTGGCAATGCACGGTCTGGGGAGAAGCGATACATCCGCTGCGATCAGGCTCTGAGATGCCCGCCCTCCTGTTGAGAAAAACGGGTTGCACCTGCCTGATTTTTCGACGCTTTCGTACAGGTTAGCTTATTTCAGCTCTGCCGACGACTTACCGAGCAGTCTTCTGGCGATGATCAGTAGCTGGATCTGTTGGGTGCCTTCAAAGATGTCGAGAATCTTTGAGTCCCTGGCCCATTTTTCCAGTAGTTCAGTTTCGCCGTAGCCAAGGCTGCCGCAGAGTTCGACGCAGCGCAGGGTGACCATGTTGCCCACGCGGCCGGCTTTGGCTTTGGCGATGGAGGCTTCCTTGGAGTTGGGCAGGCCGTTGTCGGCCATCCAGGCGGCGCGGAGGGTTAGGAGCCGGGCTGCTTCGAGTTCGGCTTCCATTAGTTGCAGTTCGCGGGTGACGGCGGGTTGGGTCCAGGTCTGATGGTGGTATTCCAGGTCGGTGCCGGTTAATGCGATGAGTTCGCGGGTTTTCTGCAGGGCGGCGCTGGCGACGCCTATGGCCATGCCGGCGACGACGGGGCGGGTGTTGTCGAAGGTTTGCATGGCACCGGCGAAGCCTTTTTCGACGCTGACGTCGGGGTCGCCCAGGAGGTTTTCTTTGGGAATGCGGCAGTTGTCGAAGCGGATGGCGGCGGTGTCGGAAGCGCGGATGCCGAGTTTTTTCTCCAGGCGTTCGACGGTCATGCCGGCGGTACCTTTTTCCACCACGAAGGATTTGATGGCGGCGCGGCCTTTATTGCGATCAAGGGTGGCCCAGACCACGACGGCGTCGGCGCGTTCTCCGGCGGTGACGTAGATTTTTTCGCCGTTTAGGATGTATCCGTCGCCGTCTTCGGTAGCGGTGGTGCGGATGGCGGCGGAGTCGGAGCCGGCGCCGGGTTCGGTGATGGCCATGGCGGCCCAGGTGTTGCCCAGTCGGGCGAGTTGTTCTTCGTTGGCAACGGCGGCAATGGCTGAGTTGCCGAGGCCCTGTCGGGGGATGGACAGGGCCAGGCCGACGTCGCCCCAGCACAGTTCGGTCAGCCCCAGAACGGTTTTCATGTTGGTGCCGTTACGATTACCGCCCCCGCCGTTGCTTTCGGAGCGGGCCAGTTTTCCGGCGCCGGTGCCACCATCGGCCGCGCCGTCGTTCATGCCGTCCATGATGGAGGCAAGCAGGTCGAGTTCCTTGGGGTATTCGTGTTCCGCCCGATCGTATTTGCGGGATATTGGGCGAAACACCTCCCGGGCCACTTGTTGTGCCTGATTGATCAGAGGAGAAAATTTCTTCGGTATCTCGAGATTCATCAGAGGTGTCCTTACGTTTTGATCAGGCGTGAAGGCCGCCGCTCAGGGTGGAGATGGAGCGAAGTTCGCGATACCAGCGCTCGACCGGATGTTCCTTGACGAAGCCATGCCCGCCCAGCAGTTGAACGCCGTTGGTGCCGATCTCCATGGCTTTTTCGTTGCACAGTAACCGGGCCAGGGATGTTTCACGGTGCGTTGATAAGCCTTGCTCCAGTCGGCTGGCGGCGCGCCAGGTGAGCATGCGCATGCTGTCGGTTTCTATGGCGAGGTTGCTGATCATGAACGCCACGGACTGGCGGTGGCTGATGGGTTCTCCGAACGCCTCCCGTTCGTTGCAGTAGGGGATAACGTAGTCGAGAACGGCCTGTGATGTGCCGATGGCAAGCCCGCAACGGAGCAACGAGCCGCAGTCCAGGAACGCTTGGTAGTCGAAATCGTTGTCGCCCAGCAGGGCGTCAGGAGACAATTCAACGTTATCGAGCCGCAACTGGACAGGCGCGGAGGCTCTCAGCCCCATGCCCGGGTCGGGTTTGGCCTGGATGCCTGTCACGCCGGCTTCCACGATGAACAGCCGTGGTCGGCCATGCAGTTCCGCGGCAATCAATAGCAGGTCTGCACTGGCGCCGAGGACCACGCTGCTTTTCAGGCCGTTGAGGGTGTAGCCGGTTGCGGTTTCGATGGCGGTGGTCTGCAGCCTGTTCGGGTCAAACAGGGGCATGGGCTCGTCAATAGCAATGGTGGCTGTGGGCGGCGCGTCGTCGCAGAACGCTGGCAGGTATCGGCTCTGCTGTTCCCCGGTGCCCCAGCGGGTGATGGCCTGGGCGACACTGAACGGCGACAGGAGTGCGGTTGCGATGCCCATGTCGCCCCAGGCCAGTTGTTCGGCAATCAGCACGCTGGTCACGGGAGACTGATGTTCCGCCACGCCGCCAAAGGCTTCCGGTACTGCGTACAGGCCAAGGCCAAGCTCGGATGTGGCCGCTGTGACGGTTTCCGGTATTTCCCCGGCTTCATCCGCGTCTGAGGCCGCCGGTCTGATCCGATCCTCTGCCAGCCTGCGGAGCATGTCGGTGATCATCTGTTGGTCATCGGTCAGGGAGAGGTCGAACAGATCCCCGGGTATGCGATTCGGCAATTGCTTGCGGGGCAGCCAGTTGTTCACGCGCTTGAACTCCCGGCCAGCGTGAGCAAGGGTGCGAAACCCGGCACGGGTGCCGTGATAGGCGGTTCTTTCCAAAGACTGACGCAGTCCCAGCCGGTCCAGCATGGGGTTGGCCGCAAGACGATTCATCATCGACAGGGCGAGGCCGACGGGGGTGCGTGTCATACGTTCTCTCCTGGCCATACATTTTCTCCTGGCTAACGCCGCCCGTTTCCGGTTGTCTGGCGATCCGATGCAGTGGGTGTCACGCGATCATGGGGGCATCGGGCATCCTCGCCATTGGCATAGAGCGCATTACAGGCAGGCAAGATGGTCAATTGCCATGGATTAAACGGACCGCTACCCGGTACACTCATACTGCCAACGCGCCTTTTCACCCACTTTCACTGAAGTAATGCTGCTTGATGCGTTCCCACATTAGACCTCTGTTTCTACGCCCTGTCGGGATCGTCTGGCTGATGATGCTGGCAACACCGGGATTGACCTGGGCGCAGCAGGTGGAGGTCAACGTGGAGGGGGACTATCCGCAGCTTCAGGATAATGCGGAAGCCTTCCTGGGTGAGGTTGAGGGCCGCAGTGCCGGAAGCCTTAGACGATACGCCAGCACCGCCGAAGCACAAGTGGAAGAGGCGCTCCGTGCGCTGGGCTACTACAGCCCGATGATTCAGTGGGAAGTGGTCGAACAGCCCGGCGATGACGAAACACCCGCTCGCCTGGTATTGACCGTGCAGCCCGGCGAACCCATTCGCGTCCGTTCCCGGCAGGTGTCCATCGAAGGCCCGGCCAGTCGGGACCCCGATTTCGTGGGAACCCTGCCGGAAAAGCCATCGGAGGGGGATGTGCTGAATCACGGTCAGTACAGCACGTTGCGGCAGACCATCCAGAACCGAGCCACCCGGCTGGGGTATTTTGATGGTGAGTTCACCACCCGCCGGCTGGAAGTCAACCCGGAACAGCACACTGCGGATATTTCCCTGGTCTTTCGCAGTGGCGTGCGATATCGCCTGGGCGAAGTGAGCTTCAAGGAAGGGCATGGTTTCGAGGAGCAGTTGCTTGAGCAATTCGTACGTTTTGAGCCCGGTGAGATCTATCACGCCGACAAGGTCGCGAGGCTAAGCGGCGATCTCTCCAACAGCGGTTATTTTTCCGGAGTGGACATTGACGCTTCGCCTGGTAAAGCCGAGGAGGGAGTGATACCCGTGTCGGTGGACCTGACCACTCGTCCTCCGCGCTCGGTTGCAGCCGGTGTCGGTTTCTCCACGGATGTGGGGCCGCGTTTCAGCGGTAACTGGCGGGAGCACTGGATCAACCCCATGGGTCATCGCCGCGGCGCTCAGACGGAACTCTCGGTGCCGCGACAAAATGTGGGCGCCTGGTACGAGTTGCCCCTTGATCCTCCCATGACCGATTCCATTCGCCTTTCCGCCGGGTATCAGCGGGAGGATATTGAGGATGTGGAGTCTGAGCTGCTGACCCTTGGCCAGCAGTGGAAACACCAGCTCGATAACGGCTGGTTGCAGGTTGCATCGATTCGCTGGGAAGGTGAGCGTTTTCGCATCGGCGATGATGACCCCGAGCAGAGCAGCCTGTTGCTGCCGGGGCTTGGGTATTCGAAACTGCAGGCGGACTCGCCGTTGGATCCATCCCGGGGATATCGTATCCAGTTCGATGTGACCGGTTCTCACCGTGCCGTCATCTCCGATGTGGATATTCTCCATGCCAATGTTCTGGTAAAGGGCCTCTACACCCTGGCGGACAACCACCGTTTTCTGTCCCGGTTCCAGTTTGGTGGCGTGGCCACCAATCGCTTCTCGGATGTGCCGCCGTCATTGCGATTCTTTGCCGGTGGCGACCAGACGGTGCGGGGGTATGGCTATGAGACGCTGTCACCCCGTAACAGCGAGGATGTGGCCATTGGTGGCCGTTACCTGATGGTAGGCAGTGTCGAGTATCAGTACGAGTTTACCGAAAACTGGCGGGTCGCGGCGTTTGTTGACGAAGGCAACGCCATGGATGACCTGTCGGACCCGCTGGCGACGGGTGCCGGCCTGGGCATTCGCTGGATCAGCCCGGTCGGGCCGCTGCGCCTGGACGTCGCCAAAGGCCTGGATCCCGAGTTTGGCGGTGAGTGGCGCATTCACTTTTCCATGGGGCCGGAGTTATGAGCGACGAAGCGAAAACTCCAACACCAAAACGGTCAAAACGCCTGAGAAACGGGTTGTTGATAGCGCTGGCCGTTATTGTCCTGCTACCGCTGTTACTGCTTGGGTTGTTGGTGCTGGCGCTGCGTTCGGAAACCGGTACAGCCTGGGTGATTGATCAGGTTCCCGGCCTCGAGGTCGAGCAGGGGCAGGGTTCGTTGCTGGGACAGTGGCAGGCAGCCTCCCTGACATGGCAGGGCTACGGTGTGGGGCTAAAGGTAGAGTCGCCGGTCGTTGACTGGTCGCCCACCTGCCTGTTCAACAAACAGCTCTGTCTGGAGCGACTCCTGGCAGGCAGCATTGATCTGACTCTGCAGCCGTCCGGCGAGTCCAAAGAAGACAGCGGTGATATCAGTCTACCCAGTGTCGACCTTCCGTTGGGGCTGGTGGTCCGGGACGTGAACCTTGGTCCCTTTACGCTCAACGATGCCAAGGTCTGGGACCGGCTCCAGCTCAAGGCTCAGGGTTCCGGTTCGGACTGGCATCTGCAGAACCTCGCCTTTGTTCGGGACGATATCAGTATTGATGCCTCCGGCAGGCTCCAGACCCGGGGCGACTGGCCGCTGGATCTGGAGGTTGGGCTGATGCTCCCGCCCCCGTATGGCGCTGATTGGCAATTGGCACTCAATCTGACCGGGAGCGCTGCAGACCTGAGAGTTAAGGGCCAGAGCAGCGGTTATCTTGATGCCACGCTGGCTGGCCGGGTGGCGCCGCTGGACAGCGCCCTGCCGGCGGAACTGACCGTTCGTTCCAGCCGGTTCGTCCCGGCGGAGGGGTTACCGAAAACCCTGGTGCTGACAGACACCGTGGTTGCCTTGAAAGGCAGCCTTGAGAACGGTTTCCGCTCGGACTCCCGCACCGTGCTGCCCGGATCGACAGGCGATATTCCCGTGTCACTGAAGGGGTTGGTGACTACAGAGGGCCTCGATGGATTGGAGCTCGTGTTGACGGGCCCCGGGACTACTGAGGCTGAGACGGGCCGCCTCCGGGTCACTGGCAACGTAAGCTGGGAGCAGGCGCTTCAGGCAGACGCCAAGGTCAGTCTCGACGCTTTTCCCTGGTACAGCCTGATTCCGGATTTTGAACAGCCGCCGGTCACATTGCGCCAATTCAACGGCGACGTTCAATACCAGGGGGGAGCCTATCAGGCGAGCATTGATGCCAGTGTCAGCGGCCCCATGGGCGACGCCGATATGGCGGGGGATCTTGAGGGTGACCTGGAGTCCGTTGCGTTGACGAACCTGCGCGTTAATACCGGCGCGGGTTTTCTCGGCGGCCGTGCGGACGTGGCGTTCGCTGATCAGTTGTCCTGGGATGCAAGCCTGACGCTGGACAGCTTTAACCCTGGTTTCTGGCTTCCCGCCCTGGAAGCGAGCTTGAGCGGCGACGTGGATACCAGCGGACGTCTGCAGGAGGAAGGAACGCCTACGCTGCAGGCAAAATGGGACCTTTCCGGGAGTTGGCAGGCCAATGAGGCGCTGATACGAGGTGCGCTGGACAGTGATGCCGGTAACTGGACATTGTCGAACCTGGAGCTTGAGGTAGGGGACAACCGGGTGACCGGCCAGGGCCGATGGGGGCAACAGATTAACGGCAACCTGGAACTGAACCTGCCTGCGCCGGAAACCTTCCTGCCGGGGCTGGCAGGTTCGGTCAACGGTACGGCATCGGTTTCCGGCACCGTGGACCAACCCCGTGGCAAGGTAACACTCACTGGCAGCGACCTGGCATGGCAGGATCAATTGAGTCTGTCCAGCCTGGACCTGACGGCCACGCTACGCGAAGGGTTCAACATCCAGGCGGATCTTCGGGGAAAGGAAGTTCGGTATGGCGAACAGCTACTGGAAGACTTGTCGCTGGCACTGACGGGAACTCGGGATGATCACCAACTCAGGCTAAACGCCCGCCATAAAGAGGCGGAGTTGTCGCTGTTGCTGGCCGGAGACGCCTCGGAAAGCTGGAATGCCTGGGTGGGTGCGCTTGAGCAGGGGCAAATCAGTGTGCCTGCCCAAGGCCAGCAATGGACCCTGTCAGAGTCCGCGGCCCTCGAGTATACCGAAGCGGGCAAGCTCACGTTGGGACAGCACTGCTGGCAGTGGCAACAGGCGTCTGTCTGTGCCGAGGACCAGACTCTGCTCCCGACTCAAGATATCGCCTATCGCATTGAAAATTTCCCGACCACGGCACTCTCCCCGCTGTTGCCGAACACCCTGCGTTGGGACGCAACGCTGAATGCTGACCTGCAAGTGGTCATGACGGAAGATGGGCCGGATGGTGAAGTATCCATCGACGCTGGTTCCGGCGAGTTTGAAGTGCAGGTGAGGGACGAATGGGAGAGCCTGAGCTACAACACCTTCACCACCCGCCTGAGTTTGAAGCCGAATGTGGCGGAGCTGAACCTGCAGTTGCAGGGGCCCGATATTGGTAATCTCTCTGTCGGCATGTCGGTCGACCCGGATAGTGATGCCCGTGAAGTCGATGGGCAATTCAGCATCGAAGGCCTGGATATCGCCATGGCTGGCATATTTGCCGGGCTGGAGGTTGTTGAGGGAGAGCTCAATGGCGAGGGGACACTGTCTGGGCCGCTAATGAAGCCAGCTGTAAACGGCGAGCTTGCGCTCTCTGGCGGTCACATTGCCGATCCACGGTTACCGATTCCGCTTGAGGATCTGGTGGTCAGCCTGGAGTTGAAAGGATATAGCGCGAATTTGTCCGGACGTTGGCGCAGCAATGAACGCGGAAGCGGCAACATAGAAGGGTCGTTGGCCTGGGAGGCGGAACCGTCGGTGGAAGTGCGGCTGACCGGTGACCGTTTGCCCTTCAATTACGAGCCGTACGCCCAAGTGGAGCTGGTGCCGGATATCACTATCGCCTACGAAGGCGGCGATCTGTCGGTTTCCGGTAACCTGAACGTACCCCGGGGCACGATCGAAATTCGTGAGCTGCCCGCCCAGGCCGTGTCCGTATCCGAGGACGAGGTTATCGTCGGTGCTGAGGAGAAGGAAGGCGGGCTCCGCACTCTCAATATGGACGTCACTGTCGTGGTCGGTGAGGACGAGGTCAGCTTTAGTGGTTTCGGTGTCACCGGTAACCTTGAGGGGACACTGCGTATCGGCAACAACCTGGATACCCGAGGCGCCCTGCAGCTTGTTGAAGGCCGGTATGAGGCCTACGGTCAGGAGCTCGACCTGCGCCGGGCCAGGCTGGTGTTTGTGGGGCCACTGTCAGAACCGTACCTGGACATCGAGGCAGTGCGGCGTGTGGACAACGTGGTGGCCGGCATCCGCCTCAGCGGCCCGGTGAGCTCGCCCCGGACCGAAGTGTTTTCGGAACCGGAAATGCCTCAGACCGATGCGCTCTCGTATGTGATCCTCGGCCGGGCACCGCAAAGTCGTGGTGATGAGGGGCAAATGAGCAGGGCAGCCATATCGCTCGGGCTGACTCAGGCTAACAAGGTAACCCAGGGTATTGGCGAGGAATTCGGGATACGCAATCTGACGCTGGAGGCGGAAGGTTCAGGGGATGAATCGGCAGTAGTGGCCAGTGGTTACCTGACGGATGAACTCAGCATCCGCTACGGTGTCGGCATCTTCCAGCCCATCACCACGGTGGCGCTACGTTACGATATCGGACGTTACTTCTATCTGGAGGCTGCCAGTGGCCTGGCAGCCTCCCTGGATATATTCTATACGCGGGACTTCTGAGCGGGTGATTTACTCCAGTTCAAAAGTCGCGCTAACCCGGGCCTCCAGTTCACGGGAACCGACCGCTGAGACAGCGTCCGAGGCGCCTCGCATTTCCGCCATCATTGGCATCGGGGGTTGATGGCCACCATCGACGTTAATGGTCATCACTTCTCCGCACTGTTTGTCCAGTTCCCGGGCAACAAATTCGCAGCGTGATTTCGCATCTGCAATGGCGCCCGCCAGGGCCTGTTTACGTAAACCGACTTCATCGGAATGAAAAAACTGATGGGGACCGACGTTGTAGTCCATACCCAGTAATTGCGCCTGTGCAAGAATCGGGTTGAGCAGAGAGAGGTCATCGATGGTGAAGCTGACCGTTTGTGAAGCCACGGCCACTCGTCGGGGCTCCTCGTGACGCTCTGGTGATGGAATCGAACGGCTGTAAAGGTTCAACGAGGCGTCGCTGTAGGATTTGAGCCGGTCGCGGAAGTCCTCGATGCTCTCCCGCCACTTCTCCATCTGCTCGTTGACTTCCTCAGTGGCCGTCTCGGGAAGCTTGTGCTCGGCGCGGGCGGTGAACTGCAGCCGTGCGCTGTCTGGCGTATACTTGACTGAGGCCTGACCGCTCAGGCTGACTTCTGCTGCTGATGCGCCCAGGGGAAACAGAATCAGGGCCGTGGAGGCCAGCAGGTATCGATGGACGTTGTGGAACATAGTTGGATCTCCATGTTATTGCACGAGAATCAGGTCAGGTTGACGCCCCGGGAGCGTGATATCCTGTTCAGGCTGACCGGGAGCGATCCCCATTATGTGACCACCCGCGAGCAACTGAAAGAGTGGGCGGCCCGTTATTTGACGGCTCTGCCCGACGATGCTCGGGAAATTCGTGAAATTAAGGCCGTGTTGCAGCGTTATCTGCCATTTTGAGCGGTATTCTCATCATCTTCTCCGGCGGCTTCGACGGGTTCATCCAGCCGAATCAGCTTCCTGTCTTCCGCAGCCTGCACGAAATGGCTGAAAATCCGCCGGTGGCCGCCATGATAAAGCAGGTACTCCGGGTGCCACTGGATGCCCATTAGCCATTGCCCACGTGTATTTTCTATCGCTTGCACAAACGAGTCGTTGTCCACGGCGACAACGCGGAGATGTGTGCCCAGTTTTTTGATGCTCTGGCTGTGGATGCGGTTCGCGCCAATCACCGGGCTGCGCATCACCTCTCCCAGGCGGCTGTCACTGACGACCCGAACAGTCTGTAGCGGTAACAGTAACGGCCGGTGGCGGGTGTTCACCCGCAGAGGTGTCACGTTCTGGCACAAAGATCCGCCGCGGAAAATATTGATAAACTGGGCGCCGCGGCAGATACCCAGTACCGGGATGTTCAATTCTTCAGCACGGGACAGCAGACGAACATCGGTTTCGTCGCGGCGCACGTCATACCGGGCGGTTACCTGGGGAGTCTGACCGTACCGCGAAGGGTGCACGTGGGTACCACCGGAGAGCACAAGGCCGTCGAGCAAGGAGACGTCCACCTTCGAACCCGGGCGGATAAAATGGGTTCGCGCACCGTGGAGGCGCAGCGCGAAGGTGATCAGCCGGTGGGCGAGGCTGCGGCGTGCCGGGCCGCTGATGCCAATCGTAAGGCCCGGATGTTCAGGCTTATCTACCGGGCTTTCAGACATAGTTCCCGGACCGAAGCCACTGGTCAGACGTGTCTAACCAGCTGTGGGTCAGGTTATGGAGGCTCAGTTTGCGACTGTTGCGAAACTCCGTAACCAGTTTCGATAAGTCATCAGCGTTGGCCACCAGCTGTTCCAGCACAATCCAGTCATTCCAAACCGTGGAAAAATGCCAGTCAGGGTTATCAATGTCGCAGTCGGGTAGCCGGTAATGCAGCGTTGGCCGGCTTTTGATGCGCTCATCCTCCACATATTCTGCGAGCAAATCGCTGTTCAGGTGTGCGAACAGCGGGAGCAGGTCCAGGGCCTTGTTGCGGGTTGGATTGTAATGCAGATAGTCCCGCATTAATTGTTCCATGTCCGGCGCATAGTCCTCTGAAATCAGAAGGTCAATGTAGGTGCTGCTCCAGGGCTCAATGTAGCTGGTCAGCTTACGGCTGAAATCGATCTGGTGGCGTGCCTTCAGCCACTCGTAGAGCGCAGCGAAGGCCCGCAGGTAGCGCACCAGCGTTGTGGCTCTGAGGTCCGGTAGCTCCGGGTTCAATTGCAAACCAAAGGCATAATAGAGCGCCTCCCGGCTGCCGAGTGCGCCTGCTCTTCGAAGCTCATCGCAAAGTGTCTCTATGCGTTCCAGCTTACTGAAAGCCAGCGGAGGGCTGACGATCTCCAGGGGCACGATTTTCTCGGCGGCTGCGTCGATCACGCTCATGGCCTGGCCGCCAAGCTCCCTGACGGACTCGGGAAGACGCTCGTCGGCCAGATCAAGGTCCTTTATCGGGTCCGAATCCAGTTCGATGGTAAAGTCACCGAGTTCCGTTTCAACCTCGGACACATAGCGTGCAACAGACTTTCCGGTACCTCCCAGCAGTTTTGCGGACAGCGAGACGAGATCTTCGTAACCCAGGCCAGACAACTCAATTTCAACGCCAACTCTGCGTTCCTTGCCATCATCCGTCTTGAGGATGTCCGGTAACCTACATCTGTTGCTCATTCAGGCGACTCCCTATTTTGGTTGTGATTACCTTAACACAGTCATACGTCAGGGCGCGGTGGACGGCCACCCAGTGCGGCTCAAGGAAAAATTGCGTTTACAGGGTTTACACTGGATAAAACACTGTATATAGTCAAATCACTGTATATAAAAACAGGGCTAACCGGGGCAACCTAAATGAAGCTGACAGCTAGGCAGACACAGGTACTGGATATTATTCGTCGCTACCTTGACGAGACCGGGTATCCGCCGACCCGTGCAGAAATCGCGGCGGAACTTGGGTTTCGTTCTGCCAATGCCGCAGAAGAACATCTGCGGGCACTGGCCCGAAAAGGCGCCATCGAGATGGTGCCGGGAGCCAGCCGGGGAATACGTCTTCCCGATGTAGAGGCTGACCTTGGTTTGCCAGTGATCGGTCAGGTGGCGGCCGGTAGCCCCATATTGGCCCAGGAGCATATCGAAGACCATTGCACCCTGCAGCCTGAATTTTTCTCGCCCTCGGCGGATTATTTGCTCAGGGTACGCGGCATGAGCATGAAGGACATTGGCATCCTTGACGGCGACCTGTTGGCGGTGCACCGCACCCACGATGTGCACAACGGACAAGTGGTTGTGGCGAGGGTAGGTGAGGAAGTCACGGTCAAACGGTTCCGTAAGGAAGGCTCGAAAGTGTACTTGATCGCCGAGAACGAGGAATTCGAACCCATAGAAGTGGATCTGACAGAACAGGAACTCTTCATTGAGGGGCTCGGCGTCGGGGTCATACGGCGCTCGGACCTTCACTGACACCCCCAGGGTGTCCGGACATATCCGGCTGTGTTTCGTTGAGTGTTGAACACCGCGGGCGCGGCTTAACGGCAGGTGAGGCTTATCATGGAACAACTCAGCTTTAATCAGAATCTGGCTTATGCTCACGGAGGCGGCAGGTTTGTCGGTTCAGAGGTTGCCGGTATGAGCGACCATGATACCGTCAGGGCGCCTGCTGTCAGGAGTCGCCTAGCCAAACCGGCAGGCAATGTGACCGAAATCATTTTGCCCGAAGGGCAGGTTGAGAACTTCCAGCTATTGCTACCGATGCTTACGCAGTTGAATCAGGAGAAGCGTTGGTTAGCCTGGATTGATCCGCCCCAAAGCCTTGTCAGTAAGTGGCAGACCATGCGTGGCATCGTTGCAGGCGAACTGTTGGTGTTGAGGTCTACTCCTGACTACCCAGCCGGGGAGCTTGCCGAGCGAGCACTGAGCGCAGGCACCTGTCACGCTGTGGTCATGTGGACCCACAAGCTCGGGCGCGAAGCGCTCGCGTCACTGGAGCAGGCTTCGGCTCGGGGTAACAGTCATGGTGTGGTGCTGCGCCAGCGCTGATCGTCAATGAAGTGTGTAGGAGGGCCGGATGTCCTGAGTGTCCGGCTCTTCGTCTTCCCAGTCGATATCATGGGCAACGTTACCGACGGCCTCAATACCGGCTGCAATCATGGCCTTGGCCACGTTCATGTCCCGGTCTTCCATCATCTCCCTGGCTTCCGTCGAAAATGATATCTGGACCAGTGGTGCACTGTCGTCGTCGATGCGGCGAAGCGCATAGTCTCCGTTGCTCAGTTGTACAATCTCGAAAAACGATGGTGACATTAAGTTAGCCTTTCAGTTCATTCCTGTTGGGTCCGGCAACGCCGTGGTTCATTACCATTCGCTGTGCCGATCCTCGAGGATATCGATAAAGTGTTTCATCGCGCCCAGAGTGGTTTCCAGAGCCTGCTTTGAGCGATCCGGGCCGGTGTCAGCTGCAACCGCAATCACGTTTTCATTGCTGACCGTTTTTCGGGTCACCGGGGGATTGCCCTGATGACGCTCAAGCTGCTCGAGATGACTCCACCAACTCCGCCCGTCACTGGCCAGCTGCTCCAGTTCTGTCATTTCCGGGCTGTGGGTTCCGATCAGCTCATCCAGTGCCTCAAGGTCATCAGGCTGGCTATGTTTGTGCTGATACACCCTGGCGATCATTACCAGCGTCAGTTTTCGAGCCCTCAGCCCTAGCTCTATGCTGCCTTGCAGCAGCGCTTCTTGCGTTGGAACGCTGTCGCTGTGCTCCAGCTGCCCCAACAGGTTGCGAGCCAGGAATATTTTCTGGGAAACCAATGAATGCCACTGCGAAGCCATGGTAGTACCTGAGAGCGGTTCACTGCTGTGCGATGAATTAATCGCCAACTATAACATTTTTCATTGTGAATTTCTCCTCCCACCGTTGGTTTGGTGGTTTTGACAAGAAACTACAAAGATTCACTTGAAACGGTCGTTTGAATTTGGCAAAAAGGCGCCCCGATTGAATAACATTTGATCGCCTGTTGTTGTTTCCGGCGTAGGCATGCCAAACCGCGAATGATACATGGGTTGATCGGTTACCTTGGAGGTAGAAGGGAATGCGGAACCAATGGGTCACGGGTTTTACAGTGGCATTGTTTGGGTTGTCAGGCGTTGCGTTGGCAAAGGTCAGTGAATCCGAAGCTCAGCGGCTGGCTAGCGAGCTGACTCCAGTTGGAGCTGAGCGGCAGGGCAATGCCTCTGGCAGCATTCCGGCGTGGACAGGTGGGCTAACCAAGCCGCCCGCTAGTTGGAAACCGGGGCAGGTGGAAACCAACCCGTTTCCCGAGGATGAGCCTCTGTTTGTTATTACCGGCGCGAATGTGGATCTATATCGCGACAAGCTGACCGACGGACACATCCGTATGCTTGAGCAATATGGCCCGGAATTTGTGATGCCGGTGTACCAGACCCGTCGTACCGCGGCCTTCCCGGAAGATGTGTACGAAAAGTCCCGGGAGAATGCCCGCAGCGCGGAACTTCTGGCGAACGGAAACGGTGTGCGTGACACCATCATGACCAGCCCCTTCCCGATTCCAAAGAATGGCCTGGAGGTGATCTGGAACCACATCCTGCGTTATCGCGGAGAGGAACTGTCGTTCCGTAGCGCTTCAGCGACGCCCCAGGTGAACGGTTCCTACAACCAGGTTGTTAACCAGTACGACTATTACTTTGCCTACAGCCGCCGCGGCGCGAACCTCGCCGATATCGATAACAAGATTTTTTACCTGAAAACCGACACCATCGCGCCATCCAGTCTCGCGGGCACCATCACTCTGGTTCATGAAACCCTGGATCAGATTCGCTCACCCCGGCTCGCGTGGCGATACGATGCCGGCTCAAGGCGGCTGCGCCGGTCACCGAACCTGGCCTATGAAACCGATCTGCCGAACTCTTCATCCCTCCGCTCGGTTGATCAGAAAGACATGTACAATGGCGCCCCTAACCAGTACGACTGGGAGCTGAAAGGCAAGCGTGAGATCTTCGTGCCCTACAATGCCTACAAGCTTCACGACGCGGATGTCCAGCCGGACGATGTCATTCGGCCACAGCACATCAACCAGGAGTTGGCCCGATACGAGCTACATCGGGTATGGGTTGTCGAAGCGAAACTGCGGACCGGTATCAGTCATATCTATTCCCGCAGGGTGTTCTACGTCGACGAAGATAGCTGGCAGATTCTTGCAACGGAGGAGTACGACAGCAATGATGAACTCTGGCGGGTGTCCGAAGCTCACAACATCAGCTACTACAGTGAGCCGGTATTCTGGACTACCATGGAGATGACTTACGATCTGAACGCCCAGCGGTATTACATCGATGGTCTGGATAACGGCTTCCCCGCCTATGATTTCGAGCCAGGCTTCCGTGGTAATCAGTTTTCTGCCTCGGCAGCCCGGAGAGCAGCCCGCCGCTGATGACTGGCAGCCCCGGGCCGGTTGAGGCACGGGGCGCTACCGGACCGTTTTCAAGGAGATGCAATTATGTCGGTACCGGAACAGCTAGAGGCAGTGGATACCCTGGTTGAACACCTGAAGACCGCGCTTGCGGAGAAGAACTGGGACGAACTGTCCCGTCTGAATGAGCTGGTCAAACCGACGATCGAGCCAGTTATGGCGGCCCTTGAGGCCGGCGAGCTGAGCCCTGAGCCAGTCAGGGAAAGGCTGGCAGCCCTGCAGACATTCTGTGATCGTGCCAATATTTCGGCAAATGAAGCCAAGGCGGAAGCCCAGAAAGCGCTGAAAGGGGTGAACCAGAACCGCAGCGCGGCAAAAGCCTATCAAAACGTCTCGTTAAATCGGCCAAAATAGCGTCATAAAATTGACTCAGGCCCACTTACAGTCTTAAATACCGCACAAATCCCCGCAAGAGATTCGTTTGGATGTCGAAGAATAACAAGGTGCTGGTGCTCAGCGAGGACGATGCGAAAAGACGTGACATTTCTACCATTCTTGAGTTTATCGGCGAAGAGGGCATTGTCGTTGGGGCCGATGCCCATTCACTGCTGAGCAGCGGTGACGCTGAGGATCTGGAGTCAATTTCCGTTGCCGTTGTTAACGGCGAGGACGATGGCGTGACCGCAGTGATTTCAACCGTGTGCGAGGTCGCTCAGGGGGTGCCTTTGCTGTTGGTTGGCGACCCTGATCTGGCGGGCCTCTCCGACGACGAGACAAGCCGGGTAATTGCCCGCATGGAATGGCCGCTTAACTACACCAAATTCGTGGACTCGCTCTACCGTGCACAGATCTACCGGGATCAGTTTGCACGTTCCCGTGAACGGGGACAGCAACGTGGTCTACAGCTTTTCCGTAGCCTTGTTGGTACGAGTCGAAAAGTGCAATCGGTACGCCAATTAATGGAGCAGGTGGCCGACAAGGATGTGAGTGTGCTGATTACTGGCGAGTCGGGAACGGGCAAGGAAGTGGTGGCGCGAAACCTCCATTACCATTCCTCTCGTCGCGACAAGCCCTTCGTGCCGGTCAACTGCGGTGCCATTCCAGCGGAATTACTGGAAAGCGAATTGTTCGGGCACGAGAAGGGCGCGTTCACCGGCGCGATCACGTCGCGGGTAGGTCGGTTTGAAATGGCCGAGGGGGGCACCCTGTTTCTAGACGAGATCGGCGACATGCCGTTGAACATGCAGGTCAAGATTCTGCGGGTTCTGCAGGAACGCACTTATGAGCGTGTTGGCAGTAACCGGACTCAGTCAGCCGACGTCAGGGTCATTGCCGCGACTCATAAACATCTCGAAGACATGATTGAAACGGGCGATTTCCGTGAAGATCTCTATTACCGCCTGAACGTTTTCCCCATTGAAATGCCCGCTTTACGTGACCGGGTGGAAGACATTCCGCTGTTGATCAATGAATTGATTTCGCGGATGGAGAAAGAAAAGCGGGGCTCCCTCAGGCTGAACTCGGCTGCGATCATGAGTCTTTGCCGCCACGACTGGCCCGGGAATGTTCGCGAACTGGCGAATCTGGTGGAGCGGTTGGCGATTATGCACCCCTACGGTGTCATTGGGGTTCAGGAGTTGCCCAAGAAGTTCCGTTACGTGGACGATTACGACGAGAACCGGCCAGTGGAAGACTCCGGTATGCCCTCTGGCATTCCCGGGCTGGTGGGGCTGGATGCGCCGGCTCTGCTGCCGGTGAACGGCATCGACCTGAAGGACTACCTGTCCAATCTTGAAAGGCAGTTGATTCAGCAGGCGCTGGATGAAGCCGGAGGAGTAGTGGCCCGGGCAGCCGAAAAGCTTCGGATTCGTCGAACGACGCTGGTTGAGAAGGTCCGGAAGTATGGACTTCGGGATGAGGAGTCCGAGGAGAGCTGATCAATCCCCCAAAGAATCGGTTTCTGATGGCGTCAAAGGTTTGTAACCTTCGGCGCCATCGCTGTTTTTAGGCGACGGAAACCCGTCGTATGCCTTTCCTCTGTTTTTCCTTCCTGTTGAAAAATAAACAAAATTTAAAGTTGGCACAGTGCTGGCTTAGTCTCGTCCAAACGATCCATCCGATTGGTACGGGCCGGGGGTTAGTCCGGTCAGAGGGCGAGTTTATGAGTCAGTTACAGTTTGTGGGTTTGTCGTCAGCAAAGGCGTCTGCCAATGCGGCTGCCGATGTCAATGACAAGGTGACGGCGTTGTTCCCGGAGCAGGACGATGAGGCTGTGGGGACAGCGTTGGAGCTGTTTAATCAGATGTCCCGACAGATCACTGATTCCTACCGCACTCTTGAGTCCCGTGTTAATCAGTTGTCCGGGGAGCTGTCCGCGGAATCCCAGCAGCGCCAGGCGGAGCTGGAGCAGAAAGAGGAGCTGGCAGACCGGCTCTCGACGCTTCTGCATGCGCTACCGGCCGGGGTTGTGGTGCTCGACAGCCAGGGGGTGGTGACGCAGACCAATCCGGCGGCGATCACGTTGTTGGGGGAGCCTCTTGGTGGAGAGCGGTGGGTGGATGTTATCCGCCGCTGTTTTGCGCCCCGCCGCGACGATGGCCACGAAGTGTCACTCAAGGATGGCCGTCGTGTCAGTATTGAAATTCGTACCATGGAAAACCAGCCGGGGCAGTTGATCCTGCTGACGGACCTGACTGAAACCCGTCATTTGCAGTCTCAGCTCGCCCATGCCCAGCGGCTTTCCGCCATGGGCAAGATGGTGGCCTCCCTGGCTCATCAAATTCGCACACCGCTGTCGGCTGCCATTCTGTATGGCGGGCACCTCAGCCAGGAAGACCTGGACGAGGAGATGCGTCAGCGTTGTGCCTCACGGTTGATGTCCCGCTTGACGCACCTGGAGCAGCAGGTGCGTGACATGCTTATTTTCGCCCGGGGCGAGACGCGGTTGGCAGAGGAATTGTCTGCCGACACCCTGGTTCAGGCGCTGGCTTTCGCGCTGGAAGGACTGAAGCTCCCTGCCGGTGTGTCGGTGGAGTTGAGTGACCAGGTCAATAGCGCCGCGCTGATGTGCAATCGTGATGCTCTGGTGGGTGCCTGTACCAACCTAGTGAACAACAGCGTGGAGGCCGGGGCGACGAACGTTGAAGTTGCCGTTGTGTCCGTTGACGAGGAACTGGTGGTGCGCGTGAGTGATAACGGTCCTGGGTTTACCACGGAGCAGGCAAGTCAATTGCTGGAAGCGTTCTATACCACCAAATCCCACGGCACCGGCTTGGGCCTTGCCGTGGTCCAGGCGGTGGTGAAAGCGCACCAGGGTCGTTTCTCGATTGATGCGCCTGCCGCCGGAGGTGCTGTTGCCATCATTTCCCTGCCATTGATGCGTTCGTTGTCGACGGGTGACCGTCGGCAGCAGCCATCAAAGAATGACTGATCGGAGGCTATTATGGCCAAAGCCCAAATTCTGATTGTTGAGGATGACCAGGATCTTCGAGAAGCGCTGGTTACCACCCTTGAGCTGGCAAAGTTTCGCGTGCGTGAAGCCGCCAATGCGGAGCAGGCCCTGGCGAAGCTGGCTGAGTCGCCGGTGGATATGGTTGTCAGTGATGTGAACATGCCTGGAATGTCCGGTCACGATTTGCTGCATGAAATACAAAGACGGTACCCAGGTCTGCCGACCATGCTGATCACCGCCTATGGTCAGATCAGCCATGCGGTGTCAGCGATGCAGTCCGGCGCCATTGATTACCTGGTCAAACCATTCGAGCCCTCAGTGCTCGTGGATGCGGTGACCAGAGTGGTCGGCGGAGGCCGTCAGAAAAGTGTCGACCAGCCCGTTGCGGAAGATCCGATCAGCAAACGGATGTTCCAACTGGCGGCGAAGGTGGCAGCCAGTGACTCGACGGTGATGATTTCCGGGGAAAGTGGAACCGGTAAAGAGGTGTTGGCGCGCTATATTCACCAGCAGTCTCCCAGGTCAGACCAGGCGTTTGTGGCGATCAACTGCGCGGCAATTCCCGAGAATATGCTGGAGGCCATCCTGTTTGGCCACGAGAAGGGTGCCTTTACCGGTGCGGTTGCATCCTCCCCGGGCAAGTTCGAGCAGGCCAACGGTGGCACCATCCTGCTGGATGAGATTTCGGAAATGGATCCTGGTCTGCAATCCAAGCTGTTGCGGGTGCTGCAGGAGCGCGAGGTTGAGCGGGTCGGTGGTCGCAAGACCATCGCCCTGGATGTACGGGTTATTGCCACCACCAACCGGGATCTGTCCGATTACGTGCGGGAAAACAAATTCCGTGAAGACCTGTACTACCGGCTGACGGTCTTCCCCATGCACTGGCAGCCACTGCGCGAACGTACACTGGATATCATGCCGCTGGCGAATGCATTGCTGAAAAATCATTGCCGCAAGATGAAATTGACCGGCGTGACCTTCGCGCCCGACGCCAGAGATGCGCTGATGGGTCATCAATGGCCGGGCAACGTTCGCGAGCTGGACAACGCGATACAGCGGGCGCTGGTCTTGCACCAGGGGAATGTCATCCATGCTGGTGACCTTTGCCTGGAACTCGGAATTACCGGGCGTATGGAAAGTGGCTCCGCCGGCACGACATCTCCGGCCTCGCCACACCCAGTCGTTTCCGAATCCGGGGCTGAGTCACCTGATCGGGACGCTCAGGATACCTATGCTGAGGAAAGCCTGTCGGGTCTCGGAGCGCTATCTTCCACGTCACTGGGTGATGAAGTCCGACAGCGTGAATTCCGGATTATCATCCAAACGTTGAAAAAAGAGCGTGGTCGACGCAACCGGGCGGCGGAGCAGTTGGGTATCAGCCCGCGCACGCTCCGATACAAACTGGCCCAGATGCGCGATGCCGGCATCGATCTGGATGCAGAGCTGGCCGCCGCCTGACCACAGCCAACAGGCTCCTTCGTTCGGCACCCAAGGGTGCCGTTTTTTGTGCCCACGTCAAAAGACCGTCGCTGTCTTTCGCCTTTCTCTCCGATTGTTAATTAACATTATGAAAATTAACAAATTAATTATGTTGGCCTGCGGTTTGCTTTGACCTGTTCAGATATGTCCAGGTCAATGGCTTGCCCATTTATACGGCGGGCCGGGAGAGTGAATCATGGTTCAGCGTGCTGACATCAACAGTGTCCTTTCAGAAATTCGCAATATGCGCTCGCAGATGATGGAGAATCAGCGGGTTGAACAGGACAACAACATTCGCGGACGGATGGACGGGCCGTCCAAGGTCCAGGAAACCTCCGACACTCCCAAATTCAGCGACATGCTCAGCCAGGCTGTGGGTTCTGTGAACGAACTCCAGCAAACATCCAGTGATATGAAGACGGCGTATGAAATGGGCGATCCGAACATGGATATCTCCCGCGTCATGATCGCGTCTGAAAAAGCATCCATCTCCTTCGAGGCATTGACCCAGGTCCGTAACCGGGTGGTGAAGGCCTACGAAGACATCATGAATATGCCGGTTTGATAGCGGAGCGGACCCATGGCCAGCGTACCTGCTGAAACCTCATCCTCGAACATGCCCGCGGCGCGGGGAGACGATACCGGCGAGAGCCGTAGCGACCTGATTTTCGGCTTCAACCGGTTGAACCTGCTGCGACAGGTGGGCCTGATGGTGGGGCTTGCCGCCAGTGTTGCCCTTGGCGTTGCCGTGGTGCTCTGGGCCCAGGAGCCCAATTACCAGCCTGTGGTGGGGGATATGTCCGGCTACAACCCACAGGATGTCACGACCATTCTAGATGCCAACAACATCGACTACCGTATGGATCCACGCACAGGCGCATTGCTGGTGCCCTCCGATGAGGTCTATAACGCCCGCCTGAAACTTGCAGCAGAGGGCGTGACGGACGAGCAGACCATGGGCTACGAACTGCTGGACCAGGACCGTGGCCTTGGAACCTCCCAGTTTATGGAAACCATCAGTTTCCGCCGTGGCCTGGAAGGCGAGCTGGCACGAACGATTGGCAGCATGCGCACGGTTCGTGCCGCTCGGGTTCATCTGGCGATTCCGGAGCGCTCGGTGTTTGTCCGCGACGCGCGCACGCCGACAGCGTCCGTGTTCCTTGAAGTAATTGCCGGTCGTCGCCTGGAGCAGGAGCAGATTGCCTCGATCGTGAACCTGGTTGCCGGCAGCATTCCGGAAATGAGCAAGGACAATGTGACCGTGGTCGACCAGAGTGGAAACCTGCTCACCGGTCGTGAGGACGGCGGTGACAGCCAGCAGATTGAAGACCAGTACGATTACACCTCCCGCGTTGAGGATCGCCTGGCTCGTCGGGTTGCCTCCATGGTCAGGCCGGTGGTGGGCGACGGTCGTTTCCGTGCGGAAGTGACGGCGGATCTCGATTTCTCCTCGGTGGAACAGGCTGAGGAGCTGTTCAATCCCGAACAGCAAGCTGTGCGCAGCGAGCGCCAGATGTCCGAGCGGCGTGCCGGTGGCGGCGCCAGTGGAATCCCCGGCGCCCTGTCCAACCAGCCGCCCGCTCAGCCGACAGTTCCGGAACAGGCAACCGCCGATGACGAGGGCAACGTCCAGGCGCCGCCGGTGAACGTGCGTGAAGAGTCGACCCGAAACTACGAAATGGACCGCACCGTCAGCTATATCCGCCAGGAACTTGGCCGCATAAAACGTTTGTCGGTAGCCTTGGCGGTTGATGACATGAAAGTGGTGGATCCCCAGACCGGCGAAGTCAGCTATGAACCCTGGCCGGAACAGGAACTGCAGCGCCTGACCATGCTGGTACGCGATGCCGTGGGGTATTCGGCCGCCCGGGGTGACAGTGTTACGGTGATGAACACTGCGTTCGCCGCCGAAGAGCAGATCGAGTTTGAAGCACCGGCGTTCTGGGAGCAGCCGTGGTTCTGGGACCTGATGAAGCAGGTGCTCGCAGGCCTGGTCATTCTGGTTCTGGTTCTGGGCCTGTTGCGACCCACCTTGAAAAGTCTGTCCGGCGGTGGCCGCAGCGAACGCAGGGGCGACTCCGACGACGGCTATGACGGCCTTGATGGCATCGAAGGCGGCGACGCTCTGCGCGAAGCCATGCATTCACAGGACGATCTGCTTTTGCCCGGCGCGACAGACAGCTATGATAGACAATTGAATGCACTGAAAGGCCTGATTGCGGAAGACCCCGCAAGGGTCTCCCAGGTGATGCGCCAGTGGGTGAATGTCGATGACTGATGAGAACAACCGCCAGCCTGATGCGGCGCAAAAGCCCCAGCGCAAGATTCCGCGGGTGGAGCAGGCGGCAATCCTGCTGATGTCACTGGGCGAAAACGACGCTGCCGAAGTGCTCAAGCACATGGGGCCGAAAGAGGTCCAGCGGGTTGGCGTGGCCATGGCCCAGATGAAAGACGTCAGCAAGGACGACGTTACCTATGTCCTGAACCAGTTTGTCGAGGCTGTTGGCGGCCAGACCGGTCTGGGGGTTGGCAATGATGATTACATTCGCACCATGCTCACCCAGGCCCTGGGGGACGACAAGGCCTCCAGCCTGATCGACCGTATCCTTATTGGTGGCAACACCACCGGCCTGGATACCCTGAAGTGGATGGAACCCCGTGCGGTGGGCGATATTATCCGTTACGAGCACCCCCAGATTCAGGCCATCGTTATTTCCTACCTCGATCCGGACCAGGCCGCGGAGATCCTCGGCACTCTGGACGACAAGGTGCGCCTGGATGTAATGATGCGGGTGGCTTCGCTGGAAAGTATCCAGCCGCAGGCACTGCAGGAACTCAACGATATCCTCGAGAAGCAGTTCTCCGGTGGCTCAGCGGCCCAGACCAGCCGCATCGGCGGGGTCAAACGGGCGGCTGACATCATGAACTTCATGGATCGCAGCGTTGAAGGCGGCCTGATGGATTCCATCAAGGACATGGACCCGGACCTGGCGTCCACAATCGAGGACTTGATGTTTGTCTTCGATAACCTCAAGGACATTGACGACCGTGGTATTCAGGCGTTGCTGCGGGAAGTGTCTTCCGAGGTGCTGGTCGTCGCGCTCAAGGGCGCCGATGACGCCGTTCAGGAGAAAATCTTCAAGAACATGTCCAAGCGGGCCGCAGAACTTCTGCAGGATGACCTGGAGGCCAAGGGGCCGGTACGGGTCAGTGAAGTGGAGTCTGCCCAGAAGGACATTATTACCATTGCCCGTCGTATGGCTGAAGCTGGTGAGATCACCCTTGGTGGTGCTGGCGAAGAAATGATGTGATGAAAGATCCCCGTCGCAACCTCGATCGCATTCCCAAGGAAAACCTCACGGCCTACGAGCGTTGGGAGCTTCCGCTGTTGGATGCGCGCGGCAATGAAATCGCGCAGGAAGAAGACCGCGACGTAAAGCCGTTGACCGCCGCTGATATTGAGGAGATCCGCCAGGCGGCCCGTGAAGACGGTCATGCGGAAGGCCGTGACGCAGGGTATCAGGCGGGGCTGAGCGAAGGTCGTGAGCAGGGGCACCGGGAAGGCTTTGAAGCAGGGCTTGCCGAGGGCCGCGAGCAGGGCGCGGAGGAAGGCCTGGCGGACACCCGCAAGGAGGTGGATGCCAAGCTGGACCGGCTGGAGCATTTGCTTGGCGAATTACTGGAACCAATCAAACGCCATGAAGACGAGGTGGAAACGGCGTTGGTCAATCTGACGACCGTTCTTGCGCGCTCCGTGGTGTTCCGGGAGCTGTCGTTGGATTCTTCCCACATTACCGACGTGGTCCGCAAGGCGATGACGGCGCTACCATCTACAACGGAAAACGTGCGCATCCATATTCATCCGGATGACTATCAATGGGTCAGTGAGGTTGCCGACAGGTTCGAGGCGGCGACCTCCATTGTCGAAGATGCTTCTGTTCTCCGGGGCGGTTGCAAGCTGGAAACCCGCCACAGCCTGGTGGACTTCACGGTGGAAAAACGCTTCCAGAAGGCCGTTCAGGGCATGCTGGACCGCCAACTGGACACCGAATCCGCCGGTGAGGGGGAAGAGCTTGATGCCATGATGGGCGATCTGACCGACTTCCGGCACGATGTGCTTGACTCCGACGAGGATGAAGGCCATGACAGCACACCTGGCTGAACGCCTGACACGACTGCAGGATTACTTTACCGAAGACCCCCAGCCGGAACTGTCCGGGCGGCTGACGCGCATGGTAGGCCTTACCCTGGAATGTGTGGGTTGCCCCATGGTGGTCGGCGACCGCTGCGTGATTACCGGGCAGGGCGCCGGCACCGTGGAAGCGGAAGTGGTGGGTTTTGAGGATGACCGTGTCTATCTGATGCCGCTTACGGCCATAGAGGGGTTGCGCCCTGGAGCCAGGGTGGTGCCGTTGTCGGTGGCCAGCCGGGTGCCGGTCGGCCCGGAGTTGCTGGGGCGGGTGGTCAACGGCAACGGCGAGCCACTGGACGGCAAGGGCCCGCTGCAGGCGGAAGCCCGCGTGTCTCTCAGTGGCGATATCATCAACCCGCTGGACCGTGCGCCGGTGCGTCAGTCCATGGATGTGGGTATCCGGGCTATCAATTCACTGATGACCGTCGGCCAGGGGCAGCGCCTGGGCCTCTTTGCCGGCAGCGGCGTTGGCAAGAGTGTTCTCTTGGGTATGATGACCCGCTTCACCAACGCGGATATCACGGTGGTTGGCCTGATCGGCGAACGGGGCCGTGAGGTTAAAGAGTTCATTGAGGATATCCTTGGGGACGAAGGGCTTGCCCGCTCTGTTGTGGTTGCCTCCCCCGCCGATGACTCACCACTGATGCGCCTGCGTGCTGCCATGCTGACCACCCGAATTGCGGAATACTACCGGGATCAGGGCAAGCGGGTATTGCTGTTGATGGATTCATTGACCCGCTATGCGCAGGCCCAGCGGGAAATTGCCCTGGCCGTCGGCGAGCCTCCAGCCACCAAGGGCTATCCGCCTTCGGTCTTCGCCAAATTGCCGCAACTGGTTGAGCGTACCGGCAATGGCAGGCCTGGTGGTGGCTCTATCACTGCATTCTATACCGTACTGACGGAAGGCGATGACCAGCAGGATCCTATCGCGGACGCCGCGCGGGCGATCCTGGATGGCCACATTGTGCTGTCCCGGCGATTGGCGGAAGAAGGCCATTACCCCGCCATCGATGTGGAGGCGTCCATTAGCCGGGTAATGCCGCAGGTTACCGAGACCGAACATTTTGCCCGCGCCCAGCGCTTCAAACAGGTCTACTCCCGCTATCAGCAGGCAAGGGACCTGATCAGTGTCGGGGCCTATGTAAAAGGATCAGATCCTGAAACCGATTTTGCCATCACCCATATCGGCAACATGGGACAGTTCCTCCAGCAGGGGTTGAACGAAAGCGCACCGTTGGAGGACAGCATCCAGCAGTTGCTCGCGGTGGTGCCGGAAAGACGCTCTCCTGATCGCCCCAAGACCCCGCCGCAGGCTGATGGAGGTGGTAGGTGATGCTCAGGTCCCAGCGCCTTTCGGTCGTGCTCACTCTGGAAGAACGTAAAGAAAAGGCCGCTCTGGAAAAAATGGCGGAAGCACAGCAGCATCATGAAGCCCAGCGCCAGCAGATAGAAAACCTTGAGCGGTATCAGCGGGAATACCGGGAACAGATCCGCAGTAGCCAGAAAGGTGTGGTGTCTGTTGCTCGCCTCCAGGGCTGGCAGGCGTTTATAGCCCAGTTGGATCAGGTGATTGTGCAACAGCAGAAACTGCTGACACAGGCGGCAGAACGGCTCCAGGCATGCCGGGAAGAATGGCAGAGGGCCTGGGAGCGGCGCCGGGGAATGGAAAAGTACATTGAAACCTGTCGCCGGCACGAGCAGCGGGAGCAGGATGTCAGGGAACAGAAGCAAATGGACGAAGCCGCCGGGCGGATACTGGCGAGGCGGCGCTGAGCGGGTTGCCAAATGGCAAACGGCGGATGCAAATTCGGTGTTGTAAGCTATCCTTTATGTCAGGGTGCCCTGGGCACACCTGTCATTTCCCGTTACCCGGCACGCATACCATGGAGGCTCCGGAATGCCGATTCATACGCATCGCAGTGACGATGGCCAGACCCTGACCATAAAAATTGAAGGGCGTTTCGATTTCAGCACCCATCAGGCGTTTCGTGATGCGTACGAACATGGCGACGAAAAGGTGAGCTGCTTTGTCGTCGATCTTTCGGACACCACCTACCTCGACAGTTCCGCCCTTGGCATGTTGCTGTTGCTGCGTGATTACGCGGGGGGTGACCGTGCCCGGATTCGCATCGAAAACTGCAACAGCGATGTGCGTCGTATTCTGTCAATCTCCAACTTTGAACAATTGTTCGCGATTCGCTGAATCACCCGGGGAAGACGTCACGGAGGCCCGATGTGGATGATCCACTCCCAGAAAACCGGCCACTCCGGATTCTCATTGCCGATGACAGCCACAGTGATCGTCTGATACTCAAAACCCTGTTGCGCCGCCTTGGTCACGAGGTTGAAGACGCCGAAAACGGACTGGAAGCCGTCAATATTTTCCGCAAGTCCGCGCCAGACATCGTCCTGCTGGATGCATTGATGCCGGTTATGGATGGAATGGAGGCCGCCCGCCAGATCAAGGTGCTGGCGGGAGAGCAGTTGGTTCCCCTGATTTTCCTGACATCACTGTCGGACGCCGGCGCCCTGGCTCGTTGCCTGGAGGCTGGCGGCGACGATTTTCTGACCAAACCCTACAATCGCATCATCATTGAAGCCAAGATTAACGCCTTCAATCGCATGCGGTTGATGCACCGCACCCTGAGCCATCACCGGGATCTGATTCGCGAACGCAACAGCACGCTATTGGAAGAGCAGAAGGTTGCGAAGCGGGTGTTTGACAACGTTGCCCATACCGGTTGTCTGGACGCGCCCAATATCCGCTTTCATGCGTCGCCAATGTCAATTTTCAACGGCGACGTGCTGTTCGCCTGTCCACGCCCGGCTGGCGGCATGCAAATACTGATTGGGGATTTCACTGGTCATGGCCTGCCGGCCGCCATCGGCGCCATGCCCGTGGCGGAAATTTTCTACGGCATGACCAGCAAGGGATTCAGTGGCAGCGATGTACTCCGGGAGATCAACCAGAAACTGGGCCGGATACTGCCCACCGGAATGTTCTGTTGTGCAGCCATGATCCAGGCGGATTTTCACCTGAACCAGCTGCAGATCTGGAATGGAGGGCTCCCTGACGGAGTGTTACTGAGAAAGGATGGAGCGCGTGAAACCATTGTTTCACGGCACCTGCCCTTGGGGGTGCTCGGCAGTGCACGGTTTGATGCGGGTATGGATGTGTTCCATACCGAGCCGGGTGATACCTTGCTGATGATGACAGACGGTGTGATGGAGGCTGAGAACCATCAGGGTGAGATGTATGGAGAGCAGCGCCTTGCCCGTTCTCTCGACGAAATGAGCCGACAGGGGTCACCGTTTGAAACCATTATGGCCGGCATTCGTACCTTTACCGGAAATCAGCCTGAACAGGACGACCTGACGTTGATCAGCCTGCGAATGGCGGAAGACGCGGAACTGGTTGGTATTTCCGATCGACTGCCCCAGTCCGCACTGGAGGGGCCGTCGGAGTGGCGCTGTGTGTACGAGGTTCAGGATCGAACCCTGGGGCAGTTCAGCCCCCTACCTTTGCTGCTGCATATCTGCATGGAGGTGCCGGGGCTGCGCCGGAAAAGTGGTGAGATATATACGCTGTTGTCGGAGTTGTACAGCAACGCACTGGAACACGGTGTGCTTGGCTTGTGCTCGGACTGGAAGGCGACACCCGACGGATTCGGGCACTACTACGCTGAACGTGAGCGGAGGCTGGCTGATGTGGCGGGCCACTTTATACGCTTTACGTTGACCCATACCATGACAGACAGGGGCGGGCAGCTGGTTATTGTCTGCGAAGACAGTGGCAGTGGCTTTGATTTCAGCAGTGTGCGTCCGGAGGCCGAAGATGAGCGCCGCTATTCAGGCAGAGGTTTGCTGTTGTTACAAAAAATTGGGCGTTCCCTGAATTACCGGGAACATGGCACCAAGGCTGAAATTGTATATGATTGGTATTTTTCTGAGGTTACTGGCCGTGAGGGCAGTATCACCCAACAACCAGGGGGTTGGTCATGACGGACAAACCACACCTTGATGAAGAAGCGTTGGCCGAGTTGCAGGAAGTCATGGAGAATGAGTTCGACATTCTGATCAATACTTACCTCCATGATTCCTCTGACCGTATTGCGCATCTGCGGTCGGCACTGGAAAAATCGGATGCTGACGCGTTCGCAAAATCCGCTCACAGCTTCAAAGGCAGTTGCATCAATATTGGTGCCCCTCGACTGGGCGAACTTTGTTTCGAGGCGGAGAAGGCGGGCCGCGACAATCAATTGTCACAGGCCGGAGCAATGCTCGACGACATCGAGAATGAATTCCGACAGGTTGAGGGCACACTCAAGCGTTTTATTGCGTGACGTGAACGAATGGCATCGCTTTTGCTTTGATACCGTACAGGTGCGCTGAAAAGCAGGATTAGCGCGCTGAAAGGGCGTCTGCAGCGTTCAGATTCCACCGTCATCCAGTAAAAGCGGCAAGAGGTTGCCATGTCCCAAATGGTTCTTCCCCAGGCTTCCCCACAGGGTCCACAGGCCGATAACGGTTCGAAAAGCGTCTCAGGCAATCGGGAAAAAAACGGCGATAGTCCGTTTGATTCCGTGTCTCGTGAGGAGCAGCAACGAATCGATCGAAAACAGGCTGAAAAGCGTGATCAGGCTCGGGCCGAGGATACTGGCCGTGCCGACCAGGCCGGCCGGGACAAAAGCGAAAGCAAACCCGCCGATGACCCTGAGGAGCCGCGAACCAATGCCCAGGCTGACAACTCGGAGGTTCAGGGCAAGGAAGGGGCTCCGGAAAAACCGACTGCAGAAAAAGAGGAGGCCGCTCCAGCTGGGGATGCTGAGTCTCCATCGTTAGTGGATCAGGAAGCGCCGAAGGAGGTTGTTCCCCTGACATTCGCTGAGCTTCAGGCTCTGCTGATGCCGGCGGGGGGGAACACCACGGCAGTGTCAGGCGGCAACCCGGGTGCCGGTAATGGCGTACTGCCGGGTGTGCAAGCATTTGCCGGAATGATTGCAGGCCTGCCTGGCAATACCGCAGGCAAACAGGCTCTGTCGACAGCGCAGGGAGCTGGCTCAGGCGCTGCGCCGGGCCTGGCATTGACCGACGCTTTGTTGTCGGGTGTAGCAGCAGACGCATCGCGTCCTCAGGAAACCCCATCGCTGCAAGGCGCGGTGCGCTTCCAGGCCGCTGCAGAATTGGCTAACCAGCAGCTGGCCAATCCGAATACGGCAAAGCTGCCTGCAGAGGTTGCCAACTTGCGAGGGTATACCACCTCTATTGATGTACCGGTCAGTCACGCGGAGTGGGGGGACAAGCTCGTCGGAAAGCTGACCTGGCTGACAGCACGAAATATGTCTGTCGCCGAAATACATCTCACACCGCCTGATATGGGGCCCATGGAAGTCAGGGTTCAGGTTCAGCAGGAGCAGGCACACATTACCGTTCATTCTGCCAACCCGGCCGTGCGGGACCAGCTTGAACTGCACAGCCACCGTCTCAGGGACATGCTGAGTGAGCAGGGGCTGTCACTGGACCAGTTTGACGTCAGTGATTCATCGCAGCAGCAAGCCGGCGAGGACAATGCCGGGGAGGGCAGCAAGGATGAGAGGGCAGTACTTGCCGATGGCGGACTGGACGAACAGGATCTACCATCTGAATCCCTTGATCTGACCTGGAAAGGCGAAGTTGATATCTTCGCCTGACCTCGGCACCCCTTCACCTGATGATTCTGCATCACTCTCCCTTTGCCCATCCTCCCCAGCAACGCTAAACTGCTGTTCTGATAGGGAGGATGGGGTTATCTGGCCCGTCCTTTGCTTAAACCTCTTTATAACCGTTCCGGTTGACGGATTTCTGGCAGACCTACGTTATGGCTGAAAACAATGCGCCCCCTGAGGCGCCGGCAAAGAAAGGCAAGCTCAAACTGATACTGATGCTGACCGTAGTGATTGTTCTGGCGGTCGGGTTGTCAGTCGTTGGTACCATGTGGTTTCTGGGCGGTGGCATCCCGGGCATGGCTGATGCAGAACAGGAAGACAGCTCGGAGCAGGTTGAAGTGTTTGTGCCCAGCACCTACACGGTGCTGGAGAAGGCTCTGGTCACGACAGTGCAGGCCGAAGGGCGGCAACGCTATGCCCAGGTATATCTGGCTTTCGAGGCTCAGGACCCGGCAGCACTGGCTGCGGCCAACCAGCATATGCCGTTGCTTCGCAGCAAACTGATCGGCGTACTCGGTGGCAGGGACTTTAATGAGTTACAGACGCCGGAAGGCCGGAAGGCGCTGGCCGATGATATGCTGGCGACCGTTAACAGCGCGCTGGAACAGGAAGGGGAGCCACCCTTGCTGGCCGTGCTGTTCAGGAACTTTGTCGTTCAGTAGAGAATGCGTTAGAAATGCATTAACGATGTACTAGAGACAATCTAGGGCAAGCTAAAGAATGCAACCGCGCCCGCTAGGGCGGACATCACAGGCAGAGAAACGTATGCAGGACTTACTGTCACAGGACGAAATTGACGCGCTCCTCCATGGTGTGGATGACGGCGACATTGATACCTATGATGAAACCGACGAAGCCGGTATCAAGTCCTACGACCTTGCCAGCCAGGACCGCATTGTCCGTGGCAGGATGCCCACACTGGAAATGATCAACGAGCGTTTCGCCCGCTATACCCGGATCAGCCTGTTCAATCTGTTGCGCCGCAACGCCGATGTGTCCACCGGTGGTGTTCAGATCATGAAGTTCGGCGAGTACATCCACACCCTGTACGTGCCCACTAGCCTCAACCTCTGCAAGGTTCGCCCGCTTCGGGGGACTTCGCTGTTTGTGTTGGATGCCAAGCTGGTTTTCAAGCTGGTGGACAACTTCTTCGGCGGGGAAGGCCGACACGCCAAAATCGAGGGCCGCGAATTTACCCCGACGGAAACCCGTATCGTACAGATGGTGCTTGACCAGGTGTTTCATGACATGCGGGAAGCCTGGCATGCGGTGTTGAAGGTGGATTTCGAGTACCTCAGTTCCGAAGTCAACCCGGCCATGGCCAACATCGTCAGCCCCAGTGAGGTGGTGGTTGTGAGCACCTTCCACATTGAGCTTGATGGTGGTGGTGGCGAGCTGCACATGGCGCTGCCGTACTCCATGATTGAACCCATAAGGGATGTGCTGGACGCTGGCGTCCAGAGCGACATTGACGACGTGGATGAACGCTGGGTCAGTGCGCTTCAGGAAGATATCAAGGACGTGAATGTTCCCATTAACACCACGGTTTGCCGCCGACGCATTTCTCTTCGCGATATTGCCAAACTGAAGGAAGGTGACATCATCCCCGTGGAAATCCCCGAGTTACTGACCCTGACTGCCAATGGCATTCCGGTCTACAAAGCCACGATGGGAACCCGTGATGGCAAGCTGGCGCTAAGGATTCATGACCGGGCGACGGTGCCCAAAGTGAAAAAACAACTGAAGGTGGGACGCAATGGCTGACGACGATAAGAAAGACGAGCAGGAACTCAGCGAAGACGAGAAGCTTGCCGCCGAGTGGGAATCCGCCATGGAAGAGTCGGGGGATGCCGACGAAGATGGCCGCGAGGACGAGTGGGCTGCGGCCATGGCAGAGGCTGGAGAAACCGACGACGATGACGGCAGCGACGACGCCAAAGATAATGTCCGTGCGGCACCTATGGAAGAGTTTCCGGAGGGATCGAACTTCAGCCAGGGCACTGGTCCCGCACCGGACCTGGATGTCATCCTCGATATTCCCGTGACCATTTCCATGGAAGTGGGTAACACCCAGATTCCGATTCGCAACCTGTTGCAGTTGAATCAGGGCTCGGTCATTGAACTGGACCGGCTGGCGGGTGAGCCGCTGGACGTGCTGGTCAATGGCACCCTGATTGCCCACGGCGAAGTGGTCATGGTGAACGAGAAGTTCGGCATCCGCCTGACGGACGTCATCAGCCCCGGCGAACGCATTAAGCGGTTGCAGAAATAGGATGGTGCGGGTGCATCGTTTTGCTGTCCGTTATGGCGTTCCCGGCGTGTTACTGGCGGCCTTTATGCCTGCCTTGACGCGCGCTCAGGAGCAGGAAGGGCCGGCCCGGGAAGTTGCCAGCGCACCGGATACCGTGGCCACCATGCTGACGCTGGGCGTGGGCCTGCTGGCGGTGATTGCCATTATCTTTGGTTGTGCCTGGATTGTGCGTCGCATGAGCGGGATGACGGGCGGCAACACCCGGGCTATCAAGGTGGTTTCGGTGATGCCCATGGGCACGCGTGAGCGGATTGCCCTGGTCGAAGTCGGTGGCAAACAGATTCTGATTGGTGTTACGCCTTCAGCCATTCGCACTTTGCATGTGTTTGATGAACCGGTCGTCAGTGCCGGTGATCCTGTGTCCAGTGATTTCGCCCGTAAACTCCAGGGCATGATCGGGAAATCCTGGGGCTCCGGTTCTTCATCGAAGGAAGGTTCCTGACATGGCGGTACATGTGTCCGGGCGCATCCTGGCGTTACTGACCCTTTTCATTCTTACGGCCTGGGCGCCCACTGCGCTGGCGGATATACCCGGTATTCCAGCCTTTACGGTAACGCCGGGCGAGGAAGAGGGCGTTCAGGAATACTCCGTATCCCTGCAAATCCTGGCGCTGATGACGGCGCTGACGTTCCTGCCTGCCATGCTGATGATGATGACATCGTTCACCCGCATCATCGTGGTGTTCGCAATCCTGCGTCAGGCTCTTGGGCTGCAGTCCACGCCTTCCAACCAAATCCTTCTCGGCCTGACACTGTTCCTGACCATCTTCATCATGAAGCCGGTCCTGGAAGAGGTGAACGAAGTGGCTCTGCAGCCGTACATGCAGGAAGAACTCAGCTCGTTGGAGGCGGTTGAGCAGGCCAGTCAGCCCTTCCGGAAGTTCATGCTGGCACAAACCCGGGAGAGCGACCTGGGCCTGTTCATGCGTATCGCCGACGAAGAATACGACACCGCTGAAGACGTCTCTTTTTGGGTGCTGCTGCCGGCCTTCGTGACCAGCGAACTGAAAACCGCGTTCCAGATCGGATTCATCCTGTTTATTCCGTTTCTGATTATCGACATGGTGGTCGCCAGCGTACTGATGGCGATGGGTATGATGATGTTGTCTCCGATCATCATTTCACTACCGTTCAAAATCATGCTGTTTGTGCTGGTGGACGGCTGGGCCCTGATCATGGGCACGCTGGCCGCCAGTTACGGGATATAGGGGAGAGCCGACCATGACACCCGAAACCGTTATCGACATTCTGCGTGAAGCTCTGTGGATGATCGTGCTGTTGGCAAGCCTGATTATTGGGCCAGGCCTGGTGATTGGTCTTGTGGTCAGTACCTTCCAGGCCGCCACCCAGATCAACGAACAGACCCTCAGCTTCCTGCCCCGGCTGCTGGTGACACTGATCACCATTATCGTTGCTGGTCCGTGGATGCTGACCCAGCTCCTTGATCATGCAAACCGGCTGATCACCAGCATTCCTTACCTGATCGGCTGACCCGGCATGCCCACGGAGATATCAGCCGACCTGATCAACCAGTGGGTAGGTCAACACCTGTGGCCGCTGTTCCGGCTGGCCAGCTTCATGATGGTCATTCCCTTTATCGGCACCCAGCTTGTCCCGGCACGGGTTCGTTTAGGGCTCGCTCTTATTATCACTATCCTGGTAGTGCCCATGATCCCGCCCGTGCCCCAGGTGGATGCATTCAGTGCTGACGGGGTTGTGATCACCTTGCAGCAGATCCTCATCGGTGTGGGTATGGGGTTTGCCCTGACGGCCCTGTTCCAGCTGTTTGTTGTGGCCGGCCAGATGATCGCCATGCAAATGGGGCTTGGTTTTGCCTCCATGGTTGATCCGGCCAACGGCGTGAGTGTGCCGGTGCTGGCGCAGATCTACACCATCACCATTACTTTGCTGTATCTGGCGATGAACGGGCACCTGGTGGCGTTCGAAGTTTTCATAGAGAGCTTCCGTACCATCCCCATTGGCCTGGAAGGTTTGGGGCAGACTGGTGTGTGGCAGCTTGCCCATCGCATCAGCTGGATATTTGTGTCCGCTATATTGCTGGCCCTTCCTGCTGTCACTGCCGTGTTTATCGTGAATATTTCCTTTGGGGTTATGACACGTGCTGCTCCCCAGATGAACATTTTTGCCCTGGGTTTTCCGATTGGCCTGATTTTTGGATTATTTGCCATATGGGTGCTGCACGCCAATTTTCTGCCACATTTCGAGCAGTACACCCGGGAGACGTTTGAGTTCATGCGCAACCTGCAAGGGCAGCCTTAGTAGCGACGGAAAACCATGGCCGAAGAAAACGACAACAGCCAGGAAAAAACCGAAGAGGCCACCCCCCGAAGGCTTGAGAAAGCCAGGGAGGACGGCCAGACTGCGCGTTCCAAGGAACTGGCGACCATGGCTGTTCTGTTGGCTGGTGCCGGCGGCCTGCTGATGTTTGGCGCGTCAATGGGCGCTTCCCTGGAAAGTATCATGCGCGACAGCTTCGTGTTGGAGCGCTCCGCCATCTTCGACACCCGGCATATGAGCGTCCAGCTGATTGCCTCCACCAAGGAGGCCGCCCTGTCCCTGGCGCCCTTGCTGATCCTCTTGCTCGTCGCTGCAGTCGCGGGCTCGATTGGTATTGGTGGTCTGCTGGTCAGCGGAAAAGCCATCGCCCCCAAGCTCAATAGAATGGACCCTCTCAAAGGTCTCAAGCGCATGTTCTCCATGCGTTCGCTGATTGAACTGGTCAAAGCCATCCTGAAAGTCGGCCTGGTGATGGCGGTAGCGATCCTGATATTGAACCTGCGTACGGATGACCTGCTTAGCATCGCTGAAGAGCCTGCGAGATCGGCCATGGAGCATGTTGTGTGGACCATGGCCTGGAGCTTTTTCATCCTTGCCTGTGCCACCATCGTCATTGCCGCGATCGACGTGCCGTTCCAGATCTTTGATCACCAGAAAAAGCTGCGCATGACCAAGCAGGAGGTGAAAGACGAATACAAGGATACGGAAGGCAAGCCGGAAGTGAAGGGCAAGATCCGTCAGTTGCAGCGTGAGATGGCTCAACGTCGGATGATGCAGGATGTGCCGGGCGCGGATGTGGTGATCACTAACCCGACGCATTATGCGGTGGCTTTGAAGTACGATCAAAAGAAGATGGCGGCGCCGATTGTGGTGGCGAAAGGGTCGGACGAAACGGCCTTCAAGATCATGGAGATTGCCCGCGAGAACAAAGTGGAGATTCTCCGCACGCCACCCTTGGCGCGGGCGGTTTACCACAACACTGACATCGGGGGTGAAATCCCGGATGGCCTGTACATGGCGATCGCCCAGGTGCTTGCCTATGTGTTCCAGCTTCGTCAATTCCGTAAGGGACGGGGCGAGAAGCCCCAGATGCCGAAGTTTCCGATTCCTTCGGATTTGCGGCGCGATGTGTAGCTTGGTGCTGGCCTGCTGTCTAGCCTGATGGTTTGGGGGAGGTGGCTCTGCGGGTGGGCTGCCCAAAACACGCTCCTTCGGCACATCCATGTGACGCTTGGACTCCGCCATCCATGGCTCCGTACAGTTTTGGGCAGCCCACCCGCAGAGCCACTTCTGTCATCACAGATATCACAATAGGACCAATCTGATTACTTACTTTGCTTGCGATATCGATGTTGCCCGAGAGGGTGTGGGGAAGGGGCTCCCAAAAACGTGGAGCGCCATGGATGGCGCGACCGAGCCCTACAGGGACGTATTCACGGGCGTTTTTTGGGAGTCCCTTTCGCACACCCGTTAACGCCAAACCGGAAGGCTAAAAGCAGGTTACACCGAGGCCTCAATAACCCGAACCATAGGATCACGGCGGCTCTCCGGAATTGGAAGTTGGCCGTAGAGGTTAGCAGGGTTGTGGACGGTAACGGAGGGAAAGCCGCAGGCACCGAAGTGCTCAGCAGCTTGCTGGTCGTGCAGGAAGTGGAAGCTGACATCACTGCGGGTAACCGTGCTTAGCAGTCCACCGAGAGATTTCAGGGCACCGCGTAGCAGCGGCTGGTTCGGCATCAGGTAGCTTTCAGACAGGTAGACCGAACCCGGGCGCTGTTGCAGCAGTGCCGCCAGGCGTTTCCAGAATTCGGAAATAACCGGCAAGGAAAAATAACTGGTCAGTCCTTCGGTGACGACAACCACCGGTTCTTTGCTGTCGAACACTCTCTCGAAAACCGCCTCCAGCGTCTGTTCACCGGATTCCGCCAGGATATCGATGGGCATTACCTGATGGTGATCGCCCAGGCGGCCGGAGGCCAGGAGTCGTGCGGCTTTTTTGGTGGCCATGTCAGGGAGGTCGGCTTCCACCATATGGAGGTGTGGGTGCTTTTCCCGCAAGCGGATGCCCCTTGGAGACATTCCGCAGGCAATTTCCAGAACCTGGGTGACGCCACGTTCGAGGGCCTGTTCTATCAGGTGATCGATGATCAGGTGGCGCTGCAGCAGGAAGGTGCGGATGTTGCCGCCGATGAGTGTTTTGCTGCCGACCTCGAAGGGCGTCATCAGGTGATACAGCCAGCGCCCCTGATCCGTCGCAAGCACGTCGTCGGAAAGGCCGTACCGGTGCCATACGGCACCGGTATAGAGGGCGGTAAAGCTGATGCCGGAGCTGTCAGCCATTTTCATGGGTCGGCCGTCAGTGGGTGTCTTTCTCATGAATCCTTGCGCCCCATGCTTCGCCTTTGCCTGGCAGGATCAGGTTGAGGGCTATGGCAACCACCGCGCAAAGGGCGATGCCCTCCAGGTTACCAATCGCCATGCCACCAATCCCGAAGACCAGAGTGACGGCAACGATGACCAGGTTGCGTGCCTGCGACAGGTCGACCTGGTGACGAATCAGGGTATTCAGACCGACAACGGCAATAGAGCCGAACAGCAGGCACAGGATGCCGCCCATCACCGGCGCCGGGATGGTTTGCAGTGCTGCGCCGAACTTGCCGATGAACGCCAGCACGATGGCAATGCACGCCGCCCAGATCATGACTTTGGGATTAAAGTTCTTGGTCAGCACCACCGCGCCCGTAACCTCTGAATAGGTGGTGTTGGGTGGGCCACCAAGGGCTGAGGCAGCACTGGTGGCAAGGCCATCGCCCAGCAGGGTGCGGTGCAGGCCGGGCTTCTCCAGATAGTTTTTGCGGGTAACGGTACCGATGGCGAGGATGTCGCCAATGTGTTCAATGGCCGGTGCGATGGCCACGGGAATCATGAACAGGATGGCTGCCCAGCTGAACTCCGGCGCCACAAAGTTGGGGATGGCGAACCAGGGCGCGTTGGTGATGGGTGACAGGTCCACGATGCCGGCAAAGGCCGACAGAATGTACCCGACAATAATGCCGAACATGATCGGGATCAGGCGGAAGATGCCGCTGGACCAGACAGCCATAATCACGGTCACGGCCAGGGAGATCATCGCAATCCAGATAGCGGTGTCGTAGGGCACCAGTTGTTGCGCGCCATCACCGGTGCGGCCAGAAGCCATGTGGACAGCCACCGGCGCCAGGCCAAGGCCGATGACCATGATCACCGGACCGATGACCACCGGGGGCAGCAGGCGGGTGATGAAACCGGTACCGCGCAGACGTACCGCGCCACTCAAAATGATATAGAGGATGCCCGCAGCCATCAGGCCACCGAGTGTCTCCTCAAGGCCGAAGCGCCCCTTGGCGGCAATGATCGGGGCGATAAAGGCGAAGGATGAAGCCAGGAAAATGGGAATCTGGCCGCCGGTGACGATGTGGAAAATCAGCGTGCCAATACCGGCAGTGAACAACGCAACGTTGGGGTCGAGGCCGGTAATCAGAGGCATCAGTACCAGTGCGCCAAAAGCCACCAGCAGCATCTGTGAGCCGGCAATGGCCTGTTTCCAGACCGGGTCGGTGCTATGGTCCTGCATGATTAAACGTCCTTCTGCTTGGTGCCGAAGATTTTGTCGCCGGCGTCGCCAAGCCCCGGAAGGATGTAGCCTTTTTCATTCAGCCTGTCATCGATTGATGCGGTGTAGATCGACACATCTGGATGTTTCTCCAGCACCTTTTCCACGCCTTCCGGCGCTGCAACCAGAACCAGGGCGCGGATCTCGTTGCTACCGGCTTTCTTCAGCAGGTCGATGGTAGAGATCATGGAACCGCCGGTGGCCAGCATGGGGTCGATGATCATCGCCATGCGCTCATCCAGTTCGCCTACCAGCTTTTCAAGATAGGTGCTGGCTTCCAGGGTTTCCTCGTTGCGTACCTGGCCCACGACGCTTACCCGGGCACCAGGAATCAGGGTGAGCACGCCGTCCAGCATACCGAGGCCGGCCCGCAGGATTGGCACGATGGTGATTTTCTTGCCCTGGATCTGTTCAATTTCCACCGGGCCCGCCCAGCCTTCAATAGTTTTCTTCTGCAGCGAGAAGTCTTTGGTGGCCTCGTACGTCAACAGGGCACCGACTTCCTGAGCCAGCTCCCGGAAATTCTTGGTGCTGATGTCTGAGCGGCGCATCAGGCCGAGTTTATGGCGGATAAGGGGGTGCTTGACCTCGTGAATTGGCATGGGCTCACCTTTGCGTCTGGGTCGATGATGTGGTTGTGGGCGCAGTAAAGACGCCAGCAAATGGCGCAAGGATACCGTATCTTGCCGAGTCCGTCAGGCGCGGTGACAAGAAAAGCCGTAAGGGGTGGTACGGATCTTGCGAATACCCCGTCAAACGATGCGTCTGCGTCAAAAAAACGACCCGCACACCCCTGCGGTTAACCGCCAATCGGAGAGTTTCCCGGCATGGACCGAGCGCTAGTCCTCAATAATGTCAAATCCCTGACGCGGGGTAATATCGGCATTCCCGTGATGTTGATGGGATTGCTGGGCATGATGATTCTGCCCATGCCGGCGTTCATGCTGGACGTTTTCTTTACCTTCAACATCACCTTGTCGATCGTGATCCTGTTGGTGTGTGTCTACGCCTTGCGGCCGATGGAGTTTGCCTCCTTCCCGACCGTTTTGTTGGTGGCAACACTGTTGAGGCTGGCGCTCAACGTTGCCTCCACGCGGATTGTTCTGCTCAACGGCCATGAGGGCGGTGATGCGGCCGGTAAGGTGATCGAATCGTTCGGCGCGGTCCTCATCGGCGGTAACTACGCGGTTGGCCTGGTGGTCTTCGCCATTCTCATGATCATCAACTTCCTGGTGGTCACCAAAGGTGCCGGCCGGGTGTCGGAAGTTAGCGCGCGTTTCACCCTGGATGCCATGCCGGGTAAGCAGATGGCTATCGATGCCGACCTTAATGCCGGTCTTATCAACCAGGAAGAAGCCAAGCATCGCCGGGCTGAAATCGCCCAGGAGGCCGATTTCTACGGCTCCATGGACGGCGCCAGTAAATTTGTCAAGGGCGACGCCATTGCCGGCCTGTTGATCCTGGCCATCAACCTGATCGGTGGCATTGCCATCGGTATGCTTCAGCACAGTCTCGATTTTGGTACCGCTACACAGAACTATGCACTACTGACCATTGGTGACGGCCTGGTGGCACAGATTCCGTCACTGCTGCTGTCGACGTCTGCAGCGATCATGGTTACCCGGGTAACGTCCAGCCAGGACATGGGCGGGCAGATACTGCAACAAATGTTCAACGCTCCCAAGGCGCTGGGTATCGCTGCCGTTATCCTCATCATCCTTGGCCTGATTCCTGGCATGCCGCACGTGGCATTCCTTGGTCTGGGCGCGATTGCCGGTGGTATTGCCTGGTACATATGGCAACAGGAGCGCCAGACCGTTGAGGAAGATGGTGTGTTCCCGGTCCGGGGCGGTGGTGCCCGTCCGGCAGGCCCGGGGCGCGACCTGCCGCCCGGTGGTGAGGGCGGTGAACACAGTGCCCAGCTGCCGCCGCCGGGGGAAACCCGGGAACTCGGTTGGGACGATGTGGCCACCGTGGATGTCGTGGGCCTGGAGGTGGGCTATCGCCTGATTCCCCTGGTGGATAAGTCCCAGGGTGGTCAGCTTCTCAGCCGCATCAAGGGCGTTCGCAAAAAGCTCTCACAGGATCTGGGCTTCCTGATGCCTTCGGTCCATATTCGCGACAACCTCGACCTGATGCCCAATGTTTATCGCATCACCCTGATGGGGGTGACCATTGCCGAGGCAGAAATCCATCCGGACCGTGAACTGGCGATAGACCCAGGTCAGGTGTTCGGCAAGATCGAGGGGATAGAGGGCAAAGACCCCGCCTTTGGCCTGGACGCCAGTTGGATCGAACCGGACAAGAAAGACCAGGCACAGACCCTCGGTTATACCGTCGTGGACGCCAGTACCGTAGTGGCAACACACCTCAACCAGATCCTCCAGAAACACGCCCACGAACTGCTTGGCCATGAGGAAGTCCAGAAGTGGCTGGAACAGCTCGAGAAAGTATCTCCAAAGCTGGCGGAAGAACTGGTACCCACCACCATTTCCATCAGCCTGCTGCTGAAGGTGCTGCAGAACCTGCTGAAAGAGGAAGTGCCGATCCGTGACATGCGCTCTATTGCCGAAGCGATCGTGAACGTTCATCCGAAGAGCCAGGACCCGAAGCTGCTGACCACGGTTGCCCGCCAGTCACTGCGCCGGATGATTGTCCAGAGTATCTGTGGCAACGACACAGAGATCCCGGTGATCACTCTGGATCCAGACTTGGAACAGTTATTGCTGAAGTCCATGCAGCAGAGTCAACAATCCGGCGGTCAGGAAGACATCGGGCTGGTGCTGGAGCCAAATATGGTTGAGAAGCTTCAGCGGTCGCTCCAGGACAGCGTTCAGCGCCAGGAGATGTTGGGCAAGCCGGCGATTCTATTGGTTTCAGGGCCCTTGCGCCCGGTACTGGCGAAGTTTGCCAGCTACGGAGTAGAGCGTCTGCATGTACTGTCGTACCAGGAAATTCCGGATAACAAACAGATCACTATTGTCGCATCCGTCGGTCAGTAAAGGCCGCGGCTGGAAAGGCGGAAGGCGCTGGAAAGCGCTGACCGGGGAGGAAGCATCATTATGAAAGTTAAGCGGTTTTTTGCCCAAAGCATGGCAGAGGCACTGCGTCAGGTGCGGGATCAGATGGGTCCCGATGCCGTAATCCTTTCCAATCGTCGTGTGGATGGTGGCGTCGAAATTGTGACAGCGCTCGATTATGACGAAAATATGGCGCGCCAACGCCTCGGTGACGCTGCGCGGGAAGCCACCAATGGCTCACGGCTAGCCGAAATGCAGGCGGAACAGCATCGCCGCCTGGAGGACGAACTCGGCCGCTCTCGCGATCGTATTCGGGAAGTGCGGGAAAAGCGCGCGACCTATGGTAATGCGGTTGCGGGTGGGGACTTCGGTCACGCTGGCTTGTCGAAAGAATCGCTGGCCGACGATGACATGGTGGTTGAAGAGCCTACCGCTGCCAGCGCTGCCTATTCCGGAGAGCTGGCGCAAATGCGTGCGGAGATCAGTTCCCTCCGTGACCTGGTCAGTGCCCGGAATGGCGGTGAACCCGAACAAACAGCGGTTAACGCAGTACAGCAGAGGCTGTCTGAGAGGTTGCAGGAGTTTGGTCTCGGGCTGGAGCTCGCCAACTCTCTGTCCCGGCGCCACCGCGCAGGCCGGCTTGAGGATGGCTGGAAGCAGTCTCTGAAAATGCTGGCCGCCGGTGTGAAGACCGCGCGTACTGAATGGGCGGATGAGGGCGGTGTCTACGCCCTGGTGGGCCCAACCGGGTCCGGCAAGACGACGACCATCGGCAAGCTGGCCGCGCACTATGTGCTGCGCCACGGCGCCGACTCTCTGGCGCTGGTCACCACCGATCGCTATCGGGTCGCGGCCCATGAGCAACTATTCGTGTTCGGGCGCATACTGAACGTTCCGGTTCGGGTTGTGGACGAAACCCATTCCCTGGACGACATACTGGACGAACTGTCGGACCGGCACCTGGTGTTGATTGATACCGCTGGCCTGACCAGCACCGACAAGGGCTACGAGGAGCAGCTTATGGAGCTGGCTCGCAGTCACCATCGGATTCGAACCCATCTGGTGGTTTCGGCAACCAGTCAGCCGCGCATCATGAAATCCGTTTGGCATTGCTATAAGATGGCAAATCTTACGGGTTGTGTGATGACCAAAATCGATGAAGCACTGACCCTGGGTGAATCGCTGGGATTCGTCATGGAAACGGGATTGCCGGTGGCGTATTACACCGACGGGCAGAAAATCCCGGAAGACCTGCACCACGCTGAGTCCATTCCGCTGGTGCGGTTGGCCGTGGAGAGGCTGAAGAAACTCCAGCAGCAACAGGCAGTCGCTGTTTAAAAACAACACAGCCTGCGGTTAAACGCGGCAAGAGATCAGAGTCAGTATGAGCAAACCACATCCGGTACAGGTGATTGCCGTTTCCGGCGGGAAAGGGGGCGTTGGCAAGAGCAACGTATCAGTGAACCTTGGCATCGCCCTAGCACAAATGGGACGGCGGGTGGTGCTGCTCGATGCCGACCTGGGCCTTGCCAACATTGACGTTCTGCTTGGCATTACCGCCAATCGTAATATCCAGGACGTCATCGCCGGGGAATGTGACCTTCGGGATGTGTTGGTCAACGGCCCCGGTGGCATCAAAATCGTGCCCGCGTCCTCAGGTACCCAACGCATGACCCAGCTTTCCAATCTGGAGCACGCTGGCCTGATCAACGCGTTCAGCGAACTGGGTGACCAGATCGATGTGCTGATCGTTGATACCGCTGCGGGTATTTCCGAATCGGTGGTCAGTTTCCTCCGAGCCTCACAGGAACTATTACTGGTTGTCTGTGATGAACCTACCTCTATCACCGATGCCTACGCCCTTATAAAGCTTATGAATCGGGATTACGGCACCAACCGCTTCCGTATACTGGCCAATCAGGTCAGGAATGAGCAGGAAGGTCGCCATCTGTTTGAAAAACTGACCCGGGTTACCGAGCGCTTTCTTGATGTGGCACTACAATATGTGGGTATGGTGCCGTATGACGAGGCCGTAAAAAAAGCGGTACAGCGCCAGCGTGCCGTGCTGGACGCCTATCCGCGGGCAAAAGCATCGTTGGCGATCAAGAGCCTCGCGGAGAAAGTGGATAGCTGGCCGCTGCCATCATCGCCCCGGGGACATCTGGAATTCTTTGTGGAGCGGCTCGTCGAAGTCTGATTTTGATCCTGTCACTGAATAGCCGGATACATGACATTGGCGAAAGAACTTGGAACCTACAACCGGACGGGTACACGAGGACCTTCCCAGCTCGTTGAGGAGCAGGCCCCGCTGGTCAAAAAAATAGCGCTTCACCTCATGGCGCGGCTGCCGGCATCTGTCCAACTGGATGACCTTATGCAGGCAGGCATGATTGGCTTGTTGGAAGCTGCACAGCGATACAGTTCCGACAAGGGGGCTACCTTTGAGACATACGCCGGGATCCGGATTCGCGGAGCCATGGTAGATGAAATTCGCAAAGGTGACTGGGTACCCCGATCCGTCCACAGGAACTCCCGCCGCATTGCCAAAGCCATCAAGGCTGTCGAGGACCGCCTGGGTCGGGAAGCTCAAGACTCGGAAGTAGCCGAGGAGCTGGGGCTGGACCTCGACGAATACTATTCCTCCCTGAGCGATGCTAACAGTGGCCGACTTTTTAGCCTGGATGAGCTCAATGAATCCGGCGAGCTGCCGATAGAAGAAACAGAGGACAGTGATAACCCGTTGGATGGCTTGGCGTCCGACAACTTCCGGAAGAGCCTGGCAGCTGCGATTGGTGACCTGCCCGAGCGAGAAAAGCTGGTGCTCAGCCTTTACTATCAGGAAGAATTGAACCTGAAGGAAATTGGTGCTGTGTTGGGTGTCAGTGAAAGCCGGGTCAGCCAGATTCACAGCCAGGCCGCGCTCCGTCTGCGGGGGCGTCTTACTGGTTGGCAGAGCTGAACAGGCCGCCAGTCCCATTGAACGGCGTTACCAGGCATTCTTTACTGTAGCCTTTTGGTAACCGGTGCTTTACAACCGGCTCAAAGGCCACACAATAAGCGGTTAAACTACCGGCCTGCTAGACTGTGAGCCGGAAGCCAAAAACGAATTCCGGGCGTTTTTAACTGGAGGTCCCATTGGACAAGAACATGAAAATCCTGATTGTGGATGACTTCTCCACAATGCGACGGATCATTAAGAACCTGCTTCGCGATCTCGGTTTTACCAACACTGACGAAGCAGACGACGGCAATACAGCACTGCCTATGCTCAGGAGCGGCAAATACGATTTTCTGGTAACCGACTGGAATATGCCAGGGATGTCCGGACTCGATCTGCTCAAGGAAGTCCGTGCCGATGACAGCCTGAAAACACTGCCTGTGCTCATGGTGACCGCCGAGGCGAAGCGCGACCAGATTGTCGCTGCTGCGCAGGCCGGTGTGAACGGCTACGTGGTCAAGCCCTTCACGGCAGCCGTACTCAAGGAGAAGATTGAGAAGATCTTCGAACGCATCCAGTAATTCAGAGGTCGGACGGCTCCCATGAGCAATAGAAAAAAAGACCCACAGGGGCTCGACCCGGAGGTCACGGAGAAACTCCGCAGCCAGGCGGCCGAGTTGGTTGAACAGGTCAACGCCGGGGACTATGGCCGCGCGATGACGCTGATCAATGAATTGAGCGAGGTGAGGGACCAGAGCCTGTATCGGGAAGTCGGCCGCTTGACCCGCAGCCTCCACGAGGCGATCCGCAATTTCCAGATCGATCCCCGTAACGCCGAACAGTCAGAAGCTCTGTCGAAGATGACCGATGCGTCGGATCGCCTTGAGTACGTGGTTCAGATGACCGGTAAAGCAGCCAATCGGACCATGGATCTGGTTGAGGAGGCTATGCCCAAGGCCAGCGCACTCCGCGACGAGGCCGCCGAGCTGAGAGACCAGTGGCAGAAACTGCGTCGCCGCGAGATGGCGCCGGCTGAATTTCGTGAGCTCTATGCCCGTATCGACACGTTTTTCGTGACCCTGAATACCGATGCCGGGGCGATGTACGACAACTTGTCGGAAATTCTTCTGGCCCAGGATTTCCAGGACCTCACTGGGCAGGTGATCCAAAAGGTCACCACTCTGGTTAAAGAGGTGGAAGAGCATCTGTTGAGCCTGGTAGTGATGGCGAGTCATGTGGACCAGATGACCGGCACCGTGCATGAACTGGAAGAGCGGGAAAAGATATCGGCGGAACAGGGTGTTGGTCCACAGATCAAGGCCGAAGAACGCGAAGACGTAGTATCGGGACAGGACGATGTTGATGATCTTCTGTCCAGTCTCGGTTTCTGAGTAAGAGAGGGTAACGCATGGCGCTTGATGCCGATGAAGAGATCCTGCAGGACTTCCTTGTTGAGGCAGGCGAGATACTCGAAAAGCTGTCGGAGCAACTGGTCGACCTGGAACAAAACCCGGACGACAGCGATCTGCTCAACGCCATCTTCCGAGGCTTTCACACCGTAAAAGGCGGCGCTGGGTTTCTGCAACTCGATGCCCTGGTGAACTGCTGTCATTCCGCGGAGAACGTCTTCGATATCCTGCGCAACCACAAGCGCAAGGTAGACTCGGAACTGATGGACGTGGTGCTGGAAGCCCTGGATCACGTCAATGCCATGTTTGAACAGGTTCGCCACCACGAGGAACCGACGCCAGCTCCCGAGGAACTGATTGCCGCTCTGGACGCATTGGCGCAGCCGGCAGGGGAGTCGTCGCCAGCAAACGCAGCGGTCGCTCGCGAAGAACAGAACGAGAGCAACGAAGCCAGTTCTGGAGACGATGGCGGTGATATTACCGACGACGAATTCGAGCGGTTGCTGGATGCCCTGGAAGAGGAAAAGACCAGCAGCGCTCCGGTTTCCAGTGACGACGGCAATGAATCTTCAGGCGGTGACGGAGGGAGCGGAGACGACATCTCCGATGATGAATTCGAGGCCCTGCTGGACCAATTGCATGGCAAGGGCCAGTTCTCAGGCCCGCCTGAAACCGGCAAGGCAGCCCCTGACAGCCAGGATGCCTCGGGCGACAAGGTTACCAGTGATGAGGCCAGTGACAGCAAGGGTGGCGACGACCTGATTTCGGACGACGAGTTCGAAAAGTTGCTGGATGACCTGCACGGCAAGGGTGGTAGCCCTACGGCAGAAACTGCCAAGCCGGCCCCTGGGCCTGCTGCAAAGCAGCCGTCGGCCACGTCTCCCAGTGCCAAGGCTGACAAGCCCGCGCAACCGACTGGTAAGCCCGAAAAAGCGCCTGCGGATAATGGCAAGGCAGGCGTAACGCCCGCGATGCCGGCACGGGATGCGAATGCACCAGTGGCTGAAACTTCGGTGCGGGTGGATACCAAGCGCCTGGACGACATCATGAACATGGTGGGTGAACTGGTGTTGGTGCGTAACCGGTTGCAGCGTCTGGGCGCCCAGAGTGAAGACGAGCATATGCACAAAGCCGTCTCCAACCTGGACGTGGTGACCACCGATCTTCAGTCAGCGGTGATGGCAACGCGGATGCAGCCCATCAAGAAAGTATTTGGCCGCTTCCCGCGGGTGGTTCGCGACCTGGCACGCAGCCTGAAGAAAGAAATCAACCTTGAGATGCACGGCGAAGAGACCGACCTGGACAAGAACCTGGTCGAGGCGCTGTCCGATCCTCTGGTCCATCTTGTTCGCAACTCGGTTGATCACGGTATAGAGGCACCCGATGTTCGTGAAAAGGCGGGCAAGCCTCGTCAGGGTCGTGTGACGCTGTCGGCTGAGCAGGAAGGCGACCACATCCTGTTGTCCATCGAAGACGACGGTGCTGGTATGGATCCGGATGTACTGCGCCGAAAAGCGGTCGAAAAGGGCATCTACGAACAGGATGCCGCTGACCGACTGACCAACACCGAGTGCTACAACCTGATTTTCTCCGCCGGGTTCTCCACCAAGGATCAGATATCGGATGTGTCCGGTCGTGGCGTTGGCATGGACGTGGTGAAAACCAAGATCAGTCAGCTCAACGGGCAGCTGAGCGTCGAGTCGGAGCTGGGCAAAGGGTCTCGCATCGTCATCAAGGTGCCGCTGACCCTGGCCATCATGCCTACCCTGATGATCATGCTTGGCGACCAATCCTTCGCGCTGCCACTGGTGAACGTGGTCGAGATTTTCCATCTGGACCTCAGCAAGAAGAACATTGTGGATGGCCGTGAATGCATCGTGGTTCGAGACAAAGTCTTCCCGTTGTTCCACATCAAGCGATGGCTGGTCAAAGGCGCCGCTGGGCAGCCGGAACCAGAAAACGCCCACGTGGTTATCGTGGCGATGGGAACGCGGCGCGTCGGTTTTGTGGTGGATCAGCTGATCGGGCAGGAAGAGGTGGTGATCAAGCCCCTGGGCCGGGCCCTTCAGGGAACGCCGGGTATGGCGGGTGCGACCATCACTGGCGACGGTCGTATTGCACTCATTATTGATGTTCCGAGCCTGCTGCAAAACTACGGCAAATAACGTTGCGGCGGGCCCAGGTTTAGGAGAAATGGATGACGGTTTCTGTCCTGGTCGTTGATGATTCAGGTTTTTTCCGCAAGCGACTGACGGAAATCCTGACCGCTTCCGGTCAGATCAAGGTGGTTGGCGTGGCCACCAATGGGCGCGAAGGTGTCGAGCTGGCTGAAAAGCTGAGGCCTGACGTCATCACCATGGACTACGAGATGCCCGTCATGGACGGTATCAGCGCCGTCCGTGAGATCATGAAGCGACATCCGGCGCCGGTCTTGATGTTCTCCTCTCTCACCTACGAGGGTGCCAGGGTGACCCTGGATGCCCTTGAGGCAGGTGCCGTTGATTTCCTGCCCAAGAATTTTGAGGAAATTGCCCGGGATTCCAGTCAGCTTCAAAAAATACTCATTGAGCGTGTACTGGATGTCGCTGGCAGTCGCCCTGGTGCAAAACCGTCGGCGCCGCCTCCCACCGCTCCGCCGCCTTCGCCCCGTAGCCCTTCACCGGCAAGGCGCAGCGTCCCCGAGCGGCCGGCGGTACCGGACAGGTCCTCTCGCCCCAGCGCCCCAGAGCCTGAAGCACCGGCCCGTCGTTCGATTCGCCGCGGGCCTGCGAAACACTACAGTGTGGTTGCCATCGGCACGTCCACCGGCGGCCCGGTGGCCTTGCAACGTGTACTAATGGCGTTACCGGCCGGGTTTCCCGCGCCTGTGGTGCTCGTTCAGCATATGCCGGCCAGTTTTACCCCGGCGTTTGCCGAGCGCCTGAACAAGCTGTGCCAGATTCAGGTACGCCAGGCTGAAGACGGCGAAATGCTGAAGCCGGGCGTCGCGTTGCTTGCCCCCGGGGGCAAGCAGATGATGATTGAAAACCGGGGTGGCCAGGGCAGGGTCAGGATTCTTCCCGGAGATGACCGGCTTAACTACAAGCCCTGTGTGGATGTGACGTTCGGCTCCCTGGCCAGGAGTTTTCCCGGCAAGACCCTGGGTCTGATCCTGACGGGTATGGGCTCGGATGGAAAGGAAGGCTGTCGCCTGATGAAGCAGTCAGGCTCCGATATCTGGTCCCAGGACGAAAAAACCTCGGTGATCTACGGTATGCCCATGGCCGTGGCCAAGGCCGGGTTGTCTGACGAAATCCTTGCGCTCGATGACATTGGTCCCCGCCTGGCGGATGGGGTGAGCTGATGGATATTCTCAGCCTGCTGGGCGTCATTCTTGCCTTTGTGGCGATTCTCGGTGGAAACCTGCTGGAAGGTGGCGCCATCAGCTCGCTGTTCAATGGCCCGGCCGCGCTGATCGTGATTGGTGGTACGCTTGCAGCCACTATTCTCCAGACCTCCTGGCCGCTGTTAAAGCGGGCCTTTTCCCAGGTGCGCTGGGTGTTCTTTCCCCCCTACATCAGCCTGGAAGATGGTATCGGCAAAGTCATCGACTGGAGCGTCAAGGCCCGTAAGCAGGGTTTGCTGGGGCTGGAAGGGTTGGCTGAGAAGGAATCTGAGCGCTTTGCCCGTAAAGGGCTGCAACTGCTGGTGGACGGCGCTGAGACAGAAACCATCCGTAGCATTATGGAGGTGGACCTGGAGTCCCGTGAACAGCGGGATCTGGAGTCCGCCCGGGTGTTTGAGGCCATGGGTGGCTATTCGCCGACCATTGGCATCATTGGCGCGGTGATGGGGCTTATTCAGGTGATGACCAACCTCGAAGACCCCCAGTCACTTGGCAGCGGTATCGCCACTGCGTTCGTGGCCACCATCTACGGTGTTGCTCTGGCGAACCTGCTGTTCTTCCCGGTTGCCAACAAGTTGCGAGGCATTCTGCGGGAACGCACCCGTTATGAAGACATGATGATCGACGGCATCATCGCCATTGCCGATGGCGAGAACCCTAAATCCATCGAGCTGCGCCTGCGGGGCTTCCTGTAGTGCCGGCACCTGGCTGAGGGGTAAGCTGATGAGACGACGCAGGCAGCAGGATGACGATCTTCACAACAAGGAACGCTGGCTGATTTCCTACGCCGACTTCATCACCTTGTTGTTCGCGTTCTTTGTCGTGATGTATTCCGTGTCGTCGGTGAACGAGGGCAAGTACAAGGTGCTCTCTGAAACTCTGACTGGCGTCTTCAATGCCCCCCAGCGCTCCTTTCAGCCTATCGAAGTGGGCGACCAGCCCCGGCGCGCGACGCCGCAGGCCGCCGAGGATGTGATTAACCCGCCGGTGACCGAAGCTCCGCAAAATCCCTCCATGAGTGCAGAAGGGCGCACCGAGGCGCTGCGTGCCATGGCGGACCAGTTGGCTTTGGAGTTTGACGAACTGATCAATCAGGGTGTGGTTACACTGGAAACCAGCGACGAGTGGTTGGAGCTCAGTCTCCGCAACAGCCTGCTATTTGGTAGTGGTGATGCCGAGCCCCATTACGATGCCTTCGACGTGGTGGAGAAAATCGCTGCTGTACTCCGCAACCGGGATAACGCGATCCGGGTTGAGGGCTTCACGGATAACCGCCCGATAAACACCGGTGCCTTCCCCTCCAACTGGGAGCTGTCCGCTGCGCGATCAGCGGCGGTTGTGCGCATGTTGTCGATGGAGGGTGTTGAGGCCGAACGGCTGGCCGCTGTTGGTTACGGTGAGCACCAACCGGTGGCCCGCAACGATACCGAGGAAGGCCGCCGTCGCAATCGACGCGTGGTCCTGCTGATCTCCCGCGACGCCAGTATCCGTGGCGCGATGCGATAACACCTTTCTGATCATCACGTTGCGGAGTCATGGCGGAAGGTGCCTATAGGCGAGTTGGCACAATATCTGTATTAACGTCTGTACATCTTTAGATCCCGGCAAGCGCTTGCCGGATTGTTTTCAAGTTGAACGGATCGTGGCCGATAACTCGTTATGCGTGCGACGTTTCCGGAACGGGTATTTCTGGAGAATCAGTGTGGTGACGAGGTTGGCGATGAATTTGGTGACGGATATGGAGTGCACAGCGTGCGCATCTGGGCAGTAGCCAATCAAAAAGGCGGTGTGGGCAAAACCACATCGGTTGTCGCCCTGGGTGGCCTCTTGGCCGAGAGCGGCAAGCGCGTTCTGGTGGTCGACCTGGACCCTCACGGATCATTGACCAGCTGGTTCGGGTACGACCCGGATACCATTGCCCACAGTGTGTTCGATCTGTTCCAGCACCAGGGTAAAGTACCGGATGGTTTGCCGGCCCAGTTGATTACCGAAACCAGCTGTCCGGGGCTATCCCTGTTGCCGGCCAGCACAGCGCTGGCAACTCTCGAACGGAGAATGGTCGGTGTTGAAGGCATGGGACTGATTGTATCCCGGGCCCTGACTCAGTTGTGGGACGATTTCGACTACGTCCTGCTGGACAACACCCCATCGCTCGGCGTGCTGATGGTGAACGCGCTTGCCGCCGCACAACACCTGATCATTCCGGTTCAGACCGAGTTTCTTGCCATCAAAGGCCTTGAGCGAATGTTGCACACGCTCACCATGATCATGCGCTCCCAGAAGAACCAGCTTTCCTACACCATTGTTCCGACGCTGTTTGACCGGCGAACGCAGGCATCGGTAAAAAGTCTTAACCAGTTGAGAAAGACCCACAGCGATACGCTATGGCGCTTCGCCATTCCAGTGGACACCAAGTTCCGCGATGCCAGCCAGGCCGGGATTACCCCATCATCCATGGATGCTGAAACCCATGGTGTTCGGGGATATGCCCGCCTGCTGAGTGATCTACAGGAAATAACACGCTCGGTGGCGGAGCGTCGGCATGGCTGACAAAAAAATGACACAGGTGGCGGACCCTGGCTCCGCCATTGCCAGCTATCTGGACGAACTGCTGCATACGGCGACAGATAGCGCTCTGCGTGAGGAACCGGAACCGCCAAAACCGGTGGCTCGTGAACGCACTCGCATCGCGCCGAAGCCTGCGCCCATTGTGGCCCGTCCGGTCGCGGAGGCGAAGTCTGAGTTGCGAAAGCCGGTAACACCGGCCCCGGTGGCGGAAAAAGCACCGGAGGTGGAGTCGCCCCCGGTTGAGCACAAACAGGCCGCCGATATTCCGTCGCCTCCTGAGGTGGAGCCCCCGGGGCGGCCGGAATGGTCAGACAAACCGTTCGAATGCCTGATCTTCACGGTGGCAGGGCTGCAGCTGGCGGTGCCGTTGATACTGCTCGGCGCCATTCATCGAATAGAAGAGCCGGTGAAGCCGATCCCCGGCAGCCCCCGCTGGTATATGGGCATGCGCCCGGACCGGGAACGTAATCTCAGAGTGGTGGATACGGCGGAATGGATTATGGCGGGCCGGGCACCGGAGGACGCACGGGACAACTATCGCTTCGTGATCCGGCTGGACAGCAGTGAGTGGGGGTTGGCCTGTGACGATGTCGCGCAGTCGTTTACCCTGAAACCGGATGAAGTACGCTGGCGGACGGCCCGCAGCAAGCGGCCTTGGCTGGCGGGCACGGTCATCGACCACATGTGCGCACTGATTGATGTTAAAACCATGGCGGACTTGTTGGTCCGGGCTGAGCGGGAACACCACCTCGACCTGAGTTAGCAATTTCCGGTTACCGAATGAAACCGTGCTCTGCTGGCACGGTTTGTGCCCTGAACTATAGTATTGGGCACTGATGATGAATTTTTGACGATCAGGCTGCCCGCCGGGCAGCCGAACAGGAGATACAAGGCTATGGCATCCCCGAGCGGACAGCAAAATCAGGCCCAGGATGATCAGGTACTGCAGTACGTGACCTTCAGGCTGGACGACGAAACCTATGGCATTGACGTCATGCAGATTCAGGAAGTGTTGCGATACACCGAGATTGCGCCGGTTCCAGGTGCCCCGGATTACGTTCTGGGCATCATCAACCTGCGGGGCAATGTGGTCACCGTTATCGACACCCGCCGTCGCTTTGGCCTGGCGGATGCGGAAGTCACTGACGCGACACGCATTGTGGTCATGGAGTCGTCCAACCAGGTGATGGGTATCCTGGTGGATTCGGTTGCCGAGGTGGTGTACCTGAAAGCCAGTGAAATTGAGACCGCGCCCAATGTGGGGAACGAGGAAAGCGCCAAGTTCATCCAGGGGGTGTGTAACAAGAACGGCGAACTGATCATATTGGTCGAGTTCGACAAGATGTTGTCAGACCACGAATGGGCTGAAATCTCCTCACTGTAATGCCGGCTTTGGCCGGACAGCAGGCTGGATGGACGCCCCGTGGTTTCAACTAACCGAGGACGTCCATCATGTTTGCAGAAATCTCTTCCCTGGCCCCGTGGCTTCTGACAGCCGCTGCCCTGTGCCTACTGTTCGCCCAGGGTATGATGCTACGCCGTGAAAACCGAAAACTTCGGGAGCAAATGAAAGAGCGCTGCGAAACCCTTGGCCGCGAGCTCCACGCAACAGCCAGTGGCAGTATGGGGGTTGGGCAGCGAGTGGTCACCTGCGAGCGCCAGCTTCATGAATTGCGCGGTATGCTTGACGAAATGCGCCAGAACGATCCGTTAAGGATTTCCTACGATGAGGCCTCAAGGTTAGTGGACCTGGGGGCGGATATCGACGACCTGATGAATACCTGTGGCATTTCACGGCCGGAAGCCGAACTGGTATCAGCGCTCCGCAAGCGCCAGGCGGCCTGACCTAAGGGTTTATCTGTCTAATCTTCACGGGGCCGTCCGGCGTCCTCTGGCGTACGGCCCTGAAGATTGAAGGCAAAGGCAAGAATTTCAGCCACCACCCGGTAGAGTGTCTCCGGGATTTCGTCGTTCAGTTCCAGTCGCGCCAGTATGCTGGCCAGCTCCGGATTTTCGTACAGCGGCACATTATGCTCACGGGCAATGCGGATGATTTCCTCCGCCAGTTCGTGGGTACCGCTCGCCGCAATGACTGGAGCCCGTTCGCCATCGTATTTCAGTGCCACCGCCGCCGGTGAATCTGTGTTTTGATGATCTTTTCTCATACCCGCGTGTCCACCAGCCGGTGCTCAAGACGGGTGTTTGCACCCCTTGGTGTCCCTCTCCGGCACTCCAGGTCCACCACATCCAGGCCGATATCCGAAAGGCCCTTTCGTAATTGCGGCAGATCTTCCCGCACCTGACGCAGCGTGGACTGCTTCTCCGCCCACACCTGCGCAGACACCTGATCCTGCCGCAGCGATACATCAAAATGCAAAGGCCCGGCCTCATCCAGATCCATGGCCAGTGAAAGACGCCATTCCGTTGCCCGGGGGGTGCCAGAGGTTTTCTGGCCGCTGTCTGCCGGATCCTGTTCGATTCGCAACTGGGCGATCCGTGGTTCGTTGTTGGGGTTCAGCCAGGGGAGCTCAAGCAGCATGGTTGATACCGGTGTTGGCGCCTCGGCGGTGGTCCGTGTGGAGAGTATCTGGCTGTGTAACTGATTCACGGTAATACGATTGAGCATGCCAGCCAGCAGCCTGAGCATTTGCCCAGCTGTGGGTTCGGCAGACCCCTGTGGTGGCGGAGGTGGAAACGTATTGGGGAACTGAAGCGGTGCCTGCACCAGTTCCGGACTTGCCAGCGGTGTAAAGCGGTTGAAGGCGTCGGGGCCGCTCCCCTGTTGTGCGAGCAAGGCGGTAATCACCCGGCCGATAGCCAGCTTGAGATCGGGTAGGGCGGCCTGGGGCGCCCTCGCCAGCCGCGATTCGGCGAACAACCCGCTTTCCTCGACCCACTGCCGCAACTGGCCGGCCGCACCGGGTTGAGTTCCGGCACCTGGCGTCAGTGACTGGCTGGACGGCAGCCGTGATATCAGTTGTTCAATAGCCTGCCTCACCGGTTGGGGAAGTGGCTGTGGTGGATTGTTGATGGGGGTTCCAGTGGGCGCAACGCTGTCGGGTCTCGCACCGCCGGTCAGCGTTGTCAGAATTCTGGCAAGGCCGGCATCAACGGACTGTTGCCAGGGCAGGCGCTGCGCCAGCGCCCGGGAGATCGTGGTTTCCGGCGCCTGGGCCAGCTTCCCCATCAGTTGCAGTTCATTGCCCGCTCGCATGATCTTGACCCAGTCACCGGTTTCCAGGGATGTGTCTCCAATAGCCGCCTGAACGGTCAGCGACTGGCCGCGAACTTCCAGCAACAACTGCGCGCCGGCAGAGGATTGTCGGTTGATCACGTCTGCCACCCGAGCGAGTGTTGCCTCGCGATTGGCAAGCTTGAGCTGGTCGAGCTGCACACGGGCAGAGGCCGCGTCCAGTACCGCCGAAGGTTGTCCGCTGGCTGGCCGCTGAGCGATCGGCACCGGTGACTCGGTTTTGGGTGGTGGTGTGGGGTTACCGTTTGGTAATTTCATTGCCACTGATTTGATGTCAGACAAGAGTATTCCTGAGGCGCTTTCGCTATAATACGCCCCGCCGGTAAGTATTGCCTTTCCGAACGTCTGAACCCGCCGGGTCAGTAAAGTGTACACCAGCTCTGGGGCCCCGATGTCTGAGCCGTTACTACAGGCTGTCAATCTGCAATGTGAGCGTGATGACCGGATACTGTTCCGGGATCTCTCTGTCTCCATACTGCCCGGTACTCTGACCCGTGTCGAGGGGCCTAACGGCTCTGGCAAGACTACGTTGCTTAGAATTCTTGCCGGACTGAACGACAGTTACAGTGGTGACCTGCTCTGGCGAGGAAGGCCTCGTCATACCTACCGGGAGGAATTCCTCCGCAATATGCTCTACCTTGGCCATCGCCCGGGTATCAAACCGTTGCTTACCCCCATGGAAAATCTCCGCGCCCTGATGGCCGGGCGTCGGTATGTGACCGATAAGGTGCTCTGGCAGGCATTGGAAGGCACCGGCCTGGGTGGTTTCCAGAACGTACCCAGTCGTAACCTTTCCGCCGGGCAGCAACGTCGGGTGGCACTCGCCAGATTACTGGTTGCAGATGAACCCCTGTGGATTCTGGATGAGATATTTACCGCCATTGATGCCCACGGTGTGGCTGCTCTCGAGCGATTGCTGGTGGACCGGGTCGCAAGTGGTGGCGCGATCGTAGTGACCACACACCACGACCTTAATCTGCCTTCGATGCACCGAATTACCCTGGGGGGCAGTCATGACCATGGTCTCTGAAGCCAGGCTTCCTGTTCGTACACCGGAGGAGTCGGTAAGCGTATTGTCGGCCATGAAAGCCGTATTCTCGCGGGATCTGAAAACCGCCTTTCGCCAGCCCCAGGATTTGCTCAATCCGCTACTGTTTTTCGTCATGGTCGTAACGCTTTTCCCCCTCGGGGTTAGCCCCGAAGTATCATTCCTGCGGGAGGCGGGTAGCGGTATCCTGTGGGTTGCGGCCTTGCTGTCCGTGTTATTGTCACTGGATCATCTTTTCCGTCATGATTTCGACGACGGCACGCTTGAGCAACTGGTATTGCAGCCCCAGCCGCTGTTTTTGTTAGTACTGGCGAAGTCACTGGCCCATTGGGTACTCACTGGCCTGCCACTGGTGATGCTGGCGCCTGTTCTGGGGGTGATGGTGCATCTTGAGGGGAACTCTGTTGCCATTCTGTGTCTAACGCTGCTGATCGGAACACCGGTCCTCAGCTTGATCGGTTCCATTGGTGCGGCATTGACCCTCGGACTGAGATCGGCAGGCGTGCTCTTGTCCCTGCTGATCATTCCGCTGTACATTCCGGTGCTGATTTTTGGCACAGGCACGGTAATGGCTGCGTCTGAGAGCGCGCCGGTGGGTGGACAGCTCGCGTTGATGGGGGCGTTTCTGGTGTTGGCGCTGACACTGGCGCCGTTTGCATCGGCGGCGGCCCTGAGGATCAGTCTGTCCAACAGTTAAAGGTAAAAAGGTAACAACCTGATGTGGCAAATCTTTCACAAGCTGGGGTCGCCAAAATGGTTCTTCGGCATTGCCTCAACACTGATGCCCTGGCTGCTTGTGGTGGGGGCAGCCCTGTTGTTGACCGGTATTGTCTGGGGGTTGGGGTTTGCGCCACAGGATTACCTGCAGGGTAATAGTTATCGCATCATTTTCATTCACGTACCGTCTGCGTTTCTGGCCCAGTCGGTGTATATCATGATGGCCGTTGCGGCGTTGGTTACGCTGGTTTGGCGTATGAAACTGGCCGATGTTTTCGTCAAGGCCGTGGCACCGGTTGGTGCAGTGTTGACCTTCCTGGCCCTGTTTACCGGTGCGGTTTGGGGTAAGCCCACCTGGGGAACCTGGTGGATCTGGGATGCCCGGCTTACCTCGATGCTGATCTTGCTGTTTCTTTATTTTGGGGTGATGGCGTTGGGAGCGGCCATCTCCGATGAGAAATCCTCGGCACGTGCCGTTGCCGTGCTGGTACTGGTGGGAGTGGTCAATATACCGATCATCAAGTATTCCGTGGAGTGGTGGAATACCCTGCACCAGCCAGCGACGTTCAAGCTCACGGAAAAGCCCAGTATGCCCGCGGAAATGTGGGTGCCCCTGTTGCTCTCGGTATTGGGGCTTTATCTGATATTTGGCTGGCTCGCCTGTCTGCGTATGCAGACCAACATTTTGGCGCGTGAAGGCCGCACCCGCTGGGTAAAAGAACTGGTTCAGGCACGGGAGAACTGACGCAATGGCCTTCGACTCTTTTGGTGCTTTTCTGGCGATGGGCGGCCACGGCCCGTATGTCTGGGCATGCTATGCGGTGTTTTTCCTGCTGATGGGAGTCATGACGTGGTGGTCGCTGCGTCAGCGGCGGGTCGTAATTGCGCAACAGCGACGCCGTATGGCCCCCGCTCCGTCGGTGGACGAGCGCCCGGCGGCGGCCAGCTTTACCCAAATCGAATCTTCTCAAGACTGACTGGTAGATCAAACATGCACCCGATCCGAAAAAAACGGCTTACCATTGTCCTTTTTCTCCTTGTCGGGGTGTCGGTGGCCGTGGCCCTGACGACCTACGCGCTGCGGCAGAATATCAACCTGTTTTACGACCCAAGCCAAATTGCCGCTGGCGAAGCGCCGGTGGACGTCCGCATCCGTGCCGGGGGCATGGTGGAAGAAGGGACTGTGCAGCGTGATCCGGAAAGCCTGAAAGTGGAGTTCAAGGTGACGGACTTTACCTCATCGGTATTGGTGGAATACACCGGGATCCTGCCGGACCTGTTTGCCGAAGGGCAGGGCGTTGTCGCCATGGGGCGCATGGACGGCAATGGCCGTTTTGTCGCGGACCAGGTGCTGGCAAAGCACGACGAGAATTATATGCCACCGGAAGTGAACGACGCCCTGGAAAAGGCCGCCGGCAAGCGGGCCGCCATGCCTGCGACAGCCGGTGAATCCAGCGCCGGTTACTAGCGTTGCTGGCCCACGTTTAAGAGAGTTGGAGAATCCTGATGTATCCGGAACTCGGACAGATCGCCCTGATACTCGCGCTGTTGCTGGCAGTGCTCCTTTCCGTGGTCCCCCTGGTGGGCTCGGTGACGGGTCGTGACCAGTTGCTGGCCTTCGCCCGGCCGCTGTCAGCGGGCCTGTTCGTCTTCGTTGCCCTGGCCTTTGGTCTTCTGACTCACGCGTTTGTGACCGATGACTTTTCCGTGGCCTATGTCGCCAACAACAGCAATAGCATGCTGCCCTGGTACTACAAATTCAGCGCGGTGTGGGGCGGCCATGAAGGCTCGCTGCTGCTCTGGGTGCTGATGCTTGTTGGCTGGACGCTGGCGGTCGCCATATTCAGCCGGCGCCTGCCGTCGGTGATGGTATCCCAGGTGTTGTCGGTGCTTGGTATGGTCACGGTGGGCTTCCTGTTGTTTACCATCATGACCTCCAATCCTTTCGATCGTACGCTCCCCAATGTGCCGGCCGATGGCGCCGACCTGAACCCGCTGTTGCAGGATTTCGGGCTGATCGTGCATCCACCCATGTTGTACATGGGGTATGTGGGCTTCTCCGTGGCTTTTGCCTTTGCCATTGCCGCGCTGATCAATGGCAAACTGGATGCGGCCTGGGCTCGTTGGTCCCGCCCCTGGACCACAGTGGCCTGGGCTTTCCTTTCCCTGGGCATTGCCCTGGGTAGCTGGTGGGCCTATTACGAACTGGGTTGGGGCGGCTGGTGGTTCTGGGACCCGGTCGAGAACGCCTCGCTGCTGCCCTGGTTGTCGGGAACGGCGCTGATGCACAGTCTGGCCGTCACCGAGAAGCGCGGCGTATTCAAGAGTTGGACCGTGTTGCTGGCCATCGTAACCTTCGCCCTGAGCCTGCTGGGAACCTTCCTGGTGCGTTCCGGGGTGCTGACCTCTGTCCACGCCTTCGCCTCAGACCCCGACCGGGGGACATTCCTGCTGGCGCTACTGGCGATTACGATTGTTTCGAGCCTGACCCTGTACGCATTCAGGGCGCCGGTGGTGCATGTGCGCTCCCGTTACGGCAGCCTGTCCCGTGAAATCTTCCTGCTGATGAACAATGTGTTGTTGGTTGCCGCAACCCTGTTGGTGTTGGTGGGGACTCTTTATCCATTGGTTCTGGACTACCTGGACATGGGGCGGCTATCCATCGGTGAACCCTTCTTCAACCTGACCTTCAGCCCCCTTGGAATTGCCGCCGGCTTGCTGTTGGGGGCAGGTATATTCTCCCGCTGGAAGAAAACCGACGGCGGCTGGCTGGGCCGCAAACTGCTGTGGCCGTTGGCTGTTAGTATGATCGGGACCAGTGCTGTGCTGGTTGGGTACGGCACGTTCGAGCCCTGGGCGTTTGGGGGCCTGTTCTCAGCGATGTGGATTACGGTGGCCACCTTTTGGGATCTCTGGGAAAAGTCCGGGTCACGGAAGGGGCGCCTCCACGGCCTCAGGCGTCAATCCCGCAGTTACTACGGCATGGTGTTCGGGCATCTGGGGCTGGCCATCACCATGGCGGGTGCGACGGTCGCGTCCAACTACGGTATCGAGCGGGACGTACGCATGTCGCCCGGGGACACCGCGATGGTCGGTGATTATCGGGTTGCGTTTGCCGAAATTGGCAACCGAAGAGGGCAGAACTTCACCGCGGAATACGGTCGTTTTGACGTTTACGATTCGGATGGCGGTCTGATATCCACGCTATACCCGGAGAAGCGCCGATACATGGTTCAACGTAACACCATGACTGAGGCTGGTATTGACGGCGGTCTGTTCCGGGATATTTTTGTCGCCATCGGTGAGCGGGTGTCTGACGATGCCTGGGCGATCCGGCTTCAATACAAACCGCTGGTCCGCTGGTTGTGGTTGGGGGCGCTGTTTATGGCCGCTGGTGGCTTCCTGGCCATTTCGGACCGCCGCTATCGCATTCGCGGCAAGGTTGCGGAAAACGGTAAGGCCAAGGCACCGAACGCAGGCGGTGAGCGCGGAGCAGACCCGGTAGGAGCGGCGTCATGAAGCGGCTGCTGCTGTTCACGCCGTTGATCCTCGCTGTGGTACTCGGAGTGGTCCTGTTCGCCGGTATTGGCAAAGACCCCAACAAACTCGAGTCGGCGTTGATCGGCAAACCGGTGCCCGAGTTTTTGTTGACGGATCTCCACAACGAAAGTCGCGAGCTGACTCGTGAGGTTTTTGAAGGGCATGTGTCCCTGCTGAATGTCTGGGGTACCTGGTGCCCGGCCTGCCGGGATGAGCATGGTGATCTGGTCTGGCTGGCGGAAGAGAAAGGCGTGCGTATCGTTGGCCTTAACTATAAGGACAACCGGGATGATGCACTGGTCTGGCTTGATCGGTTGGGCGACCCGTATCAGGTGTCGATCTACGATCCCCGTGGCAGCCTCGGGTTTGACCTGGGGGTTTATGGCGCGCCGGAAACCTATGTCATTGATGCCGAAGGTATTGTGCGTTACCGCCATGTTGGCGTGGTCAACGAAAAAGTATGGGAGCAGGACATCAAGCCCATCGTCGACCGGTTCAGGGGGAAGATCTGATGTGGCGCCCGGTGTTTGCATGGCTGCTACTGATGACAATTGCGCCGATGTCGGTAGCGGATGCCCGAGACGTTTACGGGTTTGATACTCAGGCGCAGGAGCAGAGGTTCCAGACCCTGATTTCGGAGTTGCGTTGCCCGAAGTGCCAGAACCAGAACATCGCCGATTCCAATGCGCCGATTTCCAAGGACATGCGCGACGAGGTGTACCGGATGATGTCTGATGGCGCCAGCAACGAGGAAATTGTCGGAGCACTGGTCGACCGCTTTGGTGAATTCGTGCGATACAAGCCGGAGGTGGATAGCCGCACCATCCTGCTGTGGGCAACGCCAGCCATTGTGGTCCTGGGTGGCCTGATGGTGGTGGCCGGGATTGTCATCCGTTCCCGCAGGGCCGGCCAGGACGAGCCAGCCCTGACCGACGAAGAGCATGCACGGGCATCCAGAATGCTCGATGGCGATGACTCCAGCCGCACCTGACTTCAAACAACACTCTTTCTCAACCGGATTAATGACCGTTCTATGACACAGACCTTCTGGCTGACGGCCGCTGTATTAATCGTACTTGCCCTGGCGTTTGTGGTGGCGCCGTTGTTCCTGCACCGTTCCGGCCGGCGCGCGGAAATGGATCTGCGCAACCAGAACCTGTTGGCATATCGCAGCCGAATGGCGGAACTGGATCGCGAGTTTGAAGCCGGCGCGCTGGACGAGGAAAGCTATCAACAGCTCCGGGAAGAGCTGGCAGGCAGTATGCTTGATGATGTCCCGGATGCTGAGCGTGGTGTTATTGCTTCACCGGATCGGGCCAGGGGCGGGAAAAGCGCCATCGTCATTGCGATTGCCAGCCTCGCGGTTATTCCCGCCGCTGCGGTATACCTGTACGGACAGTGGGGCGCCATGGACGACGTCGAGCAGTTCCGCGCCATGCAGGAAATGATGGCAGCCGACAGCGATCGCCTGGGCCAGATGCAGGAACTGACGGCCCAGCTTCGCGAGCGGTTGGAGGACAATCCGGAGAACACCGAGGGCTGGGCCATGCTGGGGCGTAGCTATATGCGCATCGAGCAGTATGAGGATGCGGCGTGGGCCTTCGAACGGCTGGCAGAGAGTATTGAGGACGATGAGAGCGGTAAAGCTGTCGCCTGGGGATTGTCAGCCCAGGCTGCATTTTTCCTGAGTGAGGGTGACCTCAACCCAGAGGTGTCGAACGCCATTGAAAAAGCCAGGTCGCTGAATCCCGACGAGGTCAATTCCCTCGGCCTGCTCGGCATCCATGCCTTCAGCCAGCAGAACTTTGAGGAGGCGATCCGGTATTGGGAGCGCATTGTGTCGGTGGCGCCCAATCATCCCCAGATTACGTCCATCCGCCAGGGCATTGAACAGGCCTATCAGCGCCTGGGTCGGGAGATGCCGCAGGAGCAGCCGTCAGAGGTATCCGGGGCCGGCGTAACCGTCCAGGTGGAAATAGACGAAGCATTCCAGGGCGAGATTCCTGACGACACCACCCTGTTTGTTCTGGCGCGTCGCGCGAATGTTCAGGGCGGGCCACCTCTGGCTGTGGCACGGCTGAGTGCGGGCCAGTTACCGATGGAGATCCGATTGGACGACCGCTTCAATATGTCCGCGAATGCAAAGCTGTCGGAGGCGGGTGAAGTGCGCCTGCAAGCGCGCCTGTCACGCTCTGGCAACGCCAGGCCCCAGGCAGGAGACTGGCAGGGCGAGGTGGATCAGCCGGTGCCAGTGGGTGAAGGCGAAAACGAGCCTGTCACCCTGGTGATTGACACCCAACTGGTGCAGTAATCTGTCACCGGCTGGTGCTCAGGCCCTGCGGGTAGAGCGGCGGCAGCTGATCCCCGGGAGCTGATTCACCGGCGGTTCCACGCACGCGGATGAGCGCTGCCACAAGCCGTTCTCCCTGCCAGGGCTCTGACGTGGCCGATTCACCGGGTGTCCCGAATAATCGCTGCTGAAGCTGTTCGATCTCGGCGGCCAGTTCCGTGTCGTCCAGAAACCGGTTCACATCCGTTACGCTTTGGAAGGTGCGTTCCGGATGCCTTTGAGACATCCAGCGTACAAGCAGGTCGGTCGTTTTGGGCGATCCCGCCTGCGCTGCCTCGCACAGATCCCGGAATAGCACCTTTTCCCGGTTGTCTCCCTGACTCGCCACGACCTTGCCAGCACTGGTGCGATGCCTGCTGTACCACCAGGCCGCCAGAGTGATCAGCCAACCCACCACAACGGCCAGGGTGGCCAACGGCCAGAAGCCAGCGCCGGATTCTCCGTCAGGCTCACCTGATACCGGGTCATCGTTGGTCCTGGTGTCCGTTTCCGACGCGTCTTCCGGATTACTGGGCACCGAGTCGATCTGGCCGGGTATCCCCTCAACGACCAGCGTATGTGCTGGAATAACCGCTACTTTTTCGCTGTCGCTTTCAGTATCCCACCAGGGGATCCGGATCTCGGGTAAGGTTAATTTTCCAGGCTGCACGGGCACCAGTGCCGTGGTCTGGGTCAGTGTCGAAGTCAGCCCTTCGGTGCCGGGTGTGGTCGTGCGCTCGGGCTTTTCCGGGTAAGCCCGTATGCTATCGGGTGTCTGTTCCGGGAACGGCGGCAGGGATTCGGCAGGTAGGCCCTCCGCCCTCATGGTGAGGCTTCTGGTAAGGTTCTGGCCCGCTGTCAGGTTCTGGTTTCGTGGCAGTCCGGACTGGGCCAGCTCCAGCGTGCGGGCGGGCAACCAGGTGTCTCCGCTGAATTCCGCTGGCACACCCTTGACGGTGATATCAAACAGGTTGGCGCTGTCGCGGAGAAACTTCAATTGGCCCTGTTCATTCCGGGCCTGGCCCTCAAAGCGGATGGGCTGCAGACTGAGCTGTCCTTCTCTTTGGGGAAACAATGCGTAACGGCGCTCAACCACACGATAGCGAACACCGTCCCGGTAGCGGGTGTACTCGCTCTGCTTGCCCAGCGATTCGACAATGGCATTCGGGTGCTCCGGTTCGGAGAGCTCGCCGCGAATGAGGTTGCCGGTGAAAAACAGCTTGATGGTGAGCACCAGCTGTTCCTGAACGTACACTTCGTCCTTGTCCGCGGCCAGCTCGATAAAGCTGTCTCTTTGGACCTCGGTCTCCTGATCGGGTGGGGTGCCGCTGATAACCTCAATGGTGACGGGGGTTGAACGGGAATCTCGGAAGCTCAGGGGCGGAATGGTCAATTCACCGGTCTTTTTGGGCGCGAGCTGGTACGTCCATGTGATCTCGCCCACCATTTCATTGTTGACGGTGCGAATGGAGTATTGCTGGTTGCGGGCGAGAATTTCGAAGTCGTCTTCTACCTTTTCGATGTCCGGTTTTGGCAGACTCGACAAGTCGAAATCGAACAGGTTTCCCAGATTGATATCGATTTTGGTGCTGCCCTTGACGCTCAGGGTAAGCACTTCGCCCTCGTAAAGACGGGTTCTGTCGGGTTCGACGGTCAGATCGTTGGCTGCCATGGCCGGTCCTGCCATGGTGACAAGCAGCAGTATCAGAATAAACGGACCGGTCAGCCGGCTTACCATGGTGTATCGCCCTCGTCAGATGGTGTTTCTCGTTCCTGGTATTGTTGCAGGAATTTGCGCCTCAACAGTCCGCCCGGATTATCGGGCACGCGCCGGAGCCATTGTTCCTGTCCCTGGGTCAGCGGGGAAGTATCAAGCTCCGCCGGTGCCCTGGATGTTTGTCCGTCGCTCGCTGAAGCGTCGGCATCACGTTGGCGTTGTTGAGCGCTCTCCTCCTGCTTTTCCTGTTGGTCGCTTTGGCCGTTCCGTTGGCTATCCTCTGGCTCGTTCTTTTGCTGTCCATTGTGTTGATTATCCGGCTGGTTCTGCCCGGCCTGATCTGACGGGTCGCCGTCCTGGTTCTGAGTATCCGACCCATTCTGTGAGTTCTGCTGGTTACCCTGCTGCTGTTGATTGCCGTCCTGATCTGACGATTCACTGCCGTCCCCGCTGGATTGGTTCTGTTGCTGCTCCAGCAGCTGTTTCACCAGGTCACGGTTGAACAAGGCGTCTTCATGTCCAGGTTGCATCGCCAGCACATTCTCGTAGGCCTCGAGGGCTTCTTCCAGCTTGCCGGCACGGGCCAGGGCGTTGCCGCGGTTGTAGCTTGCCCTGGGCGTGTCTTCGCTGGCGAACGCGCCCGCTGCGGACTCATAGTCACCTGAGCGATAGAGTGCGCTACCACGCCACTGGGGATTGTCGAGAATCCTGGCTGCCTGTTCCGGGTCTTCTTCGATCAGCGCGGGCGCACGCTGATCCTCCCGGGACCAAAGGGCGTCCCAGTCCATGGCCATTGCGGGACGTGGGGTGAGGGGCAAAAGTGTTAGCAGTACCGCCACCATGGCACCGCGACGCCAGCCGAGCAATGCCAGTGGCGCGGCCAGCCACAATAGCCAGTAGCCATCATCCTGCCAGCGGTTGACCGTCAGGTCGCGCTCGCTGTCTTGCCAGTTGTCCGAGTCAATGGGGCGCAGCTCCAGGCTGCGGATGTCCTCGTCCGTAATGGTCAGGCTATGACTGTCTCCACCATTGCTTTTCGCCAGTTCCGCCATGCCTGCGGGGTCCGCACGGGTAATCACGATGTCGCCGCCATCACGAATGAATCCTTGGCGTGCCAGCGGTATTGGGCCACCCTCTGAAGTACCAACGGTCAGGGTGCTGAGCGCGAACCGACTGCCCGTCAGGGTATCGCTGATGCGAGGAAGGTAACGCTCGTCCACATTGTCTGCAATCAGTAACAGTCGCCCCGTCCCCGGGGCGCCCTGTTCCAGCAGGTCAAGGCCACGTTGTATGCCGAGATCGGTTCGGTTTCCTGCAGCGGGCATGATCACCGGTTCGAGTACCTCCAGCATGCCCTCGATGGTATTGCTGTCATCCGTCAGCGGTGTGACCGCATGAGCGTCCGCGGCATAGACCACCAGGGCGGTCAGGCTTCCCTCCCGTGCTTTCAGAATATCGCGAATCTTGCGCTTGGCCACGGTCAGGCGGTCGGGCGTTACATCGGTAGAAAGCATTGACAGCGACAGGTCCAGCACGATAACGAGGCTGTCATTCTGTTGTTGCAGTGGCGTGGGCGCCTTGCGCCACGACGGGCCGGCGAGGGCAACGGCAAGCACCACGAGGGCGGCAACGACCGGCAATACGGGCGAGCGTTTTTGACCGCCCGCTGCGCCAGACTGACTGATCAGTGGGCGCAGCAGTTGCGGCGGTATCACGCGGCTCCAGCCACTGTCGCTCTGGCGGACGCGTTTGAATACCAACGGCAGGACAAGGGCGACAAGAAGTAACAGCAGCCACAGTGGGCGCAGGAAGTGAAAATCAGCCATGATTCCCTCCCCGTGCGTTGTTTCTGGTCTCAAGCCGGTTGCTGGCCACTCTGGCGCTCTGGAGTAGCAGCCAGATCAGGACGGCAATTCCGGCGGGCCAGACGTACAGTTCAGTCACCGGTCGATAGTGTTTGCCTTCCAGTTCGATGGGTTCGAGCTGGTTGATGCTTTCGTAGATCAGTTCCAGCTCGGGCAGACTGCGGGCCCGGAAGTACTCACCGCCGGTCTGCTGGGCAATTCGCGTCAGCAAACCCTCATCGAGGTCGCGGGATGGGTTGACCCGGCGCGAGCCGAGCAGCCCACGCTGAACCATGGTTTCGGCACCAATCCCGATGGTGTAGATGCGTACGCCAGCGGCTTTTGCAATCTCCGCCGCCTTGTCCGGCGCGATCTCACCAGCGGTGTTGGCGCCATCGGTCAGCAAGATCACCACGCGTTGTTCCTGGGGGCGATCACGAAGGCGTTTGACCGCCAGACCAAGGGCGTCGCCGATGGCCGTGGCCCGCCCGGCCATGCCGATACCGGCTTCATGCAGCAGCGTGCGAACGGTGGCGAGGTCAAAGGTCAGCGGCGCCTGGATATAGGGTTCCGTACCGAACAACAGCAGCCCCAGGCGGTCACCTTCACGGCGCTGGATAAAGTCATCCAGCACGCGCTTCACCGCCTGTAGTCGGTTTATGCTGCGGCCCTGGATGACCATGTCCTGTTCGTCCATTGACGGGGAAATATCCACTGCCAGAAGCAGGTCACGACCGCTGACCGGCAACTGTACCTGTTCGCCGACGTGTTGGGGGCGCGCCAGGGCCACGACCAGCAGCAGCCAGATCAGCAACAGTGCCAGTTGCTGCCAAAGGGGGGCGTGGCTGCCGCTACGGCTGACACCCGGCAGGTCCGATAACCAATGCCCGACCGGAAAAACAGGTGCCTCCACAGTCTGAGCACTGCGTTTGCGTAAACGGATTATCAGGGGCACCAGAGCCAGTAGCAGGGCCCATGGAAACGCAAGGCTCAGCATTTTTGGCCTCCCAGCCAGACACGGGCGAACGCGATAGCATCACTGGTATGGCACTCGGGGGTTGGTTGCCAACTGCTGTTCACCATGGCTTCCACCACCGGGCGTGAGGCAATGCGATCCTTCGGGCTGGTTTCCAGAAGAAAGCGAACCCAGGGTTCGCCGGACAGGGATTCCGGGAGGCGTTCAGGGTAGCGGATACGCGCGGCTTGTTTCAGTAGAGCGTTCAGCGCGCCGAACCATTGGCTGTTGGGTGTTGCGGCCTGCTCCAGTCGGTTCAATTCTGTAATGGCGGTTTTCAGCCAGCGGTTTTTGCGCCGTTTTCGTCGGATCAGCACAAACGCCAGAATGCCCAGGGCAATTGCGATAGCCATCAGCAACCACCAGCCGGGCGCCGGTGGCCAGAAGCCTCCGGATTGTGGCAGGTGAATGTCTCTGAGCTGGCTCAGTGGGTCCTGTTGCATCATGGGGTCTTTGCGGTTCCTGTCATCCGATGTGCCCCCGGGGGCCAAGCAGTGCCTGCAACGCCAACGCTGGCTGATCGCCGGTCATGACGCTGGCGGGTTGTACCCCCGACGTTCGAAAGCACTCCTCAAGGGCCTCTGTATGCTGGCGAACCTTGTCCGCATAGGCCCTCTGGAAGCGGGGGTTGCTGCTATCGAACCACACCGGTCCGTCTTCGCCGGCAATGGCGAAACGACCGCTTTCAGGTAACTTCAGCTCCAATGGGTCAACAACTCTCAGTGCGCTGACCGTGTTGTGACGTGCCAGTGAACCGAGTAGCCGCGACGTTTCTGAGGTAATGGTCAGGAAGTCACTGATGACGAAAATGCGGCTACCGGTGTGGGCCACACGGCGAGCTTCCCGCAGGGCGGTATCCAGGGTGGCGTTTTCCACGCCGGCGGCCGCAACGGCGCTTGAGTCGCGCGTGCTTCTTTGCTGCCTTGCCACGGTGTCGAGGAACTGCAGTACCGATTTCTTGCGCCGCGCCGGGCGCTGTACGGTGAGTTCGTTGCCGTTGAAAACGATTCCTCCCACCTGATCGCCAGACCAAAGGGCAAGCCAGGCCAGGATACCGGCAATCTGGGCGCCGCGGACCTGTTTGTAGGCACCGGTGCTGGCGAAAAACAGTGAAGGCCCGAGGTCGCAAAGCAGGAGCACGGGGCGCTCGCGCTCTTCCTCGTAGAGCTTTGTGTGCGGCGACTGCCGTCGGGCGGTCACCCGCCAGTCGATGCTGCGGATATCGTCCCCGGGCTGATACTGGCGCACTTCAGCAAAGGCCATGCCCCGCCCGCGCCGGGGAGAGCGTTGCAGGCCGGCCTGCCGGGATCTTACCGGGCGCGCAGCAGGCAACTTCAATGCGCGGGCATCTGCCTGCAGGCGAATGAGACCGGAAAGGGGAATATGAGTCGCTGGCTCTTCGGGCGTCATGGTCACGGTGTCAGGCTGTTACCGGAACGCGGTCTATCAGGCGCTGGATAATAGCATCTGCAGTCAGGCCTTCGGCTTCGGCTTCGAAGGTCAGCAAAATACGATGGCGAAGAACGTCGAAGGCAATGTTCCTCACATCGTCCGGGCTGACGTAGTCCCGTCCTTCCAGCCACGCCATGGCTCTGGCGCAGCGGTCCAGCGCGATGGTGCCTCGTGGGCTGGCTCCGAAGGCAGTCCAGCGGGCCAGTTCCGGGTCGAGTGACGCCGGGTCACGGGTGGCCAGCACCAAAGCCAGCAGGTATTGCTCGACGGGCTCTGACATATAGATGTCGGAAACCGCATGCCGGGCTTCGAAAACCTGGTCGGCCGTCAGGCGGACTTCAGCGGCCACCTGCCCACGGCGGTAGTCGTTGCGCGCCAGGTGAAGAATCTCTTTTTCGGCCACGGCGGACGGATAGTCAATCACTACATGCATCAGGAACCGGTCGAGCTGGGCTTCAGGCAGGGGGTAGGTGCCTTCCTGTTCGATGGGGTTCTGGGTGGCCATTACCATGAACAGGCGATCCAGCGGGAAGGTGCGCATGCCGACACTGACCTGGCGTTCGCCCATGGCTTCGAGTAACGCTGACTGTACCTTGGCCGGAGCCCGGTTAATTTCATCGGCCAGCACCAGGTTATGGAAGATCGGGCCATGCTGGAACTCGAATTGCCCGGTTTCGGCTCGGTAGATCTCACTGCCGGTGACGTCTGATGGCAGCAGGTCCGGGGTGAACTGGATACGGTGAAAGTCGCCTTCGAGGTGGTCGGCGAGGGCCTTGATGGCGGTGGTTTTTGCCAGGCCGGGAGCGCCCTCAACCAGCAGGTGGCCATCGGCCAACAGGGCAATCAGCAAACGGTCCACCAGTTTTTCCTGGCCAATAATCCTTTTTGCTAACTGAGACCTGAGCTCTCCAAACGTATGCTGTAATGCCATGGGGGGTGTCCACTCCTACTGCAGAGACGGTTCGCGTAAGTAGATGCCGCAGTTTTCGCATCTGTGGGGCAAAAATCAAGGCTTTGACTATGCTTATGTGACGGTACACCGATTACGTTTATTTCACACTCACAGAGGTCGACTATGAATGCGCTGACGATCGCCAGCAAGGAACAGTTTTTCCAACAGCTGGACGAAGCTTTCGCTGAAAAAATAGCGAAAACCGAAGCGAAAAAGATCAGTGAATTCGCGAAGCAGCATTATGCTCACATTCCTCTTGAAGAACTTATAAGTCGACGATTTTCCGATACCTATGGGGCTATCCTCGCGGCCTGGCAATTTCTTCAGAAACGGTCCGCCGAGGAAACCCCTGTGTCCGTGTTCAATCCGGACCTCGAAAGTGATGGCTGGCAGTCAACGCATACTGTCATTTTTATTCTTCATCCGAACATGCCGTTTCTAATCGATTCCCTGCGAATTGCCATCAACCAGCGGGAAATCGGTACCCACTCGATTCAGCACTCCATACTTCAGGTGGAGCGGGACACTCAGGGCAAACTGAAAAAACTGCATCCTCCGAAAAAGAAGTCCGCCAATGCCAGCTACGAGGCGTTCATTGTGCTGGAGATTGACCGGCATAGCAGCCCGGAAGACCTGAGATCGCTTGAAGAGGTGCTGCAAACCATTCTTCATGAAGTCCGAATAGCGGTCAGTGACTTCCCGATTGTGACTGAAAAAGTCAATGAAATCAGCCGGGAGCTGGATAATACCACGGCCGGTATCGACGAGGAGGAAAAGGAAGAGGCGAAGGCCTTCCTGGCGTGGCTGGTCAAGGACCACTTCACCTTCCTTGGCTACGACGAATACGATTTCGCCAAGGACAAGAGCGGGTTGGTGGTCCGCCGTGTGGAGAATTCCGAACTGGGCATCCTGCGGGTGAACAACGAGCGCCCGGATCGCGTTCGGCTCAATGAATTGCCACAGCGCACCCGGCATGAAATGACCCGCACCGATGATATCTTCATTTTCGCGAAGTCGGCCCAGCGTTCACGGGTTCACCGTCCGGCCTATCCGGACTACATCGCCGTCAAGAAGTTCAACAGCAAGGGCGAGGTGGTCGGCGAGCGCCGTTTCCTGGGGTTGTATACCTCACGGGTCTACAACGAGCGCCCGGATGAAATTCCCCTGCTGCGCCGCAAGTTCCAGACGGTCATGCGGCGGTCGGGGTTCCTGCGTGATGACTACGCGGGCAAGGAACTGGATCAGATCCTCACGGTGTATCCCCGGGACGAACTGTTCCAGATAGAGCCGGGCGAGCTGCTGTCCGTCGCCAAGAGCATTCTCTATATTCAGGAACGTCGTCGTATCGAGCTGTTCATGCGGGAAGACGTGTATGGCCAGTTCGTGACCTGCCTGGCGTTCTTCCCCCGGGATATCTACAACACCGAGTTGCGCCTGAAGGTCGAACAGGAGTTGCTGGAGACCCTGGGTGCCGAAGACATCGAATTTGTGACCCACTTTTCCGAATCGGTTCTGGCGCGGGTGCAGTTCACGATACGGGTGCCCCAGGTGGAAAACCGGCAGCTTCCGATTTCCGAGATTCGTGACAAGGTGATCGGGCTGGCACAGTCCTGGCGTGATGGCCTGCTGGAAGCGCTGACCGAGGCCTATGGCGAAGAGCAGGGTAACGAGATGTTCCGCGTGTACTCTGGCGGTTTCCCTGCCAGTTACAAAGACATGTTCTCGCCCCGGCGTGCTGCCATTGATCTTGAGCATATCTCCGGTGCAGCTGAGGAAAAGCATCTCACCATGAGCTTCTATCGGGCTCTGGAAGAGGATGAGAGTACGCTTCACTTTAAGCTTTTCTACCCGGATGAGCCGCTGCCGCTGTCCGATGTGATGCCCATATTCGACAATCTGGGTTTCCGGGTGATCGGCGAGCACCCCTTTGAAGTCAGTGACCGGAAAGGCAAGACCGTATGGATACACGACTTCACCCTGCAGGCGCACAGTGGGAAAGTGGTGGATATCCATCGTATCCGGCCTATTTTCGAGGATCTGTTCCGTCGCGTGTGGTACGGCGATGCCGAGAATGACGCCTTCAACAGGCTGCTGCTGTCCTCCTATATGAGCTGGCGGGAGATCGCCTTGCTGCGGACCTTCGCCCGTTACATGCGTCAGATCCGCTTTTCCAACAGCCAGACCTTTATCTCCAACACCCTGGTCAACCATGTGGACCTGACGCGGTTGTTGCTGGAATTCTTTGAGGTGCGCTTCAATCCGGAGCGTTACCAGAGCGAGGGCAAAAGTGCGGCTGCGCAACAGAAGCTTGAGATCGAGTTCAACGCCGGGCTGGATGAGGTAGAGAACCTGAGTGAAGACCGGGTCCTGCGCCTGTTCCTGGAGCTGATGCAGGCTACCCTGCGTACCAACTATTACCAGCCCGACGGCGAAGGTAAGACAAAGCCCTATATCAGTGTGAAATTCGACCCCTCCCGCATTCCGGATATGCCGCTGCCCATGCCCATGTTCGAGATTTTCGTCTACTCACCGCGGGTTGAGGGCGTGCATCTGCGTGGTGGCAAGGTGGCCCGAGGGGGCTTGCGCTGGTCCGACCGTTTCGAGGACTATCGCACCGAGATTCTCGGGCTGGTGAAAGCCCAGCAGGTCAAGAACGCGGTGATCGTGCCAGTCGGTGCCAAGGGCGGTTTCGTGGCCAAACGCCTTCCGGACATGTCGGATCGCGAGGCCTTCCAGGCCGAGGGCATCGAGGCCTATAAAACGTTCATCCGTGGCCTGCTGGACATTACCGACAACCTGGTGGACGCCGGTATCCAGCCGCCAGCGTCGGTGATTCGTCACGATGAGGATGACCATTACCTGGTTGTGGCTGCGGACAAGGGGACTGCAACCTTCTCGGACATCGCCAATGGTCTGGCGGCAGAGTATGGCTTCTGGATGGGGGATGCTTTTGCCTCCGGTGGCAGCAACGGTTATGACCACAAGAAAATGGGCATAACCGCCCGTGGTGCCTGGGTGTCCGTGGAACGCCATTTCCGCGAGCTGGGCATCAACCCGGCCCTGGATGAGTTCACCGCCATCGGTATCGGTGATATGGCGGGAGACGTGTTCGGCAACGGCCTGCTTTCATCGGAAAAGACAAAGTTGGTCGCCGCCTTCAACCATGTGCATATTTTTATCGATCCGGCGCCGGACGCGGCGAAAAGCTACAAAGAGCGTAAGCGTTTGTTCGAGCTACCACGCTCGTCCTGGACTGATTACGACACCAGCCTGATTTCCAAAGGTGGTGGCATCTTTAATCGCAGCGCCAAATCCATTCCAGTCAGCCCGGAAATGAAGAAACTACTGGGGATTAAATCCGACCGGGTGCCGCCCAACATGTTGATTACCCACATTCTGAAGGCCCAGGCTGACCTGCTTTGGGTGGGTGGCATTGGAACCTACGTCAAGGGTCAGGGCGAGTCCCACGGGGACGTTGGGGACAAGGCCAACGATGCGGTTCGTATCAACGGTTCTGAGCTGCGCTGCAAGATTGTGGGCGAAGGTGGGAACCTGGGCCTGACGCAGTTCGGGCGTATCGAGTTCGCGCTACGCGGCGGCCGGCTCAATACCGACTTCATCGACAACTCCGGCGGTGTGGATTGCTCCGACCACGAAGTGAACATGAAGATCCTCCTGAACCAGGCGGTTGCGATGGGGGATCTAACGGATAAACAGCGCAACATCATGCTGGAGGAAATGACGGATGATGTGGCCGCCCTGGTGCTCAAGAACAATTATCGGCAGACCCAGGCCATCAGTATTGCCAGTGTGGGGGCCATTACCCGGCTCGAAGAATACCGCCGGCTGATGAACACCATGGAAAGCGAGGGCAAGCTGAATCGCAGTCTGGAATTCCTGCCTGACGACGAAACCCTGTCCGAGCGTAAGCTGGACAAGAAAGGGTTAACCCGTCCGGAACTGTCCGTGCTGATTTCCTACGTCAAGGGGGATCTGAAGCAGACCCTGATCGACAGCAGTTTGCCGGATGAGCCCCTGTTGGCTGGGGAAATGTACAAGGTGTTTCCTCAGGACCTGACCCGCAAGTTCTCCAAAGAGCTGGGTGAGCACCAATTGCGCCGTGAGATCATTGCGACGCAGATTGCCAACGACATGGTCAACCACATGGGGATCACCTTCGTGGAGCGGTTGAAGCAGTCAACCGGGGCCGACGCGGCGTCGATTGCGTTGGCCTGGATCATCGCTCGTGATGTCTTCCGGCTGGACACTTGGTGGGACAAGGTGGAATACCTGGATTACTTTATCCCGGCCAAGGTTCAGATGGATCTGATGGGTGACCTGATGCGACTGATTCGCCGAGCTGTTCGCTGGCTGCTGCGCAACCGCCGGGCAGAACTTGGTATTCAGAGCCATATGGAGCGTTTCGCCGACAGCGTCTGGAAGATCACGGCCGACCTGCCGGATTATCTCGGCGAACAGGCTTGTGCTGATTGGAAAAAACGCCATAACGAACTGGTCGAGTCTGGCTTGCCGGAAGATCTGGCCTCTGTGGCGGCAGGTACCAGCTACCTCTATTCGTCTCTCGGCATCATCGAGGCCCGCGAGGCAACGGGCATGCCTCTGAAAACCGTCGCCAACCTCTATTACGATCTCGGCGACAAGCTGGATCTGAACTGGTTTGCCAACGCCATTGCAGCCCTGGTGCCCGCGTCTCACTGGCAGGCCCTTGCGAGGGAGAGTTTCCGTGAGGACCTGGATTGGCAACAGAGGGCGTTGACCACGGGTGTACTCAGGCTGGCTGCAAAGCCTGGGGATGTCAGCGGTGCTGTTGATAACTGGATGGCGCGGCACAGCACCATGATAAGCCGCTGGAAGTCCATGCTGACGGAACTCAAAGGGGTACGTGAACCGGAATATGCGATGTTTTCCGTGGCGTTGCGAGAGCTACTGGATCTGGCTCAGAGCACCATGCACGAACATCACGACTCCGACCTGACTCAGACCAGTTGATGATTGATTTATGTCGCGGATTGCCGTTCAATTCTGGGCAATGTTGATCATTAGGAGGAGGTTTGATGGGGCAGCTTGATCATTTGCTGGACAATAACAAGGCCTGGGCCGATGGCATCAAGAGCCAGGACCCTCAGTTTTTTGACCGCCTGTCCAACCAGCAGGCACCAGAGTACCTCTGGATTGGCTGCGCGGACAGTCGGGTACCGGCCAATCAGATTGTTGACCTGATGCCTGGTGAGCTGTTTGTGCACCGAAACGTGGCCAATGTGGTGGTACACACAGACTTCAATTGCCTGTCGGTACTTCAGTTCGCCGTTGACGTGCTTAAGGTCAAGCATGTCCTCGTCGTTGGTCATTATGGCTGCGGGGGAGTTAAGGCGGCCCTGAACAATGAGGGCTTTGGCGTGATTTCGAACTGGCTGCGGCATGTTCAGGACGTTCGAGACAAACACCAGGGCATTCTTGATGGCCTGGCGACCGATCAGGACCGCGTGGACCGCCTGTGCGAGTTGAACGTGGTGGAGCAGGTTGGCCATGTCTGTCAAAACAACATTGTGCAGGAGGCCTGGCGTCGTGGGCAGGCGTTGACCGTGCACGGATTCGTCTACGACGTGGCCGACGGCATCCTTCGGGATATGGGGCTGTCCATTAGCTCCGAGGCCGATCACGAGGCCGTCAAACAAAACAGCATTGATGAACTGGTGTTGAGGCCGGTCCGTGCAGGTCGCCATAAAAATTGACGCAAAAAATGTCAAATTGTGTCAATTATTCGTGACAGGCGTCACTTTCTGACCCGGCACGTCATCACAGTTAACCTCCTGAAGGATTGTTACACTGAATTCGTAACATATCAGGAGGTTAACCATGCGAGAGATCGTTCAAAAAGCGCTCAGTGCCATGAGTCAGCGCAAAACGACGCAGTCCACCCAGGCTCGTCGCCGCACCAGTGAAACGACGCCGCAGCCGGAATCAGTGGAAGATTGGGGTATGTCGCCAGAAGACGCTTTGCGAGCCAACACGGTTGCCCGCTACAAGTAGGAGGCCGGAGTTGTAATCTGCCGGTTTCTGACCGCCCGGGCCAAGACTCAGGGCTCAATTCCGGTTAGAGTATCCCGCCTGATACGAACGCCGGGATACGCTGATCAATGTCTGCACTGCCTAATTCCCACGAAGTCCTGCTCAAGAACCAGAATCTGTTGCGTGGTCGCCTGGCCATTATTGGCATGGTCGATCCCGCGTTGCTTCCCCGGTTGCCGGATCGGGGACTGACGATTTCCGAACACTTTGGCAATTACCAACAGCTGCTGGCCGTCAGTGGCTGGACGGCGGCTTTTGGCTATGATGCGCCGGAGTTGTCATCGGGCATGGCCGATACCCTGGTGGTGTTCCTCCCCAAGGCCCGAGTTGAGTTGTCGGTAAGGCTTGAGTTGGCACTTTGGCTGGCGGCCGAAGGTGCTCGACTGGTCTTGGTGGGCGAAAAGAAAGAAGGTATTGCAGGCGCTGTGAAGCAGCTGAAGGAGCTTGCACCGCAAGCATCGAAGGCAGACAGTGCCCGCCACTGCCAGGTCTGGCAAGCCGATAGCCTGCCCAGGCGCCCAGTGTTTGACCTTCAACGTTGGCTTCAGTGGCATCCGGTTGAGTGCGAGGGAGTTGGCTTCAGGATGGCCGGCTTGCCGGGTATATTCAGTGACGGTGAGCTGGATGATGGTACCGCCATGCTGTTGCAAACCCTTGCTGACTCACCGCTGGGAAAAGGACCCGTGCTGGATTTTGCCTGCGGCGCAGGTGTTATCGGCACCTGGTTGCAGTTGCACCAACGAACCGCGGAGCAGGGCGTTTTTCCGGTCGACGGCGTAGACGTGCAGTTCCAGGCCGTTGCCTGTGCTCGTGCGACCTACCGGGAGGCGGGCGTGGATGGCTTGATTCACGCCTCCGACGGGTTGTCCGGCGTCGACGGCCGCTACGCTGCAGTTGTCACTAATCCGCCATTCCATACCGGTATCCGTACCGATACATCCATGACTGAGCGGTTCCTGCAGGGTGTGGCAAAGCACCTGGAGCCCGGCGGTGAGTTGCGCCTGGTGGCGAACACGTTTCTTCCCTATGAAGCACTGATCCGTCGTCACGTCGGGCCGGTCAAGACGATCGCCGGCGACCGACGCTTCACGGTGTGGAGCGCCCGCCGTCACTGAATTGTCGTCTGGCTGTCATACGGTCGTCATTGCCATCGGACAAGGTATGAATAATCCTTGAGCAGGCCGGTGGGGGAAGCCGATGCATCAGTACCGGAGCGTTTTCATTTCCGATGTTCACCTGGGATCCGCCGATTGTCAGGCGGACTACCTTCTGGATTTTCTCGACAACGTCAGCTGCGAGACCCTGTACCTGGTCGGGGATATCGTTGATCTGATCGCTATGCAACGGCGGGTGCACTTCCCGGAAAGCCATCAGGCGGTTGTGAGGCGGTTTATGGCTATTGCCGCTGCCGGCACGCGGGTGGTTTATGTGCCTGGCAATCACGATGAATTTCTGCGGCACTTCTGCGGCCAGACGTTGGCAGGTATCGAGTTGAAGCAAAAAGCCATTCACACGACGGCGGACGGTCGCCGGTTCGTGGTCTGCCATGGCGACCAGTTTGATCAGGTGGTGCGCTGCAGCCCCTTGATGCTGCTGGTAGGCGATAGGGCTCATGGCCTTCTGCTGCGCCTGAACCGCTGGTTCAATGCCTGGCGGCGCTTACGCCGCAAGCCATACTGGTCCCTGGCGGCCTGGGTCAAAAGCCGTATCGGCAAGGCGCGGTCATTCATTCGACGCTTCGAACTGGCTGCTCTGACGGCGGCAGAACGCGGACACTATGACGGTTTTATATGTGGTCACATCCACTCCGCTGGCTTTCTGCGCAGTCAGGAAGGACTCTACTGCAACGACGGTGACTGGGTGGAACACTGTACGGCGCTGGTGGAGAGGCACGATGGTAAGCTGGATATCCTGCACTGGTCCGAACAGCCGGGCATCCTTGCTTCGGAGCCTGCACAGCCCGCCCCTGAGTTCAGCGGCGGCCAGCGCCCCGTCATCGACGTTCTGTCGCCTGCGTTTATCGAAAGCATCAATGCGACGCCAAAATAGCGGTTTTTTTCGGGCATAAAAAAGGTTCATCGCGGGTTAGCGTGAAAAAGTAGGAGACGGCGGTAAAACCGGTTAGTTTTGAGTTCGCCAAAACAACAAAATTAGCCAATCCACCGCCGCCTCTATGAATGCTAATCTTCTTGATCTGTTCTGGGAAGGATTCACGATGGAATCCTACGTCCAGATTGACGCCCACTCCGTGCTCATCCGACTGCAACCTGCCGCTGATCATCTACCCTGCTGCAGTGGTTGTAACCAGCACACGCTTGCCATCCACGACACTAGTACCCGACGAGTTCGAGAGCGCGACCTGTTTCATTATCGAGTTTGGCTGGATGTGCCTGTCCGTCGAGTTCGCTGTGTATCCTGTGGTCCCAGACTTGAACAGATTCGCTGGTTACCAGGGCGACAGCGCCTGACAGCGGGCATGATCAATTGGATTGAGTCCTTGGTGCGCCTGATGCCAGTTCAGCATGTAGCAACCCTGTTGGGGTTGCACTGGCATACGGTCAAAGCCGTCGACCATCAACGTCTCAAGCGGGAAGTGACTGAGCCTGACAGGCATCGAATTCGCCGATTGATCATGGATGAGTTCGCCTTGTTCAAGGGGCACCGGTACGCCACCGTGGCGATTGATGCAGACACGCAGCAAGTGCTCTGGGTTGGAGAGGGGCGTAGCCGAGCCGCTGTGCGTCCCTTCTTTGAATGGTTAGGAGCTGAGGCGTGCACGCGGATCGAAGCTGTGGCGATGGACATGAATACCGCCATGGATCTGGAAGTTCAGCATCATTGCCCTAACGCTCGCGTGGTTTACGACCTGTTCCATGTTGTCGCCAAGTTCGGACGGGAAGTGATTGATCGGGTTCGGGTCGACCAGGCCAATCAGCTTCGACACGACAAGCCCGCTCGAAAGGTAGTGAAGCGAAGTCGCTGGCTATTGCTCAGAAATCGGACCAACCTCAAAGATGATCAAGCTCTGAAGCTCGAAGAGTTGCTGCAGGCTAACCAGCCTCTGATGACAGTGTATGTGCTGAAAGACCAGCTCAAAGAGCTCTGGTACGCCCCTTCAGAGGACGAAGCCAAGCAACGCTGGCAGGACTGGTTGAATCTGGCAATGAGCAGTGGGCTGGCACCAGTTCAGCAATTTGCCAGACGCCTCAAAGGCTATGTCGAAGGTATTATCGCCAGTGCTGTCTACCGGATGAATACCAGCGTCCTGGAAGGGATGAACAACAAGATTAAGGTCATCAAACGGATGGCCTATGGCTACCGGGACAACGACTACTTCTTCCTTAAGATAAAAGCAGCGTTTCCCGGTAAAGTGCGATGAACCATAAAAAAGCCCCTGGGGTGAGGGGCAAGAAGGTTTGCTACCACAACAAACGGAGCAACCTGAAATCGTTCTTTCAGAGTAGGGTTAATTTCTAGAGTAATCAGCCTAGAATGTCCGCAGTTTTCTGAATGACGATGCGGATGCCTAAAATGACAAGTGAGGTTCTAACATTCAGTGGCGGGCGCTTGCCCCTGAAACGCCCCGGTGGAGGCCACACCCTTCGGGCCTGGGACGCCGCTGATGAGCAGTTGCTGGAGCAGGTTCTGGAGCGTTGCACGCCGCAGAGCCACCCACGGGTGTTGATCATTGACGACCAGTTTGGGGCTTTGACCCTGGGTCTGGCGCCTTTCTTCCCTGTTTCCTTTGCCGATAGCTGTCTCCTCTCTGAATCCCTGGTTATTAATGCTCCGGCCGATCTGTCTATTCCGGCACCAAAGAGCTGGCTGGAGCTGCCGGAAGGGCCCTTCGATCTTGTTGTTATGAGGATTCCCCGGCAACTGGACTACCTGGCGTGCCTGTTGCGGTGGGTGAACAGCGTTCTGTCACCCGAAGGCAAGCTGATTGCCGGTGGCATGATCAAGCACCTGCCGTCACACAGCGCTGATGTGTTTGGGGAACTGGTCAACACCCGGGAAGTCTGTCCCGCGCGCAAAAAAGCGAGGGTGGTGGTTGCCGCCCGGGGTGAGGATACGTTGCGGGAGTGGCCGAATTTCTGGCGGGGATACAGGTTGTCGTCCCGGTACGAGCTATCGGGTATGCCAGCGGTGTTCGCCAGAGCAAAGCTGGATATCGGTTCGCGGTTGCTGCTGCCGGTCATTGAGCGGAAGATTGCGGATCTCGCCCCTGGAGCACGGGTACTGGATCTGGCTTGCGGAAACGGTGTGCTTGGGCTGACGGCCCTGGCCCGCAATCCGGCGCTTGAGATTGCGTTCGCGGACGTTTCCAGTCAGGCGGTTGCCAGCGCACGTCAAAATATCCTGACGGCTTTCCCGGACGCTGTCGCGAGCTTTTATCACAGTGATGGTATTCCGGAGGCGGCTGACCGTTATGATCTGGTGCTGTTAAACCCGCCATTTCATGAAGGCGGTGTGGTCGGTGACCATATTGCCCTTCGTCTCTTCAGTCAGGTGGCTCGGCACCTGTCCCCTGGCGGATGTATGTTGCTGGTGGGGAATCGGCACCTGGGTTATCACCGCAGTCTCCGTCACTACTTTGGCCAGGTGCGACAACTCGATGCAGACCCAAAGTTTGTGGTGTTCGAAGCCTCTGTTCAGGAGGGTGGCCGGTCGTAACCCATGCGTGCCAGCGTATCAACGATGGTCTGGGTCTGACTGTCGATCTCGATGTTAACCCGGTCGCCGACCGTCATATCGGCAAAGGTGGTTGCCCGCAGGGTCTCGGGGATCAGGTGAACGTTGAAGCGATTATCATTGACGTCGCCAATGGTCAGGCTGGCGCCGTTGATGGCGATGTAGCCTTTGGGAAAGATATAGCGAGCCCATGCCTGCGGCACCTCGAATTCGATGGTGCAATTGTTCTCGGGGCGGTCGATCGCGACGATATCGGCCGTGGTGTGCACGTGGCCGGAGAGGAGGTGCCCGCCGATTTCGTCGCCTATCCGGGCCGCACGTTCGAAATTGATGCGATCCCCTGGCTTCAGCTTTCCCAGGGTGGTCAGGCGCAGCGTTTCCTGCATGGCATCGAAATAAAGATTCTGGCCTTCCTGTCGCGTTACCGTCAGGCAGGTGCCGTCGATGGACACTGACGCACCAATGGTCACGTTGTGAGCCTGATTTTCCGGAAAGCGGATGCTGAAGGTGCTCAGACCGGGCACGGCAGAAATCTCGTCAACGATGGCAATACCCTGAACAATGCCTGTAAACATGTCTCAACCTCGACGACTGGTGTCTGTAGCCGTATAGGGCCACACTTGATGGTCGCAAGGATAGCGATCCTGTGGGTCGGTGCCAAGCCATCGTGACCATCTCAGGTATGCTCAGGCACGCTCAGGCATGTCTCTGTGACTCAAGGATCCGGGCCGTTGGCCGATAAACGGTAAGGGCAGGGTGTCGACGACAGCTATTGGCCCGGTGATCCATGACGGACAATCAACCATGGCAGAGAACGAAAACGTACGTCAGAGAACCAGCGATACCGCGCGTGGAGGAGAGCCCTTGCTGCGTAGGGGGCGGCCCGCGGACCCTCATCCGGAAACGGGTGATGCGGGGCGGGTGGCCGGTGCTGCTACTGCTACTGGTGCTGAAGTTCCTGCCAACCGCCCCGAGCGGGGTGCAACGGCCTCTGCTGGCCGGCTTGAGACTGACGACATTCCAGCGAGCGATGAGTCTGTTAAGGAATCGTCGACGGGTGAGAGCCCTCAGAACATCGAAAAAACCCTGGCGGAGTCGCGTCAACGTAAGCTTCGTTTGATGCTGCGCCAGTGCGACCGTGTGTTGCTGCTGGATTTCGACTTGTTGGCTCTGCCTGACTGGCCGGATAATTACACGCTTGCTGCGGCCCGGCGAAATCGTGACATCTGGCTGTTTGGTGCGTTGTTGGCGGCGGTGGTTTTTCTCAGCGGTATGACCGGCTTTGTGCCAGCGTGGATTGCCGGCGGTGGTTTTGGTGCCTTTGTCATCATCCTGCTACTGGGAGTGCCAGGTGTTCGCCGCCTTTATACGTCGCGGCCCTCGTATCTGGATCTGGTCATCCGCCGTCAGAGGATGATTCGCGACGCACGCAAGCACATCGAACACCTGGAAGGGAAAGAGGGGCTGGTGTGGCAGTGTGCTCGTATGGCCGAGTTTAACTCGGCTCTGAAAGCGACCCGGTTCAGTGAACTGCTGGCATTATCCGAACGGCGGGTATTGGCTCGGAACCTGACCCGGCGGGAACATATCCGTCTTTATCTGATCTATCTTCTGGAGGCTGAGAAAGCTTACGGACGGGCACAGCAGGCTTTTTTCGAGGGGCACCAGCAGGCCATTGACCGGGGCTGGTCATCGGTAGCTGCAGAGCCGGGGGACAGAGCTTGACATAGCTGCCGGTCAAACGTATGTTTCAAACAGACGTTTGCTTAGAGGCACTGATAATAAAATGGCTCAGTCTGATACGGTTGACCGAATTCTTGATGCAGCGGAAGAGCTCTTCGCCGAGCGGGGGTTCTCCGAAACTTCCCTTCGCATGATTACCAGTAAGGCTAAGGTAAATCTCGCTGCTGTCAATTACCACTTTGGTTCTAAAAACGCCCTGATCCATGCGGTGTTTGCCCGCTTCCTGACGCCATTCTCCGCCACGCTGGAGGATGCGTTCGATGATCTGGAGGCGAAATGCGACGGCGAACCGCCAACGTTGAACCAGACTCTATGGGCGCTAACTGAAAGCGCAGTACGCATGCCGCAGCGCAATGAAAAAGGTATTTCCATATTCATGCGTTTGCTCGGCCTGGCCTATACGCAGTCCCAAGGCCATCTTCGGAAATTTCTTGAGCAGGAATATAGCCAGCCGTTCAGCCGCTTTATGCGCCTGCTCAAGGAAGCGACGCCGCAATTGTCCGCGGTCGACCGCTACTGGCGCATTCAGTTCATGCTTGGTGCGACAGCGTTTACCATGTCCAGCAGTGATGCCCTGCGGGATATTCTGCAGAACAAGCTGGGTGTGGAAACCACGGTCCAGGAAATTGCAGCACGACTTGTGCCCTTCCTGGCGGCAGGTATGCAGGCTGATGACGCCATGCTGGTGCCACCTGCCCATAAAACCTCGGTTGCCTGAGTCGCTCGCTCTCGGTTAGGCTTCCGGTTGGTTTGTTCACCGGGAGCCTGACGCCGCATGCCACGTAATCCTGTTTCCATACCTGTTCCCGGAATCGAGATCAGTCTCAATGCGCAAACGCTGACACTGTTTCCTGGCGACACATCAAAGCCTCTCTCCTATCCCGTTTCGACGGCACTTAATGGCCCCGGTGAGCGCCAGAGCAGTGGGTGCACGCCCACGGGCCGGCATTACGTGCGCGCGATGGTGGGTGATGGCCTTCCCCTGAATACCGTATTCATCGCCCGCCGGCCCACCGGGGAGGTTTATTCCGAACAATTGGCGCGTCAGTTTCCCGAACGTGACTGGATACTGTCCAGAATTATCTGGTTATGTGGGCTTGAGTCGGGGAGAAATCGGGGCTCCGGGGTCGATAGTTTTCGTCGGTTCATATACATTCACGGCACACCGGATACCGAACCCATGGGCGTTCCGCGCTCCCATGGTTGCATACGCATGAGGAATGCCGACGTTGCTGACCTATACGACCGTGTCTCGCCGGGCCTGCCCGTCACGATACGATAGCGCCGGCGGTTGTCACTAAACCGGTTGTCATCAAACCGAGGGAAACGATGATCGAAGAAGCACCTTCCATACTCAATACCTGGATTCAGGACTGGAATCTGCTGTCAGAGAGCTGGCGAGTGGGGCTCGTGGTTTTCGCTCTGGTGGCTGGCACCGCGGTGGTTGCCTACATTGCGAGTTTCATCGTGGGCGCCGTCGAACGACGTTTCCAGAAAACCGACAACCTCTGGGACGACGCACTGCTTCACGCTGCGCGGAAGCCAGTGGTCGCGTTCGTCTGGCTGCAGGGTGTGTATTGGGCGGCAGAGGTTGCTCACCACTACTCGGAAGCCGAAATCTTTTCAGTCAATCAAACCATTTTGCAGATTGGCTTTGTTTTCCTGCTGGTCTGGACGCTGCTTCGGCTGATCAAACAGGGGGAACAGATTCTCGCTTCTCCGCTGAAGATGAAAAAGCCGATGGATTACACCACGGTCAATGCGGTGAGCAAGCTGTCCCGGACCGTTGTTATCATCACCGCGGTATTGATTGCCATGCAATCCCTTGGTTACAGCATATCCGGGGTGCTGGCCTTTGGTGGTGTTGGTGGTATCGCTGTGGGCTTTGCCGCCAAGGATCTGCTGGCCAACTTTTTTGGCGGGTTCATTATCCATCTGGACAGGCCATTCAAGGTCGGCGACTGGGTTCGCTCTCCCGATCGTAATATCGAGGGCGTGGTGGAGCACATCGGCTGGCGGCTGACTACGATTCGCACCTTTGACAAGCGCCCGCTCTACGTGCCGAATGCTGCCTTTACGACCATTGCCGTAGAAAACCCCTCGCGCATGCACAACCGCCGTATCTCTGAAACCATTGGTATACGCTACGTGGATGTCAGTGGCATGGCTGAGGTTGTGGCGGACATCCGGTCCATGCTGGAGAACCACGAGGACATCGACCAGGACCAGACCCTGATCGTGAATTTCCTGGCCTTTAACGACTCGTCGCTGGATATCATGGTTTATACCTTTACCAAGACCATCGAATGGGTGAGGTTTCATGAGGTCAAGCAGGACGTACTGCTGAGGATTAGCGAGATCATTGAAAGCCATGGTGCCGAAGTTGCCTTTCCGACCCGCACGCTTCACCTGCCTGACGGGGTGCGTGTCGCGTCGAACGGCAAGCCGGCAAAAGGTCGTAGCGATTCGGATTCGTCAGATGAGGCCGTTGACGAAGATGTTGAACAGGGACGTGCGCCTGTTTCCGGAAGCGAACACTCTTCGGAAACACGTGGCGATAGTAACCAGGCGGACGGGGACTGATCATGGGTGTGAATAACCAAGTTGCCCCCGTGGGAATCATCGGGGGAACCGGGCTCACGACGTTGTCTGGGCTGGAAATCACGGGTGAGCGGGTTGTCGACACGCCCTGGGGTGAGCCGTCGTCGGTTTTGGTGGACGGCCTGCTCGGGGATCAGCCGGTGGTGTTCCTGTCTCGCCACGGAAACCCTCACCGTATTCCTCCGCATCAGGTGAACTATCGCGCCAATCTCCATGCGCTCCAGCAGGCGGGAGTACGTACGGTGGTCGGTGTTAATGCTGTTGGCGGGATCCATGCCGATATGGGGCCTGCCCATATCGTGATTCCCGATCAGATCATTGACTACACCTGGGGCAGGGCGAGTACGTTCTTTGAGGGCGAGTTGGAGGAAACCACGCACATTGACTTCACCTTCCCATATTCAGAGTTGGCCCGGGCGCTGTTGATTGATGCAGCTCGTACAGTGGGTTGTTCGTTCTCGGATTTCGGTGTTTACGGTGCAACACAGGGGCCCAGACTGGAGACCGCAGCGGAAGTACGTCGCCTTGAGCGGGACGGCTGTGACCTTGTCGGTATGACGGGAATGCCGGAAGCGGCTCTGGCGGCTGAACTGAAGATGAATTACGTGTGCCTGGCGCTGGTGGTTAACCGCGCGGCAGGGAAGTCGGATCACATCATAACGATGACTGAGATCGAGGTCGCTATCGACCAGGGCATGTCCGGCGTCAAGCGGATCCTCGAAATCGCCATTGGCGGGCTTGGAGCCCTTACTCCTCAACCTTCTTGAAAAACACCAGCACGCCAATGGTGGGGGAGTCGAGGAAATGGACTTCCTCGCTGCGCATGCGGCGTGTTTCCCGTATCCAGGTGATTAACTCCGCCTTTGGCTGACTGGCGCTGGAAACCTGCGTCTGATCTGCTCTTGCAATGTCGCCACCCGTTGCCATTGAGGCCAGCGAGTCCCGGGCTTCATCGTTTTCGAGGGCAGGCTGGTCATTGCCCGTAGCTTCCTGCCCAGCACCGTCGTCCATTGGCTGATTGTTACCGCTTGCCGTCGCTGCTTCGTCTGAACTCTGGCTGAGCGTGGTCTGTTGCAATGACAGGGGCTGCCAGTGGTTGAGGTGGACATCCACGTGGAGATAGCGTTGTCGATCGATGGTGATATGGCCTTCCACTTCCCGGAGCCCGGCATCGGCCAGCCAATCGCCAATAGCGACCTTCAGGGGTTCTCCGTCAAAGTCAGGGGGGAAAGACTGGTACCACCCTGTGGCCAGGAGTATCCGGAAGCGGCCACTGTTTTCCAGTCGGTTGGCGGCTGTCCGCAGGTGAAGCTGGCTTCGCGGGACCAACTGTCGGGTGGTTTCCGCGGTTCCGTTGCGATCCACGGCTCGAAGTATTTCGGTGATGTCCAGGTTGGTCGGCTCTGGAATTCGGTTGGCCATTTTCTCGTTGACATCGGCCGGATCGACGATCCTTTCGAGGATTACGAACTCAGCCCGGTAGTAGTCTTCACGGGGAGGCTGGGCCTGTGACGCAGCGTTGTCGCGTCCCTGTTCTTCGGATGTTGCGCCTGCGGCGGGCCCGGATGATTCCTGGGCTGACACCCAGGGTGACAGGGCCAGCAGGGCCGCCAGAAATAGGGCGCGTGTTCCGTACAACGGTTTACCGGGCGTTCGCAAGGGCATTGCTCCAATGTTCCTGTGATCATCAGGGGGCGCTGAACCGGTTGTTTCAGGAGGCCAGCTGCCCCAGCATGTCGGAAATGCCGTCGAGTTTACCACTGGTTGAGGCATCCTTCAGCCGGAAACGGAAACTGTTGGCGCCTTCCAGCCGATACTGGTCTGGCGAGGATTGCACTTTTTTAACCAGAACCAGCGGATCCACTGGCGTAGAACTGCCGAATTCCAGCCTGGCCCATTCTTTTCCGGCGTCCACCTTCACGATTCCCAGGGCTTCCGCGTGGATTCGGAGCTCGGACTGTCGAATCAGGTTTTTTGCCGGTTCCGGTAATAGTCCGAAGCGGTCGATCATTTCAACCTGAAGTTCTTTTAATCCATCTTTGTCGTTCACGCTGGCGATTCGCTTGTAAAGCATGAGCCGGTTGTGGACATCGGGCAGGTAATCCTCGGGGATCAGCGCTGGTATGCGAAGGTTCATTTCCGTGCCGTGGCTCAGCGGCAACTCGGCATTAGGCGTTCTGCCGTCGCGTATTGCTTCCACGGCTTCGTCCAGTAGCTGCATGTAAAGCGTAAAACCAATGCTTTCGATCTGGCCGCTTTGCTCTTCTCCCAGCAACTCCCCGGCGCCGCGAATTTCGAGGTCGTGGGTGGCCAGCATGAAGCCGGCACCCAGGTCCTGCGCTTCCGAGATGGCTTCAAGGCGCTTTTTCGCGTCGGCGGTGATGGACCGGGGTGGTGGTGTCAGCAGATAGGCGTAGGCCTGATGGTGAGAGCGCCCGACACGGCCGCGGAGCTGGTGCAGCTGTGCCAGCCCGAACTTGTCCGCGCGCTCGATGATAATGGTGTTGGCGCTGGGAATGTCGATGCCGGTTTCGATAATGGTGGTGCACACCAGCACGTTGAAGCGCTTGTGATAGAAGTCCGACATGATCTGTTCCAGCTCGCGCTCGCGCATCTGGCCATGGGCAACGCCCACGCGTGCTTCCGGGATCAGTTGGCGCAGATCCTCGGCGGTTTTCTCGATGGTGGCCACATCGTTGTGCAGGAAGTACACCTGGCCGCCCCGCAGCACCTCCCGCAGGATGGCTTCCTTGACCATGGCCTCGTCCCGCTGTCGCACAAAGGTTTTTACCGACAGGCGTCGCGCGGGGGGCGTGGCGATGATCGACAGATCCCGCAGGTGCCCCATGGCCATGTTGAGGGTGCGGGGGATCGGTGTGGCGGTCAGGTTCAGCATGTCCACCTCGGCACGCAGGGCCTTCAGACGTTCTTTCTGCTGGACGCCGAACCGGTGTTCTTCATCGATGATCACCAGGCCCAGGTTCTTGAACTTGATGTCACCCTGGAGCAGCTTGTGTGTGCCGATAACAATATCGGCTTTGCCGGCTTCGATGGCGGCCATCGCTTTGGTGGTTTGCCCGCCGCTCCGGAAACGGCTGAGTAGCTCGACATGGACGGCGGTATCCGAGAAGCGGTCGCGGAAGGATTCGTAATGCTGCTGCGCCAGCAGGGTGGTAGGCACCAGCACAGCGACCTGCTTGCCGGAGTATGTCGCCATGAAGGCAGCGCGCATGGCCACTTCGGTCTTGCCGAAGCCAACATCGCCACAGACCAGGCGGTCCATGGGTTTTTCACTGACCATGTCCTCGAACACAGCCTCAATGGCCGCCTGCTGGTCCGGGGTTTCCTCAAAGGGGAAACCGGCGGCGAAGGCACGGTAGGCTTCTTTGGGGTCTTCAAAGGCAAAGCCCTTGCGGGCCTCCCGGCGCGCGTAGACATCCAGTAGTTCCGCTGCAGTATCGCGGATTTTCTCCAGAGCCTTTTGTTTGGCGTTGCTCCAGCGATCCGTGCCCAGCTTGTGCAAAGGCGCGTGATCAGTATCCGAACCGGTATAGCGGGAAATCAGATGCAGGCTGGAAACTGGTACATAGAGTTTCGAGCCGCCGGCGTATTCCAGCATCAGGAATTCGCTGGCTTCGCCTTCAACGGTAATGGTTTCCAGGCCCTGATAGCGGCCAACGCCATGGTCTATATGAACCACCGGCGCGCCAATGCGTAGCTCGGACAGGTCCCGGTAGCCGGCATCGTCGGCCTCGGTTGGTTTCTCCCGGCGCCGCCGCTGCAGCACCCGTTCACCGAAGAGGGCTGTTTCCGTGATCAGAGCGAGGTGATGGTCAGGCAATAGCAACCCATATTCCATGGGTGCGACGGTAATGCCGAGGGTGGCGGGCGGGTCGCTGACAAAGGCCTGCCAGTTTTCCAGAGTCGACAGTTTGAGGCCATGGTCAGCCAGGTTCTCAATCAGCGCCTCACGTCGGCCAGAGGACTCCGCACAGATCAGGACCCGACCGTGGAACTCACTGATAAAGCGCTTGAGGCGCCCAGCCGGGTCTGCGGCACGGCCATCCATCGCAACATCGGGCATGACGTCGGTCTGGCAATTGCGGCCGCCGCTGGACTCAGTGGCTTCCGTGGTCATTGTTACCCGGGGAAATCCCTTGAGCAGGCCGAACAGCTCGTCCTTCTGGAGGAAAAGTTCTGCTGGCGGCAGGATAGGACGCATCCGGTCGTGGCGACGGTCCTCGTAGCGTGCACGGGTGTCGGCGTCGAAGGCGCTGGCGGCCTCGTTAAGTCCGGATGCTGTGAATACCAGGGTTTCGCCGGGCAGGTAGTCAAAGAGCGTTGCCGTCTGGTCGAAGAACAGGGGTAGATAGTACTCGATCCCCGGCGGTGTAATGCCGTGGGTGACGTCCTGGTAGATCGGGGCGTCTTTATCGGCATGGGGAAACTGCTCAAACCACCGGTTACGGAACCCTGAGCGGGCTTCTTTGTGCCAGGGAAATTCGTTGGCGGGCAACAGCTCAATGCGTTCAATTCGGTCGATCGAGCGCTGGGTTTCCGGATCAAAGGTTCGCAGTGTTTCAATTTCGTCATCGAACAGGTCGATGCGGTAGGGGCGGGTGGCGCCCATGGGAAAAATGTCCAGGATAGCTCCGCGCACTGCGTATTCGCCGTGTTCATAGACATTATCGGCGTGCCGGTAGCCGGCTGATTCCAGCTGCATTCGCCAGTTGTCGATATCCAGTGACTGCCCAACCTCAAGAAGCAGAGTGTTGCCCTGCAGGTAACTGACCGGCGGCAGCCGGTGCATCAGGGTGCGGGCGGGCACCACCAGGACGCCGTGGTTTGTGGTTGGCAACCGGTGTAGAGCCCGGATTCGACGGGAGGTAATGTCCTGGTGTGGTGAAAACAGATCGTAGGGCAGGGTTTCCCAGTCGGGCAGCGACAGTAGCTCGAGTCCATCCGGTGTGATGGCCGGTTGGTCTTCATCGGTGGGCAGGCCCAGATAGAATCGCATGGACTGCTCGAGGCGGATGGACTCCTCGGTGCTGCAGGTTATTACCAGTGTCAGGCCCTGATGGGCCCTGGCGCTCTCGCAGATGGCCAGGGCGTCGCTGCTGCCATGCAGTTGCCCCCAGATGCGGTGATCCGCAGCCTTGACAGGTGCGACCGGCGCAACCAGTGCGGTGTGTCTGTCGGAGTGGGCGGCGGCTTGCGTCATGGGCTGGTTCTTTCTCCTGGATGCATTGGGAGCCGGGGAGTGGCGAGGCGCGTATTCTACCGGCCAGAAGTGTCGCTGTCATGACAGCGGTCCAACAGTTACGAAAGGATTAACGGGGTGTATTTGCTGTCTGAGAAATAACGTTGGATAATACTGCCCCAATTTTCCAGGTTCCAACTGCAGAGGTTCAAGCGTGAGTCACGAACAGATCAACCAGCACCTGTCTAACTGGACGGAAAGAGAATCCACTGCGGAAGCCATGATTCCGCTGATCGGTCGCCTCTACCGTAAAAACAATGTGGTCACGTCCGTGTACGGCCGGTCCATTATCAACCAGTCGGTCATCGACATCATCCGCGCACACCGCTTCGTGCGTCAGGTTGAAGACAGCGAACTGTCCGTTCACAACACCCTGCCTATTCTGCAGGCGATGGACAAGATGGATCTCGGGCGTGGCCATGTCGATATTGGCAAGCTTGCGGTGAAGTTCAAGGAAGAAGGTGGGTCTCTTGACGACTTCCTCAAACGTGAGATTGGCCCGATTATCGGCGAGTACCAGACCCAGTCTCAGGAAGATGCCGAAAACGACACCAAGGATGTGGTGCTGTACGGTTTCGGGCGGATCGGGCGGCTGCTGGCGCGGATCATGATCGAAAAGGCCGGTGGCGGCAACAACCTGCGCCTGCGCGCCATCGTGGTCCGTCAGGGTGGGGCAAGCAATGACCTCGAAAAGCGTGCCAGCCTGCTGCGCCGTGATTCGGTTCACGGTCCTTTCAACGGTACGATTACCGTGGATGAAGAGAACTCTGCGCTGATCGCCAATGGCAACTTTATCAAGGTGATCTACTCGCCGGGCCCTGATCAGGTGGATTACACCCAGTACGGTATCAACAATGCGATCGTCATTGATAACACGGGTATCTGGCGTGACGAGGCTGGTCTTGGGCTGCACCTGAAATCCAAGGGCGTCAGCCGGGTTTTGCTGACTGCGCCGGGCAAGGGCGACATCAAGAATATTGTTCACGGCATTAACAACGACTGGATCACCCGTGAAGACAGGATCCTGTCAGCGGCGTCCTGTACCACCAACGCCATTACGCCGGTGCTCAAGGCCATTTATGATGAGTATGGTGTTGAGGACGGTCATGTCGAGACGGTTCACTCCTACACTAACGACCAGAACCTGATCGATAACTACCACAAGGGTAGCCGTCGTGGTCGCAGTGCCCCACTAAACATGGTTATTACCGAAACCGGTGCTGCGAAGGCCGTCGCCAAGGCGCTTCCGGAGTTGAAGGGCAAGCTTTCCGGTAACGCCATTCGCGTTCCCACTCCGAACGTGTCCATGGCAATCCTCAATCTCAACCTGGAAAAAGACGTAACGGTGGAGGGTGTTAACGAATACCTTCGCGATATGGCGCTGCACTCCGAGCTGCAGAAGCAGATTGACTTCGTCAACTCGCCGGAAGTGGTTTCCACCGATTTTGTCGGTTCCCGCCATGCCGGCATTGTGGATGCGCAGGCCACCATCGCCAATGGCAAGCGCCTGATCCTCTACGTTTGGTATGACAATGAGGCTGGTTACAGCGCCCAGGTGATTCGCGTGGTTAATCAGATGGCGGGTGTTACCTATCCGATCTTCCCGAAGCGGGTTAGAGGCTGACGAGCCCAAAAGTGCTCTGAGGCAATTAAGAAACCCCGGTCGTTTTCGCGACCGGGGTTTCTTTTTGGGCCCATGTAAACCACTCTCTGATTACGTTAAGGCACAAACTCCGTAGGGTTTCTGGTGGAAATAGTATTCCTTAATCTCTATAATTGGCGCGATTTTGGGTACGTCTGACACCCGCTTCCCATCGCTTTTCCTTAACCGGATGCCTGGCTGTGATTAACGCCGGTGGATCCGTTGCCCTGGCGCCATCATTCGGTTCAGGCCGGATTGGCACAACTGGGCGGCACGCGTCGGGCGTTACAAATCCATCGAATAGTTTCTGATGATTGGATGAGGCTAATGATCAAGATCAAAAAAGGCCTGGATCTTCCCATCAGCGGCGCTCCTGAACAGACCATTACAGACGGCAAACCCGTTCGCCATGTGGCGTTGATCGGTTTTGACTACGTAGGCATGAAGCCAACGATGGCTGTGAAAGAAGGTGACCGTGTAAAGCGCGGCACGCTGCTGTTTACGGACAAGAAGACCGAAGGCGTTCGTTATACTTCACCGGCAGCCGGTGTGGTCAAGGAAATCAACCGCGGCGAGCGCCGTGTGTTTCAGTCGGTTGTCGTTGAAATCGACGGCGACGAAGCTGAGACCTTTGCGCGTTACGATGCGTCTGATGTTGCCGGTCTGGAGCGTCAGCAAGTCGTCGATAACCTGGTCGAGTCCGGGTTGTGGACAACCTTCAAGACCCGTCCCTACAGTAAGGTGCCTGCCATTGATACGGCGCCGCATTCCATCTTCGTGTCCGTCATGGACACTAACCCGCTGGCAGCAGATCCCACAGTGATCATCCGTGAAAACGGTGCGGCCTTCGAACAGGGGCTGAAGATTCTCTCCAAGCTGACCACCGGTAAGGTGTTTGTGACCGGCAAGCCGGGCTCTGATGTGCCGGTTCCGTCTGACGACAGCGTGGAAGTTCAGCAGTTTGAGGGTGTTCATCCGGCGGGTAACGTAGGTACTCATATTCATTACCTCGATCCCATTGCCGGGGACAAAGTGGTATGGAGTATCGGCTACCAGGACGTCATTGATATCGCAAAACTGTTCGAGACCGGCGAGCTGTCGGTGAACCGTATTGTTGCGGTCGGTGGTCCGAAGGCCCTCAAGCCGCGCCTGATTCGTACCCGTGTCGGCGCCAACCTTGATGAACTTCTTGATGGTGAAATCGCCACGGACTGCGAGGTTCGCAAAATTTCCGGCTCTGTGTTCGGTGGTCGTCGTGGTGACGGGCCCTGTAACTACCTTGGTCGTTTCGCCAACCAGATCTCGGTTCTGGAAGAGGGCAACAAACGAGAGTTTATGGGCTGGCTGTCGCCGGGAGCCAACAAGTTCTCGGTTATGAACATCTACCTGTCCAAACTGGTCGGCGGAAAGCGGTTTGATATGACGACCACGACCAACGGCAGTGAGCGGGCGATGGTGCCAGTAGGGATGTACGAAAAGGTCATGCCTCTGGACATTCTGCCTACCCAGTTGTTGCGGTCTTTGATCGTGGGCGACACTGAAATGGCACAAAAACTGGGTGCGTTGGAGCTGGATGAAGAAGATCTGGCGCTGTGTACCTTCGTGTGCCCGGGTAAATACGAGTACGGTCCGATTCTCCGTGAGAACCTGACCAGAATCGAGATCGAGGGCTAAAACGATGGCAATCCGACAGTTTCTCGATGGTATCGAGCATCATTTCGAAAAAGGTGGCAAGTACGAGCGCTGGTATGCGCTTTACGAAGCGGTGGATACGATTTTCTATTCACCGGCTAGCGTGACATCCACAACCTCTCATGTGCGTGATGGTATCGACCTTAAGCGCATCATGATTACGGTATGGCTGTGTACCTTCCCCGCTATGTTCTTCGGTATGTGGAACATTGGCTTCCAGGCCAACAGCTTCCTGGCTGAGAATCCAGACGCGCTGATGGGTGACGGTGGTCTGCGTACTGCCTTTATCAGTGCCCTGGCCGGCAATAATGCCGCCAGCATCTGGGACAACTTTGTCTACGGCATGGCGTACTTCGTACCCATTTACTTCGTCACCTTCGTGGTGGGCGGTTTCTGGGAAGTGCTATTTGCCACGGTACGTCGTCACGAAGTGAACGAAGGCTTCTTCGTGACATCCGTGCTGTTCGCGTTGATATGCCCGCCAACCATTCCGCTGTGGCAGGTTGCCCTTGGTATCACCTTCGGTGTGGTCATTGGCAAGGAAGTGTTTGGCGGCACCGGCAAGAACTTCCTGAACCCGGCCCTCACCGGTCGTGCGTTCCTGTATTTTGCCTATCCGGCCCAGATTTCCGGTGACACGGTATGGACGGCCGTCGACGGTTTCAGTGGCGCGACCGCGCTGAGCTGGGCTGCCAGTGGTGGCCTGGAAGCACTGGAAACCCAGATTGGCTGGATGTCAGCCTTTATGGGTTCGATTCAGGGCTCTATGGGTGAGACCTCAACGCTGGCGGTGTTGATCGGCGGCATTATCCTGCTGGTGATGAAAATCGCGTCCTATCGCATCGTCGGTGGCGTGTTGATCGGTATGATTGCCATGTCGCTGCTGCTGAACGTGATTGGCTCGGATACCAACCCAATGTTTGACGTGCCGGCACACTGGCATCTGGTGATGGGTGGCTTTGCCTTTGGCATGATGTTCATGGCGACCGATCCGGTGTCGGCGGCGATGACCAACACGGGTCGCTGGTGCTTCGGTATCCTGGTCGGCGTGATGACCGTACTGATTCGCGTGATCAACCCGGCATTCCCGGAAGGCATCATGCTGGCAATTCTGTTTGCCAACCTCTTTGCACCGCTGATGGACCATTATGTGGTTCAGGCCAACATCAAACGGAGGCTTGCCCGTGGCTAAAGCTAAAGAAACTGTCTCCAGAACACTGATGGTTGCTCTGGTGCTGAGCGTTGCGTTTTCTGTCGTGGTATCGACAGCGGCGGTAATGCTTCGACCGGCGCAGATCCAGAACCAGAACCTGGACATTCGTTCCAACATCCTGGCGGCCGCCGGAATGCTGAAAGAGGGCGCAACGGCTGAAGAGATTGAGGAGACCTTCTCTCGCTTCGACGTTCGGTTGGTTGACCTCGAGTCTGGTGATTACGTTGATCCCGGGGCCGTTGGCGTGAAGGAGCCGATGAAGTACGACATGTACAAGGCGGCTTCTGATCCGTCCATGTCGGTCAATATTCCTGCATCGGAAGACAAGGCCGGCATCAAGCGCCGTCCGAACGTTGCCAAGATCTACACCCTGAGTGAAAACGGTGAACTGGTCAGGGTAGTCCTTCCGATCCATGGCTACGGTCTGTGGTCCACCCTTTACGGGTTCGTATCGCTTGAGGGCGATGCCAACACCATTGAGGGCCTGGGCTTCTATGACCACGCTGAAACTCCGGGGCTTGGTGGCGAGGTGGATAACCCCCGCTGGAAAAGCCAATGGGTCGGCAAGGAAGTGTACGGCGATGAGTTGGAAGAGCCGCAGATTCGCCTGGTCAAGGGTGGCGTGGGCGCCGGTGCATCCGACAAGGAGCACAAGGTGGATGCCCTGTCCGGTGCGACCCTGACGAGCCGAGGTGTTGAGCAGTTGGTCAACTACTGGATGGGTGACCGGGGCTTCGCTCCGTACCTGAAAAAACTTCGTGAAGGGGAGGTCTGATCATGGCAGACGCTTCAGCCAAACAGGTTCTCTTCGAGCCGATATTCAGTAACAACCCTATTGCCTTGCAGATTCTCGGTATCTGCTCGGCACTGGCGGTGACCACCAGCATGAACGTAACTCTGGTTATGTGCATGGCGGTTATCGCGGTAACGGCCTTCTCTAACCTGGCCGTGTCGCTGGTTCGCACGCAGATTCCCGGTAGTATCCGGATTATCGTGCAAATGACCATTATCGCCTCCCTGGTTATCGTTGTTGATCAGGTCCTCAAGGCGTATGCCTACGAAATCAGTAAGCAGCTGTCGGTATTCGTTGGTTTGATCATCACCAACTGTATCGTCATGGGCCGTGCTGAGGGTTTCGCCATGAAGAACGGCCCCTGGCTGAGCTTCCTGGATGGCGTTGGTAACGGCATGGGCTATTCCGTTCTGCTTATTTTCGTGGCGTTCTTCCGGGAGCTGCTGGGCGCGGGATCGCTGTTCGGCGTGTCTCTGATGCCGGTCGTCAACGAGGGTGGTTGGTACATTCCCAACGGTCTGTTGCTGCTGCCGCCGAGTGCGTTCTTTATCATCGGCCTGGCGATCTGGGGTCTGCGTACCTGGAAGCCTGAGCAGGTAGAAGAAGCGGACTTCAAAATGTCCCGCCACACCGTTAAGGAGGCCTTCTGATGGAGCATTATATCAGCCTGATCCTGAAGGCCATTTTTGTTGAAAACATGGCGTTGGCCTTCTTCCTGGGGATGTGTACCTTCCTGGCGATCTCCAAGAAGATTGAGGCGGCCGCTGGCCTCGGTATTGCCGTTGTCGTGGTACTGACGATCACGGTGCCGGTGAACAACCTGCTCTACAACACTATCCTCAGGGAAGGTGCGTTGGACTGGGCGGGTCTACCGAATGTTGACCTGAGCTTTTTGGGCCTTATTACGTACATTGGTGTCATTGCGGCACTTATCCAGATCATGGAGATGGTTCTGGACAAGTATATGCCGGCTTTGTATGCCGCTCTTGGGGTGTTTTTGCCGCTGATTACCGTGAACTGCGCCATCCTGGGTGCATCACTGTTCATGGTCGAGCGGGACTACACCTTCAGTGAAAGCGTGGTTTACGGATTTGGTGCCGGTGTCGGCTGGGCGTTGGCCATACTCGCATTGGCCGGTATCCGCGAAAAGCTCAAATACAGCGATGTTCCCGAAGGGCTACGAGGCCTGGGTATCACCTTCATTACGGTTGGTTTGATGTCCCTCGGTTTTATGTCGTTCTCAGGTATTTCACTGTAATCAACCCGGTGATTCGGTTTAACGAAAAGGCGAGACCATGAATACAGAAATTATTCTCGGCGTGGTCATGTTCACCGTTATCGTGCTGGCCCTTGTCGCGGTCATTCTCGCGGCACGGTCCAGACTCGTAAGCACCGGTGATGTGACCATTGAAGTCAACGACGACCCAGAGCATACGCTGACAACGGAAGCCGGCGGCAAGTTGCTCGGAACCCTGGCCGGAAGTGGCATCTTCCTGTCCTCCGCCTGTGGCGGCGGCGGTACTTGCGCCCAGTGTAAGTGCAAGGTCCTGGAGGGTGGCGGTGCCATGTTGCCCACCGAAAAGACCCACTTCACCAATCGCGAGGAAAAGGAAGGCTGGCGCCTGTCCTGTCAGGTTCCGGTGAAGCAGGACATGAAAGTGGAAGTGCCAGAGGAGTTCTTTGGCGTCAAGAAGTGGGAATGTGAGGTTATCTCCAACCATAACGTGGCCACGTTCATCAAGGAACTGGTACTGAAGCTTCCCGAAGGTGAAGAAGTCGACTTCCGTGCCGGTGGTTACGTGCAGCTTGAGTGCCCCCCCTACGAAATCCCGTTCAAGGATTTCAAGATTGAGGAGGAGTTCCATGAAGATTGGGACAAGCACGATATCTGGCGTTACAAGGCCATCAACAAGGAGGAGACCATTCGCGCCTACTCCATGGCCAACTACCCGGAAGAGAAGGGTGTTCTCAAGTTCAACATCCGTATTGCCACGCCGCCTCCGGGCACGGATCATCCGCCTGGCATCATGTCATCCTACGTCTTCAACCTGAAGGCCGGTGACAAGGTGACGGTTATGGGGCCATTCGGTGAGTTCTTCGCCAAGAAGACCGAAGCTGAAATGGTGTTCATCGGCGGCGGTGCCGGTATGGCGCCCATGCGGTCCCATATCTTTGATCAGCTCAAGCGCCTGGAGTCCAAGCGTAAGATCAGTTTCTGGTACGGCGCACGAAGCGTCCGGGAGATGTTCTACGTCGAGGATTTCGACCAGCTGTCGGAAGAAAACGACAACTTCGAGTGGCATGTGGCGCTATCAGACCCGCAGCCAACCGATAACTGGGAAGGCGAGACCGGCTTCATCCATAACGTGCTCTATGAAAAATACCTGAAGGAGCACCCGGCTCCGGAGGACTGCGAGTACTATATGTGTGGGCCCCCAATCATGAACGCCTCGTGCATCAAGATGCTCAAGGATCTGGGTGTTGAGGACGAAAACATCATGCTGGATGACTTCGGGGGTTAATTAGCTCACATGACATTCAGCATGTTCCGACCCGTCAGGGTGGTTGCGGCCGGCGCCTTACTGGTGCTGGCCCTGGCCGCGCTGGCGGGTTGTTCGTTTGAGGAAGAGGAAAAAGTCTGGGAAATCGCCGGGCCGGTGTTTGGTACGCGTTATCATATCAACGTCGTATTGACGGACAATCCGGAGCGGCTGGAGAATCTGGCGCAAGGCATTGAAAAGGTTCTGGAAGGCGTGGACGCGTCGATGTCCACATGGCGTGAAGATTCCGAGCTTTCGCGCTTTAACCGTCTGGATGATCAGTCTGAGTGGGTGGAGATCTCAACGCCGCTCTACGAAGTGCTTGCAACAGCTGATCAGGTTTCCGAACTGACCGGTGGCGCTTTCGATGTCACCATTGGCCCGGTGGTCAATCTGTGGGGTTTTGGGCCGGATGCCCGTCCGGAGACGATCCCCAGCGACGATGAGCTCGCGGCCAGGATGGCAGCCACCGGTTACGGTAAACTGGACCTTCAGGCGGATCCTCCGGCACTGAGAGCGAGTCCCAATCAATACATCGATCTGTCAGCCATTGCCAAGGGCTACGGCGTGGACGCGGTGGCCCGTTACCTGAAAGATGAAGGTATCGCCGCGTATCTTGTCGAAATAGGTGGCGAAGTTCAGGCTCATGGGCATAAGCCGGATGGTGAAGCATGGCGCCTGGCCATTGAGCAGCCGGTGTCGGAAATGCGTGAAATCAACCGTGTGGTTGCCCTTGACCGACATGCAATGGCAACCTCGGGTGACTATCGTAACTACTACGAATCGGATGGCCGCCGGTTTTCGCATACAATAGACCCGAAAGACGGTCGACCGATTAGCCATACATTGGCATCGGTAACGGTCATTTCGGATGACTGCATGACGGCAGATGCCCTCGCCACGGCCTTTAATGTGATGGGGCATGATCGGGCAAAGGCGCTTGCCACGCGTGAGAACATAGCTGCGTATTTTATTGTGCGGGGTGACAACGGGTTTGAAACGGATTACACGCCTGCGTTTTCCTCGTTCCTGACACATTGACGGAGAGACCTTATGGGTACTTTTCTGCTGGTCCTGATGATTGTCGTGCTGCTGGTTGCAGCGATGTCCGTCGGGGTAATTTTCGGCCGCAAGCCGATCAGTGGCACTTGCGGTGGCATTGGTGCCATGGGTATCAGCAAGTCCTGTGATATCTGTGGCGGCAACACCCAGAAGTGTGAAGAAGAAAACGAACGTCTTGCCAACGACGGCAAGTCCGCGGAGGCACTGACGTATGACGCCTCCCGCTCAGACGACCGCTGATCCGGCGTCCACCAACCTATAAAAATTCCGGGAGCTTCTGAAAAGCGCCTGCGCCCTGCCAGTGCGTGCCTGCAGGGTCTTTTCAGAGGCTCCCTCACGACGTAGATAAGGAGTCACTGCAGAATGGCAGAACATCATTACGACGTCGTCGTTATCGGCGCAGGCCCTTCGGGAGAAGGTGCAGCGATGAATGCGACGAAACACGGCAAGCGTGTCGCAATCATCGAAGATAAACCCACGGTTGGCGGTAACTGCACCCACTGGGGCACTATTCCTTCCAAAGCGTTGCGTCACTCGGTCAAGCAGATCATCACCTTTAATACCAACCAGATGTTCCGTGATATCGGCGAGCCACGCTGGTTTTCTTTTCCCCGTGTTTTGCAGAATGCACAGAAGGTGATCGGCAAGCAGGTCAAGTTGAGAACCCAGTTCTATGCACGGAACCGCGTGGATCTGATTAACGGCCGTGCCAGTTTTATCGATAGCAACCGGCTCGAGATACGGGGTAATAAATCCCATGAAGTCCTGCATTTCAAGCAGGCCATTATTGCAACGGGCTCTCGTCCGTACCTTCCGCCGGATGTAGACTTCCGTCACCATCGCATCTACAACTCAGATACCATTCTGAATCTGTCCCACACGCCCCGCACGCTGATTATTTATGGAGCGGGCGTCATTGGTTCGGAATACGCCTCGATTTTCGCCGGCCTGGGTGTGAAGGTGGACCTGATCAACCCGGGAAGCCGCTTGCTCACGTTCCTGGACGATGAGATTTCGGATGCTCTGAGTTATCACCTGCGCAATAACGGTGTGCTGGTTCGACACAACGAGGAGTATGAATCGGTCGATGGTGATGATCACGGGGTCGTGCTGTCGCTGAAGTCCGGCAAGAAAATCCGTGCGGATGCGTTTCTCTGGTGCAATGGCCGTAGCGGCAACACCGAAAAGCTGGGCCTGGACAACATCGGTCTGACGCCCAACGGCCGTGGACAGTTGGCGGTTGACGACCATTATCGGACTGAAGTGGAGAATGTCTACGCAGCCGGTGATGTGATTGGCTGGCCAAGCCTCGCCAGCGCCGCCTACGATCAGGGGCGCTCTGCATCCTCCGACATCGTGAAGGACGACTATTTCCGGCTGGTATCGGATGTGCCGACGGGTATCTATACCCTGCCGGAGATCAGCTCGGTGGGTAAAACCGAGCGGGAACTAACCGAAGCCAAGGTTCCCTACGAAGTGGGGCAGGCGTTCTTCAAGGACCTGGCGCGGGCCCAGATCACCGGGGACCCGGTGGGCATGCTCAAGATCCTGTTTCACCGCGAATCCCGTCAACTGCTGGGGATTCACTGTTTTGGCGACCAGGCCGCAGAAATCGTTCACATCGGCCAGGCCATCATGAATCAGGAAGGCGAGGCCAACTCCCTGAACTATTTCATCAATACGACCTTTAACTACCCGACCATGGCTGAGGCTTATCGGGTAGCGGCGCTCAACGGTCTCAATCGGATTTTCTAGCTGCTGATTGCGGGCCGAGTGCTGTCCGTGCTTTCCGCGCTCTCCTGGGGCGTTGGAAGGTGGAGAGCTGCTTTCGCGCGGTTGTCGAAGAACATCCGCGTGCTTGTCGGATAGTCGGTGATGATGCTATCGACGCCCTTGGCTTCAAGCTGAACCATGTCGTGAATGCGGTTTACCGTCCAGGTGGATACGTGCATGCCGCGCCTGTGGGCATCGTCAACGATGGCACTGGTGCAGATACGCCAGCCGATACAGAGAAAATCGCAGTGCAAACGGGCTGCGGTATTGACCGGTCTCGGAAACTTCCGGTCCGTTACGAGTCCGATCCGCACCTTGCGGTCCCGGCGGCGGGCTTCCTGCAGGAACCAGCTGTCGGAGGAGGTAATGACCACCCGCTTGTAAAGATCGCGACGTTGAATGATTTCTGTCAGGCGATTGCACAGAATATTCAGTCGGTGACGGTTGTCTTTCTTTACCTCCAGTTGCAGGTGCTCGAACTCCGGGAATTCGTTGAGCAACGCCTCCAGAGTGGGAATGCCTGCTTTCCGCGGCCAGGCTGTGGTGTTGCGCCGGGCGTCCATGTCTGCCAGTTCGGATGCCGTGTAGTTGGCAACGTTGCCTTCCTGTCCGGTTGTGCGATCAACGGTCAGGTCGTGAATGACCATTGGCATACCATCTTTTGATAGAACCAGGTCAAGCTCAAAGTGCCGAACCCCGTGGCGGTAGGCGTGGGTAAAACCGGCCAGGGTATTTTCGGGGGCTTCCCCCTTAGCGCCCCTGTGTCCATACACGATCATTCTGCAGAAGATTCCTTCAGACGGTTATAGATTTGCTGGCGTTGCTTCCAGGTGTCGTGGCACAGCTGAATGTCTTCCAGATACGCCGGTAGTTCCCGCATCAGCAGGGCCTGAGGGCCATCCACCAAGGCTTTCTCCGGCTTCGGGTGGAAGTCCACCAGTACCATGTTGGCGCCCGCTATCACGCCCTGTGCGGTTGCGTGCATGACATCCAGGACGCCGTCGGGTGCGCGTTCGCGGCTGCCGACTGAGTGGGATGGGTCAACGCATACCGGCATGCGGGTAAGACGCTTTACCGCCGGGACATGGGCGAAGTCCACCATGTTGCGGTGGGGTTGCCCAGCTTCGGTCTTCATACCACGCAGGCAGAAAATCACATTGGCGTTGCCTTCGCTGGCCAGGTATTCGGCCGCGTTCAAAGATTCATTCAGGGTGATGCCGAAGCCGCGTTTAAGCAGCACCGGGTAAGTGCTCTGGCGGCCAATGGCTTTGAGCAACTCAAAGTTTTGCGTGTTGCGCGTGCCTACCTGCAGCATGACACCGGTAGGGCGCCCCAGTTGCTCCAGGCAATGGTCGATCTCTTCAATGTGGCTCTCGTGGGTGATCTCCATGGCAATCACCTTGATGCCATGTTTGCCGGCTTTCTCAAACACCCAGGGCAGGCAACCCTTGCCGTGGCCCTGAAAGGAATACGGGTTGGTCCGGGGCTTGTAGGCGCCCATGCGGGTGCAAACCTGGCCATTGTCCTCAAGGGCCTGCATCATCTGCTCCACGTGCTCTGGCACGTCGACGGCGCACAGGCCGGCGAAAATGTTCAGGTTGGACTGGTCGAAGGTCACGCCGTTATAGGTAAAGCCACTCTGGCGCTTGTCGTCCTTGTGCCGCCCCAGAATCCGGTAGTCGTCGGAGATGCGTATCGCGCGCTCCACGGCAGGCAGGGCCTCGATCTCGTCCTTGTCCAGGGATTTGGTGTCGCCCAACAGGTACACCTCTGTCAGACGCTGCTTGGCACCCTGGACTTCATGCACCCTGACCGATACCCCTGGCAGGTTCTCCAGAAAATGCATGGTTTGGCGATAGGCTTCACTGTCCAGCGCGGTATCCGGGTGGAGAATGGCTAACATACTTGCTCCTTGAGGTTCAGTCAGCGCCTTCAGCACGATGGCGGGCCTGCATGAACTCCCTGTGGTTAAGATGCAGCAGATCCGACATGCGGCGAATAAGGTGTTCCTCGTACTTGTCAATTCGGCCGTCAGCAAATGCAACCCGCCAGATGCTTTCAAGAAGTGCCTGTTTTTCTTCCTGACTCAACTGCTCGTTGATAAGGCCGGTAAACTCATAAAGGGAAGTGGCGTCGTCTGCCTGGTTGAGCGCATCCTGAAGGATCTCTTCGGCTTCGTCACGGGTGACCTGGTGCGCTTCAACCGCAAAGTTGACAATCGTCTTCAGTTCTTCGTCATCCTGATCGTTGTCGACCCTGGACAGCTGCACCATCAGCGCCGTGGCGGCCACCGCAAGCTGGTGGCTGTCAGGTTGTGTCGGTTCATCTTCGGGCGAGCCAAACAGGCTTTTCAGGCGCTCAATCATGGTGTCAGGAATCTCCTCCCGGTGGTGGCTGGCGTCAGGCGGCCTGGGACAGCCGGCGGACGCGGTTTTCAAGCTCTATCTGGTCATTGGTAAAACGACGTATGCCATCGGCCAGTTTTTCCGTGGCCATGGCATCTTCATTGGACTCCCAGCGGAACAGGCGCTCATCAATGTCGCCTGGCCTGTCTGAGCTCTTTGCGCCCTCTGCCGACAACTGGCGTGTCAGCGCGCCGGAGTCGTTCTCCAGCTCCTGAAGCAGGGCCGGACTGATGGTCAGGCGGTCACAACCAGCCAGCATTTCGATTTCGCCGGTGTTGCGGAAACTGGCCCCCATCACCACCGTCTTGTAGCCATTGGCCTTGTAGTAGTTGTAGATGCGGGTTACCGACTGGACCCCGGGGTCTTCTGCCGCCGGGAAGGCATCACGCCCCGTGGCAGCCAGATGCCAGTCCAGGATACGGCCCACGAACGGCGAGATCAGGAAGGCGCCGGCATCGGCGCAGGCAGCGGCCTGGATATAAGAGAACAGCAGGGTGAGGTTGCAGTGTATACCCTCTTTCTCCAGCTGTTCAGCGGCGCGAATGCCTTCCCAGGTGGACGCAATCTTGATCAGCACCCGGCTGGTATCCATGCCGAGGTGGTCATACAGCTCGACCAGGCGACGTGCGCGGGTGAGGGTGGCATCGGTATCGAAGGACAACCGGGCATCCACTTCGGTTGAAACCACGCCAGGTATGCGCCCGAGAATCTGCTTGCCTGCGAGTACGGCCAGTATGTCAGTCGCGTAGGTCAGCTGCTCCGCATCGGAACCGCCGTGTTTGCGGGCGGCTGCCACGGCTTCGTCCAGCATCGGGCGGTAGGCCTCGGATGCCGCGGCCTTGAGAAGAAGCGACGGATTGGTGGTGGCGTCTTCCGGCTTCCACTGGGCAATGGCCTCCAGGTCCCCGGTGTCTGCAACCACCGTGGTCATGGCTTTCAGTTGTTCGAGCTTGCTGGTCATTCGTCCTGTCATCCTGATCGATTTGTTATTGATCGCCCGTTTGGCGGGCACTTTGGGTCATACGCCTACAATAACGGGCCGCTCTGACAGGAACAAGGCAGTATTAAGGTAACAAGGTGCTCAGGCTGGCACTACCGTGGCCTCGGCAGGCTCGGGAACTTTCGCCATGGCCCGTTCGATGACTTCAATGCCGGACCCGGGCTTGTGGGCGTTCTCACTGATGTAGCGCCGGAACTGGCGACCCCCGGGCTGCCCGTGGAACAGGCCCATCAGGTGACGAGAGATGTGACTGAGGTAAACGCCACGGTCCAGTTCACTCTGAATGAATGGTAATACAGCTCGTAATGCTTCGTGCCGTGAAGAAATCGGCATGGGCTGCCCGAAAAACTCGGTATCCACGCCAGCCAGCAGCCAGGGGTTATGGTAGGCCTCGCGCCCCAGCATGACGCCGTCGGTATGTTCGAGGTGCTCCCGGCATTCGGCAAAGGTCTTGATACCACCGTTAATGATGATCTCAAGATGCGGGTAGCGGGCTTTAAGGCGATAAACCCAGTCGTATTTCAGCGGGGGTATGTCCCGGTTCTCTTTTGGGCTTAGACCTTCGAGAACGGCAATCCGGGCATGCACGATAAAGGTACGACAACCGGCCTGGGATACCTTCTCGATAAACTCACAAAGGTCATCCCAGGATTCACGGCCATCAATCCCGATACGGTGTTTGACGGTTACCGGCAGGCTGGTGGCGGCGATCATTGCCTGCACGCCCTCAGCCACTTTATCGGGGTGTGCCATCAGGCAGGCACCGATCATGTTGTTCTGTACCCGGTCGCTGGGGCAGCCCACGTTCAGGTTTACTTCATCAAACCCGTACTGTTCAGCCAGTTTGGCGCAATGGGCCAGTTCCTGCGGATTGCTGCCACCCAGTTGCAGCGCCAGCGGGTATTCCGTCGGGTCGTGCCGCAGAAATCGAGCGGTATCACCGTGGATCAGTGCGCCGGTCGTGACCATTTCGGTGTAGAGCAGGGTGTGCCGGCTGAGTTGGCGCGCCAGATAGCGATAATGGCTGGTGGTCCAGTCCATCATCGGGGCCACGCAGAAGCGGCGGGAGGGCTTCAGAGTGGGAGTTTCCTGGGGCGCGTTCATGTTCATTGACTGCTCAGTTATACCGTTCACAAGTGATTCGAGGGGGCACAGTTTATCAGGAAAACGCACCTTTTGGCGTGAGGGGGTGTGCGAAAGGTAGTGTAAACACGGATGTCGCGACTGGATTCACGAGTCGTTGACGTGGCGATCAATGCGCGACAAAATACTGTATGAATAATCAGTATTGGGTCGAAGGCATGCTCGATTCGGCCTTTCAAAATTTCAACCAGGCAGGTGGATCCGTCATGACTGGACAAGGCCCGGTATCTTTTGTTGACGTTAGGCGCCGGTTCGAATTCCGGAGCATTGAAGTGGGTCGTTGGGTTACACCGCCTGAACGGGACCGGGCGGCAGGCAGGTTCTATGAGGCTTTGTGCGATCTTATGAGTATCCTCCAGGGCCCGGAACATCTGATCTCGTTGCGTGGATCACTGGGGTTGCAGTACGGGATCGGCGGCCGGCCGGGCGTTGCCGCGCACTACATCCCTGCAACCCGACAATTGGCGCTTGCGAAGAATGCGGGGGCAGGAAGCCTGGCCCACGAATGGTTTCACGCTTTCGATCATTACATGGGGCATAAGGCGTTCCGCCGCCTGGGGAGTGGCGGATTCGCGTCCAGTGGTTGGCTGGATAGCGCTGACCAGAAGGAGCATCCTCTCAACAAACGATTGGGCGCCTGTTTTCAGGCCATCTTGCTGAATGAGGATGGCACCAGCCCCAGTTCGTTGTTTCAGTGTTCGAAGCGGGCGGATACGCAGATGAAGGTGCTTTATCACGCGAGGCCTGAAGAACTCTGTGCCCGGGCATTTGAAGCGTTTGTTGAAGACAGTCAGCCGCAGAGCAATTTTCTGGTCAGGGGGACCGTCTACTCTGACGAGGCCAGGGCAGGTCTTTATCCGGAAGGAAAGCAGCGCCAGCGAATCAACGACGCGTTTGAAGGCTACTTTATGGCATTGGGTGGAGCACTTTATCGTGAGCATGCTGAAGATGGCCCTGTTGGCCAATCTTTGTCGTCAACTTCCTGAGATCATCCACATTCGATCGATAACAAAGACAGGGTTGCCTCATGAACAACTGCATTTTTATCACTGGCGCTGCCGCCGGTATTGGCCGGGAGACCGCCCGTCTTTTCGCCTCCAAGGGATGGTTTGTCGGTGCTGCTGACCGGGATGAGGCGGCCCTGGCATCGCTTGAGAGTGAGCTTGGGGATGAGCGGTGCAGTACCCACATTATGGACGTGGTGGACGAGACATCGGTCAGGCAGGGCCTGGCAGACTTTGCCAGTCGTACGGGTGGCCGGTTGAGGTTGCTTCACAATAATGCCGGCATTCTGAAAGTCGGCCCGTTCGAGAAGATCAATTTGGCCGCGCATCGGGCCGTGGTAGAGGTCAATGTGATTGGGCTGATGACGGTTCTGCACGGCGCCTTCCCGTATCTGAAGGCAACGCCGGGTGCCCAGGTGGTGAACATGAGCTCGGCATCTGCCGCCTATGGGATTCCGGACTTCGCGTCTTACTCCGCCAGCAAGCACGCCGTACGTGCGATGACCGAGGCTCTGGATATTGAATGGGAGCCACACGATATCCGCGTGTGTGATCTGATGCCTCCGTTCGTGAATACCGGCATGGTGCAGCAGAACGAGCAGGGATCCCGTTTATTTGAGCGCCTGGGTGTTAACCTGACTCCGGACGTCGTTGCAGCACAGGTGTGGGCTCAGGTCGAGCAGCCACGTCTGCACCGACCAGTTTCCATGCAGTTCCGGGCATTGTGGCCCATCGCCAAATCCGCGCCCACGTCCCTGACCCGGCGTGTGTTAAGAAAACTCTGGCGTCAGTAGTCTGCTTTTGGTCCGGATCACATCCCAGACGATCAACGCGGGTGGTTGGTGGCCTTTTCAATGTACCTTTGCTGCATCTGTTCGGAACCAAATGCCGGCAACGAAAGGGTGGGGCCACTAATATTCAATGGCTGTGGACTTGTCCCGGTTTGATCACGCAAGGGAGCACCCGCTGTCTGATCGAAATTTTGTTGCAGTGCATCCATGTTGCCAAGGCCTGCATTGGCATTCATTAGATCGTCTTCCGTCATAGCTGAAAAGCCGGCGCCGAGAGTGGAGGGAGTGGTTTTTGCCTTGTTACCCGCCGTTGTCTCGCCGAGGGCGTTAAACGAGGCAAGTGTGACGATAATCAGGCATCCACGGCGGAACATTGAAAGCATCCTTTTTTCAGATAATTAGCGATCTTAGGGTATTTATTGGTTGATCAGGCGACAAGCGCGGGCCGGCTGTCCTGGGACGTATGTCGCAAAAAGCATCACATTTCGCACTAAGCGCTATTTAGATGCATGCCATTGAGCTTTCTAATACGATACGGCGTTACTAACATCTGCGGAACGCTATTTATATGCCAGTAATGGTTCAGGCGCTGGTGCCTGTATTTGTATTGATTTTGTTGGGTTATCTGTTCCGGCGCTGGCATTTTCCAGGGGGCGACTTTTGGCCCCAGGCGGAGCGCTTCACCTACTACGTCCTTTTCCCGGCGATGTTGATCTTCAAGTTGGGCCAGGCTCAGATGCCAGCGTCAGCCTACGGCGATATCCTCATTTTGATCGTTGCCATGCTGGCCGCAATGACCCTGTTGCTCATTGCGCTGCAATGGCTCTGGCGTTGGCCGGGGCCGGTATTTTCCTCGGTATTTCAGGGCGGTATCCGTTTCAATTCCTACGTGGCCCTGGCAACAGCCGGTATGTTGCTTGGGGATGACGGCCTGTCGCTGATTGCCATTGCCGTGGCAGTGAAAGTACCGTTGCTGAACCTGCTTTGCATCCTGATGTTCTCCGTGGTGGCGGGGCAGGGTGCGGTGAAGCTGAAGCCCGTATTCAAGGCTGTCGTCTCCAACCCTCTGATCATTGGTTCGGTGGTTGGGATGTTCTGGAGCTATTTTCAGATTGGCTTCCATCCACTGGTGGCAGGTATTCTCGAGCCATTAAGTGACCTTGCGTTGCCGCTGGGTTTGATGACGGTGGGTGCTGGCCTGCAGCTAAAGGCGCTACGCGGCGCCTCCATGCCATTCCTGGTGTCCTCGATGGCAAAGCTGGTAGGTTTCCCGCTGCTTACGGCAGGGTTGGCACTGCTGCTGGGCCTGGAAGGGATGATGGTTCAGGTGGCCATACTGCTGGCAGCGCTGCCAACAGCCACTTCTTCATACATCCTGGCGCGCCAGCTTGGTGGTGACGCGCCCTTGATGGCGGGCATCATCAGTGGCCAGACCTTGCTGGCCATGGTGACTATTCCCCTTCTACTTGGCATCCTCTGGTAAGCACTTGAGCACAGCGTCTGCAAGGCTCTGTTGAAAAGTGATGTAGCCGTCTTGATCGGTTTCAATATCGGTGGCGAGCGGGTCCCAGGTACTGAATGTTATGTCCAGACCTTCGGTGATTGAGCGCCACCATTGACGGTTGAACTGAGGCTCAGTCAGCAGGCAGGGTTGATTGGCGTTGCGCAGTTTTTCCTGGACTTCTGCGATGTGGCCGGCACCTGGAGACAGTTCCGGGTTCAGCGTCAGAATGCCTTCCAGGTTCATGTTGTAGTGTCCCACGAAGCGGGTGAATGCGTCGTGGTATGTGAAGAGATCAATGTCGCGAGCAGGATCCAGGCGTCGATTGATCGCTGTCTCGGTCTCGGCCATAGCCTGCTCGAAACGCGCCAGATTGGCGTCAAGCACGTGGGTGTCTGCACTTTTCAGGGTTGCGAGTACCCGGTGAATATCCCGCGCCATCTCAACCGCCAGGGCCGGATCCAGCCAAATGTGCGGATCCTCTCCGGAGCCGTGGTCGTGGTGATGGTCGTCATGACCGCCTGATTCTTCATGGTCGTCATGGTGGTTGTGATGTTCATGTTCGTCATGGTCACCGTGATTGTTGTCTGACTGCACTTCCGGCACGTTTTCGCCGTGCATGAGTGAATAGGTGCGATCCCGGAACTCGCTTCCGCCGAGCAGTCGGGTCAGGAAGGTTTCCATCTCAGGGCCCACCCAAAAAATGGCGTCAGCAGCTTCCAGTGCCCTGCGCTGTGAGGGTTTCATTGAGTAGTTGTGCGGGCTGGCGCCAGGCTGAACCAGCGTGGTGATTTCCACATCGTCAGCGGCTATGGCTTTCACCAGCAGTTCGATGGGCTTGAGGGAGGTGACAACCTGGGTGCTTGCCAGGGTGCTGGTGGATGCCAGGAGTGTGGCGGCACCCAATGCGATGAGGCCTGTAAAGCGGCTAGTGGTCATGTGACTGAGACTCTGGAAAATCAATGGTACGTTATAATATAACAATACGAGCGGCGAATGAAGAGGGCGATCGCCTGACCATGCGAAATCCGGCTGTGGCCGGTATAATGCGTGGCTTTTAATGCATAGCCTTTTTCAGGCTGACACCATCAGGATGTTTTCATGACCGTACGTACCCGAATCGCACCGTCTCCCACCGGTGATCCCCACGTTGGCACCGCCTTCGTGGCGTTGTTTAACCTGTGCTTCGCCCGTCAGCACGGTGGCCAGTTCATCCTGCGGATTGAAGACACGGATCAGGTTCGCAGTACGCAGGAGTCTGAACAGGACATCCTGAATGCCTTGCGCTGGCTTGGGCTGGAGTGGGACGAAGGCCCTGACGTAGGTGGCCCCCATGGTCCCTACAGGCAATCAGAGCGGAAGGATTCGTATCGTCAATACGCGTTGGACCTTGTCACCCAGGGGCATGCGTTTTATTGCTTCCGCACACCTGAAGAGCTGGATGCCATTCGCGAAGAGCGTAAGGCTCAGGGCCTGAATCCAGGTATCAAGGGCAATCTGGAGCTGACTGAGGAAGAGGTCAAGCGTCGCCTGGATGCTGGTGACCCCTATGTTATCCGGATGAAAGTACCGGAAGACGGCGTTTGTGAAATCGACGATATGCTACGCGGCACCATCGAAATCGACTGGTCCCAGGTAGATAGTCAGATCCTGCTGAAATCCGACGGCATGCCCACCTACCACCTGGCCAATGTGGTTGACGATCACCTGATGGAAATCACCCACGTGTTGCGTGGAGAAGAGTGGATCAACTCTGCGCCCAAGCACAAATTGCTGTACGAATACTTTGGCTGGGACATGCCGGTACTGTGCCACCTGCCGCTACTGCGCAATCCGGATAAGAGCAAGCTGTCCAAGCGCAAGAACCCCACCAGCATCAACTTCTACGAGCGCATGGGATTCCTGCCGGAAGCGGTTACCAACTACCTGGGCCGTATGGGCTGGTCCATGCCGGATGAGCGCGAGAAATTCACCCTGGATGAAATGATCGAAAACTTCGACATCCAGCGGGTTTCCCTGGGCGGCCCGGTTTTCGACGTGGAAAAGCTGCGCTGGCTCAACGGTCAGTGGATCCGTGACGAACTCAGCGACGACCAGTTCGTCGAGCGCATGCGCCACTGGTGGTTCAACGAGCAGGCGCTGCGGGATCTGGTGCCTCACATCAAGGGCCGGGCGGAAGTGTTCAGTGATGTATCGCCGATGGCCTCGTTCATGTTCTCCGGCATGCTCAACCTCAAGCCGGAAGACTTCGGTCACAACAAGCTGGATGAAAGCCAGGTCAAGCGGGTGCTCCAGTTTACCCTGTGGAAGCTTGAAGCCCAGCGCCATTGGAGCAAAGAGAATATCTTTGCCGACGTTAAAGCTCTGGCCAAAGCCATGGAGCTGAAGATGGGTGATTTCATGTTCGCCATCTTCGTCGCTGTCGCCGGTACCCCTAACTCCTGGTCCGTTATGGACTCCATGGCTATCCTTGGTCCGGACATGACCCGGTCTCGCCTGCGCCATGCTCTTGAGGTAATGGGTGGATTCTCCAAGAAGGAAACCAAGCGGGTGGAAAAAGAATACGCGGCATTGCTGGCGGAATAACCAATCTGTTGAATTAGTAAGCGACCAGAACAGGGATGTTCACGAAACTGAAAAAACGTTGGAAAAAAGGTTGACGCCCCAAGGGTCGATCCTTAATATACGCAGCCGTTGAGGGGCCATAGCTCAGCTGGGAGAGCGCAACACTGGCAGTGTTGAGGTCAGCGGTTCGATCCCGCTTGGCTCCACCAATTTCTAGTCCCCTTCGTCTAGTGGCCTAGGACTCCGCCCTTTCACGGCGGCAACAGGGGTTCGAACCCCCTAGGGGACGCCAATACGGCTCAACCGGTTTAGTCCGCCGGTAAGCCATCAAAAAAACCGCCTTCGGGCGGTTTTTTTGTGTCTGAAGGAAATGTCAGCGGGACGCTATAGCCCCTTTTCCGACGCCTTCATAGGCCTTGACACGAATGGCGTCCTCCGGAAACTCGGATTTCAACTGTCCGGCAATGTGCGCCGCAATAAGCTCCACTGTGGTGTCCGAATCCAGCATATAAACCCGGCTCTCCGGCAACGTCAGCGCAAATTCCCCCTGATTCGCCTCGTATTCAAAGGTGACGTACGCTGTGCCATCCTCGGCCACCCAGCGTTGGGTTACGTCCTCCTCGGAGCCCACATAGATATCCTGCCACCGTTTGGCCCATTGGTTCTCAAGATCCCGGTCTCTGTGCTCATTGCGGTCGATCCGAATAGGCGAGCGATGCCCATGGGCGATTCGCTGGCAATTACCCATGTGTTTCTTCAGGCCGTGAACATAGTGGTAGTAGGCCCCTTCAATCACATCTTCACGTAACGCAATATCCACATCCGTCACGTTTGCCGGCAAGACTGCCCGTAACTCCTGCTCCAACAGCCGGGCAACGGCAGATGGCACTACACGGTCAGACGACAGCCACACCACCGCTTCGTCCGGGGACCGATGAAGAATCCGGGTGCCGTCGGTCAGATGCCAGGTGAAGCTGTCTGGCTCATCCTCATTCCACTCAAGCCCCTTATAGGCTCTTGGGATCACCAGCCGGTGGTCCACGCGCTCGTCGATGACCCGCTTGATGGTGCGTTTGACGTTGCTGAAATCAAACACCATGCCTTGGTCATCCAGTTCGCCACCGAGCACCACATCCACAATCCAGCTTTCACCGACGAGCCCTCTGGAAGCATCCAGGTAGGCGAAGTCGATAACCGTTAGATTGTCTACGAAAAGGTGATTCATCGGAGGGGCCTGGCAAGAAAAGGTTGATTGATGCGCAGATTCTAGCAAAAATCCGCCAACGCTAGCAGCCTTGTATGACTTGCGTCAGGGGTAGCGAGGAGACCCAAGTACAAATGCACACTATTGCCGGTTCCGATTACCACGCTTTTCCTGTTCTACTCCTGGCGGCAGGAGCCTCCAGGCGTATGGGAAGGCCGAAGGCGCTACTTAAATTCAATGATGGCACGTTAATGGATCACGCTGTGTCCCAGGCCAAGCAATTGGGAGCGAACGTTACGGTTGTCTCTGGTTCTGGATACCCCTTGGTACGGTATCGATGTCGTAATCAGCCCTCTGCCTGGTGTTACACGCCTGATTGGGTATTTGGGATGGCTGCTTCATTGAAATCCGGGCTCCAGACTATGGGCCCACGAGCCAAGGGCGTATTTGTCACTCTTCTTGATCAACCGTTAGTTTCGGAGTCTGATCTTCGCTCTCTGGCATTTTGTGCGAGGCAAGAGGTGAGTGAGCCGATTGCGGCAGATATCTACGGTAATCCCGGCGCTCCCGCCTACATACCCAGGCGCCTATGGAAAGAGATAATGATGCTGGAGGGTGATCGCGGTGCGGCTCGTATACTGACTCGTCATCAGGCCAGGACACTTGCCATCAAGGGTGTTGAATCCGATGTGGATACGCCAGAGGATTGGAAGCGAATCCGCTACGATTAAGGCATTGCAGGTGCAGAGGATCTGTCTCTGGGCGGCCCAACGGTGTCAGGTTTTTATGCATATAGCGCTCGGATAGAAATCGAAAACACCCCTTACTCTATGAAACTCCGATGAATTGTGATTTTGGCGCGAGCTATGCTTTGGTCATGTGAGGAGGCTGGGGATTCGGCGTTGTCTCCGTGGTGGTTTGGGCATTGATCGAGCTCCCAGGCCAAAATCAAGCATGGAGGGTTAATCATGCATAACCTGACTAGAAACTCACTGACGCCTTGCCTGCTGGCATCGGCGTTACTCTTTTCCAGTGGCAACTCGTCTGCAGCGTTACTTGACGCTTTTGAAAACGGTGGATTCGAAGGTTATACCGGCAATACGAACTCATTCAACAGTGATGTGCCTCCCGGCTGGACTACAACAGAGGGTACGCCGGATGTGTTCAATGCTGGTACAACCATGAATAATTTCGCCTGGCAATCAAGCAGCACCGGCGGTGATTTTCTTCATGGTATTGGCTGGGATGGTCGAGCAGGATCGCCCTATGTGGAGAGTGCCTTGCAGGTTGGTCTCGAAGGGCTGGTTATTGGGCAGCAGTATGAGATTTCCTTTGAGCAGAGTATAAGCAATAGCGCGTTCTCCGAGGCAGGAGGTTATTGGGAGATCATCTTTGGGACAGAGAGTCAGAATTCCTCTGCTATGGAGATGCCCGACCTGGGCACAATCGCGGATTGGATGTGGGAAACCATGATTTTTACCGCGACTGCTGAGATCCAGACACTTGAAGTTATAGCGCATAGTACCTTTGGGCCAAGGGCCGACCTGGGCATAGACAGCTTTTTCCTGGGTGATCCGGGTACCAACCCGGACAATCCGGACACTCCAGATGTCCCTCCAACGGCATCTGTGCCGACTCCAGCAAGTCTTCCGTTGTTTGCGTTGGGGTTGACCGGGGTTCTGATAGCGGGATTGAGAAGACGTCGTCAGTGCTAAGAGCAGAAATACCGAGCCGGGTAACCCGGCTCGGTATTTCCGTCGTTTTGTTGTCCTGCCTTCAGGCGAACAACCCTGAAAGCCAGGCGATGCCCACCGCAAAAATACCAAGGCTGGCGGCCAGGCCGACGGTGTAGATGCGAGAGGTGGCGGAGCGCTGTTGTGCCACGAACAGGTCAATGGTGCGCTGGGCGATGTCCTCCGCGGTTTCCCGGGAAATTTCATGGGCCTGCTGGATGGCCTCGGATTGCAGGGTCTGCCAGAACTCGGTATCAATGGTTTGTACGCTGGTGATGTGATCCTTGAGTTCCGCCATGTGGTCACTGGTGAAGCCGGTATTGCGAGAGAGGTCTTTGCGCAGGTCAGCGAGTTCCCGGCCCAGGTTCAGGTTAACTTCCGCCGCCACGTCGTCACGCAGGTTGCGGGTGCGCTCTTCGATCATTTCGGTCACCGCGTTCAGGCGTTCCTCAACCGCGGTTTCCTGCTTTTTGCTGGATTCGTCCAGTACCCGCTTAAGATGGTCAAACTGCTCGTCGAACAGCGAGCTGAGTAACTCGTGCAGGCGGTTGTTAATGTGGGTTTTTACCGCTGAGCGGGCGATCTGTTCGATCAGATCGCTGGTCAGTGGGACAACCTGGGGGCCGCTGTTGTCGCTCGCGTGTAGCCCATCGTCGGCTTTTGGTGACATTTCCAGGGAGGCATCGGAGGGAATGTCGAGGATGTCATCGTCCAATTCATTTGGCTCGGCATCCAGTTCCGGCGGTTCGGGCAGATTGCCTTCGGTCACATCACTGTCGAGCTGGTCGAGAACGAGGCTAAGCCCCTCGGTGTGTGGGGGCTTGGTCAGAATGTTGTAAACGCCGAAGTTGCGGGCTTCCTCCATGAACGACGACGATTTCTTGGAGGTACACATAATGATGGGGATGGCGGCAGTGTCGGGGTTGCCCTTGATGGCCTTGGTGGCCTCCACACCGTTCATGCCCGGCATAAGGTGATCCATGAAAATCACGTCTGGACGTTGATGGGAGCTCAAAAAATCCAATGCCTCCTCTGCCGAGCCAGCCATGTTCACCTCCATGTCCCGGCCTTCCAGCAGTTTGCTCAGGGCAAATCGAGCCACTTTCGAGTCGTCTACCAGGAGTGCATTCTTGATCGCCATGTCACAACCTCAACCTTTACAGCGTGTGTGTTCGTTATCGGGCCGGCGTTTACCAGCCTTCAAGTGTCGGGCACTGGGTGGCCCGGTAGCTTTTCTCCCGATAACAAACACCGGGTTCCTTGGTCCGGGCAGTAAATACCTCCCCGGCTGCCGTTGTCAGGCGTACCTGTCCATAGGGTTCGCCGTACCGGAAGGTCGCTTCAATCGAACTGCCATTGGGGTTCAGTAGCAGCCCTTTGCCGTGGAACGAGCCTTCAATATACTGGCCTTCGTATTTTTTTCCATCAGCGAAGACTTCCTTGCCGTTCCCGTGGAACTCGCCGTTGGAGAATTCCCCTTCGTAGTGGCGCCCGTCGGGGTAGGTAAGAGTGCCTTCACCATGGAATTCGTCATCCTTGAAGCCGCCGACATAGAGCATGCCGTCCGAGGTGGTGAGCGAGCCATGCCCGTTGAGCCTGCCGCCTGACCATTGTCCGGTGAGAATGTCGCCATTGGCCATGGTGAGCGTGCCCTGGCCGTCAAACTGGTCATTGCGGAACTGGCCGGTGTAGCGGGTGTCATCCGCGTCACGCCAGGTGCCTTCGCCATGACGCTGGCCTTTTTCCCAGTCGCCTTCATAGCGGCTGCCGTCCGGGAGCCAGGCGGTGCCCTTACCGTCAAATTCGCCGTCCACGAAGTGCCCCTCATACCTGAGTCCGTCGGCGTCTTCGTAGGTGCCATCGCCGGTTTTGATGCCGCCAACCCAGGTGCCGTCCCGGTACTCCACCCTCGTATAGGCCTCCAGTTTGCCCACCAGGGTTTTCTCATTGCCGGCGGCGATAGCCACGGTCTGTTGCCAGGGCTTGTAACCTTTCTTGCGGATGATGATGTCGTATTGGCCCGGCTCCAATTCCAGATCCAGCCGTGTGGCCCCGTGGTTCTTACCATTGATGGTGACGTTGTCACCGACGACATTGGAGCGCAGGATCAGCAGCCCGGTTGTGGGAGGCTCTGGCGCATCGCTCCGAGCCTCCGTTTCCGGCATGGCAGACACTGGCTCTGCCATCGCCAGCATCTTGGGGTCTTCCGGCAGGTCGGGAGCGGAAAAAGGCTCTGCGTTTATGCGGTTGGCGTCGGACGCGGTCTCGGAACCGTTGACTGGCGTCTCTCCGGATGCCGCCAGGGCATCGTTTTCCAAGGGCAGTTCGAGGTCGTTTTCGGCTACGTCTTCCCTGCTATTCGGCTGGTAAAGTTCGTCCGAACGCTGCGCGTCCACTGGGGTATCCATGGACGCAAGGGCAATGGTCTCTTCGGTGTCCGGGGCGGTGGCTACCGGTTTCATGCCCCTGGACAGGTCATCGCGGACAGACGCAAAGCCTGCCGTCACCAGAAGCATCAGTGCCAGTGCGTTGACAAACAGGAGGGGTCTGAAATCGACCATGGACAACCTCTCAATTCTGCATTCGTGTAACTGCCAATGTTTCGCCCGTTTCATCGTCGTTGGTCAACGGGTATGAGGGATGGCACCGCTTCATCTTACCCAGTTGGGGCAATGTTATGTAACACAAAGTCACTGAAGTTCACGAGAATGCAGGACAAATCACACTTTGTCCGGAAGCTGGTCATGGTTGAGCTGTTCCCAGGAGCGCATGTAGACGTCTGCTTCATATTCGTAGGGGGATTTGAACGGCGTTAGCACAAAATCGAAGACCAGAAAAAAGAACCCGATCGATGCCCAGGCGATGACCAACGTGCTCAGGGTGTTTGCCTGAATTTCCGGGTTGGCGTCGACGAACCCTTCGAGCAACGGGATCAGGTCGGACGCCATGACCACCGGGTTGAAGCTGGAAAGTACAAAAGGCACCCAGAACGCGATGAAAACCGGAAAGAAACCAAAGGACCAGAGCACCCGGCGAAGCAGATACATACCGATGGCGCGCCAGTAACGCTGCCTTATTTCCGGAACGCGGCGTATGCGCTCCAGGTAGCGTCGGCGCTCGGCCCAATAGGCGGCCACCTCCGGAGCGTGGATGGCGCGGCGATTGCCGGCGGCCTGGTGGGCGGATCTGGCCGACTTTGGCGAAGCGTCCGATGTGTGGATTTCGTGGGGTTCGGTGGTCATGGCGTTGGGTACTGCCTTGTCGCTTCTGGTTAGTGCATGATAATAGAAAGTACGTGTTACCCTACAATCCCCATTTAGTTAAAGACAGGACAGTTTGAATGGCTGCAGTGATCGAAAACACCGTCCATCCGGCCTTTGAAAAGCTTCGCAGTCACCGGATCAGCACGCTGAACGTGACGGTCGAGGAATACCGTCACCGCAAAACCGGTGCCCGCCACTTGCACCTGGCGGCGGATAACGACGAAAACGTGTTCTTTGTGGCCCTGCGAACCTTTCCCATGGACTCCACCGGTGTTGCTCATATCCTGGAGCATACGGCGCTGTGTGGCAGCGAGCGTTTTCCGGTGCGCGATCCGTTTTTCATGATGATTCGCCGGTCCCTGAACACCTTTATGAATGCCTTTACCAGTAGTGACTGGACGGCTTATCCCTTCGCCAGCATGAACCGCAAGGATTTCGACAACCTGTTGACGGTTTATCTGGACTCGGTGTTCTTTTCCTCTCTGGACCCGCTGGACTTTGCGCAGGAAGGGCATCGCCTCGAATTCGATACGCCAGACGATCCGTCCACCGACCTGGTCTACCGCGGTGTGGTCTACAACGAAATGAAAGGCGCCATGAGTGCGCCCACGTCACAGCTGTGGCAGAACCTGTCCAGCCACCTGTTCCCGACCACCACCTACCACTACAACAGTGGTGGTGAGCCAGACCACATTGTAGATCTGAGCTACGACGACCTGTTGCGCTTCTACCGTCATCACTACCATCCCAGCAATGCGATCTTTGCGACCTACGGGGACATTCCAGCTCACGAGCATCATGAACGCTTCGAGGAGCTGGCTCTGAAGCGGTTTGATCGTCTGGATGTGGAGCTGCCGGTACGTGATGAGAAGCGGATGTTCTCGCCGGTGCGCGTCGACCAGAGTTACGCCGTCAGTGAGGGCGAGGAAACCGGCCACAAGACCCATATCGTGATGGGCTGGTTGCTGGGACACAGCTTTGACCTGCAGGAAAACCTGGAGGGGCAGCTGCTGGCCAGTGTTCTTCTGGAAAACAGTGCGTCGCCCCTGATGCGGGCGCTGGAAACCACCGATATTGGTCATTCGCCGTCTCCGATGTGCGGCCTGGAAGACTCCAACCGTGAAATGACCTTTGTCTGCGGCATTGAGGGCAGTGACCCGGAGAGGCAGGACGACCTTGAAGCGCTGATCGAACAGACGTTGGCGAAGGTAGTGGAAGAGGGCGTCAGTGAGGATCGCCTGGAAGCCATTTTGCACCAGTTGGAATTGCATCAGCGCGAGATTGCCGGCGATAGCTTCCCGTATGGCCTGCAACTGATCATGACCGCGATTTCGCCGATGGTCCATGGCGGCGATCCGGTTGAGCTCCTGGATTTGGAGCCGGTCCTGGCTGATATGCGGGAAAAAATCCGTGATCCTCAGTATGTGCCCGGCCTGATCCGCCGCAAACTGCTGGAAAATCCGCACCGCGTTACCCTCACGCTGCGTCCGGATGACAAGCTGGAGAGTCGTCGCCAGGCGGCAATTCGCGATGCCCTTGCCCGCCGCAAGGCCTCATTGACTGACGAAGAGGTTCGCCAGATTATCGAGCGCGCCCAGGCCCTGGAAGAACGGCAGACACGGAAAGACGACGATTCCATCCTGCCGAAGGTTGACCTGACCGATGTTCCCCTGCAGTTGCCGGAACCCGAGGCGCGGTTCGCCGGCGACATGCCTGCGACCATTTATGCCCGTGGCACCAATGGTCTGGTGTACGAGCAGGTGATCCTGCCGGTACCGAACCTGACCGAGGAAGAACTGTTGTTGCTGCCGTACTACACCACCCTGATTCCGGAAGTGGGTTGCGGCGACTTGGATTACCTGCAGATGCAGGATCGTATTTCGGCGGAATCCGGTGGCATCAGTGCGTCCTTCTCCGCCAAGGGAAAAATCGACGATGTTCAGGATCTTGAGGGTTATATCGTCTTTAATGGCAAGGCGCTGGCTCGAAACCGCGAGGCGTTGACTCGCCTCCTGAACGACGTCTTTAATGGCGCCCGCTTTGATGAGAAGGAGCGGGTGCGGGAGCTGATTGCCCAGATTCGTTCCCGCCGCGAGCAGGCGGTTACTGGCAGTGGCCATGCGTTGGCCATGGGGGCGGCATCGCAGGGAATCAGCCCGGGTGCGTGGCTGTCGTTCCGTCTTGGGGGATTGGAAGCTATCCGTGGCGTCAAGGCGCTGGATAAGTCCCTCAGCGAACCGGCCGAGCTCGACAGATTCTGTGAGCGGCTTGCAGCACTGCACGAACGTATTCGGAACCAGTCCCGTCAATTCCTGCTGATCGGTGAGGAAGAACAGCTGGACCCGATGCTGACGGAAATGAAGACCGTTTGGGGCGACTCCGGTGCGGGAGAGCAAGCAGCCTGGAAGCTTGAGCCCGTCAGTTATCAGGCGCGTCAGGCGTGGTTAACGTCAACCCAGGTGAACTTCTGCGCCAAAGCCTACAGCACGGTTGCAATCGACCACCCGGACGCAGCGGCACTGACCGTTTTGGGTGGTTTCCTGCGCAACGGCTACTTGCACCGGGCGATCCGTGAAAAGGGTGGCGCCTATGGCGGTGGAGCTGGCCAGGACAGCGTGAACGGCACGTTCCGTTTCTTTTCATACCGCGATCCCCGGTTGGGCGAGACGTTGGAGGATTTTGATAACGCCTTGGAGTGGCTGCAGACCGAGCAGCACGATCCTCAGGAGCTGGAAGAATCCATTCTCGGCGTGATCGGGCAACTGGATCGCCCACGGTCACCAGCTGGTGCAGCCCGCCATGCCTTCCACAATCGTCTGTTCGGCCGGACGCCCGAGCAGCGTGCGCGTTTCCGGGAACGGGTGTTGGCGGTGACCCTGGATGATATGAAACGAGTGGCCCACGAGTGGCTGAAGCCGGACAGCGCCAGTGTGGCGGTTGTCACCAGCTTCGAAAATCGTGATACCGCTGAAAAACTGGGGCTGGAAATCCAGGAGCTATAAGGCACCTGAAAGCATCCGAAAACGGAAGGCCGACGCTCATTAAGGGAGAGGGCGTCGGCCTTTTTGTTATCTGCTCTATCGGTTCCGTTTAAGCCCGGTGCTGACCATGATGCGCGTAGAGATTTCCTCCACGGAATACGCGGTTGTGTTGAGGTAAGGAATTCGTTCCCGGCGGTACATCAGCTCAATTTCCTCAATTTCATGCATGCACTGCTTCATGGATGAATAACGGGAGTTCGGTCTGCGTTCGTTGCGGATGGTTGCCAGCCGCTCCGGCTCGATGGTCAGCCCAAAAATTTTCTCCTTGTGAGGCCGTAGCGCAGCTGGCATTTGCTGGTCGTCCAGATCTTCCTCGGTTATGGGATAGTTGGCCGCCTTTACACCATATTGCAGGGCCAGATACAGGCAGGTGGGCGTCTTGCCGCTGCGAGAGGCGCCGACGAGAATCAGGTCTGCCTCGTCGTAATGACGCGTGCGGGCGCCGTCATCGTTATCCAGCGCAAAATTAACAGCATGGATGCGCCGTTCGTAGCTGCCTTCGTTGTTGATGGCGTGTGATTTGCCAACGGTATAGGACGACGAGGACTGCAGCTCCTGTTCCAATGGATTCAGGAAGGTACCGAAGATATCCACCATGAAACCGTTTGCGCCGGCGATAACATCGCGGATATCGCTATTAACGATGGTGTCGAAAACCAGCGGCCGCATGCCATCGATTTCCTCCGCTTTATTGATGCGCTTGACCATCTCCCGGGCTTTGTCAGCGTCATCAATATATGGCACCGTAATGCGTTCAAACTCAATTTTCTCAAATTGTGCCAGAAGGCTGTGCCCCAAGGCCTCGGCGGTCAGGCCGGTGCCATCGGATATAAAGAAAGCGGTTCGTTTCATGGTGTGCGGTCCGGCTCCGTATTTGGCGGCTACCCTAGGTAAATTCCACAGGTTACAGTATCATACACGCCAAGTTCGAGAGCCCGCAGTGGAGAATGCAGTAATTGCAGGGTTGAAATCAGCTCCACCTGTCCGGTTTGGCTCTTTGCTACAATGAATCAAGGGAGACACGCTTTGGAAGATTACATTATCTGGTTTGATCACCTGGGAATGTCAGACGTTGACCGGGTCGGGGGAAAGAATGCCTCCCTCGGTGAAATGATCAGTAATCTTGCCAACGCAGGTGTTACCGTTCCGGGTGGCTTTGCTACAACCGCTCACGCCTACCGTGAATTCCTGGCCAAAGACGGTCTTCGTGAAAAGATCGACAACGCTTTGGACGCTCTGGACATCAATGATGTGAACGAGTTGGCTCGGGTCGGCTCCGAAATTCGCCAGTGGATTCTTGATACGCCATTTCCGGACGCGCTGGAAAAGCCACTTGCGGACGCCTACGCAAAGCTACGTGACGGCAACGACAACCTCGCGGTGGCGGTGCGTTCGTCAGCCACTGCGGAAGATCTTCCGGATGCGTCATTTGCTGGCCAGCAGGAGACTTTCCTTAACGTTGTGGGCCTGGAACAGGTGCGGACGTCAGTAAAGGAGGTCTTCGCCTCCCTGTTCAATGACCGCGCCATTTCCTATCGTGTCCACCACGGTTTTGATCACAAACAGGTAGCCTTGTCTGCTGGCATTCAGAAAATGGTGCGCAGTGAGACCGCTGCCAGTGGCGTTATGTTCACCCTGGACACGGAATCCGGTTTCCGGGATGTCGTGTTTATCACCGGCTCCTACGGCCTGGGTGAAACGGTGGTGCAGGGTGCTGTGAACCCCGATGAATTCTACGTTCACAAGCCCACCCTCACGGCGGGCAAGCCTGCCGTTCTGCGCCGCAACCTGGGTAGCAAGGCCATCAAGATGGTTTACCACACTGACCCCGCCGCAGAGCAGTTTGTGGAAACGGTCAAGGTTGAACAGGACGAACGTAATCGCTTCTGCATCACTGACGCGGAAGTGGAAGAACTGGCCAAGCAGGCCATGATCATCGAAAAGCATTACCAGCGCCCGATGGACATTGAATGGGCGAAAGATGGCGACGACGGCCGTATCTACATTGTGCAGGCCCGTCCGGAAACCGTTAAGAGCCGCGCTTCGGCCAACGTGATGGAGCGCTATCTGCTCAATGAGACCGGCACCATCCTGGTGGAGGGCCGCAGTATCGGCCACAAGATTGGCAGTGGCCCGGTCAAGATCATCACCAGTATCAAGGAGATGGACCGCGTACAGGCGGGCGATGTTCTCGTTACGGATATGACCGACCCGGACTGGGAGCCGGTGATGAAGCGGGCGTCCGCCATCGTAACCGACCGCGGTGGGCGTACCTGCCATGCTGCCATTATCGCGCGGGAGCTTGGTATTCCGGCCGTGGTGGGCTGTGGCGATGCCACGGAGATTCTGAAAGACGGCCAGGAAGTGACGGTGTCCTGTGCCGAAGGCGACACCGGGATGATCTACGAGGGCAGCCTCGATTTTGAGCTGAAGGAAAACACGGTAGACTCCATGCCCGCCATACCGTTCAAAATCATGATGAACGTGGGTAACCCGGACCGGGCCTTCGACTTCCAGGCGCTACCCAATGAAGGTGTCGGCCTGGCGAGGCTCGAGTTCATCATCAACCGCATGATTGGCGTTCACCCGAAGGCGCTGCTGAATTTTGACGGCCTGCCGCGAGATATTCGTCAGACGGTGGAGAAACGGATCTCCGGGTACAGCTCGCCGGTGGACTTCTACGTCGACAAGCTGGTCGAGGGAATATCCACCCTTGCCGCTGCCTTTGCGCCCAAGAAGGTGATTGTGCGGCTGTCCGACTTCAAGTCCAATGAATACGCCAACCTGATCGGCGGTACCCTTTACGAGCCCGATGAAGAAAACCCGATGCTGGGCTTCCGTGGTGCCTCTCGGTATATCTCCGAAACCTTCCGTGATTGTTTCGAGCTTGAATGCCGGGCGTTGAAGAAAGTCCGTAATGAAATGGGGCTGACCAACGTTGAGATCATGGTGCCTTTTGTCCGCACGGTGGGAGAAGCCGAGCAGGTGGTGAACCTGTTGGCGGAAAATGGTCTCAAGCGTGGCGAGAACGGATTGCGCGTGATCATGATGTGCGAGCTCCCCGCCAACGCCCTGTTGGCGGAGCAGTTCCTGGAGCACTTTGACGGCTTCTCGATTGGTTCTAACGACCTGACCCAGTTGACCCTGGGGCTGGACAGGGACTCCGGCATCATTGCCCACCTGTTTGACGAGCGGAATGACGCGGTCAAGGCGTTATTGGGCAGTGCTATCCAGGCCTGCAAGAAGGCGAATAAGTACATCGGTATCTGCGGTCAGGGGCCCTCGGATCATCCTGACCTGGCCAAATGGCTGATGGATCAGGGGATCGATTCGGTATCCCTGAATCCGGACTCGGTACTGGATACCTGGTTCTTCCTCGCGGACGAGAAAATCGACTGACCATTTCGAGAAAAGGAGCACGTGCGTGCCTATCGTAACCCCTGATCTGTGTGACGATTACCCCGAAATCCTGGTGGTAGAGCCGGGTTTCCGCAACTTTGGTGGCGTGGACGCCTTCGGGGGCGAGATCGTGACGGTGAAATGCTTTGAGGACAATTCCATCGTTAAGGAACAGGTTGCCCTGCCGGGTAACGGTCGTGTGATGGTTGTCGATGGTGGCGGATCAAAGCGGGCCGCTCTGCTGGGTGACATGCTGGCCGAGAAAGCGGCGGGTAATGGCTGGGCTGGCCTGGTGATCTATGGCTGTATCCGCGATGTAGATGTCATTGGAAAGACAGCCCTGGGAGTGCAGGCGCTGGGTACGCATCCGCGCAAGACCGAGAAGCGTGGAGTGGGTGATCTGGACGTGCCGGTCACCTTCGGAGGCGTGACCTTCCATCCTGGCCATTACATCTATGCCGATAACAACGGTATCGTGGTTTCCGAAAAGCCACTGAAGATCGACTGATACGGCCGTTTGCCCGGTAGTTCCCCCGTACTCTACCGGGCTACACTTCCCTTGACCGCACCGGTCAGCGTTTTACCTTTACAATCTCCATCCCCAGGAGAAACCCATCCCCGTCAGGAACACAGCGAAGCACGCGGCAGACCGTTTCGAATGGCGGGAATTGCTCGCTGGTGGAAGGTAGAAGGGTGTGGATTTCATCCCCTTCGGCAAACGCCCTTTCTACGTATAGCTGCATGCCAGTGCCGCTGAGATCCCGGCAAATGCCTGGAATCGCGACGCCATTGCTGTCTGTGAGTTCGATTTCCGAGTTCATTGTCATGCGGTGGAAATCGCGTTTTTCTGAATAGTCCTTCATGGTTTCAGACATCCCGGCACCTCGCGGTTGTTGTTTTGTTAGTTATAAATGCTAAGGGCGGAAGCGTCAAAGAATTCATGGGAATAAAAATTCGGGAAGCCCTTATATTTAGTATTTAGGTTTCCCGAATGACACTATATGTGGGTTTTCGAAGAGGCGCTTCCTCCAACGTCTCCCGCGATGGGGAGGTGTTCTATGCCCAGTTGTCCGTTTTCCGTGAAGGCTTGAGCAGCGGGATAACAAGGGCCAAAATCACCCCGAGCAGCACAAGGGCTGCACCCAATAGCATGAAATCGGATTCCTTTTTGGCTTCCAGGCGCTCCTTTTCCGCAGTGAGCACTTCCAGGTCGTTGCGCAGCTTCTGGTTCTCTTCGCGAAGCTCGCTATTCCGCCGATTCAGATTGATGGAGTCCGAAGCGACTTCCTTGATATTACGAAGCTCTTCGCTGAGTCTTCCTGCGCGGGCTTCCAGGGACTCTTCCGAGCTCCTGAGTTCGTTCCGTTCCGTTGTGACTTCCTCAAGCTGCGTCCTGAGATTATTCAGTTCATTGCGGGCTTGTTCCAGTTGCCGGTTGGTGGCTTCCAGACGTTGGCGCGCAATAGGAGTGTCGGTGAGATAGCGTGACACCATCCAGCCTTCGATGCCGTCCGGCGTGCGTACACGGCTATACCCTGATTCCGATGTTTCCAGCAGCTCAAGCGAGGTCCCGCTCCGGACTCCTGAGTGCAGGATTCGGTACTGTGTCCCTTCACCACTTCGGATCGGAGCGTAGAGCGTGTCATCGACATAAACGGTTTTGGCGTGGGTTGACGTTGCAGCCACCATCAAAACGATAATGCAGGTAATCAGACGTAAAGGCGTCACTGGTTTTATTCCCTGGAACAGCGATTTAAGGCGCAATTTTGTCATAGATGCCGGGTCATACAAGGTGGAGTTCATTACAAAAAGCTCATGGTGCCAGGTGCAGGCAACCGTGCGCCCTCAGGGCAGTACAGCCTTGAAGGGTTTGACGATCACTTTCTGGTACACACCGGCATCCACGTAGGGGTCGGCATCGGCCCAGGCCTGGGCCGATGCCAATGAATCAAATTCGGCTACAACCAGGCTGCCGGTGAACCCTGCGTCACCGGGTTCCGGTGTGTCCAGGGCCGGGTGGGGGCCCGCGACCAGAAGGCGGCCTTCGTCTCTGAGCAGCTTTAGCCGTTCAATGTGGGCAGGACGGGCAGAAGACCTCAGCGGCAGGCTGTTCTCGACATCTTCGCTGATGATGGCGTAGTACATGATATTCTCCGGATATTTACTGACACAGTGTAATACCTGGCTGGTACACTGGCGTTGATGGTATTTACTCTGAAATCGGGAAAGATGTGACTATAACCCAAGAAGCTGACTTCTGCATTGATCTGCATTGCCACACGACGGCGTCCGACGGCGCGCTGCCACCGAAGGAATTGGTCGCACGTGCGCACGCCAGAGGTGTTACCCACCTTGCCATAACAGATCACGATACCATCGCCGGGCTTGAAGAGGCATTGGAGGCCGCACGGGAGGCTGGTCTTACGCTGATCGCCGGTACCGAGTTGTCCTGCCTCTGGAAAAGTCACACCATACACGTAGTCGGGCTTGATTTTGACGTTGATGACGACCGTCTGAAGCAGGCATTGGAGCGGCAGAACACGAACCGTTGGTCCCGGGCCCGCACCATTACCGACAAGCTTTCAAAGCTGAAAATTGAAAACCTGCTCGAGAAGGCAACGGATAAGGCGGGCGGCGACGTGCCCGGTCGGCCTCATTTTGCCAGGGTGCTGGTGGAAGAGGGGGTGGTAAAGGATATCGCCCAGGCGTTCAAGCGCTACCTTGGAGCTGGCAAGGCGGGGGATGTAAAGGGTTTCTGGCCTGAATTGCCGGAGGTAGTCCGGTGGATTACAGAGGCCGGAGGTGTGGCCGTGCTGGCTCACCCCAGGAAGTACAAGCTTACCGCAACCAAACTGCGTGCGCTCGTTGCCGACTTCCGTCAGGCGGGAGGCCGGAGTATTGAAGTCTCAACGTCGGGGCAGTCCAGCGGTGATCTGGGCTTTTTGGCGGAACTGTGTCGTCGGGAAAACCTGCTTGCCTCCCAGGGCAGCGATTTCCATTTTCCCGGTGCACCCTGGTGTGAGCTTGGGGTCATCATGAAAATGCCAGACGGGCTTGAGCCTGTCTGGCATCATTTCAAACAACCGGCAGGGGTTCCCGCAGCGGATTAATCCGGTGCGTGGAACAGCAGGTATAGGTCGGTCAGCGAGTCGGGAATGGCGTCCGCCATTTGCCGGGACAGTTTCTCGCTGTTGCGGACATTCTGGAAGTCTTCATCCTCGAACAGCCCAGACAGCGTGAGCATCGGCACCAGCAGGTCTGCGGTTTCCTCCTCGCCGGCTTCCAGCCAGGCTTCCTCATTCTCGAGGAAGGTGTCCACGAACCCGGCACACCAGTTCTCCAATGCATTCATCGGATCGCCATCTTCAGGTTCCGGCAACTCAAGGGGCTGGCCCATGTCCAGTGCGTGTGCCATATCCCTGCCGAGTTGCTCAACGGCTTGGCGGAACACATCCGGAACCTGGCCGCTGGGCGCCTGTTCGGCGCCCGTGGCCAGCCTGAAGATGTCTTCAGTGCTCAAGGATGTCGGGCCTACCACGCTGGCGCAGACAACCCCATGCAAACCGAAGAAATCCAGGGCCTCGTCGCCCCAGGGTTCTGCGAAAAGGATGTCTTCCAGCGCTTCGATGTCCGAATCTGATAGCATTCGTCAGTTACTCCCGGCCTTTTTGGCCTCTTCGGCTGCCCGCTGACGCTTACGGACTTCCCTCGGATCATTGTAGGCACGGCCCGGGGTTACCGGTACATTCACCTGCTCACTCGGCTTTTCTTGCTCAGCCGCGGGCTCAACCGGCTTCTCTGCAGGTTTTTGCGTTTCCTCTGCCTCGGAGGCCTCGGCTTTCGGTTCCGCCGCTGGTTTGCTGGTCGTTTCCTGCGGTTCTTTCACCGTATCCGCTGCTGCCGGCTCGCTCGCCGGGGTGGCGGTATCGGGTTGTTCCGCTTTCTCGGTTTTGGTTGCCGTCGGCTCAGCGTCAGCAGTGCTGTCGGCCTTGGATTCCGCCTTGGGTTTGGTGTCAGCTTCTGTTGGTTGTGGCTTGGCATCCACTTCCTGCTTGGGGGTTTCGGCCTCTACCACGGCCTCTGGGGTTTCTTTGCCCGGAGTTGCCTTTTCAGCCTTGTCGGCCGTCGTCGCATCTGCGTCGGTGGGTTCAGCCTTCTTTTCAGCTGGTTTCCTGGATGACCGGCGTGGACGGGCAGGGCGTTTCGGCTTCTCCTCAGCAATAGTCTCGGACTCTGCTTCAGATTTCACTGCCTCATTGCCCGCGGTGTCCGGCTGGGCGGGCTTCGCGGTGCCAGACGTTGCCGGCTGCGGCTGTTTTTCAGGCGCTTTATTGGGCTCCGCACTTTCGGCCGTTGGTTCCGCAGGTTTCGTCGCCGATTTCTCGACCGGTGCTTCCGTCGCGCTTTCCGCTGACGTCGCTTCGACAGGCTTTTCAGCCACGCTTTCCGCCGGCTTCGGCTCTGCCGTATTGGCCGCGGCTACGTCCGGCTTTCCTGCGGGCTGAGTTGTAGGTTGCTTGTCGGTCTGCTCTTCCGGCTGAGTATCCTTCTGATGCCTTTCGCTGCGGGCGGACTTCCGATCTGCCGGTGTTGACGCCGGGTTTTCAGCGGGGGAGCCGTCTCGATTACGATTACGTCTTGGTTTGCGACGTTTTTCATCGGAGCCGGACTTGTCGGCGGCAGCGCTTTTCTGGGAACTGGTGTCCTGTTGTTCCTGACGGTCCTTCTGGTCCCTGCTGGTCTGGGGCTTGTTGCGCCCTTGCCCGCGTCCCTGGCCGTCTTTGCGGTTGCCATCCCTGCGGCTATCGGCTGTCTTGTCGGCGCTCTTGTCAGCACTTCCCTGCTGGCCCTGGCCACTGCGGCCCTGGTCGTCTCCGCGATTGCGGTTTGCACCTCGGTTACGTCCCCGGTTGTCATCGCTGCGGCTGCTGTCGCCACGATTGGCGCCGGCCTGACGGCGGTCAGCACCACTGCGATTTCCGGAGCGGTTGTCGTCACGGGCCACCCTGGATTTACGACGGTCCTGGCGGTCCTGGGTGCGGCGGTCGTCGCGGTTGGAGCCGGCAGGCTGTTCCCGTTTCACTGGTGGTTCACCGATGACTTCCTCACCGCTGAAGAAATCCGCAATCTTGCGGCCAAGTTTGCGGAACAGGCCATCGGTCTGTTCGGCCGGGGTTTCTTGCGCTGCCTTTTCCGGGGCAGGTGCGGGCGCAACCGGGCGAATGGCTTTCACCGCTGCCTGTTCGCGGACCGGTGGCTGGGCAGCAGGGGCCTCGAAGATTTCTTCTTCCCGTTCACTGTATTCCTGAGCGACCTGGTAGCTCGATACATGCTCCACGCCGGTCTCATCGTCACGCATGCGCAGGATTTCGAAGTGAGGTGTTTCCATGTGAGGTGCGGGAACCACCACCACTTCCACTTCCTGGCGTGCTTCGATGTCGGCCAACTGCTTGCGCTTCTCGTTTAGCAGGAATGTGGCAACGGCGACGGGCACCACGGCACGGACCTGGCCGGTCTTTTCCTTGGAGGATTCCTCGTAGATCAGGCGCATGATGCTCAGGGCCAGAGACTCAATGCCCCTGATGGTGCCCTGGCCTTCACAGCGAGGGCAGACTTCGCTGCGGGTCTCGCCCAGGGATGGGCGCAAACGCTGGCGAGACATTTCAAGCAGGCCAAAGCGTGAAATCTTGCCCACTTGTACCCGGGCGCGGTCGATTTCCAGTGCTTCGCGGATCTTCTGCTCGACTTCGCGCTGGTGCTTGGCCGGGGTCATGTCGATAAAGTCGATCACGATCAAGCCGCCCATGTCCCTGAGACGCAGTTGGCGGGCAATCTCTTCCGCCGCTTCCAGGTTGGTCTGGAGCGCGGTTTCCTCAATGTCGTGGCCCTTGGTGGCACGGGAGGAGTTGATGTCAATGGACACCAGTGCCTCGGTGGGATCGATCACGATGGAGCCACCAGAGGGCAGCTTCACTTCACGCTGGAACGCGGTCTCGATCTGGCCTTCGATCTGGTAACGGCTGAACAGGGGGATTTCGTCCTTGTACAGCTTGATCTTGTTTTCGAACGAGGGCATGACGGCGCGAACGAAGTTCAATACATCCTCGTACACCGTTGCGGCGTCAATCAGTACCTCACCAATGTCCTGGCGAAGATAGTCGCGTACAGCGCGGATAATGACGTTGCTTTCCTGGTGAATAAGGAACGGCGCCTTGCGCTCACCGGCGGCCTGGGTAATGGCCTCCCAGAACTGGACGAGGTAGTCCAGGTCCCACTGCAGCTCTTCGGTGGTGCGGCCGATGCCGGCGGTACGAACGATGATGCCCATGGACTTGGGCACCTGTACATCGTTCATGGCCTCTTTCAGCTGCGCCCGCTCTTCACCTTCGATACGACGGGAAATGCCGCCGGCGCGAGGATTGTTGGGCATGAGCACGAGGTATCGGCCCGCAAGGGAGATAAAGGTGGTGAGGGCTGCACCCTTGTTGCCACGTTCTTCCTTATCCACCTGAATAATGACTTCCTGACCTTCGGCAACCACATCCTTGATGTTGATCTTGCCTTCAATCTGGCCGGGTGATTTCTTGAAATACTCCTTGGAGATTTCTTTGAGAGGAAGGAATCCGTGGCGTTCCGCGCCGAAGTCCACAAAAGCGGCTTCCAGGCTTGGCTCTACACGGGTTATGCGACCCTTGTAGATATTGGCTTTCTTCTGCTCACGGGAGCTGGATTCGATGTCGAGGTCAAACAGACGCTGGCCGTCAACCAGGGCTACGCGCAACTCTTCGGGATGAGTCGCATTGATCAGCATTCTTTTCATGGAAAGAAATGGTTCCTGTCGTTTGGTTTGGACAGAAAACCTGGGGAATAGCATCAGCGAAGCAGAACTTGCGTGCCGTGGGCCCCTTGTAACAGGGGTAATCCGACGGCCAGACGAATCAGATCCCTGCGGGGAATTTTCCCGGGGTTCCGAGGCCACCGCCGACGGTTCGCCTGCCTGTGGGCAGGAAAGAGTCGCTTTGGGTCAGAGTCTGTTGGCGCATGTTATCCGTTTTCAGGTTCACGCGGGTGCCTGGGTCTCACGTCGTATTCGTATGCTGGACGGCCCGGCCCTGCGTGCTGGTAATGATTCTTCGCGATGTCGCCCGACGGTTTTCCGTACGGTTTCTTGTTCCCCCGGCTTCTGGACAGTCGCTGTAATCAGCGTCTTCCGTTTTGGCCCGGGAGGATTTCAATCGCCGAGCCCGGTAATGATTGGGCTTTCGGCGTTCAAACTCTCAAATAGTGTCGGTATACTCCTGCCGCTCCGGCTTCTGGCATACTGGCCAGGCCGTAGACAAACGGCAGAGCACGCCGGAATATAACAGTATTCGCCGGCTCCTTCAATCCCGCAGGGTTTCCAGCGGTAAGGTATCCATGTCCAGATCGACCAGGCAAAAACGTCCCTCTTCGTCATCACAGCCTGTCAGTGGCGAAAAGAGTAGCTCTGTGCCCGGCTCCAGAGGTGGCGAAATCAGGCAGGGTGTGCGAAAGGTGGTGGTTGATGAGGATAACCACGGTCAGCGCGTGGACAACTACCTGATGGCGCAGATCCGGGATGTACCGCGCAGTATCATCTATCGGATTATCCGCAAGGGCGAGGTGCGCGTGAACAAGGGCAGGGTGAAGCCCGACACCCGTCTGAATACGGGTGATGAGGTGCGCATTCCACCGGTTACCCGAAAGGAAAAGCCGGCGCAGGTAGTTCCAGGCTCCCGGGTTCAGGGGGTCATGCAGGACGCGGTGGTGTTTGAAAATGATCAGATGCTGGTGGTTAATAAGCCATCCGGTATAGCGGTTCACGGTGGTAGCGGGCTGGATTTCGGGCTGATCGAAGTCTTGCGGGCGGCGCGGCCGGAGGCCCGGTTTCTGGAGCTCGTGCATCGGCTTGATAGGGATACATCGGGGCTGGTGATGGTTGCAAAGAAGCGTTCTGCGTTGCGTTATCTGCAGGACGAGTTGCGTCACAAGCGTATTCGTAAGCATTATCATGCTCTGGTGGCGGGCGACTGGCCTGGGGCTGTCAGGAAGGTCAGCGAGCCGTTGCTGCGGTTTGAGCTTGGCTCCGGTGAGCGCCGTGTTCGCGTGGATGAGGCTGGAAAGGACTCTCTCACCCGCTTCCGGGTATTGGACTCCTTTTCAGGGTATACCCTGGTTGAGGCCTCACCGGTAACCGGTCGCACCCATCAGATCCGTGTTCACAGTGCCTGGGCGGGGCATCCGATTGCCGGCGATGACAAGTATATGGATGATGTAAGCCTGCGGGCATTTCGTTCCGCCGGCGGTCAGCGTTTAATGCTCCACGCCCGCGCCCTGGACTTTACGCTGCCCTCCACGGGAGAGCCAGTTCATCTTGAGGCTCCCTATGATGAGGCTTTCAGCGAACTCATGGCCAAGCTGGCGGCGCGCCGGAAGGCCTCCGAATAATCCGTTGTTCTGTGGTTCGCAAGCAGAATGACCGCACCAAGGTAGTATCAATGGACGTAAAGGTCGTGATTTTTGACTGGGACGGAACGCTGGTGGATTCCGTTGATCATATTGCCGACAGCCTTCATCAGGCGGCCACCGAGCTGGGGTATCCGGAACTGGAGCGGGAAGCCTATCGCGATATCATCGGCCTGGGCATGATTGAAGCTCTGGAAAAGCTGTATCCCGGTATAACGCGGGAGGAAATGACGGCGATTCGCGAAGGTTATGCCCGTTATTTTTTCTCCAAGGTGACTACGCCCCAGAATGTGTTTGCGGGCATGGCGGACGTACTGGCTGACCTTCGTGCAGCGGGGCGCGGCTGCTCGGTGGCCACCGGCAAGAGCCGCCGCGGCCTGGAAGGTGCTTTGGTGTCCAGCGGGCTTGGGCCGCATTTTGATATTACTCGCTGCGCGGATGAAACCCGCTCCAAGCCCGACCCGGCGATGCTCGGAGAGATCATCCGCTTTTACGGCATTGAGCCGGCGGAAGCGGTTATGATCGGCGATACCCGGTACGATCTTGAGATGGCCCAGCGTATCGGGATGCCGTCTATTGGTGTGGAGTGGGGTGTGCATAAACGTGATGTGCTGGGGCATTACGCACCGCACGCGGTCGTCGATTCGGTAAAAGACCTGCGCGACGTACTCGGCCTCTGAGCCGCAACAGTAACAGGAAGTAGCAATGAGCGATTGGGAATCAGACAGGCATCCTGGCTGGGGGAGCGAACCAGAAAACCCGGAAAGCGGGGCGAAAAGGCCTGAGGGAAGTCGCCGCAAGCCGGCGATGCCGCCGGAGTCGGCTCGTGATTGGAAATTAATCGAAAAGTTGGTGATGTCTCTGCAGTCAGAGCAGCGAAAAAGCCGCCGCTGGGGGATATTTTTCAAGCTGCTGACGTTCGGGTATCTCTTTGCCTTGCTGCTGATGATCCAGTTCCCGCTAAGCGGTGCGCTGGAATCCGCTGCCAAGGGAAAGCATACGGCACTCGTGGAGATCGAGGGCACTATTGCGGCGGATGAGCTCGCCAGCGCCGACAACATTGTAGGTTCCCTGCGCGAAGCGTTTGAGGCAGAGAATTCGGTGGGGGTGATCCTGCGCATCAACAGTCCGGGCGGCAGTCCGGTCCAGTCCGGTTACGTCTATGACGAAATCCTTCGGCTGAGGGGTGAGTATCCGGAGAAAAAAGTGTATGCGGTGATTTCCGATATTGGTGCCTCTGGCGCCTACTATATTGCTGCGGCTGCTGATGAAATATACGCCGACAAGGCGAGTCTCGTGGGTTCCATCGGTGTGGTGGCCGGAGGTTTCGGATTTACGGGGATCATGGACAAACTGGGGGTCGACCGCCGTCTGTACACGGCGGGTGAGAACAAGGCGTTCCTGGATCCGTTCTCACCGGAGGAAGAAGAAGAGGTGCAATTCTGGCAAGACGTTCTGGAAACCACTCACAGTCAGTTTATCGAGAGTGTGCGGAAGGGGCGGGGTGATCGGCTTGCGGATGACGAGCAACTGTTCTCAGGGCTGGTCTGGAGTGGTGAGCAGGCGCTTGAGCTTGGCCTGATTGATGGTCTTGGCAGTTCTTCGCATGTGGCAAGACAGGTGATAGGCCAGGAGGATCTTGTGGACTACAGCCGCCGAGAATCGCCGTTCCAGGAAATTGTTGACCAGTTCGGCGTTTCTGTGGGCAGTGGTATTGCCCGCTACTTCGCTGAATCGCGGCTGGAGCTGCGCTGAGGGTCGTGGGGCTGATGCAGTGGATTCAGCCCCCAATTTAGGAGCATTCTGGTGAGTGCGATCAACGGCAGCCCGATCAGGCTGTTCGGATCGTCCCCTTCCAGTCGCTTGAACAGGGTGATGCCCAAGCCTTCCATTTTGAAGCTGCCTGCGCAGTCGTAGGGTGTCTCAGTGTGTAGGTAGTTGTCGATTTCGTCCGCGTCTAGCTCCCGGAAATAGGCATGGAAGTGTTCGCAGTGGCTCTGCCGTTCGTTGGTGCCGGAATCCAGCAGTACCAGGCCCGTCAGGAATGAGACTCTCTGGCCGCTGCTGCGCTTCAGCTGCTGCACGGCGCGCTCATGGTTTCCCGGCTTGTTCAGCACGGTGCCATCCTCGAGGCAGGCAATCTGGTCAGAGCCGATGATCCAGTGGTCAGGATAATCCCCGGCGAGCGCTTCGGCTTTCTTTAGCGCCAGTCGCACGGCCAGCTGTTCCGGGCCTTCACTTATCTCTGGTGATTCATCGACGTTCGGTGATGCGGCCTGGAAGGGCAGTCCCAGCCGTTCCATCAGCTGTCGCCGGTAAGGTGATGATGAGGCAAGCAGAAGTGGGCGGTGTTGCATTGGGTTCCTTATGTCATTGCTTGGTATTATCGTAGAATACACCTATCCGCAGTGTAACCCTTGCCCAAAAGCGCATGAAGTCTTTGACAGCGGGCGGTCAGGTCCCTAAAATTGCGCGCCTATGTCAAAAGCCTCAAGCACCGAGCTGCCCAAAACTGTCGATCCTTACCGATTGGCAGAGCAACAAATAGTGTTGGAGGGAGAAATTCCTCTGCAGGCATTGTCTCGTTTTGGTGATTCTGTATTTGGTTTTGAGGACGGCGCAGTGTGCCGGGTGAGCCTGTCATTCTCCATGGACGGCGAACGCCGACGCATGGTGACAGGTGAGCTGGAAGCACCGGTTACCCTGGAGTGTCAGCGCTGCATGGGGCCCATGCAAAAGACACTGGTCTCCCACTTTACATTGGGGTTGGTGACCAGCGATGAGCAGGCCCAGCAGTTGCCAAAAGAGCTTGAACCGTTTCTGACGGACGATTTCAGCGCGGATTTGTGGTCCTTGACTGAGGACGAACTGTTGCTGGTTCTGCCGCCGTTTCCGCTTCATGAGCGTGACGAATGTCCCGCCCGAGAAGAGCTGGAAGCCTTTGAACCGGATGAATCCGGGGACGAGCCGGTCAGGAAGTCTGAAGACAACCCGTTCAGCGTACTGGCGGATCTCAAGACAAAGAAACATTAATCAGGCGTCGTTTTCCCTGGAAACCGTCGCGAATTTAACGAACACACGTTTATCAGGTCAGGAGCATAATCATGGCTGTACAGAAAAATCGAAAAACCCGCTCAAAGCGCGGTATGCGTCGTTCACACGATGCTCTGAGCACGGCAGCTCTGTCCACTGACACCACGACTGGTGAAGTGCATCGTCGTCACCACGTGTCGCCGGACGGTTTTTACCGTGGCAAGCAGGTAATTGAGGCTCGCGACGAGTAAACCGTCGCGAGCAATCCACCCGCCAGTGCGAGATGGAGGAACGGTGAAGCCGGTCACCATCGCAATTGACGCCATGAGTGGTGATCGCGGAGCCGATGTTGTGGCCTCCGCTGCACTGGATGCGGTGAAAGAAAACGAAGCCTTGAGTCTCGTTCTGGTAGGAATCCGGAGTGAGCTCGAGGCTTTGTTGCATCCTGGGCACTCGCGAATTCGTATCGTCGAAGCTGCCGATGTAGTGCGGATGAATGAGCGGCCCTCCCATGCGCTTCGCCACAAACGCAATTCGTCCATGGCCGTGGCGCTGGGGCTTGTTCGCGATGGCGTTGCTCAAGGTTGTGTCAGTGCTGGCAATACCGGCGCGCTCATGGCGTTCGGCCGTTCTGTTATCCGTATGTACCCGGGTATTGAGCGCCCTGCAATCGCCAAACTGATTCCGTCGCTTCGGGGGCGTTGCCACGTGCTCGATCTGGGCGCCAACGTGGACTCCACTGCGGAAAACCTCTATCAGTACGCACTGATGGGCTCACTGATGGCATCGGCCATCTGCAATCAGCCAGAACCTCGAGTCGCTCTGCTCAATGTTGGCGAAGAGGAGATCAAGGGCAATGAGCAAGTGCGGCTTGCCTCTCACATGCTGGCCCAGTGCGATACCATCAACTACATCGGATACATCGAGGGCAGTGATCTGTTCCGCGACGTGGCGGATGTGGTGGTGTGCGACGGTTTCGTCGGGAATATTGCCCTGAAGACGGGTGAGGGTGTTGCCGGTCTGCTGATTGAATTGCTGGAACAAGCCTTTACGAAAACGTTTTACGGCAAGTGCGTCGGCTTCTTCGCGCGGCCGATCATCGGACGGCTGCTCCGGCTTATGGACCCCTCAAGGCACAACGGTGCCAGTCTCCTTGGCCTCCAAGGGGTGGTGATAAAGAGCCATGGCAACGCCAACGAGCGCGCCATGCTGGCGGCCATACGTCAGGCGGTTCGTGAAGTAGAATTGGAAGTGCCCAGCCGTATCAACGAACGTCTTGACGACCTGATGATCTAAGCGCTCAAGCCTTGGCCTCTCCCTGAGACTAAAGTCTCTCCCCATTTTTGCTAGATTGGCCGGATCGGCCCCCAGGTTGTACTATTGGCTAATCTCCCGTAACCCCTCATTGACGGTAAGATTCCCACTATGAAATCAGCCTTTATTTTTCCCGGACAAGGATCGCAGTCTGTCGGCATGCTGGGAGCAGCTGCCGAGAACTGGCCGATCATAGAAAAAACGTTTTCCGAAGCCTCCGATGTGCTGGGCTATGATCTCTGGCACCTGTGCCAGCATGGACCTGCGGAAGAGCTCAATCAGACCACGGTTACCCAGCCAGCGCTGTTGGCAGCGAGTGTCGCGCTCTGGCGGCAGTGGTTTGTAGCCGGAGGTCAGGCGCCTGACTTTGTCGCCGGGCACAGCCTTGGTGAGTACAGCGCGCTGGTCGCCGCGGAAAGCCTGAACTTCTTTGACGCCATTAAACTGGTGCGCCTGCGTGGGGAGCTCATGCAGGCCGCTGTGCCAGCCGGCGAAGGCAAGATGGCAGCCATTATTGGTCTCGAGGACGACGACGTAACCGCCGCCTGTGCCGAGGCGGCAAATGGCGATGTGGTGGCCGCCGTCAATTTCAATGCCCCTGGGCAGGTCGTGATTGCAGGTGCTGCTGGGGCGGTTGAACGCGCCATCGAAGCCTGCAAGGCCCGAGGCGCCCGCAAGGCCATGCCATTGCCGGTGAGTGTACCTTCCCACTGTGCCCTGATGAAGGGAGCCGCGGAGGAACTGGCAACCGCGTTGGACGAAGTAACGTTTAACGATGCTGTCATCCCGGTAATACAGAATGTTACCGCTTCTGTCGCTCAGGACAGTGAATCCCTCAAGGCTAATCTGGTCAAGCAGCTATACTCTCCGGTGTTGTGGACCGATACAGTTCGTAAACTGGTGGCAAATGATGTGCGGATCGCTGTAGAGTGCGGCGCCGGTAAGGTCCTTGCAGGGCTGGCGAAGCGCATTGACCGTGAATTGTCGGTTTACGGCATTGACGAGCCGGATGCGCTGGCAAAGGCGTCAGAGGCATTTGGACAGTAATAAATAGGAGCAACACATGTCTCTTGAAGGCAAAACAGCGCTGGTAACGGGTGCAACTCGCGGGATCGGAAAGGCCATTGCAAAGGCGCTGGCAGATCAGGGCGCCATGGTGGTCGGTACGGCAACCAGTGAGAATGGCGCCGAGTCGATTTCCGCTGACCTGAAAGCAGCAGGCGCGAAGGGTTTCGGTATCGTAATGAACGTCGCCGACCCGGACAGCATCGAGGCTGGCCTGAAGGAAATCAACGAGAAAGCTGGTGCGCCGGCGATCCTGGTCAACAACGCAGGGATCACTCGTGATAATCTGCTGATGCGGCTGAAGGACGATGACTGGGCGGCCGTGGTGGAAACCAACTTGTCCAGCGTCTACCGAACCAGCAAGGCCGTATTGCGGGGAATGGCCAAGGCGCGATGGGGTCGGGTGATCAATATCAGCTCGGTTGTGGCTGGTATGGGTAACCCAGGACAGGCCAACTATTGCGCTGCCAAGGCCGGAGTTGAGGGTTTTACCCGCAGCCTGGCGAAAGAAATGTCGAACCGGGGCATTACCGCCAATTGTGTAGCGCCCGGATTTATCGATACGGATATGACCCGAAAACTGGACGACAAGCAACGTGAGGCTATGATGGAAGTCATACCTGCCGGTCGTCTGGGTGAGCCGGAAGAAGTGGCTGCGGTGGTTGCCTTCCTGGCGTCGGAGGCCGCTGGTTACGTGACGGGTGAAACGATCCACGTTAACGGTGGTATGTACATGGGATAGTCCCTGAGGGGGGCGTGTGCGCAAACCCTTGTCGCACAACATGTTTGAATGGAACCCCTGCTTGTTTGCAGGTATGGTTTAAACTAAACTGGCAGCACTTAAGTTGCTTGGTTGACACAAAAGTGAGGACATTATGAGTACAGTTGAAGAGCGCGTGAAGAAGATCGTTTGTGAGCAGTTGGGCGTTAAAGAGTCCGAAGTTCAGAACACATCTTCTTTTGTAGAGGACCTTGGCGCTGACTCACTGGACACCGTTGAGCTGGTCATGGCACTCGAAGAAGAGTTCGAGACCGAGATTCCCGACGAGGAAGCGGAAAAGCTGGCGAGTGTCCAGGACGCGATCGACTACATCGTCGCGCACACCTGATACTCCGCACGCTTTATACGCCAGGCAAAAGCCGTCCATGTGATTAGACATCGGACGGCTTTTTTATTGGCAGGAATGACAGTTCATGATCAGCAAGAAACTCAGGTGAAGGGGTATGGCTAAACGACGTGTTGTAATCACAGGCATGGGAATGCTCTCGCCACTGGGTAACGATGTGGATTCGTCCTGGGACGGTATTCGTTCCGGTCGCAGCGGCATTGCCGGGATCGACCGCTTTGATACCACCGGATACAACACACGGATCGGCGGTGGCATCAAGAATCTGGATATGGAACCTTACCTGTCCACGAAGGACGCCAGAAAATTGGATGCCTTCATTCATTACGGCCTGATTGCGGCCCAGCAGGCCGTGGACGCCAGTGGCCTTGATGAATACACCGATCTTGATCGTGAAAGGGTTGGGGTTGCCATCGGCTCAGGCATCGGTGGCCTTGAATACATCGAGAAGAACGTGATCACCATGGAGAAGTCCGGGCCGCGAAAGGTGTCTCCGTTCTTCGTGCCAGCCTCCGTAATCAACATGATTTCAGGAAACGTGGCTATCCGCTTTGGCTACAAGGGCCCAAACATCGCGATCGTGACAGCCTGCACGACCGGCACCCATAACATTGGCTATGCGGCGCGCACCATTGCTTACGGTGATGCCGATGTGATGTTGGCTGGCGGTTCGGAAATGGCCACCACCCGAAGCTCAATTGCCGCGTTTTCGGCAGCGCGTGCGTTGTCCACCCGCAATGACGAACCGGAAAAGGCCAGCCGGCCGTGGGATCGAGGCCGGGATGGCTTTGTGCTCAGCGACGGCGCTGGCGTGCTGGTGCTGGAGGATCTCGAGCATGCTAAACGCCGTGGAGCCACCATTCATGGCGAAGTAATCGGTTTCGGTATGAGCGACGATGCGTTCCATATAACCGCTCCCCCTGAAAACGGTGAGGGTGCCGCGCGCTCCATGAAGAATGCGATTCGCGACGCCGGGCTCGGCGCCAACGACATCGACTACATCAATGCCCATGGCACTTCCACGCTCGTAGGGGATCTGGCAGAGGTGTCTGCAGTGAAATCGGTATTTGCCGACCACGCTTACACGCTGGCAGTCAGCAGTACCAAGTCCATGACCGGGCACTTGCTTGGCGCTGCAGGGGCCATTGAGGCGATTTTTTCAGTATTGGCGATCCGGGAGGGTGTGCTGCCGCCGACCATCAACCTTGACGATCCCGATGATGGTTGTGACCTGGATTTTGTAGCCGGCAAGAGCCGCAAGGCAGATGTCCGGGTTGCGTTGTCCAACTCTTTTGGTTTTGGCGGTACAAACGGCACCCTGATTTTCCGTCGTTACGAGGGCTGATCGGGTTGTGTTGAACGTTATTCGTCCCGACGGCAACGGTATTTCCGCGACAGATCGTGGGTTGGCCTACGGCGACGGGTTGTTTGAAACTATCCGCATGCGTGGCCGGCAAGCCCTGCTGCGATCACACCATCTGGATCGTATGGTGGCCGATGCCGGCCGCTTGGGCATTCCGGTCGAGCGTAGTGACCTGGATGCTGAAATTACCCGCTCGGGTTGCGATTTGGCCTCCCGATACGGCAATGACGGCTGGGTGCTGAAGTTGGTCCTCACTCGGGGGAGTGGTGGGCGAGGATACCGGTTGCCTGTCGAATGTGTGCCAAACCTGATTGTTACCTCCTCACCGATGCCCACGCTCCCCGCACCGGGGGGTGTGGTCGCAGCGCTGTCGCAGTTTCCACTCACCGTGAATCCGAGGCTGGCGGGTATCAAGACCCTGAACCGGCTGGAGCAGGTGATGGCAAGCCGTGAGTTCAGTGGCGAGGAATTCGAACTGATCATGGCGAATGCCGACGGGCAGTTGCTTGAGGGGACGCGAACCAACCTTATTGTCAGGATGGAGAGCGAGTGGGTAACTCCGCCGGTTGAGAGCCTTGCGGTGGCAGGTGTCATGCGGCAGTACGCCCTTGAGTGTCTGCGCGCATCCGGCCATACCATCCGGGAGCAGATCATCCAGCCTGCGTTACTGTCGTCACCCGGGCTGCGTGGACTGTATCTCGTTAACAGCGTTGTCGGCATTGTCGCGGTTCGCAGATTGGGCAGCGTTGATTTGCCAGTTGATGATGGGCTTGAGACAATCTGCGACCCTCTGAAAACTTTGGAATAAAAGCTTGTTCAAGAAGTTACTCATCTGTGTGTTCTGTCTCTCCGTCCTGGCGCTTGCCGGGGGTGGTCTCTGGTTATGGCAGGGGCTTCAGACCCTTGAGCAACCTGTAGCGTTGGATGAGCCGGTTCTGTTCAGCGTGCCCTCCGGGAGCGGTTACGGTCAGGTTGCGCGTAAACTCGAAGCGGAAGGCCTTGTGGGCGACAGTCTGTGGCTGAAGATTCATGGTCGTCTTTACCCGGAGCAGGCGCTATTAAAGGCTGGCGAATATGAATTCACCGATGGCATGACCAGTCTCGACATGATCAATGCGATGGTCGCCGGTGACACCAAACACTGGCAGATTCAGTTTATTGAAGGCTGGACCTTCCGTGACATGCGCGCCGCGCTCGCCAGCAGTGAGCGTCTTGGGCAGGTGACCGCCGACTGGACCGACGAGCGGATCATGGAAGAGATGGGTGCCAACGGGTCGCATCCTGAAGGCCGCTTTTTCCCGGATACCTATCTGTTTACCAGCAGTGAAACCGACCTTGACCTGCTACGCAGGGCCTTTGAGCGAATGGAAGAGGTGCTTGCGACGGAATGGCAGGCTAAGGCTGAAAACCTGCCTTACGATTCTCCCTATGAAGCTCTGATTATGGCGTCGATTGTTGAGCGCGAAACCGGTGCGGTCCATGAGCGAGAAGAAGTCGCCGGTGTCTTTGTCCGGCGCCTGGAGAAAGGTATGAGGTTGCAGACCGATCCTACCGTAATCTATGGGATGGGGGAGAAGTACCAGGGGCGAATCACCCGTAAGGATCTGCGAACCCACACCGACTACAATACCTATCGGATCGACGGGCTGCCGCCCACGCCCATCGCGTTGCCAGGCAGGGAAGCGATTCATGCGGCCCTGAATCCGGCTGAAGGCGACACGCTCTACTTTGTGGCGCGCGGCGATGGCACCCACAAGTTCTCGAAAACCCTGGCGGAACACCAGAAGGCCGTGAGGGCGTTTCAGCTCAACCGCCGTTCAGACTACCGTTCCTCTCCAACTCCGTCTCCAGATACAGCAGCGGAAGAGGGTGACCAATGACCCGACGGGGGCAGTTTATTACCTTTGAAGGTACGGAAGGGGTTGGGAAGTCCACTCAACTAGCGAACGCCGCAAGTACGCTGGACGCGCTTGGTGTTGAATGCGTTGTGACCCGAGAGCCCGGCGGCACCCCGATGGCGGAGTCCATTCGCGAGCTGTTGCTGGCGCCGCGTGATGAGCCCGTGAACGAAACCACCGAGCTGCTCCTGATGTTCGCCGCCAGGGCACAACACCTCCATACGCGTATTCTTCCTGAATTGGAGGCTGGTCGCTGGGTGCTGTGTGATCGGTTCACCGACGCCACCTTTGCCTATCAGGGGGGAGGGCGTGGTGTGCCCGCCGATCGCATAGCGCTACTGGAAAGCCTGGTGCAGGGTACGGTGCGCCCGGATCACGTTATCCTGCTGGACGCACCGGTGGAAACCGGTATGACCCGTGCCCGCCACAGGGGCGACCTGGACCGGTTCGAACAGGAAGCGGTAGCATTTTTTGAGCGAATACGCGAAACCTATCTCGCTCGCGCCGCCAACGCGCCGGGCCGTTATCACATTGTGGACGCCTCTCAGCCGATTGAGACGGTCAGCGACGAGGTCGCGGGCTTGCTTCGGAATCTGGTGAATCGGGCGTAGTCGTGCAAGTTTGCCGATGATCTGCTTTAATTGAGCTACATTCTCAGGAAATTTCCGGATCGCGGGCATGTTGGACGCACGTTTGCTCAAGCTTCCCACCGCTTCACACCACCATCGTCACGAGCATCACCAGATTGTTGTCGGTGTTCGTGGAGAGGCCGACCTGAGTGTGGACGGAACAGGTTCGCACCTGGACACCTGGCGAGCCTGCCTGGTCCCCACTGAAGCGCGCCATGATTACTGTGGTGACCTGCAGAACCACGTTCTGGTTATCAATCTCGATCCCTACATGCCAGCCATCAATAGTCCGGGCCACAGTGAGTATGAAACGCTCGCGCCCCTGTTTGAGCGGCCGCGGACACTGGTTCTGGACAATAAGCTGCAAGGGCTGGTTCAGTTCGTGGCGGGAGAGTTCGATCGCTCGCCGGATAATCAGGATATGCTGCGGCACATGGGGGCAAGCATCCTGCACTGCATGGCCGAACGCCTGAACGAAGGCAGGGAGGTTCGCCAGAACCGCCATGCCATCAGCCCCGACACGATCCGCCGTTACATCATGGAGAATATTCAGCGCAAGATATCGGTAAGCGACCTTGCCGGTGTGGCCTGCCTGAGTGTCAGCCGCTTCCACGAGATGTTCCGTGACGTGACGGGTATTACCCCCCACCAGTTTCTGCTCCAGACCCGACTTGACCAGGCCGTGCAATTCCTGACCATGACATCCCTTTCGGTCTCCGAAGTCAGTTATCGAACTGGATTTTCCTCCCAAAGTGCCCTCACCAACGCCCTCAGAAAACACAAGGGTACGACACCCTCCAGGTTGCGTTTTGGTGACAAAGTCGCCTGATTTGTTAAAAAAGCCTCATTTTCGGACGAATTTACAAAAGAATCGTAGGATTTTGTAAGCTTGCAGTCCGTAGTAATACTAACTTAACAGGGTAGCTGATCACGTCACAGCGCAGTTCGGTATGTGCGCGTTGTTTGACCCAACCATAAAAAGTTCGAGGGGCCCGGCCATTGACGGGAACCGTCGGCGAGGCGCTCAGATGTTCAATGCAAGCAAGGTGCTCGAGCCTGCATTTCAGGAACAGCCAAAGTCGTTCTTCTGGCAATCGATTACTGCCAACTACGCCGTCGACGAAACACGTTACCTCAAAGAACTGATTCCCCTTGCCCAAAGCAATGCTTCTGAGCATCGAGACGTCGCTGAAACGGCAACGAGCCTGATCAGAAAGGTCCGCGAGCAGGATGACTCGGTCCATATGGTTGACGCATTGCTGCAGGAATACAGCCTTGATACCGAAGAAGGCATCCTGCTGATGTGTCTGGCCGAGGCGTTGATGCGTATCCCCGACAAATACACCGCCGATGCGTTGATTCAGGACAAGCTGTCGGACGCCGACTGGAAGAAGCACGTGGGCCGCAGTGAGTCGACCCTGGTTAACGCCTCCACCTGGGGACTGCTGCTGACCGGCCGTGTGGTCAAAATGGATAAACGGCTGGATGGTTCCCCGTCCAGTATCTGGAAGCGTCTTATCAAGCGCAGTGGCGAGCCGGTCATTCGGAGTGCGATGTACCAGGCCATGGCCATTATGGGCAAACAGTTCGTACTCGGACGGGATATCGACGAAGCATTGAGGAACGCCCGCGAGTACCGGGAGTTGGGCTACACCTACTCCTTCGACATGCTCGGCGAAGCGGCAATGACCAGGGACGACGCTGACCGTTATCTGAAAGACTACATGGATGCCATTGAGTCCGTGGGAAACGATACCTACCCGAACAGCCGGGCACCGGCACCTTCGATTTCCATCAAGCTATCCGCACTGCACCCTAGATACGAGGTGTCCCAGGAAGAGCGGGTTCTGGAAGAGCTCTACGCAACGGTCATTGACCTGCTGACGTTTGCGCGGGAAAAGAAGGTGTCCATTACTATCGATGCCGAGGAAATGGATCGGCTGGAAATCTCGCTAAAGCTGTTTGAGAAGGCATTTACGTCACCGGTTGCAAAGGGGTGGGGTGGTTTTGGCCTGGTTATCCAGGCCTATTCCAAGCGTGCTTTGCCGGTATTGTGCTGGTTGACCAAACTGGCGAAACAGCAGGGTGACGAGATCCCCATTCGCCTGGTCAAAGGAGCCTACTGGGACACCGAGATCAAAATCTGCCAGCAGTTGGGCCTGGAGGGCTACCCCGTATTCACGCGCAAAGAGGCCACCGATACCTCCTATCTGGCGTGTTTGCGTTATTTGCTGAGTGACTACACCGAAGGAGCGCTGTATCCGCAGCTTGCGAGCCACAACGCCCATACGGTTGCCTCGGTTCTGACCATGGCGAGGAACAAAGGGCGCAAGATCGAGTTCCAGCGCCTGCACGGTATGGGCGACGCCCTCTACAACAGCATCCTTGAGGCCAACAACCTTCCGGTTCGTATCTACGCCCCTGTTGGTGCTCACAAAGATCTGTTGCCGTATCTGGTACGAAGGCTGCTGGAGAATGGTGCAAACTCCTCATTTGTTCATCGGTTGGTAGACGCGGCAACGCCCATAGAGGCTCTGGTGCAGAATCCGGTTCAGGAACTGCAGGGATACGACTCACTGCCCAACGACCGTATTCCACTGCCCGTCGATATCTTTGGCAACGAGCGGCGCAACTCCAAAGGGATGAATATCCATGTGGCTGCCCATTTGGACCCGTTACTGAACCATCTTGGCCAATGGGCAATGACACGCTGGGAAGCTGCGCCAGTCATTCGTGGCGAAAAGCGCCGGGATGGATCGCAGAGTGATGTCCATGCGCCCTACGATCGTTCCCAGCACGTTGGTCAGGTGTACTGGGCGACCGAAGCCATGGCGGAAGAAGCTCTGGCCGTTGCAACGGAAGGCTTCGCTTCCTGGCGGGAGCGCCCGGCGGAGGATCGCGCCGACTGTCTCGAGCGATACGCCGACTTGATGGAAGTGAATATGCAGGAACTCATGGCGATCTGCTGCCGTGAAGCCGGAAAAACCATTCAGGATGGTATCGACGAGGTGCGCGAAGCCGTCGATTTCTGCCGCTATTATGCCCTCCAGGGCAGATCCCGCTTTGGCAAGGCCATGGCTCTACCTGGCCCTACAGGCGAGAGCAATGAGCTCTACATGGAAGGGCGGGGTGTCTTCCTCTGCATCAGCCCCTGGAACTTCCCCCTGGCTATTTTTACAGGCCAGGTGATGGCGGCGTTGGTGGCAGGGAATGCCGTGATCGCCAAGCCTGCGGAACAGACAAGTCTGGTTGCTCAGCGAGCTTTTGAGCTGATGCTGGAAGCGGGCTTCCCACCCGACGTGATTCAATTTTTACCCGGTGATGGCGCAACAATCGGCGGCAAACTGACCCCGGACCCCAGAATTGCCGGCGTCGCCTTCACCGGCTCTACACAGGTAGCGCACATCCTCAATCGCACTCTGGCGCAGCGTGAAGGGGCGATTGTGCCCCTCATCGCCGAGACCGGCGGACAGAATGCCATGATTGTGGATAGCAGTGCGCTGCCGGAGCAGGTGGTCAGAGATGTCATCCAGTCCGCTTTCGCCAGTGCCGGGCAGCGTTGTTCGGCACTGCGTGTGCTTTATATCCAGAAAGAGGTCGCTGATCGTACAGAAAGCCTGCTGGCGGGCGCGATGCAGGAACTGACTGTCGGTAACCCTGAGCGTCATAGCACCGATATAGGGCCGGTTATTGACCAAAAGGCGCAGGATGACCTGAAAGCCCATCTGACCGAGCTGGGCAACCATGCCAGCTTGGTGTCGCAGTCGCCATTACCGAAGGCCTGCAGCGGGGGCTACTTTATTCCACCGTCCGCCTACGTCATTTCAAGTATCAACGAGTTGAAAGACGAACACTTCGGCCCCGTTCTTCATATAGTCCGCTACACTGCAGAGAAGCTGGACGATGTGATCGATGAAATTAATGCGGCGGGTTATGGGCTTACCCTGGGTATTCACAGCAGAAGTGAGTCCACTGCGGCCTATATCGAGCGACGGGTAAAAGTGGGCAATACCTACGTTAACCGAAACCAGATTGGCGCGGTTGTTGGTGTTCAGCCTTTCGGGGGGAGGGGGCTTTCCGGTACCGGTCCCAAAGCTGGAGGACCGTACTACCTGCTGCGGTTTGCTACGGAGAGAACCCGCACCATCAACACCACGGCGGTGGGTGGAAACGCGTCACTGTTGTCGCTTGGCATTGAAAAGGTTTGATAGGGCGCTTTGCTCACAAGGCAGTGCGGAACGAAAACCTGAACGATAGGAGGTAAGTATTGAGATGGGGAGGCTGGCGTTGTAAGTCGTAGCGCGTTAATTACGTGAGTAGTTTAGGGAATTTAAAAAAACAAAGGGTGCGACTACCGGGTTCACCATGGTAAGCGCGCTAAACGGTCGGAGTTGATTCCGTCCAATTGAACTGGAGGAGTTTCATGGCTATTGGTGTTTGGATCAGTCTATTTGCTTACTTTGCGCTCATGATCGCCATCGGCGTTTATGCCATGCGCAGAGCTACGTCTTCATCCGAAGATTACATGTTGGGTGGGCGAGCCCTCAGTCCAAAGGTGGCAGCCCTGTCGGCTGGTGCTTCGGACATGAGTGGCTGGCTGCTTCTCGGGTTGCCCGGGGCGCTGTTTGCATCGGGCCTGGGTTCGGCCTGGATCGGTATCGGCCTGCTTGTGGGCGCGTTCTTTAACTGGACCCTGGTAGCGCCACGTCTTCGAGAACAAACGGTTCACTATGGTAATGCGATTACCATCCCGTCCTTCCTGGCCAACCGGTTCCCGACACAGGCGCTGTCCCTGCGCACCGTATCCGCCATCGTCATCGTTGTCTTCTTCGCGGTCTACACTGCATCCGGTCTGGTTGCGGGCGGCAAGCTGTTTGAAAGTGCGTTCTCCGGCATCTTTAACTTTGGCGGCTTGAGTGACTATGCCGTTGGTATTGTCATCACGCTGGGTGTGGTTTTGGCCTACACCGTGGTTGGCGGCTTCCTGGCAGTGAGCATGACGGACTTCGTACAGGGCTGCATCATGATGCTGGCACTGGTCATCATGCCGGCGGTTGTGCTCTTTGGTGAAGGCGGCGGTGGTTTCGCCCAGGCGTCACAGACACTGAACGAAGTCGACCCCACGCTCCTGTCGTGGACGGAAGGCCTGACGCTCATCGGTTGGCTGTCTGCGGTAACCTGGGGTTTGGGTTATTTCGGTCAGCCACACATCATTGTTCGTTTCATGGCGATCCGTACGCTTGATGAAGTACCGACTGCCCGTAACATCGGCATGTCCTGGATGCTTATCTCCCTGATTGGCGCCGTCTCCCTTGGTGTGTTTGGCCGGGCATACGCGATTCGCAATGGCATGAATATCGAAGATCCGGAAACGATCTTTATCCTTCTCTCGGACCTGCTGTTCCATCCGCTGATTACTGGCTTCCTCTACGCGGCACTGCTTGCTGCGGTCATGAGTACCATCTCCAGCCAGCTGCTAGTGTCGTCTTCTTCACTGACCGAAGACTTCTACCGCCTGTTCCTGCGTAAAGAAGCGACCGACAAGGAATGCGTGGGCGTAGGCCGTGTGTGTGTTGTACTGGTAGGCTTGGTAGCTGCGGTTATTGCCTCCGACCCGAACTCTCAGGTTCTGGCCCTGGTCAGTAACGCCTGGGCAGGCTTCGGCGCCGCATTTGGCCCGCTGATTATCCTGTCACTGATGTGGCCGCGCACAAACGGCGCTGGCGCCATCGCAGGTATGGTTGTTGGTGCTGCCACGGTCATGATCTGGATCTCTCTGGGCTGGAACGGTGAGTTCATGGGTGGTCCTGGCGTGTACGAGATCATTCCTGGCTTCATTGCTGCTTTCATTGCCATTATGGTGGTGAGCTCGGTTACTGAAGATGCCGGTGAGTATCAGCACATCACCCGGTAAACAGGCGCGTTTTCAACGTTCCGAGTAAGATAAGGGGCTCCTTCGGGAGCCCTTTTTTTGTGCGGGAGAGACTGGTTTCTGGGGGTATATCCAATCAGTCAGGTCGGGCACGGTGTGGGGTACCTTTTCTGCCGGGGAAAAGATGTCTGAGCGGAGCGAGTTCTTTTTCCCAGAAGAAAAGGTACCCCGCGGCGGGCCCAGCCCCATCACCAGCAGGCTACTCATGTAAGACCAAAAAAAACGCCAACCCGAAGGCTGGCGTTTCCATGGAGCTAAACCGGAAGGTCAGATCTTAAGCAACGTTCGCTTCAGACGCCTTCTTGGTGTAGTTCTCCATCTGGTCGAAGTTGAGATACTTGTAGATCTCTTTCGACATGCTGTTCAGGTCCTTGGCGTACTCCATGTACTCCGCCGGAGACGGGAGTTTGCCCAGTACCGCACCAACCGCTGCCAGTTCCGCAGAGGTCAGGTACACATTGGCACCATCGCCCAGGCGGTTCGGGAAGTTACGGGTGGAGGTGGACAGCACTGTGGACTTGGCTGCCACGCGGGCCTGGTTACCCATGCACAGGGAGCAGCCCGGCATTTCGGTGCGAACGCCGGCGGTGCCGTAGGTGTTGAAGTAGCCTTCTTCCATCAACTGCGCCTGGTCCATCTTGGTCGGCGGAGACATCCACAGACGGGTCTTCAGCGGCTCCTTGTTCATCTCCAGCAGCTTACCAGCAGCGCGGAAGTGGCCGATGTTGGTCATGCAGGAACCGATGAACACTTCGTCGACCTTGTCGCCGGCGACTTCGGACAGGAACTTGGCGTCGTCAGGGTCGTTCGGGCAGCATACGATCGGCTCTTTGATGTCAGCCAGATCGATTTCAACAACATGAGAGTACTCGGCGTCTTGGTCGGCACGCATCAGCTTGGGATCAGCAATCCACTCTTCCATCTGCTGGGCGCGACGCTCCAGGGTACGCGGGTCGCCATAACCTTCGGCGATCATCCAGCGCAGCATGGTGATGTTGGAGCGCAGGTACTCAGCCACGGACTCTTCAGACAGGTTGATGGTGCAACCGGCTGCGGAACGCTCGGCCGACGCGTCGGAGAGCTCAAATGCCTGCTCAACGGTCAGGTGCTCAAGGCCCTCGATCTCCAGGATGCGACCGGAGAATTCGTTGATCTTGCCCTTCTTCTCAACGGTCAGCATGCCTTGCTTGATGCCGTACAGCGGGATCGCGTGTACCAGGTCACGCAGGGTGATGCCCGGCTGCATTTCGCCTTTGAAGCGAACCAGAACGGATTCCGGCATATCCAGGGGCATAACGCCCGTCGCTGCAGCAAACGCCACCAGACCGGATCCGGCCGGGAAGGAGATACCCATTGGGAAGCGAGTGTGGGAATCACCACCGGTACCGACAGTGTCCGGCAACAGCATGCGGTTCAACCAGGAGTGGATGATGCCATCGCCCGGGCGCAGGGAAACACCGCCGCGGGTGCGGATGAAGTCCGGCATGGTGTGCTGCATTTCCACGTCAACCGGCTTCGGATAGGCGGCGGTGTGACAGAATGACTGCATCACCAGGTCGGCCTGGAAGCCCAGACAGGCCAGGTCTTTCAGCTCATCACGGGTCATCGGACCAGTGGTATCCTGGGAGCCCACGGTAGTCATGTGTGGCTCGCAGTAGGTGCCGGGGCGAACGCCTTTGTCTTCTTCCAGGCCGCAGGCCTTGCCGACCATCTTCTGGCCTAAGGTGAAGCCCTTGGTGCCTTCTTCCGGATCATTCGGCAGACGGAAGATGTCCGTTGCGCCCATACCCAGTGCTGCGCGCGCCTTGGCGGTCAGGCCACGGCCGATGATCAGCGGAATACGGCCGCCGGCCTGAACTTCGTCCAGGATAACCTCTGACTTGAAGCCGAATTCCGAGATGGTTTCACCCGTCTCGTTCAGGATCTTGCCCTCGTAGGGACGGATGTCGATAACGTCGCCCATGTTCAGGTCGTCAACCGGTGCTTCGAAAACCAGGGCACCAGCGTCTTCCATGGTGTTGAAGAAAATCGGGGCTACCTTATTGCCAATGCACACGCCGCCGGCGCGCTTGTTCGGAACACCCGGAACGTCGTCACCGAAGAACCACAGTACTGAGTTGGTGGCAGACTTACGCGAGGAGCCGGTACCGACCACGTCGCCAACGAAGGCAACGGGCAGGCCCTTGGCTTTGATATCGTCGATCTGACTCATCGGGCCAGTAACACCGGGCTCTTCCGGCTTCAGGCCATCACGCTCCATTTTATAGGCAGCGCGGGCGTGTAGCGGGATGTCCGGACGGGACCAGGCATCGGGAGCTGGTGACAGGTCGTCGGTGTTGGTTTCGCCGGTCACCTTGAAAACCACCATTTTGGTGCTTTCAGGAACCTTCTTCTTGTTGGTGAACCACTCGGCGTTGGCCCAGGATTCAATGACGTCCTTGGCAACGGCGTTGCCGGCGTCCATCTTTTCCTTCACGTCGTTGAAGGCATCGAACATCAGCAGGGTGCGCTTGAGCTTTTCGCCGGCCTGTTCGGCCAGTTCAGAATCGTCCAGCAGGTCGACCAGGGTCGCGATGTTATAACCGCCCTGCATCATGCCCAGCAGATCAACGGCCTTCGGCTTGTCCAGCAGGGGAGACGTCGCTTCACCCTTAACAATGGCAGTCAGGAAAGCAGCTTTTACATAAGCGGCTTCGTCCACACCCGGAGGAACGCGGTTCTCAAGCAGATAGACCAGCGTATCTTCTTCGCCGGCTGGCGGGTTCTTAAGGAGATCGACCAGAGCGGCAGTCTGCTCGGCGTTCAGAGGCTTTGGGGGAATGCCCAGAGCCTCGCGTTCTGCAACGTGTTCACGATAGGCTTCTAACACGATATGGACCCTCATCAGTTGGAATGTCCCGCGCCGTGGGCGTCGTTGCCTGGCGGGAGTTTTATGGCGAAAAGGCGCTAAGTTGGCGCTGCATTCTATAGGAAACCCCTTATAAAGTTAAGTTGGACTGTGGTCGGATATTATGGGTCGTTGCGGTATACTGCCGCGCCCGAGAACCTGACTTGCTGTAAACAATGACCAAAGCCCTCGACGAGATTCATGATTTCCTGCCCTGTAGAACACCACAGCGATGGATTGAAAACGCCCTCGCTAATCAGGACCTGATGCTGATTGATCATGCTCATTGTGAGAAAAAAGCAGCGTCCACGGCCCTGAGTTTGATGTATCGCTACGTCGATAACACGGACCTGCTCAACAGGATGTCGCGTCTTGCGCGGGAAGAGTTGCGCCATTTCGAGCAAGTGCTGGCTATCATGAAAAAGCGGGGAGTGAGTTACGGTCACCTGAGCCCGGCTCGATATGCAGCCGGGTTACGGCAGGAAGTACGCACAGAAGATCCCGGTCGGCTGGTGGACGTGCTGATCGTGGGTGCCATTATCGAGGCCCGTTCCTGCGAGCGGTTCGCAGCTCTGGCACCGCATCTGGATGCGACACTGTCGGATTTCTACACCGGACTCCTGAAGTCCGAAGCCCGACACTACCGTGACTACCTGACACTAGCCGAGCACGCCGCAGGGAATTCGGTGGAGGATCGGGTGGCGACCTTCCTCGCGCTGGAGCAACAACTGATTGAGACACCAGACACCGAGTTCCGGTTTCACAGCGGGCCAGTCTGACTGTAACGCGGGATCAAGAGGGTGTCCTGTCGTACAGTAGGCCACGCTCCTCCGGAAGCGGTGGATCCTGAAGTTGCTCGCACAGGTCGATCCAGCGGTCGATGCCGGCGCTCCGATACTTCTGTTTGTGCAGGATGAAATAGAAGGTTCGGTCGAACTGTCGTTCCTCCGGAACCTTCAACGGAACGAGGCTGCCCCGCCTGAATGCATCAGCAAGGCACACCCGTGACAGGCAGCCGATCCCAAGGTTGGCCTCCACCGCCCGTTTGATCGCCTCGGTATGCTCGAGTTCCAGTAGTATGTCCAGGTCTGGAAGCAGGCCGTGCATGCCGCGTTCAAAGGTCTGCCGGGTGCCGGAACCCTGCTCACGCATCACCCAGGTTGCCGAGCGAAGGTCTGCATCCGAAAGCCTGTCCTTCCGGGCAAAGGGGTGGTCCGGGGAACAGAAGACCACCAGCTCGTCGCCTCGCCAGGGTATAACCTCCAGCTCAGAAGATTGCAGTTCACCTTCAATCAGCCCGATGTCGAGTTCGAAATCCTTGACGCGTTGGGCAATGGTGCGGGTGTTGGCTACTTCTAGCGCCACTATCGGGTGGGTAGGGGTATTCATGTATTGGGCCATGACGCCAACAGCCAGATAGTTACCAATAGTGAGGGTAGCCCCGACTTTCAGGGCGCCGACTTCGGTATGCTTGCTGAACGCCTGTTCCAGCTCCCCGGCCTGGGCCAGCAAAGCCTCGACCTTTGGCCGATAGAGACGGCCGAGCTCATTGAGCTGCAGTCGTTTTCCGACCCGGTCAAAGAGCTGGATATCAAACTGGCTCTCCAGTTCTTTCAGGGCGCTACTGGCCGCGGACTGAGACATTGCCAGGGAATCCGCCGCACGGGTGATGTTCTGGAAGTGCGCCGCAGCCAGGAAGACCTCGAGTTGGCGGAAGCTAAACTTCATAATCGATTATTCCGAATAAGGTTATGAAAATATCCCATTTTGTCGATAGGTTACCCTTGGGTTACTATTTACACAATGATTTTTACTTATTTGCTAACGGCTAACGAACGGGCGATACCATGAGCAACCTGAATAAAGAGCGTGTAACAAGTGTTCGTCACTGGAACGACACACTCTTCAGCTTCACCACCACCCGTGATCCGGGGTTCCGGTTCAAGAATGGTCACTTCACAATGATTGGTCTGGAAACCGACGGTAAGCCGCTGATGCGTGCCTACAGTATTGCCAGTGCCAACTATGAAGAGGAGCTGGAGTTCTTCTCAATCAAGGTTCAGGACGGCCCGCTGACGTCACGTCTGCAAAAAATTGAGGTAGGCGATGAGATCATGGTCAGTCGCAAGCCCACCGGTACCCTGATTATGGACAACCTGCTGCCGGGTAAGAATCTTTGGCTGATCAGCACAGGCACCGGCCTGGCACCTTTTATCAGCATCATCAAGGACCCGGAAGTCTATGAGGCCTATGATAAAGTCATCGTGACCCATGGCGTTCGCTACAAGTCCGAGCTGGCGTACCAGTCCGATATTGAGGAGCTGCCGAATAACGAATTCTTCGGCGAAATGGTTGATGGCAAGCTGCTTTACTATCCCACGGTCACCCGTGAGGATTTCCGTAACACCGGGCGGCTGACCGACGCGATGGAAAACGGCAAGCTGACGCAGGACCTGGACCTGCCGGAATTTGATCTGGAAAATGACCGGTTCATGGTGTGCGGTAGTCCCAGCATGTTGAAAGACACCTGCTCCATCCTCAATAACATGGGGTTCAAGGAAGCTCGCCATGGTAACCTCGGCCACTATGTGATCGAGAGGGCCTTCGTGGAGCAGTAAATTCTCCGCGTCGCCAGGGTTAATCCCAATGTCCGCAAAACCCCGAAGTGAGAGCTTCGGGGTTTTTGCATTTTGCGCCAGTCAGAAAGGTGAATTGTGGAATGATTCAGTGGCTATATTTGTCGGTGGCTATCGTTGCGGAGGTCATCGGAACCTCCTTTCTAAAAAGTTCTGAGGGTTTCACCCGTCTGGGGCCGTCGCTGGTTGTGGTGGTGTCCTACATCCTGGCGTTCTACTTCCTGGCGTTGACCCTGAAAACGTTGCCAGTAGGAGTGGCATACGCGGTGTGGGCCGGTGCAGGCGTGGCCTTGATTGCGCTGGCGGGTTATCTGTTTTTCGGGCAGACGCTGGACCCTCCTGCCATCTTCGGCATCGGCCTCATCGTTGCCGGCGTTATGGTAATCAACGTATTCTCAGGCAGTATAGGATGAACGCATTGAGGCAGAGGTGGATGTTTGAAGAAGGCCATGGTGATTCTGGGTATCGCGCTGCTGGTTGCCGCAATCGCCAGTGTCGCCTCCGATCCGGTACCCATTGAGCAGAAACTGATTTCGATCCAGGCCCGGGAGGCATTGCCCGGTTTTGACGATATCGGGGACGAGCCTGTTGACGTCCAGGCCGCCATTCTGGACTTGGGGGACGATCCTCTTTTGCTGCTGAAGGCCCGGGCAGCGCTGATGGCCCACCCTGACATGGCCCGCGCCGTTTTTCCGCTTTATGCGTCAGAGCCGGAATTCCAGGAGGTGTTGCGCACCTATGGAGAAAACGCCCTGCCACCGATTCACTACTTCCTTCGCCAGCCCATCAGCTCCATTGAATGGATGAACAAGGCAGCCCGTCAGTATGAACGCGCCCGGGACTATATCGCTGAGCTCCGCGGCAAGGACCAGAGCGAACGGACGCCGGAAAAAACGGAGCCTTTGACGCCCGAACAGCGGGGCTGGTACGCAGTGAACTTCATCCGCAACGAGGGCCACGATTTTCTCGGGCAGTTCGTGGTGGATGCGAATGGCCAGACCCAGTGGGTGCAGACCGAGAGGATCACAGAAGGGCTTGCCCAGTTCTTCACCAGCGGCGTGCGACAGTTGGAGGCGGATTATAGAACTGGAGAGGAAATCTCCGCCAGTGACATAGGCTGGGCATCGGTGGATGTGTTGGTGTTTGCCAGTGCCGTAAAGGTACTTCGGGCCGGTCGCACGGCGGCGAAGGCGGCCCAGGGTGCCAGGCTTTCAACACGCTCAGCGGCATTGGCTGCCCGTATTACCGGCAGCGGGCGGCTGATTCTCCGCAGCGCCCGCTATGCGAAGTGGCCCCTGATCATTGGCGCTGGCTACCTGGTGGTTGCCCACCCCAGCATCATCAACGACTTTTTTGCCGGGGTGGCCGATGTACTGGGTGTCTCCCCGATGATGGTCCAGCTCGCGGGTTGGTTGCTGATCCTTGTGCCGCTGTTCTATCTGGCAAGCTGGTTACTTTGGCCGGCCATCGCGCTGTTGAAGGGGCTACTTGCGCTGCTCTACCGGCTTGCTGGCCGCAGGCCCGGTTATTTTTCCGGCCTTCAGTAGAGGGTTCCCACCAAAAGCCCCCCGACCATCAAAACGGCGCCGGTAATCCGGCTAAACGTTTGCGGCCAGGGCACCAGTTTCTCCGCCAGGAAATAAAGCGCAAGCACTGCCATCCAGGCCAGGTTCATCACTCCGCCGACGAACATTAGCAGCATCAGCGCCCAGCAGCAGCCGGTGCAGAAGGCGCCGTGGCGGGCCCCCATTGTAAAGGCACCGATTGCTCCGTCGCGCCATTCCGTCATCAGGAAGGTTATGGGTGACTGGCATTTGTTCAAGCAGGCTTGTTTTAGAGAGCTGAACTGGAAAGCCCCAGCGACAACCAGCAGGCAGCCCCCGAGAAGTGGTTCCAGATGGCCCATTGCCGAGGTCATCAGGGTGTTGGCGTGCAATACCCATTGAGCCACGGCTGCGACCGCGCCGAACGCGGCCCAGACGGCAAGGTACCCGGCCATGAAAAGCCAGGTTGGTACTGCGGCCTTCTCGAGCTGACGCCGACGCTGGTGAACCCGGATATAGGTCATGATCATCGGTGCCGCACCCGGAAGCATCATGGCGACCATCATCACCATCCACATGACGGTGCCGAGGCCGAGAAATGACAGACCTGAACCGGCCTTAATAGTCATTGGCATGGCCATATAGGCCCATGCCAATGCGGTCAGGATTCCCAGGGAGGCGCCTATGGCCGCACGCTCCCACGAATGAATCTTAGCCATTGTCAATTCCATCGAAATCACCTCCGGTGTCTCTCCGTTGTCAGGGGCCGGCGTATTCGAATGGGGAGTAGAGCGCTGTCCGCGCGCTCAGATCCAGATCAATGCCGTGATTCTGATGGCGCAAACTCCGGGATTTCGCAACGACCAGTGAGTGGCCCGGAGCTACGGCAAGTGGGTGGTTATCGATCGTGACCTTGCGTCCATTCTGGCCTTCGATCGCGTTGATATCGGCTTCATAGGACGAGCCGATGGTCAGGTGCCGCCCACTATCATCAACGGAAAACCCGATGGGTTGTCTCTCGACAGCAAGAACGTCTCCGATCATGGAGGCCAGCAGTTCCGGGTGGCCGCCGGCCTTGCCGCCGAAGATATTGCCAAGCGCTTCCTGCTGGTGCTCATCGGCGCGTTGGTCAAGGTACAACACAACTTTCCAGTTGCCTTCTGCCATGGGCCCCGGGGCGTTGAGCGCAAGCGCAATATTCAGATCATCAAGCGCCACCTCGCCGTAAGCTCCTTTCTTGATGTGCCAGCCGACCAGGGCAGAGCAGTCGCCTTCTGTCGGTGGCTCCAGGTAAATGCAAGGGCAAGCGCCTTTGCATGTGCAACTCTCCAGATAGTCACCCTGAATTTGCCATTCGGTGTTCATTGTCGCTTCCTTATTCAAATTGAGGGTTGGTTTGCGGTTACTGCTATTGTCAGTTATAGCCCTGAATAGGTGTTTTGAGGTGATGAGGGGATGAGAATATTGTGAGAATGTAGCGGAGGGAGATGATCATGCCGCAACGGATGTCCGACATACTGGCGGCCCGGGCTCACCGAACGTTTGTAGGACGCGATACAGAGCTTGGCGCCCTGGAAACCATGTTGATGCCAAAGGGGCCGAGAGTGTTACACGTTCACGGTATCGCCGGCATTGGTAAGTCCGCGTTGCTGGCGCGTTTCGCAACGATCGCCCGGGCCGGGGGAGCAACGATTATCCTGCTTGATTGTCGCCATGTGGAGCCCACTGAGCAGGGTGTGCTCGGGGCGCTCGCGGAGGCCATTGGTGACACAGGATTGAGTGTTGGGGACATCGCTGATCGGCTGGGGGAGCTGGGCGGAGCTGTTGTACTGGCCTTCGATACCTTTGAAGTATTCAGGCTTCTGGACACCTGGTTGAGACAGGTGTTTATTCCGCTATTGCCCGAAAATGTAAGGGTGGTTCTGGTGGGGCGCCAGCCGCCTACCTCAGCCTGGTACGCGAGCCCGGGATGGGGGTGGTTAATGCGGGCTGTCCCGGTTTCCTCGTTGACCGACAAAGAGGCGGAGAGCTTCCTGCAGGGCCTGGGCCTGGAGCAGGCGGACATATCCCTAATCGCCCGCTGTACTCATGGCCATCCGTTGGCGTTGAAGCTCGCTGCGGCAGCAGTGCGGGAGGCCTCGCCGGAGCAATGGCCCACAGGTGCGCCTTTACAGCGCGCCCTTGACGAACTCACACAGATTTTTCTTGAGGATGTAGGCGATGAGATTACCCGGCGGGTGCTTGAGGGGGTGGCCGTTGTCCGTCGGGTAACCCTGTCGCTGCTGCAAGCGCTGTTTCCGGACGTGCCGCCCCAGGATGCCTGGGAGAGGCTGCGTCGCTTGCCCATCGTGGTTGGCGCCAGCGATGGTCTGTTGATCCACGATGCGGTGCGAGAGGCCATTGCGCGTTCCCTGCATGCGAGTGATCCGGCGCGCTATCTCGAATACCGCCGTTCAGCCTGGCGGCAATTGGCGACAGAGGCGGGCGTTGCCGGTGGCGGTGATCTCTGGCGCTACACCGCCGACATGCTGTTCATGATTGAAAACCCGGTGGTGCGGGAAGCGTTCTTCCCGAGTGGTTCCCCCACGTTCGCCGTAGAGCCAGCCCAGGCGGACGATGGACCTGCGCTGGAGGATATTACCCATACCTGGGAGGGAAGTGAGGCCGCCGGAGCTTTGATGGCGTGGTGGCGTCGTTTGCCCCAGGCATTCTCATCGGTCCGGGACGGTGATGGCCGCATGGTAGGTTTCTACGGCAAGCTCCGTTCGGACGAGCTCCAGCCGGCCTGGCTGCTGGACGATCCGATAGCTGGCCAGTGGTATTCCCATCTCAAACAACATCCCATGCCCCGGGATGCCATTGCCCTGTTTTGCCGCCGCTGGTTGAGCATTGATGACGGAGACTCTCCGGGTGACGTACAGGCAGCGGTTTGGCTGGACCTGAAACGTGCCTACATGGAGCTTAGGCCCAGACTTCGCCGTGTTTACCTGACAGTCCGGGATATGGGCGCCTACGCTGCTGTCGCCAGACGGTTGGGTTTTGAAGTGCTGGAAGATCACACCGTTGTGTTGGATGGCCAACGCTACCATTCTGCCGTGCTCGATTTTGGCCCCGCCTCGGTGGACGGCTGGCTGGCGGACCTTGCAGCTGCGGAGCTTGGCGTTCGGCGTGCGAACGAACTGTTGGACCCGGACGCCCGGGAACTGGTACTTGAAACGGGCAGGGTAGCTCTGACGCCACTGGAATTCGGTGTCATGCGTTACCTGAATGCTCGTGAGGGCAAGGCCGTGTCGCGCAGTGAACTGTTGCGGGATGTATGGGGGACGCGATACGAGGGTGGCAGCAACGTGGTTGACGCGGTGGTTCGCACCTTGCGCAAGAAACTGGGGGATCAGGCTGCCCGGGTCGAAACCGTGTCTGGCGTCGGGTATCGGCTACGGCTCGGTGGGCAGACTAGCGAAGCCAGTTCCGGAGCTTGATCACCAGAAGTTCTGCGTCGGTCAGCGCCCGCCGGCGTTGTAGCAGTTGCGCCAACACAGCCGGTCGGTCAGTAATGATATTGTCCACCCCCATGTCGATAAAACGTGACATCGCCTGCGGCGTATTGACCGTCCAGACATGGAGTTCGTTGCCAGCACGGTGGGTGCGAGCCACCGTAGCGGGAGTGACACGGTTCTGTCGCAGGCCCAGTATGTCAAACTGTTGCTCCCACAGCGGACCAACGATGAATTGTGCCAGCAGGCTGGTTTTCAGCGAAGGCTCCAGTTGTCGCGCTTCGGCCAGGACCCGCCATTCGGCGGCCGCAATCACTGTGTTCTCCACGGCATCCATACGTTGCAGCATATGGACCACCTCCCTGGTCAGGTCGGGCGTCTCCGGAGCGGGCTTCAGATCGAGGTATAGATGGGCTTGTCCTCTGGTGGTTTCAATGACCTGTTCCAGGGTGGCGATTCGCTCATCGCTGAACGCAGGGCCGAACCACGAACCAGCGTCCCGGGCACGGGCCTCTTCCAGGGTGATATCGGAGATCCTGGCGTTCAGGCCGAAGACACGTCGCATGTCGGTATCGTGCCAAAGCACCGGCACGCCGTCCGCGGTCATGCGGATATCCACTTCAACGTAGTCGGCGCCATCCTCAATGGCTTGTCTTATGGCGCTCATGGTGTTTTCCGGCGCCTTGAAAGCACTGCCACGATGGGCAGTGATGGAAACATCGTCCCGGTGGTCGAAGGATTGCAGGACAAACCAGGCCTGGGTAGCGGCGAGGATGATGATTAAAAGCTCTGCTGACCACGCCAGTGGTGAGGCCCGCCGGGGCAGGGTTTGGGTAGTGCTGTGACGGTGGTGACCTGTCGCCTGCCTGTAAACGCTGTATATCAGCATGCTGTAGGCCGCCATGCCAGCAAAGGCGGCGGTGAGGGTGAACAGGATATAGAGCGCGATCAGGCCCAGGGTGACGGGCATCAGCACGCCCATCCGCTCCGGCAGATTCGTTAAGATCTCGCCTCCCACTGCCTGGAACAACCATGTAACCAAGATGGGAATCAGCGCCAGGCCGACCAGGCCTGCGATGATTGCGCCCATCACAGGCAGTCGCTGGCCGTGGACATAGCGGCTACTCTGTCTGAGAGCGTCGCGCGCACCTCTGCGGTCCAGCAGGAGCAGGGGGACCGACAGGACCCAGCGCAGGTAAAGCCAGCCATTACAGACGGCGATTCCCAGCGCTGCGACACCAGATATGCCCAGGAACCACCAGACTTCGGGGGGCCGTTCCAGCTTCAGATAGTAGATGTCGTGGGGTGCGATCAGCCACTGGTAGCTCACCACTATGGCCAGCAGGAGAGGCGCAGCGATCAGTGCATGGCCGCCCAATTGCAGCAGGGTGAGGGTGAGTAGTTGTTTGAAACGTCGCGCAAGAGCCCACAGCGTCGCAATGGCTATCCGGTATTCGCGGCCTCCGCCGGAGGCGGCAATCCAGGTCATGCCTGCCTGTTGCAGGATTACCAGGAGGGCGGTCAGGGTCGCCGTTGCGCTAATCCATAGTAAGCCGCCAGGGGACACCACAAACTGCACCAGCCCGCCAGTGCTGATGGCGGCGTGACCGGTTATCGGCCGAAGCGCTGTCAGGGCGCTGGAAAAGAGCGGTGCAATGGCGGCCAGAACGAGGCCGGTGAAAAACAGGTAAAAGACCAACAGCGCCCTGCGATGAACGTGCAGGAATGCCAGGGTGTGCAGTGCAAGAATCTTCATTCAGGTAGCCGTTCCCATGTCGAAGTTTCAAGCTCAGGGGTCCTCTGCGGGCTTCATGAGGGCTGCCCTGTTGAACAATGCCGTGCGCTCATCGAACGTCAGGAATGGTTCGGCATTCGTCGCCTCAAGCGTGCCAAACAGCCGCTCCGGATTAAAGCGCCAAGTGGTGCAGTCGGTCATCAGTTCGCTGCAGCTCAGGAGCTGTCCCGACTCCCTCAGGAAGTACTTGAGCCCCGTATAGGTATCTGCCAACAGCAGGTCGCGTTGCTGTGTCGGTTGTTTAACCAGCAGGCTCCGGCCAATCATGTCGCCAGCCTTTTTCCCGAGCCCTGTTGCGTCCAGGATGGTAGGTGGAATATCGATCTGCGCCACAATCTGGTCGCGATGGGCGTAGTCCTCCAGCGAGTCGCTGTCAGGAGGACGTACCGCCAATACGCCAACGTTGCTGTTCAGAGGCACGGATTCATGATCCTTGCGAATGAATCCGCCGGACTCATCCGATGTGATAATGACTAAAGTGTCGTCAAGAATGCCGTCGGACGCCAGGTCGTCAAGAAACTGATTCAACGCATCTTCCATGGTTCTCATGGCCTGTTTGCGCGCCTCCTGAGGCTCTGGTGTGATGTCCACGGCGCTCAATTCACCATCCGTTGATTGTTGCTCCGGCTCTTTTCCGATTTTAAACGGGTGATGGGTACCCACGTTCAGCAGGGTGACCATCCAGGGGCCAGGTTTCGCGTCAAGCTGTCTTAGCCGCTGTGCAACGTTGTTGAAATAGATTGGATCGGGTGGCCCCCAACCCTCCACCTCTTCTTTGGGGCCGTTGAAGATCTTTGCGCCGGTGACGTCGATAAAACCGGCCTGCGGCATGAACTCACCCTTCTGCATATAATCCAGCGGCGCGGCCTGCCAGTAGGCCGTATGATAGCCATGTCCCTTCAGGTGTTTGGGCATGCAGTCCACCACAACGCGGCCTTCAGCCACATCAACCATTTTCCGTGATTGCCGGCGGAAGTCCGGGTATTCGCCACACAGGATGGCAAAGGTGCCACGATCTGTCTGGCGCTCCATGCTCAGCGAATTCCGGTAGATACGAAATCCATGACTGCGCAGGTTTTCTTCAAGGTTGGCCAGGGTAACGGTTGGGTCGAGATCGTGATAGCGGCTCAGGCTTGGGAAATAGCCGCCGGACATCCCCTCAATCATGACCAGCAGCACGTTGGGGTGGTCCCTCACAATGGGGGCGGCAACCTGATGACGAAAAAAGCTCGCCGTCTGCAGGGTTTTCAGGGCTTTTTCAGACCCGTTGAGGTCCTCGTCTTCCGTGGATAGTGTCGGGGCGAGTGGCCCGATGATCGCCCCTGGTATCTGGGCGAAAAAGCTGGCGACAACGTTGTTTGCGGGCGTTGTAAGGCTCTGGAACGACACGCCATAGACCGCGGCCACGAGCACCGCAGCCACCACTTGCCCGGTCCTGCCCACCGGCAGTGCTTCGGTGTCGATACGACGGTGCTGCCAATGAAGAATCCAGGCAAGGGAAAGGTAGACGGGAAGCCAAAGCGCGTGAATGTTGATCAGGCTGCCAGTCACAAAGGTCGGATCAACGCCCTTGCCAATCAGTGACAGCTGGAACAGGGTTCCGTGAACGGTAAGGTGCATGCCGGCAACAAACGTTGCGCATCCCAGAACCACGACCAGAATAACCCTGGAAATGCCTCTAGTGATGCACAGCAAAACAGCGAGAACAAACGCACCGGCCAGGTCGCCGGCAATCATTGCCAGAGGATCGGGAACGACACCGCTTTGCAGCACATAGCTCGCCCTGACAACAACCAGCCAGCAGAAAGCCAAAACCAGTGTCTGGCGGAAATGTCTGGCCAGGAGCCCAGAGAAAAATGTCATAGTGTGGTCCGGTATCGAGCGGCGGTTGAGGTCGTCAGCATTGGCGTGAAAGGCCGGGCGCCAAACAAACAGGTTATCGCTACCGGCTGGAGGCTGGCAATGTCGCGGAACGTTTATGAATCACTGGTAATCGGATGGCTGATCATTTTTACCCTGTCAGGGTGCTCCAATGAATTGGACCCCACGCCTGCGGGAGCAGAATCGACAAGCGTGCAGGACCTAAGCGCACCTACGATTACGCTAAGTGACGCTGAACTCGACTGGGTAGGGCAGCAGATTTTTCGAAATGAATGTTCTGCGAAGAAAGCCTGCCTTGTGCACTGGAACAAAGGAGAAGCCTTTCCGTCGCTCGGTATCGGGCATTTTATCTGGTATCCGTCGGCAGTGGAGGGGCGGTTCGTAGAAAGCTTTCCCGCACTGATTCGGTACATGGCCAAGCGTGACGCACCATTGCCCCGCTGGCTTGCACGGCTGGATCCATTTGACGCGCCATGGCCCGACAGAGCCGCTTTTCTCGAGGTCGCAGATTCTGCCCGTGTTGCTGAACTGAGGGAGTTTCTGCTGGCGACCCGGGATCTCCAGGCCGGCTTTATTGTCCAGCGGGCAAGTAGCTCCCTGTTACGCGTCATACAGGCAGCTCCTGACGCCCAACGAGCACGTGTAAAGCGGCACCTTGAGGAACTGGTCAGCACGTCCGGCGGGGTTTATGCCGTCATTGACTATGTGAACTTCAAGGGGGAGGGGTTGTCCGCCACGGAGCAATACAACGGTGAAGGATGGGGGTTGTTGCAGGTCCTTCTTGCCATGAAAGGCGATGACCGGCCGACCCTTGACCAATTCCGAAGCGCAGCCGCTGAAGTATTGACCCGTCGGGCCGGGAACGCCGACGCTCCGATCGAACGAGAGCGCTGGCTGGCGGGCTGGCTCAGTCGTTTGGAAAGCTATCGGGAGCCGGATCATACTTTGGTCGCACCAAAATAATTCCTGAAAACTGGTTCAATTCGCGAACGCCTTCTACTTTATAGGGAAGTGGTTGAGAAATTGCCTGCCCTATGGTCTGTCAGCGCGTGCTGATGTGAGGCATTCGCTGCACAAAGTTGTGGCCCGTAGAGGTTGAAGGCGGTATTCGAGGCTGCTTATTTGATAAAACAAATACTATAAATCAACACGTTGGTATATCTGGCTCGTAAATTGCTCATATTCAGTGCACCTCTAACCAACGGAATTTTGGAGATAAGATAATGAAGAACGCCAAGTCGATTGCCGTCGGCGCAGCCATGCTGTGTGGAGTTTTTACCGCTTCGGTTGCTAGTGCGGCTACGACGCTTGAAAGCGTCAAGGAAAAAGGGCATTTGCAGTGTGGTGTCACAAGTGGTCTTCCGGGGTTTTCACAGCCGGACGACAAAGGTAACTGGACCGGTATAGACGTCGACACCTGTCGTGCCGTTGCCGCTGCGGTTTTTGGGGACGCGCAGGCAGTCGAGTTCACGCCTTTGACCGCGAAAGAGCGTTTCACCGCACTCCAGTCGGGTGAAATAGACATGCTGTCCCGTAATACCACGTGGACTCTTACCCGGGATGCATCGCTGGGTCTCAACTTTGCCGGTGTTAACTACTACGACGGTCAGGGCTTTCTGATAAACAAAGGTATTGGCGTGGACGATGCCACCCAGCTGGACGGTGCGACTGTTTGTATCCAGGCCGGTACAACTACCGAGCTCAACCTGTCGGATTACTTCCGGGCCAAGGGCATGGAATACAAGCCCATTGTGTTTGACACCTCTGAACAGACGGTCCAGGGCTTTGCGTCCGGTCGTTGTGACGTGCTGACCTCAGACCGTTCGCAGCTTGCGGCACTTCGCTCCAAGTTGTCTGATCCCGATTCCGCCAAGATCCTTCCCAACACCATCTCCAAGGAGCCTCTTGGACCGGTTGTGCGCCAGGGGGATGATCAGTGGTTCAACATCGTGAAGTGGGTATTGTCTGTGCAAATCAACGCGGAAGAGCTGGGTGTTACCAGCGACAATGTTGATGACATGATGAAATCTGACAACCCGAGTGTCCAGCGCCTACTGGGCACTGACGGCGACATGGGGGCCAAGCTTGGCCTGCCGGATGATTTTGGTGCCAAGGCCATCAAACAGGTTGGTAACTATGGCGAGATGTACGATCGTAACGTAGGCCCGGACACTCCGCTTGGCCTGGATCGGGGCATCAATGCCCTGTGGACCGAAGGCGGTGTTATGTACGCGCCTCCGGTACGTTAATACCTGAAAGCACCCAGTGGGCGCGCTCCCGTTGGAGCCGCCCACTGACATCTGTGATTCGTTTCGTCGCGGGCTAGCTTTCCGGGAACATGCATGAAAAAACAAACCTTTGATTCCAAACCTGCGGGGCCAAAGCCCTGGTACGACCCGCGGGTTCGCGCTATTTTTTTCCAGGTAGTAGCCATTGCCCTCGTCTTCTGGGGTGGCTGGATTCTTATCGACAATACGCTTTCCAATATGGAAAGCCGTGGCATAAGCACCGGTTTCGGGTTCCTTGATGAATCAGCCGGGTTCGGCATCATCATGAGCCTGGTCCCCTACGACGCCACCATGTCGTACGGTCGAACCTTTTGGGTCGGCCTGACCAATACCCTTCTGGTGTCGGCAATGGGTGTGGTGACCGCCACTATCCTCGGTTTCATCATCGGTGTCGCCAGGCTTTCAAGCAACTGGCTGGTTGCCAAAGTCTCACTGGCGTACATCGAAGTGATCCGCAACATCCCCCTGCTGCTGCAGATTTTCTTCTGGTACTTTGCGGTGCTCAGTAGCCTGCCTTCACCGCGACAAAGCGTGGACGTCGGCGGCGCCTTTTTCCTCAACAACCGTGGCCTGTATGTGCCGGAGCCGGTGACTCAGGATGGCTTTGGTCTGGTGTGGGGAGGCGTTCTCGCGGCCATTGCAGCCGTCATTGGCATTCGTATATGGGCCAAGAAGCGCCAACTGGCGACCGGAGCGATTTTCCCAACGTTCAAGGTGGGCGTGGGCATCCTGGTTCTGGTTCCGATAATGTCGTACCTCCTCGCCGGTCAGCCCCTGGAATGGGATTTGCCAGCGCTGAAGGGCTTCAATTTCGGTGGTGGCATTTCCATCATTCCGGAACTGGCGGCGCTATGGATTGCCTTGTCCCTGTACACCGCCAGCTTCATCGCGGAAATTGTGCGGTCTGGCATCCTCTCGGTCAGCAAGGGGCAGACTGAGGCATCGAAGGCACTAGGCCTTCCGAATGGTCTTACGCTCAGGTTGGTGGTGATTCCCCAGGCGATGCGGGTGATTATCCCGCCGTTGACGAGCCAATATCTTAACCTGGTGAAGAACTCCTCACTCGCCACGGCCATCGGTTACCCCGATCTGGTCGCGGTGTTCATGGGAACCACGCTGAACCAGACCGGCCAGGCCGTGGAAGTTGTGGCCATTACCATGGCTGTTTATCTCACCATCAGCCTGTTGATCTCCCTGTTTATGAATATCTATAACCGGGCTGTAGCGATTAAGGAGCGATGATGGCTGAGTCAACCATGAAGGCGCCGAAAAAACGCATTGATCCTGTCCGGTGGGCGCGGGAGAACCTGTTTTCAAGCTGGCACAACACGATTCTGACCCTGTTGGTGGGCTACCTGATCGTGACCAGCGTGGGTCCCTTGCTCAATTGGGTATTGCTGGATGCGAACTTCCAGGGCAGTGACCCGAGTGACTGTACCGGAGCGGGGGCCTGCTGGCTGTTTATCAATCAGCGGCTTAATTTCTTTATCTACGGGTTCTACCCCGAGGAATTCCAGTGGCGCGTGGACATTATGTTCGGCCTGACCGGGCTGCCGATTGTCGGCTACTTCCTGGTTCCGGGTGGCGTATTTGGCCTGGAGGAGGTTCAGAGTTCGAAGTGGGGTGGGCTGATGCTGACGCTGATTCTGGCGTATATCGGCATCATTGCCTCGCTGCCGATTGGCACCTTGCTGGCACTGGGACGTCGCTCCGAGATGCCGATCATCCGTGGGCTTTGTGTGGTTTTCATCGAAGTGTGGCGAGCAGTTCCGTTAATCACAGTACTGTTCATGGCCTCGGTGATGCTGCCGTTGTTCCTACCGGAAGGTATGAACTTCGAGAAGCTGGCGCGCGCGCTCATCGGCATCACGCTCTGGCAGTCCGCCTATATGGCGGAGGTCATTCGTGGCGGCCTGCAGGCCATTCCCCGTGGACAGTACGAAGCCGCCAGTGCGCTGGGCCTTGGGTACTGGAAGAAAACGGGACTGATCATCCTGCCCCAGGCGCTCAAGCTCGTTATTCCTGGCATCGTTAACACGTTTATCTCGTTGTTCAAGGACACAACGCTGGTGCTGATTATCGGGCTGTTCGATATTCTCGGCACCGTTCAATCGACGGTTACGGACCCCGCCTGGCAGAACGTGGCTGTGGAGGGGTATGTCTTTGTGGCGTTCTGTTTCTGGGTGTTTTGCTTCGGCATCTCCCGATACAGCCAGAACCTTGAACGCAAACTCGATACCGGTCACAGAACCTGATGGGTAAACCAATGACAGAACAAACGCAAACTCCTGAAACACAATCGTCACCGTCCTCAGACGTTGGCAAGTCCGACATTATTCGGGTGGAGGGCATGCACAAGTGGTACGGCGATTTCCACGTGTTGCAGGACCTCAACCTGACAGTCCGCCACGGTGAGCGGATCGTTATATGTGGCCCATCCGGTTCGGGTAAATCCACGTTCATTCGCTGCATTAACCGATTGGAAGAGCATCAGCAGGGCAAGATCATTGTCGACGACGTGGAACTGACGGACGATGTGCGCCAGATCGACAGCGTCCGGCGAGAGGTTGGCATGGTGTTTCAGCATTTCAACCTGTTCCCGCATTTGACGGTGCTCGAGAACTGCTGCCTGTCACCGATCTGGGTGCGGAAAACGCCGCGCAAGGAAGCCGAGGCCACGGCGATGGAATACCTGGAGCGGGTAAAGATCCCGGACCAGGCCAACAAATTTCCAGGCCAGCTTTCCGGCGGTCAGCAACAGCGGGTGGCTATCGCCAGGGCGCTGTGTATGAAGCCGAAAATCATGCTGTTTGACGAGCCGACGTCCGCGCTGGACCCTGAGATGATCAAGGAGGTGCTGGACGTCATGATTGAACTGGCCGGTAGCGGCATGACCATGTTGTGCGTCACCCATGAAATGGGCTTCGCCAAGACGGTGGCTGACCGGGTGATCTTCATGGACGGCGGTGAAATCGTTGAAGAGGCGCCGCCTCACGATTTCTTCAACAACCCGCAGGAACCCAGAACCCAGAAGTTCCTGAAGCAGATCCTGCAACACTGAACGGCCTGCAACACCGAACGGAAGGAGCCGGGCATCGCCCGGCTCTTTTACAGGGGGTGTTTGGTAAGAACCGGTTCCTTATCCGGCTCTACCTCCAGCCACCAGACGTTCTCGTCCCAGTCTCCCAGCACAATCCGCTTTGCCGGCTTACCGCCTGCCTCCAGCTCGTGAACCGCCGGACGGTGGGTGTGGCCGTGGATCAGGCGTTGCACCCCGTGCGCCTCCATTTCCTTCACCACCTCATCCTCGGTGACGTCCATAATGAACTCTTCCTTGCCCTGGTTCTTGGCCATGCTGATTTCCCGTAATTGACGGGCCATCTGCTGACGTTCGGCCAGGGGTCGTTGGAGGATCATCTGCTGCCATTGCGGGTTGCGCATGTTGGCACGAAACTTCTGGTACTCCACATCCGCGGTACACAGACTGTCACCGTGCATCAGCAGGGTGGGCGTGCCGTAAAGGTCCACCACCGTCGGGTCGTCCAGCAAGGTGGCACCGATTCGGTTGCAGTACTCCTCGCCAATCAAAAAGTCCCGGTTTCCGTGCATCAGGAACAACCTGGTGCCCGAGTCGCTGACCGCGCGCAGTGCCGTCGCAATCTGCTCCTGCAGGGGCGTTCGTTCGTCATCGCCAATCCAGGCTTCGAAAAAATCGCCGAGAATGTAGAGTTGCTCCACCCCTCGGGCCTTTTCTTCAAGAAATCCCAGAAATGCAGTGGTGATGTCGGGGCGAGACTCTTCCAGGTGTAAATCTGAGATGAACAGCGTGGTCACGCCGCGCCTCCATCCCCTGTGATCTCGGCTTTCTCGATCACCACGTCCTCAGCTGGCACATCCTGATGGCCTGAGCGCATAGTGGTACGCACAGCGCGAATGGCGTTTACTGTTTCCATGCCTTCCACAACCTTACCGAAAACGCAGTAGCCCCAGCCTTCGGCGTTTTCCGCAGTGTGATCAAGGAAGCCGTTGTTCTCGACGTTGATGAAGAACTGCGCCGTGGCGGAGTGCGGGTCCATGGTTCGGGCCATGGCAACGGTACCCTGCATATTGCTGAGGCCGTTGTTGGCTTCGTTTTGAATGGGCTCGCGGGTCTTTCGCGGGGTCATGCCCGGTTCAAAGCCGCCACCCTGAACCATGAAGTTGCTGATGACACGGTGGAAAATCAGCCCGTCATAGAAGCCGTCACGAACGTACTGTTCGAAGTTTTTGGCGGTCTCGGGGGCATTGTCGTAATCCAGTTCCAGAGTGATGTCACCGTGGGAGGTTTTCAGCAGAATCATCAGGGTTTCCTGTTCAAGTAGGTATTAAAAGCAACGTGGCTGTTATTGTACTGAAGAGTTTGTACGCGTGCATGAGTTAGGCAATGATTTGTGAGTATAATACGCGGTTTCAGATACACACCCTACGATTGAGATTGTATGAGCGCCGAGTCCAAGAAAGCCCATAACTTCATCCAGAGCCTGATCGAAGACGCCGTTGCCAAAGGCGAACACACGGGTAAGGTTGTGACCCGTTTTCCGCCCGAGCCGAACGGTTATCTGCACATCGGCCACGCCAAATCCATTTGCCTGAATTTCGGCATTGCGGAAACCTTTGACGGCGAATGCACGTTGCGGTTTGATGATACTAATCCGGAAAAGGAATCCCAGGAGTACATTGACTCCATCAAGAAGGATGTTCATTGGCTGGGTTGTGAATGGAGCGGAGAGGTTCGCTACGCTTCGGACTATTTTGACGCCATTTACGACTTCGCCGTTGAGCTGATTGAAAAGGGCAAAGCCTATGTGTGCGCGCTGACTGCCGATCAGATGGCCGAGTACCGCGGCACGCTTAAAGAGCCGGGCCAGAACAGCCCCTATCGTGACCGTCCGGTAGAAGAAAACCTTCAGCTGTTCCGCGATATGCGCGCCGGTAAGTATCAGAACGGTGAGCTGGTGTTGCGCGCCAAAATCGATATGACCTCCCCGAACATCAATCTGCGGGACCCGATTCTGTACCGGATTCGCTACGCCGACCATCACCAGACTGGCGATAAATGGTGCATCTATCCGATGTACGACTTCACCCACCCGATTTCCGACGCCATGGAGGGGATTACCCATTCCCTGTGCACCCTGGAATTCGAGGATCATCGCCCGTTGTATGACTGGGTGCTGGACAACATCTCCGCTCCCTGCCAGCCACGGCAGATCGAATTTGCCCGGCTGAACCTCAATTACACCATCACCAGCAAGCGCAAACTCAAGCGTTTGGTGGATGAAGGCTTTGTGGATAGCTGGAATGACCCACGCATGCCCACCATCTCCGGCATGCGCCGTCGTGGTTATACCCCGGAGTCCATCCGCACCTTCTGCGACATGATAGGTGTCAACAAGGCCGGCGGTACCGTGGATATGGGAATGCTCGAGCACGCCATTCGCGAAGACCTGAACACCCGTTCGCCTCGCGCCATGTGCGTAATGCGTCCGTTGAAGGTGACACTGACCAACTACCCGGAAGACAAGACCGAAACCCTGGTGTTGCCGGTTCACCCCCAGAACCCGGACATGGGCGAGCGTGAAGTGACCTGGAGCCAGACCCTGTACATCGACAGGGAAGACTTCGCGGAAGAACCGCCCCGTAAATGGAAGCGTCTTGCTCCGGATCAGGCGGTGCGTCTGCGTGGCGGATACGTCATGACCTGCCGTGAGGTTATCCGTGACGACAGCGGTGAGATTGTTGAACTGAAATGTGAATACGATCCAAATACCCTGGGCGTTAACCCCGAAGGCTACAAACCGAACGGTGTCGTTCATTGGGTGTCGGCCACTGACAGCGTTGAGACGGATATCAATCAATACGACCGCCTGTTCAACCATGAGTCGCCGGACAGTGATAAAGAGACTGACTTTGTGGACCTGATCAACCCGGAATCTCTGGTGGTCCTCAAAGGCGCCAGAGTAGAGAAGAGCTTGGCCCAGCCCCGTACTGATTTGCCATATCAGTTCGAGCGTGAGGGGTATTTTTTCTGCGATCAGGAACTGACTGCGGCAGCAGGACGTCCGGTCTTCAACCGCACAGTGACCCTCCGGGATTCGTGGGGCAAGGGCAAGTAAGTTCGGTGATACATTTATTCAAACTTTTAACGAGCGTAGCGTGATTAGAATCTACAACACCCTTAGTCAGCAGAAGGAAGAGTTCAAACCGATAGAGCCGGGAAAGGTTCGCATGTACGTCTGTGGCATGACGGTGTATGACTACTGTCATCTGGGCCATGCGCGGGTGTTGGTGGCGTTTGATGTGATCACGCGGTACTTGCGTCACAGCGGCTACGATGTCCATTACGTGCGCAACATTACCGACATCGACGACAAAATCCTGCGCCGGGCCGACGAGAATGGCGAAGTTTATAGTGACCTCACCAAGCGCATGATCAAGGCTATGCACGAGGATGAGGCCAAGCTGGGTGTCCTGTCGCCTACCGAAGAGCCGTGCGCGACCGATTACATTAATGACATTGTGGCCATGATCCACAAGCTCGTTTCAAGCGGTCATGCCTATGCCGCTGGCAACGGCGACGTCTATTTCTCCGTCGAGTCGTATTCCGACTACGGCAAGCTCAGCAAGAAAAAGCTTGAGGATCTGGTGGCCGGTGCCCGCGTAGACGTGCAGGAGGCCAAGCGAAGCCCAGCGGATTTTGTACTTTGGAAAGCCGCCAAAGAGGGTGAGGTAAGTTGGCCTTCACCTTGGGGTGACGGCCGGCCGGGCTGGCATATCGAATGCTCTGCCATGTCCAATCGCTGTCTCGGCGAGACCTTCGACATCCACGGCGGTGGGCCGGATTTGTTATTCCCGCACCATGAGAACGAAATTGCCCAGTCCGAGTGCGCCAATGGCCACACATTCGTAAACACCTGGATGCACGCCGGCGCTATTCGGGTGAACAGGGAGAAAATGTCCAAGTCCCTGGGCAATTTCTTTACCATCCGTGAGATCTTTGAGAAGTATGCGCCGGAGGTGGTGCGTTACTTCCTGGTGTCCAGTCATTACCGCAGTCAGGTGGATTACTCGGAAGACAATCTCGCGGAAGCAGGGCGTACGCTCACCCGGCTCTATCATGCCCTGCGTGGTCTGGTACCGGCCAAAAACGTGGCGGAAACGGTACACGACCAGCGCTTTGCCGAGGCCATGAATGACGACTTCAACACCGCAGGAGCCATTGCGGTTCTTCATGCCGTCGCTAATGAAATCAACCTGGACCGCAGGGAAGGGCGCGACGAAAAGGCTAACCAGCAAGCGGCGGTGCTTGTAAGGCTCGGTGGTGTTCTGGGTTTGTTGCAGCAGGACCCGGAAGCCTACTTTCAGGCCGATACTGGCGGCGAGCTCAGTGCAGACGACATTGAGGCGATGATCCAGGCCCGTGCCGATGCGCGTAAGCGGAAAGATTTCGCCGAGGCGGACCGTATAAGGGATGAGTTGGCCGATAAAGGCATTATTCTGGATGACAGTCGCGAAGGCACCAGTTGGCGCAGAGGATGATGTCAACCAAAGGTCGTGTTGTTGGCGCGGGAATGACCTTGTAGGGAAATTCCCGTACAATACCGCCCTCGAATTATAACGGCCCTGGCGGGTAAATCCGTAAAAAGGGCAGGGAATACAGTAACCCACTGAGGCAAACAACGATGACTGAACGCGTACAAGTCGGCGACCTCCAGGTCGCAAAGAACCTGTTCGATTTCGTTAATAACGAAGCAATTCCGGGCACGGGTGTCGACGCTGACAAATTCTGGGCCGAGTTTGACAAGATTGTTCACGAATTGGCTCCCCGTAATAAAGAGCTGCTCGCCAAGCGCGATGACATCCAGGAGAAAATGGACACCTGGAATCGTGACCACAAGGGCCAGAAGCTCGACATCGCCGAGTACAAGTCCTTCCTGAAGGATATCGGCTACCTGGTTGATGAGCCCGGCGACTTCAAGATCTCCACCTCAAACGTGGATCCCGAAGTGGCCACCATGGCTGGTCCCCAGCTTGTGGTTCCGGTGATGAACGCCCGTTTTGCGCTGAACGCTGCCAACGCCCGTTGGGGTAGCCTTTACGACGCACTGTACGGCACCGATGCGATCTCCGAGGACAACGGCGCCGAAAAAGGCCGTGGCTACAACCCGGTTCGAGGTGCCAAGGTCATTGAATTTGCGCGCAACCTTCTGGACAGTTCCGCTCCGCTGGCTTCTGGCAGCCATAAAGACGCAGCCCAGTATCTGGTTGAGGGTGGCAAGCTGGTGGTCAAGTTGCAGAACGGTGAGTCTACTGGTCTGAAAGACGAGTCCGGCTTTGTGGGTTACACCGGCGCCGCCGATGCACCTACTGGCGTACTGTTGGTCAAGAATGGCATGCACTTCGAGATTCAGGTCGATGCCAGCCACCCGATCGGAAAGGATGACGGGGCACATGTAAAAGATGTGCTGATGGAGTCAGCTCTGACCACCATCATGGACTGTGAAGATTCTGTCGCTGCCGTAGATGCGGATGATAAGGCTCTGGCCTACCGCAACTGGTTGGGCCTGATGAAGGGCGACCTGGAAGAAACCTTCGAGAAAGGCGGCCGGCAAACCACCCGCACGATGCACGATGATCGTGCCTACACCAAGCCGGAAGGCGGAGAGCTGGTGCTGAAAGGCCGCAGCTTGATGTTTGTGCGTAACGTAGGTCACCTGATGACCAACCCGGCCATCCTGCTGAAAGACGGCAGTGAAGTGCCTGAGGGGCTGATGGACGGTCTGATGACCTCGCTGATTGCGATTCACGACCTCAAGAGCACGGGCAAGCTTCAGAACAGCACCGCTGGCTCGGTTTACATCGTCAAGCCGAAGATGCACGGTCCTGAAGAAGTGGCGTTTACCAATGAATTTTTCGGTCGCGTTGAAGATGCGCTTGGCCTGCCGGCTTTCACCCTGAAAGTTGGCATTATGGACGAAGAGCGACGCACCACCGTTAACCTCAAGTCCTGCATCCATGCCGCCAGGGAGCGTGCCGTGTTCATCAATACCGGCTTCCTTGACCGCACCGGCGACGAGATCCATACCTCCATGGAATTGGGGCCGTTTATCCGCAAGGGGCCGATGAAGCAGGCTGCCTGGATCCAGGCCTACGAGCAATGGAACGTGGACGTCGGGCTGGAAACCGGTTTCCGTGGTATTGCCCAGATTGGTAAAGGTATGTGGGCCATGCCGGACCTGATGGCGGGCATGCTGGAAGCCAAGATTGGTCACCCGAAAGCCGGCGCCAATACCGCATGGGTTCCGTCACCAACAGCGGCTACGCTGCATGCCACCCATTACCATCAGGTGAGCGTTGCGGATATCCAGCAAGAGCTGGAAAGCCGCACCCGTGCCAACCTGGATGACATCCTGACCGTGCCCGTGATGGACGATCCGAAATCCCTGTCGGCGGAAGAAATTCAGCAGGAGCTGGACAACAATGCCCAGGGTATCCTCGGCTATGTGGTGCGCTGGATCGACAGCGGTGTCGGCTGCTCCAAGGTTCCCGATATCAACGACGTGGGCCTGATGGAAGACCGTGCAACCCTGCGCATTGCTTCGCAGTTGCTGACCAACTGGCTTTACCACGGCATCTGCACCGAAGAGCAGATCAATGAAACCATGAGGCGCATGGCCGCGGTGGTTGATCGCCAGAACCAGAACGACCCGTCCTACCGCGACATGGCGCCGGAGTTTGAGGGCAGCATTGCCTTCCAGGCTGCCATGGATCTGGTTCTCAAGGGCCGCGAACAGCCAAATGGCTATACCGAGCCGCTTCTGCACGCCTATCGTCTGAAGGCGAAAGAGAAGTACGGTCAGTAATCCGGGCCGGTGATAAAAAAACCCCGCGAATGCGGGGTCAGATTGCTGACGAACCCCGGTTTTCCGGGGTTCGTTGCATTTGGGTGTTTTAAATTCAATTGGCGATGGATTGAGCCCAATATTCCCGATCGGATTGCCAATACGCCAGACAAGCCATTTTCCGGGCCCATTTCCGAATTTGGCCCTGCAAGTCCGGCATCCCAAAGGATTTGAGCCATAAAAGACGCGCCAGGATCTGCGCGATCTTCTTCATATTCTGGGCAGCAGCGGCCAACAGGCATTGCTCACGCACCTTCGAGAGCCCTCGCAAGCGAGCGTAACGGTGACCATGCAACTGCTTGGCATCGGCGAACGACCGCTCCACGGTTTCCTGTCGTCGTTTGTAGAGTGCCTTGCCCCACGGGGTTAACCGGTAGCTGTCCGTTCGGTCCTTGCTGTCCTGCCAGACATGCCGGGTCAGTACTTTGACGTGGTTGGCGCTGCGCGTGCATTGACTCAGCAGCGGGCAGTCTTTGCAGTTCGTGGGGTTGGATTTGTACTCCCGGTAGCCAAGGCGATTGGTGGTGGCGTAGATCAGTTGCTGGCCTTGCGGACAGCGATAGCTGTTGGTCTCGGGGTCGTAAGTGAAGGCCCGTTTTGGAAGGTAGCCCTTGGGCTTGTTCGGCCGCCGGTAGCCCATCACCCCGTAAAGGCCCCGGTCTTCCAGCCCCTTACAGATGCCGGCGGTGTAGTAGCCCGCATCCAACCCCACGCCCCAGACATCGAAGCCAAAGCGCTCACATTGGCGATCCAGTCTGTCCAGATAAGGGCGGCTGTCATGCAGGTTGGCTGGCGTGGCGTAACTGTCCGTGATGATGGCGTTGCGACCATCAACGGTTCGGTGGTCCAGGTAGAAGAACCCCTTGGGCTTACCTTCCCGAACCATATAGCCACTGTCCGGATCGGTACGGCTGATCTTGGTGTCTTTGGTCTTCGGTGGCTGCTCGGACAGCTTCGATTTCAAAGGCTTTTTACCCTGAGCTTTGCGATCGCCCTCAATGGCATCTTCTAGGCTGTCCAGGTAGGCCGCCACCTTCTCCTCTGCCTGTTTCAGGTCGTACTTGTTCTTGTTGGCATTGGCCTTGAGGTGCGTGCTATCAGTGTAAAGCACTTCGCCACCCACCAGGTCATAGCCCATCGCCTGGAGCACGATCTCATCGAAAATCTCCTGATAGATGCGGCTGTCCTGGAACCGCCGCCGGCGGTTCTGGCTCAGGGTGGAAGCATCCGGAATCTTGTCTGTCAGGTTGAAGCGTAAGAACCAGCGATAGGCCACGTTGACCTGTATCTCCCGCACCAGCTGCCGCTCACTGCGAATGCCGAACAGATAGCCGAGAAACAGCATCTTGAACAGCACCACCGGATCCAGTGCCGGACGACCGTTATTGGAGCAGTACAGGTGTCGAACCCGGTCACGGATAAATTCGAAATCGATGTACTGATCAATGTTGCGAAGAAGGTGGTTGTCGGGGACCAACGATTCGAGACTGACCATCTCGAGTTCGTGTTGTTGCGGGGACGGCTCTTTGAGCATGGGGCAGCCTCTGAAAAGTCGATACCCCAATTACAGCAAACCCCCGCCAAAATGGCGAGGGTTTGTCAGCAATCTGACCCCGCGAATGCGGGGTTTTTTTATGAGGCCAGATTAATCCTTGTGTAGCTCGTTCGCTGCATAGAGCGTGTTCTGTAGTAGCGTGGCAATGGTCATCGGCCCTACGCCTCCCGGAACCGGGGTGATGTAAGCAGCCCGCTCCGACGCCGCTGCGAAATCCACATCGCCACGCAGTTTGCCGTCTTCCATCCGGTTGATTCCCACATCAATCACCGTTGCTCCGGGCTTGACCCACTCGCCCTTGATCAGTCCTGGCTTTCCGACCGCGGCAATCAGAATGTCCGCTTCCCGCACAAATTTCTCGAGATTGTCGGTAAACCGGTGGCATATTGTGACTGTGGCGCCTTTGAGCAGCAGCTCCATGGTCATCGGGCGGCCGACGATGTTGGATGCGCCGACGATAACCGCGTGCTGGCCCTTGTAAGGGGTGTCTACGCTGTCCAGCAGGGTGATGACGCCTGCGGGCGTGCAGGGTCTCAGGGCCGGTTTGCGCTGCATCAGGCGGCCGATGTTGTAGGGGTGGAAGCCGTCCACATCCTTGTCAGGGCGGATCTTTACCAGAATGGGGTCTGGGTCCATATGGTCGGGCAGGGGAAGCTGCACCAGGATGCCGTCTACGTCAGGGTTCTCGTTGAGCTCGTCAACCAGTGCCTCCAGGGCCTCCTGTGACGTGTCTTCCGGAAGGTCGTAGGAGAGCGACATGATGCCCGCCTCGTCACAGGCCCTGCGTTTGTTGCCTACGTATACGTGCGAGGCCGGGTCATTGCCCACCAGCACCACAGCCAGCCCCGGCGCACGAAGCCCCTGCTGTTTACGGGCCTCGGTTCCTGCCGCAACCTGTTGTCGCACAGAGGCGGCGATATCTTTTCCGTTGATCAGTTTGGCGCTCATGTCTTTGTCTTGTCGGTTGTGCGAAAATAAAGGCGCAGCATTGTCTCATGCTTGGGCTCCGTCGCCAATCGATGGGCGAAAACCCCAAATGCGTGTTGACGGACCGGTTCGGCGCCGGTAATATGCGCGCCAACTTTGCTGAGGTATCTGTTGTTCAGTTTAGACGGGGTATAGCGCAGTCTGGTAGCGCGCCTGCTTTGGGAGCAGGATGTCGGGAGTTCGAATCTCTCTACCCCGACCACTTTCTGGCCAGTCCAGGATATTGAACAGTCAGGTGGGCGAACGGTTTATGCGCTCGTAGCTCAGCTGGATAGAGCATCGGCCTTCTAAGCCGGTGGTCGCAGGTTCGAGTCCTGCCGGGCGCGCCATACCGCAGACGGTTTGATCCGTCCCGGAGACACCGAATCAGCAAAGTTAACCTGAAGTACCTGTTGGGGTCTGCCCGGCGGTAGTCTGGATGTGGTGGACGTAGCTCAGTTGGTAGAGCTCAGGATTGTGACTCCTGCGGTCGAGGGTTCGAACCCCTTCGTCCACCCCACTTTCCTGCTTGCAGTGATCTATGGGTCCTTTAGGAACAGAATTCCGATTTTTTTGCCTCGGTGGTGGAATTGGTAGACACGATAGGTTTAGGTCCTGTTGCCGCAAGGCGTGGGGGTTCAAGTCCCTCCCGAGGTACCAAATCAAAAACCCCCTCAGAATTTCTGAGGGGGTTTTTTTATGGGTTATAGAAAGTGGACGGAAAAGGATTCTCGTGGCGTTGGCGCACGCAACCCCCTTTCTTTTTACAGTTTAGTCCCCAACTCTCGTTCAAGATGATAGAGCGGTGAGGTTGCATTCCCTGAAACTGCCTGTAACAGGTGGATTCTCTCGGCACGGCAAACCGTGATAAACTACCCGCTTTTAAATTTATGTCCTTTTCAGGAAATTCGTCCTGAAATCGATTTTAGCTTTTATTTTCATTCACATACCGAATCTGTAATTTGAGGATCTTCCATGCAAGTGTCTGTTGAAACGACCTCCAACATCGAACGTCGGATGATAATCGGTGTGCCCGCCCAGGAAATCGACCAGGCGGTTCAGAAACGCCTGCAGGAAACCGCTCGCACGGTAAAGATGAACGGTTTCCGCCCGGGCAAGGTGCCCATGCGTGTGGTGAAGCGTCGTTTTGGTGACAGTGTCCGTCAGGAGATTGTCGGCGAGGTTATGCGCGACAACTACATCAAGGCGCTGCAGGAGCAGGACATCAACCCGGCGGGTTGGCCGAAGTTCGAGCCGAAAACCATGGAAGAGGGCAAGGACCTGGAGTTCGTCGCCATTTTCGAAGTATTGCCGGAAGTGGAGCTGGGTGACTTCAGCAAGATCTCCGTGGAGAAGCCGAAAGCTGAGATTGCCGATAAAGACGTTGACACCATGATCGACAACCTGCGTCGCCAGCAGGCCACCATGAAGTCGGTCAAGCGTAAGTCCAAGAACAAGGATGTGGTGCTGATTGATTTTAAAGGCACTGTTGATGGTGAAGAGTTCGAGGGTGGTGCTGCCGAGAATCACAAGCTGACCCTTGGCTCAGGCCAGATGATTCCCGGTTTCGAAAAGGGCATCGTCGGCGGCAAGGCCGGTGAAGAGCTTGAAATCGAAGTGACCTTCCCCGAGGACTACCAGAACGAAGAGCTGGCGGGCAAGCCGGCTAAGTTCGATATCAAGATTCACGAGGTTCAGGAGCCGCAGCTTCCGGAGCTGGATGCTGAATTCTTCAAGAAATTTGGTATCGACGCTGAAGACGAAGCCACGTTCCGTGAAGAAGTGCAGAAGAACATGGAGCGTGAGCTCAAGCAGGCGGTCTCCAACAAGGTTAAGAATGACGTGGTTGAGGGGCTTCTGGAAAGCACCGAGCTTGATGTGCCCACGGCCCTGGTGGATCAGGAGATTGATCGCCTGCGCCAGGATGCGGTACAGCGGTTCGGCGGCCAGGTAGACTTCCAGCAGCTGCCTAAGGAAATCTTCGAAGAGCAGGCCCGTCGCCGTGTGAAAACAGGCCTTCTGTTCCAGGAAGTCGTCAAGCAGAACGACCTGAAGGCAGATCCTGCTAAAGTGGATGAAAAGATCCAGGAAATTGCGTCAACGTATGAACAACCTGAAGAGGTTGTGGCGCATTTCAACAGCAGCCCTGAACAGAAGCAGCAGATCGAGTCATCTGTTCTTGAAGATGCGGTTGTTGATCTGATTCTTGACCAGGCCAAGGTCAAGGAGAAGAAGCTGAAGTACGAAGAGGCTATCCAGGCCGGTCAGCAGCAGCGCTAAAGACGGCAGGGCTATTACAGATTGGCCCTGCATGCCTGGGAAGTAGAACAGCCGGTACGTCCGGCTGTTTTCATCTTGGCCCGGTGCTGGCACAGTAATAGCGATAAGAAAAACGAGGCGTAGCTGATTTATAAGCGGTGGCGATAAAACGCCACTCCATTGTCCAGAAGGAGTTCACGCGCATCATGACGCAGACACCAATTGATGGTCCCGCAATGGTTACCAATTCCGGCCTGGTACCAATCGTTATCGAGCAGACCGCACGAGGCGAACGTTCTTTTGACATCTTTTCCCGTCTGTTAAAGGAGCGGGTAATCTTCCTGGTGGGCCCGGTTGAAGACCATATGGCCAACCTGATTGTGGCTCAGTTGCTGTTCCTTGAGTCCGAGAACCCGGACAAGGACATTCATCTGTACATCAACAGCCCGGGTGGCTCCGTTACTGCGGGTATGTCTATCTATGACACCATGCAGTTCATCAAGCCCGATGTGGCCACGCTGTGCGTGGGTCAAGCTGCCAGCATGGGCGCTTTTCTGCTGGCGGGCGGTGCAGAGGGCAAGCGTGCCTGTCTGCCGAATTCGCGGGTTATGATTCATCAGCCGTTAGGCGGTTACCAGGGGCAGGCTACGGATATTGAGATCCACACACGTGAGATTCTGAAGATCCGTCACACCCTGAATTCTATCCTGGCCCATCATACCGGCCAGAAGCTGGACACCATCGCCAAGGATACGGACCGTGATAATTTCATGGATCCTCAGCAGGCGAAGGACTACGGGCTGATTGATTCTATACTTGATAAGCGTGTACCGAATAAATAATACTGAAGGTAATCGCAACATTCCCTGCCGGCGTATTGAGGTGAGTGCGCCGGCAAACCAAGCTCAGAGGTATTTCAATGGCAGATGAAAGAAACGGCAGGGGCGACGATAACGGCAAGTTGCTGTACTGCTCGTTTTGTGGAAAGAGCCAGCATGAAGTCCGTAAGCTCATTGCAGGGCCCTCGGTGTTCATCTGCGACGAGTGCGTCGATCTGTGCAACGATATTATCCGGGAGGAAATCCAGGAAAATGCACAGGAAGAGGCCAGTGATCGTCTTCCGACACCCGCTGAAATCCGCGACACGCTGAATGAATACGTGATCGGCCAGGACCGGGCCAAGGTGGTGCTGTCTGTAGCGGTTTATAACCACTACAAGCGCCTCCGCTACGGTGAGGGCAAGGCCGAGGTAGAACTTGGCAAGAGTAATATCCTGCTGATCGGCCCGACGGGTAGTGGTAAGACCCTGCTTGCCGAAACGCTGGCTCGGATGCTGAATGTTCCCTTCACTATTGCCGACGCAACCACGTTGACCGAGGCGGGCTACGTCGGTGAAGACGTCGAGAACATCATCCAGAAACTTCTGCAGAAATGCGACTACGATGTCGACAAGGCCCAGCGGGGCATTGTGTACATCGATGAAATTGACAAGATTTCCCGCAAGTCTGATAACCCGTCCATTACCCGGGATGTGTCCGGTGAGGGCGTTCAGCAGGCCCTGCTCAAGCTGATTGAGGGCACCGTGGCGTCCGTTCCTCCCCAGGGCGGCCGCAAACACCCGCAGCAGGAATTCCTGCAGGTGGACACCGGTAACATGCTGTTTATCTGCGGCGGCGCCTTTGCCGGCCTGGATAAGGTGATTCAGGAGCGCTCAGAGCGCAGCAGTATTGGTTTCTCTGCGCTGGTGAAGAGCCCGGACGACACCAAGAACACGGGCGATATCATTAAGGATGTCGAAACCGAGGATTTGGTCAAATATGGCCTGATCCCGGAGTTCGTCGGTCGTTTGCCGGTGGTGGCGACTCTGACGGAACTGGATGAAGAGGCGCTTGTCCAGATACTGACTGAGCCCAAGAACGCTCTGACCAAACAGTACCAGAAGCTGTTTGACATGGAAGGCGTGGAACTGGATTTTCGTGAAGACGCGTTGCGGGCTGTTGCTCGCAAAGCCATGGAGCGCAAAACCGGCGCCCGCGGTCTTCGTTCCATCATGGAGGCGACATTGCTGGACACCATGTATCAGATACCGTCTGAACATGATGTCTCCAAGGTGGTGATTGACGAGAGCGTCATCAGCGGCCAATCCGAGCCCTTCAAGATTTATGCGAGCAGCGACCACGCCAAGGCGGTGCCGGAAGATTAATGCTCCGGTCAGTCGGCGTTTAAAAAAGGGCGGAAACGCCCTTTTTTTATGCCCGCACCGTGCCGGGAAATGGTGCCTGGGCGCGTAAAAAGATTGCAATTTTTGCTGTCGCCCCAATGAAGGGTGATATGCTGAATCAAACATCGTCAGAGGATTTTCTATGACCCTGATACCTGAAGAGTCCGTGCAAGAATACCCGCTGTTGCCGCTGAGAGATGTGGTGGTGTTCCCGCACATGGTGGTGCCGCTGTTTGTGGGCCGAGAGAAGTCCATACAGGCACTGGAAGCGGCCATGGAGGGCAACAAGGAAATCCTGCTGGTGGCTCAGAGAGATGCGTCGACGGACGAACCAGGCCCGGATGATGTGTTTGCCATGGGTACTGTAGCCACAGTATTGCAAATGCTCAGGTTGCCGGATGGCACCGTCAAGGTCCTGGTTGAGGGCAACGCCCGTGCAACCGTTACCGGCATCGCTGAAGGCGAGTATCTCGCCGGTACGGCCATGCTGATGGATGAGGACTCGCTGCCAGCCAGGGAAGAGGAAGTACTGGTCAAAACCCTGATGGACGAGTTCGAGAAGTACGTGAAGCTCTCCAGGAAGGTGCCCTCGGAAGTCTCCAATGCGCTGACCGGCATCAATGAGCTTGAGCGCCTTGCAGATACCATGGCAGCCCATCTGGAGCTGAAGATTCCCGAGAAGCAGGAGCTTCTTGAAGCCCTCGAGATTCGCCAGCGCGTTGACTTGCTGCTAGGCAAGCTGGACGGCGAAATTGACCTGATCGAAGTTGAAAAACGCATCCGCGGCCGCGTCAAGAAACAGATGGAGCGGAGTCAGCGGGAGTACTATCTCAACGAGCAGATGAAAGCCATCCAGAAAGAGATGGGCAGCCTCGGTGAGGGCAACAACGATTTTGAAGAGCTTGAGCAAAAGCTGGAGGAAGCCGGCCTGCCCGAAGAGGCCCGCAAGAAAACCGAAGCGGAACTGAACAAGCTCAAGATGATGTCACCGATGTCTGCAGAGGCAACGGTGGTGCGTGGTTACATCGACTGGATGCTGGCCATTCCCTGGAAAAAACGCAGCCGTGTTCGTCACGATATAGAGAAGGCCCGCGACATCCTGGATGAGGATCACTACGGCCTGGACGAGGTGAAGAAGCGCATCCTGGAGTATCTGGCGGTTCAGAGCCGGGTGAAAAAGGTGAAGGGCCCGGTTCTCTGTCTGGTAGGCCCTCCCGGTGTTGGCAAGACCTCTCTTGGCCAATCGATCGCTCGCGCGACCAATCGCAAGTACACGCGTATGGCGTTGGGCGGCGTCCGTGATGAAGCGGAGATTCGTGGCCACCGCAAAACCTACATTGGTGCCTTGCCCGGCAAGCTGCTTCAGAAGCTGTCCAAGGTGGGTGTGAAGAACCCATTGTTCCTGTTCGACGAGATCGACAAGATGGGCATGGACCATCGTGGCGACCCGGCATCAGCGTTGCTGGAAGTGCTCGACCCGGAACAGAACCACACCTTCAACGACCATTACCTGGAGGTCGATTACGATCTCTCCGACGTGATGTTCGTGTGCACCTCGAACTCCATGGACATTCCGCCGGCGCTGCTGGACCGCATGGAGATTATTCGTATCCCCGGGTACACCGAGGACGAGAAGGTCAACATTGCGCTGAAGTATCTGCTGCCCAAGCAGGTCAAGGCCAATGGTCTGCGCAAGAACGAACTCGACATGCCGGAGCAAACGCTTCGTGACCTGATTCGCTACTATACCCGTGAGGCCGGCGTACGCGGCCTTGAGCGTGAGATCGCCAAGATCTGCCGCAAAGTGGTGCGGGATCACGTTGAAAGCGGTGACAAGGCCTCTGTGACGCTCTCGCCCGAGATGCTTGAGGACTATTCCGGCGTCAAGAAGTTCAAGTATGGCCTGGCCGAGGAGAAGAATCAGGTCGGGCAGGTAACAGGCCTTGCCTGGACCCAGGTCGGTGGTGAGCTGCTGACTCTCGAATGCGCGTTGACCAAAGGCAAGGGACGGGTGGTCAAGACCGGCTCCCTGGGTGATGTGATGCAGGAGTCTATCCAGGCCGCCCTGACAGTGGTCAGAAGTCGCGCACTGGGGTTGGGTATCAGTGACGATTTCCATGAAAAGCACGATCTGCACGTTCACGTTCCTGAGGGCGCAACGCCAAAAGATGGTCCTAGCGCCGGTATCGGCATGTGCACGGCACTGGTTTCTTCATTGACCCAGATTCCGGTTCGGGCCGATGTGGCGATGACTGGCGAGATCACCCTGAGGGGCCGCGTGCTGGCCATCGGCGGCCTCAAGGAAAAGCTTCTGGCGGCACACCGGGGTGGCATCAAGACGGTGATTATCCCGGATGAAAATGTTCGTGATCTCAAAGAGATACCGGAGAACATCAAGGAATCACTGGAGATCCGTCCGGTCAAATGGATTGACGAGGTTCTGGACATTGCGCTGGCCTATCCGCCCGAACCGCGCGCCGAAGATTCGTCCTCGAAACCGGGTGCAGGTAAGCCCCGTGACGAAGACGGCGACGCTGCAGAGCGCATAAATACACATTAAACCCGCGTTGAATTGTTGACATGCGAGAGAGCCCATTGGTATAACTGTTTCGCCGTGAAGCAGCCAATATCAAGGGCTCCCGCGCAGTTAATGCCTATTCCGAACACCGGTTAGTAACCGAAAGGAATAAAAATAGTGAAGAATGGAATTCTCTGACCGCTTATGCGATAGTCGGGAACGTCCAGGAAACAACAAACCAACCTATAACATCTTCAACCTGAAATCGAAGGGGTTTAGTGTGAACAAGTCCGAACTGATCGATGCAATTGCAGAATCCGCAGATATCTCCAAAGCCGCTGCTGGCCGTGCTCTGGATGCCATGACCACCTCTATCACCGGTGCCCTTAAAAAAGGCGATCAGGTAACCCTGATTGGTTTTGGTACTTTCTCTGTTAAAGAGCGTGCCGCTCGTACTGGCCGTAACCCGCAGACGGGTGCCGAGATCAAGATCCCGGCCTCCAAAGTGCCTGGGTTCAAGGCAGGTAAGGCCCTGAAAGACTCCGTTAAGTAACGGACTCTTTCATCTGGCAATGTCCGGGATTCCCGGTCATTGTCGGAGCGGTTGGCCCGGTGGCGATACCGCTGCCAGCCTGCTCCAGATGAATTCAAGGCGCATTCCTGAAAGAATGCGCCTTTTTACGTTAAGAGACCCTCACAGACTTTGATCAGGGATCCGGGAGAGACATGCTTCAAGATATTCGGGAAAATGCCCAGGGCACCATTGCCAAAATCATCATTGGCCTTCTGATTGTTTCACTTTCTATCTGGGGAATGGACGCGATTGTCGGTGGTTTTTCCGGCGAGCCTGAAGTGGCGACGGTCAATGGGGAAGACATTACCGAGAGGGAATTCCTCCGGGTTGTACAGATTGAGAGTCAACGCCGCCTGTCCGAGATGGAGAATCCAGATCCGTCGTTGCTGGATGAGGATCAGGTTCGTCAGGATGTTCTCGATGCCCTGATCCAGCAGAAAGTGATGACCCTGAACGCCGAAGACCAGGGGCTGGAACTCTCTGATGCCGATATTGACTCCCTGATCACCCAGATGCCCCAGTTCCAGGTAGACGGTACCTTTAACCGCGACCGGTTTGTCTCTGCGGTCAGGAATATGGGAATGGGCGTTGCCGAGTTTCGCGAAACCATGCGCAAGCAGTATGTGGTGAACCAGATCCGTGCCGGTATCTCTCAGAGTGGCGTAGTGACGGATGAAAATGTGGCCCAGTTGCTGCGCATCCAGAACCAGACCCGTGACTTCCGTGTGACGACGCTTTCTGCAGACGCTGTGAGCGATCAGGTGGAGGTGACCGAGGCCGATGTGGAAGCGTACTACGATGAGAACCAGGACGCCTTCAAGCTTCCTGAGAGCGTGGATGCCAGTTACATTGTTCTGTCACTGGCAGCACTTGCCGAAACCATCGATGTCAGTGATGACCAACTGCGTGACTATTATGAACAGCGGTCCTCTGAGCTGGCCCGCGAAGAACGACGTGCCTCACACATCCTGATTGAGGATGGAGAGAACGCTGAAGAGACCATGGCGACAATTCAGGAGCGTCTGGCAGCCGGTGAGTCGTTTGCAACGCTGGCTGAAGAGTTCTCCGTGGATACGGTCTCCGCAGAGCAGGGGGGCGATCTGGGCTTTGCTGAGCGTGGTGTCTACGATCCGGCCTTTGAAGAAGCCCTGTTTGCACTTGAAGAAGGGGAAGTATCCGATCCGGTGTCCACCAGCTTCGGTGTTCATCTCATCAAGCTTGAGGACGTGCAGAAAACCGAAGCACCCCCATTGGCAGAATTGGAAGATCAACTCCGCCGTGAGCTTGCCCAGCGTGAAGCCACCGAGCGTTTTGCCGAAGTTCGCTCAGAGCTTGCTGACCTGGCCTATGCGGCCGATGATCTGGCCGGTCCTGCAGAGGAGCTGGGTCTTGAAGTGCGGGAAAAGAGTGGTATCACCCGGAACGGGGGTGAAGCGCCCTTTGATCACGCGGGTCTGATCCGCCAGTTGTTTTCCGAGGATGTATTGACCGAAGGCTTTAACACCGAGCTGATTGACGTCGGCGATAATATGTCCGTTGTGGCGCGGGTCAGTGAGTACCAGGAGGCACAGCAGCAACCGCTTGAAGAAGTGGCCGATGAAATTCGTGCGGCGCTGACCCGTCAGAAGACTCGTGAAGCGCTCAGCGAGCGTGCTGACGCGATCATCGCTGACCTTGAATCCGGCAAGAACATTGAAGAGCTGGGGCTTGAGGAGTGGCAATCCTATGAGGATCAGCCCAGGAGCAACCCATCGCTCGGTGGTGCTGTCATGTCCCAGGTGTTTTCACTTCAGCGCCCTGGTGACGGTGACAATGTCTACGGCTCGGTGGTGTCCAATGACAGCGCGACCATCGTGGCCCTCGATGCGGTTAACGAGGGTGACGTGAACCGGGATGGTGATGAATTCCGGCAGCTTCGCGGTTTCCTGGCATCGCTTGAGGGGCAGCGCGAGTATCAGGCGTATCAGCAGTTCCTCAGAGAGAACGCCGAAGTAGAACGGCCGTAACAAAAAGGCACCCGGTATCGGGTGCCTTGTTGCATTGCACGAGAGGCCCGGGCAACGCCCCGGGCTTTTTTAGTTGGCTTCGTCGATGTAGATTTCGGGGGTCTCCCCGCGTACATCGAAGTAGAACCCATAGGTACCGGTCTCGGGCGGGGTAAAGCGGAAGTTTTCGAAGACCGCGGAGCAATTAGTCTTTACCGGTTTGTTCAACTGAACATCCTTGTCTTCTTCCGACAGATAGCCGCAATTGGTGCCTGACGTCCAGTTGGCATCACCAAACTTGAACTCGTAGGGTTGCCCGTCAGCCTTGAGTTCCACTTCCGTGCGATAGAGCTCGTTGTCCACTTTCTTGACCTTGTATTCCGGCAGTGCATCCCACCAGGCAAATTGCCCACGTAGATACAGGGATTTGCTGTAATCGCGTTCACCACCGGTGGTGGCGCAACCGGCTGTGATGGCCATAACCGAGGCCAAAGCCAGCGTTGTGAGTTTCCTGTTCATGATTGTCTCCTTTATGGTTGCTGGCCCCATGGGTCTGTTCTTCCATGGGGCCGCCAGGGCCGTTGTCAGCGGCCTTATCGATTGAATACAGCCACTGACAGGGCCGGTACCGTGAAGGTGCCGTTCGCTGCCGCAGCGGTCTGTTCCGGGGAGGTGTCCGCCATCACGGAGAAGGCCTCACTAAGGCTGGTGTCCAGTGCCTGTTGGGTCCCTGTGCTGTTGATCACCACGACGATCTGATCCACGTCGCTGTCCAGATCGGTCAGGCCGTTGTCGGGGCCATCGTCCAGGCTGAAGGCAATCACGCCGGGTACCTGGCTGGGACCGGTGTTGTGGAACGCCAGCCGCTCACTGACCTGTTCAGCGGTGCGTAGACGGAAAAGCTCGCTTCCGCTACGAACGGTCAGCAACTTCTCGACCTGCTTGCGGGTGTAGTCGATCTCGCTTGGCGTTGGGCCGGCCGGGAACTGGCCGATAATCTCGGTGATCAGGTCCCAGTTCGCGCCGTCTTTGTCCTGACGGGGCAGGCCACGATTCCAGGCGGTTTCCTGGTAACTGAAGTCGACTTCATTAAACCAGTCGCCGGAATCGTAACTGTCCCTTTCCATGGATTTGGAACGCAGCAATTCCGAACCCATATGGATGAAGGGAATGCCCTGGCTGAGGATGGGGACGGAAAGGCCCACCACCTGCATCTGGGCACGTTCCTGAAGCGTGGCGGCGAAATCCGCCTTGTACTGGTTGTTGTCCCAGAGCGTCTGGTTGTCGTGCTTGGAGACGTAGTTGATGATTTCCTGGGGGTCGCTGGTATACCCGGCACTCTGACCGTTGTAATCGATCTCCGCGCCGGTTCTGGTGGTGCCATCGGCGGTGACCAGCGAATAGTCGCTCAGGCTAGCGGCGATGCCGACGCGGATCCAGTCGCTGATCTGCAGCAGGCGGGTTTTCTCAGCGTCACTGCCGCTGTTTCGGTCGTTGGGGATGCTGAACAGACCATTGCTGAAGCCCTGGTTGGCGCGCAGTGCGTCACCGCCATCGAAGGGGCCGCCACCACGTACGGCGTCACGCAGGCGATCGTTGAAGGAGCCGATGCCCGTTCCGGCCATGTTCGGCTGGATGGCGTTGACGCCACGCGCATTATTGGCGACTTCACCGAAGTTCCAGCCCTCACCGTAGAAGTAGGTGTCTGGATCGACCGCAGTTACGGCATCCAGTGCCTTTTCCATGTTCGACAGCATGTGATGCCCCATCAGGTCAAAGCGGAATCCGGAAATGCCGTACTCCGACGCCCAGGTGACCAGGGAGTCGATCATCAGCTTTTCCATCATCCGGTGCTCGGACGCGGTATTTTCACAGCAGGTTGACTGCTCAACAACGCCGGTTTCGGGGTTCTGGCGGTGGTAGTAGCCGGGGACCAGTTTGTCGAGAACCGACTTGTCGGCAAGCCCGGAGGCGTTGGTGTGGTTGTAGACCACATCCAGGACCACGTTCAGGCCCAGATTGGTGGCGGACTGCACCATTTCACGGAATTCCCGTATCCGGGTCACGCCGTTGGCATCAGAGGCATAGCTGCCCTCGGGAACGGTGTAGTGCACCGGGTCATAGCCCCAGTTGAAGCTGTCGAGGCCACGAAAAGTGCCATACAGCGCCTGGGCATCGCCGGTTGCAGGGTCGAAGGATGCCAGGACCGTGCGGATGGTGTCGCCACTGCCGCAGAGGCCCGCATAGTTCGCTGCGGCTTCGTCAGACAGGTCGCACAGTTTGCTGAAGTCGTCGTCGATATTGACCACCTCGGCCGGGTTTTCGTTGATCGTTGCGATATCGAAGGACGGCAGCAGGTGGAGGTGGGTGATGCCGGCGTTCGCCAGGCTTGCCAGGTGAGTGACGCCATCGCTGGTGGATTCCGTAAAGGCGGTGTACTTGCCCCGGTTGGCAGCTGCAACGGTTTCGTCGGTGGCGCTGAAATCGCGAATATGGGCTTCATACACCACGACATCCTCGGGTGCCTGCAGTGTCGGTGGGGTCAGGCTGTCCCAGTTGGCCGGTTTCAGGTCGCTGTCAGCCAGGTCGACGACCTGCGCATACACGCCATTTTCGGAAAGGCTCAGGGCATAGGGGTCCGATGTCATGGTGGTTTCGATGGCATCGGTACGGGGGTGGTAGACCGTCACCTCATACTGGTAGAGCTTACGGTCGACATCCGCGGTGTTGCCGGTATGCCTCCAGACACCGTTATCCCGGGCCATGTCTACCGGATAGCCGCTCACCATGCTGCCGTCGGCATTGAACACGTGCAGGCGCAGGCTCTGGGCCGTTGGGGCCCAAACCTCAAACCTGGTATCGGCACCGCTAACGGTTGCGCCCAGAGTGCCGTCATAGGCATAGAGATCGTCGAGCACACCCGGGATCTGAAGGCGGGTAGCCGATATCAGCTCATCATTGCCATTATAAGCGCCGGCAATCAGTTGGCCGCGCAAAGCGTCCATTTTGGTCTGACTGTCTGTGTCCACGCTGTAGGCCGGCCAGCCCGCAAGATGGGGGAAGGCCTCTTCCAGCTCTGGCGAGAGGGTGGTTGCGCTCAGCGCAATAACGGTGCCCCCGTTCAGGGCTTTATTGGCGTTATCGACAGTGATGCCGGCGCCAGCGTCATATCGAAGTTCGACTCGGGTTGCCGCGGCGGTGTCGGCAAAGACGAGCGTATTGGCATCCAGCCAGTGAGCCTTGGCGCCGTTGATGGCCAGTTCCTCGGCTTCGATCGGGTCGGGGGAGAGCAACTGACTGCCGCTGATCGTGAAAATGCGATTGCCCAGGGCACCAAAGTGCCAGCGCTTATCATTATCACCCAGGTCTTTCTCATCGCCCTTGTGCATGATGAAGTTCATGCAGTCGCCGCCGTCGCGCATGGGAATGATGTAATAGGCGCCGTAGGTGTCGTTCACGCCGCTGGCGGTGTGTGGGTCGGTCCACTCGGTCGGCACGCCTTCCGCCAGGCCATCGCAACCGGCTGCGGCGTCGTTCCAGAGATGGAGCCCCCAGCCGTCATAGTCACCGGCGGGGCGTTTGTAATAGAGGATGGCTTCGTTGTCGCCGGGTTCCAGCAGGGCGGTGGAGTCCCCGCCTCCGCCGTCGCCGGAATCGGAAGGTGAGCTGTTGCTACCGGAGTTGCAACCGACAAGAGCCAGGGACAAAGCCAGGGCCCAGCCGCCTGCAACCAGTTTATGGTCAGGCATAACGCGTATCCTTTTTCCATTGTTGTTGTTTGGGGTGTTGCTTGCGAACCGGCAGAACCTGTACGCAAACGTTGCAGGATCATGGTTGCGCGAAGAGCTCGGCCACACATCCTTCGGCAACGGACTTTTGCGGGCGTAGTCTGAGGGGCGTATGGGGAGTAGAGAATAGAGGAGTGGTGCGTATAAAAAAGGGCCGGCTGAAAAGCCGGCCCAAGCCGGCCCAAGGAGGTCCAACGAGAGTGTGTGGTGTTTAGAGCCTTACCACCAGGTTTCGATCTGGGCACCGATCTGGATGTCGCCATCGATGCCCTCACTGCGAGCGGCTTCCGCCTGATCGCCAAAGAACGCTGCGGCGTAGGCGCGGATCACCGGGCGTGCCCAGTAACCGGGACCGGCACTCCACTGCTGCGCAATGGCTACCTTCTGCAGATCGGTCTCTTCGTCGTTATAGGGCTGGTGCACGTCCTCGTAGCCAATTTCCAGAGCCGTGCTGGTCACGGAGTTCCAGTTGTAGATCGGGCGAGCAACAACGCTCAGGCGGGTGGGTTCTTCTTCATTGATCGGGCCGTAGGTTTCACCTTTGGAATACAGGGCGGAGTAGCCAAGCTCCCACGGGCCACCGAGTTTGATTACACCATGGTTCAGAACCCGCCAGCTCTTCTCAAGCGTACCGGGGTAGTAGGGCCCATTGAGGCTTGAATTGCCACCCTGGTTATTGAATGCTGCTTCGCCCAGTGAGTCGGTCGCATACTGCAGGACGAACTTGTTAAAGCCGCCCATAAAGCCCGTCGCAAGCTCAACGGTACCAAAGAAACCATCCTCGTCCATGATGTCGGCCGCTTCCTGCTCATCGGTCAGGTCGGCCATGCCATAGATGCCCGCCAGTGTCAGCGTGCTTTCGCCAACCGGGAAGGCGTAGCGCAGGTCCAGCTTGTTGTTCTGAACGATGGTGTCGCTTTCCTGCTTGTCAAAGTTGATCCATGCAGCGGAGAACTGGCCAGCACCGGCCTGAATGTTTTCAACGCCGGCACCGTAGCCGGAGTTGTTAATATAGTACAGGTCCAGCTGGTGCACGTCGTGACGCTTGTAGTAGCGCTTGCCAGCCCAGAGCGTGGCGCCAGGCAGAGATTCGATGACGTTGGTGCCGGACACGTAAAGCTGACGCACCGCTACTTCGCCGCCGCTATAGGGGTTGCCGTTGTTGCGAGTGGTTTCCTCACCGGCAAAATCGACGCCGTTGACATCGTCGGCGCCGTCAAATGCCTGGTAGTCGTTACCCTGGTTGATGGCTTCGTAGGAGACCATGGAGTCGAAGCGGAACGTTTTACCGTCCTGGCTGAAGAGCTGGTCACCAAAGGCCAGTTCCGCATAAGTGTCGCATTCGTCTGCAAGGCGTCCGACAAAGTGGCCGTTGGCACCGCTACCGAAACAGGTTTGTTCCCCGCCACTGCTGGTGTTGGTGGAAAGGCCTGAGCGGGCGTAACCGTGGAACTCAACGGCGATGGCGGGCGTAGCCATGATGGCAGCTGTGACCGCAGCCGCAAGCGGGAGTTTGTTCGGGAAAAAGCGCTTATTGTTTTGCATCATCTGCATCCTGTGCTTTTTGTCTTTTTTGAATGTCAGGGAAGCGGAAGTTCCGACATCGTGTCGTGGACAGTCAGTTCCGGAACAGGCCTCCGGTTCCCTTGATTGCAGCTTCTGCCAATCAGACATTGGGAAACCGGATTTCATAGTCCTGTAACGGGTGGGGTAGTGCATCCTCCGCCCTGAAGAAAAAGGGGGGTGAGTTTTCAGGGGGAGGAGGGGCGTAGAGGGATGAGATGCTAAATCAGTGGTTTTGCTACCTTTAGACTGTGTGGTGCTCAGGTCGTCGGGAAGCGAGTTGGTTTCAGGCTTTCCTTGATTTTTTTAAGGTGGCCCAGGAAGTCTGCACCGCGCTTGAGAGTCACGCCGGTCGCGAGGATATCGATCACCGTCAGGTGAATAATGCGGGAGGACATCGGCATATAAACCTCAGTGTCTTCCGGCGCGGTTACCTCGATGACCACGGTGCAGACCTCCGCCAGCGGAGAACCGGGCATGGTGATGCCAATAACGGTAGCGCCGTTGGTGCGCGCATGCTGCGCAATCTCGACGGTTTCGCGGGTGCGCCCGGTGTAGGAAATCAGCACGATGACATCGCCCTTGGTGGCCCCCGCGGCAACCATGCGCTGCATCAGGGCGTCATCGTACGACATGACCGGGATATTGAAACGAAAGAACTTATGCTGGGCATCCATGGCAACGGGTGCGGAGCCGCCCATGCCGAAGAAGTTGATCTGCTTGGCCTGGATCAGATAGTCGATAGCCGACGCCAGTGCTTTTGGGTCAAGGGCCTGACGTGCCTTGTCCAGGCTGGCGATGGTGCTGAGCATGATCTTGTCGGAGAACTCTGCGACAGTGTCGTCGGGTTCCACATTCTGGCCAATATACGGTGTGCCAGTGGCAATGCTCTGGGCCAGGCGTATTTTAAAATCAGGAAAGCCGGTGGCTGAAAAGCCGCGACAGAAACGATTAACGGTTGGCTCACTGACGTCTGCTGCCCTTGCCAGAGCGGCAATGCTGTATCGGGTGGCGGCACTTGGGTCGCGAAGAATCGCTTCGGCAACCTTGCGCTCCGATTTATTGAGCGTGTCCAGTCTTAGCTGGATATCTTCGAGCAGGTTGTCATCGCGTTGCGCCTGGTTCGCAGCCATTTGGGATACTCCCTGAATCATCGGCGTTCTTGTGAAAATCCGCGCTGATTATAGCGTGTTTTTGGGAGGTTTGTGGTAGTAAAAGTGTCATTAATTCGAAAATATCCTTGGAAAACGTCATATTTGGTGTCATTATTTGCATAAAATTACTACATTGATGCCTCGAGTCGTGCAGTAGTGCGCTGCTGCATGAAAACAAAGAGAGAAGGAACCGATGGCTGATCCGATAAATACCCGCTGTGACCTGATGATGTTTGGTGCGCTTGGTGACCTGGCGCAACGCAAACTGTTTCCCGCGCTGTATCAGCTTGAGCGTGCGGGGCTGCTCCATAAGGGCACTCGTATTTTAGCAATCGCGAGAAACAAGGCAGACAGCAGCGAGGTTCGCAAGATCCTTCTTGGCAAGTTGAAAGAGCACGTCAAGAAAGTCGAATTTGACGCCGAGGTGGCTGAGCAGTTCCTGCGGCGCGTGGATTACCAGTTCCTCGATTTTGCCAACCCTGATGGCTACGGTGCCCTCAACGACTGGCGCAGCACTGAACCCAGCAACCTGATTGTCTACATGGCGACACCACCAGCCATGTACGGCGAGATTTCGCGTAACCTCAGGGCAAACAACTGCTGTGATCACAACACCCGGGTGGTTGTCGAAAAGCCAATCGGTCACGACCTGGAGTCGTCCAAGGTCATCAACGATGAGTTGGGCGAAGTCTACAACGAAAACCAATTGTTCCGTATCGACCATTATCTGGGTAAGGAAACGGTCCAGAACCTGATCGCGCTGCGATTTGCCAACAACCTCTTTGCCTCGCAGTGGGACCAGAATCATATTTCCCACGTCGAGATATCCGTGGCTGAGAGTGTAGGTATCGAAGGCCGATGGGGCTATTTCGACAAAGCCGGTCAGGTTCGCGATATGGTGCAGAACCACCTTCTTCAACTCCTGTGCCTGATCGCCATGGATCCACCGTCGGACCTGTCTGCAGACAGTATCCGCAATGAGAAGGTGAAAGTGCTGAAGGCGATGCGCCGCATCACTCCGGACATGATGGATACCCATGTGGTGCGCGGGCAGTACACCGCTGGCACCAGTGGCGGAAAGCCCGTGCCGGGCTATCTGGAGGAAGAGGGCGCGGCGCGCGGCAGCAAGACCGAAACCTTTGTGGCCCTGAAAGCCGAGATCGATAACTGGCGCTGGTCTGGCGTACCGTTCTACATCCGTACGGGTAAGCGCCTGCCGGAGAAGCTGTCGCAGATCATCATTCACTTCAAGCCGGCGCCACACTACATCTTTGATCCGGATCAGAAGCACCTGGCGAACAATAAACTCATCATCCGCTTGCAGCCGGACGAGGGCATGTCCCTGCAAATTCTGACCAAGGACCAGGGTCTGGATAAAGGTATGCGCCTGCGCCAGGGGCCTCTGGAACTGACGTTCTCGGAAACCTTCGAAACCGATCGTATCCCGGACGCCTACGAGCGCCTGCTCTGGGAGGTCATGAAAGGCAATCAGTATCTGTTCGTCCGTCGCGACGAAGTGGAACACGCCTGGCAATGGGTTGACCAGATCATGCGCAATTGGGACGACAGTGGCGTGCCGCCAAAACGTTACGCCGCAGGTACCTGGGGCCCGGTTGCCTCCATCGCCATGATTACCCGTGACGGAAGGAGCTGGTATGAAGATGCATGACCTGAATCTGCCGGAGTCAGTGGATGCGTATTTTTTCGACACCCCTGGTGATACGGCGGTTGCGCTGGCGGATGCAGTCGCAAAACACCTCTCGGAACGGCTGCTGATTGCACCCCGCGCCAGTCTGGCGGTGTCTGGCGGCTCAACCCCGCTGCCATTTTTCGAGGCCTTGCGGGAGAAGCCGTTGGATTGGGCGCGCATTGACGTGCTGCTGGCGGACGAGCGCTGGGTCTCCGAAGACGATAACGACAGCAATACCCGCCTGGTGCGGGAAAGTCTGTTACAAGGCCCTGCCTCGGAAGCCCGGTACCTGTCCCTCAAGCAGCCAGGCGACACGCCGGCTGACGGCTTGGCGGCCGCGGAAACAGCCCTTGAGGAGCTCCATCTTCCGCTGGATGTGCTGATCCTGGGTATGGGCAACGACGGCCATACGGCGTCATTGTTTCCAGATGCGCCGGAGTTGGATCAAGCCCTTGATACGGATTCGACCGCCATCGTGGCCCCCATGACGCCACCTTCCCAGCCCCAGAAGCGCATTACGCTGACGCTGCGTGCCCTGAGCCGTGCGGGTTTTACGGCATTGCACCTGAAGGGGGACGACAAGCTGGAAACCCTGCAGGGTGCCTGCAGCGATATCGAAAACATCCGCGAAATGCCCATCCGCGCTTTCCTGAAACCGGGGCTGCAGGTTTATTGGAGCGCTTAAGGCTGTTCGCCCGAGATTTGTTATACCGGAGATATGTATGAACCAATTGTCTGACTTCCACCGCGAGCGCGTCCAGGCGGTCTTGAACGCTTCCCCGCTTGTTCCGGTGATTACCATTAACCACCCGGACGAAGCGCTGCCACTGTGTCAGGCTTTGGTTGATGGTGGCATTCGAGTACTGGAAATCACCTTGCGTACCCCTCATGGCGTGAAGGCCATTGAGCAGGTACGAAAAGCGATCCCGGATGCCTGGGTTGGGGCGGGCACGGTCACCAGTATTGCCCAGTACCGGCAGGTTGAAGCCGCCGGCGCCCAGTTCGTGATCACGCCGGGTGTCACCGAGGCCATTCTGGAATTCGGTGTGACTTCGGAAGCGCCGTTGCTGCCGGGCATTTCAACGATTTCGGAGCTGATGGTTGGCTACAACCTTGGCTACCGTGAATTCAAGTTCTTCCCAGCCGAAGTCGCCGGCGGCATCCCCGCCCTGAAGGCGTTCTCTGGTCCCTTCCCGGACGTCGCTTTCTGCCCGACCGGCGGTATTCGCCGCAACACTGCCAAGGACTATCTGGCCCTTAAGAACGTCTCGGCCGTTGGTGGTACCTGGTTGACCCCTGGTGATGCCGTTGCTTCTGGCGATTGGGGGCAGATTTCTGAGATTGTTCGTGGGAGCCTTGCTGACCTTTAAGTTTTCCTATTGGTCTGTAGCCTGATTGATTGGAGTTTTCGCGGTTGGTGGCAGGGCCGTTCGGGAAACGCTACGAGCACATCCATGTGCGCTTGGAATTGGCCATCCGTGGCCAATTACATTCCCGAACGGCCCTGCCACCAACCGCTTGTTCTGACTCTTAAGATAGCGCTTTCGGTGCTTTGGTCATGTATAAGGTGTGGATACGGCAAGTGTTTTAAGCAGATATAAGATTCGGCACGAATAACACGAACGCTAAAAGTGCTGTCTGGCGACAACTGGTCAGTTCAAACAAGAGGCTGCGGGGCGGGGCTTCCCAAAATGTAATTGGCCAAGGATGGCCAATTCCAAGCGCACATGGATGTGCTCGTAGCGGTTTTGGGAAGCCCCGCCCCGCAGCCTCAAGGCACCAAAACCATCAGGCTACAAAAGACGACACCTCCCAATTCCCGTCTAGCGAATATCAGCCCCAACACGAACAATCTTCATAGTGTTCGTGCCGCCCTGGGCATTCACATAATCGCCCTTGGTAATCACCACCAGGTCACCCTCTTTGACGGCCCCCATCCGAACCAGCTCAGCCACCGCGCGCGAGTTTGTTTGCTCGGGCGGAATCGTCGCCGAATCAAAGGGTACCGTCTGTACACCACGGAACATCGTTACCCGATGCTGGGTAGAGTGATTGCGCGAGAAGGCAAAAATCGGAAGGCTGGATTTGATGCGCGACATCAGCAGGGGAGTGGCACCGGTTTCCGACATGCAGATAATCGACGTCACACCATCCAGGTGATTGGCCGCGTACATGGCAGACAGGGCGATCGCCTCATCCACATGCTCCATGCTTTCATGAATGCGGTGCTTGGACTGATGCATCGACGGATGCTTTTCTGCGCCCATGCAAATTCGCACCATGGCTTCCACCGCTTCCGTGGGGTAGTCGCCGACCGCCGTTTCTGCTGACAGCATGACCGCGTCGGTGTAGTCCATCACCGCGTTCGCCACGTCGGAAACCTCCGCCCGGGTCGGCATCGGGTTTTCGATCATCGACTCCATCATCTGGGTGGCGGTAATCACCACCGTGTTCAGGGCGCGGGCGCGGTTGATGATGTGCTTCTGAACGCCCACCAGCTCGGCGTCGCCAATCTCAACAGCTAGGTCGCCCCTGGCCACCATAACCGCGTCCGACGCATCGATGACCGCATCCAGGGCGGCGTTATCGTGGGCCAGTTCCGCGCGTTCAATCTTGGCAACCAGGCGTGCTTCCGAGCCAGCTTCCTTCAGCAGGCGGCGGGCAACGTGCATGTCTTCGGCGGTGCGTACAAACGACACCGCGACATAATCGGCGCCCAGGCGGGCGGCGGTTTTGATGTCCTGCTTGTCTTTCTCGGTCAGGGCTTCGGCGGAGAGGCCGCCGCCGCGCTTGTTGAGGCCCTTGTTGTTGGACAGGGGGCCGCCGATAAGAACGCGGGAGGAGATGCTGGTGCCGTCAACGGACTCGACTTCCATCTCGATGCGGCCGTCGTCCAGTACCAGGATGTCGCCTGGCTTGACGTCTTCAATCAGTTGCTCGTAGTCAATGCCGACGCGCTCTTCATTGCCGGCTTCCTTGTCCATGCTGGCGTCCAGGATAAACTGCTGGCCGGCCTTGAGGGTCACCTTGTTTTCCGCGAAGCGCGCGATACGAAGTTTTGGCCCCTGGAGGTCGGCGAGCAGGGCGACAAACCGGCCGTTGGCGGCGGCAGATTCCCGCACCCGCAGGGCGCGTTGGATGTGGTCTTCCGCACTGCCGTGGGAAAAATTCAATCTCGTAACATCAACACCTGCAGCAATAATAGCTGACAGTGATTCCGGTGAATCGGTGGCGGGGCCGAGAGTGGCGACGATCTTGGTGCGCCTTAACATGGTTCCAGTTTCCTTTTGTTTTTCAGTGAAGCTTTCCGGTTGTGCTGGACGAAATGGCAGGTGAGCAGAGTTACTGGCTCGCCTTTTTCATCAGTGCAACAGCGTTGTCGAGCATCCGGTTGGAGAAGCCCCATTCATTGTCGTACCAGGCCATGACTTTCGCGTGACGGCCCATGGCCCGTGTGTGATTGGCGTCGAAAATGCTGGACAGGGCGTTGTGGTTGAAGTCCACACTAACCAGTTTCTCTGCGTTGTAGCCAAGGACCGGGTTGTTTTCCGCTGCAGCTTTCACGACCTCGTTGATTTCTTCCACGGTGGTGTCGCGGCTGGCGATGAAGCCGAAATCCACCAGGGAAACGTTGATAGTAGGAACCCGCACGGCCAGTCCGTCAAGTTTTCCGGACAGTTCCGGGATCACCTTGCCAATGGCTGCGGCTGCACCGGTTTTTGTCGGGATCATGGACTGGGTGGCCGAGCGCGCGCGATACAGGTCAGAGTGGTAGACGTCGCTCAGTTTCTGGTCATTGGTGTACGAGTGGATCGTGGTCATCAGGCCACTCTCAATGCCAATTTTCCTGTGCAATGCTTCAACAACCGGTGCCAGGCAGTTGGTGGTGCAGGAGGCGTTGGAGATGATGTTGTGTTCGGCGGTCAGAACGTCGTCGTTGACCCCGTAGACAACCATCGCGTCGGCGTCAGAAGAGGGGGCTGAGATAATGACTTTGCGTGCGCCGGCTTTGAGGTGACCCTCTGCCTTGTCACGGGCGGTAAACAGGCCAGTGCACTCGAAGACCACATCCACATGGTAGTCTTTCCACGGCAGTTCTTCGGGGTTACGGATGGCGGTGATGGCGATGCGGTCACCGTTGACGGAGAGTGATTCGGCATCGTGGTTCACAATGCCGTTGAAGCGACCGTGAACGCTGTCGTATTTGAGTAGGTGAGCGTTGGTTTCCGCGTCTCCCAGGTCGTTGATGGCAACCACCTGAAGCTCATTTCGGTAGTCGTTTTCATAAAGTGCGCGGAGAACATTGCGGCCAATGCGACCAAAGCCGTTAATTGCGATACGAATAGTCATGTTCTGGCTCCAGATTTGTTTGTTTATTGTTCGTTTCAGTTTCTGATGTAGTAAATATAACAACAAATAATGGAAAAATGAATGACTGGCGGGTGAAAGTAGCAAAAAAAGAAAGTAAACTTACGGGAATAAAAAAGTAATTAGATAACAAGTTTCAGGAGACCCACTATGCACCCGACCGTAGACGCGGTTACCAAGCGGATCATCGAGCGCAGTCGCGCTACCCGGCAGGATTATCTGGACAGGATGGGCGAGCTCAAAGCCCAGTCACCCCAGCGCAGCACGCTGTCCTGCGGCAACCTGGCTCATGGCTTTGCCGCCTGTAACCAGTCCGATAAAGATACCCTCAAATTCATGAACAAGGCCAATGTGGCCATTGTCTCCGCCTACAACGACATGTTGTCGGCCCACCAGCCTTATCAGGACTTTCCGGACGTGATTCGCAAGGCGGCCAACGGAATGGGCTCGGTGGCGCAGTTTGCCGGTGGCACTCCGGCCATGTGTGACGGTGTGACCCAGGGCCAGCCGGGCATGGAGCTGAGCCTTTTTTCACGCGACACCATCGCCATGAGTACGTCGGTCGCCCTGAGTCATAATATGTTCGATGCCACCATGTTGCTCGGCATCTGCGACAAAATCGTTCCTGGTTTGCTGATCGGGTCGCTGAGCTTCGGCTACCTGCCGACTATTCTGGTACCGGCTGGTCCCATGCCGTCTGGGCTGCCCAATAAAGAGAAGCAGCGCATTCGCCAGCTCTACGCCGAGGGCAAGATCGGTAAAGACGAGCTGCTGGAGGCGGAATCCCAGTCCTACCACAGCCCCGGTACCTGCACGTTCTATGGTACCGCCAACAGTAATCAGCTTCTGGTGGAGGTGATGGGGCTGCATCTGCCAGGGTCGGCCTTCGTGAACCCGGGTACGCCACTACGTGAAGCCTTGACCCGTGAGGCAACCGAACAGGTTATCCGGCTGTCCAAGCCCCACGGAGGCACGTTGGGTCTGGGCGATATGGTGGACGAAAAGAGTATCGTGAATGCGCTGGTGGCGCTGCTGGTGACCGGTGGCTCCACCAATCACACCATTCACTGGATCGCCATCGCCCGAGCCGCCGGCATCATTGTCGACTGGAACGACTACTCCGAGTTGTCATCGGCGGTACCTTCGATGACGCGTATTTATCCCAACGGCCAGGAAGACGTGAACGCCTTCCACGAAGCGGGGGGAACGCCGTTCCTGATCCGTGAGTTGCTGAGTGCCGGTCTGCTTCATAATGACGTTGAGACGGTTGTGGGGCATGGGCTGGAACAGTACGCACGAATGCCGGAACTGGAGAATGACAAGCTGGTGTGGAAGCCGGCGCCTGAGAAAAGTGCCAAGCCGGATGTGCTGAGTACGGCGGCGGAGCCCTTTGCGCCGGACGGCGGGTTGCGGGTTCTGGATGGCAATCTTGGCCGTGGAGTGATCAAGGTGTCGGCCGTGGCGGAGGAGCACCGCGTAGTGAGGGCACCGGCTGTTGTGTTCAATGACCAGAACGAACTCAAGGCGGCCTTCGATGCGGGTGACCTCAACCGCGATTGCGTTGTGGTGGTCCGGTTCCAGGGCCCGAAAGCCAACGGCATGCCTGAATTGCACAAGCTGACGCCGTACCTTGGTGTGCTTCAGGACCGTGGCTATAAGGTTGCGCTGGTTACCGATGGTCGCATGTCCGGGGCGTCCGGTAAGGTGCCGGCAGCCATACACGTCTATCCTGAAGCAGCGAATGGTGGGGAGCTTTGCCGCGTGCGCAATGGCGACGTGATCAATCTGGACGCGGTTGCCGGAACACTGGAGATTGAGGTGTCGGCTGAGGAATTTGCCAGCCGCGAGGCGGAAAAAGCGGACCTGAGCAGTTATCATCACGGCCTGGGCCGGGAGCTGTTTGGCTGGATGCGTAAAGCCGCCAGCAACCCGGAAGAGGGCGCCAGCTTTTTCTGGAATCACGACGCATGACGAAAGACAACTACTCGCTGGTAGGAGACATCGGGGGTACCAACGCCAGGTTTGCTCTCGTTCGCTCCGGTGACGTTACCCCTGAGGCTGTTGAAGTCCTTGCCTGCGGGGACTACGACAATCTTGATGCTGCCATCGTTGATTACCTTGCCCGCTGCGGCGTAGGGGAGGTGCAGGATGTCTGTCTTGCGGTAGCATCGCCAGTCCAGGGCACCCAGGTGCGGATGACCAACAACCACTGGCGTTTCGACAGCGAGGAGGTTCGCAGGCGGTTTGGTTGGGGCGCGTTCAAGGTGATCAATGACTTTACTGCCATGGCCCTCGGGGTACCCCATGTCAGTGCCGATAAGCTGGTCCACGTTTGCGGCGGCCCGGGCAACGCGGCGCGCCCCCGGCTGGTTATCGGCCCGGGCACCGGCCTGGGAGTGTCAGGGTTGGTTCCGTTGCAGCATGGCTGGGTGCCGCTGATGACTGAGGGTGGTCACGTGGACTTTGCCCCGACAGACGACACCGAGATGGCTATCCTGCGGATTCTGAAGGCCCGGTTCGGTCGCGTTTCCGTCGAACGTATCCTGTGTGGTCAGGGTTTGCTGAACCTTTACCAGGCCCACGCGGAGATACAGGGCGTGGCCGCCCCCCTGGATGCGCCGGAGAAAATAACCGCCGCCGCGTTGGATCAGTCTGATCTGCTTGCCCGCCAGACTTTGCGGCACTTCTGCGAGATTCTTGGGCGCGTTGCCGGCAATGGGGTTCTGACTCTCGGCGGCACTGGGGGTGTTTACCTGTGCGGAGGCATTCTCCCCAGGTTCATCGATTTCTTCCTGGAAAGCCCGTTCCAGAAAGGTTTCGAAGACAAGGGGCGGATGCGTCCCCTGCTGGAATCAACGCCGGTTTACGTGGTGATGGATGGGTACACCGGTTTGTTGGGGGCTGCCGAAGCGCTGGCCAACCCGGAAGTGTAGTCCGGCGCTCATTCACAGGTAGTGAATGAGCGTATCCCTCTCAAAGCGGTATTGGCGGTTATACACGCCCTTGTCTGAGCGTTTCCCCGCCGCCAGTACCATGGTCACCAGGCCCTTTCGCGGTAGCTTCAACAGCCGTCTTACCCGGCATTCGTCAAAGCCTTCCATGGGGCATGAATCGTAACCGTGGGCCCTCAGCGCCAGCATCAGGTTTTCAGCCGCAAGTGCGGTGGATTTTGTGGCCCAGACTTTCATCTCACTCTTTGAATAGGGGCCCCTGGGAACAGGGCGGGAAAGGCCTACAAACAATCCGGCGGCTTTCTTGGCGGCACCGAGCAGGCCGAAAGGCCCCTGGTTGTAGTGGATGGGTGCGATTCTGGAATAGTACTTCTCGACGATGCCCGGCAGCTTTTCCTCCGGCCATTGTTCCAGCGCCATACGGGAGTGCTCTCGCCAGGTGTCAGTACGGGCGACTACGACAATCAGTAGGGGAGCGGTTTTGGCCGCGTTCTGCCCAAGGCAGGCGTCGGCCAGACGCGTTTTGAGGTCTGGGGTCCTGACCACGAAAAATTCCCAGGGCTGAAGATTGCTGGAATTTGGCGCCAGCATGGCCAGCTCAAGGCAATCATCCAGCACGTGTTCCGGCACTGGCTCGTCGGTAAATCGGCGTACTGAACGCCGGCTGCGAACAACCTCGCGAAACGCATTCAGGGTGGCGTTGGAGTCAACATCTGACTTGGCATTCATGGGCGGAGCAGTCCTTGTGCCGTTCTCGGAATCGTCGATTTGTGGCTAACGGGTTGAGGCTTTATGGTTACGTTAAGTGGCTGTGTATGCAATGGCCTATTCTTCTGGAGTGGTTGGCACAAATGACCAGTCTTTATTCCCGGATGCCGTTTGGTGAATTGGTGGCGAACGTTCGCCAGTGCCGGATCTGTGAAGCTCAGTTGCCCCTCGGGCCCCGGCCGGTGGTCCAGATCTCGCAGTCAGCGCGTTTGCTGGTGGTGGGGCAGGCGCCCGGGCGCCGTGTTCACGATACCGGATTGCCGTTCAACGACCCCAGCGGCGACCGGCTGCGTAACTGGATGGGCATTGACCGGGACACTTTCTACGACGAACAGCAACTGGCGATCTTGCCCATGGGGTTCTGTTATCCCGGCACAGGAAAGAACGGTGACCTGCCACCACGGCCGGAGTGTGCGCCTGCCTGGCGGGACCTGCTACTGGAACGCCTGGAGCATGTGGAGCTGACGTTGGTGATTGGACAGTACGCTCATGCCTGGCACTTGCCAGGGGCGAAAACGTCGGTGACTGAGCGGGTGAGGCAATGGCGGGAGGTGTGGCCGACCATGTTGCCGTTGCCACACCCCAGCCCGAGAAACAACCTTTGGCTACGGCGCAATCCCTGGTTCGAGCAGGAGGTTATTCCCGAGCTGCGCCGCCGGGTAAAGGATATTCTGGACGACTGAGCTCCCAGGTGTCTGTTGTACACCTATCGGGCTTCTTCCCAGCGCGCAAGAAGATCCTCGTAGCGAATGGTTTTCCCCGGTGGCTTTTCGTTCTTCAGCTTCGGCTTCGGAGCTCCTGGTTGTGCGAGCCACCAGTCGCGACCTTTTGCATCGTCGTCTGATGCGATACGGGGTGGGCAATTCTTGACTGTGTAGTTGCGTTCCATCACTGCCATCGCCCTGTCCTGACTTTCGGCCAGTTTATCCATGGCCTGCTGTGCTGTGCGTTCTCCCGACATTGCATCGGCGATGTTCGGCCACCAGAGTTTGGCCAGTTTGGGATAGTCGGCGATATTAACACCGGTCGGTGTCCAGGCTTCACGGGCGGGGCTGCGGTAGAACTCCACCAGCCCGCCCAGTTCCGCGCTTCTGGCCTGCATTTCCGGGGAGTCCAGGTCCGATTCGCGAATTGGCGTCAGGCCCACGAGCGTTTTTTGAAGTGATACCGATTTTGAGACGGTGAACTGGGCGTAGAGCCAGGCCGCTTTCTGGCTGCGATCACTCATCACTCTGGGAATGGTCCAGGCGCCTACGTCCTGATAGCCGAGTTTCATGCCTTCCGACCAATAGGCGCCGTAAGGGGAGGGTGCCATTCGCCATTTCGGCGTACCGTCGTCATTGACCACGGGGAGCCCGGGTTTGGTCATGTCGGACGTGAAGGCGGTATACCAGAAAATCTGCTGGGCAATCTGGCCCTGAGCGGGAACGGGACCAGCCTCGGAAAAGTTCATCTCTGGCGCTTCCGGTGGCGCGTAGCTTCTGAGCCAATCTATGTACTTCTGCAAGGCATAAACAGCGGCCGGCCCGTTGGTGGCGCCGCCTCTCTCGACGGAGGAGCCAACAGGATGACATTCCTCCATCCGGATTCCCCATTCATCCACTGGCAGGCCATTGGGCAGCCCGGGGTCGCCAGCGCCCGCCATGGATAGCCAGGCATCGGTGAAGCGCCATCCAAGTGACGGATCTCGTTTGCCATAGTCCATATGGCCGTACACGGGCTCGCCGTCGATCTCCTTCACATGGACGGTGAAGAACTCGGCAATATCCTCATAGGCGGACCAGTTCAATGGCACGCCAAGCTCATAGCCATAGCGCTCCAGGAACTTTGCGCGTAATTCGGGGCGCTGGAACCAGTCGTAACGGAACCAGTAGAGGTTGGCGAATTGCTGGTCCGGCAACTGGTAGATTTTTCCATCCGGGCCCGTCACGAAGCTCAGGCCAATAAAATCCTTCAGGTCCAGCGTGGGCAGCGTGTACTCGCGCCCCTTGCCTTCCATGTAGTCACTCAGTGCCAGTGCCCAGCCGGTGCGCGCGTGGGTGCCAATCAGGTCTGAGTCGTTGACGAAGGCGTCATACCGACCCTTGGCAGCCATGATCCTTTGCAGGTTGACCTGCCGGATGACCTCGCCTTCCGGTTTCAGGTCGTGAGTCACCTTTATGCCGGTAATGTCGGAAAACGCTTTCGCGAGTACTTCGGATTCGTAACGGTGCGTTGCCAGGTTCTCTGACAGAACCGAAATCTCAAGGCCTTCCAGCGGCTTGGCGGTGTGTGCAAACCAGGCAAGCTCTTCTGCCTGTTGCTCCGTAGATAGCGTGGACGCCTGAAAATTTTCTGAAATCCACTGATTGATGACCTGCTTGCGTGCTTCCGGCAACGCACTAAACGTATCTGAACCGTGACCGGCTGCGCTGAAGCACAGCAGACAGGTGGTCGCAGCGACAATTGGCCATTTCCTCATGGAACACCTTTCTTGTTGTTAGTTACACGTGTTTTGTTGGTTTTACTACATTATTGAGAGTAATGTTCGTTTCATGGTTCGTCAACGAAAATTTATAAACATTTCTGTATCTGTAATTAAGTCAATAAAAACAGCAATATATGGATTGTTTCGTTGTTTTTTTCGCCATGCAAGGGCGTAAATTTCAGATAAAATATGTTCTAAAACTTTCCATTTTTTCTTTAGCGCGCTAGATTTGTTCTGTCTCGAAAACAGAAAGCGGCCGAAAACCGCAATGAATGTTCGAGATGACAGTGTCTGTTAGCAAGAGGTAGCCCATCAAGTTACTGATATAAAGGTTATTTCAGGTTCCAACGAGAGGAAGTGCTGATAGGCCAGAAAATCTCAAACAATAATAGGAAGCTATCATGATCGAAAACAAAAACTGCGCGAATGTTAAGTCTTTCAAATTGTCTGCGCTGGCGGCCGGGGTTGCGATGGTTGCCGGAGCGTTTGCTGCGCCGGCATATGCTGATACCACGTTCGAATCCGACAGCGGTTGGAGAGCGGGATTCAATGGTCACATTCCGATCTTCGCGGTACTTGGCAACTACGACGATCCAACGGACGAAGACTCGTTTACCATCACCACAGGCTTTAACCCGGCTACGCTGCAAACCAACATCTACGCTCCCACACAGAATGGCCTGGAAGTATCGGGTCACTTCCAGATGAACGCAGACATAGCGCCTGGTGATGCCAATGCGAATTTCCGCAGCCGCGTGTCCGAGATCGCGGTTGCCGGTGATTTCGGTCAGGTCAACATTGGTAAGGGCTTCGGGATCTTCGGTGTTCCCGCTATCGGGGACAACGGCAGTGCCCTGGGTGTCGGCCTGATCGGCGGCCCGGACCAGGTGGCTGCAACGGCGGGACGTATCGGTAACGGTTACTTCTACGCCAACTTCACGCCGCGTGTGATGTATACCTCGAATAGCCTGGGTGGTCTGCAATTCAAGGTGGGTGTATTCAGCCCCTCCAAGGTGGATGGCGTAGCTGATGCGGAATACAGCGCGCCCCGAATTGAGGGCAACGTGGTCTACACCGCGGATATGTTCTCGTTGTGGTCAAGTGCCTTTACTCAGGATGTAGACTCGAAGACCGGCACCTTTGACGACTACACCATGTCTGGTGTCGATTTTGGTGGTTCGGTGTCGCTCGGCAACCTGAATGTTCGTGGTAACTATTCCATGACGTCCGGTACCGGGAACGGCGTATTTGCCGCTCGCCTGGATCCGAACGAGGAAGACGCCAGTCAGTGGTACGTTGAGACGACATACGGCTTCAACCGCACCACATTGGGTGTCAGCTACGGCGAGGGTGAAGACGACATCAACTCGAGCGCGAACGATACGGATCTGACCATGGTGTTTGCGCGTTACGCCGCTACGGACGCCCTGACCCTGATGGCCGAGTACACGACGCTGGGCACAGAGGGTGGTCAGGGTGAATACGATGCGTTCATCGTTGGCTCACAGCTGACGTTCTGATAGAAGCGGAAGAGCCTTATACACCCTACTGACTGGACGAAGGGTGGGGCAGGAAAAGCCGGGTGCCGTATGGCATCCGGCTTTTTCGTATCCAGGGATACCGGGGAGTGCTTGCCAGTAGAGGGGCACAAAAAAGCTCCGGGCGGGGGAGGCCGGCCGGAGCGAAATGCCTGAGAGAGTGATTCAGGCGCTGTGGTGGAGAGCAACGGTTTGCGGTTGCGGGGTTGCCTGGGCGGATAGATATCTGTCCAGCTCCCGAACATCGTCTTCAGTGGCATAGAGCCCCTGTTTGGTGCGGCGCCAGAGAATGTCCTCCGACGTCATCGCCCATTCATGCTTGATAAGATACTCGACTTCGCGCTCGTAGAGTGTGCCGGCAAACCGAAATCCCAGATCCTGGATGGATTTTGCGTCGCCCAGAAAGTCGTATGCCTTGGTGCCGTAAGTACGCACGTAACGGCTGTATACCGCTTCGGGAAGCCACGGGTATTCGGCTGACAGGCTTGCCTCGAGAGTGTCGTGATTCTCGAAATCACCGCCGGGCAGGATGCCTGTTTTCGTCCACGGACCGCGGGCGTGTGGGAAAAACTGGCAGAGTTTGTCCGTCGCAGCTTCTGCAAGTTTGCGGTAGGTAGTGATCTTGCCACCAAAGACGGAGATGACCGGCGCCTTGCCCTTTTCCCGGCTGACCTCAAACGAGTAATCGCGGGAAGCCTTCTTGGCATCGCCCTCTTCGTCGTCCATTAAAGGTCGAACGCCGGAATAGGACCACACCACATCGCTTTCCGTTAGCTGGCGTTTAAAGTGCGAGTTGACGATATCCAGCAGATATTCGGTTTCTTCCGGTGATATTTTCGCTTTTTTCGGGTCGCCTTCGTAATCCACGTCGGTGGTGCCTACCAGGGAGAACTCGTCCTCGTAGGGGATGACGAACACAATGCGTTCGTCTTCATTCTGGAGAATGTAGGCCTCGGTTTCCCGATTGAGGCGAGGCACCACAATATGACTGCCCTTGACCATGCGAATGGTTTTTGGCGCTTTCATGGACAGGCTTTCGCTGAACAGCCGGCTTACCCAGGGGCCCGACGCATTGACAATCACCTTAGCGGAGACGTGGTGGATACTGTCGTCATTCATATCCTGAAGCGATACGTTCCATGAATCCGCGCCGCGCTCGGCATTGATGCACTTGGTTCTGGTCAGGATGGTGGCGCCGCACTCCTGGGCTTTCTTGGCGGTCAGTACCACCAGGCGAGCATCATCCACCCAGCCGTCTGAATACTCAAAACCCTTGGTGATATCCGACTTGAGCGGATCCTTCTCATCGAACTTTATGGAGCGCGACCCCGGAAGGACCTCTCGCTTGGCCAGATGGTCATAAAGGAACAGCCCGGTCCGGATCATCCAGGCGGGGCGAAGGTGAGGGCGGTGTGGCAACCGAAAGCGCATTGGCCACATGATGTGTGGCGAATTTCGCAGCAGCGACTCCCGTTCTGCCAGGGCTTCACGTACCAGGCGGAACTCGTAGTGCTCAAGGTATCGGAGACCCCCATGAATCAGCTTGCTGCTGCTGGACGAGGTGGCTGAGGCGAGGTCGTTCATTTCGCAAAGCAACACCTTCAGTCCGCGGCCTGCGGCGTCCATGGCGATACCTGTGCCGTTGACGCCACCGCCCACAACGACAACGTCAAATGTATTGTTCTCCTCGGTCATCTCGAGTCATCTCCTGACGCCAATGAAAGGACGCTTCCGGCGCTCTTTCCGATTTTCACAGAAACGTATACCCACATTATGCGAAAGCAAAATATATTCGTAAAGGAAAATACAGAAAAAAAACGAAAAAAAGTGGGCGAAGGCTTTGGGAGTCACGCTGCCAGGCTATGACTGGGTGATGGTTGCGGCGATGGAGGGGTCAGACCAGGTGCAGTTCCACGTTGTTTTCACGCAGGAGCTGGCGGATTTCGACGGGAGGCGGTTCATCGGTAAACACATGATCTGCCTGGGCAATGCTGCCGAGGCGCACCATGGCGTTGCGGCCGAACTTGGAATGGTCCGCGGCCAGCAGTACCTGGCCGGAATTCTCGATGATGGACTGGGCAACCCGCACTTCCCGGTAATCGAAGTCCAGCAAAGAACCGTCACTGTGGATGCCGCTGATACCGATAATGCCGAAATCCATCTTGAACTGGTTGATGAAGTCCCGAGTGGCTTCACCCACGATGCCGCCGTCGCGGTTACGCACTTCGCCGCCGGCAATAATGATGTGGAAGTCTTCCTTGGCGGAAAGAATGGATGCGACGTGAAGGTTGTTGGTGACTACCTGGAGGTTGTTTTTCTCAAGCAGGGCCTTGGCAATGGTTTCCGTGGTGGTGCCGATGTTGATGAACATGGAGGAGTTGTCGGGGATCATGTCCACCAGTGCTTCAGCGATGCGCTCCTTGGCTTCCAGGTCCATGATTTTGCGAGCCTGGTAGGCCGTGTTCACCGTGCTGGAGTCGATGCCGGCGCCGCCGTGATGCCGGCGCAGTTTCTTCTGGCTGGCCAAGTCGTTCAAATCCCGGCGGATGGTTTGCGGCGTTACCTTGAACTGATCAACCAGTTGCTCGGTGGTCACGAAGCCGTTCTGCTGGATGAGCTCCATGATCAGGTCCTGTCGGCGTCGTTGTGCCATTCAACTTCCTCCGGTCCACGGTTTTTCTGTAACGAACGAAATAGCGATTTCAAACCTGAACTCAGTTTAGAGTGTTTTGTGCCTTTGTGCAGCATTTTTAGGGGCTTGTGTGAGGCTTGCGAAGTGCGGGTAAGTTTTCGCCCGCAAAAAGGGTTGGCTTTTGTTTTCAAAAAAGTAAAAATACGAAAAAATAAGAACACTGGCCCGAGGCAAAACAACTATGACTCAGTACATTCTGTCGATCGACCAGGGGACAACCAGTTCCCGCGCCATCCTTTTCACCCTGGACGGCAACATCCACGCGACGAGCCAGCAGGAGTTCCCTCAGCATTTTCCCGCGAGCGGCTGGGTCGAGCATGAGCCGGAAGACATCTGGCGTACTGTCCAGGAAACCTGCGATGACGTGATGGCCAGGGGGTGTGGTGACAACGATGAGGTTGTCGCTGTTGGCATAACGAACCAGCGTGAAACCACGGTGTTGTGGGACCGCGCAACGGGCGAGGCCATCTACCCGGCGATCGTCTGGCAGGACAGGCGAACCGCAGACTGGTGTGAATCGCTCAAGAAGCAAAGCCTTGAACCTTCAGTGAACAACAAGACAGGGCTGTTGATTGACCCCTATTTTTCGGCGACGAAAATTCGCTGGATACTGGACAACGTACCGGGCGCCCGGCAACGGGCGGAACGCGGAGAATTGGCGTTCGGCACGATAGACAGTTTTCTGCTTTGGCGACTGACCGGCGGCAGGGAGCACAGGACCGATGCGACCAATGCCAGTCGCACCCTGTTGTTCAACATTCACGATCAGGATTGGGACCCGGAGCTACTTGACCTGTTCGGCATTCCTGCCTCGTTGTTGCCGCAGGTGATGGATTCGGCAGCGGACTTCGGCCAGATCGTCGGTAACGGTCGGCTGGGTGGTACGTCCGTCATGGGTATGGCGGGGGACCAGCAGGCGGCCCTGTTCGGCCAGACGTGCTTTGAAACCGGAATGGCGAAAAGCACCTACGGTACCGGCTGTTTCCTGATGCTGAACACCGGCGACAAGGCTCTGACGTCAGAGCACCGCCTGCTCACAACGGTAGCCTATCGCCTCAACGGAAAGCCTGCCTACGCGCTGGAGGGGAGTATCTTTATCGCCGGTGCTGCTATCCAGTGGCTGCGAGACGGGTTGCAGCTGATTCGGGACGCCTGTGAGACCGAACCCCTGGCGGAAGGCACACCGGTGGACCACGGGGTCTATCTGGTGCCAGCGTTTACGGGCCTGGGTGCACCGTACTGGGACCCCAACGCCCGTGGGGCGATTTTCGGGCTGACCCGCGATACCGGGATCAAGGAAATCGTGACCGCTGGCCTGCAATCGGTTTGCTACCAGACCAAGGATCTGCAGAAGGCGATGGAGAAGGATGGCATAAGGCCCATTACCCTGCGTGTGGACGGTGGCATGGTGGCCAACAACTGGGTACTGCAGTTCCTGGCGGATATCCTCGGAGCGAGGGTCGATCGGCCTGCATTGGTGGAGACCACCGCCCTGGGCGCGGCCTATCTGGCTGGCTTGCAGGCGGGTGTCTACAAAAGCCTGGAGGATCTGAGCAGTATGTGGCGATGCGACCGCAGTTTTGAGGCAACGATGACCAAAGCCCAGCGTGACAAGCTCTACGACGGCTGGCTTAAAGCCATTCGCAAGCTATGACTACCTTACACCCAGATCCCGAAGTCGCTTGTACAGGGTGTTGCGGCTGACAGCCAGTTCCCTGGCTGCACGGGACACGTTGCCCATGCACTGTCGGTAGACCACCAGTGTCTGATCCATGGTGTCATTCCGGGAGTTGTCATTCGCCTGGGGCGATTCTCTGTAGGGCGATGCATCGAATACCGGTTTGCGCTCGGGCCTGGTTTGACTCTCATAATCCGCCAGGAAATCCTCCGGCAGGTGCCAGAGTTGCACGTCGTCGCCGTCGGCAATGGCCACGGCGACGCGGACGATGTTCACCAGCTGGCGAATATTGCCGGGCCAGGGGTGATTCTCAAGCGCCGCCATTACCTCATTGTTCAGAGTGTCCGATTGGCCGCTGTCACGATGCTCCAGATAGATTCTGCGGATCAGCTCGCGCCGGTCCATTCGATCCCTGAGTGCTGGAAGCTCAAGGCTGAGGCCATTGATGCGGTAGTAGAGGTCCGCTCTGAACTCACCATTGTCGATTCGATCTGCGAGCGGGCGGTTGGTCGCAGATACCAGCAGTATGTCCACGGGAATGCGTTCCGTGGAGCCCACCGGTGTCACTTCCCGTTCCTGCAGAACGCGCAATAGCCGGGATTGGGCGGCCAGGGGCATTTCTCCGATTTCGTCCAGGAACAGGATGCCCTTGTCGGCCTTGCGTATCAGGCCCAGAGAACCCTGGGCGCGGGCGCCGGTGAATGCGCCGGCCTCGTAGCCAAACAGTTCGGATTCGACAAGCTCCGGTGGGATCGCCGCACAGTTAACGGAGACCAGAGGCTGCGCGCATCGTTGGCTGGTTCCATGCAGGGCTTTGACCATCACTTCCTTGCCCACACCGGTTTCACCACAAATCAGTATCGGAACGCCTCTCTCCAGAACCTTCCTCGCCTGGTCGGCACAGCGCCGGACCAGTGGATCCCCATGTTCAATATCGTCCATGGAAACGCCAGCCATGCCTGGCTCCGTGGGCCTGGCACGGGGTATTGCGCGCGCGGGCTTTGTGGTGACGGTGTCGAGCGAGACCGGCCGCTTCAACAGTCCTGACAGCCGCACTCGTTTCGTGGTCGTGAGCTGTATGGGGGTGTTGTGGGAGTGATTCAGTACCAGGTTCCGGTTTTCAATGAACAGCGAGTTCAGGTTGCGCCCTGACAAAGGCTCGCCGAGTAGTTGATCTGCCCGTTGATTGGAGGCAACTATGCGGCCGTTGGGGTCAAACGCGATCAGTCCCGACCAGGGGCTGTCGATATTGTCCGCCGTGGTGTTGAGGGTGAGGATAAAATGATCGCTCCCCAACTGCCTGACGATCAGACGGTTTTCAACCGATTGCGAAAGAAGACGAACCATCCCCAGCGTATGCGCCTGCGGTAGGTAGGCATCACTGAAGGCACTGAGAACCCCCACCAGGGTTCTGTCGGTATCGAATATCGGCGCCGCGGAACTGATGATGCTCCGGTTGAGTTTGAGAAAATGTTCGTTTCGCTGGACCTGGACGGGCGAGCGGGTGGCGATGGAAGTGCCAATGGCGTTGGTGCCAGCGTAGCGTTCGTGCCAACTGGCGCCCGCGCTGAACCATGGCCGCAGATGGCTTTCGGTAATGCGTTTGTCGCCCCAGCCCTTCAGGACCTGGGCATGGGAGTCGGCCAGCAGGATCAGGCAGCGGCTGTTGGACATGATGTTGTTGTAGTAGGGAAGTACTTCCGTCTCTGTTGTGCTGAGTAACGCTTCGTAGTCCTTTTCCAGCGTTTCCCGGGCACGGTCGTCGAGGTTCGCGGGCTCGGGTTCGTAGTCATGGTGAAGCCCGTAACCAATACAGCGATTCCATGAATCCGCGATAATGGATCGGTATTCCGCCCTCTCTTGTTGCCTTTTCACGCGAATCCTCCGCGTTCCTGAAGTTCGTTTTGTTTTTTCGCACCCCGCCAGGGTGGCCCGAGGCCGCGAATCTGTTCGCCACGATGTTCAATAATGTGCTCATTGGTTGTTCAGGTCAATGTTCAAACTGAACAAAAAGTTTGATAGCGAACATTTCTGTTTTCAATAAAGAAATTTTCTAGAAATTTAATGACAATAAAAACAATGATCTACGCATTTTCTCGTGGTTTCCACCTACATTGGTATGCTCATTGCCTTTATGTATTCGAAATCGAATTCTCGCCGGTCGCCTGCGGTGACGGCGGATAACGTGCCACAAGAACAACAAAGGAAAGCCTATGTCCTTAACGCTGGAGAACCTCTCCCGTGTCGTGGATGGAGTCGATTACATCCGCGACGCGAACATCACGTTTGAGGCAGGTTCGTTCAACGTTCTGCTCGGGCGTACATTGGCCGGCAAAACCTCGTTGATGCGGCTGATGGCCGGGCTGGACAAGCCCGATGACGGCCGCCTCATCTACAACGGCAACGATGTCACCGGGCAAAGCGTTCAACAACGCAATGTCTCAATGATCTATCAGCAGTTCATCAACTATCCCAACCTCACGGTGTACGAAAACATCGCCTCGCCCCTGCGTCTGGCCAAGATGAAGGAGAGTGAGATTGACCGGCGGGTCAAGGAAACCGCGAACATGCTGCAGATTGACCCCTTGCTGAAGCGGTATCCGCTGGAGCTTTCAGGGGGGCAACAGCAGCGCACGGCGATGGCCAGGGCCCTGGTCAAGGACGCAACCCTGATCCTGTTTGACGAACCGCTGGTGAACCTCGACTACAAACTGCGGGAAGAGTTGCGCGCTGAGTTGCGGGAACTGTTCCGCGAACGCCAGTGCATTGCCGTATACGCCACCACCGAAGCCAACGAGGCGCTGGCGTTGGGAGGTGTCACCACGCTCCTGAACGAGGGACGGATCGTTCAGAGCGGCCCGGTAATGGACGTTTACCGTAACCCAGTGAACACCCTGGCGGCACAACTGTTCAGTGAGCCCCCCATGAATATGATCAAGGGTCGGGTCACCGCCACGGAAGTGACCTTCGACGAATACTCCCATCATGCGTTGACCCAGGAACTCGCACGGCTCGAACCCGGCGATTACTGGTTTGGTATCCGCCCGAGTCACATCGGACTGGTCCCCAACAATGAGGATGATCTCGAGATGTCGATGGAGGTTGAGCTCAGTGAAATCAGTGGCTCCGAAACCTTCATGCACGTGCGCAATCGGTACTTCGAGATGGTGATGCAGTTGATGGGCGTACACCAGTACCACACGGGTTCGCCCATCAAGATCTACCTGCCCATCAACAAACTGTTCGTATTCGATAAAGACGAAAGCCTGGTGCACACACCGGCACAGGTCGTCACAGGAGGGTCGGTCTGATGGCTGAAATTCATTTGAAGTCCCTGGCTCACAGTTACAGCGACACTCCGGCCGGGCCCGATGACTACGCGATCCGTCAACTGGACCATGTCTGGGAGAAGGGTGGGGCGTATGCATTGCTCGGTCCGTCCGGCTGCGGCAAGAGTACGATGCTGAACATCATTTCGGGTTTGCTCCAGCCCTCCGAGGGCGACGTACTGTTCGATGGCAAGCGGGTGAACGAGCTGTCCCCGAGGGACCGGAACATTGCCCAGGTTTTCCAGTTCCCCGTGATCTATGACTCGATGACCGTGTACCAGAACCTGGCATTTCCGCTCAAGAACACCGGCGTGCCGTCGTCCCAGATCAAGGCCAAGGTGCATGAGATCGCGGAGATCCTGGAGATTGAGAGCGAGCTGCAGAAAAAGGCCAAGAACCTGTCCGCGGACCAGAAACAGAAGGTTTCCATGGGTAGAGGCCTGGTTCGGGGCGATGTGTCCGCCATCCTGTTCGATGAACCGCTGACGGTTATCGATCCCCAGCTCAAGTGGAAGCTGCGCCGCAAGCTCAAGCAGATTCACGAACAGTTCGATATCACCATGGTGTACGTCACCCACGACCAGCTTGAGGCGTCCACTTTCGCCGACAAAATCGCGGTGATGTATGGCGGTCAGATTGTTCAGTTTGGCACCCCAACGGAGCTCTTCGAACAGCCCAACCACACATTTGTGGGGTATTTTATCGGTAGCCCCGGCATGAATCTGATTGAGGTTCAGCGTTGCCCACGCGGGGTCTGCTTCGGCAGCACGGTTGTCCCGCTGAGTGTTCAACACGTCGAGCTGTTGCAGCGCCTGCAGTCCAACAATCTCAAGATCGGTATTCGCCCGGAGTTTATCCAGGCGTCCGATATGCCGGCGGACGATACGTTTGAGGCCGAGGTGTTGGATGTCGAGGACCTCGGCACTTACAAGGTCATGACAGTCAAGCTGGATTTCGAAACGTTGAAGGTTCGGCTGACGGAAGACCAGCACTTTGCAGTTGGCGGCCAGGTTCAGCTCAGCTTTCCGGAAAAGTGGCTGAAGCTTTACGTGGACGAGTTTCTGGTAGAGGAGAAGGACCAATGAATAAGGTTCCCAATAATCGTGCCTGGTGGCTCGTACTGCCAGTTTTCATACTTGTAGCGTTTTCAGCCCTGATACCGCTGATGACCGTTGTGAATTATTCGGTCCAGGATATCTTTGGCCCGGGTAACGCCTATTACGTTGGTACCGAGTGGTTTCGCGAAGTGCTTGCTGACGAGCGGCTGAGAGAATCCCTGCTCAGGCAGTTCCTGTTTTCCGGCGCTGTGCTGGCGATCCAGATCCCCCTCGGGATCGGGGTTGCGCTGATGATGCCAAAATCCGGTATCAAGGCCTCTCTGTGCCTGATCCTTCTGGCCATTCCGTTGCTGATTCCCTGGAACGTGGTCGGGACCATCTGGCAGATCTTCGGCCGTGGTGACATCGGCCTGTTTGGCTGGGGCCTGAATGCGCTGGGGCTGGATTACAACTATACCGGCGACACGGTGGATGCCTGGCTGACGGTGCTGCTGATGGACGTATGGCACTGGACACCCCTGGTGGCTCTTCTCTGCTACTCCGGCTTGCGTGCCATTCCCGAAGCCTTCTATCAGGCTGCCGAAATTGACCGTGCCTCCAAGTGGGCCGTGTTCCGCTATATCCAGTTACCGCGCCTGAAAAGTGTGCTGGTGATTGCGGTACTGCTGCGGTTCATGGACAGCTTCATGATCTACACCGAGCCCTTTGTTCTCACCGGTGGCGGGCCAGGCAGCTCAACAACCTTCCTGAGCCAGACACTCACCACCATGGCGATTGGCCAGTTTGATATCGGCCGGGCAGCGGCGTTCTCGTTGATCTATTTCCTGATCGTGCTGCTGGTGTCCTGGGTGTTCTTTACCGCCATAACTCACCTCGACAAAGAAAAATAAGGAGAGAGTGATGAACTATTCACGTTCCAAGGGCTTCGGGATGACACTGTTTATCGTGCTCCTGCTGACTCCGATCTACTGGCTCCTGAACATGTCGTTCAAGACCAACCAGGAAATTCTCGGTGGCCTGACGTTGTGGCCGCAGAATTTCACCCTGGCCAACTACGCTGTGATTTTCTCGGATTCAAGTTGGTACTCGGGTTACATCAACTCGATGATCTACGTGTCCATGAACATGACCATCACACTGCTGGTGGCCTTGCCGGCCGCCTACGCGTTCAGCCGATACAAGTTCGTGGGAGACAAGCACCTGTTTTTCTGGCTGCTGAGTAACCGCATGGCACCGCCGGCTGTTTTTCTACTGCCGTTCTTCCAGCTCTATTCGTCAGTAGGGTTGTTTGATACCCACATTGCAGTGGCGCTTGCTCACTGTCTGTTCAATGTGCCGCTGGCGGTCTGGATTCTCGAAGGTTTCATGTCGGGTGTGCCGCGCGAGTACGATGAGATGGCCTATATTGATGGCTACAGCTTCCCCAAGTTTTTCGTGAAGATCTTCCTGCCGATGATTCGGTCTGGCATTGGCGTCGCCGCGTTCTTTGCGTTCATGTTCTCCTGGGTGGAATTGTTGCTCGCCCGAACATTGACCTCCGTGGATGCGCAGCCCATTGGCGCAATCATGACCCGAACGGTCGGGGCAAGCGGCATTGACTGGGGTGTGCTGGCGGCTGCCGGTGTGCTCACTATTATTCCCGGCGTGCTGGTGGTCTGGTTTGTTCGCAACCACATCGCCAAAGGCTTCGCACTGGGTCGGGTATAAGGAGAGAACTCATGATTGAATGGATGAACTGGACACCAACGGTTGCGATTTTCTTTGCGGTGATTGCCTGTATCTTGCTGGTGATGACGGTTTACGAAGTGGTGTCGCCGTGCACGGAGCGAAAAGGGTTTCTGCCGATTTCGACAACCCGGGGAGATCGTCTTTTCATTGGTCTGCTATCGGCGGCCTATATCCATCTTGCGTTCCTGGCGGTCAGCGACATTACTCTTTGGGTAGCGTTGGTGGTGTCAGTGGCGTGGCTCCTGGTGCTGTTGCGCTGGGGGTGATGGGAAACGGTGCCAGTGGAAGGCGCTTTTGATTTTCGTTTGCCAGGGAGGCCCGAAAAAAATCTTATGATTTATCGCTCAAAACGGTTGTAAAAATTTCTATAACGAACTATTTTCTTCTTAATGATCGGAATCGAACATCCCTATTCGGCTCCGTTTCCAGGAATAGCGGCAATAACGCTATAGAGGGAAAGCCGGAACGCACTGACACTCGCTGTCGCGTTTCGAACAAACCAAAACAAGACGAACGAGGTTGGATATGTTCAAGAACAATAAATATCCGAAAACCCTCCTTCTGAGCGCTGCGATTGGCTCGGTGGGATTGGGGCTCAGTTTTCAGGCCAGTGCAGATCAGTATTCTGATGCCGCCAAGAAGTGGGTGAATGAGGCATTCAAGAATTCGACTCTGACGAAAGAAGAGCAGATGAAGGAGATGGAGTGGTTCATCCAGGCTGCCGAGCAGTTCCGGGGCATGGACATCAACGTCGTCTCGGAAACCATTGCCACTCACGAATACGAATCCAAGGTACTCGCTGAGGCATTCAGCGAAATCACCGGGATCAATCTGACCCACACGCTGATCCAGGAAGGCGATGTTATCGAGAAGCTGCAGACACAGATGCAGTCCGGCCGGAACATCTACGACGGCTGGGTCAACGACTCTGACCTGATCGGTACCCACTTCCGCTACGGCAAGGTCATGCCTGTTGAGGACATCATGAACGGTGAAGGCAAGGATCTGACCCTGCCGACCCTGGATCTGGACGATTTTATCGGTCTGGACTTCACCACCGGCCCTGATGGCAAGCTCTACCAATTGCCTGACCAACAGTTTGCCAACCTTTACTGGTTCCGCGCTGACTGGTTCGAGCGCGAAGACCTGAAAAAGCAGTTCATGGATATCTACGGCTATGAGCTGGGCGTCCCAGTGAACTGGTCCGCTTATGAGGACATTGCCGAGTTCTTCTCCGTACACGTGAAGGAAATTGATGGTAAGCGTGTCTACGGCCACATGGACTACGGCAAGAAAGACCCGTCACTGGGCTGGCGTTTCACGGATGCCTGGTTCTCCATGGCTGGCGCCGGCGACAAGGGCCTTCCGAACGGCCTGCCTGTTGACGAGTGGGGCATCCGGGTGGATGAGTGCCACCCTGTTGGTGCCAGCGTAAGCCGCGGCGGTGCAACCAATGGACCGGCTGCTGTGTACGCAACCACCAAGTATGTTGACTGGCTGGAAAAATACGCACCGCCGGAAGCGCCGGGTATGACGTTCTCTGAAGCTGGTCCCGTGCCCGCTCAGGGCGCTGTTGCCCAGCAGATCTTCTGGTACACCGCCTTTACTGCCAGCATGATCGAAGACGGCCTGCCGGTGGTTAACGAAGACGGCACCCCGAAGTGGCGCATGGCCCCCTCACCACGTGGGCCCTACTGGGAAGAAGGCATGAAACTGGGTTATCAGGACGTGGGCTCCTGGACCTTCATGAAGTCCACTCCTGAAAAGCGTCGCCTTGCGGCCTGGTTGTATGCACAGTTCACGGTGTCCAAAACCGTATCCTTGGAAAAGACCATCGCTGGTCTGACGCCGATCCGCGAGTCTGATATCGAATCGGATGCCATGACCGAAATGGCGCCCAAGCTCGGTGGTCTTGTGGAGTTCTATCGCAGCCCGGCCCGCGTTCAGTGGTCGCCGACGGGTACCAACGTACCGGATTATCCGAAGCTGGCTCAGCTCTGGTGGCAGTATATTGCTCAGGCTGCAAGTGGCGAAGCAACGCCGCAGAAAGCACTGGACGGACTGGCGCAGGCACAGGATCGTGTCATGGAGCGTCTCGAACGTGCCAGTGTCCAGGAAACATGCGGTCCGAAGCTGAACGAGCCGCGTGATCCCCAGTACTGGCTGGATCAGCCGGGCGCGCCCAAACCGAAGCTGGACAATGAAAAGCCGAAAGGCAAAACCGTCCGCTACGAAGAGCTGCTCAAAACCTGGGAAGAAGCTCGCGAGAGCTGATTTCTGAGGCGGCTCGAGTAGTCACTCAGTAAATCACTTACCTGTAGTGCCCTGCCGTTGTCCCGGGTTTCCTGGGGCAGCGGCAGACCTAACACCGTCAGGTCGGTGGGTCTTGGCCGGTTGCTTTCATTCCCCCCCTATTAGCATTTCAGGTGTTCCCCCGTGTTTAGCGGGTTGACCCTGCCGGCCCTTTTTCCGCCTTTTTGCACCTGATCCTTCCTTTCCAAATTCCGGGCCTGTCCAGGGCTGGCAGTAGGGGTTGATAGGGCATGAGAAAAATTTCAGTTATCCATCGTCTATACCTGGGCTTCGGTTTGCTTTGTGTGATCATCGCAGGCTGGGGGCTGTTCAACGGCGATATGATGACATCCATTTCCGAGGGTACGTCTGCGGTAAAGGAGAGAATTTTCCCGTTTCAGCGTGCTGTCCAGGCTGTCGAGGCAACGACAGGTGGCAGTGGCATGGCAGTCATCTCGCTCGCCAGGGTGAGGGACAACCAGGAACTGGAATCCCGCTATGGAAGGCTGATAAATAAAATGACCGCGCTGGATAAGCAGGTGACGTCACTCGCTGCTGAAGCCGGCGAAATCCGCTTGCTTACTGGGTTCGAGGAACCCGCGCAGCAGTACCGGGAGGCCCTTGGCACGCTGCAAAAACAAGCGGCCAGGCTTAGCGAACACCAGGCGGAGGTCATCCTGGTATCTGAGTCAGTGAACCGTGATTTATCCGACTTTCTGGCCAAAGCCTCGGAAATGAAACAGTTGTTGCTTCGTGAAGCATCAGCGCCCGCAGGGTCTGACATTTATCTGAAAGACCTGCTCATGACGGTCATGGGGAACCTGTCCAATATTGAACTGCTAATTATGCAATTGGTCAGCACCGACGATGCCGAACGGCTCAAAGCAGTGGTGGAAAACCTGCGATTCAACACCGTGACGGTTGAGCAGGATATTGAGGCCATCATTGGCGAGATTGCGTCGCTGGAGTCGCTTGCGCCTATCGCAAGCGATTTCTTTGAGTCGGTCAACAGTGAGGCCGGCATAGTCAGCCAGTATTACGATTACCGCAGCAACCTGCTGGCGGTGAACAGCACCGTCGCGGACATAGAGGCCGGGCTTGATAACCTCAACAGCCATATTGACCGGATGGTCACGGCAGCCGGAGAGGCCGCTGTACAGACCGTCGACAACCTGGATGCCACGGCGCGTTTCTCGGAACAGCTGGTGTATTACCTGGTGCCGCTAATCCTGTTTATTGCCGTTGTGATCTCGGTGTGGTTGGGGCGGTTGATCAGTATTCCTTTGCGCGCCACCGTCAATCACCTCTCGGCGATGGCTGGGGGTGACTATAGCCGCGAGCTGACGTTCCGCGCCAACGGCGAGTTCATTGAACTGAAAGAGTCGGCCAATAAGCTCGCAGCGGCCATGCGGGAGGTGTTGGGCAGCTTGCAGAAAGCCGGCGGTGAAATTACCGGTGTGGCGGCGTCCAACGCGGATTTTTCCCACGACCTGAGCCAGCGTATTCGGGGGCAGGCCGATGACCTCAATTCGATAGCGACCGCCATGACGGAGATGGAAGCGTCCTGCCATCACGTGGCGGAATCCGTCAGGGACACCCACCAACTGGTGGAGTCGGTGAACAGTCGGGTTGATGAAAGCAAAGAGACCGCCAACGCCAACATGGAGTGTGTGAATGAACTGGAAGAGCAGATACAGCAGACCTCCGGCAAGCTGAAAAAGCTGGAGAGTGCGTCCCACGACATCGGGCGCATCACCGAATCCATCGATGAAATCGCCAACCAGACCAACCTGCTGGCGCTCAACGCAGCCATTGAGTCCGCCAGGGCTGGAGAGTTTGGCCGTGGGTTCGCAGTGGTGGCCGACGAAGTCAGACAACTTGCCCAGAAAACCACCAGTAGCACGGACACCATTCGTGGCCTCGTCAACCGTCTCCAGGGGGATGCGGCCGAAGCCGTGAGTTCCATGGAAGACAGCTTCCAGCGCCTGGAATCGGTCAAGTCCCTGATCACCGATGCCTCCAAAGGCGTTGAAACCATTCGGGAGGCCGTCGACCAGATCCGCAATAGCGCGGAACATGTTCGTACCGGCATGGACGAGCAGGAAGACGTCAGCCGTTCGGTGTCGCGCAATGTTACCGAAATCAGCGGGTCGTCATCGGAAAACCTGGCGGAGATCGAACAACTGGTAGCGACCAGCGACCAGCTCAAGGCATCGATGAGTGATATCGAAGCGTTGATCGGGCGATTCCGGGTGTAGTCGAAACCGTTTGAAGTTCCTATTGGGGTTTTCCATATAACAAAATCATATGGAATTGTGTTCTTTTTCGCTTGTGAATGTTCGTAAACGAATATTACAATCGAGTGAACTGTTCGATAGTGCACCTATGTGTGCGGAAACAAAAACAACACGAGCAAGTAGGTTAATGATTATGGAGCGTATTCAGTCCGTATTCGCCCGGGAAATTCTGGATTCCCGCGGTTTTCCCACAGTGGAAGTGGATGTTGAGTTGGGAAACGGCGTGGTCGGACGCGGTCGCGCGCCGTCGGGCGCCTCCACCGGTTCCAGGGAGGCCCTGGAAAAAAGGGACGGTGATCCTGATCGGTACAATGGCAAGGGTGTGCTGGGGGCCGTCGAAGCGGTTAACCGCCACATCGCACCAGCGATTGAAAACCGGGTGGTGTTTGACCAGTTGGTGATTGATCGGCTGATGTGCCACCTGGACGGCACCGATAACAAGTCCGGTTTTGGTGCAAACGGCATTCTCGCCGTGTCCCTGGCGGTTGCCGATGCCGCCGCCAACTTTCGACAGCAACCGCTGTACCGCTATCTGGCAGAACTCTATGGTTGCTCCGGTCCGTGTGTGTTGCCGGTACCCATGATGAATATCATCAACGGCGGTGCCCATGCAGACAATACCGTTGATCTTCAGGAATTCATGATCCAGCCGGTCGGAGCGCCCAGCTATAGCGAGGCATTGCGAATGGGTGTCGAAACCTTCCATGCACTGAAGTCATTGCTGACCGAGAAAGGCCTTTCCACCGCCATTGGTGACGAAGGCGGTTTCGCGCCGGATCTGCGCTCCAGCGAAGAGGCGTTGGATCTTATCCTGGAAGCGGTCGTCAGGGCGGGTTATCGGCCGGGCACGGATATCGTGCTGGCTCTGGACTGTGCCGCCTCCGAGTTCTATCGCGATGGCCGCTACGAGTTGTCCGGAGCCGGAGCAAGCTTTGACTCCGCCGGCTTTGCCGATTATCTGCTGTCGCTGGCGATGCAGTACCCCATCGCGTCCATCGAGGACGGTATGGATGAGGACGACTGGGATGGCTGGAAGCTGCTGACCGAAAAGCTGGGGGAACGGGTGCAACTGGTAGGGGATGACCTGTTCGTGACCAATGCGTCACTGATCGCGGATGGCGTGCGGAAGGACATCGCCAATTCGGTTCTGATCAAGTTCAACCAGATAGGCACCCTCACGGAAACCTTTGAAGCCATTGGAACGGCACAGGATGCTGGCTACACCGCGGTTATATCCCATCGCAGTGGTGAAACCGAGGATACGTTTATTGCCGATCTGGCAGTGGCAACCAGAGCAGGTCAGATCAAGACCGGTTCCCTCTGCCGCTCTGACCGTGTCGCCAAGTACAACCGGTTGCTTCGTATCGAGCAGGACCTTGGCGCCCACGCTTTCTATCCCGGTGTTGGAGCCATTCGCTGTGCCCTGGATACCTGACACGTCGATACGAGGAATCACAGGAGACAAACCATGAGAAAACCCATTCTGATTGCGAACTGGAAAATGAACGGCAGCCTGCACTCCAACCAGGCGTTGCTTGTGCGGATGTTGGCAAAGCTCCGCCCCTTTCGCAAAACCATTGATATGGCCATTTGCCCGCCGTTTCCCTATCTGTTCCAGGTGCGGGACCTGCTCGGGTACACCGGCATCGCACTCGGGGCGCAGAATACCAGCCGTGCGCCGTCCGGTGCACACACCGGGGAAGTAAGCGCCACCATGTTGCATGAAATGGGGTGCCGTTACGTATTGGTCGGGCATTCGGAGCGACGCGCGCTTTACCACGAGTCCGACGATGATGTTGCTGCCCGGTTTCAGCAGGTGCTCTCAGCGGGGCTGATACCGGTGATGTGTGTTGGCGAAACGTTGGAAGAGCGAGAGCAGGGGTGGACGATGAAGGTCGTTCAGCGACAGCTGCAGACGGTGATTGACCAATGCGGCATGTCCGGCCTGGCTGGCAGCATCGTTGCCTATGAACCGGTCTGGGCTATTGGCACCGGCAGGACCGCTACCCCGGAGCAGGTGGCGGACACCCACCGGGCTATCCGCCAGTTTCTGGAAAACTGTGAGACAGGCGCAGGGCAGTCCGTGCGCATTGTTTATGGTGGCAGTGTGAAAGCGGCCAACGCGGCAGCTCTGTTCTCGTCACCCGAAGTGGATGGCGGCCTGATCGGCGGGGCGTCCCTGCAGGCTGACGAGTTTTCAAACATTGGCGCGGCGCTGGCAAACACGGTTAACCCTGTGACATCGACGCTCACCTAGAGGTTAGGTTGAGCGGCTGTCCGGCTTCCTTGCGTCTGGCTTCCCATTCCTGCCGGGTCTGGGCGGCCTCATCGCCGGGCATTGAGTCGATGATCTCGAAGTAGTCAGCCGAGTACTCGTCTTCCATGATCTGATTGCGGGGCTTAACCCTCACAACGTAGACCGTCTGGATGTTCTGGTGGTCGAAGTCGCGCCAGTACTGCTCGTCCTTCAGGAAAGTGTACCGGTGGCCTTCCAGGGCTCGAATAAGCTGGCGTGTGTCCGTGGTGCCGGTCCTTTCCACGGCATCCTTGTACTGGTAGACGATGCTGTAGGCAGAGGCCGCCGCGGTAGAGGGGCGCATCTCGTAGCGGCTTGAGAAGGCCTCTACGAATTCCTTACCGCGGGCGTAGTTGTACTGGTAGGGAACGCTCCACACCCAGGGCGATCCGCCAACGACACCTTCCATAATGGTCGGGCCTACCTGGCGGGCCATGCCGAGCGTGAGGTTGGGTACCACCACCTGCATTTTCTTCGTCAAACCCATTTCGTAGGCGACGTTCAGCGCACGCACCATGTCGTCGCCAAACAACACCATCATCAGGACCTTCGCGCCACTTTGTTCCGCCTGTTCCAGAGCCTGGCGAAAATCCGTAATTAACGCGCGAGGGAAGGGTGTCTTAACGCCCTTGTGAGCGTCGGTGTTTTCGGTATTGGTGAATTTCCGGACCGATTTCTCTACCGACCAGCCCCAAGTGTAGTCTGCCGTGATGTAAAAGTATTCGTCGCCGGCATGCTGGGTATTGAGATATTGGCTCAGTACCTTCGCCGTCATCCAGGCATTATAGGGTTCGCGAAACATGTGACTGTGGCCGGCGGCGCCGGTGGTGGCGTTGGAGTAGGTCAGGGTTCCGAAGTAGATACGGTTTCGGTCCCTTGCTGCTCTGCCGGAGGCAATGGCTACTGCGCTGGAAACGCCACCGAATACCATTTGCACCCCTTCGCGGTCGATCAGCTCAGCGGTGTTTTTGGCGCCCTTGTCCGGTTCGCCGGAGGTGTTGCGTATCACCAGTTCCACTTCGCGGCCCATGATGCCGCCGGCCTTGTTGATTTCATCGACGGCCAGGAAGGCGCCCAGGCGTTGTTGCAGGCCCTGGTCCTTGTAGCGGCCGGTCTGCGGGTAGTTGAGCCCGATTTTCAGGGTTTCCGCTGCAACGGGAGCCGTCGCCAGCAGGGTCAGCAACAAAGAGAGAAGCAGCTTCTTGCAGAGCATTGGCACAGGCCTCCTTGGTCGCGCCGGGCCGGTAACGCGGGCCCTGATATTGTTGTTGTGGATCAGGACCAGTGTCGCGGCTCTCTGCAAAAGCAACAATCGGACGAAGGTGGAAGTTGTGTAACGAATTGTCAGGCGTTGACGGACGTCACAACGCACTTCCGGGTCAGGCAACTGCGGTATTGCGAACCGATTCCAGAAGCCGGTACCAGAGGCCCCGTGGCATAGGGCTTCGAGCGCCATTGAGCGCTGAGTGAATACGCTCGGGATTCATGGAGCCCAGCACGGGTATGGGCGTTCCGGGAATCTGTCGTAACCAGGCGATAGCCAGGCCGGTGTCATCCAGACCGGTTTCTTCCCGAGCCTCTTCCATCAGCTCTGCCGGGATTCGGTCCGCCAGGCCACCACCACCCAGCGGAGACCACGCCAACCAGCGCAGTCCATCCGCAAGATGAGCTTCAAGGGTGCCATCGAACAACGGATCGGTGTGGAGCAGGGATAACTGGCTTTGATTGCACACCAGTGGTAGCGCGGTGTTCCGGGCCAGCCATCGCCATTGCTCGGGCAGGAAGTTGGAGACGCCGATCTGGCGAATCTTACCCGCGGACACCGCCGCTTCCAGCACTCGCGCGACGTCCTCGGCCTGCATCAACGGATCAGGACGGTGAATCAGAAAGGTGTCAATCTGTTCTACCGCCAGTGAGGCGATGGCCTTGTTGATCGCGTTCTCCACATAATCCGCTTCGGCCCGGTAGTGTTTTACCCGCCACTGCGAGGTGTCCCGGTCGGCCGGAACAATGCCGGTTTTGGTGATCACCTGCAGGTTTTGGGCTAGGGCCGGGTGAGCACGTAATGCATCCCCGAACAGCCGTTCACACTCGCCACCACCGTAGATGTCGGCATGATCGAACACGTTCAGGCCGTCATCCAGCCGCGCGGCAATCCAGTCCGCAAGTCGGGCCGGTTGCGTGAGGCTGGGATGGTCATGGAGCCGCATCATTCCCAGAATCAGGGGTGTTTCCGGTGTGAATCCTGCTGTTTGGGTGTTTTGCACGATTACTCCTTGCCGAAGGCGATCACCACCCGGTCGTCGCCGTGGGTTCTTGAAAAGACGTAGGGTTTGGTACTGAGTTGTTTGTGTTCCCCGGCACCAATTGCCGGGTGACGTGCCCGGAACTGGCCCAGCTTTGTCCAGTGGGACAGGACCGGCTGTGCCGTGCCATTTTCGATGTCGGCCCAGTTCATGTCTGAACGGGTGCCCTGGTGGCCGTCAGAACCCGTGGGCCCGAAAGCGCGGCCGGATTCGTCTCCGTAGAATATCTGACTGGTGCCCGGTGTAAACAGCAAGGCCGCAGCGACCCGCTTCTGCATCGCCGGTTTGTTGTCGGCAATGCGGCTGAAAAGCTGGGTGTCGTGGGATGAGATATAGCTCATGACGTTGAAGGGGGTGTCGCCGTGCATCTTGTCGGAATACTCGCTGTAGATGGGCTCCATGGCGGGCAGGCAAGCTGCACCGGCCTGGGCTTCCTCCTGCAGGTCAAAGTTGATGACGGCGTCGAATCCGGCATCAAAGTAGCTGCTTCGGGTCACAGTATGGGGGAATACCTCCGCGACCATCCAGAACTCTTCCGCTGGCAACGGCTGGCCGGGATTATTGGCGCGATAGGTGTCCAGTGCATCCTGAGCTTTGGTTTTCAGTTGTTTCCAGGCTTCCGGCTCCACGTGCTTGGCGGTGTCCACCCGGAAACCATCAACACCGAACTCGCGCACCCAATCGGTTAGCCAGGTGACCAGATAATCCCGGGCGGTGGCGTCTTCAAGCTGTGTGGCGCGGGTGTTTTCCTTGTTCTGCAGGAAAATGGGCAGGTCCACTGCCTGGGTGGATTCCGTCTTGAAATCCGGCAGGAAGGCGAGGGAGCCCCGTACCGGATCAATGGAGGCTTTGGGTGGCGTGTCGTAGTCGCCGATGCCGGCGCGAACCCAGTCCTTGCCCCACCAGTTGGCCCAGCCCGGATGATCGTAGTCGATCAACGCATGGTAGGCGTGGAAGTTCTCCCAGGATTCCGGTCGCCAGTCGCCCCATTGTTCGGGCAGGTGCTTTTCGAAGCCTCCGCGCAGCCCGCCAACGTTGAAGGTCTGCATATCCTGAAGGGTGGCGTAGCCCGGGTGGTTCATAACCACGTCCATAACCACGCGGATGCCGCGGGCATGGGCTTCTTCCACCAGGGTGCGGAATTCCTCGCGGGTGCCGAAGTTGGCGTCAGGGCGGGTGAAGTCCAGAGCGTAATAGCCATGGTACCCATAGTGTTGGAAGTCCCCCTGGTCACCACCGCCAACCCAGCCATGAATCTGCTCGAAGGGTGGGGTGACCCAGACTGCATTGACGCCGAGATCCTTAAGGTAGTCCAGCTTCTGTGTCAGGCCAGCAAAGTCCCCGCCGTGGAAGGTGCCGATTTCATCCTTGCCGTCGGGCTTGCGACCGTAGTTCAGGTCGTTGTCGGTGCGGCCATTGGCGAAGCGATCTGTCACGGTAAAGTAGACGGTTGCGCCCGCCCAGGTGAAGCTCTGCTCCGGAGCGTCCACGGCTTCCAGCAGTAACAGGCCTTCGGCGTCCGGGGCCGGGGTGAGTGTGACCTGGCCATCTATCACCTGTGCCTTGTTGCCACTGTAGTAGTCTCGCACCCAGTCGCCGTCTTTGAAGGCATTGCCGACGGTAACGGTCATCTCTGCCTGGGTGGCGGTGCACATCCCGCCGGTTAAAACAGCGCGGTTGTCCGAGGGTGGGGCGGCGGTCTCGAACTGGCCACCGGCGCAGCCGGCAAGCGAGAGGCACGTCACAAGGCTGGCGGTAAACCTGATTTTTTTCGGGGTCTGGCTCATGCAATGGGCTCCGGTTCCATTTATTGTTGTGGTTATCCAATCAAACCAGACCTGAACGGTGGGTGGTAGACGGAATTCACTACGCCTCACTACTCCCCCGTTCTACGCCTCAGGGAATGAAATCAGGGCTGATGCCAGCAACAGCAAATTGCAACACAGTTCGGTTACTCGCAATAAAAAGATTTGCGTTCAGCCCGCCCGGCCAACCTCGTGTCAGGGCGGACAACAAGAATAAGGCAGGAACAAGCAGAGGAAACACCTGATGAATCGTCGAACTTTTATCCGTAGTTCACTCGCAGCTTCCATTGTTGCAGCAACCTTTGGCATCTCCGCACCGGCTCACGCCGAGATCGAGGAAGGCAAGCTCCTGGTCTGGATCAATGGCGACAAGGGCTATGATGGCCTGCAGGAAGTGGGTGACTGGTTTACCGAGGAAACCGGCATCCCCGTTGAAGTGGCTCATCCAGACAGCGCCACTGACAAGTTCCAGCAATCCGCCGCCACGGGCAATGGCCCGGACATCTTTATCTGGGCCCATGACCGTTTCGGCGAATGGGCGCAAAGCGGCATCATTTCCGAGGTCAAGCCGTCACAGCGTGTTATCGGTGAGAACTTCGATTTCACCTGGGATGCTGTGACCGTCGATGGCAAGATGTACGGTTACCCCATGGCCGTCGAGTCCATTGGTCTGATCTATAACAAGGACCTGGTGCCCGAGCCGCCAACCGCCTTCGAGGACATTCCCGCCATTCACAAACAACTGGCGGAAGATGGCAAGCGCGCCATCCTCTGGGACTACAACAACACCTATTTCACCTGGCCAATGATTGCCGCGGCCGGCGGCTATATTTTCGCCCAGAACGAAGACGGCAGCTATGACGTCAAGGACACTGGCGTGAACAACGAAGGTGCCATGAAGGGCGCCAACATGCTCACAACCCTGATTGAAGAAGGCGTGATGCCTCGCGGTGCGGATTACAGCGCCATGGAGTCCAGCTTCAACAAGGGCGAAACCGCAATGATGATCAACGGCCCATGGGCCTGGGGTAACCTGGAGAAGAGCGACATTGACTTTGGCGTTGCCAAGTTGCCCACCGTCGATGGCCAGCCCAGCAAACCCATGGTTGGCGTGATGGCGGCGACTCTCAATACGGCCAGCCCCAATAAGGACCTGGCGGTAGAGTTCCTTGAGAACTACGCGCTGTCCGTCAAAGGCCTGAAAATGGTGAACAACGATGTTCCCCTGGGAGCCGTGGCCAACAAGGAATTTATGGACGAACTGTCGTCCAACCCGAATATTGCGGCGACGTTTGAAAACGCCCAGTTGGGTGAACCCATGCCGAGTGTGCCTGCCATGGGCGCTTTCTGGTCCTCCATGGGGCCGGCTCTGCAGAACATCACATCTGGAAGACAGCCCGTTGAGGACGCCCTGAACTCAGCAGCACAGCGCATTACCCGGTAATGCCCCTGATGGGAGTGCCGTCGGCCGCCGTGCCGATGGTTCTCCCAGCCGTGCTGACCTGTTGTTGTAAACCTGCCCTCGCCAGACGTTGGCGACGGCTTTAAACGGGCTGACTACAATGATAACGGAAACCCTGTCCTCCCCCGGAACCGAAAGCAGACTTCCAATGACCCGAATAATTCTAAAGTGGGGTGCCCTGGCCGCATTGGTAGGCATGGCGCTCTACCTGATACTGGCATTGTATGCCCAGCAGGAGTTCGTGTTCGCGATGCTGTTCCTGGTGCTGACGGCATCAGCGGTGTTTGTGTTCGTGAACAAGAAACTCTACGCCCATCGCTACATTTTCCCCGCAGTAGCCGGTATGGGGGTGTTTGTTATTTTCCCGCTGATGTACACGGTTGGTATTGGCTTTACCAACTACAGTGCCAGCAACCTGCTGAGTTTTGAGCAGGTGAAGGACAACCTGATGGACCGGACCTACCAGTCCGATTCCGTCCGCTATAACTATGAGCTTTTCAACACCGATGCCGGTTATGTGATCTACCTTGAGGGTAAGCACCAGAACCTGGTTTCGGCTCCGCTGGCGCTGGACGGTTCCGACACCAGCGCGCCGGTCTTACCCGCTTCGGATAAGCCGGCTGGCGAGCCGCTGGCCATTCGCGACATTATCCAGTTGCGATCGGAACTGTCGGAGCTGGACCTGCTGACCGAAGACGGGCGCGAGCTGAGCATGGCCAGCCTGCGTGCCTTTGCGGCCATCAACGCCCAGTTCACGTTGCACGACAACGGCAGCATCACCAACAACCAGACGGACGTGACCTACTTTCCGGACCACGACACCGGCTTCTACCGCAGTGCGGAAGGTCAGACACTGTCGCCGGGGTGGACCGTGAACATCGGCTGGGACAACTACCTGAAGGTGGTGTCCGACCCGAGCATTCGCGGGCCGTTCTTTGAGATCTTCGTATGGACGCTGTCCTTTGCCGTGGCAACCGTGGTGTTCACCCTGGCGCTCGGGCTGTTGCTGGCGAACCTCCTGCAGTGGGACCAGATTCGCGGAAAGGGCTTCTACCGCACCATGCTGATCCTGCCTTATGCGGTACCGGCGTTTATCTCGATCCTGGTGTTCAAGGGCCTGTTCAACCAGAACTTCGGTGAGATCAATCTGGTACTGGAAGGCCTGTTCGGATTGCGGCCTGACTGGTTCAGTGACCCGGCGCTGGCGCGAACCATGATCCTGATCGTTAACACCTGGTTGGGCTACCCCTACATGATGTTGCTCTGCATGGGCTTACTGCAGGCGATACCGAGGGATCTCTACGAGGCCTCCGCGATGGACGGGGCTGGGCCGGTGAACAACCTGTTCAATGTCACCCTGCCGCTGATCATCAAGCCATTGATGCCGCTGCTGATCGCAAGCTTTGCGTTCAACTTCAATAACTTCGTCCTGATTGCGCTATTGACCGGTGGCGCGCCCGATATTATCGGCGCAAGCACACCTGCGGGCACCACAGACCTGTTGGTGAGCTACACCTACCGCATCGCGTTTCAGGATTCCGGACAGAACTTTGGCCTGGCGGCTGCGATTGCCACAGCCATCTTCCTGGTGGTTGGCGCCCTGTCGCTGATCAACCTGAAACTGTCCAAAGTCAAAGTGTAAGGAGCTACCCATGGCAATGGTTCAACCCCGCTCCACCAAGTATCGCGTTCTGGCGTCCCATCTCGGGATGCTGGGCTTTATCGTGATCATCCTGTTCCCGCTGCTGATGGTGATCTCCATCTCCTTCCGCAGCGGTAACTTTGCAGCCGGCAGCCTGCTGCCGGAGAACCCTTCGCTGGAACACTGGTACCTGGCGCTGGGCATTCCCTACACCGGGGAGGACGGCACGGTCACCCAGCCGCCGTTCCCGGTATTGTTGTGGCTGTGGAACTCCATCAAGATCGCAGTGATCTCTTCGGTGATGATCCTGGCCCTCTCGACCACCAGTGCCTACGCCTTCGCCCGCATGCGTTTTGCAGGCAAAGGCTTTGTGCTCAAGTCGATGCTGATCTTCCAGATGTTCCCGCCGGTGCTGTCTCTGGTGGCGCTGTATGCCCTGTTTGACCAGATAGGCAACCATGTGAGCTGGTTGGGGCTGAACACCCACGGTGCTGTGATCGTGGCCTCGCTCGGCGGTATGGCCTTGCATATCTGGACCATCAAGGGCTACTTCGATTCCATCGACCGCTCCCTGGAAGAAGCCGCCATCGTGGATGGGGCAACCACGTGGCAGGCGTTCCGCTACATCCTGCTGCCGTTGTCGGTACCGATCCTGGTGGTGGTGTTCATCCTGGCCTTCATCATGACCATCATGGAATACCCGATGGCATCCGTGTTGCTGGTGGACACCGACAAGCTGACCCTGGCGGTCGGCGCGCAGCAGTACCTGTACGAGCAGAACTACCTGTGGGGCGACTTTGCCGCTGCCGCTGTGCTCTCGGGCCTGCCCATCACGCTGATCTTCCTGTATTGCCAGAAATGGATTGTTGGCGGGCTTACTGCTGGCGGCGTCAAGGGTTGATGCCGCTGGACTGAATTGAACGTTCTCCTACGCCGCCACGGAGGATCCCGGGCGGCCCTTCCGCGAGAAATGCGTCTTCCTTTTCCGCACTTCGCGACCCGGTCAGGCTAATACCCCCCCCTGCTGACCGGGCTTTTTTGATTCCCCTGTCAGCCCCCAACCACAACTCGAGCATTATCTGTCCGCTGAACAGTGGCGGAGGTCCTCCCGAAACACGCTGTGAATACGTCCGTGTACGCTCGGCTACGCCATCCATGGCTCCGCACGGTTTCGGGAGGACCTCCGCCACTATTCAGCTACCTTGGAAATAGTCGATAAACCGGGTGTATTCACAGCGTGTTTCGGGAGGACCTACCAGCCTGTTTGGCGGCCAGGCCAGGCCAGACCAGATTAGACGATACTGAAAGGGCAAAAAAAGGGGCCGGTACGTGACGGAACCGGCCCCTGAAAAGGTGTCAGAGCAGATCAGAAATCAATGCAGGGTTCCCGGTAAAGCCGGGGGCAGGCGTTGCCGTCTTCGCGGAACAGGTGGCACTTGATGGCCTTGATGCCCAGGGTGACTTTCGAGCCTTCCTGGACGGGGTCGCTGCCGTCGGTGCGCATAGTGATCACGCCATCCACGCCGTTCACGTCCATATGCACCAGGGTCTGATAACCCAGCCGCTCCACGACGGTCACTTCGCCGTCGAGGTACATATCCGCTTCTTCGTCGTTGCTCAGGTGCTCCGGACGAATGCCCACGGTGACAGATTCACCAGCGGCCAGCTCATGGCCGTTGATGGGCAGTTCGAGAGAGTGTTTGCCGGGCATGGTAACGGTTACGGACTGGCTGCTGGCACTCTCCACGGTGCAGTCGATGAAGTTCATCTTCGGGGAACCGATAAAGCCTGCCACGAACCTTGTTGCGGGGTAGTGGTAGAGTTCCATGGGCTTGCCGACCTGGGCGATGGTGCCGTTATCCAGGGCAACGATCTTGTCGGCCATGGTCATGGCTTCCACCTGATCGTGGGTGACGTACACCATGGTGGCGTCCAGCCGCTTGTGCAGTCGGGAGATCTCGATGCGCATCTGCACCCGCAGGGAGGCATCGAGGTTGGATAGGGGCTCATCGAACAGGAATACCGTGGGCTCCCGAACGATGGTGCGGCCAATCGCAACCCGCTGGCGTTGACCACCGGACAGATCCTTGGGTTTGCGTTCCAGCAGGTTGTTCAGTTGCAGCAGTTTGGCGGCGTCGTTAACGCGCCGGTCAATCTCGGCCTTGTCAGTCTTGGCGAGTTTGAGCCCGAATGCCATGTTTTCCGCCACGTTCATGTGGGGGTATAGCGCATAGGACTGGAACACCATGCCCACTTCCCGTTCCTTGGGGGGCAGGTTGTTGACCTTGTCGTTGCCGATGTACAGGTCGCCCGAGGTGATGTCCTCCAGCCCCGCGATCATTCGCAGCAGGGTGGATTTGCCGCACCCGGAGGGGCCGACAAACACCACAAATTCACCGTCGTCGATATCCAGGTTCACATTGCGGGTGACCTGGGTTTCGTCATAACTCTTGCAGATGTTTCTTAATGTGACGCTGGCCATAACGTATGTCTTCTTGTTTGATCTGTGAAAGCGGACTCAGAGTGTTGCAATCTCCACACCCCAGGGCTGCAGTTCCAGCTCCCGGTCATTCCAGGAACCGCCGACAAAATCCGGCGCGCCGCTGACTCTCTGGCCCGCGGCCGGAGCTGTGATTCGAACTTGCTGATCAGTCAGGTTCAGGGCGACCAGGAAAGTGGCGCCTTCATAAGTCCGGGTGTAAACCAGAGTGTTTTCGGGGCTGTCCAGAAACTCAATGTCGCCCTTCAACAGTACCGGTTGCTGTGCACGCCAGCCCAGGAATGTACGGTATGCCTGCAGGATGGAGTTTTCCTGTTCGTGCTGGACGGCCACCGCGGCACTGTAGTGTTCATCATAAACCGGTAGCCAGGGGCGTGCATCGGAGAAGCCACCATTGGCCTCTTTGTTGTGCCATACCATGGGTGTACGGCAACCATCCCGGCCTTTGTATTCGGGCCAGAAATTGATGCCATAGGGATCCACCAGGTCTTTGTATTCCAGCTCCGCCTCGGTCAGCCCCAGTTCTTCGCCCTGATAGATGCAAACGCTGCCACGGAGTGTCAGCAGCATTGCCATATAGGTTTTCAACTGTTCGGGCGAACCCGCCTGCCAGCGGGTAGCAACCCGTGAAACATCATGGTTGCCGATGGCCCAGCAGGGCCAGCCGTCGGTCAGTTTTTTCTCTATGGAGTCGACGGTCTTATGGAAAAAGTCGGCTCCATGCTGTTCTGTCAGCAGATCAAAGGAATAGGCCATGTGCAGCTTGTCGCCGCCACTGGTGTATTCCGCCATGGTCTGCAGGGAGTTGTCGTCGCCGATTTCCCCAACGGTAGTCGTGCCGGGATACTGGTCGAGCAGGGCACGCAGGCGCTGCAGAAAGGCCAGGTTTTCCGGGCGGGTCTTATCGTATTTGTGGAACTGGTATGCGTAAGGGTTTTCCTTGCGCACACCAATGGAGCCTTCAGCAACGGCGTTGCTGGGCGGATTGTCCCTCAGTTCCGGATCGTGGAAACAGAAGTTGATGGCGTCCAGGCGGAAGCCGTCCACGCCGCGGTCCAGCCAGAATTTTACGTCTGACAAAACCTGTTCAACCACGTCCGGGCAGTGGAAATTCAGATCCGGTTGGCTGGTCAGAAAATTGTGCAGGTAGTATTGCTTGCGGCGGCTGTCCCAGGCCCACGCGGAGCCGCCAAACACCGACAGCCAGTTGTTGGGTGGGGTGCCGTCGGCATTCGGGTCTGCCCACACGTACCAGTCCGCTTTCGGGTTGTCGCGGCTGGCGCGGCTTTCAGTAAACCAGCGATGCTGATCGGAGGAATGGCTCAACACCTGGTCGATCATGATCTTCAGATCGCGTTTGTGGGCCTCGGCAATGAGTTCATCGAAGTCCTCAATGGTGCCGAATATCGGGTCCACTCCGCGGTAGTCAGAGACGTCGTAGCCAAAGTCCTTCATCGGCGAGGTAAAGAAGGGTGACAGCCAGATTGCATCCACGTTGAGGCTGGCGATGTAATCGAGTTTGGCAGTAACCCCAGGCAGGTCACCAATGCCATCGCCATTGGAATCGTAGAAGCTGCGTGGATAAACTTGGTAAATGACGGCTCCACGCCACCAGTCCGGGTTTTTCATCATCTTGCCTCGCTTAACACCCTGGCGGTGAAAGATTGTTATTGTGAGAGCGGAGAGCATCCGCTGGAATAGCTTTCATGCATAGTGCGACGATGCTCCCGGCTGTTCATCCTCCTGACGCACTTTTTATTGGCGTAGACGGGGGGATGAGGGGGGCGTAGAGGGGATGAGTCAGGGGCTGGCATCAAAACAACGATCAAACACAATTATTGAAATGAGGGTGGGTGGTGAACAACGGATGGTTATATAAGGCGGCAGTTGCACGGACGTTGGCGTGGGGTATGGCCATGCTGCTGACTGTGGCCATGCCGGCCCAGGCCGAATGGGTACGTGTGAGCGGTACGGCAATGACCACCGCCATAGAGATGGAGTTCTGGACCGAGGATCCGGCCGTGGCCAGCGAGGCAGGAGATGCCGTGCTGGCTTTGTTCGACCGTATCGACCGTCAGATGAGCCGTTACCGGGAAGATTCCGAACTGTCCCGGGTTAACCGCGAGGCGGCCAACGGACCGGTGGAGGTGAGCGACAGTCTCTTTACGGTGCTTCAGCAGGCGCTGAGGATTTCTGAATTGAGCCATGGCGCCTTCGACATCAGCTTTGGTTCCATCGGCTACCTGTACGACTTTCGCGCCAGACAACAGCCCTCCGATGAAGAGCTGGCGGAAGGCTTGGCAAAGGTGAATTACAGATCGGTGGTGCTGGACCCCAGTGCCAATACCGTCCGATTCCTTGATGAGGGGGTGCGGCTGGATCTGGGTGGCATTGCCAAGGGGTATACCGTTGACCGTGGTATCGACATCCTGAAATCGTTCGGCATTCGTCATGCCCGCTTGAGCGCGGGGGGAGACCTGCGGCTGCTGGGTGATAAGCGCGGCAAGCCTTGGATCGTGGGTATTCGGGACCCCCGATCTGAATCACGCAACGCTATGGTTTTGCCACTGACCAACGTGGCAGTGTCGACATCAGGCGATTACGAACGCTTCTTTTTTGACGACAACAACGAGCGTGTCCATCACATTCTCTCGCCCGCGACTGGAAAACCGGCAAAAGGCGTGCAGAGTGTGACCATCCTCGGCGACGACAGCATCACAACCGATGGCCTGTCCACGGCGGTCTTTGTGCTTGGGGCGGCCAAGGGGCTTGAAATGGTCAATCGGTTGAAGGGCATCGACGCCGTCATCATTGATGAACAGCGTCAGGTGCATTATTCGGACGGGCTGATGCCACCGGAAAGGGAGTGATGCAAAAGGGGTGTGCGACCGGGCCCGTAAGCCCGGTCACGCCGGGTCACACAATCGGTTCGAGGGCGATGAGCCGATCACGGCTGTTTTGATTCCCGAGGCCATGATTGGGGAACCGATCGGAGTTCTCGAACATGCCTTGTTCCCCATGCAGGGCCATGTAGTTGAGCAATACCGTCTGCACCAACTGGTTTACGTTGTTGGCCGCAGGGCTCGAGGCGGTTTCCACGGAGGCGTCCGAGCGCATAAAGCCAATCTGGTTGGTGAGGGCAGTGGGTTGGCCTGCCGGGCTGTAGACCAGGAAGAAAGACGCAGCCGTCTGCTGGTTGTCGCCTGTCCACTCGCCTTTGCCGCGCCCGGCCATGGATTCGTCCAGCCGACCATTGCTTGATACGGAGCCGTCGCTGAACACGTACAGCATCAGCGGCGTGCCCGTCCGGTGGGCGTATTCCAGGCAGGCACCCATGCAGCGGCCCGCCAGGTAGTCCCGCTCTTCACCGGTGCCACGCTCGCCAGTGTGGTAGTCATAACCACCCAGCGTAACGGTACCGGCACCGGCGTAGCCATTCTGGACCAGTTTCATAACGGCTGCTGTTTTGCGGATTTCCCGGCCCAGCCGCGAGTTTTCGTTGAACTGGGCTTCGGTGAAAATGCCACCCACGATGTCCGTATCCTGAGATGGATCGATAGAAGACGGATCGGCAAAGCGTTCGGTCAGGTCTGCGCTTTTAACATAGCCGCAGTTGACGAGGTCCTTCACCACATCGTCTCTGGTGACAAGTGTGGTATCGACATTGTCCAGTTTCTTGCGGCTGATGCGCTGGATGGACTCCATCACGGCGACGGCATCGTCCTGATCCAGAATGGCGGTCAGGTCGCCCACGTCCACCAGCCCCGAAACATCGCTCGGGCGGTCAATCTTGGTGGGGCGTACTTGAGGATTGATCAGGCTCATGGGCGCCATGGAGTTGCCGCCACTTTCTGAGCTCTGCGAACCCACAAGTGTGAGTAGTTCACCGTCAGCGCCCGCCTTGCTGATGCCGTACATCGGGTTATGGGGGTTATTGCCGGTGTCGTTCTCGGAACGGGCGGCAATGATGGCGCCATTGATGAAACCACGGGCGGCAATCGACGTGCTGTCTTGCATGCCCCGCAGGAAACCGCTGTCGGAATGGAACGCCAGGCCAAACTCCTGGTTCACGAAGGCCGGGTCGTTGGGCAGCATCGTGCCGGGCAAGCCCAGCTTGTTGTAGCCGGCCGTGCTCAGGAAGTCGAACTGGCCACCGGATTTGCCCATCAGCACATTCGAGCCGGCGATGTTGGCACCGCCGGCGAGGTCAAAGCAGATAAAGGGAATCTTGCCCGCGCCTGCGGAGGCGATGCCGCAGGATTCTTTCCAGTCCTCAAGGTCCGGAGACAGCGCTGCAGCCGCCTGTCGTGGATTGGCGAACAAGCTGAACACGGATGCGCCACAGAGGGTGGCTGCACCGGTCATAAAGCCCTGCGCGATGAACTCGCGTCGGGTTTTCGGTCTTGAGTGATCGCTGTGCAGGAGAGGTTGATCCGTCGCCAGTGCACGTTTGCGAGAAGGTTTGATATACATGGTCAACGTCCTCTACTGGATCAGTGTCACTGCACTGCCCAGTACGGCTGCGCAGCTTGCTTTGACAACGGTTTCGGTACGGCCGGCTTCGCAACTACCACCACAGGTGGTGAGTCGTCCCATCAGCGCGTCCAGCTCGGCTTCAATGTCCGCATCACTCGGTTGCGTTGTCAGGCTTGTGCCGACGAACTTCTCCATCAACGGCGTTTTGATGAGATCCCGGCCGGCGTCGTCAAACGCAGTGCTCGCATTCTCGCCAAAGTCAAAGCCCGGGAAGAAGGCGTTGCGGCGCGTGGTATCCGACACCAGAACATCACAGTACTGGATCGCCATCTGGGTAATCGCCATTTGATGGGATGACAGGAAGCCTTCAAGGTCCTCCACGGTCGGTAACTGCTGCTTAACCGTAGTGAATGTTTCGGCAACGCCCGGCTGGGTGGTCGGAATACCCGTCACCTTGGACATGGACGCATTCACTTCGTCAAACGTCTTCAGGCCGATGGCGGAGAATTCCGTGCTACCGGTTTCTGGTGGCTGCGTCGGGACAGGGCCTTCCACTCGAACGTCTGTGTTACTACCGAGCTGTTCAAAGGTCAGGAAGAACTGGTCGTTTTCCGGGCCTTCTTCCAGCGCGAGAACCGTGCCGAGTCTCGACAGTGGCTGGCCGGAGCCTGCTACGTAATCACTGGCATTCAGTGTTAGATCCAGGTTGGCGAACGATTGGCCTACGACCACTTCGCGGCCGTTGATGCCTATTCTCATGCCCTTCAATGGTATACCCGATGGAGACTGGGTCTCGTCGAGACTGATGAAGAACGGATTTGAGAACAAATAGCCGTAGTTGTCGAACTGGCTGACCTCAAAGACGATAAAGCTTTCCGGCATATCCACCAGGTGGGATACGCTGAACAACAGGAAGAACTTCTGGCCAACGCCCACGTCGTAGTTGGCGGCAACCTGCTCTGCGGTGAGGGCACGGTTGTGGATGGCAAGCATCCTGACCGCGCCTTCCCAGGGCGATTCACCGTCCGTCTCATTGCCCAACACCAGGGCGAAACTGTCGTCCCAGTCGGTCAGCAGGCCGGCGGAATCCGGGTCGACATCACCGGAGGGTTCGCCATTCACAAAAATTTCGCGGCCACCGTCCGGTGAAAAGTTCACCACCACGTGTTGCAAGGTCGCCTGCAACAGCATCGGGTTGGCTTCGGTCAGCATTGGATCGTTCTGGTCGGTGGTGGTGCTCCGATGCAGGAACTCGTAGCTCTGCATGTCCTGGCCCAACGTGAAGTTCCGCGCTGTCGAGGAGCCGGAGTAGGTCACGATGCGGGAGTCTTCCTGGGTGATGTTGCCGGGCACAACCCACGCTTCGATGGCGTATTCGCCGGAGGCGGTCAGCAGGGTGTGCAGCTTGCGGCTGTCGGCAGTGGAGCCTTGAGCCTTGCCGGCACGGATCATTTCGCCTTCTTCGGTTTCAAAGGCAGGGCCAATATCAATACCCCAGCCGCCAACCCAGCCAACGTTGCCGCTGAGCGTGAGGTCCAGGGGTGGGGAAATACCGCTGGTATCAAAGGCCGTTGGGCCGTCGCCTGCTTTGAATTCGTAAAGCGCGATGACGTTGTCTTCGTATCGGCCGCCGGCATTGGCCAACAGACCGTCGTTGGCGAGGTTCAGTGCCTTGCTGGTTACCAGGTTGGAGGGGATTGGCTCCGGGTCCCCGAGGCGATCAATGAAGGCCTGGATTGCAGCCAGCATCTCTGTGGCAGAATCGAGGCACTCAGCATCCCAACAGTTATGACGGTCGTCTCTCAGCCTTTCTACGAGCCTTGAAGAAGCTTCATCGGTAAGTATCCATTCATCGGTGACCGGATCTTTTCCGTCGTTCAGATCAATGCGGCTTTTGGACTGATCGTACGCAATGCCGACATTGGAGCTTGCAATGTAGGGTGTCTGGCCGTTGCTGGTGTGGCATTCGCTGCAGTACTGGGTTAGTACTGGGTAGACGGTGTTTGCAAAGTCGTCGGTGTCTGACGGAAAGGTCAGTGTGTTGTTCACGTCCTGGATGTTTGGAGCGCGAAGTTCGACCGTTTTAACCGATCCCTCCGAGCCACCCGCCCAGTTTGAAATGTAGACCGTCAGCAGGTCGGTACAGGCAGTGACGGACGTCGTCCAGCAGTTGTGGCCACCCGCTACCTTGGTCACCATCTCGGACTGGGACGGGTCGGACAGATTAACAATGGTATTGGCCTGGGCGTAGGCAATGTTGATGTCGCCCTCATGCACAAACTGTGGTGACTGGCCGCCGGCGTTGTGGCAGGCGCCGCACTTGTTCTGGCCAGAAAGCTCATCCCACACGCTGCGCTTGAAATTCAGTACATCGTCGCTGGCGGGGGGCGGGCCACTATAGCTAACGGTATTGGAGCCGCCGCCGGTGTTCGGAAGGGCTTCGGTAGACTCGCCACTGTTACAGCCCGCAAGAAAGAGCAGGGCGGCAATAACGGAGAACAGCGCAGCGGGGGCTCGGGTTCCTATACTGATTATGGTTTTCATAATGTCCTATTCCCCCCGGCAATACGCGGCAGATTCCGCAAAGGCAGTTTTGAGGTTGTACCCGCTGCGGAAACTCGTAACGATTTCGCTAATCTTTGAGCGATCGCTATCGTTTGAAGGCTCTCGCAGGCAGACATTGCGGAATACTTTTTTCACCTGGCACTGGGCAAAGGCGTCGGAATTGGCAAACTCCCGCCCCAGGCTCTTGGCGCCGTTACCGGAGCCGGGCAGGGAACCATCCCAGCCCAGGCGCCGATTGGTGCCGGACCGCCAATAGTTGTCCCAGCCATCGTCCGGCGTCACGTATCCCTGCTCAAAGGTGGTTGAATTGATGTGGTATTTGGCGACAACGCGGGTACCCGTTTCCGGGTCCACGTCGCTAACAGAGTTGTAGATCAGCCTGCCCAGTTCGCCGTCAGGGTCCGTGCCCGCGTTGTACTGGTAGTCGTAGTAGGCAAAGGCCTGGGTCATGGGGTCCATGCCGGTATGACAGCCAACGCAGTTGCTGAGGAATACCCGGCTGTCGCCACCCGGGCTTCGCGACACATCCTGGCGGATGCGGTCCGGTGGCAGGGATACGTCCGCGACCTGCTCCAGGTCATTGCACATGTGGTTGAGCAAGGTAAACCGAAACATGGCGCGGTTGGTGCCCGCGCTGAAGAACGCCCTCGCTGCGGCCCGGGAGGTGATCACACCGGCCGTGGCGCCCGTGGGCAATTCGGAGTTCAGGCTGGACTGTGTGGTTTGCTCCAGCACGTTGTCATCACTGAGGGAGTAACCGGAGCGCTCAAGGTCCTCATAGTTGTCGTTGTTCGACGTTGAGTATGCCGAGATGCCGTTCAGGCTGGCGTTGCCGACATAGAGTATGTCGTCATATAAGACGCGTCTAAAATCATGTTCATCCCGCACAATACCGATGACCGTTGCCGTGTAATCATTCAACGGCACGAAGGGGGACATCGCCTCATTTGTCCATGGTGCAACGAAATTTTTGAGGGTAACATCGTAAAACGCTGGATCTTCCATGGCCGTGTAGGCGGCAGAAACGGCGCCTGACGTACCATTGTTGGTTATATTTGCCGCCATCTGATCGAGCACCTCCGGAGAAGGAGGAACACCGGCGATGCGTTCATGGATGCGTTTTGCCTGGTCCCGCGGGCCAGCGCTTGCGATGGTAGCGTGCGTTCCGACCAAAGCCAGCAGGACAGTGAGTAAAAATGTCCTCTTTATAAGTTGCCGGGTCGTACATAAGACTGTCATGATCGATTCCCTCGATTTCGTTAGCATTCGCACATTAGTACCATTTTACAATTGTTCAAAGTCTAGGCGAGCTATTAACTGCGGTTTTGAGTGCTGCTCCACGTTATTACATAGCGTTACGTAAAAGGCTTGGAGCACAGGCCCCGTCTCGACTTAGCGTATGTAAATGGATTTTCAGGCCAAACAGGGTTCGTTGGTGGTGACTAAACATTACGAAAATAAAATGTTCTCTTGCGTCAGTGGGTTACGTTACCATCTCGCTGTCTTGGGCCGGGTATTCGCGCTTCTTCCTGTCGCTCTGGCTGCAGGGTGTCTCCAGAGCGGCGACAGTCAGTCCAGTGACCCTGTGGTTGTTGAGAATCCGGTCGTCTTTGTAAAACGCCCCTTGCTTTTCGATGAGGACAATGGCGCGCTCATCGGTGACAACCTTGCCGAGCCTGCGGAGTTTCGTCCCGGCGCTCGCCTGTTCCTGAAGGATCGCGCGTCTCCCGACGCGCCGTCGCGAGACATCACTTCATCCGCTTTTCCGGGGCCGCTTGGCTACGACGTCAAGGATCTCACCGTCTCTTACGATGGTACTCGCGTTCTCTTTGCCATGAGGGCGCCGGAGATTGAAGACGCGGATGAGGACGAACAGCCAACCTGGAACATCTGGGAGTACGACGTATCTTCAGGCACTCTCCGGCGCGTTATCGAATCCAACGTCACCGCCGAAGCAGGGCAGGATATCGCGCCTGCTTACCTGCCTGATGACCGCATTGTCTTTTCCTCCACGCGGCAACGGGTGTCTCGCGCGATTTTGTTGGACGAGGGCAAGCCCCAGTATCCGGCGCTTGACGAGGAGCGCGAGGTTCCGGCCTTTGTCCTGCACGTGATGGATGCTGACGGGGACAACATCGAGCAGATCACGTTCAACCAGAGCCACGATCTGGACCCATTGGTAACGGACGAAGGCGCCATCGTATTTAGCCGCTGGGACAATGCCGGCCAAACCCAGGGCAACGGATTCAACCTCTATAAGGTCAATCCGGACGGCACCGGGCTCAGTTATCTTTACGGCCGCCACTCTCATGGCTCTGTCAGCGATGACGTCAACATTGAGTATCTGCGCCCGCAGGCGACGGATTCCGGTCGACTTCTGGCTCAGCTCCGTCCTACCGAAACCAACAACTTTGGGGCGGTTCCGGTTGAGATTGATGTCGAACGTTATGTAGAGGCGGGCATCCGCGTTGACGGCAATCCCGGCTCGGCGCAAACGCCGTTGGTCAGCGGGTTGTCCCTTGGCAATGAGATCTCGCTGCGCGGAAACTACAGCTCGGTATCCCCGTTTCTGGATGGCACCCGTCGCTACCTCGTTAGCTGGAGCCCATGCCGGCTGAGGCTTGCCACTGGCAATGGCGACATCCTCAACTGCACGCAGGAGCGGATTGCCTCGGGCGCCTATCGGGCCGCCGCTCCCGTTTACGGGTTGTGGTTGCTTGATATGGCGTCCGGCACCCAGCGCCCGATTCAGTCGCCCGAGGAAGGCCAACAGTTCGATGAGGCGGTACTGATGACCGAAAGGTCTCTGCCGACGTTTATTCCCGAATCGCAGTTCTCAGGCGATGCGGCGACCCTTGCAGAGGATGGTCTTGGCATACTGCAAATCCAGAGTGTCTACGACATTGATGGCGTCGATACTTCTCCAGCGGGTATTCGGCAGACAGCCGATCCGGCGATTGTTTCTCCGGACAACCTTCCCAGGCGCTTCCTTCGACTCGAAAAGCCGGTCTCAATTCCCGATGAAGAGGTCAGGGACTTCGACAACACCGCCTTTGGGCGCAGCCAGGCGCAGTCGATGCGGGAAATTCTCGGCTACGTGCCGGTCGAGCCTGATGGGTCGGTTCGGGTGGCAGTGCCCGCCAACGTCGCGTTTGCCATCAGCGTGTTGGACGATGAAGGACGACGGATTGGCCCCCGTCACCAGAACTGGTTGAACGTCAGGCCCGGAGAAACCCTGGCCTGCAGCGGTTGCCATAACCCTGGCAGCGCGGTGCCTCATGGTCGCGCGGATGCTGGTCCGGCTCCGGCTTATACAGGAGCACTGACCGATATCGAATTTCCTAATGCCGACCCTGCCCTGGTTGCAATGATGGGCGAAACCATGGCGGAAACCTGGGCCCGGATTAACGGAACCCGTCGCCTCGGGCCGGACGCTGTCTATGTCGATCAGTGGACAGACCCCGGTGATGCCAGTCTCACACCGGGCACAGCCTTCTCGCTGAGTTATGCGGACCTCGAAACGGCCGCGCCGATCCGTCCTGAGTGCGCCGATGACTGGCGCGCCGCCTGTCGAACCGTCATCAATTACGAGCAGCACATCCATCCGCTGTGGGGGCTTGAAAGACTCATTGATGATGGGAACGGCAACGTTATTGATGATTACTCCTGTACGGGATGTCATTCCAACACCGCCGCGGATGAGACGACCCAATTGCCAGAAGCCCAGCTGGACCTGAGTGATGGCCCTTCGTCGGATGAACCGGATCATTTCAAGTCCTACCGGGAGTTGTTGTTCAACGACAACGAACAGGAGTTGGTCGGTGACCAGCTCGTTGATGTGCAGGTGCAAGACGGGTTCCTGCTGGACGAAAATGGAGAGCAAATCCTGGATGATGACGGCAACCCAATTCCCGTGTTTGTAAACGTCAACGTGCCTCCCACCATGTCCGTGAATGGAGCGCGGGCCAGCGGTAACTTTTTCAATCTGTTCCGCGAAGGTGGGCTCCACCAGGGATTCCTCAGCCCAGATGAACTACGTCTGATTGCCGAATGGCTCGATATCGGTGGCCAGTATTACAACAACCCCTTTGATGCTCCGGCGGACTGATAGGACCTGAACTGTTAACCATGAGACTGGCCCTTATACTGCTGTTTTTAACCGTGCCCCTGTCCGCCACCGCCGACTGGCTATGGGGCGGTGCTGACGAACCGATGCCCCAGGTTCAGGTGGCGGAGCCGTTTGTGGAGTGGCGTACTGGTCCGGCGGTGGGCTACCCAGTATTCCACACCAGTGAAAAGGGCGAGTGGCTGACGTTGCGCATGCGCAAGACGTCCTGGCTGAAAGTCACCGACCGCAAGGGCCGGGAAGGCTGGGTACATGTGGACGATGTGCAACTGACACTGGATGGCGAGGGCGAGCAGGTCTCACTCAGTAATCCACGTTTTGATGATTTCAGCAGCCGCCGTTGGGAGGCGGGGTTGATGATGGGCGAGTTCGAGGGCGCGGCGGTAACTGCGGTTTACGGCGGGTATCTCCTGACCCGCAACCTGTCGGCAGAGCTCTGGGGTTCGCAGGTACTGGGAAGCGCCTCTGAAATTCGCATGGTGAACGCCAACATCGTTCACCAGCCGTTTCCGCACTGGCGTATTTCGCCGTTCTTCACGCTGGGCGTGGGGCATATTTTCATCGAGCCCAAAGCCACCCTGGCGGACCCCGGAGACCGGGATAACAGCATTGGGCACGCCGGCCTGGGCCTGCGCGCCTATGTCACGGACAACTATTTTATCCGTGCCGAGGTCAAGGACTATAAGATTTTTACCAATCGGGCAACCAACGAAGAAGCAACAGAATGGAAAATCGGATTAAGCATATTCTTCTGACCGTCCTGCCGTTTGCGGGCCTGCTGCTGGTGCCAGCTGCTGTCAGCGCCCAGGAGGACGACCGGCCATTGATTGAGCCGGATGTGCGGCCCCAGAAGGTCGACGAGGCGTTGATCGACACCGAGAACTTCGAGATCGGTGCGTTCGCCGGCATCATCAATATCGAGGATTTTGAGTCATCATTCCTGTGGGGCGGCAAGCTGACCTACCACCTCAGCGAAACCTTCTTTTTTGAAGCCAATGTGGGCTTTGCCGAAGGCGGAGAAACCAGCTTTGAAAAGCTCGCCGGGGACGTTCAGGTGTTGTCGGACGAAGACCGGGACTACCGCTACTACAACATCAATATTGGCATGAATGTGCTGCCCGGTGAGGCCTTCCTGACCGAGAACTATGCCTTCAATACCAACTTCTACCTGATCGGCGGGGCCGGTGCCACGGACTTTGCCGGTGACACCCGGTTTACCTTCAACGTGGGCGCTGGTTACCAGGTATTGCTGACCGACAGCGTATCGATCCATCTGGGGGTGCGTGAACACTTCTACCGGATTGATGTGCTGGGTGAGGAAAAAACGTCCATGAACACTGAGGTCAGTGGTGGCCTCTCTGTCTTTTTCTGATAACAGGAGTCAATGATGACAACACGGTTTTTGGGATTGGCCCTGACCCTGGCGACGCTGGTTGGCGTTTCATCCGTTCAGGCCGAGGAAATGAACATTCCGGCGCCGGACTTCACTCTTGAAAGCCGTCAGGGCGAGAACCTGCGGCTACAGGATTTCCGTGGCGAAGTGGTAATGCTCAACTTCTGGGCGTCCTGGTGCGGGCCCTGTCGTCAGGAAATGCCATTGATGGATGACCTGTACGCTCAGTACAAGGATCTCGGATTCACCATCCTGGCGGTCAACGTGGATGAGAACCGAGACGAGGCACACCGTTTCCTGGACAAGGTGCCAGTCAGCTATCCGATCCTTTATGACCCGCAGAGCGATGTCAGCGAACAGTACGAAGTGCAGGCTATGCCGACCACGGTCATGATTGACCGCGATGGCAACGCACGTTTTCTCCATCATGGCTACCAGCCCGGCTATGAAGACGAATACGAAACGCAGATCCGGCAACTGGTGCGGGAATAGCTTGAGGCAGGTGAGTGTATGAACCCTTTCAAAGCAGTGATGGCATCGGCAATCGTGATCCTCATAACGGCGGGGGCGGCCGGTTGCAGTGACATCAAGCCCTGGGTGAAGCCCTATGAGCGGGACAAGCTCGCGGACCCGGTCATGAGCCTGAGCCGGCATGGAAAAGCGGACGCCTATATGCATCACGTGTACCAGGCCCGTGAATCCGCAAGGGGGGCGGAAGGCGGCTCCGGAGGTGGTTGTGGCTGTAACTGATTGCTCCCGGCTGTTCCCTGTGCTGGTAAAGGGGTTGGCGTGTGCGATGGCGTTTGTACAGATCGCCACCGCAGCAACCCTGCCGCAAGACAACGTGGATGTCCTTTATCACCGCTATGATGGCGGCGGCATGGTCATTGATGGCCCCTCCGTGCTGGTGCGCAAGAGCGTGGGCCCCCAGGTGTCGGTGTCCGGCCAGTATTACGTGGACATGGTATCCGCCGCGTCCGTGGATGTGGTGGCGCTAGCCAGTGAATACACCGAAGAGCGCACGGAATACACCCTCGGGGTGGATTACCTCCATGAGGACTCCATCCTGAGCCTGGGCTACACCAACAGCTCAGAGAACGATTACGAAGCCAACACCGTCTACTTTTCCGTCAGCCAGGAATTCTTCGGCGGCATGTCCACGGTCACCCTGGGTTATGCGCGGGGGCAGGACGAGGTGGGTGTCAGGGGGGACGAATCGTTCAGCGAAGACGCTGATCGCCAGAATTACCAACTCGGTCTGAGTCAGGTCATGACCCGCAACAGCCTGCTGGGCGTTGACCTGGAAGTGGTGACGGACGAAGGCTTCCTGGAGAACCCCTATCGCCGAAATCGCTATATCGACCCAGACGACCCCAACAACTTTATACTCGACCAGCCCGAGCGATACCCGGAAACCCGCACCAGTTTCTCCGTGGCCACCCGGGCCTTGTACTACCTGCCTTACCGGGCATCGATTCGCGGTGAGTTCCGTTATTTCAGTGACAGCTGGGGCATTGACGCCCAGACCTTCGAGCTCGCTTACGTTCACGCCCTGAATCCGCGCTGGACGCTTGAGGGACGTGCCCGGTACTACGTCCAGGACGAGGCGGATTTCTACAGCGACCTCTACGCCTTCGAAAACTCCCAGACCCACCTGGCGCGCGACAAGGAAATGAGTGCGTTTTCCGGCACTACCCTTGGTGGCGGCGTGGTGTACGAGTGGAAACAGACCTCGTTGCCGGGCATCCAGCGCCTGCAGGCGAGCCTCTTGGTGGACTGGCTCGATTTCAGCTATGACAACTTCCGGGATGTCACTGTGTCCGGCGATTTCCTGCCGGGGCAGGAGCCCCTTTATTCGTTCGATGCCTTCGTAACCCGGGCATCGCTGATTCTTGAATACTGACCAGGTCGGGACGATTCAACATGATGACCTTGAAGAACACATTCGCACTGCACATTGTCAGCCTGGCACTGGCGTTCTGGCAGCCGGCAGCCATGGCCCAGGACAATAGCGAAGCCGAAACCGGCGACGGTGCGGTCTCGTTGAGCGTTGAAGAGCTGAAAAAGCAGGTGATCCGCCTGAACCGGGACCTGTTCATTCTGGAAGAGGACCTGCTGTATCCCGCCAGTACCCAGTTTGCGGTGTTTCTCAGCCTCGACACCGGCGAATTCCTCAAGCTGGATTCGGTGAAACTCAAGGTCAATGACGAAACCGTTGCAGCGCACCTGTATACCGAGCGTCAGGCCAAAGCATTGCAGCGTGGCGGTATGCAGCGCCTGCACATCGGTAACCTCAAGACGGGCGAACACGAGGTGACGGTGTTTGTTGAGGGTATTGGCCCGGATAACCGCGCCTATAAGCAGGCCGCGACCTATCAATTGCAAAAGGATACGGATACCGCTGCCCTGGAGGTCCGCATCCGCGACCGCTCATCTGATTACCAGCCCGAAGTGGCGATTGTTGAGTGGGAGTAACGCGGTCCGTGATTGAGTGGCTGAACCGAATGACGACGGGCGCCCCGGCGGGACTGATTCTTGCCGGCACGCTTGCGGCGTTGCTTCATGGTCCGGTGGCTGTGGGTGATGAACTGCCGCAGCGCGCAAGTGATCCTGCCTATGGTGTGGCTCTGTATGAGTATTATCAGGGCAATGCGTTTGAGGCGCTGACCCGCCTGAATGTGGCCTCCGCCGAAGGCGGCATCGATGGCCATGGTGACCATCCGGCCCTCGTAGAGGGCGGCCTGATGCTGTCCTACGGTATGACCCACGAAGCCGGCGCGCTGTTCCGGGAGTTACTGGACGAGAACGCAGCGGTGGCGCCGGGCACCCGCAACCAGGCCTGGTTCTATCTGGGCAAAGTGTTCTACCTCGAGCAGGATTCGATTGCGGCACGAGACGCCCTTGAGCGGGTGGATGACGAGCTGTTACAGGACGAAAGCGACGAGCTTTACCACGAGTGGCTGTACCTTCGGGGCCAGCTGGCCCTGTCCGGAACGGCCGGGACCAGTGGGGAAACCGTTGACGAACTGATCGACTCGCTGCCAGAGAGCTCACCCTGGCGTGCTTACCTGCATTACAACCAGGCGGTTGGCATGCTGTCTGAAGGCCAGACGGAAGAGGCGATGGACGCTTTGGCCAGCCTCGATAGCTTGCTTGGCGAGCTGCCCGAATTCGAGCCGCCGTTAGCCAACGAAATGTCGGCACTTCGGGAGCGGGTAAAGCTCTCCATCGGTCGTCTTCATCTCAGCAGAGGTGATTTTGCCGGCGCCATGGCCAGCCTTGAGCAGATCGCCCTCGACGGCGTGTTTTCCGACCAGGCCCTGTTCGATTATGCAGTTGCAGCCTCTCGCGAAGGTAGCGCGGGCCTGGCGTTGCAAGCGTTGAATACCCTTCAACAACGCCCTCTGTTCACACCCTGGCTACAGCAAGTGCCTTATGCCCGCGGCTTCCTGTTCGAGCAGATGGATCGTCAACAGCAGGCGCTGCAGGCGTACCGTGAGGCTGCCAGTCATTACCAGTCACTGAGTACTCGCCTGTCGGATGAGCGGGAGCAGCTAACCGAAGCGCGATTGATCGAGGCGCTTCGCTTCGTGCGTGAGGGCGATAGTCCCGGGCAGCCCGGATCGATGGACGCGGAGATGGTTCGTCCCGAACCGGGAGAAACAACCGTACTGACCGATGCCTATGGGCGTGTAAAGGTCCGGCCCGGGGATTACAGCCTGGCTGGATTGTTGGCGACGGAGTCCTTTCAGCTGTCCCTGCGTGATCTGCATGAACTCTATCGGTTGCGCGATTCCCTTGGCCAATGGCAAACGCAGTTGGAATCCTTCGATATCATGCTGGAAACCCGTGCCCAACAGCGGGAGCAACGTATCCGCGAGACCCGCGACGCACTTGATGCGCTCAACGCGGATCAATGGCTGGCGCGACAGGCTGAGTACCGCAGCGCTATTGAAGACGCGTTGGCCAGAGAGGATCTGCGCTTCTTCATGACGCAGGAACAGCACGAACTGGCGGACCGACTGGCGCAGGTGGAAAAGACCCTGTCGCAACTGCCGGAGGACGAATCCACCCGCAAACAGCGTGAAACCTTCCAGCGGATGAACGCCTATTTTAACTGGCGCATTGCCGATGATTACGCGGTCAATCGTTGGGCTGCCGAAAAGCAGCTGCGGGAACTGGACCGGGCCATGGAGGTGTTCGTCGATCAGCGCGCGTTGATTGAACAGGAGATGGCATCGGGTGGAGAAAATCAGGCCCTGGCAGCCCGGGTAGAGGCCCGCCAAGTCGCGCTGCAACGTTTGCAGGGCGAGTTGGACAAGGCACTCTCGGCAGCACGAACGGAACTGCTCACCCTGGTGGATACTGAACTGCAGCAACAGAGCCAGGAGGTGCAGGGGTACCTCAGGGCAACCCGTCATGCAGCGGCAAGATTGGCGGACACGCTTTTCCTTGGTCGCAATGGTGCGGCGGCGAATCCGGCCACCGAAGCGGGAGGTGACCGTGACTAAGCCGGTAATCCGCAGGCGCCTGGATACCCTTCTGCCAGTGCTTATCGCAGGCCTCCTCGGGGGCTGCCAGTCGCTTTCAATGCCGGATGTATTCGGCGGTGGGGATGACAGACAGCCCCAGCCGGGGACTCTGGCCACTCTTCAATCCATCGAGGAAACCATCGAGCCTGCGCCGGATACCCGGGGCGGCACCAGTGAAGTATCTCTGGGGGAGGTGATGGACAGTTACCGCGCCTTGTTGCCTCTGTTGGAAGACCCCGCCAAACAGGTTGCCGTACGTCACCGGCTGGCGGACCTGGAATTCCAGCGTGCGGAAAACAAGATGGTTGAAACCGCAGAGGATGAGATGGCCGGGGCTATTGAAGCCTATGAACAACTGCTGGCTGGGTATCCGGAGCGGCCCGGTAATGATCAGGTTCTTTACCAGTTAGCCCGCGCCTACGACCTGCGCGGCATGAGCGAAGAACACCTTGCCACACTGACAACGCTGGTGAATGAGCATCCGGATTCGCAATTCTGGGTCGAGGCGCAGTTCCGGCGCGGTGACTTGCTGTTCAGTAATCGCCGGTACACCGAGGCTGAACAGGCGTTCCGCACGGTGATCGACGCCGACCCGGCCAGAAGGGACGACGCCTCGTTCCTGGTCAACGCCCACTACATGCTGGGCTGGAGCCAGTTCAAGCAGGGGAGTTATCGGGAAGCCCTGTTCAGCTACATCAATGTGCTGGACCTGGTCATGCCGGAAGAGCAGGACGTGGAATCCGTCGGGCAGGAATACCGCACCATGATGGAAGACCTGTTCCGCGTATTTGGCCTGTCACTGTCTTACCTGGACGGTGCGGACACCCTGCAGGCCATCTTCCGTGAGACCGGCGAGAAACCCTACGAAATCCTCGTGTATGACCGCTACAGTGACCTTTTGCTGGAGCGGGAACAGTACACAGACGCCATTGATGTATTCGAGCGCTACATCGATGCGCGGCCACTGAGCCCATGGGCGCCCCGGTACCACATGCGTATCATCGACACCCTGGCACAGGCCGGCTTTACCGCTGACATACCGGATCGCAAGGCGGCGTTTGTTCGGGACTACGGCATTCACAGTGCCTACCTGCAACAGGCGGATGACGAGACAGCGTTCTATATCGGGCAGCAGCTGGAAGAGCTGATCCCGGAGCTTGCCAATCGCCACTATGTACTGGCGGGCGAGACAGAAGGTTTGGAATCGGATGAGCATTATCGTCAGGCGGCGGTGTATTACGAGGCCTTCGCGGATACCTTCCCGGCCCACCCCCGCACACCGGAGATGCTGTTCCTGCTGGGTGAAACCCATGTAGAACTGGCTCAGTGGCCGGAAGCTATCGAAGCCTTTGAACGTGTGGCCTATGACTTCCCATGGGAGGGAGAACCACCCGAACGCGCCGCTGAGGCAGGCTATGCGTCGGTACTGGCCTTCCGCGAATATGCCAAAACCTGGCCCCGTGAGCCCGCTGAAACCTACAATGATTACACCGAGTTCCAGCAGCTGAATCGTCAACGATTCGTGAACGCCTTTCCCGACGACCCTCGCTCGGAAGAAGTGCTCTACATTGCCATGCAGCACGAATTCGAGCGCTATCGCTATGGGCAGGTGGTTGAAATGGCGGATCGCATGATTGCCCGAGTTCCCGCGCCCGGGGCGGATATCCTCACGGAAACCTGGTTGCTGAAAGCCCACAGCCTGTTTGAGCTGGCCCGATACGCCGAGGCGGAAACCACCTATCAACAGGCCTTGCGCGTCATGGCAGAGGCCGATGAGCGGCGGCCGGATGTCATTGAAAGCCTGGCCGCGTCCGTTTTCCGTCAGGCGGAAGCGCTGGCGGATGCCGGTGATACCGCCGGAGCGGTTAGTGAATTCCTGCGTGTGGGCGTGGTTGCGCCCACCTCGGCTCTGAGGGCCAACGCTGAATACGATGCTGCCACCCTGCTGATTGAGCTTAGCCACTGGCAGGATGCCATCGATGTGATGGTGGCGTTTCGGACCCGCTACCCCGAACACGAACAAATCGATACCCTGCCAGCGCGCCTGGCACTGGCCTACCGCGAGACAGAGCAGTGGGAGAAAGCCGGGGATGAGCTGAACAACCTGATTGCGATGGCCACCACGGACGAGGAGAAGCGCGAGAACCTGCTGATCGCCGCGGATCTGTACGAACGTGCGGGAAATACTGGCAAGGCCATCGACACCTGGCGGCGGTATGCCAATACCTATCCTGAACCACTGGACGTTTACATGGAGGCCGCCAACAGCCTGGCCGGCCTGTACGACGGGATTGGCGACGACAGCAGCCGCCGTTTCTGGCTGCGCAAGCAGATGGAGACCGTGGACGACAATCCCGACGAGGCGGACGACCGCATGCGTTACCTGGCGGCCGAAGCTTCGGCGATCCTGGCACGGGAAGCACTGGCCTATTACGACAGCATTCGCCTGACCTTGCCGCTGAATCAAAGCATGGCAGCCAAGACCGAGGCACTGGAAGAGGCCGTTACCGCCTACCAGAAAACCGCGAGTTACGGCGTGTCGTCCTTCTCCACCGAAGCCGGCTATCAGATTGCACACATCTACGCGCGCCTCGGTCGTGACCTGATGGAGTCGGAGCGACCAGAAGGATTGTCGGAGCTGGAGTTATCCCAGTACGAGCTTTTGCTGGAAGAGCAGGCCTACCCGTTTGAGGACAACGCCATCGACATTCATGAACAGAACGCCAGCCGCGCCCGCAACGGCATTTTCGATGAATGGGTTCAGCGCAGTTACGAAGCCCTGAAAACCCTGCTTCCGGGCCGCTACAACAAACCTGAAATCACCGTAGAGGTTGTCGATGAGCTGGGTTAGGTCATTCCAGGGGTGGACGCGAGTGGGCCTGCTGCTGGCTGTCGTGCTGGTGGCCGGTTGTGCGTCCTCGCCCAAAACCGACCCGGCAGATGTGGTGGAGGCAGAGCGCCAGGCCCGGGAGGCCGAGTTAACGCAGGACTTCAGCGAGGCGGTTGCCTTGCTCAGGGGAGGGGATACCGATAACGCGCGGAACCTGTTTGAACAGATCCATCAGGCCGACCCAGAGCGAACCGGACCCTTGGCCAATCTCGGCATTATTGCACTGCAAGAGGGCAACCCCGAAGCCGCTGAAGGGTATTTCCAACAGGTGCTTGAGCGCGACCCGCAACACAGCGCAGCGTTGACCCATCTCGGAGTCATGGCCCGGGAGCAGGGCGAGTTCGAGCACGCTGAAACGCTTTACCGGCAAGCCCTGGAAGCCGATCCGAATCACCTGCCGGCCATGCTGAATTTGGCCATCCTGCTGGATATCTACCTCGGCCGGCTCGAGGAGGCTTTGCCTCTCTACGAGCAGTATCAGTCGCTGGCGGAAGAGCCGAATCCGCGCCTCAAGGACTGGGTATTCGATGTCAGGAACCGCTTATGATCGCTAGAAAACACCTACTCAGTCTATTGCTGTTGATCATCGCATTTCCCTGCGTCGCCCAGGACGGCGTCGTGACGATCGAAGGCACACGAATTCGCGGTGACCAGGAAGTGCCGACGGTGCTTTACCTGGTGCCCTGGCAGGCGCCGGCGGTGCAGTCGCTGGCCCGGCCGGACGAGCAGTTGATGCTCCAGCGCCCTATTGCGCCGCTGGAGCGCCAGGAATTTCAGCGCCTGGTGTCCTATCATCAGTATTTCCGCACCTCAGCGGAGGATTCGACGGTGTCCGGACGTCCTGACTCAACGTCAGAGTGAGACGTGTGTCACACATTGTCTGTGCACATACGCATGTAAAAACAAACCGCTACAAAGACTTGCGTGAACTTACCCCCACCGGGGCCGTTGCCGCATACACTAGCCAGCAAATACGGACTATGGAGTGCCCTGAAAATGATTGAAACTGCCGTTCGCTTCTTCCAGGAAGGTGGCTTTTTCATGTATCCGATCGCCATCGTGCTGATTATCGGACTCATTGTTGCCGCTGAACGTTACATATACCTGTCTGCCCAGAAGATCACTAATCGTCGTGATTTCAACCGGTTGCACCACATGATTGGTGGTAAGGATCTTAAGGGCGCGCTGAACTACGCTACTGAGTCTGGCAGTGCCATGGCCTCCATGATCGGTTTCGGCCTCCAGCGCCTGGCCCGTCGCCAGTCCCGGGAAGAGATCGAGTACGCCATGGAAGAGGGGCTTCTGGAAGTCATGCCCCGCCTCGAGAAGCGTACCCAGTATCTGTCCACGCTGGCCAACATTTCCACGCTGATGGGCCTGCTCGGCACCATCATCGGCCTGATCGCGGCCTTTACCGCGGTTGCCGCGGCGGACCCGTCTCAAAAGGCGAGCCTGCTGTCCCAGAGTATCTCCGTAGCGATGAACACGACAGCCTTCGGCCTGATGTCTGCGATCCCGCTGCTGTTGATCCACTCAGTGCTCCAGACTAAGACCAACGAAATCATCGACAGCTTCGAGATGGCCGGCATCAAGGTGCTGAACCTGATCACCGACGGAACAGGCGCAAGGCCGCAGGCACCGGCTGCCGCCGCTGCCCGCCCAGCAGAGCCTGCTTCCCGTGCGGCCAACCCCGCCGGGTCAGTGGCGTAACGGTTCAATCAGGGAGCTAAAGCCATGAGGCGTAAGCATCGTCGGCTTCGCAGCGAAGCGGACCTGGATATCACACCGTTCATGAACCTGATGATCGTGCTGGTTCCGGTCCTGCTGCTGAATATGGTGTTTGCACACACCAGCGTGCTGGAGCTGAACTTCCCAGATGTGGATAGCAGTTCCGTTGAAGAACAGAAAGAACTCCAGTTACAGGTCGTCATTTTCGAAGACCAGCTTGTGGTGTCCGACAACCAGGGCGGCGTGATCAAGACCATTGCCAACCGCGAAGCGGCCCACGACTTCGAGATGCTCGGTAAGGTCATGAAGGAGCTTAAGGGCAGGCTCCCGGACAAACGCAACATCATCATTATGCCGTCCAGCGACACCTCATATCAGACGCTGGTGTCGGTGATGGACAAGGTGCGCTCTTACGAAGCGGTTGTCGCAGGTGATGTCGTTGAGGCCGAGCTGTTCCCCGAGATCTCACTGGGCGACGCACCGAAGAGGGCTGAACAGTCATGAAAGAGTCTGCGAAAGCCAAACGCCTGAAGCGCCATCATCGGCGGGGCAAACAACAGAGCAAGCTGAACCTGGTGTCGTTGATGGACATCTTTACCATCCTGGTGTTCTTCCTGATGGTGAATTCATCCTCCGATGTGCAGGTGCTGAACCAGGACAACGCCATCAAGCTGCCGGACTCCAGTGCCCAGCAGCCCCCGGGTGATGTGCTCGCGCTGACGGTCACGGACAACGATATCCTGGTGAACGGCCGTGTTGTGATGAAGCGGGACGTGCTCCAGGCCTTTAGTGGTCAGGTAGAGCCCGCCCTGAAGGAAGAGCTGGACTACCAGGCCAGCCGCTCCAGTGCTCCGGCACCGGATGCAGGGCGCCCCATCACCATCCTTGCCGATCGCGAACTGCCCTATGAACTGTTGAAGAAAATCATGTCCACCTGCGTGGACGCGGGCTACGCCAGTATTTCACTGGCTGTAAACCAGAAAACAGAGCAGGGAGCCTAGCTGTGGCAGAGTATCGTCAGGGATTGCCCTGGAATCAGGAGGCCGGAGAACGCAAGCGCTTGTTTGCGGTTGCTACCCTCGTGGTCCCGTTGTTCCTTGTGGCAGCCGCGTACATCACCTGGGTTGAGTTGCCGGAGCAGGATCGCAAAGAGCGTGAAGCCCTGCCGCCGCAATTGGCGAAGCTGATTGTTGAGAAACAGGAACCGCCACCACCCCCGGAACTGAAAGCGCCGGAACCCGAGCCTGAGCCCGAACTTGAACCAGAGAAGCCGGAACCGGAAGAGCAACCCGTTGCCGAACCCGAGCCCCAGGTACAGCCGCCCGCGCCGAAGCCTGAGCCAGAACCAGAACCCGAGCCCCAGGTGGCGGAGAAGCCGGAGCCAACGCAGCAGGATGTCGAAAAAGCCCGGGAAAAGGCAAAAAACACCGGTATCCTCGCCATGGGCGATGAGCTCTCCAAGCTGAGTGCGCTGGGTAAATCCGTCAAACTGGATACACCGGCCACCGTCACAACGGCCGAACCAATCGCCCGCAAGACGGGTGATACCCTGGCACAAAAGGCTAACACCGGCCGCAGCTCCGGCGTGGATGAATCCGGCCTGACCCGCGAAACCCGCGAGGTTGCGCTGGCGGAACGGCAACGAGCCCAGGTAGAGGAAGCGGAAGAAGTGGTCGCCCAGGCGAAAGCCGCCGAGCGTGAGCAGCAGGCCGCTGCCAGCAAGCGCAGCCGCGAAGAGCTCCGTCGCACCATGGACGCCAACAAATCGGCCATCTACAGCATCTACAACCGCGAACTGCGCCGCAAACCCTCACTGCAGGGCAGCGTGACGCCGGAACTGGTGATCGAAGAGAATGGGGCGGTCTCAAGCTGTTCGGTGGTGGAATCCACCCTGAACGAGCCAGCCCTTGAAAAGAAAATTTGCAACCGTCTGCGATTGGTGGATTTCGGCGCCCGCCCGGGTGTCGACAGGACGACTATTCGTTATCCGATCGAACTGCTCTCTGGTTGAGCGGACGCTATTGGCTATCGAGTCCCGGCCGTCAGGCCGGGACTAACGTGCAATCAGCCATTAGTGGCGATCGGACGAGTGGTTGATGCCATCCGTGGTAGGAATATCGCCCAGCTCGAATGGATTTACCCCCTCTATACACGCCACGTTCACCCCAAACTGATTCGGGTTTGAGCGCCGTCTATGGTGTGTATAGATCCCGCAGGTAGCGCAGAAGTAGTGTTCAGCCGTTTTGGTATTGAACTGATAGAGCGTCAAATTCTCTGCTCCCTGCAGGATCCTGAAAGCATCTAACGGAACCGAGGTCACGACAGCGCCACGACGTGCGCACATTGAGCAATTGCAACGGCTCAAGTCCTCAAAGCCACCGGGAAGATCAACTTCGAATTGGACACTGCCGCAGTGGCAGGCGCCGCGGTTTATACCTTTTACATCCATGTTGGGAGACCTACTTGTTTGTAACGCCGTTCAGCATGCGCCGCCACGCAATAGGGGCAAAGCCGCAATGCTGCAGGCGTCGCCGTAACTGACACAGCTATGTGCTTTCTCGGATAGCTCGGACATCCTGGATATCCACAGGTCGTGAGAGCGCCAACTTATATCGGACCAAATCTTCTTTAAGCATAAGTGTAAGCTCCAAACCCAGCAATCTGACTGTCTGATAGCGAGAGAAATCTATATCGAGCGGAACCCAGGCCTGACGACCGGCGTCATAAATTTGCGGATCGTCAGCGCTGCCCACCTCCACTTTCACCCCTTCATACTTGAACTGAACGTAGGTTAGATCCCAGCCTTCCTCTCGGTAGTGCGTGGCTGCCTTGGATATATATTCCTGGCCGGCCTGAACCACTGACGAAAAATGTTCCCCGGGAACGAAAAGGTCAATATCGTTCAACTCACGCTCAGAACCGTACCCCTTTGCTGCGAGTCCTCCACAGATCAGGTAAGGGACATCTCTATCTCCAAGTAACCCAACAATCCATTGGGTTGCTATCTGATGCACGCTTTCTCCTTTTGCGCATAATGCGAAGCGCACCGGTGGCCTTTACATAGCGGAACGGCGAAAAGGGCATCCGCGCGACGAGCCTTGTTGGGCGACCATGCATAAATACAGATATTGGACGCCATTATCCGTCTTGCTTGTCTAAATAGGCCGATAGCCGACCGTCGTGCGCGAGACTCGCCGATAGTCGGTATTCCTCGAAGTCTTGTGCACGCAAAACAACATAGGGTAAGTTGGTCTTACCGCGAACAGAGCTCCTTTCTAGGGCGCCACCTCGCGGGGTTTGTTGGTCAATTTTGACAAAAATAAAAATGCCGCCGACAAGGATCCTGTAACCATTTACGTTTTCCTGCCTATCTGGCTTTGGAGCTCGGTAAGCGAACACCCCGTCGTCGCCATTATGGCTTTTTAGACGACATAGCAAGGCGTCAATGTTCGTGGGAATAGGTTTGAGCGCAAAGGCAATATCTCTCATTACCTTCTGATACGGCCCCAAGTCGATCCTGCCGTTTTTCGTTGATGCGACGCTGTATTTCCACAGCAGGCCGGCCACAAATCGCAAAATATCGTCTCCTGACGCGCCCCTTAATGTGTATTCCCCCAAGGCAGAGTTTTTTGCTTCTTCTCTGATTTTACGAAACGCCGTCGCAGCAATGTTCTCAAATTTACCCAATTCATTGTCGCAAGTTTTGCAAAGTATGTTGCGCTCGAATATGCCCGACTGGGTATGGTCGAAGTTATTTGAACTTCTCACGTAGGCATGTGCTTTACCTACTTGAACCTCTCGGGCGAGAGTCCTGGGTATTAGATGAGATTTTATTGTAGGGGCATCACCACAAATAATGCAGCTCATCAAAAACTCTCCTCAATGATACTTTTTCGCCCAACGAGGCTGTAGAAAAACTCCAGAGCCCTTCTACGGTCTCAAATTGTTTAATTTTCGCGCTAAAAATAGCGCCTTTTCGTGAAATCTGGAGCATTTCTCTCCGAAATATTCCGTAGATTTCGCGTAGGAGCGGTCAACCCCAAAAACCTCGGGACTTTTTCTACGGCCTCAACGCCAGCCAGCACGTGCGGCTTCGACCTGGAGGCGAAGCCGCAATGTCGAAGCCGTCGCCGTGACTGGCTTTGTTGGGCAGCCCGTTCGCTCAGACATGGAACTGCGAAAAGTAGTCAATTACCTCTGCAGCCTGTGTCCCTTTCCGAAACCGTCGTTGCTCATCGAAATCAAGCGAGGGAAACATATGTATGACCTGCTCATCCTTATATAGATCTAATAATGCGTCTGGCTCTATCCCCTCGGCCTTCTGGCCCCTCAAGATTTTTGTCACTTCAATGGCTGCACCGATCATGACATCAGCTAATTGGACAGCCGGACTAGTCTTTGAATCAATTTGAGTGACTGACGTGAGCTTGAGCGGGAATTTAATAGTTGCGATTTCTGACTGCCGAAACTCGATATCGACGTCATGATTGATGTAGCGCTCCAATAAGTTATGGTAGGTGAGCAGGTTTTTTGATTGATCGTGCTCAACCCGGTATGGCCCGTCCGCCATAACCTCCATTCGGCTTATGAGGGCTTGGAGAACGACTAAGGCAGCATCGGTGCTGACACCAGGTGTTGCTATCGCCGATAAGCATTCCGGAGCTCCATAACCCGCCAGAGGCCCTACGGCTTCTGGTAGCTCGTACCACTTTGTCTTGCGTGCTGCTGTGACGAGATCATCCAGAGCTTTCGTGGTTTTCTCCCTCATCGCAGACTGAAAGGCGGCCAATAGCGCATCAAAGGCTCCCTTACCCAAAAGGGTGGGGCCAGCAAAATATAGCAGGGACGCTAGTGAGTAGTTCTGGCCATCCGCATAAAAATCGATCCCTCTTTCGAAGTAGAACGGCTCGACTGCATAGTCCAAGAACATCAGCAACAGCAGGAAGCGCTTGTCACAGACATAAGTCACACACTTGTAGTTAGTATGGATGTTACCCAACAAACCGAGCAGTCTTGGGTGGTTTTTTGGCCGACGGGACAGCGCCTGGTACTTGAGCTCAGTCGCCTGCAAGCTGGGAAAGTGCTCCTTGATTAATCGCTCGGCGTCTTCATCGCTTATGGAAACGGCCGCTGCCCCTTGAAAGGGTTGCTCAGAGTTTAATAGGTCGAATCCTGTATAACCGCTCTCATCAATCCGGAAGCATTCCATGAAAGACCTCTTTTTTTAAAACGGTGGCAAATCTTTAGATCAGCATCTCTGGCAATACCTACGCAATAATCTCTATATCTATGATTGTATTTAGTTTTACAGATCCTGAACCTTCATGCCGCCCAACACTTGCAGCATGCGAGCCCATGAAATGGAGCCAAAGGAGCAATGTAGTGAGCGTCGCCGTGGCTGCACTGGTTAGGCAATCCCACGGGACAGCGCCGACCATGCCTATTTCTTCGCAGATTTGTATTGGCCCCGTTTGGTCAATTGTACTGATAAGGGTGTACCACTACCTATACGCTTGAAGTGTTTGATATCTTTATTCATCGCGATGACCTCGCCTTTCCATGCGGCATCGGGAGCAAGGCTCGAAAGAGAGAAATCACTGTCAACCAGGGCCTTAACCAACTCTGGATATCGTTTCGCATAAAAATCCCATGCCGTTAGAAACTTTGTGCGAACCACAGGGGATTTATGCTCGCGCATGTTCCGGTGGACATCGCTCAAGAAACGGACCTGCCATGGGACATAAGGCGCTTGGTCAATAATTCCGTACTCAGTGATTGGAAAAGTCCCACCAGAGTATTCCACTAGTGTCTCCAAACTCCTGTTTAGATAAACGAAAGATAGGCTCTCATCGAATTCCGCCACTCGAAAAAAACGGTTGAATTTTTGACAATAATTATCAATAAATAGCCCGAGAGAGGGAATGTTCTTTTCTGAGGAATAGGCCCTCACTAGTGCTTGGCCGAAAAAGCACTCTATATTTTCAAGCTGGTAATGAGCGAAAGAACCAGACGTCAGTATCGCTCTAAAGAAGATATCCTGTCCGGTTAAACGGTGATGAAGATCTTCTGCAAACTCAATCAGATACCATACCAAGTACTGACGTTCTTCGTCCGTTTCCGCTAGATCAGGATTGTAAACGAGGACTGTGTCCGAGAAGACAATAGTTTTAAACGAGTTGTGCCGATGAACGTTTAGCTCGTCGAGTATGGAGTAGACACGGGCCACTTTCCTGGGTTCGTTGTTTGTCATCTCTGAGAACCCGAGTATGTCTATGTAGAGTAGAAATCTATCTCCTGCATCCATTCAGGTATGTCTCCTACTGTCTAACATTTGTATATGAGTCCCCACGAACACTTTTCCAGCGACTTATATTTCTAAGCAGATTTCAGTTTAAACTAGGCAAAAAATCCTGTTAGGTCAATCAGTTCCGGAAATTATCACCAGAGGTAAAACGTTGGAATAGTGGTCGCAGCGGCCACTATTCATGTTTTCTGAGACCCGGCTAACCTCATGATACAAATAGAGTTAACCGGGAATTCGTTGTATTGCCAGAAATCATGGTCGGAACGACCAGTTTTCAGGACTCCAACAAACGGTATACCGGAATACTCAGTGCCTGTTCCGCCCCCAAACCAGCGTTATCGCCACGCTAACCACGGCGGAGGCGGCCAGGGCACCCAGGAAGGGGGCCAGGGTAGGGATGCCACCGGGGAAGCTGGCGGCCAGGAGGCCCGCCGTCAGACTGCCACCAGTCACCCAGCCAGGAATGATCGCCCCCGCCAGGCCGGCCAGGCCGCCAAATACGGCTGCGGTAGTGGTCATTCGCTTCCACAGCCCCATCAATACCGGTATCACCGCCGTCGCGCAGAGCAGGTCGGCGATCAGGAACAATCTCAGTACCGAGACGCCCTGGAGTGCGACTATCACCACGGGAATCATCAGGAGGACGGTCACCCATCGTGCCGATATGATGGAGAGCCCTTGTTTTTCAGTTACTGCCAGGGAGGCCAGGGCGTTCTGGAGTGTGTCCACGGATGAGGCGACTAGTGTGAGGGCCAGTACCAGGGCGGGAATGGTCAGCCATGCGGGGGCGCCGGATAGTAGTGCAAAGAACGGAATGGGTGGAGATCCGAGATCTGCACCGCTCATGGCGGCGGCAATGCCCAAGCCGCCGACCACGGCAACCACGATAATAGTCACCAGGCCGCCCAACAGGGCGCCGCTGCGCAGCGCCGAAGTATCGCGGGCGGACCACAGGCGCTGCCAGTAGCCCTGGTGAAACAGATTAGCGGCGGTTACGGCGATCACCAGTGTCAGGGCTACGCCCAGGGCACTGCCTACTGGCGCGGAGGGGGCGTCAGCCATTTGCAGTTCCGGTAGCCGGTCCATTGCCACGAATCCGACAATGGCCAGTAGCCCGATCAGCAGGAACGCCTGCCACTGGTCCGTGACGATGCTGGCTCGCAGGCCACCCCAGGTGGTGTATATGAGTGTGGCAACGGCCACGCCAAGCACCGCAAGGTTCCCATTCACGCCCGACAGCAATGAGGTGATGGCGCCGATGGCGGTGAGTTCGGCGGTAAGGAAGCACAGCATGTAGAGCACGGAGATCAGCGACACGTAGCGGCGAACCGATGAGCCATAACAGGCTTGGGCAAACTCACCAATGCTGCGGCCCTGTGGCAGGTAGCGCCGGATGGCCGGGCCACAGAAGGCAAACACGATAAAGGGCAGGGCGGCGCCAAGGGCGTAACCGGCCAATGCCACCGGCCCCACCAGGGCGCCAACTTCCGGGGGCGCGAAGAGTATCCAGCCTCCCATACCCGACGCCAGGAAGGATAGCCCAAGTGCCCGGGCGCCCTGACTGTTGCGGGCCGTCACGAAATCATCCAGGCCGCCATCGGCCAGGCGAGCCCGCAGCCCGAGCCAGGTGAACAGAACGAGTGCAGCCGCCAGGGCAGCTACCGTGGTGTAGAGCATGGTGTGTTTCTCCGTTAATCATAAAGCCGGGAATAGTGACATATTCCACGCGGTGCTGCGATTGACTGTCTGTCTTATGCTTTACTGTAGTAAGTCACCATTCGGAATTGAACCGACGGGGGAGGCCCCACCCAATGAGTAATCGCAAATCGGAACTGGAAACCCTGCGTGCCGACCTTAAGGCACGCCTGTCAAAGTATGAAGCCCACCAGCATCGCCAGGGTGGCGCGCTGGAGAAAGACTTCGAAGAGCAGGCCGTACAGACCCAGAACGACGAAGTGGTCGATTCACTGGAGACGGAAACCCGCAACGAGCTGGCCCAGATCGAACACGCCCTTGAACGCCTTGCGGAAGGGCTCGGGGACGAATGTGAGGGGTGCGGCGAAGACATTGATCCACGGCGCCTGCAGGTTCTGCCCTACACCACAGTCTGCGTGAAGTGCGCCGAAGACTGAACCCCTATCACTCCCCCTGAATCTTGCTGAGCAGGTCCTTGGCCAGTTCAATGGCCTCTGACCGGTGGCTGATGTTCTGCTTCTGGTAGAGGCTGCGAATGTGCGTCTTCACCGTCGTGGAGGCGACTTTCAGGTGTTCGGCGATCTGGTCATTCGACAGGCCGGCGTGGATCAGACTGAGTATCTGCCATTCCCGGCGGGTAAGGGGAGATGTGCGGATCAGTTCGGGTACATCAGGCCGGTCGATAATATCCTGAATGATGGCTTCGTCCAGTGAAATCCGGATGGCGCGGCTGAAATCCCGTTGTTGCTGAGCCAGCTGGATCAGGCGTTCGGCGCGCTGCAGTTCCATTCCGTCAATCGCTTCGTCATTGATCAGCGCTTTCAGGATCACGATCAGCACCTTGCCCATACGCAGGAAGCTGCCGACGGCCCCGGTGGTGCTGGCCAGTTGGAGCGCGGCGACCATGTGCTTCAGGGCGTTCTCACGGTCTTCAGTGTCCCAGTAAAGCAGCGCCAGCGCGATATGGTTGCGGTTGAGGTCGGTTTTAAGACCCACCTGTTCCGCGACGGCTTGCAGTCCTGTCAGCAGAGGCTGCGCTTTACTGTACAGGCCCAGGCTCATGTACGCCCGAGCCCGGTTGCGACCGTTGCATTGATTGAAGTGGTTGGTCGCTGTGGTGGGGTCGACGGGCGGTGCGATGGTCAGCCAGCGTTGTATGGCTTCCCGGTCCCGAACTGCATCCCAGTAGGCGAGCATGGTGGCGTGGGCGTTGGCGACCCAGTCCAGATGATAGTCACCGGAGGCGAGCATTTTCTGCATCTTGGCGATGTAGTCCGCGCACAGGCTTTGCCGGCCCCTGGCATGGGCCACCTTGGCCAGCGATGTATAGCTTTGCACGTACCAGCGCTCGCCCTGGGCTTCCAGGATTTCGATGCCCTGGAGCGCACACCGCTCAGCATTTTCCAGATGGTGCCATTCCCACATGATCTGACTGCGGATGCGGAACAGGAATTCCAGTATTGGCAGGTGGTTGAGGTGGTTTTCCTCGGCGTACTGGAAACCCCGTTCCTGGATGTTGTAGGCCTTCTGCAACAAGCCCATCGCAACGCTGATTTCAGACTGCTGACACAGTGCCCAGAGCACGTTCTGGTGGGCCTGGTGCGCCCGGGCGAGGTGTTCGGTTTCCTGCATACGGGCGAGGGCTTCTTCCAGTTCGCCCTGGACAAACAGAGCTTCCCCAATGACAGAGGCCGCCGCCACCCGGGAGGTGGGCAAGTAGCGGGCTTCCTGGTCGATGGCCTCGCGGGCGAGGGCCAGGGCACGTTCTCCATCCCCATAATTCATGGCGACCTGAGCACGAATGGCACTGAACTCACCATGCACGGCGCGCTGGGTGTCTTCCGTCATGGATGCTTCCAGACGGGTTTCCGCAGCCGACAACCAGTTTTCAACTTCGTCAAACTTGTACTGGCCCTGGGCCACCCAGGCCCTGAGCAGTGTCAGCGTCGGATCCTGGGCAATCACATCCTGGGGCAGGGCGTCGAGGCAACGCTGCAGCAGGATAAACTGGCCCTCGGTGAAAAACTTGCGGCCGTGAATGGTCAGTACGCGGGTGATACGGTCCGCGTCGTCGGCGGCGATGGCGTGGCGGGCGGCCTCTTCGGCGTGGTCCAGTTCCAGCCAGGCGTCACTGGCCCGTTGGTGCAGCTGTTGGCGGTTTTCTTCGGTGGTGCAGCTCAAAAGGTGCTGGAGATAGACGGAAAACAGCGGATGGTAGCGGAACCACAGGGCGGAATTGTCCACGGGCGTGATAAACAGCCCCATGGACAGAAGGCCACTGAGCAGGGCCTGGCCATTGCTGTCGTCCATCACCCTCATGACCATCCGCGCGTTGAAGCGGTCCAGTATGCTGGTGCGTAGCAGGAATGTTCGCTGCTGTTCCGTCAGCCCCTGCCCAACCAGTTCGTCAAAGTAGTCAAAGATGTGCTGGTTGCCGTACTCGAGCTGATCCACAAAATCGTTGAATTCGATGCTGGTCAGTGCGGATGCGGACAGAAGCTGGAGTGCCGACACCCAGCCTTCAACCCGCCTGACAGCCCGCTCGATGCTTTCCCGAGAAATCTCGAACGGCAATCGGCTGTCAAAGTAGCTCTGTGCTTCGTCTGCACCAAAGGCCAGATCCCGTGAGGTGATCTCGGTCATCCGTCCCTGCATCCTCAGTTGCGCGACGCCAATGGGTGGCACCGTCCGGGTGATCAGGACGAGCGTCAGGCAGGCAGGTTGATGCCGCAGCAGGAAGCGCAGTGCGTTGTGTATGACCTCGTTGTCAATCAGGTGATAGTCGTCCAGCACCAGATACAACGGTTCCCCGTCCAGGGGAAGCTCGGCCAGAAGGTCGGTGAGAAAAACCTCCAGATCGTCGTACCCCTTCTCCTGCAACTTCCGCAGCGTGGCCTTGCAACTGCCGGGAGCTGCAACCTCAAGTGCCTTGGCCAGGTAGCCTGCAAATCGGGCCGGGTCGTTGTCGCCGACTTCCAGGCGGTACCAGGCGCTGGTGGCCTCCAGTGCCTCAAGACGATCCGCCACGGTGGTGGTTTTGCCATAGCCGGCGGGCGCATGCACCAGCAGCAGGCTTACCGGTTCCAGGCCGTGGAGAAGATCGTTGAATTTTTCCCGGTGTAAAAGGGCGGGTGGTGGTTGTGGGCTCTGGTTTTTGGCAGCGATGAACGTCAGTTGTCCCGGATTCAGTGTTGTTGTCATCAGGATCTTCAGTAATTGGTGTCAGACAGTGGCAAAGAATGTGATACCGGCTTTGTGGCTCTGCGTCAACTTCCCGTTGTCGCTATTTGAGGGGCATGAACCAGTTCTCAAAACCGGCAGGGAGGGCCCCTTCTGCAGCGGCAGATTTGAGGCACAGTTATCTTTAAGGCGTTAGCGATTTCGGTATCTTACCGTAACAAGATGTAACTCGGAAAACGTGATGTCTAATAATAACAGGGACTTCGTCTGACCATGCTGCTGGTACTCGCCGGATCCATCCTCACTTTCACTATGGCCCAGGAGGCGGTCGTCGTGGAGCCTTATGAACAGGGCACCATTGTGATTGAGCAGGATTTCGACACCAGCCCCATTGAGTTGAGAACCGACGCCCGGGTGGAACCTCTGGTGGAGCAGAAGTTCCGGAATATCGTGCGTCAGGCTTACGACTACAGCTGCGGTAGCGCCGCCTTGACCACGGTTCTGAATTTCTACCTCGGTAGAAACCTTGGTGAGCGGCAAGTCATGGAGGGGCTACTTCACTACGGCGAGAGTGAACGGATTGTGCAGCGCCGCGCCTTTTCCATGCTCGACATGAAACGTCTCGTTACCGCCCTTGGTTATCCCTCTGGCGGGTTCCGCGCCACGATTGATGACCTGATTGACCTCGATCACCCGGCCATTGTTCCCATCCAGCACGCCGGTTTCAAGCACTTCGTGGTGCTGCGCACCATCCGCGACGGCCGGGTGTATCTCGCCGATCCGGCGGTCGGCAATATCTCCTTCACGCTCGCCCAGTTTGAAGAGAGCTGGGACGACAACGTGCTCTTCATTGTGTTCCCCGGCAGTGACAAGCCGCTGGATTACCTGGAGTTGAAAGAGGAGGACCTCCGGTTTGTGGACGACCAGACATTGACGTTGCTGGCGTTGCAGAAGTTACCCGAATTCCATGAATCCACGGAACGCCGGATCAGAAACATGCTGGAACGCCAGAAGAATAATCCGGACGGCAGCGTTGAGAATACCCGGAAGCAGCTGTTCTACCGGCGCCATTAACGTGCCGGGCGCAAAGCCGGCACACAGGAAACAATACAATTAGAAATAAGGGAGTCAGGATGAATCGTTGGTTAGTGCGAGGTTTTATCCTTTTTTCCGTGACTGGCCTTTTACCAACCATGGCATTGTCGCAGGAAGGAAACGTAGACGAGGCGAGGGAGGCACTTGCCAGGCAGGAGGGTGACGAGGATTCATCCAAACAGTTGGAAGAGGTGTTCCAGGCAGCCGAGACCAGCTACTCGTTGCAGAAGAAGGGCACCCATTCCCTGAACTACTCGTTCGATTACTCCTACACCGGTGACCAGCGTCTCGACCTGGCGATCACCGACGGTTCAGTTCGCAACCTCGATGTGGTGCCGTCCGCGACCCACAACTTCACCAATGCGTTTTCCTACGATTATGGCCTGCTGGATAACCTGACTGTCGGTGCGCGGATACCCCTGGTGGTTAAGTACGATACCCAGGATGAACTGAACATCTACGATTTTGGCGATATCTCCGCGACCGCTCGCTGGCAGCCTTTTGCCTACGTGCCGGGCAAGATGTCCACGACGGTCTTCGGCACTTTCACAACCAAGACGGGTGTCAGTCCCTACGAGATTGATATAGACGAGCAACTGTCCACCGGTAGCGGCTACTATTCGGTTGCCGGCGGCGTAAGTTTCTCAAAGGTGTTGGACCCGGTGGTTGTGTTCGGGTCTACCAGCGCTACCTACAACCTTCCTGAGAGGGACCTCCAACAAGTCCGGGGCGCCAGGGTGTTACAGGAACTGGAACCCGGCTTCGGGCTTTCCGGCTCCGCCGGTTTCGCCTATTCGCTGTCCTACGACATTTCCCTCAGCATCTCCGCCCAGTTGAGTTACAGCGACCAGACCATCCTGTCCTTCAGTGATGGCACTCAGGCCGTTGCTCAGGACCAGATGAGTGGCTTCCTCAGTATGTCGCTGGGTACCCGCGTGAGCGATACCACCATCGTGAACACCAGCCTTGGTATTGGCCTTACCGAAGACGCACCTGATTTCTCGCTGGGCGTGTCCCTACCCATCAGATTTTCAGGTCTCAAAGAGTGAGTTCAGCCTCTGACGTTTTACGGGAAGGGAAGATTTCATGGGAATAACCAGCCACAAGAGACAGATTGCCGCTGCCATTATGGCAGCCTCGGTGACCTGTGGTGTCGAGGCGCAGCTGGCACAGAACCTGACCATTCATCCCAAGGCATTGGCCCTGGGTAACGCCGTGACGGCCGATCCGCCCGGTATTATGGCGATCCATTACAACCCGGCGGGGCTGACCAAGCTGGATGGGCGTCAGCTTGAAGTTAACCTGATGAGCGTCTACCTGGACATTGACGCCGATTTCCACGCCCCGGATGGCTACGAGATTTTCGGCATTGATGGCCTGGAAACAGACCCTCTCACTGGCAAACAGCGGGACCCGGTCGCAAACAAACACAGCCATACCAACAATGTTGCCCTGTATCTCCCGGGATTTGGCATATTGCGGGCGCCGCCTGGCCCCGCCGTCGCCCCGTCTGCCGGTATCAGCATCAACCCGCCCGGGTCGAAACTGACCTTTGGCAACGCCTTCTACCTGCCCCTGGCCGCCGGCTTCTATCGCGACAAGGACGACCCGGGGCGCTATATGCCACAGGCAACGGCCTTGCAGCGGACAACTTATCTGTCGCCAACCGTTGGTTACAAGATCAACGACGAGTGGTCCGTGGGTGCCGGAATCCATCTGTCGCATATGGGGGTTGCCGCAGATCAGTACATGCGCGCCCCCAACATGCTATTGGGCGTTGCGGAGGTTCTTCAGGATGCCTTCAACTGCGAAAGTGGGGATGAGCCTCTGCAGCCATGGCTGGCCCTTTGCGGGGGTAATGTCGGGCCCTGGGACGACATTGGCGCCTTGAGTATCAACGTGCAGGAAACCCTGTCACCCACCTACGCGCTGGGTGTGATGTGGGAACCCAATGAGTGGTTCGCCTGGGGGGCGAGTTATACCTCCGAAGCCGACATGAATATGAAGGGTACTTTCGAGATAGAGTACACCGACGACTGGTCCGGCTTCTGGCAGAGCGTCAACGGCTCGGTGCTGGGTGCCATCACCTCGGCTATCCTGAGCTTGCCGTCCGGTGCCCCAAGGGAAGCGGGCAACGTCTCCATGGACCTGACCTATCCCCAGCATTTCCAGACCGGCATCAGCTTGGATGTCCATCCCAAGCTGACGGTCAATGTGGACGTTGGCTGGACGGACTACAAGCAGTGGGACGCGTTTGTGTTTCGCTTCGATCGTAACCTGGAATTCCTGAACGCCGCGCGGATTCTGTCACCGCAGAACGCCACTCCCAACACACTGAGGTTGCCTCTCGGTTTTACCGATCAGTGGAACTGGGGTTTTGGGCTGGAGTTCCATGCGTCGTCCCGTTTGGACCTTCGCGCGGGTATGGAAATCCGGGATTCGGTAATTCCCGATGACCAGCGCCAGATTATGGCGCCGTTCGGCGGTGCAAACCTCTACAGTATTGGTATGGGGTATCGGTGGGATAAGGATACTGAGATCGACATGAACCTGAGCTATCTGCAATCCATAGAAACGGTTCCTGCCAACGGCAGTTGTAACCTAAACTGTGACAATATTACCAATATCATCTACAACCCCTATGCGGGGCTGGATGTGAAAACCTCGCTACGAGTTGTCACGGCAGGTCTCAGTTTCCGTACCAAATTCTGACGCAAACGCGTTTACGAACAGGGTGTTTCGCCCCGATGTCCAAATGCCATTTTATGGTTATCGCTTGTCTGGCTGTCGTTATAAGTGGCTGCCAGTTGTCTGGCCCCGACGCCTCTGGCAGCCGCGAGGGTTATTTTACCTGGGTGGACGAGCAGGGGCGGGTAAGACAGTCGCCAATACCGCAGAGCACCGGTGAGAGAGATAAGGGCGAGGGCAAGGAGGCAAACGCTGAGGATGCTCCCCCAACTGGCTCTGCGGACTCGTCGGCTTCCGGGGATGCTTCTTCCAGCGGGTACCACGAAGAATTCAATCTCGAAAACTATCCCGATGCCAATCAGCTCGAAAAAGACGGCTATGTTCGTCCGGGCGAACCCAAGCCTTATTTCACCTGGCGTGATGCCCAGGGCAATATTCGTGTCAGCTATTACCAGCCGGATAACCGGACCGCTGTCGAGAAGGGGCGCATCAAGCCGCCGATTCAACTGACGGAGGCCAGTATCCACCAACCGGGAGAAACGGTCGGGCTGCCGGGCCTGCCGGAAGATGCTGACCCCGAAGCCATGGCTGTCCTGGGAATCGATCCCGGAGAGGAACGTTTTTTCCAGCAGTGGGCAGGGCAATGCTGTCAGGCGCTGGAACGGTCGGAGCCTGAGCAATGGCAGGAAGGTCGTGAATTCGGGGTGTCCATGGGTGACGAGGCCCCCCGCCATTCATTCAGCACGGGTGAAAGCCATTACCGTCTGGTCAGGCTGCCGCCGCCGGAGCAAATTACCGATTTCATCCTCCACCTCAGGTCGTTCAACCACGAAGGAATGTTTGTGCCCTCGGTGGCGTTTCTTGATGCCTCGTTCGCCCCGGTTCGAATCGTGACTGACCTGGTTGCCAGCTATGTTCCTGAATCCTGGTACCAGTACGGCTACCTTCATGCTTACATTCCGGTGTTCCCGAGCCGGGGTGAGCGTTGGATGGTGATCTTCACGCGCGGGGCGGATCTGGCGGGGCAGACGGTTATCGAGGACAAGTACGGGCCCAAGGCCATCCCGCACACCCGTACCGGTGAACTCAGTCTCTCCCGGGCTGGCGAGTGACGTTCAGTCTTCCGGCTGGCTCAGGTCAAGCCATTGCTGTGACAGCCAATAATAGCTGCCATCGGGGGCCGGATGGGTGCAGTTGTAGCGAAAACGACGGCTGTTAAAGCTTCTAGGAGCCTTGAGAATGACTTTATCTCCACCCGATACCTGGAAGCCTACGCGCCCCTGGCCGGAGGCAAAACAACTCAACCGGTCGACGCTGATGGTGTTCGGTACGGTAAAAGCGAGGGTGGGCGGGTTCTCAGAGATAACGCCGTCCGGCAGCTTGTTGGCATCGACTGGCAGCGCCTTGCTACGTAGTTTGTCTTCAAGGCTGTTGAGTTGTCCGTAGGCGTTCGCCACCGGGAATCGGGGCAGACGTGTGGCGGCGGAAGTCTCCCCGATGGCGCCGGATTGCTGTCCAAAGCCGAGCCAGCCACGTGCCGCAATCTTGCGTAATAACGCGTCGTCAAACTCGCCGTAGGGATAGGCAAACATCGGAACGTTGGTCCCCAGTTTTTCGGAGAGTGTTTCCTGGGCCTCATCCAGGCTGCGATTGACACGTGCCTCCCAATCGTTATCGGATTCACCTGGGCGTTTTGCGAGGTGGCCGTGGTCTTTGCTGTGGTTGGCGATGGTCACGCCGTCGCGATCTCTGACTTCCTGCAACTGATCCCAGGTCATATAGCCATGGCTGCCCACGGCCTCGGTATTGACGAATATGGTGTACTCATACCCCCGCTCTTGCAGGGCTGGCGCTGCCTGTGAGTAGACGGATTCGTAGGCATCATCAAAGGTGATGGCAACCTGGGACCTGTCGTTCAGCTCACCCGCCAGTGCTGCGCGGGTTCCTGATTCAAGCGGAACGACCTCCAGCCCCAGATCCTCAATCATATCCAGTTGTCCCTGGAACAGGGACACTGACGTACTGGTGGAGGACGGCGTCGAGTCACTGACATGGTGGTACTGAAGCGCTACCAGATCGGCATTGGCAGTGAGCGTGAACGCCGTGATGGGCAGGAGAAGGAGAGATCGGGTCATCATTCTTGGTGCCATTGGAGTGTCCTTGAAATCGGGAATTCCGGTGCAATCAGGTCCGAAAGTGTGCCTTGAGCACGGCGAAGGCCTGGTTTAGGTCCTGGATGGTTTCGGTTTCGCCACCCCGGTCCGGATGCGCATGCATAACTGCCCGCCGGAAGCGTTGTTTGACGTCGTCAAAGCCAGGGGGAATGGCATCAAAACCGAGGACGGCTGCGGCTTCACTCGCTTCTGTGGCGGCGGGTCGGTTGCCGCTGCGCCCGGCCCAGAAATCGTCCATCATCCGGTTTATGGCGTCTTCCGGCAGTTCGTACTTGGACAGGTCCAGGTAAAAATTCCGCAGTTCGTCCATGCGGTCGGGCACACCTGCGCCCGCCACCACAGAACTCTTGCGGAGTTGAATCACCAGTGGCGAAATGGTCAGGGTTTCTCCGCCGGTGGCGAGCTGATCCCGTAGCCGGTACAGCACATGGAACAGCAGGAAATGGACCGGATAGAGCTTGTCCGGTTCGCCAAAGTTAACCTCGCCAATCAGCTCCCAGGGCGGCTCTTGCAGGGTTTTGATAAGGCCCAGCTCGTTGATTCCGGCTGGGTGCCGACGAAGAATATGCTCGGTGGCAACCAGCAGGTGCTGAATCTGAAAATTCAGCGTCTCATTGGGCGCGTCACCATCCAGCGCCTTGGCGCCCTGTGTTGCGGTATCGGGTTGATTCATGCCCCAATGGTAGGCGACAGGGCGCCGTTACGGAAGAGGCATGTCCCGCTCCAACCCCTTCAGGAACAGGTTGGTCGCGAACCGGGTGGCATTCCTGGCCTCGGCCTCGGCCTCGGCGGGCCGATTGTGGGCACGGTAGGCCAGGCGCAAGCTGAGTTCGTAGCCTACCCCGAAGAAAGCGGCGCACAGGTACTCTTCGTCCATCTCCGGCAACAGGCCACGCTCAACGGCGTTCCTGACATCGTCCTCCAGGGAGAGCATGGCAAGCCCGAGAATGTCTGAGCCGAACAGTTCACGGATGGCACGATCGTTACGATGCGCCAGCTCGTAAACCAGGGGGTCGCTGGCGGTGGCCCGGAACAGCGAAAGGTATGCAAAGTAGATGAAGTCTTCAGCGGAATTGGCGGACTTTCGGCACTCGGTAAGGTTGTGATTGAGGCCGCTTAGGAAATCTGTCAGCAGAGCTGCAAAAATGTCCTGTTTGCTGGAAAAATAATTGTAGAAGGTGCCTGCCGCCAGGCCGGTACGGCGTACGATATCGCGGATGGTGGAGTTGTCGTACCCCCGTTCCCGAAAGCACTCCCGCGCCGCGTCAAGAATGGCACTGCGGTTGCGAATACGGTTGAATTCCCGTTTACCGGTGGCTTCCGGTTTTGTGTCTAACATATCCATGTCTGTATCCTGTCCCTGGAACTTTTGCACGCGTATAATCCGACGCTCACTGACCTTATGAACGACGTTTTCCTATGCCCGAAGCAATAACTGCCAACTCCGAAACCGCCCAGGCTCCTGAAGCGGAGCGCAAGCAGAAACTGGAACTGAACAAGCTGCAGAAGCGCCTGCGCCGGGAAATGGGGCAGGCGATTGCTGATTTCTCGATGATCGAGGCTGGTGACAAAGTCATGTGCTGCCTGTCTGGCGGCAAGGACTCCTACGCCATGCTCGATATCCTGCTGAATCTCCAGAAAAGCGCGCCGGTGCGCTTTGAGCTGATTGCTGTGAACCTGGATCAGAAGCAGCCCGGCTTCCCGGAAGAAGTGCTGCCTGAGTACCTTTCGGCTCTTGATATTGAGTATCACATCATCGAGAAGGACACCTACAGTATTGTTAAGGAAAAAGTACCGGAAGGGAAGACCACCTGCGGACTTTGTTCCCGCCTACGTCGCGGAATTCTCTATAATTTTGCAGAAGAACACGGCGTTACCAAGATTGCTTTGGGGCACCATCGGGATGACCTGCTGGAAACGCTGTTCCTGAACATGTTCTATGGTGGCAAGCTGAAATCCATGCCGCCGGTTCTGCACAGCGACGACGGCAGGAACACGGTGATTCGCCCGTTGGCATACAGCCGGGAGAAAGACATTGCGCGCTACGCCAGCTTGCGCGAGTTCCCGATCATTCCCTGCAACCTCTGCGGTTCCCAGGAAAACCTGCAGCGTCAGGTGATCAAGGACATGTTCCAGACCTGGGACAAGCAGCACCCGGGGCGCCTGGAAACCATGTTTCGGGCCATGTGTAACGTTGAGCCGTCACACCTCGCCGATACCTCCCTGTACAACTTCCGTGAGGGTCACCGCCATTCCGAACCGGGCCAAAGTGCCGGGACGGTCGAGCCCCAAACACCCGATTTCGGACGGTTGGACGTGCTTAATATCTGATCGGTTCGAGCCGGTAGTCCAGCCCTTGTCTATCCGTGACCGGTATGCAAAAAGGCGGTGACAGGAAGGGTCCAGATACCGAAACCAATCAGCAGCAGTCCGGCGATCTGCCGAAAGCGTTGGTGTTCCCGCAGTTTTCGTATCCAGGTGGCGGCGTAACCGGTGGCCAGCATGGATGGCAGGGTACCGAGGCCGAAGAACAACATGGTGGTGGCGGCGCTGCCCACCGAGGGTTGCAGGGCAGCCCAGCCCAGGGTGCTGTAGACCAGCCCGCAGGGCAACCAGCCCCAGAGTGCGCCAAGGATGAGCGCCTGGTGGAAATGATGCACCGGGAGCACTCGGGCGGTGAGCGGTGACAGACGTTTCCAGACCGGGGCACCGATGCGTTCCACGTAGCGGATGCCTTGCCACCACTGCCCCATGGACAGTCCCATCAGGATCAGCAGTATCCCTGCCATTGTTCGAAGTATCGGGCCAAGTTGCGTCCAATAGGCCGAGGCGCTGGTGCTCAGCAGCGCGATCAGGGCCGCAATCGCTGCGTAGCTGCCAATCCGCCCGCCATTGAAGGCGAGCAGCATGGCGGTCTGGCGAACACGGAAGCCCCGGCCAACAGGCAGTGCCATGGACAGTGACGCGCTGATCCCTCCGCACATACTCAGGCAATGGGTGCTGCCGAGCAGGCCAATCAGGAAGGCGCTGGAATAACTCAGGTAAAGTTCTTCGCCCATCAGGATTTGTGGCTGTCGCCCGGCTCCTCGGCAGAGTTGGAGTTGGCATCCTGCTTGGGTTGTTTGGCGTCGTCCGGGATCATGTCTTTGTCATCGTCATAAAGGATGCGATGGCCCGGTCCATCAAGGTCATCGTATTGGCCGTTCTTGACGGCCCAGGAGAACAGCAGGATGCCTAGTGCCACCAGGATCAGCATGACCGGAACCAGGATCATTACGATTTGCACAGGGCTACCTCAAACGTATTGGGTGATTCAGTGTTCACGGTATCAGGACGTTGCTTCGGCGCCAACCGCCGGGGCGTGGGATACCGGGTTGCCTCGCTGCCTACCTAGCCGCATGGCATTGAGTACCACCACCAGTGAGCTGAGGGACATGCCGATGGCCGCCAGCCAGGGTGGAACCAGACCCGCTGCCGCCAGGGGCAGGGCGCAGACGTTGTAGGCCAGTGCCCAGGCCATGTTCTGGCGGATGACGCGGCGTGTGTCCTGGCCGGCTTTCAGGGCTTCGGACAGTTGCGTTAACTGCCCGCTCAACAGCACTGCATCGGCCTTGAGTTGGGTCAGATCGGCAGCGCTTCCCATGGCCACGGACACACCAGCACCGGCCATGGAGGGCAGGTCGTTGAGGCCATCACCCACCATCATGATCTGGTGGCCCTGGTCGCGGAGGTTCTCCAGTACGCGGAGTTTCTCTTCCGGTGAGGCCTGGCCGATGGCTTCATCAATGCCGAGTCTGCCTGCTATCTGCTCAACGTGTCCTGAGCGGTCGCCGCTGAGCAGAATGGTGCGCAGTCCTGCATTTTGCAGGGCCTGGACGGCTTCTCTTGCATCCGGTCTGGGCTCGTCGTCCAGTGTGAACCTGGCCAGCCAGCCACGGTCCGTGGCCAGCCATATCTCCATGCCTTTGGAGGTGTCGGCTTCCGGCGCCGGGCTACCCACCTTCTCTTCCACAAAATCCCGGTGGCCAATATAGAGGGGTGCCCCGTCTACCTGTCCCGAGAGACCACCGCCCAAGTGGTTTTGTACCTGCCTGGCGGCGTAACCGGGTATCTGGTGGAATACCCTGGCGATCGGGTGTTCCGAATGTTTCTCCAGGCTGGCTGCCAGTTGCCGGCATCGATCCGCATCAAGGTTGCCGAAGGTTCGGGTATCCACCAGGCTGAGTTCACCTCGGGTCAGGGTGCCGGTTTTATCGAAAATCACCGTGTCGATGGTGTTCAGGGATTCCAGAGTGTGTCCGCGTGTTGGAAGGAAGCCCAGCTTGCGAAGTCTCATGGTTGCCGACGTTATTGCCGTTGGAGTGGCGAGCGACAGGGCGCAGGGGCAAGTCACTACCAGTACCGAGAGCGTAATGTCGAAGGCATTATCGGCGCCGGCCATCCACCAGCCAATCCAGATGAGTGGGGCCAGGATCAGCACACGGCTGACAAACACGCCGGCAATTCGATCGGCCGCCAGCGCAACGGGTGGCTTCTCAGCCTGCACCCGATCCAGCACCCGCAAAATGCCGGACAGTCTGGTCTGTGTGCCGGCGCGGCGAACCTCAACCTCCAACGGGTTCTCGCCGTTGATGCTGCCAGCATGGACGGGGTCACCCTCGCTACGGGTTTCCGGCAGATATTCACCGGTCAAAGCCGCTTCGTTAAGGGTGGAGTGGCCGCTGACGATGACGCCGTCTGCGGGCAATGTTTCGCCAGGCCGGATGCGAATAACGTCGCCGGTAGCCAGGTCATGGGTGGCGACGATATCACTGCCGTTCCCCTGGATGCGGTTGGCGACCATGGGCTGGAAGCCGGCCAGCGCGTTGCCTGTCAGCCCGGCGCGGTAACGGGCCTGCATCTCAATGTAGCGGCCAAGCTGCAGGAAAAAGGTAAACATACAGACGGACTCGAAATAGACTTCCTCGCCGCCGAATACCGTCACCCATGCGCTGGCGACATAGGCCAGGCCAATCGCGGTGGCCACCGGTACGTCCATGGTCAGGTGACGGCTGCGAAGATCCCTGAATGCGTTTGTGAAGAACGGACGAGCGCTGTAAAGGACTACGGGGGTGGCGACCAGAAGACTGAACCAGCGGAAAAAACTGACAAACTCTGGCGACAGGTCATTCACCAGTTCGAAATAAAGCGGAAAGGCCAGCATCATGCTCTGGAACGAGCCTATCCCCGCGACAGCCAGGCGGATCAGTGCAGAGCGATGTTCGGCTTTCAGGGCTTTCTCGGCCTCATCGGCCTGATAGGGGCGGGCTCGATAGCCCAGTTCATGGACGGCAATCAGTAGCTGGCTGAGTTTTGAGTGCTCCGGGTTCCAGACCAGTCGCGCGCGCTGGGTGCTGTGATTGACGGAAAATGACACCACGCCCGGTTGCCTGGCCATGTGGTTTTCCAGCAACCATATGCAAGCGGCGCAGGTGATGCCGCTTACAAGCAGTGTGGCTTCCTGGCCAGCGGTAACGGGAGATACAAACGACTTCTGAACCAGGGGATGGTCCACTTCGAGGATACGGTTCCGTTCGGAATCGCTGAGTGCCTTCGGGGTGACGGCCGGCTCGGTGCGGAACTGGTAGAACCCGGTGAGGCCTTCGGCGCGAATGGTCTCACAGACCGCCTTGCACCCAACGCAGCAGAAGTGTCGCAACGCTCCTTCAAGTTCCAGGGTGATGGGTGGCGTTCCAGTGGCCGGCTCACCACAATGATAACAATCCAAGGGGATCACCCGCGGTCTTCTGTGACCGCACCGAGGCTCAGGGAGCGTTGCGATGGCAGGCTGGACTCACCTTTCAGTCGCCATTGGTTGTCCGGGCCACGCAGGTCAAAGTACCAGCGGCCTTCAATCGGCTGATTCAGGGTGGCGCTGTATAGTCCCTCGCCGATTGCCCGGAATTGTATGGTGCGGTCATACTCCGACATGGTCGGGTGATACAGGCTCAGTATCAGGTAAGGGTAGTTCGCAGGGCCGTCGGCAGTATCCATGGAGAGGGTGATTTCCCGTTCGCCAAATGTCATATCTGCCGTCAGGCCCAGGTCTTCGGCTTTCTGGTCGCGTGCAATTGCCATGTTGATCCCGCGACCCTCCTTGGAATAGTCGTCGGTTACCATGGAGTTGTCGGTGTTTATCGCGACCGTAATGGCGATGGAGCACCAGATAATGGCGGCGCCGGGAAATATCAGCAGGAACCAGAGCCAGGGTTGCCGGTACCAGGGAACGACGGGTGCGTTTTCATTCATAGTGCTGTCTCTCAAGGCTGGTCTCCCTGGTTGGTGTCAGGGGATCAGCGATTTGGACCGACAAACCGGCTTTCGGTTTCAAGAACGAGCGATTCGTCGGATTGTGATTCAAGCGTGAAGACAATGGCATTGTTGCTTTCCGAGAGTTTCTCGGGCGCGACATCCACCACCGTCGGCAGTGCCCGGTTCTCACTGCTCGCCACCGTCAGGGTGTTCTCGGTCAGCAACCGGATGCCTTCCAGGCCTGAAACCGAGATCGTAAAGGTCTGCGGCACTTCCGACATATTGGCGACTTTGAGGGTGTAGGTATTCTCGACCCGGCCTTCACCATTGAAGCTGAAGAGGGCGCCTCGATCCCTCAGGACATCAAGCTGTGCCGGAACCCGGGTGGCAATTGTGAATACAATCGCGCCAACCATCAGCAGCAATACCAGCCCGTAACCAAAGGTGCGCGGTCTCATCAGCTTCGAGGTTTTGCCTTCCAGTTCGTTTTCAGTGGTATAGCGAATCAGGCCGCGCGGATATTCCATCTTGTCCATGACTTCGTCACACGCATCAATGCACAGCGCGCAGCCAATACACTCGTACTGCAGCCCGTCTCGAATGTCGATGCCGGTAGGGCATACCTGAACACACTGGCCACAGTCGATGCAGTCACCAAGGCCCAGTTCCGAGGGTTCAATGCCTTTCTTGCGCCCGCCGCGGGGCTCCCCCCGGTTGGGATCATAGGACACCACGCGGGTATCGGGGTCGAACATGACGGACTGGAAGCGGGCGTAGGGGCACATATACAGACATACCTGCTCACGCAGCCAGCCGGCGTTCAGGTAGGTGGCAGCCGTAAAGAAGGCGACCCAGAAATAGGCCCAACCGTTGGCCTGCAGGGTGAACAGGTCGGTGATGAGTTCACGGATGGGGTAGAAGTAACCAACAAAGGTCAGGCCGGTGGCGAGCGCAATCAGTAGCCACGCGGAGTGCTTTGCGGATTTTTTGGCGATTTTCTCAGCGGAACGGGGCGCCTTGTCCAGCTTCATCCGCTTATTGCGGCTGCCCTCTATACGCTCCTCCACCCACATGAAGATAAATGTCCAAACGGTTTGGGGGCATGTGTAGCCACACCACACCCGGCCGAACAGCGTGGTGATAAAAAACAGACCAAAAGCGGCGATGATCAGCATACCCGACAGCAGGATAAAATCCTGGGGATAGAACGTGGTTCCGTAGAGGTGGAATTCTCGCGCCGGGAGATCGAAATGAATCAGCGGCTGACCATCCACGGTAAACCAGACGAACAGGAAGTACATGCCCATCAGAGCTGTCAGGCTGACATTCCGGATACGCTGAAAGAAGCCCTTCTTGACCCCTTTGACGTAGATCTTTTTGCGGCTGGCGTATAGCTCGACAGTTCCGGTGTTTTTATTGTTGTCGGAGGTGTCAGAGGATGGGTCAATCTGTTTGACCGGAATCTCACTGCTCATCGTTACCTCCCGATGATGTGGCGCCCTGATTCACAGTGGACTGTGGGGCAGTCGATCTTCTCAAGCCTTGGTCCGCAGGTGGCAGGCCAAGGGTTGAGCAGACCGGGCCGGGACAGAATCCCGGCCGGGTACTCAGTTGGACAGGCTGAAGACGTACGCAGCCAGGATCTGGATCTGATCGTCGGAGAGCCGGTCACCCTGTGCGGGCATCTGGTTCGCACGACCGTTTACCACGGTTTCCTTGATCCACTCGTAGGTGGAGCCGTACAGCCAGGTATTGTCGGTGAGGTTCGGGGCGCCCATAGCCTGGTTGCCCTTGCCGTCCTGACCGTGACAGGCCACGCAGGCCTGTGCAAACACCTGCTCGCCCTTGGCAGCGGCTTCTTCGTCTTTTGCCCGGTCGCTGAAACTGAGCACGTAGTTTACCACCTGATCGACCTGCTCAGAGGTCATGCCCGGCATGGTGCCCTTCGCGGGCATGTTGCCGTTACGCCCCTGGTGCAGGGTGGTCAGGATGGTGTCCGGGTCGCCGCCATACAGCCAGTCGTCATCCGTCAGGTTGGGAAACCCGAGGGAGCCGCGCCCAGCGGAACCGTGGCAGACGGCACAGTTGTTGGCGAACAGCCGCTGGCCCATTTTCATGGCGTCGTCGTTCTCTGCCAGCTCGGCCACCGGTGTGTCACCAAACTTGGCGTAGAGCTCGCCGTAACGGGCATCGGCCTGCTGCATTTCGGCCTGCCACTGGTTCTCAGCGGTCCATCCCAGCAGCCCCTTGTAGTTACCCAGGCCCGGGTACAGGGCGAGATAGCCCAGTGCGAAAACACAGGTCGCGATAAAGAGGTAGTACCACCACTTTGGCAGCGGGTTGTCGTATTCTTCAATGCCATCGAACGAATGACCAACGGTTTTGTTGGTTTCAGTATCGGTGGTCTGGCCCTTGCGGGTGGCATACAGAAGCCACCAACAGCCAAACACGGTACCGAGCACGATCACGCTGATCCAGATGCTCCAGAAGGTACTCATTGCTTTTTCTCCGTTTGTTCCTGTTCAAGAGTACGCTTTTCCACGTCGTCATCCTCGAAGGGCAGGTGGGCCGCCTCGTCGTTGGGCTTCTTCCGGTGGGCGCTGTAGGCCCACCAGATGATGCCAAGGAACATGGCCATAATGACCAGTGAGTGAATGCCGCGTAACTCGTTAATATCCATGGGGATCACCGTTTATCTGAAATCACGGTACCAAGCTGCTGCAGGTACGCCACCAGGGCTTCGATTTCGAATTTGCCCCTGACTTCGTCGGCCGCACCGGCAACCTGCTCGTCGGTATAGGGCACGCCCAGGGTCTGGAGTGTTTCCAGCTTGGACTCGGTGCTGGTGTGATCGATGCGATTCTCGAACAGCCACGGGAAAGCGGGCATGTTGGATTCAGGCACAACGCTGCGGGGATCGTACAGGTGCTGGCGCTGCCAGGCATCGGAGTAGCGACCACCGACACGGGCCAGGTCAGGACCGGTACGCTTGGAGCCCCACAGGAACGGACGATCGTAGACAAACTCGCCCGCAACGGAGTAGTGGCCGTAGCGCTCGGTTTCAGCGCGGAACGGACGGATCTGCTGGGTGTGGCAGACGTGACAGCCTTCACGGATATAGATGTCCCGGCCTTCCAGTTCCAGTGCTGACAGGGGCTCAAGGCCTTCAACCGGCTCGTTGGTCTCGTCCAGGAAGAACAGCGGAACCACTTCTGCCAGGAAACCACCACTGATGGTGAAGATGATCAGTACGATCATCAGCCCCAGGTTCTTTTCAACAATTTCGTGTTTCATTGATTCTGTCTCCCGTTACGCCGCTTGCGCTGCTGTATTGTCCTGAGCAACGGCTTCCTTCTGACGCACGGTCATGTATACGTTGTATGCCATCACCAGCATACCGGTCAGGAAAATCACACCGCCAAGGAATCGCACGAAATAGCCTGATTCGGACGCTTCAAGGGCTTCGACAAAACTGTAGGTCAGGGTTCCGTCTTCGTTGACGGCGCGCCACATAAGCCCCTGCATAATACCGTTCACCCACATGGCAACGATGTAGAGTACGGTGCCCACGGTGGCCAGCCAGAAGTGGACGTTGATCAGGCTGACGCTGTACATGGCCTGAAGGCCCCACAGTTTGGGAATCAGGTGATAGATGGCGCCGATACTGATCATGGCAACCCAGCCCAGTGCACCGGAGTGTACGTGGCCAATGGTCCAGTCCGTGTTGTGCGAGAGCGCGTTAACCGTCTTGATGGCCATCATCGGGCCTTCAAACGTAGACATGCCATAGAACGACAGAGACACCACGAGGAAGCGGAGGATCGGGTCGGTACGCAGTTTGTGCCAGGCACCCGACAGCGTCATCATACCGTTGATCATGCCGCCCCAGGAGGGTGCAAGCAGGATCAGTGACATTACCATGCCCGCGGTTTGGGCCCAGTCCGGTAGCGCCGAGTAGTGCAGGTGGTGGCCACCCGCCCATACGTAGGTCGCAATCAGCGCCCAGAAGTGAACGATGGACAGGCGATAAGAGTAGATAGGGCGGTTGGCCTGTTTGGGAACAAAGTAATACATCATCCCCAGAAAGCCTGCAGTTAGGAAGAAACCGACCGCGTTGTGGCCCCACCACCACTGCATCATCGCGTCAGTCACGCCCGCGTAGGCGGAGTAGGATTTGAAGGCGCCCGCCGGTAAGGCCAGGTTGTTACCAATGTGCAGAATGGCCACGGTCAGGATGAAACCGCCGTAGAACCAGTTGGCCACATAGATGTGGGCAGTGGCGCGCCGCATGATTGTGCCAAAGAAAACCAGTGCGTAGGACACCCAGACAATGGCGATAAGGATATCAATTGGCCACTCGAGTTCTGCGTATTCCTTGGAAGAGGTGAGGCCCATTGGCAGGGTAATGATCGCCGCAACCATCACGGCTTGCCAGCCCCAGAAGGTGAACGCCGCGAGCCCATCGGAGATCAGTCGCGCCTGACAGGTACGCTGAACAACGTAATAGGAGGTGGCAAACAGTGCCGAACCACCAAACCCGAAGATGACGAGGTTTGTGTGGAGCGGCCGTAAACGACCGAAGTGAGTCCAGGAGAAATCCAGGTTCATCGAGGGCCAAACAAGCTGGGATGCGATCAGCACACCCATGCCCATGCCAACAATGCCCCAGACCAACGTCATGATGGCAAACTGTCTCACCACCTTGTAGTTGTATGTCAGGTTAGCATTTACTGTGCTCATAGCCTTACCAATGGGTTTAGAGTGGGGAAAATATGCGGGCGCAAGTATGGAGAAACGATTAGCTGTTTGCAATGACGTAGATCAACTCTGAAACTCTGTCAACTGGGTCTAAATCAGTAACATGGCGAATCTACAAGGGTAATCACGAATGCTCCAAAAGCGGTTTTTGATGTTCGGTTGATGCATTGCTTCCCGGAACACTAATGATAGTCATAATTCGGAGGTTTGGTGAATTCTGTAACCGTATTCAAAACCAGGGCGAAAAGTAGTGTGGCAGCGCCGGTGCTTGTCCTTGCACATGGCGCAGGTGCACCCGCCGATTCGCCGTTCATGGAGCTCCTGGCGGCAGCGCTTTCAGCGCAGGGCGTGACGACCGTCAGGTTTGAGTTCCCCTATATGGAGAAGCGGCGGGAGGATGGCAAAAAGCGGCCACCAGACCGCCAGCCAACACTACTTGGGCATTTCCGCACGGTCATTGCAGAAACTTGCGCCGGCATCGACGGGCAGGCCGGCGTTTTTGTCGGAGGCAAGTCCATGGGGGGAAGAATGGCCAGCATTCTGGCTGCTGAGCCCGGCATTGACGACGCGGTGCGTGGTGCTGTGTGTTTCGGCTATCCCTTTCATCCTCCTGGCAAAAATGATCGGTGGCGGACGGATCATTTCCAGTCATTGTGCCGGCCAATACAGATCATTCAGGGAACGCGTGATCCTTTCGGCAAACAGGCAGAGGTTGAGGCGCGTGCACTGGACACCCTGGATAACGTAAATTTGGCGTGGCTGGAAGGTGGAGACCACGATTATCGGCCCCTGGCGCGACAGAGTGAGAGCCGGGAAGACCTGATTCAGCAGGCGGCGGCAGCAGCTGCGAGGTTTATGATCGGGCAGGAATGAGTCAGGAGACCTCGGGCGTCGCTTGCTCAGTCCGGTTTCGACCGCACGCTTTGGCACGATAGAGCGCCTCATCGGCACGCCGGAACAGATCTCGCTCATCATCCCCCTGGGATAACGTGGCGGTACCGGCGCTCATGGTCAGCGTAACCGGTCTGCCATCGTCCGCAGGCACGCGTATCGCAGCGATATCCTCAAGAATCCCTTCACAGACACCCAGAGCGCCATTCGCGTCGGTGCCGGGTAACAGGATGGCGAATTCCTCTCCGCCAAAGCGGATAGCAACATCACGGGGTCGTTTGACGTGGCGCCTGAGAATGTCGGCAATGTGTTGCAGGCAACGATCACCAAACTCGTGCCCCCAGGAGTCGTTGACAGTCTTGAAGTGGTCGGCATCCAATAGAGCAATGGTCAGGGGTTGACCAGTACGTCGGGCTTCGGCACAGAGTTCCGGCAGCAGGTTGTCCATATGACGGCGATTATGGAGCCCGGTCAGAGCGTCATTGAGGCTTAGGGTTGCCAGCTGCCGGTTTGCCTTTTCCAGCTCTCTCATGGCGCTGCGAAGCTGCGCGGTGCGTTCATGCACCTTTAACTCGAGCTCGGTTCTGGCGTTATGCTCTACGTCCAGAAGCTTTTTATTCAATAGCCGCCAACGCTGCACCATGGCGTAATTGAGCAGAATAACCTGCGCTCCAACGGCGGCCTGCATAAAGATTTCCCGCGCCAGGAAGTCAGCCAGGTAACCAAAGGCAGCCATTGAATAGATCAGGGCGCCTGCCAACATGCCAGACCATGCCACTACGTACCACTTGGCGGGAGAATATCCCTGGCGCCAGCGGATGATGCCAATGATAAACAGGCAGGCAATGATCAGCAGTGCAATCCCGGTATTCAATACGATGGATCTGTTGTAGGGCAACAGGAATGCCATGATGAACAGGCCTGCGCTGGTCAGGGCAAGCCCCGTCAACACCTTGTTCGCAATCGTGTTGGTGGGGATTTCGAGGAATGAGCGCCCGAACAGGGTCATGGCCAGCGAACTGATCGACATCAGCATGGGAATCGATGTATTGGCGAAACCGGTACTGTCGGGCCAGAAATACTGGTTGGCGAAACCGCCCATGGCGAACAGGAACAGCCCAAGGGATGCCATGTAAAAGGCGTTGTAGAAGTAGTAACCGGTGCCGGAACTGAAAAAGAGCAGCAGGTTGAATACCGCAAAGACCAGCAACGCCCCATAGAAGAAGCCGTGCAGGAGGGTAAGGTGGTTGCTTTCCGCGATCGTCGTTTCCGGCGTTTTCAGCGACAGCGGAACGTTCAATGCCCCGCTGCTCTGAATCCGCAAGGTGATGGTTTGGGTTTCGCCAGCGCCGAGCGTGACGGGGAGCAGGAAATACCGGTAATCTATGCCCCGCGAGAGAAAGGGGTGCTGGTCCCCCGTGGTCAAGGCTGGTTCAACGAGTTCGCTGGAGCGCCAGAACGTTACTTCATCCAGCAGTGGGTAATTGAGCTTCAGGTACCAGAGCTTCTGGCTATCGCCGGAATTCCGAACATTGAGGCGAACCCAGTACACCGAATCGGTGTGGCTGAATACCAGATCGTGTCCCCTGGCGGATGTCCATTGCATATCCGCCGGCAGTTCACGGGGGGATTTGGCCCGATGTGCGGGCGTGTCAGGTGCTGCGCTCAGGAAGCAGACATGGTTCATCAGCGCTTCCCGTCGCACCGGATCGTTGGCGTCCAGCGCCGGGCAATGGGGTGTCGTTCCCGGATGGGTCGCCAGTGCCAGGTCCGTGACCAGTAATAGCCCGATCAGTGGGAACAGAAAGCGCAGGTACAGCGGCATTAAGGTATTCCTGCCAGCGGAAAGCCCAATAGTGTAGACAAATGCGGGCTGTGTATATGTTAAACAGATTCAAATTTGGGGTTTCTGGTGAGAAGCCCTGTCCAGGTGCCTAATGGAACAACTGATTGCAATTTGTCGTCCCGGGTTCGAGACGGAAGCGGGGCGGGAGTTAACCGACTCGGCTGCCAGCGGCGGGGTCTATGGTTACTTCGAGCCCTCTGTAAACCAGGGATTTCTGACCTTTCACTGCCCGGGGTCCGGGCAGGTGGAGATACTGGTCCAGCGGCTGTCCATCGACCAGCTGGTGTTTGTCAGGGACTGGTTTGTGGTTTTAGCGGACGTAGCCCTGCCCACGTCGGATCGCGTCGGCGCCGTTATTGACGCATTGCGGTCCGTTGATGGGGCGATTCCTGTCTGTGCCCGTATTGAAATTCGTCTTCCCGAAAACAACGCTGACGCAGACCTCGGCAACTTCGCCCGCAAATGGGTTTCCCCACTGTCGAAAGCGCTCAGGGGCGCCGGATTACTGGAGAAGGATTCGAAAGCTGAGTCGCCGGCACGGCTTGAAGTGTTGCTGACGGGGTTTGAACGCGCCATCGTCGGGTTCAGCCTGGCCAGCAATCGTGCGCGTTACGTCAGTGGTATACCAAGGCTTCGACTGCCCGCGTCCGCCCCCAGCCGATCGGCGCTGAAACTGGAAGAAGCGTGGAAGGTGTTCCTGCCCCCGGGCCAGGAACTGGACTACCTGGGAAGCGGCAAGCAGGCTGTGGATCTGGGCGCTGCTCCCGGTGGCTGGACCTGGCAACTGGTCCGGCAGGGTATGATGGTGACCGCCGTTGATAATGGGCCCATGAACGCTGAGTTGATGGCTTCCGGACACGTAGAGCATATTGAGGCAGATGGTTATCAATGGAGGCCCCGGCGCGGTGTGGACTGGATGGTGTGCGATATCGTCGACCATCCACGCCGAACCTCGGAGATGGTCGTGCATTGGCTGTCTGCCAAGCTTTGTCGCTATACCGTTTTCAATCTGAAACTACCGATGAAAAAACGATACGACGAGTGGTTGGTGTGCAAGGACATCCTGGAAGAAGGCCTTGCACAGACGGAAATGAACTTCCTGCTGAGGGCCCGTCACCTCTACCACGATCGTGAGGAGATCACCTGCTTCATAGAACGCAGGGACTGAGCGCCTGTAAATAGCGTGCTTTAGCTATGCTGCCACACGGTGATAATCTCGTCCCGGTCCATCATTGGAATCAGCTCCGCCATCAGTTCCCGGCGTTCCTCTGAGAGGAACCAGCGCTGCCAGTCGGCTTCGGAGCGCCAGTTGGAGAGGGTAAGGCGATGGTTGGAGTCGTGGGTATCGACCAGCGTTTCACCGGAAACGAAGCCGGGGGCGCTTACGGCGTTCTGAAGGACCTTGCGGGATCTGTCCTCGTAGGCGGATTCGAGTGTTTCAGCAATATGACGTTCAATCAGCACCCGGATCATTGTTTACCTCGTTTTGTTTTTTGACATCTATAAACAATAATTTAGCACGTATTTTCCAAAATTCAGGTGGAATCGCAGGAGGAAGAACATTGGGACAACCGGAACACGATGCAGAGCTGGACGCCCGGGGACTGTTTTGCCCCGAACCCGTCATGCTGCTGCATAATAGAATCGTGGATATCAGTATAGGGGGCGTCTTGAAGGTGGTTGCCACGGACCCGTCAACAACCCGGGATATACCGAGGTTCTGCCAGTTCCTGAATCACGAGCTGGTGTACAGCGCCGAGGATGACCAGGAATTTGTTTACTTCATCCGACGAGGGGAGTGACTGAAGGCTGTCAGGAGCCGCCCGACATGTCCAGTGCGTTCAGATGGCCGAGGAACTGTTCGCGGTCCATTTCGCCCAGTATCCGGGCGGTTTCCAGCTCAGCCCCATCGTTGCCATAGAACAGAATGGCTGGCGGGCCGAACAGCCCCAGCTCCTCAAGCAGTGCCTGCTGGGCGGGCGTGTTGTCCGTCATGTCCAGTTGCAGCAGTGTGTAGGGTGACAGCGCCTGGATCACAGAGTCATTGCTGAAAACGTTCCGCTCCATAACCTTGCAGGAGATACACCAGTCGGCGTAGAAGTCCAGCATGACCGGGGTGCCGTTTCGTTTGGCCTGGGCCAGTTGATTGCGAATATCGGCGGGCGATTCCAGGCGGAGGAACTGGGCGTGGGCCATCTGGGAGGCAGAGCCACCCGCAACCGCCGGGTTGGCTGCCGTGAACGGCGCTAATGGCTTCATTGGATCATTGGCGCCAGACACCGCGCCGGCCAAGAGCGCAATACCGTAGGCAAACATCACCAGGCCGAGGCCTTTGCGAGTGCGCTCCCAGCCAGCCTTTGCGGCATCGAAGGCTCCGAGCTGCACGCCAGTCACGGCAATCAGTAACCCCCAGAGTGTCAGCGCCAGCCAGGCTGGTACCAGCCGTTCCACCAACCAGATTGCAACCGCCAGCAGCATGACGCCGTAGAAGGCCTTAACCACGTTCATCCAGGGACCGGTGGAAGGCAACAGTTTGCGGCCACCCACCGCCACGAGTATCAGGGGAATGCCCATGCCGAGCCCAAGGGCGAACAGGGCAACGCCTCCAATGACGGCATCCTGGGTGGTACTGATGTAAAGCAGGCTGCCAGCAAGCGGTGCCGACACGCAGGGTGAAACGATCAGTGCTGACAGCGCGCCGATGCCGAAGATGCTGACCACGCGGCTGCCGGTCAGGCGATGGCTGGCATCGTTGAGCGGTTCCCGGATAAACCGGGGAAGCTGGATCTCAAACAGGTTGAACATGGAGAGGGCAAATACCACGAACAGTGCCGCGAAAACGCTCAGCACCCACGGCGACTGCAGGTGTGCCTGAAGGTTGAAACTGGCACCCAGTAACCCGGTAATCACACCCGCTGCGGCATAAGTCAGTGCCATACCCAGGACATAGCTGCCGGAAAGCAGCAGCGCGTGGGCGGTGGTGCTGGTGTTGCGACTGGACACCAGTGAGGAAATGATTGGCACCATGGGTAGGACGCAGGGTGTAAAGGTCAGCCCCAGCCCAAGTAGCAGAAACAGGGCCGCGATGACCAGGACAGACTGGTTGGCCAAAAAGCCGGCGAGCCCGGTCGCCGAGGATGTATCCGTGGGTGCATTTGTTGACGATGACTGGGCATTGCCTGATGACCCCGAAGAGCCGGACATGCCGGCAGGAACGGGGGCGTCGTTGCTTCCGGCGCTGGCGTAGTACAGCGCGTCACGGGTTTGCGGCGGGTAGCACAGGCCTGCCTTGGCACAGCCCTGGTAGGTAACCTGAAGCTCCGCCTCGCGGACGCCTTCCGGAAGATTGACCGGGACGCGTGCCTGAACCGGGTCGTAGAAGACCGTGACCTTGCCGAAGAACTCATCCTCCGTATCGGTACCGGTGTAGGAGAAATCAGGTTCACCCAGGGTGACGCCGTCTGTTTTGCTGCTTACCTGGATGCGGCCTTTATAGAGGTAGTGTTCAGGGGTGACGTCCCAGGACAGCACAATAGCGCCGGTATCGACGGTGTAATTGAACGGCAGGGCTTCGTCCACCGGAAGGAAATCGTTGCTGCCGCCGAACAGCGAATTGCCTGCCGCGGACGCGAACAGCGATACGGCGGACAGTGCCAGAAACACTAAAAAGCGGCTCAGCACCCGATGGAGAGCACTACTGCGTGAGGCTGTGTTGTTGCCGGTCATAGTCAATGGATTACCGTAGCTGGTTCTGGAAATATCTGCGTGGTCTCAGTGTCTGTTGAAACCCTGCATCCCAAGGTTGCAATGGACTCATTTGTCAGGCAAAAGTTCCCTCTGGTATTGAACGGTCTAAAGTCGCACAATAGCCGTCCCATGAAACACGATCCTGATGATCTTATCATGCTGTTCAGTGACCTGTTCCGGGAGGATTACCGGACCGTTCTGGTCAAGGGCAGCGATGAGCCTGAATACCTGCCCGCAACGGCGTCTGGCAGTTACGCACAGATTATCTTTGCTCACGGTTATTATGCCAGTGCTCTGCATGAAATCAGTCATTGGTGTATCGCCGGTGAGCACCGGCGCACACTTCGGGACTTTGGCTACTGGTACTGTCCCGATGGCCGCGACGAGGCGCAGCAGCAAGCCTTTGAAAAGGCTGAAATCAAGCCGCAGGCCCTGGAATGGCTGTTCTCTGCCGCATCGGGCACACGTTTCCACATCAGCGTCGACAATCTCTCCGGTTGCGGGGCATGGGATGAGAACGCCTTTCGCAGGAATGTGCGGGCGCAGGCAGATTATTACCTTGAGCACGGCATGCCGGCCCGCGCGGGCCTGTTTTTCGAGACGCTCAAGACATTTTACGGAACCGCGGCTGATTTTAACGAAGTCTGGAAGAAAGAGACCAGGCGCCTGATGCCCGACGATTCCGCCACAGACACTGAGGTAGATTGAAGCAACATGACATCTGACGCACCCGAAGCCGGCAAAACCTTCTTCAAGGATCTCAACCTTGACCAGCGAGTGCTCGATGCCATCACCGATATCGGTTTTGAGCATTGCACACCCATCCAGGCAGAGACTCTTCCGTTCACCCTGGCGTGCCAGGACCTGATCGGCCAGGCTCAAACTGGCACCGGTAAAACCGCCGCATTCCTGATCACTGCTATCCAGAGCATGCTGGAAACGCCGATTCCGAAAGAGGACCGGTTCGCCTCGGAACCCCGGGTTCTGGCCCTGGCGCCAACCCGTGAACTGGCCATGCAGATCGCCAAGGACGCCGAGCAACTATGCGGCTACACGGGCCATAATGTGGTCACCGTGGTGGGTGGTATGAACTACGATAAACAGCGCGATCAGCTCCAGAACGAGATTGTTGACATACTGGTGGCAACCCCGGGCCGGCTGATTGATTTCCTGGGCTCTCAGGACGTTTTTCTCGACCAGCTCGACATCCTGATTCTGGATGAAGCGGACCGGATGCTGGACATGGGCTTTATTCCTGATGTGAAGCGCATTATCCGCAAGTGCACGCCAAAGGAAGAGCGTCAGACCTTGCTGTTCAGCGCCACCTTTAACCAGGACGTCCTCAACCTCGCCTCGATGTGGACCAAAAGTGCGGAATTCGTCGAGATCGAACCGGAACAGAAGACCGCCGAACGAGTTAAGCAGACTGTCTACCTGGTGGGCGAGGATGAAAAACTGCCGGTACTGGTCAACTATCTTCAGCGCTCCGAGGTGGAAAAAGCCATCGTCTTTGCGAACCGTCGTGACCAGTGTCGTGACCTGGATGAGGACCTTCGCAACCAGGGCGTAAAGGTCGCGCTGATGTCAGGGGAAATCGCCCAGAACAAGCGGCTGAAGACATTGGAACAGTTCAAGAATGGCACCATTCAGGTGCTGGTTGCCACGGATGTCGCCGGTCGTGGTATCCACGTTGACGGTGTAACCCACGTATTCAACTATAATCTGCCGGACAACGCTGAGGATTACGTTCACCGTATCGGACGCACCGGTCGGGCAGGGAAGCACGGTGTCTCTGTCAGCTTTGCCAGTGAGGACGATGCCTTTTCACTGCCGGCTATCGAGTCCTACATCAGCCAGAAACTGACCACGGCGGTGCCGGATGAAGCGCTGACGACCGAACTCGCCAAACCGCCGATCACTCGCAAGCGTGGTGGCCGGCGTCCCCAAGGCAACCGCAGCCAGGGTGGACGTGGCGGAAACCAGCGTCAACGCAGGAACTAACAGGTTGGGAAGCAGGATCATGCGGATAGTAGCGGACGAGAACATACCCTTACTGGAATCGTTTTTTGGCGATATCGGAGAGATACGACCAGTGTCCGGGCGCACGATGTCTGCTGCGGATGTTCAGAATGCGGATATCCTGCTGGTGCGTTCGGTCACTCGGGTCAATCAGGCGTTGCTTGAAGGAAGCCGGGTCCGCTTCGTTGGAACCTGTACCATCGGTACCGACCATGTTGATCAGAAATGGCTTGAATCCAGTGGGATCGCGTTTTCGGCGGCGCCCGGCTGCAACGCCAACAGTGTGGTTGAGTACGTGCTGTCAGTGATCTCACTGCACGCGGAAAAGCGTGGCGTGGCGGATTGGTCAAAACTCAGTGTTGGTATCGTGGGTGCCGGCAATGTAGGTGGAGAGCTTGCACACAAGCTGGACAGGCTCGGTTTCAATGTGCGCCTTTGTGACCCGCCACGGGCCGAACGGGAAGGCGACGAAGGCGAGAAATTTGTCAGTCTTGACGAGGCCATGGCGTGCGACGTGGTAACACTGCACACGCCACTGACCCGCGAGGGAGAGCACGCAACGCTTCATATGTTCGGGCAGGAACGATTGTCTTCGTTGACTGAAGACCAGTTGCTGATCAATACCAGCCGGGGCGAAGTTATTGAAACCTCCTCCTTGCTGGCGCGTCTGGAAGCGCCAAACGCGCCTACAGTGGTACTGGATGTCTTTGAGCATGAGCCCCGGGTTAACGCTGAACTGGTGGAAAAAGTATGGCTTGTCACTCCCCATATCGCAGGCTATAGCCTGGAGGGCAAGGTGCAGGGTAGTGAGGTGGTGTACCAGGCGCTGAGTCGCTATATGGGACTGCCCGCCCGCAAGAAGGCTGGTCAGTTCCTGCCAGAACCAGCGTTGAGCAAACTCTCCTTTACCAGTGCTGCAGAAGAAATGGCGTCAGCCAATATTGCCATACGGTCCTGCTACGATCCGCGCCAGGATGACGCTCGCATGCGGCTGGCAATGGCGTTGCCGCCGGAGGATCGGGCGCAGGCCTTTGACCGGTTGCGCCGGGATTATCCGGTCCGGCGGGAGTTTTCCAGTTTGAAGATCCAGCTCAAGGGCACCAGTAAATCCATGCAGGATACTTTCCGGGCCCTTGGCTTCAAGCTGAAGCTCTGACGTTCCTTCGAACGCGCCTGTTCGCGCCGATTACAGCTGCGCGCTCTTCAGAGCCTCGATCCGGCTGTCCAGCGGCGGGTGTGTCATGAACAGGGCGCTGATGCCCGCCCTTGCACCTCGATTGATGCCAAACGCCTGCAGGCTGTCGGGCATTTGATCAGGCACTTCGCTTTCCTGTTTCAGCCGCGCCAGGGCGTTGATCATGGCGCCACGGCCTGCCAGTTGCGCGCCAGCGATGTCGGCACGGTATTCCCGGCGACGCGAGAACCAGAACACAATGGTACTGGCAAGAATGCCCAGCACGATTTCCGCCACGATACTGACCACGAAGAAGCCGATACCATGCCCGCTTTCGTTCTTGAACACCACGCGGTCAACAAACGAGCCGATCACGCGGGACGCAAAAATCACGAACGTGTTCACCACACCCTGAATCAGCGCGAGGGTTACCATGTCGCCGTTGGCCACGTGGCCTATTTCGTGGCCCAGGACCGCACGAATTTCCTCCTTGTTAAAGCGGTGCAGCAGCCCCTCGCTGACGGCTACCAGCGAGTTGTTCTTGTTCCAGCCGGTGGCAAAAGCATTGGATTGTGAAGCCGGGAAAATGGCGACTTCCGGCATACCGATGCCGGCATTTTCTGAAAGCTCGCGAACGGTGTCTACCAGCCAGCGCTCAGCCGGCGTACGCGGCGACTCGATCACCTTTGCCTTGGTGCTCCACTTAGCCACGGGCTTGGAAATCAGCAACGATACAATGGCGCCGGCAAAGCCGAAGACCGCAGCGAAGGCAAGCAGCGAACCGTACTGGATACCGTTCTGAGCGAGATAGCTGTCAACACCCAGAAGTTTCAGGGTAAAACTGGCGACAAGAATGACGGCCAGGTTGGTGGCAAGAAACAGCAGAATACGCATCTTGAATCCCTTGTTGAATCGTCGGCCGCAGACCGCGGTTTGTGTCTGGGTATTTATATGTGGCCAGTGTGGCCATGTTCAACAGGTTTACGCCAATTTAATGATCGGACCGGTCGCAAAAGAACGTCGCCTGCATTACGCGGCTGATTTTTGCGGAGCTACCGCTTCGGAGGGCGTTGCGAAGCATGTGTATGTGCGTGGAAAAATCCTCGCGGATAGCCGGTGGCAGGTTCTGGCTGCTTTCAGAGTTGTTTTCTTCATGCAGATCTGGGCTGGCAGGCGAACTCAGGCGCACGAACGCCCGCTGGGTCAGAACGGCCTGGTCCAGGGCTTCCTGGCGGATGGTATCCACGTAGCGGAGCAGGCCTTCCTCAGCTAACCAGAGCAGGGTGCCGAAGCAGGCCATGTGCCGCTTGCTGTGGAGCCCGAACTCGTCTGGTTCGTCGGGGCCAGCAATGTCTTCCACAAACAGGTTCACCCGGCGGGGAAAGGCATTGTAGAGCTGAACCAGGGCGATTGCGGCGTCCTTGTAGAACTCTTCGATATGAATGTCCGCCATCAAGCCCCCTTCACAACTGGTAAGACGACAGGAAGTGTGCCAAACGCTTCATGGCATCCTCAAGGGCGTCCTCGCGGGGTAGGAAGACCACGCGCAGGTGTTGCTTGTCGTCGATGTTGAAGGCGGAACCCTGAACCAGGAGGATGCGCTCCTGCAGCAGCAGGTCCAGTACCAGCTTTTCGTCATTGACGATGGGGAAGCGCTTTGGGTCCAGCTTTGGAAACAGATATAGAGCGCCTTTGGGCTTCACACAGCTGACGCCTGGAATATCATTGAGCAGGTTCCAGGCGGTCTCCCGTTGTTCGAACAGGCGACCGCCCGGTGCCACCAGGTCTTCAATTGACTGGTAGCCCCCAAGTGCGGTCTGGATGGCCAGCTGTGCCGGTACGTTGGCACACAGGCGCATGTTGGAGAGCATTTCGATGCCCTCGATCAGGTCCCGCGCGCGGTGTTTGGCGCCGCTGATAATCATCCAGCCGGAACGGTAACCGGCGGCACGATAGTTCTTGGACAGGCCGTTATAGGTAAAGAACAGCACGTCATCCGCCAGTGACGCGGTGGGGACGTGTTCAGTGCCGTCGTACAGGATTTTGTCGTAGATCTCATCTGACAGCACGATCAGGTTGTGCTGCCGCGCCAGTTCCACCACCTGTTCCAGCAATTCGCGGGAGTACACGGCGCCGGTGGGGTTGTTGGGGTTGATAAGCACGATAGCCCGGGTGCGGCGGGTGATTTTTTTGCGGATATCGTCGATATCCGGGAACCAGTCCTGTTGCTCGTCGCATCGGTAGTGAACCGGCTTGCCACTGGACAGGGTCACGGCGGCCGTCCAGAGCGGATAGTCAGGGGCCGGGATCAGAACCTCGTCGCCGGTATTGAGCATGGCCTGCATGGACATCACGATCATTTCGCTGACGCCGTTGCCCAGGTAGATATCGTCGATATCCACCTTGTCGATGCCACGTTGCTGGCAATAGTGCATCACCGCCTTACGCGCAGAGAACAACCCCTTTGATTCCACATACCCCTGGGCCAGGGGCATGTTGTGAATAACGTCCTGCTGGATTTCCTCGGGAACGTCCAGTTCGAAAGCCGCTGGGTTGCCGATATTGAGCTTGAGAACCCGGTGGCCCTCTTCCTCCAGCCGACGGGCTTCACGCAGAACCACGCCACGTATCTCGTAACACACGTTATCCAGCTTGGCGGATTTGAGATAGTTCTGCATAAGCCCGGTATTTCCTTAGATCGGTAAGATGACAAGTGCCATGTTTCAAAGACAAGCCTGTATTCTAGCGGAGCAACGGCCGGCGGCAACAGGCCAATTGTGATGAATTGTGGCACAAATGCGGAGATTTAACGCCCAAAGCTCACAGATTCCATGAACTGAGCGTGACAACCGTGACGGAATCAGTTGTAAATAGGGTTGTGCAAAATATAATAGCGAAAAATACAAGGGAGGAATGTAATGAGCACGCAAAGCATCTACGACTTTAACGCGGCCGATATTCGCGGTGAGGAGCATTCCCTGGATGAGTTCCGTGGCAAAGTTCTGTTGATCGTAAACACGGCCAGCAAATGCGGTTTCACTCCCCAGTTCGAGGGTTTGCAGTCCCTGTACGTCGAGCTGAAAGAAAAAGGCCTCGAAGTGCTCGGTTTCCCCTGCAACCAGTTCCGGAATCAGGACCCGGCGGACGACAAGGCCATCAGCGAATTCTGTAGCCTTAACTACGGCGTGGACTTTCCCATGTTCGCAAAGATTGACGTCAACGGCCCTAATGCCCACCCGCTGTTTGAGTACCTGAAGCACAGTGCCAAGGGGCTGTTGGGATCGGAAGCTGTAAAATGGAACTTCACCAAGTTCCTGGTGAATCGTGAGGGTGAAGTGGTGCGTCGTTACCCGCCGACCACCAAGCCGTCTGCCATTCGCGCCGACATTGAAGCGTTACTGTGAACCATGACTGACGAAGACGACGTCCTGGCGCTGGATAATCAGCTCTGTTTTGCCCTCTACGCCGCCAACCGGGCAATAACCGCCCGCTATCGTCCGCTGCTGGCGGAACTGAATCTGACCTATCCGCAGTATCTGGTCATGTTGGTGTTGTGGGAAGCCGGGGAGAACGGACAGACGGTCAGGGTGTCTGACCTGGGTAAACGACTGCGCCTGGATTCCGGAACCCTGACGCCGCTGCTCAAACGTCTGGCTGAGCGTGATCTGGTAACCCGTTTGCGGGATACCACCGATGAGCGAGTGGTTACGGTCGCCCCCACTGAGAAGGGCAGTGCCATGCGCCAGCAGGCTCGGGACATTCCCGGCCGCCTGTTGTGTGGTACGGGCATTGATCAGGAGCGCATTGTGGAATTGAGGGAAGAGCTGCGATCTGTCCTCAGTCTTCTGGAGGCTGGGGAGGCGCCCAGCGGTCAATAATGGATTTCAGGTCGGCACGATTGTAAGGTTTGGTGATGTAGTCATTCATGCCGGACTCGAGGCAGTCGTCCCGGTCTCCCTGCATGACGTTGGCGGTGACCGCGATCACTGGCAGATCCTGCCACTCAGGGTTTTCACGAATGTTGCGGGTGGCCTCATAGCCGTCCATCACCGGCATTTGGCAATCCATCAGTACAATATCGAATCTCCTTTCGCCTTGCTGCAAGGCTTCCAGTGCCTGCTTGCCGTTTTCGGCCAGGGTGACGGTGTGGCCCAGCTTTTTCAGCATGCTGCTGGCGACCACCTGATTTACCTGGTTGTCTTCGACCAGAAGAAGATTCAGCGTGCGTGACACGCCAGCCGGGGTTGCGATGATTCTTGCCCTGTCCCCGATGTCCAGCCCAGCGGCCCTGCACAGTGTTCGGTACAACTGCTCACGTCTGAGTGGCATCGACAGTATCTGACGATCTTTGGTGGGATGGGCGGAGCCGTCCCGGTCCACCAGAATAATGCCGGTGCCGGACCAGGACGATGCCAGTTGTGCCGCGGTCTCGTCGCTTTCGTTGGCGGCGATCATCAGAATTCCCTCTCCGTCGGGTGCCGCCTCGCGCAGTGGAATGCCCCAGGCTCTCAGTTGATGCTCGATGGGCGTGCGGTGCGGATAGTCCCGGGGCATCCCGATATCGACGCCTACCTGCTGAAGTAGGCCTGGAATAGCCGGCATCGACGGTTGGCTTTCCTGCTCATCGTGAACCGGCAGGGGCAGGTTCACAGTGAAGTGTGTGCCTTCGTGCTCCTCGGAATCTACCAGGATCTGGCCATGCATCCGCTCCACCAGTTGACGACACAGTGTCAGGCCCAGGCCAGTGCCGCCATAGAGCCGGGTAGTGTCACTGTCAGCCTGTGAGAAGGGTGAGAATATCCTGTGCAGCCCTTCCTTGGACATGCCGATACCGGTGTCGACAACGTCAATGCGTACGTTGCCGTTGTAGCGGGTGGCGTGGATGCGGACGAAGCCTTGCTCGGTGAATTTAATAGCGTTACTGAGCAGATTGTTCAGGATCTGCCGAGTTCGGGTGGGATCGCCAAGAAAGCTTTCGGGCAGGTCACAGTCGATGTCCGCCACAACGTCAATATTCTTGCGCCTGGCTTGTTGGGCATGCAGTGTCGCACATTCTTCCACCAGGTTGCGGAGTGAAAACGGGATGTTCTCCAGGCTCAATTTCCCGGCTTCGACCTTGGAGATGTCCAGGATGTCGTTTAACAGACCGAGCAAACTCTGGCCGGCATTGAGCGCAATTTCCAACCGGTTTCGTTGTGCCTGTTCCATGTCGCCTTCCAGCGCCAGGCCCAACATCCCCAGAACACCGTTGAGTGGTGTGCGTATCTCATGGCTCATGCTGGCCAGGAAATTGGCACGGGCTCTGGCACGGCGTACAGCGTCCTCTTTGGCGCGAACCAGGGCGCGGTTGCCTCGCTGCAAGGCATCGTTCTTCTCGGAAATTTCCCGAGTGCGGTCTTCCACCTCCTGTTCCAGCTGGCTGGAGTAGTTCTTCATCGCACTTTCGGCCATCCTGAGCTGTGCGAGGCTGGAATCGATGGTTTCCAGATGCTGGTTGATGACACCCACCATCAGCCCGATCTCATCTTCACGATGATTCTCCGGCACAGGAAGCCGGACCTTCTCAGGCGTTTCAGCCTTGACCCGGCTCAGAGCACCGATGACGTTCAGCATGGGCCGGGTCAGCACAAAGAAGAAAATGAACAGCAGTGCAGCAGTCAGCACCAGGCTTTTCAGCAGGCCGCTGATGACGGTATAGCCCGCGCGTTGGAGGAACAGCAGGCCGTAGTGGTAGGTATCGATGGTGACCGTGAGGCTCCCGAGGGAGAGGTCGCTCAGCTGCGGTACCACCAGTTCCTGACTGAATACGCGGCTGTCACCAAAGAGCAGGTCGCTGATCCACCGATAGCGCGAATCCGGGCTGCTTTGGCTCGCCGCAGCCATGGTTTGGCCATTGTTATCGATAATACGGGCGTCGATGGTTGCGGGATGGCGAAGCAAGCCATCAAGAAGCTCTTCCGCAAGCCGGATGTCGATGTTGTAGGCGATCTGCGAAGCGGGGCTGTGACTGATTTCGATGAGCGCACGGATCTCCTGCTCCATGGAGTCCCTGGCGCTGAAATAATCGAGAGTGACCTGGACAATGTTGAGCACAAGGCCCAATACCATTGCGATTAAAACGGTGTCACGGGTCAGGCGATAGGATAGCCGCTTTTGGAATGCAGTTGTCACGGCGTTTCACGGTCCCTGTTGTAACGTTTCGGTGGTTTTCGCGGGGCGCCAGTTGGCGCCTAGTCGTCGTAGTCGGCTTTCTTGCGCCACTCATCGTCGTGGAGGAACGTATCCCATTCCTTGTCCAGGCTTGACTGGCCCGCGGCCGCGGCACCGTGTTCTTCGTCCCCCTTGATGGCTTCCAGTTCCTTGATGCGGGTACGGAAACTTTTCACGGCTTTCATGGCCATCGGGTTGTCCCTGGACTTGCCCATTTCGGTACTGGCCAGATGATAGGCGTGAATGGCCTTTCGAATCTGGTTCTGCTTCACATAATCGCGTGCCTGGAACACATGCAGGTCGGCGTGGGTCTTGTGCACCAGGAACAACACGAACTTCAGGTTTTTCTTGGCGGTGGCGCTATCAATCTTGCCGGCCTTGTGCATGCCCTCGATCATCTTGAACAGATTTTGCAGCAGCTCCTGGACATAGGTGGATTTTTCGGGGGAGTCGATCTTGATCGGAGTGCGCTTGTCTTCGCCGTCCATTACGGACTTTTTCAGCTGTTGTACAGCACTCAGTCGTTCTTCAACGGGCTGATCAGATTTCAGGGCCTGGAGGTCTTTGCAAGACTCCTCCATCCGCTTGATCAATAGCAGTTTCAAATCTGCAGTGAAATACTGGCCCGGGATTTCGGAGAGCAGGCGGCCGGCTCTTTTGTAGCTGTCTTCCAGAGCCGTTGTTTTACGAATACGCTCGATACGTGCGCGCTCTCGCATCTGACTGGCCACAATAATAATGATCGAAACGGTAACGACAGCCGCCAGTAGCAGCACAATCATTGTGGTATCCATCTTATTGCAAACACTCCGGCTGAATGGACAGGCCACTGGCAGCTCCGGCCACAGAAAAAATCCGGAGAAATCCAGCAAGTATACGGAAGATTAGCAGAAAACCCCGGATGATTCCGTTCTGAAATGTGAAAGATTGCAGCTTCATATCAATCCGATGAATTGATACCCTGTTGACCATTATTCTAGTGAATAAAAGCCGTTTACGTGTTACTTCCGATAGGGGCCACGTCATGGACATTTCCCGGGTAGACCTCAATCTGCTTGTTTATCTCGATGTACTGTTGAGGGAGCGGAACGTCACCAAAGCCGCCAATCATCTTGGGATTACCCAGCCCGCGATGAGCAACGGCCTGCGCCGACTGCGGGACCTGTTCGGAGACCCGCTGCTGGTTCGTACCAGTGAGGGGATGACCGCAACCGAGCGTGCCACTGAGCTACAGCCACTGGTGCGGAGCATTCTGTCCGATATTGAGCAGGCGGTTCATGAGAAAACCGCGTTCGCGGCTATGGAAAGTCAGCGCGTGTTTCGGATCATGGCCAGTGACTACGCGGAATCCTGCCTGATGCCACGGGTACTTCGCCGGATTCGTCAGGAAGCGCCTCATGTGACTCTGGATGTTCTTACCCCCAGTGACGTGAGCTTCCTCGACGTGGAGCAGGGGCGCCTCGATATGGCGATCAACCGTTTTGACAAGATCCCCCAGTCGTTCCACCAGAAAACTCTGTGGACGGAGTACTTTGCCTGCCTGATGAACGCACGTAACCCGATACTCAAGGAGCCGTTTACCCTCGATACCTACCTGGACGCCAGTCATATCTGGGTCAGCAAGACCGGGTTTGGTGTCGGGGTGGGGGTGAACCCGAAAGACGTCCAGCGCCTGGGGTGGGTGGACGAGGCCTTGTCACTGATGGGCCGAAAACGCCAGATTTCCGTGTTTACGCGGCATTACCAGGTGGCGATGCTGCTGGCGGAGCAGCACGACCTGATCGCCACGCTGCCATGCCGGGCGGCCTGGTTGCAGAAAGACAACGCCAACCTGGTGGTTAAAGTGCCACCGTTCGAGATACCACCGTTCGAGCTCAAAATGGCCTGGAGCCCGCTGTTGCAACACAACACGGATCACCAGTGGTTACGTAAGCTGATTGCCGAAGTGGCGGAAGAGGTAGACGCGGAATTTGCCCCGTTCGGAGCACAGTTTGAATCCACCGGGGTGCCCGGTATCCGCCACTCAGAGCGGTAGTTCTCGCAGTTCCAGAGAACTCCTTCCTGCATCCCACATGCGCTGGAACGACTCAGCGAGTAGTTTTACCCGGCCGCTGTTGGCAAACGTTGCAAAGCCTTCCGGCTTGTAGAAGTCATGCCGGTAAACCACGCCCTCGCGGTCCGCGAGCAGGAAGGGCTGGTCGTCCACCGGGTAATCCTCGTTCACCAGCCTCAGTTCAATCCGGCTGGGCAGGCGGCGCATCAGTTCAACAATCTGGTGACGGCGCTGGACCAGCGGCTTGTCATCGTGAATCAGAAGCCGCACGTCACTGAGCCGATGTCGACGGGCCAGGCCGGATATCAGCTCCCGGAAGCGCAGGCGGTCATAGAGATCATGGTCCAGCACCCGGTCATACAGCCAGAGCCGCTGACGCGCCTGGCCAGTCAGGGAGTCGATCAGATCTACCATGGTGCTCTCGCGGTCAAACAGCCAGGCGTCCCGATCTTCGCCCAACAACATGGGGTTCTCGCGGGTTGAATAGGCGTCGTTCACCAGCTTCGGAGCGAGGCAGCGCATGTCGACATGGGGGATTCCGGCGTCGTCGTAGAGGTCGGAGCACACGTGAAAGCCCGAGCGTTGGTAGAAGGGGATGGCGTGTTCCTGGGCGGAAAGTTGCAGCTCGGTGAAACGCTCTGCGGCTTCGGAGACAAGATGGCGTAGCAGGACTTCACCCAGACCCTTGCCCCGGTGTGCCGGAAGAATAGCCATGCGGCCGATGTGTGCCGTTTCCTCCAACGTGGAGAACAGGCGGGCGACGCCAACGGGGGTGTTGTCGGGTAATACCATCAGGTAGTGGTCGGCAATTTCGTCGGTGTCGTCCCACTCCAGTTCCGGTGGGACTTTTTGCTCGTCCACGAATACGGACTGGCGGATGTTCCGGACATCGGCCGGCGCCAGTTGCCAGCTGTATTTTCGAACCCGTACGTTCATGCTGCCTTCACCCAGGTTTCAGTCAGATGTCAGTCAAAGTACAGAGAGCCCTGGTTGACGAGTGTGCTCAGAAGACCCTGTATGGCATCGTCACCGGCAAAGCTGGCCAGTGCGCCCATGTCCGGGCGAGCGCTGGCACAAAGAAGGGGTGCCAGGGGCCGTGCGTCGCCCCGAAGCAGGAACTGCTCACCGTCCACGAACAGGGCGGTTTCGTCCTCGAAGTCATGGTAGGCGAAACGTGAGCCCTCGTTCCAGCGCAATGGGTTGCCGGCCGCAATCAACTCGCCCAGCAACTCTGGTGTGACCGGTTCTTCCGCGGGCACAACGATTTCCAGACTCTTGGGTGCCGTTGAGTACTGGCCGAACCAGAGTGCCAACTGGCGTTGATCACTGAGTTGGTCGCGGATGAGGCGGTCAAGCCGATGGATAACGTCGGGCTTGATGGCGCCGGGGTTGTCCTGGACCTTCAGGTCCGGATCATCCAGGTGTTCAGAGGCATCGGAGCGGCTGCACAGGAAGTCGGTGAAGCCTGTCAGTACATCGTCGACCGTAGGCGCGCGGAACCCGATAGACAGGGTAATGCAGTCGTCCTCGGCGACCCCGTGGTGGCCAACGCCCGGCGGCAGGTACAGCATGTCTCCCGGTGCCAGGGTTACCGTTTCCTCGCCGTCCCAGCTGCTCAGGATTCGTAGCGGCGTACCGTCCACGCGCGGCGAGGTGTGGTCACAATGGCCGCCAAAGGTCCAGCGACGGTGCCCCTCGGCTTGCAGAAGGAAGACATCGTACTGATCGTAGTGGGGGCCTACGCTGCCACCTTTTGGCGCGTAGCTGGCCATAATGTCATCCAGCCGCCAGTTGGGTACGAAGCGGAATTCGTCCAGCAGGTCCGCAAAGTCAGGAACCCAGTGGTCAAGACCCTGAACCAGCAGTGTCCAGTGGCTGTCTGGCAGTTTGCTGAAACGCTCGGGCTCGAAAGGGCCGTTGTGCAACTGCCAGGGCTTGCCGTTGTCGTCCTCGATCACAATCCGCGATTCAACAGCGTCCTCACAGGCCAGTCCTGCCAACTCGTCGGCCGAGACAGGGCACTCAAAGCCCGCAAAGGCCTGGCGGATGACCAGTGGTTTTTTTTGCCAGTAGTCCCGCAGGAATTCCTGGGCGGGCATTCCGCCGGGCAGTTGCATGGTTCAGATATCCCGTGCCTGTTGCGTGGCGTTGCCAATGTAAGAGCCGGGAGTGAGTTCCATCAGTTCCGCCTTGGCGGCATCGGGAATGTCCAGTGACTCCACAAAGGCCTTGATCACATCCGGTGTCATGGCTTTGCCACGGGTCAGCGCCTTCAACTTTTCGTAGGGCTTCTCGATGTTGTACCGGCGCATAACGGTCTGGATCGGCTCCGCCAGGACTTCCCAGGCGTGATCCAGGTCTTCGTCCAGGCGTGCCGGGTTGATTTCCAGCTTGCCCAGGCCTTTCAGGGAGGCCTCGTAGGCAATCAGGCTGTGGGCGAAACCCACGCCGAGGTTGCGCAGAACGGTTGAGTCGGTCAGGTCACGCTGCCAGCGGGAAATCGGCAGCTTGGCAGACAGGTGGCTGAACAGGGCGTTGGCGATGCCCAGGTTGCCTTCAGAATTCTCGAAATCAATTGGATTGACCTTATGGGGCATGGTGGACGAGCCTACTTCGCCTTCCACGGTTTTCTGCTTGAAGTAGCCCAGGGAAATATAACCCCAGATATCCCGGTCCAGATCAATCAGAATGGTGTTGAATCGAGCAATGGCGTCGTAGAGCTCGGCGATGTAATCGTGGGGTTCAATCTGGGTGGTGTACGGGTTCCAGTCCAGGCCCAGGCTTTCAATGAATTCCTTGGCGTTCTGGGCCCAGTCGATTGATGGGTAGGCAGACAGGTGGGCATTGTAGTTGCCTACGGCCCCGTTGATCTTGCCCATCAGCTCCACGGCGCGAATCTGTTTCACCTGCCGGCGTAAGCGGTGAACCACGTTGGCCAGTTCCTTGCCGACGGTGGAGGGCGAGGCCGTCTGGCCATGGGTGCGCGACAGCATGGGTTGTTCCGCGTGCTCATGGGCCAGCTCCGCCAGCCTGTCAACGATGCGCTCCATGGCCGGGAGCAGGCCGTGGTCCAGACCTTCGCGCAACATCAGGGCATGGGAGAGGTTGTTGATGTCCTCGGAGGTACAGGCAAAATGCACGAATTCAGTAACGGCGTGCAGTTCCGGAACCTCGGAGATCTTTTCCTTGATGAAGTATTCCACCGCCTTTACGTCATGGTTGGTGGTGCGTTCAATGCCCTTGATCCGTTCCGCGTCTGCCAGATTGAACTCCGAAATCATTCGATCCAGAAACTGGTTGGCGTCGGCAGAGAAGGCAGGCACCTCGGTGATGCCGGGATGGGCCGCCAGTTTCTGCAGCCAGCGGAGCTCAACGGTCACGCGGTTCCTGATCAGGCCATATTCACTGAAAATGTCACGAAAAACGCTGACTTTACTGCCATAGCGTCCATCGACCGGGGAAATGGCGGTCAGGGCGTTGAGTTCCATCGAAAACCTCTCAAGTCATCAAAGATACGGTCAAAAGAAAAACTGGGGGCGCATATGATACACCAGTGGTGGCCGGGATTCAGTCGTAAACCGAGCGGTTTGCCTTCTCCGCCAATTCCCGGGCGGTCATGATGACCTTGCGACGAGTGAAGATAAGCTGCCAGCGGCGGCCGCCGGTCTGGTGCCAAAGGACGGCGGAGCGAATACCAGCCAGTAACAGGGCACGTACTTTGGCCGCATTCTCCTCGCGTTGAAGAATCGTGGGCTCACCGCTGACCTGGATACGCTGGCGGAAGGTGCTGATGGTGTCCGTGTAAATCGACGCCACGTTGGCAATCAGGTTGCTGTGGCTGTAGCCGAAATGGCTTGCGGTGTGCCGGGCCTGGTCGATCCGGCTGCCGATTACATCCAGCATGTCGCTGTTTTGACGAAGCTTGGAAGAGAGGTTAATCAGGTTCAGGGCGTAACGCAGTACTTCAATGTCCTGCTGTTTGCTCTGTTGGCTCATTACGCTGGCGAGGGTGGAAAGGCCTTCACGCAGGTCCTTCAGTTCACCGCCGAACACATCCAGGGTCGTTTCAGGTTGCGTGGCGAACAGTGAGCGCAGGCAGGTTTCAAAGCTGGACTCCGCGCACTGGCCGGAATGGGCTATTTGCTGGACCAGAGCAGAGGCCTGGAAGACGCCCGCCAGAGCCAGGGTCTGGTCGTGTATCGATCGGCTCATGCGCCGGCTCCTTCCGCCTTGTTGTCAGTTCCTGTGGGCGTCTGCTCACCGTCCCGCCAAGTTTGTTCGATAACGCCGCCACCAAGGCAGACCTCGTCGCGGTAAAACACGACAGACTGACCCGGAGTGACGGCGCGCTGTGCGTCGTCAAAGACAACCCTGAACCCGTTGTCCAGGGCTGTTACCGTGCAGTCCTGGTCCGGTTGGCGGTAGCGCGTCTTGGCTTTGCAGCGGAACTCCGCAGCCGGAGCTTCGCCGGCAATCCAATCCACCGGTCCGCTGATCAGTCCGCGAGAAAACAGCAGGGGGTGATGCTTGCCCTGAACGGCAACCAGTACGTTGCGGGACAGGTCTTTTTCCGCGACGTACCAGGGCTCGTCGCCAAACTCACTCAAGCCACCAATGCCGAGGCCCTGACGCTGGCCAATGGTGTGGTACATCAGGCCCTGATGGCGGCCGATCACCTGGCCATCGGGGGTCTCGATATTTCCGGGCTGCGCGGGAATGTACTGTTTGAGGAAATCCCGGAATTTGCGTTCCCCGATAAAGCAGATACCGGTGGAGTCTTTCTTGTCGTGGGTGATAAAGCCCTGTTCGGCGGCAATGCGCCGTACTTCCGGTTTTTCAAGCTCGCCCACCGGAAAGAGCGTACGGGCAATACGTTCGCCAGAGACGGCGTGCAGGAAGTAGCTCTGGTCCTTGTTGGGGTCAAGGCCCTTGAGCAGTTCGGCTCCGCCACTGCCGTCGTTCAGAGGGCGCTGGCGGGTGTAGTGGCCGGTGGCAATGTAGTCAGCGCCCAGGGTAATGGCGTAATCGAGAAACGCCCGGAACTTCACTTCCTTGTTGCAGAGGATATCGGGATTCGGGGTCCGGCCAGCCTTGTATTCCGACAGGAAGTGCTCGAATACCCGATCCCAGTATTCCGCCGCAAAGCTGGCGGTGTGCAGCGTAATACCGATGGTTTCCGCCACCGCCTGAGCGTCCGCCAGGTCGGTCATGGCGGTGCAGTATTCGGTGCCGTCATCCTCGTCCCAGTTTTTCATGAACAGGCCTTCCACCTGGTAACCCTGGTCCTTCAGGAGCCAGGCTGCCACGGAAGAGTCTACGCCGCCGGACATGCCGACAATCACTCGGGTATTTTCAGGTGCTTTAGTCATGTCTGGGTCTGTCGGGGTCAAAGGGGCGGATTCTAGCATTTAAGCCAGGTTACGTCTGCGGCTCGACAATGACATCCAGGGGAAAGCGGCGTCCGTTTCGGTAATCTTCTATGCATTGCATGACCAGAGGGCTCCGAAGTTTGTCGGCCTGTGAGCGGATTTCACCGGGTGTTAACCAGTGGGCAGCGATAATGCCGTCGTCCAGCTCATCGGTCACGCGGCCCAGGGCCCTGGCTGAGAAGCAAAACCGGTAGTAGGTAACGCCGTTGGCGGGGGCCTTGTAGGTATAGACGCCAAGAAAGTGTTCAGGGACCACCTCCCAGCCAGTCTCCTCCAGGGTTTCCCGCTGCGCTGCGTCAAGGATCCTTTCGCCTTCCTCTACGTGGCCCGCGGGCTGGTTGAGCACCACCTGACCATGGCTGAGTTCCTCAACCAGCAAAAAACGGCCATGGTCATCTTCAACAATAACGGCAACTGTGGCGTGGGGTGTCCAGGTCATGGGCGGGGTCGCCTCCGGGGTGCGTGTTTGCGGGGTTTCGCCGCCTTCCGCGCCGCGGTTCCAGGCGGGGGCGAAGGCGCATGTACGGATGTTGCCCTGTATTCGCCGGGCGAAAGCCCGTCCAGGGTCCAGTCTCCAATACCATAGCGAACCAATCGTAGGGTAGGGAAGCCGACTGCCGCCGTCATGCGACGGACCTGCCGATTTTTACCTTCGGTGATGGTGATCTTCACCCAGCTCGTGGGGATCGATGCTCTGTAGCGTACTGGCGGGTTTCTGGGCCAGATCTCCGGCGGAGCCATCGTCGTAACTTCGGCTGGGCGAGTCTTACCGTCTTTGAGTTCCACGCCTTCGCGCAGTTTCTTCAGTGCCGTTTCGCTGATCTCGCCTTCAACCTGAACCCAATATGTCTTTGGCATTTTCAGCCGGGGAGAGGCAATTTGATGCTGCAGTTGCCCGTTGTCCGTTAGCAGCAAGAGACCTTCCGAATCATAGTCAAGCCGCCCGGCAGGGTAGACAGCGGGGATCTTGAGCCAGTCGGCAAGGGTGGCGCGGAGGGTGCCATCCGTGCCGCCTTTCTCGTCGGTGAACTGGCAAAGCACCCGGAACGGTTTGTTGAACAGAATCAGCGTTGCCATGGTGGCAAATGAACCTTGATTTAGGGAATCGAATTTGAACAGGCGCATTATGCCAGAAGTAGGGAGAGAGGGGGTTGGGGAGGAGGGCCCGGTCGCCCCATCTGGTTGCGGAACGACCGAACACAGGCTAACTGGCCGGTCATTGTGGGCCGGTGTTATCTGCCTGGGCAGTGGTGGCGTCAGCCGTCAAGCGTTTGCCGCGCGGGGCTGATCCTGGTATCCACTGTCCTGATTCTGTTCCACGTCGTCGTCACTGCCGGACGTTTTCTCAGAAGCGTTCTCTTGGGAACTCTGCTTCTGTGGCTGCTCCTCCGGAACGATGTTGACCGCGTGGATCCCCTTGTCGCTGGGCTTTTTATCGAAGGTGACGGCCTGGCCGGCCTTTAAGGTTTTGTAACCTTCCATTTGCACTGAAGAGAAGTGAGCAAACAGATCGTCACTGCAGCCTTCCTCGATAATGAAGCCATAACCCTTGGCATTGTTAAACCACTTTACTTTGCCTCTTGGCATGATGAACTCCCCTGTTCTTTCACTGTCAGTGTCTTTGTTATTGATGTTATTGCCGAGCGTTTTGCCTTGCACGGATTGCAGCCTGTTATAGGCTTCTTACGCCAATTTACAATATTTTACATTGCTATCGTACTGTTGACCAATATTCGCTCAGAGTCAATAGCAGTTATAGCCGGAATGTATGGTTGAACCGGGGCCGGAGCCTGTATCATGGCGAGATTGATAACCAGCGCACGTCCGGTTACCGGAGGTACCTTGAAAACCGGGCGGCAGACAACCATCTTTAAGCAGAGGCACCGATTTCCGGTAAAGAATCATGCGGACTATCCAGAATTCTCTACTAGTATTAAATCAGGGGGAGGACGAACAGCCAGGACGTCAGGACGATGTCAGTGTTGCTCCCGAGAAGCCCGCCCTCAAGCGCCCCGCGCGCTTCAGGGTTCTGCTTCTGAACGATGACTACACACCCATGGACTTTGTAGTGGATGTGTTGATGAAGTTCTTCGGAATGAACGAAGAAAAGGCGACGCAGGTGATGCTGCTCGTCCATACGCAGGGAAAGGCTGTATGCGGGGTATATACCCGGGACATCGCGGAAACAAAGGCGGCACAGGTGAACCAGTATTCCTCGGAATGCGAACATCCGCTCCTTTGCGAGATTGAACGTGCGGACTGATAGACCTTGGGGTGGCCCATGCTGAGCAAAGATCTTGAAATTACATTGAATGCGGCTTTCAAAAGTGCCCGCGACAAGCGTCATGAATTCATGACCGTCGAGCACCTTTTGCTGGCCTTGCTCGACAACGAATCGGCAGTGGGCGTCCTGAAAGCATGCGGTGCAGACCTGGCCCGGCTTCAGGAAGAACTCGTAGAGTTTGTGGATTCAACCACACCACTGATCCCCAGCAACGACAGCGAGCGGGAAACACAACCCACGCTCGGATTCCAGCGCGTGCTACAACGTGCTGTATTTCACGTACAATCCTCTGGCAAGAAGGAGGTAACCGGTGCCAATGTGCTGGTGGCCATCTTCAGTGAGCAGGAGAGCCAGGCGGTGTATGTGCTCAAGAAACAGAGCATCGCCCGCATTGACGTGGTGAATTTTGTTTCCCATGGCATCTCTCGCGTTCAGGGTGCCGAAGATCAGGAGGGTCACGATCAGGCGTCTCATGATGAAGCCGCAGAAGAAGGCGGTGCATCACGTCCGCTGGAAAGCTACGCAACCAACCTGAATGACCAGGCCCGCCAGGGCCGCATTGACCCGCTGATCGGACGTGAACACGAAGTCGAGCGGGTGGTTCAGATACTGGTTCGCCGTCGCAAGAACAATCCGCTGCTGGTGGGCGAAGCGGGTGTGGGCAAGACAGCGATTGCCGAAGGCCTTGCCAAGCGCATTGTGGATAGCCAGGTGCCGGAGATCATTTCTGACGCGGTGGTCTATTCACTTGATCTCGGTGCCCTGCTGGCTGGCACCAAGTACCGGGGTGATTTCGAGAAGCGGCTGAAGGGGCTGCTTGCAGAATTGAAGAAAGAGAAGCATGCGATTCTGTTCATCGATGAAATCCATACCATCATCGGTGCCGGTTCCGCGTCCGGCGGTGTGATGGATGCCTCCAACCTGCTCAAGCCCATGCTGAGCTCAGGGGAAATCCGGTGCATTGGCTCCACCACCTTCCAGGAATTCCGTGGCATTTTCGAGAAGGACAGCGCGCTGGCTCGCCGCTTCCAGAAGATTGATGTGAACGAACCCAGCGTTGAGGATACCTACCAGATCCTCAAGGGGCTGAAGTCCCATTTCGAGAAGCACCATGACCTGAAGTACACCGATCAGGCACTGCGTGTGGCGGCGGAGCTGTCTGAACGCTACATCACCGATCGCCACCTGCCGGACAAGGCGATTGACGTAATCGACGAAGCCGGTGCCCATCAGCGTCTGCTGGCGGTGGCCAAACGCAAGAAGACAATCGACGTGTCGGAAATCGAGGATGTGGTGGCCAATATCGCCCGCATCCCGCCGAAGAACGTATCCACCAGCGACAAGGACCTGCTGCGCAATCTGGAGCGGGATCTCAAGATGGTGGTCTTCGGGCAGGATCCGGCTATCGAGTCATTGTCCACCGCCATCAAGCTGGCCCGTGCCGGCCTGAAGGCGCCGGAGAAGCCGGAAGGTGCCTTCCTGTTTGCCGGCCCCACGGGTGTGGGCAAGACCGAAGTCACCAAGCAACTGGCCAAGGTGTTGGGTATCGAGCTGGTGCGCTTCGACATGTCCGAGTACATGGAGCGGCATACCGTGTCCAGGTTGATCGGTGCGCCTCCGGGCTATGTCGGGTATGACCAGGGTGGTCTGCTGACGGAATCCGTGAGCAAGCATCCGCATTGTGTGCTGTTGCTGGATGAGATCGAGAAGGCTCATCCGGAGGTCTTTAACCTGCTTCTGCAGGTGATGGATCACGGTACGCTCACGGATAATAACGGTCGTAAGGCGGATTTCCGTCATGTGATCCTGGTGATGACCACCAACGCCGGTGCTGAAAGCATGGCCCGCCGTTCCATTGGCTTCAGCGAGCAGGACCACAGCACGGATGGTATGGAAATCATATCCAAGACCTTTACGCCGGAGTTCCGCAACCGCCTGGATGGCATTATCCAGTTCGGTGATCTCCAGCCGGCCACCATCACCCACGTGGTGGACAAGTTCCTCACGGAATTGCAGGCGCAGTTGGACGAGAAGCACGTGGTGCTCCACGTTGACGACGCCGCGAAGGAATGGCTGGCCGAGAAGGGCTACGATGTCACCATGGGGGCACGCCCGATGGCTCGCCTGATCCAGGACAAGATCAAGCGGCCCCTGGCGGAACAGATCCTGTTCGGCCGGCTGTCGGAGCATGGTGGTGATGTCCACATTCACCTCAAGGATGGTGAACTGGAGTTCGAGTATGAGGACGAACCGGCTGAGGCTGTGTAAGCAGCCCTGAGCGATTCTTCTCCTCCTGGAAAGGCCATGCTGGAAACAGCATGGCCTTTTTTGTCACTGGCCGACCATCAATTGACTCTGTTGAAGGGCCAGCCCTGACATTGTCGTCAATCCAATTGCTCCGCTTCTCTGTCAAATTGTTGTCTGACAGTCAGATTACCTGACGCGTACGCGCCGTGGTCTGTGTTTCCGTGAAACAACAATGATAAGGAGAACCGGGAAATGAAAGCGTTATCCATGCTTTTGCTGGTTGTGCTCGGGCTTTCCGGCTGGAGCAATGCCGGCGCGAGTGAGCGCCGTGAGTTCTGTGTATTTGATGTCGCCGGAGCAAGTGGATTTGTCTACCGTACGTTGCAGGATTACCACCGCAAGGCCGCATTGGCCGGCGTAGGCCTTAACATGCGTCCCTACACCGATGAAGATCAGGCCGTCGCAGATTTAAGAGCCGGGCGTTGCGACATTGTCGCGGTGACCGATATGGGCGCCCGTAAATTCAACGATTTTTCAGGCTCCATCAGTGCCATCGGGGCGATTCCCTATTATGAAGACCTGAAAGTGCTGCTCCATATTCTGGCCAGCCCCAGGGTTGACCGTCATCTTGAGCAGAATGGCTACGAGGTGTTGGGTGTGACGCCGATGGGAGCGGCTTACCTGTTCGTGAACGACCGGGCGATTGACCACGTGGAGGCTCTGGAGGGAAAGCGCATCACGGTGTTCGAGGGGCACCACGATGCCCGTCATATGGTTGAGTATGTTGGCGCGGTGCCGGTTGCGGCGAAAATTTCCGACTTTGCCAGCCTGTTCAATTCCGGCGAGGCTGATATCAGTTATGCGCCGGCGGCTGCCTACGAGGTGCTGGAGATGTTCCGGGGCATGGGCAGCAAAGGTGGTATTGTCGATTATCCGGTAGGGCAGGTAACCGTTCAGTTGATCGCCCGGGCGGATGAGTTCGACGACGCTTTTGTCAGGAAGTCACGGCGGATCATGTCCAGGCTCTACCCGGAGGCCATGCGCATTGTGAGGCAGTACGAACGGTCGATTCCCGAGGAGCGCTGGGTCAAGATTTCACCCGAAGCCGTCCGGGGTTACCAGGAAATGTTGCGCAGCGTGAGGATTGATATGCAGCAGTCCACGGAAGACTCGGGCATGCTGGCTGCGGGTGTGTACCATGACGACATGATGACGATACTGCGGAAGGTGCGGTGTTATACCAATCCAGGCGCGATGGAATGCTCGGCGGACAATCGGGAGTAGCGGCCTGGCATGGAAGGGCCTGAAAATAAAAAGCCCCGATATTCGGGGCTTTCAAGTCTCATACAGCTATCAGCGGGCGCGGTACACGATGCGTCCTTTGCTCAGGTCGTAGGGGGTCAGTTCTACCTTGACCTTGTCGCCTGTCAGAATACGGATATAGTTCTTGCGCATCTTGCCAGAAATGTGAGCGGTCACAATATGGCCGTTTTCGAGTTCAACCCGGAACATGGTGTTTGGAAGCGTATCAACAATAACGCCTTCCATTTCAATAGCATCGGACTTCGCCATTCAGTAAAAACCTCGTAAATTGGCTTGCTGTGATTTTAAATTGCGCAATTCTGCCTGATTTACCGCCATTTGGCAAAATCAGTTCACTTCCATGGTGTGCCATTGCCCGTCCCGAAGCGCTTCGATCGGGCGGAATCGTGTTTTATAGTTCATTTTCCGACATTCTTCGATCCAATACCCCAGATACAGGTGCGGAAGCCCCAGCCGTTTTGCTTCCTCTATCTGCCAAAGCACCGCAAAGGTGCCCAGGCTTCGGCTTTCGTAGGCAGGATCAAATACGGTATAGATGGCGGACAGGCCTTCGTCCAGCATGTCCACGGCGGCCAGGCCCACCAGGTTGTCTCCGTCCATGATTTCGACAAACCAGGAATCGGTGGCGCCTTCCACCAGGAACGACATGAACTGTTCACGGGAGGGTGGGTACATGTCGCCGTCAGAGTGCCGTTGTTCAATGTAATGGGCGTAGAGGCTGTAATACAGTTCCGAAAAGGTTGCCTTGACCATGCGGCAACTAAGATCGGCGTTCTTTTTCATAACCCTGCGTTGGCTGCGGTCAGGCTGGAACTCTTCCACCTTGAGCCTGACAGGAACACAGGCATTGCAGCTTTCGCAGTGGGGGCGATAGTAATGAGAGCCACTTCGACGGAAGCCCAGGGCGGTCAGTTGGCTGTACAGCCGCTTGTCCACATGGGCCCTCGGGTCGACGAACATGGTGGTTGCTTCGCGATCTGGCAGGTAACTGCAGTCGTGGGCCGGCGTGGCAAAAAACACCAGGGTCCTGAGATTGCTCATTCACACCTCCGGGCCGGGCCACTGCCACCGGAAGCCCCAGTCGCTGTGGTCCGGACTACTGTCGACGCATGTCCTGAGTATAGATAAAAATTCGCTGCGTGGGATACTTCGCGCACCCATTCGCAACAGATGGCCGCTTTCCACCTGGCAATCCATAATCTGATAGCCCCAATCCCGGAGTTGATTGGCCAGATGGACCATCAATACTTTCGAGGCGTTGGTTTCCAGTGAAAACATGGACTCACCAAAAAAGCAGCGGCCAATGGCCAGGCCGTACATTCCCCCGGCCAGTTCTCCCTTTGGATTCCATACTTCTATGGAGTGGGCTACCCCCTGTTTGTGAAGCTGGCCATAACTGTCAATCATATCCTGGGTGATCCAGGTGCCTTCGGCACGGGTGTTGGCGCAGAGGCGGATGATGCGGGGGAAAGCCTGGTCGGCGGTGATGGTGAAATAGCCGCGGTTGAGGGTGCGCCGGAGGCTTCTGGAGATGTGGATCTCTTCCGGGAAAAGGACGCATCTGGGGCTGGGGGACCACCAGAGTATGGGCTGGTCGTCGCTGAACCAGGGGAAGATGCCGTTGCGGTAGGCGAGTTTGAGCCGCTCGGTGGATAGGTCACCGCCCAGTGCCAGCAATCCGTCGGGGTCGTCCAGGGCCTGTTCGGCGGGGGGGAACCAGAGTTGGTCGGGGTCTAGCCAGGGTAGTGACGTCATCTCGGTCCGGAGTTAGTACTCGAGTGTTGGTGGAGTCGGCGAGTGGTCACGGATGTTTGAAACACGCTCGAGCACGTCCGTGTGGCGCTTGGGCTCCGCCATCCATGGCTCCGCACAGTTTCAGACATCCGTAACCACTCGCCTTTCAGGCCTCGGAGGTGCCTGCCCTGAACCACTTCCGAATAAGTTTCTCGGTTAAACTCAGTCTTGGTCCAGAAACTTTTCGGCGTCAAGTGCTGCCATGCAGCCGAAGCCTGCAGATGTCACGGCCTGGCGGTAGACGTGGTCGGCTACGTCGCCGGCGGCGAAGACGCCGGGGATGCTGCTCTGAGTGGCCATGCCTTCCAGGCCGGAGCGGATTTTGATGTAGCCGTTTTCCATATCCAGTTGGCCCTGGAACAGGTCGGTGTTGGGTTTGTGGCCGATGGCGATGAAGACGCCGGCCAGGTCCATTTCCTGGGTGGATTCGCCCTTGGTGCTTTTGATGCGCATGCCGGTGACGCCGGTGCCGTCGCCGAGGACTTCGTCCAGGGTGTGATCCCAGATGATGTTGACGTTGCCGTTTTCGGCTTTTTCGAACAGTTTGTCCTGCAGGATTTTTTCAGCACGCAGGCTGTCGCGGCGGTGTACCAGGGTGACTTCGTCGGCGATGTTGGAGAGGTACAGCGCTTCTTCGACGGCGGTGTTGCCGCCGCCGATGACGGCGACTTTCTGTTTTTTGTAGAAGAAACCGTCGCAGGTGGCGCAGGCGGAGACGCCCTGGCCCTTGAATTTTTCTTCCGAGTCCAGGCCCAGGTACATGGCGGAGGCGCCAGTGGCGATGATCAATGCATCGCAGGTGTATTCGCCGCTGTCACCCTTGAGGCGGAAGGGACGGTTACGCAGGTCGGCTTCGTTGATGGTGTCGTAGACCACCTGGGTCTCGAAGCGCTCCGCGTGTTTGAGCATACGTTGCATCAGCTCAGGGCCCTGTACGCCATCGTTGTCGCCCGGCCAGTTGTCCACGTCGGTGGTGGTGGTCAGCTGTCCGCCCACTTCGATACCGGTGATCAGCGTGGGTTTCAGGTTGGCACGGGCGGCATAGACGGCAGCGGTGTAGCCGGCGGGGCCGGAGCCTAGGATGATCAGTCTGGAGTGCTTGGTTTCGCTCATTGTGGTTCTCTCGCTAACGAATCTGGACGTGTTGCGCTGGCCGCGTTTTCACGTAATCGGTACGTTGGTCCGGGGGCTGGCCCGGAGGAAAAGGGCAAAAGGCTAACATGAACAGGATTGGTTTCCAGTTGTTTTGCCCAATTCATTCCATTAAGTGATGCTATCTATTCAATGACAGAGACGGAGGTCAGAAGTTGCCTTACTCTCTCCGCGCTCTTTCCGGACTCGCCCTGTTCCAGGCGGTGTTCGGCGACCGCCGGAAAGACCGCCTGGATGTCGTCCGGTAAGACATGGTGGCGCCCATCCATCAGGGCCCATGCCCGTGCGGCGCGGACCAGGCCGAGACCCGCCCGGGGCGATAGTCCGTACAGCAGGCCGGGCATGCGCCGGCTCTGTTCCAGCAGGCGTTGTACGTAGTCCAGCAGTGCGGGGCTGGTGGACACCCGGTTGACGGCGTCCTGGAGGGTTTGCAGGTTTTCCGAAGAAAGCAGTGATTGCAGTCTGTCGGTCATGACCCGGCGGTCTTCACCTTCCAGCAGTTCCCGTTCGGCGCGCGGGTCGGGGTAGCCCAGCCGTATGCGCATCAGAAACCGGTCAAGCTGGGATTCCGGTAACGGGTAGGTGCCTCCCTGCTCGATGGGGTTCTGTGTGGCGATAACGAAGAACGGGTGGGGCAGGGGGCGGGTTTCGCCTTCGATCGAAACCTGCCGTTCCTCCATGGCTTCCAGCAATGCACTCTGGGTTCTGGGAGACGCGCGGTTGATTTCATCAGCCAGCACAACCTGCGCGAAGATCGGTCCGGGATGGAACACCAGGCTGCCCGCCTGTTTGTCGTACATGGAGAAGCCAAGCACGTCAGCCGGTAACAGATCATTGGTAAACTGGATGCGCTGGTAGGTCAGGCCCATGACCTTGGCCAGTGCGTGGGACAGGGTGGTTTTGCCCATTCCCGGAATGTCTTCAATCAGCAGGTGGCCCTTGGCCAGCAAGCCGCAGAGTGAAAGCCGTACCTGGTGATCCTTGCCCAGCAGTATGCTGTTTAACTCGCGGATAACCGTGTCGGTCAGTTTTTTCATGAAGTGTTTAGTCCCTTACCCGCTTGAGAATGTCACCGTAGGCGTCGATGCGCCGATCCCTGAAATACGGCCAGATGCGACGAATCGATTCACTGCGAGAGCGATTAATGGTGGCGGACAGTAGGGTTTCCGACTTGTCGTCGGCACGGGCCAGGAATTCTCCCTGGGGTCCGCAGATGAAGCTGTTGCCCCAGAAACGAATGCCGTCAGAGTTGCCTGAAGGGTCTGGTTCCGTGCCGACTCGGTTTGGCGCGATGACCGGAAGGTTGTTCGCAACCGCATGGCCGCGTTGAACGGTTACCCAGGCATCCAACTGGCGCGCTTGTTCCTCCGGGTCGTCGGTGACGTCCCAGCCAATGGCCGTGGGATAGATCAATACCTCTGCGCCGGCCAGGGCCATTAGGCGAGCGGCTTCTGGATACCACTGGTCCCAACACACCAGCACACCCAGCCGACCCACGGAGGTGTCAATGGGGGTGAAGCCGTTGCGGCCGTCGTTGAAGCTGGCGTCGCCCGGGGTGAAATAAAACTTTTCGTAGAAGCCGGGATCGTCGGGAATATGCATCTTGCGGTAGAGGCCGGCGATGTTTCCATCCCGCTCAAAAACGACGGCTGTGTTGTGGTAGACGCCGTTCATTCTCCGTTCAAAGATAGACCCGACGAGAACGATGCCAAGTTCCGCCGCCAGAGCGGATAGCCGACGACTGGTCGGGCCGGGAATCGGCTCGGCGAGTTCGAATACCGAGGTGTCTTCGGTCTGGCAAAAGTAGAGCGTGGCGTGCAATTCCTGCAGGACGACGAGCTGGGCGCCGTCCGTAGCCGCCTGGCGGATCAGACGTTCGCTGGTTGCCAGGCTGGTATCCTTGTCAGCGCTGCATTGCTGCTGAATGGCGGCAATGGCCAGATCGGCGGATTGAGGAATCTGAGTCATGCGCCTACAACCCCTGCCGGTATCTGCATGGTGACGCAATGCAGGCTGCCTCCCTGTGTGATCAGTGGTCGACAGTTCACCGGAATCACTTCCCGCTCAGGGAAAACGTTCGACAAGGTGGCGACAGCGTCTTCATCCTGAGGCACCCCGTAAACCGGTACCAGCACGGCGCCGTTGATGACCAGGAAATTGGCATAGGTTGCGGGAAGGCGCTCGCTGTCTTCGTCATGGATGGCATCGGGCCAGGGCAGCGGGGTCAGGCGGTAGGGGTGGCCGTCAGCCTGGTGGAATTGCTGCAGCTCCTCCTCCATGGCCGCCAGGGCGCTGTAGTGCTCGTCGCTGACGTCCGGGCAGGCCACGTAACAGATATGGTCGGGGGCGCAAAAGCGCGCCAGGGTGTCGATATGGCTGTCAGTGTCGTCACCGGCAAGGTAGCCGTGGTTCAGCCAGAGGATGCGCTCGGCGCCCAGTGTTTCCGACAACAGGTGTTCAATACCGGCTCGATCCATGGACGGATTGCGGGAAGGCGTCAACAGGCATTCGCTGGTGGTCAGCAAGGTGCCTTTACCATCGGATTCGATAGAGCCTCCCTCGAGAACGAAGTCGACCGGTATCAGCGGTGTCGTGCCAAAGCTGCCAAAATTCGACAGGTGGCTGTTCAGGGCATTGTCCTTTTCCCAGGGGAATTTTCCGCCCCAGGCATTGAACCTGAAATCCAGTAATTCGTGGCCCTCGCCACGGCTAATGGCTAGGGGGCCGTGGTCGCGTGCCCAGGTATCGTTGGCCGGGGCAGGAACGGCCGCAACGCGGCCGGGCAAACCGTTATCCTGAGCGAACTGATTAAGGTCCCTTTCCAGCTCCTGCAAACGGACAACATGCTCACAGCTGAGTAATACGTGCTGAAAGCGCAAGACGGTCTGCGCGATCTCCATAAACACCGGCTCGACATCGGCAAGGATGTCGCTCCAGTCCGTTCCGGGGTGGGGCCAGGTAAGCATGATGGCACTTTGGGGTGCCCACTCGGCGGGCATCACAGGTCTGGAAGTCAAGTTGTGAACACCTTATCCAAAAGCCGCCATTCTAACGAACGAGCGGGGTTGCGTCAGGATGTGCAGAGGATTTTTTAGCGGCTGGGCTTCAGTACCGCATGGATCACCCGATCGGCTTCAAAGTACACGACAAAATCCGCGTAGTGCCATTGCGATATGGGTGGGTTGCCCACAGGCCCGGAGGTGCGGATCGGGTTGCCCCAGCCGTTGCGAACGCTGGACTGACTCATGCCAGTACGTGGAAGGTTTTCCTGTGCGCCGCGCTCAGCCTGCGACATCACTGGAACCCGAACCTCTTCCGCCACCGCGGTGGCAAGCGGGGCTACCGCCAGTCCTGAGAAGGCTGCGGCGGCGCAAACGGCTTTTATGGTGCGGTTTTTCATCAGTGACTTACTCCCTGGGATCGTCGTATCCGATTGAACGGGGTTGCCTGGAAAATCTGAAAAGTGCCGTGGATGGTACTCGCCAGACATTGATAAAACGTAATATCCACCAAAGACTAACAAAAGTCAGCCCGAATTCGATGATTTGTGGACCGTTTACTCTTTCTGTCGCTGGCGGATCTGCCATCGCATCACGTGGCGGGCGATTTGCTGTCGGTCGCTGTCCTGAATGTCGGTAAATTCCGTATGAACCCTGCCACCGCCGCTTTTGTCAGGTACAACGTCGATGACTCTGGCAGTCGCCACTGGCTGAAACAGCTCCGGTGGCAGCGTCATTCTCAGGGCCAGTTGGTCACCGGCGGAAAAACGGTTGGTGGAGCTGTGGAACGACAGCCCGCCTTCACTGAGTGTGACGTCCTGCCAGTCCCCAGGTTGCAACGGATTTTGCTCAAAGGCCATAATGCGCGCCAACGTATCCAGCTTCCCGTTCAGAGACTTGATCAGCGAGGTCAGCAGGCGGTCACGTTCTGCCAGGTTGGCGAGCTGCGCCCTGACATCCTGGTCCAGGCGTCTGAATTCCGAGCGCAGGCTCTCCATGTGATTGCCGTTAAAGGGGTTTTCCCGATTAGCTTCACCAGGACCCAGCGTTCGGATTTCCAGGCCAATATGGTCACTGATGCGAAAGTAGTCCCTGCGATCAGAAGGATTATTCGCCGGGTTATTGTCGGGTGTCGTTTCAGACATCTGGGCTCCATAACGCGGTATTATTGTTTCCTGATAGCAGTTTAGCAGCTTCCTGACGGTCCGTATCGCCGCAGGATTTTCGACAGACCAGAAGGCAGCGACAGGCTCCTCCCAATGTTCAGACCCTTATCACTGTATGTCGGCTTGCGGTACACCGCGGCCAAACGACGTAATCACTTCATTTCGTTCATTTCCCTGACCTCCATGATTGGCCTGATGCTGGGCGTGGCTGTCCTCATCATCGTGTTGTCGGTGATGAATGGCTTTGACCGTGAGCTCAAGCAGCGGATTCTGGGCATGGTGCCTCACGCTGTGATCCAGGGTAACCCTGATCTTGATGACTGGCAGGAAGTGGACCGGAAAGTAGAGCAACACCCATCGGTGATCGCTGCAGCGCCCTTTATTCAGGGGCAGGGCATGGTCACGGGTGGCGGTGACGTTCGCGGCGTCATGCTCAATGGTGTACTGCCAGAGCAGGAGCGGAGCGTTTCCATCATTGAAAACCATATGATCGAAGGCGGGCTGGACGATCTGAAGTCCGGAGAGTTTGGCATCATTATTGGCCGGCAGATGGCCGCCAGCCTGCGCCTGCAATTGGGTGATCGGGTCACCGTGGTGTTGCCGGAAGCATCGGTAACTCCAGCCGGGGTATTGCCGCGACTGAAGCGATTCACGGTCAAGGGCGTATTCAGCGTCGGGGCGGAACTGGATGGCAACTACACCCTGATTCATATGGATGATGCATCAAAGCTCATACGCACCGACGGCAAAGCCCAGGGCGTGCGCCTTCTGGTGGACGATCTGTTTCAGGCTCCGAAAGTGGCAGAAGAAGTTGCGCGCCAGCTGAGCGGTCGCCACTTCATATCTGACTGGACCCGAACCCATGGCAATCTGTTCCAGGCCATCCGCATGGAGAAGACCATGATCGGCCTGCTGCTGATGTTCATCGTCGCGGTGGCCGCGTTCAACATTGTGTCGACACTGGTGATGGTGGTTACCGACAAGACAGCTGATATCGCTATCCTGCGCACGATGGGCGCAACACCCGGGCGAGTGATGCGGATCTTCATGGTTCAGGGCGCGGTGATTGGCATTACCGGCACCCTGGTGGGCACAGCGCTGGGCATTCTGGGTGCCTACAACATCAGCGGGTTTATTGCCTGGCTGGAGGCGTTCATGGGACATCAGTTCCTGAGTGCTGACGTCTATTTCATCAGTTATCTGCCGTCCCAGCTGCAATGGCAGGACGTGTGGATCATCAGTGGTGCCGGCCTCGCCATGAGTCTGTTGGCAACGATCTATCCAGCGTGGAGAGCATCCCGCGTCGACCCGGCGGAGGCCCTGCGATATGAGTGATTCAGCAACCATGAACGACGACAGGTCATTGGTGATCAACTGCGAAAAAGTAACCAGAACCTATAACGAAGGGCCGGGAAAGCTGACGATTTTCTCGGACATTTCGCTTCAGGTGTCGGCCGGCGAATCGGTAGGCATTGTTGGCAGCAGTGGTGCTGGCAAAACCACGCTGCTAAACCTGCTCGGGGGGCTGGATAAGCCTTCTTCGGGTCATATTGATATCTGCGGGCAGGATATTCACCGGATGAGCGAATCCGGCCGGGCGCGTTTTCGCAATCGTCACTTGGGGTTTGTTTACCAGTTCCATCATCTGTTGCCGGAATTTTCGGCCCTGGAAAACGTCATGATGCCGGGTGCGTTGGGTGGCCGTGGCGTTCGCCAGGCCTCGGAACAGGCAACCGCCATTCTCGAACGTGTCGGGTTAGGCGCGCGTCTGGGGCATAAACCCGGAGAACTGTCTGGTGGTGAGCGTCAGCGGGTGGCGATTGCCCGCGCCCTGGTGAACGAGCCCGAGTGCGTCTTGATGGATGAGCCCACTGGCAATCTGGATGAGCAGACCGGGGAAAGCGTCCGCGAGCTTATCGAGTCGCTCAGGGACCAGATTGGCATTGCGTTCGTGTTGGTCACCCACGATATGGCCATGGCCAGGAGCCTGGGGCGGGTGCTTCGGCTGGAGCAGGGTGAACTGTTTCAGGAGCTTTGATGGGCGTCGGCGCCCGGCTTGGACTTGCGGGTGGCCCGGCGGTGGCGTATTCGAAGTAGCTGGCGCTCCCGCCAGTCGCTGCGGACCTTGCGCCGCCACAGGAATTGAATGACCAGATAGGCAAGGCAGGCCGAGCAGGTGGCCACCAGTACCGAGCCCAGGTAGAGAGGGATGCCGATATCCATCAGGCGGCCGCTGAGCCACGACCAGGACAACTGGATCTCGAAGTTCAGTACCGGTCTGTCCAGTATCCAGGCTCCAATCTTGTAATTGAAGTAGAACATCGGTGGCATGGTCACCGGATTGCTGATCCAGACGAGCACTACCGAAAGCGGCAGGTTGGCGTTGAACCAGATGGCGAAGAAGGCAGCGGCAACCATCTGGAACGGCATCGGTATAAATGTCAGGAAAATACCGACCAGGAACGCCCTGGCGACGCTGTGGCGATTGATGTGCCACAAGTTGGGTTCATGAAGGATATCCCCGAGGAAGTGCAGCGACTCGATCGAGCGCACCCGTTCCGGCGTTGGTAGATAGCGTTTCATGAACTTCTTTGGCATTGGGAAGTTCTGCCTGCTCGGGATAATGGTTCCGGGGTATGGCGGCTCCCGGAATTGACCAACTATCAGGAGGACAAGGATTGTCCGGAAGTTTTATGGCCAGGGTCGGCCTCGTGGGCTTCGCCTGCGGCGTTATCTTACTGTATAGCTTGGCGGTCTTGCCACCTTTGCACTGGCTGATTTCCGCGACACCTATCCCGTTTGTCGCGATACTTCTCGCCAGGTCTCCGCTGTTCAGGGCGGTCGCAGTCCTGCTTGCTGGTGGGATTGTTGGCCTGGCCTGGGCGGCGCTGCAAGCGGACGGCCGGCAGCAGTCGGTGCTATCGACGACACTGGAAGGCTTGGAACTGGACGTCTCGGGGTATCTTTGTGATGTCCCATCCGAAGGCAGCTTCGGTAGCGTCCGTTTCGCCTTTTGCGTGACTCAATGGCATCTGCCCGAAGGCGACAGTACCTTTTCCGATGAGGATTTGCCGGATCGGTTGCGACTCGCCTGGTACGGCGATGAGGCCACGACCAGGCCCGGTCATCGGCTGATACTCACGGTTGCGCTCAAGCGCCCCCACGGTGCGGTGAATCCGGAGGGGTTCCGCTACGAATCCTGGCTGTATCGGAAGGGGTTTGGTGCCACCGGCACAGTCCGCGAGCTTTCCCGCTCAGACCACCTTGAGTGCCCGTTTCGTTGCCGGTATCACCGCTGGCGGGGAGAACTGGTGGACGCTGTCTCGGGCAGGCTGTCTGATGCGCGCCATTTCCCATTAATAACGTCCCTGATGATGGGCTACCGCGGGCATATGCAGCCCGAACACTGGGACGTTCTGAAAGCTACCGGAACCATTCACCTGGTTGCTATTTCGGGTCTGCATCTGGGGTTGATTGCCGCTGGGGCAGGCTTCCTGTGCCGCCGCCTGCTGCTTTGTCTTCCTGAACGTCGAGTATCGCCTGCGGCACTAAGAATGCTGGTTTTCCTTGTGGTCGCCAGTGCGAGCATCGGGTATGCGCTTGTGGCCGGGTTCTCCGTGCCCACCAGGCGGGCGCTTATTATGGTCATCATCGCCGGGTGGGTTCTCGTTGGCGCTCGGCAAACCGGGGTTTTTACGGGGCTGCTGACCGCGCTGGCCCTGGTGTTGTTAAGTGATTCGTTTTCGCCCCTGGACCAGGGGTTCTGGCTTTCTTTCGGCGCCGTGATGGTTCTGGTGTTGCTGTTTGCCCTCCGTGTTGGCAGGACTGGTTGGCTCACGGGGCTATTGCTGGCCCAAGTGGCCGTCTTTGCCGGGCTCTGGCCGATATTATCCACCCTGGGGCAGCCTCAGCCTGTGCTCGGTCTGGTAGCCAACCTGTTTGCCATTCCCTGGGTATCGCTGGTGGTCATGCCGTTATTGGTCGTGGGAGCTTTTGTACTGGTATTGCTCCCCTCTGCGGATGCCCTGGTGATTGGCGTGTTGGATGCCGTTTTTGGGGTTCTGTGGCAGGGGCTTTCCTGGCTCGCGAACGTTGATCTTGTGCTGACGGTGCCCGCCCCATTGCAGGTTGCGGGATTTTCCTTGGTGGTTCTGATGGCTCTGCTGGTCCCTTTCAACGGGTTTCGGAAGGCGGCTGCCTGTGTCACGTCGTTATGGATTGCCATGATCGTGTTTCGGGGCGAGGGGATGGAGGGGACGAACGAGACGGTCGCCCACCCTGAAATCTGGGTATGGGATGTCGGCCAGGGGCTATCCGTCCTGCTTCGCGAGCGGGACCGGGTGCTGCTCTACGACACTGGCCCGGCACTGGAGGGAGTCTACTCGTCGGTGGAGTCGGTTCTGATTCCCAATCTGAATGCTCTGGGCGTACGCCGCATTGATACCCTGGTAATCAGCCACGGCGATGGTGATCACGCCGGAGGGCTGCCATTGCTGTTCGACCGATTCAAAGTCGGGCGGATTGTTACCGGCGAACCCGGGAGAGTTGCCGACAAGTTGCCCGTAGGCGTAAAGGTTGAGCCCTGTTCTGGCCAGGTGGATGTCAAGATGGGCGATCTGGAACTGGAACTCTGGCAAAGCCGGGGCAGGGTTGAGGGTAATGACGCGTCCTGTGTGCTGACAGTATCGTCGGTTGTCCCGCCCGTTGAGGTGGTGTTGCCTGGCGACATAACCCGCCGGGTGGAAGAGGAGTTTATGGCCCGGGCCGACCATTATCGGAATGATACCGACCGCTATCGGGTTGTGCTGGCACCCCACCATGGCAGCAAAACGTCCTCATCGGAACCTTGGGTCGCCTGGATGGCTCCGAATCTCGCCGTAGTCAGTGCTGGCTACCGGCACCGTTTCGGTCATCCCCATGCAGACGTGGTTGAACGGTATCAGTCCGTTGGCAGCGATATCGCCAATACCGCTACCTCCGGCGCGATCAGGCTGGTTCTGGAGCCGGGTGGAGTGATAACCACAAAGGCAAGGGCCGCGACCCCGTTCTGGATTCGTAAACCCGAAACTCCCTGAACAGAGTGTAAAAACCGTGACATTCCGGGTGTGGCCTACACCGGCAGCTATGCTAAAGTAGCGCGGCTTGTAAACAATCAGGGAGACCAAGCGTGTTCGAGCTTTTGAAAGCCGGTGGCATCCTCATGGTGCCGATTCTTGCCTGTTCTATTCTTGCCCTTGCCATCATTCTAGAGCGCTTCTGGACGCTCAGACCGTCCAGGGTAACGCCTCAGCACACCATCAACGAACTGTGGCGGTGGATCAAGAAAAAGGAGCTTAACGGGCGCAAGCTCAAGGCACTGCAGGGGTCGTCTCCCCTGGGGCGGATCCTGGCCGGCGGGTTGATGAATGCCAAACATGGTCGCGAGATCATGAAGGAAAGCATTGAGCACGAGGCGAGTCAGGTCATTCATGAACTGGAACGTTTCCTGAACCCCCTCGGGACCGTTGCGACCATTACGCCTCTCCTGGGCCTGCTCGGGACCGTGATCGGCATGATCAAGGTGTTTGCAGAGATCCAGCTCGCCGGTGTAGGCGATGCCGGTAATCTGGCCGGGGGTATTTCGGAAGCACTGATTACGACGGCTTCGGGCCTGAGCGTGGCCATACCAGCACTGATCTGCCACCGTTACTTTATTCGACGTGTCGATGAGTTGGTTGTCGGCATGGAGCAGGAAGCCATCAAGCTTGTGGAAGTGGTGCATGGCGACCGCGAAATTGACGTGGAAGGAGCCTGAACACTGTGAAGTTCAAGCGTCAGAGAAGTCAGGAAGTCGGGGTAGACCTGACGCCACTGATCGATGTGGTCTTCCTGCTGCTGATATTCTTTATGGTGTCCACCACGTTTACCCGTGAGAGCCACCTCAATATCGAATTGCCGGAAGCCAACGGTGAGCGGTCGGAATCCGAGGCGGAGTTGATTGATGTGGTCATCAACGCCGAGGGCCAGTACATCCTCAACGACCGAACCCTGGTGAATAATCGTCGGGAAACCCTGGAAAGGGCGGTTAGTGAACTGGCACAGGACAACACGTCGCTGCCGTTCATCATCACCGCGGATGCCCGTACCCCTCACGAGTTCGTCGTGCGTGCCATGGATGTGGCGGGTCGTCTTGGTTTTGCCAAACTCAGCATCACCACCGAACGAGAGGCGGAAGGCAGTGAGTGACGCCACGTCGACAGCCGAAGAGTCACACCAGCCGGCATCCAACTGGGGAACCTACAAACGCCTGTTGGCTTACGTAAAGCCTTTCTGGCTGGCGTTCTCGCTCGCCGTGGTTGGCAATATCATCTACGCAGCGGCCTCCACCGGTATGGCTGCGGCGATGGAATACGTCATCACGGCACTGGAAAACCCCACCGACAAGAACCGGATTCTGCTGACGTTGCTGATTGTCGGTGTGTTTGCCTTTCGCGGTGTCGGTACCTTCATGAGCCAGTATTTCATCAGTTACGTTGGGCGGCAGGTTATTAACGCTCTGCGCCAGCAAGTCTTCGACCGTTTGCTGAGCCTGCCGTCCCGCTATTTCGATGAAAACGCTTCCGGCCGTCTGGTTTCGAAGATCACATACAATGTTGAACAGGTGGCAGATGCCACGACCAACGCCGTGACCATCACCCTCAGGGAAGGGCTTACCATCCTGGGCCTGCTGGGTTTTATGATTTACACCAACTGGAAGTTGACCCTCGTATTCCTGGCCGTGGGGCCGTTGATTGCCCTGGTGGTCAGCTACGCGAGTAAGCGCTTCCGCAAAATCAGCAAACGTATCCAGGGGTCGATGGGCGATATTACCCATGCGGCTTCCGAGTCCATCAGTGGCTATCGGGTGGTCCGTACCTTTGGCGGCGAGCACTATGAGCGCGACCGCTTCCGCAAGGTCAGTGAGAAAAACCTGGAGCAGAGCCTGAAGATGGCTTCCACCCAGGCCATCAGCATCCCGGTTATCCAGGTGCTGGTGGCGATTGCCATCGCGGCACTGGTGTGGACCATGCTGGCGCCGGAGATCCGTGGCGAAATGAGTACCGGCCAGCTTGTGGCCTTCATTACCGCCGCAACAACCATGGCCAAGCCCATTCGCCAGGTAACGTCCGTACATGCCAAGATCCAGCGTGGCGTTGCCGCTGCCCACGACGTCTTCGGAACCATGGACGAGGAACCGGAACACGATCCGGGCACCTACGCGCCGGAACGGGTTAACGGCAACATTGAATTTGAAAGCGTGTCCTTCCGCTATCGTGACCAGTTGGACGACGTTCTCAAGGATATTTCCCTGAACATACCCGCCGGTCAGAGTGTTGCCCTGGTCGGGCGTTCGGGCAGTGGCAAGTCGACACTGGTCAGTCTTTTGCCTCGTTTCTACGAGTACACCGGTGGGGATGTGCGTCTGGACGGCCACTCCCTGAAAGAATTCAGCCTGGAAGCCCTGCGCTCACAGATTGCGCTGGTGACCCAGAACGTGGTTCTTTTCAACGACACCATTGCGGCCAACATTGCCTATGGCGCACTCCGCCACTGCAGTCGCGAGCAAATCACTGATGCAGCGGCCAAGGCCCATGCGCTGGAGTTCATCGAGCGTATGCCGGAAGGTCTGGATACCATGATTGGTGACAACGGCGTGATGCTTTCCGGCGGCCAGCGCCAGCGACTGGCCATTGCAAGGGCCCTGCTGAAAAACGCACCGGTGCTGATCCTGGACGAGGCAACATCGGCCCTCGATACGGAATCGGAACGGCACATACAGGATGCACTGGAAACCGTCATGCAGGGTCGTACAACGTTGGTCATTGCCCACCGGCTATCAACCATTGAAAAGGCGGATCGCATCCTGGTGATGGATGGCGGCAGAATTGTCGAGTCCGGTCGCCATGATGAATTGCTGGCCGAGGGCGGCGCCTACGCCCAGCTCCACCAGATGCAGTTCAGCGAGCAGGCATGACCACGCTGGTGGAACGGGTATGGTACAGCGGTAGGCGCCCCCTGTGGCCGTTGTATCCGCTGGTCTGGCTCTACCGCACCATTTCTGAAAACCGTCGCCGCCGGGCCTGGCAGGCGATGAACGAACGCATTCCGGTTCCCGTGGTGGTGGTGGGCAATATCACCGCCGGGGGCACAGGAAAATCCCCGCTGACTGCCGCTCTCACCAGTCTGCTGAAGGACCAGGGTTGGCAGCCAGTGATCCTGAGCCGTGGCTACGGAGGCAAGTCTGATCGCTATCCGCTGTTGGTCAACGCTGACACCGACGCCAGGATCGCCGGTGACGAGCCGGTAATGCTGGCCGCGCAATCGGGATGCCCGGTTGTGGTGGACCCGGATCGCAGACGGGGTGCCCTATGGGCACTGGAGCAAGGGCTGGGTACCATTCTGGTGTGCGACGACGGGCTCCAGCATTATCGGCTTCCCCGGGATATTGAACTTGCCGTCTTCGATGCGGCCCGTGGTGTCGGCAACGGCGCCCTGATTCCCGTGGGGCCGTTGCGTGAACCTCTGGCGCGGCTGGAATCCGTCGACTTCGTGATCACCAATGGCGGCCATCTCGACGAGCTCGAGCATGAGCGCCAGTTCACCATGACCCTGGCCCCTACTGAGCTGCGCAACCTTGTGACCGGGGAAGTGCTGTCTCCGAAATGCCTGGAAGGCCGGCGCGTGAGGGCAGTGGCAGGGATCGGTAATCCCAGCCGGTTTTTCGATACACTGATGGCGCTGGGGGCCCAGGTCAGGCCTCTTGCCTTGCCGGACCATCATCGTTTTACGCCCGCCGACCTGCACTCCGAAGACGGTGAATGGCTGGTGATGACCGCCAAGGATGCGGTCAAGTGCCGCGGGGTCGCCCCTGACAACACCTGGGTCCTGTCTGTCACGGCCAGCCTCCCCGAGGTGTTTTCCGAGGCGTTCGTGGCCCGCGTCAATGACTGCAACCAATCGCTGGATACAATGACATTGTGAGAACCGCACCATGGATAAAAAACTGATGGCCCTGCTGGCCTGTCCGGTATGCAAAGGTGACCTGAAGCTGAACGACGCCAAAACCGAGCTTGTCTGCTATCAGGATGCGATGGCCTTTCCGATTCGCGAGGGGATACCGGTGATGCTCGCCACCGAAGCCCGGACTCTGACGACCGACGAGCGACTCCACAAACGCTGACAGGAAGCCCGTATGTCCTACACCGTCGTTATCCCGGCACGTTATGCCTCTACTCGGCTGCCTGGCAAGCCATTGGCAGACATTGCCGGCAAGCCGATGGTTGAGCACGTCTATGAGCGGGCGTGTGAAAGTCAGGCTGGTCGTGTGGTGATCGCCACGGATGACGAACGCATCAAGGCCGCCTGTGCCGCCTTCGGCGCGGAAGTAGTGATGACCTCCGCCAACCACGCCAGTGGTACGGACCGTCTTGAAGAGGTAGCTCGAAAACTGGGGTTTGGTTCGGACAACCGGGTTGTCAACGTTCAGGGTGATGAACCCTTGATCCCACCGGAACTGATTGACCAGGTGGCCGCAAACCTCGAAGCTCACCCTGACGCAGCCATCGCCACCCTCTGCGAGCGGATTCCTGACGCCACCAGTGTGTTCAATCCCAATGTTGTCAAAGTGGTTTTCGATAACCGGGGCATGGCCCACTACTTCAGCCGGGCGCCGATTCCCTGGGCCCGGGATGCGTGGCAGGACGGTGGCGACACCGCCGCGGCGCGGCCGCTACCGGAAGACAGCAATTACTATCGTCACATTGGCATCTACGGCTACCGCGTCAGCCTCCTGCGGAATTTCGTGACCTGGGCGCCAGCCCCGACCGAAGTCACTGAATCCCTGGAACAGCTGCGGGCACTCTACAATGGCGCCCGCATTCACGTCGAAGAAGCGTGCCGGATGCCACCCGCGGGCGTGGATACCGCCGAGGATCTAGAGCGTCTGCGGCAAATCATGATTACCAGACAAAAGGGGGCAGGACACCCATGAAGCCGGAAGTAAACGTACTGTTTGTCTGTCTTGGCAACATCTGCCGTTCGCCCAGCGCAGAAGGTGTCTTTCGCCAGGTGGTTCAGCAGTCCGGGTTCGAAAGTCGCATTGCCATCGATTCCTGCGGCACCGGCGACTGGCATGTGGGTAAGGCCCCGGACGGACGCGCCATGGCCGCTGCCGGCAAGCGCGGAATCGATATCAGTGATCTCCGGGCCCGCCAGTTCCAGGCGCCGGATCTGGACCGGTTCGATTACGTACTGGTGATGGACCGTCAGAATCTCGCGGACGTCAGGGATATCTGGCAGCAACATGGCGGGACCGAGCCGGCATTGTTTCTGGGGTTTGGTCGTTCTGATGAAGAGGAAGTGCCGGACCCATACTACGGTGGCGATCAGGGCTTCGAGCACGTACTTGACCTGATTACCGAGGCCAGTGAAGGTCTTCTTGAGCATATCCGGGAGCGGCTGGTGTGACCCGTTCCGGGGAGATCAGGGAGAACGTGTCCCTGGGGACGATGAACAGTCTTGGTATCGAGGCGAGGGCGCGGTATTTTGTGTCAGTCACCACTGTCGAGGCGCTCCGGAGAGCGCTGGCGTGGGCATCGGAAGCATCGGTTGAGCCGCTCCTGCTCGGAGGTGGCAGCAACCTGGTATTTGCAGGGGATTATCCGGGGCTGGTGATTCGCATCGCCATCGCACGCCGGTGCTGGGAGCAGGTTAGTGGCGACGAGGCGACACTGGTACTGGGCGCTGGTGAAAACTGGCACGAAAGTGTGTTGTACGCGGCTTCCTCCGGCTACAGAGGGATTGAAAACCTTGCGCTGATTCCTGGCACTGTCGGGGCGGCACCGGTTCAGAACATCGGAGCTTATGGCACGGAGTTGCAGGACACCCTGGTGGATATCCGGGCCCTGGATCGGCAGACCGGCAACGAAGTGGTGCTGACGAACAGTCTGTGCCATTTCAGCTATCGTGACAGCGTGTTCAAACACGAACCCGGGCGCTACGTCATCACAGAGGTTCGTCTGAGATTGTCCCGCACCCGACCATTCTCACTGGATTATCGTGACCTCTGCGACTATTTCGACGGGAAGGACCTGCGCGACCTCACTCCGCTTGATGTCGCCAGTGCCGTGATGGCTGTTCGTCGACGCAAATTGCCTGATCCGGAACAGCTTCCCAATGCCGGCAGCTTCTTCAAGAACCCAGTTGTGCCAATGGCAACCTGGGAGTCATTGAAGGAGCAACACCCAGAGATCGCCGGCTACCCCGGTGATGACAATGCCAAGGTGGCGGCCGCATGGCTGATCGACCAGTGTGGCTGGAAGGGGTATCGCAATAGCCGCGTTGGCGTCCATAACCGTCAGGCACTGGTGTTGGTGAACCATTCGAATGGCAGCGGTCAGGACGTGTTGGCATTGGCCAACCGTATCCGGGAGGATGTTGAAGCCCGCTTTGGTATTGCGCTGGAAATGGAACCGGGCGTAATCGGTTCATGCCCATAGGGCAGGCCTGAACCGATTACGCTCGTTGCACGGTTCCTTAAAGGCCGTTGCGGGGGGAGGCGCTAATCAGGAAGGGGAGTGCCTCAGCGAGTGGAATATCCTGCTTGTCTTCGTCACGGCGGCCCTTGTATTCCAGGGTTTCTGCCGTCAGGCCCCGCTCGGATACCACGAACCGGTGAGGAATGCCGATCAGTTCCATATCCGCGAACTTCACGCCCGGACGTTCGTTCCGGTCATCCAGAAGGACATCAAAACCAGCCTGGCGAAGCTGCTCATAGAGCTTTTCCCCGGCAGCCATGACCGAAGGGGATTTGTGGCCGTTCAGTGTCACGATAGCCACCTCAAACGGAGCAATGGCGTCGGGCCAGATGATGCCCTTGTCGTCATGGTTCTGCTCAATGGACGAGGCGACAATCCGGGAGACACCGATACCGTAGCAGCCCATTTCCAGGATGGCGCTCTTGCCGTTTTCATCCAGTACCGTGGCGTTCATGGCCTTGCTGTATTTATTGCCCAGCTTGAAAATGTGGCCAACTTCAATACCGCGCCGGATTTCCAGGGTGCCCTTGCCGTCCGGGCTGGGATCGCCCTCGACCACATCGCGCAGGTCTTCCACGCGGCTCAGGGCTACATCGCGTTCCCAGTTTACGCCGGTCAGGTGGTGGCCTTCCTTGTTGGCGCCGCAGACAAAGTCCACCATGTGTGCCGCACTGCGATCGACAATGACGGGCACTGTCAGGTTCACGGGGCCGATGGAGCCGGCCTTGCAACCGACAACCTGTTCGATTTCCTCATCGGTGGCCATGGTCAGCGGTTCAGCGACATCGGGCAGGTTTTCCGCCTTGATTTCATTAAGGGTGTGATCCCCCCGAAGAATCAGGGCAATCAGGCCACTGTGGCCGTTGTCGTCTTCTTCGGCCTTGACCAGCAAGGTCTTGGCGCAGCGACTGGCGTCTACGTTCAGGAATGTGGCAACGGCCTCTATGGTCCGTTGCTCTGGTGTGGCCACCTCCGCCATTTCTTCGGAAGGCGATGAGCGGTCTCCGGCAGGCGCAACGGCTTCGGCTTTCTCAATGTTGGCGGCATAGTCGCTGTCGGTGCTGAACACAATGGCGTCTTCACCGGATGAGGCCAGTACATGGAACTCGTGGGACGCGCTTCCGCCGATAGCGCCTGAATCCGCCTCGACGGGGCGGTAATCCAGGCCCAGTCGATCAAAGATGGCGCAGTAGGTGCGATGCATGACCTGATACGTGTCGTTCAATGATTCCGCATTCACATGGAACGAGTAAGCGTCCTTCATGATGAATTCCCGCGCACGCATCACGCCGAACCGGGGACGTCGTTCATCGCGGAACTTGGTCTGGATCTGGTAGAAGTTCGCGGGCAATTCCTTGTAGCTTTTCAGCTCGTTGCGGATCAGATCGGTGATGACCTCCTCGTGGGTGGGCCCGAAGCAGAAGTCGCGACCATGGCGGTCGTTCATCCGCAGTAGTTCACCGCCATACTGTTCCCAGCGCCCGGATTCCTGCCACAGCTCCGCCGGCTGTACCGCGGGCATCAGCACTTCCTGTGCGCCACTCTTGTCCATTTCCTCGCGCACGATGCGTTCAACCTTGCGAAGCACCCTTAATCCCATTGGCAGCCAGGAGTAGAGGCCGGAGGCCAGTTTTCGGATCATTCCTGCCCGGAGCATCATTTGATGGCTGATGATCTCGGCATCGGCAGGCGTTTCTTTTTGGGTGGCAATCAGGTAGCGGCTTGCTCGCATTGTGTTATCCGTAAGCAGTTGAGAAGGGGTTCTTTATTTATCCTGTCGTGCTCGCTATTGTACGGAGCGATTACCACGAGGTACAGATGGACATTGGGAGAGCTGCGAATGACACTGACCGCAACTGAAGTCGAGGCCGTTATCAGGGCCGGTGTGCCCATGGCCGAGGATATCGGATTTACCGTCGACGAAGCGCGGGAAGACGGGTTCGCCCGCACCCGCCTGGTGTTTTCCGAACGCCTGATTCGCCCCGGCGGCACACTGTCTGGCCCGGTGCAGATGGCCCTGGCGGATGCGTCCATGTACGCGGCGGTGATGGCCGCCATTGGTCAGGTTGAGATGGCGGTGACCAGCAACCTGTCGATCAATTTCCTGCATAAGCCGGCACCGGACGACCTGATAGGGGAGGCGAGGGTTCTGCGGATGGGGCGCCGACTTGCTTTTTGCGAGGTGCGGTTGCTATCCGGGCAGGGAAACGAGGAGAAACTGGTCGCCCATGTAACGGGCAGCTATGCTTTACCGTATAACCGCGACTGAAGCAGGAGATATGACCGAAGAAACCGTAGATATCACGCCTCGCCGTCAGCCTGTTCAGGCCAGAAGCCGCGAGCGCGTGAATAGCATTCTCAGCCATGCGGCAGCGATTTTCCACGAGGTGGGTGTCGATGCCACCAGTATGTCTGCCATTGCCCGTCAGTCCGGCATGTCACTCGCCTCCCTCTATCGTTACTTTCCCAACAAGGCGGCCATCGTAAAGGCGATTGCTGAAGGGCATGTTGAGCGCATGGAGACGGCGTTGCGGGAGCGGCTCCAGACTCTGGAGCTGGTGGATGCCGTAGACGTTCTGATTGACCTGTTCTATGAGTTTTATCGGACCGAACCTGCCTATTCCGTGATCTGGAGCGGGGTGGAATCGATGCCCGAATTGCGGGACCTGGATATCCGTGAGCTCTACAGCCATGCCCGCGACCTGGATAACCGCTTGCGGGACGTCTGCCCCCGCATTCCGGAAGACCGTCGGTGGACAGCGAGCCTGATGTTGCCCCGCTCGGCCGGAACCGTTCTCAGGCTTGCGGCGACCCTGCCGGACGATCAGGCCCGTTCGATGGTGAGTGAGCTCAAATGCATGGCCCGGGCCTATCTGGCTGAGCTCATTCGCTAGCGAGTCAGGACAGATACCCCAGAGGCAGGGCCGTGCTGTCAATAACCCGCCTCAGCACAAAGCTGGAATGCACGCCACTGACGCCCTGGATGCGGGTGATGCGATTTAGCAGAAAGTGGTGATAATGATCCATGTCGGGCACTACCACCTTGAGCATGTAATCGGCGTCCTGGCCGGTAATTAGGTAGCATTCCTGAACTTCGGGGTATTCACCCACCTGCCGCTCGAACGTGGCAAAGCGTTCGGGGGTGTGCCGGTCCATGCCGATGAGTATGATCGCCGTAAGGGACAGTCCCAGCTTTTTGTGATCAAGGATTGTTACCTGCCGAACTATGATCCCGGCGTCCTCCAGTGCGCGGACCCGTCGCAGGCAAGGAGAGGGTGACAGACCGACTTTGTCTGCCAGCTCCTGGTTTGTCAGCGAGCCATTCTGTTGCAACTGTTCGAGGATATTTCGGTCAATCCTGTCGATTTTAACAAGCGACTTGTCGGAAGTTGACATAAAATTGCACCTTCAGTGAATATCCTGGAATATTGTGTCTATTCTGGGTTTCTTAAGGGATAAAAAGCAATCATTTTCCCCGTGTGACGCGTTATCCTGATACACAATCAATGAATTCCCCGTGAGAACAGCAAGGAATCACCCCAATGGCATTTGATCATCGTAAATACGTTGCGTTTACGCCGGTGGCGAAAACCGATCGTCGCTGGCCGGACAAAGTCATCACCACCGCTCCCCGTTTTTGTGCGGTGGATCTGCGGGATGGCAACCAGGCACTGGTAAAGCCGATGTCGGTAGCGCAGAAGCAGCGGATGTTTGATTTGCTGGTAAAGCTGGGGTTCAAGGAAATCGAGATTGGCTTTCCTGCAGCGAGCCAACCGGATTTTGATTTTTGTCGCAAACTTATTGAAGAAGATCGCATTCCCGATGATGTGCACATTCAGGTGCTGACCCAGGCGCGGCCGGAGCTGATTGAGCGCACCTACGATGCCCTTAAGGGGGCTCGCAAGGCTATCGTACATGTGTACAACTCGACGTCGACGGTTCAGCGGGAGCAGGTCTTCGGCATGGACCGCGAAGGCGTGAAAGATATTGCGGTCAATGGTGCCCGCATCGTCAAGGCCAACGCCGCCAAGTACCCGGACACCGAATGGACTTTCCAGTATTCGCCGGAGAGCTTTACCGGAACGGAACTGGAATACGCCGCGGACGTGATCGATGCAGTAAACGACGTCTGGCGCCCGGATCAGGGCCAGCCGGTGGTGATCAACCTGCCAGCCACCGTGGAAATGGCGACCCCCAATGTATTTGCCGATCAGATCGAGTGGATCTGCGATCACGTTCGGTATCGCGAGCACATCAGTATCAGCGTCCATACCCACAACGACCGTGGCTGTGCTGTAGCGGCGGCGGAGCTGGCGGTGATGGCCGGCGCTGACCGGGTGGAAGGCACGCTGATGGGCAATGGTGAGCGTACCGGCAACATGGACCTGGTCACCATGGCGATGAATCTTTACTCCCAGGGCGTGGATCCGACGCTGGACCTGTCTGGAATGGCCGAGATTACCGATGTGGTTGAAGCCTGTACCGAGATTTCCACCCATCCCCGCCACCCCTATGCCGGTGAGCTTGTGTTTACAGCCTTCTCGGGCAGCCACCAGGATGCCATCCGTAAATGCCTGGCCCGCCGCACCGAAGGCGAAAGCTGGCATGTGGCGTATCTGCCCATCGATCCTCACGACCTCGGTCGCCGTTATGAGGAAGTGGTTCGCATCAACAGCCAGTCTGGCAAAGGTGGTGTGGCTTATGTCCTGGAGCGTGATTACAACATCAGCCTGCCACGGTGGTTGCAGATCGAGTTCAGTAAGCTGGTGCAGCGAGAGGCCGAAACCAACGGCGGAGAGATTGACTCACTGACGATTCATCGGTTGTTCGAAGATCGTTACCTGAAGGTGGCCAAAGCCTGGGAGTTGAGATCCTATGACCTTCACCGGGATGATGAAGGCGTGAATGCCGTTGTGAGTATTGGCGCTGAAAGCGACCCGATCATACTCAAAGGTCATGGCCTCGGAGCGGTCGAGGCAGTGTCAGCGGCGTTGGAGGCGGAATACGGCGTAACCCTGGCGGTAGAAGCCTACGATGAATTTGCATTGGGTGAGGGCACCAACGCCAATGCACTGGCCTGTATCCGTGTGACGGTGGATGGACATCACTGCAGTGCGGCCGCTCTGGCCGAGGATACCACGTCGGCTACCTTGCAGGCGCTGTTTTCAGCGGTTTCCCAGGTGGTCGAAGCTGGTCGTCGGGATGGGGTCACCAATAAGGCGTCGGCGGAAGCGGATGCCTGAAAAAGAAAAAGCCGGCGAATGCCGGCTTTTTCGGATTCCCTGTGCCCGTGAGGGGCATAGGGCGGGGTCGCGTAACCTCAGACTGGGGTTACGTTTTCCGCCTGGGGACCTTTCGGACCCTGAGTCACGGTAAACTGCACCTGTTGACCTTCGGTCAGGGTGCGGAAACCGCTCGCGTTGATTGCACTATAGTGAACGAAAACGTCACTGCCACCGTCCTGGGCGATAAAGCCGAAGCCCTTGGACTCGTTAAACCACTTTACGTGGCCTGTTTTTGTATCTGACATTGATCTTTCCTGTATTTCTGAAATTTTGCCCTCACGGGACCATCGGTATCCAGTCGGAATACCGGCGCTGTAAAAATTCAGAAAGTACTGAGGAAAGGGGCAACGAAGAGCACTGCGGCAGGACGTTGAAACGCATTCACCAAATACCGCTGTATTTTCACAGCAATTTCAGTATAGACCGAGTTGGGAGGGCGTCAACGCTTTTTTTAGGTTCATCGCACTTTACCGGGAAACGCTGCTTTTATCTTAAGGAAGAAGTAGTCGTTGTCCCGGTAGCCATAGGCCATCCGTTTGATGACCTTAATCTTGTTGTTCATCCCTTCCAGGACGCTGGTATTCATCCGGTAGACAGCACTGGCGATAATACCTTCGACATAGCCTTTGAGGCGTCTGGCAAATTGCTGAACTGGTGCCAGCCCACTGCTCATTGCCAGATTCAACCAGTCCTGCCAGCGTTGCTTGGCTTCGTCCTCTGAAGGGGCGTACCAGAGCTCTTTGAGCTGGTCTTTCAGCACATACACTGTCATCAGAGGCTGGTTAGCCTGCAGCAACTCTTCGAGCTTCAGAGCTTGATCATCTTTGAGGTTGGTCCGATTTCTGAGCAATAGCCAGCGACTTCGCTTCACTACCTTTCGAGCGGGCTTGTCGTGTCGAAGCTGATTGGCCTGGTCGACCCGAACCCGATCAATCACTTCCCGTCCGAACTTGGCGACAACATGGAACAGGTCGTAAACCACGCGAGCGTTAGGGCAATGATGCTGAACTTCCAGATCCATGGCGGTATTCATGTCCATCGCCACAGCTTCGATCCGCGTGCACGCCTCAGCTCCTAACCATTCAAAGAAGGGACGCACAGCGGCTCGGCTACGCCCCTCTCCAACCCAGAGCACTTGCTGCGTGTCTGCATCAATCGCCACGGTGGCGTACCGGTGCCCCTTGAACAAGGCGAACTCATCCATGATCAATCGGCGAATTCGATGCCTGTCAGGCTCAGTCACTTCCCGCTTGAGACGTTGATGGTCGACGGCTTTGACCGTATGCCAGTGCAACCCCAACAGGGTTGCTACATGCTGAACTGGCATCAGGCGCACCAAGGACTCAATCCAATTGATCATGCCCGCTGTCAGGCGCTGTCGCCCTGGTAACCAGCGAATCTGTTCAAGTCTGGGACCACAGGATACACAGCGAACTCGACGGACAGGCACATCCAGCCAAACTCGATAATGAAACAGGTCGCGCTCTCGAACTCGTCGGGTACTAGTGTCGTGGATGGCAAGCGTGTGCTGGTTACAACCACTGCAGCAGGGTAGATGATCAGCGGCAGGTTGCAGTCGGATGAGCACGGAGTGGGCGTCAATCTGGACGTAGGATTCCATCGTGAATCCTTCCCAGAACAGATCAAGAAGATTAGCATTCATAGAGGCGGCGGTGGATTGGCTAATTTTGTTGTTTTGGCGAACTCAAAACTAACCGGTTTTACCGCCGTCTCCTACTTTTTCACGCTAACCCGCGATGAACCTTTTTTTAGCACTTTATTTAAGTTTTTTAATCCGCAAAAACAACAAGTTGTCATAAAATCGTCACCAAACGGATGCACCGTTGTGGCGCAGGTTCCGATTGGTGACGGCGTCTCGTGGTCAGCTTTTGAACTGCTCGCTGATTTCTTCCAGTATGGCGGGGTCGTCAATCGTGCTTGGCACTGCGTAGTCCTCACCATCGGCGATTTGTCGGATTACCCGGCGCAGGATCTTGCCGGACCGGGTTTTGGGGAGTCGTTCCACGACCAACGCCTTGCGGAAGCAGGCAATAGCGCCGATTTTTTCGCGCACCATCTCAACCAGCTCTTCTTCAAGTTCGTCGTGGTCGATGGTTGCGCCGTCCTTGATCAGTACGAGCCCCACGGGCACCTGGCCTCTCATGTCGTCGTGAGCACCGACCACGCAGCATTCCGCGATGGCCGGGTGGGCCGCCACCACTTCCTCCATCTCTCCGGTGGACAACCGGTGGCCCGCGACGTTGATAACGTCGTCCGTTCTTCCCATCACGAACACATAGCCGTCTTCATCAACAAATCCTCCATCACCGGAACTGTAGAAACCTTCGATGGGGGCAAGATAAGTGTTACGGAATCGGGCGTCGTCACCCCAGACCGTGGACATGCAGCCCGGAGGCAATGGCAGCTTAACGGCAATCTGGCCCTGTTCGCCGGCGGGCACCTGATGGCCCTCCATGTCCACCACCTGAACGTTGAATCCGGGGGACGGAAGCGTGGCGGAGCCGGGTTTCGTCGTCATCATTTCGATGCCCACCGGGTTGCAGCAGATTGCCCAGCCGGTTTCGGTTTGCCACCAATGGTCCAGTATTGGCAGGCGGGTATGTTCCTTCAGCCATTCGTAGGTGGGTGGGTCCAGTCGTTCGCCGGCCAGGAAGAGGCGCTTCAGGGAACTGATGTCGTAGCGGGACAGCTGATCAGCCTCAGGGTCTTCCTTGCGGACCGCCCGGAAGGCGGTCGGTGCCGTGAACAACAGATTCACGCCGTGGTCCTGGACCACGCGCCAGAAGGCGCCGGCATCCGGAGTTTTGACCGGCTTGCCCTCGTAAAGGATGGTGGTGCAGCCTGCAAACAAGGGGGCATAGACGATATAGCTGTGCCCGACCACCCAGCCAACGTCCGATGCGGCCCAGTAGACATCTCCCGGGCTGGCGTCGTAAACCAGGTGCATGCTGTAGCGAAGAGCGACGGCATGGCCGCCGTTGTCGCGCACAACGCCCTTGGGTTTACCGGTGGTTCCGGACGTGTAGAGGATATAAAGCGGGTCGGTGGCCCTGACCGGCACCGGGTCTACCGCCCGGGCCCGGCTAACCATTTCACCCCAGTCGAAATCGCGACCTTCCTGAAGCGTGGCCTGAGCCTGCGGGCGCTGAAACACAATGCAACACTCGGGCTTGTGGTCCGCCTGATCGATGGCTTTGTCCACCAAGGGCTTGTATTCGATGACCTTGCTGACTTCGATGCCGCAGGAGGCTGTGATGACGGCCTTGGGCTTGGCATCATCGATGCGCACCGCCAGTTCATTGGATGCGAAACCGCCAAAGACCACGGAATGAATGGCGCCAATCCGGGCGCATCCCAGCATGGCAATGACGGCTTCCGGAATCATGGGCATGTAGAGAATCACCCGGTCACCCTTGGTGATGCCTCTGTCCTGGAGGGCACCGGCGAAGGTTGCCACCTCACGGGTGAGCTCATTGTAGGTGTATGAGCGGGTGGTGCCGGTGACCGGAGAATCGTAAATCAGGGCTTTCTGTTCGCCGCGCCCGGCCCGGATGTTGGCATCCAGTGCTATGTCGGAGGTGTTAAGGACGCCATCGGGAAACCACTCCCCATGTCCGTTATCGGTGGGCTGCCAGATGGTTTTCGGGGGCTCCATCCAGTCAATGGCAGACGCTTTCTCGCGCCAGAAGGCGTCAGGCTGGTCGATTGATTGCCTGAACTCGGAGTGGTAGTCCATAACATCCACCTCGCATCACTGTTGTTGTTGTGTTTTGTAATACCCACAACTTTAGGCGCTTTGAGGTATAGGACTACTAGACCATAGGCTAAGTTTCTGTCTTTTTGAAAGTTATTGGTTTCCTGAATTGACCGCGGTCACGTTCGCTTCAACGTGGCCGCTGGCAACACGGGCGGTGATCCTGTCGCCGGGCGCGAGTTCACTGGCCTGGCGAACTATATCCCCGTTTTCCTGCTGGACGATGGCGTACCCCCGCCCCAGCGTCGCCAGCGGGCTGACCACATTCAGTGTTTGAGCCAGATGCTCAAGGCGCTCCTGGCGTTGGACGACGGACTGGCGAGCCAAGCGGGTCAGTCGTTCGGACAGCTGGCTGACGCTCCTGCGGTTGTCGTCGAGCCGTTTTGCGGGAGATTGCATCCTCAGGCGCTGGCCAAGGTGTTCAGCGCGCACCTTTTCCCGCTCCATGCGTTGACGCATGGCTTTGCCCAGCCGGAGGTCGAGGTCGTCCATGCGCTGGGCTTTTTCCATCAGTTCACGCCGGGGATCCCTGAGCCTGGCGGAAAGATGCGCCAGCTGAGTCCCCATGCGTTTGAGGGCTCGGCTGGCGGCGCCGGCGAGTCGATGTTCCCGTTCCTTGAGCTGTCGCAGCCAGTCCTGCTGATCGGGTGATATCTTTTCCGCAGCGGCGGACGGTGTGGGTGCCCGCAGGTCGGCGACAAAGTCGGCAATGGTTACGTCCACTTCGTGGCCAACCGCACTGACCGTTGGCAGGGGGCATGCTGCTATGGCGCGGGCGACGGCTTCCTCGTTGAAACACCAAAGATCTTCCAGTGAGCCACCACCGCGACCAATAATCAGCACATCGGCGAGTCCGTGTCGGGCTGCCCGGTCAATGGCGCGGACAATGTCAGCTGTTGCTGCCTGCCCCTGGACAGCGGTGGGGTAAAGGGTGACGGGAATGGCCGGGCATCGTCTGGCAAGTACGGTCAGGATATCGTGAATGGCGGCGCCGGTGGGCGATGTCACAACCCCAATGTGGCGAGGGGTTGATGGCAGCGGTTTTTTGCGGGCTGCATCGAACAGACCCTCCATCTGCAGCTTGCGTTTGAGCTCCTCATAGGCCTGCTGCAACGCGCCGAGTCCCGCTGGCTCGACATGCTCGACAATGATCTGGAAATCACCCCGGTTTTCGTAAAGCGTTACCTTGCCGCGGATGCGAACCTGCTCGCCTTCCTTCGGAATTTCTTTCACCCGCTGGTTGAAGCCCCGGAACATGGCGCAGCGGATCTGGCATTTGCGATCTTTCAGGGAAAAATACCAATGGCCAGAAGAGGGGCGGGAGAATCCGGACAATTCACCCTCAACCCAAACCTGCATGAAGCTGGCTTCCAGCAGGTGGCGGGCCTGGTGATTGAGCTCGCTGACACTCAGTGCTCGGGGCCGGGAATCCTGGAAACCGCTGTCCAAAGGGGGTGCTCCTTCGTTTCTGTGGGGTTGCTGTATACGCAAAAGCCGAAAATTGGAGAGTAAAAATAGCGAAAATTCAAAAAGATGCAACCCAATAGGTAGTCAGCCCCGGTTTACTGTCAACCAAGGCCCATTTATAATAGGTCGATTAAGAATTTTGTACTGCCACAGCCTGCGGGGTGTGGTGTCAGAATTCTCCAATCTAGCATGTTCAAAAGGCGGATCCCAATGCTGCGAATTGCCGAAGAAGCCCTCACCTTTGACGATGTACTGCTCGTTCCAGGACGCTCAGAGGTTCTTCCTCACCAGGTCAGCCTGCAAACCCAGCTGACCAAAGGTATCACCCTGAATATTCCGCTGGTATCAGCGGCTATGGATACCGTGACCGAAGCTGATCTGGCCATTTCCATGGCTCAGGAAGGTGGCATCGGCATCATGCACAAGAGCATGTCTGTTGAGCAGCAGGCCGCGGCCGTCCGCAAGGTCAAGAAGTTCGAAAGCGGCGTCGTGAAGGATCCTATCACGGTGACGCCGGACACTACGGTTCGCGAACTCGTGGACATTACCATGGCCAACAACATTTCGGGGCTGCCGGTGGTGGACGGTGTCGATCTCGTTGGTATCGTCACCGGTCGTGATATTCGCTTTGAAAGCCGCCTGGACACGCCTGTCTCGGAAATCATGACCGCCAAGGACAAGTTGGTGACGGTGAAAGAGGGTGCCAACCTGGACGACGTGAAAGAGCTGTTGCATCGTCACCGCATTGAAAAAGTCCTGGTCGTGAATGACGACTTTGAATTGCGCGGGCTGATTACCGTCAAGGATATCCAGAAGGCGAAGGACTATCCGCTCGCTTGCAAGGACGAGCAGGGCCGTCTTCGAGCTGGCGCTGCCGTTGGCACCGGTGCAGATACAGATGCACGTGTAGCCGCGCTGGTTGAGGCCGGAGTTGACGTGATCGTAGTGGATACGGCCCATGGCCATTCCAAGGGCGTGCTCGACCGGGTTCGCTGGATTAAAGAACATTTCCCGGAAGTTCAGGTGATCGGCGGCAACATTGCTACGTCTGATGCCGCAATCGATCTGGCCGACGCTGGTGCAGACGCGGTCAAGGTAGGTATCGGTCCCGGTTCCATCTGCACGACCCGTATTGTGGCCGGCATTGGCGTGCCACAGATCACAGCAGTGTCCAATGTGGCCGCCGCCTTGAAAGACCGTGGCGTGCCCGTGATCGCGGATGGTGGCGTTCGCTTCTCTGGCGATATTTCCAAGGCCATTGCAGCCGGAGCCTACAGTGTCATGATCGGCAGCCTGCTGGCCGGTACTGACGAAGCCCCGGGCGAGGTTGAGCTGTATCAGGGCCGTAGCTATAAAGCCTACCGCGGCATGGGTTCCATTGGAGCCATGGGGCAGGGGTCCAGTGACCGTTACTTCCAGGACGCCAGTAAAGGCATTGAGAAGCTGGTGCCGGAAGGCATTGAAGGCCGCGTTGCCTGCAAGGGCCCGATGCGGAACATTGTGCACCAGTTGATGGGCGGCCTGCGGGCTTCCATGGGTTATACCGGCAGTGCCACCATGGAAGAAATGCGCACCAAGCCTGAGTTCGTCCGCATCACCAATGCGGGCATGCGTGAGAGTCACGTCCACGACGTGACCATCACCAAAGAAGCCCCTAACTACCGTATCGGCTGACCACTGTCGATTCGGGCGCGGCTCACCCAGTGAGCCGCGTTTTTTCTTTCTGCTCCGAGGATTTCATGGCCCATAACATCCACGACCACCGTATTCTGATTCTCGATTTCGGTTCCCAGTACACCCAGCTCATCGCGCGCCGCGTTCGGGAAATTGGGGTCTATTGTGAGATCAAGGCCTTTGATATTACCGATGAGGAACTGAAAGAGTTCAATCCCAAAGGTATCATTCTCGCGGGCGGCCCCGAGTCCGTGACTCAACTGGGTGGCCCTCGTGCGCCGGAAGGCCTGTTCGAAAAAGGGATTCCGGTTCTGGGCATTTGTTATGGCATGCAGACCATGGCCGAGCAGCTGGGCGGTCGTGTTGCCAGTTCCGAGAAGCGGGAATTTGGCTATGCCCAGGTCAAAGTGCGGGCCAAGGGGCCTTTGCTGAAAGATATTACAGACCATCTCACGGCAACCGGCGAATCTTTGCTGGATGTGTGGATGAGCCATGGCGACAAGGTTGTGGTGATGCCGGAGGGCTTCGAACTGCTGGCATCAACGGAGAGTGCGCCGATTTCGGCCATGCAGGATACGTCGCGTAACCTCTACGGCGTCCAGTTCCACCCGGAAGTGACCCATACCCTGCAGGGCAAGCGCATCCTGGAGCACTTCATTCTCAACATCTGCCAGTGCGAGGCTCTGTGGACGCCAGCCAAGATTGTTGACGATGCGGTGGAACAGATCCGTAACCAGGTGGGCAGTGGCAAGGTGCTTCTGGGTCTGTCTGGTGGTGTGGATTCTTCCGTTACCGCTGCACTGCTTCACAAAGCCATCGGCGACCAGTTGACCTGTGTGTTCGTGGACAACGGCCTGTTACGCCTGAACGAAGGCGATCAGGTGATGGATATGTTCGCCAGCAACATGGGTGTGAAGGTTATTCGCGTTGATGCCGAAGACCTGTTCCTGTCCAAGCTCAAGGGTGTTGATGATCCTGAGCAGAAGCGCAAGATTATTGGCAACACCTTCATTGATGTGTTCGACGAAGAAGCCGCCAACATCCGCGATGTGAACTGGCTGGCCCAAGGCACCATCTACCCGGATGTCATTGAATCCGCAGCCTCCAAGACCGGTAAAGCCCATGTTATTAAATCCCACCATAATGTGGGTGGTCTGCCGGAAACCATGAAAATGAAGCTGGTGGAGCCGCTGCGGGAACTGTTCAAGGACGAGGTTCGCCGTATTGGCCTGGAGCTTGGACTGCCTTACGACATGGTGTATCGCCACCCATTCCCCGGGCCCGGCCTGGGCGTGCGGATTCTGGGTGAAGTGAAGAAGGAATACGCCGAAATCCTCCGTCGGGCTGATGCTATTTTCCTGGAAGAGTTGCACCGTGCTGACTTTTACCACAAAACCAGCCAGGCATTTGCGGTCTTCCTGCCCGTCAAATCGGTTGGAGTGGTAGGTGATGCCCGACGCTATGAATACGTGGTGGCATTGCGCGCAGTGGAAACCATCGATTTCATGACCGCCCGTTGGGCACACCTGCCGTACGATCTGCTGGAAACGGTATCCAATCGCATCATCAATGAAATTGAAGGTGTCTCCCGGGTAACCTACGACGTTTCCTCCAAGCCGCCGGCAACCATCGAGTGGGAGTGACCGGTATGCTGGTCGGGTTGGTCAGTTAATTCTGACCAACCCGACCTGATTGGTGCTGCTTTGATGGATTAGCAGGTTTTCTTCTTCAGTCACCCAAACATTGCGAATGATCCCAACTCCCGAGGGAATGGCCCAGCTTTGAAAGGTCTCGGCTTTCGGGTCGAATCTGACGATTGCATCAGGTCGCATGCCCGATTCGTTGTACCAGATAATGTCGTCGATGACGGCCAATGCGTAAGGATGAGAGTCCGTGCCGCTGGGGGAATCCCATTCGGTGATTGCGCCGGTATCCGGGTTCAGTCGGCCGATTTTTCCCCTCGTTGAATTGACGTACCAAACGTTGCCTTGGCTATCCAGGTCAAGTCGACGTACTCGGGTTCGTTTATCCGGCAGGTTGTAATAACGAACCTCCATAGTGTTCGGGTTCATGGCGCCAATCTTGTTCGTGCCATTGTAGGCAATCCAAACGGTGCCGTTGGAATCTACCTTGATTCCATAGGGCCTGGCTTCAGTGTTAACTTCCTTCAATACACCGGTTTCAGGATCCAGTCGGCCCAGCATGGCCGCGTGCTGAGCCGTGAAATACAGGTTGCCGTTGGGATGAAACACGGCAGAGTGAGGGTCTTTGGCCTGCGTTTCATATTCAGTGATATTGCCGGTGTCCGGATTCAGCTTCCCGATAGTGGCGTTGCTGTTTCCGGTGTACCAGATGTTGCCATCCTCATCAGGGACAATGGAGTGTGGCCGGGCTGATGGCGGTAAATTGTATTCTTTCATTTCGCCAGTATTCGGGTTCAGTTTTCCAACCAGGCTCGCCCACATACCTGTCCACCAGATAGAGCCGTCTGGTGCTTCAATCGGGTCCCGAGTGCGTTGCCCAAGGGTAGGTGTTGTCCATTCAGTAATCTCAATGTCGACATTTCCCGGAACCAGAGTTGGTCGCCTGCCGGGGTCTTCCGGAAAGTGTTGGGCCAGATAATTGGCGACCCTGGTGGCCTGCTCATCTTGCAGGTCAATCATGGTGGAGAAAACCCGTCGCCACTCTTCAGGTGAGCTGTAACCAGCTGAGCGTTTGATGGTGGAGACGCCATGGCAGGCTGTGCAGGCGTTCTCGACCAATGCTTTGCCGGCACCTTCGGGTAGTGAAGATTGCGAATTGTTTTGCGCAAGGGAGGCTTGCGTGGTGCCGAGTAGAACGACGACTGCAGCTGTCAGGGATGCAGGTAGGCTCATGAGAACGACTCCTGTCATTCGGGAAGACCTTTATTGTAATCGTACGTCACGATGCTGTGGACATTGTGAGGTAATGAAAGTTCCGGGTTGGCGTGCTTTTACTCTAAACTGAATGCCAGGCAATGATGAAATCTGCTGAATAGACGCGAATTCAGGTATTCGCGCACTCGTTTCCAACTTTGGTAATATGTCGCCTGGTTGATGATGGTACAAATTATGCCGCCTCAGATATTGTTGCTGCACCCTTTAATCATCCCTCAATAAATCTTTTGTTTTAATAGGTTGCATACCCCGTTTTGTCGAGCGCTGACGTGACGAACAGAGGGGTGTGACCGGGCAGGCATTATGGCTGGCACTGATGATGATTATTCCTGGATGAAGCGTGCGCTGCAGCTGGCCCGTCAGGCCGGAGCCGCTGGTGAGGTGCCAGTTGGTGCAGTGGTCGTGCTGGATGGACGGGAAATCGGAGCTGGCTATAATGCACCGATCAGTGGATGCGACCCCACCGCTCATGCTGAAATACGCGCCCTGCGGGACGCGGCAAGACGTGCGGGCAATTACCGGTTGCCGGGTGCCACGCTTTACGTCACCCTTGAGCCGTGCACTATGTGTGTGGGCGCCATTGTGCACAGCCGCATCAGTCGTTTGGTGTACGGTGCGGCGGAACCGAAGGCGGGTGCCGTGGTGTCGGCTCGGCAAACACTGAACGAGCCACATCTCAACTGGCGTGTTGAGTCTGTCGGAGGTGTTCTGGTGGATCAGTGCAGCCATGTTATCAGCGAATTCTTCACGCGTCGGCGGGCCGACATCCGCCGCCGGAGGCAACTGTTTTCAGGGAAGGAGTGACGATCGATCATGAAACTTCTGGTAACCGGCGGAGCCGGGTATATAGGTAGTCATGTCGTAAGGCAACTGGGCGAAGCCGGACACGACATTGTTGTTTTCGATAACCTGTCCACCGGATACCGTTGGGCGGTCACCTGTGGTGAGCTTGTGATCGGAGACCTCTCCGATGAACAGGCCATTGCGGACCTTTTCAGCCAGCACCGCTTTGAAGCCGTGCTGCATTTCGCCGCCAATATCGTGGTGCCGGAATCGGTCGAGAACCCCCTCAAGTACTACAGCAACAATACCCGTAACACGCTGAATTTGCTGAAGGCAGTAGAAGAACACCAGGTACCTTACATGGTGTTTTCGTCGACGGCTGCCGTTTATGGCATGCCAGAGGAAACCGTACTGACGGAAGATCTTCCGCTGGCGCCGATCAATCCCTATGGCGCCTCAAAGATGATGAGCGAGCGGATGATCATGGATCTGGCTGCCGCGTCATCCCTCAATTACGTGATCCTGCGTTACTTCAACGTAGCTGGGGCCAATCCGGACGGTTTGCTGGGTCAGGCAACGCCTGAAGCTACGCACCTGATCAAGGTTGCGTGTGAGTGTGTGACGGGCAAGCGCGATGGCATGAGCGTGTTTGGCACCGACTACGACACCCGTGACGGTACCTGCATCCGCGACTACATCCACGTGGAAGACCTGGCCAAGGCTCATGTGATGGCGTTGGAGTATATGGCCGGTGGAGGTGAGTCACGGGTGCTGAACTGTGGCTACGGGCGTGGGTTTACCGTCCGCGAAGTTATTGATGTGGTCAAGCGCCAGTCAGGCAACGACTTTCCGGTGCAGGAAACCGGCCGTCGGGCAGGGGACCCAGCCGCGCTGATGGCTGACAACTCGCGAATCAAAAAGGTACTGGGCTGGCAGCCGGATTACGACGACCTGGATACCATCGTCGGCACAGCCCTGGCCTGGGAGAGGATCTGGCAGGATAAGCAGGGCTGAGAGGCCGCACATCGAATACCAACCATAAATTGCAGACATCAGGGTTTTAAAGGATGAAAATTACTATTTTTGGCACAGGTTACGTTGGTCTTGTCACGGGTGCCTGTCTGGCCGATGTGGGTCATCACGTTCTGTGTATGGATGTGGATCAGGGCAAGATTGATAAGCTTAGGAACGGCCATATACCGATTTATGAGCCTGGCCTCGAGTCCATCGTAAAGCATACGGTTGAAGCAGGCCGCCTGGCGTTCACCACCGATACTCAAGAAGCCGTGGCCCATGGTTCTCTGCAGTTCATCGCAGTGGGTACACCGCCTGATGAAGACGGTTCCGCCGATCTGCAGTATGTGACCGCCGTGGCGCGCTCCATTGGCCAGTATATGGATGACTACAAGGTGGTGGTGGACAAGTCCACCGTGCCGGTTGGTACTGGCGACAGGGTTAAGGCTGCGGTGCGCTCCGAGCTGGACAAACGCGGGCTGGAGCTGGACTTCGATGTCGTGTCCAACCCTGAGTTTCTTAAGGAAGGCGCGGCCATCACCGATTTCATGAAGCCCGACCGCATCATCGTTGGCACCGACAGTGAGCGGGCCAAAGAGTTGCTGCATGAGGTCTACTACCCGTTCAATCGTAGCCACGACCGCATGATTTTCATGGACATCCGGTCTGCGGAACTGACCAAGTACGCAGCCAACTCCATGCTGGCCACCAAGATCAGTTTCATGAATGAAATAGCCAACCTGGCGGAGCGTTTGGGGGCCGATATAGAAAATGTGCGTCGTGGCATTGGTTCCGACCCCCGCATCGGCTACCACTTTATTTACCCCGGTTGCGGTTACGGCGGCTCCTGTTTCCCGAAAGATGTCCAGGCATTGACCCGCACAGCCAGGGATTGTGACTACGACTCCCGCCTGTTGAACGCCGTGGAAGCCGTGAACAATGCCCAGAAGCACGTGTTGTTCGACAAGATCAGTCATTACTTCGGTGGCAACCTGAAGGGCAAGGTCGTCGCGATCTGGGGGTTGGCATTCAAGCCCAACACCGACGATATGCGTGAAGCATCGTCCCGAGCCCTGATGCAGGACCTCTGGAAGGCCGGAGCGAGCGTGCAGGCCTTTGACCCGGAAGCCATGGAAGAGACCCAGCGTATCTTTGGCGATCAGCCAGGGTTAACCCTGTGCGGCACCAAGGAGCAGGCGCTGAAAGGGGCCGATGTGCTGGCCATCTGTACCGAGTGGAAGGAGTTCCGCTCTCCGGATTTCGAAGCCATAGCCGCAAACCTGAAGGAGCCTGTCGTGTTTGACGGGCGCAACCTGTACGAACCTGAAATGCTTGAGCGCCACGGTATGATCTACTACGCCATTGGCCGTGGCCGGAACCAGTTCCACGGAGGTTAATATGAGTGGGGCGGAGTCGCCGTTTGTTCTGCACGAGCGTCTGGAAGCTGACACAGTCAGCCTCGGACAGAGCAAGCTGTGTGAAATTCGGCTGATGAACGACAGCAACTGGCCCTGGATCCTTCTGGTACCAAGGGTTGGCAGTGTGCGGGAGATCTATCAGCTGGCTCCGGAGCAACAGCGGCAGCTGCTGGCGGAATCGTCCCTTCTTGGGGAGGGCATGATGGAATTGTTCGGTGGGGATAAGCTCAATGTTGCGGCGTTGGGTAACATGGTGCCGCAACTTCACCTTCATCATATCGTGCGTTTTGACGGCGACTCTGCCTGGCCGGGCCCGGTCTGGGGCAAACTTCCGCCGAAGCCCTACAGTGTCAGCGATCTGGCCAGAATAAGCGAACAACTGAAGCCGTTGCTGGGTCGGCTCTCGCAAATAGTGGCGTAGCAATCTCTTCCGGCAAAGCCGGGTAGCTTAGCGTTTGTGCCGGGCGATGGTGCGTGATCCAACGAGGATCATCCTGAGCTCGGTTTTCAGTTTGTCCTTCAAGGCTTCCTTTTCCGGTGGTGTTGCGTCAAGCGCCTCGGCGCCTTGGTTAAACACCAGTGTCACCATGGCGTCTGCCACCAGTTTGGAGTCGGATAGGGGGCGATTCTCTTCATCCGCGATGCGCGCCAGATCTGCAGCCAGTTCGGTCACAAAGTGGTCGATTTCAGCTTTGATGGCGGTGCGGAAGGGTTTTGATACCCCGGTGCTTTCCCTCAGCATCAGACGAAACAGATTGGAGTTGTTGCCAAGATACTCCATGAAGGTGTCCACCGAGGTGCTGATGGCGCTGCCGTTTCGTGCAATTCGCTTGCGTGCCTGGCGCATGAGTTGTCGCAGGGCGACACCGCCTTCGTCCACCAGGGCAAGCCCCAGCTCGTCGAGCTCGGAAAAGTGCCGGTAGAACGATGTCGGCGCAATGCCAGCTTCCCTTGCCACTTCCCGCAGGCTCAGGCTGCCAAAGCCCCGGTCCGCACTGAGCTGAGCAAGGGCGGCGTCCATCAGGGCACGGCGAGTGCGGAGTTTCTGTTCGGCTCGGGCTGACAAGGGCGGCTCCATAGGGCGGTAAATCGGCCCATTCTAGCGGCCAAATGTTTTACCGTCACCCACGGTGATGGAAGCCTGATTTTCCCGTTCATTGTGTTTATAATGGGCCGCTTTTGCAGTAGGGTCCGCCAGAACCATTTTTGCAAACTTTTACGCACACATCAGATACAACGGGAACCGGTATGCGCAGTCATTATTGCGGTGGAATCAACGAATCTCACATCGATCAGGAAGTTACTCTTTGCGGTTGGGTTCATCGTCGCCGCGATCACGGTGGGGTGATCTTTCTGGACCTTCGCGATCGGGACGGTATTTCCCAGGTCGTGTTCGATCCGGATACCCCAGAGAGCTTCAATCTGGCGGAGAAGGTCCGCAGTGAATTCGTTATTCAGGTGACCGGCCGTGTGCGCCGTCGTCCCGCTGGTACCGAAAACGCCAACATGCCGACGGGGCAGGTTGAGCTGCTGGGTAAGCAGTTATCCATCCTGAATGCCGCTGCAACGCCTCCGTTCCCGCTGGATGAGCATGTGGATGTCGGTGAAGACGTTCGCCTGAAGTATCGCTTTGTGGACCTGCGTCGCCCGGAAATGCTGAACCGACTGCGTTTCCGTTCCAGGGTGACCAGCTATATTCGCAACTTTCTGGATAGCAACGGCTTTATGGATGTGGAGACGCCTATCCTGACCCGCGCCACTCCGGAAGGCGCACGTGACTACCTGGTGCCAAGCCGCACCCATGAAGGCTCCTTCTTTGCACTTCCCCAGTCCCCGCAGCTTTTCAAGCAATTGCTGATGGTGTCCGGTGTGGATCGCTATTACCAGATCGCCAAGTGTTTCCGCGACGAAGACCTGCGTGCCGACCGTCAGCCGGAATTTACGCAGATTGACATCGAGGCCTCGTTCATCGATGAGGAGACCTTGATGACCCTGAACGAGAACATGATTCGTTCGCTGTTCAAGGATGTTCTGGAAGTGGATCTGCCTGAATTCCCGCGCATGCCGTACGCCGAGGCAATGCAGCGTTATGGCAGCGACAAGCCGGACCTGCGTATCCCGCTTGAGCTGGTTGACGTGGGTGATCTGGTTGCGGGCGTTGACTTCAAGGTGTTTGCCGGTCCGGCTAATGACCCCAAGGGCCGCGTAGCAGCACTACGTGTTCCGAAGGGCAGCGAGCTGACCCGAAAACAGATCGACGACTACACCAAGTACGTGGGTATTTACGGTGCCAAGGGGCTGGCCTACATCAAGGTCAATGATACGTCCAAGGGCGTTGAAGGCCTGCAGTCGCCGATCATCAAATTCCTGGGTGACGATGTTGCGCAGGCTGTCATCGAGCGCTCCGGTGCGGAAGATGGCGATATCGTGTTCTTCGGCGCCGATAAGATCAACGTGGTCAACGAAGCCTTGGGCGCGCTTCGCATCAAGGTCGGCCACGACCTGAACATGCTGACGTCCGAGTGGGCGCCGATGTGGGTGGTGGACTTCCCGATGTTCGAGGAAACATCTGACGGAAGCCTGACTGCGATTCACCATCCGTTCACGGCGCCATCCTGTTCTGGTGACGAGCTGGAAGCGTCACCGGCGACGGCATTGTCCCGCGCCTACGACATGGTGCTCAATGGCACCGAGCTCGGTGGCGGTTCCATCCGTATTCACGACGAAAAAATGCAGGAAAGCGTGTTCCGTACCCTGGGTATTGAGCACGAAGAAGCACGAGCCAAGTTCGGGTTCCTGCTGGATGCGCTGAAATACGGTTGCCCTCCCCATGGTGGCCTGGCGTTTGGTCTGGACCGGTTGATCATGCTGATGACAGGCGCCAGTTCTATCCGTGATGTGATTGCGTTCCCGAAAACCCAGAGCGCCACCTGTCTGATGACACAGGCTCCCGGAGAAGTGGACGACAAGCAGTTGCGTGAGCTTCATATCCGCCGCCGCAAGCCCGTGGCCAAGGCCGGCGAAAGTAAGGAAGACACCCAGGCAGGCGAGTAACGCAATGCCGGAGCACACCCTCGTGTGCTCCGCGACTGAACGGAGTTGATTATGGCTGGACACAGTAAATGGGCCAACATCAAGCACCGTAAAGCGGCTCAGGACGCCAAACGCGGTAAGATTTTCACCAAGATCATTCGCGAGTTGACGGTGGCGGCCCGTCAGGGCGGGGGAAACCCGGATGACAATCCGCGATTGCGGGGCGTCATCGACAAGGCCCTGACCGCCAACATGAAGAAGGACACCATCGAGCGCGCCGTTGAGCGGGGTGCCGGGGATGGTGACGACAGCAATTACGAGGAACTGACCTACGAAGGGTACGGTCCCGGTGGCGTTGCTATCTTTGTGGAAGTCATGACGGATAACCGCAACCGCACTGTGGCCGACATTCGTCACGCCCTGAACAAGATGGGCGGCAACCTCGGCACTGACGGTTCGGTAGCGTATCTGTTCAGTAAGCAGGGTATTATCAGCTACAGTCCGGAGATGGACGAAGACCGGCTGATGGAAGCGGCCCTGGTTGCCGGTGCCGAGGATCTGGCAACGCTCGGCGACGGCTCTTTCGAGATAGTCACCGTGCCAGATCAGTTCCTCGACGTTAAACAGTCCCTGGTGGAGTCCGGCCTGATACCCGATAACGCAGAAGTCACTATGGTGCCCTCAACCACTGTAGAGCTGGATGAGGAGGGCGCAGAGCCCATCCTCAAGCTGATCGATATGCTGGAAGACCTGGACGATGTGCAGAATGTCTATCACAACGCCGATATACCGGCGGACGTGATGGAGGCACTCCATCAATAAGGGCGCAACGTGTCGATAATCATGGGGGTGGACCCAGGGTCACGCATTACCGGTTACGGCATTGTCCGGGCCGAGGGCCGGGTGATCGAATATATTGACAGTGGATGCATCCGGGTCGGCGAGAAGCCCATGGCGGAGCGCCTGCAAACCATCTTCCATAGTCTGGCAACGCTCATTGGCGAATACCGCCCCGAAGAATTCGCCATCGAGCAGGTATTCATGGCCCGTAACCCGGATTCAGCGCTGAAGTTGGGGCAGGCCAGGGGAGCGGCGATTGTAGCGGCCGCCAACAGCGGTTTGCCGGTTCACGAGTATTCCGCCCGCCAGGTCAAGCAGGCGGTGGTGGGTAAAGGCGGCGCTGACAAGTCCCAGGTCCAGCATATGGTCCAGGTGTTGCTGGCGCTGTCCCGCAAGCCGCAGGCCGACGCCGCAGACGCCCTGGCGATTGCGCTGTGCCACGCCCACATGAGCCAGAGCGTTGCCCGGCTGGCGTCCGGAGGTGGCGGGAAAGTGCGAAGTGGCCGGGTCCGAAGACAATAACCAGACTCATTGAAGTCCAGGGAGAAACCCGTTGATTGGTCGTATCCGAGGCATCCTGATTGAAAAATCCCCCGCCCAGGCATTGGTGGAATGCGCCGGCCTGGGGTATGAAGTCGATATTCCCTACACCACCTTCTTTAACCTTCCTGAAACCGGCGACGAGCTGGTTCTTCACACCCACTTTGTTGTTCGCGAGGACGCCCAGAGCCTCTACGGCTTCTCTTCACGGCTGGATCGGGACCTGTTCCGGTTGCTGATCAAGGTTAATGGTGTTGGTCCCAAGCTTGCCGCGGGGATTCTGTCGGGGCTGGATGCGAATCAGTTTATCCGCTGCGTTGAGGCTCGCGATGCCAATGCCCTGGTTAAGCTTCCCGGTGTTGGCAAGAAAACCGCCGAACGCCTGCTTATTGAAATGACAGATCGTATAGGGCAACTTGAAGGGCAGTTCACGCCAGCGTCGCCAAATGCGACGGTTATCTCCGGCTCAGCCAACGCGGGCATTGCCGCAGGTCATGACCCCAGGGAAGAGGCGGAAGCCGCACTGATTGCTCTGGGTTACAAGCCACAGGAGGCGTCCAAGGCGATCAGCAAGGTTGCGGAGGAGGGCATGTCGAGCCAGGAATTGATTCGGTTGGCGCTACGGGCAATGATTCCTGCCAGCTAATGGGCTGATTAAAAGAGTGTCATTAATCGCATCCTGGCCCCATATGTGTAGAGAGCGTAACGTGACAGCAAAAGCGCCGTTTGTACAATTGGGGCATAATGAACCCGATACGAGTGTACAGGCATGTTGTTGATTTCCTCTGAGCGGGTAGTTCAATGATTGAATCGGATCGCCTGATTACAGCCCAGGCCGGACAATACGAGGAAGTGCAGGATCGAGCGATCCGTCCCGGTGTGCTTGCGGACTATGTGGGTCAGCCGGCTGTGCGGGAGCAGATGGAAATCTTCATTTCCGCCGCGCGAGGTCGCCAGGAGGCATTGGATCATGTGCTGATCTTTGGTCCGCCGGGGCTAGGCAAGACCACGCTCGCCAACATCATTGCCAATGAAATGGGTGTGTCCATTAAGACCACATCCGGCCCGGTGTTGGAAAAAGCCGGTGATCTGGCCGCCATGCTGACCAACCTCGAAGAGGGTGATGTCCTCTTCATTGATGAAATTCATCGTCTCAGCGCCGCCGTGGAAGAAGTGCTCTACCCGGCGATGGAAGACTACCAACTGGATATCATGATTGGAGAGGGCCCGGCGGCCCGCTCCATCAAACTGGACCTGCCCCCCTTTACCCTGGTGGGTGCCACGACACGCGCCGGGCTTCTGACGTCGCCGCTGCGGGATCGTTTCGGCATCGTCCAGCGCCTTGAGTTCTATAACACCAAGGATCTGACGGATATTATTCTCCGTTCCGCGCGATTGTCATCGGTCGCTATCGACAACGGCGGTGCTTACGAAATTGCCCGTCGTTCCCGGGGAACACCCCGTATTGCCAATCGCCTGCTACGCAGAGTGCGTGACTTTGCTGAGGTAAAAGCGGATGGCAGCATTAGTGAGTCCATTGCGGACCAGGCACTGAACATGCTGAAAGTGGACGCCCAGGGGTTTGATCACATGGACCGGCGCCTGCTTTTGGCGATGATTGAAAAGTTTGATGGTGGCCCGGTCGGTGTCGAAAGTCTGGCAGCGGCGATCAGTGAAGAACGAGGCACTATCGAAGACGTTCTTGAGCCGTTCCTGATTCAGCAGGGTTTCATGGTACGTACGCCCCGTGGGCGTATGGTGACGTCCAATGCCTACCAGCATTTTGGTGTCGTGCCATCCGGTCCGGAACGGGAGGACCTGTTTGACTGAGCGTTATGATTCATCGGTCGGGTTGGCGGTTCGCGTGTACATCGAGGATACCGACGCCGGCGGTATCGTATACCACGCGAAGTACCTGCACTATATGGAGCGTGCCCGTACGGAGTGGGTTCGTCACAAGGGTGTCGGGCTTCGCGCCGGCCTGGCGGATAACATCAGTTACGTTGTCCAGCGCCTGTCGATTCACTACGGTGCTCCGGCCAGGCTCGACGATGAGTTGCGAGTGACCGCGGAGCCAGTGGCGTTTGGCCGTGTATGGATGGATTTTCGTCAACGGGTTGTTCGCCGCTCCGATGACAAGGTACTGGCCTCGGCGGATGTGCGTGTGGCCTGTATCGCACTGGATTCCGGCCGGCCAAGACGCCTTCCGGTAAACATGCTGGAGTTGCTGGAAAGCAGCCTGAAAACCAATTCACAAGTGGAATAATCCAGGAGTAAAAGGTGGAGTCAGAAGTTTCTGTTTGGTATCTCATCGCCAACGCCGGCGTGCTGGTTCAGCTGGTTATGCTGTTGCTTGCCCTGGCGTCCATTATCTCCTGGGCACTGATCTTCCAGCGCCTGAAGGTGTTCCGCAAGGCCAAGCAGGCCCAGTATGCGTTCGAGGAACGGTTCTGGTCCGGAATGGACCTGGGTCAGCTCTACCGGGAAGTGAACAGTAATCCGACGCCGTTCTCCGGTATGGAATCGTTATTCCGCGCCGGTTTCAAGGAATTTTCCCGTCTGCGCCAGCAAAGCCGGGATGCCGATGCCGTCATGGAAGGCACCCAGCGTGCGATGCGAGTGGCGTTTTCCCGTGAGCAGGAGCGGTTGGAGATGCACTTGCCGTTTCTTGCAACCGTCGGCTCCACCAGCCCCTATGTCGGTCTGTTTGGCACGGTCTGGGGCATCATGAATTCATTTCGGGGACTGGCTCAGGTTCAGCAGGCGACCCTCGCCACGGTAGCCCCCGGTATTTCCGAGGCATTGATAGCAACGGCAATGGGCCTGTTTGCGGCCATCCCCGCCGTGATTGCCTATAACCGTTTCTCCGCTATTTCCGATGCGCTGCTGAAGAACTATGAAACCTTTGCCGATGAGTTTTCGAGCATCCTCCATCGCCGTGTGCATAACAGCGAGCAGTCAGCCGCATGAGGAAGGCAGCCAGTAACGGACAGCCAGTCGGGAGAGCAGAAACATGAAAGGCATGGGAATGATGCCGGCGAGAAGTCGCAAGCCGATGTCTGAAATCAACGTCGTACCCTACATCGACGTCATGCTGGTGCTGCTGATCATCTTTATGGTGACGGCGCCGATGCTGACGCAAGGCGTAAAAGTGGATCTGCCGGAAACCACATCGCAGCCGATCCAGTCCGACAAGAACGTGGAATCTATCGTGGTGTCCGTCGACAGCAATGGTGCGTATTTCATGGATATCGGGGATGAAAGCAGTGACCCGATGTCACTCGCGGACATTCGCGACCGGATCGCCAAAATCCTGTCCCAGCGTACGGACCGCGAAGTGCTTGTTCGGGGTGATGAGCATGTTGAGTACGGTACCGTTGTTCGACTGATGGCTCAGTTACAGGCCGCAGGGGCGTCTAATGTCGGATTGATCACCGAAGCGCCATCCATTGATGAGTAGGTACAGAGCAGGCAGGTTTTTGTGAGAGGTCATGAGCGTGATGTAACCAACACGGGCCAGCCGCCCTGGAAGTCGCCCGTGGCTCTGTCAATCCTGCTGCATGGGTTGATCCTGGGCGTGGCCTTGGCCGGATGGACGTGGACCAATCCCTCGGAGGATCCGCCGCCGCCCAGTATTTCTGCGCGCCTGATCACTCCGAACGAGCCCGAACCCAGTCCGGTGACGGAACCGGTTGATGAACCGGATCGTGATGAAGAACGCAGGCAGGAGGAAGAGCGGAAGCGTAAGGAAGAAGCCGAACGTCGAAAGGCCGAAGAGGAACGCGAACGGGAAGAGGCTCGCCGCATCCAGCAGGAGAAAGAGCGCAAGCAGGAACAGCAGCGCCAGGAAGAGGCGGCGAAGCGCGAACGTGAACAGCAGCGCAAAGCGGAAGAGGCTGCCCGCCAGAAGGCTGCTGCTGAAGCCAAGGAGCGTGAACGTCAAAAGGCCGAGGAAGAAAAGCGTCGCCAAGAAGAGGCTGCCCGGAAGGCCGCCGAGGAAAAACGCCGTGCGGAGGAGCAGCGCCGCAAGGAAGAAGCTGAGCGCAAGGCGAGGGAAGAGCGAGAGCGCCAGGAAGCTGAACGCAAACGCAAGGAGCGTGAGCGGCGTCTGAAAGAACAGCAACTGGAAGCCCTGGCGGAAGAAGCCCAGCAGGAACGCGAGGCGGAGGAGCGCCGTAAGAGGGAGGCGGCCGCGGCCAAGGCGCGCGAAGCGCAGATGCTGACGGAAAGCCAGAAATATCAGGCGCTGATTCGTGAACGATTGAGCCAGGCCTGGTATCCGCCATCATCGGCAACCGAGGAGATGACTGCGCGGCTTCAGATCACTTTGCTACCGACTGGTGAACTTGCCTCGGTAAAGCTTGTCTCCACCAGTGGTAACACGGCATTCGACAATTCGGCGCTGGGCGCGGTTAAGTCGTTGAATCGTTATCCGATTCCCGATGATCGGGACACGTTTGAAAAGTATTTTCGCCAGTTTACGATTGAGTTCAATCCTCGGCGGTTGAGATAAGGACAATGGGAAATCAAATGACGAACCGGAGTACTAAAGGCACAACCCCAACCGGCATGGTAATGACATGGTTGCTGATGCTGGCGGTGATGATAGGGAGCAGTCCGGCGGCCCACGCAGAGCTGTTGATCCGAATCACGGAGGGTGCGGATTCGGCCATCCCGGTCGCCGTGGTCCCATTCGCTGAATCCGGCACCATGCCGTCCGGCGATAAGATCAGCAGTATCATCCGCGACGACCTCACCATGAGCGGTGAATTCAAGCCACTGCCACCAGAGAAAATGCTCAGCCTGCCGTCAAAGGGTGATGAGGTCTATTTTCGCGACTGGCGACTTCTGGGGCAGCGTTACGTTCTGGTCGGTCAGTTGACACGTACCGGCGACAAGATTGAAGCCCGGTATGAGTTGTACGATGTGAACCGCGAGGAGCGGATCCTTGGGGCAACGGCGTCCTCATCGGTGAACAGCACACGGAGCCTTGCCCACCACATCAGTGACAAGGTCTATGAGGCTATCACCGGGGTGCCGGGCGCATTTTCTACCAAGCTGGCCTACGTCACGCTTCAGCGATCCGGTGGCAAAGCCCTGTATCGGCTGCAGGTCAGTGACGTGGATGGCAAAAGGGCCAAGGTCAGGCTGGAAAGCGATGAACCCATTTTGTCACCAGCCTGGTCGCCCGACGGTAAGAGGCTTGCCTATGTGTCGTTTGAAACTGGCAAGCCCGCGATTTACAGCCATGAGCTTTCATCGGGCAACCGCACGCGGATCGCGGACTTCCGGGGTTTGAATTCAGCGCCCGCATGGGGCCCGGATGGTCGGTCGTTGCTTATGACCCTGTCGAAGGACGGCAATGCCGAAGTCTACAAGATGGATATTCAGAGTCGCTCGCTCAAGCGGCTGACCAATCACTGGTCTATTGATACTGAGCCCACCTGGGATCATACGGGTGAAGGTTTCTTCTTTACGTCTGATCGTTCCGGGGGGCCGCAGATCTACCACAAGTCCAGTGAGAGTGCGGAACCCCGCAGGATTACCTTCGGTAGCCGCTACAATGCCCGCCCGCGGCCAGACAACGACGGCAAGTACGTCTACTATGTGCATCAGAGAGACAAGGCGTTTCATATAGCACGGACTAACTTGCAGACGGAGGAAGAAACGATTCTCACTCGAACTGAGTCCGATGAGTCGCCCAGTGTTTCGCCCAATGGCCGGATGTTGATCTATGCAACCAAGCAGGGCGGCGACAGTGTACTAACTGTAATTGCCGCGGATGGCGGAGCGGCCTATAGTCTGCCGGCCTCGGAGGGTGATGTGCGTGAACCGGCATGGTCACCGATCGTCAAGTAAACCGGAACTCCGAACAGAACAGGTTCGTTTGCATTAACGTACAACAGACTCTCAAAAAGGAAGGAAGTGATTATGAACGTATCAGCTCACCACAAATTATTCGCCATGGTAATGTCTCTTGGTCTGATCGCCGGTTGCAGCAGCACCGGTGAGACCACTGAAGACGGTGCGTACGGTTCCGATGTCTCTGCTGTCGACCAGGAAGGTGGCAGCACTGTTTATGGCGGCGATGATGACGGCGGTGTGTCTTCATCCGAGATGAGCGAAGAGCAGCGTCGTGAAGCGGAAGCTCGTGCTGCGCGGGCGGAAGAAGCCGCCATGCGCGAAATCACCACCTTCTACTTTGATTTTGATACCTCCGAAATCAAAACCGAAGCCCGCGATGTGCTGGTGGCCCACGCCCGGTTCCTGCAAGCCAATCCGGGGCAGAATGTCCGTATTGAAGGGCATGCTGATGAGCGCGGCACCAAAGAATACAACCTCGCATTGGGCGAGCGTCGTGCCAACGCCATCGAGCGTTTCCTGATCGTGAACGGTGCTTCCCGCGGCCAGACGGAAACCATCAGCTACGGTGAAGAAAAGCCGGCAGTGATGGGTTCCAGTGAGAGCGCGTGGGCCCAGAACCGTCGCGTTGAACTCGTTTTCCAGTAACAGGCGAACCCCATGAGACATCTGCTCATGGCGACAGTGATGCTCCCGCTTGCCTTCGGGCATGCGGGCGGCGCGCTGGCGCAATCCGTTTCTCCAGCGTTCCAGGACAATGCGTCCGAGGCAGAACGCAAGGCTGGCAACAGTCAGGCCAATGCGGAACTGTTCTACATGATTCAGCAACTGCAGGGCGAGGTTCGTCGATTGCAGGGGCGGGTCGAAGAGCAGCGCAACCTCATTGATCGGCTTACCAAGCAGTCACGGGACCGCTACATTGACCTTGACCAGCGAATTCTGAAACTCTCTGAAAAGGTCTCGGAAGCACCAGCGACGAGCTCAGCGAGCTCAGAGGGTGCGGCCGATTCGGCTGAGGCAGCAGGAGATTCGGGGGTGAAAACCAGAATCTACCGGCAGCCTTCCGACAAGGAGCGAACGGAATACCAGAAAATCCAGACTCTGATCCATCAGGAAAAGAACTACGACCAGGCGATCAATGGGTTGTACGACTTCATTGATGAGTATGAGGAAGGGGACCTGACGGTCAACGCCTATTATTGGCTGGGCGAAGTGTACCTCGTTGAGGAACAGCTCGAACAGGCGCGGCAGGCGTTCACCATCGTTGCAACCCGTTATGGGGATCATCGCAAGGCGCCGGACGCTGTTTACAAGCTTGGTGTGACCCTGGACCGGCTAGGCGATAAGGAGCAGGCTCGCGGGCGTATGGAAACCGTGGTCCGCGACTATCCGAATACCAGCGCTGCTGAGTTGGCCAAGAAGTACCTCGACTCCAGTAACGGCTGATCGTGCTTGCCACGAAGAATGTTGAGAAACCTGGGAATTAGGGGTTGATCGGCGCTGAAAAATCATTACTATATGCGCCTCGTTTGGGTCGTTAGCTCAGTTGGTAGAGCAGTTGGCTTTTAACCAATTGGTCGAAGGTTCGAATCCTTCACGACCCACCAAATTACGAACGAGGCGGTGGACTGAGTCGTCGCGTTGTTCTGGTCCGGATTCGGGCCGACAGTTATGGGTCGTTAGCTCAGTTGGTAGAGCAGTTGGCTTTTAACCAATTGGTCGAAGGTTCGAATCCTTCACGACCCACCAATAGAACAGGAAGCCAAAGCGGCTCCTGTCGAAAAAAGAGCCTTCGGGCTCTTTTTTTTTTGGGTATACGGTCATACATCTGTGATAGTGGGCGTAGTTAAAAGGGTGCATGTAAGTAACCTAAGCAAAACTCTGTGACAGCAGGGTGTCAGCCCAGTGAAAGTCGTGGCCAAAGTGATATACTTCCGACGTTAACGCAATACAGAGATGCAGTAATGACGCGAGTTGAAGACCGTATTCTCGTTCAGGAACATCTGGCACACCAGGCGGAGCCAAAGACCCTGAGCGACGACGAGAAAGCCAACCTTGAGTCCCGTATTCGAGCAGCGCTGAAAGCGCAGGATGCGGTGCTCGTGGCTCATTACTACACCGACCCTGACATTCAGCGCCTGGCGGAGGAAACCGGCGGCTGTGTTGCCGATTCGCTGGAAATGGCCCGGTTTGGCAACCAGCACAAAGCGTCAACCGTGGTCGTGGCAGGTGTCCGTTTCATGGGCGAAACCGCCAAGATTCTGAACCCGGAAAAACGTGTGCTGATGCCCACGCTGGAGGCCACCTGTTCACTGGATATTGGCTGCCCCGCGGACGAATTCTCGGCCTTTTGCGACCAGCACCCCGACCGTACCGTTGTGGTCTACGCCAATACCTCCGCAGCGGTGAAGGCAAGGGCGGACTGGGTGGTTACCTCCAGTTGTGCTCAGGCCATTGTGGAGTCGCTGGATGCCCGTGGTGAAAAAATACTCTGGGCCCCGGACAAGCATTTAGGCCATTACGTGCAGAAAACCACCGGTGCGGATGTGTTGCTCTGGGATGGTTCATGCATCGTACATGAAGAGTTCAAGTACCGGGGGCTGGAGGATCTGAAAGCGCTGTATCCGGATGCGGCGGTTCTGGTGCACCCTGAGTCGCCCAACGCGGTGGTCGAGATGGCCGATGTTGTCGGTTCGACCTCTCAGCTGATTCATGCGGTACAGACGCTGCCCAACGATCAGTTTATCGTTGCCACCGACAACGGCATTTTCTACAAGATGCAGCAGTTGGCCCCCAACAAGACCTTGATTGAGGCGCCAACAGCCGGAAATGGCGCCACCTGTCGTAGCTGCGCCCATTGCCCGTGGATGGCGATGAATGGCCTCGAGAACCTGCTGTCGGTGATTGAGAACGGTGACCAGGAGGTTCATGTGGACCCGTCGTTGCGGGAGGATGCGTTGAGGCCGCTTCAGCGAATGCTGGATTTCACCGCCGAGATGAATCTGAAGGCCGCCGGCAACGCCTGACGTCAGCTGCGGCGCTGGTTCAGCCGCTCTGACACCTGCGACAATCGTTCGGTCACGATTTGGCGCAATGGCGCTCCGGCGGGGAGTCTTTCCTGGGCCTGTCGCAACTGGCGCTGGGCTGCCTCAAGGTCGCCCATCAGGATATCGTATTCGGCCCTCGCCCGGTGCACCCCAACGATGTTGCGCGCCAACCCTTCGGCTTCCGCCAACCTCAGCCAGAGATGCTCTTTCTTCGGCAGTTCCCGCGTCAGTCTGTGGAGGTATTCGGCGGCACGTTCGCCGTTACCCGCCGCGGTTTCCAGGTGTGCGAGCATGTCGGTAATCGGGTAGTTGCCGGGATTTCTTGCAAGGGCTTCGGAAAGCAGGCTGCGAGCTTCGTTGAGCTTGTCCTGCTCAATCAGCGCCTCTGCGAGTGTCACCTGATAGGTGATGCGCCCCGGTGTTCCATCGAGCAGCCTTTCAAGCTCAATAATCGCCTCACTCTGGTTTCCATTTCTCAGCAACGCCACCGCCAGGCCGTAGCGAATGGCATCCGGCTTTTCGGTGTCCGAACGGTTCAGGTAGTCCTTGAACGTTTCCACAGCGATGTCTGCGGACTTTGCGTAGCGAACCTGAAGCCGGGATCGAACCAGATGATACTCCTGGGCATCGGCCACATCCCTGCGGGGGTATTGCTCGGCGCGGTTGCGGGTGTCGGATACACGATTCTGCGTCAGCGGGTGGGTGGAAAGGTACTCCGGAACCCGGTTTCCCTGCAGGCGGTTCTGTCGCATCATGATCTCGAACATTTCCGGCATCCCTCTCGGGTCCATGCCGGAGCTGGCGAGTATGTCCATGCCAACCCGGTCAGCTTCCTGTTCATGAGCCCGGCTATAAGCCAGCATATTCTGCACTGCCAGTGCCTGAGTGCCTGCGATGGCTGCTATGCCGACATCCGACTGGGTAACCGCTGAGAGGATGATGCCGGCGATCATGCCGGCAATGGTCAGCGGGGCGCTGGTTTCCTGTTGCTCCAGGCGCCTGGCGAAATGGCGCTGGCTCAGGTGCGCCAGTTCGTGGGCCAGAACCGAGGCAAACTGTTGCTCACTCTCGGCATTCAGGAACAGGCCGCCATTAACGCCGACGACATTGCCGGGGACCGCAAAGGCATTGATGTCGGGGCTGTCGATGATCGCCAGCGTGAGGTCGCTGCTACTCAGAGGTGCCGAGGGTACGAGGCGATAAATGATCGAGTTCAGGTAGTCCTGGACCAGGGCATCGGTGATCTGAGGGGCGGATCGCCGGATGGATGTCATCACTTGACGCCCGATATCCGTTTCCTGGCGCTCAGAGATAAGCCCACCACCGGCGCCACCAATGGACGGCAGTGTGCTATCCGACGATTGTGCCGAGGCCTGGCTGACCGTCAGTGAAAACGCCAGGGCAAAGGCGGATGCCAGGATGCCTGGCCGTTGAGCTCGGTGGCGGTTTGTTACAGTCATGAATAGGCGATGTCCGTTGTCATGGGGTTCTCTCTGACAGCATTGTGCCACCGAAAGTTCTTTCGGGGTTCGTCTGTTACGATTGAGGTGCAATACAGTACCACTGTGGGCATAATGCCGGCTCCTGTTTTGAACATACGGATGCCTTATCGCCATGGCTGATCGAACACTGGACGCATCGGGCCTGCGCTGTCCGATGCCGCTATTGAAAACCAAGCTCGAACTCAACAGCATGTCTCCCGGCCAGGAACTTGAAGTTATCGCCACAGACGCCGGTTCTGCAAGGGATATTCCTGCGTTCCTCGAACTGTCGAGTCATGAGCTGGTCCGCACATCCGAACAGGGTGGCTGTTTCACCTTTGTGATAAAGTGCGGCGGTTAAGCCCGTAGTAATGACCCTCCGGAGTCGTTGATGATCAGAATTTTACGTGGTCTCGCCCACAAATACTTTTCAGATGAAGAAGCCGTCATTCTTTTCCTGCTGATACTGGCAGGCGTCGTCTTCATCATTTTTTTCGGCTCCATGCTGGCGCCCGCGATTGCGGCGGTTATTGTTGCCTTTATTCTCCAGGGGCTGGTCACCAAGCTTAATCGGCTCGGCATTCCGGAAATCGTATCCATCATAGGCGTGTTCTTTGTCTTCCTGGGGCTGTTGATTGGCGTCCTGTTCGGGTTGTTACCTCTGATCTGGACCCAGGTGACCGGGCTGGCGGGCGAAGCACCTCGTATTTTCAGAGAGATGCAGTCCTATCTTGAAGTGCTTCCTGAGCAGTATCCAACGTTGATATCCATGGAAGGCATCAACACCATCTACAATCAGGTAACCACCGAAGCCGGCCGCATGACCCAATGGCTGGTGTCCTTTTCACTGGAAAGCATTCCGGATCTGGTGGCGCTGCTGATCTACATGGTGTTGCTGCCGATTCTCGTATTCTTCTTCCTCAAGGACCGCCGGGTGCTACTGGGTGCGATCGCTCGCATGCTGCCATCCCAACGCCCGATGATGGTCCGGATATGGCATGAAGTGAATCTTCAGTGTGCCAACTACGTGCGGGGAAAGGCGGTGGAGATACTGATCGTTGGAGGTATCACCTACGTGGCCTTCAAGGTTCTGGGTATGCCTTATGCGGCCCTGCTGTCACTGATGGTGGGTCTGAGCGTGGTGATTCCCTATATCGGGGCGGCTGTTGTCACCATTCCGGTCGCCATGATCGCCCTGTTCGCCTTCGGGTGGGGCAGCCAGTTTATCTGGGTCATGGTGGTGTACGGTGTGATCCAGGCGCTGGATGGCAACGTTCTGGTTCCCATCCTGTTCTCGGAAGTGAATAATCTGCACCCTGTCGCCATCATCGTGGCTGTGTTGTTCTTTGGTGGCATCTGGGGTTTGTGGGGTGTGTTCTTCGCCATACCGCTGGCGACCATGCTCAAGGCGATCTTCTCGGCATGGCCGGTCAAGTACGGGCAGGCAGAGACGTTGCCAAAGGAGTCTTAAAGACTCCTGACGGCTTCCAGCACTTCGTCAACGTGGCCTGGTACTTTCACGCCTCGCCACTCCCTGCGGAGGACCCCGTCCTTGTCGATCAGGAAGGTGCTGCGGTCAATGCCCATATATTCCTTGCCATAGAGCTTTTTCAGCTTGATGACATCGAACTGTTGGCAGAGGGCTTCGTCCTTGTCGGAAATCAGGTGAAAGGGAAATGCCTGTTTTTCGCGGAAGTTGTCGTGGGCTTTCAGGCCGTCACGTGACACACCGAAAATAACCGTATCGAGTGCTTCAAACTGGTCGTGCCGATCGCGGAAATCCTGACCTTCAGTGGTGCATCCGGGGGTGTTGTCCTTGGGGTAGAAATAGACCACCACATTCTGGCCTTTCAGGTCCGATAAACGAATGGTTTGATCTCCGGTAGCCGGGGCCTCAAAATCATCAACAGGACGGTTCAGTTCGGGTGCTGACATGACATCTCCTTTAATTCCCTTGTGTCAGTGGGTGCCCAACATTACCATATCGTTTTTATTCGTACGGAGTTTTTATGATTACGGGGAGCCTTGTCGCACTGGTCACGCCCATGCATTCCGATGGCAGCGTTCATTGGGAGCACCTTGATAAGCTGGTGGACTTTCATCTCGACAACGGAACGCACGGTATCGTGGCCGTTGGAACGACGGGTGAATCCGCCACGCTGGACCCGGAAGAGCACATGCGGGTGGTGGGGCATATCATAAAACGCGTCAATGGCCGCATTCCTGTGATTGCCGGTACCGGCGGTAACAGTACTCGCGAAGCCATAGAGCTGACCGAAGAAGCTCACAAGCTGGGTGCCGATGCCTGTCTGCTTGTCGTCCCGTACTACAACAAGCCGACCCAGGAAGGGCTCTACCAGCACTTCAAGACCATTGCCGAGGCTGTCCCGGTCGATCAGATTCTCTACAACGTTCCCGGCCGAACGGCGTGCGACATGCTGAACGAGACCGTTGAGCGCCTGGCAGATATTCCGAACATCATCGGCATCAAGGATGCAACCGGCAATATTCCCCGTGGTGCAGAGCTGGTTGAAGCCGTTAGAGGCCGCCTGGTGGTCTACTCTGGCGACGACGCGACGGCCGCCGGACTGATGCTTGCCGGCGCCAAAGGCAACGTCTCCGTTACCGCCAACGTGGCGCCCAAGGGCATGGCTGCGTTGTGCGAAGCCGCCATCGCCGGAAATGAGGAGGAAACCGAGCGGCTTAACGAGTTGCTCATGCCTCTGAACCGCAAACTTTTCCTCGAGGCCAATCCCATCCCCGTGAAGTGGGCTCTCTATCATATGGGTATGATCGGGGAGGGCATTCGCCTTCCGCTCACCCCTCTGAGTGACAGGTTCCACGGCGAAGTGGAAGACGCACTGAAAGCCTCTGGCGTACTCTGAGTCAGGCTGTACCATCTATCGTAACTGGAGTCGCCTGATGGCGTTTAGGTTCAGGACAGAAATCGAAAAAACCGAAAAATGCATCAGGCCCCTGGCGGGCCTGATGTTTGTTATGGCCCTGTCAGGCTGTAGCTTGATCGAAGACCGCTCAGAGCGCTATGTCAATGCCTCGGAAGGCACGCCTCTGAAACTGCCGGAAACGGCGGATGAAGGCGAGTTTGGTCAGATCATGCCGATACGCGAAGCGACCGCTGCCGACTCGGGCCGTATGTATCGGGGAAGCATACCCAGGCCGCCGGATATGACCTCCGATATCCTTGACGAAAACTATCTGGTTGAGGAGCTGGATGGCCAGATATGGCTGCTGGTGAATGATGTTCCAGGTCGCCTTTGGCCTGCAGTCACCTCCTACATGAATGAGAACGGCCTTGGTGTGGCGTACGACAGCCCCCAGCTCGGCCTGATGCAGAGTGAATTGGTTAACTTCAGCAAGCAGGCGAGGGGATTGCTGGGGCTGCCGGACAACCCCGACGGACCAGAAGCGAAAGTGGTTGTCCAAGCCCGTGTTGCGCCCGGTGTGCGCCGCAAAACCACAGAGGTTCAATTCCGTTCCTTCGAAGTTGCTGATGACCCGAACGAACTGATGGCTTGGGGCGGTGGGGACACCCGTAGCCGCGAGCAACTCGATACCAGTCGGAAGCTGCTCGAAGACCTGGCCCAGTATTTACGCAACCGGGAAGACAGTAAGTCTTACTCCCGTGCGGCATTGGGCATGGCCAGCGAACCCCTGGTCAAGTTGGTATCGGACGACGAAACGCCCAGGGAAATTGTAATGAGCCTGGATTACGGCCGGGCTTGGGCGGAGGTTCGCCGAGCGGTGGATGACGCGGGCATACCGGTGATCGACCTGAACCGTGAAGACGGATATTTCTTTGTGGATTTCCGGCCGGAATCCGAGCGCGAGCCGGGATGGTTCAGCTGGTTCTCCGACGCCCCGGAACCGGTACATTCGTTTGATATACGGCTTGAGGAACGCGACGGCGACATTGTCGTTTCCACCGCCATCGCCGAGAGTTACGATGGTGAGAATCGCTCGACCGAGCTGCTTTCAGAACTGTTCGAATATCTTTACTAATGCAAGCAGTGCCTGCACCGAGCGGGCACGTCCGGAGATGTGACATGGAAAAGCGTGAAGAGCTTTACGCGGGCAAGGCCAAATCCGTATACCGTACCGATGACCCCGACCGGTTTGTGATGGTCTTTCGCGACGATACGTCGGCTTTTGACGGCGAGAAGAAAGAGCAGCTCAACCGCAAGGGCATGGTGAACAACCGCTTTAATGCCTTCATCATGGAAAAACTGGAAGCGGCCGGCGTTCCCACGCACTTTGAGGGCCTGCTTTCCGGCACGGAATCGCTGGTCAAGAAGCTGGATATGATTCCGGTTGAATGCGTGGTTCGTAACATCTCCGCCGGCAGTCTGTGCCGCAGGTTGGGTGTTGAGGAAGGGCTGACGCTGAACCCGCCCACCTTTGAACTGTTCCTGAAGAACGACGCCATGCATGATCCCATGGTCAATGAGTCATTGGCGGTCAGTTTTGGCTGGGCGAAAGCAGACGAGCTTGCCAGAATGAAAGAACTGACCTATCAGGTAAATGACGTACTGAAGGCGCTGTTTGAGGAAGCCGGCATGCTGCTGGTGGATTACAAGCTGGAATTTGGTCGTTCGGGTGGCCAGATTGTCCTGGGTGACGAATTCAGCCCTGACGGCTGCCGTATCTGGGACAGGGAAACCCGAAAGAAGATGGATAAGGACCGTTTTCGTCAGGGACTGGGCGATGTGATTGAGACCTACGAAGAGGTTGGTCGTCGTCTCGGCATCCGTTTCGACTGATCAGTCAGGTACAACAACCAGAAAACAGGTGCACTATGCGTAAACTGATTCTTGCCATCGGCGGCTCTTTGGTCATCGCCGCCCCAGTCGCAACCGCTGATGTGGTTGGTGTGGGCGCCAATGTCAGCTACTGGGATTCTGACCTCTCGGGCGAGGCTGGTAAAAACAACAAGGTCGTCGATGTAGAAAATGACCTGGACCTGGAAAGTGACACCAATGCCAACCTGAACGCCTATTTCGAGCACCCGGTTCCGGTGCTGCCGAATGTTCGGCTGAACTATACTCGCATCGAGCAGAGTGGGCGCGGGGAATTGTCCACCGAGTTTGATCTGATTCAAGACGGCGCGGAGGTGGATTCCGATCTGGACCTGAGTCAGTTTGACGTCACCCTGTATTACGAAGTGCTCGACAACTGGGCCAATCTGGATCTGGGCGTGACCGCCCGCAATCTGGATGGCGAACTGATTGTCCGTGAGCGGACCACCAATGGCCAGGTCAGTAAGACTGAGGTCGACGGCGTGATTCCGATGGGTTATCTGGCTGCCCGCTTTGATCTTCCCTTTACCGGTGTTTCCGTCGGTGGCGAGGCCAACCTCATCAGCTTCGACGGCGATTCCATCTATGACTACAACGCTTACGGCCAATACGAACTGTCGTTGTTACAGCTGCGCGCCGGATACCGTCAGATCAGCATTGATTACGAAGACAGCGATGACCGTCTGGACATCGAACTCGGTGGCCCGTTTGTAAGTGCCGGGCTGACGTTCTGAAGGAACAGGAGAGAACACGTTGAAAATTCTGGTTACGGGCACGGCGGGCTTCATTGGCTCCCATCTGGCGCATCGGCTGCTTGACCGAGGTGATGAAGTAATCGGCGTAGATAACGTCAACGATTACTACGACCCCACTTTGAAGGAAGCGCGGCTTGGGCGCCTGACCTGTAAACCAGGATTCACCGAGGTTCGTAAGGACGTGGCCGACAGGCCCACCATGGAGGCCCTGTTCCGAGAGCACAAGCCAGAGCGTGTGGTTCACCTGGCGGCCCAGGCGGGCGTGCGGTACTCCCTGGAGAATCCTCATGCCTACATCGATGCCAATTTGGTGGGTTTCACCAACATCCTGGAAGGTTGTCGTCACAATGATGTGAAGCACCTGGTGTACGCCTCCAGCAGCTCCGTCTACGGCGCGAATGAAACCATGCCGTTCTCCATCCACGACAACGTGGACCACCCCCTGAGTCTGTATGCGGCCTCCAAGAAAGCCAACGAGCTGATGGCCCACACCTACAGCCACCTTTACAACATGCCCACCACCGGCCTGCGCTTCTTCACTGTCTATGGCCCATGGGGCCGACCGGATATGGCGCTGTTCATCTTCACCAAGAAGATCCTGGCCGGTGAACCCATTGATGTGTTCAATCATGGGCACCACAGGCGCGACTTCACCTACATTGACGATATTGTGGAAGGCGTTATCCGGACCCTGGACAGTGTCGCCACCCCCAACCCGCAGTGGAGTGGTGAAACTCCAGACCCCGGCACCAGCAAGGCGCCATATCGACTGTATAACATCGGTAGCAACAATCCGGTGGAGTTGTCCCGGTTTATTGAGATCATCGAAGAGCGCGTTGGTAAAAAGGCTGAGAAGAACCTGCTGCCCCTACAACCCGGTGACGTGCCGGCTACCTACGCCAATGTGGATGACCTGATTGAAGATGTGGGCTACAAGCCATCCACCACGGTGGAAGAGGGCATTGCCAACTTCGTGGACTGGTATCGGGATTTCTACAAGGTCTAGGTTTTTCAGGCGCACACAAAACCGCTGAAGGGCACCTTCGGCGGTTTTTTTATGCCCCCATTACTGGGGGCCAGTATTTAGCGTAACGCAATCAAGCGTTTACCGTGTCGAGAGCTTGCTATGTAGTTTATTGCTGTTATTCTGAGATTGGATTCACAATTATTCAAAATAAAAAAGGAAAGATGATGAATAAACTCGCCTGCGTTACTGCAGTACTTGGCCTCACACTTGGCCTGACTTCCTCGGTCTTTGCCGATGACTTTTCGGATATGGATCCCGTCACTTTGCGCCTGGCTCACGTCGTTAACGAGCAGGATGGCTTCCACATCGCCGCTGTAAAATTCCAGGAGCTGGTCAGTAAGCGCACAGAAGGTGCGGTGACCATCGAACTTTATCCCAATGCTTCTCTCGGCGACGAGCGCACCCTACTTGAGGGTATGCAAATTGGTACCGTGGATATGGGCGTCATAACCAATGGTCCGGTCGCCAATTTCGTAGAAGAAATGGCAGTATTTGAACTGCCCTTCCTGTTTTCTTCCCCGGAAGAAGCCTATGCCGTGCTTGATGGTCCCATTGGCCAGGAGTTGCTGGACAAGTTAAGCGAAGTCAACCTCAAAGGCCTCGCATATGCGGAGCGCGGCTTCCGTAACCTCACCAACAGCGAGCGGCCGGTCAGTCATCCGGATGACATTGACGGTTTGCGCGTGCGTGTCATGGAGAATCCTGTTTACGTTGATACGTTCCGTGAGCTGGGGGCAAATGCCGTTCCCATGGCCTGGACCGAAGCGCTGACAGCAATGCAACAAGGCACTATCGATGGCCAGGAAAATCCTGTCAACGTCGTACACTCCTTTAAGCTCAATGAGACTCAGAACTATATGACGATGTCTCGCCACACCTACGCGCCGGCGATATTTGTCATGGGGATGCCAGTATGGAACCGCTTGCCGGAGGCAGCTCAAGGCGTAATCAAACAGGCGGCCCAGGAAGCTGCGGAACATGAGCGCAGCGTTAATGCTGAAATGGAGTCCAAACAGTTGGCGGAGCTTCGAGCATCGGGGATGGAAATCGTAGAGGATCCTGAGATTGATGCCTTCCAGGCTGCCGTCGCCCCCGTCTATGAAAAGTACGGTAATCAGTTTGGTGATTACCTGGAGCGGATTCGTGAATTCCAGCAGCAATAGTTAAAGGACCCGACGACGTTATGTTGGGAATTCTGAAGAGAGTTGAACGTGCAATCGATGCCATCATGCAGCCTATGGTGTTTGCGGCGATGGTGGCATTGATCGCCGTGATCACGCTGCAGATTATATCCAGGGTTTTCTTTACAGCGGCGGGCTGGACTGAGGAGCTAGCCAGGTTCCTGCTTATCTGGATCACTTTTATGGGGGCCACCCTCGCGTTTCAGCGTGGTCGCCATATCGCTGTTACCTTCGTCGTCAATGCGCTGCCAGGCAGGCTGCGGCAAGTGACGCGTATTCTGGCTGTGGCCATTGTTTTGGGATTCATGATTGCGTTAGTGCTTGTTGGCTATCGCTATATGCAGATGCAAAGCTTCCAGACCTCGGCCTCTCTTGGCTGGTCAATGACCTACGTTTACGCGATTATCCCGGTCTGTGGAGCGCTGATGAGTTGGTATGCATTTGTTGATCTGGTTGAACTGGTGTCCGAAGGACCTGACGCCGCCGAGACTGCTTCTGATATAAGTGACCCGCCACTGTGACTGGTCTGCTGTTCCTACTTTTTTTTCTGTTCATGCTCATTGGCGTACCTATTGCCGTGTCAATCGGTGCCAGTACGATGGCAGCGCTATTTTTTCAGGGTGTGCCACTGATGGTGGTTACCCAGCAGATGTTTCAGGGGATTAACTCCTTCGCCCTGGTTGCGGTACCTATGTTCATACTGGCCGGCGACCTCATGGCCCAAGGCAAGGTCAGTGAGAAGCTGGTCAGTTTTGCGGACTCGCTGTTTGGGTTTCTGAAAGGTGGGCTTTCTATCGTAGCCGTACTGGCAGGCATGTTCTTTGCGGCTATATCCGGCTCAGGGGCAGCCACAACGGCAGCTGTTGGCTCCAGCCTGGTGCCGGAGCTTCGTAAAAAAGGGTATGACCCGGCGGCGGCAGCCAGTTTGATTGCTGCCAGCGGCACTATTGGTGTGGTGATCCCGCCATCAGTGCCGATGATTATCTATGCTGTCATTGCTCAGCAATCGGTTTCCAAGCTGTTTTTAAATGGTTTTATTCCCGGCCTTATCATGGGTTTGGGGCTCATCGCTATTGCCATTACCCAGGGTTACCGTCGGAATTATCCGCGTGGGACAGCATTATCCATCGCTACTATTTGGGGCACGCTCAAGAGCGCAAGCTGGGGGTTGATGACACCCGTCATTATTCTGGGTGGAATATTCTCTGGCATCTTTACACCCAGCGAAGCGGCAGTAGTGGCGGTCAATTACGCACTGTTAGTTTCATTGTTTATCTATCGCGACCTCAAGCTTCCGGATATCTATCGGATATTGATCCGCTCTGCGATTACAACCGCCGTTATCATGTTCGTCATTGCCACATCGGCCGTTCTGAGCTGGACACTATCAAGTTGGCAGGTACCCGGCGCGATTGCTGAATCGGTCCTGTCACTGTCCACTAACCCTTACATCATTATGCTACTCGTCGTCGGTATTATCCTGATAACGGGAGTGTTCATCGAAACAGCGAGTGCCCTGATAATCTTGACCCCGGTTCTGTTGCCGTTGGTCATCCAGCTAGGAATCGACCCAATCCACTTCGGTCTCATAATTGTGGTGGGACTGGCCATTGGTATGATTACGCCTCCAGTCGCAATCAACCTATATGTGGCGTCCTCTGTCACCGGTTTGCCGCTCGAGCGCATCACCCGCGCTATCATTCCCTACCTGCTTGGCTTAATCGCAGTGTTGCTTCTGGTGGTTTATGTCCCGATTTTTACAGGCATATCAGGTTAGGCAGGAATCGCTGCGTCTCAGTTGTCGTGATGAAACGGGAGTGGTAGTAGGAATCTTATTGGAAGAGCTTTGAAACAGTATCGGGAAAGAAAGACGGTATAGAGAAGGGAACTGCAAGAAACGGATCGTTAAGCAGGAATGGTAGGACCAGGCAGATTTGAACTGCCGACCTCTGCCATGTCAAGGCAGCGCTCTAACCAACTGAGCTATGGTCCTATGTCCTGCAACGGGGTGGAAATATACTGATTCCGATGGGCGTGGTCAACCTCTTTCAGGCGGTTTTCTGCTTTCTGGCCCAGCCTTTTATGGCCTTGCTGAGCACTCCCCACCGATTGATCAGCAGTGCGAGGAATATCAGGCCGCAACCGGCGAGTTGTGTGGTGGACATGGATTCGCTGAACCAGCCTGCAGCGAACAGTGCGACCCATACCGGCTCCAACACAAGGATTACAACTCCGTGGCTGTGGGTGGCCAGGCTTTGGGCATAGGTCTGCAGCAGGAAGCGGCCTGCCGTGCCTACCACGGCACTGGCAATCACCCAGCCGGCGAGAATGCCGGAGAAGTTCTCGAGAGTCGGTGTCCAGGGTTCCAGCAGCACTGACTCGGTCAAGGTGACGGTGCCTACGGTGAGCAGCGCAATGGTCGTGAGGGGCAGGGCGGGGACGCGGTGTTTTTCCACGGACTCTCCCCGGCGGTTGATCACCGTGCGCTGGTTGGCCGCGCGGGTGTTAAGGGTGAAATACAGCGCAAAGATAAACGCAGCCACCACAAAGAAAACCTGACCGATTTCGGGCCGGAATCCATTTTTGAGCGACAGCAGCGCGAGCCCGCCCACCGCGACCGGAATTGCAAACCAGGTGCTCAAAGGCTGTGCCTCCTGGAAGATCACCCGGGCAATCACTGGCACGATGACCACGCCAAGGCTGGTCAGGAAGGCACCTTCACCTATGTGGGTGACGTGAAACAGCCCCATCACCCAGAAGCTCATGGCCACTCCGAACACCAGCCCCACGCCAGCACTGCGCTTGAATTGGTCCAGGCTTAGTCGTTTCAGCGAAGGCCAGGCTATGACCGCCAGTACCGAACCGGCCAACAGGAACCGAAGGGCCATGAACATCAGCGGCGGCATCAGTAATACGGCTTCCTTGGAAAATATCCAGCTAATGGCTGCCATCAGGGTGACAACCACCAGTAACAGGTCGGATTTATGAGTGTTCGAGAGGGGCATTCAAGACCGCCATAGAGTGGATAGGCTTTAGAGCGACAGCGGCGGAGTTTATCACGGGCAGGTAAGAATGGCTCTTCCATGAGCCGGTTGGTGCTCCTTCAGACGGTTGGGTCCATCTTGGTATTTTTAGTTGTTGAGTGTGTTGTAGACCAGCGTCGACATATCGGTCTGGTTCGAACCGGGTACTTCAACATATCGGTCACCGGAACCCCACCACTGCCACCAGGCGCGCTTGTTGTAGGTGCGGCTGGCGAAATCGACACGCAGCCCATTGAGGGTTGTGTCATTCACTACCGGGACCGAAATGTTGCCGGTTTCCGAGCCCAGAACGCCGCTGTGGGAAGCACCCTCGTTCATCAGGATCGGAAAGTGGTTGTAGTACAGGTCCGACGGCCCGTTCTGGCTGGACACCTTGCCCGCCAGGCTCAGGTTCGAGCTACAGGAGTCGATACCGTTGCTGCTGGTGGCGCCACAGGCCGAGTGGGTTGGTACCACGCCATCATCGGTACCGGCAATGAACGGCTTGGTGATGCCGCCGTAGGAGGAGCCGCCGGCCACAAACCGCAGGCGCGGAATATTATTGGGACTGACGGCGAGGTTGCGTGCCGTGTTGGTTTGCAGGTCATTGACCACGCCAAGGCTGCCTGGCTCAGGGGTGATGCCGGTGAAGGCACGTACTGCCTGTTTGAGCGGCCAGTTGTACCAGCTGTCGTTGTAGGCAACATTGAGGGCCAGATCGGCCAGCTCTGTACCGCCGCCGGCACCGGAGTAGTCGATCGCAGCGAGTATTTTCAGCGGCTGCAGTCCGTCGGCCTGAAGCCAGCGGGCCTGGTTTTCCAGAAGATATCGGGTGACCAGGTCACCGGTGGAATGGGAAACCACAATGCAGAAATCGTTGCACAGCCCTTGCTGGCTGATGTCGCGTAGCTGCTGATAGGCCTGCTGGGCGATGTTGCCCTCCACACGGCCATCGCTGCCCCAATCTACACGGGCGTCGGAACGGGACAGCCAGAAGGTACGCCAGTAGTCCTCGCCAGCACTTTTTACCTCATTAAGGTTGGCAGGTGGATTGGCCAGGTCTTCCTGCTGGAAGCCGTGAACCAGGATCACGTTGTGGCCCGCAAGCTGGGCGTGGGCGGTGCCGGCGAACAAGCCGCCGGCGATGGCCACCGCAAGGGCGGTCTTACAGGCACTTCTCTTTCTTGTTTTCATAAAGGCTCCGTCTTTGTTTTATTGTTGTATCAGAACTTGTCTGCCAGCCTTTGCAGCAGCGCAGCACGTTGCTCTGATTCGGGGTCACCTGCCGGGCTGTCGGTCAATCCGTCCAGGTCCGGTGGCGAAAACGAGTAGCCATCATCAGGGCCATAGCCATAGTCGGTGCGGTCTCCGGGCGAGGCCGGCAGGCGCCGGATCTGCAGGTTGCGCAGTTCCAGGTTACCGCTAATCTCACGATGGGCGAGCACCGAGCCATGGGCTTTGAGCTCCAGGGTGTCGGTGGTTCCGTCGAGTCGCTTCTCCGCCTGCAGCTGCGCGAGTGCGCGGCCGTTGTGGTAGAGCTGGGCAGAGAGGGCATAGAAGCCGGGGTCTTTGGCGTCGAAATGAACCGGTATTATCAGGTCGTTGTTGGTCACCTTTGGGGCGCCCAGGCCGTCAAACTCTCCCAGGTCGGGCTCAATGGTCAGGGTTGAAACGTGGCGTACGGGTTTGCCATCAATGGTTGCCTCAACGATCAACCGATATTCGCCAGGCTCTGCGTCGGCCTCAATGATGCCTTCATAGTAGGGGGCACCGGCCTCGTTCTGGAGTGTAGTACTGGCAATCGCCTGGCGAGACTCGGGGGACTCCAGGGTCGCGTCCAGGCTTGGCCCTACCACCTGGGAGCCAGTAATGCTCGCTGCCACAAGAACGTCTTCTTCCTGTACGAAGCGGTATTTCTCAAGCGTGACGGTAAATTGTCCGCCCCCGTCCAGCGGCAGCTCCACAGGGTCGAAACGGTTGCCGGCGTAGGCCTTGGCCTGGTCGTCAGAGATTGGAATGGAGTACGTCGGGTAGCGGATGTTCTGGCTGTATTGGGCTGCAGCACTGGCCAACATGAAGCCGATCGCATTCTCAGAGGGTTCCTGCTTTTCCGTGGTCGGCGATTCGGCCGGCCCGGGCTTGGAGCGGGTGGTGTCTGTTCCGGAAGGGGGCGGGCTCCTACCTTCGCTCTCACCGGTTATCCAGGAGAACCGGACTGTATTGTCGGCCGACAGTAGATATCCCAGGCCGACGGCACCGGACACAACGAACGTTAGGGCCAAGAGCAACCGCAGTGGCATCTTTGGATCCTTGTTGGAGGCATTCTATGGCGCGAACGCCATTATTTTTGTTGTTGTATTAACATAACGGGCCAAACTGACTTCGCGCAAAAAAATGGCCCGAATGTGTAACAGAATGTGTCCAGGGTGTGATGTTGTTCACACTACCTCATAACCAGCCGGACTCTTTCACAGCTTCGAGGCCGAACCTGAGGCGAACGTCATCACCCACCAGATCCTGATCAATGCCGTAGGTCATGCCCCAATTGCTGCGCTTAATGGTGGCCTCGGCGGTGATGCCGAGGGTGTAGTCCTCGTGCCCGATGGGGTAGTCGGCAGATTTGTTAAGGGTTACATCAACATCCACCGGGCGGGTTTTGCCCAGAAGGGTCAGGTCACCGGTCACAATGCCGGTGTTTTCGCCGGTGGTTTCGAAATTGGTGATCTCAAAGGTGATGTCCGGGAACTTTCCACTGTTGAGAAAATCCTCGTTGCGCAGGTGGCCATCCCGTTTATCGTGATTGGTGAAGACGCTTTTGCTTTTGAACGTCAGTGTGCCGGAGGTGAGCTGTTGAGTCTCCTCGTCGTAGCCGAACTTTCCTTCCACATCCCGGAACATGCCCATTACCGGGGCATAGCCGATGTGGTTCACCTCAAACGACATCGAGAAATGCTCATCGTCGATAACGTAGGTTTCCGGCTCGGCCATGGCAACGGGGGCGGACAATGCCAGTGAGGCGGTCAGTGCAGCAGTGGATAGGAACGCTTTCATGTCTTTCTCCCTGTTTGGTAAAGCCAGCGCAGGTCTGTAAAAAACGAATAACAGAGCAGTAACAGCGCGATAGCGAGTGTGGCAGTCGCGAAGCCGGTCGGCGTAATCGGTAATATGGCAACCATCAGGGTGACTATTTGCCATACGCAGACAGTTTTGCGTCGAAAGCTGTCGGGTAGTGGTCTGTCCATGAAGCGAAACCAGTGGCCAGCGATCACAAAGGCGTAACGCATCAGCCCCAACGCGAGAACCCATGGGCCGGCTTTGCCCTGGGCCAGGACCGCAACACACAGCCCGAGGATGAACAGCGCATCCAGTTCCATGTCGAATCGGGCACCGAACGCCGTTGTTGAACGGGTGGCCCTTGCGACTGCGCCATCCACGCCGTCAAGAATCAACGCCAGTAAACACAATGACCCGTACAACCACAGCCAGTTCCCTAACCCGGAAGTGAACGGCGCCAGGCTGATGAGGAGTATGACGAGGGAGGCGCGTACCAGGGTTGCCCGATTGGCCCAACCGAAGTCCTGTTCCGCAGGCCAGAAGCGAATAACAGGCACCGCAATTGCCAAGCAGAGCAACACGGCGAGCGCGTAAAAGCTGGCAGGGGGGTGGAATCCGATGCCAGCGGCGGTCACCATGAGCGCCGTCAGTCCGCCGGACCAGGCAAGATCGGCAGCCAGGGGCAGGCGGAACGTGTGAGTGTGGGAATCCATCATCAAACCCCAGCGTATGATTGAGCGTGCATCCGGTCGTAACAGGGCCTTACTGAAAATATGGATGCGCCTGTATGCACTATAGCTGGCAAGGCCGCGTGTACTATAGCCTGCGTATACTATAGTGAGTTACGTGCGCTGTAAGGAAACAGACGATATGACAAACGCATTTTGGGTGACCGGGCCCGGGGAAGGGGCCATTCTCCCAGCAACCTACGATCATTGTTCGGCGACCGACGCTGACAGTCCAGCGGTGTCTGTGCGAGCGCTATACTCGGGCGTCAGTCGTGGAACCGAGTCATTGGTTTTCAACAACCGTGTGCCACCGTCGGAATACGATTCGATGCGTGCCCCGTTCCAGGAAGGCGATTTTCCCTTCCCGGTCAAATATGGTTATGCCAGCGTAGGTCGTGTTGTTTCGGGCCCCGAGGCCCTGACTGGCCAGTCGGTTTTCTGCCTGTTTCCTCATCAGGAGCACTACCAGGTTCCTGCATCCGCCGTGGTACCTCTTCCATCCGGTCTTCCGGAATCCAGGGCAGTGCTGGCCGCCAACATGGAAACCGCGGTGAACGGCCTGTGGGATGCTTCACCACGAGTGGGCGAGCGGGTCGCAGTGGTTGGCCTCGGCGTCGTTGGTCTGCTGGTTGCCTGGCTTGCCAGCCGAATACCGGGTACCCGGGTTACCGCCGTGGACACCAATCCACAGCGTAAAGCGGTTGCGCACACGCTGGGGCTGGATTTCCAGACCCGGTGCCGGCAGGACGATCATGACTTGGTCATCCACGCCAGCGGCCACCCAACGGGTCTTGAAACCGCTCTTGCGCTGGCGGGACAGGAAGCGCGAATTATTGAGATGAGCTGGTACGGCGAGCAGCCAGTGCCGGTATCCCTGGGCCGGGCATTCCATTCCCGTCGGCTGACGATACGGTCTAGCCAGGTTGGTAACCTGCATCCTGAGCAGCGGCCACGCTGGCGCCATCGGGATCGAATGGTGCTGGCCCTGGAGCTGCTGCGGGATGATGTCCTGGACTGCCTGATCAGCGGCGAAACCACCTTCGAATCGCTGCCGGAGGTTATGCCGGCACTTGCTGGAAACAGAGCTGGCGGAACGGCCTCCGACACTCTCTGCCACCGTATCGTATACCCCGACAATTGACTCCCATCATCCGTATCGAGGACCCAAAACCCATGTTCAGCCTTACCGTCAGAGACCACATGATGATCGCCCACAGCTTTAAGGGTGACATTTTCGGCCCCGCCCAGGGCCTGCATGGCGCCACCTACGTAGTTGATGTCTCCTTCGAGCGGGAAGCCCTCGACAACGACGATCTGATCGTCGATATCGGGCTGGCGTCCGAGGTGTTGTCGTCGGTGATTGCCGAGTTCAACATGAAGAACCTGGACGATATCGAGGAATTTGCCAATCGCAATACCACCACCGAATTCATGGCGATGACGGTGTTCGACCGACTGGCCGCGGCGATCCGCCAGGGCCGGCTGGGTGAAACTGGCAAAGGCCTGTGTTCGATGAAGGTCACCCTTGGCGAATCCCATATTGCCTGGGCCAGCTACCATGGCGAACTCTGAGCCATTAACGTCGGTGTTGTTCGTTGTCCCGGGGGATCCTGAACAGAAAACCGGAGGCTACCGGTACGTTCAGCATGTTGTCGCAGGGCTCAGGGATAACGGCGTGGATGCCTTTGTTTCCGGGCTCTGTGGCAGCTTCCCGGTGCCAGACCGGATGGCGGAAGCATCCATGAACAGGTTGCTTGCCGACCTTGCGGATGATTCGGTGGTGGTACTTGATGGCCTGGCCATGGGCGGGCTTCCGGACGTGATCGCCAACCATGCATCCCGTTTGCGGGTTGTGTCGCTGGTCCACCACGCCCTGGCGGATGAAACGGGGCTGACGCAAGAGTTGCAGGATTGGCTTTTCCGGGTAGAGCGTCGGGCGCTGTCAAAGGTGGCCGGGGTAATCACGACCAGTGCCCACACCGCGCACCGACTGAAAGACTACAGCGTACCGGCCACGGCCATCCGCGTGGTTGAGCCGGGCGCCGACACCATTGCCGGTATTGGCGCTGAAACCCAGCCATCAAGAGCCCAGGGCCCCACGATTCATCTGCTCTGTGTTGCCCACCTGTCGCCGCGCAAGGCACAGCACCATCTGGTTGAAGCGTTAAGTGATCTCCGGGACTGTTCATGGCACTGCACCCTGGCAGGCTCGCTGGATCGCGACGAGCGCTATGCCCACGAGCTTCGCGGTATCATTGCGAACCTGGGGCTTGAACATCGGATCAGTCTTTTGGGGGAGCTGGACGACCTTGAGCTTGCCGGCGCCTATCGTAACGCTGATGTTTTTGTGCTGCCGTCCGTTTACGAAGGGTATGGAATGGTGATTGATGAGGCGATTGCCGCGGGGTTGCCGGTGATCACCACGGATGGGGGTGCCCTTTCCACCACAGGCCTGCGGCCTGGCGTCCGGCAGTATCAAGCCGGCGATGTCGCAGGGTTGCGGGCGTGCCTGGAAGACTGGCTTACTAACCCCGGCGCGCTTGGCGAGGCGGCTACCCAGGCACAGCAGGCGGCGCGCTCCCTGCGAAGCTGGCAGAGTACCGCCATTGACTTCCAACGGGCACTGGAAGACCTGCTGCCGCCACCGGACCCTACCACCTTCGACAGCGACTGGCTGGCACTGCGTGAGCCGGCAGACCACCTTGCTCGTAACAAGAGGCTGCTCTCGGAGGTGCTGGTTTGGGCGGAACAGGACTATTGTCACCCGGGCGTTCTGAGCGGTCATCACGCACCACCACTGCTGGTGGTGGATCTGGGTACCGGCACTGGCTCCAACGCCCGTTACCTTGTGCCGGCCATGACGGTACCCCAGCGCTGGGTGCTACTGGACCAGGACGAACACCTGCTTGCCCTTGCCGGAGAGAGACTGCAACACCTTGATGTCCCGCTGGAAACCCATGCCTGTCACTTGAACGCCAAGCGGCTTGCCGGGCAGATTCCGGATGGCACCCGGTTGATCACAGCTTCGGCCCTGATAGACCTGATGTCGGAAGACTGGCTTGAGGCAGTGGCGGTAGCCGCCGCCAGACACAATGCCGGTGTGTTTATCGCTCTGAGTTACGCGGGTGATGTCGAGCTGTTGCCGGCAGACCAGGACGACGACTGGATACGCGAGACCGTCAACGAGCACCAGCACAACGATAAGGGGACTGGTGCCGCGCTGGGGCCATCGGCGACGAATTACCTCAAGCAACAGCTCGAATTGCGGGACTATCAGGTGTCTGTTGCTCCAAGCCCGTGGCGCCTGACGCCTGCTCAAAGTGCACTTCAGCGCGCCTTGCTTGAGGGCTGGCGTGACGCGGTGATGCAACAGTCGCCGAGCGAACGTCAGCGGGCCGAGCGCTGGTTTGGCCTGCGTCTGAAGCAGGCTGATGAGCAGAGCCTGTCAATCCGCGTGGAACATGAAGACTTGTTTGCCCGGCCAGCCAGAGACGGCGTTGCCTGACGTGCGACGCCTGCTCCGAACCCGTTACCTGCGCTGGGGTTTCACCCTGCTGTTGCTAGTGGCGACTGGCTACTTCCTGGATCTGGGCGTGCTCTGGCGGGAGCTGGCGCAGTTCTCATTACTGGCGTTATTGGCAGCCATGGTGGTGTCCGTTGCGCAGGTGGTGCTTTCAGCCTGGCGCTGGCGTTACACCGCCCGGCGACTTGGGTTGGTCTTGCCCATGGCTGTTGCGGTGCGGGAGTACTACCTTGCCACTTTTCTCAATCAGGTGCTTCCTGGCGGGGTGATGGGCGATGTTAATCGGGCCTGGCGTCACAGTCTCGACTCCGGTGAGCGCCTTGCGTCCGCTCATGCCGTCATGATTGAGAGAATGTCCGGGCAACTGGTGATGATGGCTGTGGCGCTGAGCCTGGGTGTTTGGCTTGTCTGGTACCGATACGGAATGCTTGAAGCCCTCTCGGAATATGGCGAACGGGCGCTGCTGTTGCTGGCCGGCCTGACAGCCACAGTGGTATTGGTTACAAGTATTTGGCAGCGCGCGAAAGACTATGTCCATACGCTGCGGCGGGACTTGCGCAAAGCCTTGTTGGAGTGGCCGGCCGTGGGTGTCCAGTTGGTGTCTTCCGCCGGTGTGGTGGCCAGTTACCTGGCCGTGTTCTCGTTGCTGGCTCTGGGCGCGGGTTATTGGAGTGACCCGCACATGGCTTTGGTTCTGACGTCTCTTTGCAGCCTTCTGCTGCTGGTCATGGCCATTCCGGTCACTGTTGCAGGCTGGGGGGTGCGCGAGGGTGCTGCGGCATTGCTCTGGCCCATGGCTGGGATGCCGGCAGAGCAGGGCGTTGCACTCAGTGTCGGCTATGGGTTGGCGGTTCTGTTGTCGAGCCTTCCGGGCGTGCTGTTCGTGTTCACTCGTCGACAGTCGAACGAGTGAAATCCAGGTCAAACAGCATGTCACTGCCCAGGTCCACCATCTGGGCCTTCGGGCGCAGGGCGCTGTCGAGTTTCTTGATCTCCGGCAGTGAAAATGCCGGGCGCCCACTGCCGATGATCATGGGGGCGACCATGACATGCAGCCGGTCGAGCAGGTCCGCATTCAGGAATTCAGACACGGTAAGCCCTCCGCCCTCCACAAAAATCTTGCGAAGGCCAAAGTCCGCGAGAACCGCGAGTATATGGGCAGGGTCCGTGGTGTCATCCTGCCCGAGGCAGGGCACATCTGTTACGCCGTGGCGGGGTGTCAGCTTGTCGCCGGCGTGGTAGTCCCCTGCGACGAGGCGGAGCGTAGGGGATGCTTCGTCGCTGAACAGGTGATGGCTGTCCGGAACCCGATGGTTGCGATCAATCACCACCCGGACCGGATTAATGCCGGACGTCTTGCGGACTGTCAGCCTGGGATTGTCGGTGGATGCGGTTCCGGCGCCGACAATGACCGCTTCCGACACAGCCCGCAAGCGGTGCAGGTGGGTAATGCCATCCTCGCCATTGATGAACTTGGAAGCGCCGGTCACCGTGGCGATACGTCCGTCCAGGCTCTGCCCCATCTGGCCGACAACCCGCGAGCGCGAGCCTTGAGCAACCGGGCAGCACAGAGGCAGGAAAACCGACAGCAGGTTGCGTGCGTCGAGCTCTGCTGGCAGTCGAAGTTCCCATTCGCCGTTCTGGCCTATATCCAGTGCTGGCTTGTCACTGCCCGGCAATGAGAGTGTCACATTGCTGCGGTTCACTGCGTCCAGTACCAGCTCCCATGCGGTGTTCTTATCCAGTGCTTTTGCCGCCATACCAAGTTATTTCCGTTGCTTATGGATTCATTATAGGTAGATTGTGTGTAAAGCTATATGTACGTTACATTTCCGGTTTGATTCACCGAAAGTGCCATCAGGCCACAAGACTAACCACGGCAGAGAACACTCCTATGCGGTACCTGCAAACCTTTAACCGCCGCCTGCGGCAGATTCGGGAAGCCGGGCAGTTGTCGTGCGGGGACGTGGCAGAAATGTGCGGAGTGGACGAGGCGCGGGTGGTGAGTTGGGAATCGACTGATGCGAGGCAGCGGGCATGGCCGTGTGTCACCGAGTTACTGGATTTTTGCCTGAAGACGGAAACCCCACTGGAAGACCTGCTGGATCTGGACGACGCCGGGGACACCGGCCAGTTGGAGTTGCCAGGCCTGGCGTTCAGCCAGGGCGATGACCTGTCAACGGCCCTGAAAGAACTGGAGCGTGAAATCAGCCGGATTCAACTTTCAGAGGAGGAAATGGAACTGCTGCGCCGGTTCCGGAAAACCTCCGGCGAAAACCGGCGCATGATCCTGCAAATCCTCGGCAAATAGGCGCCTATTTACCTTTCTTGTAGATGTTTTCGTAAACGTAGTTGGTTGCTTCCACAAACCCGTCAATACTGCCGCAATCAAACCGGCGGCCCTTGAATTTATACGCCAGCACACAGCCGTTCTTCGCCTGTTCCAGCAGTGCATCCGTTATCTGAACTTCACCGTTCTTGCCGGGCGCCGTGCGCTCGATGATGTCAAAAATATCGGGCGTGAGGATATAGCGACCGATAATCGCAAGGTTGCTGGGGGCGTTCTCCGGCGATGGTTTTTCGACCATGTCGGTGATGCGATAGAGGCCGTCTTTCATCGACTCGCCCGCTATGACGCCATATTTGTGGGTCTCGTCTTCCGGTACTTCCTCAATGGCAACGATGGAGCAGCGGAACTGGTTGTAAAGTTTAACCATCTGGGCGAGTACGCCTTCTTCGGCGCCGTCAGCCACGCAGAAGTCGTCCGCCAGTACAACCGCGAATGGGTTGTCGCCAACAAGGTTGCGACCGGTGAGAATGGCGTGACCGAGACCTTTCATTTCGTTCTGGCGGGTAAAGGCGAACGAGTTATTGTCGATCAGCTCCCGGATGGAGGTAAGCAGGTCTTCCTTGCCCGAGCCGGCAATCTGGTGCTCAAGCTCATAGCTGATGTCGAAGTGATCCTCGATGGCCCTTTTACCACGACCGGTAACGAAACCGAACTCGTGAACCCCCGCTTCTGCAGCTTCCTCCACACCGTATTGAACAAGGGGCTTGTTCACAATGGGCAGGATTTCCTTGGGCATGGCTTTGGTGGCTGGCAGGAAGCGGGTGCCGTAGCCGGCAACAGGGAAGAGACACTTCTTGATCATAACGTTCGTCCTTATTTCGTTTCGGTCACGGCCTGTTTGAAGTCAGTCGTCCGTGTAGGCTGACTCACGAATTGTGCCAAGTGTAACCAAGTTAGTGACCCAAATGGAGGCCTCGGTAGCGAAATGTAGAATTTGGTAATAAGTGGCACCAGTTCTCAATACCTCCGGCCTGTTGAAATCTATAGAAAAAACTTTCAGAGGTATTTGTAATCATCTGTTTTCTATGAAGATTAACTTTGTAAATTTTGGCAACCAGTGATGGATTTAAGGGCGTTAATGCAATACATTCCGCAGTGACGATTTTTTAAGAATAACCGGTATTCGCAGCGACAGGCGGCCGGCGCTCACTGGCAGGATCAGAAACATTGAGACATTCCCTGTTGTTCGCACTGATTTGGTGCGTTCTCAGCCAACCTTTGTACGCGGAATCATCGGGTTCCTGGTTGCGTAATGGCTGGAAACCCTACGCCGATAACTTTGAGGGCACCGTAAATGCGTTTCGCGATGAGCGTGAACACTGGCTAAGATCCCGATTGAAGTTTTCCGGCAAAACCTCCCTGAACAGCGACGGAATGGACGGAGACATCGGTGTGTCTGCTGACAGCCTGGTCGGTAGCAGCGATGCAATCGGGTTTCATTATCGCGATGCCCGGTCCCACAAGAACCGCTCGGACGTCAACGCCACCTCGTTTCGCTACCGCTTTCCGGCCGGCGCCAACCAAGTAACCGTGGAAACCGGAAGTTCTTACTACAGCCACGCCGTTACCAGTGGTGACAGGCGCTACAATGCCAGTGGCGAATCCAGTGTTGTGGGTGTCGGGGCCAGTCGGCCGCTGTTTTCACGGTTTGGTCTGGCGTTTGATGGTGTTGCCCACCATACCGGTCGAGACAGTCGCGCTATGGAGAAGGGGAGCCTGGTATCGGAGAGCCGCTACGAGTTGTCCTCAGTCGGTCTCAAGGCGCAGGGCGGTCATGAGCTTTGGGATGGTTTGCAGGCCAGCACCGGTCTTCTGGCGGTGAGCGGTCGCGAGTACAGTTCGACCGATTATCGGTTGCAGGACGATGTTGGTCGCGAAGACGCCTTCTATAAAGTGGCGATGTCCGCTTCGCTGGAACAGGAGCTCTATCGGTGGCGCTGGCGGATTCACGGACGCTACCAGTTCGCTGATGAAGATCTTCCGGTGTCGGAGTATCTGACCGTCGCAGGCCCCTCCATGATCGCCGGTTTTAACGGGCAATCCGTATCGGTTGTTCGGGGTGGCTGGTTGCGCCTGGATACCGCCAGCCCCTCCTGGCAGATGCCGTTTATGGACGGTGTGCTTTCCAGCGTGAATTTTGCGGTGTTGCACGGCTGGGTTCCATACTCTGAAACCCAGTCCGACCGCCACGGCCGGGCCTCTGCTGGCCAGGTGTCGTTGAAGTTCGAGGGCCGGGCTTTCACAGCGAATGTCAGCGTCGGCCGTATGATTCGTGCTTCCACGATGGCCATGACGATGCCCGAACGCCCGGACGTTCGGTTTTCCCTCACCATGGGTATCTGATTGCTTGCTAACGACGTTCTAGCTCCCTCCTGAAGCCTCTCGGGCCCCCTGCGGCCAACCTGCCTTACGAAGATGTCACTTGAGACGGCGCCGGTCGCAAGTGCTACATTAAAAAGTCGATGGACATTTTTGAGGTAGGAGCTACATGCATTCAGGGAAACGATGGCTGATCGGCCTGATATTGCCGGGGCTGCTCTACGCCCATGCGGCGGGGGCGCTTGAGTTCAGGGAAATAGTGGACAAGGCCAAAGCAAGGGCTGAAGGTGAGTATCAGCCACCACCTTCGGTGCCCGGCTTTCTCAGGAACCTGAGCTACCGAGCCTACCAATCCATCCGTTTCAATCCGCAAGCCAGCCTTTGGCGGGAAGGGCGCTCCCGTTTCCAGGTGATGATGGTGCCACCGGGGAGCTATTACACCCATACCGTCAAGTTGAATGAAGTGGATGCCGACGGTGTAAAACCCATCCCGTTTGATAAATCCGGGTTCAGCTTCCCGGACCCGGAACTCGCCAAAAGGGTTCCCGCGGACCTGGGCTATGCGGGCTTCAAACTCACGTACCCGATGGGCCGTGGCGACGAACAGAATCAGTTTCTGGTCTTCGCCGGCGCAAGCTACTTCCGGGGCGTGGGTGCCGACAATCACTTTGGTCTGTCGGCGCGGGGTATAGCGATAGACACCGGACTGCCCTCCGGAGAGGAGGTGCCATCGTTTGTTGAATTCTGGCTTGAGCGGCCGGGAGGTGGCAGTGAACGTATGCGGGTTTACGGCCTGTTGGACGGCCCTAGCGTCGCCGGCGCCTACCGTTTCGATATCCAGCCTGGCAAAACCACACGTATCGATGTCACTGCTGAGTTGTTCTACCGCAACCCGGTGGATCAACCGGGCCTGGCGCCACTGACGTCGATGTTCTACTACGGCGAAAATACTGCCAGGCCCCGGGGTGAATGGCGGCCCCAGGTGCACGACTCAAGCGGACTGCTGATTCATGACCAGGGCGCGGGCGAATGGTTGTGGCGCCCTCTGACGAACCCATCGCGCCTCCGGCTCAGCTACCTTCAGGTTGATCGCCTGGCTGGCTTCGGTTTGATGCAGCGGGATACCCAGTTTGACCAGTTTGAGGACGCCGAGGCTCGATATGACAAACGGCCCAGTGCGTGGGTTGCGCCAAGGCAGGGATGGTCGAACGGCGAGGTCGTGCTGGTTGAAATCCCCACCAACGCGGAAACCAACGACAACATTGTTGCCTTCTGGAAACCGAAGGAGCCAGTAAAGCAGGGTGACCATCGGGCGTTTGCCTACAGCCTTCGTTTTGGCGACAAGGACGTATCCGGGCAGGACACCGGGCGTGCACTGCAAACGTTTGTTGGAGATGGCAATCGTCCCGGAGGCGGCACGGAAGAGGGGGCCTACCGAATCATTGTTGATTTTGCAGGAGGGCCACTGGACGATCTCAAGCCTAATGCAGCCATCGTCAGTAAGGTCAGTGAGGGCAGCGGAAACAGCGATGCCGTTGAGATCATAGAGCATTTCGTTGAGTACGTTGAGGCTGATGGCACCTGGCGACTGTCGATGCTGGTGCGCCCCGTCGGTGAAAAGGCTCCGGTGCTCCGAGGACAACTCCTGCTTGATAATGAGCCACTGACCGAGACCTGGACCTATTCCATCGGCCCGGATTCCGGGCTTGGCCAGAAACAGTAGAGCGGAGATTTGTTCATGCCGGAAACCTTATGCCAGCAGGCAATCGAGAGGGTCATGACCTATCTGCGCGACGATGGCGTGGAACTGGACGCGGAAACCTGTCGACAGGTGTTGCGTTTGGTTGACGGTGCCATGACAGAAGGTGATGGGCCAGACTTGCCCGCCCGGTGTATTGAGCTCGTGCCGGACTACTTCAACCTGCCGGGAATGGACATCCCGGCGCCCATTCCACCCCTCATGCGCGGCCACCTGGGGTACTACCCCCATGACTGAGGTCATTAATGCAGCCCCAATCGAGCGTTCGGGAACCTGGCGACGTACCGCCACAGTGCGTCGTTTTTTCCTGACACTGTTTGTGGTTGGGCAAACCGTTGTTGCCAGTTACTTCCTGCTCTGGATTCTGCCGTATCACGGCGGCACATGGGTGGAGCTCGGCCTGCTTGCGCTTTTCATCCTCCTTTATATGTGGATTGCAGTGGGGTTCTGGACGGCCGTGTTTGGCTTTGTGCTCAGGCTGGTAGGGGGCGATCGCCACAGTCTTCTCAAGCGCCATCCGGAGTCGGAACTGGAAAACACGGCGTTGGCCAAAACCGCCATCGTTATGCCGATCTACCATGAGCCGGTGCAATGGACACTCAGTGGGTTGAAGGCTGTCTATCAGGATATTGAGCGGACCGGGCACCTGGACCGCTTTGAGTTTCATATCATCTCCGACAGCAGGGACCCGAACGTCTGGCTACAGGAACAGGCCGAGTGGCATCGGTTGTGCGAAGAGTTGGGGGCCGAGGGGCGGCTATTCTATCGTCGACGGCGCGTCAATCTCAATTTCAAAAGCGGCAACGTTGCGGACTTTTTGCGGCGTTGGGGCCGTCGTTACCGCTATATGGTTGTTCTGGATGCCGACAGCCTGCTGAGCGCGGGAACCATCGTGAAAATGGTGCAACTGATGGAGCGGGAACCCAACGTGGGTATCCTGCAGACCGCACCCACCATTATCAACGGTGAGTCTCTCTTTGCCAGAGTGCAGCAGTTCGCGAATCGCCTTTACTCGTCGTTGTTTGCCACCGGTCTGGCAGCCATACAGATGGGAGACGCTGCTTTCTGGGGCCACAACGCCATTCTGCGTGTCGAGCCATTCATGGCGCACTGCGGTCTTCGCAAACTACGGGGCTTCGGGCTTTTTCGCGGGCCCATCATGAGTCACGATTTTGTGGAAGCGGCCTACATGGGGCGCGCTGGTTATGAGGTGTGGCTTGAGCCTGAGCTTGGGAACAGTTTTGAAGAATCACCGCCCACCATTTCGGATGAGCTTTCCCGGGATAATCGCTGGTCCAGGGGCAACCTCCAGCATCTCTGGATCCTTCTGTTCGGTCGGAAGCTGCGTCTGGCCCACCGGATGGCGCTGCTGAACGGCATCATGGCGTACCTGGCGTCGCCGCTCTGGTTGGCGTTTCTGATTCTGACGACCGTTGAAGCCGTGCAAATGACCGTCGCCAGCATCAATTACTTCCCAGAAGGGCACCAGGGGCTATTCCCCCTATGGCCGGAATGGCGGCCGGAATGGGCTATCGGGCTTGCGTTGAGCACTCTATCGCTGCTGTTCCTGCCAAAGTTTCTTGCCATCTTTGATGCTGTAATCCACGGCCTTGTGCGGGGCTTCGGAGGTGTCTGGCGGCTATTTCTGAGTGTGATGCTGGAAATCGTTGTGTCCGTGCTGCTGGCTCCGGTCAGGATGATGGCCCACAGCCGATATGTTCTTGGCGCTCTTCTCAACGTCTCTTTGTCCTGGGCAGGGCAGAACCGTACCGAAGAAACGACATGGCGGGACGCTTTTCTGACCCAGTTTCCCGGCATGCTCGTGGGCGCTGGCTGGTCCGCCTTCGCCTGGAGCCTGGACCCCATGTTTTTCCTCTGGTCCCTGCCCGTAGCGGTGCCGCTTGTGTTGGCAGCCCCGACATCGGTGGTGCTCAGCCGTGTAGGGCTGGGGCGGGCCTTCCGAAAAAAAGGATTACTGGTGATACCGGAAGAACTTACACCAGTCGCGGTATTGAACGACGCCAGACGCGCAAGGGCCGAGAGTGATGAGGTTCCGGTGATTACCGCTGTGGAGGCCGCCGTGATACGGCCGCGACTGAACCAGCTTCATCTCACTTTGGCGCGCGCCGATCGCCAACCCAGAAGGGCGGAGTTGCTGGCGCCATTGGTACGACGACTCGCCGACAAAGGGCCGGAGTCATTGTCCCGGAACGAACTCAGCCAAGTGTTCCGTGACCGCACGGCACTGGCGGAACTGCACCAGCTTGCCTGGCGTTCATCGCCGGACAGTTTCTGGGGACGGCGAATATCCAGTCTGGGCAAGACAAAACCTGAAGAGTAAAGGCTTCAATATTAGACGGGAGCATGACATGGACAGACGCACACTGATCAAAACCTTCGTCAGTCTGGCGGGAGCCCAGGCACTGCCCCTCTCGGCATTGATGTACAGTGGTTCCAGCGTGGCGGGCGAGGTTGGTGAGCCCAAGCCATTCAGTTACGCGTGGCTGAAAGGCCATGCGCGGGCCTTGGCCGGTGAACCCTGGGTGTCACATGAAGGGGAGTTGCCCGGCTCGTTGAAGAATCTGTCCTGGGACGATTACCAGGCGATCGGCTTTCGCCCCGAAGAAGCGCTTTGGCGTAACGACGACAATGCGTTCCAGGTGCAGCTTTTCCATCTTGGCCTCTACTTCAAAACCCCGGTGCGCATCCACGAAGTGGAAGATGGCGAGGCCCTGGAGCTTGCGTACAAGCCGGAATACTTCCGATATGAGGGTGAACAACCCCTGGGAACCCTGCCGGAGGATCTTGGCTATGCCGGGTTCCGTGTTCACTTCCACACGGACTACGAGCGCGACCTGGCCGCTTTCCTCGGCGCCAGCTACTTCCGGGCGGTTGGGTCAGAGATGCAATACGGGCTCTCCGCCAGGGGCCTGGCGATCGACACCGCACTGGAAAGCGGGGAAGAGTTCCCGCAGTTTTCGGCCTTCTGGCTGGAGAAGCCGAAACCGGGCAGCCAGAACATGGTGGTCTATGCACTTCTGGATTCACCCAGCACGACCGGTGCCTATGCCTTTACGTTGACCCCGGGACGGAACATGGTGATGAGCGTGGATGCGGCGATATACCCGAGAAAACCCATTCAGCGGGTGGGGGTCGCGCCACTGACCAGTATGTACCAGACCGGTGAGAATGATCGCCGTATGGCTTATGACTGGCGCCCGGAAATTCACGATTCGGACGGGCTGTCGATCCTGAACGGGCAGGGCGAATGGCTGTGGCGGCCACTGGTCAATCCTCGCTCCCTGCGGGTAAATACGTTTGTTGACAATAATCCTCGTGGCTTTGGCCTGCTGCAGCGCGACCGCCGGTTTGCCAACTACCAGGACGACGGCGTGTTCTACGAGAAACGTCCGAGCACCTGGGTCACGCCTCACGATGACTGGGGCAAAGGCAGCGTGATGCTGGTGGAGATTCCCACCAAGGACGAGACGTTCGACAATATCGTTGCCTTCTGGCACCCCGAGAAGCCCATGGAGCCGGGGCAGGAGTATCTTTATTCCTACACGTTGTCATGGGGGGGCGAGCCGCCGATGGAGCCAGAGGAGCTGGCCACGGTCCAGGCAACACGTACGGGATTGGGGGGCGTTGTCGGGCAGGAGCGAAAATATTTCTCCTGGCGGTTTGCCGTGGACTTTGCCGGCGGCGCGCTGCCGCTGGTGGGGGACGATGCAGAGGTAGAGCCTGTGATAACGGCCAGCCGCGGGGAGGTGGAAATCACCTCTGCGCGGCCATTGGACTCCATTGGTGGTTATCGGGCGATGTTTGACCTTGTGCCCGACGACTCCCTGGAACCGATTGACCTGCGTCTTCAGCTCAAACTCGGTAACCAGGTGCTTACCGAAACCTGGTTGTACCAGTACACGCCGCCTCCGAAGGACGAGCGCACGCTCTATTAGCCTTGCTTCTGGGCGGTGAAGGCTGCCGCTCTGTCAACAATTACGCTGCCAGGTAATCCGGGATTGTTGACAATAATCGAGTTAGGGCGTAGATTTCCGGTAATTCCAGTCACTATTGTTGACAAAATATGCCGGAAGCTATCGCCCAAACCTATACCCGTGCCGATGAAGCCTTCGATTGTCTGCAAACGGCCATCGTTAAGGGCGACCTTGCCCCTGGCGAAAAGATCGGCGAAGTCGAACTTTGCTCCCGTTTCAATCTTACCCGTGGCCCGCTTCGCGAGGCGCTTGGCCGCCTTGAATCCCGAGGGTTGCTGGTGCGCCGGCCCCACGCCGGGGTAAAGGTGGTCTCAGTCAGCGCTGATGAACTCATGGAGCTCTACCGCATTCGCGAAACCATGGAGGGGCTCGCCGCCCGTCAGGCCGCCGAGCGGATGACCGATCAGGAAATCGCTGACCTGTCCGCCACCCTCGATAGCCATGAGCGAATGATCGAACAGGCCCAGGGCCAGGCCTACTATCAGGCGGAAGGCGACTACGACTTCCATCACCGAATTGCCACAGGCAGTCGCAACACCAAACTCGCGCAAATGCTGCTGGGTGATCTTTACTATATGGTCCGGATGTATCGTTACCGTTTGAGCACCTCATCCGGGCGCCCTCACATGGCGCTGGGGGAGCATCGCAGGATTGTTGAAGCCATCGCCCAGCGTGACGGCGAGCTGGCGGAATTCCTGATGAAACGACACATCCATGCGGCCCGCAAAAACATCGAGAAAAAGATTCAGCAAGGCGATTTAACGATCTAGAACCGTCACCCCAAATAACGAGGTTACTCATGTCCAAAACACTATCCCCAGGCGCACGCTTCCGCAAAGCCCTGAAAGAAAACCACCCCCTACAGATCGTCGGCACCATCAACGCCTATACTGCCATGATGGCGGAAAAGGTCGGTCATCAGGCCATCTACCTGTCCGGCGGCGGTGTTGCCAATGCGTCCTATGGTTTGCCAGATCTGGGCATGACCACGCTGAACGATGTGGTCGAGGATGTCCGCCGTATCACTGCGGCCACCGACGTCCCGCTGCTGGTAGACATCGATACCGGGTGGGGCGGCGCCTTCAACATTGCTCGCACAATTCGCGAAATGGAACGCGCTGGCGCAGCGGCAGTCCATATCGAAGATCAGGTGGCCCAGAAACGCTGTGGTCACCGACCGAACAAGGAAATCGTCTCCCAGGAAGAAATGGTGGATCGCATCACGGCCGCCGTGGATGCCCGTCAGGACGATGACTTCTTCATCATGGCTCGTACCGACGCGTTCCAGAAGGAAGGCCTGGACGCCGCGATTGAGCGTGCGAAGGCCTGCATAGAGGCGGGCGCCGACGGCATTTTCGCCGAAGCGGTGACCGAGTTGGAGCACTACAAGGCCTTCTCTGAAGCCCTGGACGTGCCGGTGCTGGCCAATATTACCGAGTTCGGTGCCACGCCGTTGTACAATCGCAAGGAGCTTGCAGAAGCCGGCGCCGGTATGGTGCTGTATCCATTGAGTGCCTTTCGCGCCATGAACAAGGCTGCACTGACGGTTTACGAAAACATCCTCGAGAAAGGTGACCAGAAAGACGTGGTTGATCTTATGCAAACGCGGATGGAGTTGTACGATTTCCTGAACTACCACGATTTCGAACAGAAGCTGGACGAGCTGTTCCAGCAGAAAAAGGGTTAATCAAAATCCAAACATTGATGAGGGGGAAAACCATGGCTGAAGCAAAAAAACTCGGAGGCGCAGGTCTTCGCGGCCAGGTGGCTGGCGTAACGTCGCTGTGTACTGTTGGCCAGTCCGGTGCCGGCCTGACCTATCGTGGCTATGACATCAGCGATCTGGCGGACCACGCCCAGTTTGAAGAAGTGGCTTACCTGTTGTTGCGCGGCAAGCTGCCTAACCGGCAGGAGCTTGAGGACTACAAGAAAAAGCTTGTGAGTATGCGTGAACTGCCATACGCCGTGAAATCCGTACTGGAGCATATTCCCAAAGACGCCCACCCCATGGACGTCATGCGCACCGGCTGCTCCATGCTGGGTAACCTGGAAACGGAGACCGACTTCAGTCAGCAGGACGACAAAATCGATCGCATGCTGGCACTGTTCCCGGCCATCATCACCTACTGGTACCGCTTCGCCCATGAAGGCGTGCGCATCGATACCGCCAGCGACGTGGATTCCATTGGCGGCCATTTCCTGGAACTGCTCCACGGCAAGAAACCCAGCGAACTGCATGAGCGCGTTATGAACGTGTCGCTGATTCTTTATGCAGAGCATGAGTTCAACGCCTCTACCTTCACGGCTCGAGTGTGCGCTTCCACCCTGTCGGATATCCACAGCTGCGTGACCGGTGCGATTGGTACGCTGCGCGGCCCGCTTCACGGTGGCGCCAATGAGGCGGCCATGGCGCTGATCCAGAAATTCCAGACCCCGGACGAAGCCGAGAAAGGCCTGCTGGGCATGCTGGAGCGCAAAGAGAAGATTATGGGCTTCGGCCATGCGATCTATCGGGAGTCTGATCCCCGCAACGCCATCATCAAGAAATGGTCCGAGGAGCTCGCCAAGGAAGTGGGTGATACCGTTCTGTACCCGGTATCGGTTCGTTGTGAGGAAGTCATGTGGCGCGAGAAGAAGCTGTTCTGCAACGCCGACTTCTTCCATGCCTCCGCCTATCACTTCATGGGTATCCCGACCGAATTGTTTACCCCCATCTTCGTGATGTCACGGGTGTCTGGTTGGACCGCCCACGTGAAAGAGCAGCGTGAGAACAACCGCATCATCCGCCCAAGTGCCGATTACGATGGCCCGGCGGATTCGAAGTGGGTGCCGATCGACGAGCGGCCGTAATCCGATAAACCAGAATTTGAGTACCGCCCATGAACACTGATTACCGCAAACCTCTCCCGGGTACCGACCTGGAGTATTTTGACACCCGTCAGGCTGTGGAAGACATCCAGCCTGGCGCCTACGACAGACTGCCGTACACCTCCAAGATCCTGGCGGAGCAGTTGGTTCGTCGTTGTGATCCATCGGCACTGACGGATTCCCTTAAGCAGCTGATCGAACGCAAACGGGACCTGGATTTTCCCTGGTACCCGGCCCGCGTGGTCTGCCATGACATCCTTGGCCAGACGGCCCTGGTAGATCTGGCTGGCCTGCGCGATGCCATCAAGGAAAAGGGTGGTGATCCGGCGAAAGTCAATCCGGTGGTGCCCACCCAGTTAATCGTGGATCACTCGCTGGCCGTTGAGCACGCCGGTTTCGAGAAAGACGCGTTCGAGAAAAACCGTGCCGTGGAAGACCGCCGCAACGACGACCGTTTCCACTTCATCAACTGGACCAAGACCGCGTTCAAGAACGTGGATGTGATTCCTCCGGGCAACGGCATCATGCACCAGATCAACCTGGAGAAGATGTCGCCGGTAGTTCAGAACCGCGACGGTATTGCGTATCCGGACACCTGCGTTGGAACCGACAGCCACACCCCCATGGTAGACGCCCTTGGTGTTATCTCCGTGGGCGTGGGCGGCCTTGAAGCCGAAAGCGTGATGCTGGGCCGCGCCTCCATGATGCGCCTGCCAGACATCGTGGGTGTGGAGCTTAAGGGCAAGCTGCAACCAGGAATCACCGGTACCGACATGGTGCTGGCTATCACTGAATTCCTTCGTAAGGAAAGGGTGGTAGGTGCCTACCTGGAATTCTACGGAGAAGGCGCCGACAGCCTGACCGTAGGTGACCGGGCCACCATCTCCAACATGACTCCGGAATACGGTGCCACGGCGGCGATGTTCTATATCGACGGCCAGACCATCGATTACCTCAAACTGACCGGTCGTGAAGACGAACAGGTCGCCCTGGTTGAGAGATACGCCAAAGAGACAGGCCTGTGGGCCGACAGCATGAAAAACGCCGAATACGAGCGAGTGCTGACGTTTGACCTGTCCAAGGTACATCGTACGCTGGCGGGCCCGTCTAACCCCCACGCGCATCTTCCCACCTCCGAACTGGCCGAGCGCGGTGTTGCCGGCAAATGGGAAAAAGAAGAGGGCAAGATGCCGGACGGCGCGTGCATCATCGCCGCGATTACCAGTTGCACGAATACCAGTAACCCCCGCAATATGGTGGCCGCAGGCCTGATCGCCCGTAATGCCAACAAGCTGGGCCTGACTCGCAAGCCTTGGGTAAAGACTTCCCTGGCGCCGGGCTCCAAGACGGTAAAAATGTATCTGGAAGAAGCCAGCCTGATGTCCGAGCTGGAAGAACTCGGCTTCGGCGTAGTGGCTTTCGCCTGCACCACCTGTAATGGCATGAGTGGCGCACTGGCCCCGAAGATCCAAAAGGAAATTGTTGATCGGGACCTGTATTCCACCGCCGTGCTTTCGGGCAACCGGAACTTTGACGGCCGCATTCATCCCTACGCCAAGCAGGCGTTCCTGGCATCGCCGCCGCTTGTTGTGGCCTATGCGATTGCAGGCACCATCCGCTTCGACATCGAAAAAGACGCCCTGGGGCACGACAAGGATGGCAACCCCATTACCTTGAAGGACATCTGGCCGGATGATGCGGAAATTGACGCCATCGTGAAGTCCAGTGTGAAGCCGGAGCAGTTCCGCAGCACTTATATTCCGATGTTCGACATCACCCGGGATGCGCACGCCAACACCAACCCGAACTACGACTGGCGCCCCCAGAGCACCTACATTCGTCGCCCGCCGTACTGGGAAGGTGGCATGGTAGGCGAGAAAACCCTCAAGGGTATGCGCCCGCTGGCAGTGTTGCCGGACAACATCACCACCGACCACCTGTCGCCGTCCAATGCCATCCTGATGGACAGCGCAGCCGGCGAATACCTGCATAAAATGGGCGTACCTGAGGAAGACTTCAACTCCTACGCCACCCATCGGGGCGATCACCTGACGGCTCAGCGCGCCACCTTTGCCAACCCGAAACTGTTCAATGAAATGGTCCGGGACGAGAATGGCAAGGTGAAGCAGGGCTCCCTGGCGAGGGTTGAGCCGGAAGGCAAGGTCACCCGCATGTGGGAAGCCATCGAAACCTACATGGAGCGGAAGCAGCCACTGATCATCATCGCTGGCGCCGACTATGGTCAGGGTTCCTCCCGTGACTGGGCGGCCAAGGGCGTGGCCCTGGCGGGTGTGGAAGCCATCGTGGCTGAAGGCTTTGAGCGCATCCACCGCACCAATCTCGTCGGTATGGGCGTCATGCCCCTGCAGTTCGAGGAAGGCACCACACGGCAAACCCTGGCCATTGATGGTACCGAAACCTATGACGTAGAGGGCACCGCTGCACCGCGCGCAGAACTCACACTGGTTATCCATCGCAAGAACGGCAGCACAGAGCGTGTACCCGTAATCTGCCGCCTGGATACCGCCGAGGAAGTGTCCATCTACAGTGCGGGCGGTGTTCTGCAACGGTTTGCTGAGGACTTCCTGCAATCAGAGGGGGCGGCATGACCCACGCGCCCCAGATCAAAGTTCCCGCCACCTACATGCGTGGCGGCACCAGCAAGGGTGTGTTCTTTCGCTTGAAAGATCTGCCCGAGGCTGCACAAGTCCCGGGTGAAGCCAGGGATAAACTCCTGCTGCGCGTGATCGGCAGCCCGGACCCTTACCAGAAGCAGATCGATGGCATGGGCGGCGCCACCTCCAGCACCAGCAAAACCGTGATCCTGGCGGAGCCAACCCAACCGGATCACGACGTGGACTACCTGTTTGGTCAGGTGTCCATCGACAAGCCTTTTGTCGACTGGAGTGGCAACTGCGGTAACCTCACCGCCGCGGTCGGTGCATTTGCCATCAACGGTGGTTTCGTCGCTCAGGAGCGCATTCCGGAGAATGGCATTGCCACCGTTCGCATCTGGCAGGCGAACATCCGGAAAACCATCGTGGCCCGCGTTCCCATCACCAATGGCGAAGTACAGGAAACCGGTGATTTCGAACTGGACGGCGTGACTTTCCCGGCCGCCGAAGTGCAGGTCGAATTCATGGACCCCGCCGATGGTGAGGGCGCCATGTTCCCCACCGGCAACCTGGTGGACGACCTGGACGTACCCGGTGTTGGCACCCTCAAGGCCACCATTATCAATGCCGGCATTCCCACCATCTTCCTGAATGCAGAAGACATTGGCTACAAGGGCACGGAACTGCAGGACGATATCAACAGCAATCCCGAGGCCCTGGCGATGTTTGAAACCATCCGCGCCCACGGTGCTGTCAAAATGGGACTGATTCAGTCCGTAGAAGAGGCCGCCAGCCGCCAGCACACGCCCAAGGTGGCGTTTGTGGCAAAGCCGTCTGACTATGTGTCTTCCAGTGGCAAAGCCGTTGGGGCAGGGGATGTGGACGTGCTGGTGCGGGCCCTTTCCATGGGTAAGCTCCACCACGCGATGATGGGAACAGCCGCCGTTGCTATTGCTACCGCAGCTGCGGTACCGGGAACTCTGGTTAACCTTGCCGCTGGTGGCGGTGACAGAACCTCCGTGACCTTCGGCCACCCATCAGGCACCTTGCAGGTTGGTGCGGAAGCCAGCCTGGTCAACGGCCAGTGGACAGCCACCAAAGCCATCATGAGCCGCAGCGCGCGAGTGCTTATGGAAGGTTGGGTGAGGGTGCCCTTGGTCTAATTGTGACGCTGGTTGCGACAGGTTTCACGATTCCAGAATTCAGCGCTTGTAAGCTCTTTGAATAAAAGAGATAAACGCTTAAATTTCAACGGAATGTGAAAAATGTCGCAACCATTCGGTCCGTCTGGCCTTCCTCTTATTGTTTGTTCAATCGCCTTGGCATTGGTTGGATGTGGTGACGGTGGGTCCTCCTCATCATCGAATTCTTCGCAAGCTGGGCAAGACAATGCTGGCCCCGGAGTGAGGGCGAAATCCCTGCCTGAACTGGATGGCTATATTGAGCACGACTATTCCTTACGAGGCACGAACGAGAACCCACGGGTTTATCGTCGTAATCTTGAATCTCACTCGCTGGCTTATGTGCAGGCAGGGGATAAGGTGGGTGGGCAGGTATTTGCCGGGGGTGTCTTTACCGACAATCTGTTCGCTCCAGCCGCCGTAACCGCAAGCTCAACCAGCGTGTCGATTCACAGCCGCGTTGATGGAACAAGTGTCAAACTGTCGAATATTGGTGGCGGGCAGGAACCTTGTTCCGTTAAGGGTTTCGTGAACAGTGACCTGTCGACAGGACTTGTCAATCTGGCGATGTCCGGCGGTAATCTGACATGCGACCTCTCGGTTGATTCCGACGACACGCATTACTGGTGGACATTGGGAGCCAATACGTTCGAGGTCTGGGAAGCGGATGGGGTGTCATCCTACACGGATGTATTCTTCAACGGCGACGGCGATATCGATTTTGTGGTCGCCAATAACTATGCCGAAAGGACGATCATCCTGTATGGAGAGTCAGGCGCTGAGCTGAAGCGGGTGGCGGGAAGCACCTGGGTGCCGAGAGTCTACCCCATGGCAGAACCCGGCCCCACACGGGATGAGACGTTTGTGGGTGTGCTCAGTGACGGCGAGTTTTTGATGACCTCAGTTGCGATGCTGTTGGACTCCGGTCTTGCAGGCGCACAACCTGTGCTGTCGGGACTTTCTGAGTCTGCCCGGTTGGCGTCACTCTCTTTGATCGAGGACGACAAATACACAATCATCGCGGACCGTGGCGTGTTGCACAAGGTCGATGAAATCAATCGATCTGCCTCTTTGTTTGCTGATTTCTCAGATAAGTTTGCGGATGGTTGGGCGCTCGACGATGTTGTCGTTATGGGCGACAAAGCCATCGCTTTATGGACGACTTTTCAGGGTGCTGATCGCTCAGACCCTCTCGGTGAAGTCTATACCGTCGATCTGAGTTCGGGTGAGGTCGATTTGGTTCTGGCGGTGGAATCTACGTTTGTTGCTTCTCGAACGGAATCACTGCTTTTCGTCAATTTCCTGGATTTCTCAGGTCGTAACAGAACCCTGATTGTAGGCCGGCCCGGTGGCCCGGTTGTGCCTAACGCGGAAACCTACTATGCAACGTCGATGAACCTGACTCGTGGCGGAGACCGAGCAAAAGTGCTGGCGATGAGCTCTTCCATCGAGAGGGATGTGCTCAGCCCCGCGGGATTGCTCAACCCCGACATATGGGCCGTCAATGAAACCACCGGGAACATAACAAGCAAGGTAATGACGCTGCCTTACAATTGTTACTCTATGGACTCTCTTTATGCGATTAACAGTCACCTCAGCGTCGTGTCTTTCTGTGAGGATGGGTTCGCGATAGAAGAGCTGGAGCTAGAGAGAGGGACGTTGAGTTTCGTCACCTCGGATCTACGGGCAATAAACTGAAGGGTAATGGTTGGAAAGCTAAAAGCCCCACCAGCTTGAGCCTGGAGGCCCACGTTCCGGCTCCGCAAAACACCTGTCGAGCTTGCGGAGCCGAAGCGCTCTACTTATGCCTTGCGACTACGGCGACGCAGTCCAAAACCCAGGGCGCCAAGCCCCAGCAGGGCCAGGGTGCTGGGCTCCGGAACCGGGTTGGTCGGAGTAATCGGGCTACCGGCGTCGAAATCGTTGTTGTCAGTATCGCTCAGGAAGCTGAACATGCCTGAGAACAGGCTGCCATCGAAATCGATAGCCATGGTTGTAAACAGGTCGTCGTAAAATACACCATCGAGGGAAAGCTTGTCGGAGTATTCAACGTTCACGGTTGTGCTATCCGTCAGATCGCCGGAATTGGACAGTCGAAAAGGCTTGCCCAGGGCTGAATCTGGTGAGCGGGAGTCGCTACCAACAATGTCAAAGATCGTGTTTCCCGGGCGCCCGTTCAATACGATGCTGGTGACGTCTTGAACGGAATTGAAGGTAAACGGGGAGCTGTAGGTGTCTCCATTGATAGACAAGCTCCAGCCACTACCGATGGCTTCGCCGTATGAAGAGCTGCCGACCGTACCGTCAAATGCCACGGTTTCACAGGTCGCGCTGGCAAAGCAAGTAGTGACTTCCATGCCGTCCATCAGCGAGCCGTCGGTTGAATACCCGGTCAGCATTTCGGTGTTGTAGAGGTCGCCGTCAGAGTTGACGACGTTTACGATGGGGGCTGCGTAAGCGTTCCCAGCCATTGCAGCGGCCAATCCCAGGCCAATCACTATTTTGTGGTCAAATCCTTTCATACTTCATTCTCCTTGCGTTTTTACAGATATCCATATTCACCCCGCGTTTCCTGCGGAGTGGTCTCCGGACTGCGTTTTTAGCAAGAAAAAAGCCAGCTTGGATATTTTTCGGTTAAAACAGCCGGTTGCCATTTTCTGAATGCTCTGGTCACCGGTGAGGCATTGAAAAGTGTATAAAAAGTCAACGCTTAAGATCTGGATGGCTGTATCCCGGCCGGGCCGATGTACTAACCTGTTTGGCATGACTGTTTTTCGTTCTTAGTCTCTCACTGAGATCCAAAACCAATAAGGGATTCGCCATGAGCTCCAACGCTGATCAGAACATTCGCCCCGACTATGACGACGTCCTGCAGGCAATCGCCGACTACGCTCTCGGCTATCGGATAAAAAGCAAAGAGGCTTGGAATACCGCGAGAAACTGCCTGATAGATACCCTCGGTTGTGGCCTTCTGGCCCTGCGTTTCCCTGAATGCACCAAGCACCTTGGGCCGCTGGTTGACGGCACCGTTGTACCCCATGGCGCCCGTGTTCCGGGCACGCCTTACAGACTCGATCCGGTAAAGGCGGCCTGGGATATTGGCTGTATCGTGCGCTGGCTGGACTACAACGATACTTGGCTGGCGGCGGAGTGGGGCCACCCCTCGGATAACCTGGGGGGCATACTGGCCGTGGCGGATCATCTGTCCCAGAAGCGGGTGGCGGAGGGCAAGGCGCCCCTGACCATGCGGGATGTCCTGGAGGCTATGATCATGGCCCATGAAATCCAGGGGGTGCTTGCACTCGAAAACTCGTTTAACCGGGTGGGGCTGGATCACGTTGTGCTCGTCAAGGTGGCCTCAACCGCTGTTGTCGCAAAACTGATGGGTGCCAGTCGCGATCAAATGCTGTCGGCCTTGTCCCATGCCTGGGTGGACGGCCAGGCGCTGCGAACCTACCGTCATGCGCCGAACGCTGGCTCCCGAAAATCCTGGGCGGCGGGAGATGCAACGTCCCGTGCCGTGCGGCTGGCCGATATTGCAATGCGGGGAGAGATGGGCATCCCGGGGGTGCTCACGGCACCCCAATGGGGCTTCTACGACATTCTGTTCAGCAAAACCAATAAAGATCAGAAGCTGAAACCTGAGGACAAGCGTCAGTTTACTTTACCCCAGGCTTTTGGCGCCTACGTGATGGAAAACATTCTGTTCAAGATTTCCTTCCCGGCCGAGTTCCATGCTCAAACAGCGGCGGAAGCAGCGGTCATACTTCATCCCGAGGTAAAAGACCGCCTGGATGACATCGAACGAATCGTTATCACCACCCACGAATCTGCCATCCGTATCATCTCGAAACAGGGCACATTGGCAAACGCGGCCGACCGGGATCACTGCCTTCAATACATGGCTGCTGTACCGCTGATTTTTGGGGGGCTGACAGCGGAGCATTATGAAGACAGCTTCCATGAGGCCAATCCGATGATCGACCAACTCCGAGACAAGATGGACGTGGTTGAGGATGAGCGATACACACGTGAGTATCTGGAAGCAGATAAGCGCTCAATTGCCAATGCGATTCAGGTGTTCTTCGCCGACGGCACCAGCACGGATAAGGTGGCAGTTGAGTATCCCATTGGCCATCGCCGTCGCCGAAAGGAGGGGATTCCCCTGCTTGAGGATAAGTTCCGCCATAACCTGGCGACCCGGTTTCCTGGTCAGCGCTGCGAGAAGATCTTTAACCTGTGTAAAGATCAAGCGCTATTGGAGTCGACCCCCGCACACGAATTTGTTGATCTGTTTGTTATCTGAACTGATTGGAGCGCCTGCTCTCCGGGCGTAGCGAGGGGTTGTCGAAAAACTTTACATTGAGAAAATGTGCGGGCTTCTAACTGACTGAAAATGAACCAGTTGAAGCCGTGGCACGTCTTATGCAGCAGTTACTCCCTATCGAAGACGATTCTGTCAGCTTATATGGAGTACTGATATGAACACACTACAAACAGTCGGCGCCATTGGGGTTCTCTTTGGCGCCTGCAACTGGGCCAGCGCTGCGCCCATTCTCAGTATTAGTAGCCAGGGCGCTACAGCGGCCGCCTCCGCGGAACAGGACTTCCTGGACGCTGCGCATTCCGGTTATCTCACCGAAACGTTCGATGATAATTCTTTTTACACCGTTGGAAGCCAGGCTGGCACCATCACGTCCTCAGTGGGTGTTGGGTCCTTTACCAGTGCGGTGCCAGGTTCAGGCGGGTTGTGCGATAGCGGTCCCTATAACTGCAATGGCGGTCTTGCCGTATTGAACGCCGGCGCCAGTCCCTTTAGCGGGCGCTATTCCGTATCCGGGGATAACTGGTTGGACAGTATGGATGCACGCCAGATGGTTATTTCTCCAGCGACTGGTTTTAACGCCATGGGTTTCTATATGACAGACCCCAACGATGCTGGCGGACGCCTCTCGATTGGCGGGTTCGATTTCAGCTTCAACGACATATTTGGGTCCGCTCTGGGCAACGGCAGAGTTTTCTATGTCAGCCTCTATGACGCAGCGGGTTTGGGAGATGTCAGTATTTTTTCCAACAATCCCGATGATGGGTACGGCATCGACAACATAACAGTCGCCAATGTCACAGAGCCGGGTACGCTGGCTTTGTTCGCGCTGGGACTGCTAGGGATTGGACTTTCGCTTTCGCGGAAGTCAAAGCGCAACCGCTGAGGATCAATGGCGGTGTGTCAGTATATTTTACGCAATCCAAATAATGCCAGCGTAAGTGATTGTTTAATAGCGAATAAATAATTGGCACGACAACTGCATTGGTTTGGGTGGTTGATGAGAATCATAAGATGTAGACAAGGAGCAGTAAAATGAAAATGACTTCAAAGCTGATTGCAGCGGCGATGCTGGTGGGAACGTTCTCGGTAGCTCAGGCCGCTCCAATGGACGTTTTCGACCTGAAAACAGACGGTGGCGCGGACGTGTTTACCGATACCCTCGGTGAAGGCGCGTTCTACGACAACGGAGCCTCTTTTGCAAAACTGAACGATGTTGATGGTAACCAGGATTCAGCCGGTGCCTTCCTGCTGTTTGAATTTGCAGGTTTTGCGAACATCAACAACTTCGGTATCTATAACCTGAACGACACCAACGAAACACTTCAGGTGTTTTCAGGGTCAGAAGGCTCTGGCGGTCGCCAGGTAGAATTTGACCTGGACGCCGGAACAGCTTCCACTCACTTCGGAACGGCCAACATTGGCTCTACGTTCGGCTTCTATCTGCAGCGCGGCAACACCACGTTCTATTCAGATGCCAGCCTGAACGGCGGCGTTGACATGACGCGGATCTTTGACGTGACTGGCAGCCAGAACAGCAGCTTCTTTGGCAGCTCACTGATTGTGGCCTTCGAAGACCTGATTGATGGTGACTTCGATTACAACGATCTGATCGTTGGTATTTCAGACGTGCAAGCGGTGCCCGAGCCAGGAACGCTCGCTTTGTTTGGTCTTGGCCTGCTGGGCCTCGGTATGACTCGCCGTCGCAAGTCAGCCTGAGCTAAGTAAGCCATCGTACACCCTGCCTTGATCTCCGGGGCGGGGTGTTTTGCGTTTCTGGCGTCGCGTCGGGTGCCGTCCTTCTACTGTCCCTGATTGCAGTATCATTAAAATGCAGTAAACTCTGTTCATTGTTAGATCTGCAGCATGGGATGCGCAGGCGCGTTTACAGTGAACAGCAAAAGGAGTTGGCGTGGCCCACGTCAGATTGTTCAAGCACTACATTCATGTTCCCTTCGTCATTCTGGGCCTTATTGACTTAATTGTCCTGGCAGTTAGTTTCTGTATCGCCGCTTTTTTCCGCCATTTCGGCGATTCTTCTTTTTTCTTTGAAAGTATTCAGTTCCTACTACCTTCAGCGTTAGCCTTCGGTCTTGCAAATCTTTTGGTTATGGTTGCTCTTGGCGTTCATCAGTCACGCCTCGAAGAGGGTATGTCCGGGATGATGCTTCGCACCATTTTTTCACTCATCATTGGTGTGCCGGCATCAGCGTCTATTTATCTCTTGGCCGATCAATGGTTGTGGTATCTAGGCTTTACCGACTTGCTCACTTCAGCCTCTGTCCTTGGTTTCTTTTTTCTAGGGATTTACCGGTCAATATTCTTTGCATTTACCGGCAAGGACTCTTTCAAACGCAAAGTGCTGGTTCTTGGGTCCGGGTTTCGTGCAAGGCAGTTGCTTGAAGACCTGACTACACCTTTCAATCGCAAAGGTTTCACGCTGTCGGGTTTCGTACCACTACCGGATGAGTCGTCGGAGATTGAAGAAAAGCACCTCATCAGGCTTCCCAATACACTTCACGACTATATACGGAAACACCCGGTCAGAGAGATAGTTGTGGCAGCGGATGACCGCCGCAAAGGATTGCCGATGGAGGATTTGCTTGAGTGCAAAATGGAAGGCGTAAAGATAGTTGACGCGGCGTCGTTCTATGAGCGGGAGTCACGTAAAGTTGCCTTGGAGATGGTTACCCATGGTTGGCTGGTGTTCTCTGACGGGTTTTCAGTCTCATCTGTATTTGGATTTGGAAAACGGTCTCTCGATATACTTGCCGCGACGATCTTATTGTTGGCCGGTCTGCCTTTGATGGTGCTTACCGCTATTGCGATAAAAATTGAAGATGGGTTGGCAGCCCCGGTATTTTATAGTCAAGAACGTGTCGGTCTTAACGGCAGAGTTTTCAGGGTTCACAAATTTCGCTCCATGACCACGGATGCCGAAAAGAATGGGGCAGTATGGGCGAGTAAAAATGACACCCGAGTTACGCGGGTTGGAGACTTTATCCGAAAAGTGCGTATCGACGAATTACCTCAAATATTCAACGTGATCAACGGAACCATGGCATTTGTAGGGCCTCGTCCGGAGAGGCCCATATTTGTCGAAAAATTGTCCGAGAGGATACCGTTCTATAGTGAGCGTCACCGGGTCAAGCCTGGTCTGACAGGCTGGGCCCAGCTTTGTTTCGCTTATGCGGACAACGAAGAGGACACCAGGGAGAAGCTTCGTTACGATCTTTATTACATCAAAAACCAAAGCCTTTTGCTGGATTTGTTGATTATAATTCAGACAGTGGAGGTGGTATTGTTCAAAAAAGGATCAAGATAATTCCAGCCAGTTACGTCGACTGATAAACGGAATACAGCATGGATATCTCAAGAGGAATAAAAATGTCACGGATCACTACTTTGCCAGGACTTGCTCTGTGCATCTCGCTGATGGTTATTGCTTCCGGTTGTGCAGGCCCCACTGCTTCATCCCCCGAAAAAATACAGCAGGCTCTGTCCGCTGGGTCGTCAGGTAGTGTAAATAGCTATGTCCTGGGCGCCACTGACGTCGTCCGGGTGTCGGTATGGCGAAACGAGGATCTTAGTATTTCGGTCCCCATTCGTCCTGATGGCAAAATCTCGGTGCCACTGATCGGTGATGTTCAGGCAAGTGGCAAAGAGCCGGAAGAGTTGGCAGGCGACATCCGGGTTGAGCTTACCGAATATATCAGGGAACCCCAGGTCAGCGTGGTGGTGACCTCAATGGGAAGCCATGAGTTCACTGATCGTGTTCGGGTGACGGGAGCTGTGCGTCAGCAGGTCTCGCAGCCACACCGGGATGGAATGACGGTATTGGATATGTTCCTGAGTGCCGGCGGCGGAAACGAGTTTGCCGCACTAAACCAGTCAATGCTTTACCGGAAAATGAACGGTGAGGTGGTAGCGATCCCTGTAAAGCTTGACGACATTCTTAACCGCGGGAAAATAGAGACAAACTACGCCATGCGTCCGGGGGATATTCTGAGCGTCCCCGAGCGAAATTTCTGATCACGTAAACCCTGTAACAGCCAGACTGTTGGATTGAGCTATGGCACTTCCATTATCCCAGTTACCAGTTGAAATGCTGCGAGAAGTCCGGTCAAAGAAGTGGCTGGCATTTCTGGTGTTTGTACTGGTTAGTTTTGCGGTGCTTGCCGCCGGCTTTCTCTGGCCGTACAAGTATCAATCCGAAGTAGTGATATTCGTTGATGACAGCAATATCATCCGCCCGTTGATGGAAGGCAGTGCCGTTACCACTGAGATTAATGACAGAGCTTCTGCGGCGAGGGAAATGCTCCTTGGCCGCAGTATCATGGAAACGCTCGCGAAGGATAGTGACGTGTACGATAATGTCGATTTGCCGCCTGAGCGCCTGGAAAGTCGAATATCTGGCATTAGGGGAGGGTTAAGCGTACGCACACGTGGTGACAACTTTTTCAGTATCGGTTTCACCTCGTCATCCCCTATGGAAGCGTTCAAGGTGGCTCAGCGGCTTGGGCAACTGTTCATCGAACAGAGCAGAGATCGAAAGCGTGCCGAGAGCCGCAGCGCCTATGAGTTTATCGACCGCCAGGTCAAAGCCTATGAACAGCAACTTGCAGAGGCGGAGCGCCGGCTCAAGGAGTTCCTTTCAACGAACAAGGATGGGACCGAAGAAGACGCCAACAGAAGGATGGCCAATCTCCGCAGCCAGCTTGAGCTGGCCGAGTTGGAGCGCGCTGAGCTCACTACCCGGCTGGAATCGCTGCGAAACCAGCTGTCCCAGGTGCGGCCGACCATCTACCAAGGGCGATCTCAGGACGAATTTCAGGAAAGAATCTCATCGTTGCAGTCTCGGCTCGATAGCCTCCGTCTCCAGTACCACGACTCCTACCCCGATATCATTATCCTGCGGGAGCAGTTGGCAGAGCTGAAGAAGCAGCGCAATGCAGCGCTGGCGGATCGGGAAAATAACGGTGAAAGGTCGCTGGAAGGCAATGAGATTGTTAACCCCTTGCATCAGGAACTTAGTGCAAAACTCTCAACCACCCGTGCTGATATGGAAACGGTTGAGACTCGAATCCGCTCTCTGAAAAGGCTCATGGCCGAGCAGGAGGAGCGGATGGAGCGAATACAGGAAAACAAGACAGAGTACTCGCAGCTCACAAGGGATATGGAGGTCAACAAGGGCATATACGATGATCTTCTGAAGCGCCGTGAGAGGGCGCGTGTGTCAATGTCCCTGGACATTGAAGGGCAGGGCATGAATTACAAGATCAATGAAACCGCCCAGTACCCCACGTCGCCGGTTGGCCCGAAGTTTCCGATGTTTGCAATGGCAGGGCTGGTGTTAGGGCTTGTCGCACCGTTTGGCACCATAGCCGGACTGCTACAAATTGATCCCAGGATTCGCGCCCGTGCGCAACTTGAGGAAGACATTGGCCTGCCGGTGCTTGCTGAAATTCCTGATGTGCGCACGCCCTATGAAAAAAGAAAAGACAGACGTCTCACGATTGCCATAGGGTTTCTCTCTGTTATTGCGATAGCTTTTTACGTTGCTATTGTTGTGGCGTCTGAATTGGGAGCAGTTTGATGTCGGAATCAAGGAATCGAGATGACGATGCGGTAGAACAGAAGCAACGTGCCGGTGGTGAAAGCGGCGACGGGCAGTCCAGGGAAGCCGGTTCCGAGCAATCGTGGTTCACTCAGCGTGACATAGCGAAAGAGGCGGAGAAGGGCGGGTTGCCATACTCTGAGTGGGAAGACTCCAGAATGTTGGTGCCCAGTTCGCTGGAGTTGGGTGCGGGTGCGGTTGACAAATATGTCATCAGCAAACAGATCGTAAAGATGCAGGAGCCACGTCGGCTTACGCCTGATGATCTTGACGAGCGCAGGATAATCTATCCTGAGTCGAAGAACCGCAACCTGGTAAACCGATTCAGGGCATTACGTACCAAATTGCTTGAGAACTCTGGCGGCAACAATTTTACTTTGGTTGTAACGGGTGCTTCAGCGGAGGCAGGCGCCTCATTTGTGGCTCTGAACCTGGCGGCCGCGTTTGCGTTTGACCAGTCGAAAACCGCGTTAATCATCGATTGCAATCTTCGCGAACCAACGCTTCATTCCACCCTTGATATCATGCCTGAAACGGGACTGACGGATTTTCTCGATGATTCCGACTACGACATCAGCCGGATTCTATACCCCACCGGCATTCCTCGGCTCAGGCTTATTCCCGCCGGTAGTCGCAGGGAAACACCGGCTGAGTTTTTCACATCATTCAGGATGAAGCAGTTTCTGCAGGCCATACGGCGTAGATATCCGGATCGCTTTATCGTGTTGGATACCGCTTCCGTGGCGGATTCACCAGACGCCCGGATTCTTTCCGAGCTTTGCGACTACACGATGCTCGTCGTGCCCCATGGGAAGGTAACAGCAGGCACGGTTGAGAATGTCGCCACTGCGTTCAAACCGGAGAAGTTTGTTGGAGCGGTGATCAATGGTTAGAACGATCCGCTCAGCGATACGCTGGAAGCGAGAAGCCTTTATACTCTTCGTTGCTGCCGCAACCGCGGTGTCCTCGGTGGCAACCGCTGAGCCTTTAAAGATGTCAGCAGGCATCGACAATCGGCACAGCGATAATGCCCGAGAGGCGCCATCCAACGAGGAAAGTGACACTGAAACGCGTTTGAGAGTGAGCGTGTCCCATCAGAGTGATCCCGGTCGCTGCACATCGAACCTCGGAGCGACGTTGGGTTACGGTTACTGGCACAGTGATACCTTTGATCCGGAAACCTACACTAATGCCGATTTTTCCGGGGAGTGCGAGCTTGCTCACCAGCTCAACTGGGCTGTTTCCGATAATGTGAGGGATGTCAGCCAGGATAGCAGAGGGCCGTCCACGCCTGACAACACCACTCGAAAAAATGTTTTCAGAACCGGCCCCAACTACACTATTAAACTGACTCCTCGCGACAGTATTCAGTTGTCCGCCGAGTACGAAAATACGCAATTCGAAGAGGCCGAGGAAACCGACAGTGATCGGGTCATCGGCATAATTGCATGGAACAGGCTGTTCAGTCCGACGTTTTCCGGTGGGGTCAGCGCCAGCACAGATCGGGCGGAACTGGATACCGATGAGGAGATCGATAAGGATACCCTCAGCCTTGTTTTCAACAAGCGCTGGCCAGCGATGCGAGTGTCCGGTTCGGTTGGCAACAGCCGGATTGAAAGCAGGTTTCGCGGCGTGAGCCAGGAATCAGATGGGGTCGTCGGTGACCTGATGCTCGAGCGAGAGCTCAATCCTTCGTCCGAAATCTATCTTCAAGCCAGTAGGCAGTTAACCGACCAGACCTCTGACTTTGACATCCAGTTCGATGATTTCGAATTCAATCTTCGAGAGACGACAACGGTTGAAGTAACAGCGCTGGAAGCCGGACTGGGTAAGCGGTTCAGTGATGCGAGTTCGGTCAATATCGGGCTTACTGCCAGCCGGTCTGACTACCTGCAGACGACCGACAAGGAAGAAAGGGCCGGGCTATCTTTGCGTTACTCCCGCCCGCTTGGATACAGGCTTGATTTCAATGTCGGCGCGTCAATGACGCATTACCGCTACGAGGATGAGGGCGAGGATGACGAACTGTTCAATTCCAATGTGGGGTTAACCTACAAGGCAAGCAGAGATCTCAGTGTGTCTGGCCAGATTGGTCATAAGCAACGGACCAGTGATTTAGTCTCCAGAGAATACACGGAGAACTGGATAGCGCTGGGACTCACCTATGCGATCTTTTAAACCTGGCCACGGAATATCAAGAGGAGGCGGCACCGTCGCTATGACTCATGAACACCATCAGTAACGCACTTACGATCGATGTAGAAGATTATTTCCAGGTAGCCGCGCTCGCCGAAGCCGTCGACCGGAAAGACTGGCACGATATGGAATATCGGGTTGAGGCCAATACCGACCGTCTTCTTTCCGTATTGGGTGATCACAACACGAAAGCCACCTTTTTTACCCTTGGCTGGGTTGCGGAAAAATCGCCCGCGCTGGTCCGTCGTATACACGATGCCGGCCACGAGGTGGCGAGCCACGGTTACAGCCATCAGCTTATCTACAAACAGACGCCAGAGGTGTTCCGCGAGGAAACCCGGAGATCCAAGGCTATCCTCGAAGACATTATTGGTGAACCGGTTACCGGGTATCGCGCTGCAAGTTATTCCATCACCGCCCAGTCACGCTGGGCGCTGGATATTTTGTGTGAAGAGGGGTTCACATGGGATTCCTCTATTTTCCCCGTTCACCATGACCGGTATGGAATGCCAGGTACACCCAGATGGCCGCATCGCCTGAAAACCGACAACGGTTCGGAAATCGCAGAATTCCCGCTGAGCACCTTGAAGTTGCCGGGCTACACTCTTCCAATCGCCGGAGGTGGCTACTTCCGTTTGTTCCCCTATTGGTTCAGCCAGTGGGGGCTTGGCTCGATCAACCGTATGGGCAAGCCCTTTGTCTTTTACCTCCATCCTTGGGAAATCGACCCTGGCCAACCGCGGCTCGACGTAAAGTGGTTCTCTCGTTTCAGGCACTACAATAACCTGGAAGTGTGTGAGCAGCGGCTGGTTAACCTGCTGAAAAGGTTTCGATTCACCACGATGAGTGACGTTCTCGTCGAGCAGGGTGTGCTGGGCCGGGATGCCAGCCCCCGGCAGACCGAGATGGGCACTGCCCGTTTGCTTGGGGGTTGAACGAAATGACCTTCTTCACGGATGAGACATCATGCTAACCCTGGTTTTCTGGCTTTCGCTGGCGCTGCTTTTCTATATCTATCTGGGCTATCCGTTACTGGCTTCGTTGCTGGCCCAGATACGAGGCTTGCCAATCTCTACCGACGACTCCTATCAACCCACAGTGACCATTGTCATCGCGGCCTATAACGAAGCGGACAGCATTGAGGCAACACTGAACAACAAGCTGGAACTTGCCTATCCGGACGAAAAAATTGAAATACTGGTAGTGTCTGACGAATCAGACGATGGCACAGACAGCATTGTCGAACGGGTTGCTCAGTCATCCAGTCGCAGCATAAAACTCTTTCGTCAGGTACCCCGGCAAGGCAAGACCGCTGGCTTGAACACGTTGGTTGCGAACGCTACAGGGGACATTATCCTGTTCTCGGATGCGAACTCCCAGTGGGACCAAAACGCAGTGAATCATCTGGTGAGCAACTTCGCTGATGACGGTGTTGGCTATGTGACCGGAAAAATGGTTTACGTGGCCGCTGATGGTTCACTGGTGGGCGATGGCTGCAGCACCTACATGAAATATGAGAATTGGCTGCGGGTAAAGGAGTCTGCCATTGGCTCCGTCGTAGGTGTTGATGGTGGTATTGATGGCATTCGGAAGTCGCTCTATCAGTCCCTGCGAGCAGACCAACTCCCGGACTTCGTGCAACCGCTGAAGGTCGTTGAACAAGGGTATCGGGTTATCTACGAGCCCAGGGCACTGTTGAAGGAAGATGCCAACGAGGACAGCGTCAGCGAGTTCAGTATGCGTGTCAGAGTGAGTCTGCGAGCGTTGTGGGCCCTGAAGGACATGGCACATCTGATGAACCCCTTTAACTACGGACTGTTTGCGCTGCAAATGGTATCTCACAAACTGCTTCGCTATCTGGCGTTTGTTCCGCTGATAACGTTCACGGTGGCTGCCTTGCTGCTGGCCCCCCGGGGAGGCTTCTACGCATTGTGTTTCTTCGGCCTGGTGCTGCTCTACGCCTTTGGCTGGTTGGGACGTAAGGGCGAGGAGCGCGGCCGCAGTAGCTCCTTTGTTTATGCCGTTCCCTATTACTTCCTCTTGCTGAACATCGCATCGCTAAAAGCCACAATGGCGTTTCTGAAGGGAGAAAAGAAAGTAGTCTGGAACCCAAGGAAAGGTTGATACCGATAACATGAGAGTTCTTCACCTGATTGACAGTGGCGGTCTCTACGGGGCTGAGAAGATGTTGTTGACGCTGGTTTCCGAGCAAATGGCCGCAGGTTTGTTACCTACCGTTCTCAGTGCCGGTGAGACTGGTATTCAGAACAAGCCCATTGAAGTAGAAGCTAGGCGTCTTGGTATACCGGTAATTCCCTGGCGAATGAACCCGGGATTCAATCTAAAGGCTGCCCGCGACATACTCCGTTGGGCACAATCCGAAAACTACCAGATCCTCCATTCACACGGTTATAAGTTCAACGTGCTCATGGGCCTTTGGCCCGAATCGATCCGGAAAATACCTTTGATCGCTACACTGCACGGTTACGTAAGGGCGAAGCGATTCACAAAGGCCTGGGTATACGAAACGATAGATCGCCTGATCCTGGCGCGGTTGCGGCGTGTTGTGCTGGTCTCCGAAGCAATGAAACGTCAGGTTCCGGAGAAAATTGCCCGTTCTTCGAAGACTGTAGTGATCCCCAACGGGATGAGCATAGGTTCAATACGTGAGTCTGCGTCGAGTGAGCCCGCTGAGGCTGTGTTCGGATTCCTGAGCCGTTTTGATTCGATAGTATTGGGAGTAGGGCGCTTGTCCGCAGAAAAGGGGTTTGTCCGCCTGCTGGATGCATTTGCCGTGCTCAGGCAGAGCCATGAATTATTGGGCCTTATTATTATTGGCGAAGGTAAACAGCGGGCTGCGTTGGAAAGGCAGGTGTCCGATCTCGGCCTGGAGGATTTCGTTCAGCTACCGGGGTATGTCGACGAGGTTCCAGCGGTAATGAAAAGGAGCGATGTGCTCTGCATGCCGTCACTGACGGAAGGCCTCCCGATTACGCTGCTGGAGGCAATGGCCGTGGGAATCCCGATCGTCGCGTGCGACGTTGGTGAAATCGACAAGGTACTGGGCCATGGTGCGGGCGGACGAATAGTCCGCTATGAAGGGGCATCCCAGCTTGCAGGCGAATTGGCAGCCGTACTTGACCACAAAGACAGCGTCGACGAACAGGTCGAGTGGGCCCGGAACAGGGTGGAAACTGACTACTCGGCAAATGCGATGATGGAAAGCTATCTCGCTGTTTACAGACAGGTCACCCAATGAAGCTTAGTATTATCATGGATCGATACGATAATCCTTACGCCGGCACCGAAAGCCAGGTACTGAAGCTTGTCAATGGATTAATGGAGCAGGGATGGGACATACAGTTCGCTGTGCTTCGCGGAACGGATTACACCCGAAGCGGGATGTTTCCGGTGCCGGTACATGATCTCGGCGTGGGTAGTATTTCCAGCCCCGGCAGTTGGTTCAAAATGTACAGGTATGCCCGGTTATTGCGCAAGCAGGGGTTCTCCGTGGTCCATGCTTTTTTCAACGACACTTCCGTGATCGCTCCCCCCATGATGCGCCTTGCCGGCCTTAAAACACTCATCTCCAGAAGAGACATGGGCTTCTGGTACAGCGGGACCTATCTCAAGGCGCTACGCCTGACGGGTCGCTGCGTGCACGCGGCCGTATGTAACAGCAAAGCGGTAGCTGAAATCACGTCCCGATTTGAGAAGATGCCACTCGGAAAGATCCATGTGATCTACAATGGATACCCCGACATTTCGTCTGGCGAGCAGGTAACAGCCTCCGGGGAAAGTCGTTTTGAGGCCGAGGTTGTCGTGGGTATCGTTGCGAACCTTCGCCCGATTAAGCGTATTGAAGATCTGATTGAAGCGATTGGCCTACTGGCCAGGGAAGGCTTGCATCTCAAACTGAACGTAATCGGCGGCGGTGATCCCAGTGCCTATATGGAACAGGTAACGCGACTCGGGCTTGAAGGGCGCGTCCATCTGTTGGGGAGTCAGCCCGAACCTGAACGCCACATCCGTGACTTTGATATAGCCGTACTTTGTTCGGAAACAGAAGGCTTTTCCAATGCCATCATTGAGTACATGCGATGTGGAAAGCCGGTGGTCTGCACGCGTACCGGCGGCAACCCGGAAATTGTTGAAGAGGGCCTTAACGGCTACCTCGTGCCCGTTGGTGATGTTGAGGCTCTGGCAGACCGAATACGGAAACTGGCGGAAAATCCGAAGCTGCGCGAAAAAATGGGGAAAGCCGCTCAATCACAATTGGCTGACAAGTACTCCATGAAAGCGATGGTAGCCAAACACGTTGAACTTTACCGCCAAATTGAACCAGGGATGGTCGAGATATGATGCGAACACTCTCCAAACATATTTTTTACCCGCTATGGGACTTGAAAGACCGTAGCGGGCGACTTCGGGAATGGAAAACTCTCGAAGAGCAACAGTGGTGGCCACGCCAGAAGCTGCTGGACCTTCAGTTCAAGCGACTTCAGGACATGCTAATTTACGCTTCAAACCACAGCCCTCATTATAGAAAGCTGTTTGCCGAGCAAGGTATTGAGCCGGGCGCCATCAACTCGAAAGCGGCTTTCGAGGCGGTTCCGGTAACCACCAAACAGGATATCCGCAACAACCTGGACCAGTTTGTAAGCGACGAGTTCAGCAAGACCGATCTGGTAATGGCCAAAACTGGTGGGTCCACCGGTGTTTCACTGAATCTGTACTTCGACGAAGCCTGCCAGGAACGCCGTAATGGTGCCCAGTTGATGGCTGATCGATGGGCGGGCTGGGACCTTGGAATGAAGAAGGCCTCGGTTTGGGGTAACCCTCCCGTTGCGGAAACGTTGAAACAGAAACTGCGTCTTCACCTCCTTGACCGCACAATCTATCTCGACACCATGGACCTGAATGACAAATCCATGGGAGAGTTTGTGGAACGATGGCGCAGAGAGCAACCAGGCGCCGTATTTGGGCACGCTCATTCAATCTTCATCTTTGCGAACTACCTGGTATCCAATCGCATTGAGGATTTGAAGCCGGACGGGATTGTTGCCACATCCATGATGCTACTCGACCATGAACGGAGAGTGATTGAACAAGCCTTTGGCTGCCCGGTGACGAATCGCTATGGTTGCGAGGAAGTTGGACTGATTGCCTGCGAGTGCGAACAGCACCAGGGTATGCACCTTAATATACCGCATGTGTACGTGGAATTTCTGGATGCCAATAACTGCCCGGTGAGGCCTGGCGAGCCCGGTAAGATCGTTGTAACGGACCTGAATAACCGTGGCATGCCGCTCATTCGTTATCGGGTTGAGGATGTAGGCGTGTATACCGAGAAAACCTGTAGTTGTGGACGCGGGATGCCTATTCTTGAGCGCCTTGAGGGGAGGGTGGCGGATTTCCTTAAACTGCCTGCAGGCGGGCAGGTAGCCGGCATATCGCTGGTGGAACGAACCTTGACCAAAGTTCCGGGCATCGAGCAGATGCAGCTCGTCCAGGATACGCTGGGCCACGTGATCATCAATCGCGTCAAAGGTCAGGATTTCAATGAACATACAGACACGGGGCTTATAAGCGCTATGCGGGAAGTGTTTGACGACAGCGTAGAACTCGAGATCAAAGATGTCTCAAATATCCCTCAGGAAGCGTCTGGTAAGTACCGGTTCTCAATATGCAAGGTATAAGAATGAATGATCAGCCTCTGGTAAGCGTTGTTATAGCGACATACAACATGGGCCAGTACCTTCCAGAGGCTATTGACTCCGTACTAGCTCAAAGGTGGGAAAACCTGGAAGTGATCGTAGTAGACGACGGCTCAACGGACGATACGCCAGAACAAATGAAGCGGTTTGAGGGCAATGGCCGAGTGAGGTACCTACCCACGGAAAATCGCGGCCAGCCCAAAGCAAAGAATCGTGGCCTCAAGGAGGCAAACGGCGATTTCATTGCATTCTGCGATGCCGATGACGTCTGGCACCCGGAAAAGCTAAACGTACAGATGCCCTTGTTCGAGGACCAGAACACCGGGGTGGTCTACAGCGAAGTCTCGTACATCGACCAAAACGGCAAAACAGTTGACAAACCTCAGCCTTATGAGCGTTATAGTGGCAAGGTAACTAACCAATTGATCATAAAGAATTTCGTCCCGTTCGGCACAGCGGTAATTCGCAGGGAATGCCTGGAAAGAAACGGATACTTCGATGAAAACCTTCCAATGGGGATCGATTGGGATCTTTGGTTGCGGTATTCCGTAGATTGGTCATTTCAGTATACGCCCGAGAAAACCTACGTATACCGTGTCTGGCCTGGCCAGATGTCGAGTAATTATAGAGGTAGATATGATAATGCCTTTGTAATACTCGAAAAATTCATAAAGGATAACCCAAAGAAAGTGCCAGATTATCTAATTTCTCGCGCCTGGGCTGATATGTACGTAAGCCGCGGCTATACAATCGCATGCCACGAAAAGACATTAAGGGAACCAATACTTGATATAACTCGTGGTATTAAGTGTGATTTTGGCTATTTTGTGGCTTGGAGATATTTGTTAAAGGTTCTACTAAGACGCGTCTAAGGCTTTTGGTGGGTTATGAGCTTTAAAAATATTTTATTTAATATTGGTAAGCCATGTGGGCTTTTTAGTGTTACTAAACACATAGCCAGAGCTCATCCACGTATTTTAATGTATCATCGCATATCTGGTTCGAGCGGCGGTAAAAATTTACCCGTTGATATTTTCAGAAAACAAATACAAACAATAAAAAAGACGTTTAATCCAACTACGATCCCTGATCTGATTTCGTCCTGTATTGAGGGTAACCCTATAAAAGATGCGGTCGTGGTGACCTTTGATGATGGTTATCATGATTTTGCCGACTATGCTTTTCCCATACTTCAGGAAGAGAGGGTGCCAGCGGTACTTTTTGCAACGACAGGCTTCATTAACGGTGATCTTTGGCTATGGCCAGATCAGATAATGTATGCTGTCGAAAATAGAGGTAATCAGTCTGTTAGTTTTCCTGGGGCAAGCGGCACGCTGGACAAAAATCTTAGTGATGATGAGTGTTGGAACTATATTGCCGACTTTTGCCTGACATTGCCCCCAGAGGAGAGAAACGAAGTCATATGTCAGCTGTATAGAAACATTGACCTAGATATCCCCAATGAAGCGCCAGATCGGTTTCGCTCCCTAAGTTGGCAGCAGGTCAAGGAAATGCAGGCCCTTGGGCTAACAGTTGAAAGCCACTCCTATAGCCACCCGATACTTACGAAGTTAACCGATCAAGAAATTATTAACGAGTTAAAAAAATCGAAAGAAATGATTCAGACGAATTTGGGTTGTAAAGTTGAAGGCTTTTGTTATCCAAATGGGATGAAGTCAGATTTTGATTTTCGTGTGAAAAATGCCCTTATCGAATTAGGTTATAGCTGGGGTGTTACCGCGTACCCCACGCTATCGCCGTTAGCAGATTTATTTGAGATTTCAAGATATAATGCTGGCGCCTCAATGGAAGACTTTTTCAAAACAGTATTTGGTGTAAAGTATTTATCGATGCGTTTAGAATAGGAGGCGTCGTGCTAGCTGTAAGTGTAGTTATTATTTCTTATAATCGACCGGATGAAATAAGGCGAAATATTTCGGAGTTGTTGTATGAGCTTAATCCTGAAGTAGAGGTTGTTGTAGTTGATAATAACTCGGAAATTCCGGTCCGATCTGTGTTGGTTGAGTTTAGAGACCGTATAAAAATAATAGAAATGGATAGAAATGTGGGCGTGGCCGCGAGAAATACTGGCGTTCAACATGCAACTGGAGAAATTGTAATTACGTTGGACGACGATGTATTTGGCTTGACAGCGCATGATGTTCAACTGATTAAAGAGCAATTCCAAGAAAAAGAATCGATGGCAGCGATAAACTTTCGGGTCATTGATGATTTGACGGAAAAGCAAATTAATTGGTGCCACCGCCGCCATCTAAATGAGTGGGGTGGTAAGGAGTTTAGTACGTACGAGATTAGCGAAGGGGCCGTCGCATATCGTCGGCAAGCTTTTTTGGATGCTGGAATGTATCCGGCGTATTTTTTTATTAGCCATGAAGGTCCTGATGTTGCACTCGCTTTAATGAACATGGATTGGGATGTCGTTTACTGTCCAGATATTACAGTACGACATGCTCACTCTATGGGTGGCCGGCCTGGCTGGAGACGTTATTATTACGACACGAGAAACATGGTATGGCTGGGTGTTCGCCGTTACCCCCTAGCGCTTTTTCTTCGAAAAGTTCCATTGCATCTCATGGCGATGTTTTTCTATAGTTTAAGAGATGGATATTTAAGTTTTATTTCAAGGCTCTATATGACTCGGCGAGGCGGTTAAGTGAAGTCAAGAAAGATCGGCAATATATTTCTAAAAGAACTTATCAAAGGTTTAAAGAAATAGAGCGTTACAATCCAACTCTATTCTACATGATCCGGAAAAGAGTTTTTAAGCGTGAAGTTTCTATCTAATTGAATTCTGAGCGCTGATTGTTTACTTTTTAATAACAAAATTTAATTTTGTAATTTTGTCGAATCGGTATAATAACGAGGTTTTTTTTAGTACCTTTCATTATTACGAAAGCTGATACTGCAATGCTAGTATTGGTCAGTAGGTAACCGACACTGACAACTGATGGTGAAAAGATGCTCGCGAATCGCTCTCTGTATTTTCTACCTGTTCTGGCTTTGGCTAGCGGGATAGCCGCTGCAGCGCCTAGCATAAGCTCGGTAGAGCTTTTATCAGACACAGGCGAAGTCAGGGTATCTGGTAGTGGTTTTGGTTCCGGTCCAGAAGTTGTGATTTTTGATAATTTTGAAGCTGGTCGTGGTGGAGAACCAGTCGCTTATGACGCTGCAACCGTAGGTCGGTGGAGTGGCACGGGATGGTACAACGGCATTGCTAGATATGTAGACGAAGGCAACGGTAATCTCGCGATGACAGCCCGAGATCGTACCCAATCGCTTAGTTCAATGAATCGAATATCGCAACTTCAAGCGAGTTTCAAGAATAGTGAAAAGGTCTTTATCGCATTTTCGGTAAAAGTGCCTAAAGGCACGACTTTTGCCGGTGCGTCTTCGACTCAGGACTTTCCGAGCGTCAGTAGCTGGAAATTCACTTGGGCTCTTGCAGCTGACGGGGCTTACAGCGACCCCTCAGATCTTGATCTAACTCTGCCAACACATGTTGGTGGTGGCAACTTCATATTGGGCGGTAATGATGGAAACATCACTTGGCTAGACGGCGGTGGTGGCTGGTGGTCATGGAATGACTTTAATAACTTGTCAATTGGAATTGATCTCAGTCGCTCCAGTGAGGTTGGCTATTATTGGCGTAGTGTCAGTGATAAGGATTTTCGTTCAGAGCAAAGCCTTAGTGATAGGAGTAAACTATCTGCTAATGAGCTCTTTCTCAACCGGGTGAGTTTCCCCGGATGGTGGGGCAACGGAGACAACAGCGATTTCAACGGACTGTATGACAACACCTACGTTGCGATTGGTGGAAATTATTTGGCACGGGTAGAAGTGCGCGATAGTATGGACGATTCTGATACAACGAGATTGATTGTCGTCCCTGCGAAGTCTTGGTCTAGTTCCGAAATTGTTCTCGATTCCCGCATTGTTGAGGGCTTAGAAGGCTCTTTCATTAGTATCGTAGATGCTTCGGGGAGCGCATCCGATCCTGTCCCGGTAGTATGTACAAAGTGCCCATCCAAGATCCGAGTGTTGGAAATACAGTAACTGAGTCATAACCACGATAACTGACAAGGAGTTTGAAAAATGAGATGGATTCTCGTCTTCATGTTCTGGTTCGTACCATTGTCGGCCTACTCTGATTTGATCGACTACCAGATTCAGGGGCATGCAGAGTGGCTTTCCCATGGAGACAGTAGCGACATTACGGTTAGCTTTAGTGTTGATACAGAGAGTTGGAAGTGGGAATCTTTGAGCGTTGAGCTTTGGGGGCGCACATGGATGCCGACGGACTCAGCTAACAATCAGATTAGTGTGTGGTCTGATGAGCCGGAAGGCGGTCCTACCCATTGGTTCAATTGGTCACCGTCGGTGGAATCTCTTGGCGAAGTGATTACATTTCAGCCGTTCCCAGAGTGGAAACTACATCTTGTGAACGAGGAAATTGCAAACGATCCACTGAGGTTTTTGGACCAATCCTTTTTTGTTAGTGAGTTTGCAACACTGAATACCGGTGAGACCCTTGGTTTATCTGGCCAGATATTAAAAGCCGCTCAAGTGACCGAAGGAGCATCTATTCTGTTGTTGATCACAGGCCTGATTCTTTTCGGGTTTCAACAGTTTTTTCGTCAAGTCCACGGACGCACTTGTCATTTTAGGTAATACTGTCTCTGCTTGGAACTCAACGTAGGCTAGGATAACAGTTAACATCACAGCGTGGTTTGTTTAGCTGGCAGTTTAAGGGCTTTGTATTTGGTGAAAGGGCTCTTGAGCTCTATTGGCGTATTTAAACTTTGCACTCGGGGCCTTATTCTGGAGGTTTTTGGTGATTCTGTACATGGCGATAGTGAGTCCCGCAGCAAACCACCAATAAATTTCATAGGTATCCATCCCGAAAAGTCCTAAAAATAATCTCGCATAAACGAACGCAATTACGGCTTGAGCGATAGCTTTGACAAATGAGCTATTGGTGCGGGTAATGATGTTCTTATTTTCTCTTATAATAGTGCGAATGAATATAAAGAAGGATAGAATTCCCAAAGCACTCATGTTCGTCAATAATTCTAAATAAAGGTTATGAGTGTCTTGATGTCGCCCAAACATTTCTGCACGCACACTTGGGAAAGCGCTGACTCCAACACCCCAGGGCTTCGACAAAAATACGTTCACCGCATCTTTGAGGATTTGTATCCGGGTTTCCGATGAGGATCCTTGAGCTTCTTCTAAAGTTACAATTGAATGCAGGCGTTCAGTATATTCTTCAGGTAGCAATGAATATGTGGTTATGGATACAATAACGCCCAATATCAAGTATTTAAACTTTCTGACTTTAAGTTTTTCTCTCCAGAAATACATTCCCAAAAGTATGGTCGCAACATAGCCAGTACGAGAACCGGTAAAAACGATAATGATGACACAGCACACCAATAACGCAGCTAGCGCAAGCTTTTGAAACTTGTTGGTGACAGGAAAAAGGTAATAAATAAAAGGAAGGCATCCCACTGCCATTCCACTAAATGAGTTCGGATGGAAATATAATCCCGTAGACCCGTGGAGACGTGGAATACCTTGGTTTTGCCACACCATGGAGCCTGAGAGCCACCCTACGAAACCTTCTTGTCCCAGTTTCAACATTGCTAGTAGGAAGGCGGCAACGGCCATCTTAAGGGCCCACTCCGTTCGAATAAATGCAGCAAAGAAAAGGGCAAGCATCGAAAATTTGACGACTCGCTCATAAAACGTAGTCCACGACAGAGAACGGTCGTAAGAGAAAAGGGTGTAAAGGACAAGAATGCTAAAAAAGAAGCAGATGGGCTTCATCAGCGGTGTGGGTGATAGCCTTTCGTTTAGCATTCGAACGACAGCGCAGAGGATAAGAAAGGTTCCAAGTAAGAATTCAAAGCGAATGGCACCAAGTAGGCCGACGCGTCCGCCTAGTTGAAGGTACCAGGTAACAATAAAAACACAGGTAGCGAGAACCAGAAATTTGCTTTCATTGGCCGAACCAGAAGCCTTTGGACTACCAGTCCCCGCAGTCCCGCCATAAATGCGAGTCGCTGGCAAAGTCATCGTTCTCTTATATCTCCGCTAATAGGGATCGCGTTTTGGGAAAAGCCGGTGTCGGAGCGACTGGATACGAGAGCCATTGTAGTTTCGCCAGAACCAAGACATTATCCGCAAATAGTTTTTCTTTGGATGCCAGATAAATACAGGTATGAGCTTCCTGGAAATATGGCACTCCAGTTTTTGATATGGAGTAAGCTTCGGGAATATTTTTTCAAGAAAATCGTTAACCTTAACATCTAATACTAAGTGTGTCCGTGGCTCATCCCCATCGTTGCGCACATAATGTTTCTTGGAAAAGTTGACGTAATAGAGGCGGCCTTCCTTTAGGTGGTAGTTCGTTCCATTAACTATGAACTTTACTTTGTCATTGGTCACTATTGGAATATGTAGCCGAACCTGACCAAAGGCATAGTCTGACACTTCGCTGTAGGTATCCCTGTGCTCATTGATGACGCTATTTGGCATGAGCTTCATAATTCTGATTCTGCCATGAGGGCAGTCGAAGGCGTCAAGGATCTCTTTGAAATAAGGTAACTGATCGACGTAACGTGTTCGTTTATATTCTCCCCACTTGCCTATGCGCTGAGATTCCGCACCATCGGCGCTTCCATCGTGAGAAACAAGTGGAATCGTTGTCCACCCGTCAGCAAGAGCTTCGTCGTAGTGCGAGAGCCAGTTTTCGTTTTCAAGCTCTTCAAGCTCCTTGCGCATACGCTCCACATCAAACTTCATCGGGAAACGATCAGTAAGGTCGTAGTGCTCAAACATGGGGCCCTCCTTTTTACCTCTGGCCGAAATAGCTTGACAGGCATAGCTCAGTTTAGCGCTGATCGTATGGATATAACAGGTTCTTGAGCTTCCCGGCCATCGTAAATTTATGTAGCGGTGCTGTGAATCATACTGGGCGAAGCTAACTCTAACTAGCTGTCAAGGCCTCTGTTTTGACGTTAGTGCCTATAGTCGTTGGTTTCCCTCCTAATTTAATCTCATTAGTGTAGAATCCCGTCGTTCACAGGGAGTCAGCGCGCGTGAAAGAATTCAGTTTCAGTATCATTGTACCAAGCTTCAATGCGGCGAATACGCTACCGGAGACGCTGGAGAGCATTGTCCCGCAGCTGTCTGAGCATGATGAAATCATTGTGGTCGATGACGGATCAACCGATGAAACATCGGATGTTATGGAGGAGTGGCGTAGCTCCCGGATCCGCTATGTCAGGCAGCGCAACAGCGGCGGCCCTGCAAGCCCGCGCAACCACGGTATAAGGGAGGCAAAGGGCTCTCTCATTGCTCTGTTCGACTCCGACGATATCATGCTTCCGGGTAAGCTGGATGCAGCCCGTCAGGCTTTTTCACACCATCCAGATGCAGGCCTGCTGTTCACCAACTTCTCTACGATTGACGAATCCGGAGACGTTTTGACCCCCCGGTTTCTGGATAGCTACACCTTTACTGCTCCGTTCTGTTCGGAAAACGCGGGCTGTGTGAGGATTGAACCGCCGAATGCCTACCGTGCCCTTGGGAGCGAGAACTTTATCGGCACATCCGGTGTTGTTATTCCCCGTAAGGTGTTTGATCGGCTTGGGGGGTTTGATGAATCACTGGCCAACGGGGATGACCGGGATCTGTGGTTCCGAGTCACGCGTCAGGAAGTGGCCCTGTTTCTGCCTGGCACCTACCACGCTTACCGCATCGGCAGTTCGAGCATTTCCAAGGGCAGCGCGAGAAAGCGTACCCCCTCGAAAATAAAGGTGCTTGAAAGGCAACTGGAAAACCCGCTAGACGACGAGTTTGCCCGGGATATCCGTTCCCTCGTTTCAGACAACTACTGTGCATTGGCCTACGAAAGCTTTCAAAAAGGTGAGATGGCACGATGCCGGGCGGAAGCCCTGCAGGCACTGGGCGCCTCTTTCAGTTCCACAGGGTTAAAGCTTTATCTGTTTTCCTTTCTTGGCTCCGGATTAGTTGGCAGGATAAGGCGCCTTAAGAACTGGCGTGTTCGCTAGGGGATCGATCACGCATTCCGGTTGTCAGCTTTCTTTACATTAAGCTTCTTTCATATCTGGTTATTGCGGCTTTTGCCCCCTGTAAGTCTTGGTCTTTCGTATCTGTGGTACGGGCTTTGCAGTTGTCCTTTGAGATAGTTTTGTCCAAAGGAGAGGCAAGGACATGAGCGCACAATGGAAGACCTTCAAGCCAACGATCATGTTTTTGCTGGCGCTACTCTGGACGGGAGCAACAAGCGCAGCTGATTTTGGCGAGCCGCTCATTTGTCTCAACTCAGGGGGCGGCGCTTACACCTCTTCCCAAGGCTTTCAATTCATCGCCGATGCCCATTTCAGTGGTGGCAAAAAGGCGTCCCACGCTCACAATATTTCAGCTACGGACGATGACCCGCTGTTCCAATCGGAGCGCTACGGTGATTTCAGTTACCAGATACCCGTCCCGACGGCGGGCAGCTACATTGCGACACTTCATTTTGCAGAGATTTATTACCAGTCCACCACCAGCGCCGGTGGCGTGGGTAGCCGGGTTTTCGATGTCTACATCCAGGGCGAAAAAGTAGAATCCGAGTTCGATATTATCGAGCAGGCTGCAAGCGTGACTGCGGTTTCCCGAAGCTATTTCGCTCAGGTGGACGGCAGCTCTGTAAACATCAGTTTTGGCGTAATTTCAGATCTTCCGAAACTGTCGGCCGTGTGTGTTTTCCCTAGCAACGGTGATTTCGATGGCGACGGCTATAGTGACAGCGACGACGTATTTCCATTTGATGGTACGGAATGGCTCGATAGCGATGGGGATGGTATTGGCGACAATGCAGATGCGTTCCCATTCGATGCCACAGAATCTGCGGACATGGATGGTGATGGCGTAGGGAATAACAGCGACCCTGACATGGATGGTGATGGCTTCGCTAATGATAACGATGCGTTCCCGGAGGATCCGTCGGAGTGGCTGGATAGCGATAATGATGGCATTGGTGACAACTCTGATCCAACTCCCTCCCTAGCGAGTGTTGCGGAATGTGTGAACGTTGGGGGCCCGGAGTTCACTGCTCAGGACGGCACTGTTTTCAAAGCTGACACCCATTTCCTCGGGGGCAGAACCGGCACTCATAAGCAATCCATAGCCAATACATTGGATGATGTCCTTTATCATACGGAACGTTGGGAGAGTTTCAGTTACAACATTCCTGTTCCTGTTTCAGGTTCTTATCTGGTCGAACTTTACTTTGCCGAAATCTACTATCAGGCGAGGATTTCATCTGGCGGAGTTGGTAGTCGAGTATTTGATGTGTTCGTAGAGGGTGAAACCGTTGCGGAACAGTACGACATAATTGCGGCAGCAGGCAGCAAGTCAGCAACCCAGCTTGACCATGTGGCTGTTGTCGAGGATGGCGAAATTGATGTCGATTTCGGTGCTATTACAGACTGGCCAAAGCTTTCAGCCTACTGTGTAACCGAAATCGTGGGCGCTGACTCCGATGGTGATGGTGTGCCCGACGCTCAGGATGCGTTTCCCTCTGATCCCAATGAAACCGTTGACTCGGACGGAGATGGAGTTGGTGACAATTCGGATCTCTTCCCGAATGATGCGTCAGAATGGTCCGACCTTGATGGTGATGGAGTGGGAGATAATTCGGACCCGGATCGCGATGGTGATGGTGTTGCCAATGCCGATGATTACTACCCGGATGACCCCACCGCCTGGGAGAATCCAGGAAGTGATGGTGGAGACAACGGTGGTGGAACCGGCGGAGATGAGCCTCTCCACCAGATGTGTGTAAATGTGGGTGGGCCGGAATACTCCGCGGCTGATGAAACCCTCTATATAGCCGACAGCCATTTTAATGGTGGCTCGAAAGCCAGTCATGTGTATGAGATAGACCGTACGGCCGACGATACCCTTTACCATTCAGAGAGATGGGGCGACTTCGCCTATTCCATACCGGTTCCTGAGTCCGGAAACTACATTGCGTCATTGGAGTTTGCAGAGATTTACTTCCAGTCCACGGTCGCAACTGGCGGTGCTGGGAGCCGGGTTTTCGACATCATTGTTCAGGGCAATGTCCTGGAGCCCGGGTTCGATATCCTGGCGGACGTGCCTAGCAAGACGGCGCTAACAAGGCACTATCTCACCAGTTCAAGCAGCGGCTCAATCAATATCTCGTTCAATGCAGTTGCCAACGAGCCCAAGGTGTCGGCCATTTGTGTCAGGCAAACCAATGGCGATTATGACGGCGATGGCACTCCGGATGACCAGGACGTTTTCCCGATTGATTCAGCTGAGTGGTTGGACAGTGATGAAGATGGCGTTGGAGACAATACCGACGTGTTCCCGGCCGATCCGGCAGAGTGGTCTGACCTGGATGGCGACGGTATCGGTGACAATAGCGATCCTGACCGTGATGGAGATGGCTACAACAACAATCAGGATGCATTCCCAGGTGATCCCACCGAGTGGCTTGATAGCGATGGTGATGGCGTCGGTGATAATGCTGACCCCACACCCTTCGGTGACATTGATGGGTTCCAGATGTGTGTGAACGTTGGTGGCGGAAGCTATGTGGCGACCGATGGCACAGAGTTCATTGCGGATGCCCATTTTTCTGGCGGAGATACTGGCGGCCCCAATAATTACAGTATTGCTGGCACCGACGATGACAAACTGTTTAGAAGTGAGCGTTGGGGGGACTTCAGCTACGCAGTTCCGGTTCCTGCAGTGGGAGACTACGTTGTTGAGTTGATGTTTGCGGAAATCTATTACCAGGTTGGAACGCCCTCAGGTGGCCCTGGCAGCCGTGTTTTCGATATCTATGTCGAGAACGAATTGACCACCAGCGGTTTCGACATTATTGATGAGGTTGGCCCGAAAACAGCCATAACCAAGCGTTATCTCGCCCAAACCACTGACAACGCGGTCGAAATTGGTTTCGGTGCTATAGCAGATTGGCCAAAACTCTCAGCGTTTTGTATCTCACCAAGTACCGGAGACTTCGACACGGATGGTGATGGTGTTCCTGACAGCGAAGACGCATTCCCCAACAATCCAGATGAGTGGTTGGACAGCGATGGAGACGGCTTCGGGGATAATTCCGATGTGTTCCCCAACGACCCGACGGAATGGGCGGACGTCAATGAGAACGGAGTCGGGGACAACAGCGACGCGAATCTGGATTCCGATGGCGACGGTATCGCCGATATGAATGATGCGTTCCCGTTTGACCCAACGGAAGCCTCTGATTCAGATGGGGATGGCGTTGGGGACAACAGTGACGCTTATCCTAACGATCCAACCCAGCAGTATTACAGCAGTCTCTACCAGGTTCAGTTCGTGAAGAGCGATGGTGTTGTGGATAGCCTGGCGGATGCCCAGGCCTTGATTGATAACGCCACTCAATACGAAAGCGTCGCTTTCGAGACTCATGAGATCAGCTTTACCGACGGTACTTCCGGCAGCGAGGCCATCTTTGCTGCTGGCGAGAGCTTCCCGTTTGTAAACAACTTCGCGATGTTGGCGACTCGGGAGGTTTACGCCCCTGAGTCAGGAGAATACAGCCTGCTTGTCAGAAGTGATGATGGTGTACGCCTGACGGTAAATGGCAACGTTGTCGTTAATGACGACCTGACACGCGCGGTGGACCACAGCGAGGCAGTGCTTTTCCTCGAAGAAGGGTTGCATCAGATTGAAGTTCTCTACTTTGAGAATACCGGCGGGGCTGTTGTTGAGTTCGCTGGCGTCAAAGGTGTCCAGCAGTACTCATTTGATATTGCGGAGTTCTCAGCTGTAACGGATCGCCTGCACGGAGAGGTTTCCACCCCGGTCGTTTACGAGCCGCACATCGGCGGAGAGTGGGGAGAGGTTATTCAGTGGCCGGAAATACCGGTTTCGGCAGCACATCTTCCTGACGGCAAATTGCTGACCTGGGTTGGTGGAACCGAGATAACCGATACGGGTACAAAGAGCACCGCAAGCCTTTACGACCCCGAGACTGGTGTGTTCGTGGGTGTGGACAACGAAACACATAATCAGTTCTGTTCCGGTATTGCCCTGACTGAAGACGGTTCAATCTTCAATTCTGGCGGCAACCCGGACACCAAGAAAACCAGCCGGTTTGATATTGAGACCATGTCCTGGGTACCTCTGGATGACATGGATAAGGCTCGCTGGTATCCGACGACATTAACCATGCCGGATGACCGGGTGTTCACAACCTTTGCCCGAAGTGCGGCCAATACGTCGGAAATCTACTCCAGCGTGACGAACCAATGGACAAATACCCCGGGTGCGAATATGCAGGGCCTGGTGGATGAGCAGAATCTGGTGAATAGCCAACAGCATTGGCAGAACCAGACGGCGAGCATGCAATGGTATGCGTTTATGCACGTGGCGCCGGATGGTAACGTTTTCCAGTCTGGCCCCATGGAAACCATGCGCTGGTTTGGCACTGAAGGACAGGGCTCCGTGGAGGAAATCGGTGCAAGGCTTGGTGGCGATCAGGCAAGGATGTTCGGTTCCGCTGTCATGTACGACGTGGGCAAGATTCTGATTACCGGCGGTAACGATCCATCGAGTGATGATCCGTCTTCTGATACCGCCATCATGGTTGATATCAATGGGCCCGCACCTGTGGTGACGGAAATCGAACCAATGAATTTCAAGAGGACCTTCCACGATGCAGTGGTTCTGCCAGACGGAAGGGTACTCATAATAGGTGGTACCACAGAGGGCAAGCTTTGGGATGATTGGGGCTCGATTCTTCCTGCAGAGATCTGGGATCCGGAAACTGAGGCCTGGACAGTTGTAAACAGCCTCGAGATCCCGAGGAATTACCACTCAACTGCGCTTCTTATGAAGGACGGACGGGTATTTTCTGGTGGTGGCGGCGCCTGCGGACCTTGCGATGCAAATCATCAGGATGCTCAGTTCTATTCCCCTGATTATCTTTTCAACACGGATGGAAGCGATGCAAGTCGCCTCGAGATAGTTTCAGTTGATAGCACAGTGGTCAGCGCCGGAGAGACCTTATCGGTTCAGGTTTCATCCGGTGCGACGGCTTTCAACATGATTCGCTTGCAGGGAACAACCCATTCGATAAACACCGATCAGCGGTTCATTCCTGTTGAGTTCACCCAGCAGGCTTCTGGATACCAGTTGGAGCTGAATCCGAATCCGAATGTTGTGATCCCAGGTTACTACTGGCTGTATGCGCTGGATGAAAATGGTGTGCCGTCAGAGGGCTATACCATCCAGGTGGTGCGTGATACTTCCAGCGACCCGGGCGATGGTTCTGGGGACCCTGAACAACCCTCTGACTGGGCTGTTCGTACGCCGGCGAGCGGGTCTGCGGATGCCCGTCATGAGAACGACTACATAGCGTTCAAGGAGCGGTTCTATCTGACGGGGGGGCGCGGTAGCCGCTCAATAGACGAGTACAATGCCATCTCCAATACCTGGACCAAACATGGTGTACCGGTCGACGAATCCCAGCAGGAGCTCAGGCTGCATCACTATCAGAGCGTTGAGGTGGGCGGTCGCATCTTCGTTGTTGGTGCGCTTGAAGGTGGTTTCCCTGCAGAAACCGGTGTGCCTGAAATCTACAGCTTTGATCCTGACCAACCAACTCAGTGGAAAACTGAGTTTGTGATCCCGGCGGAGCGCCGGAGAGGCTCGGTTGCCGCGGTCAATTATCAGGGCAAGATTTACGTAGTCGGCGGGAACACCCGCGGTCATAACGCGGGCTGGGTGCCGTGGTTTGACGTTTATGACCCCGTCAACAAAACGTGGACGCAGCTTCCGAATGCCCCGCGCGCAAGGGACCATCACAAGGCTGCTGTGGCCAACGGTAAGCTATACGTAGTTGGAGGCCGGCGTTCCTCGGTGAACCTCGGCAACCCGGTAAGCGATACCATTCCCGAGGTGGATGTCTTTGATTTCGAAACCGGGCAATGGAGCACTCTGGACAGTGATATTCCAACGCCAAGGGGTGGAATAGCGATGATCAAGCAGGGCTCTGAACTGATTGTTGCTGCCGGCGAGAGCGGTGCGGGCGCTCACTCCAATGTTGAGGCTCTGGATGTGGTGACCGGAAACTGGCGCACCCTGCCCAGCCTGGGCATCGCACGGAATGCACCTGGCGGAGCCCGCTACGGCAACGAACTGTTCGTGGTTGCCGGTGCCCTCAATAATGGTGCTGAAATCAATGCCCAGGAGGTCATGACGCTTTATCCACGGGACTTTGCAGTGGACACTGATAATGACGGCGTACCAGACGCGTTGGATGCCTTCCCGGAAAATTCCGGTGAGTATGCAGATAGCGATGGTGACGGTGTTGGAGATAATCGTGATGTCTTCCCGAATAACTCTGTGAACTGGGCCGATACGGATGACGATGGTGTAGGAGACAATACTGACGCGTATCCGAATGATCCTTCCCGTTATGCGGAGAGTGCGCCCCAGGTACTTAACTCCACCACGCTGGTGACCGAACGCGATACGGGTTCACGGAGAGTCTGGGTGGTCAATCCGGATAACGACTCGGTGACGCTTGTCGATGACGGCGATGTGGTTGTCGAAGTGCCCGTCGGGGACAAGCCGAGCGCGGTTGCTGTTAATCCTGTTTCAGGTGACGTCTGGGTTGCCAATAAAGGTGACAGCACTCTGAACGCGATTGATCCTGACACCTATCAGGTTGTCAGGACGGTGACTCTTCCGATGGCTTCCCAGCCTCATGGCATTGTGTTCCGCCCGGGATCTCATGAGCTGTACGTCGCCCTTGAGGCGTTGGGGCAGGTATTGAGGTTGAATGTTGCAACGGATCAGACGTTGGGTTCCGCCATGCTGGATGGCAGGGTACGGCACCTGGCGATTGATGTGGGCCGTGACCGGGTTTACGCCACCAACTTCGTAACGCCGTTTGTTCCAGGAGAGGATGGACTGTCTCCGGATGTACAAAACGCCAATGCGGAAATATTTGTGTTGGATGCCGCCTCCCTGGCCCATACATCGACTGTCTCCCTGGGATATCTGAACAAGGGCGTTTCTGAGAGCTCTGGTCCGGGGCTGCCCAACTACCTGAATGCTCCTGTGCTGTCACCGGATGGTAGCTATGCCTATGTTCCCTCCAAACAGGACAATATCCTGTCTGGCGGTCTGAGAGGCGGCGCCGGTATGACCTTTGACCAGACTGTCAGGGCCGTTACATCCCGGGTTAATCTTGCGAACCTGACCGAGAACCCTGGCGTTCGTATCGATCATGACAACGCCAGTGTTGCGACCGGTGCCGCGTTTACCGGCGATGGCCGTTATCTGTTCGTTGCACTTGAAACCAGTAGGGAAGTGGTTGTTTACGACGTAATCAGTGGGTTCGAACTGACCAGGCTGGATACGGGGCGTGCACCGCAGGGCGTTGCGCTGTCGCCGGATGGTGAAGTGCTGTATGTCCATGACTTCATGGACCGCGCGCTGACAACCTTTGACCTGAAAGCCATTCTCAACGGTGACGTAAGTGCGACTGTTGCCGTTGGGTCAACGTCATTGGTCTCGCAGGAAGCGCTTTCCCCAACAGTACTTCTTGGAAAACAGCTATTCTACGATGCCGCCGACGATCGTTTGGCCAGGGACAACTACATGAGTTGCGCATCCTGCCATAACGATGGCGGTCAGGATGGCCGGACGTGGGACCTGAGCACCTTTGGCGAAGGGTTGAGGAATACTATTGGTCTGCTGGGCCGAGGCTCTGGCCACGGGCGTTTGCACTGGACCGGCAACTTTGACGAGGTTCAGGACTTCGAAAATCAGATCCGCTCACTGGCCGGCGGCACGGGGCTCCTGGAGGACGGGGACTTTGCTGTTGTAGAGGATCCAATGGGTGCACCCAAGCAGGGCTACGATGCTGAACTGGATGCCGTTGCAGCGTACGTGGAGTCGCTTACCGCGATTCCCGCTTCACCCTACTACGACGGGAATCTGTCGGCTGCAGGCCAGGTAGGTGAGGGCGTCTTCCAGAGAGAAGGATGTGCAGGCTGCCACTCTGGTAGCGAAGGCACAGACTCTCCCTCCGGAGTAGTGCATGATGTCGGAACTATTACAGCTGTCACCGGTAATGCCTCAGGAGGACCGGTTTACGGTCTTGATACACCCACACTGAATCACTTGTGGGCGACAGCACCCTATCTGCATGATGGCTCTGCGCTTACGATAGCGGAAGCAATCCTGCGACACAGTAATGTAACGGTCACGGAGCAAGAGGCGGTTGAACTGGAGATGTATCTGCTTGAGATCGACGGTGGCCGCTAAGACAATCGGTTCAGGATGAAGCGAGGTAGCCAATTGGGCTTTGAGATTAAGTGGCGTTGGCTGGTTGTTGTGCTTCTCCCGTGGGCCGCAGTCCTGTCCGCGTCGGAAGGAGTTTGCCAGCCTGCGTGCGAGGTAATGTCTGCCAATGGGCATTTCCATCTTCGGGTTCTTCCCGAAGATGGGAAAGTACCGTTAAACAGCCACCACAGTTGGATCATTGAAGTAGAAAGTGACGTTGGTGATCCTGTTGAGCTGAGAGGGTTGGCGGTTTCAGGTGGAATGCCCGCCCACGGCCATGGGTTGCCTTCACAGCCGAGAGTGACTGAGTATCTCGGCGGTGGCCGTTACAGGGTAGATGGCTTGATGTTCAATATGCACGGGGAGTGGCAGTTGAATTTAAGTCTCTCCGATGGCGTAGCGCAGGACCACGCGACGTTGGTCTTTAATCTGGATTATTGATGCTCTTCCGGCTCTTCACCAAGTGTTTGCTTCTGTTGGTTTCACTGTCCGTGTCGCTACCGTCGCAGGCCAACAACGAGCAGTTTGACGAGCGAGATATACGGATACTTCAATCACTGAGCCTTTCTGCTCTTCCGCCGCTGCCTGACACCCCCTCAAACAATGTCGCGGACCACAAACTCGCAGTCGAATTTGGCCGCCAGGTCTTCTACGATCCTCGCTTTGGCAAGGATGGGCAGTTGTCCTGTGCCAGTTGCCATCAACCCGAGCTGGCTTTTACTGACGGGAAGCAGCGTGGAAAGGGTGTCGGGGAAGCGGCCCGTAACACTCCTACCCTTATTGGAGCGGCGTACCAGCGTTGGTTTTACTGGGATGGTCGCCGCGACTCTCTCTGGTCGCAGGCCCTGATTCCTTTTGAAGCTCCGGATGAAATGGGAAGTAGCAGGCTCTCTGTGTTGAGAGTCATCAATAATGACAAAAGATACCGTTCCTACTATGAGGCGCTGTTTGGTGGCTTGCCAAAACTCGATTTCTCCAAACTCCCGGACGAAGCCTCACCTTACGGTGCTTCTGATATCCAGAATAACTGGTACAGGTTGTCACGACCGACACAAACGACGATCAATCGCGCGTTTTCCAATATTGGCAAGGTTCTTGAGGCGTTTCAGAGAACGTTGCTACCGGAGCCATCAAAGTTTGATCATTTTGTAGATGCCCTTACGGCCGGCCAACAGGATAAGGCGCTATCGATGGTTTCCGAAAGCCAGATCCTTGGGGCGAAGCTCTTTATCGACCAGGAAAAAACTCAGTGCCTTCAGTGCCATAATGGTCCAATGCTTACCAATGGTGGTTTTCACAACATCGGCAGCGGCGTGTTCAGTGGTCCAAATATGGACTATGGACGCGTGTTCGGTTTGCAGTCTGTTTTGATGGATGAGTTCAATTGTCTTGGCAAGTACAGTGACGCAGCCCCCTCAGAATGCACCGATTTGAAATACCTCAGCAGGGACAAGCACCAGGGGCTCCAGGGGGCTTTCAAGGTGCCTACTTTAAGGTTTTTGGATAAGACCGGACCTTATTTCCATGATGGCCGCTTCGATCAATTAAAGGACGTGATGGACTACTACAGATCGCCCCCAGAGAAAGGACTTAATGGCCAGCATGAATTGAGAACGCTCGACATAACACTTGAGGAGCGAGACGCTCTGGTTGATTTTCTTGGGCTTCTATCAGTTCCTGCTGAGCATTAGATACAGTTTCTGAGGTACCACTGATTTTATCATGCCCTTAAAGGCAGGGTAGGATGGCTTGTTAATAAAACTTCTTGCAAACCAATTCCTTGCAAGTTCTATATTTCCCTGATCGTGAAAGTCTATGTAGCCAAGCTTGAGGTAGTTTTTCGCGGCCAACGTGTGCACTGCATTTTTTTGTTCAGTGTTGAGATCCCACTGCTTTACCCTTTCCGCTACGGCCACTCGCTCTAAATGCTGGGCTCTGATGCGCTGTGAGGAAATCCCGCTTTCATGTTTTCGATATCTGAATGAGCTGTGGTCCACGAACACTGCGTCGCCATGCCGGCAGAGCTGGAGCCACATATCCCGATCATCGAGGTGTCTTAGGTTCTCATTGAACCCATCGGTACGTAGCCAAACTGACTTTTTAAACACAACGCTGCAGGTTCCGACGAAATTGGCTCTCAACAATGCGGCAAGAAGCCGGCCACCGTTTACGGTATAGGTGTTGGTGCCAGCGGGCGACTTCTCTAACTGTTTTAGAACGCTGTATCTGTCCAGATACCTGTGTTCGGTGATGACACCGTTGGAGTCAGCAAGGCTGAAGTTCGTAAACAGAAATGAGGCCTTTGGAGAGTTTTCCAGTGCCTTCATGGCGACACTTACCTTGTCGGGTTCGGCGATATCGTCCGAATCAAACAGGAATATGTATTTGCCTTTCGCTTCCCTGCATCCAGCGTTCCGAGGAGCTGCAGGGCCACCGCTGTTTGCCCTTTGAACCAAACGAACTCTGGGATCTGAAATATCCGCACAAACGGCGCAAGTGTTGTCAGTTGAGCCGTCATCGACGACGAGTATTTCGTCCTGATCACTCAATTGGGAGAGCAAACTTTGCACAGTTTCAGTTAAATAGGCTGCTGCATTGAATGCCGGGATAACAACACTAATTCTTGTTGACATGAAATCCTCGCCCGATAATTCTTGCCGCGTTTCCCAGCATGTACGGAGCGATTCCAAGGTCACACTTGATAGCCACCATCAGGAAGCGAAGCTGGCCCCGTTTTAACTTATGGAGAAGGCGAAGGGATAATCTATCGCGGGCCGATTTTAGCCGCCGGTGAATTGCTTCATTCATTTCACTGTCCAGCTCGAAGTTACGTAGCACCTTTTTGCGATAAAGGATTTCATCATGTATGCGAAAGAAATCCTTATCCGTCCCAAACGTCTGCTCTGAAAATATACTTACGCCCTTCCCATAGGTTAGCCCTACGGTATCCGAGCAGATGACGTTATCGGATCTTTTCCCGATTGTTAGCCACAGAAATTGGTCTTCGCCAAACCTGTAGAACTCCGTTGGGAATCGTAAATCTCCAAACATTTGATAATCGTAAACAATAGTCGAAGTGGTAACGTAACCTTCGATAACCGACCTGAAGTAGTTGTCTTTCATTCTGCATAGGTGGGGATAACCCTCGATCGAGTCGAGATTATATTTTTCAATAAACTTAAGTTTTTTGAAAAGATCCTCATCCTCACCCTCTACAATGCGGGAGCAGAAGTAGAAATGAGCGCCTAGCTTGAAAGCGAGCATAGCAGTTTCGAGATGCTCAGGTGACCAATAGTCGTCCGAGTCAAGAAACGCGACATAATCAGTCTTTGAATTTAACGCGGCAAGCCCCGTGTTTCTGGCAATACCCGGCCCGCTGTTCTTTTGTTCTATTACAGCGATCGATATTCCATCAGGAGGTGAGAGATCCTGTGTAATGGATTTTGTAGATACGGGTGATTCGTCATCCACAATAACAATATCGATATGCGCGATGACGGTCTGACTGAAAATGGACTCGAGGGAGCGCCTGAGCAGTGTGCCGTCGTTCTGGAAGTGGGGGATAACTACACCAATGCGAGGGGCCGTATTCGCCATAGTTTGCTTGTCCTTGTGCAAGCCAACAGCTTGAATCACGCTATAAGTGTAAGTATATACGACTATTGGTTGGCTGACAGATAGTTTCTCGCCCTGACGCCAAGCTTTCCCGGTAAAAGCTGTGCAAGGTGTCCCCATTCCCGTTTGGACAATGACGGAAGAACAAATAGCCAATATACGGTTGTTATCGCCAGGCCGGTAAATAAAAACTCCGGAAAGGTTCCCGTGGGCAATAAGAAGCGAGTCATTGCTGAGGCCACAATACATGATAATGCTATTAAAACTATGGGTTTACCAAGCTCTTTAATTGCTCTGTTAACTGTAAACCCGACTTCTCTCTGAACGATGAATGGCATTACAAAAGCTCGGCCAATGAATAGTGGTGCCGATACCCCTATGGCTGCGGCCACGATGCCGTAGTCCAGTACCCCGATCAGGAGGAAGATCAACGAGGCTGAAGTGAGTGTTTCCGCGATTCCAAGGAAGGCTTGAAGTCGATGTCGGGATGTTGCCATGAGCACGCTGCCCATGGGTGCTGTCAGGAACATAAGCATGCGGCCGCTGACCAGAACCACCAACGTATGGTAGGCCGTTGTGTATTCAAACTCTGCACCCATCCAAAGGCGTATCAACGGTTCACCGAGCAGTATGAGGCCGAAAAGCGCGAATCCACCGAGGATCATGTTGATTCGCAGAAAAACGGCAATCTTGTCATGCAGATCGACGGTATCGCCCTTAGCCTGCGATGCCGCAAACACCGGGGTGCTCATTCCTGTTGCTTTGGTAAGGAACTGGAGGCTGTACTCAACCAGCCTGACGGCGACGTAATAGGTCGTCAGCAATGAAGTTCCAAGATAGGCACCGATCAGAAATATGTCGGCTTTGTCCTTGGCCAGGTTGGTGATATCGATCAGGAAGGCCCAGTTGCTGTAATTGAAGAGCGACCGCATTGTTTCCCTGTCGACAAACTCCCTGCGGATGCGCATAGCCGGGTGGAGATACTTCGCAATAGAGATCAGGATGATGTCTGTGAGGATAGAGGCGCCCAGTTGGACGAGGCTGATGGCGAGTAGTTCATAGCCACGCAGTAGGGCAATAACAGAGCAGACAGTGGAAAGTACTTTTACGACTATTCGGCACCATGCGGTAAGGTCATATCTCACGTAGGCTGCAGCAATGCCGGCAAATGCCTTAAATGGAAATCCGAGTGCTATCTGGAGCCCGGCAATCAGTATCAGAAGGCGTATCAGCAAGACATTGTCTGGATTTTCAACCCAGACCGGTGATACCCAGGCGATGACAGCGCTGGCCAGCATGACGACAACAGCAAGGCCGGAATAGATAATCAGGGATGAGTTGATAACCTGGTTGGCTTTCCTGGTGTCCTCCTGCTGGATATAGCGCGCCATGAACCGGGTGACAGCGGTCGCGAAACCGAAATCAAACAGGTAAAGAGTGGCTGTGAAGCCACCGATGAGTATCCAGATGCCGTACATGGATTCCCCAAGCTGGGACACCATGAAGGGCAACATGAAAAGCCCGACGCCAATCGTAACCACAATGTGAAGTGTCTGGGCAATTGACCCACGAAACAGGCGTTTTACGAGTGACATGGTCGACACTGGGCTTTCCTGAGTATTCAAGAGTTAACGATGGGCGCACTGGACGTATCGGAATGACGAGGCAGTATTGTACATCCATGCACAAGATAGATAACGCATTTCCTTATTCGTAAGGTAACCTACCACATTCCATGGACGAGCTACGACTTTTCAACCGTTTGTGAGGGACCGGTGAGTATTTTCCAGACAGATGCCTGGCAGACTGCATGGTGGCGTGAATGGGGGCAGACCCGGGGGTTCCAGTTGCTGGAGCAGGGCGGTTCCGGCGCATCCGGAGTCTACATTGACAAATACCTGCTCAAGGGGCTGTTACCGTTGCGCTGTCTGCAGTTTGTGGGCACCAATTACCGTAGAATTTCCACCCCGCGCACGGAGTACAATTCCTTTGTTCGTTCAGAAGAGACGTTTGACCAAGGTGCGGGACGGCTTGAGCGTCTTCTGTCGTCCTGTGGTTGGTCTGAAGCCGTTTTCCGGGATGTGATTAAGCAGTCCCCTGAGGCATTGCATCTGCAGAACCTGGCCCACAAAGCGGGATGGAGCTACCGGGTTGTCGATAGTGATGTGGCCTACAGCATTGAAACGACGGGGAGTTTTGACAACTACCTGTCTGCCTTGGGGCCCAATACCAGGTTGCGTCTCTTTAACAGGCGCAAGGTGCTCGAAACCTGCGGAGAGCTCTCATTTGCGAACGCCTGGCCAGGCAGTCCTGATGACTTTTTTAATGCCCTGAATGCTTTTCATGTCGAGCGCTGGGGGCAGCCCTGCTTTTCCGCGAGGAGCCTGAGATTCCATAAGGATTTCCTCACACACGTTGTAGAGGAAGGGGGTGTGCCCGATCTTTCGATAATGCGTTGTGATGGGACAGCCGTGTCAATGCTGTATAACGTCCATTACCGTGGTCGCTGTTATAACCTTCAATCGGGCTACCAGCAGGATTTTCATCCTAAACTGGCGCTGGGCACGCTCCATTTAGGGTATTCAATTGAAGAGGCATTTGAGAATGCCGGTATTGCGGACTTTGACCTTCTTGCTGGCTCTGGTAAGAATGAAGATTACAAAGCTCGACTTGCAACTCATGCCGAGCCTCTGATTTCGTTTATGCTAGTCAGAAGCCGCATATTTCGGTATCTATACCGTATAAAATCCGGAAACTAAAGCGGGGTGCTCGTTTCCCGAGTGCCAACTTGTAGTAAAAAGGTAAACTACCATTTAAACCACGCTTCTCAGGATCTACTACATGGATCGTAATATCGGCATAGCGCGATACCCTTGGCTGTTTCCCGCGCTGTATTTTGCCTGTTTTCTCGTTGCTACCGCTTCTACGTTGAGCGGTCTGGTTGACCGTTGGCTGAAGTTCGATGAGTCGTACTCCCACGGTTTTCTTGTACTCGTGATCAGCATTTTCCTGACAGTCTCTGCGTGGCGCAGGCATCGCCCGGTAGTTGGGTTCTATTGGTTCTGGCTGCTCCCACTGTGTGTCTCCGGCTTGGTATACCTCGCGGGCAGCGTTCTTCTGATTGAAGCGTTCCAGCAAGTGGCACTTTTGCCGCTATTGATTGGTGGGCTTCTGGTGTTGTGGGGGTGGAGGCAGACTCAAGCGTTTTTTATCCCCATGGGGTTGATGGTATTCACGCTTCCATTCTGGGACTATCTTTCCTGGAACCTGCAACTGATTACAGTTGCTTTCAACCAGCTGATGTTATCGCAGTTTGATATCGAATTTATCGTCGAGGGTGTGTTCGTCTATTTTCCGGGAGTGGGGGCATTCGAGATTGCCCATGGTTGCTCCGGATTACGGTACTTGTTGGTTGGTGCAACGTTGTCGCTGCTATACGGTGAACTGAATTACCGTTTGTGGCGTACCCGCTGCGTTCTTTTGTTTACCGGAGTGGTGATATCCCTTGTTGCCAACTGGATCCGTGTTTTCGTCATTATTTATATTGGATACGAATCTGAAATGACGTCATCACTTATCAAGGAGCACGATTTCTTTGGTTGGTGGGTTTTCGCCGGGACTCTTGTTCCACTGTACTTCTTCGCTCGTTGGCTGGAAGGCACCGAAAAGAACCTTGACTCGGCTGTGGACGGCAACACGGAAGGATCAGGCCTCCATTCTGCCGCTGGCATGTTATCCCCCCTTTTTCTTGTGCTTTTGATGGGAGCGGCTTCCTGGTCTGTTTCACCAAGCCTCGCAGACATGAATGGGGAAACCGAACAACACAGTGTGTCTCTAGTAGATGCTTCCAACTGGATGCCCCTTTTCCGCCGGAGTCTTCTGGGATGGCAGCCTGCCATTGTTCGTCCCGATCGTATCCTTGAACAGACCTATATAAAGCGAGGAACGGCGCGGGAGGGTCAGGCCGGAGTCAGGTTGTTGGTGGCGTTATACAGTTACGACTATCAGCGCCCCAAGTTTGAGGTGGTTCAGTATAACAACCGAATATACGATTCCTCGGTATTGGTTCCTAAGCGTACCTTCAGTGTTGATCCGGTAAGTGGTCAGACACCGTTGGCTGGTCTGGAGTTGGGCTTCCGTCAAACGGATACGACGTTTGTAGTGGCGTATGGATACTATGTTGAGGGTCGATGGGAGAATAATGAACTTCAGGCCAAGCTTGCCCAGCTACCGGGTATGTTTAATTCCCGCAGCGATGCGTCGCTGTTAGTTATTGGTGTTCATTGCGAAGAGTGCGACCGGGATCGCGTGTTACGCGACATTTCGCCGTTAATAAAAGAAGCGGCCCAGGAACACCTAGACCGCCTGTACACAAATTGATTTATATGGTTTTACTTCATTCGACTTGCTGGGATACGACTTCCGATGGCGCACTTGCGAGACCGCCCTGGTCCACGACGCTTATCGAGAAGTACCACACTCCTGACGCCAAATCTCCGAAAGTAAATGAGGTCTCGGCTCCGTCGACCTGCTGGGTTTGTGTGAGTGCTCCCGGTGATTGACCATAGCGAATCCTGTAGTAATCGATTTCACTCAGTGACAGAGACGAGCCATCAAGGCGGGTGCCTGGAGCCGTCCAGGACAGCGTAATACTGCCATTTGGTTCTGCGGGTTCAGGAGATGGCTCGGTTGGGCCGGGGCTAGTGTTCACGGTTCCGACTTCTTCGAGTGTGAACGGATCAAGGCCACTGTTGTATGCCTCAATATTCGAAATACCAGCGTTGTTTGATACAGAGTCAGCGTCGTCAACCCAGGGGCTAAGCCCCTGTGAAAGTTCCCAGGTATCCGGAATCCCATCGTTGTCCGAATCAAGCGAGTGGCTCGTTGTAGGGTCTGGCGCCTTCACAGTGGCAGGCGTGGAGAGGGTTCCGCCTGTATTGGTGTTTGTTGCCCTGTACTCGGCGACCGCTGAACCAACTCGTTCAAAATATTCCATAGAGAGCAGGACTTCTTCCCCGGGGCTGAGTGTGCGTTCATACTGAAATTCGGTGGGAGCATGCTCTGTCCAGTCATCAATAACAAGAGTACCGTTTGCGTAGAGCCTCACGCCGTCGTTGGTCCTGACGGTAAAGCGGTAGGTGTTTGTGCCTGAGTCATGGGGCGCTGTAAATATACCATTCCAGCGAACGCTGAAGTTGTCGTCGGAGAGCTGGGAATGGGGTTGGCCAGTGCCCCAATTGAAGTCGACACTTCTATCGACTCGCGCATCTACAAAATCATCGAACGCTATACCGCTGTAATATTGGCCAACGAAGCCTTCGACGTAAACTGGTTCCTGTTCAGAAGGCTCCGGAACCTCGTTGGCATCTTCGGGCGACGTCCCGGCAAGGTATTCCTCCAGGTTGGTATAGCTATCATTATCCATGTCTCCACTGGCGTCTCCAGCATCAAGAGGGTCCATGCCATAGGCATACTCAGCACCGTCGGGAATGCCGTCTCCATCTGTGTCGGCGTTGTTTTCCGCTGTTCCCAGCAGGAACTCATCCGCCGCACTTAACAGGTCATTGTCTGGGTCAGAGGTGGAGTCCGCCGGGTTCGTTGGGTCTAGCCCGTAAACGGTTTCCCACTTATCGTACAGACCGTCCTGATCTTCATCGAGTGGTGGGTATTCGGGGTTGAAGGCTATACCCTGGTTACCATCCAGAAAGCCAACCCGGTAGCCCAACGAGTAGGCTTCCATCTCGGAAAGGCCGGCCGTCTCACCCGATTGTGCATAGGAGTGGATATAATTAGAGTCGACGATCTGTTGGCTGATTCCAGGGCCTTCCCATGCGACTGCGAAATGGTCACTCCCTGCGCCCTCCTTCTGGAAGACTTCGAAATAGTAGCGCTGAGAAGCGTCCAGGGTTACGTATGGGGAGGTTTGGGAGCTGTATTTGCTGAACTGATTGACATAGGTCCAGCCTGGCACTGTGGCCAGAATGTCGGCGTCATCCGGCGAGCTTGACGTACTCAGCCAGAACTCGACCTTGTCGTTACCGCTCACAAAGAAGCGATATTCGCCGGATGTTGGTGGCTTTATGAACCCTCTGACGTAGGTGCCATAGTTATCGACACGATTTTCGGGGGCTTCCAGACTGGTTAACGTATCCACCTCATCCGGGTTATCCGGAAATTTGGTGGCAGAGGTCATGGTGTCAATTTCAACACCATCAAGATTGTCATAATACCGAATCTCGACAACGCCAGGCTCGCTGGTTTCGGGTAGGGCCGCCGTTGGAGGAAGATCCTCAATGTCCTGTAGCTGCCAGCTTTGGCACCCGCTGATGAGTATTACTGTACTACCGAGACCAAGTACTTTTGTAATAGACATCCTGCCTCACCTTATCGTTCCCAGATTCAGTAGGACAAGTATTGTTTGATAAAGTGAGGGCTGCCACTTATTCGTTGTACCGTTTTGGTCTTTGAGGGTTAATGTTATATCGAATGGTCATGACGCAATTAGCCTTGCCCGTTAAATTTTTCGAGCACTTTCTGCGCTTCGTTGTTTTTACCTGATGCGCGATACGCCTCTGCCAGATGCAGTGCGATTTCTTCCGACTCCGGTTGTAGTTCATGGGCCTTTTCGAGAATGGGTACACTGGCTTCGTGATTACCGGCCTTGAGCATGATCCATCCGTAGGTGTCCGCGACTGCCGCGTTGCCAGGGCTAAGCTCGTAGGCTTGCTTCGCCAGATCGATTGCCCGCTTGTCCCCATTTTCGTGATAGATCCAGGCCAGGTTATTTAGCACCACAACGTTGCCGGGTGCGCTTTCAAGCAGGGTCTCATAATTCGACTTGGCGCTTTCATACTGGCCCTCGGATTGCTGCAGCAGCGCCAGCGTAAGAAGCAGCTGGTTACTGCCGGGATACGTTTTGCGAGCGGACTCGAGGAAAGAGAGTGCTTCCTGTGCCTTGCCGGATCGTTGCAGGTTTGTCGCGTATCCATTTGCGAGTTCGGCGCTGGGGCGCTTGTCGTGGGCGAGTTGGTAGAGTTCAGCCGCTTGCTGATACTCTTTTTGCCGTTCGAAGTAAGCGGCTTCCGTTACGTAGGGCGCAGAGGATTCCGGGTGTTGCTGCTTGGTTTCCTGAATAATTCTCCGCGCTTCGTCTTCCTCGCCTTCGTTGAAGGCTTGTTGAGCGGCTTGAAGAGCGATGTCCTGGTTGTCCGGGAACAGTGCGCGAGCCCGGTCAAGGAGAGCGGCCGCCCGGGCTGTTTCTCCCGAGCTCTGGAATGCGGTTGCTGCGCTGCTATAGATGCCTGCAACGAAGGGCGTTGCGGGTGATGGGGTCGATTGCTCGTTTCGCTCCAGCAGGGAGGCGGTTAAATCGTCCGCTTCCTGCTGATTGTTATCCATGAGGGCAACCTCAAGCAGAATCAGGCGAGGGCCGGTCGCTTCCGGATTCTCTTTGAGAATCTCCCGCATGAAACCTGTGGTTTCTTCGCGATCCAGAACGGTCGCCAGCCCCTGAAGCGCCTGGCGGCTATCCGGGGCGAGCCTGACTGCTGCCCGGAACTGCTTCTGCGCTTCCGCTTGATCGTCTTGAGTCAGCGCCAGTCTACCAAGAGCGATCAGCGGTGCTGGTGATTCGGGCGCTGTTTCCCTGGCCTTGTTGAAGTCTGTTTTAGCCGCGTCCACATTGCCTGCGGTGGCTGCGAGGCTTCCCCTGGTCATCAGGGCATTGATACTGTCAGGAGCTTCTTTAATCCACTGAGAGGCGGATTTTACAGCCTCGTCCATGTTGCCAGAGCGAGCCTGAGCTTCAACGATGACGCTGCGTGCCTGCTCCAACTCAGGGGCGCTTTCAAGAACCCGGGTTGCCTCGGCGATCGCCCGGTCATGTTCACCCCGCTGGTTGAGGTAGGTCGCATACCGTAGCCTCAGCTGGTGGTTGTCGGGGTTGCTTGCCAGGGCCTTGTCCATAAGCGTTTCGCCCGTTTTCAGGTCGCCGCTGGCAAGCGTGGCAATGGCCACCATGGCAAGCGTTTCCGGATCGGAGTCTTTGTCCTCCAGATTGGAGAGTATGGCCTGGGCGCCTTCTGGGTTTCGCATTTGCAGCCGTGCGGCGGCCAGTAATTTGCTGGCGGTTTCTGAATTTCCCGCTTCTGCGATGGGTGCCAGCAGCTTTTCAGCATCCTCTACCCGGCCTTGCCTGAACCGGACAAGGCCGAGCATCAACGATGTCTGCTCATGGTTGGGAGCTTGTGCCAGAACTTCCTCCAGATAGCGCGCGGCCTCATCGAGGTCACCCTGTTCCACTGCCGCCTGGGCGGCCATCAGGTTGCTCTTGATCGTACCGGGGGCGGACTTGGCCAGTATTTCTTCGTAAACGAAAGCTTCTGACTGCTTCCCCTGGGCTCTAAGAACGCGAATAAGGGACGAAATCGTGGCGTATTTGCGCTGGGTCATTACATCGTACTGACCGATGTCTTCGAGGGCCCTGATATAGGCATCTTCCGCTTTTTGCCACTCTTCCTGAGAAGCGGCGAGCTCGGCCTTCCAGAGCCATAATTCACCATTCGCCTCATCGACCTCTTCCGCCTCGGTGACCAGTTTTCGGGCCTTCGATACGTCGCCGCCGGCGAACGCTGTTTTCGAGAGTCCTATCACCGATTCAACTTCCCCAGAGTCTATTTCCCGTGCTCTGTTGAACGCAGTGCGGGCTTTTTCAAGTTCATTGGATGCCAGGTAAATCTGGCCTTCCAGCAGTGCCGCCTGGGTTTCCACCGGTCGGTCCGGGGAGGTGATGTCATCGAGAGCCGCCAGGGCGTCTTCAAAATCTTCCTGAAGCAGATTGGCTTCTGCGAGGATCAGGCTGGCGCGGTTCTGAACCTTTGCATCGATCTGCTCTGCAGGGAGGCGCTCCAGGATCTGGTTAAGGTGCCGTTCGGCATTGGCCGCATCGCCTGCCTTGAGGAGATTGTTGACGATCAGGAAATACGGTTCGATCTTTTCCGGTTGAAGCTCGATCGCGCTCCTGGCTTCCAATGTGCTCGCCTTGAGTTCACCCTGACGCTGGAAAAAACGTGACTGGTCGATATGACTCAGGTACTGGATGTCGTCCTGGCTCATCTCATTGCTGTCGCCACAACCGGCGAGAGCGAATGAGATTGCGACTGAGAGGAGGGTGGCACGTACTGCTGAAACTGGCTTCATGGCCCTGGTCCTTTTCCTTATCGGGTCTTGTTCTGGATTCCTTGCCTGCTATTCAGGCGCCTGACGATTCGGGGGATGTTTCAATCCGATATTTATCAGTCAGGTTATACAGCGTTGGTCGGGTTACGCCGAGCAGGCGTGAGGCCTGCGCCATATTAAAGCTACAGGACTGCAGTGCCTGCACAATGGCGGCACGTTCCGCATTTTCCCTGACCTGCCTGAGATTCAGTTGGCTTTCGGGGCCTTCAAGGTCGCAGTTTAGCTCAAGGTCGGCGGCGGTAACACGTTTGCCGTCGGCCATGATTGTGGCCCGTTTCACCTTGTTGATCATTTCACGCACGTTGCCGGGCCATGGGTGTGTCTTGATGGCCTTGATGGCGTCTTCGGTAAAGGCCAGGTTGGGCCGATCCATTTGTTTGCCCAATGACTGCAACAGCGACTGCGCAACAACGAGGGCGTCACCTTCGCGCTCACGAAGTGCGGGAACGTCGAGAGTAATTTCACTGATCCGGTAATAAAGGTCCTCGCGGAAAGTCTCCTGATCGATCAACTGCTGTACGTCCCGGTGAGTTGCGCACACCACGCGGACATCGACAGGAACCGGGTTGACCGAGCCAACCCGATCGACCACGCGCTCCTGGAGAAAACGGAGCAGCTTTGCCTGGAGGGGCATGGGCATGTCGCCAATCTCGTCCAGGAATAGGGTGCCGCCATTGGCGCTTTCGATTTTGCCTTTCTTGCTCTGGGTGGCGCCGGTGAACGAGCCCTTCTCAAAGCCAAAGAGTTCGCTTTCAAGGAGGTTCTCAGGAATAGCGGCACAGTTAATGGCCGCAAAAGGTTTATCGAAGCGGTGGCTCAAATCATGAAGCGCCCTTGCTAGCAGCTCCTTGCCCGTGCCGGTTTCACCGGTAATCAGGGTAGTGACGTCGGTGGGGGCAACTTTTTCGAGGGTGCGACAGATGCCAAGCATCTGTGGGCTGGCCGCGACGATACCTTTGATGTTGGTGCCATTACGCTGACGGGCCAGCTCCCGGTTGTCACGTTCCAGTTCGGCCAATCGCAAGGCACGGTTCACCACGAAGGTCAGAATGTCCGCGTCCAGCGGCTTCTGGTAGAAGTCACTGGCCCCCATACCGATGGCCTTGACGGCGTTCTCCTTGTCTTCCCGTCCGGTGACCACAATGATCTTGGTCATGGGCGACAACCGAAGAATTTCTTCAAGCAGTAGAAAGCCTTCTTTTGCACCGCCTGGATCCGGAGGCAGACCCAGATCCAGAGTAATGACATCGGGTTCGCTTCGACGCAGTGCGGTCAGGGCTGACTCCCGGTCAGCCGCAACGCTTACTTCCAGATCTTCGCTGAAACACCAGCGCATCTGGCTTTGCAAACCCGGATCATCTTCTACGATTAGCAGTCGTCTACTCACAACGGTTACAAATCCCTTTTTGTAATGGTGACGGTCTTGCGATCAATCCTCTAAACCCTGATTCTTAACCGAAGATTGACACTTTGCAATGATAGTGTTCGTTGTATTTCGGTTTCGCCAATTATTTGGCATTCTGCTGCGGCAGTGGGTCGCCGGTAATCAGTCGCTCGGGTTCTTCCGGGGCCTGTTCCGGTTTGAACCGGGCAAGCGGGAACCGGATTGAGAAACAGGAGCCCAGGTCCGGTTCGCTGGTTACATCTATATTACCCCCAACATTGCGCACATACTCCCTGGCCTGATAGGCACCAATGCCCATGCCCGTCAGCCCCTTGGTACTTTCGAACGGTTTGAATAACTGGGTCTGGATAAAGTCCTCGGTCATGCCGGAACCGGTGTCCTGGATGAACAGCACAACGTTGCCCTTGGCGGTTTTCAGGGTGAGAGTGATTTCGCCATCGGGTGGGGTGGCATCCTGCGCATTCTGAATCAGGTGGCCGAGAATACTGTAGAGTTGCTCCCGATCGGCATTGATGAAAATGTTTCCGGGATTATCGGCAACCCTCGGTGCAGGTTGGCGGCGGGAGTAGTGCTCCGCCAACTGGCTGACAACCTCAGTCAGGTCGATCACTTCGGTCACCAGGGTTTCGTCCGCTGGCTTGCGGATGTGATCCACAAGGTTCGACATCTTGCGCACGGCATGGTCAGTGGTGTGAATCATATCGTCGATAAAGGCCGGGTTGTTCCGGTGCCTGGGGGCATTTTTCACCAGCAACGATAGTTGAGCAATCAGTGTTTTCAGGTCATGCACCATGAAGGCAGACGCCTTGCTTACCGCCTCAAACTGCATGGCCCTGGAAAGCCGGTTCTGGGCGTCAGTTTGTGCAAGCAGGTTACAGGTCTGCCGGGCGACAACCTTGATCAGGTCAAAGTTCTCCCAGTTGAGTTCAACGCGCGCGTAAGGGTTGCCGACCATGGCAATACCGTATAAGTCGTTGCTGAGGTATAGGGGAATGACCAGCCAACCATCCGGTGTATGTGATATCGGGTCGGGGATCTCCAGCAGGTTGTAGCTGACTGGATCGCCACGATATTCATGAAGGTCGATAATCCACTCCCGTTCCCCAAAGAAGCGGACAAGTTCGGAGTTGGCGTCGATGGTCGTGTACTTGGGCGTGACCATGTTGACTGCGTTCTTGAGGATGAAGTCGCCTCTTTCCTCTCGTATCCAGAGTGCGCCGGCGTTGCTTTCAACCAGGCTCGAAAGAATGCGGATGACCCGTTCCGGAAGTGGCGGGCTGTCGCTGAGGTCGGCCATTTCCCGGGTCATTTTCAGCCATTCGTCGCGGTAGTCGTATTTGTAATCGAAAAAGTTCTGGCTGATAAACACCATTAGCCGGGAACGCACACGGCGCGAGACCAGCAGGGTGACGAGGAATACCAGTGCGATGCTGAAGAAGAGTACCTGCAGGGCGTCGCCCCATTCGCCTCCCAGGGTTTTGACGTAGTAGCCACCCAGTGACAGGAACAACAGGTAACCACCGGCGAGTATCAGGGCTCCGGCGTGGAAGACGGCTGAACGGGAGAGCTGGAAATCCACTGGCTGTTTGCGGGTGTTAATCACGTTGACAGCAAACAAGGGCACCAGTGCAGCGTTGACCAGGCCACGGGCGTTCCAGAACGACTCCGAGACCTGGCCAAAGAGCAGGGTGTCGGCATACATGAAGAAATCAAAGGCAAACAGGCTGCCAACGGCAATACAGACATACTTCATGCTGGACCGACCGAATGACACGGAGTTTCGCCAGATCTGCTCAATCAGCGATAAGCCGAGTAAGGATAGGGCTATCTGGCCAACCACTTTGGTTTTACCGTCCAGAATGCTGAGCCCGAAGAAATATTCCAAGACACCGCTGCCGAGTAGGAGAGCAACCAGGATCAGGGTGGCTGCCGCCAGCACTTTTCGTAGGCGACCGACAAGATTGGCAGACCGGAATGAATCGCGAAGTAGGGCGAAGAGGACGGTAATCCACGCGGCATCACGCAGAAGTTCCAGCAGGTAGCGAATAAAAAAGCTTGGTTCGCCCCAAAGGCTTTGGGTAACAAGTGAGCCGGCCCACAGCGTGGTGACCACGGCGGCGAGGAGCAAAGAACGATCAATGTCCCGGCGCAGGTATCGTGTGGCAATCAGCAGCGATAGCAACCCAAAGGCAATGGCTGCCGTGGAATGACTGATCAGGCTGAAATTATTCAACATGTTTCGCTTCCTGCGCTATGCGCCACTTTCCATAACGGCACCGATTTCGATCCTGTGCCGTTCACACCGGCTTCTTGTTCTCCCGGTAGAACCGGAATATCTCTTTTAGCGGGCGCCTGGGAGTGAAACCGAATTCCCTGGCGAACGCCCTGCCGTCGATGACTACAGGATACTTGAAAAAGTGCATCAGGTACGAAGGAAAACTTCGCAGGTTGAGTGTGCGCAGTATCATCCTGGGCAGTATGGGGGGAATGGATGGTACTGGTATGCGGCCGCAGCCGCAGAGCTTCAACGCATGCTGGTAGGCCACCCAGTCCTGCGGCGCGACATTGAAAATTCCCCGCTGGGGTTTGTTGTAAGCCAGCACGATGGCATCCGCCATGTCATCGATATGGATAAACTGCATCATCGGTGAAAAACCGGCCAGAACAGGTGCCCGTTCCATGCCCAGCAAGGTGCTGATGGAGTTGCGCACGCCTGGGCCGACAATGTTGCAGGGCCGCAGAATGGTGATATTCAGGTCCGGGTAGCGCCACAGGTAGATGTTGGCCAGGTTCTCCAGTTCCACGGAATCAATCAGGTCCGCGCTCAGCCCCGCACTTTTCAGCGGAGCTTCCTCGTCTATCAGCGCCGGGTTGTAGGCCACCGCGCCATAGACGTGGAAGGTCGACAGGACCACCACCCTTTTGATGTTGTACTTGTGGCTCAAGTCCAGCAGTTTCTGGGTACCGAGAACGTTGGCGTTGTACCGGCGCATTCGGGTGAGCTGGCTCGACATGATGCGGCCGAGATGAATGACGCCATCAAACCGGTAACGCCGGAAAAGGTCTTCGAAGGAGCGTTTGTTGAAGTCGATGCAGTAGCTGGGGATATCGTCGCCCAGATAGACCTGTTCTCGAAAATCCACGGCAACGAGGTTGCAGGTATCCCGCAGGCGGCTGATTACCTGTTGAGCCAGGGCGCCAGCTGCACCTGTTACAAGAATCTGGGGTCTGCTTTTTTCAACCATCAGAACAGCCTTTTCCTTTCGCTCAGTCCGGTATCGATCAATTCACTGATCGCTGCCTTCACCTGTTCCACCCGCTCTGTCACCTGTTCTTCGGGAATTTCCAGGTCGTCAAACACCATTGGGTCGCCAAAGTTCAGGTGGACTTTGGCCGGCAAGACAAACGGCATGGCCACCGGAGCGTAGGGAATGCCGAGCCACCGAGCCAGTGGTTTGATGTTGGCGATGGCGGGAATGGTTTCCTCACACCCGACCACGCCTACTGGCACAATGGGTGCCTTGTACTTCATGGCCAGGTGCATGAAGCCGTTACCGAACCGCTTGAGCTGGTAGCGATCCTGATACAGCTTTCCAGACCCGCGAATGCCTTCGGGGAATACGATGACGGCCTCGCCGTTGGCCAGCATCTTGGCGCAATTGGTGGGATCGCCCAAAACCGCGCCAAACTCGTTCAGCAAATTGCCGAGGTAGGGGACGGTCGGGAAAAAACGTTCGATCATTGCCCGGGGAATGCGCGGGTTTTTCTCGCGAGAGGCAAGGGCGTAGGCGATCAAAAGTCCATCTACCGGCAACTGCCCACTGTGATTCGGGACGATCAGCACCGGCCCCTCCGAGGGAATTTTGTCAACGCCGGTGGCCTCCACTCGAAAATACTTTTCGTAGATCTGGCGGGTCAGGGAGAAGCCGTACTTCATCACTTCGTTGTTATAGCCCCAGGGATCGTACCCCAGAGAACCAATCGGCTTGCGGATGCGATTGATGTGATTTTCCAGCTCTGCCGGGATCAACCGTGACTTCAGAATCGATGCTAGACCCATGTGATTTCTACTCTCTTCCTATCATAACGCCAAGGGTATGGCTCTGGCCCGCATTAAGCACACGGTAGTCACCAAGGGCATTGGCACTTTCAACGCACAGCATGGACTGCCAGGCAACGTCAGGAAAATCCGATAAACGTGCCGCCTTCTCCGGCCCCGGATTCCAGACAACCGTGGAGTCGCTGCCGATGGCGGTGATGCGCCGGTTCCCTGATGGGGTTTCAACGATCAGCGAATTGCCGCTTTCATAGATGCGGTCGGTTTCACCCTCGAAGCTCACTGGCCCTTGCTGTGTGTGGTAGCTCCAGTCTTTCAGGGAGTCCACGTATCCGCAGTTTTCGAGGCCTCTGACCAGCGTTTTGGAAATGTCCGGGGTCGGAAGATAGGTGTGAAGTGCCTGGGTAAACGCCAGCGGTTCCGAACCCGGATTGGTGGTGGTCAACGCCAGTTGGCAGCCGTCAGCCGAGAAGTGGAAGGTCATCAGTAACCGGGCGCGGCCGTCCCAGGCATCAGAAAAGTCACTGTTTGCATCCAGTGACAGGCTGATTTCCACGTCGTGCGCGGTTTCCCTGACATCCTCCAGCTTCCACACTGCCGTACGGGCGAAACCGTGGGAGCTGGTGGTCAGCAGCCTGCGGCGAACTTCCGGGGGATTTTTCTCGGGCGCCCCAAACCAGGGCCAGCATATCGGGATGCCACCACGGATGGCCACGCCGGGTTCAAAGCGCGCGGTGTCGCTTATCCACAGCCAGTCTGGTTCGTCACGGGCGGCAAAGTGAGTAAGGTGAGCGCCCTGCAGGAAAAGGCGGGCGTGGAACAAGGGGTGGTGTACCTCCATGGCTTCCAGTTGCCCGATGGTTGTCCATCGGGTGAACGACCAGTGCCCGGGTTTTAGTGTCACGTAGTGCCTCGTTACAGCTTTCTGGGTGGTCAATGGATTGTCGGTCTGAGGTGCCGCAAGCGTTACGGCATGTCCCTATACTCAGGGTAAATTAAAACTGTGCTTACGGCGAGAAACCATCATAAAATCGGCCGTCCCCGTCGGAGTTTGATGAATGATTGACCAGATTGCTGCCTCAGTTCCCGAGTCTTGCCAGGCCGGAGTCGACCTATCGACGCCGGGAGGCGATCAGTGGCTGGATGACTTGGCGGATGGTCTAACGGAGCACGGCTGGATGAGCCAGGATGTGTCTGTGCTGTTAACTCCATCCCTTTTGAAGGGGCTTCGTAGTGAAGTTCGGATATTGGACCGGACCGAGGCACTGCGTAAGGCGGGTGTGGGGCGTGGTCAGGACTTGCTCCAGGACAGATCCGTAAGGCGAGACAAGATTGCGTGGCTGCAGGGCGTGACGCCGGTTCAGGCGGCGTTGTTCGAGTTCTTCGAGTCGGTCAGGCTGGGGTTGAATGAGCGGTTGTTCCTGGGGTTGAAACGGTTTGAGGCACACTACGCCACCTATCACAACGGTGATTTCTACCGTCGCCATGTGGATAGCTTCCAGGGCAGGGCGTCGCGGGTTGTCAGCCTGGTTTTGTACCTTAATGAGGGTTGGCAGGAGGCCGACGGCGGCGCGTTGCAGATTTTCAATCGTGAAAACGAGAACGAGGTATGTGGCGTCGTATTGCCACTGGCAGGGCGGATGGCGCTGTTTATGAGCGAAGAAATTCCCCATGAGGTGTTGCCGGCCCACCGTACCCGTTACAGCGTCGCCTGCTGGTTCCGATGCGATGAAGTGCCGCTGCCATTGTAGTGCCGGAACCCTTTTGCTAATATGCGCGCCGCTTTGAGGGATTTCGCCCCAAAGCCCGTTATGGTGGCTCCATTGGTGCCTCCGCAACGATAAACCGTGAACCCGGTCAGGCCCGGAAGGGAGCAGCCGAAGCGGTGGACTTGTGTGCCGGAGTGTCGCTGATGGAGTCACCCCCAGATTTTTCCTTTTAACGCCCCCGATTATCCCTCTCTGATTGCTTCTTGTTGGCTTCTTCTAACATCCTGACCGTGCTATGGTTAAACCCATTTTTAACGGCAGTTGGCAGAACATGAGCTACCAGGTACTTGCCCGTAAGTGGCGCCCCCGGACATTCGAAGATATGGTCGGCCAGGAGCATGTGCTCCAGGCACTGATCCACGCCCTGGACAACCAGCGGCTGCACCACGCCTATCTGTTTACCGGTACCCGGGGCGTAGGCAAAACAACCATTGGCCGATTGCTGGCCCGATGCCTGAACTGCGAAACCGGCGTTACCGCCACGCCGTGTGGAACCTGCTCCAGTTGCCAGGAAATCCAGGAAGGGCGGTTTGTTGATTTGATCGAAATCGACGCAGCCTCCCGTACTGGCGTGGATGATATGCGGGAACTCACCGATAACGTCCAGTACTCGCCAACCCGTGGCCGCTTCAAGGTGTACCTCATTGACGAGGTACATATGTTGACCAACCAGTCCTTTAACGCTTTCCTCAAGACCCTTGAAGAACCCCCGGAACACGTCAAATTCCTGCTGGCGACCACGGATCCCCAGAAGCTGCCGGTGACCGTGTTGTCCCGTTGCCTGCAGTTCAACCTCAAGCGGATGACGCCCGAACACATTGCCGGGCACCTGCGCCACGTGCTGACCCAGGAAGGCATTCCTTTCGAAGAACCGGCCCTGTGGCTATTGGCACGTGCCGCGGATGGCAGTATGCGGGACGCCCTGAGCCTGACAGACCAGGCCATTGCCTTCGGCAATCAGACGCTCAGCGGCAGTGATGTCAGCAACATGCTGGGCACGATTGATCAAAGCGATATCGAGAACCTGGTGAATGCGCTGGTGGAAGACGACGGGCCCGCGCTGCTGTCCGAGATCAATCGTATTTCCGATTTTGCGCCGGATTACAGCGTGATCCTGGCGGACCTGTTGTCGCTGTTCCATCGGGTGACGATGGAACAGGTGGTGCCGGGCAGTGTCGATAATGCCCTTGGGGATGCCGCGCAGGTGGAATCCCTGGCGCGCCGGCTGAGCGCGGAAGACGCGCAACTCTTCTATCAGGCCGCGCTGATGGGCCGTAAGGACCTGGCGGTCACTCCCGATGCCCGCATGGGGTTTGAGATGACGTTGCTGCGAATGCTGGCCTTCCGGCCTGGCACTGACCGCCGTGAACCACCGGTGGTGGCCTCCGGGACGTCATCATCAGGGCAGGAGTCCCGGGAAGACCCTGAGCCTGGCCCGGCAGCGTCGGAGACAATAACAGCGGCTGTTGAGCCTGAACAAGCGCCTCAACAGCCAGATTCAGAACAGCGGGCAGAGCCAGAACAACGAACCGAACCGACGCCCCAGCCGGAGCCTCAACCGGAAGCCCAGGAGCCCGTACTGGAATCCCAACCCGCTCCCGCGCCAGAGGAGCCTGACGCTGCCTGGCTGGCGAGCCTGGATGAAGCGGCTGAATCTGCAGCGGCCGAAGCGGCCAGCACTGAGGATTATGAGCCCGAGCCCGTAGCGCCTGAGCCGGAATACGTCGAAGCGCCTCAGGCCGATGTGCCCCAGGTAGAATCAGCAGCGTCGACCGAATCGACTGAGCCGGCCGAACCGATCGAAGAACCCGCGGATACTGGCGAATTTGTCTGGGAACGTGATTTTCGCAGCCTGGGCATTGTGGGCATGCCGGGTAACCTCGCCAGTAATGCGGCTATGGCCCGCAACGGCGATGAAATCGTGCTGACCATCGATGAAGGTCACGCGCGGTTGTTGAACGCCCGCCATGAAGAAAAAATTATCGAGGCGTTGAGGAATCGGTTTGGCGCCACCATAACCCTGCGTGTGGAGCAGGGCGATGCTGAGGGCAAAACGCCGGCTGCCTGGGAAGAGCGCCAGCGGCAGGCGCGCCAGAAGGCAGCGGAAGACTCAATTCGCAATGATCCCGCAGTGCAGTCGATTGTTGAACGATTCGAGGCTCGGGTCGTCGAAAACAGTATCCGGCCGCCGAATCAGGCAAAGTCCGGCTAAGGTCTGCGGTTGGAGCCACGTGGTGGCAACTCTCTAAGGCAATTCTGTAGAAGGTGAGCGTGATGAACAATATGGGCGACCTGATGAAAAAGGCCCAGCAGATGCAGGAAGAAATGAAGAAGGCCCAGGAAGAGGCCGCCAAGGCCGAGATTACCGGCGAAGCCGGCGCGGGCCTGGTCAAGGTGACCATGAACGGTCGCCATGACGTGCGGAAAGTGGATATCGATCCGTCCCTGCTGAGCGAAGACAAGGAAATTCTGGAAGACCTGCTGGCGGCTGCTATCAACGACGCCGTGCGCCGTGTTGAGGAAAACCAGAAAGACAAAATGTCCGGCATGATGTCGGGTATGGGTATGCCTCCGGGCTTCAAGATGCCGTTCTGATCGAGGATAGCTGATGGCTTTTAGTCCGTTGGTAGACGAACTGGTGGAGTCTCTCCGCTGTCTGCCTGGCGTCGGTCAGAAAACGGCCCAGCGTATGGCCTTCCACCTGCTGGAGCGCGGCCGCTCTGGAGGCTCGCGGCTTTCTGACGCACTGGATCGTGCCATGACCGGTGTGCGCCGCTGTGAGAGCTGCCAGAACTTCGCCGATACGCCTACCTGCAATATCTGCGAAAACCCCGAACGACGGAATGGTACGCTCTGCGTGGTGGAAAGCCCCTCAGACCTTCTTGCCATTGAGCAGGCGGGCGATTATCGCGGCAGCTACTTCGTGTTGATGGGGCATCTGTCGCCCATCGACGGCGTGGGCCCCGAGGAAATCGGTATTGAGCGGCTGCTGCAACGCATCCACGGAGAAGGGGTGACGGAGCTGATCCTTGCGACCAATCCAACTGTGGAAGGTGAGGCGACTGCCCACTACATTGCCGACAGGCTGGATGGCCGCAATATCCTGATTACCCGTCTTGCCCATGGTATCCCGGTGGGGGGCGAACTGGGTTATGTTGACGGATTTACCCTGACCCATGCCTTCCGTGGCCGAAAACCTCTGACTGATTAAACCTGACCGGGATTATTATATGGATTCCAACACCCCGGCCGCTTCCGTTCCTGCGGCTCCCGACACGGTTACCTGGATTCGGGAGCCGGACGACCTGGACCGCTGGCTTGCCGAAGGGCAAGGCGAACCGCTTGCACTGGATACCGAGTTCGAACGGGTCAACACCTTCTTCCCGATTCCTGGTCTGGTCCAGTTGGGGATGGGGCAGCGGTTCTGCCTGGTAGACCCGTCGGTCGCAGAGGCGTCAGAGGGCTTTCGCAACGCGCTCACCGACCCGGACACCCCCAAATTGCTATACGCCATGAGTGAGGATCTGGAACTGTTCCGGCACTGGTTGCAGCTGGAACCGGAGGGCATTCTCGACCTGCAGATCGGCGCCGCGCTGGCCGGTGCCGGCTTTTCCGTCGGTTATGCCCGGCTGGTGGAAACTCTCTTCGGTGAATCACTGGATAAATCGGCGACGCGCTCGGATTGGGTTTCTCGCCCGCTTTCCGCGGCTCAGGAACGCTACGCTCTGGACGACGTTCGCTTCCTTGTTCCCTTGTATCACTGGGTGATTACTCGGTTGCAGAAACGGGGCCTTGAAGCGGCATTGGCTGACGAATCCACTCGATTTTCAAAGGAACTGGCAGCCCAGGATAATCCCGACAGCCATTACCTGAAACTGCGAGGCGGCTGGACATTGAGCCGCCAACAGCAGGGGGTGCTGAAAACCCTGGTGTGTTGGCGGGAACATGAGTCGCGCCTCCGGGATCGGCCCCGCAACCGTGTTGTGGCCGATGCGCTGCTGATTGCCATCGCCCAGAGACTGCCACAGTCAGTACGGGAGCTATCGAATATCCAGGGCTTGCCTCCGGCCGTGGTCAGGCGCTACGGGGATACGATTATTAATATGGTTGCGGAGGCATCGACCGCGGATAATTCCGGCATCGACGTTATTGCCGCTCCGCTGAGCCGCCAGGACCAGATGTTCTATAAACAGCTCAAACGGCTGATGGTGAAGGCGGCGGAGGAACGGGATGTGCCGGTGGAACTGCTGGCGCCTCGCAAGCGCCTTGAGGCTGTTGTACAACAACGAAACCTGGCTGCCGGGCTGTTTGACGAGGGCTGGCGCCGTGACCTCCTGGCACCGGTGCAGGAACAGATTGAGGAATTACTGAAATCATGACCGAAAAGACCTTTGTGTCGGTGTTTCGCAGCAGTAAAAAGCCGGACACGTATATCTACGTTCGACGGGGCCAGGCCTGGGAAGACCTGCCGGATAGCCTGCGGGGCATATTCGGCCAGCCAATACACGCCATGGACCTGATCATGACACCGGAACGGAAGCTTGCCCGAACGTCTGGCAAGCAGGTTCTGGAGGCTATTGCCGACAAGGATTTCTTCCTGCAGATGCCTGAGGAATCCAGCGGCTACGTTGTAGACTTTCGCCGTAAACCGGAGCCCGGCCGGGAATGATTGCAGAGATTCCGTTCTGGCAACGCAAACGTCTCCATGAGATGACCGCCAAGGAATGGGAGTCCCTGTGTGACGGCTGCGGAAAATGTTGTCTGGCCAAGCTGGAAGACGAAGACACCGGCGATGTCTACTACACTGAGCTGGTATGCCGTTACATGGAGCAAGACACCTGTCAGTGCAGCGTGTACTCCGAGCGTTTGCAGAAAGTGCCTGCATGCACGGTGCTGACACCGGATACGCTGAGCGACTACCATTGGCTGCCGTATACCTGTGCCTACCGCACACTGGCGGAAGGGCGTGCGCTTGCAGACTGGCACCCGCTACGGTCGGGTGACCCCGATACGGTTCATGAAGCGGGTGTATCGGTGCGTAATCGCGTGATCTCGGAAGCCGATGTACCGGAAGACGATTGGGAAGAACACATAATTCACTGGATCCTTTGATGATAGACGCAGAAACAAACCTTGCTTACGGAATATTCTGGGCCCTGTACGCCGTCGCCTTCGTGGTGTTCTTCTACACCATATCCCGCCTGTTTCGGGTAATTCCGGTTTATGCCATCCGCACGCTGTTGCAGGCCGCGTTGATTGTCCTCCTGTTGACCCCGGTCGAGTCCGGAGAGGTAGCTGGCTGGTGGATGCCGGCCTGGTTGCACGGCGGCTACGAAACCATTCTGGGTGATGCCGCCAACGCGGGCCGGGCCTTTGTGAACATGGGCATAGCATCCTTGGTGATGGTGTTGGTGTGGGTTCTTGACCTCGTCAGATACCGGCTGGTTAAACGCTGAGACTTTCCTTGATCACCACCTCGCATGGAGCTGCCCTGATGCGACTTCTAAGCCGCCTGCTTGCTGTCATCCTCATCCTGCCAATTACGGCGCTTGCACAGCAGGCGCCAACCCTGCAGTTACCCGACAGTGCCGATGTCCGAATTATTGTCGACATCTCCGGCTCCATGAAAACCAACGATCCGGACAACCTGCGCCGCCCGGCTGTGCGTCTGTTGGCGCGTATGCTGCCTGGGCAAGCCAATGCCGGAGTTTGGACCTTTGGTCAGTACGTCAACATGCTGGTGCCCCATGGCAAAGTCACTGATGACTGGCGGGGGCTGGCTGTCGAACGCTCAGATGAGATCAATTCGGTCGCCCTTCGTACCAATCTGGGGGAGGCGATTCAGGTTGCCAGTGATGATTACCTGTTGGGCTCGGAGAGCCTCGACAATACGGACTTCATTCTACTCACCGATGGCAAAGTGGATATCTCCGATAACGAGAGCGCCAATGATCGCGAGCGTGAGCGGATTCTGGGGGCATTGCTGGACGATCTGAGCAGCCGCGGTGCCACCCTTCATACCGTCGCATTGTCCGAGGAGGCAGATCTTGCTCTTTTGAAGAGCCTTGCGGAACGCACCGGGGGCCGCTATGCCCTGGCGTCGTCCGCTGATGCACTGACTCTGGCTTTTCTTGAAGCACTGAACACCGCCGTGCCGCAGCAGCAGATTCCCATTGAGGACAATGGCTTTCAGGTGGATGGTGGCGTAGAGGAATTTACCGCGCTGATTTTTCGCGCTGGTGACGAGTCTGCCGCTAACCGAACGCTTGAACTGGTCAGTCCCGGCGGCACCAAGGCAGGGCCGGACTCAGCCACCGAGGGAATGCGTTGGGTGCGCGAAACGGAATACGACCTGATTACCGTCACCGATCCTGAGGCGGGCGACTGGACGATCAACGGCGAGTTGGGTGAGGGCAGTCGGGTCACTGTCGTCAGCGATCTGCGGATGGTGGTGAGCCCGGTCCCGCCAACATTCACGGAAAACGAACCAGTATCCCTTCAGGTGGCCTTCTTTGAGGAAGACAGAAAAATTGAAAACCGGGACTTCCTGGGGGTTATCGATGTCAGTGTGTCATTAACCTCAGAGGACGGGCGCAGCGGTAACAAGGTGTTGTCTCCGGATGAGCCGCCGCAGGACGGCGTCTATACGGACACTATCACACGACTGCCTGATGCCGGTGAATACCAACTCAGCGTTGTTGCGGATGGTCAAACGTTCTCCCGACGCTTCAGTACCGTTACCCGATATATTCAGCCCGAGGGCGAACAAGCCCCAATTGAGGCAGTCGTTTCTGACGAGCCCTCGCAGGAAGCGCCAGTGATGGAGGATGAGTTGCCAGAGGCCTCACCCGCTCCCGAAATTGAATCGCCTGTGTCCAGTTCCGGGCCGATCGATATCAGCCAGGTTGAAGAGCCAGAACCGAAGCCGCTTGAGGAACAGCCTGTCGATAAGGAAGAGGCGGAACCGGAAACGCCGGCCACCGTTGAGGAGGCGGCGAGCGGCATTCCGTTCTGGGTATGGGCCGCTGCCGGCACCTTGGGTGTGGTGGCTGTCGCCGGGGTGGCATTCCTGTTCGTCAAGCGCAGAAAATCAGCGCAGGATCAGGGCAACAACGAGGAGCCGCCCCTGGTCGCAGAGGAAACGCCGGAGGAAGAGGCTACCGCCGCACCCGAACCTGAACAGGCGCCTGAAGACGTACCCGAAGAGATACCTGAACCAGAACCGGTGCCGGAACCCGAACCCGAAGAATTGCCGGAACCTGAAGAGGTGCCGGAACTCCAGCAAGACGAAGCGTTGCCCGAGGACGATATCCCCGTTGCTGATGCGGAGGTGGAGGACGGTGAAGACGAATTCGGGCTGGAGGACTTTGATCTCTCCGAGTTCGACGATTTGCCAGCCACTGATGAGGATAGTGAGCCCACAGACGATGAGTCTGAAAACGACGATAAGGATGGCGGAAAGGATCGGTAGTTGGCGGTTAATCGAACAGGGCTCTTATCAGAACGGCTTCGGTTCTCTATACTCTGAGTCTATTTTCAAACAGACGTTTAACCGTTAATTGAACAGGACACTATCAGCATGAAGTTTACCGGTACCGAGAAATATGTTGCGACTGATGACCTGCAGATGGCCGTCAACGCAGCCATAACGCTGCAACGCCCGCTACTGATCAAGGGCGAGCCCGGCACTGGTAAAACCCTCCTGGCCGAAGAAATGGCTGCGTCCCTCGGCCTGCGCTTGATTCCCTGGCACATCAAATCCACCACTAAGGCCCAACAGGGACTGTACGAATACGATGCGGTCTCCCGTCTGCGGGATTCCCAGCTCGGTGACGAGAAGGTCAAGGACATCAGCAACTACATCGTCAAGGGCAAGCTGTGGGAAGCCTTCGAATCCGAGGAGCAGGTGGTACTGCTGATCGATGAAATCGACAAGGCGGATATCGAGTTCCCGAACGATCTTCTGCTCGAACTCGATCGCATGGAATTCTTCGTCTACGAGACACAGCAGTCTGTGCGTGCCAAGCATCGGCCTATCATCGTGATCACCAGTAACAACGAAAAGGAACTGCCGGACGCTTTCCTGCGCCGTTGTTTCTTCCACTACATCAGCTTCCCGGATCACGACACCATGAAGAGCATCGTGGACGTGCACTTCCCGGGTCTGCAGCAGCAGGTGGTTCGCGATGCGCTGGAAGTTTTCTTCGACGTTCGCAAGGTGCCAGGGCTGAAGAAGAAGCCGTCCACTTCAGAACTGATCGATTGGCTCAAACTGCTGATGGCGGATGACCTGTCTGCCAAAATGTTGCAGGAGAAGGACACCAGTTCCGCCTTGCCGCCGCTGTATGGCGCACTGGTGAAGAACGAGCAGGATGTTCACCTGTTGCAGAAGTTGGCCTTCATGGCCCGTCGTCGCAGCTGAAATACAGCAAGAGCAGCACCCTATGTTGATTGATTTCTTTCTCGAAGTCCGGCGGGCCAAGGTGCCCGCCAGTCTGCGCGAACTCCTCGACCTGCTTGAAGCTCTGCAGAACAGGCTCGCCTTTGCGAATATGGAAGAGTTTTACTACCTGGCTCGTGTCTGCCTGGTCAAGGACGAGCGCCATTTCGATAAATTCGACCGGGCGTTCCAGGCCTATTTCGAGGGCATAGAAAACCTCGATGACCTGATGCAGGCGTTGATTCCGGATGATTGGCTGCGCGCAGAATTTGAAAAGCAGCTGTCAGAAGAGGACAAAGCCAAAATCGATTCCCTCGGCGGGCTGGAAGAACTGATCGACACCTTCAAGAAACGCATGGAAGAGCAGAAGGAGCGTCATCAGGGTGGCAACAAATGGATTGGCACGGGCGGTACCTCACCCTTCGGTGCGAACGGTTACAACCCGGAAGGTTTTCGCATTGGACAGAATAAGGGTCGTCATGGCCGCGCCGTAAAGGTTTGGGAAAAACGGGAATTCAAGGACCTGGACGACAGCGTTACCCTTGGCATCCGCAATATCAAGGTAGCCATGCGCAGGCTGCGTAAGTTTGCCCGCCAGGGTGCCGCGGACCAGCTCGACATGGACGATACCATCCGCTCCACTGCCCGCAATGCCGGGTACCTCGACTTGAAGATGGTTCCCGAGCGGCACAATGCGGTCAAAGTCCTGATCTTCTTCGACGTGGGTGGCTCCATGGACCCTCACGTGCGGGTCTGCGAGGAGCTCTTTTCGGCTGCCCGGCTAGAATTCAAGCACATGGAGTACTTCTACTTTCACAACTTCATCTACGAAAGCGTGTGGAAGAACAACATCCGCCGGATGAACGAAACGACGAGCACCTGGGACATTCTTCACAAGTACACGCCGGACTACAAAGTGATCTTCGTGGGGGATGCCACCATGGCGCCCTATGAGGTGTCACACCCAGGCGGCTCCATCGAGCATTGGAACGAGGAAGCCGGTGCAACGTGGTTCCAGCGAATGACCGACCACTTCCGCAAGGTAGTGTGGATCAATCCATTGCCGGAGAATTACTGGGGCATGGGCGGTTCGCTCGGTATGACCCGCCAACTGGTGAATGACCACATGTATCCGTTGACCATTGAGGGTCTGGAATCGGCCATGAAACAACTGAGCAAATAAAAAAAGCCGATGCGGTTGATGGCATCGGCTAAGCTCGGCATATCAAACGGGGGCGCCAATAGGCTTCCCCGCGTTCTTCCCGGAGCAAATCCGGGGCCAGTTAAAGATAACGTCTGTAAATCAGTCAATTAACTGCGATCAAGCGCCTTTCTCTAAAACGTGACATACCCCAACGTTTTCCTCCTGTTAAAAAATCCGACGGTTTCGGATTTCCAATTGGTGATCTGGATACCGTTCTTGCCTGTTACCAAGTGTTACTCTTTCTGCCGGTTTGTTACAGAGCATTGCTAGAGGCAGGAAGCGTATGGTCGCCGGAGCGCAGCAAACAGTAACGGTTGGGCGCCAGGTCAGGGTGGCGTGGCCGGTCATTTTGGTCATGATGGTGGCATCTCAGCTCGGTTTGACGCGTAGCGCCTTTGCTGAATCGCTGGACCAGGAGATCGACCGCCTGAAAGCCGATGTGGCGGACCTCAGCCAGACGTTGTACCAACTGGAGGAGAACGTACTCTACCCAGTCGACACGCAAGTGGCAGTTTTCCTGACACTCAGGAATCGGGAGGGGCTGGATCTGGACTCGGTGGAACTGTACCTGAACGACACGCCAGTTGCTTCCCACCTCTATACCGACCAGGAACGTGACTCCCTGAAGCAGGGCGGTGTCCAGCGGCTCTATATCGGTAACCTGCCTCATGGCGCCCATCAACTAAAAGCGGTTCTGACGGCACGTTCAGCGAATGAACGCTTTGTTCGCCGTGAAGCGACCCATCAATTTCGGAAGCGGCCCGGTGAATCCCGCATACAGCTGTCTCTGGATGCCGCGGCGCCGGACTACGAACCAGTGGTTTCGTTTCAGGAATGGAAATAGGGCGAAAGGATGGTCGTGCTCGCTAAGTTTCGGAAAGTCTCCACACGGTTTGCTCTCAGTCTGACCGCGGCCCTTATCCCGGGGCTGGCGTCCGGAGGCAGCGATTTGGCGTCGTTGCACTTGGGGCTCGCACAATTCGCCCTGGACACCCATGAACCGGCTGCAGCATTGCGTTATACCCGGAATGCCACTACCGAAGCCGAACGCCTGGTTCGCGCTAAAGCATTGTTAGTCACGGGGAGTCATCAGGAGGCTGAACGGCTGCTGAAAGAACTGATCGAAGGACAGTATTACCGCGGGCAGGCGGCACTATTGCTGGCGGAACTGCCGACGGACTCTGGAGACAACAAAACCCGGGAATACCTTGAAACTGCTGCGAAGCGGGCCAGTGGCAGTGACCGGCAAAAGGCGCTTTATCGATTGGCCGAGATTGAGCGGGAGGCGGGGCATACCGATCGGGCCGGGAAGGTGCTGGCGTCCATGGAGCCAGGCTATTGGGCTGCGCTGGGTTACATGAACATTGCGGCTGACTACGGCAGGCAGGACCGGAATCCATCGCGAGCACTGGTTGCACTTCGAGTGGCTCTGGCCATGTCCGAAGAAGACGTCGACAGCCAACGCAGCCAGGAACTCAGAAGCCGACTACTGGTTCGCGCCGGCTACCTTGCTTACGATCACGGAGACTACGAAAAGGCCATCGGCTTCCTGGAGAAAATCTCCCTGGAAAGCTACAGCACATCCCATGGCCTCTACCTTCACGGTCTTGCGCTCTCTGCCAGTGGCAACCAGCGGGCGGCAATGCAGTCCTGGCATCGCGCCAAAAAGTACCCACTGGCCTATCCCGGTGTGGCCAATGCCTGGCTTGGAACGGGTAGGGGGTACGACCTCGCCGGTTACCTGGGGCAGGCGGGTGAAGCTTATCTGGCAGCAAATGCGTCCTATGAAAGTGAACGGGTGACCCTTCGCAAACTGGCTGACCAGATCCGTCAGAAAGGTGCGTATCAGGCGCTGGTACTGGACGCACGGAACTCTGAGGCCCAATGGTTCCTTGCCGACAACCGTACGCTCACACAGCCCCGTACTGCCTATCTGATTCGTTTCATTGAGCAGCCCGCTGCCCAGGCCGCCGTCAACCGGGTGGCTGAACTGAAGGAGATGAGGCAAACACTGAATCAGCGGGAAGACAGCCTTGCTGTTTTTCGGGGGGCCATCAGTGAACGTTTGGGGCCTGTGGGGCACAACGTTGATGGCGGTCCCTTCAACGAAGAAATCAAAGAGCTGGTGCAGCGGTTGGCGAACCTGAAAGCCCGGACCATCTCTCCTGCACAACAAGAGGCGCTGAAAGGTGTAGCCAGGACATTGGCCGATCTGAAAGCGTCCGTTGGCAGGCTTGATGGAAGATTGAAAAAGAAAGATCGCAAGCTCACTGAACTGGTGACACGCACCGACCATGCGCTGGAGCGGATACGGACGGTTCGTCGCACGGCCGATGCACTTCTGAGCAGGGCAGAGTCGGAACTGGATGAACTGGCTCTGGCCTATGTCGAAGAGCAGGATCACCGTATGGCGTTTGCGTTGGATCGGACCGAGCAGCAGATTGCCCACCTGTACGAGTATCTGGCCCTGGAAAACCTTGAGCGAGGTCAGCAATGAAGCCAGTGGTGTCAATTTCCCTGACGGTGCTGTTTACGGCGTTCGCGGCGAGTGCCCAGGCACAGGAATCTTTCCGGGTAGAGCTCGGTCGCGACGGCGAAACCATCGCTGATATGCGCCCGGTTTTTCTGGAATTCCAGTCCCGACCGATGCCGGCCATATCGCCAACAGAAGTTGCCCGTCGATACCAGCGATTGTTTGAACACTCTGATGAACCTGAAGTACGCATTGATGCACTTAACCGACTTTCCAATATCCAGAAGGTGACTGACGAGGACGTCAGCTTCAGCGAAGAACGCGAACAACAGGTATACCGGCAGGCGCTGGAAAGTTACGAATCCATTCTCGACAGGGGCGCCTACCAGGGCCGGCTTGATGAATTGCTATACCAGATGGCGAAGGCTCATGCCTACACGGGGCAGGCGGAGGAGTCTATTGACCGGTTACGCCAACTGGTTGGTCTGTATCCTTCGTCCTCCCTGGTACCTGAGGCCCGCTTCCGCATTGCCGAGGCAGCGTTTTCGGCGGGAGACTATGCCGAGGCTGAGTCCGAGTACAGCCGTGTGATCTCGAGTGACGGCACCGATAGCCTGAAAACCAAGGCCCGATATATGCAGGGCTGGAGCCAGTACAAGCAAGGGTCTTCTGGCCGGACAAGGGCCGCAAAGACGTTCCTGGCGGTACTGGACGGTGTCGGTGAGGAAACCAGTGGGTTTCGCCGCATTCCTGCCAGCGACGCTGAACTGGTTGACGACACCTTCAGGATTGTCGCTCTGATGGCGGCGGAAGACCGGGGCGTTGAATCCCTGGCAAGCTGGTTGACCGATGCGGGTGGCAAGGGCTTCGGGTACCTGCTGTACGACAGGCTGGCAGATTACTACGCCAGCAACCGGCGTTTTGAAGACAGCGTGGCGGTGAACAATGCCTTTGTTCGCGATTTCCAGGCGCATAACGCCGTACCGGCCTTTCTGGCCCAGAATGTGGATGTCTGGCGCATGGCGGGGCAAACTGATCGCGCAAGGGCCGCCAGGGCTGAGTATGTCCAGGCATTTGCCGGCGATGCCCGTTACCAGCAACTCGCGAAAGCGGATCAGGAACGCTGGCAGAATTTCAGCCGGTCACTGGCGGACTATCACTATGATCAGGCCGAAGAGGGGCAAGTGGAGCGCCAAGTGGCATCTTTCCGGTTGGCTGGGGGTTACTACAGTCAGTTGGCTGGCCGGAGCGGCCAGAAGGGAGACGTTCTTCGCATGGCCGGTGATGCGTTCCTGCAGGCAGGTGACCACACTGACGCCTTCAAGCATTACCAGCGTGCGGCTTATGACACGGATCATGAGACAAAAGAGTATCCGGGGGCGGCGGATGCCGCCTGGGCTGCCATCGTAATTCAGCGTGATGCGCTGGACAATCGCAATTCACTTCCCGCGACACTGGACGACCTGGCTGCAGCCGCCGACCGCTTCGCGGCTGAGTTCCCAGAGGACGAACGTCAGGCTGGTCTGACGGCGGATATCGCCAACCGAATGCTCGCGGAGCATCGTTATGCTGACGCCCATCGGTTTGCCGAGCTTGCCATAGCCCATCCGTTGGTCAGCCCAGCCGAACGCTACAGTGCCTGGGTCGCAGCCGGTGAGGCGAACCTGGCGATGGCGTCTTATGGGCTTGCTGAAAATGCCTGGCGTCAAGCACTGGCACTGATTTCAGAGGGGCTGTTACAGGAAGGGCGGGCCAAAGATACCGACAGTCTGAAACGGCAACTAGCCAGCAGCATCTACTACCAGGGGGAGAAAGCGGCGAGCGAGGGCCGCATTGACACCGCCGTGGCGCATTTTCAGCGTGTGGAGTCTGCGTTTCCGGGGTCGGACATTGCGATCAAGGGCCGTTACGACGCAGCGAATACACTTCTGAAGGCAGAGCGCTGGCAGGCTGCCGTTAATGAACTGACCCGATTTTGCACGGATTACCCTCAGCATGACCTGACCCCAACCGTAGGCGAAAAGCTGGTGTTTGCCTATCAGTCATCGGGCCAATGGGTGCGCGCGGCGGATGAAATCATGCGTGCCGACGAAGGAGAGTCGCCGTCCTGGGATCAGCAACTGAGGGCGGCTGAGCTGTATCACAAGGCAGAGGCCCATGCGCGTCGCAATCGCATCTACGTCGTGTGGCTCAACCGCGATTCCGCTGCTGCCGATTCCGAGAGCCATATCCTTAGTCAGACCCTGCGCCAGCGTCTTGTGCTCGACGATGTGGAGCCGCGGCGATATCGAATCGAGTTGGTAGAGCGAGAGCTCGCCAGCCAGTGGCATTCGGAAGACACGCTGACGTGGGCTGGGCGGGCAGCCATCGTGCTGGGGGCGGAGGAGTCCGAGCGGTTTGCCGATGTTCCGCTACAGATTCCATTGGCCGAATCCCTGGGGCGCAAACAAGCGGCCCTCTCGGCTGCGCGGGAACGTCTCTCACAAGCTGAGAAGCTGATTGGCGAGGGCGCAGGTTCGGAAATTCTGTTCCGTCGGGCAGAGCTGTACCGGGTGATGGCGCAGGATCTCATGACGTCAGAAGCGCCGGCGAATCTGAGCGACCTTGAGGCAACCCAGTACCGGATGTTGCTTGAAGAAGAGGCCTACCCGTTCGAAGAGAAGGCTATTGACCTGCACGCAAGGAATCATCAACGCCTGGCGGACGGAAGGTTTGATGAGTGGATGGAACGCAGCCTGCAAGTTCTGGCGGACCTGTTCCCCGGCAGGTACGACCGGGAGGTGCGCTGGATGACGTGGAATGAGGAGGTCAACGATGATGCCTGAAACAGCACGTGCGGTTCTGCTCACTGGGTGTCTCGCGTTGCTAGCGGGGTGCGCCAGCCAGCCCAGGCCGGAGCCGGTGGTCGTCAACACCGCCGAGGCCAGTGAACTGGCACGTCAGGCCTGGAAGGCACACCAGCAGGGACGCAAGGAAGAGGCCCTCGAACGGTACCGTGAGGCTTTTGATATGAACCCGGGCAACGCGCTCACGGCCAACAACCTGGCATTGTTACTGCGAGAACAGGGACGATTTGAGGAGGCGGTGACGGTGCTGGAGACGGGGCTCAGCCACTCCCCGGTTACCGCCGAACTGCATTACAACCTTGCTGTTATCTCAGAGCTGTATCTGCTGGATCTGGATGGCGCACTGACTCACTACCGCCGTTACCGCGAGTTGGCGGGCACCGAGGAGAAGCAGGTGGCCGGATGGATTGCGGACCTTGAAAGAAGGCTGGACTGAATGCGCTTTTATCGACGATTGGCGACGGCCGGGATGAGCTTGATGCTTACCCCGTTCATGGCCTTTGCAAATGAGGCGTCCAATGCCTCGGAAGCGGTTGTGTCTCAGGCCGCGGATAACACCGTCGCACTGGGCGTGGAGGGAATCAACCACCATACCGGAGACGATGATCCCGGCGTGCTTTATATCCTGCCCTGGCAGCCGCCGACCTTGCCGCGGCGTTCACGCGCTGAACTGGATGCCGGAAGCGAGGAACTGCTCGAACCCAAGGACCCGCTGACCCTTGAGCGTCACCGGACGTTTCGTGAAACCCTGAATCCATTGTTGGATTCCACTCTTTCCCTGCAGTAGAGAACCGGGAGTCTGAATATGCTGGAAACTGTTGTTCGTTTTTTTCAGGAAGGTGGTCCCTTCATGTATCCGATTGCCATTGTGCTGGCCATCGGCCTGGCGATTACCGTTGAGCGTTTCATCTATCTCGCTTCGGTGCGCCGCCGGAACCGGCTTGCCTTTGAAAAGGGCATACTGCCGCTGCTGAGGAAGCGGGATTACCAGCGGGCGATGAAAGCCGCGACAGGCTCTGACAGTGCCATCGCGTCGATCATGAGCGCCGGCATTGGTCGGCTACTGAATAATCACTCCCGCGAAGATGTTGAGTACGCCATGGAAGAGGGGTTGATGGAAGTCTTGCCCCGTCTTGAGAAACGTACCCAATACCTGGCAACCCTGGCCAACATCGCGACACTCCTGGGCTTGTTGGGCACGATCATCGGCCTTATCGCCGCGTTTACGGCAGTGGCCGCTGCAGATCCGTCCCAGAAGGCGTCGCTGTTGTCGGAAAGTATCTCCGTTGCCATGAATACCACGGCGTTCGGGCTGATGTCGGCCATTCCCCTGTTGATGTTTCATGCACTGCTTCAGACCCGTACCAATGAAATCGTCGACAGTTTCGAGATGGCCGGGGTGAAGCTGCTGAACATTATCTCCGAGCAGCCCGCCCCCCAATCCGCCTGAGCCAGGGTTTGCCGCATGAGACGAAAACATCGCAGGCTTGTCAGTAATCCGGAACTGGATATCACGCCATTCCTGAATCTGATGATCGTGTTAGTCCCGGTATTGCTGCTGGGCATGGTCTTTAGCCAGATTCGTATGATTGAGCTCGACTTTCCCGGGATGGAGTCGGGTGAGTCGCCACAGGCTGACGAACTGCGGCTGGTGGTGGCGTTGATACCCCAGGGCCTGGAAGTGCTGGACAGTGAGAGAGGCGTGATCCGGACCCTGCCGTTGATTGAGGGGGAACAGGACTTCGACGGCCTGAGGGAAACTCTCAAGCAGATCAAGAAGCGGGTGCCGGAGAAGACTGACATCGTTCTGGAGGTCAGCCCGGACATCGACTATCAGACTCTGGTGACTGCGATGGATACGCTCCGCTCCTATCCGGCAGTTGTTGCGGCCAGTGTGGTGAAGGGAGAGCTTTTCCCGGATGTGGCACTGGCAGACGCACCTGAAAACCGGACGTTATCGGTCGAAGGGGAGGGTGCATGAAGACCTCCCGCCGTGCCCGTCGTATCCAGCGCCACTACAGCCGTATGCACCGCCCGGGAGGCCTGAATCTGGTGTCCCTGATGGACATCTTCACGATCCTGGTGTTCTTCCTGATGGTGAACTCGTCCGATGTAAAGGTTATGCAGAACACGGCCGATGTCCCACTGCCGCAATCGACCGCGGACAAGGAGGCGGTCGAAACCCTGATGGTCCAGGTAATCGGCCGGTCCATTCTCGTGCAGGGCCGGGAAGTTGCACGGTTGGATGGCATTGAAACCGGGGACAGCACCATCGGTGGGCTGGCGGATGAGCTTGCCTGGGTGCGTAACCGGAGGGGCCAGGTGCCGGAGCAGGGCTATGAGGTGACCATCATGGCAGGGCGCGCCACCGACTACCGGTTATTGAGAAAGATCATGCAAACCTGCATCGATGAAGACTTCCGGCAGGTCCGGCTGGCCGTTGAGTCGGCGAAGGAGGTCGGCAATGGCTGAGCGTCAGGACCTTTCTCTCAAAAAGGTGTCTCCCAACAATTTCGCGACCAAACACCTTTCATCCGGATTGCCATGGGGCGCGGAAAAGGGAGAAAACCGCCGTTTTGTGCTGGCATTGTTGGTGATGGTGGCGGTCTTTCTGCCTCCTGCGCTGCTTATTCCGGCGTTTCAGCTTCCGGAACCCGACCGCACCGAGGCGGAGAAGATTCCGCCCCAGTTGGCGCGACTGGTAGAGCAACGCGAGGCGCCAAAGCCGATTCCAGTGCCTGAGGTTGAACCTGAACCTGAACCCGAGCCGGCTCCGGAATCTGAGCCCGAGCCCGAACCTGAAAGTACAGAACCCAAAGCGGTGGAGCCGGAATTGGCTGAAGAGGTGCCCCCACCCGAGCCTGTGCGCCCGACACCCGCTCCTTCCCAAACGGTCGAGCAGGCGCGTGAAACCGCCTCCAGGTCGGGTCTGATGGCAATGCAGGACCAACTTGCCAGTATGCGGGCTCCAGAGCCGGACGCCGTGGACACCCTGGCGGCCAACGTCGATGCCGAGACCGCAAGCGGCGATGGAGATCTGTTCGGTGCCGAAACTGACCCCGGCAGGGCGCTTGCTGGCAGCGGCGGCGTCACTCGGGAAGCCGCGCCAGAAACTGAGGTGGCAGTGGCTGGCCATCAGGTTCGAAACGTGGAGGTGGCGCAGGAAGCAGTACCAGAAGCTGCGCCGGAGCCCACCGGCGGACCGGGGCAGCGGGGCATGAGCAACATCCGCCAGGTGTTCGACGCCCAGAAAACGTCACTCTACTCCCTCTACCGACGCGAGCTGCGTCAGGACCCGACGCTGGAAGGTAAGGTTATGCTGGAATTGGTGATCGAACCGGATGGGTCAGTATCGCGTTGCGAGGTGGTGAGCTCCGAGCTGGGCAATCAAAGCCTGGAGCAACGCATTGCCATGCGCGTGCGCCTGTTCAATTTTGGCCAGGACGATGTGGAACCCAGGACGGTGCGATTCCCCATCGATTTCCTGCCGGGTTAATTCAGTGGCCCGTATACGCTAGTGCGCTATGGTAATTTTTGGTAGCTGTGGCTTGCTCAGGGACATCTTTTGGGTAGGAGCGATCACTTTCGCCTCACCGGTCACCACCCGCTCATCGTTCTGGTTGCGGACATCGCAGGATAGGGTTACGCGGTTTTTGCGTTCCTTGGCCAGTACTGTCAATGTCACCGTCAGGGTGTCGTCCAGCTTTACCGGGCGCTTGAACGCCAGGCTCTGTTCCAGGTATATGGTGCCGGGGCCCGGCATCACGGTGGCCAGGGCCGCGGAAATCAGTGAGCCGCTCCACATGCCATGGGCAATCCGTTCCTGGAACATGGAGTCGGCGGCAAACTCCGAATCCAGGTGGACCGGGTTCACATCTCCGGAGACAGCAGCGAACAACACCAGTTCGTCCTCGGTCAGTGTTTTCACATAGGTTGCGGAGTCGCCTTCCTGGAGTTCGTCGTAGGTGATGTTCTCAAGCGTGTCCAAAGTGTCGCTCATGATGGGCTCCAGTGTTGGTGTGATTAGGTTGGTGGCTACAACCGCTACAGTTCTGCTTTGAAAACTACCTCATCGTTCACAAAACTGCTATTCTCTCCCGACTTTTCGAGGCTGATACTTTTGTCTGGTTGATTTTTTGACCAAAACGACATTGGTAAACATTATAAGCACAAATGCCAAACAGGAGATGGTGATGGATTTTGAGCAGTTCTATCAGGACAAATACCCCGCTGGCGTGTCCCTGAACGTAGACCTGGATAAATACAGTAGCATGGTTGACGTATTTGATCAGGCCGTGAACAAGTACGCTGACCGCCCCGCGTTCAGCGCCGTTGGCGCCACGCTCACCTATCGCGACCTGGACACCCAGAGCCGGAATTTTGCCGCCTGGCTGCAGAACAAGACCGACCTCAAGCCGGGCGACCGGATTGCGGTGCAAATGCCCAACGTGTCCCAGTACCCTGTCGTAGTGTTTGGGGCCATGCGCGCGGGCCTGATCGTGGTGAATACCAACCCGCTGTACACCACTCGCGAAATGGAACACCAGTTCAATGATTCCGGTGCCAAGGCGCTTGTAGTGCTGGCGAACATGGCCCATAACGCAGAGAAAGTGCTTCCTCATACCGGCATCGAGCATGTCATTGTGACCGAAATTGCCGACATGCATTCGCCGCTGAAGCGTACGCTGATGAACGCCGCCGTGAAGCACCTGAAGAAAATGGTGCCGGCATTCAGCCTGCCCCAGGCTCACAAACTCCCGGCGGTGCTCAGTGCAGGGGCCAGGGAAAAATTCTCCCCGGTGGAGTGCAAGAAAGACGACATCGCCGTTCTGCAGTACACCGGTGGCACCACCGGTGTGGCCAAGGGCGCGATGCTGACCCACGGCAATCTGGTCGCCAACCTCCTGCAGGCTCGGCCGATGATGGAAGATTCGGTGGAGGAAGGCACGGAAGTGGTTATTGCTCCGCTGCCGCTTTACCACATCTACTCGTTCACCCTGAACTGCGGCATCATGCTTGAAGCTGGCGCCCACAACGTTCTTATCCCGAACCCCCGTGACATCCCCGGATTTGTGAAAGAGCTCAAAAACCATCGTTTCACCGCATTCCTGGGGCTGAACACGCTGTTCGTGGCGCTGTGCAACAACGAAGAATTCAAGGCCCTGGATTTCAGTGCCCTGAAACTGACGTCGTCCGGCGGCATGGCGCTGACCAGCGACACCGCGAAGATGTGGCAGCGTGTTACAGGGTGTGAAATCAGTGAAGGTTACGGCATGACTGAAACCTCTCCGGTTGTCACCTTCAATCCGAACAGCGCGATCCAGCTTGGCACCATTGGCCTGCCGATTCCCGGCACCGAAATCAAAACCATCGACGACGACGGCAACGAAACGCCTCTTGGCGAGCCCGGCGAATTGTGTGTGAAGGGGCCACAGGTGATGCGCGGATACTGGCAGCGTCCGGAAGACACCCAGAAGTCTTTCACTGACGACGGTTTCCTGCAGACGGGTGACATTGCCCTTATCCAGGAAGATGGCTACATCCGCATCGTCGACCGCAAGAAGGACATGATTATCGTGTCTGGCTTCAATGTCTTCCCCAATGAGATTGAAGACGTGGTCAGTGGTCATCCGAAAGTGGTTGAGTGTGCCGCTGTCGGTGTTCCCGATGACAAGAGTGGAGAGGCGGTTAAGGTCTACCTGGTGGCAACCGCGGAAGGTGTTACTGAAAATGAACTGAAAGAGTTCTGCCGCGAACGCCTGACCGCTTACAAGGTCCCCAAATCCTTCGTGTTCCGCGATGAACTGCCGAAGACCAACGTAGGCAAGATCCTGCGGCGCGAGCTGCGTGACGAAGCCAACAGCAAGTAACCGGTTCGTGCGGGCGGTTTAATCGCCCCGAACGGATGATGTGAACCCCGCCTCGGCGGGGTTTTTCCGTTGTGCGCCAGGCATGGCGCGTAGCGCCTTGACGGGCGCTGTTCCGGTACAGGTGGTGCTGGCCGGATGACTTGGGGGTGCAAGTCCCCTGTGGACCCGGCAAGGGGAACCACTAGCCGGACGGCAAGGGTGTCCATCGTGAGATGGAATCTGAAGGAAGCCGCAGGCAAAGCACTGGCCTGACGAACAGAAATCGCATATGAGGCGGTCACACCGGGTAAGGCGTCAACTATCGTCAAAGCCCTGTACTTGCACGGAAGGTGTGGACGTAAATGCGGCGGGCATAAGTGTGAAGGTCACGCGTCTTACCCTGGGAAGTCTGGTTCTCTGCCGCTGTGCTACTCACTTCGCGAGAGGTGGGGATGGGGAGCCAGAACTCAGCCGAGGCCATAGTAGGTGCGTCACCGCGTACGGAAGGGCCGAACATGGTTGGCCGTTAGTAGGCGATGAGTTCTCGTAGTGTGCTTATGAAGACAGAAGCGACCCGGATGGGGCAGGGCATTCAGGAAGGCGCTGGACGGTATCCGGCAGAGACTGAAGTCCGTGTCGAGGCAGACGCGGGGGCTCACTCGTGGACGAACGCGGAGCCGAACACGCTGATGGAACAGGTGCTTGAGCGCCCGAACCTGATGCGTGCGTATCAGCGGGTGGTATCCAATAAGGGTGCCGCCGGTGTCGATCAGATGCCGGTGATGGCCCTGAAGGGCCACCTGCAACAGCATTGGCCAACGCTGCGCGAGCGGCTGTTGGCCGGAGACTACCATCCTCAACCGGTCCGCCGGGTCAGTATCCCCAAGCCGCAAGGCGGGGAGCGGACACTGGGTATCCCAACGGTGCAGGACCGCCTGATCCAACAAGCCCTTCACCAGGTGCTGAGCCCGACGCTGGAACCGACCTTCTCGGATCACAGCTATGGGTTCCGCCCCGGTCGAAGTGCCCACCAGGCGGTCAAGGCGATGCAGCAACACATCAACGACGGCCACCGCTGGGTGGTCGATCTGGATCTGGCCCAGTTCTTTGACCGGGTCAACCACGATGTGCTGATGAGCCTGCTGGCTTGTCGCATAGCCGACCGGCGGATACTCACCCTGATCCGGCGTTACCTGCAAGCCGGCATGCTCGAAGGAGGACTGGTCAGCCCGAGACGGGAAGGCACGCCGCAAGGCGGCCCCCTGTCGCCCTTGCTCTCTAACGTGCTCCTGACCGAACTGGATCGGGAGCTGGAGCGGCGGGGACACCGGTTCTGCCGCTATGCGGACGACTGCAACATTTACGTCAGCAGCAAAAGATCCGGCGAACGGGTGATGGCCAGTATTACCCACTTCCTGGAAACGCGCTTGCGCCTGAAGGTGAATACGGTGAAAAGCGCCGTGGACCGCCCCTGGCGTCGGAGCTTTCTGGGTTACAGCGTGAGCTGGCATAAACGTCAGGTCCGGTTGAGAGTCGCGCCCAAAAGCCTGAAGGCCTTCATGGCCAAGCTTCGCCCCCTGCTGAAACGGTCACGGGGACAGTCGTTGACGACCACCATCCGGAACCTGAACCCGGTGCTGAGAGGCTGGGCAAATTACTATCGCCTGACCGCCTCGAAGCGTTCGGTCGAAGCCCTGGATGGCTGGATAAGACGGCGGCTTCGCCTGATCCTGTGGCAGCAGTGGAAGCGGACCCGCACGCGGGCCCGCAACCTGGTACGGCTAGGCTTGACTGAGATAAGGGCTTGGAGGAGCGCGACCAATGGTCGTGGACCCTGGTGGAACAGTGGCGCGACTCATATGAACGCGGCCCTGCCTAAGAGGGTATTCGACCGTCTGTCTCTGGTAAGCTTGCTGGATACGATGACTCGGCTTCAGAGCCGACCATGAACCGCCGTGGTACGGAACCGTATGCCCGGTGGTGTGAGAGGACGGGGGAGGTAACTCCCCCTCCTACTCGATTAATGAGGCGCGGGATATCGTTAGACTGTCGCCACGCCCGAAGCGAACCGGGTATCCAAGATCCAACAACGGTAAAACGGACCGATGACGCAAGCCCCCCCGGAACAGTCCACGAATACGCCAGACAGCAAGGCCGCCGTAAAAGCCATCATGGAGCAGTTGGATGCCTGCAACCAGTTGGAAGCCGCCCGTATTCACAAGTTGGTCGCCCGGAAAAAAGGGCGTCCGGGGCAAAAGGACCTGGAGAAGATGGCGCAATGGCTCGATCGGGGTCAGGCGCGTGTCACGGAACGCCAGGCATTGCATAAGCCGGCCACCTTTCCGTCATCGCTGCCAGTGTCTGAACGGGTCGATGATATCCGTGAGGCCATTGAACAGAACCAGGTGGTGATTATTGCCGGCGAAACCGGTTCCGGTAAGACCACCCAGATCCCCAAGATCTGCATGAACAGCGGTCGGGGTATTCGCGGGCTGATCGGCCACACCCAACCCCGCCGGATTGCCGCCCGTACCGTAGCCGGTCGTATTGCTGAAGAGCTTGGAGAGCAGACTGGCGGGCAGGTGGGGTATCAGGTACGTTTTACCGACACCACGTCCGACCAGTCGCGGGTCAAAGTCATGACCGATGGCATCCTGCTGTCGGAGGTCCAGCACGACCGGTTCCTGGATCGTTACGATACCCTGATTATTGATGAGGCCCACGAACGCAGCCTTAATATCGACTTTCTGATGGGCTACCTGCGGCAACTGTTGCCGAAACGGCCTGATCTGAAGGTCATCATCACCTCCGCCACCATCGAAGTGGAACGCTTTAGCGAGTTCTTTAGTGGCGCGCCGGTCATCGAAGTCAGCGGGCGAACCTATCCGGTAGATGTGCGTTACCGTCCTCTCACCGGCGATGAGGACGATCGGGACCAGGGTTGGACGGATGGCGTGCTGCGTGCGATGGAGGAAATCGAACAGCACGAACGTGCAGAAAAGCAGCCACCGGGCGACGTACTCGTATTCCTGCCCGGCGAGCGGGAAATTCGCAGCCTCAGCAAGGTACTGCGACACGCCGAGCTGCGCCATACCGAAGTTCTACCATTATATTCTCGGCTCAGTAACCAGGAACAGAACCGGATATTCCAGGGCCACCGGGGGCGTCGGATCGTGCTCTCCACCAACGTCGCGGAGACCTCCCTGACCGTGCCCGGCATACGCTATGTCATCGACACCGGCGTGGCCCGTATCAGCCGTTACAGCGTACGTTCCAAAATCCAGCGCCTGCCCATTGAGCCGGTGTCCCAGGCCAGCGCCAACCAGCGTGCCGGGCGCTGTGGCCGGGTGGCTCCGGGGATTTGTTTCCGGCTTTACGACGAAACCGATTTCATCAACCGGCCCGAGTACACCGACCCGGAGATCCTGCGCACCAACCTGGCCTCGGTTATTCTGCAGATGACCACCTCGGGGCTCGGGGATATCCGCCATTTCCCGTTCCTGGAGCCACCGGACCGTCGCCTGATCAACGATGGCTACAAATTGCTCGAAGAGCTTGGAGCCGTTGATGACAAGCGCCGTGTGACAAACCTTGGCCGTACCATGGCACGCCTGCCGCTGGACCCAAGGCTGGCGCGCATGCTGGTGACCTCCTCGGAACAGGGCAGTCTGGCGGAAACGCTGGTGATCATTGCCGGCCTGAGCGTTCAGGACCCGAGGGAGCGTCCCCAGGACAAACAGCAGGCTGCCGATCAGGCCCACGCGCCGTTCAATGACAAGGAATCGGATTTCCTGACCTTGTTGAATATCTGGAATTTCTACGAGGAACAGCGCCAGGAACTGTCCCAGAATCAGCTGAAAAAGGTCTGCCAGAAGAGCTTTCTGTCGTGGATGCGGATGCGGGAATGGCGCGACATTCACCGGCAACTGACGCTGATTTGCCGTGAGCAGAAACTGAAACTGAACAGAGATGCGGCCAGTTACGAGTCTTTGCACAAAGCCATTCTTGCGGGTTTGCTGGGCCAGGTGGCGGTGAAGCTTGAAAAGAAGGAGTATCTGGCCACCCGCAACCGTAAGGTCATGATCTTTCCGGGCTCAAAAGTGTCGAAAACCGGCCCGAAGTGGATTGTGGCGGCGGAAATTGTCGAAACCAGCCGCGTGTTTGCGCGGGTGGTGGCGAAGATTGAGCCGGAGTGGATCGAGCCCCTGGCCGGGCATGTGGTGAAGCATCACTTCTTCGAACCCCACTGGGAACAGAAACGTGCCCAGGTCATGGGGTATGAAAAGGTCAGTCTCTACGGCCTGGACATTATTGCCAAACGCCGTATTCCCTACAGTAAGGTGGACCCGGAGGAGTGTCGCAACCTGTTCATCCGCCGTGCCCTGGTGGAAGGCGACTACCAGTCCAAGGCGCCCTTTATTGCCCGTAACCGCGAACTGTTGGACACCGTTGAAAACCTGGAGCGCAAAACGCGGCGGCGGGACCTGTTGGTTGAGGACGAAGTGCTGGTGGCGTTCTATGACCAGCGCCTGCCAGCGGATATTGTCAGCGGCCGTCATTTCGAAAGCTGGTGGAAGCAGCTGAGTGCCGACCAGCTCCGTGACATGGAATTGACGGAGGCCGATATCCTCCAGCGCCCGGTGGATGAGCAGGCGGGCTCACTGTATCCGGATTATCTGGAGTGGGAAGGGGTGAGATATCCCCTGAGTTATGAGTTCGAACCCACCAGCGAGCGCGACGGCGTTACGCTCCAGGCACCGGTGATGGCCCTGAAACAGCTTCCGGCGCGGCGGCTTGAATGGCTTGTGCCGGGGCTCTTGAGGGAGAAGTGCATCGCACTGGTCAAAGGCCTTCCGAAGGCGTTGAGGCGCAACTTTGTACCGGTACCGGATTTCGTGGATGCGGCCCTGGAAAATCTTCAGGCTTCAAACGAGCCATTGGCGCTGCAGCTGGGCGAACAGCTCCGGCGAATGACCGGTGTCAGGATTGACCCCGATGCCTGGCCACAGAAGGACCTGCCGAAGCATCTGCGAATGAATCTTCGGGTTGTTGATGATGCGGGCAAGCCCATCGCCGAGGGGCGGGAAACCGAAAAGCTGCAAAGCGAACTGGAAGAGCGGGCAGAGGCGGCCCTGTCATCGGCAACCCGAAGGGAGTCATCGGCCGAACCAGTAAGCAAGTCAACGGGCTGGGATTTCGGATCGCTGCCCGAATCCGTCAGGACAGAAAAAGGCGGTATGGAAGTCACCGTATACCCGGCATTGGAAGACACGGGGGATTCCGTTCGCCAGACACGGTTCCTGGACCGGCTTACGGCGGAGGACGCAACTCGCAAGGCGGTGGCGCGGCTGATCCTGATTCGGCTGGGTAATACGCTGGAGGACATGGAGCGGCGGCTACCGCACTTCAAGTCATCGGCGCTGATGTTCGCGCCGGTCGGTAAGGCCCGGGTGCTGCTGGACGACCTGTTGCTGGCCACGGCGATGCAGCATTTTGTGCCCGACGACGTGCCCCGGGACGAAAATGCGTTCGAGAACGCGTTTAACGCCGGAAGGGCAGAGTTCGTGCCGGCACTTGAGCTGGCTGACGAGCGGCTGCACCAGGCCATGACGGGCTATCATGGCGTGATGAAACAGCTCAAGGGCAAAATCAACCTCGCGCTCGCGAACAGTATGGCGGACTTGAAGTTTCAGCTGCAAAATCTTGTGTATCCGGGTTTTATTGTTGCCACGCCGCCGGAATGGCTTGCCCATTTTGGACGCTATTTCGAGGCAGCCAGCATCCGTTTTGAGAAAATGCCCAGGGAGCTCGGGCGGGAGCGGGAGTTCCTGCACACCATGGAGCCGCTCTGGTCCCGCTACGCCAGCAAACGCGATGAGCAGCAACGCCAGGGGGTAAGGGACCCGGAGCTATTGCTCTATCGCTGGATGCTTGAGGAATTTCGGGTCTCTTTCTTTGCACAACAGCTGGGCACGGCCGTGCCGGTATCGGTCAAGCGCCTGGACAGGCAGTGGGAGCAGACGCGCGTGTAAGCCGGTCATGTTTGCGGGCAAAACGTTTAGACTGTGTTAGTATTTGGGCAATATTGGTGCAGTTAGATTGTTTGTTTTTACAACTATGACGTGGGGTTAGCGTGATTAGAGCCGTTATCAGCGGGACCGGGTTGTACACACCGCCAGCAACCATTACCAACGAAGAGCTGGTGGAGGCATTCAATGCCTTCGTCGAACTTCACAACGCACGTCACGCTGACGATATTGCCAGTGGCGATCTTGAGCCCCTGCAGCCGTCTTCGTCCGCTTTTATTGAAAAAGCGTCTGGCATCAAGCGTCGCCACGTGATTGACAAGCAGGGCATACTCGACCCTGAACGGATGTGCCCGAACATACCGGACCGACCCAACGAAGAAGCCTCGGTGCAATGCGAGATGGCGCTCTCAGCCTGCGAAGAGGCTCTCAAACAGGCCGGCAAGACCGCGGCCGATGTCGATGCGGTTATTGTCGCCTGCTCCAACATGCAGCGCCCGTACCCGGCTATTTCCGTTGAGGTTCAGGACGCGTTGGGCATCGTGGGTTTTGCCTACGACATGAACGTGGCGTGCAGTTCCGCGACCTTTGGGCTGCAGGCGGCGGCGAACGCCGTAGAGAATGGCACGGCCAGGGCGGTGCTGGTGGTCAGCCCGGAAATCTGCTCCGGCCACCTGAATTTCCGTGACCGGGACAGCCACTTCATTTTTGGCGATGCCTGCACCGCCATCCTGGTGGAAAGAGACGCCGACGTTGCGGAAGGGCAGGGCTTTGAGGTTCTCGGAACCAGCCTGGTGACCAAGTACTCCAATAACATTCGCAACAACTTTGGTTTCCTGAATCGGGGCGATAAAGAGGGCATTAACAAGCCGGACAAGCTGTTCGTGCAACAGGGGCGCAAGGTGTTCAAGGAAGTGTCGCCGTTGGTGGCGGAGACGATCCTCAAACAGCTGTCCAGCCTGTCGTTGTCGCCGGATGATCTCAAGCGGCTGTGGCTGCACCAGGCCAACCTGAACATGAACCAATTGATTGCCCGCAAGGTGCTGGGGCGCGACGCAGACACGAAAGAGGCGCCGGTCATTCTGGATGAGTACGCCAACACCAGCTCCGCGGGCTCGATCATTGCGTTCCACAAACACAAGGACGACTTTGGCGCTGGTGAACTGGGCGTGATCTGTTCGTTTGGTGCAGGCTATTCCATCGGCAGCGTTGTGGTTCGCCGCCGATAGGGTATGGGGTGGCGATAGGCGGTCTTAACTGGCCGCCAACGCCCTGAGTTTGTCAGGCAGTGCCATCGACGTGCGTTTGGTGCGGTCAAACCAGACAATTTTCGCATAGCCTTCCGCGTAGAGTGTGCCGGTCTCGGTATCGGTCAGCGTATGATAGGTGTCGAGGCTGGTATTGCCGGCTTTGTCGGCGTATGTTCTGACCTCAACCGTTGCCGGATGGGCCAGTTCCTTCAGAAAGGTGGCGCTGGTCTTTATAATGACCGGACCGTCGGGGTCATTTTCCGCGCCCAGCTCCAGGGACGCCAGCCAGGTGATGCGGGCTTCCTCGAAAAAGCGGAAATAAACCGTATTGTTGGCATGGCCGTATGCGTCCATATCTCCCCAGCGCAAAGGCATGGAGAGTGTGCTAACCAGATTCCCGGGTACTGACATCGGGGCTACTCCTGAAGCAAGGGGTTAATAATAAAAAAGCAGAGCGCCGGTATTTTCGACGAACAGCAACAGTTTTAACAACCTCAGGTCTGACGATGAGAGACTTTTTTTTCCGGCACCCAGTAATCGGCGCCCTGATTTTTATCTGCCTGTGTTCAGGCAATGCGGTCGCGCAAACCGTGCAGCCAGTCGATCCCGACATGGCAGAACGAAAGCTTGATGCCCCTCCGGGCGAGGTCGATCCTTATGAGGACTGGAACCGGAAGGTCTATGCCTTCAACGAAACCATCGATAACTGGTTCCTCCGCCCCGTTGCGAAAGGGTACCGCACCGTCATGCCAGGCTTTGCGGACCGTGCTGTTACCAATTTCTTCAACAACCTGACTGAAATACGTAATCTAGCCAACAGTATCTTCCAATTGAAGGGGGAGTCTGCCGTCGTGGCGGTGGGGAGATTCAATTACAACACGATTTTTGGTCTGGGCGGGTTGATTGATGTGGCCACCATGTTTGGTTTGCATGAGCGCCCGGAGGACTTTGGCCAGACCCTGGGTTACTGGGGCCTGGATTCTGGACCTTACCTGATGCTGCCGTTTTTGGGGCCGTCGAATCCGCGGGACTTTGGTGGGTTTGTATCCGACAACCTGTTGTTGCCCTCAGCCTGGGACCTGGCTGAAACGCCGGATGTCTATTATGCAAGGGCGCTTCAGATTGTTGACAAGCGTGCCGATCTGATCCCTGCGGAAGGGTTCATCTCAGGTGACGGCTATACGTTCGTGAGAAACGCGTACCTGCAACGGCGGGCTTACCTGATCAACGATGGCAGAACCGTAGATGATCCTTTTGCCAGCGATGACAATGAGGATTTGATGCTCGAGGATTTCTGACGCATCGAATCGGCTGGAACAACGGAGGTTTACCAGATGGTTGATGACCGCATCCGGAAATTCCGCAAAATGCTGGCGGAGGCGCCCAATTACGAAGTCTGGAAGGCCGCGGCGCTGGAGCTGGATTTCCTTGAGGGCAATGTGGAGTGGAAGGAGGAATTTGGCTCCGACCTTTACCATTACGAGCTCATCTACGACCGGCTCAGCAACCTCCGCACCTACCGGCAGCAGAATGATTTCGAGCGCCTGAAGCGCGCGCTCAGGGAAGGGCTGCACCACGACCTGGGGAACATGGGTAATACCGCCCTGTACACCCGCTCACGGGTCGGCACCAAGCATCTTATCGAGGAATACATTACCCAGGTCTGCGAGTCGCTCGATTTCCTGTGTGACACCAAAGTACCGGGATTCCCAGTGGCCGAGAAGCTGCAGTTCTTCCGCGATACCCTGACCAGTTACGGTCGCCCGGCCTTGCTGCTCAGCGGCGGTGCCACGCTGGGCATGTTCCATTTCGGCGTTATTAAGGCACTCTGGGAAAAAGGACTGCTGCCGCAGGTCATTGCCGGCTCCAGCATCGGCGCCATTATCGCTGGCATACTGGGTGTCCACAGCGATGCGGAAATACCGGACATGCTGGTGCCTGAAAACCACGACATGAGGGCCTGGAAATGGCGGGGGCTGTTCAGTGCCATCCGGGGTGACGGCCTGATGGATCAGGAGCAGTTGAAGGCGTGCCTGCGTGCCAATATCGGGGAATACACCTTTGAAGAGGCGTTCCAGAAGACCGGGCGTTCCATCAACGTCAGTGTGTCACCGGTCCAGACCCACCAGAAAGCCCGTTTGTTGTGTGGCTACACGTCACCCTATCTGTTGGTCTGGAGTGCCGTGCTGGCCAGCGCGGCAGTGCCGGGTATCTTCCCGCCGGTACCGCTGATGAAGAAGGACATTCAGGGCAACGTGCTGCCCTACATGTCGCGGCTGAAGTTCGTGGACGGGTCGGTGGTCAGCGACTTGCCCATCGAACGGCTGATGCACCTTTACGACGTGAACTTCACCATTGTCAGCCAGACCAATCCCCATGTGGTGCCTTTTCTGAACCGGCGAGGCCGGGATGAAAAGATCAATGTCGCCAACCTGCCGATGCACCTGCTGAAATCGGAAATCCAGTTCCATGGCCAGGGCCTGTTCGATTATCTGCGAAAACGCGTTCAGCCGGAAATGCTTCGGCAGGTAGCGGGCCAGATGTACACCATTATGGGGCAGCGCTATTCCGGGGATGTCACCATCTCGCCGACGTATCGTCTTCGTGACTACCGTCGCATGTTATCCAACCCTGATCCGGCATGGGTCCGGGAGATGATATTGCAGGGCGAGCGTGCGACCTGGCCCAAGATTTCAATGATTCGCTCCCACGCCAGAATCTCCAAGACCCTGGAGCGATGCATTCGCCGCTTGAAATCCGAACAGCGCCGCTCTACAGCTGAACTGAGACTGGTAAGCAATGCGGATTCCGGCACTTCATGAGATGACAGCCCCGGGAGCCGGGCGGTATGATACCGCGATAGCCGGGGAGCCCGATGGCGGCTCCCGCAAGCTCCGCCTGAGCACCTGACTGGACACGCATGTACTACGATTTCTTCGGTTTTCGGGAGCCCCCGTTTTCGATAGCCCCGGACCCCCGCTATCTGTATCTGAGCGAACGCCATAAAGAAGCGCTGGCGCATCTGATGTATGGCGTGCAGGGGCAGGGCGGTTTTATCGTGATCACTGGAGAAGTCGGCACGGGCAAGACCACTGTCAGCCGTTGTTTCATCGAGAATGTGCCTGATCATGTAGACATTGCACTGATCCTCAATCCCAGGTTGTCTGCCCGTGAGCTGTTGTCATCCATCTGCGATGAGCTTGAGATTGCCCATCCGGTCGGATCATCCATCAAGGAACTGGTGGGACTGATCAATGATGACCTGCTCAAGGCCCATGCAGCGGGCCGCCATAAGGTTCTGATGATTGATGAAGCCCAGAACCTGTCCGCCGAAGTGCTTGAACAGCTCCGATTGCTGACCAATCTCGAAACCGCTGAGAAAAAACTGCTGCAGATTGTGTTGCTGGGACAACCTGAACTGCAGGAGATTCTGGGGCTACCAGAGCTCCGCCAGTTAAATCAGCGGGTAACGGCCCGTTATCACCTCGACGCCCTGGGTCGAGCAGAGATAGAGGCTTACCTGCGTTACCGGCTCAGCGTGGCAGGCCTCCGGGGCGAGATCTTTACTGATCGCGCGATCCGGGCTTTGTACCGCGCCAGCCATGGTGTACCGAGACTGATTAACCTGATCAGTGACCGTGCATTGCTGGGCGCCTACGCCGAAGGCGAGCACCAGATCACTGCTCCCCATATCCGTAACGCTGCCCGGGAAGTGAACGGCCAGAATCTGCCCAGGCGCGCTGGGCCGTCTCGAAAGTCCCATGCGCTGATGTTGGCTGCAGCCCTGCTGATGGCCATCATCATGACCACGTGGCTGTTCATAGGGCTTCCGGGGAGCGGTGGACCCGAGCCCGATGCTGTCGCCGAAAATCAGGGAAGGTCCCTTACTGGCGCCATCGAACGGGTCGAGCTGGATATGCCTGTTGTCGAGTTGTCGGAAAAGCTTCCCGAAGCCAGTGAGCAGACCAGTGACTCACGCGAGGAGGAACCACTGCCCGAATTTGAGTTCCCGGACCAGACCATCTCTTTGCCAGTGGCTTTTCGCGAGCTGTTTGAACTATGGGGGTTGGAATACCGCGCCTCGGAAAGCCCAGTGGCGTGTGAGTTTGCCGAGGGGCAGGGACTGCGTTGCCTGCAGAACAAGGGCGCACGCCGAAGCCTGGAGTTTCTGGACCGGCCGGCGATACTTCAGCTTCGCAACGGCAATGGGGACAGTCACTATGCGGTCCTGAGCGGCCTCCAGGATAATCGCGCCACTATCGAACTCCCGAGTGGTCGCCAGGAGGTCACCTTCTCCAGCCTGGAGCCCTATTGGTTTGGCGAATTTACCGTACTTTGGGAAGCGCCTGCGTACACGTTGGGCGATGCGTCCGGTAGCGCTCAGGGTAATGAAAGGGTGGCCGAGCAGATCTGGATGGGCTCAAGAATGATGGAACTGGCCAGCCGATACGCCGAAAGCCGGCAGGAAGAGAGCCGCGTCAACCGTATGCCGATCGAAGAACAGGTCCGCTGGTACCAGCAGCAAAGAGGCCTGACGGTCGATGGCATTGCCGGTGCCATGACCATCATCCAGATGAATAACGACCTGGAATCCGCCGTGCCCCGGCTGACGTCCGGAAGGATGGTGAACTGACATGTCCTATATCCTTGATGCTCTCCGGAAATCCGAAACTGAAAGACGGCAGGGTCGGATTCCGGACCTTGGCCAGCAGGTACAGCTGATCCACAAACCACGGAAAAAATCGATTCCGATTCTGGTGTGGGTTGCGCTGGGCCTGGTGCTCAACGCGGCTGTATTGGCCTGGATCTTCTGGCCCCAGGGGCGTCAGGCTTCCCTGACGGATCAAACAATCCCGTCGGCTGGCGTGGCTGCGCCCGCACCCACACCCACCGTTGAACCGGTTATAGTTGATGACAAGCCGGAACCTGCGGGCCAGGTATCGACGCCCGAACGTGTACAATCGCCGCCGACCCGTGACACGCTCGAGGGTGCTATCGAGATTCCAACACCGGGAGCGAATACCGACTCTCCAGCGGATGCGGTAGCGGAAACCGGTGACGAGAATGAGCGGGAGCGACCCACGGTGATTGTGCCCACGCCGCGAACGCCAAGTGCCGTCAATCCCAGCGAGCGGGACGGTGCCACCGCACAGACGGCGCCGCACCTTGTAGAGCTTCCACTTTCCTTCCAGAAAAGGGTGCCAGACCTGATTTTTAACAGCCATATCTATGCGTCCGAGCCGTCGGCCCGCCGGGTCATGATCAATGACAACTACCTGCGCCCCGGAGAGTCGTTTTCCGGTATCACCGTCGAACGGATTACCGAGGAAGGCGTGGAGCTGAGCATGGATGGCCGTCGCTTCCGGGTGGGTGTGGTTCGCAACTGGGTGAGCCCCGACTGATGGCACTCACCGAGGACGTCAAACAGCAGATTCAGCAGACCTACCGTGACGTGTTGGCCGGCAAGGACATCCGTGCCCGCTATGGCCAGCGCCTGATGATCGCCGAGATTGCCCGCTACATGGGCGAGATCACCGAGAATGACGGCCAGCGCACCTCTCCAGCCGGCACCTGCGTGGTGGAGGCGGGCACAGGCACGGGCAAGACCCTGGCCTATTTGATTGCCGCCATTCCGGTGGCCCGTGCCCTTGGCAAGACACTGGTGATATCAACAGCGACCGTTGCCCTGCAGGATCAGATCGTCCACAAAGACCTTCCGGACCTGAAAAAGCACAGCAAACTGGATTTCACCTGGACCCTTGCCAAAGGTCGTGGCCGCTACTTGTGTATGTCTCGTCTCGAAGCTCGCCTGCATGACGAGGGTAACGGCGACAGCGATACCATGCCGCTGTTCCTGCTGGATGGGCCCGGCAAGGAAGAACCCGGCACCCGGGCCTATTTTGAAGACATGCTGGCCAGTTACGGGTCCCGGAAGTGGGACGGTGATCGCGACCATTGGCCGGATCAGATACCCGATGACATCTGGCGCCAGGTCACCACCGACCATCGTCAGTGTACCAATCGCCACTGTAGCTATTTCGACAGCTGTGCCTTCTTCGACGCCCGAAAAGACCTCGATGATGCCGACATCGTGGTGGCCAACCACGACCTGGTGCTGGCAGACCTTGCCCTTGGCGGTGGTGCCATTCTGCCGGAGCCGGAAAATGCATTGTTTATCTTTGATGAGGCACATCACCTGCCGGACAAGGCACTGAATCACTTTGCGGCGTCGGTGCCGCTGAATGCCACGCGGCAATGGCTCAAGCAGCTATCCCAGGCACTGGGAAAGATGCAGCCGTTCCTCACGCCCGGCACCCAGGCCGCGAAGACCATCGACAGGATCAGTTCCGCCTCCCGTGAAGTGGATATCTGTCTGACGAGGGTGTACGACGAGGCCGAACAGAATACCGGTTGGGAGTTCAATGAGGAGCGACGCTCCGCCCAGTGGCGCTACCCGGAGGGCGAATTGCCCGAGGTGCTTGCCGGCCTGGCGGTGGAAACCCGGGTGGCGACGGCCACCCTGGTTCGCCAGCTTGGTGTGATGGTGGACGAATTACAGACGGCCTTCGATGAACGCAAGGCCAGCGATGTCGACCGCGATACTGCGGAATCCTGGTATCCGGTGATTGGATCGTTCCACAGCCGTGCTGAGGACCAACTGCGGTTGTGGGTCGCGTGGTGTGATAATCCGGGCCAACCGGCCAGTGAGCCGGCAGAAGGTGAGGAATCAGCGCCTGAGCCTAAGAAGCGGTCCGGGCCACCGGCCGCCCGTTGGTCGGTGCGACAGCGCTGGGAACACGCGGAAGACATTACGCTCTACAGTAGCCCGGTGCTGGCGGATAATCTGCTTTATTCCAGGCTCTGGTCGCGGGCCTATGGCGCTGTGTTGACCAGTGCAACCCTGACCGCCCTTGGGCGCTTTGATCGGCTCAAGGCCAGAGCAGGTTTGCCCGAAGCCAGCCGCTTCGTGGTGGTGCCCAGTTCCTTCCGCTATGGCGAAATGGCAACCGTGGAAGTACCGGCCATGACCGCCATGCCCACGGACGATAGCTTTACGGACCAGGTGGTATCGCGGCTACCGGCCTTGTGGGCCGGGGAGAAGGCGACCCTGGTGTTGTTTACCTCCAGGCGCCAGATGCAGTTGGTGCGGGATGCCCTGGCGCCGGAATACCCGGATCTGATCACCACTCAGGACGATATGGCCAAGGGCGAGGTCCTGCGCCGCCATTGCAGCCGTGTAGATGAGGGGCTGCCCAGTGTGTTGTTCGGTGTGGCAAGTTTTGCAGAGGGCATTGACCTGCCTGGCAAGTACCTGAGCCATGTGGTGATTACCCGACTGCCGTTTTCGGTACCGGATGATCCCATCGAAGCCAGCCTGGCGGAATGGGTGACGCACCGCGGCGGTAACCCGTTCATGGAAATAACCGTACCCGACGCCTCCATCAAACTGGTGCAGGCCGTTGGTCGCCTGCTACGGACCGAGTCGGACACCGGCCGCGTCACCATCCTTGATCGTCGCATCATCGCCCGTCGATACGGGCAGTTGTTGTTGGACGCCTTGCCGCCTTTCCGGCGAATCATAGAGCCCTGATCAATAGAGCACTGATAAAAAGAGAGCCATAAAAAAAGAGCCAACCCATGTGGGTGGCTCTTATAGAGTGGGTCCTTATCGAACCCGGGCGTCGAAACAACGCGGAACAAGAAGTCTGAAGGCCTGAAGTTTCAGAAATCTTACCGAGGTTTCCCTCAGCGTTGGGAGCATAGTAAGGGAGGAGGGGGCGTATCCGGATCGTCCAAAGGGCGTAGTGGGCGTATAAAATTCGACAAAAGCGTGATGCGCGTCACAAAAGTTGCCCGAAAGACGGCTTCAGTGAGTCAAGAGTCAGGCCAGTAGCCGAAGTTCCCTTGCTTTTGCCAACGCCTCGGTGCGGGATCCGACTGCAAGCTTGCCGTAAAGGTTGCGAATGTGGGCTTTTACGGTGGTAGGCGCCACCCCCATCGTGTTTGCGATGTCCTTGTTGGCGAGGCCCTGATTGATGAGATCCAGCACTTCCAGTTCCCGCTGACTCAGGGGTTCGGGGAGATCTGTGTTGCCCGGGGCCGCCTGCGTATCCCTCTGCGAGTCTTCCGGCTCTGTTTCAGCGGTTTCTGCCTCTGCCAGTTCCGAGAGCATGGCTGTGACCCGGCTGTTCCAGCGGCCTGGCGCCTTGAGAACCGGCAGCGCTCTACACAGCTGGCGGATGGTAGGACTCTCCTCCGCAAGCAGGCGCATGAATCCGGCCTCTGATGCCCGCTGGACGGCCTGGGCCAGCATCTGTTCCGCTTCTTTCGTTTTACCTTCGGCGAACAGCGCCTCGCTGTAGACCAACTGGATTTCCACCAGATGGCGGTAGTGCTGATCCTGCTCTGCGCTGAGTCGGAGGGGGGCCAAAGTTGCCATGGCGTCGCCCGGGCGGCCAAGCGCCACCTGAACACGGGCGATGCTGATTTGGTTCTGTTCCCGGTTCAGCGGATTGGTGAACCGGTCAGTGCTCACCTGTTGCACCCATTTTTTCGCCAGCTCCAGATGACCGGTGGCGAGATAGCAACGAGCCAGCATGGCTGAGCAGGCTGGCGGCTCGAACAGGATGTGGTCCCGACGACGTCTTGCAACGCTGGCGGCATCTTCCAATGCTTCCATCGCTTCCTGGTAGCGCCCTTCACTGAAGGCCAGGTGGCCACGCACGTACTGGATAACCACGTGCTGCCCCGGTTCGGTGCCATTGTTGACATGGTCCAGCAGCGGGGCCAGGTAGGAGGCGGCCAACTGGGGTTCGTTTCGCTCCCGGTAAATCTCGATCAGGGCGCTGTTTTGCCAGCATGAAATCAACATGGGCTGGCGTGGGTCGCTGTGGTGCTGGTCGACCCATTGCCGCACACGGGTGCAGGTATCCAGGGCTTCGTCGATATCTCCGCGGTTGTACTGAATCCATGCAAGCAGGCCGCCGCTTGAGAGTACGGTACTGGGTTTGCGCTCCAGTTCCCCATAACGCACAGCGGAGGTCAGGGCGTCCTCGGCGGCTGCCAGGTCCCCCTTACCGTAATAGTCCAGTCCGACTCCGTAATAGGTCACGGATTTCAAGGGTATGCGTGTGTGGTCAATGTCACGCAATACCTGTTGGGTCAGGTCGCTGGCGCTTTTATCGTCGCTTTTCGATCGCGCCAGATAAGAGCGGATCAGTGAAATCTCACTCTGCAGGCCCAGGGCGCCCTCGGCATCGGGGTGGGAATCGGCCACCTGTTGGTCGAGCATGTCTTCCAGTTCGCCCAGGAGTGGCTCCAGCACGTCTACCCGGTTGGCGAAAAACAGCGCCCACACTCTCAGCATCAACAGTTGTGGGCTGTCCTGCAGAGTGTTGGCGGGCAGGGAATCCAGCCAGCTCAGCACCGGAAGATGAAAACCGCCGTGGATCAGGTTGTTGCCGTGTTCAGCCAGTACCTTTGCGAGCCAGGGCCAGTCCTGATGCTGGACAATCTGGGAAATGCCTTCCTGAACGTGGCCATGGATCAGCAACCAGTGGACTGCCCGCTGCCACTGCTTTTCGGTATCTTCCGGCTTGAACTGTCTCACCCGTTGTAACAGCGCGTCCCGGAACAGGTCGTGATAACGGAACCATTCATTGTGGGTGTCCAGCGGAATCAGGAACAGGTTCTCCCGCAGCAGCTGTTCCAGCAGGACCTGGCTGTTGGTAGTGCCGCGAACCGCATCGCAGAGTGAGGCACACAGGCGTGGGCAACAGGCGGTATCAAGCAGGAAGTCGCGCACCGGTGCAGGTTGCTGCTCCAGCACTTCGGTCAATACGTAATCGCTGATGCGTCGCTCGTCCAGGTCGATGCGTTGGTGGCCGGCCCCGGATTTCTGATCATCGATGCTACCGCCGGACAGCGCGGACAATTGCATGGCGGCCACCCACCCCTCGGTTTTGCTGCAGATCCTGCGAATCTCCAGCTCGGAGAGTTCAAGCCCCATGGTGTCGTGGAAGAAGCGCTGGCACTCCTCCTCGGAAAACGCCAGCAGGCCTGGGTGTATGTTCTCCACCCAGCGGCGCACCCGCCAGCGTGAGAGCGGCAAAGCTGGTTCGGTACGGGATGCCAGGGTCACCAGGAACCCAGGCGGCAGGTAGTCCATGAAATACGACACCTGGCGCTGTAATTGTGGGTCACGGATAAAGTGATAGTCGTCCAGGACCAGCGACCAGGGCGCTCCATCGGCGGCGAGAACGTTGATCAGCCCGGTAATGGGGCCTTCCAGTTCCTGGAGGCTGCAGTGGCTGAGTTGTTGACGGCATTGCTCCAGACCCACGAGACCATTGTGTTCAAACGCCCCCACCACGTACTGCCAGAATCGGCGTGGCTCGTCATCATGCTCATCCAGGGATAGCCAGGCAACGGTAGAAGGGGACTGGGAGCACCATTGGCTGACCAGCGTGGTCTTGCCAAAACCCGCTGGCGCCACTACCAGATTCAACCGCTTGGCACCGTCCGGCTGCAGCAGGGCGCTCAGGCGTTCCCGTTTTACCGAACGGGGGTCCGCGGTTGGTCTGAGGAATTTGGTGGTTAACAGCATCGTTTCCCTGAATGCCCGTAAATGGCAAGTGTCCCGTATGGTTAATTCGTTGACCTACTGCGTGACGCTGCGGCCTCTGGCCAAGGCGTCAGTCCGCAGGTGTGGTGGTTCCACATCAAGGGCTGGCAACACGGGCCAGAGGCCGCAGCGTCTCGCCCTTCGGGAGCCACTGAGGGTCTTGATAGCCGCGTTGCGCTGGTTCGATTTGGAGCCACCAAACCTTCACCATCGCGCCTAGCTCTCAAGACCCTCAGTGGCTCAGTAGGTTAACGAATTAACCAGACGGGACACCAGATAACGGATTGTGTGCTTTGTCACAGTTAAGTCAAGGGCCGCAAAGACAAATGACGCCGTCGTCATGCTGCGTTCTGGCGTTTTTGGTCTAAACTGTGTTGGATGGGATTCTGTATACTCAATAAGAATGAAAAATCACGTTTTTATGCATATTCTTCTAATAAGATCAGCGTATACATGCCCGGTCTGTACCGGGCCTTATGGGGAGCGACAGGGTAGATGAAATTACAACAGTTGCGCTATATCTGGGAAGTTGCGCACCATGATCTCAACGTATCCGCCACTGCCCAGAGTCTGTTTACCTCGCAGCCGGGAATATCCAAGCAGATCCGTCTTCTGGAAGACGAACTGGGCCTGGAAGTTTTCGCGCGCAGCGGCAAACATCTCACTCGTATTACACCTGGCGGTGAAATTATTATTCGTGAGGCGGGTGAAATACTGCGCCGTGTGGAAGGCATCAAGAAAATTGCGCAGGAGTTCAGTAACCAGCGCAAGGGCGACCTGAGCATTGCCACCACCCATACCCAGGCTCGCTACGCGCTGCCGCCCATCATCCAGGGCTTTATTGAGTCCTACCCCGAGGTGTCCCTGCACATGCACCAGGGCACCCCCATGCAGATTTCAGAAATGGCCGCCAATGGCGCGGTGGATTTCGCCATTGCCACCGAGGCCATGGAGTTGTTCAACGACCTGATCATGATGCCGTGCTACAAATGGAACCGCAGCATCATTGTGCCGAAAGATCACCCTTTGGCGCAGAAATCCGAACTGACGTTGCCGGATCTTGCCGAATTTCCGCTGGTCACCTACGTGTTTGGCTTTACCGGCCGTTCGAAGCTGGACGAGGCCTTCCAGGCCCACGGGTTGACCCCGAAAGTGGTGTTTACCGCCGCTGATGCCGATGTGATCAAGACGTATGTGCGGCTGGGTCTTGGGGTTGGCATCATCGCCAGCATGGCGTTCGACGAGCAGAATGACCCCGATCTTGTCTGCCTGGACGCCAGTCAACTCTTCCGTCCGAGCGTGACCCGGATTGGCTTCCGCAAGGGGACGTTCCTGCGCGGTTATATGTACGATTTCATCCAGCGATTTGCTCCGCATCTGACCCGTGAGAGGGTGGATGAAGCGGTGACCCACCAGGGCAGCAGGACGGAGATCGAGGAACTGTTCAACGACATCGATCTGCCGACCTACTGACCTACTGACGGGCCTGGCTGGAAGGTTTATTCGCGGGCGATCAGGTTTCCGGCGTGTAAGCCACACTCCTTCTGCGTGGCTTCTTCCCACCACCAGCGGCCCTCGCGCTCGTGCTGTCCTGGCAGGATAGGGCGTGTGCAGGGTTCGCAGCCAATGCTGACAAAGCCCTTTTCGTGCAGTTTGTTGTAGGGGGCTTCCGTCATACGGATATAGTCCCAGACTTCCTTCGAGCTCCAGTTCGCCAGCGGATTAAACTTTACCAGCGTTTTCTCGTCCGTAGAGAAGGCGTCGTCAATCTGTACCACAGGCACGTCATTGCGGGTGCCGGGGCTCTGGTCCTTGCGCTGGCCGGTAATCCACGCATCAACCGTGGCCAGTTTTCGCCGTAACGGATTGACCTTGCGGATACCGCAGCATTCGCCATGGCCGTCTTCATAGAAACTGAACATGCCCTTGCGGGTGACCAGATCCTGCACTTCCGCAGCATCGGGGAACATCACCTCAATGTTAATGCCATAGTGCTCGCGGACCCGATCAATGAACTGATAGGTTTCCGGATGAAGGCGCGCCGTATCCAGGGTGAATACCTGAAGGTTGTCTGTCAGCTTATGGGCCAACTCAATCAGTGCGACGTCTTCCGCACCGCTGAAGGAAATGGCAATGTTGTCGTACTTCGCCAGAGCGGCCTTGAGGATAGCCCTGGGGCTCGCGCCTTCAAGCTCGGCCTGTAACTGTGCAATGTCCGTCATTTGAAAGGATCACCTGGAGTGTAAATGTGTGATAAATCTACCATTAACCGGCAACAGTCTGAAGGAATGGGGGAGTATATCGTTATAGCCGCACAGATGTACGATGCATTCCGCCCCGGTTTTTCTTATCATACCGCCTGATTCCAATCCCCGGCGGCCTTCGCCGGGCTGACCAGCGTTCAACTATCAGGAGACCATTGTGGAACTCGCGTGCCTTGACCTTGAAGGAGTACTGATCCCGGAAATCTGGATCGCGTTTGCGGAAAAAACCGGCATTGAGGAGCTCAAGGCGACCACCCGCGACATTCCCGATTACGACGTACTGATGCAGCAGCGCCTGAAACTGCTGGACCAGCACGGCTATGGCCTGCCGCAGATTCAGGAAGTGATCGGCGAGCTGGACCCACTGCCCGGCGCACGGGAGTTCCTGGATTGGCTGCGGGAGCGGTTCCAGGTGGTGATTCTTTCCGACACCTTCTATGAATTCGCCATGCCGCTGATGGCCAAGCTGGGCTATCCGGCACTGCTGTGCCACAAGCTGGAAGTAAACGAAGACGGCAGGATTACCGATTATCTGCTGCGCCAGCGTGACCCCAAGCGTCAGTCAGTGCGTGCCTTCCAGCTGCTGAACTACCGTGTTATTGCGGCGGGTGATTCCTACAACGACACCACCATGCTGGGCCAGGCGGAAGCGGGCATCCTGTTTCACGCGCCGAAGAACGTGATCGAGGAGTTCCCCCAGTTCCCGGCGGTACATACGTTTGAAGAGCTTAAGGGCGAGTTTCTGAAGGCCAGCGCCATCCATAACTGATAGCGCGGACAAGAGGCCGGGGCAAGCTCTTTGTCCTGGCTTTTCCTCCTTTGCAATTTGCCCTCTATAACGCTTCCAGTACGCTCATCAGCTTCTGAACCTTGTCCACGGATTCCCGGTACTCATCATCCGGGTCTGAATCCGCGACGATGCCACATCCCGCCCAGCAGTGAATCTTTCCTTCTGAATCCGTCATCAGGGTTCGGATTGCGATATTGCTCTCCAGGTTATTGGAAAAATCCCAACGGAAGACCGAGCCGCAGTAAGGCCCGCGACGATGTGGTTCCAGGTCGTCGATGATCTCCATCGCCCTGCGTTTGGGTGCACCCGTGATAGAGCCCCCGGGGAAGGCAGAGAGAAGGGCTTTTAACGGTGTGTTCTCTGGTTGCAGCCGGCCTTCCACCGTGCTGACCAGTTGATGGACGTTTTCATAGCTTTCGATACTGAAAAGCTGTGGCACCGTGACGGAAAACGGCTCGCAGAATCGCGACAGGTCGTTGCGAATCAAGTCCACGATCATCAGGTTTTCGGCCCGGTCCTTTTCAGCGGCGGCCAGGGATTCGGCGATCCGCTGGTCGTTCGCCGGCGAGTTCAGATCCCGGGGCCGGGTACCCTTGATGGGTTTGCTGATGACCCTGTTGCCATCTTCAATACTCAGGAACAGCTCTGGTGAAATGCTGAGGACCTGATAGGAACCAGCGTTGATGTACGCAGCGTGGGGGACCGGAACGGCCTGGCACAAAGCTCGGAACGCTGTGTACGGCTCGCCCTGGTAGCCGCCGGTGTACTTGTTGGACAGGTTGACCTGATAGCAGTCCCCGGCATGGATATAGCTAAGCACCCGGGATACGCCATTGCGGTAGTGTTCGGCGGGTTGGTCGGCTGTAAATCCCGGGCTGATGTGAAAAGGAGTAGGGCGCGTCGGCTTTTCGCCGGTGAGGTTCAGCACCCGTTCACGGGTTCTATCGTCACACTCGGGATGAAAATCGAGCCTGGGCGAATTGGCACCCGAAACATCCAGCGTCAGCTGCCAGAGATAAAGCCCAATATAGCCATAATCCCTCTCACTGGCCTCGCCGGAGAATCCGGGGACCGTGTGGTTGCCAGCCTCGTAAAACAGGGTGCCCATGATGCCGCCTGCCAGTTCCCGGCTCGACGCTTCAGCCAGTCCTGCCCAAGCCTGCTCCAGCACGTCCGTCAGGCGTGAGAACGATAGCGCGTCCTTGGGGACTGGCCAATGTTTCAGCGGGAACGCCGTGACAATCCGCCGTTGCCTGCCGGCGTCGGTGTAGTCGATAAACCCATGTTGGCTGCTGATCTGTGAAACGAGGCGCTCTGCCTCTTCCGCACTTAATGTTTTCACGATGTTACATACTTAACAAAATCTTGCATGGGTTCACGGTAGCCTGTGCGGCAAGTCACCTGACTTCGGGCTCGAAAAGGCTTGGGCCGGTGCATTCTAAACAATAATCCTAAGGGCAGTAACCAGTATGAAGACTTGTAACGGCATTGGTAAGCGATTTGTCTTGGCGATGATCGCCGGATGTGCGATTTCCACCGCGGCGTTGGCGCAGGATGCGATTGATCGGGAAGATCATGTGCTATCCGATGGCAAGCTGGACGACAAAGACCTGGCCGCGGTGGTTGCGGTTGCTCAGAGGCATCTCAGGGAAATGACGGACCAGGTGGTCAATCAGGCGGGCGATGAACTCGAGGAAGCTGGCATCTTTCGTCCGATGGCTTTCATGGTCATGAAGTCTGACAAGGTTCAACAAATGAGATTGGAAGAGGAAGCTGAGCAGGCCCCTGGAAATGTAAAGGTTTTAATGTATCGCGCTGGGCTAAAGGCCATTGCGCGCCGAGGTGAAATTCATGCGGCGGTCATTGCCTACCCAGGAAGCGTTGAAAAAAATGGCGAGACGATCCGAGCAATGGCTCTGGAGCATGAGCATAGGCTTGGAGTTTCTGGAATCAAGCTGATACCGGTCAGATTGGAGGATGGTGAAGCAAGTTTCGGTGAACCGATGTCTCAGGATAAGCCATTTCAGATCTTCTATGATGCAAAAAAGGAGAGTGACGAATGAGCCAAGTGCATGAATTTATAGTGAATAAGTTGCTTTTATTAAGAACTGCTTTGTTTTGTGACAATTTGTGAATGCATTCACGGAACCAGAGTGTAAAACAATCTTAAATGGAGTGGTGAGGTTGAGCCTCACAACAAAGTTAAAAAGTTCAACTGGATAACAATAAGTTCAATCAAGGAGAACAATATGAAAGGCCTGAAGAAACTTGCACTGGCAACAGCCGTTGCCGCTGCGCCCTTCGCCGCTCAAGCCGAGCTGCAGGCGATGGACGACAGCATGATGGGTAACGTCACCGGTCAGGCCGGTGTGACCATTGAGCTGGAAACTCAGGTAAACATTGGTCAGTTTACCTACACGGACGAAGGTACATTCGCCGTAAAGGACATCGCTCTCGGTGGTGCGTTGGCCAGTAGCTCTCAGTCTGCAGCTGACTATGCCGCAGCTACCGGTGCAGGCGCTTTGCTGGACCAACTGAAAATCGACATCGACATCGCTGACGATGGCGACGCTGTCATTCACGTTGGTTCCCTGCAAACCGACGGCAGTGGTAACCCTGTACCCATCGACTGGGGTTTCACCGCTGGATCCATGGAGCTTAACGGTAACGGTGGCGAAAACACCGTTCTGGTTTCGAACATGGACGCCTGGGGTCTCCTCGGTGCTCTGGATATCCGTGTAGATACGGATAACGTTACAGACGGAGCTGGAAACGAAATGGCGGGCACCGGCACCCTTAATTTGGATGCAGCGTTCACCGTTAACGAAATGAGCTTCGATGTTGACTTCCTCGGCGTTGGTGTCCGCGGAATGACCATCAATAGCTCCGAGTCTGGCGGTGAAGTGCTTGGGGCCGCTGGTCTGGCAGCTGTATTCGCGGAAGATCCTACTGCTCCGACCGCTGAAGAGCAGCGCAAGATCGGATTGGCGCAGGCTGGATTTGCAATCATCGGCCTGGACATCTACAAGGGTGACGGTCTCGGTGCTTCCACAGCGACCAACGTACTGCGTGTAGATGTTGATGACGTCCTGATGGACATCAACGTTGCCGAAACCGTTATCGGCGGTGCAAACATCGGTACTATCGGTATCGACAACCTGCACATCAGCAACACCAAGCTGGCTGTATACGGAAAATAAGCTGATCGCATAACACCTCTGGTGTGAACGCCCCGCCCTGCGGGGCGTTTTTTTTTGCCTGCTATAAAGTGCAGGCAAAAAAAGAGCGGTGACTCGCAAGGAGTTACCGCTCTTTGTGTTTCGGACCTGTAGAGATAGTTTTAGCGATCCGGCACCGCTATAGACAGATCAAACCCACCGCCAGGACGGGGTGTTAATGTGATCGGGCCTTCGTTAATGCCATGGGGCACCTGGATCGTATCAATACCCGGCGGGTTGCCAATGGTGAAGTTCAGGTTCTGGCCGTCAAACCCAACGCCCAGTTGATCGTTCAGAAAGGTCTGGCTGAATGGCTCGTCGGGTATTTGGGCCTGCTGTCCGAAAATAATGGGCGGAATGGTTGGGGTGAACTCCGCTGGGGGCTGCACCCGGGCGAGTTCTTCCTGGGGCAGCAGCAGAGCGCGCCGGAGGAACTCCTCTTCCGCGCTCTCAAGGGCACCTTTCTTGCCTTCCCGTTCGAAGCGTTCAAGGGCTTCGCGATAGGCTTCCTCTTCCGCTTCCGTTAGCACCGGCTCACCCGGAGAAATGGTCAGGGAGCGGATAATCTGCTGCCGGTCCGCGTCGGTTTTCTGCCGTTCTTTAGGCACCACGATGACGGCGGAATCCTTCACGTAGGTTTCAACCATTTCGTCAGAGGTCAGGGTCTGCACCCCGGCCATCAGCGGGGAGCTAAACGAAACAGCCAGGCTGGCCGTACCAGCCAGAGCGATGTACAAGGGTGTTCGGCGGTTCATGGCGTAGCCTCTTGCCGTGTCCAAACGCGAAATGGAGGCGCTTCCGACACTAAACTGCAGTCAGTATGCTCCTTGGTTGCAGTATTCTTCTCAGAGATTCGGATTTCAAGGCGATTTTGTGGTGTTTGTGATCAGAATCGGACTATTGTCAGTATTCTTCTGTAAAACCGCGCAAACGTGTTTATATAACAGGCGTAACCATCCAGTTTTTGTAACAGGACTCTTATGTTGAAGGCATTTCGTTCGCGATGGCAGCGCTGGGTCAACCAGCGGATTCCGCGAGCCGATCAGCGAATATTCGGACAGCGCAATGTTTTTATCCTGCCCACGGGTGCCGGGGTGGTGTTTGCCGGTTTACTGTTGATCATGCTGATTACCGGAATTAACTACCAGAACAGCCTGATATACATGCTCACATTTCTGTTGGGCGCAGTAGTTGTTGCGGCCATGCACCAGACCCACCGCAACCTGTCGGGGCTGGAACTGACACTCATACAGGCCGGTGATGGCTTTACCGGCGATACGATACCCTTCCGTTTAAGGGCTGTGTCGCCCCGTCATGATTCGCTGGCGATATCCCTGTTCTGCGATGACAGTCAACTCGAAAACCAGCACGTGCCAGCCGGGCAGCAGGAGGATATGACCCTGGCGATACCGTCCTATCAACGTGGCTACCTGCAGCCGGAACGTATCCGCGTGGAAACCCGCTTTCCTTTTGGCCTTTTCAAGGCCTGGTCCTGGCTGCGGCCGGTCACGTCCGGCATTGTCTATCCAAACCCTCTGGCCGCCCCGGATGTGACCAGCACGGTTCAGGACGGAGAGGAGCAATCGAAGGCCCGCTCGACGGATGGGAATGACCATGCCGACATTCGGCCCTGGCGGGAGGGGGATCTGAGCCAGAGGGTTCAGTGGAAACGATACGCCCGTACCGGTGAGATGGTGATTACCGACTGGGAAGGTGAACAGGGCAGCCCCCACTGGCTTGATTACGACGCTTTCAGGGGCGTGGACCGTGAGCTGCGCCTGGGTTACCTGGCTCATCAGGTGATGGAACGGGCCCGCAAGAACAGCCGTTTCGGGTTGAATCTGCCGGGGCAGGTGATTGAACCTGACACCGGTGCTGCTCACGCCAACCGGTGCCTTAAGGCGCTGGCCATCTTTGGCCTTGAACAACCAAGGGAAGGTGGTCCTCTGCCCCATGGTACCCGCTCCGAAGAGGTTGGGAATCGGACCTCTGCGTCGTCTGGTTTCGGGGAGGGACGGGCATGATTCGCAGGTTCCTGAGTAATTCGCCGAGTTCACGCTCCTTACAGGCTGCGGAATTGGTATCGGGCCGCGCGTTGATATGGCTGATCGCAGGCTTTGGGTTGTTACTGATTCCCCAGTGGGACCGATTGCCGATCTGGCTGGTGGCCAGTTGCGCTGTACTTGCTGGCTGGCGGTGGCTGGCGCAATCCGGGCAGGTCAGGTTACCGGGAAGGTGGATGCGTACCGGGATCATGCTGGTACTGGTGGCCGTTTATATCGCAACTGTGCAGGGGCGTTTCACCGTTGATACTGCGGCGTCGTTTTTTGTGCTGGCGGTGGGGCTTAAATGGCTTGAGACCCGATCCACCCGGGATTTCTATGTGCTGTTTTTTATCCTGGTGTACCTGGCGACAGTCAACTTTCTGTTTCATCAGGAGATTCACTGGAGTGTCATTAACATTGCGGGCGTTGCCTTATTGTTAATCGGCCTGCAGGTGGTGAATGCGCCGGAAATTCCCGGTGCCATGAAGAAGGGATGGCGGCGCTTGGGGCTGATGCTGGTTAAGACCTTGCCGATTGTAGTGCTCCTGTTCGTGTTCTTCCCGCGCATGTCGCCGCTCTGGAGTGTGCCGCTGGTTTCCGGCGAAGCCCGAACTGGAATCAGCGACACCATGACTCCCGGTGATATCTCGAGTCTCGCCCAGAGCAGTGAGCGAGCCTTTCGCGTCACCTTTGGCGGTGAGTTACCGGCCTACCGGGACCGATATTGGCGCGGGCTTATCCTGGATCGCCTTGACGGAGACACTTGGCAACAGGGCCTTGGAAAGCCGTTTCGCCGGCTTGGCCGTGTTGACGTTGATGGTGGCGTAGGGACGCTCGGGCCCAACCAGTACGAGGTGTTATTGGAACCCACGGACCAGACCTGGGCCTTTGCTCTGGAGAACTCCAGGGCGGTCTCCAATAATGTAAAGCAAACGGATGAGAATCTGTTCCGGTTTGACCGGCCGGCTGACAGCGCGGTCCGTTACCGGATGGAGTTGGTCGGGAACCAAACAACGGAGGATGCCAGTGCGGAGCCCGATAACCTTCAGCGTTATCTACAGTTACCACAAAGCGGCAACCCGAGGGCAAGGGCGTTCGGGCAACAACTGGCTGGCCAACACGACAACCCTCAGGCAGTGGTGCAGCAGCTTCTGACCCGTTTCCGGGAGCAGGCCTATTTCTACACCCTGCGCCCACCCGCTATGCCCGTGGATGGCATCGACAGCCTGTTATTCGATGAAAAGCGGGGTTTCTGTGCCCACTACGCCGGGGCTACCACGTTTGTGTTGCGCGCAGCGGGTATTCCGGCCCGAGTGGTGGTCGGATATCAGGGTGGGTCACCCGGCGCAGATGACGAATATCTGATTGTGCGGCAGTACGATGCCCATGCCTGGGTGGAAGCGTGGTTCCCCGGCCAGGGTTGGGTGCGGGTGGACCCGACAGCTGCCATTGCTCCCGAGCGTATTGAGTTTGGTCTACGGGAGGCGGTGGCTGAGGAAGGCTCGTTCCTTGAGAACGATTGGACATCGCCACAGCGCTACGGCGATTTGGCGATGCTGCAGTGGGCTTCCCTGCAGCTCGATAAGATTAATTACCACTGGCAGCGCTGGGTTGTCGGATATCAGGGGCAGTCACAGATGGACCTGATGTCGCGTTTGCCTGGAGGGATAGGAATGCGGGAGCTTGGCTATATTACCGCGGGCATTGTCGGTATGGCGCTGTTACTGGCGGGTTTGGTTACCGCCTGGCAGTACCGTCGCGTGGAAAGCCGGGACCCGCTTGGTCGTCTCGTCAGCCGCTGGTATCGGTTGTGTGACCGTTCGGGAGTGCCTGTACGTCACGGTGAAACACCCTCCCAACTGGCCTCAAGGCTTGCCCGGGCAAAACCCGCGGCGGCCGGCACAGCAACGGCTTTTGCCCGATTGATCAACAAACATTACTATGGCCGGGGTTCCGAAACCGGTCATCATGGCGAACTGGCGAAAATGAAGCGATTGCTGGCCACGATGAAACGACAGGCGGATCGACCGTCAACCAGTTCATCAAAGGGGTGAATACGTGAACGCATCCATAGCAACCATGGCATGGCTTGAAGACGCCTGGAGCCGACTGCTCCAACGCATCGCCGGCAACAGGATGCCCCATGCCCTGATGGTGACGGGCGAGAACGGCGTGGGAAAGCGTCTGTTTGCCAACGCGCTGGCCGGGTTGCTGGTCTGTGAAAAGGCGGATATGGACGCAGGGTCCCCTTGTGGCATCTGTAAGCAGTGCGAGCTGGTTGCCGCGGGCACCCATCCGGATATCCGAATTTACGCACCGGAAAAATCACGGATGATCAAGATTGATCAGATTCGTGCGCTGTCCGCATTCGCGGTCGGCTCTCCCCAGGTGGCCTCCCGCAAGGTGGCCATTATTGATCGGGCGGACCAGTTGAACATCAATTCCGCCAACGCGTTGCTGAAAACCCTGGAAGAACCCGCCGAAGATGTGGTGCTTCTGCTGCTGCAGGAGAGTGGCAGGCCGGTATTGCCGACGATCCGTTCCCGCTGCCAGAGTTTGCTGATTGCTACGCCGGACAGAGATCAGGCTGCTGGCTGGCTGGCGACGGCGGTCAAAGCGATGGATGGCGACAACAGACCAACGCCGGAGCAATGCGCCAAGGCGCTGGTACTGGCAGCCAATGCGCCGCGGCTGGCCCTGGAATATGCTACCGGAGAGTTTATTAGCCTGCGGGATGAGGCGTTGGACAACTTCCGCCATTTCATGAAGGGTCAGCTCACTCTTTCCGAGGCTGCAAAGCCGTTCAAGGCAATGGGGCTTGAAAGTGCTCTATGGCTATTTGAAGGCTGGGCTGGTGACCTGGCCCGCATCAGTGCCGGGGGGCAGCCCCGGGATGCGGAAGCGGCGGACATGTTAACGTTCCTTGCCAGAAACAATCCTTCCTGGCGGGCCCATGAACTCCTGGATGCGATCCACGAGTCCAGGTCTGCCGGCGTTTACAACGTGAACCCTGAGTTGGAAGCGGGCCGATTGCTGATCGCATGGCAGAAACTCATGCCGCGCCGCAGGCCAGCTGCGGGATAAACGGAGTGACCAATGGCGCGGCAGGATAGGGCAGTGATTAACAACTACTGCTATGATTGCGGAATATCAGGAGTTTATTGACTCCGGTTGTTATCAATCCGGTTGCTATCAATACAGAGCTATCAATACAGAGAAAGGTGTTTACTATGGGGCCTGGTTTTGGCGCACGCAGTGGCATTCTCACGCTGACCATCAAGGACAAGGCGGTACTCTACGCCGCCTACATGCCTTATATCCGGCAGGGCGGGTTGTTTATTCCCACGCAAAAACAGTATCAATTGGGCGATGAAGTGTTCCTGTTGCTCAACCTGATGGATGAGCCGGAAAAAATCCCCGTGGCGGGCAAGATGATCTGGATTACCCCGAAGGGTGCCCAGGGCAACCGTGCAGCGGGCATTGGTGTGCAGTTCGATGGTGAAGACGAAACCGCGCGTACCAAAATCGAGTCCTACCTGGCGGGTTCATTGAGCTCGGATCGACCCACCCACACTATGTAAGCGCTTCAATGAACGACACCATTCTGGAAACCCCACCTGATACAACAATGACGTGTCGGGAAATCAACTGGTCTCTTAAACACATCGACCTGGCAGGCCTGCACTGGCCCGCTGCCACGGCCTCTGAAACCTGGCCGGTGCTGATGATCCACGGCTGGCTGGATAACGCCCTGTCATTCGCCAGATTGGCCCCGGCGTTGGCGGGAAATCGCGATGTGTACTCCCTCGATATGGCTGGGCACGGGCGTTCCGGGCACCGGCCTGAAGGCCAGGGTTACCAGTTGATGGATTATGTGGCGGACCTGGCAGAACTGGTTGAGACCCATTTCAAAGACTCGCCGAAAGGGCAGATTGATCTGGTGGGTCATTCACTCGGCGGGATTGTCAGCGTGCTCTACGCGGCGGCGTTTCCGGAACGGGTGCGTCGGTTGGTCATGATCGACAGCATTGGGCCGATCAGTCGTAAACCGGATGAGGTGATCGATCAGATGCGCAAGTCGATCATCAAACGAATGACGGGTTCAGGGAAAGCGGTCGTATACCCTGACATAGAGTTGGCAGCCAAGGCTCGGGAGGGTGGCATGATCCCCCTGTCGCCAGAAGCCGCGAGAATGCTGGTAACGCGGAGCATGAAGTCTTCCGGTGATGGTTTCGTGTGGCAAACCGATCCGCGTTTGCGCCATCCATCGATGATAATGATGGACGAAGCGCAAGTGACCGCTTGCCTGAAGAAAGTAGTCACGCCAACACGTTTCCTGCGTGCGACGCAGGGGCTCCTGGCCAGTCGCCCGGAACTTGATTCACGTTTGGATGCGATCGCGAACCTGGATGTGGTGGCCGTGCCCGGAGGCCACCATTGCCACCTGGACGGGAATGTTGAACCCGTCATTGATGCAGTCAGAGGCTTTTTAGACGATGCAGAATAAGCGCTTGTCGCAGTCAGTAGTGTGGGTCGCCGCCATGTTCATGGGGTTTTCGACCATGGTGTCGGCGCAAATGCCACCGCCGGAACCGTTTCCGGAGGCGCGCCTTGATCAGGAAATCAGCATCAAGTCGCCGGGGCACCTGGTGTTGTTCAGCCCGGTTCGTGAGGTGAACAACGAGATCCGCTCCGCGTCCATGGCCCGGCTCCCGGTCAAGGGCGTCGGGCAGTTATATGAAGTCCAGGGCGGTGCCAACCGGGAAGAGGCTCGCGATCACTATCTAAGGGAACTGCAGGCCCGTGGCGCCCAGATACTGTTTGAATGTTCCGGAAGGAATTGCGGGCGCAGTAACGTGTGGGCCAACCAGATTTTTGATCAATCCAGTCTCTATGGGCGGGACAACAATCAGGACTATCTTGTTGCCGGTTCGGTCGATGAGAATGGCCAGCCGTGGCTGACGCTGGTGTATACGGTTACCCGCGCCAACCAGCGCCAGTTTGTCTGGGTTGAACATTTGGTCGCGCCTCAGGGAACTGATATTCCGGGAATGGGCAACGAAAGCGCCAGAATCAAGGGGCCGGTGATTGTGCCCTGGCAGGGTGGCATCACCTACCGCTTTGAGTGGAGCGGTGCCGACCGGCGCATCATCAATGACTGGGCCGGCGACGCTGAAGCCCGGGTAGTACTGACGGCCTATTCCCAGCTCAAGGATAATGAAACCCTGGAAGCGTCTATGGAGCGGGCAGAGGCTGCAGCGCAGTCACTTTCCCAGGTGTTGGCCAAAAGTGGCGTTTCCGAAAGCCGCCAGATGATCATTACGGTTGGCCCCACGGTTGTGATACCAAATCCCGATCGGCAAGGTGACCGGGTTGAAGTGATGGTGATTACGAGGTGAAGGGAATGAACAGGCCATCCGGGACAGAGCTTCAGGACGAAGATCAGAAGCCGGCAGACGATATCTCCCAGATTGTCACGAGCACCGGAATATCCGCTGCTCAGTCGGCGTCCGAGAAAGGCGATCCCCGGCCGACGGCGCCCGGCAAGGGCAAGACCGTAGCGCTGACTCTTGGCAGTGGCGGGGCCAGGGGCTATGCCCATATAGGTGCGATCGAGATACTGGTGGAAAGAGGCTACGACATTGTCGCCATTTCCGGCTGTTCCATGGGAGCCTTGATCGGGGGCGTGTTTGCAGCCGGCAAGATGAAGGATTACAAGGACTGGGTAACTGGCCTGGGCCAGTTCGATGTGCTGAAACTGCTGGATGTGACTTTTAGCTCCGTCGGCGCCATTCGTGGAGAAAAGATATTCTCCGTGGTGCGGGAAATGATTGGAAATACCCGAATTGAAGACCTTCCGATCGCCTATACGGCTGTGGCGACGGATCTCCTTGCCCATAAGGAAATCTGGTTTCAGGAAGGGCCGCTGGATCAGGCCATCCGGGCGTCGGTTGCCATACCCAGTGTGGTGACGCCTCTGGTGTTGAATGGCCGCGTGCTGGTGGACGGCGCCTTGCTCAATCCACTGCCGATCATTCCGACCATTTCCTCCCATGCCGATATGATTGTGGCCGTAAACCTCAGTGGCGAAGATGACCGCGGGCGGCGATTGCCGGATGCGGCGTTTGCAAACCCTGACGACGATGATACCGAGGAATGGGTCGAAAAAATCCGTGATAAGGCCTCCCGCTGGTTTGACTGGGATGCCCTGAAGACCTTCAGTACCAAGAAAGAGGGTGGTTCGTCGGCTTCACCGGAAGAGAAAATCAGCAAGGCGGTGGCGAAGAACGAGCACAATAAAAAGACGCCCGCGATAAAATCGGAACCGAAGAAACATCAGGATGATCACGAGACCATTGACTGGGATAAGCTGGGTATTGGCAAGTTCGATGTCATGAACCTGACCGTCGAAACCATGCAAAGCGCCTTGGTACAATACAAGATCGCTGGGTATCCACCCGATTTGCTGGTGAACATTCCCAAGAACGCCAGCCGCAGCTATGACTACCACAAGGCGCCCGAATTGATTCAGCTTGGACGGGAACGTATGGCCGCCGCGTTGGACCGGTACGAAGAGAACCAGAACAGCTCTGGCCCGATGGCGATATGACCCTGAAACCGCAATTGCGGCGGTGGGCTGCAGCCTGTGCCGGAAAGAGCGTATAATTCAGCGCCTTGATCATTTCCGAACAGGATGAGCGTGCGTGAGTAACCCCATTGATGACCTGCACACCGTCAGAGACTACCTGAGGTACGTTTCTTCTCGTTTTGCCGATTCGCCTCTTTATTTTGGCCACGGCACTGACAACGTGTGGGATGAGTCTGTGCAACTGGTTATGCGCAGCCTCCATTTGCCTCTGGAAAACAATACCCTGTTTCTGGATGCGCGGCTGACCCGTGAAGAACGTGCGCTGATCCTTGATCGCATGCAACGCCGTATTGACGACAGGGTTCCCTTGGCTTATCTGTTGGGTGAAGCCTGGTTTATGGGGCTGCCATTTCATGTGGATGAACGCGTGCTGGTGCCGCGTTCACCATTGGGAGAGCTGATTCAAGGCGGGTTGCAACCCTGGTTGGGTAACAAACCCGTGGGCAGGATCCTGGACTTGTGTACTGGCAGTGGCTGTATTGGCATTGCAGCCGCGAGCGTATTCGAGGACGCCGAGGTGGACCTTGCGGATATCTCTACCGACGCCCTCGACGTGGCCGCGGTCAATATCGATTATCACGAGGTTGGTGACCGGGTAAGCACCGTACGGTCCGATGTGTTCGATGGGCTTGAAGGTCGATACGATGTCATCCTCAGCAACCCTCCCTATGTGGACGCTGACGATATTGCGGATATGCCGGCGGAGTATGGCCACGAACCGGAACTTGGCCTTGCTGCCGGGGGAGATGGGCTGGACATCGCTCATCGGATACTCGCGAGGGCAGCCGATTACCTGAACCCGGGTGGCCTCTTGATTGTTGAGGTCGGGAATAGCTGGGTGGCGTTGCAGGAAGCCTATCCGGATATGCCGTTTACCTGGCTGGAATTTGAGAATGGCGGCGACGGTGTGTTTCTGTTGACTGCTGAAGACCTACATTAAATACCCTGGATAAGATACTGAATCATGTCGGGAAATAGCTTCGGAAAATTGTTTACGGTGACCAGCTTTGGTGAGAGCCACGGGGCTGCGCTCGGATGCATAATTGATGGTTGCCCTCCGGGGCTTGAGCTGTCCGAGGCTGATATGCAGCGGGATCTGGACCGCCGCAAGCCCGGCACTTCGCGTCATACCACCCAGCGCCGGGAAGCGGACGAAGTGAAGATCCTCTCGGGGGTGTTCGAGGGTAAGACCACTGGCACCCCCATTGGGTTGGTGATCGAGAATACCGATCAGCGCTCAAAGGATTATTCGAAGATCTCGGAGCAGTTCCGTCCTGCCCACGCCGACTATACCTACATGCACAAGTACGGTGTTCGGGATTATCGGGGTGGAGGTCGGTCTTCTGCACGCGAGACAGCGATGCGGGTCGCCGCCGGTGCCGTTGCACGGAAATTTCTGGAGCAGCGCCTTGGCATCACGATCCGGGGTTATCTTTCCCAGTTGGGACCAATCCGCATTGAGAAGATCGATTGGGATCAGGTTCACCAGAATCCGTTTTTCTGCCCGGATGCCGATAAGGTGCCGGAGATGGAAGCCTATATGGATGCCCTGCGCAAAGAGGGCAATTCCATCGGTGCGCGTATCAATGTGGTCGCTGAGGGCGTTCCTCCCGGCCTGGGTGAGCCGATTTTCGACCGGCTGGACGCGGACCTGGCTCATGCGTTGATGAGCATTAACGCGGTGAAGGGTGTTGAGATTGGAGCGGGCTTTGGGTGTGTTGACCAGAAAGGCACGGAGCACCGGGATGAGTTAACCCCTGAAGGGTTCCTGTCGAACCATGCCGGTGGTGTTCTCGGCGGCATTTCGTCGGGGCAGCCAATCCTGGCCAGTATTGCGCTGAAACCGACGTCCAGTTTGCGGTTGCCGGGGCGGAGTATTGATGTTCACGGTGATCCCGTGGAGGTGATTACCACGGGGCGGCATGATCCCTGTGTGGGCATTCGTGCGACGCCGATTGCGGAGGCGATGATGGCCATTGTGTTGATGGATCATTATCTCCGCCATCGTGGTCAGAATGGGGATGTCACGGTGTCTACGCCTAATATTGGGCAGGCGTGAGAGTATTGGAGTTTTCAGCCAGCCTGCGAAGGAACAATTCGCCAACTAGCCGGTCGTCTTAATTCGCGAAGCGGTTCCGGCGGTGAGCATGGTTCAAAAAACGCCCGTAAATACGTCCCTGTAGGGCTCGGTCGCGGTTGGTAATGGTGCTCGCTGCGGCAAGCAGGGCCTCTCAAAACACGCCGCAAGTACGTCCATGTAGGCTCGGTTGGGCCATCCCTGGCCCTCCACGGTTTTGAAAGGCCCTGCTTGCCGCAGCGGTCGGTCTTCTGTGATATCTCATTGGAGCATTCCTATCTATTGGCGCCTTTCAAACCTCTACTTCTGGTTTTTCGCTCTCCTCGGCGGTTTGCTGCCGTATTGGTCCCTGTATCTGGAAGGCCGGGGCTTTTCCTACCTTGAGATCGCCACGCTGATGGCGACAATTCAATTAACCAAGATCGTGGCGCCCAGTGTGTGGGGATGGCTCGGAGATCGGACTGGCCAACGGGTGCGGTTGGTTCGGTTTGGTGCCATTACGGGGTCGCTGTTTTTTGCTGGTGTGTTCATGGAGCCCGGGTTTTATGGGCTGTTGCTGGTCATGCTGGCGTTTACGTTCTTCTGGAACGCGATTTTGCCGCTTTATGAAGTGATCACGTTACGGTCGCTGGGAACGCAGCGTGAGAAATACGGCAAGGTGCGGTTATGGGGGTCGGTAGGGTTTATTGGCGCGGTGGCGCTGGTTGGAGGGATTCTTGAACTGATCCCGATCACTCTGTTGCCGTGGCTGTTGTTGCCGGTGTTTGCGGGGATTGCGGTGTCGGCGTTTCTGGTGCCGTCGGAGCGGGGAGAACGTAAGCCACCGGCGCCCAAGGGCAGTTTGAAAGCGATTGTGACCCACCCGGCGGTGGTGACGTTCTTTTTGATGAACTTTCTGCTGCAGGTATCCCACGGGGCGTACTACACGTTTTTCAGTATTCACCTGGAGCAGCACGGGTACGGAAAGTTGGCGATTGGGTTGTTGTGGTCGCTAGGGGTGCTGGCGGAGATTGGGTTGTTCCTGGTGATGCATCGGCTGACCCGCAATTTCACCGTGCGGCAGATTGCGATTGCGGCACTGGCGCTGACGATGATTCGCTGGGTGTTGATCGCGGAAGTGACGGATGTGGTGGCGGTGCTGATTTTCGCGCAGTTGCTGCATGCGGCCTCTTACGGCGCCCTGCACGCTATTTCGGTGCAGTATATTCAGGGTTTCTTCGGGAAGCATCATCACGGCCAGGGGCAGGCGCTCTACAGTGGGCTGACCTTTGGTGCCGGTGGCGCACTGGGCGCCTGGTTGTCGGGCTTTCTGGTGGACGGGTTCAGTACCTCCGCCGCGTTCTGGGGCGGGGCGGCGGCCATGGCCATTGCCATTGTCATCACTTGGCGGGGCCTGAGGCCGCCGCCCGAGCATTGATTGGTGTTGCTGTGGTGTTTAGCGGGTTTTATTGAAGATCTGCTGCGATATCCAGCAGTGCCTGTGCCTGGGGGCTCAGCGATCGGCCCTTCAGTCCCACACCGCCGAGAATGCGGCTTACGGAGTGGGGCACAGAAAGCACCGTAAGTGAGTCGTCGACCATGCTCACCGGCAAAACGCTCCACCCAAGCCCGACGCTGGCCATCATCTTGATGGTTTCCAGGTAGTTGGTGGGCATCTGGATTTTCAGGGGCAGGCTCGCATCGAGAAACAGTCGGCTGATGGATCGGTAGGTGGCGGTGCCAGCTTCGGGGAGCAGGGCGTCATACCGGGACAGATCCCCGAGCCCCGGGTTGTCCAGCGAGGCCAGTGGATGTTCCGGCGACACCACGAATGCCATGGCATCTTCCCAGCGCACGTGCACATCGAATGCCTGGTCCATGCTCTCGCTCAGGGTCACGAACGCGAGCTCTGCTGTACGTTTACGCATCTGCCCGAAGGCGCTTTCAGAATCCATGAACTGCAGTTCCAGAGACACCTCCGGATAATCCCGGTTCAGCCGCCGTAACCAGGCAGGGAGATGATGCAGTCCGGTGTGGTGGCTGGCAATCACCGACAGCTGTCCTGAAACCGATCCCTCACGATCTGACAGCGCCTGTCGGGCATTGTGCACTTCATCCAGAATTCGCCGGGCATGGGGTAGAAGGCGTGCCCCTGCGTCCGTCAATCGGACCTGTCTATTGCTCCGGTCGATCAGCTTCGTTCCCAGTTGGTTCTCCAAAGCAGCCAGCCGCTTGCTGATTGCGGGCTGCGTTAGGTGTAGCAGTTCTGCCGCCTCGGAGAACGACTCCTGGTCGACGATGGTGAGGAACGCTTTCAGGGAATTTGCATCCATTGTGGTTGAATCCGTAACTGCAGCTTTTGGTGGAGGTCCCACCAAATCCTAATATGCAAAATGGGAATGCGCAACATAAAAAACATGAATTGAGGTTATTCAAGGCTAGGCGTTAAAATAGAACCATACTGAAAAAACAGAAACCCCCAGAGAGTGAGAGAGAACCATGGCGGGCAAGACCTTATACGACAAATTGTGGGACGACCATCTCGTCAAACAGCGGGATGACGGCTCCGCGTTGATCTACATCGACCGGCACCTGCTGCATGAAGTAACCTCGCCGCAGGCCTTTGAAGGCCTGCGGCTGGCCGGGCGTAAGCCCTGGCGGCTGGATGCCAACCTGGCGACGCCGGACCACAACGTACCCACCACCGACCGCGCCCGAGGCATTGAAGGCATTGTTGACCCGGTATCCCGGATTCAGGTGGAAACCCTGGACAAGAACTGCGACGAGTTCGGCATCCTGGAATTCAAAATCAAGGACCAACGCCAGGGCATCGTGCATGTGATCGGGCCAGAGCAGGGCGCGACACTGCCTGGCATGAGCATTGTTTGTGGCGATTCCCATACCTCCACCCACGGTGCATTCGGCTGCCTGGCTCATGGTATCGGCACGTCAGAGGTGGAACATGTGCTCGCCACCCAGTGCCTGGTTCAGCAGAAAATGAAAAACATGCTGGTGAAGGTGAATGGCAAGCTTGGGCCCGGGGTGACCGGAAAAGACGTTGTTCTCGCCATTATCGGGAAGATCGGCACCGCCGGCGGCACAGGCTGTGCGATCGAATTTGGCGGTGAAGCGATTCGTGGCCTCTCGATGGAAGCCCGAATGACCATCTGCAACATGTCCATCGAGGCCGGTGCGCGGGTGGGCATGGTCGCGGTCGACCAGACCACCATTGATTATGTCAAGGATCGCCCATTTGCCCCCAAGGGCGAGATGCGCGAGCAAGCCATTGAATACTGGAAGACGTTGCACAGCGATGACGATGCAGTGTTCGACAAGGTTGTTGAGCTCGACGGTTCCGAAATTATGCCGCAGGTGAGCTGGGGGACGTCTCCCGAGATGGTCGCCGGCGTTGGCGGTAATGTGCCGGACCCGGAAGCGGAAGCCGATCCCATCAAGCGCGAGGGAATTGTCCGTGCCTTGAAGTACATGGGCTTGAGGCCGAACATGCCGATTACCGAGATCAAGCTGGATCGTGTGTTTATTGGCTCCTGTACCAACAGCCGTATAGAGGACCTTCGTGAAGCAGCGGCGGTCGTGAAGGGGCGGAAGGTGTCGTCATCACTCAAGCAGGCGATGGTGGTGCCCGGTTCCGGTCTGGTGAAAGTTCAGGCGGAACAGGAAGGGCTGGACAAGATCTTTATTGACGCCGGTCTTGAGTGGCGTGATCCCGGCTGCTCCATGTGTCTGGCCATGAACGCCGATAAATTGGGGCAGGGAGAGCACTGTGCCTCCACTTCCAATCGTAACTTCGAGGGCCGCCAGGGCTTCGGCGGGCGTACCCATCTGGTTAGCCCGGCCATGGCAGCGGCGGCAGCGATCAACGGGCATTTCGTTGATGTCCGCGAGATGATGAACTGATCCACAGGAGACACACCATGCGAGCCTTAAAGCAACACCAGGGTATTGTTGCCCCCATGGACCGGTCCAATGTGGATACGGACATGATCATTCCCAAGCAGTTTCTGAAGTCCATCAAACGTACCGGCTTCGGGCCGAACCTGTTTGACGAACTGCGTTACCTGGATGAAGGCAAGCCGGACCAGGACTGCTCACAGCGGCCCATCAATCCTGATTTCATGCTTAATCAGGATCGCTACAAAAATGCCAGCGTGCTCCTGGCGCGGCGCAACTTTGGGTGTGGCTCCAGCCGCGAGCACGCCCCCTGGGCGCTTGAGGATTTTGGGTTCCACGTTATCATTGCGCCCAGTTTCGCCGACATTTTCTATAACAACTGCTTTAAGAATGGCTTGTTGCCAATTGTTTTAGATGAAGAAATTGTAGATCGGCTGTTTCATGAAACCGAGGCGGAAGAGGGCTATCAGTTGGCGATAGATCTCGAAGCCAAAACCGTTACCACGCCGTCCGGCGAATCGTTCAACTTTGAAGTTGATGATTTTCGTCGACATTGCCTGCTGAACGGCCTGGACGATATCGGTGTTACGCTTGAAGACGCGGAGGTCATAAAGGCCTACGAAGCGTCGAGGCGCGAAACGGCACCCTGGTTATTTGATGCCGGTCGCTGATCCGCCCTGAATTACCACAACGAATCGACCTTCAAGGAATCACTATGTCCCGTTCTATCCTGATGCTTCCTGGCGATGGCATTGGCCCGGAAATTGTTGCCGAAGCGGAAAAGGTTCTGCGTAAGATAAACGAGCAATTCGGTCTGGAACTGCACTTCGAGTCCGCCCTGGTTGGCGGTGCCGCCATCGACGAAACGGATACGCCACTTCCGGAGGATACCCTGGACAAGGCGCGTAAGGCGGACGCAATCCTGCTGGGCGCCGTGGGCGGCCCCAAGTGGGACAAACGCCCGATGGCCAGTCGTCCTGAAAAAGGACTGCTTGGGCTGCGCTCCAACCTTGAGTTGTTCGCCAATCTGCGCCCGGCCATTCTGTATCCTCAGCTTGCTTCTGCATCCTCACTGAAGCCAGAGGTGGTCTCCGGCCTTGATATCATGATTGTTAGGGAGTTAACCGGCGGCATCTATTTTGGCCAGCCACGGGGCGTCCGCGAACTGGAAAGTGGGGAGCGTCAGGGCTACAACACGTACGCCTATACGGAATCGGAAATTCGTCGTATTGGCCGTGTCGCCTTTGAAGCGGCCCAGCAGCGTGGCAAGAAGCTCTGCTCTGTCGACAAAGCGAATGTGCTGGAAGTGACTGTTTTATGGCGGGAAATCATGGAAGATCTGCGCCGGGAGTACCCGGATGTCGAGCTCTCCCATATGTACGTGGATAACGCCGCCATGCAGCTGGTCAGGGCACCCAAACAGTTTGATGTGATTGTGACTGGCAACATGTTTGGTGATATTCTTTCTGACGAAGCGGCTATGCTGACGGGGTCGATCGGGATGTTGCCCTCTGCGTCTCTGAACTCTGAGAAGCAGGGTATGTACGAGCCCTGTCACGGGTCTGCACCCGATATTGCAGGCAAGGGCATAGCCAACCCGCTGGCTACGATCCTCAGTGGCGCAATGATGTTGCGGTACAGTCTTGGCGAGGAGGAAGCCGCCGAGGCGATAGAGGCGGCGGTCAGCAAAGTGCTGGATCAGGGCCTGAGGACAGCGGATATCATGTCTTCTGAGGGCCGGAAGGTATCGACCCGAGAGATGGGCGATGCCGTTCTGGCGGCACTCTGAGGCCGGCAAGTTTTGAGACCCGACGACAACGCGATGCGGTTGTCGCGGGATCATCCATCCTGTCCCTGCCAGCGATACAGGTAGAGGGCGGGCATAAAACGAGGTTCAAAGGTCGCACATGAAGCGAGTTGGACTTATTGGCTGGCGCGGTATGGTGGGCTCTGTCCTCATGCAGCGCATGCGCGAAGAAAACGATTTTGCAGATATCGAACCGATCTTCTTTACCACTTCCCAGGCCGGAAAGCCGGCACCGGACGTAGGCAAAGAGGGTGTGCCTGCGCTGCAGGATGCCTTCGATATCGATACCCTGAAAACGCTGGATGTGGTGGTTACCTGCCAGGGCGGGGATTACACCGGTGCCGTGTACCAGAAACTCCGTGATGCCGGATGGCAGGGGTACTGGATTGACGCCGCTTCCACGCTGCGGATGGTCGATCATTCCGTCATCGTTCTTGATCCAGTCAACCGCAACGTGATTGACGATGCCCTGGCGAAGGGCGTGAAGGACTACGTTGGTGGGAACTGTACTGTCAGCCTGATGATGCTGGCCCTTGGTGGGCTGCTGGAGCAGGACCTGATTGAATGGGTATCGCCTATGACCTATCAGGCGGCGTCTGGTTCCGGTGCCCAGAACATGCGGGAACTGCTCAACCAGATGGGCGAGCTGAAGGGCAGCGTGAGTGACGAGCTGGCGGACCCATCCTCGGCTATCCTCGATATCGATCGCAAGGTAACCGAAACCATGCGTTCGGACGGCTTTCCCACCGAGCACTTTGAAGTGCCTCTGGCAGGCAGCCTGATTCCGTTTATCGACAAGCAGCTTGATAACGGCATGAGCAAGGAAGAATGGAAAGCGGGCGTCGAGACCAACAAGATTCTTGGTCGCAGCAGCAATCCGATTCCGATCGACGGCATCTGCGTTCGCATCGGTGCCATGCGTTCCCACAGTCAGGCCTTGACCATCAAATTGAAGAAGGACCTTCCGGTTTCCGAGATTGAGTCCATCCTGGCCAAAGCCAACGACTGGGTGAAGGTGATTCCCAATGAGCGGGATGCCACCCTTCGGGAGCTCACCCCGGCGAAGGTTACGGGTACGTTGAGTGTTCCCATTGGCCGTATCCGCAAGCTGACCATGGGGCCTGAGTACATCTCAGCGTTCACGGTTGGTGATCAGTTGCTGTGGGGTGCGGCGGAACCGCTCAGGCGGATGCTTCGCATACTGCAGGAGCAGTAACGCAGTCCCGCAGCGGGCAATATTATGCCAACTGTGTCCGGTTTCAGAGAACCGGCTGGGGGCGGAGGCTGAAATACGCCTCCGCCCCTGTTATTTTCGGAAGCGTTTTGTACATGTTTGGGTTCTTGTGGGCTAGACTTTGGCTATTCGGGGGCACCGGATCATCGTTCGGTAACAATATGTTCCCGACCATTTATGAAAAAATGGTGCAAGGACTGCGGCTGATTGATTGATAAAAGAGGTTTTATCAACAATACTTGCCGGGCTGAATATTAAAAACTTTACATAATAACGATAGTAATCAAGACGGAAGTCATCCAACCTCGTCCGATTCTGTTTGTGAAAACAGTAACGAATAACGGAGACTGGTAAGGAAAAAGCATGAAGGTACGCAAGCTTGCGGTTGCTCTGGCTCTGGCGGGAGGGCTTGGTTCTGGCGTCGCACAGGCCCTGGGTCTGGGTGAGATTGAATTACAGTCCTATCTGAATGAGCCTCTGGACGCGGATATCAGTCTGCGTAAAAGCGAGGGCGTCGACCCTGGTGATGTATTTGTAAACATCGCTCCCGATTCGGCCTATGAACGGGTTGGTATCGACCGGAACTATTTCCTTACCAAACTTGATTTCCGCGTCACCACAGCCAGCGATGGCAGTCTGGTGGTGAACGTGTCGTCCCGTGAGCCATTACGGGAACCCTACCTCAATTTCCTGCTTGAAGTGACCTGGCCCAATGGGCGGCTAATGCGGGAATACGCGGTTCTGGTTGACCCCCCGGTGTATGCGGAGGAGTCCGGTGTGCGGGAAGAGGTTGCCGCTCCAGCCACTCGCCAGGTTTCCGAGCCAGCCCGTCAACAGCAGGCCAGATCGACATCCCAGGAGCCCCGGCGCACAACCACTCAGCGTGCGAGGACTCTCGGGCCCACCGGGCCTTCCGATACCCTCTGGAATATTGCTGAGAGTGTTCGCCCCGACAGCAGTGTGTCCATGCAACAGGTCATGCTTGCGCTCCAGGACCTGAACCCTGACGCGTTTATTGCGGGCAATATCAACCGGCTCAAGCGTGGTGAAGTGCTGCGGGTGCCGGATATGGAACAGATTCGCAGTCGTTCCCGTGCCGAGGCTAATCGACAGGTGGCCGCACAGAACGAAGCGTTCTCGACGCCGCAGCGCACGGTGGATGCCACAGATACCGAAGTTGCTTCAGGGCAAGCGGGTGGTGAACAGACTGGCGGTGATGAGCTTCGATTGCTTGCAAGTGAAGACAGCAGCACTCGTGATGCCGAAGAGGGCGGTTCTGCCGGCGGTGACGGTGATACCGCCGGTGGTGTAGACGCCGGCTCCGCCGTCGTCATGGAAGAGCTCGAAAGCGCCCGGCGAGAAAATGAAGAGCTGGGTGGTCGGGTTGATGATCTTCAAAATCAGGTGGAAACCCTTCAGCGTCTGCTGGAACTGAAAAATACACAGCTTGCCGAAATGCAGCAGGCTCAAGGTGACAGCGGCCAACCCGCAGATGCACCTCAGGCGGAGACATTGTCTGCGCAAGTCGCTGAAGAGGAGATGGAAACGTCCCCCGATGGCGACGCTACTGATATGGCCGCAGAAGACATGGATGCCGCGGACGGTATGGCCACCGACGAAGATGCGGCTGATCCTGCGGCAACCGACATGGATGAAACCACCGCAGCGGGCGCCGAAGAAGGTGCTGACGCACCGGCGATGGGTGATGATGCCGATATGCCAGAGGCCGACGTTGCGTCCGATGAAATGGATGCCGGTACCGCGCCTGAGGAAGAGGCCGGTCAGCAGGAAGCCGATGTAGCATCACCGGCATCCGAGCAGCCTGCCAGCGAGGTGTCAACATCACCGGCGGAGTCTGACAAGGGCTTTCCGGATAACATCATCAGCGCGATTACCAACAACCCGATGTATCAGATAGCGCTTGGCGGTGGTCTGGTTGTTCTGTTGTTGCTTCTGCTGTTGCTGGCGCGTCGCAATGCCAATCGTGAAAAAGCGTTTTACGACCAGCTGAATAGTGAAACCGACGCGGAGACCGATACCTTCGATCTCACCCTGGATGACGAAGACGGTGCGGATGCACCGGAGAGTGACCCTCTGGCGGAAGCCGACGCCTACATTGCGTATGGGCGCATGGATCAGGCGGCACAGTCTCTGGAAACCGCAATTTCCCGTGAACCCAGTCGTACAGATCTGCGCTTGAAACTGCTTGGGGTGTACGCGGATACCCAGGACAGACAATCCTTTGAGAAGCAGCTCGGTGAGGTTGAGACCCTGGACGACGAACAGGCTATCGCCGAAGCTCACGAAATGCGCGCTCGCCTCGAAGAGGCTGAGTCAATGCCTAGCATTGACGATCTGGAATCTCAGCTGAGATCAGATTCTTTCGACACCAGCTCACGTGACGAGGATACCGTATTTGATGAGCCGGCTTTGGACAGCACATCGGAAGATGAGGCTGAAGATGAGTTTGGTAGCCTGGAGACGGATTTTTCCGATCTGGACGAAACTGACGACACCTACGCCGAGGAATCCGAAAAGGAACCGGGCCCGGATGATCTGATCGAGTATGACCTCTCTGGTATCGATACCTCGAGTGGTAAAGAAGAGGCGACCACAGAAAAATCCGATGATCTGGCTGACGACGCCTTCGACTTTTCACTAGAGGACGATTCAGCCGAGGAGCCGAAAACATCCGAGGAAGACGATGATCTGAGCCTCGATTTCGCGGAGGATGAACAGGAGTCGAGCGAAACAACGGACGACTCGGATGCGTTCGACTCACTGGAACTTGATGAGGACGATCTGGAAACAGCCGGCGCTGACGACTCTGAAGGTCAAGAGCTGGAAGTTGACAGCCTGGAAGAAGGCGACCTGGAAGAAAGCGATCTGGATTCCCTGGACGAATCCTTCCTGGACGAACTGGATGCTGAGCTGGATAAAGTTGCCGGCGAAGATGAGGCGTCTTCCGACGACGAACAAAGCGAACTTGACGACCTTGAGCTTGACGTTTCCGACGAGGACCTTGCGCTTATGGAAGAGTTTGCCGATTCCGGCGATTCCGCCGGTACAGATGCGAATAACGATCAGCAGGAGGAGGATTCTACTCCTCTGGATGAAGAGCTCGGCCTTGAGGATACCCTGACGGGTGAGGAGCCCGCAGATCCGGAAGAGACCGTTGCAGGCGTCGAGGAAGTGGAAGAAGATCTTCCAGAACTCAGCGATGATGATCTCGCGGCTGCCGAGTCCGGGGAGGAAGAGTCAGGTGAGCCTCCCGTGGCATCTGATCCCGCATCCTCAAAGGCTGCGTCCAGCGCGGATGACATCGAAGAAGCCGATCTTGGCGACGACGATGACTTCGATTTCCTGACAGGCACCGACGAAGCGTCAACCAAGCTTGACCTTGCCAGAGCCTACGTGGAAATGGGCGACGTCGATGGAGCCAGGGATATCCTTGAGGAAGTGGCTCTGGAAGGAAATGAGGAGCAGAAAGCGGAAGCGCAGGATCTCCTTAAAAATCTGTCCTGATTCGATATAATCAGTACAGCGAATGCGAAACGCCGGTTACCGGGCCCGTCCCGGATTAAAGCCGGCGTTTTGTTTTTATTATCAGCTTGCCAATCCGGACACTTCATTGTTTGTTACGCCACAACCACTGACCACTGACGGCGCCATCGGGGCGGGGCGGGTCGCGCTTGCCTTTGAATACGATGGACGGGGCTTCCACGGCTGGCAATATCAGAAATCAGGCGTGCGGTCGGTTCAGGGAGAACTGACCCAGGCAGTTTCAAAGGTTGCTGACCATCCTGTTGAACTCGTATGCGCGGGCCGCACAGATGCGGGCGTGCACGCCAGTTACCAGATTGCCCATTTCGAGACGCCCTCGGTACGTAACCCCCGGTCCTGGGTCATGGGAATCAACACTTCATTGCCGCAGGATATTGCGGTTCATTGGGCCGGTAATGGGGTGGATGACTTCCACGCCCGTTTTTCCGCGACGTATCGCCGGTACCGTTATGTGATCTATAACCATGCGGTAAGGCCGGGCATCCTTCATGGCCAGGTTAGCTGGACGTTTCGCCCCCTGGATGCAGCGCTGATGCATCAGGCTGCCCAGTTTCTTTGCGGTGAGCACGACTTCTCCTCATTTCGAGCGGCTGGCTGCCAGTCGAGGTCGCCCATTCGGTTTCTTGAAGCCATCGAGGTAACCCGAAAAGGGAACTTCGTCGTAATAGATGTGCAGGCAAATGCGTTCCTGCATCATATGGTTCGCAATATCGCCGGTGCACTGATGTCGGTGGGTACAGGGAAGCAGCGGCCGGCCTGGATTCGTGAGATACTTGAGGCCAGAGATCGGACTGTTGCAGGCGTAACGGCACCGCCCCATGGACTGTATCTGGTGGATGTAGGGTATCCGGAAGGGTTCTCTATCCCGGCAGCTCAGTGCGGGCCAGCGTTCGTCGCACCCTGGTTTGAGGCTGATGAAAACCGACCACGCAGCCCGACTCACATACACCGAAAACAGCGATAGACGGCTTATGAGAACCCGGGTCAAGATCTGTGGTATCACCCGAAAGCAGGACGTTATTGCCGCTGCCAACGCTGGAGCGGATGCCCTGGGCTTTGTATTCTACGAGCCCAGCCCAAGATATGTGACACCTGATGCCGCCAGGGAGCTGGTGGATGCGGTTCCTCCCTTTGTAGCGGCAACGGGGCTGTTTGTTAACCCCGAAGCGTCATACGTCCGGGAGGTGCTGTCACAGGTGCCGTTGGGGCTTCTCCAGTTTCATGGCGATGAATCTCCGGAATTTTGCAACAGTTTCGGTGTTCGCTGGATCAAAGCCGTGCGGGTGCGCGAAACTGATGATATCGAACATGCCTTTGAGCATTACCGTAACGCCAGCGGCCTGCTGGTGGATGCATGGGACCCGAAGAAATACGGCGGTACCGGACAGTCCTTTAACTGGTCATTGATACCGTCCACGCGCCCATTGCCTCTCATATTGGCCGGCGGCCTGGCTTCTGATAATGTATCCCGCGCTGTTGCGCAGGTGCGCCCCTGGGCCGTCGATGTCAGTGGTGGTGTGGAAAGCAGCAAGGGCATCAAAGACGACGAAAAGATCACTGATTTTATAAACGAGGTTCACCGTGTCGATGAAACTGACTGAAGAAATGCTCAAGGCGCTTCCGGATGCACGGGGTCACTTTGGTGCTTACGGCGGAAGATTTGTCTCCGAAACCCTGTTTGATTCGCTGATGACCCTGGAGCGTGAGTACAAAAGGCTAAAGGACGATCCGGAGTTCCAGGCGGAGTTTGATCGGGATCTGGCGCATTATGTTGGCCGGCCCAGCCCGCTCTACTTTGCTGAAAGACTGAGCCGGGAAACCGGTGGTGCGCAAATCTGGCTGAAGCGTGAAGACCTCAACCACACGGGCGCGCACAAGGTAAATAACACCATCGGCCAGGCGCTGCTCGCGAGTTTCCTGGGCAAAAAACGAGTCATTGCGGAAACGGGTGCCGGGCAGCATGGCGTTGCTACAGCGACCGTGTGCGCGCGCCTGGGCCTTGAGTGCCACGTGTTCATGGGCGCCGAGGATGTAAAGCGACAGTCCCTGAACGTTTACCGGATGAAACTGCTTGGCGCTGAGGTTCACTCCGTTCAGAGCGGAACGCGCACACTCAAGGACGCCATGAACGACGCGATGCGTGACTGGGTGGCGAACGTTGACGATACCTTCTACATCATTGGTACGGTTGCCGGGCCTCACCCTTATCCACTGCTGGTGCGTGATTTCCAGTCAGTCATCGGGCGAGAAACCCGCGAACAGTCCCTGGCCCAGGCAGGTAAACTGCCGGATGCGCTGGTGGCCTGTGTCGGTGGTGGTTCCAACGCCATCGGCATGTTCTATCCGTTCCTGACCGACGAGAGTGTGGAGATGTACGGTGTGGAAGCCGGTGGCCTGGGTATTGAGACCGGAAAACATGCGGCGCCGCTGAGTGCGGGGCGTCCGGGTGTGCTTCACGGTAACCGGACGTACCTGATGGAAGACGAGAATGGCCAGATCGCGGGCACCCATTCGGTCAGTGCCGGCCTTGATTACCCGGGCGTTGGGCCTGAGCACAGCTGGCTCAAGGACATTGGCCGGGCCCACTACGTGTCGGTGACCGACGATGAAGCTCTGGATGGCTTCCGGAAGCTGACGCGGGTGGAGGGTATTATGCCCGCGCTTGAGACCGCCCATGCGGTGGCCTACGCTATCAAGCTGGCCGCTACGATGGATAAGGACCAGATGGTGGTGATCAACGTCTCCGGTCGCGGTGACAAGGACATACACACCATCGCTCAACTGGATGGCATAGAAGTTTAAGCAGTTGCCCGGTATCTGACGGCAGGTCGCCGGGCTGGTACGGACTGCAGTGCAGGAATAATCACAGGAGCAGGCATGAGTCGAATCGAAGGGGTGCTGAAAGCCCTGAAAGGGCAGGGTCGCAAGGCGCTGATTCCGTACATTACCGCTGGCGATCCACATCCGGATCTGACCGTTGACCTGATGCACACTTTGGTGTCGGCGGGTGCTGATATCATCGAACTGGGCGTACCGTTCTCCGACCCAATGGCGGACGGCCCGGTGATTCAACAGGCGTGTGAGAGAGCGTTGGTGCACGGGACGTCATTGCGTCAGGTGCTGGGAATGGTGAAAACGTTCCGTGAGAAAGACAATGCCACACCGGTCGTGCTGATGGGTTACCTCAACCCGATGGAGGCCATGGGTCAGGAGAAATTCGCTGACGCGGCTGTTGATGCCGGGGTTGACGGTATCCTGACGGTGGATTTGCCGCCGGAAGAGGCGGACGAAGTGGCTCCGTTGTTCACGGCCCGGAACCTTGATGCGATTTTTCTGTTGGCACCAACCACGACGGACGACCGAATTCGTGCAATCAGTGAGCACAGTTCGGGCTATGTGTACTATGTTTCATTCAAGGGTGTTACGGGCGCCGGTAAGATCGATGTGGATGAAGTGGCCTCGAAGGTGTCCCATATTCACGAACTGACCGCGCTTCCGGTGGGTGTTGGATTTGGTATTCGTGACGCTGCAACAGCGGCAGCGGTCGGTCGGGTATCCGATGGTGTAATTGTCGGCAGTGTACTGGTCGATACAATAGCCCGAAATCAGGCGGATCCTGATCAGCTCAAACGGGCATTGTCGGATCTGCTCCACCCGATGCGAGAAGCACTGGACAGCCTGGCTTCGTGACAGTCGGGTTCCCGCAGGCATCAAAGGACAGGATGAGATCATGAGTAACTGGCTGGACAAGATCATGCCGAGCAAGATCCGCTCGGAATCCAAACAACGGACCGGTGTTCCTGAAGGTCTGTGGAAGAAATGTCCCAAGTGCGGGGCGTTTTTGTACAAGCCGGAGCTGGATAAGAATCTGGACGTGTGCCCCAAGTGCCAGCATCACCTGAGGATAACTGCCCGCCGTCGTCTGGATGTTTTCCTGGACGCCGACGGCCGCCAGGAGATCGCGGCTGATCTGGAACCTTGGGACCGCCTGAAGTTCAAGGACAGCAAGCGTTACAAGGATCGCCTGAGCCAGAACCAGAAAGCCACTGGCGAGAAAGATGCCTTGGTTGCCATGCGTGGCTCCTGCCTGGATATTCCGCTGGTTGCGGTGGCCTTTGAATTCAACTTCCTTGGCGGCTCCATGGGGCAGGTCGTGGGTGAAAAGTTCGTTCAGGCGGCCAATGTGTGCCTGGAAGAGCGGATTCCATTGGTGTGTTTCTCTGCCAGCGGTGGCGCACGGATGCAGGAGGCAATCCTGTCGCTGATGCAGATGTCCAAGACGGCCGCCGTGCTTGAGCGCATGAAGCAGGAGGGCATTCCCTATATCTCGGTCATGACCGACCCGGTATTCGGTGGCGTTTCCGCAAGTCTTGCCATGCTGGGCGATCTGAACATTGCGGAACCTTATGCGCTGATCGGTTTCGCCGGTCCTCGTGTTATCGAGCAAACTGTTCGTGAAAAGCTGCCCGAAGGTTTCCAGCGCAGCGAGTTCCTGCTGGAGCATGGCGCCATCGACATGATTCTTCATCGGCATCAGATGCGTGAGCGCATTGCTGCCTTGTTGGCCAAGTTTACCGATCTGGATAAGCCGGCCACGGAAGCGCCCATCGAGTTCGAAGTGTCGGAGCGACCGGAAACCGATGCCCCCGCAGAATAGCCCTGTCGCCCGGGGCAATGCTGTCCCGGGCGATAAAGCCACGCTTGACCAGTGGCTTGGTTACCTCGAATCGATCCACCCTTCTGAAATCGACCTTGGCCTCGACCGAGTGCTGCTGGTGTTGCGACGCCTGTTTCGCCGCAATCCGGCCGGGCGAATCATCACCATCGCAGGTACCAATGGAAAAGGCAGTGCGGTAGCGGCACTTGAGAAGCTGTTAATGGCATCGGGGCGGTCCACCGGGGCCTATACCTCTCCCCACCTCCAGAACTATAACGAGCGGGTAAGGATCAACGGGGCGGATGTTAGCGATGACCAGTTGGTCTGTGCGTTTTCCCGGGTAGAGGAAGCTCGCCGTGATACCACGCTAACGTATTTCGAGTTTGGAACCCTCGCTGCTTTTGTACTGTTCCTGGAAGCGGGTGTCGAGGACTGGGTTCTTGAAGTTGGGCTGGGCGGGCGCCTGGATGCGGTCAACGTTCTGGATCCGGATCTGGCCATTATTACCTCCGTTGATATCGATCACGTTGCCTTTCTCGGAGACAACCGTGAGGTCATCGGTTTTGAGAAAGCGGGCATCCTTCGCCCCGGCATACCCGCTGTCTACGCCGATATCGATCCACCTGAGTCGGTATTGCAGCAGGCGGCCGCCCAGAAGGTCCAGCTGGAAAGGCCTGGAGAGACGTATCAATTGGTGCCGTGCGACCCAGGCATAGCACCAGCTGGCAGTCTTTGGCTGGAGCAGCCTCGCTACGGCGACCGGGTATTGCTTCCAGACAACGGGCTTCCCGTCCACAGTCTGGCCGCAGCAGTCGTTGCTGTCAGACAGTTGGCGCCGGAATTGGCGCCCAGTGCCATTGAGCAGGTTATCGCCCGGCTGACGTTGCCGGGTCGCTATGAAGTCTTGCAGCAGCAACCTCGGGTGGTGGTTGATGTCGGCCATAATCCCCACGCCGCCAACTGGCTGGCGGCTCGAATCGGGCGGCGGGAGCCCGGGGCCGGGCGTGTTATTGCTGTCTACGCCGCCCTCGAAGACAAGGATGTGGAAGGGGTAGCGGGCGCAATGGCTCCGGTAGTCGACGAGTGGCACCTGGCTGGTCTGGACGTTCATCGTGGGTTGTCCGGTCCTGAGCTGGTTGACCGAATAGGTGGTCTGCTTCGGCTGCCTGCAGCCACAGTTTCCGTCTCGGTCTCAGCGGCCGTGGAGGAAGCTCTGGGTGGCGCCGGTCCGGAGGATATGGTGGTGATATTCGGCTCCTTCTACACGGTAGCGCAGGCCAGGGTGTCCCTGGGGAAAACGGCGCCTTAAATATCCTTCATTCCGTCGTCGAAGCTTTGAGTTCTCAGCATTGGGCGGTTAGTATCGGGCACAGAAAGTCGTCAATGATGGCGGGGCAGGAACAAACAGGGGACAACCTAACGTGGACGGACTGAAACAAAGAATCATCGGGGCTCTCGTGCTGGTGTCACTTGCCGTAATCTTTGTGCCGATGATGTTCGATGAACCACATTCCGAGCGCGAATCCACCACAATCAAGATCCCGGAAGAACCGCCGTTCCCCGAAGTGGATGCACCCGAGCCAGAACTTTCCGATGCCCCGGCGTACCGGCTTGAGGAAAGCGATGCGGCTGGCGAGCCGGACTCGGCCCCCCAGCCGTCAAACGACCAACCAACACCCGATACCGACATGGCGGGTACAGAGCCTCAACCTGTCGCCAATGCCGTCGAAGAACCTCAGAATCCTCCAGAGCCAGCGCCATCTGAAGAGCCGTCGTCATCCGCCAACACCGGCTCCGCTGATCCGGCCACTGAGACGGATTCAGCGGAGTATACCCGCTCGCTGGAAGGCGCGTGGGTTGTCCAGTTGGGCAGTTTTGGCAGTGGTGATAACGCCAGGCGGTTGCGTGACAAGGTTCGTGACAAGGGTTACAACTCCCACCTGCAGCAGGTGACACGCGGTGACACCGAGCTGACCCGTGTCTTTAGTGGTCCTTTCGCGGAAAAGGCGGAAGCTGAAAGAGCAAAACAGGCGCTCGACAAAGCCTTTGGTCTCAACAGCCTGGTGACCTCCGGCGACAAATAACCCGGGCTTCTCCGGTCACTTATGCGCACAGGGCGGTTTGGTCGGGTGACGTTTCCTGATAGAATTCGCGCTTCCTTATTTTCACCGGGTTTTCCATGGATGCGCTGATCTGGATCGACTGGGTCATCATTGCCCTGATAACTGTTTCCACCCTAATCAGCCTGAAGCGTGGCTTTGTGAAAGAGGCGCTCTCGCTGATCACGTGGGTGGGGGCGTTTATCCTTGCCCGGACATTCCATCCCCAGATGCAATCTCTCCTCGAGAGCACCGTTGAAACGCCGCTTGTGCGGCTTGTCGCTGCCTTCGCGATCCTGTTCTTTGGTACCCTTATTGTTGGTGCCATAATCAATAACATGATCGGCCATCTGGTCAGGGCGACCGGGCTTTCCGCCACTGACAGAGTGCTCGGTATGGGATTCGGCCTGTTACGGGGCGTTGTGGTGGTGATTGTCGGGATTGCACTTACCCGCTATACGCCGCTGGCACAGGACACCTGGTGGCGTACGTCCATCATGATAGACCGTCTGGCCGTGGTGGAAGATTGGTCAAGAAGAACCCTCGGAGACGAATTTGCCCGCTTTCTCGGGCCGGCAGGCGGGGAAATGGATAACCCCTCCGGTTCTCAGCAGGAAGATAACGTGGAACCCGCTTCCGCGTCCCGCTAACATTCAGTATTAACGCTTCGGAGATTACCGTATCCATGTGTGGCATTGTCGGCATAGTCAGTACTTCCAACGTGAATCAGACGCTTTACGATGCGCTGACCGTATTACAACACCGGGGCCAGGATGCGGCGGGAATTGTTACCTTTCAGGATGAGCGTTTTTACCTGCGCAAGGACAACGGCCTGGTGCGGGATGTATTTCGTACCCGTCACATGCGCCGCCTGGTGGGTAATGTTGGTATCGGCCATGTTCGGTATCCCACGGCGGGCAGTTCAAGCTCGGCGGAAGCGCAGCCGTTTTACGTCAACAGCCCCTACGGCATTACCCTGGCCCATAACGGCAACCTGACCAACGCCGACGACCTTAGCCGTGATCTGTTTCGCACCGATCTCCGCCACATCAACACCAACTCTGATTCCGAAGTCCTGTTGAACGTGTTTGCCCATGAGCTTCAGAAACTGGGCAAACTCGACCCGACCAAGGAAGAAATTTTTGCGGCTGTTCGGGCCGTGCACAAACGCTGCCGCGGCGCCTATGCGGTCATAGCCATGATCACTGGATATGGCATCGTCGGTTTCCGAGACCCCAACGGCATTCGCCCGGCCTGTTATGGCGTGCGCAAGACCGAAGAGGGTGAGGAGTACATGATTGCCTCCGAGAGCGTGGCGCTGAGTGCCGCGGGCTTCAAACTGGTGCGGGACATCGCGCCGGGTGAGGCGGTGTACATTGAAACCGATGGCACGCTTTATACCCAGCAGTGCGCTGAGGAAGCTCACCTTTACCCCTGTATATTCGAGCACGTGTATTTTGCGCGGCCAGATTCCATTATCGACAAGGTATCGGTCTACAAGGCGCGGCTGCGGATGGGGGAAACTCTGGCGGAGAAGGTGCTGCGGGAGCGTCCGGACCATGATATCGATGTGGTGATGCCGATACCGGATACCAGTCGCACCTCTGCGATGCAGATGGCGCATCGGCTGGGGGTGAAGTTCCGTGAAGGCTTTATCAAGAATCGCTATATCGGCCGTACCTTTATCATGCCGGGCCAGAAGATGCGGAAGAAGTCCGTGCGCCAGAAGCTGAACCCGATCGATCTCGAGTTCCGGGGCAAGAACGTCATGCTGGTGGACGATTCCATTGTACGGGGAACCACCTGCAAGGAAATCGTGCAGATGGCCAGAGATGCCGGTGCCCGTAAGGTTTACTTCGCGTCAGCAGCGCCCCCGGTTCGTTACCCCAATGTCTACGGCATTGATATGCCGTCGGTGAACGAGTTGATCGCCCACGACCGAAGTGTTCAGGAGATTGGCGAGCTCATCGGCGCGGACTGGTTGCTGTACCAGGATCTGGATGATCTCATTACCTGTGTGAATGACGTTAATCCGGAGATCGAGGGGTGGGAGTGTTCCGTCTTTACCGGCAATTACGTTACTGGTGATGTGGACGCAGCCTATCTCAATAAACTGGAGGCGGCCCGCAATGACGAGAACATGTCCCAAGCCGGTGCCGGGGATTCCTCCGACAACGGCATTATCGATCTGTATAACGACGAAGACTGACCCAGCATGGCCATAAACAGGAGTTTGTCATGACCTATCGCCGCGAAGAACATGTTCTGATCCCCGAGTCGGATCTTGAGGGCATGTCGGTGGACACTCTCGCGGTCCGTGCCGGTCAGATTCGCACCGGCCAACTGGAGCATAGCGACGCAATTTTCCCAACGTCGAGCTTCGTTTATGGCAGTGCCGCACAGGCAGCGGCCCGGTTTGGTGGTGAGGAGCCGGGCAATATCTATTCCCGTTTTACCAATCCCACGGTACAGGCGTTTGAATCCCGTATTGCGGCGATGGAAGGCGGAGAGCGTGCTGTAGCGACGTCGTCCGGCATGGCGGCCATCCTGGCGACCTGCATGGCGCTGCTGAAAGCGGGTGATCACGTGATTTGCTCGCGGGGCGTGTTTGGCACCACCAATGTGCTTTTTCAGAAGTACCTGGCGAAGTTCGGTGTGGACACCACCTTTGTGGGCCTGACGGATATGTCGCAATGGCAGGCTGCGGTGCGCCCTGAAACCCGGATGCTGTTCATCGAAACGCCAACGAACCCGTTGTGCGAAGTCGCCGACATGGAGGCACTGTCCGGGTTGGCCCGGGCGAATGACGCCTTGTTCGTCGTGGACAACTGTTTCTGTACACCCGTGCTGCAGCGCCCATTTGAGCATGGCGCCGATGTTATCATTCACTCTGCCACCAAGTATCTGGATGGCCAGGGCCGATGTGTCGGTGGTGTCGTTATTGGTCCCAACACACTGATGGAGGAGGTCTACGGCTTCCTTCGTTCTGCCGGTCCCACCCTGAGCCCGTTCAACGCGTGGGTTTTCCTCAAGGGTCTGGAAACCTTACCAATCCGTATGCGCGCCCATTGTGACAATGCGTTAGAGTTGGCGACATGGCTTGAAGGGCAGGGCGCGGTGGATCATGTATTCTATGCCGGTTTGCCCGATCATCCACAGCATGAATTGGCGAAGCGTCAGCAAAGCGGGTTTGGTGGAGTCCTTTCCTTTACCGTGAAAGGTGGTCGGGAAGAGGCCTGGGCGTTCATCGATGCGACGCGAATGATCTCCATTACCGCCAATCTTGGTGACGTCAAAACCACGATTACCCATCCGGCCACAACCACGCACGGTCGCCTGTCTCCGGAAGACAAGGTTCAGGCGGGTATTACCGAAAATCTGGTACGGATCTCGGTGGGTATCGAAGCTGTTGAGGACCTCAAAACCGATCTGCAACGCGGGTTTGAGGCTCTTGAAAATTACCGTCAGGGAACTGTCTGAGCATTCATGGCTGAGAGCGTAAAAGCGAAAAAATCCGGTGAGTTGACCGAAAAACAGGAGCGGTTCCGTCGCTTCCTGGCCCAGGGGGCCAGGGAAGGAGCGGTGATCGCCCTGATCGCACTGTGCATTTATCTGGGAATGGCGCTGGTTACCTTCAGCCCTTCGGATCCTGGTTGGGCCAGCATTGGCCACGACACCAGTGTGCAGAATTACGCAGGCCGAACGGGCGCCTGGTTGGCCAGTCTACTACGTGACTTTTTCGGCCATGTCGCCTTTCTGTTTCCCGTAATGATCGCCGGCTATGCGTTGATGTTGATTCGCCGCCGGAACGATCCTATCGACATGCACATGCCGCTGTTTCTGCTACGTTTTGGCGGTTTCCTGTTGATCTTGCTGTCGGCGACAAGCCTACTGTCGCTCTATTCTGTGTTCGGTCTTGGGGTAACGTCGGGCGGTGTGCTGGGCTCCGCGGTGTCTGAGGCCATGGTGCGCTTCTTTAACCTGCCGGCCACGACGCTGCTGCTCATTGCGATTTTCCTGTTTGCACTGACGGTCAGTACGGGGATGTCCTGGTTCTGGCTGATGGATCAGGTTGGCAATCTGACGCTCCGTATCGGTAATGCCATCAAAAACCTTTTCTCCTCTTCCGACAAGGAAAAGCCCAAACCGGCAGCAAAAGCCCCGGCTGCACCCGAACCCGCGAAGAAACCAGCGGAGCCGCCCACGGTGCGGGACAGGGTGGCAACCCAGAAAACCCCGGCGGCAGGCAACTCCTGGTGGCGGCGCCTGTTGGGCCTGGGTCCGCGTGCTGAAAAGGTCAAGGCACCTGCATCACGCCCAGAGCGAAAAGAACCGGGCCTGGAAGGCGTACTGCCAGTTGATGATGCCGAACCCGCTCGGCTGGAAAGCTTCAGCTCCCAGGATGACACGACACCGGTGGCCAAACCGTCGCCAAAGGGGAATTCCAAGCCGCCCGGGAAATCCCTGAAGATATCCCCGTTCAAGCGGGATGATCAGTCCGCCGGCAGCACCAATGGCGCCAAGAGCAAACAGGCGTCGTTGCTGGAAGATATTGAAAGCACCATTCCGCCCATAACCCTGCTGGACCCACCGGAGGAGCACAAGGAAAGGGGCTATTCCGAGGAGTCGCTTCAACACATGTCGCGGTTGCTGGAAGAAAAGCTCGCGGATTTCGGCGTTTCCGTGGAAGTGGTCGAGGTTAACCCCGGGCCGGTTATTACCCGGTTTGAGATTAAACCCGCGCCAGGCGTCAAGGTCAGCAAGATTTCCAACCTGGCGAAGGATCTTGCCCGTTCCCTGGCGGTCCTCAGTGTTCGCGTGGTTGAGGTGATTCCGGGCAAGTCCGTGGTGGGTATCGAGATACCGAACGAAGAGCGGGAAATGGTCCGGCTCAGTGAGGTGTTGAACGCCCGGGTGTTCCAGGACTCATCGTCTGCCTTGACCCTGGCGTTGGGTAACGACATCGGCGGTAACCCGATGGTGGCCAATCTGGCGAAGATGCCGCACCTGCTGGTGGCCGGCACAACCGGTTCCGGCAAGTCGGTGGGCGTCAACGCCATGATACTGAGCATGCTGTTGAAAGCCACTCCCGAAGAAGTTCGTTTCATCATGGTCGACCCCAAGATGCTTGAATTGAGCATCTATGATGGTATTCCGCATCTGTTGGCGCCGGTGGTCACCGATATGAAAGACGCGGCCAACGCGCTGCGTTGGTGTGTAGCGGAAATGGAGCGCCGGTATCGGCTGTTGGCGAGCCTGGGTGTACGCAACCTGGCCGGCTACAACCGCAAGGTTAAGGATGCAGCCGCCGCGGGTGAGCCACTGCTGGACCCAACGTGGAAGCCGGATGAGTACCTGGCGGATGACGAGCAGGAACGCCCGGAACTGGAAACCCTTCCGTTCATCGTGGTGGTCATCGACGAATTTGCCGACATGATGATGATCGTTGGCAAGAAGGTCGAGGAGCTCATTGCGCGGATCGCCCAGAAAGCCCGTGCCGCCGGCATTCATCTGATTTTGGCTACGCAACGGCCGTCTGTGGACGTTATCACGGGCCTGATCAAGGCCAACATTCCGACGCGGATGTCCTTCCAGGTATCGTCCAAGATCGATTCCCGCACGGTACTGGACCAGGGTGGGGCGGAGCAGTTGTTGGGGCATGGTGACATGCTCTACCTGCCCCCGGGCTCTGGACTGCCGGTACGGGTGCATGGTGCCTTCGTAGACGATGACGAAGTCCACCGGGTTGTCAGTGCCTGGAAGGCTCGTGGAGAGCCCGTTTATGTGGACGATGTACTGAACGGGGCCGAAGGCGAGAACCTGCCTGGCGTGCCTAACCTGAGTGAAGGCGGCGGTGACAGTGAGGGGGATGCTCTGTTCGACGAGGCAGTAGCCTTTGTTACTGAAGGCAGGCGGGTGTCAATTTCATCCGTACAGCGTAAATTCAAGATCGGCTATAACCGGGCCGCGAACCTGGTCGACGCCATGGAAGCATCCGGTGTGGTCAGCGCAGCCGGGCACAATGGCGCCCGGGAAGTTCTGGCACCACCGCCACCGAGAGATTAGGAGTAGCGATTCATGAGAGTTTCAGCAAAAGCCCTTTGGTTGGTCACCGCGTTTTCGGCCCTGATATCGGCGGTCACGCCGGCCATGGCGGAAGATACCAGTGCAAAGGCCGCAGCGGATCTGTCTGCGCTGCTCAAGAATTACGAATCCTTCCAGTCTGATTTTATTCAGATCGTGGTTAACGAAAACGGCAATCGCGTTCAGGAGAGCCGTGGCTCCCTGAAGGCCAAACGTCCTGGGTTGTTCTACTGGGAAACCCGGAAACCCCATTCACAGTTCGTCGTCAGTAATGGTGAAACCGTGGAAGTCTACGATCCGGACCTGGAACAGGTCACCATCCACAGCCTGGACGAGCGTGTACAGACAACACCAGCGCTTCTTTTGAGTGGTGAGGTTGATAACCTCAATGAGACCTATCGCGTGTCCTCCCGCTCTCCTGGGGAGAATACCCGTGAGTTCACCCTGGAGCCGCGAAGCGAGGATTCCCTGTTCGTCTCCCTGAGGCTGACCTTCTATAACGGTGAGCTGCAGGAAATGCGCATGCGGGATTCACTGGCGCAGCTCAGCGTTCTCAGTTTCGAGGACATTCGCCTCAACGCGCCGGTGGAGGACAAAGCGTTTACCCTGAATTACCCTGACAGCGTGGATGTGATCCGGGACGGGGCCTGATGCAGGATAGCCTGTTCGCGGAACAGCAGGGTTTCCGCCCGCTGGCTGCGCGAATGCGCCCGGCGAGCCTTGATGAATACGTCGGCCAGGCACACCTGGTGGGCGAGGGCAAGCCGCTCCGCAGGGCGGTTGAGCAGGGACAGCTCCACTCCATGATCCTGTGGGGGCCTCCGGGTGTCGGTAAGACCACCTTCGCCCGCCTGCTGGCCAATCTCAGTGACCTCAGCTTTGAGACCGTTTCGGCCGTTCTCAGCGGTGTAAAGGATATCCGCCTCATCGTGGAGCGGGCGAAAAACCGCAAGCGCAGCGAAGGGCGCGACACCCTGCTGTTTGTCGATGAAGTTCACCGTTTCAATAAAAGCCAGCAGGACGCGTTTCTTCCCCATATTGAAGACGGTACCTTCATCTTTGTCGGTGCCACCACCGAGAATCCTTCCTTTGAACTGAACAGTGCGTTGCTCTCCCGTACCCGTGTCTACGTGCTGAAGAACCTTGAAGAAACCGACATTCTGGAACTGCTTGAGCGGTCACTGTCCTCACCAGAGGGGCTGGCAGGGCGTTTCACCGTGGAAAAGAGCGTCCTGGAGCTGATGGCAACCGCATCGGGCGGCGATGGCAGGCGTGCGCTGAACATTCTGGAAGTGGCAACGGATCTTGCCGAGCCTGATGAAGACGGCGCCGCCAGAATTACCTCCGATCATCTGGAGCAGGTGCTGCAAACCAGCCTGAGGCGGTTCGATAAAGGCGGCGATGTCTTCTACGACCAGATATCGGCACTTCACAAGTCCGTGCGGGGCTCCGACCCCGATGGCTCCCTGTACTGGCTATGTCGCATGCTGGATGGCGGTTGTGATCCGTTGTATGTGGCCCGGCGTCTGGCGCGAATTGCCAGCGAGGACATAGGCAACGCCGACCCGAGGGCGCTGCAGATTGCCATGGACGCCTGGGAGGCCCAGGAGCGACTGGGTTCCCCCGAGGGCGAACTGGCGCTCGCTCAGGCAGTTACCTATCTTGCCCTTTCGCCCAAGAGTAACGCGGTCTATTCCGCCTTTAACCAGTGTATGGCCGATATCCGCAATGACCCGGACTATGAGGTGCCCGTTCACCTGCGCAACGCCCCCACCAAACTGTTGAAGTCCATGGGTCATGGTGACGAATACCGTTATGCCCATGACGAGCCGGAAGCATTCGCCGCCGGAGAATCCTATCTCCCCGAGGCCATTCACCAGCGCCGTTACTATGAGCCTGTCCATCGGGGCCTGGAAATCAAACTCGCTGAAAAGCGTGACCGGCTCGACGACTGGAACCGCAACAGCGACCGCAAACGTTACCCGCAACGCTGAAATCCGCCAGCCGCTTTCGCCCGCTGTGGTCATAGCCGGCCGCGCAGGTATAATGCCCAGTCAATCGTGAACAACAGAAACAGGATAATCATGCTCGATCCCAAACGTGTCCGCACCCAGACTGAAGAGATCGCCCGTCGCCTTGCTATCAAGGGGTACACCTTTGACAAAGCCACATTCGATCAGCTCGAGGAGCGCCGTCGCGCGATCCAGGTGAAAACGGAAACTCTGCAGGGCGAGCAGAACCGCCGGTCCAAATCCATTGGCAAGGCCAAGGCGGCCGGTGAAGACATCCAGCCACTACTGGACGAAGTGGAAGACCTGAAGAAACAGAAGTCAGAAGCGGAAGACGAGTTACGGGTGTTACAGGAAGAATTGAACGACTTCCTCGCCAGCATACCGAACCTGCCCGACGACACCGTGCCGGCCGGAGAAAGCGAAGACGATAACGTTGAGGTGCGTCGCTGGGGCACTCCCAAACACTTTGATTTTGAACCAAAGGACCACGTTGCCCTGGGCGAAGCGCTTGGTGGCCTGGACTTCGAGACCGCCACTCGTCTGGCTCATTCCCGTTTTGCTGTGATGCGCGGCCCGGTTGCCCGCCTGCATCGGGCGCTTGCCCAGTTCATGATCAACCTCCACACAGACGAGCATGCGTATACGGAAGCCTACGTGCCGTACCTGGTCAACGCAGACACGCTCTTTGGGACGGGCCAGCTTCCCAAATTTGAGGAAGACCTTTTCCGCATGGACGGGGAGAAGCCTCTTTATCTGATTCCCACGGCGGAGGTTCCGGCCACCAACCTGGTTAGCAACACCATTCTTGATGCAGCAGAACTGCCCCTGAAGCTGGTCTGCCACACTCCCTGTTTCCGTAGTGAAGCCGGCTCTTACGGCCGTGATACCCGCGGTATGATCCGCCAGCACCAGTTTGATAAGGTGGAGCTGGTGCAGGTCGTTCGCCCGGAGGACTCCGAAGCGGCGCTCGAGGCGCTGACCGGGCACGCCGAAAAGGTACTGCAGCTCCTCGAACTACCGTACCGGTTGGTTGACCTCTGTGGCGGCGACATGGGGTTTGCGGCCGCCCGTACTTATGACATCGAAGTCTGGTTACCGGGCCAGGACAAATATCGCGAAATATCTTCCTGTTCCAACGCCAGGGATTTTCAGGCACGGCGCATGCATGCACGCTGGCGTAACCCGGAAACCAATAAGCCGGAGCCCGTTCATACCTTGAACGGATCCGGGCTTGCCGTTGGCCGCGCACTGATTGCGGTGATGGAGAATTATCAACAGGAAGACGGCAGCATCCTGGTTCCCGAGGTCCTGAAACCGTATATGGGAGGCGTAGACAGAATACAATGAGTGACAGACTCGACGATGCACCATGGAAGGGCGTTGGTGCAAAGCCTGCACCAGTTCGGTACCACAAGAATCCGGTAACGGAAAATCCGAATAGCTCCGAAGGGGAGGTTGCACTCGTGGGTGCCGGCCCCGGTGATCCGGAGTTACTGACATTGAAGGCGTGGCGCCTGATCCAGTCAGCGGAAGTGGTGTTGTACGACCGCCTGGTGTCGCCGGAAATCCTGTCACTTATTCCTGAATCCGCCGAGCGTATTCATGTGGGCAAGCAGCGTGCTAACCACACCTTGCCCCAGGATCAGATCAACAGCCGCCTGGTGGAACTCGCCCGCAAGGGACGCAAAGTGGTGCGGCTCAAGGGTGGTGATCCCTTTATTTTTGGCCGTGGCGGCGAGGAGATTGAAACCCTCGCGGCGGCCGGTGTGCGCTTCCAGGTGGTGCCCGGCATTACCGCTGCTTCCGGTTGCGCCGCCTACGCCGGCATTCCGCTTACGCACCGGGACCACGCCCAGTCAGTTCGGTTTGTCACCGGCCACCTGAAGAATGACACCTGCGACCTGCCTTGGAAGGATTTCGTCCAGAACAACCAGACCCTGGTGTTCTACATGGGCCTGGTCGGGCTACCGATTATCTGCCAGCAACTGGTTGCCCACGGTATGTCTCCGGAGATGCCGGTGGCGCTCGTTTCAAGAGGGACAACGCCCCATCAGCAGGTTGTGACCGGGGACCTGACAAACATCGTGGAAAGGGTGGAGAGGAATGCGGTGCCTGCCCCCACATTGGTCATCATCGGCAACGTGGTGACCTTGAGAAGCAGGCTCGACTGGATCGGGGGCTGAAATCAGCCCCGACGCTTCGGCAGAACGTCCTTCAGTTTCTCCCGCATGTCACGCAGGGCTTTTTCAGTGGTCTCCCAGTCAATACAGGCGTCCGTCACGGACACACCGTATTTAAGATCGGCCAGGTTTTCAGGAATCGACTGATTGCCCCAATTCAGGTTGCTTTCCACCATCAAACCCTGGATGGACTGGTTGCCCTCAACGATCTGATGGGTGATGTCCTGCAATACCAGAGGCTGTATGGCCGGGTCCTTACTGGAATTGGCGTGGCTGCAGTCAACCATGATCGACTGACGGAGTTTGGATTTCTCCAGTGCCTGCTCACACAGGGCAACGTTGACTGAGTCATAGTTGGGTTTGCCACCGCCGCCACGCAGAACCACGTGACCGTAGTTGTTGCCCCGGGTACGGATGACCGCGACCTTGCCTTGCTGGTCAATGCCCAGGAAGCTGTGAGGGTGGGAGACCGACTTCATGGCATTAACCGCAACGTCCAGGCTGCCATCGGTACCGTTCTTGAAGCCAATGGCCATGGACAGGCCACTGCTCATTTCCCGGTGAGTCTGAGATTCTGTGGTGCGCGCGCCAATAGCGGACCAGGAGATTGTATCCTGCAGGTATTGCGGGGAGATAGGATCCAGTGCTTCTGTCGCCGTGGGCAGTCCCAACTCGGAGATATCCAGGAGCAGACGACGGCCGATGTGCAGGCCCTGTTCAATGTCGAAGGTGTCGTTGAGGTGGGGGTCGTTAATCAACCCTTTCCAGCCAACGGTGGTGCGAGGCTTCTCGAAATACACCCGCATGACGATCAGCAGGGTATCGCTGACTTCTTCTGCCAGCTTCTTCAGCCTGGCGGCGTATTCCCGGGCAGCTTCGACATCATGAATGGAGCAGGGGCCCACCACCACAAACAGGCGATGGTCCTTGCCGTCCATGATGTCATAGATGGCCTGGCGGCCTTTTTCCACGGTTTCCGCGGCCTTGCCGGAAAGCGGCATCTCCTGCTTGAGCGCTTCAGGGGTAATCAAAGGTTCCTGACTCGCCACATTCAGATTCTCTAGTTTGGTGCCCGACATTCTGTTGTTATCCCCGTCGCATAAAACATGACTGGCCGGCGCTTAGTTGCGGTAAACCCCGGCGAGTTGGTTATACTGCGTTATTTGATGAACCTTTTCAACGCTTCTGACGCGCGGGGAACGGATGCAGCAGAGCACGCAGAAAAAGCGCAAAGTACTGTCCCGGAAACAGGTGGTAAAGAGGATTGGGGACGTGCTTTCAGGCATTCGTGTACCCGATCTTCCCTATCCCGCGGGAAAGGTTGCTGCAGACGCAGCCAGCGACTGGCGCCCATTGTTGCTGTCCTGCTGGACGGAGCAGCGGGATGAGCCCGTGACCCGCGTTATCCGCTCGGTATCCTTGACCTGGTCGGTCAGGCAGATCAATTCCGCCTATGTGGCGGACCGAATCATGGATGTGTTTCTCAAGACCAGCGGCCTCCATCCCGAACTGGCCCTGCGAATTGCCCGCCTTCGGTTCTTTCTCGCCTGGCGAATGAACCTTGAGGGAGCTGGAGCGCTGAACGATACCATCGTGCACTGGCTTGACAGCCTGCAGGACTGCAGGGGCTGGAGTGGTTCCGGCGGGCGCTCAGGGAGGGCCCTCCTGGATCAGTTGGATTCACTGACCATAGCGGTGTCCGGCTGTTTCGATTCCGGGGACGTCGGGCCGGTTATCGAATTCTGCCGTCAGTGGGAAGAGGATGCGGGAAAGCGCGAACAGCAGAATGAGCGTTTACGTCAGCGGTTGCTGGAAACCGAGCAGGGCGCCGCCCGTCAAAGAAAGTCGGAACAGACGGCTAGGGCATTGGTGGGCCGGGCCCTCCAGAATCGTCAGCTGCCGCAAGCCGTGGTTCGGTTTATCTTTGATCACTGGTTTGCCCTGATCAAGCAGATTGTCTGGCAGGAAGGCACCGAGGGCGACAACTGGCGGCATGCCAGCAAACTGTTGGAATGGCTTGTCTGGATTGGTGATCCGGCGCTTTCCGACAAGGACAGGAACCGCCTCTATACGGTGGGGGAGCAAATTGGTGACCGGATCAGCGACGTCTGGAACCGCGTCAACGGTAAGCCCCTGGATGACTCGGCCCTGCAAGGAATCCAGTCGGTTATGGTGGCTCGTCTGAGGGGCGAAACGCCCGAGCTGGTTTCCGCGTTGCCGGAAGGCGACCGATTCTCCTGGGATCCTTCCTGGTTGTCGTTTTCCGCACCGCCCGAGGCCGAGGTTGAGCCGTTGTTGGGAAAATGGTTTGTGGAAGGTGAGGGCGCCGCGGAGCGACGTCGGTATTTCTTTGCTCTGCTACCGGATACCTGTGAAGTGCTCTGGACCAATGGTGCCGGGGTCAAACTGGGACTAATGCCCTGGCCAAGGTTCTCCACGGCTCTCGATAGCGGCACCCTGAGATTATTACCACCATTGACTCCCTTCGGTCAGGTGTTGGCGGAAACCATTACCTCGCTATCTGTGGTGCTTGAACGCCAGACGTTGCAACGGGAAGAAGCCGCCAGGGAGGCGAGAGCCCGGGCAGAAACCTTGCGTCGGGAAAAGGCGGAAGCGGAACAATTGCGCCAACAGGAGGAAGCCGCCAGGCAGGCTGAACTCGCAAGGCAGAAGAAAGCGGCAGAAGATCGACGTATCGCTGATGAAGAAGCCGAGCAGCAACGCCTGTTGCAGGAGCGGGAGACCGCTGCGAGGGAGTTGGTGGAAGGCATCAAACTGGGCGGTTGGATCGTCGAGGAAAGTAGCAGTGAGGGCAAGGATGCCGTTCGCCTGAAGCTGGCCGTACGGATCAATGCCTCCCGGAAGTTGGTTTTTGTGGACCGACTGGGGCTGAATCGCCGCGAATTCCTGGTGGATGAACTCGTGGATCACGTGGTGATGGGCCGGGTACGCGTACTTGGTAGCTCTGCAGAGTTTGATGACGCTCTGTCGCGGGTGGTTGGCCGTATCAGGGTCGGTCGAAACTGACCGGATAAAACACTATCGGATAGATGATCATGAGCGATATCGATTACAGTTTTGGCGACTATGAGGATGCTCCGGAATCTGGGGATAACCGTTCCGAGTACCGGCTGGCTGCGAGCGCAAGTGTGACCCTGGAGCTGGAATCACCGATTCCGGATGTCGAGGGGGATCAGTCCGGACGGTCTCTGGTATCACGCACCAGCGATGTCTCTGCCCGTGGTATCCGGTTGACGACCGCAGAACCGGTAACCCAGGGTGCGCTCTTACCTGCCTGGGTCAGTCTGGAGGATGACAATAAGCCGTTTGGTCTGATGGTGGAGGTTGTCTGGTGTCGTGCAAGCACTGAAACCAGTTGGCTGGTGGGACTTCAGATACTGGAGTCGGATGACACGTCCTATCTGGAGTGGGTGGAAGCTGTCGCAAAGGCGATGTCTGAGGGTTAAGTCGCCCCGGCAAGGCCCGAAAGCCCTGCCGGGAAAACCGGGAGCTTCAGTCTTCCAACTCGCCCATGCCGGTAATGTTGAAGCCGGCATCAACGTACATGATTTCACCAGTAATGCCGCTGGCCATGTCAGAACACATGAAGGCAGCCGCGTTACCCACTTCGTCGGTCGTCACGTTGCGGCGTAACGGTGCCCGCCTGGCATTCTCGGCCAGCATACGGCGGAAGCTCTTGATGCCAGAGGCCGCCAGGGTCTTGATTGGCCCTGCCGAGATGGCGTTGACCCGGATGCCATCACGCCCCAGGCTGCCGGCCATATAGCGAACGTTCGCCTCAAGGGAAGCCTTGGCCAGTCCCATGACGTTGTAGTTCTGCAGTACTTTCTCGGCACCCAGGTAGCTGAGGGTCAGCAGGGAGCTGTTTTCATGCATCATCTTGCGACCGGCCTGGGCCAGGGCAACAAAGCTGTAGGAGCTGATGTCGTGGGCGATGCGGAAGCCTTCCCGCGTGGTGACGTCCACATAGTTGCCATCCAGCTCGTTGGCCGGGGCGTAACCGACAGAGTGGACAATAATGTCGATGTCGTCCCAGTGCTTGCCCAGTTCGGTGAACACAGCTTCTATTTCGTCATCGCTGGCAACATCGCACGGGAAAATCAGCGAACTGCCCCAGCCTTCGGCGAATTTCTCTACCCGGGATTTGAGCTTTTCATTCTGGTAAGTGAATGCCAGCTCGGCGCCTTGTTTGGCAAAGGCTTCGGCGATGCCATAAGCGATCGAGTGTTTGCTTGCAACGCCGACAATCAGTGCTTTTTTGCCACTGAGTAATCCCATAACGATTCTCCCTGTGTTTCAGTTTAAGGCATTATCCATGAACCGCAGCGGTGCGGGTAACGCTCAATTGGTCGTAGTAATCGGGCGTGGCCTGTCATTGCGCTTTATTGGCTGTAGAACAGGGCCGCCCCAAGCAGTTCACGGGTGTAATCGTGCTTTGGTGTATTGAATATCCCGGCGGCATCGCCGTATTCCACGACCCGACCACTCTTCAGTACCAGCAATTTGTGGCTCAGTGCCCGGACCACGGCCAGATCGTGGCTGATAAACACATAGCTTAGACCATATTTGTCCTGGAGATCCCGCAGCAGGTTAATCACCTGTTTTTGCACCGTCCTGTCCAGGGCAGAGGTGGGCTCGTCCAGAATGATGAGTTCCGGCTGCAGCACCAGCGCCCGGGCGATGGCAATGCGTTGGCGCTGACCGCCGGAGAATTCATGGGGGTAGCGGTGACGGGCCTGTGGGTCGAGCCCGACGTCGGTGAGCGCCTGTATGACCCTTCGGTCCTGCTCTTCGGGTGTTGCCGGTACGTGTATTTCCAGGCCTTCACGCACGATCTCGGCGACTGACATCCGCGGGCTGAGGCTACCGAATGGGTCTTGGAACACAATCTGAATACGGCTGCGCCATGGCCGGAACTGCTTCTGGTCGAGCGGACCGAGTTCTTCGCCGCTGAGCCGAATACTGCCGCGACTGGAAGTGAGCTTCAGCAGGGCGTGGCCGATCGTGGTCTTGCCACTTCCGCTTTCACCAACGATACCCAGGGTTTCGCCTTCGTTGAGCGAGAAACTGACGTCATCGACCGCCTGAAACCACGATTGAGGCCGACCAAACAGGCTTTTGCGGGTGACGAAGCGCACATCTAGGTTGTTCACGTCCAGCAGCGACTTGTTGTCGACCACGGCGCCCGACGGCGAGGCCGGTGGTTCCGCGTCCAGCAAGCGACGGGTATAAGCATGCTGTGGCTCTTCAAACAGCTGCGCTGTCGGCGCTTCCTCGATCAGTTGTCCCTGCTCCATCACCACGACATGGTCTGCATAGCGCCGCACGATGGACAAGTCGTGGGTGATCAGCAAGATCGCCATGCCCAGCTTTTGTTGCAGGTCTTTTAACAATTCCAGTACCTGCTTCTGGACAGTGACGTCGAGTGCTGTTGTCGGCTCGTCTGCGATCAGCAGGTCCGGCTCGTTGGCGAGGGCCATGGCAATCATTACGCGCTGCTTCTGGCCGCCGGAGAGCTGATGAGGGTAGCTCGTCAGGCGCTCTTCAGGCGAGGGGATGCCGACCAAATCCAATAGTTCCACGCAACGGGCACGAGCCTGTGGGCCACGCATCCCCTTGTGCAGTGCCAGGGTTTCGCTGATCTGCTTTTCCACCGTGTGCAATGGATTGAGCGAGGTCATTGGCTCCTGGAAAATCATGCTGACGTGACGTCCGCGGATCTGTCGAAGGCGTTTCTGGCTGGCCTTCAGCATGTCCTCTCCCTGGAACAGGATGGCACCTGAGGGATAACTGGCGTGGCGTTCGTCGAGCAGTTGGAGGATGGACAGGGCGGATACGGATTTCCCGGAGCCGCTTTCTCCCACCAGGGCGACGGTTTCACCATTGTCGATACTCAGCGACAATCGATCCACGGCCTGAATGGTGTCGTCAAAACGTATGGACAGATCCCGGATTTCCAGCAGTTGCGACATATCAGTTTTTTCTCGGATCGAAGGCATCACGGACGGCTTCACCGACAAACACCAGCAGCGTCAACATGATGGACAGGGACACAAACGCCGATATACCCAGCCACGGGGCATGGAGGTTGGATTTACCCTGGGCGATCAGCTCACCCAGTGAGGGTGACCCGGATGGTAGGCCAAATCCCAGGAAGTCCAGTGACGTCAGGCCGGTTATGGCACCGGTCAGGATGAACGGTAGAAAGGTGAGGGTGGCCACCATCGCGTTGGGCAGGATATGGCGGAACATGATCTTGCGGTTGCCCAGACCCAGGGCTCTCGCGGCCTTAACGTATTCGAAATTGCGGGCGCGCAGGAATTCCGCGCGAACCACATCCACCAGACCCATCCAACTGAACAACAGCATGATGCCCAGCAGCCACCAGAAATTAGGTTGCACGATGCTGGACAGAATAATCAGCAGGTAGAGCACCGGAAGCCCTGACCAGACTTCGATAAACCGCTGCCCCAGCAGATCAACCTTACCACCGTAGTAGCCCTGGATAGCACCCACAACCACGCCCACGATGCAGCTGAGAATGGTCAGCACAAGCCCGAACAGGACGGAAATGCGGAACCCGTAAATCACCCGCGCAGCCACATCCCGGCCCTGGTCATCGGTGCCGATCCAGTTTTCAGCGCTGGGTGGGGCCGGAGATGGTACCTCAAGGTTATAGTTCGTGGTGTTGTAGCTAAAACGAATGGGAGGCCAGATCATCCAGCCATTTGCCTCGATTTCATCGGCGATAAACGAATCGCGGTAGTCGGCTTCGGTGGGCAGAAACCCGCCGAACGTCTCCTCGGGTACACTTTCCACGATCGGAAAGTAAACATCCCCTTTGTAGTAGGCGACCAGTGGCACGTCATTCGCAATCACCTCGGCGATGAGTGAGAGCCCAAAGAGGGCCAGAAATACCCACAGGGACCAGAAACCACGACGGTTGTTGCGGAAGTTGCGCAGTCGCCGTTGCTGGATGGGAGAGAGCGTCACCATACCTACGATCCCTCCCGGCTTTCGAAATCGATGCGGGGATCCACCAGAACGTAAGTGATATCGCTGATCAACTTCAGTACCAATCCCATCAGCGTGAAGATATAGAGGGTGCCGAATATCACCGGATAATCCCGGTTCAACGCTGCCTCAAAGCCCAGTAATCCGAGGCCATCCAGGGAGAAGATCACTTCAATCAGCAATGAGCCTGTGAAGAATAGCGACACAAGCACGCCGGGAAGGCTGGCAATGACGATCAGCATGGCGTTGCGGAACACATGCCCGTAAAGCACCTGTTTCTCTTCCAGACCCTTGGCCCTGGCGGTCACCACATACTGCTTGCTGATCTCATCGAGGAAAGAGTTCTTGGTCAGCAGGGTGAGGGTGGCAAAGCCACCGATGACATTGGCCGTTACAGGCAATGCGAGGTGCCAGAAGTAATCTCCGATTTTCTGGTACCAGGTAAGTTCATCGAAATTGGACGACGTCAGCCCCCGCAGCGGAAACCAGTCCAGATAACTGCCCCCTGCGAACAGGACGATCAACAGTATCGCAAACAGGAAGCCTGGTATGGCGTAACCCACCACGATGGCAGAACTGCTCCAGACGTCGAATCGCGATCCGTCGGTGACCGCCTTGCGGATGCCGAGGGGGATCGAGATCAGGTAGATGATCAGGGTGGACCACAACCCCAGGGAGATGGACACCGGCATCTTGTCCAGAATCAGTTCGATCACCGAACGGTCCCTAAAAAAGGACTCGCCAAAATCAAAGGTGGCGTAATCCCCGAGCATCTTCAGGAATCGCTCGTGGGCCGGCTTGTCGAAGCCGTACATAACCTCTATTTCTTTGAGCAGCTCTTCCGGCAGGCCACGGGAGCCGCGGCTGTCGCCACTTGAGGAGGTAACCTCGCCGCCGGCACCACCGCCGCTGGCCCGGGAAAGGGCGCTACCACCGTGCCCCTCGGTTTCCGCAATCAACTGCTCAACGGGACCGCCAGGGGCGGCCTGAACAATGACGAAATTGAGCAGCATGATCCCGAGGAGGGTGGGGATTATCAGCGCAAGGCGCCTGAGGATATAACTGCCCATTCAGCGGAACTCCGTCAAAGTTGTATCAGAGATCTGCGTCATTGGTCAGTGCTTTTTACCCACCAGTTGTTGATGTCCACACCGTTTTTGGGAACCGTCTCCGGCCGTTGAAGGAACGACCAGTAGGCGATCCGATCCTTGGCCAGGTACCAGTTTGGAATCACGTAGTGTCCATGCAGCAGCACACGGTCCAGCGCCCGCGTACGATGAACAAGCTCCTCCCGGGTAGGCGCCTGGATGACCAGGTTGACCAATTCATCCACCACCGGGCTATCCACCCCCATATAGTTGCGCGAGCCCTTCACATCGACATTGGAGGAATGCCAGTACTCCCGCTGCTCATTGCCAGGAGAGTCGGACTGGCCGATGCCCTGGACGGTCATGTCGTAGTCGAACTCACGAAGGCGCTGGATGTACTGGTTGGTATCCACCAGGCGTACGGACACATCAATGCCGAGTCTTTCGAGGTTGTTCTTGAAGGGCAGCACCACCCTTTCAAAGGTTTTCTGAAAGATCAGGATCTCGAAGGCCAGGGGATTACCGGTTTCCCGGTTCACCATGGTGCCATCCCTGACCTCATAGCCGGCCTCCCGTAACAACGTCAGGGCGGTACGGAAGTTATCGCGAAGCCCACCTTTACCCGCCGTCGAAGGGGGTTGATACTCTTCATTGAATACATCGTCGGGCAATTGATCGCGGTAAGGCTCAAGGATCTCCAGTTCGCGGCCTTCGGGCAGTCCTGATGACGCCAGCTCGCTGTTCTCGAAGTAGCTTGAGGTACGGGTGTATTGCCCGAAGAAAAGATTTTTGTTGGCCCATTCAAAGTCAAACGCGTAAGCCAGCGCTTCCCGTACACGAGGGTCGCTGAATACCTGGCGGCGGGTGTTCATCGCGAACGCCTGCATGCCGGCAGGGCGGCCATGTTCTACGGCTTCAGTTTTAACCTTGCCGGAGTCAAACTGGTTACCGGTGTAGGCGGTGGCCCAGTTCTTGGCCGAGGACTCTACCCGAAAATCGAAATTACCGGCACGGAAGGACTCCAGGGCGACGGTGTCATCCTTGTAGTAGTCATAGTGAATTTCATTGAAGTTATACCGCCCTTTTCGCACTCCGATGTTCCTGGCCCAGTAATCCTCCACCCGTTTGAAGGTGATGGAGCGGCCCGCCTCGAAGTCGCCAATGCGATACGGACCGCTACCAACGGGCGGTGTCAGACCGTTGTCGCCAAATTCACGATCTTTCCAGTAATGACTTGGAAGAACGGGCAGTTGGCCAAGAATCAGTGGCAGTTCACGGTTGTTGGTGTCACCAAACTCGAAGCGGATAGTCCGCTCATCTTCGATGATTACCTCGGACACGTCTGCATAATAGTTGCGATAGAAAGGATGGCCTTTGGTGGTCAGAACATCGAACGAAAACTTCACGTCCTTCGCGGTAATGGGGTTACCATCCTGGAACCGGGCTTCATCACGCAGATGAAAGGTAACGTAACTGCGGTCTTCCGGGGTTTCAATAGACTCGGCAATCAGGCCATACGCGGAAAAGGGTTCGTCCGCCGACGGTTCCATCAGCGTATCGTATAGGTATGTGTTAATGCCCGCCGCGGCTACACCGCGAATAACGAAAGGGTTAAAGGTGTCGAATCCATTGGCCACCACGGCCATTCGAAGCACGCCGCCCTTGGGCGCCCCGGGGTTAACGTAGTCAAAGTGTGGGAAGCCTTCGTCGTATTGGGGGGCGCCGTGCATGGCGATGCCGTGACGTGCGTCCGGCTCGGCTGAAGCTGATTGCCATGGAAGGAGAACCATGGCGGTAACGGTCAAAACACTGATGAGGGATGAGGCTTTCCGTGTTCTTGTCATAGATCTCGCACGTTTCGGTTCAGACTCAGGGGCTGTTTCTTATGTCGACATAGAGTACCAGACTTTGCCCGGGCTGAAGATAACGTGAGGTGTTGAGGTCGTTCCAGCTTGCGATGTCTCTCACATTAACCGCAAACCGGCTGGCGATGGTCGACAGGGAATCCCCTTTGCGGACCTGATAGCCCACCTTGCGTACCATGCCTTTGCCACGATTGGTGCTGGCCAGCATGGCGGGTTGTTTCGACTTGGACCAGATGACGAGTTTCTTGCCGGGCATCAGTGGATCACCAGGTGCCATGCCATTCCAAGACGCCAGCTGGCGGACGGACACCCGATGCTCGCGGGCAATATCCCAGAAGGTGTCCCCGGAGCGAACCTTGTAGTCAACCCGGGTGCCGTTGGCGTTCTTGCCGCTCCGTTCCTGCTTTCTGGCGAGTCGTTCACTGGCGCTCAGGGAATAGGTGCCCGCCTGTTCGGCAGCAGAGGGAATCATCAGCCGTTGGCCGATGCGAATGATGTGACTGTCGAGGTTGTTGACCTGCTGTATCACCGAGGGTGTGGTGGAGTAGCGTTTGGCAATGGTGCTCAGGGTGTCGCCGGATTCCACCTTGTAGTTCCGCCAGGAAACGCGCTTCGCCGGATCCATGCCCTTGAGGGCCGTAGCGAAGGTTTCAGCTTGGTCGCGGGGAACTAGCAGACGGTGGGGACCATCCGGTGACGTAGCCCAGCGATTGTACGAGGGGTTGAGCAGGTAAATTTCGTCGATATCGACACCGGCCAGTTCCGCTGCCTGGGCCAGATCAAGCTGCGAACCGGTGTCGACGACTTCAAAGTAGGGCTCGTCGTCCAGCGGGGGCAGTTCGATGCCGTGGGCCTGTGGATTATCAAAGATCTTCGCCAGGGCGATCAGTTTTGGGACGTAATGGCGAGTCTCCCGAGGCAGGTCGAGGGACCAGTAATCCGTTGGCTGATTGCGCTTGCGGTTGCGGCGCATAGCGCTGGAAACCGTGCCCCCACCACTGTTATAAGCCGCAAGTGCCAGCATGTAGTCGCCGTCAAATCGCGTTGCCAGTCGGTCAAGGTACGTCAGCGCCGCGTCGGTGGCAGCAATGATGTCGCGGCGATCGTCATGCCACCAGCTTTGGGTCAGGCCAAAATACTTGCCCGTGGAAGGAATGAATTGCCACAGGCCGGCAGCACGGCCGTGGGAGTACGCAAACGGATCGAAGGCACTCTCCACCACGGGCAGTAGGGCCAGTTCCGTGGGCAGCCCGCGTTTCTCGGCTTCGGATACAATATAGTGCAGGTAGCGGCTGCCACGATCGACGACTCGATCAATGTAGCGCGGGTGCTTTTTGTACCAGTTCAGTTGCGCCTGGACCCTGGGCTCGCTGGCATCGTGATCCAGCGCGAAGCCTGCCCGCAGGCGGTGCCACAGGTCCGGTGTGGCGTCATTTTCTTCCGCGATCTTCTGGTCAGGATCGTCGAGCTTTTCCCTGGCGTCTTCCGCAGTTTTCTTGAGCGTTGGGTCGATGGCGTCGTCGAGCTCCGTCCGGGACGCGCGGCCGGTTGATTCGTCACCAGGCGAGGACTCAATCGCTTCTTTAAGCTCATCGTCACCGGCGGCCACGGTCAGTTTTTCTGAGGCCAGTACGTCACTTGATGGAGACTCTGAGAAAGGATCAAGAGCGCTGCAGCCACTGGCAAGTGCGCCAAGGAGAAACAGGGTGGAAAATCGCGAGACCGTCATATGACTACTTCCGGTGGCTGGTCGACGCCGGGGTGAACTGTATGAAAACCCGGCATATTTAATGAGTTATGACACAAAAGTTTCACGGATTCTATTGGAAGGCTTTTCGGGGGGTCAACAAGACTCGCGTTACGTCATTGATAGAAATTGTTACCCGCCTCTGAGCGTATCCTTTAGGACGTGTCCTTTAGAATGTGTCTTTGCCGTGCCTTGTGGCTGCGAACACGTCGTTGTCCGATTCGACGGCCAGGCCCGCTTTCTGAGCGTATTGGTGCGCAGCTTCGATGACCGCCTTGTCGTCCCAGCGCAGGAAAGGGTTAAGTTGCTTTTCCTCACCAAGGATGGATGGAACGGTGGGCATGCCATCTTCGCGACGTTTCTGGCAGCGGGCTTCGAAATCCCTGAGCGGCTCGTCATCAGGTAGCCAATGACGGGCGAATTTAAGGTTGGCTAGTGTGTATTCGTGGGCGCAATACACGGCTGTGTCGTCTGGCAGGCCCCTAAGGCTTTCCAGCGAGCGTTTCATTTGCTCTGGAGACCCTTCAAACAGGCGTCCACAACCGCACACAAACAGGGTATCGCCACAAAACAGGACCGGACGGTCGTTGACATGAACATCGGTATAATAGGCAATGTGGTCGAGAGTGTGCCCGGGAACACCAAGGACACTGAATGTGAGCTGTTGCCAGACCACGTCATCCCCGGGGTGCACCTCACTGGTGGCGCCCTTGAAGGGAGAATTCGCCGGGCCGATGATTCTGCAGTCGGATACTGTTCCGGCGAGTTTGCTCACGCCGCCAACATGGTCAGGGTGGTGGTGGGTCACCAGGATGGTGTCCAGTTCCAGTCCGTTGTCTGCCAGGAACTCGATGACCGGCTCCGCCTGCCCGGGGTCCACGATCAATGCCTTACGGTCCTCACTGTTGGACAGGCACCAGATGTAGTTGTCATTGAAGGCTGGAATAGCGTTAATGGTCAGCATAGGCTCCACATGTGCGATACGAGTGTGACTGTTATCATAGAGTATTAATCCCGGTGCCCCAACACCGGAGAAACGAACCAGGGGAACGCAGCAATGAGCCCAACAGGTGACGTTGACTATCCCGCCCGACATGACAGCTTCGAGAGCTGGTTCCAGACGCCCCTGGGCCGTTCACTGCTGGCTGACCAGCGCGCCTGCGTTGAGCGCCATGTTCGCGCCCTCTCCGGTGCGAGACAGTTGCAGGTTGCCGTCAGTCATCGCCTGCCACTGGCCAGTGGGACGGATTTTGCCCAACGTGTTCTGACGACGCCGAACTGGCAGTCTTCCATTCCCGACGGTGTGGCGGTCTGCGATGCCGATGAGTTGCCCTTTCCCGGTGACTCCATGGACCTGGTGATTCTCCACCACACGGCGGATTTTTCGCCGCATCCCCACCAGGCTTTGCGAGAGGCCTCCAGGGTGCTTAGGGGGGAGGGCATGATGGTGCTGATCGGGTTTAACCCGTTTAGCCTTTGGGGCGTGAGGAAACTGGTTTCCAGGCACCATGAAGGCCCCTGGGGTGGTCGTTTTCTGATGAAGGGACGCATGGAGGACTGGCTCCGGCTACTGGACTTTTCTGTGGAGTCCTCGGGCTCCTCGTTTTTCCAGGTTCCGCTTCAGCGGGCGGCACTCGCAGAGCGCAGGGGCCTGATGGAAAGGGTGTGCGGCAACCGTTTCCTGCCGGTGGGGGCTTATTACTGTATCCTTGCCAAAAAACGCGTTTACTCCAGGTTACAACGGAGACCAGCCTGGCAGGGGCAGAAAGTCATTGCCTTGCCAGGACGGGGCGCAGTGGGAGCTTCCCGTGACTACCCGGCGCGCCCCGAAAACGGTCGGTGCGCCATACTGAAACACAAGCATGTCGAGGAGTATTGATGGCCGGTAAGGTTGTTCTCTATACCGATGGCGCCTGCAAGGGCAACCCTGGGCCAGGAGGCTGGGGCGTTGTTCTGAGGTACGGCGATGCCAACAAGATGTTGCACGGTGGTGAAGCGAATACCACCAATAATCGCATGGAGTTGATGGCTGCGATACAGGGTTTGAAAGCGCTCAGGCGCGCCTGCGACGTGGAACTTTATACCGATTCCCAATATGTCCGTAAGGGCATCACCGAATGGATGACGGGCTGGAAGCGAAACGGTTGGAAAACATCCGCAAAGAAGCCGGTCAAGAATGAAGATCTCTGGCGGGAGCTGGACAATGAGGTGGCCCGCCACAAGGTCAATTGGCATTGGGTGAAAGGGCACTCGGGCAATCCTGACAACGAGCTGGCAGACGAGCTGGCCAATCGCGGTGTGGAAGAACTGGCGAACGCCGGATAACAACGGCGTAACCAATGGGGTAACCATAGGAAAACCATGAGACAGATTGTACTGGATACGGAAACCACCGGTATCGACCCGACGGAAGGTCACCGGATTATCGAAATTGGCTGCGTTGAGTTGATGGAACGTCAGATTACCGGTCGGCACTATCACGTCTACATTAACCCGGAGCGGGAAGTGGAGGCGGAAGCCATAACGGTTCATGGCATCACCAACGAGTTCCTGGCGGACAAGCCAAAATTCGCCGAAATAGCCGACGAGTTCTTTGAGTTCATAAAAGGGGCCGAGCTGGTTATTCACAACGCGGCGTTCGATATTGGATTCATGGATTCCGAATTCGCCCGTCTGAAGCCTGTTCGCAGGACGACTGAACATTGCGGCGTGGTGGACTCCCTTGCCATTGCCCGCAAGAAGCATCCCGGCCAAAAAAATAATCTGGACGCCTTATGCAAGCGTTACGGGATCGACAACAGTAATCGCGAGCTGCACGGCGCTTTGCTGGATGCGGAAATCCTTGCTGACGTCTATCTTTTGCTGACTGGCGGGCAGACAGCACTCTCCCTGGATGCTGGCGGTGACGAAGCTGGCGGTGAGGGCGGTATCCGTCGCCTGGCGGATAATCGCAATCCGTTGCCGGTACCCAGGGCCAGTGACGATGAGCGCTCCGCCCACGACGAATTCATGGCATTGCTGGCAAAGCAGGCCGGTACAACTGTATGGGATAAGCTTACAGCTGAAGAATAAGCCGAGCTAAGCAGAATATTCTTTTGGCAGTGCGAACTGTGTGTCGCGCTGTACGTTTTGTTACATTCCTGCTTTCTTGAGCTACTTGAGTTTTGTGTTATAAGTAATGATAAGTTCGCGAGTTTTCGCGAACTTTTTATTTTAGCCGGGAAGGGTAAATCTGGCTCATAAAGTGATTCTTCAAACAACCGAAAAGATCACATTCCAAGAACAGGACGCGGTAGTTTCCGCATAATTTACAGGAAGCGTTTATGGTTCAATCGTCTCTGGCGACGAAATCACAGTCATTTGATCTGGTCAAAAGTGAGATTGAGCAGACCATCAGACAGGCAGAGTCCAGCCTTGAACGCTTTCAGGAAAACCGTGAAAGCGGTGAGGATCTGCAGAACTGTGTGGATTTTCTGAATCAGCTCCGCGGTATTTTCATTCTTGTCGAACTGCGTGCCGGCACTCTGTTGTGCCAGGAAGCCGTCAGTATGGCCAATGATGTTCCCGTTGGCGCCAACGATGACAAGAATATCCTCCTGACGACTCTCAACAGCGCATTGTTCATTTTGCGCCGTTATGTTGAATACTATCATCAGCAACGTGCGGACCATCCGGAGCTGCTGCTGCCGGTTATCAATGATCTGCGCGAAGCCCGCAAGGAAAAACCCTACCCGGAATCCTGTTTCTTCGATGTTGACGTCAAGGAGCGGCCGGACTTCTGCTCGGGGCTTTCTCTTCAGGCGTTTGACGGTAACGAAGCGGAATACGAGATACTGGCCCGCCGTATGCGTTTGACGTTCCAGGTAGCGCTGTTGGGTGTGCTTCGTGAAAAGAACGATGTGGTGAGTAAAAAGTTGTTTGGCCGGGCGGCGCGTGGATTTGCTCGGCTTTGCCAGGGGCAGCCCATGGGGCAGATGTGGTGTCTGGTTGCCATTGTGGCGGATACCATGCTTGATCGGGTCATGGGGTTCAGCAAAGCCCGCAAGCGCATGTTCATGCGTATCGAGAAATATTCCCGTGAAGTCGTATACGTCGGCAAGGTGGCCACGGCCAAGGATGCGCCGGATTCTCTCATTCGTGATCTGGTGTACCTGCTCTATAGAAGTGGATCGGCAAATCCCGAGGTAACCTCCGTGTTGTCAGCTTATCGACTGACGCCCGCGGAATTCCCGGACTCCATGCTTGATGCCCATGCCCGTCGTCTTTATGGCCCGGGCACCGATGTTCTCAAATCGTTGTCGACGGCGTTGCAGGACGAACTGAATCAGCTAAAGGACAAGCTGGACATTGTTGAGCGCGGCATCGAGCCGGACCTGGCGGAGTTGTCCTCCATTGCAGATGCGCTTGAGCGCCTTGCCAATACACTGGTGATGCTGGATCTCAACCAGCTGGGAACCATGGCCCGGGGTGAGGCCGTGAAGTTGCGGACCTGGGAGGAAGAGAATCGCCTGCCAGCGGACGATGAGCTCTACAAGCTGGCCGATTCCGTATTGGGTATCGAGGACGCGGTGATGCAAATCGTGGTTCGTGGCATCACCTCGGAAACCGACGCTCTTGCTGGTGGGCAGCGTACCCGTGAAGAATCTCTTTACCTTCAGGAAGCCACCTACGTGGTGGCCGACGAAGCGAAAAGTGCGCTAACCCTCGCAAAACGTGCCATAACGGCGTTCATCGAGTCCGACTACGACAAGCTCCACCTCGCCAACCTGCCTGCTACGTTGCACAGTATCTGGGGTGGTCTGCACATGCTGGACGATCCCGGCGCGGCTTCGGTGTTGGAGCGTGTGGCGGCGTCCATTCAGGAACGATTGCTGGATGCCAGGGAAGCGCCTCAGGCTCAGGTGTTGGAAGCACTGGCGGACGCACTAACGTCCCTTGAGTACTATATAGAGAGTGTAGGCAGGCGCGAAGATCGAAATGCTGACCTGTTGAAGCTGGCGGAATCCTCATTGGAGGACGTGGGGCTTTAGTCCTGTTGCGTTATTCAATGGCCATAAAAAAACCTGCCGTTTGGGCAGGTTTTTTTATGGCGTTCAAAGAGCGATCAGCCTATCGATCAGCCCATGTTGAACAGCTCGCCCAGCTTGGTTGCCAGCATCATGTCGCCTTCAGCGCGCAGCTGACCGGCCATAAAGGCTTGCATGCCATCGGTTTCGCCGGAAACGATGCCCTGCAGGGTTTCGGAGTTCATGATCAGGGTGACGGAAGGATCGTCATGGGCGCCTTCAGCCATCTTGCAGGTGCCATCCTTGATAACCAGGTGATAGGTCTTGTCGTCCTCGATGTCGAACTGGAATACCAGATCCAGGCCTTCAGCTGCGTCCGCGTTAAAATTTTGTTCGAGTTTCTCGAATATCTGAGCTACAGACATTATTTTACCCTTATTGATGGTTGTCGTGGCGTATTGACGGCTTCTGGTTCCTGGCCTTTCGCCTGCGTGGAAGCCCGGGTGAGCCGACGTAGCCATTCGACTTTAGGGTTAGACATTACTGGTGTCAAGCTCGATCGAACGCTTGTTTTAATTTGTTATTGGTTCTATGGCTTGTACCTCAGGGCACCTCGGTTACAATCGAGCGCTCAAGAATAATCCTGGAGAAGCAACTTGGAATTTCTGACAGAGTTCGGTTTGTTTATTGCGAAAACGGTCACCCTCGTGGTGGCGCTTCTGGTCATTGTCTCAGTGGTTTTATCCGCTGCCCATAAAGACAAGGACGATCAGGGGAGTGACGGTGAGCTGCGGGTTCGCAAACTCAACGAGAAATACCGCAAGCTGAGGGAGTCACTTCAGGCCAAACTGCGCAGCGATTCAGAGCGCAAGGCTTTTGAAAAAGCCCGTAAAAAAGAAGACAAGGCCAAACAGAAAGCCGAGAAGGCCAAGCGCAAATCCGGTGATGCTGAGGAAAAACCCCGTCCCAAGGTGTACGTGCTGGACTTTGACGGTGATATCAAAGCCAGCGATACGGACTCTTTGCGCCGCTCGATCACAGCGGTGCTCAGCGTTGCGGAGCCCGAAACCGATGAAGTGGTGATACGTCTCGAAAGTGGCGGCGGCCTGGTTCACTCTTACGGACTCGCGGCTGCCCAGTTAGACCGTATTCGCGCCAAGGGTATCCGGCTTACGGCCTGCGTCGATAAAGTCGCCGCAAGCGGCGGTTACATGATGGCGTGCGTGGCTGACCGGATTGTCGCGTCGCCATTTGCGATTCTCGGGTCAATTGGTGTTGTTGCCCAACTGCCCAACTTCCATCGTTTCCTCAAGAAAAACGACGTCGACTTCGAAATTCTGACCGCTGGTGAGCACAAGCGCACCATGACCGTATTCGGCGAGAACACGGATAAAGGCAGAACCAAATTCCTTGAAGACCTTGAGGATACCCACGTGTTGTTCAAAGAGTACGTGGGTGAACGCCGTCCGGAACTGGATATTGCCGCCGTTGCAAACGGCGATATCTGGTTTGGCCGCCGCGCGCTGGAGGTCAAACTGGTGGACGAGATCAAGACCTCCGACGAATATCTCATTGAGGCCTGTGACAGTGCAGACGTAATCTCGGTAGGTTTCCAGCGCAAACGCACGTTGCCGGAAAAGCTTGGCCTGGCCACCAGCGCGGCACTTGAACACACCGTATGGCGGGTACTGGGCGCATTCCGCAACCAGAAAATCCAGTAAACCTACAGTAACGGGAACAGAGTCATGACAAACGACACCGAGTTCAAGGCATGGCGCGTTCAGGAGCAGGACGGCGAATACGAGGGCTCTGAGCAGACGCTGCACGTATCCGATCTGCCCGAAAACGACGTCCTGATCAAAGTCAGTCATTCGTCCCTGAACTACAAGGATGCCTTGTCGGCCTCCGGTAATAAGGGCGTTACACGTAACTTCCCCCACACTCCTGGCATCGATGCTGCCGGGGAAGTCGTAGAAGCCTCCTCTGGCTCCTTTTCAGCCGGCGACCAGGTACTGGTAACCGGCTACGACCTGGGCATGAACACCGACGGCGGCTTCGGCGAATACATCCGGGTACCGGCCGAGTGGTGTGTGGCAATGCCCAAGGGCTGGAGCGCCCGCACCGCCATGATATACGGCACGGCCGGCCTTACGGCGGGTCTGTGTGTACAAAAGCTATTGACCATGGGTGCCAGGCCAGAGCAGGGCAAAGTCGCCGTCAGTGGTGCCAGTGGCGCTGTCGGCAGCGTAGCGGTTGAGCTGCTTGCAAGCCTCGGCTTCGAAGTCGTGGCTATCAGTGGCAAACAAGATCATGCCGACGCACTCAAAAACCTTGGTGCCACGGAAGTGCTGGGGCGCGAAGCTCTGGCAGCCGAAAAGAAGCCAATGCTGAAACCCGCCTATGCCAACGCCGTGGATACCGTTGGCGGTGGTCCACTGGCGGAATTGCTGAAGCAGATCCACCCAGGCGGGTCCGTTTCCTGCTGCGGTCTGGTCGCCGGGCCACAACTGGAAACCACCGTTCTGCCGTTTATCCTGCGGGGCAACAACCTGCTGGGCGTGGATTCGGTTGAAATTCCGCTGTCGGACAAACAGTCAGTCTGGGACAAATTTGCCGGTGACTGGGCGTGCAGGAAAACAGAAGCGTCTGCCCGCGATATCGGGCGTGGTGAACTCGATGGAGCCTTGAAGGCGTTTCTGAAAGGGGAGTCATCAGGGAAAATCGTTCTGGATCACTCCAAGTAGGCAACTACGAGGTTGATATAGAAGAGAAGGGGCTTACTTTCCAAAACTGTGCGGAGCCAGGGATGGCGGAGCCCAAGCGTCACATGGATGTGCCGCAAGGAGCGTGTTTTGGAAAGTAAGCCCCTTCTTTTCGTACTCCTGAAGCGAATGCCTCAGGTCAGGAAGCCCGACGACGAAACAACGGCTCGTCCGTATCCGTCGCCGCCTGATACCCCTGGGTAAAGAAGTTCAGGCAACGAGCTGCCTTGTTGATATCCTTGTCGGCGCGCAGTACGTACGTGTCAAAACCGCACCGCTTCATAAACTGCAGCTGATCAAGAAGCACATCACCGACCGCACGAAGTTCGTTCCGGTAGCTCAGGCGCTCCCGAAGCAGCCGCGCGATACTGTAACCGCGGCCATCGCTGAACTTGGGAAAGTTCACTGCGATAACTGGCAGCTCGTTCACCACGCCAGCCAGAGTCTCCGGCTCGTCATGGCTGTCGAGCCACACACCAATATCATCACGACCTTCAAAGTGTTCTTTGCCCGCTAACCAAAGGTCTGCGGGAATCAGGGCAGGTTGCTCCGGAACATCCAGAGACTCGCCGTCTGCTGGCCTTGGCACAACAACCCAATCGTCCTGACGGATACTTCCGTCACTGGTGATCACATCAGGCATAAACCCGCTCCTTGAATGGCTCGATGCCAATACGGCGATAAGTATCCAGGAAAGGCTCTTCCTCGGTCCGGTTATCGACGTACACATTAATGATTTTCTGCATCACTTCCGGCATATCTTCCCGGGCAAAAGAGGGCCCGAGAATCTTGCCAATCGCGGCATCGTGATGGGAGGAGCCGCCCAGGCTGATCTGGTAGAACTCCTGACCCTTCTTGTCGACGCCAAGGACGCCAATGTTGCCCACATGGTGGTGGCCACAGGCGTTCATGCAGCCGGAAATGTTCAAATCAATGTTGCCGATGTCGTACAGGTAGTCCATATCATCGAACTGGCGCTGAATGGACTCCGCCACGGGAATAGACTTCGCATTCGCCAAGGCGCAGTAATCGCCACCGGGGCAGCAGATAACATCGGTCAGCGTATTCAGGTTCGCCGTGGCAAAGTCCATCGGTGTGATTGCTTGCCACAGCTCAAACAGTTGGTCTTTCCGGACATCCGCCAGAACTACGTTCTGCTGATGAGTCACCCGTACTTCACCAAAGCTGTACTGGTCCGCCAGGTCGGCAATCTGTTCAAGTTGGCGATCACTGACATCGCCCGGCGGCGTGCCGGTTTTCTTCATGGTCAGTGTCACAATGGCGTAGCCAGGGTTCTTGTGGGTATCCACGTTGTGGCTGATCCACTGATCAAACTCGCGGTTCTCGAATCGTTGGGTTGCCAAAGCGTCCTTCACATCCGGAACCTGCTGGTAGTCCGGCTCAGTGAAATACCCTTTGAACTGCTCAATGGCTTCCTGGGTCAGGCGAGTGGGAGAGTCCTTGATGTGGGACCATTCGTCTTCCACCTTCGCCGCAAAGCCTTCGGGCGTCAGGGCCTTCACCAGAATCTTGATGCGGGCCTTGAATTTGTTGTCCCGGCGACCGTAACGGTTGTAAACACGCAGCACGGCTTCAAGATATGTGAGCAGGTCCTGCTCCGGCAGGAAGTCACGGATAACCGGGCCTACCATCGGCGTACGTCCAAGACCGCCGCCCACGTGAACACGGAAGCCGAGTTCACCCTGATCATTGCGCACCATCTGCAGGCCGATATCATGCACCTGGATAGCAGCGCGGTCGGTATGTTCGGAGGCGTTGACGGCCACTTTGAATTTGCGCGGCAGAAAAGCGAATTCCGGGTGGAAGGTAGACCACTGGCGGATGATTTCGCAGTAAGGGCGCGGGTCGGTGATCTCGTCAGCCTGCACACCGGAAAACTGATCCGTGGTGGTGTTGCGAATGCAGTTGCCGCTGGTCTGGTTGGCGTGCATTTCCACTTCCGCCAACTCGGCCAGGATATCCGGTACGTCTTCGATTTCCGGCCAGTTGAGCTGAACGTTCTGGCGGGTTGTAAAGTGCGCATAACCTTTGTCATAGTCACGGGTTATGCGTGCCAGGCGGCGAAGCTGGGTAGAACGGAGCATTCCGTACGGAACCGCGATGCGCAACATCGGGGCAAGACGCTGTACATACAATCCGTTCTGAAGTCGCAGTGGAAGAAACTCGTCTTCGCTCAGCTCGCCAGCCAATGCTCTCTCGGTCTGGTCACGGAATTGTGCAACGCGCTCGGCAGCCATCTGCCGGTCGTGTTCGTCATAAACATACATAGTGGAACGTCCTGCTGAAACGCTGGAAATACGGCTTTAGTGCCATTTCTTGCGTGGGAGAATATCACCGTGTCATTATTCTTAAAATGATTATTTCCAAATATGTTTATCGACTAAGGTGATATAGAAAGCCAGATATTGCTGGACTGATTACAATTTCCCGCCTAGATTTAAAGAGGCGTGTGCGACAAAACAGATAATAACGACATAGCGAGGAAAGAGTATGAAGAAGACCGCGAGAACCGACAGTCAGGCCGACGCCGTTGCCGCCGTTTTACTGGTAATGCTGGTCGTTGCCTTCGCCGTAGTCTGGGTATCCGGGCAGTAATCGCTACTGGCCGGCAAGCACCAGCTTGACGACCACCACGAGGGTAACAACGAAGCCGACCGTAAACAGGATGCCGGCGATGATGTACGGCCAGGGACTGTGGCTTGAGAAATCCTCCTCACGGCGCTTGTCGGACTGAACGCCGAGTGCGCCGGCAAGGATGCTCTGCATCACCTTGAGAACCCCCGGTCCTGCCTTCGCTTTCTTTGCCGATTTGGCAGGCTCGGCAGGCTTGTCGGGTGATTGCTCGTTTTCGTGTTTATCCGTCATGCTTGGCTTCCGCTGGTGTGTGAAGGCGGGGACACCGGCGGTGATTATTCCGCCGGGTCGTACGCAAGGCTGGGCGCCAGCCATCGCTCTGCTTCGGCCTTGGATATTCCCTTTCGTGTTGCGTAGTCTTCAACCTGATCCACGCCAATCTTACCCACCGCAAAATACTTTGATTCGGGATGGGAGAAATACCATCCGGAAACCGCCGCAGTCGGGAACATGGCAAAGTGCTCGGTCAGTTCCAGTCCAGCGTTTGCCGGTGCGTCGAGCAGGTCGAACAGGGTGGCCTTCTCCGTGTGGTCCGGGCAGGCGGGATAGCCGGGCGCTGGCCGGATGCCCCGGTACCGTTCACGGATCAGGTCGTCATTTCTGAGTGCCTCGTCTTCGGCATAACCCCAGAATTCCTTCCGTACCCGTTCGTGCAGGTGCTCGGCAAAGGCTTCCGCAAGACGGTCCGCCAGGGCCTTGACCATGATGGCGTTGTAATCGTCGTTGCGATCCTTGAATTCCAGTGAAAACTCTTCCGCGCCGATGCCAGTGGTTACAGCAAAGCCGCCCACGTAATCCACGGGGCCGTCACCTTCCGGCGCTACAAAATCCGACAACGTCATCATTGGCTTGCCCGGTGCCTTGTCATCCTGCTGGCGCAGATGGTGCAGGGTGGTGAGTTCCTTTTCCCGGGTTTCGTCGGTGTAGAGCACAATATCGTCGCCGCGACGGTTGGCAGGCCAGAAGCCGATCGCCGCCTTGGCGGAAACGCGTTTCTCGTCGATCATCTGCTGAAGGATTTTTTGACCGTCCTCAAACAGCGTTCTGGCGGCTTCACCGCGCTTTGGATCATCGAAAATGGCGGGGTACTTGCCGGACATATCCCAGGAGATAAAGAAGGGCGTCCAGTCGATGTAGTCCACCAGTTGCTTCAGATCATAGGTTTCAAAGGACCGTACACCGGTGAAGGCTGGCTTCGGCGGCTGGTAGTCGTCGAACTGGATTTCCGGGGCACGGGCGCGGGCCTCCTTCAATGAGACCAGTTTGGTACGTTCCCCGCGGTTTTTACGGCGTTCCCGAATTTCGTCGTACTCCGTGCGTGCACCGTCCACCAATGCGGGTTTGGCGGTCTTGCTCAGTAGCTGGGAGGCCACGTTCACGCAGCGCGAGGCATCGGATACATACAGAGCGATGTCGTTTTTGTACTGGGGTTCGATCTTTACCGCAGTGTGAGCCTTGGAGGTGGTGGCACCACCGATCATCAGCGGGATGTTGAAGTCCAGCCGCTGCATTTCCTTGGCAACGTGGACCATTTCATCCAGCGACGGCGTGATCAGGCCACTGAGGCCGATAATGTCGACGTTTTCCTTCTTTGCCACGTCAAGGATCTTGTCGCAGGGCACCATCACGCCGAGGTCGATGACCTCATAGTTGTTGCACTGCAACACCACACCCACGATGTTCTTGCCGATATCGTGTACGTCCCCTTTGACCGTCGCCATCAGGATTTTGCCCTTGGCTTGCTGATTGCCGGATTTCTCGGCCTCGATATAGGGAATCAGATGGGCCACTGCCTGCTTCATAACGCGGGCGCTTTTGACCACCTGGGGCAGGAACATCTTGCCGTCGCCAAACAGGTCGCCAACCACGTTCATGCCGTCCATCAGCGGGCCTTCAATAACCTCGATCGGGCGGGCGGCGCGCTGCCGGCAGGCTTCGGTGTCTTCAATGATGTAGTTGGTTATACCCTTGACCAGGGCATGCTCCACCCGTTTCTCAACCGGCCACTCGCGCCAGGCCAAGTCTTCTTCCTGGGTCTTGCCGCCCTTGCTGCGATAGCGCTCGGCAATTTCCAGCAAGCGGTCGGTGCCGTCGTCACGGCGATTGAGCACCACGTCCTCAACCAACTCTTTCAGTTCCGGATCGATCTCGTCGTAGATCACGAGCTGGCCGGGGTTGACGATGCCCATGTTCATGCCGGCCTTGATGGCGTGGTACAGGAACACCGAGTGGATGGCTTCACGCACGGCATCGTTACCGCGGAACGAGAACGACACGTTGCTGACACCGCCGGAGATGGACGCATGGGGCAGGTTGTCGCGAATCCAGCGGCTGGCGTTGATGAAATCCACCGCGTAATTGTTGTGCTCCTCGATACCAGTGGCGATGGCGAAGATATTGGGGTCGAAAATGATATCGCCGGCGGTGAAGCCGATACCGACGAGGAGATCGTAGGAGCGCTTGCAGATCTCCGTTTTACGTTCAAAGGTATCCGCCTGGCCGTCCTCATCGAAGGCCATGACCACGACGGCGGCGCCGTAGCGCATGCAGTCACGGGCACGCTTGAGGAACTCCTCCTCGCCTTCCTTCAGGCTGATGGAGTTCACCACTGCCTTGCCCTGTATGCAGCGCAGGCCGGCTTCGATGACCTCCCATTTGGAGGAATCAATCATGATCGGAACGCGGGAGATGTCGGGTTCCGAGGCGACCAGATTGAGGAACGTCACCATGACGTCCTTCGAATCCAGCATGCCCTCATCCATGTTGATGTCGATGATCTGGGCACCGTTTTCTACCTGGTCGCGGGCGACGCTGAGGGTCTCTTCGTACTGCTCCTCTTTGATCAGCCGCAGGAATCGCTTGGAGCCCGTCACGTTTGTGCGCTCACCCACGTTGATGAACAGGGTGTTCTCGTCACCCGTAAACGGTTCAAGGCCGGACAGCCTCAGCGCGGGTTTCTGCTCTGGTATCTTTCGTGGCGGGTATTTGGAAACCGCTTCCGCGATGGCTTCGATATGGTCCGGGCGTGAGCCACAGCAACCACCGATGATGTTCAGAAACCCGTCACGGGCAAAGCCTTCAATAATCTCCGCCATTTCTTCCGGCGTCTGGTCATACTCGCCGAATTCGTTCGGCAGCCCGGCATTGGGGTGGGCGCTGACGTAGGTCGTCGATTTATTGGCGAGCTCTTCCACGTAGGGGCGCAGGGCGTCGGCACCGAGGGCGCAGTTCAGACCGACTGAAACAGGCCTGGCGTGAGATACGGAATTCCAGAATGCCTCGGTGGTCTGGCCAGACAGGGTGCGGCCTGAAGCGTCGGTAATAGTGCCGGAAATCATGATTGGCAACTCAATACCACTGTCGATGAAGTACTGCTGGGTGGCGTAGATCGCAGCCTTGGCGTTCAGTGTATCGAAAATGGTTTCGATCAGGATAAGGTCAGAGCCGCCTTGAACAAGGCCTTCCACCGCTTCGTAATAATTGTCGACCAGGGTCTGGAAATCGACGTTGCGATATCCAGGGTTGTTAACATCCGGTGAAATGGATGCAGTGCGGGATGTCGGGCCAACCGCACCGGCCACGAAACGCGGCTTCTCCGGGTTGCGGGCGGTGAATTCGTCCGCGATTTGGCGCGCCAGTTTTGCCGCTTCAATATTCAATTCCTTCGCAATCGATTCGAGACCATAGTCGGCCTGCGACAGCTGGGTGGAGTTGAAGGTGTTGGTTTCAATAATGTCAGCGCCGGCGTCAAGATAGTCCGCGTGTATATTGCGGAGCAGGGCGGGCTGGGTCAGGTTCAAAAGGTCATTATTGCCCTGAACCTCACGGTCATAATCGGCAAACCGGTCGCCACGGAACGCTGCCTCGTCCAGTTTCAGGTTCTGGATCATGGTGCCCATGCCGCCATCAAGGACGATGATGCGTTCTTTCAGGGCGTTGCCAAGCTGTTCCAGGCGGTCCAGGCGAGCGTTGTGGTCGGTCATATCAATTACTTCCGGAAGTCGTTTTTGTCTCAATGGCGCGCGATCATAGCAAAAATGGCGGTTGTCGTCCCACGGCCTCATGATGTTGATCAATGGACCGATTAAAGTCTGACTATTTTACTTGGTCTTTCATGTTGCAGCGATCTCACTTAAAATAAAGGAACACTTTCAAACGGGTTGCAACTATGGCATTGGTTACGGTGACAGATCCCGCTCGGGATTACCTTGCACAACTTATCGAAAAACAGGATGTGGAGGGCATGGGTGTCCGTATTTTTGTAACCCAGCCCGGCACCAAGAACGCCGAGACCTGCCTTGCCTACTGCCCGCCGAACGAAATTGTACCGACGGACGAGCAGGTTGATCTGGGCAAGTTCACGCTGTTTCTTGATCACAATTCGGTGCCGTTCCTGGAAGAAGCCTTTGTGGACTACTCCAAGGACCAGATGGGCGGGCAGCTGACCATTAAAGCGCCTAACGCCAAGGTGCCCAACGTTGATGAGAACGCGCCCTTGCCAGATCGTATCCAGTATATCCTGGCGTCGGAAATCAATCCCAACCTCGCGGCTCATGGTGGCGAAGTGTCCCTGGTGGAAGTAGCCGAGGAATCCATTGCCGTTCTGCGATTTGGCGGGGGTTGCCAGGGTTGCAGTGCGGTGAGTCTCACACTGAAGCAGGGTGTTGAATCGACGTTGAAAGAGCGTGTTCCTGAGATAACGGCCGTTCGCGACGTTACCGATCATACCTACACAGAAAATGCTTACTATCAGTAAGATAAGGCATGTTCTAAAAGTATGACATGAAGCCGGCCGATGCCGGCTTTTTTGTTTTTGGTGCGGGTGTTTGTCAGTCGCGGTTTGTCAGTATCAGGTTTGTGAGTGCCATGAGTGCCGCGCTATCGTCGTTGCTGTGGCGGAACGGCCAATGTTGGATAATTCGATTTACCTCATTATCCGTCACATAATCTGAATCGAACGATGGGTAAGATACCCGTCATACAAAATTACGGCGCGTCCTCATCACCGTGCCCGCCAATCACACACTGGGGTTTGTCTTGGTTGATGTAGCACTTTTCTCTGTGCCACTCATGGCAGCTATTGTCGGCTGGTTTACCAATTGGCTGGCGATCCAGATGTCATTCAACCCCATCCAGTTTGTGGGTATTGGCGTTATTGGCTGGCAGGGAGTGATTCCCCGCAAGGCCGAGAAAATGGCCCACATCTGTATTGACCGCACCCTGCAGCAGTTTGGTGATCTGAACGCCGTCTACCAGCAGCTGGAACCACAACGAATTGTTGAACAGGTGATTTCCCAGGTGAATCCCCGCATGGACGAATACATTGACGAAGTGATGTATGACATCCAACCGGTGCTCTGGGACAACCTCCCGCTGTTCATGAAGAATCGCATCTATCGGTGGGGGCGGGAACAGCTCCCGTCGAGGATAGAGTCCCTGGTGGAGGATTTCGGGGATGACCTCAATGATCTCGTTGACCTGAAGGCTTTGCTGAGCCGGGAGCTGAAAACCCATCCGGACCTGATGAACCGGATTTTCATGGAAGCGGGCTCAGTCGAGCTACGGTCGGTTATCAATCGAGGGGCGATCATTGGCGGCCTGCTGGGTGCCTTGTTGGCCCCCGCCTGGGTGCGCTACCCCGAACCATGGCTGTTGCCGGTTGGCGGCTTTGCAGTGGGGTTCCTGACCAACTGGATTGCCATCAACCTGATTTTTCGCCCGCTCAAACCCCGGCGCTTCCTGTTTTGGCGTTTGCAGGGTCTGTTCCTGCAGCGTCAGCCGGAGATCAGCGACGTATGGGCAAGGTTGGTGGCGGAGGAACTGATCACCGTTGAGAAAGTGGCTGACGCCATGATCAACGGTAACCGTGGGGATCGCACGCGGGCGATCATCCAGAAGCATCTGAGGCCACTGCTGGACAACTCGATGGTCATGAAGCTCGGCGCCCAGGTTACTGTTGGTATGACCGGGTACACGGAACTTAAAAAAGCCATGAACCATAAGGCGGTGCTGGCCACCCGTGATGTCTTCGGGGACCCGGCATTCAACCGAGAGAGGGCACCGGTGGTGGCCGGGGTGCTGGCCGGGCAGATGAAGTCGCTGGCGCCGGCTGAGTTTCAGGATATCCTGCGGCCGGCATTTCGAGAGGAAGAGATTCAGCTCATGCTGGTTGGGGGAATATTGGGTTCCCTGGCGGGTGCGCTTCAGTTTTTGATCATGAGCAACGTATTGAACTAGGCGCCTGGGACACGGTTCCCTGCGTAATGAGCTGACCAGGAGGGCAGTATGGAATTTGGATGGGCAGTCGCGATACAGGCCCTGGTAACAGGATGCGTCGTACTTTCAGTGCTGGCAGGCTTCTGGTTCGGCATTGTGCGACCACATCTTGATCGCAAGGTGGCGGAGCTTATCGACGCGTCGCGGGAGATAGAGCCCAGAGTCAGGCAGGGTGTACGGGAAGGCGTGGAAGAAACTCTTCGGGAGCTGCCGGAGAGTACGGTGAAAGAATCTACCCGCCAGTTCCTCCGGTTCGGTTCGGGGCTGTTCGAAAACGGCCTCAGTAGCTTTCTGGGAGAGGTATCTGACCCCGGTCGAAAGCCCCGAAACGATTCATAGACAATTCGTCGGCCTTGGCAGACCTGCTATGCGGCAGGCTGTTTTGGCCGGTGTACCGGGAAAGAGCTGCATCAGGTAAATGCTGTTGCCTTTCTCTTCGTTAAACGCCTCCCTGACCGCTTTTACAAACAGCCTGTTTGAAGGTGGTGATATTTCATGTTGTTTGTAAAATTCCCTCAGGAATTCGATGATTTCCCAGTGATTATCGGTTAACTCAATATTGTCGTCCGCCGCAATGTCACGGGCCACGTCAGGTGACCACGTCCAGGCGTCTTCCAGGAACCCTTCGTTGTTTCTCGTTGGAATCGTCATTACCAGCTGATCACTCTGGTTGCCTCGGTGGTCAGGGCCACCATTGTGTCAAAATCAATCGATTGTACGTCAAGTCCATCGACGGCGATGGCCCTGGCCTGCAGGTCAGGGGTCAACGCATAAACGGTACCCTTCAGCGTTGCTTCACGGTCCGCCAGGGCAAGCACACCTGATTCCGTCAGCAACAGGCCATCCTGGTCTGTGATGCTCGACAGGCACGCTACAAACGCCGGGTGATCCGGCCGTTTGTTGACGATGTGCAGGGTATGGATGGTTGCCATCAATGCGCTCTCCGGGTGTTTGGGTTGCCTGCTCAGCTCAGGTTGACCACGTGGGCATAGTGTTCGAGCAGTTCGGCACACAGATCTGTCGTGGTAATGCCCGGCATCATATTCTCTTCGTTGAGGCCGTACCGCTTACAGGCCTTGTGATCAGCCATCAGGGCGGAAACGCCAAAAATGGGCGCGGCTGACAGGTTCTTCTCCACCGATTTCTGCTGCACGGCGTCTGCTTGCTGGGCCTTGCGAAGCCAGTTAACGCCCTCTCCGGTGAACAGCAACGTCACCGGCTGGTCGAACGCGGCCAGGGAAAAGGCCATGTCCAGCGACTCACGGCCCGTCCAGTCGCAATACGGCGCGCGGCTAATGATCACCAACGTCTCCATGCCTGGCTCAACCCCCACTGTGAAAATAGATAACGCGATCAGAATGCGCCACGCTGTCAACCCACTCGCCCAAACCGGCAATGGTGAATGGTGCGGCAAGATTGCTGGCGGGCAGTTCGTAGCGCTGCTGTTCGCTCTGGTCCACAATGCCCCGCCGAAGCGCCGACGCAATACAGGCAAAGCCGGCTATGTTGTGGCTTTCCAGGAAATCATGCCACGCCCGCGACCAGTGCACCTCGTCCGAGGGTGGGCTGGTCAGTGCCGACGCCAGATGAACGCCATCACCGTAGAGGAATACCCGGTCAATTCGATGGCCGCTTGCCAGTACTGCCCTGGCGAAGGCGAGCGCTGTTTGTGGCGCCTGGGAGGAGTAGGGCGCTCCGGTAATGACCAGGGTAAAGGAGCAGGGTGTGTGCGGACTCATATGTGCCTGTTTGCCTGTTGGAGTTCAGAGTACAGTTTACCTCATGAATGAAAAAACCCCGACCGAGGTCGGGGTTCTCTGGCAGTTGCCTGTCATCTGGATGATGCCAAGGCGATCAGTCGTCGCCGCTGAACGCCATCATCAGGTGAAGCAGGCTGACGAACAGGTTGTAGATGGCCACATACAGGCCAACAGTAGCGATGATGTAGTTGCGCTCTCCGCCGTTGATGATCCGGCTGGTTTCAAACAGGATCATGATGGAAGCGAAGATGGTGAAACCAGCAGACACCGCCAGGTGCAGGATGGAGCTCTGCATGAAGAACGCCAGCAGCATCGCGCCGATCAGCACGAAGGCGCCCGCTGTCAGGAAGCTGGACAGGAAGCTGAAGTCCTTCTTGGTGATAATGGCCGTTGCCGACAGACCCACAAACGCGGTCGCTGTCAGAGCCAGGGCATTCGCGACGATCTGGGAAGCGCCCGCTGCCACCATCTGGCCGATGATCGGGCCGAGGGTGAAGCCCATGAAGCCGGTAAGGGCGAACGTGGTTACGATACCCCAGGGGCTGTTCTTCAGCTTGTAGGTCGCGAACAGAAGGCCGATGTAGCCTACGATCGTGATCAGGAAGCCGGGATGCGTGCCGTTCATGTTCAGGAACGCAGTCAGTGCGGAGAATGCCAGAGTCATTCCCAGCAGCATGTAGGTATTGCGCAGCACGTTCATGGCATCTGCGCTGATACCCGTCGCCCGACCTTTTTCTGTGGTCGAATAGGCTCCCTGGTTTTGCTGGACGCCAAATCGTCTGTCTTCCATTGTCTTCTCCGTCTGTGTGTCACAACCGTTTGAATCTAACACTCATCATAATGCCAGATACACAACTTTCAATCATTTACGACAGAAAACGGCCTCGCGGATTCCATTAAATAGAGTTAATGTTGAATCGGAAGGAAGACGATGTGGCCAGGGCGTTGACAGGAAACGGAATTCCGGTATCATGCTCCCCGCTGTCGCAATGACGGCTGTGGAGAAAACGGTGGGCTGGCAGAGCGGCTGAATGCAGCGGTCTTGAAAACCGCCGAAGGTTAGTAGCCTTCCCGGGGTTCGAATCCCTGGCCCACCGCCACTTTCTCTTCCTTCCCTGATATTTCCCGTATCCTTTCAAACTGTTTCGTTAGTGCTTCTAATTCGTGGCCAATGCTTTGCGAATCGCCCGAATGCCACTCAGCGCTGCCTCATTGTCACCGTGTACGCACAGGCTGTCGGCCGGCAGTGTCAGCCAGTTACCGGATGAACTGTAGACTCCACCGTTTTTAGCGAACGATACCGCCTGATTGACAATCTTGTCTGCAGACTGATGTACCGCCCCTGGAAGGCGACGGGATACCAACTGGCCCTCATCGTCGTAGGCGCGGTCGGCAAAGGCTTCCAGCAGGATGGGGAGACCAACATAGTCCGCCAGTTTGCGGTGTTGTTCGTGTTTGACCGTCACCGGGAGCATCAGCGGCAGATCCTGCTGATAGCTTCTAACCGCGGTCATAACGGCTTCCAGGGTGCTCATGTCCCGCATCATGTCGTTGTTCAGGGCACCGTGGGGTTTTACGTAAGACAGTGTCAGGCCCTCGGCCCGACATAGTCCCTGTAGCGCGCCAAGCTGGTAGAGGATCAGAGCGTGAATTTCCTCGGGGCTGTGGCTGATGGAGCGGCGGCCAAAACCGGCGAGGTCGTGATAGGAGGGATGGGCACCGATCTCTACTCCGTGCTTCGCTGCCAGAGCCACGGTTTTCTGCATGACCGAAGGGTCCCCGGCGTGAAAGCCGCAGGCAACGTTGGCCATATCGATAAGGGGCATCACCTGATCGTCCTGGCCCATACGCCAGGCACCGTAGCTTTCCCCCAAGTCACAATTCAGTTTCATCTCACAGCTCCCGGCCCGGGTACTGGGCCTGTCTCTGTTCCTCCGCGAGCCTGACCCTCTCTGCCAGTTCTTCGGGTTCATTGCGCGGCACCTGCCAGCCCTGCAGGTTTTCCTCAATCAGCTGCGTCAGGGCATCGATATGTCCCGGTGTGGCGTTGAGGGCGGAGATATAGCTGAAACCCTCGCCGCCGGCTTCCATGAAGTATTCACGGTTTTCCTCGTCAATCTCTTCGATGGTTTCGAGGCAATCCGCCGAAAAACCGGGGCAGAACACATCTATAGATGTTACGCCTTTTTGGGGCAGTGCTTTAAGGGTTTCGTCAGTATAGGGCTGCAGCCACTCTTCCCGGCCAAAACGTGACTGGAAGGTGGTCAGGTATTCATCCTTTCCAAGGCCAAGCCGTTCTGCCAGCAGGCGGGACGTCTTGTGGCACTCACAGTGGTACGGGTCGCCGCGCTCAAGGTACTTCAGGGGAACTCCGTGATAGGAGAGGATCAGTTTCTGGTTGCGCCCATGCTTGTCCCAGTGCGCCTGGATATGGCTGGCCATAGCCTCAATGTAAGGTGGGTAGTCCGGGTAGTGGGACACAAACCTCAGATCGGGCAGCCAGCGCCGACGGGTAAAATTATGGGCAATGGCATCGAACGTCGAGGCGGAGGTCGAGGCGGAATACTGCGGGTACAGGGGCAGTACCAGCAACCGGCGAACCCCCTGGGCCTGCATTTCATCAAGCACCTTCGGGATTCCCGGGTTGCCATATCGCATGGCAAATCCCACCAGGAGGTTATTGCCGTGTTTCGCCTGCAGTTGTTTGCGAATCGCTTCGGCTTGCCTGGCGGTGTGAATCAACAACGGCGATCCTTCCGGTTGCCACACGCCAGCATAGGCTTTGGCTGACCGGCTGGGACGCAGTCGCAGGATAATGCCATGGAGTATCAGCCACCAGATCGGGCGCGGCACTTCAACCACCCTGGGATCCCAGAGGAATTCCCCCAGATAACGGCGCAGGGCAGAGGTGGTTGGGGCATCCGGTGTTCCCAGATTGGTGATCAGTACTCCGGTTTTTTCGGGATGGTCATGGCGAAAATCGGCGGTACCCTTGTACGGCATGGTTCTGGATCCTGGAGAATGATGGGTGTCCGTTCAGAAAGTGGCTCAGGAGCGTTTCCCTGCCTGCTGGGCCATCCGCGGCGCCAGCCCGCCAACATCGTAACCAGCTTTACGGGCCTTGTTGACAATGTCGTGGGCCGGCTCGGTGCGTGCCGAACTCAGTGCCCAGAGCACGGTGCAGCGGGTTCCGGAGCGGCAGAAAGCAAGTACGGGCTTGTCTGCCTGACGGATCATTGCATCAAAGCGGTCAACGTCGTTGTCAAAGATATTCCCGGACTCGACCGGCAGATACACCCACTCCATCCCGTTTGCGCGAGCTGCGGCCTCTATGTCGGCCATGTCCGGCTGGCCGGGCTCTTCGGCATCGGGGCGATTGGCAACGAGTGTTTTGAAGCCGAGTTTTGCAGCTTCGCTAACGTCCTCCACAGTGAGCTGGGGCGAGACTGAAATCGTGTCGTCGATACGTCTGATGTCCATAAGCGATCCTTTTGCCGGTCACATAAATGCCTCAGCATAATGCCACAGGACATAGCCGCTGTCAGAGCCCGGGCCATGGGAAGTTTTAATCCAGGAGATAAAAAAAGCCCGGCACTGGTGGCCGGGCAGAGGCGTGCGAGTAGTATCCATGAAAGACTTCCAGACAAACCGGCATCAGCAGGGACACCGGTACAGTGAAGTATTGACCATATTTTGAACACTTCAAGCCAGTGAGCGATTCGTTTGATCACATTTTTTCATATTGAAAGTGTGCTTATACTAAAGCCGCTCGCTGTGGGCCTTTCAGGCGATTTGGTTTCAGCCCTGACGCAGAGATATTGGCCTGTTGACTGAAATTCAGTGCCCGCTGTAATACAATAATGAGCCATTGAGAGTCCAACGCCTCCGAGGTTTTGCATGTCTGACGAAAACGAAAACACGCCGGAAAACGACGAGCAGCTGGCGGGTAAAATAAAAGGGTCTGCGCGGCAGATCTGGCTGGCCGGGCTCGGTGCCTACACCAAGGCCGAGGAGGACGCTGGTCGCTTCTTTGAGCGTCTGGTTCAGGAAGGCGAGCAGTTGGAGAGTAAGACCCGCGGCGTGGTTGAAAAGCACGTACGCACAGTGGAAGACCGTGTGGACGATGTGCGGGAAAAGGCCACTGGCACCTGGGACCGCCTCGAGAACATGTTTGATGAGCGCGTGTCCGGCGCGTTGCGTCGATTGGGTATTCACCGTAGGGACGAAATCGAAGCCATGGAACGCCGGATTCAGGCCCTGGAAGCGGAACTCCAACGCCTCAGGGAGCAGACCGAGGACCGCTCCGAAGAGGAATGATGCTCGCTTCCGGCCGTTGATGTCAGAGGTAATCCCGGCTCATCAGGTAAATTTGTTCTTTTTCATCCGGGCCCAGGTAGGGCAATAGCAAGTGCATCATCTGGTAAACACCGCGGCCCGGGTCCATGGAGTCGCGGTCATCCAGATGCGACAGGCTGTCGAAGCTGCTCCAATAGCAGGCGGTGAGCGTCAACTGGTCGCAGAGTGCATCCAGCTCCCCATCGGTAATCTCCATGACGCCCTGGCGGCGAAAGCTCTCGCAGATGACCCTGAAACCATGGGTTTTCTTTTTCAGAATGCGCCGGAAGCGGGTTTGAAGCTGCTCGTATCGGGACAGGACGTTCACCAGATCCTGATACAGGAATCGGTAGCGGGCGACGGTTTCGAACAACAGATGCAGGAAAAAACTCTGCTGGTCCAGGCTGATGGTCGCGTCTTCCGGAACCGCCAGCAGGTCGTGCATTTCGTGTTCATAGCTGGCAAACAGTTCCCCGACAATATCGCCCTTGCTCTTGAAGTGGTAATAGAGGTTGCCGGGGCTGATCTCCAGTTCGTCCGAAATCAACAGGGTGGTTACGTTGGGCTCGCCGATGCTGTTGAACAGCATCAGGCTGGCCTCAAGTATACGGTCGCGGGTTTTCATTTTTTTCATGTCGCGGCCCGGCGAGGTGGGTTCAAAGCGAGAAACGAGCCCACACCGGACAATGGTCCGAAGGCCGCTCCATGGCGCGAATATCGTAGCTGACGCCTGCTTCTTCCGCCTTGGGTAGAAGCGGGTCACTGGCCATGATCAGGTCGATCCTCAGGCCGCGGCGTGGGTCTCTGTCAAAGCCCTTGCTGCGGTAATCAAACCAGCTGAAGGTGTCAGATTCCTCGGGGTGCAGGTGTCGAAACACGTCCGTGAAACCACGACTTTCGACCTGTCCCAGCCATTCACGCTCTTCCGGAAGAAAGCTGCATTTGCCGGTTCTCAGCCAGCGCTTGGCGTTGTCGGCACCGATGCCGATGTCCTGGTCAGTAGGCGAGATATTCATATCGCCCATTACCACAATCTCACCGTTGGCGGCTTTCAGGTCGTCCAGGTAGCGCATCAGGTCCGCGTAGAATTTTTCCTTGGCGGGAAACTTTATCGGGTGGTCTCGGCTCTCGCCCTGGGGAAAATAACCGTTGATCACCGTAAGTTTGCGGCCATTGACCGTGAAGTGGCCGGTAATCAGCCTGCGTTGGGAGTCCTCTCCGTCCCACGGGTAGCCTTTCTGGACGCTGTCCGGCGCCTGGCGGGAAAGAAGCGCAACGCCGTAATGAGTCTTCTGGCCATGGAAGTGAACGTGGTAGCCGAGTTCGCGAATGGCGTCCTCCGGGAACTCCTCGTCGGTCACCTTGGTTTCCTGCAGGCCGATAAAATCCGGGTTCAGGCTATCAATCACGGCCTCAAGCTGGTGCAGCCGCGTGCGGATACTGTTGACGTTGAATGAGACAAACATCATCGGCGGAAACCTTCTGTTTTTGCAGTTTTGGCGATTGTCAGGGTGTGTCAGGAAACCGCAAGTCTACCACAACAGGTCGGTGTGTCCGCCTTGGCTGCAAGGACGGATTCAGCGGGTCAGTTCACAATCCGGAGCGGTGTCCACGGCATAGCGGATATGGGCGGTGTAGTTTGAGTCCTTATCCTTGCGGATATTGGTCAACCCAAGGTAGTCCGTCAGCGCGCCGTTGTCGTTATAGCCCAAGAGGATCGGGTCAACCAGAAAGCTCAGGATTGTGCTCGAGGGCTCTATCAGCACCGTATGTGTGGCGTTGATGCGGTCGTCCTTCGCAGGCTCCAGTACAAAGCCATAGGCTTTGCCCCGTGTGGGCGCCAGAAAATCGAATTCGATGCGGTCACCGGAAGTGACCTCGGGCCAGTGGTTGCGGACCAGATTGTCGAAGCCCGCATCTGCCACCAGTTTCCGGGTGACCTCCACCGTCGAGTTTTCCGTGTCGCCTTCCGGAGTCTGCCACTCGATTTCCAGCGTCGCGTCATCCCGGTTGCGGATCTCCATGACTTCATTGAAGCCCGGCTGTCGGAAGGTCATCGCTGGACGTAACGGCGATTGTTCGTAAGACAGTGTCTTTTCAGCAAATGGCTCACCGTTACTGCGAACGTAAGTCACGTTGTGGGAGGTGGGTCGGAAAAGGCCATCGGTGCACTTGCCTGTGACCACGTGCTGCTCTTCATAGAGCAGGTTGTCGCCGTTCAACGGCGTCGCCTGGCCGGTAAACCGCATCTCGGTGGCCCCGGCCGACAGGGGCAGGGCGCAGGCGAGCAAAAGGGCGCTGGACCTCATCGTATCAGCTCCGGATAGAGGGCCTTGCGGAGATAGAGAAGGCTCGGGAATACAACTAGCCAGCCCAATGCCAGCGCAGACAAAGAAAGTATGAGATTCGGAAGTTGCACGGCGCCCAGCGCGCTGGCGGACCAGTAGGCAAAAGGCCCGGCGATGGGGGCACACACAAAGGGCAGCCAGGGTTTGCTTCCAATCCATGACAGGGAATGGCTCAGGGTGGTCATGAATATGGCCCAGATGCCGACCAGCCAGACCGGTGTGATCTGTACGCTGCCAGTGCCATCATCAAGGATGCCGGTCTGGAACCAGATGCCGTCCAGTACACCGCCCAGAACCGTGCCTGCGCCGATAAACTGCAGTTCGGTGGAGCGGTGCTGGCTGACAAACAGCATATGGAAAACCAATAGCAAGACCACGAAACCGGCAGCCGGCAGGCCCGGATAGAGCACGCATGCGAACCAGCCGGCCTGGAACAGGGCGAAGTTCAGGATATTGCGCAGGGTATCATTGTGGATCATACGCTCAGGATGTTCTCACGCTTGTTACCTGGCTTGGCGAACAGGATCTGGGAAACTCCAATGGCACGTTCACTGAAACCGGCTTCGCAATAGGCGAAGTAGAAATGCCACAGGCGGCGGAAGGCCTTGTCGTAGCCAAGGCTGTCGAGCGTGTCCCGGTTCGCCATGAAGCGGTCGCACCAGTCCCGCAGCGTGCGGGCGTAATGGAAGCCGATATCTTCTGCGTGGGTCATTACCAGGTCCGAACCGGTGCGGACGGAGTCCAGCATCGCGCCAAAAGAGGGAATGAAACTGCCTGGAAAAATAAATCGTTGAATGAAATCGACGTTCTTCAGGGCGCGTTTGTAGCGCTGTTCGGGCATATTGATGGCCTGAACCAGGGCCAGGCCGTCCGGTTTCAGCAAGCGGCTGATTTGAGAAAAGTAGCTGTCCAGAAATTGCGGGCCGACCGCCTCGATCATTTCGATGGACACCAGCTTGTCGAACTGGCCTTTCAGGTCGCGGTAGTCGTCAAACAGCAGGGTGATCTGCGCTTCCAGGCCCTCGTCGCTGACCTTTTTTCTCGCCAGTTCCAGCTGCTCGGCGGAAATCGTCGTGGTCGTCACATGACAGCCATAATGTTTGGCCGCATGCACGGCGAATCCACCCCAGCCGGTGCCGATTTCGATCACCCGGTCGCCCGGTTGCAGGTCCAGTTTTCGGCAGATGGTATCCAGTTTGTGAACCGCCGCTTGCTCCAGCGTCGCCTCTGGGCCTGGGTAGATGGCGGAGGAATACATCATCGTGGGGTCAAGGAAGGTCTCGAACAGGTCGTTACCCAGGTCGTAGTGGGCGCTGATGTTCTTGCGGGAACCTTCCTTCGTATTGCGATTCAGCCAGTGCAGGCCCTTCAAGGCCGGTTTGGTGACCCAACTGAATCGGTCCTCGAAGGCGTTCATTCGATCAACGTTTCGGGTAAAGAACCGCAACAGGGCCACCAGGTCCGGCGTTGACCAGTCACCTGCGACATAGGCTTCAGCGGCACCCACGCTGCCGCCCGTTAGCAGATCCTTCCAGGTGCTGTGGTCGTGGATGACCAGCTCCGCCGGCGCGAATCGGCTGTCATTGTCTCCAAAGGTCAGGGTTTCCGCCCCGGCTTCACGAATCGTCAGTGTTCCCGCTTCAAGAAGCGAAAGCTGCTGGCACACAAGGACTTTCGCCCACCGGCTGGTGAGCGGCGCCTGGCCAGTGCCAGTGGATTCAAGCGAGGTGTTTAGGTTCTCCATGAGCTTACCTTTCCGGTTGTCTTGTTCTGGGCTGTGGGTTCGGTGACATCCTGGCCTGAGTCTTCTGCGCCGCGCCGGTGCGCCGGGTCGTTTTCAGGCAGCTTGTTTGGATGGGTAAAGAACGGCACCCCTTTGAGCTTGAGCTTCAGGGCGTGCCAGTAAATACCGCCCACCACCTTCAGCGCTTCCAGTGGAAATTGCCTAAGGCTCCTGTGTAGTTCTTTACGATCCAGGGGGGTGCGTCGGACCACCAATGTGGCATCAAAATGCTTGCGTTCGTCCTGTTTTACACCCATGTGGATTCGAAGTTCAGGGCCGCGGAAACTGAACGTCCACTGGTAATGCTGATCCATGGGATTGAAGGGCGATACGTGAAAGCGTTTGCTGAAATCGAAGCGCTCAGTGCGCCAGCCGGCACTGGTTGGTTCCGCGCCTGTGGTTTCGAGGCAGTACACATGGCGATCTTTCCAGGGTGTATTGGTGATCTGAGCCATGATGACCCGGGGCACGGCTCCATGATCCGGGCGGTCGCCGGCGTGGTAGCAGAAGTAGAAACTGACCGGATTGAACACATACCCGAAATAACGGGGATGAGTAATGAGTTGCACCGCGCCGTCCGGGCGCCATCCCGTCGCCTGTTGTACCTGATCGCTCACGGCCTGCAGGAGGTTGTCGGTCTCGGGCCGGAAATAGTCACGGCGGTACAGGGACAACCAGTTGAAGCGTTCCAGGGAGAACAGGCGGCTGATATGGGTTATGGATGGCCACTCGCGCAGGTCCAGGGCCAGCATGCCGGTGCTGTAGCTGAATTCGTGGCGGACCGGTGCCTTGCGACGATGCCGAATCGTGCCCTCCAGCCATTGGCTGTGAAGCTGATTGGCGACCATGTTTTGCGGTAGGGCAGCGTTCATGGCTACAGCTCCACTCCCAAAGCCTGAGTAACGCGGAGCGCACTGCTCACACCGTCCTCATGAAAGCCATTGAACCAGTAGGCGCCACAGAAGTGGCTGCGGTTGTGGCCGCCGATTTCGTCATAGCGTTTCTGGGCGGCCACGGCCTCCAGGGTGAACACAGGGTGTGCGTAGTCGAAGCGTTTTATGATGCGCTCCGGATCAATGTCCTGGCTGCGGTTGAGGGTGACACAGAAGGTTTCCGGTGCCTCATCGAAATTCTGCAGTACGTTCATGTTATAGGTCACAGACACAGGCTCGGTGCTGTGTTGCGGTATGAAATAGTTCCACGCCGCCCACGCCCTGCGATTCGATGGCAGTACCGAACTGTCGGTGTGCAACACCACATCATTGCGTTGATAGGTAATGGCACCAAGAATATCCAGTTCTTCGGCGGAAGGATCGGCAATCATGCCGAGGGCCTGGTCGCTGTGGCAGGCAAACACCACCTGGTCAAAGTGGTGGTGCTCGTTATTGACGGTGACCACCACATGGTCCGGCTCACGGACGACGGAACTGACCGGGCTGTTCAAATGTATGCGTTCGCCCAGGCGTTCCATCATCGCATCGACATAGCGCGCGGAGCCGCCGGAAATCACCCGCCAGGTCGGACGATCGTCTACCGACAACATGCCGTGATTATTGAAAAACTGGAGAAAGAATCGGATCGGGAACTGCTCCAGGACAATCTCCGGCGCCGACCAGATCGCAGCCCCCATGGGGACGATGTAGTATTGGCGGAAGTAGCGCGAGTAGCCGTTGCGGTTCAGGTATTCGCCCAGGGTTTCGGTGTCTGCGATGTTGCCAGCGGCCAGGTCTGCCCGGGATTCGTTATTGAAGCGCAGGATCTCCTGGATCATACGAAGGAATGGTAGATTCAGCAGGTTTCTGCGTTGGGCGAACAGGGTGTTCAGGCTGGTGCCGTTGTACTGTAGCCCGGAGGAATGACAGTCAACACTGAAACTCATGTCGCTGACCTCCGACGCAACGCCCAAGCGGTCCATCAGCTTCATGAAATTGGGGTACGTCCAGTCATTGAAGACGATAAAACCGGTGTTGACCGGCCACTCCCGACCACCGGCGGTGACCATCTCTGTGTTGGTGTGACCTCCGGCATAGTCGCCGGCTTCAAACAGCTCCACATCGTACTTTTCGGATAAGAGCCAGGCTGTGGTAAGGCCGGAGACCCCAGCGCCAATGACTGCAATACGTTGACGTTCGTTACTCATCCACTGGTTTCCTGTTCATTCCTGCTTTTGCGGCTCATGCTGGCGGCCATGCGATCAATCAACCCCTGGGGCAGGGCGCCCAGGGCCTTCAGTGTCCAGGTGAATCGCTTCGGAAAAGCGATTTCGTTCCGGCCTTGACGCAGTCCTTTGACGATACGCCCTGCAGCGTCTTCCGCTGAGACCAGGAACGGCATCGGAAAATCGTTTCTGTCGGTCAGCGGCGTTTTCACAAACCCCGGCGAAACCACCACCACGTCGATGCCTTCGGGCGCCAGATCCGCTCGTAGCGCGTGGGCAAAGTAGGTGAGCGCGGCCTTGGAGGCTCCGTACCCCTCGGCGCGGCCGAAGGGAAACCACCACGCCGATGAGCTGACAATCACCAGCGTCGCCGGTTGGCCCTTCGCGACAGTGCGCCGCAGAGCCGGCAAGGCAATATCCAGACAGCGTGCGGTGCCCCCCACGTTGTTGTTGATGTTGTTTTCAATCACAGCGCTGTCGTAGTCGGCGATTTCCAGGTATTCACAGGTGCCGGCGTTGAGGATGGCCATGTTGAGGTCGCCGTGGGTTTCCAGGGTGGAGGAAATACCCTGTAGGTCGTCCCGGCTCGTGGTGTCCGCCCGCGCTGCTACAACTCGCTCTGGCGCCAATGCGCTCAAGCCGTCCAATGCCTCCTGCCGTCGGCCGGTGATCACCAAACGGTGCCCCTGGTCTACCAGCGCGTGGGTAACGGCTTCGCCGATCCCTGAACTGGCCCCGGTAATCCAGATGTTGGATGCTGTTCCAAGCCGTTCACTCATCCCGCCTGATTCCTTATCCAACGGATCACGCCACCCAGTAACGGAAGGTTTTCGTAGAGTAACTGGCCGATGTCGAAATAATCCCGATGGGAGAGAACGCGCCCCTCACGAATAACCAACTGACTAATGCCTTCCACCGCAACCGGGTTGCCCTTCCGAATACGCTTGTGTCGGAGGTGCATCACCCAGGGAATGCACACATCCTCGCCGTTGACCACGGGCTCGCCGAAGTCGAAACCGCAGGAAATCACGTTGGCGTAGGCCCCGGAAAAGTATTCTGTCAGTTCACCAATTCCCCGCACGCTCGTGAACGGATCGGTAAATGTCACGTTTTCGCTGTACACGCTGGACAGCTCCGCCATGTTGCCGGCGCAGAGGTTGTTGAAGAGTTGCGTGAAGCGCCCAAGAGTTTCCTGGACGGATGAATTCTGGTTGCCCATTTCGATGACAGAGGCGGTACTCATGAGTGTTTCCTCCTCATGGAATCCAGTTGGCGGGTTTCTTCCTGAATGTGTTCTGGAATAGGGTTCATGTCCCATATGATGCCAAGACGCGCGAGTAGCCACAGTCCGTACCAGGTCATATCCACCTCGTACCACCGGAATCCCTGGCGCACGGATTGCGGCCAGCGATGGTGGTTGTTGTGCCAGCCTTCGCCCATGGTGATGAGCGCGAGCCAGACGTTATTCCTGCTGTCGTCGGAAGTCTCGAAACGGCGTTTTCCCCAGACGTGAGACAGGGAATTGATGGACACCGTGGCATGGAACAGCAACACCGTTGATATGAAGAAGCCCCAGGTCAGCAGCTGCAAACCATTGGTGCCCAGGCCGGGCGCCCACGCCGCCAGAGCTTCACCCAAGGCATAAATACCGACCGCGGCTGCCGCCGGTACCAATGAGTCAAAGCGGTTGAGAAAGCGGAGTTCGGGAAATTTCATCCAGTCCTTCACCCGGCGCTCATCCATGGCAAAGCCCGCGTCACAGGTAAACCAGCCAACGTGGGACCACCAGAACCCGCCTTGGTGTGGTGAGTGCAAGTCCTTCTCGTCGTCCGAGTGTTGATGGTGGTGCCGATGATGGGCGGCCCACCACAGCGGCCCACGTTGGGCTGCGCTGGCGCCCAGGACGCCGAAGAAAAACTGTGCAACACGGCTGGTCTTGAAGGTTTTGTGGGCAAAGTAGCGATGGTAGAAGCCGGTGATGGCAAACATGCGCACGGCGAAAAAGCCAATTGCAAAGATGACCGCAAAGGTACTGGTGCCCGTGACGATGACCAGCAGACAGGCCAGATGAAGTGCTATAAAGGGAACCACCCTGAGAAAATTGAAAGCCCGCGAGCTTGTGTCGAGGTGATCCGAACCCGCAGCGGAGTCGAACCATCTCAGAATGTTTGTCAGCCAGTGTTGCACTCGGGTCATACCCTGATTGCCCTTTCGTTCGTGGTTTAACCTGTAAAGCCTGGGCGTTGAAGAATCTCAACCAGACGCTTGACGGGTTCTACGTTCCAACAACCGAATTTGGATGCACGTTATACGATGTTTAACCAAACCGATCAGATGCCTGTTATACGCCGGATTGCCATTGTTGGTTCAGGCATGGCCGGCCTGAGTGCAGCACTTCTGCTTCAGGAGCAGAACCATGAAGTGACGATCTTCGAGAAAAGCCGCGGCCCGGGCGGTCGCATGGCCGCAAAGCGTGTTGCGGGTGGCTCCGTAGACATCGGGGCGCAATACTTTACGATCAGGAATCCTGCGTTCTCCGCCTTCCTGAACCGTTATGCCGAAGGCAGTTTCAGGCCGTGGCCCGGGCGGTTTGGTTACCAGACCACCTCCGGGCAATGGGAGCCGTTCCCGCAAGAGACCCGCTACGTCGGCGCTCCCCGGATGACCGCCATCACCCGCGGGCTTTCCACCGCTGCAGACGTCCAGGCGCAAACGCGCATTGATAGCCTGGTTCGCCAGGGTCAACAGTGGTTGCTGAACGATACAGACGGCGAGTCTTATGGGCCCTTTGACGCGGTTATCGTCACGGCACCTCCGGCTCAGACCCGGGATCTGTTCAGCAACAGTAGGCTCACAGCGCTCTCGGACCAGATGCAGGACCACGTTAGCCATATCCAGCCGTGCTGGGCAATCGCTGTCTATTTTCGGCAGGCGCTGGAACAGCCCTATGACGGGATGCGGTGCCAGAACCCGATACTCGACTGGATTGCGAATAACTCGAGCAAACCGGGCAGGGACGATTCCGGCCAGTGGTGGGTTCTCCATGCAACGCCTCAATGGTCTCGGGAGCACGAAAATACCTCGGCGGACAAGGTGTCGGCTGCCATGATTGAGGCGTTTAAGAAGGTAACCGGTGTTACTGTCTGCCCTGACGACTGGATTTCGCACCGGTGGCTTTATGCGAAATCCTCGCCCACGGAGCAACCCGGTTTTCGCTGGTATGGCGACCAGCGCATCGGGCTGGCCGGGGACTGGCTGAGCGGCGGCCGCGTGGAGGGCGCGTTCAACAGTGCCAGTGGCCTGGTCGCGCATATGCTGGCGGACTAAACCCAACTTACTTGCCGGTCAGTACGGTTGGCCGAACGTAGAAGTGGGTGATGGTGCCGTCGCTGAACTTGCTGAAGAAGGCGCTGATATCGGTAATCTTGCGCAGGAAACGGGCACGATTGATCGGATCACGCACCAGTACCTTGATGCCGTTGAAATTGTCCTGGATGTTCGAGAACCGTGCCCGCATGGAGCAGGTCACAACCTCGCCCGGGTCCAGGTCCAGCTCCCGGGCCAGCCAACGGCTGTGATCCTCGATGCCGGCGACAGTGAGATCTTCACGGGTGTCCAGGTGGTTCAGTTTGGCCCGGTCCACAATGCAGCGTGAATAACTGCCAGACTTTTTCCGCGCCACTTTGCGAAAAGCCTCCCAGAAGAAGCTGTCTGTCAGTTCTGCGAAGTAACGCATGTCGCTCAGGCAGGTATCCACCCAATCAAATATTTCCGGGTCTTCAAGCACTTCGTTGATCGCTTCCCGCAACAGCCAGTCGAAACCCAGGGCCGTCTTGTGGGCGTAGACCTTGCGGTACATCTGGTGGCGGCTGTAGACGAAGTCCTCCAAGGCGCCAAGACCCTTCTGGGTAATGGCCAGGCCGAGCCAGGGCTCGCGCACGTCCCAGCCGAAGCGCAGGTTGCTCAGCAGGTGGTCAAGGTTGAAACCACCGATGGTGACTGAGGAGTGAAAGCCGTCCCGAAGCATGTAGTCGGCCCGGTCGGCGTCGATTTCACCGGAGACAATGGACGACATCAGGTCCATCACCAGCCGGGGGGTGTCGGCTTCACTCAGAATACCGGAGTCCGCGTCGTTACCGGCGATGAAATTCCAGAAGGTGCGTGCGTGGCGGCAGAACGCATCGCTGGGCCGCACATCCGTGGTCTCCATGATGCCGATCACGTCTCTTGGATCGAGGCCGGCGGTCTCAAGGTCAATGGACGACAGCACTTCGTGGGCAACCCTCACGGAATAGTGCTCGTGCTCCAGTTCTTCCGGGCGTTCACTGTGATACACGGAATAGTCGACACCGCTCCAAAGGTCATCAAACCGGTCGGGCCGCGACATAAGGTCGTGGATGCGCCGCGCCTGGGTGAACTGGTGGGAGAAGCTGGAATGTCCGCTGTCGTGCAGCAGGCAGCCCAGGCGGATGGTCTTGGCCAGGTAGTCAATGGCATCAAGCTGGCTGAGGCTAAGGTCTGTCTGGTCGCTGAGTTGACGTTCCCGCAGGTAGGCGTCGATCATCGAGCGGAACATCCGCGTGCCCACGTGCATCACGCCAATACTGTGAAGGAAGCGTGAGTGGGTCGCCCCCGGGAAAACCAGGCTGAGGATGTCGTTCTGGCAAATGTTGCGCAGGCGCTGGAACAGGGGATGGTCGATAACCTTGATTTCATGCCGGTAAAGCGGAATTCCGCCATGGACCGGGTCCATGATCAGCTTGTCATAAGCCCCGAGCAGGTCATTGACGGCACTTCTCATAGATTACAACCTCCCAAAAACATCAAACATGTCTTGTTATATCACAGGGGCGTGCCAGAATAGGTATCAGAAACCCAATTTCCTGTTTACCGATGGTAGTTTAGGGCAATCGCCATGACATCGCGCACCGAGCGCATTCTTATTATCGATTCGGATGAACGTGCCCGCTCGGAACTGGGTCGATACCTTGAGGCCAGGGGATTCTACGTTACCGGTTATCCGGACCTGGCTTCCGCCCGTTCCCTGTTCGACGATAATATTCCGGACATCATTTTTGCCGACCTGTCGCCGGACGCCATTGGTGAGCTTGCCGGTCGACTGGAAGACGCGGAAACCTTCACCCCCATCGTTGCCTGCTATTCCACCGCAGATGCCTCCGAAATCGTCAATGCGCTGAGAGCGGGCGCGGCCGATATCGTGCTTAAACCCTGTTCCGATGATCGTGGCGCCCTCGATGACGTTATTGGCAAGCTGTTTGATCGGGTACGTGTGAACCGGCTCAACCAGCTTTATCGTCAGGAACTGGAAGAAGCGAACCGGGACTTGCGGGATGGCATTGCGGAATTACGTGCCGACCAGCGCGCCGGCCGTAAGGTCCAGCTCAGAATGTTGCCGGACCGGGAACAGGTGCTTTCCGGCTTTTCCGTCAATCACCTCATCAAGCCCTCGCTGTTTCTCAGCGGGGATTTCCTGGACTATTTCCGAATAACCGAAGACAAGGTGCTGGTGTATATCGCCGATGTGTCTGGCCACGGTGCCAGCTCGGCGTTCGTAACGGTGTTGCTGAAAAACCTGACCAACCGCCTCCAGCGCAATCTCAGGCGTGGCTCCAGTGATGACATCCTGTTTCCCGATCGTTTCCTTGAGCGGATTAATTCCGAACTGCTCGATACCGGGTTGGGCAAGCATGTAACGGTGTTCGTAGGCATCATATCAACGTCTGACAGGAGCCTTCGCTATTCGGTGGGCGCCCATTTCCCGATGCCGATCCTTTCCCTGGAGGGCGGCAGGACAGAGTTCCTCGAAGGCAGTGGCTTGCCGGTAGGGCTGTTCGAGACGCCGGAATGGGAGGTTTACGAAGTTCCACTGGACAAGCCGTTCCACCTGATTCTTTTCTCAGACGGTATACTGGAGGTCATCAAGGCCAAAAGCCTGGATGAAAAGGAAAAGACACTACTTGAACTCGTCTCGGGAGGTAGTCACACTATTGCTTCCCTGGGCGACGCTCTGAATCTCGACGAGATCACAGAGTTACCTGACGATATTGCTATCGTATCAGTAACGGATACCGATCCTGATACCAATGGCCCGACGTCGACATAGTGGCAGTGGATTCAATGGCTGGTTACAAGATCCTGCAAGCTGAAAAACAGGGCATCTATGTCCTTAAGTTTATTGGAGAAATCCGGCTGAACCTGTGTTCGACGCTGGACAATCTGGTTGAGTCCATTACCCAGGATCCTGATTTCAAGACGGTGGTTATTGATCTTACCGAAACCGAGATCATCGACAGCACCACCCTGGGGCTGTTGGCCAAGATTGCCATGGCTGCCCAGAAACGCAGTAATTTCCTGCCCACGATGATATCCACCAACCCCGATATAACCCGAATCATCACCTCCATGGGTTTCGACAAGATTTTCATCATTGTTCGCGAGCCTGCGTCCCGCATCGAAGAACTGGAAGAAATCCCCGTATTGCGCGCGAGCGAGCAGCAGGTCAGGGATAAGGTGTTGGAAGCCCACCGTGTGCTGATGGGCCTGAACAGCCGTAACCGGGAAGAATTCAAGAACCTGGTGCGTGCCCTGGAATGCGAAGAGTCCGGCTGAGCCCGGGGTCATCACTGCGTTCTCCATTCCTGCCGGCCGTTTACCGGGCTGAACCATAAAACATAACGGAACGACTATGCCTGAGAAAAATAACCGTGGGCCCACCGACGTTTCCCAGACCGGCCATGATGTAGCGGTTCTCGGCGGTGGCAGTTTCGGTTCTGCCATGGCCAAAGTGCTGGGGGAGAATGGCCATACCGTCCATTTCTGGATGAGGGACGAAGCCCAGGCGGATGAAATCCGCAACACCGGTATCAACAGCCGCTATATGCCGGATGTCACCCTAACTGGTGATATTCAACCGACTACCAGCCTGCCGGAAGCCGTCGGTAAGGCTGAAATTGTCTTTGTGGCCATTCCCAGCAAAGCCTTCCGCTCCGTCATTCGTGAAAACAGCTCTGAGTTCCGGGAAGGGCAGATCGTTGTCAGCCTGACCAAGGGCATCGAAGAGCATGGCTTCAAGCTGATGAGCGAAATCCTTCAGGAAGAAATTCCGCGTTCCCGCATTGGTGTGCTCAGCGGTCCCAATCTGGCTGGTGAAATCGTCAGTCAGGACCTCACGGCAACCGTTATCGCAGCCAAGGACCCTGACGTGCGCCGCACGGTTCAGGAACTGCTTGGCTGCGAATATCTGCGGGTCTACGCCAATGTGGATGTGTATGGCGTCGAGCTGGCCGGTGCACTGAAGAATATCTACGCCATCGTTGCCGGGCTGGCGTCAGCGCGGAATCTGGGAGAAAACGCCAAAGCGATGCTGATTACCCGCGGGCTGGCGGAAATGAGCCGGTTTGCGGTCAGCCTGGGGGCCAACCCCATGACGTTTATGGGCCTTGCGGGGGTAGGGGATCTTATCGTGACCTGTACGTCTCCGAAAAGCAGGAACTACCGTGTTGGTTACGCCGTAGGTAACGGCCAGGCGCTGGATGAGGCGGTCGCGGAGTTGGGCCAGGTGGCCGAGGGCATCTATACCCTGAAACTGGTCAAGGAGAAATCCGAGGCGATTGGTATCTACATGCCTTTGGTTCGAGGGCTCTATGAGATTCTTTACGATGGCGCCTCCATCAGTGCAGTGATCAACAGTCTGATGATGTCGGTCCAGAATTCAGATGTGGAATTCATTCTTCCACGAACCATCAGTCAGTAAGGTTCGGGTTAGCCGGAGGGAAAGCCAGTGCACTTGATCGTCATGCGCCATGGTGAGGCCGGTTGGCACACTCTCGACAGGGAGCGTGAGCTGACGGAGTTTGGTCGCCACGGGGTGGCGGACGTAGCCGCTCAGATTGCGGAGTCGCCCTGGCGCCCTGAGTTTATTTGGTGCAGCCCATTGGTCAGGGCCCGGCAAACCGCTGCGATTGCATCCGAGATTCTGAATTGCCCGGTCACGGAAAAGGATTATATTACGCCGGATGATGATCCCGGCCGTTGTCTGGATGAGTTGATCGAATCCGCTCCCTCTCCGTTATTGCTGATTTCTCATATGCCCTTTGTTGGCAGCCTTTCGACACTCCTGGTGGATGGTCATCGTAAGGGCATCCCCTTTATGACCGCTCAGGCAGTGGTTCTCGAAATGCCTGTAGCAGGCCCAGGCTGCGCCGACTTGCGGGCACAATTCCTACCCTGAAATCTCTCATAAGACCTTTAAAATCGGTGCCCCAGCGCCCATAGTTTCTGTGAAACCACACAGGAATAACCTTTATGAGCCAGAAGCCCGAGACAATTGCGCAACAAGTGGAAAGTGCACAGGCTCCCGGAAAAGGCCTGCCACCGCTCGAAACATGGAACCCGGAGCTGTCCGGAGACATTGATATCGTGATTGCCCGTGACGGGCAGTGGCTGTATCAGGGCAAGCCCATCGGCCGGGACGCCATTGTTAAGCTGTTCTCGACGATTCTGCGGCAGGAAAGTGACGGGCACCATTATCTGGTGACGCCGGTTGAGAAGTGGCGGATCACTGTCGAAGATACGGCCATTCTTGCTCATTCTCTTGAAGTCTCTGGCAGTGGAAAGGATCAGGTTCTGTCAGTAACTACCAACACAGGAGAGACACTGTTAGTTGGGGACGAGCACCCTCTGCACATTGGGGTTTATGAAGGAACCAACGAGCCACGCCCGGTCATCGGTTTACGCCACGGTGTGGAGGCAAGGCTGGTAACGGCCGCTTACTACGATCTGGCCGACCGGGTGACTGAAGAAAGTTCCGGTGAAGATACCGTTATAGGTGTCTGGAGTAGCGGAAATTTCTACAAAATTGCCGATAACGGTTGAATTACCAGCCGCCGTCCCAACTAACTCACGGTAGAAAACGCAGTCTGACACTTGTTAAACTGTATTTTCGAACTTGTTACCGAGCCTGGCTCTCTAACGAGGCCCGGTGGTCGTAAGTCCCTCTGTGCAGTCTGGCTGTTCAAGATCACTTTCGATTGCCCAAATTTACATCAAACAGTCATTGCGACACGCAAGGAGATCACATGGCCCAACCTCGTGTTGTCACCATCCACTACACGCTCACCAACGACCAGGGAGAAGAGCTGGACTCCTCCCGTGTAGAAGGTCGCGAGCCTCTGTCCTATCTGGAAGGTGCTCAGAACATTATCGGCGGACTGGAAAATGCGCTGAACGAAAAGAACGCTGGCGATCAGGTGAAAGTATCTGTTGAGCCGGGTGAAGGTTACGGCGAAGTCAACGAAGAACTGGTCCAGCCGGTCCCACGTTCTGCGTTTGAAGGTGTCGACACCATCGAGCCGGGCATGCAGTTCCAGGCACAGACTCCGGGTGGCCCCCAGGTCGTTCGTGTCGTGGAAGTAGGCGACGAAACCGTCACCATCGATGCCAACCACCCGCTGGCAGGCCAAACCCTGCACTTCGACGTGGAAGTGGTTGAAGCGCGCGAAGCAACTGACGAAGAGCAAGAGCACGGTCACGCTCACTGATCTCGTCATAGTTGTTCATAAAAAAACGGCCCCTGTTGGGGCCGTTTTTTTGCTACCCGGAACTATTTACATGTTCGGATAGTTCGGACCACCGCCACCTTCCGGCGTCACCCAGGTGATGTTCTGGGCCGGGTCCTTGATGTCGCAGGTTTTGCAGTGAACGCAGTTCTGCGCGTTGATCTGGAACTTCTTGCCACTGCCGTCATCCGCTTCAACCACTTCGTACACGCCGGCCGGGCAGTAGCGCTGCGCAGGCTCGTTGTACTTCGGCAGGTTATCCTTAATTGGGATGTCCGGGTTGGACAGCTTCAGGTGAACCGGCTGATCTTCCTCATGGTTGGTGTTGGAGATAAACACCGAGGACAGCTTGTCGAAGGTCAGTTTGTTATCCGGCTTCGGATAATCGATCTTCTTGGCCTGGTCCGCAGGCTTTAGCGTGGCATAGTCGGGAGTCGTGTCGTGGAACGTAAACGGCAGGCTGCTCCGAAGAATGTTCTGCTCGAAGTAGGCAATCGCGCCGCCCACGAAGTTACCGAACTTGTGCATGCCCGGGCTGAAGTTGCGCTCGGCATACAGCTCTTTATAGAGCCAGCTATCCTTGAATCGCTCTTCGAAACTGGTGATTTCCTCACCGCTCTTGCCGTCCTTCAACGCTTCAAACACTGCCTCTGCGCCCAGCAGGCCGGATTTCATGGCGGTGTGGGAGCCCTTGATCTTGGAGCTGTTCAGGGTGCCTGCGTCACAGCCCAGCAGCAGGCCGCCCGGGAAGCTCATCTTCGGCAGGGAGTTGAAGCCACCTTTGGTGATGGCGCGGGCGCCATAGGCCACTCGCTTGCCGCCTTCCAGGTGTTTCTTGATCTCCGGATGCAGCTTCAGGCGCTGGAACTCGTCGAACGGGCTCATGTGCGGGTTGCTGTAGGACAGATCGCTGATCAGGCCAACGTATACCTGGCCGTTTTCCAGATGGTAAAGGAAGGAGCCACCGGTGGAGCCGGATTCGTTCAACGGCCAGCCAGTTGTGTGGATAACCAGGCCTGGCTCATGCTTGGCCGGATCGATGTCCCACAATTCCTTGATACCAATACCGTAGTGCTGAGGGTCTTTGCCTTCGTCAAGCTTGAAATCGTTGATCAGGCGCTTGCCCAGGTGACCACGGCAGCCTTCGGTAAACAGGGTGTACTTGGCACGTAGTTCCATGCCCGGCATGAAGCCGTCTTTTTCGGAGCCGTCACGGGCCACACCCATATCGCCGGTGATAATGCCCTTGACCTGGCCATCTTCTACGATGGTTTCGGAAGCGGCAAAACCGGGATACACCTCAACGCCCAGGCCTTCGGCCTGCTCGGCCAGCCAGCGGCACAGGTTGCCCAGGCTGATGATGTAGTTGCCGTGGTTGTGCATGTTCTTGGGCACAAAGGCGTTTGGAATCTTGGTGGCGCCTTCCTGGTTCTTCAGCAGGAAAATGTCATCACGGGTGACCGGCGTGTTCAGCGGTGCGCCTTTCTCTTTCCAGTCCGGGAACAGCTCGTTGAGGGCCGTGGGCTCAAACACTGTGCCAGCCATGATGTGGGCGCCGATCTCGGACCCCTTCTCAACGACGCAGACGGTCAGTTCCTGCTCGGCTTCCTGGGCCATCTGCATGACACGACAGGCTGCCGAGAGGCCAGCCGGCCCACCGCCGACGATCAGAACATCAAATTCCATCGATTCGCGTTCCACGTTGGTCTCCTCATCTGTTTTATAGTGATGCCAACAGGCAAATTCTTAGGGGCGTCATCATACCGGTAAAAGCTCGTATAGACGACTCCCTCAAAGCGAAAGCACCTGCCTTAATAGAGTAAAAGGATACCGCAATTGAATAATCAAACAAACGTTTGTTTGAAATTTGGGTCTACCTTTGGCATTGTTTGGTGGCACTGGGCCAAAACGTGTTTTTTGAATCGTTTTTTAGTATCGTCTCACGCTCAGGTGGAGTCAACAGGTGTTCATTGGCCATTGACGCGGCGGTGCAGCGTCTATAGGGACTATTGACCCCGGTAGCCTTTGCCTGCAGTATTATGACGCCCTGACAGACAGCAGGTCCTGCAAGTATGTGCTGTTCTCAATTGTAAACTCATCGTAGAAGAACGAGGAATCTATGAAGGTTCTGGTCGCTGTAAAACGAGTAATCGACTACAACGTGAAGGTGCGCGTCAAGCCGGACAACACCGGCGTTGATCTCGCCAACGTCAAGATGGCAATGAACCCATTCTGCGAAATCGCTGTTGAAGAAGCGGTTCGTTTGAAGGAAAAGGGCGTTGCCAGTGAAATCGTGGTGGTATCCATCGGCCCGAAGGCCTGCCAGGAGCAAATTCGTACCGCTCTGGCACTGGGTGCTGACCGGGGTATCCACATCGAAACTGACGAAGAGGTTCAGTCTCTCGAAGCGGCCAAGCTGCTCAAGAGTGTGGTTGAGAAGGAAGAGCCCAAGCTCGTCATTCTTGGCAAACAGTCCATCGATTCCGACAACAACCAGACAGGCCAGATGCTGGCCGCGCTGACCGGTATGGGTCAGGGCACGTTCGCGTCTGAAGTGGTTGTCGAAGGCGAGAAGGTCAACGTGACCCGCGAAGTCGACGGCGGCCTGATGACCGTGGCCCTGAACCTGCCGGCGGTTGTGACTACCGATCTTCGCTTGAACGAGCCGCGCTACGCGTCCCTGCCGAACATCATGAAGGCCAAGAAGAAGCCGCTGGATGCCATGAGCCCGGCCGATCTGGGTGTTGAGCTTGCTCCGCGTCTGTCCACCCTGAAGGTTGAGGCTCCGGCTTCCCGTCAGGCGGGTGTGAAAGTCGCTGACGTAGCTGAGCTGGTCGACAAACTGAAGAACGAAGCGAAGGTGATCTAAATGAGCATCCTTGTAATTGCTGAACATGACAACAGCAGCCTGAAGCAGGCTACCCTGAACGTCGTCGCGGCTGCCAAGGCCATTGGTGGCGATATCGACGTACTGGTTGCCGGTGAGAACTGCGGCGCTGTAGGCGAAGCGGCTGCGAAGGCCGAAGGCGTTAACAAGGTACTGGTTGCCGACAACGCTGCGTACGGTCATTTCCTGGGCGAGAACCTGGGTGAGCTGGTTGCCGAAGTGGGCAAGGGCTACAGCCATATCCTGGCCGCTGCCGGCACCACGGGTAAAGACTTCATGCCGCGCGTTGCTGCGCTGCTGGACGTTGCCCAGGTATCTGACATCATGCGTGTGGAGTCCGAAGACACCTTCGTTCGCCCGATTTACGCTGGTAACGCCATTGCCACGGTGAAATCCGCTGACAGCATCAAGGTTATCACCGTACGCCCGACCGCCTTTGATCCGGTGGCTGGTGAAGGTGGCTCCGCCGCCGTTGAGCAGCTGGACGTGGTTAAAGATGCTGGCCTGTCCACCTTTGTCGGCGAAGAGCTGGCCAAGTCTGACCGCCCGGACCTGGGAAGCGCGGGTATCGTGGTTTCCGGTGGCCGTGGCATGCAGAACGGCGACAACTTCAAGATGCTGGAGCAGGTTGCCGATCTGATGGGCGCCGCTGTTGGTGCGTCCCGTGCGGCTGTTGACGCAGGATTCGTGCCCAACGACATGCAGGTCGGCCAGACCGGTAAGATCGTTGCACCGCAGCTGTACATCGCGGTTGGTATCTCCGGTGCCATCCAGCACCTGGCCGGTATGTCTGACTCCAAGGTGATCGTTGCGATCAACAAGGACGAAGAAGCGCCGATCTTCCAGGTGGCGGATTACGGCCTGGTCGCGGATCTGTTTGAAGCGGTTCCGCAGCTTGAGGAAGAGTTGAAGAAAGTCCTGTAACTTTCTGACTCTACTAAAAAAGGCACCCTAGGGTGCCTTTTTTATTGCTCGTCTTTCGGCTTTTTTCGTGCCGTCAGCTGTTTTTCCTTCTTACCGAAAAACAGGGTGTCCGCCAGTATATGCAACGCCTTGTTGGTGGTGTGCACCGAGCGATAGATCTGGTCACTGGTCTGGTCGTGGGTTTCCCGCGCCCGACGGGCGTTTTCGCGGAACTCCTCATTGCTTGAAAAGCGGTCAATCAGGCTGAACGTTGTGGTGGTAATGGCCTTGTGAACCTTCTCTACCGCGCTGGTGCCATTCTTGACGGTTTCCTCCAGCAAGCGGGCCCGGTTTCGGGTTTCCATCAGATCCATCCGGGTTTTCTGGATATGGCTGTTGGCCGAAATCCGTTGGGAGTGAAGGATACGGAGAGTTCGGGTGTTGCGGCTGTGTTGCTGGAACGCAACCGCCATAAGCCCCGTTGAGATCACGATGGCGCTTAAACTGAGCAGTGATACGATGTCCATGGCGCCTCCTATCGGTATTCGAGCTTCATTTCCACGTCGATTTCCCGTTCGGCCAGTTCCAGTTCGAGCTCTTTCATGACTTCCTGATACACCAGCCGTTTCACCATCACCGGAAGACGGTCTGCCAACATGCGGGCTGACTTCGATTCGCGTTTTGCCAGGGCAATCGGATCTTTTACTCGCAGCGTAAGTATCAGCTCCGGTTCCCGTGTATTATCAGGGCCATAGCTCTCAGCCATCGCCTTGCCAATGGATCTTTGCTGGAGACGTACCTGCCAGAACAGCCAGGCGCTGAGAGTGGCAAGTATGAGGCTCAGTACCAGAAGCAGGGTGTTCAATGGGTTAACCTCCGGGATTCGGGTTCATTGAGTCTGACAGAGTGTGCAGTATCGGTACGATGATTCGATTGGCCGATGCGACGTTTTGTTGCAACCTCCAGGGAAATAAACGAAAGGATAGTGACATGATTTGGTTAAAAGCATTTGTCAGTGGCCTTCTTGCCACCCTGATCTTTCATCAGGGGCTGTTTGCCGTGTTTTATTTCGTGGGAATGGTGCCATCCGCACCCTTTAACATGGCTGCGGTTCCGCCGCTGGGTATTCCCGCTGTTTTCTCGCTGGCTTTCTTTGGCGGACTTTGGGGGATCGTGCTCTGGGCGATCCTTGGCCGCTTTGGCGGCTTTAAGTTCTGGTTGGGTAATGTAATAGTAGGCGCCATCGGGCCGACAGCCGTCGCCATGCTGGTGGTCTTCCCGCTGAAGGGCATCGCTGTCACCGCCCAGACCTGGGTTGGCGGGCTGATACTGAACGGCTTCTGGGGCCTGGGTGTAGCGCTGTTCCTGGTATTGATGGGTGCAAAAGCGTCGCGGTCGACCGCCACCAATTCATAATTGATCCAAATGGATTAAGGACAACGAATGAGCACAAAGACTGACACCACCTACGACATCGTGGTATTCGGTGCCACCAGCTTCGTGGGGCAGATCCTTACCGGTTACCTGTTGGAGTCCTATGGTATCGGCAAAGACGTTCGCTGGGCCATCGCCGGACGCTCAGAAAGCAAGCTGGCCACCCTCAAACAGGGCCTGGGCCCGTCGGCGTCTGAGCTGCCCGTCATTGTGGCAGACGCCGCCGATGAAAGCGCCCTGAAAGCCATGTGTGACCAGACACGTGTGGTGATCTCAACCGTTGGTCCCTATGCTCTGTATGGCGAACCGCTGGTCAAGATTTGCGCCGAAACCGGTACGGATTATTGCGACCTTACCGGCGAAGTGCAATGGATCCGCAAGATGGTGGACACCTACGAGGACAAAGCCAAGGCCTCCGGGGCCCGTATCGTCCACTGTTGTGGCTTTGACTCCATCCCATCAGACATGGGGGTCTGGTTCCTGCAGGAGAAAGCCGCGGAAACCCTCGGCGCTCCGTGCCAGGACGTGCGGATGCGGGTCAAAATCGCCAAGGGCGAGTTCTCCGGTGGCACCGTGGCCAGCATGATGAACATCGCCAAGGAAGCGGCCGCCGACCCGAAATTGCGCAAGGAACTGGCCAACCCGTTTTCGATCTGCCCGCCGGAGCACCGCTCCAAAACCCGGCAACCGAGCCTGAAAGGCGCAGAGTTCGATAACGACTTCGGCGTTTGGCTGGCACCGTTCGTCATGGGGGCCATCAACACCCGGATCGTCCATCGTTCCAACGCTTTGCAGAACGCTCGTTATGGCAAGGAGTTCACCTACGATGAGGCCATGATGACTGGTCGTGGTGTGAAAGGTCGTCTCGCGGCTTACGGAATTACCGGCGCGCTTGGAGGTTTCTTCACCGCGTCTGCGTTCAAGCCAACTCGTTGGGTGGTGGAAAAGTTCGTGCCCAAGCCGGGCGAGGGCCCAAGCCCGGAAGCCCAGAAAAATGGCTTTTACGATCTGCGCTTTGTGGGCAAGACGACCGACGGCAAGATCATCAGGACCAAAGTCACGGGTGACCGCGACCCCGGTTACGGTTCAACCGGCAAGATGCTGGGCGAGGCAGGTATGAGCTTGGCGTTTGATGTACCGGCCGAAAAACAGGGCGGTTTCTGGACACCATCGTCGCTTCTTGATGGCAAGCTCTATGAGCGCCTGACCAGCAAGGCTGGCCTGACCTTCGAAGTACTGGAAACCAGCTGAGGCCGCTAGGCCAGCCGGATGGTACGGTCGGAGGCGGGTAAGGCCTCCGGCGCGTGCCCCAGTGACACCACCGTTTTTCCTGCCAACCACTGCCTCATACCCGTCGCAATGTTGTTCCGGGTTTCGGCGTCCACTCCGGTGAACGGTTCGTCCAGAATCAATAACGGCGCTTTGTTCAATAGCACCCGTGCCAGTGCAATACGCCGGGCTTCACCGCCAGATAACTGGCTACCCATGGAGCCCAGCCAAGTGTTCAGCTGTGCCGGTTCGTGGACAAACCGGTCTGCCATCGCCACCAGCTCCAAAACCCGCCAGAGCTCGGCATCCGTGGCGTCTGGGCGGCCGATCAGCAGATTGGCTTTCAGGGTGTCATCGAACAGTACGGTTTTCTGTGTCAGATAGGCCAGCGGTAACGCGTGAATACGCCCGACTGCCGGCGTCTCAAGGCCTGCGATGATATCCGCCAGTGAGGATTTTCCCGCGCCGGAGTGGCCAATGATTCCCACCCATTCGCCCTTAGCGACCGCCATATCGAAATGACTGAGCACCGGCGCATGGTCGCTGAAACGGATCGTCACACGCTCGAGTTCCAGGGCGCAGTCACTGCCATGTGGCTGTTGTTCGTGCGCACCCTGGGAGGGTTCTGGAGCGCAGTCCCGGTTGAGCGCCGCAGCAGAAGCAAGCGTGCCCCCCAGGCGCGCGAATGCATCCGGCAGCATCGAATAGATTTCCTGTAAACCGAGGAGGGCGATTGGCAGCAGCACAACCATCGGGCCGGTTATGGACCCCGCCTGGAACAGCTCTAGCCCCATCCACAGCGCGAGCACCACCGACAGGTTCACCATGACCTGGGATAGCCCCAGGTTCCAGCCGGTGCGTGTGTCAGTGCGGGCTTCGTTGCGGGTGATCTGGCCCGCCTGGCGCAGGCACAGGGCGGCATGTTTGCCAATGCGTCCTGCGGCGGTGAGTTCCCCGAAGCCCTCGATGTGCTCGATGACGTCTGTTCTTACCCGTTCGCGGGCCGCCGTCTGCTGGTAGACCAGATGCCGGGTTCGCAGGTAAACCAGCAGCGTTGCCACCAAAAATGCCGGTACCAGCACCAGAGCAAGGCCGACGGCCAGTTCCCCGCGATACATCAACCACGCGGCGATCAGCAGTATCGCCGTTACCAAAGCAGCAAGGGCCGTAGGTGCGATCAGGCGCAGATACAGCGTGTCCAGGGCATCCACGTCATTGGTCAGGCGGGATAGCCATTGCGGGCCGCGTAAACGGGTTCTCCGGTCCCGGCCGGCGGTGGATAAACGCTCGAACAGGGCCACTCGGATATCCGTCAGCAGGCGCAGCACGGTATCGTGGTTGTACACCCGCTCGGCATACCGCGCGACCGTTCGCGCCACGGCAAAGAAGCGAATGCCACCACCAGGGACATACAGATTGATGGACGCCTGCACACCGGCTGCCAGCAGGATGCCGGAGAGCGCCGTGGCGGTAATAAACCAGCCCGACAATGCCAGCAGCCCCATACCCGCAAGCAGAGTGGCCAGTATGAGAATGCCGCCGGTCACCAGGCGACCGGGGCGACGGAAAATCAATGCCAACCAGGGGCCAAGCTCACGCATCTGCAACGCCTCCTTCCGTCACCAGCAAAGTACGGTTGGCCAGTGTCAGCAGTGCCTGGTGGTGAGTGGCGAAAACCAGAGTCTTACCGGCCAGCGCCAGCTTGTGCAGCGCTTCCAGCACGTATATTTCGCTGTCACTGTCCAGCCCCGCTGTGGGCTCATCCAGCAGTATCAGGTCGTAACTGGCCACAAATACCCGCGCCAGGCTCAAGCGGCGTGCCTGCCCGCCGGAGAGCCCCTGGCCGTCTTCGGTAATGGCGCTGTAGATTCCCCGTTCCCGGCCTTTGATCAGGCTTTCCAGGCCAACGTGATGCAAGGCGGTTTCTATGGCGATGTCGGTCGCGTCCGGCGTGGTCAGGCGCAGGTTATCGGCCCAGGTACCATGCACCAGGAAGGGGGACTGACCCAGCCAGCCAAAGGCTTCGTCGCCGGCACGTTCTCCAAACACTGAAATACGCCCCCGGTCTGGTCTCATGAAGCCGGCCAACAGATGCAAGAGCGAGGTTTTGCCGCCACCGGAAGGGCCGGTGAGGGCGATGACATCGCCTTTGTTGATCACCAGAGACGCGCCGTCCAACACCGGCCTGGCGGCATCGTAGGCAAGAGCGACGTCACGAATGGCCACAATATCGGGAGATTCCGGCTGGTGACGGGGCTCTGCCTGCGGTTGTGGTTTATCAACTCCCTGCAACCGATCGACGATTTCAGAACTGGCACCCATCGCCGCAGCGCGATCATGATAATGCTGGGACAACAATCGCAGAGGCTGGAAAAACTCCGGGGCGAGCAGCAGGATCAACAGCCCGGAAAACAGTGTCAGGTCGCTGGACGGTCCAAAGGTGATGTACCCCAGCAACCCGAAGCCGATGTAAATGGCCACGACGGCAATGGCCACGGAGGAGAAGAACTCCAATACCGCTGAGGACAGGAACGCAATCTTCAGGGTTTTCATGGTGATGCGGCGGTATTCGTCGGATCGCTTGCGCAGGGTTTCTGTGGCAGGAGCGGTCTGGCCGAACAACTGCAGGGTGGTCAATCCCCGAACCTTATCCAGAAACTGGCCGGACAAACGACCGATGGTCCGGAAATGCTGCTGGTTGAGCTTTTCCGCGCCCATCCCGACCAGTGCCATGAACAATGGTATCAATGGGGCGGACAGCAGGAGGAAGATCCCCGCGAGCCAGTCCAGTGAAAATACCACCACCAGAATCATCAGCGGCACCACCACCGCGAGCATCATCTGGGGCAGGAAACGGGCGAAATACCCATGCAGGGCGTCCGTGTGGTCAAGCCATTCTCGCGCCAGGGTGCCGGCGGAGGTCTGGCTCATCGAAACCGGCCCGCTGGCCTGCCAGCACCGGTTGATACTATGGCGAACCTCGCTACGCACCTCACGGCTGCAGCGGGCTGCGTAGCGGGCCTGTAACCCCTGAGCCACACCGCGGATCAATATCGCGATAATGGCACCGGTGAACAGCAGCGACAGTTCCGCCACCGGTATCTTATCCACAATACCCTGATGAACAATGCCCGCCAGGAACGCCATTTGCGCGATGGTGGCAAGGGCCACCACAACGCCAGCCGAAACCGTGGCCAGGATCAGCCGCCGGCTGTGGGCGGCAAGTGCCCCCAGCCAACGTTTTGACTCGGCTTGTTCAGCCACCTAGTGGTATCCCTCGCCAGCCCGTACCTTGCCCCGGAACACCCAATAGGTCCAGGCGGTGTAGACCAGCACAATGGGAATCACGAACAGCAGCCCCAGCAGCAGGAACAACTGTGAGCCGTACGCGGAGGAGGCGTCCCAGAGCGTGTATTCCGGCGGCACCACATAGGGCCAGCGGCTGACGATCAAGCCCAGGTAGGTAAAGATGAACAGCCCCACCGTCGCGACAAACGGCATGCCTTCAAACCGGTTCCGAACTGACCGGAAGATCTGAAAGGCACAGAGCAGGGCGAGCACGGGCAATATCCAGATAATGCTCAGATTGGAGAACCAGCGGTTTTTCACCGCTTCATCCACAAACGGCGTCCAGACGCTGATCATCGCAAACACGACCAACACACCCAGCAGCAGCGGAATAGTGATCCGATACGCCCAGTCCTGCAGGCGGCCCTCGGTTTTCATGATCAGCCAGGTGGAGCCCAGCAACGCATAGCCGGCCATCAGACCGAAACCGGTCAGCACCGTGAAGGGAGTCAGCCAATCCAGCGCACCGCCGGTATAGACCCGGTTGGTAATCTCAAAGCCCTGGATATAGGCACCCACCACGGCGCCCTGGGCAAACGAAGCCACCGTGGAGCCACCGGCGAAGGCCCAGTTCCAGAGATAGCGCGAGGTTCTGGCCTTGAAGCGGAACTCAAACGCCACCCCGCGAAAGATCAGACCGGCCAGCAGCAGGAATACACCAATGTACAGCGCCGGCAGAATGGTGGAGTAAACCAGTGGAAACGCCGCCAACAGGCCCGCCCCGCCAAGCACCAGCCAGGTTTCGTTGCCATCCCAGACCGGTGCCACCGTGTTCATCATGGTGTCCCGGTCTTCTTCTTTCGGCGCGAAGGGAAAGAGAATGCCAATGCCCAGGTCAAACCCGTCCATCAGCACATACATAATAATGCCGAAACCGATAATAAACGCCCAGATCAGGGCCAGATCGAACAGTTCCATAATCAGTGGCCTCCCTGGTTCAGTGGCTTTTGACGACCGTTATCATCAATCTCAAACGGCACATGGGTGGCCGAGAAGGGACGTTTCGGCCGTTCGGCTTCATGGCCGTCCTCTGCGTCTTCGTCTTCCATGCCCACGTACAGCACCCGCATCAGGTAATAGACACCGGAACTGAACACCAAAGCATAGACCACGATGTAGCCAATCAGGGAGAACAGCGCCATACCGCCGGTCAATGACGGCGTAACCGACTCGCTCTGGTTCATCAGCCCATACACCAGCCAGGGCGCGCGGCCAATCTCCGTGACAAACCAGCCGGCCAGTACCGCCACAAAGGGTGTCAGACTCATAAAGCGCAACCCTTGCAGGAACCAGGGGGTTTGCCAGTATCGGCCACCGGCCCTCAATACCAGGCCGGCGAGGCCAAAGAGGATCATCAGCATACCCAGGCCAACCATCACCCGGAATGACCAGAACACGATTGCGACCGGCGGCTGCTCGTCCACCGCGACTTCGTTCAGCCCGGGCACTTCGCCGTCCCACTCATGGGTGAGGATCAGGCTGGCCAGGCTGGGAATGGCTACCTCGTACCGGTTGGTCTGGTTTTCCTGATCGGGAATCGCGAACAACAGCAGCGGCACATTACGCGAGGTTTCCCAGTTGCCTTCCATGGCGGCGACCTTCATGGGCTGGTGTTCCAGCGTGTTCAGGCCATGGAAATCCCCGATAACCGCCTGGGTGGGGGCAAGAACCAGAATCAGCCACAGGCTCATGGACAACGCGCGCCGGTTCGCCTCAACCTCACGTTTGCGAAGCAGATACCAGGCACTGACACCCGCCACCACGAACGAGCCAGTCAGGAACGAGGCCACCACCATGTGGGAAAAGCGATAAGGAAAGGACGGATTGAATATCGCCTCGCTCCAGGAGGTGACAAAGAACACCCCATCCCTGAATTCCGTACCGGCGGGGGTATGCATCCAGCTATTGGCTGACAGGATCCAGAACGATGATATAAAGGTGCCCGTGGCCACCATCACTGCCGCAAACAGGTGAACCCCGGCAGGCACCTTGTCGCGCCCGAACAGCAGCACGCCCAGGAAGGCTGCCTCGAGGAAGAAGGCGGTGACCACTTCATAACTCAGCATCGGCCCCAGGAAGTTGGCGGACGCCTGGGCAAAGTTGCTCCAGTTGGTGCCGAACTGGAAGGACATCACAATGCCCGACACCACGCCCATGCCAAACACCACCGCGAACACCTTGGTCCAGAAGGCAGAGAGTTTCGCCCAGGAAGGGTTATTGGTTTTAAACGCCAGGCCCTCGAGCACTGCAATGTAGGACGCAAGCCCGATGGTAAACACCGGAAAGATAGCGTGGAAGGACACCACGAACGCAAACTGGATTCGCGACAGAAAGACGGGATCAAGTTCCATGCGGAACCTCCGGACACTACAGTGAACAGAATAAACGAGCTTGGCGCCCGCTTGGCCGCTGCCTTGGCTGGGTTGTAGTGTTGTTTTACCGGCAGATAGTAGCCATGCTACCCGTAGCACAGGGAAAACCAAGGGACAGAATGTCGCACCCCTTGATTTAAAACAAGTATAGGAAGGCTCCATGGGTTTCTACGACGAGCGAATACTGCCACACCTGATCGATTACTCCTGCTCAGTAGGGCAGGTAATGAAGCTGCGCAGCCAAGTGGTGCCGAAGGCAAACGGCACTGTGCTGGAAGTGGGTATGGGCTCGGGCATTAATCTGGAGTTCTACAATCCGGATACCGTTAGCCTCGTCTACGGCCTGGAGCCGTCCGAAGGCATGCGGCGAAAGGCACAGGCCAACCTGGCCAGATCCAGCGTTGCCGTGGAATGGCTGGACTTACCGGGCGAGCAAATTCCGCTTTCGGACAATAGCATCGACACGGTACTGCTTACGTTCACCCTATGCACCATACCCGACTGGCGAGCCGCGTTGGATCAAATGAAGCGGGTACTCAAGCCCGACGGCGAACTGCTGTTCCTGGAACACGGCGAATCGCCGGACCAGGGCGTGTGCAAATGGCAACACCGCATCACCCCAGGCTGGAAGAAAATCGCCGGCGGTTGCCACCTCAACCGACCGATCGCGGACCTGATCCGGGAAGCGGGGTTTGAGATCACCGAACTGGAAAACCTATACGTGCCCAAGGCCCCGAAATTCGCTGGTTATATCTACAAGGGCAGGGCGCGGAAGCCTCAGCAACCTAGCTAAAAACACCTCCACCGCAATCCCAATTGCGTTACCGGGCGCGGCCTTATACAATCCTGCCCCTCAAAAGTGCCTTACAAGCCCCTCCGAATGCTCCGGTGGTGAAATTGGTAGACACAAGAGACTTAAAATCTCTCGACCTCACGGTCGTGCCGGTTCGATTCCGGCCCGGAGCACCATATAAAACAATCGGGTATGTGTATTCTTCGGTTGCTCGTCAAACGCCTTCTTTAAAATGTAGACAAAATTCTTTGGCGGGAAATGATGATGCGGCGGCCTAGATGATAGTTAATGTTTTGCGGTCATGCGGCCGGCCCGCTAGGGCTTAGAAATCTCGACCTCCAATTGGATTTGGTGTTTGTTCTAACTTCCTATCCTCAGTGCTTTATTGGTCTAAAAAAACGGCTTCAGTGCTGACTTTTGCGTGGCTCTGGCCTCTCCGGATCTCGCAAAAATGAAATTGTCTACCGCCCTCAGTGTGCGTCTCTTGAAACGGTTAATAGTGGATTGCATCCCAGACCAATCTAGTGTCCCATTCGGTTAATTCGCGCGCTTATTATCAATGGCACTCAGCTTTGCCCGCGCCACCGATGTCATAATAGCTTCGGCGCTTTTATGCCACCGGAATGGCTTGGCCAGTTTCTCGTTGTGAATCTTGATGTACTTTTTAATAGCTGACTTCAATTCAGCAACGCTGGTGAAAATGCCTCGATAAAGGGCGCGGCGTTCCAGTTGTCCAAACCACCCCTCAACGGCGTTCAGCCACGATGCGCTCGTAGGTGTGAAGTGCAGTTTGAAGCGAGGGTGCTTGGCCAGCCAGGTTTTGACCTCCGGGGTCTTGTGAGTCGAGCTGTTATCCAGGATCACGTGCAGATCCAGATCCTTCGGGCTTTCCCGGTCGATCTGTCGCAAAAAGTCCAGAAACTCCTTGGCACGATGGCGTTGAGTAACACGACCAATCACCTCGCCCGTCAAAATGTTAAAAGCCGCGTACAGGCTGGTTGTACCATGGCGCTTGTAGTCGTGCGTATGACGCTCAATTTGTCCTGGCCTGAGTTGTAATTTTGGCTGTGTCCGGTCGAGCGCCTGGATCTGGGTCTTTTCATCAACAGACAGAACCAGCGCATTGTCCGGTGGATTCAGATAAAGGCCGACAACGTCACACACTTTCTCAGCGAAGTTCGGGTCGTTGCTGATTTTGAACGTTTTGAGCCGGTGCGGCTTTAAATCCGCCGCTTGCCAGATCTGGCGCACTTGCCAGCGCGTCACCCCGGCATGCTTTGCCATGAGGCTGAGGCTCCAGTGTGTGGCTTCTGTCGGGACCTTGTGGACCGTGTCTTCTAAAATCTTTTTGACAGTTTTGTTGTCCAGTTTTCGGGGTTGACCCGGTCGGGGCGCATCATAAAGCCCCTCAAGACCTTGCACGCTATAACGCTTGCGCCACTTGAAAACCGTTTGAGTGCTAACCTGAAGCGAGTCTGCAATCCCTTGAGGCGTCTCGCCGTCATTCAGTAACAAAAGAATCCTGGCGCGTTGAGCCAGATGCTGACTCAGAGTGTTTGTTCGGCACCAGCCTTCGAGTTCCAGTTGATCGTTTACGGTCAGATTAAATGGGGCTGCGGGCTTGGGCACAATGGGAACCTGTTATTGCTAATCAATGAGCCCTTATTATAACCTATATAAGCCAGCGAATTAACCGAACGGAACACTAGTTGGGCCTGGACTAATATCGGTAAAGATGCTAAAAATTTGTAGAAAATTTAGGCTATTACCATTTGTAGAACGACAATTGAGCATACTGCTTTCAACAGCCGATAGTTGGCGATATCTGAGAAAGTTAGTTTTATCCATAAGGAAAAAAAATGGCAAGGGTATCAAGATTCGCAATCAGAGGGTTATATGAGGAACGAGATATTGAAATTCCCTTTAATAGCCACATTCAGGTTCTTGTTGCTGAAAACGGATATGGTAAAACTACCGTATTAAACGCTCTGTATGCCACGCTTTCAGGCGATGTATCTAAGCTCAGGAAAATTCCTTTTCATAAGATTGAGATCGAATTTGACGATGGCGAAGAATTTTGTATCGAAAAGGATAATCTTGCCCTTCGGAGTGACGCTTTTGCGAATCACGGTTTCTACAATCATTTGATGAAAAAGCTTGGCGTCCATAGAGCCGAAAGGCTACTGGAGGCATACCTTAGTATGCCAAAAGCGCAGTTTCGAAGCTCTGGAATATTTCGCTCCTCCAGAAAAATGATCGAGCTTCCTTATTCTACTTTTTTGGACTTTTTAGAGCAGATAATAGAAGGTAACGAAGGCTTAGCTGAACGCACCAAGGCGAAAGATACTCTGAAGGAAATAGCAGATAAGGTCGACTATCAGTTTCTATACCTGCCAACCTTTCGAAGGGTTGAGCAAGACTTTAAAGAACTTGGGCTAGATCATCAGGATGGTGAATTTATCCATGATAATGCTATTAATTTTGGAATGGGTGATGTTGATACAAAAATTAAAGAAATTACTGAAGAAATAGTGAAAAGTTCGGTTGAGTGGTTCTCAAAGGTGAATGGAGAAATGCTCAGTCAACTGGTAGATGGTTTTAGTGTTGATGAAGATTTAAAGAAGAGCATAAAGAATCCCGATGCTATAAAGATAGTACTGGATCGTATCGGTGATAATATTGACGAAGAGTATAAGCATCGCATTCTGGATCTGGTAGAAAGTGGTGACATATATGACGGCAGGCATGAGCCGCTCATCTACTTTATCGCTAATTTAACAAAGGTTTACGAGCAGCAAAAAGAAAACGATACCTGCATTCAGGAGTTTACTGAAGTTTGTAATCGTTATCTTGGTGACAAGATGATGGTTTATAACGAAAGTAACGTCACAGTAAACATTGTCAGGAGAAAAAATAACCGACTCGTCGATATTGAAACGTTATCGTCGGGTGAAAAGCAAATAATCTCACTTTTTGCAAAACTATATTTGCAAAAAGATGAAAACCTAGCAATATTTTTTGATGAGCCAGAGCTTTCTTTATCGATAGAATGGCAAAAAAGTTTGTTGCCAGATATCTTGAACTCTAAAAAATGTTCCTTTTTATTTACTACGACCCATTCACCATTTATTTTTGAAAATGAATTGATGGAAAATGCTGTAGATCTTTCTACCTATATCCAGGAGTTGTAATGAATAGGGTGGACTATCTAAAAGCGATGACGGAATCTTACTCCGTAAAGTTTATGGAGTTTACGAGAGTTGTCTCTAAAGCCCCTGATGCCGTGGTTTGCTTTTTCGAAGGAGAAGATGAAAAGTATTATTCTTCAAGGGTGTCACATGGTCTATCTGGCTTTTTTTGGCATGGGATTGATACTGGAGGAAAAAAAGTAGTATTAGATGTATTTTCCGAGATTTCTAAACACCCAGTATATAGAAGTTATAGATACTTATTTTTTATAGACAGAGATTTCGAACATTGGTTTGAAAATCCTAACTCAGCTTTGATCTATGTTACTCCTTGTTACTCGATCGAGAACTTGTATATCTCGGAAGACGTATTCAAAAAAGTTCTAGCAGCAGAGTTTGGTGCCACTGAATTTAACCATCAGAGGCACTCTTTCAAAGACTGCGTTGAATTGCTCCGCAGGCTTAAACGAGAATTCGGAGACGCCCTATTTCAATTCAATGTATGGGTTAAAGCCCATCGAATTATGGAGCGAGACGGCCTAAAAGCTGCCAAATTAAATGTTAGGAATATAAAAACAGAAGACCTTGTGTCAGTACTACTTGATGGTGTTGTCACTAAGTATGACAGTGAGGATCCTAGCTCTGTGTTTAAAGATACAGGAAACTTCGTAATTGACGAATGTGCACGGCGCGAGGCTGAGACATCATTGCAAATTGATGAGTGGGAGACTGATTACCGCGGCAAGCAGGTTATTGATTTTCTCCGAATGTTTTTAGTGAAGCTTAGGGAAGACATCTCGAGTACGCGGCCGGTCGTTTTCGACGAAAAGGCAAAAATTCGTCTTACCCTCTCCAAAGATAGCATCATCTCTGAGCTCTCCCAGTATGCTGAGACACCTGAATGCCTCATGGGCTTCCTTGCTTCATACAAGACGTTGCTTTCAAATTCGGCATAATACTCAACGAAGAGAAGAGTCTAGCGGGCAGTTATTGACAGAACTCCAAGGAGGCGTGTTTGCGCCTCTTACTGAAACTTCACACGAACCGCTGAGTTGAATGTCGTCCTCGGACGGCCTAGTTTGACCGATAGTCCACTCGTAGATCTTGGTCATCACCCGACCTGCGGAACCAACCAAGTCTTTCAATTGCTCTGCTATTTCGTGATATTTGTTCTCTATTGTCTTCGGTATCATGAGGGCCCGTAACGGCCGATCCTTTAGCTGGAGGCAAACGTTGCTCATCAGTTCCACGTATTGCTTCCAGTCGTCATTATCGACCGCTTTTTCGAGCTAGCTGATGAGCCCCTTCCGTTCTCCTTTGATGTTCCTGAGCCGCCTGAGCTCTCGGTAAATAATCACACTGGGAGCTCCCATAACTGAAACTGGTGGATACCCCAGCTACCTGCCCAGGCTCTAATTCGAGCCGTTGACTCGACCGCAAGGTCGTGCCGGTTCGATTCCGGCCGGGAGCACCATACATCGACACCTGTTACAAGCCCGCTTTAGGCGCCCGCGCCGCGTGCAACTTCTTATAACTATCAACCAACCGCTGATGCTTCTCCAGGCCTTCCAGTTTCATACTGGTGGGCGTCAGGCCATGGAAGCGTACTTCGCCGCTGACTGAGCCGACCACGGCCGCCATGGTGTCTTCGCCGAACATGCGCTGCAGGTTGGGCAGGTAGTCGGGCAGTTCCAGTTCGTCACTCAGGGTGATTTCCAGAACGGTGTTAACGGCACGGTAGAACAGGTTGCGCTCCACGGTGTTGTCGTTGAACTGCAGGAACATGTCGACAAATTCCTGGGCTTCTTCGTGCCATTGCAGGGCCAGGCAGATCAGCAGTTTCAGTTCCAGAATGGTGAGTTGGCCCCAAATTGTGTTCTCGTCGAACTCGATGCCAATCAGGCTGATGATGGTCATGTAGTTGTCGAGCTGGCTGGCTTCCAGGCGCTCGGCCAGGTCGGCCAACTGATCATCGCTGAGGGCGTGGAGGTTGAGGATATCTTCGCGGTAGTCCAGCGCCATGTTGGTGTTGTCCCACACCAGATCCTCTACCGGGTAGACCTCGGAATAGCCGGGTACCAGGATGCGGCATACCGGCGCGCCCAGGTCTTCGTGGGTCGCCACGTACACTTCTTTGCCGAGGTCCTCCAGAATGCCGAACAGGGTGCTGGCCTCTTCTTCGTTGGTGCCGGAGAAGTTCCATTCGCAGAACTCCAGGTCGGATTTGGCGCTGAAGAACCGCCAGGACACCACGCCCGTCGAATCGATAAAGTGCTCGACAAAGTTGTTGGGCTCCGTCACTGCCTGGGTGCTAAAGGTGGGCGCCGGTACGTCGTTGAGGTTCTCAAAACTGCGGCCCTGAAGCAGCTCGGTCAGACTGCGTTCCAGCGCCACCTCGAAACTCGGATGCGCGCCGAAAGAGGCGAACACGCCGCCGTTTCGCGGGTTCATCAGTGTCACGCACATAACCGGGAATTGGCCGCCCAGGGAGGCATCTTTCACCAGGATCGGGAATCCCTGTGCTTCCAGAGCGTTGATGCCCTCAACAATGTGCGGGTATTTATCCAGCACACTCTGGGGCACGTCCGGCAGCGCCATTTCCTCTTCGATGATCTGCTTCTTGACCGCGCGCTCGAAGATTTCAGACAGGCACTGTACCTGGGCTTCTGGCAGAGTGTTGCCCGCGCTCATGCCGTTGCTGAGGAACAGGTTCTCGATCAGGTTGGAGGGGAAATACACCGTTTCGCCGTCGGATCGGCGTACGAACGGCAGGGACACGATGCCCCGGTCGGTCTTGCCGGAGTTGGTGTCGGTCAGGTTAGACCCGCAAAGCTCGCCTTCTGGGTTGTAGATGGCCAGGCAGTGGTCGTCGAGAATACCTTCGGGCAGCTCGTCGTCCGGTCCTGGCTTGAACCATTTTTCGTTGGGGTAGTGGACGAAATCGCTGTTGGCGATGTCTTCGCCGAAGAACTGGTCGTTGTAGAAGAAGTTGCAGCTCAGGCGTTCGATGAATTCACCCAATGCCGAGCACAGTGCGCTTTCCTTGGTGGCACCCTTGCCGTTGGTGAAGCACATCGGGGAGGCGGCATCTCGAATGTGCAGCGACCACACGTGGGGCACGATGTTGCGCCAGGAGGCGATTTCGATCTTCATGCCCAAGTCCGCCAGTATACCGCTCATGTTGGCGATGGTCTGTTCCAGCGGGAGGTCCTTGCCCTCGATGTAGGTGCTGGTGTCACCTTCCGGCGCCATCAGCAGGGCCTGGGCGTCTTCGTCGAGGTTTTCGACGGTTTCAATCTGGAACTCGGGGCCGGTCTGTACCACTTTTTTCACGGTGCAGCGGTCAATCGAGCGCAGGATGCCCTGGCGGTCCTTGTCGGAAATGTTTTCCGGCAGTTCCACCTCAATTCTGAAAATCTGGTTGTAGCGGTTTTCCGGGTCGACGATGTTGTTCTGCGACAGACGGATGTTTTCGGTGGGAATGTCCCGCGCCTTGCAGTAAACCCGCACAAAGTACGCCGCACAGAGCGCCGATGACGCCAGGAAATAATCGAACGGGCTGGGGGCCGAGCCGTCGCCTTTGTAGCGAATGGGCTGGTCCGTGACCACGGTGAAATCGTCAAACTTGGCTTCAAGCCTGAGGTTTTCGAGAAAATTAACTTTGATTTCCATGAACAGCGTACCGGGTTTGCAGAATTGAGCGGGCTTTCAAAAGCCGGAGGGCCATTATCCAGTTTTTGCCGCCCTGCGTCTTGGGTGGCTTACAAATCGGATGGGAATGTCCGTACATCAACGGATGTGTCAAGCCAAACGGGTTTGCCGATACCGTTTCACCTCTATCCAGCCATGGACCATCAGTGCGGAGAAGACAATGGCGCCGCCGATCAGGCTCAGGGTGGTGGGAACCTCGCCGAGGAACAGCCACACCAGAAAAGAGCCCAGTATGGTTTCCAGTAACAGCATCAGGCTGACTTCTGCGGCCGGTATGTAGCGTGGGCCAATCTGGATGAGCACGCACGCCACCGGCAGGAAGAACAGGCAGAGCAGGGCGATGAATAAGGCATCCCGGGGTGAGAGCAACACTGCGCCGCCCGCCAGCGCTGCAGTGCCGGCAACGAGCAGCGCGCCGAACATCAGTACAAGGCTCATATCGCTGTCCGGTTTTGAGCGTGCCACGTTGAGATTCAACGCCAGAGCGGTTGCCGCAACGCCCGCCATGATCAGCCCTAAAGGATCTCCGCGCCCCCATTCGCCAAATGCCATCAGGGTGGCGCCTGCCACGCACACGAGGATGACCATCCAGGTTCGCCACGGCAGGGCTTCTTTCCAGACCAGCCAGGCGATGAGTGCGGCAATGACCGGAGAGGTGTTGAGAATGACCAGCACGTTGCCAGCCGCGGTGTTTTTCATGCCCATCACAAAACCCAGTTGGCTTAACCCGAAGGCGACGGCGCAGAACACCCCTTTCCAGCCGCATCGACGGATCTCAGCCCCCAGGCGGGTGCGATAGCGGACCGAACTGATCACCAGAAAGCTGAACGCCAGCAACAGCCCGCGCCAGAACAGAAACACCACCGGCTCCACGGAGGTGATTTTCACCAGCAGGGCGTCCGGCACGATGAACAGCACACCCAGTGCGGCAATGGTCAGGCCTTTGAGTCGGGTTGTCTGCAAGCCGCTACTCCGCTGCGTTGTCGTTGGCGGTGCAGGCTTTCTCAAGCCGGGTGATGCAGTCGCTGAACGTACGGCTGATGCGTGTCTGGTCTCGAATCATGGCCATTCGCGGCCAGGTGGCCTGCTCTCCAAGCCGGACGAACATTTCCAGGTCTTCCTTGTTGGGGTTGGACAATATCTTGCGATACAGCAGCGGTTTGAACGGGAACTGTATGTTGATGTCCCCCAAATAGGTCTGCGTGGCCATGGCATGAGCCTGCTCCAGTAAAGGCCGCAGTACCGTCGATGACCAGTTGTTGCGGGTGAGCTGAAGCGTTGTCGCTACCTGGGCGTGCATCAGCGATGCGGCAGCCTGTTTGGCAGAGGCGCCCGGGCCGCGCTGGTGGTGATGGCTGATAAAGGGCAACACATGGGGATTTGCCTGGCTGACGATGGTGCGATTAACGTTATGCAACCGCGCCATGCGCATCAGCGGCAGGTCGCCATGAACACTGCCGTCGATCCATCGCTCGGTGGGCATATAGGGCTTGCCCCCGTTGTCACCCCTATCCTTGTCCCTGGCCTGGAGCGTTACCGGCGGATAGATGCCAGGCACGGCACAGGACGCCAGGATGGCGGAATCCACCAGTACCTCCGGTGAGGCCAGGTTGTTCAACAGGCGGGGTTTCTGGCGAGTACGGGTCGGCGATACCGAAATGTTCAGGGTGCGGCCGCTTCGTTCAGCCGCTTCCTGAAAGCTGGTACGGCCGATGTTGGTGCGAATGTGGTGGAGTAGCTGGGATTGGTCCATGGCGTGACGCTTTCGCCAGATTCGTTTGGGTTCGAGCCAGCGGAAGGCGTCCAGGTGGATCTCCCCGGGTTCGTTGAAAAAGCGCTCGAGCTCGCGATTGTTACGGGTACAGATGGCGCCGGCGACAATCGCCCCCATGCTGGAGCCGGCAATCACGTCGGGAAGCAGTCCTTCCTGCCAGAGTGCGCGGGTGACACCAATATGATAGATGCCGAAGGCGGCGCCACCACTCAACATAAGGGCCGGGCGGCCATACACTCGCTCTGCATCCCGGAACAGGCGCAGCTTTTGCTGGTCAGATACGCCCGGCATGGGGTTGTCGCAGATGAAGTTCATGGAACGTTCCACTTCATAAAGGAACTCGCTGACCAGGACTTTGGTGCCGCTCCAGGAGATGGCGTAGAGGTCAGGGTTGCCAATCTCACCCAGGTGGCGATAAAGGCTTTCCTGCAGAACCCGCGTCAGCGCTCGGGTATCGCCCTTGTCGCGACAGCGTTTCATGGCCGTGATGTGGTCGCGAATCAGGGCTTCGTGGAGCAGTTCGCAGCCATCCTCTTCCCGCCACGCCAGCGTTCCCTCCAGTTCATCCAGGTTTGTGGCGGTGGCGAGCCAGTGCTTGTAGGAGGAGGCTTCGGTGAGTTGCTTTTCCAGTTCCCGGCGTTGTTTCTTTGTATCTCTCATGGGATAAAGGATACATCAGGAAAACGAAGTAGGGGGGATGATGACTGAGCAAACCGAACTGTTGGTAAAGAAATACTCCGAAAACGGAATCACCACGCTCACACTGAACCAGCCGGAGCGCCGCAACAGCCTGTCCATGACCATGCTGGAAGCACTTTCCGCCGAACTGGAATCTGTTGCGGATGACGTGGACACACGGGTGGTGGTGATTGCGGCCGCAGGGCAGGTGTTCTGCGCCGGGCATGATCTGCGGGAAATCCGCGACCAACTCGACAGCCATGAGTTCCAGCTGAGACTGTTCAATCAGTGCAGCAAAGTAATGCAGCAGATTGTGAACCTGCCGAAACCGGTGATTGCCCGTGTGGCTGGCGTGGCGACCGCGGCCGGTTGCCAGCTGGTGGCCAGTTGCGACCTTGCGGTAGCGGCTGATACGGCGCGTTTTGCCACGCCCGGTGTGAACATCGGCCTGTTTTGCTCCACGCCCATGGTGGCGTTGTCCCGCAACGTATCCCGCAAGCAGGCTATGGAAATGCTGTTAACCGGCGAGATGGTCGGAGCATTGAAGGCTGAGCAGATCGGTCTGGTGAACCGGGTGGTGGATGAGCAGGTTCTTGACGAAACTGTCTACCGCCTGGCCACCACCATCGCCGGCAAATCCGGCCATACCCTGAAGATTGGCAAGGAGGCGTTCTATCAACAACTGGAGATGGGGCTGGCCGAGGCCTACGACTTTACGTCGGAAGTGATGGCAAAGAACCTGCAGGCGGCCGACGCCCACGAAGGCATCTGCGCGTTTCTGGACAAGCGCAAACCGGAATGGAAAGACGAGTAGGGCGGCTAACGGCAGTCTGATGGTTTCAGGGAGAGTCGATCTCCCACGCCAATTCCCCGGCTTTCGAAATAGCCCAGGTTCATTTCCAGGGCCCGATAAAATGGGACGCCGGCTTCATAAGTTGGGCAGTCCCGGCCCTGGTCCGACGGGCAGGGCTCCATAGGGTGAATGGCACCGATGGTGCCGTCGCGGTCCAGATAGGCAATATCCAGTGGAATCAGCGTGCGGTACATCCAGAAGCCGTGGTCGGCACGGCGCTGGTTGTTATAGACGAACAGCATGCCGGCGTCTGGAGCCAGCCTCTCCCTGTCCATCAGCCCGCGGCTGCGTTCGGCTGGCGTGCGCGCCACTTCAACCGTGATGGGCATCGCCTGCCCGGCAGAGATCAGGCATGCCTGTTCCACCGGCAGTTCGTCATTGTCCGGGAGTGCTGCCAGGCAACCGGAGAACAGCAGCGCCAGGCAAACCAGCAGGGCTCTCACGAACGCAGCCGGTAGCCGGTCTTGAAGATCCACCACACCGCGACCATGCACGCCGTCAGGAACAGCAGTGTCATGCCCACGCTGATACCCACATGCACGTCAGACACGCCGTAGAATGCCCAGCGGAAGCCGCTGATCAGGTACACCACAGGGTTAAACAGGCTGATGGTCTGCCAGATCTCCGGCAGCATTTCGATGGAGTAGAACGTGCCCCCGAGAAACACCAGCGGTGTCACGATCATCAGCGGAACAATCTGCAGCTTTTCAAACCCGTCCGCCCAGATGCCGATGATGAAACCGAACAGGCTGAAGGTGATGGAGGTGAGCACCAGGAAGGCGAACATCCAGAAAGGGTGGAGCACGTCGTAGTCCACAAACAGTTTGGCGGTAATCAGTATGATGACGCCAAGTATGACGGACTTGGTGGCGGCGGCACCGACGTAGCCGAGAACGACCTCCAGATAGGAGACCGGTGCCGACAGGAGCTCGTAAATCGTGCCGGAGAACTTCGGCATGTAGATACCAAACGAGGCATTGGAAATGCTTTGCATCAGCAGCGACAGCATTACCAGGCCCGGAATGATGTAGGCACCGTAGCTGATGTTGTCGATGTCGCCCATGCGGCTGCCAATGGCGGAGCCAAACACCACGAAGTACAGAGAGGTGGAGATTACCGGCGAGGCGACACTCTGCATCAGGGTGCGGCGCATGCGGGCCATTTCAAAGTTGTAGATTGCTCGGACACCGTAAAGGTTCATTGCGTTACTCCCGCATACCGGTTGGTTTTATTCATGCACCAGGCCAACAAAAATCTCTTCCAGGGAGCTTTCCCTGGTCTGAAGATCCCGGTATTCGATGCCCAGGTCGCCCAGGGTTCGCAGCAGGCGCGCTACGCCAGCCTGCTCCTGTTGTGAGTCGAAGGTGTAGATCAACTCGTAGCCGTCATCTGACAGGTCCACCGGCTCCAGCGTGAGCGTACCGGGGATTTTCTCGAGCGGATTCTGCAGGTGCAGGCGAAGCTCTTTCTTGCCCAGCTTGCTCATCAGCCGGGACTTGTCCTCAACCAGGATGATCTCGCCTTGGCGGATAACGCCGATTCGGTCGGCCATCTCCTCCGCTTCTTCGATGTAGTGGGTGGTGAGGATGATGGTGACGCCGCTTTCCCGCAGCTTGCGCACCATTTCCCACATGTCCCGGCGCAGCTCCACGTCTACCCCGGCGGTGGGCTCGTCGAGAAAGAGGATGCGGGGCTCATGGGATAGCGCCTTGGCAATCATCACTCGACGCTTCATGCCGCCTGACAGGGACATGATGCGGTTGTTGCGTTTGTCCCATAACGACAGGTCTTTCAGGACTTTCTCGATGTGATTCGGGGCGGGCGCTTTGCCGAACAGGCCCCGGCTGAAGGAGACAGCGTCCCAGACGGTCTCGAAGGCGTCGGTATTAAGCTCCTGGGGCACCAGGCCAATGCTCTCCCGGGCTTTGCGATAATCCTTCACGATGTCATAGCCGGCGGCTTTTACTTCGCCATCGGAGAGGTTCACAATGCCACAGATAATGCTGATCAGTGTGGTCTTGCCGGCGCCGTTAGGGCCGAGCAGGGCGAAGATTTCTCCCCGCTCGATGTCGAGGTTGATGTCGTTGAGGGCCCTGAAACCATCCGCATAGACTTTGTTGAGGTGCTTGACGGAGATGTCCGGTTGCACTGGCTTGTCCTGTTGGTGGTGGATCAAAGCGCGGTATTTTCTCATGACCGGTGATGATTTAGAAAGCTTTGCCTTGTTAGCGATTATCCCCATAATGCCCGCTCAATTGTGGAGGAGTGGATGTGTTGAGAGCGCTTGTTGCTGTGCTTGCCATTGCCTGCGTCGTCGCGCTGGGCATTTTGGGCCCGCGTTGGCTGATGTCTGAAGATACCGCCGAGGCCGATCAGGGCACGGTTAAGTGCGATCTCCTCAATGCTACGTGCCACTGGGCACAAAAGGGCAAAAGCTGGCATGCGCGGTTGCAAAAAAGCGGTGTTCAGGCCCAGGGCACGGAATACCATCTAACGGTAAAGACCGACGGGAATCAGCCCCGGATGCTGGCTGTGCTGCGGGGCGAGTCCATGTACCTGGGGGAGTATCCCGTTCCCATGACCAAGGCGGGGATGTCGCCCGATGGTGAGGGCCAGCTTTGGGAAGCACGGTTTACCGCACCTTTCTGCACCACGGACCCAAGCATGACCTGGCGGATCGACCTTCAGGCCGGGATAGATCACGCCTTCGTGATGCCCGTAAAACTGACGTTTGTAGCCAAGGGCCGCGTCTGACGATGGGATGACAGTGTGTCAGGATTGTGTAAAATCAGCAGACCACCATACATCGTCCAGGGAAGCGCATATGGATTATGGCGATAGCGTACACAAAGTCCTGTTAAGGAAAATCCAGAAGGCGGAACAGGATCTGCTTCAACTCAAACTGGATTATTGCCGGTTCATCTTTGGGCTTAGCCACCGGGCCAGAGTGACAAGCAATGGCAACAGCTACGTGGTGCGTTCCGTGGATGTGGAGACTATGGAACGTCTGGACGACGGGTGCTTTTCCCGGCCAGAGGTGGCAGGGAGCCCTGTCGATAAGCCCGATACCGCAGACGCCGTAAACCTTGGCGTCGACTGGACGCTGGAAGAGCCTGCTACCCGCCCAAAAGCCCGCAGTTGAACGGGCACTCCTTTAAGCGTTAGATAAAGGCGTTCGACGTAATCGTTGAGTAGAGGCTGTGTTCCTGCGGAACATAGCGATGCCCGCTCCAGTGCTCTGCACCGTTTACACCACTTCTAAAAAAGGCCAACAAGGTCGAACTACCTGTCATCGTCGATAGCGCCTGGACCGCTTCGGGTTGCCGTATGCCGATTTTTCGGCTGGCCAGCTTGCTGACCAGGTCAAGCAGCGCATCTGAATGCCGCTGCGGCTTGTCACACAGGGCGCAGGCAGCACCGTACAACCAGACGACGGCATATTCCCGAACCGCAAGGGGCGCTGTTTCCAGAACTAGCCCATGTTCCCGGCAATCCCTGTCCTGAAGGCTGAGCAGGATATGCAGTTGGGTGATCAGTCCACACGTGTCTGAGGGGGCTGTGTGGGATGGTTGCGGAGCAGCAACGGAGCGTTTCTTTTGAGCCTCTGGTAGTGGAGGCTGGGCCGACTGTGGGTGTCCAGCCACCATTGTCACCACGGACGCCGGCACGAACGGATCGTTTCGGACCAGTGTAAGCATGCGAAAGAACAGTAAAAGCAGCAGCGCAATCAGCCCGACTTCGAACAGCATAATAAAGCTGCCAATCATAGGTGTTCCCTCTTGCTCAAACCTTACTCAAACCCTGGCCGAGCGGTGTTCCGGTGGAGATTGTTACATTCGTTATCCGAAGTGTAACTAAATGCATCCTGAGCACGAAGGGAAGCAGGGCCAAAAGCGGCGGGAATCCGCGGAACTGTGACGCGGTAGGCAGCTAGCAGGTGGGCATGGTCTGCAGGGCGAGTTTCCTGCGGATAAAGCGGCCCAGCACATCGACACCGATATTCAGCGATGCGGTGATCAGGATCAGCACCATCGCGCGATCAAACTGGATGTTCTGGATGGCGCTGTCGACATAGAAACCCAGGGTGTAGATGCCCAGTATGCCGAGGATGGCAGTTTCCCGCATGATGATCTCCCAGCGGTAGAACAGGAACGCCAGGAACGAACGATAGACCCTGGGCACCAGTTCATAGGTATATCGATTAAGACCATTCGGCGCATCCGGGCGTAACCGGATGGTGCTGGACTGCCGGCCAATCAGATGGCCGATGATGCCCCCATTGTGCAACGCCAACGCGACGACAGCAGGCAACATGGACGGTCCCCACAGTTGCAAAAGGATATACGCCAGGATGTATTCCGGCGTGGAACGCATGATCACCAGGAAGACATGCCCGGACGTGCGGCGCACTGGCCCTCCGAAGTGAGTGGAAATCAACGGGAAGGCCAGCAGTGCAATGATCCCGGTTGCAACCAGGGCCACCTGGGTCAGGATCACCGTGTTCCAGATGCCCGGCATGGCCTGATTGACAAACATGTCCCCCAGCCACGCGCCCATGCCGCCCCAGCCTTCTTCACCGCGCAGTGGCGACGGCACGATGTCCTGGGTGAAAAACCGACCGACGTTGCTCCAGACAATCGGGAGACCTTCGCCAAGAAAAAACGGAGCGCCAACGATATAAACGGGCAGCAGCTTCGGCTTTACCCAGAGCGGCATGGTGGCTATCAGCACATAGAAAAGGATCAGCATGGCGCCGGCGTCGGAATAGTGGCCTTGTGAAAAGGCCGATTCGAGGTAGAAGCCGAGGGTTGGCAAGCCGACAAAGCCAAGGATGGCACTGGAGCGCAAGCCGCATTCCAGCCGGTATGCGGTGTAGGTTCGCAGTTGCACCCAGCAATCCGGTATTTTGGTGTACAGGAAGGCCGAAACAACGCCCGTACGGGGCGGTAACAGGCGACCGGGCTCGGGGTCGGCTTCTTCCAGGATCTCCGAATAGACCTTGGCGAAGATACCAGCGTAGGGGATAGCGATCGCTAGAACGCCTGTCAGCGGATGGAAGCCGAAAAATTGCAGGAAAATAAGCGCCCAGAACAGCTCGTGTATCGCCCGCACAAACGCGCACAGAATCCGAATCGGCATCCAGCGATAAACAAGCGCCAGAAGAAAGCCGCTGATACTGCCGAGAGCGACGCCAACGAAGGCAAAGGCAACCGTCCGAAGCAGGGCGGTTGCCAGCCCTTCGGTACTGAAAAAATCCGGTGTCATCACGCCCAGGAAGAACCGACCAAGATCTTTCCAGGGATTGGCTGCCGTGATAGCGATATCGGCAAACACCAGGCCTACCAGGGCGATGGCGATAAAGATCAGGCTGGTTTTGACGGTTGGCGAAGACAGCATAGGAGTGGAATCTGGGCCGGTTGAGTCAGTAGAGTGGCGCAATGTCGGCCGGTGTGAGCTTTTCGCTCGGCTCGTCCAGCGCGATCTGCCCGTCCTGGATGCCCACGATACGGGTGCAGTATTCCAGTGCGAGCTCGACATCATGGAGTGCGATAACGCTGGTCTTGAAGCGCTCTCTCAATAACGTCATAACCTGATGGGCAAGCGGTCCGTCCAGGGCGGAGACAGGCTCGTCCGCTAACAAAAGTCCTGACTGCCGGTAAAGGGCACGGGCGATGGCCACGCGCTGGCGCTGTCCGCCGGACAGCGATGCAGTGGGCATCCAGGCTTTCTCGGTCATCCCCAATTCCGACAATAGGCTTTTGACGTCACGGCTGTCCCGGGTAAATGGCCGAACCAGGGTAACCATGTTGTACCAGTTGCCGTGGGCATCGAGGCGGCCCATGTACACGTTGTGGAATACCGGTAACGCGTTGACCAGCCCCAGGTCCTGGGGTACCAATGCTGCCAGGCGCTCCACCTGCTCATAGACAAGACGGATCAGAGTGGATTTTCCGGCGCCGCTGCGGCCCACCAGGCCAACGCGCTCTCCTTCCCTGACACTGAGGGAGAGCGGGCCAATCACCCGCTCTCCACCAAAAGACGCCGTCAGGCCGGACAGATCGAATCCCGACATTAATCGATGATTCCGATCTGCTTTCCAACTACCCGGATCGGCTCGTAAGCGTCATTGGAGACTGGGATGAAACCACTACGGGGAAAGCTTTCAAGCAATTCAGGGTCGTCCATCGCAAGCAGGGCTTCCTGAAGCCGTTTCTGGAAACCTTCACCGAACTGTTCGTTGACGTCGCCGCGAACACTCCACTGATAGTTCGGGTACGACGGCGTTGTCCAGATGACCTTCACCGCGTCGGTATCAATGTTGCCGTTTTCCATTTCCTTGTCCCACACTGAGAAGTTGATCGCGCCAACATCGTAGGTGCCCGCCTCTACGAGACGAAGGGTGCGGGTGTGATTGCCACTGAAGCCTACACGGCTGAAGACGTCGTCGGGGCTGTCATCAAAGGATTCGCGAATATAGTACTCCGGAATCAGGCGACCGGAGGTTGACCCCTTGGAACCGAAGGTAAAGGTCTTCCCCCGGAGTTCGTCGGACAGGGTTTCCATCTCGTCAAGTCCGGTACTTTTGTGGGCAATGAAATGAGTGTAGAACGCTTTGTCTTCCACGCCCTGGGCAATCGCTTCAGAGCCGGGAACCAATTCGCGGGCCTGCACGCCGGAAAGCCCGCCGAACCAGGCTAGCTGGACCTGGTTGTTGCGGAAGGCTGAAACCGCGGCGGCGTAGGATTTGACAGGGATATAGCGAACATCTACGTCCAACTCTCCTGCCAGGTAATCGGCGATACCCCTGAAGCGTTCCACCAGTTTGGTTTCGTCTTCATCGGGAATGGCCGTGAAGACGAGTGTCTGGGCTGAAACGGTTGCTGAAGAGAGCAAGGTCAGTAAGCTGGCGACAGCGAATTTCCGTATCAATTTCAAAGCCATTTGAATTTCCTTGTGTCTGGAGCTGAATTTAGCGGGGTCACATGTCCGGACGGGAAGCCCGAAGCTATCCAGAATACCGTGATTTACTGCAACTCTGAACAGCTATACGATTCTATGAGCCAATCAGGTTAGGGGTATCCGGCAAAAAATGAAAATCTTGATGGAAACCGACACTCATGAAAATCATCCTGAATACCCCGGCGCTACCGGGCTCCAGGGCTGGTAATCGGGCCACGGCGGACCGATGGTGCCGGTTGCTTGAGCAGGCCGGACACCGGGTTTTCGTTGTGACCGAATACAACAACGAGCCCTGCGACCTGTACATTGCCCTGCACGCCTGGAGGAGCCATGAGGCCGTTCTTCGCTTCCGTGACCGTAACCCGGAAACGCCGATAATCGTTGTGCTTACGGGCACGGACATATACGACCACCAGTACCGCTACCCGGAGCAAACCCTCCATTCCATGGCCCTCGCGGATTGCCTTGTGGGGCTCCACCATCGTGTTGGCCGGGATATTCCCGAGCGTTTCGTGCCAAAGCTGGTGACGGTGTTGCAGTCCGCCGATCGGCCCGGGGGTAATGCAGGCGTCGATACCAGGCATTTCGATGTCTGTGTTATCGGACACCTGCGCGAGGAGAAGGACCCTCTGAGGGCCGCAATCGCGGCGAGGACATTGCCGCCAGGTTCGACCATCCGGGTGCTGAATGCAGGCAAGGCTCACAGCCATGACTGGGCTCGGCGAGCCATAGCCGAACAGGAGGCCAATCCGCGTTTTCAGTGGCTTGGCGAAATTGACAGACCGTCCACCCATCAGCTTATGAACCGTTGCCGTGCCATGGTTATCAGCTCGGTGATGGAAGGAGGCGCTAATGTCGTATCCGAAGCCTGTCGTGCAGGGCTGCCGGTTATCGCGTCGGACATCTCCGGCAATATTGGCCTACTGGGTGAAGATTACCCGGGGTACTTCCGTGTAGGCGACGAGGCTGATCTTGCGAAGGTGTTACTGTGGGCGGAACAATCCCCCGAATATCTCGGGGAACTGACCGATCGCGTCACCGAACTCGCCTCTTGCTTTGTTCCTGAAGCTGAGCAAGCGGCCCTGCTCACTGCGATTGAGAAGGCCAGGGCCAAAGGCGACCGTCTCAATCCCTGAGTGTGATGGGCTCGATGGGGCCGCTCTCATCCTGCAGCAACACCCGCCCTATAATGGCAGTGTGGGGATAGCCCATTGCTTTCAGCTCACTGATACAGGCATCCGCCTGGTCAGCGGGCACGCTGGCCAGCAGTCCGCCGGCGGTCTGCGGGTCGAAGATCAATGGGTAGCGAGGATGGTTGACCCACTTTTCCTGGTCTCGAATACCACGCCGGAGACGAATGTTGGCCGGCTGCAAGGAGCTGAGGATACCTGCTGCTGCAGTTTCCTCAGCGCCAGGCAAAATCGGTATTGCCGTGAGATCGAGCTCCGCATCAACGCCAGAGGGGCGCGTCATCTCAACCAGATGGCCAAGCAAACCAAAACCCGTTACGTCGGTGCAGGCTCGTGAACCATATCGGCGCAGGCACTGGGCCGCGTCTTTGTTGGACTGCATCATTGAGGCCAGGGCAGAATCAATCCAGCGGCCTTTCGCGGCAAGTTTGGCGTGGGCAGCGAAGAGCGTCCCGGTACCGATAGGCTTGGTCAGCAGCAGAACGTCTCCGGCCCGCAGGCCGCCCTTGCTCATGACGTCATCCGGATCAATCAACCCGTTGACGGCAAAGCCCAGTGCCAGCTCACGGCCTTCACCCGTATGGCCGCCTACCAACGCGCAGCCAGCTTCATTCAGCACTTCCACGGCGCCGGACATCATCTGGTAAACCACGTCTTCCACCTTGGACTCTATGCCGTAGGGCACGGTCGCTACGGCGGTGGCACTCTGAGCTTCGGCGCCCATGGCAAACACGTCGCCCAGGGCGTGATTGGCGGCAACCCGGCCGAACACATAGGGGTCGTCAATAAAGGCGCGAAAGAAATCGACGGTGTGAACCACCGCCTTTCCGGGTGGGACGGTCAGTACGGCGGCGTCGTCTGGGGCGTGTAGACCAATCAGGATGTCATCCCGCTCTATTGGTCGCAGCTCGCCGAGGGCCCGTGACAGCACGGTACTGCCCACCTTGGCACCGCAGCCACCGCAACGCATGGCCACCGCGGAGATGGCCTGGGACGCTTCCTCGGGGTTTTGTGCGGCGCCGGTGTCGGGCAGGGCGGCGTTCTCTTCCATGGCGGGAAGATCATTGAATTTCGCCATGAAGCGTCTATCAATGCTGTTTTTCCAGCGCCAGACCCAAGAACCGGCCAACGACAGGTCACCTCTGGAGGCCACTGCGAATTTGTCGCCGGTACTGATCAGCGCCAGCCATTTTTTCTGCGGCCGGAATGGCTTCGCGGGCTTTCCGAGGGCATGGCGGCGGAGGTTGTCCGCCAGTGGCCGGCCCTGACGAACGGCAAATACGCCGGCTTTTTCCCGGGGGTGATTTACAACGTTGGCAATGTCACCCGCCGCGAAGATATCGTTGTCGGTTTCTGTCTGCAGGGTGTCCGTCACCCGGATAAAGCCACCGTCGTCCAGGGCCAGGCCGGTATCCCGCAGCCACTCGGGGCCGCCGGCACGGGTGACCCAGAGCACTTCGTCAACCGACAGGGTGTCGCCGGACTCCGTGGTCAAACGATTGGCCTCGACCTCTGAGACTGCGGATCCCAGGTGGACCTTCACCCCACGGCTTGCGAGTGTGTCAGCGAATACCGCACGCACCCTGGCGTTGTGGGTAGGCAGGATCTGCTGGTCTGCATCAAACAGATGAAAGTGCAACTGGTCCGGGTCGTGGCCGCGCTTTTCGAGCTCATTTCGTAGCCGGAACTGCATGGCCAGTGTGAGTTCAACGCCACCTGCACCTGCGCCGACCACAGCAACGGTCATCGGGCCGTCATGGTTTTCCAGCCGCGACAATAATGACAGCCAGCGATTGTTGAATCCGTTGATAGGCTTGACGGGCACTGCATGTTCAGTTGCGCCGCTGACGTCACCGACCTTGGGAGCGGACCCGATATTCACCGACAGAATGTCGTAAGGCACGTCCGGTCGGGAGCGGCAGACCACACGTTTTCGATGGCGGTCGATGCCAACAACTTCATCGCGGTAGAAGCGCGCGCCCGCGAACTCGGCCAGTTTGCTGAGGTCTATATGGACGTCGTCGTAGGAATAATGCCCAGCCACATACCCGGGAAGCATTCCGGAGTAGGGTGTATGGGTATCCCTGCAGATGAGGGTAAGGCGGACACCAGGCACTGGGTTCATGGCAAAGCGCTTGAGAACGCCTACGTGGCTGTGTCCGCCGCCAATCAGGACAATGTCCCGTAAAACAGGCTGTTCGGATTGTTGCATTAAATAACTTTCTTGGCTTCGTCGCTGAAGGTGTTAAAGCCTTTCACGCTTGAAAATGCCTGAAGCTTTTCTTTGTCCGCGTCAGACGGATTGGCGATCTGGTCAACCGAGGTGATACCGGCTTCCTTCATTTTGCGGGCGGTGGCCGGCCCAATACCTTTAACCTGGGTCAGGTCGCTCTTGTCCTTCGGCTTTGGAGCGCGTGTTGCTGCAGCCGGCTTTGCCGCTGGCTTCCGCGCGGCCGTGGCGGCTTTCTTGGGAGCGGCTTTAGTGGCTGCGGCCGGACTTTTGGCGGCGGTGCTCGCCTTGGGTTTGGCGGCTTTCTTTGCAGTTGCCGCTTTTGGTGTGGCGGGCTTCTTGGCGGTCGGTTTTTTGGCCGCTGTCTTACTGGCGGTGGATTTTTTCGGAGCTGACTTGCCTTTGGCAGCAGGGCCGGCCTTCTTGGCGGCCTGGCCTGCGACCTTCTTCGCCTCTTCGCTGGCTTCCTTGCTGGCAATACCAAGGCGGTCCAGGATATTGTTTTGCAAATCGTGGAATTCACCCAAGCGACGTTCAAATTCTTCGTTGAAACGTTTCATTTCACGATCACGAAGCTCATCCACTTCCTTCAGCAGTTTGCGGACGGGTTCCTGAATCTGGTTTTGCAGGCTGTCGAACTGCTTGAGGGCGTCGTTGATCAGCTTTTCGATCTGTGATGACGTTTTATCGAACTCTTTGTTCACTTTCTTGACGACTTTATCAACGCTTTGCTTGTTGGCTTTCTTCGCCATGAGGACTTTCTCCTTGAAGTGCAAGTTGATGTGGGGCGTTGGTGAGTTCAGGCCAGTTGCCGAATGCTGGAGGCGGGCCCTGAGGAACGTCTGGATTTTAGCGTCTGCTTCTTGAGCACCACCTCACGAATGCGCTTGAGTTTTTCGCTCAGGGCAGACGAGGAGTTGTCATTGAGTTCTACGAAATCAACGGAATAGAAGAAATTGCTACAGTGTTTCCTGCGTTCCGTTACCAGGCCGGTAATTCCATCCGCCCTGATGTCGTCAAACGGCATTTCCATCACGAGATCCAGGATAACCGTATCACCGGGGTTAAATATCTTGTCCGTCTTCATCACACATCCGAAGTGATCGAGCTCGAACAGGGCGGCCTGCACACGCTCCCGGCGAAAGAGGCCACGCTTGATGTGAAAATGTGCGACAAGATCCGGTAGTGCTTCGTTCATCTAAAAGTGATCTCTTTTGCACCCCGAGGGGGTCCGGACGACACCCCGAGGGCGTGTTCCTGAAAGTATATGGTTAAACAATAGCCACACTCTGTTGGTTTGGCAACGTGTTCAGTGTCATACGATAGAGCTCTCAGGCGGTTCATCAACTGTTTTTATCATTTTGGCCCGTTTGTAGCGTGTTGAGCTCGTAAATATCCGTGCGCCGGTCTTTCAGGTTCGTCACCGAGCCTTCGTTGCGCACCAGCTTCAGCTTTTCCAGATCCATATCTGAAAACATGATCATTTCCGTATTCGGTGTGGTTTCCGCCATCACCGCATCGTGGGGGAACGCAAAGTCCGACGGTGAGAATACGGAAGACTGGGCGTACTGCACGTCCAGGTTCTCAACCTTGGGAAGGTTACCCACACTACCGGTGATCACGACATAGCACTCGTTTTCAATCGCCCGTGCCTGCGCACAGTGCCGCACCCGAAGGTATCCGTTCTTGGTGTCCGTCCAGAAGGGCACCATAATAATATCCACCTCTTCGATGGCCGCCAGGCGCCCCAGTTCCGGGAACTCGATGTCGTAACAGATCATGATGGCCACGCGGCCGGCGTCGGTGTCGAACACCTGGAACTTCTCACCGCCTTCGATGACCCAGTCACGGCGTTCGTGGGGCGTGATATGGATCTTGCGCTGCTCGTCGACGCGGCCGTCGCGGTGGCACAAATAGGACACGTTGTAGACCCGATCATTTTCGAGCAGGGGCATCGAGCCGGTAATGATGTTGATGTTGTAACTGACCGCCATTTCCGACATCTGATTGCGGAATTGCTCGGTAAAGCCTGCCAGAAAGCGAATGGCCCGTGTCTGGTCCACTTGGTCCGTCAGGCCCATCAGCGGTGCGTTGAAAAACTCTGGAAACAGGGCGAAATCGCTCTTGTAATCCGAGAGCGCATCCACGAAGTACTCCACCTGTTCCAGCACTTCCTCCACAGAGGTAAATTCACGCATCTGCCACTGAACGGCACCCAGGCGCACTTGAGTCTTCTTGACGTTAAGCACCGGCGACGGCGGGGTATAGAGGATGTTCCGCCATTCCAGCAGAGTGGCGTAGCCCAGGGATTTCTCGTCTTCCGGCAGGTACTTGTGCATCAGCCGGGTGACCTGGAAGTCGTTGGACAGCTGAAAGCTGAGGATCGGGTCGTAGATGTCCTTGCGATCCACACGCTGGATGTATTCTTCCGGGGAGTGCTGGTCTGAATACTTGTGATATCCAGGGATGCGGCCACCCGCCAGGATGGCGCGCAGGTTCATGGATCGGCAGAGTTCTTTGCGAGCTTCATAAAGCCGCCGGCCAAGGCGGTAGCCGCGATAATCCGGGTGGATAAACACATCGAGGCCGTAAAGCGAGTCGCCTTTGGCGTTGTGCCAGATTTTTTCATTGCGCAGGATCAGGTCGTCGTAGGTGTGCGGATTGCTGAATCGCTCATACTTGACGCACACCGTGAGGGCTACGGCCACCAGGTCACCGGACTCTTCGATACAGATCTGACCATCCGGAAACTGTTGCACCAGAGCTTCGATCGTGTCCTCTGGCCAGGCACCGCCAATATCGTCGTAGACCCTGTCCATCAGTCGCTGGAGCTGTGGGTAATCATCACTGGTCAGGTTACGAAGGTTGAGGTGCAGTTCTTCGTGGGCCATATACGGCAGCTCCCGTTGGGTGTGGAAATGACGGCAAGAATTGTCGATTGCTTCGGTATTTTATCAGAGAGCGCTAAAGACTTCTTATCACCTAAAGCTTAAGACTTCTTATCACATAAAGTTAAAGACTTTGCAGCACACGCCGAAAACCAGTTTATGAATGAAAGACAGCCGATAGGCTGTTTGACTGACCCCCCGAATAGACTGTCTCGAAAAGGACCCGGAAAATGAACCTGAGTTTCGGCCAGAAGTTGCTCGTCGCCTTTGGTATTTTGCTTTTACTTGTTATGGGGGCGTTTACGCTCAGCGGCAACCTCCGGTTACAGGAGACTACGGATACTTATGTTGATGCACTGATTGAAGACACCGTGGCTCAGAGTACGTCCAGCATTGCGGATTGGCTCAACACCCGTCTTGCCATGACCGAAGCAACGGCAAAAGCACTGGAGTCGGTGGAAACCGATGCCGAGGCGAGGGTTATCCTGGCCGCTGCGACAACCGGTGGCGGGTTCATTGACGTCTATGTTGGCCGTGATGATGGCTATATGCTGATGAAGGACGATGCCTCAGAAGCCACGCTGCCTGCGGATTTCGACCCACGCACGCGGCCCTGGTTCAAACAGGCGAAACAAAAGGGCTCAGCGTCGTTCACCGAACCCTACGTGGACGCGGGCACTGGAGGCACCATCATTTCCACGCTGGCACCGGTCAAACGTGGGGCTTACCAGGGTGTTGTCGGTGGTGATATTGCCCTGAAGACCATAGAACAGACGCTCTCCACGATTACGCTGGCCAACACCGGCTATGCCGCCCTGATCAGTGACGACGGCACCGTGTTGTTTCACCCGGACCAGAAACTGGTTGGCAAGAAGATCAGCAGTCTTTTGGGAGAATCTCCTCGGCTCAGCGGTGAAATTCACGAATATGACACCGGAGATGCCAGTTGGACTGCCGGTTTCCATCGCATCAAAGGTGCCCGTGGTGTTGAGTGGTATCTCGGCACTTTTATCAATGAGGACAAAATCAATGCGCCGGTCCATGCCGCTCGCGTAACCGGGCTGATCATCGCAGTAATTGGCTTGTTGGTGTCCCTGGTGATCCTGCGTTTTGGTATCCGCGTGCTGATGGCTCCCGTTCGCAAGCTTAATGCCGCCATGGCATCAATCGCCAGTGGCGAGGCGGACCTCACCAAGCGCCTGGACGATAGCGCCAACGACGAGTTCGGCAAGCTCGCGGCGGAGTTCAACAGCTTTGTTGAGAATATCCAGAATGTGGTCCGGGACGTCCAGCAAGGCACCGCCGAGCTTGGCGAAAACGTGTCCTCCCTGCGGGATACTGCCAGCACCAGCCGAGACAGCGTTGAAAAACAGCAGGCCGAGATTGATATGGTGGCCACGGCCATCAATGAGATGTCTGCCGCTGCCGGGGAAATTGCACAGAATGCCCAACAGACCGCGGATGCGTCCAACACCGCCGATGCAGACAGCCGCGCTTCCCTTGAAACCGTTGCCGCTTCCCGGGATGCAGTCCAGAAATTGTCAAAAGAGATTAACGCCGCTGCGGAAGTCATCGATAAACTCGGCAAGGACGTTACCGACATTACCTCGGTTCTCGAGGTAATTCAGGGGATTGCTGAACAGACCAACCTGCTGGCACTGAACGCGGCGATCGAGGCCGCAAGGGCAGGGGACGCGGGTCGTGGCTTTGCGGTTGTTGCTGACGAAGTGCGCAATCTGGCCCGCCGCACCCAGGACAGCACGGAAGAGATCAACAACATGATTGAGCGCCTGCAAAGCGGTGCAACCCAGGCTGTGGACGTCATGAAGGCATCAACAGCGGTCTCGAATGTGAGCATGGAGAAAGCCCAGGATGCCATGGAGTCCCTTAACCGTATTGCTGATGCCATAACGTCGATCAGCCAGATGACCTCCCAGATCGCAACGGCTTCTGAGGAGCAGACCTCTGTGACGGAAGAGTTGAACTCCTCCATCACCCGGATTGCCGACCAGGGCCAGGAGGCCGCCAAGGCTGCCAGCGAGAACGACGTCTATAGCGGTCAGATCGAATCGGTCGGCCACACGCTTAGTAAGAACGTGTCACGATTCAGGGTTTGAGTAAGACGTTTTCTGGGGCGCGGATAGTATCTGGATTCGCCGTCGGAGTTCGAGGAGGGTTCTGGTGCCGATGGCCCGGGACTCGTCCGTCAGATAGGGATTTTCCAGAACAAGGACGTTCCGGCTGTGCAGGTTTAGCTCGTCGATGGACTGGCCGTAGTATTGGTTGAGGTACGCGCCAAAGCTGCCATCGAAAATGGCCCTTTCCATGCCCAATTGAAGCCGATGTGCTGTTTCGTGGTCGTGCCGGTTGACGAAGAAGTAAGAGGGCATCGGATAGGCCAGCAGCAGGTCCGGCTCGATGGCGAAATCTTCGTTGTTTTCAAGCTCCAGATCGAAAAGAACCTCGTTGACTCCCCGGGCGAAGCATTCAAAACGATGATTCTCCAGCATGCGGAAAAGAATTTCGTACCGCGAGTGAGTCACCACGCTGACTCCGTTGGCCTGAAGAATCGACGAATCCGGCCAGTGTGCGCCCTGGCCGATGCGGATACCGACTTCCTCAAGATTGCCAAGGCTTCGGATGCCTTTGAACCTGGGCAATGATTCTTTAAGCACCACGCACACCCGAAGCCCCAAAAGTCCGCCATCGATAGGTATGGGGATGGCCTGCAGGCTTTCTTCCCTCTGTTTTGATGTCGCGACATTCGCGAGATCGACCAATTTTGATTGCTGGCGCTCAAGTTCGCGGACAACCCGGCCTTGGGCCATCTCCGGGGTGCGAGTGATTCGATACGAACCGTATTCCGGTGTCTTGTCGAAGGCGAGGGCAACCAGGGCACGTATGGGTGGGCTGTCGTAATTGCGGTACCACAGGCGATATTCCCTTGCCTGTGTTTCTCCAGACAGATATTCCGAAGACACACCGGTTCCCGGGCAAGCCAGAAACAATGCCAGGGCCGTCAGCCAGCCACGCGCACGCCTCACTTTCATTGAAGACTTACTCCCGCGTCCATTCGAGTTTCTTGTTATCGCCCGTTTTGATATCCAAGCAGTTTAGGTGAATTTTTCTTTCCGGAAAGGGATAACCGTAAAAAATCCCGAAAACAGTTGCGATACCTTTTAAACGGCTGCAATCATGGGCGTTAAATCACCAACAGGTAAGAAAACATGGCGTTCATCGACAATCTGATAGGTGCAACCGGCCATTGGGTGTCTGAATCGAATCCTGGGGCGCGAATCACGCAACCGCTGGCCTGGCTCCGTAAAACCAGTGGTTATGCGGCCGTCAACCGAATTATTGGCCTATCGATCCCGTTCGCACCACGAAATCGATTCAGTGTTGAGGAGATTCGCCCAGGGTTCGTTAAGGCAAGAATACGCCTGAAAGGCAATAAGAACCACTTTGGTAGCCTCTACGCCGGTGCCTATTTCCTGGTGGCGGAGATCCCCGGTGGTGTGTTGACGCTGTTTGATCTCGGCCCGGCTTACACGCCGATTCTCAAGGAAATGACGCTTCAGTTCCTGCAGCCGGCGAATTCCGATGTGTTTGTGGAGTTTTCACTGGACGCCGCCACGGTTGAAGCCATCAAGGCCGAGGCCGATGCTACGGGCAGGGCCGCGTTTGAGTTGGAAGGCACACTGTACGACAGTGACGGCCATCATGTGGCCACTTCGATGGCCCACTATCGTGTTCGCAAGAAAGGCTTCCAGGCGCAGTGAACTGAGGTTGATTCAAGCGCCGTCCAACTCCCGTAGGGCGGCGAGGAAAGTTTCCCCATATTTTTCAAGCTTTGCCGCACCCACGCCGTTTATCTCAGCCATTTCGGCAAGGCTGTTCGGTTTTTTGTCCAGGATTTCAAACAGCGTGGCATCGTGGAAAATCACGTAGGGCGGCACGCCCTTCTCATCCGCCAGCGATTTTCGGCAGGCCCGCAGCGCTTCCCAGCCGGGTTTGTCAGTGATCTGGTCTGCAATCCTGCGGCGGCCGGACCCTGATGACCCACGGCCACTGGAGGCTTTCACCACGGGATCCTTGCGTAATTGGATAGCTACCTCGCCCTTAAGTAGCGGGCGGCATTGCTCCGTGAGTTGCAACGCTCCATAGCCTTCCGGGTCAGCCCTGAGGTAACCGTTGGCCACCAGTTGACGGAACACGGACTTCCAGTCATTAGCCGATAACTCGGTACCAATGCCGTAGGTGGAAACCGTTTGATGGCCGGACTGCAGGATACGTTCGTTCTCAGAGCCGCGTAACACATCAATTAAATATGTGACCCCGAAACGTTGCCCGGTCCTGAACACGCAGGAGAGCGCCTTCTGAACGGCAACCTTGCCGTCCCAGGTTTCCGGTGGGGTCAGGCAGGTATCACAGTTCCCGCAGGGCTGTTCAAGGGTGTCGCCGAAATACCGCAGCAACACCTGTCGCCGACAGCTTGTCACTTCGCACAGGCCTAGCATGGCATCCAGTTTCTGGCGCTCAACCCGTTTGAAGTGGTCATTGCCCATGGAGCCTTCGAGCATCTGTCGCAGTTTGATCACGTCCTGCAGGCCGTAAACCATCCAGGCGGTCGAAGGCTTTCCATCACGACCGGCTCGGCCGGTTTCCTGATAGTAGGCTTCCAGGCTTTTTGGAAGGTCCAGGTGGGCGACAAATCGAACATCGGGTTTATCGATGCCCATGCCAAAAGCAATGGTGGCCACGATGATGACGCCGTCCTCGCGTAGGAAGCGCTCCTGATTCCGCGCGCGATCACCGGCATTGAGGCCCGCATGGTAGGGCAGAGCGGTGTAGCCTTTGTCACTGAGCAGCTTCGCGGTGCTGTCGACTTTGTTGCGGGACAGGCAATAAACGATGCCGCAGTCGCCATCATGTTCCGCTTTAATAAAATCCAGTAGTTGTTTGTTTGCATTGGTTTTCGGAGCAATTCTGTACTGAATATTCGGGCGATCAAAACCACTGATAAAGTGTCGGGCTTCGGTCAGGGACAGCCGTTCAGCGATCTCCTTGCGGGTGTGCTCGTCCGCGGTGGCGGTGAGGGCTATGCGGGGTACGCCCGGGAATTCATGGGCCAGCCGGCTTAGCTCCAGGTAGTCGGAGCGGAAATCGTGGCCCCACTGGGACACGCAGTGGGCTTCGTCGATGGCAAACAGGGAAATAGAAGCATCATGTAACAGGTCCAGTGTGCGAGGCTGGATCAGCCGTTCCGGCGCGCAGTAAAGCAGGTCGAGTTCGCCGGTCATAAGGGCGTTTTCAGTGTCCCGGGCCTGTTCGAAATCCATGGTGGAGTTCAGGAACGCGGCCCTAACGCCCAGTTCTTTCAGCGCCGCCACCTGATCCTGCATCAGTGCAATCAGCGGTGATATGACGACAGCTGTTCCGGCGCGAACCAGGGCTGGAACCTGATAACAGAGGGATTTACCACCACCGGTGGGCATCAGTACCAACGCATCGCCACCGTTAACCAGCTCGCGGATAATGTCGCCCTGCAAGGGCCGGAAGGTCTCGTAACCGAAAACACGATGAAGGACTTCTTCCGGGTCCTGGTCGTTAACACGGGGGCGCTCTGTGCTGAGTTGTGCAAAATCCATGACTTGGCCAGCGGTGTTGGTTGAGGGTAAAGGGTGCCATTCTGGCAGGCAGGCCATGATACCAGAAAGCGGTCACGGAATCGGCGGAGACAAACAAACCTTATAAACGCTACAATGCGCCTTTTTTCTGCACCCAACAAACAGGAACTCCATGCAGGAATTTGACGCCATCCGACCTTACTCGGACGAGGAAACCGGAACCGCCATCAACAATCTGGTACGGGATCCGGAATTTCTGGATATGATTGGCCGCTTCAAATCGCCCACACTGGCCAAATGGGCGCCGGGAATGCTCCGGGTATGGGTCAAGCGCTGGCTGGCCAGGAACTTTGGCGGACTTACCCGTATCGACGACCTCCAGGCGCGATTGTCTGGCTACGTTGGTGAACTGGTTGATCACACAACGACCCGGGTTACCCACAGCGGGCTGGAAAATCTGGACAAGCAGAGCGCTCACCTGTTCATCTCCAACCACCGCGACATCGTGTTCGACCCGATGGTGGTCAATTACCTGCTGTTCGCGAACGGCTTCAATACCACACGTATTGCCATTGGCGACAACCTGCTGGCGAACCGCGTATTTGCTGAAATGATGCGGCTGAACAAGAGCTTTGTGGTGCGTCGCAGTATGACCAGCCCACGTGAAATGCGGGACGCCTACATCATGCTTTCGGCGTTTATCAATCATAGTATCGACAACAACGAGAGCATCTGGATTGCGCAGCGTGAAGGGCGCGCCAAAGACGGGCTGGATTTCACCGATCCCGCCATTATTAAAATGTTCTACATGAGCCAGAAGAAAAGTGGGTTGGATTTCGGCGAAGCCATGAACCGGCTGCACATCGTGCCGGTGTCCATTGCCTACGAGTATGATCCCTGCGATATGGACAAGGCCCGAGAGCTCGAAACCCGCTCCCGCACGGGCAAATACGTTAAGGCGGAAGGCGAGGATACTAACCAGATAATGCGCGGGCTCACGGGGTTCAAGGGCCACGTGCACGTGCATTTCGGAGCACCCATCGCGGATGCCGAAAACACGCCTAAGGAACTGGCTGCCCGGATCGATCGGGAGATGCATGCCAATTATCACTTGCACACGTCCAACCTGGTGGCCTATCAGCAAAGAGGCATTCATCCTGATTCACACGCCAGCAGAGACTCTGTAAGCGATGCGGTGGTGACGGCAGAGGCCTGGTCAGCGGCGGAAATAGAAGCCGCCGAGGCGGAGATGGAGCGTCGACTTGATGCCTGCGACCCGGCGATTCGGCCCTATCTGCTGGATATGTACGCCAACCCGGTGGTCACGGCGCTTGAAGCTCACAATGGCAACGGCTCGACGGATACACCAACGGAACACCCCTGATACCCGAGGTATTTTGTGCAAGAACTTCAAACTATCGAATTGGAAACCAATCCCAATCCTACTGCCGCCGTTATCTGGCTGCATGGCCTTGGAGCCAGTGGCCATGATTTCGAGCCGGTAGTGCCGGAGCTGGGGCTGCCCGACAATGCCGCTGTTCGGTTCATTTTCCCTCACGCCCCCAACATGCCGGTCACCATTAACGGTGGAATGACGATGCCAGCCTGGTATGACATCAAGGCAATGGATATTGACCGGGTGGTCGACACCGATCAGTTGATGGCCTCGTCAGACGCGGTTGCAAAACTGGTGGACCGGGAAATTGAGCGTGGCGTGAAGAGCGAGAACATTGTGATTGCTGGATTTTCCCAGGGGGGCGCCGTGGCCTACGAGCTTGGGTTGAGCTATCCGAAGCGCCTGGCGGGCATTATTGCCCTGTCAACATACTTTGCCACTGCGAAGACTGTGAAGTGCTCAGAGGCGAATCATGATATCCCGATCCGGATCTATCATGGCACCTTTGACCCCATGGTACCGGAGGCCCTGGGCCGGCAAAGCGTGGAAAAGCTGCAGGACATGGGGTTTGAACCCACGTATGAGACCTATCCGATGGAACACAGCGTGTGCATGGAAGAGATCGTGGATATCGGCAAGTTCCTTCGCGATAACGTACTGTAAAGCTCGCCTGACGTTCGATTGGCGAAGCCTAAGCAGGGCAGGTTGCCTCGCTTAGCTTCGCCAGAACGCTGGTGAAAGCACAATTACCACGCTCAGTATTTCCAGGCGCCCCATCAGCATACCCACCGATAGAATCCATTTGGCAAGCTCCGGGAGCGGTGCAAAGGTGCCCGCTGGCCCAATTGTGTCGCCGAGCGCCGGGCCAACGTTGGTCAGCACGGTGAGTGCTCCGGACAGGCTGGTGATAAAGTCCAACTGCAGAGCTGCCAGCGCGACCGTTATGATCAGCAGGCACAACAGAAAGATAAAGGTGTAGGCAATCATCGAAGCGATAATTTCGTCGCTGACCGCGCGGCCATTGTAGTTGCGGGTGAATACGGCCCTGGGATGCAGCAGCCGCATCAGCTGCTCCCTCAGTACGATCAATGAGAGCTGGAAGCGGAACACTTTCATGCCCCCGGCTGTTGAGCCGGAGCACCCGCCGATAAACATCAGAAAGAAAAACAGCACAAACGCAAGTGGGCCCCACGCAGAGTAATCTTCCGAGGCATAGCCGGTTGTCGTGACCACAGACGTGACATTGAAGAGCGTCGACACGTAGCCGTTAACGAGGTCGAACTCCACTGGTGAGACGTACCAGCGGTAAAGAGTCAGTAAGGCAGGTACCACCAGCAGGATGGTCACGAACAGCCGCACCTGCTGATCCCTGAACAGTACGCCGTGCTGGCCATGCATTTCCCGGACAAAAAGAAAGAACGGCATGCTGCCGATCATCATGAACAGGGTGGCTTCCAACAGAATCAGGTTGGAGTCGAACTTGCCCATGGACAAGTCGGATGTGGAGAAGCCGCCGGTCGCAATACTCGTCAGGCCATGGTTGAATGCGTCAAACAGGCTCATGCCGGACAACCAATAGGTCGTTACCGCAAGCACCGAAAACGCCACGTAAACCAACAGCAGGCCACGACTGAGGGTTTTCATTCGCGGCAGGGCCTTGTCAGTCCATTCTGAAGATTCCGTTGCAAAAAGCCGCATGCCGCCCACGCGGAGGAAGGGCAATACGGCAACGAACATGCCGATGATCCCGATACCGCCAATCCATTGCAGTACAGAGCGCCAGAGCAGTAGGTCCTGATCCATGGTGTCCAGGCCGGTAAGCACCGTGGCTCCGGTGGTGGTGATGCCGGATGTGCCTTCGAAAAAGGCCTCGCCGAGGGTAAGCCCCAGATCACTGAGATAGAACGGGAGCGAGGAGAGCAGGGCGATAATAAACCAGCTGGAGACGGTCAGCACGAACATGTAGCGGGGCTTCAGGTCTCGTGCCTGGCGGTAGGTCGCGAGAATGCCCAGCAGCCCCGTGCCAAAACAGATAGCCGCAGACTCCGCAAACGCCATGGCATTCGGCGATTCAGAAGTTACGAGAAGAAGCACAGGTAAGGTCATGAAAATACTAAGAAGTATAAACATGACGCTCATGATAAAGATTACGGGGTTCAGGTTTCTCAAAGGACGCTCTAGCCGGCTGAACAGAGAGACGGCGTCAGAATACATGCGGCTTGGGGCTTTCGCAAGGTGGAACCCGCAGTGCGTCAGGGCCTTACAGGTACATTAAATCACTGTAAATTCCGCGTAAATAAGGATCCGAACGCTGGTGTTTGTCGTCAGCCTGATGCAACTTCGAATTGTGAGTTCGGTTTGAAACCGGAAGGAGAATTCAAATGAAAAAGTCGATTGCATTGATGCTTGGTCTTTCTGCAGCGCCGCTGATGGCGGTCTCCCAAAGCGCCTTCGCTGATGTCTACAAGTCAGGTGGTGGTAGCCTTTATGCGGGCCTGAACTACAGCTTTATCAATATCGAAAACGGCAGTGACGACGTTGACGTTGGTACGCTGTCCGCGAAGGTGGGTGGCCTGGTGTCGCCTTTCTTTGGGCTCGAAGCCCGTGCTGGGTTTGGCGTGGACGATGATCGCATTGGCGGCGTCGATTATTCGCTGGACAATTTCTTCGGCGGCTACGCCACGCTGAATCTGGCGAACGAATCACCCGCAACGCCTTACGTTATTTTCGGTGTAACCCGGGTTGAAGTGGAAGCGAAGTCGTTCCTGGGGACCACCACCGAGGATGAGTCGGACTTTTCCTACGGCGCTGGTGTGAATGTTGAGCTGGCACCGGAAGTGTCTGGCAACGTGGAATACATGCGTTACTATGACAAGGATGGCTCCACCGTTGACGGTCTGGGCCTGGGCGTCACCTTCAACTTCTGATCGGAGCGCTCTGCACAAAGAAACCTTGGCGGCGGAGGCCTGTTCGCCGCCGTTATTGGGAGCCAGTTTGAATCACCTTGCCCATCTTTTTCTCGCACCAGATTCTCCCAAGGTTCGTGTGGGCAGCCTGCTGGGGGACTTTGCGAGAGGCATAGTGCCGGACGAACTGCCCCGGGAAGTGAGGGTGGGGCTGCAGCATCACAGGGCGGTGGATGCGTTTACCGACCAGCATTCGCAAGTCATTGCCAGCAAGCGGTTGTTCTCCCCTCAGCGCAGACGTTTTTCGGGTGTGGCGCTGGATATCCTCTACGATCACTACCTGTTAAGAAACTGGCAACGCTTTAGTCATGTGAATTCCGATACCTTTATCGATCAGATCTATCGGGAACTCGATGAAAACGCGTCGTTGATGCCTGAGAAAATGCAAAAGGTGACTCAGCAGATCGTTCTCCACGACTGGTTCCGCTCATACCAGGACATTGACAACATTGGGTATGCTCTGGACCGGGTCGCCAATCGCATACGGTTCAGGAATGCGTTCAGCGGAATCATCGAGGAGATCAAAGCCCACGACCAGGAACTCGAACACAGGTTCCTCAGCTTTTTCCCTGAACTCAAACACTTTGCCACAAAGGATTTTGAATGTTGACGGACTCCAAGAGATACGTTGTCGCTGCGCTTTTCGCGTTCCTGATCCCCTCCATCGCCATGGCTGAGAGCAGCAGTAATGAAAACGCTGTGCCAGAGCGACTTGGTTTTGTGGAATGGCTTGTACTCGAGGGTACAGGACTGCGCATGAAGGCCCGGCTGGACACCGGGGCCAAAACCTCTTCACTGCATGCCGTCAATGTTGAGCCGTTCATGAAAGGTGATGAAGAATGGGTCAGTTTCCAGTTGCCGCTGGCTGACCACCAGGATGAGGACGACGCCGACGGCAAGAATCTGGAAGAGGTGATTCTGGAGTTCAGCCTGCCTGTTGAGCGTACGGTTAAGATCAAGCGCAAGGGCGCACCCTCGCAGCGCCGGTTTGTGGTGGTTATGGACTTCTGCATTGCCGGTACCAGTCATAAAACTGAGTTCTCACTCACGGACCGTGGGAAGTTTTCCTATCCGGCGTTGTTGGGTCGACGGTTCATGCGCGACGACAATATCCTGATTGATTCGGCGGACGCCTTCATCGCGAAGCAGGACTGCGAGTACAAAAATCTGGCCGATGTTGCTGAAGAGCACGCTGGGTGAGTTGTTTGTAAAGTCTGCGTATAGACAAAATGTAGCTATAAGTCTACAATGATGCCAAGTGTTAAGTGGGCGAAAGCCTTAAAAACAGTGGTGTCCGCTATGAGTAACGCGCAGAAACTCGCAACCTTCCAAAAGAACAACGTCTCCGGCGTTGGCCTTAAAACCGTGTTTAATATTCTGGACCGTTGGGGCTGTACTCCCGAGCAGGTACAGAAAATCCTTCAGATCTCCCGCCCGGCGTACTACAAGTATCGTAAAGCGCCGGAGCAGGCGAGCCTGACCCATGACCAGATTGAACGTCTCAGTTATCTGGTCAACATCCATGGCTGCCTGCGGATGATCTTCGAGAACCCGAAGAACGTTTACGGCTTTATGGCCCTGAAAAACGACAATCCGTACTTCAACGGCAAAAGTCCCCTTGAGATTATCAGTACGGGCCAGTTTGCTGCTTTGTATGAAACGTTCAGGCGTATCGATGTATTGCGCGGGGGGCTCTGGTGAGTCAGGAACTGCCGCCAACGATCACACCCGAGAGCATTACCGGGTTTCGCCTGATCAACTCGAGGTTTCCGCCCATCAGCCTGTTTGATGATGTGGCGGACGAAGATGAGTTTGATGCGCTCTACGAACTTCAAGCGCTCACCAACCCCCGTCTTCAGACCGAGTTGGGTAATCTCAACCTGATCCGCAAAGCGGAGATCCCGTTCGGAATCCCTGGCTGCTCCTACGCCACCGGCCCGTTTACCCATGTAAACCCCGAAGGCAGCCGCTTCAGCGATGGCCAGTACGGTGTTCTGTATATGGGGGAGAGCATCGATACAGCAATAGCGGAGGTGGCCTATCACCAGTCACGCTACTGGCAGGGCGTTCACGGTTTGGACTACGACCGGCTGGTGTTCCGGGGGCTAAAGTGCAAGGTAGGGACGATGACCCTGCACGACGCCACGACCCTCTCCTTTGGGGACGCCATCTACGATGCTGACAGCTACGCTGCTTCACGGAGTTATGGTCGCAGGCTCTACAGGGCAGGCTCGGAAGGGCTTCGGTATCACTCTGTTCGAAAACCCGGCGATACCTGCTGGGGATTATTCACTCCCAGGCACGTCCGCAGTGTTATCCAGACGGCGCATTTCGAGTTTATCTGGAACGGTGAGCAAATCAGCTCGGTTAACAAATTCACCAAGGCGTGAGAATACCGTTACGGTTTCCATTCACTGACGATCAAATCGAACAGTGCCCGCAATTCTGAACGTTCATAGTTTCGCACGCCGCATATCAGATTGAGGTTGGTGATCATCTCCGGGTCATCAAAAATACGCACCCCTCCGCGGCTCTGTGATTGTTCCGCGAACTCCCGCTCCACAAGCCCAAACCCCATGCCGGATTTGACCATAACCACCGTGGAATACTCGTCGTCGGAACTGGTGGCCGCGTCGGAGAGGCTTGCCTGAGGGCCAAGCAGGTCCTTCATGAAATCAAAAAACGGGCAGTCCCGGTTGGGCCAGATCCAGGGCAGGCGCCGACGTGACTCGAAGTCGGCTGGTAGGGTGTCGAACTCCGTATCCGCAGGGCCAACAACGGAAATACGTACTGGCGTGAGTGGCACCACCTTCAACCTCGGGTCCTCGCAGTTGCCATAGACATACCCCAGATCCAGCTCTTCCGAAAGCACTTGCTCGACAATCTGGGTTGACGCCCGGGTTTTCATTTCCAGGTTGAGGTGAGGGAGAGCGTCCGTCTTCCGGCGAAGCACTTCGTCTACACGAAGGTATTCAGGCGGAGAGTTCAGTCCAAGGCGGAGTGTTGCGTGGGGCACCGAACGCAAGGAAAGCGCAGTGTTACGTACATCTTCCACGGCGGTAAACACCTGGCGAACGGGCATGAGCAAGCGCTCGCCAGCCGCGGTCAGGGACATTCCCTGTTTACTGCGCTCGAACAGCAGAACCTCGAACTCTTCCTCAAGCTGGCGAAGGTGCTCGCTCACCGCAGACGGTGTCGAATGACGACGAGCGGCCGCGCGAGTCAGATTGGCCTCTTCAGCCACCAGAAGAAAAGACTTGAGCCTGTCCAGCTTTATGTTCATATTTTTCGAACACCGGGTTCAAATAATGTCGATGGACGACCTGGTACGGCGGGTCGAGAATGGTTTCATTGTAGTCATCGTTCATATTTAAAGGAAGATGAAAATGAAAGCCATCCTCGTCAATCAAACACTCAGACAAACACCATCGATTGCATGTGTTCCCTCAAAGAGCTCTTTCATGAGGCGAGCCATCGCTGCTATCAAACGCTATGCGGGACGTTGGAGTCGCCGGTACCAATTGAGGCAGTCGCTGTATGAAATGGACACCAGGCTGGTCGAAAAAGACATAGGGTTGCCTCACGGCAGTCTGGTAGAGGAAGCGCACAAGCCATTCTGGCGGGAGTAGTCGTCACGCTGAGCCTTGTTCACCAGGGCTCAGCGATGCGTCTTCCAGAACGGGCTGTGTGCCTCTCGTAGCAGCTGAGCTCTGGTTGTTCCGATGTCCCATGCCAAACGATCCAGCTCTCTCATCGGCATTCCCCGCAGGCGTCTTCTTAGGCGTGTGCGGGTTCTTTGGTTCTCAATATAGTGTTTGAGTGTGCGAAACAGGACTTTGTCGATGTTCATATTCCACCTCCGGTGCTTGATAAAATTCTATTGGACCGGTGTTGGCGGAACAGACACAGAAGGGTGCTATTGGGGGAGTACAGTTTTAAGATACAGTTGACGCCAGCGAAACGGGTGCTAACCTTCCGTAGGTGCCGGGCTCCCATATAATTCATTTTTCAACATGACTACTTGTTTCGTGGCCGACTCGTGAGGGATCACCTGAAATATTCTATTTCCCTAGTTCTCAGCCTGTGTCTCAGCCTGGCGTCGGCGCATGCTTCCATACGCTCGGAATATGAAGTCAAAGCGGCGTTCCTCTACAACTTCACACGTTTTATTACTTGGTCAAATGGAGCAACCGCTTCCGATCCTCTTGATGTGTGCATCTACGGCGATGACCCCTTCGGCAACCTGCTTGACCCCATGCAAGGTCGTAAATCCCAGGGCAGGGCGCTTCAGCTTCGATACCCCAACGTTCCGGCCGATATCGCGGGATGCGACGTACTTTATATAGGGCAGTCCCAGTCCAGAAATGTCGACGAACTGCTCGAAATGGCCGAGAGCCACGAAGGCATACTGACAGTGAGTGATTTGCCAGACTTCATTCGCAAGGGCGGGATTGTCGGTTACGTGAAGCAGGGTAATGTTATTCGCTTCGAAATCAGCCTGAAAGCCGCAATGAAAGCGGGCCTGACCATTAACTCCAGGCTTCTGGAACTGGCGGTGAGGGTCCTGAGATGATGGGGCGGTGGCGATACTGGCGACTGAAAACCAAACTGCTATTCCTTACGTTGTTCACCAGCGCACTTGGCATCACCCTGGTCTGCGCGAGCCTCATCTTTGTTGAGAACCAGAATTACCGGAAACAGCTTGAATCCGAGCTTCATGTCATCGCCGGCATCCTGGCGGAGCAGTCCGCTGCCGCCCTGGTGTTCGAGGACAACGAGCAGCTGAGCAGTATTATCACCAGCCTCAAGCGTATCGACACTATTCGGCAGGCCTGTGTCTACAACCAGCAAGGGGACGTGATGACGTCTCTTTCAGGCCGGCCACAGGGGCAATGCCCGTCGGTTGGTTCGTCGTTGGAAGTAGGGTTCGTCGGGGACGTCTATCAGTTACTGATGCCGGTCACACTGGACAACGAAGTGGTCGGGCAGCTTTTCCTCTCATCACACCTTGAAGTTTTGCGGGGCCATATCCGGACCTTTGTATCCGTAGCCTCCGGTATCGGGGCGGTGATCCTCATCGCGCTGGTATTCCTGGCGCTCAGGTTACAGAGAATCGTATCCGAACCCATTCTCAAGCTTTCGGAGACGGCCGAGCGCATCGCCCAGGATCACGACTATTCCATTCGTGCGCCGGTTTCCGGCACCGACGAACTCGGGCGCCTGGGTAACACCTTCAACGAGATGATCAGCACCATCCAGCAACAGAACCGCCGGATCCTGGAAAGCCGTGACAGCCTGGAGCGCATCGTCGAGGCCAGGACCTCCGAGCTGAGCATGGCCAACCGTGAACTGGAGGCGTTCAGTTACTCGGTCTCCCATGACCTCAGGCAGCCCCTGAGAGCCGTTGAAGGGTTTGGGCAAGCCCTGGAAGAGGATTGTGGCGATCAGTTGAATGAGATCGGTAAGGATTACCTGAAGCGAATCCGCGCGGCCAGTGTACGGATGGCGGGGCTGATCGATGGGTTGCTTGTTCTGTCCCGCGTCAGCCGACAGTCCATGGAAAATCAGACAATAGACTTGAGCCAGATGTTGGAAGAAATTGCGGAAGAACTGCAAGACATCAGCGATGATGTGCCAACGGAAATTCTCATACAGCCGGGTATGTGGGTTGTAGGCGACAGCCGAATGCTGCGTGTTGCCTTCCAGAACCTGATGGCGAATGCCTGGAAATACAGCGCCAAAGAAGAAAAACGAATTGTCGAAGTGTTGTCTCGAAGAGAAGGGCGCTGGGTTGCTATTGAGGTTCGTGATAACGGTGTCGGCTTCGATATGAGGTATATCGACAAACTGTTTGTGGCATTCAATCGACTTCATACGCCGTCGGAGTTCGGCGGCACAGGTATTGGCCTGGCGACTGTATACCGCGTGGTTCGCCGGCACCATGGCGATATTTCCGCTACGTCGCAACTGGGTGAGGGGGCAAGTTTTGTTGTGAAGTTGCCTGTTTCGGGAGATCAGGGCTAGACTGTAGTCAGATTCAACCTATTAATGCAATTCATTGAAAGGGCAAATAAAATCATGGATGGCCATTCAATCCTTGTGGTTGAAGACAACCCGGATGATCAGGTTCTGGCAGTGCGAGCCCTCAAGAGTGCGAGCGAAAACAGCCCTGTCATCGTAAAAGAAGACGGGCAGGAAGCCCTGGACTTCCTGTTTGGCAACGATGCCAGGCAGCCGTGTAAAGATCTGGATTCGCTCGGTCTTGTTTTGCTTGATGTGAAGCTTCCCAAGGTCAGTGGCCTGGAGGTCCTGAAAGGTATTCGGTCCTCGCCACTAACCAATTGGCTGCCAGTCGTTATGGTTACATCCTCTGATGAGCCGGCAGACCTGTTGAATGCATACCGTCTGGGTGCCAACAGCTTTATCACCAAGTCGATCAATTATCGGGAGTTTACGGAACAAATGAAGTTGCTTGCCCGCTATTGGCTTTTTGTCAATAAAGTGCCCAAGGCAGGTGCGGTTCGCTCGTTATAAAAAGGTAAGGCCATTGACAGACACAGCCAGCCCTCTACGGATGTTGATCGTCGAAGATTCAGAAGACGATGCGCTGCTTCTACTGCGAGAGATGCGCAAAGGAGGCATAGCCCCCTATCATGAGTTGGTAGACAGCGAAGACCGTCTGTCCTATGCCCTTCGCCGGGGTAAGTGGGATATCGTCATTACCGACCACAACATGCCCGGCTTCTCTTCGTTCAGGGTATTGGAGCTGACCAAGAAGTACTGCAAGGACCTGCCAGTAATCATCGTATCCGGAACGATCGGCGAGGGCGTTGCCGTTACCGCCATGAAAGCCGGTGCGCAGGATTACATCATGAAGGACAACCTGTCCCGGTTGATTCCTGCCATTGATCGGGAAGTACGTGAAGGATTCATGCGCCAGGCCAAGCGTGTTGCCGAGAATGCCCTGGAGCATATGGCCTATCATGACAGCCTGACTGATCTTGTGAACCGCCGGGAATTCGAGCGGCGGCTGGTGCAGGCGCTCGAAGACACCCATAAAACCGGCCGTCATCATGTACTGCTCTATCTTGACCTTGACCAGTTCAAGATCATAAACGACACCTGTGGTCATGTGGCTGGGGATTACTTGCTTAAGCAGGTCGCCGCATTGCTGTCACTTCAAATTCGCTCTGATGATACCCTGGCTCGCCTCGGCGGCGACGAATTTGGAGTACTGCTGCGCGGTTGCGACGCGGTCCATGCACACAAGGTCGCTGAAAAGCTGTGTGAAGTGGTCCATGAGTTCCGCTTTGTTTGGCAGAACAAGCCGTTCTCGGTGTCGCTCAGCATCGGTATGGTTTTGATCAACGAAAACTACAACAGTGCCGGTGAGCTTCTGAGCCACGCCGACCTGGCCTGCTACGCCGCCAAGGATCGGGGACGCAATAACGTCCAGCTTTACGAAACCGATGACAGTGATATGCAGCAACGTCAGCGGGATATGAACTGGACCAGCCGAATTCAGCAGGCTCTGCAAAATAACAGTTTCTGCCTATGGCAGCAGGAAATGGTTGCCCTTCAGCCAGAAGCCAACGACGGTTATCGCACCGAATTTCTGGTCCGCCTGAACGAAGGGGATGACATCGTACCTCCAGGAGCCTTCATTCCTGCGGCGGAACGCTTCAACTTGATGACACGAGTTGATCGCAAGGTCATCGACCTGGCATTTGACTACCTTGATCGCACTGGGCTCGGGCGTGAGAGCACAGGAACGTTCTTTATTAATCTGTCTGGAAGCTCGTTTAACGAGCCAGAACTGTTTCTGTACATCAGCCAGTTAGCGGAGCGGTACAAGCTGATTCCCGAACGTATCTGCTTTGAAATTACTGAAACTTCCGCCATTGCCAATCTGAACGCGACTCAGAGGTTCATCAATTCCGCCAAAAGAAGAGGGTTCAAATTCGCGCTTGATGATTTCGGTGCGGGCATGAGTTCGTTCTCCTATCTGAAAGCCCTGCCAGTGGACTACCTGAAAATTGATGGTGGTTTCGTCCGCAACCTGCTGGACGACCCAATCGATTTGTCGATAGTCGATGCGTGCAACCGGATTGGCCACTCCGCAGGACTCAAGACGGTTGCCGAGTTCGTGGAGAACGACGAGGTGAGAGCCCGTCTGGTTGAACTGGGCCTCGACTTCGCCCAGGGATATGGGATTTCCATGCCTCGACCGCTGGAATAGCTACCTCTCCGCCTTTGTTCACACTTCAATAATGGACGTAACCTCCAAAAGGATTATCAATGCTCGAAAATGGTGACTTGATATTACGCTATCTGGAGCGTCTGGGTGTCGAGTATGTGTTTGGCGTTCCTGGCGGGAGCATTGAACCATTTTATGATGCGTTGGCAAGAAGTGAACGCCGGGGAGGCATTCGGACCATTACTGCTCGTCATGAATCCGGAGCGGCCTTCATGGCAGAAGGGTATGCCCGCGAAACTGGAAAAATAGGCGTCTGTTGTTCAACTGCAGGTCCTGGTGCCACGAACCTGTTAACCGGTGTCGCATCAGCCTATGCGGACGGCATTCCCATTCTCGTCATAACGGCGCAAACAGGGCTGGACAAGTTTGGCCAGGGTTCATTGCAGGAAACATCTTGCACAGGAATTCATACAGTCGAGATGTTTGCCAAATGTACGCGTTACAACACTTTGGTATCGCATCCTGCGCAACTCGAAACCAAACTGCTTCAGGCTGTAAGCCATGCTGTGAGTAATCAACCCGGGCCGGCACACCTTGCGATCCCCCTGGATGTAATGCGCCATCGGATTCCGGATAACGTAAAGGATCAGGCGCTCAATGCTTTTCTCAACCACGAAGTTGCTCCCAACCAGGCGTCCCTCCAGGCGCTGCTGGACGATTTAGAGTGCACCGATAAGGTCACGCTGGTGTTGGGTGAGGGCGCTACGGGGGCAAATGATATATTGGTAGCGTTGGCGGAATCACGTAATTGGCTACTCGTTACCACGCCGCGAGGAAAAGGGCTCGTAGATAGCTTTCATCCACTCTACAGGGGCGTATTCGGTTTCGCCGGCCACAATAGCGCGACCGACGCGTTAAAAGTGGAGAATGCGGATCGTGTCGTAGCCATCGGCACAGCCCTCGATGAAGTATCCACGTGTGGATGGGACCCGACCACCATACTGTCGGACCGCCTGATTCATATTTCCAGCAACCCTTCACATCTCAGCCGTTCAACAATGGCGAGGTTGGTAGTTCTGGGCTCCCCGAAACTCGTATTTGGAGCGATCGCGGATAAATTGATTGGTGACGCTACTGGAGAGTCCAGACAGCCAGTTACCAGCGATGCTCCCTTGCCGGAAAATACCCGTTTTGATGAACCTGAGGTTTGTCTTGAAAGATCGGGGCGCATTAAAGCCCAGGCACTGATGAATTTCATGAGTACGATATGCCCCCGGGATTCCCGAGTCCTTATGGATACCGGAAACAGCTTCCTGTGGGGGATTCATTACTGGAATGTTCGGCGCCCGAAAGGCATGCCAGCTGAAAGGAATCTGTTCAATATCGGGTTGGGGTTTGCTGCAATGGGCTGGGCGATCGGCAGTTCTATCGGGATGGCCGCGGCCAACCGGGACAAGCCGGTTGTTTGTTTTACGGGAGACGGCAGCTATCTGATGTCAGGTCAGGAATTGACGATTGCGCTCCAGGAAAACCTGAATGTATTGATGCTCGTTCTGAACGATGCTTCATTAGGCATGGTCAATCATGGACAGAAATTGAGCGGAGGGGAACGGGTCGCCACGCAACTACCAAGTGTGGATTTTGCCATGATGGCCAAAGCATTGGGTATTGAGTCTCACACAGTACAGACCATGGAGCAGTTGATAGACCTGGACATACCCGAAATTCTGTCACGTCCCGGCCCTTGCCTTCTGGATATCATCGTCGATGGTGATCAGGTACCTCCATTAGGATCGAGAATGAAGGTGTTAACCGGCTCGATACCCAACGACAATTAACTTAGGGGAAATCGCGTGCCCTCAGATTACGTCTATCACTCTGATTTCTGGTTTGAAGAGCCGGAAGAGTCCAACCCGTTTGCCGCTAAGGCCAGCTACTGTCATGGCTATGATGTGTATGGCCAGGTGATCGCCAAGGCTGGTTGGTTCGAGTATTTACTATTGATGTTCATGGGTGAACGGCCCCGGCCGGATGAAGCTGTGCTACTTGAGAAGCTTGCCCTGGTTCTTGCCAACCAGGGCCCCAAGGAAGCAAGCATTCGTGCGGCTATGAACGGCGGCGTGGCTGCCACTAACCATAGCTCCGCACTTATGTCAGCACTTGCTGTTGGGTCCGGTCTGTATGGCGGTTCCCAGGAATTGGAGATCTGTATCCGCTTATGGGAAGAATGTGGTCAGGACGTGGATCGCTGGAAATCAAGGCTGCAGGCCCCAGAGGAAGATGAAAGAGCCGACATATGGCCCGCGATAGAACATCCTCCAGGGTTTGATCCTAACGGTGATCAGATTCCAACCACGCTCCTGCAGTCGCTGGAACTTTTGGTGCAGTTCGCGCCGAAAGACGGAGCGTTGCACTGGCTGCAAAACCAACGCGGGGCCTTGGAGGAGTTCTTCGGATGCCCGATATCCATAACATCTGTTGCGGCGGCGGCGTTCGTTGATCTTGGTCTGGATCGTGACCAGGGTAGCATGCTTTATCTCATGCTTAGGCTGCCCGGTGCAGCGGTCCATGCGTTGGAACAACGTAAAATGGGATGGAAGAAATTCCCATTTTATAGCTCCGCCATTGAACTGGAAGATGATCCAGGGCCGTTTAAACAGCGAGACGAGGAGGGCGGACGATGAACCATGAGCAGCTACTTGAAACAGAAAGTCACTGGCTGACCCGTATCGGAAAAGCCTTTCTGACAGAACGTGTGGTTATGCATGGTAAGGATCTCCACCATGAACTGGATCATCTGGAATGGCTGCATCTATACCTGTACTGCATTCTTGGGAAAGACCCAGGAGAAAATGTCGCTAAGATGCTCAACTCCTATTGGGTTGGCACCAGCTATCCGGATCCATCTATCTGGCCCAATCACGTTGCGGCTTTGGCAGGCTCCGTTCGAACAACACCGTCTTTGGGTCTCATGGCGGGATTAAGTATTTCGGAAGCCTCTATATACGGCCGTCGGCCAGAGGTTAGAGCCCTTGATTTCTTCTACAGAGCAGGTAAATGGTGCGATGAGGGAGGAATGTTAGAGGAATTCGTTGACCACGAAAAATCCTTAGGGCGAATTCTTTATGGTTATGGGCGTCCGCTCGCGACAACAGACGAACGCATTGCGTTCACATTGGATAAAGCAAAAGAGTACGGCTTCTCTGAGGGACGCTACCTCAAAATGGCGTTTTCGGTCTACGAACACTTGAACACGACGTACGGATACTCGATGAATGTGGCAGCTGTGCACGCGGCGTTAGCTGCTGACATGGGGTTTAGTTGCGAGGAGTACCAACTTATCCTAACCCCTTGCTTCGTAGCAGGAATGGCTCCGTGTTTCCGGGATACCAAAAGTCGCCGCGAAGGTAGCTTCTTCCCGATCCGCTGTGAAAGTATCGTTTACCATGGCAGGGAAAAAAGGGACTGGGAAGGTTAGGCAGTCAGTGCCCGGCTAAAAGCTATAGGAGAGTTCACCGACTACAGTGCGCCCCGGCATGGGGAAGTCATTTGGAATGGGTGGGGCAGGGTCAGCAAACGGGCTGGGGTCTCTCACGTCCTCGTCGAAAACGTTACGAACGGATAGTGAAAGATCCAGCCCTTGCCATAGCCCCCGGGTACGAAGGGTCATATCGACGGTGGTGTAGTCCGATACGGGCTCTCTTTGGTCGCCAGCGGCCCTTTTTTGCTTGCCCACCCAGTTTACCTGTGAGCTCAGCAACCATTGTGGTGATACCGTCCAGTCAACTCGGGTGTAAATCTGATGATTAGGGGCTTCGCCAACCGATTGCCCGGTGCCTTCGTCTTTTGCCGTTTGATAAGCGTAGTTCGCTTGCAATGACAGGTCTTCGTACACCTGATACGTCAACTCGAGTTCGCCACCGTGCCCGGTACGTTGGCCCGCATTTCTATATTGCGTGGCAATGAGCCCTGACATTGGGACCGCGTTAATAAGATCATCAATTTCATAGTAGAACAGGTTAACCCCGTAGAGCAGTTGGGCTGTAATCTGATGAGAAACGCCTATCTCGAACGTGTCGATGGTTTCTGCGTCAAGCTCGTCGTTACCCATGAACACCGGGTTATTGGCGACATATAGCTCGTTCAGTGATGGGGCCCGAAATGCCCGGCCATAGAGCAGCTTGGTCGTGATGTTATCGGTAGTTGCCCATATCAGGGCAGCTCTTGGGTTTAACGTGTTGCCGAAGTCAGAATAGTCGTCAAAACGAATGCCGCTGACCAATTGCCAGTTTTGTGCAAACTGCCATTCATCTTGAATGAACGCATAGTAGTTCGTGCGGTCTTCCTCAGGCATCCAGACTTCCGTTGGGTCATCAGACACATCCACTACACTGCCTTTGGGGCTGAAATCCGGGTTGAAGTTCTTGCGTTCAGTAACTTCATAAAGATCCGCCCACAAAGTACCAATCCCGGTGTGTATGCGGTGGTTTTCGAGGCCCCGATAAATAGCGTTCAGATCAAACCTAAACTGATTCTCTTTATAGCCGGGACTTCCAATCAGGCCCTCAGGGAAGTTTCCGTTAAACGCACCTGGTGGATAGAGAACGATGTCGTTCTCCGGATCCTGCGTTATATTGAAGTAAGAGACCCGTGCCTCGACATCAAGGCCTTCGGCCAGATCAGACCACCGATAACTGTAATCGGCATTCACACGTCGAGACGAGAACTGTCCTTCAGGATCCAACGCCTGCGCAACGCCTGGGCCGGTGCCGAGATTTCCTCTGTCCTGCAGGCCTGCCCGAAAAGTCCATTGCTGTCCGCTCAATTCGAATCGAGCATCTACTTGGTCGACACCTGTATTGACTGGGCCGGGGGCCAACGACGCTGACGTACCAAACGTTTCGTCGAAGTTGGTCTGCGCATCACGTTCTATAGTTTCATCCCAACCATCCGTCGTTTGATATTCCAGTACCAGGCTGAGCCCCATATCGCCGATTTGGTGGCCCGACTCCAACCAGGCTCCCTGTGTATCAAAGCTGCCAACTCTGCCACCGACGGTTTGGTCGTTGATCGATTGATGGTTCTTTGTAGTGATATTAATGACACCGGAGTAGGCATCGGCCCCATAAAGAGCCGAGCCTGGGCCCCGAATGACTTCAATTCTCTCAATGGCCTTCACGGGCATACCGCCCCAGGCGTTGCCACGGTTCCCATACATCATGGTGGTTGTAGGAATGCCGTTGATAAGAAGAAGCGCTTGGGCGTTATTGCTGGAAGTAATGCCCCGAAACACGTATTTGGGCGAGAACGCCTGATCAGAGTGATTCACATGGAGCCCAGGCACTGTTTCAAGTACCTGGTCCAAGTCCGTGGCGCCCATGGCTGCAATATCGTCCGCATTAATGACCGAAGTGATTGCAGCGGCCTTATCGAGAGGTGTTTCGGTTCCAGAGGCGATTGAGACAACACGAATTTGACCAAGCTCTTCCAAGGGAATGTCCCAAAGGGAATCATCCGCGGCAACAACGATGGAAGAGGTTGAATAGCAAAGAACGGCGGCTACCACCCTCGAAACCACCTTGGGGCGTAAAGCTCTGCTTAGGGGCGATAGACGTTCCTGCATGCGCAATCTCAGCACTTTGCTCTTAGCATTATTTGAAACGATTCAGTCAACGATTGCACTCCGAGACCTGCTACTGACAAACCTGGCGGTCACACTGCCAAGGATGGCACATTTCTTAGCCAAACAGCGATGAAAAATGCAAGCTGAATAGGAGTTTAGCTGCATTCATCGTATAAGCAAGTCTTAAACGGCATGGAACCTAACGATACGATCAAACTCGCATTACTCGGCAGGAGGAGGGGAGCAGGGCGCCGCCGTGGCGTCCCAGTTGACCAGTTTATCTTCCAGTATCTGCGCAGTTACTGGTGTGCTGTTCTCGGCGACCGCTTTCTCAATAATGGCTTGGTACCTCCCGTTGTTGCGCAACGTCGCTAATCCATCATTGAACGCCTGCCTGAGGCCGGCTGACTCCGCGTTAAACAGCACGTGGTAAAACGCCTTCCGGAGTGGTTTGGGATGAAACGTCAGTTGATAAGCCTGGGAAGTAAACTGGTTTCTTATCATCGCTTCACCCACAACGGGGTCCATGGGAAACAAATCAATGCGACCAAGGAGCAGCTTCTTGAAATTAGCCGCGTCAGAAGTGGTGACGTCAGCGTCGACGAGACCACTCTCAATAACATCACTGAGTGTTTCGCCGTAACTGTAATCCTGTGTCAGACCAACTTTCTTTCCTTTCAACTCTACAAGGGCTTCCCAGTCAAAAGCCTCGGCAGCGCGGTGATAGAAAACGTATTGATAGGGCAGTAAAGGAGAAGAGAACAGGAAGTCACGGCTTCTTGATTCGGTGCAAGACCAGATCGCCGAGGCCTGATATTTTCCCGATTTGGTCATTGCCAGCGCCCGCGACCAGGGAAGAAATGCAAACTCTACGTCGACACCTTCGCTTTCAAAGGATTCACGAATAATCTGGGAGACAAAACCGCCACCAGGTAGATCTTCGCTCAGGTACGGCGGCCAGTGCCCGGTGCTGATTTTGATGGTGTTCGCTCCAAGCAACGTCGGACTAAACGACATAAATATCAGAATCATTAGGTGCTGTAGGTACTGAAAGTACCGGCATCTCTTTTGGCCTTTCATTTGTCCAAAATCCCGAAATTCCTGCGTTGGAGGATCCACATTTTATACCGTCATCAAACCTCGCAAACATGACAAAGCCATGTTTCTCGCAACATTATGTAAACGACAACCTGCGAAGAACCGTCACCAAGTGTTATAGAAACGTTATGTTTGGGGAGGAACCAAAGCCGGCACCTTTTGCTCTGATCCATTAATACAGATGGCTAATCCGATGAGAGGTTCCCATGACAAAATGGTTTATTGCGTTGCTTTTCTTACTGCCGTCGTTTGCCAGCGCCGCAGAGTGGACTAGTGGAACGAGTAAAACCGACGTTGTTGAGCTGTTTACCTCAGAGGGATGCAGCAGCTGTCCTCCCGCTGATCGTTGGCTGAGCTCTTTGAAGAGCAGCCCTGAGCTGTTCAAAGAATTCGTTCCAATGGCGTTCCACGTTGACTACTGGGATTACATCGGCTGGAAAGACCCGTTCGCAAAAGCTGCTTACAGCGAACGCCAGCGGAATTATGTACGTGAAGGGCACGTTAGCCAGTCTTATACTCCGGGAATCGTTATCAACAACAAAGAATGGCGCCAATGGTTTCGAGGGCAACGAACCTGGACAGACGACACCAAACAGGTTGGGGTACTCAGGGCTAGCGCTAATGACAAACGCCGCTTTAAGGCGGAATTTGATGGCGAGAAGGCTGGCCAGTTGCATATAGCCATACTCGGTATGGGGTTAACAACATCCGTGAAAGCTGGAGAAAACCGCGGCCGGGAACTCACACACGATTTCGTGGTGTTGAAGTTAATAACAGTACCTGGAGAGAAAAGCTGGACCGTTACACTTCCAGAGTTCCCCGAAAAAGGGCAGAAACGAAATGCCATCGCGGCCTGGGTAACACCCAGCAATTCACAGACGATTCTGCAGGCAGTGGGTGGTTACGTCGATTAACGGCTAGCCGTAGTCGGTTTTTATCTTTCAGCCTGGTGATGGCTCTCTTTATAAAGCACACGAGCGAGATCTTCTGGCAAAGGCATTGGCGCAAACGGACTGACGTTCGCACGCCCGGTATTTCCAAGGGGAACCCATATGCGAGAAAACAACAATGCGGCGAACGTTCGAGTAAGCTGCCCAACGACTTCCCGCATGTCACGCGTACGCCAGCCGAGTTTGAGCATGCGAATGTGGGTCCTTGTGTGCGCCCAAGCATACTTCTGGCTCAGAATATGAGCTCGCTCAAGGTGGGCGAACGCCTTTGAAAAGTTACGCGACTCTTCAGCTTCGCACGCCGCGGTGAGTTCCACGTTATAAGCCTGTTTCAGTTCAGTTTTCATTTCAGAAATGCTCCCATTAAATCTGCGCCGTCAGTGGGTATCAAAAACCCTGTAGTAGCTGCAGAGTCAATGGTTTGAAGAAGGTGGCGTATGGGAAGAGAGGGGAATTTGACCGGGGCTGCTGTTCCTACCTTTAAAGAGCTACGTACACCATTTAACATAATATACATTATGCGCAGTTGTGGTAGTGACTTTGAAACGGTATCGTCGTTTCGATTTGAGGTTTAGCACTTACGCTAAATTGAGTTCATACTAGGCGTTGAAAGCATTGGCATCAGGCAAGGCGTAATGCCAATGCACCCACAACTAAAGGTGGACAGATCCCATGAGTAAGAGTCAGGACAGAAAAAAAGACATTAAAAAGAAACCGCTTTTAACCCCCAAGGAAAAGAAAAAGGAGAAGAACGCAAAGAAAAATGAAACCGATGTACTGGGACATTGATTTCAGGAGCCGCTGAAAGCGCCTGGATCAGGGGCGCGATCACGATGAGCAGCTAAGGTGCGACGCCCCGCCAACACCAAAGAGCTCCAGCGGCTTCAGCCTATAGTATTTTCTATCTACGGCCTCTGATTGCTCGGCGTACGGCTGCGTCATCACGTCCTGCAGTTCTCGCAGCAAAGCGTAATTACCCTCTGCCGCTTGCTGATAGGCGGGCACAACGAACCACTCTCTCAAGCTGTACTTCGGGTTAACGAGCTTCATCTGACTGGAAAGCTCCTCACGCGTGCCAGGCTGAATGAGCGATTGCCAATTTGTGAGCCACGCTGACCAACGCTTGTCTAGCCCTTCGGGATCAGCAGCATAGCTCGGGCCTTTGTAGAAGCTCTTCTTGAGTGGCTCAATGTCATCTGGCAACGAGGAGAGTTCCCGGAAGAACATCGTGTAGTCAACAGGCGTTTGCATCATCAGCGTTGCCAGCTCGCGGAATAAAGCCGCGTCAAACGCGTCGAGTCCGAGTTTGGCCGCCCACATCGTCTCCATTTGCGCCTGCATCACCTTTGGGAAATCACTTTGAATGTCCTTCAGCTGCTGCAGACAGTCTGGATGCTCTGCCAATAAAGGCCGAACCGCCGAACAGAACGAGTGGAAATTGCGTTCGGCCGCTGCTGGTTGGTTGAGGAACGCGAAGTGATTTCCCCCGCCCGTCCATGGCTGGTACTGCGGATCAAACACATCGCAGAACCCGAAGGGTCCATAGTCGAGCGTGAAGCCGCCCGCGGCACAGTTGTCGCTGTTGAAGTTACCCTGGCAGTAGCCAACACGGATCCAGTTGGCGACAAGCGAGGTCAGTCGGCTGCGGAACTCATGTGCGAGCGACACCACTTTTTCAGCTGTGGTCCGCGACCGATCGATAACGTCATCGTACTCGCGATCAATCAGGTGCAAGACGATCTTCTCGAGCTCCTCCATCGCCTGCGGGTGTTCCTGCTTGCGGGCACGACGACTAAAGAGCTCCAGCTGCCCTACCCGAATGAACGAAGGTGCAACACGCGTCGAGATGGCCACTGGCTCGGATACAAGAATATCGGGATCTACCGAGCGTGAACCCTCCGAATACCAGGGGCGCCTGACTTTTTCGGTTTTCGACACGTACAGACTCAGAGACCGTGACGTGGGCACGCCCAGCGCGTGCATATGCTCCTGGGCCAGGAACTCCCGCACACTGGAACGCAGAACTGCCCGGCCGTCTGCGCCGCGGCAGTAGGGCGTGCGCCCTGCCCCTTTTAACTGCATTTCCCAGCGCTGCTTGTTAATGACAGCCTCGAGCACAGAAATCGCGCGGCCGTCGCCGTAGCCATTGCCAGTCTGGAACGGGCATTGTTGGTAGAATTCGGTGCCGTAGATGGAAAGTGCATAGCCACACGCCCACCCCACGTTGCGCAGAGGCTCCGGAACATGCGACAAGTCGCCGGAGAACATACGGATGAAGTCGCTGGACTGCGCCATGCTGTCGGCGAAACCTAGTTCGTGAAACAGGTTTTTCCCATGGGCGACGTATTCGGGGTTTTCGATGGGCGTGGGGCTAACCGGAACATAGTGGCCCGAGAAGACTTGTCTTGGCGCGTGATCAGCTCCGTTTGCTTTACCCTCAGGGTCGCAGTTGAGCGTGTCCATGAGTGAATAGTCTGCCAGCGGTGCGAGATCGTCGAGGGTCGCGACCGTTGTAGGCATTTCCAAATGATGTCGCGTTAACATAATAGGGACTCCTCTTTATCTATCATACACTTCTAACTCACGGATACAGATTCAGGGACGACATTGAACCATGGGTAAACAGCGCTTTCGTTACTCTGCCAGCATTCTCAAACCCAGCCACCTGTTTGCAACAATTGGAGCCTTGCTGACGATTTTGCTTGGAAGCCTGCTGCTATTGGCACTGCCTAACCTCGGTGAACAGGATTTCAGCCAACTATACCTGGAAGAACACGGTAACGTGCCTTTCGAACTGCACCTAATTGCGTTGTGTTTGCTGCTGGGTTGCGTCGTGGCGTTTGTTAATCGCCGGGTCTGGCTGGAACTGGACAGCGAGAATCTGACGATTCACATCCCGCGGTTGACCGGCCTCGGGCTAATGGGATTTACCACCGGAGACCACCGCATTCCGTTAAATACTATTCGGAAAGTTGAGCTGACCGCCGTTACGGGATTCCGGAATATGGCTCAGGCACTTCAGCAGTCAAAACTCAGTCTCGTTACCGACAGGCGGACCTATCGTCTGCAACCCTACCATTTTTTGAGAGAGGGCCACCCGGATCACCGTATCGGCATGGGCAGCGCCTTTGGAAAGCCCAAGGCGAGATTGGAATCCATCATTACCGAGGCCCCTCTTGTCAAAGCTCTGTCCGGAATCACCGGCAACGTGGACTTTACGTCAACCCAAACTGATCGAACCGGGCCATTGGCCAACCATTTCAACTTATTGAAACACAAAGGCATGGTGCTACAGCTAATTCTGCTGGCTGTGCTCGGCACCTATGCTCTCGTTGACTACGTACTGCTCACCAACTATCTCGTGATTGGTGACTTGCCACTTTGGCCATTCATTTCAACCGGGCTGCTGCTCGGTGTTTTGGGGGTTCAACTGGGTAAAGGTGCTCCCCGAGCAGAGCGCTTCGGCCTTGCTGCCCTGCTCTGTATCATCGCCTTCGCCGCCACCTATCCCGGTCTTCAGCGGTACGCGTTGGTGGTATCCCCCGAACCACTGACCGTTGCCTACGACAACACTGAAACCGGCTACTTTGAACATTCGCATTACCCTGCGATTGACCAACGGGAAAGCAGTATCCCTGAATATTGGCAGAGCCTTCCCTCAGAAGTGACTTACACCTTCTTCCTGCATGAATCGGAACTGGGCTTTGTCCTGATTGATATGGCGGCCGTTTACGAGAAAAGCCGTGCTTTCTATAGGGAGGATGGCCGCTAACGACCTTGAAATCGAGTCTCAAACCATCACAGTCAGATAGTGAGGTAGCCATTTCCTTAACGAAGGAGAAACGCTATGAAGAGTATTAGCCGTGACGACCTCAAACAGATGAACGAAACCGAGCACGAAGATTTTGTGCTCATCAATGTCCTGCCGAGGGATGCCTTCAACCGAGAACATATCCGCACATCCATCAGTGTTCCTGTGGAGGAACCGTCCTTTTTGGAACAGGTCGAGGCAGTTACCGGCAGCAAAGATCGGAAAATTGTTGTCTACTGCGCGAACTTCGAATGTGATGCTTCTCCCAAGGCTGCCAAGAAGCTGGAAGATGCCGGCTTTACGGAAGTCTACGACTATGAAGGCGGCACCGAGGACTGGTTTAGCCGGAAACGTGCCGCTTGACTGGTTGCAGTAGTGAGGGATGAATCTCAAGGGCTGCTCAACAGGGGCAGCCTTTTTTATGACATACGCACATGCTTCGGCCTAATCCGACGGTGATGTCGTTCGGCGCTGGTGCATATCAGGTCTAGACCGCCTTCAGGTGCCGGCCACAGGGCGAATTGGTCATGATGTCGTGCCAGCGAGCCTGGAGCAGTCTTTCGATATGATTCCTGATCCAGATAATCCCCGGTTCTCTATCATGGCGTGCGTGCCAGATGAGGTAGAGGCTGGTTGGATCTACATCGAAGGGTAGCTCCCCCATCCATAACCCATCGACGAATCCGCAATCCTGGCTGATTAGCTCAGGAACGGCCGCGATGAGATTGGACTCCCTTAACACTTGAGGAACGGACGCAAAATGGTTCATTGTTGCGGCGATACGCCTGCTCTGCCCTTTTTGATCAAGATAACTGTCGACAGAACCGTGGGCGTCGCCCGACATGGTAACCAACAGATGCCGGGCTTCCAGAAACTCTTCCATGGTGATTTGCCGGCCTGCCAGCGGGTGGTCTGCCCGCATTGCGAGAACAAATCCGCTATCGAGAAGCCAGGTACTCCGCAAACTGTAATCGTGCTGGTTAAGCACGCCAATCGCGAGGTCAACGTGAGCTGATCTCAGGTCGTCGTAGCTCCCTTCAGGTGTATAGGGAACGGCGTGTACGTCCACGCCCGGCGCCTCACGCTCAAGCAAGTCAATAAGCTGACGCCAGATCATCTCGACGATGACGTCGGTTACTGCAATGCGAAACGTCCGCCGGGCGGAGGCCGGGTCAAACTGCGTAGCGCTGACGGCGTTTGTCAGCGCGAACATAGGGTCACCCACCTGATCCCATAGACTGAGCGCATAGGAGGTGGGTTCGATGTTGCGGCCCTTTCGCACAAAGAGCGGATCATTCCAGATCTGGCGCATCCTGGAAATCGCATTTGATACCGCAGGCTGTGTCATGGCCAGGCGATCCGCCGCACGAGTCACTGAACGCTCCGTCATAATGGCATCGAAGATGTACAGCAACTGGAGCTCTTGAGTTTTCATAGTAAGTTCTCGGCGTAACTATAAGTGCCCTTTAACGAACGTTCTCAACTGGCTGAGGCTCCCTGCCCCGGCATGTTGGGCAATCACATCGCCATCCTGAAACAGGGCCAATGTCGGAATGCCACGGATACGCATTTTTGCAGTAATCTCCGGGCTATCATCCACGTTGACCTTGGCAACGGTCAGTTGCTCACTGAACTCATCGGCGATGTCCTCAAGCAGCGGGGCTACCGTCTTGCAAGGGCCACACCAGGGTGCCCAGAAGTCAACCAGAACTGTCCGGTCGCTCTGAACAACCGCTTCTTCAAAATTCGCATCGGTTACATGAACAATGGTCGTCATAATATCTGCTCCTGAATGGAATTGCTCACTTTCAATACTGGGGCCTCCAAGCTGATAGCACTAATTTCAGTGCCATATAGATCCCATTTCTCACAATGATGGGTTGGCATAGAGCCCGTTAAAGGCGCTTACTGAATACCAGCCCACCCCACGCAAGCGTGCGGTTTCCGGTCCCGCTCTTAATTTCGGAGCTCTGGACCCGGAGCACGTAACTCAACTCGGTGCCAGCGACGAAACTGTGGGTATAGCCCGCCCAGATTTCCGCCAGGAGCACGTTAAGGTCGTTGGCACCCAGTTCGTGGTCGGAGTGCCTGAATTGGCCTTGAAGGAACGCATTGTAGGCCCGAGCTTTAACAGACACGCCGCCCCAGAAATAGTGCTCCCGGCCGCCAGGGGCCGCGACTCCCGGCGCTCGTTCGCCGTAGGCCATAAGCTCAGGGTTGAAACGATTGTCCGGGGAGGAAATGAGCCCATCCCGAAAAACAAGCGCGGCACCAAACTCAGTCAAATAACCCACCGACCCGAAGTACGTGACTTTGAATTGCTGGTCCGGCCGGCTTTTATCCAGATACTGATGATAGGCAGCGGAGTATCGGAATGTTGGTTCCCCGCCATTGGAGACCTGATGGTCCCAGCCGTTGGCACGGTCACTTCCTACCACCTTGTGAACCGCATTCTGACCCGATTTAAAAACATCCAGGCCCAGCACTCCGACGGTCATCGAGGTGGTCCACCCGGAATCGTCACTCAGGGTCCTGTAACTATGGCTTGACGATAAATAAACGAGGCTGCTGTAGGGACGATCATCCCGATCGATATCCCTCGCCTTGATTTCCTCAGGGGTGAATCCGTAGATGCCAAATTCCAGGGCTGCACTTTCGGGCTCGTTAATATCTGCGCCAACACCCGACAACACGAACCTGTCCAGGTTTTGGCTGATTCCGGAAACCGGATTTTCCAGGAAGTCCTCCGAGTTTGAGGAATAGGTTATGGCCACACCTGCGGTGTAATCCCGATCGGTTTGGGTGGGTGCAAAAAGATCATTGTCCGTAGAAAGCGCAATGACAGAATCAGAGTTCTCAGCATAAGCCATCGGAGACAAAACCAGAACAGTGAGAAAAAGTACAAGCAGACGATGAGACATGGCCAACTCCGAAAGACGATAGGTCGGAAACAAGTTGGCTGCTATTTTTCAACTGAACGCCTTGCGCGACTAATCAGGGCTCAATATTGAAAACATCATGTATTTTGATGAATAGGTGTTTGTACTGCGATGTTTACATCGTTGTCGGCGGGGCGCGTTCTATAAAATGATTTAATTTAGTCGTTTAACATATTGTATTTAATTTATTTCCATGAATTTCGATAAAATCAGTCAAGATAGGAGACATCGAAGTAAGTCGCCGAAAAGCTCTATTTATCAGTTTTGGTGATGTGACTCATGCGGCCTCCTGATTATTCGTGACCTCTCTTCAAGCTCATACTCCACTCCATCTGATCTCGCGCCGATTGGCGAAACGGAGATCAGCCTTCGCTTATCAAAACTGGAGAACATGTTATGCGTACAACTGTACTGGTTGCCCTTACATCACTCTTAGCCGCTGCTGCGCTGCCTGCACACGCGACCCTGGCTGATCGGAAATCGGACGAGACTCATTTTGAAAACGCTCAACCGGCCCCGTACAGCGGCCAGCTCGTCATACGTGGTGAGATACAGGACCGTGATGCAGCAGGCCGTTCAGCAGAACCCGCCCCCTACAGCGGTCACATCGTTATCCGAGGTGAAGTGCGGCCTGAAAGCCACGGTTGAGCGATAAGTCTTTCTTTGCGTCTTGGCACCAGGGACGGTGCTTTTTTGTCAATCCGCTTCGGATGGCGTTACCGCCTCTCCCTCCAACCACGGTGGACGGTTACCAATCCGCTCCAACAGGAAATCAATAAAGACCCGTACCTTCGCCGTTAAAACATTAGACTTGGGATAAACCAGCCAGAGCGCCGGCTCTGCGTCCATCCGGAAGTCCCCAAGAACCTGTACCAGTGTGCCCTCCGCAAGTTCACGATGAACACTCCATAAAGCATGCATGGCAATGCCAGCGCCTGCCATGGTGGCGATCTTATAACTTAGCCCGTCATCAATGATCAGGCGGTTACCAGGCGCACGCGGGTTGAATTTACCCTGTTCACCATCTGGGCCAATCAGGTTGATGGTCGCCTGGGATTTAAACGCAATCAGTTGGTGGGAACAAAGGTCGTCGGGATGCTTCGGTGTGCCCCACTTCGCCAGGTACTCCGGGGAAGCGCACAACAATCGCCTGTCGTCTGCCAGTTTACGAGCCTTCAAATTACTGTCTGGAAGCACCGAGTCCCGCAATGCCAGGTCAAAACTTCCCTGGATAAGATCAAGCTCCATATCCGACAGTCGCAAGTCCAGATTGATGCCTGGGTAAAGCTCCAGAAACTCCGGCATCAGCGGTAACACATACTGCTGGGCAAACGTGCTGGATGCAGTCAATCTCAATGTCCCAGCCACATGTTCATTGCCGAACCCCATCGCCGCCAGGGCTGCGTTCTCCTGTGCCAGTATTTCTCTGGCGAAGGGTAAATGAGGTAACGGACCAACCCGGTAACGTCCCCGGCTAATGCGGCCTGCAATGGCGCCAAATCATTCGTCGCCCGGTAGCCTGAAATCCACTTCCTCAAGTGAGTCTGCCAGGAAGTCCAAAAATGCTCTTACCGCAGGAAGCAGCCCGCGGCGCGACGGGAAAACAGCGTGGAAAATCCCTCCGCGTGGTCGCCAGTCCGGTAAAATACTGACGAGATTGCCGTCAATCAGGTCCTGCCCACCGACGATGAGCGGCATTTTTACCACACCTAAACCACCCACAGCAGCTTTGAGCAACGTAAAGACATCATCGGTGACCAGGCGTGGCTGGTGATGGATTTTAACGGACGCACCAGCGGGCCCATCCAGGCACCAGACATGCTGTCCATCCCATTGCTCAAAATCGATACTGGGAAGTTTTGATAAATCATCGGGAGTTATTGGTTTCGGATACTGCGCAACCACCTCTGGCGCGGCCATCAAGCACTGAGGGCTTTTAGACAGCACTTTCATCGTTAAGTCACTGTCTTCGAGCGGCGGGTATCTCACTCGCAAGGCAACATCGAACCCCTCCCTGACAACGTCGATCCGTCGGCTCGTAGCCTCCATTTCGATTTTTACTTTCGGGTACTGCTGCATAAACCGGATAATCAACGGGGCCACCAGAAAGTAGATGATTCCCGGCGGGCAGCTCACCCGTATCGAACCCACTGGCTCGGAGCGGGAATGATCGATGACTTCCTGTGCCGCATCGGCCTCGACCAGCATTGCCACGCAGTGGCGATAATACTCTTTCCCCAACTCCGTAACAGTGAAGACACGCGGTGAGCGATTAATCAGTCGGGTATCAAGCCGACTCTCGAGCTCTGCCACGCGCCGGCTCAACTTGGATTTGGGTAACCCAAGTGCCCTGCCCGCTGGCGCAAATCCGCCGTGATCTACCACCTTCACGAAGTAAAAAAGATCGTTCAGATCCTGCATATACGATCGTCCTATATATAGAACTCTGAGTATAAGAATTAGTGCCTACTCAGGCCACCCTGGCTGAACTATCGTTAAATTTATTCCCTTTTCCAGTGCCAAAGGAGAGGGGGCCAACGACGACGGTGCACTGCGCCGTCTAAGCCCAGAAAGGAGAACGTCATGAGCAAACCCTATGTTCGACTCGATAAAAACGATGCTGCGGTACTGATGGTAGATCATCAGACCGGCCTGCTCTCCTTGGTCCGCGATATTGACCCGGACAAGTTCAAGAACAACGTATTGGCGATGGGTGACCTGGCTCAATACTTTGGGCTTCCGACCATTCTGACAACCAGTTTTGAGACTGGCCCTAACGGCCCATTGGTTCCGGAGCTGAAAGAACAGTTTCCCTCTGCCCCTTACATCGCCCGCCCAGGGCAGATTAACGCTTGGGACAATGAGGATTTTGTTAAGGCCGTTAAAGATACGGGAAAGAAACAACTGATCATCGCCGGCGTCGTGACAGAAGTGTGTGTTGCTTTTCCGGCGCTCTCCGCGCTGGCCGAAGGCTATGACGTATTCGTGGTGACGGACGCCTCCGGCACGTTCAACGAGCTGACCCGACATTCCGCCTGGGATCGGATGTCGCAGGCCGGTGCCCAATTGATGACATGGTTCGGACTGGCTTGTGAGCTGCACCGTGACTGGCGCAACGATATTGAAGGACTGGGAGCCCTGTTCTCAAACCACATTCCTGACTACCGCAACCTGATTACCAGTTACAACACAATGCCTGAAAAGCAGTGAGGCAATGGCGGGGTATTCGTTCCATAAATAGAACATTAAGTGGAAATATCGCTATCTATTCAGGGCCCGTACGCTGTTTTATCGTCACATTGATGCAGTAAAAACGTTGGGTCGATGGACCCGTTAGGAGGTCAAAGTGAAAAAGATTCTGACAACGTATGGTCGCCCTCGCGGTCATTGGGTGGGTGATGGCTTTCCGGTTCGTTCGCTCTTCTCCTACGATCGCATGGGCGCATCGAATATCTCGCCGTTTCTGCTACTGGATTACGCCGGGCCATCGGAATTTCCTCCGGCTCAACGTCCCCGGGGGGTTGGTCAACATCCACACCGAGGCTTTGAAACCGTGACAGTGGTCTACAGCGGTGAGCTGGAACACCGGGATACCTCGGGTGCAGGTGGGCTCATTGGCGAGGGAGACGTCCAATGGATGACCGCTGGCGCGGGAATCGTGCACGAGGAGTTCCATTCACAGCAATTCACTGAACAAGGTGGTTTGCTGAAAATGGTGCAGCTCTGGGTCAACTTACCTGCATCGGCAAAGGACACGCCGGCGGCATACCAGACGTTGCTCAATAAGGATATCCCTCGTGTGTCCCTGGAAGATGATGGTGGAGCGCTGCGAGTCATTGCTGGTGAGTATCTTGAGCATAAAGGACCTGCCAACACATTCACGCCAATCAATGTGTGGGATCTTAAGCTGGAGCCTGGTGCCCGTGTGAATTTGCCGGTGCCCAAAGGCCACACCACCTTGGTGGCAGTGCTGAACGGTTCAGTTCAGATCAATGACACTGATGTGTTGCGTGAGGCAGAGCTTGCGAACCTGGACAGAGAAGGTCAAGAGATTGTGCTGGAGTCCAATAATGACGCTCGGCTGCTTGTGTTGAGTGGAGAACCCATTGATGAGCCGGTCGTGGGCTATGGACCCTTTGTGATGAATACAGAGGGAGAAATCAAACAGGCCATGCTCGACTTTCAATCAGGAAAATTCGGCGCTCTCTAGCAAGGGTAAAGAGCATGAACTGCTTTTGAGGGGCTGACAGGACGTCGCCCCCAATCATTCAAAGATTGGGAATCACGCTATGAACGAACAAGGGGCAGACGCCGCCCCAAGCATCCACTATGACTCTGGTCGATCCATCATAATCCGGCACACCGTGAAACCCGGACACCGTGACCACTATGAAACCTGGCTCAGGCAGATTATTGCCGCCGCAGCCCAGTTTTCCGGGCACCAAGGCGTTCATGTGGTACGACCGCCCGAAGGGCATGACACCTTTGAAATCGCGGTGCGCTTTTCTCAACCCGAAGAAGCCGATACTTGGCTGAACTCCGATGTTCGGCGGGAATTGGTATCCGACATCGTTCCGGCGCTGGCCTCTGAAGAACAGGTAGAGATTCAGACCGGCATCGATTACTGGTTCACCCCACCCACGTCAAAAGCCAAACAACCTACTCGCTGGAAGCAATGGCTCATTACTACAGCGGTTATTTGGCCACTCACGTTGATCGTACCAATCGTCTTTCAGCCCATATTCAATCAACTTCCAGTGCTTGCGTTATGGGGTGTGCGTCATGGTTTGGTGGCAGCCACTGTCGTCGCACTAGTGGTCTATTTGATCATGCCCCGAGTGGTTCGACTCGTTGCAAACTGGCTGTTTCGTTAGTCGACAGCGCTAGGGGCAGAGGTACAGATCGATTTTCTATGGCAGTTTTGCCGTACGACCGGCGGGAAGATATGGTAAAGACCTGCGGCCTTTCGCACTTGTTTGGACACTAGGGAACACAACACTGAGGGAAATTGCTATGACGCTGAAACTTCAAACAATCATCTGCAGCACGCGCCCTGGAAGGGTTGGCCCATCGATCGCTAAATGGTTCAACGAATTCGCCAATGCCGACGGACGATTTGAGTCGGAGCTTGTCGACTTGGCAGATTTTGAACTACCGGTCTACAACGAACCAAACCATCCGCGTTTACAGAAATACGAGCATGATCATACCAAGGCGTGGTCAAAAAGCGTCGATGCAGCTGATGCGTACGTTTACGTTATCCCCGAGTATAACTATTGCCCTCCCCCCTCCTTCACAAACGCGCTGGATTACGTGTACACCGAGTGGAACTACAAGCCGTGCGGGTTTGTGAGCTACGGTGGCGTATCCGGTGGTCTGCGCTCGGCGCAACTCGCGAAACAGTTGGTAACGACATTGAAAATGATGCCAATGATGGAGGGCGTGATGGTTCAGATGCCCTGGAACCTCCTCGATGAGAATAAGGTGTTCCAGGCGAGCGAGCATCACGAAGGTTCCGGGAAAGCGATGCTCGAGGAGTTGGAGAAATGGGCCAGTGCCTTGCAATCGATCCGTAAGGGATGAGAGCAGACGCTGAATCTGCACCTCCATGCGCCTATCACGGCATTCCGATTGCGGACGCTAATCAATAGGTGTGTGTTGGTGCTGAGGGCGGCCCAGGTTATCCAAGCGCCCGCTTAACCCAGTCCATACGGTCCTGGCCGAAGAACATTTCGTCGTTGACGAAGAAGGTGGGGGCTCCGAACACGCCCCTCTTGGCAGCGGCATCCGTCGCCTCGATCAGTGCTGTTTTTATCTGGGGTTGCGCCATCGCGCCCGCTACCTGTTCCGGATCAAAACCAGCGTTGGTTAGGATCGCCCTCAATGCCTCCGGGGATGAAAGGTCCTCCCCCTGGGCCCATGCGGCTGAAAACATTGCCTGGTTGTAGGATTCGATCTGTCCGTTCGATAGCGCCCAGAGCGCGCCTCTCATTGCATTGACCGTGCTGAAAATAAAGTGAGGATTTAACTGGAACGGAATGCCATAGTGATCGGCATGGCGTTGAAAGTCGGTTTTGATCCATTCCCATTTGGCTGGGACGGTCACCGGAGACGTATTGCCTGTGGCCTTGAGGATGCCCCCGAGAAGAATCGGCTTGTAATTGATATTGGCGCCCGTCCCCTCAGTGAGTTCCTTCAACCGCATCCATGCGAAATAGGACGCGGGGCTTATGAAATCATAGTAAAAGTCGATATTCGTACTCATTATCGTTACCTCTTGTTGGAAAGGATTTACCAGGGCTCAGAAAATGGCCGCGCATCCTGCTCGAATGTCCAGGCTGACCGGGGCTGTGTATGGAGATGCCAGTAAATGTCGGCAAGATCATCGGGCTCGATGATGCCACCCTCCCCCTTACTGGCATAAAGATCAGGCAGAAACTCAGCGGTCGCCTCGTTTCGTATCAGTCCATCAACAATAACGTGACCTACGTGGATTCCTTTTGGTCCAAGCTCCCGCGCCATGCTTTGAGCCAGGGCCCGTAACGCGTGCTTGCCGCCCGCAAAGGCAGAAAAACCGGCCCCACCTCTCAGGCTTGCCGATGCACCGGTGAACAGGATGGTACCCTCGCTACGGGCCAGCATCTTCGCCGCCACCTCCCGGCCCACCAGAAAGCCCGCCAGCGCACACATCTCCCAGACTTTCTGGTACACCCGGGCGGTTGTTTCGCAGAGATCGAATCGAACGTTTCCACCAACGTTGAAGATAGCAACCCGTATAGGGCCCAACTCTGATTCCACCCGATTGATCAGCTCCGTTACTTGCGTCTCATCACGGGCGTCGGAATGAATTGCCGTTGCCGTGGACCCTATGTCGCTGATTTCACGACCGAGCTTTTCCAGATCTCCCCGGCGACGGGTTACCACGAGATGGAATCCTTCCCTGGCAAATCGGCGTGCGATCGCCGACCCTAAATGATCACCAGCCCCAACCACCAGCGCAATGGGTTTGTCGGTCGTGCCCATGTTCCTTCCCCTTATTCCGTTGTGATGCTGGTAAAAACGTATCCCACCTAATAGCGTAGCTAAAATCGATTAAATGTATGCCAATCACAACCAATGGTTACGTCTTTTGGCTTTCTTGGTTGTCGTCACCGATCTCCCAATTGTTGCCTCAGATATTCCATGGCATAGCGAGCGCGCGCAGACAGGGGCCATTCCGCCCGGGAGATCATCCAGAGCGAATCCACCACGTCCCTTTCAAGCGTCATAACCTTGATTTCGCTGTGTCGGGCAAAGGCCTGCCTCGCGTACTGCGGTAGTACGGTAAAGCCCATGCCCCTGGCTACGGGTTCGAGAATTAAGCCTACCTGATTAACAAAACCGCGCACCGGAATATTGCGGATTCCAGGCTCCCCCGGAAAGCAGCGGCTCAACAGGCGCGTTGCCATGGCCCGGCCATCAGGGTGGTCGATATAGCCTAATCGCTCCAAATCCGCCCAGCTCGATACCGATTGCCCTGCCGGCACAATCAGTTCCAGTGGCTCTCCGGCGAAGTGGGAGGACGTCAAGTGGGGATCGTCAGGCTTTGCCGTAACCAAGCCGATCTCATAGCGTTTACCCAAGACCGCATCCAATATTTCCGTATCCGGTGCAAATCGATGACGGACCACCAAATCAGGATGCTGCTCCTGCAGATCGAGCAACAGTGGGTATAGCAGCAAGCCGCAGCTCCCCGGCGTGATAAGACTGAGCTCACCTTTTGTTTTATCGCCTTCCGACATTCGCAGGCGTAAGCGCATATCGGCCTGTTCCATCTCATCACAATACGCCAGGAGTGCGTGGCCGGCCGGTGTTAAATCCATCCGTCGAGGTTGCCGTATCACCAGGGTCCCCAGCTGTGCTTCAAGATGTCTTACATGCTGACTGACGGCTGCCTGGGTCAAGCCGAGCTGGTCGGCTGTCCGGGTAAAACTGCCGACGTCTGCAAGTACAACGAACGAACGTAACCATTGGGGATTAAGCATAAGAAACTCTTATTGATTTGATAAGCAATGACCTGTTTATATTATAGCAATTGCCGCTTACTCTGGTTCTACACTTTCCAGAGGAGAAGAACCATGAGCACCACTTACCCACGCAGTTTTTCCCATATCGGGATTTCGGTGACCGACCTTGATGCCGCTGTGAAGTTCTATACAGAAGTAATGGGCTGGTACCTGATCATGCCGCAAACCACTATTGAGGAAGATGACAGCCCCATTGGAGTTATGTGTACCGATGTGTTTGGTGCAGGCTGGGGCTCTTTCCGGATTGCTCACCTTTCCACCGGCGACCGGATTGGTGTGGAAATCTTTGAATTCAACAACGCAGAAAAGCCGGAAGACAACTTCGAGTACTGGAAAACCGGCGTGTTTCACTTTTGTGTCCAGGACCCGGACGTGGAAGGCCTTGCAGAGAAAATCGTTGCGGCAGGCGGTAAACAGCGCATGCCAGTTCGTGAATACTTCCCCGGCGAAAAGCCCTACCGCATGGTTTACATGGAAGATCCGTTCGGAAACATTCTCGAGATCTACAGCCACAGTTACGAGCTGACTTACTCCGCAGGCGCTTACGAGTAATCCGGTATTCGGTGGGCAATGACCCACCGACCTTTCGTTAACCTAGGTGTGAGCAAGGGCGCTCACAGTTCGACACGCGAACGCCCTCGCCTGACACGCACCATGTCCGCAACGATGGCCAGTGCAATTTCAGAAGGGGTTTTACTGCCGAGGTTGAGTCCGATGGGCATGTGGATCCGCTCAACGTCTTCCTTTGACAGGCCACCAGTCCGACGAAGTCGTTCGGATCGGGCCTGGGAAGTACGAACAGAGCCCATCACACCAATGTAGCTTGCCGAGGTTTTGACAGCAGCCATCATGGCCAGATCATCAATGCGGGGGTCATGGGTTGCGGCGACTATCGCCGTGGAGGGCGTGCAAGCACCAGGCGAAGCGATATACAGCGACGGCAGTTGGGGCACAAACTCAACACCCGGCGGCAGGCTCATGCCATTGGTGACTTCCTCCCGTGGGTCACACAGCACCACCTCATAACCAAGGCTTAAGGCGAACTGTGCACAGGCCTCTGATACCGTTGAATAGCCGGCAAGAATTAGCTTGGCGACGGGGCCAATACGAACCGTCACCGTCTCTTCGGTTTCATTTTGCAACACCCGCGGCCCCGTGGGTTCAGCATCGGACAGCCACCACACTGCATCCGTCAATCTGATATGTCGTGCGATTTCATTTTGGCCGGACAGGGCCTGCTGAATCCGCTCAAGGTGATCCCGGGTCTTTGCGGTGGCAACCATACGTTCCACCAGGACGTCGAGAATGCCCCCGCACGGCAAGCGAATACGGGGGCTCTCCGGGCTGTTGCTGCCCGGGTCGCCATAACGAACAATAACAGCAGGTTGTTCGTACTCTCCGGCGGCAACGCGCTCGAGGAAGTCTTCCTCGACGCAACCACCCGAGAGCGAGCCCACATGATGTCCATCCGAGGTGGCAACCATCAGTGAGCCCGGCTCCCTGGGCGATGATCCGAAGGTAGACAACACCGTGCACAACCAGATCGTCCGGCCACTCCCCAGCCATTCGATCGCCTGCTCCACTACCCGAGCATCCAGACTTTGCATGGTCATGCACTCAACTGATCACCAACGGGAAGACGGCGGATGCGTTTTCCTGTGGCCGCATAGATAGCGTTGCACAGTGCCGGCGCGACCGGTGGCAATCCCGGCTCGCCCACACCGCCCATGGCGTCATCGGGATTATCAATCAGGTGCACCCGGACCATTTTCGGCGCATTTGGCATTCGCGGTAACAAGTATCTGTCGAAGTTGCTTTGTTGAGCGACTCCATCCTGGAACGTCACCTCATTTTGCAGGGCAATGCCGATTCCCATCACGCAGGAACCCTCCATTTGTGACCGGATTCGCTCGGGGTTAGCCTGCGGCCCACAATCAAAGGCAATATCAGCGCGGTGAATGGTCACTTGCCCGTTATCATCCACTTCCACGTCAAAGACGACGGCGGTGTAGGAAACAAAGCTGTGGTGGAAGGCAAGACCCAGGCCACGCCCCTTTGCTGTTTCCTTTCCCCAACCCGCTTCTTCGGTGGCACGCTCAATGACCCGGCGCATGCGGCCTACATCAATTGGATACATCTCCGGATCTTCACCGTAGTTCCAACCATCGCCCACCGTGAGATTGTGAACCTCACGCCTTGGCCCCAACAGGTCCAGCACGTAATCGCGATGATCCTTGCCGGCCGCTACTGACATTTCGTGGGCAAAGCTCTGGATGGCCCACGCATGCGGTAGGTTGTACACCGAGCGGAACCACCCAATGCGGACATGGGCCGGTGCTGGCGGGTTCTCCAAACGGATAGCGGGAATGCTGAATGGCATGGTGTTAAACCCCATGCCCAGCTCAAAGCTCCCCTTGTGTTTTGGATCCGGGGCAAACAGCGATGCAATGCTGGGAGACAGAGTACGGTGGCGCCAACTGGTCGCTCTGCCATCGGCATCGAGGCCCGCATCCAGGTGATCCACAGAAACCGCATGGAAGTAGGCATGCTGAATGTCGTCCTCACGGGACCACTGCAGTTTGATGGGCTGCCCTTCAAAGGCCTTGGCCACTTGAGCGGCCTCAATCACGAAGTCTGGCTTCGATTTACGGCCAAAACCGCCACCCAGCAGGGTTTGATGAACGGTCACGTTTTCCAGGTCGATCTCCAGAAGCCCGGCGATGCCTTCTCGCGTCGCCCTGGGGTTCTGCACTGGCGCCCAGGCCTCGGCTTTGCCCCCGCTTACGCGAACCACGGCGACGGGGGGCTCCATGGGAGCCTGAGCCATATGGGGCATGTAGTAGGTGGCTGACACCCGCTTATTGGCTTCTTTCAAAGCGGCCTCAACATCACCGGACTGGCGTATAACCTTGCCCGGCGATTGCGCCGCTTTTGCCAGAGATTCACGGTAAGTATCCGATGTGTAATCGGCGTTGTTACCGGCCGGAGTATTGTCCCACTCTATCTTCAAAGCTCTGCGGCCTTCCATGGCAGCCCAGGTGTTAGTGGCTACTACTGCAACACCCCCGAGCGGATTAAATGCCGCAGGCTGGCCCGTGCCATCAATGCGTACAGTTTTCTTAACACCTCTGATCTTCAGGGCCTCACTGTCATCGACACTCTTCACCGTCGCGCCATAGACCGGTGGCCTGGCCACCACCGCATAGAGGGTGTTTTCCAGATCCACATCGGCGCCAAAAATCGCCTTGCCGGTAACAATGTCTTCACCATCGATTGCTTTGGGGTGCATGGATTTTAGCTCGCCATTGATCAGGCCGGATTCCTTGCCAATGAAACGCAGCTCACTATCAGATTTCAGAACCAACCCGTCCCGGCCAGGAACGTCCAGCTCCCGTGCGGCTTCTGCGAGCTGGCCAAAGCCGAGTTCACGTCCAGTGGCAGGATGAACAACCTTATGAACATCCGCCCTTACTTGGTCGACCGATACACCCCATTGATTGGCCGCTGCCTGCTCAAGCATCAGCCTGGCAGCAGCGGCCGCACGGCGCATGGGGTCGTACCAGTGACGCATGCTGCGGGAACCATCGGTATTCTGGTTGCCAAACTTATCCTGATCGCCGTCTGCCTGTTCCGCGCGAACCCGGTCCCAGTCTGCGCCCAGTTCATCCGCGGCCACCATAACCAGGCTGGTGCGAATACCCTGCCCCATTTCGGCACGGTTGTTGACGATGGTGACAAGGCCGTTGGCGTCGATATGGATAAACACATTCGGGTTGTCTACCCAGCCCCCCGGCATGGCCCCGGCCCCGAATTGAGCCTGTTCATTGGCCAGCCCAATATCCCATCGGGCTGCGAGCAGGAGCGCAGAGGCTCCGGCCAACCCTTTGAGAAGACCGCGGCGGCTGACATTCGCAAGCAGCAGTGTGTCGTCGGATTGGCTCATGAGCTCACCTCCTTGTCCGCAGCCCGCTCAATGGCCGCCAGAATGCGATTGTAGGTGCCACACCGGCAGAGGTTGCCCGCCATGGCATCAATGATTTCCTGGGTTTCCGGTTCCGGTGTTTTCTTCAGCAGAGCTGTGGCATTCATGATCTGGCCGCCCTGGCAGTAACCACACTGGGCCACACCCAGGTCCAGCCAGGCCTGCTGGACTTTTTGGCCAACCGCGTCATCAGACATGGCCTCGATCGTTGTGATTTCACCTTTGGCGGCAGAAACGGGCATTACACAGGACCGGGTCGCTACCCCATCAAGGTGAACGGTGCAGGCACCGCACTGCGCGATACCGCATCCAAACTTGGTGCCTTTCATCCCCACAACGTCCCGAATAGCCCACAGCAGGGGCATATTATCCGGAACGTCCAGCTCGTGCTCTTGTCCGTTTATCCTCAGGTTGACCATTGGTCTCTCCCATCACCATGTTGTTAGGTTTGCTTTATCGGGAAGCTTGAGTTTACTGACCGGAGAAAAACGACTCGGTATAACCGGTGTACTTCGTAAACAGCTCATCCCTGAAAGACTGTCCTCGTGTCTCCAGGATACGGTCAATGTCATCGCGCAGACCTGTAAGTTCCTTGCGATAACCGGCAACACTGACAGCGGAACCCAGTGCGGGTTCCAGAACGCGAAGCGACAGATCGTGATCTTGAATCAGATTGGCGCTCCAGAAATTGTCCTCAATGAATACGTCGGCCCGCCCGAATTCGAGCATGCGGAAAGGCACCGTCCCTTCGCCATCAGCGGAATAGGTTATGTCTGTAATATCCGGATGGGTTTCTGCCCAGCGTGCAATATTTTCCGGGTATACATAGCCGCTGATAATAAGCACGCTAACGTCGTTCAGCTTCTCCAGAGTTACCGGCTCTTCAATGGATAGACTCTCAGGTACGATCGCAGCCAACGTCCAGTGAGCGAACACCGTCCGTGAGTGCAGTAGATAGCTCCGCCCTTCCGTTACTGGCATGGCAACGTCCGATGCGCCTGACTGGACCTCGGATACGCAGCGTTTGAACGGTAGTTCCTCGTAAGTGGCTTCCAACTCCAGATCACTAAGGGCTGTATTCATCAGTTCCACGGCAATGCCGCGCATCTCTCCCTCGTGATCCTTAAAGATGTAGGGAGCCCAGGACTCATAACAGATTTTTACCGTTGACGTTGGTGCAGCCGCGTGGCTAATAGCTCCAAAGGACACCAGCAACACCGCGACAACTCCATAATGTATGGCAACTGATACTGCACGCTGCATGAAAGGCGCCCCACTACGCTTTTGGTTCGGAAACGGCAGTCATCGCCGTTCTTATAGTCTGATAAGTATAGACAATTGTGACGAACACTAACCGAAGCTGGACGTCATTAACCGTCCCTCCACAAACCATATTTTGATAACAATTCCGTTACCCAGCTCTGGAACACACGTAATCTCAACGGCAGATTTCGACGGCTCGGATACAACAACGATATAGGTAAGGAGGGTGCTTTATAGGCTTCGAGAATCTGTACCAGGTCCCCGCTTTCAAGATCATCCTGAACGTCAAATTTTGGAACCTGAATAATGCCAATACCTGCCTTTGCACTGGCGATATAGGCCTCTGCGTTATCCACGGTAATCGCACTCTGCATTTTCATTACCCGTTGCCGACCGTCCTCCACGTATTCCCATTCTGCCGCTAACGCTGGCAGATTGACCGCGTAGTTGACAAGAATGTGGCCACCCATGTCGTCTAGAGACATCGGCGTACCATGCTGCGCTAGATAAATCGGACTGGCACAGTTTATGACTTCGATATCACCCAATTTTCTGCATACCAGCTCGGAGTCTGGGAGGTGTCCGACCCTGACCACACAATCCACGCCCTCCGTCAGCATGTTGATGATTCGGTCGTTCATACTGAATTCCAGTTTTACCCTTGGATTCTGCTTCAGAAACTCAGGCAATGCCGGAATAACGATACGACGCCCGATACGGCTCGGGATATCTACGTGCAAGCGCCCTTCTGCCTGTTGGGGGCTTTGACGAAATATCGATTCTGCCGCCTCAAAAGCCTCTACAAGCGTTTGTGCAGCCTCGAAAAACTGCAACCCATCGTGAGTGGGCACAACTTGCCGGGTCGTACGCTGCAATAGTTGGGCTTCCAGCCGATCCTCCAAGGCCTGGATAGTCGTAGATACGGTCGAGCGGGGAATGCTCAGTGCTTCAGCCGCGCGCGTGAAATTCCCGCTTTCCATAACCTGGATAAAAACCTGTACTTGCCGAATCCTGTCCATACCATCCAATTGTTCGTGTTTTTCGACAACTGCTGTTCTAAATGCATTATTTATTCAGGATAACCTACAGCCTAACCTGATTGTGAACCTGGCGGGAAGCATCCGCCAATCGAAAAACACACAGCAAGGGATAAAGACAATGTCTCGAAACAGCATTGAAGGCAAAGTAGTGCTCATAGCCGGTGGCGCCAAGAACCTGGGCGGGCTCCTGGCAGAGGACCTTGCCGCCCATAAAGCGAAAGCCATCGTTATTCATTACAACAGTGATTCAACAAAGGCAGCGGCCGAAGAAACGGCCTCTAAGGTTCGTGCCGCAGGGGCTGAAGCTGCGATCTTTCAACAGGATTTGACCAAGGCTGACAATGTCGAAAAGCTATTTGCAGACACCGAGGCGACTTTCGGCAAGCCGGATATTGCGATCAATACCGTAGGCATGGTGTTGAAGAAGCCCATGGTAGAAATCAGCGAGCAAGAATACGACGCCATGAGTGCGATTAACTCGAAGTCCGCATTCTTTTTCCTGAAAGAGGCGGGGAAATACCTCAATGACAATGGAAAGATCTGCACGTTAGTGACCTCTCTGTTGGGCGCCTACACACCTTTCTATGCGGCATATGCGGGTATGAAAGCGCCAGTGGAACACTTTACCCGGGCCGCCTCCAAAGAATTTGGGGAACGCGGCATTTCAGTGACCGCCATTGGTCCCGGCCCAATGGATACACCTTTTTTCTACCCAGCAGAAAGCGACGATGCTGTAGCGTTTCACAAAACGGCAGCCGCCCTTTCGTCGTTCTCCAAGTCTGGGCTAACAGAAATCGAGGATATCGTCCCCTATGTGCGATTCATGGTATCCGAAGGATGGTGGATGACGGGGCAAACCATTTTAGTGAACGGTGGCTATACTACCAAGTAATCGGACAACCAAGAGGAGGCGGTGTTACCGCCTCCTTAACCTACTGTCGACCTCATTCTCTTCACTCGCCATATACCAGTACTAGAGGACTCAATTAATGCATACCTTAATGATTATTCTGGGTGGTTTCGCTCTTCTGGCTGTTGCGATCATTGTCACCCGGACTACGGGCCGGACGTTCAAATCTGTTTTGCCCCTCTACATTGTTGCCTGGTTCCTGTGCGCAGCGGTAAACATGGGGGTTGGGATCCTTCATGCCGGATACTCCTTTATGGCGGAACTGCCTATCTTCTTGTTCGTTTTCGGCGTGCCGGCACTGACCGCAGTCATCTTTGCGAGAAAGCTATAAGGCGCCTGCATGAGTCACCGCGTGCGCACGACAGGCGCTGGCAAAGGTCAGTACGTCTTCAAGTTGCTCCGGGTCTTCGCCCAACGCTTCAAGACCGGCAGCGGTTATATCCAGGTCCGACAACCGATAGAGCAACCCACCAACGAACGTATCGCCGGCATCCGGTTACTGGGTGAAATTGCCAAAAATGCGTATCCAGTACTTCATAGTGGCGCTGTGTTTCGCGCTGACAGCGATTAGCGGCATAAACACCATCTTCTTTTCATTTTGGGTTGATAGCGACTATGTTGGTAGAGAGGATGTATTAACTCACGACACTTGCCCCGCAATAATTTCAACTACTTACATGCTCCTATCGGGCAGGTTGCAAGGAGAACGACACATGTCGACAACACAAGAAGCGCCCTTATCAAATGATGTGGCCGCCTGGCTTGATCCGGAAATGGACTCTGTTAAAGGTACGGAGACCCCAAAGGATCCGAACAAAGGCTATATCGCCCTGCTTGGCTGGAGCGTCAATGCCATCAAGGCCGCACAGAAGTTCGACCGCCGCTACATCGTAGTTGCTCCAGAATGGGCTACGGATTTCTGTACCGCAAACAAGATTCCCTTTATCCCTTGGGACTTTATCCGTTTGAATGATCGGTCCCTGGAGATTGCTCAAAGGCTGAAAGAGGAAGGCGTTGACGTTGCCATACCGTTGTTTGAAGAGACCGTTGAGTGGTCTGGGGCGATCAACTCAGTGCTCCTGGACAGCCCTCGCATGTACGGGCAGTCGATTCTGTTCCGTGACAAGGCTTTGATGAAGCGCCGTGCCCAGCTTGGCGGCATTCGGGTCGGGATCTTCGAGGAGGCCCACGAGAAAGACGACATCGTCCGTTTCATGAAGCGTGTCAACCAGACCCTGTTGAAACTGGATGGCGACCCGGACGACCCCATTCACGTCAAGGCGTTTGACAAGGCTGGTTGCCTCGGCCATCGAATGATCCGTACGCTTGAGGAAATTGACAACATTCCAGCGGAAGAATATCCGTTGCTCATGGAAAGCCATCTGAGCGGCTGGGAGTTTGCCGTTGAGGCATGGATTCACGACGGCAAGATCAAGTTTCTCAATATCTCTGAGTACGTAACGCTGGGCTATTCCGTTTTCGTTCCGGCGACCGAGCAACTCGAAAGCTGGCGTAATGCCATCACCAAGCAGATCGAGTTGCTGATCAAAACGTTCGATATTAAGTTTGGCTTGATTCACCCGGAGTACTTCGTTACTGCTGATGGTGAAATGTACTTTGGTGAGGTTGCTTACCGCCCACCCGGCTTCAAGGCGTTTGAGCTGATTGAACGTGCGTATGGGTTTAACGCGTACCAGGCGTCAATGCTGGTATTTGACCCCAAGAGCACCAAAGAGGAAGTGGAAAAATTCTTCCCACGCGAAGTGGTCGATGCCAAGGGCTATGCCGGTTGCTTCGGTGTTTATCCGCGCCGCCGCGTGGTCAGCAAGCTGGAAATGCCTCCGGAATGCGTTGATCACCCCTATTTTGAGTCACACGAACTCGTTGCACCGGTGGAAGAAACGGTTCCTGACCGGTCCGCCTTCGGCACTCACTGGGGCCTGGTCTTCTTCTTTGGCGATGACCCCATCAAGATGCGGGATCTGTTGAAAGCCCAGGAGGATTTGGACTTCTACGTCTAGGGCAGTCACCGCCCACTCAGGAGCTCTTGATATGGCGTTCCATGATTCTGACCTGTAACTCGGGAATCATGGAACGCCTTTCTTCAAACTATCCCCAACTGTTTATTAACGGCATCACGAATTTCCCGATAACGATCAGGATTCGTGGCCAGGGTATCCAGATCATCTTCAGGAAAAATCTCTTTCTTCGCTTTCCTGGCTTCCTCTTTGGAAAAAATGGCCGGTAGCAGTTGTTCAAGGCACCGCAGCATAACCTCCGGCGAAACCGATGCCCCTGGCGATGCTCCCAACAACGTTCCGTACGTCTTGTCCTTGGACACGAGAATTTCCGTTCCCATCTGCAGGTCGCCGTCCTTGATAATCTGAACCCGTTGGCCAGCGTGAACCGGTTTCCATTCAAACTTTTTGCTCAGGCCGGGCGCAAAGCTTTCAAGCTCCTCGAACATGCTCTTCTCGCCCTTGAAGGTCTCTGAAACCAGGTATTTCACCAACGGAAAGTGCTCCAGAGTGACATTCAGCAAACCTGGAATATCATGCAGGCGCATTGCCCGAAGGTAATCAAAGAATCCGCGGCCTTTCTCAAGAACGGGCTTGAAGGAGGCGAAAGGGCCGAACAGTAAGTAGTGCTGGCCATCTGCCACCCGAAGATCCAGATGCGGCACAGACATGGGAGGCGCGCCCACTTTTGCTTTACCGTAGGTTTTCGCCCGGTAATGATCAGCCTGCTCTGCACTGATCGGGGCTTGTAGAAAACGCCCACCGACTGGAAAGCCAGTAAACCGCTTTGCAAATGGCAGGTGGCTTTTCTTCAGGATTGGGAATGCACCCCCACCCGCACCAACAAACAGCACATCGGCCTTGTAGCGCACGGGCGCTCCGTGACGTTCGGTTTCAACAAGCCAGCTCCCTGCAGGGCTCTTGTGCACGCGCTTTACGTGGGTGCCGTACTCAATCTTCACACCGAGATCCTGGGCGGCATGTTTCGCCATTTGTTGGGTCAGAGCACCGAAATTCACGTCCGTGCCTGTTTCTATGACGGTCGCAGCCATCTTTTCATGGCGAGGACGCCCTTCCATCAAATAGGGGATCCAGCTCTTGATTTCGTCGAAATCCTCTGAGAAACGCATGCTCTCAAAAAAATGATGAGCAGACATTTCCTTGAACCGCAGTCGCAATTCGTCGATTGAGGATTCAGAGACGATGGTGCAGTGCTTGGTCTGATTGATGAACGTCTTGGGGTCCTTGATCGCGCCTTTTTTGATCAGGTGCGCCCAGAACTGCTTGGCCACGTTGAATTGCGCATGGATCTTCAAGGCCTTTTCGACCGAGATAACTTCTTCGTCCACCGGCGTGTAATTCAGCTCGCAGTTCGCCTCATGTCCCGTGCCGGCGTTGTTGAACACCCACGAGTTACCCTCTCCAGCGCTCTCCAATCTCTCCAGGATGGTGATATTCAACTCAGGAGCCAGCTCTTTTGCCAACGTGGCAAACGTGGTTCCCATAATCCCCGCGCCGATGATCATTACGTCCATAGAGTCTATCCACCCGCTTTAGTTTTCTGATATCCAACGATAAAGTTTGCTTGCCCGAAGGTACCACGCTTCCATCGAACACTGAAAACCTGCCACATTCCTGTTTTTCCATCTGGGCACTTCATCTGGCGTCCAGTTTCTACGCCAAATGCCGAATAGTGCATCAGTATACTGTGCCAGCCGGTCAGTCTACACTGATGGCCGCGACGGATATGGAGCGCATTTATGACGTCTGGACAATTTGAGGGGGCTACCCCCATCCCTTCAAGGTTTTTGCGCAGGCTTGGCCCCGTTGCGACAATCGCCCTCGCCCAACTGTTCGGAACATCGCTGTGGTTCAGCGCCAATAGTGCTACGGATACCCTGATGACCAGTTGGCAAATCAGTGCTGCTGATATTGGCTGGCTGACCAACGCAGTTCAGGGCGGCTTTATCCTGGGCACAATGATCATGGCTTTGGGAGGCCTGGCAGAGCGGTATCGTGCCAGTCTTATTTTTGTGGTGAGTGCGGCTTGCGGTGCTTTGTTCAATGCCTGCTTCGCCTGGTTTTCGGAGGGTCTGGCCAGTGGCATTGTGTTCCGCTTCCTGGTTGGCCTGAGTTTGGCGGGCATCTACCCCGTAGGCATGAAGTTGATCGTCAGCTGGGCTCCCGAGCGGACCGGGCAGGCCCTCGCCCAGCTTGTCGCCATGCTGACGCTCGGCACCGCACTGCCCCATGCATTGCGAGAAGCCGGTGCGGACCTGCCATGGCAGTACGTCATCCTGGCATCATCGCTACTTGCGCTATTTGGCGCCGTTCTTATCCATCTGCTTGGAGATGGCCCTCATTTACCAGGTGCAGGCCAGAAAAAACAATCATCGGGCACCGCCTCCGAGCGACCGCTGACGGTCTTTGACGCCTTCAAGGTCAATCGATTTCGTGCTGCAGCCCTGGGCTATTTCGGGCATATGTGGGAGCTTTACGCGTTCTGGACGGTCGTACCACTGCTTGTGGCCAATACGGCACTCATCAGTGAATACTCGGCCGTCGGATTATCCGGTATGGCGTTCAGTATCATTGGCATCGGCGCTTTGGGGTGTCTTGTTGGGGGATTCCTGTCACGTCGTATTGGGAGTGCAAAAGTTGCGGTCGGTGCACTGGCCTCCTCTTGTGTTTGCGCAGTGGTGTTTGCTCTCTTCTGGCGTGACTTGCCTGCCATGTGGCTGGGAATACTCCTACTCGCCTGGGGCGCGACCGTGATTGCGGATTCTCCCCAGTTCTCCGCCCTGTCCGCGCAAGCTTGCCCAAAGGAAGTAGTTGGTGCCGCGCTGGCGATTCAAAATTCCATCGGCTTTGCGATTACCGTGGTATCGATCGCTGCAACCACCGCGCTGTTCGATCGTATCGGTCTGGACGCGGCCTGGCTGCTGGTTCCCGGCCCAATTGTCGGATTACTGGGGTTCGCCTGGGCATCCCGCCGAGCCTCGACGTTCGAAACAGACGCCTGAGCCACGGAGACCGTCCCAACTTACCCTACCGAAGTCCGGATATCAGGACAGCACTGTCCGATAAATCAGACAGCTTTATCCCCATTCTGAACATTGTGTCGCTAAAACCAGACACTCAGAGCGGATGTTCCCAATCCCAACGCCTACCAATTCGCAAATGCTTCTATAAAACAATGACTTAGAGATCTGGCACGGTTCCTGTTTGGTTCAACGGAATAACGATAAAAACAAGCGCTTTCAACAAGAAAGAACGGGTGCAGACTTCACTCGGACAATAATAAGGAACACCCAATGCGTACGCTCCTCCTGGCTCTTCTGCTAGTAAGCCCCCTGTGTTTCAGCAAAACTGTGGTGATTATCGAGAGCTATCATCAAGGCTATAAATGGGACGCTGATTACATCGCCGCCGTCCAATCAGTGCTGGGCGACGACCACGACATTCACGTGCTTGCCCTCGACACTAAAAGATTGCCGAAATCAGAATGGCCCCAAAAAGTAGCCAGCCTCCAGCAATCCATTACCGAGATCCAGCCTGACATTGCCATTCTGGGAGACGACAACGCATTCTCCCTCATGGCCAACCACTTGGTTGAGCGGAAGATTCCGGTTGTTTTCCTGGGTGTCAACGGCGGTCCCGCGCAGCACCCTACCCTGGAACACGATTTGGTCGCCGGTTTGCTGGAACGGCCATTTTTTGAGGAGAGCATCCGTCATCTTCAGAAAGTATTGAAAGTGGATAAACACTTTCTTGTATTAATGGACGACTCACCCACCATGCGAAACGCAGTCAATGAATACTTCGGCGACAAGAGAAGTGCCGAAATATATGGCTCCAAACTGGACATCGTCCTTACCAACGACAAAGACACCTGGTTGCAGTCGGTTGTTCGGGCCCACGAACTGTACGATGCAATCATCGTTGGCACCCACCACACCATCCGGGATGCAGAGGGCACCTACATCGCACCGGACGAACTCATTACCAGAGCGTTCAATCAAAGCCGGGTTCCCATCTTTTCCTTTTGGGATATCAACATTGGTAAGCAGCAAGCCATTGGCGGCTTCACCATTTCAGCTCACCAGGAGGGCATTACCGCCGCTCGCTTGGCATCCCTCATCCTTAATGGAGTCAAGCCCGCCCGCATTCCGAAAATGAATTCCCTGAGCGGGCACTACATCTATAGCCGAAGCGGCATGGCTCATTGGAACCTGGAGCTTTCCCCCATGATTGCGACCCAAGCAAACTTCGTTGAATAAATTGGTTGGGCGGCTCCAGATTATGCCGGAACAGCCGTTAACCAAGAGATCTCGCACGCATACACGCATAGAGGGGCAGACCAGTGGCTGTAGAAAAACTAGAATTCATTGAACGCCGGCTTGGTGTAAGCGGAAAACTCCTGATAGCACCTGTTTTCATTCTGCTTTTGTTCGCCCTCGTCACCTTTTACAGCATCCGGGAATTTCAGAGCCTTGATGCGCGAATGGATACGGTGGCAAGGGATCTGGCACCGGAAACCGCCGTTGCGACCGGTGTGCTTATCAACCTTTACACCATGAGACTGAGAGTCTTCGACTACTACGCCACCGGTAACGAAGACATCCTGGCCCGCTTCGAGCAGTTGGAGACAGATTTCTTCAGGGAGTTGTCGGCAGCGCAACAGACGATCAAAAGTGCCGACCGTGTGCAACTGGTTGCAGAGATCGAAGAGGCGACTTTGCAGTACGCGAATGTCTTCAAAAGCGAACTGGTGCCCGCCAAGCAGCAAGTAAAAAATATCATTGCCGACGAACTGGACCAGTACGGCCCCACAGCATCAGAGGCACTGCGCAGGGCCATTGATGGCGTTACCAACAGAGAACCGGATAGCCGGTTGCGCGTCGTTCTGGAACAGCTGATTCACGATACCCTCATGATGCGAATGGCCTCACAGCGCTTCTTTGCCGATGGCGACGAATCCTCGGAAACTGCATTGGGTTATGCCATGGAGGATATTTCCGATGCGCTCGAGTTTCTGGACATGGATTCGGTCCCCGACTACGTCAGGCAGTATTTCGATACCGCGATAGCGGCACTCGAGAAATACCAGGCTTCGGTCAACGAGCTGCTGGTTCAGCAAAAGGCGATGATCCGAACAAAGGAAGACAGGCTTGACGTACTGGGCCCCCAAATCACTGACATGGCGAGGAATCTTGAGAAAGAGGTTTTTGCCTCCCTCGAAACCGTGGCCGACGAAGCGGAAGCAGAGACCGAGACGGCACTCAACCTGACACTCGCCGCATTCGTTGCGTCTGTCGTTCTGGGCCTGGTGGTCGCCCTGCTGATGAGCCGTATGATGGGTAACAGCGTCAAGCGTGCCCGGTCAGAAATTCTGGGTTACCTGGAAAACATTGGAAATAACGAAGGCGACGTTTCTACCCGGCTGACCAAGGGCCGCCCTGACGAGATTGGCGATTTCATCTCAGCGGTCAATGCCTTCCTGGAAACCCTGGAAGACATCATTTCCCGGATTGTCGCGTCGTCCCGGCGTCTCAGTACGGAATCTGAGTCATTGTCTGGCATTACAAACAGCACCACTGCCAATGCCGAACAACAACGGGACCAGGTGACTCAAGTTTCGGCGGCGATGCAGGAAATGGTCTCCACCTCCGACGAAATCGCGTCCAACACCAGTGACACAGATGAATCCGCACGCCAGGCCGCCGAGCTGGCAGGAACCGGCCAGGAAACGGTGGCGACCGCAGTTAAATCCGTTTCCCGACTCGCAGAACAGGTCGAGGCAGGGTCAAAGCGCATCCAACGGCTTGAGCAGGAATCCGGTGAGATCGGTAACGTACTGGACGTTATTCAGGCTATCGCAGAACAAACCAACCTCCTCGCCCTCAATGCCGCCATCGAAGCAGCACGTGCGGGAGACGCAGGCCGTGGGTTTTCGGTGGTTGCTGATGAGGTCCGGGGGCTTGCCAAGCGGGTTCAGGATTCAACGGTCGATATCGAGCGAATCGTCTCGAATCTGCAAAGCGGTGCCGCCGGCGCGGTGGTTGATATGAGCAAGGCCAAACAGATGGCCTCTGAAGCCAGTGAAGAAGCCGGCAAGTCTGGCGCTGCTCTGTCAGAAATCATGGCGGCCGTAAACCGGATTGTGGATATGACAACGCAGGTTGCAAGTGCCACTGAGCAACAGCGGGCGACCGCTGCTGAGATGACTCAGAACGTGGAGGCCAGTAGTAGTGCCATCGACAAGCTCACCGACGATATTGCCCACGTTAACCAATCCAGCAATTCCCTGGCGGAGATGGCGGAAGACCTTAACGGCCTGGTGCGTCGCTTTAAAACGTCAAACTAGGACCCTTTTCCGCTTGTGTTAACTGCGTCATGGGCGACATGTTCAATTACTGATACTTTCAATACTCAAACAATAGCTATAAATACAGCGTATCAGGGAGAGATTCACCCATGAGCCATTCACGTTTTACCAGGATGCCCAGCTTTCTTGCGGCGCTGACGGTGTCCTTTTGTGCAGTCGCTCAGGCCGATCCTGCCGACACCATCTTTGCTGCTGAAAATGCCCTCTACGGTGCTGGCTATGATATTGGCAAGGCCGATGGGTGGATGGACGACACCCTGCGCTCGGCCATCCGGAAGTATCAATCCGGTCGAGAGGGGTTGCAGGCCACTGGCGATCTGGACCCACAAACGTTGTCTGCCCTGGGAATCGCCGTTAAGGATGGCGATGCCGTGACTGGCAACAGCGCGCGAAGCCGTGAGGGGGCGATGGCTGACGCGGGAATCAGCAAGCAGCGTTTCGGGTCACCCAGTGCAAAACAACCCATTGCAGCTGCGCCTGAACCGGAGGTTAAGCCGGAGCCAGTGCCAGTATCGACTGAAGCGCCAACCTTGGAAGAAGAATCAGCACCTGCTCCGGAGACCATCGTAGCAACAAACGATAAGCCGGTGATTCAGCCCGAAACGGAATTAGCTCAAGATTCAAAGCCTAAACCTCAAATCGCAGAGGAACCTGAAACCGAACCCGTTGCAGTTGCGGCTGTTGAAGAGCCCTCAATTGTTGAAGAGACATCAACGGTCGAAGAGCTCTCAACCGTTGATGCAGAACCTTCCGTGGCTCTCAATGTGCCTTCCGAGGCGACCGAAGAGACATCAACGGATGTTGACTACCAGTTGCCAGAAGAACCGACGGCTTCTGGCAATCCGGAGATTTCGGAGTCATCGCAGGCAACGAGTTCGACCTCAGACAACACTTCGGAATCCACCACTGTCGCGAAAAGCAGTGGCGGTTTTTTCAGCTCGTTATTCGACTTCCTCTTCGGCTGGCTGATCTGAGGACATACGCGTATTCCGAAATGCGTTGGATTAGCTCACACTGGGCGGCCTTGTTTCAAATTTACTGACTTGCAGCCAAGGCCAACCACCCCATGCCCTCTCAATTGCAGGAAGCTCCCTACTCTCCCGCCAGGATTACACTGATCATATTCTCACTCGCCATGGGCGGGTTTGGGATAGGTACGGGAGAGTTTGCCATCATGGGGCTGATGCCCGGCGTTGCCGCGGATCTGGGGGTTACGGAACCACAGGTCGGCCACTTGATCAGTGCGTACGCGCTGGGCGTTGTCGTGGGAGCGCCGCTCCTGGCCATTGGCGGTGCCAGGCTTTATCGGCGGCACCTGCTGATCCTGTTGATGTCGTTCTACGCGCTGGGAAATATTGCCAGTGCCCTGGCGCCGGGGTACGGATCACTTCTGGTGTTCCGGTTCATCGCCGGCCTCCCCCATGGCGCCTATTTCGGTGTTGCCGCCCTGGTTGCCGCCTCACTCGTACCTTTTAACAAACGGGCCAAGGTCGTGAGCCTGGTCATGATGGGGCTTACCCTCGCGCTGTTGATCGGAAACCCACTGGCAACGATTCTTGGGCAACATCTGGATTGGCGGTATGCCTTTGGGTTTGTGGGTGCTATCGCAGCCCTTACCGGATTGATGATTGTTCTTTTCCTGCCTCTCAATCGACAAGAGGAACGGCAAAGCCCATTCTCGGAAATCCGGGCGTTCAATCGCCCGGAAATCTGGTATCCGCTCGCCATCGGCTCCATCGGGTTTGCCGGCATGTTTTGTGTATTCAGCTATATGGCTCCAACATTGTTGGAAGTCACCGGGGTCAATCCCTTCTGGATTCCAATCGCACTCGCGGTCTTCGGGCTCGGAGGATTCGTTGGCAACATCCTCGGAGGTTGGCTGTTTGATCGCCTCCAGTTCCGCAGCGTTGGCTGGATGTTGTTGTGGAGCATCAGCATGCTGCTTCTGTATCCCTACGCCACAGAAACCATCTGGACCATGCTGGTGATGTGCTTCCTGGTCGCCTTGATGGTTGGCCTTGGGCCCGCGCTGCAAACCCACCTGATGGACGTGGCGCACGGTGCCCAGACACTGGCCGCCGCCTCTCACCACGCAGCGTTCAACGTGGCCAATGCTCTTGGACCCTGGCTGGGCGGGATGGCTATCAGTGCCGGCCTAGGATGGCAGTCCACAGGGTATGTTGGTGCCACAACCGCCGTTGCCGGGCTCGCGATATTTCTATTGGCATGGCGTCAGCAGTCCGGCCCAGAGCGTGTCGACGACGACGTTGCGCTTAGCCAGGATTCCTGACCGCGTTGCAGGTTTTGCGTTCACGGGTGGCGCCGTTTGCCAGTACAACACCTATCAAGAGCAGCACCACGCCACCCCACACGGCCCAACCATAAGACTCACCAAAGAAAACGATCCCGAACAATAGGCCAGCGGGTGTAATCACGAACCCCAATTGGCTGAGAAACGTTGGCGATGTCCGCTTCTGTAAGTGAAAGAAGCCGCGATAACTGATCGCAGTCAGGACAGACTGAACGGCCACAATGGTCCAGAGATCCATCCCGCTAACAAGCAGCGAATGTGCGCCCCCAGTCACCACGACCACCAGTAAAATCAGTACGGCACCGGCGAGAAGCATTCCAGGGGCCAGCTGCTCTGGAGTAGCCCCTTTCGGCCAGTGAGACGTGCGATACACATTGCCAATAGCGAGGGACAGTGGAACCAACATACCTAACAGCAGCCATGGCAGCGAGTCCGGATTGATGCCCGCCGGATTGGGCGACAGAATCCAGACACAACCGGCAACGCCCAGACTCAGCCCAACGGACTTTTTCCTGCTCAGTGTTTCCATGCCCAGAATGACGGAGATCCCGTAGGTGGCAAGGGATGGCAGCGCATAGAGAGTCGCCGTCAGGCCGGACCCAATATTCGCAACAACAATGAAGGCCAGCGCATTGGGTACGGCAATGGCGGTCAGTCCGCTGATGCCAAAGTATTGAATCAGGGGCCTGCTGAATCGCACCGGGGAACCCCGGCGACCGCAGAGAACCAGCAGGATACCGCCACCCAAAGCCTGCCAGAAGGCGTACGCCAGTGGTGTCATGCCGACGTCCATGGCGGCCCTGGAAAGCGGCAGCATCAGGGCAATCAGTACGCCAACGCCCAATAACAGAAGCATGGACGTTACATCGGGTTGATGAGATGCGGTACTCGCATGTTGTTTCATGGTTTTTTCTCCGTTAGTTGCGAGCCCTATCATCCCGATGCGGCGACCACGGATCACCACACGTTTCGTGAAAACTGCTTTGCCGATTTGCGCATCGATTCCCCGAAACTCATCGTTTAGTGTCAGCAGTCAACCAACCACCAAAACCGACAGAGGAAGACTGTTATGGATTTTCTGGAAGCCCTGGAATGGCGTTACGCCACAAAACGCATGAATGGCAAATCTCTCCCGGAAGGCACACTGGAGAGAATACTGGAGGCCACACGATTGGCGCCGTCCTCTTATGGGTTGCAACCCTACACCATCAAAGTCATCAGCGACCGCTCGCTGCTTGAGCGCATCCATGAAGACGCTGCACCGCAACCACAGGTCAAGGAATGCTCCCACCTGTTGGTGTTTGCGACCAAGACGGATCTGGATGACTCAACGGTTGATCATTACATCGAGTTGGCGGCGACAGAGAGAGGGGTTGCGATTGCCGATCTGAACGGGTTCGCTGACGCTATCAAAGGTACCATCAATGGTTTGGAAACGGCCGCTGACAAGCAGGCCTGGGCCGCAAAACAGGCATACATTGCCCTGGGCTTTACCCTTGCCGCCGCCGCTATAGAGCGTGTCGATGCCTCGCCGATGGAAGGCTTTGATCCAGCCGCCCTCGATCGCGTCCTGCGATTGAACGAGGATAATCTGAGCAGCGTGGTCATTGCAGCATTGGGGTACCGTGATACGGCGGAGGACCGGATGGCGAACATGCCAAAGGTGCGCAGACCCCTGTCCCAACTGATTCAAAGGGTCTGATCAACAGGCCCGATAGAATTCAGCCACACACCGGCGCTTGCCTGTATAATTCCCTCATCAATCAAGATCTGATGTGGAGCGCCGGCATGGACCGCCTCAAGGGTGTGGAGTATTTCAAGCGAATTTACGAGCTGGGCTCGTTTACGGCTGCTGCCGACGAGTTCCACTGCTCGAATGCAGTTATATCCAAGTATGTCCGGTTCCTCGAATCCTGGACGGGCTCGAAGCTGATCAACCGCAATACCCGTACGATCAGCTTTACGGACGAAGGCGAGCGATTCTACACCTATTGCCTTTCTATCATTGAGCAGACCAGCGAAATGCTCGATTCCGTTGCTGATACCGGCGATCTGTCGGGCGAGTTGGTTATTGCCAGCCCGGTTTCTCTGTCGATGAAAGTGATGGCCCCGTTAATTTTCCAGTTTCGGCAGGCATATCCGCAGCTGACGATTCGATTACAGATGAGCGACCAGTTGACCAGCCTGGTCGGCTCGGGTGTTGATCTTGCCATTCGCGGAATCGGATCCCCCGAGGATTCTTCGCTCATTGCGGTTAGACTGGGAGCGCTCGAAAGGGTTCTTGTTGCTTCTCCAATGTATCTGGCGTCCGCCGGCACACCGTTAACCGTAGAAGATCTCCGACAGCACCAGTGCCTTATTTACAGCCTCAGCACCGATGCGAAGAGCTGGGAATTTGTTCCAGCTGGCGCTGCAGGTAGAAGTCACGCCCCCTTTAGCGTTGCCGTATCCGGGCCCTTGGTGGCCGATAATTCGCTTGTATTGGTTGATGCGGCTGTGGCTGGCCTTGGAATCGCACTGGTCCCACGCGCATACATCAGGCAGGAGCTTGCGGACGACAAACTGCGGAAGCTCGAACTGGACGCGTTGCCTGCCCGGCGCTCCATCTATGCAGTATACTCAGACCGCCACTACCTGCCGCGTCGAGCCAGGTTGTTTATCGACTTTCTACGAGCCAGCCTCGAATCAGGATGACACGCCTTTAGCCCGCATACGTAGCAGGATCTCCTCAGCGATATCCACCCGTACTTTTCCGCCCTCAACCAGCTCTCTCGCCACGGTGTCAATTTCCGGGCCTTTCGCACCGGCCATGACGGCGATATTCTTGGCATGAAGGGCCATGTGCCCCTTCTGAATTCCCGTGGTAGCGAGCGCTTTCAATGCCGAGAAATTTTGTGCGAGCCCGACAGCCGCAATCACTCTGGCCAATTTTTCAGCGGTTGTGGTATTCATAATCTCCAATGCAATGCGGGCAGTCGGATGGGATTTGGTCGCCCCACCAATCAGCCCGACAGCCATCGGCATCTCTATCATTCCGGTCAGATTACCGTCCTGATCGACTTCCCACCGGGTCAGCGAACGATACTGCCCCGACCGCGCGGCATACGCGTGAGCACCTGCTTCAACCGCACGCGTATCATTACCGGTAGCCAACACAACGGAACTCACCCCATTCATAACCCCTTTGTTGTGCGTTGCAGCCCGGTACGGATCAATATCCGCAAAATCAAACGCCGACAGAATTCCCTCTCGAACCGACTTCCCACCAATGGCGTCCAGCGACCAAGTGGCTCTGGCCCTTGCGAGGCGACGATCGGCGAGGTTAGACAGAATCCGGAGATACGTCTTGCCGCCGGTCCATTCCGCAATCAGAGGGGCCACCGCTTCGGCCATGGAATTAACGGCATTTGCGCCCATCGCATCGCGGGTGTCGACGATCAGATGGGTAATGACCATGGGTCCGTTGCGCCCCCCTTCGAGCACCCGTACCTCCAGATCTCGATAGCCACCGCCATGTTTCAGCAATACCGGGTCGGTCTGGTCACAGATTTCTCGAATCCTCTCTTTGTTCTCAAGAATCTGAAGTCGCGCGAATTCGGGATTACTGACATCAATAAGCTGTACCTGGGCAATCATTAACGAGCCTGACAGGGATGTAGTAAACCCACCGGAATCGCGACATTGCCTTGCCGCGTTGCAAACGGCGGCAACGACGGATGATTCCTCAGTTGCCATCGGAATGAGGACGTCCTCACCGTCAACAATCATGTTCGTCGCAACGCCCAGAGGAATATTCATGGTACCGACAGCGTTCTCGATCATTGAGTCCACAACAGACGCTTCGAGATTACCGGTATTCGAGAGTTGTGCCTCTACACTCCGATCAAGGCCAGCAACCTCCATGACCTTGTTGAGCCTTTCTGACATTGAAAGCTTGTGAAAGCCGGATATACGGGAGTTTTGAGTGTGCATTTAAAGAATCTCCATTACATTTGTCAGGAAGCCAGGCGTTGGGATAGCTGGTTAGGCAACCAGGTCACCAAATCCGGGAATACCATAAACAGGACCAGCGCTATCATCTGAAGCAACAGGAAAGGAACAATGGCGCGATAGACCGTTTCCATCCCGATACCGTCAGGAAGCACCCCTTTGATGTAGAACAGGGTGTATCCGAACGGCGGGGTGATATAAGCCATCTGCGCGGTGATCAGGAACAACACGCCAAACCAGATCGGGTCAAAATCGAAGGCGTTAATAATGGGAAGGAACACCGGCACACAAAGCAGAATGATGCCGATCTCATCCAGGAATAGTCCTAGCAGCACCAGGATGCCCATCATTGCAAGTAACACCAGCCAACGGTTCAGTTCCAGATCCTGGATAAACGTCAACAAGGAGTCCGCGCCACCAGTACCGGTGAAGATCGATACAAATATTTTGGCGCCGATGGTGATCCACATGATCATGGTGGTCACGCGCAGCGTATCCATTGCAGCGGCACTCAGGTTGGCGGGCGTGAAGGTACGCTGCAAAGCCGCTGAAACCATGGCGCCCACCACGCCAACGGCGGCTGCCTCGGTCGGTGTAGCAATACCCGCATAAATACTCCCAAGCACACTGAAGACAATCAGCGTCGGAAGAATCAGGGACTTAAGCGACGCAAACATGTCACGTACCGATACTTCCACCTGCTCCGGACGTGGCGCCACACTCGGCTTCAACAGGGTGCGGATCACTACATAGGCAATGTACAGCCCTGCCAACACCATGCCCGGAATGATCCCCGCCGCAAACATTTTTCCCACGGACACCTGCGCGGTTGCCGCGTAAACAATGGTGATGATTGACGGTGGGATCAGAATGCCCAAGGTGCCACCGGCACAAATGGTGCCCAGTGCGAGTTTTTCGTCGTAGCCTCGGCGGAGCATGGATGGCAGTGCCAGAATACCCATTGCCGCAACGGCCGCCCCAACGATGCCGGTCATCGCCGCCATCACAGTGCATATTGCGATGGTGCCCACCGCTAGCCCACCGGGTAGCCGTCGGAACCAGAGTTCCATGGCCTTGTACAAGGCTTCAATGATTCCCGACCGCTGCAGGATACTGGCCATGAGCACGTAAAGTGGTATTGCGAGGAGCACATCGGATGTCATGACATCGAACGTTTGCAAAACCGAAAGAACAAGAGCATCTGTTCCCCAGAGCGTTACGGTAAAAAGCACAGCCAGAGATATAAGAACGAACGCAAGTGGCATCCCGCTGAGCAGCAGCACCAGCAGGGAGATAAACATCGCGGACAGAACAAAGGTCGAGCTCATGACGCGCTCCCCCCGCCCGTCCGGATTCGGACGATTGCCTGCAACGTTTCCGCAATCGACTGAAGCAAGAGCAGCGTAAAGGCGACCGGTATCAAGGTTTTTGCCGGCCATATCGCTGGATTCCATGACGAGAACGACGTTTCACCGGATTCAATTGAGTTAACCGCAACCGGAATGCTCTGGTAGATCAGCACACAGGCAATCAACCCGATGACGGGGTAGATGCCCGTATCCACGATGGCAGCTGCCCTTGCAGACAATTTGCCATAAACAATATCGACATTGACGTGTCCGGCTGTGTGCAGAAGATAAGGGCCAGCCAACATAAAGTAGGGGCCAAGCAATAACGTGGACAACTCCAGCGCCCAGACAGTGGGCGCATCGAAAAAGTAACGGGCAACCACCTCATAGGAGATGACGGCAACCATGATGAACACCAACAACGATGCCAACACTGCCAGCCACCGATTCAGACCAGTGACGGCCTTGCAGTAGCCCTGAACAATAGACATAACTACTCCTCACTCTGCGGTATCAGCCCGGCGAACCGGGCTGGTTCTGATTAATGGCAGGGTGGGTATTATTCCAGCAGTCCCAGTTCCTTCATGAACTCGACCTGACTGTCCAGGACCTTGTTGGCCAGTTCATCGTCGCCAGCCGCTTTTTCCCAGGCTTTCATGGCGGTTGGGCGGCCTTGCGCCACGGTATTGGCGTCCAGGTGGATGATTTCGGCTCCCTGCTCTTCGAATTTCTTCAGAGCAACTGCGTCCTGAGCCACGTTGTGCTGGCGAAGGGCTGCGGATACTTCACGGGCAGCACTTTCCAGCGCAGCCTTGTAGGAATCCGGCAATTTATCGTAGGCACGCTGGTTGGCAACATAGCTGGTAGCAGTGGTAGGTTGGTGAAACCCCGGCACGATAACGTACTTGGCCACTTCGCCAAGGCCTGCTTCCAGGTTGGCAGTCAGATCCCCCCTGTCAGCAAAGTCAATCACGCCTTTTTCAAGTGCTTGATAGACTTCAGCGGTCGGCAACGGCGTGGTCGATACACCGAATTCCGCCATTACAGTGCTGGCCAGGCCGACAAAACGACCTTTTTTGCCTTCAACGTCGCCCAGTGTGTTTATCGGAAACTTGGAGTGAATGGGTTCCTGGCCGTAAACGGTGGGTGCGATATAAAAAAGCCCTGCCTTTGCATAAGCTTCGCGGGCAAACTCAAGGCCGCCACGCTCATAGAACCAGGCTTCATATTGGTCCGACTCAGGAAACCCGAACGGAATCGTGCTTGTGAATGCAAACGCGGGAATCGAGCCTGCCTCGTAACCATCAAACGTTTTCATCATTTCAAAGGCACCACCCCTCACGGCTTCAAAGGCCTGCGCCGAAGGAGCCAGTTGGCCGCCAGCAAAAAGCCGGATAGTAAATTGACCTTCGGTCAGTTCCGAAACACGGCTGACAAATCGTTTCTCAAATTCGTAGGGAGTGGTTCCTGCATCCCACAATGCCTGCATTCGCCAGTTCACCTCAGGCAGCTCTGCGGCCGACGTCACACCGGTAAACATCGCGGCGGCAGCAACCAAACCTTTGCAGGCATGACGAAGACCGACAACGGTCTTCTGGCGTATCGATTCGTTCATAGTGTTCTCCATCGTACTGGTGGTTATTGTGTTTATTATTGCCGCGTACACCTGCATGGCGCACCTGTACAAACTAGGACAGCTGACTAAAATGGACAAGTGACACTTAATGCATGTGTACCACGGACTGTACCAGTCTATTTACTGGTACAATTTGGAGTTGATATGGCAAGTGAAGTATCCCGGGCGCAACACATCGCGGACACATTGATTCAACAGATCGACTCAGGACAGCTAATGCCCGGGTCTCGGCTGCCGTCCATCCGGGTGGCGGCCGAAAGCCATGGGGTTTCAAAGAACACGGTAACGGATGCCTACGATCGCCTGGTGGCAACCGGTTATATCAGCCCTCGGCGGGGTTCCGGATTCTACGTGCAGGCAGCTAACCCGACACAACCTGTCCCCTATTCCGAACACGTCACAGAAGCCCTGGATCTTGTGTCACTCTTGCGCGAGCAATTGAACCAACACTATGAAATCCGTGCAGGTGACGGCCGCCTACCCGCGACCTGGATGGAGAGTTCGGAGATCGGCAGATACCTCAAGCGCAACGCCAGTGCTTCCGGCCTTGCCGACGACTTCGAGTATGGCAGACCACAAGGCCTTCAGGCTTTACGGGAAGACATTGCCCGAGCTTTGACAGACCGAGCAATCAGCGCAAGCCCCGACCAGATTCTGATGACGTTTGGCGCCAACCATGCGCTCGACCTGATCGTTCGGCATTTCGTGCGGCCCAACGACCCTGTTCTGGTCGAAACGCCAGGATATTACCCAATGTTTGGCAAACTCAAACTTCAGAAAGCCAACGTCATTGGCGTAAACCGGGAATCGGACGGGCCGGACCTGGAAATGCTGGAGGAAAAGATACGGCAGTTCAGGCCAAAGCTGTTTTTCGTGCAACCGATGGCTCACAATCCAACGGGCACATCCATGTCGCTCCAGAAGATGCATCGACTACTTACTATAGCGGAACGGCATGATCTGGTTTTAATCGAAGACGATCCCTTTGCCGATATACTGCCAAAGGCAACACCCCACCTCGCTTCACTGGATGCGCTGAACCGAGTAATCTACGTGGGAACGTTTTCGAAAACCTTGTCGGCCAGCCTGCGTTGCGGGTATATCGCGGCGAATCCCGCGTTGATTACGTCGCTGACGGACATCAAGATGCTAACGGTGGTTAACAGCTCCAGCACCACGGAACGCATTGTTCACGAGATGATCGTTAAAGGTCGGTATCGTCGTCATTTGAAGAGGCTGCGGGATCGGGTGGCCAATGCGAGTGTCGACGCGGTGTCTGCGTTGAGAGGCATCGGCCTGGACAACATCGAAAGCCCGGCGGGAGGGTATTACCTATGGTGCCCGCTTCCACACGGTGTGGACGTCATGGCACTAAGCAGGCGGGCTGCAGGAGAGGGTATTTTTCTGGCGCCCAGCCAACTTTTTGAGTTGGCTGACCAAAACGGGGAGTCCGCTCTGCGAATTAACATTGCCCATGCGAACAACCACAAACTACTGCGATTCCTACAGGCAGCCGTGCTGAAATAACCGCCTCAACTCGCTTTTCAGAACTTCCAGAACGGTGTATCCAGACGCTGTGCAACAAGCTCAGGTGGGTAACCAACGTCCTTCAGAAGACGGGGTTCCATGGTCAGGACCAGGTGGAGGAAGTTACGCTTCATTCTCCACCCTTTGTACAGTGATGCGGCTCTTTTCATTTCAATCATCCATCTATCGATAACAACAAAGGGTTAAACCGTAATCGGTTTTAAGTAGTTACCTATTTTATGGATGATTCCTGTCCGGCCCCATACTTGGAAACCACTACGAGGCCTTGTTTTGGGGCCTTTGAGCCTAGCAACTTGTACCTATGCCGCCCCGTTCGACTTCTTTACAAGCGTCTTATACAGATCATCTTTCAGTTGCAGTCGCTGTTGTTTCATCTGGTGCAACTGATCGTCTCCGATCGGGGCATCCCTGCGTTCCAGGCCTTCGATTTCCTGGTCCAGCTCTGCGTACTGCCGAAAATGGTGCTGGAACGTCGGGTCGTTCTTTCTCAGTTCGTCGATCAATTCGCCAAACTGAGGGAATTCGTTA